>NZ_CP012752.1:3315000-8115000 GCF_001302585.1 Kibdelosporangium phytohabitans | reverse complement strand
CTGCTCGTCCAGGAGTGGCGCCGTCAGCTCGACGCCTACGGGGCCACGACCGGCAAGCACTACGAGCTGACCGCGTTCCTGCCCGCCGACCCGGACAAGGTGGTCGCGGGCTTCGAGGTGAACCGGATCTTCGACTCGCTCGACTTCGCGACCCTGCAGGGTTACGACCTGCACGGCGCATGGGACCCGGTGACCAACAACCAGTCCGCGCTGCGCCTGCCCGCCAACGACCCCGGCCCGAAGCCGTACAGCGTCGAGATCGCCACGAACGCGTGGACCAGTCGCGGAGCACCGGCCAACCGGCTTGTGCTCGGTGTGCCGTTCTACAGCCGCGGTTGGACGGGCGTGACCAACGCCAACAACGGCCTGCACCAGAAGGCAACGGACGGCGCGCCCGGACGGTACGAGAAGGGCATCGAGGACTACAAGCTGATCAAGCCGTTGCTCAACAGCGGCTACCAACTGCACCGGGACGCCGTTTCCGGGCACGCGTGGCTGTTCAACGGCAGTACGTTCTGGACGTTCGACGACCCGGCCGAGATCGCCAGGAAGACCGCCTGGATCACCGCCAACGGCCTCGGCGGCGCGATGATCTGGTCGATGGACGGCGACACGGCCAACGGTGAACTGATGACAGCGGTGCACCAAGGCATCGGCTGACGCACGCCAGGTGACCGGTGCTGGGAAGCGCCGGTCACCTGCTGGGTGTGTCCGCCCACTGGCTCTGGCTCGTAGTCGGTGGATGGCACCTGTGGCGCACTCCCTGCGACAAGGTCCTGCTCGAGGTCCGCGCGCACGCCGGATGCTGGGCCGCCGTCAACCCGCCCCGCCCCGGCGGCGTTCACGAGCAGACCACCCGCGAACGCTGGAACGAGATCCACGATCTACCCGGCCACGGGGTCGGTCTGCTCGCCTGCTCCCGCCGCCTCGACCTGGCCCTGAACACGGTCACACGCTACGCCCGCATGCCCGAACCCCAGGCCCTGCGCGTCACCCCGACCTACCGCCCCACCCTGGTCGCCCCTACCGTGACCACCTGCGGGCCTGCGGCGCGGCCGACCCCGCGGTCCCCTGCCACCCTGCTGCTCGCGGAGATCCGCGAATCGGGCTGCACCGGCAGCGCCAACCTGCTGGTCCGCTACCGCAACCAGGGCCGCGCCGAAGGCGAGCGCCCGTCACGACCGCCCGTCACGCCAGCCTGATCCGCGGCTTCGCCACCCTGCTGACACCAGCCGCAGATAACGACGTGAAGCTCACCGAGTGCGTCCTCCTGCCCTGACCACCGCTCCACGTCACCACCGACTACGAGCCAGAGCCAGCCCACTGGCGTTGGTAGATCCGGTCAGTGGCCGTAAGCGGTTCGCCGCAGGCGCTGCAGACGGTCGCGCTGGTGCTCGTGTGGTCGCGGTCCCGGTGCGCGATGGACATCTCCATGTGGCGGACGGGTGCTTGCGTGTACCGCTCACCCCACTGGGCCAGTGCGTCGAGCACCGGCAGCAGGTCTGCTCCCGCGTCGGTGATCACGTACTCGTCGTGGGTGCGTTGTCTGCCGCGGTACTGGGAGCGGCGCAGCAGGCCCGCGTCGACCATCTTGGCCAGGCGCCGGGACAGCACGTTGTCCGCGACTTCCAGGATCACGCGGAACTTCTCGAACCGCGTCGTGCCGAGCAGGGCCTCGCGCAGGACGAGCAGCACCCACGGATCCCCGACCACGTCGAGTGATCGTGCTATCGGGCACGGGTGGTCCGACCAGTCCTGGCGCAACACGGGACGCTCCTCACATTGACTTGCTCGGAGCAAGCCTACAAGAAGTACGCTTGCTTGAAGCAAGTCAACAGGGAGGTTGGCCATGAGGGACGCTGTGATCGTCGACGCCGTCCGCACACCGATCGGCAAGGGCAAGGCCGGTGGCGCTCTCGCCGGTGTGCACCCCGTCGACCTGCACGCCCACGCCATCCGTGCGTTGCTTGACCGCACCGGCATCGATCCGGCGCTGGTCGACGACGTGATCTCCGGCGCGGTCGGCCAGATCGGCGAGCAGAGCGGCAACACCGCGCGGTGGGCGGCGCTGGCCGCGGGGTTGCCGGAGTCCGTGCCCGCGGTGACCGTCGACCGGCAGTGTGGCAGCAGTCAGCAGGCGATCCACTTCGCCGCCCAAGGCGTGATCGCCGGCGCGTACGACGTCGTGATCGCGTCCGGGATCGAGGCGATGAGCCACGTGCCGATCGGCAGCCAGCGCGACGGCCGCGACTTCCTCGGCCCGAGTGTCGCCGCGCGGTACCCTGAAGGCCTTGTGCCGCAAGGCATCAGTGCCGAGTTGATCGCGGCCGAGTGGGATCTGGGCCGGAGCAGGCTCGACGAGTTCGCGGCCACCTCGCACCAGCGGGCCGCCGCCGCGTGGCGGGACGGCCGGTTCGACCGGGACGTCGTGCCGCTCAAGATCGGCGCCGACGAGGTGCGATTCGACGAGTCGGTCCGGCCGTCGACCACTGTGGACGTCCTCAGTGGCCTGAAACCGGCTTTCCACGACGACTACTGGGCCGAACGGTTCCCGCGGATCGGCTGGCACGTCACCGCGGGCAACTCGTCGCCGATCAACGACGGCGCCGCCGCCGTGCTGATCACCAGCAGCGAGACGGCCCAGCGCCTCGGCCTCGAACCCCGTGCGCGGCTGCACAGCTTCGCCGTCGTCGGCGACGATCCGCTGCTGATGCTGACCGGCGTCATCCCGGCGACCGCGAAGGTCCTCGACCGGGCCGGGCTGCGGCTGGCGGACATCGACGCCTTCGAGGTCAACGAGGCCTTCGCCAGCGTCGTGCTGGCCTGGCAGGCGGAAACCGGCGCGGACCTGGCGAAGGTCAACGTGAACGGTGGCGCGACCGCGATCGGGCACCCGTTGGGCGCGAGTGGCGCGCGGTTGATGACCACGCTGTTGTCGGTGCTCGAGCAGACGGGCGGCAGGTATGGCCTGCAGACCATGTGTGAGGCGGGTGGCCTGGCGAACGCGACCGTCGTCGAACGCTTGTGACCGGTGCCGGAGACCGCTAATGTACGTTTCGTAAACGTTTTCATGCCGCCGCGAGAGTGACACGTCTACGCAGACGAGGAGTGCTCATGGCGAGAATCGGCACGCTGGTCCTTGCGAGCGTCATCGTGGCGGGGCTGACAGTGCCCGCTGCCGAGGCGGCGCCGGTGTTCAACGTCAGGTCCTACGGCGCCGTCGGCAACGGCAGCACCCATGACGACGACGCCATCGACAAGGCGATCAACGCCGCCAACGCGGCGGGCGGTGGCGTGGTGGACTTCCCACCCGGCCGCTACCGGTCGCGGACCATCCACCTGAAAAGCAACGTGACGCTCAACCTCAACGCCGGTGCGACGCTGCTCGCCGCCGCGGACGGCATGGACCGGGCCGAACCGAACGAGTGGGACGAGTACCAGGACTACGGGCACAGCCATTTCCGCAACGCGCTCGTCTTCGGCGAGAACGTCGAGAACATCGCGTTCACCGGCGCGGGCACGATCGACGGCGACAACAACCTGATCACCGGCGACCCCGAACAGGGGCAGGCGGACAAGGCGCTGAGCCTGAAGTACTGCCGCAACCTGCGGTTCCAGGACATCACGTTCCGGCAGGGCGGCCACTTCGCCATCCTGATCAACGGCTGCACCGGCGTGAAAATGCTCAACACGAAGATCCTCAGCGCCGACGACCGGGACGCGTTCAACATCATCAACACCTCGGACGTGGAGATCGCCCACTCCCGGATCGAGGCGAGCGACGACGCGGTGGTGTTCAAGAGCGACTACGCGCTCGGCCGCACCTTCCCGACCGGGAAGGCGGTCGTGCGGGACTCGACGATCCTGTCCACCGAGAACAACGCGCTGCAGTTCGGCTCCGAGACCTGCGGCGCGTTCCGCGACGTCCAGTTCAGGAACCTCGACGTGACCGGTGCGGGCAAGGCGGGCATCGGCATCGTGTCGATGGACGGCGCCACGATCGAGAACATCACGTACGACGACATCAGGCTCAGCCGGACGGCGTCGGCGATCTTCATGCACGTCGGCAAACGCTCGCGCTGCCCAGGCAACCCGCCCGCGGGCAGGATCCGCGACATCACGCTGAAGAACATCACCGGCACGAACCTGACCACACCACGCGACGTCGCCGGCGACGACGAGTACTCCGCGACGATCACCGGGCGGACGGAATCGCCGATCGAGAACATCACGCTGGAGAACGTCGACCTCGACTTCCCCGGCGGCCACCCGGCATCCGACGCCGACCGCGTGCCGCCGGAGAGCTCGACCGCGTACCCGCCGCGCACGTTCGGTGCCCGCCCCGCATACGCGTTCTGGGTCCGGCACGCCAAGAACGTCAGATTCCTCACCAGCACAGTGAGTTTCCAGAAGCCCGACGGCAGGCCCGCCTTCCTGGCCAACGACACCACCGGGCTGACCGTCGACGGCGTGCGGATGGAACGCCCGACGGGCGATTGGGACGTCACGTTCCAGAAGTCGACCGGCCAGCGGGTCACCGGCAGCACCACCACCCCCGGTGGCGGCAGCCCGCGCGTGCGCGTCCAGTAGCGCGTCGGCTGGGCGGGCTCCGGACGAGTCCGCCCCGCCGTAGAATCGACCGTCGTGACCATCCAACCGATCAGGCTTTTCGGTGACCCGGTGCTGCGCACGCGCGCCGACGAGGTCGTCGAGTTCGACAAGGAGCTGCGTACGCTCGTCAAGGACCTGTGGGACACCATGGAGTCGCAGGGCGGCGCCGGGCTCGCCGCCCCGCAGCTGGGGGTGGGCCTGCGGGTGTTCACGTACCACTGCGACGGCTTCGTCGGGCACATGGTGAACCCGACGTGGAACGCGATCGACGACGAGTGCCAGGACGGCGACGAGGGCTGCCTGTCCATCCCCGGCTTCACCTGGGAGACGCGGCGGATGCGCAACATCGTCGCCGCCGGGTGGAACATGTACGGCGAACCGATCGAGGTGGCGGGCTCCGACCTGCTCGCCCGGTGCATCCAGCACGAGTCCGACCACCTCGACGGTGTGCTGTTCCTCGACCGGCTCGACCCGGAGACCCGCAAGCGGGCGATGGGGGAGATCCGCCAGGCGTCCTGGTTCACCGGTTCGATGCCGACGATCAAGCAGGACCCGCACGCGTTGTTCGGGGGCTTCTGACATGCGGCTGGTCTTCGCCGGCACCCCGCAACCCGCGGTGCCCACGCTCAAGGCGCTGATCGAGTCGCCGCGCCACGAGGTCGTCGCCGTGGTGACCAGGCCGGACGCCCCGGCTGGGCGCGGCCGGCACGTCGTCCGCTCGCCGGTCGGCGCGCTGGCCGACGAGCACGGCATCGAGGTGCTCATGCCGCAGCGGGTCAAGCAACCCGAGTTCCTCGACCGGTTGACCGAGCTCGCCCCGGACTGCTGCCCGGTCGTCGCGTACGGCGCGCTTCTGCCCCAGGTCGCGCTGGACATCCCCGTACACGGTTGGGTGAACCTGCACTTCTCGCTGCTGCCCGCGTGGCGTGGTGCCGCGCCGGTGCAGGCCGCGATCCGCGCGGGTGACGAGATCACCGGCGCGAGCACGTTCCGGATCGTCAAGGAACTCGACGCCGGACCGGTTTTCGGGGTGCTGACCGAGCCGATCCGGCCGCAGGACACCGCCGGGATCCTGCTCGACCGGCTCGCCGTGGCCGGTGCCGAGCTCATGGTGTCCACGTTGGACGGGATCGAGGACGGTACGGTCAACGCGGTCGAGCAGCAGCACGCCGACGGCGTCAGCTACGCGTCCAAGATCACTCCCGACGACGGGCACCTCGACCTGACCACGCCGGCGGTAGCGGTCGACCGGCTGGTTCGCGCGGTCACCCCGGATCCGGGCGCGTGGGCGCAGTTCCGGGGCGAACGGCTCAAGCTCGGTCCGGTCACGCCGACCGGCGCCGAGGCACTCGCGCCGGGTGAGATCAGGGTGGAACGCAAGCGCGTGCTCGTCGGCACCGCGACGCATCCCGTGCAGCTGGGCGACGTCCAGGCGCCGGGCAAGAAGAAGATGGCTGCGACCGACTGGGCGCGCGGCGCCCGGGTCGAGCAAGGAGAACGATTGTCTTGACGCACCGACCGTCCCGGCCCCGGCGCGCGCACCCGCCGCGCCGCCGTGAGCCGTCCGCGCCGCGCCCGCCGATGGAGGATCCGGCACGTCGTGCGGCGCTGGACACGTTGCGTGCGGTGCGTGACCGCGACGCGTACGCCAACCTCGTCCTGCCGGGCCTGTTGCGGGAACGGCGGATCAGCGGCCGTGACGCGGCGCTGGCCACCGAACTGGCGTACGGCACGAGCCGCGCGATCGGCTGGCTCGACCAGGTGATCGCGGAGTGCTCCGACCGCCCGCTGTCGCAAGTGGACAAGCAACTGCTCGACGTGCTGCGGCTCGGCGCGTACCAGTTGCTGCGCACCAGGATCCCGCCGCACGCCGCCGTGTCCTCCACTGTGGACCTGGCGCGGTTCGACGTCGGCTCGCGGCTGGCCGGGTTCGCCAACGCCGTGCTGCGCAAGGTCGGCGAGCGCACCGAGGAGGAATGGGTGGCCGCGATCGCGCCGCCGCGCGACGAGGACCCGATCGGCTACCTGGCGACGGCGACGGCGCACCCGCGGTGGATCGCCCGCGCGTTCGCCGATTCGCTCGGCGACAAGGGCGACGCGCTGGAAGCCGCGCTCAGGGCCGACGACGACCGGCCTGCCGTGCACCTGGTCGCCAGGCCGGGGGAGATCACCGCGGAGGAGCTCGCCGCGATCACCGGCGGCGACGTGGCGCCGTACTCGCCGTACGGTGTCCGCCTGGAAGCAGGCGGCGGCGACCCGGCCGACATGGAGCCGGTCCGGGAACGCTTCGCCGGTGTCCAGGACGAAGGCAGCCAGCTGTGCGCGATCGCGTTGACGCGCCCCGCGCTGACCGGGTCCGACGCGCGGTGGCTCGACCTGTGCTCCGGTCCGGGCGGCAAGGCGGCCATGCTCGGCGCGCTGGCGGGGCTCAGCGACGCGACTCTCGACGCGGTCGAGAAAGCGCCGCACCGCGCCAGGCTGGTCGGGAACGCCACCGAGGGCCAGCCGGTCACCGTGCACGTGGCCGACGGCCGCGACACCGGGTTCGAGCCGGGCAGCTTCGACCGGGTCCTGGTGGACGCGCCGTGCACCGGCCTCGGTGCGTTGCGGCGCAGGCCGGAGGCGCGCTGGCGCCGTCAGCAGTCCGACGTCGGCGACCTGACCAAGCTGCAGCGCGAACTGCTGATGTCCGCGATGGACCTGGTCAGGGTCGGCGGTGTGGTGGCGTACGTGGTCTGCTCGCCGCACCTGTCGGAGACGGTCGGCGTGGTCGGTGACGTGGTGCGCCGGGCCAAGGCCGAGCAACTGGACGCCAGGGAGTTCTTCCCCGGCGTGCCCGACCTCGGCCCCGGCCCGGATGTGCAGCTCTGGCCGCACCTGCACGGCACGGACGCGATGTACTGCGCTTTGATCCGCAAGATCTAGGTCACCGACAACGAGTTCGCGCTCACTGTCCAGAACAGCCACGTCACCCCCGCGATGATGGCGACGGTCGCGAGTGCGCTCCCGATCCACATGGCTCGTGCGGTGCGCAGCTTCGCGCACATCTTGTACGCGAAGCTGAGCAGCGCGGTCTCGGCGATCCACAGCACCGGTGTGGCGACCGGCCACAGCAGCACGGCCATCGCGAACCGGTTGAGCGAGTCCATGTCGACGTCCGGCAGGATGCGGAGCAGGCCGATCACGCCGCCGACCGCCCCGATCCCGCCGAACAGGAAGGCAAGGCCGCAACTGGGGCCGCGGTTCAGAACGAGACCCGTTCCACGCTGTCGGAGCGCAGCACGGACTGCTGCTGGAACTGCTTCTTGTAGTCCGAGCGGATCTCCTCGATCTCGCGGCTGGCGCCGCGCTTGTCGTACGGGTACAGCAGGATCAGCACGTACGAGTCCTCCTTGCCGCCCTTCCACTGGCCGTGTCCCTCCAGCCAGGTCAGGCCGTCCGGGAACGCGGGCGTGACCTCTTTGTCCAGGAACAGCTCGAAGTCCGCGGGCGTGATCGGCGAGCCGTCCGGCTTGTTGCCGCCGAAGTACAACTCGGTGCGCTTGTAGGGCTCGCCGGGTGTCTTGTCGACGGTGGCGGGCGCGGCGGTACCGGCGGCGGTCAGGCCGAGCATCAGCGCGGCGACCATGCCCGCGATGGCGGTGCGTCGTGTCATGCCACGCATTCAAGCGCTACTGCCGTGCGCTTGTCCGGCTTTTCCCGGCGCCATCCAGACCCTGGGAAACGCCCGCCCGGGCGGGCCTGGCACACTGTGCGCCCTTCGAGCGGATCATGTCTTCCTGGGGTGGAGAAACATCATGCCGTTGTTCGCCGGTGGCCTGTTCAGCTTCGTGGTGATGGGTCTCTGGATCTTCTGTCTGGTCGACGTGATCACCACCGCCGACGGCACGACTCGCAACCTGCCCAAGATGGGCTGGCTGTTCATCGTCCTGCTGCTGCCGCTGATCGGCTCGATCCTGTGGCTGGTCGCCGGTCGCCCGGAGGGGGCGGGGGTCGCGGGTTACCGGCCGGGCCGCGCCGAGCCGCCGAGCCGGTTCCCGGAGTACGACCGGCCGGGGCGGCACGTGGCGATGAGCCCTGACGACGACGCGGAGTTCCTGCGCAAGTGCCGTGAACGCGCCGAGCAGCAGCGCAGGGCGGCCAAGCAACGCGAGCAGAGGGAAGAGTCATAGCCGTTCTGGGACTGGTCGCCGCCGCGTGCTACGGCGTCGACCGGAGACTGCACGACGAGATCGCCCGACCGGCGGCCGAGCGCGGCTGGCGGTTGGCGATCACGCTCACGCCGACCGCCGAGCGGTGGCTCAGGGAGTCCGGCGAGTTCGACCGGCTCGCCGCGCTCACCGACCTGCCGGTCCGCAGCCAGTCCCGGCTGCCGGGCCAGGCGCGTCCGCACCCGGATCCGAGCGCGTTCCTGTTCGTCCCGGCCAGCGCCAGTTCGACAGCCAAGCTCGCGCTGGGCATCGCGGACAACCAGGCGTTGACCGTGCTCTGCGAAGCGCTCGGCAACCCGCGTGTGCACGTGTCGGTGTGCCCGCAGTTGTCTCCTGAGCAGCTGCGGCACCCGGCGTGGCCGGGGCATCTGGCCACCCTGCGCGGTGCAGGCGCTGTTGTGACACCAGTCTCACCCGACCAACCGTGGACGAGTGTGCTGGACGCCCTGCCGGTGACCGGAACCGATCGACCATAGACTTTCGTCCGTGTCCGCAGAACAACCCATGATCGCGCCCAGCATCCTGTCCGCCGATTTCGCCCGCCTGGCCGACGAGCTGGCCGCCGTCGCCGGCGCGGACTGGGTGCACGTCGACGTGATGGATGCCCACTTCGTGCCCAACCTGACGCTCGGCCTGCCCGTCGTGGAGGCGCTGCTGAAGGTGACCGACATCCCGATGGACTGCCATCTGATGATCGAGGACCCCGAACGCTGGGCGATCGGGTACGCCGAAGCGGGCGCGTACAACGTGACCGTGCACGCCGAGGCGGTGTCCGACCCGATCAGGCTCGCCGGTGACCTGCGGGCGGCCGGTGCGAAGGCCGGGCTGTCGATCAAGCCGGGCACCCCGCTCGAGCCGTGGGTGGACGTGCTCAAGCACTACGACACGCTGCTGGTGATGTCGGTCGAGCCGGGTTTCGGCGGGCAGTCGTTCATCCCCGACGTGCTCGGCAAGGTGCGCACCGCGCGCGAACTGGTCGACACCGGGCACCTGAACGTCGTCGTCGAGATCGACGGCGGAATCAACAGCGAGACGATCGAGTTGGCAGCTGAAGCAGGAGTCGACTGCTTCGTGGCCGGATCAGCGGTCTACAACGCCGACGACCCCGGGAAGGCCATCTCGGCGCTGCGCGACCGCGCGGCGCACGTCAGGGGAGGGAACTGAAGCATGTTCACGGGGATCGTGGAGGAGCGCGGCCAGATCACGGCCGTCCACCCGCTGCCTGACGCGGCGCGGCTGACGGTCACGGGCCCGCTGGTGACGTCCGACGCCAGGCACGGCGACTCGATCGCGGTCAACGGCGTGTGCCTGACCGTCGTCGACGTGGCCGAGGGCGCGTTCACCGTCGATGTGGTGCACGAGACACTGCTGCGCTCCAGCCTGGCCAAGGCGCACGCGGGTGACCAGGTGAACCTGGAGCGCGCGATGGCGCTCGGCGACCGGCTCGGCGGCCACATCGTGCAGGGCCACGTCGACGGGACGGGCGTGTTCGTCTCCCGCGACGACGACGGCATGACCACGTTCGACCTGCCCGCT
This sequence comes from Kibdelosporangium phytohabitans, assembly GCF_001302585.1. Lineage (GTDB taxonomy): Bacteria > Actinomycetota > Actinomycetes > Mycobacteriales > Pseudonocardiaceae > Kibdelosporangium > Kibdelosporangium phytohabitans. Next base: position 8,104,642 of record NZ_CP012752.1, on the reverse strand, counting down.
GACTTGGCCAAGTACGTGGTGGAAAAGGGCTCGATCGCGGTCGACGGCGTGTCGCTGACGGTGGCGTCGGTGCGGGCCGACCGGTTCTCGGTCGCCCTGATCCCGACCACGTTGTCGCTGACCACGCTGGGGCTGCGCCAGCCGGGTGACGTGGTCAACCTGGAGGTCGACGTGCTGGCCAAGTACGTCGAGCGACTTGCTGTGCCTCACATCGCGACGGCAACCGGGGCAGGGCAGGGCCACAATGGGCGGTAGTGGTTCTGAAGGAGGCGCCGTGGCCGGGTTGGACGACATCGGGAAAGCGATCAAGGACATCGCCGAGGGGCGCCCTGTGATCGTGGTCGACGACGAGGACCGGGAGAACGAGGGCGACCTGATCTTCGCGGCCGAGAAGGCCACGCCCGAACTGGTCGCGTTCATGGTCCGGTACACGTCCGGCTACATCTGCGTGCCGCTGACCGAGACCGACTGCGACCGGCTCGACCTGCCGCCGATGTTCCACACCAACCAGGACCGCCGCGGCACGGCGTACACGGTCACTGTGGACGCTCGCGACGGCGTGAGCACCGGGATCTCCGCCGCGGACCGTGCGCACACGATCCGGCTGCTGGCCGAGCAGGACTCCAAATCCACCGACTTCAACCGCCCTGGGCACGTCGTTCCGTTGCGCGCCAAGGAAGGCGGGGTGCTGCGCCGCGCCGGGCACACCGAGGCGGCGGTCGACCTCGCGGTGATGGCCGGGCTGCGGCCCGCCGGTGTGCTGTGCGAGATCGTGTCCCAGAAGGACGAGGGCGACATGGCCCGGCGCGACGAGCTGGAGGTGTTCGCGGCCGAGCACGACCTGACGATCATCTCGATCGCCGCGCTGATCGCCTACCGGCGCCGCAACGAGATGCAGGTCGTGCGGGTCGCGGAGGCCCGCATCCCGACCGCGCACGGCACGTTCCGGGCGGTCGGCTACGACAGCCTGTTGGACGGCATCGAGCACATCGCGCTGGTGTACGGCGAGATCGGCGACGGCACCGAGGTACTGGTCCGGGTGCACTCGGAGTGCCTGACCGGTGACGTGTTCGGCTCGCTGCGCTGCGACTGCGGTCCCCAGCTCGACGCCGCCCTCGAGGCTGTCGCGTCCGAAGGCCGGGGGATCGTGCTGTACATGCGCGGGCACGAGGGCCGGGGGATCGGCCTGATGCACAAGCTGCAGGCGTACCAGCTGCAGGACAACGGCGCGGACACCGTCGACGCCAACCTCGCGCTCGGGGTGCCCGCGGACGCCCGCGACTACGGCACCGGCGCGCAGATCCTGTCCGATCTGGGCGTGAAGACCATGCGTCTGCTGACCAACAACCCGGCCAAGCGCGTCGGTCTGGAAGGCTATGGGCTGACGGTGGTCGATCGTGTGCCGCTGTCGGTGTGGCCCAACCCGGAGAACCTGCGGTACCTGCGCACCAAGCGCGACCGGATGGGCCACGAGCTGGGCAACCTCGAACAGTTCGAAGGAGAGACGCGGCAGTGAGCGGCGAAGGACGGCCCGAGGCGTCGGTCCCGCAGTGCGAGGGCATCCGGCTGGCCATCGCGGCGACCAGGTGGCATGGCAGGATCACCGGCAACCTGCTCGACCGGGCGCTCGCCGCGGCCAAGCAGGCCAAGATCGACGAGCCGACGGTCGTCCGGGTCGCCGGGGCGGTCGAGCTGCCGGTGATCTGCCAGGAACTGGCCAAGCACCACGAGGCCGTCGTCGCGCTCGGTGTCGTCATCCGCGGTGGCACACCGCATTTCGAGTACGTGTGCGACGCGGTCACGGCGGGCCTGACCAGGGTTTCCCTCGACGAGGGGACGCCGGTCGGCAACGGTGTGCTGACGGTGAACGAGGAACAGCAGGCCCTCGACCGGGCGGGTTTCCCCGATTCGGTCGAGGACAAGGGCTTCGAGGCGTGCTCCGCGGCGCTGGAGGCCGCGATGGTGCTGCGTGGCCTGCGCCAGCCATGGACAGAACGAGGATTCGAGTGACAGAGCCGACGAGCGAGCGGGCCGGGGAGTTCCAGTTCCGGCCCCGCAAGGTCCGGTACGTGGCAGCTGTGATCGCGGTGCTCTTCGTCGCGGTGTTCACCGTGGTGGCGTTCCTGCTGCGCAGCGAGTGGACCGGTGCCTACTTCCAGACGTCCGACCAGGTGGCGATGGTCGGCATCGGGCTCGTGCTCGCCGTCGGCGTGCTGATGTTCACGCGGTCCCGCGTCCGCGCGGACGCCGCGGGCATCGAGGTCCGCAACCTGCTGGGTACCCGCCGCTACGAGTGGAAGCACGTCGAGCACGTCAGCTTCCCCGACGGCGCGTCGTGGGCACGGCTGGAACTGCCGGACGACGAGTACGTCACGATCATGGCCATTCCCGCCATCGACGGTGAACGGTCGGTCGTCGCGATGCGCGAACTGCGCAGGCTCAAGGCCAGCGCCGAGCAGTAGCCACCCGCAGCGAGAATACATCGGAGCACGTCGGAGCTTTCCGGCGGTGATCGCCTTCTTGCTGCTTCTGGATCGTTCTTGACGATGAATACATCGGATCTCTAGCCTCATGATTGTCCCCCTGCAGTGACAGCGAGGAACGACGATCATGCGCGTTCAACGAGGAACGGCCGCAGTCGCCATCGTGGCCCCAGTGCTATCAACTGCCTTGTCCGTACCGATGTCCCAGGCAGCGCCTCTGCCCACCCCCACGCCGACGTCAGCGCAAGCCGGTCCGCTGACGCTCTGGTACGACGAACCCGCTACCGACTGGGAGTCGCAGTCGCTGCCGATCGGCAGCGGCGCGCTCGGTGCTTCCGTGTTCGGCGGTGTCCAGAACGAACGGTTGCAGTTCAACGAGAAGACGCTGTGGACCGGCGGCCCAGGGTCGCCGGGCCACGACTCCGGCAACTGGAGATCACCGAGACCCGGTGCCGTCAAACAAGTCCAGGACCGGATCAACGCCGAGGGCCAGGTGACACCCGAATGGGCCGCCGGTGTCCTCGGCCAGGGCAAGACCGGTTTCGGTGCGTACCAGACCTTCGGTGACGTGCGGATATCGCAGCCGCAGGCACCGCCGAACGTGACGGGCTACCGGCGGTCGCTCGACATCGCCGACGCCGTCGCCGGAGTCACGTACGCCTCCGGGGGTGTGACGTTCACTCGTGAGTACTTCGCCTCCGCCCCCGGCGAAGTGGTCGTCGGCCGCGTCGGCGCCAGCCAACCCGGCCGCGTCTCCTTCACGGTCTCCTACGCCGTACCCGACAACCGATCACGGGCATCGCGGGCACGCGGCGGCCGGATCACGTTGTCCGGCAACCTGAATGACAACGGAATGCGGTACGAGTCGCAACTTCAGGTCCAGAACGACGGCGGCACGAGGACCGACAACTCCGACGGCTCGGTCACGGTCACCGGCGCGAACGCGGTCACTCTCGTGCTGGCAGCGGGAACGAACTATGCGGACGCGTACCCCAGTTACCGCACCGCGGACCCGCACCACGCTGTGACAACCCGCGTGGACACCGCCGCGGCGAAGCCGTATGCCGCGTTGCGTGACGCTCACGTACGCGATCACCGGGGCCTGTTCGACCGGTTGGCGCTCGACATCGGCCAACAGGTACCCGATATGCCTACCGATGACCTGCTGCGCGCCTACCGTGGCACAGCCTTGTCGCCGCAGGCCCGCAAAGCACTCGAAGTCCTGTACTTCCAGTACGGCCGCTACCTGCTGATCGCGTCATCGCGGGCGGGCTCGTTGCCCGCGAACCTGCAAGGCGTGTGGAACAACTCGACCGCGCCGCCGTGGAGCGCCGACTACCACGTCAACATCAACTTGCAGATGAACTACTGGCTCGCGGAATCCACGAACCTGTCCGAGACCACCGAACCGTTCTTCGACTACGTGGACTCGATGGTGGCGCCCGGCCGCAAGACCGCGCAGGACATGTTCGGCAACCGCGGCTGGGTCGTGCACAACGAGACCAACCCGTTCGGGTTCACCGGCGTGCACAACTGGGCGACCTCGTTCTGGTTCCCCGAAGCCGGGGCCTGGCTCGCGCAGCACTACTACGAGCACTACCGGTTCACGCGTGACGAGGCCTTCCTGCGCAACCGGGCCTACCCGCTGATGAAGTCGCTGGCCGAGTTCTGGGTCGACGAACTCGTCGCCGACCCCAGGGACGGCAAACTGGTGGTGAGCCCGAGCTTCTCACCGGAGCAGGGCCCGTTCTCCGCGGGGGCCTCGATGTCCCAGCAGATCGTGTGGGACCTGTTCACCAACGTGGCCGAAGCCGCGACGACCGTCGGCGACCAGGCCTTCGCGGCACAGGCACGCACCACGCTCACCAGACTGGACCCGGGCCTGCGCGTCGGCCGCTGGGGCCAGCTGCAGGAGTGGAAGCAGGACTGGGACGACCAAGGCAACACGCACAGGCACGTGTCACACCTGTTCGCGCTGCACCCCGGCAACCAGATCACCCCGCAGGGCAACCCCGGCCTGGTCGCCGCGGCGAGGAAGTCGCTGACCGCCCGCGGCGACGGCGGGACGGGCTGGAGCAAGGCGTGGAAGATCAACTTCTGGGCGCGCCTGCTCGACGGCAACCACTCCCACCTGATGCTGGAAGAGCTGCTGAAGAGCAGCACGCTCGACAACCTCTGGGACACCCACCCGCCGTTCCAGATCGACGGGAACTTCGGCGCGACCGCGGGCGTGGCGGAAATGCTCCTGCAGAGCCACCGCGGCGTGATCGACATCCTGCCCGCCGTACCGGATTCGTGGGATCGCGGTTCCGTCCGCGGCCTGCGCGCACGCGGTGACGTCACCGCCGACATCGACTGGGTCGGCGGCGTGCCCACCCGAGCCGCACTGAAAGCGGGGCACACCGGTCGGTTGAAGGCCGCGAGCGACCTGTTCAACGGCCGATATCGCCTGGTGGACACACGCACCGGCCAAGACGTGCCACACCAGCGCACCGGCTCGGAGATCACCTTCGACGCCACCGCAGGCGGAACATACGTTGCCACGGCCGGTGTCTCGGTCGCAGTGACAGCCCCGGAGCGCGTCGTCGCCGGGACACCGTTCGACGCGACGGAGACCGTGACCGCGCTCGACGGCCCTGTGTCAGAGGCACAGTTGACCATGGCGTTGCCCACGGGATGGACCGTGACACCCGCGAACCACCCGGTGCCGTCCATCCGGGTTGGACAGTCGCTCACATACCGTTTCACGGTCACGCCTTCGGGCGGTTCGGCGACGTACCAGTCTCTACGCGCGGTGCTCAGCGGCCGGGGCGTGTCGGCGTTCGGCGAGACGCTGGTGCGCATCGAACCTGTGCCGCCGTGCACGGTCCCAGCCGCCAACACGCCGCTCGTCGCGTGGGACCCGGTCTCAGGCGGGGTGGTCGACGACAAGTCGCCGTACAACCGGGACGCCACTGTCGACGGCAACGCGGTGTACGACGGGTCGCGTCTGGTGCTGAACGGCTCGTTCCTGCGCACGGCCAGCACTTCGCTGGGCTTCCTGCGTGAAGCGACGTTCGCCGCCGAGGTGAAGGTGGACGGCAGCGGGTCGTACCGGCGCCTGTTCGACTTCCAGCCCAGCGGCGACCCGGGCAGCGACGGCGTGCTGATCGACCTGACACCGTCGAATGCCGTGCGGTTCATCGGATCGAACCAGAACGTGACGACAACCGCGGTTGTGCCGATTGGGCGGTATGTCGACCTGGTGGTCACCATGACCGACAGCGGCCAAGTCGACGTGTACATCGACGGTGTACGCGCGGGCGGGGCGACCGTGCCTGACAACGGCATCAACGGGTGCGCGACCCGGCAGCTGCGGTTCGCCGCCGATCAGGGCGGAGGTCAGCGGTTGGCCGGCGGGGTCGACCGGGTCGCGATCTTCGCCGACGCGTTGACCGCGGCCGAGGTGCCGGGTTGGCGTACACGCGCGTTCGGCTGAGCGAGGTTCGCAATGCCTGACAGGGGAGCCGCGCCGGCGGCTCCCCTCCCGGCGAACTCAGCTGAGCAGGTCGGAGATCAGTTTCACCATGGCGCCGGGGTCTTCGACGTGCGCGTTGTGACCGAGGCCGGGCAGGACGACGGCGTTCTCGTCGACCTCGCGGACCTGCTCGGGACTGCACATCTGGTCCTGCTCACCCACCGCGAGCACGGTCTCCGCCTGGCTCGCGGCGAGCAGACCGGGCACGTCCGGCCGCCCCACCGCGAAAGTCCTCGGATCACAGGCCAGCCGCCACCCGTCGGGCGTCCCGACCAGGCCGAAGTCCACCCGCGAGTCCTCGACGTCGACCAAACCGCCGAGCCCGGACACCTTCAGGTACCGCTCGGCTGCCTCGGTGCGGCCCACGTAGAGCTTGTTCGGGCGCTCGGCGTAGGACTTCGCCCCCGACAGTTCCGCCGCCGACCACGCGACCTTGATGCCGAGGCCGCAGGCCCGGTCGACCGAGCCGCCGAACCAGCCGCTGGCCAGCGTCAACCCCAGCACACCGCCCAGCGAGTGGCCGAGGACGACCACGTGCTCCTCGTCGTCGATCAGTTCCACCAGCGCCGCCGCCATGTGCCCGAAGGTGTAGCGCGGCAGGTTCGCCGAACCGCCGTGACCTGGCAGATCAGGGGTGATCCAGCGGCACGGGCCGTTCGCCAGTTGCTCGTGCACGCCGTGCCAGACATCTCCCGTGGCACCCAAACCGTGCAACAGCAACACCACAGCGTCGCCCGAACCGCCACGCTGCACCCTCAGCCGGTCTCCCATCCGACGAATTTTGCCACAACGGATGTACCACTAGGGGGCCGGGAACCACTCCGGTGCCACAACCGGGCGTTCCGGTTTCCAGCCCGTCGTCTCCGTCAGCTTCGTGGACACGACCCGCTGCGAGCGCGCGAGGATCTTCATGAACCCGAACGCCAACGGCACCGTCCGCGCTTTGCGGGCACCGGCCTTCGCCGCGACCACCGCACCGAACTCGTGTTTGCGCAGCGGCGTCGCGCCGACGTTGTACACACCGGTCGGCGCGGCCAGCGCAGCCACCACCGCCGACCCGACGTCGTCGGGGTGCACAGGGGTGATCCAGCCGTCCTTCGAGCCGAAGTACGACGGACCGAAACCACTGGCGCCCTTGACGATCCACCGCGTCAGCGGCTCGTCGCCGTGCACGTTCGCGATCCGCAGCCGGACCGCGATCCGCCCGTCCCGCGCGAACCCCGCGACGGTGTCGTGCGCGACCACCGACGTCGCCGGCGGCCCGGTGAGGTCGAGCGCGGCTTCCTCGTCCAGTTCACGCTCGCCGCCGTCGGCGTACGCCAACGCGACCCCTTCCTGCACAAGGATGCCCACATCGGCCGCGGTCGCCGCGCGCACGAGAGCCTTGCTGCCCTCGACGCGGATCCGCCCGTTCTGCGCCCACGACGAGGACCGGATCAGCTTGCCACCGACGGGAACCCGCGTAGCCAGGTTGACGACGGCGTCGTGGCCCTGCAAGGCATCGGTCAGCTGCTCGACGTCGAACAGGTCCGCGACAACAGGTTCAGCACCGCGCTGCCGGACCACGGCGGCGCGTTCGTCGTTGCGCGCCAACCCGCTCACCCGATGACCAGCGGCGATCAGCTGCGGCACGGCGGCACCGCCCAACGTTCCAGTCGATCCGATCACAAGAACTCGCACGGGTGCCGTCCCTTCACACCGGGGATATCGGCCCCATGGTGAGCCGGGGAGACGAACGTGTCAGCCCCTGTCCAAACGCGTATCCACCCGCGTGGCCGGCACACGTCGTGCCGACCGCGTCAGTCCGCTGTCGGGAAGGACAGCAGCATCTCGTCGGTGAAGACTTCCAGCCGGCCGCGCCCGTTGCGCTTCGCCTGGTACATCGCGACATCCGCGCGACGCATCAGGTCGGCCGGGTCGGGCATGCCCGGTGTGCTCAACGCGATGCCGATACTGGCGTTCACGCGCAGGTGCCGCCCGGCGATCGGCATCGGCTCACCGATGGTCCGCAGGATCCGCTCGGCCACCCGGACGGCGTCCGCTGTCGTCGCGACGCCGTACAGCAGCACCGCGAACTCGTCGCCGCCGAACCGCGCGGCCACGTCCGTCGCGCGCAGCTGGGACTTCAACCTGCCCGCCGTGATGGCCAGCAGGTCGTCGCCCGCCGCGTGACCGAGGCTGTCGTTCACCGCTTTGAACCGGTCGAGGTCCATGAACAGCAACGCCACCCGCTTGCCCTCGTGCTCGGCCGCGCCAAGGCGCTTGGCCAGCTTCTCCAGGAACAGGCCTCGGCTGGCCAGCCCGGTCAGCGAGTCGTGGAAGGCCTGGTACATCCGGTCGACGGTGTTGGCGTCGGTCAGCGCCAGGCTCACGTGCTCGGCGAACGCCCGCAGGGTTTGCACGTCCGACGCGGTGTACCCGCGGGTCTGCTGGTGTGAGCCGACCATCAGGCTGCCGCTGACCGCGCCGCTGTCGTGCACGGGCGCGGCCATCGACGCGCACAGCCGCCCGTCGGTCAGTTCGGCGATCAGCGTCGAGGTCTCGGCGTAGCCGTGCAGCACCACCACGTCGTCGGTGATCATCGCCCGGCCCGCGGCGCCCGCCTCGGCCAGCGGGATGGTCGGGCGTTTGCGGGCGACCTCCGTGCGCAGTCCGACGTGTGCGACCAGCTTGGTGTCGTCGCTGTCCGGTGAGTCACGCAGCCACAGGCCGACGATCTCGTCGCCGAGCAGGTCCTGCGCCGCGCCGGTGATCATGTCGAGGATCTGGGCGAGCGGGCGGCGCCGCGAGATCGCGCGCTGGATGTCGAAGAGGTGCTCGACCAGCCGCTGGCGTTGCCGCAGCGACTTCAGCAACTCGGCGTTCTCGGCGGCCTGGCGTTCGCTGCGTTCCAACGTGCGCAGCATGGTCAGCGTCAGCTCCAGCAGCCGTGCCATCCCGCGCACCAGCGACTGTTCCTGGATGGTGAACGAGGCGTCCCACCTGGCCAGCAGCAGCGTGCCCGGATGTGTTCCGCCCCAGCGCGCGGTCACCGTCGGGCATTCGCCGACACCGGGGACCGTCAGCCTGTCCCGCCGCAGCCCCGCAACGGCGAGCAGGGCGTGCTCAGGCAGCTTCCCCGCTGGGAACCCGACCGATGCGACCACCCTGCCGCCCATCACGACCGCGGCGACCTCGGCCTCCAACGCCTGCGCCGCGCGTTCGACCGCGCCGCGCACGGCGGATTCCTCGTCCGGGTACGACGAGATCACCGCCAGCAGCTCCAGCAGCTGCTGGCCTTGCAGCCACCCGTCCTCTGTCGTCATCTCAGGAGTTCGGCCTCAGCTGATCGCCAGCACCGCGAGCGCCTGGTTGTGGAAGCCGTCGATGCCGCGGACGCGTGCGATCTCCCCGTACGTGTAGAAGCCCGCGAACGGCGCGGCCCGCGCCCACTTGGCGATCCGCTCGTTCTCCCATTTCATGCCTTCGTCACCGAGGACGGCGCGCAACGCCGCGCAGCTGAACGCGAGCAAGCCTACTGGTTCGCGGTCGCCGAGACCGGTCACCACCGTCTCGCACACGGTGTCGGTCGCCGCGAGCACGGTGTCCCGATCGCCTGTCATCGCCCACGTCAGCCCGCCGTGGTCGATCGCGGTGCCGCTGCCGATCGACCGGCCGTCCATGTCGATCTCGGTGGAGAGGTTGCGTGCCTCCACGCCGCTGCGCCGTTGCACGCCGAGCGGCCGGGACACCGCGAACTCCAGGAACGCCTGGCGGTCGACGTACGCCTCCGGCGGCGCGCCGAGCCGGTCGAGGTAGACGTCCAGCGCCGGCCGATCGTCCAATGTGTACACGCGGCCGTCCCGTGCGCCGGTGACGATCATCGGGTCGCCGGTCTTGCGCCAGCCGTGGCCGACCGCGACCGCGAGCGGCGCCTCCGAGGCGATCGTCACCGCGACCACCGAGTCGGTCAGCACCTTGTCGTCCCCGATGACGATGGTGTGCGCCATCCGCCAGCCGTCGCCCGCGGCGCCGCCGATCAGCGGCACGCCTGCGCCGACGATGCCGTAGATGCCGCGCAGAACGGCCTCCTGGTCGCGGATGCGGCCGTCGGTCAGCACCATCAGCACGTGGTGCGGCAGGTCCGCGCGGGCGCGCACCGCGCACTGCGCGGCCTCGGCGCCCGCTTCCCGTTGCCGCCCGGACACCGATTCGGCGACCGACGTGGTCACCTCGATCCCCGGTCCGCCGATGGCGGTCACCACCACGCTGCCGTCGGTCGGGCCGCCCGGTGCGATCTCGCCGTGCGTGGAACACCCGATGAGCGGGACATCCGGTACGGCGTCGCGGACGCCGGCGAGCACCTCGGCGGGGTCGTGGCTGATCGCGAACCAGACGATCAGGACCTTCGGGTCCGCGCCGGTGACCGCGGCAAGCGCCGCCTGGCCCGCTGCGGCCCGGCTGGCGGTGTCCGTGCTGCGTGCGACGCCCATCCATCGCCTGCCCGGCTCGATCATCGCGCCCTCCCGCAAGGCTCCAGCGCCAGGTGCTCACCGTAGTCGGCGGTGTGCCGCGCGTCGGTGGCGACCGGCCGGGTTACCCGATCGGAGTAGTGATCATTTCGGGTGACCCATCCGATGTCTGATCGGGTGACGCGCACAGCCCGTGCGCACTGCGCGGCGGAGGGATATGGCGGCGCTCACCCCGGGAACAGTGGAGGGTAATGTCGCGCCCGGCGGTGTCGACCGGTGCGTTCCGTGCCCGCGTTTTCCCCGCTCGTCCTGGCACGGGCAAGCCGCACCGGTGGTCACTCGACAGAGTGTCAGACCGAGCGCCTAGGCTTGTGTGGTGGCCGATCCGTCGACCGATCGTCGTGTGAGTTACCGTCCCGCGCCCGGAACCATCCCGGACGCTCCTGGCGTGTACAAATTCCGCGACTCCGGCGGTCGCGTGATCTACGTCGGCAAGGCCAAAAGCCTGCGCGGCAGGCTCAACTCCTACTTCGCGGACGTGTCCGGCCTGCACCCGCGCACGGCCCAGATGGTCACCACGGCGGCGTCGGTCGAGTGGACGGTGGTGGCCACCGAGGTCGAGGCGCTCCAGCTGGAATACAACTGGATCAAGGAGTTCGACCCGCGGTTCAACGTCCGCTACCGCGACGACAAGTCCTACCCGGTGCTGGCGGTCACCCTCAACGAGGAGTTCCCGAGGCTGCAGGTCTACCGCGGCGCCCGCCGCAAGGGCGTGCGCTACTTCGGTCCGTACGCGCACGCCTGGGCGCTGCGGGAGACGCTCGACGTCCTGCTCAGGGTGTTCCCGGCGCGCACGTGCAAGCCGGACGTGTTCCGCAGGCAGTCGCGGATCGGCAGGCCCTGCCTGCTCGGCGACATCGGCAAGTGCTCGGCGCCGTGCGTCGGGCGGGTGACCGCCGCGGAGCACCGCCGCATCGTCGAGGACTTCTGCGAGTTCTTCGCCGGCCGCACCGACGTGATGATGCGCCGCCTGGAGAAGGAGATGCAGGAGGCGGCCGCGGAGCTGGAGTTCGAGCGGGCCGCGCGGCTGCGTGACGACCTCGGCGCGCTCAAGCGGGCGATGGAGAAGCAGGCCGTCGTGCTCGGTGACGGCGCGGACGCGGACGTCGTGGCCTTCGCGCAGGACGACCTCGAAGCGGCCGTGCAGGTCTTCCACGTACGCGGCGGGCGGGTGCGCGGCCAGCGCGGCTGGGTGATCGAGAAACCGGAGTCGACCGGCACGGCCGGTCTCGTCGACCAGTTCCTCAGCCAGTTCTACGGCGACCAGGCCAGCTCGGACGAACCGGTGGACGCCTCGGCCGAGTCGGTGGAGACGGCGGTGCCGCGCGAGGTCCTCGTGCCCGAACTGCCCGACGACGCGCCCGCGATCGCCGAGTGGCTCAGCGCGCTGCGCGGTTCCCGTGTGCAACTGCGGGTTCCGCAGCGCGGCGACAAGCGCGCGCTGATGGAGACCGTGGAGCGCAACGCCAAAGAGGCCTTCGTCCAGCACAAGCTCAAGCGCGCCGGTGACCTGACGGCCCGGTCGGCGGCGTTGCAGGACCTGCAGGACCAGCTCGGCCTGGACACGGCGCCGCTGCGGATCGAGTGCATCGACATCAGCCACACCCAGGGCATGGACGTGGTCGCCTCGCTGGTGGTGTTCGAGGACGGCCTGCCGCGCAAGTCCGAGAACCGCCGGTTCGCCATCCGCGAGGCCGAGGGCGACGTGGCGTCCATCGCCGAGGTCGTCCGCCGCCGGTTCGCCAGGATGCTCAGCGAGACCGCGCCGGACGGGTCCACGCCGGGCATCGACCCCGTGACGGGCAGGCCCAAGAAGTTCGCGTACCCGCCGAACCTGCTCGTGGTCGACGGTGCCGGGCCGCAGGCCAACGCCGCCGCCGACGTGCTCACCGGGATGGGCATCCAGGACGTCGCGGTGATCGGCATCGCCAAGCGGCTCGAAGAGGTGTGGCTGCCCGCCGAGAGCGACCCGTACATCCTGCCGCGCAACAGCGAGGCGATGTTCCTGCTGCAGCGGGTGCGGGACGCGGCGCACGACTTCGCGATCAGGTACCACCGCGAGAAGCGGGCCAAGCGGATGACCACGTCGGCGCTCGACGAGGTGCCCGGCCTCGGCGAGGTCAGGAAAACCGCGTTGATCAAGCACTTCGGCTCGCTGAAACGGCTGCGCGCGGCGAGTATCGACGAGATCAGCGAGGTGCCCGGCGTGGGCAGGCACACCGCGCAGGCCGTCGCGGCGGCACTCGTGCGTGACAGGGACAAAGAGGGGAACGATGTCTGAATCCGGGATCGAAGTGGCGGTGGTGACCGGCCTGTCCGGCGCGGGCCGCAGCACGGCGGCCAAGTGCCTGGAGGACCTCGGCTGGTTCGTCGTCGACAACCTGCCGCCGGAGCTGATCGCGACCATGGTCGAGCTCGGCGTGCAGGCGCGTGGCGCGATTACCAAGGTCGCGGTCGTGATGGACGTGCGCAGCCGCGCGTTCACCGAGGACCTGTCGTCGGTGATCAAGGACCTGGACAACCGCGGGTACAAGCCGCGCGTGCTGTTCCTCGAAGCGACCGACGAGCTGCTGATCCGGCGGTTCGAGCACGTCCGCCGCGGCCACCCGATGCAGGGCGACGGCAGGCTGATCGACGGCATCAAGGCCGAGCGGCACCTGCTGACGCCGTTGCGCGAGGAAGCCGACCTGATCCTGGACACCACCTCGCTGTCGGTGCACCAGCTGCGCGCCAAGATCGAGGACGCGTTCGGCGGCGCGGAGGAGATGCAGACCCGCGTGACGGTGTTGTCGTTCGGCTACAAGTACGGCCTGCCGATGGACTCCGACCTGGTGATGGACGTCCGGTTCCTGCCGAACCCGTTCTGGATCCCCGAGCTGCGCGAGCAGACCGGGCTGGACAACGAGGTCCGCAACTACGTGCTGACCCAGGAGGGCGCCGAGGACTTCCTCGAGCGCTACCACGAGCTGCTCCGGCTGATCGGCGCCGGATACCGCCGTGAGGGCAAGCGGTACCTCACCCTGGCCATCGGCTGCACCGGCGGCAAGCACCGCAGTGTGGCGATGTCCGAAGAGCTGGCGACGAGGTTGTCCAAAGAGGACGGTGTAGCGGTGAAGGTCGTGCACCGGGATTTGGGGCGCGAGTGAGAAGTGGGTCCACGGGGCCGGCGCTGGACAGCCCGCGGGTGGTCGCGCTCGGCGGTGGTCACGGCCTGCACGCCACGCTCGGCGCGCTGCGCGAGATCACCCCGCACGTGACAGCCGTGGTCACCGTCGCGGACGACGGCGGCTCCTCGGGCCGGTTGCGCCGGGAACTGGGCATGCTCCCACCCGGCGACCTGCGCAAGGCGTTGGTCGCCCTCGCGGGCGCCGACGACAACGCCAAGCTGTGGAACTCGGTGTTCCAGCACCGCTTCGGCGGCACGGGCGCGCTGGCCGGGCACGCGATCGGCAACCTGGTGCTGTCCGGCCTGATCGAGGTGCTCGGCGACCCGGTCGCCGCGCTCGACGAAGCCGCGCGGATGCTCGGCATCACCGGCCGGGTGCTGCCGATGTCGTGCGAGCCGCTGGACATCGAGGCCGACGTGGAAGGCCTCGACGAGGACCCGGCGGCGGTCCGCCGCATCCGCGGCCAGGTGGCCGTGGCCACGACACCCGGCCGGGTCAGGCGCATCGGCGTGCAGACCAGCACCGGGGATGTGCCGACCGCATGTCCGGAGGCACTGGCCGCGGTCCGTTCGGCGGACCTGGTGGTGCTCGGCCCGGGGTCGTGGTTCACCAGCGTGCTGCCGCACCTGCTGGTACCGGAGCTGCACCGTGCGCTTGTCGAGACGAAAGCGACACGTGTGGTCGTTCTCAACCTTGTACCGCAACCGGGTGAGACGGCAGGGTTCTCACCTGAGCAACATCTGGACGTACTCTGCGAGCACGCTCCAGAGCTCCGTGTGGACGCGGTCGTCGCCGACGCGAACGCGGTGCCGACGCCGGACCGGCTGCGGACTGCCGCTGCCGCGCTCGGCGCGCGGGCGCACCTGGCACCGGTGGCGACACCGGGGGCGCCGGATCGTCACGATCCGGGCGCGCTCGCGCGGAGTTTGAGGCACGCGTTAGCCGGAACGACGAGCGTGGGCGGCCAGGAGATGGTGGGATACGCGGGGCGCGAGCCCGGCGGGGGAGAGGAGGACACGTGGCGATGACCGCGGCAGTCAAGGACGAGCTCAGCAGACTGGCTGTGTCCAAGACATGCTGTCGCCGTGCGGAAGTGTCCTCCCTGCTTCGTTTCGCGGGTGGGTTGCACATCGTCGGCGGCCGCGTCGTTGTCGAAGCCGAACTGGACACCGGTTCGGCGGCGAGACGACTGCGCAAGGAGATCCACGAGCTCTACGGCCACCACGCCGACGTGCACGTGATCACGTCCGGTGGCCTGCGCAAAGGCACCAGGTACGTGGTGCGCGTCGTGAAGGACGGTGACGGGCTGGCCAGGCAGACGGGCCTGCTCGACCCGCGCGGCCGTCCCGTGCGCGGACTGCCCGCGGCCGTGGTGTCCGGCGGCGTCTGCGACGCTGAAGCCGCGTGGCGTGGCGCCTTCCTCGCGCACGGTTCGCTGACCGAGCCCGGCCGGTCCTCCGCGCTCGAGGTCACGTGCCCGGGGCCGGAAGCGGCGCTGGCGCTGGTCGGCGCCGCCCGCAGGCTCGGCATCCAGGCCAAGTCGCGTGAGGTGCGCGGCGCGGACCGGGTCGTCATCCGCGACGGTGACGCGATCGGCGCGCTGCTGACCAGGCTCGGCGCGCACTCCTCCGTGCTGGCCTGGGAAGAGCGCCGGATGCGCCGCGAGGTCCGCGCGACGGCCAACCGCCTGGCGAACTTCGACGACGCGAACCTCCGCCGCTCCGCCCGCGCCGCCGTCGCCGCGGCTGCCCGCGTGCAGCGCGCGATGGAGATCCTCGGCCCCGAGGCGCCGGAACACCTGACTGCGGCGGGCAAGCTCCGCCTGGCCAACCGGCAGGCGTCACTGGAGGAACTCGGCCAGCTCGCCGAGCCCCCGATGACCAAGGACGCCGTCGCCGGCCGGATCCGCCGCCTGCTCGCCATGGCCGACAAGCGCGCGAAGGACCTCGGCCTGCCGCCGACCGAGTCGGCGGTCACCGCGGAGATGCTGGAGGAAGAGGTCTAGCCCGGCGGAGATCCAGCTCCCACCTCTCGTGCTGTCCTGTGTGGACAGGTGGGCTCGGTTCGTCCGTGGTGGACGCGTGGAGTTGACCTGGAGCGCGCTCCAGGCGATGTGTCGTCGGGACGGGGCACACGGCAGAAGAGGCGGTGGCGAAGTGCGGCTCGGCATGCACATCACCAGGTTCGACCAGCCCGCCGGTGAGCTGCGCGACGAGCTGGCGGCGACGGCCGATGCCGTGGAAGCGGCCGGGCCGGCTGGATCTCGGTGATGGACCACTACTTCCAGATGGGAACACGACGGCGGGCGCGGAAGCGGCCATGCCCGAGGCGTACGCCACGCTCAGCTTCCTCGCCGCGCACGCCTCGTCGGTGCGGCTCGGTGCGCTGGTCACAGCTCGCGGAGACCCTCTGCGTCCCCCAGCCGATCAGCTCACCGCGGCCGCGGATCATGATCGGCGGCGGTGGCGAGCGCAAGACGTTGCGGCTGGTCGCGCGGTACGCCGACGAGTGCAACCTCTTCTTCCAGCTCGGCCTCGACGAGATCAGGCGCAAGCTGGACGTGCTGCGTGTGCACTGCGAGGCCGTCGGCCGTGACTGCGGCACGGTCGGCAGGACGACCGCCGGCGCCGGTGAATCGCTCAGCGGCGCCGGGCTGGACGCGTTCACCACGCAGATGTCCCAGTACGCCAAGATCGGCGTGGACACCGTGATCCTGGTGCCCCGGCGGGCGTACGCCCGTCCGAGTGGGTGCGGGAGCACATCGGCCCCGCCGCCCAGCGCTCACCGCCCTCAGCTGGCGCGACCACTGCGGCCTTTGTCGCGTGGGCACGGCTCGGTCAGGTGAGGAACTTGTCGGCCACTGCCCGGAATTCGCTGGGCCGTTCGACCCACGGGTAGTGGCCGCAGTCGTCGATCACCGCGACCTCGCCGTTTCCGAACAGGTCCGCCAACGCGACCACCGGGGCCAAGCCGGTGAGGCAGTCCTTGGCACCGGCCACGACCATGACCGGGGCGGTCACCGCGTCCAGGCGTGCGGCCAGGTCGTCCGGTGGCGCGACGCTGAAGAACGCCTCCCCGGCGGCCAGGGCGAACCGGCCCGTTCGCGCGTGCCGCTGCTCGTTCTCGGTCCACGCCGCGTAGCTGACCGGGGCCATCGCCAGCGCCCACGCGTTGTACGCGTCCTCAGTGGACAGGTCCGGTCCGGATTCGAACACGGCGATCGCGGCGTCGAGCACCGGGTCGCCGCGGCGGGCGTCGATCAGCGCGGGCGCGTCCGAGGGCACGGCGACGAGATACGCGGCGGGCGGGGTGATCAGCAGCAGGCGTTCCACGCGCTCCGGGTACTGCGCCGCGTACGAGATCGTCAACCTGGTGCCCGCGGAGTGCGCCGCGATCGTCAGGCGTTCCAGCCCGAGGTGCTCACGCAGCGACTCGATGTCCGCGGCCTGCTCCCAGTACGACGCCCGGCCTGCCAGCGGTGACCCGCCGACGCCACGCAGGTGCGGCACGAGCAGACCGGAAAGCCCGGCGAGGTCCCCGAGATAACTCGGATGCCTCGCCGCGCCGCCCGCGAGCGTGACAACCGGACCGCCGTCCCCCAGGACGTCGTAGTGCAACGAAACACCGTCAGCGGCTTGGTATGTAGGCACACCCGGACCTTAGCGCCGGGAATCCGGCCACCACGGGCTCGGTCCGACGATCTTGGACGTCGGCTGGTCGGGATGCAGTCCCAGCCTGCGCAGCGCGTCCGCGCGGACCCAGATGGCGCACCGGCACTGCCCGCCCACGACGCTCATCAAGTCGATGCGGACCTCGTGGTCGCCGAACGGCTGCCAGTCGATGCCGCGGTCACGCAGTCAACCGGACATCATGACGGGAAACCGGTGCTGACTGTCGTTCCTGAACGACATGATGCGCAACCACTCCATGGCCACGAGAATAACGCCGTGTGCCGCTGGGCACACGGCGTTTTCACTGAGGGGAGACCTACGCGGTGACGATCGAGTCGCCCTCGATCTTCACGGCGACAGCGGTCAGGCCGGTCGTGGCGGGGCCTTTCTTCATCGCGCCGGTCGACGCGTCGAACACGCTGCCGTGGCCGGGACACGTGATCGTGCCGCCCTTCGGCGGGCTGACGGCCACACCGGCGTGCGGGCAGACGGGGTCGAAGCCGCGCACTTCGGTCTCGCTCGACCGCACCAGCAGGACCTTGCCAGGTCCGCCGTTGACGATCTTGCCGCTGCCGACGGGTACGTCGGACAACTTGGCCAACGCGGTGGCGCCGCCACTCGAACCACCGCTCGTGGCGCCGCCGTTGGCGGGTGGCGCGGCTGGTGGCGGGGTGTCAGCGGACGAGCAGGCGGCGAGCGAGACCGGCGCGACCAGACCGGCTAGCAGGCCGCACACGACAGTGCGGCGAGTGGGGTCCGGCAAAACAAGCCTCCAAGGTGGTGGGAAGGACTGGAGCCCGGGTTCTCACCCGAAGATCACGCCGCCGGAATATATCCGGTTCAACCATCCGGGTTCTGATTCGATAAAGTGACCTGGTCGGCACTGTGGCAATGGCGCCAGGACCAGGGCAGTAGTGTTGGTTCGCCCGACTCACCCCTGACAGCACGAACAGAGGAGCACACCGTGACGGTCCGAGTAGGTGTCAACGGCTTCGGTCGGATCGGCCGGAACTTCTGGCGAGCCGTTGAGGCGAGCGACCACGACATCGAGATCGTGGCGTTCAACGACCTGGGCGACGTCGCCACCATGGCTCACCTCCTGAAGTACGACAGCATCCTCGGCCGTCTCCCGTACGACGTGAGCGTGTCCGACGAGGGCATCGTCGTCGACGGGAAGACCATCAAGGCGCTGGCCGAGCGCGACCCCGGCAAGCTGCCGTGGAAGGACCTCGGCGTGGACGTCGTGGTCGAGTCCACCGGCTTCTTCACCAACGCCGCCGACGCGCGCAAGCACGTCGACGAGGGTGGCGCCAAGAAGGTCATCATCTCCGCCCCGGCCAAGGGCGAGGACCTGACGGTCGTCCTCGGCGCGAACGAGGGCAAGTACGACGGCTCGCAGACCGTCATCTCCAACGCGTCCTGCACCACCAACTGCCTCGCGCCGCTGGCCAAGGTCCTGCACGACACGTTCACCGTCGAGCGCGGCCTGATGACCACCATCCACGCGTACACGCAGGACCAGAACCTGCAGGACGCCCCGCACAAGGACCTGCGCCGCGCCCGCGCCGCCGCGCTGAACGTCGTGCCGACGTCCACCGGTGCCGCCAAGGCCATCGGCCTGGTGCTGCCGGAGCTGCAGGGCAAGCTGGACGGCTACGCGCTGCGCGTGCCCGTGCCCACCGGCTCGGCCACCGACCTCACGGTCAACGTCGGCCGCGACACCACGGTGGACGAGGTCAACGCCGCGTTCAAGGCCGCCGCCGACGGCGCGCTGAAGGGCATCCTGCGCTACAACACGGACCCGATCGTGTCGGCCGACATCGTCACCGACCCGGCGTCCTGCATCTTCGACGCCCCGCTGACCAAGGTCATCGGCAACCAGGTCAAGGTTGTCGGCTGGTACGACAACGAGTGGGGTTACTCCAACCGCCTCGCGGACCTGGTCACCCTGGTCGCCTCGAAGATCGGCTGAACACGACACCATGAAGACCCTGGCTGATTTGCTGGCCGAGGGTGTGTCGGGTCGGCGCGTGCTCGTGCGCGCCGACCTGAACGTCCCTCTGGACGGCGAGACGATCACCGACGACGGCCGCGTGCGTGCCTCACTGCCCACACTCCAGCAGCTCACGGCCGCGGGCGCCCGTGTCGTCGTCGCCGCCCACCTGGGCCGCCCCAAGGGCGAGCCGGACCCGAAGTTCTCCCTCAAGCCGGTCGCCAAGCGCCTCGGTGAGCTGCTCGGCAGCGAGGTCAAGCTCGCCGCCGACGTCACCGGCGAGTCCGCCAAGGCCACTGTCGAGTCGCTGGCCGACGGCGAGGTCGCGCTGCTGGAGAACATCCGCTTCGACGCGCGCGAGACGAGCAAGGACGAGGCCGCGCGCGGCGCGCTGGCCGACGAGCTCGCGGCCTTCGCGGACGCGTTCGTCTCCGACGGCTTCGGTGTCGTGCACCGCAAGCAGGCGTCGGTGTACGACGTGGCCAAGCGTCTCCCGCGCTACGCGGGTGGCCTGGTGCTCGCCGAGGTCGAGGTGCTGCGCAAGCTCACGGACGACACCGATCGCCCGTATGTCGTCGTGCTCGGCGGTGCGAAGGTGTCCGACAAGCTCGGCGTCATCGCCAACCTGCTGACGAAGGTCGACCGGCTGCTGATCGGTGGCGGCATGGCGTACACGTTCCTCAAGGCCCAGGGGCACGAGGTCGGTCAGTCGCTGCTCCAGGCCGACCAGCTCGACCAGGTCAAGGGCTTCCTCGACGAGGCCGCCAAGCGCGGTGTCGACCTCGTGCTGCCGGTGGACGTGCTGGCCGCGACGGAGTTCGCGCCGGACGCGCCGCACGAGGTCGTCGCGGCGGACGCGATCCCGGCCGACCGGCAGGGCCTGGACATCGGCCCCGAGTCGCGTGAGCTGTTCGCCTCGAAGCTGGCCGACGCGGCCACCGTGTTCTGGAACGGCCCGATGGGCGTGTTCGAGTTCGAGGCGTTCTCCGGCGGCACCCGCGCGGTGGCGCAGGCGCTGGTGGACGGCAAGTCGTTCAGCGTCGTCGGCGGCGGCGACTCGGCCGCGGCCGTGCGGCAGCTCGGCCTGCCCGAGGACGGTTTCTCGCACATCTCGACCGGCGGCGGGGCGTCGCTGGAATTCCTCGAGGGCAAAGAACTGCCCGGCGTCCAGGTTCTGGAGGACTGACAAGCATGGCCCGCACGCCGCTGATCGCAGGCAACTGGAAGATGAACCTCAACCACCTCGAGGCCATCGCACTGGTGCAGAAGATCGCTTTCTCGCTGCCGGAGAAGTACTACGCCAAGGTCGAGGTCGCGGTCCTGCCGCCGTTCACCGCGATCCGCGCCGTGCAGAACGTGATCGAGGGCGACAAGCTCCAGATCAAGCACGGGGCCCAGGACGTGGCCCCGCACGACTCGGGCGCGTACACCGGTGACATCTCCGGCCCGATGCTGGCCAAGCTCGGCTGCCAGTACGTCGTGGTCGGGCACTCCGAGCGCCGCGAGTACCACGAGGAAAGCGACGAGCTGATCAACAAGAAGGTCAAGCAGGCCATCAAGCACGGCATCACGCCCATCCTGTGCGTCGGCGAGAAGCTCGACGTGCGCGAGGCGGCCGGGCACGTGGCGCACTGCAACGACCAGCTCGTCGCCGACCTCAAAGGCCTCAAGGCCGAGCAGGTCGCCAAGGTCGTGATCGCCTACGAGCCGGTGTGGGCCATCGGCACCGGCAAGGTGGCCACCCCCGCTGACGCGCAGGAAGTGTGCGGTGCGCTGCGCAAACAGCTGGAGGAGAAGTACGGCGCCGAGGTCGCGGGTTCGGTGCGCGTGCTCTACGGCGGCTCGGTCAAGTCGGGCAACATCTCCGACCTGATCGCGCAGCCCGACGTCGACGGCGCGTTGGTCGGCGGCGCGAGCCTGGACGGCGAGGAATTCACGAAGCTTTCCGCGATGGCCGCGGGCGGACCCTTCGTGTAAGTGACAAAATCGGGAACCCCGCATCGGGTTCGCGTGTTTACGTAACACAAGTGTTGGGTCTTTGCACGGCCCGTGGTCAAAGCGGGACACGTACGAGGTAACCTGTGAGTCCTGCCGTGCGACAGCGAGGATGAAATGGAACTGGCTCTTAAAATCGGTTTGGTCGCCACGAGCGTGCTCTTGATCCTCCTGGTGCTGCTGCACCGCGGCCGTGGCGGTGGTCTGTCGTCGCTGTTCGGTGGCGGTATGCAGTCGAGCCTGTCGGGGTCGAGCGTGGTCGAGAAGAACCTCGACCGGGCCACGCTGGTGGTCGGTGTCATCTGGCTGATCTGCATCGTCGGGCTCGGGTTGCTGATCAAGATCGCGTGAGCGCCTGCACGCTGGGGACGTACGAGTGTTCGCCGATCAATCATTGCGGGATTGCCGTGTGCGATGGGGGTGTGAGGGCCGATGGCTGGTGGTAACGCGATCCGGGGTACCCGGGTCGGCGCTGGACCTATGGGCGAATCGGAACGCGGTGAGTCCGCTCCGCGTCGCCGAGTGTCCTACTGGTGTGCGAACGGGCACGAGTCCCGTCCGTCGTTCGCGGTCGACGCGGAGGAGCCGGAGTCGTGGGACTGCCCGCGCTGTGGCCTGCCGGGTGGTCGTGACCAGCAAGCGCCGCCCAACGCGCCTCGGAACGAGCCGTACAAGACTCACCTGGCGTACGTCAAGGAGCGCAGGTCGGACGCTGACGGCGAGGCGATCCTCGCCGAGGCGCTGGCCAAGCTCCGCGCACAGCGCGAGGGCTGAGCACAGACTCGTGAGTGTTCTGTCCGGTTAGAACCGTACGGCCGAACCGCTCACGACACGCGAACCAGCGCGGCTGGCAAGAGTGTCGTGAGCGGTTCGGCCGGTTCTAACCGGCCAAAACACTCACGAGGTGTCCATTGGGTAGGTGACGCAGACGCGGAACCCGCCGTCCGGGGTGTGCCCGGCGTGGAAGGTGCCGCCGAGCAGCGCCGCCCGTTCCCGCACCCCGAGCAGGCCGTGCCCGCCGGACGGGAGCCTGCCGGAGTGCGCCATCTCGGGGTCGGCCTCGTCGTTGACCACTTCGACGATCAGCGCCGAACCGCACGGGAACACGCGGATCATGGCTTTGGCGCCGGGCGAGTGCTTGTGGATGTTGGTCAGCGACTCCTGCACTGTCCGGTACGCCGCACGCGAGACCGCGGGCGGCACGAAGTCGGGCACCTTCTGCTCGGCCAGTTCGACCGGGACCTCGGAGTTGCGCAGCAGCTGCGGCAGCTCCTCCAGGCCGGGGTGCACGCCGTCGTCGACCGCGCCGGATCGCAGCACCCCGACCAGGTCACGCAGTTCGTCCAGGGTGCGTTTGCTGAGCTGCCTGATCGTGTTGGCGCCTTGCCGCGATTCCTCGTCGTGCGCGGAGACCGCGAGCGCTCCCGCCTGCATGGCGATCAACGTGACCTGGTGGGACACGACGTCGTGCATCTCGCGGGCGAGGCTGGCCCGCTCGGCGGAGCGGATGGTCTGCTCGTGCAGCCGCTGTTCTCGTTCGCGGCTCTCGGCCAGGTCGGCCAGCCGGTCCGACAGCTGCTTGCGCAGTGCCATCAGCAGGCCGAGGGCGATCGGCATGCCGGCCATCAGCACGCCGTAGATGCCGCGCAGGATGTGCTGGCGCCAGCTCAGGTCGGCGAAGTCGGGCAACGGCCACAGCACGTACCGGGACGCGAACACCAGCGCTCCGGCGGCCATCGTCTGCCACATCCACAGCTTTCGCCGCGCCAGGGTGAACAGCGCGATCATCGCCGCGATCTGGGCCCAGCCCGCGAGGAAACCGGGGATGGTGACCAGTACGGCCAGGAACGGGAACCGTCTGCGTAAGACCAGGGCGGCGCAGGCGATGCCGGACAGCACGATCGAGTACGGCTGCGCCTTGCTGGGGATCACCAGCCAGACGTCGAGCACCGCGACGACGACCGCCAGGGCGTCGAGAGCGATACCCCTCGCGGTCGGATGGCGGTGGATCCGTTTGAAGCGGTCGAGGTTGGCGTATGGATTTCGGGCGCGCGTGACCTGGTGGGCCACTTCCCCCGCGTGCCCGGTTGTCAAAGTGTGCGTGACCACCGTGGAACCCCTTGGCTTGGCCTGCGTGTCCTCATAACTCGGCAATGGCTGGCTGTCCCCGGTCGCCGTTGACCCGGTGGGGGAGCCGTTTCGCTGCCGGGGAACATCACTCGGGCTTGTGGCCCCGCCATGCTCCTCGGCCGGCCGGTGTCTTTGTCGTGGCATGTGGCTCGGCCTCTCTGACGAAAGGGAGTGGGGTGTACGCCCTCCGTCACCCTGTTAAGACAGTCCGATCCTCGAACGCGGACGCCCGGTCGGCAAGGAATGTGCAAACGCACATTCTTCATGGACGAACGTCGGTAGCGCGCGTTGTGCGACGTATGCCGCTCCTCACCCTTTCGGGCGCTTGTCGATACCCGCTGGGCGACGTCAACGACCAGGCGGATACGGCAACCGGCTGAGCACGCTGAGCCACATGGGGCGCGAGCTGGCACCGCGGCGACGCGGCGGGCAGATCACGGCCGGTGTGGACCACGCGGTGTCCCCGACGAATCAGACCGGTATCCCATTGCTGCACCTGCAATCGATAGCAGGCAATGCCGCGGTGGCCGAGATGATCGTCCACCGGGGGACCTGGACACGCCGATCCGGTGACTCTCGGTGACGGGATGGCCCTGGTGAACGGCGAGCAGGCGACCGTCGCCCCGGGCGATCGACTGGTTCGGCGGCGGGGCGGGCGTGATCCCCTCCGGCTGTCCGCCATCTGGCCCGCGACCGGGGTACGGCGCCGGCCTCCGAACGGCACAACGACGGCGCCGGACCGTTGGACCAGACGAAGGCCGAGGATTGCGGCAGTACTACCAGCAGTCGTCAGCGCGATGAACGCGTCTCTGCTGCGAGGTGGCGCCACCATGCCCGAGTAGGAGCTGCGGTCATCCCGCAAACGGATGCCGGTGCACATATCGGACGTGGACCATTCGAGGTGTGCGGACGTTACTGGGGTATGCCAAGGACCATTGGATCGCGCTGACCGTAGGCCTGGTGATCGCGCTCGCCTCGGCCGCGGCGAACCTGGCGCAGCCGTTGGCCACCAAGTCGGTGGTGGACGCGCTCGCTGACGGGTCCTCGCTCAGCGGCCCGGTGGGGACACTGGCCGTTCTCGTCGTCGTCGCGTCGCTGCTCGCGGGCGCGTACACGTTCTTGCTGGACCGGACCGCCGAGAAGGTGGTGTTCTCGGTCCGCAGGCAGCTGATCGGCCGGTTGCTGCGGCTGCGTGTCCCGGAGCTGGACGGCGCCGCGCCCGGTGACCTGACCTCACGCGTGACGTCCGACAGCACGCTGCTGCAGAGCGCCACCACACAGGCGCTGATCAGCATCGTCAAGGGCGCCGCGGGCGGGATCGGCTCGATGGTCGTGATGTTCACGCTGGACGCCCGGCTGACCGGGCTGACGCTCGGGTCGCTGGCGCTGGTCGCGCTGACCATCGGTGTGCTGCTGCCCAAGATCCGCCGGGTGATCACCAAGGCACAGGAGGCGGTCGGCGAGGTCGGCGCGGGCCTGGACCGCGCGCTGGGCGCGGCGCGCACCGTCAAGGCAAGTGGCGCGGAGGCGCGAGAGGAAGCGGCGGTCACCGACTCCGCGCGCAAGGCGATGCACGCCGGGTTCACGGGTGCGAAGTACAACGCGTTGGTCGGCGGCATCATGAACCTGGCGTTCTCCGCGCCGTTCCTGCTCGTGCTCGGCGCGGGCGGGGCGTGGGCGGCGACCGGGTCGCTGCAGCTCTCGACGCTGATCGCGTTCCTGCTGACGGTCTTCTACATGACCGAGCCGCTGGCCGAACTGGTCCAGGGCGTCACCACGCTGCAACAGGGCCTCGGTGCGGTGAAGCGGATCAGGGAAGTCGAGGACATGGCCATCGAGGCGGATGTCGACGCACCGGTGACGGCGGTCGAACGCGCCGCGCCCGGGATCGCGGTGCACAACGTGAAGTTCCAGTACGCGGGCAGGTCGGCGGCGCTGGACAGCGTGTCGTTCGAGGCGCCCGCAGGCGGCCGTACCGCGATCGTCGGCCCGTCGGGCGCGGGGAAGACCACGCTGTTCGCGTTGCTCCAGCGGTTCTACGAGCCGGAGAGCGGCATGATCACGGTGGACGGCACGGACATCGCGAAGCTGACGCGCGCTGAGGTCCGTCGCAGGATCGGTTACGTCGAACAGGACGCGCCCGCGTTGTCGGGCACCCTGGAGAGCAATCTGCGGTACGCGGCGCCGGACGCGACTGACGAGGAGCTGGAGGACGTGCTGCGCGCGACCCGGCTGTCCGACCTCGTCGAACGGTTGCCCGACGGCCTGAACACGATGGTCGGGACACGAGGCGTGGCGCTCTCCGGCGGCGAACGACAGCGCCTCGCGATCGCCCGCGCGTTGTTGCGTCGCCCCCAGGTGCTGCTGATGGACGAGGCGACCTCACAACTCGACGCACGCAATGAGGTCGCGTTGCGCGAAGCGGTCGACCAGGCCGCGGAGCGCTGCACCGTGTTGCTCATCGCGCACCGCCTGTCGACCGTGGTGTCGGCGGACCGGATCGTCGTGCTCGAACGTGGCCGTGTCGCCGCCACCGGAACACACGAGCAGTTGCTCGGCGCGTCGCCGCTCTACCGGGAGTTGGCGGCATCACAGCTGCTTGTCCCCGAGGTTGTTGAACAATGACCAGGTGAACATCGCGGTAACCGAGATCGAGGTCACCCGGCTCGGGTCCGCGCTACCGGCCGAGGCGGTCTTCGACGCGCTGTACCGGGATGCCCCGCACGCCTTCTGGCTCGACAGCGCCACCGGTACCGGGTTCTCGTTCATGGGAGCGGCCAGCAGGGTCGTGCGCGCGTGGCCGGACCGGATCGAGCTGGACCGCGGCGAGGTGCTGCCGCCGGGCTTCTTCGCCTGGCTCGCCGACGCGGTGCGCGAGCGGGTCGACGTACCGGACGTGCCGTTCGGGTTCACCGTGGGCTGGGTCGGCTATCTGGGCTACGAGTTGAAAGCCGAGTGCGGCGGCGCGCGGGCGTACGAATCCGCGGACCCGGACGCGGTCATGATGTACGTGGACCGCACGATCGTGTTCGACCACGCGGCAGGCGAGACCTACCTGGTGTCGGCCGACCGGCACTGGATCACCGAGACCGCCGCGCTGCTGGCCGCGTTACCCGAGCCTGACCCGGTCCGGCCCGCGCAGTCGGCCGAAGTCCGGGCCAGGCACAGCCGTGACGCGTACATGGCGTTGATCGAACGCTGCCAGGACGCGATCCGCCGGGGCGAGAGCTACGAGGTCTGCCTGACCAACATGATCTCGGCGCGCACGGACATCGATCCGTGGCACGCGTACCGGCTGCTCCGCCGGGAAAGCCCCGCGCCGTACGGCGCCTACCTCAGGCTCGGCGACATGGCGGTGCTGAGCTCGTCACCCGAGCGGTTCCTGCGGATCGAACCGGACGGCACCGTGGAATCCCGTCCCATCAAGGGAACAAGGCCACGCGGCGCGACGCCGGAACAGGACCTGGTCCTGCGCGGGGATCTGGCGAGAAACGAGAAGGACCGCGCCGAGAACCTGATGATCGTCGACCTGGTCCGCAACGACCTCGGCCGGTGCGCGGTCGTCGGGTCGGTGCGCGTGCCCGCGATCTTCGAAGTCGAGACCTACGCGACCGTGCACCAGCTCGTCAGCACGATCCGCGCCACGCTCGGCCCGGACGTCTCACCTGTCCACTGTGTCCAGTCGGCGTTCCCCGGCGGCTCGATGACCGGCGCACCGAAGATCCGCACGATGGAGATCATCGACGAACTGGAGCGAGGCCCCCGCGGGGTGTACTCCGGTGCTCTCGGCTACTTCTCGTTGTCCGGCCACGTCGACCTGTCCATCGTGATCCGGACTCTGGTCGTGCGGCCGGGCGAAGCGCGGTTCGGGGTCGGCGGGGCGATCATCGACCCGTCGGAGCCCGGCGCCGAGTTCGACGAGACCGTCGTGAAAGCCACGGCGATGCTGCGCGTCCTCGGCGCCGGGTTCCCGGTCGGCTAGCGCGTGTTCAGCTAAGCGACCACCGGCTGGCCGGGGTGGGGATCTCCTTGTCCGGGTCATCGCCGTTGGCGCGGCCGGCGATCCACCCGTTCGAGCTGATCCTGGTGGCCGAGCTGGAGGCCCGGCCTGCCGGGACGCCGGGATCGACGACCTGGCCGTCGGTCGTCCACTTCACCGCGCGCGGGGCGGGCGAGTCGTCGATGTGGACCTCGCCGACAGCGCCTGTGCCGGCGATCCCGTGGCCCACGCTGCTTGTCGCGTTGGGCGGCAGGGGAAGGGGGACCATGCGGTACACCTTCTCGTGGCCGTGTTCCCCGGGAGCATCACGGATCCACGTGACCGCGCGGAAGGTGCCGTCGTAGACGGCCTCGCCGATGATGTCGCCGCGCTCGTCGATCCCGTTCGCCTGCGCCCGGAAGGTCCCCTGCGGCACGGGCAACGCCTTGACCTTCCCGGCCGCGTCCCACCAGATCGGCGTGAGCCCGGAGCGCCCGATCGCGACACCGGAGTTGTTGATGCCGAGGGCGACGGCGTCCGACGGCGGGGTCGAACGGCTCCAGCTGCTGGATGCTGCCGTCGGGCGTCCACTTCACGGCCGTGATGGTGTCGTCCAGCCCAAGCAGCCAGCCTGCTGTGACGCCATGGTCGTTGATGTCGTTGATGTGGTTGGCGTGCGACTCGACTGTGTTCTCGCGCGGCAGGATCGTCACCTTGCCGGCGTCGGCATCCCAGCGCACCGCCCGGCCGGACTGACCGACGATCGTCCCGCCCGCGGTGATGGCGAGCGCGCAGGCGAGTGCAGCAGCGCTTCTCCAGCGCTTCATGAAATACCCCGGTTGTGGTGGTCCCTCTCCAGCCGGAGAATGCTGAAGGCCGCGGTCACCGGTCAAGACGGCGGCCACGGCCCTCAGTCGTGGATTAACGTTTCGGCCGGGTGGGCGCCCACCGGATGGCCGGGGCCGGGATCTCCTTGTCCGGGTCCTCTGTGCGCGCCGAACCGACGATCCACCCGTTCGCGCTGATCCCGTTGGCGGCGCTGTCGGCCCGGCCTGCCGGGACACCGAGTTCGGTGACCTGGCCGTCCGCGTCCCACGTCACCGCGTGAGTGGTGGCCGAGCCGAACTGGACCCAGCCGACGGTACCCACGTCGCTGATCCGGGTCGTCCTGCTGTGGGTCGCGTTGGGCGGCAGGGGAAGGTACTCCATCCGGTACACCTTCTCGTGGCCGTGCTCACCGGGCAGGTCCCGGATCCAGGTGACCGCGCGTTCGTCGTCGCGGAAGTAGATGGTTCCGGAGATGTCACCGCGTTCGTTGATCCCGCTCGTCTCACCCCGGCCGTAGCTCTGAGGTGTCGGCAATGCCCTGACCTTGCCGTTCGCGTCCCACCAGATCGGCTGGCGGCCGGAGTGCCCGGCGATGACACCGGAGTTGTTGATCGCCGTGGGGGTGTTGTCCGCACGGGTGTCGTAGGGCTCCAGCACCTGGACCTTCCCGTCGGCGTCCCACTTCACCCCACTGCTGATCCAGCCCGGTTTCAAGTGCACACCGACCACGACGTCATGGTCATTGATGCCGTGCGCGTACGACGCCATGGCGCCTTCCGACCCCAGCGCCGTCACGGTGCCGTCGGCGCCCCAGCGCACCGCTTTTTCGTCGGACGTACCGATGGCTGTCCCGTTCTCGTTGATCGCCGAGGCGTGCGTGCGCTTTGCCGCCGGTAGTCCGGGAAGTGCCGTGATCGCTCCGTCCGCTGCCCAGCGCACGGCACGCGCGCCGTTGTTGTCCGAGACTTCGCCGACAGCCACGACCGAGCTGTTGATGTCGGCCGCCCCGGCAACGGAAAACCCCGGCAGTAAAGGAAGTTCCGAGAACGTCGGCGCCGCGGCGGCCGGAGTGGCCACACTTGCGGCGGTAGCGAGCGCGCAGGCGAGTACGACAGCGCTTGTCCAGCGCTTCATGAATCCCCCAAAGTGATGCGAACGTCCCCAGTCGCATCACCAGTTTGCCCGTGGTCCTGACCGCCGGTCAAGATCAGCGGCCAGGACCTCCCCGTCGAACCGAACGGGAATCAGGACGCGGCGCGCAACGCCACCTGGACAGTCGACCGCTGCGTCACGCCGTTGACCGTCAGCGCGACCGTGTAGGTACCCGGCCACAACGCGGTCAGCTCGCCCGTCTTCGGGTCGAGACGGGCTGTGTGCCACGGCCGCCACCCGCTCCAGTCACCGATCAGCAGGTTGAGCGAACCGGACCAGTCGTAGCTCACCGGGTAGGAAACCGGGACCGTGCGGGAACCCTGCGTCAGCGTGGCCGACACCTTCCCGGACTCACCCCAGTTCAGCGTGCTGGGCGCGGTGATCGTCAACGAGTCGACGTGCGGACGGATCTCGGCGGCCAGCCAGTCACCGCCGCGCCTGTTGTCCACGCCGAGCAGGCTCCAGCCGGTGAAGCCGCCGGATGTCGTGCCGTCGCTCGGGGCCTTGCCGGAGTTGCCGTTGATCAGATACGGCACACCGTCTACACGGGACGCGTGGAACACGCCGACGTGCCCGCCGACGAACGCGGCACCCTTGCCGGTCTCGTGCCGGAACGCACCGAGCCACTGCTCCAGCATCGAGGCCTCCAGCCGGTCGGACAGCTGGCTGCCCTTGGCCGGGGTCGGGTCACGCGGCGGGTGGTGCTGCATCACCACGACGGACCGCACCGGCTTGTCCACCTTGGCCGAGTCCAGTGCCTTGCGGAGCATCGCGGTCTGGTCGAACCCGCCGCCGCGGATCGTCCCGGTCGACGAGTCGAGCAGCACGAACCGGGTGCCCTTGTGGTCGAAGGTCCGGTTCGTCGTGCCGAATTCGCGGCGGAAGTTCTCGATCGTGCCCGGTCCCATGATCTCGTGGTTGCCCGGCACGTAGTACCACTTGAGTTCGTTGCCGAGTTCCTCGTCGAGGATCCGGTGCGCCAGTTGCAGATCAGCCGGTGCGGCCTCGTCGACGAAGTCGCCGTTGATGACGAGGAAGTCCGGTTTCCGCGCCTTGATCTCCCGCAGTGTCCGGCGCGCCGCCTTGACCAGGTCGCTGTCGGGGTTGCGGGCGACGAACTGCGAATCCGACATCACCGCGAACCGCCACGGCCGGTCGCCGACCGTCCCGTCCTGCACCACGAGCCGGTCCCGCACCGTGGTCTCGGCGGGGATCTGCACCTCTGGCGGCACCTTGGCGACGAAGTCGTCGATCAGCACCTCGCCGGTGTACTGCCGGTCGGCCTTGGTCTCGATCGTGTAGAACCGGTTGACTGTCAACGGGAACGCCATCTCGGACGGGACCGCGATCTCCATGTACTTCCAGCCGGTCCACGTGATGTACGGGCCGTAGAGCGACCTGGACTGGCCTTGGCCGTCGACCACCGTGAACGCCGTCCACTCTCCCTTGCCGTTGCCGTACACCCACGCGCCCAACGCGAGCGGCTGGCCGGGGATCTTGATCGGCTGCGGCGGGTTCGCGTACGCCGTGCGGGTTCCGGTCGACAACGTGAAGTCGTACGCCAGCTTCAACCCGGCACCCGTGTGCCCGTTGGGAACGGGAGCGACCGAGCCCGTGCCGCGTGCCGAGCCGAAGGTCCATGTGGCGCCGTCGTCGAAGGTGGCGAACGTGCGCTCCTCCAGGCCGACGGTGACCGGGATCCTGGTGACCTGCTGGCCGGCGGTGACCGTGACCACCGCGGAGCCGAGTGGCTTGAGTCCCTTGAACTGCAACGCGCCGTCGGCGGTCGGCGTGATCTCCAGCAGCGACTTGTCGTAGTCCAGCCTCAGGTCGGACGGCTCGATCGGCGCGGTGAAGCCGTCGTTGTCGTAGCCGACGATTCCCGCCTGGCCCGTCGCGCCCTGGCCGGACAGGCTGAGCCGCGCGGTGGTCGCCGTGAGCCGCGTGAGCGGCCCGAGCACGGTCAACGTCGTCTCACCGGAGATCCGCCCGTTGCGGGCGGAGACCTTCGCGGTGCCCTTCGTCGTGGCGCGGAAGATACCGTCGCTGCCGATCCAGCCACCTCCGCTCGCCTGCCACGTGTGCGAACCCTGCGCGGGGCCGTAGGTCTCGTCGTGGCCGTGCGCGATCAGCTTGCGGGTCAGACCGGGGAACACGCGGTCGGGCCGGCCGCCGGGAATCGGGTCAGTACCTGGCGCCCTTTCCCGGTCGCTGGCCGTGGTCACCCAGAAACCGTTCAGCTTCCCGGTGCCCGCGGGCGCGTACAGCGCGAGTCCGTTCGGGACGGGTCGTTCGGCGCCGTCCGACGGCTTGTTCTCGACATCGAGTTCGGTGGTGCCGGGTTCACGCGCGAGCATCGTCGACGAGCCGCCGCCGTCGAGGTTGAGCGCGTTGTACGCGCCCATTTCCTTCAGGATCGCGGCGAGGTCCTTGAGGTTGAGGCCGAGCAGGTACGGCGCCTGCCTGCCGTCGACGGTCAGCAGGAACATCTTCTTGCCGTCAGCGGAGAAACCGACCGCGGTGCGCGGGTGCAGCGGGTCGTCGGGTGCGACGATCTGGCCGTTGCGGATCAGCGGCTGGTTGCCGCCGATCAACGCCTTCGGGTTGCTGCCGTCGCTGGTCCGTGAGGAGTACTGGACCTTGACCTTGTCACCGGGCTTCAACGCGGCCAGCGTGTCCGCGCCCGCTTCGCGTCCGACGAGTGCGTAACCGTTGGCGGGCAACGCGTCCGCGCCGGGCGTCGGCCGGACCTGCGTGACGGTGTCGTTCTGCACGACCACCTCGGCGACCTTCGTGGCACCCTGCGTGCCCCGGTCGCGTGAGTACGTGCCCCAGACCGGGTTGAACACGCCGATGCCGTTGGCGTCGATCCGTGCGCTGTTGAGGTGCGTCAGCTTGGTCGTGCCCGCGGGGGTGGTCAGTGTGCCGTCGAAGAAGACGTCCATGACCCGGCCGATGCCGGCCGCGTCGATCCCGACCGCGCGGTTGTGCCCGGAGTTGGGTGACTTGACCAGCGAACCGGACTTGATCGCCGCGCCTTCGGGGGCGTTGGAGTTGTTGATGTCGAAGAAGTCGCCGTTCACCGCGGCGACCGCGCGCTTGGCGTCGGCCTGGGTGGACAGTGGCTCCGCCTTGGTGACCAGGCCGGGGTCGACGTAGTCGACGGTGGTGCCCGCGCCGAGGTCGACCGTGAGTGAGTCGCCGCGCACCCATCCGCCCGCGTCGCCCGGTTCGTACCAGTCGAATGAGCTGAGTGTCACGCCCGGGGCGACCGGCCGGGTCGTCCGCGAGGTCTCGATCCGTTTCGCCGGATCGACAGCGGACAGTGTCGAGAAGGAGTCGGGCAGGTCGGCGACCGGCGCGGCGACGGCCGGGCTGGCCAGGCCTACCAGCAAGAACAGGGGTAAGACTGCGGCCCGCTGACGTAAGGACACGGGTTGCTCCAATGTGCATGTGAACCCTTTACGGGTTGACAGCCAACCTGGTAACTGGTTGCCCGGGAAACCGCCTTTCGGTGTAGACCGGCGAAAAGTTCAGTGAATGGTTCAAGTTCGTTCGTTTCCGGCTGCGAGCATCCGCGCCCATGAGAAGCATCTGGCCGACGACAGTCGTCACAGGCACCGCGATCGCGCTGATCACGGGCCTGCTGGCGGCTCCAGCACAGGCCGAGCGCAAGCACAGCCACTCGCACGACTTCGACTTACAGGCACACCGGGGTGGGCTCGGGCTGCGGTCGGAGAGCACGCTCAGCTCGTTCGGCAACGCCATCCGGCTCGGCGTCACCACACTCGAACTCGACCTGCAGATCACCGAGGACGGCCAGGCCGTCGTCACGCACGACCGCCGCGTCGACGGCCGCAAGTGCGCCGACACCGGCCCGGTCACGCCGGGCGACCCGGAGTTCCCGTACGCCGGGAAATACGTCAACACCTTGACGCTCGCCCAGGTCAAGACGCTCGACTGCGGCTCGCGCAAGCTGCCCGAGCACCCCGGCGCGGTGCTGTCGCCCGGTTCGCGGATGCCGCTGCTGCGCGAGGTCTTCGACCTGGTCAAGCGCTACCGCGCGGACGACGTCAAGCTGAACATCGAGACCAAGGTCGAGGCGGGCGCGCCCACCGAGACCGCCCCGCGCGAGCAGTTCGTGCAGGTGGCCGCCAGGGAGATCCGGCAGGCCGGGTTCGCGCGCCGGGTCAGCATCCAGAGCTTCGACTGGGGCGCGCTGATGCGCATCCGCCAGGTCGCGCCGGAGCTGCCCATCGTCGCGCTGACCAACTACGACTTCCTGCAGACCGGCAAGCCGGGCCGCTCGCCGTGGCTCGGCGGGATCGACATCGACGACTTCGGCGGCGACCCGATCGCGGCGATCAAGTCCTTCAAGGCGGACGCCTTCTCCCCGGTGCACGGCTTCCCGCAGGCAGGCAAGGTGACCGACCCGGACTACAAGCCGTACGTCACCAAGGACATGGTCCGCCACGCGCACCGCAACGGCATCAAGGTCGTGCCGTGGACGATCGACGACGTGCCGACCATGGCCAAGCTGATCGACGACGGCGTGGACGGCATCATCACCGACTACCCGGACCGGTTGCGTGACCTGCTGAAGCAGCGCGGATTCAAGCTCCCGCGCGCCTACGCCTCGCCGTTCGACGTGCAGGCGCACCGCGGCGGCCGTTCCGTGCGGCCAGAGAACACACTGGCGTCGTTCCAGTACTCGCTCGGCCTGCCCGAGGTGTCCACCCTGGAGCTCGACGCGGGCGTGACACAGGACAACCAGCTCGTGGTCATCCACGACCGGACCGTCAACGGCTCGCACTGCGTGGACACCGCGCCGGTGAAGCCGGGTGACCCGGAATTCCCGTACGTCGGCAAGCAGATCCGCCAGTTGACGCTCGCGCAGATCAAGACGATCGACTGCGGCAGCAAGACACTGCCGGAGTTCCCCAAGCAGGTCGCCGTGCCCGGCCAGCGCATCCCGACCCTGGCCGAGGTGTTCGACCTGGTCAAGCGCAGCGGCCGGACCGACATCCGGTTCAACATCGAGACCAAGATCAGCCCGGCGGCCGACGACACCGCGCCGTACTGGCAGTTCACCCTGCAGCTGGTCGGTGCGATCGAGAAGGCCGGGATGGCGCACCGATCGACCATCCAGTCGTTCGACTGGCGCACCATCCGGTTGTCGCGTGCGATCGACCCGCGCATCGAGACCGTGGCGTTGATCTGGCAGTACGGGCCCGACGAGTGCAAGACCGTCGCCGACGAGTGCTCGCTGATGGCGGCGTATGGCGACCCGTCGGTGAAGAGCCCGTGGACCGGCGGGCTGGACTGGTGGCGCTACCGCGACCTCGGCAAGCTCGTGCGTGCCTCGGGGGCGTCCGCGGTGTCGGCGAACTGGCAGGTGCACGACCCCAAGCAGACCAAGGTCACCTCGGACGACTGGTACCGGCGCACCGACCCGAAGTACTACTTCGGACCCACCGCGCCGGACCTGGCGCCGAAGTACGGCCTGAAAGTGGTGCCGTACACGGTGAACGACGAAGCGACCATCCAACGGGTGATCGACCTCGGCGTCACGGGGATCATCTCGGACGACCCGGACGTGCTGATCGCGGTGGCGCGCCGCAACGGCCTGCGCTGACGTCAGCGCCCGGAGTTCCCTTCCCCACCGACGTGCGGGGGAGGGAACTTCCACGGCTGGTGCGGCTTCTTCCCGAGCCTCGGACGGGCGAGCGGCTCCCACGGATGCCACGGAAGCAGAGCGCCTGCCGTCGGCGTCGTCGTGATGGGCGGGAGCAGGATGCCGGGTTGCTCGCGGACTCCCTCTGCGACGGCGGGTGGCCGGTCGATCACCTGGCCGGCGGGCCGATCGACGACTTCGGTGATGACCGGCGGCGTCACCGTCACGTCGGTGGTTGCCTGCTGGGGTGCGACGCGTGGCTGAGGCGGCTGCTTCGGCAGGTTCATCGCGATGGTGATGCCGGTCGCCGCAATCGCGGCCGCGACGGCCGCGATCAGCACCGTCCGCGTCTGAACACGCGACTTCGCCGACGAACCACGCAGCAGGTCGACACACGTGGCCGCGTCGGGCCGGTCGTTCGGGTCCGCGCACACCATGGCCCGCAACGCGGCGGCGTGCGGCAGATCCGGGTCGATGATGGGTGCGCGGCTCAACCGGGCGAGCGCGGTCGTCCTGCCGTCACCGGGGTACTCGGTCCGCCCGGTCAACGCCTCGAGCAGAACGAGGCCGAGCGAGTACACGTCGGAAGCCATCGTCGGGTCGTCGCCGTTGACCTGCTCCGGCGCGAGATAGGAGACGACCGTGCCCGGCGAGGTGCCGACATTGGTGAGGCAGGGCTCCATCCCAGGCCCGAGCAACACGTTGCCGGGGTGGACGTCCCGGTGGGCCACACCCTGCGAATGCGCGTAAGCCAAGGCTCGCCCGAGCGCGGATCCGAGTTCGGTCACAGCACCCGCGTCCAACGTGCCACCAGCCAGCCGCGCCTTGAGCGTCGTACCCGCGACGAACTCCTGAACCACGAACGGTTCACCGTCATGGGTGACACCGGCATCGAGCACACGGACAAGGCCGGGATGCGCAAGATCAGTCAGCGCGCCCGCCCGTTCGACGAAAAGATCCGGTTCCTCCTGCTGACCGAGGAGCCGGACCGCGACGACCTGGCGCAGGTGCAGGTCCCACCCGCGCATCACCTGCCGTCCCAGCGGCGTGATCAGCCGGTACCGACCGGCGAGCTCACGAATGCCTGAGTCCTCGGTCACCCCTCGAAACTAGGTGACCGGCGCCGCCAAGTGCACGGATATGCACAGGCCGCAAAGGGATTCGCCGCGTCAGCGAGCGGGCACCGTGGACAGGCCCACGCGCGCCGGAACTCGTCCAGCAGCAGCCCCCGGCCGGCATGGTGGCCTCCTTCTCGCTCCCGCCGGTGCTCTGCGACCCGCCGCAACTACCGGATCAGCTCGCGCGGCGGACAGGCAGGGGTAGTCGAACGGCTCGGG
Organism: Kibdelosporangium phytohabitans; assembly: GCF_001302585.1. Taxonomy (GTDB): domain Bacteria; phylum Actinomycetota; class Actinomycetes; order Mycobacteriales; family Pseudonocardiaceae; genus Kibdelosporangium; species Kibdelosporangium phytohabitans. The sequence goes on along the minus strand of NZ_CP012752.1, from coordinate 8,068,205 downwards.
GATGCCGATCACGCGGGCGCGCAGCACGTTGACACGAGACGCAGGGCGAAGATCCACTTGGCGTTGAGGAAAGTCTGGGCCCGCAGTTCAGGCGCGATGGGTGCCCGGTGCCTTGGCGGCGGCTGCCTTGTCCAGGAGCCAGACCGTGCGGGATCGGCCACGTGCGCCCGCTGCCGGGATGTCCACCTCGGTGGCGCCGTCGAGTGCCAGGCCGACCGCGTCTGCCTTGCTTTCGCCGCCGGTCAGCAACCAGACCTCGCGGGAGCGGCGGATCGCGGGCAGTGTCAGCGAGACGCGCGTGGGCGGCGGTTTCGGGCAGTCGCGCACAGCCACGACCGTCCGGTCCGTCTCGTGGACGGCAGGGGAGTCCGGGAAGATCGAGGCGGTGTGGCCTTCCTCGCCGACCCCCAGCAGGCACACGTCGAACGCGGGCACGGTCTCCTCGCCGGGTGCCTTCGCCACCAGCAGGCGCGCGTATGCCTCAGCGGCCGCGTCCGGGTCGTCGCCGAACTTCCCGTCTGACGGCTCCATCACGTGCACACGCGCCGGGTCGACCGGCAGGTGGTCCAGGAATGCCTCCCGTGCCTGGGTTTCGTTGCGGTCGGGGTCTCCCGCAGGCAGGAATCGTTCGTCGCCCCAGTAGAAATCCACACGGGACCAGTCCACCGCGTCCTTGGCCGGCACGGCCAGCACCTGCGCGAGCACAGCTGTTCCCGTTCGGCCGCCGGTCAGCACCACGGACGCCGACCCCGTGGCGGCCTGGGCGTCGATGATCGCTGTCACCAGCCGCGCCGCCGTGGCGGCGGCGAGCGAATTCGAATCGGCGAGTACCACGACCTGAGGCGCTGCTGTCATAACCGCTATCCAAGCAGGTGAGCGAACCACTCGCGTGCCGAGTCCACCGCCTTCCTGGTGGCGTGCGTGGTGGCCAACGCGGCCATCAACGCGATCCGGGCGTGCACCGGGCTGAGGCCGTGCGCGCTGATCGCCCCCACCTTCCCGGCCAGGCTGGTCATGCCCGGCGTGCTCGCCCGTGAGGCGATGACGACCGGGATTCCCCACTCGACCAGCTCGCTGATCGGGATGAACAACTCGACCGGGACGTTGCCCGACCCGGTGCCCTCCAACACGACGCCGCGAGCCCCCGCGTCCGTCACCGCGGTGAGCAAGGACGCCGGCATGCCCGGGTAGGTCTTGACCAACGCCACGTCGGTCTCCGGCACACCGTCGATGTCCGGTGTGCGGCGTGGGGGAGCCGCGGCCAGCCGAACGCCCGAACCGCGGCTGACACGGCCAAGGACCGGATCCGACTCGAACGCCGTCGCAGTCACCAGCCGAGCCCATCTCGCGGCGTGTAACTCGCCGTTGAAGCACACCACCGTGCTGTCCACCGCCGGATCTGCGGCAGCGATCACCGCGGTGACCAGATTGCCGGGCCCGTCACTGCCCGGTTCGTCGAAAGGCGCCGTCCCACCCGTGAACACAACCGCACCCCGCACCTGCCCAACGACGAGCTCGGTGAGGAAAGCTGTCTCCTCCAGCGTGTCGACGCCGTGCGTGACCACCACACCGTCGAACCCCTCCACCAACGCCGACCGTGCTCTACGGGCGATGGCCAGCATCGTGGCGGGCGACGTGTCCCAGCTCGGCTCGGCCATCACATCCTCGACCGTGACGTCCACACCCGGCACGTCCGCGATCCCCCGCAACAGTTGCGCGCCGGTAGCCACCCCAGGCGGATCGGTCAGGTAGGCCATCGTGTCGCCAGTCGCGACAAGCAGTACACGCCTCAAACCAACGCTGCTTCCTGGTCATTGATCAAGATCGATCAGTTTCGGATGATTCTTCGGTGTTCGTGCCGGGCCTAGCCCAGGTGGTTGCGGCCGTCGGCGATCACTGCGCCTGGGTTGCTGCGCCTGCTCCGCTCGGCCTTTGGCATGACCGCCTCCTTTCGTGACGCTGCCGACGATTGATCGCAAGGCTGTGTCGCAGGTGCGCGGGCCGCACCACGTCTGCTCGGAAGGGGCCTTGGTTCGGGTGGTCTTGGTCTCCGGCCGATGGCCTGCGGTATGTGCCTAGTGGGGTAGGACAGCGTGGGCCGCATCTTCGCCCACCGCGCCCGGCGGCGATTGAGCCGATGGGCGACTGCAAGTTTGTTTCACAGGTGCGGGGGTTGCGGCACGCCTGCTTTGGCGGTGCAGTGAATCTGGGCCGGTCCGGGTAGGTGTTTGTGTGTGCTGGCTCCGTTCGGGCTTGTGAGGGTTGGGCGTCTTGGGGTGTGTGGTTGCTGTGTGAGGAGGTCTGCGTCGGGCTCGTGTGGTGTCTTGTGGCCCTGTGGCGTTGTGGGTAGGACCGCGTGGACCGTGTCTTTGTCCACTGTGTCCGGGTGGGTTTTGACGTGGTCGGGCGGGTCTGCGGGAGTTCGCGAGATCGCGCGGAGGTGTCGCCGGTGTGCGGGCTGCGGCGTGTCTGCTTGGCAGGTGCAGTGGATCCGGGGCAGGTTCGGGTTCGGGATGGTGGTGCGGGCTGGCTCCGTTCGGGTTTGCATGGGGTTGGGCGTCTTGGGGTGTGTTGTTGGGTGAGGAGGTCTGTGTCAGGCTTGTGTGGATGTCCTGCGGCCCTTCGCCTTGTGGGTAGGGCAGCGTGGACTGCGTCTTTGCCCACTGCGCCCGGCGGGTGATCGAGCCCACGGACGACCGCACGGCTGTGTCGCAAGTGCGCGGGCTCCGGCGCGCCTGCCTGGCAGTGCAGCGAATCCGGGTTCGGGGTCGGGTTCGGGTCGGTGTTGCGTGTACTGGCTCCGTTGGGCCTGTACGGATTGGACCGTCTCGGGTTCGTGTGGTTGTTGCGCCGGCTGGTCTGGCCCAGATGTCCTAAACCAATGCTCCCAACAGGAATGCCACCACGATCACGAGTACGACGACCTTGATCATCAGGATTCCGTGCGTTCTTCCAGGCGCTCGATCCGTTCGATGACCGGCTTCAACTCCTTGCGGATGGCGGCCGCGATCGGATCCATACCGGACTGTGCGCGCAGGTGGGCGTACCCCGTCAACGCGGCGACGACGGTTTTTCGTGCGGTGCGCAGTTCCACGCCTGCCTCGTGTAGGACCTCCCCGGCTGCTCCGGAAGGCTCGCTCAACAGGCCGAGTAACAGGTGCTCACAGCCGACGTAGTTGTGTCCCAACGCGATCGCCTCGGTCACGGTCAGCTCGAGCGCGTTCGCGGCGGGGCCGCTGAACTGTTTCGCTGGTGCGCCGTCGGCTGAGGGCAGCCGCGCGGCCAGTGCCCGTTCTACGACCACTGGGTCGATTTCCATCGCCCGCAGCACTTGCAGGGCCAGGTTGGAGCCTTCGCTGAGCATTCCGTGCAGCAGGTGTTCGGTGCCCACCGCTGGGGCGCCGGCTGATCGTTCCATACCGAGCCTGATCACGGTACGCATCCGCTCGGTGAACTGGGCCAGTTGTAAATCGCCCACGTCGTCCAGCGTCATCGCGCGGATCGCCGAGACCCGCCGCACGGACTGTTCCAGCGCGCGTTGGCAGATCGCCGACACCGGCAGGCTGGCCGCCTTGACCGCGTCGGCCAGTTCGTCGGGGAGGTAGACGTTGACTTTGGGCATAACCCCATTTGTACCCCCATCTAGGGTTATATGCAAGGGGCGGCCATCGAGCACCGGCAGGCTTCGATCGGCAGCCAGCCGGCGGCTCGACCGCGGGAACCGGCGATCGGCTTGGATGTCTTGGACGATCACCGGAACTACGACGCGTTCGGCTGTCTGTCCGGGGTCCGCGACTTCGCCGACTTCCGGCGGATCGCGGCCGATCGCGGCTGGTCGCGGCTGGTCGCGGTGCGCCCGGCGACGGTTCGGCCGCCACCTTCGCCGACATCGGGCATTTCCGTGCCTCGGCGTCACCTGGATCGGCTGGCCGGAGATCGAGGCCATCGACTGGGAGGAACGCGCGGACCTGCCCGACAGCCACGTGCGCATGTCAACGACAACCTGACGGCAGTCTGGTCTGGCGGGGAAAATCGGTTCTGGCCAGCCGTTCGCCGAAGCCAGTGGCCTTCCGATGACGGCACAGGGCGATGGGAGGACCTGACCGGAGGGCACCGAACGGATCGGCGGCGACATGGTCTTCCGCAGTGAACGCCTGTGCCGCGGGGACGCGGTCACCTGGGAATGGGAACCGGTCTGGACTGTCATGCGGGCGCTGGCCACGGCGACGACAAGGTGCGGCTCATCGTCTGGTTCGGCAGCCAGGAAGCCAAACAAGCAGATCCGGCGCCCACTGCGCGCCGGATCTGCTTGCTTGAGCGCGTTTTACCGCGCTGTACTACGTTTCCTGTTGGTCAGGCGGCGATCGCGGCCGTCGAGGTGGCCGGTTCCAGTGCCAGGCCCAGCACGTCGCGGACGTCGCTGACCAGGTGCACGGTCAGCTCCTTCAGCACCGTCTCCGGCACGTCCTCCAGGTCCGGCTCGTTGCGCTTGGGCAGCAGGACCGTGGTCAGTCCGGCGCGGTGCGCGGCGAGCAGCTTCTGCTTCACGCCACCGATCGGCAGGACCCGGCCGGTCAGCGACACCTCACCGGTCATCGCGACCTCCGAACGCACCGGCCGTCCCGACAGCAGCGACGCCAACGCGGTCGTCATGGTGACGCCCGCGCTCGGGCCGTCCTTCGGAACCGCGCCTGCCGGGACGTGGATGTGGATGTTGCGTTCCGACAGGTCGCCGACCGGCAGTTCGAGCTCCGCTCCCCGCGACCGCAGGTACGACAGGGCGATCTGCGCGGACTCCTTCATGACGTCGCCCAGTTGCCCGGTCAGCGTCACGCCGGTGTGCCCGGTTTCCTTGTCCGCCAGCGAGGCTTCGACGAACAACACGTCGCCGCCGATCCCGGTGACCGCGAGACCCGTTGCCACGCCTGGAACCGAGGTGCGCTCGCCGGACTCCGGCTTGTGCTTCGGGCTGCCGAGGTACTCCTTGACGTCCTTCGGTCCGATGTGGATGGACTTGAGGTCCTCGCCGAGCGCCAGCTTGGTCGTCACCTTGCGCAGCACCCGTGCCACCGCCCGCTCCAACTGCCGGACACCGGCCTCACGCGTGTACTCGGCGGCCAGCAGCCGCAGCGCGTCGTCGTCGAACTTCACGTCGTCGACGGTCAGGCCCGCGCGGTCCAGCTGGCGGGGCAGCAGGTGGTCACGGGCGATGACGACCTTCTCGTCCTCGGTGTAGCCGTCCAGCTGCACCAGCTCCATGCGGTCCAGCAGCGGGCCGGGGATGGATTCCAGTACGTTGGCCGTCGCGAGGAAGACCACGTCGGACAGGTCCAGCTCGACTTCCAGGTAGTGGTCGCGGAACGTGTGGTTCTGCGCCGGGTCGAGCACTTCCAGCAGCGCGGCGGTCGGGTCGCCCCGGTAGTCCGCGCCGACCTTGTCGATCTCGTCGAGCAGCACGACCGGGTTCATCGAACCGGCTTCCTTGATGGCACGCACGATCCGGCCGGACTGCGCGCCGACGTACGTGCGCCGGTGGCCGCGGATCTCGGCCTCGTCGCGCACACCGCCCAGCGCGACCCGGACGAACTCGCGTCCCATGGCCCGCGCGACGGACTCGCCCAGCGACGTCTTGCCGACACCGGGCGGGCCGACCAGCGCAAGCACAGCGCCGCTGCGCCGTCCGCCGACGACACCGAGGCCGCGGTCAGCGCGGCGGCGGCGAACCGCCAAGTACTCGACGATGCGCTCCTTGACGTCGTCCAGGCCCGCGTGGTCGGCGTCGAGCACCGCCCGCGCGCCCTTGATGTCGTAGCTGTCCTCGGTGCGGTTGTTCCACGGCATGTCCAGGACTGTGTCCAGCCACGTGCGGATCCAGCCGACCTCGGGCGACTGCTCGGACGTGCGCTCCAGTTTGTCGACCTCGGCGAGCGCTGCCTTCGCCACGTGCTCGGGCAGGTCCGCCTCCTCGACGCGGGCGCGGTAGTCCTGCTCCTCGGACGCGGGTTTGCCGTCCAGCTCGGCCAGTTCCTTGCGGATCGCGGCGAGCTGCTGGCGCAGCAGGAACTCGCGCTGCTGCTTCTCGACGCCTTCCTTGACGTCCTTGTTGATCGTCTCGGCGACGTCCAGTTCGGCGATGTGCTCCTGCGCCCAGGTGACGAGCTTGGCCAGCCGCTCGGTGACGTTCGCCGTCTCCAGCAGCCACAGCTTCTGCTCCTCGGTGAGGTACGGGGCGTACCCGGCCAGGTCGGCCAGCTGCGCCGGATCGCTCACCTGCTGCACCTGGTCGACGACCTGCCAGGCGCCGCGGCGCTGCAGGATCGCGGTGGTCAGAGTCTTGTACTCCTTGGCGAGCTCGCGTGCGCGCTCGTCGGCCACGTCGTCGAGCTCGGTGGCCTCGACCCACAGGGCCGCGCCGGGGCCGCTGGTCGCGGCGCCGATCCGGGCGCGGGAGATGCCGCGCACGACGGCGGCTTTCTGCCCGCCGGGCAGGCGGCCGATCTGTTCGATCTCGCCGACCGTGCCTGCCTTGGCGTATTTCCCGTCCAGCCTGGGGACCAGCAGTATCTTCGACTGGCCGGCGGCCTGTGCCGCGTCGATGGCGGCGCGCGCGTCGGCCTCGGCGAGCCGGACCGGAACGACCATTCCGGGCAGCACGACGACGTCATCCAGCGGCAGAACGGGGAGGTTCAAGGTCTCGCTCACGGCTGTCACACCCTCTACGAAGAAGATTGAGTCTGATTCGCTCAACTACGTAGATCGGCGAACAATTCCACCGTTCGCTCACGGCGATCGGGCTGGGTGTGCTCGACACTGTTGTCGGCGGATTTCCGCTGGTGGGGGATCTGAGGTGGGAAGTCGTGTCGCGCAAGGCCGGCCTGACGCTGCTGTGGGTGCTGCTGGTGCTGCCCATGTTCGCCGGGACGAGGATCGGCACGGGCAGCGCGGTGCGGCCGTGGCCGGCCCCGAACTCGCCGCTCCGCTGGTTGCGCACACGGCGGCGATCCAGCGCGCGCAGTCGTCGCCGAAGTTGCTGCGGATCATGGGCAGCTGTGTGCTCGTCGTCGGCGTGCCGGCTCTGCTGACCTATGTGGCAGGGGGAACCCCGGCTGGACGGGCGTGCTCATGATCGTGGGCGGGCCGCTGTTGCTGGTGCCCTCCTTCGGGGTGGGTAAGGTCCAGGCGCGTATCGCGCAGGCGCAGCGGGCGACGGAGAGCCGGTGGGGCGCGCAGGTGCGGGGATCGGGACTGCAGGGAGACTGAGATGCCGCGCTGGATCGCCAGCATCAGTCCGTCGTCCGATGCGCTCGACGGACTCGACCGGGCTCAGCGCCTGCGGGTCGTCAGAACTGTCCGGCGCGGTGAAGCGGCCGACAGCCTCGAACTGGCCAACCCGTTGGTGGCGTACGCGTCCGCGAGCCTGCGTTGGCACGCCTCGATGCGGGTGTTGCGGATCGTGAGCCTTGTGCTCGTCGTCTGTGGTGCGGTGCTCGTCCTGCTGGGGTCCGTGGGTGAGGGGGATCTCGACTGGCTGGATGTGGCACCGGTCGCCGTTGTGGCAGCCCTGGTGGCGTATTTCGTCGTGGACGCCAGACGGCAAGTGCTTGTCGAGCAGTCCATGCGGGCGACGGAAAACCGGTGGGGCTTGGGAAGCGGGCCGGTCAAGCCGTAGCAGGCGGTATCAGTGCGGCGGTGCCGTCGAGGAGACGGTCGACACCATGAACACCGCGTAGGCCGTGTCGCGTTCGGCCAGTCCGGCGCCGCGCAGCACCCCGAGGCGCCCGGCGACACGGGCTATCGTGAGCATCAGCAGTGCGCTGGAGGCGTTGGCGGAACACGAGGAACGAACCGCGCTGTCCTGTCGCAGCCGTGAGACCACCTACGGCGAGCTGCTGGCGGCCGTGTACCGCACCGCACGGGCATTACAGCGACGCGGTTCGCGGCGCGGCGACGGCTTGTCCTCGTCGCGGGTAACCGTCCAGAGGCGTTCGTGGTGCGCTTGGCGGCGTTCACGCTCGGATTGCGCCTGACCCGCTGCTCCCGGGCTCGCCGCATCTGCAACACGTGGTCGACGACGCACGCGCCACCACCGTCATCACGGACCTGGACGAGCTGAGCGCGGCAGCCAAGGCCGAGTCGGCGGACCTGTTGCCGGTAGTGGCCAGGGAAGAGGACATCGCGCGGGTGCTGGACACCAGCGGCACCACAGGCCTGCCACCGTCGAGATCCTCGACGGTTTCGATCCCGACCAGTTCGTCGACGCCGTGCAGCAGGCCGACATGGCGGTGACATACCTGTACCCGTCCTGGCTGTACCGGCTGCTTGACCGTCCCGGCGCGGAATTCAGCGCGTTGCAGTTCCTCACCTACGGGAGCGCCCCGATAGCACCGGCCCGGCTGCGTCAAGCGCTTGCTCGGTTCGGGCCGAGGCTGATGCAGAACCTACGCGACAACCGAAGCGCCCGCGACGTCAGTGCTCGGCCCGGCGGACCACGCTGCCGCGACGGGTGATCGCCCCGAACTGCTCGGCTCCGTCGGCAGGCCGCTGCCCGGCGTCACCGTCGAACTGCGGACACCGCAAGGAAACCCCGTCGCGCCAGGCGAGATCGGTGAGGTGTGCGTCAAATCGGCGTCGGTGATGCCGGGGTACTGGAGCCGCCCGGAGCTGACCGCGACCGCACTGCGAGACGGCTGGCTGCACACCGGGGACCTCGGCCGCTTCGACGACCACGGCTACCCCTACCTGGCGGGACGCATCAAGGACATCATCATCGCCAACGGTTGCAACCACTACGCCGGTCCCATCGAGGACGCGCTGACCAGTCACCCAGCGGTCGGCGAGGCCGCGGTCGTCGCCGTACCCGACGATCACACCGGCGGAGCGGCCCACGTATTCGTTGTCGCACCGGGCATCGAAGCGAACGAACTGCTCGACTGGGCAAGTGGGCGACTCGGTGTTCCCGTCACGATCACGGTCATCGACACCATGCCGACCACAGCTTTGGGCAAGCCGGGCAAGAAAGAACTGGCCAGGCGGACACCCCGGCCCTGAGCGGTGTTGCGTTCGCGGGCCCGTCGGCGATGACACGAGACGGACGATCGTCGTCGAGGGGAGCGTTCGTGTCGAAGTTCGCCCAATTGGCCGTCTTGTGGCTGGTCTACTCGGTCCTGTTCACCGCGGGGTTGTGGCTCAGCGGCGGCAACGCGGTGGTCATGTTCGTCGGCGGTCCGGTGACGGCGCTGGTCATCGTCCTGGTGATGCGGCACCGGCTGGTGCTCAGCACACTCGAGGGGCTGGACGTGAAACAGCGGTGGCGGATCGGCAGGGCGATGCACCGCGGCGTGGCGGTGGACAGCCGGGAACTCGCCCGTCCGCTCATGGATCACGCGTCCGAGATCCTGCGTACCCAGTTCTCGCTGAAGTTCGTGCGTGCGAGTTCGATGGTGGTCCTGGTCTGCGGTGTGCTCGCGGTCGGGTTGAGCCTCGTTGTCGAGGGGATGCCTGGGTGGAGCGGCCTGGCTTTGATCGCCGGTGGCGTGCGCCTGTGGCTGTGGCTGCGGTACTTGGTGTGGGTCCGTGAGCGGTTCGAGCGGTCCAGCCGGGAAACGGAAGGCAGGTGGTTTCCCTGGCAATGATCCACCGGGTTGGTGCGTTCGGAGCAATCCGCGCTCCCACCCGCAAGACTGATCAGCTTTCTGGGTAATCCCTCCCCTGGGAGGGAACATGACGAGACGCATCGGCTGCTCGCTGTGTTCATCGCGTTCGGTTTGGTCGCACAGTCGTTGCGATTGACCGAAGAACGGTTCGGGGAGTGACGATGACGCGTGTGGTGGCGCTGGGGCTGGCCAGCGGCGTGCTGTTCGGCGCGACGATGGGTTTCCTCAACGACAACGTCTGGGTTGGTGTCGTGGGTGGGGTGTACTTCGGCGTGTTCATGGCCGTGGTGATGCGGCGCTCGTGGGAAGCCCGGCCGCTGAAAGGGCTCGATCGGTCCCAGCGCAGACATGTCGCCCGCACCATGCGCCGCGGCGAAGCCATGGATGACGCGAAACTCGCACGCCCATTGGTCGAGAGCGCCAACGCCCTGCTCGCCACGCCCTTCCCGGTCGTGCTCATGCGGGCCGTGTTCGTGCTGATGTTCGTGCTGGGTGCTGCGGTCGTCGTCCTGGATGTCGTGGACGGCGAGGTACCCGCGGTGAGCGGCGTACTGCTGATGCTGTTCTCGCTCGTTTTCCTCTTCGCCGTCGTGCCGATGGGCATCCGGCAGCGGGAACGAGCCGACCGGTCGAAGCGGGCAACACAAAGCCGGTGGGGTGACAACCCCACCGGCTCAGTGTGATCCCTAGGCCGGAGTGGCCTGCGTGACCTCCGCCTCGACCAGCGTGAGGCCTTCGAGCGTGGCCTCGTAGATCTCGTCGGGGTCGAGCCTGCGCAGCTCCTCCACCAGGCAGTCCTTCACGTTGCGGCGCGCCAGCGCCACGCGGCGGTCGGGCTGGCCCGGCTGGCGCAGCGTGCCGACCTTGCCGTCCAGCCTGGTCAGCTCGACCGGCCCGGACTTGCGTTCCAGCACCACCGAGTTGATCCCCGGCGCGTTCTTCTGCGCAGGCAGCCTGCGCACCGGGATCTTCAGGTACGCCGCCAGCCAGCCCGCCAGCAGGTCCGTCGACGGCGAGTCCGCCTCACCGGACACCGTCGCGCCGGTGATCTCCTCGTACGGCGGCAGATCCAGCGCCGCGGCCAGGTAGGCGCGCCACTGGGTCAGCCGCGTCCACGCCAGGTCCGTGTCACCGTCCGAATAGGACGAACGACGGCACGTCAGCGCCCGCACCGGGTCCTTGCCGGTCGCCGCGTCGGTGATCCTGCGGTGCGCCAGCTGACCGATCCGGTCCTCCGACGGCTTGTCCGGCGACTCGAACGGCCACCACGCCACCACCGGCGCGTCCGGCAGCAGCAACGGGATCACGCACGTGTCCCCGTGCTCCACCAGCTCGCCGTAGAGCCGCAGGACGATCACCTCGGACGCACCCGCGTCGCCGCCGACGCGGATCTGCGCGTCCAGCCGAGGCGCGGCCTCCCGCGCGCCCCGCGCCACCACGATCACGCGGCAGGGGTGCTCGCGGCTGGCCTCGTTGGCCGCCTCGATGGCTTCCTCGGTCTTCTCACCGTCGTCGGTGACGATCACCAGGGTGAGCACTCGGCCCAACGCGACCGCACCGCCCTGCTGGCGCAGTTCGACGATCTTGGCATTCACCTTCGCCGTGTTCGTCGTCGGCATGTCGATGATCACGGGTGCCTCCACGTGCGGCCGGTGCGGGCGAGCATCTTCTCCGCCGACGGCGGACCCCACTCACCCGGCGCGTACGGGTCCGGCTTGCCCTGCTTGGTCCAGTGCTCCAGGATCGGGTCGAGGATCTCCCACGACCGCTCGATCTCCCCGGCCACCGGGAACAGCGACGGCTCGCCGAGCAGCACGTCCAGGATCAGCCGCTCGTAGGCCTCCGGCGACGACTCGGTGAACGCCCTGCCGTAGCTGAAGTCCATCGTGACGTCGCGGACCTCCATCGTGGTCCCGGGCACCTTCGAGCCGAACCGGATGGTGATGCCCTCGTCGGGCTGGATCCGGATGACGACCGCGTTCTGCCCGAGCTCCTCGGTCGAGGTCTGGTCGAACGGCAGGTGCGGCGCCCGCTTGAACATCACCGCGATCTCGGTGACCCTGCGCCCCAGGCGTTTGCCGGTCCGCAGGTAGAACGGGACACCGGCCCAGCGCCGGGTGTTCACCTCGAGGGTGATCGCGGCGAACGTCTCGGTGGTGGAGTCCGGTGGGAAGCCTTCCTCCTCCAGCAGGCCGGGCACCTTCTTGCCGCCCTGCCAGCCACCGGTGTACTGACCGCGCGCGGTCGTCTCGCCGAACGGCTCGGCCGGTTTGGTCGCCGACAGGACCTTGATCCGCTCGGTCCGCAGCGACTGCGGCGAGAACGACACCGGGTCCTCGATCGTGGTGAACGCCATCAGCTGCAACAGGTGGTTCTGGATGACGTCACGCGCCGCGCCGATCCCGTCGTAGTACCCCGCGCGGCCACCGAGGCCGATGTCCTCGGCCATGGTGATCTGCACGTGGTCGACGTAGCTGGCGTTCCAGATGGGCTCGTACAGCTGGTTGGCGAACCGCAGCGCCAGGATGTTCTGCACGGTCTCCTTGCCGAGGTAGTGGTCGATGCGGAACACCGACTCCTCGGGGAAGACCTCGTTGACGATCCCGTTGAGCTCGCGCGCGCTCTCCAGGTCGTGCCCGAACGGCTTCTCGATCACCACGCGCCGCCAGCTCTCACCGTCCTGGTTGGCCAGTCCGGAGCGGGCGAGCTGCTTGCACACCACGGGGAACGCGGCCGGTGGGATGGACAGGTAGAACGCGTGGTTGCCGCCGGTGCCGCGTTCCTCGTCCAGTTCGCGGACGGTGTCGGCGAGCCGGTCGAACGCCTCGTCGTCGTCGAACGTGCCCTGCACGAACCGGATCCCCTCGGCCAGCCGGTCCCAGACCTCCTGGCGGAACGGGGTCCGCGCGTGCTCCTTGACCGCGTCGTAGACGACCTGGGCGAAGTCCTCGTTCTCCCAGTCGCGGCGGGCGAACCCGGTCAGCGCGAAGCCCGGCGGCAGCAGACCCCGGTTGGCCAGGTCGTAGATCGCCGGCATGAGTTTCTTGCGCGACAGGTCACCGGTGACCCCGAAGATCACCAGGCCGCACGGCCCGGCGATCCTCGGCAGCCGCTTGTCCCGCTCGTCGCGAAGCGGGTTCTGCCATTCACTCATGGCCGTTCTACCTCCTGCACGGCTTTCACGAGGTGGGCAAGACCCGCTGCCCGGTCGGTCAGGTGCAGCCGCAGCACCGGACGGCCGTGCTCCTTGAGCACCTGGCCGTCGCCCAGCGCCTGCGCCCGCTGCAGCACACCCAGCGTGTACGGCCGGTCAGGCACTTCGAGGTCGTCCTCGACCGCGCCGGTGAGCTGCAGGAAGACCCCGTTCTGGTGGCCGCCCTTGTGGTACTGCCCGGTCGAGTGCAGGAACCTCGGTCCCCAGCCGAAGGTCGTCTGGAAACCGGTGCGCCTGGCCAGCTCCGGCCTGAGCAGGGCTGCCGACGCGTCGTCCAGCCGGTCCAGGTACGCCTGCACCGAGACGTAGCCGAACTCCGGCACCGAGGCCACGAACGACCGCAGCACCTCGGGCAGCGAAGTGCCCTCGAAGTGGCCGTACACCTCGACCGGGCCGTCCACAAGGGACGGCTTCTCGGCGTCGCCGGAACCGGTCGGCTGGTCGAGCAGCGCACGGGCGGCCTTCTTGGCGGCCTCCACGTCCGGCTGGTCGAACGGGTTGATGCCCAGCAGCCGCCCGGCGACCGCGGTCGCGTACTCCCACAACAGGAACAGCCCACCGAGCGAGCCCGACGTCGAGACGCGGGCGGCACCGGCCGGGGTGCCGATCGCGGTCGCGGTGGCGTCGTCGCCCGCGTCGGCGAAGCCGGGCGCGTCGGTGCCTTCCGTCGCCACGGGCAGCAGGCCCGTGCCCTGCTTGCCGGTCGACTCGGCGATCAGCTGCTCCACCCAGTCGGGGAAGCCCTTCACACTCGTGTCGGTGTCGGCGAAGACGACCTTCTCGGCGCCTTCCGAGTGCCGCACGCCCAACGCGGCGCCCAGCACCAGCCCGGCGTTGGTGTCCTCGTCCTTGGCCAGCACCGACGCCGCGGCCGACGCCTCGTCCAGCAGCGTGGCGATGTCCGCGCCGGCCAGACCGGACGGCACCAGGCCGAACGCGGTCAGCGCGGAGTACCGGCCGCCCACGTTCGGGTCGGCCAGGAACACCTTGCGGTAGCCCGCCTGGCCGGCGAGCTCCTCGAACGGCGAACCGGGGTCGGTGACGACGACGATCCGGGACGCGGCGTCGATGCCCTGTGCGGCGAACGCCTTCTCGAAGATCCGGCGGTGGCTGTCGGTCTCGACCGTGCCGCCGGACTTCGACGACACGACGAGCACGGTCCTGGTCAGGTCACCGGCCAGTGCGTCGGCGACCTGCGCGGGGTCGGTGGTGTCCAGCACGACCAACGGCACGCCCGCGGTCGCGGTGATCACCTCCGGCGCCAGCGACGAGCCGCCCATCCCGGCCAGCACGACCCGGTCGACACCCTCGGAGTGCAGCTCGGCGCGCAGTGCGTCGATCTCCGCGAGCAACGGCCGGGACGTCTCGTGCAACGCGGTCCAGCCGAGGCGGATGGCCGCCTCGGACTGTGCGTCGGCGCCCCACAGCGTCGCGTCCTGTGCGGCGATCCGGCTGGCGACCTTGTCGGCCACCAGCGTCTCGACCAGCGTCGCGGTCTCGTCCGCGAGTTTGGCGTCGACGATGTCGACGGAGATCTCGATCATCGGGGAATCTCAGCCCTTTGCCTTGTTGAGTTGGCCCGACACGGTCTCCAGCAGCTCGGTCCACGACTTCTCGAACTTCTCGACACCCTCGGTCTCGAGCACCTCGAAGACGTCGTCGAGGTCGACGCCCACCCCGCTGAGCGCCTCGAACGCCTCAGCGGCCTGAGCGGCGGTCCCGGTGACCGTGTCACCGTCGATCTTGCCGTGATCGGCGACAGCCTGCAGGGTCTTCTCCGGCACGGTGTTGACCACGCCGGGCACGACCAGCTGGTCGACGTACCGCGTGTCGCTGTACGCCGGGTCCTTCACGCCGGTCGACGCCCACAGTGGACGCTGCGGCGTCGCGCCGTCCTTGGCCAGCTCGAGCCAGTCGTGGCCGGAGAACACCTCTTCGTAGGCGGCGTAGGCGAGGCGGGCGTTGGCGATCGCGGCCGTGCCGCGCAGCGCGGTGGCCTGCTCGGTACCGATCGCCTCGAGCCGCTTGTCCACCTCGGTGTCCACCCTGGACACGAAGAACGACGCGACGGACTGGATGCTCGCCAGGTCGTGCCCGTTGGCCTTGGCCTGCTTGAGACCCGACAGGTACGCGGCCATCACGCCGCGGTACCGCTCGACGGAGAAGATCAGCGTCACGTTCACGCTGATGCCCTCGGCGAGCGCCTTCGTGATCGCGGGCAGGCCCGCGGGCGTCGCCGGGATCTTGACCATGAGGTTCGGCCGGTCGACCGTCTTCCACAGGTCCTGCGCCTCGGCGATGGTCCGCTCGGTGTCGTTGGCCAGCCGCGGGTCGACCTCGATGGACACCCGGCCGTCGATCTTGTTCGACGCGGCGTACACGTCGCGGAACAGGTCGGCCGCGTTGCGCACGTCCGTCGTGGTGATCTCGCGGACGGTCGCGTCCACGTCGGCCCCGCGGGCGGCGAGCTCACGCACCTGCTCGTCGTACGCCTCGCCCTTGCTCAGCGCGCTGGCGAAGATCGTCGGGTTGGTCGTGACACCCACGACGTTCCAGTCCCGGATGAGTTCGGCCAGGTTGCCGGTGTTCAGGCGTTCCCTGGACAGGTCGTCCAGCCAGATGGACACGCCCGCGCCGGACAGCGCGGTCAGGTTTTCCTTCGTCACTTGCCTTCCTCCACTCGCTGCAGCGAGCGCCGTGCCGCGTCGACAACGGCCTCGGTCGTGAAACCGAACTCGCGGAACAAAGTCTGGTAATCGGCGGACGCGCCGTAGTGCTCGATCGAGACGGCCTCACCGGCACTGCCGATGAAGCGGTACCACGGCTGCGCGATGCCGGCCTCGACGGAGACACGAGCGCGGACCGACGGCGGGACGACCTGGTCGCGGTACGACTGGTCCTGCGCGTCGAACCACTCCACACTCGGCATCGAGACCACACGCGTTGCAACGCCGTCGGCCTCGAGGACCTTCCGCGCCTCGACCGCGATCTGCAGCTCCGAGCCTGTGGCGATGAGCACCACCCGGGGGTCCCCGTTCGCGGCGTCGGCAAGCACGTAACCGCCCTTGGCCACACCCTCGGCGTCGGTCCCTTCGAGCACCGGCAGGTTCTGCCTGGTCAGCGCGATCCCGATCGGGCCGTTCGGCCGCTCGATCGCGGCCTTCCACACGGCGGCCGTCTCGTTGGCGTCACCCGGACGGGCGACGGTCAGGCCGGGGATCGCGCGCAGCGCCGCGATGTGCTCGATCGGCTGGTGCGTCGGGCCGTCCTCGCCGAGCCCGATCGAGTCGTGCGTCCACACGTAGATCGCCGAGGTCTTCATCAGCGAACCGAGCCGGACCGCGGGCCGCATGTAGTCGCTGAACACCAGGAAGGTGCCACCGTACGGGCGGGTCGGGCCGTGCAGCGCGATGCCGTTGAGGATCGAGCCCATGGCGTGCTCGCGCACCCCGAAGTGCAGCGTGCGGCCGTACGGCTGGGCGTTCCACTCCTTGGTGGCGATCGAGGCCGGGCCGAACGAGTCCGCGCCCTTCATCGTGGTGTTGTTGCTCTCCGCCAGGTCGGCCGAGCCGCCCCACAGCTCCGGCAGCACGTCCGCGAGGGAGTTGAGCACCTCGTTGGATGCCTTGCGGGTGGCGATGCCCTTCGCGTCCGGCTCCCAGCTGGGCAGCTTGGCGTCCCAGCCCTCCGGCAGCTCACGGGCCACCAGGCGGTCGAACAGCTCCTTGCGCTCCGGGTTGGCCTTCGCCCACGCGTCGAACCTCGGCTGCCACTCGGCCTTGGCCTGCTCGCCGCGCTTGACCACCTCGCGGGCGTGCGCCAGCACCTCGGGCTCGACCACGAACTTCTTCGCCGGGTCGAAGCCGAGGATCTTCTTGACCTCGGCGACCTCGTCGTCACCCAGCGCGGCGCCGTGCGCCTTGCCGGTGTTCTGCTTGGTCGGGGCGGGGAAGCCGATGATCGTGCGGAGCAGGATGAACGAGGGGCGGCCGGTCTCGGCCTTCGCCGCGTCCAGCGCCTCGATGATGCCCGTGACGTTCTCGCCGCTCTCCACGACCTGGACGTGCCAGCCGTAGGACTCGTAGCGCTTGGCGGTGTCCTCCGACAGGGCGATCGCGGTGTCGTCCTCGATGGAGATCTTGTTGTCGTCGTAGATCACCGTCAGGTTGCCCAGCTGCTGGGTCCCGGCCAGCGACGACGCCTCGGAGGTCACGCCCTCCTCGATGTCGCCGTCGGAGGCGATCACGTAGATCTGGTGGTCGAACGGGCTCTCGCCCGGCGCGGCGTCCGGGTCGAACAGGCCGCGCTCGCGGCGGGCGGCCATCGCCATGCCGACCGCGGAGGCCAGGCCCTGGCCAAGTGGACCGGTCGTGATCTCCACGCCGCGGGTGTGGCCGTGCTCGGGGTGGCCGGGGGTCTTGGAACCCCACTTGCGCAGCTGCTCGATGTCCTCGATCTCCAGGCCGTACCCGGACAGGAACAGCTGCAGGTACAGCGTCAGGCTGGAGTGACCCGCCGACAGCACGAACCGGTCACGGCCGACCCAGTCGGCGTCGGCGGGGTCGTGCCGCATGGTGCGCTGGAACAACGTGTAGGCCACCGGTGCGAGGCTCATCGCGGTACCCGGGTGGCCGTTGCCCGCGTTCTGCACGGCCTCGGCGGCGAGCACGCGGATCGTGTCCACCGCCCGCTTGTCGAGGTCCGTCCAGTCGGCCGGTACGTTTGCCGTGGTCAGGCGGGTGATGTCGTCTACGGACACGGGCTTGTGCTCCCACTTTCCCTGCTCGTGCGGGAACACGTCTTGCCACGCGAAACGGTGTTCCCGCTGGTTTCCCTCGTCCCATGCCTCAGCGTAGTCATCCTTTCGGCCCTTGCGACCCGGACGCGGCTGGACAGGGGTGTGTTCTTCCTTCATTCACGGACAGGACCGTTCGGACGGTTCGACACACTCGTACCCGCCGCAGGTCTCCGTACGTAGCCCGTCTACTATTCCGATCCGTACCCGAACGTTTTCCATTCACACAAGGAGCGTCATGTCGCCGGTGTGCCTCGCGCAGGGAGCGCTGTGAGCATCACCGCTGACGCACCCACCGCCACCCCGCGACGCAGGTTCCAGGATGTCGTCCGTGCGTACATCGCGCTGACCAAGCCGCGCATCATCGAGCAGCTGCTCGTCACCACCATTCCCGCCATGCTGCTGGCTCAGCGCGGGATCCCGTCACCCTGGCTGGTACTGGCCACGCTGGTCGGCGGCACGTTGGCGGCAGGCAGCGCCGGTGCGCTGAACTGCGTCGTCGACGCCGACATCGACGCGGTGATGAAGCGCACCAGCGCGCGGCCCCTGGTCAAGCACGAGGTGCCGGTTCGCAACGCGCTGGTCTTCGGCGTCGTCCTCGGCGTGGTGTCCTGTGGATTCCTGTGGCTGACCACGAACTGGGTGGCCGCGGTGTTGTGCGTCGGCGCGATCCTGTTCTACGTGCTCGTGTACACGATGCTGCTCAAGCGTCGTACCTCACAGAACATCGTCTGGGGTGGCATCGCGGGATGCATGCCCGTGGTGATCGGCTGGGCGGCGGTCACCGGTGACGTCGGCTGGCCCGCGTTCGTCCTGTTCGGCGTGATCTTCTTCTGGACGCCGCCGCACTCGTGGGCGCTGGCGATGAAGTTCCGCGACGACTACGCCAAGGCCGGTGTGCCGATGCTGCCCGCGGTGGCCACACCGCGCCAGGTGTCGTTCCGGATCGTGCTCTACTCGTGGGCGATGGTGCTGTGCGGGCTGCTGCTCGTGCCCGCGACGAGCTGGATCTACGCGCTGTCGGCCGTGGTTCTCGGGGCGGTCTTCCTCACCGCCGTGCACAAGCTGCACAACGTGTACCGGCGTGGTGGCGAGACCAACCCGATGAAGGTCTTCCACTTGTCCAACACGTACCTGTGCGCGGTGTTCGTGATGGTCGCGGTGGATTCCGCGATCGGCCTGCCAGTGACCAGCCTTTTCTGATCCAGCCGAAAGTCTGTTCCCAAACAATGTGATCGTTGCGACATCATTGGTCTGTACCTCTGACCCTGCAGTCAAGGAGGACAGCGCCAATGAAGGTTCGTACAAGCCTGGTCATCACCGCGACGGTGTTGACCGGGCTTTCTGTTTCCGCGGCTCCCGCACAGGCGGCGACGACCGTGGTGGCCTCCCAACTGGCAGTGCCGTGGGGCCTCGGCTTCGCGCCCGACGGCTCCGCCCTGTTCACCGAACGCAACACCGCCAGAATCCGCCAGATGAGCACGACCGGCGCCGTGACCAACATCCAGACGGTCCCCGGCGTCAGCGCGCAAGGTGAAGGCGGCCTGCTCGGCCTCGCGGTGTCCCCGCAGTTCGCGCAGGACCGGACCGTGTTCATCTACTACACGACCTCGTCGGACAACCGGATCGCACGCGTGGTGCTCGGGCAGACGCCCCAGCCGATCGTGACCGGGATCCCCCGGGCGAGCATCCACAACGGCGGACGGCTCGCGTTCGGCCCGGACGGTTTCCTCTACGCCGGCACGGGTGACGCGGGCAACTCCGCCAACGCCCAGAACCGCAACTCGCTCGGCGGCAAGATCCTGCGGATGACAACGGCCGGGCAGCCCGCGCCGGGCAACCCGTTCAACTCGCTCGTGTACTCGTACGGCCACCGCAACGTCCAGGGCCTGACCTGGTCGGCCGACGGCAGGCTGTTCTCGGCCGAACTCGGCCAGAACACCTGGGACGAGCTGAACCAGATCAGGTCGGGCGCCAACTACGGCTGGCCGACGTGCGAGGGTCGCTGCGGCAACCCGAGCTTCGTCGACCCGCTGCAGGTGTGGTCGACGTCGCAGGCGTCCCCGAGCGGCATCGCCTTCTACAAGAACAACCTGTACATGGCCGGCCTGCGTGGTCAGCGGCTGTGGCTGATCCCGGTGACCAACACCGGTGTCGGCACGCCGCGTGCGCTGTACCAGGGGCAGTTCGGGCGGATCCGGACCCCGGTCGCCGGGCCGGACGGCAACTTGTACTTCACCACCAGCAACCGCGACGGCCGCGGCTCGCCGGTCGCGGCCGACGACCGGATCGTCAGGAGTGATGGAGCTTAAGGAGCCTAAGCAACTAATCGGCACCCTCGGGCGTCTATTTTGGTAGAGGCCGATTTCCTTGCGGGGAAGGAAAAGCGAGGGTAAAGAATGCGGAAGAAGCTGGTCATGGCCGTCGCGCTCGGTGTGGCGGCGGTCATGACAGCCAGTTGCTCGGGGACGCGGACACAGGCACAGAATCCGTCCACAGTGCACGCCCAGGCGCGTCCGTCACCCGACACGCCAACGAACACGCCCACCAGCCCGCCTGCCGAGAAGGTGACCGCACCGGCCACGGTCGACGGTCTGGTGCCGGTGGTCCGCAAGATCCAGACGGACAAACCGTACGTGTTCATCACCATCGACGACGGCGCGGTGAAGGACCCGGCGGCGCTGCAGCTGATCAGGGACTCCGGTGCGAAACCCACGTTGTTCCTGAACTCGAAGTACTTCAAGGGCAGCGAGGAGTACTTCAAGTCGCTGCAGGGCACGGGCATCGAGATCAACAACCACACGATGACCCACCCGAACCTGAAGGGCAAGCCGTACGAGCTCCAGCACCAGGAGATCTGCGGCGATTCGGACGCGATCCAGCAGGCGTTCGGCAAGCGGCCGACGCTGTTCCGGCCGCCGTTCGGCAACTACGACGACAACACGCGCAAGGCCGTCGCCGCGTGCGGGATGAAAGCGATCGTGCTGTGGACCGCGGCCGTCAACGACGGCGTGGTGCAGTTCCAGGCCGGCAGCAAGCTCAAGCCGGGCGACATCGTGCTGATGCACTTCCGGCACACGTTCAGCGCCGACTACCAGGCGTTCGTCGACCGGGCCGAACAGGACGGCCTGACGCCCGTGCCGCTGTGGGATTTCCTGGCCTGACCGGGGTAGGTTGAGCGGCCATGGAGTTGATGCGCAAGGCCGCCCGGTGGACAGCGGCCCAACCGTGGCTGACCAGGATCCGCCCAGCCGTCCTGCGCGTCGACAAGGTCCTGTACCGGCTGACCAAGGGACGTGTCACGCTGGTCGGGATCGCGGGCATGCCGTCGCTGATCCTGCGGGTCAGGGGCCGCAAGACCGGCACGCCGAGGGACGTCCCGCTGCTCTACGTGCCCGACGGCGACGACATCCTGCTCGTCGGCTCGAACTGGGGCGGCCCGGGGCATCCTGTGTGGACGCTCAACCTGGCGGCCAACCCGGACGCGACCGTGAACATCAAGGGCCGCACGCGCGCGGTGCGCGCCAGACTGCTGTCCGACGACGAACGCACGGACATCTGGCCGCACCTGGTCCGGACATGGCCCGCGTACGACACGTACCAGTCCAAGACGTCCCGCGACCTCAAGGTCTTCCGGCTCACACCCCGGTGAGGACGTGAAAACGCGCTCCCAGGCAGGCCTGGGAGCGCGTGTGTGTCCCAGTGCGTCAGCTGACCTGCTGGGCGTCGATCACGAACACCAGCGTCTCGTTGGGCTTGATGCCCTGGCCGCCGTCGCCGTACGCCTTGTCCGGCGGGATGATCAGCAGGCGGCGGCCGTTGGCCTTCAGGCCGATCAGACCCTCGTTCCAGCCCGTGATGACCCTGGCCTGGCCGACGTTCTGGACCGGGAACGGCTGGTCGCCGAAGTTGCCGTCCACCTCTTTATTGTCCGACCAGGTGATCAGCTGGTAGAAGACGGTCGCCGTGCTGCCGGCCTTGACCTCGGCTCCGGTGCCCGGCTTGAGGTCCTTGCTGACCAGTTTCTTCGGCGGCTGGCAGGTGGCCGGGATGGTGATCTTCGGCTTGGCGCCGAACTCGCCCTCGACCTTGACGTCGTCAGCGGTGCACTCGGGTCCCGTCGCGGTGCTGCCCTGGGCCGTCGTGGACGTCGCCTTCGGGGACGTCTTGGTCGGCGGCGGGGGAGTCGTCGAGGTGATGTTGAGGTTGCCCGCCGACGGCTGCTCGGAGTTGGCACAGGCGCTCAAGGTGGCAGCCGCCACCAGCGCCACGGAAACCATCGTGACCTTGCCTGCAATACGCATGCCGTCACCCTAGGCAACCGGGTCACACACTGGTTCCATCGGGTGCCCGGCTCGTCCGGATGCGGCGCACCGTGATCGGGAACATCCCCCGTTTTCCGGATTCCTCCTGCGCCGAGATGCGCGTACAGTAACTGCTCGCACCCAAACGGACACCCTACGCATTCGTCCGGTTGAGTGCCTCTCAAGGAGGTGACCCGGTGTCCGCGGACGCCAACGGCATCCGCAAGAATCCGATCCAGGAGATGTTCTGGACGAGGACCGGCTTGTTGCTCGCGGTCCTGCTGGTGATCTCGATCGGTAGCCTGTGGATATCCAGTGCGATGGACGCTGGTCTTTTCAAGAACCTGGTGACCGCGCTCGGTACCGGCTCAATGGTGTCGGCTATTGTCGGTTTCGGTCAGACGCTGATCACGGCGTCCGCGTCGCAGAAAGCACTCGTGACCCCGTTGATCGAGGAAAGCAAGCGGGCGTTGCGGGATTTGTCGGCCGAATACCGCGCGTTGAACAACGAGTTCTTCCCGACGCACGTCTTCGAGGCGAGCGCCGAGCCCGACCCGGAGTTCAACCGGCTGCTGATGGCCGACCTGAAAGCCAGCCGCCAGTACTTCTTCCGCGGCTTCTCCGGCAGGCACGCCGCCGCGAGACTGCTGCTGACCTCGTCCGAGTGGGAGCTGCGCACGGTCGTCGCCGACCCGAGGCAGCACTCGGCGATCAGCGGACGAGCCAGGTATCTGCTGCGCGGCGAAGGAGCGAGCGGTGATTACGACAAGATCCGCGCACAGCTGATCGACGAGATCTCGATCGGCCTGGTCGGATTGTTCCTCGCCCGAAGCCGGTGCACGTCGGTCGACATCGCGGTGATCGCGGAACCGCCGTTGGACCGGCTGGAGATCTTCGACGACAGCGTGTGGCTCACGCTGTACAGCGATGTCGGCGGCACGACATCCCTGTACCCGCGCTCACTGCGTTTCTCGGAGGGCTCGTTCATCTACGGCATGCAACGCGCCGAGTTCCAGCGCATGCGCGACACCCGTGCCGCCCAGAAATTCGTCATCACCCCGGACACGACTCGGCAGGAATTCCTTGCCCTGTTCGAGAAAATCACTGGAACGCCCCTTTCCGACGAGGGGTTCGCGGGCCTGGAGCGCCAGTTCCACGCCTTCCGCGAAGAATTCACCAAGGCC
This sequence comes from Kibdelosporangium phytohabitans, assembly GCF_001302585.1. Taxonomy (GTDB): domain Bacteria; phylum Actinomycetota; class Actinomycetes; order Mycobacteriales; family Pseudonocardiaceae; genus Kibdelosporangium; species Kibdelosporangium phytohabitans. Next base: position 8,045,055 of record NZ_CP012752.1, on the reverse strand, counting down.
GCGGGGCTGGAGAACTGACATGCGAACGAGGTCTGCGCTGGCCGAACTGGCCGGCGAACTGCGCTCCGTCGACTCGGCGGACTGGTCCGCGGTGAGCGGCCGGTTCACCGAGTGGGCCTGCCGCGACGAGCTGCGCGACGAACTACGACACCACCTGCGGACCCTGTCCGGCGAGGTCGCCACCGCGGTGATCTCCCGGTCACGCGAGACCACGACGCACTTCGCGTGGTGCTTGCTCAACCAACCGGGCGACAAGTTCTCGTTCTGGCTGCACGAGTACAAGCCGCAGCGGGACTGGCGCATCGGGTACGCCGACTCGATCCACAACCACCGCTACCACTTCTGCACCACGATCCTGCGTGGATGCTATGTGCACGAACGGTTCGACGCCGAGATGGACGCCAACGGCCTGGTGATCAAGTCGGCCACGATGGTGCACAGCGGCGTGTGCGAGACGGGTGCGGCGGGCACGATGCTGTCCGAGCAGTTCCACCGCATCCCGAAGGCCGCGGACGGCACGATGACGTTCCTGGTGAAGTCGCGGCCGGTGCGCGGCTGGAGCCTGTCGTTCGACCCGGCCACCAGTGTCAGCCGCAGGCACGTGCCGGTCGAGGAACGCCTCGGCCACCTCGCCGACCGGCTGTGACGTGCCCGTTACGGCCTTTGTAGAAAGGTGCCAAAACCTGTCCTAGTGTCATCATGACTACCCTGATCAGGCGTCTCACCACCTACGATGCCCTCACTTGCGCGGGGGCTCGAGACGGGAGAGGCCGATGCTTGACCAGGAGCTGGGTTCCGTCAGCGACCTGGTGGTTGACCAGGTGGAAAGACGGGTGAAGCGGGTTTGCCAGCGGTTCGCGGCGAACCTGCCGTTCCACGGCTGGCACCACGTTCACTTCGTCCGGACCAAGGCAGGCGCGTTCGCACGTGCCAATGGGTCCGATGCGGCGGTTGTGGAAACCGCTGCACTGGTGCACGACCTGAACTACATCGTCAAACGCAACTCCGACGCCGCCGACGGCCGGGACCTGCGGATGCGGATCCTGGCCAAGTCCGGTGTCGACGAGCCGGTGGCCGAGTGGATCGACCGGATCGTCGTCGAGGCGGAGATGCGCACCCGGCACCGCGACATCTCGCTCGCCGCGCAGGCGCTGAGCGACGCGGACACGCTGTTCAAGGCGTTGCCCGTGACGCCGGTCGTGCTCGCGCACCGCTACCTCAGCGAGAACGGCATCACGCTGGGGCAGTTGGCTCAGAAGATCGTCGGGGAGCAGCAGGGCAAGCAGGACGAGGGCTTCTACTTCTACAGCGAGGAAGCCAAGGGGATGTACTCCCGGTGGGCCACGGCGAATCTCGAGCTCTGGCAGTGCGTGGTCGAGGCTCTTGACGATCCTTCCGTCGGGGAGCTTCTCGACGCCGTCCAGAGCCGGTAGCCGTCCCCGGGCTGCCTGTGGTTGCTCGGTATACGTCGGCGCCGATTTGACATGGAGCCTCCGGGGCGGCAGCGGAGAGCTTCGAAAGGGGAGCCCCGCCCGATATCCACGCTTACGCTCATGCGTGTGCCTGCGGGACTCTCCTCGCTGGCCAGCTCACGGCCGCCCCGATCCAGGTAAGATCGGCGCCTCTGCCAAGTCGTCTTCGGCTTGGCTGCCTGTTGCTTGCTGCTTGCTGTCTTTGGCTGTCTGCTGTTTTTGACTCGTGCTGTTTTGGCTTGGGGTGTCAGGGGATCAGCAGGAGTTTGCCGGTTGTCTTGCGGCCTTGCAGGTCTTCGTGTGCTTTGCGGGCTTCGCTGAGTGGGTAGCGGCCGCCGATGCGCACCGAGAGCGCTCCGGATCGCACTGCGTCGAACAGTTCACCGGTTCGCCAGGTGATCTCTTCCGGGCTGGAGAAGTCACGGCTCGTCGGGCGGGTCAGGTACACCGAGCCCTGCTGGTTGAGGCGCTGCGGGTCCACCGGCGGCACCGGGCCGCTGGCCGCGCCGTAGAGGACCATGTAGCCGCGGCGCCGGACGCTGGCGAGGCTGGCGTCGAAGGTCGTCCTGCCCACGCCGTCGTAGACCGCGGCCATGCCCTCGCCGCCGGTGAACTCGCGGGCGTGCTTGTCGAAGTCCTCGTAGCCGACGACTTCGTCCGCTCCTGCTTCCCTGGCCAGTTGTTCCTTCTCCGGCGTCGACACCGTCGCCAGCACTCGTGCGCCGCGTGCCTTGGCCAGTTGCACCAGGAGCAGTCCGACTCCGCCCGCCGCCGCGTGCACGAGGATCGGGTCGTCCTTCTGCACCGCGTAGGTCGACGCGACCAGGTAGTGGGCGGTCACGCCTTGCAGGAGCAACGCGGCTGCCACGTCCGTGTCGACGCCGTCCGGTACGGGGATCGCGGACTCGGCGGGGAGCACGAGTTTCTCCGCGTAGCTGCCCTGCACGGTGTACCAGGCGACGCGGTCACCGATCTTGTGATCGGTGACGCCGGGGCCCACGTCGGTCACGATCCCCGCGCCTTCCGCTCCGATCCCGATCGGGGTGGGCAGGGGGTACAGGCCTGAGCGGTGGTACGTGTCGATGTAGTTCACGCCCGCGGCGAGCACGTTCACGGCCACCTCGCCCGCGCCCGGCGCCGCGACGTCCACATCGTCCAGTTCGAGCGCTTCGGGACCGCCGGTCTGGTGTACGCGCACTGCTTTCGGCACGCCGCCTCCTCGTAGTGAGTTGTTCGTCTTCCATCGACCAACCACGCCGGGCACCGGCTTGTTCCGGATCCGGGTGATCATGTCCGGGTGCGGGACATCGAAACGATCGCGTTCGTCAACTACGGCCACTACACGTCGATCCTGGTCAGCCAGGATGGTGCACGGGGGCTCACGGCGCACCTCGAGCGCCTCGATCGGGACGCCCGGGTGGTTTTCGGGCACGGCATCGACGGCGAACTGGTCCGCGGGCGGATGAGGGAAGCGCTGCGCGGGCACGAACTGCCCGCCAACGTCCGTGTCACCGCGTTCGCCCGCGGTGTGACTCCCGGCAAGGTGGCCGGTCTCGAACCACCTGACGTTGCCGTCACAGTACGGCCGGTGCGGTCACGGCAGGCGCCGGCGGCACGTGTCCGCTCGGCCGTGTACAGCCGTTACCTGCCCGAAGTGAAGCACACCGGCACGTTCAGCCTGTTCCACCAGGTGCGGCTCGCTCAGGAAGCCGGGTACGACGACGTGTTGTTCGTCGGTGCGGACGGCCGCGTTTCGGAGGGCTCGTTCTGGAACATCGCCTTCCACGAGGGTACGAAGGTCGTCTGGCCGGACGCGCCCGCGCTGCCCGGAGTCGAGATGACCCTGCTGCGCGCGGGCCTGCGGGCGCTGGGGATCCCGGAGGAACGCCGCGCAGTCACGCTCGCGGACATCCCCGGGTTCCGTTCGGCGTTCCGCACCAACGCGATCACGGGCCCGGTCGCGATCGCGTCGATCGACGACGTGACCTACGCACCGGACCCGGAATGCGCCGCGTTGCTCGAGGCCGCCCAGCGGGCAGTACCCAGCGAAGCTTTCTAGTTCGTCCTGCGGCGGGCCAGTCGTTCCGCTGTCGGCCAGCGCACGTCCCACGCCCAGCCGAGCTTCTCGAAGATCCAGATCGTGCGGGCCGAGATGTCGATCTGACCGCGCAGGACGCCGTGCCTGGCGCAGGTCGGGTCGGCGTGGTGCGAGTTGTGCCACGACTCGCCCATCGACAGGATCGCCAGCGGCCAGAAGTTGGCCGCGCGGTCGCGGCTGGCGAACGGGCGTGAGCCGATCATGTGGCAGACGGAGTTGACCGACCACGTCACGTGGTGCAGGAACGCGACCCGCACCAGGCCCGCCCAGAAGAACGCCGTCAGCGCGCCCCACCACGACCAGCTGATCAGGCCGCCGAGCAACGCGGGCAGCGCCAGGCTGGCCGCTGTCCACACCCCGAACAGTTTGCTGACCACGCGCAGGTCGTCGTCACGCAGCAGGTCCGGTGCGAACCGCTCGTAGTTGGTGACGTCGCGGGAGAACATCCAGCCCATGTGGGCGTGCCAGAAGCCCTTCAGCAGCGCCCCTGGCGACGTGCCGAACAACCACGGCGAGTGCGGGTCGCCTTCGCGGTCGGCGTACGCGTGGTGGCGCCGGTGGCTGGCGACCCAGAAGATCACCGATCCCTGTACAGCGAAGCTGCCCGCGATGCCGAGCGCGATCCGGACCGGGCGGTTGGCCTTGAAGGCGCCGTGCGTGAAGTACCGGTGGTAACCGACGGTCACGCCGAGCGTGGCGATCACGTACATCGACACGGCGAGCACGATGTCGAGCCAGCTCAGACCCCAGCCCCACGCCAGCGGCACGGCTGCGATCAGTGCCGCGAACGGCACCAGCAGGAAGACCTTGAGAACCAGTTGCTGAGCGACTGTTCGGCGCTCGCCGAGCAGGGGCGCCGGTCCGGATGCGGTCGTCGTCACGAACCGGACATTAGGGGCTGACGATGACGGTTGCATAGTGTCAGAGCGAAGCGGCGGCGAACTGCTCGTGCTCAGTGGCCTCCACAGTGGCCGATCGTTCCCTGCTCCACGCCCACAACGACGCGGTCGCGACCGTCACCAGCATCGCGCCGAAAACGTGCAGGACGACCAGCACACCCGGCACGCCGGTGAAGTACTGGACGAACCCGATCGAGCCCTGCGCGAGGACCGCACCGAGCAGGACGAAGTACCGCTTCCGGACGTCACGGGGCGCCGGTCCGCGCCACAGCAGGAAGCCGACAAGCGCCAGCAACGCGAGGAACGCGTACAGGAAAGCGGCGTGTACGTGGGCCAGCGTGGACACCGGCAGGTCCAGCCGCGGGGTGTTCTTGTCGCCCGCGTGTGGCCCGGCGCCGGTGACCATCGTGCCCACGACGAGCAGGCCGACGAGCACCACCGTCTGTGCGACGAGCACCCGGGGGACCCACGGGTGTGTCCGGGGCCGTGGCGGCCCGTCGCTTTCCCGCAGCGAGCGGACCAGCATCACCGCGAACCACGCCAGGACGGGCGAGACGACCATGTGGACGCCCACCGTCCACCACAGCAGCCCGGAGCGGACCGTGATGCCTCCGATGATCGCCTGCACCACAACGCCGCCCATCATGGCGGCGGACAGCCACAACACGCGCTTGCGGTGCGGACGGGACAGCAACGCGGCCAGGAAGCACAAGCCACCGATGATGCCGACGACGCCGGACAGCAGCCGGTTGCCGTACTCGATCCACTGGTGGAACATGTCCAGCTCGGGATGCTCGACCGGGACCATGCTGCCCGGCAGGCAGTTCGGCCACTCGCTGCAGCCGAGACCGGAGCCGGTGACCCGGACCACCGAGCCGGTGATCGCGATACAGACGTTGGCGACCACGGCGGCGATGGCGAAGCCATACTGCCCCCGGATGATCCGTTGCTTCAGGCCGGTCCGGTTCACGGGTCGATGGTATGCGTAGCGTGCCGAGTGATCGTCATCAGGTCAGCCGAGTCGTGCGTGCCGCCACCACAGCGGCCACCGCGCCCCACCCGACCAGTACCACGAGCGGCTGCCAGCCGGGGCCGCCGCCGTTGAGCGCGAGGTCGACGCCCTCGGTCAGCGCGCCGGACGGCAACAGCTCGACGATCCCGGCGACACCGGACGGCATCGAGCCGGCCCGCACGATGATCCCGCCAGCGAGCAGCAGGACGAACCAGATGATGTTCGCCAGCGCGAGCACGATCTCCGCGCGCAGCGACCCGCCGAGCAGGACGCCGAGCGCGCCGAACGCCAGCGCGCCGAGCACCGCGAGCAGCACGGTCCACAGCACGCCACCGAGCGACGGCGACCAACCGAGCGCGAGCGCGACGACACCGAGCACGATCAGCTGGATGGCCACGACGGTCAGCCCGGCGAGCACCCGCCCGCCGGCCAGCATCCAGCGGGGGAGCGCGGTCGCCGCCAGCCGTTTGAGCACGCCGTAGCGCCGGTCGAAGCCGAGCGCGATCGCCTGCCCGGTGAACGCCGACGACATCACCGCGAGGGCGAACACGCGCGGCACGACCGAGTCCACCCGCGGCTCGGGCAGCGAGATGATGTCGATCAGGGTGAGCCCGACCAGCAGCGCGATCGGGATCAGCAACGTGAGCAGGATCTGCTCGCCGTTGCGCAGTGTCAGTCTGGTCTCCGTGCGCGCGTGCGCGAGCAGCATGCGTGTCCTGCTCCCGGCGCCGGGCGCCGGGCGGAACGTGCCGGCGGGGAACCGTGAGTTGACACCGTTGGAGGCGGCTGTGGCCGTCAACGCAACTCCCGTCCGGTCAATTCGAGGAACACGTCCTCGAGGCTGCGCCGGCCGACGTGCAGTTCCTCGGCCAGCACTCCTTGTTGGGCACACCACGCCGTCACTGTGGAGACTACCTGTGGATCGACGCGCCCGGTAACGATGTATGTGCCCAGAGCAGCCTCGGAGACGTGGCAACCCTCGGGCAACGCGGCGGTCAGCAGCGAGGTGTCGAGCCCGGGTCGTGCCTTGAACCGCAGTTGCTGGGTGTCCGGGTCCTCGGTGGTGAGCTGCGCGGGGCTGCCCTCGGCGACCACCCGGCCGTGGTCCACGATCACCACGTGGTCGGCCAGGCTCTCGGCCTCCTCCATCAGGTGCGTGGTCAGCAGCACGCTCACGCCGTCGTTGCGCAGCGCGGAGATCATGTTCCACACCAGCCGCCGGGCCTGCGGGTCCATCCCGGACGTCGGTTCGTCGAGGAACACCAGCTCGGGCCGTCCGACCAGGGCGCACGCCAGCGACAGCCGCTGTTGCTGCCCGCCGGACAACCGCTTGTACGGCGTGCGCAGCGCGTTGCTCAGACCGAGGACGTCCAGCAGCCAGTCCGTGTCCAGCGGGTTCGCGGCGCACGAGGCGACCAGCTTGAGCATCTCGCCCGCGCGCACGCCCGGGTACGCCCCGCCGCCCTGCGGCATCACGCCGATCCGGGGACGCAGCTTGTCGCTCTCGGCACGCGGATCGAGACCCAGCACCCGCACGCGGCCCGCGTCGGGACGCAGGAACCCCTCGCACACCTCGACAGTGGTGGTCTTGCCCGCGCCGTTGGGCCCGAGCAGCGCGAGGACCTTGCCCCGCGCCAGCCGCAGCTCGAGGCCGTCGACGGCGGTGGTCGAGCCGTAGCGCTTGACCAGTCCCGACACCTCGACGGCAGGACAGGCTTCGGAAGCGCTCACAACCGAATAGCCTAGGGGTTGCCCGGCGCGGTGTCGTTGGGCCCCTCGGCTGGAGCGACGCGGGTCACCTTGCGGGGCAGCAGCGGCACACTCCGGTTGAGCCAGAAAAGCAGCGCCAGCAAGACGATGATCGCCGCGATGTAGGCGAACACCATCACGTACGTACGGCCCGCGAACGTGCCGCCCGTGGTCGGCAGCAGCACCGACGCGACCGTGCAGCCCATCGTGGCCAGGCGCCGGAAACGCCTGGTCCCGGCCAGTGACGCGGCCAGCGGGATCGCCGGGAACAGCAGGTACCAGGGCTGCATGGCCGGGTGCAGGATGAGGAACGCGGCGAGCGAGACACCGAGGCCGGTCATCACGCTGCGCCTGCCCGCGAGGCTGTCCCACATCATCTTCACGGTGATCACCGCGGCGGTGGCGTAACCGAGCAGCGTGAAGATCTCCAGCACCGCGGTGGTGTGGTTGCCCAGGCCGAGCGTGATGCCCAGTACGCCGCCGAGGTTGCCCAGTTCGGACACCGGCGACATCCAGCTGCGCACCAGGCTCGGTGTGTCCAGCGCGCCCACCCAGCCGAAGCCCAGGCCGGTACCGAGGCACGCGGCGGTCATCGTCACCCCGGCCGTGGCCACGAACAGGCCACCGACCGCGAACAGCCGGGGTACGCCACCGCCCCATCTGCGCGTGACCTGCACGCCGACGAACGCGGCGGCCACGAGAGCGGGGAGTTTCACGGCGGCGCCGAGCGTGATGACCGCGATGCCGAGCAGGACGAACGTCCATTCCCGGCGTGCCGACGCGATCGGTGGGTCACCGGGCCGCGGCAGGTACCGCAGCGAGACCTCGACACCGGCCATCATCAGGCCGATCGACAGCGCCTCGTTGTGCACACCGCCGACGAGGTGGAACAGCACCAGCGGGTTGGCCGCGCCGAACCACAACGCCGTGACCGGCTGTACGCCGAAGCGCCTGGCGAGCCGGGGCAGCGCCCACACGAAGAGCGCGATGCCCACGATCGCCAGCAGCCGCTGTGTCAGGACACCGGTGACGACGTGGTTGCCGGTCACGGAGTTGAGCAGGTGCCCGAGGTAGAGGAACAGCGGTCCGTACGGCGCGGGCGTGTCGCGCCACATGTTGGACACGCCGCGGGTGAGCGGGTGGTCCTGGCCGAGTGCCTGGCCGGGGCCCAGTTCGTACGGGTCGAGCCCGAGCGACACGATCGAGCTCTGCGCCAGGTAGCTGTAGACGTCCTTGGAGAACAGCGGCATGGCGAAGATCAGCGGCACGCCCCACATCATCAGCGTGCGGTTGAGCTGGGCCCGGCTGATCAGCCGCGAGCGACCGGGTTTGGCGAACTTCCCGAGCAGCAGCCAGCCGCTGATGAGCATGCCCATGCCGAGCGTGCCGATCCCGAGCGACACCGCGGGGATGCGGGCGAACAAGCCGAGCACGGGCACGCTGGGCAGCGGGTTGAAGATCGGCAGCGCGCCTGCGCCGAGCGAACCGAAGACCAGCAGCAGCGAGCCGATGGTGCCGAACCGGCGGATCAGGTCGAGCTGGCGGCAGTCCTTCTCGTCCAACGGCGGTGGCTTCGCCACGACAGCCGGGACCGCCACGTCAACCGGCGCAGGTTCGCTCACCACCACGATCCGAAGGGTATCGCCAGGCCAACCCGGTCATGGCCGGAACCCTCAACCCAGCAGCCGCGTGACGGCGTCCACGCCGGAGCCCGCGAGCTCGCGCAACACGAGCCGGGTGTTCATCTCCACCACGCCGTGGTCGCGGGGCATCGCCATCACGAGCTCGTCCAGTTCGGCAACGTCCCGGCACGCCACGGTCAGCGTGTAGTCCCAGCGACCGGTCACGTGCACACCGCCGAGCACGGCAGGCTGGTCGAGCAGCCCGGCCTCCAGTTCGGCGTGGTCCGGGCCGGGGCGCAGCCGGACGTCGATGAACGCGCGCAGCGGCCTGCCCAGTGCGGCCAGGTCGACCTCGGCGCGGAAACCGCTGATCACCCCCGTTTCCTGGAGCCTGCGGACCCGTTCGGCGGTGGCTGTCGGGCTGAGCCGGACCCGGGCGGCGAGGTCACGGAAGCTGAGCCGTCCGTCGCTGATCAGCTCGGTGAGGATTGTGCGGTCGATCGCGTCCATCACTGGATTATCCATCGCGGATGGTGCCTTTCGCTGGATTAGTCGACGCCAAATCCGGCTTGGTGCGCCATAGGGTCGGTGACATGAATCGTCCAGCGAAATCGGCGGGTTACGTCGCCCGCACCCGGCCGGTCGTGCCGCCCATCTACCAGTCGGCCACGTTCTACCTCGACGACATCGCCTACAAGGACATCCAGGCCAACGACGGCCTGGGCGAGCACTGGTACAGCCGGTTCGCCAACCCGACTGTGGACGCCGCCGCTGCGGAGATCGCCGAGCTGGAAGGGGCCGAGGCGGCGTTGATGACCGCATCGGGGATGGCCGCGATCGCCACGACACTGCTGACGCTGCTGCAGAAGGGCCGCAGGATCGTCGCGGCGAGACAGGTCTACGGCGACACCCGCGACCTGCTCGTCAGGGACCTGCCCGCGCTGGGTTTCGACGTGACCATGGTCGACGCGGCGGACATCGACGCGTGGCGGTCGGCGATCGACGCCGCGCCGACCACGATCGTCTACGCCGAGACGCTGTCCAACCCGCAACTGGAACTCACCGCCATAGCCACGGTGGCTTCCCTGGCGCACCGAGCCGGCGCCCAGCTGGTCATCGACAACACCTTCGCCACGCCGTACACGGTGAATCCGTTGCGGCTGGGCGCGGACATCGTGGTGCACTCGGCGACCAAGTTCCTCAGCGGGCACTCCGACGTGATCGCCGGTGCCGTCGTCGCCGACCGCGAGACCATCGTCGAACTCCAGCGCCGGGTCATCACGCTCGGCGGGTGCCTCGACGCGCACGCGGCTTTCCTGGTGTGGCGCGGCCTGCAGACGTTCGGAATCCGGATGGACCGCGCCCAGTCCACCGCACGAGCACTGGTGCAGCGGCTGCGTGCCAACCCGCACGTCGCCGCCGTGCGTTACCCCGGCGACGGGGCGATGGTGAGTTTCGTTGTGCACGGCGGAAACGACCGCGCGTTGGCGGTCATGCGGCGGCTGCGCGTGGCGTCCGAGGCGACGAGTCTCGGCGGCGTGGAGACGTTGGTCAGCGCGCCGTTCAACTCGTCGCACTTCTCACTGAGCGAGCAGGAACTGGCCGACGCGCGGATCGACGCGGGCATGCTGCGGTTCTCCTGCGGCATCGAGGACACGGAGACCCTGATCGCCGACGTGGAACAGGCGTTGGCGGCTTAGAACCGCCCGGTGGCCTCGATCGCGAGCGGCAGCAGCTTGGCGCGCGCGTCGCTCGCGGTCCAGTTCCGCAGATCCCATTTCTTGCCACTCAAGTCGTCGCCCGCGTACAGCAGCAGACCGAGCTTGGCGCCGCGGAACCGGGCCGCGGCCAGCAACGCGGACGCCTCCATCTCGACGAGGAGACAGCCCTGGTCCCGGCGGGTGGCCACCATGGCCGGGGTCTCCCGGAAGGGCGCGTCGGTCGTCCACGTCAGCCCGACCGCGTGCGGGACCGACTGCTCCGCAAGCAATCCGGCCAACGCGTCGACCACGTCCGGATCGGCGTCGATGCTCGCGCCCGGTGGGGCGTAGTGAAACGACGTGCCTTCGTCCCGGATCGCACCGGACGGCACGACAACGTGCCCCACGGCCAGTTCGACCAGCGCACCGGTACCACCGCAGACGACGAGACTCCGCACACCACCGGCGATCGCGCGTTCCAAGTGGTGCACAGCGGACGGCGCGCCCACGGTCGGGTGGAACAACGCCACACGTTCACCGGCGGAATCCTCGGTGATGTAGATGCCATGCCCACCCATCTCGACGGTGAACTGGCCAACCCGCCTTGCCGCACCCCGTTCGACCAGCGCCGCGATCTGCTCACGGAAGAAGCACAGCACGGCCCGCTCCGGCCATGGCTCCGACAACTTCGGCGCTGACGGGGAGTACATCCCCACCCCGGTCGAATCGAACTGCAGCAGTGGAAGATCCATAACCCAACTGTGGCACGATTGTCCGATTGCCGGGCGAGGGGCGTGGTGTCATGACCTACGAGGATGTCGAAGCGGAACTCCGCAAGCACCCAGCGGTGCGAGCGTGCGTGGTCACCAGGATCCAGACAGGGGAACGGACGAACACGCTCGTCGCGTACGTCGTTACCAATGGCAGCAGCGATCCGGCAGCGATCCGGGCGTTCCTGTCGGCGCCCCGGCTGCCCGCCAAGCGGATTCCCCAGGCCGTGATACCGGTGCAGGAACTGCCCCGCACCAGTTCCGGTGAGCTGGACCGCAAAGGGCTGCCGCTGCCGGTGCTGCCCGGCCGGGCAGCGGGCGGCAAGGAGGCGCTGTTCGACATGGGCGACGTGCCGCTGGCGGGGCTCTCGTTGATCGTGGCGGTGTTCGTCGGTGTGCTCGCGTTCGTGATGACCACCGTGTTCTGGCCCGGCTCCACTGATCTGTCGGTGGTGCCCCAGCCGTACGCCGGGCTTTTCACCGGCCTCTACGTGGCGGAATGCCTGTCGTTCGGCTTGGGAGTCAGTTTCCTGCTGTTCGGCCGCGGGCGGTTGACCCGGATGGGACGTCCGCCGTGGCTGACCTCGCTCGCCCACCTGTCGGTGGTCTGGCTGCTCGTCGCATGGTGGCCTCAGGACAACTTCTACCGGCTCGCCGCCAAGACTGATTGGGGCCGGCAGGCCGTCCTCGTCTACGCGTTCAACATCACCTTGATGATCGCCGCGGTCGTGCTCGTCGCCTTCGCGCTGCGGGAGCGTCGCGTGGAGTGACTCGCAGGTCGCCGAACATCTCGCCCAGCGCCGCGTTCGCGTCGCGGACGGCGTTCTCCGCCTCCGTGAGCGCCTGGCTGCTACGGGCAGCGACCGCCACGCCCAGGTAGGGGACGGGATCGAACGCCGCTGTCGGGATCGTGACCAGCAGAGTCGCACCGAATTCCTGGCAGCGCTGGGAAACGTGGCCGACGTGTGCGCGCAATGCCGCTGAGGGCAGCCGCGCACCGAGCGGCAACCAGTCGAGCGTGCGAACGAAGTGGTGTCCTCCGCGCAGACGGTCAAGGGCGGCTTGGACGTGGAACGCGACGGCCGGTCCGGTGAGCCGCAGGTTGATCTCGACCGGAGCGAGGCGACCTGACTGGTCGGTGACGAAATCGACGTCATACCAACCCCGGTAGTGTTCCGCGGCCAAGATCCGGCCGACCGCGATCCCGAACTCGACGGCCGTGTCGGCGAGCGGTCCGGGCAGGACACCCGGGCCGACGGTGACTCCGCGGTAGCTGGTTGCGTCGACGTCCATCAGCCCGGCACCGACCGGGTGCACTTCACCGCCGGGATCGATGACGGCGTCGAAGGTGGGATTGCGGTTCAGGTCCGATCCCTCCACGTACTCCTCCACGAGCACGCCATCCGCCCACCGCCGCGCCAGCGCACGAAGCCCCTTCGTCTCAGGGGACACGATCAGCGTCCCGGACCCGCCGACGCCGTACTCCCTCTTCAGCACCACCTTCGTCCCGCCGGCCAGATCCCGTGCGAGCGCGCGACGCGATCCGGCGGGCCGTTGCGCGGGGACCACGATTCCGGGGTGCTCGGAAGCCAGCGAGGTGAACAGCGCGTGCGCGTGCCTTTTGGACTCGTAGCGGCCGATGGCCGCCAGCACGCCCGGGGATGACGGGGAAATCGGGTCGAAAGCCGCTGTCCGGCCCCACGGCAGCACCGGGAATCCGCGGGAAGTGAGATTTTCCACCAGCTCCGGCTGATCGAGGATCGCCTTGGACACGCGGCCGTCGTCGGCGATCCCGCCGCGCACCTCCACGTCGCCCCACCCGAGCACGGCACCGGCGTGCCGGCCCCACCAGTCGTCGACCTGTTGGGGGAGAACGATCATCGCGGGCCGTTGACCGCAGAACGCGGCCATGCAGGAGTAGTGGTCGGGACCCCGCACCCGGCCGGTGAACTGGCCGTTGAACTCGGCGACGTTGCCGACGTGGACCGTGGGACCGCCCGCGCCCCAGGCCACCGCCCAGGACGGCTCCGGGCGAACCGGCCACGCCAAGAACACGGGCATGCCACGGTGTGTGCCCTGCCGCTCCGCTCCCATCACCAGGTAGAAGCCTTCGGCGTGGGGGTCGGATTCGATCCGCACCCGCGTGAATCCCAGCCGCGCCGCCTCGGCCAGCACATGCCGGTACAGCACACGCCCGACACCGCGCCCCAACGCCTTCGGCTCCACGAAAAGCAGACCGAGTTCCCCGTCGGGCGGCTCACCGTCCAAAGTGGCCACACCGAGGGTCGTGCCGTCCCGCTCGGCGACCACCGTGCGCCGCGCGACGATCTCGTCGGCCCGAAGCCGGAGCACATCTTGGCAGGCAGCCAAGAACGCGGCGTCATAGCCCCAATGCGCCTTGGAACGCATCGTCAGCCCACTGAGCGCGCCGGCTTCGTCCGGACGCGCCGCCCTCAGATCCATAGCCCGACTGTGGCACGATTGTCCGACCGTGAGCGAAGGGGGCCATGTGTCGGGCAACCGGATGGACGGCACGTTCCACGGTCCCGTCGTCCAGGCAGGCGCGATTCACGGCGACGTCCACTTCCACGCCGCGAAGCCCCCGCGCCCGCGCACACCACCCCCGGCCGGCTGGACGGAGCTGCCCGAACTCCCCTCGGAGGTCCGTTACCTGCTGCGCGCCCAGATCCAGACGGCGCAGGAACTGCCGTACCGGTTGCCAGGAGCACGACGGCCATCACTGGCGACGGTGTACGTACGCCAAGGCCTCGGAACAGGCACGGAGAAAACGTCCGAGCAGACACGCCCGGAACCGATCCTGGACAGCCGGGGGCAGCTGATCGACTCCCCGAACCCACCGGTAGCCCGCCTGGCGGTGCGCCCGCCATCCCGGACGGTCCGTGAGGCACTGGACGGCGACAACCACCTTCTGGTAACCGGCGGCCCAGGCCAGGGCAAGTCGACGTTGTCACTGCGCCTGGCGGCAGACGTGGCCATGAGGTGGACGGGCACCGGTCCGGAACCCTTGGCTGAGCCGGTTGTGCCGCTGCGGCTGACAGCTCGCGAGCTGGCGTCCCGTCTAGCCCTGCCGTTCCCCGAGGCAGTCGCACAGAGCGTGCACGTGGAGTACGGCGCCCGATTGGCCGAGCCGGTCGAGCCAGCTGTGTTGCGGGAGCGGATCGCGGGTTGCCGTTGGCTGATGCTGGTCGACGGGCTCGACGAGGTCGCGGACAGCGCGCTACGGGACAAGCTCGTCAGTATCCTGGCCAGTTGGGCGTCGGACGACGACTCGCCCTATCGGATCGTGCTCACGACCCGGCCGATCGAAGGCGCGGCACTGGCCCCGCTGCAACGAGTCGGCGCCGCGCGGTACGAACTGCAACCGTTCGACCAGGAAGCACTGCGCCACTTCGCCTGCAACTGGTTCGAGAGTTCTGACCTGGGGGAGCGGTTCGTCCGCCAGATCCGTGCGGCGCATCTCGACGAGTTGGTGCGCGTGCCGCTGCTGGCCACCATCGCGGCGATCATCTTCGAGCAGTACGACGACCGCCCGCTGCCCGACAACCAGTATTCGCTGTACGAGGCGTACCTGAAGTACCTGCGCTCAGCGCACACCACCGAGCTGAAGCGTTTCGACCACGCTTGTGGGGCGTTGCTGGAGCACTTGGGCGTGGTGCGCCTCGAAGCCGACACCTCGCTCGTGGCGGCGACCCTCGACTGGGCGGCCCGGCACCTGCCGGACTCACCGGGGGAGGACGTGGTCGCCTACCTGGCGGCGGTCGGCCCGGTCACCCGGCGCGGCGACGACCTGCGCTTCCTGCACCACAGCTTCGCCGAACACCTTGCCGCCACGGCGAAAGCCCGCCTGTTGCCGGACTCGTTCACACCGGAGCACCCGGAGTTCGCCCGGCTCCTGCACGCCGCCCGTCCCGACGGACGCGGCAGATACGCCCGCGCGGTGCTCCTGCACTACGCGAGACTGCACGCCACCCAAGCAGACACACTGCTCAGATGGCTGCACGGAAGCCATGCCGATGATCACCTTCTTGCCGCGAGGTTGCTCGCGTGGCACATCCCCGCGTCGACCGAGGTGGTCGACGCGTTCCTGGCCAAAGCGAGGGCATGGGCGAAAACGAGCCAGCACCCGGCGCTGAGAATCCTGCAGCGAAGCAGCCGCGCGGCCCACCACCCCGGAATCACCGACTGGCTCGCCGAGATCATGCGAGACGCGGAAAGCCCGTGGGAGTCCCGCGTGGAAGCCGCGACTGCGCTGGCAACACGGCTGCACGGCGACGAATCCGCCGAGGCGGTCGTCCATTTGAGACTGGTGGTGGACGACGAGTCGATCGTGATCAGGCACCGCCTCGCCGCCGCCGAAGCACTGTCGGACTGCGGCGGTGAACGGGAAACCGCCGAACGGGGCCTGCGTGCGATCCTCGCCGACCCAGCCGCCAGCGCACGGCAGTGCCGGAACGCGGCGTTGGTGCTGGCCAACTTCGACGGCGCGGCCCGAACGCACGCCGTCGAGTCGCTGGTGGCGTTGCTCGACGATCCCATGACACCGGACGACGATCTGGTCGAAGCGGCCAACGGCCTGGTGGAGATCGGGGTCGAGTTCCACGGCCGGTGCGCTGACGTCTTCCGCTCGGTCATCGCGGGCATCCCGCACTCCCTCCCGGCCAGGGACGCAGCGCTGGGGTTGGCGTCCCTCGGTGCTGACCAGTTGGTCGAGGCTGCCGGCGCGTTGTGCGACGTGGTCACCGATCGGCGGACCGAGCCGACCAACCGGTGCCGGGCGGCGAGGACTCTGGCCAAGCTGGGGCCGCAGTACCGGAAAATCGCGGCTGACCTCGTACGGGCGATGACGGTGGAGTTCGCTCTCCGGCCAGGCGACAAGCCCGACCTCGCGGAGGCGCTCGCCGAGCTCGGCATGCGACCGCAGGCTGTCGGCGTGCTCCGCGAAGTGGTGGCGGATCCATTCGCCACCACCAACAACCGCTACTGGGCGGCACAGGCATTCGCCGACTTGGGAAGTGAGTACCGAGCCGAGACCGCGACGGTCCTCCTGGGGCTGGTGCGTGACGGCAGGAGTGCGTCGTTCGAGAAGACAGGAGCGCTCGGCAAGCTCGCCGAGTTCGGGCCGCCCTACCGGGACTCCGCTGTGGCCGCGTTGCGAGAGCTGCTCGCGGACCTCAGCGAACTGCCGGATCTGCGGTGTGAGGCGGGAACCCAGCTCAACCGGCTCGGCCCGGAGTTCCACGGCGAGGTCGCCGATCACCTGCGGTCGATCGCGTCGACCGCACCCGACCCGGGCATCCGGGCGCAGGCATGGTTTGCCCTGCGCAACACTGGTGTCGCCTTCTCACGGGAGGCGTCCCGACAGCTGTTCGCGCTGCTCGGCCCGGATGTGGCGGTGGCTTGGCAGGAGCATGACAACCGGCCGTCGGTCCTGGCCGGGGATGACGACCGCGATTCGGTTGCCGAGGTTCTGGCGGCGGTGGTCCGCGACACCGGTCGCAAGGGTGCTTTCCGCGTCGGCACCGCATTCAGACTCCTGCAACTCGGCAGGCGGCACCACCAGACCGTGGTGGCCGTGGTCGTCGGACTTCTCCGCTCGCCTGATCTGCCTGTTCGCGACCTGCCGTCTGTCGTGGGAATGATGACGAAGCTCAGCGGCGCTTCTCGAGCGGAACTCGCAGCCGTCATTCGCGCGACGGACACGACCGCGGCCGAGGTGTGCCACGTCGCTGACGCGGTGCTGCGGTTGGGCTGCCCGGTTGATCCGGAGATCGTCGACGCGCTGCGAAGCGTCGTGACCGACGATGCGACAGATGTGAGCCCGCGGCTGGAAGCCGCTGTCACGTTGGCGCGTGCGCACCCGCCGGAGCTCGGGATGGTTACCGACCTGGTACTGGGATCCCACCACCACGGCGAAGGGTACGCGTGGGGCATGCGAGTTGCCGAGCTCGCCAGGTTGGGTGCGGATGTCCTGCCGCGACTTCGGCTTCTGATGTCGGCCCAAGGTGTTCGCAGGGTGGTCCAGGAGGAAGCGGCGTGTCTGCTCGCTCGTAACCAACCGGATGCGCGTAGCGAGGCGTTGGCGCAGTTGCGAGCGCAGGCCGCTGACGAGTATCTGGATTTCTACTGGCGCACCGACGCTGTCACGGACCTGGCCGAGTTCGATCCGGACGCCTTCGAGCAGTCCGTCGTCTTCCACAGGGCTGTGCTGGAAGACGAACGTCAGCCGATCCGTGAACGCTGCGTCGCTGCGTCGCAGCTCGTGCACCTGGACGAGTCATCCAGAGCGATGGCGATGGCGATGCTCCGTCATTTCGTCGCAAGCACCGAGTTCACCGGCGAGGAACGTGCGTGCGGCGTGAACTGGTGGCCCCAGTTCGGCCGCTCGGGGCAGATCGAGCCGGAGGCGCTGGCACTCCTGACACACCCCGAGACACCGGACAGGACGCGCGTCGACCTGCACTCCCGGCTGCGCGGTAAACCGTCGATGACGATGAAGCGGTCGTTGCTCGCTGATTCGACGCTCCCGGCGAAGGACCGGGTCGGCGGCATAACCGCGTGGGCCAATCCCTGGCTGGCCGACGAAGCCGAAGCTGTCGTGCGGGAAGCCCTTGCCGCGCCGGAGACTTCCGCGGCCGAGCGAGCTGACGCCGCAGTGGCGCTGGCCAGGCTTTCGCCACGGCACATCCCGGCGGCGCTGCGCCTGCTGGCCGAGATGAGCGAGGGGGCGGACTACGCGCTCCGGGAGCTCTGCGATCTGAGCTTGTCCGCTCGCCGCCGAGTGGCCGACGAAGCGATGACAGCCGCGCGCAACGGTTCGTGGCGACAGCGAGTCAACGCGGTCGGGCAATTGCTGTACCTGATGCCGGGCCTCGCTGAGTCCGTGGTGGACGTCCTGCGTGCCGTGCTGGACGACAGCAGGACCGCTGACTGCCTCAAAGTCGAGATCCACTTCGCCCTGTGCGAACACGACGGCCTGGAGCCTGTACGGGCGATGCGAGACGATCCGCGCGCCCCGGCACCCATCAGGTGGCTCGCCGCTGACAAGCTCCGCGACTACGACATCGCCGATCGGGCCGCGGGCGCCCATGTCCTGCACGGCATCGCCACGTCCGGCTGTCGGAGCGCGCTGCGCTGGCGAGCGGCCCGTGACCTGCTCAGATTCGGTGAGCGTGGCCGGGAACTCGCCGCCCCGGTCTTGCGGGCAATGGTTGCTGACGAGGACCTGCCAACGCTCGCCCGCGTGGCGGCGGCGGCAACGCTGGCCAAAGCCAGGCCCGATCTGCGGCTGCAACTCCTGCGGCAGTTGAGGCGCCTGCGCACTGCCGAGAACCCGCTGGTGCGGATCCAGGTTCTCAAGACTATCGGTGGCGTGGACACGAGCGAAGCCGCCAGATCACTGGCAGCCATGACAAAAGAGCGCAATCTCCGACAAGGCGTACGCCTCAGAGCCGCCACCACCATGGCCGAACTGCGCCGCGACTACCGGGAGAAAGCGGCCATCGTGGCGCGCGAGGTGGCGCACGACGAGTCCGTGCCGTGGCACGTTCGGGTGAAAGCAGCGAGATCACTCGCCAGGTGGAGCGAGTTGTGCCGGGGTGAGGCCCGCGAGGTTCTCAGAGCACTGACTACGCACAGGTGAGTCGGAGGCTACTGAGCGTCGCCGGTTCGGGCCATCGAACATGACGCGGGTCACGGCAGACCCTCGTTGAGCGGCTTCGAGATAATTAGGTAACATCAGTGTTGTGAAAAACACCGGACCCGCTCAGCAGGCGGCCGACGGCAGCACGAGGCTCGCCGTCGCCCGGCTGCTGCTCGAGCAGGGCCCGGTGAGCGCGGTGGCGATCGCCGAGCAGCTCAAGCTCAGCGGTCCCGCGGTGCGGCGGCACCTCGACGCTCTCCTGGTCGACGGCCAGGCGTGCACCAGGGACGCCCCGCAGCGCAAGGCGCGTGGGCGTGGCCGTCCGGCCAAGCTCTTCCTGCTCACCGAGGCGGGCCGGGCGCGGTTCGGGCACGCGTACGACGACCTCGCCGTCGCGGCGATCCGGTTCCTCGCCGAGACGGGCGGGCAGGACGCCGTGAAGGCCTTCGCCGAACGCCGGATCAAGACGCTCGTCGATCCACACCGGACCTCCGTGACCTCGGCGGACACGCCGCAGGAGAAAGCGGAGGCCCTTGCCACCGCGCTGACCCGCGAGGGCTACGCTGCCTCGACTCGCAAGGTCGGGGCGGGAGAACAGCTGTGCCAGCACCACTGCCCGGTGGCGCATGTCGCGGCCGAGTTCCCCCAGCTGTGCGAGGTCGAGACGGCGGCGTTCGCCGACCTGCTCGGCATCCACGTGCAGCGGCTGGCGACCATCGCACGTGGCGACGCCGCGTGCACGACGCACATACCGGTGGAGCCTTATTCCACCTCCTTAGGCCCACCGATCCCGGATGGAGGGAATCCCGCATGACTGCCGCTGCCGAGCAGCGCACTCCCACCACAGCTGTGCCCATGACCCAGGACGAGACTCTGGCGACCCTTGGTCGCTACGAGTACGGCTGGGCGGACAACGATGTGGCTGGGTCCGGCGCTCGCCGTGGCCTGAACGAGGACGTCGTTCGGGACATCTCTGCCAAGAAGAGCGAACCCGAGTGGATGCTCGAGAGCAGGCTCAAGGGCCTGCAGCTCTTCGAGCGCAAGCCGATGCCCAACTGGGGCGCCGACTTGTCCGGCATCAACTTCGACTCGATCAAGTACTTCGTGCGCTCGACCGAGAAGCAGGCCCAGAGCTGGGAGGACCTGCCCGAGGACATCAAGAACACGTACGACAAGCTCGGCATCCCCGAGGCGGAGAAGCAGCGCCTCGTCGCGGGTGTCGCCGCCCAGTACGAGTCCGAGGTCGTCTACCACCAGATCCGCGAGGACCTGGAGGAGAAGGGCGTCATCTTCCTGGACACGGACACGGCGCTCAAGGAGCACCCGGAGCTGTTCCAGGAGTACTACGGCTCGGTCATCCCGCACGGTGACAACAAGTTCTCCGCGCTCAACGGCGCGGTCTGGTCCGGCGGCTCGTTCATCTACGTGCCGAAGGGGGTGCACGTCGACATCCCGCTGCAGGCCTACTTCCGGATCAACACCGAGAACATGGGCCAGTTCGAGCGGACGCTGATCATCGTCGACGAGGACGCCTACGTGCACTACGTCGAGGGCTGCACGGCGCCGATCTACTCGAGCGACTCGCTGCACTCCGCGGTCGTCGAGATCATCGTCAAGAAGGGCGGCCGCTGCCGCTACACGACCATCCAGAACTGGTCGAACAACGTCTACAACCTGGTCACCAAGCGCGCCAAGGCCGAAGAGGGCGCGACCATGGAGTGGGTCGACGGCAACATCGGCTCCAAGGTCACCATGAAGTACCCGTCGGTGTTCCTGATGGGCGAGCACGCCAAGGGCGAGGTCCTCTCGATCGCGTTCGCGGGCGAGGGCCAGCACCAGGACGCCGGCGCCAAGATGGTGCACATGGCGCCGCACACCTCGTCGACCATCGTGTCGAAGTCGGTGGCCCGCGGCGGTGGCCGCACGTCGTACCGCGGCCTGGTCCAGGTCAACAAGCGGGCGCACCACTCCAAGTCCACTGTGAAGTGCGACGCGCTGCTCGTCGACCAGATCTCCCGGTCGGACACGTATCCCTACGTGGACATCCGCGAGGACGATGTCCAAATGGGACACGAGGCGACCGTCTCGAAGGTCAGCGAGGACCAGCTGTTCTACCTGATGTCGCGCGGCCTGACCGAGGACGAGGCGATGGCGATGGTGGTCCGCGGGTTCGTCGAGCCCATCGCGCGTGAGCTGCCAATGGAGTACGCGCTCGAGCTGAACCGCCTGATCGAGCTGCAGATGGAAGGGGCCGTCGGCTGACATGGCGGAGCTAGTCAAGGAGCACTCGCACGGCGCGGGTGCTGTCGTTCCCGCTTCCTCCCGTGCGGCGCAGTTCGCGTCGTTCGACGTGGACGCGTTCGAGGTACCCGGTGGCCGCGAGGAGATCTGGCGCTTCACGCCGATGAAGCGCCTTCGCGGCCTCCACAGTGGAGCAGCCGCCGACGGCGCCGTCACCGTGACGGTCGAGGCCGCCGGCGAGGTGAAGGTCGAGACCGTCCAGCGCGGTGACGACCGGCTCGGCACGGCGGGCACGCCGGACGACCGGATCGCCGCGCAGGCCTGGTCGTCCTTTGTGGACGCCACGGTCGTCACGATCCCCAAGGAAGCCCGGCCGGACACCATCTTCATCAAGGTGGCCGGTCCCGGCGAGGGCAAGCTTGCCTACGGGCACCTGCAGGTCCGCGCCGAGCAGTTCGCCGAGGCCGTCGTGGTCGTCGACCACAGCGGTTCCGGGACGTACGCGGACAACGTGGAGTTCATCGTCGGCGACGGCGCCCGGCTCAACGTCGTGTCCGTCCAGGACTGGGCCGACGACGCGGTGCACGTGTCGTCGCACCACAACAAGCTGGGCCGGGACGCGACCCTGCGGCACACGACGATCACCCTCGGCGGCGACATCGTGCGGCTCTCGCCGACCGTGACGTACACCGAGCGCGGCGGCGACGCCGAGATGCTGGGCCTGTACTTCGCGGACGCCGGGCAGCACTTCGAGAACCGGACGTTCGTCGACCACGCGGTGCCCAACTGCAAGTCCAATGTGGTCTACAAGGGCGCGCTGCAGGGCGAGGGCGCGCACACGGTGTGGATCGGTGACGTGCTCATCCGCGCGGCCGCCGAGGGCACCGAGACGTTCGAGCTGAACCGGAACCTGATCCTGACCGACGGCTCCCGCGCCGACTCGGTGCCGAACCTGGAGATCGAGACCGGCGAGATCGTCAGCGCCGGGCACGCCAGCGCCACCGGCCGGTTCGACGACGAGCAGCTGTTCTACCTGCAGGCCAGGGGAATCCCGGAGGAGCAGGCGCGCCGCCTCGTCGTGCGCGGCTTCTTCCACGAGATCCTGGTCAAGATCGGCGTCCCCGAGCTGCGCGAGCGGCTCGAAGCGGCGATCGAGGCCGAGCTCGAGGCGGTCGGCGCGTGATACGGGCCTGTGCACTGTCCGAACTGGACGACAAGAAGCCCCTTGCCGTCGAGGTCGGCGACGTCGCCGTCGTGCTGGTGCGCGAGGGCGACGAGGTGCACGCCCTGCGAGACGAGTGCTCGCACGCTTCGCTGTCGTTGTCCGAGGGCGAGGTCACCCGCAAGGGAATCGAGTGCTGGCTGCACGGTTCGTGCTTCGACCTGCGCACCGGGCAGCCCTCCTCCCCGCCCGCGACCGAACCCGTGGACGTCTACGCGGTTCGCGTCGACGGCGACGACGTCTACGTCGACCCCACCACCACCCTGAACTGACTGCGGTATACGGAGAAATCAGAGAGTTATGGCCACCCTGGAGATCAAGGACCTGCACGTCTCGGTCGTCGCCGACGAGGTCGACAAGGAGATCCTGTCCGGCGTCAACCTGACCATCAAGGCGGGCGAGACCCACGCGATCATGGGCCCCAACGGGTCCGGCAAGTCCACCCTGTCCTACGCCATCGCCGGGCACCCCAAGTACGAGGTCACCTCCGGCCAGGTCCTGCTCGACGGCGAGGACGTGCTGGAGATGAGCGTGGACGAGCGCGCCCGCGCCGGCCTGTTCCTCGCCATGCAGTACCCGGTCGAGGTCCCCGGCGTGTCGATGTCGAACTTCCTGCGCACCGCGGCCACCGCCGTGCGCGGCGAGGCGCCGAAGCTGCGCACGTGGGTCAAGGAGGTCAAGACCGCGATGTCCGACCTGGACATCGACCCGGCCTTCGCCGAGCGCAGCGTGAACGAGGGCTTCTCCGGTGGTGAGAAGAAGCGCCACGAGATCCTGCAGCTGGGCCTGCTCCAGCCGAAGATCGCGATCCTCGACGAGACCGACTCGGGCCTGGACGTCGACGCGCTGCGCGTCGTGTCCGAGGGCGTCAACCGCTACCGCGCGTCCGGCGAGGTCGGCGTCATGCTGATCACGCACTACACGCGGATCCTGAACTACATCAAGCCGGACTTCGTGCACGTCTTCGCGGGCGGCAAGATCGTCGAGTCGGGCGGCCCCGAGCTCGCCGACCAGCTCGAGAGCGAGGGCTACGTGCGGTTCACCGGCAAGCGCGAGGAAGCCGTCGCACAGTGACCTCCGACAGTCTTGATGTAGCGGCCATCCGCAAGGATTTCCCGATCCTGCAGCGGACGGTCCGGGACGGGAAACCGTTGCACTACATCGACTCGGGCGCGACTTCGCAGCGGCCGCGGCAGGTTCTCGACGCCGAACGCGAGTTCCTCGAGACCTCCAACGCGGCTGTGCACCGCGGTGCGCACCAGCTCTCCGAAGAGGCGACCGAGGCCTACGAGGACGCGCGGCGCAAGATCGCCGACTTCGTCGGTGCCGACCCGGGCGAGCTGGTGTTCGTCAAGAACGCCACCGAGGGCATCAACCTCGTGGCGTACGCGATGAGCAACGCGTCGATCGCGGGGCCCGAGGCCGCGCGGTTCCTGCTCGGGCCGGACGACGAGATCGTCATCACCGAGATGGAGCACCACGCGAACCTCGTGCCGTGGCAGCAGCTCGCGCTGCGCACCGGTGCGACGCTGAAGTGGTTCGGTGTCACCGACGAGGGCCGTCTCGACCTGTCGAACATCGACGAGCTGGTCACGTCGAAGACGAAGGTCGTGGCGTTCACCCACCAGTCCAACGTGACCGGCGTGGTCAACCCGGTCGCGCCGCTGGTCGCCAAGGCGCAGGAAGTCGGCGCGCTGACAGTGCTGGACGCGTGCCAGTCCGTGCCGCACCAGAAGGTCGACTTCCGGGCCCTCGGTGTGGACTTCGCGGTCTTCAGCGGGCACAAGATGGTCGGCCCGTCCGGGATCGGCGTGTTGTACGGGCGGCGTTCGCTGCTCGAGGCGATGCCGCCGTTCCTCACCGGTGGCTCGATGATCGAGATGGTCCAGATGGCCCGCTCGACCTTCGCGCCGCCGCCGCAGCGGTTCGAGGCGGGCGTGCCGATGACGTCGCAGGCGATCGGTCTCGGCGCGGCCATCGACTACCTGTCGGTGGTCGGCATGGACCGGATCGCCGCGCACGAGCACGCGCTCACCGAGGCCGCTCTGCGTGGTCTCGCGGAGATCCCCGGCGTGACGATCATCGGGCCGGCGGACATGACCGACCGCGGCGGCGCGGTCGCGTTCGTGATCGACGGCGTGCACCCGCACGACGCGGGACAGGTCCTGGACGACCAGGGCGTGGCGGTCCGCGTCGGGCACCACTGCGCGTGGCCGTTGCACCGGCGTCTGGGAATTCCGGCGAGCCTGCGTGCGTCGTTCTACTTGTACAACGACCTCGACGACGTCACCGCGCTGGTGGACGGGGTCAAGGAGACCAAACGGTTCTTCGGGGTGAGCTGACGATGCAGATGGAGCAGCTGTACCAGGAGATCATCCTGGATCACTACAAGAACCCGCACGGCCGCGGCCTGCGTGACCCGTTCGACGCGGAGTCCTTCCAGGTCAACCCGACCTGCGGGGACGAGGTGACGCTGCGGGTGAAGCTGGACGGCGAGACGGTCGAGGACGTGTCGTACGAGGGCCAGGGCTGCTCGATCAGCCAGGCGTCGACGTCCGTCCTGACGGATCTGGTCGTCGGGCGTAGCGTGGGGGAGGCGTTCAAGACCCTGGATGCCTTCACCGAGCTGATGCAGGGCAGGGGCCAGGTCGAGCCGGACGAGGACGTGCTGGAGGACGGCGTCGCGTTCGCGGGCGTGGCCAAGTACCCGGCGCGCGTGAAGTGCGCGTTGCTTGGTTGGATGGCGTTCAAGGACGCGGTCGTACGAGCGGAAGGGGACGCCCGATGAGCGAGCAGGACGTGGTGCGCGGCGCCGAGGGCATGCCCGAGGTCACGCCGAAGGCGGATGTCGCGGCGATCGACGACCTCGAGGAGGCCATGCGTGACGTGGTCGACCCCGAGTTGGGGATCAACGTGGTCGACCTGGGCCTGGTGTACGACATCAAGGTCGAGGACGACAACACCGCGACGATCGACATGACGCTGACGTCGGCGGCGTGCCCGCTGACCGACGTGATCGAGGACCAGACCCGGACCGCGCTGACCGGTGGGCCGGGTGGCGGGCTCGTGGAGGACTTCCGGATCAACTGGGTCTGGATGCCGCCGTGGGGCCCGGAGAAGATCACCGAGGACGGACGCGAGCAGCTGCGCGCGTTGGGCTTCACCGTTTGACCGGCATACCGGACATCATCGCCCCGGGTCTTTCCGTGTTGTTCTGCGGAATCAACCCGGGGCTTTTGTCTGCTCAGCTCAAGCAGCACTTCGCCCGGCCGGGCAACAGGTTCTGGCCCGCGCTGCACCTGTCCGGCTTCACACCGCGGTTGTTGAAGCCGTCCGAGCAGTTCACCTTGCTCGACCACGGCCTGGGCATCACGAACATGGTCGCTCGACCGACCGCCCGCGCCGACGAACTGTCCGGTCAGGAATTCGTCCAGGGGGCCGAAATCCTGACCGCGCTGGCCGTCGAGTACGCCCCGCAAACGGTTGCGGTGGTGGGAATCGGCGCCTATCGCATGGGCTTCGGTCGTCCGAAGGCGACGATCGGCGCTCAGGACGAGCGTCTCGGTCCGTCGCGGTTGTGGGTGCTGCCCAATCCGTCGGGTCTGAACGCGCACTACCAGTTGCCCGCGCTGGCGGAGGAGTTCGGCAAGCTTCGTCGGTCACTGGGCTAGTTCATGTCGTCAGCGTTGCTCGACGCGGGTTTTCCGCGGGGCGAGGCAGGATCGCATGGCGGTGGCCATCTTCGGTGCGGCATGGCGGTCACCCCCACAGCCCAGTACTCCCCGCCAACCCGTAAAAATCCTCGTGAGTGTTTAGTCCGGTTAGAACCGGACTAAACACTCACGAGGATTTCTGGGCCGATCTTGTTCTATGGGTCGGGATGGACGAGGGACGGGCTTTGATGGTGGTGCGTGATTTTCGCACGGCGTGCCGGCACTTCGTCGTGCGCACGATGTCGGGCACGCCGTGCTCGCGCTTCACTTGGCCGCGCACCACGGCCTGCTTTTCACTGCGTGGCAACAAAGACGGTTCGCCTGCGTGATCTCGCAACTCGCGCTGGCGGGCGCCGCCGCGTTGTTCGACCGCGATCGGCACCAGAAGCAGCCGGGCTGGCCGGTTGTCATTGTCTGACAATCCCGTTGGTACGAACACATCCACTGGCAGAATGGTTCTCGGTTCGCCATCCCCCGTTGCGGTAGCACGCCGTGCATTCTGTTGATAGTGGTCAGACGCTGGTCCGGGCCGATTTCCTCGTTCTGACGGCGTTACAGCTCACGTTTTGCTTGCCTGCCGGGCGCCGGTCGAGTTGGGTCTCCCTCCACAGGGGACAACTGGATTGGCGGTAGTTCTTCGTGTGCTGGTTCCGGCGTTGTGGTCGGCTGATCGCGTTGCTGACGGTCGTCGTTCTGACGGCGTGCACAGGTGGGTCCACTCCGGATCGTCTACCTGTGGAGAAGAACCGGATCAAGCTGGGCGTGCTGCCCGTTCTCGGTGCGGCGCCGGTGTTCCTGGCCGCCGAGCGCGGTTTCTTCGCCGCGGAGGGCCTTGAGGTCGAGTTCGTCACGATCCAGGGCGCCGGCGCCGCGATCCCGTCGATGGCCTCGGGTGAGCTCGACCTGGTCTTCGGCAACTACGTCTCGTTCTTCACCGCGCAGTCCAAGGCCACCGTGGCCGTCCGGTTCGTCGCCGACGGCTACTACGCCAACCCGCGCACGTGGATGGTGCTTGTCGCCAAGGATTCGCAGTTGCGCAGGCCCGCCGACCTGTCGGGCAAACGCGTCGGGGTGACCACCGCGAACAGCCTCGCGGACCTGACCATCAAGTCCGTGCTGGGCACGAGCGGTGTCAACGTCGCCGCACCGACGTTCGTGGAGATGCCCTACACGGAGATGGGGGAGGCGCTGCGCAACCGCACTGTGGACGCGGCCCTGCTGTCCGAGCCGTACATCACGGACGTGTCCAAACGATACGGCGCGTTGCCGCTGTTCGACGCCGCTTCCGGCCCCACCGCGGAAATCCCGATCTCCGGGTACGCCACCACCCAGAAGTTCGCGGGGCAGAACCCGAACACCATCGCCGCGTTCCAGCGAGCGCTCATCCGGGGCGCGGCGATCGCCGCCACCGACCGCACCGCGGTGGAACAAGCCATCCGCGGTTACGCGTCCGTGGACCAGCAGACCGCCGCACTCGTGACTCTCGTCGGGTACCCGACGAGCCTCGACCCGACGCGGTTGCAGCGCGTCCCCGACTTGATGCTCAGCTACGGCGGGCTCGCTCAACGGCTCGACGCCCGGTCCATGATCCTGCCGAGCGCACGGCTCAACCCGTGACCATGTCCGACGCTGCCTGCTCGATGGTGTCCTCGCTCAACAACACCTGATGGGCGGCCGGGCCGAGCGGGATGAAGCAGTCCTCGCTGGTGACCCGGCGCAGCGCGCCGCGGTACCCGCCGTCGAGCAACGCCGTGCAGACACCTTCGGACACGCCACCTGTCCGGCGGGTCTCGTCGGCGACGAGAACGCGGCCGGTCTCGTTGGCGTGCGCCAGGATGTCCGCCACGGGCAGCGGCGCGATCCAGCGCAAGTCCAGCACTCGTACGGCGATGCCACGCGCCGCGAGCCGACGGGCCACGCGCAGGCTCATCGGCACGCCGTTGGCGAACGTCACGATGGTCAGGTCGGTGCCCGAGCCGTAGATCCGGGCACGGCCGACCGGCGCGGACTCCGACGACGACGCGAGCCAGCCGTTGTCGCCGGGTTCGTACAGGTCACGCGTGTGGTAGAGCGCAATGGGTTCAAGGAAGACGCATACCTGACCGTTGGTGCGGGCCGCGCTCGCGCACGTGTACAGCATCGCTGCCGCGTCGTCCGCGCGGGCCGGGGCGGCGATCAGCACGCCGGGGATGTCCCGCAGCGCCGCGATCGAGTTGTCGTTGTGGAAGTGGCCACCGAAGCCCTTCTGGTAGCCGAAGCCCGCGATCCGCACGATCATCGGGTTGCGGTACTGGTCGTTGGAGAAGAACCGCATGGTCGCCGCTTCGCCGCGGATCTGGTCGAGCGCGTTGTGCACGTAGGCCAGGTACTGGATCTCGGGGATCGGCAGGAACCCGGCCAGTGCCGTGCCCAGCGCGGTGCCCAGGATGGACTGTTCGTCGAGGACGGTGTCGAACACCCTGGCCGGGCCGAACTTCTTGTGCAGGCCGCGGGTCACGCCGTACACGCCGCCCTTGCGGCCGACGTCCTCGCCGAACAGCAGCGCGCCGGGGTCCGACGCCAGTATCCAGCCGAGCGCTTGGTTGATGCCCTGCGCCAAAGTGCCCGAAACCGGGACAAATGGTGCGTCCACTGTGGAGGTGGCGAGCGGCGCCATGATCTGCTTCGCGCCTGCCAGCTTGGGCCGCGACACGGCGTCGCGCACCCGCAGCCGCACCTCGGCGCGTTTGGCCTCGTAGCGTTCGAGCACTTCGGACGGTGTCAGCAGGCCCTTCGACACCAGCAGCTCGGCGGTCCGCACGAGCGGGTCGAGCGAGTAGTCCGCGGTGATCTCGGACGGCGACCGGTACGCACTTTCCACATCGGACCCGGCGTGGCCCATCAGCCGGACGGTCCGCAGGTGCAGGAAGGCGGGCGCCCGGTTGGCGCGGACCCATGACACGGCCTCGCCCGCGACCGGCACGACCGAGGACAGGTCCGTCGCGTCGGCCGAGAAGTACTCCAATCCCGCGCCCGCGTGCACTTCGGCGACCCAGCCGGGTGGCGTCCGGACGCTGATCCCGATGCCGTTGTCCTCGCACACGAACAGCACCGGCAGCGGCAGCCGCTGGAACGCGCAGTACCGTGCCGCGTTCAGCGCGCCGAGCGCGGTCGAGTGGTTGGCCGACGCATCTCCGAACGTGCATGCGACAACGGCGTCATGCGGCCACGGTGCCGGCAGGCCGATTTTCGCCGCGCGTTGGACACCCAGTGCCAGTCCGACCGCGCGCGGCAGGTGCGACGCGATGGTGGAGGTCATCGGGATGACCGACATGGCGGCGTTTCCGAAGACCTTGTGCCTGCCGCCGGAGATCGGTTCGTCGGCCGCGGCGGTGATCCCGAGCAGGATGTCCAGCAGCGGGTCGACGCCGGTCACCTGGCGTGCTCGTTCGATGTGGAACGCACCCGATCGGTAGTGCAGCAACGCCGGATCGGTCGGTCGCAGTGCCGCGGCGACAGCGGCGTTGCCTTCGTGGCCCGAAGAACCGATGCTGTAGAAACCCTGGCCCTGACCACCGAGTTCGCGGGCGGCGATGTCGATGTGCCTGCTGCCGAGCTGGGAATCGAACAGCTCCAGCAACCCTTCGCCGTCGTCACCGTTGCCGCCGTTGGGGGTCAGCGCCTGCACCGTACGGGTGAAGTGCTCGTCGATCGGCTCGCTCACCACCCCGATCATGGCCGCGCCGGCTGAGAGTACGCAACCTGCCGGTTTGTCAAGAGCGGATCCTGTCAACAGTCCGCTGAGCTTTCACAAGTTGTCGTGAAATCTGTGTCACAACGTGGAATAGGGGTTGAGAGTGGTTTGCGATTTCGCTTCCATGAATTGGTAAGTGTGTGACGGGAGAGCGGAGCAGGTCATGACCGCCATGCGGGACAGAGTGTCGTTCGATGAGGACATCGAAGGCGCTTTCGAGCTGGAATTGCCCATCCAGCTGGACGATGACGACTACTTCGAGCCGACCATCGTGCGCGGCCGCGAGTAGCTGGACAGTCCACATCGGATAGAGGCGGGTGGCACCGGGTGCCTCCTCGCGCGCCGCGGCTGCGTACCTATGTGGACGGACGGGGTAACCCGCGTGATCGATCAGGATGGCGCGGATCACGTCCGGACCGGGACGCGCTGGGCAGGCTGTCGGGTGGGCACGCCGTCCAGCAGGATGCCGAACCGGCGGCACGGTGCGGTTCTCCAGTGCGGCTGCGTCCGCCGCACTGCACCGCTCACTCTCCCGCGGCCTGGTTCTGAACCGTTCTAGCCGATCGATTCAGCCAGCAGGCCCCGCGCTTTGCGCAGCTCCTTGGGCATGTTCCAGGCGAGCACGCCGATCAGCTCGCCCGCGCGCTCGTAGTGCGCGACGAACTTGCCCTCCGCCGGGTCACCCTGCCGCACGGTCACGTCCGCGTCCTGCGCGAGCAGCCCGAACGCCGCGATCTTGGTGTCGTACTGGTCGGTCCAGAAGTACGGGATCGGTTTGAACGGAGCGTTCGCCCCCAGCAGGTTGCGCGCGGCGGCCATTCCCTGCTCTGTCGCGTTCATCCGGTGCTCCACGCGCATCCGCTCGTCGAAGCCCTCGTGGTGCCAGCTCGCGACGTCACCGGCGGCGTACACGCCGGGCATCGCCTGGCAGGTCGAGTCGCACAGCACGCCGTCGCCGATCAGCACACCGCTGTCGGCCAGCCAGTCGGTCGCCGGAACGGCACCGATTGCCACCAGCACGACGTCCGCGTCGAGCTGGGTCCCGTCGGTCAACCGGACCCCGTTGACCCGCCCGTCGCCGAGCAGCGCCTGCACGCCGACACCGGTCATGACGTTGACGCCCTCGCCGGCGTGCAGCTGCGCGATCAGGTCGCCGACCTGGGCGCCGAACTGGCGGACCATCGGCTGGGGGAGCGGGTCGACCAGCGTGACGTCCAGCCCCAGCTTGCGGGCTGACGCGGCCGCCTCGCAGCCGAGGAACCCGGCGCCGATGACGACCAGCCGTGCCGACTCAGCCAGCTCGGCGCGCAACGCGACAGTGTCGTCGAGGGTGCGCATCACGTGCACACCGGTCAGATCGTGGCCGTCGGGCAGCAGCCGCGGCCGGACGCCGGTGGCGATGATCAGGCCGTCGTAGCCGATCGTGCCGCCGTCGTCGAGCCGCACCACCTGCGCCTCGGTGTCCAAGCCGGTCGCGAGGGTGCCGAGCCGCAGCTCGATGCCCGACTGCTCGTAGACCTCGTCCTTGCGCAGGGCGATCTTGTCGGTGTCCCACACGCCCGAGAGGACCTGCTTGGACAGCGGCGGGCGGTCGTACGGCAGGTGCAGCTCGTCGCCGACGAGCGTCAACTGCTTGTCGAAGCCCTCCCTGCGCAGCGTTTCCGCCGCGGTGAGCCCGGCAGCCGACGCCCCGATGACCACGATCCGGTCCATGCTCTTTCAGTCCTCCCAGGTGACCGGCAACTCGTGCACACCGTAGACGAGGGTGTTGTCCTTGAACGAGATCCGGTCGGGCGAGACCGCCAGCCGCAGTCCGGGGACGCGGCCGAAGAGCCGTGCGTACACCTCCCGCAGCTCGATCCGGGCCAGCTGCTGGCCGATGCACTGGTGGATGCCGAACCCGAACGCCAGGTGCGTCTTGGCCTTGCGTTCCAGGTCGATCGCGTCGGGTCGGTCGTAGACGCGCTCGTCGCGGTTGCCCGAGTTCAGCGCGGCGACCACCCAGTCACCCGCCTTGACGGTCCGCCCGCCGATGTCGAGGTCGTCGGTGGCGTAGCGCAGCAGGCCGAACTGGACGACCGACAGGTAGCGCAGCATTTCCTCGACCGCGGACGGCGCGAGCCCCGGGGTGTCGCGCAGCGCCTGCAGCTTGTCCGGGTGCTGCGCCAGGACGGCCGTGCTCAGGGCGATCATGTTCGCGGTCGTCTCGTGGCCGGCGATGAGCAGGGTGATGCTCAGCTCGACCATCTCGTCCTCGCTGACCGGGTCGCCGGACTCGCGGCTGCGCTGGATCATCCGGCTGATCAGGTCGTCACCCGGGTCGGCCAGCTTGCCCGTGAACAGCGTGCCCATGTAGTCGCGCAGTTCGCCGTGTGTCGCGTACATGACCTCGGGATTGCCGTCGACCGCCATCAACGTGGCGCTGCGGGCGTGGATCATCTCTCGGTCCTCGTAGGGCACGCCGAGCAGCTCGCAGATCACCAGCGAGGGGATCGGCAGGGCGAAGTGCTCGTAGAAGTCGACCGGCTTCGGGCCGGCGAGCAGGGCGTCGACGTGTTCGTCGACGATGCGCTGGATGTACGGGCGCAGCGCCTCCATGCGCCGCACGGTGAACTCCGCGGTCAGCATCCGCCGTAACCGGGCGTGCTCCTTGCCGTCGAGCTGGAGCACGTTGCCGGACATGACGGGGCGGTCGAGGTCCGCGTCTGGCATCACGTGCGCCGACGGCGCTTTGCGCGAACTGACACCCGGTGCCGACAGCAGGGCCCGTACGTCCTCGTAGCGGCTGACCACCCACGCGTCGATGCCCGCGGGACAGCTGGCCTGGGTGATGGCTTCCTGGTCGCGCATGGGGGCGAACTCGGCGGGTGGCTCGAACGGACAGCCGGGCGCCCGGGTGGCGGGGAACGCCGGGACGGTCGACAGTTCGGTCATCGATGGGATCCCTTCGAAAAATGGCAGTGAGTGCCATAATGCATAGACTGCCACTAGGCGGCCACTGCCGCAACGCCTGGTGACCGGGACCCGGCGGTAGCATCGGCGCGTGGATCTTGGGGCGTAGGAGGACGACCGTGGGGCTTCGCGAGCTCAAGATGGAGCGCACGCGGCGACTGATCGCAGACAAGGCGTTCGAGCTGTTCATCGAGCAGGGGTTCGACCGGACCACGATCGAGCAGATCGCCGCGGCGGCCGAGGTCGGCCCGCGCACGCTGTACCGGTACTTCCCGACCAAGGAAACCCTGATCGTCACCTTCGTCGAGGCGCACCTGTTCGGAGCCGTGGACCGGCTGCGCGCGCAGCCCGACGACATGCCGGTGGACGAAGCGCTCTACGCGCTGATCGACAGCGTGCTCACCACGACGGCCTTCAACGGGCCCCGGGTCCTGGCCGCGTACGAGCTCGCCGAACGCACTCCCTCGGTGCGGGCCGAGTTCAGCGGGATGTGGTACCGGTGGTGCGACGAGGTCGCCCACGAGGTCCTGCGGCGCAGCGAGGGCCAGTCCGGCGAGATGACCGCGAGGCTCGCCGCGGCCGCCGTGAACGTGGTGATCGACATCAGCGTCCGCTCGTGGGTGGAAAGCGGCGGGAAAACCAGCATGCGCGGGCTGATCAACCGGGCGCTGGAATTGTTGCGGAGCGGCGAGGTGCCATTCCCGGCGCCCACCGCACCCGCCTAGTCCTCACTATTGGCTGAAGCCGGAGAGAATACCGGCGACTTCAGCGGGTTTGGTGAGGAACGTGCCGTGCCCGCCGGACGCGTAGTGCACGTCGAACAGATTGTCCGGCGTCAACTCGTCGGCTTCCCTGATGTAACGCTCCTGCGCCGCGGGCGGCATGCTCTTGTCCCCGGTGAGCCGGATGAAACTGTGCGGGACCCGGCCCCACGTCGCCTTGTCCACGCGAATGTCGAACGTCGGGTTGGTCTGCCACCACACCTCGTCCGGTTCGAAGCCGTTGAGCGTCGCGGCGAACCCGTTCGGCGTCGCCTCCGCGCCGAGTGCGTGGTGCAACGCGTCGAACACCGCGGGATCGGTGGTGCGCCAGTTGAGCCGGATGTACCCGCGTTCGGCCGGGTCGGTCATCGTGATCCGCGCTGTCGCCGGGAACAGTGCGCTGGACGCCCATTCCGGTTCGTTGACGTAGTCCGCGCCCGCCATCGTGACCGGGCACTGCGCCGCGATGTACACGACCCGGTCGAGCAGGTCGGGGATCTCGTTGGCGACGCCCGTGATGGTCAGGCCACCGAGGCTGTGCCCGACGAGGATCACCGGACCGTGCTCGCGGACCCGGCGGACGGCGTCGGCCACGTGGCCGACCCACTGCGGCCCGGTCACGTCCGCGATCGGCGACGGCTCGGCGGCGAAAGCCGCCAGGTCCTGCGTCTGGTAGGCGCTGGTGAATCCCGTTCCGCGGCCGGGCAGGTCGACCGCGAGCGTCCGGTGACCGCGGAACGCCATTTCCCGCTGCATGGGCGTCCACACCCTGGAATTGCTGCCTGACGGGTGGACGAAAACATATGTCGGAATCACGCTGCCGAGTATGCGGACCGGTCGCGCCGCTGTCGACGACAATGCCCTATCGGGCGAGAAATCGCGCCTGTTCGGCGAATAACTGCGAGGAAACAAATATGACTGCGAAAACCTCGTGAGGTCTTGTTCGATGATAACACAAAGGCGGGACCGCGAAATCGCGGTCCCGCCTCCTGCGGTCTCGATCAGCTCTGGCTCACGGCCTGCGCGGCGGGCATCCCGATGGACAGCTTGGCCAGCAGGTTGCGCGCCGCCTCAGCCTGGCGCGGCTGGCACAGCACGTCGTAGCGCCGGGCCACGATCTGGCTGTGCGACACGAAGTCGCGGCGGCCCCGGGTCGCGCCGTAGTTCATCGCCGCGAACACGACGCCGAAGAACGTACCGGTGAGCAGGCCGACCAGGATCGGTCCCCACGCGAACCCGCCGCCTGCGGCGAACATGCTCAGCAACAGGCCGACGAACAGACCGAACCACGCACCGCTCGCCGCGCCTGTGGTGAGCACGCGGCTCCAGCTCAACCGGCCGGCGACGCGTTCGACCAGCAACGGCTCGACACCGACGATCGTGACGTCCTGCACGGGGAAGTTGGCGTCCGCCAAGTAGTCGACGGCTTGCTGCGCCTCGGCGTAGGTGTCGTACGAGCCGATCGGCCACCCGTTCGGCATCGTCGGCAACGAAGGAATGGAGTTGGTGGGGCGAAAGGCTGCTGTGGACATCTCTTCTCACCTCTGGGGTGTCAGGTTCGTACACCCCATTCAACGTGAGGTACGGGTGAGTTGTGCCCCCAGCCGGATGTTCACAGAGACCTATCAGCTGACTCTCAGGCGTGCCGGGGAACGGCACACGCGCCGTTCCCCGCGACCCGGCAGCCGTCAGCCGCCGTTGGACGGCTGGTAGGCCTGCGCCCGCAGCGTCCTCGCGCTGGTGTCGCCGGAGATCTTGTCCACCGCGCGGAGGAACTTCGGCCCCATCTCCGAGCGCGCGCCCACGAACGGGTGCGTACCGCCGAAGTCCGCAGCGTGCTCCGGCAGGCCGCGCGCGAACAGCGCGTACGTCAGCACGGGCTTGCCCGCGTTGTCGAACATGACGCCGGCCTCGTTGCGGCCGTCGTTGAGCCAGCCCGCCTTCGTCGCGACGCGGGCGCGGTCGGCCGACGACATCACCCGGCGGATCCCGTCGGTGAACGCCACCTGTGAGCGCAGCAGGCCCAGCAGGTAGTCGGTGGACGCCTGGCTCAGCAGCGTGCCCTTGACCAGGGACTGCAGCAGGTCGTGCGTCTCACGCGCAGTCGTCTTGCCGAGGAAGTACCGCTTCGGGTTGGCGACCGGGATGACCTGGGTCTTCGGGAAACCCTTCGCCTTGAGGGTCTCGTTGATCTCCGCGGGCGGGCAGACCAGCCCGACCAGCCGGACGCACGTGTCGTCCGAGACGGTCAGGAACAGGGCGAGAATGTGCCCGACCGTGAACACACTGGGGTACGCGCCGTCGAGCGCGATGATGCCGTCACCGTCCTTGATCACGATGTCGGCGGGCACCTCGACCTGCTCGGTGAGCGTCAGCAGGCCGCGGTCGATCTTGTCGAGGACCGTGACGGCCACAGCGACCTTGTTGACGCTGTAGGCCTCGACCACCTCGTCCGAGCCCTGGTCGACAGCGACGCCGTCAGCCACGCTGATGTGCGCGTTCCACGTGCCACCCGCCTCGGCGGCCTTGTCGTCGTACACCCGCTTGACCCGGGCACGGGCCCGGTCGGGCCTGGCCGGGCTTGCTTCTTCCACGTCCTGCGCGGACGCCGGAGCACTGCCGAGAACGCTGCCCGCGGCGACCGCGGTCCCCAAACCGAACGCCGCACGCCTGTTGAGTCGATAACCCATGGCCCGAGATCCAACCACGGATGGATGAACCGAACAGGCCCGAGTTCTCGTACTAGAAGACAGATGGGAGGGGTGTGCATGAAAACCGCAAGAAACAGACCCGCGGGTGCGCCCGGACCGGTCTTCACCATCTCGGACCTGGCGTTCCAGGTGCTGTGGGAGTACCTCGGACTGCTGGACATGCCGGAGACCTTGACCGTGTCGCACCACAGTCCCGACCAGCGCGGAATGGTGTCCAAGGCCTGGTCGGAGCTCCAGCGCGCCGGGCTCGCCGACTCCACCGCGCCGCATCCCCGGCTGGTCGCGCTGATGAACATCCTGGCACGACCTCGCCTCGCTGTCGGAGCACGGCTGTGGCTGGGCGGCCCGGTCCGCGCCTACGCCGCGACCGCGGGTGACCAGGCCGCGTTCGGCGTGCACGTCGGTGGTTACGTGAACATCCACGCCATCCGCCCCGAGGACATCGCCCGCGCGCCCGTCTCGCTGCTGCTGGAAGCCTCACCCGGGCCCGGCTGCACGGTGTCGTTGCCCAACGAGGTCATCGCCGACGCCCGGTTCCGGTCCATCGCGGGACCCGGCACCAGGACCCGGCCGCGCGCGCCGCGCATCGGCTCGCAGGAGGCGAACTGGCTCGCCGAAACGATCTACGGCGCGGAGGACCGCGGCGAGTTCACCGCGGCCGTGATCGACCACATGGGATATTCCGTGCGGGACGACGAACTGGTCGGGTTCTTCGACTCGCCCAACGGCCGCTACCTGATCGAGGAGTACCGCGCGGCCGACGGCCGCGACTGGACCACTGTGGAGCCCGCCACCGGCAAGATGCTGGTCGACTGCATCGACCGGACCCTGCTGACGTTGAGCGGCCACCTGGTGAGCGAACTGGCGCGCGCGACCGAACCGGCCTTCACCCGCTGAGGTCGATGCCGTCGAGCAGCGCCTTCAGCCCCAGTTCGAACAGGTTGTCCAGGACCAGGTCGTATCCCTCTGCTGCCAAGGTGTTCAGCATCCTGGCGAACGTGGGGAAGCGGCCGTCGCCCGTGATCGTTTCCAGTGCGGGCGCCTGCGCGTCCATCCAGTCGTCTTCGGACAGTCCGGACGAGCCCGCCGCCTGCTGTTCGCGTTCGAGGTGGATCGCGACGCCCTGGACGTAGCTGAAGAGCAGCACGTGCAGGTCGCACATCTTCGCCGCGCCGAGACCGTGGCCGTCCAACGCGGACAGGATGAACTCCGCGTGCGTCGCCAGGTTCGGCAAGGGCATGGGCCGGGTGATCGGCGCGAGCTGGGCGAGCCACGGATGGCGGCGGTACAACGACCACATCGTCCGCGCGGACAGTTCGAGCCGCGCACGCCAGCCCTCGGGCGGGCTGGCCGGGTAGCCGCGTTCGCCGTAGGCCGCGTCGGCCATCAGGACGACGAGTTCTTCTTTGCTGGCAACGTGTTTGTACAACGCCATCGGGGCGACCGCGAGCCGTGCCGCGACACCGCGCATCGACAGCGCGCCCAGCCCTTCGGCATCTGCCGTGACGATCGCGGCCCGCACCACGCGTTCGCGAGTCAATTCCGGGGCACGCCCGGCACGTGACCTCGGCGCGGCCGTCGCTCTGGGCGCGCTTTGTGCTTTCGGCGCACCGGTGACCACCGTCCCGGACCGCGGCTCGGCACGGACGAGCCCCTCCTGGCTGAGCGCGGCGAGCGCTTTGGCTGCCGTGGCCATGGCGACGCCCCACTCGGCGGCGATCTTGCGCGTCGACGGCACCTTCGCGCCAGGCGGCAGCTCGCCGGTCGTTATCCGGCGTTTGAGCTCGTCGGCGATGGTCAGATACCTGCTCACCGGCACCCCCTGTGCTAGTACAGATGGCCAACTGTACTAGGTCAGTTTTAGCATGAAAACCCAGCTGAAGACATAGTGTGCAACGTACTTGAGATACAACGTTCAAGGAGGTACACGATGCGGAACGTCCTCATCTCCGGCGCAGGCGTCGCCGGGCTGGCACTGGCCTACTGGGTGCGTGAGGCGGGTTTCTCGGTGACCGTCGTCGAACGAGCACCAGGCTTGCGCTCCGGCGGCCAAGCGGTCGACATCCGCGGCGTCGCACTCGACGTGATGGACCGGATGGGCCTCAGCGCGAAGATGCGCGCGGCACGCACCCAGATGCGCGGCATGTCCATGCTCGACGCCGAGGGCAACGAGTTGTTCCGCTCCGAGGAGCACGTGCTGAGCAGCGGCAGGCTGGACAGCGACGACGTCGAACTGCTGCGCGAGGACCTGACCGCGATGCTGTACGAGCTCACCGAGGACAGCGTGGAGTTCGTGTTCGGCGACGCGATCACAGCCCTCGAACAGGCCGAGCACGGCGTGCGCGTCGAGTTCGAGCACGGCGGCTGGCGCACGTTCGACTTCGTGATCGGAGCGGACGGGGCGCACTCGGCGGTCCGCGGGCTGGCCTTCGGCCCGGAGCGGGACTACACCCGGCACCTCGGCCAGTACCTGGCGATCTTCCCGATGGAGAACTTCCTCGACCTGGACAACTGGCAACTGTGGTTCCAGGACCAGCACAGCGGCGGCGGGGGTGCGATCTACCCGGTGCGCGGCAACGCCGAACTCCGCGTGACGCTCGGGTTCGTGTCGGAACCAGTGGACTACGACCACAGGGACGCCGAGCAGCAGAAGAAGATCATGGCCGAGCACCTTGCCGGGATGGGCTGGGAGGTGCCGACGCTGCTGGCGGCGATGACCGAGGCGCCTGCCTTCTACTTCGACGCCATGGCCCAGATCCACATGGACAGCTGGACCAACGGCCGGGTCGCGCTGGTCGGCGACGCCGGGTACTGCGCGTCCCCCTTGTCCGGCCAGGGCACGAGTCTCGCGCTGGTGGGCGCCTACATCCTGGCCAGGCAACTCGGCGAGGACTCCGGCGGGCACTTCGGCGCCTACGAGCAGCGGATGCGCCCCTTCGTGGAACCCAACCAGGCTCTGGCGACCGAGAACCCGGCCGGACCGCCGTCGGAGGAGTCCGTCGAACGCGCGAAGAACGCGATCACCCTCGACGGCTGAGCATGAGCTGGAGCTGGGTGATCAGGCGCTGTTTCGGGTCGTCCAGGTCGATGCCCGCGAGCTCGGCCGCGCGCCTGACCCGGTACCGCAGGGTGTTCGGGTGGATGTGCAGTCGTTGCGCCGCCACGCGGACGTCACCGAGGGCTGCCAGGTACGCCAGCACCGACGGCACCAGGATGTCCTTTGTGTCCTGTGCGGCCAGGCCGGTCAGCCTCGGGTCGCGGATTTCCTCGTGCTCGGCCAGCAGTGCGAGCAGTTCCGCGACCAGCACTTCCGCGCGCACGTCGTCGATCGAGGCCACCGGCAGGTCCAGTCCCGCGTCGAGGATCCGGTCGGTTTCCCGGCGTGCCCCCGCTGTCCGGCTGAGGTTCGGTGCCATTCCGACCGCCGCGCGGACGGCGATGCCCGCGTGTTGCCGTGCCGCGGCAACGATTTCCTTCGCGAGGGAGATCATGCCGTCGCCCGCGTGCAGGTCGGGCAGCAACGCGTAGATACGGGCGCGCAACGGCGTGACCAACGCGGCACGGCGGTAAGCCGCGGCGTGCACCGAGATCACGTTGATCAGTTCCGCGCGGCGCAGCTCCAGCGTCGACCTGTCGGCGTCGTCGGTCAGTTCGAAAGCCACGACGCCCGCCGCGCGTTTCGCGTCCGCGCCGATGTTGGCGGCGACCACGCCCGCTGTCGTGTGGCCGTCGAGCAGGCCTTCCAGCAGGCTTTCGCGCAGCCGGAGCGGTGCGCCCGGATTGCTCCGGCTGCGCACCAGGTGCAACGCGGTGACACGCGCGGCACCCAGCAACGCCCGTTCGGCCTGTTCGGTGAGCGGGGTCGCGCCTTCCTGCACCCAGATCGTGCCAAGGGACTGCTCCCCGGCGTGCACGCCGACCGCGAGCCTGCGCCGGATGCCGAGCTCGGGGCGTTCGTCGATGCGTTCCACCGCTTCGCTTTCCCGCAACCGCCGGTACACGCCCCACTCGCGCAGCTTGGCCAGGTACTGCTCCGGGCCCTGGCGGCCCAGGATCGACAGCCGCCGCAACTCGTCGACCTCGTCGGAGGACCGCGAGTACGCCAGCACGCGGCTGGCGGTGTCCTCGATGCTGACCAGCCCACCGGTCAGCGCGGCGATCGTCTGGGCCAGGGAGAACAGGTCCCCGACCGTCTCGCTGTCGTCGTCCGCGCCGAGGTTCGCGCGGGCGATCGACTCCAGCTGCTCCCAGCGCGCGTCGGCGCGCACCGAGAGCAACGCCACGCCCGCGTCGGTCGCCGCTCGTTCCAGCGCCTCGTCCTGCCCCTTGACGGCGACAGCGAGCGCTCCTCGGCGTGCCGCGGCGCGCACCGTGGCGACCGCGGCCCGGCCCCGGACACCGATGATCAGGACGACGTCGCCGGGACGCACCTCGGGATCGTCCTCCGGATCGAGGATCACCACGTCACGCACCACGCCGTCGAGCCCGCGCGGCGCCGAGACGACCTCGACCAGCGGGTCGCCGAGCGCCTGCAGCAGCTGACGCAGCGTGTTGTCCGATCGGCTAACCATGGTGGTCGAATCTTAGCCAATGCTACAAAAATTGCAGCTCATCGCGGCCCTACGGTGAGCGCATGGACGCAGTGACTCGAGTTCCCGCCCCGGTCAACGAGCAGGTCATCGACTACGCGCCGGGCACCGCGCCCCGTGCCGCGCTCGAGGCCGAACTCGGTGTGCAGGCCAAGGAGACCGTGGAGTTCACCCTCACCATCGACGGTGAACAGCGGATGGCCGGTGGCGCCCGGATCGACGTCGTGCAGCCCCACAACCACCGCGCGGTCCTCGGCACGCTCGCCAACGCCACGCACGAGGACGCCCAGGCCGCGGTCGCCGCCGCCAAGCGCGCCGCGCCCGCGTGGCGCTCGCTGTCCTTCGACGCCCGCGCCGCTGTCTTCCTGCGCGCCGCCGACCTGCTGACCGGCCCGTGGCGTGCCCGGCTCAACGCCGCCACCATGCTCGGCCAGTCCAAGACCGCCATCCAGGCCGAGATCGACGCCGCGTGCGAGCTGGCCGACTTCTGGCGGTTCAACGTGCACTTCGCCCGCCAGATCCTGGCCGAGCAGCCGATCAGCTCGCCCGGCATCTGGAACCGCACCGACCACCGGCCGCTCGAGGGCTTCGTCTACGCCATCACTCCGTTCAACTTCACCGCGATCGCCGCGAACCTGCCGACCGCGCCCGCGCTGATGGGCAACACCGTGGTCTGGAAGCCGTCGCCGACGCAGTCGCTGTCCGCGCACCTGACCATGCGCCTGCTCGAAGAGGCCGGGCTGCCCGCGGGCGTGATCAACCTGGTGACCGGTGACGGCCTCGCGGTCTCCGACGTCGCACTGGCCGACCCGGACCTGGCCGGTATCCACTTCACCGGCTCGACCAAGACCTTCCAGCACCTGTGGGGCCAGGTCGGCGCCAACATCGCCGGGTACCGCTCGTACCCGCGGATCGTCGGCGAGACCGGCGGCAAGGACTTCGTGCTCGCGCATCCGTCGGCCGACGCCGACGTGCTGCGCACCGCGCTGGTCCGCGGCGCGTTCGAGTACCAGGGCCAGAAGTGCTCGGCGGCGTCCCGCGCGTACGTGCCGAAGTCGGTCTGGCAGCGAATGTCCGGCGACTTCCTCGGCGAGGTCGAGTCCCTCACCGTCGGTGACGTCACCGACCTCGGCAACTTCATGGGCGCCGTGATCGACCGGCGCTCCTTCGACAAGCTGTCCGGCGTGCTCGAGCGTGCCAAGTCGGACCCGTCGCTGCGCGTCGCCGCAGGCGGGACCGCCGACGACAGCGAGGGCTTCTTCGTCCGGCCGACCGTCCTGCTCGGCACCGACCCGGCCAACGAGGTGTTCACCACCGAGTACTTCGGCCCGGTCCTCGCCGTGCACGTGTACGAGGACAACGCGTACGACACAGTGCTGGCCCAGATGGAGAACGCGTCACCGTACGGCCTGACCGGCGCGGTGATCGCCAACGACCGCGCGGCCGTCGAACGCGCCGCCGAGCAGCTGCGGTTCGCCGCCGGCAACTTCTACGTCAACGACAAGCCGACCGGCGCGGTCGTCGGCCAGCAGCCGTTCGGCGGTGGCCGGGCATCGGGCACGAACGACAAGGCCGGCTCCCCGTTGAACCTGCTGCGCTGGGTCAGCCCCCGATCGATCAAGGAGACCTTCGTGCCACCGACCGTTTCACGCCACCCGCACCAGGGGTAGGAGGTAGACATGTTGCGTACCAGCCTGCTTGCCGCGGCACGATCGCCGTTGGCCCGAAAGCTCGTCGAGCGCAACCCGCTGACCAAGCCCGTGGTCGGCAGGTTCGTCGCCGGTGCCGAGACGCCCGACGCGGTCACCGCGACCAGGGAACTCGTCGAGTCCGGCCGTGCGATCACCATCGACTACCTCGGCGAGGACACCACCGAGGTCGCCGATGCCAGCCACACGGTCAAGGCATACACCGAACTGCTGTCGGCGCTGTCCGACCAGGGCCTGGCAACTGGTGCGGACGTGTCGGTCAAGCTGTCCGCGGTCGGCCAGGCGCTGCCCGGTGACGGTCACAAGATCGCACTGGACAACGCCAGGCTGATCGCCGACGCGGCGGCTGGTGTCGGCGCCACGCTGACGCTGGACATGGAGGACCACACCACCACGGACTCCACACTGGACATCCTCGGCGAGCTGCGCGCGGACTTCCCGTGGGTCGGCGCGGTGCTGCAGGCGTACCTGTACCGCACCGAGGGCGACGCACGCGACCTGTCCGGCGCCGGCTCGCGAGTGCGGCTGTGCAAGGGCGCGTACCGCGAACCAGCCTCAGTGGCCTACCAGGACAAGGCCGAGGTCGACCGCAACTACGTGCGGGTGCTCCGGATCCTGATGGAGGGCCAGGGGTACCCGATGATCGCCTCGCACGACCCGCGGATCATCGCGATCGCCGGTGAGCTCGGCATCGGGCGTCAGTTCGAATACCAGATGCTGTACGGCATCCGGCCGCAGGAACAGGAAGCGATCGCCCGCCGCGGCGACACGATGCGCGTGTACGTGCCGTACGGCGTGCAGTGGTACGGGTACTTCATGCGCCGCTTGGCGGAACGCCCGGCCAACCTCGCGTTCTTCCTGCGTGCGATGGCAACGCGGGGGTAGCGTGCGGTAAGCCCGAGTTCGCCACGCGTTCATCCGCCGCGGTCAGTGTTGCGCCGTCTTCGACGAGCACATGAGGAGCGGACGTGGGACACCATCATCACGATCATGATCACTCCCACGTCCACTCCGGCGAACTGCCGAGAGCGGCGGACCTCGACGTGCCGGACGAGGACCTCGACCGCGACGAGATGACCCGCAGGTCAGTGTTCCGCAGAGCAGGACTGCTGGGTGCGGGCCTGGCCACCGCAGGCAACGTCCTCGGCGCGACACCCACGGCCGCGGAGAACAGCGTGCCCCGCGGCGGCTTCCGTTGGCTCGCAGGCGACCACCACGTACACACGCAGTACAGCGACGACGGCAAGTACCGCGTCGTGGACCACGTGCGACACGCGAATGCCTACGGCCTCGGCTGGCTCGTGATCACCGACCACGGCGGCCCAGTCCACGCGAAGATAGGCGTCGACAAGGTCAACCCCGACATCAGGGTGGCGCGTGAACGCTACGACGGCACCCTGGTGTTCCAGGGACTGGAATGGAACATCCCCGGCGCGGAACACGGAACGGTCTTCGTGGCACCGGGACGCAACGAGGCGTCGTTCCTGAAGGAATTCGAACTCGGCTACGACGGCCGGACAAACGAGACCACGACGGACAAGGAAGCACTCGCGATCGCGGGCGTCAACTTCCTCGCCGAAGGCGTACGCGAACGGCGCGTCGACGACGCACTGATGCTCGCGAACCACCCCGCCCGCAAAGGAGTGGACTCACCCCACGAGATCAGAGGCTGGCGCGACGCGGCCCCAGGCATAGCGGTCGGTATGGAAGGCGCACCGGGACACCAGGCAGCGGGGATCCCGAAGCCACACGGCGGCGGCCGAGCCCGCGGATACTACGACGGAACACCAGCCGCAGAAGCATTCCCCGGCTACCCACCGGAGAGCTACTACACGTGGGGCGGCTTCGACTGGATGACAGCGACGGTAGGAGGACTGTGGGACAGCCTCCTGGCGGAGGGAAAGCCGTGGTGGATAACGGCGAACTCCGATTCCCACAGCGTGTACGCGGAATCCTCGGCACGGGGCCCGAACAGCGACTTCACCACCAACGGCAGACACGCGGACCCAGTGCACGGCGGAGCGCTGAACCTGACGGACGGAGACTTCTGGCCAGGCTGCTACAGCCGTACACACGTTGGCGCCCTTGACTTCTCATACCGCGCGGTAATGGACGGAATTCGCGCGGGCCGCGTATGGGTGGATCACGGTGGCCTGATCAGCGGCCTCGACGTGCGGCTCCGCAGCCAAGGCGGCTGGCTGTCCAGCGCGACACTGGGGGGCTCGTTGCACGTACGCCGTGG
This sequence comes from Kibdelosporangium phytohabitans, assembly GCF_001302585.1. Classification (GTDB taxonomy): domain Bacteria; phylum Actinomycetota; class Actinomycetes; order Mycobacteriales; family Pseudonocardiaceae; genus Kibdelosporangium; species Kibdelosporangium phytohabitans. Next base: position 8,000,200 of record NZ_CP012752.1, on the reverse strand, counting down.
AACCCCGGTGGAACTGACCATCAGCATCGACCTCGCGAACGGTCCCAACTGGGCGCAGTTCGTACCTGTTCTGGCGCGTGTGGACATCATTCAGGGCGATGTGACCGGGCCGGTGCTTGACCGTGACACGTTCGCCGCGCCTCGTACCAAGGTCGTGAAGTCTTTCGAGGTCAAGAAGTCTTCGGGGACTGTCGGGTTTACGTACCAGCTTGGTCGGCTTGATCGGCCGGTTTATGTACGGTTGCGGGGGACCGACGGCAACCGGGTCGCTCCCGGCTTTCACGGGGCAGCGGTTGATCCGGCGGGGCCTGCGTTGGACGCCGTGGGGGATGCTGACCCGTGGAAGGATCTTTGGTTCTACACCAATCCTATGTGGGCTTTGCCTTATTAGCGCAGATGGTCCGTGCCGGCTTGTGCTGCCTGCACGGGTCGGCTTGTGGCTTGTGCTGCCAGCACAGGGCTCGGTTTCGTGGTTTCTCCCTTCCGTATGACCTGGGCCCAGCCCGACCGCACGTGTCCAGGGGTCCGCCTGCCCTGTCCAGCCAGGCTGAAAGCCCCACCGGGCCCCTTGACACGTGTGGTTGCCTCCCGCAGGCCACACGGAAGGACCCCACTCTCACCCACGCGAAGCCGCGCCCGGCGCTGGGACCGCTCTTGTCCACCTTGTGGCGGTCTGCCCACCCGGCGAGGGCCTTTCGTGCGGCATGAGCCTTTAGCAGAGTGACAAGAAGGCCCTCGCCGGGCGGCAGACCTCTGGGCAGGAGCCATGGGGGGCGGTTCCCCCTCTCCGCAGCCGAGCCGTTGGTGTGTTTCGGTGGGCGTGGGCGCTCCTGCCCGTCGACCTGCCCAGAGGGAACCACGGACTGTCAAGAGGTCCGTATCGCTTCCGCTTGGTGGTGCTTCGCGTAGGCGGACCTCCTGACAGCCCGAGGTCGGCTTCGCCCAGGCCGACGGGCAGGAGCACCCCCGAAGCACCCCTTTGCGCTTGCGCGCTCGCCGCTGTGGCTGGCTTGCGCGCTTGCCGCTCAGGGCGGTTTCGCACGTGCCATCTGCTTGTGCCCTGCCTGCTTGTGCCCTGTGCGTCGGTGCCGACTGTCGCGCTGGTGGTGTCGGCTTCTTCCGACTTCACATGCAACAGCTCTCGGTGATCTGGTTGCTTGAGGTGGGGAGCCGGGCCGCCAGTTTGCGAGAGGGGCTGGCAACCTCAAGGGATGCGGTTGAACTCGGTCAACGCTGTGGTGAATGAGTCCGGGTCCACCTTGATGAGGCCTTGGAAGGGTTGGTCGAGTTCGATGGCGAAGTAGACCGTGAACGCCAGTGTTCCGGCGAGCACCACGATGCTCAGGATGTGCCGGAACTCGTTGCTGAAGCCCATGGCCAGTGGGAAGGCCACCATTGCGAAGCCACCGATGATCGTTCCCCACAGCAACAGGGTCAGCAGTGAGCTGTCGCCGGTCGCTTGCTCGATCCGGGCTCTGCGTTCGTCCGACGCTGTCCTGATGTTCTGCAGTGCCTGGTCTCTTATCGAGAGTTCACGGTCTGCTTCGGCTGGCAGCCTTCCGATCTCCGATCGGACCGCCACCAGCAGGTCGTCGGCTTTCGGGTCCGACTCCTTCCTGTCGAGCATCGGCCACTCTTTCTCGATCACCTCCGTTGTGTACTCCTTCAGCAGCGCCCTGATCTGGTCGCGTTCTGCCGTCGGGGCATTGGCGACCTGCCAGTAGACCTCGATGAGGCTCGACGCCTCCACCTCCGCGTGCTGCTCCGTCGCGTCTGCTTCCGTCCAGGTGATCACTGTGTAGAAGGCCAGCACCACGATGAACAACGCGTTCAGCACGCCGCCGACGAAACCGATCGCCTCCGAGTTGTAGGTGCCTTCCCTCGCGCGTCTTCTGCGTCCCACGGCGATCATCACGCCTGCGGAGATCACCATCACGGCGACGACAAAGAGATACGCGTAACCTGGCACGAACACCATGTTTGACACACCGTCGCGGATGGCGCCATGGGGTAGCGTGCAAATACACCGGGAGGAGTGAACATCCTGGCGGTGCGTGACGCGCGTGACCTATCGTCCGTCCTAACCTGACGGAGGTCGAAGTGCGAATATGGGGACTCGCGGGCACGCTGTCGATGCTCTTGTTCACCGCTCTTCCCGCCACCCCTTCCTCCGCTGGTCAGCCGGTCGCTCCCGTCAACTTCGACCAGACGGTCTACGGTGACTTCGCGGTCATCGGCAACACCGTCACCACCTGTCCCCGTGAGCCCGGGCAGTACCCGGTGCGATTGTGCATCGATGCGCAGAACCGTGTCGGCACAGGGCCTTCCGCGCAGAACAACGGGTACCCGATGGCGTGGGCCGACGTCGACGCGGACCCGGGTACGTTCAACTCCTCCAGCGCGCGGTTGAACATCCCGGCGGGCGCGCGGGTGGCCTACGCCAAGCTGACCTGGGCGGGTGACACCGGGTCTCCCAAGGACATCCCGTGTGGACGCGGCCCGATCCGTCCCCCTGGTTCCCCTGCGCAGCAACAGGTTTCCCTCAAGGTCAACGATCGCGGGAGCCTGGTCGGCCCGGACAAGTACACCGAGGACCCGATCGCCGCCCTCGCGAACACCGACCACCAGTTCTACAGCGCCCATGCCGACGTCACCGGGCATTTTCGTGGGATGACCGGCCCATCGGCCGTTACCGTCGGGAATGTCTGGACGCCACAAGGCTTCGACTGCTTCGGCGGCTGGTCGCTGACCGCCGTCTGGATGTTCGACACGCCCAATCCGGCGGCACCGGCGCGCAAGCAGGTCGCGGTCTACGACACGTATTCCCGCGTGCTGACGACCAAGCCCGGTGCGCAGGTCCGGCTTCCGTCGATCAAGTCAGCCGGTGGGCTCACCCGGGTCGGCTTGGCCGGTTTCGAGGGCGACTGGGCCGTCTCCGGCGACCAGGCCATGGTCAACGGTCACAAGCTCGGCGGCACCGGCAACTTCTTCGTCTCCGCCGCCGACGGGCAGCTCAAACCCAACAGCCCCAACAACATGAGCGTGGACGCCCGGACGGTCGAGCTGCCGGGTGACGTGTTCAAGCCGCGTGAAACCGGCGTGAACATGACGTTCACGAGCGGGCTCGACGCCTACCTCGTCGCAGGCGTTGTGCTGTCGTCGGGCAGGCCCGAACTGGCGCTGGCCACGTCGGTGCAGCCCGCTGTCGCGCATCCGGGCGATCAAGTCACCCAATCGGTGACCGTGACCAACACCGGCAGTGCGCCCGCGGTGGACGTGTTGGTGCGAATGGATATCGGCACGTCCTGCGATCAGAGCATTCCCCGGCTGGAACCGGGACAGGGGGCGAAGGCCACCTGCGCCCGGCCCGCGCCCGCCGACGACGTGCAGCCGTCCGCGCGGGCGACTGGCACGAGCCTCATCGGCGACCAGCTGTCCGCGACCGCGTCCACTTCGCTCGAAGTCGTCCACCCCGCCATCGCGGTGTCCAAGACGGCCACGCCTGGAACTGTCCTCAGTGGCCAGACCGTCGGCTACGCCATCGAGGTGCGCAACACCGGCGACACACCGCTGTCCGGGGTCGCGGTGGACGACAAGCAAGTGGACGCCTGCGACAAGCCGGACCTCGGCACGCTCGCGGCGGGGGAGAGGAAGTCCCTGCAGTGCTCGATTTCCGCGGGCGAGGATGGGATCACCAACAACGTCACGGTCATCGGCGCGGACAAGACCGGCAAGAAGGTGGCAGCAGGCGCCAGTGCCGCGTTCACCGTCATCCACCCGCGAGTCGAGTTCACGGTCAGGCCGTCGAGCCGTGCGGCACGGGCAGGGGAGACAGTCACGTTCACCGTGACCGTGCGCAATCCGACGCCGATCGCACTCGGTGGCGTCCGCGTCACCGGCACACCCTCGGCGTGTGCTCGTGACATCGGGACCTTGGCGCCGCAGCAAACCGTCGAGTACACGTGCTCCGTCGTGATGCGCGAGCGCTTGACGACTTCGTTGACGGTGACCGCGACACCGTTCATCAACGGGCAACTGGCGGAAACCAGGCGCGACATGGTGAACCTCACGTCGGCGGTGATCGTGTCGCTCGTGGAACCGACACCGGAACCGCCGATCGTGAAGAAGTCCGCCGAGACGTCTTCCTCGCAGAACACGCCGGTGGCCGCGTTCGTCGCCGGGCTCGCCACGATCAGCACGTTCGTCACAGTCGGGGCGATCAGCGCGACCGCGCGGGCGAAGAAGTGATTGCCTACAACCAGTCCTTGCGCTTGAAAGTCGTGTAAAGCGCGACCGAGGTCAGCGCGATGGCCACCGTGGACACCCAGAAACCCCACGGCTGGTCGACGCCCGGCACCGGCACGTTCTGCCCGTAGAACCCGGTGATCGCGGTCGGCACCGCGATGATCGCCGCCCAGCTCGTGACCTTCTTCATGATCAGGTTCATCCGGTTGCCCTGCAGGTTGAGCTGGGTGTCCCTGATCGTGGCGATCAGGTCCCGCAACGACTCCACCTGCTCGGACGCCCAGATCGCGTGGTCGAGCACGTCCTGGAAGTACGGCCGCATCCGTTCGCTGTATATCGCGTTGTCCGGGCGGAGCAAGGTGGCGATCAGCTCGCGCATCGGCGCCACCGTGCGCCGCAACTGCCCCACGGACTTGTGCAGCGCCAGCGAATGCCGTTGCACGGCGAGCGAGTTCGGCGGCCGGGTGAACACGTCGTCCTCGAGCGCTTCGATGCGGTCGTCGAGCGACTGTGCCGCGTCCAGGTAGGAGTCCACGACGTAGTCGAGGATCCCGTGCAGCAGGAAGGCGACGCCGTCCGTCATCGGCTCGTCGTCCCAGCGCTGGACGACCGCGTCCATGTCGAACTCGGGATCCTTGCGGACGGTGACAAGCGTTTGCTTCGTCACGATGACCGCCAGCTCGTGCACGGTCAGCTCACCGGCGTCGTTCGTCTGCACGGCGTAGCAGATCACCAGCGCGTGCCCGGGGTAACGGCTGAACTTCGGCCGCTGGTGCTGCTGGACGGCGTCCTGGACCGCGAGCGGGTGCAACCCGAGCGACTCGGTGAGCTGCGCCAGGTCGTCCGCGCTCGGGGCAGCCAGGTCCAGCCACACGATGGTGCCGGGGTCGTCGAGGTTGGCGGTCAGCCGGTCGGGTGGGAAGTTCTCGGCTTCCAGCGTGCCGTCTCGGTACACCCGCGAACGAGTCATGACCGCACAGTAGTGCGCTCCGAATTGCGTGAGGCAATCCGGAGCGCACCACAACGGGTGAAGGTCACGGACTGAGCCGGTGCAGGTCCCTCGGGAACAACGTCGTCTGCCGGATGTTCGGCGCGTTCACCAACCGGGCGGTCCAGCGTTCCAGGCCGAGCGCGAACCCGCCGTGCGGCGGCATGCCGTGCCGGAAGGCGGCGAGATAGCCCGCGTACGGCTCAGGGTCGGCCAGCACGGCGAGGTAGTCGTCGTACCGGTGCAGCCGTTGCCCGCCGGTCACCAGCTCGACGCCACGAAACAGCAGGTCGAAGCTGTTGGAGTACTGCGGCCGGGCAGGGTCGGGATGCGTGTAGAAAGGGCGCTTGCGCATCGGATATCCGGTGACGAACAGGAATTCCGAGTCATACGTGCGCAATGCCCACTCCGACAGCGCCCGTTCGTCCGCGGGCGCGAGGTCCGGTTCGTCCGGGTCGGCGCCCGCGACCTTGAGCGCGTCCGCGAAGTGGACCGCCGGGATCTCGGCGGGCACCTCCGGCAAGCGCACCCCGAGCAACGCCACCGACTCCGCGGCGCGCTCACGGATCGCCCCGACCATGCCCGCCACGGCTTCGCGCAGCACCGCCATCACGTCGCGGTGGTCGGCGATGAAGCCCAGTTCGGCGTCGAGGCTCGTGTACTGGGCCAGGTGCCGGGTGGTGTCGTGCGGCTCGGCCCGGAACACGGGCCCGACCTCGTAGACCCGTTCGAACACCCCGACCAGCGACTGCTTGAAGAACTGCGGCGACTGCGCGAGGTACGCGCGGTGCCCGAAGTAGTCGATGCCGAACACGTTGGCGCCCGACTCGGTCGCCGTGGCGACGATCTTCGGCGTGTGCACCTCGGTGAAGCCCAAAGCGTCGAGCGCGGCACGATACCCGGCGACACTGGCCGCGGTGATCGCGAACCCGGCGCGGTGCCTCGGATGCCGTAGCGCGATCGGCGCGTTGTCCAAAATGGTGGGCAAGGTAGCACTGAGGTTGGGGCGGTACAGGTCGAACGGCGGGGCCTGCACCGGCCCGGACAAGGGCGTGATCGCCGGTTCGGTGATCTCAGCGCCGCCGGGAGCCTGGTCGCTGGCGACAACGAGGCCCTCGACCTCGACGACGGACTCCTCGGTGACGCCCGCCGGTTCGGGCAAGACCACCTGCACCAGCCCGGACCGGTCACGCAGGACGAGGAAGGTGACGGATTTCAACTCACGCCGGCGGTGAACCCAACCGGCGACTCGGACACGGGCGCCGACGTGCCGCGGCACGTCAGTCGCCAGAACTCGCGAGATCATCGTTACTCCTGGTGGAATCTCGGTGATCCCTTGGGAGTGCGGGCGAGAAGGGGACTCGCGGTGCCACCGCACTTTCGCCGCCCCGGCTGGCAACCGCGGCGGCCTCGTTCAGCCCGATGACGGGGGCGAACCGGCGGGGCATTGCCTCCCCGCACTCGGGAGGGTCTTCACCACGGGCGCGAGGCCGCCTTCCCAGCTACCGGCGGCTCTCTCTGCTCACGTGGACCGTGGCTACTCGTCTCCGTCAACGCGTTGCCGAGAAGGGTAGGTCAACCGCGGCGACACGGCACGCCGATTTCACGGCAGCCATGCCGACCGCGCCAGCCGGTCCAGCTGCGCGAGGAGGTCGGACGGCGGCACGTCGAGGTCCAACGGGTACTCGGTGATCGTGACCGGCGAGTTGGATATGCGTCGCGGGACGACACCGGCGGTGCCGCTCGCGTAGACGAGCCACGCCCGGTCGACCCGCAACGCAGTGCAGTAGGCGAGCACTTGGTAGAGGTCCGTGGCCGGGTAACGGCCGGACTTGCTCTCAAGCTTGTACTTCGCGTCCACGACGAACCGCGGGGTCTCGTCGACGAGGTGTACGGCGTCGATCTTCATGGGCACCACGCCGTCGAGTCTGGCCGGGAACTGGCGATGTGTCCTCCCAGGGCCGGTGCTCCACGCCTCGGTCAGCGCCGTGGTGACGAAGTCCTCGAAGACCTGCTCCATGTTGACCACGAACGAGGCGATGGAGAGACCGTTGCAGCCCACTTCGAAGGAGAGCGTCCGCAGTACGAGGTCCGCGATCCGCAGCGCGGGTTGGTACGGCGCGTTGAGCCTAGTCGGCCGCCACGGCGGAATCAGAGCTCTGGGCGCTAGCGGCGAACTGCCGGCGAGTTTGTTGTCCACGTGCTGCAACCGCCTCCTGATGTCCGCCTCGACACGGGGAACCTTGAGCATTCGGCGGACGGCCGTGCGTAACAGCCGGTTCTCGGTGATGTCCACGGTGTACTCGTCGTGGGTGATCTCCATTGGTGTCAGGCGGCCGGGTCGCTTGGTGATCTGGTCACCGATGCGGATACGACCACGGACCACCGCACTCGTCGCGTGCTCGGTCGTGTAGCCCAGCAGGACACCGCGCGCCAGTGCGCGTTCGGCGTTGCGGCATAGGGTCTCCGCGACGATCGCCCACAGTTCGTCAGCTTCGACGCCTTCGACGTTCTCGGGGCGGAAGCCGGGGTTGACGGCGTAGCCCAGCATGAACAGCAGGCGCTGGATCTTCATCTTCGGTTTCACCACGACGTCAAGCCCGTGGGCGTGCACGGCGCCCACACGCTTGGACTTCGGGACCAGCTTGTAGCCGGAACCGTCCGGCCGGACAGTGACGAGGTCGCATCGCTTGAGGTGGTCCACTTGTACCGCAGTGAGCGAGACGGTCTCGCTCGACTTGGCGTTCTCGTCGATGACGATCACGACTGGCCGCGGATGGCGTCGAGGCCGAAGGTGTCGTGCACCTGCCTGCGGGAGCGGAGGTCGTAGTAGTGCTCCTCGAGCAGCGGCAGGATGGAGTACTCCCAGACGAGGTCGAGGCCGTGGTCCGCGTCGGGTTTCATGAGGTACGAGGGACCGATCTTGAACTCGCGGTCGTCGCCGATCGCGTTGTTGAGCTTGGTGAGCAACTCGGCGCGTCCGTCGGTTTTGCCGTGCTTGGCCACCCACCGCGTCAGCAGTTGATCCACCGGCGGGTGGTCCGGGTGCAGTTCGACGAACGCGAAACGGCGCCGCATGGCTGCGTCCACCAACGCGATGGAACGGTCGGCGGTGTTCATGGTGCCGATGATGAAGATGTTCGCAGGCAACCTGAACTGCTTGCCCGGGGAGTACTGGAGCTCGATCGCCTCCTCGCGGTACTCGAGCAGGAAGTAGAGCTCGCCGAAGACCTTCGACAGGTTGGCCCGGTTGATCTCGTCGATGATCAGCACGTAGGGGCGGCCGGGGTCGTTTGCCGCGGCCTCGGCCAGCAGGCGCAACGGTCCGTCCTGCACGGCAAGCGTGTAGGTCTCGCCGGAGCCGCGTGGCCGGTAGCCCTCGAAGAAGTCCTCGTAGGCGTAGGACGGGTGGAACTGAACCAGCCGAGTCGCCGCTGCGCCCGCGATGTGCTGCGCCAGCTTGCGCGCCAGGTAGGTCTTGCCGGTACCGGGCGGTCCGTACAGGACCATCTGCTTCTTGTACTGGAGCACTGCGATGACCTTCGCCAGCCAGTTCAGGTCGAACAGCAGGTCGTCTGCCAGATCCTGAGTCGCGGACGGCAGAGTGGGAGCCGGTCGGGCGAGGTACCGGGCCAGGCGGTCCGCGTCGTTCACTGTGTATCCCGGGATGGTGAGTCGGAGCAGGATCTGCCTGGTCTGGTTGCCGCCGGTCGTCGCCTGCGCCCTGCCGATCTCCTTGCGGAGCCCGTCGAAGTCGTCGACGTCCGCGAGCCTGGTCGGGGAGTCGCGGATGATGCGTTCTGCTGGGGGAAGCTTGCGGGCTTCGCGCGAGTCGAGTGCCACGCTCACCAGTACTGCGTCGAGCTTGCCGAGCCGCCTGAGCAGCAGTTCGAGCGCGGGGTCGTACTGGGTGTTCGACCCGTTGGGTCTGGTCTCCGCCTTGCCGCTGCTGCTCATCAGCACCAGCGCGAGATGATCACCTTTCTGGTTGGACCTGGTACTCCGCGTCGAGCACAGTTCCGGCGTCGTCCGTTGCACGCATGCTTGGCCATCGCGATCTTGCCGGGTGGGGTTACTCATTTTCGGAGCCGGGCGTACACGCTGCGAGGTGGGGCCAATGAGCCGGACAAGGCAAACGTCTGCTCGGCTACCCGGGTGGCGAGGTCGGGCAGGAACGGTGTCAGCTCGTTGGCCAGCGTGCGGCACGAGGCGAGCAGCGTCGCCAGTACGGTGTCGAGGTCGTCGTCCGGGCCGCTGATGGCCAGGTCCCATGGCCTTGACCTGGTCAGATAGGCCGCTGCGTCATCGGCGATCTGCCATACGGCGTCTGTCGCGGTGACGAAGTCCGCCCTGGTCAGGGCGGCACGGACGGTGCCGGACACCGACGGCCACGTGCCACCTGGGGGTGGTTCGCCGTCTCGGTAGCGGTGTACGAGGCCGGTTATCCGGTCGACCAGTGTGCCCAGGCGCTTGTGCAGGTCTTTGTTGGCCAGGTGGACGATGCGGTCCGGGGTGAGTGTCGGGTCGCGGAGCAGCCACCACCTGACGGCATCCGCGCCGTAACGCGACGAGAGGGCAGCGATGTCCGGGTGGTCGGTGTCTGGGTGTACGACGATCGAGGTCGGCAGTGGGGCGTCTGTGGACAGCAGGTGTGCGTGCCAGGTGATCTCGTGCTGGTGGCGGGCGGATTCGCCGATGACGTGGATGCGTTCGTCGGTGGAGGCCCACCAGCGCTGGTAGTGCGCTGGGCCGAGTGCGTCCACGTAGCGGGGGACAGGTGTGTCTGTCGCGTCGAAGTCGTTGTAGGACAAGGCGAGCGCCGAGCGCAACGCGGGCGGTCCGCCGCCGAGGAACCGTACGCGCGAGCCGGTCATCCTGTGGTGGCGCGCCAGCACGTCCGCCCACACCAGCTCCAGAGCGGACGCTCGTGCGGTGGTGGTCACGTAGACCCGCGACATCACGGGAACGTAGCACGCTATTCGGTCAGCCGGATGTCCCGGAACGAGACCACGTCGCCGTCGCCGTGGTTCTGCAGGCCGATGTGTCCCGAGACCAGTGACCGCGCTGGGTCCGTGTTGGTGAAGTCGTTGACCTGCACGCCGTTGAGCAGCACCCGCACCCGCTCGCCGGACACCACGAGCTCGAACGTGTTCCACTCACCTATTGGCCGCACGGCCTTGTCACGGGCCGCGGTGTCCGCCGATTGGAAGCCGTAGATCGCTCCGGTGGTCCGGGCCGGCTCGTCGCTCGCGTCGATCTGCACCTCGTAGCCCTTGTTCACCGCCGACATCGGGTCGGAACTGGCCGGAAAGCCGATGAACACCCCCGAGTTCGAGTCGCCCGACACCTTCCAGTCCAGCTTCAGCGCGTACGCCCGGAACTCGCGTGCCGAGTACCAGAACAGGCCCATGCCGCCGGACGAGGTCAGCACGCCGTTGCGGTTGGCGAACCCGCCCGGCCCGGCCTGCGACCAGCCCACCGTCGACCCGCTGTACAGGCGCAACGGTCCGGGGCTACACGCGGCCAGCAGCAAGGCGACCACCAACAAGATCTGCCGCATCACGGCCTACGGTACGTGACGGCGTTCGGACTGCGCACGCCCGCCGGGTACCCGCTCGCCGGGCCGACAACCGCCTGCCTGGCCGGAGCGCCGACGTAAGATCTCAGGCCTGGTACATCGATGCGATGGAGCCGCGATGTCTGTGCTGCCCGGCCAGGACCCCGCCAGGTCCTGGCGGCCCCTCAAGCGGGGCTCCCTCGCGACCCTCGGCGTGGCAAGGCGGGTCGCGGGTGACGTCGCGGGCGGGCTGAGCGGGCCTCGTGTGCGCGCGGCGGTCAGGGGAGTGCGCAGGCTGCTCGACGCGGACGGCGCCGGCCTGGCCGACCTGACCGGGCGGCTGGAGTGGGTCGGCCAGACACCGTCGGGTGTCGACGTGATGTCCCTGGTCGAGGACGTTCTGCACAGAGAGACGAAGGCGGGCAGGCTGCCGACGGTCGCACTGCCGCTGCACGCACGCGACGAGCTGTCCGGTGTGCTGGTGGTGGCGGGCGCGAGCCGGATGGGGCCGGTGCGGGACGTCGCCGACTGGATCAGCGACGCGCTGGAACGCACCCGCCTCGAGGCCATGGCCGACCAGGCCGCGCAGGCCGAACTGCGTGCGCTGCGCGCCGAGATCTCGCCGCATTTCGTCTACAACGCGCTGACGGTCATCGCGTCTCTCGTCAGGTCCGATCCGGACCGGTCACGGGAACTGATGCTCGACTTCGCCGACTACACCCGCTACAGCCTGGCCCGGCACGGCGACTACACGACCGTCGCCGACGAGTTTCATGCGATCGAGACCTATTTGGCGTTGCAGCGCGCCGTGCTCGGCGACAGGCTGCGTGTGCAGATCCGGGTGGCGCCGGAGGTGCTCGCGGTGGCGATCCCGTACCTGGTGTTGCAGCCGCTGGTGGAGAACGCCGTGCGGCACGGGATCGAGCCGCGTTCGAAGTCGGGACTGGTGCAGGTGCGGGGCGAAGCCGAGGGGTCGGACTGCGTGATCAGCATTGAGGACGACGGGGTCGGCATGGACCCGGCCGTCGCCGAACGGGTACTGGCCGGGCACGGCCACGCCGACAGCGTCGGGCTGACCAATGTGGACCGCAGGCTGCGCAACGTCTACGGCTCGTGGTTCGGTCTCGTCGTCGAGACCGCGCCGGAAGCGGGGACCAGGGTGGTCGTGCGGGTGCCGATGTTCCAGCCCGGGGTGATGCCGTGATGGGTCCGAAGGGGCTGACTGTGCTGGCGGTCGACGACGTCCCCGCGGCGCTGGACGAACTGGTCAGGATGCTGCGGGACGCCCCGGAGGTCGACGAGGTGCACGGCGCGGCCGACCCGATCGCCGTGCTCAAGATGATCCACACCGGCCGGTTCGACGCGGTGTTCCTCGACATCTCCATGCCCGGCCTGGACGGCCTCGAGCTGGCCTCGTTGCTGCGCAAGCTCAGCGAGCCGCCCGCGATCGTGTTCGTCACCGCGCACGAGGAACACGCGGTGGCCGCGTTCGGCATCGGCGCGGTGGACTACCTGCTCAAGCCGCTGCGGGCGGAACGGCTGGCCGACACCCTCGCCCGGCTCGGCAGGCACGCCGAACCGGCGCCGAAGCTCGACGCGATGGCCGCGCTGCCCGTCGAAGCGGCCGGGCGGACGCACTACATCCGCCGCAGCGAGGTGTACTTCGTCGAAGCGCAAGGCGATTACGTCCGGCTGCACACGAAGGCCGGTTCGCACCTGGTGCGGATGCCGATCTCACGGCTGCAGGAGTACTGGGAGAGCGCGGGTTTCGCCCGGGTGCACCGCGGTTACCTGCTGTCGCTGAGTTTCGTGCGTGAGCTGCGCAGCGACTCCGCGGGGGGCCTGCTCGCGCACACCGAGGCCGGTGACGTCCCCGTGTCCCGCAGGCATTCCCGTGAACTGCGCGAGCGTTTGCTTCGGGCGGCGCAGCACGGTGAGCTGGACCGGCGGGCCTGATGCCGCACCGCAGGGTCGCCGTGACCAGTCCGCAGACGCGGCTCGCGCACGCGCGCAAACGTCTGCGCGGCCGGTGGCGTGCGCCTGCGCTCGACCAGGCCGACGCCGAACGGGCGCAACGGCTTTTCCGCGTGCAACGCCGCCGGGCGATGGTCGCCGTCGGCTGGCTGTTCGCGCTGGTGCTGTTGCTGCCGTTGGTGTTCGCGTTGTGGCCGCAGCTGGACACCGTGCGGTTGCTGGGGATCCCGGTGTCGTGGCTCATGGTCGTGCTGATTCCGTTCCCCGCCATGGTCTTCCTCGCGGTCTGGCAGTTGCGGCGCGCCGAGAAGCCTGAGGACCAGGAGTGATCGCCGCACTCGCGGTGACCCCGGTTGTCCTGATCACGCTGCTGATCGGGTTGCGCGGGGTCGCCGCGATGCGCACCACGTCCGATTTCCTCGTCGCCTCGCGCCGGGTGTCGCCGCTGCTGAACTCGGCCGCGGTGTCCGGCGAGTACCTGTCGGCCGCGTCCTTCCTCGGCGTGGCCGGGCTCGTGGTCAAGGACGGCCTCGGCGCACTGTGGTACCCGGTGGGGTTCACCGCCGGATACATCGCCATGCTCGCACTGGTGGCCGCGCCCATGCGCCGCTCGGGCGCGCTGACCGTGCCGGACTTCGCCGAAGCGCGGCTGGCCTCGCCGCCGCTGCGCAGGCTCGCGGCGGTCGCGATCCTGGTCATCGGCGGGCTATACCTGGTCCCGCAGTTCCGCACCGCCGGGCTGGTGCTCAGTGTCGTGAGTGGATCGCAGTACTGGGTCGGTGTGGTGATCGCCGGGGTCGTCGTCGCGGTGACGCTCGCGCTCGGCGGCATGCGGGCGGCCACCTACGTCCAGGCTTTCCAGTTCTGCCTGAAACTGGTGCTGTTCATCATTCCCGCGATCTGGTTGCTGCTGCGCGTCGGCCCGGACGTCCGCGAGGAGGCGGTGCGCCCGGTCGAGTTCACCCACTTCGGTCACGAGACCGCCGTGACTTTCCGTGCCGCGGTCACATTGGAAGTCACGTCACCGACCACTGTGCGTGATCCCGCGCGCGGTCGGATTGCGTTGCCTGTTGGGGAATTTCAAGTAGCAGCGGGTAGTGAGTACATCTTTCCCGAAGGTGCGGCGGTTCCCGGCGTGAAGGGGCAGACGCCGCCCGGCGGGCCCGGCTGGGAACGACCGCTGATCAACGTGCAGGGCGAGGGGTATCCGCTGCTGGGTACGTGGGCTGTCCTCTTGGCCACGATGCTCGGCACGATGGGACTCCCGCACGTCCTCATGCGGTTCCACACCAGTCCGGACGGTCGCGCCGCACGCCGGACCGCGGCGATGACAGTCGTTCTGCTGAGCGCGTTCTACCTCTTCCCCGGCATCTACGGCGTGTTGGGCCGTGTGCTGGTACCGCAGCTCTACCTGACGGGTGCCACGGATACGGCAGTCGTCGCACTACCGTCCCAAGTGGATGACGGAGCGTGGGGGGACGCATTCACCGCGTTGCTGACCGCCGGTGCGTTCGCCTCGTTCCTGGCCACCTCATTGGGTTTGCTGCTCGTGGTCTCCGGCGCCATCTCGCACGACCTGTTGGCTGGTGGGCTCGGACAGCTTCGGGTGACGGTGTTTCTGGCCGCCGCGGTGGTCGTCCTGCTCGCGTTGCCCGCCGCCCGGATCGACGCGGGAATCCTTGTGACGTGGGGATTCACCGTCGCCGCGTCCACGTTCAGCCCGTTGCTGGTGCTGGGCATCTGGTGGTCGCGGCTCACCGCGCCCGGCGCGATCGCCGGTGTGGCAGTGGGTTTGCTCGCCACCGCGGGCGCGATCGTGATGACGCTGTTCGGGCCGCCGGTGCACGGCTGGCCGGCGATCCTCGTGGCACAGCCCGCGCCGTGGTCGGTTCCGCTCGCGGTCGGCACCATGGTCGTGGTCTCCTTGTTCGGCAGGCCACCGCCGTGGACGACGACGGCGATGCTGCGACTGCACCTGCGAGAGCAACCAGAACGTGACCTGAGCCACTCGACCTTCGGTCTTGACCGTTCGTCGACCGTTCGTCGCATGGTTCGGCGGTTTGTCCGCTGACTCACCCGATGGGCTGATCACCCTTTAGTGTGTCGCGGAACACATGCCGTGACAGGGAGGTCGCGTGAGTACCGTCGAACCTGACACCCGGCCACCGGACGCCCACGACTGGGAAGAGGTCCAGGCCAGTCCCGAATTCGCCGACCTGCGGCGCAGGCTGCGCCGGTTCGTCTTCCCGATGACCGGGCTGTTCCTGGTCTGGTACCTGGTGTACGTGCTGCTGGCCGACTACGCGCACGGCTTCATGTCCACCAAGGTCTTCGGCAACATCAACGTCGCGTTGATCCTCGGCCTGCTGCAGTTCGTGTCGACCTTCGCGATCACGATGCTGTACGTCCGCTACGCCAACAAGAAGCTCGACCCCAAGGCGGCGGAGATCCGCGAGGAGATCGAGGGAGGCGACACCAAGTGATCATCGCCCAGGCCGCGTCGAGCTCCAACCCGACGCTCAACATCTCGATCTTCGCCGCGTTCGTCCTCGTCACGCTGGTCGTGGTGTTCCGTGCCAGCAAGAACTCCCGCACGGCGGCCGACTACTACGCCGCGGGTCGTGCGTTCACCGGTCCGCAGAACGGGATCGCGATCTCCGGTGACTACTTGTCGGCGGCGTCGTTCCTGGGTATCGCGGGTGCGATCGCGGTGAACGGCTACGACGGTTTCCTCTATTCGATCGGTTTCCTGGTCGCGTGGCTGGTGGCGTTGTTGCTGGTCGCCGAGCTGTTGCGGAACACCGGCAAGTACACGATGGGTGATGTGCTGGCGTTCCGGATGCGCCAGCGGCCGGTCCGCGCCGCGGCGGCGACGTCCACCCTGGCCGTCTCCTTCTTCTACCTGCTCGCCCAGATGGCCGGTGCCGGTGGTCTGGTGGCGCTGCTGCTGGGCATCACGAGCAAGGCGGGCCAGGCCGTGGTCATCGCGATCGTCGGCGTGATCATGATCGTGTACGTGCTGATCGGCGGTATGAAGGGCACCACGTGGGTGCAGATCATCAAGGCCGCCTTGCTGATCACCGGCGCCGCCGCGATCACGCTGTGGGTGCTGGGCCGCTACGGCTTCAACCTGTCGTCGCTGCTGCAGGGTGCGGTCGACAAGGCGACTCCGGCCGTGCTGGACCCGGGTCTGCAGTACGGCAAGACCCCGACGAGCCAGCTGGACTTCGTGTCGCTGGCGCTGGCCCTGGTGCTGGGCACGGCGGGCCTGCCGCACATCCTGATGCGCTTCTACACCGTGCCCACGGCCAAGGAAGCACGCCGTTCGGTGGTCTGGGCGATCTGGCTGATCGGCATCTTCTACCTGTTCACGCTGGTCCTCGGCTACGGCGCGGGCGCGATCGTGGGGCCGCAGGCGATCAAGGCCGCGCCCGGCGGGGTCAACTCGGCGGCGCCGCTGCTGGCGGACGCCCTCGGCGGGCCCGTGCTGCTCGGGTTCATCGCGGCGGTCGCGTTCGCCACGATCCTCGCTGTGGTCGCGGGGCTGACGATCACGGCGTCGGCGTCGTTCGCGCACGACGTGTACGCCAACGTGATCAAGAAGGGCAAGGCCGACCCGGCCAAGGAGGTCAAGGTCGCGAGGATCACCGCGCTGGTGATCGGCGCGGTCGCGATCCTCGGCGGCATCTTCGCCAACGGCCAGAACATCGCGTTCCTGGTCGCGCTGGCGTTCGCGGTCGCCGCGTCGGCGAACCTGCCGACTATCCTGTACTCGCTGTTCTGGAAGCGGTTCAACACACAGGGTGCGCTGTGGAGCATCTACGGCGGCCTCGCGGTCTGCGTCCTGCTGATCGTCTTCTCACCCGCGGTGTCCGGCACCGCGTCGTCGATGATCAAGGACGCGAACTTCGCCTGGTTCCCGTTGTCCAACCCGGGAATCGTGTCCATCCCGGTGTCGTTCTTCCTCGGCTGGCTGGGCACGGTCCTGTCGAAGGAACGTGACGACGCCAAGTACGCCGAGATGGAGGTCCGCGCGTTGACGGGCGCGGGCGCTGAGAAAGCTGTCGCCCACTAGGGCTCGCCAGGGGAAGAGATGAGGGGCCGTCCGGCGAACCGGACGGCCCTCTCGCATTTACGCCGTGCCGTACGGGTTGTCGAGGGCGATGCGCCAGACACCGTCCGCGCCCAGCCGCACGACATCGGTGGACGTGCCCTGGAGGTCGACGTCGTGGCCGTCGGGGGTCTTGCCCTTGATGGTCCAGTCCACGAGAACCAGCGCGATGTCGTCGGCGCGGTAGATCTGCCGGATGTCGGCGTGCATCGGCAAACCGAAGCCGATCAGGTGTTTCTGGGCGGCTCGCCGCGCGTCACCCGTCATCGGCTGGCCGGGAGCGGGTACGAGCACGCCGTGCTCTTCGAACATCTTGTCGACGGCTTCGGCGTCGCCGTGGTTGAAGGCGTCGATGAAGGATTCGATCGCTTCTCGAACGTCATGATCTGCTGTCATGCCTCACATACGGTATCGCGTCCGCTCGTCCGGACGTTCACCGACGGGTACACCGTGCGCCCGGCCGGGCCGGGCCTGGGCATCGAGATCGACGAGGAGCCGGTCCGGCGGGCCGCCGAGACCGGGCACAGCTGGCGGTCGCCCGGGTGGCGCCACGACGACGGCGGTTTCGCGGAGTGGTGAGCAGCGGACCCACCCGGGGCCCGCTGCTCACGCCGCTACCCGGTCAGCCTGGCCATCACCGGGAAGCCCGCGTCCCGCCACGCGGCGAACCCGCCGATGACGTCACGGACCCTGGTCAGCCCCAACTGGGTCATCACCTGGTGCGCGGCGAGGCTGGAGGTGAAGCCCTCGTTGCAGATCAGGATGATCTCCTGGTCGTGCTCGGCGTGCCGCAGCTCCTTGAGGTGCCACTGGCTCGTCACGTCCAGGCGCCACTCCAGCACGTGCCGGGAGACCAGGACGGCTCCCGGGATCTCGCCGAACCGCCACCGGTACTCGGTCGGCCGCAGGTCGACCAGTGTCGCGCCGGCCCGCAGCGCCTGCGCTGCCTGGGCAGGGGTGTAGCGGGTGATCCCCTCCCGCGCCTGCTCCAGCAGCTGCGAGATCGCGCTCACGTCAGCGCCGCGCGAAGCGCTGCCGCCTCGGCCTCCAGCACACCGGTGTCCGGCTCGGGCGTGTCGCACTCGATTGCCCGCAAATGATGTGTTCCGGACGGAAGTGAGCAATAGAAATTCATCACCCGCAGGGGCGGTGAATAGGCGTGGATCGACACGGTCGGCGTCATTCCGACATTCACGAGATTGTGCAGGTAATCCGCGCCGAAGCCGACCGAGGCGCCTTCGGCGTGCCGCCTCGTCCGCAATCGGTCCGTGCCGACCGTTCCGTAGTCCTCGACCAGTGATCCACTGGCCACGGCGAACGCGCCGACGCTGCCGCCGTGGTCGTGCAGCAGGGTGTCCTGCCCGATGTCCCAGCAGATCAGCCACACCTCGTGCGCGGCGTCCCGGCTGAGCCGGACACAATGCCGCTCATAGAGGTCGAATTTGATTTCGCCACGCCAGGAATCCGGCGTTGTGGCGGTGGTTTCGACGATTTCTCGTAACTGCCCGGCGGGCAGCACGGCGTCGTGTGACAATTTCACGAGACAAGCCCTTTCGCCAAGAACCCGCGGTGTCCTGGTACGCCGGGTCGGGGGACCCCGTCGCTCCAGGCCAGCGTGGATTGGTATCTCGCTCGAGCTCCTGCCGCCGTGGAACCCGCCAATGCCGGATCGGCGCCTGTCGGCGCGTTCACCACGGCAAAGCCCGAAAGGCCACTATATGGTGGCCAGGTGCGGATAACCAGAGCACAGCGCAACGCGGTGGCCGAAAAGATCACCAGCCTTGAGCGGTCGTTCTACGGGCGCGGTCCGCGCAACGTCAAGGTGTCGGTCAGCGACGACGAACCGATCAGCCTGGTCGTGCTGTCGGTCGACAGCCTGACTGTCGCCGACGCCGTGCTCAGCGAGCGCGGGCACAAGGACGCCGTCATCCGGCACCACGAGGCGCTGCACGAAGCCACCAAGGCGGAGTTCCAGGACGCGATCGAGGAGATCATCGGCAGCCCGGTCTCGGCGTACCTCGCGCAGGTGCACCCCACCACCGGCTTCGCGGTACGGGTGTTCGTCTTCAGCGACCAGGGCGACGACGACGAGGCCTGAGATAGGGTCGCCAGGTGCAGACTGATCCTGTTGTCGCGCCGTACGGGGAATGGGACTCACCGGTGACGGCGGCCGATGTCGCCGGTGCCCGGATCAGGGTCGCCTACCCCCACATCCACGGTGACGAGCTGTGGTGGCAGGAGATCCCGCCGCGGAACGGCGGCAGGACCACGGTGATGCACAGGGCCGCCGACGGCACGATCACGTCCGCCCTGCCGCCGGGTTACGAGGCGCGCACCCGCGTCCAGGAATACGGTGGCAAGTCCTATTTGCCCGTCCCTGGCACCGGCCTGGTGTTCGCCAACTTCGAGGACCAGCGGCTCTACCTGGTCGCCGACGGCGGCTGCGTACCGTTGACGCCGCCGGATTCCGGCCGGTACGCCGATTACGTGCTGTCGCCGGACGGGACTGAGGTGTGGTGCGTCCGCGAGATGCCGGGACAGCCGCCGGTCCGCGCGATCGTGGCCGTCGCGCTCGACGGCAGCGAAAGCGTCCGCGAACTGGTGGACACCGGCGACTTCCTGGCGCACCCGACGCCGTCGCCGGACGGCACCGCCTTGGCGTGGGTGTCCTGGAACCGGCCGGACATGCCGTGGGACTCCGCGCAGCTGCGCGTCGCCCGGCTCGGTGAAGCGGGCGACAAGGTCGTGCTCGGCGGGCCGGCCGAGTCGGTCATGGCGCCGCTGTGGCGTGACGACGACAGCCTGTACGCCATCTCGGACCGGTCCGGCTGGTGGAACCCGCACATCGTCGGCCTGACAGGCCAAGTGCGGGACATCTGCCCGCGCGAGGAGGAGTTCTCCGATCCCCTGTGGCGTCTGGGCGGGCGCCCGTTCGGCGAGCTCCCGGACGGACGGCTGGTCGTGCTGCACGGTCTCGGCGAACTGCGTCTCGGTGTCCTGGACCCGGATTCGGGGAAGATCACCGACGTCCCGACGCCGTACACGTCCTTCGCTTCGGCGTTGACTGTGGACGGTCACACCGTCGCGTGCGTGGGATACAGCCCGGACCTTCCCGCCGCGGTGATCACAGTGGACTTGATCAACGGTCACTGTGACGTGGTACGGCCGGAAGAGGCGCTCGTGCACACGCGTTACCTCCCGTCGGCCAAGGCCGTGGAGTTCACCGGCGACGACGGCAAACCGGTGCACGGTTTCCTCTACCCGCCGTCGAATCCCGACTTCCGCGGGCCGGACGGCGAGAAGCCGCCGTACGTCCTGTGGGTGCACGGCGGGCCGACCGGGCATTCGACGTCCGCTTTCGACATCAACAAGGCGTACTTCACCAGCCGCGGCATCGGAGTACTCGACCTGAACTACGGCGGGTCGAGCGGTTACGGCCGCGCGTACCGCGATCGCCTGCTGGGCAAGTGGGGCATCGTCGACGTGGCCGACGCGGTGACCGCCGCGCGTGCCCTGGTCGCGCAAGGCCTCGCCGACGAAGCCAGACTGGGAATCCGCGGTGGATCGGCGGGCGGCTGGACAGTGCTCGTCGCCGCGACCAGGAGCACGGTTTTCGCGGCAGGCGTGTCGTACTACGGCGTCAGCGACTTGAAGCTGTTCGCCGAGCAGACGCACGACTTCGAGGCGGGCTACCTCGATTTCCTGGTGGGTCCGCTGCCGGAAAGCGCCGAGCTGTACCGGGAACGCTCACCGCTCGGGCACGTCAGCGCGCAGACGTGCCCGCTGTTGCTGCTGCAGGGCCTGATCGACCCCGTTGTGCCGCCGTCACAAGCGTTGGTGCTGATCGGCGAGCTGGCCGCGCACGACGTGGACCACACGTACATCGCGTTCGCCGAGGAGTCGCACGGTTTCCGCAAACCGGTGAACGTGAAGGCGAGCCTGGAGGCGGAGCTGGCCTTCTACGGCAGGGTCTTCGGCGACGCCTCGCGCTGATCACCCGCTGTGGCTGCGTTTTCCGGTCAGCACCGCGCCGGGTTTCGCACCCGTCTCGGCGAACAGGACCATCGCCTCCGACCAGGTCCGGTGTGCCGCGTCGGTGTCGCCGACGCTGGTCTGCAGGACGGCTTGGACGTGCAGCGCGCGGGCTTCCACGAGACGTTGCTTTCCCTGGCGGGCCAGGGCGATCGCCTGTTCGACGCTGGTCGCGGCGAGCTCGGCCTGTCCCGTCCGTATTTGGCAGAACGCCAGCACTATCGCCACCTGCGGTTCCAGCACCCGCATCTGCGAGTTCTGGATCCGAGCGCGGGCCTGCTGCCCGTACTCCAGCGCCGTTTCCGGGTTGCCACGGCCGATGTGGGCCAGCGCCATCCCGATCAGGGTCGAGGTCTCGCCGTATCCGAAGCCGATTCGCCGTGCCAGCGCCAACGCGTTGGCGTAACCCTCGATCGCGCCGTCGAAGTCACCGAGACGTTGCCGGATCGTCGCGGCGACTTCGATGGCGCTGGCTTCGTTGCGGCGTTCGCCGAGTTGCAGGCTCATGGTGATCGCCTCGTCGGCGATCTCGGCGGCCTCGGCGTGCCTGCCCGCGTCGCAGTACGTCTCGGCCAGGCACACCATGGAGATCAGCTCCCCGTGCCGGTAGCCGAGCGTGCGGCACGCCTCAAGGCTCTCCCGGTGGTGCGCGGCTGCCTCGTCGATCCTGCCGAGGGTCCAGTGCGCCAGCCCGAGCCCGTTGATCGCGCGCAGCTCGGAGTACCGGTTGCCGATCTGCCTGCTGAGGTCCCTGGCCCGCTCGTGCCACGTGACCGCTTCGACGGCGTCGCCGAACGACAGGTAGGCGGCGCCGATGTAGTTCAACGCCAACGCCTCCGCGGTCCGGTTGCCGGACTCCTGACTGATCTCCAGCGCTTGCTTGTGGTACAGCATCGACGGCGCCGGCCTGCCGAGCTGGGCGTACACGCGACCGAGGTTGTGCAGGGAGTCCGCGGTCGCCTCCTTGTCCCCGGCGCGTTGAGTGACTTCGAGCGCCGCCGTGTGCAGGCCGATCGCGCGCAGGTAGTCGCTGAGGTTGTAGTGGATCAGCCCGCTCAGGTCCAGGATCGACGCCTCGGCGAGCGCGTCACCCGAGTACCGCGCGGCCGACAGCGCGGCCTCGCAGATGGCCAGCCCGTCGATGGCGTGACCCTGGGCCTGGAAGTATCCGCGCATCGCGTCGGCGAGGTGGCACGCGTGCGCGTGGTACTCGGGCAGTGACGCGGCACGTTTGACAGCGGCAAGCAGGTTCGCCCGCTCGAGGTCGAGCCAGCCCAGCGCGGCCGTCTCGGTGCCGAACGGCTCCGCCGGGCTGGTCGGCAACGGCTTGAGCCGCCGGGTCCCCGGGTACAACGTGATCACAGCCTGGTCGACAGTCCCCAGGTAGTGGTCGAACAGCGCGAGGTCGGACGCCCGCCGGTCGGCAGGCGAGTCCTCCCCGGCGCACTGGCTCGCGGCGAACTCCCTGATCAGGTCGTGGAAGTGGTAACGGCTGCCGCGCTGCGCCAGCAGGTTCGCCGCGACCAGCCGGTCCAGCGAACGCCGGGCCTGAGTGCCGGGCAGGCCGCACGCGGCCGCCGCCGCGTGCACCGTGAAGTCCAGGCAGGCAGCCGCGCCGAGCAACCGGAACACTCGCGCGGTCGTGGCGTCCAACGCCCGGTAGGACAACAGGAACGTGGCACGGACCGCGACGCTCGGGTCACCTTCGATCGCGAGGATGGCCATCCGGTCACCCTCGCGCAGCGCCGTGACGTAGTCCAGCACGGTGGCGTGCTGGCCGCCGAGCAGGTTCGCCGCCGCGATCCGCAGGGCGAGCGGCAGGTAGCCGCACAGGTGCGCCAGCTCGGTGATCGCGTCCGGCTCGTCGCCGATCAGCTCGGCCAACAGGGCGCGCGCCTCGGCGGCGCCGAGAACGTCGAGCCGGACCATCCGGGCGTCGTTGACGACCGTGAGCCCGCGCAGGTCGGCACGGCTGGTCACGACCGCGGCGCAGCCCGGCGCCGACGGCAGCAGCGGCCTGCACTGTTCGGCGTTGCCCGCGTTGTCCAGTACTACCAGCACTTTCCGGTCGGCCAACAGCGACCGGTACAGCGCGACCTGCTCATCGACGGTCACCGGGACGGCCTGGCACGCTGTGCCCAGCACCCGCAGCAGTTGCGTCAGCGCCTGCTCGGCGGTCATCGGCGACTCGTGCCCGCGCAGGTCGATGAACAGCTGGCCGTCGGGAAAATGCCCGGCGACCCGGTGGGCCCAGCGGACGACCAGTGACGTCTTGCCGATCCCGCCGGAGCCCACGACCACTGCCAGCTCGGCCCGTCCGGTGCCGAGCAGGCCGTCCAGCGTCGCCAGTTCCTTCTCCCTGCCTGCCAGGTACGCCACGTCCGGCGGCAGCAGTCGCGGTGGAACCGGTTGCGCGGCAGGCTCCGGCTCCGGCGCGATGTCGAGGGCCGGGTCGGCGCCGAGGATTCGCTGGTGCATCCGTCGGACGTCGACGCCGGGCTCGATGCCCAGCTCGTCGACGAACGACCGGCGCATCCGCGCGTACGCGTCCAGGGCCTCGTCCTGCCTGCCCAGCCGGTACAACGCCAGCATGAGCAGGCTCCACAACCGTTCGCGGAACGGGTGCTGGGCGAGCAGCGTGCGCAGTTCCACGGCTGCCTCGCTGTGCCCGCCGAGTTCCAGCCGCGCCTGCACGCGGTCCTCGCTTGCCCGCACACGTAGTTCGTCGAGCCGCCCGAGTTCGCCGCGCAGCGAGTGCGGCACGGGCAGACCGTCCAGGACAGGCCCACGCCACAGGTCCAGCGCCGCGGTCAGCTTCGCCACGGCCGCGGACGGATCGCCTGCCTGCAACAGCACTCGTCCTGTCGCGGTGAGCTCGGTGAACACGGTGGCGTCCAGCTCGTCGTCGGCCACGTGCAGGACGTAGCCGCCGCGGCGGTTCTCCAGCCGGTCACTGCCGATGACCCGGCGCAGGCCCGCCACGTACGACTGCAGGTTCGCGCCCGCCGACACCGGCCGGTCCGCGTCCCACAGCGCGTCGAGCAGGAACCCCGTGCGCAGCACCGAATTCGCGTGGAACAGCAGCAAGGCCAGCAACTGCCGCTGCTTGCGCCGCTTCGGCAGCTCAGCGGCGCTGTCGACCCCCAGCGGACCCAATACGCGATAGCGCAAACCGCCCCCAGTTTTCGCCCCAGTCGGACAATCCGCCCGCCTGAAATGATACCCGCGATCCGCGTGCCCGTAATGTGCTTTGTTCGCGGGTGACGGCGGGCTTTGACGGGCATCGAGTACGCCGGTGTATGGGGTTTTGTGTAGCGCCGCAGGTCAGGATCCGTTCATTGGCAACGTTCCTGACAAGGCGGTGGGGGAGTGCGGCGGTTACTGCTGTGCGCCGTTTCAGCGGCATTGGTTCTGCAAGGGGTTTCGGCGGGCGTGACGCGACCGCCTGCCGCGGACGCCGGTCAGGCGACGCCGGAGACGATCGCGAGGACCACGGGCAAACGTGCCGAGGTGCTCGCCGAGCGGACCGCCACCGGCCAGGTGTTCGCGAACCCGAACGGGTCGTACACGCTGGAGCAGGCGCTCGAACCGGTACGCACCAAGCAAGGCGGCGAATGGGTCGACCTGGACACCCGGGTGCTGGTCCGGCCGGGCGGATCCGTTGGTCCACAAGCGACGGTTACCCCGACGCGGTTCTCCCGTGGCGGCGCCGAACCGCTCGTGGAGTTCGGCGGTACGGACAAACTGGTGTTGCGCTGGCCGTCACCGCTGCCGGAGCCGAAGCTGGACGGCGCCAAGGCGCGCTACGCCGACGTGCTGCCCGGCGTGGACCTCGAGCTGGAGGCATTCAAACAGGGTTTCGGATACGCGCTGGTGGTCCGGACGCCGCAGGCGGCCGCGAATCCCGCGCTCGACCAGCTCCGGCTGACCGTCGACGGGGCCGGGCTGGAGGTCAGGCCACGAGACGGCGGCGGACTCACGGCGGTGACCAAGGACGGCAAGGAGATCTTCCGCGCGGCACCAGCCGGGATGTGGGACACGGCCGCGAACGGTGAGCCGGGCGCCAACCACAGCACCGCCACCGCGAAGGCGGCCGACGGGCGGATCACGATCGCGCCGGACCGCAAGCTGCTGAACTCGGCCGACGCCGATTTCCCGATCACCATCGCCGCGCAGTGGACACCGCTCGGCCAGTTCGGCTGGACGTCGGTCTACTACCAGTACCCCAATCAGGGTTACTGGAACGGCGCCAACATGGGCACCGACAAACGGGCCAGAGTCGGGTACTCCGAATGGGAGGACCCGATCGTGACCGTGCGCTCGTTCTTCCACTTCGACCTGCGCTCGATCCGGGACAAGCACGTGCTCTACTCGGAGCTGAACATCCTGGGCTCGTACTCCTCCGCGTGCGGCGACAGCTCGTTCTGGCTCGCGCACGCCGGTCAGGTCAGCCCGGACACGACGTGGAACAACCAGCCCGCCATCGGCAAGGTCCAGCACAGGCACGAAAGCGGTTTCGGCCGTGGCGACTGCGGCGCGCGCTGGATCGGCTGGAACGTGACCGACGAGGTGGCCTTCTCCAACGCGCGCGAGGACTGGGTGACGTTCCGGCTCTCCGGCGAGGAGGGCAACACCCTGGCCTGGCGCAAGTTCGACACCACTTCGCAGGGCGAGCACCCGAAGCTGATCGTGAACTACAACCGCTACCCGTGGGCGCCGGGCAACCTGACCGCGTCGCCCAAGCCGGGATGCGGTGGCGCGCCGCCGAACGCGCCGCACATCTCGACGAACAAGCCCGTCCTGATGGCGGATGCCGCGGACCCCGACGGCGACCGGGTGACCGCCACGTTCCGCGTGTACTGGAACGGGACGCAGAACTACCGGGACTTCAACGTCGGGCCGCAGGAGTCGGGATCCCGGTTCCAGCTGGAAGTCCCCGGTGACATGTTCACCCATGGGCAGACGCTGGCGTGGCACGTGCTGACGACCGATCCGCACGGCGCCCAGTCGGGCTGGGCCGGGCCGTGTTACCTGACCGTCGACACGACACCGCCCGACCGGAAACCGATCGTCACGTCGACCGACTACCCCGAGGGCCGCTCGTCCGGCGCGCCCGGCAAGACCGGCCGGTTCACGTTCAACGCCAACGGTCTCGCCGACGCTGCCGGTTTCGCCTACCGTGTCGGCGGCCAGGGCTGGCGGCAGGTCGACGCCCCCGGCGGTTCGGCCACAGTGGACGTCACACCGGTCACGGCCGACGGTACCCGGCTCGATGTGGCCATTGTGGACAAGGCGGGCAACCAGGGTGTCGACAACGAGCTGGACCCGTCCCGCAGCAACGTCCGCAAGTACGAGATCCGGGTCAACGGGCCGACGCCACCGACCGGCCACTGGCGGCTGGACGGCCGCAACAACGAGACGGCCGCACCCGACTCGACCGGGCGGCATCCAGGTACCGTCGCGAACGGGGGATGGGGACACGGCCGCAACGGTGACGCGGTTTCCCTCAGCGGGAACGCCGGTTCGGAGGTGCCCACCCGCAACGGCCCGGCCGTCGACGCGACCAGGAGCTACACGGTCAGCGCGTGGGTGAAGCTGCGCGACCACCCCGGCGACATCTGGAAGACCGCGGTCAGCCAGGACGGCGAGCGGGTCAGCCGGTTCGCCCTGCAGTACGCCGGGAGCGGCATCCGCAAGTGGGCCTTCTCGATGATGTCGCACGACAACGACGGGCCCGCGATCGAGCAGGCCGTCGCCACCGACCCGAAGTTCACACCGAGGACTGAGGTGTGGACACACCTGACCGGTGTCTACAACTCGACCTACGGAACGCTGCAGCTCTACGTCAACGGGGAACTGGCCGGGACCGGGCAGCACACCGGCAACTGGACCAGCCAACCGGCCAGGACACTGCAGATCGGTCGCGGCAAGTGGGCAGGCAACACCGGTGACAACTTCCCCGGCCTGATCGACGACGTCAAGGTGTTCGACCGGGCGTTGCCGGACATCAGGCTGGACACGTCCGGCTCGGAGATCGACCAGCTGGCCGGGCGGCCGGCGAACGAGATCGCGGCGTGGAACTTCGACGACGCCACCGGCACGGTCACCACCGACTTCACCGGGCAGCAGACCGCGATGACCTTGTCGGCGGGCATCGGCTGGGCACCGGGCAAGACAGGTACCGGCGCCAGGTTCCCCGGCAACGGCGGCCGCGTCTACGGCTCGGAGCCGGTGATCCGCACCGACGACAGCTTCACCGTGTCGGCGTGGGTCAAGCCGGACGTGCTCGACGCGAAGGCCAGGGCCGTCGCGGCGCAGGAGGGTGTGCACAACAGCGGGTTCTACCTGATGTACCGCAACGACTCCGGCAAACCCGTCGGCGAGTGGACGATGACGGTGCCGAACAAGGACGCGGCCAGTCCGGAGCTGCGCCACGCCCGTGCGTCCGTGCCCGCGCGAGTGGGGGAATGGACGCATGTCGCGGGCGTCTACGACGACGGCCAGCAGGAGATCCGGGTCTACGTCAACGGCGTGCTGAGCGGCACCGGCGCGGTGCCGGGCGGCATGCAGTGGAACGCGCCCGGTCCGTTCCAGGTGGGCAACGCGAAGTGGGACGGCAAGCACCCACTCGACTTCCTCGGCACGATCGACGAGGTCCGCGTGTTCGACGGCGTGCGCACGGGTGAGGAGATCACCGACGAAGCGGCCAACCCGGTGCCCAGCCGGGTGAAGTCCAAGGCGCACACCCGGTACGCCTCGCCCAAGGACCAGTTCAGCTTCAACGGCCCGACACCTGCCGGGTACTTCAAGGCCGGAGACCTCGGGTACTACCCGCCGCCCGGCACCCCGGGCACGCACATGCTCTACAGCTGCCGCCTCGGGACCGACGGATTCACCTCCACCCGCGCCGACTGCGAGGGCGCCAAGCTGATCAGTCCACTTGGGCCGGTCTACGACACCGCCGGGGAAGGCCGGACCGGGCTGTACCGGTGCCTGCACAGCGGCAGGTACTTCGACTCGCTGGTCGCGGACTGCGAGGGGCAGACGGTCGTGGTGACCCTCGGCTACACGCTGCCCTACGTCACGTTGCAGCGCTACCAGTCGTTCGAGGGAGCACCGGATTCCCGCAGCGACGTCGGGTTCGCGCCGCTGACGTACCGGCACGAACGAGACCTGGTCGCGGTGCACCACGGTCCCCGCCCCGGGCAGATCGGTCTGTACCTGTGCAAGGACGGTACGGACACGTACGCCGCGATCGACGCCCAATGCGGCGGAAAGCAACTGCTGAAAGCCACCGGCTGGCTGTGGGTGGACAAACCCGCTGATCCGGCTGCCACCCGGTTGTACTCGTGCACCCGGATCGGGACACCCGACCGGTTCGAGTCGACCGACCAGTACTGCGAGGGCCAGGACGTCGTCGGGCCGCTCGGCTACGGCATCGACCCGGCCCGGGTCACCAGTTAGATCCACAAAGGAGAGAGAGTGCGAAGAACTCTGTTGTTGCTCGTCGGCCTGATCGCCCTGCTCGTACCGCAGACACCTGCGATGGCGGCGTCCTCGGCCACGCACCAGGCCACGGAAACCGGTTGGACGGCGGTGCTGAGCACGTGGCCGGGTCAGGGCTACTGGAACGGCGGTCCACTGCACGAAGGGCGTGCCCCGGTCGGCTACCAGGGCTGGGACGCACCCAGCACGATCGCCCGCAGCTACTTCATGTTCGACACGAACCCCGTGCGGGGCAAGCGGGTGCTGCGTGCGGAGTTCGTGGTGTGGAACTCGTTCTCGTCCACCTGCCTGACCACGCCGGTCGAGCTGTGGGGCGCCACGGCGATCTCACCGCAGACCACGTGGAGCAACCAGCCGCAGCGGTGGCAGCTGGACCAGCGCTACGTCCCGGGCGCCGGGCAGCACTGCGGCCCGAGCCAGCCGATCAGCTTCGACATCACGTCGTACGTGGCGCAGGTCGCGGCATCCGGTGCCCCTGACGTGACGTTCGGGCTGGCCGGCAACGAGTACGACCGGACGGCGTTCCGCAAGTTCGACACCAGCAGCAGCACCGGCAACCGCCCGCAGCTGCTGATCACCTACGAGTAGTGAGGAACCGAATGAGACCCAGACATGCCATCCGAGCGGGCCTCGCGGTCGCGCTCGGGGCATCGCTGCTGGCCGTTCCGGCCGCCCCGGTGGTGGCGGCCGAACGGCCACCGGGGGATCCGGCGCCGCTCAGCCGCGCCGCGAAAGTGGCGGGAGTCAACGCGCAGGCCAAGCCGATACCGGTGGATCCGGTGTGGGAGGGACGCCAGAAGGGCACGCCTGCCGTGACGTGGCCCGCCGCGGGAACGGCCGATGTGCCATTGGGGACGGTCGGGACCCAATCAGTCCGTGCGGGCGGGCTGCCCGTGCGGCTCAAGGCACCGGCGCCCGGCGCCGACGGCACGGCACCCGCGCAGGTCTCCGTCGAACTGTTCGACCGCGCGAGAGCAGACGCGGCTGGGGTGACCGGCAGTGTGTTGACCTTGCGCAGGTCCGACGGTGTCAACGCGCCGGGGCCGGTGGAGGTCGAGCTGGACTACTCGGGGTTTCGTGCCGCGTTCGGCGGGGACTGGGGCTCCCGGCTGCGGATCGTGTCGTTGCCGGAGTGCGCCGTGACGACGCCGGAGAAGTCCGAGTGCCAGAAGCAGACACCGCTCAAGACCGGCAACTCGTTCGCCACCAGCACGGCTTCGGCCAGGGTGGTGACCTCGCAGCACACCGGGGTGTACGCGCTGTCAGCCGCGCCCGAGGGTTCGACCGGCGACTACAAGGCGACCTCGTTGTCACCGTCGGCGACCTGGCAGACCGCTTTGCAGAGCGGCAGTTTCTCGGTGGCGCAGGACTTCGCCGTTCCGTCGGTTCCCGGCGGTCTGGTGCCGAAGGTCGGACTGTCCTATTCCTCCGGCAGTGTCGACGGTCGTACTGTCGCGACGAACAACCAGCCGTCCTGGGTGGGTGAGGGCTGGAACCTGTGGTCCGGGTACGTGTCATGGGGGCTGAGCTCCTGTGTGGACCAGGGCGTCCAGGAGTCCGGCGACCTGTGCTGGACCGACAACCAGGCGTCCATCGTGTTCAACGGCAAGGCGTCCCCGCTCGTGTACGACTCGGGCCAGAGGAAGTGGCGGCTCAAGGACGACGACGGGTCCAGAGTGGATCTCTGGAACGGCGCGAACAACGGTGACCACGGCGGCGACTACTGGCGCGTCACCACGACTGACGGCACGCAGTACTTCTTCGGAAGGCACGCCGACACCCAGTCGGCGTGGACCGTGCCGATGTTCGGCAACAACGACAACGAGCCGTGCAAGAAGGCGACGTTCGCCGAATCGTGGTGCCAGCAGGCGTGGCGCTGGAACCTCGACTACGTGGTCGACCGCGCGGGCAACACCATCAAGTACTTCTACACCAAGGAGACCAACGCCTACGGCATCAACCTCGCCAAGGGCAAGGCGGACTACACCCGCGGCGGCGTTCTCGACCGGATCGAGTACGGCGGCAAGGACGGCCAGAGCACGGGATACGCCGAGGTGCGGTTCGACAACGCCCAGCGTTGCCAGGAAGGCTCGGACTGCGCCAGGAAGGAGAGCTTCCCGGACGTCCCGTTCGACCGCGAGTGCACCGGCGCGACCTGCCCGGAGAAGTACTCGCCGACGTTCTGGACGACCAAGCGGCTGGCCAAGGTGAGCACATTCCTGGCCGGGCAGCTGCTCGACACGTGGACGCTGGAGCACGGCTTCCCCGCCAACGGGGACGGCACGGCTGCGGGGTTGTGGCTGCAGCAGGTCACACACACCGGTCACCGCGGGGGCACCGCGCTCAGCTCACCGCCCACGAAGTACCACGGCACACCGGAACCGAACCGGATCAACACCGCGCAGGACGGCCTGCCGCCGATGCTCAAACACCGGATCCACACCATCTACAACGAGTCCGGTGGCAAGACCGAGGTGAACTGGAAGCCGCACGACTGCGAGGCGGACACCAAGCCGGCACCGGAGAACAACACCAAACGGTGTTTCCCGCAGCGCTGGGCGCCGCCCGGTGCGGCGGCCACGGACGACTGGTTCCGCAAGTACGTCGTGGGTGAGGTGCTCACCGACGACCGGGTCGGCGGCAGCCTGCCCGGCAAGACCACCTACGAGTACGGCGGTGGCGGCGCGTGGCACTACGACGACAATCCTCTGGTCAAAGCGGACTACCGCTCGTGGACGCAGTGGCGTGGCTACGCGGAGGTGAAGGTACGCACCGGCAACACCGCCAGCCAGCCGGACGTCAAGCAGACCGAGATGCAGACGCGGTACTACCGCGGCATGCACGGAGACCGGTTGAACAAGGACGGCGGGTCGAGGCCGGCGACCGTGGAGGACTCGGCCGGGGTGAAACGGGAGGACTCCGACGGCCTGCAGGGCTTCAAGTTGGAGGAGCGCACGCTCAACGGCGTCGACGGCCCGGAGATCTCCGGCTCGCTCAACGAACCCGTGCGCAAGCAGACCGGTGCGCAGGGCAGCAGTGTCGCGTACTCGATCCGGGTCGCGAAGACACTGGGCCGCACCACGATCACCGGTGGCCCGCCGCGGAAGACCGAAGTCGTCAACACGTATGACGATGACGGTTTCCTGAAGGAGACGAAGGATCTCGGCGACGTCGCAACAGCCGAGGACGACCGGTGCACGACCACCACGTACGCGCGCAACCGGGACACGTGGGTCTTGGACCTGCCAAGCCAGTCGACCACGGTCGGTGTCGCATGTGGTGTGGCAGCGGTGTTCCCACGGGACTCGATCTCCGACGTCCGCACTTACTACGACGGTCGCGAATGGAACACCGCTCCGGCCGCCGGGTACGCGACCAAGGTGGAGCGAGTCCGGGACTACCAAGCGGACGGGAAGCCCGTCTACCTGGTCGACTCGGAGACGTCCTACGACGCTTCCGGTCGCGTGCTCACGTCACAGGACGCGTTGAAACGCAAGACAACCACGACGTACGAACCCCAGTCGGGTGTTCCGGCGGCAGTGACGGTCACCAACCCCAAGGGGCACAAGACTGTCACCGAGTACGAAGTGAACGGCGTGGTCAAGGCCACCAAGGATGTGAACGGCCGCAAGACGGAACTCGCGTACGACCCGCAGGGACGGTTGACCGGGGTGTGGCGGCCCGGTCGGGTCAAGGGCACCGACGGCCCGCACATCCGGTACGGCTACCAGCTGCGCAACGACGGCACCAGCTGGGTGTCCGCTGAGGAGCTGAAGGCGAACCAGAACTACCAGACCGGATACATCCTGTACGACGGCTTCATGCGCGCGCGGCAGACCCAGTCGCCCGCTTGGCTCGAACCGGGGACACCGCCGGGCCGGGTGGTCACGGACACGATCCACGACTCGCGGGGCGTCGTGGTCAAGCAGAACGCCAAGTACTACGCCGAAGGCGCGGCGGGCGGCACGTTGCTGACCTCGCCTGCCGGGGACGCGGCGATCCCGTCGCAGACCAGGCTGACCTACGACGGCGCCGCCCGTGTGGTGCGCTCCGAGCAGTTCACCAAGAACCAGCCCGCCTCGGCGGCGTGGTTCACCACCACCGAGTACCGCGGCGACATGACGGTCGTGACGCCTGCCAAGGGCGGCACCAAGACCGCGACCCTCGTCGACGCTCGTGGCAGGCAGACCGAGGTCCGGCAACTGTCCGCGGGGATCGACGTCACCACGACGAAGTACACGTACTCCAAGGCCGGTCAGCTGGACAAGATCACCGACACCAGCGGCAACGACTGGACCTACGGGCACGACGTGCTCGGCAGGACGGTGACCAGGAGCGACCCGGACAAGGGCGCGTCGGTGCTGACGTACGACGACGCCGGCCAGCTCAAGA
This sequence comes from Kibdelosporangium phytohabitans, assembly GCF_001302585.1. Classification (GTDB taxonomy): domain Bacteria; phylum Actinomycetota; class Actinomycetes; order Mycobacteriales; family Pseudonocardiaceae; genus Kibdelosporangium; species Kibdelosporangium phytohabitans. The sequence goes on along the minus strand of NZ_CP012752.1, from coordinate 7,967,395 downwards.
CCCGGACCGACGCACGCCAGAAGGTGATCACCTACGACTACGACGAGCTCGGCCGGACCACGGCGACGTGGGACGGCAACACCAAGCTGACCGAGCTGACCTACGACCCGGCCGGCGCGCTCGGCCAGGTGGCGACCAGCACCAGGTTCACCGGCGGCGTGCCGTACAAGTCGGAGATCGTCGGCTACGACGACGGCTACCGGCCGACCGAGGAGGTGATCACGGTGCCGGCCTCGGAGGCCGGTCTCGCCGGAACGTACCGGACGGTGGCCGAGTACAACCCGAACGGCACGTTGAAGAAGATCGTCACCCCGAAGCTGGGGGCGGACCTCGGCGGTGAGGAGGTCAAGTACGGCTACGACGAGTTCGGCCTGCTGAGCTCGGTCACCGGCAGCGAGACCTACGTCGGGTACACGCGGTACACCGAGTTCGGTGAGCCGGAGATGATCCGCCGTGGCAAGGTGAACGCCGAGACGTGGACGCGGTGGGACTACGGCGTGGTGACCCGCAGGGTCGCGCAGCTCGCCGTCGACCGGCGGGCGTCCACGACCTACGACTCCGACATGCGCTACACGTACGACGAGTCGGGCAACATCACCAAGCTGACGACGGCCATGCCCGGCCAGACGTTCGACGCGCAGTGTTTCGGGTACGACTACCTGCGCCGGATGACGCAGTCGTGGTCGACCGCGACGGACTGTGGCGGTGTCGGCCAGAACGTGGGCGGCCCGGCGCCGTACTGGACGTCGTACACCTACGACGCTGTCGGCAACCGGGCGACGGAGACCGAGCACGGCCTCGGCGGCAACCGCGACACCGTTCGCAAGTCGTCGTACCCGGCGGCGAAGCAGGCCCGTCCGCACGCTCCGCTCACGGTGACCGTCGATGGTCCGCAGGGAACGAAGACCGAGGCGTTCGGGTACACCGAGACCGGCACAGTCAAGTCCCGTCCGGGCCCGCAGGGTGTCCAGCAGTCGATGAACTGGGACACCGAGGACCGTCTTGCGTCCACTTCGGCCGGTACCGGATATGTGTACGGGTTGGACGGTTCGCGGCTGATCAGCCGCGACGACAAGGGATCGACGCTGTACCTGCCCACCGGTGAGGTCCGCTGGGACAAGACGGCCAACAAGGCGTCCGGCACCAGGTACTACCCGCACAACGGCAACGTGGTCGGTATGCGCACAGCCGTCGGGGTGACCTGGTTGTCCCAGGACACCAACGGCACGGATGTCGTGGCAGTGACCGGGACGACGGTGACAACTCGCCGGTTGGATCCATTCGGTGAGCTGCGGGGCGCTCCGGTGGCCTGGCCGTCGACGCGCGGGTTCGTCGGCGGTGTCACCGAGGCGGCCACGGGGCTCACGTCGCTGGGCGTGCGCGCCTACGACCCGGCTGGTGGCAAGTTCGTCGCCGTGGACCCGGTGCTGAAATCGTCCGATCCGGATCACCTCAACGGGTACAGCTACGCCAAGAACAGCCCGATCACGTTGAGCGACCCGGATGGCCGCATCCCGCGCAGCTGCCCGGACGGCGAATGCAAATTCGGTCCGTACCAGCCCGGCAAGGGCCCGGCGTCGACGTTCGACGGCGACGACGGCGACTGGGGACCGGCGAAGCTCACGACCCGGGGCAACCCGTGGCCGACGCACAAGCCGCTGGTGTCGGTCGTGCCGAAGGGACAGCCACGGCCGATGCAGAGCTGTGTCTTCGACAAGTGCCGTGTGATGAAGCCGTGGGAGGTCAGGCCCACCGAGTGCGCGAACGTCAGTGTGACCCAGCCGGAGTGCTCGAAAGCCCTGTCGAAGCAGGCGGGGGAGAAGAAGGCATGGGAGAACGAGCAGCACGCGAAGTGGGTCGAGGCGAACAAGCCGAAGAACGCCTTGACGGTCAGCATCTGCGGTGCCATTTGGGGACAGGTCGTCGGCATGGTCGGTGGCGAGGCGTGCCTCAACTTCGACCAGTACGGCATCGGGGTGTCGGCCGCGCGCAAGGGCGGCGCGGGCGCGTCCATCGGTGGTGGTCTCGACCTCGGCATCAAGGTCAGCCAGGGACACATCGAGGACCTCGGCGGGACAGGCACGTGGGCGGGGGTACCGATCGGCCCGGTCGGTGTCGAGATCTCGGAGAGCGACGACAAGGGCCCGATGGCGGTCGGTGTCTCCGGTGGGCTGTCGGCCGGGATCGGCGCACCGTCGTTCGGCCGTGAGGCCGCCACGTCGACCCGGTTGCACGGGTACAACCCATACGCGGAGGAGCGTTGATCTGAGATGAGTGGTCGCCACCGGTGCTCTCGCGGCACCGGTGGCGACCGGCGTCAGGGCTGAGCCAACGCGGCCGGTGGGGAGTTGCCGCACGTGGCGCCTTCGACGTACTGGGGCGTCACGATGAACACGAACTGGCGCACCCGATCGGCCGCCAGTTCGTCGAGCGCGTAGGACTCCGCGATGCGAATCCCGTGGCGCATCAGCAGTTCCTGGTGCACGGGAATGATCGTGCCGTCGTTGTTCACGGGATTGCCCAGCACCTCGAGGGTCCACGTGTCGCTGCCGATCAGCACCGGCCGGAACTTCGCCAGGTACCGGGCTTCACGCAGGTAGATGCCCGGCATGCCGCCGGATCCGCCCCACCGCGCGAGCTCGGCTGGATCGCGCCGGGCGAGCAGGTTGTTCCAACCGGTGCGCAGCAGCACGGCGTCACCGGGGTCGATCCGGTCGATCCGGCCGAACTCCATGGCCTGCTTGATGTCCTCGACGGTGATCCGGTAGTTGTCCTTGAGCACCGGCTGCCCGTTGGCCGCGGGCGCCCCCAGCGCGTCCTGCTGGCCCGTCGCCACCTTCACGCCGACGATGTCCAGCAGGATTCCCTTGGTGACGATCGGGCCCGTGTGCTCGCCGCCGAGCATCGCGGTGCCGTGGTCGCGGGCGATGTCCGGGCCCCGGAACCCGTTGTAGAACAGCCCGGCCGCGCCGATGTGGTTCAGTCCGTCCAATTGGGATCCGATTTGGAAGGTGCAGTACGGCTCGAACCGTTCCTCGTGCACACTGAGCTTGTTGACCCCGAACGGTTCCTCGAACGCGACGTGGCCGCCGAAACCGGGTGGCGGGGGATAGCCGCCGAGCAGCAGCTTCAGCTCGTGCCGCCGTTCCGGCTGGTAGGGCTGGATCGTCGGGAACCCGCTCCACATCAGTGTGCCGAGGTTGTACGTCTTCACCGGGCGGTTGTCGTCCAGTGTCTGCCGCAGGACACGGGCGGTCTTCGCCGGTGTCACCTCGTTGAGCGTGCCTCGTTGGTCGCGCGGCCCGTACCTGCTGGGCGCCCAATCGCTCAGGGTGGCCGGGTTGGTGTAGTCGAACGGCGCGTCATCGGGGCCAACGGCGTGGGCTTCGGACGGCAACGCGGTGAGCACTGTGCCCGCCGCACCGGCCTTCAGCACGCCCCGGCGGGACAGGCTGGCTCGCAACAGATCGATGTTCACACCCGTACGGACTCGTCGCGGGCTGGGAACTCATCGCGATCCGTTGATCGACAGCACCGGCGGCTGGGCGCGCGGACGGCCCAGCAAGTAGCCCTGCGCCTGGTCGCAGCCGAGTTCCTGGAGCATGGCGAACTGCTCGGCGTCCTCGACTCCCTCGGCGATCGTGGTCAGCCCGAGCGCCTGGCCGAGCCGGATCACCGCGGTCACGATCTCCCGGTCGGACGGGTCGGTGACCAGCCCGGCCACGAACGACCGGTCCACCTTGATGATGCTGACCGGCAGCCGCTTGAGGTAGCTCAGCGACGAGTAGCCGGTGCCGAAGTCGTCGATGCCCAGCCCGACGCCCATCTCCCTGAGCTCCTCGAACTGCCGCAGCGTGGACGTGTCCGCGTCCATCAGCACGGTCTCGGTCAGCTCCAGCGCCAGCGCGGACGGCTCCAGCCCGGCGGCGGTCAGCGCGCGGCCGACAGTCCTGGCCAGGTCCGGTTGCGTGGCCTGGCGTGCCGAGAGGTTCACTGCCGTGCGGAAGTCCGGTGGGACGAGCCCGTCCGCGCGCCACCGCGCGAGCTGGCGGCACGCCTCCTGCAGGACGTACGTCCCGATCGGGACGATCAGGCCGCTGTCCTCGGCCACCTGGATGAACGCCGCGGGCGGCAGCAGGCCGTGGTTCTCCTCGCGCAGCCGCACCAGCGACTCCACCGCCACCGCCTTGCCGGTGCCCAGTTCGATCACCGGCTGGAAGTGCAGCACGAACCGGTCGTCGCGCAACGCCTGGCGCAGCGTGGACGCGACCGCGACCCGGTCGACCGCACGGGCCCGCCGCGTCTCGTCGAAGATCTCCCAGCGGTTCTTGCCCTGCGTCTTGGCACCGTACATCGCCGCGTCGGCGTTGCGCAGCATGTCCTCCGGGGTCAGGGACTCGTTGTCCGACAGCGCGATGCCGATGCTGGCGGTGACCTCCACCTCGACCTCGTGGCCGGGCAGCACCACGAGCTTGCCCACCGCCGCGGTCAGCCGCTCGGAGATCTCCACCGCGCTCTGCTCGCCTGCCAGGTCCGAGCAGAGCACCACGAACTCGTCGCCACCCAGCCGCGCCACGGTGTCCGCGGGCCGGACCTGCGCGCTGATCCGCTGCCCGATCTCCCGCAGCACCTCGTCGCCGATGTCGTGGCCGAGGCTGTCGTTGATGTCCTTGAACCCGTCGAGGTCGATGAACATCACCGCGGTCAGCACCGGGTGCCGGTCGGCACGGGCGAGCGCTTGCTTGAGCCTGTCCATCAGCAGCGCCCGGTTGGGCAGACCGGTCAGCGAGTCGTGCAGCGCCTGGTGCACCAGGCGCGCCTCGGCCTCCCGGCGTTCGGTGATGTCCTCGATCTGCGTGACCAGGTACACCGGGGCGTTGTCGTGCGGACGCACGGGCGACACCGTGACCTGGCCCCACACGACCCGGCCGTCCGCGTGGTAGTACCGCTTCACGCCGTGGAACGGCTCGTTGCTGCCCGCTTTCATGGCCGCGACCGCAGCGCCGCCGACCGCGTAGTCCTCGGGATGGCTCACGTCCGCGACGGTCAGCGACAGCAACTCGGCCTCGGTACGGCCGAGCATCTCGCACAACGCCTTGTTGACCTGGAGGAACACCGCGCCCTCACCGACGAGGCACATCCCGATCGACGCGTGGTCGAACGCCTGGCGGAAGCGCGCCTCCGCGTCGCGCAGGTCCCGCTCGGCCGCGCGGCGCGCGGTCACGTCGATCCCCGTCGAGATCACGTGCGTGACCCCGCCCTCGTCGTCGACGATCGCGCCGTTGGACCAGGACACGTCGAACTTGGCACCGTCGCGGCGGATCCATGTGTGTTCGTAGACCGCGGGCAGGTCCGACGGCCTGATGTCCCGGTAGTACGCCGCGCAGCTCGCGCGTTCCTCCTCGGGCAGGAACAGGTCCCAGAACGGTTTGCCGACCACGTCGGCGAACGCGTACCCGGTGATCAGCTCGCAGGCCCGGTTGAACCGCACGATCCGCCCGCCGCGGTCGAACACCACGATCAGGCTGCCCGCGACGTCGAGCACCGCGTCGACGAAGTCGTGTTCCCGTCTCAGGTGCAGCTCCGACAGCCGTTGTTCCTCGACCATCTCCTGCAACTGGTGTGCCATTCCGTTGAATGCAGTCGCCATGTCACCGATCTCGTCGCGGCTGCGCACTCGTACGCGTTCCGCCAAGTTGCCTTTCGCCAGGCTGGTCGCCCCCCTGGCGACCGCGCCGATATCCGTACTCATCCGTCGGGCGAGCCAAACCGTTAGCAGCACCGCGATCGCGAATGCGGCGAGCACACCGGTCAGCGCGAATGCCCGGTCCGCCGTGTCGCTGTCCTGCCGGATCCGCAGCATGCGCGTTTCCTGGTCCAGGATCGCCGACCAGAGCGTAACCATTGTGGCCGACGCGCCTTCGATCGCACGCGCGTAAGCGTTCCTGTCGATCCACACGGTCGTCGCCTCGACGAAATCGCGCGTGGTCATTGTGGCCAGATCAGTCACGGCCAAGTACGCCGTACGCAACTGCGGGGCCAGCTGATCACGCATCGCGCGGCCGTCCGCGGTGGTGCCGGACGCGCGGAATGCCGTGAAAAGACTGTCCTGCAGCACGTCCGCGTGCCGCATCAGCATCGCCACGTCGCCTGCCACCTTGGTCCGGTCGGGCAGCGCGACCTCGCCGGAGGTGAGCAGGTCGTCGACGGTGTTGCCGAGCCTGCTGATCCGGATCACCAGCTCGGGCGAGCAGACCACCATCGCGTCGGCGAGGTGGTAGGTGCCCAGTTCGGGGTCGAGCACCAGGTTGGACGTCGCGCCGACGTACCCGATCAGCGTCCGCACGTCGCCGATGAGCATCGCGTGCGCCGCGTCCGCGTTGCCCTTGTCGTAGGTTCCGGACTGGACCGTGCGCCAATTCTGTGCCTGCGTGGCAGGCAACGCGCTGGCGTTCAGGTCCGCATCCGTCGTGCGCAGATCGCCGTTGAGCCGCGCGTCCACTTCGGCCAGCGCGGCATAACCGCTGTTGATCCGTTCCCGCAGTGGCACGAGATCCGCCGCGGGCCGCACCGCCGCGCCAACCTGACGCGTGTACTTCTTGTGCGTTGCCAGATCGGGCAACAGCGTCGTCAGGGGGCGCAGGTATTCCAGGCCGCGCAGTTCGTTGGCGGTCAGCTCGATGCGGCGTGAGTTGGCGTCGAGCAACAGATATGTCGCGCCCGCGAGCAGCGCGGTGAAGGCGATGCCGATCGTTGCCAGCTTGTGCCATATCCGCCAACGTCTGCGCCTTGGCCGTACCTCGTCTTTCCGGTCAGTCAATGTGCTTCCGTGCCTGTCGGCCGGCGCATGCATCGGCAGGGCCACCACCTGGATGTCGCAACTCGTACCTGTGCGGGGCAATGATCTGCCGCGCAATCGAAGTGACGCAACCATCAATATGTGCGAAGGTCGTGAATCGTACCGCCGGAATTGTCAAAACGTGATCAGTTCGAAAGACATCCGATGATGGTCGCGCTCGCCGGGTGTCGTCTCGTGGACTGGGATGTTGATCATATGGTGGGACTTTCGGATTAGCATCCCCGGCATGTCACCGAGAACATTGTTGCAGGTTGGTGCACTTGCCGCGGCTCTGGGGTTGCTCGCCGGGTGCAACGCGGCCAGGACGCCCGGCGGGGCGCCGGGGCCGGCTGGCGGGCCGGCGTTGGTGCTGGTCACGCCGAACCCGGTGGGCGTCAACGACTTCTTCAAGCTGGCCGTGCGCGGGGTCGAGGCCGCGGCGGCCAAGCACAAGGGCGGCCAGAAGGTCTTCCAGAGCACCGATCCCGCGTCGATCCAGCAGAACCTCGCCGCCGCCGTGCGGGAGAAGCCCGCGGTGGTCGTCGCCGTCGGCTTCAACTTCGCGGACGCCGTCGCGGCCGAGGCCGAGCGCAATCCCGGCCAGAAGTTCCTGTTCGTGGACTCGTGCACAGCCAAGCCGTTCGAGAACGTCACCTGCGCGGTGTTCCGCGAGTACGAGGGCAGCTACCTCGCCGGTGCCGAGGCCGGCCTGCTGAGCAAGACCGGGAAAGTCGGTGCGGTGGTCGCGTTGGACACGCCGCAGTTCCGCCGGTTCTCCGTCCCGTTCGGTCAGGGCGCCGAGAAGGTCAAGCCGGGGACAACGTCGACACCGCTGTACATCGGCGGCTCGAACCCGTTCAACGACCCGGCGCGGGCGAAGGCGCTCACGGCGACGCTCGGCGGCCAGGGCGTGGACCAGGTGATGGGTGCCGCCTCGGCGGCAGGCAACCCCGGTGTGTTCGAAGCGGCGAAGCAGGGCGGGTTCTTCGCGTTCGGTGTCGACGTCGACCAGTGCCCGCTGAGCCCCGGCCAGGTCGTGGACAACGTCGTCAAGCGGACCGACGTGGTGATCGGCGACGGCGTCGACGCGATCCTGAGTGGACAGAGCGGCGGCACGAAGTCGTACGGGCTCAAAGAGAATGGCATCTCGCTGACCGGCCTGCAACCCGAAGCGGCATCATCGCAGTGCGTGGTCAAACAGTACCCCGACGTGATCAAGCGGGTCGGCGAGCTGCGTGACCAGATCGTCGCGGGCGCCATCGCAGTCGAAGACCCAGCCAAGCAGTGAGTGGCGTGTCGATGCGGGGAATCGTCAAGCGGTTCCCCGGCGTGCTGGCCAACGACCACGTCGACCTGGACGTCGGCGCGGGGGAGGTCCACGCGCTGATGGGGGAGAACGGCGCGGGCAAGTCGACGCTGATGTCGATCCTCTATGGACTGTGCCGGCCGGACTCCGGCACGGTCGCGCTGGGCGGCGAGCCGGTCGGCTTCGACTCGCCCGCGCAGGCCATCGAAGCGGGCGTCGGCATGGTGCAGCAGGAGTTCGCGCTGTTCCCGCAGCTGACCGTGGCCGAGAACGTCGTGTTCGGGCGTGAGCCGACCCGCGCGGGGCTGCTGGACCGCAGGGCCGCCGTGCGGGTCGTCGACGAGCTGATCGCACGACACGACCTGCGGGTACGACCGGGCGACCGGGTCGGTGACCTGCCGGTCGGCCTGCGTCAGCAGGTGGAGATCCTCAAGCTGCTCTACCGCTCGGCGGACGTGCTGATCCTGGACGAGCCCACAGCGGTGCTCACTCCTGCCGAGACCGAGCGCTTGTTCGGCGTGCTGCGGGCGTTGGCCGACGAAGGCCGAACGGTGCTGTTCGTGTCGCACAAGCTCCACGAAATTCTCGCTGTCAGTGACCAGGTGACCGTGATGCGTGACGGCAAGGTCAGCGCGCACGGCCCGGCAGCCGAGTTCACGCCGCACTCGCTCGCGTCCGCCATGACCGGCCGCGAGATCGACCTCGACCGGGTCCACCCGCCGGGCACCCCGGGCGAACCGGTGCTGGAGCTGCCCGAGCTGACGGTCAGGGCAGGCGAGATCGTGGGCATCGCGGGCGTGGCGGGCAACGGACAGAACGTCCTGGTTTCGCGGATCACCGGGGCCGCGCACGTCCCGGAGGAGCGCGGCGAGACAGGGTCGGCCGCGTCGGCCAGCGTGGCTGACAACCTCGCGGTCGGCTTCCACCGCCGCGGACCACTGCTGCGGGGTGGGCTCCTGCGTCCGTCGGAGATGCGGAAACACGCCCGCGCGATCATCGAGCGGTTCGACGTGCGCGCGACCGAGCGGCAGCCGATGGGCACGCTGTCCGGCGGCAACCAGCAGAAAGCGATCCTCGGCAGGGAACTGACGCACGACTCGCCGCTGCTCGTGGTCGAACAGCCGACCCGGGGCGTGGACGTCGGCGCGATCGAGAACATCCACGCGCGGCTCGTCGCGTATCGCGACGCCGGGCACGGCATCCTGCTGGTCTCGTCGGAGCTGAGCGAGATCCTGGCGTTGTCGGACCGGATCCTGGTGATGTACGAGGGCAGGATCACCGCCGAGTTCAGCCGCGCGGACGCCGACCCGGACCGGATCGGCCTGGCGATGGCGGGTGGTGTGCTGTGAGAACAGTCGTGATCGCTGTCCTGGCGGCACTGGCCGTCGGCACGGTGTTGCTACTGGCCACGGGCGCGGATCCGCTGCTGGCGTACCAAGCGATCGTCTCGGGCGCGTTCGGTCCGGACGGGTTCGCCGACACGCTGGCCTACGTGGTGCCGGTCGCCGGGCTGGCCACGGCGCTGGCGATCCCGTTGCGTGCGGGCATGGTGAACCTCGGCGGCGACGGCCAGCTGGTGCTCGGCGCGATCAGTGCGGTGTCGGTCGGGCTCGGCACGGGCAGCGCGATCCTGGCTTTGCTGGCCGGTGTGCTCGCCGGAGGCGCGTACGCGGCCCTGGCGGCGTTGTGCGAGAACCGGTTCGGCGTGCCGCTGTTGATCAGTACGTTGCTGCTGAGTTATCCGGCCATCTCCCTGGCCGGCTATCTGGTGCGATTCCCGTTGACGGACGAGGGCTCCAGCCTGCCGCAGACATCGCAGCTGCCGGACAGCGCCCGGCTGCCCGAGCTGGTGGGGATCGCGGTCGTCCTGCTGGTCGTCGCGGTGTACGCGGTGGTCGACGCGCGAACGCCCGCGGGCTTCGAAACACGGGTGACGGGGTGGAACGCGCGGTTCGCCGCGTACGCCGGGATCGACCGGCCGCGCCTGACCGTGCGCTTGCTCGCGTTCTCGGGCGGGACGGCCGGCCTGGTCGGGGCGACGGTGGCGATGGGCTTCCCGTACCGGTTCATCGACGGCGCGTTGATCACCCCGCAGTACACGTGGATCGGCTTGCTCGCCGCGTTGCTGGCGCGGGCGAATCCACTCGGGACACTCGCGGCCGCGGTGTTCTTCGCCGCGCTGACCAGCGGCGGGTTCGCGATGGAACGCGCGACGCAGGTGCCGCGTGAGCTGACCGCGATCCTGCAGGCGGTGCTGATCCTGTTCCTGGCGGCGACTTCGGGGCTGCTGCGCAAGCGAGGTGCCCGTGTTTGACCTGAGCCTGATCTCGTCCACGTTGACGGCGTTGACACCGATCCTCTTCGCGGCGCTGGCGGGTGCGTTGTGCCAGCGCGCCGGGGTCTTCAACATCTCGCTGGAAGGCACGTTGCTGGTCGGGTGCTTCGCCGCGGTCGCGGGCAGCTGGTACACCGGCAGCGCCTGGCTCGGCGTGCTGACAGCGGTCCTGGCTTCGGCGGCGTACTCGCTGATCCTCGCGGTCGGATCGGTGACGTTCGGCGGCGACGCGATCGTCATCGGTGTGGCCGCGAACCTCCTCGCGGTCGGCCTGACGAGCTTCCTGATCCGCACGGTCTTCGGCACCGAAGGGGCGTTCAGTGATCCGGCGTTGGCCGGGCTCGACCCAGTCCTCGGGCAGTCCCTGCTGGTGTACCTGTCATGGCTCGCCGTGGCCGCGTTCGCGGTGTTGCTGTACCGCCACCCGTGGGGATTGCGGCTGCGCGGTGTCGGCGAACGGCCGCTGGCGGCGAGAACCCTCGGCGTGAGCGTCACGAAGTACCGGTATTGGGCGATCATCGCCGGGGGCGCGCTGTGCGGCCTCGGTGGCGCCCAGCTGGCGCTTGGTTCCGTCACCTTGTTCGCCGAGAACATGACAGCCGGACGTGGGTGGATCGCGGTGGTCGCGGTCATGCTCGGCCGCGCGACCCCGATCGGCGTGTTGCTGGCGGCGTTGCTGTTCGGGCTCGCGGAAGCGCTCGGCTTCCGACTGCAGGGCATAGGGTTGCCGCAGCAGGCCACCGACGCGGCGCCCTATCTGGTCACGCTGGTCGCGTTGTTCCTGTCCAGCAGGCGCAACCGGGTCAGCGTCCAGGGATAGCGTCCAGCAGGCCCTGGGTGTACTCGTGCCGAGGGGTGGTCAGCACGTCGCGCACCGGGCCGGATTCGACGATCCGGCCCGCGTGCATCACCCCGACCCGGTCGGCGATCTGCCGGACCACGGCGAGGTCGTGCGTGATGAACAGGTAACTCAGACCGTGCCGCTGCTGCAGGTCCACCAGCAGCCGCAGGATCTGGTCCCGCACCGAGACGTCCAACGCGGACACCGGCTCGTCGCACACCAGCAGGCTGGGTGACAACGCCAGCGCACGGGCGATGGCGACGCGTTGCCGCTGCCCGCCGGACAACTCGGCGGGTTTGCGCTTCAGCAGGGCCGACGGCAACGCGACCTGGCCGGCCAGCTCCGCCACGCGCCGGGCACGGTCGCCGATGCCGAACGCGCGTAACGGCTCGTCGATGATCCGCTGGACGGTGAACCTCGGATCCAGCGACGCGTACGGGTTCTGGTAGATCAGCTGCATCCGTTGCCGCAGCGTCCGCAAAGCATTGCCGCTGAGCTCGGTGATGTCCTCGCGGTCGAACGTGATGCGGCCCGATGTCGGCTCAGCCAGCCGCAGGACGAGCCTGGCTGTCGTGGACTTGCCCGACCCGGACTCGCCGACCAACGCGAACGTCTCGCCTTGGTTGACAGTCAGGCTGACGTCGTCCACAGCACGCACGACCTGCCGTCCTGGCAAGGGGAATTCCTTGACCAGGTGCTCGACGGACACGAGCGGCGGGGTCCCGGTGACCGGGGCGCGCAGCGGACTGCTCGACAGGCTGGGCGCGGCGGCGGTCAGTGCGCGGGTGTAGGCGTGGCTCGGTGCTTCCAGGACCTGCCCGGTCGAGCCCGTCTCCACCACCTGGCCGTGCCGCATCACCGCGATCCGCCCGGCCCGGTCGGCCGCGACACCGAGGTCGTGCGTGATCAACAGCATCGCCGTGCCCGATGCCGCGACCAGCTCGCCGATGTGGTCGAGGATCTGCTTCTGCACGGTGACGTCCAACGCGCTGGTCGGTTCGTCGGCGATGATCAGGCGTGGTTCACCGGCCAGCGCGATCGCGATCAGCACCCGCTGGCGCATCCCGCCGGACAGCTCGTGCGGGTACTGCTTCGCCCGCGTCGCCGGGTCTGGCAGACCGGCCGCCTCCAGCAGGTCGATCGCGCGCAGCCGGGCACCCTGCCGGTCGGCCGTGCCGTGGATCCGCAGCACCTCGGCGACCTGGTCGCCGACACGGCGCACGGGATTGAGCGACACGCTCGGATCCTGCGGGATCAGCCCGATGCCACGGCCACGCACCGCACGCAGCCGCCGCTCGCCCACGGTGGTGAGATCCCGGCCCTCGAACAGGATCTCACCACCGTCGATCCGCCCGCCCCTGGGCAGCAAGCCGATCACCGCGTGGGCGGTCGTGCTCTTGCCCGACCCGGACTCGCCGACCAGTGCGACCGTCTCACCCGGACGCACGGTGAGATCGACGTGGTCGACCGCGAGGACGTCCCGGTAGGACACACTCAGCCCGTTGATCTCCAGAATCGCCGGGGTGCTCTGGTGGCTGCCGGCCAGCGCGGGCTGGACTTGTGTCATCGCCGTCCGTCCAATGCGTGGGAGAGCCGGTTGGCCGCGAGTACGACCGCGGCGACGGTGAGCCCGGGGAACGTGGTCAGCCACCAGGCGCTGCCGAGGAACGACCGCCCGCCCGCGACCAGCGAACCCCATTCCGGCGTCGGCGGCGATGCCCCGAAGCCGAGGAAGCTCAACGCCGAGACCTCGAGCACGGCCGTGCCGAACGTGAGTGTCGCCAGCACGATCACGGGCCCGCGCGCGTTGGGCAGGACGTGCCTGCCGAGCACGCCGTACCAGCGGACGCCGCTGGAATACGCGGCTTCGACGTAGGTGGCGGTGCGCACACGCAACACTTCGGCTCGCATCACCCTGGCGAAGTTCGCGGCACTCGCCACGCCGACCGCGATCGCGATGTTCGTCGTGCCGAAGCCCAACGCGGTCACCAAAGCCAGTGACAGCAGCAAGGACGGGATGGCCAGCAGCACGTCGACGAACCGCATGATCCCGTCGTCGACCAGTCCACCGGCGAACCCGGCCACCAGGCCCAGCACAGACCCGATGACGAACGCGACGAACACCGCCAGCACGGTCGCCCGCAAGGACAAGGCGGACGCGTGCACCACCCGCGCGAACAGATCACGGCCGATCTCGTCGGTGCCGAACCAGTGCGCGGCACTGGGCGGCCGCATCTTGTCCTTCGGCACCCCGCTGATCGGGTCGTACGACGTGAACAGCGCCGGCCAGAAAGCCCACAGCAGCACGACCGTCACCACCAGCCCGGCCAGCAGCAAACCAGGTTTACGCATGGCCGAGCCTCCGCAACGTGATCCGCGGGTCCAGCAACGGCGACACCAGGTCGACGACGAGGTTCACCACCACGAACACCAGCGCGGCGAACACCACCACGCCCTGCACGACTGGGATGTCCTGCACCGTCACAGCCTGGGCCGTCAGCCTGCCGATGCCGTCACGGGAGAACACCGTCTCCACGATCACGGCACCGGCGATGAGCGAACCGAGGATCACCGCGGACAACGCCACCGCGGGCACGATCGCGTTGCGCAGCGCGTGTCCCAAGTGGACTCGCCACCGGCCCGCGCCTTTCGCCCGCGCGGTCTCGATGTACGGCTCGCCCAGCGCGGTCAGGATGCTCCTGGCCAGCACCTGCCCGATCTGCGCGCCCGCGGGCAACGCGATGGTGATCGCGGGCAGGATCACGCTGGCGAACCCGTCGTTGCCGAACGCGGGCAGCAGTCCCCACTGGAACGACACGACCTCCACCAGCACCAGTCCGACCCAGAACACCGGCAGTGAGATCCCCACGGCAGGCAACGACAGCAACGCCTGCCCGAGCCACTTCAGCCGGGTCAGCGTGCCGAGGATCGCCGTCGCCGCACCGAACACGGTGGCGAGCACGAGCCCTGCACCCGCGATCTCCACCGTGTTCGGTAGCGCCCCCAGTACCAGGTCGCTGACACGTCCGCCGGACGTGACCGACCGCCCGAAGTCACCGCGCACCGCCGCCCACACCTGGTCGAAGTACTGCACGATGACCGGTTTGTCCAAACCGAACTCGGCACGCAGCGCGGCGATCTGCTCCGGTGTGTAGTTGCTCTGGTTGACGCCCGCGCCGCCGTTGAGCGCGATCGACACGGGATCGCCCGGCAGCAGGTACAGGATCAGGAACGACAGCGTGAAGGCGGCCCAGAGCACGAACACGGCCTGGGCCAGCCGCCGCAGGACGTACCTCACGAGACCCACGCGTCATGCAGTTGCAGCCGTGACGATGCCTCGAAGCCGAACCCGTGCACCTTCGGCGCCGCCGCCCACACCTGCGTCAGTTCGAACACCGGGATCACGTACGCCTGCTCGGTGATCTCCCGTTGCGCCGCGGCCACGGCAGCCTTGCGCCTGGCCGGATCGGTCGCGGCGGACTGCTCGCCCAGCGCTGTGTCGGTCCCGGCCGCCGCGGGCAGCTTGGCGATGTTGCGGGCTTTGGTGTGGTAGACCACGCGCAGCACGTCCGGGTCCGACCTGGTCAGGTTGAACCAGGTGAAATCGAAGTTTCCGGACTGTTGCAGCTGCGTCGACTCACCGGGTGTGGTCAGTTTGAGCTTCAGGTCGAACCCGACCTTGCGCAACTGCTGCTGGATCAGCTCCAGCGCGGTCTGGTTCTGGTTGAAGTTGGTGGAGAACAACACCTCCGCGGTCAGCCGCTGCCCGCCGCGCACCCGGATCCCGTCCGCGCCCGGTGCCCAGCCGGCCTCGTCCAGCAGCTTGCGGGCGCCGTCGGGATCGTGGGCCAGCGTGGCCGACAGGTCCTCGTACAGCGGGGTGGTCGCGGCGAGGACACTCGTGGCCGGGCGGTAGTTCGGCGTCAGCACGGTGTCGACCACTTCCTGCCGGTTCACCGCCTTCTGCACCGCCTGCCGGACCTTCTCGTCGGCGAGCACCGGCCTCGAGGTGTTCGCCGTGAGGTTGAACGGGATGCCGGGGTTGGGCCGGACCGGGCGGGAGAACCGGGCGTTGTCACCGAACTGGCCCTCGTCCTGCGGC
Organism: Kibdelosporangium phytohabitans; assembly: GCF_001302585.1. Taxonomy (GTDB): domain Bacteria; phylum Actinomycetota; class Actinomycetes; order Mycobacteriales; family Pseudonocardiaceae; genus Kibdelosporangium; species Kibdelosporangium phytohabitans. The sequence goes on along the minus strand of NZ_CP012752.1, from coordinate 7,951,973 downwards.
TGCACGTCGGTGATGGCGTCCACCTGGCCGGAGCGCAGCGCCCCGGTGCGGACGCCCGGCTCGGGGATGATCCGGTAGACGACCTTGTCCAGGTACGCCTCACCGCGCCTGCTCCACAGCGACGAACCCCAGCCGTAGCCCTTCCGCTTGGTGATCACCACTTGCTGGTTCTGCCGGAACTCGCCGAACGTGAACGGCCCCGAACCGACCAGGCCGTCACCCTGGCAGCGGCGCTCCGGCGTGGTCGACTGGTAGACCTTCGGCGACAGCAGGCCGAGTGACATCGTCGAGGTGGCTTGCAGGAACTGGGTGCTCGGCTGGGCGAAATCGACCTGGACGGTGCGCTCGTCGACCGCGGTGACCTGCTTGAGACCGGCGAGGTATCCCGCGCCGAGCTGGGATTTGGCGCCCAGCTTGACGATCTGCTCGAAGTTCGTCTTCACCGCGGCGGCGTCGACCGGTGTCCCGTCGGCGAACGTCGCGCCCTTGCCGAGGGTGAACGTGAAGATCGTCGCGGTTTCGTTGACCTTCCACGACTCGGCCAGCCACGGCTTGATCTCGCCGGTCTTCGGGTCCTGGTCGGTCAGCGAGTCGACCAGCTGGCGGGTGACGTTCAGCGCCGCGTTCACACCGGTCTGTTGCGGGTCAAGGCAATCGGGGCTGAACGCGATGCCGATGGTGAGCGTGCCGCCGTCCTTGGGTGGTCCGCCGGTCCCGGGAGCCGAGGCGTTGCCCGGTTGTGAACAGCCCGCGGCGGCCAGCGCGAGCACGAGCAACGCCGCCGTTAACCTGGATGACACAACGAACTCCTTCGCTCCACGAGTGCTTCGCCAGCTTGCGAACCGACGTGCCGGCCGGTCAACGGCGTCCACGGCGTGGGACAGCGGCTTGCCCGGCGCGGATTGCTGCCATCATCGCGCCATGGTGGCGTCCTCGGAGCTGGGCGAAGGCCGCCTCGCTTCGAGTGCGGCCGCGGTGTTGCGCGCGGTGCTCCGGCACGGCCCGGTGCCGCGCAGGACGCTCTCGCGTCTCACCGGGCTGAGCGGGGCCGCTGTGTCACGCCATTGCACACGTCTCGCCGAACTCGGCCTGATCGTCGAGACCCCGGCGATCCAGCGGGTCGGCCGCCCGCACGCCCCGCTGGACATCGACACCGGCACCCACCGGGTGGCCGGAGTCCACGTGGCACACGAGTTCAGCACGGTCGTGGTCGCGGATCTGCGGTGCCGTGTCCTCGCGCAACGGCGTGTGCCGCACGTGTCCGAGGATCCGGTGGCGGTACTGGAGAACGCAGCCGACGAGCTGACTTCTCTTGTACTGGACGTGATTCCCGGTCAGGCGCCGCTCTCGCTCGGTGTGGCCACCGGTGGGTGGGTCGACCAGGAAGCCGGGGTGATGGTCGAGCACGCCTCACTGGGCTGGCGGGACGTGCCGCTGCGGGACGTGTTCGCGCGCCGGCTCGGGCTGCCGGTGCACGTGGACAACCACACGCGTGCGTTGATGCACGCCGAGGAGCTGTTCGGTGCGGTGGGGGACCGGGATTCCGTGCTGTACCTGTTCGTGGGCAACGTGGTCGACGCCGCCGTCCGGATGGGCGGCCAGACGTTGCGCGGCAGGCGGTCCGCCGCGGGCGACATCGCGCACCTTCCCGTTGGTGACCCGGCTATCCGTTGCCCCGAAGGGCATTTCGGCTGCTTCGAGGCAACGGTGGCCGATCAGGCGTGGTCTCGCCGGGTTTCCGGGCGGTCGTTCTGGGACCTGCTCGCGGCTGCCGGGTCGGGCGATGTCGTGGCGCGACGGCACTTGACCGAACGCAGCCGGATCATCGGACGTGTCGCCGCGTTGCTGTACGACCTGGTGAACCCGGACCTGCTGGTGGTGTCGGAACTCGGCGCGAACTCCCTTCCCGAATGCCTCGCCGCTGTCCGCGCGGAAGTCGGCACACGCTCACGCACACCGGGAAACCAAGTGCGGGCAAGCAGTTTCGACTCGTCGACGGTCCTGGCTGTCTCGGCGGGGGCGGCTGCTTTGGACGTGCTCTACGGTAATCCGCTGTCGGCGCCGTTCGCTGCCACGTCCCACTGAGTGGGCCCGACTTAATTTCATCCGTCGCAAAGTTGACCCTCCCTTCGCGGCATTCCCAGTATTGAACGCATCCGCACTGCGAAATCAGCACAGCGAACGATCCTGGAGCAGCCATGCCGGAGCGGCACTTACACCTCAACGCCTTCCTGATGGGCGTCGGCCATCACGAGGCGGCGTGGCGGCACCCGCTGACCGACGCCGCCGCGCTGCCGGACGTCCGGCATTTCCGTAACCTGGCCCGGATCGCCGAGCACGGCACGTTCGACTCGGTCTTCCTCGCCGACGGAGTCCAGGTGTGGGGCGACATCGAGCACACCGCAGCGCAGGTCTTCGAACCGATCACGTTGCTCACGGCGATCGCGGGCGCGACAAGCCACATCGGACTGATCGCGACCGTGTCGACGAGTTACAGCGAACCGTACAACGTGGCCAGGTGGTTCTCCTCGCTCGACCACATCAGCGGTGGCCGCGCGGGCTGGAACATCGTGACGACCGCGGGCGACCGGTCGGCACAGAACTTCTCCCGTGACGCGGCGGCCGATCACGCCGAACGGTACGAGCGCGCCGCCGAGTTCGTCGACATCACCAACCGGTTGTGGGACAGCTGGGACGCCGGCGCACTGGTCGTCGACAAGCGGACCGGCGTCTACGCCGACCCCGGCAAGGTGCGGGAACTCGGTCACACCGGCCGGTTCTACCAAGTCCGCGGTCCGCTGAACTCGATCCGCAGCCCGCAGGGCAGGCCGCTGCTCGTGCAGGCGGGGTCCTCGGAGGACGGCAAGACGTTCGCGGCACAGCACGCTGAGGCCGTCTTCACCGCGCACCAGACGCTCGACTCAGCCAAGGCGTTCTACACCGACCTCAAAGCCCGGGTGACCGAACAGGGACGGGACCGGGACGCGGTGAAGGTCCTGCCGGGGATCGTCCCGGTGCTCGGCGCGACTCAGGCCGAGGCCGACCGGCTGGCGCGGGAACTCGACGAGCTGATCGTGCCCGTCCGCGCGGTCCGCCAGCTGTCGGAGATGATCGGCGTCGACCTGACCGGGCACCCGCTCGACCGCCGTCTGCCGCAACTCCCGCCGGTGCAGCGGGTCAACGGCGCCAAGAGCCGGTTCGAACTCGTGCGCGACCTCGCCGAACGCGAGCGGCTGACGTTGCGGCAGATCCTGTCGCGGCTCGGCGGCGGACGCGGCCACCAGGTGGTCGCGGGAACACCCGACACCATCACCGACCACATCCAGACGTGGTTCGAACAGGGCGCGGCGGACGGGTTCAACGTCATGCCGCCGCTGCTGCCGCACGGCCTGGAGCAGTTCGTGGAGACGGTGGTGCCGAGGCTGCGTGACCGCGGGCTGTTCCGCACCCACTACACCGGCTCGACCCTGCGTGACCACTACGGCCTGTCGAACCTGGCGCCGGCGGCGGTCTGAAGGAGATGTCCACAGTGGTCAACAGGCGCGCTTTCCTTCTCCTGGCGGGCGGACTGGTCGCGGGATGCGGCACCGGCTCGGCGTCGGGTGAGACGAAGACCCTGCGTTACCAGGGCTGGGCCGGGCAGGTCACGCCGCCCGAGCTGGCTGCGGATCTCGGGTACCTCGGTGACGTGCGGCTCGAGTGGGTCGGCAACACCATCAGCGGCCCGCAGGACATCCAGTCCGCCGCGACCGGCCAGGTCGACTTCGGCGGCGCCTTCAACGGCGCGGTGGTCAAGCTCGCGTCCGGCAACGCCCCGATCACGTCCGTGATCAGCTACTACGGCGTGGACGAGGCCCAGTTCAGCGGCTACTACGTCCTGGAGGACTCCCGTGTCCGCTCGGCCCGTGACCTGGTCGGCGCCAAGGTCGGGATGAACACGCTCGGCGCGCACTCCGAGGCGATGCTGGACACGTACCTGCAGCGCAACGGTGTCGGCAGGGCCGAGTTCGGTCAGGTCGAACGGCTGGCGCTGCCGCCGGTGAACACCGAGCAGGCGTTGCGGCAGGGGCAGATCGAGGTCGCCGTGCTCGGCGGGATCCTGCGTGACAAGGCATTGAAGGTCGGCGGGATCCGGCCGCTGTTCACCGACTACGAACTGCTCGGCCGGTTCTCCGCGGGCACGTACGTGATGACCAAACGGTTCCTCAAGGACAACCCGAACACCACGAGAACGTTCGTCACGGCGGTCGCCAAAGCCATCGACTGGTCGCGGACCACACCACGCGACCAGGTCATCAAACGGATGAAGGACATCGTCGCCCGGCGCGCCCGCAACGAGGACCCGGGTCCGCTGGACTACTGGAAGTCCTTCGGCGTCGCGGAACCCGGCGGCCGAATCCAGGACAAGGAGCTGCAGGTGTGGGTGGACTGGCTGACCGAACGCGGCGACCTCAAACCCGGCGCGCTCAAGGTGAGCGACCTGTACAGCAACCAGTTCAACGGGGGGACAGTGTGACGCCGAAGATCGTGTTCGACGCGGTGCGCAAGGATTTCCCGATCCGCGACTCGGCCGAGCGGTTCACCGCGATCGAGGAGTTCTCGCTCGACGTCGAAGCGGGGGAGTTCGTGGTGGTCGTCGGCCCGAGCGGCTGCGGCAAGTCCACGTTGCTCGACCTGCTCGGCGGCCTGACCACGCCCACAACCGGACGTGTGCTCGTCGACGGCGAACCGGTCACCGGGCCGGGACTGGACCGCGGGATCGTCTTCCAGCAGTACGCCCTGCTGCCGTGGCGCACCGCGCAGTCCAACGTGGAGTTCGGGCTGGAGGCGACCAGCACGCCACGCCGTGCGCGAGCCAAGCGCGCCAGGCAGTTCCTCGACCTGGTCGGCCTGTCCGGCTTCGAGAAACGCTTCCCGCACGAGCTCTCCGGCGGGATGCGCCAGCGCGTGGCCATCGCGCGCAGCCTCGCGTACGACCCGGACGTGCTGCTGATGGACGAGCCGTTCGCCGCGCTCGACGCGCAGACAAGGGAGTCCCTTCAGGACGAACTGCTGCGGATCTGGCAGCGCACGGGCAAGACGATCGTGTTCGTCACCCACGGCATCGAGGAAGCCGTGTACCTGGGCACCCGGGTGGCGGTGATGACGTCACGGCCGGGGCGGCTCAAGGAGGTGCTGCCGATCGACCTCGGTGCCCGGTCGGCCGAGGCGGACTTGCGGTCGAGCCCGATCTTCGGCCGCTACCGGCACGAAGTCTGGTCGTTGCTGCACGAGAAGGAGACGGTATGACCCCCCTTGTGCCAAGCCCGAGATTCAGCGCAGGCCACGTGGCACCCAACCGCACCCCAGGGGAACGTGACGCAAACCGGCCACCAGTACGCACCGAACTGAACGGTGCGAGCCAAGGTGACCAAGCGCAAAAATCCGGAGAGGCGGGACAGCTATGACCGCGACACTGGAGCGAGCCACGGCAGTCGCCGCTCCCGCACCTGCCCGTCCACGCCCCAAGCTGCTGCGGACACTGGTCACCAAGAGCGCGGCCATCGTGACACTGCTGGTGATCTGGGAACTGGCGCCCCGGCTTGGCCTGACCGACCGGACGTTCCTGCCGCCGTTCTCGGAGGTCGCGGTCGCCTGGTGGGAGCTGCTCGCGAACGGGCAGCTGCTGACCAACTTCGAGGCCAGCCTGGTCCGGTCGCTCAGCGGCTTCGGGCTCGCGGTCGTCACAGCCGTGCCCCTCGGCCTGCTGATCGGTTGGTACCGGCCGGTGGCGGACCTGCTGGGGCCGTTGCTGGAGGTGTTCCGCAACACCGCCGCACTGGCCCTGTTGCCCGTGTTCGTGCTGCTGCTGGGGATCGGGGAGACGTCCAAGATCTCGATCGTGTTCTACGCCTGCACGTGGCCCATCCTGCTCAACACCATCAGCGCGGTCGGCAGCGCCGACCCGACGCTGGTCAAACTGGCCAGGTCGATGAACCTGCCGCCGCTGCGGCTGTTCCAGAAGGTGATCCTGCCCGCGTCGGTGCCGACGATCTTCACCGGCATCCGGTTGGCGGGCGCGGTGTCGATCCTGGTGCTGGTCGCCGCCGAGATGGTCGGCGCCAAGGCCGGGCTCGGCTACCTGATCAACTCGTCGCAGTACAACTTCGCGGTGCCGCAGATGTACGCGGGCATCGTCACGCTGTCGCTGTACGGCTTGCTGTTCAACCAGATCCTGGTCCTGGTCGAGCGCAGGTTCACGTCATGGCGCGTTCCCCAGGGAGGTGCCCGGTGACGGACCTGACAGCGGATGTCCTGGTGGTCGGCGGCGGCCCGGCCGCGACATGGGCGGCGGTCAAGGCGGCATCGACCGGTGCGAGGGTTGTCCTGGCGGACAAGGGATACTGCGGGACGAGTGGCGCGACAGCGTCGGCGGGCACCGGCGTGTGGTACGTGCCGCCGACGCCCGAAGCGCGGGAACGTGCCATGGCCAGCCGGGAAGCTCTCGGCGGTTACCTCGCAGACCGCGGCTGGATGGCCCGAGTGCTCGAGCAGACCTACGAGTCGATCAACGAGTTCGCGGCGATCACCCGATACCCGTTCCCCGTGGACGCTGAGGGAAACCCGTTGCGCAACGGGTTGCAGGGGCCGGAGTACATGCGCCGGATGCGCGCGTGGGTTCGCCGCAGCGGCGTGCGGATTCTCGACCACAGCCCGGTTGTCGAGTTGCTGGTCGATTCGTCCGGGGCGGCTGCGGGCGCCGTCGGTCACCGCCGGCAGGAGGGTCACGACTACCAGGTGCGCGCCGGTGCGGTCGTGCTCGCGACGGGAGGGTGCGCGTTCCTCAGCAAGGCGTTGGGTTGCAACGTGAACACCGGCGATGGCGCGTTGCTGGCTGCTGAACTGGGGGCGGAGATGTCCGGAATGGAGTTCTCCAACGCCTACGGCATAGCGCCGGAGAACACGTCGGTCACCAAGACCGCGTTCTACAACTACGCCACGTTCTACCGCGCGGACGGCAGTGTCCTGGAAGGCGCCGGCAGCCAGCGCGGCCGTTCGGTCATCGCCAGGACGTTGCTGACCGAGAAGGTCTACTGCCGCCTCGACCTCGCGGATGACGCGGCCCAGCGCGCGATGCGCCTGGCACAGCCGAACTTCTTCCTCCCGTTCGACCGGCTCGGGATCAACCCGTTCACCGACCGGTTCGCCGTGACCCTCCTCGCGGAGGGCACGGTCCGGGGCACCGGGGGCATCCGGATCGTCGACGAGTACTGCGCCACGACCGTTCCCGGCCTGTACGCGGCCGGTGACGCGGCGACCCGGGAACCGATCTGCGGCGGCTTCACCGGCGGCGGCAGCCACAACGCGGCGTGGGCGATCTCCTCCGGTGGCTGGGCCGGGCTCGGCGCCGCCGCTTTCGCCCGGACCGTCGGCTCCGCTCACCGGGAGGTCGTCCACGCCGGTGGCGCCGCCCTGCGCCCGACCGGGACCGGTTCGGTCGACGCCGACGAGGTCATCCGGGCCGTGCAGGCCGAGGTCCTGCCGTACGACAAGAACTACCTGAGGCACGGCGACCGGCTGCGGACCTCTCTGGACGTCCTGCACTCGGTCTGGGAAGGACTCAGGGTTTCCGTGCACGCCACCGGTGCGCAGGCACCTCGTGCCCGGCAGGCGGCGGCGATGGTCGCCCACGCCCGGTGGATGTACACCTCCGCGTTGGCGCGCAGCGAGACGAGGGGAATGGCCAAGCGCCTGGACTTCCCGGACCAGGACCCGGCTCAGCACCACCGGATCACCTCCGGCGGGCTCGACGAGGTCTGGGCGCGGCCGTGATCGAACTCGTCTCGGCGCAGCGCTGCATCGCCTGCGACAAGTGCGTGAAGGTGTGCCCGACCAACGTCTTCGACCTCGGCGCGGACGGCATCCCGACGATCAGCCGCCAGTCCGACTGCCAGACCTGCTACCAGTGCGAGGCCAACTGCCCGGTCGACGCGCTGTTCGTGGCGCCGCAGACCCACCCGCTGCCGTCCGGCTCGGTGTCGGTGGAGCAACTCGGTGTGCTGCTCGGCAGCTACCGCGAACGCATCGGCTGGGGCCACGGCCGCACCCCCGGTTCCGCCCGTGCTGTCGGGCCGCGGCTCGACCCGCGAGGACCTGAGATCACATCCTGAAAGGAAGATCATGACGACGATCACGTCTCTGGAAGTCCGCAGGATCGGCGGGCGGATCGGCGCCGAGGTGCTCGGCGCCGACCTCGCGCGGGACCTGCCGCCCGCGGAGTTCCTCACCTCGGCGCTCAACGAGCACAAGGCGCTGTTCTTCCGCGGCCAGGACCTCGACGACCCGGGGCACGCGCGATTCATCTCGCTGTTCGGCGAGCTGACGACCGCGCACCCCACGGTCCCGTCGGTCGAAGGCGCGCCGAACGTCCTCGCGGTCAACGGCGACGAAGGCATCCGCGCCAACCGCTGGCACACCGATGTCACGTTCCTGCGCACGCCACCCAAGGCGACGTCGTTGCGCGGCATCGTGATCCCCGAATCGGGCGGCAACACGCTGATCGCCAGCTCGGTGGCCGCGTACAACGACCTGCCCGCCCCGCTGCGTGACTTCGCGGACACGTTGTGGGCCGTGCACACCAACGACTACGACTACGCCGACCCGCCTCGCAGCGCCAAGGCCGCCGAGCACCGGCGCGTGTTCACCTCGACCCGCTACCGCACCGAACACCCGGTCGTGCGCGTCCACCCCGAGACGGGGGAGCGCGGCCTGTTCATCGGTGGGTTCGCCACCAGGATCGTCGGGCTGTCCGCAGCGGAGTCGGCGGACGTCCTGCGGATCTTCCAGTCGTACGTCACCCGGCCGGAGAACGTCGTGCGCTGGCAGTGGGCGCCCGGCGACGTGATCATCTTCGACAACCGCGCCACCCAGCACTACGCCCCCGACGACTACGGCACCCAGCCGCGCCTGCTGCACAGGGTGACCGTCGTGGGTGACGCACCTGTCGCCATCGACGGATCCACCAGCCGGATCGTGGAGGGCGACGGCGCCACGCACTACACGCCGTCCTGAGGGGCCTAACATCGAGCGGCATGACCGCTGAGAAGAACCTGGCGTACGGCTGGATCACCCGTGACGACAAGATCCTGTTCATCCGGCGCGATCCCGGCGCGTTCCTCGGTGGACGGTGGGAGCTGCCCGGCGGGACCGTGGAAGCAGGCGAGCCGAGCGAGGACACCGCGGTCCGCGAGATCGCCGAGGAGACCGGTCTGGAGGTCCGTGTGACCGGGCAGCGGGCGTCGTCGAGCTGGCCGGACATCGGCGGCAAACCGTTGACGATCAACGCCACGGTCTTCGACGTGGACGAGGAGGGCCAGGCAGAGGTGGTGCTCAACCCCGGTGAGCACGACGCCTACGCCTGGCTCACCCCGGCCGAAGCCGCGCAACGGGACATCCCGGACCACGTCCGGCGGCTCTTGCCGTGAAACGGCGGAACGGGCGCTTCCGGCGCCCGTTCGTCAGTTGATCAGCCCTGGCTGGCCTTGAACCGGGGGTCCCTCTTGTTGAGGACGAACACCCGGCCGTCACGCCGGACCACCTGGGCGCCGGGCTTGGACTTCAGCGACCTCAATGAGTTCCGCACCTTCACGTCCCGTTCAACCGTCGCAGCCGGTGGTTCATTCCCCTAGGTGGACAGGGCTTGTCCTAGGGGCAACGCGTCCGTTGACGCCGGGCTGTCCGCGAGCGCAAAGTGGATCAACGCGCACGAACGGACGGCGATGAATCCCCTGCAACTGGCCCACTTCGTGGCATCGGCGATCTTGACGCACCCGGCTGGGGTGATCCGCTCGATGCTGCCGTCCCTGCGTGCCGCGACCGAGTCGCTGCCAGCCGCGCTGGCCCGGCCGCTGACCCGCACACTGTCCAGTCTGGACGACATCGGGGACGGACCACCCTGCTGCCTGCGCCTGACCTGCTACGCCGACAGCGACCAGGCCGCCTTCGACAGGTTGTCGCTGATGTCCGGGATGCGGGTGACCGACCACCTCGCGGTCGTGCTCGAATGCTCGGCGGCGGGCTACACCAGCCAGGCAGTGCCCCTGCTCGCCGCCCACCGCGAGGCGATCGACCTGGTCTGGGAGGCGCTCGACGACCTCGGCTCGCCCTACGCGGCCACGGTCGACGCCGTGCGCGTCAGCTGTCAGGCGGTCGTCTTGTGCACGAAACACCAGCGCCACGACTCACCCGGCTCGAACGACCGGATCACCGGGTGCCCGGTTTCGGCGGCGTGCTGGCTCGCGTGCTTGGCGGGCGATGAGTCACAACAGCCGACGTGTCCACAGGCCAGGCAGAGCCGCAGGTGCACCCAGGTACCGTCGACCGGGAGGCAGTCCTCACAGCCGTCCTCGGTGTGCGGCTCGGGGTCGGGACCGAGCTCGGCGATGTCCTGGCAAACTGCCACTGTGCTCTCCTGATTGTCTCACGCTGCCGGGTGGCGGCTGTCCTCACGTGAAGGTACGCCTCGCGCTGATCTGGTGCTTGACTGTGGGGCATGACAACAGCTCTGCCCGACGCCGGCCGTTCCACGCGGCCATCGATCCTCACCGTGGACGACGACCCGAGCGTGTCCAGGGCAGTCGCACGGGACCTGCGCAGGCAGTACGGTGAGTCCTACCGGATCGTGCGTGCGGAGTCAGGTGCGCAGGCGCTCGAAGCGCTGCGGGAGATCAAGCTGCGCGGCGAGGAGGTCGCGGCGCTGCTCGCGGACTACCGGATGCCGCAGATGAGCGGGATCGAGTTCCTCGAGGAGGCGATGGACCTCTTCCCGGTGGCCAAGCGCGTGCTGCTGACCGCGTACGCCGACACCGACGCCGCGATCCAGGCGATCAACGTCGTCGACCTGGACCACTACCTGCTCAAGCCGTGGGACCCGCCGGAGCAGAAGCTGTACCCGGTGCTCGACGACCTGCTCGCGTCGTGGACGGCCGCCGACCGGCAGCCGGTCCGCCAGGTCAAGGTCATCGGCCACCGCTGGTCGGCACGGTCCTATGAGGTCCGTGACTTCCTCGCCCGCAACGCGGTGCCGTTCCGCTGGTACGAGCTCGACGACACCGACTGCGAGGCCAAGCGCTTGCTGGCCGCGGCCGGGCACGGCGAAGCCGACATCCCCGTCGTGGTGACGCCGGAGGGGCAGCCGCTGGCATGCCCGTCGGACGCCGAACTGGCCGCCCGCGTCGGCCTGACCACGACGCCGTCCACGGACTTCTACGACCTGATCGTGATCGGCGCGGGCCCGGCCGGGCTCGGCGCGGCCGTGTACGGCGGGTCGGAAGGGCTGCGGACGGTGCTGGTGGAGCGACTGGCCGCGGGTGGCCAGGCGGGCACGAGCAGCAGGATCGAGAACTACCTCGGCTTCCCGGACGGCGTGTCGGGCGAGCAGCTGACCGAACGCGCCCGCAGGCAGGCGCAGAAGTTCAACGTCGAGATGCTCACCACCAGGCAGGTCGTGTCGCTGGAACCCAGGGGATCCGCCCGAGTTGTCCGGTTCGACGACGGCACGGAGTTGTCCGCGCACACCGTGATCCTCGCGACGGGCGTGTCCTACCGGTCGCTGCAGGCGCCTGGCCTCGGCGAGCTGGCCGGCCGCGGCGTCTACTACGGTGCGTCGACGACCGAGGGCCCGAACTGCAAGGACCAGGACGTGTACCTGGTCGGCGGCGCCAACTCGGCGGGGCAGGCCGCGATGTACTTCTCCCGGCACGCGAAGCGGGTCGTGCTGGTCGTGCGCGGCGACTCGCTGGAGCACTCGATGTCGCGCTACCTGATCGACCAGCTGGCCGGGCCCGGCAACATCGAGGTGATGACGTGCACCGAGGTCGTCGGCGGGGCAGGCGACGGTCACCTGGAGACGCTGACGCTGCGGCACAACAAGACCGGTGAGTCGACGACAGTCCCGGCTTCGTGGCTGTTCGCGTTCATCGGCGCGGCACCGCGCACGGACTGGCTGAACGGCATCGTCGCCCGTGACGACAACGGCTTCGTCCTGGCCGGTCCGGACCTGGTCACCGAGGGCGGGCTGCCCGCGGGCTGGGAGCTGGAGCGGCCGCCGTACCACCTGGAGACGAGCTTGCCGGGCGTGTTCGTGGCCGGTGACGTGCGCGCGGATTCGGTGAAACGGGTGGCGTCGGCCGTCGGGGAAGGCGCGATGGCCGTGACGCTGGTACACCGGTACTTGGAAAGGTCATGACCATGGAGAAGCTGACCGCGTCGCAGGTGCGCACGTTGTTCCTGTTCGAGCACCTGGATGACGCCCAGGTGACGTGGCTGGTCGAGCACGGTCACGTGGAGCGCCGCGCGGCCGGGACCCCGATCCTGACCGAGGGCGAACCGGCGACGTGTTTCTTCGTCCTGCTGGAAGGCACGGTGGCGTTGCGCCGCAACGTCGGCGGCGAGCTGGTCGAGACAAACAGGACAGACCACCGCGGTTCGTACTTCGGTGCGACGCAGGCGTACCTGGAAGCCGACATCGGGTCGAAGACGAACTACCAGATGACGGTGGACTCGATCACCGACACGGTGATGTTCCAGCTGCCGGCGGACGAGTTCGGGCCGATGGTGCGCGAGTGGTTCCCGATGGCGATGCACCTGCTCGAAGGCCTGTTCCTTGGCATGCAGAACAACCAGCGCGTGCTCGGTCAACGCGAACGCCTGCTGGCCCTCGGCTCACTCTCGGCGGGCCTGACCCACGAACTGAACAACCCGGCGGCTGCGGCCGTCCGCGCGACGGCGGCACTGCGTGAGCGCGTCGCGGGCATGCGGCACAAGCTGGCCATGCTCGCCAGCGGTGCGATCGACCCGGCGACCCTGCCGTCACTGGTGCTGTTGCAGGAGAACGCGGTCGAACGCGTGGCGAAAGCCCCGAAACTCGGGCCGATGCAAGCCAGTGACCGGGAGGACGAGGTAGCCGACTGGCTGGAGGAGCGGGGGATCAGCGGAGGCTGGGACCTGGCGCCGACGCTGGTGGCAGGTGGGTTGGACGTGGAGTGGCTGCGCGAGGCGATCGAGCCGTGCCCGGGGGCGTCGATAGAAGCGGCGGTGCGCTGGATCGCGTACACGGTGGAAACCGAGTCGCTGATGAACGAGATCGAGGACGCGACGACTCGTGTGTCCACATTGGTGGGCGCGGCGAAGCAGTACTCACAGATGGATCGCGCACCGTTCCAGGTCGTCGACGTACACGAGCTGCTCGACTCGACCTTGGTGATGTTGAACAACAAACTCGGCGCAGGGATCGAGGTCGTTCGCTCGTATGACCGTTCGCTGCCGTTGATCTCGGGCTATGCGGCGGAGCTCAACCAGGTGTGGACGAACCTGATCGACAACGCCATCGCGGCGATGTCAGGAAAGGGCACGCTGACCATCCGCACGGCGTTGGACGATGGTTGCGCGGTCGTGGAGATCACGGACACAGGGACGGGGATTCCGGCTGAGATCAAGGAAAGGATCTTCGAACCGTTCTTCACCACGAAAGCCGTGGGGGAGGGCACGGGTCTCGGGCTGGACATCACGTGGCGGATCATCGTGAACAAGCACCACGGTGACGTTCGCGTTGATTCCGTTCCGGGCAAGACGACCTTCCACATCCGGATTCCGTTGAACCCGCTCAAAGCCCAGTAGGTCAACAGATTGGCGCTCGCCCCCGAACGGGCGAACACGTCAGGCTGCCCTTGACCGGCCTGCTTGGCGCAGGGGTGGATCGTGACGGATCCGCAGGCGCTCGCCGACGTCGGGCCGATACCCGACGGCGAGTCCGGTGTCGAGATCCCGGAAGATGTGCTGAGGTTCTACTCGCGCGGGGAGCAGGTGAAGGAGGGAGACCGCTCAACAGCATCGTCAGGCCGGGTGCCGAGTTCAGTCAGGTCTTCGACGAATTCGAGCACACCGCGCTCCGCCTGGAAGCCAGGAACGCCTACACCGTGCGCCGGGAGCGGGAGCGTTTTCAGAAGTTCCTGGGCGGTGAGCCGGACGACCGGTCGTGGAAAACCGGCTGGCTTTCTCTGGTGCGAGCCGCAGCGGCCGCGGGGCGACGCTTCACGCCGTGAAGCGAGATGAGTTTGCCACCGAAGAACACATCGGGCGCTTTAGCGTCCAGGTAGCGCGAGCCGCGCTGGGACAACGACTCCGTGAGCTACGCCGACAGGCAGGACTGACCGGCGTGCAGCTCGCGGAGTCGTTGTCGTGGCAGCAGTCCAAGATCTCCAAGCTGGAGACGGCGTGACAGACGCCGACAGAGCAGGACATCCGGGACTGGACCGGGGCAGTGGAAGCGAGTCTCGAACCGACGAGCTGCTGCATTGCAGACGCTCGAAGCGCAGTACGCCGAGTGGCTACGCCTTTGAACCGCGGACACGGTCCACTCCAGCGCAAGTCGCTCGAACTGGATGCCAAGACACGATTGTTCCGCGTATTTGAGCATTCCATCGTCCCTGGCATGTTGCAAACTGCTGAGTATGCGCGATCGATTTTGCGAGCCAATGCGTTCATGCCTGGTGTTGCTGCGGGAGGCGTCGATGATGCAAGCGCGAATGAAGCGGCAGGAGTTGCTCTATCGGCAAGACAAGCGATTCCACTTCGTCGTGACGGAATCTGCGCTACGGGTGCGCCGGGTCGATCGAGGGGTGATGCTCGCCCAGCTCGACCGGCTTGTGTCGCTGTCCACCTTGCCCAACGTTCGATCGGGATCATCGGGTTCGAGACTCGGTACCCCGGTCGGTCCCCGGCACGGCTTCTGGTTGCGTGACGACAAACAGGTGTCGGTTGAGACCTACTCGGCTGCCCTGCGCCTCACCCAGTCTGCGGAGATCGATTTGCACGGCGAGGTTTTTGAGCATTTGTCGGCCATCGCCAGCTACGACCGCGCTGCGCGGGCGATCATCACGCGACTGGCCGACGACCTCGCCGCGGAGGTGTCTCCCGGCGACGAATGACCACTCGCGGGAAATCACCCGATCGCGTGGCGAACAACGGCGAATATTTCTGGCTCCGTCCTCCCCGCCTCCATACGCTCCTGCATGCCCCGCCTCACCAACAATCCCCTGAGCTCAGGCGTGTACGAGCCGCAAACGTTCACCGAGATGATGACTGACATGGTGGCCGATCTGGCGCCACGCGTGTCCGCCGTTGTGTTGGAGTACGGCGAACAGACCGATGCCGAGGTGTACGCCTGGGGGAATGGCGCTCCCCGGCAGCGCCTACACGACCACGGAAGACGGGCGGACGCAGTTTCTGTTGTCAGAGCCCGACAACGCGTTGAGGTACGCCCCGAAGCGAACCCACACCACGCCGCATCTGATCTGGGCCGGACCGGAGCCTGACTAGGCCCCGGTGGCCGCCCGGCCGGGTAGGTCAGAAGTCCGGGGTTTCCGTTGCGGCGCTTGGCTCGAGGGAGTCGGCGACGACGGCCTCGGTGGTCAGGAACAACGCGGCGATGGAGGCTGCGTTCCGCAGCGCGGAGCGGGTGACTTTCGCCGGGTCGATGATCCCGGCTTCGAGGAGGTCCACGTACTCGCCGGTGGACGCGTCCAGGCCGTGGCCGGCGGGCAGCGACCGCACCTTCTCGACCACGACTCCGCCTTCCAGGCCGGAGTTCGCCGCGATCTGCTTCAGCGGTGCGGTCATGGCCGCTGCGACGATCGCGGCGCCGGTCGCTTCGTCGCCGGACAGCTCTGCCGCGGCAACGGTGGCTTGGGCGAGTGCGACGCCCCCGCCCGCGATGATGCCTTCCTCGACCGCGGCCTTCGCGTTGCGGACGGCGTCCTCGATGCGGTGTTTGCGTTCTTTCAACTCCACCTCGGTCGCCGCGCCTGCCTTGATCACCGCGACGCCGCCGGACAGCTTCGCGAGGCGTTCCTTGAGCTTCTCGCGATCGTAGTCCGAGTCGCTTTTCGTGATCTCCGAACGGATCTGCGCCACGCGTCCGGCGATTCGTTCCGCCGCGCCACCGCCGTCCACAATGGTCGTCTCCTCCTTTGCCACGATCACCTTCCGCGCTGTTCCCAGCAGTGACACGTCCGTGGTTTCCAGGCGGAGTCCCAGTTGCGCCGAGATCACTTCGCCTCCGGTGAGGATCGCCATGTCGGTCAGGATCGCCTCGCGCCGGTCGCCGAAGCCCGGTGCCTTCACCGCCACCGACTTGAACGTGCCCTTGAGCTTGTTCACGATCAACGTCGCCAACGCCTCGGCTTCGACGTCCTCCGCGACGATCAGCAGCGGCTTTCCGGTGGCCATGACCTTCTCCAGCACGGGCAGCAGGTCCTTGACCGCCGAGATCTTCGACGACACGAACAGCAGGTACGGGTCCTCCAGCACCGCTTCCATCCGGTCGGGGTCGGTCACGAAATGCGGTGCCAGGTAGCCCTTGTCGAAGCGCATTCCTTCGGTCAGTTCGAGTTCCAGGCCCATGGTGTTGGACTCCTCGACCGTGATCACGCCTTCCTTGCCCACCTTGTCCATCGCTTCGGCGATCAACGCGCCGATCTGTGCGTCACCGGCCGAGATGGACGCCGTCGCCGCGATTTCCTCCGTGGTCTCCACCTCTTTGGCGGTGTCCAGCAGTGACGCGCACACCGCGGCCACGGCGTGTTCGATGCCTCGTTTCAACGCGATCGGGTTCGCGCCCGCGGCGACGTTGCGCAGGCCTTCGCGGACGAGCGCCTGGGCGAGCACGGCCGCTGTCGTCGTCCCGTCGCCCGCGGTGTCGTCGGTTTTCTTCGCGACTTCTTTCACCAGTTCCGCGCCGATCCTCTCCCACGGGTCGGCGAGGTCGATGTCCCTGGCGATGGACACGCCGTCGTTGGTGATCGTCGGTGCACCCCATTTCTTCTCCAGCACCACGTTGCGGCCACGCGGGCCCAGCGTGACCTTGACCGTGTCGGCGAGCGCGTTCATCCCGCGCTCCATGCCCCGGCGGGCTTCCTCGTGGTACGCGATCAACTTCGCCATCGTTCCTCCTGTGCTTGGGCGGGCGCCGGTACCCCGCGACGGTCGGCGGCCAGTGGCCCCACCGGCGCCCGCCGGCACTCCGGTGTGCCGAGTGCCAGCTTAACCACAAAAAGTGCGTGCACGCAAAAATTCGTGCACGCAAGATCATCTGATATGCTCGGGACATGGGCGATGGTCTGCGGGAACGCAAGAAAATCGCCACCCGCGAAGCCCTGAGTGCGGCGGCGTTGCGGCTGGCGTTGGAGCACGGGCCGGACAACGTGCGAGTGGACGACATCGCGACGGCGGCTGGGGTGTCACCGCGGACCTACAACAACTACTTCTCCAGCCGCGAGCAGGCGATCGTCGCGGCGGTCGCGGCTGACCGCGCGTTGCGGATCGCCGCCGCGCTGCGGGCGCGGCCCGACGCCGAACCGCTGTCGGAAGCCGTCGCCGAAGCGATGGCCGAGCAATACACCGCCGAACCCGCCGGTGACGCGCTCGCGCTGATCACGACGTCGGCCAGTCTGCGCAAGGAGTTCGCCAACACGGTCGGTTCGATCGAACTGCCGCTGGCCGACGCCCTCGCTGCCCGGACCGGCAACGACGACCGGCTGGCCACGGCTGTCCTCGCGGCCGCGATCTCCGCGGCGGCCAGGATCGCGGTCGAGCGGTGGGCGAGCCGGTCGGAATCCGGCCTGGTCCTCGTGCCCGCGACCCCGCTGGCGGACCTGCTGCGGGAAGCGTTGTCCCACTTGGCGCCCGCCATGGACGCCCTCACAGCTCGCGCCGGATGAGTGCCTGCCACGGCCAGTTCGCCGCGTCCCCCGGACTGTTCAGACCCGCTTGCCAGACCCCAATCCAACTCAAAAACAAAGCAAGCAACACCGGGCAACGGTCGAAGCCTTGCGAAGCCACACGGGCCCTGGTTACTCTCGGCCATGGACGCGCGGGTCCCGAGCCTCGGGGTGAGAGGGGTCGTCCCAGTGGACAACGAGTTCTTCCGCACATTCACGGCGGCGCCCGGCGTGTGCGTGGCGCAGGTGGACGGCAGCGGAACGGTGGTCATGGCGAGCCAGCAGCTGTCCCGCAGGCTGGGCTGCCACCCCGAGGAAGTGCGCGGCCGCCACGTCCTCGACGTGGTGCAGCGCGACGGTTTACGGGGCGAGACGATCATCCTGATGGTCGCGCCGGACCAGCAGCGCGCGGGCAACGGCGCAGGCAGACGCAAGATCCTGACCAAAATGGACTCCCGGATCCTCGAAGGCGTCGCGGCTGGCGTGCCGACGGCGAAACTGGCCCTGATGGTCGACCTCAGCCGCGGTGGCGTGGAGTACCACGTGACCAACCTGCTGCGGAAGCTGAGCGCGCCGAACCGGACCTCTCTCGTGTCGAAGGCCTACGCGGAGGGCATCCTCGCGGCGGGGACGTGGCCGCCGAAGGTGGTCCCCGACTTCGTGAAGTAGATTTCCCCGGCATGCCGCTGTTCTCCTTCGAAGGCAAGAGCCCTCAGGTCCACCCCGAAGCCTGGATCGCACCGACCGCCACCCTGGTGGGTGACGTGGTCGTCGAAGCAGGGGCGTCGGTCTGGTACGGCGCGGTGATCCGCGCGGACTTCGGCCGGATAGTGGTCGGCGAAGGCGCCAACATCCAGGACAACGCCGTGCTGCACGTCGGCGGAAACGGCTGCACAGTGGGGCGCGGCGCGACAGTCGGCCACCTCTGCCTGGTGCACGACTGCGAGATCGGTGAGTACGCCATCGTCGGCAACGGATCGACCGTGCTGGACGGCAGCAAGGTGGGCGCCCGCGCGATGGTCGCGGCAGGTTCCACGGTCACGCCGGAGTCGGAAGTGCCGCCTGAGGTGATGGCCATGGGTTCACCGGCCAAGCGCCTGATCCCGCTGACCGACGGCGCCCGCGCGTGGGTCGACACGAACCCCGTGCTGTACCAGGAACTCGCTCGCAGGCACGCCGCCGGGATCGAAGAGGTGTGATCCCGGCCGGCGGACACGCGGGTTGTGCATCAACGGATCGACTGGTCGAACCGGAAGTCGTCCGGGTCGTACGCCGCCTTGACCGCGCGCAACCTGGCCACGTTGGGGCCGTAGTAGGCGGTCAGCCAGTCCGCCAGCGCCGGATCGGGGAAGTTGGGGTACGCGCCCGTCCCGTACGGCGCAACGTCTCCCAGTTCGCTGTCGAGCCGACCGGCACCACCAGCTCCCGGGCCGACAGAACGGAACTCAACTGTCCTGTTCGGACACTGGTGCCTGCCGTCACCGTCGAACCGGTCAGCGAGATCGACGCGGCGGGCGTGAGATCGATGACCAGGCCGGGACTGCTGGAGTAACCGGCGTTGCTGTGACCGCCGCCGCGGATGGCGAACGGCCAGCCGCGTGTGTCCGCGAGTGCCAACGCTTCGATGACGTCGGCAGGGGAGGCGCACCGCGCGACCGCCTCGGGCAGAACCTCCGTGCGTGTGCCGATGAACTGGTTGCGGGACAGGTCGTATCGCGGATCACCTGGCCGGACGAGGTCAAGCATCATCAGCTCGGCGTGCGTGCCCTGCTCGGCCAGTTCTCCTTCGTGCAACAGTGCGGTCCCCGTCGACCCGTGCGCGTACCCGCCGATCCCGGACGGGAAGTTCGCGACCGCCCAGCAGGCCTGGCCGGTGGCAGGCCTGCAGCACGGTCGCGGCGAGCTGGCCGCCCACCTGGACCGCCAGATCGGTCCACCGGTCGTCCCGGTTCGCTCGGCGAGCATCAGCAGCGGCACGATCGCGCTCGCCGACCCGACCACCAGGCCCGGCCTTCGCCGACGCCGATCGCCGCGGGCAGCTGCTCGGCGAGGAACAACGCGTCCTTCACGCGCCGAGCGTGAGCCAGCACCAGATCTGCCAGCCGAGTCCGATGTAGCCACCGGGCGGGTCGGGCCGCCGCTTGGTGTGCGTCGCCTGTTCGGCCCACCAGTGCTGGGTCCGCCGCGCGGTCTGCACGACACCCTCGAACAAAACCGGTCGCTTCCGGACGGGGGAATTATGTTGCGGTAACAGTGAATCAGTGGGTGACGGCGTGGCTGTCGAGCTCTGCGTAGCGGCACCCGGGCTGACCGTAGTTGTGCACGGCACGGCCGCCGGAGAACGCGCGGCAAGTGCAGGCGCCGGGGGACTCGAGATCACCGCCGCCGCGCCGCCGTCGTCGTGCCCCGGTCTGGTGTACGAATCGGCGAGCCATGGCGCACGCTCCTCTCGGCGAGAAAACCGCAGATGGGGGTGCTAGTTACATGCCCGTGGTGGTCTGCACTGAAACGTGTTTCCCCCGATCGGCCCAGTACCGGACCACGCGCTTCACCGGCGTGAACGACATCGTTCGCAGCCCCGCAACAGCGGACGCAGCACAGTGGCGGCCGTGAAATCCTTGAAACTGCTCGCGATCGTCGCCGTCGCGGCGGCGCTCGCCGGTACCGCGACAGTCAGCGCCAGCCCGGAGGCCGCCGCACGGCTGCCCGCGTGCCAAACGCCGCCACCGCAGCCGCCGCCGTTCAAGCCCACCACGGTCGACACGATCGCCCAGGCGTACCACTGCGTCTTCGACAACTACTTCAGCGGTCCGGTCCTGGACAGCCGCACGATCCTGCAGCCCGCCTTCTCGGCGCTCACCCGCGAACTGCAGCGGCGTGGACTGGACCAACCGAACGCGAACGCGCCCGTGCTGACCGGCAAACGGGACAGCGACTGGAAATCGTTCGCCAAGGCGTACCAGGACATCATCGGCACACTGCCCACGGAAGCGCACCAGGGCGTCGCCGAGGTGACCATCCGCGCCATGGTCGAAGCCCTCGGTGACAACCACGCGGCGTGGATCCGCCCGACCAGGAACGACTTCCTGCCGGTCGGTTTCATGCCGTCGCACGCCCGCGGTCCGGGCCGGACGGATCCCACGGCGACCGGCCCGGCGCACGTCGTCGACGTGCTGCCGGGAAGCGCGGCGGCGAACGCGGGCATCAAGCTGGGCGACGAGATCCTGTCGGTCAACGACGTGCCGCTGTTCGTCGACGGCGTCGCGGTGCCCCGTGTCGTGGAGTGGCTGATGGAGGCCAAGGAGGGCCGGCGGGTCAAGCTCGTCATGCGCAGGCCGTCGACAGGTGAGACCAAGACCTACGACCTGACCGTGACCAAACCGTCGCCGGGGCCGGGCCGGGAGGACGTCGAGTCGAAGCTGCTGCCCGGCGGCATCGCGTACGTGCTCCTGCGCGGCTTCGCGCCCGGCGTCGCCGACAAGATCCGCCAGGTGATCGCGGACCTCGGCAAGCAGCAGAAGCTGCGCGGCGTTGTGCTCGACCTGCGCGGCAACGGCGGCGGCTCGCCGGGGGAGGTCAAGAAGCTGGTCAGCTCGTGGGTGCACGGCAAGACCTACAGCTACTGGTGCGATGTCAGGGACAAGTGCACGCCCAACCGGACAGACGACTCGGTGTCGCTGCTGAACCTGCCGCTGGTCACTCTCACCGACCGCATCTGCGCCTCGGCGTGCGACGCCTTCTCCAACGCCGTCAAGGACTTGAAGTTCGGGACGCTGGTCGGCGCACGCACCGCGGGCGCGGTGTCCGGGCCAGGCGAAGGCTGGGTGCTCGGCGACGGCAGCTTCATGGTCCTGCCCAAGATCCACGAGATCGGGCCGAACCGCGAGAAGGTCGACACCGTCGGCGTGCCGCCCGACCACTTCGCGCCGGTCACCGCCGCCGATCTCTCGGCCGGTCGCGACCCCGGCCTCGACAAGGCCCGCGCGCTGCTCGGCTGACGTTCACATCCGGGCAACGCCGGATCCGCTAAGACCGGTGGGTGCGAGTACTGGTGGCTGAGGACGAACAGGACCTGGCGGATCTGGTCGCCACGGGGTTGCGCAGGCACGCGATGGCGGTCGACGTCGTCTACGACGGCACGGCAGCATCGGAACGCCTCGCGGTGCACGACTACGACGTGCTGGTGCTGGACAGGGACCTGCCCGGCGTGCACGGCGACCAGATCTGCCAGGACCTCGTCGGCGTGGGAGCGCGGACGCGGATCCTGATGCTCACCGCGGCGGCGTCCGTACCCGAGCGGGTCGCCGGTCTCGGCCTCGGTGCCGACGACTACCTACCGAAACCGTTCGACTACAGCGAACTGGTGGCACGGGTGCAAGCGCTGGGGAGGCGCAGTCAGGCGCCCGTGCCACCGACCCTGCGGCGGCACGGGATCGTGATGGACACCCAACGCCTGCAAGTCACACGCGACGGCCGGTTCCTGCGGCTGTCGCTCAAGGAGTACGCGGTACTGGAGGTGCTGATGCGGGCGGACGGCGCGGTCGTCAGCGCGGAGCGGCTGCTGGAGTCGGCTTGGGACGAGCACACCGACCCGTTCACGACTGTGGTCCGGGTGATCATCAGCAGGTTGCGCGCGAAACTCGGCGATCCGCCGTGCGTCCACACCGTGCCAGGAGCGGGGTACGTGCTGTGAGAAGGCGGACGATGCGGTTCCGGCTGACCGCGCTGTACACCGCCATCTTCCTGGTCACGTCCACGATCCTGGTCGTCGTGGTCAACCTGGTGTTCAGCAATCGGCTGCACGACCGGGTCGCGCAGATCGTGCCTGGCGGCCCGATGGTGAACCTGCCTTTTCCACCGCCGGGCCCGCAGTTCGAGGGCGTGCTCACCAGGCTGCCGGACGAGGTCCTGCAGACCCAGTGGACCGTCACGGTGATCACTGTCGCGGTGCTCGCGGTGTTGTCGATCATCGCGGGCTGGTGGATGGCTGGCCGGATGTTGCGGCCACTGCGGCGGATCACCACGACCGCGCAACGGCTTTCGCTGTCCAACCTGAACGAACGAATCGCGTTGACCGGACCGAACGACGAACTCAAGGACCTCGCCGACACGATCGACGCGATGCTGGAACGCCTCGAGCGCTCGGTGGACAGCCAGCGCCGGTTCATCGCCAACGCGGCGCACGAACTGCGCACGCCGCTGGCGACACAGCGCGCCGCGATCCAGATCGGCCTGGAGAACACCGACAACCTCCCCGAGGTCAGGGCGAAACTGCTCACCCACAACCGCAGGACCGAGAAAATGATCGACTCGCTGCTCGTGCTGGCCGAAGCCGAGCACGGCCTGGACGACCCGCGGCCGGTCGACCTCACGGCACTGCTCCGCCAAACCGTCGCCGAATCCACTTCGGACGATGTCGAGGTGGTGGTGGACGCCGAACCGGTGGTCGTGCCCGGCGACCCGGTCCTGTTGCACCGGCTCCTGGTCAATCTGGTGGGCAACGCGATCCGCTACAACCGATCAGGCGGGACAGTGCACATCGGACTGAGCAGCGCCGGGGTGTTGACGGTCCGCAACACCGGCCCGCACGTTCCGGCGGAACGACTCCCCGAACTGTTCCAGCCGTTCCGGCGGCTGCACACGCGGACCCGCGGCGACGGCGCGGGGCTCGGCCTGTCGATCGTGACGTCGATCGCACACGCCCACAAGGCGCGGATCATGGCCCGGCCCAATCCTGGCGGCGGCCTGGAGCTGACCGTCGCGTTCGACAACCCGACCACGTTACTGGCGCGACGGTAGTTCACGGCTGGCGACTATTCGCCATTTCCCATGTCGGCAACCGGTGGATCTCAGCACGCGCACCGGGCGGACAGCCGTTAGCTTCGGAAGGTATGACGGCGCTTTGGGGTATCTCCTTCGACGCCACGCCGATCTCCGGTGTCGTTGTCGAGTTCGTCAAGACGGCGAAGCATTTCGCTGACCGGGACAGGCGGGTGGTGCTGGACCTCGGGTACGACATCAAGGCCGACAAGGGCGCGTTCTTCCGGCCCTACACGGACGAATCCCGGCTCCTGCCGGACTGGGTGGACCTCGGCCGGATCGGTGGCGTCGAGGAGATCCCCGGCTACGACAGCGACTTCGTCGCCGAGGTGTTGCGCGAGGTGGTCGGCCGCGGATCGGCGCCGCACCTGCTGCCGAGGATCGACGCCGTCGCGGCACAGCTGAGCGATCTCATCGTCGAGACCTGGGAAGCGCACGACGTCTCGACCGTCATGGTCGAGAACGGCACACTGCCGGAGAACATCACCTACACCAAGGCGCTGCACCTCGCGATCGAGAAGTACGGCGCCCGCAGGAACCTCGGCCGGTACGTGCTGTGGCGAGACCACGATCTGATGTGGCAGAGCGAACCCAGCTCAGGCAAGTACGGTGTGTACCCATATCCGGCGACGCCGAAACCTCCGAATTCGCCGCACATCCACTACCTCGCGCTGCACGAGCAAGCCCGCGGCAAGACTCTGGAGTGGGCTCACCTGCGAGCCGTCGACG
Organism: Kibdelosporangium phytohabitans; assembly: GCF_001302585.1. GTDB lineage: Bacteria > Actinomycetota > Actinomycetes > Mycobacteriales > Pseudonocardiaceae > Kibdelosporangium > Kibdelosporangium phytohabitans. The sequence goes on along the minus strand of NZ_CP012752.1, from coordinate 7,927,668 downwards.
TCCTGCCCAACGCGTTCACGCACCGCAAAGCGACCGTGCACGACGGTAACGCTGATTTCCGACGTGAACACGGCATTCCCGCCGACGCGCCGCTGATCGCCCGCTGTACTCGCGTGATCAGGCAGAAGCGAATCGACCGCGACCTGCACCTGCTCGCCGCGATCCCGGACGCCTACCTGTTCGTGGCGGGGGACACCGGTGAATCCGCCGAGGAACACCGCAGGCTCACGTCCTTGGCGGCGGATCTCGGAGTCACGGACCGAGTCGTGTTCGGCGGCTGGCTCGCTCCGCACGAGGACGACGTCGGCCGATCGACGGGCAGCCGTTATTCCGTGCGGGATCTGCTGGCGCACGCTGACCTGGCGTCGTTCCTGACCTCGTACGACTACGAGAGCTACGGAAACCCAGTGGGGGAGGCGATCGCGTCCGGCGTGCCGTACATGTCCACGCGGTACGAGCTGTACGACACGGTCTACGGCAGCAAGGGATTCCGTGCGCCCCTGCTGACCGAGGACATCCCCGACGCCTGCTTCGTCCGGCAAGTCCGTGACCTGCTCGCCGACGATGAGAAGAGAGCGCAGATGGCAGAGCACAACTTCCAGCTGGGTGAACGAGGTTCCCGCACAGCGAAGGACTTGCTGGACCGGCTGGTGCTGACGCCGATGGACCCGCGGGTGCGGCTGAGCGTGGTGCTGCCCGTGTACAACGAAGCCGCGAACCTTCCCTGGGTCCTGGAATCGCTCTACCAGCAACGCGGACTGGACAGGTCGACCTATGAGGTCGTGCTGGTGGACAACAACTCCACCGACGACACCGTGGACGTCGTCAACGCCTTCATCGCCGAACACCCGGACCTTGCCGTGCACATCGTGGCCGAGCCGGAACAGGGTGTCTCGTGCGCCCGCCGCACCGGGATGCGGTTCGCCAGTGAACGCAGCCGAGGCCGCGTGAACGCCGAGGAGCGTTTCTACCTCGTGTCCGCCGACGCGGACTGCCGTGTCGACGAGGACTGGCTGTTCGAGCTGTTCACGGCGATGGAATCGGGCAAGGCGGCGATCGCTGTCTGCGACTACCACTATTCCGCCGAGCACTTCGCCGGACGCCCGCGCCTCTGGGACGCGATCACCAAAACCCTGCGCTGCCGGGCGGTGACGTTCGCCTTGTTCGGCGGCTTCCCGGACGGCAAGGGATTCGCCGTCGACCGTGACGTGCACGACCGGGTCGGTGGCATCGAGATCTTCTACCAGCTGCGCGACGGCGAGTTCGTCAACCACCTGTCCGACGACTGGGATTTCGGGATCACGGTCCGCGGCAGCGGCGAGGACATCGGCTACGCGCCGAAGGCCCGGGTGGAGATCAACCCCCGCCGCGTGGACCACGCGATCGACGAGGTGATCACGGGCAGGGCGTACGGCTCGGACGGCATCATCGTCATGCGGGACATCCGCCCGGAGACAACGGCGGTGGCCGCGGACCTGACCGAGGACCAAGCCAGGCAGGCGTGGGAGTTCTCGATCAAGGACTTCACGCCGAAGAACACGATCCTGCCGGTCCTGCTCACCCCGTCGTTGCTGGACGACGACGCGGTGATCGAGTTCTTCACGCCGTCGCTGGCCGAACGCCTCGGCAAACGGATCGCGGAGATCAAGGACGAGATGCGGATGACGGACTTCACCCCGATCCACTCGTACAAAACCCCGTCCTACCGGCTGTACTTCGAGTTCGCCGACGAGATCTTCGCGCGGTTGAGAGCGGCGGTCGGCGAGGACATCGGCCACCCACCGCCGCTGCCGCCGTGCTTGCGGGACGTGCCACCGGACCGCTTCGCGGAGTTCGTGAAGTACTACTGCGAGGACAGGGAATCCGGAGAGGCCCACAACTACTTCGGCAACGGAGGTGTCTTCTGATGGACTACGCGTCGGCACTGGACTCCCTGCGGGCACTCGACCCCTCCCACCCGGCACCGAAGGTCCTCGAAGCCCTCACCGCACCGGAGAACCAGCACCTCCTCGAATACGTCGTGGAAGACCCGTTCGGCGCTCACGTGTTCCCCGGCAACGAGCCGGACTACGCACCCGCGGACTTCCTCGCCGACCTGGACACCCAGCTCGCCGACACGAAACCCATCCACCTCTGGTCCTACATCCCGACCTGCGCGTACCGCTGCCGCTTCTGCCAGTACCCGGTCGTCCTGGCGAAGGGCGCAGGCGCGGAGGCCAAGGCGAACCAGTGGGTGGACTGGAACATCAGGGAAGCGGAGCTGTGGCTGCGCGAGGTGCCCGCACTCCGCACGGCACCCGTCGGCGAGTTCAACGTCTTCGGTGGCACACCGTCCCTCCTGCCACCGGACGCCATCCGCCGGCTCCTGGACTTCTACCGGACGAACTTCGCGTTCGGCGAGGACACGGCGATCCGCTTCGAAGGCGACCCGAGCACGTTCACACCGTCCAAACTGGAGCTCCTTGCCTCGCTGGGCGTGACGAAGCTGTCGAGCGGGGTCCAGTCGTTCGACGACAAGGTCCTGGCGGAATGCGGCCGGGAGCACAGCGCGGACGAGTGCGTGTCGTTCGTCAGGACAGCGCAGGCGATCGGCTTCCCGTGGATCAGCATCGACCTGATGTACGGCCTGCTGGACCAGAACCTGGACAGCGCCCGCAGAGACCTGGAAACCGTCCTGGACCTGGACCTGACAGCAGTTGTCTGCACGAAGCTGCACCTGAAGTCCTACACGGACACAAGAACAGGAGTAGCCGGAGTCCAGCCGGCAGCGTGGCAGATCCCGTCCTTCCGCGACAAACTGGTCCGGGACGGACACCGCTGGCCAAGCTTGGGCGAGCAGTACCAGATGCGCGAGATACTCACCGAAGGCCTGCGAGGAAACGGATACACAGAACGACCGACGATGTACTTCGCCAAGGACGGCCACGGAACAGAAGAGTGGAAGTCCATCATGGTCGACCAGCACAGGCAGGAAGCCGAAGTGGCGATCGGCCTGGGAGGAAGTTCGAGCTGCCGCCGGTCGGAAGCGATCACGGACGTGAACTGGCAGCGCTACAGCGAGGCTGTGGAAGCAGGCCGCATCCCTCTGGGCTCGGCAACCCGCTTCACGCCGCGGGCCCAGCAGGAGCGGGCGATAAAGATGGCCTTGTCCACACTGAAACCGGTCCGCGAGGCCATTCACCAAGAGCGCTTCGGCAGCTCCCTTCGCAACGGTCCATGGCGGCCCCGCTTCGATTCCCTGGCAGCGCGGGGCCTGGTGACTGTCGACAACTCAGGCGTGACATTGACTCCGAATGGCGAGGTGCTGGTGGAAGCGATCATCAACGCGGATTTTGACCCTCCGAACCAGGAGTGATTGGGATGGAGGCCAACGATGCTGTTTTCGCGGGTTCTTTCCAGCACACACCGTTGATGCTTTTCGCCGTGGACTGTGCATGGTGAGTATGTAAGCGTGCCCACCTGTGGGCTGCTCGCCGTCGTGTGCTGGGTTCATAACGGACGATGTCTGATCGCGTCAGCGCTTCTGGTTACGTTGGAGTGCGGTTTCCGGCCCCGTTTTCGGCTTCCAGCGCTGGTCGCACTGTGTTGGTTGTGTTCCAGCCAGCTGACGCGGGATCCTGGCTACTCTCCGGTCCGCGGCGGTGCGGTTCTTCTCTCAGCTTCCGATTTTCGCCAGTGTTGGCTTGAGCTGGTCGATCAGCCAGTGGACGCTGACGATGTCCGGTGCTTGCAGTGCTTGGGCTGTTTGGATCGTTGTTGCTTGGTAGCGTCCTTCTTTGATCACTCGGAGGTCTTTGGTCAGTGGGTTGCTGTCGAATCGCTGCCGGTCCTCCGGGCCTGCGAAGGTCATGAACAACACGTCCGCGCTGTCCAGCTTGTCTGCGTTCTCGTAGCTCAGTCCGATTGTTCCCGGGGCCAGTTCTGCCGTGGTTTTGGCTTCTGCGAAGGTGTCCGGGACCTTCAGGCCCAGTTGGGCCATGAACTTCGTTGACTGGTTGTCCTTGCCGACGACCATTGGCAACACGTCTCCCCGGGCCTGTCCGTACAGGTAGGTCTTGCCGGACAGGTTCGGGAGTTCTGTCTTCAGCTTCGTGATGCTCGCCGTGGCTTCGGCAATGAGCCTGCGGGCTGCTTCGTCTTCTCCGACGGCTCGGCCGATGGTGAGGGCGTCCTCTTCCATCGGCGTGCTGTACAGCGCCTGTGGGTATGTCACCACGGGGGCGATCTTGCTCATCGTGTCGTACTTGCCCTTGTCGAGGGCGTAGCTGGACGTCGCGAGGATCAGGTCCGGCTTGAGGGACGCGATCTTCTCCATGCTCGGGGCGTCGGCGTCGATGCTGTACACGCTCTCGTCCAGCTTCTTGCGCAGGTAGGGAAGCTGTTCGCCGGTGTAGTTCTTCACCGCTCCGACGATGTTCGCGCCGAGTGCGTTGGCCACCGCGACGTCGGCCAGGCCGAGCGCCACCACGCGCTGGGGCTTCTGCTTGATCACTGCTTCGCCGTACGCGGTCTTGATCGTCACCGCGGCGGTGGTTCCGCTGGGTGCGGTGTCCTTGCTGGTGGAGGCACACCCACCCAGCAAGGCGGCTGCTGTGGCGAGAGTGATCACACGTCTGATGAGCATAGGTAAGCCTAACCTGTGAACATCGTGTCCACGGCTGACCAGTACACTGTGGTCGTGCCTGGCCACCGATCCATCAGCGAGGCCGAGAAGCTGGCCGAGGCCAAGCTCGGCGGGATCTCCATCAGCCGCGAGCAGATGGCCGCGGTCGCCAACATCCACCGCGCGGCCATGGCTGTCCGGCAGCACGTGGAAGCGACTGTGCTGCGCGAGGTCGACCTGTCGTGGACGACGTTCGTGGTGCTCTGGGTGATCTGGATCTGGGGCGAGTCGGAGACCCGGCACGTCGCCGAGGAGGCCGGGATCTCCAAGGGCACGCTCACCGGCGTGGCCAGAACGTTGGAGTCACGCGGTTTCATCCAGCGCGCCGGGCACCCGTCGGACGGCAGGCTGGTGCTGCTCAGCCTCACCGATGACGGTGAACGGCTGATGCGGCGCGTCTTCCCCGCGTTCAACGCCGAAGAGGTCTTCGTGACCAAGCAGCTCAGCCTGGACGAGTGCCGCGGCACGGCCGAGTCGCTGCGCAAGGTCGTGCGCCAGATCGAGATGCACGGCGAGGAACGCCGTCAGGAACTGCTCGCGGGCAGCACGCCACCGCCGAGGCGCAGCGGCCGTCGCCCGAAGAATCAGGCGTGACGGACCAGCGCGTCGAACAGCCGTTGCTGCGCGGGGTCCGTGGCCGCGCAATCTTCGGGATGCCATTGCACCGCGACGAACCAGCCCGTCCCCGCTGGCAGCTCAACGGCCTCGATGGTGTTGTCGGCCGCTCTCGCCGTCGGCCGCAGCCCTGCGCCGAGTGCGTCGATGTGCTGGTGGTGGTAGCACGAGGCCTCGACCTTGCCCGCGCCGGTGATCTCGGCGAGCTGACCGGTCAACGCGACGGGATGCACGACATGGCGGTGCCCCGGAGCGTCCTGGTGCAACGTGCCGCCCAACGCGACGTTGACAACCTGCATGCCCCGGCAGATCGCCAGCAGCGGCTTGCCCGAGCTCAACGTCTCCACGGCGACAGCCAGGTCGAACTCGTCCTGAAGAGCGTCCACGTCGTACACCGCCTCGTGCGGTGTGCCGCCGTAGCGATCCGGCGCGATGTCCCCGCCGCCCGGCAGGAGCACCCCGTCGAACCGCGCGAGCCGGGACGCGACCTCCCCGGCGGCAGGGTGGACCGACACCGGCTCACCACCTGCCCGCCACACGGCTTCGACCAGCGCGCGGGCGTTGACCTCCGCGGCGTAGCGCAACGCGGACGCCGAGCCGGAGAAACGTGCCGGGATCGCGATCAGCGGTCTCACAACTGGATCCAGGTCGTCTTCAGCTCGGTGTACTTCTCCAACGCGTGCAGCGACTTGTCACGTCCGTTGCCGGACTGCTTCATCCCGCCGAAGGGCACGGTCAGATCGCCCTCCTCATAGCAGTTGACCCACACCGTCCCGGCTCGCAACGCCCGTGAGACCGTGTGCGCTGTGGACAGGTCCGCCGTCCACAACCCTGCCGCCAGGCCGTATTCGGTGGCGTTCGCCAGCGACACGGCCTCCTCGACGGTGTCGAACGTCATGATCGACAACACCGGACCGAAGATCTCCTCACGCGCTATCCGCATATCCGGCGTCACCTGGTCGAACACGGTCGGCTGCACCGAATTCCCCAAGCGGAAACCGCCGGTGCGCAACCTGGCGCCTTCGTCGTGGCCGCTCCGGACGTAGCCGAGCACACGTTCGACATGGCTGGGATTGACCAACGCGCCCATCTCGGTCACGGGGTCGAGCGGATCGCCGACGCGCAGTGCGCGCGCCCGCTGCACCACCGCCTCGGTCACCTGATCGGCCACTGAGGAATGCACGAGCAGGCGCGACGGCGCCGTGCACATCTCGCCCTGGTTGAAGAAGATGCCCCACGCGGCCGTCGCGGCGGCGCGGCCGAGGTCCGGGGCGTCCGGCAGGATGATGTTCGGTGACTTGCCACCGAGCTCCAGCCAGACCCGTTTGAGGTTGGAGTCCGCCGAGTACCGCAGGAACTCGCGGCCGACCGCGCCGGACCCGGTGAACGTCAGCACGTCGACGTCCGGGTGCAGTCCGATCGCCCGTCCCGCCGTCGGCCCGTCGCCCGCGACCACGTTCAGCACACCGGGCGGCAGGCCTGCCTCGGTGGCCAGCTTGCCGACCGCCAACGCCGACAACGGCGAGAACTCCGACGGCTTGAGCACGACCGTGCACCCGGCCGCCAGCGCGGGAGCGATTTTCCAGGACGCCAGCGTCAACGGGAAGTTCCACGGCACCACCGCGCCCACCACCCCGGCGGGTTCACGGGTGACCAGCGCCAAGGAGTCCGGCGCTGTCTGCGGCACGAAGTCGTTGAGCTTGTCCGCGAGCTGGCCGTACCAGCGGAACGTGGTGATCGTGGCCCGCAGCTCGATCCCGTACGCCTCCGAGATCGGCTTGCCCATCTCCAGGCTGATCGTCAGCGCAAGCGTTTCCCTGTGCTGTTCCAGCAGGTCCGCGATGCGCAGCAACACCTGGCCACGCTCGGCAGGCGCCAGCCGGGGCCACGGGCCCTCGTCGAAAGCCCAGCGGGCCGCGGCCACCGCCGCATCCACTTCGGACTGCTGCGCGTCGGCGACGTCCGCGAGGACTTGGCCGTCGCGCGGGGACGTCACCTGGAACGTGCCCGTCCCGGTCACGTCGCCGCCGTCGATGTGGTGCGCGCTCGGGAACTCCAGGGCTTTCGCCAGTGCGAGCCATTCCTCGTGCGTCACGTCAACCTCCGATCAACGTGGTGAAGTTGGCTAGAATCACCGCGATCGCCCCCGCGATGCCGATCGCACCGAGACCGGGCGCGATCACCGTCTGCCACGGCCGCGTGTCCAGCCGCGTGCGCCGGAAGAACACCACCACGGACAACGAAGTCAGCAAGTACAACACCATCATGGCCAGCACAGCCACGCCGCTGAACCACGAGAACAACGTCAACACCGGGTCCTGGCCCGCCACAGCGAACGGCACGACCAGCACGATCGCGATCACGGTCTGCACACACCCGGCGAACCACGGAGCCTGTCGCTTGTTGAGCGAGCACACCCGGCTGTGCAACAGGCGATCACGGCCGAGTGAGAACAGATACCGGTTGGCGGAGTTGTGAAACGCCAGAATCCCGGCGAACAGCGACGTGGCCAGCAGGATCGGCAGGACACCGTTCACCCAGCCACCGAACTGGTCGGCGATCGGCGCGAACACGAACACAGTGGAGTCGCCACCGCCCAACGCGGCACCAGCGGCGTCGGCCGCCTTCGAAGCGCCGTGCGCGGACACCAGCATCCACGAGGTGAACGCGAAGAACCCGGTGACCACGACAACGGCGAGATACGTCGCCCGCGGCACCGTCTTGCGCGGCTCGCGGGCTTCCTCGCCGTAGATCGCGGTGGCCTCGAAACCGAACATCGACGCCACCGCGAACATCAACGCAACCCCTGGGGCGCCCTGCAACAGCGCGCCGGGGGAGAAGCTCGCGCCGAACCCGAGCCCTTCCGGCCCGCCGCCAGTGACCAGTGTGACCAGGCTGAACACCAGCAGGATGCTGAACTCGGCCAGGACGAACACCGCAAGCACCCGTGCGCCGATCTCGATCCCGGCAGCACCGAGCACCTGCACGACCACCATGGTCACCAGCGTCCACACCCACCACGGCACACCGATCGGGATCAACCCGCTGACCGTGGCGCCGTACAGGCCGTACATCGCGGCCTGGATCGTGCAGTACGCGAACAGCGCGATACCAGCGCTGACCCGACCGGCGCCCTGGCCAAGGCCTTTGCCGATGTACGTGTAGAAAGCGCCCGCGTTCACGACGTGGCGGCCCATCGTCACGAAACCGACTGAGAACAGCAGGATCACCAGACCGGCGACGGCGTACGCGGCAGGCACACCGGGACCGTTGCCCAGTGCGATGGCGATCGGCATGGCACCGGCGATCCCGGTCAGCGGTGCCTGCGCCGACAACACGAAGAACAGAATCCCCAGCACACCCAGGGCGTTGGGTTTGAGCGCCGCCGTCTTGGTGTCCATCAGGCCTTCTTGGGTGGGCGGATGCCGCGGAACTCCCAATCGCCGCCCAGCGCCGTGGACAGCACCTCCTCCGACTCCGTCGGCTGCGCGCCGACGTCCGTGCGGATGGCCGTGGGGCCGGAGACGATGTGGTTGGTCAGCCTGCCGAGGCCCTCGACCTCCACTTCGACCACGTCACCCGGTTGCACCGGCCGTGAGTTGGCCGGGGTGCCAGACAGCAGCACGTCCCCGGGGTGCAGCGTGATCGTCCTGGCGATGTCCGCGACGAGGTAGTGCATGTCCCACTTCATCTCGTCGGTCGAGCCGTCCTGCACGACCGTCCCGTTGACGTACGTCCGCAGGTACTTGCCGCGGAAGTCCCAATCGGTCACCAGGCCGGGGCCGAGCGGGCACAACGTGTCGGATCCCTTGACCCGCAACATCGAGCCGGCGTCGGTGTCACGGAAGTCGTGCAGCCCGTAGTCGTTGGCGACGGTGTAACCGGCGATGTACGCCCCGGCGCCGGAAGGGGAGACGTTGCGGCACGTCCGCCCGATGACGATGGCGACTTCGCCTTCGTAGTTGAGCCACTTGCAGCCCGCTGGCCGGACGACCGCGCCGCCGTGGGAGTTCAGCGCCGAGGTCGGTTTGTGGAAGTACGTCGGCGTCTCCGCCAGTTCGATCCGGAACTCCTCCACCCGGCTGCGGTGGTTGAGGTGCACGGCGACCACTTTGGACGGAACGACCGGCGGCAGGTGCGTGGCCTCGGCGGCCATGACACGGCGGCCGTCGCCCGAGACGAGCTCGTCGCCGTCGCGGACGGTGTCGACAACCGCGCCGTCGAGCAGGATCCGGCGGTACTCAGGCATGCCACCCTCCTTCGGGACGGTCGAACCACAGGTGCACCTGGCCGGTGCCGACCGAGTTCTCGTACTCGCCGTACTGGCGGGCCGGGGCGCTCCACTTCTCCTCGCCGAGCGCGCCCGCCATCATCAGGTAGTGGGCGAACTTGGCTTCCGGCTTGTACTTGTAGAACTCGGGCATGGTCCGCAGCACCTCGTCGTGCCTGCCCCGCTTGAACCACTCGATCCGTTCGTGGTCCGCCTGGCGCGCCTCCGGGGTGCGGATGTGCACCGGGTCGCTCGCCTCGTGGTCACGCAGCTCCCGCAACGACCAGAAGGTGTGGGACAGCGCGCCGGACGCGATCACGATCGCCTTGCGGCCGGTCGCGGCGACCGCGTCGGCCACCGCGCGGCCCAGCCGCAGGTGGTCCTCCATGTCCCCGGTCTGGCAGACGCCGATGCTGATCCACCGCTTGTCCGGCAGTCCTTCGCCGAGGAACTTCCACAGGTTGATCGTGGCGTAGTAGATCGGCAGGTAGTCGTCGTCGATCGGGGTGATCCACGTGCCGTGCTTGCCCGCGAACCCGGCGATCGCCTGTGCCAGCTCGGGATCACCGGGGAAGTCGTAGTGCATCCGGCACATCCCGCGCGGCAGTTCCTCCGAGGTGAACAGCCCCGCCCGCCGGTTCTGCGCTGTCACCACGAACTCGACGGTCGTGGCCCAGTGCGAGTCCATCACGATGACGGTGTCGTAGTCGAGTGTGTCGAACACGTCCTCGCGCAGTTGCCGCAGCCCGGTGACGAGCGTGATCTCCTTGCCCTCGTTGAGCTCCAGCCGTACGGCCTCGGGCAACACGATGGTCGGTACGTGCGCGAGCAGGCCCGCGCCGACGATCTCACCCACGGTCGGACCATCCCTTCGGGGCGCTCACGGTGTTCTTCAGATCGCAGTAGAAGTCGAAACTCCAGTTCCCGCCTTCCCTGCCGATCCCGGACTGCCGCGACCCGCCGAACGGCGCCTGCAGGTCACGCACGAAGAAGCAGTTCACCCACACCGTCCCCGCGACGAGCTGTTCGGTCACGCGGCCGGCGCGGTCGCGGTCACCCGTGGCGAGGGTCGCGGCGAGGCCGAACTGCGTGTCGTTGGCCAGCCGGACCGCCTCGTCCTCGCTGGTGAACGTCTGCAGCGTCAGCACCGGCCCGAAGACCTCCTCCTGCACGATCTGCGAGCTCTGCTCGACGTCGGTCAGCAGCGTCGGCCGGTAGTACAGGCCGCCGAGGTCCGTGTTGGGGCCGCCGCCGATCACGGCGCGGGCACCGGCAGCGAGGGCGCGCTGCACGTAACCGTCGATCTTGGCGAGCTGGCGTTCGTGGACGTTGGGGCCGATGTCCGTGGCCTCGTCGCGTGGATCTCCTTGGCGCAGCTTCGAAGCCCTGGCCACGAACCGCTCGGTGAACTCCTCGGCGATCGGCTGCTCGACCAGGATCCGGGTGGCGGCGAGGCAGACCTGCCCGGCGTTGTCGTACTGCTCCACGGCCAGGTCGACCGCCAGGTCCAGGTCCGCGTCGGCGAACACCAGCAGTGGGGACTTCCCGCCCAGCTCAAGGCTCAGCGGCGTCAGGTTCGCCGCCGCCGCCGCGGCGATCCGCCGTGCGGTCGGTACCGAGCCGGTGAAGCTGATCCGGCGGATGTCCGGGTGAGCGACCAGCGGGCCGCCGGCCTCGTCGCCGTATCCCTGGACGACGTTGTAGACACCGTCCGGCAGACCGGCCTCGGCGGCGATCTCAGCCAGCAGCGACGCTGTGCGCGGTGACCATTCGGCGGGCTTGAGCACGACGGTGTCACCGGCGGCCAGTGCGGGCGCGATCTTCCACGTGGCCAGCATGAGCGGCGCGTTCCACGGCGTGATCAACGCACACGGGCCAGCCGGGTCCCATGACACGTGGTTGGTGTGTCCGCGCGTGTCGAAGTCCTCGTGCTCCAGCCGCAGCAGCCAGTCGGCGAAGAACCGGAAGTTGTGGGCGACTCGCGGCATCACGCCACGCCGGTGCGACCGCAGCAGCGCGCCGTTGTCCTCGGTTTCCGTGATCGCCAGCTCTTCAAGGCGTTTCTCCACGCCGTCGGCGATGGCGTGCAGGACTTCCGCGCGCTTGGCCCGTGTGGTCCGGGCCCACGCCGGGAACGCCTTCTTCGCGGCGGCGACCGCCGCGTCGACTTCCGCGGGGCCGCCACGGGCCACTTCGGTGAGCTCGCGGCCGTCGATGGGGGAGACGTCCGTGAACGTCTCGGCCGATCCGGCCCGCCTGCCGCCGATCCAGTGCTCGATCATCGCTTCTCCAAGACCTTGCCGCCGTCCCACACCACTCCGAGCTGCCGGAAGTACGCCGCGATCGGCTCGCGGACCACCAGCCGCGCGAGCTCCTCGGTCGGGGCTTCGAACAGCTCGAGGTCCGCCTCGCCCCGCCAGGCCGGGCCCGCTTCGAACGACTTCGCACCGGATTCGACGAGCTCGTCGAGCGCCAGGCCGTCTCCGGTGATGGACGGCAGCGTCCGGTGGTGCGCCATCGGGTGGCCGTTGACGAACCCGTTGGTGTCGGAGGTTTCCCGCAAGGTCACCACCGCCTGGGCGAGCCTCCGGTCGGCCGCCGCGAGCGTCGCGCCGAACCGGGCACCGGCTTCCAGTCGCGGCGCGGGGCCGTACGGGTGTGGCCGGGTCATGTGGATCGAGCCGAACTTCTTCGGGTAGCCCTGGTGGATCCCGCGGGCGACGGCGAAGTCCTTGTCCACCCAGATGTAGACGCAGCGGGAGTACGTGACGCCCCGGTAGCGGCAGCGCACCACTGCGAAGGCCTCCTTGTACTGCGACCGCACGGGGTCGAGCAGCTCGTCCCGGCTGTCCGAACAGGACTGCCAGTCCGCCCAGATCAACGCGACCGCGCCCGGGTCCTCCTCGGCGAGCTCCAGTGGCTCGGGCAGCAGGTCGCGCACGCGGTCGGGGTTCGTGCGGTACTCGACCGTCAGCAGGTCGCCCGAGTAGTGCCATGGCGGTGCCGGGATCAGCGACGACTCGCCTGTCGCTGTCTTCGGGTAGAAGAATCCGCTGGTCAACGGTGTGCTCCTCGCGGGCCGCATATTCGTTTGACCTCAAACAAGGTAGGGCGGCCGGGCGCCGGGGTCAATAGGATGCGGAAAGTGGTTCCGGCCCTTGTGACCGGGCGGTGGACCGCTTACTGTTTGACCCCAAACGATGGGCTGTCCGAGGAGACGTCGGTGAGTGCTCAAGACAGTGTGGATCTCGTCGGCAGGCTGTCCGGGGAGGGGATCGACGTGGTCCGGGTGACCTACCCGGACATGCTCGGCACGGACCGCGCCAAGGACGTGCTGCTCGAGCACCTGCCGTCGGTCGTCGAACACGGCCTCTCGTTCTGCCGCGCGGTCTACCACACCACCCCGCGGGGCGAGACGATCCAGGTCCCCGGCGGACTGGACGCCGGGCTGCCGGACATCACGGTGCACCCCGACCTGTCCACTGTGGCCGCCGTGCCGTGGGAGCCGGGCGTCGCCTGGGTCCTCGGCGACGTGTCCAGCCCGGAATCGCCCCGCGAAGTGCTGCGCTCGGTGCTCGCCCGCGCGGCCGACCACGGCATGCACCCGGTCGTGGGGCCGGAGCTCGAATACTTCCTGTGCGACCCGGACCCGTCATCGCCGCGCGGGTGGCGCCGCTACACCGAGGTCCCCGGCGCCATCTACACCGCCGGCCTGCGCGCCGACCCCGACAACCACCTGCTGCGCGTTCTGCGCAGCCTGCGTGAACTAGGAATCGGCGTCACCGGTGGGAACCACGAGTACGACGGCGCCCAGTTCGAGATCAACCTCCAGCACTCCGAGGCGTTGTCCGCGGCCGACCGGGCGTTCCGGTTCAAGGCGGCGGTGAAGGAGCTGGCCCGCAAGGAAGGCAGGCTGGCGACCTTCATGGCCAAGCCGTTCGCCGAGGCGGGCGGTTCCGGCTTCCACTTCCACCTGTCCTGCGTCGACGACACGGGCAACTGCTTCGACGACCCGGCCGCGCCACACGGACTGTCCACAATGGCACGGCACGCGATCGCGGGCGTCCTGCGGCACGCGCCGGCACTCGCCGCGCTCGCCAACCCGACCATCAACTCCTACAAGAGGTTCGGCCCGGACACCCTCGCGCCGTGGCTGATCGACTGGGGGCTGGACAACCGCAGCGCGATGGTCCGCATCCCACCGGAACGCGGCGAAGGCAGCCGGCTCGAACTGCGCCTCGGTGACGCCAGCGCGAACCCGTACCTCGCGATCGCCGCGACCATCGCCGCCGCACTGCTCGGGGTGCTGGCCGGTGAGGAACCGCCTGCGCCGCTGGAAGGCTACGGCTACGACACCAGCAAGTCGCCTGTCCTGCCGTCGACCCTGTCCACCGCGCTGGACGCGCTCGAAGCGGACATCGAGCTGACCGAGCTCCTCGGCAAGGACTTCACCACGTCGTTCCTCGCCTACAAACGTGACGAGGTCGCGCGGTTCCGCAGGCACGTCACCGAATGGGAGTTCACGGAATACGCCTATCACCTGTGAGGCCGCATGGACGTCGACCTGGTCAACCTGGACAACTTCACCGACGGTGTGACGCCGTGGCGGATGTTCCACACGTTGCGCCACCACGACCCGGTGTACTGGCAGCCCGAACACGCGCCGAACTCCGGCTTCTGGGCGATCACGAAGCACGCGGACGTCATGCGGGTCAGCAAGGACACCGAGACGTTCACCTCGGCCAGGTTCGTCAACCTCGAAGAGGTCGACGACGACCAGATCGCCATCCGCGCGTCCATGCTGGAGATGGACGGCCTGCGGCACCGCGCGCTGCGAGGCCTGCTGCAACGCCAGTTCGGACCGACCGTGATCAACCAGTACGCGGACTTCCTGCGCGGTCTGACCGCGCGGACACTGGACGCCGCGTTCGCCAAGGGCAGCTTCGACTTCGTCGCCGACGTGGCCGCGGACTTCCCGATCAACGTCCTGGCCCGGCTGCTCGACGTGCCGGAAGGCGACACGCGGCAGCTGATCGACTGGGGCAACCGGATCATCGGCAACACCGACCCGGACTACGCGGACGTCCTGCTCGGCAGTGCGGAGAGTGACCGCTACCGGGATCTGCCGTTCCGCTCCCCGGCGTCGCTGGAAGTGTTCGCCTACGGCCGCGAACTGGCGAGGAAACGCCGTGGCGTGCCAGGCGGGGACCTGGTGTCCAAACTCGTGAACGACACACCGCGCGACGGCGTCCCGTTGTCCGGCAGGGACTTCGACAACTACTTCCTACTGCTGGTGGTAGCGGGCAACGAGACAACCCGGCACGCGATCACGCACGCGATGCTCGCCCTCCTGCAACACCCCACCCAACTGGAGAAACTGCGCGAGGACCCGTCACTCATCCCAGGGGCGGTCGAGGAGTTCCTGCGCTGGGGGACACCCGTCTACCACTTCCGCCGCACCGCGGTCCGCGACGTCGAACTAGGCGGCAAACAGATCAAGGAAGGCGACAAGGTCGTCCTGTGGTACGCCTCGGCCAACCGCGACGAGGAGATCTTCGACGACCCGGACACCTTCGACGTGACCAGGACCCGCAACGACCACGTGACCTTCGGCAAAGGCGGGCCGCACGTGTGCCTCGGCGGTCTGCTCGCCAGGACCGAGCTGCGGATCATGTTCGAGGAACTGATCCCGCGCGCGGCCGGGATGCGGTTGACTGGTGACGTGCCGAGGGTGCGGTCGAACTTCGTCAACGGGATCAAGAGGCTGCCGGTCGAAGTCGGCCATCGGTGAAATCGGTGAAATCGGGGAAGTCCCGGTAGTGGCACTCGGACGGGCATGAGATGCTCTTGCCGCGCGAGCGGGTGTGATCGGAGAGGCGACGAGGGTGACCAGCTGGACCGAAGTGATCAACTACGTTCGAATCCGGTACGAGGTGCTGGAGGAGAACGACGACTGGCTGCGATTCCGCCTGGAAACCGAAGGCGACCGCACCCAGCAGGTCTCGGTGCACTACGCGCCGGACACGCTGGAGCTCTCCTCACCGGTGGGCTGGGCAGACAAGATCGACATGGGCAAGCTCCGCGAGCGGGCCGGTGCCGAGAAAGTCGGCGAAGTAGACGTGGTCGACGGCGTCGCGCTGTTGAAGCACAGCGTCCCCGTGACAGACCTCGGCGTACGCGAGGACTTCGAACCCGCGCTGAAGCAGATCGTCGCCAACGCCGACCGCTTCGAGCGTGAACTCGCAGGCACCGACGACTTCTGACAAGGCTTTCACCTCCCGGGCTGTCGCTTTCGGCGCGGAGGTGACTGCTGCGGTAGGGCCGTGCTCGAGTTCGAGCGCGTTCCGGTATTGGAGGTGGCGGATCGCGGTGATTCAGTGCGCGATCCGCTCTCCTAGGCCCTCGATAGCGGTCCGGTCGGTGACGGCGTACGGCTCGCCGGCGACTTCTCCCAGCGGCCGGTGAGGTTGCGGCCCTGACGGCGCCGATTGCTGTTCAGTGGTGCGCTCGGTGTTCGCGCGCAGCCGCCGTCAGGCATGCTTCTTCCGGTCGCTCCGATTTGCTGTCGTTGGCCGACATCCAATCGGCCGAGGTGGTCAACTGAGGCGACGTCGGGTCGTCGATCGCCGTGTTCCACACCTTCCGCGACGGCTCTCACGGCCACCCACCCGCCGCGAGCCGCACAGCTTCACCGAGCAGATCACGAGCCGGATCGCGACGTGACAGGCTTCGTGCCTTGGCCGGGTTGGCGCTGATCGTTGTTGTGGTTGGTGTGGATGGTCGGGCGGGTGGGGGTGGGTCGTGGGGTGCTTGTCGCCTGATTGCTGTGAGGGCGTGGCCTTGGCCGTCGTTGTGGTGTATGTGGGTCGCCGCTGAGCAGGTTGTGTACCAGGTTGCGGCATGACTGGGCGTTGTGCCCGTTGGTCGATTGTCGGTGGGGGCCTCCGCTGTCGGCGTGGCTGGCGCTGGGTGAGGTGTGGCTGGGTGAGGTGTGGCTGGGCGGGTTGGTGTCGAGGGGCGTGATTGGCGTTGTCCCTGTTAGCCCATTGTCGATGGGGTGCGGTCTTTCTCCTGGTCGCGGGGGTCGCCGGTGAGCCAGATGAGGTCGGCGATGGCTTCTGGGCTGGTTCGGATGTACATCAGCGCGTTCTCGGCTTCGGCGAGGAAGTACTGGTTTTGGCCGTCCGCGGACACCACGTACGCCGTGCTGTCCGCGAACTCCATGCCCCAGCCGAGCACGCTGACGTCCGTGTCGGCTTTGGGGCGCCTGTTGCGTCGGCTGACATGAGCACCGTTGCGAGCAAGCGGCGGGGCCTGGGCGGCGACGATTTCCGCTGCGCGTCGGTCCAGATGGACGATCTCTCCGGCGGGCTGGTCTTGGTCGGCGTTTTGTGCTGTGGGCTGGTTCCGATTGGTGATTTCGGGCATGGCTTGCCTGCCTGGCTTTCAGGCGCGCTTCGGCACGTTCATGAGCGCTTGAAATCGATGACTGGTTAGGACGTCTTGACGTCAAGCCCCCAGCGAGCCCAGAAGGTCGACACGACTGGTCGATACCAGTGGTCAAAGAATTCCTGATGGGGTGACAGTCGATAGCCTGGAGCTGCATGTTGTGATGTCCTGACCAGTTGTCGGAGGTGCGGGCCGTGGTCGATCGGACCAGCGGCGTGGCCATCAAGCTCCTGCGCAACGGGGGTCTCGTTGTCGCCCGACACGGTCGCGGCGTCTTCGTCCGGCCGGACACCTTTGTCACCCGCCTTGTGCGGACACGCCTGTCCCGGTCGGCGCGAGCCGAGGACAAAGGTGCGTTCATGGGTGACGCGGACGCGGGCAACTTCGTTCCCAGCATCTCGGTGGATGTGCGCGTGGAGCCAGCGGACGACCGCATCGTGAACCCTGTTGAACATCGCATCGCGACCTCACCCGAGGCCTCGCGCTGGAGGAAGTCGACACCGGGCCTGGTGGCATCTATGCCCGGCTGGAAGAAGCCGGTCACGTCCTGCGCCAGTACGACGAGGTGGTGGCGGCCAGGATGCCGACTGCCGAGGAACAGTCGCGACTACAGCTGCCGGAAGGCAGTCCGGTTCTGGTGGTGACCCGTGTCGCGCGCACAGCCAAGCGGCCCGTCGAGGTCAACGACATGGTTCTCGCGGCGAACAGGCACGGACTGCACTACGAGCTGCCTGCCGACTGAACGCGCTGACCTGCGATCAGCTCGACGATCACCAGCACGGCGACCGCTTCGACAAGCAACAAGCTCACCAGTACGACCAGCTGTGTCGCGCCGGCCTGCATCGGTGACGCGCCGCCTAGCAGTACGCCCACGAACGCGCCCGGCAACGTCACCAGCCCCACGGTCCGGGTCTGATCCAACGCCGGAACAAGCGCCTGACCCGCGCTCGGACGGCAGATCAGCAAGGTGGCGTCCCGCGGCAACAATCCCAACGCCAACGCGGCCTCGTACTCGCCGTGCCGAGTTTTCAGCTCGTCAAGCGCACGCCTGCCCGCGAGGGTTGTCGCGGTCATCGCGCCGCCGATGAGAATCCCCGCTATCGGCACTATCGCTACGGGCGAAGCTGGAACGAGACCGGACAAAATCAACGCGGCCAACGGTGGCGCCACGCCGGCGGCGATGGCGGCAGCCGTCCACACCGCGTCTGACCACGTACCGAACCGCCGCGCGGAGGTGATGCTGGCGACCGTGAACATCATCAGCACGAACGCGGCGGTCAGCCAACCCGAGTGCAGGACAGCGGTGATCAGCAATGACACCGCCCCGAGTTGTACGGTCGCGCGCACCGCGGCCGTGGCGATGGAATGCCATGCCCCGAGACGCCCCAGCCAGACAAGCGCTGCCGTAGCCGCCGCGAACACGAACAACACGACGGCGAGTGACGGGCCGAGTTGGATCACGGGCTGAGCGTCCCACGACAAGAAGACATCGGATGTGTAGGCTGCTTAACGTACTGCTCCCGCCGCAAGGAGCTCCAAGGAGACGTCATGGACGTGCCCTTTGCCTGGCGGCGTGCGCGTGTACTGCTGGTTGTTGCGGTATTACTCGTCACCGGGTTGCCAGCGGTCGCGCAGGCTGTGCGGTCAGGTCTGCGGTGGACCGTCGACCGGTCGCCGTTTCACCTCCAGGTCTTCGATGGTGACCGCCCTCTGATCGGCCAAGCCAGTGGGCGGATGTCATACACACTCGCCGACGGCACGACGCATCGCCTCACCAACGTCCTACGAACCGAGCGCGACACGTACGTGGTCGCAACGGATGAGCCCACACGCACCGCACGCGTCCTCGTGCAGCGCACGCCACGTGGTATCCGGGTGGAGTGGCGCCTGACTCCGGCAGCCGATGTCCTCGAGGTCCGTGAGTCCCTCACGGGCGACGACACCGAGCATTTCCTGGGCGGAGGCGCCAACTTCATCTACACGGACCTCCGTCATCGCGTACTCCTCAACAAGGCCCACTTCACCGGCGCGTCAACTCTGGGCCGCTGCAACAAGAGCGGCATGCCGAGCCCGTTCTTCCTCAGTTCCCGCGGTTACGCGGTGTTCCCGGAGACGGAAGCGATCGGCCGGATCGCCTTCCCCAACGCGGTCGACGACCCGCCGCACTGCTCGGACAATCCGCCGCCGTGCCCCGTCCAGCTCGGCCAACCCGACCGCACGCAACTGTGCTTCAAGACCAGCAAACTCGACTACGAAATCTACGCGGGCAGCCCATCGCGGGTTGTCCGCGCGTACACCGCGAAGGCGGGACGTCCGACTTTGCCGCCAACCCGCCAGTTCGCACTGACCCACTGGCGCGACACGGTGGCAGACCAGGTGACCGTGGTCGACGACGTGCGGCAACTTCTGAGCAGGGGGATTCCGCTTGCCACGGAATGGATCGACAACCCGTGGGAGACGTCGACGAAGCTCCCCGGCGAGAGCCAGAACAGCCGCTACGCCTGCAACGGAACCCTCACGTTCGACCCGGTCCAGTTCCCCGACCCGCGAAAGATGGTCGAGGACCTCAAAGCCCAAGGCGTGCACCTGGGCATCTGGATCTCCCCGCACGTCCGGACAGTCGCGGCCGAACGTCCCTGCCCGCCAGCCGACTACCCGCCGGGCTCCTTCATCCGGACACCGCGAACCGATCCGCTGCAACTGGACCTGACCAACCCGGCGACCAGGGCCCACTTCGAAACGAAGCTGGAAAAGCTGTTCGCACTGGGAATCGACATGGTCAAGGGCGACAGGGGAGAGGAGTTCGAACTGGAGGACGCGACCTTCGCGGCCGGCCGGGGAACCGAACTGATGAACACGAACCCGATCCGTTACGCGAGATCCACAGTAGACGTTCTTCGGCGACTGCACGGCGACCGGTTCACAACTTTGTGGCGTGGCGGGTACACCGGGTTACCGTCCATAGTGAACGGAGTATGGGGCGGTGACCCGCAGGCGACCTATGAGGGTCTGAGGTTGTCGGTCCGACGCGGTCTCAACTCGTGGCTGTCCGGTCACCCGGTATGGGGAACGGACACCGGCGGCTTCAACGGCGGCGGCCCGGGCGCTCCGAGCCCCACGCTGTTCACCCGCTGGAGCCAGTTCTCGGCGGTGTCCCCGGTCTTCGAAGTCGGGGGAGCGGGCCGGAACGCGACTCCGTGGAACTACGACGAGAGAACCGTCGCACGCTTCCGGGACAGCGTGCTACTTCACTACGCGCTCTTTCCGTACCTCTATGGCCTGGCCCGGAATTCAGCCCGCACAGGCGAACCGATCGCCCGCCCCATGGCGTACGACTACCCGAAGGACGAGCGAGCCTGGGCAGCCGACCAGCACATGCTGATCGGCAACGACCTCCTCGCGGTCCCGGTGACGGCAGATCGCAACGAGGCAGACGCGGCAGCGGGGCTTCCGACTCCGGTCGAGGTGTACCTGCCGGCGGGCCGCTGGGTCGACCTGTACGCAGGCACAGTCCACGAGGGGAACCAACGGACAACCCGGAATTCCACCCTCGACGACTTCCCTCTGTACCTGAGGGCGGGCGCGGCAATAGGTTTCAACCAGCGGATAGTCGGTGTCTGGCCGAAACCGTGGAACCTCAACGACTTGGACCGCGCAGACCGCTCAGGCTGGACCTACGCACCGGACGCTGGCCTGACCCACGCCACCAGCCCAACCGGGGGAACGTTCGTCGCCCA
The DNA here is from genome assembly GCF_001302585.1 of Kibdelosporangium phytohabitans. Lineage (GTDB taxonomy): Bacteria > Actinomycetota > Actinomycetes > Mycobacteriales > Pseudonocardiaceae > Kibdelosporangium > Kibdelosporangium phytohabitans. Next base: position 7,906,934 of record NZ_CP012752.1, on the reverse strand, counting down.
CAACCGTCACGACACCACGACGGTACTTGTCGCCAACGCTCCGCCGGAAACCCAGGTAATGATCACAACCCAGGCCAGGCCGAAGGCCGTCACGATCGACGGTCGCCGCATCCCGGAGTCGGCGTCGCTGGCCGGCGAGACGGTGGGATGGGCGATGAAACCCGGACCGTTCGGCGGTCTGCTGCTGAAACTGCGGCCCCACGCGGGAATCAGCAGCGTGACCATCACTCGGTAACGCCCCCGGACAGCCTGCCCGGCGCGGCGACCCGATCGCACCACCGGAAATCCGGGCGAAGCCGGCATTGGCCTTGTCCAGCAGGGCCCGCATGGCCGACTTCGCCCCGGACGCGTCCCCCGACCCGGATGGCCTCGGAGACCAGCCGGTGGCTGGGCACGGGATCGTCGGCTTCGGCGCCGTGCACGACCTTGTCCCGCATGGCCAGACCGTTGGCCAGGACCCGCTGCATCTCGATCAGCAACTGGTTGTGGGTGGCGCCGAACAGGGCCGGTGGAATTCGAGGTCGGCTTCGACGGGGTCGTCGGCAGCGTCGGCCATCCGGTCCAACGCGGACACCATCGCGGCCAGGTCCTCGTCGGTGGCGGGTTCGGCGGCCATCCGGGTGGCCGCGGGCTCGACCACGGACCGGACCTCGATGGGGTTCGACAGGAGGGTGACGCCGTGCAGGTCTTCGAGGACGACGGGCACTACGGCGGCCACGCCGAACTGGAGCACCACAGCCCGGCTGCCGGCGGAGACGGTCCGCGAACGGTCGCCGACGTCTGCCGTACGGTGATCACCTGTAGGAGTTGATCAACCGGGCCAGGTGCCGTCCGGCGATCTCCAGCGGCTCGGTGTTCCGCGACACCGTCGCGGCCAGTTCCGCGCCGTCCAGCGTGTTGATCACCGTGTACGCCAGGTCTTTCACGTCCTGCTCCGGGATTCCGGACGGCCGCAGCTTCTCGGCGACCAGGCCGCGCCAGCGCTCGAACGCCTGCTCGGCCGCGGCCTGGATCTCCGGGATGCGGCCCGCCGTCTCCAGCGCCGTCGCGGTGATGGGGCAGCCGTCCTGCCAGTCCGAGTCACGCAGGTGGTCCGCCACCACCCGGGCCAGCGCGATGATCGCGTCGGCGGGATCGTCCTGGCTCGCCAGTGCCTCGGTCAGCATCCCGGCGAAGTGCGCGTCGGCGTGCCGGACGGCGTCGGTCGCCAGTTCCTGCTTGCCGTTGGGGAAGAAGTGGTAGACCGAGCTCAGCGCGACCTGCGCCTCCTTGGCGATCTGCTTGATCGCCGTGCCCTCGTAGCCCTGGCGCTGCATCAGCTGCGAGGTGACTTGGAGGATCCGATCCCTGGTGCTCATGGTCACAGCCTACCGGTGGAACGTTCGTTCCAGTGCGTGCTACGTTCTGGGTGGAACGTTCGTTACAGTCCACTGAGGGGATCTCATGCACCACGTCACCGCCAACGGCATCGACTTCGCCTACGTCGAGCACGGCGACGGCCCATTGGCGTTACTGCTGCACGGCATGGCGGAAACGCCACGGGTGTTCAGGCACCTGATGCCTGTGCTCGCCGAGGCGGGATACCGGGCGGTCGCGCCCGCGATGCGCGGATACGCTCCCACGCAGGTCCCGCCGGAGGGCAGCATGAAGCTTGCGGACCTGATCGCCGACGCCAACGCCCTGCACGACGAACTGGGCGGCGACGAGAACGCCGTGATCATCGGGACCGACTGGGGCGCGTACACCACATGGGGCGCCGCCACCGCCGCGCCGGAGCGGTGGGCGAAGGTCGTGGCGGCCGGCATCCCGCCGTTGCGTTTCATGAGGCCGCTGGACCCGGAGATGATCCACAAGCTCGGGCATTTCTTCTTCTTCCAGATGGGCGTGGCCGACCAGATCGTGCGTCAGGACGACTTCGCCTACTTCGACTGGCAGTGGCGGTACTGGAGCGGCACCAAGCCGGGTGCCGATCTCGCGTCCGATCTCGAGGCGGGCAAGAACGCCTTGCGGGAGCCGGAAAACCTCCGGATGGCACTCGAGGCGTACCGGCAGAACTTCCCGATCGCCACGTTCGGCACGGACCGGTGGGAGGCCGGTCCGCTCCTGGCGGAGCTGCCCGCTCAGCCGACGCTGTACCTGCACGGCACCGAAGACCCCAGCGTGGACGCGAAAACGCTTGCCGACATCGTGGCCGCGCTCCCACCCGGGTCGGACGGGGTGATGCTGGACGGCGTCGGGCACTTCCCGTTCATCGAGAGCCCCGAGGAGGTGAACGAGCTCGTCCGGGCATTCCTCGCACCTTGACGGACGGATTGGTCTAAGCCAATACTTCATGGACGTGAATGACCCGGTCATGGCGCGTGACCAGGTTGCTCGCCTCGTGATCGTGCATCGGTGTCCTCGTTCGATGAGAGTCGGGACCGCATCCGGCCCGGCTACCGCGGACGAGGGCGCCGGTACACGACCTCCCCTGCCAACGCGAGGAGCAATCACTATGCGTGTCTTCACCGCGTTGATCGCCTTGTTCTCGGCGATCTTCCTGCTGCCTGTGGCGAACAGCAGCGCGGCAAACGGTCTCAGCGCGAACTTCACCAAAGTGTCCGATTGGGGCAGTGGCTTCGAGGGCAAGATCACTGTCACCAACGGTGGCAGCACGCCGCTGAGCACGTGGACAGTCGAACTCGACATGCCCGCCGGAACGCAGATCACCTCGTCCTGGGATGCCACCAGGACAGGCAACGGCCAGCACCACACGTTCACCCCGCCGGGCTGGGCAGGCCCGCTCGCGGTGGGCGCCAGTGCGTCGTTCGGGTTCAACGGCAGCCCCGGCAACTTCAGCGGTATCCAGAACTGCAAGCTGAACGGCGACACCTGCACCAGCGGCCCGTCCAACCCCGGTGCGCCAGGCGTTCCCGGCGCGCCGGGCGTGACGAGCACGAACAACTCCAGCATCTCGCTGTCGTGGGGTGCTTCCACCGGCACGGTCACCGGATACCGTGTCTACGAAGGGACGACAGTCCGCGCGACGGTCACCGGAACCAGCGCGTCCATCTCCGGTCTCGGCACCTGTGAGTCGCACACGTACAGCGTCGCGGCGTACAACACGGTCGGCGAGTCCGGGAAGTCCAGCCCTGTCACGGGAACCACGACCGGCTGTACGCAACCTGCCGGTGGTCGTGGTGCGCCGTACCTCTACATGGGCTGGGGCAACCCGCCGAACCCGCAGACGGTCATGAACGCGACCGGCGTCAAGTGGTTCACCATGGCGTTCATCCTGTCCAGCGGTGGCTGTGCACCCGCGTGGGACGGTCAACGGCCGTTGCAGGGCAGTGCCGACGCCACGGCGATCCAGCAGATCCGTGCCGCGGGCGGGGACATCGTGCCGTCCTTCGGCGGCTGGAGCGGCAACAAGCTCGGCCCGAACTGCTCGACGCCGGAGGCGTTGGCCGGTGCCTACCAGCAGGTGATCGACGCCTACAACCTGAAGGCGATCGACATCGACATCGAGAACACCGACGAGTTCGAGAACACCACCGTGCAGGACCGGATTCTCACGGCGTTGCGGATCGTCAAGCAGAACAACCCCGGTATCCAGACGATCGTCACGTTCGGCACGACGACCAGCGGCCCGAACTTCTACGGCAACCGGCTGATCGACCAGGCGAAGGCGTTGAACGCCAACATCGACGTCTTCACCATCATGCCGTTCGACTTCGGCAGCTCGAACATCGGCGCGGACACCCAGAACGCCAGTGAGGGCTTGAAGAACAAGCTGAAGTCGGCCTTCGGCTGGACCGACGCGCAGGCGTACGCGCACATGGGCATCTCCGGCATGAACGGCCTGTCCGACCAGCAGGAGATGACCTCCACCCAGACGTGGACGCAGATCAGGGACTACGCCAAGTCCCGCGGCCTGGCCAGGCTCGCGTTCTGGGCGGTCAACCGCGACCGCGGCTGCGCGGGTGGCGGCGTGGTCGCGCACTGCAGCGGCATCGCCCAGCCCGACTGGGAGTTCAGCCGGATCACGGCGGGCTTCTGACATTCCACAGTGGATCCGTCCGGCGGGAGCCGCTCCGGCCGGACGGATCCGGGTTCGCTGAACGGGCAATTGACGCCCCGGCCGATGCGGTGCTTCACTGCTGGATGTCCGGTTCCCGCCGCCAGCGCCGCCGCTCGGAGGTTGTCTGTGCCCACCCGACGTTCAGTTCTGCTCGGCGGTGCGGGAGCCGCGCTCGGCTTGCCCGCCTTGCCTTCCACGGCCGGTGCGATCGTGCCCGACTGGTCGGTGGAGCTGGTGGATTCCACCATGGCGCGGTTCACCCCGGCCACACTCGGCGGCTGGGACTACACGCGTGGCCTGTACCTCTACGGTCAGTACCTGGTGTACAAGCGGACCGGCAACCGGGCTTACTTCGACTACGTCAAGGCGTGGGTGGACCGGTTCGTCGACGGGAACGGCAACATCAGCAACGGTTTCAACGACCTCGACGCCATGCGGCCCGGTGTGCTGCTGCCGATCCTGCACGCCGAGACCGGCCGGCAGCGGTACAAGACAGCCGCCGACAAGATCCGCAACCGGTTCAACACCTACCCGCGTACGTCCGACGGCGGGATGTGGCACGCCACCGGGAAAACGGGTGAGCTCTGGGCTGACGGCGTGTACATGGCGCAGCCGTTCATCGCCAACTACGCCAGGCAGTACAACCAGACCTACGGGTTCGACGAGTCGACCCGCAACATGGTCACGTACTTCAACCGTCTGAAGTCCGGCAACGGCTTGCTGTTCCACGCCTGCGACGCGGACGGGTCGCAGTGGTGGGCGCCGGATCCCGCGCGGCACTCGGCGCACGTGTGGGCGCGCGCGGTCGGCTGGTTCGGGATGTCGGCCATCGACATCCTGGAAGTGTTGCCCGCCAACCACGTCCGCCGCCAGGCGCTGATCGACACCGTCCGGCACCTCGCCGGTGGTTTCCGGCAGTACCAGGACCAGGCGAGCGGCCGGTGGTTCCAGGTGGTCGACCGGGGCACGACGAGCGGCAACTGGACCGAGACGTCGGCGTCGGCCATGTTCACCTACACGATCTCGCGTGCGGTCCAGCGCGGTTACCTCGACGCGAGCTTCAAACCGGTCGCCGATCGCGGCTACCAGGGTGTGCTGCAACGGATCTCGCTCGGCGCGGACGGCCGGACCAACCTCAGGGAGATCGTGGTGGGCACCGGGCCGGGAGACCTGAACTACTACTTCGACCGGCCACGCGCGACCAACGACTTCCACGGCCTCGGTGCGTTCCTGATCATGAACGAGCAGCTAGCCTTGGCGGTGTGAGTGCCAAGGACGACGGGTTCGGTGTGGTGACGGCGCTGGTCCGGGCGTCGTTCCTGGTCAATGCCGTGTACGCCGAGTCGGCGCGGGAGTACGGACTCACCCCGCAGCAAGGGCAGCTGCTGTGCGTGCTGATGTCGCAGTCGTACTGCATGGGTGAGCTGAGCGGGATCCTGGGGCTGGCGAAGTCCAGCCTGACCGGCCTGGTGGACCGCACCGAGCGGCACGGCCTGGTCAAGCGCGGGCCGCATCCGGAGGAGGCCCGTGCTGTCCGCGTCGAGCTCACCGAGCGCGGTTCCGAGCTGGTGAACGAGTTCTACGCCGAGACCTGCCGCCGGGTCGACAAGCTACCCGCCGGGCTCGGCGACGCGGGCCGGGATCAGCTCGCCGCGCTGCTGAGCCGGGTCGTGCTGGACAACGAGGTGCCCGCGGTGTTCATGGAGCTGGACGAGCGCGGCTAGGGCCTGTATCGGAGCCTCCGTTCGATGTGGGCAGGTTCCCGGATACGGGGGGTTCTGCTCACCCTTGGGGGAATCACGACTCGCCGCATGCTGGCACTGGTCTTTGTCGTCTCCGCTTGTTCCACTGCGCAACAGGCTTCGCCGCCTCCGGCAATGACCACGACGACGACTACAACTACCACCACCACGGCCGTGCCGACCAGCACAGCGCCAACCGTGCCTCAACTGCAGGAGATGGCAGACCGGGCGGCGATCGCACCGGACGGCATGGTCGACTTCAAGATCACCGCGGCGATCGTGTCCTCGGGGCGCACCGAGATCGAGGTCGCGTCAGCGGCAAGCACCACCCTGCCCAATCCGGTGAGAGACATACCGATAGTCCTGCCCCGAGCGATCGAGCGGCTGCTCGTCGCTTAGTGGCCGGATGCCATCAGGGACGTCTGGCACACCCCGCGGAAACCGATGGGGCCGTCGCCACGACGAGATCCGCCTGCACCAGCTGGGCGATCCGGTCACAGCACGAGAAAGCGGGTTGTAAGTTCGTAGTACGAACTAATATGGTTCGTACTACGAACTGTAACTTCTGCTGGATGTGAGTGTGATGTCGCTACCTGGGGTTGTCTTCGGCTTCGGCGCGCCGAGTGGCGTCGATGATGTGGAGCGGTTGCTCCGCTTGGCCGAGCTCGCCGATCGGGACGGGCTGGATGTTTTGTCCGTTTCCGATCATCCGTATTTCGGTACGCGGCTCGACGCGTACGCGACTGTCGGATTCGTTCTCGGCCGGACGGAGCGCATCGCCGGTTTCGTGAACGTCACCAATCTGCCGTTGCGTCCCGCGCCGATGCTCGCGCGGATGGTGACGTCCTTGTCCGCGCTGTCCGGTGAACGGGTCGTGCTCGGTATGGGGGCGGGTGGCGCCTGGGACCACATCACCACCATGGGGGTGCCGCGGCTGTCGCCAGGGGAGGCGGTCGACGCGTTCGAGGAGGCCATCGTCCTCGTCGGCAAGCTGTCGGGCGGTGGACCGCCGATCGAGCATGACGGTCGTCACTATCGGGTGAATTCCGTCGATCCGGCGCCCGTCGCGGCGCTTCCAGTGTGGACTGGGTCCAACGGCCCGAAATCGCTTGCCGCGACCGGGCGGGTCGCTGACGGCTGGATCCCCGGCCACGCGGCGGACTGGCTCAGCAAGCGGTATCGCGAGTCGCGGCCGGTCATCGACGAGGCTGCCGCGTCCGTCGGCCGGGATCCGCGTGAGATCAGGACTGTGTACAACTTCGTGGGCCGGATCACCGATCGGCCGCTGGCTGTCACGCGCGACGACACCGGCAAGTGGATCGGCGGTTCGCCGGACCAGTGGATCGAGGAGCTGACCGGTGCCGTGCTCGAGCACGGCGCGGGTGGTTTCACCTTGTTCTTCCCAGAAGATGGGACGGATGGTGTGCTTTCTTTGGGGCGCTGGGCAAACGAGATCGCACCTGCTGTTCGCGCGGCTACTTCCCAGTAGGAGGCGGGCGGCGCTGTCGCGATGTGACAACCGGGTGAACGCGATGTGTTGGTTGGATGCCAAGGCTTTCAGTGCGCGTTAAGGATTTTCAAGATCTCCGAGTCACGGTACAGTCGGCTGTGTCGGGTCCCGGGGTGGTTGCCGTGGACCACGATGCGGTCGCCGTGCCGGCCGCATCGTGAGGCCTGTTCGTGTTTGGTCAGTGTGGACTGTGCGGCAGTGGGGAACTTTCCGGCAACCAACGGTGTTATCACTGGATGGATACTGTGTGTGTCGAGGAGGCGACGTGGCGCGACGGTTCGGGGTACTGGCGATCTTCGCCGTGCTCGCGGCTGTCCTGTTCATGCAGCACCCTCCGCACGCCGGTGTCGAGCCGCGGGCCAAGACCAGCGAGAAGACCGAGGAAACGGTCCAGCTGAGCGCGCGCAGGCACCTGGCCGGCGCCGCGGACGGCGCCGAGCCGTCCGACGGGATCGTGCCCGGCATGCCGCTGCTGGGCAGGGACGACGCCGTGCGCGACCGCCCCGCGGACGAGAACGCGCGCCGTGCCGTGCGCGTGCAGCACAACGGCATCTCGCAGCCGCTCGACCTCTTACCCGTGCTGCGCATCTGATCGGTCAGACGCTCGCTGCCGGAACGTGAAGCGCTGACCTCACAACGAGAACCAGCGTCGATGCACGCTGCCGTCATCGCGGTGGAGGTGGAAGTTCCGGTTGCGCGCGGTCCCTGGATCACTGATTCATTCAGCCCGACCCAGAACGAGGCCGACATGCAGCCACTGATCGATCACGCCCGCGGTTTTGCCGGTGCCGTCGCCGGGCGGCGCGACGAGTTCGCGCGCCTTGGCGACGGGCAGAAACCGGAAGCCCTCTTCATCTCCTGCTCCGATTCCAGGGTCATGCCCGCGCTGATCACCGGCGCACAGCCCGGCCAGCTGTTCGAGCTGCGCAACGCGGGCAACATCGTGCCGCCGCACCGGTCGGACGCCAGCTGCGCGGTCGCCGGGACGGTCGAGTTCGCGGTGCGCGCGCTGGGCGTGTCCGACATCGTCGTGTGTGGACATTCCCATTGCGGTGCCGTCCAAGGCCTGCTGAACCAGTCCGGCCTGTCGGTGATGCCGCAGGTCCGGCGGTGGCTGACGCAGGCGGGGCACGGCACCGGCCACTCCGAAGTGGACCTCGACGCCGCGGTCATGCGGCACGTCCGCACCCAGCTGGACCACGTCCGGACGCACCCCTGCGTCGTCGAAGGGGTCGCGGCGGGGACTCTGCGGTTGCACGCGTGGTTCTACCGCGTGACGACAGGCGAAGTCCTCGCCAACGAACCGGGTACGCCGAACTTCCTCCCGCTCTGACGCGGCACGTTCGCTGATCAGCGCGGTTGACTGGATGGAGCTCCTCGAAATGCCCTCGCCCACGTTGTCCCGGCGCGCCTGGCGTGCCGATTTCACCGCGTCGATCGTGGTGTTCCTGGTCGCGTTGCCGCTCTGCGTCGGAGTGGCTGTCGCGTCCGGTGTTCCCGCTGAACTCGGTCTGGTGACCGGGATCGTCGGTGGCCTCGTCGTCGGTCTGCTGCCGGGCAGCAGCCTCCAGGTCTCCGGCCCCGCGGCCGGGCTGACCGTGCTGGTGTTCGAGGCGGTCAGGCAGTTCGGCCTCGCCGCACTCGGCGTCATCGTGCTGACGGCCGGGTTACTGCAGATCCTGCTCGGCCTGCTGCGCTTCGGGCGGTGGTTCCGTGCCATCTCCCCGGCGGTGGTCGAGGGGATGCTCGCCGGGATCGGCCTGGTGCTCATCGCCGGGCAGCTCTACACGATGGCGGGCGCCACCGCCCCGGCGGGCGGCCTCGGCAAACTGGCGGGACTGCCCGAACTGGCCGGCACCATCTTCAGCTCGGCTGCCGCGTGGACGGCGTTCGCCATCGGTGCGGGCACGATCCTGGTGATGGTGCTGTGGTCCCGGTTGCCGGGCAGGGTCCGGCTCGTGCCGGGCGCGCTGGTCGCGGTGGCGCTGGCCACGTCGGCGAGCCTGCTGTTCGACCTGCCCGTCCAGCGGATCGAGGTGCAGGGCCTGCTCGGCTCGATCAACCCGGCCACACTGGGAGACCTGGCCAAGCTCGGCGACATCGCGTTGCTGGGCACGGTGCTGGCGTTCGCGTTGATCGCCTCCGCGGAGAGCTTGTTCAGTGCGGCGGCGGTGGACCGTATGCACGACGGGCCGCGTACGGACTACAACCGTGAACTCGTCGCCCAGGGCGTGGGCAACTCGGTCTGCGGGTTCCTCGGCGCGCTGCCGATGACCGCTGTCATCGTCCGCAGTTCCGCCAACGTGGAAGCGGGGGCGCGGACCAAGGCGTCCCGGGTGCTGCACGGCGTGTGGTTGTTGCTTTTCGCCGCGTTGCTGCCCGCCACGATCGGCATCATGCCGTTGGCGGCACTGGCCGGTGTGCTGGTGCACGCGGGATTCAAACTGCTGCCGCTGCGCAAACTGGTTCCGCTGTGGAAACGGCACCGCGGCGAAGCCGTCATCCTCGTGGTCACCGCGCTGGCGATCGTGGTGCTCAACATGTTCGAGGGCGTCCTGATCGGTATCGCTCTCGCGGTCATCAAGGTCGCGTGGCAGGCGTCGCACGTGCAGGTCCGCGTGAAGGACACGGGCAGCGGGCCGATCAAGGTGAGGATGTCGGGCAACGCGACCTTCCTGCGGCTGCCGGTGATCCTGGACAAGCTGGAAGCGCTGCCCAACGGGCGTCCGGTCGACCTCGACCTGACCGGCGTGCATCACCTCGACCACGCCTGCCGGATCGCGCTCATGGCGTGGGCCGACCGGAACGAAAACGTCGATATCGTGCAACCGGAACAATTAACTCAACAATAGGAAAAATTGTATGTCCGGACATACAAGAAAAACGGACCCACGGTGGCGTATATCGCCTGGCGGAAAATCGCCGCGATATAATCGGAGATTTGTCCGGAAACTGACTTTCGTAGGTTGTACGCAGTCTGCGGTGATCTGCAGGATCCGCGTATGGCACGAAAGAGAAAAGCCGCCTTAATCAGCCTTTCCTTCGCTCTCTCGGCCGGCCTCGTCGTACTGGCGGGGCCGGCCGAGTCGCGGCTGCCGCAGCAAAGCCCGATCGACGTGACGCACGGCGCGGTCAGATACGACCCGACCTTGCCGCTGCTGCACGTCTCCTACCACCATTCCGACGTCCGGCTCCGCTACGTCCAGAAGGACGCGGACACACCGGGCGGCTGCACCGCCCGGCACCACGAGGAAACCGAGGAAGCCGAGGTCGAGCCCGGCACCGCGCACGTGACGCTGTCCGGTGTGCGCTACGACCTGGTCCAGTTCCACTTCCACACCCCGTCCGAGCACCGGTTCGAAGGCCAGGCCACGCCGCTGGAGATGCACCTCGTGCACCGCAACGCCGCGCAGGAACTGCTGGTCGTCGGGATCCCGCTGAAGGCGGGCGCGCCGTCGGCCGTGGACAAGGTGCTGGCGCAGCTGGCGCCGGAGTGCGGATCCACCGTGCACGTCGGCGACGTCGACCTGAACTCCCTGCTGCCGCACGAGCGGACGTCCGCCCGGTACAACGGCTCACTCACGACGTACCCGTTCAGCGAGAACGTCACGTGGTTCCTGATGAAGGACAAGACCGTCTCGCAGGCCACGATCAGCCGCTTCCAGCACGTGTTCACCGGTGGGAACGCCCGCGCGCCCCAGCCGCTCAACGGCCGGTCGGTCGTGCTGGACCGCCCGCACATCTGACACCGGCGACTGGGGGTCGCCGATTGACCGATCAGCACATCAGCCAGATGGCCGATGTGCTGATCGTTTTCCCCGGCTCTCCGGACGAAGCGGCAACCCACCTGGCCCCGGCAGTCTCCTCGTCGTTCGCGGAACATCGATGAGGAGGAACGGTGACAGAGCCGATTCTGGCGGGACGTGGCGTGGTGAAGCGCTACGGCGACGTGACCGCGCTCGCCGGGGTGGACATCACCATCGGGACGGGCGAGGTCGTCGCCATCGTGGGGCCGTCCGGATCAGGGAAGTCCACTCTGCTGCACGTGCTGGCCGGGATCCTGCCCGCCGACGGGGGTGAGGTGTTCGTCGGCCGTGAGCCGATCACCCGGATGTCGGAGACCGAGCGCAGCAAACTGCGCCGCACGGAGTTCGGGTTCGTGTTCCAGTCGGGGATGCTGGTCGCCGAACTGACCGCGGAGGAGAACGTCGCACTGCCGATGCTGCTCGCGGGAACCCCGCGGGACAAGGGCATCGCCGCCGCTCGGGAGTGGCTGATGCGCCTCGGCCTCGGTGGCCTGGCCAACCGCAGGCCGGGTGAGGTGTCCGGCGGGCAGATGCAGCGCATGGCGATCGCCCGCGCGCTGGCACACAGCCCCCGCGTGATCTTCGCGGACGAGCCGACCGGGGCGCTGGACACGCGGACCGGTCAGGAGACGATCAGCGCTCTGCTGACCGCGGCGAAGGAGACGAACGCGGCCGTCGTCATCGTGACGCACGACGAGTCCGTTGCGAATCGGGCGCAGCGGATCATCGAGATGCGAGACGGCCGCATCGCGGTGCGAGCGGCGGCATGAACCCCGTCCAGCTCGCGCTGCGCGTGCTGCGGGGCGATTCCCGGAGCCGCTTGTCGGCCATCTTCACAGCTGTCGGTGTCGCGGTCGGGGTGACACTGGTGCTGTGGCTGGCAACGGTTCCGGACGCCCTGCAGTCGCGCGCTGACCGCGACACGTGGCGCCAGCCGGACTACAGCAACGACGCGCAGTTCGACAAGGCGAAGGACAGCGCCGCGGTTCTGTCCACCTACACCCGCGACAACGTCGGCCAGCAGCAGATCGAACGCTTCGACGTCGCCGCGCTCAAGCCTGACGTGCCCGTCGCGGCCGGGATCCCGAAGGTGCCGGGACCAGAGGAAGTGCTGCTGTCGCCGGCGTTGGCCAAGCTGGCCGCGGAGAAGCCCGCCGCGCAGCTGGCGGACCGCTTCAAGGGCAAGGTGATCGGGACGATCGGGCCCGAGGCGCTGAGGTACCCCGGTGAGCTGGTCGCGATCGTGGGGCACGACGCCGAGCAGATGCCCGGCGGGACCCCACGCGAGGGACTGACGCCGTCGGGCGCGCCGGGGTCGATCAACCAGATGCTGGTCCTGCTCAGCCAGATCGGCATCGTCGTCCTGATCGCGCCGTGTCTCGTGCTGGTCGCGTCGGCCGCGAGGCTGACGGCGGCCCGCAGGGAACGCCGGCTGGCGGCGCTGCGGCTGGCAGGGGCGACCCCGCAGCAGGTGATCTCCATGACTGCCGCGGAGACCGCGTTCGCGGCGATCGGCGGTGCGGTTCTCGGCGTGGGGCTGTCGTTCCCGATGCGTGAACTGGTCGCCCTGATCCCGTGGGACGGCGGCGACTGGTATTCGTCCGACTGGACGCCGTCCGGCACGCTGATCGCCGGAGTGCTCGTCCTGGCGCCACTCCTGGTCGTCGGTGCGGCGGTGCTCGGGTTGCGCCGCGCGGTGAGCAAGCCGCTGGGCGCGGCGCAGCAGCAGTCCAAGCGCCAGCCCAACGTGGCACGTCTGCTCTGGCTGATCGGCGCTGCCGTGGTCTTCGTCGTGGCGCTGGGAGTGGCGAAGGACGGCCACGGTGACACCGCGATGTACGTGGTCCTGTTCGGACTCGTCGCGATCGCGGTCTCACTGGTGTTCGCCGGTCCGCTGGTGACGTCCCTGCTGGGCAAGCTGTTCACGGCCAACTGGCGCTCACCGGCCACCTTGCTGGCCGGTCGCAGGCTGCGCGACGACCCGAAGGCGGCGTTCCGCGCGTCGGCCGGGGTCGTGCTGGCGGTCTTCGCGGGATCGATGGCACTGTCGATGTTCCCGAGCGTCGAGGACCAGATCGGTTACAGCAACGGCAAATGGCGGGACGGTGTGTTCGTCGCGGAGGGCGCGAAGTACACCCCGGAGCAGATCAACGACCTGAAGGCGGACCTCGCCGCGAACGGCGTGGGTGACGCCCCGGTCGTCGAGATCGGCTCGGGTGGCTTCGACGTGCGGGGCGACCGCGACCGCGGCTTCTCGGCGATGGTGGCGAAGTGCGCCGACGTGGCGAAGGTACTGGGTGGCCGGCTCGGCCCGTGCCGCCCCGGCCCGGCGGTCTACGTCCCGAAGGGCCTGGCGGTGGACAGCTCGAAGCTGGAGTTCAGGTCGTACGGCGGCAGGGGCGGCGGTGACCCCAAGCCGTTGCCGAAGGGAACCGAGATCAGGGAGTACGACCCGGTCGGGTACCCCGGGTTCATCGTCGACCCGGCGGTCTTCGGATCGGGCCCTGAGGAGATGGACACAGTGGCGGTGGTGACGACGAGGTCCAACATGGACGTCGTACACACCATGGTGGTCCGCAACCTGCCCGGAGTCTCGATCTACAGCAACGAGCGCTACGACGGCCGTGCGGACACCCTCTCCGGCGACCTCAAGCGGGCAACGCTGATCGGGCTGAGCATCGCGACCGTACTCGGCGGGGTGAGCGCGGGCGTGGCGGCGGCGGGTTCGGTCGTGGACCGTCGCCGGACCTTCGGCGCGCTGATAGCCGCGGGAACTCCCGTCAAGGTCCTCACCAAGGCCCTGCGCCGTGAAGCCATGCTGCCCGCGCTGGTGGCGACGGTGGGCGCGGGCGTCGCCGGTGTGTTCGTCGGATCGGGCCTGCTCACCCTGATCCAGGGCCGCCTGCAGCTCAACCCGTGGATCATCACACCGGTGGTGCTCGGCGTCGTGGTGGCGTTGATGGCCGCCGCCGCTTGCGGACCCGTCCTGCGGCGGGTGTCGGCAAGGGACTACTCGGACGAGTAGCAGCGGCCGTCATTCCTGACGCCGGAGGGCGTATCGGGGCTCCCTCCGGCGTCGCCGCGCGCACAGCCGGGGTTCACGTCGATTCCCGGATCACCAGGGCCGGGTCGAATATCACCGACCGGGGAGACTGGCCGGGGGACTCGATCCGCTCCAGCAGGATCCTGGCCATCTCCGCCGCCATCTCCTCCAGCGGCTGCACCACTGTGGTCAGACGTGGCCTGGACGCCAGTGCCGGTGGGCTGTTGTCGAACCCCACCAGAGCCACGTCTTCCGGGACGCGGCGGCCGTTCTTCTGCAGGACGAGCACCGCGCCGTGGGCCATCAGGTCGTTGGCCGCGAAGACCCCGTCCAGGTCGGGGTGCTCGGCCAGCAGCCTTGTCATCGCTGCTTCGCCGCTCTGCTGCGTGAAGCCGCCCTCGGCGGTCGGGATGTACGGGTGGCCGTGCCGGGCCATGGCCTGCTGGAAGCCGGCCAGCCTGGCCTGGGCCGCCGGCACGTCCAGTGGGCCGCAGATCGTCACCACTCGTGTCCTGCCCCGGCTGATCAGGTGGTCCGCCGCCAGTGCCGCCCCGGCCTGGTGTGCCATGTCGACGTAGCTGATCGGGACCGGCCGCGCCGGGCGGGCGAACAGGACCGCGGGCAGGCCGGCGTCGACCAGTCGACGGGGGAGCGGGTCCTCCGGGTGGGTCGAGACGAGCAGTGCTCCGTCCGCGTTCCCCCGTCGCAGGAAGTCCACCACTTCCGCTCGCGCCTTGTCGGTTTCCGCCAGCATCAGGACCGGGTGGATGCCGTGGTTGCGCAGGAAGTTCACCACCCCGCCGGCCACCCGGCCGAAGAACGGGTCCGCGAACACCTGGGTGGCGAATTCCTCGCCCTGGCCCGGTGCCCCAGCCATCACCAGCACGATCGTGCCCGCCCGCCTGGTCACCAGTGAGCGGGCCGCCTGGTTGGGGGTGTAGCCGGTCGCCTGGATGGCTTTGCGGACCGTCTCCTGGATCCCGCTGTCCACGTTCCGGATGCCGTTGATCACCCGGGACACCGTCGCGCGGGACACACCGGCGACCCGCGCGACGTCCTCGAGGGTCGGGGTCCGGGCTGCCGGCTTGCTCATACCAGTATTTGTACAACCATGGGTGCCAGGCCATCCCCCTTGACCGGACAGCGGCAACGTCGACACACTGCGCGGATGCCGCGAGACCCAGCCATGAGGTTCCGGCTGCTGGGTGCGCTGGAGATCGACGACACCCCGATCGCCGCCGACAAACAACGCACCGTCCTCGCGATGCTGCTGGTCAACGCCGGGCACACCGTTGCCGCGCACACCCTCATCGCCGAGGTGTGGGGTGAGCAGCCGCCGCGCTCGGCCGCGCCGAACCTGCGCGGTTACGTGATGCAGCTGCGCCGGTTGCTGCCGAGCGAGGAACTGCTGGTCACCTCCCGGTCCGGCTACCAGCTCGACATCGCCCCCGGCGACTTCGACGTCCCCGTGTTCGAGGACCACGTCGCCAAGGGCAGGCGGGCGCTGGCGCAGTCCGACCTCACCACGGCGGCGGACGCCTTCGAAGAGGCGCTGGCCCTGTGGCGTGGCCCGGTCGCGCGTGATGTGCCGCTCGGGCCGGTGCTCGGCGAGACCGTCACCCGGCTCACCGAGCTGTACCTCGCCGTCGCGGAGGACTACGCGGAACTCCAGCTCGCGAGCGGACGGCACGCCGAGATCACGGCCAGGCTGCGCGGTTGGACCAGGCAGCACCCGTTGCGGGAGCGGCTGCACAGCCAGCTCGTGCTCGCGCTGTACCGGTCGGGTGACGTGCCTGGCGCGCTGGAGGCGTACCAGGTGGCCCGTCGCACGCTCGCCGACGAACTCGGCATCGACCCAGGTCCGGAGCTCAGCCGCCTGCACGAACAGGTGCTGCGCCGTGACCCGGCGCTGTCGCCGGGACGCGCCGAACCGGTCGTGCCGCGTCAGCTGCCACCGGAACCCGTCGTGTTCGTGGGCCGGGAAGCCGAGATCGAGCAGCTTTCGGCTGGTGGCGTGGTGGCGTTGCACGGGCCCGGCGGCGTGGGCAAGTCCACGCTCGCGTTGAAGGCCGCGCACGCCGTGGCCGACCGTTACCCGGACGGTCAGCTGTACGTCGACCTGCAAGGTTCGAGTCCCGGTCTGCGCCCGCTCGACCCGGGCGAGGTGATCGGGCGGTTCCTGCGCGCCCTCGGTGTGCCACCGAACGAGCTGACCGTCGAACCCGGTGAGGCGGCCACCAGGTACCAGTCGCTGCTGGCGTCACGGACGATGCTGGTGGTGCTGGACAACGCGGCCGACGCCGGTCAGGTCACGCCGTTGCTCCCCGCCAACCGGCATTGCGCTGTCGTGATCACCAGCCGGGTCGCGTTGACCACTGTGGACGCACAGCACGTCCCGGTCGGTGTGCTCGGCGCCGGGGATTCGGTCCGGCTGCTGGGAAAGCTCGCCGGTGACGAACGTGTCCTCGCCCAGCACGCCGACGCCGCGGACATCACGAGGTGGTGCGGCGGGCACCCGCTGGCGTTGCGGATCGCGGGCGCGCGGCTGGCCAGCCGTCCGGACTGGTCGCTCGCGCAGTTCGGCGCCCGCCTGGCTGACCGGCGGCGCACACTGGACGAGCTGCGCGTGGCCGACCTCGGCGTGCGGGCCTGTTTCTCTGTCGGCTACGAGTCGCTGGGCTCGGACGTCACGGCCGTGCTGGCGGCGAAGGCTTTCCGGCTGCTGGGCGTGCTCGGCGTGCCCGAAGTGGGCGTCGAACTGGTCGCGGTGCTGCTCGAGGTGGACGAACCGCGCGCCGAACGCGCACTGGACCGGCTGGTGGAGGTCCGCCTGCTCGACCCGGTCACCGGCAACCGGTTCCGCACCCATGACCTGCTTCGCCTGTACGCGGCCGAACTCGCCGCCGAGACCGACCCGGTCACCGAGCGCACGCGCGCCCTGCAGTGCGCGCTGGAGTGGTACCGCACGATGTGCGTGCAAGCCGAGGTCGAGCAGTTCGACGCGGAGATGCCGTGCCTGGTGGCGGTGGCCAGCCAGGCGGCCGAGCGGGAACCGGCGATCGCCCGGTTCACCATCGACCTGGTCACCGCGGTCCGCGCCCTGGCGGCCAAACGCAGCCACTGGAGCGAGCTGGCAGCGCTGGCCAGGCTCGCGCTGGAGGTGGCGCGGCGCGACGGCGACAGCCGGGGCGAGGCGGCGATGCTGGCCGTCCACGGCACGATCGAGTACCGCGCCGGCCGGGTCGAGTCCGCGCGTGAATGCATGACGCGAGCGCTGCGGATCTGGCGTGAAGTCGGCGACAGCGAAGGCGAAGGGCTCGCACTGCACAACCTCGGCTGGTTGTCGATGTGGACCCACGACCCGCACCGCGCGCACGACTACTTCATCGAAAGCATCGCCCTGCTGGACGCGCAGCGATCGGACAAAGTGGTCATCGTGCGGCACAACCTCGGCGAGGTGCTGCTGCGGCTGGGCAAGCACACCGAGGCGATCGACTGTCTCAACGAGTGCCTGGCGATGCGCCGCCGGTGCGATGACCGGATCGGCGAGAGCGTCACGCTGGTCGCGCTCGGCCGGGCGTACTGCCTGATCGACGACCGCGGCGAGGCATTGCGCACACTGGACGCGGGCCTGACCGCGTGCCGCCGGACCGGCAACCGCGACGACGAGTGGGAGGCGCTGCTGTGCAGGTCGGAGATCTGGCTGCGTGAGGACGAACCCCGCAACGCCCTCAACGACGCGCTGAAAGCCCAGCGGCTGACCGTGCAGATCGAGGACGACTACGGCCAGGCCGCGGCAGCCAGACAGCTGGCCAGGGCGCGGACGGAACTGGGAGACGCGGCGACCGCGGGGCTGGACCGCCGACGGGCTTACGAGCTGTTCGCGTCGCCGTCGACACGCCGTGACGCGATGCTCGAGGAGATACTGTCCGCGCACGTCCAGTGACTGTCGGGCGAACTGTACGGACCGCTGTACGCCCCGCGATCTAACCTCTGTGCCATCAGCTGTTGCGTGGTCCGGCGGCTTGCTGGAGGTGTCGCCGGCCCACGTTTTTCCGGCAACGGTCTGCTCGTCGGCGACGGGGCTGAGCCCATCGGTGGCGAAGACAAGCAGCCCCTTCGCGTCGCCAGGCTGGGCGGCGGCTGTCAGGGAGTCAGCACGATCCGAGCCCGCCCATGTTCACTTGCTCGTGGCCAGTCGTTCGAGCCAGTACTTGAGCAGGTTCGCTTCCGGCTCGGCCAGTTCCGTACCCGGGGTCGCGTCCAGCATCGCCTTGAGCTGCAACGCTTTTGCCGCGACGGTCGTGGGCGCCTGCGAGTCGGCTGGTTCGTCGGCGAACACCGACGCGAACACCGCGTCGCGGACCCGTTCGGACAGTCCTTTGTCGGTGAACGTGTCCGGCTGGGTGACCAGGCTCAGTGCGACACCGACGCTGGCGGTCATGATCGTCTGCGCGGCCTGCTCCGGCGGGATCCGCAGCCGCCCGGCTTCCGCGCAGCGCTCCAGCAGCCCGTGCAGCAGTTCGAACGCTTCGCCGGCCGCTTTCGGCACGGCACTGAGGCTGGGGGAGTACATCAGCCGGTAGACCGTGGGGTGTTCCAGCGCGAAGCGGATGTGGTTGTCCCAGCCCGCGGCCACGTCCGCGACCGGGTCGGGGGACGGCCGGGTTATCCGCTTGATCGACAGATATCGCTCGAACCCGTGGTCGACGACCGCGCTGAGCAGGCCGTTCTTGTCGCCGAACAGGCGGTAGAGCGCGGGCGCGCCGACGCCGACCGCCTCGCAGACCGCGCGGGTGGAGATGTCCCGGTCCGGTGAGGAGTCCAGCAGTTGTTCGGCCGCCTCCAGCATGCGTGTCCGCAGGTCATCCATGAAGCCATGGTAGCAGTGCTACGTGGAGTCGTTAACGATGTTACGCGAGTCATAGCGTTGATACGCGCCGTCCGGTAGCGCTGGTACGGGATTCGCCGTAGCGTTGCTAACGAACAAACGGAACGCCGCTAACGGGAGGTAGAGATGACCAGGGTCGCCATCGTCACCGGAGCATCCGGCGGAATCGGCCGCGAGGTCGCGCAGCGGCTGGCCAAGGGCGGTCTGGCCGTCCTCGTGCACTACTCGGGCAACAAGGCCCGCGCGGACGAGGCCGTCGCCCAGATCGCCGAAGCGGGCGGGACGGCGAGCGCGTTCCAGGCCGACATCGCCGTCGAGACCCAGATGACCGCGCTGTTCGACGAGGTCGAACGGCGGTACGGCGGCGTGGACGTGGTCGTGAACACCGCGGGCATCATGCTGCTGTCGCCGTTGGCCGATCTGAACCTCGACGACCTCGACCGCATGCACCGCACCAACATCCGCGGCACGTTCGTCGTCTCCCAGCTTGCTGCGCGGCGAGTGCGCCAGGGCGGCGCCATCATCAACTTCTCCACCACCGTCACCAAACTGGCGGTCCCCGGCTACACCGCGTACGCCGCCAGCAAGGGCGCGGTCGACGCGATGACCCTCATCCTCGCCAAGGAAATGCGGGGACGTGACGTCACCGTGAACGCGGTCGCCCCCGGTCCGACCGCGACACCGTTGTACTTCAACGGAAAGCCACAGGAGGTCATCGACGCCGCGGCCAAGGCGTCCCCGCTCGAGCGGCTGGGCGTACCGGCCGACATCGCCGAGGTCGTCGCCTTCCTGGCAGGCCCGGCGCGCTGGATCAACGGCTAAGTGATCTACGCCAACGGTGGCGTGGCGGCCTGACGGAAGGATGGTGGCACCAATGCCCAAGATCGTGATCATCGCCGGCGCGTCCAGCGGCTTCGGCGCGATGACCGCCCGTGCCCTGGCGGGCGCCGGGCACACCGTCTACGCGGGAATACGTGACATCGCAGGAAGAAATGCCGTCGCCGCCGCCGAAGCCAAGGCATACGGCGACCGTGTGCGGCCGGTGGAGATGGACGTGTCCGGCCAGCGCTCGGTCGACGCGGCCGTCGCCGAGGTCATCGCCGACGAAGGACGCCTGGACGTCGTCGTGTACAACGCGGGCCACATGGTGCTCGGCGCCGCCGAGGCGTTCACGCCGGAACAGCTGGCCAGCGTGTACGACACGAACGTGCTGTCCACACAACGGCTCAACCGTGCCGCGTTGCCGCACCTGCGCAGGCAAGGCGACGGTCTGCTCGTGTGGGTTGGTTCGTCGAGCACGCGTGGCGGCACACCACCGTTCCTCGCGCCGTACTTCGCCGCCAAGGCAGCCGAGGACACGCTCGCGGTGAGCTACGCGACCGAGGTGTCCCGGTTCGGCATCGACACGACCGTCCTCGTCCCCGGCGCCTTCACCCGTGGCACGAACCAGTTCGCCAACGCGGGACACGCGGCTGACGAGGACGTCGCAGCGCCTATGACGAGCGGTACGCGGGCTTCTCCGAGGAGGTGGCGGGTCGGCTCGCGGCCCTGCTGCCACCGGACGCCGACCCCGCCGAGGTCGCGCGCGAGATCGTGCGCGTGGTCGACCTGCCGAAGGGACAGCGGCCGTTCCGCGTGCACGTCGACCCGTCCGAGGACGGAGCCGAACTGGTCAACGCGGTCGGCGACGCGGTCCGCCAGCAGTTCTACCGCCGGATCGGCTACCCGGAGCTGCTGACTCCGGCGCACTGACAGAACTGTCGGAGGGTGGCTATATCGTCTCCGGCATGCTTGTCGTGCACGCTGCTTGGTCCGCGACCGGCGGCGTGTGCGTGTGGGCGGAGGACGCGACGCTGTCCGGTACGGCGAAACCTGGTGTGAAACCGAGGAAACACCCGTTCGGCGCCTCGGTGGAGACGCTGCGGAAGATCTTCGGCACCGGTGACGAGTGCACCTTGACGCTCCTGCTGCCCTCGTCGAGCGCGGGGCCGGTCGCCGCGCCGGAGCTCGTGCGACCGGCGGCGGACAAGCCCAGGAAGCTCAAGCAGGCGCCGTGGACCGTGAACGCGTTGGCGTTGACTCCCGGCGAGGCCGTCCGGTTGCTGGAACAGCAGCCGCCGGAGACGCCCAGTGGTTGCTGGCGGTGGATGGCCGCGGTCGCGCGGTTCGCCGAGGCCCTGGTCGACCGCGGGCAGGTGCTGCCCGGTCTGGTGGCTGGGCACGCGCGGTGGATACCGCAGCTGACCGGCGACGAGGCCGACCACGCGAGGGCGTTGGACAAGGCGATGCCCGCGGTCGTGCGGGCCGAACAGGCCGATCTGCCCGGTGATCTCATGCCGTTCGTGCTCACGGCGTTGACCGACGCGATCGTGCGCGACCGGCTGGAGGAGATCCCGGCGGGCGGGAGTGCGCCGGAGCGGTGGCTGCGGGCACTGACCACACAGGACGCCGTCGTCGACGGCGACCTCGGTGATCTCGGGGAGAAACTCCGTTCGTGGCACCGGTCGGCGGCACCGCCAGCCGGTCCGCTGCGGACGTGTTTCCGGCTGGCGCTGCCTGACGGGGACGACGAGGACTGGCGCGTCGAGTTCCTCCTGCAGGCGACCGCCGATCCCAGTCTGACGGCGAGCGCACGCGACGTGTGGCAGGGCACAGGTGCCGCGACGCTCCTGGCCCGGTACGCCGAGCACCCGGAGGAGGTGCTGCTCGCCGGACTGGGCCGGGCAAGCCGCGTGTACCCGGAGCTGGACGCGGCCCTGCGAGTCAGCACGCCTGCCTTCTTGCGCACTGATCCGCAAGGGGCGTACAAGTTTCTGCGCCAGTCGGCGAACGCGCTGACGATGGCGGGCTTCGGTGTGCAGCTGCCTTCGGCGTTGCAGCGCGGCCCCGAGCTGGGCTTGAAGCTCAAGGCGAGCTCGTCGAAACAGGGCCAGAGCGCGGTCGTCAAAGGTGGCATGGGGCTCAACGACATCCTTGACTACCAATGGAAACTCGCCGTCGGCGAGGACGAGCTCACCCAGGCCGAGATCACCGAGCTCGCCAAGGCGAAGGCGCCGCTGGTGCGGCTGCGCGGCAAGTGGGTCGAGCTGGACAACGCCCGGCTGCGGCGGGCGCTGACGTTCCTCGAACAGTCCGGCGAAGGCCGGATGACCGCCCGTGACCTGCTGCAGGCCGACTCCGCGCTGGCCGAGCAGGGCCTGGACGTGCCGGTCACCGACGTCGTCGCGGACGGCTGGCTGGGTGACGTGCTCGCCGGGAACATCGAGGACCAGCTGGCCCCGGTGCCCACACCGGACAGCTTCACCGCCACGCTGCGGCCGTACCAGGAGCGCGGGCTGGCGTGGCTGAGTTTCCTGTCCAGACTGGGTCTCGGCGGCTGTCTGGCCGACGACATGGGCCTCGGCAAGACCGTTCAGCTGCTGGCGTTGGTCGCCGCCGAAGGCGGCGGGCCCAACCTGTTGGTGTGCCCGATGTCGGTGGTCGGCAACTGGCAGCGGGAGGCCGCGCGGTTCACGCCCGAGTTGCGCGTGTACGTGCACCACGGTGCCGGCCGGGTCGGCGGCGGCGAGCTGGCCGCGAAGGTCGCCGGGTCCGACCTGGTGATCACGACGTACGGCGTGGTCTCGCGCGAGCACGAGGAACTCGCCGAGCTCGGCTGGCGCCGGGTGGTGCTCGACGAGGCGCAGAACATCAAGAACTCGGCGTCGAAGCAGGCGAGGGCCGTGCGGTCGTTGCCTGCCGCGCACCGGATCGCGCTGACCGGGACGCCGGTGGAGAACCGGCTGGCCGAGCTGTGGTCGGTGATGGAGTTCGCCAATCCCGGGCTGCTCGGCCCGGCGAGCGCGTTCCGCAGCAAGTTCGCCGTACCGATCGAGCGGGACAAGAACCAGGCCGCGACGGCCGCGTTGCGCCGCCGGACGCAACCGTTCATCCTGCGCCGGGTCAAGACGGACAAGCAGATCATCTCCGACCTGCCCGACAAGATCGAGATGACCGAGGTCTGCCAGCTCACCGCCGAGCAGGGGTCGCTGTACCAGGCCGTGGTCGCCGACATGATGGACCGCATCGACAACAGCGAGGGCATGGAACGCCGTGGCCTGGTGCTGTCCACGTTGTCGCGGCTCAAGCAGGTCTGCAACCACCCGGCGCACCTGCTCAAGGACGGCTCCCGGATGCCGGGCCGCTCGGGCAAGCTGGCCAGGCTGGAGGAGTTGCTCGACGAGGCACTGTCCGAAGGGGACAAAGTGCTGTGCTTCACGCAGTTCGCCGAGTTCGGCGAGATGCTGCGGGCGCACCTGACCGCCAAGTTCGAGCAGCCGGTGCTGTTCCTGCACGGCGGCGTGACCAAGGCGCAGCGTGACGCGATGGTGGAACGGTTCCAGTCCGACGCCGGTCCGCCGATCTTCGTGCTGTCGCTGAAAGCCGGTGGCGTCGGGCTCAACCTGACCGCCGCGAGCCACGTCGTGCACGTCGACCGCTGGTGGAACCCCGCAGTGGAGGACCAGGCGACCGACCGGGCGTTCCGGATCGGCCAGCGACGCAACGTCCAGGTCCGCAAGTTCGTCTGCGCCGGCACGGTCGAGGACCGGATCGACGCGATGATCCGCACCAAGAAGGCACTCGCCGAGATGGTCGTCGGCAGCGGCGAGGACTGGCTCACGGAGCTGTCCACCAACGCCCTGCGTGAACTGTTCGAGCTCACCCCGGACGCGGTCGGGGAGGTGGCGTAGGTGGCGCAGGACGGCAAACCGGACGCGAAGTGGTGGGAGGACTACCCGTCGACCGGGCCGATCAAGGTCGAGAACGGCATCAAGGCGCGCCGCGCCCGCGGGAGGATCGCCACCAGCTGGTGGTCGCAGCGGTTCATCGCCGTGCTGGAGGAGCTGCAGCTCGGCGGCCGGATGACCAGGGGCAAGACGTACGCGCGGGCCGGTCAGGTGATGTCGCTGGACATCTCGGCCGGCAAGGTCATCGCCAAGGTGCAGGGGTCGCGGCCGGAGCCGTACGCGGTGAAGCTGATCTCCAAACCGTTGAGCGCACGGCAATGGGATCTGGTCACCGAGCGGCTGGCGGGCATGGCCCTGTTCGCGGCGAAGCTGCTGGCCGGGCAGATGCCGCCGGAGATCGAGGAGGTGTTCGCCGAGCTGGAGGTGCCGTTGTTCCCCGCGGCCGCGCGGGACCTGCCGATGCACTGCAGCTGCCCGGACTGGGCGGTGCCGTGCAAACACGTCGCCGCGGTGTGTTTCCTGCTGGCGGAGCGGTTCGACGACGACCCGTTCCTGATCTTCGAATGGCGTGGCCGGTCCAAGGCGGACCTGCTGGACAGGCTGCGCCGCAGCCGCGCCGAGGAGGCGCCCGAGCCGCAGCGTGCGCCGCAGCCGGTGCTCGACGACTTCTTCAGCGCCGGGCCGCTTCCGGTGCTGCCCGCGGAGCGGGACACGGATCTCGTGCTGCTGCGCGTGGACGCTCCACCGATCGATGTCGGCGGTCGGCCGTTGATCGACGTGCTGGTCCCGCTGTACCACCGGTTCACGCGCGGTCAGTGACACTCCGCCCACCGAGCCTTACCCTGTATCCCTTCCACAGCAATCCGGGGGAGGATTCGTGGGTTTTCAGGTGCTGGGACCGATCGAGCTGAACGACGAGGACCGCCGGATCGAGCTGGGGTCCAACAAGCAGCGAGCCGTGCTGGCTGTGCTGCTGGTGAACGCCGGTCGCCCGTGCTCGGTCGACACGTTGATCGACCGCGTGTGGGACGACAGCCCACCCACGCACGTCCGCAACGCGCTGTACAGCTACATCAGCCGGATCCGCAAGGCGCTGCGGGAAACAGGCCAACCGGACTACATGTTGCACCAACGCAACGGCGGTTATGTGCTGGACGTCCCGGCGGAAGCCGTGGACTTACGGCGGTTCGAGGCCGCGCTCAGCGAAGCCCGCTCGACCGCTGACCCGACGCGCCGTGTGGCGTTGCTGCGCACCGCGCTTGATTGTTGGCACGGCACGGCTTTGCAGGACATGGCCGGTCGCTGGGCTGAGGAGGCTCGCCAGGGTTTGTCCCGCAAGAGGGTCGGCGCGTGCGCGGACTGGGCGAAGGCGATGGTCGATCTCGGCAGGCACGACGAGGCAATCGACGTACTGGAACGGGAGTTCGCCGAACACCCGCACGCCGAACCGGTCGCCGAGCAGCTGATGACCGTGTTGCACAAGCAAGGCAGACAGGCAGAGGCGTTGTCGTGCTACGCGGCACTGCGTGAACGGCTGGCCGAAGATCTCGGCGTCGAGCCAGGACAAGCGCTGCGACGGCTGTACCTCACGATTCTGCGGGACACCGAAACACCTGCCCCGAAACCGGAAGCCGAGCCGGAACCGGAAAAGGACGACAGCGCGGGCGACGAACTGCGGCGCCTGTACCGCAAGCTCTCCGACGCGGCGGCCGAATGGGACCAGCACGCGCGTGACGACTCGCTGGTGTACCGAGGCGCGCGGCTTGCGGCGTGGCGTGACCGGGACACCAGCGGGTTGGGCGTGATCGAACGCGAGTTCCTCGCCGCGAGCGTCGACCTCCAGGCGCATGAACGCGCGGCCGGGCGTCGCCGGGCGCACGTCTCGCTGATCAGCCTCAGCTTCGCGGTGGTCGCGGTGCTCCTGCTGGTCGTGGTCGTCGCGGTGCAAAACGATCAGGCCAACTCGCAACGCGAACGGGCGACCGTCGGCGAACTGGTCGTGAGCGCCCGCAACCAACTGTCCCGCGACCCCGAGTTGTCGCTGATGCTCGCCGTGCGAGCGGTCGAGATGGAACCCAGCGAATCCGCACAGGCCGTCCTCGCCCAGGCGCTCGTCGAGTCACGTGTGCGCAAGGTATGGCACGACCACAAAGGCGCGGCCACCGCGCTCGACATCAACGGCGTCCGGGTCGTGAGCGGCGGCAAGGACGGCACGCTGCACATCTGGTCGCTGGATGGCAGCACCAAACCCATCACCGTGCTGGCCCACAGCGGGCCGGTCCGCGACGTCACGTTCACCACGTTCGGCGACCGCATCGCCAGCGTCGCCGAGGACGGCACGCTGCGGGTGTGGTCGGCCGACGGCAACCCCATCGCCACCATCGACGCCAACGCCACCGCGGTGGCCTGGCAGCCGACGGAAGGGCGGTGGATCGCAGTCGCGGGCAAAGACGGCCAGGTCCGCGCGTGGCCGTCCGACGGCCGCGGTCCCGGCAGGCAGTACAGCAGGCACACCGGCCGGGCCACGGCCGTGGACTGGAGCGCAGGCGGCCTGCTGGCCAGCGTCGGCGAGGACGGCCTGCTGATCATCCGGAACCTCACGACCGGAGCCGAGCACACGCGGGCCAACAGTGGTGTCGCCATGCTCGACGTGGACATCAACCCGGACAGCACAGCGATCCTGACCGGCGGAGTCGACGGGCGTACCGACATCTGGCCCGCGGCCGGCGACGCCCCGCCGCGCAACCGCCGGGACCACCGTGACGCGGTCAACACCGTGGCGTTCAGCAGGAACGGCGAGTACGTGATCACGGGCGGGCACGACCGGACCGCGCACATCAGGCGAGCCGACGACCAAGGCGACACCGTCGTGCTGCGTGGTGCCGCCGGGCCCGTGCACGGCGTCGTCTTCACCGATGACAACAGCCTCGTGCTGACCGCGGGGGAGGACGGCCTGGTCCGGTCGTGGGATCCCAGCACCAAACCGGGGCTGGAAGTCGTGCGCGCGCACGGCGACGCGGCCGTGGACGTGGCGTTCGGCCCGGACGGCAAGAACGTCGCCAGCGTCAGCATCGACGGCACGTTCTGGCTGGCCAAGGTGGGCATGCGAGCGGCCGGTATGCCGCTGCGGTCGGTCACGGTGAGCCCCGACGGCAGGTACACGGCCACGGCGGGAGGCGGCGGGGTCGTGATCCTGTGGCCGGTGTTCGAGAAGCGTGCGCCGTGGCAGGTCCGGACCGGCCACGCCGGCAAGGTGCAGGGCATCGCGTTCGACCAGGGCGGGACGACCATCGCGACCGTCGGCGAGGACGGTGCCGTGCGGGCGACTGAGCTCAGCACCGGCCACAGCCGTGTGATCAACCAGGCTGGCCGATCGCCCGCCCTCGCTGTCGCCTACAGCAAGGACGGCCGGTTCCTGGCCAGTGCCCACGAGGACGGCGGCATCCGGTTGCGCAGGCTCACCGGCAGTGAGGGCCCGGTCGTGCTGCAGGGCTCGGAGGACATGCGTGCGATCGCGTTCAGCCCGCACGGCGACTTCATCGCGGGTGCGGGCAACGACGGCGCGATCCGGGTGTGGCCGACGACCGGCGGCGGTGAACCGAAGGTGCGCACCGGCCATTCCGGCCGTGTCAGGGACCTGGCGTTCAGCGAGGACGGCCAGTACATCGCCTCCGTCGGCAACGACCAGAAGGTCCGGCTGTGGAAGTGGGCCGTGCGAGCCGACGCGGTGGTGTACGAGCAGCACGCCCCAGCCGGGGTGACCAGCGTCGGGTTCGGCTCAGGCAAGCGGCTGGCGACCGGCCGGACCGACGGCACGGTCGACCTCTGGGCGTGTGACGTGTGCGTCCCGGTCGACCAGTTGCTCGCGATCGGGCACGAGCGCGTCACCAGGGATTTCACGCCTGACGAGCGCAGGCTCTACCTTGCATGGCCCCCATGACAGGTCGTACCAAGGTTTCCGCAAGCTCGGCCCGCCATGCTTGTCAGCGGGTTGGCCAGCGTACAAGGGGGTCTGGCCAACCCCGCAATGCCAAGATCTGACTCGTGATCACCAAGAACCGCAGCGCCGGGCTACGGCTGGCCAAAATCGTCACCGAGGTGCTCTCACCCGCCACCATCGTGGTGCTCCTGCCGTCCGCGGTGGCGTGGAACGCGACCGGGCACGAGGTCGTCGCCACCATCGTGTGGTCGCTCGTGGTCGCGGTGTTCTTCAGCGTGCTGCCGATGGCGTTCATCGTCAGCGGCGCGCGCAAGGGCAAGTGGGACGGGCACTGGGTCAGGGAGCGCGAGCGCCGGGCGGTCCCGTTGCTGATGTGCCTGCTGTCGGCGGTCGTGGGCCTGGTGATCCTGCTGGTCGGCGACGCGCCGAGGGACGTCGTCGCGCTGGCCTGGTCGATGATCGCCGTGCTCGCGGTGTGCGTCGTGATCACCAAATGGTGGAAGGTGTCGTTGCACGCGACGGTCGCCGGCGGCGCGGTGGCCACGGTCATCCTGATCTACGGCTGGTGGCTCGCGCTGCTCGTCCCGCTGGTCGCGCTGGTGGCGTGGGCGCGTGTCCGGGTGAGCGACCACACCGCCGCGCAGGTCGTCGTCGGTTCATTCCTGGGTCCCGTCGCGGGCGGCGTGGTGTTTTTGCTGCTGCGTTGATCGGCAGGTGGAGGCGTGTTTTTCCGAGACACGGCGCACACAAGGTTGTCCATCCGAAAGTTGGACGTCAAACTATTCTCATGACCACTCAGGCGCCCTTGCACCGTCCGGTGAACCCGGTCAGGTTCGTCACCGCGGCCAGCTTGTTCGACGGCCACGACGCCGCGATCAACATCATGCGGCGGATCCTGCAGTCCCAGGGCGCCGAGGTGATCCACCTCGGTCACAACCGCTCGGTCAAGGAAGTCGTCGCGGCCGCGATCCAGGAGGACGTGCAGGGCGTGGCGATCAGCGCCTACCAGGGCGGGCACGTCGAGTACTTCTCGTACCTGGTCGAGCTGCTCAACGAGCGGGGCGCAGGGCACATCAAGGTCTTCGGCGGCGGTGGCGGCGTGATCGTGCCCGCCGAGATCGACCTGCTGCACTCGCGTGGCGTCGCGCACATCTTCTCCCCGGCCGACGGCCAGAAGATGGGCCTGGCCAAGATGATCAACACGATGGTCGAGGACTGCGACCACGACCTGGCGCGACGGGCGCCCGACTCGTGGGACGGCCTGCTGTCGGGCCAGCAGGACGTGCTGGCGCGGGCGATCACGCAGATCGAGGCGGGTGTGTTCGCGGGCAAGGACGCGATCGGCACCAGCCGCCAGGTCCCGGTGCTGGGCATCACGGGCACCGGGGGTTCCGGCAAGTCCTCGCTGACCGACGAGATCGTTCGCCGGTTCCGCCAGGACCAGCAGGACAAGGTCCGCATCGCGGTGCTGGCGATCGACCCGACCCGGCGCAAGGGCGGCGGCGCGCTGCTCGGCGACCGCATCCGGATGAACAGCGTGGACGGCGAGACCGTGTTCTTCCGGTCGCTGGCCACGCGGCGGGCGGGCGCGGAGGTGCCGGACGGCCTCGCGGACGTGATCGGGACGTGCAAGGCCGCGGGGTTCGACCTGATCATCGTGGAGACGCCCGGTATCGGCCAGGGCGACGCGGCGATCGTGCCGTTCGTCGACTTCTCGCTGTACGTGATGACGCCGGAGTTCGGTGCCGCGTCCCAGCTGGAGAAGATCGACATGCTGGACTTCGCCGACGCCGTGGCGATCAACAAGTTCGAGCGCCGCGGCGCCGAGGACGCCCGGCGTGACGTCGGCCGCCAGATGGTGCGCAACCGCGAGGCGTTCGGCCAGTCGTGGGAGGACATGCCGGTCTACGGCACGAGCGCCGCGACCTTCAACGACGACGGCGTGACCGCGCTGTACCAGTACCTGCGCGACCAACTGGTGGAGAAGGGCCTGTCGATCACCGAGGGCACGCTGCCCGCGGTCGGCCACAAGACGTCCACCTCGGCGGCGACGGTCGTGCCCGCCGCCCGCGCCCGCTACCTGTCGGACATCGCCGACACCGTCCGCGGCTACCACACCAAGACCGAGCAGCAGGTCGCCGCGGTCCGCGAGCTGAGCCACTTCGAGGCGACGAAGGACGCGCTCGCCAGGGCCGGCAGGTCCACAGAGGACGTCGATGAGCTGGTGACGGCAGCGGCGCGGAAGGTCGACCAGGAGGCCGCGCAGCTGCTGGCCGACTGGCCGAAGACCAAGGAGGACTACACCGGCGACGAGCTCGTTGTGCGGATCAGGGACAAGCAACTGCACACGGCGCTGGTCCGGGAGACGTTGTCCGGCAGCAAGATCCCGCGTGTCGCGCTGCCGTCGTTCGACGACGACGGCGAAGTGCTGCGGTTCCTGCGCAAGGAGAACCTGCCCGGCCGGTTCCCGTTCACCGCGGGCGTTTTCCCGTTCAAGCGGGACGGCGAGGACCCGGCGCGGATGTTCGCCGGTGAGGGCGACGCGTTCCGCACCAACCGCCGCTTCAAGTACCTGTCGTCGGGTTCCGAGGCGACGAGGCTGTCGACGGCGTTCGACTCGGTCACGCTCTACGGCCGCGACCCGGACACCCCGCCGGACGTCTACGGCAAGATCGGCACGTCGGGCGTGTCCATCGCGTCGCTGGACGACATGAAGGCCTTGTACGACGGCTTCGACCTGACCTCGCCGACCACGTCGGTGTCGATGACGATCAACGGCCCGGCGCCGACGATCCTGGCGTACTTCCTGAACACCGCGATCGACCAACGGGTGGACGCGTTCCGCGCGGAGCAGGGCCGTGAGCCCTCGGCGCAGGAGCACGCCGAGCTGGCCGCGTGGGCGCTGGCGAACGTGCGCGGCACGGTCCAGGCCGACATCCTCAAGGAGGACCAGGGCCAGAACACGTGCATCTTCTCCACGGAGTTCTCGCTGCGGATGATGGCGGACGTCCAGGAGTGGTTCATCCAGCAGAAGGTCCGCAACTTCTACTCGGTGTCGATCTCCGGCTACCACATCGCCGAGGCGGGCGCGAACCCGATCAGCCAGCTGGCGTTCACCCTGGCCAACGGCTTCACCTACGTCGAGTCGTACCTGGCCCGCGGCATGCACATCGACGACTTCGCGGCGAACCTGTCGTTCTTCTTCTCCAACGGGATGGACGCCGAGTACAGCGTGATCGGCCGGGTCGCCAGGCGGATCTGGTCGGTGGCGATGCGCGAGCGCTACGGCGCCAACGAGCGGTCCCAGAAGTTCAAGTACCACGTGCAGACCTCGGGGCGCTCGCTGCACGCGCAGGAGATGAGCTTCAACGACATCCGCACCACGCTCCAGGCGCTGTGCGCGTTGTACGACAACTGCAACTCCTTGCACACCAACGCGTACGACGAGGCCATCACCACGCCGACCGAGCAGTCGGTGCGCCGGGCGATGGCGATCCAGTTGATCGTGAACAAGGAGTGGGGCCTGTCGAAGAACGAGAACCCGCTGCAGGGCTCGTTCATCATCGACGAGCTGACCGACCTGGTCGAGGAGGCCGTGCTGGCCGAGTTCGACCGGTTGTCCGACCGCGGTGGCGTGCTCGGCGCGATGGAGACCGGCTACCAGCGCGGGCGCATCCAGGACGAGTCGATGCTCTACGAGACCCGCAAGCACGACGGTTCGCTGCCGCTGATCGGCGTGAACACCTTCCTGCCGGACAACGGCAGCGAGGAGACGATCGAGATCGAGCTGGCGCGTGCCACCGAGGACGAGAAGCGCTCGCAGGTCGACCGCACCCGTGATTTCCAGGCCAAGCACCGCGAGGAGGCGCAGGAGGCGCTGCGCAGGCTGCGTGCGGCGGCGACCTCGGGCGAGAACGTCTTCGCCGAGCTGATGTCGGCGGCCCGCGTCTGCACCCTCGGACAGGTGACCGAGGCGTTCTTCGAGGTCGGCGGTCAGTACCGCCGTAATGTCTAGGCCATGAGTAGTGAAGGGACGAACGTGAGCGAGATCCGCCGCGTGGGTGTGATCGGCTGTGGGCTGATGGGTTCGGGCATCGCGGAGGTGAGCGCGCGGTCCGGGCTGGACGTGAGGGTGACGGAGGCGTCGGCGGACGCGCTGGCCGCCGGCAAGGCCCGGATCGAGAAGTCGCTCGAGCGGGGCGTGCGCAACGGCAAGCTGTCCGCCGAGGACCGCGACGCGGCGCTGGCCCGCCTCACGTTCTCGACCGACATCGGGGACCTGGCCGACCGCCAGTTCACGGTGGAGGCGGTCGCGGAGAACGAGCAGGTCAAGACGGAGGTCTTCACCGCGCTGGACAAGGTGGTCGAGGACCCGGACGCGATCTTCGCGTCGAACACCTCGTCGATCCCGATCATGAAGCTCGGCATGGCGACCAACCGCCCCGCGCAGGTGATCGGCGTGCACTTCTTCAACCCGGTACCGGTGCTGAAGCTGGTGGAGCTCGTGCCGTCGCTGCTGACCGGCCAGGAGACGCAGTCGCGCGCGGACGCGTTCGTCACGGGTGTGCTCGGCAAGCAGGTGATCCGCTCGCAGGACCGGGCGGGGTTCGTGGTGAACGCGCTGCTGGTGCCGTACCTGCTGTCGGCGATCCGGATGCTGGAGTCCGGGTTCGCCTCGCCGGACGACATCGACAACGGCATGATCCTGGGTTGTGCGCACCCGATGGGGCCGTTGCACCTCACGGACCTGATCGGCCTCGACACGACGAAGGCGATCGCCGAGTCGATGTACGCGGAGTTCAAGGAGCCGCTGTACTCACCGCCTCCGCTGTTGCTCCGCATGGTCGACGCCGGATTGCTCGGCAAGAAGAGCGGCCGGGGCTTTTTCCAGTACTGAGAATGCTCGTGAGTGGTTCGGCCGGTTAGAACCGGCCGAACCACTCACGACGAGCACGCTGGGAATTTCGGTCTGCTCTAGGCTGACTGGGGTGGAGCCCAACGCCCTGCTGGACCTCGTCCGCACGAACGGCGGAGATGACGACCCGGTCAGTGCGGCGATTCTGGATGCCGCCCTCGCGGAGTTCCTCGCCTACGGTCTGCGCCGCACGAACGTCGACGCGGTGGCCAAACGCTCAGGTGTGTCCCGTGCCACGCTCTACCGGCGCTTCGAGAACAAGGACGTCCTCGTCCAAGCTGTGCTGGTGCGGGAATGCCGTCGCTTCTTCGGCAGCATCGCGGCCGCTGTGGACGGCTTGCCGACAGCGCGGGAACGGCTGGTGGAAGGCTTTGTGGTCGGCGTCAGGTATGCCCGGCGCGACCCGTTGCTGTCCCGTCTTCTGGCCAGTGACCCGGAGGCGTTGTTGCCGTATCTCACTGTCAATGGCGGGCTCGTGGTCGCCGTTGCCCGCGATTTCCTCGTTGGTCACGCGGAACGGCTCCCGGATGGTGACAAGCCGGTTGACGGACGGGATCCGGCGGGTGTCGCTGAGCTTTTCGTCCGGCTTGCCATCTCGTTCACCCTCACGCCGGACAGTTGCATTCCGCTGGCCGACGACGAGTCGGTTCGCGCATTCGCGAGAAGTTACTTGGCAGTATTGATGGCTCCGGCCGCGACGCCGTCGGAAACATAGACCTGAGGATGACACTCTTACTCATTGGTAGCCGTCAGGATGGGCTCCATGGGTGGAGTTTCCGCAGTGAAAGTTTCTCGCATTCGGCAGGCCACGCCGGTTGCCGGGTCCCGGATCGTCGGCTTCGGTGCCTACCAGCCGTCAACTGTGGTCACCAGCGAGGAGACGGCCAAGCGTTTCGGCCGGACGGGGGAGTGGGTGCGGGGGCGCACCGGCATCGTGTCGCTGCGCAAGGCCAGCGAGGCCGAGACGGTGCAGGAGATGGCAGTCGCCGCCGGTCGGCAGGCGCTGGGGAACGCGGGTCTCGACGTGTCCCGCGTCGGCCTGGTGATCGTGGCCAGCTGCAGTGCCGCACGGCCGATGCCGGACGTGGCGTCGGAGGTCGCGTACCGCATCGGGGCGAGAACCGCGGGCGCCTTCGACCTGAACGCCGCGTGCGCGGGGTTCTGCTACGCGCTGACGGTCGCGGCGGACGTGGTGCGCAACGGGTCGGCCGACTACGTGCTCGTGGTCGGCACCGAGCGGATGACCGCGTGGGTCGACCCCGCCGATCTGGGAACGTCCATCATCTTCGGTGACGGCGCCGGAGCCGCGGTCGTCGGCCCGTCGACCGAGCCGGGCATCGGCCCAGTCGTCTGGGGCAGCGACGGCCAGGGCGCCGACCTGATCCGTATCCCGGACTTCACGCACGGCATGCACATGGAGGGCCAGGCGGTCTTCCGCTGGGCCACCACCGAGGTTCACCCGATCGCGCTCGCCGCGTGCGAACGCGCCGGGGTGAAACCGGGGCAGCTGGCCGCGATCGTGCCGCACCAGGCCAACCTGCGGATCATCCACGCCATGGCCAAGAAGATCGGAGCTCCGGACGCTGTCGTGGCGCAGGACGTGGTGCGGTCGGGCAACACGTCGGCCGCGTCGATCCCCCTCGCGCTGCAGCGGCTGATCGAGGCCAAGGCCGTCGAACGGGACTCGCTGGCGCTGCTGGTCGGCTTCGGCGCGGGCCTCAGCTACGCCGCGCAAGTGGTCACCTTGCCCTGACCTTGGGGAACGTGTCCCTGACCAGGGTGAGCAGGGTCTGGCTGAGCAGGAGGTGGACCTGGTCGCGGCTGAGGTGGTTGCCCATCACCCATTCGCGGCCCGCGGCCTTCACCATGGCCGCGTACGCCCGGACCATCGCGCGCAGCTGCTCGCGGTGTTCGTTCACGTCGGTCAGGCCCACGAACTCCAGGACCCGGTCGGCGGCGTTCTCGTCGGCTTCGGCCAGGATCCGTTCGATGTCCGGGTCGTGGCCGACACCGCCGACCGCGACGAGCCACGTCTTGCTGTGCCGCAGCACCCTGTCAAGGAACCAGTTCACACTGGCCTCTATCCGCTCTTCCAAACTGCCGGGCGGCAGCGCTTGGGGCGCTGAACTGGGAATAGTCACCATTCGGCGGACAACTTCCAGATAAAGATCGCGTTTCGTGCCGAAATAGTGGTTGATCAAC
This sequence comes from Kibdelosporangium phytohabitans, assembly GCF_001302585.1. Taxonomy (GTDB): domain Bacteria; phylum Actinomycetota; class Actinomycetes; order Mycobacteriales; family Pseudonocardiaceae; genus Kibdelosporangium; species Kibdelosporangium phytohabitans. The sequence goes on along the minus strand of NZ_CP012752.1, from coordinate 7,872,098 downwards.
CCTCTGGCGACACCGGCTTCCTGTGCGATGTCCGTTGTCGAGACAGCCGGGTACGGCCGTTCGGAAAATAGCCGGATAGCACAGACGAGGATCTGTTCCCGCCGAGCGTCTGGTTCGAGTCGTCGCCAGCGTGGTTCGGAAGCAGAACTCATGCCTTGAGGATTCCATGCCGCAGGGCTCGGCGTGGAATGGGGCCACCTATTAGCGCTTAGGCGGACTTGCTCTTCGAAGCGCGCTTCTTCTTCGGCGGCTGCTCCGCCGCTGTCTTCGCGCGGGTCTGTTCGACGCTGCGTTCCAATGCGGTCATCAGGTCGATCACGTCGCCGGTGTCTTCCTCTTCCGGGCGTTCCGGCAGTTCAGCGCCGTCCGCCTTGGCCGTGACCAGCTCGGCCATGGCGTCGCGGTATTCGTCGGTGAACTGCTCCGGTTTGAACGAACCCGACATGTTGTCGATCAACGAGGTGGCCATCTTGAGCTCCTGCGGGCGCACCTCGAGATCTTGATCAAGGAATCCGAAATCGGGTTTCCTGATCTCGTCCGGCCAGAAGATCGTGTGCAGAACCAGAACGTCGTCACGAGCGCGCAGGATGCCGAGCGACTCGCGTTGCCTCACGGTGATCTTGACAAGCGCGTGCCGGTCGGTGTCCTCGAGCGCCTGGCGCAACAGCACATAGGGCCGACCGGCCGTCTTGTCCGGGTCGAGGTAGTACGTCTTCTGGAAAAAGATCGGGTCGACCTCCTCGGTCGGCACGAACTCCAGCACCTGGATGGACTTGTCGGTCGAGACGGGCAGTTTCTCGAAATCCTCGTCGGTGAGGATCACCACCCGGCCGTCTTCCAGCTCGTAGCCCTTGGCGATGTCGCGGTATTCGACCTCGTTGCCGCAGATCTCGCACACGCGCTTGTACCGGATCCGGCCCCCGTCCTCGGGGTGGACCTGGTGGAACCGGAAGTCGTGCTCCTCGGTCGAGCCGAACATCCGGACGGCGATGGTCACCAGCCCGAATGAGATGGCACCGCGCCAGACGGGTCTCATAGTGGCTTGGTACCCATCCGGCGCGAGTTTCGCAACCCCAATGGAGTAAATAACGCCAGGTCAGCCGTCGCTGGACAGGCTCGCCCGCAGCGTGTCGAGGCTCTTTGCCAACAACCGGGACACGTGCATCTGGCTGATGCCCAGCCGGTCGGCGATCTGCGTCTGCGTGAGGTTGCCGAAGAACCGCAGCGTGATGATCTTCTGCTGCCGCTCCGGCAGCCGTTTGATCAGCGGGTACAGCGCCTCACGGGCGTCGACGACGCTCAGCTCCGGGTCGTCCGCGCCGAGCGTGTCGGCCAGCGACGCCGAGTCGGGGTCGTCGGTGAGCAGGTAGTCCAGCGACAGCGAGTGGTGCGCGTTGGTGGCCTCCAGGCCCTCGAACACCTCTTCCCGGCTGATCCCGAGGTGCTCGGCGATCTGGCTCGGCGTCGGCGCCCTGCCCAGCTTCTGCGACAGCTCGGTCACCGCGCCGCCGATCGACAGCCGCAGCTCCTTGAGCCTGCGCGGCACGTGCACCGCCCAGCTCGTGTCCCTGATGTGCCGCCGGACCTCGCCCATGATGGTGGGCACCGCGTACGACATGAAGTCCGAGCCGTGCTGCGGGTCGAACCGGTCGACCGCGTTGATCAGGCCGATCCTGGCGACCTGCGCGAGGTCCTCCAGCGGGGCGCCCTGGTGGCTGAACCGGCGTGCGATGTGCTCGGCGACCGGCAGGTGTTCGGTGACCAGCCGCTCCCGCATGCGGGCCCGTTCGGGGCTGTCCGCGGGCAGCGTGGCGAGCTCTTCGAACAGCGGGGCGAGGTGGTCGTAGCCGCCGCGCGGGTTCACTCGCCGCCCGCCGCGTTGCGTTTGGTCACTTCGATCCACAGCAGGTGCCCGCCCGGGTCGGCCGGCGCCTGCGACACGCCCGCGTCCAGCGAGTCGGTCAGCGTGGTCAGCACGTGCCACGAGAACGCGCCGGTGTCCGGCCAGTCGTCGGTGTCCGACAACGCCGTCGCCACGACCTTGATCTCGTTCTTCGGGGTGTAGCGCACGGTCAGGATCGATCCGGCGATCGCCCTGAGCACCAGCATCGAGCACGCCTCGTCGACCGCCATCTTCAGGTCGGCGATCGAATCGAGGTTGTGGTCCTGGCGCATGGCGACCGCGGACGTGATCGCGCGCAGCATCGGCAGCTGCGCGGCGTCGGCCGCGACCCGCACCTCGATCTCGTCGCCGGACGGGTCCGGCTGCTCAGGCTTCGTCACCCGGACAACAGTAGTACTTACACTCGTTTGCAAGAATGAGGGCATGACGGTCCGTCGCCAGCCCGAGCAGGCGAGGCCTGGCGAGGACGACCAGGCCCGCAGGCCGAGCAAGGGCGACCTGACCACGCAGGCCATTCTGGACACCGCGGAACGGTTGCTGGCCAAGCGATCCCTGCACGAGATCGGCATCGACGAGCTGACCGCGGGGGCCGGGTTGTCCCGCTCGACGTTCTACTTCCACTTCGAGTCGCGCGAGGCCGTGCTCTACGCGTTGTCGGAACGTGTCCTGCGGGAGATCTACGCGAGCGGGATCGTCTGGTTCCGCCGCGGCGACGAGCCGCCCAGCGTCGCGGTCCGCCGCGCGCTGACCGCGACCGTGGCGTTGTGGCGGCAGCACGGGCCCGTGCTGCGTGCGTCGGTGCGCGGCCGTGAATCGGACCGGCGCCTGGCTGAGCTGTGGGAACAGGTCGCGCGGCGGTTCATGCGGTCGACTGCGGTCCAGATCGAGAGCGAGCGCAGGGCCGGTCTGGCGCTGCCGGGCCCGCCGTCGGCGCAGACCTTGGCGCGCGTGCTCGTGCTGATGAACGAGACCACCTGCTACCACCAGTCGATGGCCAAGCGCTCGGCCAAGTGGGACGCGGACATCGTGGACACGCTCGCCGAGATCTGGCTGCGCACGATCTACGGCCCCGGCGTGGAGTAGCCGGGCGGATCAGCGGGACATCACATGTCGTCGTCTCGGCCACGAGCGCGTCGAACGGCGGGTAGGGGACGTCCTTCTCCAGTTCGCGGACAAGCGTGTACCGCTCATCGCCGATCTGTCGCATGACGGCACAGAGTTCCCCAGCGCGAGCCCGATCGGACTGTCCGAAAGGGCGGCCTTTTCAGCCGAACCAGGCGCCGCCGTCGGTGATCCGGTGGTACCCCAGCGCCCGGTACACCGCGTTCACCAACGACTGGCCGCGTTCGTTCACGCCGATACCCGTGCCCTGGCGGTTCATCGCGTAGCCGAAGGACAGTTTGGCCCTCGGGTCGGCGAAGCCCAGCGCACCGCCCATCCCGCTGTGACCGAAGGCGTCCTCCGACAGCAGGACGGCTTCCTGGTCGTTCGGGGCCAGGTGCCGGTTGTCGACGGACTTCATGAACCCGCTGGCGAACCTGGACGGCACGAGCACGGTCGCGTCCACCGAGCACGCCGACGTCACCTGGCCCATCACCGCGACCTGGTTGGGGCTGACCAGGCGTACGTCGCCGAACGTGCCGCCGAGCGCCAGCGGGCGGTACATCCCCGCGAGACCGCGGGCGTTGGTGATCGCGCCGGCCGCGCCGACCGTCGAGCGGTGGGCCGTCCCGGAGTTGAACTGCCCGGGCAGCATGTACCCGCCGTTGTTCAGGACCATCAGGCCCGGGATGGACGTCGGGTCGCTCATCGCGATCAGGTAGAGGCTCGGTACCGGTGTTCCCGGCTTGGTGAGGTCCGGCGGGATGGTCGGCGCCACCCTGGCTTCCTCGCTCTCCGGCAGGCTCAGCCAGAACTCGAGGCCGAGCGGCCCGCTCACCGCCGAGGCGAAGAAGTCGGCCAGCGGCTGCCCGCTGACCCGCCTGACCACCTCGCCGACGAGGAACCCGAATGTCAGGCCGTGGTAGCCGTGGGTGGTGCCGGGCGTCCACAGCGGCTCGGCGGCGGCGAGCGTGCTGGTCATCAGCTCCCAGTCGTAGAACGCGCCTTCGGGCAGCTGCTCCCGTACACCGGCCAGTCCTGCCTGGTGGTCGAGCAGGTGCTGGACGAGGACGCCCTCCTTGCCGTTCTGGGCGAACTCGGGCCAGTACTGGGCGACCGGCGCCTTCAGGTCGAGTTCACCGCGGTCGGCCAGGATGTGCGCGCACAGCGCGGTCGCGCCTTTGGTGCACGACCACACGTCGACCAGGGTCTGTGCGTCCCATTCCGCACCGGACCGCGGGTCGGCCACGCCACCCCACAGGTCGACGACCGTCCGGCCGTCGACAGTCACCGTCACGGACGCGCCGACCTCGCCGCGCTCGGCGAAGTTCCGCTCGAACTCCGCGAGCACCTCGACGAACTCAGGCTCGTGCGTGCCGTGGATCGGCATTCGCTCTCACTTCCTTGGGGGTGTTTGGTGCACATGCCGGGGCGAATCATCGGAGTTTTGAGCGTCGATGTGATGACGGGGCTGGACGGGCGGGGTCTGAAGGCGATATACATCGGATGTCTTGGCGGCGGGGAGGAAGGGAAATCCGACATGCACCTGATGCGCCTCGGCGGGATCGGCGAGGAGAAGCCGGTGATCCGCGCCGACGACGGGACGCTGTACGACCTCAGTGGGCTGACCGGCGACATCGATGGTGCTTTCCTTGCCGGGGACGGGATCGCGCGCGCCGCCGACGCCATCGCGAGTGGCTCGGCGCAGCGCGTCGACGACCCAGCTGACGGTACCGGTCTGCGCGTCGGTGCGCCCGTCGCGCAGCCGGGGAAAGTGGTCTGCATCGGCCTGAACTACCGGGAACACGCCGCCGAGTCCGGCGCCGCGATCCCCGGCGAGCCCGTGGTCTTCATGAAGGCGCCGGACTGCGTGGTCGGCCCGTACGACGAGGTCCTCGTGCCGAGGAAGTCGACGAAGACCGACTGGGAGGTCGAGCTGGCGATCGTGATCGGCAGGACCGCGCGGTACCTGGACTCACCCGGCCAGGCGCTCGGGCACATCGCCGGGTACGCGATCTCCAACGACGTCTCCGAGCGCGAGTTCCAGCTGGAACGGCCCGGCGGCCAGTGGGACAAGGGCAAGTCGTGCGAGACGTTCAACCCGCTCGGCCCGTGGCTGCGCCCGGCGAGCGAGATCCCCGACCCGCAGGACCTCGCGTTGCGGCTGTGGGTCAACGGCGAGCTCAAGCAGGACTCCAGCACCAAGGACATGATCTTCCCGGTGGCCGAGATCGTGTACTCGCTGAGCCAGTACATGGTGCTGCGGCCAGGTGACGTGATCAACACCGGCACCCCGCAGGGGGTCGCGCTCGGCCAGCCTGAGCCCAAGCCGTACCTGCGGCAGGGGGACGTGGTCGAACTCGAGATCGAAGGCCTCGGCCGCCAGCGGCAGACCGTCGGGCAGGCGTGACATGGCGACGATCGTCGGTATGGACGTCCTCGACGTCCGTTTCCCCACCTCGCGTGAGCTCGACGGCTCGGACGCGATGAACCCGGACCCGGATTACTCGGCCGCCTACGTCGTGCTGCACGCCGACGAAGGCCCCGACGGGTACGGCTTCGCGTTCACCATCGGCCGCGGCAACGACGTGCAGGCCGCGGCGATCCGCGCGCTCGAAGGTCACGTGCTCGGGTTGCCAGTGCCGCAGGACGCGACGGCACTGGCTTCCCTTTCCCGGCAACTGGTCGGCGATTCGCAGCTGCGGTGGCTCGGCCCGGAGAAGGGCGTCGCGCACATGGCCGTCGGCGCCGTCGTGAACGCCGCGTGGGACCTCGCGGCACGCCGTGCGGACAAGCCGGTCTGGCAGTTCCTGAGCGACATGGCGCCCGAGGAGATCGTCGGTCTCGTCGATTTCCGGTACCTGACCGACGCGATCACGCCCGACGAGGCGTACGAGATCCTCACGCGCGCCCAGCAAGGCAAGGCCGAGCGTGTCCAGCACGTGCTCGACAACGGGTACCGCGCGTACACGACCTCGCCGGGCTGGCTCGGCTATTCCGACGACAAGCTGGTGCGGCTGTCCAAGCAGGCCGTCGCCGACGGCTTCGACATGATCAAGCTGAAGGTCGGCGGCGACCTCGACGACGACATCCGCAGGCTGCGCCTGGCCAGGGCCGCGGTCGGCGACGAGATCCGGATCGCCGTCGACGCCAACCAGCGCTGGGACGTCTCGGTCGCGGTCGCGTGGATGCGGGCGCTGGCACCGTTCGACCCGTACTGGATCGAAGAACCGACCTCACCGGACGACATCCTGGCCCACCAGGCGATCGCCACCCGGATCGCGCCGATCCGGGTGGCCTCCGGCGAGCACGTGCACAACCGCGTGATGTTCAAGCAGATGCTCCAGGCCGAGGCGATCTCGGTGCTCCAGCTGGACGCGGCCCGCGTCGGCGGCGTCAACGAGAACGTGGCGATCCTGTTGCTGGCGGCCAAGTTCGGAGTCCCGGTGTGCCCGCACGCCGGCGGTGTCGGACTGTGCGAACTGGTCCGGCACCTGTCGATGTTCGACTACGTCGCCGTGTCCGGCACGCAGACCGACCGGGCCATCGAGTGGGTCGACCACCTGCACGAGCACTTCACCGACCCGGCCGTCGTGCGCGCCGGGTACTACCTCGCGCCGCGCAAACCCGGTTTCTCCGCGCGGATGCACGACGCCACGTTGCGGCGCTACCGCTTCCCTGATGGTCCAGAGTGGACGGGAGAGAACTCGTGAGTGACTTCGCCGGGCTTGTCGCCGCGGTCACCGGCGGCGCGTCGGGCATCGGCCTGGCCACGGCGAACCTGCTGACCAGCAGGGGAGCCACGGTCGCCGCGCTCGACCTCGACCCGGGCGGCCTGCCGGACGGCATCACCGGCTTCGCGGTCGACGTCTCCGACGACGCGCAGGTGAAGTCCGCTGTGGACGGTGTGGCCGAGCGGTTCGGCCGGCTGGACGTGGTGGTCAACAACGCGGGCATCGGTGCCGTCGGCGACGTCGCGGCCAACGACGACGACGAGTGGCTGCGGGTGCTGAACGTGAACGTGGTCGGGATGGCCAGGGTCGCCCGGCACGCCCTGCCGTACTTGCGGCACTCGCCGGCCGCCGCGGTCGTCAACACGTGCTCGATCGCCGCGTGGGCCGGACTCCCGCAGCGCGCCCTGTACTCCGCGAGCAAAGGCGCGGTGTACGCGTTGACCCTGGCCATGGCGGCCGACCACGTCCGCGAAGGCATCCGGGTCAACTGCGTCGCGCCGGGCACGGCGGACACGCCATGGGTGGGCAGGTTGCTCGACCAGGCAGCGGACCCGGCAGCCGAACGACTCGCCCTGAACGCACGCCAGCCGACGGGCCGGCTCGTGTCGGCCGACGAGGTGGCCAACGCGATCGCCTACCTGGCCAGCCCCCTGTCGGGCGCCACGGTGGGAACGGTGCTTGCCGTGGACGGCGGCATGCACGGCCTGCGCCTCAGGCCCCCCGCCCAGTAAAAAGCTCGTGAGTGTTTCGTCCGGTTAGAACCGGCCAAAACACTCACGAGGGTTTGTCTTGGACTATGTCGACACCGCCGTCAAGGAGGACCTGTGGTGCCCGTCCGCAGTTCAATCAAGACCGTGGCCACGGTTGCCACTGTGGTCCTGGCCGCCGCCGCGTGCGGCCAGTCCCCGTCGGGTTCGCCCGGCGGCGCAGCCGATGGCAACGCCAAGGTGGGCGTGGACTTCCCGCGTGCCGACTCGGACTTCTGGAACTCGTACATCAAGTACGTGCCGCAGTTCGGCAAGGAGCTGAACGTCAACCTGATGCCGTCGACCAACTCGCAGAACAAGGTCGAGAACCTGGTCGCCAACGTACAGACGCTGCAGGGCCAGGGCGCCAAGGCGATCGTGATGGCGCCGCAGGACACCGGCGCGATCGCGACCACGTTGCAGCGCTTGGAGCAGCAGAGGATCCCAGTGGTCACAGTGGACACCCGGCCGGACAGTGGCAAGGTGTACATGGTCGTGCGCGCGGACAACAAGGCCTACGGCGAGAAGGCGTGCGCGTTCCTCGGCGAGAAGCTCGGCGGCAAGGGCAAGGTCGTCGAGTTCCAGGGCGCGCTGTCCAGCGTGAACGGACGTGACCGCTCCGAGGCCTTCGCCAAGTGCATGAAGGACAAGTACCCGGGCATCACGGTGTTCGAGGAGCCGACCGACTGGGAGGGTTCGAAGGCCGCGTCCGCGTTGCAGACCCGGCTCAACCAGCACCCGGACATCAAGGGCATCTACATGCAGGCCGGTGGCGTGTTCCTGGCGCCGACGCTGCAGGTGCTGCGCTCGACCAACCACCTGCTTCCGGCCGGGGACCCGAACCACATCTTCATCGTGTCCAACGACGGCATCCCGCAGGAGTTCGAGGCGATCCGCAAGGGCGAGATCGACGCGACCGTCTCCCAGCCCGCGGACCTGTACGCGAAGTGGGCGCTGTTCTACGCCAAGGCCGCGCTGGAGGGCAAGACGTTCCAGCCGGGCAAGACCGACCACGAGTCGACCATCGTGGACGTGGGCAACGGCAACCTGGAGGACCAGCTGCCCGCGCCGCTCGTGACCAAGGACAACGTCGATGACAAGGCGTTGTGGGGCAACCAGATCGGCAAGTGATGAGTGCTGTCAACCAACCGGCGGCGAGCGGGCAGTTCGCCGCCGTGGCGCGCGGCGTCACCAAGCGCTACGGCAGGACGGTGGCGCTCGACGACGTCGGCATCGAGATCAGGGACGGCGAGTCGCACGCGCTCGTCGGCCGCAACGGCGCCGGCAAGTCCACTTTGGTCTCGATACTGACCGGCCTGCAGGCGGCCGACAGCGGCGAGGTCTCCTTCTTCGGCAACCCCGCGCCCGCGCTGAGCGACCGCGAGGGCTGGCGGCGCAACGTGGCGTGCGTGTACCAGCGGTCCACGATCATGCCCGCGTTGTCCGTGGCGGAGAACCTGTTCATCAACCGCCAGGGCAAGCGGATGATCAGCTGGCCGAAGCTGCGCAAGCAGGCGAGCGAGCTGCTCGAACCGTTCGGTGTGGCCGTGGACGTCACCACGCCCGCGTCGGAGCTGACGGTCGAGCAGCGCCAGCTGGTGGAGATCGCCCGTGCGCTGTCGGTTGGCGCCAGGTTCATCATCCTCGACGAACCGACCGCGCAGCTGGACGGGCCGGCGATCGAGCGCTTGTTCGAGCGGCTGCGGGCGTTGCAGGACACCGGCATCACGTTCATGTTCATCTCCCACCACCTGGAAGAGATCTACGAGGTGTGCCAGACGGTCACGGTTTTCCGCGACGCCAGGCACATCCTCACCGCGCCCGTGGCCGAGCTGGGCCGCGCGGAACTGGTGGACGCGATGACCGGCGAGCCGGGCGGCCTGTCCGTGCCCGGCGCGGCGGACCGGCCCGATGTCTCGCAGGACACCGGGGTGGCGCTGAACGTGAGGAATCTGACCGGGGACTCGTTCAGCGACGTCAGCCTGAGCATCCGCAAGGGCGAGGTGATCGGCCTCGCGGGCAGCGCGTCCAGCGGCAAGCACCAGCTCGCCGAGACGGTGTACGGCCTGCGCAAGGCGTCCTCCGGTGTGATCGAAGTGGACGGACGCAAGGTCAGACCGGGCTCGGTCCTCGACGCGTTGCGCCACGGGATCGGCTGTGTGCCGCGGGATCGTCACCACCAGGGGCTCGTGCTGGGGCTGAGCATCGCGGAGAACGCGGCGATGACCGTGATGAACAAGCTCGGCCCGGCCGGTCTCGTCGCGCCCAAGCGGCTGGCCGGTGTCGGCAGCAACGCGATCGAGTCCTACGACATCGTCACTTCCGGCGCCGACCAGCCGGTGTCGGACCTGTCCGGCGGCAACCAGCAGAAAGTCGTGATGGCACGGGCGCTGGCCAGTGACCCGCGGGTGCTGGTGCTGATCAACCCGACCGCGGGTGTCGACGTGAAGTCGAAGGAGTCGCTGCTCGGCGTGGTCGACCGGGTCGCCCGCGCGGGCACGGCGGTGATCGTGGTGTCCGACGAACTGGACGATCTACGGGTGTGCGACCGGGTGCTGGTGATGTTCCACGGCGAGGTGGCGCACGAGTTCGGGCGGGACTGGACTGAACAGGACCTGGTCGCGGCCATCGAAGGGGTGTCTGAGAAATGACCGAAACGCTCTCGCCGGACACCGGCGCGTCGACGGCCACCGCCTCCGGCCGCCGCCCGCCGCTGCGGTTCGCGCGGTTCCGCGACCTGGCATTGGTCCCGGCGATCGTCATTCTGCTGGTGGTCGGGGCGTTGCTGGATCCGACCTTCCTCACCACGGGCAACCTGCTGGGCGTGCTGCAGCAGCAGAGCGCGCTGAGCCTCTTGGTGCTGGCCGAGGCGATGATCCTGATCACCGGCAAGTTCGACCTGTCGCTGGAGTCGACGATCGGCTTCGCGCCGGTGCTGGCGATCGCGCTCGTGGTGCCCGCGTCCGCGCACGGCCTCGGCACGGAGTGGGCCGCGTGGCTCGCGGTTCCGCTGTGCCTGCTGACCGGGGCGCTGATCGGTGCGTTCAACGGGTTGCTGATCCTGAAGTTCCAGCTGTCGGCGTTCATCGTGACGCTGGGCATGCTGATCACCGTCCGCGGTCTGCACGAGGGAGTCTCCGGCGGCAACAGCCTGTTCCAGATCCCGCAGTCGTTCATGTACCTGGGCTTCGAGACGTGGCTCGGGCTGCCGCTGTCGGTGTGGATCTCGCTGGCGCTGTTCGCGATCGGCATCGTCGCGCTGTCGTACTTCCGCCAGGGCCGCTCGCTGTACGCGGTCGGCGGCAACGTCGACGCCGCGAAAGCAGCGGGTATCCGCACCAACAAGGTGATCTGGACGGTCCTGATCATCGGCGGTGTGCTCGCCGCGCTCGCCGGGATGCTGGAGACCGGCAGGCTCGGCGCGATCGGCGCCAACCTGGGCGACGGGATGATCTTCGACGTCTTCGCCGCGGCCGTGATCGGCGGGATCAGCCTCAACGGCGGCAAGGGCACGCTGTTCGGCGCGCTGTGCGGTGTCCTGGTGCTCGGGCTGATCCTGAACATCCTGCGGCTGACGGCTGTGGACGGGCACTGGTTCAACGCGATCAAGGGTGTCATCATCCTCCTCGCGCTCGTGCTGTCCCGACTGACGACCGGCAAGGCCCAGGAGTAGCCGCATGGAGACGGTTGCGTTGCACACCCGGCTCAAACCGGGCAAGGAAGCCGACTACGACCGCGTGCACGCGGCCATCCCGCCTGAGCTGGACGTGGCGCTGCGGGACGCGGGCGTGCGCTCGTGGCGGATCTGGCGCAGCGGCCGCGATCTGTTCCACGTCGTCGAGGTCGACGACTACGCCAGGATGCGCGACTCGCTGCGCGATCATCCCGCCAACGTCCCGTGGCAGGCGCGGATGGCCGAGCTGCTGGAGGTCGAGGACGACTACTCCGGCGCCGAGCCGGACGTCAGGAAGGTGTGGGAGCTGCCGTGAAGGTCGAGGTTTCGAAGTTCGGGTTCGGCGCGGGCGGTATCGGCAATCTCTATACCGAAGTGACCGACGCCGACGCCGAAGCGGCGCTGCAGGCGGCGTGGGACGCGGGTGTTCGGTATTTCGACACCGCGCCGCACTACGGCTTGGGTCTGTCCGAGCGGCGGCTGGGCAAGTTCCTCGCCGGTAAGCCGCGTGCCGAGTACGTGGTGTCCACAAAGGTCGGACGGCTGCTCGAACCGTTCGACGGCACGGGACTGGACCTGGCCGACGGGTTCGCCGTGCCGCGCACGCACCGCCGGGTGTGGGACTTCAGCGCGGACGGGGTCCGCAGGTCGCTGGAGTCCTCGTTGGAACGTCTCGGTCTTGACCGGGTGGACGTCCTGCTGCTGCACGACCCGGACGACCACGGTGAACAGGCGTCACGGGAAGGCATTCCCGCGTTGGAGGACCTGCGCGCACAGGGGGTGGTCGGCGCGATCGGCGCCGGGATGAACCAGTGGCAGCTGCCCGCGAAGTTCGTCCGGGAGTCGTCGATCGACGTGGTGATGCTCGCCGGCCGGTACACGCTGCTGGAACAGACCGCGGCGGACGAGTTCCTGCCGCTGTGCGAAGAACGAGGCGTGTCGATCCTCGCGGCCGGTGTGTTCAACTCGGGTCTGCTCGCGCGAACGCAGGTGTCCGACGACGCCAAGTACAACTACGCTCAGGCGCCGAAGGAACTGGTTGTGCGCGCGCAACGGATCGCGACGGTCTGTGAGCGGCACGGTGTCACGCTGCCACAGGCGGCTGTGCAGTTCGTGCTGCGTCATCCAGCGGTCGCGTCGGTCGTGCTCGGGGTGAAGTCGCAGGCGCAGGCGGTCCGCAACGCGAGCCTGTTCGCCCAACCGGTACCGGACGAGCTGTGGGACGACCTGCGTGCGGAAGGACTGCTGGCTGGATGAGGGTCGACGCGCACCACCACCTCTGGGACCTGTCGGTCCGCGACCAGGACTGGATCGACCCGGTGACGATGTCCGCGATCCGTCGCGACTTCGGCCCGGCGGACCTGGCCGGAGCGGCTGCCGGGTTCGACCGGACCGTGCTCGTGCAGACGGTCGTGGCCGCCGGGGAGACCCCGGAGTTGCTGGTGGTCGCGTCGGAGACGGCACGCATCGGCGCGGTGGTCGGCTGGGTGGACCTGACAGCGCCGTCTGTCGTGGACGACCTGGCGAGGCTGAAGTCCGGGCCTGGTGGTGAGTGGTTGCGCGGGATCCGGCACCAGGTCCAAGGCGAGGCGGATCCGCGCTGGTTGTGCCGTGACGACGTACAACGCGGCCTGCGAGCCGTGTTCGACGCCGGACTGCTGTACGAACTGCTGGTGCTGCCGCATCAGCTGGCGGCGTCGATCGAGGCTGTCGCGGCGTTCCAGGACTTCCCGTTCGTGCTGGACCACTGCGCGAAACCGCCGATCGCCCGTGGCCTGCTGCAGCCATGGGCGTCGGCGATCCGGGAACTCGCGGGCTTCGAGAACGCCACGTGCAAGCTCTCCGGCCTGGTCACCGAAGCGGACTGGGCACAGTGGACGGTCGACGACCTGCGGCCGTACGCCGGCGTGGTGCTCGACGCGTTCGGGCCGTCGCGGCTGATGTTCGGCTCGGACTGGCCGGTGTGCCTGCTGGCCGGGTCGTACGGCCAGGTTGTCGCCGCAGCGGAGGACCTGACCGCCGGTCTCGGGGAAGCCGAGCGCGATCAGGTCTTCGGCCGTACGGCGCAACGCGTCTACGGGCTGTGAACGAGCTTCTTCGTGCGGTCGAGCCGTCCTGAGTACACCGCGACCCCGAGGCCGACGAGGACGAGCAGGGCGCCGATCCAGTTCGTGGACGTGTAACCGAGGCCGTGCTCGATGGCCAGGCCGCCGACCCAGGCGCCGATGGCGTTGGCCAGGTTGAACGCGCCGATGTTGGCGGCGGAGGCCAGCGCGGGCGCGCCTTCGGCCTTGGCGAGCGCACGGATCTGCAGCGGGGAGATGGTGGCGAACCCGGCCGCGCCGAACAGCACGATCGTGATCGCCGCGCCGACCTGGGAGTGCGCGGTGAACGTGAAGACCAGCAGAACCACCGCGAGCGCCGCGAGGAAGCCGTACAGGCTGGGCATCAGCGCCTTGTCCGCGGCCTTGCCGCCGAACAGGTTCCCGGTGACCACGCCGACGCCGAACAGCACCAGCAACCAGGTGACCGCACCGGGGGAGAACCCGGCGACCTCGGTCATCATCGGCGCGATGTACGTGAACGACGTGAAGATCCCGGCGAAACCGAACGTGGTCATCGCCAGCGCCAGCCAGACCTGCGGACGGCGGAAAACAGCCAGCTCGTGGCGGAGGTTGGTCGTGGTGTCCTTCGGGATGGCGGGGACGAGCGCGAGGACGCCGAGCATCGCGACGAGTCCGAGCGCGGACACAGCCCAGAACGCCGACCGCCAGCCGAACGCGTGACCCAGCGCGGTGCCGAGTGGAACACCGAGGACATTGGCGAGGGTGAGGCCGGTGAACATCAACGCGATGGCACTGGCCTGCTTGGCGGGCGCGACCAGGCTCGCGGCGACGACCGAGCCGACGCCGAAGAACGCGCCGTGTGAAAGAGAGGTGACGATCCGGCCGACGAGCAGCAGTTCGTAGCTGGGCGCGATCGCGCAAAGCACATTGCCGAGGACGAAGAGGCCCATCAGGCCGATCAGCATGGGCTTGCGCGACCAGCGCGACCCGATCGCGGTCAGCAGCGGGGCGCCGACGACGACACCGAGGGCGTATCCGCTGATCAGCAGCCCGGCGGTGGGGATGCTGACGGAGTAGGTGGCGGCGACTTCGGGCAGCAGGCCCATGATGACGAACTCGGTCGTCCCGATCCCGAAGGCACCGATTGCCAGCGCGAGGAGCGCGATAGGCATGGTTGAGGTCTCCACTCCCAGTAGTTCAAGCCCGCGCGACTACCCGCCAGCGAGATAGTTGCACACGCGGGTAATTGCTCAGGCCCAATACTGGGGTGTGCATGGAAGCGAGTGCAAGCGGTGCAGCGGTGACGCGCGTCACGCGGGCATGCAAAAGCCCCGGCGTCGAGGACGCCGGGGCGCTGTGGTTGCTGGCTACTGCAACGTGGCGGTGAAAACGCGCCAACTGGTGGTGGGGATGGATAAGGAAGCGTTGGGGTTCTTGGAGTCCCGCACCTCACCCCAGGGCGCGACCTCAACGCATTCGTTGCCTTCGTAGCCGCTGAAGCTCGACTTCTTCCACGTCGACCAGTGCTGATCCATGCGGCTCCAACCTGCTACCGCTACCGCTGTGCTCGCAGGAAGCGGATGCTGTCGTTCGGTGACATCGCTGCTTCGCCCAGTTTGGCAAACTTCGAGGTCGCACCGTTGACAATCTTCTCGTCGTCGACGAACTGCCCGACGTTGGCGTACTCGAAGTAGGTGACCGGAAGCGAGATCTCCGGGTCGAACTCCAACAGGACGAAGGCGCCTGACATGGCCGGGTGAAATCCCGCGTCGAACGGCAGGATCTGGATGGTGATGTTGGGCCGCTCGCTCATCGCGACCAAGTGCTCCAGTTGGGCCTTCGCGAGGCGCAGGTGAGCCATGCGGTGGATGACAGCTTCGGAGCAGATGGCGTGCAGCGCCAACGGAAAGTCTTCGTCGAAGAGTCGCTGTTGCCGTCGGAGGCGGAACTCGACCCAGTGATCGATGTCCGCGGTGCTGGCTGCGTGGTTCAGCTGGCGGATGTAGTCCTCGGTCTGCAACAGGCCGGGAACGAGCTCGATCTGGAACGTGCTCATCGATGTGGCGTCGGACTCGGCGCCCACATAGGTCTGCATGGTCGGCGGCAGCTTCGCGGTGGACCACCAGCCGGGCTTCGACGCGTCGCGCCGGATTTCCTCGAGTACGGCGAGGTTTTCCTCGGCCTTGTAGAGCCGGACCAGCGCCATCAGTTCGGTCTTCTTGATCGAGTTGCGGCCGTTCTCGATGTGCCGGACCTTCGCCGGTGAGCAGTCGAGTTCGCTGGCCGCGGTCTCCACGTTCAGCTCGACGGCCTCGCGCAACCTGCGGAGCTCCTTGCCGAGGATGCGTTTGCGTGTCGTCGGGCCGGGCGGGCGTGGCATGGCGTGATCGTACAAACCAAACCTGTCACCCGATCGAGGAAGCATAAGACGTATCGCTACGTTGTAGCTTAATCTCCTACCCCTACGAATCAGAGGAGCGATCATGAACCACGACGCGGAGCGCGAGCAGCACCTGGCCGAGCAGGCGGCGTACACCGAACGACTGGAGGCGATGGTGGTGGCCCAGGCGCCCAGGTTGTTCGCGGCGGTGGTGACCAGGCAGGGCGGGACCGTGGAGCAGACCGAGAGCCGCGTCTTCGGGTGGGGAATGGAGTTCGACGACGGCGCGTACATGGTGACGGCGGGCGGGAGCAACCACTTCTTCCTGTCGGAAGCGGACAACGCGCTGAACTACATCAGGGAAGCGGAGGACACGATCAAGGACATCGTCTGGGTGCCGCCGGCAGCACCCACCACGGACTGGTAGCCAGTACAGTTGCAATTGCCAGCGCCCGCGAAAGTTGCGGTCGCTGTGTAATTGGACGGAGTGGTGAACCCATGTCGCTGGACGACGACGCCGCAGAAGCACGAGCACAGGGATGGCGCACGCTGGCAGCCCTGCACGCCTCGATCGAGGACGCGCTCGAACGGGCCCTGCAGCGCGAGTTCGACCTGTCCGTGAGCGAGTACAGCGTTCTGGACGTACTCGCCCGGCAGGACGGATGGCACATGCGGATGAACCAGCTGTCCCGAGCGGTGGTGCTGAGCCAATCAGCGACAACCCGCCTCGTAACCCGCATGGAGAACAGAGGCCTCCTGTCTCGCTACCTCTGCGTAGACGACCGCAGAGGCATCTACACGGAAGTAACCGCGGCCGGTCACGACCTGCTAGCCGGAGCCCGCCCCCTGCACGACGCCACCCTCGCCGAAGCACTGCGAGAGGCACAGAAGCTGCCGGAACTCGCCCCTCTGGTCGACGCGCTGGCCCGCTTGCCGATCAGCCCCGCCACAGCCTGACCCAGCTTCGACCCCGGCTGCCACTCGGTTTCCGGCTCGGTCCTTTGCTGGCCTGCTTGGCTTGGCGCTCCTTCCGCTGCGTGCGATGGCTTGTTCCTTTCACTGCACGTGATGGCTTGGGCCTTTCGCTTCCAGCCTCGCCCTCCCAGCCCTGACCCTCCAGCTCCAGCTCCGCCGAGACGTGGTCCGATCGCTTGGCCTCTCAGTCAGGCTTGATCTTGGGTGCCTGCCAGTTTCCGCGACGCCCTGGCCTCTGGTATCGACCCGCCCGGCAGGCTTACCTCGACTGTCGTGTCGTGGCTTGGCCCTGCCGCCCAGTCGGCTCTTGCCGCCCACAGCCGTGCCGCCCCGCTCTGTCGACCAGCCAGCCTTGCCGCCCAGCGGGCCTTGCCGCCCAGCCAGCCTTGCCGACTAACCAGCCTTGCCGCCCAGCGGGCCTTGCCGACTAACCAGCCTTGTCGCCCAGCGGGCCTTGCCGAGCAGCGGGCCTTGCCGCCAAGTCAGCCCTGTAGACCGGTCAGCCTTGCCGGTCAGTCAGCCTGCCGGGACGTAGCCCGACCGCTGGGTAACTATGCGGGCATGCCCTGGCTGATGGTCAGTCCCGCGCTGCGAACCCCGGCTGCTGATCAACCTACGAGATACTGAATTCAGCCACTGGTCGGCCTCGACGGAAGTGGGTGGCTGCTGCCCAGCTCTGCCAAGGTTTGGACTCTTGGATACCAGTCTGGCTGGTGCTGATCCCTGGTGCTGGTTGGCTCGTGAATGCTGAATTCAGCCGTTGGTAACCCTGCCGCAGCGTGCGTCTGGCCGCGCTCGCCTGCCCTGTGCACGTTTGGACTCTCGGTTGCCACTGTCGTAGGTCGGCTGGTCCTGGTCGGTCTTGGTGAATGTTGAATTCAGTCGCCGGTTGCCCTGCCATCAGGGGAGCGGCAGGCCGAAGCTCGGCGCGGGCAAGGGAGATCGGCCCGGCGTGCTGGCATGCCGCGCCCCGGGCCGACCTTGGCAATTCAGCCCTTCGAAATACTGAATTCAGGCGCCAGGGCGGCCACGCGAAGTAACCCCCACACAGCCGCGCTGGCAGAAACCCCGGAGCAACCCGGGCCGGATCGTGCGCGGTGTCGGCGGCGGCGTATCACTCGGGCTTGGTGAGGTTGCCCCACTGGCCGTGGTGGATGACCTCAGCGGCGCCGCGGCGGGTCCGTGTGGCCGCTGAGCCGATGACGGGGACGTCCTCGGCGCGGTAGCCGATCAGGATCGCGCCGAGCGGCGCGTACTCGCCTGGGATGCCGTATTCGGTCTTCACGCCGTCGAGGTGCTTGGGTTCGATGCCGAAGAACAGTGCCCCGAGGCCCTCGTCGACGGCGCTCAGCAACATCATCAGCGACGCCATCCCTGTGTCGATGTACCAGTAGGGCGCGGGCCAACGGGCCTCGGCGCGGTCCTCCCAGCCCTTGTCATCCTCCGCGTAACGGTCGAGGTACGCCTGCTTGTGGGCCAACGGGATCACGATCAGGGGCACATCGCGTGTACTCGGCCAGTGCTCCGGGACTCCGGGAGCGAACTGCCAGAACCGCGCCCTGTCCGCCGGTGCCGTCAGCGCGAGGAACGCCCAGCCTTGCGAGAACCCGGCCGACGGCGCGCGCAGCGCGCTGCCGAGGATCTTCTCGACGACTTCGGGCGCCAGCGGCTGGTCGGTGAAATGCCTGACCATGCGGCGACGCCGGATCACTTCAGCGAATTCCACTTGACCGATCCTATGGCCTGCCACTGTGTGTAACCAGCGGTTATCGCGGAAACACCCGGGTACACCTTCCCCAAGCCGTCGTTGAGCCGGACACCAGCCGTCCACGGAACTGTGCGGGTGGTGCGGACCCAGCGCCTGGGAGAGGAGTAGTGATGACCACCCCGATACAAACGACCGAACGAACCACGGCAGCGGACGAACTGCCCTCGCCGCGCACATCCGCGGAGACCGAGTACGAGTTCGAGCCGACCATCGTGCGTGGCCGCGAGTGACCTAAGTGGATGGAGACAGCGGGGCACCCCTGGTCGCCTGGGGGTCGCGAGCCAGGGGTGCGCGGCGGCCTCGGGGTGTTGCCGCCCATTCCGGTGGTTTGTGATCCGCTGTGTTCTCAGTGGATTCTCAGCACTTGAGGTTCTGCAAGGGTTTCAGTGGCGCTTCCGGCTCGCTGAGGGGGTGGTGCGAGCCGGAAGCGCCGAGGGGTGGTCCTGGGGGTCGACCACCCCTCTTCAGCAACCCCTGGCCCGTGGAGGGGGGATACGCGGGCCAGCGGTCGAGGCGGCCTCTGGGGGTCGGCCGCCTGTTGGGCAACAGGTCTGCTGTGTCAGACCACCCCCGGCTCGCGGAGGGGGGAGTACGCGAGCCGGGAGGTGGACTGACTGGTGCGGCGGTCGCCTCTCGGCGAGTGGCGCATGGGGGCTCCGGTTTCCCGGTGTTCCCCGATGGCTTTGGTTGCGGCCCGGGGACTCGTTCCGCACCAGTCACTTAGCTTAACTCGCCAACTGGCCCTGGTGTTCCGCTCGGGGGTGTGACGTGGCTCGCCCTGGGTATTCCCTGGACAGGAAGGGAGTTCGAGATGCCTGTGCGCGCAATGATACGCCTGTTCGTCACGGCGGTCGGTGTTTTCTTCGTCGTGCTCGCGATTTCCGGGTTCGCCTCGATCAGCGACGCCACCACCGTCGGCGGCGGCCTGCGCGGTGGCAACGACGCGGACCTGTTGTGGGGCCTGTTCAGCGTCAACACCGTGCTGAACTTCATCCACCTGCTGTTCGGAGCACTCACGATCATGGCCGGGTTCATGGTCGACCGGACGAGGATGCTGGCGTGGACGATGGTTGGCGCCTTCGCCGCGCTGCTGGTCTACGACATCGTCTCCATGCTGCTCCTGACCGGGACGGATCCGTTGGCAGTCAACAGTGCCGACGCCTGGTTGCACGCCATCACGACCGTCGTCCTCGTGGTCGCGATCGTGCTGGCAGCCAAACAACGGGCACCCGCGCCCACCGCAGGCGTGGCATCCAGGCCCGCGCATAACCATCCATAGTGGACTAGTCATGGTGTGGGCAGCCGCAACGCTGCCCACACCGTCTTCCCGCCGGTGAAGGTCGGTGTGCAGCCCCAGGACCGCGCCACGGCGGAGACGAGCAACAGACCGCACGGCGACACCCCGCCTTCCAGCCGTTCTCGCATGACAGCTGGTCGCGGGTCGTCGTCGGACACCGTGAGGGTGAGCAGGCCACGGCGCAGTTGCATCCGCAGCAACGCCATGGAGTCGGTGTGTTTCAGTGTGTTCTCCACAAACGCGGTCGCCACGGTCATCGCATCGGTGACCATATCCGCGACGTGCCACCGTTCACAGGTCTTCCGAACGAAGTACCTGGCATGACGTGTGCTCAGTCCCGACGGTGGCAGTTCGAGTGACGCCGTCGACCGGGGCGTGTAGGTGTCGACCGCGGACATCGCTGCCGTGATCGACGCGTACACGGGTGCGAATCGCGCGGCGGTCGCTTCCCGCTGGCAGTCGTCTCGTACGACCAGTAACACCGGCACGCCTGGCCAGTCCGCGACCCGCATGGAGACCAAGGAGAAGACGCTCAACGCCGACGAGGACGGCATCCGTAACCGGTCGACGTCGACAATCAGACCGTCGGGCTGCTCGGCCGCGTACTTCAGCAGGGTGTCGCGGAACTCCGGGTAGGTCGTCGCGTCCAGCACGCCGACCGGGCGGGCGACGGTGACCCCTTGCCGGTTCTCGACACCGAACCGCAGGTCACTGGTCCTCATCCCCGCTCCCTCCTCAGACCACGCTGACCAGCCGAAGCAACGTACTCACCTGGAGGTACCCCGCGGCGGCGAAAAAAATTCGTCCGACGGCCGATCCGGATCACGGACGGCTCCGTATAGATGGTGTCCAGGGAGGACGAGGCGCATGACCGACCCGACAAGGATTGGTTATGCCACAACCCCATACCGTGCGTGTCTTACGCAGGTCACGTGCTACCGCAGCGCTGCTCGCGGTGGGTGCGGCGCTGGCAGGCGGGTTGGTCCCCGGCTCGGCCACCGCGT
The DNA here is from genome assembly GCF_001302585.1 of Kibdelosporangium phytohabitans. Lineage (GTDB taxonomy): Bacteria > Actinomycetota > Actinomycetes > Mycobacteriales > Pseudonocardiaceae > Kibdelosporangium > Kibdelosporangium phytohabitans. Next base: position 7,851,451 of record NZ_CP012752.1, on the reverse strand, counting down.
CCAGCCACCGGGAAGCGCCGCTCATCGCCGCTGACCCGACCGTCGACAACACGGACCTGTACGCGTTCGTCAGTCCGGACAAGCCGGACACCGTCACGATCGTGGCCAACTACTTCGGGCTCCAGGAACCCAACGGCGGCCCGAACTTCTACCCGTGGGCGGAGAACGCCCACTACGACATCAACATCGACAACGACGGCGACGCGAAACCCGATCTGACGTACCGCTACACCTTCGCCACGGACGATCGCCGGAAGAACGCCACGTTCCTCTACAACAACGGCCCGGTCACGTCGATCAACGACGAGAACCTGTTGTTCCGCCAGAACTACAAGCTGGAGCTGATCGACCAGCGCGGCGGCAGCAAGGTGCTGTTGCGCAACGCGCGTTCGGCGCCGTCGAACGCGGGCGCGGCGTCCATGCCGGACTTCCGGGTCATCCGCGACCAGGCGATCGCCAAGGTCCCCGGCGGCGGGCTGAGCTACGCGGGCCCGGCCGAGGACGCGTTCTTCGCCGACCTGCGCGTGTTCGACCTGCTCTACGGCGGCAACCTGACCGAGGTCGGCCAGGACACGCTGCGCGGCTTCAACGTCAACACGATCGCGTTGCAGATCCCCACCCACATGCTGGCGCTCAAGGGCGACGCGAAGCGCAACCCGGTGATCGGGGTGTGGGCGGACACCGAACGCCAGTCGATCAAGCTCTCGCCGGGGCAGGCCAAGGCCGATGGACCGTTCGTGCAGGTGTCCAGGCTGGGCAACCCGCTGGTCAACGAGGTCGTCGCGCCCGCGGGCCTCAAGGACGCGTTCAACGGCCTCACCCCCGACCAGGACGGCAAGGTCAAGGCCCTCGTCGACCGCGTGACCGATCCCGAACTGCCGAAGCTGATCGAGCAGATCCACAAGATCCAGGCGCCTGCCGGGGCCCGCGCCGACCTCGTCGAGATCTTCCTGACCGGGATCACCACCAAGGCGGGCGGCCCGATCAAGGCGGACCTCAACTCGCAGCTCAACAACGCCGACGTGATGGCGCACATGTTCGTGCCGTCCGAGATGCTGCGGCTCAACACCGCGATCCCGCCCAACGCCCAGCCCAACCGCCTCGGCCTGCTCGGCGGCGACCAGCAGGGCTTCCCCAACGGCCGCAGGCTCACCGACGACGTCGTCGACATCGCGATCCAGGCCATGGAAGGCGCCGCGCAGTCCGGCGCGCTCGTCCAGGCGCTGGCCACCGGCGACAAGGTCGACGCCAACGACGTCGCGTTCGAGCACAAGTTCCCGTACGTGGCCGTGCCCGGCAACGCCTCGGTCAACTCGGCCGTCTCGACCAAGGTCGAGACGAAGTCGAGCGTGCTCGGCGACCTGCCCGCCGGCGCGCTGATCGGCGGCGCGCTCGGTGCGCTGGTGCTGCTCGGCGGCACCGTCTACTTGTGGCGCAAGCGGCCGTCCAAGGCCAGGCACCGCAGCACCCGTCCGTGGTGAGTGTCCGAATCGACGCCCGGAGGCGCGATCGCGCCTCCGGTCTCCCCGGAGGGATTGGCGTGGAGTCGTTTCTCGAACCGGACCAGCCGGACGTCGTGCGCTGGTGGCCGTTGGCGGCGCTGGTGCTCGGGTTCGCCGCGGTGTTGTCGGTGTTCACCGGCTACTCCGAGCCGGAGTCGGTGGCCGCGTCCCGGTATCCCGGTCAGCAGAACCGTGTCCTGCAATCGGTGAGCTCCCTGCAAGGCAAACTCCACCAACGGCCGACCGACGCGCCGGCGTGGGCCCAGCTCGGCTCGTCCTATGTGGAGCTGGCCAGAATCACCGCGGACGCCTCCTACTACGGCAAGGCACAGGGCGCGTTGGACAAGTCCTTGTCGTTGCGACCGGGCGACAACGGGCCCGCGATGCTCGGGATGGGCGCGCTGGCCAACGCGCGGCACGACTTCGCCGCCGCAAGAGACTGGGGGCTCAAGGCTTTGACTGTGCAGCCGCGTTCGGCCGAGGTCTACGGCGTGCTCGCGGACGCCTACACCCAACTCGGTGACGACCTCGCGGCCATGAACGCCGTTCAGGCAATGCTCGACCTGAAGCCGAATGTTGCCTCGTTCACGCGCGCATCCTACTACTTCGAAACGCACGGCCGCGCGGACGACGCCCGGATGGCGCTTGAGCGGGCCCTCACGGCCGCGGGTGCGCCGGACGAGATCGCCTTCTGCCGTTACCACCTCGGCGAGCTCGCCTTCAACTCAGGTGACCTCGATGGCGCCGAACGCCACCACACCCAAGGACTTGCGCTGGTGGCTGACCAGACTTTGCTGCACGGAAAGGCGAAAGTGGCCGCAGCCCGTGGTGAGACGGACAAAGCGTTGACCGGATACCAGAACCTCGTCACCCGGGCCCCGCTGCCGCAGTACATCCAGGAATACGGCGAACTGCTCGCCGCCGCCGGCCGGTCCGGTGACGCCGCCGCTCAGTTCGAGATCCTGGCACAGCAACAGAAACTGATGCAGGCCCAGGGCGCGACCGACGACCTGTCGACCTCCCTGGCGCTGGCCGACCACGGCGACAAGGCCGAAGCGCTGCGCCGGGCCGAGTCGGAGTGGGGGCGCCGGCAGAATGTCCTGGTCGCCGACGCGCTGGCGTGGGCGTTGCACGTGAACGGACGCGACGCCGAAGCGTTGCCGTACATGACCAAAGCGATGGCGCTGGGATGGGACAACGCGCTGTTCGCGTATCACCGCGGGATGATCCACTTGTCACTCGGTCAGCGCGCCGAAGCCGAGCAGTACCTGGCGAAAGCGCTGAGTACCAACCCGAACTTCTCGATCACGCACGCGCCGGTCGCGCGTGGACACCTGCAAGCCCTGCGGAGTGGCCGATGAGAACACTGGTGAAAGCGGGACTGGTGGCCGCTCTCGCGCTGCCCGCGTTGCTGCTGGTGGCCGGCCAGGCGGACGCGCATCCGCTCGGCAACTTCAGCGTCAACCACTACAACGGGCTGCACGTGCACCCGAACCGGGTCGACTTGCGTTCCGTCGTCGACCTCGCCGAGATCCCCACGCTGCAGGAGAAGTCGATGGACGCCGGGCGGGAGTGCGGTGCGCTGGCCGCGTCCATCCGATCCAGTGTGGACTCGTCGGCGCTGGCGTGGTCGGTCCGATCGTCACACGTGGAACACCCGAAGGGACAGGCCGACCTCGCGACGACCCGGCTGACGTGCGAGCTGACCGCTCCCGTCCGGATCCGCGGCCCGGTCACCCTGTCGTTCAGCGACTCGTTCCGGCCTGACCGGGTCGGCTGGCGGGAGATCACCGCCGTCGGGTCGGGCGTCGCACTGGATTCGACCGTCCCGACGGCCAGCGTCAGCAACGAGCTGCGCCAATACCCCGAGGACCTGCTCGCCAGCCCGCTGGATGTGCGCACGGTGAGCGTGAAAGCCCAGCCCGGCCAAGGGGCTGCGGCTGCTGTTCCGGCGCCATCCAGGGGAGACGCGGGGTTGCTCGACCGTGCGTCGCTCGCGCTGGCGGATTTCGTCGGTACGCGTGAGCTGACTCCGTTGATCGGCCTGCTGGCCGTGCTGCTTTCCCTGGTACTAGGAGCTTCGCACGCCGCGCTGCCCGGACACGGCAAGACTGTGATCGCCGCCTACCTCGTGGGGAGACGGGGAACACCGCGGGACGCTGTTGTGGTCGGCGCGACGGTGACGTTGACGCACACCGCCGGTGTCCTGGTGCTGGGGCTGCTGTTGAGCCTGTCCAGTGTGCTGGCGGGGGAGAGCGTGCTGCGCTGGATGGGTGTCGCCAGCGGGTTGCTGATCGCCGGTATCGGCGTGGTTCTGCTGCGGTCCGCAGTGCACAACCGTGAACCCGCCCTCGTCGGCCACGGCCACGGCCACGGGCATGGACATGGGCACGGCCAGCGGTTCGGCAAGGGCAGTCTGATCGGGATGGGCGTGGCCGGCGGCCTGGTGCCCAGCCCGTCAGCGCTCGTGGTGCTCCTCGGCGCGATCGCCTTGGGGCGCACCTGGTTCGGTGTCCTGCTTGTGCTCGCCTACGGGCTGGGCATGGCCGCGATGCTGACCGCGGCCGGGCTGCTGCTGGTCAAGTTCTCCGACCGGCTCGACGGCTGGGCGCCGCGGTTGCGGATGCGACGCCTGATCGCGGCCGCGCCGTCGATCACAGCCGGGATGGTTCTGCTGGTGGGAATGGGACTGACGGTCCGCGCGGTGCTCGGCTGACTCACCAGGTGACCGGGAGACGGGCCACGCCGTAGATCCCGCGTCCGACGTTCAACGGCACCTCGCCCGGGTCGACCGCCAGCCGCAGGTTCGGGAAACGCTTGAACAACGCGCCGAACGCGACCCGCATCTCGATCCGGGCCAGCTGCTGCCCGAGGCACTGGTGCACGCCGTGCCCGAACGCGAGGTGGCCTGCCGTCGACCGGGTGACGTCCAATTCGTCCGCTCGCTCGAAAGTGTCCCGGTTGGCCGCGGGCAGTGACACCAGGACCGTCTCGTCCTTCCTGACCGTCTCGCCGCCGAGTTCGACGTCCTCCAGCGCGGTCCTGTTCACCTCGAACTGGACGATGCTGAGGTACCGCAACAGTTCCTCGACCGTGCCCGGAACGTCCTCGGGCAGCCTGGCGAGCTGCCCGGGGTGGCGCAGCAGGGCGAACGTGCCGAGCCCCAGCATGTTCGCGGTGGTCTCGTGCCCGGCGAACAGCAGCATGATCGCGATCCCGGTGAGCTCCACGTCGTCGAGATCGCTGTCGGTGATCAACCCGCTGACCAGGTCGTCACCCGGCTTGGCCCGCTTTCGCGACACCAGGTCGTGCAGGTACCCGAAGAGCGCCTCGCCCGCCGCGTCACGGACTTCGGGGCTGACGGAGGGCTCGACCATGTGGTGCGAGTTCGTCTCGAAGAACTCGTGGTCGGTGTAGGGGATCCCCAGCAGATCGCAGATGACGCGGGACGGCAACGGCAACGCGAACGCCTGCACCAGATCCGTCGGCGGTGTCATGGCGTCGAGCAGTTCCTCGGTGATCTGCTCGATCCTCGGTTCGAGCAACCGCATCCGCCGCACGGTGAACTGCCCGGTGAGCAGCTTGCGGTACCGGGTGTGCTCCGGCGGGTCCATGAACGCGAACGATCCCGGTGACGCGGGCATGCTCGTCGGCCGGATCGGGGAGCGCACGATCTCGCCGCGTGCGCTGAACCGCCCGTCCGACAGCACTTTCCGAGCTTCGGCGTGGGTCGTGACGATCCAGCCGAGCGAGCCGTCGCCGAAGCGCAGCCTGCTGACCGGGGCCGCCCGGTCAACTCGGCGGGTGGGTCGAACGGTGAAGTCCTCGCAATCGGGAGCGCATCAGTCATGCGTACATCGTACGCGCCGAACTAGGCGCGAAGTGCTCTATATTTACCGCTGGCGCACTAGTGCGCTTACGGTTTGCGGCCGACCGCGCCGACGATGCAGTACGAGACCTGCGTGAGCGGCTTGATCCGCGGGCCGTCCGGCCACCAGTTCGCGCACAGCACCAGACCGGGGTCGACCAGTTCGAGGCCGGGGAACATGTCCAGGATCTCGTCGCGGGTGCGGAACAGGCCCGTGCCCATCGGGCTGTGCAGGAACGTGTCCTCCATCCGCCGCGCCAGGCCGCTGTACTCCTCGGTCTGCGGGTCGAAGAAGTGGCTGATCGCCACGAAGGAGCCGGACGGCAGCGCGTCGACGTACGCCCGCATGATCGACTCCGGGGTGCGATCCCCGTCGTAGTGGTGGATCGTGCCCAGCTGGAACAACGCGACCGGCTCGGTGAAGTCGATCTGCTCGCGGACGATCTGGTCGGCCAGCACCTCCTCCGGCTTGAAGATGTCGGCCGAGGTCAGGTACGTCTGCTCGTTCTCCTCGAGCAGCGCGCGGCCGTGGGCGAGCACCACCGGGTCGTTGTCCACGTAGACCACCCGGGACTCCGGCTGGATGCGCTGGGCCACCTGGTGGGTGTTCTCCGCGGTCGGCAGGCCGGACCCGAGGTCGATGTACTGGGTGATGCCGGTTTCCATCGCGATGAACCGGGTGGCGCGGATCAGGAAGGCGCGATTGTCGAACGCGAGCTGCGCGGCCTCCGGAGCCACCTGCTGGACCCGGCGCAGCACCTCGCGGTCGACTTCGTAGTTGTCCTTTCCGTTGAGAAAGGCGTCGTAGACCCGCGCGATACTGGCCTTTGTCGTGTCGATATGCGTTGGTACGAGCTCCTGCGACATTTGATCCTCTCAGCCCGCAATCGTCAGTCGGGGTTTTCTATCCCATCACACCCGCATTGTCATCGGCAGGGCCACCTGGCTAACGTGGCGGTCTAGTCCGTTCAGGTGAGGTATGGTCTGCTGATCATTTTGCGACTACTATGAGTAGGTTTTGGGGCGGGGTTGGGTGGAAGGGAGCTGGATGCCAGTGGACGGTCGGACCGGTGTGGACCACGGCGCCGCGGACGGCGGCGCCAATCGCCCGGCTGGGCCGGTCGCGCTGCGCATCATTCTCGGAACCCAGTTACGGAAGTTGCGCGAGGCCGCTGAAATTTCACCGGCCGAGGCCAGCGCCTGCATCCGCGGCTCCAAATCGAAGATCAGCAGGCTGGAACTCGGCCGGGTCGGGCTCAAGGAGCGTGACGTCGCCGATCTGCTCACCCTCTACGGCGTGTACGACAAGGCCGAACGTGAGCAGTTCCTGCACATGGTCCAGCAGTCCAACGAGCCGGGCTGGTGGTACCGCTTCGCCGACCTGATGCCGGACTGGTTCCAGGACTTCGTCGGCCTCGAAGAAGCCGCGACCCGCATGCTCACCTGCGAGACGCAGTTCGTGCCCGGCCTCATGCAGACCGAGCACTACGCCCGCGCGATCGCCACCAGCGGCCACCCCGACCTGGCCACCGAGGACGCCGAATGGCGCGTCACGCTGCGGATGCGCAGGCAGAAGGTGTTGCACCGGCCGTCGCCGCCGCGGCTGTGGGCGGTGATCGACGAGTCGGTCCTGCACCGCCCGCTCGGCGGCAGGGAAGTCCTGATGGAGCAGATCGACCACCTGCTCGAGCTGACCACGTTGCCGCACGTGACGCTGCAGGTCGTGCCGTACGGGCTGTCCGGATACGCGGCGGAAGGCGCGTTCACGATGTTGCGGTTCGGCGAGCGGGAATTGCCGGACATCGTCTACATCGAGCACCTGACCGGCGCTTTCTACCTCGACAAACGCGTCGACGTCGAGCAATACGGGCGCGTATTCGATCAGTTGACAGTCGACGCGGCCACGCCGCGGGAGACCCGGCAGTGGTTGATGAAGGCGCGCGCCGCGCTCTGATCTTCGGCCTGGAACCATCACCCTGATAGACCTAAGCGGACGCATCCGCGCGTGCTACGGTTGACCGCAATCCCGGATGCAATTGCATCTGCATCACCTTCGATCTAGGAGGATCCGCGATGCACGCCGCCGCGTCCTCTCCCGCTGATCTGTCGTGTCTGTCGTGGCGAAAGAGCAGTCACAGCGGAAAGAACGGCAACTGTGTGGAACTCGCGTGGCTCACGGACGGTCGCGTCGCCGTCCGCAACTCGCGCAATCCGCACGGCGCCGTCCTGATCTATGACGCTTACCGCCTGACGTCATTGGTCGACAGGATTAAAGAGGGGGGCGCGCGATGAACGCTGCCGAAGTCACCGAAGAACGACTACGGCAACTGATCGCACGCGGTTTCAAATTCGTGCACCCGAGAGATGAATCGGGGGACATCACCGCGATTGTCGGTGTCCGTCCGCACCACGACGTGATCGACGTGGTCCAGCTGCGCACCGAGGACGACGCGGTGGCGTTGCGGCTGGCGGGCGACACCAAGGACGTCCTGGCGCCGTCCTCGCACAGCTGGCGTTCGGCGGGTCCGGCGCCACGCGTGCTCGACGACCTGCTCAACCTCCCCGACGTGACCGTCGAACAGGACAACCCGCCCATGACCAACGGCTGCTGGATCCACACTGACAAGAACCGCGCGAAGTGGGTACCGGCAAGGTCGGAATGAGGGTGGGATCGGAGATCCCGGCCCAGCGGCGCTGGCCGAACCGGTTGCCCCCGCCGGTGAGGAGCAGTGGCGACGGCGCCGGGATCTCGTTAACGATCGGTGGCACGATGAGGACGTGGAGCGCGAGAAGATAACCCTCACCGGCGCACAGGAAACCATGCTCGCCACGCTGTACGGGCGCGCGCTGGACAGCCGCAGACCGAACTCCGTGCTCAACGACGTCGAGGCGGCCCGCGCGGTCACGCGGATCGACTACGACTTCCGCAAGACCAAAATGGAGGGTACGAGCGCGGTCGGCGTGGCCATCCGCGCCAAAGTCCTCGACGACTGGACCCGGTCGTTCCTCGACACGAATCCCACGGCGACAGTCCTGCACCTCGCGTGCGGCCTGGACACCCGCGTACAACGGGTCTCGCCGCCGGACACCGTGCGATGGCTGGACCTGGACCTCCCCGACGTGGTCGCGTTGCGCACCCGTCTGCTCGACCTGCCCTCCGGCGACTACCGGCTCGTCGGTGCTTCCGTCACGTCCGACTCGTGGCTCGACGACGTGCCCGCGGACCGCCCGACGGTCGCGGTCTTCGAAGGCCTGTCCATGTACCTGCACAAGCAGGACGGCAAGCGGCTGATCGAACGGATCACCAACCGGTTCCCCTCCGGGCAGCTGCTGTTCGACTGCTACGGGTCGCTCGGGATCAAGCTGCAGAAGCTCGTCCCCGCGGTCCGCAACGCCGGCGCCACGCTGCGCTGGGGGATCGACGACCCGCACGAGATCGAGACGTGGCACCCCGGCCTGACCTGCCTGGACGCGCTGCGCAGCGTGGACATGCCCGGTTTGGAGAACCTGCCGCTGCCGGGTCGCGTCAGCCTGCGCGTGCTGGCGCGGATCCCCGGGCTGCGGGACGCCGGACGGATCCTGCGCTACCGCTTCTAGCCTGACGGTCAGAAAAAATTCGAACAAATGTTCGAACCGCTGACCAGGGATTTTGCGGTCTCGCTAGGCCGGAAGAGTGACGAACGGCTGTGCGACAACCTCAAAAATGTCAGACCCCTTCGGTAGCTTGCACGGTATGAACAGAACCGATCGACAGTTCGCCCTGGTGGAGGAGCTTCGCGCGGCCGCACCCGAGCCGCGTGCGGCACGGTGGCTGGCAGATCGTCTCAGCGTCTCGGTCCGGACGATCGAGCGCGACCTGGCTGCCTTGCAGGAGTCAGGCCTCCCGGTCTACGGCGACCGGGGACGACGCGGGGGCTACGTACTGGACAAGGACCGCGCCTTGCCCATGTTGACCATGACGACCGAGGAGGCCATGGCGGTCTCCGTGGCCTTACGGGAGCTGCGCGGGGCTCCCTTCGAAGCGGCGGCGCGGTCAGCGCTGTCGAAACTCGTGGCGATGATGCCGCAGCAGGACCTCGAACGCGCGGAACAACTCGTCGACCGCGTCCGGCCGGTGAACGCCCCACCCGGTCCCCGGTCAGCGGTGCCCCGCCCGATCCAGCGCGCCCTGGAAACCGGCCGCGTCCTGAAGATCAGGTACCACGACGGCAACGACGCGACCACCGACCGCACCGTTGAGCCCATGGGTCTCTTACACGGTCCCCGCGGCTGGTACCTGCTCGCCTGGTGCCGCCTCCGCGACGCACCCCGCGGCTTCCTGCTCGACCGCGTCCACAACGCCGAAGTCGGGGAGGAATCCGTGGTCGACCGAAGCGTCGACCTCAACCCACCGGGGGCGACTGACGCCCCCAGCCTCCGCGTCGCAGGCTGACCAGTCACAACCTGACCAGCCACGGTTTGACGCGGTACTGACTGGCCGATCGTGGCTGTTCCCTTGCAAGATTGTCGCGGGTTTGGCGAATGGCGACCGCTGTCTGTTCGCCAAGCCTGCGGTGGCCAACGCCCCTGGCCGCCGCGTCGCAGGCTGGCCGACACGGGCTGATCAGGCATGGGCTGCCCAGCCACGGCTTGGCCCGGCGCAGGCTGGCCGGTCGCGGCTGGCCACTGCGGGTTTGTCCGCTGCGGGTTCGGCAAATGGCGACTACCGCCTGTTCGTCAAGCCCATGATGGCCGATGCCTGGTTCGTTTGCCGTGTGTCAGATAGCTGGGGGTGGACTGGAGTTTGTGGTCGGCCGGGGTGTCGGCCTGAACCCACCGGGGGCGATTGGCGCCCCAGTCTCCGCGTCGCGGGCTGACCGACCACGGGCTGACCAGCCACGGCCTGGCCAATCAGGGCTTGACTTGGTGCAGGCTGGCCGGTCGCGGCTGGCCCACTGCGGGTTTGTCCGCTGCGGGTTTGTCCGCTGCGGGCTTGTCCGACAGCTATCCCAACCCTATTCGCCTTGTGCCGCATAGGCGACTGCTGCTCCTCAGCTACGCCGGCTGGGAAATGGTTGCGTCGCAGCGTGGACCGCCGTGCGTGACGCGGAGATGGCTGTGGTCGCCGCTGTCGGTCGCCGGGCCCGCCACCGGCGGCCGGGTGTCACAAGGCCTCGCCATGAAATTTGGCAACCCAAGCAACGAAGGCGGCCTTCGGTGCATCAGATCTGGCCGAGGCGTAGCTCCGAAAAAGGACGCACGATTCAGCTCGACCACGCTGAGGCGTCGCCGAGGACGCTCCACACCAGACATACACCCGTTCCGGGGAATGTGCGTTACCTGACGGCATGCGGGGCGTTACGTGTAGGTGGGCGCGCGACGAGGCGTGCTGCCGGAGTGCCAACGGAGGTGCTGTGGTGCGTGGTGTCCGATGGCGTGTGGGTCGGTTGGCGTTGGCCTTGATGCTGGCGGTGGTTCCGCTCACCGGCTTGCCGGTTTCCGCGAGCGCCGCCGGCTCCGGTGATTCCGATGTGGCACGGGCTGTCTGTGGCCCCGGGTCCGCTCCGGAGACCGGGCTTCAGGGGCAGGTTCCGCTGGCCGATCGCCGCAGTGGCCGCAGCCAGCAGGGCGGTTACCACTGCAACCTCGACCTCCTCGGCCAGTTCCAGGGCCAGGGCCAGGCCACCATCGGCGCGTCCTACGGGCACTGCCAGTACCTCGGCACCGTGGTGACCAGCACGTTGCTGGCCAAGCACCGCGGTGTCAACGTCGTCGACTTCAGTGATCCCGCCAACCCGAAGCTCACCGCTTCTCTCGCCAGTCCCGCCATGCTGGGTGGCACGTGGGAAACGCTCAAGGTCCACCAGGAGCGCGGGCTGTTGGCTGCTGTGTCCGTCGGTGCGGGCAACGGTGGCATCTTCTTCTCTGTCTACGACGTCAAGACCGACTGTGCGCGTCCCCGTTTGCTCAACAGCGTCGCCGGGACGGACCTCACGCTGCCGATGTTCATCCCCGGTGGTCATGAGGGCGGTTGGGCGCCGGATGGCCGTACCTACTGGGTCACCGGTGTCGTGGGTGGCACGATCACCGCGATCGACGTGGTCAACCCCGCTCGTCCGCGGGTCGTGTACTCCGGCGTCGTCGGGTTGACCCATCACGGATTCGGCGTGAGCAACGACGGCAACCGCATCTACGTCGCCAGTATCGCTCCGGCCGGGATCACCGTGTTCGACTCGAGCGACATCCAGCGCCGCGCGTTGTTCCCGATGCTGCGTCAGGTTTCCAGTCTTTCCTGGACCGATGGCCTGATCAGCCAGCACGTCATCCCGTTCACCTCGGGTGGACGGCCCCACCTCGTCGTCGAGGACGAGTTCGCGTCCGGCGGCGTGCGGATCGTCGACATCGCCGACGAGCGGGCGCCCAGGATCGTGCGCAGGCTCAAACTGGAGATCAACCGCCCGGAGAACGTGTCCGCCAGGGCCGCCGACACCGCGAGCAACGGCATCTTCGGCTACGAGGCGCACTACTGCTCGCTCGACCGCCCGACCGATCCGACCGCGTTGGCGTGTGGCTGGACCCAGTCGGGAATCCGGGTCTTCGACGTCCGCGATCTGAACCGTCCCAAGGAGATCGCGTACTTCAACCCGCCGGGCCAGGCTGCCCGGCGCGGCCAGCTGGCGAACTCGGCACACGTCACCTCCACCCTCGGCAGCCCTGTTTCGGACTTCGTCAACGGCAACTTCGGCACCCCGCCGTACGTCGGGATCGTGGACCTGACCGCTGACTGGTGCATGTCGCCGCCGAGGTTCGACGGCAACAAGCTGTGGGTGGCCTGCGACGACAATGGCGCGCTCGCGTTGCGGTTCGCCAACGGCGCGTACCCGCTGTCATGAGCGCGACCGTGCGCAGGAGGGTTGTCCTCGCCGTTGCCGCGGTGGTCCTGGTTGGCATCGGGGCGTTGGGCGGTGTGCTGCTGACGCCACGGTCGGAGCCGGGTGGGCATCCCGTCGACATCGGGTTCAGCCAGGACATGATCGTGCACCACCAGCAGGCCGTGGACATGGCTGAACTCCTGCGCGGCCGTGCCTCACCGCAGATCTCCTCGATCGCGGCGGGTATCGCGGCCAACCAGCGCAAGGAGATCGGCCTGTTCCAGGGCTGGTTGTCGCTGTGGAACGCTCCGCAGGTCCCCACCGGCCACAGCCACGGCGACGGCGCTCCGATGCCCGGCATGGTTTCGATCCCCGACCTGCACCGGCTGGAGGACGCCAGCGGGACCGACCTGGACATCTTGTTCCTGCAGCTGATGGTGCGCCACCACCAGGGCGGTGCCCGGATGGCCGACGCCGCCGCGCGAACCGCGCACCAGCAACAAGTTCGTGACCTGGCCAAGGTCATCTCCGCCGACCAGCAACGTGAGATCGCCACCATGACCGGAATCCTGGCGAGCCTCGGCAGCGTCCCGCTGCCCGCGCCGCAGTAGTTGCACAGTCCTCATCGGACTGGCATGGCGTGGCACCCTTCGGCGTGCCACCAGGTGCGGAAGGCGGCGTTGCAGCCCTGGTGTTCGGCGTAGGCCTTGCCGATGTGCTGGACGATCCGGTGGATCCTCGCGCTGATCGGGGTTCCGTGCCGGTAGACCAGGCGCAGCCTTTGCCGCAGCGGATGTCCTTCCAGCGCCCGGATCGCCAGGCCCGGTGCGGACTCCGTCGTCGCCACGACCGGTGCCACAGCGGCCGTCGACAGGAGCAGGCGCCTGGCTTCCAGCAGGTTCGCCGCGGTCAGTCGATTGTGGAGTGTGACGCCGGCGTGGTTGCAGACGTGCCGCAAGTACGTCGGCCACGTTGTCGTGCCAGCTGGTTCGTCCACCCACGGGTAGTCCGCCAGCGCGCGCAGCGACAGCCCCGGCGCCACGGCCAACGGGTGGCTTTGCGACATCATCACGAAGACCGGCTCGGCGGGGTGGATGACGCGTTCGCGGACCGCCGCCGGGGTCGGCAACGCCACCGGTGGCCAGTCGTAGACCAGTGCGACGTCCAGTTCGCCGTTCACGATCAGCCGGATGTTGATCCGGGAATCCGGGTTGTCGCTCAGCCGCACGCCGGACACCCACGGCTCGCTGACCAGTCGTCTGCCGAGTTCACCCATCATGATCCCGGCGTAGCCGCCGATGCGCACCCGCATCGGCTCCTTCGGCTCCGGTCGCGGTGACGGGCCCGGCTCCGCGCGGACAGTCTGCCGCGCACCGGTCAGCACCGAGTCGCCGAACGGTGTCGGCACGCATCCGGAACGGCTGCGCACGAACAGGTCGCCGCCGAGCGACTGTTCGATCCGGCGCAGTTTCGCCGACAACGCCGCCTGGGACGTGCGCAACCGCACCGCCGCCCGGCCGATGCTGCCAGCCTCTGCCACGGCGATGATCACCCGCAGATGATGGTGTGTGATGTCCACGCTTTCCTGTTCCCCCGTGTCACCGGTCACGGCCGGGCAGGCGCGCACCTGCCCGGCCGCATTCAGGTACTCAGCACTCGCTCGCGTACGGGAATCCAGGCCCAGCCCTGGCCTGGTGCCTTGCTGCCTTGATTGACATGCAGGGGAACTCCTTGTAACGCTGTGCGGGGAAATGCCGTGACGGACATGCGCGAAGCGCGATTGCGGCGGCATGCGGGCACGCCCGGGAGCGGGCCGTTGCCCACTTCGGTTTCGGTTTTGCCAGACGCGAAACAAGCCTTCCCGTGCGCCGCGGATGCCCGGTACTGCACTCGCCTGCCTTGCGGGGTGTTTCGATCACCTCGTTTTGTCGCAGCCCATGCCCGGCTGTGCCCACTGAACGCACCGGCGGGTCGCGCCGGGCGATCTCGTCAACTGTGCAGTACGAAAGCGCGCCGTGATGAGAACAGAGGGGCATAACCCCAGCCGATACCCCTGGTGAACGGCGGCCCGGCCGCCTCCGGTTCCCGGGGCGGACAGCGGCCGGACGCCCCAGCAACCGGCAGGTCCGCACGGATAGTCGCCCGAAAGGGCGGTGTTGATCTAGTGGGTGCGCGAGAACCTGTAACCCGAGCCAAGCCGAGGCAGAAGGAGTCATTCATGGCGGCGACTTACGGCGCCCCAGGCGTCTACATCGAGGAGCGTCCCAGCGGTTCGATGCCGCTGCAAGGTGTGGGCACGGCCGTCGCGGCGTTCGTGGGTTTCACCGCGACCTACAACGCCGACGCGGGCGACCCGACCGACCCCGACGGTGTGAAACCGCAACTGGTCACGAGCTGGCCGCAGTACGAGCGGATCTACGGCGGGTTCGCACCGGGCATCCTGCTGCCGCACTCGGTGAAGGGTTTCTTCGAGAACGGTGGCGGCATCGCCTACATCGTCCGGATCCCCAGCGCCAACGGCCAGGGCAAGGCGCAGCGCGCGCTGCCCGCGTCCGGCCGCCAGGAGATCGAGACGCTGAACGTGGAGGCCATCGACCCGGCCGCCACCTACGACGTGGTCATCGAGCCCGCGCCACCCGCCGACGGGGAGCAGTCCAGCCAGGAGTTCACGCTCAAGGTCGTCGACAACGGCCAGGTCCGCGAGGAGTTCGGCGGCGTCCACCTCGGACGCGGCCCGAAGAGTGCCGAGAAGACGATCAACGAGCGGTCCAAGCTGATCCGCGTCGAGGTCAAGAGCGCGCAGGGCCTGTCGGTCGCCGAGCGCGCCCCGGCTCCCGGCCGGTACGCCATCCAGGCGACCGCGCCCGTGACGAACTCCGTCTCGCCGACCGAGTTCGAGGGCTCCGAGGTCTCGCGCACCGGTTACGAGGGCCTCGCGATCGCCGAGGACGTCACGATGGTCGCGATCCCCGACCTGATCACCGTCGCCACCCGCGAGGACGGGACCTTCGACACGGAGGGCTACCTCGCCGCGCAGGCCAAGCTGGTCGACTGGTGCGAACGCAGCCACACCAAGATGGCCATCCTGGACTCCCCGCCCGGCCTCAACGCCCAGCAGGCGCTCGAATGGCGCAGTGCGCTCGGCAAGGACAGCGCCTTCGGCGCCGCGTACTACCCGCACCTGGTCGTGCAGAACCCGTTGGCGCGTCCCGGCGCCACCGAGAGTGAGAAGTTCCTGACCGTTCCGCCGTCCGGCCACGTCGCCGGTGTGTGGGCACGGACCGACGCGGCGCGTGGCGTGTGGAAGGCACCGGCCAACGAGGTCGTGCGCGGCATCGCCCGGCTCGCGGGGGACGTGACCACCGGTGAGCAGGACCTGCTCAACCCGCAGCAGGTCAACTGCATCCGGTCGTTCGGTGCCAACGGCATCCGCATCTGGGGCGCCCGCACGCTGGCCGCCACCGACCAGAGCTGGCGCTACATCAACGTCCGGCGGCTGTTCAACTTCATCGAGGAGACCATCCGCCAGGGCACCCAGTGGGTGGTGTTCGAGCCGAACGACGCCGACCTGTGGGCACGGGTCAAGCGGACGATCAACGCGTTCCTGCGCAACCTGTGGATGCAGGGCGCGCTCGTCGGCAACACGCCGGACCAGGCGTTCTACGTGCTGTGCGACGAGAGCAACAACCCCGCGTCCTCTGTGGACGAGGGCAAGCTGATCGTCGACGTCGGGCTGGCGCCGGTCAAGCCGGCCGAATTCGTGATCTTCCGCCTCAGCCAGTGGCAGGGCGGCGCGGAGACCTCGGACTGAGCAGGGATAGGGAGCAGACGCTATGTCAGACGTGACAGCCACGAACATCTTCGTGATCGAGGCCGACGGGATCGAGCTCGGCACGTTCATGAAGTGCAGCGGCGTGGTCAACGAGTCCGAGGTCATCGAGCACAAGGAACTCAACAAAGAGGGCCGCATGATGATCATCAAGACCATCGGCGCCCTGAAGTGGTCCGACATCACCCTCGAGCGCCGCGTCGACAACGACACAGGTCTGTGGGAGTGGCGCAAGGAGATCATCCAGGGCGACATCACCAAGGCGCGCCGCAACGGCTCCATCGTGGCCAAGAACTCCAAGATGGAGGAGGTCGCCAGGTGGAACTTCACCAACGCCTGGATCTCCAAGTGGGAGGGCTCGGAGCTCTCGGCCGACGCCAACGCGGTGAGCACCGAGAAGGTCACCATCACGCACGAAGGTCTTGAGCGGGTATGAGTGAGTCGTCGGTACGGGGCCGGGCTCATGCGACGCGACTGCACCAGATCGGGGAGCTCGCATGAGTCTGAACACCGAGTACCCGTTCACGCTGCCCAAGGGCTACGTGGATGAGGAAGGCGTGCTCCACCGCGAGGGCGTCATGCGGCTGGCGACCGCTCGTGACGAGATCGAGCCGTTGCGCGACAACCGCGTGAAGGACAACGAGGCGTACGCGACGGTGATCGTGCTGGCCAGGGTGGTGACCGAGCTCGGTACGTCCGGCCGGGTCACCACCCGCACCATCGAGCGCTTGTTCGCCAGCGACTACCGCTACCTGCAGGACTTCTACCGGGTGATCAACTTCGGTGACCCGTCGGTGCTGCAGTCGATGGAGCCGGGCAGCCCTTTCCCCGAGGAGGCGGCAGCCGTGGGCTGACACGATACGCCGCCGCGACGCTGTGGCGTGAGATCACGTACCTG
Organism: Kibdelosporangium phytohabitans; assembly: GCF_001302585.1. Classification (GTDB taxonomy): domain Bacteria; phylum Actinomycetota; class Actinomycetes; order Mycobacteriales; family Pseudonocardiaceae; genus Kibdelosporangium; species Kibdelosporangium phytohabitans. The sequence continues at coordinate 7,834,503 of NZ_CP012752.1, read as the reverse complement.
GCCTACCACTTGCACTGGGGGTTGGACCAGTTGCTCGATCTCGAGCACGGCGACCGGATCACGTTGCTGGAGGAAGTAAGCACATTGAACGAGCGTTTCTGGCAGGGGATCGGTGGCGGCAATGGCGAATAACCCGGTGCGCAAGACCGACCCGCCGTTCGCGGGCCAGTTCGTGTTCAAAGTGGACGGCCTGACGATCGGCACGTTCCTCGAGGTCTCCGGCCTGTCGGTGCAGATCGACACCGAGGAGCTCGTCGAAGGCGGGCAGAACCAGTTCACGCACAAGCTGCCCAAGCAGATGAAGTGGCCCAACCTCGTGCTCAAACGCGGGATCACCGAGTCGAACACGCTCTTCGACTGGTTCGCGAAGTGCTCGGGGGAGGGCTTGGAGTCCGCAGGCAACAAGATCGAGCGCAGGCACGGCTCGGTCGAGCTGAAGGACTCGACCGGCAACGTGGTGCGCAGCTGGGACTTCACCGAGGCCTTCCCGGTGAAGTGGAGCGGTCCCAAGCTGGCCGCGACGTCCAAGGACCTGGCCACCGAGGAGCTGGAGGTGTGCCACTGTGGCTTCAAACCGTCGAAGTAGCGGCCTCGGCGGCCGTCTGCGCGGGCTGGTCCCGTTTCGCCGTAGGCAACCGGCGGCCCCGCGGGCCGCTCCAGTAGTATCGGCCAAGTCGCTGGCAGTCCGCCCGCCGTGGTGGCGGATGGCGGTCCAGCGGCTTGTCGGCGGTTTGCTGCCGGGGTTCCGTGCCGGCAGCTTCCCCGCATCCGGGGCGACGCGCCATGCGCCGACCTACACCCCGGGCCGACCGGCCGAGCGGCCGCTGCTGGCCCGGTGCAGTCCGTTGACCAGCAGGGCTTCCGTGCTGCGCCGGGGTTTGGTGTCCGAAACCAGGGGCACGGTGGTCGGCGGGTCGACCGCGCACCTGGCGATGGCCCCGCCACCCGGTGCCGCGGTCGCCGCTGACCAGCAAGTTGTTGAGCCCCAGCAACTTCCTGCCCAGCAACTTCCTGCCCCGCGGTTTTCGGGCCAGCAGTTCCCGGCCCAGCGGCTTCCGGTGTCGCAACCGGTGCCCGGACCGGCGGCGGTGTTGCACCGAGCCGCGTCTTGCGTTGTGGTCGCGCCGATCCGGTCGCTGGTGCGCGCGGTACGCCCGCAGGCGCCCGGCGGTGTCACGGCCGTTCAGCGAGCCGCCGCGTTCGGGCAGGTGACCCGTTCACCAGGGCCGATGTCGATGGTGGGCCCGTCGGCCGGCACCATGCGAGCCGTCGCAGCGGACCAGTCAACGGTTGCGCAACCGTTGACCTCGCAGCCGTTGACCCAGTCGCCGGCTGCGCAACCGATGACTTCGCAGCCGTTCACCGAATCACCGGTGCCTGCTCAGCCGTCCGCGGCCCGGTCTGGACCTGTCCGCCTCGCAGCGGTCCAACCACTTGTGACCCAACGGTCGCTCTCACCGGTCCTCCCGGACACGGCAGGACAATCCGCCCCGCGCCGGTCACCGTCGGCCACGGCAGCAGCCGGTGAGGTCGCCGAACGCCCCGCCTCGCCTGAGCAGCGTTGGCGCGCGGCGATCGCGTCCGTTCCGCTGGAGTCGCCGAAACCGTTCCCGACCAGCGTCCGGCCGCTCGTGGCGCAGCTGACCGGCAGCCCGGACGGCGCCTCGTACACGACCGGTCCCGCGACCCGCCGAGCCCTCACCGAGGTCGGCGCGTTGGGCGCGACCACGGGCCGGGTCGTCCACTTGGCACAGCAGCCCGGCGCCGACCCCGCCGCACTCGGTGTCCTGGCACACGAACTCACGCACGCCCGCTCACCCGTCACACGCCCGCGGTTCATGCTGCACCACCACCCGGGATCCATGGACTCCGACGAGCGACACGCCCGGACCGTCGGATCCCAGTTCGACGCCGTTGCGCCGATGCGGGTGCAACGGTTGTTCGGCGGCGGGCTGCCGAGCCCGTCCGGCGTGGTGGGTGGTCTGACCAGCCAAGCGACCGGCGCGATCGGCGGGCTGGGCAACCAGGCGGCCGGTGTGACCGAACTCGGCAGCGCCGCGAGCGGGATGGGTGAACGTCTCGCCGGCGCCGCGTCGGGCTTCGCCAACCGGATGGGCGAGGAAGCCGGGTCGGTCTCGGCCGGGCTCGTCGACAGCCTCCCGGTCGGCGGCGGCGCGAACGGCGTGGTCGGCGCGGTGTCCCAGATCGCGAAGACCGTTGTGGACAACGCGGTCCGCGAAGCCACCCAGTCCGCGATGACCGAGGCCAACCAAGCCGTCAGCCAGGTGACCCAGGCCGCGCAGGGCATGGCCGGGCAGCTGCAAGGCATGGCCACCGACGGTGTGAACGGCACGGCGGGCCAGGCCAACCAGTGGGTCAGCAACGCGATGACCCAGGCCGGAGGTGCCGCGCAGGATCTCGGCAACCAGGCCATGGGCGCGGTCGGCGACGCGCAGAACGCCGTCACCGGCGCGGCAGGTCAGGCGGTGAACGCGGCCGGGCAGGCACTCGGTGCGGGTGCGCAGCAGGCACTGTCCGGTGTGGAGCTCGACCGGATCGCCGAGGCTCTGGAAGAACGACTGCTCCGCCAGCTCGAACGCCGTGGCGGGCGCTACGCGGGGGTGTTCTAGATGGCGGCTGTGAAGGCGTACCTGCTCACTGAGAGCAAGGAGCAGATCGACTGCATGTTCAACCCGGCCGAGCTGACCATCAGCAAGTCCAACAGCTGGCAGGGCGGTGAGGCCAAGGGCAAGAACGCCCCCGAGCTGCGGTTCCAGTCCGGCCAGTCGGCGTCCATGTCGATGTCGCTGACGTTCGACACGACCCGCGACGGCGAGTCCGTCACCAAGTACACCGACAAACTGCTCAAGCTGATGAAGGTCAACCCGGCCGTGCCCGGCGCGGACCCGAGCCGCAACAAGGCACGCCCGCCGTGGGTGGAGTTCCACTGGGGCGACACGAAGTCGTTCAAGTGCATCGTCGAACGCGTGCAGATCCGGTTCACGTACTTCGCCAGCTCGGGCAAGCCGCTGCGGTGCAAGGCGGACCTCACGCTCAAGCAGTGGAAGGACGAGGACCAGCTGCCGCTGCAGAACCCGACGTCCTCCACACCGACCCTGCACACCGTGCACCAGCTGCGGCCCGGCGAGACGCTCGACCGGGTCGCCGCCGCGCACTACGGCGACTCGACGCGCTGGCGGCAGATCGCCGAGGCCAACGGCATCCTGGACCCGTTGGCGCTGCCCAAGGGCAAGCAGCTGGCCATCCCCGAGCAGGGCACGCGCCGACGGGACGGCCGGTATGCCTGAGCAGCGTCGCCTTGACGGCGTCATCCTGACCGTGGACGGCTCGCCGCTGCGCACCGAGCTCTACGGCAGGCTGATGCTCGTGCAGGTCGAGGAGTCCGTGCAGCTGCCGGACTCCTTCGCGCTGCACTTCGACGACCCGCACTTCGAGCTGTTCGACGAGGACAAGTTCCGGCCGGGTACCAAGGTGGAGATCGCGTTCCGCGCCGAGGGCGAGCCGGTGGTCGTGACATCGGGCGAGGTCACCGGGGTGTCGGTGGAGCCGGGCGTGACCGGACGGCACGAGCTGGTCGTGACCGGACTGGACCTGACCCACCGGATGGCACGCGGCGGCAAGTCCCGCGCGTTCACCAACATGACCGACGCCGACATCGCGCGCCGCGTCTCCGGCGAATACGGCCTCGACCCAGACATCGACGGCACATCGGAAGTCCGGACGCACCTGCTGCAGCACAGCGAGACCGACTACGCGTTCCTGCGCCGGATCGCGAGCTCGATCGGCTACGACTTCTGGATCACGGAGAACAAGTTCCACTTCAAGCGCAAACCGTCCGGCCGCGGCCAGGCGCCGAAGCTGACGTGGGGCGAGAACCTGCGCAGCTTCAAGGTGCGGTTCGCCTCGGTCGACGCGTGCGACGAGGTCGTGGTCACGGCGTGGGACCCGGTGGACAAGAAGACGATCACCGGGCGCGCCAACACGCCCGACCCCGGCACGGACGCCCCCGCCGCCGCGCAGATGGCCGCGGCGGCCAAGCGAGCGTTCGGCCAGGTGACCAGGCGGGCCGGGCAGTTCCCGGCCGCCAGCCAGTCCGAGGCGGACGCCCGAGCGCAGTCGTTGATGGCCAAGGCATCCGGCGGCGGGGTCGTGCTTCGCGGCGAGGCTGTCGGCAACCCGTGGATCGGTGCGGGCAACGACGTGACACTGGACAAGGTCGGCAAACGGCTGGCGGGCAAGTACCGCGTGACCGCCGTCGAGCACATCTACGGCGCCGACCGCCCGTACGTCACCCGATTCACCTGCGGCGCCAAGGAAGCCGAAAGCCTCGTCGACATGATCGGCGGCGGTGGCACCGCGAACCGGCAGGAACACCGGGGCTGGGGCAGCCTGGTCGTCGGTGTCGTGACCAACAACGACGACAAGGAAAGCCAGGCACGGGTCAAGGTGAAGTTCCCGACCCTGGCCGACGACGAGAGCCAGTGGGCCAGGGTCGCCACGATCGGCGCGGGCGCGTCCCGCGGCATCCAATGGCTGCCCGAGGTCGGCGACGAGGTGCTGGTCGGGTTCGAGAACGACGACAAGTCGCGGCCGATCGTCCTCGGTGGACTGTGGGGTCGCAAGGACAAGCCACCGGAGCCGGGATCGACGCAGGACGGCAAGGTCAAGGACCGGGTCATGGCCAGCCGCAAGGACCACCGGATCGTGCTGACCGACGACCCGAAGAGCAGGATCACCGTCAAGCTCGGTGACGCGGAGTGCGAACTGGTGCTGGAGAAGGACGAGTCCAAACTGACCGGTGAGACGAAGCTGGTGGTCAGCGCCAAGGACATCGAGATCAAGGCCGCCAACTCGCTGAAGCTGGACGCGGCGAGGATCGACATCACGGCGAAGGGCGCGATCAGCGCGACCGGCAAGCCGATCAAGCTGAACTGAGGGTTGGGGGAGTGGGAGCATGAGCGAGCCGGGCAACGGTGACCTGATCGGTTCGGGCTGGGCCTTTCCCGGCCAGATCACGCCGGGTGGCAGCGTCCGCCTCGTGCGCGGCGACGAGGAGATCGACGCCGCGCTGCGGATGATCCTGACCACGGCGCCCGGCGAACGCGTGATGCGACCGGACTTCGGCTGCGCCATGTGGGAACAGGTCTTCGCGCCCGTCAACGCCAACACCCTCGGCCTGATCGAGCAAAGCGTCCGGGACGCGGTGACGCGGTGGGAGCCGCGGGTCGAGCTCGAAGCGGTCAGCGCCGTGCCGGAGGGTGACGGGTCGATGATCTCGATCGACATCGCCTACCGGGTCAAGGCCACCAACGACCACCGCAACCTGGTCTACCCGTTCTACGTGATCCCCCAGGAGGAACCGGCGCCATGAGTCTCCCCGCGCCAAATCTCGACGACCGCCGGTTCCAGGACATCGTCGACGAGGCGAAACGGCGGATCGCGCGACACTGTCCGGAGTGGACCGACCACAACGTGTCGGACCCCGGTGTCGCGCTGATCGAGCTGTTCGCCTGGATGACCGAGATGATCCTGTACCGGCTCAACCAGGTGCCCGACCGGTTGTACGTGAAGTTCCTCGAACTGGTCGGCATCGAGCTCGCGTCGGCGTCACCCGCCCGTACCGACATCCTGTTCACGCTGGCGGCCCCGCCGGAGCAGTCGATCAGGGTGCCCGGTGGCACCCAGGTCGGCACCGAGCGCGGGCACGGCGAGGACCAGATCGTGTTCATGACCGACACGGACCTGATGCTCGTGCGGCCGAAGCTGACCGCGTTGCTGACCAGGACCGACGGCCGGTTCGAGAACAAGACCGATGAACTGGGCCTGGAAGGCACGCAGATCCCGGTCTTCCCGTCGCTGCACGTCGACGACGCGATGTACCTGGGCTTCGAGGAAAGCCTCGAAGGCAACCTGATCAGGGTCGACATCGAGGTCAGCGGCGCGGCGGGACGCGGTATCGACCCGCGCGATCCACCGAGGGTCTGGCAGAGCTGGAACGGCAGGGACTGGTCGAACGCGAGGGTGCTGACCGACACCAGCGACGGGTTCAACACCTCCGGCGAGGTCACCCTCCTGCTCAAGGGACGGCACGAGAACCTCGCGATCGGCCCGGTCCGCGCGCACTGGGTGCGGGCCAAGCTGGTCGACCCGGCCGTGGCAGGCCGGACGTACGACACCCCACCGCTGCTCGACTCGGTCAACGTGGTGGGCCTCGGCGGCGCGGTGGCGGCTCACCACGCCGAACCCGCACCCCGCGAACTGCTCGGCACGAGCACAGGCGAACCCGGTCAGGTGCACGTCGTGCGCCGCGCGCCCGTCCTGCCCCGGCGAGGCGCCCGGGAGCGTGTCGAGATCCTGCCCGCCCGGCGTGAACCCGGCGTGGACCCGGATCCCGTGCCGTGGAACGAGGTCGCCGACTTCACCGACGCGACCGAGGCCGACCGCGTGTACACGTGGAACGGCGCGACCGGCGAGATCCGGTTCGGTCCGAGGGTGATCGGCCGGGACGGGCGGATCCGCCAGTACGGCGCGGTGCCGGAGGAAGACGCGCAGATCTGGGTGACCGGCTACCGCTACGGCGGCGGGCGACGCGGCAACGTGGGCGCGGGAAAGCTGACCGTGCCGCTGAGCGCGATCCAGTCGGTCGACTCGGTCAGGAACCTCGAACCGGCGACCGGCGGCGTCGACGCGGAGTCGGTGGAGAACGCCAAGGTCCGCGGCCCCCTGTACCTGCGCGGCGGACACCGCGCGGTGACCGGCAAGGACTTCGAACGCCTCACCCGAGCCGCAGCGCCGGGGGTGGCCCGCGCCCGTTGCCTGCCGCCGCTGAAAGCCGGTGACCCAGTGCGGTTGCTGGTCGTGCCACGCAGTGACGTGGCACCGGAGACGATGAAGCTCAAGGACCTGGCACTGAAGCAGGACCTGGTGAACCAGATCAAGGGCTACCTGGACGGGCGGAGGCTGCTGACCACCCAGGTCCGCATCGACACACCGTCGTACCAAGGGATCACGGTCGTCGCCGAGGTCCACGCAGCACCGACAGTACGGCCGGAGAAGGTCCGTGAGGACGCCGAACGCGCGCTGTACGCGTTCGTCAACCCGATCACCGGCGGACCAGACGGCAACGGCTGGCCGTTCGACACGGACCTTTCCATCGGAGACATATTCTCGGTGCTGCGTGGCGTCGCGGGAGTGTCCCGTGCCGAGACCGTGCACATGTTCCTCGCGGACCTGCGAGGCCAGCAGCAGCCGGAGCAAGCAGGGCAGCGCGTCCAGCTGGCGAAGGAAGAACTGTTCATGTCGGTGTCCCACCGGGTGGTGGTCCGCCAATGACAGGCAACGGACACGTGGGCTGGCTGGCCAACCAGCTGCCCGCCGCGATGCGCGGGGACCGGGTGATAGCCGGGTTCGTACGCGCGTTCGAGGAGATCGGCGACTCGGTCCGGGAACAGGTCTCCGACATCGAGTACGAACTCGACGTCAACCTCGCCTCCCCGGAAATGCTCGCCTACCTGGCCTCGTGGATCGGCGTGGACGTCGATGCCGCGATGCTGACAGCCGAAGACACCAATGTCCGCGACGCGCAGAGAAGACTGATCCGCGCCGTCGGCCAGGCGCTGGTGTGGCGGGGAACCAGCCGCGGCCTGGAACTGCTGCTGGAAGCGTTGACCGACAGCCGGGTCGACGTGATCGACTCAGGTGGCGTGTTCGGGCCACGGGACGACGTGCCCCAAGCATCCCACGTGGTGACAGTCGAACTGGACCACACAGGCCTGCTGACGAAGAAGCAAGTCATGACGTTCCTCGCCGAGGAACTGCCGATAGGTGTGCGAGTGGACCTGGTCGTCAGGTCGGAGAAGCAGGAGCAACGATGAACTGCCCAGAGTGTGGCCAGCCGGTGCCACAGCAGGGCGCGAAACTCTGTGCGCACTGCGGATACCCCCTTCTGCTGGACAAACCGGCCCACGTGGAGCCGCAACCGCAGAAGGTCACCCACAAACCTGCGGAAGAGGGCGTGGTCAGCTACACCGGCCAGATGCCCCACCCACCACCACAGCGGTCCTACCAACCGCCGCCCCAACAGCAACCGTACCGCCAGCCACCCCCGCAGCAGCAGGTCATGCGCCCAGACCCAGCCCGCGCACTGGGACCGCACTGCCCACAGTGCCGCCAGATAAATCCCCCACACCGCAAGCGCTGCGAGATCTGCGGCTGCGAACTCTGGCCAGGCGCAGCCTTCCCACCGCGATGGATGCCAGAACCACCACCGGTAGCCGCAGGCCCGAAGCGCAAAAGCCAATGGTGGAGGACAGCACTGCTGATCGGACTGCCAATCATGGCCATGGGAACGGTGTGGGCCCTGGCGTACTTCCTATGACCCGCAACGCACCAGTCAAGCCGAAACCCAAGAGCAGCAACAGAAAGGGTCGAGGCACACGAGTGGTGTCGGCACGGCCGAAGGTCCGAGAGTGACAGTAGGGGGACCGGAGGCCGGGGAGTGGCGTCGGCGAGGCCGAGAGTCTGAGAGCAACGGGGCGAAACCGAGGGCTCCAGAGTGGCGCCAGAAGAACGAAACCCAACAGCGGCGCCGATTTCACAAAGGGTAGGGGCGCCCGTAAGCTCGTCGGCGCGGAGAGCCCCGCCACTTTGGAGAGGGCCGCGCTTTGGCCTGCGACAAGGGCTCCTCCTTTGCGCTCGAAGAGGGCGCCCCAGGGCCCCTTTGTCAAATCGGCGCCGCCCCAGCCCACCAAGAGGTCACGAACCGGAGCAAGACGAACCGAAGCAAGACGAAAGTCAAGAGTCGGGACAAGAAGGACCGGGCGGCGCAACAAGAGCCACACCGCCCAACCCACAAGAAAACCTACGGAACGCTGGTAAAACCAACGCCCTTGAGCAGAACGTTGGTCCGCCCACCCCGATCCGGAGCGACACCGGGACTGAGACCGAAGATCACTTCACGAACAGGCTGCCCACCCTGAGGAACCTGAAAAGGAATCGGAACCCGTTCCCCGATCTTCGTGGCCGTACCCTCGACTGGCAGCTGAGTCCCGTCGGCGAAGACCATGGTGGCGGTGTACTTCGTCCCCTGAAGGCCGGTGAAGTAGACGTTCACCGCGGTGGCCGGTTTGGCGAAGGTCATCCTGACCGGAACCACGTTGCAGTCCCGTGCCTCGGTGGGGATGCCCGTGGTCAGGTACAGCCCCGCACCCGCCACCGGCACTGTCGAGTTCGGGTTCGGCCGGTTGATCTTTATCCACAGTTGCTTCGCGTTCTTGCACTCGATCGGGCCTCGGTCCGGCAGCGCCGCCAGCGTCAGGCCTTTGGCGGCGTAGTGGTCCGATTCGATCGGGTCGTTCTCGTCGGCCGGCTGGCCGGTGGCGGGGTTCTGTTCGAAGTCGATGGTCGTGGTCACCGGCACCGGAGCGGGCGCACCGGAAGGGCCAGGCGGCGCCGGTGTAGGTGCCTGTGGGTTCGGCGGTGGCTGGGGCGGGGCCGAAGCCGGGTTCGCCGGTCCCGACTGCTGAGGTGGTGGCTGCTGCGGGTTCTGTTGCGGGTTCGGCTGAGGTTGGGGCAGCGGTTGCGCTGCTTGCGACGTGTTCGCTGAGACTTCCGGTTTCCTGATGTCACGCAACAGCAGCGCACCACCGACCGTGGCACCGCCAAGAACCGCCAGCCCGGCGGCCAACGCCCCGAACTTCATCCAGCCGCCACGGATCTTGGGCCGCTGCACGAACGAAACCGGTTTCTCCACCACGGTCTCGCCCGCGTTCGCCCGCAGCGTCGCCGCCCGCCGCTTCTCCTGCCCTGTCAGTGGCTGGTCGGAGTTCACCGTCACCTGCGACCCGGCGACCATGCCGGGTTCGAGACGGATCTCCCTCGGCGCGAACTTGAAGCCGACCCTGTTCTCCGGGTCGCTGCCCGACAGGGTCACGGCCATCGGCATGTTGCCCTCGTTGGCCAGGTTGACCACGTAGTTGCCCACTTTGCCGCCGTTGGCCACCTCGGGCTGCACGTTCATGGTCAGCGCGGGCGCCGGGCGCACGTCCAGCGGAAGCTCCTCGCAGCGGGATACTTCCTTGCTGTACGGGGACTTCACCACCAGACCCAGCGTGTACGGCCCGGCGACCATCCCGCCGCGTTCCGGCACCGAGACCTGCATCCGCAGGGTGCCGACTTCCTTCGGGCGCAGCTTCACCACGTCCGGTTCGCAGCGGACCAGGTCCGCGCTCGGCAGGCCGACCACCTGTGCCGCGAAGTGCTCGACGACCTGGCTGGCGTTCTGGACCGTCACCTCGACGTCCGCGGACTCGCCCGGCCCCAGCGAGATCCGCTCCGGGCTGACGGTCACCTTCATCGCGATGGCCATGGATGATCATCCCTCGATTCGTGGTCCGACCCAGGAAGCCCAGTCCTGGCCTGCGGAAGGACCTGCGTTGAAACGGAACCTGACCTGGGTGGCGCCCGCGTGCGGGGTCAGGTCGACGTTGATCTGCCGCAGCACCCCGTCGGACGCCGAGTCGGCAACAGACGCGATCGTCGTCGCGGCACCACCCCTGATCACGCTGACGACGAACGTGCCGCCACCCGCCGACGGCGGGCTCTGCACGGCCATGAAACCGACTGTCACCTTGAACCGGTCACCGGCGACCACCGGGCGGGGCAGGGTGTACGTGCCTTCGATGTAACCGTTGTCGACCCATTGCGGGTGCGTTTCCAGGAAGGCTGGCGTCGAGCGGTCTTCGAGGTAGAAGCCGCTGCGTGGCTTCACGAAGCCTTTCACGTCGCCGTCGCCCCCGTTGTACGACAGTGTTCCAGCGCCGGTTCGCCATGCCGCGCTCCCAGCTCGGGCAAGCAGGTCGATCGCGGCCGGTTTGCCCGACGACACCTGCAGCGCCACCATCGTCTGCGGTGCGACGACCTTTCCGCCCGCCGGGTCCTGTGCGAGGACCAGACCGGCGGCGACGGTGTGGCTGGCGACCCGCTTCACCGTTGTGCGGAGGCTCGCCTTGGTGAGCGCGGTGGTCGCGGCGTTCTCCGTCTGCCCGATGACCGTCGGCACGGTGGTGTCCGGTGGTTTGGTGACCTCGATCGGGCGTGACGTGGTCGCTGTCTGCCCGTCCGGCATGGTCACCTCCACGCTGACCTGGTACGTGCCGAGCGCGGCCCACTTGTGGCTGACCATCGCGCCGGTGCCCTTCTGGGAATCACCGAACGTCCAGGTCGCGTGGGTGGGCGCGGTGCCGTTGCTGTCGTCGACCTTCAGCGTGATGCTTTCGTTGACGACCGGGCTCGCCTTCGACGGCGTGATCTTGATGACCGGCTTCTCCGGCGTCGGCGGCGGATCCTGGGTCGGCGGCGGCTCAGGTGGCGCCGGCGGTGGTGGGGGAGGCGGTGCCGGCGGAGGTTCGTACGGCGGCGGAGGCGGTTGTGGCGGAAGCGGGTTCGCCGGTGGCGGTGTCTGCGGTTGCTGTGGTTGTTGTGGTTGCTGCGGGGGAACAGGTACCTGCGTCGGATCCTGTTGCTGGTTCGGCTGGTTCTGTTGTTGCTGGTTCGGTTGGGTCGGCACGCCCTTGATGGGCGCGGTCAAGCCTTTGTTCGGGTCCTTGGCGTCGTACTTCGCCACGTTCAGCACGGTTCCGTCCAGTGTGATCACACCGGCCTGGTCGGACTCCGCGTCGTTGAAGAAGACCACGCCGTCCCTGGACACCAGCTGGAACTGCCGTGCGGTCTTGAGCACCTGCGGCCGGGCGAGCACGCTCCGCTTGTCCAAGTCGACGATCCAGACCTGGCCGGTGGTGAAGTCCGGCACGAACAACCGGTTGCCCGCCTCGACGGCCGCACCGAGCTTGCCACCGGCCAGCGGGACGGCGTTCGAGCAGCTTTCCTCGTCCAGTTCGCAGATCGTGAGCACGCCACGCGGTGCGACGACGTAGAACCGTTCGCCGTACGGTGAACCGCTGACCTGGACCTCTTCACCGTTGCGCAGGTCGAGGTCGATCGTGGTGCTGGTGGCGCGGATGAGCGGGTCGAGCACGGTCGCCTTGCGCGCCGCGACGTCCACCACCACGGGCCTGCCCTTGGTGATGGTCAGCAGGCTGCGTCCCGGTCGGCTGACGCCCTTGATCTGCTCGGCTTCGCTGTCGTCGGAGATCATCCGCACGTCACCGGTGGCGTTGTCGGAGATCCAGAGCCTGCCGCCGTCGTCGATCCCGGTCGTGCCCGGCGCGATCTGGGCGGCCAGGCTCTTGGCGTCGCTGAGCGCGCGCCCGGTTCGTGGGTCGGCGTTGGTGAACAGCCCACGTTGAGTGTCCACGATGTACAGCTTGCCCGAACCCGCGAACGCGGTGAGCCCGCCGCGGGCACCGGCGATCGGGGACTCGGGTGCGCTGACCTCGAACGTTGCCCCGTCGATCCGCCGAATGGTCCCCGCCGTCTGATCGACCGCGTACGCGTTCGGCCCGGCCTGCACCACGTCGAGCACCGAGCCCGGCGCGGAGACCTGGACCTGCGCGGAGACCTCGGTCGACGGCCCGTCGAGCAGGCTCAGCTGGCCGACCCGGCCGGACGCCAGCCACGCCGCACCGGACAACAGCTTGACGTCCTGGACCTCGTTGCCACTGTCCACACCGGCCACAGCCATCCCGCCGACGGCGATCACGGTGGACACGGCGGCTGTCGTGTTGCGAATCCACGCTTTTCGCAGGGATAACGGTGTCATATCCCCACCTTCCGGTATCTGGCTGCGGGTGGGCGTGATGTGAAGACGCCCAGGCAACGACCCGCGTTGCTCTCACCAACGGATATCGTCGTGGTCCCGTCGACCGTCACGGCAGTCATCCCCTGGTCAGCCTTTCCAGCGCGCGCCGGCGCCGTCGTTCGTCACGCCATCGGGCGTACAACGGGCGCGGGTCGAGCCATGCGCGAATGGTCAACAGTGGACTGCTGGCCCGCCGCAACTCGTCGCGCAGCTGGCTTTCCAACTGCCACGCCGTCTCGGCCGCTGTGTCCTCCGGTTCGGCGGGCTCGAACACGGCGGATGTCACGATCGGCGCGAGCACGGCCAACGCTCCCGTGCCCTCGTCGCCGATCCGTTCCCGTGCCTGGTCGGTGATCTCCCGAGGAGTCGATGCTGCTGTTATCGGAACACCGTGTTCGATCAGCTTGTCCGTGGCCTGCTGCCACGCGCCGATGATCCGGGCCGCCCGGCTGCCGGAACGGCGTCGCCGCCGTCTGCGGAACTTCTCGGATGCCACGGCGATCGGCGTCAGCACGACGAGACAGCCGAGTCCGATGACGACGAACAAGGCCCAGTCCAGCACGGTCAACACGCCTTCGCCGAGCCTCGGCAGGTTCGGGTCCTCGGCCGTCTGCGACGCCGTCGAGTTCTCCTCCGGCCGGTTCTCGTCCGCCGGGGTCTCGGTTTCCTTGGGTTTCGGCGCGTTCGCCGGGTGCCGCTTCGGGTCGGTCGGCTCGAACGCCACCCAGCCGTACCCGGCCAGGTTCACCTCGGCCCACGCGTGCGCGTCACCCGACTTGACCTGGTAGGTGTCGCCCTTCTGGCGCTGCTTGTCGAGCAGGTAGCCGAACGCGACCCTGGCCGGGAAACCCTGCGTCCGGGCCAGCACCGCGAACGCCGACGCGAACTGCTCGGCGTACCCCACCTGTTCGTTGATGTTCGGGCCGAACAGCCTGCTCAACGCGTCGTAGGAGTGTCCGGGGCGGGTGTCCAGGCTGTACGGGAAGGACTGCATGTACTTCTGGATCGCCATCAGCTTGGCGTACGGCTCGGACGCGCCCGCCGCCAGGTCGTTGGCCTTGGCCAGGATGATGTCCGGCAGCCGGGGATCGACGCGCGGCAGCTCGGTGTACCGGGTGGAGTCCGAGACGTACGGCACGCTCTTGTCCAGCCCGGTCTGCCTGCCGATCTCGGTGACCAGCCGGTAGTTCCAGCCACCTGGTTGCTGGTCGGTCGCGAGCGTGCCCGACGCCTTGCTGTAGCCGACCCTCGGCGCGCCCGAGATCGACACCGGCGCGCCGATTTCAGGCAGATACTGCCCCGGCATGCCGGTGACCTGGATGTCCATGGTCACCCTGCGCGGGTTGAGCAGCGACTCGTCCTGCGGGAGTGTCCTGCCCGCGAGCAGGAACTGGTCCTGCGCACTCCACATCGCGCCGTCGAACTTGTCCAGTGCGACGGTCCTGATCCGGTCGACCCCGGCGGTGTCGCCGGTCAGCCTGACCGTGAACATGTCCGCGTCCGGCTTGCGCAACTGGGACTTCAACGTGGCCAACGGGTTGATCAGGTCGTCGATGTTCAGCGGCGGTTCGACCACCTCGCGCAGGTCGAACCGGCTTGCGCCGTCCGCGAGCGGCACGAACCGCATTCCGGCGATGCCCGCGACGACCGCGACAGCGACGACAGGCAGGCCCAAGAGGAAGCGCCCCCACAGGGCTTTCGCGTTGATGGTGCGCGCCAACGGATCAGACGTGCCCGCGCGGATCAAAGCCAGCACCAGCACCAGCGTGAGCAGGACGCCGACCGGCGCCACGCCACCGACCGGCCGCGGCGCCGTGATCGGCAGGGCGAGACCGAACGCCACGACAGGCGGCAGGACCGGCGCGAGGAGGGACTTGGTCCGCAGCACCAGGCTCGCCGCGACGATCCCGGCGGCGAAGCAGATCAGCGCGGGCGTGAACTCCAGTTCACCGCTCGGGTCGGCGGGCAGGTTCACCGACAACATCCTCGCCCAGCCCGAAACCAGGCCGGTCGCCACCGACTTCAGCGTCGTCCACGTGGGAATGCCCAGGTCGAGCGTGTCACGGGACACCGCGAAGATCGCGACGACGGGGAACCCGAACACGCCCGCGCCGACGGTGACCAGCGCCGGCCAACGCCGGATCGCGGCGACCGCGCCGATCAGCACACCCGCCGCGGCTGCCGTGAGCGTGGAGATCAGGTAGCCGAGATCACTGTAGTACTTCAAGTACAACAGACTGGACACACCGATCGCGACACCGGCCAGCACCAGTTGCGTGTACGCGGGGAACCCCATCCTCAGCCGTGGCTGGCTCTGCGGGATGTGCTGGCGTGCCCGTTTGATCTTCCTGCCTGCCGGGGGATCCGGGTTGAGCAGCGCCGACTGGGTCACGCTGATCGTGTGCGTGACGTTGCCGCCCGCGCTGCTGGGGCCCGCGGGCGGCGACTGCGGCCGGATCGTGGTCACTTTCGCACCAGCTTGTTCCAGGCGTCGGCGAACTCCTCGACCGTCCGGGCGGTCAGCGACACGACCCCGTTCAACGGTGTCGGGGTGTTGTGCCTGCCGGAGAACTGGATCAGGCTGAGCATGAGGAAATGCCTGCGAACCGTCGGCAACACCGACAGCACCCGCGGATCGGGTGTGCCTGTCACGACGCCGAGCGCGACGCTGTCGTCCGTCGACACCATGCCGGGCAACGCTGTCAGCCCAGGGTCATCACGGGTTGCCTTGGCGGCAGCCAGAAGATCCAACGCGGGCACGGCTCCGTCGTACGCCCGGTCACTGGCCGCGACACCACCGCTCGTGGTACGCAGCTCCAACGGGAAACCGCCCCGGATCGCGGCGATCGCCAGCGACGCCGCCGCGCTGACCGCCGACTCGAACGTCTGCTCGGAGTAACCGAGCGAATTGGTGTCCAGTACGACCATCAGCCGTGGCTGATTGGGAACGACGTTGTGCCGCACCATCATCTGCCCGGTGCGTGCGGTCGACTTCCAGTGGATGAGCCGCCAGTCGTCGCCGGGCACGTATTCCCGCAGGCTGTGGAACGCGACACCGCCCTGCGGCGCGTAGCTGGAGGTCGGCCCGTCCATGTCCCTGGTCTGCCCGGTCGGCACCGGTTCGACGGTCACCAGCCGCGGATGCACGTACAACGTGGAGAACGCCGAGAACACCGTGCCGACACGCATGAGCCGCAGCGGGTCCGTGTGCCCGATCGACATCGGGCCCACCTGGTGGATCCCGCGGCGGTTCGTCGGCAGGTAGTACGTCGTGGTGTGCTCGCTGCCCGCGGCGAGGCTCGGGATCGGCACCTGGACCTCGCGGTTGGCCAGCTGCTCGGTGGCGAGGATCGGCGGGCTGCGGCGTTTGGACTCGTTGGTCAGCGTGATCACGCCCATCGCCTTCTCACCCTCGGAGACTCGCTGCGGACGCACCTCCCGCACAGCGGAAAGGTCGGGGCGCAGGACCATCCACGCACCGGCGACGGCCAGCGCGGCCAGTGCGGCGAAACCGAGCGCGATCAGTTCCGGGTAGTCGGCGAGCCAGCCGAGCGCGAGCAGGACGGCCGCCGAGACGGCGGTCGCCACACCGGAACGGGTAGGCATGTCACGCCCCGACAGGGGCTTGCGGCACCGGCACCGCGGTGAGGATGCGGTCGATGATCCCCTCCGGCTTGAACTCCTGCACCGCGGCCTCGGGCGTGAGCACCAGCCGGTGCGCCAGAACGGGCTTGGCCATCTGCTTGACGTCGTCCGCGGTGACGAACGCGCGGCCGTCCACCGCTGCCCGCGCCTGAGCCGCCGTGGCCAGCGCGTTGCTGGCACGAGGGCTGGCGCCGAGCTTGAGTTGGGGGATGGTCCTGGTCGCGTTGGTGATGGTGACGATGAACGCCTGCAGCGCCGGTGCGACGTAGATCCCGCGCACCACCTCGATCATCTGCTGCAGGTCGTCGATCGTGCAGACCGGTTGCAGCTGTTCGGGCAGCCTGCGGGCGATCGCGTCGCCGACGATGCGGACCTCGTGCTCCGGCGTCGGGTAGCCGATCCGCAGCAGCATCATGAACCGGTCAAGCTGGGCTTCCGGCAGCGAGTACGTGCCCTGCTGGTCGACCGGGTTCTGGGTGGCGATCACGAAGTTGGGCCGCGGCAGCGGGTACGTCACACCGTCCACAGTGACCTGCCGCTCGGCCATCGCCTCCAGCAGCGCCGACTGGGTCTTCGGCGACGCGCGGTTGATCTCGTCGCCGAGCAGGATGTTGGCGAAGACCGGCCCCTCCTTGAACTGGAACTGGCCCTTGCTCGTGTCGTAGATCTGCACACCGACCACATCGGACGGCAACAGGTCGGGCGTGAACTGGATCCGGCGCATCGAGCCGCCGATCGAGTGCGCGATCGCCTTGGCCAGCGAGGTCTTCGCCACGCCCGGCACGTCCTCGATCAACAAGTGCCCTTCGGCGAGCAGTCCGACAACGGCGTTCCAGATGACGTTGGTCTTGCCGTGGATGAAGTGCTCGACGTTGCGGACCAGGTCGTTGCAGCGGCGCTGGACCCAGCCGACGCGCTCGGCGAGCTGAGTGCCGTAGGTCATCGCCGCCCCCAGACGTGATCGAAGCAGACTTGTGCTGCCGGTTCGGCGAAAACACTATTCCGGTTGGACTCCCGCTGCCTGCCCGAAAGTGCAGCGATATGGGCGCATGGCCGTGGCGAGAAGTGATCGGGCGGGCGAATGGCACCAAACGTCACACTGTGACCTCTACTGTTTGGCGGGTGACCTATCCGCTGGGCGTCGATATCGGGACTACGTACACCGCCGCGGCGTTG
The DNA here is from genome assembly GCF_001302585.1 of Kibdelosporangium phytohabitans. Taxonomy (GTDB): domain Bacteria; phylum Actinomycetota; class Actinomycetes; order Mycobacteriales; family Pseudonocardiaceae; genus Kibdelosporangium; species Kibdelosporangium phytohabitans. Next base: position 7,816,904 of record NZ_CP012752.1, on the reverse strand, counting down.
TGGCGTGAAGGCCGGGTGCAGACCGTGCCGCTGGGAAACCGCGCCAACGCTGTGCCGTCGGTGTTGTTCCTGCGCGACGATGGCACCTTCGTGGTCGGCGAAGCCGCGTCACGGCGTGGCATCACCGATCCGGACAGGATGGCCCGCGAGTTCAAGCGGCGGATGGGTGACGACGTGCCGATTCTGGTGGGTGGCAGGGGATTCACCCCGCACCAGCTGACCGGCGAGGTGATGCGCTGGTCGCTGGGCCGCGTGGCCGAACTGCAGGGCGGCCCGCCGAACCACGTTGTGCTGACCCATCCGGCGTCATGGGGTGAATACCGCAAGAACCTGCTCGTCCAAGCCGCCACCCAGGCAGGACTGCGCGAGGTGGGCCTGCTGCCGGAGCCGGTGGCGGCGGCGACGTGGTACGCGGCGCAGGAACGCATCGAAGCGGGTTCGCTGATCGGGATCTACGACTTCGGCGGCGGAACGTTCGACGCCAGCGTGGTCCGCAAGACGTCGACCGGCGTGGAGATCTACGGCGAAGCGGGCGGCGACGACTCGATCGGCGGCATCGACTTCGACCACGCCCTGTTCAGGCACGTCGGCGCCCAGGCGGGGGTGGACGTCGCGCAGCTGGACTTCACCGACCCGGTCGTGTCCAGCGCGATGGCGCAGCTTTTCAGCACGGTCGTCGAGGCCAAAGAGGCGCTGTCGGCGGACGTTGAGGTCGTGGTTCCGGTGGTGCTGCCCGGTGTGAGCCGCCAGGTGCTGATCACCCGTGCCGAGTTCGAGGATTTGATCAAACAGCGGGTGCTCGGCACGGTCGGCGTGTTCGGCCAGGTCGTCCGCCGGGCCGGGGTGGACCCGGCCAAGCTGCACGGCGTTCTGCTCGTCGGCGGGTCGAGCCGGATCCCGTTGGTGCGTCGACTGTTGTCGGCGGAGCTGGGCATCAGGGTGGCGGTCGACGCGCACCCGAAGTACACGGTCAGCCTCGGCGCGGCGATCGCGGCGGCACCGCGAGCCGTGGGAATCAGATCGTCCGGTGGTTTCGCCCCGCCCGGCCGTCCCATGGCGCCGCCGCAGGGAAACCCGCTGTACAACCAGGCTGCTTCACGGCCGATGGCGCATCCGCCCGCGTACCAACCGGGCCAGCGCTCCCAATCGGCGATCCCCGCACCGCACGGCCCCGGTCAGCGGAGTATGGGTTCGATCCCGCCGCCGCTGCCCAACGGCCCGCAGGCGCCCGCGGTCAGCGAGAAGGTCGACCTGGCCAGGTCCGGCCTGACCGGGGTGACGGACATCCGGACAGTGCTGAAGTCGATGCAGCCCCTCGAACCGGTCGCCATGCGGCCGCCACCCCGTCCCGGCGACCAGTTCGCCGAGGTGCGCACGAAGGACAAAGGCGGGAAAGGCCGGGGCAGGCTGATCGCGTTGCTGATCGTGCTGGTGATCGTGGCTGTGGTCGCCGGGCTGATCTTCTTCGTGATCAACAAACCCTCCGGTGGTGACGCGAAGCGGGGGACCGACGAGAGCGCGCAGCCCATCGCGGGCCCGCCTGCGGTCGGGAAGATCACGCTGACGGGCCAGCCCCTGGTGATCCCGCCGGAGGGCACCGACGAGATGACGGCGGTCACCGGCACGGAGAACGGCGACGTGGCCGCGGTCGGCTTCTCGCAGAGCCGCGAACCACGCGCCTGGCTGAGCAAAGGCGGCAAAGAGGACTTCGTCGAAGCCGAGGTGGGCAAGGACGGCCAGGGCCTGATCCTGGACGTGACCCCGGTCGGCTCGACGTTGGTGGCGGTGGGCTGGACGGGAACGGGCCAGAAGAAGCGGCCGGCTGTCTGGACGTCACCGGACGGCGCGAAGTGGGCGTTGCTCCCGGTACAGGGGGACCTGAACGCGACATCCGGCTTGAAGGAGTTCAACGCGGTGGCCGTGGGGCCGGACAACAAGCTGATCGCCATCGGCCGTGACGACCGCAACGACAGCAAGGACGGCGACGCGGCCGTCTACGCCTCCGGCGACGGGAACACGTGGAACCTCGTTCCGACAACAGGTCTGTCCGGCACAGGACCGCAGAACGTCGAAAAGCTCACCACATCCGACGACGGGCAGTTCGTCGCGGTCGGATCCGTGTTGCAGGGAGCCAAACGCGGCCCGGCGATCTGGACCTCCAAGGACGGCCTCAAGTGGGAGCAGTCCCCGTACATCCCCGAAGGAGCGCCGAACCTGAAGGGGATCGCCCGCCTGTCGGACGGAACGCTGATGGTGTGCGGGTCGATCGGGTCAGGCCAGCCGCCGCCCTTGAGCTGCTGGACGCAGACGAAGGACCAGCGCTGGGAGCGCTGGAACGTCGGCAGCGCACAGAATTCACCCCGCGCGATCTTCCTCAACGGCATGTACCCGGTGCAGGACAAGCAGGTCGTGATAGTCGGTTTGGGCCAGGCAGGTGACAGGAACACCACTGACGCCGCCATGTGGGTCGCCAGCTTCGGGCAACGCACCGGCTCCTAGGCCGGCGTGGCACGCATCCGGAACGCGACGATCAGCGTGAGGACGATGACCACGGCCATGGCGAGGAAAGCGTCGGAGTGCGCAGCGCCCGCGTGACCCGGGAACAACGGGTTGACGGCGTCGCCTCCCCGGCGTGCGGTCACCAGCGCACCGGACAGTGCTGGACCGGCGCCTGCGCCGAGGAATTGGGCCCCTTGGAGGATTCCGAGCCCGACGCCGACCTGGTCGGCAGGCAGCGCACTCGCCGCCGCGCTGATGATCGGGGTGATCACGAGGATGAAACCGGTGCTGAGCCCGAGAACCCCGGCCCCGGCGGGGATGACCGACGCGCCTGCCGTGAAGGTCGACAGGAACAGGGTGAACACGCCCATGAGCGCGAGGCCGATCAGTACCAGCGGCCGGGTGCCGACGCGGTCGGCGAGGCGACCGATCAACGGTGACAGGAGCGTGACGGCGACCCCCGCCGGGACCATGACCAGCGCCCCGGCCCCTGGGGTGAGCCCGTTGACGTCGACCACCAGCAGTGGGACGAATACCAGGACGCCGAGGTTGACGGTCATGGCCATGGACGCGACGAGAACGGCGATCCGGTAGACCCGGTTGGTGAACAACGCGGGTGGGACAAACGGTCGCGCGACGCGAACCGTACGCCACCCGGAGAGCCCGATCACCGCGACCGCCACCACGAGGCTGACCCACGACGAAGGCGCGGCGAAACCAGCGACCTGGGCCTGGGTGATGCCGAACAGGAAAAGCCCGGCGCCGAGGCCCAGCAGGAGACCTCCGGCGAGGTCGAACCGGGCGGTGCCCGTGGACGGCTCGCCCGGCAGCACGCGCCACGCGGCGGGAAGCAGGACCAACGCGACCACGAACATGAGCCAGAACAGCGCGGGCCACCCGAAGGCCTGGCCGATCCCGCCGCCCAGTGCCGGTCCGGCGGCGGTGCCGATGCCCGTGGCCGCCGAGACGACGCCGATTCCCATGCCTCGTTTGCCCGGCGGCAGCAACCTGGTGACGGCGATGATCGAGAGGACCGGCAGCGCGGCGGCGCCGACACCCATCACGATCCGGCCGAGCACGAGGACGAGCAGATCCGGGGCGAGCGCGCAGACCAGGCTCCCGGCCGCGTAGGTCACCAGTGCGAAACCGAAGAGCCGTCGCAGGCTCACGCGGTCGGAGACTCGGCCGTAGAACGGGATGCCGACCGCGAACGTCAGCAGGAAGCCGGTGACGACCCACGCGAGTTCCGCTTCGGAGGCCCCGAACTGGGCGCCGATCGACGGGAGCATGAGGTTGACCATGTCGCTGGCGACGACCGTGACGAGCACCGCCGGCATGAGCACCGCCAGCAGGGCCGGCCCTGAGCCGGTTCGTTCCGTTGTGGTCATGGGGTTCCTCCACACAAGTCTTACTGCAACCAAAATGGTTGCAGTTTGGGTGTGAAAAAGCGGAGGGTTCACCTCCGCCGTGGTGTCGGTCAGTGGCGCTGGTGGGCGCGCTCGCTGGCCAGCACTTGCTGGACCAGGTGATCGATGGTCGTTCGGCCGAGACGTTCCCGCATGGCCTGTTCCGCGTCCTGGAACTCCATCTCGAGCAGGTTCTGCATGTGCCGTCCGACCTCGCAGGCGTCGCTGGGTGGATGCGCGTGCCGCGACAGGATCGGCCCCGCTTCCACCGCTGTGTACGCGTCGTACAGCGTGATCTCCCGTGCTGGACGGGCGAGCAGCCAGCCGCCGCCGCGTCCCTCGGTGGACAACACCAGGTCGGCGTCCCGCAGGCTGCCCAGGATGCGTCGGACGAGCACCGGGTTGCTCGCCAGGCTGTCCGCGATCTCGGCGGACGTCAGCGAGCGGTCCCAGCGCGCCAGCATCGTGAGCGCGTGGATCGCCACCGCGCTCCTGCTGCTGAGACTCACCGTGCCCCCTGTGCGCCCGACTTAACTGCAACAACCGTAGTTGCAGTCAGGTCGGGCGTCAATCCCGGGCTCAGCCGTTGCCCGGACCGCGCGGGACGTTCGTCGGACGCTGGAACGCGGTGGTCTTGTCCTCGGGAGACGGCGGCTTGCGGATGGTCTCCGTCTTGTCCACCGGCGGCGGACCCGGGTGGCGCCGCGGTGGCGCCTGCCGGTCGCCCCCTTGCGGTGGCTGCGGGCGCTGCGGAGCCATCCGGACAGCGGCGGCCAGCCCCTCGCAGGTCCGCTGCAACACCTGGGCGGCACGCGTGAAACTGGGATCGATCAGCTGGTTCTGCGCCACCCGCCGCCAATGCCCGTGCATCCCGCTGATCGCGGCGTTGACAGTCTCAAAAGGAGCATCCGGGCGCAGGTTCAGCCGATCCGCCACCGAAGCGCCCTGCCCACCGAGCAGACGTTCCATCACGGCGATCTGCTCAGTCGGCGCCTGCACCGACCCTGTCCGCAGCTCCGTCAGCAACCGCAGCTCGGTCAGCTCGTGTGCCCCCGCGCGCAAACGCTCAACCGCCTGACGCAGGCGTGGCGCGGCCGGAATCGGGTCGTTGCGGGTGATCGACTCGATGGCTCGCAAGGCACCGTCGGCCTTCAACACGTCACGGCGTTGCGCGAACTGGGTCAGCAGCAGGTGCCGCAGTTCGCTGAGGCCACTGCGTTCCCGCAACAGTGTGCACAGCTGCCCGCGGTCGACGTTGCCGGAACGCATGGATTCCAAACTGAGCCGCAGCCCGTAGAGGCCGAGCATCGACAGCAGCCGCCCGCGCGACTCGGGATCCACCATGACCGCGCGTGTCGGCGACACGAACCGCCCAGCCGACAACAACAGCGGCATCGTCGCACCGTCACTGGCCGAAGCGATCGCCTTCAGGTCAGCGAATTCCTTCTCGCTCATGGTCGCGGCCGCCTCCGCCAGCAGACCGGCGACCGGCAGGACCGTGTGCACCAGGCTGCGGATCCGGGAATCGGCACGGTACCCGGCCGCCACCTTCCCGGCGTGCGCGATCGCGTCGTCGTCCCCGCCACCGACCTCGTCGGCACGGGAAAGGACGCCGACCGCGTTGACAGGTGTGCTGTCGGACGCGTCGCTGTCGTTGAAGGCGTCAAGGAAGTCGATGTCCGTGGAGTGCAAGTGCCGCATCAGGTACAGCACCGCGTCCACACTGGCCGTCTCGCCGAGGAAGTCCTGCGTCCTGCGACCGGCCGACTCGGTCAGCGATCCCATCCCCGGGGTGTCGACCAGCGTCATCTGGCCGAGCCAGTCGCTGGGCAGCGCCACCTCGATCCGGTCGACGGTCTCCACGTCCAGCGTGCCGAGGTCGAGCGCGTAGCGGCTGCCGTCGTGGTCGAGTGCGAGCCCCACAGGCCTCGTGGCGTGCGGAAAGGCGGTCGCCCGCGGCTGCTGGCCGCGGAAGTACCACGTCACGATCCTCGTGCACTCGCCCGCGTCGGTCGCGGCGATGCGCGTGCCGACGAGCGCGTTGAGCAAAGTGGACTTCCCGGCCTTCACCCGGCCCGCGATCGCCACCCGCAGCGGACCGTCGAGGTGCCTGGCGACGTCGTTGAGGACCCGCCCGCCCTGACGGCCCTGGTAGGCCTGCACCGCGTCGTTGAGCAGTGAACGGACCCGGGCGGCAAGGGAAACTGTCACGACCGGCCCCTCTGCGTCGACACCCGTTCCGCGGTAGCCAGCAGCGCCGACACGCGGTCGAGCTCCGCCTTCGCCGCCGTACCACGGGTTGCCGCTGCCTGCGCGTCGGCCTGTACCGCACGCATCGCGGCTTCCTGCTCGTGTTTGGCCGCCGAGACCATTTCCTGCGCCTGATCCAGGTAGTAGTCACGGATCTTGCCGCGGCTGTGCCGGATCAGGTCGTAGGACGCGCGGTTGGCGTCCACTCTGGCCTGGTTGAGGTACACCGCCGCCGCGCGGAGAGCCTCGGCACGGGCCGCGTCGACCTTCGTGGTCTTGTAGCTGCGCACGGCGCGCCACGCGAACACCGACCCCAGCGCGGCCGTGATCGGCAGGACGATGAGCAGGCTCGGCGCCAGTGTCGTGACCAGCACGGTCGTCACGATCGAGCTGGACAGCGACCAGCCGCGGGCGGCGTGCATCCCGACCTCGAGCTTGCCGCCCTTCTTGCTGGCCAGGTTCTCCAGCTTCAGGTCGGGCCCGATCGACATGTCGCCCCTGCCGATCGCCTCGACCTGCTCGGCGGTCGCGTCGAACAGGGCCGCGACGTCCTCGGCGAGTTCGTCGATCTGCCGGATCAGCCGCGTGTGCGCGTCGGTCATCTCCTCGTTCGCGCGTTTCTGCAGCCACGGCACGATCTCCGCCCACTCCTTGGTCGGGTCGCCCTCCTTGATCCGTTTGGTGACCTCGTTCTCCAGCCTGCGCGAGCAGTCGGTCAGGTCCGCGTCCACGTTCGCCTGGATGTCGGCGAACCGGTCGGTGATCGTGTTCAGCCACCGCGCCGACGGACTGGACAACGCCTTCGCGCGCTCGCCGCTGGCCTCCACCTTGCGGATGGTGGCCTGGCGTTCCTCCGGCTTGGTCAACGCCTTGTGCTCGGTCTCCAGCGTCTCGGCGACCTGGCGCAACGAGTTGCGCACGACACCGGCCGCGGCGAGCACGGACTTCGCGGCGTGGTCGGCGAGCAACCGCGAACCCAAGCGTTCGACCAGCACCGGGAAGCCGCATTCGGCGTTGAGCGCCGGGTCGCCGGTGTCCAGCGCCAGCTCGCGCAGCGTCGACGACACCGCCACGATCTCGGCTTCGATCCCCGCGTCCCGCAGGTGCTGCCGGTCCAGCTCGAGGATCCGCTGCCACTGCGGGTAGAAGTCGGTCTTGGTGAGCACCACGATCAGGTTCGGGCAGACGTCGGCCGCGTGCCTGACGAAGTCGACCTCGGCCGCGGTCAGCTCCTGCGACGCGTCGGTCACCACGATCACACCGTCGGCCAGTGCGAGCGCCCGCATCGTCGCCGCCGCGGCGGCAGCGGCGAATCCGCCGCCGAGCCCCGGCGTGTCGATCAGGACGAGCCCGTCGGCCAGGATCTGGCGTTTCAGCGTGGTCTCGATCGCGCGCAGCCGGGTGCCGTCGTCGGCCAGCCCGGTCCTGGCGTACTCGGCCGCCTTCCTGATGTCGACCTTGATCGGCGGCGGCAGCTGCGGCGCGTCCGCGGGCGCGTCGGTGACCAGGTAGGCGGTCGGCTTGTCGCCGTGCTTGATCGACGTCGGCACGGCCGTGAACGCGACCGCGTCGACCCCGCACACCGGCACCCCGAGCAAGCCGTTGACCAGTGCGCTCTTGCCCTTCTTGAACTCGCCCGCGACCAGCACGTGCCACGCGCCCGTGGTGAGCTGGCGACGGCACTTGATCAGCTTCTCGGCCAGGTCGGGCCGCCCGGCCGAGCGGGTCTCGGTGATCGCGGTGTCGATCAGCTCGAGCATCTCGGCGGTCTCGGCCGCGTTGCGTGATCCGGTCATCGTCAGTGCCCGGGGGTGGGGTCGTGACCGAAGTCGTGGTCAGGAGCGTTGTGGTCGTCCGGCAACGAGTGGTCCTCCGGTGCGATCCAGTTGTGCGCGTTCTGAATGCCGTCGTCCTGGTTGTCGTGGTCGAGGTCGTCGTCGGACCGCGCCTGCGTGGCGGGAGCCTGCGGCGCGTCGGCCGGAGGCGGCGGAGGTGGTGGCGGGGGAGGCGGTGGTGCCGGTGCGGGTGGCGGTTCCGCGTTGGTCATCTGGTGACTGGCGGCGACCGTGGACGGGTTGCGGTCCATCGGCGCCGGGTCGGTGTTCACGCGGTGTGTGAACGTGTCCGTCGGCGGCGGGGGAGGTGGGGGCGGCGGGATGTTGCCGATGCCCGCACCCATCTCCGGCAAGTAGCCCGCGTACTGGAAGCGCTTGGTGTTGGCCTCCCACGACCCGACGCCGTACTGCGTGCCCTTGGCCTCGATCGTCTTGCCGTTGCCCAAGCTGATCGCCACGTGCGCGGCCGACGGACGACCGCCCTTCATCGGGTCGGACGAGAAACTGAACAGCAGCGCACCCGGTGTCTTGAGCGCCTGCTCGACCGACATGGTGGTCCCGCCGTTGGCCAGCTGCCGGTACTGCAGCCACGAACCGTCCGGCACCTTCACGCCTGCCTGCCCCGCGGCCCATTCGACCAGTTCGGAGCAGTCGAACGTGCTCGGGTTACGGTCGCTGACGCTCACCTCGTGACCGAAGACGTACTTGTCGCCGGTTTGCGCCACGGCCGAGTTGAGAAACGTCTGCAGCTTGGTGCCGTCACCCGGGGGGACCGACTGCTGCCCCATGGTCTGACTCGGCGCCGGTGTCGTTGTCGCGGGCTGCTGGGCGCCTGGCGCACGGTCTTCGTCCAACGGTGCGCCGAACTGGGCACCTGCCTGTTTCTCCGCGGGCGCGCTGGGATCGTTCGTACCGGCGGCCATGCTCTGCACACCGTCCGGGCCGACAGGCGCGTCACCGTCGAGCGGGGCGCCGAACTGCGCGCCGGCCTGCTGCTCAGCCGGCGCGTCCGCAGCCGGGGCCACCGCGGCCTGGCGGACGTTGACGTTGTCGCTGGCGCTGGTGGACGCGGCGGACTGCGTCGGCGCGACGCCCTGGCCGCCACCGCGCGCGTCGCCCGCGGACGTGTGGTCGCCGTAGCCGGACACACCGGTCCACATACCCCGGTTGGGCCCGTCGCCGTACGCCTCGGCAGCCGCCTGCGCTTGCTCCTTGTACTTCAGGTACTTCGCGGCGGAGCCCTTGTGCGTCGTCGTCCACGGCGAGATGTCGTCACCGCCCTTGGAGACCTGGAAGGCCGCCCTGGCGTTCTGCACCGGATCGAACAGGTTGATGCTGGCGAACTTCGGGTGCGCGGCCTGGTTGATCTGCCACAGGCCTTTGCTGTTCTCCCCGACGGGGTTGTGCGCGCCGTCGTTGCCGCCGGACTCGGCCATGGCGATCGCGGTCATCGTCGCGGCGCGATCGGGGGAGAACCCCGCCTCGCGCGCGAACCCGTAGATCTGCTCCGCGGAATATCGCGCCATGCCGCCATTATGTTGGACCCCGCCGGTGTGCGGGCGCCATTTCGTGTGCCCAAAAGGGCACTGTTCGAGCAGGTAGGTGCCACTTGGTGTTAATTTCAGGCGCGACGTTGTCCTGTGACGATCCGGGGGTGCAGTGCTCCGCGATGGCCTCATCCGTTCCGCGCCGCCGTGGCAGGTGATGGCCGACACCCTGCTGCAGCGCGAGGCTTTGGTGTGCCGCCTTGGCGAAGGCCTGTTGCCGCACGACTTCGCCGGGCTCTACATCGGACACGACGAGGTGGACGGGATACTCGCCGAACTGCCGGGTGCGGCGGGGCCCGCAGCAGCGAAAGTCGACGCGCTGCTGCGTCAGCTGGACCCGGAGCTCGCGGTGGCGCGCAAGCAGTTCGACGAGTCGCTGGCGTCCGGGCAGTCCACTTTCGACCGGCTGGCGCGGACCGCGCGGCTGGATTCCCGTGACGCGCAGGCGCTTGCCGTGCTGCTCGCGGTGGAACGGTCGCCGCACCGGATGCGGCTCGTCGCGTACTTCCAGGACAACGTGCAGCTGCCACGGCTCACCGTGGCCAGCTTGAGCCGGATCCTCGATGCCCGGTGTGTCGCTCCGGACGCGCCGCTGCGGCGTGCCGAGTTCGTGGAGATCGGCACCGACGGGCCGTGGGCGACCAGGATGTGCTGGCCCGCGCCGCGGCTGACGTGGGCATTGGCCGGCGACGTCTCGACGGATTCGGCGCTGCCCGCCGGTACCCATCGGCTGGACGCGGCGGGGATCGGCTCGGTTGACGCCTCGCTGCTGCTGGTGACCGGCGCCGACAAGGACAGCAGGCTCGCCGCGGTGCGCGATCGGTGGCCGGGCAAGCCGCTGCTGGCGTGCCCGATGCCGTCGTCACAGGCCGAATGGGCCGCGGTGGTACGGGAAGCCGGTGTCGGCGACCGCGCGATCGTGCTCGACCTGACCGACCCGCCCAGCCGGGACGCCGCCGACTGGATCGACCGCGCCGACCACCTCAGCTGGGTGCTCAGCTCGCCGAAGGAGCTCGCGCTGGACGCGTTGCCGCGCAGGCCGTGGCAGGAGATCCGGCTCGACTCCGGCCTGGCCTCGGCGGACGACTGGGCGCAAGCGCTTGGCACGTCCCCCGACCCGGCGTTCCCGTTGTCACGCGAGCAGTTGCGGCTCGTCACAGCCGCGTCGGCGGGCGATCCGGCGCAGGTCGCCGCCGGGGTCCGCAGGCTCGCGGGCGGGCACCTGGACGGCCTGTCGGTCCGGATCCGGCCGCGCCGCGCGATGAAGGATCTGGTGCTGCCCGCCGACCAGACCGCGCAGGTCCGTGAACTGGTCGCACGGTACAGGCGCAGGACAGTGGTCTACCGGGACTGGGGCTTCTCGCCGTTGCCGTCGACCGGTGTGGTGGCGTTGTTCTCCGGCCCGTCGGGTACGGGCAAGACACTCGCGGCGGAGATCGTCGCCGGCGAACTCGGCCTCGACCTGTACAAAGTGGACTTGTCATCGGTGGTCAGCAAGTACATCGGCGAGACCGAGAAGAACCTGGAACGCATCTTCGGCGCAGCGGCGGCCGGTGACCTCGTGCTGTTCTTCGACGAGGCGGACTCGTTGTTCGGCAAGCGTTCCGAGGTCAGCGACGCGCACGACAGGTACGCCAACATCGAGGTCGCGTACCTGCTGCAACGCCTGGAGTCCTACGACGGCCTCGTGGTGATGGCCACGAACCTGCAGCGCAACATCGACGACGCCTTCCTGCGCAGGATCTCGGTGTCCATCGACTTCGAAACACCGGACGAGCCGCAACGCGAACAGATCTGGCGGCAGGCCTTCCCGCCGGGCGCGCCCGTCGGCGAACTGGACTACGCGTTCCTGGCCAAGCAGTTCCGGATCACCGGCGGCATCATCCGCAACGCGGCACTCGGCGCCGGATTCCTCGCGGCGGACGAGGACGCCCCGGTGACGATGGAACGCGTGGCGCTGGCACTGAAGCGCGAGTTCCAGAAAATGGGGCGGCTGCGCACCGAGACGGAGTTCGACCGCTACTTCAAACTGGTGAATGGGGACGGCCATGCTGAACCTGCTTGACGAGTCCCTTGAGGAGTTCCTGCGAGCGGTCGTCCCGTTGCCCAAACGGGAGGTGGACATCTCCTTCGACGCCCCCGACAAGGACTGGTCGGCCCGGGTCTCCCGGCCGACGATCAACCTCTACCTGTGGGACGTCCGCCGCAACGTCACCGAGCGCGAATACGGCCTGGAGACAGTGCACGACGAGAACGGCCGCCCACACCGCCGGGCCCCGCTGCCGAGGGTGGACTGCAGATACCTGGTGACCGCGTGGACATCGGAAATGCGTGACGAACACTCGTTGCTGGGCGCGACGCTGAGCGCGCTGCTGATGCACACCGAGATCGAGGCGCAGTATCTGCAAGCGCCGTACAACGGGGTCACTCCGGTGCCGAGCATCACGATCGCTTCGGGCGGTGAACGGGACAACTCCGACTTCTGGTCGGCGTTGGGCGGCCAGCTCAAACCGGGTCTCGACGTGACCGTGACCGCCACAGTGGACAGTGCGTTGCTGGTCCCGGCGGGCCCGCCCGTGCACCGGTTCTCGATCATCACGTCCAACGGGGACTCGGTGTCCGAGGAGCGCATGTTCGTCGCAGGCCAGGTCGCGGCGGCCGAAGAAGGCACGATCGTGTCCACACCGCACGGCGCGACGGAAACCGACGAGGACGGCAAGTTCCTCGTCCCGGCCGAAGTCGGCGACAAGGTCACGGTGAACGGCAAGAGCAGGGGAGACGTGCCGCCCACCGGACCGATCGAGTTCAAACGCAAGCGCTGAGCCGCCGGAACACGGTTGCCTCCGGTGTCACCCGGCGGCTTGGGCCTGCGCGAGCATCCGCGTCTTCGCCGACGCCAGGAACTCCGGGGTGACCTTGCTCGGGTGGCCCGCGTCGTATGGCGGCCGCGGGTCGTACTCGATCACCAGTTGCGACAGTTCGGCCTGTTCACGGCCGTGGATCTCGCCGATCAGCCAGAGCGCGAGGTCGATCCCCGCCGAGACGCCCGCCGCGGTGGCGATCTTGCCGGACACCACGATCCGCTTGTCCCGCTGGGGAATCGCGCCCATCGAGCCGAGGACGTCCTGGCAGACCCAGTGTGTCGTGGCGGGAACGTCCTTGAGCAGGCCCGCCGCTGCCAGGATCAGCGCTCCTGAGCAGACGGACGTCGTGCACGTCGTCGCCGGGTGCGCCGCGCGCAGCCAGTCGAGCAGCTTCTGGTCGTTCATCGCGCCGACTGTCCCGGTCGAGCCGCCGGGGACGAGCACGATGTCGGGTGTGGGCGTCTCGTCGAACGAGTGGCTCGCGTGGAGGATGAGGACGCCACTGTCCGTGACGATCGGGCCTGGCTCGGCGGCCACGAACCGGACCTCGGCGTCCGGCATGGACCGCAGGAGTTCGTAGGGGCCGATGGCGTCTAGAGCCGTCATTCCTGGGTAAACAACGAATGCGATCTGCATGTCCACGACCGTATCCGCGATTTCCGGGCCTTTTCGGACATCTCGGCCACGGTTGCGGCCATGCGCACGGTCCGTGCCGATCGGGTAGGATATGAGGCGTATGCAATTATTGCTTACGCCGACAGTCACGCTGAGAGGATCACTGTGCCCGACATCAAGCTCAACAACGGTGTCACCATGCCGCAACTCGGCTTCGGCGTGTGGCAGGTCCCGGACCGGGACGCCTCCGCCGTGGTGACCACGGCAATCGAGACCGGTTACCGCAGCATCGACACCGCCGCCGCGTACGGCAACGAGCAGGGTGTCGGCAAGGCGGTCGCGAACTTCCCGCGTGAACAGCTGTTCGTCACAACCAAGCTGGACAACTCCGACCAGGGCTACGACGAGACGCTGCGCGCCTTCGACTCGAGCATGGCCCGGCTGGGCCTCGACTACCTCGACCTCTACCTGATCCACTGGCCGCTGCCCGCGCAGAACCGCTACGTCGAGACGTGGAAGGCGCTGATCAGGCTGGCCGACGAGGGCCGCGTCACCGCGATCGGCGTGTCCAACTTCCAGCCCGCCCACCTCGAGCGGATCATCAACGAGACCGGCCGCGTGCCCGCGGTGAACCAGATCGAGCTGCACCCGTTCCTGCAGCAGAACGAGCTGCGCGAGGTGCACACCAAGCTGGGCATCGCCACCGAGGCGTGGAGCCCGCTGGCCAGCGGCGGCGACCTGCTGGCCCACCCGACGATCGTGGCCATCGCCAAGCGGGCCGGCCGCACGCCCGCCCAGGTCGTGCTGCGGTGGCACCTCCAGCTCGGCAACGTCGTCATCCCGAAGTCGGTCACGCCGCGGCGCATCGCCGAGAACTTCGACATCACCGACTTCGAGCTGTCCGAGTCCGACGTCACCGAGCTGGCCACCCTGGACAAGGGGCACCGCACCGGCCCGCACCCCGACAAGGTCGGCTGAGCCCGAAGGCCCGGCACTCAGGCGAACTTGGTGCTGGGCCGCGGCTGCTCGACGCCGTCGACGAAGATGTCGACCTTCTCGTTGTAGAACGCCATGGTCCCGGCGATCCGCTCGCTCTCCGGCAGCGGAGTGTCGTAGTACCAGACGACATCCTCGTGCACTGTGTCACCGACACGCACCGAGTAGTACGACGCCTCACCCTTGTACGGGCACGCGGTGCGCGTGTCGCTGGGTTCGAGCAGGTCCAGGCGGACGGCCGTCTTCGGCAGGTAGTAGCGGGTCGGCAGGCCGGTCTCGAACAGCAGCCGCGCGTTGGCCGACTCCGCGACGGTCACTCCGTCGATCTCGACCCTGACGTTGCGGGAGCTCGGCAGGACGTCCACGCGCGTGTACGGATCACGCGGGTGGATGTAGATCTCCTCGTCCTCCTCGAACCACGCGTCCATGGCCTGGAAATCGAGGCGGACCAGGTCACGCAGCTCCTCGATCGGCGAGTCGGCGTAGACCTTCGCCGCGTCCACCGCTTCCCGGCCGCCGGCCTTGACCGTGTACAGGGTCGCGTCGCCGCGGCTGGGGGAGTGGTCGGTGCCGCCGGACTCGGCCAGTTCGGCCCGCACGTCGGCACGCGGGATGTAGTAGGTGGGGTAGTAGGGAACTTCCCACACGTACACCGGCGCGAGTGTGTCCGCGACCAGCGCACCGCCGAGATAGACCCGGACACGGCGGGTACCCGGTTCGAGCTTGACTCGTCCACGAGCGTTCATGTCCAGGACAACCCCGGCGGCGGCCGGGTGATTCCGCTACGGCTCGATCGTTACCTTGATCGCCTCGCCGGTGCTGACCGTGTTGATCGCGTCGAGCACGCCGTCCAGCGGCATCCGGTGCGTGATCAGGTCGTCGACCGGCACGGCACCGGACGCGATCAGCTCCAGCGCCCGCTTGTTGTGGTCCGGGCTGGAGCCGTTGGCGCCGACGATGGTCAACTCGCGGTAGTGCACCAGGTTGGAGTCGCACGCGATGATCGGGTTGTCCTTCGGCAGGCCGCCGAAGAAACTGATCCGGCCGCGCCGCGCGGCCATCTTGAGGCCGTCCTCCTGCGCCTTGCCCGCCGCGGCGGCCGTGATCACCACGTCGACACCGCGCCCGTCGGTCAGCCGCAGCACTTCCTCCACCGGGTCGACGTCCGACGACCAGATCGCCGCGTCCGGCTTGACCAGCGCCGCGGCCATCTCCAGCCGGGAGCGCGACAGCTCGACCAGGTACACAGCCTCGGCGCCGCGAGCACGGGCGAGCCGGACGTGCAGGCAGCCGATCGGGCCTGCGCCGACGACCACGACCGTATCGCCCTCGCCGGCACCGGCCAGTTCCTGTCCGTTGAGGACACACGCGAACGGTTCCGCGACCGAGGCTTCCGCGTACGACAGCGAGTCGGGAATCCGGTTCACGCCGTCCACCTTGAGCACCGCTTGGGGGACGATCATGTACTCGGCGAAACCGCCGTCGTAGTGGTAGCCCATCGAACGCTGGTTCGGGCAGATCGTCAGCCAGCCGCGCAGGCAGTCCGGGCATTCCCCGCACGGGATCGCGGCGATGACCTGCACCCGGTCGCCCGGCTGCCAGCCGTCCACACCGGAGCCGGCCTCGACGACCTCACCGGCGATCTCGTGGCCGATCACCCTCGGCGGGTCGATGTGGTGGTGCCCGTGCCGGAAGATCTTCAGATCCGTCCCGCACGTGGAACAGTTGTGCACCTTGAGTTTGAGCTCACCCGCGCCCGCTGAGGGCTCCGGTGCCTGCTCGATGCGGATGTCCCCGGGCGCGTAGAAGCGCGCGACCTTCACTGGTTGTTCTCCTCGTCGATCGACTGCAGCAGATCAAGCACCGTCCGGGTGTCGGACGCGGTCCGCAACCGTTCGGCCTTGTCGCTGTCCATCAGCACGTGGGCCAACGCCGACAGGATCCCGACCTGTTCGGAGCCGTTGGCCGCGATGCCGACACATACCTTGACCGTGTTGCCGGAGCCCCAGTCCACGCCGTCGGGGAACTGCAGCACCACGAGCGTCGTGCGTTTCACGAACTGCCGTGACTGGTCGGTGCCGTGCGGGATCGCCACGCCCTCGCCGATGAAGGTCGACAGGGACGCCTCACGCTCGTGCATCGCCGCCAGGTAGCCGTCCTCGACGGCGCCGAGGTCGAGCAGGGCGCGACCGCACTGGTCGATCGCGTCGTCGCGGCCTGCCGCCTGCCTGCGGAGGTGGACGCCCTCGGCGGTGAGCAACGAGGTCCGCTCAGTCGTCAAGCGACCCACCGTCCCTGATCGCGGCCTCGACCCGGTCGAACACCGGGTCGCCGAGGAAGCTCTGGAAGCCGAGGACGACCGTGTCCCCGGTGCTCTTGCGCGCCCTGGCCAGCAGAGTGGCCTGGCACAGGACGACGTCCGCGTCCTCGGGGATGTCGTTGACCGGTGTGTGCGACACCGAGACGGAGTACGGCTTGAGCCGCTTGGCCAACTGGGACGCCACCATCACGCTGCTGCCCATCCCGGCGTCGCACGCGATCACGACCTTCTTGATCGCCGATCCGTCGATGCTGCTCATGTCAGGCTTTCCTTTCAGGCTTTCCGGCTGTGACTGTCCCGCCGTTGCCGACTTCCTGCTTGCGCTCGGCTTCCTTGTTGCCCCTGCCGAACTTCAGCAGCAAGGCCGCGATGACGAAGGACACCGCGGCGGAGACGAGCACACCCGCGACGACCCCGAAATACCCGCCCTTCGGCGTGACCGCGAGGATCGCGAAGATGCTGCCGGGCGACGGCGTCGCGGTCAGACCGGCGCCGAAGATGCTGAACACCAGCACACCGGACGCGCCACCCGCGATGGCGGCCAGGATCAGCCGCGGCTGCGCGAGGATGTACGGGAAGTAGATCTCGTGGATGCCGCCGAGGAACTGGATCACGATCGCGCCGGGCGCGGTCGCACGGGCCGCCCGCACGCCGAACAGCGCGAGCGCGACCAGGATGCCGAGGCCGGGGCCCGGGTTCGGCTCGATCAGGAACTCGATCGCCTTGCCCGTGTCGGCCGACTGCGTGACACCCAAGGGGGACAGCACGCCGTGGTTGATGGCGTTGTTGAGGAACAGCACCTTCGCCGGTTCGACGATGACCGACACCAGCGGCAACAGGTGCGCGTCCAGCAGGAACTGCACGCCGTTGCCCAGCGCCTTCGTGATCGCCTCGACGACCGGGCCGATCGCCAGCGAGCCCAGCACGGCCATGGCTCCACCGATGATGCCCGCGCTGAAGTTGTCGACCAGCATCTTGAAGCCGGGGCCGACCTTCTCGCCGACGGAGTTGTCCCACAGCTTCAACAGGTACGCGGTCAGCGGGCCGATCAACATGGCGCCGAGGAACATTGGCACATCCGCGCCGACCGCGATGCCGACCGTGGCGACGGCACCGACCACGGCGCCGCGCTGCCCGTGCACCAACCGGCCGCCGGTGTACCCGATCAGAACCGGCAGCAGCAGCTTGACCATCGGATCGACGAGCTCGGCGAGCTGGGCGTTCGGCAACCAGCCGGACGGGATGAACAACGCGGTGATCAGGCCCCACGCGATGAACGCGCCGATGTTGGGCATCACCATGCCGGCGAGGTGGCCGCCGAAGCGTTGCACCGAGGCCCGCAGCTGATGCGCCCTGCTCGGCGCGTCTTCAGTCTTTGTCATCGTCGACACTTCCTGTACTGGTGCTTTTCAGGTGTCCCCGCGTAATGCCCGGTCCGTGCTGATCCCCGGGTGCACCTCGACGAGGTGCGGCTGGAGGTCATCCGGCCTCGGCATGGTGCTTCCCGGCAGCGACACCGCCGCCGCGCCCCACGCCACCGCGGACACCAACGCCTCGCGTCCGCTTCCTCCTGCGGCGAGGAAACCGGCGAGCATCGCGTCACCGGCCCCCACCGAGCTTCTTGCCTGCACGACCGGTGCCTCGGCGTGCCAGGTGTTCTCGGCGTCCACGAGCACCGCTCCGTCGCCGCCGAGGCTGGCCAGCACCGCGCCCGCGCCGAGGGAACGCAGTTCCCGCGCGGCCTCGACGACGTGACCCAGCGTCGGCAACGCACGCCCGACGGCCTCTTCGAGCTCGTGGTGGTTCGGCTTGATCAGTGCCGGTCCGGCTGCGACAGCCGCGCGCAAGGCCGGTCCGCTGGTGTCCACGACCACCCTCGTGTCCCTGTCGGACAGGCGGATGATCAGGTCCGCGTAGAAGTCGCCCCGCACACCAGGTGGCAGGCTGCCTGCGAGGACCAGGCTGGAGGCGTTGTGGGACGCGCTGATCACCGCGTCCGCCAGCGCCGTGGTCTCGTCGTCGGTCAGCCGCGCGCCCGGTTCGTTCAGCTTGGTGACCGTCGCGTCCGGTTCGATCACGCTGACGTTCATCCGCACCGGCCCGAGCGTGGGCACGCGGACGACGTCGATGCTGTAGTCGCTCAGCAGGCCGATCAGCTGTTCGCCTTCGGCGCCGCCTGCCGGGACCACGGCGCGCGCCTTGACTCCGTTGCACACCAACGCTCTCGCGACGTTGATCCCCTTGCCGCCCGGCTGGATGTGCACGGCCGTGGCCCGGTGCAGTCCGCCGCGCACGAGCGCACCCACCTCGACCGTCCGGTCGATGCTCGGGTTCGCCGTCACGGTGACGATCACGCTGCCTGCCACCTCCATGTGGTCCCACACACGTCCAACGTGGATTTAAGTGATTGTGCATGTGTTCATGTTGGTTTGCAAGACCACGGCTTTGCCGACACGCACGAATCAACATAAAGTCACACCATGTACGCGGAGGAACGGCAGCAAGTGATCCTCGAACGAGCCAGGGCGAAGGGGCGTGTGGACGTCGCCGCGCTGGCCGAGGAGTTCGACGTCACCACCGAGACGATCCGGCGCGACCTGACCGTGCTGGAGCGCCACGGCGTGCTGCGCAGGGTGCACGGCGGCGCGATCCCGGTCGAGCGCCTCGGTTTCGAGCCCGCGCTGTCGGTCCGCGAGACGGTGATGACCGATGAGAAGAGCCGGATCGCCAAGGCGGCGCTGGCCGAACTGCCCGAAGCCGGGACGATCCTGCTCGACGCGGGCACGACCACCGCGCGGCTGGCCGACGCGCTACCGGTGGACCGCGAGCTCACGGTCGTGACCCACTCGGTGAACATCGCCCTGTCGCTGATAACCCGGCCGAACGTGACCGTCATGCTGGTCGGGGGCCGGTTGCGCAGCCGGACGCTGGCCTCGGTCGACGCATGGGCGCTGCAGGCGCTGCGTGACACGTTCGTCGAAGTCGTCTTCATCGCCACGAACGGGGTCTCGGTCGATCGGGGACTGACCACGCCGGACCCGGCCGAGGCCATGGTCAAGAAGGCCGCGATCGCCAGCGGGCGTCGGTGCGTGCTGCTGGCCGACCACACCAAGGTGGGCAACGACCACTTCTCGAGGTTCGCCGACCTGGGGGACATCGACACCTTCATCACCGACACGGATGTCGACGACGCCGTGGCCGAGGAGATCGCGGCTGCCGGGCCGCGCGTGGTCCAAGCATGACCACGTAAAACAAACTAAAGCCACATGAAACCCTTGCTTAAACACATTCGTTGTGCATACCGTTGGCTCTTCCACTGGTGACGGAGGAGAGCTGATGGCGACGATCCGGGTGAAGATCGCGTCCACTGTCGGGCTGCACGCCCGGCCCGCCGGGCTGTTCGCGCAGGCCGCCGCACGGCAGCCGGTGCCGGTCCTCATCGGCCGGCCGGGAGACGAAGGCGTTGTGGCGTCGAGCATCCTGGCCGTGATGGCACTGGGCGTGAAGTACGAGGAAGAGGTCGAACTGTCCGCGGAAGGCGACGGCGCCGAAGCCGCGCTCGAAGAGCTGGCCGCGCTGCTGGCCCAGGACCTGGACGCCGCGCCCGCCTCCTGAGAACCTCGCCACTGACACTGCAACATTGACAGTGTCAGAAACATCTGGCAGTCTTGCAGTATGAGCGAGCTGTGGACGATCGAGCAGCTCCCGGACCGAGTAGCCGACCTCCTGTCGGACAACTATGACGGCCAACGCAACGGCCGGATCCGGGAGCTGCCGAACCGTCGCACCATCCGGTGGTACACCACGATCGGCCTGGTGGACCGGCCGGCGGCCACGCGAGGCCGCACCGTGCTCTACGGACGCCGTCACCTCCTGCAGATCGTCGCGGTCAAGAAACTGCAGTCCAGCGGGTCCTCGCTCGCGGAAATCCAGGAACTGCTGGTCGGGGCGACCGACACCCGGCTTGCCGAGCTCGCAGGCGTCGCGCACATCGATGCCGTGCACCCGCAGATCGAAATCGGTACGACCCCGCAGTTCTGGAAAGGGCAAGCGCACGGCCGTCCGACAGTGCCACCAGCCGCCGCCAGAACTTCGCCGGACACTGACACCGATGTCGACGCTGGCGCTGTCACTGTCACCAAGCTGATCCACGGGATCCGGCTCACTGACAGTGTCACCGTCGTTCTGGAAGCCGCCGCGCACACGCCCGACGCGGACGAGATCGCTGCCATCGAGGCCGCAGCCGCACCACTGCTCGAACTGCTCGGCCGCCTCGGCCTGGCGCCGTCCACTGGAGGGGAAACGCAATGACCATGCATGTCGATGTCAGGGAATCGATCGCGGCGCCAGGCAGTCCGAGCGAGGACGACGGTATGGGCTGCCTGCAGACCAGCCGGGGCAACCTGCCGCTCGACGTGATCGACGTCCGCACCTCCATCACCGGGCTGGCAGCAGGCATCGAAGTCACGCAGGGCTTCCGCAACCCGTACGACGAACCGCTCGAAGCCACGTACATCTTCCCGTTGCCGCCCCGAGCCGCGGTCACCGCGTTGCGGATGGAGGCGGACGGGCGCGTCGTTGAAGGACTGCTGCAGGAACGCGGTCAGGCCAGGGAGAGCTACGACCGCGCCATCTCCGAGGGCAAACGGGCGTCGATCGCCGAGGAGGAGCGCCCCGGCGTCTTCACCATGCGAGTCGGCAACATCATGCCGGGCGAGCGCGTGAGCGTGCACCTGACGCTGGCCGCCGTGCTGTCCTATGAGGACGAAGAGGCCACGTTCAGGTTCCCGCTGGTGGTCGCACCGCGCTACATCCCCGGCACACCGCTGGCGGGGGACCAGGTCGGCGACGGGATCGCGCAGGACACCGACGCCGTCCCCGACGCGTCCCGGATCAGCCCGCCGGTGCTCCTGCCGGGCTTCCCGAACCCCGTCCAGCTGTCCGTCGTGGTCGACATCGACCCGGGTTCGTTGCCGCTGCGGGGAATCTCCTCCAGCCTGCACGCCGTCGCCACCGAAGACGCGCCGACCGGCCTGCGAGTCCGGCTGGAGCCGGGTGAGCGCGCGGACCGGGACTTCATCCTGCGGCTGCGCTACGCCGCCGAGGCGATCAGCACCTCCCTCGCCCTCCTGCCCGACGGCGACTCCGGCGGCACGTTCGCGTTGACCGTGCTGCCCCCGTCGAACGCCGCCGCGGCCCGCCCGCGTGACGTCGCGCTGTTGATCGACCGGTCGGGTTCGATGGACGGCTGGAAGATGGTGGCCGCCCGCCGTGCCGCCGGTCGGATCGTGGACACCCTCGGCTCGTCCGACAGGTTCGCCGTGCTCGCCTTCGACCACGAAGTGCAGACGCCGCCGTCGTTGTCGACAGGTTTCGTGGAAGCCAGCGATCGCAACAGGTTCCGCGCTGTCGAGTTCCTCTCCGGCCTGGACGCCCGCGGCGGAACCGAGATGTCCGTGCCGCTGCGGAGCGCCGCCGGGTTGCTGAGCGAGTCCGTCGAACGCGACCGTGTGCTCGTCCTGGTCACTGACGGCCAGATCGGCAACGAGGACCAAGTCCTGCGCGAACTGGGCCCGCTGCTGGGCGGTGTCCGGGTGCACACCGTCGGCATCGACCGCGCGGTCAACGAATCCTTCCTGCGCAGGCTGGCCGGATCGTCGGGCCGCTGCGAACTGGTGGAGTCCGAGGACCGCCTCGACGACGCGATGCAGAACATCCACCGCCGCATCGGATCACCGGTGGCGGTGGGACTGAAGCTGGCCGCAGCCGGGCTGGCGGTGGACGAGAGCACCCTGGCCCCGAGCCCGCTGCCCGACCTGTTCCACGGCGCGCCGATCGTGGTGACCGGCCGCTTCACCGGCCAAGCCACCGGAACAATCACGGTGAGCAGCTCGGACGGCTGGAAGTCCGACGTCGCATCGACTCTCAGCGACAACCCGAGCCTGGGCGCGCTGTGGGCAAGGACATGGATCCGCGACCTGGAAGACCGCTACGTGGCCGGCGTAGGCGACCTCTCCGGCCTGGAGCAGCAGATCGTCGACACATCCCTGAAGTTTGGCGTGCTCTCCCGTTTCACAGCCTTCGTGGCGGTCGACCAACGAGTGGTCAACGAAGCCGGAGCCGTCCACAAAGTGACGCAACCAGTGGAACTGCCCAGCGGCTGGCAGATGGACGGCGGCTACGGCTTCGCAGGCCCACCGCCCAGCGCGCCCATGGCAGCCGCCCCGATGAACGCCCGACTCGCAGCCCCAGGCGGAGCATACGGCGGTGCCTACACCCAGCAGGGCAGCAGCAGCCAGTCCTACACAGGCGGCGGCTATGACCAAGGCGGCTACGGCAGCTCCCAGGGCGGCACCTATGCGGGCGGCTCCCAGGGCGGCGGCTACGGTGGCCACCAAGGCGGCGGCTACGGCGGTTACCCAGGCAGCCAACCCGTCCAAGACGAGCGCTCAGCGCCCGGCGCCGCCTCCTCGATGCCGTACGGCTCACCCCCGCCCGCCCCGCACTGGACCGCCGCACCCACGCCCGCCGACGCGCCACCCGTGCAAGCAGGCTGCCCACCGCACGTGATGAACCCGCCTGCAGACGAAGAGTCAAGCCGCAAGTCCCGCAAGCTGGCCCGCCGCGCCCGCAACAAGGACCACGCCCGTAACAAGGACCGCGCCGAGGTAGCCCCAGGAGCAGACCCAACGGCAACCACAACAAAAACGCTGACCGACTTCGTGACTGAGCACCTGGAAGCCCTGCGCGCAGAGGAGAACAAGCCAACCCTCGCCCGAGCAGACCTGCTGGCCCTCCTGGCCCAGCGAATCCTCGCTCGGCTGAGCGAATGGGCCGCTGCCAACGAACCCGCGGAAGCCCGCGCCACCCTCACCACCCTCTACACAGAACTGACAGTCCCCACCACCGACCCCACCGAACTCGAACGCCGCTGGCACCACACCCTCACAACCCTGGAATCCCTCCGCCGTCCCGAACGTAAAGCCTTCTGGAAGCGGTAACCACCCCACCCCACCCAAACCCACCCCCGCCAACACCGCACCACGGCGACCGAACAACGACACCGCACCACCCGAACCCAACGACACCGCAACCAGTGGCACCACACCGCAACACCGCAGCACCGCGGCCGGCGGCGCTGCAACACCGTGGCTTCCGAGTGACCATCGTGGAACGCGCCCTCTGGCTGCGGTCCGGCGGGCAGGCGATCGAGATCCGCGGCACCGTACGGGAAGTCGTCACCCGGACGGCCAGCGGCCTCACAACGCGGTGAGCGACACCGCAGCGCAACCGGCACCTCGCACTGCGGCACGACGGCACCGCGACCCCCCCGCAGTACAGCGGTACCTGCAACACCCCTACACCACAGCATCGTCCCACCGCGGCGCAACAACACCGCGGTGGGAGGCAACTGCACCGCGACACCGCGCCGTGCCCGGCATCGCGGAGCAAGGGCGCCGCGTTAGGGCGCAACGGCACTGCAGTGGGGCGCAATGACACCGCTCCGCAACGGGCACAGTTGTACCGCAGCGCACCGGACGCTACTGCGGAACGGCCCGCGACATCGCCACATCGCCCACCACGGCGCGACAGCCGCGCGGTGAGGCCTAACGGCACCGCGGAACCGCGGCCAGTGACACTGCGGCGTGACGGTTACCGCACACTGCGGTACAACGTTACTGCGGCATGGCCGGTATCGCGCATCGCGGCGCAATGGCGAGGCACTGCAACACCACAGTACAGCGGTATCTGCCACATCGCCCACGCAGCAACGGCGCCGCGACACACGGCCATTGACAGCGCAACACCACGGTCTGGTGAAGGTCGGACTGGAGGGCGACGTCTGCCTGCCGGAGAACGGGTTCGCGGTCTACAGGGCGCTCGGCGGCCCCAAGGAGATGCACGCGTACCCGCGCTGCGCGCACCACGCGGGCCTGCTCTGGGTGATGCCGAAGGTGGCGGACTTCCTCGACCAGCACCTGTCCCCGGAGAAGCGCGATGACTGACTTCGACGAGTACTGGCGTGCGGTCGACGAGGAACTCGCGACGCTGCCCGTCCGGCCGGTCGCCGACTACGTCCCGTCCAGGTCGACGGAGCTGTTCACCGCCTACGACGTGCGGCTGACCAGCATCGGGCCGTACCGGATCTTCGGCTACCTCAGCGTGCCCACCGGGACGGCCCGTCCCGGCCGTGCTGGAAACCTCGCGTCACGGCACGGCAACCAGGCGCCGCATTACCGGGACCGCCTGCGGTACGTCACTTTCACGGTGATGCACCGCGGCCAGTGGCTGGCTGACGTCCCGTTCAAGGCGGCCTACCCGGGACTTGCCATGCTGGGGATCGAGGACCCGGCGACGGACATCTACCGCGCGATCGTGGCCGATTGCCTGCGTGGCGCGGAGTCCTGCTCGGCCACGAACTCGCCGACCCTGTCAGGGCCGGTGTCACCGGTGACGATCTGGCACTGATCACGGCCGCACGGCGCCCAGGTTTTCACGCCGCGCGGTCCAGCGGTCCGCTGGATGCGTTGGTGGAGATTGTCGGTTCCCATCCGGCGACCGAGTTGTTCGCGCCTGAGCGGCACCTGGTGCGTGCCTGTACCTTCCGGGTCGGCACGGACTACGACCTGACACACGAGGACTCAGCCGACGACGAGGTGCTTGACTTCTGGCTGGCGCGGGAACTGGGCGTCGAACCGATCCGGAAATTCGACCTGATGCCATCATGACCTACGAGGAACTGGGAGTCCGGCCCGTCATCAACGCCTCGGCGACGTTGACCGCGTTGGGCGGCTCGAGCCTCGCCCGGCCCGTGGCCGCCGCGATGGCGGGCGCGGCGGAGCACTTCGTCAACCTGGTCGAGTTGCGGGAGAAAGTCGGAGCCCGGCTGGCCGACCTGACCGGCAATGAAGGCGGATATGTCTCCTGCGGGGCATGGGCGGGCATCATCCAGGCTGTCTCGGCGTGCCTGAAGCCCAACCGCGACGAGGTCGTTGTCTTCCCCGAGCAACGCCTGGGCTGTGAGGAAGCGTGCAGTTCACCGGTGCGCGGCTGACCACGCAGATCGACCCGCGGACAGCGTGTGTGCTGTGGTACGCCGGATCCAAGTTCGGCACACGGGAAGTGTCGCCGGTGTTGGGCCTGGGCGTGCCGGTGATCGTCGACGCGGCGGCCCAGATCCCACCGATCACGACACTGTGGCGCTACACCGTGGGCATGGGCGCGGACGCCGTCCTGATCAGCGGGGGCAAAGGTTTGCGCGGCCCGCAGAGCACCGGTTTGGTGCTGGGCCGCAAGCACATCGTCGACGGCTGCCGCGCCAACGGCTCACCCCACCACGGAGTCGGCCGTGGGATGAAAGTGGGCAAGGAGGAGATGCTCGGCCTGCTCGCGGCGGTGGAGTGGAATCTCGGCCAGGACGAGGACGAGCTCATCGCGGATACGAGGAAACCGTGGCGACGTGGCTCGACGGCCTGCGCGACTGCCCCGGGATCACTGCCGTGCGCGGATATCCGAGCGAGGCCGGCCGGCCCCCAGCCGGGCGCTGATCCACGCCGGTTCGCGCTGCCTGGAACTCGTGGGAGCGCTGCGTGCGCACAACCCGCCGATCATGGTCGGTCTGCTCGACGACGAGACGATCGCCCTGAATCCCCAGACACTGCAACCCGGCGAGGATAGGATCATGCTGGACGCCGTGGTGCGGTGGGCAACCGGGGGAGATACCAATGTGGTCGGATCTGGTCGGTGACTTCCCGGGGAACGGTGACGCCGGGCCGGTCCAGTTCCTGCGCAAGTTCCTCCGTGAGCATACTGGCGCGTCAGCCAGGTCTGTGAAGCTCGGCCGTACCGAGGACGCCTCCACGTGGAGGGCGTGGGGCACGGTCGGCGGGCTCACGTGGCGTGCGGACGGCGATGTTCTCGACTCGTACGCGTACACCGAGTACTACGAGGGAGATCTGCCCGGCATCGCCCTGCGGTGGTCGGTGACGTACCTCAAGAGCGGGTATGGCTACCGGGTGGGTTCGCACTCGCTGTCGGTCTCGTTCAAGGAGCCGGAGGCCGAGGCTTGCTTCAGGCGCGTGTGGGAGGCCGTGTTCGGTCAGGCCGCGGAGTTCGTTCCGCAGGGTTAGCCTTGGTCGTCGGGTTTGCTGCGCACGGTTCTTCGGGGGCGCGATGGGTGAGCGGCGGTTGATCGCTTCTGCCCTGCGCTGGGTTTCGCGGCTTGCGGTGTCCGCCGTGGTCAGCGGGGTGCCGTCCACTGTGCACGCCTTGCTGACCGGGCGGGATCCACTGGCCGCGACCCGCGCCGCCGCCACCCTGATACCCGGTTTCCCACGCACCCCGCCCCATGCCGCACACCGGACGAACGCTTCCATGCGCGCCTCGGCGAAGCCCAGGTCAGCCGCCTGCGCGCACACTCCACCCCATCAGGAATTCCCCCAAGGGGATCCCTTGTTTTCACGGTATCAGCAGGGTCTGACAGTTTTGGCTGGTGCGGCTGTTCACGTTGCGGTGTCGGCGTTCTGGGCTTCCGTGATCGAGTTCGCGGTGTCGAAGCTCGACGACGCGGAGAAGAAGGGCAGCCGAGTCGGTGCAGCTGCAGGACCGGTTGGGCCGCGGTCCACACGCACGGCGTGGCGCGTCCGAAGCGCGATCACAGGCGCGGCAGGCGGGCTTCTCATCGCCGCCATCGACCTCGAGATCCTGGGCAGGCGCCACCCGGCGATCCAGGAGTTGCCGAGGTTCCCGCAGTGGCTCGACCACGCTGTTTTCGGCGCACTCGTCGGCTACCTGCAAGAAAGGTCGTCGCACGCCGACGAGTTTCGGGCGTCGACCGGGTCTGTCCTTGTGACGACCCAGCGACGAAGGAGTGACCGTGAGTCTTCCGCACATCGTGACCAGGGACGAGTGGCTGGCCGCGCGGCAGGACCTCCTGGCCAAGGAGAAGGCGGCGACCAGGGCTCGTGACGAGCTCAACGCCGACCGCAGGCGGCTGCCGATGGTCGAGATCGACAAGGACTACGTCTTCGAGGGCCCCGGCGGCAGGGCGAGTCTCCCCGACCTGTTCGAGGGACGGCTGCAACTGGTGATCTACCACTTCATGTTCGATCCCACGTGGGACAACGGGTGCAAGAGCTGCTCGAGCTTCCTCGACGACATCGGGCACGTCACGCACCTCAACGTGCGGGCGACGACGTTCGCCGCCGTGTCCCGCGCGCCGATCGACAAGATCACCAGGTTCAAGGCCCGGATGGGCTGGGATGTGCCGTGGTATTCGTCGTTCGGCACTGATTTCAACCACGACTTCAACGTCACGCTCGACGAGTCGGTCAAGCCGATGGTGTACAACTACCGTTCCAAGGACGAGCACATCGAGGCGGGGACCGGCTACTACGTCGAGAACGCCGACCAGCCCTTCGAGCTGCCCGGCGTCAGCGCCTTTCTCAGGGATGGCGACCGCGTGTTCCACACGTACTCCACGTACGGGCGGGGCTCTGAGCTGCTCACGAGCACCACGGCCATGCTGGACATCACCGCGCTCGGCCGTCAGGAGGAGTGGGAGGAGCCCAAGGGCCGCATGACGGGCTTCGGCGCGCAGGCGGGCAGCCTCGAGATGAAGTACCGCGACGAGTACTGATGCGAGACTGGCCTGGTGGACAGGAACTGGGCCGGCAACGTCACCTATCGCGCCACCGCGATCCACTACCCGCGATCCCTCGCCGAGCTGCGTGAACGCGTGGCGAACGCCGTGCGGATCAGGGCGGTGGGCACGAGGCACGCCTTCAACGAGCTCGCGAACACCGGGGGTGAGCTCGTCGACCTCGGGCGCATGCCCCGGCTGGTGGAGATCGACGAGCAGGCCCGGCAGGTCAGGGTGAGCGCGGGCCTGCGGTACGCGGAGTTCACCGAGGACCTGGACGCCAGGGGATTCGCGCTGCCCACCCTCGCTTCCCTGCCGCACATCTCCGTCGCGGGTGCCACGGCGACCGCGACGCACGGATCGGGTTCCGGCAACGGGAGCCTGTCGACTTCCGTCGCCGGACTGGAGGTCGTGAACGCCGACGGCGACGTCGTCACGATCGGCCGCGGCGACGCGGACTTCGACGGCGCCGTGGTCCACCTCGGTGCGCTCGGGGTCGTCACGAGCCTGACGCTGGACCTGGTGCCCGCCTTCCAGATCCGCCAGTATGTCCACGAAGGACTTCCGCTCGACTCGGACATCCTCGGTGTGCTGGACGGCGCCTACAGCGTCAGCCTGTTCACCGACTGGTCGAGTGACACGATCAACCAGGTCTGGGTGAAACAACGCGCGGACGACCCGGAGTTCGTGCCGCAAGCGACCACGAGGGCTGACGGGCCGAGGCACCCGGTTCCCGGCATGGCCACGCAGAACTGCACGCAGCAGCTGGGTATCCCCGGCCGGTCGGCTGACCGGTTGCCGCATTTCCGGCCGGAGTTCACGCCCAGCGCGGGTGCGGAACTGCAGACCGAGTTCATGGTCGCGCGCAGCGACGCGGTGGCGGCGTTGCACGCGGTCGACGCGATCCGCGACCGTGTCCACCCGGTACTGCAGATCAGCGAGATCCGGGCTGTCAAAGCGGATCGGCTGTGGCTGAGCCCGTACTACGCACGGGACACCGTGTGCATCCACTTCACGTGGATCGCGGACGCCGCGGCGGTGATGCCGGTCGTGGACCTGGTGGGGGAACGGCTGGCGGAGTTCGGCGCGCGTCGCACTGGGCGAAGGTTTTCACCACAACGCCGGAAGTCCTGCGGTCGCGGTACGCGCGGCTGCAGGACTTCGCGGATCTGACGAGGAGACTCGACCCGGCGGGCAAGTTCACCAACGAGATGACACAGCGGTTGTTCAGCTGAGCGCCTTGCGCAGGACGGCGATCGCCTGACTGATGGCGGCTTCGGCGGCGTGCGTCTCACGCAGGGCGTTGACCATCACGAAGTCGTGCACGATGCCCTGGTACCGCACGGCCGTGACCGGCACGCCCGCCTGACGCAGCTTGGCCGCGTACGCCTCGCCCTCGTCGCGCAGCACGTCGGCCTCACCTGTGATGACGAGCGCGGGCGGCAGGTCCGCGAGCTGCTCCAGGGTGGCCCGCAGCGGCGACGCGGTGATCTCGGCGCGCTGCGCCGGGTCGGTGGTGTACTGGTCCCAGAACCACTGCATGCCGTCGCGGCGCAGGAAGTAGCCTTCGGCGAACTCCTTGTACGAGTCGGTGTCGAAGTTCGCGTCGGTGACCGGGTAGAACAGCACCTGCTGCTTGAAGGTCACGTCACCGCGCTCCTTGGCGAGCAGGGTGAGCGCGGCTGTCATGTTCCCGCCGACCGAGTCGCCCGCGATGGCGATCCGCGTGGGGTCCAGGTTCTTGTCGGCGCCGTGCTCGGCGACCCACTTGGCGGCGGCGTAGCTCTGCTCGATCGCCACGGGGTAGCGCGCCTCGGGTGAACGGTCGTACTCGGGGAACACCACGGCCGCGCCGGTGCCGACGGCGAGTTCGCGCACCAGGCGCTCGTGGGTGTGGAAGTCGCCGAACACCCAGCCCGCGCCGTGGATGTAGACGATCACCGGCAGCGCACCGGTCGCGCCCTGCGGGCGGACGATCCGGACCTCGGGGACGCCGGGGATGTCGGTCAGGGTCTCGATGTCGGCGGGCGGCAGGTCCACCGGGCCGTCCTGCACACCGTCGACGGCGGTGCGGCCGTCGGCGGGCGGCAGTTCGAAGAGGAACGGCGGCTTCGAGGTGGCCTCGACGAACGCCTGGGCGGCCGGTTCGAGAGCGATGTTGCGCGGGTTGGCGGTCATTTCGTCCTCCTGGGAAGGGGTTTCGAGCCGATGGCCTGAACGTAGCCCGCAACTAGATTGTGCACAACTCAGTTGGGTAAAATGAGATGTGAGGCACTTGAGTTGTCTATGACAGAGTTGTGCGTCATGATCAGGGGATGTCACTGCGACTCGACGAGCAGGTGTGCTTCGGGCTCTACTCCGCGTCCCGAGCGGTGACCGCCCTCTACCGCGCACTGCTCGAGGACATGGGCCTCACCTACCCGCAGTACCTGGTCATGCTGGCGCTGTGGGAGCAGGACAACCGGCTGGTCAAGGAGCTCGGTGCCGAGCTCAACCTCGAGTCCGGCACGTTGTCGCCGGTGCTCAAACGCCTGGCGGCGGCCGGGCTCATCGAACGCGTGCGCCAGACCGACGACGAGCGCGCCGTCCGGGCCGCGCTGACCGGCGAAGGCAAAGCGCTGCGCGAGCGGGCCGAACGGATCCCCGGCATCATCGGCGAGGCGATGGGCCTCGACGGCGACAGCCTCGCCCGGATGCGGGCCGGCCTCAACCGGCTGACCGACTCGGTGAACGCCTACCGCGAATCGCTGGCCTGAGTCAGCCGCTCGGCGAGCTCACGGACGCGCGCGATCAGCTCTGGCGGTTCGTGCACGGTGAACGGGAAGTCGAACAGTCCGACGTACAGCACGATCTGGTCGAGCGAATTGGCTCCCGTGTGCAGCAGGCAGCTGTGGTCGTCGACAGCTTCGAGCATCCCCGAGGTCGGGGAAATCCGTTGTGCGGCGGTGTCGGCGGAAACGCCGAGGGTGATCTTCGCCTGATACCGGTAGGCCGACGTGGACACGCCACGCGACACGTAACCCGCCAGTTCCGGGACCTCCCGCGGCGCGAAGCGCGGACCGGTCGGGATCTTCGGTCGCAGCCGGTCCACCCGGTAGGTGCGCCAGTCCTCGCGGTCGATGTCCCAGCCGACCAGGTACCACCGCCGTCCCGTGTGGACGACCCGGTGCGGTTCGGTCCTGCGCGTGGACAGCGTCCCGTCGTGCGACTCGTAGTCGAACCGCAGGACTTCGCAGGCACGGCACGCCGTCGCGATCGCGGTCAGCGTGTCCGGGTCGACCGTGGGACCGCGTGACGGCAGCGTCTCGGTGACCGAGTGCACCAGGTTCACCCGATGCCGCAGCCGGGACGGCAGCACCTGCTCCAGCTTGGCCAGCGCACG
Organism: Kibdelosporangium phytohabitans; assembly: GCF_001302585.1. Taxonomy (GTDB): domain Bacteria; phylum Actinomycetota; class Actinomycetes; order Mycobacteriales; family Pseudonocardiaceae; genus Kibdelosporangium; species Kibdelosporangium phytohabitans. The sequence continues at coordinate 7,785,549 of NZ_CP012752.1, read as the reverse complement.
CAACGAGCTCTCCTCGATGCCCGAGATCGTGCCGCTCGCTGCCGTCCGCAGGCCGATCGCCACTGCGATCGCCTCCTCGTCGTCCAGCAGCAGCGGCGGCAGTTTCGCGCCCGCGCCCAGCCGGTATCCGGCCTGCCCCTGCGACGCCTGCACGGGATACCCCAGGTCACGCAGGCGTTCGATGTCCCGCCGGACGGTCCGCGCGTCCACCTCCAGCCGCTGTGCCAGGTCGGCGCCGCTCCAGTCGCGTGAGGTCTGGAGCAGGGACAACAGCCGAAGAAGTCGCATACTTTTCAGCTTAGGACCGAATCTGCCCTAAGTGGGTCATAGTGTTGTTCCCATGAGCGAAGAGATCACCCAGTTCCGCATCGAGATCCCCCAGGCCCGCCTCGACGACCTGCGGTCACGCCTGGAGAACACCGTCTGGCCCGCCGCGCTGCCCGGTGACTCGTGGGACACGGGCGTGCCCGTTTCCTGGCTGCGTGAGCTGGTCGAGTACTGGCGCACCGAGTACTCGTGGCGCGATGCCGAGGCGAAGCTGAACGCGTACCCGCAGTTCACCACCACGATCGACGGCCAGCGGATCTACTTCATGCACATCCGGTCGGCCGACGAGAACGCCACGCCCCTGCTGCTCACGCACGGCTGGCCCGGCTCGGTCGCGGAGTTCCTCGGCGTGATCCCGTTGCTCACCGACGAGTTCCACCTCGTCATCCCCGCGTTGCCCGGCTTCGGCTTCTCCGGCCCGACCACCGAGTCCGGCTGGGACACCACCAGGACCGCACGGGCATGGGCGACGTTGATGGACCGGCTCGGCTACGAACGCTTCGGCGTGCAGGGCGGGGACATCGGCGCGGCGGTGAGCCCCGAGGTGGCGCGAGTCGCACCGGACCGCGTGATCGGTGTGCACATCAACGGCCCGTTGACGATCCCGGAGTTCCCCATTCCCGAGGACGAGTGGGCCACGTTCACCGACGTGGAGCGCGACCGGCTCAACCGGACCGAAGCGTTCCTGCGCGAGGAGATGGGCTACATCGCGATCCAGTCGACTCGCCCGCAGACGCTGGCGTACGGCCTCGTCGACTCCCCGGTCGGCCAGCTCGGCTGGATCATGGACAAGTTCCGCGAGTGGACGCACCCGCGTTCGGTCGTCCCGGACGAGATCGTCGACCGGGACTGGTTGCTGACCAACGCGATGATCTACTGGCTCACCGGGACGGCCGGGTCCGCGGCCTATGTCGGCTACGCCCAGGACACCTCGTGGGGTGAGGCCGCCAAGAACTCCGGCGTGCCGACCGCCATGATCGTCTTCGCGCACGACGCGGGCGTCCGGCGCTACCTCGAAGCCGAGCACACGATCGTGCGGTGGACCGACGTCGACCGCGGCGGGCACTTCGCGGCCGTGGAGGAGCCGGAGACCCTCGTCGGTGACATCAAGGAGTTCTTCGCCGGGCTCAGGTGAGACCCGACTGGTACGCGAACACGACGAGCTGGGCGCGGTCCCTCGCGCCCAGCTTGATCATCGCCCGGCTGACGTGGGTCCGGGCCGTCGCCGGGCTGACCACGAGCCGCTCGGCGATCTCGTCGTTGGTCAGGCCGAGGCCGACCAGGCCGACGATCTCCAGCTCGCGCTGCGTCAGCGTGCCCAGCTGCGGATGTGGTTTCACCGCACGCGACGGGCCCGACGCGAACTCGCTGATCACCCGGCGGGTCACCGACGGCGACAGCAGCGCGCCGCCACCCGCGACCAGCTTGATCGCCGAGATCAGCTCGTCCGGCTTGGTGTCCTTGAGCAGGAAACCGCTCGCGCCGTGGCGCAACGCGTCGAAGACGTACTCGTCGAGCTCGAACGTGGTCAGCACGATGATCTTGGTGTGCGCCAGCGCGGGCGCCGCGACGATCCGGCGGGTGGCCTCGATGCCGTCGATACCCGGCATCCGGATGTCCATCAGCACCACGTCCGGCCTGATCTCCTGCGCCTTGGCGACCGCGGCCAGGCCGTCCGCCGCCTCGCCGGCGTACTGCAGGCCGTCCTCGTTCTCCAGCAACGTGCGCAGGCCGAACCGGATCAGGTCCTGGTCGTCGACGATCAGTACCCGGATCATGCGTCCTCCCCCAGGGAATTCGGTGCCGTCGGCAGCCGCGCCCGCACCTCGAACAGGCCGTTGCCGTTCGGTCCGGCACGGAACTGCCCGCCGAGCGACGTGACTCTCTCACGCATGCCGGGGATCCCGAACCCGTCTCCCACCACGTCCGCCTCGGCCGGGTTCGTCACCGCCACGTGCACGGCGCCGTCCTCGTACGCCACGCTGACGCTCGCACGCTTGACCGGGCCGTGCTTGAGCACGTTCGTCAGCGACTCCTGCACCACGCGGTACCCGGCCAGGTCCACCGCGGCGGGCAGCGACCGCTGCGTGCCCACGACGTCCAGGTTGACCTCGACCCCGGCGTGGTTCATCCGGTCGGCCAGGTCGGGCAGCAGGCTGAGACCGGGCGCGGGGGCGCGGCCACGCACCACGGTCAAGGTCGCGCGCAGTTCGTCCAGCGCCTCCTCGCTGGTCTGGCTGATCGCCCGGAGCGCGATCTCGGCCTGGTCGGGTTTCCTCGCCATCAGGTGCAACGCGATGTCCGCCTGCATCTTGATCGCCGCGAGCCCGTGGCCGACGACGTCGTGCACCTCCTGCGCGACGCGCAGCCGTTCGTCGGAGACGCGTTCCCTGATCATCTCGGCCCTGGCGCGTTCGACCGACTCCCGGTTGACCCGCACGAGCACACCGATGGCGAGCGGTACGAGCGCGAACGCGGACACCGGGATCAGCCCGTACGTGCCGCTGGCCGACGCCGGGTTGACCAGCAGGTGCGACGCCAGGACCGGGATCGCGGCAGCGGTCGTGACCACCGCCGGTCTCAGCTGCAGGTACCGGCCGACGGTGTACACCGCCACCACGAAGGTGAACATGACCGGCCCGTACGGGTACGCCAGCCAGAGGTAGACGGTCAGCAGGACGGTGTTGGCGGCCAGCGTCGCGACCGGGTGCACGCGCCGGACGGCCAGCACCAGGCCGACTCCGGCGGCGAGCACCAGGCCGAACGCGTCGATCGGCCGGTCCACCTCGGTCATCTGGTGCAGCCCGGCCGCCGAGACCGCGCCGGCGACCGCGAGGACGACCGCCAGCACGATGTCGCCGATCTTCATCCCTTGCTCCGGTTCACTTGATGTCTCTGCGTTGCAGCAGCCAGCCGCCCAGCACGGAGAATGCCAGCAGGTAGGCCACGATGACCACGGCGGCGTGCGTGCCGCCGACGACCGGTTCGACGCCAGGAGGTCCCGCACCGCCGATCAGCGAGGCGACCAGCGCGCCCGCGTTCGGGCCCGGCAGGGCCTTCTGGAGGTCGTTGACCCACGTCAGCAGCGGCGCCGCGATCGCGGACAGCAGGTTCTGCACCGCGAGCATCCACACCAGACCGAGGCCGATCGGCAACGCGACCCCGCGGAACACGACGCCCAGCAGCACCCCGAGCGCGCCCCACATCATCGTCACCAGCCAGCCCGCGCCGAACCCGGTCAGGATGTCCACAAGGGACGGCCAGGCCAGCGGCTGGCCGGCCAGCCCGGCGACCACGACACTGGCCGCCGCGGCGAACGCCATCAGCACCAGCACGAGCACGGCCACGCCCGCGGCGACCACGGTCAGCTTCGCCGAGTACGCCCGGATCCGCGAAGGACGTTGGGACAACACGGTTTTCCACGTCTCCCAGCCGTACTCGCTGCCCACGACCAGCACGCCGAAGATCAACGCGAGCGCACCGGCGAACAGCGGCAGCCCGCCGATCGCGCTGGACACGAACTGGCCGGGCAGCATCGCCGCGAGACCGCGGCTGACCGGGCCCGACGCGGTGCCGGTGTACCCCGCGTACGGGATCACGTAGGCGAACGTGAGCGTCTGCAGCACCGCGATGCCCAGCAACAGCCACATCGCCGGCCTGCGCACCTGCTTGGTGATCTCGGCCCTGATGTCACGCGACATCGTTCCCGCCTCCCGTCAGAACGAGGAATGCCTCTTCCAGGTCGGGCTCGCGCCAGCGCACCTCGCTGACCGCGAGCCCGGCGCCGACCAGCTCGGAGGTGATCTTCGCGGCCTGGTCCGGCTCGACCTCCAGGTCGAACGCCCGGTCCCGCACCAGCACCCGCTCGTCGCCGAGCAGCGTCGTGAGCACGGTCCGCGCCTGGTCGAACGGCTGCGCCACGACCCGCAGCGTGCCGCCCGCCCGCAGCTCGGCCACAGTGGTCTCGGCGACGAGCTCGCCGCGGCTGATCACACCGACCCGGTCGCAGATCTGCTCGACCTCGGCCAGCAGGTGGCTGGACAGCAACACCGTGCAGCCGTTCGCGGCCAGTTCGCGGATGGTGACCCGCATGTCGGCCATCCCGGCCGGGTCGAGCCCGTTGGTCGGCTCGTCGAGGATCAGCAGCTCCGGCTCCTTGAGCAGTGCCGAGGCCAGACCGAGGCGCTGCTTCATGCCCAGCGAGTACGTCGCGTACCTGTCGCCTGCCCGGCCGGCCAGCCCGACGGTGTCGAGCACCGCGTCCACCCTGGTCCGGGCCACCCCCGCGTGGTCGGCGAGCACGACGAGGTTCTTGCGGCCGGACAGGTACGGGTAGAACGCGGGCCCTTCGATCAGCGCGCCGACTTTGTCCAGGTAACCGTGGCCGGGTGGGTTGCCCAACAGCCGGACACCGCCCGACGAGGGACGGATGAGCCCGAGCAGCATCCGTAACGTGGTCGTCTTCCCGGCTCCGTTCGGCCCCAGGAACCCGTAGACCTCTCCTCGGCGCACAGTCAGGCTGACGCCCTTGACCGCGGCGATGTCCCCGAAGTTCTTGGACAGCTCGGTCGTCTCGACGGGGTTCATGTTCCGTCCTTCCTCAGTCGCCCCCAGGGCTTGAGCACGGAGATGACGGTGGCGAACAGCACCGCCGCGGTCGACACGATCGGCGGGTAGACCATGTCGCCCGGTCGCGTCGCGAGCAGCGAGCGGCCGAGTTCGGCGGCCTCGTGCACACCGGGCCGCAACGCGAAGACGACCAGCAGGACCAGCAGGATGTTCAGCACGAGCTTGACGAACACCCACCAGTACCTGACCAGGCCGTACTTCGTGCCGAGCCCGAGCACGACGCCGCTGATCAGGCACGCCACCCCGGTGATGATCAACGGCCAGACCGCGAACAGCTCGAGCGCCTGCATCGCGACCGAGAGCGTCTGCGGGTCCGAAGTCCACATCGCCGTGAAGATCAGCACGCCGAGCACCAGGTCCATGCCCAGCCACGCGCCCGCGGCGGCGATGTGGACGATCAGCCACACCTTGCGCACGTCCTTGCCCAGTCTGATCGGTTTCGACCGCGCCGGAGCCGGGCTTCGCGGCGGGGTCAGCACGTCAGGTTCCATGGGGGAAATCGTCGCCGGGCAACGCGTCGGGAGCGTCCACGCCGGTGCGGATCTCTTCGTACGCAAATCTGCGTAGTACCCGGCCGCGGGTGCTTGATCAGGCGGGACCCGCGAGCACCGGAATACGCTGGGGCGGCGAGGTGGTTGACGCGCCTGGCAGTTCTGTTCCAGTCGCTTGTGGAGGCATCGATGCGCGCCCTGGTCACGACCCCGGACACCGAGTTCGGGCTGCGGTTGCGGGAGGCACCCGACCCGGTGGCAGCGCCGGACCAGGTGATCGTCGCGGTGCGGAACTCGTCGCTCAACCACGGTGACGTCAGCTCGGCCGGGGGTGCCGAGCCGGACAAGGTGATGGGGTGGGACGCGGCGGGTGTGGTGGTCGCGGCCGCCGCGAACGGCGAGGGCCCCGGGGTCGGCGCGAACGTGCTGACGTTCGGCGGCAGCGGGGGATGGGCCGAGAAGCGCGCGGTCTCCGTCGCGGAACTCGCTGTCATCCCGGACGAAGTGGACATGGCGGTCGCGTCCGCGCTGCCGATCGCCGGTGTCGCCGCGCTCCGGGCGCTGCGGCGGTCCGGTGAGCTGACCGGCAAGCGCGTGCTGGTCACCGGCGCGTCCGGCGGGGTGGGCCGGTACGCCATCCAGCTCGCGGCCCTGGAAGGCGCGGAGGTCGTCGCACTGGCCCGGCGCGGTGACGGACTGGCCGAGCTCGGCGCGAGCGAGATCGTCGCGGACCTGGACGCGGTCAAACCGGTCGACGTCGTGCTGGAGAACGTCGGCGGCCCGACGCTCGTCCGGGCGTGGGAGCTGGTCAGGACCGGCGGCGTGCTGCAGAGCATCGGCTGGACGTCGATGGAGCCCGCCGTGTTCCAGCCGTACGCCACGGTCGGACCGGCCAAGTCGCTCGTGTCGTTCTAGTCCGGCGACGGATACGCGTCCGACCTGGCCTACCTGCTCGAGCTGGTCGCGGACCGCAAGCTCACGGTCGACGTCGGCTGGCGCGGCTCGTGGACGCGGTTCGACGAGGCCGCGACCGCGCTGTTCGGCCGCCGGATCTCCGGCAAGGCCGTGCTGGACATCGACTAGGCACTGGTCTGGGACGACGCGAGCCCCGCCCGCGCCGTCCCCCTGTTCACTTCGCCGTCAGTCCTTCGACAAGGCCGGTCGTCGGCCTGCCGATGAGCCGGGAGAGATCGTCTCCGGTCCGCGCGAAAACACCGGCGGCGATGGTCTCGTCGAGACTTGCCAGGAAGCCGGCCAGTTCGCCGTCCATCCCCGACTTGACGAGCGCTGCTCGCAACTGCTCGGGCGTGACGGGCTGGTAGGTGACCTCTCGTTCCAGCACGACCGACATCGCTTCGGCGATGTCGGCGTAGGTGAAGTTCGCGTCGCCGGAAAGGCTGTACGTGACGTCGTCGTGCCCGTCTGTAGTGACAACGACGGCCAATGCCTCGGCCAGGTCCTTCCGGCCGGCTGCCGCGACCACGGCGTCACCGGTCGCCGCGGCGAGGACGCCGGTGAAACGGGGGCCTGCCAGGGCCTGGACGTAGTTCTCGATGTACCAGGTGTTCCGCAGGATCGTGTACGTCACCCCGGAAGCGGTGAGCTTTCTCCGTCGCCCGGTGGTCCGCGTTGATCGCGAACCGGTCATCGTCGGCTCGGACTCCGCTGGTGTAGTAGACGTGACGGACGTTCGCGGTTCTCGCGGCCTCGATGACGGACTCGTGCTGAGCGAGGCGGTCCGGGTCTCTGCCCGAGATCAACACGATGTCGGAGTGCCGGGCGACCAGTTCCGCGACGCCGGCCGAGTCCGGCAGCTCGACGGCGGCGGTGCTGAACCCGGCGGACGCGAGTTCCTCGAGGCGCACGTGGTTCCGGCCGGCCGCGGTGATCGTTCCGGGTTTGGTTCCCCGGGCGGTCAGCGCGTCCAGTACGTGGTGACCGAGTGCGCCGGTGGCCCCGAGAACCAGGGTGCTCGCCTCAGACATGGTCGTGGAGGGTGATCTGGTAGCCGTCGGGGTCGGCGAAGGTGAACGTCCGCCCGAAGGGACCGTCGACCGGTGCGGCGACGATGGTGTGGCCGTCGGCGACGAGGGCGTCGTGGATGGCCTGGACGTCGGTGGCGTGCAGCCAGATCGCGGCACCGATGCCGGGCTGGGCGACGGAGGCGAGGTCGGTGCCGGGCACGATCTCGCGCAGGGCGAACGCGATCGGTTTCGTCTCGAACACGACGGCGTGCGGCGGTCCGGCCGGTGACCGGACGAGGCCGAGGTACTGCTCGTAGAACGCCTGCGAAGCGTCGAGGTCGCGCGCTTGCAGCGAAATGAAGTCGGGGCCGGTGGCGGGCAAGGTGCTGCTCCTTCGATTCGTGTCAGTTTCCTGACACGAATCAACCTATGTCAGAATACTGACATGAGTCAAGACGGTGTCGACCTGGAGACGTCACTGGGCTACCTGCTGAAAGAGGCATCGAGCGCCCTGCGTGCGGCCATGGAGCAGGTGCTGCGGCCGCTCGGGATGAGCGTGACGCACTACTCCTGCCTCGAACTGCTGGCTCAACGACCGGGCTTGTCCAACTCCGAGCTCGCCAGGGGCGCGTTCGTCACGCGGCAGACGATGAACGTGCTGCTCCAGGCCCTGGAACGAGAGGGCCACGTGACCAGGCCCCCGGCGGCACCCGTCGGGAAGGTGCTTCCCACGCGGCTCACGCCCCGCGGCAGGCGGATCCTCGAGAAAGCGACCGCGGCGGTCCGGTCGGTCGAGGTCAGGATGCTGGCCGGGATGACCGGGACCGAGCAGTCGGACGCGCGGAGGATCCTGCGAAGCATGATCCATTCCCTGCGTGACGGTGACGACAGCGCATAGCCGTTCCCGCGTCCGGGCAGGAGCACAGCCGGGACGGAAGGGGATTAGGCGAACCGCCGCCGGGGTGTGTCGGTGTCCTTCATGGACGTGATCAGGTCGTCACGGGCCCGCGCGACCCGCGACCGGATCGTGCCGACCGGGCAGTCGCACACCTCGGCCGCGTCCGCGTACGACAGTCCCAGCGTCTGGGTGAGCACGAAGGCCTCGCGCCGTTCCGAGTCGAGCGACCGGACCAGCTCCTCCAGCACGACACCCTCCTCGAAACCGGGTGCCTGCTGGACGCGCTCGGCCGCCGCCTGCCAGTCGGGCACGTCGGCGTGCCGCGGCCGGACCTGCGCCGCCCGGATCTGGTCGACGACCACCCGGCGCGCGATCGACAGCAGCCACGTCCGCGCCGACGAGCGGCCCTCGAACCGGCCGATGCTGCCCAGCGCGCGCAGATAGGTCTCCTGCGCCAGGTCATCGGCCAGTTTCGGGTCCGCGAGATGTGCCACGAACCGCCACACGTCCCGCTGAGTGGCACGGATGAACCGCTCCAACGCGCCGCGGTCGCCACGCCGAGCCGCGAACGCAAGCTGGGTGATCTCGGTGTCCTCAGGCCTCACAGTTACCACAACGTAGTGGATCGATCCCGAGTTCAGTCAGGCCCGGTAGTAGCAACCTGCTCGCCGTCCGAGTGGAATGCGAGAACGCCGGGATGCGTCACTATGGACAGCGGAAACCGTTCTCAGCCGAGAAGGACAAGATGACTGACGAAACGACCCAGGTCGTGCGCAACGCGGACAAGAGCCGCTACGACGTGCTGTACGGCGGTGAACTGGCCGGATTCGCGGCGTACACCGAGGTGGACGACCAGGTCGTCTTCACGCACACCGAGATCGACAGCGCCTTCGCGGGCAAGGGACTCGGCAAGGTGCTGGCGAGCGGCGCGCTGGACGACGTCGTCGGGCGCGACAAGGTGATCGTGCCGGTCTGCCCGTTCATCGTCTCGTTCGTGCGCAAGACCGACCAGTACGACGACCACGTCAAGTGGCCGCGATGAGCAATCTCACCGCGCCGGAGTTCTTCGAGGCCCGCGAGGTGCCGCTCGGCGGGGTGCGGGGCGTCCAGGTCGACCGGCTCCTGCCGCAGCGCGAGTTGCCGACGCTGGGTGCGTGGTGCTTCCTCGACCGGTTCGGTCCGGACGTGGCCGAGATGGTCGTCCTGCCCCATCCGCACATCGGCCTGCAGACGGTGACGTGGCCGCTGTCCGGCGAGATCCGCCACCGCGACAGCGTCGGCAGCGACGTCATCCTCCGCCCCGGCCAGCTCAACCTGATGACCAGCGGGCGCGGGGTGTCGCATTCGGAGGTGTCGGCCGGCACCGGGCCGCTGCACGCGCTGCAACTGTGGGTGGCGCTGCCCGCCGACGCCACGGACATGCCTGCCGCGTTCGAACACCACCCGTCGCTGCCGCGCTACCGCGACGACGGCATCGACGCCCTGGTGTTCATGGGCACGCTCGGTGACGCCGAATCACCGGCCACGACGTACACACCGCTCGTCGGCGCGCAGATCGACATCACCGAGGCGACCGTGCCCCTGCGGTCGGACTTCGAGTACGGGCTGCTGGTGCTCGACGGCGTGGTCCAGGTCGCGGGAGTCGAGGTGAAACCGGGGCCGCTGCTGTACCTGGGGACAGGCCGGGACTCGCTGGCGATGACCGGTCCGGCGCGTGTGGTGCTGCTCGGCGGCGAACCGTTCCCCGACGACCTGGTGATGTGGTGGAACTTCGTCGGCCGCGGCCACGACGAGATCGCCGAGGCCCGCGCGGACTGGGAGGCCGGCACCCGCGGCCGCCGGTTCGGCACGGTCGAGGGCCACGGAGGCGACAGGATCCCCGCCCCGATCCTGCCGAACCTCCGCCTCAAACCCCGCAGGCAGCCGCGCCGCGGCACCTAACCCGCGGCCGTCAGTTCACGGCTGTACCACTGGATGATCGACTGGGCCGTCGGGCTCACCCCGACGGTGCCCGTCGAGATGTCCACACCGGACGCCGCCAGTCGCTCCCCGTAACGGATGACGGTGTGCCCGGGATGCCAGGTGCCGCCCCACAGCGCGCTCTCCAGCGCGTTGAGGACCACCTCGGTCGTGGCCACCCCGGACCGTTCACAGGCCAGGATCCTGCGCGCGGACTCGTCGACGACGTACAGCACGCCGTCGGCGAAATCGACGAACCACCGCCGGACACCCGGCCCGGTCTCGGCGGGACGCGGCCCGCCGGAGATCTTCATGTCCCGCATCAGCCGCTCGACCGTGCAGCGCGCGACCTGGATCCCCTCCTCGTTGAGCCGCCGCCAGATCCGCCGCGACCCGGACGAGGTCTCGGCGAACACGCGCAGGATCTCCCGTTTGAGGTCCTCGTCGCGGCGGGACCGCAGGGACGGCGGCCGGACCGAGGCCGCGTAGTAGGTGGACGGAGCGATCCCCATGACCCGGCAGATCGGCTCGACTCCGAACGTGTGCTTGTGGTCGCTGACGAACTTGATCAGCTGCTCGGTCGCGGGTCGAGCTCCCGCGCGAAAAAAGCCGACGCCGCCTTGAGGATCTCGTTGGACCGGCGCAGCTGCTGGACTTCCTTGGTCAGCTCGGTGATCCGCCGCTCGGCGGACACGTGCTCACCGGGTGTCTCACCGTGCAGCTCGGCCTGCCGGACCCAGCCGCGCAGGGACTGGTCGCCGATGCCGAGGTCGGCGGCGACCTCGGCGATCACGCCGTAGGAGTTCCCCCTGGCTCGTCGGATGTCGAACACCTGCCGGACAGCTCTGACCCGGAGATCGTCTGGGTACTTCTTCGGTGCGGGCACGGCTGGATCGTGACGGGCCGACGTACACGTCCCGCATAATCCGCGTACAAAGCCTAAGTTGAGCTGGACCGCCGTCCCCGCAACCGACCAGGCGTCCCTCAGTACCAGCTGAGCACGGCCTTCTCGATCTTCACCGGCTTGGCGGGCAGGCCGTCGCCGGGCACGGCGGGATCCGTGTCGACGATCCCGTTCGCGACGATCCGGTCGAGTACGTCCATCCCGCGCACGACCTTGCCGAACACCGAGTAGTTCGGGGCGATGTTGGCGAAGGAGTGCACGATGAAGAACTCGCTCCCGTTCGTGCCGGGCCCCTGGTTGCCCATCGCCACCGTGCCGCGCGGGTAGGTCTCCTTGCCGGTGACCTCGTCGGCGAACTTGTAGCCGGGGCCGCCGACCTCGGCCTTGATCAGGTCACCGCACTGCAGCACGCCGAGCCGCGCGTTGTCGGTCAGCCGCCAGCACTGGCTCTTGTCGTAGAACCGCTGCGCGACCAGGCTGATCATGTTGTGCGCCGCGCACGGCGCCGCGCCTGCCCGGTTCAGTTCGATCACGATCGGCCCGTAGTTGGTCCTGAACGTGACCTTCTGCTTGCCGACGGTCAGCGCGAACGGCAGCGGGCGCAGGACGGGCTTCGGCGACGGGTTCTCCGGCGTCGGGGTGAACTCGCAGCGGACGATCGGCCTGTGCTGGCCGGTCGGCGCTGCCTGGGCCGGTGCCGCGGCGAGCACCGAAGCCGCGAGCGCGGCAACACTGGTCAAAACCCAACGAGTCTTCATGGCCGAGACAATAACGATTCGCTTTGTAGGTCGCTTGTACATCTGTCGGTGAGGATCAGCGGCTGTGAAGCATTGGGGAAGGCTGCTGCTGGCAGCCGCCGCCGTCATGACCACCGCGCTCCCGGCCGTCGCCTCCGCCGCCGCGCAGTCCCACACGGAGAAGATCATCTTCGACGGTGGGGGCGACGACACGCTCAACGGCATCCGGTACCACTCGTTCCGGATCCCGGCCCTGGTCCGCACCAACGCGAACACCCTGATCGCGTTCGTCGAAGGCAGGGCCGCCGCGAACAGCGACTACGGCAACATCAACCTGCTGTACAAGCGTTCCACCGACAACGGCGCCACTTGGTCCAAGCTGGACGAGGTGGTCGGTTCCGGCCAAGGCGTGTGGGGCAACCCCACCCCGGTCGTGGACCGCTCCACGGGCCGGATCTGGCTGTTCATGAACCACCAGCCGGAAGGCCACCACCCGGTCGACTCGTGGGACGACCGCCAGGTGTGGCTGTCGTCCAGCGGCGACGACGGTGTCACCTGGCAGGCGCCGGCCGACATGTCCGGCAGCCTCAAACCCAGGAACCTCGCCAGCGGCAAGAGCTGGAACTGGGACGCCGTCGGCCCCGGAACCGGCATCCAGACCACGGTGCGCAACCCCGGCAGGCTCGTGGTCCCGGCGCAGCACCGCACCATCTACAGCGACGACCACGGCGCGACCTGGAAGGTGCAGGTCCTCAGGACGACCACCGGCGCGGCCATGGAGCAGACCGGGGAGTCCACTGTGCTCGAACTGGCCGACGGCAGGCTGTACCGCAACGACCGGCCGACGTCGGCCAACTGGGAGAACACCAAACGCCGCTGGGTGGCCAGGGGCACGATCGAATCCGGCTTCACGCCGTTCACCGGCGCGGACTGCCTGCTCGACCCGCTCAACGAGGCGTCGACCATGCGCTACAACGCCGACGCGCCCGCGCGCCTGGCGTTCGTGAACTCCGCGAGCACGACGACCCGCACCAAGATGCGGATCCGGATGAGCGAGGACGAGGGCAGGACCTGGAGCTACAGCCGCCCGTTCGCCGACGCGCCGCTACCCGGCGAAAGCCCGACGTACCGGGAAGGCGGCTACTCCAGCATCGTCAAGACCGCCGACTACCACGTCGGCGCGCTGATCGAGGTCAACGAGAACACCGGCAGCAGTTCCACGTCCCACCGGTCGATCGCGTTCCGCAAGGTGAACCTGCCGTGGATCCAGGGCGGCGTGCGTGAACCGGGCTGCGCCGAGTAGACCCGCCGGTGTAGAAATGCGTATGACCAGCTCCCATCTCGAAGGCGCGATCCAGTTGCCGAACGGGACCTGGATCCGCGGCCGGGGTCTGCGCAACCCCGAGCCGGCCGGCATCAAGCCGGAGTACGGGCTGTACCTGGGGACAGCCACGTTGCGACGCAAGCACGCGAGCTCGATCGACTGGCCGCACGACTGGCTCGAATGGCCGGATTTCCTGTTGCCGAAGGACACCGCGGAGGCCATCCGCGCCATCCGCAAGCTGTTCGACACCGCCGGGTCCGGCAAACGCGCTGAACTGGCGTGTTCGGGTGGTGTCGGCAGGACCGGCACAGCGATGTCCTGCCTGGCGATCCTGGCGGGGGTCGCTCCTGCCGACGCCATCCCGTGGGTGCGCGAGCACTACAACCACAGGGCCGTGGAGACCCCGTGGCAGCGCAAGTGGGTCCTGCGGTTCAGCGACCGGGCCGCAGTCGGCTGAAGAAGGCGGTGATGTCGCCGCGACGGAAGATGGCGACGATCACCGAGGCGAGCAGCAGGATCAGTGGCAGGGTGGCGTCTCCGTTGTCGAGGATGAACACCTCGGTACCGGAGGCGCCGACCATCACCAGTGCCAGCCCGAGCCCGGCCAGCCCGGACAGGCCGGGGATCAGCAGGCCGATCGCGCCCGCGGTCTCCAGCACGCCGGTGACGTGGCGCAGCCACTGGCCGAAACCGATGTTGTCGAACTTCTTCACCATGCCGGGTTCGAAGAACAGCATGTAGGCGCTGTACAGGAAGTACGCGGCGAGCGCGATCTGCAACAGCCACAGCACGATGTTGACGACCAGCAACGCGCTTTTTGTACCAGTTCCGTCGGACATGGCGACACACTGTACTCACGGCCACCCGGCGTCAAGAGCCGGCATGAAAGCGTTCCTCAGTCGATCGGCCACGAGTGCACGGGCGTGTTGGAGTGCATGTTGGTGATGTAGAGGTTCAGCATCGTCCGCAGTGCTGTGTAGCGGTCGGTGTTGTCCCGTTCCTCGATCCGCGCGACCTCGCTGACCTGCCAGGTGGCGCCGTTGCGGCCGGTCAGGCAGCGGTCCTGGATGATACCCAGCAGCCGGTCCCGCTCATCGGGGTGCACGCCCCAGCGGTCGAGGCCCTCGTGGGCCATCGGCAGCAACCGGCGCAGCACCAGTTCGGCCGCGGGCACGAAACCGACACCCGGCCAGTACAACTGGGCGTCGATCCCGTTGCGGGCACCGAGGTGGAAGTTCTCCTCGGCCGCGCTGAACGACATCTGCGACCAGATCGGCCGCTCGGCTTCCGCGAGCATCCGCACCACACCGAAGTAGAACGCCGCGTTGGCCAGCGTGTCCGCGACGGTCGGACCGGCGGGCAGGACGCGGTTCTCCACGCGCAGGTGCGGGGTTCCGTCGACGACGTCGTACACCGGGCGGTTCCAGCGGTAGATCGTGCCGTTGTGCAACCGCATTTCACCCAATGACGGGATGTTGCCTGCTTCCAGCTCCTCGAACGGATCCTCTTCGTCCACAATGGGCAGCAGGGCCGGGTACAGCCGGACGTTCTCCTCGAACAGGTCGAACACCGACGTGATCCACCGCTCGCCGAACCACACCCGCGGCCGCACGCCCTGCGCTTTGAGCTCGTCGGACCGGGTATCGGTCGCCTGTTCGAACAACGGCACCCTGGTTTCCTGCCAGAGGTGTTGCCCGAACAGGAAAGGCGAGTTCGCCGCCAGCGCGAGCTGCACGCCCGCGATGGCCTGCGCGGCGTTCCAGTACGCCGAGAACTGCGCCGGGCTGACCTGCAGGTGCAGCTGCGTGCTCGTGCACGCCGCCTCCGGCGCGATCGAGTCGCACGTGACCTCCAGGCGTTCGGTGCCCTCGATCGAGATGTGCATGTCCTCGCCGCGTGCCCGGAAGATCTGGTCGTTGAGCAGTGCGTAGCGCGGGTTGGCCGACAGGCTGTCGTGGGTCAGGTCCGTCGCGCGCAACGTCGGCAGGATGCCGACCGTCACCATGTGCGCGCCTTTGGTGCGTGCCTTGTGTTCGGCGGCGTTCAAACTGTCGCGGACCTGCTTCTCGAACGCGGTGATGCCGCCGCCCGACAGCTCGCGCGGCTGGACGTTGATCTCGATGTTGAACTGGCCGAGTTCGGTGACGAAGTCGGGGTCGGCGATCGCGGAGAGCACCTCCTCGTTGCGCATCGCCGGTTCGGTCTGGTTGTTGACCAGGTTCAGCTCGATCTCCAGGCCGGTCATCGGCCGCTCGAAGTCGAACCGGGCCTCCTGCAGCATCCGGGCGAACGCGTCGAGACACCGCCGCACCTTGTGCCGGTAGCGGGTTCTGTCCTCGCGGCTGAACGTCCGCCGCTCGACTTCCTGACCCATCGCTCAGCCCTCCTGGATCCAGAGTCCGATCAGGCCGCGGAAGTGCGCGACGAACCGATCATGCTCGGCGGGTGGATACGTTGTGCGTACAGTGTCGACGAGCAGCGCGTCGAAGTCCGGCGACGACACCCAGTCCCGGACCATGTTGTCCACATTGGGCAACGAGGTCGCGCAGAACTCGTGGTACGCGGCCGTGTCGAAGTACTCGTCGGCCAGCTTGCGGTACTCGGCCAGTTTGGCGTCGTAGTCCAGCTGGGAGTCGGCGACCTCGAAGTAGTTGCGGGTGTCCAGGTCGAGCCGGGCCCGGCGGCCGGTCACCGCGCAGAACACCGACCACTTCAGCAACGCGCCGATCGCCCACGGGAAGTAGTAGTGCAGCGAGGTGATCGAGATGTCCGGGCACGCGTTGGCGTAGTCGATCGGGTAGACCTCCTCGCCGACCACGAGGCTCTCGCAGGAGTTGAACTCCCACCGGAAGAACGCGTTGATCAGCCGGGAGATCGACACGACCTCCGAACCGGCATCGGGGGAGAGGAACCCGTGCTGCACGGCGTAGCGCTCGTGCATCGGCTTCTCCGGCTGGAACCGCATGACCATGGTTTCCGGGCCGATGGTCAGCGACCGGGCGAACGAGTCGTAGCCCTCCACCGACGCCTGCAGGTGCATCAGCATCTCACCGGACGAGTCGTACGCCTTGTGCAACGCCGCGGGATCGGTGATCCGCGAGACGCCGCGCCACGCGCCGCCGTCGTAGGGCTTCATGAACAGGGGGTAGCCGACCTCGGCCGCCACGGCGTCCAAGTCGAACGGTTCGTTGTACTTCGCCGCGGTGTAGGCGTACTTGGCGTGGTCGACAGGGTTCTTGTACGGCACCAGCCAGGTCGGCGGGACCTTCAGCCCCAGTCGCATCATCGCGCAGTACGCGGCGTGCTTCTCCATGGACTGGAACGTGAACGGGCTGTTGAGCAGGTACACGTCGTCCATCAGGGCGACCTTCTTCAACCACTCGCGCGGTACGTAGTACCAGTAGGCGAGCCGGTCGATCACCAGGTCGTAACGGGGTTTCGCGCGCAGGTCGAACGGTTCGACGGTGATCCGCTCGGTGGCCAGCGCGTGTTCGGTGCCCGCCGGATCGCGCACCGGCCCCAGCCGCGCCACCAGCGTCTCGAACGCGCGCGGCCAGTCCTCCTCGGTGCCCAGCAGCAGTCCGAGCAAGTGCTTTGTGCGGTCCGGCATGCGCGTCCTCCCTTTCTCAGCAGAACCTGGGCAGGTGGTGGGCGAGCTGCGCCCGCCACGACGGCCAGTCGTGCGGCACGTCGTGCCCCCACACGTCGAGTTCACAGCGCAGGCCCTTGTCCCGCAGCAGATCGGCCATGTGCCGGGTGGACGGCAACGAGCCGGTGGTGTCCTCCCACTGTCCCTGGCCGACGACCAGGAGCACCGACAACCGGGACCGCAGCCAGCCGAGGTGGTCACCGTCGAGGTTCGGCACGAAGTCGACCGGGTTGGCGAAGTACATCGCGTCGCCGCGTTCACCCCAGCCGTGCCAGGAGGAGGCGTCGTAGTTGCCGGACAGGCCGACCGCGAGCGGGAAGGCGTCGGCGCGGCGCAAGGCGAACAGCACCGCGTGGAACGCGCCGAGCGAACACCCCATCGTGGCCACCTCCGTCGGTCCGCCACAGTCAGCGTGGATCATCGGCAGCACATGATCAAGGATCCACGCCTCGTACGTGCCATGGTGCCTCGCTCGCTGCTCCAACGGGATCGACCGGTTGGACCACGACGCGGCGTCGTGGGAGTCGACGCAGTAGAGCTTCACGCGTCCCTCCTCCAGCAACGGCCGCACCGCGCCGATCATCCCGTTGCTCTCCCAGTCCCACGCCCGGCCCTGCTCGGACGGGAACACCAGCACCGGCCTGCCGTAGTGGCCGTAGGCGATCACCGTCCCGCCGGCCAGCTCCACCTGGTCACGCCTCAAGATCCCTCCCACACCGCGCGCAGCAGGTCGGCCAGCGCGGGGTCGAACGCGTCCCGCCACCCCACGTAGTTGTGCGCGTCCGGCACCTCAACCAGCCCCGTCGGATAACCCAGTGCCACCAGCGCCGCGGCCAGCTGGCGATTGTTCGCCAGGTTCTCCTCGGCGAGGCCGCACGTGATCGTCACCGGGATCGGCCTGCCCCTACCGCCTCCCCGCACGACTCCACTGACGAACCGAGTGATCCTTCCGAAGCGGCTGTACCCCGACTCCTGCGGATCCAATCGCCGGTCGAAGAACGACCCCGACTGCAGGAACAGCCCGCCGAACAGGCTCGGCCTGCGGCGGTGCGCGTGCAGCATGGCCAGCCCGCCGAGGCTCGCACCCATGCCGACCACGGGTTTCTCGACCGGGACGAGGTCGCGCACGGCGGGCAGCAGGTCACGCGCGAGCGTCCGGACGTACTCCGGGTTGCCGGAGTACTCGTCATCACGATCACCCGGCTGGAGCAACGCGACCCGATGCGGGATGTCGAACCAGGTGGCGAACCGCGTCAGCCCGGCCAGCCGGTCATACTCGGGACCGTCGTTGGCCACCAGCAAAGGCATCGGGCCGTCGCCGGGCGACCACAGCCGGGCCGTGACCCCGGGGACGTCCAGGTCGATGAACTCGCCGGCGGGGGGCGTGCCGAGCCAGCGCGGGGCCGTGTAGTCCGGGAACTCCACGACGGACTTGTCGCCGAACGCGCCCGGCGCGCGCAGATCGTTGCCCGGGTCGCAGATCTCCTCGACCCGGCCGTCGCGGTGGCGCAACTGGAGCCGGTATTCCATTCGCCAGACCGGCGGCCGGTTCATCGGCAACGCCCAGCAGCCGTCCGCGTACGTGAACTCGAGGTCCGCACCGGGCAACGACATCGCGGGCAGCAGCCGGACCCCGGCGAGAACGGGGCCGTTGTCGGGCAGCCGGAACGTCACCGAGCTCGCGGTGACCAGCGGTCCGCCTTCGACGGTCGATTCGTCCACACCGATCACACTCTCACGGCCGCGCGGGATTCGTGGAATAGTGCGTCCGCGTGAAACCTCATTGGGGGCAGGTTCTCGCGGTTGCCGGCATCGTCGTCGCTGTCGTGGCGGTCGGCGTGGTCACGGTGTTGCTGGTGTCCAACACCGAACCTGGTGCGGGCCCACGAGTCTCGGCGACGAGCACGACCAGGAAGACGACCACGCCACCGCCGCCGACGCTGACTGTCGACTCGGGATGCCGGATCGGGCAAGGGCCCAAGCGCCTCGTGGACGTGCCACAGCGGGTGACCGATCGCGTGAACAGGGCGTGGGAGCGGATCGAGAAGTGGCTGGCGGCCAACGCGCCCGCGACCGCCGCGACGCTCGCGCCACCGGCGGACCCCGCGCTGCTAGCCGAGACGCAGCGGCAGATCGGCGTGCCGTTCCCAGCCGAGCTGATCGCGTTCCTGCGGCGGCACGACGGCGCGGGAACGGACATGCGAGCGGGCTTCACGTTGCCGCCCTTCTACCAGCCGATGTCGGCGAGGGCCATCGACGTCGACGCCAAGATGATGTGCGACGTGCTGGGCACGAGCGGGCACGACGAGAACGTCGGCTCGTGGTGGCACGGCCAGGTCGTGCCGTTCGCGCAGGACGGGGGCGGCGGCAACCTGCTGCTCGACCAGCGGCCGGGGCGCGGCGGGCGGCTGGGGGAGCACGACGAGGAATCGGACATGGGCTTCGAGCGTTACCCGCGGACGCTGACCGAGCTGCTGGAGGTGACCGCGACGTCGCTGGAGACCGGCGGCATCGCGCTCAAGCACTACCGGCCCAAGGTGGTCGACGGCGGGATCCTCGAGTGGGACATCATTCCCTGAGGTAGCACCGCTGTGCCGATCAGCGGGACGCGGATGCGGGTACGGTGGCCGGGTGCCGCCAAGCGATCGGATGCGACGCGACGCCGAGACCAACCTGCGCAGGGTGCTCGACGCCGCGGCCGAGGTGTTCGCCGGACGTGGGCTCGACGCCACCCTCGCCGACGTGGCCGGGCACGCGGGCGTCGGCGTGGGCACGGTCTACCGGCGGTTCGCCAACAAGGACGAGCTGATCTACGAGGTCTACCGCGAGCCGCTCGTGCGCGCCGCCGAACTCGCCCGCGAGGCCAGCGAGGACGACGACGCCTGGGCGGGGTTCGTGCGGTTCTTCGAGCGGTCCATCCACGACCTGGCCGCCGACCGGGGCCTGTGGGAACTGACCACAGGCGGCTTCAACCACTCGCTTGGCTGGTCGCGTGGCACCCCGCCGACCAGGCTGGCGCAGTTGTTCGCCGACAACCACAAAGCCATGGGCGTGCACCTGGACAAGCTCGTGCGGCGTGCCAAGCAGGCAGGTGCGCTGCGGGCGGACTTCGAGGCGAGTGACATGACGCTGTTGTCGGCCGCGGTTCAGGCGACTATCGCCGTTGACGATCAGGCCTCTCGGCGGGTGCTGGGTTTCGTTCTCGACGGTTTGCGTCCGGGTTCGGCGCGGGATTTCTGACCGTCCTGTTCTTTGCACGGAACAAGATTTTCCCTCGCCGGGGGCTGACCCCTGGGCAGGAGCGCCCCCGAAGGCCCCTTCTGCGCTTGCGCGCTTGCCGCTGTGGGACGGGGTCGCGCATTCGCCGCTCAGGGTTGGCCTGCGTTTGCGCGCTGGTTCTCTTGGGCTTGTCTGAGCTGCGCGCATGTCGCTCGGGCTTGTTTGCCCTTGTCGCGTGGACCTTCGTGTCGTCAGTTGGTCAGCAGGCCTCGGATGAAGGCTGCTTGGCCGACGTGTTCCAGGTCGTCGCCGATCACGCTGATCAGGCGTACTGCCAACGTGACTGGTGGGTCCCATGCCGTGTCGACGATTCGTTCGTGGTCGTCGTCGGTCAGGGTTTTAACGTACGCGATCGTCTGTTCGTGGGTCGCGTCGTAGTAGCCTGCCAGGAGTTCCGCTGTGGACTGCACTTTCGCCACTTGGTCGGCGGTGTGGCCGTAGCCGGTTTCTCCTTCGCCGAGTGGCAGGCCGAAGCGTTTCGCCCAGCCTTGGGCTGTCCATACCTGCTCGGTTCCGGCGAGGTCTGCGATGTGGTCGTCCTGGACGCGGGTCAGGTGCCAGATGAGCCACGCGATCGAGTTCGCGTTCTCGGTGACGCGGTACGCGAGGTTGTCCGGCGTGAGGCCGTCCAGCGTCGCGTGCACCTCTTCCTTCACTCGGTCGAACGCGTCGGTGAGCAGGTCTGTGCTTGGCATTTCGTTCCTTTTCGCGACGGTTTCAGGGATCGATTCCCTCGACCAGCAGGGTGATGAACCTGTCGACGCTGTCCGGGCTGTGTTCGTTCGCCCATGAGATGGACGCGGACAGCAGGAGCAGTTCGTCGGGCTTGAGGTCCGCGCGCACCACGCCTGCTCGTTGCGCTCGGGCGAGCAGTTGGCTGCCTGCCTCTTTCATCGCGTGACAGCTTGTGTAGAGCCGGGACTTCTCGTTGCGCAGTGTCGCCACCACCGATGCGGGCAGGCCCTGGTAGCGGTTCGACGACTTCACGAACTCCCGCAGCCATTCGATCAGCGCGGCTCGTGGCGAGTCGGCGTCGAGCAGCCGGGTGCTGAGTTCGCCGAGTGCGGCGAACCGGTCGTGCAGGAGCGCTTCGAGCAGCGCGTCCCGGTTGGGGAAGTGGCGGTAGAGGGTGCCGATGCCGACTCCCGCGTTGCGGGCGATGTCTTCGAGTGACGCGTCGATGCCGCGGGTGCGGAAGGCCGTCTCGGCCTCGGTGAGGAGTCGCTCGTAGTTCCGGCGCGCATCGGCTCGCATTTGCCCTACTCAATCACATTGCAAAACGGAGGCTGCCTCCGTAAGCTCGCCATCAAACGGAGGTACCCTCACTTTAACGGGAGATCGACAGTGCAGAAGGACCTGGGCAAGCTCGGGATCTGGACGATGGCGTTCGACTCGCACCCGGCCTCGGCGGTCCGCGACGCGGCCGCGGAGCTGGACGAACTCGGCTACGGCACGCTCTGGTACGGCGAAGCGTTCGGCCGGGACGCCGTATCCCAGGGCGCGTTGCTGCTCGACGCCACGAAACGCATGGTGGTGGCCAGCGGTATCGCGAACATGTACGTGCGCCATCCCTTGGCGATGGCGTCGGCGGAGCGATCCCTTGGGGAGCAGCACCCGGGACGGTTCGTGCTGGGCCTCGGTGGCCATCGGGTGCCGGGGCCTCCGCTGATGCTCGGTGGCTTCCGCATTCCCTTCAGCGGGAAGCCCGTGTCAGGTGTGCGCGAGTACCTCGACCAGCTCGGCGAGGTCCCGTTGATCGGTGCGGAGGCGGTCCGGCCCCGCCGGGTGCTGGCCGCGCTGGGGCCGAAGATGCTGGAACTGGCGGCGGAGCTGACCTGGGGTGCGCACACGTACTTCGTGCCCGTCGAACACACCGAGATGGCCAGGAAACGGATGGGGTCCGAGGCGTACCTCGCGGTCGAGCAAGGCGTGATCGTGGAGACGGACACCGCCCGCGTGCGCGAGATCCAGCGTATCCACCTCGGCCCGTACGCCTTGGCGCCACACCAGCGCAACAACCTCGGACGGCTCGGGTTCGGCGACGAGGACTTCGCCGACGGCGGTAGCGACAGGCTGCTCGACGCGGTGATCGTCGGCGGCGATCTCGACGTGATCGCCCAGCGCGTTCGTGACCACTTCGACGCGGGCGCGGACCACGTCTGCCTCCAGGTCCTGACGGCGAAGCCGGGGGAGCTCCCCCTGCGTGAGTGGCGCGAACTCGCGGCCCTCACCGCGGTGTTCCGATAGGACTTCCGGCTTGTTGACAATCTGTCTATCATGACACCCAGTCTCATTGAGAGCTCGGCGTGGAGGTCGCGATGGAACCGGAGAACCTGGCCCTCAGGCCGCGTGACGTGCGGTTCGACTGGTCGGAGCTGCCCGCGCACTGGGTTCCGGGCGAACCGTTCGTCACGCACGCGCTCAACGTCATGCACATCCTCCTGCCGGAAGGCGAGCGCTGGTTCGTCGACGTCTTCAAGGAGGCCCTGCCGCTGATCACCGACGAACGGCTCCGCGAGGACGTCGTCGGCTTCATCGGCCAGGAAGCCATGCACGCCTCCGCCCACCAGGGCGCACAGGACCACCTGATCCAGCACGGCATCGACCCCGGCCCGTACGTCCGGCAGCTCGAGTGGTTCTTCCGCGAACGGCTCAACCGGCCGGACGGCGGCAGGCGCTGGCTGGTGGCCAGGCTGTCGGTCATCGCCGCGATCGAGCACATGACCGCGTTCCTCGGGCACTGGGTGCTCAACTCGCCCGAGCTCGACGAGGCCAAGACGGACCCGACGATGCTGGACCTGCTGCGCTGGCACGGCGCCGAGGAGGTCGAGCACCGCTCGGTGGCCCACGACCTGTTCGTGCACATCGACGGCGGCTTCGCCAACCGGATCGCGGCGATGACGGTGGCGTTGCCGTTCCTGGTGTGGCTGTGGACGCGTGGCGTGCGGTACCTGATGTCCAGTGATCCCCGGGTCACTGGCAAGGCGCGGTGGCGCGACCTCGTGAAGGCGGGCCGCAAGGGCCTGCTGCCGACCGTGCCCTACCTGGCGTCGTCCCTGTCGCGCTACTACAAACGCGGCTACCACCCGTCGCAGGAGGGCTCGACGAGCCAGGCCGTTGCCTACCTGGCCAGTTCACCCGCCGCGCTGACCGCCGAACAATGAGCGGTCCACCCGACCTGTACGGCAGACGGCAGAAGGACCGGTTGTGGACCTTCGCGGCCCGAGTCGTCAGCGCCTTCGAAGCGGCCACGAGAAGGCTGGCAGGCGACGAACCGCCGTCGCGCCCGGTCGTCAGCCTGAGCACGGCGCTGGTCGTGCGCGAGGTCAACACCGAGGCCGAGGACGTCGTGAGCCTGACGCTGTCCGCGCCGGACTGGTCGCCGCTGCCGGCGTGGCAGCCGGGCTGTCACGTCGACCTGGTGCTGCCGTCGGGAACCCAGCGGCAGTACTCGCTGTGCGGCGATCCGGAGGACCGGTCGACCTACCGGATCGCGGTGCGCAGGCTGGGCACCGGTTCGCGGGAGGTCCACGCCCTCGGCGAAGGCGATGTCGTCACCGTCCGCGGGCCGCGCAACGCGTTCCCGTTCATCCAGGCGCCGAGGTACCTCTTCGTCGCAGGCGGCATCGGGATCACACCGATCCTGCCGATGGTCAAGGCCGTGCGGGACAAGGACTGGCACCTTGTCTACTGTGGACGAACGCGTGAGTCGATGCCGTTCCTCGGCGAGCTCGCCGACCTCGACCCGGCCCGGGTGTGGATCCGGCCGGACAGCGAGTTCGGCGTTCCCGTCAGCGGCAAGGAACTGCTGACCTGGGCGTTGCCGGACACGCACGTCTACTGCTGCGGCCCGCCCGGGATGATCGCCGGTGTCCGCGTCGACCGGCGGGCCCGCCTGCACTTCGAGCGGTTCTCCCCGCCGCCGATCGTCGGCGGCACGCCGTTCGAGATCGAGCTGAGCCGGACCGGGACCGTGCTGGCGGTCCCGGCGGACCGGACCGCGCTCGACGTCGTCTCCGGAGCCGTGCCCGGCGTCGGCTACTCGTGCAGACAGGGGTTCTGCGGCACGTGCGCGCTGAAGGTGCTCGGCGGCGACGTGCGCCACCACGACCGGGTGCTGACCGACGACGAACGCCGGGAACGGATGGCGATCTGCGTGTCTCGCGGCAATGGCCGGATCGTGCTGGACCTGTGATGCCACAATGAGCCTGATGAGGACTTCGCGGCGGATGGCGCCGGAGCAGCGGCGCATGCAGTTGATCGAGGCGGCGATCGGGTTGTACGGCACCCGTCCCTACGAACAGGTCTCGATCGACGACATCGCGGCTGCCGCGGACGTCTCCCGCGCGTTGTTCTACCGCTACTTCTCCAGCCCGGCGGAGATCTACGTCGCCGCGCTGCGGCACGCGGCCGACAGCCTGATCGCCCGGTTCGCGGCCCCGGCCGACGGGTCGCTGCTGGAGCAGCTGCGGTCGCTGATCGGCGAGTTCATCTCGTTCGCCGAGGGCCACGCGGCCGCCTTCGTCGCCCTGCTCAGGGGCGGCTCGGTGGTGGCGACGGCCGAGACCGGCGCGGTCGTCGACGACGTGCGCAGGCACGCGGTCGCCGAGATCCTCGCCCGCACCGGCGTCGAACACCCGTCACCGCTCGGGTTGCTCACGCTGAACTGCTGGACCGCGGTCGTCGAGGGAACGACGCTGACCTGGCTGCAGGAGCGCACCCTGCCGCGCGAGGACCTGGAGAACTGGCTCGTCGACCAGCTCCTCGCGATGGTCACGGCCACCGCGAACTACGACAAGGAGACCGCGAAGGTCCTCCACCAGGTCGTTCGTCCACTGTGAACTCGTTCCCGCCCGCGAGCGGGAAGTGTGACACGGGCTTCGCGGAAGTCAGCGATGTGGTCGAAGATCAACGCCGCCAGGCCGGGGACCCGTTCGGTGCGCGTGGCGAGCGACTCCATCGCGTCGACCCTGGTGTGGGCAAGGCCGACCCGTAAGATGATCGCCGGTTCAAGTCGGTCAGAGGCCAGGGGGCCGTGTGGACGTTCTGGACGCACCGCCGAGAGCGGGCCAGCCGTTGCGCGTGCTGCTCGTCGAGGACGACGACGCGGACGCCTTCCTGGTCGCCGAACTGCTCGCGGAGCTGTCCGGCCACGTCGTCATGCAGCGCGTCGAGACGCTCACCGGTGCGCTCAGCAAACCGCTGCGGGTCGACTGCGTCCTGCTGGACCTGCAACTGCCCGACGCGGTGGGCCTCACGGCGGTGACACGCCTGCGCCGGCACGCGCCGGGCACCGCGGTGGTCGTGCTGACCGGCCAGCACGACGAGGCCGTCGGCATCGCGGCCGTCGCGGCCGGTGCGCAGGACTACTTGGTCAAGGACCAGGTCGACGGCCGCCTTCTGGTGAAGGCCCTGCGGTACGCGTGGGAGCGCAAGCGCGCCGAAGAGGCTGAGCGGCAGTTGCTGCAGCAGCGGCTGGTCGCCGACGAGAACCGGCGGCTGGAGCGCGGGTTGTTGCCCGCTCCGCTGCTGGCGGACCCACGCGTCACGCTGATCGCCCGCTACCGGCCCGGTCGCGGCGAATCCGTGCTGGGCGGTGATTTCTACGATGCCGTAGAACTGCCGGACGGCACGTTGCACGTGGTCATCGGCGATGTCAGCGGGCACGGGCCGGACGAGGCCGCGCTCGGCGTGGCCGTGCGGATCGCGTGGCGTGCGCTCGTGGTGGCGGGGTTGCCGACGAGCGAAGTGCTGCGTGCGATCGAGATCGTGTTGCGGCACGAGCGGATCAAGCACAGCTTCGTCACGCTCTGCGCGATCAGCATCGCCCCGGACAGGCGGTCGTTGCGGATGCGGCTGGCGGGCCACCCGCCGCCGTTGCTGATCGACGGCGACCGCGGACGGCTGCTGCCGCTGGATCACCTCGGGGTGCCGCTCGGCCTGCTGCCCGACGCCTCGTGGCAGCCGGTCGACGTCGACCTGCCCGAGGCCTGGTCGTTGCTGCTGTACACCGACGGCGTGTTCGAGGGGAAGGTGCAGGGCCAGACGGACCGGCTGGGCCACGAGAACATGGCACGGCTGCTGCTGGCGGACCTGCGGGCCAACCCGGGCTGGCGTGCGCAGCCGGGAGCTGTGCTCGACCGGCTGATCGCGGCGGTCGTCGAGCTCAACCAGGGCCCGCTCGACGACGACGTGGCCCTGGCACTGCTCAGCCACCACGACCCCCGATGAACACCCTGCGCCGCTGGGTGGTGCTGCTGATCGTGGTGGAGGCGGTCATGCTGGCGGCGGCGGTCGTCGGTGGCGTGATCGGCCTGACGCAGCTGGGCGAGGCACGCAGCCGGGTGGTGGACCAGATCGACCCGGAACTGGTCGAGCAACGCGACCTGGAGACGTCACTGCTCGACCAGGAAACAGGTCTGCGTGGTTTCCTGCTCACCAGCAGGCCCGATTTCCTCGCGCCCTACCGTGAGGGCCGTGTCCAGCAGGACAAGGCCGTGTCCGAGATGCGCAGGCTGGGTGCGGCCGACGGGACACAAGCGGGCCGGGACCTCGCCGCGGTGCTGGCGAAAACGGCCGAATGGCAGGCGACCGCCGAACGCATGATCGCGGCGCCCGGCGACCAGAGCATGGTGGAAACGGGAAAGACGCAGTTCGACGCGGTACGGGCAGTGTTGAACACCCAGCGAGCCAACCTCACCGCGGCACGCGAGAACGACCGCCAGACGTTGCAGCGTTCGGCTGTGCTGCTGCCGGTGGTGTTCGCCGTCATCGTGCTGCTGCTCGTGATCCTGTTCGTGGCGCTGGCTCTGGGCTTCCACCGCCGGGTCGCGCGCCCGGTCTTCTCGCTGGCCGCCGGGGTCCGTGCGGCGACCGACGACATCGGCCGCGCCATCCCGCCGGGTGACGGCCCGCGCGAGCTCAAGGAACTGGCCAGGGACGTGGAAGCGTTGCGGCGGCGGCTGGTCGCCGAGGTCGCGTCGCTCGCGACGCGGACACGGGAACTGCAGCAGTCCAATTCGGACCTCGAGCAGTTCGCCTACGTCGCGTCGCACGACCTGCAGGAGCCGCTGCGCAAGGTCACCAGCTTCTGCCAGCTGATCCAGCAGCGCTACCAGGGGCAGCTGGACGAACGCGGCGAGCAGTACATCGCGTTCGCTGTGGACGGTGCGCGGCGGATGCAGGTGCTGATCAACGACCTGCTCGCGTTCTCCCGTGTAGGCAGGCGCACCGCCGAGTCCACGGACGTCGACATGACCGCCGTGGTGCGCGCCGCGCTGGGCAACCTGGACCACCTGGTCGAGGAAACCGGGGCCGAGGTGGAGTTCGCCGAGCTGCCGGTCGTGCGCGGCGAGGCGTCGTTGCTGACCACCGTGATCCAGAACCTCGTCGGCAACGCGATCAAGTTCCGCGGGCAGCAGCCGCCGAGGATCGCCGTGGAGGCGGCACGGCAAGGTGATGAGTGGGTGTTCTCGGTGAGCGACAACGGTATCGGCATCGAAGCCGAGTACGCCGACCGGATCTTCGTGATCTTCCAGCGGCTGCACCCGCGGACCGCCTATCCGGGCACCGGGATCGGCCTCGCGATGGCCCGCAGGATCGTGGAGTACCACGGCGGCCGGATCTGGCTGGACACCTCGGGCGCCGGTGAGCGCACGATCTTCCGTTTCACACTGCCCGTCAGGGAGAACAACCATGTCTGAACCGCTGCACCCGATCGACATCCTGCTCGTCGAGGACGACCCCGGTGACGTGCTGATGACCAGGGAGGCGTTGGCGGACAACAAGGTCCGCAACAGGTTGTACGTGGTCAACGACGGTGTCGACGCGATGCGGTTCGTGCGCAGGCAGCCGCCGTACGAGGACGCGCCGAGGCCCGGCCTGATCCTGCTGGACCTCAACCTGCCGCGCCGCAACGGCCAGGAAGTGCTGGCGGACCTGAAGGGCAGCGAGGACCTGCGGACCATTCCCGTCGTCATCCTGACCACCTCCGAGGCCGACGAGGACATCCTGCGCAGCTACCAGTCGCACGCCAACGCCTACGTCACCAAACCCGTCGACTTCGAACAGTTCGTGGCCGCGGTGCGCCAGATCGACGACTTCTTCCTCACGGTGGTCAAGTTGCCCCGCGCGTGAGTAGCGTGGAGGTCAACAGACTGTTTGGGGGATGGAAATGTGCTTGTCCCATGTTGTCCCGACTTCGGCGGTGAGCCGCCGCACCGTGCTGGCAGCCGGAGCGGCGGTGCCCCTCGCGCTGGCCGGAACTGAGGCGGTGGCCGCGCAGGGCGCCTTCGTCATCGCCAACGTGCGGATCTTCGACGGCAAGCGGGTGATCGAACGCGGCCACGTGGTGGTCTCGGGTGGCCGGATCGTGTCGGTGCTCGAGCGCGGCGCGGTGCCAGCCGGCACGCAGGTGCACGACGGCAGCGGCAAGACCCTGCTGCCGGGTCTCATCGACGGGCACGTGCACCACACCGACGCCAACCGCACGGACGCGCCGCGTTTCGGTGTCACGACGGAACTGGACATGGTCAGCGACCCGACCGTGCACGGACCGTTCAAGCAGCAGCGCAAGTCCTACCAGCCGACGGCGAACTCGGACCTGTGGACGGCGGGCTGGTGGGCGACCGTTCCCGGCGGGCACGGCACGGGCAACGGAACCGAGTTCCCGTTGGTCGAGCCGGGCACCGCCCTCGCCGAGTTCGTGGCGGCGCGCCGGTCCGAGGGCTCGGATCACCTGAAACTGGCGCTGGAGGACAGGAATCTGGTCACGCAGGCGCCGATTCCGTCGCTGTCGGCCGAGCAGACCACCGAACTCGTCGCCGCGGCGCGGAAACTCGGCATGCCGTCGGTGGCGCACGCGACCGCCCAGCGGATGGCCCAGGTCGGTTTGCGGGCGGGAGCGACCGGTCTCGTGCACTTGTTCGCCGACGAGGTCGTGTCGGCCGAGACCGTCGCGTTGGCCCGCCGGACGGGTGCGTTCGTCACTCCCACGCTGACGTTGTGGAGCGCGTTCGAGTCGGCGGCGAACCCGGCGACCAACGCGGTGGTCAGGGATCCGCGTGTGGCGCCGTACATCTCCGCGCGGCAGCGAGCGTTCCTCGACGCGCCATGGGGTTTCAGCCGTCCCGGCCTGGCGACCGCGTCGCGCAACGTCAGGATCCTGCACGACGCGGGTGTACCGATCACCGCGGGCACGGATTCCGGGATCCCCGGCATCGCGCACGGCGTCAGCCTGCTGGTCGAACTGGAACTGCTCGTCCGGGCAGGACTGACGCCGCGTGCGGCGCTGACGGCGGCGACCGCCACGCCCGCGTCGATCTACGGGTTCGCCGACCGCGGCCGGATCCGCCAGGGCCTGCGCGCCGACCTCGTGCTGGTGGACGGCGACCCGACCAAGGACATCACCGCGTTGCGCGGCATCTCGGCGGTGTGGCGCAACGGCGCGCCGATCACTCGCTGAACAAGCCGGCCAGGCGTTCCCGCGGGATCGCGGGGGAGCGGTGGCCGTTGCGGCCGATCATCGTCTCGTTGACGACGAGCGCGTTGACCACCGCTTCCTCCACGGCGTACGCGGTCGCCTCGAGGAACGGGTCGATCCCGTGCCACGGCACGAAGTCCACTCGCGACAGCGCTTCTCCCCGGCCGTCCGGCGGGCTGCTGAGCGCGCCGGGGTTGCCGGTGGAGAAGGCCAGGAAGATGTCGCCCGAGCTGTGGGTTCCGGTCGTGCCGGTGCGGCCGAGCCCGATCGTGGCCCGCCGGGCGAGCGCCGAGCACTGCTG
Organism: Kibdelosporangium phytohabitans; assembly: GCF_001302585.1. Taxonomy (GTDB): domain Bacteria; phylum Actinomycetota; class Actinomycetes; order Mycobacteriales; family Pseudonocardiaceae; genus Kibdelosporangium; species Kibdelosporangium phytohabitans. Next base: position 7,755,606 of record NZ_CP012752.1, on the reverse strand, counting down.
CGGCAGCAGCGGCGCGTCGGTGGCGACCACGACGATCGCCGATCCCGAGCCCGGTGGCGACAGCCAGTCGGATTCCGCCATCGGGTCGTTGTCGGCGAACACCTTGCCCAACGGCCGCCCGGCGATGGTGAGCTGGCGGCGGGCACCGAAGTTGGACTGGATGAACACGCCGACGGTGTAGTCCGTGCCCGCGTACGGGACTTTCCGGGACGCGGTTCCGTTGCCCGCCTTGAAGCCGTACGAGTTCATCCCGGTTCCGCCGCCGACCGAGCCCTCCTCGATCGCCCCGGGCACGGCGTTGTCGATGGCGTTCACCGCGTGCTGCGGCGTGACGTACGAGCGGCCGATGTCGTTGAGGTAACCGTCGTAGGTCTCACCGACTACCGGGAAGTCCCATGGCGCGTTGCCGGGCTGTTCGCGGACGACCCAGTCGATCACGCCGCGGTGCACCGGCCCGACGGCGTACGAGTTGGTGATGGTGACCGGCCAGCCGAGCAGGCCCGTCTCGGCGAGCCAGTGCGAGCCGGTGAGCTCGCCGTTGCCGTTGAACGAGTGGAAACCCGATGCGCAGCTCACGCCGACGCCTGATTTGCCGCGCGGCAGGATCGCGGTGACCCCGGTCCGGATGTCGTCGCCTTCGATGAGAGTCTCGTAGCCGACCTGGACGCCGGGCACGTCGGTGATGGAGTTCAGCGCCGCGGGCTGTCCCTCGAACGGGATGTTCAGTGCGCGTGCCCGTGGACGGCCCGCTGGTGTGTACAGCCAAGCGTCTGTCATACGGCCACAATAGACAGTGTGCCGGGCAAGAAGGGGCGGCCGTCACGCCCTTGACCATGCGTGGCGACCGCCGGGTCGAGCCGATCAGCCAATCAGCCGGTCAGCTCCACGAGACTTGATGAACACGTCGTAGGTGTGCGGTCCCCCAGATCGAGGTGGTCGCGCTTGCTGACGATCGCGCACGTGACCTTGGCGCAGTCCAGGTTCGTGCCGGACTTGGTGATCCGGATCTGGGTCGAGAAGGACCCGGCCGGGTTGAGGCCGGTCGCGTTGGACGCGGACAGGGTTCTGCTGTTGTTCGAACCGGAACCCGGGGCCGCCGACGCCGGGGTTGCCGGCGCGAGGACGGCGAACGCCGCGATTGCGAGGGTGAGTGACTTGCGAACCATGAGCGTGTGAGGCGAACGGCGTCTACACCAAGGGCAACCTCCTGTGGGGCTTCAAACGCAGCTTCCGCACCTACGTCGGCGGCGGCAAGGGCAACAGCATCACCGCGTCAGGTGGTGCCGTGATCACGGACCTCGACGTCCAGGCCAACCCGAACGGCGTGGCGACCGGTCTGCACCAGTACCCGTTCACGGCCAACAAGTACACATCGGACACCAAGTTCGGGACGTCGTCCGGCGGGGCGATCACGTTCGACGAGGTGACGGTCACGCTGGGAGTAGCGTGCTCGTCGCTGCCGGCCGCGTCGGCACAGCAGGGCGGTAGCGGTGGCGGGGGCGGTGGGTCGGGTTCGCGGGACGACCTGGTGCCCGCGTTGAGCTTCCGGCCTGAGCTGGCCAACACGGGGAAGGTACCGTTCGGTCTCCTCGCGACAGGAGTCCTGCTCCTGCTGTCCGGGGCCGGAATGGTCTACTTCGGACGGCGGGTCAGGCGGTCTTGACCACGCCGCCGTCGATCAGGTAGTCGACGCCGGTGATGTTGTTGGGCGACGCGGCGAACACGACCAGCTGGGCGACCTCCTCCGGTGTGCTGACGCGACCGGTGGAGACGCCCATCTGCGCGAGCATCTCGTCGACCTGCTGTTCGCGCGTGAGGCCCTTGCTGCGGGCGAGCCGGGCGATGAAACCGTCGTCGTCGGTCCACACGCCGGTGCTGACCGGGCCGGGGGACACGGTGATCGCCCGGACGCCCTGCCGGCCGTACTGTTCGGCGGTGATCTTGGTCAACGCGTTCAGGGCGACCTTGGAGACGTTGTAGTTGATCGGCCCGCCGCCGACCAGCCGCGCCCCGATCGACGACACGTTGACAACGACGCCCTTGCGCTCGATCAGGCTCGGCAGCGCCGCCCTCGTGGCACGCAGAGCGCTGTAGAAGTGCAGGTCGAATGAGCTTTCCCAGGCGCTGTCCGGCAACGTGAGCAGCGTCTGGGTCGCTCCTTCGACCAGGTCGTCGCTGTCGCCGACGCCGACGTTGTTGACCAGGACGTCGATGCCACCGAGGAGGCCGGTGGCCTCGTCGACCAGTCGCTGCGGACCGTCCGGAGTGGACAGGTCGACGGTGACGGCGTGCGCGCCGGTCTCCTTGAGGCCGGGGGTGATGGTCCGGGAACCGCTGACCACCTCGACGCCCTCGGCGACCAGCAGCCGTACGACCTCGAGCCCGATCCCCTTGCTGCCGCCGGTGACGACGGCGGTCTTGCCTGACAACCGCAGATCCACGGAGAACCCTCCCAGAAGTTACGGACCGATCGGTCCGGACCGTTCGGTCCCTATCGTGCTGGAGGTGGCGAGCTCATGTCAATCGATCCCTGTGAATTCCCGGGTTTCCGCAGAGTGCGGGGTTGCCGCAGGGGCGCCGTCCCGTTATTCGGACTGGGTGGTCCGGAAACTGGTCGGGTAAGGTGCGGGCATGCCTCGTAAGCCGGACCCAGGGGCACGCGACCGCATCCTGGACGTTGCCTGCCAGCTGTTCAACGCGCACGGCGTGCACGCCGTGGGGATGCAGCAGATCATCGACGAGGCCGGGTGCGGCAAGAACCTGCTGTACCGGGAGTTCCAGACCAAGGACGACCTGGTGGCCGCCTACATCCGGCGAGGCAGGCGCGAATGGGTGGCCAACCTCGAGGAGACCGCTCAACAGGTTGACGGGCCCGCGGATCAGCTGGTGGCGCTCGTGGCGAGAGTCGCGGAGGAGTCCACCAGGCCGGGCTTTCGCGGCTGCTTCATCTACAACGCGTACGCTGAATTTCCGGAGACTGAGCATCCGGTGAATCGGGCGGCTGCCGAGAACCTCGAGTTCATCAGGGAAAGTCTGTACGCGCTGGCCCGGAGTACGGGTGCCGCTGATCCTCGCACGCTGGCTGATCGGTTGTTGCTGATCATTGACGGGCTCAAGGCCAACGGTTCGGCTATGGGGCGCGCCGGCGCTGCTGCTGCCGCGGTGACTTTCGCCGAGGATACCGTCAGGGATGCTGTGCGGCCGATCGGCGCTTGACTCTTTGTTTCGGGTCTATCCTGGGTTTTTCCATGCCTCGGTATATCGGGTTTTCCATGCTCGGGTTTTTGGGCCTCTGATGGGCTGGGGTGGCGTCGATTTGACAGGGAACCCCGGGGGTGGCCTCATCGAGCGTAAAGGCGGAGCCCCTGCATTATCTATAGCTCAGCACTTTCCGAAGTGGCGGGGCTCTCCACGCCCACAAGCTTGCGACCACCCCTGCCCCATGTAAAATCGGCGCCGCTCTTGGTTTCCTGGGTTTTCTGTGTTCGGCTCCGGGCTTTGAGGTTGTGGCTTTCGGTGCGGTTTTCTCGGGTTTTCGAGGTTCGGTTCTGGGCTGCTGGTCTCTATTTCCCTTTGGGCATCCGCTGTCAGGTGATCTGTGCTGTCACTTCTCCGGGCGTGCTGCTGTCCCGCCGGAGCTCTCGATACGGATCGCCGGGTGAGATGTGGACGTTTTCTCGGTGGGTTGGTTGTCCTCGTGTGGTCAGTCGTTGATGCCCCAGACGAGGCAGAACGGGTGCCCGGCTGGGTCGCGGAACACGCGGAACTTGGTCTCGCCGATGGCGTCGGTCACTCGTGTCGCGCCCAGCGCCAGTACTTGGCGTTCGGCCTCGTCCGGGTCGTCGACTCGGATGTCCAGGTGGACCTGCTGTGCGCCTTTGGGGTCCGGGAACTTCGGCGGTTCGTGTTCGGGGGAGTACTGGAATGCCAGCCGACGGCCCGTTGGGTCGGTCACCGTCACCCAGGTTTCGTCTTCCTCAGTCACCGTTCCGCCTACCAGGCCCTGGTAGAACTCCGCCAGCTTCGCTGGTTGCTTGCAGTCAAACACCACACTGCGCAGTCGTCCGATCATGTTCCCAGTGTTGCCTGCCGTGTCCGGCCGGAAACCTCACGAGGCTTTCGCGATCGCCTTTTCCAGTTCGTCGCGGGTCATCTTCGAACGGCCTCGGATGTCCAGGTCCTTCGCGCGCTCGGTCAGTTCTGCCTTCGTGGCTTCGGTTTTCTCGCCGCCGCTGGGCTTCTTCCCGCTGCCACTGGACTTGCTGCCACTGGCCTTGCGGTCAGCTGACTTGCCGTTGCCAGCCTTGCTGTCACCCGATTTGCCGCTGCTGGCTTTGCTGCCAGCTGACTTGCCACTGTCGGACTTGCCACGGTCGGACTTGCCACTGTCGGACTTGCCGCTGCTGGGCTTGTTACCAGCTGACTTGCCGTCGTTGGACTTGCCGCCACCCGATTTGCCGCCGCTGGTCTTGCCGCTGCTGGTCTTGCCGCTGGTGGATTCCACGCTCCGGCGCAGGGCCTCCATCAGATCGGTCACCTCGGTGGCGTCGGGCGGCTCGGCCTCCACGACGGTTTCGTTGCCCTTGGCCTTGTCGTCGATCAGCTTGTTGACCTTCTCCGCGTACGTGTCGTGGTAATCCTCCGGGCGCCATGGCTGGCTCATCGACTCGATCAGGGTCGTGGCCATCTTGAGTTCGTTGCCCTTGCCCACGCGGACGTCCGCCACGGTTTCGGTGATCTCCGCCGGGTCCCTGATCTCGTCGGCGAAGAAGAGTGTTTCCAGCGCCATGATCTTGCCGCGGGGGCGGATCGCGGTCAGGTACTGCTTGCCGCGCATCACGAACGTGGCTATCCCCGCCCGGTTGCTGTCGGCCATTGCTTTGGTGAGCAGCGCGTACGGTTTCGCGTACTCCTTCTTCGCGGGCGCCAGCCAGTACGTCTTCTGGTAGTGGATCGGGTCGATCTCGTCGAGCTCCACGAACGCGTCGATCTCGATCGCCCGCGACCTGCCCGGCGCGATGTCGGCCAGCTCGTCCGGCTCGACCAGCACGAACTCGCCGCTGTCGACCTCGTTGCCCTTGACGATGTCGGAGTAGTCCACTTCCTTGCCGGTGCGTTCGTTGACCCGCTTGTAGCGGATCCGGTCCGACGTCCCGCGCTGGAACTGGTTGAAGTGGACAGTGTGGTCCTCGGTGGCGCTGTAGAGCTCCACCGGGATGCTGACCAGCCCGAAGCTGATCGCTCCGCTCCAGATCGCACGCGCCATACCCGTGGGCTACCCCGCCCGCGGCCGAACCAACCGGGAACGATCTGGGCCAATCGGACCAACCGCGCCTCACCGGACTTGAAGTACGTTGGCATTTGTCCAACCACCTGGGGAGGCTTCTCATGCGGGTCGTTGTCGGAACGGTCTTGGCGAGTCTGGCGTTAGGCCTGGTCAGCCCCATCTCGGCAGTCGCACAACCAGTGCAGACCCTGGCTCGGCCGTGCAGCGAGGAGCCGCGCGAGCTGCCGATCAACGAGTTCACCGACTACCGGGAGCTCCAGGTGGAGCTGGACCGGTTGCAACGGGTCAGCAAGGGCAGGATCAAGGTCGATCCAGCCGGGCAGTCCACCCGTGGCCGCACCATCCACCGCGCCACTGTCGGCACTGGGCCGAAGGTGTTGATCGTCAGCAGTGAGATCCACGGCAACGAGAAAACCGGCACCGACGCGCTGCTGCGCGTCCTCGATTTCCTGGGTACGTCGGAATCCGCGCACGCCAAGCGATTGCGCGCGACCATCACGCTCGTCGCGGTGCCGAAGCTCAACCCGGACGGCGCCGAGCTCGACCGCAGGGGCAACGACCTGTCGTGGGCCGAGGTGCGGCAGCGGTTCCCGCAGCTGGCCGGACGCCCACCCGCGTGGAACTACATCTCCGGCCAGCAGCAGGGCGACGACTACCGCACCCGCCCCGGCTTCGACGTCAACCGCGACTTCCACCCCGAGCTGGACTACCAGCCGCAGGCCGCCGACGTGCCCGGCGCCCCCGACCAGCCGGGCTGGTTCATCACGCCGGAGGCCAGGGCGTTGCGCAAGGTGTACCTCGACGTGAAAGCCGAGCGCGGCGAGGTGCCGGACGTCTACGTCGACCTGCACCACCAGGGCGCGTGCGTCCGCCAGGCCGGCAGCGACAAGTTCCTCGACGTCGCCGTGGACTACCCGCCGCTGCCCGACCGGTTCTTCGAAGACGGCCAGAAGTACGCCAAATACCGTGACGTGTACACGAAGGACGAATCACGGCAGCTGGCGATCAGCGCCTTCAACGGGATGACCGAAGGCGGGTACGTCGGCGCCCGCTACCCGCACGCGGCCGACCGCGACCTGCCCGGCCAGGCGCGCTGTGCCTTTGCCTTGAACGGCACCGCAACCGTGCTGTTCGAGGTGCGCGGGCAGACCCAGACCCTCGGCCAGCAGCACCGGGAACGGTTCACCCGCGCGGTGGTGGCCGGGCTGAACCGGATGATCGCCGACGTCAGCACCGGCGCCGTCGACCGGATCGACCCGGAGAAGTTCGACACCATCCCCGGCACGGCCGGTGCCGAGGCCTTCAACCCCGCGCTGGTCGACTAACCCAGGAATTTCCGGACGTGGGTCACCATCGCTTCGGGCTGCTCCTCGGGGATGTAGTGGCCCGTGTCCGGGATCTGCTCGAACTGCGGGCCGACGACGGCCTTGCGCAGAGCTTTCACCGTGTAGTTGCCTTCCTCCGGCCGTGACGTCAACGCCAGCACCGGCAACGTCAAGGGCGCGTAGGACTTCATGTCCTCGGCGTCCTGGCCGAACGTCTGGTACCAGCCGTTCGACGCCCTGATCGCGTCAGGGGAGTCGTACGCCCTGGCGTAGATCTCACGCGCCTGCTCGTCGATGTTGCCCGGGTCGAGCAGCATCAGTTCGCTGAGATGGTCGACCAGGGCGCGGACCCTGCCGTCCAACAGGATCTGGGGCAGCGCCGTCAGCTGGTTGAAGGCGAACCACCACAGGTGGAGGGGCTGGCCGGGGCTGGGCAGCAGGGTCAGGTCGTAGAGGTCCTCGTCCGGGTGCGGCACGTCGACCAGCACGAGCTTGCCGACCGCTTCCGGGTGGTTGGCGGCGAAGCTGAACGCCACCATCGCGCCGATGTCGTGCCCGACCAGGTCGACGCGCTCGAAACCGAGGTGGCGCACGAGCTCGAGGACGTCGCGGGCCATGGTCTTCTTGTCGTATCCGCTTTCCGGCTTCGCCGACAGGTTCATGCCGCGGATGTCCACCACGACCACCTGGTAGTGCTCGGCCAGCGGCGGCATGACCTTGTGGAACTCCCACCACGTGTGCGGCCAGCCACCCAGCAGGACGACCGGCTTGCCACGGCCGCCGATCACGTAATGCAGGCGCGTGCCGTTGACGTCCGCGTACTCGCTGCGGAAGCCCAAGGACTCCGCGAGCTGGGCATCATTCATCACTGACATCCAATCTGAAACGAACGGTCCAATATAAGGGCATGAAATCAGTCGAGCAGGGACAGCGCGTGATCAACGGCGTCGGTCAGCCGCCGCCGGTCGGGCCGGTGGCCCATCACGCGGACTCCCTGCACGAACGTGACCAGGAAGCGGGCCAGCGAGTACGGATCCTTGTCCGCGCCCAGCGTCCCCCGGTTCTGCGCCTGCGCCAGTGCGCCCGCGATGGCCGACTCGAGACCGCCGAAGCCGATGTCGACCCGCCGCGCGGCGAGTTCGTCGTGCGGCAGGCACTCCACGGCCGTGTTGGTCACGAAGCAGCCCTTGTGGTCCGGATCGTTCGCCGATTCGTCGGCGAACGTCCTGATCAGGCGTTTCACCGCCGCCAGGCTGTCGCCCTGCGGGAACAGGGTGGCGGCGGCCCTGCCGTTGACCTCTTCGAGGTAGCGGTCGAGGGCGCGCAGGTAGAGGTCGTGTTTCGTACCGAAGGTCGCGTACAGGCTGGCCCGGCCGATCCCCAGGTGGTCGACGAGGTCCTGGATCGAGGTCGCTTCGTACCCCTTGCGCCAGAACAGGTCCAGCGCGGCGCGCAGCGCCACGTCGGGATCGAACTCCTTCGTCCTGGCCATGCCGCAACCGTAGACTGTCTGGAACGATCGATCAAGAATGGCTTCGGTGTGACGTGGGTGACGGCAGCCGGCGCGCCCGCCGCCGGCTCCGGTTCGCCGGTTCGCATTCGGACGAGTCGTCGTGATGAGTTCGTGGTCCGTCGAGTGACTCGGTGAGCGGCGCTCGCTGCTCCGTTGGTGTCCGCACGCGTTCGGCTGGGATATCCGATCACGGAGAATCGCGGCACCCGCCGAAATCGGTGCGATAACTCACCCGATCCGGCTAGCTCGATCGGGTGAGCCGCGCATTTTTTGGACGGCGAATGGCGAATGTTGTGTCTTCGGCGTGACGTTCAGCGGACCTGGTCGCGACGACCGTTCGTCGCACGGAAATGACCGTTGATCGGCATCAATCGCACTCTGGATAGGTGTCCTTGCGACGTGGAATCCTGACCTGCTTCAATTTGCCCATGCGTGGCCATGCCCGCTTAGCCGGGTGGGACTTCGGCGCGCATACGGGCGCGGCTCGCTGCTGTAACAGCGAGCCGCATCGCCCTGGATCCCTATGGGTATCGCCGAGACACGCAGAAGGGAAACAAGGACATGCTCATTATAGATCCTGGTCAGGGATCGAATCCAGGAAAATCCGCCGTTCAGTGGGTGGATTTCCTCGTGCGGCGCGTTTTGCGCGGTCAGCGCGGCCCGGTCCGCGCGGTGGGGACGCGCGGCCGCCCGATGCGCCCGGTCTGGCTGGTCGACAGAGCCCTGCACGCCACCACCTGGGTGCCGATCGCGCGGCTCGCGGCCTTCGCCGCGGTCGTCACCACCGTCTTCGGCTGCGTCACGGGCATGGTGATCTGCATGGCGTTCCGGAAAGCCGGGGCGCGGCGGTGAAGAAGAAGGACGCGATCGCCGCGGTCATCAGGGACGAGATCATGGCGGGCCGCTACCCGTCCGGCAGCATGCTGCCGAGCGAATCGCAGATGATGGAACGGTTCACGGTGTCCCGCACACCGGTTCGCGAAGCGATCACCATGTTGAAGTCGGAAGGGCTCATCTCGGTGCACCACGGGAAAGGTGCCGTCGTCCGTGTCCGGCCGGAGTGGGTGATGCGGTCGCATCCGCGCAAAATCGTCGCGGAAACCCGGCGGTCCGGCACGCAGGCCGGTTATTTCGACCCCGACCTGGAAGGTGGTCAATGGGATGTCGTCGGCGATCCCGTCACCGACAGGACACGCGCGACGGCGGCGCTGGCGCTCATGATCGGGATACGGGAGGGAACCGACGTGTTCTGCTACGACCGGCTGTTCGAGGACGGCCAGGGCCGGTTCATGTTCCACCGCTTGTATCTGCCATTTGACACCGTGAACGACGTCCGCAAATTGGGCGACCGCAGATTTCGCACTCCCACCGAGCTCTACGCCATTCTCGTCGCGGCCGGGCACGCGCTGACGTGGCGGGAGTCCATCCGTGCCACGATGCCCTCGCCGGAGGACGCGGACCGCCTGCGAATCCCCGCTGCCACGCCGATGCTCGTGGCGCAACGGGTCGCGGCGACACCGGACGGCCACCCCTTCGCCATGGAGGAGACGCGGATCAGCGCCGACAACGCCAAGTTCGTCTACGACCTCGGCGGCGCGCCCGCACTGTCCATTTCGGATGCAAACGCGGACGCGAAAACGGGCATCTGACGCCGATTCCCCGCCAGGCGCCGGGATTCACCACCCATTGAACGTCATTGACCACTCCTTGTCGATCTCGATGCACATCGCGCTGGGATCTCAGGGAGGTAGGACATGCGTTCAGGTTTGGCCGTCGTCGGCCTGACCCTGTCCATGGTGGTCGCCGTGGGGGACGGCGGCGACCGCGCAGCCACCGGATCTGGCCGCCGCGAAGGCGCGCCAGCCGGCAGCAGGGGTACAGATCGTCCCGAAAGGACAGAGCCCGATCGGCATCAGCCCGCGCTCGCGTTCATGCCCGACATGGCGGGCGTGGACATCGAAGGAATCAGGCGGGCACGTGCGGCGCGGCTGGCCGCCCAGCGCCCGGCCGCCGGAGCCACCGCAGGCAAGGACGCGAAGCCGTACCCCGAACGGGAACCGGTGGGTACCAGAGGACGCAACGACACGGACGCCACCGCCGAGTCGCTGCCGGGCCTCGGGACCGCGCCAGGGTTCGCCTCGAAGGCCGCGCTGAGCGGTGACCTCGCGGCAGACCCGGGCACCAGGACGCTGCCGCCGTTCGCGGAGGACAACGGGTCCATCCCGCTCGCGGCCCCGGCCGGCGCGGTGGCAGGATCAAGACCAGTGGCGTGATCGATGACGGCCCGCACGGCAGCACAGGCGACGGCAAGGGCGACTTCGACTTCTGCAAGGTCTCGGGACTGACCGGGATCACCGTCGACGTCGACACCCCGGCCAGCGAGCTCGACCCGGTCGTCTCGATCTACGACGCCACGGGCAAGCAGCTCGCCACCAACGACAACGAGGGCATCAACAGCCCCGACAGCCGCCTCACCGCGGCGCTGCCGACCACCGGCGAGCACTACGTCCTGGTCAGCGGGTTCGGCCCGGACGGCAAGACGTTCCCGTTCGCGGCGTTCCTGCCGAAATGGGGCCTGTCGGCGAGCGACGAGAGCGCGCTGATCGACCGGATCGTCGCCGTGGTCAGGGAGAACGTCGAGAAGGACCTGGCCGCCGACGGCACCAACCGGCGCTTCGGCATCCGGATCCTCAACAGCCGCGACCACGCCGACCCGTTCGGCCAGCCGAACCTGACCAGGCTGGTCGTCGGCGGTACCCGTGACCAGTCGCAGCTGCCGACGATCGGCATCGCGCACGAACTCGGCCACCTGGCGGGCAGCTGGCACCAGGACCAGTTCAACGCCGTGCCGAGCCTGATGGACCAGGGCGGCAACCCCAAGCAGGTGTTCGGCGTCGGCCCGGACGGCGTCGGCGGCACGGCCGACGACGTGGACGTCGACTTCGCCGAGGACGTCTTCAACCCGAACGAGCACTTCTCCGGTCACGAGGACGCCCGCAACCGAACGGCGTGGGCTTTCATCCGCGGCTGGCCAGGTGCAACCAAATGCGGTGGGTGTGGCCGCGTCATTCGCGGGTGGGCCAGTTCTGCTGGTCACGAGACCAGGCGTCGAGCACGATCAGCGTCTTGGTCCCGGTGACCCGGTGGCTCTTGCGGATCTCGTCGATCCGCTCCTGCAGGTGCGCCATGTCCCGGACGCGCAGCCAGATCAGCGCGTCCGGGTCGCCCGCGATGGTGAACACCGCCTGGGTCTCGGGCATCGCGGTGGTGGTCTGGACGATCTCGGCGACGTTGGTCGTCCCGGAGAACCGCAGCTCGGTGAAGGCCTCGATGCCGAGGCCGAGCTTGGCGTGGTCGACCTGCACGGTGTAGCCGAGGATCACGCCGCTGTCCTGCATCCGGTCGATCCGGCGCTTGACCGCCGCGATGGACAGCGAGACCCGCCCGGCGATGTCCGACAACGTCCTGCGGGCGTCCTGGCGCAGCAGTGACAAGATCTCGTGGTCGGTGGGGTCGAGGTCGGCAGCCATGAGCGCAGACTGTACGCGGCACGCAAAGACTTTGCGCTGGTAGTCGTGGGGCGCCCGGATCCTTTGCGTCTTTGTGGCGCCAGCCTGCCACAGTTGTTGCGCACGGCCGCGAGTCGTTGTGTGGTGTGCGCAACACGCGCGCCAGGGAGGCCATGGATGACCTTCACTCTCGAAGACCGTTATGTCCGCGAAACCGGTCCGGCCTATCTGACCGGCATCCAGGCACTGGTGCGTGTCCTGCTCGACCGGATCAGGCACGACCGCCGCGCAGGCCTGACCACGAACGCGTTCGTCTCCGGCTACTCCGGGTCGCCGCTCGGCGGCTTCGACCTGGAACTGGGCCGCCGCCGCAAACTCCTCGACGAGTACGGCATCGTGCACCAGCCCGGCCTCAACGAGGAACTCGGCGCGACCGCCGTGATGGGCAGCCAGCTCGCCGCGGGCGTCGGTACGCAACGACCCGACGGCGTCGTGGGCATGTGGTACGGCAAGGCCCCGGGCCTCGACCGCGCGACGGATGCCTTGAGGCACGCCAACCTCGCCGGAACGGACCCACGTGGGGGAGCGGTCGCGCTGGTCGGCGACGACCCCAACGCGAAGTCCTCGACCGTGCCGAACGCGTCCGAACTGGCACTGGCCGACCTGGCCATCCCGGTCTTCTTCCCGTCCGACTCGCAGGACCTGCTCGAGCACGGCCTGCACGCGGTCGAGATGTCCAGGGCCACCGGCCTGTGGACGTCGATCAAGGTCGTCGCGAACGTCGCGGACGCGGCCGGAACCGTGGCACTCCATGACGACTGGAAGGCGCCCGCGCTGCCGGAGCGCGCCTACAAGCACATCCCGTCGGCCCGGTTGCTCGGCCAGCAACTGGCCGCGCTGGAACGCAGCCTGTTCGACACCCGCATCCCGTTGTCCATGGAGTACGCGCGTGCCAGCGGCCTGAACCGGATCGTCGAGCGGGGCGACGGCGACATCGGCGTGATCACCGCGGGCAAGTCCTATTTGGATGTCCAGCAGGCGTTGCACGCGCTCGGCCTCGCCGGGCGGGTCCGCGTGCTCAAGCTCGGCGTCATCCACCCGGTCGACCCGGTGATCGTGCGCGAGTTCGCCGCGGGGCTGAGCGATATCGTCGTCGTGGAGGAGAAGCGGGCGTTCATCGAGACGGCCGTGAAGAACATCCTCTACGGCACGCCGTCCGCGCCACGCGTGCACGGCAAGCAGGACAACGAAGGCCGGACACTGCTGCCGCAGTCCGGCGAGCTGAGCCCCGAGCAGATCGCGGGCGCGTTCGCGCGGCGGCTGCCGTCACACGAGTCGGTCCAGGCCTGGCAGCGCCGCCGCAAGCGTGAACGGATCTCGGTTCCGCTGCTGGCGCGCACACCGTACTTCTGCTCCGGCTGCCCGCACAACTCCTCGACGAAGGTGCCGGAGGGCACGCTGGTCGGCGCCGGGATCGGCTGCCACACCATGGCGTTGTTCATGGAGCCCGAGCAGGTCGGCAACGTCCTCGGCGTGTCCCAGATGGGCGGCGAGGGCATGATGTGGCTCGGCATGAGCCCGTTCGTCGAGTCCAGCCACCTCGTGCAGAACATCGGCGACGGCACGTTCATGCACTCCGGCAGCCTCGCCGTGCGGGCCGCGGTCGCCGCGGGCTCGAACATCACTTTCAAGCTGCTGCACAACTCCACGGTCGCGATGACCGGCGGGCAGCAGGCTGTCGGCGCGCTGCCGATCGAGAAGATCGCGTCGATGATGCTCGTCGAAGGCGTCCGCAAGATCGTCATCACCAGCGACGAGCCCGAGCGGGTCCGCAAGCTGCGGCTGCCCGGCGGCGTCGAGGTCCGCCACCGCGACGAGATGCTGAGCAGCCAGGGCGAACTGGCCAGGATTCCCGGCGTGACCATGCTCATCCACGACCAGGAGTGCGCGGCGGAGAAACGCCGCAAGCGCCGCCGCGGCAAGGTCGAGACACCGGCCGCGAAGGTCATGATCAACGAGCGGGTGTGCGAGGGCTGCGGCGACTGCGGCGCGAAGTCCAACTGCCTGTCGGTGCAGCCGCATCTGACCGAGTTCGGCCGCAAGACCCAGATCCACCAGTCGTCGTGCAACGTCGACTACGCGTGCCTGTCCGGCGACTGCCCCTCGTTCCTGAGCGTCGTCCCCGGCAAGAAGCCCGAACACCGCACGCTGCCGGACATCGCCGCCGACGACCTGCCCGACCCGGTCGTGCAGGGCGACGACTTCACCGTGCGGATCACGGGTATCGGCGGCACCGGCGTGGTGACCGTGTCGCAGATCCTCGGCACGGCGGCCGCGATCGACGGCAAGCACGTGCGGACCCTCGACCAGATCGGCCTCGCGCAGAAGGGCGGCGCGGTCGTCTCGGACGTGAAGGTCACCAAGGACCTGGTCGAGCAGGCCGCGAAGCTCGCCTCCGGCGAAGCGGACCTCTACCTGGCCTGCGACGCGCTGGTCGGCGCCGACCCGGCACACCTGGCCGCCGCCGACACCGACCGCACGACCGCGGTCGTCTCCACGACACAGGTGCCCACGGCACGCATGGTCGTCGACACGGGCGTGTCCTATCCGGACTCGGGCGACGTCCGGTCGGTGATCGACGCGGCCGCGCGCCGCACGGTCTACCTGGACGCCCAAGGCCTGGCCGAGGCGCTGTTCGACGACGCGCAGTACGCCAACATCCTCCAGGTCGGCGCCGCTTTCCAGACCGGCGCTATCACCCTGTCGGCCGAGGCCGTCGAGCAGGCCATCCGGCTCAACGGCACCGCGGTGGACAAGAACCTCCAGGCGTTCCGCCGCGGCCGTCAGGCCGTCGCGGACCCCGACGCGATCGAGACGCTGCTGACCGTGCCGGTCGTCGAGGCGCCGCTGCACCCGTCGACCGACCGGATCGCCGGGATCGTCGCCGCTGCCCCCGCAACCGAGCTGGTGCGGGTTGTCCGGCTGTGCGTGTCGGACCTGATCGCGTACCAGAACGAGAGGTACGCGGGCGAATACGCCACCTTCGTCGAGCAGGTCCGCTCATCGAGCACCGAGGAGATCGCCGAAGCAGTCGCACGCAACCTGTACAAGCTGATGGCGTACAAGGACGAGTACGAAGTCGCCAGGCTCTCGCTCGACCTGTCGGCGGTCGAGGCGCAGTTCGGTGTGGGCGCGAAGGTCTCCTACCGGCTGCACCCGCCTGTCCTGCGGGCCATGGGAATGAAGCGCAAGCTCAGCCTCGGCCGCTGGTTCCGCCCGGTGTTCCGCCTGCTGGCCGCCATGCGCAAGCTGCGCGGCACCAAGCTGGACCTCTTCGGGTACGCCCACGTCCGCAAGGTCGAGCGTGCGCTGATCAGCGAATACCGCGAGGCGGTCCGGCAGGCGATCGGCGGCGACCCGGCGACCGCACTGGAGCTGGCGCAACTGCCGGACATGGTCCGCGGCTACGAACAGATCAAGCTGGACAACGTGACCGCGTACCGCGACCGGATGCGTGACCTGCTCGCCCCGGCACCGGTGGAAAACCCAGTGGGCACAGCGGCATGACCTCTCGTGAGCGGTTATCCGTGTTAGAGCACGGACAACCACTCACGAGGAAGTGAAGGCGCCCAGTCAGGTCGATTTCGCCAGCAGGGTGTGGGCGTGTGTCTCGATGCTGCGGGTGACCTCGTCCTGAATCGCTTTGTTGTGGTCGAGTAGTGGTGCGATCCGAGGCCACGATGCCTTCGTGCGCTCGACCGTCTCGGCCACCACTGCGGCGAGATCTGCATGGTCAGCTTTGAGTCGCTGGCCCAGCTTGGTGAATGTCTTGTAGCTGATCCGCTGAAACTGGCGGGTGCCTCCGAACTTGAGCCCGAGGTCCTCCGGGTCGCCCTCGTCCCGATAGGCCGCCGTGCACACCATGTCGTAAGCAGGCGACAGCGTCGGGATCCGGCGATCCGGATAAAGCAAAGACCAGTTCTTGAGGTGCGCGTCCCCGTTGGAGATCAGGATGTTGAACGCCAGCCTGCGGGCGAACTCCCGCAGTGCGGGGGTGTCTCGGCCGCGGTAGGACAGAGCGGCGACGGTTTCGAAGTTGCCAGCGTACTTGCGGTCGGGATAGAAGTTGCGCACCTGGGCGAGATCCTCGATGTGCACTGGAACACGGTTGTCGTCGCGATCGAACCGACGGACGGCATACGCGTATTCCTCGTTGTCCGGCCATACCTGTCGCGGCAGGTTGTCGAGCTTGTCCCGATGGGCCAGCATCACTTCCGGCACGTCGATGCCCACGGCGGCAGCCAATGACATCATCGCGTGTTCGTTGCGGGGGACGTCGGCGTACACCCGGTCAGGCAGCTTGACGATCCAGTCACCACCCGCGCCGTGAGCGGGCAAGGTGAGTCGGTCGTCCTGTTTGAGCATGGAGAACTTCAGTCCAACCCCGGCAAGAGAGAACCTCCAGCCGGCCCTCCCTGAGTCGCCCTCTTCGTTTCCGTAGGGGTCGGCTTGCGTGCTCGCCGGATCCCACCCGTCTTCCGGCGCGGCATCATCCGGCAACACCCGCACCGCGCCGGGCAGATCGTGGCCGACCTGAGCGAGTAGTTCCATCTCGCGATCCACCGAGACCTTCCGATCCGCCGCGATCCAGTCACGCAGCCGCCCTTCGGGCAGAAGGTTGGAGAACCACGGCGGCAACCGCAGTGCACTGGCGTGCCTGGCCTGCGGGCTCTGCTCGAAGATGAGGCCGAGCACTGGACGATTCGGGTTGGCGAGGTACTCCTCGGCAAAGGTGAACCAGGTGTAGTCGCCCCGCTGGCTGAGTGCGCCTATCCGGTCGTTGCCGAGCCACACGCCATGGCGCTGGTCACGAGTCGGCATAGTCGCTCTCGTCGTCCAGCACCAGTTGAGCCAGCGGTGGGGTGTTCTCGAATCCCCACTCGCACATGGTGCCCAAGAAGTGCCGCAGTCGCTCGCGGAGCAACTCGTGGCGCTTTTCCAACGCCGTCAGGTAGCTGCCCTGGTCCAACAGGTCGACGATCTCATCGGTGATCGCATGGGAGTCGAGCACCGCCTGCCATTCCGGATTGCCCCGGTCGATCTGGCTGGTGATTTCCATCGTTGCTTCGTCGGCGTCCACTTCGAGTACAGGCATCAGCACTCGGTTCGCCGCCCAGGAACGCTGTGATTTGGTTACCGCCATGTTCGGGGCAAGATATCGAACCGCGTCGCGCGCGGTCGGTCGATCCACCAGACAGGTTGCCAAATCGCTGATCTCGTAGGGGTCCCAGGTATCCGGGTTACGAGGCCCCGCCGACCACCATGAGCACAACACGATCTTCGTCGCCGCCTGGTTGGTGGCGAAACTGGTCAGATCCGGCAATATCGGGTTTGTCTGGTCGACTAGTTCCAGGAGGTCCTGCACCGAACCGGTCAGATCATTGTCGCGCACTCGCGAACACAGCATCCTGGCGGCATCACCAGTCCCTGCCTTGAATTGCTGTGGACCTGCCACGGCGGCACGCCAATACCAACGACGCAGTAATCTGCGGTTTCGGGGATCTGGATCAGGGTGATGAGCGAAAATCCGTGCCAAAGGTGCGAGCAAGTAGCGATACGCGAGCATGGAGAAGTGTGGAACGAACGCTTCGTTCTGCAAGAACTCGACAGCTCTGCGGACAGCCTGCTCACCCGCTTTGTAGGCGGCGTCCTTGCCCTCGTCGTCAGGCAAGGAGAACTCATCGCGAATGTCACGCTTTACATCAGGTCCGCGACGTGCGAGCACTCCTTGGAGGATAGTGTTCCCGTCGATGACTCCAAAATTCAGGTCGGCGGCGATGTGCTCTGCCACCAGATCGATGGTGAGCTGTCCCTCTTCGCCTTCTTCGGCGGTGAGTGCGGAAAATATCTCAGCGCGGGAGAGGCGTTTGCCGTAGTTGTTCATCCGGTCGAAGATGTCCTGCAGTACTCCGGGATCTGCCTGTCGAACCTGGTATGCGGGGACCTCGAACTGGCGCAGTTTCCGCGTGATCGAGCTGGCTTTCTCCAGGAAGTCCGAGACGCCTCCGTGGTCGGTGAACCAGCGAATTATTTTTTGCAAGTCGAAGAGCACCGGGAGCGGGATGACAAGCGGATCCTCGACCTTGGGCACCTTCACGAACTCCTGCGCACGAAGGTCGTACGCCAGTGCGAATCGTTGGTCCCTCGATCCATCCGGGTGTAGCGCGTTCGCCAGGCTGGTGATGCGCTGCTGTCCATCGACCACCCAGAGCGCGTCACCCTCGGCGGCCTCGATGTCGAGGCCGCCCAGCCGTACTTTCTGTGCACCTGCCTTGCGTACCCACAGCAGGAGGCTGCCGATCGGGTACCCGCGAACAATGCTGTCGAACAGCCGACGGACGTCCTCCCAATTCCAGCGAAAGTCCCGCTGGAAATTCGGCACGCGGATGCTGCCCCGCCACGCCATGCTGACCAAGGACTCAACGTCGATGGTTGTTGTGCTCAACGGCGAGTCGAGCGTCATCGCCATGCCGGTGCCCCTCTCAAGAGTCGTCCTCATCCTGCCAGAGCGAGCCACCTGATTTAGGGTGAGCATGCCGTGTCGTGACCAGGAGTTGTGTTCTCGAGAAGGGGATGCGGAGTTCACCCGTTCGGGCGGGCCGCGTTAGCTGGGCAGCGTGTAGAGCAGCCGGTTCGGCGTGTTCGGCTTCAGGTTGCAGATCTTGTCCTTGGTGGAGTTGGCGATCAGCGCCGCCTCCACCTGCGCCGGCGTGGCGGCCGGGTGGCCGGCCAGGTACAGGCCCGCGCCGCCGACGACGTGGCCCGTGGAGAACGACGTGCCGCTCAGAGTCTGCGTCGCCGTGTCCGACGTGTGCCAGATCCCGTTGATGAGCACGCCCGGGGCGAGCAGGTCGATCAGCGGGCCGAAGTTCGACGCGCTGTGCACGCAGTCGCTCTTGTTCGTCGCGGCGGTCGTGATCGCTTCCTTGACCCTGGCGGGGGAGTAGTTGCCCGCGTCGCTGGCGGAGCTTCCCGCCGCGACACCGTAGGTCACGCCCGACGCGATGGATCGGCGGACAGCGTCGTCGAGTGCCTGGTTCGCCGCACCGCCGAGGCTCATGTTGGCCACCGCGGGTTTCCTGGCGTTGCGGGTGATCCAGTCGATCCCGGCGATGACGGTGGCGAAACTGCCGGAACCGTTGGCGTCGAGGACTTTCACCGGCACGATGTTGATTTTCTTGGCCACACCGAACTTGGTGCCGCCGATGATCCCGGCGAGGAACGTGCCGTGCCCGTTGTCGTCGTCGGGTTTCCCGTCGTTCTGGACGAGGTCGACACCACCGGCGACCCGGCCGCGGATGTCGGTGTGCGTCGCCCGCACGCCCGTGTCGAGCACGTACGCGTGCACGTTGGCCGCTTCGGTCACCCACCGGTATTTGCCGTCCAGTGGCAGGTCGCGCTGGTCGATCCGGTCGAGGTTCCACGTCGGATCGGTCTGCTCGCCCAGCGCGCGCACCTCGGAATCCGGTACCACGTAGGACACCGACCTGTCCGCGGACAGCCTGCGCAGCTGGGACCGGCTCAGTGTGGCCGAGAATCCCTTCAGAACAGTGTCATACGTGTACTCGGCTCTGATGCCCAGCCGATCGGTCACCGAACGGGCGTAGCCGGCCGTCGCGGTGGTGTCGTCGAGTACCACGATGTAGCGGTGCGCCGGTTCGGCGTTCGCCTGAACCGGCGCGACCACAGCAAGAACCAGCGCGGCCACGGCCGTTCGCTTCCCGAGTCCCATAAACGACGTCTAGTGCACCCCGCGTCGATGTGCAAGGTTCACCAATTGCCACTACGTCATCGTGACACAGTTTCCAGGGTGCGGCTGCGCTGCAGGACATGCAGTCCAGCAACGCAGACGCAGCCGACGACCGCCAGCCCGATCCACCCCGACACCGGCGAGATGTCGAAAACCGTTCCGGCGAAGAGGTTTCCGAGCATGATGCCGACGCCGACAATGGTGTTGTAGAACCCGTAGTGCGTGGCCACGAGCCGATCACCGGACAGCCGGACGATCGTGTCCATCTCGAAGGGGAACACCACAGCCGTTCCCAGTGCCAGCAACGCCGCCGACACGATCAGCGCCGCGTTGCCCTTGACCAGCAACGGCGGCAGGAACGCCGACGTCAGCACGGCGGCGCCGATGACGATCGACTGCGACGAGCCGAACCGCTGCCGGAACCACGACGTGATCCTGAGCTGCCCGGCGATCGCGACCACAGCCGACACCACGAACAACGCCATCACCAGCACCTGCGACCCGGCCTGCAACGGAAGCGCCAGGTACACCTGGAAAGACAGCACATTGGAGCCGACCATGACAAGCGCGAACAGCATGAAAGGCCGGTTGGACACGACCGCCCGCCAGTCGCCCACCATGGTTCGCCGTCCGGTCACAGCGACGGTGTGACTGGGTAGTGCGCGGATCTGCAACACCGTCAGCACTGCGAACACCCCGGCGGCCACGAGGCACGTCAGCCGGAAGTCCACAGTGGTCAGCGCGAGGCCGATCAACGGCCCGAGCAGGATGCCACCCTGGTAGAAGACGTTGAACAACGCGAACGCCTCCACTCGCCGTTCACCCGCGTCCGCCGCCAGGTACGCGCGCACCGCCGGGTTGAACAGCGCGCCGGCGAATCCCGTCGCCGCCGAGGCGATCACCAGCGCGGGCAGCGAGTTCACGACACCGAGCAGAGTGAACCCCGCTGTGCGCAGCAGACACCCGGCGACGATCAGCGGCTTGTAGCCGAACCGGTCGGCGAGCGTGCCACCGAGCAGGAACATGCCCTGCTGCGAGAAGTTCCGCACACCGAGGACCAGGCCGATCGCCCAGCCGGCCAGCCCGAGCGGCCCGGCGAGATAGCCGGCCAGGTACGGCATCAGCATGTAGAAGCCGACGTTGATGGTGAACTGGTTGACCATCAGCAGTTTGCTCGGCCGGTCGAACGACCGGAACTGGCGGATCACCTGGTTTCTCCCAGCGGATCCACCACGTGCCCGCACCGAGTCCACCGGGTGACCACGCGCTCGTGCGGGCTGCCGACGGTGTCGGGAGCGCTTCCAGGCGGGCTGTCGAGCAAACCGTGTTCCTGGCAGAACTCGTCGTTGTAGACCGTGTCGAAGTACCGGTGCGGGCCGTCGGGGAAGACAGCCGCGATCCTCGTGTCAGGCTCGTTCGTCCTTGCCAGCCAACGGGACACGAGCGCGACCGCACCGACGCTCCACCCGCCGCTCGCGTGGTGTGTCGACGCGAGTTCACGGCACATCCACACGGCCTCGCCCGGTGCGACCCAATGGACCTCGTCGAACGCGGCGTAGTCCACGTTGCTCGGATGGATGCCGGAACCCAGGCCGCGCATCAGCCGTGTGCTCGCGGGCTGACCGAAGATCGTCGAACCGATGGTGTCCACGCCGACCAGCCGCATCCGCGGCGAGAACTGCCGCAGCACACGGGCGATCCCGGCCGAGTGACCGCCCGTGCCGACTGAGCAGACGAGCACGTCGACCCGGCCGAGCTGGGCGACGAGTTCCATGGCCAGCGAGGCGTACGCGGTCACGTTGTCCGGGTTGTTGTACTGGTCGGGACACCACGAGCCCGGGTTGTCCCGCATCACTTTGCCGACGCGGTCCCGGCGGGCCTGTTGCCAGCCGCCGGTGGGGTGCGGGGTGGGGACGAGTTCGACCGTGGCGCCGTACGCGGTCAGCAGCCTGCGCACGATGGGTTCCATGCCAGGGTCGGTCACGAGCGTGACCGGGTGCCGGTGGACGGTCGCGGCCAGCGCGAGGCCGAGACCCAGCGTGCCGCTGGTGGACTCGACGATCATGGCGCCTGGTTCGAGTTCGCCGCGGTGGATGGCGTTGGCGACCATGTGCAACGCGGGCCGGTCCTTCATCCCGCCGGGGTTGTGGCCTTCGAGCTTGGCCCAGTAGCCGCGGTTCTCGTCACCGATCCACAGCACCGGTGTGTTGCCGACGGCCGTCGCGGGGGAGTGGCAGCTCGGCGCCGTCGTCAGCAGCCGCGCGGGCACGGACGTGGCGGATGGCGCGGAAAATGCAGTGTTCATCAGACCTGTCTCATCACGCTTGGTATGAACGGGACGCATCAGACCTCGCCGGAACGCGTGCGCCATCACCGCGGACAGTCGTCCGCGGGACACAGGAAGTTCCGGTGAGTCTCCTGTCAGGTCCGGGCGATCGACAGATCAATGAGGACAGTCCGGCCGGTCCGGCTGCGCGGCGAGCTGCCCTGCACGGGCTCGACCGACAACGGGTGGTGCGGCTGGACGGCGACCGGCTCGGCGACCGGCAGCGGCGCCACAGACGTTGGCAGCGCGGTGAAGTAGTCGTGCTCGTGCGGTTCTGCCTCGTGGTGGCAGTGACCGCTGTCTTGAATGGACACGACCGCTTCCGGTCCGTGGTGGACGTCCGCGTGCGGTGCGCACGAGGCGATCACGAGCCACAGGAACGGCAGCAGAACCAAGATCGCCAGCTGTCGTGTCCTCATCGTGATCGACGGTACCAGCCCGCAGCCGATCCGTCACACACGGTCAGAGCCAGCCGTGCTCCCGTGCCTTGCGCACCGCCTCGGCGCGGGTCGGCACCCCCAGCTTGCCGATCACCGCCGCGATGTAGTTGCGCACGGTTCCGTTGGACAGGTGGGTTTGCCTGGCGATCACAGCCACCGGCGTGTCGAACTCGGCGAGTCGCAGGACTTCCAGCTCCCGCGGCGTCAGCGGGCACTCCGGGGCGGTGAGCGCGTCCGCGGCCAGCGACGGGTCGACGTAGCGATCACCGCCGTGCACCCGCCGGATCACGTCCGCCAGCGTCCCGCCGGGTGAACCCTTGCGGACGAACCCCTTCGCCCCGGCCGACAGCGCCTGCTTGAGGTGCTGCGGCCGGCCGTGGCCGGTCAGCACGACCACCGCGCAGCCCGGCACGGCCTTGGTCAGCTCGGCGGTGACCGCGAGCCCGTCGAGGACAGGCATCTCCATGTCGACCACGGCGACATCCGGCCGGTGGGCCACAGCCGCGTCGATCGCCGCACGGCCGTCCGCTGCGTGCGCGACCACTTCGAGGTCCGGCTCCAGGCTGAGCAACGCGGCCAACGCCGTGCGGATCAGCTCCTCGTCGTCGGCGAGCAGGACCCGGATCACGCGCGGACCACGGCGTCCACCGTGAACACGCCGTCGTCACGGGAAGTCCGCAGCCGCCCACCGGCCTCCGCCAGCCGATCGGCGAGCCCGGTCAGACCGCCGCTGTGCCGGTCGGGGCCGGCGTCCCGCGCACCGTCGTTCGACACCGTCATCCGCACCTCCGTGCCCTCTCGTGTGACGTCGATCGTGCACCACGTGGCCTGACTGTGACGCAGCACATTGGTGCTCGCCTCACGCAGCACCGCAGCGAACACAGCGGCTGTGCCCTGAGCGAGATCACCGTCCGGCCGCGTGACCGTGCAACGCACCCCTGACGAGTGCAGCACCTCCGCGATCGCGGTGAGCTGCTCGGCGAGATCGACGGCTCGGTAGCCGTGGACCGCCTCACGCATGTTCGCCAACGCCTTGGTCGCCAGCTGCTGCACCTCGGCGGCCTCACGCGCGGACGCAGCCGAGTCGCCCGGAGCCAGCCGCGCGGCCAGTTCGGCTTTCAACGCGATCACGGAAAGGTCATGCCCGAGGACGTCGTGGACGTCACGGGCGAACCGCAGCCGTTCCTCGGTGGCCGCCAGCCGCGCCTGCGCCGCACGCCCTTTGCGCGCGTCCAGCAACATGTCCCAGAACCACAGATGCACGACACTCATGGCGACAACCGCCGACGCCACACTCACCGCGATCACCAACGCCGTCAGCGGCCTGTCGGCCAGGACCACCGCGGCCGTGAAGACGGCGGCAGCCACACCGACCGCCGGAACCCGTCCCAGCTTCAGCATGGGCAGGGACCCCGCGATCGAGCCACCGACCCACGCCCACGTCTCCCACCGCGGCCCACCCACCGGCGCGAGCAGGACGAGCGTGCACACCGAGACAACCCCGAACGCGATCAGCAACCGCCGCCTGGCCGTCTCCGACAGCCACGGCGTGACAGTGGCGTAGAGCGCGCCCGCCTGGGTCGCGGCGAACGCGACCGTGCCGACAACACCGAGCACGACCCACAGCGGACGCGGCTCCCGCAGCACTCCGATACCCGGCATGATCAAGCTGGTCAGGACGGTCACCGCCAGCGACCCGAGCGTCAGCGCCCTGGCCTTGCGCAGAGTCGAATCCCGGGGCGGCGTCACCGGCACGATGCTATTCACGTCATCCAGCGTGCGGGCCGTCACGCGCAAATCCGATGTGCGGATGTCACCAGCCGACCATGCGCTAGCTTCTGCGGATGCCTGCGGTGTCCTTCGGGTACAAGGCGACGTGGCTCGCCGTGCGTGACGGTTCCGCGGGAGTTGTCGCGGACGCGCTCGAGCTGCCGGAGCGGCGGACGGTCGGCTGGCACGACGGAGTCGACGCCGCCTACCGGGGCGAGCTGCTGATCACCGCGCCAGTGGACGGCTGGACGTTCGCGGTGACCGCACCCGGCCACGCGCTGCCGGACCTGTCGGATGCCGGTTTCGCCGAGTGGTTCGGCAAGCTCAGCGCACGCCTGGGGACCGTCCGGTGTTTCGTGACGCACAGGGTCGTCGAGCTGCACGGCTGGGCGCGAGCTGAATTGGGCCGAGTCGAGCGCGTGTACTGCTACCTCGGTGAGCGGGGCGAGGTGCTCGCTGATATCGGGCAGCGGACCGCCGACGAGGTCGGCGGCGAGCCCGACGAGGACGATGTTCTGCGGTTGGCCGGGTTGTGGAGCGTCAACCCCGCTGAGCTCGACGGCCGGGACGTGCCGGGGGACTGCTTGGTCGCCGGGAGGCCGCCGGAAAGTCGGTGGCGGACGGGGTGGCCGCGCCGTTAGGCTCCGGCCGGCCCTCAAGTGGATCAAGGAGGTGGGACCGATGATCACCACGATCACGCGTTCCCGCCCTGCCACGAGGGCCCCCGGGTGCTGACTGGGAGCGCGCCACGCACTTCCAGACGAGGAACGAACCCATGTCGTTGACCATCCGGGCGCTGCTGCCCGGTGAGGAACCCCTTTTCGACTCGTTGCCCGACCCCGGCCTGGTCGGGTTCGCCGCCTTCGGCGGGACCTACTCCGGGATGCGGGCCTACCGTCCCGAGTGGACGTGGATCGCCCAGCGGGACGGTGTCGTCGTCGCCCGTGCCGCGTGGTGGGGCGGTCCGGACGACACCGAACCGCGAGTGCTGGACTGGTTCGACTTCACCGACGCGGACGCCGCCGTCCAGCTGCTGCGCCAGTCCCCGCTGCACACCGAGTACTCGCTGAGGCTCCCGCCGGCCTGGCGCGAGGACGAGAAGATCCACCACGAGGCCCGGATCCGGATCGTGGCCGCCGAAACCGCCGGGTACGAGCACCTGGTCGACCGTTACCGCTACCGCTGGACGCCCGAGTGCGGCCTGCCGCCACGGCCGGGCAGGCTCGAACACCGCCCGGTTTCCGGCGAACGCGAGATCTTCGAGGCGTTCAAGCTGATCCACCAGGGCACTCTCGACGCACACGCCCGGCTGGCCATCGAGCGAGGCGGCGTCGACGCGGCCACGCAGGAGGAAGTCGACTTCCTGAACTGGATGCCGAGCCCGCGGGAGTGGTGGCGGCTGGCGTACACGCCGTCCGGGCAGCTGGCGGGCATCTCGATCCCCGGCCGCAACCACTCCGACCCGATCGTGGGCTTCATCGGAGTCACGCCCGCGCACCGAGGCAACGGATACGGCTACGACCTTTTGGTCGAGTGCACGCACATTCTCGTCGAGAACGGGGTGGACCACGTCGTCGGCGCCACCGACCAGCCCAACTTCCCGATGCACAAGGCGTTCACCAAGGCCGGCTACCCGGTCGTCGAACACCGGACCGACTTGGTGTGGACCGGAGTTCCACGTGATGCGCCAGGCGCGTGAACGGCTGACACCATTCGTCAGCCGCGTGCGTTCATAGCGGACAGCGGCACGGAAGCCATCCGTGCCGCTCGTCGCACGCAACCGGAATTGGCGGAACGCCAACCACATTCGACCGTGCGGATGTTCGCCACGGCCACGCGTGAACGCGCGGAGCGTGCCACTGTAGCCGGATGACCACGCTACCGGCGAAGCGTTCCGTCCTCCGGGATCCCACGTTCCTCAGACTGTGGCTGGCCACGACGTCGTCGACGGTGGCGACGTGGGCGTTGGCGTTCGTGCTCGGTCTCGCCGTGCTCGACCGGACGCTGTCCGCGGGTGGCCTCGGTGTCGTCCTCGCGGCGAGGACGGTCGGATTCCTCGTAGCCGTGCCAATTGGCGGGATTCTCGCCGACAGGTATCCGCGTCAGACCGTTGTGTTCTGGTCCTGTGCGCTGGCCGTCGTGAGCACGCCGGTGCTCGCGTTCGGCGGGCTGCCGTTGATGGTCTGCGCGGCTGCGGTGCTGGGTGCCGGGCAGGGTGCGTGCCGCCCGGCGTTCCAGGCGCTGACGGCCGAGGTCGTGCGCGCTTCCCAACGGCAGCGGGCGAATGCCGCGATGACGTTCGCCGTCCGTGCGTCCACTCTCATCGCGCCCGCGCTGACGGCGTTGCTGGCGACCGTTGTCAGCACGTCCGGTCTGTTGCTCGGAACGTGCGCGTTGTGGCTGATCGCCGCGCTCGTCCCGCCTCGCGGGGCTGATCAGGCCAAGCGGGAACGGGACAAGCCGCATCGGGAATTCCTTGAGGGACTGCAAGAAGCGCGCAGGCACCCGTGGTTCCTCGCCGGGCTGGCGGCGTTGAGCACGGTCACCGCCTTCGGGCAGTCGGCGATCTCGGTCGCGTTGCCGCTGGTGAGCCGTGACCGTTACGGCACGGAGGCGGTGCTGGCCGCCGGAGTCACGGCGTACTCGGTCGGTGCGTTGATCGGTGCGTTGATCATCGCCCGGTGGCGGCCACGCAACCAGGGCTGGGCGGCGCTCGCCGGGCTCGCGCTGTTCGGGTTCGCGCCGCTGAGCATGCTCATGCCCGTGCACCCGGTCGTGATCGTGGCCGCGTTCGTCGCGGTGGGGATCGGCATCGAGCTGTTCAACGTGCCCTGGTTCACCGCGACACAACGGGAAGTCGAGCCGGGCAAGCTGGCTCGCGTGTCCTCATTGGACTTCTTGTTCTCCTACGGCCTCGCGCCCATCGGCCTCGCCGTGATCGCGCCCGCGATCGGCGCGTTCGGCTTGAGCGCCGTGCTCGCCGTGTGCGCGGTGGTGTGTTTCCTCGCCCCGGCCGCCGCGGCTCTCGTGCCCAGCTCGCGGCACCTGTCGGTGGTCAGGACTCGGCGATCCGCTTGATGACCGCCAGCCTGCGGTCCCATTCGGCGGCCAGGCCCGCCATCCAGTCCGCGGTCTGCGCCAGCCGTTGCGACGTGAGGTGGTAACGCACCTCCCGGCCCTGCTTGCCGCTGCTGACAAGACCTGCCTGCTGCAGGACGGCCAGGTGCTTGACGATCGCCTGCCTGCTGACGGGAACGTCTTCGGCCAGTGTCGTCGCGGTGGCCTCGCCGCGGTCGGCGAGCGCGTCGAGCAGGCGCCGCCGGGTCGGGTCCGCCAGCGCGGCCAGCACCTCGTCGACACCGTTGGTCATCGGGCCCTCCTCAGGCTTCGAGGTACGCGCGCAGCTCGTCGAGTTCCTGCTGCCATCCTTGCGTGTTGTCCTGGACTGCCTGCTCCTTGCCCTCGGTCAGCGTGCTGAACCCGCTCTCGACGACACGCAGCAGGGTGCCGCCGTCCTGTTCGGACAACGTGAACTCGACGAGCGTCCGGTTGCCCGGCGCGGGATCGGTGTCGCTGGGCCGGGCCCACCAGTAGGAGAACCGGTGCGGCGGTTCGACGGCCTCGACCACGCCGTGGTTGCGCCCGTACGCGGTCCAGCCGAACACGATCGCGCCGCCCGGCCGCAGGTCGATCTCGGCCTCCTCGCCGAACCATTCCTGTACGTGCTTGTCCTCGGTCAGCGCGGCCCACACCCGCTCGATCGGCGCGGCGATGGCGACGTCCCGCCGGACGGTGTCGGTGACCATGTCTCCTCCTCAGTCGTTGATATGCAACTCCATGGTTGCACATCGTGAGTCTGGGATGCAACCGGCGAGTTGCGTGAACGGTGAGGCTACTCTGAAAGGGTGAACCACGCTCTGCGATCAGGGCAACGACGAGGGATGATTTCTCGCATGACCACCCCCGAAACCCCGCCGACGGACGAATTCCCCGTCCAGCACGCACCAACCGGCACCACCGGGACACCACCGGCAGGCCCCGCCGACGACATCGCCGCGATCGGGACCACATCCTCGCAGGCCGTCGCGAAAGTGACCAAGGGGACGCGGACCAGCGGAACCTGGATCGCGGTCATCGTCGCCGCGATCGTGCTGGTGTTCCTGCTGATCTTCATCCTGGCCAACCTGACCCCGGTCACCGTGACGTTCCTCGGCATGTCCGGCGAACTGCCGCTCGGCGTGGCCCTGCTGTTCGCCGCGATCAGCGGCGCGCTGCTGGTGGCACTGGTCGGTGCCGCCAGGATCCTGCAGCTGCGCCGCCGCGTCCGCCGCGTGGCCAAAGGGAGCTAGGACAGTTCGCGGACGATCAGCTGGTTGATCGCCCGGACCTCCTGGAAGTCCATTTTGGCCACGTGCCTGTCATAGGTGAAGAAGCCGTTGACCTCGTGCTCCACGTCGGTGATCTGGGTGTAGATCGCGCCGCTGAGCCCGTTGGCCAGTGCCACGTCGAGCAGGTCCCGCTGGTTCTCGACGTACCGCCTGGTCAGGCTCGTGATGTCGGGCGCCATCTCGTACGCCCCGCCGTCGGGGAACCACATGTGGCCGTCGACTTCCAGCCCGAAGCCGCCGTGCTCGCCGTCGATCGCGATGCGCGTCCCGTCCGGCTCCGGCTTGGCCGGGCCGACGTAGTCGTGCAGGTCCACCACGTCACCGCGGCCCGAGTCGCCGAAGGAATCCGGCAGGTTGTAACCGCTCTGCGCGTTCACCAGCCGCGCCGGGTCGAGCGCCTTGACCTCGTCGGCGATCCGGCCGGTGCCGGCCAGCGACCACTCGCCCCAGCCCTCGTTGAACGGGATCCAGCCGACGATCGACGTCCAGTTCTTCTTCTGCGCCACGAGCTCGTGCAGCTCGGCCTCGAACTGGCGCCGCGCCTCGGCGGGCGGGCGGCCGATCCTCGTCGACGGCATGTCCTGCCACACCAGCAGGCCGAGCCGGTCGGCGTGGTGGTACCAGCGGTCCGGCTCGGTCTTGATGTGCTTGCGGACCGCGTTGAACCCCAGCACCTTGTGCTGTTCCAGGTCGAACCGCAGCGCCTCGTCGGTCGGCGCGGTGTAGATCCCGTCCGGCCAGTACCCCTGGTCCAGTGTGGACAGCAGGAAGAGGAACTCGCCGTTGAGGGTGAAGCGCAGCCTGCCGCGGGCGTCGGACTTGGTGCCGAACGACCGCATCCCGAAGTACGAGGTGACGCGGTCGCCCGTGCCCAGCACGACTTCCAGGTCGTAGAGGAACGGCGACGACGGCGACCACAGCTTCGCACTGGGCACCGACACGTCCGCGGCACCCGTGCCCTTGGCCCGGCTGACGACGTCGTTGCCGTCGCGCACGACGGCCTCGAACGAAGTGTCCGATCCGGACACGTGCACGGTCAGTCCCAGCGTGCCGTTCTCCGGCGACGGCACCATGTCCAGGGTCGTGATGTACGTGCCGGGCACGGATTCCAGCCACACCGTCTGCCAGATCCCGGACGCGCCCGTGTAGAAGATGCCACGGTCGGGCACGAGCCGCTGTTTGCCGACGGGCTGCCAGGTCGCGTCCGCGCGGTCCTCCACTCCGGCGATCAGCTCCTGATCACCTTCGGCGCGGAGTGCTTCGGTGATGTCGAAGGAGAAGGAGCCGTAGCCGCCCCGGTGCGTCCCGACCTCGACACCGTTGACGTACACGGTCGCGCGGTAGTCGACCGCCCCGAAGTGCAGCAGGACCCGTTCACTCCAGCCGACTGGCACCTGGAAGACGCGGCGGTACCACATGAAGTCCTCATGCCGGGCGATTCCGGACAACGCCGACTCGATCGGATACGGCACGAGCACCCGTTCCGGCAGCGTCTCGCCGAACGGGGCCGGTGCGTCCTCGGTGGCGGCCGAGAACTCCCACACGCCGTTGAGGTTCAGCCAGTCCGGGCGGACCAGTTGCGGTCTCGGGTGTTCCGGCAGGGGGTCGGTGGGGGAGACCGAAGCGGTCCAGGGCGTGGTCAGTGGGCCGTCGGCCAGTGTCCAATCCATCACCACGGACGGTACCCGCTGACGCGAAGATCGTCAGCGGGTAGTCGACCGTCAGGACACGCAGGGCGTCCTGGTGTCGGTGCCAGTCGGGGCTCCGCTGGCCGGCGCGGCGCCGGTGCCGAAGAACTCCGTGGTGAACTGCTTGACCTTGGCGTTGTCGACCGTCAGCACGGTTCCCGCGCGGGAGGTCTGGCTGTGGTCCGCGACCGGGATCGTCGCCGCGGTGAGACCGGACTGGCCGGTCAGCCTGCGGGCGAGGCCGAGGACGTCCAGCGCCGGGTCAGTGTGGACAGTCCGCTTGACCGTGTCGACGAGTGAGGCCAGCCGGGCTGGCTCCACCGTGCCGAGCTTGGTCACCAACCCCTGCAGGAAGGCCTGGTGACGGGCGATCCGGTCGAGGTCGCCGCCTGCCATACCGTGCCGTTGACGGAGGAAGGCCAGCGCCTGCTCACCGGAAACGGTCTGCTTGCCCGCCTTGAGATCCGCCTTGGAGTACGTGTCCTTCACCGCGTTCTTCAGGCAGACCTCCACACCGCCGACGGCGGTGCTCAGCCCGGGGAACCCGGCCATGTCCACGGTCGCGTAGTGCTGGGCGCGGACGCCGGTGATCTTCTCCACCTCGGCCACCATGGCCTGCGCTCCCCTGTCGCCGCCTCCGGCCTGGGGGTAGGCCAGGTTCAGCTTCGTGTCGGGGCCGGTCCGGGTGTCCCGGGGCACCGACAGCGCGCGGACCGCACCGTCCGCGCGGACCCGCAGCAGCACGATCGCATCCGGGCGCTGCGCCTCGTCGAGGTAGTTGTCCAGGCCGAGAACCAGGATGGTCTGCTCGGTCTGGGCACCGTCGGCCGTGTTGGCGGCCGCGGGCCCGGCGTCGTCACCACGCGAGGCTGTCAGCGGGATCATCACGCCCGCGATGCCCGCGGCGACGGCCACACCGGCGACGGCGACGGCGAGCCCGCGACTGCGGCGCGGTTTGCGCCCGCTGTGCAACGTGGACAGCACGGTGCCGGGATCGACCGCCTGCCCGGCTTCCTCGTGGATCGCCTCGCGGATCAGCAGTTCGTCGTTGGTCATCACAGCACCTCCATGATCCGGTCGTTGGTTCGCAACGTCTTCAGTGCGCGGGAGATGTGGCTGCGCACGGTTCCCGCCGAGCAGTTGAGGACGCTGGCGATCTCGTCGTCAGTGCGGTCCTCGTAGTACCGCAGCACCAGCGCCGCGCGCTGTTTGCGGGGCAGCTGGGCGATCCTGGCGCGCATCGCGTCCCGTTCGGCGTGCCGCTCCGCGGGGTCGCCGACGGGTGGCGTGTGCGCGGCGATGGTCGTCGCCGGTGACGCGATGTCCCTCGATGCCCGGCGGCGCCACCAGGAGAGGTACTCGTTCGTCACCATGCGCTGGACGTAGAGGTATGGCGCGTCCATCGTCCCGATCCGGTCCCAGCGCCGCTGCGCGCGCAGCAGTACCTCCTGCACGATGTCCTGGGCCAGGTACCGGTCACAGGTCATCGCGGTGGCGTAGCGCAACAGCCGGTCGAGACGCGCAGCGACGAACTGGTCGAAGCCGTCCGGCACCGTCGCTCCCTTCTGCTCGTGTGTCGAATGCGCCGGGGAAACCCCGAACCACCCGTCAGATGTTGACTGATGTGACGCGGAACACCTGTGAGAGGGTCGGGTCGTGCTGATCTGGATCAACGGACCCTTCGGCGGTGGCAAGACGCAGACGGCGTTCGAACTGCACCGGCGGCTGGCCGGAAGCGTGGTGTGCGACCCGGAGCTGGTCGGCTTCGGCCTGCACCGGATGACCCCGCGCCCGCTGCGCTCCGACTTCCAGGATATGCCGTCGTGGCGGCAGGGCGTGCTCGAAGTCCTCGACCTGGTGCTCCGCGAGCACGGCGGCCCGGTGATCGCTCCGATGACCCTGGTCGACTCCGGCTACTTCGACGAGATCATCGGGCGGCTGCGCGACAGCGGCCACGACGTGCGGCACTTCGCGCTGCTCGCCACGCGCGAGACGGTCCTCGACCGGCTCGCTGGCCGCGGCCTCGGCCGGTTCACCAGCCGCGAGGCGGCCATGCGGCGCGAGTCCTTCGCCGTGGGGAAGGTCGACAGCTGCCTCGAACGGCTGAGCAAGCCGAAGTTCGGTGAGCAGGTCTGGACCGACACGCTGTCGATCCCGCAGGTCGCCGAGCACGTCGCGACCGCGGCGGGACTGCACCTCGCCCCGAACACCGACAGCCCGGTGCGGCAGCGGGTCACGCAGGTCGTCACGCAGGTCCGGCACATCAGGGCGACGTTCGGCTGAGCGCTGCCCGATCGGGCGCAGTCGCGCTGAACGGAGTATCCGCGGGCCGGCTGCCGCCTCTTTGGGGTATCGCAGTCTTGGGCTGTCACCGTCGACACGGGTGAGGGAGACATGGACACGATCTCGTTATCCGGCAGGTCCGCGCCTGCCGGGCTTGGCTGGCTGCCGGACCGGCCGGACGTGCGCGACCTGACGCACGAGTCCCCGGAGGTCCGCGCGCTGCTCGCGGAATCCGGATCGCCGTCGCTGCGCGCACTGGCCGGTGACGACGCGGCCGAGCCGCCTGCCACCGCCGACCTGCGCGAGTGGTTCTCACCGGTCGAGGACCAGGGCGACATCGGCTCGTGCACCGCGAACGCGGCGTGCGGGATCGTGGAGTACTTCCAACGCCGTTCATTCGGCAAGCACGTGGAGATGTCGCGGCTGTTCCTCTACAAGGTCACCCGCCAGTACCTCGGGCTGACCGGGGACACCGGCGCGCACCTGCGCAGTGCCATGGGGGCGCTCGCGTTGTTCGGCGTGCCGCCGGAGCGGTACTGGCCGTACGACGTCGCCCAGTTCGAGGCGGACCCGCCCGCGTTCGTCTTCGCCTACGCCCAGAACTTCCAGGCGTTGACGTACTTCCGGCTCGACCCGGCCAACGCCTCCGGCAAGGAGGTGCTGGCCACGGTCCGCAGGCACCTGGCCGCCGGGGTGCCGTCGATGTTCGGGTTCACGGTGTACAACAGCATCCGCCGCCCGGCCGAGGCCGGTGAGATCCCGTTCCCCGCGAAGGGCGAGAGTGTCGCGGGCGGGCACGCGATCGTCGCGGTCGGCTACGACGACGACAAGGTGATCGAGAACCCGATCGACGGCAAGACGACCACGGGCGCGTTCCTGATCCGCAACTCGTGGGGCGAGTCGTGGGGTGAGAGCGGGTACGGCTGGCTGCCGTACGAGTACGTGCTCAGGGGCCTCGCCGAGGACTGGTGGGCGATGACCGCGCAGGAGTGGATCGCCACCGCGGCGTTCGAGGAGTGAGACCTCTCAGCCGTTGAGGATCATCTCGTGCACGTGCCGCAGCTGGCGGCCCGGCTCGATGCCGAGCTGGTCCACCAGGGCCCGCCGGGTGGCCTGGTAGACCTGCAGCGCCTCGGCCCGGCGGCCCACAGCCGCGAGCGCCCGCATCGACTGCGCGGCGAACCGTTCCCGCAGCGGGTACTGGCGCACCAGGGTGTCCAGTTCGCCGAGTAGTTCGCCTGCCTTGCCGCAGGCCAGTTCGGCGTCCACGCACTCCTCGATGACGGTGATCCGTTCGGTTTCCAGCCGCACCGCCTCCAGTTCGAGGTGCGGCTGGTCCATCGCGCACATCTCGGGGCTGCGCCACTGTTCGAGCGCACGCCGCAAATGCCGGGCGGCCCTCGGGTAGTCGCCCGCGCGGGCCGCGTGGCGTCCGGCGTCGACCTCGGCGTGGAACGTCAGCAGGTCGAGGTCGGTCACGTCGAGGCTGATCCGGTAGCCGCCCCCGGCTTGCTCGATCGGGATGCCGCGGTCCCGCAGCCGGGACACGTACGTGTGCAGGTTCGACACGTACGACTTGGGCGGCGTGTCGCCCCACAGCACTTCCACGAGCCGTCTCGTCGGTACGCAGCGGTTGGCGTGGAACAGCAATTCCGTCAGCAGTGCGGGCAGAAGGCTGCCGCGCAGCGAGACGTGTGAGCCGTCCTGTGCCGCCACGGTCAACGGTCCCAGCACGCTGAACCTGAAGTCCTCCTTGACCGCTGTCTTGGTCACGCCGCCACCCCTGTCAGTGTTTCCTGAGTCGTCTCTGTGTTGCGGCGAAATCTGACCATAGCCATGTGAACTCTGTCAACAGAGTAGACGGTGGTACGGTATGTTTCCTCGGGTCGGGACGTGTGAACTGGGAAGGAGCGAGGCGAGTGTCGAACGAGGCTGCCATCACGGCGGCGGACATCGCCAGGCTGGCCGGAGTGGGCCGGGCCGCGGTGAGCAACTGGCGCCGCAGGTACGAGGACTTCCCCGCACCGGTCGGCGGAACGCCCAACAGCCCACTGTTCACGCTCGCCGAAGTCGAGCGGTGGCTTCGTGACCAGGGAAAACTCCAGATGGTCTCGCCGTGGGAGCGGTTGTGGCAGCTGCTGGAGGCCCATCGCGGTGACCAGGAACCCGCCGACGTGCTCGCCGCCATCGGTGACTTCCTGCTGCGGCGCACCGACGGCACTCCTGTGGCACCCGCGTTGCTCAACGAGGTGGCCACGCTCGCCAACGAACACGGCGCGCTCACCACCGCCGAAGCGCTCTGGGAGCGGTTCGTGCAGACCAATGCCCGGTGGATGGCGGTGACGGCACCGGACACGGCCCGGCTGATGGCCGAGCTGACCGGCCTGTCGACCGGCGTCGTGCTCGACCCCGCCTGCGGCGGCGGCTCACTGCTCGCCGCGGTCGCGGGCCGGACCGGCGGCCCGGTGCACTGCCTCGGCCAGGAGATCGACCACGGCCTCGCCGCGCTCGCCCGCACCCGGCTGGACCTGAGGGGCGTGCCCGCCGAGATCGCGACGGCGGACTCACTGCTGCACGACGCCTACCCCGGCAGGCTCGCCGACGCGGTCGTCTGCGACCCGCCGGTCGGCGAACGCCAGTGGGGACACGAGGACCTGTTGCACGACCCGCGCTGGGAGTACGGCATCCCGCCGCGGATGGAATCCGAACTGGCCTGGGTCCAGCACGCGCTCGCCCACGTCAAACCGGGCGGGCTGGTGGCCATCCTGATGCCGCCGTCGGCGGCGGCCCGGCGATCCGGCCGCCGGATCCGCGCTGAACTGTTGCGGCGCGGTGCCTTGCGGGCCGTGCTGGCCCTGCCCGGCCCGGTGCACCTGTGGATGCTGCGCAAACCGGGACAACCGGCGGACCCGCAGGTGCTCGTCCTGGAAGCCACGACAGCCGAATGGGACCGGGCCGCCGCGCTGGCCGTGGCCGCGTGGCGCGCCTTCGACGCGCCCGACGGCGCCGCCGAGGACGAGCCGGGTGTGTCGCGGGTGATCCCGGTGCTCGACCTGCTCGGCGAGGAGGTCGACCTCACCCCCGCGCGCAACCTGCCGATCTCCTCCGCACCGGACACCGCGGAGAAACTCCTGGCAGGGCACCGGGAGCTGACCGCGCGCCTCAGCGGGCTGGCGCCGCTGCTGCCGACGCTGGACTGGACCGGTCGCGCCCAGCAGCATCGGCCGATGACCACGGTCGCCGAACTGATCAAGACGGGTGCGCTGAGCCTGCTGCAGTCCGACGTGCCGCAGAACCCGCCCGGGGACGCCGTTCCGCTGCTCGAGGTACCCGACGTCCTGGCCGACCGGCCCGCTTCCCGCCGGATCTCCCGTGAACACGCTGCCAACGCGGTCCGGGTGCTCGCGGGCGACGTCGTGATGCCGACCGCCGGGCACAAACTGGTGGCGCGGGTCGTGACCGACCCGGGCGCGGTCCTCGGCCGCGGCCTGTGCCTGTTGCGCCCCAACCCCGACGTGCTGGACTCCTGGTTCCTCGCCGGGTTCCTCGGCGGCTCGGCGAACTCGCGGCAGGCGAGCACCCACCTGTCCGCGGCGGCGCGCCTCGACGTGCGGCGGTGCGAGGTTCCCCGGATGCCGCTCGCCGAGCAACATCGCTATGCTGCGGTGTTTTCCGCGCTGGGGACGTTCGGCACCGCAGTCGGCCGCGCCGGAGCCCTCGCCGAACAGGTCGTTCAGGCTACTGTGGATGGTCTGGTCGACGGTCTGGTGGCGCCGGAGAAGACTTGAGCCGGGAGGATGGGGGCACGTGCAGCGCATCGTCGGTGACCGGTACGAACTCGTCCGGCCACTGGGGCGTGGCGGGATGGGCGAGGTGTGGCTGGGCAGGGATCACCGGCTCGACCGCGACGTCGCGGTGAAACTGCTGCGCCCCAGCGTTTTGCCCGTTGGCGCGGACGTGGAGACGCTGATCAGCAGGTTCAGCCGCGAGGCGCGGATGACCGCGAAGCTGGAGAACCCCGGGGTTCCCGCGGTCTACGACGCGGGCACCGACGAGGACGACCTGTACCTGGTGATGCAGCTGATCGGCGGGGCGGACCTCGCCGAGTTCCAGGCGGAGAACGAGCCGGTGCCGGTCGGCTGGGTGATCGCCATCGGCGCCCAGATCGCCGCGGTGCTCGTCGCGGCGCACGCGGCCGGCCTGGTGCACCGCGATCTCAAGCCCCGCAACGTGATGATCACCGACAACGGCGAGATCAAGGTGCTCGACTTCGGCATCGCCCTGCTGCGCGACGTGGACATGACCCGGATAACCCGCACGTCGGAAGCGGTCGGCACGCCCGCGTACATGGCCCCCGAACAGGCCATGCACGGCCAGTCCAGCCCCAGCAGCGACCTGTACTCGCTCGGGTGTGTGCTCTACGAGCTGTTGACGGGCCGTTACGTGTTCGAGGCGAACACGGCGTTGGCGATGATGCACCGCCACTACACCGACGTCCCGGAACCGGTGCTGTCACTCAGACCCGACACGGGACAGCCGCTGGCGGACCTCGTCGGCCGATTACTCGCCAAGCACCCCGGCCACCGGCCTGCGTCGGCGGGCGAGGTCCACGACGTGCTGATGTCGCTGATGCCACCGGCGCGCGCGGGCGGGCCGCTGATCCCGATGGACCCGACCAGGCCGTTCCGCGACAAACTCGCCACACCGCGCCCGCCTTTCCGGCAACTGCCGACACCACCGCCGGTCTCGCCCGTGGACCCGCCGACCCTGCCGGCCAGCCGCACTCCGGCGCCCCTGATGCCCGTGGCGCCCGTGTTGCAGTCGGCGCCGCCGATGCCCACTGCGCGGCCGTACCCGCCCCGGGCCGACCTGCGACCCGTCGACACCCCGGGCCGCAGGCTCGGCGAAGGGGTACTGCTGGGCTTCCCGTGCCTGGTGTTCGGGTTGGCCATCGACGACCTCGTCCGCAAGGGCACCGTCGTCGAGCCGTACGCGATGGCCCTGTTCGTCGCACTGCCGTTGTTCTTCGGTTTGCGCATGCGCAAACGGCGCCTGCGGCTGCCGTACCACTGGTCACCCGGCCCGTTCGGCCGGCACGCCCTGCCACCGCGCCACACCGTTCTGGCCGAACGGGTGCTGGAACGTTTCCTGCTGATCTTCGGCGCGGTGGTCCTGATCGGTCTCCTGGCCCAGCCGAAGCTGCTCATCCAGGACGACGGAACGCGCAGCATCGGCGTGATCGGCATGCTCACCGTGAGCCTGGTGATCTTCGTACCGGGACTGCTGATGCGCCAGCGCAGGCTCGGCCGTCCCTATCCCTGGGTGCCGTAGTACGAGTGCACGGCGGGCTGACCCGTGTAGCTGGGGCCCGCTGACTTGTCGGCACCGAGGTACTTCCACGGGAACGGCGTGGTGCGCGGCCCGTGTTTGCGGATCCGCCGCGTCCGGGCGTTGTAGTCGAAACCCGCTGTCCGCAGGGCTTTCGTGATGTTCAACGGACTGCCGTCGCTGTCGCGGACGGCGTCGGCGTCGAAGTTGGCGACGAACACGCCATCCGGCGCCAGCCACTGGGCCACACGGGTCAGCGTCCCCAGTTTGTCCCCGATGTAGTGCAGGCCGTGCACACACGTGATGAGGTCGTACCGGTCCTCGGGCTGCCACGCCGACACCGGGGCGGCGATCAGGGTCACGTTGGCCGCGGTCGCGGTCGTGAACTGGTCGACCAGGTCCAGCCCGCTGATCGTGCCGCCGGGCAGCTGCGGGGCCGCGTCGACGAGCGCTTTCCCGCTGCCGCAACAGAGATCCAGCCAGCTGGTGGGCTGGTGGGCTGGTGGGCTGGTGGGCGAGGATGTCGAACGCCAGCGCTGTGCGGTAGCTGTCCCGCCCGGTCAACGGCCGCGTCCTGTTCACGGACCTGTTCGCCACGACATCGGACCGCAACAGTTCTTCCTCGTGGGAGAGGTGCATCCACTAACCCCGCAGCTCGTGCAGTACGGCCAGCAACGCTTCCAGCGCGCCGGTGAACGCGTTCTTCGACGGGGCACCGTATCCGACGATCAAACCGTGCTGTTTCCGCTGCACCACCATCGGTGCGACCGTCGCGATGTCCAGGGAATGCCTGCGGGCGACCGCGGGGACCTGGGCCTCGGCGTCTTCGGACAGCGGCACCATCAGGTGCAGTCCGGCCGAGATCCCCTGCGGGATCAGGTGTGGGGGCAACGCGGCGGCCAGCCGGTCGCGCCGCGACCGGTACTCGATCCGGCAGCGGCGCACGTGCCGGTCGTACGCGCCCGTGCTGATCATGTCGGCCAGCACCAGCTGGGTGGGCAGCGGCGGCTGGGCGCCGCTGGACGCCAGCGCGGCGATCACGGGGTCCACGAGTGAGCGGGGGAGCACCAGCCAGCCGAGCCGCAGCGACGGGGCCAGCGTCTTGCTCGCGGTCCCCGCGTAGATCACCCGTTCCGGCGCGAGTGCTTGCAGGGCACCGACTTGCTGACGGTCATAGCGGAACTCGCCGTCGTAGTCGTCCTCGACGATCACCGCGCCGGTCCGTGTCAACGCTGTCCGGCGGTCAGGCGCCAGGGTCACGCCGATGGGGGACTGGTGCGCCGGGGTCACCACCACCGCCGGGCTGGTCAGCTCGGCCACGCGCATCCCGTCGCCGTCCACCGGCACGGTCGTGATCCGCTGCCCGGCCGCCGCGGCCAGGTCGCGAAACCGGTGGAACGACGGGTCTTCGAACGCCATCTCGCCGATGCCGACCTGCTGCAGCGCGTGCCCGAGCACGGTCATCGCGTGCGAGAAACCCGCGCAGACCACGATCCTGGCGGGATCGGCCAGCACGCCCCGGCTGCGGGCGAGATACGCCGACAAGGTCGCTCGCAGCACGGACGAACCGCGTGGTTCCCCGTAGCCGAAGGTCTCGTTGTGCGTGTGCTGGAGCACCCGCTTGGTCGCCGCGAGCCAGACGTCCCTGGGGAACAGGGCCGAATCCGGGCGGCCGGGCAGCAGGTTCCACCGCATCACGGGTTCGCGCGCCGACGTCGGCCGCGGCTGCGACAACGCCTCCGCGCCCGCCGTCGCCACCCGGGTCGGCGCCCCCTGGCTGGACTGGAGGTAGCCCTCAGCCGCGAGGTCCGAGTACACGCGCGTGACCGTTCCCCTTGCCACGCCGAGGTCGTGCGCCAGCGCCCGGGTCGAGGGCACGACCGCGCCGGGACGCCAGCGGCCGTCCCGGATCGCCGCGCGGACCGCCTTCGCCAGGCCCTTGCGGCCCGTCCCCGGTGTCCAGTCCAGGTGCACGTCGAGCGAACTGGACCACTCGTCTGCCATGGAAAAGTACTCTACCTGTGGACAGGTTCGCCGGTCAGGCGTCCAGGTACGCGGCGGCCTGCAACGTGAACAGCTCCGCGTAGCCGCCGTCGAGTTCCATCAGCTCGGCGTGCGTGCCCTGCTCCAGCAGCTTGCCGTGTTCCAGCAGGATGATCCGGTCGGCCTGGCGGACCGTGGAGAACCGGTGCGAGATGTACAGCGTGGTCCGGCCCTCGGCCAGCTGCCGCAGCCGGACGAACAAGTCGTGCTCGGCCTGGGCGTCCAGTGCCGACGTCGGCTCGTCCAGCACCAGGATCGGCACCTCGCGCAGGAACGCCCGGCCCAGCGCGATCTTCTGCCACTCACCGCCGGAGAGGCTGACGCCCTCGTCGAACCACCGGCCCAGCGGGCTGTCGTACCCGCGTGGCAGGCGGTCGATCCGGTCGGCGATCCCGGCCCGCCCGGCCGCCTTCTCGATCACCGGGCGGTCGGTCAGGTGGTCGAGGTCGCCGAGCCCGATGTTCTCCGCCGCCGTGGCCTGGTAGCTGACGTGGTCCTGGAACATCGCGCTGATCCGGCGTTGCAGGTCGACCGGGTCGAGCGTGCGGATGTCGACGCCGTCCAGCAGGATCCGGCCGCCGGTCGGGTCGTAGAGCCGGCACAGCAGTTTGATCAGCGTCGACTTGCCCGCGCCGTTCTTGCCGACCACCGCGACGGTCTCGCCGGGCTGGATGTCGAAGCTGACGTCCTTGAGCGCGGGCTCGTCGGCGCCGGGGTAGCTGAACGTGACGCGGTCGAAGGTGATGTGGCCGTGCAGCGGATCGGGCAGTTCGGCCGGGGACTCGGGACGGCTGATCTCGGGTTTGGTGTCCAGGAAGCGGTACAGCGTGTCCAGGTACAGGTTGTTCTCGTACATCCCGGAGAAGCTGCCGAACAGCCCGCCGACCGAACTCTGCACCGAAGCGGCGGCCGCGGTGTACAGCGCGAGGTCGCCCAGCGTCAGCTCGCCCGTCACGGCCCGCAGCGCGATGTAGAGGTAGATCGCCGAACCCGCGACCGTGCTCAGCAGCCCCCACAGCGTGCCGGCCACGTTCTTCTTGCGGATCATCCCGCGCTGCCGCTCGTAGTACACCTTGCCCAGTCGTTCGAACCGGTCGACCAGGTACGGGCCGAGGCCGAAGAGCTTGACCTCCTTGGCGTACGTGTCCGTGGTGACCAGTGAGGACAGGTAGTCCATCCGCCTGCGGATCGGCGAGACGAGGTAGCTCAGGATGAACGACTGCGCGCCGTACTTGGACTGCGAGATGAACAGCGGGACCGGCGCGAGCAGCGCGACGATGGCCAGCACCGGGCTCACGGTGATCAGCAGGGCGATCATGCTGGTGAACGTGATCGCCATCCGGCCGAGACCGAGCGCGGAGCTCATCATCGACATCGGGCGCATCGGCGCCTCCCGGTCGGCCTGGCGCAGCAGGTCGTAGGAAGCGGAGTCCTCGAAGAACGACAGGTGCAGCCGGCTCGCGTGGTCCATCACCTGGTGGCGGATGGTCAGCGTCATCCGTTCCTGCAGCAACTGCTGGCTGACCGTGGTGAGCATCGTCGTGACCGACTGGACGACGAAGATGACGAGCTGGAAGGCCGCGATGCCGACGATCTTGCCGACCGAGGTGACGGTCTGGTCGCCGGCCAGCGGGATGTGCAGCACGGTCTGGTCGGGGCGGCCGGTCGCGTGGATCTGGATGGCCTCGACCACGGCGTCCATCAGGATCTTCGCCACGTACGCGGTCGCGGTCGGGATGAGTCCACTCACGACAGTGACGATCACGAGCGTGACCGTCAGCGGTCTGCTTGCCTGCCAGGACAAACGGAACACGCGAGGCAGCGCGCGGGCGGTCCCGGACACCGATTCCCGCAGCCGCTGTAACCGGGACCGCAGATCCTTGGGCTGGTCCGGCGGTTCGGGGTCGGGGATCTCCACCGGCCCGGTGAGCCCGCTGTCGGCGACCGTGGACGGCAGCCGCCTGCCCCTGCGGCGCCGCAGGATCATGGACTCGAAACCGCCGCCGCCCGGCATCCCGCCGCCCGCTGTCATCGGACGGCCCCGTTGAGCAGGACGTCGATCATGTCGGCGGTCTCGGGTTTCTCGTCGCCCATGCGCGACCGCATCATCAACAAGCCGGTGAACATGGCGGCCAGTTGGTAGGGCGCGACACGCAGGGAGTCGCGCTCGGGCTCGAACAGTTCGGCGACCGCCTCCCGGATCGCGTCCTGCCCGGGGCGCCGGGGATGCTGCCCGCGTTCACGCTGGAAGCCGGAGGCCCGCAACGCCCCGAACAACGCGCCCATCCGTTCCATGTGCGCCGCCAGCGCGGCCGCGGCCTCCGCCAGCCGCTCGGCGAGTGGCGCCTCCAGGGGAATGGCCTCGATCGCCGCGACCGCGTTGTCCGCGCGCAGCGCCTCCGTGAGACACGCCTTGAGCAGCTCGTCCTTGTCGGCGAACGCACGGAACACCGTCGCCTCGCCGATGCCCGCGGCGCGGGCGATCTGGCTGGTGGTCACCGTGTGACCGTGTTCGACCAGCAGCGGCAACACCGCCTGCACGATCATCGCCCGGCGCTTCTCCGGGGTCATTCCCGGCGCGCGTCGCCGGGTGGGTGCGTCACTCATGCTCCCAGTGTGCGGAGTGAGCGCTCACTCCGTCAAACGGTTTGGCCGTGGCCGTAGGTGTCGAAGAGGCGTCGCCAGCGGCCCGCGGGCCGCCAGCCCTCACGGCTTGCGGGCGACCCCGGTGAGCAGCAGGTAGTCGCCGTCCACGCGGGCGTTGGTCAGCGGGCCGTCCGGCCACCACTCGAAGGGGTGGGCCAGGCCGGGGTCGACCAGGTCCGTGCCTTTGAAGAAGGCCGAGATCTGCTCGCGGGTGCGGAACACGCACGTGTCCATCAGCGCCATGAACCTGGCTTGGACCTCCTTGGCCAGCTCGGCGCGGGAACTGCCGTCCGCCGGGTCGAACAGGTGCGAGATGGCGACGTACGAGCCGGACGGCAGCGCGTCGATGTACTTGGCCATCAAGCCCGCCGGGTCGTAGCTGTCAGCGACGTGGTGCAGGGTGTTGCACTGGATCAGCGCCAGCGGTCTGGACCAGTCCAGGTACCGGGTCACGGTCGGGTCCTGCAGCAGGACGTCCGGCTGGCGCAGGTCGCCGACGACGAAGTGCGTCCGGTCGTTCTCCTCGAGCAGCGCCCGGCCGTGTGCCGCGACCATCGGGTCGTTGTCGACGTAGACGATCTGGGCCTCGGGGTT
This sequence comes from Kibdelosporangium phytohabitans, assembly GCF_001302585.1. Lineage (GTDB taxonomy): Bacteria > Actinomycetota > Actinomycetes > Mycobacteriales > Pseudonocardiaceae > Kibdelosporangium > Kibdelosporangium phytohabitans. The sequence goes on along the minus strand of NZ_CP012752.1, from coordinate 7,712,656 downwards.
GACCCGCTGGACCGCCTGGTGGGTGTTCTCGGCGGTCGGCAGGCCCGAGCCGAGGTCCAGGAACTGGTCGATGCCCGCGCCGCCCGCCAGGAACCGCACCGCCCTGATCAGCCAGTACCGCGCTTCCCTGCCCGTTCTCGCCGACTCCGGGGCCAGCTGGAGAATCTGCTGGTAGACCTGCCTGTCGACCTCGTAGTGATCCTTGCCGCCGAGGAACGCGTCGTAGACGCGCGCGATGCTCGGCACCGTCGGGTCGATCTCCGGCAGATCGTGGGGCATGGGCTCAGGTTATCGGCCCTGACCCGGCAGTAATCACCAGGTCGAGTGAATGATCGTCTGCCACTCTCGGGGTATGACCTCGGCGAAGATGTGGACGACAGGTGCCTGGCGACAACTCGCCGAGGCGTGGGTGGACGAGCGACTCGCCGATCAGGGCATCAGGCGCGTCGGCGAGTTGACGTAGCCGCGCGTACGGCCATGGGGGACTGTGCTCACCGCGATCACATCCGAAGGCCGCGTCTGGCTCAAGGCTCCGGGCCCCGCGACGGTCTTCGAAGTCCGCTTGTACTCCGTGTTGTCCGAGCTTGTCCCGGAGCGGGTGCTGGCGCCGATCGCGATCGACACCGACCGCGGCTGGCTGCCGCTGCCCGACGGCGGGACGACGTTGCGGGAAAGCGGACCGGACCCCACCACGGGCATGCTGGCAGCCCTGCCGCGATACGGCGAGCTGCAGCGGAAGCTCGCGGCGCACGTGGACAGCCTGCTGGCCACCGGTGTGGCCGACATGCGCGCCGAGGCCACGGCGGAACGTTTCGACCAGGCGGTCGCTGCTGTCCGCAGGCGGCCGCACGACACCGGCGCCGTGGCGGCGATCATCGCCCGGCGCGCGGAGGTGGCCGAGCGGGCCGATCGGCTCGCTCGCGCGTACGTCGCACCCAGCCTGGACCACAACGACCTGCATCCGGGGAACGTGTTCGTGGCCGGCGGGCGGACTGTGTTCTACGACTGGGGCGACAGTGTGGTGGCGCATCCGTTCGCCAGCATGCTCGTGGCCGTTCGAGTGATGCGCGATTCCTACGGCGCGGACGACCGTACGGTCACGCGGTTGCGTGACAGCTACCTGGAGGCGTTCAGTGACCTCGCGCCACACCGCGAACTGGTCGAACAGCTCGACACGGCCTGCTGGGTCGCGCACGTCGCACGGACGTTGGTCTGGGAACGCGCGCTGGGCACGATGGACGACCCCGGTGACTGGGCTGCCGCGCCGCTGCACACGTTGTCCGGGCTGATCGCCGACAACTGGCTTAAGGTATGACGCCATGGCCGATGAAGAGCGGGACGGCGTGTCGCTGACCAATCTCGATCAGGCGCTGTTCGATGGCGCGACCAAACGCGACCTGGTCGACTACCTGGACGCGATGTCCGACCGGATCATCCCCGCGCTGGCGGGCCGCCCGCTCTCGGTCATCCGGATCCTGCGCGGGCAGGGCCCGTTCATGCAGAAGAACGTCCCGAAGTACACGCCGTCGTTCGTGCGCACGGTCAAGCTGTGGGCCGACTCGTCCAAGCGTGAGATCACGTACGCCCTGTGCGACGACCGCAAGACCTTGCTGTGGTTCGGCAACCAGCGCGCGGTGGAGTACCACCCGGCGTTGCGGCAGGCGGGATCGGACCACCAGACGCACATGATCCTCGACCTCGACCCGCCGGAGGGAGAGGCGTTCCCCGTTGTCGTCCAAGCGGCTTTCCTCGTCCGCCAGGCATTGGCGGACTCCGGGCTGAGCGGCGCGGTGAAGACCAGCGGGGCGAAGGGCGTGCACATCTTCGTGCCGCTCGAACCGCACGACGCGGACGACGTCGCCGCGGCGACGCGTGCCCTCGCCGCCCGCGCCGAACGCGTCGACCCGAAACTCGCGACGACCGCGTACATCAAGGAAGAGCGCGGCGGCAAAGTGTTCCTGGACTCCACGCGGGCACACGGCGCGACGGTCGTCGCCGCGTACAGCCCGCGCCTGCGGCCAGGACTGCCTGTGTCGTTCCCGGTCGCATGGGACGACCTGGAATCCGTGTCACCGCGGGACTTCACCGTGCACAACGCTGTCGAACGACTCGGCGGCCAGGACCCGTGGGCCGCGGACATGCCCGCGCCGCAACGGCTCGGCGCCGACTTGATCGCAGAAGGACACACGATCCCGGTCGCCCGCGTCGCCGCGATGCACGAAGGCAAGCGCCGCAAGCGCGCTCGTGAAGAAGCCGGGAAGGACGAGTAGCCGAACGTTCCCGCTTGCCGGTTTTTCACTCGCGATGACCGGTGTCGGCATCGGGGTGACATCATTGTGCAGCCCGTGGTGGCCCCGTCGTCGGCGACCTCACGCTCGACGTGAGCTGAGCCGAATCACCCCAACGAGATTCCCCGTGTGGATTGGTCCGCGCGGGGAACGGGTAAGCATCCGGTATGGGTTCGGACTTCCAGGATGCCTTATTGCGAACCGTGACCAAGGTGGCCGCCGCGTTGCGGCCGACCGGGGTATCGTTCGCGCTGACCGGCGGCTGCGCGGTGTACGCGCGCGGCGGGCCGGAGACTGAACACGACGTCGACATCCTGATTCTCGAACAGGATGTGCCGACCGCGGTGAAGGCGTTGGTGGAAGCGGGTTTCCGCGCCGCCGACCCGCCAGAGGAGTGGCTGACCAAGGTCTACGACGGCGACCGGCTGGTGGATCTGATCTTCCGTGCCAACGAACGCCAGGTCACCCCGGAAATGCTTGACCACGCCGAGGAGATGCGCGTCGGCCCGACCGTGATGCGCGTGCAGCACGGCACCGAGGTGATGATCGGCAAGCTCCTCGCGCTGGAAGTGCACCGCTGCGACCTGGCCGCGCTGCTGCCGATCGCCCGTGCGTTGCGGGAGCAGATCGATTGGGGCCGGGTCCGCGAGCAGACCGCGGAATCGCCGTACGCCGAGGCGTTCCTGTTGTTGTGTGACCGATTGGGCATCATCGACGAAGGGAGTCGGAGCGATGACACCGCCGCAGTACCTGGTGGCGCGCCTGCGGACCACTTTGGCGGAGGATCCCAGAACGGCAGAGCAAGGAGTGCGGGTGACCGTACGGGGTGAGCACATCGTCGTCAGCGGCGACGTCGCCACCGAACAACGCCGGACCGAGTTGTCCGAGGTGATCAGGGACATGGCACCGGACATGGTGATCCACAACGACGTCCGCGTCGTGCCCGCGGGCGAACCGACCAGGCGGGAGGAGCTGACGTGATCCGGATCGCGGCAGTCGGCGACGTTCATCTGGGCGAGGACGCCCGCGGCAGGCTGCGTCCCGCGCTGGACAACCTCGGGGAGCACGCCGACGTGCTGCTCCTCGCGGGTGACCTGACCAGGCACGGCAGTCTCGACGAGGCCCAGGTGGTCGCGGACGAGTTCGGCGACCTGCCGGTGCCGGTCGTCGCCGTGCTCGGCAACCACGACTACCACAGCGACAAGGAAGCCGAGATCACCGATCTGCTGATCGAACGCGGCATCCAGGTCCTCGAGGGCACCGGCACCACGCTCCGGGTCGGACAGTGCACGGTCGGCATCGCCGGCGCCAAGGGCTTCGGCGGCGGGTTCGCCGGCAAGTCGGGCAGCGTGTTCGGTGAGCCGGAGATGAAGGCGTTCATCCAGCACACCGTCGGCATCGCCGACCGGCTGCGGGCCGCGCTGACCGGGCTGGACACCGACATCAAGATCGCGTTGACGCACTACTCGCCGGTCGCGGACACGCTGCGCGGCGAGCCGCCGGAGATCTTCCCGTTCCTCGGCTGCTACCAGCTGGCCGAGGCGATCGACGCGACCGGCGTCGACCTGGCCATCCACGGCCACGCCCACTTCGGCACCGAGCAGGGGATCACGGCGGGCGGCGTGCGCGTTCGCAACGTCGCCCAGCCGGTGATCGGGTCAGCCTTCGCTGTCTACTGCGTCGAGGGCGGGCAGTAGCGAGTCCCTGGCGAAGTCGAGGAAGCCGTCCTGGTGGTCGCCGCCGACCTGCACGATCGCCAGGTCGGTGAACCCGGCATCGGCGTACTTCCTCGCGGCGTCGACGATCGGCTCGACGTCCGGTCCACATGGGATCGAGTCGGCCACGTCCTGCGGCCGCACGAACGAGGTCGCCGCGGCGAAGCTGGTGGCGTCCGGTAGCTCGGCGTTGACCTTCCAGCCGCCGATCGACCAGCGGAACTGCTCGTGTGCGCGGTTGACCGCCGCCTCCCGGTCGGGATCCCAGCAGACCGGCATCTGACCGATCTTGCGGCCGGGCTCCGCCTTCTGGGCGTCCCAGAGCTCGCACAGGTCCGGGTCGGGGTCGGTCGCGATCATGTGGTCGGCCAGCGGCGCGAGCCGGCTGATCGACTGCTTGCCGGACACCGCGGCACCGATGGGCACCCGCACCTCGGGCAGATCCCACAGTTTCGCCGCGTCCACGCGGAAATACGAGCCGTTGTAGTCGAAGTAGCCGCCGTCGAACAGGCCGTGGATGATCTGCAGCGCCTCGGCGAGCATCTCGTGCCGGACGTTCACCGGCGGCCAGCCGCGGCCGACGACGTGTTCGTTGAGGTTCTCGCCCGACCCGACACCGAGGGTGAATCGGTTGTCGGACAACAGCTGTACTGTCGCGGCTTGCTGGGCGACAACCGCGGGGTGGTACCGCATGATCGGACACGTCACGTATGTCATCAACTCGACGCGTTCGGTACATTGAGCGACCGCGCCGAGCACTGTCCACGCGTTGGGTGCGTGGCCCTGTTCGGCCAGCCAGGGGAAGTAGTGGTCGCTGGAGACCTCGAACGCGAACCCGGCCCGCTCGGCCTTGACGGCGTCGTCGACCAGCTGTTTCGGGCCTGCCTGTTCAGTCATCAGCGTGTATCCGATGCGCATGGGTGTGGGCTTCCCACCCATGGGTACTCGAAAACCGACGACGAAGGGAGCACATGATGACGCGCGCACGCGAGATCATGACGCCGGATCCGACCTGTGTGCAGGCCAGCCAGACCATTCGGGACGCCGCGCAGCTGATGGCGGACAAGGGCGTCGGGGCACTGCCGATCTGCGGGGAGGACAACCGTCTCAAAGGGATGATCACCGACCGTGACATCGTGGTGAAGGTGATCGCCGAGGGCAAGGACCCGCGCGCGGTGACCGCCGGTGAACTGGCGCAGGGCGAGGCCGTGACGATCGGTGCCGACGACGAGGCCACCGAGATCATGAACACGATGGCCGAGTACAAGGTCCGCAGGCTGCCGGTGATCGACGGGCACGAACTGGTCGGCATCATCAGCACGGCCGACGTCGCCCGCGCCCTGCCCGAACCGCAGGTCGGGGACCTGGTCGAGGCCCTGTCGGTGGACAGCTGATGGTGGAGACGGTCGGCGACCACGTGCTGCAGCGGTTGCGGGACTGGAACGTCGACCAGGTCTTCGGCTACCCGGGCGACGGCATCAACGGGATCGTCGCCGCGTTCGGCAAGGCGGACAACCGGCCCCGGTTCGTCCAGTCCAGACACGAGGAGATGTCCGCGTTCGAGGCGGTCGGCTACGCGAAGTTCAGCGGCAGGCCGGGTGTCTGCCTGGCCACGTCGGGCCCGGGTGCGATCCACCTGCTCAACGGCCTGTACGACGCGAAACTCGACCACGTCCCGGTCGTGGCGATCGTCGGGCAGACCGCGCGAACCGCCCGCGGCGGCAGCTACCAGCAGGAAGTCGACCTGCAGTCCCTGGTCAAGGACGTGGCCAGCGAGTACTCCGTCGAGGTGACGGTGGCCGAGCAGCTGCCGAACGCGCTCGACCGGGCGTTGCGCACGGCGATCACCCGCAGCGCGCCGACCGTCGTGATCATCCCGAACGACGTCCAGGAAGAGCCCTACGAACCACCGCGGCACGAGTTCAAGCACGTGCCGTCGAGCCGGCCCGGGCTGGTCCGGCCCGTGCTGACGCCGCCGAGTGCCGAGCTCGAACGGGCGGCCGACGTGCTGAACGCGGGGCGGAAGGTGGCGATCCTGATCGGACAGGGCGCGCGGACCGCGACCGCCGAGGTCCGCCAGATCGCCGACCTGACCGGCGCCGGGGTCGCCAAAGCACTGCTGGGCAAGGACGTGCTGGCCGACGACCTGCCGTACGTGACGGGGTCGATCGGTCTGCTGGGCACGCGGCCGAGCTACGAGATGATGCGGGACTGCGACACGCTGCTGATCGTGGGCTCGAACTTCCCGTACAGCCAGTTCCTGCCGGAGTACGGCAAGGCACGCGCGGTGCAGATCGATGTGGACGGTACCCGGATCGGGATGCGTTACCCGACCGAGGTGAACCTGGTCGGTGACGCGCACTCCACGTTGCGCGCCCTGTTGCCGTTGGTGCGGCGCAACGAGAACCGTTCGTGGCGGGAGAAGATCGAGCGGCACGTGACCGGCTGGTGGCAGTCCATGGAACAGCAGGCCATGGTCAGCGCGGAACCGATCAACCCGATCAGGATCGTGCATGAGCTGTCCATTCGGGCGCCCGACAACCTCATCATCACGGCCGACTCGGGCTCGTCCACCAACTGGTACGCCCGCAACCTGCGGATGCGTGGCCAGATGCGGGGTTCGCTGTCGGGCACACTGGCGACCATGGGCGCGGGTGTGCCGTACGCGATCGGTGCCAAGTTCGCCCACCCGGACCGGCCCGTGGTCGCCCTTGTCGGCGACGGGGCCATGCAGATGAACGGCTTGGCCGAGCTGATCACGATCGCCAGGTACCAGAACCTGTGGGCTGATCGCCGCTGCGTGGTGTGCGTGTTCCACAACAACGACCTCAACCAGGTCACGTGGGAGCTGCGTGCGATGGGTGGCGCGCCGAAGTTCGAGGAATCCCAGGCGCTGCCGGACATCAACTACGCGGCGTTCGCGGCGTCCCTCGGCCTGATCGCGCTCAATGTGGACTCGCCGGACGACCTCGGGCCGGCGTGGGACCAGGCGCTGGCGGCCGACCGGCCCGCCGTGCTGGACGTGCGCTGCGACGCGGAGATCCCGCCCATTCCGCCGCACGCCACGGCTGAGCAGGTGAAAGCGGTGACCGAGGCGATCCTCAAGGGCGACCCGGGCAGCGCCAGGATGGCCTACGAAGGCATCAAGGCGAAACTGGCCGAACTCCTCCCGAACTGACCTCCCACTACTCGTGAGTGGTTGAGCCGGTTCTAACCGGCTCAACCACTCACGAGGTCACGGAGGCCACGCCGGTTCGGTATACGCCGAACCGGGTGCACACGCCTGCGGCCAGGTAGCTCACGCCAGCGAGAACGGCGGCGGGCCGGTTGCGGCGCAGCAGGGACAGACCGGCTCCGGCGACTGTCAACGCCTTCGCAGCGGTGAGCAGTTTGCTGGACCGGTAGTTCTCCACCCGCCGTTCCATCGCGGCCGTCGAGGTCAGCTCAAGGGCACTCCCGAGCAAGCCGAGCCGGACAGCGGGCCGGGACGGCGAGGCAAGCAGGGACGCGCCCGCCGCGCTGGTCATGGCACTGCCCGCGAACACGAACGGCAGCTCCGGGTACGCGTTGTGCCACGCCGGGATCGCTGTGTCGGCCAGCAGAACCGAGGTGTACGTGCACATCGCGGGCCCCAGCACGCCCGCCGCGGCCCCGGCGAGCGTCCCGATCCCACGGAACCGTCCACTGAAATCGGTTGTCGCGCTCAACGCCGTCAAGCCGGAGAACGGCGCCAGGATCCAGGAGCCGACCGACAACGGTGACGTCACCTTGAAGACCCGCAGCATGTTCAGGAACCGCTCGGGCCGTCCCAGGTCGTGGACCAACGCTCCCACACTCGCGAGCGATCCGACAGCGGCGGCGATCCGAGCGGGCCTGACCAGCTCGTGACGCCCGGAAAGCTGAGCCGCCAGCGCCATCGACGCCGACGCGCCCGCCATCCCGCCCAGGAACAGGTACCCGGGCACGTCCGGGACCTTCCACACCGGCTCTTTGACGATCGGCTTGCCGTAGTAGCCCATCAGCGCCGCCCCAGGAACGACGCGGCGACCCCGGCGGCGACTGCCACGGCGGCCAGCCCCGCCCGCTTCCACATCGCGGGCAGGTCCCTGGTCGTCACAACGGGATTCGACGGCAGGCCGTAGACCTCGGGTTCGTCCAGCAACAGGAAGAACGCCCCGGCGCCACCGACACCGTCCTCGGGGGAGTGACCGTACAAGCGAGCATCAGCCTGACCTCGCGCGTGCAGTTCCCGCACACGCTCGTCGGCACGTGCCCGCAACTCGTCCAACGGGCCGTACTGGATCGACTCGGTGGGACACGCCGTGGCGCAGGCGGGCATCAGGCCGTCCCCGATGCGGTCGTAGCACATCGTGCACTTCCACGCCCTGCCGTCGTCCTCACGCCGGTCGATCACCCCGAACGGGCACGCGGGAACGCAGTAACCACAACCGTTGCAGATGTCCGCCTGGACGACCACGGTGTCGAACTCGGTGCGGAACAACGACCCTGTCGGGCACACGTCCAGGCACCCGGCCTCGGTGCAGTGCTTGCATACGTCGCTGGACATCAACCACCGGGTGTTGTCCTCGACGGTCTGTTCGATGAACGCGACATGCCGCCAGTTGTTGGCGTTGAGTGAACCGGTGTTGTCGTAGGACATGCCGAGCAGGTCCAGGTCGTCCGCCGGGACGTCGTTCCACGTCTTGCACGCCACCTCACAGGCCTTGCAGCCGATGCACACCGAGGTGTCGGTGAAGAACCCCATGCGTTCGGTCATCCGCGCCTCCGATATTCCTCGACGAGGTCGAGCAGTGCCTGTCCGCGTGGCCGCCTGCCGGGGATGATGTCGCAGGTCGCGGCCTTGGACTCCTGGATGTGCACGTTCGGGTCCGCCGCGACGCCGAGGATGTCGTTGGCCGCGTCGCCGATGGACAGTCCGTTCGGGCCCCAGTGGTACGGCAGACCGACCTGGTGCACGATCTGTTTGCGCATCCGCAACGGTTTCATCCGCTGCGTCACCATCACCCGTGCCTCGATGGCGGTGCGGCTGGTGATGATCGTGGCCCAGCCGAGGTGCTCGAGGCCTTGCTGCTCGGCCAGTTCGGGCGAGACCTCGCAGAAGAACTCGGGCTGCAGCTCCGACAAGTACGGCAGCGTCCGGCTCATCGCACCGGCCGTGTGGTGTTCGGTGAGCCGATACGTCGTGACCACGAAGGGGAACGCCGAACCGTTGCAGGGATTGGCCGGGTGGTCGTAGCGTTGCAGAGTCGGGTTGGCCTGCTGGCCGTACAACGGATTCGAGTACGGCGACTCCAGCGGCTCGTAGTGGGTGGGCAGCGGCCCGTCAGCCAGACCGGCCGGTGCGAACAGCCACGCTTTGCCGTCGGTCTGCATGATGAACGGATCGTCGCCGCCCAACCCGTCCTGGGCCTTGGCGCCGCGCTCCGGCCTGAAGCCCGGCGGTTTGGTCCCCTCGAAGTCCGGCACGTCCTCGCCGACCCACTTGCCCTGCCCGGCGTCCCACCAGATGTACCGTTTGCGTTCGCTCCACGGCTTGCCGTCGGGATCCGCGGACGCCCGGTTGTAGATGATCCTGCGGTTCGCGGGCCACGCCCAGCCCCACTCCGGGGCAACCCAGGTCTGTTCGCGGCCCGGTTTGCGGCGGGCGGCCTGGTTCTCGCCACCGGCCCGGACCCCGCAGTAGATCCAGCAGCCGCACGCGGTGGACCCGTCGTTCTTCAGCTCGGTGTAGGCCGAGAGCGGACCGTCCGGGCCGGTTCCGTTGATCTCCGCCAGCACCGACTCCGCTGACGGTTCACCCAACGGCCCTTCCTCCACGTAGCTCCAGGTCAGGTGCTGCAACGGCAGGTCACGCGGGTCCTTGCTGGCGCGGAGCTTGTGCCTGATCAGCTTGCCGAGGTGGTAGTAGAACCACAGGTCGCTGCGGGCGTCGCCGGGCGGTTCCACGGCTTTGTGGTGCCACTGCAGCAGCCGCTGCGTGTTGGTGAAGCTGCCGTCCTTCTCGGTGTGCGCCGCGGCGGGCATGAAGAACACCTCGGTGCCGATCTCCTCGGTGCGCAGCTCGCCGGTCTCGATCTCCGGCCCGTTGCGCCAGAACGTGGCGCTCTCGATCATCTGCAGGTCCCGTACCACCAGCCAGTCGAGGTTGGCCAGGCCCAGGCGTTGCAGCTTGCCGTTGGCCGAGCCGACAGCGGGGTTCTCGCCGACCAGGAAGTACCCCTTGCACTCGCCTTCGATCTGCCGCAGCACTGTGCTGTACGTGCCGTGGTCGCCGGTCAGCCGCGGCAGGTAGTCGAAGCAGAAGTCGTTGTCCGCGGTCGCGTGTTCGCCCCACCACGACTTCAGCAGGCTCACGGTGTAACTGTCCATGTTGCCCCAGAAGCCCGTGCGCCCCGCGTCGTTGGCGACGAACGACGCCAGGTCCAGGTGCTGGCGCGCGTGCGGCATCGGGATGTAGCCCGGCAGGATGTTGAACAGCGTCGGGATGTCGGTGGAGCCCTGGATGCTGGCGTGCCCGCGCAACGCGAGGATCCCGCCACCGGGACGGCCGATGTTGCCCAGCAACGACTGCAGGATCGACGCTGTGCGGATGTACTGCACGCCGACGGTGTGCTGCGTCCAGCCGACCGCGTAGCACAGCGCCGTCGTGCGGTCCCGGCCCGAGTTCGCCGTGATCGCCTCGGCTACTTCGAGGAACTTCGCGACGGGCACACCGCAGACTTCCTCGACCATTTCGGGCGTGTAGCGCGCGTAGTGCCGTTTGAGGATCTGGAACACGCACCGCGGGTGCCGCAGCGTGGGATCCTCCGCCGGCTTCGCTGCGATCGTGGCTCCGCCGCTGCCGTGCTGCTCGGACTGTGCGGCCGCTTGGTGCTCGCCGCCGGTCCGGTCACCCGGGTCGCCGGAGCCCGACTGGGCTTCGGCGCCCTGGTACGCCCAGCTGGAATGGTCGTACGCGCGTTTGCCCGCGTCGAAGCCGGAGAACAGGCCGTCGAGGTCCTCGGTGTCCTTGAACTCCTCGGTGATGATCGCGGCGGCGTTCGTGTACGCCACCACGTACTCCCGGAACTCCTTGCCGTGCGTGAGCACGTAGTTGACCAGGCCACCGAGGAACGCGATGTCACTGCCCGCGCGGATCGGCACGAACACGTCCGACACCGCGCTGGTCCTGGTGAACCGCGGGTCCACGTGGATGATCTTGGCGCCCTTGGCTTTCGCCGCCATCACCCACTGGAAGCCGACCGGGTGGCACTCGGCCATGTTCGAGCCCTGGATGAGCACGCAGTCCGCGTTCGCGAGGTCCTGCTGGAACGTCGTGGCACCGCCGCGACCGAAGGAGGTCCCCAGACCGGGAACCGTGGAGGAGTGTCAAATCCGCGCCTGGTTCTCGATCTGCACCGCCCCCAGCGCGGTGTAGAGCTTCTTCATCAGGTAGTTCTCTTCGTTGTCCAGCGTGGCGCCGCCGAGGCTGGCGATGCCGAGCGTCCGGCGCAAGGTCAGCCCGTCGTCGTCCGCCTGCTGCCAGGTCCGCTGCCGTGCCGCGATCACCCGGTCGGCGATCATCTCCATCGCCGTGCCGAGATCCAGGTCCTCCCACTCGGTGCCGTGCGGCCGCCGGTAGCGGACCGTCGTCACCCGCGACGGGCTCGTGACCAGTTGCTTGCTCGCCGATCCCTTGGGGCACAACCTGCCGCGCGAGATGGGGGAGTCCGGGTCGCCTTCGATCTGGGTGACCCGGCCGTCTTCGACGAAGACCTTCTGGCCGCACCCGACCGCGCAGTACGGACAGACCGACCGGGTCACCTTGTCGGCCCGCGCGGTGCGCGGCGCCGTCCGCTCGGTGGCTGCCGACCGGACGGCGTCCCCTCGGCCCGACGGGTCGTCACCGGTGATCTGCCTGATCACCGGCCAGCCGGAAATCCACTGGCGCACGCCCACCCGCCTCACGCTACCCACCCGTCCCGGGTTGCGCAGTTCGTGCGCATCCTGAATGGACAGCAGGTTTCACCCGGACGGGGCCGGGTAGCCACCCTGTGTGAACAGCCACGATGACGAGCGGTCCGTCGCCAAGCTGGTCGGTGACCTTGCCGAGCAGACCAGCAGGCTGGTCAAGGCGGAGGCGAGACTGGCCGCGCAGGAGATGACGTCCAAGACCAAACAAGCCCTGTTCGGCACGGGTGCCTTCGGGGTGGCCGGTCTGCTCGCGTTCTACGGCGGCATGGTGCTGCTCGCGTGCGCGGTGCTGGGCCTCGCCACCGTGCTGGCGCCGTGGCTGGCGGCGCTGCTCGTCGGCGCCGCCGTGCTCGTGCTGGCCGGGATCGCCGCGCTGGTCGGCAAATCCCAGTTGAGCAAGGGAGTGCCGCCGGTGCCCGACGACATGGGTGACCGCGTACGCGAGGACATCCGGATCATGACGCATCCGAAGAAGGACGTACCGGCATGAGTACCCACCAGGACCTGCAGCACGAAGTCGAGAAGACCCGCCGCGAGCTCAGCGAGACCGTGGACGAGCTGGTGAACAGGATGGACATCAGCCAGCGGGTCCGCCCGCTGGTCCAGGCGGTGAAGGACTACCGGCTGCCGATCGCGTTGTTCGCGCTGTCGCTCGCCCTCACCTTGTGGGGACGGCGGAAGTAGCGTTCTTCACGGCCCATTCGGCCAGTGCGGACAACGGTTCGAGCAGGCTGACACCCAGCGGCGTGAGGCTGTACTCGACGCTCGGCGGAACGCTCGGGAACACCTCACGCCGCACCAGGCCGTCCTCTTCCAGTGTGCGCAGGGTCCGGGTGAGCATCCGCTGACTGACGCCCTCGATGGAGCGGTGCAGCTCGTTGTACCGGTACGGCCGTTTGCCCAGCATGATCACCACGAGCATGCTCCACTTGTCGCCGATCCGCCGGAACAGGTCGGTGACCGGGCACGCCGCGAGCTCGTCGTGCGGCACCGGGTTCGGTAGCTCGTGCGCGATGACGGCAGGCACATCTGTGTTCGTACCGGACATGAAACTGCCTTCTTTCGTTCGCCGCGTACCCCACCCACGATATGCGTGTGCGCAAAACAGTGGTGATCAGCGGGGGGACAAGCGGCATGGGGAGGGCCACCGCGCTCGGGCGAATCGCGCGCGGCGACCGTGTCATCGTGATCGGCAGTGACCCGGCGAAGGCGGTCGAGGGCGCCCGGTTCCTGCGAGCTGACCTGTCGTCGGTCGCCGAAGTCGCCCGGGTGGCGCGCGAGATCACCGAACCGGTCGACGCCCTGGCGCTGTTCGCCAACCGTCCCCAGACCGAACGCGTCGAGACTGCGGAAGGCCTCGAACACACGTTCGCGTTGTACTACCTGAGCCGCTATCTGCTGGGGGAGCTGCTGTTGCCGCAGCTGGAAGCCGGTCAACGAGCCGTGGTCGTGAACGTCGCCGGTGTCGGCGTCAAAGCAGGGCGGATCCACTGGGACGACATGCAGCTCACCCGCAAGTACGGCGTGCTGCGGGCACAGTTGCAGGCCGGCCGGGCGAACGACCTGCTGGGGGTGTCGTTCTCCGCGCTGGGACGCCGGACGCGGTACGTGCTCTACCACCCGGGGTTCACCCGCAGCGGCCCGCAGAACCTGCCGATCAGGCTGCTGGCGAGGGCGTTCGCGAAACCGGTCGCGGAGTCCGTCGCGCCGATCGTCGACTGGATCTCCGAACCGCCCGAGGAGCCGTTGACGGCTAGTGATCGAGGGAAGGCCGTGCCGCTGTCGCTGCCGACGCTGTCCCCTGCGGCAGCCGCGCGGCTCGCCGCGTCGACCACAGCGCTGCCAGCGCTGGCAGCCCTGAAAGGAGCATGAGGACGGCGTGCAGGTTCAGCAGCGCCGTCAGGTTCCACACGTCGGCGAGCGGGCCGGCCAGCAGCATCCCGGCGGTCTGGCACACCGCCATCATCGCCGTGGTGCTTGCCAGCACCCGTCCCGATTTCCCTGGCTCACCAGCGGTTTGCAGCACTGTCAGCGAGCCGGACATGATCAGCACGCTCGGCACGCCGACCACCGCGAACAGGACGAAGTAGACGGTCCAGCCGGTGGTCAGGCCCGGCAGGTTCCAGATCGCCAGCGTGAGCACGCCGACGCCGGTCCCGCCGAGCGCGGTCATGGTCTCCGGCGCGAGGCGCCGCAGCAGGGACGTCCCGACCACCACACCGGCGACCAGGCCACCGATGGCCTGGGCTCCGCGCAGGAGCCCGACCTGAGCCTCGCCGCCGCCGAGCGGCCCCGTCACGAACACGACGAACAGGACGAGGAACATGCCCTGTGCCACCGAGCCGACGAGCAGCACCGCCCCGATGAGGCGCAGCCGCCGCTCACGGCGGAACTCCGTCAGCCCACCCAGCCACGCCCGCCACATGGGCTCGTGCACGACAGGTGTCCTGGCGACGTGGAACCGCCGCACGAGCAGTGCCGCTGCGACCACCAGCGCGCCGAGGTAGCTGACGATCACAGTGGTCAGGCCGCCGGTGGCGAGCAGGATGCCGCCGGCGGAACTGCCGAGCAGACGGGCGCCGCTGCTGTTGAACCCCATCCAGCCGTTGGCGGACACGATCCGTTCGCCGCGGACGATCTGGGGGATGAGGGCGTTGCGCGCGGGCTCGAACAACGTCGCCGCCGACGACTGCGCCAGCATCACCGCGTAAACCAGCCAGACCTGGTCGTACACCAGCAGCGGCACGGCGGTCAGGGCCTGGCCCGCGCACACCAGCGACAGCGTGCGGCCCCGGTCGCAGCGATCGGCGACGAACCCCGCCACGGGGCTCAGCAGGATCATCGGCAGCACACCCGCGGCCATCGCCAACGCGGTCGACCCAGCCGAGCCGGTCGCCTGGTAGATGTACACGGGCAATGCGATCTGCAGCATCCACTCGGCGATCTCCGAGAACAGGCTCGCGGTCCACAACCGGGCGAACGCCCTGGTCATGAGCTCGGCGTCCCGTCGGCTTCGATCCTCGGGAACGCACGCCAGCTCGCGTGCACCGGCCGGGCGTCCGGCGGTGCGTCCGGCCTGATCGTCGTCACGTATGGCCGCAGCAACGAGTCGATGGCCATAGTCAGCTCGGCGAGCTCGGCCGCGTTGACCCGCAGCGAGTAGGTGTTCAGGCCGGACGTCCGCTGCCATTCGGGCTCGAGCACGTCGACGCTGTCGACGAACCGCTGCGTCAGGACCTGGTCGCCCGCGGCGTTGGCGCCGAGGACGGCCAGCTGCGCGGCATGGGTGGCCGGGTCCGGGCTGAACTCCTCGAACTCCAGCCCGACCTGCGTGGCACGCCACGGCTTGTCGCGGCTGTTGCCGCCCTCCGCGCGTTCGACCAGGCCGAAGCCCGCCAGTTGACGCAGGTGCCAGCTGCAGTTGGAAGCCGTCGAGCCGACCGCGGTGGCGCACTCGCTCGCCGTACGTGGCCCCACGGCCATCAGGTACGTGAGCAGCTCGGCGCGCAGGGGATGGGCCAGCGCCCGCATCAGCGCGGCGTCCCGGACTCGCATCCGTGCGGGCAACTCGGCCATGACACCTCCACTTGAAAGAACTCTTTCGAAAGGATCCTTTCAAGTCGTGGTCAAGTCAAGTCAGGGCACCCCGAGCAGCCGCAACACCGCGGCGGTCCCAGCGGCGGCGAGGACAACCGCGACAAACGGGGCCTTCCGCCACGCCAGCACACCGCCGACGAGCACCCCCGCCGGGCGGGCGTACCCAGCGAACGCCTGGTTTTCCACCAGGGATGACGTGGCGACAAGCGCCGCGAACAACACAGCGACGCTCACCATCATCAGCGTCTCGATCCTCGGTGAGATCTCGACGCGCGCTCGCAGCGTCGGACCGGCGAGGCGGAAGGCGAGCGTGCCCACGGCCAGCACCACAACCGCGAGAACGAGCATCATGTGGCCACCTTCTTCGCGGCGAATCTGTCGCCCCCGAGGCTGGCGAGCACGCCAACCAGGGCAAGCAATACGGGCGCACCCGCGGTCAGGAACGGCGACGTGGCCAACGCGATGACCACACCGACGGCGGCTGCACGGCGCGTTGGCCCGTCCTTGAGCGACGGCAGCACCAGCGCGAGCAGTACCGCGGGGAACGCTGCGTCCAAGCCGAAGACGTTGGTGTCCTTGATGACCGTGCCACCGAACGCGCCGAGCAGGACGCCGAGGTTCCAGGAGGCGAACAGGCCGAGGCCGCACCCCCAGAAGGCGGCCCGGCGCGTGCCCGGATCGCGCTGGGCCATCGTGAACGCGGCGACCTCATCGGTGGTGATGTGGCTGCCGAACAGTCGTTGCCGCCAGTTCCCGCTGATCACGTCGCCGACCGCGAACCCGAGCGGCAGCAGCCGCGTGTTCACCAGCAGCCCGGTGACCACGGCGGCGACCAGGCCGCCACCCGAGGCGATGATCGCGACGAACATGAACTGGGAGGCGCCGGCGAACACGGCGACCGACATGAGCGTCGGCAGCCATACCGGCAGGCCCGAGCTGACCGTGATGGCGCCGAACGAGACGCCGACGAAAGCGCAGGCCACGCACACCAGCGCGATGTCACGCGCCAGTGCTCGATCCAGGGTTCTCCATAACGAACGCATCGACCGCTATGCTGAACACCGACCCTGTCGTTTGTCAAGCCGAACGCCCGTACCGATGGAGCGAACGATGATGGCGCGGAACCCGGCGCAACTCTCGGTGATCTCGGTGATCGCGGCCTCACTGCAGCGCGAACGCCGCCGAGTGGGCCTGTCACTGGCGGAACTGGCCCGCCGGGCAGGAGTGGCGAAGTCGACGCTGTCCCAGCTGGAGTCGGGATCGGGGAACCCGAGCGTGGAAACCCTGTGGGCACTGTGCGTGGCGCTGGACGTGACCTTCGCCCAGATGGTGGAGCCACCGCAGCCCGAGGTCCAGGTGATCCGCGCGAGCGAAGGCGCGGTGATCCCCGCGGAACACGCGAACTACGTGGCGAAAGTCCTCTCGGCCTGCCCGCCCCACGCCCGCCGCGACATCTACCTCGTCACAGTGCAACCGGGCGCAGCACACGACTCGGCCCCGCACCGCGCCGGAACATACGAGCACGTCATCCTCAGCACAGGCCGTGCCCTCACTGGCGTGCTGGACTCACCCGTGGAGATCGGCCCCGGCGACTACGCCGGCTACCCCGCCGACGTGCCGCACACGTTCAGGGCGCTCGAACCGGACACGGTCGCGGTGGTGATCTCCGAATCCGTCTAGCAGTCCGGTCGCAGATCGGAGTCCGGCAGCTCTTCTCCCTCGCCGACGGGTTCCTCGGAGTGCTCGGCGATCCAGTCCAGCACTTCCGGTGAGATCAGTCCGGACTCGGCGTCGTCGTTGCGCACGGCGAGCCGACGCAGCAACTCCGCTCGCGCGACTGGGAAGTGGATCAGCCGCCACCGGCCGCCGTGCCGCGTGACCAGGTCTTTGTAGGCGTCTCGTTCGGCCTTGGTGCCGAGTCCGTGGTCAAGGACCACCGACTGTCCATTCTGGACGAGGGTGGCCAGCTGCCGCCGGACCGCGTCGGTGATGGGACGCAGCAGGGCAAGGTGTTCCGTTTCCGGGTAGTCCTTGCCGAGCCGGCCATGCGCGGCGATGACCTGCTCGTCCACCGACAGTCTGACCACGCCCCGGCGCCGCAGAGTGTTCGCGTACGTCGTCTTTCCCGACCCGGGCAGCCCCGCGAGCAGGTAGACGGTGGGTGCCGGGTCGATCACGATGCCCACCGTATCGGCTGTGATCAGTCGCCGGGTCTTCCTGTCTCACTCGCTCGGCGGTACGACGTCCGGGGCTCGTGGTGGCACCGTCGAAAAGCTGTGCCGAAGGCGAGCAAGGGAGTGGAGACATGAACCATTGCGGCTGCAGTTCGTGTACTGGCCCTGGGTGTGGCTGCTGCGGAAGCTGCTGACCGGGTTATCTGACAGGCGGTTCTGACAACCGAGCCCTCGTCCTGTGCGCGCGTGCATGGTGCGAGGGCTTGTCGTTCACCTGATAGAACTGCTGGTATGAGCGATATCGACTGGGGGACCGGGTCGTACGAGAGCGTCGCGCCGCAGCTGCTGCCCGCCGCGCACGCTGCCGTCGACCTCGCCGATCCACGGCCCGGACAGCGGCTCGTGGATGTCGGCTGTGGCACGGGCAACGCCGCATTGGTTGCGGCTCAACGGCAAGGTGTGCACGTCACCGGCGTCGACCCGGCGGAGCGGTTGCTCGAGGTGGCTCGGGCCAAGGCCGGTGAACTGGGGGTGGCGGCCGACTTCCGGCCCGGGGAGGCCGCGGCGACCGCGTTGCCGGACGGGTTCGCCGATGTCGTGCTCTCGGTTTTCGCGGTGATCTTCGCGCCGGACGTCACCGCCGCTGCCGCCGAGCTGGCGCGGATCACCGCGCCGGACGGCCGGATCGTGCTGACCGCGTGGGTGCCCGAAGGGGTCATGGCCGACGGGATGCGGACGATCGGGGAGGCGTTCGCCACGGTGGCCGGTGCTCCGGGTGGCGCGGGGTTCGCGTGGCACGAGCAGAGCGAGGTGCGGGCGTTGTTCGGCGCGCACGGCTTCGAGGTGACGATGCGGGAGCGGGCGCTCGCGTTCACCGCGCCCTCGCCCGAGGGGTACTGGAAGATGGCTGTGGAGGATCATCCGTTCTGGCTCGCCGCCCGGCCTGTGCTGGCCGAGCACGGCGTGCTGGACGAGGTGCAGGGCCAGGTCATGGATGTGCTGCGGGCGGGCAACGAGGATCCGGGCGCGTATCGGACGACGTCGCGGTATCGCCTCATGTCGGCGGTGCGGTGATCACCCTGCTAACCTCTTACGGCGTAATGGGTTAGGAGTGTCGAGTGGTCGTCTACGCCGGTCAAGGCGAGAACAAGCGGACTATGGCCCTGCTGTGGCGGGCTCACGGCGCCGTGCAGGACGCCGAGAAGGTCAACCCGGGGCCCAAACAGGGCCTGAGTGTCGACGAGATCGTCGACGCGGCGATCGGGCTCGCCGACACCGAGGGCATGAACGCGGTCTCCATGCGGACCGTGGGCAAGGTGCTCGGCCGCAGCGGCATGGCGCTCTACACGTACGTGCCCAGCAAAGGCGAACTCGTCGACCTGATGCACGACCGTGCCCTCGGCGAACTGCCGACGCAGTACGACGTCTCCCGGGGATGGCGGCCCGCGGTCGTCGCATGGGCGAACGACCTCTGGGCGTTCTTCCTGCGCCACCCCTGGGTGCTGCAGGTCTCGTCCGCGCGGCCGGTGCTGGGGCCCAACGAGTTCGCCTCGATGGACACGCTGGTCCGGTTGTTCGACGGCGTCGAACTGCCCGCGCTGCTGTTGCGCCGGATCGTCGGCACGCTGGCCAGTTTCGTGCGGGGATCCGTGCAGACGATCGCGGAATCCCGGCAGGCACCGGGCGCGACGGGGATCTCCGACGAGGACTGGTGGTACGCGCGGTCCGCGGCGCTGCAAGCGGTCGTCCCGGACTTCGCCGAGCGCTACTCCGCCTTGATCCGGCTGGAAACCGAGGGCGCGACACCACCGGACGACGACTGCACGCCCTACATGGAACGGGAAAGCACCGAGCAGTTCAAAGCCGGCCTCGAAGTGCTGCTCGACGGGATCGACGCGTCGATCACGAAGGCAGCAGCGAGCGCCGGGGATTGCGCTGGTGCCACCTGAGCGTGGCCGCCACGCCTTCCCGCAGATCGGTGGCGGTGCCGCCGAACCGGGCGGCGAACCTGGCCGAGTCCACGATGAACGGCTGCTCGAACTGGTGGAGGATCTGGTTGCCGTGCCGGGCCACTGTGGACAGCAGGCCGAGCGCTTTCGCCGCTGTGGCCGGCATCGCGCGCAACGGTCCGCGTCCGGCGAGTTCGGCGAACCGCCGTGCGGTGGTCGGCTCGCTCGACGGTACGTGCCACACCTCGCCCCACGCGTCCGGCTCGTCCGCCAGCGTGATCATGGTGGTGGCGAAGTCGTCGATGTAGGTCGGGGTGATGGGCAGGTCCGGGTCGCCGAACCAGATCGGCCGCTTGCCCGCGAACAGCGTCGACCCGAACAGCGCGAACACCGCGCGCACGTCGACATACCAGCGGTGGCCGGACAAGGAGGCGCTCGTGCTCGCCGCCGTCCGGCACGAGTTCGCCACACCGCACGCCGAGATCGACACCGGCACCCTCCGCGACGACCTGCTGGCGCAGGCCACCGCGCTCACCGCACGCCTGGGACAGCACGCCGGAGTGCTGTCCGGGCTGCCGATCGCGATCCGCGACAACGGTGAACTGGGCCGTCTCGTGCGGGCGGGCATCGTCGACCGGGACCGGGAGATCATGACCGGCGTGATCGACCGGCGATCGCCCGCGGCGAACTGCGCGGACCGGTCGACGAGATCGTCGCCAGCGTGCCGATGTCGTTGCTGTTCGCCAGGATCCTGCTGCTGGACGAGCCATTGGACGAGCCGTACCTGACCCGCATGGTGGACGTGGTCGTCATGCCGCTGTTCGGGCACTATCGTTCGGCATGAGCATTTCCGTGATCGACATCGAGCCGCTGGTCACCGGGCGGGCACCGGGTGCGGTCGCGGCGGCGATCGGCGAGGCGTGCCGCACCGGCGGCTTCTTCTACATCGCGGGCCACGGCGTCGACGAAGACCTGCAGGACCGCCTCGAACGGCTCAGCCGCGAGTTCTTCGCCCAGGACACCGCCACGAAGATGAAGATCCGGATGCGGCACGGCGGACGCGCGTGGCGCGGGTACTTCCCAGTCGGCGGCGAACTCACCTCGGGACAGCCGGACCGCAAGGAAGGCCTGTACTTCGGCGCCGAACTGCCATCCGACGACCGGCCGCTGCACGGACCCAACCTGTTCCCCTCGCCCGAGTTCCGCGAGACCGTGCTCGCCTACCTGACCGCGTTGACCGGCGTCGGGCACGCGCTGATGCGCGGCATCGCGTTGAGCCTCGATCTCGGCCACGACTACTTCGCCGAGCGGTACACCGCCGACCCGCTGATCCTGTTCCGGATCTTCAACTACCCACCGGGCGGTGACGAAGCGTGGGGCGTCGGCGAACACACCGACTACGGCCTGCTCACCATCCTCAAACAGGACGACAACGGCGGCCTGCAGGTGAAGTCGCAGGACCGCTGGATCGCCGCGGACCCGATCCCCAGCACGTTCGTGTGCAACATCGGCGACATGCTCGACCGGCTGACCGGCGGCCACTACCGCTCCACCCCGCACCGGGTGATCGGCACCCGTGATCGCGACCGCCTGTCGTGGCCGTTCTTCTTCGACCCGAACTTCGACGCCGACGTGCGAGCGGTCGGACAGCGGGTGCTGGCCCCGCACACGCGCTGGGACGGCGCCGACGTGCACGACTTCGAAGGCACGTACGGCGACTACCTCCTGGCGAAGGTCTCGAAGGTGTTCCCGCAGCTCAACGACCAAGTTCACGATCGCTGACCCGGTCGTGCCGATCCGGCCGTCGTCGTTCGACGCCTGGGTGCGGACACCGCGAAAGGGGATCGGGATGAACACCGTCGTTCAGCTCAACGGGCACAGCCTCCGCGTTCGCCTCGCGCAGGAGGACCGGGCCGAGGACACCGGCCGGGTCGCCGCCGACGACCGCCTGACCTGCCACGTGCACAGCAGGTGGATCCACCAGTGCGTGTCCTCGTGCGCGCACGTCAACCAGGTCACGTGGCACCGGTGGTGCCGGTCGTGCCGGACCGAACTCACGGTCGCGGTCGACGAACTCACCGGTGCGGTCCGGATCTCCTGTCCCTGTTGCGGTGACGGCGGCAGCGCGGCCACCCGTCGCCTGGAACGGGCCTGCGCGGCGAGCCTCGCGTACTCCAGAGCACACGCCGCGCAGCCGGCACAGGTCGTCAGCGGCCAGGCGTCATGATCGCCATTGTTCGGCCAACGCCCGTGCGTCGCGATCCAGCAAGGTCGACACCGTCCGGTCCGCGATGGTCAGCCGGACATCGATCCGGAACACCGACATGGCCACCGAAGCAGCGTGTTTGCGGCCCGCCGCGGCCAACTGCTCGGCCTGGTCGACCATCGGGACGAGATCACCCGTCCGGCTCGGCGCGAACCGCTGGACCAGCGCACGCAGGTCCACGGCCGAAGTCCGCACGGTGAAACCGATCCGGTACAACGACGTGCGCCCGGCCTTGTCCACAGCGGTGATCTCAGCCGCGTGCGCACCCAACGGCAACGCGTGCAGCGACAACTTCCCCGGCGGGAGAGGCGTTCCGTCGAGAGTCACCGAGCTGGACGCCACTCCCGAGCCGGTGTCGGTGGCGTTCCACACGACATCGACCTGCTGGGACGAGCCGTACACACCACCCGGATCGAGGCCCGTCAACGACAACGCCGGCGATGCCGTGTCCACCTTGAATTCGGTGGAACGTTCGGTTTCGACGTTGCCCGAGACGTCCGTCGAGCGGTACCGGACCACGTGCGTCCCGTCGGGCACTGTGAACGGCGCGGTGTAAGCGGTCCACGCTCCGCCGTCCACACTGTACTCAGTGGAGGCCACCGCGGAGTCGTCGGTCGCCGCGAGCGTGACCGCGGGCGCGGTGATGTACCAGCCGTCCTTGCCGTCGGGCGTGCCCGAGGACAGCGCCGTCGCCGGGGCCTGGCGGTCGACGACACCGTTGCCCACGAACGTCATCGAGTCCAGGTCGAACGGACTCGGCCGGTCACCGCGGAACACCATGAACAACTCGGTCGTCCCAGCCGGTTTCGCGATGTTCACCGGAGGCAGGAGCACGTAGTTGTCCCAGCCGCCGGTGTTGGGCACCGGCACCGTCGCCATCAGCTGGCCGGTGACAGACCCCGCCCGCAGTTCCACCGATCCGCCGCCGGTCGGCGACGAGGCCCGCAGCCTGAGCTGGTCGATGCCGGTGAAGTTGACCGGCTTGAACGAGATCCAGTCGCCGTTCGAGATGTCCCCGATCCGCCGCCCGGACTCCGCCCCGGACTGCGGCACGATCCGGATACCGGACGAGTTGTTGAAGTACTCGGCCTGCTTGTGCTTGGGCTGCAACACGTGCGTCGCCCGTCCGATCAGCGGTGGCACGCCTGGGCCGCCGTTGTCGGTGTACGAGGCGTCCACCGAGTAGAAGATGTTCGCGTCCGCGTGCCCGGAGTCGAGCACGGTCGGGAACGATCCCTTGCACGCCTTGATCGGATCCGTCGGGTGGGCGTGCGAGTCGTGCCCGAGCGCCGGGCTGACTGTGACACGGCCGCAGTCGATCTGACCGTCCTCCGGGTCGGTCACCTTGACGTTGAACGGAACCCGGTCGCCGAAGTCGAAGAACCCGCCGTTCACCGGCCTGGTGATGGCCACGGCCGGAGCCGTGTTCCCGACCGACACGGTCACGTTGGTCGACCCGGACTTCCCGGTCGCGTCCGTGACCTCCAGGTGCACGTTGTACGCGCCGCGGGTGGTGAACGTGTGCGTCGGGTTCGCCTCGGCCGACGTGCCGCCGTCACCGAACGTCCACGTGAACTCGATCGGCGTGCCCTCCGGGTCCGACGACCCCGCGCTGGAGAACTTCACCTCCAACGGCACACCGCCGGACGACGGCGTCGCCGACGCCTGCACGACCGGACGGCGATTGCCCTGGTTGTAGTCGATCCGGTAGAGCCCGGAGTCGGGGTTGTCACGGCCGTAGCCCTCGCCCCACTCCAGCAGGTACATCGCGCCGTCCGGCCCGAACCGCATGTCCATCGGCGCGAACAGCCGCTGGTTGGTCAGCCACGGGTCGATCTTGAGCAACCCGCCCGGTGAGTCGAGGCCGAAGGTGAAGATCCGGTTGCGGGCCCATTCGTAGAAGAACGGCTTCCCGTCGTAGTACGGCGGGAACTTGCGCTCCGACTGCAGGTTCGGGTCGAAGCGGTAGACCGGCCCGGCCATCGGCGCGCCGCCACCGGTGGCCAGTTCGGGGAACTCCGGCGAGGCGCCGTAACCGTAGTGGACGTCCGCCGCGCGTGCCGCGGGCAGGTCGGTGCGGCCGGTGTTGTTGGGCGAGTCGTTCTTCAGCGCGGCGCAGTCGAACTTCGCGCCGGAGGTGTTCGTGGCGAAGTCGAAGTCGTTGTACGGGGTGTTGTTGGCCACGCAGTACGGCCAGCCGTAGTAACCGGGGGAGCGGATGATGTTCCACTCCACCTTGCCGTCCGGGCCACGACTCGGGTTGGCGTCCCGCGCGTCGGGCCCGTAGTCGGCCATGTGGATCGTGCCGTCGGTGTCCACGGAGAACCGGAACGGGTTGCGGAACCCCATCGCGTAGATCTCCGGCCGCGTCTTCGCGGTACCCGGCGCGAACATGTTGCCCGCCGGGATCGTGTACCCGCCGGCCGGCTCCGGGTGGATGCGCAGGATCTTGCCGCGCAGGTCGTTGGTGTTGGCCGCGGTCTTCTGCGCGTCGAACAGGTCACGGCCGGGCCGTTCGTCGATCGGCGCGTAACCGCTGGACTGGAACGGGTTCGTGTCGTCGCCGACGCCGACGTACAGGTTCCCGCCCGGCCCGAACGTCAGGTACCCGCCGGTGTGCCCGGGTTCCTCGCGCCGGGACGCGGGCACTTCGAGGATCTTCACCTCGGACGCTGGGTCGATGTGGTTGCCGTGCGCGGTGAACCGGGACACCCGGTTGACTTCGGCGCTGCCCGGCGGCGAGTAGTTGATGTAGAGCCAGTGGTTGGTGGCGAACGCCGGGTCGACGGTGATCCCGATGATGCCGTCCTCGCCGCCGGAGTACACCGGCAGCTCCAGTGCGACCGGTGTGGTGCCGGTCGCCGGGTCGTAGACCTTGATCTGCCCGAGGATCTCGGTGTAGTACACCCGGCCGTCGGGTGCGACCGTCAACGCGGTCGGCGCCTTGGTGCTGGTGTCCAGCGGAACCTTCTCGAACGCGCTGTCCACAGTGGCCGAACAGTCCGACGGGACCGCCTTCGCCGCGGTCTTCACGCCGCCGAGCAGGTGCTGGGCGAACAACGGCTCGCTGTACGCGCCCTGCGGGTGCCCCATCGCCGTGGACCACACCTTGGCCAGCCCGACGTCACGGCACCACGAGATCGGGTGGTCGGCGCCCATCGCGTCCGGGCCGGGGTTGTAGGTCTTCTCGTCCGCGGTCACCAGGACGTGCGCCTTGCCGCGGATGTTCTTGTCGAAGTTGTACCACTCCTCGGCGCGCTGCCAGCGGTCCGGCAGGCCGGAAGTCGAGGCGTGCTGGTGGTCGGCGACCTTCGCCGTGCCCTGCAGCACACCGGGGGAGTGGGTCGGCATGTGCGCACCGGCGTTGACCAGGTCGTCCCACCACGGGAACGTGTCCTCGATGCCCATGTCGGTCGCGTTGTGGACCGCCGCGATGCCACCGCCGTTTGCCACGTACTTCTGCACGGCCTGGCGTTGCGCGTCGGTGTCCCACACCATGCCCGAGGTCTGGAACATGATCACGACCTGGAACCCGGCCAGTGCCGAGTCGTTGAAGATCGTCGAGTCCTCGGTGTGCACGAGCTCGAAGTTGTTGTCGGTGGCCATCTGCTTGAACATCGCGACACCGGCGGGGATCGAGTCGTGCCGGTACCCCGCGGTCTCGGTGAACAGCAGGGCACGGAAAGCCGGTGCCAGTTGTGCCTGCGCCAACGCTGGCAACAGGCCGAGGATCAGCGACACCGCGGCCAGCACCGCGGTCATACGTCTGCGCATGTGGCTTCCTTACAGGGATTTGAGGAACGCGAGGCCGTCGGCGGCCAGGTCGTCCTGGCTGGTGGCCAGTGGCCGCCAGATCGACGCGGCCGTGGCGATGCTCGCGTTGTGCGCGGTGAACGATTCGATGCACAACGGGCCGTCGTATCCGGCGTCGTCGAGCGCGGCGAGCAGGGCGGGCCAGTCCAGGTGGTCGCGTCCCGGTGTGCCGCGGTCGTTCGCGCACACCTGGACGTGGGCGATCCGGCCCGTCGCGGACCTGATCGCAGCCGGGATGTCGGTCTCTTCGATGTTCTGGTGGTAGAAGTCCAGCGCGACACCGCAGGCGGGCAGGCCGTCCAGCGCGGCGAGCGTCTGCTCGACGGTGTTGAGCAGGCTGGTCTCGTAGCGGTTGAGGGGCTCGACAGCGACCGTCACGCCCGCCTGACGCGCGTACTCCAGCACGGGCGCGAGGTTGTCCCGCAGTTGCGCGATGTCCTGTGCGCGTCCGGCTTCGGTCGCCCGCCAGGTCCGGCCGACCGACGTGTACGCCGGGCCCGCGACGACCGGGGACCCGACCTGGGCGGCGACGTCCACACAGGACCGCAGGTAGTCCTGCGTGGACGTCACCGTGCCGGCGTCGGCCCTGACGAGCTCACGCCCTGGCGGCATGACGAGCACGACGGACGCGACCAGGCCGAGATCGGCCAGCAGTGCCCTCGCCGTGTCCGGTGCCCAGTCGCCAGGGTTCTCCACCGGCATCTCAATCGTGTCGAAGCCCCACCCGGCGACCTTCGGCGCGAGCTCCCGAAGTGCCCCGTCGTCGAGCGGTGACGTCCACACCCACGTGTTCACCCCGATCCTTCTCATCGGGTCATTTCCACTTGCCGGGATAGCCCGGCATCCGCTGGCAGCCGCACAGCGCGTAGTGCAACGGCGGCATGCCCTCGCCGCGGTACGAGTCCAGCGTGCTGTCCGTGATCACCGGCTGCGGCAGGATCCACTCCTCGGGCACCTGCTCGCCCTTGAGCACCTTCAACGCCGCGATCACCGGGGTACGCCACTGGTAGGTCGGGTACGTCGGCGCCTGCGCGGTCAGCTTCTCACCACGCCACTTGTCCAGGAACTGCTGCTGGTCCTCGCCGGAGATCACGGGCAGCGGCTTGCCCGCGTCCTCGAAGGCCTCGAGCACCGGGACCGCGGCCGTGCCGTCGTCCATCCAGATCCCGTTGATGTCACCGCGTTGCAGGTAGTCCGAGACGATGCTCTTGGCCTTGGCGCCGTCGTTGCCGGTGAACTCGACCCCGGCCACCGTGACGCCCCTGGCTGCCAGGATCCGCTGCCCGGCGGCCCACCGGTGTTCGAGCACGTCCACCCCGGGCAGCACCCGCAGGGCCAGGACTTTACCGCCCTGACCGACCTTCGAGGCGAGGAACTCCGCCGCGGTCGCGCCGAACGCGTAACCGCCGATCGGGTGGATGAACGTGACCGGGCACTGGGTGTTCACGCCGCGGTCGAACACGATCACCGGAATTCCCTTGGCGCACGCGGCTTGCACAGCCGGGGTCAGCGTGGCCGTCGTGTTCGGGGAGACGATCAACGCGCTGCAGCCGCCGGAAGTCAGCTGCTGGATGTCGCTGATCTGCTTGTCGTCCTTCGCCTCGGCGTCCAGCACGGTGAACTTGCTGATCTCCGGGTGCAAGGTGGCCTCGACCTGCATGGTCTTCCAGCCGACCTGGCGCCACGGGTTGTCCACCGAGGCGTTGGAGAAACAGATCTCGTACGGTCCGGGTTTGGCGAACCTGGCGGTGTCGGCCGCTTCCGGGTTCAGCGCCTGTTCCCACGGCTTGTCCGCGGGCCCGACCGGTTTGGCGTCCCGCAAGGACAACTGCCGGTCGTGTTCGGCTTGGTCGAAGAACTCCGGCTTGCTCGGCGCGCCGGACGAGCCAGGGGGCGCGGCGTCCGGCAGGTCGGTCGAGCACCCGGTCAGGACGAGAAGAGCGAAGCTGGCGGAGAGCAGGCGTTTCAAGCTCTCTTCCTCCTCCAGTCGATGGCGGCGTATGCCACCGCCGCGATGATGATCACGCCCTGCACGGCGGATTCCAGCCCACCGGACACACCGAGCAGGTTGAGCAACGAGAACAACGACTCCAGCGTGAGCGCCCCGGCCATGGCCGCGGCCACGAGCCGCGGCCACCGCCGAGCACCACACCGCCCAGCACGACCGCGGTGATGACCCGGAACTCCAGACCATCGCCGACCTGGGCGGACACCCCGGCGAAACCACCGAGGAGGATCGCCGCGACCGCGGCGGACAGCCCGGACAACACGAACGCGAGCGTGCGGAGGCGTTCGACCCGGCCCCCGCCCAGCCACACCGCGGTCTCGTTGTCACCGACCGCGATCAGCGTGCGCCCGGCCGGGCTGCGGATGAACACCACGGCCAACGCCACGATCGCCACGAGCACGACCACCGACCACGGCACCTGACCGATCACGGGGACGCCGTCGATGCCCTGCCTGCCAATGGTCCGGAACGAATCGGACAACGCGCCCCGCGGCGCGCCACCCGTCCACAGGAACACCGCGCCGTCGAGCACCAGCAGCATTCCCAGCGTCACGATGAACGACGGCACCAGCAGCCGGGTCGTGATCACCCCGTTGACCAGGCCAACCACCACGCCGATGGCCAGCATCACGAGGATCACCCAGCCGGTCGCGGAGTCGTCGCCGTCGATCAGCCGCGCGGCGATCACCACCTCGGCGGTGACCAGCGAGCCGACCGACAGGTCGAACCCGCCGCTGACGATCACGAAGTACTGCCCGATCGCCAGGATCATCAACGGCGCCGCACGCTTGAGCAGCGCGAGATACCCGGCGGGCTGCTGGTAGGCCGTACCCGCGAAGGCAAGCGCGACAAGCAGAACGGCGAGCACCACGAGCACGGGGACGGTTCCGGGCGCCGGCTTGGCGCGCCGCGCCTGCGTGTGCGTCATCGGGCCCTCCTCGCGAGCTGGCTGCGCGCGTAGAGGGCGACGGCGACGATCAGGACCGCGCCGCGCACCACGTCCTTGAGGAACGGCGTCACACCGAGGTCGTCGAAGATGGTGTCGAGTGTGGCGAGGATCAGGACTCCGCCGATGGTCCCCGCCACACCGCCTCGACCGCCGGACAGCAGCGTGCCGCCGAGCACCACCGCCGCGATCGACTCGAGGTCGTACCCGCCGTCCGCACCGACGTGGGGCGCACCCGAACCGAGCCTGCTGACCAGGAACAGCGCCGCGAGCCCGGCCATCACCGAGCACAGCACGTGCATCTTGACGATCGTGCGCCCGGTCCGGATCCCCGACAGCCGCGCCACCTCCACGTCGCCGCCGACGGCGTAGACGTGGTAGCCGCCCTTGGTCCGTGTGAGGTACCACCACACGAGGGCGGCGAGCACCAGCATGACCACTGTGGACAACGGAACCGGGCCTATCCGGTCATACCCGAGGTGCTGGAAGCCACGCGGGACAGACCCGGCCGGCCCGGTGTACGTGTTCTCGAGGTAGCCGCGGATGATCAGCGCGACGCCGAGGGTGGCGATGAACGCGTTGACCTTCAGCGCGGTGACCACCAGACCGTTGACCAGGCCGACGAGGGCGGCGAACCCCACGGTCAGCAGCACGGCGGGCACGACCATGCCGGGGTCGCCTGCCATCGTCTCGGCGGCGATCAGCGAACACAGGCCGATCAGGTACGCCACCGACAGGTCGAGCGAACCGGTCAGGATCACCATCGTCTGCCCGATCGCGACCAGTCCGAGCACGGTGCCGCGAGTCAGGATGTTGAGGATGCCGCCGTGGTCGAGCAGCACACCGCCGTGCAGCCCGACCAGGGTGCTGCCGATCACCAGCAGGACAACGAGAGCCGCGTAGACCGTCAGCGTCGGCGTCACACGCAGTCCGCGGATCGCTTTGTGCCGCGTGGGTTGTGCTGCCTCGGCCGCCGTCATGTGCCGCTCCCGGTGGCCAAGGCCATCACGGCCTCCTCGGACGAACCCGCCGGCAACTGGCCCGCCAGCCGGCCGTCGCGCATGACCAGGATCCGGTCGCTCATCCCGATCAGCTCCGGCAGTTCACTGGAGATCATCAGGATCGCGACACCGGAGTCGGCCAGCCCGCGCAGCAGTTCGTAGATGCTCCGCTTGGCGCCGACGTCGATGCCGCGCGTCGGCTCGTCGGCCACCAGGACCTTCGGTGCGATCGCGAGCCACTTGGCCAGCACGACCTTCTGCTGGTTGCCGCCGGACAGGAAACGCACCTCCTGGCCGGTCCGCCCGGACGCCAGCCCGACCGAGCACAGCAACTGATCGACGTCGATCCGCCCGCGGCCGAACGCGGCGTTGCGGACCAGCATCGTGTTGTCGCGGACGGTCTGCCGCAGTGCGAGCCCTTCGCCTTTGCGGTCCTCCGTGACATGCGCGATGCCGTGCCGGATGGCCGCACGCGGCGAGCGGACGCGCACCGGGCGTTCGTCCACTTCGAACTCGCCGGAGGTCAGCGGGTCGACGCCGGTCAGCGCGCGGGCCACGGCGGACCGGCCCGCGCCCTGCAGCCCCGCGAGCCCCACTATCTCCCCGGCGGCCAGGTCGATCGTGATGTCGTGCAGGCGGTCGTTGCCGCCGCCGCGGACCGACAGCCTGGGTGGGAGCCGGACCGGGCCCCGCGTCGTGGCCCGGTCCGGGAACATCGCGTCCAACGGCCTGCCGACCATGGCCCTGACCAGTTGGTCGGGCGTCATCTCGGTGGTGGCGGCCGATGTGACGAGCGCGCCGTCCTTGAGGACGGTGATGCGCTGGCTGAGGTCGAAGACCTCCCGCAGCCGGTGCGAGACGTACAACACCGCGATGCCGTCCGCGCGTAATCGGCCGACCAGGCCGTAGAGCAGTTCGACCTCGTGTCCGGCCAGCGCGGCGGTCGGCTCGTCCATCGCGATCACCCTGGCGTGCATGGACAGCGCCTTGACGATCTCCACGACCTGTTGCTGTGCCACCGGCAACCGGCGGACCTGGGTGCGTGGCGTGATGCCGTGCTCGCCGAGCCGGTCGAGCAGGTCCGCGGTGCCCGCTTCCATCCGTGCGCGGTCGACTCGCCCACGGCGGACCGGTTCCCTGCCGAGGTAGACGTTCTCGGCGACGCTCCGGTCGGGCAGCAGCGTCATTTCCTGGTGCACGATCGCGATCCCGGCGCGCTGGGCGTGCACGGGCGACGCGAACGACACCGGTTGTCCATCGAGGACGATCGTGCCGGTGTCGCTGCGGTACGCGCCTGCGAGGATCTTCATCAGCGTGGACTTGCCCGCGCCGTTCTCGCCGACGAGCGCGTGCACCTCACCGGTGTGCAACTCGAGGTCCACGTCCTTGAGCGCGGTGACGCCAAGGAACCGCTTGTTGATCCCGTTCATCCGGACGATCGGCGCCATTGCCCACCTCGGTCCCCGACGGTCTTACACCAACCGAGTGACTGTGTGATCGCTCACAGTCATGATCGGGAACCTAACCGAGAACTTACGTACGAGTCAAACGAAAGTTCTGTCAAGATTGACGAAACTAGCCAAGGTCCCCCCTAATGCAGTAGCCCGGTTAAGGTGTTTCGAGATGCCCTGCGGCGGGGGCTGGGGAGGGGTGCCGTGGAGTTTCGGCTACTGGGGCCGGTGCGGGCGATCAGCGACGGCAAGCAGATCGACCTCGGTGTGCGCAAGCAGCGGTTCGTGCTGGCGATGATGTTGCTGGACGCCAACAAACTGGTGCCGGCGGAGCGGCTGGTCGAGCTGACCTGGCCCGACGAGGCCCCGCGCAGCGCGCGAGGGGTCATCCACACGCATATCAGCAGGCTGCGGTCGGTGCTCAACGCCGCCGACGCCGAGCGGCACGGCGTCGCGTTGATCAGCAACGGCCCCGGCTACATGCTCAAGTGCGACCCGAAGAGCATCGACGTCAACAAGTTCATGGACCTGTGCACGGCCTCCCGCAACTGCCAGGACGACGACGGCCGCATCCGGGTCCTGGACGAGGCGCTCGCACTGTGGGACGGTCCGGCCCTGGCATCGGTCGCCGCGGAGGAGGTCCGCACCCGCCTGACCCGGCACCTCGACGAGGCCCGGCTGCTGGCGATGGAGGAGCGCATCGACGCCCACCTGCGCCTGGGCCGGCACGCCGAAGTGATCCACGACCTCACCGAACTCGAAGCGGAACACCCGTACCGCCAGCAGGTCGTCGCCCAGCTGATGCTCGCCCTGCACCGCAGCGACCGCGGCCCGGACGCGCTCAGCGCGTACCAGAAGCTCTACCGCCGCCTGGACAGCGAACTCGGCGTGGAACCGGCGCCCGCGTTGCGTGAACTGCAGACCAGGATCCTGCGCGACGACCCGGCGCTGAACCTCAACCCGCGGGAGAAGCTCAAAGCAGGCCCGCGCCAGCTGCCACCGGACGTCGACCACTACACCGGTAGGCGGCAACACATCGAGCAGATCTGCCAGCTGCTGACACCGCGCGACGGCGGCGTGCTGCCCGTTGTCGCGATCACCGGGAAACCGGGGCTGGGCAAGACCGCGCTCGCGGTCCGCGCCGGGCGCCGGGTGGCGGCCGAGTTCCCGGACGGCCAGCTGTTCATCGACCTGCAGGGCAACGGGCTCAGGCCGCGTGACCCGAGCGAGGTCCTCGCCAGGTTCCTGCGCGACCTCGGCGTGGACGGCGCCGACGTGCCCGCCACGCTGGAGGAGCGGGTCGGCCTGTTCCGCGACCGCACGGCAGGACGGCGAATTCTCGTCGTCCTGGACAACGCGGCCACCGAGCAACAGGTCCGGTCGCTGATCCCCGGCAACGCCGAATGCGCCGTGCTGATCACGAGCAGGCGTCGGCTGACAGGTCTGGACATGCGCAAACTCGTCGACCTGGACGTGCTCAACCAGGTCGACGCGCTGGCTTTACTGGCCGACCTGGTCGGTGACGACCGGCTGGCCGCCGCGGACCCGAGCGTGCGCCGGATCGTCGAACTGTGCGGCGGCCTGCCGCTGGCGTTGCGGATCGTGGGCACGAAACTGCGCTCCCGCTCGCACTTGACCGCCGCGGCGCTCGCCGCGCGCCTGGAGGACGAACGGACCAGGCTCGACGAACTGGTCGGCGGCGACCGGGAGATCCGCGCCAGCTTCCTGCTCAGCTACGACAGCCTCGACGCCGAACACCAGCGCGCGTTCCGCCTGCTGGCGCTGATGCCCGACAACGGGTTGCCGCCGTGGGCGACGGCGGCCGTGCTGGACGTGGACTTCCGCACCTCGGAACGACTAGTCGAAGACCTCGTCGACGTCAACCTGGTCGAAGCCGCACCGGGCCGCTATCGCTTCCACGACCTGATCCGCCTGTACGCACAGGAAAAACTCGCGGCCGACGACGAACGCCACGTCGCGCGGACCAGGATGGTCAACGCCTACCTGCACCTGGGCAAGCGCGCCGACGCGTTGCTGGAGTTCGGCGGGCTGTACCAGTTCGACTGCCCACCGTTCACAGTGGACGCACCAGGAGTGCTCGACGAGATCGACCGAGCGCCCGCGGCCTGGCTCGACCAGGAACACCCGGCGATCCTGGAAGCCATCGAACACGCGGCCGCCAACGGTCACCACGACCTGACCTACCACCTGTCGGCGACCGTGGCGGCGTTCCTCGAACTCCGGGCGCAATGGGCGGATCTGAAACGCGTCGCCGAACTGAGCCTCGCGGCGGCCCGCGGCTCCGGCAGCCCGTACTGGAAGGCGTACGCCCTGTTCGCCGTCGGCCTCGCGGCAAGGGAGACGAGGGACTTCCGCAAAGCCGAGGAGTACTTCCGGGCCGGGCTGGAAATCCTGCCGCACGCCAACGACCCGCTGCTCGAAGTCGTGACCCTGCTCTCGGTGGGGGTGGCCCAACGCCTGCAAGGCAGGTGGAACGACGCGGCGAGGTACTTCGACGGCTGCCTGTCGGTGCTGGAAGCGCTGGACAAACCGAGGTGGCGGGCCTACACGCTCAGAGAATCCGGTGTGCTCGACCGCTACCGAGGCGAATGGGACCGGGCCGAAGAACGGCTGCGCGCGGCCGTGGACACCTTCGAACGCCTCGGCGACCGCCGCTGGATAGGCGCGACGCTGCGGGAACTGGGCATCGTCCGCAGAGCGGTGGGAGACCTCGAAGGCTCGCTCGAAGTGCTGATCAGAAGCCGCGACGCCCTGCGCGGCGCGGGCGACCTCCGCAGAGAAGGCGCGGCGCTGCGCTGCCTCGCCGAAACCCACAGGGCCATCGGCGCACTGGACGAGGCCCGCGCGTGCGCCGAACGCGGCCTCGACGTCCTCGAACTGACCCTGGACTCCCACGGCCTGGCCTGCACCCAAGTGGTCCTCGCCGAAGTCCTGATGGACGCCGACGAACTCGAAGCAGCGAGAAAGCACCTCGACAAGGGCCTCGCCGCCCTCAGCGTCAGCGGCGACCCCCGATGGCACGGAAAAGCACTGATCACCCGAGGCCGCTACCTGATGGCATCCGGCGACGCGGCCGGAGCACGGACAGCCTGGGACGAGGCCCGCCGAATGCTGTCCGAGATCGGCGCAGTCGAAGCCGAACACGTAGGTGAACCCCTAGGACGTTGACAACCGCCACGCACCGACGGTGAGGCACGCCTCAGTCGATCCGCCTGCCTGCCCCCGATCACGGTCTGGCTATGGCTGCTGTGCTGGATCGGTTGCGGCTTTGCTGGTCCGAATGGGCTGTGGCTGTGGGGCGCGATGTCGCCGGTTGATCCGGGTGGGTGCGGCGCTGTGCAGTTGCAGGGTTGCTGTTGCCGGCAGTGCTAGTGGGGTTGTGACTGTGTTGCTCTGCCGGTGTTCGGCTTGGGAGTGCTGCAGCTGTTGCCGGAGATGTGTTTGCTGTTGCGCAGGTGTAGGTGTAGGTGCGGATACTACGGCCAGCTGGGCTGGTCGGGGTGTGCTGTGTGCCGTGCTGTTGTGGCTGAAGTTGCTGTCCGCGTTGGCCTCGGTGGTGGCGGCTGTGCTTGTAGCTGCCAGTTGTAGCTGGTTTGAGCGTGGTGAGAAGAGTGCTGTTGCCTGCTGTGCTCGTCCGGGCGAGGTGCGGAGCGGGCTGTGTTGATCTGGGCGTGGCCGCGGCTATTGCTGTGAGCCGTGTTGCTGAGGTTGCTGTTGCCAGTTCTGCTGGTCTGGGTGTGGCTGCTGGGTGCCGTGCTGCCAGTTCTGCTGGTCTGGCTGGGGCTGGGTGCCGTGCTGCTGCCAGCTGTGCTGGTCCGGGTGTGGGTATTGCTGCGCGCTGGGCTGCTGTGGCTGGGGTTGGTGCTGCCAGCCTTGCTGGTGTGCTTGCTGCTGCTGTGGACCTTGGGGGTTCGGCTGGGGCTGGGGCGGCCAGGGTGCCGCGGTGTTCCCCTGGTGCTGGGACGCGGCCGTCTTGCGGTTGCGGAGGCCGATGCGCAGGTTCTGGAAGCCGATCACGACAATCAGGACACCGAAGCCGATGCCGATGAAGGTGCCGACCTTCTCCGAGGTACGGGTGTCGTTGATGTCGTCCTCGGCGACGACTGTGCCGCTGCGGTTCTCCCGCACGCAGACGTCACCTTCGCTCATCGTCTTGCCGCCACAGCTGACCTTGTCGTCGAGCAGGGCGAAGGTTGCCGCCACGACGAACAGGACGCCGAGCGCCAGCGCGACGCACGACCATATGATTCGCTTCACCCGGCCGATGCTGTCAGCAGGCCCTTCTGGTTTTCTTCCAGTCTTGTTTCAGCCCTCGATCAGAGGTAGAAGCGTTCTTTGCTGTGCGCCGGGACTCGTGGGGATCCGTTCCAGGACGCCGCCGGTGAACACGTCGTACAAGCCGGTTGGTTCCAGATGGACATAGCCGATGTGGCAGTCACATGTGGACAGGGGACACGGCCGTGGTTTGAGGGCTGCCCTGAACGAGTCGTCGTAGAGGTTGCCGATGGTCTGCGGGACGAAATGGCATCGTCGGACTGTCCCGTCGCCGAGCACTGAGATCACGGTGTCGCCTGTGCGGCAGGGCTGGCCTTTGCTGACGTGGGCGTGCCTGCTGTAGTGGAACAGCGGGTCGACGGCCTGCCACTCTGCTGCCTGCTCGTCGGTGTACGAGTGGCCGTCCGCGGCGTTCACCCACAGGTAGATGCTGTCCGGTAACGCCTCCCGCAGGTCACGGGCTCCTGTGAGGTTTTCGGGTACGCCGACCATTCCCACGCTGAAGCGGGCGCCGAGTCGCGTCAGCTCCGCGCACTTGCTGAGGAAACGGTCCTGGGTGACCTGCGTGGGGTGGTACGTCACCCAGAACGCGACGGTGTCCAGGTCGCAGTCGGCGATCCAGGTCAGTCTGCAGCTCAGGTTGGTCTGGATCGCCACCCGCCGGACGTGCGGCATCCGGCTGAGGCTGACCATCGCCTCGCGGTACCACGACCGGACCAGGCCCTCGCCCCACGGCGTGAACAACACCGAGAGCTCGTCCGAGGTGTTCTCGCCGACCCAGCCGGTGAACCGCTGCAAGGCGGCACGGTCCGCGCGGAGCTGCTGTGTGCTGTCCCGCCTCTTGGCGAACGGGCAGTACGCGCAGTCGTAGTCACAGGACGCCAACGGGCCGCGGTAAAGCATGGTGAGGTGCACAGTCACCTCCGGTCGTACGCGGCCATGGCCGCACGGACAGCCGGGGAGAACAGCGACGGACCGATCGCGTCCGACCAGGCGAGCCCCTCGGGCGTGAGCCGCAGGTGGTCTTCGGACTCGGTGAGCCAGCCACGGTCGGCCAGCGCGGCCAGTTCGGGGAAGTCCGACGTCACGTCCGTGGTGAAGCGTTCGCGGTACAACGCTTTCTCCAAGCCGTCGGCCTGGAGGACGGACTGCAGCAGGTGACGCCGACGTTGCTCGGACGGGTCGAGCCGGACACCGACCTCGGCCACAGCGAAATCCGCCGACGGCCGCGACACGTAGTCGTCGATGATCCCGCGCACCGCGCCGGGACTGACCGCGTAGTCGAACGAATAGTGCATTTCCCTTGTGTACGAACGAGCACCGCACCCCAGGCCGACCATGCCGTCCGACTGACACGAGTAGTCGTCCCCGCCCGCGGAAGGAGCGTCCGCGCGCCGGAACATGCGCATGGATTGTTGCTCGTAGCCCGCCGCCAGCAGATGGTCCCGGCCCAGCCGGTACAGCCGCATCCGCTGCTCGTCCCATTCCTGCGGGGTTTCCCGCCCGGCGAGTCCCGTCAACGGGCGCACGTACAGCGGGTACAGGTACAGCTCCTCCGGCTGCCACGCGAGCGCGGCATCGACGGACGCGAGCCAGCTGCGGTCGGTCTGGCCGGTGATGCCGTAGATCAGGTCGATGTTGAGTACGGGGAAACCGGCCGCCCTGATCGCGTCCAACGCTGACTCCACCACGGCCCGCTTCTGCGGGCGCACCGCGGCCTTGGCTTCCTTGTCGTCGAAACTCTGCACGCCACAACTGATGCGCGTGGCGCCACGCTCGGCCAGCACCGCGAGCCGGTCCGGCGTCGCGGTGTCCGGCGACGTCTCGACCGACAGCGGGATCCCGGGCAGGCCGACGATGTCCAGCAACCGTTCCAGCTCGCCCGCGTCCAGGTACGTCGGCGTGCCACCACCGATCGCCGCCTGGACGAACGTGGCCCGGCCGGCCAGTTCCGCCCGGACGGCGGCTGCCTGCCGGTCCAGCGCGTCCAGATACCGGGTGACCAGTTCGGCGGGTGCACCTGTCCGCGTGAACAGGTTGCAGAACCCGCACCGGATCTCGCAGAACGGGATGTGCACGTAGTGGAACAGCGCGTCCCGCGGCTCGTCCGCCCAGATGTCCCGCAGTCTCGGCCGTGGGGCCAGCGGGCGGTACGCGGTTTTGTGCGGATACGCGTACACGTAGTCCTGATAAGGCGTCATGCGGCGTCCTCCAGCAGGAACTGCGCGTACGGCACTGTCCACACAACCTCGTGCCCCAACCTGTGCCCGGTGTAGCCGTCCTCGCCGTACGCGGTGCCATGGTCGGAGCAGATGATCACGAAACTCGGCCTGCGCAGCGCTTCGAACAGGCGGGCGAGCGAGGCGTCGACGTATTCCAGCGCGGCCGCGTGACTGGCCAGGGTGTCACCGTCCGCCGCCGACGCACCGGGCTTGTGGAACCAGTTCGGCTGGTGCAGTGCGGAGACGTTGAGGAACAGGAACAACCGCTGGTCCTGTGGCTGCGCGGCGATGATCTCCCGCGCCTTGTCCACCTGGGATCGCGTGGAGTGGGGCGCGGTCACGCCG
Organism: Kibdelosporangium phytohabitans; assembly: GCF_001302585.1. Taxonomy (GTDB): domain Bacteria; phylum Actinomycetota; class Actinomycetes; order Mycobacteriales; family Pseudonocardiaceae; genus Kibdelosporangium; species Kibdelosporangium phytohabitans. The sequence continues at coordinate 7,674,611 of NZ_CP012752.1, read as the reverse complement.
AACTCGGGCGACCAGTGGCTCTCCGCGAACATGCCGGGCAGCACGGAACCCAGCGCGCCCTGGTTGTTGAAGAACCCGACACCGCCGATGCACACCGTGCGGTACCCGGCCTTGGCCAAGCCGCTGACCATGTCCGGCGCGTCGTACACCCACGTTCCGCCTGCCGTGCTCTCACTACCGGCGAACCGTGCGGCGAACAGCCGGGGATGCGGCCCCTGGCTGGCCGGAGTCGGCAGGAACCCGGCGAACATCGCGGCGTGCGACGCGAAGGTGAAGCTGCCCGGCGCGTGCCGCCGCTCCCACCTGCCACCCGGGATCACCCCGGACAGCACCGGTGTCCTGCCCTGCTCGGCCAACGACCGCGCCACGTCGTAGCGCAACGTGTCGAGCGTGATCATCACCACGTCGTGGCTGCCCACGACGGCGTTCATGTCCATGTGCGGCACGGTCACGGCTGGTCCGATGGCGCCGTGGCCAGCTTGCCGACGCACGCGGCGATCTGGGCTTCGTACGTGGTCATCCCCGCCGCCGGACCGTCGGGCAGGCCGGTGAGCCGAGGCAGGAGATCGCCGAAGGCGTTCACCTCACCGACCACATGCCGCCGCCATCCCATTCCCGGTAACAGATCAACCCCCACCATCAGCGTACGGCTGAACTGCGCCGCCGTTTTCTCACACGTGTCAAGCCATTCCCGCCACCGGGCCGCGCCGATGACCGCACGCAGTTCGGCCACGTCGACCCTGGCCCCGCCCAGGTGCAGGTTCGTGATCGGATGACTGCTGGCCCGCACGACCGCGTGAGTCGCCTTGCCCGCGATGACCACGACACGCAGGTCGATGCTGCGCCCACCCAGCGATGCCTTGGGGAACCAGCGTTCCACGTGTACCGGGTCGGCGCACAACCGGTCGATCAGCGTCGCTGCCTGCTCGTCACGATAGGTCTGCACACGCAGGCTGTTCATCAGACCGTCCGGCGTCACCGCGACCGACGTCGTCGCCGCCACGCGCGAGCCCACCGCGGTCAGCGCGACCACGCCGGACGCGGACGAACCGTGCGCGGGTTTGACGAACACCTTGCTCCAGCGCCGTTCCAGCATCTTCTCGCGCAAGGACTCGTAGCCGTCGACGTCGCCGATGGTCGGCGGCACCGGGCAACCGGCCTGCGTCAGCACCTCGTGGCAACGCCGCTTGTCGAACATGACGGCGACATCGTCGAGGTCGTTGAGCAGCCGCGCACCCGGCGTTCCCTCCACGGTTTCGCCGAGCCGCCGCAGGGCCCGCGTGAAACCCTCGTACCAGGCACCACTGCCATCCGCGCGGTACGGATGAGCCAGCGGCCCGCGTAACAAGCGGTCCACATGCTCATCCTCACCGGGCGAATCGACGCGGACGACGGAATCCGTCGGGACCGCGCACGTCCCGGCCAGGATCTCCCGCCAGGACAGCACTTTCGCGGGCGGCAGGCCTGCTGTGCGGACGGCGTCGGCGAACATCGCCACCCGCCGGTTGCCGGGGTTGCCGACGACTACGAACTTCATTCGGAGATCGCCGTGTAGAAGTACGGTTCCGGGTGGCCCTCGTAGCGGTCGGCCTGCTGGACATCGTCCACATTGACCGTGACCCCGGCAGGCACCAACGCGGCGAGCAGCTCCTCGGACATCTCGTCGGACAGGAAGTGATGGTGCAGATCGAGGTTCTTCAGGTGGGTCAACGGCAGCAGGTGCCGCGCGCCCTTGTCGGTCAGGATCCCCATCGAGAGGTCCAGCGTCTCCACCTGGCGCACGATGGCGGAATCGGCGACCAGTTCGCAGATCTCGTCCTGCCGGTCGCTGTTCTGCAGGCCGAGCGCGCGCAGGCTGGTGAACTTCCCGCCGTCCAGCAACGGTCGCAGATCCTCCGGCTGCCAGTCGCCGCCGTACTCGTCCACACCCAGCCACAGCCGCAGATCCCGCAACGCGGGCAGCTCCGAGCGGGACACCGCGCTCACCACGCCACGCGGCAGGCCGCCGGTCTGGATGTGCAGGACCTCCAACGCGCTGTGCTGCACGGGTTTCAGCGCGAGACCGTCGCCGCCGCGGACGCCGAGCTCGGTCAGCTGCGGCAGGTTGGTCAGCAGCGGCGTGATGTCGCTCTGCTCGATCCAGGAGATCTCGTTCTCCTCCATCACCTGGTCGCCGAGGAAGATCCCGGTCAGCGCGGGCAGCCGGTCCTTCGCCGCCAGGACGAGGTCGATGACCACGTTCGAGCGCGTGTCGTCACCCGGTTCGCCCCACTGGCCGACGACGATGGCCGTCACCGTCGAAGTGTCCACTGTGGAGATGAATTTGTCCCAGAGGTCCGCGAACGTCTCGTCGCCGTCCCACGGTTCGATGGCAAGCCGCCACGCCACCGGCCCGGTCGGCGGCTGCTCGGCGGGGAACCCCACCACCGGCAAGCCGTGGAACGTGGTGAGGTGTTCGTGGATGGTCATCGCTGGCCCCTCGGTGAGAAGAACTCGGTGATCGGTTGTGTCTGCGAGCATCATGCACCCGGCCACCGACACTTTTCACGCGTGCCCGCTGACCAGCCGATATCCGTTCCGTGCAGCAAGGTGGCGATGATCTCGGCGCCGCGCACGACCCGGGGACCCGGCCGGTTGAAGTACGCGGGCCCGTCCAGGACCCACACGGCGCCGTCCCGCACGGCGGGGATCCCGGCCCACCCGGGACGTCCGGTCAGCGCGTGCATCTCGGCCCTGGTCCGCTCAGGCGGGAAACCGCAGGGCAGCACGAGCAGCACGTCAGGCTGGGCATCCAGCACCGCCTGCCACTCGACGGGGCTGGTGTGGTCACCGGGTGCGGCGAGCAGCGGAACGCCGCCCGCGTACGAGATCTGCTCGGGAACCCAATGACCGGCGGGCCACACCGGGTCCAGCCACTCGATCGCGGCCACCCGGGGCCGCGGCCTGCCCGCGACCTGATCACGCAGGTGAGACAGCCGGGCCCGCAACGACCCGACCTGTCCGGCGGCGACATCGGGGACGCCCAGGATTTCACCGACCTGACGGATACAGGCCAGGATCTCGTCGACTGTCCGTGGTTCCAGGCTGACCACCCGCGGTCCGACGTCCAGCACCCGCACAGCGTCGGACACCTGACGGTACGACAGCGCGCACACCTCGCACAGGTCCTGTGTCAGCACCAGGTCCGGCGACAGTTCGGCCAGCAGGTCCGTGTCCAGGCCGTACAGCGACGAACCGTGGTGCGCACCGCCGACGGCCGCGGAGATCTCCTTGCTGCTCAAGGAATTGTCCACGCCACTGGCGGTCACGACCGGCACGCCGGCCACCTCGTCGGGCCAGTCGCACTCGTGGGTCCGGCCCACCAGATCCGGTGTACGGCCGAGGACGTGCACGATGTCGGTGGCCGCGGGCAGCAGCGACACGATTCTCATCCGGCCGCCCGCAACGTGATCACGGTGATCTCGCTCGGTGCGAAGATCCGGAACGGCGGACCCCAGAAGCCGGTGCCGCGCGTGGTGTAGAGCCGCGTGCGCGAACCGTGCCGGGACAGGCCGTGCACCGCGCCCTGGTCGAGGCGGACCAGGTAGTGGAACGGCCAGATCTGGCCGCCGTGCGTGTGACCGGAGATCTGCAGGTCCACCCGGTCACGTGCCTGCCCGATCTGCTTGGGCTGGTGCGCGAGCAGGATGACCGGCAGATCAGGATCCGCGCCTGCCAGCGCGGCGACCAGGTCGGCGCCGTGCCCGGCGACCCCGGACGCCTTCGCGGTCGCGTCGTCCACACCCGCGAGCACGAGCCGCGACGAGCCGCGTTCCACGATGATGTGACGGTTGTGCAGCGGCTCCCAGCCGAGGTCGGCCATGTGGTCCAGCCACGCCTGCGCTTCGCTGAAGTACTCGTGGTTTCCGGTGATGTAGGCCTTTGCCAGGCGCGCGTTCACGCTGCCCAGCGGCGCGGCCTGGTCCTTGCGGCGAGACGGGGAGCCGTCGGCGATGTCGCCGGCGTGGCACACGATGTCCGCGTCGAGCGCGTTGACCGCCTCGGCGACCGCGGCGGACCAGCGTGCCCGGTTGAGGGGCCCGTAGTGCGTGTCGGAGATGACCACGAGCGTGGCGCCGGCCAGGTCGCTGCCCAGGCCGGGAATCGGGACGTCGGCGCGCTTGATCCGCGGCAGCCGCATCGCCTCGTGGAAACCCCACGCCAGCAGCACCGCCGCCGTCACTGCGACGAATCCGGCCACTGTCCGGGACCGCAGCGGGTCGTCCACGCCCAGCAGGACCAGTCCGAGCACCTGGCCGAGCACCGACCAGCTCAGCAGGACCCAGATCGCGCCGAGTGTCGTGTCCCCGATCCGCGCCGCCCAGTCCCTGCCGTGCCTGCTGTGACCCAGGTACATCGTCACGGGCAGCGACAGGAAGGCGGCGGCGAGGACCGCGGTCCCGGTCGCGGTCACCGCGCCCGGCCAGTCGGTTCCCGGCCCGAACAGCGTCAGCCACGGCACGCCGAACATGATGGACAAGACGGTGACCAGGACCAGTGTCCGGACGAGTCTTCGCACGACGACAACGATATCCGCCTGCGCTGGCGACACCGATTCGCAGCGCTTTCGAGACCTGGCCGGGATGGACGGTCGACTATCGCATTCGGACAGTGGACCCCGTGCCGTCGCGGCATCCGGCTGGGTCTACTGTTCGCTCGCCAGAACCGGCCCGGGAGGCAGTCCTGGCGCCTGACAGAGGGGAACCCACATGTCCACCGATCCCAACGCCCAGCCTGGTCAGCAGGGCCGGCCCGCTCCGATGATGCCGCCGCCGGGGCAGGGTGCGCCGATGCCGCCGCCGCCCGCGGGTCAGCCGGGTGCCGCGCTGCCGCCGCCCGGGGCGGAGCTGCCGCCGTCGTCGTCCTCGGCGCAGCCGCCCCGCAAGAAGGGCCGCAAGTGGCTGATCGGCATCGTCGCGGTCGTCGTCGTCCTCGGTGGCTGGGGTGTGTACCGCTACCTGAGCAACGACGTGGTGCAGGCCAAGGCCGGTGACTGCGCCAAGGTGTCCGGTACCAAGGCCAAGCCGAGCTACGACACGGTCGGCTGCGACTCGGCGGACGCGACGCACGTGGTCGGCAAGACACTGCCCAGCAACTCGGACTCGTGCGGCGCGGACGCGAAGTACGACGAGTTCACCCTGTCCGGCGGCAAGGGCGTCAAGCTGTGCCTGATGCCCAAGTGGGCCGAGGGCGACTGCCGCAAGTACGACGAGGCGAACGCCAGCTACCCGAAGGTCGACTGCGCCGCGTCGAAGGGCAGCAACGAGGCCGTGAAGGTCCTCAAGGTCATCTCGGGCCCCACGGCCGAGGAGTCGCAGTGCCCGAAGGAGTCGGGGCCGGTGCTGTTCCCCGAGCCCAAGACCGTGTACTGCCTGGGCCCGATCGAGTAACGCCCGAACTGCTTTCCGACGCCCGCCGGTGGAGTCCACCGGCGGGCGTCAGCGCTGTTTGAGGTACAACACCGCGGGGCCGCTGAACGGCGGCGTGAACTGCCTGCCGCGGTCGGCCTGCAGCTCGGGCACGCTCGTCGCCCGGTTGGTCTTCGGGTCGAGCCACTGACCGTCGTACGACCCGGGAGCCACGCTCACGGTGAACGGCTTGCCGGGGCTGAACACCAGGTACTCCCGTGGACCGGCCAGGCAGTACCCGGTCGAGCACAGCTCCGGCTGAGGTCTCGCCGTCCTGAGGTCCATCGAGGCCGCGTAGGCCCGGACGGTGCCGAGGTTGGCCCTGATCGCGACCTGGGTGCTGTCGTCCATCTGGCCGCCGATGCCGTACGCGCCGTCGTAGGGGTCCATGTAGATCGGGTTCTCGCCCCGGGTGAACGACCGCCACGGCCACGAACTGTCGCCGCACAGGCCACACAGGTGGTCCGTGTCCGACAGGACGACTTTGGTCCCGTCGGTGACCGGCGGGTTCTCGATGTCGCCGTTGGGGGAGATCCAGTCGGCGGGGGAGGACCGCAGGTCGGCGTTGTCACCGCCGGGGTAGGCCGACGTCATGCCGATCGGGTGGACCTTGCCGCGACCGCGTTCGTACGTCCGGACGACCTCGATCATGTGGTACTGCCACTGAACCGAGTCACCTGGTGATTCGTTGGAGATCTCGTAGAGCACGTTGTCCAGGTCGCCGACGGTGTCGACGACCTTGCGCACGTACGCCTCCTGCCGTGCGGTGACGGCCGGTACGGCGAGGGTGTGCGTTTCCTCGCCGCTGTTGTTGCCGTTGAGGTCACCGTCGACCCCGTTGACGTTGTTGTCCTTGTTGAACGGGTGACCACGCCACGGGTTGTTCTCGCAGAACTGGCCCTTGCACGACTCGATGCTCCAGCCGTTGAACAGCATCACCGAGACGTAGATCCCGCGCTGACCCGCCTGCACGACCCGCTGCCGCATCCGGTCGAAGTAGGCGGGCTCGAACGTGTCGAGGTTGAACTTGGACTCCCTGCCCGCGCCGGTTCGCGCGTAAGGCATGGGCGAGGTGAAGTAGTCGTCGCTGGCGATCTCGTTGGAGAACCGGGCCTGCTCCCAGGTCCACAGCCGGAAGAAGTTGTGGTTGTTGCGTTGCAGGAAGTCCAGGTAGCCCGGGTAGTCGAAGGCGCCTGGCGGGTCCGTCCGGCCGGTGTCCTGCAGGTTCTGCCACGTGTGCGCGCCGGTCAGCAGCACGGGCCGCCCGTCGGGCGTGGCGAAGTACCTCGGGTTGTCCACGCTGCGCCGCAGTGGGCCGATCGCGGTCGCCGGGGTCGACGGGACTGCGGGCGACTCGCCCACGAGCATCACTCCGATCAGGACCAGGCACATCAGGAGTGGGGCGAACCGGGCCATGGGCCGAACAGTAGCCGCAGCGGTGTCAACTCACAGTGATCGACTCACAGTGATCGACCCACAGGGATCGACTCACAGGGATCGACTCACGGTGATCGGCGTGGCCACCGCGGATCCCGGCCGATGAAACCCAGCAGCCGGTCCTGGGTCGGGGCTTCCGGCGGGACGGGCACCTCCGGCCCGAAGACCTCGATACCGGGGCCGAACGCGCCCGGCGTGCGGAACTTGGCCATCGTCTCGGCCGGGATGGCGGTGTTCGCCGCCCACATCCGCTCGACCTCGGCCGGGTCCATCGTCGCGTCGAGGCCGAGTGCGGTGGCCAGGTCCCAGCGGTGCAGGATCAGGTCGTCGACGAGGACCTGGTCGACGTGCTCGGCCGCGGTCACGGTGCCCGCGGGCGTGCGGCACCCGGTCGCGGCGGCGACCGGATCGGCGAGCAGGGCCTCGACGTCCGCGCGTGCGGCCCGGAACGCGCCGAGCGCGTCGGCGGGTGCCGGGCTGAGCGTCCGGCCGACGGGCGCCAGCATGGCGCCGTGCATCATCACGGCATGGTCGACTACGTCCCGTGCCGTCCACTTCGCACACGGTGACGGATCGCTCCACTGGTCCGGCCGTGCGGCCGCGACTGTCCGTTCGAAGGAGTCGGCGTGCCTGCGGTAGCGGTCGGCGATGATGCTCACGCGTCAGACCGTAACCAAAGCGCGTGACGGCAGATAGACCGTGTGACTCCCGTGCCCAACGGGTAATCATGGGCATGCCGCGGAGGAAACAGCCATGACGAGGTTGCGATGACAGCCAACTCCAGGCGGTTCGCACGGCACTGTCGCGAGCATTTCGTCGACAGTCCGCTGGATGAAGCCGCCGGCACGACGACAACCGGACTCGAGCAGCCCATCGAGACGACCACGGTGTCGGCTCAAGAAGGGACGGCCGCGCCCACGCTGGACTGACGGCGGTCAGCCCACGTGGATGCGCGGCCGGAGGGCGGGCTCGGGCTCGGCCGTGCGCAGGATCTCCCGGACGACCGGGGGCGTGTCACCCTGCCCGAGAATCAGGTAGCGGAACAGGTGCCCGAGCGGGCTGCCCTCCGACCACTCGAAGTAGCAGTGCGGCAGCACACCGGTCGAGTCGCGCAGCGCGAGCAGGATCGCGGCGATGGCGTTGGGCACGGCGGTGCTCTGCACGCGCAGGACCCGGTGGCCGCCGACCTCCACGCCGTGCACGTGCAACACTCCGCTGAATTCCGACGGGTCGGTGACCTCGATCTCGAGGAAAATCACGTCCGAGGCGCCGGGCACCCGGTTGAGGCCGCGTTGTTCCCGCTCTTTCGCCAGGTACTCGGCGTTGTCACCGGCTTGTTTCTTGTTGGCGATGATGTCGAGCTTGCCGTTGTGCGCGAGTGATTCCGTGATGAAACCGCGGGCGGTGTCGTCGAATTCGATGTGGTCAGCGCGCAGTTCAGTGGTCCGCGTCACCCTCGATACCAGCGACACGATCACGATGCCCGCGATGAACGCGGCCGAGATCGCGATGCCGTCCGGTTTCTCGATCACGTTCTCGACCAGCGCGTACAACAGCACCAGCGTCAGCACGGTGAAGCCGGTCGTGGCGAGTCCCTGCCGCTTTTTCAGCGCCGAGATCGTGACGGCGAACGCGCCGGACACCATCATCGCCAGAATGCCCGTCGCGTACGCGCCTGCCTGCGCGTTCACGTCCGCGCCGAACACGATCGTGATCAGGATACTGATCACCGTGTAGACCACCACGACCGGCCGCACCGCACGGCCCCAGTCCGGCGCCATGCCGTACGAAGGCAGGTAGCGCGGCACGATGTTGATCAGACCGGCCATCGCCGACGCGCCCGCGAACCACAGGATCAGGATGCTGCTGATGTCGTAGACCGTGCCGAACACCTCGCCGAGCTGCTCGTGCGCGAGGTACGCCAGCGCGCGGCCGTTGGCCTCGCCGCCTGGCTGGAACTTCTCGGCCGGGATCAGCACGGTCGTGATGAAACTGGTCGCGACCAGGTACACCGACATGATCAGCGCGGCGACGGTGAGCAGCTTGCGGGTGTTGCGGATCCGCGATTCCAGTTGCTCTTCCGGGGTTTTGCCCTTCGCGGCGACCAGCGGCATCATGCTCACGCCGGTCTCGAACCCGGACAGCCCCAGCACGAGCATGGGGAACGCCAGCACGGCGGGCCCGGCGATGTCGAGGAAGCCGCCGCCGCTCTCGGTCAGCCGGTCGACCCAGCGCGACATCCACTCGGGGTGCGAGAACACGTCGACCAGGCCGAATCCGGTGATCACCGCGTTGAGCCCGAGGAAGATCGCGACGAGCGGGATGGCGACGCCGACCGCCTCGCTGAAGCCGAGCAGGAACACGCCGCCGAGGACCAGCAGCAGCACCGACGTGACCAGAACCTCATGGCCGTGCAGGAAACCGGGCGCGATCGGGTTCTCGAGCAGGTGCACCGTGGCGTCGGCCGACGACAGGGTGATGGTCACGATCCACGACGTGGCAACGAAACCGAGCAGGACGAGGACGAAGATCTTGCCGCGCCAGAACGGCAGCAGGTCCTCGAGCATGGCCACGGAGCCCTGTCCGTTCGGGCTTTCCCGCGCCACCCTGCGGTACATCGGCAGCATGCCGAGCAGGGTCAGCGCCACGATCAGCAGGGTGGCCAGCGGGGAGAGCGCGCCGGCGGCGAGTGCGGCGATAGCGGGCAAATAGGACAGTGTCGAGAAGTAGTCGACTCCTGTCAGGCACATCACTTTCCACCACGCCTGCGGTTTGGCGTGGTTCTCGCCGCTCTCCGGGCCGACCGGGCCGACGCGGTGTTCCAGCAGCCACCGGCCGAGCGGCCGCTCCGGCCGCGTCTGCTGTGCCGGACTTGCCACCTTTGCCGGGATCGCGAAGTCGGAATCGCTGGTCATGCGGCGTTCTCCTGGGCAGTTCCACGGGTGTGGGCGACGCAAGGATGCCGTACGCGCGGATCCCGCGGCTGCTGGGGGCGTCCGGACACAGTGGATAAACGAAACCATGCGGGTTTGTGTATGGGTGCCGCCTATGTGGACACTGAGTGTGCTCGATCGGGTACCGTCCGGTTGAATTCCCCGGCGACCGAAAAATCGTGGCCCGTTCGTGACTTGACGTCGATGGCCGGGTCACTTGACGATGCCAAGGGGCGGGCCGTAAATTTCCGCCGAATCTTTCGACTTAATGGATATCGGGGGGCAAGTGGCCGACCTGGTTCAGGCCGAGCTGACGACAGCGGACGCTACGTCTGTCCCGGCTGGTAGGAGCAAACCCCCGGTCGGCAGGTCGCCAGGACAGCTGGCGTGGCGTCGTTTCCGCAGGGACAAGACCGGGGTCATCTCGGGTTGCGTCGTGCTTTTCTTCTTCCTGGTCGGGCTCGGTGCGCCGCTGATCTCGCTGCTGTACGGAAAAGACCCGGACACGCAGTACGGCCTGGAACGGCCGGGCCTGCTCAGCGACACCGGAATTCCGATGAAGCCCAACGGGGGCATCGACGGCGAATTCTGGCTCGGTCTCGAGCCGAAGCTCGGCCGGGACGTGCTCATGCAGCTGGTGTACGGCATCCGGACATCGCTGCTGATCGCGCTGGTCGTGGTCTTCATCGTCACCGCGGTCGGCGTCATCATCGGCATCACCGCCGGCTACCTCGGCGGCAAGGCCGACTACTTCATCGGCCGGGTGATCGACACGCTGCTGGCGATCCCGTCGACCCTGTTCTTCCTGGCGTTCACGCCGATCGCGCTGGCCCTGTTCATCGCGCCGGGCAAGGAGGCGCCGGCCTGGCTGCGGGCCACCGCGCTGATCCTCGTGCTGTCGGTGTTCGGCTGGACCAGAGCGGCCCGGCTGCTGCGCGGCCAGGTGCTCTCGCTGCGTGAACGCGAGTTCATCGACGCCGCCCGCGTGTCCGGCGCCAGCTCGCGCCGGATCGTGCTCAAGGAACTGCTGCCCAACCTCGTCACGCCGATCCTCGTCGTGGTCACCCTGGACGTGCCCGCCATGGTCACCACCGAGGCCGCGCTGTCCTACCTCGGTGTCGGCATGGTCGAGCCGACCCCGGACTGGGGCCGCATGATCCACACCGGCGGCGACTACATCCAGACCGTGCCGACCTACCTGGTGTTCCCCGGTCTGGCGCTGCTGATATTCGTCCTCGCGTTCAACCTGCTGGGGGACTCCGTGAGGGACGCGCTCGATCCGAAGTCGCACCGCTGAACCGGGTACCGGGTGCATCGAGAACAGGGAGATGAATTTTGAAACGCAAACCGATCCTCGTGGCGTCCGCATTCGCCACGAGCGCGGTCTTGATCGCGTCCGGGTGCAGTGCGGGTGGCCAGAACGCGGGAACTGACCCGAACCGGGCGCAGGCCGAGGTCGCCAAGGTGTCCATCGACAAGGACGGTTCGCTGTCCAAGGGACCGGCGCCGGAGATCAAGGACTCGCGCAAGGGCGGCAACGTCAACATCCTGTGGCGCCAGGACATCGTCCACTACGACCCCGCCGTGTCGCAGTCGTCGCCGGACAACACCGTGCTCGAGATGATCTCCCGCCGGCTGACCATGTACCGGATCGAGGGCGACAAGACCACGCTGGTCGGCGACCTCGCCACCAACGCCGGTGAGTCGACCGACGGCGGCAAGACCTGGAAGTACACCCTCAAGGACGGGATCAAGTACTCCGACGGCACGCCGATCGTCGCCAAGGACGTCAAGTACGCCGTGGCGCGCTCGTTCTCGTCGCTGTACGCCCGTGGCTTCCCGTACATCCAGACCTGGCTGGCCGACAGCGAGGACTTCGGCAAGGTCTACCCGGGCCCGTACGAGGGCGGCGAGCTCTCCAACGACAAGGTCGAGGTCCAGGGCGACAAGACCATCATCTTCAAGTTCTCCCAGCCGCGCCCGGACTTCCCGTTCGCGGCCGCGCTCGGCGCCACCGCCCCGGTGCCGCAGGCCAAGGACACCAAGGAGGCGATGGACCAGGCGCCGATCACGTCCGGTCCGTACAAGATCGCCTCGCACGAGGTCGACAAGAGCCTGAAGCTGGTCCGCAACGAGAACTGGGACCCGGCGACCGACTCGATCCGCCACCAGTACGTCGACAGCTTCACCTTCCAGTTCGGCCCGCAGGTCGGCGAGGTGACCGACCGGATCGCCGCGTCCGCCGGTGACGACAAGAACACCGCCAGCATCTACCAGGCCGTCGCGCCGGAGCGCTTCGAGCAGGTCATGAACGACCCCAAGCTCAAGCAGCAGGTGATCGACAAGCCGACCACCCAGGTCGACCTGTACGCGATCAACAACACCCGCGTCACCGACCTCAACGTCCGCAAGGCGCTGCTGGTCGCGTTCCCGAAGGAGCAGGCGCGGCTGCAGAAGGGCGGCCCGTACCAGGGCGACTTCGCCACCACCCTCGGCTCGCCGAGCACGCTGGGCTGGAAGAAGTACGACCTGCCGGGCGTGACCGACGTCGACCCGAAGGGCGACCCGGAGAAGGCCAAGAAGATCCTGACCGACGCGGGCAAGCTCGGCTACTCGATCTCGCTGGGGTACAACCAGACGCCGACCGGTGAGAAGGAGGGCCTGGCGATCGCCGAGGGCCTGACGAAGGCCGGTTTCAAGGTCGAGAAGATCCCGATGCAGGCCAAGACCTTCAACGACACCCGCGACAAGGTCAGCAACAACCTGGACTTCTACTGGTCCGCGTGGGCGGCCGACTGGCCGACCGGTGTCACGGTGTACCCGGAGCTGTTCGACGGCCGCAAGATCGCCGACGGCAGGCCGAACAACACCCACTTCAACAACGCCGACGTCAACGCCGAGATCGACCGGATCCTCAAGATCACCGACTCGGCCGAGCAGGGCGCCGAGTTCAACAAGCTGGACAAGAAGATCATGGAGAGCGTGCCCGCGGTGCCGTACGTGTACCCGCGCAGGCAGCTCATGTTCGGCACCAACGTGGGTGGCGCTTCGTTCGACATCCACACCGTGATGAACCTGACCAACCTGTTCCTGAAGTCCTGACACCACATGGGGGACGGGCCGCACGGCCCGTCCCCCACACGTTGGAGTAGCCCGTCCGATGCTGGTCTTCCTTGTCCGCAGGGTGATCGGTGCGATCCTGATCCTTCTCGTGATCAGCGCCATCACGTTCCTGCTCTTCTTCGCCGTGCCCGGCAACGAGGTCGCGGCACTGTCCTGCGGAAAGTCCTGTACGCCCGCGCTGATCGAGGAGATCAAGCGCGGTCTCGGCCTCGACCAACCGATCTGGCAGCAGTACCTGACCTACCTCGGCGGGATCTTCGGCGGCCGGATGATCGGCGACAAGCTGTGCGAGGCGCCGTGCTTCGGCTACTCGTTCGTCAACCGCCAGCCGGTTTTCGACACGGTCGTCGACCGCCTGCCGGTCACGTTGTCGCTGGCGATCGGCGCGGTCGTGCTGTTCCTGGTCTTCGGCGTCGGCCTCGGCATGCTGGCCGCCCTGCGCAAGGGCAAGGCCGCTGACAAGATCGCCATGGGTTTCGCCCTCGTCGGCGGGTCCATGCAGATCTACGTGCTCGCGCCGTTCTTCCTGTACATCTTCGTGTACAGCTCGGACCTGCTGCCACGGCCGAACTACGTCTCGTTCTTCGACAGTCCGCTGGACTGGGCGGGCGGGCTGATCCTGCCGTGGATCTGCCTCGCGCTGATCCACACCGCCTACTACGCGCGACTGACCCGCTCGTCCATGGTGGACGTGCTCAACGAGGACTTCATCCGCACGGTCCGGGCCAAGGGCCTGAGCACCCGTGAGGTGTACGTCAAGCACGCCTTCCGCGGCGCGATGACCCCGATCGCGACCATCCTCGGCCTGGACATCGCGACCCTGTTCGCCGGTGCGATCATCACCGAGACGTCGTTCAGCCTCGTCGGTGTCGGCCAGCTGGCGGTCAACTCGGTGCTCGCGTCCGACCTGCCGATGATGATGGGCGTGGTGATGCTGGCCTCGGCGGCGGTCGTGGTCGCCAACATCATCGTCGACGTGGTCTACGCCGCCATCGACCCGCGAATCAAGGTGACCGCATGACCATCCTGTCCGTGAGCGACCTCAAGGTCCACTTCTCCACAGAGGACGGCGTGGTCAAGGCCGTCGACGGGCTGTCGTTCGACCTGGCCAAGGGCAAGACGCTCGGCATCGTCGGCGAGTCGGGGTCCGGCAAGAGCGTGTCGAACCTCGCCATCCTCGGCCTGCACAACCCGAAGACCACCGCGATCAGCGGGGACATCCGGTTCAACGACCAGCAGCTGGCCGGGGCGAGCGAGAAGGCCATGCAGAAGCTGCGTGGCAACGGCATCTCGATGATCTTCCAGGACCCGCTGACCTCGCTGTCGCCGTACTACACGGTCGGCGAGCAGATCGCCGAGACCTACCGCAGGCACACCGGCGCCAACAAGAGCAAAGCGTGGAACCGCGCGGTGGAGATGCTCAACAAGGTCGGCATCCCGCAGCCCGAACGCCGTGCCAAGCAGTACCCGCACGAGTTCTCCGGCGGCATGCGGCAGCGCGCGATGATCGCGATCGCGCTGTGCTGCGACCCGGCGCTGCTGATCGCCGACGAGCCGACCACCGCGCTGGACGTCACCGTGCAGGCCCAGATCCTCGACCTGCTGCGGGACCTGCAGTCGGAGTTCGAGACGGCGATCATCCTGATCACCCACGACATGGGTGTGGTCGCGCAGATGGCCGACGACGTGCTCGTGATGTACGCGGGACGCGCGGTGGAACGCGGAACGGTCCGCGAAGTGCTCAAAACCCCGCAGCACCCGTACAGCTGGGGCCTGCTGTCGTCGATCCCGCACCTGGGCGGCGACGTGGACGTGCCGCTCGTGCCCGTCCGAGGCACGCCACCGAGCCTGATCGACCCGCCGACCGGCTGCCCGTTCAACCCGCGCTGCGACTACCGCGACCGGGTGCCGGGCGACCGGTGCACCACCGAGCGGCCACTGCTCGCACCGCCGGACGGGCACGGATCCGCGTGCCACCTCGCCGCGGCGGACAAGAAGCTCATCCGTACCGACGAGCTGCAACGACTGGGCTGACCACACATGACCGAAGTAGCTGCTCCCACCAAAGAACTGCTCACCGCGAGTGGGCTCCAGATGCACTTCCCCGTCCGGGCGACCGGGCTGTTCAGCCGCAAGGCCGGTGTGGTGCAGGCGGTCGACGGGATCGACCTGACCGTGCACGAAGGCGAGTCGTTCGGCCTGGTCGGCGAGTCCGGCTGCGGCAAGTCGACGACCGGGCGGCTGATCGCCCGGCTGCTCGAGCCCACCGCGGGCACGATCACGTACGACGGCAAGGACATCACGCACGCCTCGCGCAAGCAGCTGGCACCCATCCGGACCGAGATCCAGATGATCTTCCAGGACCCGTACTCGTCGCTGAACCCGCGGCACACGGTCGGGTCGATCATCGCGGGCCCGATGGAGATCAACGGGATCGACCCGCCCGGCGGCAGGCAGAAGCGCGTCCGGGAACTGCTGGAGACCGTCGGCCTCAACCCCGAGCACTACAACCGCTACCCGCACGAGTTCTCCGGCGGTCAGCGGCAGCGGATCGGGATCGCCCGCGCGCTGGCGTTGCAGCCCAAGCTGATCGTCGCCGACGAGCCGGTGTCCGCGCTGGACGTCTCGATCCAGGCGCAGGTGGTGAACCTGCTGCAGCGGTTGCAGCGGGAACTGGGCATCGCGTTCGTCTTCATCGCGCACGACCTCGCGGTGGTGCGGCACTTCTCGCAGCGGATCGCGGTGATGTACCTCGGCAAGATCGTCGAGATCGCCGACCGCGTGGACCTGTACGGCAATCCGCACCACCCGTACACCCACGCGTTGCTGTCGTCGGTGCCGGACGCGGACCCGGACAGCGAGAAGCACCGTGAGCGGATCAGGCTGACCGGGGACGTGCCGTCGCCGATCAACCCGCCGTCCGGCTGCCGGTTCCGCACGCGGTGCTGGAAGGCCCAGGACATCTGCGCGTCGGAAGAACCACCGTTGGTGCAGCTCAGCGGCGCGACCGAGGGGCACAGGGCGGCATGCCACTTCCCCGAGGCACGTCAGGTGGTACCCGAGTAGCGACGAAGGTCGGGTTGACCCGATCAAGCCGGGGGAGTGGGGTGCTCGTATGCGCCTGCCACTCGTTTTGCTCGCAACGGCCGCGCTGGTCGCCGGACCGGCACCAGCGTCGGCCTCGTCGCTGGACCTGGACGGGTCGACCATCCCGGATCTGCAGCGCCAGATGGACCGCGGGCGGCTGACGGCCGTCGCGTTGACCAAGGCCTACCTGAACCGGATCGAGGCGGTCGACGGCAAGATCCACTCGATCGTGGCGTTGAACGACCGTGCGCTCGCCGAGGCGGCGGCCAGTGACGCGCGCAGGCGTGCGGGGCGTGGGTTGAGCCCGCTCGACGGCATTCCCGTGCTGTTGAAGGACAACGTCGACACCCGCGCGATGCCGACCACCGCCGGGTCGCGTGCGCTGCGGTCGAAGCCGGCTGCGGACGCGCATCTGGTGGACCGGCTGTACCGGGGTGGCGCGGTGATCCTGGGCAAGGTGAACCTGTCGGAGTGGGCGAACTTCCGTTCGACGCGGTCGTCGTCCGGCTGGTCGGGCGTGGGCGGGCAGACCGCGAATCCCTTCGTGCTCGACCGGAACCCGTGCGGCTCGTCGTCGGGCTCAGGTGCGGCGATCGCCGCGAGCCTCGCCCAGGTGGCGATCGGGACCGAGACGGACGGCTCGATCGTGTGCCCGTCCGGTGCGAACGGGATCGTCGGCCACAAGCCGACCCTCGGCCTGGTGAGCAGGTCGGGCGTGGTGCCGATCTCGGCGGAGCAGGACACGGCGGGCCCGATGACAAGGCACGTCATCGACTCGGCGATCACCCTGTCGGTGATCCAGGGCCGTGATCCGTCGGATGCCGCGACGAAAGGGATCCCAGCGACCCAGCCACGGGACTACGCGTCGTTGCTGAAGCCGGATGCTTTGCGAGGAGCACGAATCGGCGTGTGGCGTCTGTCCGGAGCAGACAGTGCGGTCGACCGGGTCGTGTCGGACGCGGTGAAGACGCTGCGGGCGCGAGGCGCGACCGTGGTGGACGTCGACCTGCCGTACCAGAACGAGATAGGCGAGAACGAGTTCGCGGCCCTCGTGCCCGAGTTCAAGCGTGACCTGCACGCCTACCTGGCCACACGACCAGGAGGGCCGGACACGTTCGACGAGCTGATCGCGTTCAACCGGCAGGACCCCGTGGAGCTGTCGAAGTTCGGCCAGGAGATCTTCGAACAGGCGGCGGTGGCCCCACCGACAACGGACCCCACGTACCTCAAGCAGCGCGCCACCGCGACCACACTCGCCCGCCGATCGATCGACGAAACCCTGGCTGCGCAACGGCTTGACGCGATCATGGCGCCGACCAACAGCCCGGCGTGGAAGACCGACTACGCAGCGGGCGACGCGTTCGTGCTGGGCTCGTCGGGACCGGCGGCGGTGTCGGGGTACCCGAACATCTCGGTCCCGGCGGGCTCCGCCGGTCCATTGCCGATCGGTGTGTCGTTCTTCGCGGGCCGCTGGTCGGACGCGAAGGTCCTGGCGCTGGCGGCGGCGTTCGAACGAGCGGCAGACGCCAGGAAAGCCCCGGAGTTCATCCCCACGATCGGCTGACCCGACGGCTGTGGACCTCGTCAACCCGAACGAAGTACCCCGAAGCCGATACGCTGAGCCGGTGGGGCACCGAGCACGGGTGTTACTCGTCGACCAGGCGACGTACCGCTGGACGCTGTCCCACAGCCACCGGGCAGACAACGCCGACGGCGGCACACCCCGCTACCACGACTGCGCAGAACGACTCGTGATACGTCGTGACAACGAACCGGGCCGGCTGGAAATCGTCTTCGCCTCCGGCGAAGGAACGGCGGGTGCGACGCATGTGGGCGAAGTGAAACGCGGAGACGACTACCTGAACCTGAACCGGCCGGGCGTGGTGAGAGCAGTGCTCGGCGAAGCCATCGACCGCGGCTGGTTGCCGGCGGAACCTGGCCGCTGCGAACTCGACGGCTGGGCACTGGTCGACTCGGTGCTGACCCGCCTGGCTGAACAGCGAAACGATCGGCCTCGCTGAACTCGCCGGGTCACACGCAGTGCCCTCGCCGCTGACCGCGAGTTGGGGTGTCTGGATTGGAATCGCGATCCGCGGTCGGTGCGCACCACACAGCCGTCGGCCTCATCGCGGCGGGCGACCGTGTTGGTGAGCGCGGTGGCAGCGAGGCGGGACTTCATCCGGGAGTCGATCGAGCAACCCTCGATCCGGTTGGAGCAGACGTCCTTGACCGCGCAGAGATACAGCTTGCCTTCGGCGGTGCGGTGTTCGGTGATGCGGACAGCCACAGCCAGTTCGGTGCCGTGGCGGTGAGTCGCGCCGTACTGAATCGTCTTGCACGGGCGAACCAGTCTTGGTCCCTTTGCGGCCGAGTTTCTCGCCGAACGCGCTCCACCAGCCATGGACAATCAGATCCGCCACGCGCACCACCGGCCCATGGACGATCAGATCCGCCGCGCGGTCCGATCCGCCATCGACAGGCCCGCGTCGCGCGGCTCGTCCGCCACAAAACCGGTAACCACACTCCGGCTCGTCGCGGTGCGCGTCGAACGACGCGTTCGCCCGATGAGCCCGCTCGAGCTCGGTGACAGGCCGGGCGCGCCAGCGGTAGTACGGCTGTCGAGCGATGTCCAAGACCCGGCACGGCACCGCGACCGGGATACCATCGGCGGCCAGCTCCGTCACGAGCGGGTAGAGCCTTTTCCCGGCAGGTTCACCTGCGACAGATGCGCCGTCGCCCGACGCAAGACCTCGTTCTCCTGCTCCACCAGCTTGATCCGCCTACGCGCCTCGCGCAGCTCAGCCGAGTCGCTCCTGCTCACACCCGGGCTGCTGCCCTCATCGGCGTCGGCCTGGCGCAGCCACGTGAACAACGTCATCGGGTGGACTCCGAAGTCCTTCGCGATCTGCTCGACCGTCACCGGGCTCGCGATCACGAGCGACCCGCACGACATCATCGCGGAACTCCTGAGGGCAAGGCTTGGGCACAGCGACATCCTCCCAGCTCACCACTATGGCAAGCCAACTCAGATGTCACCTATCGGCGCAGCAGACCCGAGTGTGGTTGGTGGGTGTGGTGGTCGAGCTGGAGCGCTACCGGTTCATTTCCATGTCTGGGTGACTGCTGCGATCGCTTCGTCGAGGGTCATGCCGAGGGCTTTGGCGTGATCGGTGAACTGTTTCGCTGCGTTGGTCAGCGCTGTGCTGGTGTCGACGGGGTCGCCGGGGATTGTCGCGACGACGGTTCCCTTGCGCCGGGCGGTGTGCAGGATCCCTGTGCTTTCCAGTTCACGGTAGACGCGGGCGACCGTTCCGGCGGACAGACCGAGGTCGTTGGCCAGTTGGCGGATTGTCGGCAGCGGTGTGCCCACGGGGAGTTCACCGGACCGCATCAGCCGGACGAGTTGGTCACGTACCTGTCGCCATGGCGGTACGCCGTTGTCCGGGTCGACAAGGATCCGTGTCACGCCGTCGGTCGGGCGGTCTGGACGTAGGGCATCCGACTGTCCGGATTGGCCACACAGATCCACCCCGCGATGCCGATGATCAGCATCGGCACTGTGATCGACTCCAGCCAGCCGGTCCCCGTGAGCCAGGAGGGCGCGGGCTCCGGCCAGCGGATGTCACGTATGTTGATCAGCTTGTTGTTGGCCTGCTGGACGTTCACCGACATCCACGCGATGCCGATCCCGACGGCGACCCGCGCGGTACGGGTGCGCAGTGCGGCGTCGACGCTCGGATCGGTGCCGGAACCGCGGTAGACCGCGAGCCACACGATGCCCAGCACGACCGCGGTCACCAGGACCACACTGACCAGCACCACGAGCCAGGCGGAGTTGTCGAGCATGCGGTGCACGTCCGCCACGCTCGCCACGATGTCGCCGTTCGTCCGCCAGAAACCGTCGGGCGGGTACTTGTCGAGCAATCCCATGCCCCACTGCTTGGCCAGTCCCGCGGCGACTGCGAGCAACGCGGCGAATCCGGCGAGAACGAGCATGGCGACGAGCGCCCAGCGTGGCACGAGATCGCTCCATGTCCGCCGGGTGAGCGTGGCCGTGCGTGGTCCGCGGCTGGGCCGGAGCATCGCGATGATCTCGCCGAGCAGCAACGCGGTGATCAAAGTCGGCAACGGGTTGGTGTCACCGAACGTGATCAGCGGCGCGGCGAGGAAGAGCGGCGGGTAGAGCAGCCGCCGGTGCAGCAGGTATCTCCTGGCGAGCAGGCCTTGCTGTTCGGTCGGGTCGCTGACGCCCCATCGCCTGAGGAAGCGCTGCCCGACTTTCACCGTCGGCCACAGGATGACCAGCAGGGCAAGGCCGCTCAGCCCGTATATCAGGACATTCTGCCACTCCAGGCTCATCGCGCCCCCTTTGTATCGAATGCTTGATACAAAGTAGCACGAGTTGACATGCAGGTAATTACCTGCGTAACTTACTGTGTGGAGATGGTGTTCAAAGCACTGGCCGACGAGACGCGACGGCACCTGCTGGACAGGCTGCACGAGCAGAACGGGCAGACGCTGGGTGAGTTGTGTGATCGGCTGGACATGGCACGCCAGTCGGTCACGCAGCACCTGGCCGTGCTGGAGGCCGCGAACCTGGTCAGCACTGTGCGCAAGGGCCGGGAGAAACTGCATTACCTCAATCCCGTGCCGTTGCACGAGATCCAGGAGCGGTGGATCGACAAGTTCGAGCGACCGCGCCTGCGTGTACTCAGTGCTGTCAAACAACGAGCCGAGGAAAAAATGAGCGACAAACCGAGTTTCGTCTACGTCACCTACATCGAAAGCACGCAGGAGAAGGTGTGGGAGGCGATCACCGACGCGGATCTGAGTGCGCAGTACTGGGGGCACCGGAACGTTTCCGACTGGCAGGCCGGGTCCGAATGGGAGCATCGGCGCATTGACGGCACGGGTGCCGATGTCGTCGGCGTCGTCGAGGAAAGCAGGCCGCCGCGCCGGTTGGTCCTCACGTGGGCCGACCCCGCCAAACCGGACGAGACGTCGAAGGTCACGTTCGACATCCAGCGCTACGGCGAGATCGTCCGGCTGACCGTCACCCACGAGGACTTCGCCGACGAGGCGCAGCAGCGCGCCGCGGCCGCGGGCTGGGCGGCGGTGCTGTCGAACCTCAAGTCGTTCCTGGAGACCGGCAAGCCGTTGTCCCTGTCGCCATGGCGTGCGCAAACAGGTGAATGATGGGTGCGCGCTTTTATTTGTGAACCGAACGGCAGGTTTTTTCCCTAATTCACGTACGTGGACGCGGATACGCAATTCATTGACGACGTAGCGTCTGGTGGGCTACAACAGGTACACCTCGGGTGTGAGTGCCGCCGCACATCTACCGACCCTGCTCCGCCGCCACCGGAGGATTTCATGTCGTGGAAACATCGTGGTTTTCTCGCGCTCGCAGTGAGCTCGGCGCTCACCGCGAGCGCGATTGCGCTACCAGCGCCCGTTGCCGGAGCAGCGCCCGGCGCGGGCGCTTCGACCAGCCTCGATCTGTCGTCCGGCAACCGGCGGGCTGCCGTGTCCGGCCTTTACGACTGGTCGAAAGCCGGATACCGGGGCGGTATGAACCTGCCCGGCGACGGTGACATCAATTCCAGCCAGACCTGCCAGATCACGCCGCAGGAGTTGAGCAGTCAATACAACGTCAAGCCCAATGACAGCGCGGACGATTCCGCTGGTCTGCAAGCCGCGATCGACGCGATCAAGTCGTCGTGTTCGAACTCGGCGAGCTACACCAAGCTCAGCCTGATCACGTTGCCCGCGGGCGAACTCGTTGTCACCCGCGAGTTGCACGTCGACGCCGACTACCTGGTGATCCGCGGCGCCGGCATGACCGCGACCAAAGTCGTGTACCGGCCGGACCCGAACACCCTGTACGACACCCTGACCGAGGACAACTCGGACTGGGACGAGGACGGGATGACCTCGGGCAGCGGCAAGGGCGGCTGGTTGTGGCCGGGTCGCGGGTTGTTCCGGGTGCAGTCGCGTGGTGTGCACTCGAGCTACCAGAGCGACTTCTCCTCGGCGCCCGCCAACCGCAAGGACATCTTTGAGGGCACGGTGAACGTGCACTGGAAGTCCGGCGTCAAACTGCGTGCCAAGCCCGGTGACACCGGGTTCTCCGCCCGCACCGGCGACCGCGTGGTGTACCTGGCGTCCAGCGGGTCGATCAGCACGCTGACCGCGGGCTCGCTGGTCAACATCCGGGCCGCCAACACGCAGAAGTTCTACCAGGAACAGCAGGCGTTGCCGACGACGTTCCCGCTGCTGAACATGCACATGCGCCAGCAGATCTTCACGATCGCGTCGGTGAACACCTCGCAGCGCACGATCACGCTGGACAAGCCGATCGAGTTCGACGTGCCGGTGACCTCGACCTCGGACGGTTCGCCCGCGATCGGTGGCGCGACCTACGACTCGAAGGCGGCCCCGCTGGTCGACCCGGTGCTGGGCGTGGGATTCGAGAACTTCGGCTTCACGCAGGACATGCCGAACCTGAACAGGGCCGAGGCGATCAACAACTACGGCAACATGGACCCGCGTGCCGAGATGCACGGGATCGTGTTCAAGTGGGCGGCCGACTCCTGGGTCCGCGGCATGAAGGCGGAGATGACCGGATCGCACCCGATCGTCACCGAGGAAGCCAAGAACCTGCAGATCGTGCACAACGAGCTGGACGGGTCGTGGAACAAGGGCAAGGGCGGCAACGGCTACTTCCGCGGGTCCCGCGTGTGGGACTCGTTGTACGCCGGCAACACCTCACGCAACCTGCGGCACTTCACGTTCCAGTGGTCGGCCTCGGGCAACGTCGTGATCGGCAACGACTTCGACTCGGATCTGAACCTGCACGGCGGCTGGGAGCGCAACAACCTGTTCGAGCTCAACACGGTGAAGGTGAACTACGGCCACCGGTCGGGCAACTGCCGGGCCAACTGCGGCGACGAGGGCGGCGGCGGCCCCGATGACTCGAACTGGTTCCCGATCTGGTGGGGCGCGGGCAGGAAGGCGGTGAAGTGGTCCGGTGCGTCGGGCTACCGCAACGTGTTCTTCAACAACACCATGACCAAGCAGCTGGCCACCAACGGCCCGTTCCAGGAGTACTACCCGGACAAGCAGCGGATCTACATCTTCGGCTGGAACGGCACCGGGTACAAGCACCTGGACATCGGCGGCACGCCGATCGCGGACTGGGCCAAGAACGAGCAACGCGACTACACAGGTGGTCACGGTGTCGACGCGACCAAGACCGACAGTGCGAAGTCGTTGTTCCTGAAGTCCGCTGGAGGCAAGTGATGCTGAAGGGTTCGATGCTGGTCACCGCACTGGCCGCCGCGGCGCTGGTGGTGGTCCCGCAGCCGGTTTCGGCGGCCACTGTGGATGTTTCGACGGCGGCGCAGCTGCAGGCCGCGCTCGGCAGTGCCACACCCGGCACGGTCGTCAGGATGGCCGCGGGCACGTACCGTGGCTCGTTCGTGTCGCAGAAAGCGGGAAGTTCGTCACAGCCGATCACGTTGACCGGCCCGGCGAACGCCGTGCTGATCAACGACGGCCCGAGCGGGCAGGCGCCGTCCTGCCCGGCGCCGACGGCGGGCTGGGACTCCGGTTACGGGCTGTGGCTCTACGGTGCGCCGTACTGGAAGCTGACCGGTTTCACCGTGGCGGAGTCCAAGAAGGGCATTGTCCTGGACAACTCCCACCACACCACGCTCGACGGCGTCTACGTGCACCACGTGGACGAAGAAGCTGTGCACTTCAGGCGCTCGTCGGCCGACAGCGTGATCCGCAACTCCAGGATCACCGACACGGGTCTGGTGCAGAAGGGCTACGGCGAGGGCGTCTACATCGGTTCGGCGAACTCCAACTGGTCCTGCCACGGCAACTCGGGCGGCGCGGACAAGTCCGACCGCGTCCAGGTGCTGGACAACAGGATCGGGCCGAACATCGCCGCGGAACCGATCGACGTCAAGGAAGGCACGCAGGCGGGCGTGATCCGCGGCAACACGTTCAACGGCCAGGGCATCACCGGCCAGAACTCCGCGGACTCGTGGATCGACGTGAAGGGCACGGACTACCTGATCGAGAACAACACGGGGACGTTCACCAGCCCCGGCACGTTCGCCAACGGGTACGAGACGCACAACCCGAGCACCACGCCGTCGTTCCCGAACGGCTGCGGCAACACCTGGCGTGGCAACAAATCCGACCTCGGCGGGGCCGGTGAGTACGCCATCAAGATCACCTCGACGTCCAAGTGCAAGGAACGCCCGAACGTGGTCCACGCATCGAACACCGTCACCAAGGCGAAGAAGGGACTGACGAACGTCCCGGTCACACCCTGATGACGGCCCCGTGAGTGGCCCGCCGGTGCCGGGCCGCTCACGGGACCAGGGCGCACACGAGTGCCGCCGGAAATCGATGGCCAGGCTCTCTATGCTCGGTGCATGGAATGGGCACGAGGCGTGACAAGGGTGTCGGTGCTGACCGGCGCCGGGATCTCCACGGACTCGGGAATTCCCGACTTCCGGGGGCCGGACGGCGTCTGGACGAAGAACCCGCGGATGGCAGACCTGTTCACGTACCGCAACTACATGACGGACCAAGCGGTGCGCGAGCAGTTCTGGGCAGCCTACAGCGGTCACACGGCGTGGACAGCCGAGCCGAACGCGGCCCACCGCGCGCTGGCGGACCTCGACCGCGCGGGCCTGGCAGTCCGCGTGCTGACGCAGAACATCGACGGCCTGCACCAACGCGGCGGCACACCGGACCGGAAAGTGCTGGAACTACACGGATCCATGCGCAACACGGTCTGCGTGGGCTGTGAGGTGTCCCAGCCGAGCGAGAAGGTGCTCGCCAGGGTGGCGGCGGGGGAGAAGGACCCGGCGTGCCAGGACTGCGGCGGTATCCTGAAGCTCGACGTGATCCTTTTCGGACAGTATCTCGACTCGGCGGTGTTCGCGAAAGCGGGAGCGATCGCGGCGGCGAGCCACCTGTTCATCGCGATCGGCAGCACCCTCGAAGTCGAGCCGGCCGCCTCCCTGTGCCGCGTGGCCGTGGACGCCGGCGCACGGCTGGTGATCGTCAACCGCGATCCGACACCGTACGACCACCTCGCGGCTGAGGTGATCACCGAACCGATCGGAACCGCCGTTCCCCGAATCTGCCAGGCCGTTCTGGACGGCCGAACAGCCTGAGGGGCGAACAGTGCATGGCTCCGCGCGCGCAAAGTAGCTCGAGCTGGACCGGTGCGACGTCTGTCTCAGGGGCGGTACATCTGGATCGAGGCGTACGTGCCCGCGGTCTCCCAGCCGGGTGGGCGGGGGCGGTCGTCAGCGCCGACGACGACCTCGGACTTCAGGATTCGCAGGGCCACGGCTGGCCCGGGCAGGTACGACACGGCGTCGGCGAAAGGTGTCGACGGATCCCAGCGGCAGTCGCCGACCAGCCGTCGGTAGTTGAGGTCGCCCTTGAAGACGGTCACGCCGCGGCTGAGCTCCTCGGCGAGGTCGGAAGGCATGGTGTGGAACGACAACGGGGCGCTGTGGAACGGATGCGTGCGGATCTTGAGCCGTCCGTCCGCTGCGGCCTCGTGCAACCTGTTGCCCGAGTCACCGGGCAGGTCACGCAGCCGCCGCAGGCAGTCGCCGACGTCGGTCATGGTCGCGTCGGAGACGAAGTACGGATAGGGCTTCGCGTGCAACGTCACCACGCTCGCCAGTCCGGTGGTCAGCAGGTGATCGGCGAACACCAAGTCGGACAACAGTTCCCGGCCCGCGTTGTCCAGCACGAACGTGACCGCAACCGGCGCCACGCGCTGGAAGAACTCGCGCACGGCCGCGCTGTCGTCGGCGACGAGCTGGTCGTGGATCGCGGCGGAGTCGCCCGCGATGAGCTGGAATCCCAGGTCGGCCCGGTTGCCGTAGAGCGACGCCATCAACGCGGCGTCGAAGTGCGGTTGTTCGGCGAGCCAGGCATAGTCGTTGTCCAGTGTGGATGAACGCAGCTCCGCGGTCTTGAAGGGTCCGAACGGGTCGACGCCGGTGTCGAAGTACCCGACCGCGCCCAGCAACAGCCGGTAGAAGTAGCTCTCCGCCCACAGGAACGGTGCTTTCGCCCACGGCTTGCCGAAGTGGCGACGGTCCCAGTCCAGCCACGTGTCCCGGTCGAACGCGTCGTCCGCCAGCGAGATCGTGCCCTTCTGCGTTTCGGCCAGCAACGCTTCCAGTGCCGCGCGCTCGTCCGGGCCGTACGGGTGGGCGTCCATCAGCCGCCGGAACAACTCGGGATGCCGCTGGTGGAACACCTGGTGGGCGAACGGGCTCTCGAGCGTGATGACCGGTGGCACTTCGCAAGCCTATTCCGTATCGAGGGGGTGTGGAGGATCCTCCAGTCGATCGCGTGATTCATGGAGGATCGTCCATGGCCTCGCCACTCGACTTAGTGGTGAAGTGGTCGTCATGGAGCTGACACGAGTACTGGTGCCCGCCCGGGAGGGCCGGGCCGTGCGGGTCTCCGCTGGACAGCTCATACGGGTGAGCACCCCTGAAGGAGCGCAGGTGGGCGACTTCTTCGCGTTCTGTGCGTCAGACCCCGTCGAGCACCTCAGCGCCGCGCACACCCGCGGACATACGAGCCGCTTGTTCCCCGTGCCCGGTGAACCGTTCGTCACGGACCGTAGGCGGCCGATCCTCACGTTGACCGATGACACCTCGCCGGGGCGGCACGACATGCTGATCGCCGCCTGCGACCCGGCCCGCTACGAGCTCCTCGGGCACCACGGGTGGCACGCGTCCTGCGCGGAAAACCTGAAGGCGGCCATGCGTGAGCTGGAGGTCGACGTGACCACAGTGCCGCAGCCGGTGAACTTCTTCATGGACATCCCGGTGACCGCCGACGACGTCATCGAGTGGCGGTCGTCGCCTGCCGCGCCGGGCGATGCCGTGACACTGCGGGCCGAGCTGGACTGCTTCGTGGTGGTTTCCGCGTGCCCGCAGGACCTCGTCGACGTCAACGGCATGCGCCCCGGCCCACTCGAAATCGAAATCCTGGACAAGTGAAGCGAGACACCGCGATGAACACGATCCACCCCGCGCTGACCCCGACCCGGATCGGCGCGCACGAACTGCGCTCGCGGTACGCGGTCGCCCCGATGTCCAGGGTCTCCGCGACCCCGGACGGCGTCCCGACCGCGGAGATGGCCCAGTACTACAAGGAATTCGCCGACGGCGGCTTCCCACTGGTGATCACCGAGGGCACCTATGTCGACACGCGGCACAGCCAGGGATACCTCAACCAGCCCGGCCTGGCCACCGACCGGCACGTCGAAGGCTGGCGCCCGGTCACCGCGGGCGTGCACGCCGCCGGGGGCCTGATGATCACCCAGCTCATGCACGCCGGAGCACTGTCGCAGGGCAACCCGTACACCGACGAGCGCATCGGGCCGTCGGCCGTGCGCCCGCGCGGTGTGATGCTGCCCGAGTACGGCGGCAGTGGGTCGTGGCCGGTACCCCGGGAGATGTCCACACAGGACATCGACGACGTGGTGGCCGGTTTCGTCGCCGCCACGCACAACGCGGTCGCGGCGGGCTTCGACGGCGTCGAGATCCACGCGGCCAACGGCTACCTGTTCGACCAGTTCATCACCGACTACACCAACAAGCGCACCGACTCCTACGGCGGTCCCATGGCCAACCGGGTCCGGTTGACCGTGCAGGTCCTCGATGCCATCAAGGCCACGGGCGTACTCGTCGGCGTCCGGCTGTCGCAGACCAAGGTCAACGACTTCACCTACCGCTGGCCGGACGCCGAACGTGACGCCGAGACCATCTACACGGCACTGGCCCACGCGGACTACCTGCACATCGCCAGCGAGGGCCGCAACTGGCTGGACACGGCGACGCTCGCCAACGGCCGGACGGTGACCAGCATCGCCCGTGAGGTCACCGGCCTGCCGGTGATCGTCAACGGCGGCATGCACGACACCGCGCTGGCCGCGAAGGTGCTCGACGGCGGGCACGCCGACGTGCTGTCCGTGGCCAGGGGCGCGCTGGTCAACCCCGACCTGCCCCGCCGGGTCGCCGCCGGCGCCGAGCTGGAACGCTTCGAGCACGGCATGCTTGACCCCATGGTCACCATCGGCAACGCGCGCAGGTGGAAGGAGAGCAGGCAGGGATGACGTCGACGGGATGGCTCGGTGGGGCGGCCGCGGTGGCCACCCTGACCTTCGACGTGGACGCGGAAAGCCCGGTACTCGCGGCAGGCGCGCGGTTCGCGCACCACCTGTCCACGATGTCCCACCAGGCCTACGGGCCGGAGGTGGGGGTGCCGCGCATCCTCGGCATGCTCGACGAACTGGCCGTACCCGCGACTTTCTTCGTCCCCGGCTGGGTGGCCCGGCGGTACCCGGGCCTCACGTCATCCATTGTGGAGCGCGGCCACGAGGTCGCGCACCACTCGTACGCCCACAAGGCACCCACATCGATGACCGGACAGGAGGAGCGCGACGACTTCGCCCGAGCGATGGACGTCTTCGCCGAACAGGGAGTCGAGATCCTGGGCCACCGCGCGGCGATGTGGGGCGCGCGATGGCAGACACCGCAACTCGTCGCCGAACACGGGCTGCTGTACGACTCGTCACTGATGGCGGACGATCGCCCTTATCGGATCCGTACAGCACCGGGGGACATCGCCGAACTGCCGGTGCACTGGTCGCTCGACGACTGGGAACAGTACGCCTTCCTGCCCGAACCCCACCTCGGCTCCGTCATCGAATCACCGGTGAAGGTGCTGGAGACGTGGCGCGCGGAACTGGACGGCATGCGCCACTACGGTTGCCTGTTCAACCTGTGCTGCCACCCGTTCCTGTCCGCTCGGCCAGGCAGGATCATGGCACTGCGCCGGTTGGTGGAGTACGCGCTGGAGTGCGGCGATGTCACGTTCATGCGGTGTGGTGATCTCGCGCGTGCCGTGCTGGACGACGAGGCGCTGACCGCCCGTGTGCTGCCGGAGCCGCCGAACTATCCGTAGCAGGTGGAACCCGGCGGCCCGGTGACGCGCGTCGGTGTTCAGAGCTTTCCCGCGAGAGACGTTGCCGCGTCCGGTCAGCTATCCGTAGTACTTCCCGGCTTCGAGTGCGAGGAACAGGTCCACGCGGTCCTCGGTTCGGGCGACATCCCGGCCTGTCAGTTCCGTGACCTTCAGCATGCGGTTGCGCAACGTGTTGACGTGGATGAACAGTGCCTCGGCGGTCGCGGTCCACTGTCCGCCGTTGTCCAGGAACGCGCGCACTGTGCGTAGGAGCTCGCCGTCGCGGTGCTCGTCGTGCCGTCGGAGCGGGGCGAGGACCACGTCTGCGAAGTCCTTGAGCGTCTCCTCGTCGTGCAGGCCGAGCAGGAGCCGGTGCGTGCCCAGTTCGGCGAACGTCGCGACCCTGAGTCTGCCGTTGCGGTTGCGCAGTACGTGGCATGCGTCGCGGGAACGGACGAGCGGTTGTTTCAACGTGGCCGAGTTCTCCGCTGTACCGCCGATCCCCACGACTGTGCGGCGGTTCGCGAAGCGGAACTCGATCGTGTTCACCAGCTTCTCCGCCAGCTCCCGCAGATCGTCCTCGCAGTGGCGGGACGGCAGCACGGCCACCACGTCACTGGTTGCACCGGCCACCGCCGCGGGTGTGTTCCTGGCGAGGAAGAACTCCGCCACCGCCTCGGCGAGCCCGGGCAGGGTCGGTTCGCTGTCGCCCGCGAACGACAGCGCGTACACCGCGAGCGGACCGTCGGGGTTGACTCCGAACGCGCGCAGCCTGCCGGGAACCTCCGCCGCCCGGTGCTGCCCGGACAGGATCATGTCCAGCAGTTCGCTCGCGAACCGCAGTTCGATCGCGTGCACCGCCTGCTGCTTGGCGACCTCCAGGCTCAGAAACCTGGCCGCCTGGTCCAGCGCGTCACGTTCGGCGCGCGTGAGTTCGCCGGACGGCCGCAGGCACAGCAGAGCCGCGTCCACTTCACCGACCGCTCCGACAAGGAAAACACTGGCCACGGTGGCGCCGAGGTCGATCTCCAGCGGCGGTGGGTGACCGTTGAGCCGTTCGGCCACGACACGCAGTTGCTCCGTGCTCAGCTCCGGGCCGGCCGCGGCGAGCAGGCGACCTGTGCGGTCCACGACGGACAGCGGCAGGTCGTGGTCACGGCGTAGCACCTCCAGCACCCCGGAGGCACCCGCGCCCTCCGTCAACGCTTTCGCCAGCTCGTCGCCCCGGCGCACCATGTCCAGCAGCGACGCCTGGCGGGCTTCGGCGTAATGCCTGGCCGCGGCCCGCGTGACCGCGGTGAACGGCACCTTCGCGGAGATCTCCAGCAGCGGGACGTCCATCAGACGGCACGCGGCGATCATCGCCCTCGGCGTCTCCGGCGTCTGGTTGCGCAGGCCGAACACGATCCCGGCGGCACCGGCACGGAAGACGTGGGCGACGAAGGACGACGCATCCGCCCCCGGCAGCCACACCCCGTTGGTGAGCACCAGTTCGCGCTCACGCAGATACGGCGACGGGTCCGGCAGTTCCGTGTTGTGCACCCACACCACGTTGTCGTCCAGCGCGTTCGGCCTGCCTTCGACGAGCAGGCGCAGGCCGAGTCCGGGGTCGTCGAGCAGGGCACGGATGGTGAGCACGCTAGTCCGTCTCGGTCGTGGGGGTGCTGATGATGGCGCGGTCGAGGGTCCGCATCAGGTCGTCGACTTCGAAGTCCCCGAAGAGGCGTTCGTCGAGCGTGGCCATGCCGTGGGTGAAGGTCCAGGCCATGATGGCCAGTGACTGCGCGTCCAACGGCCCGCCCCAGCCCCTGTCCGACTCCTCGGTGACAGTCTCCAGCAGGAACTGCCACATCCGCGCCTGGGCGGTCACGAGATCGGGGTTGCTGTCCTCGACCTGGGTCGAGCCGACGAGCGTCAGCGAGAACAAAGCCCGGTTCTCCCGGGCGAACCGCACATACGCGGCACCGATCGCGGCAGTCCGTGCACCCAGTGGCACGTTCGCGGGCACGCGCGCCACCGCGTCGGTGGCGAGGCTGAGCAGGCGGTTGACGCCGTCGACCGCCACCGCGGTCAGTACCGCTCTGCGGTCGGCGAAGTGGTGGGCCACCGCCTGGTGCGTGATACCGACCCGGCGGGCGATCGAACGCAGGCTGGCCCGCTCGGCGCCCACGTCCGCGAGTTCCGCCGCCGCGGCGGTCAGGATCTCCTGACGAACGCCTGCTGACCTGTGCCGACTCACCCGTACAAGTATGCCGAACCCGGATTCCCTTGCCACTGGCACACTGGCGAGCGTACTTTACTCGCCAGTAAGTATGCAGACCGTCATAGTTGCCAATGGGAGGGACCATGGTTACCGGGCTTCATCACCTGATGTGACTCGGTCGCCGCACACCACCGCCCTGTTGCGGGTGGGCGCGTGGTCGGCGACCGTCTTCCCGCTGGTCTTCGGCGCCGGCTGGCTCCTGCTCGGCCACTTCTTCCCGCCGTTCTCGCCCGCCGACGGGCCTGAGGAGATCGCCCGCCAGTTCCTCGACCGCCGGACCCCGATCATGCTGGGCTCGGTCGCCATCATGGTGTCGACCATGGTCCTGGCGCCCGCTGGTGCGCTGCTGGTCCTCATCGTGCGCAAGGCCGAGTCAGGCGTGGGCATCCTGACCGTGATCCTGGGACTCACCGTCGCCACGACCATGGTGCTGACCTTCTACACAGGATTCTCGCTGGCGTTGGCGACCTTCCGGGCCGGCCGCGGCCCGGCGCTGATCCAGTACGCGAGCGACTCCGCTTTCCTGCAGTTCATCGGCGGGATCCCGATGTTCTGGCTGCTCTGGATCGTGGTCGCCTGCGCGTCGCTGGTCACCCGCTCCCGCGAGAACCCGGTGATCCCGCGGTGGTTCGGGTACGTCAGCCTGTGGGCCGCGATCCTCTACATCCCGGAACTGCTCGTCTTCTTCCTCAAGCAGGGACCGTTCGCGTGGGACGGCCTGGTCGGCTTCTGGATCCCGGCCGTCATCTTCATCGTCTACTTCCCACTGGCGACCGCGGTCAGCCTCGGCATCATCCGGCGGCACTTCGAAGACACCCGATGAGCGAGGAGACCCTCGTCCGCCGTCGGCGCGGCGGCCACGTCCCCGGTGAGCCCGAGCTGTGGATGCTGATTCTCGATGACCTGGTCGTCTTCGGTGTGTTCTTCGGCGTCCGGGGCCGCAACCACGCCGCCCAGCCCGAGCTCTTCGCCTGGGGCAGGCAACACCTCGACACGACGACCGGGCTGGCGAACACGCTGATCCTCCTGACGAGCTCCTTCGCTGTGGCCCGTGGACTGGAGCACATCCGGGCCGACGACGGGCGGCGGGCCGCGCGTGCCTACGGTGCGGCGGCCGTGCTGGGCGGGGCGTTCGTCGTCCTCAAGGCGATCGAGTACAGCGCGCATCTCGCGGGCACTCCGCTCGGCACCGAGTTCTTCGTGTACTACTTCGTTTTCACCGGCATCCACCTGGTGCACGTGCTGGTCGGGCTGGGTGCGCTCGCTGTCCTCGCCCGGCGCGCACCGCGCCCACAGCCGTCCGTGGCCCTGTTCGAAGGCGTCGGCGTCTACTGGCACATGGTCGATGTCCTGTGGATCGTGCTGTTCTACCTCGTCTACCTGGTCTGAAAGGGACACCGTGGCGGCTCGTGCCGAAGCCCGGACCGCGCTCGTGTGGGTCGCCGTGATCGCGCTGACCATCTTCACGCGACTGGAAAGCCACCAGGCGACGCTCCACGCGGTGGCGGGCACGATCGTGCCCGCCGTGACCATGACCAAGGTGTGGCTCGTCATCCACCACTACATGGAGGTCGGCAGGCGCCACTGTGGCTCAAAGCGCTGTGCGACAAGTGGATCGTGCTCGTCTTCGGCATGCTCGCACTGCTCGTCGTCGGCGGCGGAAGGGCGTTCGGCCTCGCCGCCTAGGCTCTGTGCGCACTCGTTGAGTGTGGCCGGTGGGGCGCGGTGGCGTGTAGTGAGTCCGCTGGCATGGTCAGCAAGCGGGTTCGTGCGACCCATGGGCTGGGAAGCTGGCCCGGTAATACCGTGGTGCCTGCTCGGCCACCTGGCAGAAGGCAGCCGGTGAGCGGACGAAAGATATCCGCACGAGCCGCCCGAAAGCCCGAACGGGACTCACCGACGCCTGCGATTGCTCGTTGTGCAACGGGCGCACGGCTGGGCACGTGCACGGGGTCAATTCCGGCGGGTTGGGAACTTCCTGGCTTCATTGTCCGACTCGTACACCGGAATCAGTGTGGCGAGTGCGGGAGGCTCCGGCGGGATGCGGTGGTACGAGAACGACGGTTTGTGGTCGGGCTTCGCCGAGACGATGTTCCCGCCGCGCCGGGCACAGGAAGCCGCTGACCTGGTCGCCACGTCACCGCTACTGCGGTTTCAACCGGGTGCGCAGGTCCTTGACCTGTGTTGTGGGCCTGGGTTGTGGCTGGCGCCACTGGCTCGTCGCGGGTATCAGGTCACCGGTGTCGATCTGAGCCCGGTGATGCTCGCGGAGGCCAAGGCCGCGTGTCCGGACGCCGAGCTGATCTGCGAGGACATGCTGGAGTTCAGCCGTCCCGGCCAGTTCGACGTGGCGCTCAACGTGTTCACCAGTTTCGGCTACCTCGCCGAGGCGGAGGACAACCTCCAGGTCCTCCGCAACGCGTACACGTCGCTCAAGCCGGGAGGGCAGCTGATTGTCGACGTGATGGGCAAGGAGGTGCTGGCCGGGTGGATCGGCAGGCCCCAGGCCGTCGACGTCGACGGCGGTTGCGTTGTGATGCGCGACACCATTCTCGACGACTGGACCAGGTTGCGCACCGACTGGACACTCGTACGCGGTGACACCGCGCGGCACGCGGTGATCGAGTGCTTCGTGTACAGCGCGGCCGAGCTGAAGGACCTGTTCCGGCAGGCGGGATTCCAGGACGTCGAATGCTTCGGTGACTTCGACGCCTCCTCCTACGACAACCACTCGAAGCGGTTGATTGTCCGTGGCTACCGGCGTGACTGAGCGGGTCCGGCTGGTCCCGGTCCTCCTGATCCTGGCCGTCGCGCTCGTGGTGTCCATCGCCGCGGGGATCGCGCTCGGCCCGTCCGTCGTCCCCATCGGTGACGTGCTGCACTACCTGCGTGCCGCGTTGACCGGCGGCACGATCACGTCGGACGAACTGTCCGGCTACACCATCGTGTGGGAGGTCCGGACGCCACGGGTCCTGCTCGCGGTGCTGGTCGGTGCCGGTCTGAGCGTGGTCGGCGTGGTGATCCAGGCGTTGGTGCGCAACGCTTTGGCGGACCCGTTCGTACTGGGCATCTCGTCGGGGGCGTCCGTCGGCGCGACCGCGGTCGTCGTGTTCGGCGTCTTCGCCAGCCTGGGCGTGTACGCGTTGTCCGCGGCGGCGTTCCTGGGCGCCTTGGGCGCGTCCGTCCTGGTCTACATCGCTGCGATGAGCAAGGCGGGGCTCACGCCGTTGCGGCTTGTGCTGACCGGAATCGCGCTGGCGTACGGGTTCCAGGCCGTCATGAGCGTGCTTGTGTTCCTCGCACCCGATGGTCAGGCGGCGCGCACAGTGCTGTTCTGGCTGATGGGTAGCCTCGGCGGGGCCAACTGGGGATCGTTGCCGATCGCGGCCGTCGCCGTGTTGCTGGCAATGGTTGTGCTGCTGCGCAACAGCAGACCGTTGGATGTTCTCGCGATGGGTGACGAGACCGCGGCGAGCCTCGGTGTTGACGCCGTCCGGCTGCGGCGGTGGCTGTTCGTGCTCACCGCGGCGGTCACGGGACTGCTGGTCGCGGTGAGCGGGGCAGTCGGGTTTGTCGGCCTGGTCATGCCGCACCTCGTGCGGATCGTGGTCGGGTCGGGGCACCGCCGGGTCCTCGCGGTCGCGCCGCTGGCCGGTGCGGTGTTCATGGTCTGGACCGATCTGGTGTCGAGAACCCTTGTCGCGCCGGAAGAACTGCCGCTCGGTGTGATCACGGCGGTGATCGGCGTGCCGGTGTTCATCACGCTGATGCGTCGCCGCGGCTACCTCTTCGGAGGCCGCTGATGGACATCGCGCTCACCGGCGTCTCGGTCGACATCGCGGGCAAGTCGCTGATCAGGGACCTGCACCTGGAAGCCGACTCCGGCCAGGTCGTCGGCCTCGTCGGACCGAACGGCAGCGGCAAGTCCACCGCGCTGCGGTGCGTCTACCGCGCGCTCACGCCCAGCGCCGGAGCGGTGTACCTGGACGGCACGGACGTGGCCACGTTGACCTTGCGGGAGAACGCGCAACGCGTCGCCGCGTTGACGCAGGACAACCACACCGACCTCGATTTCACGGTGTCCGAGGTGGTGGCGCTCGGCCGTACACCGCATCTGCGCGGAAACCAGCCGCTGTCGGCCACGGAACACGCCCTGTGCCGGGAAGCGATGGAACAGACCGACGTGCTGCACCTCCAGGACCGCAGTGTCCTGACGCTGTCCGGCGGCGAACGGCAGCGCGTGTTCATCGCCAGGGCATTGGTGCAGCAGCCCAAGGTGCTGGTGCTCGACGAGCCGACCAACCACCTTGACGTGCGCCACCAGGTGGAGCTGTTGTCGTTCCTCGGCAAATCCGGGTTGACGGTGCTCGTCGCCATCCACGACCTGAACCTCGCGGCCGCCGCGTGCGACCGTCTCGGCGTGCTCGCCGGCGGCGAAGTGGTGGCCGCTGGTGCTCCAGTCGATGTGCTCACCACGGATCTCGTCCGGCGGGTGTTCGGCGTGGACGCGACCATCGTCGCCCACCCGCGGACCGGTGTCCCGCAGTTGCTGTACGACCTCAGGGAGAAAGCGTGACCAGGAAATTGGCCCTTGTGCTCGCGGTGGGCCTGTTGGCTGGGTGCGGCGCGTCCGTGCAACCGGCGGCGGAGGCGCCCGCTCCGGTCGCGATCACCAACTGCGGCGAGGAAGTCAGCTATCCGCTGCCGCAGCGGCCGGTCGCGTACGACGTCAGCGGTGCGGAGAAGATGTTCTCACTCGGCCTGGCCGACCGCATGCGCGGTTACGTGATGAACAAGCTCGGTGACCCGTCGATCGCCGGGTCGCCGTGGCGCGAGGACTACACCAAGGTCCAGCGGCTCGGCACGGCCAGGATCACGCGGGAGATCGTCGTCGACGCCAAGGCGGACTGGGTGCTGGCCGGGTGGGGATCGGGGTTCAGCGAAGAGCGCGGGATCACCCCGAACCTGCTCGACCAGGTCGGCGTCCGCAGCTACATGCACACCGAGACCTGCTGGAACTACGGCGACAAGAAAACCGACGTGCCGCCGCTCGACGCGCTGTACACCGACCTGGAGAACCTCGGCCGGATCTTCAAGGTCGAACAGCGCGCCACGGACCTGGTGGCCGAGTTGAAGGGCCGGGTGGCCAAGGTGCGGCAGTCGGCCCCGGCGAACGCCCAGCCCGCCAAGGTCTTCGTCTACGACTCCGGCACCGACCAGCCGTTCACGGCGGGCAAGCACGCGGCACCCACCGACATCATCACCGCCGCCGGCGGCCGCAACGTCATGGGAGACCTGCGCAAGGGCTGGACGTCGGTCGGCTGGGAACCGGTCGTCCAAGCCGCGCCCGACGTGATCATCATCGTCGACTACGCCGACCAGCCCGCCGCGGACAAGCAGAAGTTCCTCGAATCGCTGCCAGCGTTGCAGTCCGTCCCCGCGGTGCAGCAGGACCGCTACTTCGTCATGTCCTATGGGGACGCTGTCAGCGGGCCGCGCAACGTCAAGGGAGCCGAGGACTTCGCCGCCTACCTCAGGTCGGTCGGCCGATGAACGCCGTCCACGAGCACATCACCGACGCGATCAAGCAGCCGGACCTCGTCCGGCTGACCGACAACGTGATCCTCGCCCGCTTCGAGACCATGAAGGTCTACGCGGCACTCGGCGCGGTCCGCACGCTGCTCGACCGCGGCGTGGTCCGCGCAGGGCAGACGCTTGTGGACAGTTCCAGCGGCATCTACGCGTTGGCATTGGCCATGGCGTGCCATCGCTACGGCCTCAAGTGCCACATCGTCGCATCGACCACTGTGGACTCAGCGATGCGCGCCCAACTGGAGGTCCTGGGCGCGACAGTCGACCAGATGCCGCCGTCCCAGTCGCTGCGGCTCGACCAGGAACGGCGGGTGCACCGGGTCACACAGTTGCTGGCACAGCGACCGGACGTGCACTGGATGCGGCAGTACCACGACAGCGTGCACTACGAGGGCTACAAGCACTTCGCTGAGCTGATCACGCGGGCACTCGGCGACGGCCCGCTGACCGTGGTCGGCGCGGTGGGCACGGGCGCGTCCACCGGCGGGCTGATCGAGCCGCTGCGCCGGGCCGACCCTTCCGTGCGGCTGCTGGGGTTGCAGCCGTTCGGCAGCGTCACCTTCGGCAGCGAGGGGTTCACCGACCCGGAGGCGATCATCGCGGGGATCGGCAGCTCGATCTGGTTCGACAACGTCCGCCACCACCTGTACGACAGGTTGCACTGGGTGGATTTCCGGCACGCCATGGCCGGGGCTGTCGGGCTGCTGCGCGACCACGCGGTGTTCGCCGGGCTGTCCACCGGTGCGGCGTACCTGGTCGCGGGCTGGGAAGCCGCGCGCAACCCGGACCGCACCCACGTCGTGATCGGCGCCGACACCGGACACCGCTACGTGGAAAGGGTGTTCGCCCGGCATTCGGAAGCGCTCGACGTGGAGTCGTTGGAGCCGTTGGAGATCACGTCACTCGACAACCTGGCGATGCCGTGGTCGGCGATGGAGTGGCACCGCCGGGCATGGCCGGTCGTGCAGCAGGAGGAGCAGGCGTCATGACCATCGTGGCACTCGAAGCACTCACGTTCGGCCTCGGGCACATGGTCCGCGCCGCGGCCGATTCCGGTGAGCGGCTGTGCCTGCTGACCGGTGTCCGTGACATCTACCGGCACGAACTGTCCCGGCTGCCCGCCGGCGCGCTGGACGTCTTCGACGTCGACACCACCGACATCGACGCCTGCGAGGCGATCCTCAAGCAGATCCCGGACCTGCGCGGCCTGATCAACTCCACCGACACGTGGCTGGTGCCTGGCGCCGGACTGGCGGCCCGGTTCGGCCTGCCGGGACGGTCGGTCGATTCGGCGTTGTTCCTGCGTGACAAGCGGAAGGTCCGCGAAAGCCTGTACGAGCACGGCATGAGCCCCGCGCCGGGCGACACGCTTCCCGCTGTGCTCAAGGACTCGTCGGGGACGTCGTCGCGCAACGTGTGGCTGGTGCGTACCCCGGAGGAGCTCCAGGCGGCACGAGACGAGGCCGCACGCGGTGACCTGAAAGGGGAGGTGTTCGCCGAGCCGCTGTTCGAAGGCCCGGTCTACAGCGCCGAGACGATCACGTGGGCCGGGCGGACGCGGCTGCTCGGCGTGCTCAGCCGCCAGGTGACCGGCGTGCGGGAGGACGCGGCCGCGTTCCCCGTCGTTTTCCCGCCGGGGGAGTCGGTGGCCGGCTGGGTCAGCGAGGTCCTCGACGTGGTGGAGTTCGAGCAGGGGTTCGCGCACGTCGAGTTCGTGCTCACTGTGGACGGTCCGCAACTCGTGGAGATCAACCCGCGCATCGGCGGTGCTCTCGTGGGCGAGGCGTTGTGCCGCAACCTCGGCACGAACGTGTACGAATCGATGATCGACATGGCGCTCGGCAAAGCGCCCACACTGCTCACCGGTGCCGAGCCGACCGGTCCCGGAGTGGCGTTCGCGCTGGTTTACCCGTCACAGCAAGGTGTTTTGACGGCTGTCGACGGCGTGGACCGACTGGCGGCGTACCCGGGCGGTCCCGAGTGGTACCCGACCAAGACTGCAGGTGACCGCGTCGAGCACCTGACTGACCAGCGCGGCTGCGTCGGCATCGTCCTGGCGGAGGGCCCGACCGCGGAACTGGCCATGCACCGGGCCCTGGCCGCCGCTGCTGTGGTCGTGCCCGTGGTTTCGCCGACAGCAGAACAGCAAGCCCTAGGGGCTGCGTTGCCCCTAGTGTGACCGGCATGGGTGAGGCGATCACTGGCACTGCCGCGGGCGTGCCGTACACAGCATTGCGGCCAGCGGTCGAGACCGACGCGCTGATCGTGACCTGGCACATGATCGACGCGCCGCGGACCGACGCCGCCTTCGCCGCCGCGTTGCCGTTGAACGACGTCCCGGCGTGGCGCGTGCACCTGGGCCTGCCGCTCTGCGGTGCGCGGATGGTGAACGGCAGCATGGACGCGGTGTTCGAACGGGCACAGCGCGACGCGGTGCTGGAGTACTTCGCGGGCCTGGCCGGCCAGGCTGCCGAGGAGTTCCCGGCCGCACTGGCGGAAGTCCGTCAACAGCTGTCCATCGGGGACGGACCACTGTTCGCGCTCGGCGGGTCGCTCGGCGGTCTCGTCGCCCTGCAGAACATGACCAAGGTGGAGTTCAAGGCCGGTGCGGTGGTCAACGCGTTGATCCGGGTGCGAACCGGGATCGGCCTCGTCGAGGAGATCATGGGCATTCCGTACACGTGGACCGACGAGTCCGCGGCGGCTGCCGACGCGTTGGACTTCGTCACGCGCGCGGGCGAACTCGGCGATGTCCCGCTGCTCGTGGTCAGCGGCGAAGAGGACTACGCGGTTTTTCGCGAGGACGCCAGGAAACTGACTGACGCCCTGCCCCGCAGTGAACTCGCCACCATCCCCGGCCTCGCCCATCCGCTCGCCGAAGAACCGGGACTCGAGCCCGCGCCGCAGACCCCGCCGGCCGCAGTGGTCGACGAGCGGCTCAGTCAGTGGTTCCGGAAGTACGTGTAGCCAACAGCAACACGGGCAGCAGCGCGAGGACTCCGGCCACCGCGGCCACGAGCGGGTAACCGCCGTGGCCGAACAGGTGGCCGGAGCCGATGCTGGCGAACGCGGACGAGCCCCAGATCACCGCGTCCACCGTGCCCTTGGCCCGTGTCTGCACGGATGTGCTCAGCAGGCTGCTGCCGCCGACGAACATCAGGTTCCAGCCGTAGCCGAGCAGGAACAGCGACACCGGCAAGCCGTACTCGTGCGAGGTGGGCATGGCGTAGGCAAGCGCGGTGGCCATAAGGAGAACCGCGATGCCGATGCCGATGGTGTGTCGCCCGCCGACCCGGTCCGCGATCCGCCCGGTCAACGGCGAAAGCCCGAACATCCCGAAGATGTGCGCGGCGAGGATCCAGCCGACGACGTCGAGACCGTGGCCGAGGTGGTGCAGCTGCGGCGGTGTCATCGTCATGACGGCGACCATGGTGATCTGCGCGGCCACCATGGCGGCCAACGGAAGCCGCAGCGAACGCCGCCGGAACACCCGCCACCCCTCGTGCGCGGTCTGTTCGGTCACCTCGTCGGCGGGAAGGACGAGCGCGGCGACCGCGGCGCAGGCGACTGCGATGGCGGCGACCAGGATCGGACCGGCCAACTCGGGAAGCCCGAGCCACGCGGCGGCCCGTGCTGTCGGCGAGATCATCAACGGCCCTGCCAGCGCGCCGATCGTCCCCGCCCACACCACGGAGGACAGCGCGAAACCTTTGCGCTCCAACGGGTACATGTCAGCGGCGAGATAGCGTGACAGCTGGGCGGCGCCGTTGCCGAGGCCGAGCACGACCAGTCCGCCGAGCACCAGCACCAGCTGACCGGTGGCAGCGCCCACGGAGGCCAGGAGCCCGCCGACGGTGGCCAGCCCGTACCCGGTCAGCAACGCGAAACGCCTGCCACGCCGTGAAGTCGACGCTCCCGCGAGCAACGCGCCCGCCGCGGTCCCCAGAACCCCGGCGGCGCTGGGCAACCCGCTGGCGCCGGGCCCACCGGCGTCCGCCGCGATCAACGTCCCGGCCGTGCTGGCCAGCACCGTCGCGGTGTTCATGAGCGCGACCGTGACGAAAAGCGCGGACATCGACCGCCGCCGAGTACTGGTCCCCAGGTGCATGACCAACGATGTTATGCAGGCGCACGCCGGTTTCGAATGGCTACAGTACGGAAAAGCACACGGCGGACCACGCGGACGAAAGGAGGATGTGGCCGATGACCTTCCGAATGGAAAGGGACCTCGACGAGCTGGACTGGCGCATCGTCGAACGACTGCAGCACGACGGCAGGTTGTCCTTCAAGGAACTGGGCAGACGGGTCAACCTCTCGGCGCCCGCGGTGGCCGAACGCGTCCGCAGACTCGAGGAAGCCGGGGTGATCACCGGCTATCACGCCAGAGTGGACCCGCGCGCGGCCGGTTACCCGATCTCCGCGTTCGTGGAGATGCGGTGCTCACTGGGCAAGTGCCTGCTGAAGACGAGCGCGGCGGACGACTACCCGGAAGTGGTCGAGATCCACAAGCTCAGCGGTGACCACTGCTCGATGCTCAAGGTCCGCGCGGCGTCACTCGAACACTTCGAGGGCCTGCTGGAACGGATGGGCAAACACGGCGAGATGCGCTCGTCAGTCGTCCTGTCCACGCAGTACGACGGCCGCCCGGTCGAGCGTCCGACCGCGGACTTCTTCCGTGCCACGACCAGTCACGGCTAGTCCACGCCCAACACCCGTCCGTCCTGAGGGGGTACCGTCGCCGTCCTGCTGGGTGGCGGTTTCGATGGTCGCAGCGGCCTTCGGCTCGACGTGCCGGTGACCGGACGCTCGCCGCGGCGCGCCCGCAGGACTCTGACGTGCCGGGCTAAACGCGGTGGCGTGTGGCGAAGGTGCGCTGTTTGGCACGCGCCCCGCATACCTGCATGGAGCACCATGTCCGGGACCGGTTGCGTGTCGTGTCCCGGAATGCCTCGCGGCAGTTCGAATCTGCGCACACCTTCAACCGTGTCCAGGAACCGTTGGCACGTCCCAGAGTCATCGCTGCCAGTAGCCATGCCAGCCCTGTTCGGGCGGTGCCGGAATCGGTCGGGCGCAGGACTGTCGTGTCGTCGACTTGCAGCCGGAGTTCGGCAGCCAGGGTGCGCATAGCGACCACGGCGTCCTCATCGTCCGGTCCGGCGGCCTCGTTGTGCTCGGCCAACAGGGCGCGCAATCCTTCACGCATCACGTGCGCTTCAACGACATCGTCGTTGGTCACGTGCAGTTCGGTGAGTCCTTGCGCCTGCCACCACGCCGACAGTGCCTCCGGTGTGCCGATTTCCTCACGGGCGTGGGGGTCGTCGGCGAGGATGCCGCGGGTGTTGACGAAGCGGCAGACCAGGTCGAGATCGGCCCGCACCGTGTCCTGACCGGCCACGTACCACCTCCTTCCGGCCAGCTTACCGGCTAATCTGCGTAGCCGGTTGCAACCGGCTATTTT
This sequence comes from Kibdelosporangium phytohabitans, assembly GCF_001302585.1. GTDB lineage: Bacteria > Actinomycetota > Actinomycetes > Mycobacteriales > Pseudonocardiaceae > Kibdelosporangium > Kibdelosporangium phytohabitans. The sequence goes on along the minus strand of NZ_CP012752.1, from coordinate 7,632,239 downwards.
GGTTAGATGGTTGCCGACGTTCGTTCACGGACACTGCCAGTGCTGGGTCTTGCCGCCCTCGCCCTCGGCTCGTTTGCCATCGGCTGCACCGAATTCGCGGCGGTCGCGCTGCTGCCGCAGGTCGCGGCGGACTTGGGGGTGAGTCAGGCCGCTGCGGGCCAACTGGTCACCCTCAACGCGGTCGCCGTGGTCGTCGGTGCGCCCGTGCTCGGGGCTTTCTTCGCCAAGCGGCCTCCACGTGCGGTGGTCGCCTGTGCGCTGGGAGTTTTCGCGCTCGCGCACGTGGTCGCCGCGCTGGCCAGTTCGTACGCGCTGGTGGCCGCGACCAGGTTCGTCAGTGGCGCGATGTTCGGCCTGTTCCTCGCGGTGGCGTTCGCGGCGGCGACGCGGATGGCCAGTTCCGGACGGCGGGCCACGGCCATGGCCATCGTGCAGAGCGGCATCACCGCCTCCACGGCTCTGGGCATCCCCGCCGGTCTCGCGCTGGGCCGTGTCGGCGATGCGGGCGGCTGGCGTATCCCGTTCTTCGTGATCGCTGGGCTCGCTGTGCTGGCCGCTGCCGCGACCGTCGCTTGGTTGCCGTCGCTGCGTGCCGACTCCGGTGGCGTGAAGGCGCGGATCGGCGTCCTGCGTGACGGCCGGGTGCTGCTGGGACTGGCCACGACCGCCGTCTTCTGGGGTGGCTCGTTCGGCGGGCTGACTTATCTCGTCCCATACCTGGGCGACCGCGTCGGCCTCAGCTCAGGCGTGATCATCGTGGTGCTCGCGCTGGCCGGGCTGCTGAGTGTCGTCGGCAACTTCGTCGGCGGGGCGGTGGCCGACCGGGCACCGGCGATCGCCCTGGTGACGGCGGCCACGGCCGCGGCGGCCGGGATCGTGCTGCTCTTCGGCTTCGGCGACAACACCGGTGTCGCGCTGACAGGCCTGGCCGTGTGGCAGCTGGCCACGTGGTCGTTCGTGCCTGTCGTCCAGTCGCGCGTGTACCAGCTCGGTGGATCACGCGGCGAGGCCGCGGTGTCCTACGCGATCGCCGCTTTCAACCTGGGGATCGTCGCGGGTGCCGCGCTCGGCGGCATCGCGCTGACCATGGGCGGGTTCACCGCGGTCGGCGCGGTGTCGGCAGGGTTCGCCCTCGTCGCGATCGGACTGTCCGTCGCGGTCAACGCTGTTTTGTCCCGCGGCGCCTAGTTGTCGCGGTGCTGGTGCGCGTCGATGCGCTCGTCGAGCTCGGCCAAGTCGTTGTGCAGGGCGGTCAGCTCGCGGGCGTGTCTGTTGAGTTGCTTGGATTGCTGGTCGATGCGGGTGCGCAGGTTGTGCAACTCCTTGCCGGTCTGCGACTCAGAGACGGCGCAGGTGTCGTCGATGTCGTCGGTCATACATATCTCCCAGCAGTACAGATCGTGTCATCCACCGCCTGGGCGTGGAGACCAAACACGGATTCCCCAAGTGATCGCGAACTAAACGCTTGTCATCCGTACGGGTCGACAGCTAGCTTGGACAGACGCCCTGGACAATCGTCCAAGGCAAGTGTCCGGGGAGTGTGCATGGAGTCGTCGATGGCCGCGCGCGGCCGGGACGTGCGGCAGCGGCTGATCACGGCCGCGATCGAGTTGATCGTGGAAAAGGGCTGGTCAGCGGTGAGTACGCGGATGCTCGCCGAGCGGGCGGGCGTCGCGTCCGGCGTGGTCCACTACCACTTCGCGTCGCTGCGGGCGTTGCTCACCGAAGCGGCGATCGGCGCGATTCGGGCCGCCGTCGCGGGCATCGAACCCCGGCAGGACGTGATCGCCGACCTGTTCGACCCGCTGGACGCGTACTCCGGCGGGGACCCGACTTCCTTGCTGTTCATCGAGACCTACCTCGCGGCGACCCGGGACGAGGAACTGCGGTCGGCGATCAGCGCGCTGGTGACCGAGTTCCAGCAGCGGCTCGCCGAGTGGCTGGCCGACCAAGCAGTTGTTGCGCCACAAGAGACAGCGGCGGTCATCGTCGCCGCGATCGACGGCCTGATGCTGCACCGGGCGCTGAACCCGGCAGCGCGAACAGACCTCCGGCCGGTGCTGCGCCGGCTGGTGGAAGGGGGAGCGCGATGAGAGTGGTCGTCTGCGGCGCGGGAATCGCCGGACTGACCCTGGCCAATCGGCTGGCGGACCGGCACGACGTGACCGTGCTGGAGAAGGCGCCGGGGCCGCGGCCCCAGGGTTACATGATCGACTTCTTTGGCCCCGGCTACGACGCGGCGGACAAGATGGGCCTGCTGCCCGCGCTGAAGTCCGTCGGCTACCGCGTGAGCGAAGCGGCGTACGTCGACGAAACGGGCCGCCGGAGGGCCGGGCTGCCCTTCGACACGTTCGCGAAAGCCGTGGACGGCAACCTGGTGAGCATCATGCGCCCGGACCTGGAAGGGGTCTTGCGCGAACACCTGCCGGGCACAGTCGAACTGTGCTTCGGGACGTCGATAACCCACATCGAACCGTCACCCGGCGGCGTCACTGTCACGCTGTCCGACTCGCGCACGATCGACGCGGACCTCCTGGTCGGCGCGGACGGAATCCATTCAGCGGTCCGCGCCATGGCGTTCGGGAACGTCGAAAGCCTGCGCTACCTCGGCTTCCACACCGGGGCCTACGTGTTCGACAACCCAGCCGTCCACGCCCAAGTCGGGGACCGCTTCTGCCTGACGGACACCGTCGGCAAACAGTTCGGCTTCTACGCCCTGCGCGACGGCCGGGTAGCCGCCTTCACAGTGCACAGAACACCTGACGCCACCATGCCACCGGACCCGGTGGCGGCGATCCGGGAAACGTACGCGGACCTCGGCTGGGTCGTACCCCAAGCCCTCGAATCCTGCCCGGACGCGTCGGACGTCTACTACGACCAGGTCGCCCAGACCGTGCTGCCGACCTGGAGCAACGACCGCGTCGTGCTCATCGGCGACGCGTGCCACGCCGTCTCCCTGCTCGCAGGCCAAGGCGCTTCCCTGGGCATGGCAGGCGCGTACCTACTCGCCGCGCAGTTGAACAAGACAGCCTCGGTGCCGCAGGCGTTGTCCACCTATGAAGACCTGTGGCGCCCGATCGTCGAGGAGAAGCAACAGGTGGCCCGCGACGGCGCCCGCTGGTTCCTGCCCGCTTCCGAGAACCACCTCCGCATCCGCCGCGCCGCGATGCGCCTGGCCCGAGTGCCCGGCTTCACCCGCTACCTCGCCGCAACCATAGTGGGAAAGACCACGGCGGTGATCAAACAGCTCTAGGGCAGGCTGTCAGGTCGTGCCGCGGCGCCATCCGGTCGCTGACCCACGCGTTCCTTGATCACGTCACTGGCAGAGGCCTGCCTCGTAGGCGAGCAGACCTGCCTGGGTTCGGTTGGCGCACCGGAGTTTGAGCAGGATCTGCGAGATGTAGTTCTTCACCGTGCCTTCGCTGAGGTGGACGCGGTCGGCGATCTGGGCGTTCGACAGGCCGTTGCCGAGGCACGCGAGGATCTCGGACTCGCGTCCGGTCAGGTCGCGGAGCAGTTCCGATGTGGACGAACGGCGACCGGCCGCGTGGGCGACGAGGTTGCGCGACACGGCCGGCGACATCACGGTGTGCCCGTCGGCAGCCACCCGGACCAGGCCGATCAGGTCCTTGGGCGGCGTGGATTTCAGCAGGTATCCCGCTGCTCCGTTGCGCATGGCGCGCAGGACGTGGTTGTCGCCGTCGAATGTGGTCAGTGCGACCAGCACGGGTGGCTTGTCGAGTTCGCTGATCCGCTGGATCGCCGTGAGCCCGTCCACACCGGGCATGTGCAGGTCCATCAGCACCACGTCCGGCTTGTGCCGCAGGACCGCTTCGACGGCGTCGGCGCCGTCGTAGGCTTCCGCCACCACGGTCACGTCTTCGGCCGCGCCGAGGATCGTGCGCAGGTGCCCGCACACCAGCGGGTCGTCGTCGACGACCAGGACGTTGATCATGATGTGGGCTCCGTCAGGGTTGCCGACACGTGGAAGCCGCCTTCCGGTGACGGTCCGGCGTCCAGTGTGCCGCCGATCATGCTGACGCGTTCGCGCAGGTTGTCCAGTCCCGAGCCGGAGCCCGCGGCGGTGAGGTCCGGATCGGCCGGGCGGTCCGGTGCCGTGTTGCGCACCGACACCCGGGTGCCCGCCGGACCGTAGTTCACCGCGACGCGCACGGCGGCGCCGGGCGCGTGTTTGCGGGCGTTGGTCAGCGCTTCCTGGACGATCCGGTGCGCTGTGCGGCGCACGACCGGTGACGCCTGGTCCGCGGTACCTTCCTCAACCAGCTCGACCGCGACGCCGACGGAGGTGGATTCGGAGACCAAAGTGGACAGCTCCGGCACCGGGGCCTGTGTCACGGCTCCCTTTGCCTCGCCGGTCTCCGCGCGCAGGATCGCCACGACCTCACGCAGTTCCTCCAGCGCCTGGCAGCCGTTGGCCCGGAGTTCCTCGGCCGCGCGGCGGGTCTCGTCGTCCTTCGCCGTCATCTCGAGCCCGCCTGCCTGCAGCACCATCAGGCTCACGCGGTGGGTGACGACGTCGTGCATCTCGGCTGCCAGCGTGGCCCGTTCCTCGGCCCGTGCCGCTTCCATCTGCATCCGGTACAGGCGGTCCCGCGCCCCGAACGTCACGCCCATCACCGCGGGAACAGCGATCAGCAGCAAGGACGTGGCCAGCCGGGCGCCGGTGAACTCCCACGGCCGCACCGACAGCACGAACAGCAGGCCAGCGGGCAGCCACGCCGCCCGGGTACGGGAGGACGCCATCGCGGTGCACACCACGAACGGCGTGACGGCCTGCGGTATCCACAGCGTGCTTTCGTCACGGGTCAGGTCGATCACCGTTCCCCGCGCGGCCAGTTCGGCGATCGTCATGCCCGCTGAGGTCGCGACCGTGAACCAGAGGATCCCGAGCGGCGCTTTGCGGCGGAACACCAGGATCCCGACGGCCATCACCTGGATCGTCGTGCCCACCGCGGTGTAGGCGACGCCTCCGGGCGGGCCGACCAGCGACACGATCAGCAACGACGTCGCCCCGGCCAGGGCGAGGACGTCGAACAGCCGGTCTCGTGTCACGGTCACGAGCCCAACGTTATTCGCCGTACCCCCGCTGTCCACGGTGTTCGCCGCAAGACCTGACGAAAGTCATCCGGTCGGTGACCTTCGGCCGTGCCGTTGGTGAGCTACCGGACTGCCGGTGTGACCCGGTCACCCGCTGTGCTTGAGCGGTCAGTCCGAGCGGAGAGGGATCACAGGTGAACGGCATCGCCCGCTGGTACGCCAAGCTGTCCGAGGCGTTCCTGCCGGTGTTCGGCGCGTGACCTGGTGGATGCCGGAGATGAGGGCACAGCGATGATCACAGTGCGCGACACGCTGCACCTGACCGGTCTGTCCGGGGTGACGATCGAGGACGTGCTGATCGACACCGGTGGGGACGGGATCGTGATCGACAACTGCCGTGACGTCACCATCGCCCGTGTGATCGTCAACGCGTGCGACGGCGACGGGATCCGCGTCCGCGGCTCGGCCAATGTGTCCATTGAGGACTGTGCGATCTACGGCTACGACACCGGCTCGGCCGTCGACGGGACGTTCACGTGCGCGCACCCGGGACCCCGTGGCGGAATCAGGGTGCTCGCGGATTCCCGGGACGTCACGCTGACCTCGACGGTGATCGAGCACAGCCAGGGCCTCGTGCTGGACGCAGTGGACGATGTGGTCGTGCGGGGGCTGCACATGGCCGACGTCTGCGGCGCTCCGCTGACCCTGCGCGGCAGGGGACGCCGGCTCGACATCGGCGACATCGACGTGTGCAACGTGCTGTCAGACGTTCCGCGAGCGGTACAACCAGCGCACGTCCCGGCTGAACGACCACACCAGTGCGCCTAGCGCGATGGCCGTGACCACGTACGAGACCGTGGCGGGCAGCAGGCCGGACGCGGCGGCCACCAGGACGATCCCCTGCATCGCGGCCACGGTCTTGCGGGCCATGCTGTGCGGCAGTGCGGCGTTGAGCCACGGCAACGCCCAACTGGCGGCGACGAACGCGTACCGCATGGCGCCGATCAGCAACACCCACGGGCCCAGGAACTTCGCCACGAACACGCTCAGGATGAGGATCAGGAACGCGTCCACTTCCATGTCGAACCGCGCACCGAGCGGCGTGGCGCAGCCGGTCCGGCGCGCGATGTGGCCGTCGATCGCGTCGCCGACCAACGCGACCGTCGCGATCACCGCCAGGAGGGTCAGCGGAACAGTTCGCCAGAACGAATCCACCGCGATGGCCGTCACGCTGCCCACGAGACCAGCCCTGGCCAGCGTGACGCGGTTGGCCGCGCCGACCGTCTCCGCGCCGGCACGGAACAAGGCGGTCGTCAACCACCCGCCCAGCACGACCGCGTAGGTCGCGCCGGCCAGCCACCCCTCGAACCCCAGCGGCGTGACCATGGCCAGGGCAGTCACCAGCAGCAACTGCGCCACCACGCCCACGAGGGGCTCGTAGGCCAACGCGGCCCTCCCACTACTTAAGGTGATCGAAAGCCTTAGTGGAGGGTAGAACGGATGGAACGGGCGTTCTGGGTGCGTTCGGCTGGTCACGGCGAGATCGAACCTGCTCATGTGCATGAACACGCGCGAGACGAGGTGTTGGTTCGAACTCTTTTCAGTGGGGTGAGCCGTGGCACCGAGACCCTTGTTTTCCGTGGCGAGGTGCCGCCGAGCCAGTACGCGGCGATGCGGGCGCCGTACCAGGAAGGAGACTTCCCCGGGCCGGTCAAGTACGGCTACCTGAACGTGGGCGTCGTCGAGGACGGCCCGGCGCACCTCACTGGCAAAACAGTGTTCTGCCTCTATCCACATCAGACCCGTTACGTGGTCCCGGCGACGGCGGTGACGGTCGTGCCGGACACCGTGCCCGCCGAGCGCGCGATCCTGGCGGGCACCGTGGAAACGGCCGTGAACGCGGTATGGGACGCCGCACCCATGGTCGGCGACCGGATCGCCGTGATCGGGGCGGGCATGGTCGGCGCGTCCGTCGCCAAGGTCATCGCCGGTTTCCCCGCGACCAGGGTGCAGCTGGTCGACTCCGATCCGGCGAAGGCCGAGGTCGCCGCGGCACTGGGCGTCGACTTCGCCGCGCCACAGGACGCCAAGGACGGCTGCGACCTCGTCGTGCACGCGACCGCGACCGAAGCGGGCCTGGTCAGAGCATTGGAGCTGCTCGCGGAGGACGGCGAGGTGATCGAGATGAGCTGGTACGGCGACCGGCGCGTCAGCCTGCCGCTCGGCGAGTGGTTCCACTCCCGCAGGCTGACCATCAGGGCCAGCCAGGTCGGCGCGGTGGCCAAGGCCCGGCGCAGCAGCCGCGGTTACGCCGACCGGCTGGCCGTCGCCATGGATCTGCTGGCCGACCCCGGTTTCGACGCCCTGATCAGCGGGGAATTCCCGTTCGGCGATCTGCCGTCGGTGCTGAGTTCTCTGGCAAGTGGTGAACTACCCGGCCTTTGCCACCGTATTAGGTACGACGGTTGACGAGTTCGAACCGAATGGGAGGGCCCCCGGGTGTTCAGCATCACCGTCCGCGATCACGTCATGGTCGCCCACAGCTTCCGTGGCGAGGTCTTCGGACCCGCACAGCGGCTGCACGGCGCGACGTTCCTCGTGGACGCCACGTTCCACCGCGCCGAGCTCGATGACGACAACATCGTCGTCGACATCGGACTGGCCACCGAGCAGCTCAAGGACGTGCTCGCGCCGCTCAACTACCGCAACCTCGACGACGAGCCGGAGTTCGATGGCGTCAACACGTCCACCGAGTTCCTGGCCAAGGTGATCGCCGACCGGCTGGCCGGGCGGATCGGCGACGGCAGGCTCGGCGACGGCGCGCGCGGGCTGTCGGAGATCACGGTCACACTGCACGAGTCGCATGTGGCGTGGGCCAGCTACCGGCGCGCGGTGGGATGATCACGGTGATCCACTTCGTCGTTCCCGGTGACATCGACGACAGGTCGGTGCCGAGCGGCGGCAACGTGTACGACCGCCGGATGGGCACAGCCCTGGGTGCGCGCGAGGTCGCGGTCACGGGGACGTGGCCGACCCCGGACGACACCGCACGCCAGGAGTTGGCGAACGTGCTCGCCGGATTCGACGATGACGCCACAGTGCTGATCGACGGGTTGGTGGCGTGTGGCGTTCCCGAGGTCGTGGCCGCGCACGCACAGCGGTTACGCCTGGCGGTGCTGGTGCACCTGCCGCTCGCGGACGAGACCGGCCTCGTGCCCGACCTCGCCGCGGACCTGGACGCCCGCGAACGCCAGACGCTGCGGGCCGCGACCATGGTGATCACGACCAGCCCGTGGGCAGCGCGCCGGGTCGTGTCACACCACGGGCTCGACGCCAGCCGCGTGCACGCCGCACCGCCAGGTACCGACCCCGCTCCGCTCGCGCTCGGCAGCGACGGCGGTACGCGGTTGCTGTGCGTGGCCGCCGTGACGCGGCGCAAGGGCCAGGACCGGCTCGTCGAAGCACTGGCGCAGGTGCGTGACCTGCCGTTCAGCTGCGAACTCGTCGGCTCGTTGCGCCGCGACAGCGAGTTCGTGCTCCGGCTGAACGCGATGATCAAGGAACACGGGCTGGTCGACCGGATCACGCTCGCGGGCCCGAAAACGGGTGCCGAGCTGGACGCGGCGTACGCGGCGGCGGACCTGTTCGTCCTGCCGTCGCACACCGAGACCTACGGGATGGTCCTCACCGAGGCGCTGGCGCGGGGACTGCCGGTGCTGGCCACGAATGTCAGCGCGATACCGGAAACCGTCGGGCAGGCACCGGACGGGACCGTGCCGGGGATCCTCACCTGGCAGTTCGCCGACGCGCTGCGCAGCTTCCTGACCGACGAGGACCTGCGCGAGCGGCTGCGGGCATCGGCGCACGCCAGGCGCGCGACACTGACCGATTGGGACACCGCGGCACTCCACCTGCGGGATGTGTTGGCTGAGCTGGAGGAACCGGCATGTCGCACATGAGCAACAGCACCATGTACCCGGCCGAGTGGCTGTCGCTGCGTGAGGACGCGGACGCGGTGGCCCGGTCGGTCGAGCTGGCCGAACCGCTGCGGGCGCACCTCGGCGACCGGCCCGGCCTGATCGTGCGTGATCTCGGTTGCGGGATCGGGTCGATGGGGCGCTGGCTGGCCGACCGGCTGCCGGGGCCGCAGCACTGGATCCTGCACGACCGCGACCCCGGCCTGCTGTCCCGGGCCGTGGCGGGGATGCCGCGCACGGTGACTGTGACCGGGGAGCTGCAGGACATCACTCAGTTGCGGGCAACGGACCTGAGCGGGACGTCGCTGGTGACCGCGTCGGCACTGCTCGATCTGCTCACCGCGGACGAACTGGCCGCACTGGTCGAGGCGTGCGCCAGGACTCCGGCGCTGTTCGTGATGTCGGTGGTCGGGCAGGTCGACCTGGATCCGTTCGACGAGTTCGACGCGGAGATCGCGAACGCGTTCAACGCGCACCAGCGACGGACCACGGACGGCAGGCGCCTGCTCGGACCGGACGCCGTGGCGACCGCTGCGGAGCTTTTCCAGCGGCAGGGAGCGACCGTGTACCGCAGGCCCAGCCCGTGGCGGTTGGGACGAGACGACGCCGACCTGATCGCCGAGTGGCTGCGCGGCTGGGTGGCGGCGGCGGTGGAGGAACAGCCGGAACTGGCGGACGACGCCGCTGCGTATCTGGAACGCAGGCTCGGGGACACCGCGCTGACTGTTGTCGTGCACCACGAGGACCTCCTCGCCCTCCCGGCAGGTGCGGCATGAACAAGACCGTGTGGGCGTGGGTGAAACTGCTGATCGGCGCGAGCATCCTGGTTGCGTTGTTCCTGCAATTGGGTACTCAGACCTTCGTGGACGGGTTGCGCGTGATCACCCTCGGCGAAGTGGTCGCGGCGTTGGGGATCGGCCTGGCGACCACTGTGCTCAGCGCGTGGCGCTGGTGCCTGGTGGCTCGCCGTCTTGGGTTGAACTTGTCGCTGCCGCGTGCGGTGCTGGACTACTACCGTGCGTTGTTCCTCAACGCCGTGCTGCCCGCTGGTGTTCTCGGTGACGTACAGCGCGCCGTCGAACACGGACAGCAGCAGGGCGACGTCGGGCGAGGCGTCCGGGCTGTTGTGCTGGAACGGATCGCGGGCCAGGCCGTGATCATCGTCGCGGGCGTGGCGGTACTGCTCGCGGTGCCGTCGCTGGGCCTGCCGCGTGACATCATCCTGATTGTTCTCGGTGCGGTAGCGGTGATCGCGGCGGCGTTCGTCGCGGGAAAACGCTGGGCACGCGCGAACACAGGGTTGTCACGGACCATCGCGGACATCCGCGCGGGCCTGCTGGCCCGCGACGCGTGGCCGGGAATCGCGCTACTGTCGGCAGCAGCACTGGCAGGGCACATCACCCTGTTCGTTGTCGCGGCACACGCGGCCGGATCGACCGCGCCGATCGCGCAACTGGTGCCACTGATGGTGCTGTCGCTGCTGGCGATGGGACTACCGGTGAACATCGGGGGCTGGGGGCCGAGGGAAGGCGTCGCGGCGGTGGTGTTCTCAGCCGCCGGACTGGGCGCCGCACAGGGATTGACCACGGCGGTGGTGTACGGGGTGCTGGCGCTGGTCGCGAGCCTGCCTGGGGCGGGAGTGCTGCTCCTGCGTACACCGGTGCTGCGGAGATTGGAAAAGGCACCACTATGACGGAACTTGCCGGTTTCACCCGACGTGCGGCGGAGACACGCCTGCCCACCCGCTACGGCGACTTCAACGCCGTCGGCTACCAGGACCCGACCTCCGCACACGAGCACATGGCGCTGGTCTACGGCGACGTCAAGAAAGGTCGCGACCCGCTGACCAGAGTGCACTCGGAATGCCTGACAGGGGACGTCTTCGCGTCGACGAGGTGCGAGTGCGGGGACCAGTTGGCAGCGGCGATGAAAGCGATCGTGGCGGAGGGCGCGGGAATCCTGATATACCTGCAAGGCCACGAAGGACGGGGAATAGGCCTGCTGGCGAAGCTGAAAGCGATGCGCCTGCAAGAAGAAGGACTGGACACAGTGGACGCGAACGTCGCGCTGGGCCTGCCGGTGGACTGCCGTGACTACCAGGCAGCCGCGGACATCCTGCAAGACCTGGGCGTCCCGGCGGTCAGGCTGCTGTCCAACAACCCCGACAAGGTGGAATCCCTGAAACGGTACGGCATCAGCATCTCCGAACAAGTCCCCCTGCTGATAGAGGTGAACGACGAAAACCTCCCGTACCTGAAGGCGAAGCGCGAGAGACTGGACCACCACCTACCCCAACTGGACGACATACTCTGAAGCCACGCCGTCCAGAAGATCGCGCGCCAACCGACCACCTCAAGCGCGGGCACACAGGCCGCCCATCTTCGGTCGAACCAGGCCGAGAGTGGGGGCGGGGGTGGTGGGGGTGGTGGTTGCCCTGACGGGTTTGAGCGCAAATCAGCCCTGAGCGGCTCGCGCGCAAACGCACACCAAGCCGAGCAACTGAGTGGTAGCCAACCCCGAGCGGCGAGCGCGCCAGCCTAAAGGGGTGCTTCGGGGGTGCTCCTGCCCGTCGGCCTGGGCTACGCCAACCACGGACTGTCAGGAGGTCCGCCTTCCCACAGCAACACACAGCGCAGGCCCAACGGACCTCTTGACAGTCCGTGGTTCCCTTCGGGCAGGTCGTCGGGCAGGAGCGCCTATCAGTACACACACCTGGGGCACGGGCTCTGGAGACGGAGGACACCGATCACCCGCTCCTGCCCCGAGGTCTGCTCCCGGCGAGGGACATCTTGTTCCGTGCAAGGGTTGCAGCGTTCTGGACATGCCCGGGGTGCGGTCCTTGGTCGTAGCTGGGATGTGAGCACGGAACAAGCGGGTCCCTCGCCGGGAGGCAGACCTCGGGGCAGGAGGCGAGGGTGTGTTCTTCCTGCCGGATGCTTGAACTCCTCGGTGTGTGTTCTGAGTAGGCGCGCGGGTGCTCCTCTGCGCTGGCGCGCTCGCCGTGGTGGGTTGGCTATCGCTCAGTTGCTCGGGGCTGGGTGTTGTTCGGGTTGCTCGGCTTGGTGTGCGTTTGCGCGCGAGCCGCTCAGGGCTGGTTTGTGCTTGGGTGTGGGTCGCTCAGGGTTGGTTTGCGTGCTGGTGCGAGTTGCGGGTTCGTTCTGCGCTTGCGCGCGAGCCGCGACTCTCTCGCTGCTGGTGCGCGAGCCATCTTCGGCTGTTCAGTCCAAGGCCTTGAGGACATTCGCGAATGTCTTCACCAGACTGTCCAGGACTTTGCTTCCCTTTTCCCTTGTGGCTTTCGACGGTCGGCCTATCACTCCGGACTTCGTGTACGGGCCCAGTCCCAGTGTCAGCATGTGGTCGCGGTTGTCCGCCAGGTGGTCGTGTTCCGCGTAGTCTTCCCGTACGACCTCTGGGTGGGCGTGCAACAGGATCGATACTTCCAGTTCGCCCGCGTGCATGTCGCTGACCATCGGCGTCTCTATCCCGCCTGCTGTCCTCGCTTTGTGCCAGTCTGCTTCGGTGGGGTACAGGGCCATTCCCGTCGATTCTTGGACGAGGTTGGCCAGTACGTAGTTGCCGCCGTGTCCGTTCACCAGGACCAGTTTCGGGATTCCTGATTTGTGCAGTGAGTGTGCGATGTCCCGTACGACGGCGTAGAGGGTCGGTGCTGTGATGCTCACTGTGCCTGGCCAGGCTGCGTGTTCGTGGGAACAGGAGATGGTGATCGGTGGCAGTTCGAGCACTGGGTAGGTGCTGCTCAGTGCGCGGGCGACGGTTGACGCGATGATGGTGTCGGTTGCCAGCGGCAGGATTGGGCCGTGCTGTTCGTGGCTGCCGACGGGGAGGATCGCGACGTCCGGGTTTTGGACGTCCAGTGTGGTGTTCAGCGGGAGGAACATGGTGTCCTTCGGGTCGCTTCCTCGCGGTGCCGCGCCATGTTCCGCACTGTAACCCGGCTATCTTGCCAACCATGGTTCCTGTGGTGCTCGACTGCGATCCTGGCCACGACGACGTGTTCGCGATGCTGCTCGCCGCCGCCCATCCGGCGATCGATCTGCGCGCGATCACGACCGTCGCTGGGAACGGTCCGTTGGACAAGGTGACCGTCAACGCGCTGCGTGTCTGTGCGTTGGCGGGTATCGACGTTCCTGTCGCCGCGGGTCTCTCGCAGCCGACCGCCGGGAACGCGCCGTCCATTCACGGTGAGAGCGCGCTTGACGGCGCGGATCTGCCTGAGCCCGCGGATCTGCTGGTTGACGAGGGCGCGGTGGCGCTGACCGAGCGTTTGCTGGAGGCAGGGCCACTGACGATCATCGCGACCGGGCCTTTGACGAACGTGGCCGCCTTGCTGCGCAAGCGGCCGGATCTACGGCCGCGGATCGTGTTCATGGGCGGCAGCTGTGGCCGTGGCAACTGGTCGCCGCTCGCGGAGTTCAACATCTTTGCCGACCCGGAAGCCGCTGACGCCGTCCTCAACAGTGGTCTCCAGGTCACGATGTGCGGCTTGGACGTCACCCACCAGGCCACCGCCACACCCGACGTGTTCGACCGCCTCACCGCCATGCGCACGCCCACGGCCGACATCCTGACCGACCTCCTGCGCTTCTTCGCGTCCGCCTACCACGATGTGTTCGGCATGCCTGACCCGCCTGTGCACGATCCGGTCGCGGTGGCTGCTGTCGCCGCGCCCGAACTGCTGCGGGTCGTGGAAGCCCCGGTCGCGGTCGAACTCACCGGTACGTACACGCGCGGCGCGACTGTGGTGGATCTGCATGGCGTGACGGGGAAACCGGCCAACGCGAGCGTAGCGTTGGAGCTCGATCGGGCGAAGTTCTGGGACATGGTGCTCGCCGCTATCGAACGGCTCGGATAGCCCGCCCGATCGTCGTGACACCCGCCGCGATGTCGCTCGGCGTGTTCGCCGCGTAACCCAGGATCAGGCCTGGCTGGTGCGGTCGTTGGCAGTGCCACGACAACGGTTGCACCTTCACGCCGCGCCGCAACGCCTCCGCGGCCAAGTCCACATCGGAACGCGGGATGTCCAGCGTGGTCATCAGGTGCAACCCGGCGGCAGCGCCGTGCACGACCGCGCCCGGCAAGTGCGTGTGGACGGCGTCGACCATCGCGTCACGGCGCCGGACGTGTCGTCGGCGCAGGAACCTCAGCTGCCGTTCCAGCTCGCCGGACGACATCAGTTCGGCGAGAACCAGTTGCGGCAGTGCGGCGTTGCCGAGGTCGGCGAGACGTTTCGCGGCGATGACGGCATCCCTGTACTTCGCCGGAACGAGCAACCAGCCGACCCGCAGCGCCGGAGCGAGCAATTTGGACACACTGCCCGCGTAGAACACGCGATCAGCCACCATGGACCGCAGCGCGGGCACGGGTGGCCGGTCGTAGCGGTGCTCGGCGTCGTAGTCGTCCTCGATGATCAAGCCATCCCAGCGCATCAGCTGGCGCCTGCGTTCACCGTCGAGTACGACCCCGGTCGGGAACTGGTGCGCCGGAGTCATCATGACCGCGCCGACTCCGCTGTCCCGCAACACATCCACCCGCAACCCGGCATCATCCACCGGCACAGGCGGCGTTCGCATCCCCGCGTTGCGCAGATGCTGCCGTACGCCCAGGGACCCCGGGTCCTCCACGGCGATCTCGGTGATCCCGTCCTCGCTGAGTACCTTCGCGATCAGGCCAAGCGCTTGCGCGACACCAGCGACGATGACGACCTCGGCCGGATCAACCCGGATGCCACGAGTACGCGCGAGCCACGTCGCCACAGCGAGCCGCAACGCCGGGGTACCGCGAGGATCGCCATAGCCGAACTCGGCGGGCGCCAAGGTGTTGAAGACCGTCCGTTCGGCACGCAACCACGCCGAACGGGGAAACGCCGCGAGGTCGGGCACGCCGGGGGAGAGGTCGATCTGTGCGGTGGCCGCGCGGAACGCGTCGAACACGTCGTCAGCCGGGTCGGTCGCGAACACGTCCACGGTCGACGGCGGCGCGTAGGGCCTGACCGTCGGCGCCGCGATGGGCACGGCGACGACCACGGTCCCGCCGCGGCCACGGCCTGCGACGTGACCGTCCTCCACCAGGCGTTGGTAGGCCTCGGTGACCACGCCGCGGGAAACCTCCAGGTCGGCGGCGAGCACCCGCGTCGCGGGCAACCTGCTGCCCACCGGCAGCCGCCCATCCGAGATGGCCACGCGCAACTGCTCGGCCAGCCACTCTGCGCGGCCACCGGGCGGCGCGTCGGCGATGGTGAGCTGGAGGAAGTCCGAACCTGGAGTTATGGACCCCTCAAGCCGACCAGGTTTGGCCCTACTCATCGGGCCATTGTGCCAGCAGAGTGACCGGTATGAGTATCGCTTTCCTGGTCACGACCCTGCTCGCTGTGGCGACGCCCGGCACGGGCGTGCTCTACACGCTGGCCATGGGCCTCGCCCAGGGGCGCCGGGCGAGCGTGACCGCCGCGTTCGGCTGCACGCTGGGCATCATCCCGCACATGGTCGCGACCATCACCGGGCTCGCCGCGTTGCTGCACACCAGCGCGCTGGCGTTCGAGGTCGTCAAGTACCTCGGTGTCGCATACCTGGTCTACATGGCCTGGAACACCTTGCGGGACAAGGGCTCGCTCGTGGTCGAGCAGTCACGCGCGCACCCGGTGCCCGCCACGAAGGTGATCGTCTCGGCGGTCCTGCTGAACCTGCTCAACCCGAAGCTGACGATCTTCTTCGTCGCGTTCCTGCCGCAGTTCGTCAGCGTCGGCGATCCGGGCCAGCTCTGGCGGATGGTCGAGCTGAGCCTGGTGTTCATGCTGCTGACGTTCGTGGTGTTCGCGCTGTACGGGATCTTCGCCGCAGCCATGCGCGACCACGTGGTCTCACGGCCGCGCGTGATGGCGTGGCTGCGCAGGTTCTTCGCCGTCTCGTTCGTGGCACTCGGCGCGAAACTCGCCTTCACCCAGGTGTGAGGGTCAGCTGCTGCGCCAGACGCTGCCGCGCCGCTCGTACTCCAGCACGGTTTCCACGCGCTGCGCCTGGTTGGCGCCGATGAACCGTTCGACGAGCCAGAGTGCCACCTCCAGGCCGGACGTGATGCCGCCGCCGGTGATCAACGTGCCGTCGTCCACGACACGCGCGTTGACCAGCGTCGCTCCTTGCGCCGCGAGGTCGGCCTTGGCCCCGGCGTGCGTCGTGGCAGGCCGGCCCCGCGTGAGCCCGGCGGCGGACAGCACCATCACACCGGTGCAGATGCCGACGGGCAACGCCTTCGACGCGGCCAGCCGGGCAAGGAAGCCCTTGTCCGCGATGAGCCGGTGCACACCAGGACCGGTGCGGTTGTTGTACCCGCCGCCGGGCACGATGAGAACGTCGGCATCCGGCGGCGACCACCCGTTCGGCACTTCGACCCGCGTGCCGTGCATGCAGGTCACCGTGCCCGGCTTGGCGGTGCTCACCAGCGTCGTGGTCAACGCGGCGCCCATCTTGCCCGCCAGACCGAGCACTTCGACCGGAGCGATGAAGTCCTGTTCCTCCACGCCGTCGAAGAGCACTATCTGCACCCGCACCGGCTCACCCCTTCGCCTCGTCCACCCCACAAGTCGGCTGACGCGAACCATTGGTTCCCGGCGCGGGAATCTGATCCAGTGCGGACGAGCGGCTCGAATTCAACCGAAGCGCCCGGAAGAACGCGGCCGTCTGCGACCGCGACAACCACCATGTGTCGCGCCACGAGTTCGATGACGCGGTCGAGCACGCCTTCGCCACGCGCGACGGCGCGGTGGCTGGTTCGACCGCCGCGTTGTTCGGTGGGTACGACCGGTGGGACCGGCTGGCGATCGTCCGGCTCGGGGCCGGCCGTGTCCACCTCGACGGCGATTTCCAGCTCGTTCTTCCTCACGGTGAGGGCATTCCGGCCACGGCGAGGATCGTCGGCCGTGGCCGGGAACTGCGTGTCGTCACCGTTGGTGCCTGGTACGGCTACCAGGTCAGCGGCAGCGCTTCGAGCCCGTAGATGAAAGAGAACGACCGGAACGGCACTTCTTCGTAGCCCACCGCCAGTGCCAGGTTCGGGAACCGGCGCAGCAGCGCGGGGTACGCGATCTTCATCTCCATCCGGGCGAGTGGCGCGCCGAGGCAGTGGTGCAGGCCGTGGCCGAACGCCATGTGCGCGGAGATCTTGCGGGTGATGTCGAACGTCCCCAGGTCCTGGCCGAGCGCGGGGTCGCGGTTGGCCGACGGCAGCGAGCACACCACGAGGTCGCCGGCCGCGATCCGTTGCCCGGACAGCTCCACGTCCTCGAGCGCGGTGCGGAACACTCCTGTGTGGACGATCGAGAGGTAGCGCAGCATCTCCTCGACGGCCTGGTCCACCAGCTCACCCGACCGCACGGCCGCTGCCTGCACCGGGTGGCGCAGCAACAGCAGCGTGCCCAGCGAGAGCATGTTCGAGGTCGTCTCGTGCCCGGCGAGCAGCAGCAGGTCGGCGACGCCGGTCAGTTCGTGGTCGTCGAGTTCGTCGCCGTGTTCCCTGACCAGCATGCCGAGCATGTCCTCGCCCGGGTCGGCACGGGCTGTCCTGACGAGTCCGGCGAGGTAGTCGCGGGACTGCTGCACCGCGGCCACGCGTTCGTCCATGTCGCGGCTCATGTCCAGCCGGACCTTCGCGTTCTCCTGGAACCCGTCCCTGTCCTCGTAGGGCACGCCGAGCAGTTCGCAGATCACCAGCGACGGGATCGGCAGCGCGAACGTGGTGACGAGGTCGGCCGGTGGCCCGGCCTGCTCGATGGCGTCGAGGTGTTCGGTCACGATCGCTTCGATCCGGGGCTGCAGCCTGCGGATGCGCCGGACGGTGAACTCGGGCGTGAGCATCCGGCGCAGCCTGGTGTGCTCGGGCGCGTCGTAGCCGAGCAGGAAGCCGCTGCGGCCTTCGTTCTGCTCGCGGAACGGGCCGATCGGCGCGTTGGAGAACCTGCCGGAGCCGCCGAACACCTCCCTGATGTCGCTGTACCGGGTGACCAGCCACGCGGTGCCGCCGACGGCCAGTTTGACCCTGGTGACCGGCTGCTCGTCCCGCAGGCGCAGCAGATCGGGAACGGGGGCGAACTTGTCCCGCCGGATGTGTGGCGGGATTTCGGGTGCCTGTGTCATGACCCCTCCGATAAGTGATATGGACCTATCGCTTATCGTCACCGTAGCACAAGTGATAGTTGCCTATCAGTCTGTTAGCGTTGCCCGGTATGACCGGGCCTTCGCAGCGCCCGTTGCGTGTGGACGCGGCACGCAACGCCGAACTGATCGTCCGCGCCGCTTGGCGCGCGTTCACCGAGTCCGGCGGCGAGGTCCCGCTCGACGAGATCGCCCGCCGCGCGGGAGTCGGCGTCGCCACCCTCTACCGGCGCTTCCCGAGCAAGAGCGACCTGCTGCTCGCGATCATGGAATGGCGCTACGCCGACTTTATCCAGCCGGTGGTGGCCAGGGCCCTCGTCGACGAGGACCCGTGGCGTGCGGTCGTCACCGCACTGGAAGCTGCCCTGACGGTCATGGGGCAGGCGCATCCGGTGATCAAGGCCGTGCACGACCCCGGCCCGCTGCTGGCCGGGCTGAAAGCGCGATTCCTCAACGACTTCGCCACCATCGTGACCCGTGCGCAGGACGCCGGGGTCGTCCGTGCGGATCTGCGGACGAGCGACCTGCCGATGACGGTGTACATGCTGATCAGCACAGTGCGCGTGACCACGGACCCGGTCGACGGCTGGCGGCGCCCGCTGGCCCTGCTGCTGTCCGGGCTGCGGCCGGACTCGGGCATCCCGCTACCCGACGTCCCGGTGCTGGACGCGCAGCCGTGGAACAACGCCACCGGTGGGGATTGCGCCGACCACCAGAGCCCCGATCGTCCGCACGAAAGGTAGCGAATGAAGGTTGTCATCGCCGGCGGCCACGGCAAGGTCGCCCTCCGGTTGACCCGGATCCTCGCCACCCGCGGAGACGACGTGGTGGGCCTCGTGCGCGACCCCAGCCACGTCGACGACGTCAGGCAGGCCGGCGGTGACGCCGTCGTGCTCGATCTCGAACACGCCACCGTCGACGAGGTGGCCGCGGCCCTCAACGGTGCCGACGCTGCCGTTTTCTCGGCCGGTTCGGGCAGCAACGCCACCGCCGCACGCCGGGACAAGATGGACAGGGCCGCCGTCGTGCTGCTCATGGACGCGGCAGAACGGGCCGGTGTGCGGCGGTTCGTCCACGTCAGTTCCATCAACGTGGGCTGTGCCGACAGCCCCGGCATCGGCGAGGGGTACAGCACCTATCTGCGGGCCAAGCACGCCGCCGAGCAGCACATCTTCGCCCGTGACGGGCTCGACTGGACGGTGCTGCGGCCCGGAGTGCTCACCGACGACGACGGCGCCGACGCCGTCGAACTCACCGCAGGGAACGTGGTCGCACCCAAAGCCCCCAGGTTCGACGAGGTCGCCAGGGACGATGTTGCCGCTGTGCTGGTGGCGTTGCTCGACCGCCCCGGCACCGCCGGCCGCATCTACTTCGTGGTCGGTGGCAACACCCCGATAGCCCAGGCGTTCGACGCCTAGCCCGGTCGGGGTACGGCCTGCCACAGGGCCTCACGCGTGCACACGAACCAACGACTCGGGATGCTAGGGCATGCGGCGCAGTTTGAAGCGCTGGATCTTGCCGCTGCTGGTTTTCGGCAGCTCGTCGAGGAATTCCACGACCCGCGGGTACTTGTACGGCGCGATGGTCCGTTTCACGTAGTCCTGCAGTTCGGTGACCTCGGATTGCCCTCTGTGGACCCCGTTGCGGAGGACGACGAACGCCTTGACGACCATGCCCCGGTCCGGGTCGGGCGCGCCGACCACGGCGACCTCGGACACGTCCGGGTGCCCGGCGAGCACGCTCTCCACCTCGGGCCCGGCGATGTTGTACCCGGCCGAGATGATCATGTCGTCGGTCCGGCCCCGGTACCAGAAGTAGCCGTCGGCGTCGCGCACGAACGTGTCGCCGGTGACGTTCCATCCGTTGTGGACGTACGTGCGCTGGCGCGGGTCGGCGAGGTAGCGGCAGCCGGTCGGGCCTTTCACCGCGAGACGGCCCGGTGTCCCGTCGGGGACCGGCCGTCCGTCGTCGTCGATGACGACGGCTTCGTAGCCGGGGACGGGTTTGCCGGTCGATCCCGGCCGGATGTCGTCGTCGGCCGCGGAGATGAAGATGTGCAGCAGTTCCGTGCCGCCGATGCCGTCGATGATCCGGACACCGGTGGCTTGGTGGAACTGTTCCCACACCGGGGCCGGCAGGTGTTCGCCCGCCGAGACGCACCTGCGCAGGCTCGTCAGGCCGGGTGCCTTGCCGGTGGCCAGCATCGCCTTGTACGCCGTGGGAGCGGTGAACAGCACGGTCACGCGGTGCCGTGCGATGGCGTCGGCGAGTTCGTCCGGTGTGGCGCGCTCCAGCAGCAGGGTCGACGCGCCGACGCGCATCGGGAAGATCACCAGGCCGCCGAGGCCGAACGTGAAACCGATCGGCGGGGTCCCGGTGAACACGTCGTCCGGGTGCGGGCGCAGCACGTGCTTGCCGAACGTGTCGGCGATCGCCAGCACGTCGCGGTGGAAGTGCATGGTGGCTTTGGGTTTCCCGGTCGTGCCGGACGTGGCGGCGAGCAGTGCGACGTCCTCGGCGGCGGTGTCGACCGCGTCGAACGTGTCGGGTTTGGACCCCGCGGCCGCCCGGAGTCCGCCGGGGTAGGTCAGCACCGGCAGGGCGACCTCGGCCAGGTCGCCGGTGAAGCGGTCGTCGCTGACGACCAGGCTCGGCCTGGTCATCTCGACCATCGTGGCGATCTCGCCCGCGCGCAGCAACGGCATCGTGGTCACCGCGACACCGCCTGCCTTGAGCACGCCGAACCACGCCGCCACCAGCCACGGGTTGTTCGGCCCGCGCAACAGTACGCGGTTTCCCGGTACCAGGCCGTGGTCCTCGGTCAGCACGCGGGCGAGCTGGTTGCTGCGTCTGTCCAGGTCGCCGTAGGTCCAGACCTCGGTGCCGGTCCGCAGGCACGGGCGATCCGGGTGCACGGGGCCGAGCAGGGCCGCCGCGCAGTTGAGCCTGCCGGGCGCGGCCGGGTCGAGCAGGAACTCGGGCTGCTCGTCGTCGGGCGGGAGGTTGTCCCGGCAGAAAGTGTCCACGTGGGCGGTGCGCGCCATCGCACCCTCCTGCGGTAGAACTCGTGTGTCACTTTGGCGACGGTCGTCATGCTTGCGCTACATGCGGCCGGGTGTCAAGGGCGTGTAGTGTCGGCGGCGAGATCGAACGAGGAGGTGAGACCCGTCAACGTCATGTCAGACCGGGTGCTCGCCGAGGTCCGCCGAGGGTGAGACAGCGAGCGCCTGCGCACCGGAAGGCGCTTGAGGTCCACTCCGAGATCGCTTCCCGGCTTCGTGCCGCCGGCTGTGTGTTCGCCGAGGACGAGGCCCGGTTGCTCATCGAGAACGCGGACAGCCCCGAGAACCTGACCGCCATGGTCGGCCGCAGAGCCGCGGGTCTGCCGTTGGAACACGTCCTCGGCTGGGCGGAGTTCTGCGGACAGCGGATCACCGTGCACCCCGGCGTGTTCGTTCCCCGCCGCCGCACCGAATTCCTGGTCGCCCAAGGCCTCGCGCTGATGGGTGACGCGAACGTGGTCGTGGACCTGTGCTGCGGATCGGGCGCGGTCGGCGCCGCGCTGACCGCGGCCAAGGACGTCGAACTGCACGCCGTGGACATCGACCCGGTCGCGGTGACCTGTGCTCGGCACAACGTCGCCAACGTCCACCTCGGCGACCTCTGCGCGCCCTTGCCGGCCCGGTTACGCGGCCGCGTGGACATCCTGGTGGCCAACGCGCCCTATGTCCCGACCGACGCGATCGCTCTGATGCCACCGGAAGCGCGCGACTACGAGCCTCTGGTCGCGCTCGACGGCGGCACGGACGGACTGGCCGTGCAACGCCGAGTGACCGCGCAGGCGCGGGAATGGCTCGCGCCGGGCGGGCACCTGCTGATCGAGACCAGCGAGCAACAGGCGCCGCACACTGCCGCCGCTTTCGCCGAACACGGCCTGGCGCCCAGGATCGCCCGCTGCGCCGAAGCCGCCGCGACCGTGGTGATCGGGACGAACCCTTAACGAATTCCCCGCCTCCGTGTGGTGTGGCAGAGTGGCAGCGAACTGATCATGGGGGATCCTGGGATGCAGACGAACCGGCTTGGGCGAACCACTGTCGACGTGACGCAGCTGGCGTTCGGCGGCGGTCCGCTCGGCGGCCTGTTCGCGCCGCTGGACGACGAGACCGCGGCCGGGGCGCTGGCCGCGGCGTGGGACGGCGGAATCCGTTACTACGACACGTCTCCGCACTACGGCATCGGCCATTCCGAACGCCGGATCGGCGAGTTCCTGCGCCGGCACCCGCGTGACTCGTTCACCCTGTCGACGAAGGTCGGCAGACTCCTGGTGCCGCAGGAGCCGGCCGGCAGGATGGACCCGGCCGGTTTCCACGTGCCCGCGACGCATCGCCGGGTGCGTGACTTCACCCGTGACGGGATCCGGCGCAGTGTCGAGGATTCGCTGGAGCGGATGGGTCTCGACCGGATCGACGTGCTGTACCTGCACGACGCCGAGCAGTTCTTCGACGACGCGCTGCGGGACGGCTACCCGGCGCTGGCGGAACTGCGGTCGGAAGGGGTCGTCGGCGCGATCGGCGCGGGCATGTACGACACGGCCATGCTCACCACGTTGGTGCGGGAAACCGATGTCGACGTGGTCATGCAGTCGGGCCGCTACACGCTGCTCGATCACAGCGCGCTCGACACGTTCCTGCCCGCGTGCGAGGAACGCGGTGTCTCGGTGATCGCGGCGTCGATCTTCAACTCCGGACTGCTCGCGGTGCCGCGTCCGGGTGAGGGCGCGTACTTCGACTACGAGGCCGCGACGCCGGACGTGCTGGAGCGCGCGAACAGGATCGCCGACGTGTGCGAGGCGCACGGCGTGACGCTTCCCCAGGCGGCCATGGCATTCCCGCTGCGGCACCCGGTCGTCGCCGGTATCGCGGTGGGCATGCGGACCGCCGGGGAAGCGCGGCGCAATCTGGAGTCGTTCGCCGCGGACGTGCCCGCGCGGGTCTGGACCGACCTGCGCGCAGCGGGCCTGATCCGCTAGGTCTTCTGCCAGACGGAGACGTGACCGCGGCTGTCGCTGGTGAACGGGCTGCGGTCCCAGTCGTTCACGCGTTCGTGCAGCCGCATCCCGGCCAGCCGTGCCATCAGGTCGAGTTCGGCCGGCCAGACGTACCGGAACGGGATCGACACGATCCGCACGGACCCGTCCACGATCTTGTAGTGGTGGGAGATCTGGCCCTGGTTGGCGACGTCGTACTCGTCGAAGCCCAGCTTGTCCTGGCCGACCGCGAACGGGTAGTAGTTCTGCCCCGGCGGAAGCCGCCGCAGGTCGGGGATTCCCACCTCGATCACGAAGAACCCGCCCGGTTCGAGGTGTTCTGCCACGTTGGCGAAGCACGCCACCTGCTCGTCCTGCGTGGTCAGGTTCATGATCGTGTTGAACACCAGGTACGCCAGCCGGAACGGGCCGGGCGCCTTGGCGGTCGCGAAATCGCCGGTTGTCACACCGATCCGCTCGGCGCCCGGCTTGGCGGCCAGCCGTCGCAGCATCTGCGGGGACAACTCGATGCCGTGCACCGCGACCCCGGCCTGGCTCAGCGGCAACGCGATCCGGCCGGTGCCGATGCCGAGTTCCAGCGCGGACCCGTCACCCGCGAGGCCCTTGAGGAACTCGACGACCGGCTCGACGGGCATGTCCGTGTAGCCGGAGTCGTAGTCTTTGGCCACGTCTTCGCCGAAGTGGTTCACCGTCACACACCTCAGCCTGGCATCGCGCCTGTACGGTCACCACTCAATTACCGATCACGTGAAGGTGAGCTTGCTCGGTTCGCCGCGCTCCAGCGCCGCGACGTGCTCGGCGAGGTTGGTGCCGTCGCTCAACGTCCTGCCCCCGGCCAGGTTCGCGGCGAGCCCGGCTTCCGCCTTCTTCACCGCCGCGGCGGCGTCGAGCAGGCCCTCGACCCGTGCCGGATCGACGACCAGCACGCCTTCCTCGTCGGCGAGGATCATGTCGCCCGGGTTCACCGCGACACCGCCGCACGTCACCGGCACCCGCAGTTCGCCGAGTTTGACCGTGGTCCCGGCCATCGGCGTGACGAACCGGCTGTAGATCGGCAACGCGCAGCGCGACACGTACGCGATGTCGCGGTACCCGGCGTCGATGATGATGCCGCCGAGCCTGCGGACCAACGCGCCGCGCGCGAACATCTCCCCGGCGAGGGCGAGTTCCCTGCCGCCGCCGTCCACCACGATCACGTCACCCGGCCGGGCGGCCTCGATCGCGCGCAGCACGCCGAGGAAGTCGTCACGGCACCGGACCGTGAACGCCGGGCCGAACACCCGCGACTGCGCCGAACGCGGCCTGATCCCGCTGTCCATCACCCTGGTCGTCTTGTCCGCGTCGCAGATCGCGGTCGTGTCGACCTCCGCGAACCTGTCGATTAGTTCCATCCGGCCAGGCTATTCGGGTGAGGAGGTAGTTTGGTGCCCTCAAGGTCATCTTCGCCCGGAAGGTCGTTCTTTGTTCCTGTTGCTGCTCGGTGTGCCGGCCGCGCTCGCGCACTACTACCTCTGGCGAAGGCTCGTCCGCGACACGACGCTGCGCGGTGGTCGCGGCAGGTTGTCCGGCACGGTCGCGCTGGTCGTGGCGTTCGTGCTGATGATGGCCGCGGTGGTGTTCTCGCGGAGCCTCCAGGTGCTGGCCTGGCCGGGTTACCTGTGGCTGGCGCTGATGTTCTACCTGACGCTCGTGCTCGGTGTGCTCGAGATCCCCAGGCTGCTGGTCAACCGCCGGGTCAAGGAGCCCGCGGTGGCCGGTGTGCGAGAGCCGGACGCGGTGCCCCTGCCGAGCAGGCGGGTGTTCATCGCGCGGACGTTCGCTGTCGCGGGCGGGATCACCGCGGGCGGCATCGTCGGCTACGGCGCCACGAAGGCGCTCGGCGCCCCGGAGATCACGTCGGTCCCGGTGCCGATCAGGCGGCTGGACCCGTCGCTCAACGGGTTCCGGATCGCCGTGGTCAGCGACATCCACCTCGGCCCGTTGCGCGGTCGCGGGCACACCGAGCGGATCGTGCGGATGATCAACGAGCAGCAGCCGGACCTGGTCGCGATCGTCGGCGACCTGGTCGACGGCACGGTCGACCTGCTCGGTGAGGACGCGGCGCCGCTGAAGGACCTGGTCAGCAAGCACGGCAGTTTCTTCGTGACGGGCAACCACGAGTACTACTCCGGTTTCCAGCCGTGGCTGACCGAGCTCGAACGCCTCGGCGTGAACCCGCTGCGCAACGAACGGGTGGCCATCCAGCGCGGTGGCGCCGGTTTCGACCTCGCCGGCGTCAACGACGTCACGGGCAAGCAGTTCCAGGACGCGCCGGACATCGCCCGCGCGCTCGACGGCCGCGACACCGCCAACCCGGTCGTGCTTCTGGCGCACCAGCCGGTGCAGGTCGAGGAAGCCGCCAAGCACGGCGTGGACCTGCAACTGTCCGGCCACACCCACGGCGGCCAGATGTTCCCGTTCCACCTGGCCGTGCCGCTCCAGCAGCCGGTCACCGCCGGGCTGGAGAAAATCGACGACACCTGGGTGTACGTGACCAGGGGCGCCGGTTTCTGGGGGCCACCGGTCCGGGTCGGCGCGCCACCGGAGATCTCCATGATCCAGCTGTCGGCGTAGGGGCCGTGCCGTTCACGCTCGCGTACCCCGCCGCCGTCCTGCCGCTCCGGCGGATCCTGTGGTTCCCGGCGCTCGCCGTCGGGGTGATGGCGCCTGACCTGGCCTACTACGTGCCGATCCCGCTCGACACGCATTCGCTCGTGGGCATCGCGACCGTCGACATCCTCATCGGCCTCGCGGCGACGCACGTCCTCTGGGAGGCCTGCACGCACGGTTTCGTCGTGCGGAACTGGTCGTCGACGCGGATCCCGACCGTCGGCCCGCACGGCTGTACAACGTGTCCGGGCACGTCTCGGCTGCCGGCGGGATGCTGATCCTGGCCCTCGCCCTGGTCCGGTGGTATCGCCGGACCCAGCCCGGTGACCCGGTGAGCCGGGTCAGCACCTATGACTGGGTCCGGCAGCTACCGCTGGGCGGCACCCAGGGCACCGCCGTGGCGTTCGTCGCGTACATCGTGTTCTTTCACGTGTTCAAACCGAGGTGATCGCGCAGCGTCGGGCCGGTGTACTCGGTGCGGAACACGCCTCGGTCCTGCAGGCGTGGCACGACGGTGTCGGCGAACTCGTCCAGCCCGCCCGGTGTCACGTGCGGGACGAGGATGAACCCGTCCGCGGCGTCCGACTGCACCAGGTCGTTGATCTCGTCGGCGATCGTCGCGGCCGAGCCGATGAACGTCTGCCGGGCGCTGACCTCGATCATCAGGTCCCGGATGGACAGGTTCTTCGCCTCGGCGAGCTGACGCCACTCCCGCGCGGTCGCCAGCGGGTCCTTGTGCATCCGCACGCTGGCCCGGCCTTTGGCGACGGTGTTCTCCCCGACCAGCGGATCCACCTCGGGCAGCGGACCTTCCGGGTCGTAGCCGCTGAGGTCCCTGTTCCACAGCTGTTCCAGCAGTTTGATCGCGGTCTGCCCGCTGACCTGCTGGCGCCGCACGATCGCGGCCTTCTCCCGTGCGTCCGCGTCGGTGTCGCCGAGCACGAACGTCGCCGCGGGCAGGATCTTGAGCTGCTCACCGGTCCGGCCGTACTTGGCCAGGCGGCCTTTGACGTCGGTGTAGAACGCCTGCCCGGACTCCTTGGTGCCGTGCCGCGAGAAGATCGCGTCCGCGGTGGCCGCGGCGAACTCCCTGCCCTCGTGGGAATCCCCGGCCTGCAGGATCACCGGTCTGCCCTGCGGCGAGCGGGGGACGTTGAACCGGCCGGAGATGTCGAAGTGGTCCGAGCGGTGGTCGAACGCACCCGCGTCGGCGTCACGCAGGAACACGCCGGACTGCTTGTCCGCCACGATCTCGTCACCGCGCCACGAGTCGAACAACTCCCACGCGGTCCGCAGGAACGTCTCGGCCCGCGAGTAACGCTGGTCCTGCGGCAGGAAACCGCCGCGCCGGAAGTTCTCGCCGGTGAACGCGTCCCATGAGGTCACCACGTTCCACCCGGCCCGGCCGCCGGACAGGTGGTCGAGCGAGGCGAACTGCCTGGCCACCTCGTACGGTTCGTTGAACGTGGAGTTGATCGTGCCGGTCAGTCCGAGGTGCTCGGTCACCGCGGCGAGCGCGGCGAGCACCGTGAACGTGTCCGGCCTGCCGACCACGTCGAGGTCGTAGATCCTGCCGCCCTGCTCACGCAGCCGCAGGCCCTCGGCCAGGAAGAAGAAGTCGAACTTGGCTCGTTCCGCCGTCCGCGCGAGGTGGGTGAACGAGCTGAACTCGATGTGGCTGCCCGCCTGCGGGTCGCTCCACACGGTGGTGTTGTTCACGCCGGGGAAGTGGGCGGCGAGGTGGATCTGCTTCATCACGCTGCTCCTGTGGCGTAACGGTTCCCGGGTCGTGCCAGGCCGAGCAGGCCACGCAGGGTGGTGGCTTCGTACTCGTGGCGGAACACGCCGCGCCGCTGCAGTTCGGGAACGAGGTCGGTGACGATCCCGGTCAGGTCGTGCGGCAACCGGGCGGGGATCAGCCGGGCTCCGAAGAAGCCCTTGGCGCGCAGGGCGACCAGCCGGTCGGCCAGGCCGTCGTCGGGAAACCGGACCGGGACGTCGGCGAACGTGCGCCCGTGCCCGACCGGCGCGTCCGGGTCGGCGAACACCAGGTCGTCACCGGCCACCACCGGCTGGCCCTGCGGCGGGCGTGGCGTGATGGACGGTCCCTTGACCGTGAACCACTTGCCTTCGAAGTCGATGTAGTGCAGCTTGTCCCGGTCGACGAACCGGCCGGTGGCCACGTCCCTGATCTCCGCGTCGTCCTCCCAGCTGTCCCACAACCGCCGCAGGACCTCTACGTAGTCCGCGGCCTCGTCCCGCAGGCCGGGGCTGGGGAACTCGCGTCTGCCGAAGTGCCGGTAGTCGCGTTCGTCGTCCGAGACCACGATGTGCACGCCCGCACGGCCGTTGCTGACGTAGTCGAGTGTCGCGATCGCTTTGGACAGGTGGAACGGTTCGGTGTGCGTGGCGACGGCCGTCGGCACGAGCCCGATGTGTGCGGTGAGTGGCGCGACACGGGACGCGATGAGCACCGCGTCGAGCCGTCCGCGTACGTGCCCGGTGTCGTCGCTGCCTGGCCCCAGTGAGTCCTCGAACGTGACGAAGTCGAGCTTGCCCGCCTCGGCCTCGCGTACGAGGTCCACCCAGTAGCGGGCGGTCAGCAGCTCGTCGGGCCGTGCGCCGGGTTCACGCCAAGCCGCGGGGTCCGAACCCGCGCCATCCAGTGCGACAGCAAGGTGCATGTCGCAATGGTGCGCCTGTGCCCGCGCTGTCCGCGGTGGCGTCCGCTATGTGGACATGCTGGATTCAGCCAATCCTCATGCGGTGTGGTGTGCGCATGCGCGAGGCGATCTACGATCGATCAAGTCTTCACTTGTCGCGGCGTACGGCGCTGCGCCTGTCGGTGTTGGGAGGGGCCGTCATGGCTGTCGGCGCGACATCGACAGCGCAGGCGGCCGGGGCGAGCACCATCGTGAAGCCGCTGCCGCCGGAGCTGTTCGAGGTGTACGGCACCAACGCCGAGACCCGCTGGGAAGCCCTCAGCGGCCAGGGACACCTCACGCCGATCGACCGCTTCTTCGTGCGCAACCACACGGCCACGCCGGCCATCGACGTGAACACCTGGCGGCTGCGGCTGTTCGGCACCGGGCTGCGGCGCGGGCCCGTCGAGTTCGGCTACCGCGATCTGCGGTCGCTGCCGTCCGAGACGATCACCGCGGCCGTCGAGTGCGCGGGCAACGGCCGTAGCTTCTACACCAGCCAGCAGGGCCAGCAGGTGGCCGGAACGCCGTGGAAGCTCGGCGCGATCGGTGTCGCGCGCTGGCGCGGCGTGCGGCTGTCCACTGTGCTCGCCAAGGCCGGGCTGAGCAGGCGGGCGGTGGACGTGCAGCCGTCCGGGCTCGACGCGGACTACGTGACCGGTGGCGTGAACCTCGGCAAGGTCCGCAGGCCGCTGCCGATCGGCAAGGCGCTCGACGACGTGCTCATCGCGTACGAGATGAACGGCCAGCAACTGCCGCCCGACCACGGCTACCCCGCGCGCCTGGTGGTGCCGTCGTGGATCGGCATCGCGTCGATCAAGTGGCTCGGCGAGATCGAGGTGTCCGAGACCCCGCTCGCGTCACCGTGGAACACGCAGTTCTACCGGCTGGTGGGGCCCACGTACCCCGCCGAAGGCACTGTCGTCGGCAAGCAGGTTGTCAAGAGCGCGTTCGAACTGCCTCGTGACGCGGTGTTCCAAACAGGCGAACGGCACGTGCTGCGCGGCCGGTCATGGTCGGGCAACGGCCGGATCCGCAACGTCGACGTGAGCGTGGACGGCGGTCACCGCTGGCACCCGGCCCGGCCGACGGGTACTGCGGACAAGCACGGCTGGTTGCAGTGGGAGTTCCCATGGCGGCCCAAGGAGCCGGGTGCGTACACGCTGCGTGCACGCGCGACGGACTTCACCGGCGCGACCCAGCCCGAGGTCACCCCGTACAACACCCAGGGTTACCTGTTCGACGGGATCGTCCAGCATCCGGTCACAGTGGTGTGAACTCGGCTGGACCGTCGACCCCGAAGTACATCTGCGCGGCTGTCTCGTGCAGCGGGAACACCAGGCCGCGCGGGCCGAAGGCCACGCCACGCTCGGACACCTCGCTGTTCGGCGTGAACGGCGGCAGGTCCGATGCCGCGACCGGAGGCGTCACGCCGAACAGCAGCACCAGATTCGGGTTCGGCGTGGTCGAGGAGAACCACAACGGCTCGATCGCCGTGGAGTCCACCACGAGGCTTGCTTCCTCGTAGACCTCGCGGGCGCCTGCCTGCTGCCACGTCTCGTCCCCGTCGACGAACCCGCCTGCCAGCGCGAGACCGCCGACCGGCGGGATCGCCCGCCGGATCACGAGCAACCCGGTGCGGTCGGCGACGACGACCGGCACCAGCACCACAGCCACGGGCTTCGGGTTCGTCCACACCAGGTCGCCGCACGCGGCGCACTCGCGCGGATAGGGGGCGGTGTCGGCGTACGGCGTGCCGCAGGAAGAGCAGTAGGCATCACGACTCATGGCGATGAATCTACGGTAATTTCGGTCGTGCGAAGCCGCGCTCAGTGAGGAGCCCCAATTGTCGCACGTGGACACCGTTCGTGGTCCGATCTCGTTGGCCGAACTGGGAACTGTGCTGATGCACGAGCACGTTTTCGTGCTCAGCGAGGATCTCCGGCGGGCCCGCCCCGACCAGTACGACGAGGACAGCCTGGTGGCGGGGGCGGTCGAACGGCTGACCGCGCTCAAGGCGACCGGCGTGGACACGATCGTCGACCCGACTGTGCTGGGGCTCGGCCGCGACATCGAACTGGTCGCCAGGGTCAACGCGGCCGCCGACATCAACATCGTGCCCGCCACGGGCCTGTACACCTACAACGACGTGCCGTTCTTCCTGCACTTCCACGGCCCCGGGACGCTGCTCGGCGGTGACGAGGTGCTGGTGGACCTGTTCGTCCGCGACATCACCGAGGGCATCTCCGGTACGGGCATCAAGGCCGCGTTCCTCAAGTGCGCGATCCAGGACACGCTTTCGCCAGGTGTGGAACGGGTGATGGTCGCGGTGGCGGAGGCCCACAAGCGGACCGGCGCGCCGATCATGGTGCACACCAGTGCCCCGGACCGCACCGGTCTGGTGGCGCAGGAGGTGTTCCGGCGGGAGGGCGTCGACCTGGGCAACGTGGTGATCGGGCACAGCGGTGACACCGAGGATCTGGACTATCTGCGCGAACTGGTCGACAACGGCTCTTACCTCGGCATGGACCGGTTCGGGCTGGACATCCTGCTGCCGACGGACGCGCGTGTGGCGACTGTCACGGCGCTGGCCGGGCAGGGCCTGGCCGACCGGATGATGCTGGCGCACGACGCCTCGTGCCACTTCGACTGGTTCCCGCCCGGACTTCGTGAGGTGGCGGCACCGAACTGGCACTACGCGTTCATCCACGACACGGTGATTCCCGCGCTGCGGGAGGCCGGTGTGACCGACGAGCAACTGCACACCATGCTCGTCGACAATCCCCGTCGCTACTTCGAGGGCTAGTGTCGCGAGTGTGAATGGGCATGCGCTTGTGCTGGGCGGCGGTGGTGTCGCGGGGATCGCGTGGATGACAGGGCTGCTGGCCGGGCTCGCCGACGCGGGCAAGGACGTGACCAAAGCCGATCTCGTCGTCGGGACGTCGGCCGGGTCGACCGTGGCCGCGCAACTGGGCAGCGGTCTGAGCCTCGGCGACCTGTACGCGCGGCAGGTCGACCCTTCCCTGCAGAACAAGGAGATCGACCCGGGCGTCGACATGGAGGCCTACGGGGCGGACCTGGTCGCGGCGATCGAGGCCGCGTCGTCGGAGGTGGATGCCCGGCAGCGGATCGGCGCGCTGGCCCTCGCGGCCCGCACGGTCTCCGAGGCCGACCGGCGGGCGGTGGTCGCTTCCCGGCTGCCGTCGCACGAATGGCCGTCGGTTCCGTTGAAGATCGTCGCGGTGGACGCGGAAACCGGTGAGCCGCAAGTGTTCGGCAACGACTCCGGCGTGTCACTCGTCGACGCGGTCGCGGCGAGCTGCGCCGTGCCGGGGATCTGGCCGACCGTGTCGATCGACGGCCGTCGTTATGTCGACGGCGGTGTCCGGACGATGGACAACGCCGACCTGGCGGCGGGTTTCGAGCGTGTGGTGATCCTGCTGCCACTGGGTACGCAATCACTGTTCCCGCTGGGCAAGCCGTTCGACGAGGTCGTCGCGGACCTGCGTGCGGACGTCACCGTGATCAGCCCGGACGAGGCCTCGGCGGCGGCGATCGGCCTGAACCCGCTGGACCCGCGAACCCGCGCACCGGCAGCCGAAGCGGGTCGTGCGCAAGGACGGGCGCACTAGAAGTCCGCGTGCTGTCCGATGTAGATCTCGGCGAACGACTCCGCCGCCTTGCGTGAGTTCAGCAGGCGCCGCAGCCGTGCCTGGATGAGCTGGTGGGTGAACGGATCGCGTGAGCCGTGGAAGAGGTCCGACAGCCACAGGGAGAACTCCTGGTACTGCCAGACGCGGCCGAGGCACGCGGCCGAGTATCCATCCAGTGTGGACGGATCGCCGTCGTACCACGCGGCGATGCCCCGGGTGAGCAGCAGCGCGTCGTGGATGGCGAGGTTCATGCCCTTGGCGGCGATGGGCGCGACGAGATGAGCGGCCTCACCGGCGAGGTGGAGCCGGCCCGCGGACATCCGGTCGAGGACGTAGTTGTGCATCGGCAGCACGCGTTTCTCGATCAGCGGACCGTCGATGATCGGTTCGCCGGGGACGGCGAGCCGCGTGCGCAGTTGCGTCCAGACGCGGTCGTCCGGCCAGTCGTCGGCGGTGTCGCCGGGGGAGCACTGGAGGTAGTACCGGGTCACCGACGGCGTGCGCGCCATGTGTCCCGCGAAACCCAGCGGGTGGATGCCGAAAACGACGCTCCTGGCCGACGGTGGCGCCTCGGCCAGTAGAGCCAGCCACCCGATGCCGTAGTCGTGCCGCGTGATGGTGGCGGGGACGTAGGACTGGCAAATCCCGCGCGCGCCATCGCAACCGGCCACGAAGTCGCAGTCGACCCGTTGGCCCGCATAGGTGACGGATGGGCTGGTGGCCAAGTCGTGCAGCCGGATGTCCTCGACCGAGAACTGGATCGGGCCGGGGTAGCCGGTGAGCAGGTCCTTGACCAGTTCCTGTTGCGGGTAGACGAAATGCCGGTGACCGGTCAGTTCGGCGTAGTCGAACTGGTGGCGTACGCCGTCGACGCGGAACTCGAACGAACCCTGCGTCGGCGCGCGGCGGAGCAATCCGTCCGCCAGGCCGTGGCGCTCCAGCTCACGCACGGCCCACTCCTCGATGAAACCGGCGCGTGCCCGCTGTTCGATGAACTCGCGGGTCTCCCGCTCCAGCACCAGGCAGTCGATCCCGGCCCGGTGCAGCAGGTTGGCGACGGTCAGTCCGGCGGGTCCGGCTCCGATGACGACGACCTTGGTTCGCCCCATCGCTCGAACCTAACACCGACCCTCAGAAATGCGTACGGATCCCGAACGCTTCCCGCAGCACCGCCATGTCGTGGACATCGCGCTCGGACGGCGAACAGCCCTGGTGGAAGTACACCTGCTGCTCGACTGACAAGCAGGGCACCGCGACACCGCATATGACACCGGTGACGAAGCAGCCGGCCGGGTAGGCGAACGGCTGGTCAGGTCGAACTGCGCCTGGGTGGCACTCCCGTCCGGCCGTACCGACAGCGGGTGCAGGTCGACTCCCGCCCGTCGGGGTGCGCGTGGACGAATCGAACAGGGCGCGCGTCGAGTGTCTCGGCGAACTCGGCACGGGCGAGCGCGACGAGGACGAGGTCCTCCTCGTCGAAGCGGTGCATCAGGTCGAGGTCCCGGTGGTCGCGTGTCTGCTTGCCGGACTCCGCACACCCGCACTCTGCCCTTGACAAGGAATCTTGTCCGGACGAATATGGCTGTCGTGAAAGCGATAGCCGAGGTCATCGACACCGACGCGTTACAGGCGATGGCGCATCCGATGCGCCTGAGAATCCTCGCCGCGCTGCGCGAACCCGACTCCGCGGCTGCGGTGGCGCGCGGCCTCGGGCAGCCGCGGCAGAAGGTGAACTACCACGTCAAGGAGCTCGAACGAGCCGGTCTGGCCCGCCGGGTCGGGGAGCGGCGCGCGGGCAACCTCGTCGAGAGCCTCTACCAGGCGACCGCGGCCACGTACGTGGTCTCGCCGCGGCTGGCCTGGGTCGACCGGCCGCGGATCGACGCGCTCGCCGAGCAGGTCGCGCTGGAGAACCTGGTCTCGGTCGGCGAACGGCTGCAGCAGGCGGCGGCGTTGCTGCTCGACCGGGCGGCGTTCGACGGCGAGAAGATCGCCAGCGCGGCGGTGGAGACGGAGGTCCGGTTCGCCGACGCGGCGCAGCGCAAGGCTTTCCTCGCCGAGTACGTCTCGGCTATCGGCCCGTTGTTGAAGAAGTACGGCGACTCTCAGGGGGATTCGTATCGCGTCGTCCTCGCCGTACACCCGGATTCCAAGGAGACGTCGTGACATACGGCAAGTTCCGCAAGACATTCTCGCTGTCCATCCCGGTCGACCGCGCGTGGCAGGCGTTCACCGACCCGAAGGAACTCGAGGTGTGGCAGACCGGCACGGTCGAGCAGGCCGACGTCCGGCCCGGTGGCCGGATCGCCTGGGAGGCCGACGAGTACGGGCAGCTCGTCTGGGAGATCGTCGATGTCGACGCGCCGAACAAGCTCGTCTACAAGGAGGGCGCTACGTTCCTGCCCGCCGAGAGCGAGGTGACCGTGATCTTCGAGGAGGCGGGCACCGGAACGCGGATCACTGTGACGCAGGCGGGTTTCGGTGACGACGAGGACTGGGAGACCCACCTGGAGAACGTCGGCACGGGCTGGGCGCAGACGTTGGCCGCGTTGGACCTGTACCTGCGCACCGGCGTGCGCTACGACCGGTTCTTCACGTTCCAGTCAGGACTGGGCATGCTGACCGACGACGTGCTGGCCGGCTCGCTCGTGCGGACCGTCCAGGACAGCGGGTTCGCTGCCGACGCGGGAATCCGGCCAGGTGACGTGATCCTGAAGCTCGGTACGGCGCCGGTGTTCTCCCGCACCGATCTGTGGATGTTCACGCGCGAGCACGGCATCGGCGAGGACGTCGACGTGGCGTTCGCCCGCGACGGCGAGGTGATCACCGCGCGTGCCGCGTTGAGCGAACCGATGTAGGCCTCAGCGGAAACGGTCTGATCGCCCCGGGCGCCGACGGGCGCTCGGGGTACTCGGCGGAGTTGCTCACCGCCAGGTCGAGTGCAGGGATCGTCGAGTGACGCCCACCCCTGGAGCCACCGCCCGGAACCCGTGTCGAACATACGTTCGAACACGTGCTACGGTCTGCGGTCGGCGAAGGGGGAGAGATGATCCGCGGCTCGGTCTGGCCCGCTGGTGTGGTGTTCCTGCTGGGGCTCAACCTCCGGCCCGCGGTCACCAGTCTCGGCGCGGCGCTGCCCGACATCGATCCGGGGATCGGTGACGCCGTTGCGGCGGTTCTTGTCGCGCTTCCCTTGTGGGTGTGTGGAATCGGTGGCCTGCTGGCGCCGAGGCTGCAGGCCGCGCGTGGTACACAAAGGACGGTTCAGGTCGCGCTCGTCCTGCTGGCCGCCGCGCAGGCGGTCCGGGTCATGGGTGGTTCTGCGCTCCTGGTGACCGGAACTGTGCTGGTGTGCGTGGCGATCGCTTTGACGGCTACCATGCTTCCGTTGCTGGTCGGGGGAAAGTCGACGCTGTTCAGCGTGTGCTACACGCTGTCGCTCGGCTGCGGCAGCACGGCCGGCGCGCTGATCACGCCGTGGGTCGTCAGTCACTCGTCGTGGCGGTTCGGCTTGGCCGTGTGGGCGCTTCTGGCGGCCGTCACGGTCCCGCTGGTCAGAGGGCTGGACGGAACCCGGCCGCGGCTGGGTTCCGCGCGGGTGCGGACCGTGGCGGGATCGGGGATCGCCAGGAGTCTCACGGTCTACTTCGGACTGGTCTCGGCCGTGACGTTCCTCGTGATGGGCTGGTTGCCCGCGATCCTGCGGGACGCGGGCGTGCAGGCTGATGCCGCCGGTGCCTGCCTGAGCCTGTGCATGGTGCTGGGGCTGCCGATGATGTGGCTCGTGCCGTGGTGGCTGCACCGGCGGCGCAGCCAACCTCTCCTGCTGGTGTTTCTCGTGCTGCCGAGCATGATCGGTGTGGTCGGCTTGCTCGTCGATCCCGCCGGGGCGCCGTGGTTGTGGGCGGCCGGGCTCGGTGTCGGCATGGGCGGGATCGCGTTGGTGCTGACCAGCATTCCCCGCCGGGCCGGTGGGGACCCGCGGATCACCACGGCGTTGTCGGCGATGGTGCACGGCTGCGGCTATCTGATCGCGGGCGTGTGCGCGCTCACGTGCGGGCTCGTGCACAGTGTGACGCAGTCGTGGAACGTCTCGCTGGTGATGGTCCTGATTGTCCTGTGTGGACAAGCGGTGGCCGGGTTCGCCGCCGTGCGGCCCGGTTCGGCCCAGCCGGGCGCGCTGCCCAGGCAACGCGCCGCGGCGGTGGCGCCGGACCGGGTCAGTGCCAGTGTTTCTTGTCCACCACGTTGATCAGCTCCTGGCCCGCGGCGAACCGTTTGGCGTTCTCCTCGATGACGGCGAACCTGCGTGCCTCGCTGTGCGGCCCCGCGCCCGCGACATGCGGCGTCAGCAATACGTCCGGCCGCGCCCACAGCGGGTGGTCCGGCGGCAGCGGCTCGGTTTCGTAGACGTCCAACGCCGCCCCGGCGAGTTCTCCCCGCGCCAGCGCGTCGTTGAGCGCGTCCAAGCGCAGTGTCGGGCCACGGCCGACGTTGATCAGGTAGGCGCTGGAGCGCAGCAGCCCGATCCGTTCGGCGTCGAACATCCCCTCGGTCTCGGGCGTGTGCGGCACCGTGATGATCACCAGGTCGGCCTTGCCGAGCTGGTCGTCCAGCTCACTGGACGGCAGGACCTCGGCGAACCCGGCCGAGTCCTGCGGCCGCGCGTCGACGCCGACGACCCTGGTGCCGAACGCGGACAGCATCCGGCCGACCTCCCTGCCGATCGCGCCGACGCCGACGACCAGCGCGGACGTCTCGGCCAGCGTGAGCACGGACCCGGGATTCCAGTCCGGCGCCCAGCTCGACTGCGCCTGCGCACGGACGTACTGCGGAATGCCACGGGCCAGCGCCAGCACGAGCGCCATGGTGTGCGTGGCGACGTGGTCGGTGTAGGTGTCCCGCATGTTGGTCACCACGAGCGGGTGCTCGATCAGCCGAGGGTGGTAGAACCCGGCGGGCGGCCCGGCCTGCGGCGCTTGCAGCCAACGCACCTTCTCCGCGTGCGCCAGCAGGTCCTCGGGCAACGCGCCGTACGCCGCCTCGGCCTCGCGGAGCGCGACGGCGGCCTCCTGAGCGGTGCCGGGGCGCAGCACCCGCAGCCCTGGCACTGCTTCGGTGAGCCGTTGCGGCCAGGTCGCGGTGTCGTCCTGATGTGGCGGCACCATCACCAACGTGAAGCTCATGGCTCGCATTATCCCTGCTCACACGGCCAGCAACAGAACGCCGGTGCCCGCGTCGACCGACCGGACGAGCACACAGCTGTACCTTTGAGTTCATGCGGGTGCGGTACATGTTCGTCGTGGCCCTGGCCGCGATGGTCGTCGGCGGTACGGGCACTGCGGTGGCGGCTCCGGCTGCCGAGCATGCCGGCGTGGCGGGGCCGTTCAGGCAGCTCACCGAGCTTGCGGTGCAGCGGATCCAGCTCGGTGACCTGGTCGCGGCCGCGAAGTTCGGCACGACCCAGCCGATCGACGACCCGGTTCGCGAGAAGCAGGTGCTCGACACGGTCGCCGCGGAGTCGGTGCGGCTGGGGATGGCGCCCGAGCCGAACGTGCGGTTCTTCCGCGCGCAGATCGAGGCGAGCAAGGTCGTCCAACGTGGACTGTTCAGCAGGTGGGAACGGGACCCGTCGCAGCGCCCGAGCCGCAGGCCGGACCTGGCCAGGCAGGTCCGGCCGCGGCTGGATCGGCTGACCGCGCAGCTGCTCGGCGAGCTGCGGGCAACGCTGGAGGCCCGCCGACCGGGCGTCGTCTGCGAGGTCCGCCGGATCCAGGCCGAGGTGACCGCCGTTTTCGTTCACCGGCTGGACAAACTGCACCGCGACGCGGTGACGGTGTCGCTGCGTCCCGTTTGCGCCGCTTGACCGGCCTACTGGAAGTCGCAGCCGGGGTTGGGCGAGTCGACTGACAGCGGTGCTCCCTCCGGCAGGACGTACAGCACGTCCAGCACGACCGGCGTCGTACCCAGGTTCCGGCCGACGTGCACGTTGTCCCTGCCCGGTTGCTCGACTATGGGACTGCCGGTTTCGTAGATCCCGTCGAGCGAGCAGTCCGCCTTGTTGTGCGTCAGCGTGCCACCGCGGATCACGCCGTGGAGGGTGCCCAGGTGGTGGTGCCACCCGGTCGATCCGCCCGGCGCGATCGTGATCTCCCTGACGACGTAGTCCTTGCCGTCGGCGGTCGTTTTGCTGATGATGGTTCCCGTGACGCCGCTCGACGGGGTGGCGTCGGCCGTGGGCGCCGTCAGCGCCAGCGCGCCGACGGCCAGTGTCACCGCGGTAGCCCGCATGGGGGTGTCTCCTTTCGAGGATGGAGTGCTCCTGGCCCCATTGTCCGCCCCCGCGCCATCGTGGACTGTCCACTGTCGACGTTCATCCAGGCCGAATGCCCGAAT
Organism: Kibdelosporangium phytohabitans; assembly: GCF_001302585.1. Classification (GTDB taxonomy): domain Bacteria; phylum Actinomycetota; class Actinomycetes; order Mycobacteriales; family Pseudonocardiaceae; genus Kibdelosporangium; species Kibdelosporangium phytohabitans. The sequence continues at coordinate 7,593,590 of NZ_CP012752.1, read as the reverse complement.
GGCCACCGCACTCTGCGCGAAAACTCCTGGCCGAACGCCTTGCCGACCGCCTTTGCCGGTGTAGCGTCGTTCGTGTCGCACTGCGATGGGGTGCGGCGGCCTTCGTAAGCGTTTCCGACCGGATGTGGGGGCAGGGCCCACGTCCGGCGCTGCCCGGTGCCGGTACCCCCTTCGGCACCGGGGGAGCGCTCGAGGCAAAGCCTGGTGTGGTGTCGGCGCTGGCGCCACACCAGGTGACCTACCGACGTCGTATCGGGAGCCATGCGAGATGAACCCCACTACTCAGCCACGTGTTGTCGTCCTCGACCGTGAACAACGGGAGTTGTTGCGCCTGCTGGCCACCGGCCTGCCGGACACCGCGATCGCCCGCCGGATGTCGCTGGCGCCACGCACTCTCGCGCGCCGGATCTCCAGCCTGTACCAGACTCTCCAGGCCGACAACCGGTTCCAGGCCGGTGCGGCGGCCGAACGGCTCGGTCTGCTCACGGGTGCCCGCGCGGACGAGCGGTCCGACCCGCTGGCCGTGTGAGCGCGTCCGCCTGATCACCGCCGTTCGAACACGTGTTCGAATCTGTGGTAGGTTCTTCGTCGGTGCAGTGGTGTTCGGGAGCCGACGGGGATGGGCGGACATGCGTACTCGAGTGATCAGGATCTACCAGCCGTGGTCGACGCCTGTCCGGGCCGCGTGTTACACCGACCCCGCTGTGCTGCCCGAGATCGACGCGTGGGTCGATCGGTTGCGGGAGCAGGGTCTTGTTCCGCCGGACGTCGACTTCGTGATCAGGGACGGCGGCGGCGGTCCGGTTGGCGTGCTCGACGACCACGATGGCGAGCACGAGTTGCACCCCGCGGGTTTCCTCGTTTTCGGGCGCGGGCGGCTGCGTGTGCTGGACGAATCCGCGTTCTACGGTCAATACCACGACCCGGCGCGCGACGAGATCTGGACCGAACCATTGCAAAACTGAAACGTGTTCTAATATCGTGCCGAGGTGTGCGGTACGGAATCGTTCTGTTCACCAGTGATCGCGGCATCGTGCCCGCGGCGGCCGCCGCCGCGGCCGAGCGGGCCGGGTTCGACTCGTTCTACGTGCCGGAGCACACCCACATCCCGGTCAAACGGGAGGCGCCGCACCCGCACACGGGCGACGCGTCGCTTCCCGATGACCGATACATGCGCACGCTGGACCCGTGGGTGGCGCTCGCGACCGCGGCGTCGGTGACCACGCGGATCCGGCTGTCGACGGCGGTCGCCCTGCCGGTCGAAAGCGACCCCATCACCCTGGCCAAGACCATTGCCAGCCTGGACCACCTCTCCGGCGGGCGGGTCACCCTTGGCGCGGGGTTCGGCTGGAACGTGGACGAACTCGCCGACCACGGTGTGCCGGGCGCGAAACGGCGGACCGTGCTGCGCGAGTACCTGGAAGCCATGCGGGCGCTGTGGACTGACGACGAGGCGAGCTACGCCGGTGAGTTCGTGTCGTTCGGCCCGAGCTGGGCGTGGCCGAAGCCCGTGCAGGCCCGGATCCCGGTGCTGATCGGCGCCGGCGGCACGGAGAGGACCTTCGCCTGGATCGCCCGCTCGGCCGACGGCTGGATCACCACGCCGTACGAAGTGGACATCACCGACCAGGTCGCCCGGTTGCGGGACATCTGGTGTGCCGCCGGGCGCAGCGGCGAGCCGCAGGTCGTCGCGCTGGGCGGGCGGCCGGACCCGGATCGCTTGGCGCACTTGGCGGCCACCGGGGTGTCCGAGGTGGTGTTCGGGTTGCCGGACCGGGCGGCGTCGGACGTCGAGCCGTGGATAGCCGGACTCGGTGGCAAACTCGGCCTGCAGGCAGGGTAATCACCACCGATACCCGTTGAGGCAACGGATTCCGCGTCGGAGCCGGTCGGTTACTGCCACCGCTATGCCGGCTGCGAAGGCATGCGCCAGGGCAACATCCACATCGCCGGTGAGCACACGTCAGTGGACTACCGGGGATACATGAACGGCGCGGCGGAGACCGGCGCCCGTGCCGCCGGGGAGATCCTCGGCACGTGACAGGACTCGTGAGCGGTTGTCGTCGCAACCGCTCACGGTGGTCCGGTCAGAGCAGCTGCCAGGCCTCGGTGAGGACCTTGCGCAGGATCTGCTCGATCTCGTCGAACTGCTGCTGGCCGCAGATCAGCGGCGGGGAGAACTGGATCACCGGTTCGGCCCGGTCGTCGGCACGGCAGTACAACCCGGCGTCGAACAGCGCGCCCGACAGGAAGCCGCGCAGCACCCGCTCGCTCTCCTCGGCGGAGAAGGTCTCCTTCGTGGCCTTGTCCTTCACCAGTTCGATGCCGTAGAAGAACCCGGCGCCACGCACGTCACCGACGATCGGCAGGTCGGTCAGCTTGTCCAATGTGGACTTGAACGCGGACTCGCTGGCCAGCACGTGGCCGTAGAGGTCCTCGCGTTCCATCAGGTCCAGGTTGGCCAACGCGACCGCGCAGGACACCGGGTGCCCGCCGTAGGTCGAGCCGTGCAGGAACGTGTTGGTGCCCGTCAGGTACGGCTCCACCAGGCGGTCGCTGACCAGCACCGCGCCGAGCGGGGCGTAACCGGACGTCAGGCCCTTGGCCACGGTGATCATGTCCGGCTGGTAGCCGTAGCGCTTGGCGCCGAAGTCGTGGCCCAGCCTGCCGAACGCGCAGATGACCTCGTCCGACACCAGCAGCACGTCGTACTGGTCGCAGATCTCACGGACCCGCTGGAAGTAGCCCGGTGGCGGCACGAAGCAGCCGCCGGTGTTCTGCACCGGCTCGAGGAACACCGCCGCGACCGTGTCCGGGCCCTCCATCTCGATCGCCTGCGCGATCTGGTCGGCCGCCCAGCGACCGTAGGCCTCCGGGTCGTCGCCGAACACGGGCGCGCGGTAGATGTTGGTGTTCGGTACCTTGATCGCGCTGGGCACCAGCGGCTCGAAGTCCTGTTTGGCCGCGGGGATGCCGGTGATCGACAGCGCGCCCTGCGAGGTGCCGTGGTAGGCCAGCGAGCGGCTGATCACCTTGTGCTTGGTGGGTTTCCCGGTCAGCTTGAAGTACTGCTTGGCCAGCTTCCACGCGGTCTCGACGGATTCGCCGCCGCTGACGGTGAAGAACACGCGGTTGAGGTCGCCGGGCGCGGCTGAGGTCATCCGTTCGGCCAGCTCGATGGCCGTCGGGTGCGCCGTGCCCCACAGGGGGAAGTAGCCGAGCTCGCGCGTCTGCTCGGCGGCGGCCTGTGCCAGTTCCTCACGGCCGTGCCCGACCTGGACCGCGAACAGACCGGCGAGGCCGTCGAGGTAGCGCTTGCCTTCCGCGTCGAACACGTAGGCGCCCTCGCCGCGCACGATCACCGGTGGCGGGGTGTCGGCGAAGGTCGAGTGCCGGGTGAAGTGCATCCACAGGTGCTCGCTGGCGGAACGGGCCAGGTCGGCGGCGTCGTAGGCGGTCATACCTAGCTTTATCGCACACCGACAGCCGGTGTGCAAGTGAATCAGTCGCCGTTCACCCGCGTGACCGCGATATCCGTGATGCGGATCGCGTCAAACTACGGATTCCGTTGTCAGCGGGTACCCCATTGGTAGGACTGCTTGCGGAGTTTCAGGTAGACGAGCGTCTCGGCCTTGCGCACGCCGGGGATCGCGCGGATCCGGGTGGAGACCAGCTCGAGCAGGCTGGCGTCGTCGCTGCAGATCGCCTCGCACAGGATGTCGAACCGGCCCGCGCACACCACCACGTAGTCGATGCCGTCCATCCCGGCGAGCGCGTCGGCGACCGGCTCGAGCGGGCCGTCCACGTTGATCGCGATCATGGCCTGGCGGAACAGCCCCACCTGCATCGGATCGGTGACCGCGACGATCTGGATCACGCCCGCGTCCGACAGCCGCTGCACCCGCTGGCGCACCGCGGCCTCGGACAGGCCGACGATCTTGCCGATGGTCGAGTACGGCATCCGGCCGTCCTGCTGCAACTGCTCGATGATCTGTTTGGCGATGTCGTCGAGCAGGGGGGCCGCCGCCCGTTCCGGCGCCGTGTTTTTCCGGTTCACGCCGGGCATTATGACCGCTCGGTCAGGTCCGGCCCGGGACGGACGTATCCGGGACGTGTCGCGGCGTGAACAACGAATTTCGTAGTTCATGGCCGTTGACTTTGCGGGATTCGCGTTGTTCTATGCCTCACACCACGATGTCGTGATGCGAGGAGGCTGGTGGATGACGGAAACAGCGTCTCCCGTGACGGCCGCGACCGGTGAAACCGGGCGCCCGCGGCCGCTGACCAGGTCGATCGGCGTTTTCGGGGGAACGCTGTTGACGTTGAGCTGCCTGACGCCCGCGTCGTCGCTGTTCGTCGTGGTGCCGCCGTTGCTGGGGGAGACGGGCACCGGAACGGCACTGACCATCGCGTTGGCCGCCGTGCTCTGCGTCGGTGTCGCCCTGTGCTACTCCGAGCTGGGCACGCTCGTGCCCAGCGCGGGCGGTGAGTACGCGATGGTCGGAACCGTCGCCGGACGGTTCGCCGGATGGATGATGTTCGTCCTGTCGCTCGTCATCGTGCTGATCATCCCGCCGATCATCGCCCTGGGCACCGCCGGCTACCTGCACTCCGTCATGGATGTCGACCCACGCGTCGCCGGTGCGGCCGTGATGCTGCTCGGCACCCTGATGGGCCTGTTCAACCTGCGCGCGAACGCCTGGATCACCGGCATCTTCCTCGCGCTCGAAGTGGTCGCCGTCGCCGTGGTGGCGTTCCTCGGCTTCGGCAACGTCCAACGCCCGGCGTCCGTGCTGGTCAACCCCACGATCACCGAGCCGGCCCAGCCGCTCGGCGCGATCACGGTCATCGCGGGTCTCGCGGTGGCGCTGTTCGTCCTGCAAGGCTTCACCACCGCCGTCTACCTGTCCGAGGAGATGCACAACCCGCGCCGCACAGTGGTCCGCACGGTGCTGTGGACGCTGGGCATCGGCGCGCTGGTCGTGCTCGTTCCGGTCGTCGCGATCACACTGGGAGCGCCCGACATCACCGCGCTCACCGGAGGCGACATCGCCGCGATGGTCACCGGCTGGAGCAACAGCGGCGTCGGCGTGTTCGTCAGCCTCAGCATCGCGCTCGCGATCATCAACGCCGTGATCGTGATGGTCATCCAGAACTCCCGCGTGCTGTACGCCTCCGCACGCGACCAGACGTGGCCGGACGGGCTGAACAAGGCGCTCGGCACGGTCAGCAGGCGGTTCTCGTCGCCGTGGGTGTCCACTTTGGTCGTCGGAGTCGGCGGCGCCGCGCTGTGCTTCGTGTCCGTCGACACGCTCAACGGCGTGACCAGCGTGGTCGTCGCCGCCCTCTACCTCGGCGTCGCGATCGCGACGCTGACCGGCCGCCGCCATGCGCACCGCACCGCGCCCGCGTGGCGGATGAAGGGCTGGCCGGTGCTGCCCGCGCTGATCGCGATCGCGCTGATCTACATCGTCGTGCAGCAGTCGCCGCAGGATCTGCTGATCACCCTCGGGGTGCTGATCGCGGCTACCGTGTACTGGGCGGCGTACCTGCGCCCACGCTCAGCCAACCGCTTCCTCGTCACTGTACCGACCGAATGACATCGGAGATTCTGTTGTCCGACAAGCAAGTGTTCCGCAACTTCGTCAACGGAGAGCACACCGACGCGGCTGACGGGCGCACGCTCGACATCGTCAACCCGGCGACCGGCGAGGTCTACGCGACATCGCCGCTGTCCGGTCAGTCTGATGTGGACGCCGCATTCGCCGCGGCCGGGTCGGCGTTCGAGACCTGGCGGGACACCACGCCGGCGGAACGCCAGCTCGCGCTGCTGCGGATCGCCGACGCGCTGGAGTCCCGCGCCGAGCAGTTCGTCGAACGGGAAGGCGAGAACACCGGCAAGCCCCTCGCGGTGACCCGGGTGGAGGAGCTGCCCGTCGCGGTCGACCAGATCCGGTTCTTCGCGGGCGCCGCCCGCGTGCTGGAGGGCAAGTCCGCGGGGGAGTACCTCAGCGGCTTCACCTCGTACGTCCGCCGTGAGCCGGTCGGTGTCTGCGCGCAGGTCACACCGTGGAACTACCCGCTGATGATGGCGATCTGGAAGATCGCGCCCGCGATCGCCGCAGGCAACACCCTCGTGCTCAAGCCGTCGGACACCACCCCGGCCACCACCGCCATGCTCGCCGAACTGGCCGCCGAGTTCCTGCCGCCGGGCGTGCTCAACGTCGTCTGCGGCGACCGCGACACCGGCCGTGCGCTGGTCACGCACCCCACGCCGCAGATGGTCTCCATCACCGGCTCGGAGCGGGCCGGTATCGAGGTCGCCGGCGCCGCCGCCGCCGACGTCAAACGCGTGCACCTCGAACTGGGCGGCAAGGCACCGGTCGTGGTGTTCGCCGACGCCGACATCGCCGCCGCGGCCAAGGCCATCGCCGCCGCCGGGTACTTCAACGGCGGCCAGGACTGCACCGCGGCGACCCGCGTGATCGCCGCCGCCGAGGTGCACGACGACTTCGTGGCAGCGCTCGCCGAGGAGGCCAGGCAGACCACGACCGGCCGCCCCGACGAGGACGTCTACTACGGCGCGCTGAACAACTCCGGCCAGCTGGCCAGGGTCAGCGGCTTCATCGACCGGCTGCCGGACACCGCGACCATCCACAATGGAGGATCGCGGGTCGGTGAACGCGGCTACTTCTACGCGCCGACCGTGGTCTCCGGGCTGGCACAGGGCGACGAGATCGTCACCGACGAGATCTTCGGCCCGGTCATCACCGTGCAGCGGTTCGCCGGCGAGGCCGACGCCGTGCGGCTGGCCAACAGCGTGCGCTACGGCCTGGCCTCGTCGGTGTGGACGCGGGACCACGCCACGGCGATGCGGACCTCACGGCGGCTGGACTTCGGCTGCGTCTGGATCAACACCCACATCCCGATGGTCGCCGAGATGCCGCACGGCGGGTTCAAGCACTCCGGCTACGGCAAGGACCTGTCCATGTACGGCCTGGAGGACTACACCAGGATCAAGCACGTGATGTCCGCGCTGGACTAGAGCGAGTCAAGGGCCTGCTGGATGTCGGTCCACAGGTCGTCGGGGTGCTCGACCCCGACGGCGATCCGGACCATGTTCCCGTTGACCCCGGCGGTCCGCTGCTCATCGGCGCTCAGGTGCCGGTGCGAGGTGGTCGCCGGGTGCATCACCGTGGTGTCGGTGCCGCCGAGCGAAAGCGTGTTCATCACCAGTTTCAAGCTGCCCATGAACTTCCGCGCGTCGGTGACCTCGACGGCGAACGTGGCGCCGTAGTCGCTCAGCAGCTTGGTCGCCCTGGCGTGGCTGGGATGCGTGGGCAGCCCGGGGTGGTGCACCGCCGTCACCGCCGGATGCCCGGCCAGCCGCGCGGCGAGCGTGGTGGCGGTCGAACACTGCCGGTCCACCCTGAGCGCCAGCGTCTTCAGGCTGCGGATGAGCAGCCAGGCGGTGAACGGCTCGACGATCACGCCGAGGTTCGCCGCGCGTTTCCAGGCGTCGGCGTACAGCGCCTCGCCGGCGAACACCGCGACACCCGCGATCACGTCGTGGTGCCCGCCCAGGTACTTCGACGCCGAGTGGATCACGATGTCGGCACCGTGCTCGATCGGACGGCACAGCAACGGCGTGGCGAACGTGCTGTCGACCGCCGTGAGCACGCCGTGCCGCTTGGCCTCGGCGGCGAGCCCAGGCAGGTCGGGCACGTGACCGATCGGGTTGCCGATCGTCTCCAGGTACAGCAGCTTGGTCGTCGGCCGCAGCGCCTCGGCCACCTCCATCGGGTCCACGCCGTCGATGTAGGTCACCTCGACGCCCCAGCTGTCGATGAGGTGGTTGAACGCCGCGACAGTACCGCCGTACAGCGCCTTCTGGGCGATGATGTGGTCGCCGTGCCGCAGCGTCGTCTGCAGCACGGCGCTGACCGCGCTGCTGCCTGACGACGTGACCAGCGCGTTCGTGCCGCCCTCCAGGTCGGCCATGGCGTCCTCGAGCGCGCGGGTCGTCGGGTTGGTGTACCCGGTGTAGCCGAAGGATTCGGGTGAGCCCGCCGCCGCGGCCACCTCGTCCAGACCGTCGAACCGGAAGTTGGCCGTCTGGTATAGCGGGACGGACACGGGGTGGCCCGGGTCGGGGGCGGTGATCTTGGCTGCTCGGGTTTCTCGGTGCATGATCCGAGTCTGTCCGGCGAATTGGCCCTATGGCAGAGCCAATCTGGCAGAATTGGTCTGGTGACGAGACCGGACGACCTGGTGACCAGGCTCGGCCGCTGGTCGGCCGGGCGTGGTCCGTTGTACCTGCTGCTCGCCGGACGGATCCGGCGGCTGATCGACGAGGGCGAACTGCAACCAGGCAGCCCCCTGCCGCCCGACCGCACGCTGGCCGCGGCGCTGGCGGTGGGCCGCACGACGGTCGTGTCCGCCTACGACCTGCTCGCCCAGGAAGGCAAGATCGTCAGACGGCAAGGCAGCGGAACCAAGGTGTCCCCGGCCCCGCTGCGACCGGACCGCCCGGCGGACACGACCAACCCGCTGTTCGTGCACCTGCTCGACCCGCTGGACAAGATCGTCCAGCTGACCTGCGCCGCGCCGAACGCGATGCCCACGACCGTGACGGACGCGTACCGCGAGGCGCTCAGCGTCAAGATCACCGACGACATCGGCTACCACCCGCTCGGCTACGACGGCCTGCGGTCCGCGCTGGCCGACCGCTACACCTCGCGCGGGCTGGCCACGACACCCGGCCAGATCCTGGTGACCACAGGCGCCCAGCAGGCGCTGGCCCTGCTCGCGCGGCTCATGGTCGCGCCGGGCGACAAAGTCGTGGTCGAGGCGCCGACGTACCCCGGCGCGCTGGAAGCGTTCCGCGAGTCGACAGCGGACTTCATCGGCGTACCGGTCGGCGACACCGACGGGCTCGTCCGCGCGATGCGCCAGCGCCCCGCGGTCGTCTACGTGATCCCGACCCACCACAACCCGAGCGGCGCGGTGATGTCCACGCTGGCGCGGCAACGCCTCGGCGCGATGGCCGCGGACCTCGGCGTCCGGCTGATCGAGGACGAGGTACTGGCCGAGCTGGGATTCGACGCCGAGACACCGCTGCCGATCGCGGCACACGGGCCCGCGGTGACGATCGGTTCGCTGAGCAAGGTCGTGTGGGGCGGGCTGCGCGTGGGCTGGGTCCGCGCGCCCGAGTCGGTGATCATGCAGCTGGCCAGGCTGAAAGCCGTGCACGACCTGGGCAGCAACTACCTCGGCCAGGTCGCGGCGGTGTCCCTCGTGTCCGCGATGGACTCACTGCGTGCCACACGGGTGGCGGCCCTGCGCTCCCAGCACGCCGCCTTGTGCGCCGCGTTGCGCGAGCACCTGCCGTCGTGGGAATTCACTCCGGCGGTAGGCGGCCAGAGCGTGTGGATCAAACTCCCGCACGGCGACGCGGTGTCGTTCGCCCAGTTGGCTTTGCGGCAAGGTGTGGCGGTGCTGCCCGGCGGCTCGCTGGACGTGACCGGCGGCGGCAACGACCACCTGCGGATCCCGTTCATGGAGCCGCCGGACGTCCTGGTGGGCGCCGTGGCCCGGCTCGCCCGCGCCTGGAACGACTACGTCCCAGGCGCGCCTTCGGCTTCGCTCACGACCCTAGTGGTCTGAACGTCAGCTCGATGCTCGCCGCGTGCGCGTGCAACTCGTGCTGCGGCAACACACCCGGGCCGCACGACGCCGTGCCCAGACCGTTCTGGGCGATGTCGAGGTTGAGGTGGATCCACTCGCCAGGTTCGAGGTCGGTGGTGTGCCCGGCGGCGTCAAGCTCCTCGGATGTCCACCGCCTCGCGGTGAACTCGAACGTCGGTGCACCTTCGATCCTGATGCCCCGGCCGGTGTCGTCGGTCAGCTCGGCCCAGCGGACCTCGGTGCGGTTGCCGTTCTCCTGCGGGAAAACGTACGGCGTCTGCATCCCGTCCACTGTCGACCGGAACCGGCCCACGGCCGCCGCTTGCCTGCTGTCGGCGTAGGCCTCGCCGGGGCCACGGCCGAACCACTCCACGTTGCCGAACTGCCGCGGTATCGCCGTTCGCAGGCCCAGCCGGGGGAGCGTGCACGGCCATTCGCCGTCCGGCTCAATGCCGGCCTTCAGGTGCAGTTCGGATTCGTCGCCGGTCCAGGTGTAGGTCACGAGCATGCCGAATGCTCTGGCCGGTGGGGCCACGCGGGTTCGTTCATCGCTGATCACCCTGTGCTGCAAGCGGTGCAGACCCGCTTCACGCCAACGCAGTGCTTCACCGGGGCGGTCGTTCTCGGTCGGCGCCCGCCAGAGATCCAGCTTCGGCTGAACGATCGGGATTCCCCCGATCTCGTGGGGCGCTTCGGCTCTCGGCTTGGTGACGGAGGCGACCCGCCGATGGGGTGTGACGTTGAGTTGTCCCCACGCTATCGGGTGATTCGCGCTCGCCCAGGCTGTGTCGTTGGCCAGCGCTGCTGTGACCGTCACCCACGACTCGCCCGCTGTCTCGGGCAGTTCCGGCAGTTCGAGCGTGATTTCCCGGCCCGGCCGGAGCCTGGGCGCCGCGAGCGTCCCCGCGGCGACCTCGACGCCTTCCTCCTCCAGTTTCCACGCGAAACTCAGGTGTTCGAGCCCGGAATAGTCGTAATGATTAGCCACCACAACCTTCCACCTGTCCACACCCTCGCCGCGCCCCACTCCCACCCCTTCTCCCGCCGGTAGACTGGACAGGGGACGCCCCCCGGGAGTGGTGGGGGATGCTTTCTTGAAGGTTTGGGGTGGTTCGGCGGTTTTTGGGTTTGACCGATCGGGGCTGAGGGGCGCCGGCTGGCCCTGGGTTTCAACGGTGTGGGGGTCGGCGGTTTTCCACGTTGCTGCTCCGGGTCGGGTTGCCTGGCGGGTGGTTTCCGGGTCGGCGAGTTCGGTGTTCGGTGGGCCGATGCGGACAGGTTCGAAGATCTTCTTGAGTTCGCGCAGGCCGGGAGACGGGCTGCGGTCGGGGAACACCAGGCCGTCGATCACGAAGCTGCCGTCGTGGATCGTCTCGCCGAAGTCTCCGCCATATGCGTAGAACAGGCGGCCTTCCGGGTCTTGTCGTGCGATGCCGTGGTCGAGCCATTCCCAGACGAAGCCGCCTTGGCAGCGTGGGTACTTCTCGAACAGGTCGCGGTATTCCAGCAGGCCGCCGGGCCCGTTGCCCATGGCGTGCGCGTATTCGCATTGGATGAACGGCAGCTTTGTCGTGCGGCCGATTTCGTCGACCTCGGCGTGTGAGGCGTACATGCGGCTGTAGACGTCGACGTACTCGCACGCGGCGTCGCCTTCGTAGTGCACCGGGCGGGTCGCGTCGCGGGAACGGGTCCATTCGGCCATCGCAGCGAGGTTGCGGCCGGTGTGGGATTCGTTGCCCAGTGACCACATGATGATGCTGGGGTGGTTCTTGTCGCGCTCGACCATTCTGGTCATGCGGTTGAGGTACGCCGCTTCCCACCGCGGGTCGTCGCTGGGGTTGCGGTCCCAGCCCACTTCGGAGAACCCGTGGGTTTCCAGGTCGCATTCGTCGATCACCCACAGCCCGTACTCGTCGCACAGGTCGAGGAAGGCCGGGTGGGGCGGGTAGTGCGAGGTCCGTACCGCGTTGATGTTGTGCTGCTTCATCAACAGCACGTCGGCGCGTGCGGTTTCGTATGGCACTGCGCGGCCCAGCGTGGGGTGGTGTTCGTGCCGGTTGACGCCCCTGAGCATGATCGGTTGGCCGTTGACCTTGACTTGTCCGTCCTCGATGGTCACGGTGCGGAACCCGATCCGCAGTGGTACTCGCTCACGATCCGAAGCCGGGTATCCGTCGTACAGGCGCGGGTTCTCTGCTGTCCACGGTTCGACGGTGCCCGCGTCGATCGAGGCGTCCACCGACGCACGCAGGATGCCCAGCTCCGGGACGGACAGCCATGCCACGCCGTCGACCTCCACGCGGAGCCGGCCCTGGCCTGTGGTGTGGTCGTAGTCGGCGCGTACCCAGTAGTCCGCGATCCCGCCCGTCGGCCTCGCGTGCAGTGTGACGTCACGGAAGATCCCCGACAGCCACCACATGTCCTGGTCCTCCAGGTAACTTCCGGACGACCACTGGTGCACGCGCACCGCCAGCACGTTCCCGTGCTCCCGCAGCAGGCCGCTGACGTCGAACTCGACTGGCAGCCGGCTGCCGCGCGTCACGCCCAACTCGGTTCCGTTGAGCCAGACCCGGCCGCACGAGTCGATGCCGTCGAACCGCAGCACGGCAGGGTGGGCGAGCCAAGTCGCCGTGAGGTCGAAGGAAAGGCGGTAGTCACCGGTCGGGTTGTCCGACGGCACATGGGGCGGATCGATCGGGAACGGGTACTGCACGTTGGTGTAGGCCGGTTTGCCGAAGCCGTGCATCTGCCAGTTCGACGGAACGGCCAAAGTGGACCACGACGAGTCGTCGAACGTGTCCTGTTCGATCCCCGCGGGTGCGTCAGCCGCGGTGGGGGACAGGTGGAAACGCCAGTCGCCGTTGAGACTCAGCGACGGCGCGTCCGACGTGAAGGCGGAACGTGGTGGCAGGGCGCCGTTTCCTGGGGACACGTCGTCGATGTAGGACATGCTCACCTTTCAGCCTTTCACCGCGCCCGCGGCGATGTTGCGGATGAAGTGCCGTGCCCCGAACAGGAACACGATCAACAAGGGGAGGACTGCCCTCAGCGTACCGGCCATGACGAGGCTGTAGTCGGCGCCGCACAGGCCGATGAGCTGGTTCAGCGCCACTTGCAGGGTCACGTTGCCGGTGTCCACGTTGGCGATCAACGGCCACAGGTAGTCGTTCCACGTGTTGACGAACGTGAAGATCCCGAGGAACGCCAGCGCGGGACGCGGGGATCGGCAGCGCGACTGTCCAGAACGTGCGGAAGAACCCGGCGCCATCCACTTTGGCCGCTTCGCTCAGCCACGCCACCGGGTCCAGCCCGATCCAGCGGATGAACGCGTTGAGGATGCCGAACTCCGGCGAGAAGATCGAGCCGAACACGATCGCCATGGCCACGATGGACGTGACGTTCGGCGTGAAGTACGCGATCCGGTGCAGGCCCTCGAACCGCACGGACGAGTTCAGCCCGACCGCGATCAGCAGCGCCGGCACGGTCATCGGCACCGTCGACATCACCCAGATGACGAACGTGTTGCCGATCGAGTTCCAGAACTCCAGGTCGGTCACCAGGAACTCGAAGTTGCTCAGCCCGACCCACTCGGCCGGCCCCGATCCCGTCCCACGCTGGAAAGCCAGGTACAGCGAGTACAGCACCGGGTAGGCGCCGAACACCGCGAACAGGACGAAGAACGGCGAGATCGCCAGGTACTGCGGCAGATGGCGCAACGGCTTGCGGGACGTCGTCCTGCCGGGGACCGTCACAGCACACCTCGCCGCTGCAGCAACCGGTTGATCGATCGCAACGCGTCGCGCCAGCCCTGGGTCTTTTCCGGTGGCCTCCACGTTCACCAGTTCGTCGGTGAAGAGGTTGCTGACGTCGATGTCCTGCGGGCTGAAGTAGGCCGGTTGGACGTCCTTCGCCGCCAGGGCGAAGACGTCCACGGTGATCTGCCCGCCGAAGAGCGGGTCCGGCCTGCGCGCCAGCGGATCGTCGAAAGCCGTCGGCGCGGAGGGGAACAGGCCCACGTCGACGTAGTGCCGTGCCTGGTTGGCCGGGTCGAGCAGCCAGCTGACGATCTCGAACGGGCGTTGCGGGTCCGCCGCGTACCGGCCGTTGTTCCACGCGGCGTGCCGGTCGACCGAGCCGGAATCGGCGTCGGTGTCCACGTACCCGGCCGTCAGGCCGCGGTGCACGGCGGTCACCGCACGGTCCCACGCGAGCTGAACGTGCGCTTGGCCGCCGATGAACCGGTGCTCCCGGTCGAGGTACTTGCGCGGTTGCTGCGCCATGGAGTACGTGAACACCCGGTGCCGAACGCGAAGTAGTCGTCCCAAGTGGACACCGCGCGGGCCACGTCGCCCGGTTCGCCCGGGAAACCGGCCTGCGGGAACAGGTCGTGCCGGTAGTACAACGCCGCCGGGCCGGTGTCGACGGGGAAGCCGAGCAGCCTGCCGTCCGGTGTCGTGCCCGCCTGCCACTTCCACGGCAGGTACTGGGCTTCGAGCCGGTCCGCGCCCAGCGTGTTCACGTCGACGAACTGGTCGGCGTCCTCGAAGTACCCGGCGACGTCGTCGTTGAGCATCGTCATGTCCGGGATGTGGGCGCTGCCCGCCAACGCGGCCAGCAGGCGGTGCCGGAGGCTGTGGCCCACGTTGGACGGGTTGAACCCCCGCTGCCGCGAACCGGGTGGCGGCTTCGGCCAGCACCTGGTCGGACAGGCCACGGGTCCAGTACCAGAGGGTGAGCCAGCCGGGGCTGGCCGTGCGCGGGCTGGTGCACCCCGCGAGCGCCAGCAGCGCAGCCCCAGCTCCCGCCAGGAATCCTCGTCGATCCACGGCCACTGAACCACCTCCGGCAGGCACGTCAGTCAGTGGACTGTGACCGATCACGTGACCGGTCACGGCCGGAGTGTGGAACGGCCCGCACCGCACTGTCAAGGATCCGGGGTCAGGCCGACCCGCGCAGCAGCAGCGTGGCCCTGATCGTGGCCGAGTCCGGTTTCGTCCCGGCGAGCAACTGGCTGACCTGGTCGATCGCGGTCGCGCCGACCGCACGCGTGTCGATCCGGACGCTGGACAGCGGCGGTTCGACCATGCTGCCGATCGCCAGGCCGTCGAAGCCGACCACCGCGAAGTCGGCCGGGACCCGCCTGCCCAGCAGCCGCGCCTGGAACATCGCGCCGATCGCGATCACGTCGTTGTACGTGAAGATCGCGTCCAGCTCGGGGTGCTCGTCGAGCATGGCGGCCATGGCCCGTTGCCCGCCTTCGATCGACTGCGCCGCACCGGTGACGTACGTCGGCAAACCGTGCTCCCGCATGGCTTCCCGGTACCACGTGTACCGCACGCTGGCATCGTGGTGGTGGTCGTGGTCGTGGTCGAGCATGCCGATGTGCCGCCTGCCGCTGCCTGCCAGGTGCGCGATGGCCGCGCGCACCCCGTCCTCGCCGTCCACCTTGATCTCGCCGAACCGGCTGCCGAGGGTCTCGCGTCCGATCTGGACGACCGGCATCCCGCCGGTGTGCCGGTCGATCACGTCGTCCGGCTGGCCGAAGTAGCCGACCACGGCGTCCACTTGCGACCCGAGCACGGCGAGAGTGGACAGTTCCTGGTCCGGGTCGTCGGCGGTGTCGTAGACGACGACGTGCCAGTCGCGGCGGCGCGCGGCTTCCAGTGCGCCTGCCGCGACTTCGGTGAAGTACGGGTTGAGCAGGTTGGGGATGACCAGGCCGACGGATGTGCTGTCCTGCCGGACGAGCCCGCGGGCGAACCGGCTCGGCCGGTACCCCAGTCGCTTGGCCGTGTCGAGCACGCGCTGCTTGGTCGTCGTGTCGATTTCGCCTTTGTCGTTCAGCGCCCGCGACACCGTCTGGTACGACACCCCGGCCGACTTGGCGACGTCCCGGATCGTTGTCCGTTTGCCCGGCACCGGCCCACCCGTCATTTCGACGACGTTAGCAGCACACCCCTTGATTTGCGCCGATCGCTGCACCTACGCTGAGGACCCCGCCGCCTCTGGGAACCCTGCACCGGAGGATTCTGTGGCAAAGAAAATCCCCATTCTCGGCGCTGTGCTCGTCAGCGCGGGCAGCCTCGTGTTGTCGGCGCCGTCAGCGACCGCACAGGTCGACGGATCGGGCTGGTCGTCCTACTCTCCCGGATTCTCGGCCCAGCAACAGGGCTGCGGCACGGTCAGCGGACTGACTTTCAGCCTCAGCTGCACCTCGACGAGCGGCGTGCAGCGCGCCGAGCGCCGCTACGACACCTACTGCGGCGGGAACCGGCAGTTCCAGGGCACGTTCAAGGTCAACAGCATGTCCGGGGACCGGATCAGCCTGAAACAGACGTTCGGCCCGTCGGACGCGGACTTCATGCTCGCGGTCGACAGCGGTCGCAGGCTGTACTCCGTTCGTGGTGGCGGCGCGACCATCGCACCGGCCGGAACCGCCCCGAACGGCCGGTCGGTCACGGTCAACACCGTGCACTCCGGCTCGACGCACAAGATCTACATCAACGGCCAGCTGAAGCTGACGTACGGCGGCCTGAGCGGCTGCCACTACGACAAGTTCGGCGCCTACCGCACGGACACGGGGAAGGGCGCCATCTCGGTGACCTGGAGCAACATCAGGTTCTGGCAGAAGTGATCAGCAAGCTCATGGCGGTGTCGCTCGTGGTGCTGGCCGGATGTTCGGCCGGTCCCACGGGCGATGCCCCGAACCTCACTGCTGATCTCGTCACGCCGGTCGACGTCGACCTGTCGTGGCGTGTCCTGGATGCCGCGGCGGCCGGTCAGGTGGTCGAGTACGCCAACGAGGAGAAGGGCGACTACACCGTTCTCGACTTCCTCCCGGTCACGAGAACCACGTACCAGCACACGGACCTGATCCCGCAGACGAGGTTCTTCTACCGGATCCGGTCGTACTACGGAACAGCGTCGGCACCAGTCGCAATCGGAGAAGGTGTTCGACCGCCGGCACCGCCTGCTCAGCTGCCTGTCCGTGATCCCCAAGGCGCGCCAACGGATTTGGTGGTGACAGCGACGAACGCGGACAACGTCACGGTGACGTGGACCGATCGGACAAGTGACGAGGAGGGCTTCATCATCGAGGTCAAGGCGAACGGGGCGCCGGATTTCGCGATGGCGGCGATGGTGGGCGCGAACCTGGCGAGCTACGAGCTGGGCGTGCGACCGGAGGAGAGAAAAGGGACATATCGGATACGTCCGTACGCGTTCGGCGCGTCGACCAACATCGCCGGTCGCACAACGGGTTCGGCTTAGTAGGGTGCTCATGTGGCGACGTGGGACGAACTTGCGGAATACATCCGGGCCGAATACGACGTGATCTCGGACAAACCGGGCGAACTACGCCTGGAGTACGTGTTCGACGAGGAGAGCGACCGCACCCAGGTGATGATCGTGGTGCGGGAAGAGCTGGACCGGAAGTACGAGTGGGTCCAGATCGCCACGCCACTGGGCCTGGCGAAGGACTGCGACCTGCACCGGCTGCTGGAAACGATCGGCCAGACGACAGTGTCCGGCGGCGCGGCCATCATGGGCGAGCACATCGTGATCCGGCACTCGCTGCCGCTGGAGAACCTGGACATCAACGAGTTCACGGACCCGTTGGCGCTGATCGCGGGGGCGGCGGACAACCTCGAGTCGGAATTCTTTGGCGGCGACAACTACTGATCGGGCGTACTGCTGCCTTTCTTCGGTGCGCTGACTGATCGTGTCGATGGTTGTGGCTTTGACACGCCGCAACTGAATGTTGCGCTTCGGTTGTGTAGCACCGAGGTGACTCGCGTGCTTGCCGTTCGGTGTGCGCCTGTTTTGGCTATGGTGCGGTTCTTGCACGGAACAAGCCTTTCCCTCGCCGGGGGGATGACCTCTGGGCAGGAGCTTTGTGTTCGGTGCTTGTGTCTTGTGCTCTGGATTCTTGGTTTTTTGGGGCAGGAGCACCCCCGAAGCCCTTCTCTGCGCTTGCGCGCTTGCCGCTCGGGTTGGTTCTGCGTTTGCCGCTGTGGCTGGTTTGCGCGTTTGCCGCTCCGGGGTGGTTCTGTGCGCTGTGCGTGAGCCGCTGGGCGGTGTTGTGCTGGCGTGAGTCGCTCGCTTTGCGCTGGCCTGCATGCGGTCGCGGTTGCTCTGTGCTTGCGCGCGTGTCGTCGGGGCTGGCCTGTCTGGGGTGGCGCTCGTTTTCCTCGTGCCGAGGCAGTCATTTGTTGAGGGCTTTTCGTTCTACGGTGACTTCTTTTGCGTACCAGGGTTTCTGGGCGGTTTGGCTTCGCCGAGTTGTGGACCGCCGCCGCTGTTTCCAGTATCGGTGACGCGGTGACCTTTCTGCTGGCCGCCGGGTTGCTGGCCATGCTTCGGCAGGTTCCCGGGAAGCCGGAATCCAAGGGCGTCAACCTGAAGGCCGACATCGCTGAGGGCGTCCGGTGGCTGTTGAACCACCATCTGCTCCGCATCCTTGCGCTGACGATGTCCGTGGCCAATGTCGTCTCTGCGGGCTTTCGCTGTGTTCGTGCTTTACGTGAGGCAGCGGCTTGGGCTCGACGAACTCGGCTACGGTCTCCTTCTCGCCACCTTCGCCGTCGGTGGTCTGGCCGGGACGTTGATCGCTCCACGGCCGCAGCGCGTGGTCCCGTCCGGGGTGCTGCTCACGCGCGGGTCGCGCAGCTCTGGCCTGTCGCGGTGGGCATTCTCGTGCTGTTCGGCGTGCACACGATGGTGTGGGGCGTCATAGTCGTCACCATCGGTCAGCGGGACGTGCTCAGTGGTTTGCTGGGGCGGTGACGAGTGTCTGTTGGACCTCGGTGGGGCTGTGCTTGGTTCGTTGCTCGGTGGGCTGTTCGCCAGCGCTATGGGTGTCACCGCTCCCTTCTGGATCGCGGCGGGGGTGATGGTGCCTGTCAGTGCGGTGGCGTGGCGGTCCTTGCGTGGAGCCTGAAAGATTCCCGTATGGACGCCAGGCAGTTGGAGTACTTTCTCGCGGTTGTCGACCACGGTGGGGTCAACCGGGCCGCGTCCGCGCTGTTCCTCACGCAGCCGTCGCTGTCGCAGGCGATCCGGGCGTTGGAGCGCGACCTCGGCCAGGAGCTGTTCCACCGGGTCGGCCGCCGACTCGTGCTCACTGATTCCGGCCGGGCTCTCGTCGAGCCCGCTCGTGATGTGATCAGGGGCCTCGCCGTGGCCAGGGACAGCGTGTCCGGGGTCGGCGGCCTCGTCACCGGGCGGGTGGAGATCGCCGCCATGCCTTCCCAGGCCGTCGAGCCGCTCAGCGGGATGATCAAGCTCTTCACCGAACGCCACCCCGGCATGCGGGTGTCCATCAAGTCCGCGTTCACCGCCCCTGACGTGCTCGAAATGGTCCGGACCGGCGTCACCGAACTCGGGCTGCTCGGCAGCAGCGAGCCGCCGAGCGCGGTCGGCATCACGCTGAAGATGTTGCGGCGGCAGCGGTTCGTCGTTGTCGCTCCTGCCGGGCGCTTTCCTGGCCGGACGGCACTCAAGGGCGAGGACCTCGACGGCCATGCGGTGATCGCCGGCCAGCCGGGCACCGGGATGCGCCGGGTGGTCGACCGGATCCGGGCCGACGGCGTCGGCCTGCGGCTGGTCGTCGAGTCCGAGCACCGCGAAGCCATCCTGCCGCTGGTGCTCGGCGGCGTCGGGCTGGCGGTGCTCACCGAGTCGTGGGCGACGCTGGCCCGCCAGGCCGGGGCGGACGTCCTCGACCTCGATCCTCCCGCGTACCTGAACATCGCGCTGGCCAGCCGGGACGCGTGGCTCAGCCCGGCGGCGGACGCGTTCGTCCGGCTTATAGCCGCAGCCTATAAGCCCGGCCGTTAACGTCACTTGGACGCGGCACGTCCCCAGTGGTGCTATCGGACGATGAAGACGCACCGCATCGCGCTCATCCCCGGCGACGGCATCGGCCAGGAGGTGACGCCCGCGGCGTGCGCCGTCCTCGACACCGTGGGCAAACGCCACGGCTACGAGCTCAGCTACGACACGTTCGACTGGTCTTGCGCCCGCTACCTGAGCGAGGGCGCGATGATGCCCGCCGACGGCCTGACCAGGCTCCGCCACTACGACGCCATCTTCCTCGGCGCGGTCGGTGACCCGGCGGTCGCCGACCACGTCTCGCTGTGGGGCCTGCTGATCCCGATCCGCCGCCAGTTCAACCAGTACGTCAACCTGCGGCCGATCCGCGTGTTCGACGGCGTGCCGAGCCCGCTGCGCGCGGCCACCCCGGCCGTGGACCTCGTCGTCGTGCGGGAGAACGTCGAAGGCGAGTACAGCGAGATCGGCGGCCGGATGAACCAGGGCCTGCCGTCCGAACTCGCCGTCCAGGAGGCCGTGTTCACCCGCACGGGCGTGTCCCGGATCGCCGACTACGCCTTCACCCTCGCCCGGGGCCGCCGCAAGCACGTCACGTCGGCCACCAAGTCGAACGGCATCGTGCACACGATGCCGTTCTGGGACGAGGTGGTCGCCGAGCGCGCCGAGGGCTTCCCCGAGGTGGCGTGGACACAGGAACACATCGACGCGTTGTGCGCCAAGGTTGTTCTCGACCCCGCGCGGTTCGACGTGATCGTCGCGTCCAACTTGTTCGGTGACATCCTCAGCGACCTGGCCGGGGCCGTCGCGGGCGGCATCGGGATGGCGCCCGCGGCGAACCTCAACCCCGAGCGGGACTTCCCGTCGATGTTCGAGCCGGTGCACGGCTCCGCGCCGGACATCGCCGGGCAGGGCGTGGCCAACCCGGTCGGGATGGTCTGGACCGGCGCGATGATGCTGGAGCACCTCGGCCACGGGGAAGCCGCGGCCGAGGTGCGCCGGGCGATCGCACGCGTCTTCGCCACGACTCCGCTGCGCACCCGTGATCTGGGCGGGACCGCCACGACGGCCCAGTTCACCGACGCGTTGCTGGACGCCCTGCCGTGAGCGTGCCGGCGCTCGGTTTCCCCTGGTTCGTCAGCTCTTGCCGGTACGCTCCGGCCGGTCGATGATCCGCAGCCACGACCCGTCCGGCTGCCTGCGCGCGACCTGCGTGCGCCCGCCTGTGCCGTCCGCCGGGACGGTCGAGGTCAGCGCGATGTCGCCGGTGATCAACGTCGGCATCGGCTGCTCGACGGTGAACTGCGGCCCGGCCGCCACGAGTTCCTTCAGCACCGCCCGGATCGCGTCCCGGCCGACCGTCGGGTGGCCGGTGGGGAAGTCGAGCACGGCGTCCTCGGCGTACAACTGGGCCAGGCTGTCGGCGTCACCCGCGTTGGCGTACTCGACGAACAGGCGGGCCAGGTCTTCTGGGTGAGTCGCTTTCTTCATGTCTCCAGCCTGCGCCCAGCCTGTCCAGAAGTCCAAGAGCTAGATCGTCTACGAGCTATAATCGCCGCTTATGGAACTCAGGCAGCTGGCGTACTTCGTCGCGGTCGTCGAAGAGGCGGGCTTCACCAGGGCCGCTGAGCGCATGCACGTGGCCCAGCCGGGGGTCAGCGCGCAGATCCGCCAGCTGGAGAAGGAATTCGGCCACCAGCTGCTCGACCGTTCCGGGCGGGCGGTCCGGCCGACCGAGATGGGCACGGCGGTCCTGCCGTACGCCAAAGCGGCGCTGAAAGCTGTGGACGACGCGCGGCTGGCGGTGGACGAACTGGCCGGGCTGGTGCGCGGACACGTCGCGATCGGCATGGTCACGTCACACCCCGTGGACATCCCCGCGCTGCTGGCCGCGTTCCACGACGACTACCCGGCGGTCGAGATCACGCTGGCGGAGGCCAATTCCGGCAAACTGGTCGACGACCTGCACGGCGGCAGGCTGGACGCGGCGATCATCGGCGTCGCCACCGACCTGCCCGGACTGGCCCTGCACGTGTTGTCCGACGAGGCACTGGTCGCGGCGGTCGGCCACGGCGATCCGCGCGCGACGGCGACCCCGATGGCGCTGACGGACCTGCGTGACCAGCCGCTGATCTGCCTGCCGAGTGGGACGGGGATCCGGGCGATCCTGGAAAACGCTTGCGCCACAGCGGGTTTCCGGCCGCGAGTGGCGTTCGAGGCCGGCACGCCGCAGGTGCTGGCGGATCTGGCCGCACGCGGCCTCGGCCTGGCGATCCTGCCGGAGTCGTTCGTGCACAACCGTCCTGACCTGCGCCCGATCACGCTGACCGGCGCCGAGTTGCGTGGCCGGCTGGCGTGGGCGTGGCGCGCCAACGGCCCGCTGAGCCCCGCTGCCAGGGCGTTCACCGCCCAGTTGGCGGGACAGTGATGACATTGACCCGGATCGAGCTGCACCAGCTGTCGGGACTTCGCCCGGTCGACTACGCGGTACTGGCGCGGCTGGCGGGCGCGCCGTGGCTCTGGCTGCCCAAAACCGAGTTGATCAGGGGGATCTACGTGACGTGGTCCCACCTCGGCAAGACCCTCGTTGGACTCGAGCGGCGTGGATACGTCGAACGCGTGCAGGCGGTCACCAGCGGCGAGGTGCGCGTCAAGCTCACCGATCCGGGGTGGGAGATCTGGAGAACCCTGCGAGATCTCGACCGGGCGTAATTCGTGAGAGCGCTCCCCTTGCTCTCCGTGGCGGAACCGGCCATACTTTGTTGGCCCTCACAACAAATCGTGTCCTGCGCGCGATCCCTGCACTTGCGTTGTGACTTCGGGGTTTTCGCGTGCCTGTGCGCCGCCGGGAAGTCCGGAAGAGAGGTGACAACGATGTCCAAACCCTTCTCCCGCCTGTCACGCGTTGTGGTCATCGCCGCGATGGCCGTGGTATGCGGTCCGGTTGCTCTCGTGCAGTCGGCCGGTGCCGACGTCGGCACCGCGGCGACGACGTTCTCCGACGAGTTCAACGGTGCCGCGGGCAGCGCCGTCGACACTCGCAAGTGGAACCTCGAAGTCGGCGACAACGTCAACAACCACGAGCGGCAGTACTACACCAACCGCACCGGCAACGCGTCCATGAACGGCCAGGGACAGCTGGTGATCACCGCCCGCGAGGAGAACCCGGGCAACTACAACTGCTGGTACGGCCGCTGCACGCACACCTCGGCGCGGCTGAACACGTCCGGCAAGTTCAGCCAGACCTACGGCACGTTCGAGGCCCGGATCAAGATGTCGCACGGCCAGGGCATGTGGCCGGCGTTCTGGTTGCTGGGCAACGACATCGGCAGCGTCGGCTGGCCGGAGTGCGGCGAGATCGACGTGATGGAGAACATCGGCAGGGAACCGAACACCGTGCACGGCACGATCCACGGCCCCGGCTACTCGGGCGCGGGTGGCATCGGCGCGGCGTACAACGGGCCGCGGTTCGCCGACGGCTTCCACACCTTCCGGCTGGAGTGGTCGCCGAACCTGCTGGTGTGGAAGGTGGACGGACGCGAGTTCCAGCGCCGCACCCCGGCCGACCTCGGCGGCCGTCGCTGGGTGTTCAACAAGCCGCACTTCGTCATCCTCAACCTGGCGGTCGGCGGCTACTGGCCGGGCGACCCCGACGGCTCCACGCCGTTCCCCAACACGCTGACGGTCGACTACGTGCGGGTGACGAACTAGCGTCCCCCTGCCCGGGAGTGTCCCCGGTCGCAACGGCGCGACCGGGGACACACTCGGCTTCCGCCTAGGTCAGGGCGATCGGCTGATCACGGGCGGTTCAGCGTGACGACGAACCTGCCCGTCTCGCCGATGTTGCCCGCGGGGTCGACGGCTCGGTATTCGACGGTGTGGCGGCCGTATCCCGGCGGCACGTTGTCCCAAGGGGACAGACGCGGTTCGCCGAGTTTGCCGTACACGAGGTTGTCGATGTTCGTTCCCTCGGCGGTGAAGAGGAAAGGAGCCTTCGCGTCGGTCGGCCAGCCGAAGTAGTTGTACCAACCGTCGCCGTTCACGCGGAACTCGAGAATCCCCGCGCCCGGGCTGTCGTCTGTGGACGTCAGCTTCATGGTGAAGGGCCCGTCGAAGACGTACTCGGGCGGTTGGCCGTGCCGGTTGATCGTCTTGACCGACTTGGACAGTTCGAATTTCGCGACCGGGTCGGTCGCGTCGACCTTCCACGTCAGTGTCCTGCCGGGGATCGACGCGGTGAGCGTGTGTGAACCCCTGAGGTGCAGCCGCTTCAGCTCGAAGTCCCGGTCGTTGCCGCCGGTGCGGACCGGACGGCCGTCGACTGCCCACGACACCGCGACCGGCTTGCTGGTCTCCACGTGGACGACGTCCTCCGCGCCGACCGGCCGGTCGGCCGGTGTCGACGAGGTGAAGCCGAGCGGTGTGGAGTCCGGCGGGGTCTTGACCGCCGTGTCCACGGTCCACGTGCGGGTCTTGGTCAGCGTCGACCTGATCGCCGGGTCGCGGACGAACGGCGTCGGGTCGACCACGGTGGCGGTCAGCGTGTGCTTGCCGGGCCTGAGGTGTTGCCTGCTCAGGTCCACGCTGCGGCTGCCGTTGGCAGGCAAGTCCCTGCCGTCCAGCTTCCACGTGACAGCCAGCGGGTGACCGGCCGGGTGCAGCGTCTCCACCCAGACGACCCGGTCCGCGCCGATCGGCGCGGTGTTCGGCGTGCCGCCCTGCAGGATCGAGGTCTTCGCCGAGATCCGCTGGGTCATCCGTTCCCGGCTGATCTGGTCGAAGTAGTAGCCGAGTGACTTCATCATCGAGTGCTTGCTCGGCCGCCACACACCGGTGCCGCTGTACAGGCCGCCTTCGAACCGGTCGATGGGGCCGCCCGACTCGCTCGGCTCACCCAGCCAGCGCCACCATTTCGCGCGTTGTGTCCGCATTTGCTGCGTTGTCAAGAGGCTGTGGTGGATCGACGACGGCTCGCTGCCCGCGAACTTGTCACCGCGAACCCCGCGTGAGTAGTAGTCGTACTCGTCGTCGAGCCCGCCGAGCGAGTGCCCGAGTTCGTGGGGCGTGATCAACGCCGACAGTGCGTTCCCACCCGACGCGGTGGCATAGGTGCCGCCCGCCCCGCCGTAAGTATTGCTGTTCCCGATCGCGAGCAACTGCCGGTTGTCCGAGTTGGTGCCGGTCACCAGATCGGCGTGACGAGTCAGTGCCGCGTTGTCGACCGTCAGCAGCCGCTGGACGCTCGACGAGCTGCATCCGCCCCAGAACCCCATGCCCAGCGGGGTGTTGCGGCGCGGCGAACTCAGGTCCGGGTCGCAGCTGACACCGGACTCGGTCGACGGGACCTCCACCGTGTACACGTTGAGGTAGCTGCGGTACGACTTGAACGGCTCCAGGGTCAGCAGCACGTTCACGTGCCGGTCGACGTGTTCCCGGAACTTCGGCATCTCCGCGGCGGTGTACCCGTCGCCGACGATCACGATGTTGAAGCGTTTCGCGGGGTCGCCTGTGATCCGCACCGGGACGACGGTCGCGGCCTCGGCAGTCGCCTGAGCCGGTAACGCCACCAGGAACGGGATCACGGCGACGCCTGCCATCACGAGCGCGCGTCTCCACATGTGCCCGCACGCTATGCAGGGCCGATCGTGGTTGTGCAGAGCCGAAAGTAGCGACTTCGCAGCTGTCTGCGAATGCCGACGGACGCGGCGTTGTCGCAGGTTATGCTCGTGCGGTGGCGCGTGTCCCTGCAGAACAACGTCGCCGGCAACTGCTCGCTGCCGCCCTGCGGGTGGTCGCCACGGAAGGTGTGGCCGCTGCGAGCACGCGCCGGATAGCCAGCGAAGCCCGGCTCCCTCCTGCCGTCGTGCACTACTGCTTCCGTTCGGTCGAAGACCTGCTCGACGCCTTGACAGCGTCGCTTTTCGGTGAGATGGCGGAGGTCGCCGCCGTCGCGCTGCGGGTCAGCGGCGCGGTCGAACAGTCGGTGCGAGCAGCGTTGCACCGGCTGTGGTCGCCGTACCGCCTCGACCCGGCCCGGTACAAGGCGGTCCTCGACCTGATCCCGTACGCGCTGCGCCGCCCGTCGGCGACGATGACTGTGCGGGACTACGAGGCCAAGGTCTGCGCGCTGGCGGCGCAGTTCCTCGTGGATCTCGCCGCCCACAACGACATCACGTGGCAGGACCCGGCCGGAGTGGTCGGCCGGGTCCTGATCTCCACTGTGGACGGGGTGTTGCTCGCCTGGCTGATCGACCGGGACGACAACGGGACCGAGGCCGCGTTCGACTGGCTCGCGGCCTCGATCGCCGCCCGTGTCACGGGTAGTCGGTGACGTAACTGATCTGGTTGGCGGTGTTGGCCGTGGCGCCCGTGTCGTTGATGACGCGGTTGATCGTCCCGACGCCGCCGAGTGAGACGGAGACCAGGCCGTGGAAGCGGACTCCCGGTGTGTTGGGCACTTCGAACGACCGGCTCGCCACCACGGCCGGGTTGACGTTGAAGTAGCAGTAACTCCCGACGCCCCACGCCTCGTGGGTGGTCACCGAACTGGCCACTTTGTACGCGGCCCAGCCCTGCGTCCCACCACCGGATGACCACACCGCGTTGTTCGGCGGGTCATAGGGCATCTCGTTCTGGAAGAAGTACGTCCTGCCGCCGTTGCCCTTCCAGATCACCTGGTGCTGCTGGTAGTGCTCGACGAACAGGCCGTACATCGTGACGTTGCCGCCGTTGACGATCAGCCCGTTGGCCGCGGTGTTCTGATCCCAGCCGATGCCTTCGCCGTGATCGCCGCGCCACAACCACAAGTGGTCGCCGATCACGCTGTTGCTGTTGATCCGCAGGCTGGTCGACGCCTTGCCGACGCCCGGCCCGCCGATCCGGAAGAACACGTCGTGCAGCGAGGTCGGGTTGGCGCTGTGGTTCGCGCTGGCCCCGGCGGGACCGACCTCCATCAGCGCGGGGGAGTTGACCGGACCGGCGTCGATCAGCAGACCGGCGACCTTGACACCGTCCACATCGGCCACGGAGACGGCCGGAAGACCGGTCCGCGGCGTCAAAGTGGCCAAACCGAGCCCGAGGACGACGGTGTCCGGCCGCGTGATCCGGATGGTGTCGGTCAGGTTGTACACCCCGGGCGTGAACAACAGGTGCTTGCCTTGTGCCAACGCGGCGTTGATCGTGGCAACAGGAGAACTCGGCTGCACGACGTAGAACTGGCTCAGCGAGATCGACGTGCCGGCCGGGTTGCCGCCGCCCCACGACGTGCCGCGCGCGTTCTGCCGGAGCGCGGGGACGAAAACGCTGTAGTTCCCGGACGCGTCGAAGTACAGGAACGGCTTCTCCCTGATCACAGGCGTGTTCGCCACGACAGTGTGCGAGGGGTTGGGGAAGTTCTGAGGCGGCGACCCGTTCGCGCCCACGAACACCATGTTCCAGACCGACCCGGACCAGCCGCCGTTGAGGTCCGAGTTGCGGGTGAGGAACTGTTGCTGCGAGCCGGACTCCACCAGCCCGTCGATGCGTGAGTCGGCGAACAGGCCGCCGCTGGCCCAGCCGATGTAGCCATCCCACAGCTGGGCCTGGCCACGCAGGTGCATGCGCCGGTAGGGCGCTGCCTGCGCGACAGCCCACCGCTCGATCTGCCCGGCGGGAATCGTGACGGACAGGTTCTCGGCGGCGCGCCAGAAGTTCTGCGTCGCGTTGCCCTTGTAGTTGGGGTCCTCGCCCTGCTGCAGCCAGTCGGCCTCGACCCGGACGTGCCCGTTGAGGTTGACCTGGCCGGGGAGCAGGCCGAGCCCGGCGACCTGCGTGTAGAAGCGCAGGTTGACGTCGGCGTTGTAGTTGCCGGGTTTGAAGAGGACCGCATAGCGTTGCGGTCCGAACTGGTTGGTGTGCATCTGCGAGGCGATGGCGTTGAGCCTGCCCTGGATCTCGCTTTGCGGAGTGGACGGGCTGAAGACGAACGTGTTGGGCCCGAAGTCCGGGTTGCGAGGATCCGTCGGCGGGACGACGGGGCCGGTCGACCCGTCATCGACGTTGACTGTCAACTCCCACAAGGAATGCCCCCACGAGGTGGCCCGAGCGGTACCGTGGATCCGGACGTAGCGGCCGGTGGCGGCGACGTCGATCGCCTGATTGCCGCCGGTGCTGGTGGTGGTGGAGTGGAGGGTGGTCCACGACGTCCCGTTGCCGGAAACCTGGACCTGGTAAGCACTGGAGTACGCGGCTTCCCAGTTGAGCCCGACACGGCAGACCGCCAAGGAAGAACCGAGGTCGACCTGAACCCACTGCGGGTCGCTGAACGCGCTCGACCAGCGCGTTGCGGGGTTGCCATCAACCGCCGCACTGGCCGGCGTACCGGCGTTCTCGGTGGACGACGCTGTCGCCGGGCGGTTGAGCGCGAGGTTGGTGGTCCCGCACGCCGCCGCGGATGCCTGTGGCGTGACAGTGATCGTGAACGTACTCAGCAGGGTGACCGTAGCGGCCGCGAGCGCGATGCCACGCCGACCGGGGAATAAGAGCTTCATGCGCCTGCCTCTCGTCGTCGGGGACAGGTGAGCCTGTGCAGGGGCAGCTCGTTGATCGATACAGAGAGCGCTCTCCCGGTACCGGTTCCGGAACCGGTTACGGGGTTCTTGGAGTTAACAACGTGGCCATGCCGTCGTCAAGAGTGGCGTGTTGTGTCTGCTCTGACGGCTTCTTTCGTAACTATGTTTCCTTTTTGGGCAGGGTGGCGGGTTGCTTTGATGTTGCACGGAACAAGCTTTCCCTCGCCGGGGGCTGACCTCTGGGCAGGAGGCTGTGTTCGGTGTTCTTCCTCTCTCGTGCTCGGGATCCTTGGTGTGTTTTCGGTGCGTGGGTGCCCCTGCCCGTCGGCCTGCCCGTACGGAACCACGGACTGTCAAGAGGTCGGTATCGGTTTCGCTCGG
This sequence comes from Kibdelosporangium phytohabitans, assembly GCF_001302585.1. Lineage (GTDB taxonomy): Bacteria > Actinomycetota > Actinomycetes > Mycobacteriales > Pseudonocardiaceae > Kibdelosporangium > Kibdelosporangium phytohabitans. The sequence continues at coordinate 7,565,145 of NZ_CP012752.1, read as the reverse complement.
CGTTGCTTCGCGTTGGCCGACCTCTTGACAGCCGTGGTGGGCTTTGCCCAAGCCGACGGGCAGGAGCGCCCCCGAAGGCCCCTTCTGCGCTTGCGCGCTTGCCGCTCGGGGTTGGTTCTCGCTTGCGTGCTTTGCCGCTGTGGGGTGGTCCGTGCGGGCTGCGCTTGTGCGCGGGCTGCGCTGGGGGTGGCTCTGTGCTTGCGCGTGTTCGGGTTCGGCGGTTGTCACTCAGCCTGGGTGGGACATGGCGTCCAGAACTGCTGTCATTTGCTGCCGGCGGCGTCAGGCTGATTCGCGGATCACCAGGGATGTTGGGATTATCTGCGGTTGTTGTGGCAGTGTTTCCCCTGCGAGCCTGGCGAGGAGCATCTTCGCTGCTGCTTCGCCCATTTCTCGTGATGGTTGGCGGACGGTTGTCAGTGCCGGTTGGGTGTGCGAGGCGATCGGGATGTCGTCGAAGCCGATCACCGCCACGTCGTCCGGTGCTGATCTTCCTGCTGCTCTCAGCGCGTCCAGCACTCCTACTGCCATCAGGTCGTTCTGGGCGAACACCGCGTCGACTGGCACTCCGGATTCCAACAGGGACTGCGTTGCTTCTTTTCCGCCCTCACGGGTGAAGTCGCCTTCCACCACCAGTTTCCGCGGCAGTTCTTTCCCGTAGCCGTCCACTGTGGTGCGAAAGCCTTCTGTTCGGTCACGGGTGCAGCCGAACTCCACCGGGCCCGTGATCACCGCGAGGCTTCTGCGCCCGCTTCCCAGCAGGTGGTGGGCTGCTGAGGCCGCTCCTTCGCGATTGCTCGTTGCCACTGACGGGAATTCCGGGTGATGCCCTCGGTCGTCGATCATCACCATCGGGAACCCTGTCTCGTGCAGGCTGCTGATGTAGCTCAGGGTGTCCGGTGGTTCGATCAGCAGCAGGCCGTCGAAGGCGTTGGCTGACACGTGTTTCGCGAACTGGGTCAGCGATTCCGCGCCCCTGTTCATCGTGTTCAGCAGCAGCCCGTAGCCCATCGCTTCCAGTACGTCCGCCACGCCCTGCAGCACGTCGCCCATCCACGGCCACGTCAGGCCCGGGACGAGCATGCCGACGGTCTGCGTCCTGCCTTTCGCCAGGCCGACTGCGCGGGCGCTCGGTGTGTAGCCGGTCGCGGCTATCACTTCGCGGACGCGGATCGCGGTCGCGGCGTCGACATCGCCCTTGTTGTTGAGCACGCGCGAGACCGTTGCCTTGCTCACTCTTGCCCGGCGGGCGACTTCAGCGATGGTGACGCGCACGTGATCAGGATAGCGATTGCCGTTCACCGGCATACGGCTCAGGCGTTCACCACGCCCGGCCTGGGGAACAAGCGGAGAAATCGGGCGGCTGAGCGTTCGTCACCTTTTACTGTCCCGTCGGGGATTTCCTCTCCGGCGAAGACGATCGCGCGTAGCGCCGCTGCGTCGGCCACGATCACGGCATCGGCCGTGTCGGGTTGTCCGGGGATGATGTCGATGTGGCCGTTGGCGACCGTGGCGCGGAACGGTTCGTCCGAAACGCGTAGTTCGTAGGTCGCGGTCAGGTTTCCGGCCAGCTTGGGGGAGAAGGTCGTCAGCAGCGCGATCATCAACGCCGAGACGCTCAGCTGCGCTGTCGACGCAGTCGGTGCGTGGCAGCCCCATTTCGCCAGTTCGATGATCACGGGCCGCAGGTCCTGGCCGCGGCTGGTCAGCTCGTAGACCCACGCGCCCGCCGGTGGCCCGAGCTTCTTGCGGTGCACGACGCCCGCCTCTTCCAGCTCCTTGAGCCGGTGGGACAGCACGTTCTGGCTCGCTGTCGGCAGTCCGGCGCGCAGGTCGGTGAAGCGTTTCGGGCCGAACAGCAACTCGCGCACCACCAGTAGCGCCCAGCGTTCGCCGACCAGGTCGAGCGCCCTGGCTATCCCGCACGGGTCGTCGTAGCTCCGATCCGGCATCGACACTCCTTATTTAGGACTAGCTGGTGCTAGTGTAGGACACTCAAGTGACGGAGGCGGCCGCGATGAGCACGTACGTCCTGATTCCTGGGGCCGGTGGCAAGGCGGGTTACTGGCGTTTCGTCGCGCCGGAACTGCGGGACCGCGGGCATGACGTGGTCGCGGTCGATCTGCCCGCGGGTGACGACAGCGCCGGTATCGAGGAGTACGCGGACGCGGTCGTCGCCGCCATCGCCGACCGGCGGGATCTGATCCTGGTCGCCTCGTCGCTCGCGGGCTTCAGTGCCCCGCTCGTGTGCGAGCGCCTCGACGTCGACCTGCTTGTCCTGCTCGCGGCGATGACGCCGACGCCCGGTGAGTCGGCCGGGGAGTGGTGGTCGGCGACCGGTCAGGACCAGGCCGAGCGCGACCTCAAGCAAGCGCTCGGCTATGCACGGGACGCCGAGCTCGACCCGCTCTACTACTTCCTGCACGACGTGCCGGTGGACGTCGCCGTCGAGCTGATGTCCGAAGGCGAGATCGTGCAGTCGGGCACGCCGATGATCAAACCGTGGCCGCTCACAGCGTGGCCGGACGTGCCGACCAGGTTCCTGCTCGCCAGGGACGACCGGCTGTTCCCCGCCGGGTTCCAGCGCCGGATCGTCAAGGAACGCCTGGGTTTCACGCCGGACGAGATGCCCGGTGGGCACCTCGTGGCACTGGCCCGGCCGCTGGAACTCGTCGAACGCCTTGAGGCGTACCGGCTATCGGCGTAGGCAGGCCCGCTCGACAACAGTCCACGTCGTCGTGGTGAACAGGTACAGGCCCGCCGCCAACGGGATCACCGCCACGGCGAACGACGTGCCGAACGGCAGCAACCGCAGGAACTTCGGCGTTTCGGCTGGCATCGCGCGTGCCGAGAACCAGCCGACCACGAGCAGCGCGAGGAACAACCCGGCGAACACGAACGCGTCGGGGCCGGAACTGAAGAAGTGGCTACCCAGCGGCGCGCCGAACAGCACGTCGGCCAAGAGGTTGTTCGGTGTGCCGCCGAACGAACCGGCCGTGAACAACCGGTACAGCACCATGAAGACCGGCAACTGCAGCAGCATCGGCAGGCACCCGGCGAACATCGACACGTTGTTTTCCTGGTAGAGATCCATCAGTTCCCGTTGCATCCGGTCCGGGTTCTTCTTGTGCTTCTCCCGCAGCTTCGTCGCCTGCGGGGCCAGCGCGGCACGGGCCTTCTCGCCGCGGACAGCCGACCGGGCAAGGGGATGCAGCGCCAACCGCACGGCCGCGGTGAACAACACGATCGCCGCGGCGGTACCCGTCGCACCGGCGATCAGGGAAACCAGGTGGTACGCGCCGGACGCGGGCACGTTGAGGAAATCGAACACGGGGCAGCACTCCGTCATGTCGGAAAAGGACAAGGACAGGCGGAAACGGCTGCTCGGAACGAAGATTCAGGCAGCCGCGGGGGCTGCACCGGGTGCTCGAGGACGCGGGCGCCCGGAGGCGTCCGGATCCCGCAAACGCAGGCAAACGCTTCTACGTGCGCGTTCTCGCAGGGAAACCGCCCGGACACCGGCTGGTGCGCTGGTCGGGGCGGGCAGGGCGACGCGGATCGTCAGCAACAACGCCATACCCGCGGTCAGCGCGGTCGCGAGCGCGGCCGGGACGAGCGTGTCGACCGTCAGCAGGACGAACGCAACCGGCAGGAACACGGCCAGCAGCAACTGAAGCCGCAGCATGGTGCCCCCTCTCGAACCGGTTGGACACAAGCTTAGCCGCGACTTCGACAGCGTGGGGCCGTGGTCCGCTCTTGGGCACCTCGTCGTCCGGCATAGTCACTGCTATGCCGACGCCAACGGGATTCTTCTGGGACATGATGGCCGGCCGCACGCCCGCGCCCGCGGCGGCCGACACGCTGGGCTGGAAACTGCGGGAGGTCGACCCGGACGAGGGAACCATCGAGGTCGAGTTCGCCGCAACCGACAGGTTCACCAACCCCGCCGGGCACGTGCAGGGTGGTTTCCTCGCCGCGATGCTCGACGACACCATGGGACCGGCCCTGGCCGCGACGCTCGGGCCTGGCCAGTTCGCGCCCACACTGGACCTGCACGTGCAGTTCCTGCGGGTGGCGTGGCCGGGAACCCTGATCGGCAAGGCGACCGTGGTCCGCCGCGGCAAGCAGGTCTGTCACCTGCGCGGTGAGCTCGTCGACAACGCGGGCCGTGTGATCGCGACGGCCGTGGCGACCGCCATGGTTCAGCGGGGCGAGCGGGTCCGTGACCGCGGCACGGCGTCAGCCGAGTCGTTGATCGGCTGAGATCCCGTACGCGGCAAGGAAAACGCGCGCACCCTCGTCAGCGAGGTGGTCGAGTTCCGCGCTGGTGTACCCGGTGTCGTCGCCGAAGAACATGGCTTTGTCCAAGGGAACACCGAGGACGAGGAACGCGAAGTGCTTGGCCGCCAGTGCCGGTTCCGGCACGCGCAGCAGTCCGCGCTCGTCCAGGTGTGCCAATTCCGGCGCCAGCGCTGTCAGCACCCGCTCGGGAGCCTGCTCGTAGTACGTGCGCGCGAGTTCGGGGAACCGTGACGCCTCGCCGACCAGCAGCCGTCGCATCTGCAGCACCTGCGGGCGCATCACCGAGTGCAGGTACTGCCGTGCCAGCACCGGCAGGTCTTTGTGCAGGTCCTCGGCGTTGTGCAGTTTGTCGGCGATCAGCTTGATGAACGCGTCGACCGTGGTCGCGACGCTCATGATGATCTCGCTGAACAGCGTTTCCTTGTCGGTGAAGTTCTTGTAGACGGTCTGTTTGGACACCGCCGCGAGCGCGGCCACCTCGTCCATGCTGGTGCCCTGGTAGCCGTTGCGCAGGAACAGCGTGGTGGCCGACTCCATGATCAGCCGCCGCTTGCGGGCCGAGCGGCCTTCTTCGTTCCCGATACCCACACCCGCGATCCCCATGATCGACCTCCTCGGCACAGAAGAGTACTAGACGGGTCAGTACCCGTCAGAGTACTGTACGGTCTAGTTCTGAGAAACCCGCTGAACAGGGGAAACGTCATGACTCATGCCATCTGGACGCCGCAGACGGTCGGTACCGATGTCGAACGGGCTGTGCACATCACCAAGTCGCTGCTGGGCTACGGCGTGCTCGCGGGCCCGTTCTACGTCGTCGTCTCGCTGACCCAGGCGATCACCAGAGACGGGTTCGACCTCACGAAACACCCGTGGAGCGTGCTGGCCAACGGTGACATCGGCTGGATCCAGACCACGAACCTGATCCTCACCGGCCTGATGGTGATCGCCACCGCGGTCGGCATGCGCAGGCTGCTCACCGGCGGCGCCGGTGGCACGTGGGGACCAGCGCTGATCGGCGTGTTCGGCCTGAGCATGGTCGCCGGCGGGATCTTCACCGCCGACCCGGTCGACGGATTCCCGGCCGGGGCGACCCTCCCGGCGGAGCCGAGCCTGTCCGGGACGCTGCACTTCGCCTGCGGCGCGGTCGGGTTCGTGTGCTTCGCGATCGCGTGCTTCGTCATCGCGCGCCGGTTCGCCGGGCACGGCTGGGCTTTGTACTCGCGGATCACCGGCGTGGCGTTCCTGCTGTCCTTCGGCGTCATCGCGACTGGTCCCGGCGTCGGAGTGCTGATCTTCACCGCGGGTGTCCTCGCTGCCTTCACGTGGCTCGCGACGACCTCGGCGCGCCTCTACCGCCGCGCGGACAGGTGACCGGCATGGGAACCGTGATCTCCGCCGACGGCACACCGATCGACTTCGACCGCACCGGCTCCGGCCCGCCCGTGGTCGTGCTGAGTGCCGGACCGAACGACCGGTCGTCCAGCCGGCCACTGGTCGACGTGCTCAAACCGTTCCTCACGGTGTACACCTACGACCACCGCGGCCGGGGCCGCAGCGGCGACACGTCCCCGCACACCGCGGAGCGCGAGTTCGAGGACCTCGCCGCGGTCATCGCCGAGGCAGGGGGGTCCGCCGGCGTGTTCGGCCACTCGGGCAGCGGCAACATCGCGCTCGATGCCGCGCTGCACGGCGTGCCGATCAGCAGGATCGCGATGTACGAGCCGCCGTACGTCGTCGAAGGCGCGCGGTCGGCCATCCCGCCGGACTGGGGCATGACCGTTCAGCGGGCGATCGACGCGGGAAACCCGGGTGAGGGCATCTACTACTGGCTCGCCGAGGTGATCGAGGTCCCGGCGGAGTTCGTCACGCAGATGCGGGGCACCCCGTTCTGGGACGGCATGTCGGCGCAGGCCCAAGGCCTGGTTTACGACGCGGAAGTGTTGCGGGGCTTCACCTTGCCCAGCGCTGCTCCGGACGTGCCCGCACTGGTGCTGGACGGCGGCGGCATGGCGTTGCCGTGGGTCAGGGCAGGCATCGACGCGCTGCTCGAACTGCTGCCCGGTGCCCGGCACGAGTCGCTGGAAGGGCAGCCGCACGACGTCGCCCCGGACGCGATCGCCCCGGTGCTGATCAAGTTCTTCGCAGAGTGAGGCTGTCGAAGCGCTGGTCGTGCCAGATCTCGCGGGAGCGTTCCTCCGGATACGGGCCGACGGTGGACGTGGTGTCGTAGACCCGGGTGGTTCGCCGGGACGGCTCGTAGGGCGCCCAGCCCGGGTTTCCCGTCGCGGCGAAGGACAAGTGCTCGGACCGGATCACCTCCGACAGGTCCCGCGCCTGGGCCACGGCGTCCGGCCCGGCTTCCGTGAGCCCGGTCTTGACGTGCGCGGTACCGAACACGAGCAGCGTGTGTCCAGGCCGTGTGCGGCGCCGGACGCGTTGAACCCCCAGCACAGCTCGTACAACCACACCCGTGCCCCGCCCGCGTGGGCCGCGTCGGCGAAGTGAACCACCGGCATCCGGAACAGCCAGTCCGACAAAGCCGTTTCACGCAGTTCGCCGGCCGAGAGAGCGGGGTAGGCCGTCCGGTAGCGCTGTGCGCCAGGTGTTGGCGGCAGGTCGTCGATGAGCGTGTCGACCTCGGCGTCACTGATGTCGCCGAGCCTCGCGGCGAGCATGCTGAACTCGTCACGCGTGTGGCCGATCAGCAGCTCCACCCCCTGCGCAGCGCCGCCGCTGAACGCAGCCCACGGACTGTCCACGACTGGGGAGAAAGGCGTCGGCGTGCGGGCGACGGCGCCCCACCGGTCCAGGTGCCGCGGCAGCCGGGCGGTCACCGTCCGGGTGGCTTCGACGAGATCCGCCGGTGCCACCTCGGCGAGGTCGTCGGCTCGTGCCACGCGGCCGAGTTCGGCGCTGATCCCGGTCGCGATGTCGGTGGCGAGTTCAGGGGTGAAGAAGGTCCCCGGGATGCTCTGCGGGATGGCCCGGCGCACGAGCCCGGCCGCCGCGGGCATCGTCAGCAAGGCGGCTATGCAACCCGCTCCCGCCGACTGGCCGAGGAAGGTGACGTTTCCCGGGTCGCCGCCGAAAGCGGCGATGTTGTCGTGCACCCACCGCAACGCGGCGAGCTGGTCGAGCAGACCGCGGTTGTCCGGTGCGCCGTCCAGCCGGGCGAAGCCCTCGAACCCGCTCCGGTAGTGGGCGCTGACCACGACCACACCGGCTTTGGCCAGGGTCGTGCCGTCGAGGTGCGGGTTGGCGGAGTCGCAGTTGAGGTATCCGCCGCCGCTGATCCAGAAGATGACCGGCAACCCGGTGCGGCCGGGCGACGGGGTCCACACCGCGAGGTTCAGCCAGTCGTCACCTGTGACCGGGCGGCTCGGCTGCGGCGGTGGCGGGCCGAACGCCGTGGCGTCACGGACACCGTCCCACGCCACCGGCGGGCAAGGCGCGGCGAATCGAAGCGGTCCAACGGGTGGCGCGGCGAAGGGAACGCCGCGGAACACAGCCACCCCGCCGGCCTCGATCCCTTGGACCGCTCCGGCGGAGGTGCGCACCTGGAGGTTCATGATCTCCACCTTCCCACCGCGGGGAAGATCTTTCGATTGAGGACGGAAACTGGCCGCTATGCCTCGTAGAGTTGTCCTCAACAGGGAAAACGAGGAAGGCGGAAGACAATGAGCGGCACCTACACTGAGCCGGTGACCACCGTGACGGGCGAGCGCGCCGACTTCCTGCAGATGTTGGCCAAGCACCGCGGCTTCCTGAAGTTCACTGTCCAGAACCTGACCGACGAGCAGGCCAACCAGCGCACCACGGTCAGCGAGCTGACCCTCGGCGGGCTGATCAAGCACGTGGCCGTGACCGAGCTCGGCTGGGCGAACTTCATCATCGGCGGCGCCGAGAAGATGTTCTCCGAGCCGATCGACTGGGAGGCGCAGTTCTCCATGAAGGAGAACGAGACGCTCGCCGGGCTGCTCGAGCGCTACGAGGAGATCGCGCGCAAGACCGACGAGCTGGTCGCCACCGTCGACCTGGACGAGTCGCACCCGTTGCCCGAGGCGCCGTGGTTCGAGCAGGGCGCGTCGTGGTCCAACCGCCGCGTGCTGATGCACATCATCGCCGAGACCTCGCAGCACTCAGGCCACGCCGACATCATCCGTGAGTCCCTCGACGGAGCGAAGACCATGGGTTGACGGGCCGCAACTGGGTACACGAGAGCCGTGACCACCACCACGGCAACCCAGTCCCTCTGGCTCGAAGCGCTTTCCCCGGACGGTTTCCCGCCGCTGCGGGCGGACGAGACGTTCGATGTCGCCGTGATCGGCGGCGGCATCGCCGGGATGACCACCGCCCTGTTGCTCACGCAGGCAGGCCTGCGAGTCGCCGTGCTCGAGGCCGGGCTGGTGGGCGCGGGCGTGAGCGGCAACAACACCGCGAAGGTCACCGCACTCCAGTCCACCGTGCTCTCCACGATCGACAAGAACCACGGCGAGTCCGCTGCCAGGGACTACGCGACCGCGAGCCTGGCGGGCGTCGAGAAGGTCGCGGAACTCGGCGCGGACATCGACTGCGACCTGCAGCGCCGCCCGGCGTTCACCTACGCGCTGAGCCCGAGCGAGGTCGAAGCCGTCGAGCAGGAGGCGCAGGTCGCCGCGCGGGCCGGGCTGCCGGTCACCAGCGGCCCGATGGACGTGCCGTTCCCGGTGCACGCCACGGTCGAACTGGCCGACCAGATCCTCGTCCACCCCACCAAGTACGTGCGCGGGCTGGCCGCGCGGGTCGCCGCCGCGGGCGGGCGGATCTTCGAACACACCAGGGCCATGCAGGTCGAAGGCGACCGGGTGGTGACCTCGGCCGGGACCGTTCGCGCGGACCGGATCGTCGTGGCCACGCACTTCCCGATCCTCGACCGCGGGCTGTACTTCGCCCGGATGGAACCGACCCGTGCCTACTGCGTCGCCGCGAAACTGCGGTCGGGGTCCGCACCGAAGGCGATGGCCATCAATCCCGGCACGCCGTCCCGCTCGCTGAGCTCGTTCGGTGACCTGCTGATCGTCGCGGGGGAGAGCCACCCGGCCGGTGAGCGCGGTGTCGACGCCGGTCGGTACGAGAATCTGGCGAGCTTCGCCCGTGAGTACTGGGATGTCGAGCAGATCACGCACCGGTGGTCCGCGCAGGACCCGATCCCGTACGACAACCTGCCGATGATCGGCCCGTACACCCCGAAGTCCGGCCGGTTGTTCGTGGCGACCGGGTTCATGAAGTGGGGACTGGCCACCGGCACCTTCGCCGGGATGATCCTCGCCGACCTGCTGACCGGCAAGGACAGCCCGATGGCCGAGCGGTTCGCGCCGCAGCGGGTGACCCTGAAGTCCGTGCCCGACCTGGTCAAGATGAACGCCAAGGTCGCCGTCGACATGGTCGGTGACCACCTGCGCGTGGACGACGCACCGGCCGAGAACGTCCGGATCGTCCGTGACGGTGTCGGCAAAACGGGGATCTACCGCGACCCCGACGGCAAGGAACACGCGGTTTCCCTGCGTTGCACGCATCTCGGGTGCCTGGTGCGGTTCAACGCGGCCGAGATCAGCTGGGACTGCCCGTGCCACGGTTCACGGTTCGATGTGGACGGGAACGTCCTCGAAGGGCCCGCGACCAAGCCGTTGCCGCGCCGGGAGGTTTGACCGGTCGCCGGACTGGCGACCCGGGGTCCATGGACCACGGCCGAGCACCGGTGCTGGAGGCACTGCACGACTACCACCGGAAGGGTTTCGTCCCGTTCAACGCCCCCGGGCACAAACAGGCCGCGGGATCGACCGGCGCGTCATCGACGTGGTCGGCGAGGACGTGTTCCGCGCCGACGCCCTGACGCCGAACGGGCTCGACGGCCGCCGGGTCGAGCACGGGGCTCTGCAACAGGCGCAGGACCTGATGGCCGACGCCGTCGGCGCGGACCAGACCTTCTTCTCCACGTGCGGAAGTTCGCTGTCGGTCAAGAGCGCGATGATCTCGGTCGCCGGTCCGGGAGAGAAGCTGCTGGTCGTGCGGCACGCGCACAAGTCGGTGACCGCCGGGCTGATCATCAGCGGTGTCGACCCGTTGTGGGTGCACCCGCGGTGGGACGCCGAGCGGCACATGTCGCACCCGCCCGGCCCGGACGCTGTGCGGGCCGCGTTCGAGCGGGAACCCGAGGCCAAGGGCATGCTGCTGGTGACGCCGACGGACTACGGCACCTGTGGGGACATCAGCGCGATCGCCGACGTGTGCCACGAGTTCGATCGTCCGTTGATCGTCGACGAGGCGTGGGGCGCGCATCTGCCGTTCCACTCGGACCTGCCGCCGTGGGCGATGTACTGCGGCGCGGACCTGTGCGTGACGAGCGTGCACAAGATGGGTGCGGCGGTCGAGCAGAGTTCGGTGTTCCACTTGCAGGGCGACCGTGTGGACCCGGCGGTGCTCAAGATGCGCGAGGACCTGCTCGGCACGACGAGCGCCTCGTCGCTCGTGTACGCCGGACTGGACGGCTGGCGCCGGCAGATGGTCCAGAACGGCAAGGAACTCCTGGGCATCGCACTGTCGCTTGTGGAGTCAGTGCGGTCCGGGGTGGACCGGATTCCCGGTCTGCACCTGGTCGGTGACGAGCTCGTCGGCCCGGAGCACGCCGCGTCGATCGACCCGCTGAAGGTGATCGTCGACGTGACTGGGCTGCGTGTCAACGGTTACCAGGCGGCCGACTGGCTGCGTGAGGAACAACGCGTCACAGTCGGGCTTTCTGACCACCGCCGCGTGGTCGCGATGTTCACGCACGCCGACAACCGTGAGACGGCGGATCGGTTTCTGCACGCGATGCGTGAGCTCACCAAGGCCTCATTGCCGACAGCGCCGAAGGTCGACCTCCCGGCGCCGGGGGAGTTGGAGCTTCGCACAGAGGTCCTGCCGCGGGACGCGTTCTTCGGTCCGACCGAACAGGTCCCCGTCGGCGAGGCGGCCGGGCGGATCGCGGCGGAGATGATCACGCCTTACCCGCCGGGCGCTCCCGCCGTGCTGCCAGGCGAGGTGATCAACCAGCCGGTGCTGGACTACCTGAGGTCCGGTCTGGCTGCCGGGATGTACATCCCCGACGCCGTCGATTCCGGGCTCGACTCGGTGCGGGTGGTCGCCCGCTAGGAACGTTCGCCCTCTTCAGCCCGTACGAGACGTGGTCTCGTACGGGCTTTTCGGATGTCCGGACAGTTGACGGGTACGCGACTTCGGAAGTACTGTTTCGTCAGATGGAAGATTGATTCCGCAAGACGAAATTCAAGGAGCGACGGTGGACCATCGCTTCCGGTACGACGTGAACCTGTCGATCTTGTTCACCGAGCTGGATGTGCACAGCCGGGCGGCCGCGGCGAAGGCGGCCGGATTCACCGCGGCCGAGTTCTGGTGGCCGTTCGACGTCCCGGTGCCGAAGGACTCCGATGTGGACGCTTTTGTCCGTTCGGTCCGAGACGAGGGCGTCCGGCTGGTCGGGCTGAACTTCTTCGCGGGTGACATGCCCGCAGGCGAACGGGGTGTGCTGTCCGCGCCCGCGCGGACCACGCAGTTCAGGGAGAACATCGAAGTCGCCGTCGAGATCGCCGGCCAGCTCGGCTGTCGCGCGTTCAACGCGTTGTACGGCAACAGGATCGACGGTATCGCGACCGAACAGCAGGACGAGGTGGCACGCGAGAACCTGGTGGTCGCCGCCAAGGCCGCGAGCCGCATCGGCGCCACGATCCTCATCGAGCCGCTGAGCGGCGCGCCGGCGTACCCGCTCAAGACCGCGGCCGAGGCGCTCGCCGTGATCCAGCGTGTCCGCGCCGATGGCGGCGTCGACAACGTCAGCCTGCTCGCGGATCTCTACCACCTGGCCGTGAACGGCGACGACCCGGCGGCGGTGATCGACAACCACGCCGCGCGGTTCGGCCACGTGCAGATCGCGGACGCGCCGGGCCGCAACGAACCCGGCACGGGCGGACTGGACTTCGCCGACCTGTTCGAGCGCTTGGCGGACAACGGATATGACGGCCACATCGGCTTGGAGTACAAGCCAAGCGGTGCCAGTGCCGACAGCTTTGACTGGTTGGCCCGCGATCTGCGGGCGTGACACCGGAGGAAAGATGACGACGGTGGGATTCATCGGCCTGGGCATCATGGGCAGCCCGATGGCCGCACACCTGGCCGGCGCGGGACACGAGGTGATCGGCTACGACGTCGTGCCGGAGTCGCTCGCCACACTCGCCGCAGCGGGCGGGAAAGCGGCCACGAACGTGGCGGAGGCGGTGGCGGACGCGGATGTCGTGATCACCATGCTGCCCGACCACCCGCACGTCGAATCTGTCGTGCTGGGTGACGACGGCGTGCTGCGCAACGCCAAGGACGGCGTGCTGCTGATCGACATGAGCACGATCCGCCCGGAGAGCTCGCTGGTGATCGCGCAAGCCGCCAAGGCCAAAGGGGATCCGCGTACTGGACGCCCCGGTCTCCGGCGGCGAAGCGGGCGCGAAGAGCGCCGCGCTGTCCATCATGGTCGGTGGCGCGGCCGAGGACTTCGCCGCGGTGAAGCCGTTGTTCGACGTGCTCGGCAAGACGGTCGCGCACGTCGGCCCGCACGGCGCCGGACAGGTCGTCAAGGCCGCGAACCAACTCGTCGTGGGCGGGACGTACGCGCTCGTGGCGGAGGCGATCGTGCTGCTCGAAGCGTCCGGCGTGAACGCGGGCATCGGCCTCGACGTGCTCGCCGGTGGCCTCGCGGCCAGCCGGATCCTCGATCTGAAACGCGAGACGATGGTGGCCAGGCAGTTCCAGCCGGGTTTCCGGATCGACCTGCACCACAAGGACATGGGCATCGCGCTGGCCGCCGCCCGGCAGGCCGACGTGTCGCTGCCGGTCACCGGTCTCGTCGCACAGCTGCTCGCCGCGGCCAGGGCGATGGGACACGGCTCACTCGACCACTCCGCACTGCTCAGGGTCACCGAGCAGATCTCTGGCCGAGGCTGATCACCACAGGGCCTGGAAAGGACACCCGATGCCCAAAGTCCCCGTTATGCAAGCGGTTGTCGAGGTCCTCAAGTCCGAGGGCGTCGACACCGCGTTCGGCTGCCCCGGCGCCGCGATTCTCCCGCTGTACAAGGCACTCGAGGTGGTCGGCGGGATCGAGCACCTTCTCGTGCGGCACGAGGAAGGCGCGACCCACATGGCCGACGGCTGGGCGCGCACCAACGGCCGCGTCGGTGTCGCGATCGGCACGTCCGGCCCGGCGGGCACCAACATGATCACCGGCCTGTACACCGCGCAGGCCGACTCGATCCCGATGCTGTGCATCACCGGCCAGGCCGTGTCGGCCAAGCTCCACCAGGAAGCCTTCCAGGCGGTGGACATCGTCGAGGTCGCCAAGCCGGTCACCAAGTGGGCCGTGCAGATCAAGGAAGCCGCGCAGGCGCCGTGGATCTTCCGCGAGGCGTTCCGCGTCGCGCGCTCCGGCCGCCCCGGTCCCGTGCTCATCGACCTGCCGCTGGACGTGCAGAAGCAGGAGATCGAATGGGACGCGACGATCGACGCGCCGCTGCCGGTGAGCCCCGTCGTGCCGCACTCGCCGAGGGTGGAACGCGCGCTGGACATGGTGCTGGCGGCGGAGAAACCGTTGCTGCTGGCCGGTGGCGGGGTGATCCTCAGCGAGGCGCACGAGGAACTGCGTGAGCTCGCCGAGTACCTGCAGATTCCCGTGCAGGCGACGCTGATGGGCAAGGGAGCGCTGGACGAGGACCACCCGCTGTACGCCGGGATGACCGGAATCCAGACGTCCCAGCGGTACGGCAACGCGTCGTTCCTGGAGTCGGACCTCGTGCTCGCGGTCGGCGCCCGCTTCGGCGACCGGCACACCGGCGACCTGGACACCTACCGGGGGAAGCGTCAGTTCATCCACGTCGACATCGAGCCGACCCAGCTCGGCAAGGTGTTCGCGCCGGACCTGGGGGTCGTCTCCGACGCGAAACCGTTCCTGCGCGCGATCCTGGACCTGGCCCGCGCCCGCGACGCGGGCCGTGCGGCGGGGGAGTGGGTGGCCAGGATCCAGGAGCTGAAGGCGACGATGACCCGTCGCGAGGACTTCGACGCCGTGCCGATCAAGGCGCCGAGGGTGTTCAAGGAGATCAACGAGTTCTACGGCGCCGACACGTACTTCGTGACAGCGATCGGCCTGTACCAGATCTGGTCGGGACAGCACCAGTTGGCGCACAAGCCGCGGCACTACCAGGTCTGTGGTCAGGCGGGGCCGCTCGGCTGGGAGATCCCGGCGGCGATCGGTGTGAAGAAGGCGCTCAAGCACACCGAGCCGGACGCGGAAGTCGTCGGCGTGGTCGGCGACTACTCGTTCCAGTTCCTGGTGGAGGAGCTGGCGGTGGCGGCGCAGTACGACGTGCCGTTCGTGCTGATCATGCTGAACAACGAGTACCTCGGCCTGATCAGGATGGCGGAGGACCACGGCGGATACGACATGAACTACGAGGTCGACATCCACTACGACACGGTCGGCACGGACAACGTGAAGATCATGGAAGCCTACGGCTGCTCGGGCCGCCGGGTGACGCGGCCTGCGGAGATCCCGGACGCGTTGGCGTGGGCGAGAAAGCAGGCGGAGGCGACCAGCAGGCCGGTACTCGTGGAGATCATGATCGAACGGGAAGCCAACACGGCCAACGGGGTCTCGATCGCGAACATGCGCGAATACGAGCCGCTGCCGTAGAAACTTGGGTGGCTGCCACGGTCGGATCCGGGGCAGCCACCCGGGCACGGCAGACGGAAGTGGACCGGCTACCGAGGCTGACCACGATTCCGGTGCGAGGCAGGCGAATTCACAGATCCCAGGCTGTCGCCGCGCACGAGATCAGTGTGCGACCGGCGGGCGATTCTACGTCCGCGTAGCGCGGATGGTTCACTCGGATAGCCTACGATTTCCCCCATGAGCCTGATAGCCGACGCGACGAAGAAGTCCGGGCTGATCTGGATCACCCGCCCAGGAGCCACACAAGCCATCCCGACCTGGCACCACTGGCACGACAACGCGGCCTACGTCATCACGGACCTGTCCGACGTGGACCGAGTTTCAGTCATCGTACGAAGCAAAACAACAGGCGCCCGCGCAGGCGAATGGCCAGCGGTTGTCACCCGCGTGACAACAGGCAGCGCCGAATGGGACAAGGTAGTCCCGGAGATCCACGCAGCCCGCCTCAACTCACCACCCCTGGACGAATCCAGCCCCCTGTTCCGCCTGGACCCACCCACCCAGAAGACAAAGCCCGCCAGCGGGGGAACCCCTGATCTTGAGTCAACCACAGGGGTCTGACACCGGCTTGCACACAAAACAGCCGATACAGCGTGCCGGGTGGTGGTGCGCGGGTCGAGTGGTGAGGTTGGTGGTTGCGCGCATCTGGATGGCTCGCGGCTTGGTGCGGGGTGCGGGTGTGGGTTCGTGGTATGCCCGCAACTGTGAGGGGCCAGCCTGCGTGCGGGGACGGGGTGCGCCGCGGCGAAGGTGTGGGGCGAAGTTGTGGGGGCGGCGCCCTGATGCAGGCGTTCGTGGCTTGCGAGCGCCGGGCGGGGATTGCGCAGGACCAGGCCCACAGCGGCGAGAGCGCACAAGCGCAGACCAGCCCCGAGCGGCGAGCGCGCGAGCGCAGAGAAGGGCTTCGGGCAGGAGCGCCCACGCCCCCAAACGCACCAAGGATCCAGAGCACGAGACAGGAAGAACACCAAGGAAGCCTCCTGCACAGAGGTCAGCCCCCCGGCGAGGGCGAGGCTTGTTCCGTGAAACAAACTGGCGGAGCCGAGTTTCTGCAGCGTAGCCAAGGATCCGGAGCGGCGAGATCCAAGGCATCGGCGAACCAGCTCGTGTACTTCTACCGCGACGGTGAGCCGCCGCACCGCACAAGGCGGGTCGCGGACGGCCTGCACCGCCGTGCGAACCGCCGAGGGCCGGCGGTTCAGCGAGATCAACGGGACCGAGGCGAAGTGATCAGGCGCCGAAGTCCTCGGCTTCGAAGACCCGCCGGACCTCGACCTCGCCCTCCTGGAACGGGATGCGACGGGCCCACTCCAGCGCTTCCTCGCGCGAGGACACCTGGATGATCCAGAAACCCGCGACGAGCTCCTTGGCCTCGGCGAACGGGCCGTCCACCACCGTGGTCGCGCCGCCTGCCGCGTACTGAACGCGGAAGCCCTTGGAGCTGTCGTGCAGACCGTCCGCCGCCAGGAGCACGCCCGCCTTGGTGAGTTCGTCGTTGTACTTGCCCATGTCGTCGAGTTCCTGCTGCGTCGGCATGACGCCGTTCTCGGACTCCGGGCTGGCCTTCACGATCATCATGTACCGCATGTCGTCCTCCTGGTTCGTTCTCCGTCTGACACTGACGCGTCGAACGACCTGACCCCGGATCGACATGAGATTCCAAGATTTTTCAGACGGACACGAGTTCCCTGGTCGGGGGCGTCTGCGGGGCCGCGGGGGCGTGCTGGTGCGGGTGCAGGCGGGTCAGGATGACGACACCCGCGATGGTGACCCCGCACGCGGCGAGCACGCCGACGTTGGCGATGAACGAGCTCGGCAGCTGCTCGTTGAGCACGATCACGCCGATCAGGGATCCGGTGATGGGATCCGCGACGAGCAAGGTGGCGTAGCTCAACGCGAACCGGCCGGTGCGGTACGCGTTCTGCTGGAACAGCAGACCCAGTGCGCAGAACACCACGGCCAGGCCGATCACCCAGAACACCGACGCCGACATGTCGTTGACGACCGTGCTGCCGCTGACCCTGGTCAGCGCCGCGAACACGCCGTACGAGATGCCCGAGCCGATCGCCAGGAACAGGGCGTTGACCGCGCCTGTGCTGCGGCGGGCCATCACGGCCGCGCCCAGGATGATGGCGAGGGTCGTCCCGCTCAGCACGGCCGCCGAGCCGCCGTCGAGCGTCGGGCGGGACGACTCGTGCGGCAGCAGCAGGAGCAGGCTCACCAGCCCCGCGCTCACCGCGAACGTCCCGAACATCTCCGCCGCGCGCACACGCCTGCGGTCGATCGCCGCCGCGATCAGCACGGCGATCGGCAGACCGCTCATGCCCAGCGGCTGGACCACTGTCAGCGGGCCGTTGGACAGCGCGATGATGTGCATGACCGCGCCGCCGAGGGTCGTGGCCGAGCCGAGCAGCCATTTCGGCCTGCGGACCAACTGGCCGAGCAGGCGCAGGAACCCGAGGCTCTTGCAGTGCACCGCCGCGTTCTGCTGCAGCGCGGCACCGAGTGCGACGAGCGGGGCTCCGGCTACGGCCGCCACGAGCCAGAACGTCACCTCGGCTGTTCCCAGCGCGTGACGGACCATGAGGTCTCAAGTAGTGATCGGTTCGAGATCGAATCGAAATGCACCCGCAGACTCTAATGGGTGACCCCTAAGGGCTTTGTGAGGTGGGTCCCGCACCGCCGCTGACCAGTGACGACCGCTATGCCCATCTCGAATGCCCTGCGCTGGTGACTTCCGGTGGACGAAAGGGTGCGAAACCCACCATGATGTGATCCAACACACAGTGGTGCAGTCCCCTCGGCGGAGGTGACCCCGTGCACGGCTATTTCGGAGCATACGGACTCATCGCGTTGCTCCTGGTAGTCGGCGCTGTGTTCGTCACGGTGGCGCTGACGGCCAACCGCTTGTTGCGGCCCGCTCGTCCCACGCCGCAGAAGCTGCTCACGTACGAGTGCGGTGTCGACCCGGTCGGCGGCGGGTGGGCCCAGTCGTACGTCCGGTATTACGTATTCACATTCCTCTACGTGGTGTTCGCCGTCGACGCGGTCTTCCTGTTTCCGTGGGCCACCGTTTTCGCCGCGCCGGGATTCGGCGCGGCCACCTTGATCGAAATGTTCGTGTTCCTGGGATTCCTCGCCGTCGGAATCCTCTACGCCTGGCGCAAGGGGGTCCTGTCGTGGGCGTGACCGATCTCGGGATGATCAACCAGGTCCCGAAGCCGATGCGGTTCCTGCTCAACTGGGGGCGGCGGTACTCGCTCTGGGTGTTCAACTTCGGGCTGGCGTGCTGCGCGATCGAGTTCATCGCCACCTCGATGAGCAGGCACGACTTCATCCGGCTCGGCGTCATCCCGTTCGCGCCGAGCCCGCGCCAGGCCGATCTGATGGTCGTGTCGGGCACGGTCACCGACAAGATGGCGCCCGCCATCCAGCGGCTCTACGAGCAGATGCCCGAACCGAAGTACGTGATCTCCTTCGGCGCCTGCTCCAACTGCGGCGGCCCGTACTGGGACTCGTACTGCGTGACCAAGGGCGTCGACCAGCTGATCCCGGTGGACGTGTACGTCCCCGGCTGCCCGCCCCGGCCGGAGGCCCTGCTGCACGGGATCATGAAGCTGCAGGCCAAGATCGGTGACGAGGAGTGGGCAGACCGGGGATCGCCGCAGTACCCCACCTTCGAGCGGGTGGACGGATGACCGAGTCCCAGGACGTCGAACCTCCGGAATGGATCACCGCGCTGACCGGAGCGCGGGACGCCCGGCACTGCGACTTCTTCGACTTCCTCACGGCGGTGGACGAGCTGGACGACGGCATCCGCGTCGTCGCCCACGTCTACTCCACGACCACCAGGCAACACGTGCTGCTCCGCACCCTGCTGCCACCGGACGCGCTGGTGCTGCCGACGGCCACCACCGTCTACAAAGGCGCGAACTGGCACGAGCGGGAAACCTGCGAGATGTTCGGCGTGCACTTCGACGGGCACCCGAACCTGGTACCGCTGCTGCTGCCGGACGGCTTCGAGGGCACGCCGCTGCGCAAGGACTTCGTGCTGGCCAGCCGCGTGGCCAAGCAGTGGCCCGGTGAGGTCGACCCCGGCCAGTCGCTCACCGAGCTCAGGAAACCCAAGCGGCGCCGCAACCTGCCGCCGGGTGTGCCGGAGAACTGGACGCGGCCATGACGTTGCCGGAGATCGTGCTGCGGCTCGCACTCGTGGTCGCGGCGTTCCTGCTGCTGCCGTTGCTGGTCGGCCAGTTGGAGCACAAGGCCATGGCGCACATGCAGGCCCGGCTCGGGCCGATGCGCGCAGGCGGGTTCCACGGCTGGGCGCAGCTGATCGCGGACGGCGTGAAGTTCGTCCAGAAGGAACACGTCGTGCCGGCGCAGGCCGACCGCACGGTCTTCTCGCTGGCACCCGCCATCGCCTTGCTGCCGTACCTCGTGATCCTGGTCGTCATCCCGGTCGGTCCCGGTCTCGTCGCGCTCGACCTGGACATCGGGTTGTTCTTCGTCCTCGCCGTGATGAGCGTGAGCGTCCTCGGTTCGGTGATGGCCGGGTGGTCCAGCGGCAACAAGTACGCGCTGCTGGGCGGGTTGCGCAGCGCGGCACAGCTGATGGCGTACGAACTGCCGATGGTGCTGGCGGCGTCGTCGGTCGCGATGGCGGCGGGCACGTTGTCGTTGCCGGGCATCGTCGAAGCCTGGTCGCCGTGGTGGCTGGCCTGGCAGGCACCGGCGTTGCTGATCTTCTTCGTCGCCGGGCTGGCCGAGCTGCACCGGCCGCCGTTCGACATGCCGGTCGCGGACTCGGAGATCGTGCTCGGGCCGTACACCGAGTACACCGGCCTGCGGTTCGCGCTGTTCCTGCTGGCCGAGTACGCCGGGATCGTGGTGCTCTGCGCGTTGACCACGGTGTTGTTCCTCGGCGGCTGGCGCGGTCCGTTCGGCGACGACGCGCTGGGCCCGATCTGGTTGCTGATCAAGCTGTTCGTTCTGGCTTTCGTGGTGATCTGGCTGCGTGTCAGCAATCCCCGGCTGCGCGCCGACCAGCTGCAGAAGCTGGCGTGGCAGGTGCTCGTGCCGCTGAGCCTCGGCCAGCTCGCCCTGACCGGAGTGGTGAAGGTGGCGATGGTATGAAAGGGCTGCTCAAAGGCCTCGCGGTCACGCTGCGGACGATGACCCGCCGGTCGGTCACCCGGCAGTACCCGGAGACCAGGCCGGACCTTCCGCCGCGCAGCCGCGGTGTGATCGGGTTGCTGACCGAGAACTGCACGTCCTGCATGCTGTGCGCACGGGAATGCCCGGACTGGTGCATCTACATCGAGTCGCACAAGGAGACGCTGCCCGCCGTGGTCGAAGGCGGCAGGGAACGCGGCCGCAACGTGCTCGACCGGTTCGCCATCGACTTCTCACTGTGCATGTACTGCGGGATCTGCATCGAGGCGTGCCCGTTCGACGCGCTGTTCTGGTCACCGGAGTTCGAATACGCCGAGCACACCATCGGGGCGCTGACACACGAGATGGACCTGCTGGGCGAGTGGATGAAAACGGTACCGCCGCCACCCGCGGTCGAACTTGAAGAGCAACCATGACATCCCACACGGGCCGCGTGGCACTCGATCGCGCCTCGGGGGAACGTGGCGTTGGCCGGTCACCAGTGCGTGCCGAACTGAATAGACACCGGCTCAGGGTGACCAGGCGTGAGAGTCCCGGGGAGGCGGAACAGCCGTGACCGCCGTGGAGGTCGTGTTCGTTCTGCTCGGCGTCGTCGCGCTGGCGTCGGGGGTCCTGGTTGTGACCACGCCGCAGCTCGTGCGTGCCGCGTTGTACCTCGTGGTGTGTTTCGGCGCAATCGCCGCGTGTTTCCTCGTCCTCACAGCCGAACTGGTCGCGTGGGTGCAGGTGCTGATCTACGTCGGCGCGGTCGTCGTCCTGTTGCTGTTCGGGATCATGCTGACCCGTGCGCCGATCGGCCCGTCGTCCGATTTGGACAGCAAGAACAAGCCTGCGGCTGTCGCTGTCGCCGTCGCCACAGCCGGTGTGCTGGTGACCGTGGTGGTCAGCGGGTTCGGTGACGCCTACTTCGACGTGGGCGATTCGCGCGCCGGGTCGGCGAGCGGGATCGGTTCGGGCATCTTCCGGTACTGGGTGCTGCCGTTCGAAGTGCTGTCGGTGCTGCTGCTGGCCGCGTTGGTCGGCGCGATCGTGTTGTCCCGCACGGACATCGGGCCGCCGAAGGATGGTGACGGCTGATGCACGTCGTCTACCCGGCCGTGCTGGCGGCGCTGCTGTTCTCCATCGGCGTCTACGGTGTCCTTGCGCGGCGCAACGCGATCCTGGTGCTGATGTCGGTCGAGCTGATGCTCAACGCGGTCAACCTGAACCTGGTCGCGTTCGACGTGTGGCTGGCCGACAAACTGGGCTCCGGGCAGATCCTCACGCTGTTCGTGATCGTCATCGCCGCCGCTGAAGTCGGTCTCGGCCTGGCCATCGTGCTGCAGGTGTTCCGCAACCGGTCGACGATCTCGATCGACGCGCTCGACGAACTGGCCGAGGACAAGCAATGACGGCGCCGCTGGCGGTCCTCGGGACCGCGATCAGTGCGGCGGGCGCCATTGTCCTCGCGTTCCTCGGGGCGTTCGAGACACGCGTGACCCTCACCCCGACCGGGACGATCCCGGTCACCATCGGCCTGCGCGCCGACGACCTGTCAACGATGGTCGCCGTCATGGTCACGCTGGTCGCGCTGGCGATCCAGGTCTACTCGGTCGGCTACATGAAGCACGACGTGCGGTATCCGGCGTTCGCGGCCCTGGTGGGGCTGTTCACCCTTGCGATGCTCACGGTGGTGCTCGCGGCCGACCTGCTGATGCTGTACGTCGGCTGGGAGATCATGGGCGTCTGCTCGTACTTCCTGATCGGCCACCACTGGGAGAAACCGCACGCGACCGCCGCCGCGATCAAGTCGTTCCTGATGACCCGGTTCGGCGACGTCGGATTCCTGTTCGGGATCTTCGTACTGGGCGTCGCGGCCGGGTCGTTCCGGATCACGGACGTCATCGCCGCAGTGCCCGCCATGACCTCGGGCACGGTGCTGACCGGGGCACTGCTGTTGCTGGTCGGAGTCGTGGGCAAGGCGGCCCAGTTCCCGCTGCACAGCTGGCTGCCGGACGCGATGGCCGGGCCCGCGCCCGTGAGCGCGTTGATCCACGCCGCCACGATGGTCGCGGCCGGGGCGTACGTCGTCGCCTTGCTGTACCCGGTGTTCCTGTCGGCGCCGCTGGCGCTGGACGTCCTCGCGGTCGTCGCGGTGATCTCCATGATCGGCGCCGCGCTCGCCGCACTGGTGACCGACGACCTGAAGCGGGTGCTCGCGTACTCCACGATCAGCCAGCTCAGCGTGATGTTCGCGGCGCTGGCGGTCGGCGGCCGGACGCAGGCGATCGCGCACCTGTTGTCCCACGCGGCTTTCAAGGCCCTGTTGTTCCTCTGCTCCGGCGCGGTCATCATCGCGGTCGGCAGCAACCTGATGACGCGGATGGGTGGGCTCAGACGCCGGATGCCGCTGTCGTTCCTGACCATGACCGTCGGATTCGCCGCGCTGGCCGGCATCCCGCCGACCGCGGGATTCTTCAGCAAAGACGCCGTTGTGGCATCAGCCGAGCACCACTGGTTCGTGTTCGTCGCGTTGCTGCTGACCGTCGGGTTGACAGCCGCCTACACGACCCGGGCGTGGCTGCGGACGTTCTTCGGATCCGGGCCGGACGTCCGGGAAGCGCCGAAACTGATGACGGTTCCGTTGGTGCTGCTGGCAGTGGTGGCGCTGCTGCTCGGATTCGCCGGGTTGTGGTTCGACGAGCTGAGGCCTGAGCTGCTCAGCGCGGTGCTCTCGGTGGTCCTGGCCGGGGTCGGTGTCGCTGCTGTGTACCTGGTCTGGCGCAGGGACCCGGCCAAGGACCCGGTGGACTCGCTCGGCCGTCTGCGTGGCGTGTTCGGTTCCGCCTTCGGCACGGACACGTTGTACGAGCGAACGATCGCGCGTGGCGTCATGCGAGTCGCAGACGAGGTCGTGCGCGTAGACGATTCCGTTGTCGGACGGACGGTTCGTGGCACAGGGCGCGGTACCCGGTCGCTGGGCGGGCTGCTCCGGCGTGCGCAGAACGGGAATGCGCAGTTCTACGTCACCGCACTGCTGGCCGGGGTCGTGGTGATCGCGGTTGGGGTGGTGATCCTGCGGTGAACGTGCTCCTGATCCTGCTGCTCGCTGCTCCGTTGGCCGGATGCCTCGCTGTGCTGGGATCGCGGCGTTCGGCGGTGCTGGTCGGCATCGTGACCACGGGTATCACGTTCGCCGTCGCGCTGGCGATCGTCTTCTCGGTCGACTACGCCCGTCCGGGGACGCAACTGGTCACGGACGCGCCGTGGATCCCGCCGCTGGGGATCCGGTTCCACCTCGGCGTGGACGGTGTGTCCGTTCCACTGGTCGTGCTCACCGCGCTACTGTGTTTGCTCAGCATGATCTACGTGGCACGCCGGGGAGGCGCGCCGGTTCGGCCGCATTCGTTCGTGTCGCTGGTGTTGCTGACCGAAGTCGGCATGCTCGGCACCTTCGTGGCGCTCGACCTGTTGCTGTTCTTCCTGTTCTTCGAAGTCGTGCTGATCCCGATGTACGCGCTCGTCGCCGGGTGGGGCGGCGCCGGGCGTGGCCCGGCGGCACGGCAGTTCATCCTGTACACGTTGCTCGGCTCCGGTGTGCTCCTGGTCGGCCTGCTCGTGGTCCACGGCCACACGTCCACTCTGGACATCGTGGCACTGGCGGATCGCGGCGGCGCGGGAATGAGCCACACGGTCCAGGTGATCGCGTTCGTGCTGGTGGCGGGCGGACTGGCGGTGAAGGTGCCGATGTGGCCGCTGCACACGTGGCTGCCGGACGCCCACAGCGAGGCGCCCACGGTCGGATCCGTTCTGCTGGCCGGGGTTCTGCTCAAGATGGGCACGTACGGCCTGATCCGGATCGCGCTGCCGATCCTGCCGGACGGCGCGCTGGCTGTGGCGCCCGTCCTCGGGGCGCTCGGCGTCATCGGGATCGTGTACGCGGCGCTGACGTGCCTCGCGCAGCGGAACCTGAAACGGCTGATCGCGTTCTCCAGCGTCGGGCACATGGGGTTCGTGCTGCTCGGGATCTCCACGCTGACACCGGCGGGCATCAACGCGGCACTGTTCGCCAACATCGCGCACGGTCTCATCACCGGCCTGCTGTTCTTCCTGGTCGGGGGCATGGCCGAACGGTTCGGCAGCACCGACATGGACAAGATCGGCGGCGGCACGCTGACGCTGGCGCCCCGGTTGAGCGTACTACTGGTCATCGCCGCGGTCGCCAGCTTCGGCTTGCCGGGACTGGCCGGGTTCTGGGGCGAGATGCTCGCCATGCTGGCCGCGTACGACCCGGCGCCCGGCCTGAACCGGCCGCTGTACCTGGTCTACATGGTCGCCGCGGGGATCGGTGCCGTGCTGACCGCTGCCTACTTCCTCGTCATGTTGCGCAGGGTGGCGCAGGGGACGTTCGCGGCGTGGCGCAAGGATCAAGGCGTTCTCGATGTGACCCGCGCCGAGTACGTGGCGTGGTCGCCGTTGGTGGTGCTGGTGTTCGTGGTCGGGATCTGGCCCGGCCTTGTGCTGGCCCCGACCGTCGAGGCCGTCGGCTTCTACCTGGGAGGCCTGTGATGGTCCAGTCGGTCGACTACCTGGCCATCGCGCCGCCACTGATCCTGGCGCTGACCGGGCTCGTGTCCCTGTTCCTGCCTCGGTTCGTGCCGTTCGCGGGAATCCTGGTCGCCGGGGTGTTCGAAGTCGCGCTGGTGACCGGGAGTCCACGGCGGACGTTCTGCGTGGACAGTTCGTGCTCGTTCGTTGTGGACGATTTCACGCTGCTGATGCAGACGGTGGTGCTGATCGCCGGTGCCGTGGTGCTGTTGATGGCGCACAGCGAGATCCGGGAAACCCGGTTGCCTGCCGGCGAGTTCCACTTTCTCACGTTCGCGGCGCTGACGGGAGCGATGACGCTGGTCGCGGGGCGTGACCTGGTGACGTTGCTGGTGGCGCTTGAGGTCGTGTCGCTGCCGTTGTTCGCACTGGTGGCGTTGCGCCGGTACGACGGGCGCTCGTCCGAGGCCGGGGTGAAGATGTTCCTGGTCTCGGTGGTGTCGACGGCGGTGATGCTGTTCGGCATCAGCCTGGTCTACGGCGCGGCGGGAACGTTGTTCCTCGACCGGATCGGCGCGGCGCTGGGCACACCGTCGCCTGTGGAGCCGGTCGCCGCCGTCGGTGTGGTGCTCGTCCTGGTGGGTCTCGGGTTCAAGGTGTCCGCAGTGCCGTTCCACTTCTGGGCGCCGGACACGTACCAGGGCGCGCCGGTCGCAGTGGCGGCGTTGCTGTCGGTGATCTCCAAAGCAGCCGGGTTCGCCGGACTCGTGCTGGTCCTGAGCATCGGGTTCGTGCCGTACGCCAACGTGTGGGGGCCGCTGATCGCGGTACTCGCCGCGGTGTCGATGACCGTCGGCAACCTCGTTGCCCTGCGCCAGCGAACCGCGATACGACTGCTGGCCTGGTCGTCGATCGCGCAAGCCGGGTACATGCTCGCGCCACTCGGCGCGGCGGGCGCGGGCGCGCCACTGGACTCGCTGGTCGCCGCCACGATCGGCTATGTCGCCATCTACTCGGTGATGAACATCGGCGTGTTCGCGGTGATCACGGTCGTCGGCTGGGTCAGCGGGTACGGCGGGGGAGCGCTGGAAGACTACCGCGGCCTGGCGCGTACGCATCCGTTGGTGGCCATCGCGTTGGCGTTCTTCCTCGCGTGCCTCGCCGGTCTGCCACCGGGTCTCGCCGGCTTGTTCGCCAAGATCGTGGTCTTCCAAGGCGCGATCGCGGGTGGCCTCGGCTGGCTGGCCGTGGTGATGGCGGTGAACACGGTGATCGGCCTGTTCTACTACCTGACATGGGCGACCCGCCTCTTCGCACCGCTGCCGGACGGCGCACGCTTCGGCGGCATCGCCCGCCCGGTCGCCGCGGCGATCAGCGTGGCCGCGGTGGGAACGGTCCTGATGTCCGTCATGCCGCAGCTCGTCCTGGGCATCACAACCGGAGGCTGACCGATGCAGGCGACTGTGGCGACCTATTCGCCAGAAACCAGAAGCGGCACCGTCCTGCTGGACGACGGCAGCCAGCTGTCGTTCGACGCGGACGCCTTCGACCACAGTGGACTCCGCATGCTCCGGCTCGGCCAACGCGTGGTCATGCGTGTGGTTGATGGCCGGGTGACGGCCATCAACCACATCGCACTACCGCTGGACTGACTCGTGAGTGGTTTGGCCGGTTCTAACCGGCCAAACCACTCACGAGGTTTTAGGCGGCGGCCACGCTCGCGCGAGCGTCAAGCAGGCCGATGCCGCAACCGCCGACGCAGCTGCCGGGCATGGCCCGTGCCCGCAGACGCGCCGTCACCTGCGCGGGGGTCAGCAGTGCGACGCCCGCGGCCAGCTTCTTGTGCTGCATCAGCGCGACGACACCGGCGACGTGCGGTGCGGCCATGCTGGTGCCCTGGTAGAAGGCGTAGGACTGGGCGGCAGGCACCGTCGTGCCCGCGTTCAACGTGGACAGTACGCCGCCGGACGCTGCCGGGGAGGTCTCGCCGCCGGGTGCGGTGATCTCCACGGTCGCGCCGAAGTTCGAGTACACCGCGCGGTTGCCCTGGCGGTCGCTCGCTGCCACCGTGATCACGCCGTTGCAGTTCGCCGGCGTGGCGTTGGAGGCGTTGACGTTGCTGTTGCCCGCTGAGACCACCACGGCCGAGCCGCGGTTGTTGGCGGCGGTGATGGCGGCCTGGAGACTCGCCGGGCACGCGCCGGAGCCACCGAGGCTCATGTTCAGCACACGGGCGGGGTTGGGGTTGTTGGGCACACCCGCGACCACACCACCGGATGCCCACGTGATGCCGTCGATGATGTCGGCGAAGGAACCACCGCAACGGCCGAGCACGCGCACCGGCACGATCTTCGCTGCTGGGGCGACACCGGCGACACCGGCCGCGTTGCCGCGCAGGGCGGCGATGGTGCCGGCCACGTGCGTGCCGTGCCAGCTGCTGTTGCGGGCCGGGGTACCGGCGCCGCACTCGCCCGCGGCCTGCCAGTCGCCCTGGTCCTGCGCGTTGTTGTCACGGGCGTTGCCGTCACGGGCGGCGGCCGCGTTGCTGATCATGTCGTAGCCGCCGAGGTAGTTGGCGTTCAGCTCGGTGTGCGCGGTACGGCCGGTGTCGATCACCGCGACACGCACGCCCGCTCCCGTGAGGCCGGAGTCCCACGCGGTGTCGACGCGTGCGCCCGCGGCGGCTTCGTAGTAGTGCCATTGCTGCGGGTACATCGGGTCGTTCGGGGTGAGGTCCGCGTGCATGGTTCCGTTCACTTCGGCGTACTCCACGTCACCGCGTGCCCGCAGTGCGGCGAGCGCGGTCGTTGTGTCGAGCGCCTTGGTCGGTGAGACCAGAACCGCGCCAACGGAAACCTCGCCGACGACGCGCAGGCCGTTCGCCGCTAAGGCGTCCGATCTCGCCGCGACGCCGTCACGGAACTTCACGATGAACTCGGTTCCCGTCGGCGAAGCCGGGCCCGCGTTCGCCATGACGGGGGTTACAGCGAGCAGGGTCATCGCCGCACCGATGCCGGTCACAGCCAGGCGGCGGGTCAATCCACTCATAAATGTCCCATCCCTTGCCAGTGGAGACGCTTCGTTGTCGTCTCCCGGCAATCAGGACGGCCGCGGCGGTACCCAGATACACAACTGGCAACGGTAAATGTGGACGTGTCCCCAATGGAGTAACCGTACTACTTGTCGATGTCGCCGACGACGAAGAACATCGACCCGAGGATGGCGATCATGTCGGCGAGCAGCGAACCTCGCATCAGCTCGGGAATCGCCTGCACGTTGTTGAACGACGCCGAACGGAGTTTCATCCGCCAAGGCGTCTTCTCCCCGCGGGACACCAGGTAGTAGCCGTTGATCCCGAGTGGATTCTCCGTCCACGCGTACGTGTGCCCGGCCGGTGCCTTCAGGATCTTCGGTGTCCGCACGTTGATCGGGCCCGGTGGCAGTGTGGAAAGCCGGTCGGCGCACGCGATCGCCAGATCGAGCGAGACGTGCACCTGGTCGATCAGGCACTCGAACCGGGCCAGGCAGTCGCCGCCGGTCCGGGTCACCACGGGAACGTCCAATTCGTCGTACGCCAAATAGGGTTCGTCGCGGCGCAGGTCGAAGTCCAGGCCGCTGGCCCGCGCGATCGGCCCGGAAACACCGTACTCGGCGGCTTGGTCCCGAGTCAGTACGCCGATTCCCCTTGTCCGGGCGTGGAAGATCTCGTTGCCGCGGATCAGGTCCTCGATCTCGCGCATGCCGCGGCGCACCTCGTCGACTGCCGTGCGCACGCGGTCGAGCCAGCCGAGCGGGAGGTCC
This sequence comes from Kibdelosporangium phytohabitans, assembly GCF_001302585.1. Taxonomy (GTDB): domain Bacteria; phylum Actinomycetota; class Actinomycetes; order Mycobacteriales; family Pseudonocardiaceae; genus Kibdelosporangium; species Kibdelosporangium phytohabitans. Next base: position 7,536,533 of record NZ_CP012752.1, on the reverse strand, counting down.
TCCTTCAACCCGCCGACGCGGTTGAACATGTAGTGCATCCGTCCACCGGAGACCTCCTCCATCACCGCCTGGAGGGTCTCGCGCTCCCGGAACGCGTAGAAGATCGGCGTGATGGCACCGAGTTCGATCGGGTACGAACCGAGGAACATCAAGTGGTTGAGCACCCGGTTGAGCTCGGCCAGCAGCATCCGCGCCCAGACCGCCCGCACCGGCGGCTCGATGCCGGTCATCCGTTCAACGGCCAGTACGACACCGAGTTCGCTGGCGAACGCCGACAGCCAGTCGTGGCGGTTGGCCAGCACGATGATCTGCCGGTAGTCGCGCACCTCGAACAGCTTCTCCGCGCCGCGGTGCATGTATCCGATGATCGGTTCGACGTCGGTGATCCGCTCGCCGTCCAGCACGATCCGCAGCCGCAGGACACCGTGGGTCGCGGGGTGCTGCGGCCCGATGTTGAGCACCATGTCCTCGCTGCCGAGGTGCGTGGCGCCGGAGCCGATCGCGACAGTGCGTTCCGTGCTCATGGAACGATCCTCGCACTGAACGCCCCGGGGATACAGGTGTCGATCGAGTGCACCAGCCAGCCGAACCCGCCGAGCCCGTCCCGGCTGGTCAACTCGCCCTCCTCGCCCGCCTGGCGAAGCTCGCGCAGATACCTCGGCGGGTCGGTCCGCGCGAGCTCGACAGGCGGGCGAGCGCCCGTGACCCCCAAGGCACGCAACGCATCCCGCTGTGTGATCAACACAGTGCCCGGCACGCTCGCGGCGCACGAGTCGAGGGCGACGTGCGCGGTGATGTCACACGAGCCGTCCGGCACGGGCGACACCTGACGGCCGTTCTGGTAACCGGTAAGGGAACCGTGGAACGGCCGGGCGCCGATCGTGTGCCCGTAGTCGGCGGCCACCACGACACCGCGACGCACCCGCCTGGCCAGGCCGGCCCACGCCTCGTCGCGGGGACGCCCGATCTCGGCGCGGCTGCCGACCTCGGTGAGCGGCCACCAGCGCTCCAGCCAGGCGAGGTCTTCGGGCTCCGGTGCGTCGCCGAGCCGTTCGCTTCCGTTCGGGGACACCAGGACCAGCTTGGGCCCGTCGGCGGTCAGTTCGACCACGTCCACCGGGATGTTGTCGAGCCATTCGTTCGCGATGACCAGGCCCTCGATGTGCTCGGGCAACTCGGCTGCCCACGCGATCCGCTCGGCCGGCCCGGGTGGACGTGGTGCCCGCTCCACGGCGAGCAGGTGGGCATCGGTGTCGAGCGCGGCCAGCAGCGCACCGTCGCCCGCGCCGACGTCCACGATCTGCGGTGCGTCCGGCATCAGGCGGTGCAGCGCGGCGGCGAACAGCGGTGAGACGTGGACCGACGTGCGGAAGTGCCGCGGGGGCTGGCCCGCGTGCCGGTAGAAACCGTCGTCGGCGTACAGCGCCTTCTCAGTCGCCGTACGCCACGACATCCACATGTCTGCGAGCGTAGGCCCCGCCGGGTGTCGCGACCGGGTCCCCGGTGCAGCGACGGTCCCGGCGCACCGGAGTTCCACTGCTCAGCGCAGCAGGAACTCGGTCAGCGCCCGGCGGAAGGGCTCGATGGTGGTGACGTCGGCGTACTCCTGCGGCCCGTGCAGGCCGTCGCCGCCGATCCCGAAGATCACCGCGTCGATCCCGCGCTGGTAGTAGAACCGGCCGTCCGCGGCGCCGTGTTTGATCAGGAAATCGCCGTCGTAGCCCTGGGCCTGCGCGGCCTGCCGCAACGCCAGCACCTCCGGGCGGGATCGGTCGGCCTTGTGCGGCGGGTCGGCGTAGATCACCTCGGCGGTCACGCCGGGTTCGCAGAAGCTGAGCAGGTACTCGGTGATCTCCGCCTCGGTGCGGCCGTCCAGGTCGGTGTCCCGCGGCGGGAACCGGATGTCCAGCCACGCCTCGGCCTGCGCCGGGATCTGGTTGCGCGCGGTGTTCGCGGATTCGATCCGTGCCACGTTCACGGTCGTGCGCCACGCCTCCTCGTCCGGCACGGGATACCGGTCCAGCAGGTTCTCGACGGTCCGCATCAGCTTGAGCACCGCGTTGTCCCCGATCCACGGGTACGCGCTGTGCCCGGTCCGGCCGGTCGCGCGCAGGTTCGCGCCGAGGATGCCCTTCGAGTCGGTCACCAGCCGCAGCCCGCTCTGCTCGCCGATGATCACGAAATCACCGGTGACGCCCTGGTCGAGCTGGTACCTGGTGCCGTCCCGGCCGCCCACTTCCTCGTCGGTGACCAGTTGCAGCGCGACCGGCACCCGGTGGCCGAGCTCGCGGAACACCGACGCCTCCACCAGCGCCGAGATCTTCATGTCCTGGGCGCCTCGCGCGTACAACCGGTCGCCGTCCAGCCGCGGCACGAACTGGTCCGCGCGTCCGGGCACCACGTCCAGGTGGGCGTTGAGGATCACGGGGAACCGGCGCCGCTTGCCCGCGTACAGCAGCGCACTGGGTTTGCCGTTGGACTCGAACCGTTCCACCGTGAACCCGGGACCGACGAAATCCAGCACGAAGTCCAGTGCGCGGTGCAGCTCGGCCGGCCGGTCCGCCGTCGACGGGATGGCGAGCAGCTCGGTCGCGGGCGTCAGCAGGTCCATCGCGCCAGGCTAACTACGATGGGCGCGTGGCACCTGGTTATCTCAGCCCGGGGGAGGAGCAGAACCGGCGGCTGCTGCGGGCCAGGGACGCGATGGACCGGGATTTCGCCGCCCCGCTGGACGTGCCCGCGCTCGCGCGGATCGCCCTGATGTCCCCGACCCACTTCACCCGCTCGTTCCGGGCGGCCTTCGGCGAGACGCCACACCGGTACCTGCAACGCCGCCGGATCGAACGCGCGATGGCGCTGCTGCGGTCGCCCGCGGTCACCGTCACCGAGGTGGCCGAGCAGGTCGGCTTCGAGAGCCTCGGCACGTTCAGCCGGACATTCCGGACGATCGTCGGACTCTCACCGACCGAGTACCGGGCGAAGACGCCGCCGCTGGAGGTCCCGGTGTGCTTCGTCAAGGCGTGGACCAGACCGAGCCGTTCGTGAGGTTGTTTTGGATAAGCCGTCCGGACAGGACCGGCCGTAGTGTTCGCGGCATGTTCAACCGCATCCGCATTCACTCCGTGATGGTCCTCGACCAGGACGAGGCCATCGAGTTCTACGTGGGCAAACTGGGCTTCCAGGTCGAGGCGGACGTCGACCTCGGCTTCATGCGCTGGCTGACGGTCGTGCTGCCGTCCGACCCCGAGCGGGAGATCCTGCTCGAAGTGCCGGGGCCGCCGTCGCAGAGCGAGGAGGTCGCCGCGCAGCTGCGTGACCTGGTGACCAAGGGTGCGATGGGAGTGGCCGCGATCCTCACCACCGACGACTGCCAGAAAACCTACGACGAACTCAGCGCCAAGGGTGTCGAGTTCACCGAGAAGCCGACGCCGCAGCCGTACGGCGTCGACTGCGCGCTGCGCGACCCGTTCGGCAACCACATCAGGATCACCCAGCCCGCGGCGGGCCCGGTGGAGGTCACCGAGGAGGACAAGGCCCGCTGGCGCGGTGACGCGTAGCCTGGTGCGCATGAGTACCAGGACGAAGCTGGCCTGCAGCTTTTGCGCCAAGTCCGAGGACGAGGTGGCCAAGCTGGTGGCCGGCCCGGGTGTGTACATCTGCGACGGGTGCGTGTCGCTGGCCAGTACCGTGATCGCCGAGGCCAAGGCGCAGGACGAAGAAGCCGAGTGAAAGCGGGGGTGCTCCCCGAAACGGGAGCATCCCGCCTACCCGGCCACGGCCCGCACAGTCAGGCCGCTGCCGACCACGAGCACCATGGCGGCTGTCAGCACTGGCACGAACCGGGTGTAGCGCTGGATCCGCTCGGTCATCCGGTCCATCCGGTCCCGCAGCTTCACCAGCAGCAGCCCGGCCGCTGTGAGCATCCCGGCCATGCCGAGGCCGTACGCCAGCACGAGCAGCACCCCGAACCACGTCCGGCCGAGCGCGATCGCGCCGAGCAGCACGACCAGCGCCGACGGACTGGGCACCAGACCGCCCGCGACGCCCATCCCCACCAGGCCCGCCCTGCCGATGTGCCCGTGGCCATGACCGTGCCCGTGACCGTGAACGTGGCCGTGCCCGGTGTGCCTGCGCAGCGCGGACCGGACCAGGACCACGCCGATCCCGGTGATCAGCAGGCCGCTGGCCACACCGAGCCACCGCAGCACGGCCTCCCCGGCGAGCACGCTGGACACACTGATCAACAGGCCGAGGACGAGCACACCGGCGGTGTGCGTCAACGTCACCGTCGCGCCGACCAGGATGGCGTCTCTCAGCGTTCCCTTGCGGCCGACGAGATACGCGGCGATCACGGTCTTGCCGTGCCCGGGCAGCGCCGCGTGCGAGGCCCCGAGCACGAGTGCGAGCAGGACCGCGAGAACACCGAGCCACAGAGTCAGGTCGGCGCGGCCGACGATGTCGTTGAACGCCGCCGCCATCCCCGATTCCGCCGCCGGGGCAGCGGCGGGTGCGGTCGGAGCCGACCCCGCGCCCGGCTCCGCTTCCAGCTCGACACTCCGCACGTCCAACGGCGACGACAGCAGGTCCTCCGGGTAGCTGCGCAGTTCGTTCGAGACACTGCCGGTGGGAACGGGGGAATCCACCTTGATCCCGGTTCCCACGGCGGTGATCTCGTGCCACCCGACGCGGTCGGCGCGGTAGGAGTCGCTGAACGCCACCCGCACCGGGCCGTCGATGGCCACAGGGGCGGTCAGCTCACACGTCAGGCGGGTGGTCGCCAGGTCCGCCTGACCTTTCGGGAACTCGATCCGCGCGCCGCGTACCGACAACGCCAGCTGCCGGGCGTCCACTGTGGCACGGACCGAACCGGAGAGATCCCGGCACAGCGCGTCAGCGTCGGTGAGCTTCTCCTGCACCGAGGGAATCTCGGCGAAGTCAACGACGGACAGGACATCGAGCCGATCGGTGTGCAGGTGCAGGCCGTGGTAGTGGTTGACGCTGAAGTTCCCCAACGGGTGGGCTGAGGCCGTGCCGGACGGCCACAGCAGCACCAGTCCGGCGAGCACCCCGAGCAAACGTTTGATCATCGCAACGCCCCGAGGATCGCGTTCCGGTGCGCCAGCACGGCCGCGTCGCGCCAGCCCGACGAGACAGCTTTGTCGGAGTACGCAAGCGCTTGCGTGTCACGCCCGTCGAGGTGCAGCGCCCATGCCATGGCGTCGGCCACGAAAACGCTCTGCCGCTTGGCCCATTCGGCTTCGGCCCGGCGCAACGCCTCGGCCTTGTCACCCCGGTCCGCCGCCACCGCGGACGCGACCAGGTCGTCACTCGCACCCTGTGCTTCGAGCAGCTTCTGCTGTTTGGCGAGGATGTCGTACTGCTGGCTGGCTTCGGCTGTCCGGCCCGCCGCCGTCAGCAACCGCGCGTAGTCCGGGATGTACTGCGGTGCACGGACCACCAGCTCGCGATACCCGGCAAGGGCTTCGTCGGTACGGCCCCGCGTCGCGGCGACCTTGGCTCGGCCGTGCAGCAACGCCGGATCCTTCGGACTGGTCACCAGCCCCTGCTCGTAGTAGGCAGCGGCTTCGTCGCTCTTGCCCGCGTTCCAGGCCAGCTCGCCGAGGTGGAACTGGCAGAACGCGATCTCGTCGGACGACGTCGCCGACTCCAGCCCGCGCCGCATCGCGTCACGCGCCTCGGTTTCCTGGCCGTGCAACTCGAAATGGTATGACGCACGGGTGAAGGCCGCGACATTCGGCCGTAGGTCCAGCATCCGCTGGGTCGCGTCCATCGCCGCCTCGTCGTCGCCGAGCTGTGTCAACGCGTCCGCCAGGACTCCGTACACCTCGGCGGTGTCCGGCATGACCGCCTGCGCCCGCGTCGCCCACTGCTTCGCCGCGGCGAAGTCGTGCCGGGAGTTGGCCAAGGCGCCGAGGCCGATCATCGCCTCGCCGTTGCCTTCCGGCGCCAGCTTCAGCGAACGGTCCAGCGCGCCCTGGGCTTTGCCGTAGTAGGCGGGATCCGCGGTGGTCCGGGCCAGCTCGACGTACGAGCCGCCCAACCGCGCCCAGCCCGAGGCGTCACCGGGAACCCGGTTCAGCCTCGCCCGCAGTGAGTCAACGTTCTGCCGAAGCCGGTTGACCCGGCTGACCGGCTCGACGGTCACAGTGTCCCCATCGGACTCGACCACTTGCGTGACAGTGACCGCGGCGGCGATCAGCGCCGCCGCCGCGATCACGACTACCGATACCCTCATGTCCTGCGCCTACGCCTGCGGATCATCCAGAAACCACCGCCGGCCAACGCGAGCGCGCCTGCCGCGCCGCCGATCATCGGGCCGACCGGCATGTCGCCGGTGATGTTCGCGCTCGGTGTGAAGCCCACCATCGCGGTGTTCGAGTTCACCGCGGTGTTGCTCGGCAGGGCCACGTACGGGAACTTGGACTCGAACCACCGGTCGTTGGCGTCCACTTTGTCCCCTGCGGCCAGCTCCGGCACGATCTTGCCGGTCTGCGCGGCACCCGCGAGCGCCTGCAGCTCGATGTCGACCACGTCGTCGGCCAGCCTGCGGCCGTTGGGGAAGCCCTGCAGGTCACCGCCGAGCACACCGAGCCGGTTGGGCTTGCCGGACGGTGCGATCGACGTGTTGAGCCGCAACATCTCCGACGGCACGAACTTCTTCGGGTTCACGTCGGCGTTGTTCAGCTGGGAGTTCAGGTCCGCCTTGATCGGCCCGCCCGCCTTGGTGGTGATCCCGGTCAGGAAGATCTCCACCAGGTCGTCACGCGGTGCCGCCGGTGCCTTGAGCTTGTAGATCGATTCGAGCAGCCGGGGCACCTCGGGATTGGTCACCCTGTCCAGCAAAGGTTTCACCGTCCCGTCGCGGTCCGGGGTGAGCCCGTTGAACGCGTCTTTCAGCGCCACCGACGAGATGACCTCGTTGACCAGCGGGTTGCCCAGCCGGGAAACCTGGACGAACGGGCCCTCCGGCTTGGCCTGGCCGGGCGACAGCCGCATGGTCCGCCGCTCGGTGTCGCTCCAGACACCGATCACCGGGTTTCGTTTCGGGTCGCCCTTGAACGTCACCGCGGACTTCGGGACCTGGATGGCGATCGTGTTGACGTTGTAACCGCGCAGGGTGTCCTGGCCGACCTCGCTCAGGTTGCCGCCGTAGACCAGGTCGAACACGCGCAGGTCGAGGAAGAACGAGTCCTCCGCCGCGCCGACGTAGGTCTGGCCGCCGCCGGGCAGCCTGGTGATCGCCTGGTCGCGCAGCACGCGGTAGTCGGGCATGCCCGCCGGGCCCACAGTGGACGGTGCGACCCTGCCCTTGCGGATCAGGGTCTTGTCCTTGCCCTTGTCGTCCATCACCTCGAGCTTGTACGTCTGCCTGAACAGCAGGTTCTCGTCGTCCAGCGAGGTGACCGGGCCGTTGTTGTACAGGAAGGTGCTCTTGGCGCGCCGGTCGTCGTTCTCGAACGTCCAGCGGTAGGTCAGGTCCGGCTTGGCGTCGCCGTCGTTGTCGATGTTGATGTCGTAGTTCGCGTCGGTCGCCCATGGGTAGAAGTTCGGTCCGCCGTTCGGCTCCTGCAGACCGAACCAGTTGGCCACCAACGTGACTGTGTCCGCGTTGTCGGGGCTGACGAAGGCGTACACGTCGGTGTTGTCGACGGTCGGGTCGGCCGCGATGAGCGGCGCTTCCCGGTGGCTGGAGGCAGTGGCCGAACCGGGCACGAACCCGGCGAACGCGGTGCCGATCAGCAGTGCCCCCGCCATTGCCAGCGGCTTTCGCCGCCCACGTAGGGAATTCATGACTTTCCTCCCCGCCCCGGCACGAAGAACCGGGTGCACCAGACTCTTCGGTGCACCCGGCCGGGCGGATTGGGGAACTCCGGATTATCTGAACCGCAGCACGCTGACCCCGGCGAGGACGAAGAACACCAGGATGATCAGCGAACTGCTCTGCCCACCGGTCGAGCTGGTCAGCAGCTGGTCGACGGCGGCGGTGAGCACCACGCCGCAGTTGGCGGTGACCCAGTGCCTGCCCGCTTCGAAGCGGCTGAACTGGACCGCCGCGGTGAACTGGCCCCGCGCGTCGGCGATCGTCCCGCCGACCCGTTCTCCCTTCGACATCAGTGTCACGGGTGAACCGGGCGTGCATCCCCTGCCTGTCGCCGACAACGGATCACCCGGTGTCATGGTGACCTTGTCGAGCACGAGGTCGCCGTCCGCGGCGGGCTTGGGGTCCGCTGTGGACAGTGGTGGCAGTTGGGTCGGCGGGATCGGCGGCGGTGCCGGGGTCGCCGGTGTGCTCACCGGTGGCCGGGACGTCGTCGCCGGGCGCCGGGTCGTGGTCGGCGGGATGACCGGCGGCTGGCCGGGCGGCACCGTCACAGGGGGAGTGACAGGTGGGATGACGGGCGGAGTGGTCGTCGTCGGCGGAATGGTCGTCGGCGGCGGTGTCACCGTGAAGACCGCGTCGTCGAAGAGTTCCAGACTGGTGCACGTCGCAGTGACCTTGTGGCCACCGAGTCCGGCGGCCGCCGGGACTTTCGTACCGGCCGAACCAGCCGCGGGCGCGCTTGTCTCGCCGCCGCCCGCACTGGTCAGAGTTGTTCCGTCAAATGCGAAAACGATCTGTTTGCAGAGATATTTGCCGCCGCCGCGGGAGAACCCGGTCCAGCTGATGGTGAAGCTGGAACCTGCTGGTCCGCTGGCCGGGGCGAGCGAAATCTGCGGATTGGGTAACGGTGGTTGGCTACCGCTCGTCTGCGCTTCCGCGAACGGAGCGGCGGCCAGAAGTACGGCAAGTCCGCCCGAAAGGGCAGCGATTCTTCGCGATCCAGTGCGCATTGCTACTACTCCCCTGAATACGTCCGCCACAGGTTGTAGCATCCCCATCCAGATATCACTACTTCCAATCGGGATGCCCAATGAGACGCGTGATTGCGGCAGGGGTTGCGCTCGGGGTGTGCGCTGTCCTTTTCGGTGGGTCGCCTGCGGCGGCTGCCGAGCCATTGAGGATCGCGATCGCCTTCGATGGCAAGGACATCACCGGAAACACCGTCACGGTCGAGCCGAGCAGGCCGGTCGAGCTGACCGTGACGGCGACCAACGAGGGCGACACGACGGTCAAGATCCGCAGCGTGCGCGTCTCCGGCGTGGCGCTGGCGTTGACCTTCTTCTCCTACGACACAGTCGTTCCGTACGACGTCCCGGCACGTCAGACGGTGACGAGGACGCTCGTGCTCGATCTCGCCGAACTGCAGGGACAAGCGATCGGGCTGCTGCCGACGACCGTGGAAGTCCTGGACACCGAACGGGAAGTGATCGGCAGTTCCAAGACGGTCACGGACGTGCGCGGTTCACTGTGGTCGGTCTACGGCGTGTTCGGGCTGGCGTTGCTGGCGCTCACGGCGTTCATCTGGGTGACCGCGTTGATCGCGTTGGCGCGTCACAGGCTTTCGCCCAACCGCTGGCAGCGCGCACTGCGGTTCCTGCCAGCCGGCATCGGGACCGGCCTGGTGGCAGTGGTTTCGCTGTCGGTGTTGCGGCTCGTGCCGCCGGAGCCGAGCGTGGAGATCCCGATCGTGATCGCCGCGGCCGCGATCGGCCTGGTCCTCGGATACCTGACACCGCACCCGATCCCGCCGCCGCCACCGCCGATGGGCGGCCCGGATGATCCGACGATCGGGATGACCACCCGCCGGATGGACAGCACCACCGAGGCCTACGGATGACAGCGCCGCTGAGCATGGTCAACGCCTTGCCGCAGTACACGGTCGGCGACCAGATCGGCTCCGGCGGGATGGGCGAGGTGTTCTCCGGCGTGCACCGCACGCTCGGCCGCCAGGTGGCGATCAAGCAACTGCCACCCGACATGGCCGGGCGTGTCGGTGCGCACGTTCAGTTCGACCGCGAGGCGCGGGTCCTCGCGAGCCTCGACCACCCGCACATCGTGCCGGTGTACGACTACGTGCAGAACCTGCTCGTGATGGAGAAGCTCGACGGCGGAACGGTGTTCGACAGGTTCCACGCCGGGAAGATCGACAACGAGCAGGCGTGCGCGATCACGCTGGCCATGCTGTCGGGGCTGCACGCCGCGCACGTGGCCGGCGTGTTGCATCTGGACGTGAAACCGAAGAACCTGCTGTTCAACACGGCGGGCGTGGTGAAGGTCGCGGACTTCGGGATCGCGCAGGTGATCAGCGAGGGTGCCACGCTCGTCACCCACGGCGGCCAGATCCTCGGCACTCCCGCGTACATCGCGCCGGAACAGGCGATGGGCAACGCGTTGTCGCCTGCGGCGGACGTCTACGCGGCGGGCACGATGCTCTACGAACTGCTCACCGGCGACCTGCCGTTCGACCGGGACCGCGGTGCGCTGGCGTTGATCCGGCAGCACATGTTCGCCGATCCCAAGCAGATCGAGGGCGTGCCCGAGCCGCTGGCGACCGTGGTGATGCGCAGCATCGCACGTGAACTGCCTGCCAGGTACCGGGAAGCGGAGGCGTTCGCGACGGATCTCGCGTCCGCGGCGACCAGCGTGTACGGCCAGGGCTGGCTGGAACGATCCAGGATCCCGGTGCTGCACCTCGCGCCGCGAGTGGTCGCGAGCCTGGCGACCGGTGCGGCGCCCCGCGAGGACCTGACGGTCGTCACGCCGAGGGTCGACGGCGCGACCGCGGATCCGACCATTGTGGACCCGGAAGGCCCGGCGCTGAAGCGCCCGAGGGTGCCCGCGTGGATCGCGGCGGCGGCGCTGCCCGGCGTGGTCGCCACGGCCTTGCTGACCCCGTCGGTCCTCTCGCACGACAGCACGTCGAACATGTCGGTGCGCGGCGCACCCAGTACCGGCCCGGCCGTCGTGGACCTCAGCAAACCGATCACCGTGACCGGGAACGACGTGGTCAACGGCAACCTGACGCTCAGCATGACCGGCGGGGGCATCCCGCTCGGCGACGGCACGAGTCAGGTCAAAGCCGACCAGGACCGCAAGTTCAGCACGGACATCACCATGCCGCCGATCAGCCGGTGGATCGTCGGCGGGACCGTCACGGGTGAACTTCGCTGGACGCCGAAAGACGGCGGCCCGCAAGGGATCCAGACGTTCACCCTGCGCACCCGGCAGCACCCGCTCGCGACCCTGATGGGCACGGGCAGCCTGCTGCTGGCCCTGTTCGCCGTGGCGTACCTGGAATCGACCGCGCGCACGCTGCGCCGCGGCTACCGGCGCCCGTCCGCCCGCTACAGCTCCGGCCTGCTCGGCGCGCTGCTCGGGCTGGCGATCTGGCTGTTCACGTCGGCGATGCTGGGCCACGAGCTGGCGATGGGGTTCGGCGTCGCGTCGGTCGTCGCGGGCGCGGCCGGTGCCGTCTGCCTGATCGTGGCGACCGAACGGGCGATCCTGATCGCCCGCCATCGGGCACTATGGCGGGATGGACGGCCGGGCGTACTTGGAGAAGCTGATCAGCGACCGACTGCGGGAAGCACGGGAGCAGCCTGAGCACATCAGGGGCGCGGTCACCAACCTGCCTGAGATCCGCGGTATCGCCGCGGGGCTGATGGCCGCGGGCGCGCTGACCCAGGACGAAGCCGGCCTGTTGCTGCACGACCTGCGCGCGACGATGGAACGGGCGGGGTGGCTGACGCCGGTCACCGTGCAGGCACCGGGGTCCACCGAGGCGGAGATGACCACGGCAGCCGTCCGCCGTTCCGGCGAACCAGCGGCCGATCGCAGGCCAACTGGTTCACCCGGACTGCTCAGGGTCGTCCCGCTCGTCGGTCGCGAGATCGGCCACGGCGACGTCGTCAGGAAGCTGATCAGCCTCGAAGTCTGGAACGCCGTGCTGATCGTCAGGTCGGCGGTCCACCGCGGCACCTGGGAACCCGGTGTCTCGCAGCGGTTGACCGACTCCCGCTGGCGGTGGCGCGCCTGGGACGACCAGGGCACGCAGTACCGCAGTACGGGCATGTCCGGCGGCGGGTCGTCCGGCACGGGCGACCTGGTTTTCGAGAACCGGGCGTTCTTCCCCAGTCCGCCCGACGGCGCCGAGACGCTGACGTTGATCGTCGAACACCCGGACCAGCAGGCCTCGGTCGAGCTGCCCCTGCGGTGAACCGCTGGCAGGTCCGCACCTTCCGGGCCCGATCCGTGCTCGAAAGGGACGCGCTCGCCGGCCAAGAGGGCAGCGTCAGTGCCGGAAGTGGACCCGGATCGTCGTGCCCGCGGGCGTGGTGTGCGTCCTGACCAGATCGGCGAGGTGGTTGACCAGCAGCAGGCCACGGCCGCCGACCTGGGTGACCGGCGCGGGGATGCGGCCGAGCAGCGGGTCACGCAGGTAGCCCGCGTCGCTGATCTGGCACACCAGTTCGCCCGGCTCGTCCCACAGGTAGACCGTGCCGGTGCCGCCGCCGTGCCGAGCGCTGTTGGCGGCCAGTTCGTCGACCGCGAGGACGAGGTCGCTCGCGCGCGTGTCGCTCAGCCCGGACTGGCTCGCGAACTTGGCCACGAACTGACGCAGCTCCGCCAGGCTGGACGCGCCGGCCATCCGGCACTCCGCGTTCGCGGGCGCGAACAGCGGCTGGTTGTACGCGGCGACAACAGCGTCAGGGGCGAAGGTCGTACTCGTGTGCTGACCGTCCGTGTCGATCACGGCCGGGTGCGTGCGCAACGCGTCCGCCAGCACGGTGGGGGAGAGGCTCTCGGTGTCGTACGGGCACAGGATGGTCGCTTTGCGCCCGGCGAAGGCGCGGTTGATGAGGGCCTCGTGCTGCGCGCACGCCGGGTATTCGACCACCGAGCGGTCCGCCCAGACCGGCTCTCCCACGATCCGGACGCGGCCGCGGTGGCTGTCGGCGAACGCCCGCAGCACCCCGGGGATGATCCGGCCCGGGTTGCGGCCAACCTCGGTCATGTCGGCCAGGTGGACGCGGGCGGCGTCGGCACCGAGCGCGGTGCGGATCAGCTCCAGTCGTGGCCCCGGCACGACGGCGGCCACCGGTTCGCCCTTCGCGAGTCCCTCTGCGATGAACGGCACAGTTGCGGTGACGTACTCGTCGGCGCCACGGTAGAACAGCGCCGGGTGCACGAATGGGTCTGCTGTCATCAAGCCCCTTCTACGTCCGCGACGACTCTACGATCCCACGCATCGGACGCCGTCGCACGACGCGGTCAGGGCATGTTCGGAAGGTCACCAGTCATGCGCGTTGTGTGTGCGAAGTAAGTTGTCAGTTGTGATCAACGTCAGGCCAGCCCGGCTGGACGACCTCGACGCGCTGTACCGGATCTGCCTGCAGACCGGCGACGCGGGCGAGGACGCCACCGCGAAGTACGAGGACCCGCAACTGCTCGGCCACATCTTCGTCGGCCCGTACGCGGTGCTGGAGCCGTCGTTGGCGTTCGTCGCCGAGGACGACGAGGGCGTGAGCGGGTACGTGGTCGGCGCTTTGGACACCGCGGAGTTCGAGGAGTCCCTCGAACAGAGCTGGTGGCCCGAGCTGCGTGAGCAGTACCCGTTGCCGCCGGACGGCCCAGCTGTGTCCGAGGACCAGAAGCTGATCAGGCACATCCACAATCCGGACCGCACCTCACCGAAGTACCTCGGCAAGTACCCGTCACACCTGCACATCAATCTGCTGCCGCGCACACAGGGGCAGGGTGTCGGTGCCCGTCTGATGACCGCGTTGGTCGACGCCTTGCGGGCGAAGGGATCGCGCGGGTTGCACCTGGACGTGTGGGGCGTCAACACCCGCGCGATCGGCTTCTACCAGCACGTCGGTTTCACCCGGATCGACCGCACCGAGACGGGCCTCATCCTCGGGATGGACCTACTCGCCTGAGGTCGAGTACGAGTGGGCGCCGGTGCCCGCGAGCTTGCCGCCGTCGGCGAGTTCGCGCTTGAACGCCGAGCCGGGGCCATCCTTGTCGGAGATCACCACGAGCGTGTGGCCCTGCGATGACGGCCTGACCTGTTGCAGTGGTACGGCACGCATGCCTTGCGGCACACCGAACATGTTCAGCCACGCATGGGAGATCAACGGTGTCGGTCTCGATCGACGGCACAGCCATGGCGCCCACGGCCGCGAACATCTCGTCGAGGATGCGGCGGTTGCGCATCTGCTCGGACAACAGGCACAGCGGCTGCTTGGCCGCGTCCGCCCAGCCGGCCACTCGCCGTTCGGCCAGCTCGTGCGACTCCGGTACGAGCACAGGTATTTCTCCGCGTACAACGGGAAAGCCCGCGCCCGGCCGAGTGCTTCACCGTCCAGGTAGGTCATTCCGACGTCCAGGTCGAACTCGGTGAACCGGTGCGCGACGTCCTTTTCGGACAGTGATTCGATCGCCACCCGCGCTCGCGGGTGACGTGCGCAGAACGGCGACGTGAGCAGAGGCGCGACAGTCAGGGTGGTCGGGATCGCCCCGATCCGGAGCGTCCCGGCCACCCCGTCGGACATCGCGGACAGGTCCTGCCTCACTCCTCGCACTCGCCGAGGATCCGGTGCGCCCACAGGAGCACCCGTTCGCCTTCCGGCGTGAGACCGTCGTATCTGTTGCCCCGGCGGACGATCGGCACGTCGAGCTCGCGTTCGGGCTCGCGGATCGCCGCGGACAGCGACGGCTGGGAAACGTGACACGCCTGCGCTGCGCGCGAGAAACGCCCCTCGCGGACCAGGCCACGGGGTACTCGAGCTGGCGCGGCAACACGACCCTGGGGTTATGCGGCGGTCAGCTGTTCGTTCAACAGGTCGGCCACGGCGCCGATCGCGCGCAGCGTGGGGACCTGGACATCGGCCAGATCGGCCAGTTCGACGACCGCCTTGACGATCACGTCCAACTCGAGGGGCTTGCCCTTCTCCAGGTCCTGGAGGGTGGACGTCTTGTGCTCACCTGCCCGTTCGGCGCCGGCGAGCCTGCGTTCGATCGAGATCCGCGGCGTGCAACCCAGTGCCGACGCGACCTCGAGTGTCTCGGTCATCATCCTGACGACCAGTTCACGGGCCTCGCGGTGGCGGCAGATCGACGCCATCGTCGCCCTTGACAAGGCGCTGATCGGGTTGAACGCGATGTTGCCCATCAGCTTGATCCAGATGTCGTCGCGCAGGTCCGGCTCGATCGGGCACTTCAGCCCGCCCGCGACCATCGCGGCGGAGAACTCCTTGCAGCGCACGGACGTCGTGCCGTCCGGCTCGCCGATCGAGAACCGGGTGCCCTCCAGGTGGCGGATCACCCCCGGCTGTTCGATCTCGGTGGCCGCGTAGACCACGCAGCCGACGGCCCGCCGGACCGGGAGCGCCCGGCTCACCGTGCCGCCCGGATCGACGCTCTCGATCCGGCGGTCGCGCAGTGGACCGGGCAGCCCGTGGAAGTACCAGTAGGGGATGCCGTTCTGCGCGGTTATCAATGTCGTCGTGTCGTGCAGCAGGGGCTTGACCATGGGCCCGGCTGCGGCGTACTGATTGGCTTTGAGGCCGAGAAAGACGTGATCGACCGGCCCGACCTCCTCCGGGTTGTCGGTGGCGTACGGATGGACCTCGAAGTCCCCTCGCGCAGACAGTACTTTGAGACCCGATGTCCTGATCGCTCGCAGATGGGCTCCACGGGCGATCAGGTGAACCTCGACTCCAGCACGATGGAGTCCGGCTCCGACATACGCGCCGATAGCACCGGCGCCAAGAACAGCGACTCTCACGGGCGGCTCCGTTCTTGCGTCGATAGTGTATTCAGTATACCGTATGAAAATCTTCGGTCAACGGCGTCGAGGAGGCATGTCCCATGCCTGGTGCGAGGCGAGATGAGTGCAGCTGATAGCCACGGCCGGCCATGCCGACCACGGAAAGTCGACGCTGGTGCACCGGCTCACCGGGATGGCACCCGAGTTCGGTTCGGCGTGGACTGAACTGCCGTCCGGGCGCGTGGTCGAGCTGGCCGACCTGCCCGCGGCCCGGACCCTCGCCGGGATCTGCCCGGTGTCCGCCGTGCTGCTCGTGGTCGCCGCGGACGCGGGCTGGATGCCGCAGTCCGGCGAGCATCTGGCGGCGCTGCACGCGCTGGGAATCCGCCGGGGCCTGCTCGTGATCACCCGCAGCGACCTCGCCGACCCGTTGCCCGCGTTGCGCCGGGCCCGCGCGCACCTGGCGGGAACCAGCCTCGCCGAGGCGGAACCCGTCGTGGTCAGCAGCCTGACCGGGGAAGGGATTCCGCGGCTGCGCGAGGCGCTCGACCGGCTGGTGGATCTCATCCCGCCGCCGGATCCCGCTGCCACGCTGCGGTTGTGGGTCGACGACGCCGACGGGCCGCTGGTGACCGGCACGCTGTCCGCCGGGACGGTGCACACCGGCGACGAACTGGTTGTGGCGCCGACAGGTCGACGCGTCCGCGTCGAGTCGATGGAGTCCCTCGGCCGTCCCGCCACGGCGGTGGCCGCGGCGGGACGGGTCGCGCTGAAGGTCGACGGGATCAACCCGCGCCGGATGCGCAGGGGACAGGCGCTGGTCGCGGTGAACAGCTGGCGGTTCGTCTCCGTCGTCGACGTGCGGCTCAGGACGCTGGACAAGTCCGGGATGCCCGCGCGGGAACTGGTCCTGCACGTCGGCTCGGCCGCGATTCCCGCGCGTGTCCGGCATTTGGGGCCCGGCGTGGCCCGGCTGACCCTGCGGTCGCCGCTGCCGCTGCGGATCGGCGACTCCGGGTTGCTGCACGATCCGCGAAAACGCGTCGTCGTCGCGGGCGTCACCGTCCTCGACATCCTGCCTCCGGATCCGCGGCTGTCCGGCGGACTGGCCGAACGAGCCGTCGAACTGTCCAAACGGGAGGTCAGCACAGACGGCATGGCGGAACTGCGCAGGCGGGGAATGGTCCGGCGGAACGACCTGATCGCCATGGGCTGCACGGTGCCCCGCGCACCCGTCGTGGGGGAGTGGCTGTTCGACCCCAACCGTTTCCAGAAGCTGCGCCAGTCCCTGCTCGACGCCGTCCGCGAGTACGCCGCACGGCACCCCGAAGACCCGGCCATGCCGAAACTCGTTGCCGCGCAGGAGATCGGGCTGCCGGACCGGCGTCTGGTCGAGCCGTTGGCACGGGCGTCGCGTGGGCTGGGTGTGCGGATGCTCGGCGGGCGCCTCGTGCTCGGGCCGAGGGACGCGTTGGAGCGGTTGGTCGAAGACCTCGCTCTGGACCCCTTCGCCGCGCCGGAACAACCGCGGCTGGCTGAGCTGGGACTTGCCGTCAAACGCTTGAACACCGCGGTGGCAAGGGGAATGTTGATCCGGCTCGCCGGTGGCGTGTACCTGCGGCCGGACGCGATCGATCTGGCCGAAGCGGTGCTGACCGAACTGCCGGAGACGTTCACCGTCGCCCAGGTCCGCACGGCGCTGCGGACGAGCAGACGGGTCGCTGTTCCACTGCTGGAACTGCTGGACGCCCGGGGGGTGACCGAGCGGCTGGACGCGAGTCGACGACGACTGCGGAAGGGGCGGCGGACATGAGGTTCACTTCTACGAACGCGCGCGTCCTCGACGAGTGGGCGCGGCTGGTGGCCGTCGAACTGGGTGTGGGCCCGGACGAATTGGACAAACGGACACTGGTGTCGCTGGCGCGCTGTGTCGCGCGGGACGTCGGCGGGATGGCCGCGCCGCTGGCCTGTTACCTGCTCGGAATCGCTGTCGGACAGGGAATGCCCTTGTCCGAGGCGGCATCTCGTGTGTCCACAGTGGTCGAACAGTGGCGCGGCCCGGACTGGGCCGACTAAGGACTCTGGACAAGTGACCCGGCCGAGGTCCACTATGAAGTACATACGGTATGCAGTATGCGACTCGAGGAGATGACCACAGATGGCGCGAACGGCGCAGGCGGTGCCCGAGAACGCGAGCATCGAGGCAACCAACGGTGCCGCCGAGCCCGAGGTGATCTCCGGCGGTCACCTCGTGGCCAAGGCACTCAAAGCCGAGGGTGTCGACGTGATCTTCACGCTCTGCGGCGGCCACATCATCGACATCTACGACGGCTGCGTCGACGAGGGCATCGAAGTGGTCGACGTCCGCCACGAGCAAGTGGCGGCACACGCGGCTGACGGATACGCCCGGATCACCGGCAAACCCGGCTGCGCGGTCGTCACCGCCGGACCGGGCACGACCGACGCGGTCACCGGCGTGGCCAACGCGTTGCGCGCGGAGAGCCCGATGCTGCTGATCGGCGGCCAGGGAGCGCTGAGCCAGCACAAGATGGGCTCGCTGCAGGACCTGCCGCACGTCGACATGATGAACCCGATCACCAAGTTCGCCGCGACCGTGCCGCACACCGAGCGCGTCGCGGACCTGGTGTCGATGGCGTTCCGCGAGTGTTTCGCCGGCGCCCCAGGCCCGTCGTTCCTGGAGATCCCACGCGACATCCTGGACGCGAAGGTACCCGTGTCCAGGGCGCGGATCCCCGAAGGCGGACGCTACCGCGCGTCGACCCGCTCGATCGGCGACCCGGCCGACATCGAGCGCCTCGCCGACCTGATCGCGCACTCCGAGAAGCCCTGTGTGCTGCTCGGCAGCCAGGTCTGGACCACGCGGGGCAGCGACGACGCGGTCGACTTCGTCCGCACGCTCGACATCCCCGCGTTCATGAACGGCTCTGGCCGCGGCACGCTGCCCCCGGGCGACCCGCACCACCTGCAGCTGGCCCGCCGCTACGCGTTCCGGAACGCCGACCTGATCATCATCGTCGGCAGCCCGTTCGACTTCCGGATGGGCTACGGCAAGCGCTTGTCGCCCAGCGCCACGGTCGTGCAGATCGACCTGGACTACCGCACGGTCGGCAAGAACCGCGACATCGACCTCGGCATCGTCGGTGACGCGGGCGCCGTGCTCGCCGCGGTCACCCAGGCCGCGTCCGGCCGCATCAGCGCGCCCAGTTCCAACAACCGCAAGGCGTGGCTGGATGAGCTGCGGGGCGTCGAGGACGCGACGTACCAGAAGCGCTTGCCGCGCCAGCATTCCGACGCCAGCCCGATCGACCCGTACCGCCTGGTGCACGAGATCAACGAGTTCCTCACCGAGGACTCCATCTACATCGGCGACGGCGGCGACATCGTCACGTTCTCCGGCCAGGTCGTGCAGCCCAAGTCGCCCGGCCACTGGATGGACCCCGGGCCGCTCGGCACGCTCGGCGTCGGCATCCCGTTCGTGATGGCGGCGAAGTACGCCCGGCCGGACAAGGAAGTCGTCGCGCTGTTCGGTGACGGCGCGTTCTCGCTGACCGGCTGGGACTTCGAGACGCTCGTGCGCTACAACCTGCCGTTCGTCGGCATCGTCGGCAACAACTCGTCGATGAACCAGATCCGCTACGGCCAGATCGCCAAGTACGGCGCCGACCGCGGCCGGGTGGGCAACACGCTCGGCGACGTCCGCTACGACGAGTTCGCCAAGATGCTCGGCGGCTACGGCGAGGAAGTCCGTCACCCCGAGGACATCGGCCCCGCGCTGCTGCGTGCGCGCGAGTCGGGCCTGCCGTCGCTGATCAACGTCTGGGTCGATCCCGAGGTCTACGCGCCGGGCACGATGAACCAGACCATGTACAAGTAGGAGGGCACTGTCATGGCCAAGGCACTCGACGGCGTTCGCGTCCTGGACTTCACCCACGTCCAGTCCGGGCCCTCCGCCACCCAGATCCTGGCGTGGCTGGGCGCGGACGTGGTCAAGGTGGAGTCACCGACCGGCGACATCACCCGCAAGCAGCTGCGTGACCTGCCGGACGCGGACTCCCTGTACTTCACGATGCTCAACTGCAACAAGCGCAGCATCACGCTGAACATGAAGAGCGACAGGGGAAAGGAGCTCTTCACCCGGATGATCGGCAAGTTCGACATCATGGTGGAGAACTTCGGCCCCGGCGCGGTCGACCGGATGGGCTTCCCGTGGGAGAAGCTGCAGGAGCTCAACCCGCGCCTGATCTACGCGTCCATCAAGGGTTTCGGCGAAGGCCCGTACACGCACTACAAGGCGTACGAAGTCGTGGCGCAGGCCATGGGCGGCTCGATGAGCACCACCGGTTTCGAAGAGGGCCCGCCGCTCGCCACGGGCGCGCAGATCGGCGACTCCGGTACCGGCATGCACGCCGTGGCAGGCATTCTCGCCGCGCTGTACCAGCGTGAACAATCCGGCCGTGGCCAGCGCGTGACGGTCGCGATGCAGCACGCGGTGCTCAACCTCGCCCGTGTGAAGCTCCGTGACCAGCAGCGCCTGGCGCACGGACCGCTCAAGGAATACCCGAACAAGGAGTTCGGCGACACGGTTCCCCGTTCCGGCAACGCGTCCGGCGGGGGACAGCCGGGATGGGCCGTGCGGTGCGCGCCCGGCGGGCCGAACGACTACGTCTACGTGATCGTCCAGCCCGTCGGCTGGGAGCCGATCACGCAGCTGATCGGCCGCCCCGAGCTGGTCGACGACCCCGAGTGGGCCACACCGGAAGCACGGTTGAACAAGCTGGACAAGATGTTCCAGCTGATCGAGGAGTGGTCGATCAACCACAGCAAGTGGGACGTGCTGGCGACGCTGAACAAGCACAACATCCCCTGCGGACCGATCCTGTCCACCAAGGAGATCATCACCGACGAGTCGTTGCGCGCCAACGACATGGTCGTGGACGTCGAGCACCCGCAGCGCGGCCGGTTCACCACGGTCGGCATGCCCATCAAGCTCTCCGACTCACCCGCGCAGGTCGAGCGCCCACCGTTGCTCGGCGAGCACAACAAGGACATCTACGTCGAGGAACTCGGCGTCGCCGAGGAGGAGCTGGCCGAGCTCTCCGCGAACGGAGTGATCTGATCCCATGACTTACGATGGCCAGACTGTCCGGGAGATCCTGGACAAGGTGCGGGCCGAGGGCCGGGACGCGCTGACCGCGCCGGAGGGCAAGCGCGTGTGCGACGCCTACGGCATCCCGACACCCGGCGAGGGATTGGCCGCCACCGCTGACGAAGCGGTCGCGCTGGCCGGGAAGATCGGCTTCCCGGTCGTGCTGAAGATCGTGTCCCCGGACATCCTGCACAAGACCGAGGCGGGCGGCGTTCTCGTCGGAGTGCCCGATGCGGACGCGGCGCGCGCCGGGTTCGAGAAGATCATCGCCAACGCCAAGGCGTACATGGCCGACGCACAGATCGACGGCGTGCAGGTCCAGCAGATGGTCGGCGGCGGACAAGAGGTCATCATCGGCGCCACTACCGACCCCACGTTCGGCAAGGTCGTCGCGTTCGGGCTCGGTGGTGTGCTCGTCGAGGTGCTCAAGGACGTCACGTTCCGGCTCGCGCCGGTCACCCAGGCCGAAGCGGTGTCCATGCTGGACGGGATCGCCGCCGCCGAGGTCCTCAAGGGCGCCCGCGGCGCGGACCCGGTCGACGCCGACACGCTCGCCGACGTGATCCGCCGGGTGTCCGAACTGGTCGCGGACTTCCCGGAGATCGCCGAGTTCGACCTGAACCCGGTGTTCGCGGCCAAGGACGGCGCGGTCGCCGCGGACGTGCGGATCATCCTGCAGAGCGGTGCCGTGGCCGAGAAGCCGCAGATCCCGCACGACGAGATCCTGCGGGTGATGACCAAGCTGATGAACCCGGCGGCGGTCGCGGTGATCGGAGCGTCCGAGCAGGACGGCAAAATCGGCAACTCGGTGATGAGGAACCTGATCAACGGCGGCTACGCCGGGCAGATCCACCCGATCAACCCGAAGGCCGACGAGATCATGGGCCGCAAGGCCTACGCGTCGGTGAAGGACATCCCCGGTGACGTCGACGTCGCGGTGTTCGCCATCCCGGCCAAGTTCGTGCCCGGCGCGCTGGAGGAGTGCGGCGACAGGGGAATCCCGGCAGCGGTGCTGATCCCGTCCGGCTTCGCCGAGACCGGCAACCACGAGCTGCAGGACGAGATCGTCGAGATCGCCAGGCGCCGCGGCATCCGGATGCTCGGCCCGAACATCTACGGCTACTACTACACGCCGCAGAACCTGTGCGCCACGTTCTGCACGCCGTACGACGTGCAGGGCGGCGTCGCGCTGACGTCACAGAGCGGCGGCATCGGCATGGCGATCCTCGGGTTCGCCCGGTCGACGAAGATGGGCGTGTCCGCGATCGTCGGGCTGGGCAACAAGTCCGATGTGGACGAGGACGACCTGCTGACGTACTTCGAACAGGACGACAACACCAACGTCGTAGCCATGCACCTGGAAGACCTCAAGGACGGCAGGGCGTTCGTCGGCGCGGCCAGGCGGATGACGAAGAAGAAGCCGGTCATCGTGCTCAAGGCCGGTCGTACCGACATGGGCGCGCGTGCCGCCAGCTCGCACACCGGCGCGCTGGCCGGCAACGACAAGGTCTACGACGACGTGCTCAAGCAGGCAGGCGTGATCAGGGCGCCCGGTCTCAACGAGATGCTCGAGTTCGCCCGCGGCGTGCCGCTCCTGCCCGCGCCGCGGGGCGAGAACGTCGTGATCATCACGGGCGCCGGTGGTTCCGGCGTGCTGCTCTCCGACGCCGTCGTCGCGGAGGGACTGTCCCTGATGGACATCCCACCGGATCTCGACGAGGCGTTCCGCAGGTTCATCCCGCCGTTCGGCGCGGCGGGCAACCCGATCGACATCACCGGCGGTGAACCACCCTCCACCTACGAGGCCACCATCCGGCTCGGACTGGAGGACCTCCGGATCCACGCGTTGATCCTCGGCTACTGGCACACCATCGTCACGCCCCCCATGGTGTTCGCCGAGTTGACCGCGCGGGTCGTGGCGGAGGCGAGGGCTAAGGGCATCGACAAGCCCGTGGTCGCGTCGCTCGCCGGTGACGTCGAGGTCGAACGCGCTTGCGAATATCTCTACGACAGGAGCATCGTGGCGTACCCGTACACCACCGAGAAGCCGGTGGCCGTGCTGGGCGCGAAGTACCGGTGGGCCAGATCAGCGGGCCTGCTGTAGCACAAGAGACTTCGTGAGTGGTTGGTCCGGTTAGAACCGGACTAACCACTCACGAGGAAAACGGGGGTTCCACCGGGAGTGCATCGATATTCCTCAAAGGAGAGGGGTCTGAGATGGAGACCTCGAAAACCCCGGCAGCCGGGCCGAACTTAGTCGCCGGCGAGGAGAGAGTGTGGCGGGCCGGTCGGCTCGATCCCATGCCCATCCGCACCCTGCCCGAGGCACCTCCGTCGATCCACCTGTTGGGACCGACGGTGTTCCTGGTCGCGCTCGGTGTCGGGATGGGCGAGTCCTACATGTGGCCGAGGCTCGTGCTGGTCTTCGGTCCCGAGATCAGGTGGTTGTTCCTGATCGGTGTGACGCTGCAGGCCGTCGTCATGCTGGAGATGGCCCGCTACGCGATGGCCACCGGCGAGAGCATCTTCACGGGTGCCGCGCGCGTGTTCAAACCGATCATGTGGTTCTTCTTCGTCGTGGCGATCCTGGTCTACATCTGGCCAGGGCACCTGTCCGCCGGAGCGGCGGCGTTCGAGGAGATCACGGGCATACCGTGGGTGGTGACCGCCTGCGTCGCCCTTGTCCTGGTGGGAATTCTGTTCAGCCTCGCCAGGGTGATCTACAACCTGCTGGAGAACGTGCTCGCGATCCTGATCGGCCTGCTGGTCGTCGGCACGGCCGTGATCGCGTCGATGGTCGGCAACTGGTCGGACCTGGCGTCGACCATCGGCGGCATGTTCTCGTTCGGCTACTTCCCGTCCGGTGCGATGACCGACCAGTGGTTCCCGATCGTGGTCGGCGCGATCGCGTTCGCCGGACCGTCCGGGATGCAGCAGATGTGGTACACGCTGCATCTTCGCGACAGCGGCGCCGGGATGGGTTCGCACATCCCGAAACTGCGGGGACTGCGGCACGCGGGCGAGGAAGAGGAGATGCCCAACCGCGGGTTCATGTTCGACACGGACGACCCGGACGAGATGCGGAAGTGGCGCGGGTGGCGCCGCTGGGTCACGTTCGACGCCCTGTTGTTGTTCTGGGGCATCACGATGCTGGTGACGATCTCGTTCACCGTGCTCGCCCAGTCGGCCGCGCGGGCCAACCCTGATGTCAAGACCCTGATCGAGGGCGGTGACCGCGACGCCGCGCTGTCGGCGATGTCGGACGCGTTCGCCCAGGCAGGCGGGCCGGTGCTCGGTGGGCTGTTCTTCGGCTTCATCGCGTTGATCGGCCTGAACGCCACACTGGGCCTGTTCGACTCGTTCTCCCGCGGCCAGGCGGACATGACGTACTTCTTCGTCAAGGGCGCCAAGCGGTTCAAGATGTCACACCTCTACGCGGGTTTCCTGTGGGGTGTGATCATGTTCGGTATCATGGTCCTGCTGTTCGGGCCCGCTGACGGACCCGAGTCGGTGCTGGACATCCTGGCGTTCCTGTCCACGTTCGCGATGGGCTCGTACTGCGTGGTCCTGTTGCTGGTGAACAACAAGATGCTGCCGAAACCGATCAGGCCGAAGTGGTGGAGCAACGCCGTCATCGGCTTCGGTGCGGTGTTCTACCTCGGCATGCTGTTCTACTCGTTGTTCCGCTTCGGGGTGGTAGTGGGCTGATGGAGAGAATCGTCACAGCCGCTGCGCGCGAGTGGATGGAAGTGGGTCTGCCCGGTTTCGCCGTGGGTTTCGTGGCGGGCACTGTCGCGGGCCTGATGGCCCTGATCGTCGGCCAGCCGATCGGCTGGGCGATGGTGGCGGCGTTGGCGCTCGCGTTGCCGCTCGGTGTGCTGGGCGCCGCCTACAGCATGTTGCTCGCTGCCGGCAAGGTGCGGTTGGGCGGTTTCGCGCCCGCCTGCTCGTTCTGGCTGGTCGGTTTCCCCCTCGCACGCCTGTTGCAGGAGGTGCTGACCCGCCTGGTGCTGACCGGTACGCCCGGCATCCCGCCCGATGTCCTCGGTTTCGTCGCATACCAGGGGATCGTCAGCGCGGGATTCGCGATCGGGTTCCTCTGGACGCACGAACGCCTGGCGCCCCGCTGGTGGCACCGGATGTCCGGCCACAATCCCGCGGCGGCGCGGGTCTATGATCGCTACGCCGCACATGCGCGTGTCATGTGGGAGGCGCGAGAGGCCCGTAACCGCAGGCGGGAGGCGAGCAAGTCACGATGATGAACATCCCCACCTGGGTTTGGCTGGTCACTGTGGCCGGCCTGTCCGCAATGATCATGTTCGACTTCTACCTGGTGTCGCGCAATCCGCGGAAACCCTCGATGCGGGAGTGCGCACTGTGGGTCTCGGCGTACGTGGGCCTGGCCATCCTCTTCGGACTCGGCGTGACCCTGTTCGCCGGTGGGAAACGCGGTGGTGAGTTCTTCGCGGGCTGGGTCACCGAGTACTCGCTCTCGGTGGACAACCTGTTCGTGTTCATCATCATCATGGGAGCGTTCGCCGTACCGAAGCAGTTCCAGCAGAAGGTGCTGTCGATCGGGATAGTCCTGGCACTGCTGATGAGGGGTCTCTTCATCGCGGTGGGTGCGCAGGCCGTCTCCCGGTTCGACTGGCTGTTCTACATCTTCGGTGCGTTCCTCATCTACACGGCCTGGAAGCTCGTGCGCCACCAGGACGACGACGAGGACGAGTTCAAAGAGAACGTGGTTCTCCGTGTTGCCAAGAGGTTCCTGCCTGCCACGGACTCCTACGACGGGGCGCGGATCACCACGCGGGTAGACGGGCGCAAGGTCGTCACGCCGATGCTGATCGTGATGATCGCGATCGGTACGACGGACCTGTTGTTCGCGCTCGACTCCATCCCGGCGATCTTCGGCCTCACCAAGGAGCCCTACCTGGTGTTCACCGCGAACGCGTTCGCGCTGATGGGGCTTCGGCAGCTGTACTTCCTGATCGGCGGCTTGCTGGACAAGCTCGTCTACCTCAGCAAGGGGCTGTCGGTCGTGCTGGCCTTCATCGGCGTGAAGCTCGTGTTCGAGGCGTTGCACCATGACGGTGTGAGCTGGGCGCCGGAGATTCCCATCCTGGTCTCGCTCGGCATCATCCTCGGCACACTGGCAGTGACGACGGTGGCGAGCTTGATCAAGGTTCGGCGCGACCCGAAGCAACCAACGGAGCCGGAATCGGTGACCGTCAACGGCGGAGGCTGACTGACCCTGAAGGCCAGGGCGGGTATCGGTGTCCTCGTCCTGTGACAGGGGCTTCGGTACCCGCGGCCGGTCGAAGAGGCGGATGCCCGAGACGTCAGTGCGTCTCGGCGTCTGCCTTTTCGGTGTCGTTGCTGCCACGCAGGTAAGTCTCGACCTCCTCGGAGAGACCCCGCTCGGCCCGCGCCATGGCGGCCATGAGGCCCACGCCCATCGTGCCGCCGTCCGCGGATGCGCCCAGCGGACCGCGGGCGAGAGTCTCGAAGATCTCCCGGATCCTGCTCATCTTGCCTTCACTCCTCCTCGCTGTGGCCTGCCGACCGCTGCGGTCGACTGCCTACAGCATACAATCCGTACGGCCATCCGGATCGGTGTACCGAGTCACATCACTCAAAGTGACTAAATTGTCACCCTTGGCATTGCTTGTCCGGCTTGCGTCTGCTAGTCGCAAATGCCCGATTTGATCACGTTCGCCTTTACAAGAGGGTGTACCCGCTGACGCCGCTGACAACCGGAAGATGCTCCGGGGTCGTGGTGTCGTTGCCCGTTCGACTGTGCAGGCCTGTGTGGCGGCGACACTGGGTGGGCGGTGGGTCGGTCCGGTCTCCCGGCCACCGCAGACCAAGGGGGTAGGTCTTCCATTGCAAAAGGGAGAGTCAACGTTTGGTAAAACGCCTCGGCGCGACCAATCGGACAAACCTGCTTTCGGCGACACGGATATGTCCCGTTTTCCGTGATTGAACGCATTGCTCGGTATTCCAGGAAAACACTCCTGGACATCCGTGGTGATCAGGGCCACTATCGAAATAGACCCCATTCAGTATGCAATCCGTAGTGGGGCGTGGTCGGAGGCGGTGTCGCCGAGTCGGGTGGCGCCGTTGTTCCGGGCGTTTGGCGTGCGTTGAAAACGCCTGCCTGCGGTCGCAGGCGCGGTAATCCAATCCGATTCTCCAGTGATTCGGCGGGGAGAGACTTGCATGGCGACCAGTTTCAAGCAGATCACGGACTCCAACGGGCGGGTGTACCGCGTCGGTGAGACGCCAGAGGACCTGATGGGGCGCTCGCGGGCGTGGATGGTGTTTCTTCCCTGGCTCGCGATGATGGCGGTCAGTGTTTTCGAGTACGGCTGGGGCGCCGCGGAGGAAACGCTCGAGCAGGTGCACGGCTGGTCGTTGAACGACGCGTTCTGGCTGGCCAGCGTCTGGGCGGTGTTCCAGGCGGGCGTCGCCTTCCCGGCGGGCAGGCTCAGGGAGAAGGGCATCGTCACGGCCCGCACGGCGATGGTCGCGGGCGCGATCTGCAGCGGCGCCGGCTACTTCACCATCGCCCACAGCGGCAACCTCGTCCTCGCGTTCATCGGGTACTCGGTGCTCGGCGGGATCGGCGCCGGTCTGGTGTACGCCACCTGCATCAACATGGTGGGCAAGTGGTACCCGGACAAGCGCGGCGCCCGCACGGGGTTCGTCAACGGCGGATTCGCTTACGGCACAGTGCCGTTCATCTTCGTCTTCTCGTACGTCTTCACCCCGGACAACTTCACGCTCGTGCTCGACCTGGTCGGCTTCTACATGCTCGTGGTGGTGGGCGTGTCCGGCCTGTTGTTCCGCGACCCGCCGAAGAACTGGTGGCCGGCCGGCGTCGACCCGTTGACGTGGAACAGCGGCGAGAACAAGACCCTCGCCAAGAACCCGCCTGCGGTACGGCAGTTCACGCCGATGGAGGCGGTCAGGACCGGCATGTTACCGCTGATGTGGGTGTGCCTGGTGATCATCGGCGGTGTCTCGCTGTTCGGCATCAACTTCCAGGTGCCGTTCGCCAAGGTCAGCGGGTTCGGCCCGTTCATCGTCGCGTCGTCGGCCGGTGTGCTCGCTGTCGTCAACGGTGTCGGCCGCGGCCTGTGCGGCTGGCTGTCGGACAAACTCGGGCGGCGGCAGACCCTGACCCTCGTGCTGTTCGTGGCCGCTGTGGCGCAGTTCGGCGTGCTCTACGCGGGCAACACCGGGAACCTGTGGCTGTTCATGGTCTTCGCGTTCATCAACGGCTTCGGCGGCGGTGCGTTCTACCCGCTGTTCGCCGCGCTGGTACCGGACTACTTCGGCGAGAACAACAACGCCTCCAACTACGGCCTCGTCTACAGCGCCAAGCTGGTGGGCGGGATCGGCGGCGGTGGCCTGGCCGCGGGTGTCGTCACCGCGTGGGGCTACACCGGCGCCTACGTGCTGGCCGGGTGCATCGCGTTGGTGTCCGCCGTGCTGACGTTGTTCCTCAAGCAGCCGGGACACGCGCGCAATGCGGACACGCGGCCGTCCACGGTCGGGGAACTCGCTGTCTCGTAACGGAACTGCCTGCCTGGGAGTCCGCCATCTCCGGACTCCCGGGCAGGATCATTTCTGCTTCTGCTGTTCGGCCTCCGCCACGCGCTGGTCGTGGTACGCCTGCCGGGTCCGCTCGGTGTGCCGGTTCATGATCATGCTCGCCAGGTCCGCGTCGTGCGCGGCGATCGCCTTGATCAGCTCGGCGTGCTCGTTCCACGCGTCGTGACCGCGGGGCCGGGCGATGGGCCGGTAGTACCACCGCACCCGGCGCTCCACCAACGCGATGTGCTCGGCCAGCACGGCGTTGCCCGAGATCTGGGTGATGTACGCGTGCAGCTTGGCGTTCGCGGCCGTCACCCCTTCGGGGTCGTCGGCCTCGACCAGCGCCTCGCCCTCGCGCTGCAGTTCCCACAGCCGCGCGATCTCCTCGTCCGTGGCACGGCCCGCTGCCAGCCGCGCGGAGTGCGTCTCCAGCACCGACCGCACGCTCAGCAGCTGGTCGGCTTCCTCTTCCGTCGGCGTGTGCACGAACGCGCCCTGCGCGGGACGCAGGTCCACCCAGCCCTCGGTTTGCAGGCGTTGCAACGCTTCGCGCACCGGCTGGCGGCTGACTCCCAGGTATTGGGCCAGTTCCAGTTCGACCAGGTGCTGCCCCGGCTGGAGGGTGCCGTTGATGATCAGCTCGATCAACGCGGTGTGGACGGCTTCGCGCAGCGGAGCGGGCCGCTCGACCCGCTGGGTGGCGGCCCCGCTCAACGCCCCACGACCACCCCGTTTGCCGCTCCCCAGTGACTCGGGAAGCTGGATCACGGGCTCATTCACCGGGGTCCTCCCGAACCGAGCGACGACGATATCGTTGTGTCTACAACATACATTATGGGAAGCGTGGACACATGGCCTGGACGGCGCAAGCGCACGCTCAGTATCGCTGATCCACTGGCGATCAGCCCGGAGACGAGGAAAACGGCAGGAAATCCCCATCCGGCGACGGCCTGCGCGGCGAGCCCCACCCCGAGGACGCCCCCGAACGCCTTGGCGCTGTAGACCACGCCGTGTGTCTTGGCGACGTGCTCGTCGCCGAAGTACTCCCTGGCGAGGCTGGCGAACAGCGGGTAGAACGCGCCGCCGCCCGCGCCTGCCAGCGTGACCGCGACCAGCAGCAGGAAAACCGACCCGGACGCCGCCGCCCCCGCGAGGAACACCTGTCCCACGGCTTGGGCGGCCAGGACGACGCCGATCGCGCGCCTGCGCCCGAAGCTGTCCGAGAGCCGGATCGCCAGCGACCGCCCGGCGCCGTTCGCGCCGAGCACCACGGCCATGCCGACCGCGACCACCGCGAGACCGACGCCCATGCGTGCGCCGAGCACGGCGAAGAACGTGACGGTGAACAGCGAAACCGCGCTCGCGGCCAGCAGGACCAAGTACATCAACGGCAGAACGCCGGTGCGCAACGCCTCCCGTACCGAGAACTGCCGCACGGCTCGTGACGGGCTGCGCCTGCGGTCCACGGCCCATTCCCGCGGGTTGATGTGCGGGGGCCACCAGTTGACCGGCGGGTCACGGAAGAACAGGCCGGTCACAGCCACCACGGTGGCGACGATGACGGCGGTGACGTCCAACGCGATGGCGGGCGGTGTGAACAGGAAAGCCACGGCGAACGGGACCGCGCCGTACGCGAAGGCGCCGGTCACGAAGCTCACGCGGGGCGCCATCTGTTCCGGGTGCCACTTCGCCACGGTCGACGTGCAGGTCGCGTAGACCAGTCCGGCGCCGGTGCCACCGAGCGCGGAGTAGCCGAGCAACGCCATGACGTACGAATCGAAGTGCGCCAGGGAGACCAGCCCGGCGAGCAGCAGCGCGGCACCGAGCACCATCACCGCCCGCGGCCCGAGTTTCCCGCGTTCACGCAAGTAGGCGGTGGGGAACCCGGCCACCGCTTGGAAAACGGTCCACACGGCCAGCAACCACACTGTTTGCGCGACGCCCCAGCCGCGGTCCGCCAGCTGGGGGACGAGCGAGCCGAACGCGTACTGCGTCACCCCGGTCGCGGCCATGGCGGCCCAGGGCAGCCGGGTCATCCAGGCCCGCGAGCGGCCGATGAGGTGCTCAGGTGCCGGGCCGACTCGATACGTCCTGCCAAAACAATCCCGCACTGACTCCATGGGGCCCTCTCTCTGGACAGGTAGCTCCATACTGCATACAGTCTACAACGTGGACCTGTACGAGTATCAAGCCAAAGAGCTCTTCTCGAAGCACGGCGTCCCAGTCGGCCCGCAACGGGTCGTCACGAACCCGGCCGACGCCGTGGCCGCCGCCCGCATCCTCGGCCTGCCAGTGGTGATCAAGGCCCAGGTGAAGACGGGTGGGCGCGGCAAGGCAGGCGGCGTGCGCCTGGCCCGCACCACCGGCGAGGTGACCGCGCACGCCGAGGCGATCCTCGGTTTGGACATCAACGGCCACACCGTGCGCAAACTCCTCGTCACCCCGGCATCCGAGATCGTGCGCGAGTTCTACTTCTCGTTCCTGCTCGACCGCGCCGACCGCACCTTCCTGGCCCTCGCGTCGGCCGAAGGCGGCGTGGAGATCGAGGACAACGCCGACACGCTCGCCCGTGTGCCGGTCGACGCGGTCGGTGGCGTCGACCTGGCCAAGGCACGGGACATCGCGGTGGCCGCGGGCATCCCGGAAACCGCGGCGCCGGTCATCGTGCGGCTGTGGAACGCCTTCGTGGCAGAAGAAGCCACCCTGGTCGAGGTCAACCCGCTGGTGAGCGACTCCAACGGCGACATCGTGGCGCTGGACGGCAAGGTGACCCTCGACGACAACGCGGCCTTCCGGCACTCCGCGCACGAGGGATTCGTCGCCGCGGCCGCCGAGGACCCGCTGGAGGCCAAGGCGAAGGCCAAGGGCCTCAACTACGTCAAGCTCGACGGCCACGTCGGCGTGATCGGCAACGGCGCGGGACTGGTGATGTCCACTCTGGACGTCGTCGCCCGCGCGGGTGCGCGGCCGGCGAACTTCCTCGACATCGGTGGCGGCGCGTCGGCGGACGTGATGGCCAACGGGCTGGGGATCATCCTGTCGGACCCGGACGTGCGCAGTGTGCTGGTGAACGTGTTCGGCGGGATCACCGCGTGCGACGCGGTCGCCAACGGCATCGTGCAGGCGATCGGCTTCCTCGGCGGGGCCGGCAAGCCGATCGTGGTCCGGCTGGACGGCAACAACGCCGGGGAAGGACGCCGGATCCTCGCCGAAGCGGCGCTGCCCGGTGTCGTGCAGATCGAGACGATGGACGCCGCGGCCAGGCACGCGGCCGAACTGGCAGGGGTGTGACGTGGCGATCTTCGTCGACGGGAGTTCCAAGGTCATCGTCCAGGGCATGACCGGTTCCGAAGGCCGCAAGCACACCGCGCGGATGCTCGCCGCCGGCACGAACATCGTCGGTGGCGTGACGCCGGGCAAAGGTGGCCAGACCGTCGAGATCGGACAGTCGCAGCTGCCTGTGTACGACTCGGTCGGCGAAGCCGTGGCCGACACCGGTGCGGACACCACTGTGATCTTCGTTCCGCCTCGGTTCGCCAAAGGCGCTGTGGTGGAGGCTGTCGACGCTCAGGTCGGGTTGGCTGTCGTGATCACCGAGGGCATTCCGGTGCACGACTCCGCCTACTTCTGGGCGCACGCGGTCACCAGGGGCGGGCTGACCCGGATCATCGGGCCCAACTGTCCCGGGATCATCTCGCCCGGGAAGTGCAACGCGGGGATCATCCCGGCCGACATCACCCGTGCAGGCAAGATCGGTTTGGTCTCGAGGTCGGGCACGCTCACGTACCAGTTGATGTACGAGCTTCGTGACATCGGGTTCTCGTCTGCTGTGGGTATCGGCGGGGATCCGGTGGCCGGGACGACGCACATTGATGCTTTGGCGGCGTTTCAGGACGATCCTGAGACCGAGGTGATCGTGATGATCGGCGAGATCGGTGGGGACGCCGAGGAGCGTGCCGCCTCTTACATCGCGGAGAACGTGACTAAGCCGGTTGTCGGTTATGTCGCCGGCTTCACGGCTCCGGAGGGCAGGACCATGGGGCATGCCGGTGCCATCGTTTCCGGGTCGGCCGGTACCGCTGCCGCCAAGCAGGAGGCCCTCGAGGCTGCTGGCGTCGAGGTCGGTAAGACGCCTAGTGAGACTGCCGCGCTGGTCAGGGCGATCGTCGCCGACCTCGCCGGCTAGGCGTTCGCTGTTTCGGCGACGACGACCGGTCCCTCGCCGGAAGGTAGGCCGCGCTGACCGCCGCGGGTGCCGGTTTACGTCGCTGACCTGCGATGTTCTACGTTGGTCGCATGGTCACAGTGGTCGGCATCGGCGCGGAGGGGTGGGATGGTCTCACCGCCGTGGCGCGGCAAGCCCTGAGCGCCGCCGACGTGGTGCTGGGGAGTCGGCGTCAGCTTGATCTTCTGCCTCCGGTGGTCACGGCTGAACGGGTGGCCTGGCCGTCGCCGATGATGCCCGCCGTACCCGGGCTGTTGGCCGAGCACCAGGGGCGTGATCTCTGTGTTCTCGCCAGCGGGGATCCGATGTTCTACGGCATCGGGTCCAAGCTCGGTCCCGCCCGTGTGCTGACCTACCCGTCCTCGGTGTCGCTTGCTTGTGCGCGGTTGGGGTGGGCGCAGCAGGATGTCGAGGTCGTCAGTGTCGTCGGGCGTCCCGTCGAGTTGGTCAACGCGCGTGTTCATCCTGGCCGCAGGCTGCTTGTGCTGAGTGCCAACGGTGACACTCCTGCTCAGGTTGCCGCGTTGCTGACCAAGCGTGGATACGGGGCCAGTGAGCTGACTGTGCTTGAGATGCTTGGTGACGCGCGGGAGAACCTGGTCACGGGTACTGCTTCGCAGTGGCAGGGATCGTCGGATCCGTTGAACGTCATCGCCGTCGAGTGCCGTGGTTCGAGGCTCCTGCCGAACGTGCCCGGGTTGCCGGACGACGCTTACGAAAGCGATGGTCAGCTCACCAAACGTGAAGTTCGTGCGGTCACCCTGTCCCGGTTGACGCCCGTTCCCGGTCAGCTTCTGTGGGATGTCGGCGGGGGCGCGGGCAGTGTTGCCATCGAGTGGTCCCGGGTGCACCCGTCCTGCCGGGCGATCGCTGTCGAGCGTGATCCCGTGCGCGCTGAGCGGATCGGGAGGAATGCCCGTGAGCTGGGTGTCCCTGGTGTCGAAGTGGTGACTGCCGAGGCGCCGGTCGACGGGTTGGACACGCCGGACGCGATCTTCATCGGCGGTGGCCTGACCGCCGACGGCATGGTCGAGTGGGCGCTTGCCGCGCTGCGCCCGGGCGGGCGGCTGGTGGTGAACGCGGTCACTGTGGAATCCGAGGCTGTCGTGGCACGATGGCACGCCCGGCTCGGTGGTGACCTGGTCCGGATCTCGATCAGCCGGGGTTCCCCGGTCGGCGGGTTCACCGGGTGGCGGCCGTTGATGCCGGTCACCATGTGGACCGTCAGCAAGGAGATCGACGCGTGACCGTGCACTTCATCGGCGCAGGGCCAGGTGCCGCCGACCTGATCACCGTGCGGGGGCAGCGGCTGATCGCGTCTTCGCCCGTGTGTCTGTACGCGGGCGCGCTTGTGCCGGTTGAGTTGTTGGCGATGTGCCCGGCTGGCGCGAAACTCGTGGATACGGCTGAGCTGAACCTCGACGAGATCACTGCCGAGCTCGTCGGCGCGCACAGCCGTGGCCTCGATGTCGCGCGGCTGCATTCAGGTGACCCGTCGGTTTACAGCGCGATGGCTGAGCAGATGCGCAGGCTCGACGCCGCCGGTGTCCCGTACGACGTGACTCCCGGTGTGCCTGCTTTTGCCGCTGCCGCGGCGAGTTTGAAGCGTGAGCTGACGGTGCCCGGGCTTGCGCAAACGGTTGTGCTGACACGGACTTCCGCGCGGGCAACGCCGATGCCGCCCGGTGAGGACC
Source organism: Kibdelosporangium phytohabitans (assembly GCF_001302585.1). Lineage (GTDB taxonomy): Bacteria > Actinomycetota > Actinomycetes > Mycobacteriales > Pseudonocardiaceae > Kibdelosporangium > Kibdelosporangium phytohabitans. The sequence continues at coordinate 7,502,171 of NZ_CP012752.1, read as the reverse complement.
TGGGCAGCGTCGGCCGGAGCCGGTCCACGATGGTGCTGCACCTCGCTGTGCAGCGGATCGATGAGGTTGTCGCTGAACTGCTGCCGAACTACGGTCCTGGTTGCCCGGTCGCGGTCGTCGCGTACGCCAGCCGGGCGGACGAGGTCATTCTGCGTGGAACACTTGCCGACATCGCCGATCAGGTCCACGACGCGGGGATCAAGCGGACAGCTGTGATCATTGTCGGGCAGGCGCTGTCCGCGACCGAGTTCATCGACAGCCACCTCTACTCGGTCGACCGCAGCCGGTGAACGTCCTCATCCTCGGCGGCACAGGTGAAGCGCGCCGCCTGGCGGGGGAATTGCCTGGTCACGCGGTCATCTCGTCGTTGGCTGGACGTGTGACGGCGCCTCGGCTGCCGCCGGGTCCGGTTCGGGTGGGCGGGTTCGGTGGCGCCGACGGATTGGCGGAGTGGTTGCTGGACAACGAGATCAACGCCGTTGTCGACGCGACTCATCCGTTCGCGGCCACGATGACCGCGACCGCCGCCGCCGTCACCCGTGAGCTGGGCGTCCCGTACGTCGTGCTCCGGCGTCCTGGCTGGCGGCAAGGTCCAGCCGACGACTGGCGCTGGGTGGACAGCGTGGCAGGGGCTGCGGGAACCCTTCCGGCTGAACGGGTTTTCCTCACGACCGGACGTGAGGAGCTCGCCGCCTTCGCGCACCTGGACGGTCACTGGTTCCTGGCTCGCTCGGTCGAGCCTCCACAGCCGCCCCTGCCACGACAGCTCACGGTCGTGCTTGACCGTGGACCGTTCACTGTGGACGGAGAACTCACGCTGATGCGTGAGCATCGGGTGCGAGTGCTCGTCACCAAGGACAGCGGCGGCGAGATGACCGCGGCAAAGCTGACCGCTGCGCGGGAACTGGGTGTTCCCGTGGTCGTCGTTCGTCGTCCGCCGCTGCCTGGTGGTGTCGAGGTGGTGTCCGGCGTGGCGGCGGCCGTCAGCTGGGTGTCGGGTATCGCCGGGGTGTGAAGACTCTGCCGTTGCCGGTGAGCCGGGTCTGTGACGAACCGACCAGCAGCAGGCATCGCATATCCACTGTGGATGCCGCCAGGTCGGCGAGCCGGACGATCTCGATCGTCTCGGTCGGATACCCGACATCGCGGCCGATGACCACTGGCGTGTCCGGGGACCTGTGCTCCAGCAGCAGGTCACGTGCCGCTTCGACCTGCCACGTCCTGGTCCGGGACGCCGGGTTGTAGATCGCCATGACCAGGTCGGCCCCGGCCGCCGCCGACAGCCGCTGCGCGATCACGTCCCACGGCTTGAGCCTGTCGGACAACGAGAGCACGCAGTAGTCGTGTCCCAGTGGCGCGCCGACGCGGCTGGCGACGGCGTTGGCCGCGGTCAGGCCGGGGAGGATCCGGACCGGAACGTCCGCGTACTCCTCGGCGACCTCCAGCACCGCGCTGGCCATCGCGAACACGCCCGGGTCGCCGGACGACACGACCGCCACACGTGCGCCGCCGCGCGCCAGATCGAGCGCGAACGCTGCCCGTTCGGCTTCGACCCGGTTGTCCGACAAGTGCCGGCGCTGCCGTGGATTCGGCGGCACACGGTCGATGTACGGCCCGTAGCCGACCAAGTCCGTGGCCGTGGCGAGCGCGTCCTGCGCCTCCGGCGTCAGCCACTCACGCCCCGCCGGGCCGAGTCCGACCACCACGACCTCACCGGAGCGAGGCGCGGTCGCGGCCGTGGGAGCGACCGCGGCGGCCCGGCTCGACAGCAAGGCGACCGAGAAGTACGGCACAGTGGCCGGGTCGACCTCAGCCAACGGTTCGACACGCTGCTTGTCGGTCGTCGCGCGTTCGACGTACCAGGCCTCGCCGAGCCGCCCGGCCTCCTGCAACGCCTGGCGCACGTTCGGGAAGGTACGGCCCAGCTTCATGATCGCCGCGGAGTCCGTCGCCTTCAGCTTCTCCGCGAGCACGTCGACCGGCAGTGTCCCCGGCAGCACCGTGAGGGTCTCGTCCCGCTCGACCAGCGGCCTGCCCGACTCCGCCGCCGCCGCGCTGACCGACGTCACGCCCGGCACGACCTGAGCCGGGTACCGGTGCGCCAGTCGCTTGTGCAGGTGCATGTACGAGCCGTAGAAGAAAGGATCCCCTTCTGCCAGAACGACGACGTCACGTCCCGCGTCCAGGTGTGCGGCCAGCCGGGCCGCGCACTCCTCGTAGAAGTCGTCGAGCGCGCCCTGGTAGCCGCCGGGGTGGTCAGTGGTCTCGGTGGTGATCGGGTACATCAACGGCTCTTCGATCTGGCCGTCGCGCATGTAGTGCTTGGCGATCGACCGGGCCACGCTGCGGCCGTGCCGGGCGCTGTGGAACGCGATCACCTCGGCCGACTCGATCAGCCGCGCCGCCTTGACGGTGATCAGCTCCGGATCGCCGGGGCCCAGCCCGACACCCCACAACCGGCCTGTTGGCGTGCTCATTCTTCCTCGCTCGCGATCGCGTTCACAGCCGCCGCGGTGATGGCACTGCCGCCGCGCCGCCCGTGGACAACCAGATATTCCAGTCCCAAGTCGTTGCCGGCCAACGCCTGCTTCGACTCGGCCGCGCCGACGAACCCGACCGGGATGCCCAGCACGGCAGCGGGCCGCGGCGCGCCGCCGGCGATCATGTCGAGCAGGTGGAACAACGCGGTCGGCGCGTTCCCGATCGCCACAACCGACTCACCCAGCCGGTCACGCAACAGCTCGAAACCGGCAACGCTGCGAGTGTTCCCCATTTTCGCCGCCAGACCCGGCACACGCGGATCGCTCAGCATGCACACGACCTCGTTGTCGGCGGGCAGACGTTTGCGCGTGACACCGGCGGCGACCATCTGCGCGTCGCACAGGATCGGCGCGCCCGCCCGCAACGCGGCTCGTGCCTTGGCGATGGCGTTGGGGGAGAAGGCGATGTCGGTGACCAGGCCGACCATGCCGCACGCGTGGATCATCCGGACCGCCACCTTCGCCACGTCCGGCGGGAGGCTGCTCAGGTCGGCCTCGGCGCGGATGGTCGCGAAGGACTGGCGGTAGATCTCCGCGCCGTCCCGCACGTAGTCGGTCACTCGCTCCTCCGGTATCCGTTGCCCGTGGCGATCATCTCCACCACCTGTCCAGCTGGTTTCCCGCACCGGCGCCCACATCCCGACCAGTGCACGGCAACCCTGTCCTTGCGCGTGCGCACCCACGCGGCCGCGTCGGCCCGCACATCGGCGAGAGATTTCGCGCAGCCCGGACGTCCCGCACACGCGGTCACGCCATGCCACGGCGAATCCGGGTCGGTGACAAGGCCGGTGTCGATGTCGACAGCGGGAATCACGACACTGCGCCACGGCGTGAGCCTGATCCACGGGACAATCTCACACAGCCGCTGCGCTTGCGTGCCGGACAGGCGGCCGAGAGGCACAGCGGCCACCGTCACGTCGCCTGTACGGCCGATCGGCCTTGATGACGGTGGTTTTACCTGGATGCGTTCGCGGCCTGGTTTGCCGAGCCTGGCTGTGATCCGCTCGATCCCTTGCGGCACTTCGGCCAGACGCCACGCGTCGCCACGGATCGCCTGGAACTCCAGCGCCGCCCTGATGACGGCGCCAACCGGGTCGGACACCCGCAACCCCGTGTCGGAACCGGCCAGGAGTAAGGCGTCACCGTGTAGTCCGATGTCGCCGCCGAGACCGCTGACGTCACCGCGGCCATCGTCCACAGTGATCAGGAACCTGCCAGGTAGCCCAGCCAGCCCGGGCTGCGCGCACAGTGCCTTGTCGAGCTCGTCCACAAGGTGTTGATCATCACTCAGCGGGGACGCGATGATGTTGCGCACACGCTCGTGCGTGCGGGACGGGAGCAGCCCCGCGTCCCACAACCGCCTCGCCAGCTCGACCTCGGCGCCCGCGGCCAGCGCGCGGATCTGGACGTTGGCGCGGGACGTCAGCTCCAAGCCACCGTCGCCCAGGTCGGCCGATGCCTTCGCCAACGCTCTGAGCTGGGCTCTCGTCAGCGTTCCGCCGGGTACGCGGACCCTGGCCAGCCCGCCGTCCGCCGCCTGGTGCACGGCGATCGCGCCGGGACACGCGTCCGGGCGCTGGCGATCTGGGGGCGTGGGCACTCGCCGGATGCTACGCGAGCTTGTCGGATGCGCCAGTGTCCCACGTCTTCGTCTTGTGGCTGGGGTGTCGTACGCTTTGGTCGTTTCGGGGTCGGTGGTTGGGGCGTCGCCGATTTGACATGGGGCCCCTGGGGCGCCCTAGGAGAGCCGTACAGGAGGAGCCCCGCCCCCGGCGCATGCTTCCACGATTCCGTACGGCTGCGGGGCTCTCCTCGCGGCGACGAGCTCACGGGCGCCCCTACCCCACGTGAAATCAGCGCCGCTCCGGGGTTTCGCGGCTGGTTGCTCTTCTTCTGGCTGGTTGCTATTCCGGCTGGCCGTGGTCCTTGGGCTGGCCGCATTTCTTCGGTCGGGCCGCCCTTGGTCTTTCCTCGTCTTTTCAGGCGGGTGTGCCGCGTTGCTTTGCGGCTCGGGTGAGGTGGCAGCCGGTGCTGATGCTCAGGGTTGTGTTGGCCGCTGTGCCGAAGAGGAGTTCCGCGCCGTAGTCGTTGCCGAGGGTCACCTCGTGGTCGTCCGGGCGGTCGACCACTGCGCCGTGCAGCTTGAAGCCTTGCCTTCCCGCGATCGATTCGACCAGCTCCACCGCGTCCTGCCACTTCGCGTCCGGCAGGTTGCCGGGGGAGTGGCCGGAGCTGTACCTGCGCACGTTGCCGCCGATGCCGGGAAAGTCCCCGCAGCCCGAGCCGGTGATCGGTTCGTCCTTCGGTACCCACTGGGCGATCCCGGTCCTCGCCACCAGCTCCGTGCGGATGTCCTCGAGCAGTTTCAGGTAGTCCGCCTCGATCTGCTCGATGTCCGGTCGCTTCATCAGCTCCGCGAACTGCTCGTCCTTCGTCATGGAACCACCTTTCGAGTCACACGCGCCGACGAGCAGCAGGGCCGTGCAGAGAAAACCCGCGAATCGCATCAGTACGTCCCCGGGATCGGCCAGGACAGGATGTCGCCCGCGCCTTTGCCGTCGTCCCGGACGGCTCGTTCGGGCATTCCACCGACGACCACGCTCAGGTTGTACTGGCTGGTGCTCTTGTCCGCCATGTACGCGCTGTGGCCGGTGGATTCACTGAGATGACGGCCGTCGGGCAGCGTTGTCCCCTTGGCCGACACGTGGTTCACGCCGTCCATGTGGCTGGGGTCGATCCCGAAATAGCCGAAGTCGCCGACCGCGTCGTTCCGGGCTTCGATGTAGTAGGAGCTGCCGGTGGGCACGTTGATTTCGTCGGCGTTGTTCGTGCCGAGTCCTGGTGAGCCGTAGAACACGGCGTTGTCGACGCCGGTGTTCTGTCGCAGCGCGATGCCGGTGGTGGTCGAGCCGTAGGAATGGCCGAGTGCGGTCATGTGCGGGTCGGTGGCGCGGGCGGCGTCGATTCCGTTGAGGAACGGCGCGAGTTTCCTGGCGCCTTCCTCCGCGGAGTGATCGTCGAGCACGGTGTTGTCGTCGAACAACAAACCGTGTGCGCTCAATTGCGGCGCCTGATATCCGATCCACGTCACCGTGGCGACCTTACCGCCGTCGCCGTAACGTGCCAGTTCTTCCTCGCTGCGGTGTCGCAGGTCGGCCATGGACTGGTCGTAGCCGTCCAGGCTGCCGTTCACGGTCGATGTCAGGCCTGGCGTGAACACCGCGACGTGATCCGCGGTGTCGATGTTGCCGTTGGCGATCGCGGCTTCCGCGCGTTCGCCGGACATGTCGAGCAGCAGCAGCTGGCGTTCGCCCGGCTGAGCCAGGGTGCTCTCGATCTTGTCCAGCGACTCCAGCTTCGCGTTGACCTGGTCCAGTTCCGCGTCGGCGTCGGTGAACAGGCCGCCGAACCAGTTGTCGTCCAGGTCGGCTTCCAGTTCGCGTTTGCGGGCCTCCAGCTTCGCGCGTTCGTCGTCGATCCGGTTGCGGTTCGCCTCGTCACGGGCCGAGCCCGGCACGCCGTCGAGGTTGCCGGCCCAGGCCGGGTGCTCGGCGATGATCCGTGTCCGCTCCGCGTCCGACAGCGAGTCCCACCAGCCCGCGTTGTCCCATGGCGTGCCGTTCTTCGGCGGTTCGATTGTGGACAGTCCGCCTTGCTTCGCGCCCGCTGCCGCCGCCGCTTGCAGCGTGGTCGCGCCCTGGTCGTCGACCTCACCCCGCTCGGCGCGGCTCAGGATCGCCGCCAGGTCGTTGTCCACGTCCGTGCCGCGCCGGATCGCCTGCTCGACCCGGTCGGCCAGCTCGGTCTGGACCCGTTCGCGGTCACGGAAGTACTCGTCGATGTGCGCGGGGTCGTGCGCTGTCTGCGGCGCGTTGTCGACGATGCCGCCGTCGTCGGCGATGACGAAGTGGTTGCGCTGGGCGATGTCCTCGGTTTCCCGCACGGCGTGGCCGAGGGCTTCGACCGAGTCGGCTGCCTCGCCCATCGCTCTGCGGACCGCCGCGACACCGGCCACCAGGCGTTCCATCCGGTTGTTGAGGTCCTCGCGTTGGGTGCGTGCCGCGTCGGCGCTGTTGCCGGTCCAGCCTTGTGGTGTGCCGGACGCCGCGAGCTCGTCGCTCAGGCCCAGCAGCTCGTCACAGCGTTTGTTCAGGTCGCCGACCGCGGTGTCCAGCGGGCCCGACTGCCATTTGCGGATGTCCCCGTAGGCGACCACGGCTATCCCACGCCCTGGAAGTCGGCCTTGGCAGCCTGTTCGTTGGCGGCGTAGTGGTCCGCCGCTGCCGTCAGGTTCTCGCCGTACGCCGTCGCGTCCGCGCTCCACGACTTCACCAGGTTGGTCCACGCCGTCGTGAGGGAGGCGGCGGCTGGGCCGGATCTGCTGCCCGGCATGGCCGGACCGACGTCGTCGAGTGCCGCGCCCAGCTCCACCTTGCCCGACTGCGAGGCCGCGTCCGCCGCTGCCGCGGCCGCCTTCCGCAGCGAATCGATCACGACGTCGTAGCCCACCAGTCGCCTCCCGGTGTTCCCGTGTGTGGGTCTGAGAGTTCCGCCACGGGCATCCGGTTCCTGGTGTGACCCGACTGTGATTTTTCGTGACCTTCCGCACGTGCGAACCAGCCGTCCGGGCGTCCGCGCCGCGGCCGGTGAACGGGTAGGGTCGGCTCGAACGACGACGCAGTGAGGAAGCCGGTGCGAGTCCGGCGCGGTCCCGCCACTGTCACCGGGCCTGCCCACCGAGGCCGGCCAGGGAGCCAGACACTCGCGCGGCGTCGAGAACCTGCGTCTCGGGGCGAGGACCCCGGGGGAGTGGAGTGATCCGCGTGATCCTGCTGCTGTCGACCTCCGACACCGACCTGTTGTCCGCGCGGGCCAGCGGCGCCGACTTCCGGCTCGGCAACCCCGCCCGGCTGACCGTCGACGACCTCCCCGCGCTCGTCGACGGCGCCGACCTGGTCGTGGTGCGCATCCTCGGTGGCCGCCGGGCATGGGAGGAAGGCCTGGACGCGCTGCTGGCCGGGCCGCGGCCGGTGGTCGTGCTCGGCGGTGAGCAGGCGCCGGACGCCGAGCTGATGGAGCTCTCCACGGCACCCGCCGGTGTCTGCGCGCAAGCGCACGCCTACCTGGCCCAGGGTGGCCCCGCCAACCTCACCGAGCTGTTCGGTTTCCTGTCCGACACCGTGCTGCTGACCGGTATCGGCTTCGCCCCACCGGTCGCCGCGCCGAACTGGGGACTGCTGGAACGCGAGTCGGCCAAGCAGGGCCCGGTCGTGGCCGTCCTGTACTACCGGGCGCACCACATGGCTGGTAACACCGCTTTCGTACACGCCTTGTGTGACGCCATCGAAGCCGCCGGCGCGCAGGCGATGCCCGTGTTCTGCTCGTCCCTGCGCACGGCAGAGCCGGAGCTGCTGGAGACGCTCGGCAAAGCCGACGCGCTCGTGGTCACCGTGCTCGCCGCCGGTGGTACCAAACCGGCGACCGCGTCCGCCGGTGGCGACGACGAAGCGTGGGACGTCGGTGCGCTCGCCGCCCTGGACGTGCCGATCCTGCAGGGACTGTGCCTGACGAGCAGCCGTGCGTCCTGGGACGAGAACGACGACGGGCTGTCCCCGCTCGACACCGCCACCCAGGTCGCGATCCCCGAGTTCGACGGCCGGATCATCACGGTTCCGTTCTCCTTCAAGGAGATCGACGAGGACGGCCTGACCGTGTACGTCGCCGACCCGGAGCGGGCCGCGCGTGTGGCGGGTATCGCCGTGCGGCACGCGTCGCTGCGGCACATCCCGCCCGCCGAACGGCGGGTCGTGGTGATGCTGTCGGCGTACCCGACCAAGCATTCCCGTATCGGCAACGCGGTCGGCCTGGACACCCCGGCGAGCGTGGTCCGGCTGCTGGCCGCGTTGAAGGAACGCGGTTACGACGTCGGTGAGCTGCCCGGCGTCGAGGCGCAGGACGGCGACGCGCTGATCCACGCGCTGATCGCGGCGGGCGGCCAGGACGCGGACTGGTTGACCGAGGAGCAGTTGACGGGCAACCCGATCAGGATCTCGGCGGCTCGTTACCGCGCGTCCTACGAGAAGCTGCCGCAGGACACCAGGGAAGCCATCGAGGAGCACTGGGGCCAGGCGCCCGGTGAGCTGTTCGTCGACCGGTCCGCCGACCCCGACGGTGAGATCGTGCTGGCCGCGTTGCGGGCCAACAACATCGTCGTGATGGTCCAGCCGCCGCGCGGGTTCGGCGAGAACCCGATCGCGATCTACCACGACCCGGACCTGCCGCCGAGCCACCACTACCTGGCCGCGTACCGCTGGCTGGCCGAGGAGTTCGGCGCGCACGCGATGGTGCACGTCGGCAAGCACGGCAACCTGGAGTGGCTGCCCGGCAAGACCGTCGGCATGTCCGCGGGCTGCGGCCCGGACGCGGCGCTCGGCGACATCCCGTTGATCTACCCGTTCCTGGTCAACGACCCTGGCGAGGGCACGCAGGCCAAGCGCCGCACCCACGCGACCCTGGTCGACCACCTGGTGCCGCCGATGTCCCGTGCCGACAGCTACGGCGACATCGCCCGTCTGGAGCAGTTGCTCGACGAGCACGCGAACATCGCCGCGATGGACCCGGCGAAGCTGCCCGCGATCCGCGCGCAGATCTGGACACTGATCCAGGCCGCGAAACTCGACCACGACCTCGGCCTGGACGACCGCCCGCACGACGCGGAGTTCGACGACTTCCTGCTGCACGTCGACGGCTGGCTGTGCGAGGTCAAGGACGTGCAGATCCGCGACGGCCTGCACGTGCTCGGCGTCGCCCCGGAAGGGGAGGCACGGGTCAACCTCGTCCTGGCGATGCTGCAGGCCAGGCAGATGTGGGGCGGGCAGGCGGACGCACTGCCAGGACTGCGCGAAGCCCTTGGCTTGTCCGAAAAGGACAACGACCGCACCGCGACGGACACCGTCGAGGCGACCGCTCGTGCGCTGGTCGAAGGCATGGAGAACGCCTCGTGGGCGGTGGACGCGGCGCCGACGGTGGTGTCCGACGTGCTCGGCCGTGAGGACGAGACCGTCGAACAGATCATGGCGTTCGCCGCCACCGAGGTAGTCCCGCGCCTGGCCCGCACCACCGACGAACTCGACCACGTCCTGCACGCGTTGGACGGCGGGTACATTCCGGCGGGGCCGAGCGGTTCGCCGCTGCGTGGGCTGGTGAACGTGCTGCCGACCGGGCGGAACTTCTACTCGGTCGACCCGAAGGCGGTGCCGTCGCGGCTGGCGTGGGAAACGGGCCAGGCGATGGCCGACTCGTTGCTGGCGCGCTACCGCGAGGAGAACGGCGAGTGGCCGCCGTCGGTGGGCCTGTCGGTGTGGGGCACGTCGGCGATGCGCACCGCGGGTGACGACATCGCGGAGGTCCTCGCCCTGCTGGGCGTCCGTCCACAGTGGGACGACCAGTCCCGGCGCGTCTCAGGCCTCGAGGTGATCCCGCTCGACGAACTCGGCAGGCCCCGCATCGACGTGACAGTGCGCATCAGCGGCTTCTTCCGTGACGCGTTCCCCCACGTCGTGGCGTTGCTGGACGACGCGGTGCAGATCGTGGCGTCCCTGGACGAGCCGGCAGACCAGAACTTCGTCCGCGCGCACGTGGAGGCCGACCGCGCCGGCCACGGGGACTCGCGGCGGGCGACAATGCGGATTTTCGGCTCGAAACCGGGCGCGTACGGCGCGGGCATCCTCCCGTTGATCGACAGCCGGAACTGGCGTGATGACGCCGACCTGGCCGAGGTGTACGCGGTCTGGGGCGGCTACGCCTACGGCAGGGGCCTCGACGGAGTCCAGGCACGCCAGGACATGGAGACGTCCTACAAGCGCATCGCCGTGGCAGCGAAGAACATCGACACCCGTGAACACGACATCGCGGACTCGGACGACTATTTCCAATACCACGGCGGGATGATCGCGACAGTCCGAGCCCTCACCGGTAAAGCCCCCGCCGCGTACGTGGGCGACAGCACCCGCCCGGACGCGGTCCGCACCCGTACCCTCAACGAGGAGACGACAAGGATCTTCCGCGCCCGCGTGGTGAACCCCCGCTGGCTGGCGGCAATGCGCAGGCACGGCTACAAGGGCGCGTTCGAGCTCGCGGCCACAGTGGACTACCTCTTCGGCTACGACGCCACGACAGGAGTCGTGGCGGACTGGATGTACGAGCAACTCGCGGCGAGCTACGTCCTCGACCCGGAGAACCAGAAGTTCCTGTCCGAGGCCAACCCGTGGGCGCTGCACGGGATCTCGGAGCGCCTTCTGGAGGCGGCGGACCGGGGGATGTGGGAGCATCCTGATCAGGCCACACTGGACGCGCTGCGTGCGGTGTACCTGAACACGGAAGGCGACCTGGAGGGCAGCTGAAGCCCGGCAGGGAACAACGGCGGCGCGAGGAGTGTTGACCAACGACATGCCAGACGAGACCGTAGAGCTGAGCCCGACGGACTGGGTGCAAGGCCAGACGAAGAAGATCCTCGAAACCGGGACGACGGAGGGAATCCTCGTCCTGGGTAAGCCGATCGTGCTGCTGACCCTGCGCGGCGCCAAGTCGGGCAAGCTGCGCTACACCCCGGTGATGAGGGTGGAACACGAAGGCAAGTACGCGGTCGTGGCCTCCAAGGGCGGGGCGCCCGAACACCCGACCTGGTACCACAACATCAAGGCCCACCCCGAATTCCCCCTGCAAGACGGGACAGTGACGAAGGACTACGTCGCCCGCGAGGTGGACGGGTCCGAGCGGGCCGAGTGGTGGGACCGAGCCGTCGAGGCGTACCCGGCCTACGCCGAGTACCAGGAGAAGACCGACCGGCAGATCCCGGTATTCGTACTCGAACCCAAGTAAAACGCGAACAAAAGGCCTGCGGGCATTCGGCCGCAGGCCTTTTCTGCTGTCCGGCGAGCGTACGGCCGACACCTGGCATGACCGGCAGTGAGAGAAGACCATGCTCACCAGTGGGGTGCGGGGAACAGGGACCTCGAGGTGGGATGCCGGGGAGCTGGGTCGGTAGTCGAAGTCCGGGCCTGGATACCGGGAACGAGAGCTGGGGAGCGGTAGCGGGGAAGCGGGTGCTCGGAGCGGGAAGCCGGGAGCTGGCAGCTGGGAGTCGAAGCCAAGCCGAAGCCGAGAGCCGAGCAGAAAGCCGGAAGCGGAGGAAAGCAGAGCCAAGCTGGAAAGCGGCAGAGTCAAAGCCCGAAAAACCAAGAGCGGCGCCGATCTTACAAAGGGTGGAGGCGCCCGTAGGCTTGTCGGCCGCGGAGGGTACCGTCCCCATGCGGAATGCTGAGCTTTGGTCGACGAAGAGGGGCTCCTCCTCTACGCTCGAAGAGGGCGCCTCAGGGCCCCTTTGTCAAATCGGCGCCGCCCCGGCCCACCGAAGGGTCAACGACCACAGCATAGCGGCAAGCAACACGCCAGAGCGCCGACAATCGCAACAAGGGCGAAAAACGCCAAGGAACCAACAACCACAGAAGGTGAAAAACAAGCGGCCATAAGAAAACCGAAGAACTAAGAAGAACGCTTGTGGTCCCCGAAAAACTCATCCCGCTCGCGAACGGCCTGCCGAAACCCGACCTCGGCGGAGCGAAGCTGAAAAGAGTAACCCTCCCGAGTATGCCGGGAAATCCCATCGAAAACAGTACTGATCATGCCCGAGTTCTGAACACCCTGAGCCAGCAGCGCGGAGTTCAGAGCGAGCTTGACCATCATGAGCTGGTTGACGGGCATGGCGGCGATCTTCCCGACGAGCGACTCGGTCCGCTGATCGAGCTCCTCCGCGGGCCACGACTCAACGGCAAGACCCCACTCGGCAGCCTGGGTCCCAGCCAGGCATTCGCCGGTGAGCAGGAGCCGTTTGGCTCGCTGGTCGCCCAGCCGGTGAGCCCACATGCCAGCGGCCGGAACGCCCCACACCCGCGTAGGTGGGTATCCGATCTTCGTGTCATCGGCGCAAATGATCTGGTCGCAGTACAAAGCGATATCCGTACCGCCTGCCACGCAGAAACCGTGCAACTTGGCCACGGTCGGCTTGGTGGCGTGCAGCAGAGACGAGAATCCGCGGTTGAACCGGCTCATCATCGCGTAGTCGATCATAGGATCCCACGGCTCGGCAGCGAACGGATTGTGGTTGGCAGCCTGAACAGCCGGGTCGAGCACGGTCCCGCCGGTCGAAGGCGTTCCTTCGCTGTCGCTGAAATTTCGCTCGGCGGTCTCGAACAGGTCGTACCCGCCGCAGAATCCCTTTCCACGCCCGGAAAGGAGGATCACGTGGACGCGGGGATCAAGGTCGGCTCGTTCCACCGCCGCCGCTATGTCGCCGGGTGTTTCGGCGGTGATCGCGTTGCCGCGGTGCGGGCGGTTGAAGGTGATGCGTGCGATGCGGCCGTCGACTTCGTAGGTCAACGTCGAGTACTCGGCTTCCGACTCCGGTGCCGGGCGACCGGCGAACTTCGAGCCTTCGCCTTCGGTCCAGTTCTCGCGCCACGCGGCCGGGTCGCTCATGCGTCCTCCAAGCCACCGAAGGAACCGTGCCGTCCCGCACCGGCGGCGAACCGGCCCGCCCCGGTGACCGAGTCACTGGCCAGCGAAACCACACCGTGCTGCCATTCCGAACCAATGGCCGCGCCGATCGGAAGGTCGTGCTGGGCGTAACTGGAAAGCCGGTCCTGCCGCATGCAGACCTGTGGAAAACCCGCCAACTGCCGGGCCAGCTCAACCGCCTCGGCCAAAGCCTGCCCGGGAGCGCTGATCCGGTTGGCCAGACCCATCCGATGCGCCTCCTCCGCATCTACCGGGCGTCCCGTGAGGATCATGTCCAGCGCATGGGAGTGGCCGATCAGACGAGGGAGCCGGATCGTGCCGCCGTCGATCAGCGGCACACCCCACCGGCGGCAGAACACGCCGAACACAGCACCCGGGTCAGCGACCCGCAAGTCCGCCCAGATGGCCAATTCCAGCCCACCCGCCACGGCGTACCCGTCGACGGCCGCGATCACCGGCTTGCTCAGCAGCAGCCTGGTCGGCCCCATCCCAGCGGGCCCTTCACCCGGCGCGCCGATGTTCACCTCCCCGCGAGCGACAGCCTTGAGGTCCGCTCCCGCGCAGAACACGCCACCGCGCCCGTGCAGGACGGCGACGGAGGCTTCGTCGTCCTTGTCGAATTCCTCGAAAGCTTCCGTCAGCGCCGCCGCGTGCACGTGGTCGACCGCGTTGCGGGCCTCGGCCCGGTCGATGCTGACGATCGTGACCGGGCCGTCCCGGTCCACAACGACACTCATGAGCCCTCCGGCAGCGCCCGTTCGAGAATCCCGGTGACGTCGGATCCTTCCGGAAGCGTGCCGAACGCGTGCCCCCAGTCGCCACCCAGCCTGCTCGCGCAGAACGCGTCCGCGACGGCCGCGGGTGCGTGCCGGACCAGCAACGAGCCCTGCAGCGTCAACGCCATCAGCTCGACCATGCGGCGTGCCTGCCGCTGCGCCCGGTCGAGGTCCGTGGCCAGGGCGGTGAGTTCCGTGCCGAGACGGGTGACCGCCGCGTCCAGCCGGGAGTCGGCGCCGTGGGCGAGCGACAGTTCGGTCATGAGGGCTTGCGCCGCACCGGGTTCCTTGGCCAGCGCACGCAACACGTCGAGCGCGTTGACGTTGCCCGAGCCTTCCCAGATCGAGTTGAGCGGCGCCTCGCGGTAGAGCCTCGGCATGCCGGATTCCTCGACGTACCCGTTGCCGCCGAGGCATTCCAGCGCTTCGGCGGTGAACGCGGGCGCCCGCTTGGTCACCCAGTACTTGCCGATCGCGGTCGCGATCCGGCGGAAGGACTTCTCGCCTTCATCACCGCGGATCGCCCGGTCGGCCGCGCCTGCCAGCCGCAGCCCCAACGTGGTCGCGGCTTCCGACTCCACCGCCAGGTCGGCCAGCACGCCACGCATCAGCGGCTGGTCGATCAGCTTCGCGCCGAACGCGCTGCGGTACTTGACGTGGTGCCCCGCCTCGACCAGCGCCTTGCGGATCGTCGCCGACGAGCCCGCCACGCAGTCCAGCCGGGTGCAGTTGACCATCTCGATGATCGTCTTGACCCCGCGTCCCTCGGGTCCGACCAGCCACGCCACCGTGCCGTCGAACTCGGGCTCGGACGAGGCGTTGGACCGGTTGCCCAGCTTGTCCTTCAGTCGCGTGATCCGGAACGTGTTGCGGGTGCCGTCCGGCAGGATCCGCGGGACGAGGAAGCACGACAGGCCACCGGGCGCCTGCGCGAGGACGAGGAAGATGTCGCACGTCGGGGCCGACGTGAACCACTTGTGGCCGCGGAGGGTGTAGACGCCGTCCTCGCCGGTCGGTGTCGCGACGGTGGAGTTGGTGCGCACGTCCGAGCCGCCCTGCTTTTCGGTCATGCCCATGCCGGCGAGGATGCCGCGCTTGGTTGTCGGGATCCGCAGGCCCGGGTCGTACACGCGACTGGTCAGCAGCGGTTCGAACACCGCGGCCAGGTCGGGTTGGTGGCGCAGGGCGGGGATCACCGCGTACGTCATGGACAACGGACACCCGTGGCCCGCCTCGGTGTGGCCCCAGACCAGGCTGCCCGCGAACCGCACCACGTGCGCGCCCGCGCGCTCGTCAGCCCACGGGGACGCGGCGCCGCCCTCGGCGATCGCGACGCGCATGAGGTTGTGCCATGAGGGGTGGAAGTCCACCTCGTCGACGCGGTTGCCGTAACGGTCGACCGTGCGCAGCACGGGTTCGTTGGTGTTCGCTTGTTCCGCCCACAACTGGGCTTCCTCGCTGCCCGCCAGCTTGCCGAAGCGGCGGATGTCCTCCTCGGCCCAGCCCGCTCCTTCCCGGCGCAGACCCTCCAGCAGCGCGGTGTCCGCGGACGCGTCGTACGGCGAGTGCGGCGGCGGCTGGTTGGCGACCTCGTGCGTGGCGTACTGCTGCGCGGGCGACTGGGTGGCGGTCATCCGTCGACTGTTACAGATTTTCCGCGCTTGCACAAGAGTTGTAATGTCGGGTGTTGTCCCAGCTCATCGGGCCACGGGAGACAATGTGCAGGTGACAGCGGGCGAGCTCGACCTGAAACCGCTGAGCGCCAGGTCGGTGGTGCTCAGCGTGCTGCTCGGCATCCACCCGCCGCAGCTGCCCGTCCGCTACCTGGTCCGGCTGGCCGCCGAGTTCCGGATCACCGAACCGGCGCTGCGCGTGGCCCTCACCCGGATGACGGCGGCAGGAGACCTGGCACGAACCGGCAGCACCTACCGCCTGACCGAGCGCCTGCTCACCCGCCAGCGACGCCAGGACGACGCCATCCGCACCAGCACCCGCGACTGGCACGGCGAATGGGAGATCGTCGTCGTGACAGCCCTCGGCAGACCAGCGGGCGACCGCGCGGAACTACGTGCGTCGCTGTCCCGACTGCGATTGGCCGAACTGCGCGAAGGCGTCTGGACCCGACCGGCCAACCTCGTCCGCGCGCTGCCCCCGGACCTGGGCGTGCAGAGCTTCACCGGCCGCCCGCACACGGATGGAACCAAACTGGCCAGCACCCTGTGGGACCTGCCCGGCTGGGCAGCACGCGCACACACGTTGATGGGCCACTTCCGCGCGACGGACAGCAACGCCACCCGGTTCACGATCGCCGCCGCGATCGTCCGGCACCTGCTGGCCGACCCCGCCCTGCCCGCGCCGTTGCAGCCGCCGGATTGGCCCGCGGACGCGCTGCGCGGCCTGTACGCCGACTATCAAACCGAGTTGATGGCACTGGCGGACAGCGTCATGGCCCTCGAGTGAGGGCTACGTCAGTGCGACTGACCCGCGTGTCTGTTTCCGCGGGGTTTTCGTCCCCAATGCCATGGTGGTGCGAGGCCATCCTGGAAGTGCTGGGGCACTCGACTCGCCGGCCGGACGGCCTGACTGGGAGCAACAAAGATGCGTTCGTCCTTTCCTCGCCGCACCGTCATCGCCGCCACCGCCGCCACCGTGATCGGCGGTGGTGCACCGGCCGCGGCGGCGGCCACGCGTGGCGACCTCTCGTTACCCGACACCCGCGTTGCCCGTGCGGCAGCGCAACTCGTGGCTCGCACGCAAAAGCCGTACCTGCGCAACCACAGCCTGCGCAGCTATCTGTTCAGCCAAGCGGTCGCCGCGCGGACCGGTCAGGACTACGACGACGAAGTCTTGTTCCTCATCTGCGCGTTGCACGACATGGGAGCGACCAGCCTGGCGAACACGGGCCAGCGGTTCGAGGTCGACGGCGCCGACTTCGCCGCACGGTTCCTTGAGCGCAACGGCATCACCGACAGCCGCGTCGACACCGTGTGGGACGGCATCGCGTGGCACACCTCCTCCGGTTTCTCCGGCTCGCCGGTGTTCCGCCGACGCCGTCGACCGGAGATCGGGCTCGCGCACGCCGGCATCGGTATCGACGTCCTCGGTGGGCCCGATGACCTGCCTGCGGGATACGCCGAGCGTGTCCTCGCCGTGTATCCACGGCTCGACGGGATTCGTGCTCTCACCCAGGACCTGCTCAAGCAGGCCGTCGCCGACCCGCGCAAGGCGCCGCCGTTGACGTTCCCCGGCGAGATCCTGCACCAGCTGCGGCCCGATCTGCCTTACGCGACGTGGGACATGCTGCTCGCGGCCAGCGGTTGGCACGACTGAGGACAACGGTGCCGCCAGGCGGGTCTACGATCCGCGCCATGGTCGTGGGCCAGGTGCTGGCAGGTCGTTACGAGCTCGTGGAGCGCGTCGGCGGGATGGGTGAGGTCTGGCGGGCGACCGACCAGGAGCTGCGCCGGGACGTGGCGATCGAACGGGCAGTCAGCGGTGACGTGTGGCACGAGGTGCACCACCCGAACATCGTGGCGGTCCACGACGTCATCGACGACGGGGACGACCGCTTTCAGGTGATGGAGTACTTCCCGGCCCGCAGCCTGGCCGACATCCTTCACACCGACGGCGCACTGCCGCCGCGCGACGCAGCTGAGATCGGCGCGCAGGTCGCTGGCGCATTGGTCGCGATGCACGCCAAAGGCATGGCGCACCGTGACATCACGCCCGGTGACGTGCTCGTCGCCGAGGATGGCACGACCAAGCTGACGGGCCTGTGGTCCGTCGGGCCGCCGACGGACCTGTACTCACTCGGCGCCACGTTGTTCGCCGCGGTGGAAGGCACGCCGTATCAACCGCAGGCGGTGCCTCAGCGCGCTGAGGGCCTCGCCCCGGTGATCACCGGGCTGGTGCAGCCGGATCCGTCGAACCGGCCCACGGCTCAGCTAGCGCGGCAGATGTTGCTCAAGATCGCGGAACCGGCGCCGTATTCCCTCGCCGTGCGCGTGGGAATGGTGGCCATGTTCGTGGCACTGGTGGTGATCACCGTGCTCGTCGTCGTCGACAACTGAGCCTGGCCCGTGGCGCCGTTGCCAAGAGCCAGGCTCAGGTCAGGCGAGCGGCCTGTCGGTCGGGGCGATCGGGGCGGGCAGCACAGCGCGGTTCATCAGGTAGGCGTCCACCCCGGCAGCCGCTGAACGGCCTTCGGCGATGGCCCACACGATCAGCGACTGGCCGCGGCCCATGTCGCCCGCGACGAACACGCCATCGACGTTGGTGGCGAACGAAGCGTCGCGGGCGACATTGCCCCGCGGGTCGTAGACGACCCCGAGATCGTTGAGCAGGCCGTGCTGCTGCGGGCCGACGAAGCCCATCGCGAGGGTGACCAGCTGTGCCGGGATCTCCCGTTCGGTGCCTTCCACTGGCACGAACTTCCCGCTGTCCAGCTTGACGTCGACCAGCTTGAGCGACTGCACGTCGCCGTCGGCGTCCCCGAGGAACTCGACCGTGGACACCGCGTAGATCCGGTCGCCGCCTTCCTCGTGCGCCGAGGACACCCGGTAGACCATCGGGTACGTCGGCCACGGGTGGGCGTCCGAACGGACCTCCGGTGGCCGCGGCATGATCTCCAGCTGCGTCACCGACGCCGCGCCCTGGCGGTGCGCCGTGCCCACGCAGTCGGCGCCGGTGTCACCGCCGCCGATCACCACGACGTGCTTGCCCTTGGCGCTGATCGGTGAGCTGGCGAGGTCACCGCGTGCGACCCTGTTCGCCGGCGGCAGGTACTCCATCGCCTGGTGGACGCCCGTGAGGTCCCGGCCGGGGATCGGCAGGTCACGCCACGCCGTCGCGCCACCGGCCAGCACCACGGCGTCGTAGGACGTCCGCAGCTCGGTCGCCTTGACGTCCACGCCGACGTCCACGCCCGCACGGAACTCGGTTCCCTCCGCGCGCATCTGGTCGAGCCTGCGGTCCAGCCGCCACTTCTCCATCTTGAACTCGGGAATCCCGTAGCGCAGCAGGCCACCGATCGCGTCCGCCCGTTCCAGCACGGTCACCGAATGCCCCGCGCGGGTCAGCTGCTGGGCCGCCGCCAGGCCTGCCGGACCGGAGCCGACGACCGCGACTTTCCTGCCCGTCAACGCCGTCGGCACCTGCGGGGTGACCCAGCCCTCGTCCCACGCGCGGTCGATGATCGAGATCTCGACCCGCTTGATGGACACGGGATCGCCGTTGATCCCCACCACGCAGGCGGTTTCGCACGGCGCCGGGCACAGCGTCCCGGTGAACTCCGGGAAGTTGTTGGTCGCGTGCAGCCGTTCGATCGCGGCCAGCCAGTCGGACTTCCAGACCAGGTTGTTCCACTCCGGGATCAGGTTGCCCAGCGGACAACCCTGGTGGCAGAACGGGATCCCGCAGTCCATGCAGCGACCGGCCTGGCGCTGCGTGCGTTCGCCATCGAAATCCTCGTAGACCTCGCGCCAGTCCTTGAGCCGCAGGAAGACCGGCCGGGTGGCCGGGTTCTCCCGAGGTGTGGTGATGAAGCCCTTGGGGTCAGCCATGCGCGGCCTCCATGATCGCCTCGTTCACGTCACGGCCGTCCCGTTCGGCACGGGCCCGCGCGGCCAGCACGCGCTTGTAGTCCTTCGGCATCACCTTCGTGAACCGTTCCGGTGCCCAGTCGACCAGCAGGCCGTGCGCCACGGCGGAATCCGTCTCCGCCAGGTGTTTCCCGACGGTTTCCCGCAGGAACTCGCGGTCCGCGTCGTCCAGCGGGTCGAGGTCGACCATCTCGTGGTTCACCCGCTGCCTGGCGATGTCGAGCACGTACGCGACACCGCCGGACATGCCCGCCGCGAAGTTGCGCCCGGTCTGCCCGAGCACGACCACGCGGCCACCGGTCATGTACTCGCAGCCGTGGTCACCGATTCCTTCCACCACCGCGAGTGCGCCGGAGTTGCGCACGCAGAACCGCTCGCCGACCCTGCCGCGGATGAAGATCTCACCGCTCGTGGCGCCGTAGCAGATCACGTTGCCCGCGATGATGTTCTCCTCGGCCACGAACGTCGCCGACGGATCGGGCCGGACCGTGACCCGGCCGCCGGACAACCCCTTGGCGACGTAGTCGTTCGCGTCGCCGACGAGCCGCAGCGTGACGCCGTTGGGGATGAACGCGCCGAACGACTGGCCCGCCGTGCCGGTGAAGGTGATGTCGATGGTGTCGTCCGGCAGCCCCGCACCACCCCAGATCCTGGTCACCTCCGAGCCGAGCATCGTGCCGACGGTCCGGTTCACGTTGCGCACCGGCAGTTCCAGGCGCACGCGGTCGCCCGCGGACAACGCGCCCTCGGCCAGCTGGATCAACGTGTTGTCCAGCGCCTTCTCCAGGCCGTGGTCCTGGGTGACGACCTGGTGGCGGGACGCGCGCGGCGGCAGGTCCGGCACGTGGAAGATCGGCGTCAGGTCCAGGCCCGCCGCCTTCCAGTGGCCGACGGCCTTGCGGGTGTCCAGCAGCTCGGCGTGCCCGATCGCCTCTTGCAGCGACCGGAAACCGAGCTGTGCCAGGTATTCGCGGACCTCCTGGGCGACGAACTCGAAGAAGTTCACCACGTACTCGGCCTTGCCGCTGAACTTCTCCCGCAGCAGCGGGTTCTGCGTGGCGACGCCGACCGGGCACGTGTCCAGGTGGCAGACGCGCATCATGATGCAACCGGACACCACCAGGGGAGCGGTGGCGAACCCGAACTCCTCCGCACCCAGCAGCGCGGCGACGATCACGTCACGGCCGGTCTTGAGCTGGCCGTCGGTCTGCACCACGATCCGGTCGCGCAACCGGTTGGCCAGCAACGTCTGCTGGGTCTCGGCCAGGCCGAGCTCCCACGGGCCACCGGCGTGCTTGATCGACGACAGGGGAGACGCGCCCGTGCCGCCGTCGTGCCCGGAGATCAGCACGACGTCCGCGTGCGCCTTGGACACCCCGGCCGCGACCGTGCCGACCCCGACCTCGGACACCAGCTTGACGTGGACCCGCGCCTTCGGGTTGGCGTTCTTCAGGTCGTGGATCAGCTGCGCCAGGTCCTCGATCGAGTAGATGTCGTGGTGCGGCGGCGGCGAGATCAGCCCGACGCCCGGCGTGGAGTGCCGGGTCCGCGCGATCCACGGGTACACCTTCGCCCCCGGCAGCTGCCCTCCCTCGCCGGGCTTCGCGCCCTGCGCCATCTTGATCTGGATGTCGTCGGCGTTGACCAGGTACTCGCTCGTCACGCCGAACCGCCCGCTCGCGACCTGCTTGATCGCCGAGCGGCGCAGGTCGCCGTTGGCGTCACGGGTGAACCGGTCCGGGTCCTCGCCGCCCTCGCCGGTGTTGGACTTGCCGCCGATCCGGTTCATCGCGATCGCGAGGACCTCGTGCATCTCCTTGGAGATCGAGCCGTACGAGATCGCGCCGGTGGCGAACCGCCTGACGATGTCGGAGACCGGTTCGACCTCCTCGATCGGCACCGGCTCACGGCCGGCTTTGAAGTCGAACAGGCCACGCAGCGTCATCAGCCGCGCGGACTGCTCGTCGACGCCGCGCGTGTACTCCTTGAAGATCTCGTAACGGCCGCTGCGCGTGGAGTGCTGGAGCTTGAACACCGTCTGCGGGTTGAACAGGTGCGCCTCGCCCTCGCGGCGCCACTGGTAGTCCCCGCCGGTCTCCAGTTCGCGGTGGCTCGGGCGGACACCGTCGGGCGGGAACGCCTTGCGGTGCCGCTGCGCCACCTCCTCGGCGAGCACGTCGAAGCCGACGCCGCCGAGCCGTGAGGTCGTCCCGCTGAAGCAGCTGTCGATCACCTCGTCGCCGAGGCCGATCGCCTCGAAGATCTGCGCACCGGTGTAGGAGGCCACAGTGGACACGCCCATCTTGGACATGGTCTTGCGGACACCCTTGCCCAGCGCCTTGATCAGGTTGCGGGTGGCCTGCTCGGCCGTCTCCGCCAGCGCCATCTCCTCGACACTGGCCATCGCCAGGTACGGGTTGACAGCGGCGGCACCGTACCCGATCAGCAGCGCGATGTGGTGCACCTCGCGTGCGTCACCGGCCTCCACGAGCAGTCCGACCTGGGTGCGGGTCTTCTCGCGGATCAGGTGGTGGTGCACGGCACCGGTCAGCAGCAGCGACGGGATCGGCGCGTGTGTCTCGTCCACGCCTCGGTCGGACAGGACGATGAGCCTGGCGCCGCCCGCGATCGCCTCGGACACCTCGGCGCGGATCTCGTCGAGGCGTTGCTTGAGCGCGTCGCCGCCACCGTTCACTCCGTACAGACCGCGCACGGTGAACGTCTGGAACCCAGGCAGGTCGCCGTCGTCGTTGATGTGCACGATCTTGGCCAGCTCGTCGTTGTCCAGCACCGGGAAGGACAGCGAGATCCGGCGGCACGCGCTGGCCGGGGTGGACAGCAGGTTCGGCTCGGCGCCAACCGACGTGTGCAGCGAGGTGACCAGTTCCTCGCGGATGGCGTCCAACGGCGGGTTGGTCACCTGCGCGAAGAGTTGCGTGAAGTAGTCGAACAGTTGCCGTGGCCGCTGCGACAGCGGCGCCAGCGGCGAGTCGTTGCCCATCGACCCGATCGGCTCGGCGCCGTTGGCGGCCATCGGGCGCAACAGGACGTTGAGCTCTTCCTCGGTGTAGCCGAAGGCCTGCTGGCGGCGCACCAGCGAAGCGTGTGTCGGCACCTCGCGCTCGCGGCGCGGCAGTTCCGCCAACTGGATCACACCGGCGTGCAGCCATTCGCCGTACGGCTGCGCCGCGGCGAGCTCGCCCTTGATCTCGTCGTCGTCGATGATCCGGCCGGCCACGGTGTCCACGAGGAACATCCGGCCCGGCTCGAGCCTGCCCTTGCGGATCACGCTCGCCGGGTCGATCTCCAGCACACCGGCCTCGCTGCCGAGCACGACCAGACCGTCCTCGGTGACCCAGTAACGGGCCGGACGCAGTCCATTGCGGTCCAGCACGGCGCCGATCAGCGAGCCGTCGGTGAACGAGACCAGCGCCGGTCCGTCCCACGGCTCCATCAGGTTCGAGTGGTACTCGTAGAAGGCGCGCCGCGCCGGATCCATCTCCTCGTGGTTCTCCCACGCCTCGGGGATCATCATCAGCACGGCGTGCGGCAGGCTGCGGCCGCCGAGGTGCAGCAGCTCCAGCACCTCGTCGAAGCTCGCGGAATCGCTGGCGCCGCGCGTGATCACCGGCAGGACGCGCTCGATGTCGCCGGGGATCAGGTCGCTGGACAGCATCGACTCGCGGGCGTCCATCCAGTTGCGGTTGCCGCGCAGGGTGTTGATCTCGCCGTTGTGTGCCACATACCGGTACGGGTGCGCCAGCGGCCACGACGGGAACGTGTTGGTGGAGAACCGGGAGTGCACCAGACCGATCGAGCTCGTCACGCGCTCGTCGGTCAGGTCCGGGAAGAACCGCTCGACCTGGGGCTCGGTCAGCATGCCCTTGTAGACGATGGTGCGCGCGGACAGGCTGGGGAAGTACACGTCGGCCGCGTGCTCGGCCCGTTTGCGCACGACGAACGCCAGGCGTTCCAGGGCCAGGCCGGTCACGCCGTCGGCGGCCAGGAACAGCTGGCCGAAGTACGGCATGGTGGTCGCGGCGGTCGGGCCGACGTGGTCGGTGTCGACGGGCAGTTCGCGCCAGCCGAGCACCCGCATGCCCTCCTCGGCGGCGATCGCCTCGACCGCGCCGACGGCGTCGGCTCTCGCCGTGCCGTCGACAGGCAGGAAGGCCGTGCCGACAACGTATTCGCCCTCGGGCGGCAGGTCGAAGCCGGTGACGGCGGCGAAGAACTCGTGCGGGACCTGGATCAGCAGCCCGGCGCCGTCGCCGGTTTCGGGTTCGGCGCCCCGAGCGCCTCGGTGCTCCAGATTCCGCAGTGCGATCAGGGCTTTGGCCACGATGTCGTGGTTCTTGCGGCCGGCGAGATCCGCGACGAACGAGACGCCACAGGCGTCGTGCTCGAACTGTTCGTCGTACAGGCCCTCGGTCTTGTGGCGGGTCACAGCAGCGGCCCTCCCAGGGGAACTATGGGGGCTGGTGCCGCACGTCGTTGTGCGAGAAGGGTCGCCTGGTTCCCGGATGGCGGGACGGCAGGCTGCGCAGGACAAGATGCCCGGGGTCTTCCGGGGGTTCTCGTGACAGTAATGTGAACACACGGTTATGCCTGATGTCACGTGGGAAATCCCACGCGGCGGTTGACAGTTACCGGCGCGCGGTGCTCAACTGGCTCATTCCACGATGTGGACGGGTCTGTCCCGTGATCCGCCACCCTCCGATCCACTCCCGTCGAACGTGGCCTGCGCGACAGCGATGCTCTAGCATCTGAATCCATTCCCACGCTTCGACGGGAAGTGCCGCAGTGCACGATTGAAACGTTTCAACCCACTGCCGGCTTCAACGGGGAAGGGTGCAGCGATGGAGATGAACCGCCGGGTGTTCCTGCGTGGTTCGGCCGTGAGCGCGGGGGCGTTCGCGATGCCGGCCGGTACCGGGCAGGCTGATCAGGTGAGCGAATCCGGCGGACGAGCGGCCATGGCGGTCGAACGGACCACTGTGGAGTACGCCGAAACGTTGCTCGGCACCGATGTGGCCGTCCCGCGGCTGTCGTGGGTACTCGTTTCGGGGCTACCCGGTGCCCGCCAAACGGCCTACCAGGTCCGGGTGCGCGGAATCTGGGATTCCGGCAAGGTTTCCTCGGCCGAGTCGGTCGGCGTCCGCTACGGCGGACCGCCGCTGCGCCCGCGTACCCGCTACGAGTGGCAAGTCCGCGTATGGGACGCCAACGACCGCGTATCGGACTGGTCGCCGGTGCGCTGGTGGGAGACGGGACTGCTCGGCTCGTCGTGGGTCGCGCGCTGGATCGGTGCGGCCGCACCGGAAGCACCGCCTGCCGTGGACGGCGCGTCCTGGATCTGGTCGGCCACCGCGCCCACCGAGGCCCGCTGGTTCCGCACGTCCTTCGACATCGCGGGACCCGTCACCCGCGCCAGGATCGTCGCGACAGCCGACGACGACTTCACCCTCTACATCGGCGGAACCCAGGCACTGCACGCTCCCCAGGCCACCGACAGCTGGAAGACGGCCTTGACCGCGGACGTGACCGGCCTCGTGCGCGGCGGTCGCAACGTCATCGCCGCTGTGGCAACGAACCGCGGCACGCCGGGGTCGACGAACCCCGCCGGGTTGCTGGTGCGGATGGTCATCGACACCCCCGCCGGTCAACGGACTGTGATCACGGGACCGGACTGGAAGGTCGCTGAGACGGAGCAAAGCGGATGGCAGCAGCCGGGATTCGATGACAGCGGGTGGCCGGCGGTGACCGTGCTCGCGCCCTACGGCCAAGGCGTGTGGGGCACGAACGTCTCCGTCGCCGTACCGGAAGCTCCCGCGCCCCTGCTGCGCAAGGAGTTCAAGCTGAGCAAGGGCGTGACCAAAGCGCGGCTGTACATCAGCGGCCTGGCCTACTACGAGGCGACGGTCAACGGTTCGCGCGTCGGCGCCCAAGTGCTCGACCCCGGGTTCACCGACTACGACGAAACCGTCCTGTACGCCACGCACGACGTCACCCACCTGGTCAAGCAAGGCGACAACGCGCTGGAAGTCCTGCTCGGCCGGGGGTTCTACGGTCTGGTCACGCCGAACGTGTGGAACTGGCACAAGGCGAGCTGGCACGGCGAACCGCGACTGCTGGCACAGCTGGAAATCGAGCACCCGGGCGGTGCCGTGACCACCATCGCCTCCGGCCCCGACTGGAAACTCGCCGAGAGCCGCACGGTCACCAACTCGCAGTACGCGGGGGAGACCTACGACGCGGGCAAAGCCATCGTATGGTACCAATCCGCGGTCATGGATGCTCCACACGGGACAGTCCGGGCCCAGCAACACGAACCGATCCAGGTCGTCGACACCATCACGCCGACCGTGCGCGAGCTGCGTCCAGGCGTCTACATCGCCGACATGGGACGCACGATGTCCGGCTGGACCGAGCTGACCGTACGCGCCCCGGCGGGAACCGTGATCCGCATGCAGCACGGGGAACGGCTCAAAGCCGACGGCACGGTGCAATGGGAGAACGGCCTCGTACCGGGACGGCACCAGACCGACGAGTACATCTGCGGGGGCACGGGCGTGGAGACGTGGGAGCCGAAGTTCTCCTACAAGGGATTCCGCTACGTCCAGGTGACCGGCGCGCGGCCGGAGGCGTTGCGCGGCAAGGTGGTGCAGTCGAGTGTTCCGGACACCGGCACCTTCCGGTGCTCCGAGCCGTTCTTCGAGCAGCTCGACCGCGCGATGCGGCGTACTTTGCGCAACAACCTGCACGGCATCCCCACCGACACCCCGATGTACGAGAAGAACGGCTGGACCGGTGACGCCCAGCTCGGCGCGCCCGTGATGATGTACGCGTTCGGGATGGCCCGGTTCCTGACCAAGTGGATCAACGACCTCGGCGACAGCCAGAACGACGCGGGCCAGCTGCCGGTGATCGTGCCGAGCGGGGGATGGGGCTACCAGGAACTCGCGCCGTCCCCGGAGTGGACCACGGTGTACCCGTTCATGGTCAGGGAGATGTACCGGATCTACGGCGACACCGCGCTCGCGGCCACGCACTGGACAACCCTGACCCGGTACCTGGACTGGGAGATCGGCCGTCTGCGGGACAACCTCGCGATCACCGCGCTCGGTGACTACCTGCCACCGGGATACGGCGGCAACCCGCCCGAGGACACGAGACTGACCGCGACGGCGTACCTGTACCGCGCGTTGATCGGGACGGCTGAGCTCGGGGAGTTGTTGGGGCACAGCGACACCGCCGCCAGGTATCGCTCCGTCGCCGAGGCGTGCCGTACGGCGTTCAACGCGACCTTCCTCGTGGACGGTCGTTATCGCACGGCGAAGGACCCGGACTACCGGCAGACGTCCAACGCCATCCCGCTGATGTTCGGCCTGGTGCCGCCCGGATCGGTCGCCCAGGTGGTCGCCAGTCTCGTCGCCGACATCAAGGCGCGCGGCAACCACCTGAACACCGGCGCGCTCGGGACGAGCGTCCTGTTGCGCGCGTTGACCGCACACGGCCATCCCGACGTCGCGCACGCGGTGGCCACGCAACGGACATACCCGAGCTGGGGTTTCTGGTTCGACAACGGCGCCGACACGATGTGGGAGATGTGGCACGCGGACTCGCGCTCACGCGACCACTACTTCCAGGGCACCGTCGTGCAGTGGTTGTACGAGAACGTCGCAGGCCTGCGGCCCGGCGATGACGGTTATCGGCGGTTCACGGTCAAACCGGACGCGCGGGTCGGGGTGACCTGGGCGCAGACGTCCGTGCAGACTGTGCGGGGCCTGGCATCGGTGGCGTGGACACGCGTGGAGTCATCGGTGCGGGTGACCGTCGGTGTGCCAGTTGGCTCGTCAGCGGAGGTTTTTGTCCCGGGAGTGGCACGTCGACGGCCGCCGGGGGTGGAATTCCTGCGCGATGAGGCCGGGTTCCAGGTCTTCCGGGTACCGCCGGGGCGGTGGGTGCTCACCGGTGACGTGGATCACCCTTAGAAGTCCCCTAAATCGGGCGACCCGGAATGGTTCCGGGGTCGGCACGCGTTGTAATAGTCGTTGAGGATTCTGGTCGCGTGCTTGGAGGCTTGTGGTGCTGGAGCCGGAGAACCTGTATGAGGTCGACTCGGACGTGCCGGACCTGACCGGTGCGGTGCTGCTGCACCACTTCGACGGCTTCATGGACGCGGGATCGGCGGGTGCGGCGCT
Organism: Kibdelosporangium phytohabitans; assembly: GCF_001302585.1. Lineage (GTDB taxonomy): Bacteria > Actinomycetota > Actinomycetes > Mycobacteriales > Pseudonocardiaceae > Kibdelosporangium > Kibdelosporangium phytohabitans. The sequence goes on along the minus strand of NZ_CP012752.1, from coordinate 7,474,476 downwards.
GGTGGAGCAACTGCTGTCGGCGTACGAGAACAGGGTGATCGCCCGGTTCGACATCGACGGCCTGCTGGACTACCGCGCCAGGCGGCCCGCGATGACGTTCGTGCAGGACCACTGGGAGGACTACCAGACGCCGGAGCTGGTCGTGCGGTTGCTGCACGACCAGGTCGGCACCCCGTTCCTGCTGTTGAGCGGCCCGGAGCCGGACTTCCGCTGGGAGGCGTTCGTCGAGGCGGTGCGCCAGCTGGTCGAACGGTGGGGCGTGCGGCTGACGATCGGGGTGCACGGAATCCCGATGGGCGTCCCGCACACGCGTCCGCTGGGCCTGACCGCGCACGCCACCCGCCCGGACCTGGTGTCGGACTACCGCCCGATGTTCAGCCGCGTGCAGGTGCCCGGCAACGTCTCCGGCCTGCTGGAACTGCGGCTGGGCGAGTCGGGCCACGACGCGATCGGTTACGCCGCGCACGTGCCGCATTACCTTGTGCAGTCGACGTACCCGGCGGCGGCACTGGTGCTGCTGGAGGCGTTGAACCAGTCGACCGGCCTGGTGCTGCAGCCGGGAGCGCTGACGGAGAGCTCACGCCGCGCGGACGAGGAGATCGCACGCCAGGTCTCGGAGTCCGACCAGGTGGCCGAGGTCGTGGCGGCGCTGGAGCAGCAGTACGACGCGTTCACCTCCGCCAAGGAGGAGGACAACCTGCTGCTCGACCCCGACGACATCCCGACAGCCGACGAGCTGGGCGCGGAGCTGGAGCGCTTCCTGGCCGAGCAGCAGGGCAAAACCGACTGAAACCCTCGTGAGTGGTTCGGCCGGTTAGAACCGGCCGAACCACTCACGAGGGTTTTTCAGGCTCGCATCACGGTGGCGATCGGGATTCGGGCCGCCCGGATCGCCGGGACCAGGCCGCCGAGCAGCCCCGCGACCAGACCGGCGATCACGCCCGCCACCCCGGCCTGCCAGGGGAACACGATGTCCTGCACGGACGGGAACCGCCCGGCGAACATGCCCGCGCCGACCTTGATCCCCAACGCCCCCACGCCGATCGCGGCGGCTGCCGTCATCAAGCCGGTCAGCAACGTCTCCGCGAGCACGATCCCGGCCAGCAGGGCACGCGGTGTGCCCACGGCCCGGCGCAGCGCGAACTCCTCGATGCGTTCACCCACCGTCGCCAGCCCGACGTTCAGGATGCCCGCGGTGCCGATCAGCAGCACCAGCGCCGCCATCCCCAGGAAGATCATCCGCATCAGCGAGAGCTGGTCCTCGATGCGTTCCCTGGACTTGACCGTGTTGACGTAGATCTCGTCGGCCTTCATGCCCTGGCCGATCAGCCGTGCCTTCAGCGTCTGCTCGAACCCGCTCGCCTCGGGCGTCATCATGATCTGCAGAGCCATGTTCGGGTCGGCCAACGCCTTGGGCGGCATCCAGTTCAGCAGTTCGTCCAGCCGGATGTACGCGACCGGGCCGTATCCCTCGCCGTCGTCGACCACGCCGGTGATCTGCGGGGTCGCGTCGGCTGTCGCGCCGTCGACGTGCATCTGGGCGGGCACCCGGTAGCGCTCGAAGCCCTTGGCCGCTTCCTTGTTCAGCACGATCTTCGGCGCGAGCGACGGCGCCGTGCCGAAGTCCAGCCACTGGCCGGCCTCCACCCGGAACGCGCGGAACTGCCTGATGTCGCCGGTCAGCGCGACCAGCCTGACCTCGATCGCCTTGCCCGGCGGTGCGTTCGTCGACGCCGCGGGACGGCAGCCGCTGGCGTCGCAGACGAAGCTGCCCCGTCCACCGCTGTCGAGGTGGTCGAACGGCGCGCCGCCGGGATTCACCGGCGACACGTTCGGTTCGCCGATGACGGCGTTCTTGTGCAGCATCGCCACCGCGTCCGCCCTGCCCTTGATCGTGTCGACCACGATCGGACCGGCTTTGTCGTTGGGCGGCAGGTAGAGCTGCAGCGTGCCGTCCTTGGCCATGCTCAGCTCGGAGTCGGCCAGCAGTTGCTTCTGCGCGAACTCCGACCCGGCCTGGACCACCACCACGGCCAGCACACCGAGGAACAGGCTCAGCATGGACAGCAACGTGCGCAGCTTGCGGGCCCGGATGCCCTGGCCGCCGATGATGAGCGCGGACCGCAACCGGCCGGACATCCCGATCACACGACCACCTGTTCTTGTGCGACAGCGAGTTTGCCGTCGGTCAGCCGCAGCACCGTGCCCATCTTGTTGGCGTGCGCGTGGTCGTGGGTGACCAGGATCAGCCCGCAGCCGCGCTGGGTGGCCGAGTGCAGCGCCTCGATCACGAGGTTGCCCGTCTCGGTGTCCAGTGCGCCGGTCGGCTCGTCGGCCAGCAGGATCTTCGGGTCACGCACCAGCGCGCGGGCGATGGCCACCCGCTGCTGTTCACCGCCGGACAGCCGGGGCGGCTTGCTCTTGGCCAGGTGTGCGATGCCGACCTGGTCGAGCGCCTCCATCACGCGGGTGCGGCGCTTGCGCCGGGCCAGCCAGCCCTGGCCGTTGACCAGCGCCATCGCCACGTTCTGCGCCGCGGTCAGGCTCTTGAGCAGGAAGAACCGCTGGAACACGAACCCGAACCGGGCACTGCGCAACGCCGCCGCCTTGCGCTCGGCGATCCGGGAGATGTCGGTGCCCTCGAGCAGGTACTGGCCGCCGTCCGGCCGGTCGAACAGGCCGATCAGGCTCAGCAGCGTCGACTTGCCCGAGCCGGACCGGCCGAGGATGGCCACGCTTTCACCGCTGTGCAGCGACAGGTCCACGCCGCTGAGGATGGTCCGCGGCTGCTGCTGGCCCTTGAGCGTCTTGGTGATCCCGTTGAGCTGGATCAGCGCCGGTGCCGCTGGTTGTGGCGGGATCGGCTGGGTCATGTCCAGGGTCACTTGCCCGGACCTCCGGGCGAGTTCGGGTCCTGCTGCGCGGGCGGCAGGTTCGGGCCCGGCACGGCGACGGTCTCGTCACCGACCAGTCCGGACTTGATCTGCACGACCTTGCCGTCGGTCAGGCCGAGCACGACGTCCTTGGTCACCCGCTCGCCGCTCGGGCCGAGCACGTCCACCTTGCCCTTGCCCTGGCCACCGGCGACGGCCTCGACGGGAAGCACCATCACATTGGCCGCCTTCTCGGTGACGACCTCCAACGTCGCCTCGGCGCCGTTGATCAGCTTCAGGTCGGACGGCGCCGTGCAGACCAGCCGCATCCCGGTCGCCTCCGACGGGTTCGGCTTGTTCTCCTCGGGCTTGCCGTTGCCCGGTGGGGGAGCGGGGTTGGTGACCGGGCCACCGCTGGGTGGCGGGGTCGCGGGGTTCTCGGCGGGCGGCGGATCCGGGATCGTGCCCGCGGGCAGCGCGGCGATGGTGCCGAGCACCGCGCACGGGAACGGGCCCGGCCCGTTCTTGATCTGCGCCTGCACCGAGGACAACGCGTCGGACAGCTGGTACGCCTGCTCGCCCTTGATCTCGGCGACGAGCCCGTAGCCGACGTGCTTGGCCGACGCGATCGGCTGACCCGCGGTGACCGTGGCCTTGTCGTCGGCCAGCCGTCCGCTGAACGTCGCGCCTGCCGGGACGTCCACGGCGGTCGGCTTGCCGTTGGCGAAGACGTTGGCGACCTTGGTCGGTTTCGCCGGCGTCTTCTCCGGCGTCTTCACGTCCAGGTACCTGACTTGGCCCGCGACCGGGGACACCAGCCCGAACACCGGGTTGATGGCGACCTTGCCGCTCAGGCTGACCTTGCTGGTCAGGTCCTGGCGGGTGGGCTTGGCCGTGGTCATCTGCGTGCCGCGCGGCGCCAGTTCGGGGGTGGGCTTGTCCGACCCCGACGTACTGCACCCGGCCACGACGAACAGTGCCACGGTGAGCGCGGAGAGTATGCGCACCAGATGACTCCCAGTGTCCGTTACATGGTGATTCATTCACAATGACGCTCACGGGCCACGGGAGGTTGCGTCGAGCGTCACGGCGCAACACGGTTTTTGATCTTGCACTGTCCCCCAGGCTCAGTCAGGCTAACGGGGAGGACTCGCGCGCCGGAGGAGGGGGACACTGAGCGATCAGAGCGTCACTGCGGGAGACGACCTCGATTCCCGGGTAGACCGGCTGCCCACCACCATCGCGCCGTCCGAGCACGCGGAATACCGTGCCCTCGCGCGCAAGTGGCTGGCCGCCGCCGGTCGGGGATCCCCAGTGGCACACAGGATCACGGTGGGACGCGGCTTTCTCAAGCTGCTCGCCGCCGGAGTATGGGGTGTCGACGCCGGGTGGCGCGGTGAGGTGCGCGACCTGGTGCACGCGTTGCGGCCGAGCGAGGACGACCAGGCAGGCACGCCCGGCGAACAGCTGGACGAGCTCTACGCGCTGATCGCGATCGGCTTGGCGTTGTTGTTGCAGGAAGCAAATCTGCACGGCAGCGCGGGCGCGGACCTGATCGCCAAGTCGGCGTGGGACGAGACGCAGGAGCTCGCGGCGTTCGCCGACGAGTCGGTGGTCGACCGGTTCCTGGTGCACTCGACCCAGCTGCACGCGCGCGTGGCGACCGAGTCGCAGGTGCAGGCCGTCGTCGAGCTGGCGATGGCCGCGGCGGACGACCCGAACGCGGAGCTGGTCGCGGCACTGGAAGCCGAAGGTCTGCACGCCGAGCTGATGGAATCGGTGTGGGTGATCGACGGCGACTTCCGCACGCCACTACGTGCCGCGGCACGCGCCGCCACGATCATCGGCAGTCCGTGTGTCGTGCTGGCCCGCAACACCAAGAAGTCCACAGTGTTGTTGTGGCGTGACTCGGTGCTGGCGATGGCCGATTCGGCCGTGCCCAGGTGGCGCGTCTACCGGATCGTCCCGCCGACCACCCCGCAGTCGAAGTTCGGTGGCGGGGAGGGATTGCCGTCCACCCGTGACATCTTCCCGCTGGCGCCGGCGCCCGAACAGGTCCGTGCGCTGGCCGACCAGGCGGGTGTTCAGCTGCCGATGCTGCTGGCAGCCCTGCGCTGAGTGCCGTGACCAGCCCGGCTACGATGCGTGGCCAGGGCTGATCACGATCGTGTGTGGGGGTAGGCCGTGAGAGTGGTGGCAGGCAGATACGCCATCCGCGACGAGCTCGGACGCGGTGGGATGGGCGTCGTGTGGCGCGCGGACGACCAGGTGATCGGCCGTCAGGTGGCGTTGAAGGAACTGCCGCCGCCGCAAGGACTCTCCGGCGACAGCAAGTCGGTCTACCTGGAGCGCGTGCTCCGCGAGGCGCGCACCGCCGGGCGGCTCAACGACCCGGCGGTTGTCACGGTGTTCGACGTGGTGAGCGAGAACGGGACCACGTACATCGTGATGGAGCTGGTCGAGGCCCCGACCCTGGCGGACATCATCGCCGCCGAGGGCCCGATTGACCCGCGGCGCGTGGCGTCGATCGGCCTGCAGGTGCTCGGCGCCCTGGAGACCGCGCACGCCGCCGGGATCGTCCACCGGGACGTGAAGCCCAGCAACATCATGGTCTCCGCCGGTGACAAGGTGAAGCTGGCCGACTTCGGCATCGCCAGGGCGATGGACGACCCGAACCTGACCATGACCGGCGGGATCATGGGCTCGCCGGGATACATGGCGCCGGAGCTGTTCGCCGGTTCGCAGCCCGCGCCGCCGTCGGACCTGTGGGCGCTGGGGGCGAGCCTGTTCCACGCGGTGGAAGGGCGGTCGCCGTTCAGCCGCGAGACGACGGCAGCCACCATGCACGCGATCATGTACGACGACCCGCGGCTGAGCCGGGTCCAGGGCCCGCTGGCGCAGCTGATCATGGGTTTGCTAGCCCAGCCCACCGAGGCCCGCCTGACAGCCCAGGCCGCGAGGCAGCTGCTGAGCCGTCCGATCTCGGACGAGACCAGGGTGGTCGACAACTCGACGCAGGTCGCCGACGCCCCCACGGTCCAGGTCCACGCGGTCGCGAGGGACACGCGCCCGCGTGAGCCGTGGCAGGAGCAGTACCCGGCGGACGTGCCGCTCGCGGCGCCCGCCCCGGCCAATTGGGCAGCCGAGGACCAGTGGGACACCGCGCAGCCGAAGAAGAGCGCCAACCGCACCAGGATGATGATGTGGTCGGGTGCGGCGGTCGTGGTGGCCGGTGCGTTGGTCGCGGTGTTCCTGATCTCCCCTGGCTCCAAAGAGGACCCGGCGGTCGCGGGCAAGGCCAACGTGGCCAACGTCCAGGACGACGGCGTCCAGAACGGCAGCACGATCCCCATGGCGCCGACCCTGGCGCCGTCCACGGTGTCGTCCGCATCGGCAGCGCCGCCACCGAGCACGGTCACGGTGACCAAGCCGGCCGGTACGCCGTCGAAGCAGCCGAAGCCGCCGCCGGGCGAGCAGCAGGTCGGCGCACCGCCTCCGGCGCCGCCGGACAAGCCGCAGCGAAACCTGATCCAGATCACCAGGTACAACCACCCGGCGGGCCCGCACTTCACAGCCACCCCGGGTGTTCCGGCGCCGGGCGGTTTCAACCGCGAGTTCCCGATGGGCTGGCTGGTGCGGGAATCCGAGCCGGGAACGAAGCGGCTGTACGCGTGCCAGCTCAAGGGATCCGAGGACCGGATGACCTCGGTGGACCCGGGCTGCGAGGGCAACAACCAGGTCGGCGTGCTCGGCTACGTCTTCACGGGCAAACCGGCGGGCGTGAACAGCCGTGGCCTTTTCCGCTGCACTTACTCGGGCGGTCACTACGACTCGACCGACGCCAAGTGCGAGGGCTTCAAGACCGAGTTCCAGTTCGGCTGGATCCTGGTCTAGGCCGCGTTTCCTATGCCCGGTCGACCAGGGCGTCGACCTCGGCGCGGCTCGGCGCGGTCGCGGGTCCCGGCCGTGTCACGGCGATCGCGGCAGCCGCGTTGGCCCGTTTCGCCGCGACGGTCAAATCGTTGCCTCGCAACAACTCTGCCGCGAGAACACCGCAGTGGGCGTCCCCGGCGCCGTTGGTGTCCACGGCGGTGACCGGGAATCCGGGGACGTGCACGCTCCGGCCGTCACCGTGCACGATCCGGCACCCGTTCGCACCGTCGCGCAGAATCCGCACGGCGACATCAGCATCGGCCAGCGCGCGGGTCTCAGCAGCGTTGCTGCTCAGGATGTCCACGTGGGGCAGCACGGCATTCCACGTTTCCGTGGCGATGTCGCCGACCAGCGGGCCGGGATCGAGCAACACGGTCCCGCGTGCCCCGGGCAGCCACGTCAGCAGGGCTTCGGCGTTGTGCTCGTGGGTCAGGCTGTATCCGGTCAGGTAGACGAAATCGCCAGGTTCGGTGCCGATACCCCGAAACCGCCCGACAGCATCGGGGCTGGTGACGAAAGTCCGTTCGCCGCCGGCCTCGACCAAAGCGACGGAAACCCCGGAATCCGGCGTGGTGACCGGGTGAGCGACGTGAATTCCCTCTGCGGCCAAGGCATCGCGGATCAGGTCACCGTACGGCCCGCGGCCGTGGCTCCCCGCGTACACGACGTCCGCGCCGGCCCGCCGGGCAGCGGCCATGACGTTGAACCCGCCACCGGCCGTCTGCAGGAAATCGGCGGCGACGACGTCCCCGCCGCGCGGCGGCAACTGGTCGATCCGCAGGACGAGGTCGGCGACGACCTGTCCGGTGTGGATCAACCGCCCGGTCATCGCAGCGCGAGCAAGCGATCGACGAGCGGTTCGAGGTCGAGCCCGTTCACCGCGCGGACCGTGCCGACGAGTTCGCCGGGAAAGCCGCCGATACCGTGCTGCGCACCCAGAATCGCGCCCAGAACCGCCGCGATGGTGTCCGTGTCCCCGCCGATCTCAGCGGCCAGCAGCAAAGCGCCGAACGGGTCATCCCCGGACACCTCGGCCAGAGCGATCGCCGCGACCACGGATTCCTGCGCTGCCACGGAAGTCCCGATCACGCCGGCGACCGCGCCGGCCACCTCGCCGCGGCTCATCCCGCGCACCCACTCACGTGCCCAGCGGATGCGGGGCGCGATCTCACCGCCCGCCACCCAATGGCCCTTCGAAGCACCGCTGTGCGCGGCGCGTTCCGCCTCGTCCAACGCTGTGCTCAGGTCAGCGCCGTCGATGGAGGCGGAGACCGCGGCCGCGATGGCGGAGGCGGCCGCGATCCCCAGACTGGTGTTGTGGGTGACCAGACTGGCCTGCACGACCGCGTCGAGCAGGCGGTCACCCACGGGATTGGCGATGGCGACGGGCGTGACGCGCATCGCCGCGCCGTTGGTCGTTCCTGCGACGCCGGCCTGCTGGGGGTTCAGGCCGGCGTCGAGGTGCTCGAGCGCGCGCTTGGTCGACGGGCCGAGCAGGTCGCGGGAGCCCCGGGAGATCATGCCGGCTTCCCATGCCCGCAACGCGTCAGCGAACGTGTACGGGTCGATCCTGCCGTCGCCGTCGATCAGCAGCTTCGCAACGAGCACAGCCTGTTCGGTGTCATCCGTGACCGACCCGGCGGGCATGCCGGGTGCGATCGGCTGGTCCTGGGTCGCGTCGACCAGCGTGGTGATCGAGCCGTAACAGTCCTTGATCCGGGTACGGGACATCGACTGAGTCGGCATCCCGAGGGCGTCACCCAGTGCAAGGCCGTAGAACGCTCCCAGCGCCCTGGCTCGCACCTGTTCAGGCATGTGCAATGTGTACCGCAGAGAGGGATGCCGCGGCAACCTTGTGAACCTCTTGTTCTCGTGACGCCGGAGGAACTCAGAGGCGCGCCGGAGCCTCGATGCCCAGCAGGTCCAAGCCGCGCGTGAGCACCTTGGACGTCAAAGCGCACAGCACGAGCCGCGACGCCCGGACCTCCGGCTCGGCCTTCAGAACCGGGCATTTCTCGAAGAACGACGTGAAGGCCGAAGCGGTCTCGTACAGGTACGTGGCCAGCTTGTGCGGGGTGTAGCCGTCGATCGCGGACTGGACGGCGGCGGGCAGCTGGATCAGCTGCAGCGCGAGGTCCCGCTCGGCCTTCTCGGCCAGCGTCACCTTCGCGCCCGGCGGCACGGTCTCACCGGACTTGCGGATGATCGAGAGGGTACGCGCGTTGGCGTACTGCAGGTACGTCGCCGTGTTGCCGTCCGTGGCCAGCATCTTCTCCCACGAGAAGACGTAGTCCTTCTCGCGGTCGCTGGACAGGTCCGCGTACTTCACCGCGCCGATGCCCACCGCGTGCGCGATCGACGCGCGCTCCGCGTCCGTCAGGTCGGTGCGTTCGCCGACCACGGTCGCCGCGCGGTCGACGGCCTCGGTGAGCAGGTCGATCAGCTTCACCGTGTCGCCGGAGCGGGTGCGGAACATCTTCCCGTCCTCGCCGAGGATCGAGCCGAAGTTCACGTGCACCGCGTGGTGTTCCGGCGTCAGCCAGCCCGCGTCGCGGGAGGCCGCGAAGACCATCGCGAAGTGCTGGGCCTGTGGCGTGCCGACCACGTAGAGCAGGTCCGTCGCGGCTCGGTCACCGGTCCAGTAGCGGACCGTGGCGAGGTCGGTGCTCATGTAGCCGTAGCCGCCGTCGCTCTTGCGCACGATCAACGGCAGCGGGTCGCCCTCGCGGTTGAAGAAGCCCTTGGGGAAGACGCACAGCGCGCCGTCGCTGATCTCGGTCAGGCCCTTCTGTTCGAGCTCCGCGACGGTGTCGGCCAGGAACGGGTTGTAGAAGCTCTCGCCGTAGCTGTCCTGCGGCGTCAGGCCGATGCCGAGCGTCTTGTACGCCTTCATGAAGTGCCGCATGGACTCGTCCACGAGCTGGCTCCACAGCGCCAGCGTCTGCTCGTCGCCGCTCTGCAGCTTCACCACGCGCTGGCGGGCGCGCTCGGCGAACTCGGGCTCCGCGTCGAACTTCTTGCGGGCTTCCTTGTAGAAGACGTTGAGGTCGCTGACCGACTGGTCGGCGTCCACGCCCTCGTCGACGAGGTGCTCGATCAGCATCCCGAACGGGGTGCCCCAGTCGCCGAGGTGGTTGTGCGGGATGACCTCGTCGCCGTGGAAGCGCAGCAGCCGCACGAGCGCGTCACCGATGATCGTCGAACGGATGTGCCCGACGTGCATCTCCTTGGCCACGTTCGGGCTGGAGTAGTCGATCGCGATCCGGCGCGGGTGCTCGGTCACGGGCACGCCGAGCCGCTCGTCGCCGAGCAGGCCCTCGATCTGGGTGGACAGCCACGTGTCGGTCAGCGTCAGGTTGATGAAACCGGGACCCGCGATCTCCGGCTCGACGAACAGGTCCGTCCCGTCCAGCGCGCCGGCGATCGCCGCGGCGACCTCTCTCGGCGGACGGCCGACTCGCTTGCCCAGGCCCATGGCGGCGTTGCACTGGTAGTCGGCACCTGGTCGGTTCGACGGGCGGATCAACGCCTCCGCCGGGGTGATGTCCAGGTCAAGCGACGACTTCACGGCCGCGACGACCCGCGCGGCCAATTCCAGTCCAACGTCTCCGTGTAGCACCTGTCCAGTATTCCAAATGCCCGCGACCTGGTTTTAGCCCGTGCGCGGATGGGGGCGCCCACCCTCCCTGCCACTAGTCGAGCTTGTCCCAGTGCTCCTGAGCGGCGGGACGCCATTCCTGGTGCTTGCGGTGAAAGAGCTGGGCGGCCTGGGAGCCGCGCCAGTTGGCGGGAAGCAGATCGGTGGGCAACCGGGGGTCGAGGAACGGGAAACGACGCCATTCGTGCACGAGCCGGGTCTGCGCGTGCAGGGTGGCGGGCCCGTCATCCGGCGAGGTCCCGGCGAACTCCTCGATGAACTCCTCGTACCGGCGCTCCACTTCGGACAGGTCCCATGCGCGGGCGACCATCGAACCGACCTCGCCGATCGAGCCGTACCCGGCCACGAACGACATGGCGCCACGGGTGAGCTCGAGCGAGCTGAGGATCTCCTCGGCCTCCTCCTGCCTGCTCACGTCCGGGCAGATCCACACGCCCGCCTCCGGTGAGCCGAAGCCCGCCCACGTCAGCCGGGTGCGCAGCCGGTGCCGAAGGTCCCGTTTGGACTCGGGGACCGACACGAGCAGCACGAGCCAGCGGCTGTCCCACTGCCTTTCCACGCTGCCGAACTCGTAGATCCGGCGCGCTCCCTCGGTCAGCAGTTTGCGGCCCGGCTGGGTGAGCGACCAGCGGACCCTGCGGCCGACGCGGTCGGAGGTCAGCCAGCCCTCCGCGGCGGTGCGGGCGAGGGCCTGGCGGGCGGATTTCTCCTCGATCTCGAATTTCGCCAGCGTGTTGACCAGGACGGAGGTCCAGACGGGGCGGTCGCGCGGCAGGACGTACTCACCGAGTAGGGTCATCAGCAGTGAACGCGCACTGGTGTGGCTGACTTCCCTGCGCCTGGTCACCATCGGTCGGCTCATTCCCGACATAATACATGAATTGAACGTCGCGTCATCTTTTTGTAGAACTTGGCTTGTATCTTTCTTGTAAGTGTCCACCCGACACTCGCGCCGTGCATCCAGCGAAGGGACCGGCGATGAGAGTCAGACGGTTGATCAGCCTCGGAGTCGCGCTGATCGCGGGAGTGGGATTCATTGTGCTCGCGCCGAGCGCGGGCGCGGCCGGACCGAGACCCGCCTTCCAGTTGCCTTTCCCGTGCAATCAGTCGTGGACGGGCAACTCGAGCAATTCCAGCGCGCACCGGTCGTGGGAGCTCGACTTCAACAGGGGCGGCACACCGGACGCGGATCTCGGTGACACCGTTGTCGCCGCCGCCGCGGGCAAAGTGGTCATCTCGGCGCACCAGGGCTCGGCCAACGGTTACGGCAACCTGGTCAAGATCGACCACGGCGGCGGCTGGTCGACCTACTACGCGCACCTGCGCGTCCGGTCGGTCGCGCTGAACGCGCAGGTCACCCGTGGTCAGAAGATCGGCGAGGTGGGCAACACCAGCAAACCGGGCAACAACATCTCGCCGCACCTGCACTACGAGGTGCGCACCACCGACGCGTCCTATCCGGCGAACATCCAGAAAGCCGTGTTCAACGGTGCCACGTTCGGCTACCCGAACCAGACGCTGACCTCACGCAATTGTGGCGGCGGTGAGAACCCCCACGACGCGACCGAGGTCTGCGGCAGCGGGTTCAACCAGGTCGACGAGGCGGCTATCGGTTCGGCGGCGACTGTGCATTTGCTGTGGAACAACGGGACGTCGCAGAACTGCGTGGTGACGATCAAGAAGACTTCGATCGGTGCGGCGTCCGCCGTCTCCGCCTATTTGGAAGTGCAAGGCGCCGATCGGGTGACAGATTCCGGCAATTTCGAGTACTACGCCGGACCTGTCCGCGCCGCCGCTCCGGCCAAATGTGTCAAGTGGGGCGGGTCGGCCGGTTCAGCCCGCTACGACAGCCCGTTCGAGCATTGCGGGTGACGGGGCCGTCCTGACCACAGCGAGGGCTGCCACCGCCGCGACTTCGGTCATGAGCAGCCCTAGCTCCACGGCACCGAGCGGAATGGCGATCCACCAGTTCACGCCGGTGAAGGGCTGCAGCAGCACGGCGCCGATGATCAACCCGAACCAGCCGAGCGACAGCACGCCGAGCCAGACCGGCCACGCCGCCTTCGCCGCCCGACCGGCCAGGATCGCGGCGACGGGCAGGCTGATGAACGCGACCACGCTGGCGTAGCGGTGGATCATGCCGCCGACGCTCGGGCCGATCGCCCAGTTGTTCTTGGGGAACACCACGACCGCCATCAGGCACAGGCTCCACGACGTGATCAGCACCGACGACACCGAGAACGGCCTGATCACGTTCCTGCCGACCAATGTGGCCAGCACCGCGAGCGAACCCAGCGCCAGCGCGAACACACCGAGGTTGAACACCCACGCGTTCTCGAGCAGGCCGTACTCGCTGATGGTGCGGCGTACGACGCTCACTTCCGAGGACGGCGGCAGGACGTGCAGGAGGCCGATCAGGAGGACCGAGGCCGCGACACCGAGCAGGCCGAGGGTCCCGGTCGCTCGTGACCATTTCGTGATCGCGGCCATTGAGAGTACCTCCCGTGGGTGAGTGGCTCGGACGAACGGACCAACTTCCGGAAAATCCGCCAGGTTCCCGCCGACAGCGGTTTGACAGCTTCGCGGCGCGGGTAACCCCGCCGCATGGTGACGGGCGTCGAGGAGCGCATGCTTGGGCCACTGGTCTGGGTGCACTTGGTGATGTACCGCCCTGTCCTGCTGCCGGACCGGGCCGTCGCTGACGTCGTCGTGGACGTCGAGGAACTGGCCGGGCACATGGCCGACCTGCTCGCGGTCGACAGCCACCAGACGCCCGAGTCGCTGGCAGCCGCCAACCGGGTACTGGACGTGTGCTGCGAGTTCGTCGAGCGCTGGACGCTCGGACAGCAGCGGCAGAGCACCTTCCGCGGCGACGTGCTGCGGTTGCGGATGCGCCTCGACTCCATCGCCAACCGGATCGTCCCGGACAGCGAGCTCGAGGTGGCGCAAAAGGCGTCGTGATCCGCCCCGCGCACGTCGTAGCGTGTGCGCATGGATCTCGACGAGGTGTTCGCGGACGTGCCGCGAGTCGGTGCGGTGGAGGGCTGCACCCACTGCTACTCCCAGTCCGATCTGGACCTGCTCGGCGGCGACCCGGCGCTGGTGCCCGACAGCCTTGCCTGGTCGTTCGCGTACGAGGTCACCGACCACTGGTCCGAGCAGCAGTACGGGCTGATCTGGCGCGGACTCGCACCGCGCATCCTGGCCGCACTGGCGGAGTCGCCCGACGAGCGGCTGCTGCACGGGCTCACCTTCGCGGGTTTCTCGACCTGGCCGGACACGCAGCAGACCGCGCTGCGCGAGGCCGTGCGTGACATGGTGACGCGTGCCGTCACCGGGGGAGTGGCCCCGTTCACCGTCGAGCGGCTGATCTGCGCCGCCGCCAACATCGACCAGGACCTGCGGCCGTGGCTGGCGTACCTCGACACGCTGACCGGTGCCGACGCGGACGCCGGGCTCACGGCACTGGCGCTGCACTGGGCCGAGCAGATCGCCAAGCAGCACGAGCCGATGTTGTGGTGGGGGCCGCGGGACCCGGCCGCACCGATCCGCGACTGGCTGTACTCGGACGTCCTGCACGAGCGGCTGTCCCGGGTCGAGGCGCGCGACGCGCAGATCGCCATCGCGTACATGTGACCGTGTACGTGACAGCTATCGCGCTGTGCACACCACGTCCGGTGTCACGGGACGGGTGCCGTTCGTGGCCGCGATGAAGCCGAACGACGTCTTCGAGTCGACGGCGGTGTTCCACTGTGCCGGTGCCACACGCACAGTCTTGCCGTCCAGTGACAGCGTTCCGTTCCACAGGTTGTTGATGCTGTGCCCGCCGGGCAGCATCCAGGTCACGGTCCAGCCGTTGAGGCGTGCGGCTGTGCTGCTGCGGATGGTGACAAGCGCTTCATAGCCGTCCTGCCACGAGTTCGTGATCTGGTAATCCGCCTGACAGGACGACGGTCCGGCGGTCGTGGTCGTCGGCGGGGTGGTCGGCGCGTTGGACGGCAGCGTCGCCGATTCACCGTCGCGGTTGATCGCCAGACCCATGACGAGTCCCAACGCGACAAGCGCGACGGCCGCGGCCGTGACGAGAATGCCGCGCCTGCGTGGTTTCCGGGACGGCAGCGTCATCGTCGCCGCGTACGGCTGAGCCTGCGGCGGCGGTTTCCCGGTCGCGAGGTGCTCGTGGGCTTCGCGCATGCTCGGGCGTTGGCTCGGGTCCGCGCACAACAGCCACAGCAGCAGCGGCCCGAGCGCGCCGGACTGGCGTGGCGGGGCGATCTCGCCGGTGGCGACTCGTCGCAACAGGACGATCGGGTTCTCGTCGAAGCCGTACGGGGGAGCGCCTTCCGTCGCGGTGTAGAGCGTCGAGCCGAGCGAGTAGACGTCGGACGGGAACCCGGCCGTGCCGCCACACGCGATCTCGGGCGCGAGGTACGCCGGTGTCCCGGCGATGATGCCGCTGCCGGTCGCCGTGCCCTCGCCGATCAGCCGCGATATGCCGAAGTCGGTGATCTTCACCGTGCCGTCCGGCCCGATGAGGACGTTGTCCGGCTTGATGTCCCGGTGGACGATGCCCGCGTCGTGCGCGGCGGCGAGCGCACCGGCGATCTGCGCGCCGATCCTGGCCACCTCGTCGGCCGGCAGCGCGCCGCGGCCGGTCAGCACCGCGGACAGGCTGTCCGACGGCAGGTACTCCATGATCAGGCACGGGCGGCCGTCGTGCTCGACCACGTCGTGCACCTGGATCGCGTTGGGGTGCTGGATCTTCGCGGCCAGGCGGGCCTCGCGGAACACCTGCTCGTCCTCCGCCGCGTCGAACGACAGGAGCTTGACCGCGACGGTGCGGTCGAGGCGCTCGTCGTGCGCGCGCCAGACCACACCCATCGCGCCTCGGCCGATCCGGCCGGCCAGCCGGTATCGACCGGCGACCAGGTCGTCCTTGTCCGTCACCCGGCCGATCCTACTTCCGCGCCCGCCATTCGGCGGCCAGCAACGACCAGACCTGCGCGTCCTGACGGACGCCGCCGAGGGGGTACTCCGATCGGAGCACGCCCTCCAGTGTCATCCCAAGTCGTTGTGCCACAGCGCCGCTGCGTTCGTTCTCCGGGCTGCAGCGCCATTCGACGCGCGACATTCCGCGAACGCATACCGCCCAGTCGATCATGTGGCGGCAGGCGCGCGTGATCAGGCCGCCGCCGGTGGCCGCCGGGTCCAGCCAGACGCCGATCTCGCACATGCTGTTCGCCGCGTCGAAGGTCCGGAACAGCGTGCCACCCATGAGTTTGCCGTCGATCCAGATACCGTAGATCCGGCCGTTGCCGGCTGCCTGCTTGTCCGCGTACCTCTGCAGGACCGTCCGGCCGCTGTCGGTGTCGGTGACCATGTGCGCCATCCCGACCCACGGTCCGATGTAGTCACGGACGCGGTCGATGTTCTGGGCGAACTCCTCGGCGTTCCACGGTTCCAGTGCCCGCAGTTCGGTGTTCTCGGCCAGCCGCAGGGACATCGAGCCCGACCCGGCGGTCCACTCGGACGCCAGCACCGACCACATCTCCACGTCGTACCGGCCGCCGTCCGACGCCGACCGCATGACGGCTTCCTTGGTCATGCCGAGTCGTCGGGCCACAGCGATGCTGCGTTCGTTGTCCGGCCGGGTCTGCCACTGCACCCTGGACATGCCGCGGTCGCGGACGGCCCAGTCGATCATGTACCTGGCTGCCTTGGTGATCAGGCCTCGGCCCGCGGCGGCCGGATCCAGCCACACACCGAGTTCGCACACGCCGTTCGCCGCGTCGAACACGCGGAACCCGGTGCCACCCACCAGCTTCCCGTCCGCCCAGATGCCGTAGAGGCGGCCGGTGTCCTTGGCCTGCCGGTCGGCGTAGCCCAGCAGGAAACGGCGTCCGGCGTCGATGTCCGTGATCATGTTGGCCCATGGGATCCACGGCCCGGCGTAGTCGCGCGTGCGCGTCATGTGCGCGGTGAATTCCTCGGCGTTCCACGGTTCCAGCTGACGCAGTTCGGCGTCGTCGGTCAGCGCTGCAGCGAGCATCCCCAGTTCCTCCGTACCAAACGTTTGTTATGTACCATCATGCCATGCCCCCAGCACCCGGTGATCACGAGGCACGGCGGCGCGACGTGTCCGAAGCGGTGTGGCGCGTGCTCGCCGAACGCGGATTCGGGCAGCTCACGCTGCGTGCCGTGGCAGCGGAGCTGGGTGCGTCGACCGGGATGCTGACGCACTACTTCCCGGCCAAACGCGACCTGGTCCGGTACGCCCACTCCGTCGCGGAGGAACGGACTCTGGCGACGCTGTACCGGGATCTCGACGTGACCGGCCTGGCCGCGTTGCGCGCGTACCTGCTGGACGTGTTGTCGCTGACGCCGCAAGCCGTCGCGATGAACCGGGTCTGGGTGAGCTTCTGGGACGCGGCCATCGGCGACCCGGAACTCGCGGCGACCGAGACCGCGCGCTACGAACGCTGGCGCGCCAAGCTGCGGCCACACGTCGTCGCCGCGGTCGGCAACGGTGAGATCCCGCCGGACAGGCAGGTGGACGACGTGGTCGCGTCCGCGGCCGCGCTCACCCACGGCCTGGTCGTGCAGGCCTTGTTCGACCCGGACCGGTTCCCGCCGGACCGGCAGATCCAGCTGATCGACGACTACCTGAGGACGCTGACATGCCCATCCACGACCGAATCGCCGAAGCGGCGGGCAACGCGCCCGGCAACGGATACGCCCACGCCGTGACGGCTTCCGGCACGCTGGCCTTCATCTCCGGCCAGGTCGCCATCGACGAGAACGGCCTGCTGGTCGGCCAGGGCGACCTGGCCGCGCAAACCAGGCAGTGCCTGCGCAACCTGGAGAACGTGCTCAGGGCCGGCGGCGCGGGCTGGGCCGACGTGCTGCGCTTCAACTGGTACCTGACCGACGTCACCGAGGTGCAGGTGGTCAGGGACGTCCGGGACGAGTTCGTCCGGCCGGTGCTCGGCGACCGGCCCAACCCGGCCAGTTCGCTGATCCAGGTCGCGGGCCTGTTCCGGCCCGAGTTCATGATCG
This sequence comes from Kibdelosporangium phytohabitans, assembly GCF_001302585.1. GTDB lineage: Bacteria > Actinomycetota > Actinomycetes > Mycobacteriales > Pseudonocardiaceae > Kibdelosporangium > Kibdelosporangium phytohabitans. Next base: position 7,456,956 of record NZ_CP012752.1, on the reverse strand, counting down.
AAGTGGACGCTGTCGCAGCCATCCCCTAATGGCCCTGTTTTCTCGCCGCGGCGGCGGGTAGCACGGAGGACATGCGAGCTGTCTGGCGCGGGGCCATGGCGATCGGCCTGGTGACGATCGGGGTGCGGGCGTACGCGGCCACGAAGGACCACGACTTCCGGTTCCACCACGTGCACCGGGCCGACGCCGGGCGGATCCGCTACCGCCGCGAGTGCGAGGCGTGCGCGGACGAGATCGACTTCGCCGACGTGACAAGGGGGTACGAGCTGCCCGACGGCCGGATCGTGCTGATGGAACAATCCGACTTCGACACGTTGCCGAGCCCGTCGGACCGGACCATGCAGGTGATGCGGTTCGTCCCGGCCGGTGATGTCCCGCCGCTGTACTTCCACCGTGGTTACCACCTGGAGCCCGACGACAACGCCGTGCAGCCGTACACCTTGCTGCGGCTGGCGATGGAACGCACGCGACGGCTCGCGATCGTGAAGTTCAGCATGCGCCGCCGGGAGACGCTCGCCGCGGTGCGGCCGATGGGCGATGTGCTGGTGCTGCACACCATGCTGTGGCCGGATGAGGTCCTGCCCGCGGATTTCCCCTTCCTGCGAAGGGAGATGACGGTGCGTCCACAAGAGCTCGCCGCGGCGACGGCGTTGGTGGCGAGCATGGCCGCGGAGTTCCGGCCGGAGGAGCTCACCGACGACTACCAGCGGGCGCTCGGTGAGGTGATCGAGGCGAAGTCGGCTGTGGCGCACGAGCCGCCGATTCCCGTGCAGCGGGACGGCGACACGGCGCTGGATCTGCTGGAGGCGTTGCGGCTCAGCGTAGAGCGCGCGCGACTGGACGATCTTTAGCCACCGCGCAGCACGCGAGCAGGCGCAGCGACAGGCCGTCGAGTGACGTCCACGCGATCGGCGGTTCCCAGCCTGCCTTGACCGCCTCCTGGTGGATCTCTTCGGCGTAGATCGCGAGCAACACCAGCGGCGGCGCTGTGACGAGCCCTTCCCGCAGGCGGGCGTCGCGGTCCAATTGGGCCCGCACCGCCTGGATGTGGCGGTCCAGCGCCCCGGCGATCACCGGATCATGCCTGGCCGCGGTGTGGCCAGGTTGCAGCCGGGCGTCCAGCCTGCGCAGCCAGCGCCGGGCGGACCACCGGGCAGCACGGTCCCAAATGCTCACGTGTCGGATTCTGTTAGTCGGGCGAGAGTCGGCGGCCGCACAAACTTACCCGGACGGGGCGCTGCGCGACCGCCGAATCGTCACACCGGCTGGGGAACCTTGTCCTGCTGATCCCGCTGCCCGATGTGGCGGGCGAGCGTTTCGCCCTCGACGTCCACGTTCGGGGTAATCCGGTCGAGTGCCTTGGGGTACCACCACGCGGCCTTGCCGAAGAGCGTCATCAACGCGGGGACCAGCGTCATCCGGATCAGGAACGCGTCGACCATGACGCCGAACGCCAGCGCGAAGCCCATCGACTTGATCACGGTGTCGTGCGAGAACACGAATCCGAGGAACACCGCGGTCATGATCAGCGCGGCGGCGGTGACCACGCGGGCGCTGTGGCCGAGCCCGTCGACGACCGCGTCCTTCGGGGTGTCGCCGTGCACGTAGGACTCCCGCATCCCGGAGACCAGGAACACCTCGTAGTCCATGGCCAGGCCGAACAGGATGCCGGTCATCAGGATCGGCAGGAAGCTGATGATCGGCGAGCCGTGCGAGAGGCCGAGCAGGTCGCCGAGCCAGCCCCACTGGAAGATCGCCACGACGGCACCGATCGACGCGGCCACGGTGAGCAGGAAGCCCGCGGTGGCCTTGATCGGCACCAGGATCGACCGGAACATGATCGCCAGCAGGATCAGCGACAGCCCGACGATCACGATCAGGTAGGTCGGCAGCGCGTCGGACAGCTTCTGCGACACGTCGATGTTCAGCGCGGTCTGCCCGGTGACGCCGATGGTCGAGCCGGTCTGCGCCTTGACCTCGCCGGTCAGCTCACGCAGCCGGGAGACCAGTTCCTTCGTGGCCTCGGTCGACGGCCCGCTGCCCGGGATCAGCTGGAGCACGGCCGACGTGTTGTCGGGGCTGAGGCCGGCGGGGACGACCCGGGTGACGTCCTTGACCGAGCTGAGCTTGCCGACCAGTGCGCCGAGCGCCTGCTCGGGGCTGACGCCGGACGGCAGGTCGGCGACGACCACGAGCGGACCGCTGAAGCCGGGCCCGAACGCCTGCGTGACCAGTGCGTTGGCGCGCTGCTGCGGGCTGCCCTCCTGCGCGGTCGAGTCGTCCGGCAGGCCCATCTCCAGTGAGAACGCCGGGATCGCGATGGCACCGAGCGACACGACGATCAGCGCGAGCGCGGTGATCGGGCGGCGGGCCACCGCACGGCCCCAGCGGTAGCCGAAGGCCTCCTTCTTGCCGGGCGTCCCGGCCTTGGCGCGTGCCTTGGCCGACACGATCCGGCCGCCGACGAACCCGAGGATCGCCGGGACCAGCGTCAACGCGACCAGCACGGCGACCGCGACGGTCGCGGCGGCGGCCAGGCCCATCACCGACAGGAACGGGATGCCCACGACCGTCAGGCCGACCAGGGCGATGATGACGGTGAGACCGGCGAAGAACACGGCACTGCCCGCGGTGCCGATCGCGCGGGCGATCGACTCGTCGACGTCCATCCCGCCGAGCACCTGCTTGCGGTGCCGGTGCACGATGAACAGCGCGTAGTCGATGCCGACCGCGAGGCCCAGCATCAGCGCGAGCACGGGCGCGGTGGAGGACATGTCGATCACGCTGGTCAGCGCGTACAGACCGGCGATGCCGATCCCCACGCCGATCAGCGCGGTCAGCATCGGCAACCCGGCGGCCACGAGCGAGCCGAACGTCAGCACGAGCACGATCGCCGCGATGACCACCCCGATGCCCTCGGTGGCGCCGATCGCGACCATCTCACCGGCGATCTCCTGGCTGTAGGCGACCTCGAGCCCGGCCGACTCGCCGACCGCCTCGACGGTGTTCTTGATCGCCTCCTTCGTCTCCTCCTTCACCTCCGGCGGGGAGACCGAGAACTGCACCTGGGCGAGGCCGATCCGGCCGCCGTCACCGATGGCCTTGGTGACGAACGGGCTGAACGCGCCCGCGACCTGGTCGGACTTGCCGACCTTGGCCATGGCGTCTTCGATGGCCTGCTTCGACTCCTCGAGCGTCTTGCCCTGCGGCGCGGCGAACACGATCCGCCCGGACGCGCCCGCGGCCTGCGGCAGCTTGTCCTTGAGGTGGTCGAGCGCCCGCTGGGACTCGGTGCCGGGGATGGCGAACTGGTTCGTGGTCTGCCCGGCGAACCCGAGGGCACCGATTCCCGCGATGGCCAGTACCAGCAGCCAGATGCCGAGGACGAGTCCCCGGCGCCGTCGTGCTGCGTGCGCGAGTCGGTACAGCAGCTTAGCCACCGCGTGCTCCTTCGAAGTGTGTTGCGACCGATCCGCGTTGATCAGCTCTTGGTGGTCTGGAATCCGGCGCGCAGGTAGTCGAAGGCCTCGTCGATGAGGTCGGTGACCTGGTCTTCCGGGTGGTCGGCGGCGTGCACGATCACGGCCTGGATGACGCCGAACGCGGCGTGGACCAGCGCGAGGGGGTAGAACGACGGGCAGCCGGGCGGCATCCGGGCGACCAGTGCCTCGTGCGCGCCGAGCACCATCCGTTCCCTGACTGCCAGCTCGTAGGGCACGAGGTCGTGGAAGTCGGTGGCGATGGTGGACAGCCGGTTGAGCAGTTCGAGGTTCTCCGGGCTGATGACCACCCCGGCTACCGCGCGCAACGAGTCGAACAGCGGCTCGCCGGCCGGGCGCTGGTGCAGCTCGGCCATGGCGTCGTCGAACACGAACCCGCAGACCGAGACAACGGCTTCTTCCTTGCGGTTGAAGTAGTTGAAGAAGGTCCGCCGGGACACGCCCGCCCGCGTGGTGACGTCCTCGACGACGAAGCCCTGCAGACCTCGCTCGGTGGCGAGGTCGAAGGCGGCGAAGCCGAGCGCTCGTCGCGTCTCGTGCTTCTTCGACTCTCGGATCCCCGGTTTGGGTGTCACTCGATCAGGCTACCGAGTAATCTTGCCCGGCGTGCAACTTTGCCTGGCGTGCAGGAATGTGACGTTGCTCATGGGTTAGTTTTCCCGCGTGCCGAATGTGTTCGATCCGCGGGTGTTCGCTCAGGGCCTGCCGCACGCCGAGTTCCGGCAACTGCGGGACACGGAGCCGGTCAGCTGGCAGGACGAGCACGCGGTGCTCGACTGGCCCGCCGGGCCCGGCTACTGGGCGGTGACGCGGTACGCGGACGTCAAGCACGTGCTGCGGACGCCGGAGGTGTTCTCGTCGTGGCTGGGAGCGACCCAGATCCGCGATCCGGAACCGGACGACCTGGCGTTCATCCGCCGGATGATCCTGAACATGGACCCGCCCGAGCACCAGCGGCTGCGCAAGATCGTCGCGGCCGTCTTCACCCGGCGCAGGCTCGAACAGTCCGCCGCCGAGATCGCCGCGCGTGCCGAGGCGCTGCTCGCGCGCCTGCGCGACGCGGGGGAGTGCGATCTGCCGGTCGACGTGACCGACGACTTCCCGCTGCTCAACCTGGCGGATCTGCTGGGCGTGCCCGCGGCCGACCGGAACCTGTTGCTGCGCTGGACGAACCGCGTGATCGCCTACCAGGACCCGGAACACGCCGACGAGGTCGTCCGGGACGCGTCCGGCAAACCGGTGAACCCGCGGTCACCGGCGATGCTGGCCGACATGTTCGGCTACGCCAGCGAACTCGCCGCGGCCAAACGGGAAAACCCCGGCGAGGACCTGATGTCCGCGCTGGTCACCGCCACAGTGGATGGCCGGGCACTGGATGAGGCCGAGCTGCGGATGTTCTTCTTCCTCGTGGTGATCGCGGGCAACGACACCGTCCGCAGCGCGCTGCCCGGCGGTGTTCTCGCACTCGTCGAGCACCCCGCCGAATACCGCCGTCTGCGGTCGGACCCGGACCTGCTGGACACGGCGGTGGAGGAGATCCTGCGCTGGCACCCGCCCGTGCTGAGCTTCCGGCGGACGGCGACACAGGACGTCGTGCTTGCCGGGCAACAGATCCGCGCCGGTGACAAGGTCGTCGTGTACCACGCGTCAGCGCACTACGACGAACGCCGGTTCCCCGACCCGTTCCGCTTCGACATCACGCGCACGCCCAACGACCACATCGCGTTCGGCCAAGGCCCGCACCTGTGCCTGGGTGCGCACTTCGGGCGGTTGCAGCTGCGGATCTTCTTCCGCGAGTTCCTGAAACTGCCGGAGGTTCAGCTCGCCGCGGCGCCGAAGCGCCTGACGTCGAACTTCATCAACGGCATCACGCACTTGCCTCTTCGAGGACCGCGTCGCTGAGCACGGGCCACACCTCGGCGGCCCACTCGCCGAAAGCCCGGTCGGTCAACGCGATCGTGGCGATCCCGGCACGCGGGTCGACCCAGAGGAAAGTGCCGCTCTGCCCGAAGTGCCCGAACGTCTCGGGTGAGTTGCGCTGCCCGGTCCAATGCGGACTCTTGTGGTCCCTGAGCGAGAAACCGAGGCCCCAGTCGTTGGGTTTCTGGTGACCGAAGCCGGGCAGGACACCGTTGAGCCCGGGGAAGACCACAGTCGTGGCCTCGTCGAACAGCTGCCCGGACACGAGCGTCGGCGCCAGCAGTTCCGCGGCGAACCGGCTCAGGTCGGCGCACGTGGACACCCCGGCGTGCGCCGGACTGCCCTTCAACGTCGTGTCGTTCATGCTGAGCGGCGCGACCACAGCCTCGGCGAGGTAGGCGTTGAAGGGAATCCCGGACGCCTGCTGCACGTGTTCCGCGAGCGCTTCGAAGCCGGCGTTGGAGTAGATCCGCCTGGTGCCCGGCTGCGCCTGGACCTTGTCCTCCGACATCGCCAGCCCGGACGCGTGCGCGAGCAGGTGCCGGACCGTGGCGCCTTCCGGCCCGGCGGGCTCGTCGAGCTCGACCGCGCCTTCCTCGACAGCGATGAGCACGGCGTACGAGGTCAGCAGCTTGGTCACGGACGCCAGCGGGAACAGGTGCGCCTGATCACCCCGCGAGCCGAGGATCCGGCCGTCCCGCCCGATCACCGTCACGGCCACGTTGTCGACCGGCCACCCGTCCACCAACGCCAGACTCTGCATGGGCCTCAAGTTACATGCTGCCCTTGTAGTGGCTCAGGAACACCTCGACGCCTTCGGTGATCACGCGGTCGGCCAGGCCGGCTGGGAGGCTGGCGCCTATGGAGCCGACGATCAGGTGGGGATAGATCGTCAGGCTGAAGAATTGGATCACCGCCACTTCGATGTCCGCGATCCGCAGGTGGCCGCGTTCGCACAGGTCGCCGAACAGCTGCCCCAGCGCGTAGGCGGAGTGCGCCGGACCCTGTTGCTGGTAGGCCTTGCCGAGGTCGGGGAACCGGCGCAGTTCGGCGGTGACGAGGTTGCGCAGGGCCATCCGCGCGGGATCGGTGGCCGCTTCGGTCAGCGCGCGTGCGGTCCGCAGCAGGGCTTCACGGATGTCGCCGGTGTCGGCGAGGCGGGTGCGGACCTCGGCCATCGTCGTGTGCGCCTCTCCCATCGCCTGGCTGACGACCTCGGTGAACAGTTCCTCCTTGCTGGTGAAGTGGTTGTACACCGTCACCTTGGACACGGCCGCCGCTGCCGCGATCTGGTCCATGCCCGCGTCGAATCCCTCGCGGATGAACAGGTCGCGGGCTGCGGCGACGATGGCCTGCCTGTTGCGCTCGGCGCGCTTGCCCGTTGGTGTCACGGCCCGATCATACCGTTAACTGAACCCTTGAGTACAGATGAACTGTCCTGTACAGTTCAGTTCAGTTAGCGACCGGACATGAGGGGGAGCCGTGCACGAGATCTGGACCGTGGTCCACGCCGAACGCGACGCGTTGGTCCAGGACCTGGAGAACCTCCCCGCCGAGCAGTGGGCCACGCCGTCGCTGTGTCCCGGCTGGGACGTCCACGACGTGCTGGCGCACCTGGTGGACGACGCCAAGACCACGTACTTCGGCTTCGTGCGGCAGTTCGCCGCCGCCCGTTTCGACTTCGACCGCTACAACAACAACGCGGTCGCACGGGAACGGGCCGACGATCCGCGGCGCACGCTCGACGCGTTCCGCGCCGTGAGCCACCGGACGACCAGCGCCCCGGTGCCGAAGGCGACGCGGCTGGTGGAGACGTTCGTGCACGGCGAGGACATCCGCCGACCGCTTGGCATCAAACGGGAGTACCCAGTCGACCACGTCGTCGCCGCGTTGCGTTTCCAGCTCGGAACAGGGGTCTCGACCGGTGGCGGCAAGGAGCGGGCACAGGGCCTGCGACTGGTCGCGACGGACTCCGGCGACGACTCCGGTATCGATTTCGCGTTCGACCACGGCGCCGGGCCGGAGGTGCGTGGTACGGCGCTGGCGCTGCTGCTCGCAGTGTCCGGACGACCGGTCGCCCCCAACGAGTTGACGGGACCGGGCGTCCCGCAGATCACGAAAGACGGAGGAATCAACCATGGCTGAGACCAGCACGCTCGACAAGACGTTCACAGCGGCGATCGTCGCCGACGCCAACAGCAACTGGCCCTGCGTGCAGATGCCCGGCTCGGCCGAGTTCTTCGGCACGGGCAACGCCGTCAAGGTGTCCGGGACCGTCGACGGCCACGACTACCAGGCGGCCATGTTGCCGATCGGCGGAGGCGTGCACATGATGCCGTTACGCGCGCCGTTCCGGAAACTCATCGGCAAGGGCCTCGGTGACGAGGTGACAGTGCACTTGACGCAGCGGCTGTCCTGACCCCGGCAAACGCGATGTGGGCGGAATGTGGTTGCGGTGTAGTGGGAATCCCATAATTCCCTTCAGATTGAAGAGAAGTCGATGATCTCTGATCGGAGGGACTCACCATGGGACTCACAGCAACGTCGCGTCGGCTCGCGGGCGTGGGAGCGGCAGCGGCGTTCGCGTCGGCCTTGCTGTTCGGCGTGGTACAGGGAGCAGGTACCGCGGCTGCGGCGGACAACATCTACCTCGTCAAGAACGGGAACACCGGGCGCTGTCTGACGGCCAACAACTTGCAGGAGCCCCGCAACGACGTGTTCACCCGCGACTGCGTCGGCGCGGCCACCCAGAAGTGGCGGATCGTGGGCGGTCACTTCATTCCCCAGGGCAACGCGAAGCCACTGCGCTGCCTGGACTACGGGGATCCCTTCGTCGGCACATTCCCGTGCGACGGGGGCGAGTTCCAGGACTGGAGTACGAACGGCAGTCGCACGTGGATCAAGCACGTCTCGACGAACTCGTGCCTGAACTCCACCGGCGAAGCCAACGCCCTCGTTGTTCTGTCGCCCTGCGGCGGTGGTTCGTCTCGCTGGGTCACCGTGAAGGTGTAGCGCGAACTCGCGTACCCGTTCACGGCAGTCAGGGGGCGTGGTGTTGTTCGCCGGTCACGGACGGTGTACCAGACCGGGACATGGGGTGCCCCTCAGGGAGCTGGGCTGGCACCACGGCACCGTGGCCACGGTCCGGTTCAGCCCCGACAGTCACGTGATCGCGAGCTGCGGCGCCGACGACAACACGCTCCGCCTCTGGGCTGTCTAGTTCTCCTCCACGTCCAAGTGCTTGGCGATCAGGCGCAGCAACCTGTTGTTGTTCACGGGTTTGGTCACGTAGTCGTCCGCGCCCGCGGCCAGAGTCCGTTCCCGGTCCTCGGGCATGGCCTTGGCGGTCACGGCGATCACCGGCAGGTCCTGGTGCGACGACATCTCACGGATCGCCGCGATGGTCGAGTTCCCGTCCAGCTCCGGCATCATCACGTCCATCAGCACCAGCGCGATGTCCTTGTACTGCTCCAAAGCACGCACGCCGGCCACGCCGTTGTCCGCGTACACCGCGTCGAGGCCGTGTTGTTCCAGCATCGCTGTCAGGGCGAAGACGTTGCGCAGGTCGTCGTCGACGATGAGGATCTTCTCGCCGTGGAACCGGATCGACAGGGTGGCGCTGGGGTCCTCGTCCTCGTCTTCCAGCGGCGCGCTTTCCACCACCAGCGGCTGGTGCACGACGGCCTGCTCCGGCTGGGACACGGCCAGGTACAGCGTGAAGATGCTGCCCGAGCCCGGTTCGCTGGTCACGTGCAGCTCACCGCCCAGCAGCTGGGTCAGCTGCCGGGAGATCGACAGCCCGAGACCGGTCCCGCCGTACTTGCGGCTCGTGGTCCCGTCCGCCTGCTGGAAGGCTTCGAAGATCACCGCCAGTTTGTCCTGCGGGATACCGATTCCCGTGTCCTCCACGGCGAACGCGACCACGGCGTCGGCCGACCGCATCCGGGCGGTCTTCATCATCGCCGGGTCGACCATCGTGATCCGCAGTTCCACGCGGCCCTCGTGGGTGAACTTCACCGCGTTGGACAGCAGGTTGCGCAGGATCTGCTGCAGGCGGTGCTCGTCGGTGTGCAGCGTCGGCGGCACCGACGGCTCCACGATCACCGAGAAGTCCAGGCCTTTCTCGCCGGTCAGCGGACGGCACAGCGCCTCGACGTAGCTCACCAGCTCCGGCAGCGCGAAGTCGTTGACCTGCAACTCCAGGTGCCCGGCTTCGACCTTCGTCAGGTCGAGGATGTCGTCGATCAGCTGCTGCAGGTCGCTGCCCGCCGAGTGGATCGTCTTGGCGAACTCGCGCTGCCGGGGCGTCAGGTTGCCTTCCAGGTTGTCGCTCAGCAACTTCGCCAGGATCAGCGCGCTGTTCAACGGCGTGCGCAGCTCGTGCGACATGTTCGCCATGAACTCGGACTTGTACTTCGACGCCGTCGCCAGCTGCCGCGCCCGGTCCTCCAGTTCCTGGCGGGCCTGCTCGATCTCGGAGTTCTTCACCTCGATGTCGCGGTTCTGCCTGGCCAGCAGCGTCGCTTTCTCGGCCAGTTCGGTGTTGGAGCTCTGCAGTTCGTCCTGCTGGGCCTGCAGCTGCTCGGACCGGGCGCGCAGCTCCCGCGTCAGGCGCTGCGACTCGGCCAGCAGGGCTTCGGTGCGCGAGTTGGCCAGCAGCGTGTTCATGTTCACGCCGATGGTTTCCTTGAGCTGGTCGAGCAGGTCGTGGTGGACGCGGCTGAACTCGTTCACCGACGCCAGTTCGATCACGCCGAGGACCTGGCCCTCGAACAGCACCGGCAGGTCGATCACGTTCTTCGGCGACGTCGAGCCCAGCCCGGACGAGACCTTGATGTAGTCGGCGGGCGCACCGGTCATCACGATGGTCCGCTTGTCCGCGGCGGCCTGGCCGACGAGCGACTCGCCGAGTTCGAACTTCAGCGGGCCGTCCGTCTCGGACCGGCCGTACGCGGCGATCCGGCGCAGCCACGTGCCCGCGTCCGCGTTCTCGGCCAGGAACACCGCGCCGTACTGGGCACGGATCAACGGCGCCAGTTCGCTCAGGATCAGCGACGCGACCGCGCCGAGGTCCCGGTGGCCCTGCATCAACCCGGAGATCCGCGCCAGGTTGGTCTTCAGCCAGTCCTGTTCCTCGTTGATCCTGGTCGTCTCCTTGAGGGTGACGATCATCTGGTTGATGTTGTTCTTCAGGTCCTCCAGCTCACCGGACGCGTCCACGGTGATCTGCCTGGTCAGGTCGCCGGCTGTGACAGCCGTGGCGACCGCGCCGATCGCACGCACCTGCGTGGTCAGGTTGCCCGCCAGCTGGTTGACGTTCTCCGTCAGCCGCTGCCACGTGCCGGACACGTCGACCACGTTGGCCTGGCCGCCGAGTTTGCCCTCGGTGCCGACTTCACGCGCGACACGTGTGACCTCCTGGGCGAACGACGACAGCCGGTCGACCATGCTGTTGAGCGTCGTCTTCAGCTCGAGGATCTCGCCGCGCGCGGTCACGTCGATCTTCCGCGACAGGTCACCGTTGGCCACGGCCGTGGTCACCTGGGCGATGTTGCGGACCTGCGTGGTCAGGTTCTCGGCCATCACGTTGACGTTGTCGGTCAGCTCTTTCCACGTGCCCGCCACGTTGGGCACACGCGCCTGGCCGCCGAGGATGCCCTCGGTGCCGACCTCGCGGGCCACGCGGGTGACCTCGTCACCGAACGCGCGGAGCGTGTCGACCATGCCGTTCATCGTCTCGGCCAGGTCGGCGATCTCACCGCTGGCCTCGACGGAGATCTTCTTGCCCAGGTCACCGCCTGCCACGGCGTTGGCCACGGTCGCGATGCTGCGGACCTGCGTGGTCAGGTTCTCGGCCATCACGTTGACGTTGTCGGTGAGGTCCTTCCACGTCCCCGCCACGCCACGGACCTGCGCCTGACCGCCCAGCTTGCCCTCCGTGCCGACCTCGCGGGCGACGCGCGTGACCTCGTCGGCGAAGGCGGAGAGCTGGTCGACCATGGTGTTGAGGGTGTTCTTGAGTTCGAGGATCTCGCCGCGGGCGTCGACGTTGATCTTCTGGGTCAGGTCGCCGCGAGCCACCGCGGTGGTCACCGTGGCGATGTTGCGGACCTGCTCGGTCAGGTTGGACGCCATGAAGTTCACGGAGTTCGTCAGCTCACGCCACGTCCCGGCGACCCCGGGCACCTGCGCCTGACCACCCAGCCGTCCGTCGCTGCCGACCTCGCGGGCCACGCGCGTGACCTCGTCGGCGAAGGCGGAGAGCTGGTCGACCATGGTGTTGAGGGTGTTCTTGAGTTCGAGGATCTCGCCGCGGGCGTCGACGTTGATCTTCTGCGTGAGGTCGCCGCGCTGCACGGCGGTCGCGACGGTCGCGATGCTGCGGACCTGGTCGGTCAGGTTGCCCGCCATGAAGTTCACCGAGTCGGTGAGGTCGCGCCACGTCCCGCCGACGCCGGGAACGGTCGCCTGACCACCCAGGATGCCGTCCGTGCCGACCTCACGCGCGACACGCGTGACTTCCTCGGCGAAGGCGGAGAGCTGGTCGACCATGGTGTTGAGGGTGTTCTTGAGTTCGAGGATCTCGCCGCGGGCGTCGACGTTGATCTTCTGGGTCAGGTCGCCGCGCGCCACGGCCGTGGCCACGGTGGCGATCTTGCGGACCTGTTCGGTCAGGTTGCCCGCCATCAGGTTCACCGAGTCGGTGAGGTCGCGCCACGTCCCGGCGACCCCGGGCACCTGCGCCTGACCACCCAGAACGCCCTCGGTGCCGACCTCACGCGACACACGCGTGACCTCTTCGGCGAAGGACGAGAGCTGGTCGACCATGGTGTTGAGGGTGTTCTTGAGCTCCAGGATCTCGCCACGCGCACCGACAGCGATCTTCTGGGTCAGGTCGCCGCGCGCGACCGCCGTCGCGACACGCGCGATGTCACGCACCTGATCGGTCAGGTTGCCCGCCATCAGGTTCACCGAGTCGGTCAGGTCACGCCAGATCCCGACGCCGCCCGGCACCTGGGCACGACCACCGAGGATGCCCTCGGTGCCGATCTCCCGGCCGACCCTGGTCACCTCGGTCGCGAACAGCGAGAGCTGGTCGACCATCCGGTTCACCGTCTGCGCGAGCTCCAGCACGTCACCGCTGAGCGACCGGCCGTCGAACTCCAGCGGCATCCGCTGGGTCAGATCGCCTTCCGCGACCGACTTCAGCACGTGGTTGATCTCGACGGTCGGCTTGGTCAGGTGGTCCATCAGCTCGTTGACCACGTCGGTGGCGACGCCCCAGCCGCCCGAGCCGCCCACTGTGCGCAGCCGCTCGTGCAACACGCCCTCGCTGGCGACGCTGTCGCGGACCCGCAGCAGCTCGTTCACCAGCAGCTGGTTACGTTCCGCGATCTCGTTGAAGGCCGCGGCCAGGCGCGCCGAACGGCCGTCGCCGACGGCGACGATCCGGCGCCGGAAATTGCCTTCACGCAGGTCCTCCATCGCGGCGAGTACCCGGTCCAGCGTCGTGTCCTCGCCATCCTGGCCGACTGACTCGTGGTTGATGTGCGTAGTCACGGGTACTGCTCCTCGGATCGAGGCGACGTTCAGTGTCTAACCTTGCCATGTCCGTCAGCGCCCGTGGGCCAGGCGCTACGGTTTAGCCTGAGCAGTAGTTGCCGAAGCGTCAGCGAGGTGCGGGATGACCGATGCGGCGGCATCGGCCCGTCCGGCCGTTGCCCGGCAGGGTGACGCGGCTTTTCTCGCCGAGGTGGGTGGCAGGCTCTGCGGCAGTCTGGACGTCGGCGTGACGGCCACCGCTGTCGCCGAGCTCGCCAGCCCGGTGCTGGGCGAGCGCGCCGTCGTGCTGCTGCCGGCGTCCCGTGGTCGCTGGGAGTGGTGGTGCCACGTCCTGGACGGCAAATCCAGCCACGGCAAGGTCCGCCGGTTGACGCCGTCGGTGGCTCCGGTGCTGGCCAGAGCCATGTTCGCGACCCAGACCACGGTCAGGCGGGTGCCGCGCGCCGAGGTGGAGGCCATTCCTGGCTCGTTGCGCGACGTGCTCGTGGAGCACCCTGAGATCTGCGTGGTGCCGCTGGTCGCCGACGAGGACACGCCCGGCGTGCTGATCCTGGCCCGTGGCGAGACGCTGGCCGAGCCGGACGAGAACGTGGTGTGCGAGTTCGCGGTCCGGGCCGGTGCCGCCCTCGGCGCCGCCGCTGAGCACGGCAGGCAGCGCGCCGCGATCGAAGGCCTCGAAACCACGCTGCACCCGGCCGAGTTGCCGAGCGTGCCGGGCGCGCGGATGGCCGCGCTCTACCGCCCGGCGGACGGCCCGCTGCGGGTCGGCGGCGACTTCTACGACGTGCACCCGCGGTCGGACGGGACGCTGCTGTTCCTGCTGGGTGACGTGTGCGGCAACGGTCCCGAGGCGGCGGCGCTGACCGGCAGCATCCGGCACGCCCTCAGCGCCCTGCACCTGGTCGAACAGGAGCCGCAGCGGCTGCTGGACCTGGTCAACCAGGCTTTGCTGGCCACCGGACGCAGCCGGTTCGCCAGCCTGGTCATCGGTTCGCTGGTCGCGCGCGGCGCCGACACGATGCGGCTGGCGCTGGGGTCCGGCGGCCACCCGAGCCCGCTGGTGCTGCGCAGGGACGGCCGGGTGGAAGAGGTGATCATCCCGGGGATGCTGGTCGGGGTGACCGCGGCGGCGAAGTTCGGCCAGGAGTTGATCGAGCTCAACCGCGGTGACGTGTGCCTGCTTTACACCGACGGGATCAGCGAGGCCAGGGGCGGCCCGTCCGGCGACGAGATGTACGACGAGCATAGGTTGCACGAGTTGCTGGCCGGTTGTGTGGGGATGCCGCTCGACGCCATCCTCGCCAAGATCAACTCAAGCGTGCGGGAATGGCTGGGCGGCAACGATCACGACGACATCGCCCTGCTGGCTATTCAGCCGTACTGATCGCGAGCGCGGCGAGCGCGTCGGGCACCGACGGGTAGATCGGCAGGACCTGCTCGAGCCCGGTGATCTTCAGCGGGCGGCTGATCGGCGAACTGCCCGCGACGATGCCCCACCTGATGTTGCGGCGTTCGGTCTCGTGATGCGCCTCCACCAGCGCCGAGAACCCGAGCGAACCCATGAACGTCACGCCGTCCAGGTCGAGCACGAAGGCGTCGCCGCTGGTCAGGGTGTCGGCGAGGCGCTCACGGAACACGTCGGCCGACGCCAGGTCGATATCCCCGGTCACGTGCGCGACGGTCACCGCCGACTCATGACGTTCCAGTTCGATCTGGACCACGTCGTTGTCGGACACCTTGTCTCCCTACTTCGGCCGTGTCTTGCGTGGTCGCTGCCGGAATATGCGCTGGAGCCACAAGGCCGCCACGGCGCCTGTCGCCACCAGCCATCCAGCGGTCGCCAGCCCCGGCAGCGGTGCCGCAGGCGTGGCGGTGGTGCGTTCAAGGTACCCCGGGGCACTGTCGGGCTGGCGTTCGGCGGGGGTCCTGCTGGTCGCTATCCAGGCCGCGACCAGCAACAACAGGCGCGCCACGAGGTAGATGAACACGAGCAGACCGATCACCGAGCCGAACGCCTTGCTCGTGGGGGAGCGGCCGAGCAGGCTCAGGTACAGGTTCGCGCCGATCTTGAGGAACTCGAATCCGATCGCCGCGGCCAGCGCGCCGCGCACGGCCTTGTGCGTGTTCACCTTGGCCCGCGGCAGCCGGACCAGCACCCACAGGAAAACCAGCCAGTCGGCGAGAATCGCCAGCGGAACGGACAGCAAAGACAGGACAGTGCCCGCCCACGGCTGGTCGCTCATGCCGATCCACCGCAGGACAGAACTGTTGAGCCAGCTTCCGACGGCGGTCAGCGCGAACGACACCAGCAGCGCCACCCCGAGGCTCATCAGTGCCAGCAGGTCCCACAGGATGGTGCGGAAGAACGGCAACGCGGGCCGTTCCAGTTCCCACATCGCGGTCAGCGCGTCCCGCAACGCGTTCATCCAGCCCCAACCCGCGTACAAGCCGATCACCAGACCGAACACACCGAGCGAGGCGCGTTGCGTGATAACGCCGTCGTAGATCTCGGTCGCGAAACCGTCGAGGCCGGACGGCAGCGCCTGCACGATGGTCGTGCGCAGGTCGGCCGCGACCTCCTTGTCGTCGGCGATGATGAAACCGGCGGTGGACAGGCCGACCATCAGCACCGGCACGACTGACAGCACGCTGAAGTACGTGATCGCCGCGGCGTACTGGTAGGCGTTGTGTTCCACGTACCGGTCGATGGTCCTGGCGAGGTGGTCGAACCAGGCATAACGGGTACGGAGCCGCGTGATCACCGGTCGATTCTCGCTGACGCGTGTAGTGATCATCACCGTGGGCACCCTGCAGTCACACCCTCGATTCGAGGAGGTTCCCACAATGTCAACGGGTGCGATCATCGCCATCATCGTCGTGGTGGTGCTGGTGGCCGCCGCAGCGGTGTTCTTTTTGATGCCGCGGATGCGCAGCCAACGCCTGCGCAGCAGGTTCGGATCGGAATACGACCGCGTGCTGTCGAGCAAGGAAGACCGGCGCGCGGCGGAGAAGGAACTCGCGGACCGCGAACGGCGGCACTCCCAGCTGGAACTCCACCCCATCCCGCCCGAGAACCACGAGAAGTACCGCCGCGAATGGGCACGCATCCAGGAACGGTTCGTCGAGGCGCCCGCGGAGTCGGTCGCCGAAGCCGAACGCCTGGTGAACATCGTGGTGGCGGATCTCGGATATCCGACCGAGGGCTACGACCGGCAACTGGCGGACCTGTCCGTCGAACACGGGCGTGCGGTCGAGCACTACCGCTCCGCGCACGACATCCAGTCCAGCCCGGACGCGTCGACCGACGACCTGCGCAAGGCGATGGTGTCGTACCGCCACGTGGTCGACGACCTGCTCGAACACAAGCCCCGGAAGGCGGTTCAACGCGCATGACCACATTCGACCCCAACGACAGGCGGCACGGCCGGCCCGAGAACGTGGGTGACGAAGCGCAGGCGGAGTCCACGCGAACGCGTGACCGCACGGCCCGGAACGCAACCCCGGAAGACAGCACACAACCCGACGCTCGCGCTGAGGAAGTCCGGGCGCCGGAAGCGGAAGCTGTCGACAACCGGGACCGCACCCGGGACCGCACCCGGGACCGGGACCGCACGTCCCGTGCGGCTCACGCGGCCCCCGGGGAGACGACGAAGCTGTTCGAGGAGACCGAAGCCGAGCGGTACCGCCTGCAATGGCGTGAACTGCAGGCGAGCTTCGTCGACGAACCACGCGAGACGGTACGCGAGGCGGAGACGTTAGTGAACCAGATGGTGGAGTCGCTGACCGCCCAGCTGAACAACCACAGACAGGAGTTGCGCAGCGGAGCGGAGACCGACGACACCGAGCGGCTGCGCGTGGTGATGCAGCGGTACAGGTCGCTGTTCGACCAAATGTTGTCGGTGTAGTCCGGCGCGCCTGACCCGGCTCACGTCGTTGATCGTTTTAGATCGACGACGTGAGCCGGAGTCGTCCTCCGACCGCGGCCGGTATCGGCGCGGTCGTGTTGTTGTTGCTGGTAGCGGTCGCCATCTGGTGGATCAACAGAGCGGAGTCGACGGCGGTGCCGTCGGACCCGGTGGACTCCGCGCAACTGGACAGCCTCGGCGTGGCGCCGGCCGGGCCGATGAGCGGCTACAGCCGCGACCGTTTCTCCCACTGGGCGGGAACAGGCGATTCCTGCGACACAAGGGAAATAGTCCTGCAGCGCCAAGGCGCGCAGGTGCAGCGGGACGCCGAATGCCGTGCGGTGTCAGGCAAATGGACAAGCCCGTACGACGGCGTGGTGATGACGAAGGCGGCGGACGTCGACATCGACCACGTGGTGCCGCTGGCCGAAGCATGGCGGTCAGGCGCGGCGAGGTGGACGGACGAGCAACGCAAGCAGTTCGCCAACGACCTGAGCAACCCGCAGCTGTTCGCCGTGACCGCGGCGTCGAACAGGTCGAAGGGTGACAAGGACGCGGCGGAGTGGAAGCCACCGGTCAAGGGCTACTGGTGCACCTACGCCAAGAACTACGTGACAGTGAAAGCGCACTACAAACTGACCGTCGACACGAAAGAGCGCGAAGGCCTGGCGGAGATGCTCGCTACCTGTTGACAGAACTGGCAGTGCTGTCGGGGACAGTCGTCAGGAAGGCGCGCCAAGGCGAGGCCGGGAACACGAGGGCGTTCCCGGCCGGGTCCTTGGAATCACGCACGGCGGTACCAGCGGCTAAGCAAGCGAGCTCGTCACAAGAGCCGTTGCTGCAGAGGGAGTGAGTGCTTCAGTCTGCAACCGGTCGAAGACCAGTTTAGCTTCGCGCACCTTTTCGGGGTCTTCGATATGTGCCGCGCCTGCCCTGCCTTCGGTGTAAAGGGCCATGGCATCCTCCGCTTGCGGGAACACCAGGAGGATGAATGCCCCAACGCCTACCGCCGGAGCGCTGCGCGCCATCGGAGGGATGCGGAGTTCGACCGCCGGTAGTGCGGCCGCACCAAGTCCTCGTCGTACTTGTCCATCGTCGTGCGGACCAGGTGCGCGTCCGCTCTCGTCTCTCCTGACTCGATCCGCTGCGACGCGCTGCGCGTCTTGTCCAGCTCGGCGGCTGCTTCGCCCAGCGTCCACCCGGCTTCCTCGCGGAGGCGGCGCAGTTTCGCGCCCAGCTTCCGGCGCAGGAACGTTGACCCCGTGTTTTTCGGCACGGCTGTCCGTGTGACCATCGACCTCACGCGTTGAGATTCGTCAATCCACGACGGTTCAGATGGTGAATCGCAGCCCCAGTGCGACCCGTTCGGCCAGCTCCCTGTCGCCTTTCGTGGTTGCTTCGGCCAGTCCGATTTCCGCTGGGATCCGGCCACCTGCCACCCTTGTGAACAGCGTCGACGGCATCGTCAGCGTCGCGGTCGCCTCGGCCGGCAGGGTGTCCACCAGCGCCGCGCGGCCGTCGACCAGGACGTGCATTTGCCGCGTGACCGGGCCGGTGAGCTCAATCGTCACCGACGTGCCCTGTGGCGCTTGTGCTTTCTTGCCGACGATGTAGCCCAGTGCCGCTGTTGTCTCCTCGATCGCGAGTTCCGCGCACAGGCCGGATTCGTTGCCGGGGCGGTTGATCGCTTCGCGCACGTCCTGCTCGTGCATCCAGCAGTCGAACAGGCGGATCCGCATGAACCTCGCGTAGGTGCCCGGTCCCGCTGGTGTCCACGATGGAGCGTTGAAGTCCTCTTCGGACATCGCGGCCAGCGTTTCCGCCCTTGTCGCCGTGACTTTCCGGTAGCGCCTGTGTACTTCCGCCGGGGACTGGGCGCGCATCCACCGCACCCAGCACTCGTTCATCGCGCCGATGTCGTTGTGCACGTGGGGGAGTTCGCGGACTGTCTCGTCCGTTGGCGCTTGCTCGCCGGTCAGGCTCAGTTCGGTGCCGACGATGTGTGCGATGACGTCCTGGACCGCCCAGCCGGGCAGGCATGTCGGTGTTGCCCAGTGTGCCGTTGGCAGTTCTGCCAGGAGGTTGTCGATCGACGACCACTCTTCTGCGAGGGCCTGCACCGTCTGCGCCTTGGTCATGCCGGATCTCCCGGGAGGTCGATGATCTCGCCGCGGTTGACGCTCACCCAGTCCCTGCCGCTGAGGTACGGCCGCAGTGTCCGGGCGATCAGTTCGTGGTCGGCCGGGGCTTTGAGACGTCGCAGTTCGTAGACGTGCGGCAGGTCGGCCATGCCGGTGACGACGTTCCACAATTTCACCGCTTCGGCGCCGCGCGGCGGGTCGACCAGCACCGGTCCGAAGAACGCTCGTTCTCCCGCAAAGAACAAGGTCGGGACGCCGAAGCCACCCGCGTCCGTCACACGATGGTGGTCACTTCTGACTTCGTCGTGAGTGGTCGTGTCGCGGAGCGCTTCGTCGAGCGCCGCCGGGTCGTCCAGCAGTTGCCTGGCGACGGCCGGATCATGCGGTTTCTCGCCGCGAACGTGCAGCGCCTCGCCTATGCGGGCGTACCACGTGTCCAGGTGTCGCATGCCTCGTCTGCGCAGCAGCGCGCCGATGCGCATCAGCGACCAGCCGTAGGACCATTCACGTTCCCACGGGTGCTTCTTGCCTTCGAAGCGGTTGACTTCCTCCAGGCTGAAGAAGCGCCAGTTGACCGTGATCCCGAGCTGGTCGCGGACCTCGCGGATCCACACCGAGGTCTGGTAGGCGAACGGGCACATCGGGTCGAAGTGGAAGTCCACTGCCGTCATGCCTGCTCCCTCAGGTGGGCGCTGATCAACGCGCGGACGCCCGCCGCTATCTCCCCGGCCGGCGTCAGGCGGACTTTCGCGATCAGGATCTGGCCCTGGATCTGGGCGAGGATCAGCTCGGCCAACCGGCCGGGATCCACGCCGTCGCGCAGATCGGCCTGCTCGCACGCCCGGCGGAGGCGTTCTTCCCACCGGTCGAAGACGGCGGCGACGTGCGCTCTCAGCTCGTCGTCCGTGGTCGACAACTCGGCGGCCAGGTTCCCGAACGGACACCCGACGATCCGTCCGAAGCGCTCCTCGAACGCGCCCTGCACGTGCGCCACCGCCCCCGCGACGGCGTGGATGCCGTGGTCCTCGGCCTCGTCGAAGCGCTTGTCGAACTGGGCAGCGTGCAGGTCGATCACTGCTTTGGCCAGCTCCGACTTCGACGGGAAGAAGTGGTAGAAGCTGCCCTTGTGCACTTCGGCAGCCGCGCACAGGTCCGTGATCCCGACCGAGGTGTAGCTCCTGGTCAGGAACAACTTCGCTGCCGACCGGACAATCCGGTCCCGGGACACCACCGCCATGGGGCGAACCGTAGCCTGGACTTGACTGACCGGTCAACTACCCGCGGATGTGAAGCAGGGCCCGCGTTGGATCCGCGCGGGCCCTGTCCCGGTCACGCTGTCACTGGCCGAAGCAGAAGGCCTGGCTGCCGACGCTGTAGCACTGGACTTGTTTGCTGGTGGAGTGGGTGTGTCCGGCTTTGTCGGTCACTTTCAGTTCCGCTGTGTAGGTGGCTTGTTTGTTGGGGTACTTGTGCGACGAGGTGGTTCCGTTTCCGGTTGTGCCGTCGCCGTAGGCCCAGTTGTAGGTGGCGATGTCGTTGTCCGGGTCGGTGGAGCCGGTTCCGTTGAAGTTGCAGGTGTCCCACTGGCATTGCACGGTGAACGATGCGCGTGGTGCTTGTCCTTGTTGTTTGCCTGCGGTGATTTGTTTGGTTTCGGTGTCGGTTTTGCCTTCGTTGTCGGTGACGGTCAGTTCGACTGTGTAGGTCCCGGCTTGGCCGTAGGTGTGGGACGGTGTGGCGCCGGTGCCGTTCTGGTTGTCGCCGAACTTCCAGGCATAGGACGAGATCGAGCCGTTCGGGTCGCTGGAGCCGGAGGCGTCGAACGTGCACGACGGTTCGCTGGTCGAGCAGTTCGCGGTGAACGCCGCCGTCGGTGCACCGGGCTCGCCCGGGTCGCCGAACTTCTTGATCTGCTCGTTCGCCCAGTCGCCCATCACGCCGGTCAGCCGGCCCCACGCGCCGTAGCTGTTGCAGCCGGTTCGCACCCATGAGGCGACGCCGACGACCACGCCGTCCACCAGCATCGGGCCGCCGCTGTCACCCTGGCAGATGCCGTCGTGACCGTCCTGGTAACCCCCACAGACCATGTAGTCGTTGTTGAACGAGCCGAAGGAGCCACAGGTGTTGCTGCCGTTGACGATCGGGTAGCTGGCCACGCGCTTGAGGTGGCCGAACTCGTTCTCGCCGTCACGGACGCGGCCGTAGCCGAGCAGCAGAGCGTTCTTGCCCGGCGCGGTCAGCGCCGAGTCGCCCGACGCGGCGACCCTCGGGTACTTGTAGCCCGCGGGCACGGGAATGTCGGTCTCGGTGACCACGATGCCGACGTCCCAGCCGGTCTGCCAGCCGTTCGGCGGACTGTAGTTCGGGTGCTGCAGGTACTCCTTGACCGCGATCTTCGTCCCGCCGCCGACAGTCAGGTCGTCGGAGCCGTAGTACATGGACTTCGCGCCCTGGCCGTCCTTGCAGTGCGCGGCCGTCACGATGACGCGCTTCGCGACCACAGCCGCGGTGCACGTCTGGCCCATCGGCCGGGCACCACCCTCGCGCAGCATCGCGATGATGAACGGGTAGTCCTTCACGAACGCCTTCTCGCCGCCGACGATCTGCGTGTGCGGGCCGCCGTTGGGCTGCGGGTCGGGCGCGGTGTCGGTCGGGTTGACAGCTCGCGACGCGGGTGACTCCGGTGCCGCCGTGGCCGACGGCACTCCCGTGACCAGCGCGGACAGTGCGATGGCCAGCCCGGAGACGCCACCAAGCCAAGCTCGTCTAGTTCGCATCAGTGCTCCTCGCGTGAGCGGCTCACCGTATGCAGGTACACGGTGTGGCCGACCAACCGAGCATCGACAGGAGCACGTGACGAAACAATCAAGGTATCTATCCGTAGCCCTACGGCTTTAATACCCGGTCGCCGGGTACCTATAGCAGAAGGCGCATGTTTACGTACCCGTACGGATTGTTTCCGGGTTCCGGCTGACCGGAGAGTCCACCCCATGAAACGGACGACAGCGATCCTGGTCGCTGCGGCGGTGATCGGGCTCGGACATCCCGTGATCGCCACAGCCGCACCGGATCCCGCCCCTGCACTGGCGGCCGAACTGCCCAACGGCGCACCGGACATCGACACGGCAGCCGTGAAGGCGCATCTCGACCAGTTCCAGACCATCGCCCAGAACCAGGGCAACGGCAACCGCTGCACCGGGTCCGGCGGCTACACCGGCTCGGTCGCGTACGTCAAACAGAAGGCCGAAGCAGCCGGGTACACCGTGACCGAGCAGCCGTTCACCGCCTCGGGCGGCAAACGCAGCAGCAACGTGCTGGCCGAACTGCCCGGCCAGGACACCACCAAGGTGATCATGGCGGGCGGTCACCTCGACAGCGTGTGTGCCGGTCCGGGGATCAACGACAACGGCTCCGGGTCCGCCGCCGTGCTCGCTGTCGCCGAGGCTTTCGCCAAGGCCAACCCCAACCCGAAGGTCACTGTTCGCTTCGCGTGGTGGGGCGACGAGGAAGCCGGGCTGGTCGGGTCGCGGTACTACGCCACCAACCTGCCCACCGCGGAACGGACACGCGTCCAGGCGTACCTGAACTTCGACATGGTCGGCTCGCCGAACCCGGGCTACTTCGTCTACAACGACGATGACGACGCGATCGAGAAGACCATCAACGACTACTTCGCCACGATCAACTGGCCGACCGAGGGCCAGGGCGTCGGCGGTCGCAGCGACAGCGCGTCCTTCCAACGGATCGGGATCAGGACCGGCGGCATCTTCACCGGCGCCGAACAGCGCAAAACCCAGGCCCAGGTCAGCAAATGGGGTGGGCAGGCCAACGTCGCCTACGACCGCTGTTACCACGCGTCCTGCGACACCTTGTCCAACATCAACGACGAAGCGCTCGGCCACAACAGCGACGCGATCTCGTGGACGATATGGGCATTGACGGGCGGAGGCGGTTCCCAGCCGGGCAATCCGACGGCGGCGTTCACCGCGAACTGCTCGACCAGCGAACCGTCGTGCACGTTCGACGCCTCCGGCTCCAGCGACCCGAACGGCTCGATCTCGTCCTATGCCTGGAAGTTCGGCGACAACCAGAACGGCACCGGCGCCACACCGTCCCACACCTACGGCCAAGCCGGGACCTACACAGTCGAACTGACCGTCACCGACAACGAAGGCAAAACCGACACCGAAACCAAACAAATCACCGCAGGCAAACAACAAGGACAAGCACCACGCGCATCGTTCACCGTGCAATGCCAGTGGGACACCTGCAACTTCAACGGAACCGGCTCCACCGACCCGGACAACGACATCGCCACCTACAACTGGGCCTACGGCGACGGCACAACCGGAAACGGAACCACCTCGTCGCACAAGTACCCCAACAAACAAGCCACCTACACAGCGGAACTGAAAGTGACCGACAAAGCCGGACACACCCACTCCACCAGCAAACAAGTCCAGTGCTACAGCGTCGGCAGCCAGGCCTTCTGCTTCGGCCAGTGACCACCTGACCGGCGCGGCCACTGTGGCCCTCGCCGTGTGGGGACGGCGAGGGCCACAGCGGTATCACCCCCGGTCAGGCACTGTGATCACGGGATCAGACGCCCGCGGTCTGCCGGATCCAGTTGCGGACCGTCGAGCTGACCACGGTGTTGTAGCCACCGAAGCCGCTGCCGTCGGTCGGCTTGTTGCCGATCGCGCAGACACCGATCAGCTCACCGGCGGAGTTGATCATCGGGCCGCCCGAGTCACCACCGGAGGTGTCGCCGTTGTTGCGGATGCACGCGATGTCACCGAAGTTGGTGGCACAGTTGAGCTGCGTCACGCTTCCGTTGGAGGTCTTGAGGTTCTCCGGCAGGTTCGTCCAGTTCGAGTTCTGGTAGCCCCAGCCGTAGACGCGCTCGGTCGTGCCGACCCGCAGCGAGCCCTGCGCCGCCACGCGCAGGTAGGTCGCGTTGACGTCCTTGGACAGCTGGAGGATCGACACGTCGTTGTTGCCCGGCGCGTTGATCACCCGGCTGACGTTGGCCGTCGTGCCGCCGGACGAACGCGTCAGCGAACCGATGCGGACGTTGAGGTTCGGCGAACCCACGCAGTGCTTGGCCGTGATCACGTAGCGCGGCGCGATGATCGACGCCGTGCAGGAGAAGCTGCTGCCGGTGTGCAGCGCGGCGATGTACGGCACCGGGGAGGTGACGCGGCTGCCGCCCACGATGGCCGTGGAAGGACCGGGCTTCTCGCCCTCGGCCACCGGCCGGACCAGGGTGCTCTGGTCAGTGATCCCGTCCGGGGTCGTGGTCTGCGCGCCACCGGCGCTCAGAGCCGCGGTGCTGAACGCGAACGCCGCCGCCACGGTGACCACCGTGGCGCGCTTCAGCAAGGTGTGCATTTATTCGGATCCTCTCAACGAAATGGAGAACGCAGGGGTTCGTCGAATGGAAAAAGGAGTTCCGCAACATCCCATGTTGTTTGTTGCCGCCTGATGCTAGGCAGGTTCCGGCGTTCACGGCCAGTGCTGTGTATTCACACGCTCCGTTGCGAGAACTGTGATACGAATCCGTATGCTTCGGGGGCGTTCGGCCGAACACTAGGTATGGGCCCCGTTAGCGGTAGGTATGGTCCCTGCGCGGCGATACTGAGTGGTGGCACACTCGGGGTGTGAAGTGGACAAAGGACGCACTCTGGGCGGGCGCGGTGCTGGCCGGCGTCTACGTGCTGACTGTCCTGCAGGGACCGCCGCTGGAGTTCTCGGGCTTCGCCCTCATTGTCGTGACGTGCGCGTTGCTTGCTTTCCGGCGGCGTTTTCCGATATGGGTCGCTTTCGGGACGATGGTGGGGTGCGGCGTCTACTACCCGTTCGCGGGCAGTGCCGGGCCATTGCTGGCGACATTCGTGGTGGCGCTGTACTCCGTCGCCGCGACCGGCCGGCTCGTCGTGGCGATCGGTATCGCGGTGCTCGCGATGGCCGGAATCGTGCTGGGCGAGGCCGCGAGCCCCGTCAGGCACCTCGACAACATCTCGATGTTCATGCTGGTCGGCTGGCTGGTCGCGGTGATCGCGCTCGGCGCGGTCAGCCACGGCAGGCGCGCGCTCGTCGCGGAAGCCGAGAAACGCGCCACCTCGGAGGAACGGCTGCGGATCGCACGCGAACTGCACGACGTCCTCGCGCACAACATCTCACTGATCAACGTGCAAGCCAGCGCCGCGCTGCACCGCACCGGCCAGGAAACCGACGCGCTCACCGCGATCAAGCAGGCCAGCAAGGACGCGCTCAGGGAACTCAGGGCCACGCTCGGCGTGCTGCGCCAGGTCGACGAACAGGCCCCGACCAGGCCGCCGGGGCTCGGCCAGCTCAGCGACCTGGTCGAGCGGACCAGGGCGACCGGGCTCGCGGTGACCGTCGACGGTGAGCCGCGTGCGTTGCCCGCCGAGGTCGACCTGGCGGCGTACCGGATAATCCAGGAAGCGCTGACGAACGTGACCAGGCACGCGTCGGCGCGGGCGGTGACCGTGCGGATCCAGTACGACGACAAGGACATGCGGGTGCGGATCGACGACGACGGCCACGGAGCTCCCGGTGGCGGGTTCGACGAGGGCAACGGGATCCGGGGGATGACCGAACGGGCCCGGTCCGTCGGCGGTGAGCTCACCGTGCGCGGCGGCGCCACGGGGACGCGGGTGTCGGCCCGCCTGCCGATCGGGGGCGACCTGTGATCAAGGTCCTGCTCGCCGACGACCAGCGGCTGGTCCGCGCCGGCTTCAAGTCTATTTTGGACGGCGAGGACGACGTCGACGTCGTCGCCGAGGCCGCCAACGGCACCGAGGCCGTCGCGCTGACCCGGTCGGTCAAGCCGGACGTCGTGCTGATGGACATCCGGATGCCCGAACTCGACGGCCTGGCCGCGGCCCGCGAGATCGTCCGGATCGCCGGCGCCCGCGTGATCATCCTGACCACGTTCGACCTCGACGAGTACGTCTACGGCGCGCTGCGCGCCGGAGCCAGCGGGTTCCTGGTCAAGGACACCGAGCCGATGGAGCTGATCCACGCCGTCCGCGTGGTCGCCAGGGGAGACGCGCTGCTGGCCCCGGCAGTGACCCGCAAGCTGATCGCCGAGTTCGCCGGCCGGGTCGACCGGCCCGCGCCCAGCCCGCGGCTGAACTCGCTGACCGACCGCGAACGCGAGGTCATGGTCCTGGTCGCGGCGGGCCTGTCCAACGACGAGATCGCCGCGAAGCTCGTGCTCAGCCCGGCGACCGCCAAGACGCACGTCAGCCGGATCATGACCAAGCTGGACGTCCGCGACCGCGCCCAACTGGTCGTGCTGGCCTACGAGTCGGCCATGATCACGCCTGGGTGGATGTCAACCCGGGATGTAAGGGATCGCCAGTAGGGAACAACTCCGGTCGTACGCGCAGTGCCCGCTGCCGCCGGACGACCGCGACCTGGTGCGTAGCCGACGCTGTGCGGCGTGAACACATCGAAACTGAGCCGGTTCGAACGGCTGGCCGCCTGGTCGAGGCGGCGCCGCTGGCTCGCCGTGATCCTCTGGGTGGTGGCGCTGGCCGGGATCACGCTCGCCGCGCAGGCGGCCGGCAGCAGCTACCACAACGACCACACCATGCCGGGCACCGAGTCCCAGCAGGTGGCGAACATGTTCCAGAGCCGCGACCCGGTCGACGCACTCCAGGTCGTCGCCGAAGGCGACCTGGCGAAGTTCCCTGCCGTACTGGACAAACTCCGCGGCCTGCCGCACGTGGCCGCCGTCCAGCAGCCACAGGCCAACGGCGACATCGCGTTCGCGACCGTGACACTGGACGCCGGCGGCGTGCCCAAAGAGGACATCCGCCGGATCATCGACACGGCCAAGTCCACCGATCTGCGGGTCGAACTCGGCGGTGAACTCGTCCGCGGCGCCGAGGAATCCGCGGGCGGGGGAGCGGAAGGCGCCGGGATGCTGGCGGCGCTGGTGATCCTGGTGCTGATGTTCGGCTCGTTGCTGGCCGCCGGGCTCCCGCTGATCACCGCGGTCTTCGCGGTCGGTGCCACGGTCGGGATCACCATGCTGGCCTCGCACCTGGTCGACCTGCCGGACTACGCGCCACCGGTGATGATCCTCGTCGGCCTCGGAGTCGGCGTCGACTACGCCCTGCTGATCTTCGCCAGGTACCGCACCGAACTGCTGGCGGGCGCCGACCGTGACACGGCCGCGACCAGGGCACTGGACACGGCCGGGCGGTCGGTGATGTTCGCCGGCTGCACCGTGATCATCGCGCTGCTCGGGTTGCTGGCGCTGGGGCTTGGCTCGTTGCAGGGGCTCGCGCTGGCCGTGACGTTGACCGTCCTGTTCACGCTGGTGGCGTCGCTGACGCTGCTGCCCGCGCTGCTTTCCCTGCTGGGCAAGCGGATCGAGAAAGCCGTGCTGCGCCGGGCGAACAAGCACCGGGGTGACCGCTGGCGTGCGTGGACCGCTGGGATCCAGCGCCGCCCGTGGCCCGCGCTGGTCCTCGCGGTCGCCGCGCTGGCCGCGTTGTCGTTGCCCGCCTTGGGCATGCGGCTGGGCTTCGCCGACGCCGGCACCGAGTCACCGAGTTCCACCAGCCGCCAGGCGTACGACCTGCTGGCCAAGGGATTCGGTCCCGGGTTCAACGGCCCGCTGGTCGTCGTGGCACAGGGCAAGCAACAACCACGGCTGCCCGAAGTGCTGGCCGGAACACCTGGCGTGGCGAAAGTGCTTCCGCCGCAACAGACTCCACAAGGGACCGTGGTGATGCTGTACCCGACGAGCGCGCCACAGGACAAGGAGACCGACGACCTCGTCGGACGGCTGCGTGACGACGTCCTCCCCGCGCTGCCCGGCAGCACATTCCTGGTCGGCGGTGCCACAGCCGCCGCGGACGACTTCGCCGAGGCGGTCAGCGACCGGCTGCCGCTGTTCGTGCTCGTCGTGGTCGGCCTGTCGGCGCTGCTGCTGATGGTCGTGTTCCGGTCGATCCTGATCCCGCTCAAGGCCGCTGTGCTCAACCTGCTCAGCATCGGCGCGTCGATGGGCGTGGTCACGCTCGTCTACGGCGAAGGCCTCTTCGGCGTCCAGTCAGGACCGATCGAGGCGTTCGTGCCCGTGCTGATCTTCGCGATCGTGTTCGGCCTGTCCATGGACTACGAGGTGTTCCTGCTCGCCCGCATGCACGAGGAATGGCGCCGGACCGGCGACGCGGCCCACGCCGTCCGCGAAGGCATGGCGGGCACAGGCAGCGTGATCACGGCCGCGGCGGCGATCATGATCGTGGTGTTCGGCGCGTTCCTGTTCAGCCCGGACCGGATGCTCCAGCAGTTCGGCCTCGGCCTCGCGGTCGCCGTCCTGCTCGACGCGGTCGTGATCCGCTGCCTGATCGTGCCCGCGGTGATGCGGCTGTTCGGCCCGTCGGCGTGGTGGCTCCCGCGTCCAGTGGACCGCCGCCTACCCCGTTTGGCGCTTGAACACGCCTGATAGGCGGCAGAAATACCCACCCGGCGAACCGGGAGATGTGACTACCGTCTGCGGGTGCGGACAAGTGGTGCACGCGGGGAGACGATGGGGTCCGCGGAACGGGAACTGCTCAGCACGGGTCTGCGGTACGCCCTCGGCCTGAGGCTGGTCGTGGTCGCCATGGCCAGCCTGGTGTCCCTGCTGCTCGAACCGGCGCCGCGGCCCATGCTCGCGGCAGGCGTCGTACTGGCACTCAACGCCTGGAACGCCTGGTACGCCTACCAGAGGCTGCGCGGCGGCGGTGTCGTGCTCACCATCGCGGACGTGACGGTCGTGAGCGCGGTCTGCCTGACCCAGCTCTGGACCGCCACTCCCGACACAGCTGCCGCCGCGAGCTGGGTCTTCGTGACCGCGGCGATCACCGTCGTGGCCTACCCGTGGCAGATCGGCGCGGTCGCCATCACCGTGGCCACCGTGCTGATCATGGCCGCCTACCTGGCCGGCGGGGCGATCGCCGCGCCGGACAACTGGGCCGCGACCGTGCCCGTCCAGCTCTGGATGCTCATGGAAGCCGCGCTTTCGTTCGCGCTGTACCGGTTCGTCCGGCGCGGAGCACGAATCGCCGACCGGCTCGTGGCCCGCAACGAACAACTGCGCATGCAGGCGGCCGTCGCGGCGGCCCGGCGCGACGACGAACGCGAATACCTCGCCGCCCTGCACGACACCGCGTCCGCGACCCTGCTGATGGTCGGCGCGGGCGTGGTGACCAAGCCGGAACCGTGGCTGTCCGACCAGGCCGCGCGCGACCTCGAAGTCATCCGCGGCCGGGAGGACATCCCCGCAGGCCAGGTCGACCTGCTGGCCATGCTGCGCGAAGTCAGCGACCGCACACCGTTGACCGTCCGCTGGCAGGCCCCGAGCCCGGTGACCGTGCCCGCGGTCGTCGGGATCGCGTTGTCCCGTGGCACAAGAGAAGCACTGACGAACGTGGTCCGGCACGCCGCGGTCGACGACGCCGAGGTGCGGGTACGGCGCGACGGCGACACGGTTACCGTCGAAGTCGCCGACCAGGGCTGCGGCTTCGACGCCGCCAGCGTGCCCGGCAACCGGTTCGGCGTGGCGCGCTCGCTGGTCGAGCGGATGTCCCGGATCGGCGGCACCGCCGAGGTCCGCAGCGAACCGGGCCACGGCACCACCGTGCGCCTGGAAAGCCCGGTGGTCGTCAAGGAGTCCGGCGGCGGTGACGCGGACATCATCGCCAAACGGTTCCTGCGCGGCCTGCGCTGGGCGCTGGTCGCGATGAACCTCGTCATCCTCTACGGCCTGGACCTGCCGAAACTCCTGACGAGCACGGACGCGTACACCACGGTCGTCCCGCAGTACCTCGCACTGGGCGTGGGTACGGCCATCTCACTGTGGGCGGGTTTCTCGACCTGGCGCGGGTCCACGCGGATCCCAGGGCGGTGGCCACTGGTGGTGCTGGTCTTCGCCGTGTCGATCCTCGCGACGCAGACCGTGCTGCCGGAACGGCGACTGGGCATCGCGCACTGGTCCGAGGGCGACATCGCGTGGTCGCTGGCCCTGTTGCTGCTGGACGAACGCGCGGTGGTGTTCATCGGCGTGATCGTCACCCAGTACGCGCTGACGTTCGTCCACGTGGCGACCGGCGGCACCAGCGCCGTGACCGTCGCGGGCGCGGTGAACGCGACCGTTGTCGTGCTGGCGTACCAGATGGCGGTCGGGATGATCGCGACCGTCCTGCGTGGAATCGCGGTGTCCGCCGCGCGCATCGCCCGTGAGGAGGAAGAACTGCGCACCTCCGAAGTCGTGGCCGACCAACTCCACAACGACCGCAAGGAACGCTACGCCGTGGTTGCCGACACGACCGCGCCCCTGCTGGCGGGCCTGGCGTCCGGCGAACTCGACCCGGGCGACGCCGCGGTCCGCCGCCGCTGCTCACTGGACGCGGCCAAGTTGCGGCGGCTGTTCGCGGAAGGCGCGTCCGACCCGTTGCTGCACGAACTGCGCGGGTACATCGAACTCGCGGAGCGCAACGGGGTCTCCGTGCGGTTCGCCGAACGCGGGAACCGGCCCACGGTGCCGTCGGAGGCACGCAGGGCGTTGACCGAACCCGCCGTGACCATGCTCGCCACAGCGACCCGCATGGCTCGGGTCACCGTCGTGGGCACGGGGAAGTCGGTGACCGTGAGCGTGGTGTCCGACTCGCCGCCCGAGGCCGTGCCGGCGACGGAGTTCACCGGGATCACGTCGTCGACCGTGGTGAGCGGCTCGCAACTCTGGGTCGAAGTGACCTGGATGAGGGGTGAATGACTGTCACCGGCGGCCCCGGGCGGTTCGTAACGTGATCCCATGGGGATCAAAGTCGGGATCGTCGAAGACCACCCGCTCTACCGCTCAGCCGTGGCGCAGCTGATCACGCAGGTGCCGGACTTCGAGCTCGACGCGGTCGCCGAATCCGTCGCCCAGTTCGTGGTCCGGCGAACCCACCGCGACTCGGTCGTCGCGCTCGACCTGAACCTGCCCGGCGTCCAAGGCGCGGCGGCGGTGATGGACGTCGTCGCACTGGGCCACCCCGTCCTCGTGATCAGCGCCCACGCCGGACAACAGGACGTGCTGAGCGCGATGGCGGCCGGTGCGCGCGGCTTCCTGTCCAAGGACACCGACGGCGACGAACTGCTGCGGGCGTTGCGGCTGATCGCGATGGGGGACAGCTACATCTCGCCGACGCTGGCCTCGTACGTGCTCGACGCCACCCGCGGCGGGCACGTGATCGAACTGTCCTCGCGGGAGCGCGAAGTGCTGTCGCTGGTCGCGTCCGGCGAACGCGACCAGGACATCGCCGACGAACTGGCGATCAGCATCAGGACCGTGCGGTCCTACTTGGACAGGATCAGGGACAAGACCGGCCAGCGCTGCCGCTCGGAACTGACGCGGTACGCCATCGAACAAGGTGTCCTGGCCCGCCGCACGGCGTGACTCACAACCAGCCGGGGCTGATCACCAGCCTGCCGTCCGGGCCGACGGCCAGCGGCACCCCGGTGTCGGTCGTGTGTACCTCGGTGATCCGGCGCACCGATTCGGCGTACTCGGCCGCCGCCACGCGCTGATCAGCCGTAAGACCGTCCGGCGGCTCCGGTACTGCCAGGTCGGCGAGCGCTTGCTCGGCCGTGGCGCGGTCGGCTCGCGTGGCCGACGTCGCCGCCGCCAGCGGGCCCAGCAGCCGGTCGGCGAACTCCGACGCGGGATCCCGCACCTCGGCCAGCCCGCTCGCGGCGATCCGGGCTCTGTCCCGCAGGTCCACCGCGGCGACGGCACGCAGCCAGCGCCCGGCCACGGAGGTCTCCCAGTCCACCAGCCGGATCAGGGCGGCGCGGTCGTTGTCCTTCGCGGCGGCCAGCGCCGCGGTGATGGTCTGTGTCATCGGGGCTGGTTGTTCCAGTTGTAGTCGGACACCTTCGTACCGTCCACGTCGAAGTCGTCGCTGCCCGAGAACGGGTGCGCCGCGGCGCTGTACCCCTCGAGCCGGCTCTGCATGCCGTCCTGGGTGTGCACGCCTCGCTGGTGACCGCTGACGATCGTGGCCGCCTTCTCCCACGAATGGTCGCGTTCCATCGGGATGTCGAACAGCGCGGGCATGCCCGCGTCCTGCAGCCAGCCCCAGCTCATCGGGTCGTACGAACCCAGCGTGGCGGTCTGCTGGATCTCCGGTCGCAGGTCGGCGGTGGCCTGGTCGAACACCGGGCCCATCCGGTCGTAGTCCTCGTGGAAGTCGGCGAGCGTCACGTTCGGCAGCCCGGCGTAGTGCTGCTCGTACATCGCGGCGATCGCCCGCGGCAGGTCGAACCTGATGTGCGCCTGCATCGACGGGAGCAGCGCGTTGCCGATCTCGTGTGCCTGCGTGCGGATCCAGCTGCCGTCGTTGTAGGACTCGGCCGCCTTGAACGCCGCCTGCCAGTTGCCCTCCACCTCGTCCTGCCGCCCGGCGCGCCACGCCTCCAGGTTCTGGTGGTAGGTGGCGTGGAAGGCGATCACCTCCTGCATCTTCATCAGCGGGTACCGGTACACACCGGAGTCGATGGCATCGAGCTCGTGCTTGGTGACGAAGTGGTAGACCTTGGCGAACCAGTACTTCATGTCGCCGCGCAGGGACTCGGCCGTCGCCAGCTGCTCGTCGCGGATCGCCACGCACCGCGACCGCAGCGCGGTGAACGCGGCGATGGGATTCGCCGGCAGCGCCTCCGGTTTGGGGCCGCCGGAGAACACGACGTGACCGGCCGAGGCCGGGAGCGCGGTGAGGTGCTCGTGACCGCCGTCGATCCGGATCTGGTTGCCCTCCTGGTCGGTGGCGGTCGTGTCGACGGCGACCGGCCCGAGGACGTTCGGCTCGCGCTGCGCGGCCAGCACACGCTGGATGGGCTGGGACACGCTCGCCCCGCTCAGGGCACCGGCGACCGCCCGGTTGCCCGCCTGCCCGAGCAGGTTCAGCGCCGGATGCGGCCGACCAGCCCCAGTGGACACGGTTGTGCCGTGGTCCGGTCGTTGTTCATGCGTGCGCACGTGTCCTGCCTCCCAGCGGTCCCAGCCAGAGTCTGCCGGTGTGGTGCCGCCGCGCGCATGCCCGAAAGGGCGGACCGACGCGCTCAACATCCACGGGGGCACGGCCACCGGCCGCGCCCGCACCCCAGCGATAAGATCGGGCGGATGAGCGACGAGATCGACAAGATCGACCGAATCGTCACCCGTTACCTCGCCGCGGCCGACCGGCTGCTGCCCGGCCGGATCACAGGCTTCTACCTGGTCGGGTCGGCCGCGCTCGGCGCGTGGCACCCCGACACCAGCGACATCGACTTCGTCGCCGTCGTGACCGGACCCGCCACGCGGCTGCGCGCGCTGCACATCGTGGGCAACCTGGTGACCGCCGGACGTGCGTTGGTCAAGCGGCAGACCAACATCCCCGGCACCATGAACGGCGTCTTCGTCGCGGCGCAGGACATCGGCAAACCCGTCACCGAGATCAGGCCGATCGCGTCGCACAGCGGCCGGTCGTTCAAACCGGGCGTCGGCTTCGACGTCAACCCGGTGATGTGGAAAGTGTTGCTGGAAAAGGGAATCACCGTACGCGGCAGCGAGCCATCCGAACTGGGCGTCGATCCGGAACCGGACAAGCTGCGGCAGTGGAACCTCGACCAGCTCGACGGGCACTGGCGATCTTTCGCCGAGCAGTGCGTGTCGGACAACCCGCCCCGCAAGCCGCTGCGCTCGCCGTACGAGACGGCCCTCGCGCGGGTCACCGGTCCGCCGAGGCTGCACCACACCGTCGCCACCGGCGAGATCATCTCCAAGGACGACGCGGTGGGCTACGCGGCGGACACGTTCGGCGTACACGTCGACGACCTGCGAAACCCCAGGCAGATCGGTGAGTTCATGCTCGAGGTGATCGATGACGCCACCCGGGAGTCTTTTCGGCGTCCCGGACGTTGAACGGGTATGCCCGTTTTGATCCTGTTGTTGCTGGCCATGGCCGTCGAGATCACCGTACTGGTGCTGATCGGCTCGGCGATCGGCGTGCTGCCCACGATCCTGCTGGTGGTCGTGGCCACCGTGCTCGGCGTCGTGCTGCTGCGGCGCGAGGGAACGCGGGCGCTGACGGCGTTCCAGAGCAAGGTCCGATCCGGACAGCAGCCCCAAGGCGAGATGCTCGACGGCGTGCTGATCGCCGCCGCCGGGATCCTGGTGGTGCTGCCCGGGTTCGTCAGCGACGTGCTGGCGATCGCCCTTTTGTTCCCGCCGACGCGGGCGCTGGTGCGCAAGCGCGTGCTAAAACGGGCTGAAGCGCGTGCGCGTCGTTACCGCGAGGACGGCCCCAACCAGGTCTTCGTCATCGACGCGCAGCCCTGACGGCCTTCCAGCGACGAAGAGGGGGCACATGACCGTCAATCGCCAGGTCCGGCTGCGGTTCGAAACAGGTGCTGTCGAGGCACAGACCCACGTCAACCTGTCCGCGGTCCGCAGTGACGGGCGTTACCTGTGGATCGCCGGCGACGAGACCGCGACCATCGAACGGCTGACCGCCGACGAGATCGGCCGCCCCACCGAGTACGCCGAGCACGTGACGTTCCCGTTACCCGACGTGATCAAGCTGCCCGGACAGGCGGACGAAGAGGTCGACGTCGAAGGCCTCACCCGGGTCGGCCCGTACCTCTGGGCGGTCGGCTCGCACAGCGCGAAGCGCAAGAAGCTCAAGCGCGAACACTCCGATGCCAAGTCGGCCAAGCGGTTGGCCAGCGTCAGCAGCGAACCGTCCCGCCGGGTGCTCGCCCGGCTGGCGATCGAGGACGACGAACCGGTCGCGGAGACCAGCGAAGGCCACACCAGCGCCGCGCTCGGCCGCCCCGGCCTGTTCGACCTGCTCGATGACGACGACCACCTCGCGCCGTTCCTGGCCATCCCCGGCAAGGACAACGGGCTGGACATCGAAGGCATCGCGGCCGCCGGTGAACCGGGCCACGAACGCGTCTTCCTCGGCCTGCGCGGCCCGGTCCTGCGTGGCTGGGCGGTGATCCTCCAGCTCGCGCCGCGCGCCCACGGCACCGAACTCGAGCTGGAGAAGATCGACGGCGAGCGGTACGTCAAGCACTTCATCGACCTCGACGGCCTGGGCGTGCGGGATCTCTGCGTGCACGGCGACGACCTGCTGATCCTCGCCGGTCCGTCGATGGACCTGGACGGACCGGTGCGGATCTACCGCTGGCGCGACGCCGCGGACCTCAAGACCGCTGACGTCGTGCACCGCGACGAACTGGAGCGGGTGCTCGACCTGCCGTACGGCGAGGGCGACGACCACGCCGAGGGCATCGCGCTGTTGCCGGACAACGAGCTGCTGGTGGTCTACGACAGCCCGGCCAAGGCGCGGCTGACCGAACCGGGTGTCGTGCTCGCGGATGTGGTGAGCCTTCCGTCGTGAAGGTGCCCGACCGGGTGCGCTGGGCCGTGGAGGTGGTCGATCCCGGCCCAGCCGACGCCGTGCTGGAGATCGGCTGCGGTCCCGGTGTGGCAGCGGCGCTGATCTGCGAACGGCTGGACACCGGTCGGCTGCTGGCGGTCGACCGGTCGCCGGTCGCGGTCAGGCGCGCCACCGAGCGCAACGCGTCACATGTGGACGCCGGCAGGCTCGAGGTCCGGCAGTCCGCACTGGACGGACTGGTCGTGCCGGACGGCAGCTTCGACAAGGCTTTCTGCGTCAACGTGAACGTCTTCTGGGTGTCGCCGGACCCGGCGAGGGAACTGGCCGTGCTCAGGCACGCGTTGCGCCCCGGCGGGGTGCTGTACGTGCTCTACGACGACGGTGGCCCCACGGCGGTCAGCCGTGTCACGCCCGCGATCGCGCAAGCACTGCGCGCCAACGGGTTCACCGATGTCGAGGCCCGTGGCGGCGGTGGTGTCGGCGTTCTGGGCCGGTCACCAGACCGGACGCAGGGCGGGCAGGTCCGGGCCTGACATGGTCCGGATCAGCTTGGTCAGTTCCCCGCGCAGCCCGGCGAAGTCGACGTGCCCGGCCAGTTCCGCCTCGAGACCGTGCAGGATCCGCCCGGCCACGGTCAGGTGCCGGGCCGCCTTGTCGGTCAGCACGATCAGCTTGCGCCTGCCGCCGTCCGGATGCGGCGTGCGCGTGACGTACTGCTTGTCCTCCAACTCGTCGACGATCTGACTCGCGGCCTGCTTGGTCACGCCCAGCCGGTCGGCCAGTTCGGTCCCGGTCATCCCGGACCTGCGCAACGCCTGGAACACCGCGCCGTGGATGGGCCTGAGGTCCTGGTACCCGGCGGCGTCCATGCGCGTCACGAACTCCCGCAGGACGAGCTGGAATCCCATGCCGAGCAGGAACGTGAGCTCGGTCCGGGCCAATGGGTCCTCAGTCACGCCCCCATCTTGACACATCCGAGTCAATTAGCTTTACTCATTAGTGAGTAAAGTTGGTTGACATAGGGAGAGCCGAGTTGATCGTTGTCGAGTCCGCACGTACCACGCAGACGCCGAACGCAACCACGTCCAGCCTCGCCACGCCGGGACTGGGCAGCAAGGAACTGAGCGTGTGGAAGGTCAGCATGGCCGCCGGGACGCAGGGACCGGTGCACGCGATCGACCGCGAACAGGTCTGGGTGGCGCTCAGCGGCGTGATCGAGTTCATCGTGGATGACGGCGCGAAACTTGTCCGCACCGGACAAGCCGCCATCGTGCCCGCCGGGGAAGTGCGCCAGGTCCGTGTCGTCGAAGGGCCGGCCGAGGCGTTGGTCAGCATGTCGGCCGGTGGTTTCGCCACGGTGCCCGGCTCGGACGACCGGCATCCGCTGCCGTGGGCCGAGTGACGGCGTCCCGCCGGTAGGCAACATCATCGGCTGCCTTTCGGTGAAACCTTGGTATACGTTCGGCCCGGAGAGCCGGACACCAGGGAGGTCACCTGTGCACGACGATCGGCGGCTGGTCGAGGAGCGGCTGGCTCGGATGCTCACCACGCGCATCGCGCCAGCCAAGTACGCCGGGTCCGTCCCGCTGGAGATCGAGGTCTGGCACGTGCCGGACGAGCCGGTGCCCGCGGCTGAGGCGCTCGCCGCCGACTTCGAGCCGTTCGCCGTGGGGCAGCGATGGGGCGCGCCGTGGTCGACCAGCTGGTTCCGGGTGCGCGGCGGGATTCCGGCGGAATGGCGCGGCAAGCGCGTCGAGGCCGTGATCGACCTCGGGTTCAGCGGGGCCCAGGCGGGGTTCCAGGCCGAGGCGCTGGCGCACGACCTGGACGGCCGGCCGATCAAGGGCATCGCGCCCTGCAACGACCACGTCCCGCTCACCGGGGACGCAGTCGGCCTGCTGATCGAAGCGGCGGCCAACCCGGACGTGCTGGCCGGTGGCATGCAGCCGACCCCGATGGGGGACAAGGAAACCGCGGGCAAGGACCCGCTGTACGTCTTCACCGCGGCCGACGTGCGGCTGCTCGACGAGGACGTCTGGCACTTGCGGACGGACATGGAAGTGCTCAGCCAGCTGATGCACGAACTGTCCACTTCGGATCCCCGGCGGCACGACATCCTGCGCGCGCTGGAGCGTGCTCTGGACGCGATCGACGTCGCGGACATTTCGGGCACGGCGCAAGCGGCGCGCGCGGAGCTCACCGACGTGCTCGCCCGTCCCGCGCACGCCAGCGCGCACACCCTGTCCGCGGTGGGACACGCCCACATCGACAGCGCCTGGTTGTGGCCGCAGCGCGAGACGATCCGCAAGACGGCTCGTACGTTCGCGACCGTCACGGCGTTGGCGCAGGAATACCCGGAGTTCATCTTCGCCTGCTCGCAGGCCCAGCAGTACGCGTGGATCAAGGAACACCAGCCGGTCATCTTCGAACGCATCGCCGCGGCCGTGAAGTCCGGCCAGTGGGCGCCGGTCGGCGGGATGTGGGTGGAGTCGGACGCCAACCTGCCGGGTGGCGAAGCGCTGGCCCGGCAGCTGGTGCACGGCAAGAGGTTCTTCCTCGACGAGTTCGGCTACGAGTGCGAAGAGGTCTGGCTGCCGGACTCGTTCGGCTACACGGCGGCTTTCCCGCAGCTGGCGCGGCTGGCCGGGGCACGCTGGTTCCTGACGCAGAAGATGTCGTGGAACCAGACGAACAAGATGCCGCACCACACCTTCTGGTGGGAAGGCATCGACGGGACGAGGGTGTTCACCCACCTGCCACCGGTCGACACGTACAACTCGGAGTTCTCCGGCAAGGAGATGGCCTACGCCGTGGCCAACTACCTGGAGAAGGGACGAGGAACGACATCGCTGGTGCCGTTCGGCTACGGCGACGGCGGTGGCGGCCCGACGCGGGAGATGCTCGAGCGCGCCCGTCGCCTGAAGGACCTCGAAGGCACGGCGAAGGTCGTGATCGAGAAGCCGAACGAGTTCTTCGAGAAGGCGCACGCGGAATACCCGGACGCGCCGGTCTGGTCCGGCGAGATGTACCTGGAACTGCACAGGGCGACCTACACATCGCAGGCGCGGACCAAGGCGGGAAACCGCCGCAGCGAGCACCTGCTGCGCGAAGCGGAACTGTGGGCGGCGACAGCAGCGGTCGGCGGTGACTACGAGTATCCGCATGAAGCCTTCGACAGGTTGTGGAAGGTCGTGCTGCTGCACCAGTTCCACGACATCCTGCCCGGCAGCTCGATCGCCTGGGTGCACAGGGAAGCCGAGGCGACGTACGCGGCAGTGGCCGCCGAACTCAACGCCATCACCGACTCGGCACTGGCGTCCCTCGCGGGCGAGGGCCAGAACTCGTTGGTGTTCAACACCAGCCCACGGGAACGTCTCGAAGTCGTCGACGACGTGGTGACCGCAGTACCCGCGTCCGGAGCGGCACAGGTATCCGGTGTGGACGTCACACAGGTCGAGGTGACAGCCCGCTCACTGGACAACGGCCTGGTCAGGGTCCTGCTCGACGACAACGGCCTGCTCACGTCGGTCGTGGCGAACGGCCGCGAAGTCCTCGCCGGACCAGGAAACCTCCTGCAACTGCACCCGGACCTCCCGAACTTCTGGGACGCCTGGGACATCGACGCCCACTACAAACGCCGTCACACAGACCTGACGGACGCGGACTCGATCACCGTGTTGCGATCGGGGGTGGAAGGCGCGATCGAGGTGGTCCGGTCATTCGGTTCGTCACGGATCACCCAAGTGATCGGTGTGCGGGCAGGAAGCCGCCGCGTGGACGTGCGAACAGAGATCGACTGGCACGAGTCGGAGAAGATCCTGAAGGCAGCGTTCCCGATCGACGTACACGCCGACCGCTCGACAGCGGAGATCCAGTTCGGCCACGTACACCGCCCGACACACACGAACACAAGCTGGGACGCCGCCCGCTTCGAGATCTACGCCCACCGCTGGGTCCACGTAGCCGAACCAGGCTACGGCGTCGCAGTGCTGAACGACTCGACCTACGGCCACGACATCAGCCGCACAACCTCAGCCACTGGCACGACGACAACGACCGTCCGCCTGAGCCTGGTCCGTGCTCCCCGATGCCCGGATCCACATGCTGATCAGGGCAAGCACGTGCTGACGTACGCACTGCTACCGGATGCCTCTATCGCCGACGCGGTAGCTGAGGGGTATGCGCTGAACCTGCCCGTTCGACAGGTGCCCGGCGGCGAAGCCCCTGCCCCACTGGTGAGTGTGGACGGTGATGCCGTTGTGGTCGAGGCCGTGAAACTGGCGGCCGACAGGTCCGGCGATGTGGTCGTTCGGCTCTATGAAGCCCTCGGAGGACGTGCTTCGGCTGTTGTCAGTACTTCCTTCCCGGTGTCCTCCGCTGCGGTGACGGATCTTCTGGAACGACCACTCGCGGATGCCGAGATAACGCCGGAGGGAATCGCGGTGGCCTTGCGACCGTTCCAGATCGTGACACTACGACTGCGCAGGTGAACAGAGCAGACTGACACGGCTGCGTAGTAAGACAGGTGGCCCGGCGAGAGCGCGTGGCCCGAGCGGCGTGCGCGCAAGCGCGGACCAACCAGCGGCGGCGTGCGCGCAAGCGCAGAAGGGCTTCGGGCAGGAGCGCCCACGCCCTGAAACACCAAGGTCTCGGCTTGGCGAGGGCGAGGACCCGGCACAGCCTCCTGCCCCGAGGTCTGCTCCCGGCGAGGGCCCATCTTGTTCCGTGCAACAACCACACCGTTCTGGACACATCCCAGCCGTAGCCACAGCTGGGATGTGAGCACGGACCAAGCGGGTCCCTCGCCGGGCTGCAGACCTCAAGGCAGGAGCCCCCCGAAGCCGACCTCTGCGCTTGCGGTTCGCCGCTCGGGCTGGCTGTCGCTCGGGTTGTTTGGGTTGGTTCTGCGCTTACGGGCTCACCGCTGTGGGTTGGATGCCGCTCAAACCAACCGGACAGGTTCACACCCGCGCCCCGGCGCCATCTCGGGTTGACTGTCGCCGGAAGATGGGCCTGAGCCGGTTCCAGAAACGGCCTCGTTCAAAGAAACCCTGCTGAGTCGAGGGGTACCGGGGTCAGAGCTTCTTCGGCCAGACTGCTTTTCGCAGGGCTGCGGTGAAGGCGTTGGTGGCTGGTTCGATCTCCGCTATGTAGTCGTCCAGGCGGTCCGGTCGCCCGGCCGGGTCGGGATCCGGCAGCGGGCCTCTGCTGATCCAGGAGATCCCGTCCATTCGCGCGACCACCTGGCGCCACCAGCCGGTGATCTCCTTGCGCACCTGTTCTTCCTCTTCCGCCGCCGCCTTGATCTCCCGGTCGGCCGCTGTGATCTCGGTGACCACCTCCACCCGGCGGCGCCGTTCCCGTTCCGCCAGCTTCTGCGCTGCCTGGCGGGTCACGTCCAGGATTTCCTTGTAGCGCGCGACGGGGTCCTGTGTCATTCCGTTCCCACCGTGTCGAAGGGGATGATCACGTCCGGGCTGCTGTGGATCGACTTGTCGAAGAAGATCGCCCGCTTCGGCCTCGGTGACCAGTCGATGATCTGCCCGGCCGCGATCGCGTTCAGCTCAGCCCCTTGCACATCCAGGGCCACCCACGCCCCGATGTCGTCCACTCCGCCGAAGCCCAGGGTCTCCTTCATCCTTCCCACCCCGCGCCACCAGCCGAAGGTGTGCACGTGGTTCGCCGGGCCGTTCTTCAGCAGGGCGCGCAGGTCGTCGAGCTTGCTGCGCATCGCCGGTGGTTGCTTGCGTTCCAGCCACTGGTGTGCGGAGTCCACCGCGAAGAACAGGATGTACCGCGGCCGTTCACCTGACGCGGGTACGAGGTCGGCGATCTCCTCGTCTGTCCTGTGATCCACCGAGTGGCCGATCGCCGTGAGGATCTTCGCCAGCCGGGTGACCCGTTCCCGCAGTGCGGGTACCGCGCACCAGATGCTGAAGTCGACCGACCCCGCGGGGTGTCTGCGGGCCAGTGAGAACGTGATGCTCTCCATGATGGCCAGCGCGTCCGCTGTCGCTGTGCCGATCACCGCGAGGTTGCGGCCGGGCACCGCGTCGATGTCCATCACCGCCGCCCGGCAGCCGACGTCGATCACCTGGCCGAGCAGTGGCCCTGTGGGCTCGTCGAAGTCGGACGCGTCCGCCAGCAGTGGCTGGTGTGCGCCGTCGAACAGCTTCGGAGCCGCCGACTGCCACGTCTCCCACAGCCTTGTCTGCAGGCGGTCGAACGTTCCCTTCGCCGAGGCGTCCGGTATGTGCGCGACCTGGTTCCCGTGATGCACGCCCGAGTCGTGGTTGATCACCGCGTGCCACCGCGGCAGGCTGAACGCCGCGTTGTTGGTCTCCGTCAGCACCCTTCGCGCCTTCGGCATCGCGATCCTCAGCGTGCACTGCTCGAACACCGCCGGTTTGCCCCAGAACGCCTCGATCCCGGCGATGTCCTGGCTGGCCAGCACCAGGTGGATGCCCTGCGACCTGCCCCGGCGGGCCACGTCCTCCAGCAACACCGTCGCCTGCTGGGTGATCCGGTCACGGCCGCCGAACAACGCTTGGAACTCGTCGATCACCGCGACGATCCGCGGCCAGTGCCCCTCCGGGTCGGCCTCCCGCAGCTCCGCGAGCTTGGTGACCTCCTGCCGCTTGGCCGCGTCCGCCCTGCGCGCCAGCTCCTCGGTCAGGAACCGCAGCAGCGCCAGACCGAACTCGCGGTCGGTGTTGACGTTCACGCCGACCAGCCGCGCCTGCGGCAACCAGCTCGGATCCTTGCGGCCCGGCGCCAGCCCGGCGAACGACACGCCTTCCTTGAAGTCCAAAAGGTACAGTTCGAGCTCGCTCGGCGCGTACCTCGCCGCCAGCCCGCCGAGCATCGCGTACAGGAAGTTCGTCTTCCCCGAGCCGCTCGGCCCGGCGATCAGCGCGTGCGGTGTGGCGTCGCCGAGCACGACCTCGACCGGGACGCCCTCGGCGAATCCCACGGGGGCGCGCAGTTCGTCGCGTGAGCTGTGTGTGCCCAGTCGCGGGGGCAGCAGGTCGTCGAACGTCCGCGGCTTGCCACGACGCGCGATCAGGTCCTGCGCGATCGTCGCCGCCGCCCGGCTGGCCAGGCTGCCGTCCGGCGCGTCGTCCGGCCGGAACCGGACTCCCGGCCCGGTCATGCTCGTCGTCGCGTTCTGCGGGTCGGTGAACACGATCGTCTCAAGTGGACTGTTCGCCGACAGCGGCACATCGACGCAGATCAGGCTCACGCCCGCGTCGATCCCGGTGCGCGCGACGCGTTGCAGTTCGCGTTGCTGCTCGTCGGGCAGGCGTTCGCCGTTGCCGAACAGCACCACGATGCGCCACGGCTCGACGCGTTCGCCCTTGGCGACGCAGACCGACCGCAACGACGTTTCGCCCTCGCGCATCGCCTTGGCGTGCACGCGGCGGATGTGCCCGGCCATGTCGGCCAGCAGGTCGTCCAGCCTGGTCGGGTCGTGGATGGTGAGTAAACCACCGGCTGTCAAGGGCTGGAGGTTGGGCAGCGAACCGGTCAGGTGCCCGATGTCCCACAGATGGACCTTGACAAGACCGGGCCGGAAGTAGCTCATCACCCGCAGTAGCAAGGACTCAACCAAAGAGTCCACAACGGACCGGCCATCTTGGGCGGAATTCACGCGCAAATGGGCACGGTCGAGTAAAGGCACCGCCACCGGGAACTCGTCGTGCACCGGCGCCTCCTCCACGACGGCCGTACCGACCCGCCACAGCTCAGGTGCGGTGCCACCGGCGTCCGTGCCGACCTTGCCGAGCCAGTCCGGCCACGGGAGCCCAGCGGCGCCGTCAGCCGCCTGCGCGACCAGCGCGCGCAGCTTTCCCGGGCCTTCCGGGTGCCAGCCCCGGTAGAGCTCGTCGCGTTCGGCGATCACCTTGTCCCATGTCCTGGCCAGCGCGGGCCGGCCGCGCAGCTCGGTGATGTGCGGGTCGAGCCGCGCGCGCGACAGGCCCAGCTGCATCACCGACTGCTCGAATTCGAGCTGGTCCTTGGTGGTTTGAGCGTTCTGGCGCCTGGCCGCGGCCGCGCCGAGGGCGAGCCGCAGTGCCTTGCGCAACTCGTCGAGCGCGTCCAGTGCGCGCTGCCGGCGTTCGCCTTTGCCCAACATTACAGCCTCAGCAGGTAGTCCAGGATCGACTGACGGGCCGCGGCGATGAGTTCCCCGGCCGTCGACAACTGTGCCATCGCGTGATCCAGCTCGACAGGGTCATACCCGTTCGGGTCCCTGCGTACCGCCACCAGGGTGGCTCTGGACTCGGCCAGTAACGGAACCGCCGACCTCGTCGTCGCGCGGGCTCGTTCCAGCGTGAGATTCACTTCACGCAGCGCACCGGCCAACTCCGAGATCGTCAAAGCCTGCTCGCGTAACCCTCGGCCGACGAGATGCTCGCCTGGATCGCGTTCTGCGCGCCCTCGAGCGTCTGCAGCGCCTCGGTCAGCAGGTTCTGCGCCTGTGCCACGTCGTGCTGGCTGCTGCCTTGCGTCGCGTTGAGCAGTGCGTTGCGCGCCTCGTCCAGTTGCATGGAAGCCTGGTTGATCGCGGCGATCCCGCTCTGCGACTTCTCGTTGGCCAATGCGATCCCAGCTTTGATTTCCTCAACGCCCGCCATGCCGCCACAAGATACTGTTGATCTCCCAGGCGGTCTCACCCGGGTGGCTCAACCACCGATCCGTCCTCATTGGAGCTGGTCACGACTGATGCCGCTTTGTCGAGCAACCGGGATACTTCGGCGGCCGAACGGTTGTCGCCGCTGCGCAGAAGGGCGTCCAGCGACTCCGTCAGCAGATCCCTTGCCCGGGCGCGATCCCCGGTACGCAGGAACAACTCCCCAGCGTGCCGCCGCGCGTACGCGACGCAGTGGTCGTCGCCGAGGTGCTCGAACATCTCGGTCGCCTCG
The DNA here is from genome assembly GCF_001302585.1 of Kibdelosporangium phytohabitans. Classification (GTDB taxonomy): domain Bacteria; phylum Actinomycetota; class Actinomycetes; order Mycobacteriales; family Pseudonocardiaceae; genus Kibdelosporangium; species Kibdelosporangium phytohabitans. The sequence continues at coordinate 7,412,546 of NZ_CP012752.1, read as the reverse complement.
GCCAGGTGATCCAGGGCCTGCGCGGGCTCGCGCAGCCCGGCCAGCCGCTGCAGGGCGTGCGCCTCGCGGTGCCGGTCACCGATCAGCGCCGACTGCGCACGTGCCCCGGTCAGCCATTTCTCAGCCTCTGGAAGCCTTTGCTGGGCAAGCAGAACCGTGCCGACGGCGATCTTCGCGGCCGCCTGGAGGTGCGGTTTGCCCGTGCGGACGAACATGCGCAGCGCCAGCCGGTGGTGGCGCAGCGCACCCGGGTAGTCACCGCGGATCCGCGACGTCGTGCCGATTCCGGCGTGGGCTATGCCGATCCCGGTGTCGTCCCCGGTCTCGGTGAACAACCCCAGCGCCTGCCGTGTCGCGGCTTCGGCCTCCGGGTAGTCGTCCTGGTAGAGCGCGACCTGGCCCTGGTTGCGGCGGATGATCGCCTCGCCGTGCCTGTCGCCCGCGGCACGGGCGCCGCGCAACGCGATCTCGTGCGAGCGTTGCCAATCGCCGTGCCTGCCGCGCAGATCGAAGTACGGCGCGGTCATGGCGGGGATGCGCCACGCGTGCCGCTGGATCCCCAGCCGCTCGGCGAGCTCGAGGACCGCTGTGATCGACGGCATCTCCGCGTCGAACCACGCTGCCGGGTCGGCGGCGCTGAGCAGGGTGTTCCCGTGCGGTGGAACGACGGGGTGCGGGAGGACGCCGAAGAACGCGACCGGCATGCGTGCGGCCGCATGTGTCGCACGCGCCAGGTACCCGTCGAGCACGCGCCGCGCGGCCGTCTGTAATTCACGTCGTGGATCACCGGACAGTCGTTCTGTTGCGTAACACCGGAACAAGTCGGGCATCCGGTACCGGACCGTTCCGGTGGCGTCCGCCGACGCGGCGATCAGATTGGCGTTGACGAGTGTGTCGGCGACCTCCTCGGTGTCCGGGCGGCCGACGAGTGCCGCGATCACCCAGCCGGGGAACGACACCGGGCCGAGCATCCCCGCGAACCGGAACGCCCGCGCCGCCGCGGCGGGCAGCCGGAGGTAGCTGTCGGTGACGCTGGCCCGGACGGCAAGGCTTCCGGTTGTCAGCTCATCGAGCCTGCCGTGTTCGTCGGCCAGCCGCCCCGCTGCGACCCGCAACGGGACCGCGCGCCGGGTCGCGATCCGCGTTCCGGCGACCCGGATGGCCAACGGCAGATTGCCGCAGGCGCGCAGGATCTCTGTCGCCTGATCCGGTTCAGCGGCCACCCGGTCGGCACCGGCGACCCTGGCGAGCAGGTCGTGCGCGTCGGTGTCGGTGAGCGCGCCGAGCCGAATCGTGACGGCACCCGGCAGCTCGGGCAGCCAGGTCCGGCTGGTGATCAGCACGGCGGATCGGCCGGATCCCGGCAGCAGCGGCAGCAGTTGCGCCGCGCCCGCCGCGTCGTCGAGCACCACCAGCAGTTCGCGGCGCGCCAGCACCGACCGGTAGCGCGCCGCGCGTTCGTCGAGATTCGCCGGGATGTCCGTGACACCAAGGGCTTTCAACAGGTATGCGAGGACATCGGCTGGATCCCGGTCGCGCAGGCGCACGTACAGCTGGCCGTCGGGGAACGCGCGGGCGACATCGTGTCCGATATGGACGGCCATTGTGGACTTGCCGGAACCCGGTGGCCCGGTCAGCAGGACGGCCGCCGGCCTTCGGTCCAGTTCCGCGCGTGCCCGGTCCACGATGTCGCGGTGACCGGTGAAGTCGGGGATGGCAAGCGGCAGCTGGCAGACCGGGAAGACGTCGGTCTGGATCTGCGCGCAGGCCCTGCGCAGGTCCGGCCCCGGCCGGGTACCGAGTTCCTCGGCCAGCACGCGTTCGGCCTCCCGGTACGCCTGCAGGGCCTCGGCGGGCCGCCCGGCGCGGTGCAACGCGTGCAGCAGGTGCCGCCAGAGTTCCTCGCGCAGCGGGTGTTCGGCGAGCAGGCCCCGCAGATCCGCGATCGGGACAGCCGGGCTGCGTTCGATCACCGACAGCCGCAGCTCCTCCAGCCTGGCCAGGATCGGTTCCCACACCGGGCTGCGCGGCAGGTCCGCCAAGGCGCGGCCCCGCCACAACGCGCTGGCCTCGGCCAGTTCGCCGTCCCGTGCTTTGGCTTCGAACGTGGTCATGTCGAGCTCGCCGGGACCGACCGAGACCTGGTAGCCGCCGGGCTTGGTGCACACGCGCGCGCCGATCGCCGTGCGCAAGGAATGGGCGTACGTGCGGACGTTCGCGACGGCCGAGCGTGGCGGTGACCCCGGCCAGAGGACGTCGACCAGCGTGTCGACACCGACCGTGGTGTTCGGCTCCAGCAGCAAGGTGGCCAGCAGCAACCGCGGTTTGCGGCCGCCGAGCGCGACCGGCCGTCCGCCCGCGCTGACCTCCAGTGGGCCGAGCACGCGGAATGCCATCTCGGAGCTGTCCACGCGGACCCCCAGTGGGTAGGCGAGGCGAACCGCCCCCGATGGTAATCCTTGACCTCGGGACGGCCTAGAGTTGGTTACTGATTTACCGCGTGGCCGGTTTCCCGCAATGTCCAGTTCGACCCCGAGACGGACAGGCGCGTGACCGACAGGGGAGAGACGTCTATCCGCCAGAAAGCCTGGGCGGGCGCGGCCAGCACGTGCACGACCGCGGCACGGACAACCGCCGGGTGCGTCACCGCCGCAACGCGTTCTCCGGTGCTGCGCAAGCCATCCAGCCAACCACCCACGCGGGTCAGCACGTCGCTCACGGACTCGCCGCCGTGAGGCGCCGCCGTGGGATCGGTCAGCCAGGAGAAGTCCGTGACATCGTCGAGCGCACGCCCGCGCCAGTGTCCGAAGTCCAGATCGGCCAATGCCTCGTCGACGGTCGCGTCCCAGCCGAACGCGGTCGCGGTCTGGCGGCAGCGGGTCTCGGGGCCGGTGTGGAAACGGGTGAAACGCCCAATGTCCGCAACGGGCGAATCACCTGGTCGTTCCAGAGGCTCGTCGTCGGGGAATCTCGTACCGCGAGTCGCGGAGGTGGCCGCGTGGCTGATCAACGTGAGCCTCGTGGCGGCATTCGGGTGAGCAGTCTCTCCTGGCGTTGACACGATCTCAGGCTCCTGCCTACGGTCCTCTGGCCATTCGTCGGAGTAAGCCGGTGAGAACCCGGCACGGTCGCGCCACTGTATGCGGGCACCCACCCGCAAGTCAGACACTCCGGCGGCCACGAGAAGCCCCATGGGTCGCGTCAGCCCGAGGAGGTCACACCGGTGACTACCGCAGCAATTCCCGTACCGGTTCCCATCCGCATCCCCATTCGACAGATCCTGCCGTGGGCTGTGTTCACCGCGATCGTCGCCTTGCTGATGCTCTACTTCGTCGGCAGCGCGCAGGGTGCGGACAGCGTCATCCACGAGTTCGTCCACGACGGACGCCACTTGCTGGGCTTCCCCTGCCACTGAGGGGACGCGGCATCCACATGAAAATTGGAAACCTCCTCGTCCGGGGCATGCTCGCCGGACTGCTCGCCGCTGTGCTCGCGTTCGTCTTCGCCTCGGTCTTCGGTGAGCCGCAGGTCGACAACGCCATCGCGGTCGAGGAGTCGCAGGCGGCGCCCCCGGACGCCGGGCACGAGCACGGCGGCGGGGAAGAGGAAGTCGTCAGCCGGGGCGTGCAGAGCACCGCGGGTCTCGCGGTGGCGACGGGCGCGTACGGCTTGGCGTTCGGCGGGTTGTTCGCGCTCGCGTTCGCGTTCGCGTACGGCCGGATCGGCAACCTCAGCGCCCGCGCGACGGCAGCTGTGCTGGGAGTCGGCGCGTTCCTGACCGTCTTCCTGGTGCCGTTCCTGAAGTACCCGTCCAATCCACCGGCGGTCGGCCAGCAGGGCACCATCAGCGAGCGAACCAGCCTGTACTTCGTGCTGGTGCTGATCTCGGTGGTGGTCGCGGTCGGCGCCACCGTGGTCGCGCGTCGCCTCGAACCGCGCCTCGGCGGGTGGAACTCGGCATTGCTCGGTGTGCTCGGCTACGTCGTCGTCCTCGCCGTGCTGACCCTGCTGCTGCCCAGGATCAACGAGGTGCCCGCCGGATTCCCGGCCAGCCTGCTCTGGAACTTCAGGATCGCCTCATTGGGCACTCAGCTGGTCCTGTGGGCCGGGATCGGCCTGCTCTTCGGGGCGATGACCGAGCGAAGCGTCCGGCGTGTCGCGCGAACCGGCGCATCATAGCCCGCTGACCTGCGGGTTCGCATCAACCGTTGCACGTAGGGCCCCCTGACTCGGGTTAGGGGGCCTTATCTGTGTTCAGCGTCACGTTTCGTGACGTACCATGGAGCCAGGCGATACGGGGATCGCTCGGATGGAGCAACAGGCGAACAGGGGTATAGGGGATCTGTAATGACAACGATGACTCAACCGGCTCCGGCATGGCTGCGTGAGCTGGCCGCGGCCAGGGCCCACTACGAGGAAACCTTCGGCTGGCCGGTGGCCGTCCAGGTCGGTCAGCGCCAGCTGGCCGTGGCCCTCGGTCAGGTGCTCGACGCGATCACCATGCCTGCCGGCCTGGCGGATCAGGTGAACCAGCAGCTGGGCATCGCGATGCTGTCCGGACCTGTGATCGCCCACCCGGACGGCGGGCGCTGGACGTTTCTCACCCAGGCCGCGACCATGATGCGTGGGGACCTCGTGGACGGGCTGGATGGCCGCGAAGTGCGCCACGCGGGGGCGGGCGCGTACACGGTCGTGCCGACCGAGTCCGGCGACGGGGGATGGCGCTGGATCAGCGAGCCGCGACCGCACCAGATGCTCCCCTCGGCGTACGCGGTGATCGCGACGGCCCGCAGGCTGTGCGCGGCGAGCGCCGCGGCCTGAGCTGTGTCACGGGTTTGACCGGGCGGACTGGAGAAGTCCGCCCGGTTTTTTCATGCGGGGGCGCGGGTGGAGGTGCCGCGCCCCCTCTCTTACCCCGGTCAGCCGTTCTTCATCGCGGTGACGAGTTCACCGTTGGTGGTGTCGCCGGACAGCTCCCAGAAGAAGGAACCGCCCAGTCCCTGACCCTTGGCCCAGCTCATCTTCCCGGCGATGGTCGCGGGGGTGTCGTAGCTCCACCACTGCGACCCGCACTTGGCGTACGCCGTCCCGGCGATCGTCCCGGTGGACGGGCAGCGGGTCTTGAGAACCTTGTAGTCCTCGATCCCGGCTTCGTACGTGCCCGGCGCGGCGCCGGTCGCGGTGCCGCCCGGCGTCGCCTGTGTCACGCCGGTCCAGCCACGGCCGTAGAAACCGATGCCGATCCACAACTTGCTGGAGGGCACGCCCTTGGCCTTCAGCTTGGCGATGGCGTCGGCGGTGTTGAACCCGGCCTGGGGGATGCCGGTGTACGAGGTCAACGGCGAGTGCGGTGCGGTCGGGCCCTGAGCGGCCCACGCGCCGAAGAAGTCGTACGTCATCACGTTGTACCAGTCGAAGTACTGCGCGGCGGACGCGTAGTTCGCCTTGTCGATCTTGCCGCCCTCCGACGCGTCGGCCGTGATCGCGGCGGTGACCAGCTTGGAGCCGAACTTGGCGCGCAACGCCTGCGCCAGCTTGGTCAACGCCTCCGGCCCGCTCGTGTCGCAGGTCAGGCCGCACGCGTTCGGGTACTCCCAGTCGATGTCGATCCCGTCGAACACGCCTGCCCAGCGTGAGTCGTTGAGGAGGTTGTAGCAGGAGTTGGCGAACGCCGCCGGGTTCTTCGCGGCCTGCGCGAAGCCGCCGGACCAGGTCCAGCCGCCGAACGAGAAGATCACCTTGATCTGCGGGTGCAGCTTCTTGAGCCGCTTGAGCTGGCCGAAGTTGCCGCGCAGCGCACCGGCGTCCCACGTGTCGGCCACACCGTCCACACTGGACCCCGCGTCGTAGAACCTGTCGTAGTCGGCGTAGGTGTCGCCGAGCACGCACTGGCCGTTGACGACGTTGCCGAACGCGTAGTTGATGTGCGTCAGCTTGGTCGCCGCGCCGCTGGTCTTGATGTTCTTGACGTGGTAGTTGCGCTGGTAGACGCCCCATTGCGCGAAGTAGCCCAGCACGTTGCCGCTCGGCGCGGCCTCGGCTGGTGCTGTCGCGGTCGGCGAGACGGTCACGACGCCCAACGCCGTGACGAGTGCGCTGGCGAGAGTGAGGAACCTCCGCCATGGAGACTTGGACATGAGTTCTCCGTAGGTGACGCGGTGCAGCGATGCACCGCACCCAGCAGGGAACCGCGGAGCCCGCGCCTGGCCGGCGGTTGGTCGAACCACTTCAAAGTAGAGTGGACTAGACCAATACGTCAATGCCAATCCGGAACCGGGCTGTCGCTACCAGTGACCGTCCTCGAGGATCTGCCGCAGGATCTTGCCCGTCGCGTTGCGCGGCAGATCCCCGACGAAAACAACGTCACGGGGGACGGCGAAGCGCGCCAGCCGCTCGTGCACGTAACGGCGCACGAAGTCGGCGTCCAGTCGCGCGCCTGGCCTGAGCACCAGGTACGCGGCCAGGCGCTGCCCGTACTCGTGGTCCGGCACGCCGACCACGGCGGCTTCGAGCACCTGGGGGAGTGCGGTCAGCACCTCCTCGACCGGGCCGGGGAACACGTTCTCGCCACCCGACACGATCATCTCGTCGTCACGCCCCTCGACGAACAGGCGACCGTCGGCATCGAGGTAGCCGCGGTCTCCCGTGTCCATCAGGGAATGTCTCAACGCGAGATTCGCGCCGTTGGTGTAGCCGTCGAAGAGCATGTCGTTGCCGACGAAGATCCGCCCGACCACCCCGGGCGGCGTCGGCGCCCCTCTGCCGTCGAGGATCGCGATCCGTGTCCCCAATGGAGGCATGCCCGCGGTCGTCCGCGCGGCCCGCATGTCCGCCGGAGTCGCGATGGTTCCCCACGACACCTCCGTTGAGCCGTAAAGGTTGTAGAGGATGTCCCCGAAGGCGTCCATGAACTTGTCGGCCAGCCGCCCCGGTAGAGCCGACCCGCTGCTGGCCACGACCCGCAACGACGACGTGTCGTAGCGGTCACGCACGGCCTGCGGCAGATCCACCATGCGCTGCAACATGATCGGCACGGCGAACATCGACGTGCAACGATGTTCCTGGATCGCCTGCAACGCCGACTGCGGGTGGAACCGGCGTTGCAACACCAAAGTGGAGCGCAACGGCATACCGAGCTGGATCGCGGCCAGCCCCCACGTGTGGAACATCGGCGCGGCGACGAGCATCTTCTCCCCGGCGCGCAACGGAATCCGGGACAGCACCGCCGCCGCGTTGCCCAGGCCCCGCGGGGTCGGCCGCCTGGCGCCCTTCGGCGTGCCCGACGTGCCCGAGGTCAGCACCACGACCCGGCCCGGCTTCTTCGGCGGCGTGATCCGGTCCGGGTTGCCGTGCGCGATCAGCTCCTCGACGTTCGGGCCGCGCCCGAACGGCTCCGCCCACGTGCGGATGCGTGGCAGTGACTGCGGCAGGTACGCGGTGAGGTTCGTGAACTCGTCGTCGACCATCAGCAGCGCCGGGTCGTGCTGGCGGATGACCTCGGCGATCTGGGCCCCGCCCAGCCCGGTGTTCATCAGCAGCACGTCCGCGCCGAGCTTGCCGCACGCGATGAACGCCTCCAGCATCGTGCCGTGGTTGCGGCACATCAGCGCGACCCGGGACCCCTCGGTCACCCAGTACTTGGCCAGCAGGTTCGCCATCCGGTTCGTCCGCTCCTCGACATCGGCGAAGGAGTGGGACGTCAACTCGTCGTGGTAGGCGATCTCGTTCGGGATGCGCACGGCCGACGCCTGGTAGCCACCGGCGATGGTGGCGCCCCACTTGGTCAGCTGCGCCAGCTGCCTGAGCATCCGGTCCGGCCGTCCCGGCGCCAGCGCGCCGGCCTTGGCCAGGGTTTTCGCGATGCTGAGCGTCGAACCCCGCGCTGTCGCCGGATCACGCGGCACGGGCGGCAACGCGACCGGCGCGCCGTCGAGGTGGTCGCGCAGCCGCACGAGCGCCCCCTCCACGTTGCGCCGCACTGTGTTCGCACTGAACGCGTCGACCAGCAGCGTGAGCATGATGTTGATCTCGGTACCGCCGCGCGGGGCCGGCTTGAGCATGATCGACAGCCGGTGGGTCTGCCGATGCGTGCTCGACCACGCGAGGTGCTCGGCGTGCCGGAACATCGTGATCTCGACCTCGTCGTCGAACCCGACGCGCGTCAGGTAGCGCGCACCCCGGCCGTGGTGCTGCGTCAAGCGCTCACACCAACTGAGCCCAGGCACATACCGTGGGTACAGCTCGGGGTCGCTGATCACCTCCCAGACCCGCTCGGGTGGATGGCGCACGACCGCTCGCGTCTCAACGCTGTCGGATCGCATATCTACCGATGAGTAGCATCGTCCCGCCAACCGGTGCAAGTGTGTCGCCCGAACAGAGCAACCGGGTGAAAAGGCCACCAGCCCGGCAAACCGGCAAAAGCGACCTATTCCGTGGTGATGGCGCCTGCGTCGATTGCCGTGAATCCCACGCCTGCCGAAAAGGCGGTGACCGTCAGCTACCGCAGTACTGCGCCTGTTTCCCGATCGCGCGGTACGGGCAGTCGGAGATCTCGATCAGCCTCAGCACAGCCTCCTTGTTGCGGGCTGTCTCCCGCTCGATCACCTCGTCCGGCGGGTAGAAACCGCCGCCGCCCGGCCCCGTCGGGTACATCTCGAAGGTGTAGCCGAAGATCTTCTGGTCGCCCCACAGCCAGTCGTCGATCGACCCGTCGGTGACGTACAAGTCGGAGGACTGCTCAGGCGTGTAGTTGTTGGTCGACGCCATGTCCCGGCCGATCTTGGCGAACGTCGCCTGGTCGTCCGCGGTCATCCCCGGCGCGGTGTCGGCCGCCGTGTAGCCGTACGGCCAGAGGATCAGCTCGCTGTAGGTGTGGAAGTCGATACCGGTCCTGATCTGCTGCACCCCGCCGACCTTGCGGCCGCGCACGAAGTCGGCGACCGCCTTGATCTCCGGCGCCGACTCGGCCGCCGCGCCGCGGTAGGTCTCACTGCCGGTGCCGCCGGACGAACCGTTGCAGCAGCCCCACTTGAACGCCCAGTTGCGGTTGATGTCCGTGCCCACGTTCGACGAGCCCGGGTTCGGCTGCCGGTTCTTGCGCCACGACCGGTACGAGCCGGACGCGATGTCGTACTCGCCGCCGTCCGGGTTGAGGTCGGGCAGCAGCCAGATCTCACGCGAGTTGACGACGCCGGTGATCCGCTGGTCGCTGCCGTACCCCGTGGTGAGCTGCTTGAGCAGGTAGAGCGCCATCTCCTTGGTCAGGTGCTCGCGCGCGTGCTGGTGCGCGGTGAACAGCACCTCCGGCTCGTTCTCGTCGGCCGTGGCGTTGTCGGAGATCTTCACGGCGATCAGGTCGCGGCCCTCGTGGGACTCGCCGATCACCTGCTTGGACACGATCGCCGGGTAGGCCTTCGCGGCGGCGTCCACCTCGGCGGTCAGCTCGGCGAAGGTGTGGTACTTCGAGTCGGCGGGCGGGAAGTCGAACGTGCCCATGTCCGGCTGCGTCGGCGCTGCCTGCGTGCGGACGGTGAAGCCGAGCCGTCTGATCTGCTCGACCTCGTCTGGTGTCGCGGTGACCCCGACGACACCGTGCTCGGCGTAGGTCACCGCGGCACCGGTCGCGGCGATCCGGCTGCGCTGTTCGCTGGTCTTGACACCCTCGACCTGGTACTCGGCCGAGGCGCGCGGGGGTGCGCTCGACGACGGCCCCGCTGTGCCCGGAGTGAGCACGACGAAGCTGAACACGACCGCTAGGGCCAGCGCCACGGGCAATTTACGACGAATCACGCAGGGCCTCCTGCTCCGAATGGCGGGACGCGCAAGATCCTGCGCGCTCCCCGCGTTGATCGACAACCGACGACCGGAGGGGGATGTTGCCAGAGTTGCCAGGTCAGGGCCGGTGCCGAAAACCGGTTCCGGTCACCCGGTAGAGTGAGGTCACTCAAGCGATCACGCTCTCCCGGACAGCAGCCGCAGATGGAGAGCACCGCCGGATCCCGGCGTCTGAGGGGCGGCAGAACTGTCGCACGCCCTCATCAAAGGATCGAATCGTGTTCAACGTTGGTCTTGGTCTGCCTGTCGCCGACCCCGATCGCCTGCTCGACTGGGCCCGTCTGTCCGACGAAGGCCCCTTCTCCACGCTGGGCCTGCTCGACCGGCTCGTCTACGACAACCCCGAGCCCCTGATCACCCTGGCCGCCATCGCCGGTGCCACCACCAGGATCCGTGTGCAGACCGAAGTCCTGCTCGCGCCCCTGCGGGAAACCGCGCTGCTGGCCAAGCAAGCCGCCACCCTCGACCGCATCTGCGGCGGTCGCTTCACACTGGGGATCGGTGTCGGCGGTCGCGCCGACGACCACCAGGCGGCGGGCACGGACATCAAAACCCGTGGCCGCCGCCTGGACACGCAGATGGCCGAGATGCGCCGGATCTGGACAACCGGCGACATCGGCCCGGCGCCCTGCCGTCCCGGTGGTCCCGAAGTCCTGTTCGGCGCGTTCAAACCGGCCGCGCTGGCCCGCGTCGCCCGCTGGGGCGACGGATTCCTCGCCGCCGCACCGGTCGAGTGGTGCGGCGGACTGTTCGACACGGTCCGCTCGTCGTGGGCCGAGGCGGGCCGCTCCGGCTCGCCACGTCTCGTCGCTCAGGTGAACGTCGCCGTCGGCCCCGCTGAGGACGAGGCCCGGCGGCACATCTCGGCCTACTACGGCGATCAGGCCGAGTGGGCGCTCGGTCGCCTGCTGACAACCCCGGCACAGGTCCGTGACGCGATCAAGGCGTTCGCCGACCTCGGCGCCGACGAGGTGATGCTCTACTGCTGGTCGCCGCACACCGACCAGATCGCTCGTCTCGCCGACGTGGTCACGAGTAGTTGCTAACACCGCGCACCTTCGTCCGACATGGCACTTATGACCCACCTGGAGGTGCTGGACTACGCCGGTCCGACGAAGTGGCGTTGGCGACTGACCACGTCCACGGGTGAGTTCGTCGCTGACCACTCGGTCTCGCTCGACGAGACCGAGTGGCAGTACGAGGCGTTCACGGATCTGTACCGGTACCTCAAATGGAACGCCGTTCCCGACCGACGGGTGGCTCACGAAGCCGAACTCACGGCTCAGGTGGCCGATTGGGTCCGGTCGCGTGTCTTCGGCGACGTTCTGGCTGGGGTTCGCGGGCCGGTACGGCTGGAGGTGCCGCCTGAGGCCGGGTTGCTGGCGTACCGGCCGTGGGAGCTGGCCGGCGGGTCGTTCGTGATCGACCTGCCGCACCCGTCCCGCACGAAGGCCGATGTCGGTGACCGGCTGCGGATGCTGGCGGTGTTCAGCTTGCCGGAAGGCGCGGGTGCTCTGAACCTGCGCAAGGAACGCCACGCGTTGACGCGGCTGGTGCGGGAGATCGCAGCGGTGAACGAGAAGGGCATCGAGCTGCGGGTCCTGCAGTACGGGGCGACTCGTGAGCGTTTGGAGGAGGCCCTGCTCGAGCAGTCCGGATGGGATGTCGTGCACCTGTCCGGGCACGGCCTGCCCGCGGGACTGGTCCTGGAGGACGACACCGGTAGCCGGGATCTGATCACCAGCACGGAGTTGGTCGACCTGCTCGACGAAGCCGGCGACCAGATCAAGCTGGTGACGTTGTCGGCCTGCGAATCCGCCGCGGTGACGGCCACTGAGCACTTGCAACTGCTCGGCCTGTCGCCTGCGGTCCGGTCCACTTCGGAGCCCGCGGGTTCGTTGCCCGCCGTGGCGACCGAGATCCTGCGGCGCCTGGACTGCGCGGTGCTGGCGATGCGCTATCCCGTGGTCGACGACTTCGCCATCGCGTTGACCGGGAGGTTCTACGACCTGGTGCTGGGCAAGGGCAAATCCGTGGCAGGCGCTTTGGCCGTCGCGCTGTCCAAGGTGACCTCCGGCCCGCCCACCGCTGCCATTCCCGCGTTGTCGGCGGCAACCCCGACCTTGTTCGGTGCCCGCTCCGGTGATCTGCGGCTCGTTCCGCCTCCGGGCGGACCTGTCGAGCTGAAGGTCGATCGGCAGAAGTTGGCGGAGTTCCCCGAGCAGTTGGAGCGCTTCGTCGGTCGTGTCGGCCCGATGACACGGGCCACGACCGCTTTGGCTCCGCGCAGCGGTTCTTCGGGCGTGCTGTTCCACGGGATGGCCGGTGCGGGCAAGACTTCTTGTGCGGTGGAGCTGGCGTACACGCATCAGGAGTCGTTCCCTTTCATGGCGTGGCATGTCGCGCCGCCTGAGGGGCACGAGATCGCCACCGCACTGGCCGGGTTCGTGCGGGCTTTGGAACGCCAGCTGCCTGGCCTGAAGCTGGTGCACCGGATCGGCGACATCGACATGTTGCGTGCGGCGTTGCCGAATCTGACCGAGGTGCTTGAGAACAACCGCGTCCTCATCGTCCTGGACAACGTCGAGTCGTTGCTCACCGACAAGGGGGAGTGGCGTGATGACCGTTGGGCGCTGCTGATCCACGCCCTGACCAACCACAGGGGCTTCTCGCGCCTGGTGCTCACCTCACGACGTAAACCGCTGGGGCTGCGGGATTCGGTGCTGTGCGAGGCGGTACACGCGTTGTCGTTGCGTGAGTCGGTTCTGCTGGCTCGCGAGTGGCCGAATCTGCGTGCGCTGATCGACGACGAGCCGGAACTGGCCGTGCGCACGCTGCAGATCGTCCAGGGACACCCGAAGTTGCTCGAATTCGCCGAGGCGATCGCCGCCGACAAGGCGACGCTGACCGAACGCCTCGACCAAGCCGATTCGACGTGGGACGCCCGAGGTGCTCGGCTCGACGCGTTCGTCCGCGGGGACGAGCCGGTCGCCGGCGACGACGACTACTTCGCCGTGCTGGAGACCTGGACCACGGTGACCATGGCGACGTTGCCCGACAAGTCGGTTGTCCTGTTCCATTTCCTGTGCTGCGTGGAAGAGGCCGACAGGAACGAGCCGGTGGTGCGGGAAAACTGGTCCGCCCTGTGGCAGGCGCACCGTGCGGGTGACCCGCCGCCGATCGCCGAGGCGCTCGGGCCACTCGTCGACCGCGCTGTGGTCGGGATTGACGGCGAGGGTTACCGGATCCACCCGGGAATCGCCGGAACCGGCCGGGACGACGCGGACTCCCGGTTCCGCTCGTCGGTGGACGTCGAACTGGGCAAGTTCTGGCGCCACATCATGAGCCTCGCCGTCGAACACGAGGGGCAAGAGTCGTCCAGCGCCGCGGTCCAGCACGCCGCGATCGGTGCCGCGCCCTACCTCTTTCGTCAGCGGAACTGGCCGCACCTCGACAACGCGATACAGATGGTTCTGCAGCGTGACTACTCACTGGCCACGATGGCCACCCTGCTGCCCTTCGCCTCCGCGGCGGCCGAGGCGACCCGCGGGACGCAGGACGAGCTCGTCGTCGCTCGTACGCATGGTGGTGTGCTCAGCCGCCTTGACCCCGGTCAGGCCGAGATCATCTTCCGCGACCTGCTCAACCTCGCACTCGATCGCGGCGACTTCGGGCGGGCGGCGATCGTCGCCGACAGTTTGGTGGGTCTGTACCGCAACGAGGGGCGTCTCGAAGCGGCCCTGGATGTGCTCGACCGCAAGGCCGAGTACTCGGAGAAAGCCGGACTCGGACCGACGGTTCGGCTGACGGACGACGCACACCGACTCCGGATCATGGAGCTGCTTGGGCGCGGCGGCGACGACGTGCTCGCTTCGGTGACCCGTCTTCTCGCGGAGTGGCGAGCTGTGGAAGCCAGTGGTGGGTACCCGCTCAGCGTTCCCGTGTGGTCGCCGGTCGAGAACCTGTTGAGCACTGGCACGCTCGTCGCCGAACGGCTGGGCCAGTGGCGGCAGGCGCTGGACTTCAACACCGAGTTGATCGAGTCGATGCGTCGCCGCGGGGCCACGGCATTGGATCAGGCCGTTGCCGCCTACAACGGCAGTCGCGCGCTGATGCAGCTCGGCATGGTCGCCGAGGCGCGCAACGTGTTGCTGTGGTGCCGCGAGGTGTGGGACCAGGGCCAGGACATGGGCACCTTGGCCAAGGTCTTCGCCAGGTTGGCGGAAGCCGAGGACAAACTGGGCCACTCGGACCGCGCACTCGACATCCAGCTCGACTCGTTGCGGTTGACGTACCCTTCGCGGGATCCGAAGCTGATCGCGTTCCTGCACAATCGTGTGGCCATGTTCGCCTACCGTTCGTACGGGGAGTTCAGCTGGGCGGTCTGGGCGCACTTCGCCGCGGCGGCGATGATCTTGTGGCACGACAACCGTGCGGCTCTGGACGAGAACCTGGCAGTCCTCCAAGGGTTCAAGTCCGGTGTCTCCGACGACATGCGGTCGTTCGAGGAGATCTCACAGGTTGTCGAGCACACCGCGGGCGTCCGGCTCGCCGACTTGCTCCAGCACATGGGCGTCGCCGACTGCCAGGCCCTCCTCTGCGAAGTGCTCCACGCGGCCGAGCAGTCAGCAACGGCCTCGTAGCACCTCGGCGGCCCACTCGCACCAGCTGATCTCGTCCTTGAGGTACATCCGGCCGCGGGTACCCGCGAGATAAGGCCCGATGTTCTCGGCGGTGGCCAGGTACTCCTGCTCGGACAGTCCGTCGCGCAACCGTGTCAGCTGAGCCTGGAGGAACTCGTCTTTGGCGCGTGCCTGAGTCAGGCGCTCGTCCAGTTGCTTGATCAGCACGCTCGGGTCGGCCGCGTGCTCGGCGTAGGCCTTCACGATCAGGTCGTCGCGGATCGAGATCGGCTTCGTGGGGGCCGCGGTGAACCTGGCCAGTTCGTCGCGGCCGGTGTCGGTGAGGGCGAACACGCGCTTGTTCGGGCGGCCGTGCTGGACCACTTCGTGGCCGGTCAGCAGGCCGTCCGCTTCGAGTTTCGCCAGTTCGGCGTAGAGCTGCTGGGACGAGGCGTGCCAGAACGAGGACGCTGCCAGGTCGAACAGCTTGCTCAGCTGGTAGCCGCTCAGTTCGCGGTCCAGCAGCGCTGCCAGCAGTGCGTGCCGAAGTGCCATGCGTCTCCCGTCTCTTGCGGCGATGGTACTCAAGGATATGATTACTCAAGAAATTGAGTAGTGGGGAGACGCGGGTGAAGCTCGGATTCCACACCGGTTACTGGTCGTCGGGCCCTCCGGCCGGCGTCGAGGAGGCCATCGCCGAGGCGGAGCGGCTGGGCTTCGACTCGATCTGGGCCGCGGAGGCGTACGGCTCCGACTGCCTCACCCCCTTGGCTTGGTGGGGCGCGAAGACCGAGACCGTCCGGCTCGGCACCAACATCCTCCAGCTGTCCGCGCGGACCCCCACGGCCACCGCCATGGCCGCGCTGACCCTCGACCACCTGTCCGGTGGGCGCTTCGTCCTCGGGCTCGGGGCGTCCGGGCCGCAGGTCGTCGAAGGCTGGTACGGGCAGCCCTATCCGAAGCCGCTGGCGCGCACGCGTGAGTACGTCGAGATCGTGCGCAAGGTCATCGCACGGGAGCGGGTCGAGTTCTCCGGGCAGTTCTACCAGTTGCCGTACCAGGGTGGCGCCGGGCTCGGCAAGCCGCTGAAGTCCACGGTGCACCCGCTCCGCACCGACATCCCGATCTACCTCGCCGCCGAGGGCCCGAAGAACGTCGCGCTGGCCGCCGAGATCGCCGACGGCTGGCTGCCGCTGTTCTTCTCCCCGCGCGGCAACGACTTCTACAAGACCGCCCTGCAGAACGGCTTCGACAAGCCCGGTGCGCGCCGGAGCTGGGACACGTTCGAAGTCCCCGCGTTCCTGCCGGTCATCGTCAACGACGACGTGGAGCAGGCCGCCGACTGGGTGCGCCCGATGCTCGGGCTGTACATCGGCGGCATGGGCGCCAAGGGCGCGAACTTCCACTTCGACGTGTTCGCCCGCCTCGGCTACGAGGCCGAGTGCGCCAGGATCCAGGAGCTCTACCTCGGCGGCCACAAGGCCGAGGCGATCGCCGCCGTGCCGACCCGGATGGTCGAGGACATCTCGCTGATCGGGCCGCTGGCCAAGATCAAGGACGAACTCGCCGCCTGGAAGGAAAGCGTGGTCACGACACTGCTGGTGAACGCGGACGCCAAGACGCTGCGCACGCTCACGGAAATCGTCGCATGAGCACTGTCCCGGCCGAGCCCAGCACCCGGAGCCAGTGGGAAGCGTGGAAACGCAAGGAAATCCCACCGGTCGAGCGCGTCAGGGACGACCTGTGGTCGGTTCCCGTGCCGATCCCGCACAACCCGCTGCGCTACACGAACACGTACCTGTCTGTCGCCGACGAGGGCGTCGTGGTCGTCGACCCGGGCTGGTTCGCGCCGGAGACGTGGGACGGACTGGTGGCGGGTCTGGCCGCCGCGGGCGCGTCGGTGTCCGATGTGGTCGGTATCGTCGTCACCCACGTGCACGCGGACCACCACGGGCTCAGTGCACGCCTGAAGCAGGAATCCGGTGCGTGGATCGCGATGCACCCGGCCGAGCGGGAGGTGCTGCCCGCGCGTCTCGCCGAGACCACGGAGGCCTCCTACGACCGCGACTGGCTGCGTTCCTCCGGCATCCCCGCGGACGTCGCGGCGAAGCTGGAGTTCAGCGGTGAGGCCATGAAACCCTTCATGGACCTCGCGATGCCGGACGTCCTGCTGGACGACGGCGACGTCGTGCCGCACGGTGCCCGCACGATGCGCGCGGTGTGGACGCCGGGACACACGCCCGGCCACATCTGCCTGTACGACGAAGCCCGGGGCGTGCTGCTCACCGGCGATCACGTGCTGCCGAGGATCAGCCCGAACATCGGGATGAGCATCGGTGACGACAACCCGTTGTCCAGCTACATCGCGTCACTGGAACGGATCGCCGAGTTCGACGACGCGGAAGTGCTGCCCGCGCACGAATACCGCTTCCGCGGTGTCGCACGCCGGACCCTCGCGCTGATCCAGCACCACCAGGAGCGCTGCGACGAGATCTCCGCCGTGCTGCACGCCAACGGCGAGGCCACGACGTGGGAGATCACCGAGAAGCTCACGTGGTCGCGTGGCTGGGAGAACGTGCGCGGCATCATGCGCCGCAGCGCGGTCGCGGAAACTGGCGCCCACCTGCAGTACATGCGTAAGGTCGGTTCAGTGGAACTCGTGGACGGTGAGGTACGTCGCTGGCGGGCCAGCCTGTGAGGGTGGCGCTGGTCGGTGCGCAACCGGATGAGCAGTACCCGGGCATCACGTGGACAGGTGTCGGCGAGGCGGGCCTGGTGATCGCGGTGGGGGAGCCGTCGGCGGACGCGGACGTGGTCGTCGCGTCCACAGAGGACATCAGTGGGCTGTGGGAAACCCGGCTGTCCCAGCTCGTCCGCAACCTGGCGGACGGCCGGATCGCCCAGTTCGGCGCCCCGCGCCTCGAGCCGCACAACCCCGGCTGGGCCGTGACGGCGGACCGGCTGCTGCGGCGCCTGGCCCGGTTCGCGGCCAGGCCGGACTACGCCTGGGACCACATCGGCTCGACCTCGGTACCGGGGCTGGCCGCGAAACCCATCGTCGACCTGCAGATCGGCGTCCCGTCGCTGCAGGACGTCGACGGGGTCGAAGCCGCGGTGGCCCGCGCCGGGTTCGTCGACGTGGCCGGGATCGCCCCCGACTCGCCCGGCGTGCTGCGCGACAACCCGAGGGGTGAGGGGAACTTCTGGGAGAAAAGGCTTTTCGCCTCGGCGGATCCCGGGCAGCACGCGATCCTGCACGTCCGCCAACTCGATTCGCCGTGGTGGCACTACACGACCCGGTTCCGCGACCTGCTGCGCTCCGACGAGACGCTGCGCGGTGACTACGAGCGGATGAAGCGCGGCCTGGTCGAGGTCAACGCCGGGGAATCGAACTACGACAAGTACACCATCGCCAAGACGGCCTTCTTCGACACGATCCAGCACCGGCTGAACCGAGCCTGAACACCACGCCGCCGCCGGCGCGTCCCACGAGGACGCACCGGCGGCGGAGGTGGTGTTGTCAGGCGTCGTCGCCGAGGTCGGCGAGGGCCTGCTTGACCTTGGCCATCTCCTCCTCGAGCTCACGCAGCCGCGACTCGTGCTGCTCGCGGGCGGCGTTGATCACCTCTTCGATCTTCTCGGCGATCTCGGGGTGCAGCTCCTGCGCGGCCTTGGCGACCGCGGCGGCGGGGATGGAGAGGCCCTGCACGACACGGGACGTGCCGTGCATCAGGTCGGCCTGCCAGTTGCCGTCGAGCGTGCCCGTCACGGTCAGCGTGAGCTCGACAGTGCGGGTCTTCTTCGCGGTGCTCTTGGCGCGAGCGGCGCGCTTGGGCTTTTCCTCAACCACTGGAGTCTCCTCAGCAGTCGCTTCGGTGCCCTCTTCGCTGGTCGAGGCAGGCACCTCCTCGTCACCGGGAGCGCTAGTAGCCGCCTCGGCGGTTGGAGCGGTCATCCTGGTCCTTTCGTGGTCACGTGGAGGGGGTAACACATCCTAGAACACGTGTTCGAACATGCGTGCTCCAGGGGTGTCAAGACACTATCCCGATAGGGTTCGCCGGGTGAGCGGAGGCCTGTTGGTTGCCGGTACGTCGTCGGACGCGGGCAAGAGTGTGCTGGTCGCGGGCCTGTGCCGGTGGCTGGCGCGGCAAGGTGTGCGGGTGGCGCCGTTCAAGGCGCAGAACATGTCCAACAACTCCGTGGTCACCCCGGACGGCGGCGAGATCGGCCGGGCGCAGGCGCTGCAGGCCGCCGCGGCCGGGCTCGTCCCCAGTGTCCGGTTCAACCCGGTCCTGCTCAAACCGGGCGGCGACCGCACGTCGCAGGTCGTCCTGCTCGGCAAGGTGATCGGGCACACCTCCGCGTTGTCCTATCGGGACCGCAAACCCGAGCTGTTCCAGACCGTTCTCTCCACTTTGGAGGGCTTGCGCGCCGAGTACGACGTGGTCGTGTGCGAAGGCGCGGGCTCGCCGACGGAGATCAACCTCCGCCGCACCGACATCGCCAACATGGGCCTGGCCAGGGCGGCCGACCTGCCCGTCATCGTTGTCGGCGACATCGACCGCGGCGGCGTGTTCGCGCACCTCTACGGCACGGTCGCGCTGCTCTCGCCGGCCGACCAAGCGCTTGTCGCGGGATTCGTGATCAACAAGTTCCGCGGCGACCCGGCCCTGCTGCGCCCCGGCCTCGACCAGCTGCACGACCTCACCGGGCGGCGCGTACTCGGCGTGCTGCCGTGGAACGCGGACCTCTGGCTGGACGCGGAGGACTCGTTGTCCTACACGGCCGACGGCGTCGTGGGCAGGCCGCTCCCACCGGTGGGGGAGCAGTGGCTGCGGGTCGCCGTCGTGCGGTTGCCGAGGATCTCCAACGGCACCGACGTCGAGGCGCTGGCCTGCGAACCGGGCGTGTCGGTGCGGTTCGTCACCGAACCGTCCCGCCTGGCGGACGCCGACCTCGTCGTCATCCCCGGATCGAAGGCGACCGTGCACGACCTGGAGTGGTTGCGGCACAACGGTCTGGCCGACGCGATCATCGATCACGGCCGACGCGGCCTGCCCGTCGCCGGGATCTGCGGCGGGTTCCAGATGCTGGGTACCAGGATCACCGATTCGTATGAATCCGGAGCGGGCGAGGTTCCCGGTCTCGGCCTGCTCGACGTCGAGTTCGAGTTCCAGCGGGACAAGATCCTGCGTCGCCCGGACGGGTTCGTGTTCGGCCATCCGGCGACGGGCTACGAGATCCACCACGGCACGGTCGTCGACCAGCCCGCGGACGGGCTCGTCACGCTGCCGGACGGTACACCCGAAGGTGTACTCAGCGGTGCGATCGCGGGTACGCACTGGCATGGCCTGCTGGAGAACGACGAACCCCGCCGCGCGCTGCTGGACTGGGCCGCCGGCCACGCGGGACGGCCGGGATTCCGCCCAGCGCCCGGCACGTCCTTCGCCGCGGTCCGGGAAGCGCAGCTCGACCTGCTCGGCGATCTGGTCGCCGAGCACATGGACACCGATGTCCTGCGGGGACTGCTGGCCGAGGGCGCACCGTCCGGTCTTCCCGTTCTCCCGCCCGGTGCGCCTTGACGGGTTGAGCCGAGCGGTGGTTTCCCGTGGCCGCGCTGAGTGCGAAAATACGCGTTGACAACGTTGTCACCCTCCATCCTGCAGGAGAAGCCATGCGTGTATTCGCCGCGGCCTTGGCGTTCGCGGCGGCGCTCACGTTCGCCGCCGTCCCAGCCGCCGCCGCACCGTCGAGAGTGGCTGTCAGCGATCCCGCCCAGTACGTCAACACCTTCGTCGGAACCAAACCCGGTGGCCCTGACTTCGGCCACGGCGGCGGCGCCGGCAACACCTTCCCCGGCGCGGACGCGCCGTTCGGGATGATGCAGTGGAGCCCGGACACCGTGCTGCACCAGCACGGCGGCTACCACTACGACGACAACCGCATCAAGGGCTTCAGCCTGACGCACATCTCCGGCCCCGGCTGCAGCGACTTCGGCAACATCCCGTTCATGCCCGTGCTCGGCACGAGCCCGGTCGGCAACTACACGTTCTCGCACGCCAACGAATCCGCCGCACCGGGCTACTACTCGGTGAGGTTCGACAACGGCCTGCGCACGGAACTGACCACGACGACCCGGACGGGCATGGCCCGGTTCACCTACCCGGCCGGTCAGCGAGCGTCGTTGTCAGTGGACGCGGCGAAGGCGTTCAACTCGGCCAGCGGCTCGATCACCATCGGCGCCAACACGTTGTCCGGCTACACCGACGGCGGCGGCTTCTGCGGCGCCGGCAACAGGTACCGGATCCACTTCCACGCCGTGTTCGACACTCCATTCGCGACATCGGGTGTGGCGGGCGCGGACGGCAAGGTCGACGAGAGCCGCAAGTCGATCGAAGGCCGCGGCGCGGGAAGCGTCCCGTCGCCGGTGAAAGGCGTGGACACGCGCAAGGGCCCGGCGGTCACCAGCGACGTGGCGCCGTTGGCGGCGTCGGCGTTCGTGTCCTTCAACGCCACCACAGTCACCGCGCGAGTGGGCATCTCGTTCGTCAGCCTCGACGGCGCGAACGCCAACCTCAGTGCCGAGCAGGGCGCCAAGGGCTTCGACGAGATCAAGGCCGGCACGCGTGCGGCGTGGAACGGGCTGCTCGGCCGGATCAACGTCAACGGCGGCACCGACGCGCAGCTGCGGACCTTCTACACCGCGCTCTACCACTCCCTGTTGCACCCGAACGTCTTCAGCGATGTGGACGGCAAGTACACCGGCTTCGACAAACAGGTCCACACGGTGGCGAACGGACGCGCGCAGTACGCCAACTTCTCCGGCTGGGACGTCTACCGGTCCCAAGTCGCACTGATAGCCCTGATCGCGCCGTCGGAAGCGGCCGACATCGCCCAGTCCGCGGTCGACCAGGCCAAGTACGGCGGATACTTCGACCGCTGGACAGTGGCCGACGGCGGCACAGGCGTGATGAACGGCGACCCGGTGTCCGCCATCATCGCCACCATGCACGCCTTCGGGGCGACCGACTTCGACGCCGCCGACGGCCTGCGCCGGATCGTCGCGGGAGTCAACGATGTCCGTCAGCGGCCGGGCTGGCTGCAGTACAACCAGTATGGCTACGTCCCGACCGGCCTCGGTGACGTGTGGGGCTCGGCGTCGACCACGCTGGAGTACACGAGTGCCGACTTCGCCATCTCGCAGTTCGCCGCCCGCCTCGGTGACGCGGCGACGGCGGAGAACTTCCTGCGGCGAGCCCAGAACTGGCGCAACCTCTTCGAATCGGGCAACAAGTACCTGCAGCCACGCAACACCGACACGTCGTTCCCCGGTTTCAGCCCGACGCAGCAGAACGAGTTCGTCGAAGGAAACGGCGGCCAGTACGCGTGGATGGTGCCGTACAACCACCGGGGGCTGTTCGACGCCATGGGCGGCAACGCCGCGGTCGTGCCCAGGTTGGACTCCTTCTTCACCGAACTGAACGCCGGACCCACCAAGAACATGGCGTACCTGGGCAACGAGCCGACGCTCAACACCCCGTGGGCCTACGCCTACGCGGGCGTGCCGTACAAGACGCAGGATGTGGTCCGGCGCGCGTTGACAACGTTGTTCAAGCCCGCGCCGGAAGGCATCGTCGGCAACGACGATCTCGGGCAGATGTCATCGTGGGCCGTGTGGGCCGCGTTGGGGATGTACCCGCAGGCGCCGGGCCGGTCCGAGCTCGTGCTGGCCAGCCCGCAGTTCTCGAGCGTCACGATCACCAGGGGCAACGGCAAGACCATCACCATCAACGCCCCCGGGGCCTCGGACGCGAACAAGTACGTGCAGAGCCTGCGGGTCAACGGTCAGGCGTCCAACCGCGCCTGGCTGCCGGAGTCCATCGTGGCCAACGGCGGAACGCTGGACTTCACGCTGGGCGCCGGCCCGAACACCACGTGGGGCAGTGCGCCCGCCGACGCCCCGCCGTCGTTCGACGTGGGCCCGGCGGCGCCGAGGACCGGGCTGATCAGCGGCCTCGCGAACAAGTGCGCCGACGCGAACCCGCCGCAGTCCAGCGGTTCCATCGTGCGGCTGTGGGAGTGCAACAGCTCGGTCGCGCAGCAGTGGACCTTGGCGTCGGACGGCACGATCCGCGCCGCCGGGCGATGCCTGGACGTGGCAGGCAGCAAACGGGACAACGGAACCAAGGTCCAGTTGTACGACTGCAACGGCACGGGCGCGCAGCAGTGGTGGCCGAAGGCCAACGGCGCGTTGGTGAACTCGCCTTCCGGGCGGTGCTTGGACGTGCCGAACAGCAACTCCGCCAACGGAACCCAGTTGCAGATCTACGACTGCAACACATCGAGCGCGCAGAACTGGCGCCTGCCGTAGCACGGCGTCCGGCCGGTCCAGTGCGGGCCGGCCGGACCCGTCGTCCCGCCGATCAGCGCCAGATTCGCCGTGCTCGGCTCACTGTTCCCTGAGCAGCTTGATGACCGGGGCGAAGGACTCGAGGTTCGGTTCGAGCACGGTGAGGTACGTGATCCCGTACCGGTCACGCAGCGTACGCACCTTGGCGGCGATCTCCTCGTGCGTCCCGCCCAGCATCGCCGGAACGTCGGGGGCGCTGTCCGTGGCGTCGGACACGTTCTGCACCAACAGGTTCGATTCGTAGTCGCGGCCGTCAGCCGCCTTGCGCACGAACTCGACGCGTTCACCGAGCTCGTCCCACGTGATGAACTCCATCGGCTGCGCGCTGCCCGGCGGTGTGGTCCTCAACCCCGCGAACGCCACGGTGTCCGCGTGTCCGGCGGCCAGCCGCAGCACGCGATCCCCGTTGCCGCCGACCACGATCCGCAGCGACTGCCCCAGTTTCGCCGCTTCCGCGCGCATCCTGTGGACCACGTCCGTCAGGTGCGTCACGCGTTCGCCCGGTCGCGGCCAGGCCAGGCCTGCTTCTTCGAACTCCTCGCGGACGTATCCCGCGCCCAGTCCCAGCTCCAGCCTGCCCTGCGCGAACGTGTTCAGCGTGAACACGTCCCTGGCCAGCAGAACCGGGTTCCAGAACCCGGCGTTGAGCACGAAGGTTCCCAGCCGCACGCGGCTGGTGTGCTCCGCGGCCAGCGACAGCCACGGGAACGGCGCGGGCATCCCCAGGTGGTCCGGGACCAGGATCACGTCGTAACCGAGTTCCTCGGCCCGGCGGACCTTGGCGATCGCCGCCGACCGGTCACCGTTGGTGATCATGTTGACGCCGAACCGAAACGCGCGAGTCATGGTGGGAAAGCTACCAGCGGGCGAACCGACTCGTTGCCCCACGAAGACCGAGCCGATCCGCGATACGGAGGCCGCGGTCGCTGGTCGCCCCTGTCCTGCTGACGTCGACCGTCGCGTTGCTGCTGGCGTTCGGTGTGTTGCTGGACACGTTGATCCTCCGATCGTTGCAGGTAGCGGTGGTGTCGCTGCGGATCGACCGCAAGATCCGGTGGCCGAGCGTCCCACGCGCGGCGCCGGTTGGTTGGGATCCGGCCCCCGGGATGCGACGATGGCGTGCGGTGCGAACGCGGAGGAAATCCGGTGCGAATCCGGTGCGGTCCCGCCACTGTCACCAGGTGCCGAACCTGGGAGCCAGACACTCCGCTCGCACACGGGTACGCGCCCGCGTGCCCGATGCCTCGACTTCGGGCGCGGACACCCGGGGAAGGATCTCGCCGTGCGCTTCCCGTTCTCAGCCATCGTCGGCCACGACGACCTGCGGATGGCACTGCTGCTCAACGCGGTGCACCCGGGTATCGGGGGAGTGCTGGTCAGAGGTGAGAAAGGAACCGCGAAGTCCACGATCGTGCGCGCGCTGGCAGCGCTGCTGCCCGTGGTCGACGTCGTGCCCGGCTGCCGGTTCGCCTGCGACCCCGCCAACCCCGACCCGGCGTGCCCCGACGCGCCGCACGACGGCGCCGACCAGCGCGCGGCGCGTCTGGTCGAGCTGCCCGTCGGCGCGACCGAGGACCGGCTCGCCGGATCACTCGACCTGGAACGCGCGCTGACCGAGGGCGTCCGGGCCTACCAGCCCGGACTGCTCGCGGCGGCGCACCGCGGGGTGCTGTACGTCGACGAGGTCAACCTGCTGCACGACCACCTGGTCGACCTGCTGCTGGACGCGGCGGCGATGGGCCGCGCGCACGTCGAGCGGGAAGGCGTGTCGATCTCGCACGCAGCGAGCTTCCTGCTGGTCGGCACGATGAACCCGGAGGAGGGCGAGCTGCGGCCGCAGCTGCTGGACCGGTTCGGGCTGACCGTGCACGTGGTGTCGTCGCGTGACGTCGCGGTGCGCACCGAGGTGATCCGGCGCAGGCTGGCGTTCGAGACCGACCCGGCGGGCTTCGCGGCGCGGTGGACCGCGGCCGACGCGGCACTGGCGGAGCAGATCGTCAAGGCCCGCACCGCGTTGCCCGGCGTCGCGCTGCCCGACGCGGAACTGCGCCGGATCGCGTCGGTGTGCGCTGCTTTCGAGGTGGACGGCATGCGCGCTGACCTCGTGGTGGCTCGTACGGCCATCGCGCACGCCGCGTGGCGTGGCGCGGACAGTGTCGACGCCGACGACGTCGAAGTCGCCGTGCGGCTCGCGTTGCCGCACCGGCGCAGGCGTGACCCCTTCGACGAGCCGGGGCTCGACGAGCAGCAGCTGCAGGACGCCTTGCGGAACGCCGCCGAGCAGGAACAAGAGCCGGAGCCGGATGACGACCCGGACGGCGGCCCCGACGGCGGCGGTGCGGAAAGCCATGGCAACGCGGAACAACCGCCAGGCGACAAGGAGCAGCCGCCGGGAGGCGGGACCTCCGGTGACCAGCCGCCCACGCCTCCGGCGCCCGCGTTCCGTGCCCGCCTGCTCGAAGTGCCCGGTATCGGCGAAGGCGCGCCGGGACGCCGGTCGCGTGCGGCGGCACGCAACGGCCACACCGTTCGTCCGTCCACAGTAGATGGACACGGTCTGCACCTGGTCGGCACGCTGTCGGCCGCCGCGCCGTTCCAGGCCGCACGCGGCCGGACGGGCACCGGGTTGGTCTTGCGTTCGCAGGACGTGCGACTGGCCGTCCGCGAGGGCAAGGAAAGCAACCTCGTCATCTTCTGCGTGGACGCGTCCGGCTCGATGGCGGCCCGCAAACGCATGTCCGCCGTGACGGGCGCGGTCCTGTCGCTGCTGCGTGACGCCTACCAGCGACGCGACAAGGTCGGCGTGGTCACGTTCCGCGGCAGCAGCGCGGAAGTCGCCCTGCCTCCGACGTCCTCGGTGGACGCGGCTGCGGCGCGGCTGAAGGGCCTGCGCACCGGCGGCCGCACACCACTGGCCGACGGACTGCTGAAAGTACGCCGAGTCCTCGCCGCCGAACGACTCCGTGACCCACGCCGCCGTCCGCTGCTGGTGCTGCTGACCGACGGGAAAGCCACCCGGACGGCAGGTGGCCGCGACCCGATGGACGACGCCGTCCGCGCGGCCGGGATGCTCGCCGCCGACGGCATCGCGAACATCGTGGTCGACTGCGAACAGGGCTACGTGCGGCTGGGCCTGGCGGCCAAGGTGGCCGCGGTGATGGGCGGCACCTGCCTGCGCCTGGCGGACCTGTCGGCCGACCAGGTCTCGGGCGTGGTCAGGGCAGCGCGAGCAGCGTAAGGAGGAACTGGCGTGCCACAAGGAAAACCGGTCGCCGTCCCACGGGACGGCCTGACCACGCGGCAGCGCCGCAACCGGCCGTTGCTGGTCCTGCACACGGGCGAGATGCGGGGCAAGTCCACCGCCGCGTTCGGCCTGGCGCTGCGCGGCTGGAACCAGGGCTGGTCGATCGGCGTGTTCCAGTTCGTCAAGTCGGCGAAGTGGAAGGTCGGCGAGGAGAACGCCTTCAAGGCCCTCGGCAGGCTGCACGAGCAGACCGGGGAAGGCGGACCGGTCGAATGGCACAAAATGGGCGAAGGCTGGTCGTGGACCCGCAAGCAGGGCACCGAGGACGACCACGCTGCCGCGGCGCGGGAAGGCTGGCGTGAGATCGCCCGCAGGCTCGCCGCCGAACAGCACGGGTTCTACGTCCTCGACGAGTTCACGTACCCGATGCACTGGGGCTGGGTCGACGTCGGCGAGGTCGTGGCGGCACTGCGGGACCGCCCCGGCCACCAGCACGTGGTGATCACCGGGCGGCACGCGCCGCAGGCACTGGTCGACGCGGCCGACATGGTCGTGACGATGACGAAGGTGAAGCACCCGATGGACGACGGGCAAAAGGGTCAGCGGGGCATCGAGTGGTGATTCCCCGGGTCGTGATCGCGGCCCCGGCCTCCGGCTGCGGCAAGACGACCGTGGCGACCGGGCTGATGGCGGCGTTGCGGCGGCGCGGCGACAAGGTCGCGCCGTTCAAGGTCGGCCCGGACTACATCGACCCCGGCTACCACACGCTCGCGGCGGGCAGGCCCGGCCGCAATCTCGACCCCGTCCTCGTCGGCGAGTCCACGGTCGCGCCGCTGTTGCTGCGCGGCGCGGCCGGTGCGGACATCGCCGTGATCGAAGGCGTGATGGGCATGTTCGACGGCCGCGACCCGGCGTCGGACTTCGGCTCGACCGCCCACATCGCCAAACTCCTGCAAGCACCGGTGATCCTGGTGGTCGACGCGTGGGGCCAGGCACGCAGCATGGCCGCGCTCGTGCACGGTTTCCGCGCGTTCGACACGTCGATCCGGCTCGCCGGTGTGATCGCCAACCGCGTCGGATCGGCGTACCACGCCTCGATCCTGGCCACGGCGTGCGAGGAAGTCGGGTTGCCGCTGCTCGGGGCGTTGCGGCGGGACGAGAGCCTGCAGGTGCCGTCCCGGCACCTCGGCCTGGTGACCGCCGCCGAGCACGGGCCCGAGGCCGTCCGCGTGATCGATTCGATGGCGCACCTCGTCGCGGGCGGCGTCGACCTGGACGAAGTGACGGCCGTGGCCCGCTCGGCGGGACCGCTGCCCGGCACACCGTGGGAATCCGGCATGGCGGAGGCCGGGCGGCCCGTGATCGCCATCGCCGGCGGACCAGCGTTCACCTTCGGCTACGCGGAACACGCGGAGCTGCTGGCGGAAGCCGGTGCGCAGGTCGAGGTGTTCGACCCGTTGCACGACTCCGCCCTTCCCGAAGGTGCCCGTGGTCTTGTCCTGCCGGGCGGATTCCCCGAGCAGCACGCCGAGGCGCTGTCGGCCAACGAGCCGCTGCGCCGAGCGGTCGCGGAGTTCCGCGGCCCGGTCCACGCCGAGTGTGGCGGGCTGTTGTTCCTGGTCAAGAGCCTGGACGGGCATCCGATGTGCGGTGTGCTCGACGCGACCGCCGAGATGACGGCGTCGTTGTCACTCGGGTATCGCGACGCGGTCGCGGTCAGTGACTCGCCGTTGTGCGCCGAAGGCACGCGATGGACCGGGCACGAGTTCCACCGCACGGTCGTGCACCCCGTGCATGGCCCGAAACCCGCGTGGGTGTGGCGTGACCGGGAGGGCTCAGTCGTGCGGGAGGGCTACGTATCAGGCCAGGTGCACGCCTCCTACCTGCACACCCACCCCGTCGCCAACCCGGGAGCGATCGCGCGGTTCGTCGCCCGTGCGACCCGCTGAGCCCGACTGTGGCAGGGTATGCGTCGGCTCTCATGAAATGGGGTGAGCAAGCCGGTGACGGTGACGGTGATCGGTGTCGACGGCAAGACGCTGCCCGCGGGCGCCTCAGCCGCGTTGGACGAAGCTGACCTGGTGGTCGGCCTGCGGCGGCAGCTGGACGCGCACGCGCCGGAGCGAGCCCGCACAGTCGAGCTGGGGTCGATCGAGTCTGTCCTCACCGACCTGACGGTCGCCGCGCACGCGGTGGTGCTCGCCGACGGCGACCCGGGGTTCTTCGGCTTGGTGCGCACCCTCAGAGAGAACAACGTACGGCTGACCGTGCTGCCTGCGGTGTCAGGCGTGCAACGGCTGCTGGCCGGGGTCGGACGCCCGTCGGACGACGTCACCGTGGTGAACGCCGACGACGGGAACGCTGGGCGGGCGGTGAACGTGTGCCGGGCGCGGCCCGCGGTGGCCGTTCTCGGGATGGGCCCCGCTGAGCTGGCGCGCGAACTGCGCGGCTGGCGGCGGACCCTCGTGGTCGCCGAGGACCTGGGTGGCCCGGACGAGAAGGTGTCCACTGTGGATGCCGGTGAGGCCGGGACCCGGACCTGGCGCGACCCGAGCGTCGTGCTGTGCCTGGCGGAGGCGGAAAGAGTGCCGCCGCGCGGGTGGATCGCGGGCGCGCAGCCGCTCACCGGTGGCTGGGCGTTGCCGGAGGACGAGTTCGCGCACCGCGACGGCTTGGTGAGCTCAGCCGAACTGCGGGCGATCGCCTTGGCACGGCTGGCACCGGCGCCGGGAACGCTCGTGTGGGACGTCGGCGCGGGCTCGGGAGCGACAGCCGTGGAATGCGCCCGGCTCGGCTCCGCTGCGCTGGCCGTCGAACGGGATCCGATGCAGTGCCTGCGGATCCTCGCGAACTCCAGCAAGTACGGCGTCGACGTGCGGGTCGTCGAAGCGGAGTTGCTCGCCGCGATCAGTGGCTTGCCGAAGCCGGACGCCGTGTTCATCGGCGGCGGAGGCGAGGCGGTCGTCCGTGCCTGCACGACCGTCGAGGCGTCCCGCGTCGTGGTGGCGCTGGCATCGATCGACCGTGTGGCCCCGACTCGCCAGGCGTTGCAAGCGGCAGACTATCGTGTGGACGGCTGCCAGTTGAGCGCCGCGCGGTTGGCTGAACACTCCGACGGCGCGACACGTCTGGCAGCGGTTGATCCGGTGACTGTGGTTTGGGGCGTGCGTTGATCGGTCTGTTCGCGGCGACGGCTGAGGGCAAGAAAGCAGCCGCCTCGCTGGCGCTGGGACCCGATTCGGTTCTGGTGGACGGGCCGGTGAAGCCGGGTCTGCGGCGGTTGTGGCCGTCGCTGGGCTCGGCGGTGCTGTTCATGGGTGTGGGCGCGGCCGTGCGGCTTGTGGCGCCACTGCTGCAAAGCCAGCGCGAAGACCCCGGGATCGTCTGCGTCCACCACGGTTTCGTCGTCGCGCTGACCAGTTCGAGCAACATGCTCGCCACCGAGATCGCCGAAGCGCTGAGCGCGACCGCGGTGCCCACGTCGGACTACGTCGGCGCGTCACCGCTCGACGAGATCGTCGAAGCCCTGGACACGGCGGTCGACGGCGACATCGTCGCGTGCGGCGCGGCCGTGCTGGCCGGTGACGAGATCCGCCTGCTCAACCCGTTGGGCTTCGACCTGCCGGACCTGCCGCCGAACCTGCAGCCGGACAACTACGGTACCGAGTGGACAGTGCTGATCGACGACCGCCTGCCCAAGTTCCTGCGCAAGGGCAAGGTGCTGCGGCTGATCCCCAAGACGCTGGTGGTCGGCGTCGGATCGAGCCGCGGCGTGACGCAGGAAGCCGTGACGGCGGCGCTGGCCCTGCTGGAGTCCGAACACGAACTCGACCCCCGTGCCGTGCGGTCGTTCGCGACCATCGACGTGAAAGCCGACGAGGCCGGAATCCAGGACGCGGTGGCCGACTGGGGTTTCTGGCACGGCGAGGACGGCGGCTTCACGCCACCGCTCACCATCCACAGCGCCGCGCAACTGGCCGCGGTGGACGTCCCCAACCCCAGCGCCACGGCCCAGACCGAGGTCGGGACCGCGAGCGTCGCCGAGGCCGCGGCCCTGCTGACCGCACGGGAACTGGGCGGCCGTGTCGAACTGGCCGCGCCGAAAACCAGCAGCGCGAACGTCACCGTCGCCGCTGCTCGTGTTCTCCCCGGCTAGGCAGTGACCTGAGCAGGACGGCTGCGATGGTGAGCTCGGCCCGGTAGTGGGCGGCGGCACGTGCAGGCCCTTGTTCACGCAGTAGGCAACCTGGTCGTCACGTTCGGTACAGGTGATCGTGCGCCTCGCTGGTGTAGTGCTCGGCGCGACATCTTGGCCGACACGGCCACCCGGACCCCTGTCCAGCAACGGCAACAACAACTGTGCCTTGCCACGGCCTGGCACGGGGATGACCAGCGCCCGCATCGGCAGGCCGCCATCGTCGCCCGCCACGGGTGTTGGCGGGGACAGCGGCTCGATCAACGCCCACGCCCGATCCGTCAGCTCACCCGCGAACAGCAGAGACTCAGCTCAACCGCCTACAGGATGCTGGCTAGGCGTTCGTTGTGCCGCTATAGGTGCGTCTGCTGGGCAGCACGGTCATGGTCAGGTCGGATTCACCGCTCACGTCGAGCATCTGCTGAGTGACGGCGAACTCCAGCGTCCTGCGGACTTCCTGCTCGGTGGTCAGCGCGCGCTCGGCGAGCCACGCGAGACTGGCCGGACGTCCGGACAGCCACCCGGCCACGGAAACCAGGTCCGCCGCGAACCGCCCGTACTGGCTGTGGTCGCTCTGTGAGTCCAGTTGGGACACCAGCTCGGCGGGGAGCTCCAGCACGTCCTTCGCAAGCGGTTGCGGCCGCACTGTGTGGTATCGGCCGTCGTAGGTCAGGACACCGACGGTCGCGAGCATGTCGAGCAGTTTCCGCCGAGTCAGCTGACCCGTGACGCCCAACTGGGTCGCGAACAGCGTGAACCAGGCTTCGTCGGCCAACGGTTCGTCCAGCCAGTCCGCCGGGCGGTGGTGTGCTACCGCCCACTCGGTGATCTGATCGGACGTGGCGCCGTCATCGTGGGAAACGGACACCACGTACGGCAGTTCCCAGCCGTGGAAGCCGAGGATCGTCGTCCAGCCGCCCACCGGGCCGGACACCGCGGGCCGGCTTCGTTTCGACCAGCGCGGCGGCTCCGTCACCGGGGACGGCCAGAACTGCAGGCACCAGGCGCGGCCACGGCGGGCCACCCGCACCCGATGTGGCCCGGGCCCGCCCAGCGACAGGTCCGGGTCCATCATCGACCCGGTCATGCTCGTCGTGCCGAGCACACCGGCAGGGGACTGGTACGGCGTCTCAGCGAGATCGTCCCAGTCCCCGCCGGGTGGTGGCGCGGAGTCGTGGTACTCCAACCGAAGCGTCTGGCGCTCGTCGCTCGCGGACGCCTGCAGCCAGCCGTGGCCCGCCCGCACGAACGTCCCGCACGGCGAAGCGTTCGACGCGCCCTCGAGCAACGCCGGATCACCCGGCGGCCACTCGTCCCGATCGTGCAGGTCACGGAGCACGATCGTGCTGTACTCCGGCAGGTACTCGTCGTCTTCGTAGGACCGCAACAGCGTCATGCGCCGAAGCTAGCGGACACCACCGACAACCGGTCCCGGATCACGCGGACAGCGTGCCGTTGTCCGAGATGTACTTGCCGTTGGGCCGCCAGGTCTTCTTGTCGAGGATCGCGAACCGCTTCGCCTGGTCGTCCCACTTGGCGAACAACGGGAAACTGGCCGACTTGTGGGCGCGGTAGACCATCACGATCTCGTTCACCTTCTGCATCGCTCCCGCGCCGAGGATCACGCTGTGCTGCAAGGCGTTCGTGCGGCGGGCACGCAGGTCGAGCTCGTCGCACATCACCTCCGCCTCGCCCTTCGCGCGCTGTGCCCGGCCCGAGACGCCGTAGCGGACCTTCGGCGGATCGGTCTTGGCCGCGCTGATGTCGAGCAGTGTCGTGTGCATGTCGCTGCCCTGCGCCAGCCTGATCCCGGTGAACCTGCTGCTGATCTCCCGCCTGCGCTTGGCGTCGGGGGAGGTCAGTTGCATGACGGCGGCGAAGACCTGCGCGTCCGCCTCGGTCGGCACCGGCATGAACAGCACGATGCTGTCCTTGTACGGCTTGAGCTGGGCCACGATCGACACACTGTCACCGGTTCCGTCGAGCAGCGTGGCGCTCAGGTCGTGCAGGCCTTTCTCGTTCTTCTTGCTCGCCCCGGTTTTCGGGTCGTCGAAGTTGTCGGGGTTCATCCGTTCGGCGATGCCGTCCTTGCCGCGGTCCAGTTTGATCTGCCGGTCCCACGACCGGTCCGCGCGGTGTGCCTTGTTGCGGATGCCGAAGCTGCCGCCCATCACCGAGGACGACCCGATCTGCCTGCCTGTCATGCGGTTGCCCGTGAACGCCGCCGCCCACGTCTCCGCGGCCTGGCGGGTCTCCACGCCCCGCCACCACTCCTCGACGCAGTCCTTGCGTTCGGCCCAGGTGGTGCCCCGGCCGCCGAGCAGTTCGAGGCCTTTGGCCAGCAGCCGCTGCTCGGTGGCCTGCTGCGCCTCGGCGCGGGCTTTCAGCTTCTGCGCCTGCTCCTCGATCCAGCGCGGGTCGGACCGCTTGACGATCTCGTCGGCGATCGTGGCGACGTCCCGGCGCGGGGCGTAGGGATCGCTGCCCCTGGCGAGGATGTCCTTGAGCTCACGCAGTTCGCCCAGCGACAGGTCGTCCGTCGTCGGTTTGTACTGCGTCATCAGGATGACCTGGTCGGGGTCCATCTTCTCGTCGCCCGTGCCGACGAGTGCGAGCAACCGCGCCTTGTCACCCGCAAGGACCCCGCGTTGCCACCCCGGGCCGTTGATCTTCATCCGCATCGCCTCCAGTACCGGCAGTCCGTGCCGGGAGGTCGGCGCGAAGCGAAGGTGCGTTACGCACCCTTCCGGTAAAGACTCCAGTCGGATGACACGCTCATCGGCCCGTCCACCGCGGTTTGCGGCCGTCGGTCCACGCCGCGTAGAACTCAGCGTGATCAGCGGACTTCATCAGCAACGCCTGGGTGATGGCCTCCAGTTCGATCGCCGAACCGAGGTCCATGTCCAGCTCACGGGTGAGCAGGACCTTCGTCGTGGAGTACGCCAACGCCGGCCCGGACGCCAACCGCGTCGCCAGTGCGCTGGTCTCGGCGGCGAGGTCAGCGTCGGCCACGACCTTGCTCGCCAGGCCGATCGACGACGCCGTTGCCGCGTCGACCTTGTCGCCGAGCAGCAACAACTCCGTCGCCCGGCCGAGCCCGACCAGGCGGGGCAACAGGTACGCCGATCCCATGTCGGCGCCGGCGAGGCCGACCTTGGTGAACAGGAACGCGAAGGACGCCGACTGCGCCAGCAGCCGGAAGTCACTGGCGAGCGCGATCACCGACCCCGCGCCCGCCGCGATGCCGTTCACCGCCGCGATCACCGGCAACGGGCACTCCCGCAACGCTTTCACCACCGCGCCGGTCATCCGCGTGAACTCGAGCAGCTCCGCCGGGTCCATCTCGCGCAGTTCGCCGATGATCTCCTCGACGTCACCGCCCGAGCAGAAACCCCTGCCCTGCCCGGCGATCACGAGCACGCGGGCGTCACCCCGGTGCGGCAGTTCGGCGATCAGGTCACGCAGGTCGGCGTAGACGTCGAACGTGAGCGCGTTCAGCTTCTCCGGGCGGGAGAACGTCACCGTCGCCACGCCGTCGGCCACCGCGAAGCCGAAGTGTTGCCAGTCCTCGGTGATCCGCGCGGATGCCCGGAAAGCCATCAGGTGTCTCCTTTCAGGGCGCGGCGATCCAGTTTGCCCGACGCCGTTTTCGGCAGCGCGGGCACGAATCGCACGTCCCTCGGGTACTTGTGCGGTGCCAGCCGGGAGCGGACGAAGTCCTGCAGTTGCCCGGCGGTGACCTCGGTGGCGGTGACGACGAACGCACGCGGCCGCGTCAGCCCGTTCTCCTGGTAGCCGACCACCGCGCATTCCACGACGGCGTCGTGGGCCAGCAGGCAGTTCTCGATCTCGGCGGGCGCCACCCAGACGCCGCCCACCTTCAGCAGGTCGTCGGCTCGTCCCCGGTAGTGGAAGAAGCCGTCGGCGTCCTTCGTGACCAGGTCGCCGGACAGCACGGTGTGCGGGCGCGGGAACGTCTCGGCGGACTTCTCCGGCGCGTCCCAGTACTCCAGCGCCACTGTCTCGCCGGTGATCTCCAGCCTGCCCGGTTCGCCGTCCGGCACCGGGTCGCCGTCCAGGCCGACCACCCGTGCCCGGTAGCCGGGCACGACCTGGCCGAGGCTGCCTTGCCGGGACTCGCCGGGCCGGTTGGACATGTAGATGTGGTACGCCTCCGACGACCCGATCCCGTCGAGCACCTCGACGCCGAACGTGTCCATCCACCGCCGGTACAACTCGCCGGGCAGCGCCTCACCCGCTGACGTGCACAGCCGCACCGAGCTGAAGTCCTGTTCGGACGCCAGCGGGTGCGACACCATCGCGCTCATCATGGTCGGCACGTTCACCAGGATCGTCGGCCGGTGCGCGGCGATCAACTCGAACAGCGTCTCCACGGTGCTGCGCTCGGGGAACACGATCCCGGCCGCGCCGACGCCGAACGGGAACAGCGCGGTCATGTCCCGCGCGTACCCGAAGAAGAGCTTCGGCACGGGAAGGACCACATCGGACGGTTGGATGTCCAGCACGCCGCGTGCGTACCAGGAGAAGCTCAGCAGGGGGCTGCGGGCGGCCAGCACGCAGGCCTTGGGCGCGCCCGTGCTGCCGGTGGTGAACTTCCAGATCGCCACGTCGTCCTTGGTGGTCGGCGCGGCTTCCAGCGTGGACGACTTGCCGTCGGTGAACTCCGGCGAGAGGACGACGAGGTTGGTGGCTCCCGCCTCACGCATCTTCTCGGCCGTGGTGTCGTCCGCCAGCACGACCACGGGCTGCACGTAGTCCAGGAAGTACTTGTAGTCCTTGACTCGGAGGTAGGTGTACACCTCCGCGGTGACGGCACCGATCTTCTGCGCGCCGTACCAGGCCGCCACGAAGTCCGCACCGTCGCTCAACGCCAGCAGTACGCGATCGCCTTGCCGTACACCGAGGTCCAGGAGAGCGTTGCCCATCTTGTTGACCAGCTCGGCGAGCTCACCGTAGGAAACCGGGCCGGACGACGTGAGCAACGCGGTGCGCTCGGGAGGATTGCGGTCGACGAAGTACGACGCGATGTTGAACGACGCGGGAATGTCGTCGTACCGCATCAGACCTCCCCGATGAGTTCGAGCACCATGTCCACCAGCACGGCGTAGGTCCGTTCGCCCTCTTCGGCGGTGGCCGCCGCGGGGGACCCGCAGTACGCCTGGTCCATCCCCATCGCGACGAAATCCGCCTGCCCGTTCGCCATCGCCGACGGCATGTCCACCCGCAGCGGGTCCAGCGCGGCCATCTGCTCCTGGTCGACGAGGTCGGGGCGGGACGCGAGCACCAGCGAGGTCTCGTACTGCCCCGCGTGGCACGAGCCGGACTGGAACTCGGCCGTCAGCCGGGCCGCGTTCTGCCGGCGCACCAGATCCAGGTACCGCACGCCCGCGTCCTTCGTCGCCCGGCGCAGAGTGGTCACGTGTTCGGGCTCGAAGTGGTTGTTCACCACGACGATCTCGGTGAACCCCTGGCTGGTCAGCGATCCGCAGACATCCGTGACGAGCGCGTGCAGCGTCTCCTCGCTGACGTGC
The DNA here is from genome assembly GCF_001302585.1 of Kibdelosporangium phytohabitans. GTDB lineage: Bacteria > Actinomycetota > Actinomycetes > Mycobacteriales > Pseudonocardiaceae > Kibdelosporangium > Kibdelosporangium phytohabitans. The sequence goes on along the minus strand of NZ_CP012752.1, from coordinate 7,376,689 downwards.
ACGGCGCCTGGGAACGCCGAGGCGTAGCGGGTCACGCCGTAGGGCAGCGGCGGCAGCACGAGCGCGCGGACCGACGGGTGGTCGGCGAGCCGCTTGGCGACGCGTTCGCACACGTCGATGGAGATCATCTGGTCGGTGCTGAGCGGGGCGTGCGGGCCGTGTGGCTCGATCGCGCCGACCGGCAGCAGCAGGACGGGGCGTCGTGTCGCCGTCAACAGCCCTGCGACCTGCGGCGAGGTCAGCTCGGCGAAGGAAAGCACCCGGGAAACTTTACGGTTGACCGCGCTGATGAGTCAACTATGCTCGGCGGCATGCCCGAAGCTCCGCAGGACCTGGTGATGACGCTGCTCGGCGCGCATCTGCGGCCGCGCGACCGTCAGGCGTGGTCAGGCGGACTGGTCGAGCTGCTCGGCGAGTTCGGTTTCTCCGCGGGCGCGGCACGGGTGGCGCTGACCAGGCTGGTGCGCAGGCAGCTGCTGGCCAAGGTGAAAGACGGGCGATTGGTGCACTACACCGTCACGCCCCGCAGCGCCGCCGTGTTCGAGGAAGGCGACACCCGGATCTTCGCGCTCGGCACCGCCGAACCGCACAAGACACAATGGACAGTGCTGTGGCACGCGATTCCCGAGGACGAGAAGGTGGCGCGCACCAGGCTGGTCCGCCGGCTGCGGTTCCTCGGCTTCGGGCCGGTGCAGGACGGTACGTGGATCGCGCCGCACGACCGGGAACGCGAGGTCGCCCAGCTGCTGCGGGACCTCGGCGTGCAGCGGTACGCGGGGCTGCTGCTCGGCGGTCCGGCCGCGTCGCTCGACTTCGGCGCGTTCGTGCGCCGGGTGTGGGATCTCGACGACCTCGCGGAACGATATCGCGCATTCGTCGAACAATTCGGCGCGCACGATCCCGATCGCCTGTCCGACCGGGCGGCATTGCTGCTCAGAACGCGCGTGACCCACCAGTTCCGGCAGTTTCCATTCGCCGATCCGGAATTGCCGTCCGATCTCGTGCCACCGCCCGCTCACCGCGCGGACGCCGTGCGGTTGTTCCACGATCTCTACTCCGCGCTCGCCCCAGCGGCGATGCGCCATTTCGACGAGGTGATGAAGCCTTGACCGGCGACCACGCTGCCCTGACGTACTCATCCTATTTGGCGCTCGACGAGATACTCGGCGCTCAGCGGCCGCGGTCGGACGAGCACGACGAGATGCTGTTCATCGTCATCCACCAGGTGTACGAACTGTGGTTCAAACAATTGCTGCACGAATTCGCCCGTGCGCAACAGGTCCTGGCCGACGGCGAGACCGCGCACGCGCTGCACACCCTGCGCCGGTCGCTGACCATCCTCAAGGTCGTCGTCGCCCAGATCGACGTGCTGGAAACCATGACACCGCGCCAGTTCACCAGCTTCCGGGCGAGGCTCGACGCGTCGAGCGGGTTCCAGTCCGCCCAGTTCCGCGAGGTGGAGGCGGTACTCGGCCGGCGCGATGCCCGGGTGTTCGGCCACTACCCGGCCGGTGAGCAGCGCAGCCGGATCGAGGCCGCGATGAACCGACCGTCCCTTTTCGACTCGTTCATGACCTACCTCGCGCTGCACGACTACGACGTACCGGCCAAAAGCCTGCATCGTGACGTTTCCGCGCCGCTGGAGCCGTCGGCGGAACTGCAGCGGGTGCTGTTGCGGGTCTACCAGGACGACGCGGGGGAGGCGCAGATCTGCGAGCGGCTGGTCGATCTGGACGAAGGCGTGCAGGAATGGCGGTACCGACACGTCAAGATGGTGGAACGCGTGATCGGCCACAAGGTGGGTACCGGTGGTTCGGCCGGAGCCGATTACCTGAAGACCACGCTCTTCACGCCGACTTTCCCCGACCTCTGGGCTGTCCGGAGTGAACTGTGAGTGACAACGGACCGTGCCTTGCGTCGCATTATTCACACTTTCGAGTGACGGAACGGCTGTTGCTGACCGGACACTCTCACCAAGCGTGGCCGGATGTCGCGCTGGACGGGCAGATCGAAGCTTTCCACGACGCGGCACGGGAAGCAGACGAGAAGTGGGGCCGCGCGTTCGCCAAGGCCGACCGGCTGCGCGACGGTTTCCGGCTGTTCATGGGCGAACCCGCCGCCGCGGTCGCGCTCGGGCAGAACACGCACGAACTCCTGCTGCGTTTTCTGTCCAGTCTGGACCTGCGGGCCAGGCCGCGACTGATCACATCGGACGGTGAATTCCACACACTCCGCAGGCAGCTCGGCCGGTTGGCCGAGGAGGACGTCGACGTGGTGCGGCTGCCGTCGGCCCCGGCGGACACCCTCGCCGAGCGGATGGCCGACGCGCTCGACGACCGGACCAGCGCCGTGCTCGTCTCGGCCGTCCTGTTCGAGACAGCCAGAATCGTGCCAGGACTGGACTTCCTCGCCGACGCGTGCCGGGCGAGGGGCGTCGAGTTGCTTGTGGACGCTTACCACGCGCTCGGCCCGGTCCCGTTCTCGACCGGGAACATACCCCACGCGTGGGTGGTGGGCGGAGGATACAAGTACCTCCAGCTGGGCGAAGGCAACTGCTTCATGCGGCTGCCACCGCACGCCGACACCCTGCGGCCGGTGATCACCGGCTGGTTCGCGGAGTTCGCCGAACTGGCCGCCCACCACGACGGTAGCGTCGGCTACCCGCTCGGCGAAGCCAGGTTCGCCGGGTCGACCTACGACCCGACCAGCCACTACCGCGGCGCCAGGGTGTTCGACTTCTTCGCCGAACAGGGCCTGACGCCGGACGTACTCCGTCAGGTCGCGCTGAACCAGGTCAGCCTGCTGGCGTCGCTGTTCGACCAGATCGGCGCGGCGGACGACCTCATCACGCGCGACCGCGCACCCGTGGAGAACTTCGGTGGCTTCCTGGCTATGCGCACGCCGCATGCGCAACGGCTCCAGGCCGGACTCGCCGCGAAAGGCGTACTGGCCGACAGCCGCGGCGGGTACCTCAGGTTCGGTCCGGCCCCGTACTTGTCCGACCGGCAGCTGGAATCCGCCATGGGAACGCTCGCGGACCTCCTCCACCAGCACTGACCCACGCAACCACGGCGGCCGTTGTTGTGCGGCGTGGGACGGAGGTGGTCGTCGGGGCGCGGGTGGCAGATGTCAGTCGGATCCGAGCAACCGCATGGCGCGCAGCGAGATCTCCATCCGGAAGCGGTCGTCTGGATCGGTGAGCCGGTCGCCGAACAGCGCCTCCAGCTGGTGCAGGCGGTAGCGGACCGTCTGCGGGTGCACGTTCAGCCGGCCGGCGATCTCCGGTGCGCTGCCGCTGGTTTCCAGCCACGCAAGCAGTGTCTCGCTCAGCCTGGCGCGTTGCTTGACTGTCAGCCCGGCGAGGGGACGCAGGGTGCGCTCGGCCAGTTCCCGTGCCAGGAACTCGTCGCTGAGCAGCCACAGCGTGGACAGGTGGTCCTTGCTCCAGAGCACCGGCTCGTCGGGCAGCAGGCCGCGGTTGACGAACGTCAGCGCGCGCCTGGCCTGCCGCAGCGAAGTCGGCGCTTCCGACAACGCGACCTGCGGCCCGATCACGGCACGCCAGCCGGGCAGCTGCTCGCGCAACGACCGCAGCTGCTCGTTGCCGGCCGCCATCAGCAGGCACGGCTCGGCTGCTTCGAAGTCCTCGAGCACGGTTTCGTCGAACGACGGGAGGTCGAAGTCGTCGTCGGTTCGTTCCAGCGCGACGACCACGACGTGCTCCGGCACGGTCCACGCCGCCGACGCGGCGAGTTCGGTGACGCTCTGCGATGAGACGGGCGGTTCGGACAGCAGCAGTTCCAGCAGGCGCCTGCGTCTGCGTTCCAGCGCGCCCGCCGCGCGTGCCTGCGCCGAGGCGAAGCCTTCCAGCGACAGCACGGAGATCTCGTCGACGTAGTCGAAGACAGCCTCGGCGAGGTGGCAGATCGTCACCGTCGGAAGGTTCACCGACTGGCCGAATTCGGCGATCCGGCGCCACGCCACCCGTGCGCCGATCCGGTAGGCGCTCTGCAGCGTGTCCACACTGCGTCCCTGCGCGACTTCGAGCCTGCCGAGGTGGCGGAAGAGTTTCGCGCGGTCCTCGCGGGACGTCGCCGGGTCGGCGAGCCGGTCGATGAACTGGGCGATCGCCTCCTCGACGCCGCCGGTCACGATCGTGCCGAACGGGCCTTCGAGCAGCCGCGCGTACTCCGGGATGGACCGGCGGATCTCCTGCACGATCGCGACGGCCACCTCGTTGGCGCGCGGGCGGAACATGGTCGCCAGTTCGCGGGGGAGCGTGGCCCAGACGCGTGTCGCCGCCGCCGCGGACCGCGGCGGCAGTAAGGAGTCCAGGCGCTGCGGAGGCACGGTCGTTGTCCTGCGGGCACCCGGTTCAGTCACGGCGTCGTCCTTTGAGCGGCAACAGAAACCTGTCGTATCGTCGGTGATATCGCCCAATCTTTATAACTCGCGCACTATATTTTGACGCCACCTTTGCTGTCAACGGCTCACCGGACCCCGCCGCACGTCGTGAAGCCCATTCGGTCGGACGTCCGCGCACTTGTCACCCACGTGACAACTTTTGTTCCTGGTGCTGTCCTCCGGTGGACAAGCCTGGGCTGAACGGCAGCCTGTGGTCTACTCCACTTCGGCCGGTGCGCAGGAACGTGACAAGTGGGTCTTGTGATTTCCGCAACCCGATGACAAGTTTCACGGAGTGGATCAGCTTGTCTGACAACCTCTTGTTACCCGTGAGTCAACCGAAGTAACCTACTCGGCGGTAGGTCTGCCGCGTGAATCAAAGCCACCTGTTCTCGTTCGCCCTGTCGACGAGAGCCCGAGGAGGTAGGTAAATGAGACGCAGTGCCGCCGTTGTTGCCGTCGCTGCTTTGGCTGCTGGTGCGTTCGTAGCCAGCGCACAGGCAGCCACCGCGTTAGGAGAGGTGACCAAGAACCTCACTTACAGATGTGCCTTCCCGCTGGTCGGCCAGCAGGATGTCGCCGCGACCGTGAAGATCACGATCCCGGACAGCGGTACCACCGGTGTCCGAATCGTCAATAGTGACCTCAAGATCACCGCTACTTTGAGCGTTCCTATTGTGAATGCTTTGCGCTCGTTCCAGACGGCCACAACCGAAGGTACCGCCACCGCGGATGTGGACGCCGCTTATGACGGCAAAAACATGACAATCGGAATTCCCGGTCTGAAGGTCGCCAAGCAAAATGTGCCGCCTGCCGGTTCGACGCCGGGCACGATGCCGGTCGACATTCAGGGTCCGACGCCGAGTCTGATCGTTTACAAGGCGGGCACGGTCAGCCTCGCGGCCGGCGCCGTTTTCACCGCGAAGATCGACACCCGGAAAGCGGATGGCACGCCGACCGCTCTCGGCATCCTGAATGTTCCCTGCACGGTGAAGACGACCACGCCGCCGCAGGACCGTTCTCTGGCCTCGGTCCCGGTCACCGGCAGCAATGTCACCCCGCCGTCGACGGGTACCGCGCCGTCGCAGCCGTTCGACAAGACGCTGACCTACAACTGCACCTTCCCCGAGGTCGGTGCGGTGAACGTTTCCGGCAGGGTCCAGGGCACGATTCCGGCTACCGGAACGGTGAACAGCCGCGTGCAGCCGACAGCGAGCATCGCGGCCACGCTGCCCGCGACGGTCGTGGACGCCCTGCGCAACCACGGCGCGGCAACGGTCGGGGGCAAGGCCGTCGCTGACGTCACCAACTCCTACAACGGCACGTCGATCGCCATCGGCATCCCCGGCACGGTTCCGTCCACGAACGTGCCCGCCTCCGGTGATCTGACCGCTCCCATCTCGCTCAACACCCCCAGTGTCGCCGTCGGTGCCGCTGGAACACTCGCCCTCGGTGCCGGTCCGCAGTTGAACGGCACGTTCACCCCGCTCAAGGCCGACGGCACGCCGACCGACCTTGGCACCTTCAACGCCCCGTGCACGCTGAACCCCGGTCAGGACGCGGGGCTCGGCGCGATCGTGTTCAGCTGATCGAGCACCAGCGGCGGCGTGGCCACCGGAGAACCTCTTTCCGGGGGCCACGCCGCTCAGCCGTCGAAGTTCCGCCGCGCAGCACAGGAGTCACCTTGTCGCACCGAAAACGTGCCGGTCTGGCCGTGATGTTGGCGGCGGTGACGATCGCCGCGCCACCGACGATGGTCACAGCGGCCGGAGGTGACCAGGTCGCGGCGGAAACCCGTGTGGTCAAACCGATCCGCGCGACCTGCGACATCGACCCGGTCGGCGACCAGGCGATCACGGCCGAGCTCGCGCTGACGCTGCCCGCGACCGTGCCGACCGCGACCCCTGTGCAGCCGAAGGACGTCAAGCTCAAGGTCACGTTCCCGGCCGGGACAGTCAAGGCGCTGAAGGAAAAACTGGTCTCGTCCATCGAGGGGATCATGGGCGTCCAGGTCAAGTCCGGTGACAGGGTGCTGGCCGCGACCGGGCAACTGCCGTCGACCACGCTGCCCGCCGAGGACGGGGACGTCGTCGTCGAACAGGCGCTGAAGCCCGGCACCGAGTTCAAGACCGACAAGCCCGGCAAGCTGGTCCTCACCCTCGGCGCGCTGGAAATGCTGCTGGTGCAGCCCAAGACGCGGGAAGAGGACCCGGGCAAGCCGGTCGCTCCCGCCGGGTGCGTGCTGGAGCAGGGACAGGACACCGCACTCGGGACGGTCGTGGTGCTCAACCCGCCACCGACCACAGTCACCACGTCGAAACCGTCCACTTCGGCCAGTGGCCTGCCCACCGCGCCCGGCGCGTCGCCGCAGAGTCCGCAAGGGACGCAGCGCCCGACCGTCCGGGACAAGAAGCCGCAGCGCAACGCCGCCGAAGAGCCCGAGTTCTGCAAGGACGTCCCGCCCGACGCGTACAACTTCTGGGTCTACTACCCGCTGTCGGGCCGTGCGGACGTCCGCAAGCTCAAGGGCCACATCGACTTCGGGCCAGGATACCTCAGCTCGCAGCTGTACTTCTGGTGGGAGATGAACGGCGAGGAGATGGTCGACTGCGGCGCCGTGTTCGGCGACCTGGTCTGGCCGCCCGCCCCCGGCTCGTTCGTCACGTTCGGCTTCGTGCCGGTGACCGCCACCGCCACGGTCATCCCGGTCGGCCGCGCGGAGGGCCGGGTCAAGAACGGCGTCTTCACCGGCTCGGCCAAGACCGATCTCAAACTCAGCGACAGCAAGGTCAACGGCACCCCGCTGCCGGTCGGCGACAAGTGCGTGACCGCCGAGCCCACGGTGATCAACCTGAAGTCCAAGCCGGAGGAGTGGACGATCTTCGACGGCGGCATCATGGAAACCGACATCATCATCCCGCCGTACTCCGGCTGCGGGGTGACCGAGGACCTCGACCCGTTGCTCACCGGACTGATCTCCGGGCCGGGCAACCACCTCAAGCTCACGTTCGGCGCACTGGTCAACTGCGACCCGCCGGACCAGAAGTGCGTACCGCCGTCGCAGAGGAGGCGGTAAGCCATGGCCGCACCGCAGTTCGCCACGCGTGGCCTCAACGGCCTGCGTGAGGTCGGCAGGCTCTGCTCGCTCGGTCTCGAAGTGTTCCGGATGACCTTCCGGCGGCCGGTGCAGTTCCGCGAGTTCATCCAGCAGTGCTGGTTCATCATCTCGGTGACGATCCTGCCCGCCGCGCTGGTGGCGATCCCGTTCGGTGGCGTGATCGCCCTGCAGCTGGGGTCGCTGACCAAGCAGATCGGCGCGCAGTCGTTCACCGGATCGGCGAGCGTGCTCGCGGTGATCCAGCAGGCCAGCCCGATCATCACCGCGCTGCTGATCGCGGGCGCGGGCGGCTCGGCGATCTGCGCCGACCTCGGCTCGCGCAAGATCCGCGAGGAGATCGACGCGATGGAGACGCTGGCCGTCTCGCCGATCCACCGCCTGGTCGTGCCGCGCGTGTACGCGTCGGTCGTGATCTGCGTGCTGCTCAACGGGATGGTCAGCGTGGTCGGCGTGCTCGGCGGCTACTTCTTCAACGTCATCCTGCAGGGCGGGACACCCGGTGCCTACCTGGCCACCTTCTCCGCGCTGGCGCAGCTGCCGGACCTGTGGATCAGCGAGATCAAAGCCGTGATGTTCGGCTTCATCGCCGGGGTGGTCGCGTCCTACCGCGGCCTCAACCCCAAGGGCGGCCCGAAGGGCGTCGGCGACGCGGTCAACCAGGCCGTGGTGATCACGTTCCTGCTGCTGTTCTTCCTCAACTTCGTGCTGACCACCATTTACCTGCAGGTCGTTCCGCGGAAGGGGCTGTAGCGATGGTGATGGAACGCCAGCTCGACCAGTTCGGCAAGCTGGGAGACCAGCTATCCTTCTACGCCAAGGCGTTGCTGTGGATCCCGCGCGCGTCGCGGCGCTACCTGCGCGAGATCGTCCGGTTGTTGTCCGAGGTCAGCTTCGGCAGCGGCGCGCTGGCGGTGATCGGCGGCACGATCGGCGTGATGGTCGGCATGTCGGTGTTCACCGGCACGGTCGTGGGCCTGCAGGGCTTCTCCGCGCTGAACCAGGTCGGCACGTCGGCGTTCGCCGGCTTCCTCTCGGCGTACTTCAACACGCGCGAGATCGCGCCGCTGGTCGCCGGGCTCGCCCTGTCGGCCACGGTCGGCGCCGGTTTCACCGCCCAACTCGGCGCGATGCGGATCTCGGAGGAGATCGACGCGCTGGAGACGATGGGCGTGCCGAGCCTGCCGTACCTGGTCACGTGCCGCGTGGTCGCCGGGTTCATCGCCATCATCCCGCTGTACGTGATCGGCCTGCTGACCTCGTACCTGGCGGCCCGCACGATCACGGTCGAGTTCTACGAGCAGTCAGCCGGTACCTACGACCACTACTTCACGCTGTTCCTGCCACCGGAAGACGTGCTCTGGTCGTTCCTCAAGGTGATCGTCTTCAGTGTCGCGGTGATCCTGGCGCACTGCTACTACGGCTACCGCGCCGCGGGCGGCCCCGCGGGCGTCGGCCTGGCGGTCGGCCGCGCGGTGCGCTGGTCGATCGTGACGATCAGCATCCTCGACTTCTTCCTCAGCCTGGCCATCTGGGGCACCGAGACGACGGTGAGGATCGCGGGATGAGCAAGGAACGCCACCAGCTGACCAGCATGCGCCTGCTGGGGCTGCTCTACGTGGTCATCGTGGCGAGTTTTCTCACGCTGACCGTGGCGATCTACGCCGACGCCTTCTCCGACGACCCGACGGTCACCCTGCGCACCAGCCAGGTCGGCAACCAGATGTCGGCCGACGCGGACGTGAAACTGCGCGGTATCAACGTCGGCCGGGTCCGTTCGGTGGAAAGCCACGGCGACGGCGCGGTTCTGACGTTGACGATGAACCCCGAGTCGCTCGACCGGATCCCGGCGAACGTGACCGCGCGGCTGCTGCCCAAGACGCTGTTCGGCGAGCGCTACGTCAGCCTGACGTTGCCGGAGCACCCGAGCGGCAAGCTGGCGGGTGGTGACTGGATCAACCACGACAAGTCGGCGGCGGGCGTGGAGATGGAACAGGTTCTCAACAACCTGTTGCCGCTGCTGCAGTCCGTCCGGCCGGAGAAGCTCTCCGAGATGCTCACCGCGCTCTCGCAGGCGCTGGACGGGCGCGGTGCGAAGCTCGGTGACACCCTCGTCCAAGTAGGACAGTACGTCGGCGAGCTCAACCCGCAGCTGCCGCAGATCAAACAGGACATCAGCCGGTTCGCCTCGGTCGCGGACACCTACGACGCGGCGGCGACCGACTTCCTGCAGGCGTTGTCGGACTTCACCGTGACCAGCAAGACCATCGTGGACCAGCGCACCTCGCTGCTCACCCTCTACAACGCGCTCGGCACCGCGAGCAACGACATGACGAAGTTCCTGACGACCAACAAGAACACCATCATCAAGCTCGCCGACGAAGGCCGGGGCACGCTTGAGCTGCTGGCCAAGTACGCGCCGCAGTACGCGTGCATGCTGACCGCGGTCGCGGACTTCAAACCGAGAGTGGACAAGGCGTTCGAGGGCGGCGGGCTGCACGTGGACCTGAAGGTCCAGCCCGCGAGGGGCAAGTACGTCTCGCCGCGCGACGACCCGAAGTACGGCGACAAGCCGGGACCGCGCTGCTTCGGGCAGGCCGCGCCCGCGTTCCACCCGGCCGCGCTGGACCCGTTGCCGAACTCGCCCGCCGAACGGGACGCGCTCGGCGTGATGCTCGGTGACGACATGCCCGCGTGGGGCAGCCTGCTGGTCGGTCCGCTGTACCGGGGCGCGGAGGTGACTGTCCGATGAGGGGACTGGTCGCACCGCTGCTGAAAGTGATCGTGTTCGCGATCGTCACGGTCGCGTCGACCGGCCTGCTCGGGCTGACCATCGCGAACGTGGACCTGCGGCCGTCGTACGACTACTCGGCCAGGTTCGCCGACGTGACATCCCTGTCGGTCGGCGACGACGTGCGCATCGCCGGGGTCCGCGTCGGCCAGGTGGAGACGATCGACCTGGTGGACAAGCGCGTGGCCAAGGTGGCGTTCACCGTCGACGCGCGGCGCGAACTGCCGGCGTCGGTCACGGCGACCATCAAGTACCGCAACATGATCGGGCAGCGCTACATCTCTCTGGAGCGCGGTGTCGGCCCGGTCGGCGGGATCCAGGAACCCGGTACGGAGATCCCGTTGCAGCGCACCAAGCCGGCACTCGACCTGACGGTGTTGTTCAACGGTTTCAAGCCGCTGTTCCAGGCGCTGTCGCCGGACGACGTCAACAAGCTCTCGCACGAGATCATCCAGGTGCTGCAGGGCGAGGGCGGCACAGTGGAGAGCCTGCTGCGGCACACCGCGTCGCTGACGTCGACACTGGCCGAGAAGGACCAGGTGATCGGCGAGGTGATCGGCAACCTCAACCAGGTGCTCGACACCGTCAACGAGCACAGCGGGGAACTCGGCGGCCTGCTCACCACGTTGCAGCAGTTCGTGACCGGCTTCGCCAAGGACCGCCAGCCGATCGGCGAGGCGATCAGCTCGCTCGACGAGCTGGCCGGGGCGACCGCGGGCCTGCTCGAAGACGGGCGGGCGCCGCTCAAGGACAGCATGACCGCACTCGGGCAGGTGGCGAAGAACCTGGCGGACAACGAGAAAACCGTCGACCAGGCACTGAAGAACCTGCCGGTGAAAATGGAGTCCATCGGCCGGACAGTCAGCTACGGCTCGTGGCTGAACACGTTCCTGTGCTCGGCGCAGACCGGGACACCGCTGCCGATGCCGATGGCCGCCGGCATTCCCGTGACCCAGCCGAGGTGCAAGTGATGAGGTCGTTCCAGGAACGAAACCAGGCGGTCGTCGGCGCGGTCAGCATCGCGGTGCTCAGCCTGATCGGGCTGACCGCGTTCTACTCCGACGACCTGCCGATCATCGGCGGCGGCCGGACGTACACCGCGCAGTTCACCGAGGCGGCCGGGCTGATCTCCGGCACGGAGGTGCGCGCGGCGGGCGTGAAGATCGGCACGGTCAAGGAAGTGGACCTGGAAGGCGACCACATCAAAGTGCGGTTCCGCGTCAAGGACGCGTGGATCGGCGACAAGAGCACGGTGGCGATCCGGATCAAGACCCTGCTCGGCTCCAAGTACCTCTCGGTCGACCCGCAGGGCGACGCCGAACAGGACCCGGGCCAGCCGATCCCGATCGGCCGCACGGCCTCGCCGTACGACATCAACCAGGTCTTCGACCAGTTGGCCACCACGGTCACCGAGATCGACACGAACAAGCTCGCCGAGTCGCTCGGCGTGCTCGCCGACACGTTCCAGGACTCGCCGAAGGAGATCCGCTCGGCGCTGGAAGGCCTGTCGGCGCTGTCGAAGACGATCTCCACGCGCGACCAGGAACTGGCCAAGCTGTTCGCCAACACCCACGAGATCAGCAAGGTCTTCGCCGACCGCGACGCGCAGGTGGAGAAGCTGCTCAAGGACGGCGAACTGCTGCTCGGCGAGATCAGGAAACGGCGTGACTCGATCAGCTCGCTGCTGGCCGGGACGCGTGAGCTGGCCGCGCAGCTGTCGGGCCTGGTCGCCGACAACACCGCGACCCTGCGGCCCGCACTGCAACAGCTGGACCGCGTCAACTCGATCCTGCAACGCAACCAGGACAACCTGAACCGGAGCCTGCAGATGGCCGGCCCGTACTACCGGCTGCTGGGCAACGCTGGCGGCAACGGCAGGTGGCTGGACATGTACGTGTGCGGCCTGGTCGCGCCGGTCGGCTCGCCGCCGGACACCGATCCGGCCAACGGGAACTGCATTCCGCCGAAGGGGTCGAAATGACACGGGGACTGCGGGCTCTGACCATCGTCTCGGTGGTCGCGCTGGTGCTGACGGCGGTGACCTACCTGGTCTTCCGGCCGTCCGGCGGGACGAGGATCACCGCGTACTTCAACACCGCCGTCGGCCTGTACGAAGGCTCGACCGTCCGGATACTCGGGATCCCGGTCGGCACGGTGGACGAGGTCACCCCGGCGGGCAAGCAGGTGCGGGTGGAGTTGTCGGTCGACTCCGACCGGGCGATCCCCGCCAACGCGTCCGCCGTCGTGGTGGCGCCGAGCCTGGTCAGCGACCGGTTCGTGCAGCTGTCACCCGCGTACGCCGGTGGCGCGCGGATGGAGTCGGGCACGGTGATCCCGGTCGAGCGGACCATCACCCCGGTCGAGCTCGACGACCTCTACAAGAGCCTCAGCCGGCTGTCGACCGCGCTCGGCCCGGACGGCGCCAACTCCAAGGGCGAACTGTCCAGGCTGCTCGACGTGATGGCCGCGAACACCAAGGGCAACGGCGCGCTGATCGGGGAGACGATCAAGCAGTTCGCCGACGCGTCACGGACCCTCGCCGGCGCCAAGGACCAGCTCTTCGGCACGGTCGAGGGCTTGCAGAGGTTCACGACCATGCTGGCGCGCAACGACTCCACCGTGGTCAAGTTCACCAACCAGCTGCGGGACGTGTCGGCGTCGCTGGCCGCCGACCGGGCCGACCTCGGTGGCGCGCTGGCCGAACTGGCCGGTGCGCTGGAGAAGGTGCGGGGGTTCATCAAGGACAACCGGGCCGCGTTGAAGTCCAACGTGGACAAGCTGACCGGGATCACGAAGGTGCTCGTGGACCAGCGCAAGTCGTTGGCCGAGGCGATCGACGTCGCCCCGAACGCGGTGATGAACCTGTCGGACGCGATCAACCCGCGGACCGGTGCGCTGGAGACACGCACACTCCTGCTGGAGTACTACGACCCCGGCTCGATGGTCGCGTGCAACGTCGCGCCTGTGAGCGCTGCGAACTCACAGAAGTGCCTTGAGCTCAAGCCCGGTACGCAGAGCGACGGGCCGGCGCTGCCGCTGCCCGCGATGGGCCAGCAGTACAGCGCGGGAGGCAAGTGATGCGCGCGCTCGTTCTGGCGGCGGTGCTCCTGCTGGTGGCCGGTTGCGGCGCGGGCGGGTTCAACGGCGTGTACAACCTGCCCTTGCCCGGTGGCGCCGACCTCGGTGACAGCCCGTACCGCGTGCGTGTGCAGTTCGCCGACGTGCTGGACCTGGTGCCGCAGTCCGGCGTGAAGGTCAACGACGTCCCGGTCGGCCGGGTCGACGCGATCGACGTCGGCGGCGACGGCTGGACGGCTGAAGTCGTCCTGCTGGTCAACGGTGACGTGGCACTGCCCGCCAACGCGCTGGCCTCGGTCCGCCAGTCCAGTTTGCTCGGTGAGAAGTTCGTGGAGCTGCGAGCGCCTTCCACACCCACGGGCCGGCTGCGGGACGACTCCGTGATCCCGGTGGAACGCACCAACCGCAACGCGGAGATCGAGGAGGTCTTCGGCGCGTTGTCGTTGCTGCTCAACGGCGGCGGCGTCGGCCAGTTCCAGCAGATCGCCCGTGAGGTCAACAACGCGCTGGACGGCAACGAGCAGGGCCTGCGCAGCCTGCTGTCCAACATGGACACGTTCGTCGGCGAGCTCGACAGCCACCGCAACGAGATCACCAGGGCGCTGACCAGCCTGAACCGGCTCGCTTCGACGGTGGCCGCGCAACGCGGCCGGATCACCGGGGTGCTGACCGACCTCGGGCCGGGGATCTCGGTGCTCAGCCAGCAGCGGGAACAGCTCGTCGGGTTGCTGAAGTCGCTGGACACCCTGTCGAAGGTGGCCGTGGACACGGTGAACAAGTCCAAGGACGACATCGTCGCGGACTTCAAGGCGCTCGCGCCCACGCTGCGCGCGCTGGCCGCGGCGGGGGAGAAGCTGCCGCAGTCGTTCGAACTGCTGCTGACCTACCCGTTCACCGACAAGGCGGCGCAGGCGATCAAGGGCGACTACCTGAACGTGTTCATCGAACTGTCCCCGGTCGTCTACGACCCCGAGGCACCGGTCGTGCCGCTGCGGCCGATGGACCCGCCGGTCGGCACACCAGGAGGCCGCTGATGCTCAGTCGTCGGATCAAGCTGCAGGTGGCGATCTTCCTGGTGATCGCGCTGGTCGGCGTGAGCTACGTCGGCGCCAGCTACGCCGGGCTGGACCAGCTGTTGGGCGGGCGCGGGATGGCCGTCACGGCGAGGATGCCGGAGTCCGGCGGGCTGTTCACCAACTCCGAGGTCACCTACCGGGGTGTGCGGGTCGGGCGGGTCGGGCCGATGCGGCTGACCGACGACGGCATCGAGGCCGAGCTGCGGCTCGATCCCGGAGCACCCGAGATCCCGGCCGACCTGGTCGCGGTCGTGGCCAACCGCTCGGCGGTCGGCGAGCAGTACATGGACCTCAGACCCCGCCGCGACGACGGGCCGTACCTGCGGGAGGGGTCCGTGATCACCGGCGTGCACCTGCCGATGCCCGTGCAGTCCGTGCTGTCCGATTTGGACAGCCTGGTCAAGTCGGTGCCGATCGACTCGCTGCAGACGGTGGTCGACGAGCTCAGCGACGCGTTCCGCGGCCGTGGCAACGACCTGCGGGCGCTGCTGGACAACCAGGCCGATTTCGTCAGGACGGCGTCGCAGTACCTGCCGCAGACCAAGGACCTGATCACCGACAGCGGTACGGTCCTGCTCACGCAGGAGCAGCTGTCGTCGTCGATCACCGGCTTCAGCGAGGACGCCCGGCTGCTGGCCGGCCAGCTCAGGAAGTCCGACGGTGACCTGCGCAGCCTGATCAAGGCGACACCGGGGGTGTCGGCGGAGGTCACCGGCCTGCTCAGGGAATCCGGCACCGAACTCGGTGTGGTGCTGGCCAACCTGCTCACGCCGGCGCAGATCTTCGCCAGCCGCGGCCCCGCCTTCGAGCAACTGCTGGCCAGCTACCCGAAAGCGGTGGCCGACGGCTACCGCATCATCGGCCCGAACGGCGAAGGCAACACGGCGCTGATCCTGAACTTCTACGACCCGCCGCCGTGCCGCAAGGGCTACGAGAGCACGACCTACCGGCCGGGCAAGGACATCAGCCCCGCGCCGTTCAACACGAACGCGCATTGCGCGTTGCCGTACGGCAACGCGAGTTCGGTTCGCGGATCGCAGAACGCGCCCAAGGGCGGGCCGGTGCCCGACCCGCCGCCGATGGTCGCGCTCAGCCCCGCTCCGCAGGGCCCGACAACGCTCACCCAGGTCCTCGGAGGTGGCCGGTGAAGGTGTTCACAATCGTCCTCGTGACCGTCGCGGCGGTGTTCGCGGGCTGGTCCGGCTGGATGTGGCTGCGGTCGGCGAACGCCGCCGACGCGTACGCCGACACCCGCCAGGAAGTGCTCAGAGTCGGCGAGCAGGGCATCGCCAACCTGACCACTTTGGACTACCAGCGCATCGACGATGGACTCGACCGCTGGCTGGAGTCGTCGACCGGCACGCTGCGCGACAGCCTGTTGCAGAGCCGCGACGACAGCCGCAAACGGCTCGAAGAAGGCAAGTCCACCACCGTCGGCAAGGTCGTCGACGCGGCGGTGACCGATGTGGACAACGACAACGCCCAGGTCATCGCCGCCGTGGAGATCACCGTCACGCCGCAGGGCGGTGAGGCCGCGGTCCGGCGCAACCGGTTCGAGGCCGGACTGAACCGGACCGGGTCCGGCTGGAAGCTCAGCTCGCTGCGGGCAGTGGAAGTGGGTGCGCAATGACCGTGAAGCAGCAGAAACCGGCTCGCCGGGTCAAGGTCGCCGGGCACAACCGCCGGTCACAGCCGAAGCCGTCGGCCGTCGTCGATGTCGAGCCGTCCGAGTCGGCTGAGCCGTCAGAGCCGGTCGAACCGCAGTCCGACGACACCGACCTGCTCGACGACGAGGTCGGCGAGCCCGCGCCGCCGCGGCCGAGGTACCCGCTCGTGCTGGTGATCGTCGCGGCTGTGCTGGCCGGTGCCGGGGTGTTCTTCCTGGTGAAGTCCTCGACGGCCGGGCCCGGCGTGGACACCAAGGCGATGACCGAGGTGAACGGCCAGGTCAAGGCCGGGCTGGAGAAGATCTTCTCGTTCAGCTACGACAAGATCGATCCGAACGTGGCGCGGGACGTGCTGGCCGGGTCCGCGGTCGGCGAGTACGACAAGCTGATCGAGCAGGTCCGCAAGGACGCGCCCGCGCAGAAGCTGGTGCTGGCCACGCGGGTGACGACCACCGGCGTGAAGTCGCTCGACGGTGACCGGGCCGAACTGCTGGTGTTCCTCGACCAGGTCGCCACCCGCGTCGACACCGGCAAGAGCAACGGCTCGGCCGCCGCGCTGAGCGTCACCGCGGAAAAGCAGAACGGCGCCTGGCGCATCGTTTCCCTCATCCCCCGCTGACCCGACTCGTGAGTGGTTAGTCCGGTTAGAACCGGCCTAACCACTCACGACTGTGGAGCTGGGCAAATGCCCAGCCGGCGTCGTCGGGAGGACGCCGGCTGGGCATTGTCCGAACCCTTTTACCATTTGATGGCGAGGGTGAGCCGCAGTGAGTTGTCCGGACCGGGGATGAGGCCGTTCAGCATGAGCGTCGAAAGGCCGCAGTCGGTGAATTCCGGAATCGTGTAGGGCTTGGCGATCAGGTCGCCGCCTTCCAGCGGGTTGAACTCCGGCGCGGAGTCCAGGTCGATGGTCGCGGGCTTCGACGTGTGGCAGTTGTCGCCGACGAACATCGGCAGGCCGACCGCCTTCACGTCGCTGAGCCTGATCGTGACGTTGGTGTGCGCCTTGACCACACCGTCGACCAGCGTCCCGGTCACCTTGCCGACCTGCTGGAACGTCACGGTGGCCGTGGTCGGGAAGACCCCGAGGATCTTGAACTCGCCCTTCGCGGGCGGCAGGGTCATGTCCGCGGTGAAGTTGCCGGTCGCGCCCTCCAGGTCCACGACCAGGCCGCCGGGGCCGAGCGGCAGCGACGAGTTGAGCTTCTTGATGGTCGAGCTGCCCTTGGTTATGTCGTATGTGAAGACGGGATCGGCGGCGGCGGTGCCTGCGCCGAGCAATGTGGCGGTCAGTGCGATCGCGCCGATGAGGACGGGTCTGAGCATAGGTTGGTCTCCCTTGCCGGAAATCGCACTCCTCGGGGTTCGTCAAATCAACCTACTCGCGAGTATGTTATCGCCACAAGTGGCTGGATGGACGCTTTTGAAATTGTCACGCCGGTGAGCGTTCTACTGCTTTGGCCTGGCGCGAACGTGCATTTTCTCGCCTTGTTTGCCGAAGACGCTCAGTATCTCGACCGGCTTGCCGTCCGCGCTGCCGAACCAGTGCGGCAACCGGGTGTCGAACTCGACCACCTCGCCGGGCTTGAGCACGAGCTCCTTGTCCGCGAGCAGCATCCGCACCTGTCCGGAAAGGACGTACATCCACTCGTAGCCCTCGTGCGTGACCTGCTTGGGCTCCCGGTTGCGGTCGAGGATCATCTTGAACGCCTGCAACCCACCGGGTTGCCTGGTCAACGGCAGGACGGTGGCGTAGTTGCCGTCGTGCTGGCGGATCCGGCGCGGCTTGAGCCGCACCCGCGGGTCGCCGACCTCGGGCGCGCCGACGAGCTCGTCCAGCGGCACCTGGTGGGCCTGCGCGATCGGCAGCAGCAGCTCGAGGCTGGGTTTGCGCTGGCCGGACTCCAGCCGCGACAGCGTGCTCTTGGAGATCCCGGTGATCTCGGAGAGGTCGGTGAGGGTGACGCCCCGGTCGGTGCGCAGCTGCTTGAGCCGCGGCCCGACGTCGGCGAGTGTCCTGGCGAGGTCCATCCCGCCAGTCTGAGCGCGTTGTTGCGGAAACGGCAACAAAAGTTGTCGCCTCGGCACCCGATTGGGCACCCTCGGCCCCATGACCACCTATGACGTTGTCGTTGTCGGAGCCGGCGCGGCCGGTCTGTCCGCCGCCTTGGTGCTGACCAGGGCCCGCCGCTCGGTCGCCGTCGTCGACTCGGGCCAGCCGCGCAACGCACCCGCGGCGCACTCACACGGCTACCTGACCAGAGACGGTGTCCCACCAGGAGAACTCCTCGAACTCGGCCGCATGGAAGTGACGGGCTACGGTGGCGAGTTCTTCTCCGG
This sequence comes from Kibdelosporangium phytohabitans, assembly GCF_001302585.1. Lineage (GTDB taxonomy): Bacteria > Actinomycetota > Actinomycetes > Mycobacteriales > Pseudonocardiaceae > Kibdelosporangium > Kibdelosporangium phytohabitans. The sequence goes on along the minus strand of NZ_CP012752.1, from coordinate 7,358,218 downwards.
TGAGGTCACGGCGATCCACCGCGGGTTCACTGTGGACCTCGCCGACGGTACGAAACTCAAGGCGCGCAGCGTGGTCGTGGCCACCGGGTTGCGCGACGAACTGCCCGACGTCCCCGGCGTCGCCGAGCGGTGGGGCAAGGAGGTCATCGCCTGCCCGTACTGCCACGGCTACGAGTTCGCCGACCGGCCGATCGGCGTGCTGCACGACGCGCACCACGCGCTGCTGCTGCGCCAGTGGTCGTCGGACATCGTGTTCTTCGCAGCCTCTGCGGACATCCCGGAACGCGCCAAGCTGGCAGCGCGCGGCATCCGGATCATCGAGACGGGCGTGCGCGGCCTGGTGATCGAGGGCGACCGGCTTGTAGGCGTCGAACTGGTCGACGGGCGTTGTGTGCCAACGGAAGCGGTGTTCCTGCGGCCGAAGTTCGTGCCGAGGGACGAGGTGCTGAAGCCGCTCGGCTACGACCCCGAGCTGACCGAGGCGTTCGGCCGCACCAACGTGCCCGGACTGTGGGTGGCGGGCAATGTCGGAAACCCGATGGCCAACCTGATCAGCTCGGCGGGCGAGGGATCGTCCACCGCCGCGATGGTCAACCTCGCCCTCGTCCAAGCGGACGTGGAACAGGCCATGTCGTTCTCGCACGAGCAGGAACGCGACGCCCGCGACATGCGTCACCGGGATGACACGAGTGATCTCCGTGTATGACACCGGGTCGTCCGCGCGAAGGATGTGACGCGACCGGCCAGCGCCCTAAGTTCCCTCGTGAGGCGGAGCCCGCACCGGGTTCCGCCACGAGGGGAGAGCGATGCGAAGATCATTTCTGGTTGTCGCCGCTGCCGCGCTGCTGGCCGGAGCGCTTGCGCCACAAGCCACTGCCGCACCCGAGCGGCCCGCGCTGAACTGGGGCAAGTGCCCGCCGCCGCTGTTCGGCCTGCCGGACGACCCGAGGATGAGCTGTGCGGCGTTACGGGTCCCGGTCGACTACGGGGACCCGAAGGGCCGCACGATCGACGTGCTGGTCTCGAAACTGCCGACAGCCAAGCCGGGTCTGCGGCGAGGTGTGTTGATGCACAACGCGGGCGGGCCGGGTGGCCCGAGCCTGCACCTGCCGGCCGCCTACGTGCACCTCTACCCGCAGGAAGTGCTCGACCGGTACGACCTGGTCAGCATCGACCCGCGCGGGGTGGGGTACAGCGCGCCGGTCACCTGCGGCCGGACCATGGCGGGATACCCGGCCGACCGGTACTTCCCGGTCCCCGCCGCGGACGGCTCGATCGACCGGAACGTCGAATTCGCCAAGGGTCTTGCGCGGGACTGCCTGGCCAACGGCGGGCCGAACCTGCGGCACGTGACAACGGCGAACACCGCCCGTGACATGGACCGGTTCCGGATCGCGTTGGGGGAGAAGAAGATCTCCTACAACAGCGGGTCGTACGGCAGCTACCTCGGCGCCGTCTACGCCACGCTGTTCGCCGAGCGGACCGACCGGGTCATCGTCGACTCCAATGTGGACCCGAACAAGGTCTGGCACGACCAGTGGGCGTTGTGGGACCACGCCTTCGAAGTCAGGTTCCCCGACCTGGCCGAGTGGCTGGCCGACCGCGACGACACGCTCAAACTGGGCGCCACCCCGGCCGATATCCGCAAGAAGTTCTTCGAGCTGGTGGACAAGCTCAACAGGAAACCGGTGATCCACCCGGAGGCCGGGCCGATCAACGGCGACGTGTTCCGGGTGGCCGTGTTCGGGTGGTCCTACCACACCCTTCAGTTCCCGTTGCAGGCCGAGTTGTGGCTGCTCGCGGACCGCGGTGTCCCGCCGACCAGCGGTGCCGTGCCGCAATCGGTGGCGACGAAGTCCGTACCCGCTGTGCCGGAAGACAACCTGCGGGCGTCCCAACTGGCAGTGCTCTGCAACGACGCCAGCTGGCCGCGGGATCCCAAGCACTACCAACGGGACGTCTCGGTCAACCGCAAGCTGTTCCCGCTGTGGAACGGGACGGGCACGAACATCTGGCCGTGCGCGTTCTGGCCCGACCCGGTCGAGCCGCCGGTGAAGGTCACCGGCAACGGCCCGGCCAACGTCCTGATCGTGCAGACCCTGCGTGACCCCGCCACGCCGTACATCGGCGCGCTCGGCATGCGCGGCGCGTTCGGCAAGCGCGCCAAGATGGTCACAGTCAACACGGGCAACCACGGCGCGTACGACCCGTCGACGCCGTCCTGCGCGGTCCGCGCGGTGAACGACTTCCTGGCAGCAGGAACGTTGCCCGCACGGGACACGTTCTGCGAACCGGACTCGGCGCCCGCGAGCGCCGGGCGGGTCAGCCCACTGATCCCGAACCTGTAGCAGCGAAGGCGTGATCGGTCGCCGACCAAGCGGCGCCGATCACGCCTGCCTGGTCGCCGAGCTCGGACAGCACGATCGGCAGATTCCCCGTGGCCAGCGGCAGCGACCGGCGGTAGACCGCGCTGCGGACCTCGGCGAGCAGCTGGTGGCCGAGCCGGGACACACCGCCACCGATCACCACCATCCCCGGGTTGAGGAAGCTGACCAGCGAGGCGACCACGTGACCGAGGCGCCTGCCGCCTTCCCTGACCAGGTTGGCCGCGGCGAAGTCCCCTGAACTGGCGGCACCGGCCACGTCCTGCGCGGTCAGCTCGCCCTGCCGGGACAGCAGTTCGGCGAGATAGGTCGACCGGCCGCTGCGCGCGAGCGTCAGCGCGTCACGAGCCAGCGCCGCGCCACCGAAGTACGCCTCGAGGCACCCGACCTCGCCGCACGCGCACGCCGGGCCGTAGTCGTCCAGCTTGATGTGCCCGATGTCGCCTGCCGTGCCCGCGACACCCCGGTAGACCCGCCCGCCGAGCACGATGCCACAGCCGATGCCGGTACCGACCTTGACGAAGATCAGCTCGTTCAACGACCTCGCCACGCCCGCGTGCCGCTCGCCGAGAGCCATCACGTTCACGTCGTTGTCGACCGTGACCGGGCACCCCCACGCACTGGCCAGCCGGTCCCGGACGGGGAACCGGTCCCAGCCGGGCATGATCGGCGGCGCGACCGGCATACCGTCGCGGAAACTCACCGGACCGGGCAGGCCGACACCCGCGCCGATCACCCGGCCGGTCACCTCGGCGAGAACTTTGCCGGACAACTGGGTCAGCCGTTCGAGCACCGACACCGGGCCCTTGCGGATGTCGTAGTCCTCCACCACGTGCGCCAGCACCTCGCAGCGCGCGTCCGTGACCGCGACACCGATCGACGTCGCCCCGATGTCCGCGGAAAGGAAACGCAGGTCGTCGGCGAGTTTGACCAGCGTGGAGCGCCTGCCGCCCCGGCTGGCCGCCGGGCCGCCGGACTCGACCAGGTTCCACTCGAACAGCTTCGCGATCTCCGTCGCCAGCCGCGCACGGGGCAGTTCCAGCCGCTCGCCCAGCTCGACCTTGGCCAGCGGGCCCTCGTCGCGCAACAGCGCGAGCAGCTGGGACTGCTGCCTGGTCTCGACCCGGGGTATGGAGGCTGCGGCTTGCACGGTCACCCTTACATTGAACCTCACCCGCACGCGCGGAACTATCGTGCGGGGATCACGTGCGTTGTTGGGGGAGAAGTGCACACGAAGTACGCCCGGTTGGTGACCGAACTGCTGGCGCCGTGGATCTGGGTGTTCGGATTGCCGTTCGTCGTGGCCGCGCAGGCGACCCGGGAGCTGGGGCCGACGTTGCTGTGGGGCGCGGTCGTCGGCGTGACCGGGTCGTTGATCCCGATGGCTGTGGTCATGCGCGGCGTGAAGCAGGGCAGATACGACAGCCACCACGTGACCATCCGGGAACACCGGCTGGTCCCGTTCATCGCCACGATCGTCTCGGTCGGCAGCGGCTGGCTGATCCTGGGCCTGGGGGACGCGCCGCCGCAGGTGCTCGCGCTTTCGGTGAGCCTGTTCGTCAGCCTGCTGGTGATGCTGGGCATCACGTTCGGGCTGTCGTGGAAGGTGTCGATGCACTCGGGCGTCGCGGCCGGGGCGACGGTCGTGCTCGCGGTGACGTTCGGGCCGTGGCTGGCGCTGGTGGGGATCCTGGTGGCGCTGGTGGCGTGGTCACGGGTGGCGCTCGGCGATCACACCACGGGCCAGGTGGTCGCCGGTGTGTTCGTCGGCGCGGGTGTCGGCGGCGCGCTGTTCTGGGTGCTGACCGGCGTCACGTGAGCCCGCGCCGGATCGGGCCCGGCCGGAACCGGTCAGGCAGGCGACGCCAGGCGCGGGCGAAACCGGCGGGGTAGGCGGTGACGGGCCCGCTGATGTCCAGGTCGCCGGTGGACGGCCGGTCGCCCGTGCGGCAGGCGGCGGCGAGCGCGGCGGCGTGGCGCAGGATGTGGGTCAGCGCGAAGTGGGTGACGCCTTCGGCCCGCTGCCACTGCGGTGCCCAGCCCCAGTGGTCCTGTGCCTGGTCCTCGGCCGCCAGCCGCTCCAGCCAGCGCAACCACTGCGCGGCCTCGTCACCCGGCTGTTCCAGCAGGAAGCGGTACCAGGCCACGGGAAACCACCGTGTGCCGCGGTCGGGCCGGAGATCCGGGACGTTCCAGAACGGCGCGGCGATCGCGCCGATCAGGATGTCGGGCCCGTCGGCCGGGGTGCCGGGCCCGCCGAGGGCGTCCCGCAGACCGCTCCAGATCGGCTCGGGGTCGTCGACGTACCCGCGTTGCAGGATCTCCGGCAGCGGCACGGGGAACGACCTGTGGTCCGTCCCGGAGACCCGCTCGGCCCAGCGCACACCCTGGCCGTCGGGCTCGAGCCGCAGATCGGCACCGCTGTGTTTCCCGGACGGCGGCTCGACCGGTTGCGGGACGGGAATGGGAACCCGCGCTTCGCGGCTGGGGAGCGACAACTGGTGCATCAGGTATTCGTCGGCCCGGTCTTCGATGTAGCACAGCGTCGTGTACCACGACGCGTGCCGGGGGCGTTCCAGCACGACCACGGAATCGCCGACCGCCATCCGGTCGATCACCACGCCGTACGAGCTCATGGCCAACCGGCACAACGTCTTGCGGCCGAGTTTGCTGTACACGACCGCCAGCGTGTCGTCGAAGAAACCGATGTACGGAACACCGGACACGTGGTCGTCGTGGCGGTCGTTGAGCGGCACGGTGATCCGCCGGCCGGGCTCGTCGAAATGGACCCAGCCCTGCACCGCGGGAACGTTCGCGACGCCGTCGCCCGCGACCCGCAGCCACACGATCACCCACCGGTCAGGCGGGAAGACGTGCCGTTCCACCCAGGCGACCCGCTTGCGATCGACCACGCCGTTGAGCACCTCGACCGAATGCTGTTGCGCCGGACCAGCGACCGGCGGCCGTTCCCGGAACGGGCCGTCGAGACCCAACGCCTCCCCTATCGCCGCCAGCAGGCGTTCATGATCTGATCCCACGCGGCGAACTATGGCAGCTCCGGCGATAACGTGTCGCGGGATCCGGGAAAGCCCGGCAGGATGCGGCGCGTGTTCATCAAAGGGATCGAACTGTCGCGGCGCTTCTACCACGAAGCGGTGGAACCGGTGCTGCGCGGGAATTTCGGCGACGTGCCACACGCCGCTGCCCGGATCGGCGCGGGATCCGAAGTGCTCGGGTTCGACACCGAACGCTCGGCCGACCACGAATGGGGCCCGCGGCTGCAGTTGTTCCTGCCCGAGGGTGACCCGCGGACAGCGGACGTCAGCAAGGCGTTGAGCGAGCGGCTGCCCAAGTCGTTCCTCGGGTATCCGACGAATTTCGTCGCCACCGACACCGAACACGTCCGCAGCATGAGCCACACCGACGGGCCCGTCCACCACCGGGTGGACGTCACCGACGCCAGGACGTGGTTCGCCGACAACCTCGGGTTCGACCCGTTGACGGAGATCGACGCGTGGCTGACGACATCGACCCAGACATTGGCCGAGGTGACCGGCGGTGCCGTTTTCCACGACGACATCGGCGACGTGACAACGGCACGGGAAAGACTGAGCTGGTACCCGGACGACGCCTGGCGCGAAATCCTGGCCAGGCACTGGCAGGCGATCGCGAAGAAGGAAGCGTTCGTCGGCCGGTGCGGCGAAGTGGGGGACGAGATCGGCTCCGCGGTGGTCGCGGCACGCCAGGTCAGGATCCTGATGCGGCTGTGCCTGCTGATGTCCCGCCGCTATCCGCCGTACAGCAAATGGCTGGGCAGCGCGTTCGCCGAACTCCCCGTGGACATCGACTTCATGGGCGTACTCACCGCACGGACGTGGCACGACCGGGAAAACCACCTGGCCGCAGCATATACGAAAGTCGCCGAACTGCACAACAGCCTGAACCTGACCGAGCCGCTAGACCCGGCAACCGGACCGTATTACGAGCGACCGTTCCAGGTCATTCTCGGCAACCGGTTCGCCGACGCCCTGCGTGCCCGGTAATTGATCAATCGGTGCACGCGGGCCGACATGATCCTGGTGGGAAAACCGGCTCAGGCGCCGTGATGCGCGTACGCGGCCCACATCGACGGCAAATGCGGGATGTCGGTGCGAATACCGCGAATGGCCTGGTGCAGGGCTCGCGCCGAGTCGCTGGTGGTCGCCATCCCACCGTAGAAGTCACCGGCGATGAACGACGCCACCGAGTCCGTGACCTCCCACAGAGTGCCTACCACGTGCGGGTATCCGGCCAGTTGGAAAGCCGCGGGTAGCTGGACCGGCTCGGCGGACGCGGTGCACGCGGACAAGTACGCGAGTCGTGCCGTGGTGAGCTGGAGGGGGACGAGGCTGGCGATCCGCAGCGGGTCGTCGGCCAGCAGCAACGATGTCCCTGTGCCGCGGCAGGCGAAGTGGACGATCGGGCATTCGTCCACATGGGACAGGACGTTGCCTCTGGTCGGCCAGTGCGCCGCCGGTGTTCCCTCGGTGTTGATCAGCAGCGTCGCGCCCGTGACGCGTTGGCACACGGCTTCGGCTTCGGCGATCGCGTGGGGGAGCGTGGCCACCACGAGTGCGTCGGACACCGGGACCGGCAGCGCGTAGTCCCGTGCGTGTCCGAGTGCCTGGATTGTCGGGGTGTACGAGGAGATCACGCGGTCCAGCACGGACTCGCCGCGCGAATAGTGGTACCCGGCGGCGTGCAGGGGCAACAGGCTCAGCGGCCCGTGCGTGACCCACCACATCCTTGGCCACTCGCCGCGCGGCATGCCTTTGAAACCCAACGCGGACAGCACGGGCAGTGCGGCGACTTCCCACAGCCATTCGAGGACCGCGTGCAGCTGGTCCTGGTTGGACGATTCCACCGCCGCGCGGAACTCCCCGGTACGTGATTCGAGCGCACGTGCGGTGAGGCGGGGCAACGCCACTGAGGTGATCCCCGCTGTGGTCACCAGGATGGCGTCGCTGCGGTACCGGCTGACGTTCAGCACGGCGATCGGTCCGTCGGCTGCCGCCGACAGGTCCACCTCGACCGGCAGCAGGAACGCCGAGAACCCCGGCAACGCCCTGATCGCCGCCAGTGTCTCGTCGAACGACGCTGCCAGGCCGGTCCGGTCGGCCCGCGGCTGGCAAAGGGGGTCCGCGGGCATGCTGAGCTGGTCGCGCAGGTCGATGAACCGCCTCGCGAACTCCGGGTACTCGGCACGCAGGTCGACGACGTCACCGCGGGTGCCCAGCGCCTGGCTGAGCCGCCCGCCCCTGCCCAGTTCCAGCAGGCTCAACGCGCGGCTCGGCGATCCGGCCGCCAGTGCGAGCGACGCGGCCTCGGTCGACAGGTCGTCCTGCTGCACCGGCGACAGCGCGGCCACCCTGACCGCGGTCTCCAGCAGGTTCGCCGCGCGGCCGGGGCTGGTGTTCGCGATCAGCGACGCGGCCGCCCAGCACGATTCGACCACAGTGGACGTACTGGCCGACGGGACCGACGCGGCCTCGACGAACCGGGTGAACGCCTCGTCCTGCTCGCCCGCGTCGAGCAGCAGGTTCCCCAGCACCGACAGCCGGGCCGCCAGTTCGGGGTCGTCGGCGGCACTGGCCTGGACCGCCGCCCGGCTGAACGAGATCACCTCGTCCAGGTCGGAAACCTCCCGCAGCACCATCGCCAGATCGGCCAGCGACCTCGGGTCGGCGGGATCGGCGGCGTCCTCGGTCAGTTCGAGGGCTTCGTTCAGGTCGGCCCGGATGCCGCGCAACCGGTAGCGTTCCAGCAGCGCCGGGCCGAGTGCGGGCGCGGCGGCACCGCGGAACGCGCTGATCGCGCCGTCCAGGTCGGTCGCGGAGCCGGACCGGCGGTACCGGGTGATCAGCACCTGACCAACCACATTGGACACAGCGGTGCGTTCGGTCAGCGGCACGACGGCGTGCGCCTCGCGGGCGAGCGTGAGGGCCTGGTCGAGATCGGCGTTGCTGCCGGTCCGCCCGTGACGGCGCAGCAGCGCCTGCGCCAGGTCGCTCAGGTGCGCGTGGTTGGCGGTGGTCGTCGCGACGGCTTCCCAGCCGGTCGCGATCGCTTCGTCCAGGTCGGCCAGTGCGCCGGTCCGTTCGAACCTGGTCCGCAGCGCGTTCATCAGCTGGGCCAGCATGCCCGCCCGGTCGCTGCGCGCGGCACCGGCGGCGGAACGGATCAGGCTGATCGCGTCGTTGAGGTCGGCCGGGTCGCCCAGTTCGGAGTACCGGCTCATCAGCACGGACCCCAGCGTGTACAGGTGCACCGCCCGCGCCGGGTCGTCGTGCGCCGACGCCTCGACGGCAGCCCGCGCGGTGTACAGCGCGGCGTCGCGGTCGGCGGAGGTGCCTGTGGTGGCGTGCTGGACCTTGAGCGACACCGCGAGCTCGCCGAGCGTTGCCGCGCTGGGATCGGCGTCGACTCCGGCCCTGCCGTAGGAGATGGAGCGGTCCAAGTCGGAGCGGTTGCGGGCGTGCTCGAAGCGAACACGGAAAGAAGTGCACAATCCGGACACCGCGCGGACCCAGTCGGGATGCCCGGCCGGGAACGCGTCGGCCGCGGTCAGCCCGGCGGCGATCGCCTCGTCGAGATCAGCGGGATCACCGCCCGCGGCGAACCGGGCCAGCAGCGCGGTGGCCAGGGTGGGCAGCAGCGCGGGCTGGTGGACAGCGGAGCGGATCAGCGAGATCGACTCGTCCAGATCCGGTTTGCTGCCCGAAAGGGCATATCTGCTGTGCAGAGCCACACCGAGCACGGTGAGGCACAGCGTCCGGCCGGGATCTCCGCCCGCCATGCCGCGGCGGGCCACGCCGATCGCCTCGGCCAGATCCTCACGGCGGCTGGTGCGCTGGTAGCGCAACCACAGCGACATCCCCAGGTTGTGCCGGTACGAGCTGATGTTCGGGTCACCACCAGCCGCCATGCGCAACGCCTGGCGGCTGGTGGTGATCGCGTGCTCGAGGTCCTCCGTCGTACCCGTGCGTTCGAACCGCAGCCGCAAGGCGAGGCTGAGGTTGTGCAGGTGAACGGCGCGGTCGAGGTGGTCGTGCGGCACGGAATCGGCCACTTGACGGCACAGGTCGACGGCAGCGTCGACCACGTCGATGTCCGTACTGCCCTGTGCTTGATCAAGATAGCTCAGGGCCTGCTCGACATGACTCACCACCACGGTAGGAAAAGGTACCTACTCGCGGTCGGAAGTTGCGTCAGGGGAGCAGCTCCGGCGTGGTGGCGATCCGGGTCATCGCCTCCTTGCTCAGCAGGAGCTCGGAGGTCGGCCCGGTCACCCGGTTGTACCGGTACGACCAGACACGGATCTGGTATCCCCGGTTTTCGAAGGTCACCGAGGTGTCGCGGAAGTACGAGGGGAACTCGGCCTTGCCATGGTCCGGCTCCGTTGCTCCGAGTTTGTCAACGGTCACGCCCAGACTGCCGACCACCTCCTGCCCGTCCGTCACCTGCCAGATGGTGCCACCGTCGCTGCTGCTGGACTGAGGTATCACTGATGTGACCGATTCAAGTTTGAGCGACCCCAGCTCCGGCGGTGCCTTTTCCCGCACCACACAGGCGATTCGCTCCGACGTGCGCTGCTCTGCCCGGCAGGTGCCTGTCGCGGCGACGCCGATGCCGACACCCGGCGGTGAGTTCGGCGCCATCAGGAACGTCGGCACCGCGATCCCCACCGCCGCCACCACCGCGACACCGCTGGCGATCACCGTCGACCGGCGTCGGTGGTGCTTGCGCTTCGCGACTGTCACCACGTCGTCGAACGCCAGGCTCATCGGCGGTTCGCCCGCTGAGGCGTACGTCTCCAGCTCAGAACGCAACTCCTGCATCCTCGATCACTCCTTCTGTCTTTCCCAATGCGGCCCGCAACGACTCGACGGCCCGCGACGTCTGGCTCTTCACCGTTCCCTCGGCCACGCCCATCAGCCGGGCCACCTCGCTGATCGGCAGGTCCTCCATGAACCGAAGCACGACCATCGCCCGGCGTTTGGGCGTCAGTCCGGCCAGCGCCGCCGCCATGTCCAGCCGGTCGTCGCTGTCCCGGGTCGTTGAGACTTGGGTGTCGGGGATCGACTCCGTCACCTGCTCGCGCTTGCGCTTGGGCGCGCCGGTGAGGAACACGTTGGTCAGGACCTTGCGGGCGTACGCGTTCGCCGTCTCCGGTCTGACCCGGTGCCACCGCTGGTAGAGCCGGATGAACGTGGCGGACACGATGTCCTCGGCGAGGTGCCAGTCGCCGCACATCGCGTACGCGAGCCTGCGCAGCCGCTGGGACTGGGCTGCGAAGAAGGCTTCGAACGCCTGGTCGCCCCAGGTATCTCGCACCGGTGCTCCCTCCGTTGACTGCTTCTCCTACCCGGTGGAGCCCGCTGGAGGTTCAAGCGAGTGGTGAACTGGCCGCGACCGCACGGCGGCGGGACAAGGCGCAGTTCGCACTGGTTGCCATCCTTGATGAGGCCGTTCTGCACCGGCAGATCGGCGGGCGAGGTGTGCTTTGTCAGCAGCTCGACCATCTAGTGGAAGTCGCGAAGCGTCCGAACGTCACCATCAGGGTGTTGCCGTTCAAGGCCGGTGTGCATCCAGGGCTGCATGGGTCGTTCACGATCCTGAAGTTCCCCATCGAGCGCGACCCGGGTGTGGTGCACGTGGAAGACCGGATCGGCAGCCGGTATCGCGACCACGTGGAGGAGATCGGCGAATACAGCGCTGTCGAGGATCGCCTGTTGGAGGCCGCGCTTTCCGAGGCACACTCGCTGTCGGTGATCCGAAAGGTGCGGAAGGAGTTGGAATGACATACAGGTGGGAGTGGCGGAAGTCCTCCCGGTCGGCGACCAGCGGCGAGTGTGTCGAGGTCGGTGCGTGGCACAAGTCTTCTCACTCGGCCACCCAGGGCCAGTGTGTTGAGGTTGGTTCTACCCCGGACCCCACTGTCATGGCGGTTCGGGACAGCAAGCTGGGCGATGGCAGCCCGATCCTGAGGTTCTCTCGCGGCGGGTTCGCCGCCTTCATCGACGACGTCAAGCGCGGCCCGCTGGCCTGAGCACGTTCGTCCGAAGCACCTGTCTCCTTGCTTCCAGTCGGAGATGGGTGCCCATCAGCTCTCCTGAGCGCTCTGCACCGCTCGAAATCGTGTTTGGGTCACGGGTTGAACAAAGGGTTCAACTCCGGGTGACTTCGCGCTAGACTCAGCCGACTTTTGTCGGAGCTGAGCAAAAGGTCGCCGGAAGTATTGGTACTTTTGGCGGATTGCGATACAAGTACCCCAGAATCCAGGGTTACGTGTGAGCTAGGGCACCTTAGTTCGGCTAGTTACCCAACGAAGTGGAGCTGGTGTGCCGGTCATGCCGGAGCAGCCGACCGACCGCGCCGCATTGCGCAGGGCGAACCTCGCCTGGGTCATCCGCGTGCTCAGAGAGCAGGGCGGCCTCTCCCGCGCGCAACTGGCGGTGCTGTCCGGCCTGAGCAAGGCGACCGTGTCCACGCTGGTAGCCGAACTGACCGCGCGCAGACTCGTCCGTGCCGGCGGCGTCGCCGCCGGTGGCCAGGGCAGGCCCGGTCAGATCGTCGAACTCGACAGCGACGGCGTCCGCGGCATCGGCCTGGAGATCGGCGTCGACCACCTGGCCGCCACCTCCGTCGACACCACCGGCGCCGTGGTCGCCGACCGGCAGATCCCCTTCGACGTCCGCTCCGCCGGAGTCGACCGCACCATCGACAAGCTCGCCGAGGTCGCCGACCAGGAACTGGCCCACGTCGTCGGCGCGTACCCCGCGGGAATCACCGTGTCGGTTCCCGGGCTGGTCGACACCGGGCGCGGTGTCGTGCGCCTGTCACCCCGGCTGCGCTGGCGCGAGGCCCCGTTGGCCGACGGCCTCGCCGGGCGGCTCGGGTTCCCGCTGGAGAAGATCGCGGTCGACAACGACGCCAACCTCTCCGCCACCGCCGAGTTCGAAGCCGGCGGCATGCGCGGCACGGCCGACCTGGTCTACGTCACGGGCGACTTCGGCATCGGCGCAGGCGTGATCGCCGGTGGCCGCCTGGTCCGCGGCTCCATCGGGTACGCGGGCGAGGTCGGCCACATGTCGATGGACACGATGGGCCCCCAGTGCTCGTGCGGACGGCGCGGCTGCTGGGAGACACAGGTCGGGCTGGCCGCGCTGTTCCACGCGCTGGCCGCGCCGGGCGACCCGGTGTCGGACCCCAGCCGTCCGATCGAGGAGCGGATGGCCATCGTCCGCTCACGGGCCGAGCACGGCGATCAGCGCACGCTCGGCGCCCTGCACCAGATCGGCGCCGCACTCGGCGTCGGAGTGTCCATTGTGGTCAACGTACTGAGTCCGGCCGTCGTCGTGCTCGGCGGCTACTTCGCGGCCCTGCCGGACTGGCTGATCGAACCGGCCCGGATCGAGGTGGCGGCCAGGGCAGTGGTCGCCGAAGCCGCGACCGTCCGCGTGGTCGGCTCGGAACTGGGGTTCACCGCCGCGCGGACCGGCGGTGCGTTGGCCGCGCTGAGCCGGGTCTTCGACGACCCGACCCAGGTACCGGAACGAAGTGAATCAACGGAGGCACCCGCTTGACCGCCGAAGCGAGTACAGCGCTGCTGCAGATGACCGGGATCGTCAAGACGTTCCCGGGAGTTCGTGCGCTCGACGGCGTGGACCTGACGGTCCGCGCGGGGGAGGTGCACTGCCTGCTCGGCCAGAACGGCGCGGGCAAGTCCACCCTGATCAAGGTGCTGGCCGGGGCGCACCAGCCGGACGAGGGCGAGATCCTCTGGCAGGGCGGGAGGACCACGCTGTCCACACCGGTCGCCGCGCTGCGGATGGGTGTGGCGACGATGTACCAGGAACTGGACCTGATCCCCGGCCTGTCGGTCGCGGACAACATCTTCCTCGGCCACGAACGCGCCAGCTGGGGCTTCACCAAGGACCGGCAGGCCCGCAAGCAGGCGACCGAGCTGCTCAACCGCCTCGGCCACCCGGAGATCCCGCCGGAACGCGAAGTCGGGGACCTGTCCGCGGCGGGCCAGCAGCTGGTGTCGATGGCGCGGGCGCTGGCACACGACGCCAAGCTGATCGTGATGGACGAGCCGACGGCCGCGCTGGCCGCCGACGAGGTCACCAACCTGTTCCGCGTGGTCGCCGACCTGACCGCGGCGGGGGTCGCGGTGGTCTACATCTCCCACCGGCTGGAGGAGATCCGCGAGATCGGCCACCGGGTCACGGTGATCAAGGACGGCCGCACGATGGCCCGCGACCTCGCCGCGGACACACCGACGTCGGAGCTGGTGGCCCTGATGTCCGGCAAGCGCGTGGAAACGGTGTACCCCAACCGCGAGGAGTCCACGGTGGACATCTCGAAGGAGGTGCTGAAGGTCGAGCGGCTCGGCCGTGACGACGAGTTCGCCGACGTCAACTTCACCGTGCACGCCGGGGAGATCCTCGGCATCGCCGGGCTGGTCGGCGCCGGCCGCAGCGAGATCCTCGAGACGATCTTCGGCGCCCGCAAGGCCAACCACGGCACGGTCACCGTCAACGGCAAGAAGCTGCGCAACGGTGACGTGCGCTCCGCGGTCGACGCGGGGGTCGGCCTCGCGCCGGAGGAGCGCAAGAGCCAGGCGCTGCTGATGGACATGTCGGTGGCGCAGAACGTGACCCTGGCGAGCATGCGCTCCTACAGCAGCTTCGGGTTCACCGACCGCGCGAAGGAACTCAGGGACTCCCGCACCAAGCTGGAGGACCTCGACCTGCGCCCGGCCGACCCGCGCCGCAACGTCAGCACGCTGTCGGGTGGCAACCAGCAGAAAGCGGTTGTCGCGCGGTGGCTCGTGCACGGCTGCCGGGTGTTGCTGCTCGACGAACCGACCCGGGGCGTGGACGTGGGCGCGCGGGCGGAGCTGTACCGGTTGATCCGGGAACTCGCCGCGGACGGTGTGGCGCTGGTGCTCGTCTCCAGTGAAATGCCCGAGGTGCTCGGTCTGGCCGACCGGGTGCTGGTGCTGCGCGATGGACGGGTGATCCATGAGGCGCCCGCCGACGAGCTGACCGAGGCGGACGTGTTGGACATGGTGATGGAGGGAAGTGCGGCGTGACCCAGTTGGACCCCGCGGCCAAGCGGGACACCGGAGTGCCGGAGCGCCCGGCACCGCGAGCCAAGCAGGGGCTGGGTGTCGACCTGCGGCTGGCCAGTCTGTTCGGTGTGCTGGTGCTGTTGATCCTGATCGGGTGGATCACCAGCCCGGACAACTTCCTCACCGGCAGCAACCTCGACACGATCCTGCGGCTGGCCGCGCCGTCCGGCGTGGTCGCCGTCGGCATGACGTTCGTGATCATCTCCGGCGGCATCGACCTGTCGGTCGGTTCGGTGGTCGGCTTGGCCAGCGTCTGGATGACCACGTTGGCGACGCAGTCCTACGGCCCGTTCGTCATGGTCGTCACGGGACTGCTGGTCGGTCTCGGCGCGGGCCTGGTCAACGGCCTGCTGATCGCCTACGGCCGGATGGTGCCGTTCATCGCGACGCTGGCGATGTACATCTCGGCACGTGGCCTGGCCGAATACCTGAGCAACAAGCAGACCCAGGTCGTTCGTGACCAGGACTTCCTGGCGTTCTTCCGAGGCGAGTTCCTCGGTGTGCCGACCCTGGTGTGGATCCTGGTCATCGTGGTGGCCGCCGGGTGGGTGCTGCTCAACCGCACGACGTTCGGCCGCCGCACGTTCGCGGTCGGCGGCAACCCCGAGGCGACGCGCCTCGCGGGCATCAACGTCAAGCGCCACATCGCGTTCGTGTACGGCTTCGCCGGTCTGCTCGCCGGGATCACCGCCGTGATGCTGGCCGCCCGGACCACGGCCGGTTCGTCGACCAACGGCATGTTCTACGAGCTGGACGCGATCGCCGCGGTCGTCATCGGCGGCACCGCGCTGACCGGTGGCCGCGGCACGATGGTCGGCACCCTGATCGGCGTGCTGATCTTCACGTTGATCACCAACATCTTCGTGCAGAACAACCTGCCGACCGAAGTCCAGAACATCGCCAAGGGCGCGATCATCGTGATCGCCGTGCTCCTGCAGTTCCGCACCAACAAGGCCCGCGCCAACACCTAACCCCTCGTGAGTGTTTCGGCCGGTTCTAACCGGACGAAACACTCACGAGCTCACACCAGGAGATCAAAGATGACCGACCTGCCTACCTCCCTTGCCCGCCGCGGGTTCCTGATCGGCGGCGCCGCAGTGGGTGCGGGAGCCTTACTCGCCGGGTGCACGTCCAACGAACCGCCTGCCGCGCAGGCCAACGGCGGCGCGAACGTCGCCGCCGGGCAGGGCGACAACGCCAAGGCCGGCAAGATGGTGACCATCGGGTTCTCCGCTCCGGCGGCCGACCACGGCTGGATCGCCGCGATCACCAAGAACGCCAAGGCGCAGGCCGAGAAGTTCAAGGCCGACGTCACGCTGAAGGCCACCGAGGGCACCAACGACGCGAGCCAGCAGATCGCGCAGGTCGAGACGCTGATCAACCAGAAGGTCGACGTGCTCGTGATCCTGCCGATGGACGGCAAGCAGCTCACGTCGGTCGGCCAGTCCGCGATGGACAAGGGCATCCCGGTGATCAACCTCGACCGGATCTTCGACACGCCGCTGGCGTACCGGACGTGGATCGGCGGCGACAACTACCGGATGGGCGTCAACGCGGGCGCGTACATCGCCGCGGAGATGAAGAAGAAGGGCATCAGCAACCCGGTCATCGGCGAGATCGCGGGCATCGACTCGCTGCCGCTGACCCAGGACCGCAGCCGCGGCTTCAAGGACGCCTTGGCCAAGGCCGGTTTCGCGGTCGGCCCGCGGCAGGCCGCCGAGTTCACCGTGGAGACCGGTGAGAAGGCGACGGCGAACCTGCTGCAGGCCGCGCCGAAGCTGGACGCGCTGTGGAACCACGACGACGACCAGGGCATCGGCGTGATGGCCGCGATCAGCGCGGCCAACCGCAAGGAGTTCATCATGGTCGGCGGCGCGGGCTCCCGGAACATGATCGACAAGATCAAGGCCGACAGCGACGTCATCAAGGCGACCGTGCTCTACAGCCCGTCGATGTCGTCGTCGGCGATCGCGCTGGCGCGCCTGCTCGGCCAGGCCAAGGGCATGGGCGATCTCGCCGAGCACGAGATCCCGGCGCTCATCACCACCTACTCCGCGGTGGTCACCAAGGAGAACGCTGCCCAGTACGCCGACGTGGCGTTCGACTCGTAACGGGCGCATGACCGGGGTGTGCAAGCCGTTTGTGATCAGGAAGGGTGATCGATGAGCAACGCAGGCGACGGGACTATCGGCGTCGGCATGGTGGGCCACGCCTTCATGGGGAGGGTCCATTCGCACGCCTGGCGCACCGTGCACCACTTCTTCGACGTGCCGCAGGCGCCGCGGCTGGCCGTGCTCGGTGGTCGTGACCTCGAGCGCACCAAGGCCGCCGCGGCCAAGCTCGGCTGGGAGGACTTCGAAACCGACTGGCGGGCGCTGATCGCCCGCGACGACGTGCAGATCGTGGACATCTGCACACCGGGTGACTCGCACAAGGACATCGCGATCGCCGCGCTCGAGGCGGGCAAGCACGTGCTGTGCGAGAAGCCGCTGGCCAACACGGTCGAAGAGGCGCGGGAGATGGCCGAGGCCGCCGCCGCCGCGTCGGCGCGCGGACAGCGCTCGATGGTGGCGTTCAACTACCGCCGGGTGCCCGCGCTGGCCGTGGCGCGCCGGATGATCGCCGACGGCAAGCTCGGCAAGATCCGGCACGTGCGCGCGCAGTACCTGCAGGACTGGCTGTCGGACCCGGACGCGCCGATGGCGTGGCGGCTGCGCAAGCAGGAGGCGGGGTCGGGCGCGCTCGGTGACATCGGCGCGCACATCATCGACGCGTCCCAGTTCGTCCTCGGCGAGCACCTCGCGGGTGTGTCCGCGCTGACCGAGACGTTCGTCCACAAGCGACCGATCGCGGGCGACCCGGACGGCAGGCTCGACGACGTCACGGTGGACGACACCGCGTTGTTCATCGGGAAGTTCGCGTCCGGCACGATGGCGTCCTACGAGGCGACCCGCTTCGCGCTGGGCCGCAAGAACTCGATGCGCCTCGAGGTCAACGGGGAGAAGGGCAGCCTGGCGTTCGACTTCGAGTCGATGAACGAGCTGTCGTACTACGACGGTGGTTCGCCGGACGAGACCGCCGGTTTCCGGCGGATCCTGATCACCGAGGCGAGCCACCCGTACGCCGGCGCCTGGTGGCCACCCGGCCACATCATCGGTTATGAACACACCTTCACCCACGAGGTGTTCGATTTTCTCACCCACATCGGCGACGGCACCGATCCCGCGCCGAGTTTCGCCGACGGCCTGCAGGTGCAGCAGGTCCTCGGTGCGGTGGAAGCCAGTGCGGGCAACGAGTCCAGGTGGACCGCTGTGCCCTGAGCCATCAGTGGTGGGACGCTGCCCGCGCCGGGGTGCAGCCCGGCCGGGCAGCGTCGTCGCCCACAGACCGACCTGGTCGAAAGGAGACAGCTCTTCCCTTCTCACGGTCACGCAACCGCTGCGAGCAAGGAGAACTTACCAGTGGGACCGATCAACGGCGCCGGAATCCACAAACGCCGCACGTGGCGCTCGTTAGCCGCCGCTGTGGCACTGACCACAGGGCTGGGGGTGGCGAGCGCCCTGCCGGCCGCCGCGCACCCCGACCAACCGCACATCCTGGTCTTTTCCAAGACGGCGGGCTTCCGCCACGACTCGATCCCCGACGGCATCGCCGCGATCCAGCAACTGGGGCAGCAGAACGACTTCGAGGTTTTCACGACCGAGGACGCGGGGGCGTTCACCGACGCCAACCTCGACCAGTACGCCGCCGTGGTGTGGCTGTCGACCACGGGTGACGTGCTCAACGCCGACCAGCAGGCGGCCTTCGAGCGTTACATCAACGACGGCGGCGGTTACGTGGGGGTGCACGCCGCGTCGGACACCGAGTACGACTGGCCGTGGTACGGCGAGCTCGTCGGCGCCTACTTCAAGTCACATCCGCACATCCAGCAGGCGACGGTCGACGTGGAGGACCACTCGCACCCGTCGACCGCGGGCGTGCCGAACAAGTGGGTCCGCACCGACGAGTGGTACAACTACCGCTCCAACCCGCGCGCGAACGTCAAAGTACTGGCTACTTTGGACGAGAAGAGCTACCAGCCGGGCGACGGCGCGATGGGGGACCACCCGATCGCCTGGTGCCACAACACCAATCGCGGCCGGTCGTGGTACACCGGCGGCGGGCACACCAAGGAGTCCTACGGCGAGGACGCGTTCCGCAAGCACCTGGTGGGCGGGATCAAGTACGCCGCCGGTGTGCTGCCGGGCAACTGCTCGCCGGGCCCGGACGAGCAGCCGGTCGACTCCGACTTCGACCAGATCACCCTCGCCAAGGGCGAGGAGAAGACCGGTGAGCCGATCGCGCTCGCGGTCCTGCCCGACCGGCGCGTGTTGCACACGTCCCGTGACGGAACGGTGTACCTGACCACCCCGGACGCGACCACCAAGCAGATCGGCAAGATCCCCGTCTACAACCACGACGAGGACGGCCTGCAGGGCGTCGCGATCGACCCGGACTTCGCGAACAACAAGTGGATCTACATCTACTACGCACCGCCGTTGAACACCCCGGCGGGTGACGCGCCGAACGACGGCACGGCAGCGGACTTCGAGCCGTTCAACGGGCACAACCAGCTGTCGCGGTTCAAACTCGGCGACGACGGGATGCTGGATCCGGCTTCCGAGCAGAAGATCCTGGCCACCCCGGCGACCCGCGGGCTGTGCTGCCACGTCGGCGGCGAGATCGACTTCGACGCGCAGGGCAACCTGTTGATGAGCACGGGTGACGACTCGAACCCGTTCGCCAGCGACGGTTTCACGCCGATCGACGAGCGCGCCACGCGCAACCCCGGTTACGACGCGCAGCGCACCTCGGCCAACACCAACGACCTGCGCGGCAAGATCCTGCGGATCAAGGTCAACGCCGACGGCTCGTACTCGATCCCGGCGGGCAACCTGTTCGCACCGGGCACCGAGAAGACCAAGCCGGAGATCTACGCGATGGGTTTCCGCAACCCGTTCCGGTTCGCGGTGGACAAGCAGAGCGGCTGGATCCACCTCGGTGACTACGGTCCGGACGCCGGTGCGGCCAACCCCGCCAGGGGCCCCGGCGGCACGGTCGAGTTCAACCTGATCAAGGCGCCGGGCAACTTCGGCTGGCCGTACTGCGTCGGTGACAACCAGCCGTTCGTCGACTACGACTTCGCGACCGGCCAGTCCGGTTCGGCGTTCGACTGCGCCGCGCCGAAGAACGAGAGCCCGCACAACACGGGCCTGGTCGACTTGCCGCCGGCTCAGGCCGCGTGGATCCCGTACGACGGTGGTTCGGTGCCGGAGTTCGGCTCGGGCGGCGAGTCGCCGATGGGCGGCCCGACGTACCACTTCGACGCGAACAACCCGTCGAAGACGAAGTTCCCGGCGTACTTCGACAAGAAGAACTTCGCCTACGAGTGGGACCGCGGCTGGATCAAGGAGATCACGGTCGGGGCGAACGGCGAGCGCGGTGACGTCAAGCCGTTCTTCAACTCGATGGACCTGGTCCGGCCGATGAACATCGAGTTCGGCCCGGACGGCGCGTTGTACGTGCTGGACTACGGCACCGGCTACTTCGGCGGCTCGCCGGAGTCGGCGGTGTACCGGATCGACTACACCAAGGGCACCCGCACGCCGGTGGTGAAACTGGCCGCCGACAAGACATCCGGGCACGCCCCGCTGACGGTGAACTTCAACCCGGCCGGGACGAACGACCCGGACGGCCAGCCGATCACCTACGCGTGGGACTTCGAGAACGACGGCACGGTCGACTCGACCACCGCTGGGCCCGTGACCCACACCTACACCCAGGAGGGCCAGTTCACCGCGAAACTCTCGGTGACGGACTCGGTCGGACTGGTCGGCGTGGCCAACGTGACCATCACGGCCGGCAACACCGCGCCGACGGTCGTGGTCGAGGCCCCGGTCAACGGTGGTTTCTTCAAGTTCGGCGACAAGGTCCCGTTCAAGGTCAAGGTCACCGACCCGGAAGACGGCCAGATCGACTGCTCGAAGGTGCACGTCCGCTACATCCTCGGGCACGACAACCACGGCCACCCGCTGAGCGAGGCGTTCGGCTGTGAAGGCGTGATCGAGACGCCCGGCGAGGGCGGGCACGGCGAGGACGCGAACATCTTCGGCGTGATCAACGCCCGCTACACCGACAGGGGCAAGGGCACTGTCCCGCCGCTGCTCGGTGAGGGCGAGAACATCATGCAGACCAAGCTCAAGCAGGCGGAGTACTTCTCCAGCATGAGCGGGATCCAGGTGGTCGCCAACGCCGGTGCCAGCGGTGGCAAGCAGGTCGGCTACACCGATCCGGGTGACTGGATCGCGTTCGACCCGGCGAACCTGTCCGGGATCACCGGCCTGGGGCTGCGGGTCTCGTCCGGCGGCGCCGGCGGCAAGATCGAGGTCCGCTCCGGCGCGGTCGACGGCCCGCTGTTGCAGACGTTCGACGTCGCCAGCACCGGTGGCTGGGACAAGTACGTCGAGCTGCCGGTGAAGCCGCTGGCCGCCCCGGGTGGCACGAAGCCGCTTTTCCTGGTGTTCCGGGACAACGGCCCCGGTGGGATGTTCGATGTGGACGCTCTGCGGTTCGAGGGGACCGGTGTGGCGCAGCCACCGGCGTGCCAGCCGACGCAGCCGGAAGCCGGGTACCGCAGCCTCTACGACGGCACGCAGGCCAGTCTCGGCAACTGGAAGCAGTCCGGCCCCGGCCGGTTCGCCCAGCAGGCGGACTGCACCGTCCTGTCCGAGGGCGGCATGGGTCTGTTGTCGCACAAGGAGGAGTTCAACGCGTACAGTCTGAAGCTGGACTGGAAGGTCGCGGGCGACGACAACTCCGGTGTGTTCGTCGGTTACCCGGAGCCCGGCAACGACCCGTGGGTCGCGGTCAACCAGGGCTACGAGATCCAGATCGACGCGACCGACGCGCCGGACCGCACGACCGGGTCGGTCTACTCGTTCCAGTCGGCCGACATCGCCAAGCGCGACGCGGCGCTCAAGCCGCCGGGGCAGTGGAACGGCTACGAGATCATCGTCCGCGGCCAGACGATCCAGGTGCTGCTCAACGGCGTGCTGATCAACGACTTCGTGTCCACGGACCCGAACCGCGATCTCACGCAGGGCTTCATCGGCCTGCAGAACCACGGCAACGGTGACGACGTGTCGTTCCGCGACGTCCGGATCAAGGAGCTGGAGACCACACCGCCGGTGACGGTCGCCAACTTCGCCAACCCGGGCGGCTGGCACCCCGGTCAGGTCCCGGTCGAGCTGGCCGCGACCGACGAGGGCTCCGGCGTGGCGCGTACCGAGTACAAGCTCGACAACGGCCCGTGGACGCCGTACACGCAGGCGGTCGTGGTCAGCGGGGACGGGCAGCACACGTTGCTGTACCGCTCGCACGACAAGGACGGCAACGTGGAGCCGGACAAGGCCGCGACGATCCTGATCGACGCGTCCAAGCCGACCTTGCTGGTGTCGGGCCTGGCCGAGGGCCGCGTCTACGGAGACTCCACCGACGTGGTCGTCAAGTGGCACGCCGAGGACGTGACGTCCGGCATCGCTTCGGTGACGGGGTTGCTGAACACGACGCCGATCCAGTCCGGCCAGGTCACGTCGTTGCACCAGCTGCCACTGGGTGTGCACAACCTCTCGGTGACAGCTCTTGACAAGGCGGGCAACCGGACAGAGCAGAAGCTGACGTTCGCGACGACGACGTCGCTGCGGGACGTCGACCAGCTGATCACGCGGTTCCGCGCGACCAACCGGCTGTCGTTGTCCGCTTTTGTCAGCTTGTCCGGCCAACTGTCCAAGGCCCGCAAGGCCGAGGCGGCCGGGGATGACGCAAAGGCAGTCAAGCAGTTGCGAAAGTTCGTGGAACTCGCGAATGATCCGGCTAAGGTCACCGACTCGGATGTCCGGTCCACCCTGGTCAGGGATGCCCGTGCGGTGATCGACTCGCTCGGTGGCGGTCCGGCACTGCCGAGGGCGAGCTCCGGAAGCTGAACCACGGCCGAGGTGTTCTTACGACGCGGGAGCACCTCGGCCGTTCGCGGGAATGAGGTTGAGGCCAATGCGGCAACGATGCGGACTATGGCTGATGGGGGCACGCGGCTCCGTCGCGACCACCGCGATCACCGGTCTGCTCGCTTTGCGGGCCGGACTGGTCCGGCCGGTCGGGTGTGTCACCGAGCGGCTCGACATGGATCACACGGTGTTACCGACCTGGGACGAGATCATCGTCGGCGGTCACGACATCGTTTCGATACCGCTGGACAAACGGGCCGAACAGCTCGCCGAGTCCGGCCTCATCCCCCACTCGGTGTTCACCGCCGTGGCCGACGGGCTGCGCGCGGTGGACACCGAACTGCGGAGCGGGTACCACCCGGTGTCGCACACCGGGTCGCAGGCGGCAGCGGCCGCCAGGCTCGCCGCGGACATCACCGACTTCCGTGCCCGGCACTCGCTGGACCGGGTGGTCGTGGTCAACGTGACCTCGACCGAGCCGCCCGTGCCCGCGTTGCCGGAACACGACGACCTGGACCTGCTCGACCGGGCACTGAACGATCCACAACGGACGGTTCTGCCGCCGAGCTCGCTCGGTGCGTACGCCGCGTTGACCACGGGCAGCCCGTACGTCGACTTCACCCCGTCCCCGGGAATCCGGATGCCCGCGCTGGTGGAACTGGCCCGCCGCCAGGACCTGCCGTACGCGGGTGCGGACGGCAAGACCGGGGAGACCCTGCTGCGCACAGTGCTCGCGCCGATGTTCGTCGCGCGTGCGCTCAACGTACGGTCGTGGGCGGGCACGAACCTGCTCGGCGGCGGCGACGGCGCCAACCTGGCCGACCCCGACCAGGCCAAGGGCAAGCTGGAGTCCAAGGCACGCGGCCTGGCCCAGCTGATCGGCGACGTCACCGCGCCGCTGCACATCGACAACGTGCCGGACCTGGCCGAGCGCAAGATCGCGTGGGACTACGTGTCGTTCGAGGGTTTCCTCGGCGCCAAGATGAGTCTGCAGTTCACCTGGGACGGCTACGACTCGGCGCTCGCGGCCCCGCTCGTGCTGGACCTCGCGAGGCTGGTCGGCGCCGCGCACGCGGACGGGCAGAGCGGAGCGTTGCCCGCGCTGGCGTTCTTCTTCAAGGATCCCTTGGGGACCGACGAGCACCGGTTCGCCGAACAGACCCGGATGCTCGCGCAATGGGCGGCCGACCTGTGAGGGCGTACGTGGAACTGGTGCGTGCGCCGGCGGCGTTGTCCGTCCTCGGTGACACGCTGGCCGGCGCGGCGGCGTCCGGGAACCCGTTGGGGGGCAGGCGCCTGGCGTTGCCGTTGGCGTCCGTCGCGTTCTACTGGTCGGGAATGGCGCTCAACGATTGGTCCGATCGGGCGCTTGACGCGCGGGAAAGGCCGGAACGCCCGATCCCGTCCGGGCGGATCTCGCCGAACCAAGCGCTTGCGGTGGCCGGTGGCCTGACCGCGGCCGGTCTGGCGCTGGCGGCGTACAGCAAGTCGCTGAAGGCCGCGGTGCCGCTGGCGGCGGCCGTGTGGGCGTACGACCTGGTGCTGAAGTCCACTGTGGCCGGTCCGGCGGGGATGGCGTTGTGCCGCGGGCTCGACGTGATGCTCGGCGCCGGCGGCGCACGATCCGCCCTGCCTGCCGCCACGGTCGTGGCCGGGCACACGCTGGGGCTCACCGCGTTGTCGCGCGGGGAGGTCCACGGCGCGTCCGACATCGTTGCCAAAGCAGCGCTGACCGGGACCGCGGTGGCCACGACCGCCGCTGTGGTCGGGAAATCCGCGTCGTGGCGGCACCGGCTGGGCGCGGTGGCCTTCGGCGGGATGTACGCGGCGAACGTCGGATACGCACAGCTCGCGGCCACCAAGGACCCGTCCGGTCCGACCGTGCGCAAGGCCACCGTGGCAGGAATCCACGGCATGGTCCCGTTGCAAGCGGCGCTGGCCGCCCGGCGCGGCTCGCTGCTCGGCGCGGGGCTGCTGTCGGCCGCGTTGCCGCTGGCGCGCAAGCTGGCCAAGAAGGTGAGCCCGACATGAGCTTCGCTCTCGGCTACGGCACCAACGGGTTCGCCAACCACCGGCTGGACGACGCCCTGCGGATCATCGCCGACCTCGGCTACCGCTCGGTCGCGCTGACGCTGGACCACCACCACCTCGACCCGTTCGCTGCGGACGTGGTCAAGGAGACCGGACGGGTAGCCGGGCTGCTGTCGTCACTCGGCCTGCGGTGCGTCGTGGAGACCGGCGCCCGGTACCTGCTCGACCCGGCGCGCAAACACCACCCGACGCTGGTGTCCGGCGACACCGCTGTCCGGATCGACTTCCTGCACCGCGCGATCCGGATCGCCGCCGACCTGGGCGCCGACTGCGTGTCCTTCTGGTCGGGCATCAAGCCGTCCGATGTGGATGACGAGACCGCGCACCAGCGGATGCTCAGCGGTGTCGGCAAGGTGCTGGTCGAAGCCGACCGGCGGCGGGTGCGGATCGGACTGGAACCCGAACCGGGAATGCACGTCCAGCACCTCGCGCAAGCGCTCGCGTTGCGCGCGGAACTGGGCGACCCGGAGATGCTCGGCATCACCCTCGATGTCGGGCACTGCGTCGCGGTCGAACCGGTGAACGCGGCCGAATGCGTACGGCAAGCCGCCGGGCTGCTGGTCAACGTGCAGCTCGACGATATGCGGCCAGGTGTGCACGAGCACCTCGAGTTCGGCGAGGGCGACCTCGATCTGCCGGGCACCCTGGCCGCGCTCGCCGAAGCCGGGTACACCGGTGTGGCGGCCGTGGAACTGCCGCGGCACAGCCACGCCGCGCCCGACGTCGCGCGCCGCGCGTTCGCCGCGCTGACCGCCGCCATGCCACTCGCGGATTCGGAATGGGTGGGAGAAGTGGATCATCCCTGGCTGGTTGACGCCGAGCGGCGGGTCCGGGCCGAACCGGCCGCCGTGCGTGCGCTGTTCCCCGCTGTCGGCCGGAAAGTCGGCCGTCAGGCCATGCGGCCGGAAATCGATCCGCAGGGCCTGATCCACGGCACGGTGGACGATCTGGCCCGCACACGTTTGCTCGCCGCGCTGGCGGGCGTCCTGCCTGCGGCGGAACTCGCGGCCGAGGTGACCGAGCTCTACCGCTACGGCGACGACGCGGAACGCCGTGGTGTCCTGCGTGGACTGACGACGCTGCCGCCGACGGTGGTCGAAGCCGGGCTCGGCCTCGTCCAGGACGCGTTGCGGACCAACGACATCCGGCTGGTCGCCGCCGCGCTCGGGCCGTTCGCCGGCGAACACCTCGACCAGCACTCCTGGCGGCACGGCGTGCTCAAGTGCCTGTTCGTCGGTGTCCCGCTGGCCGCGGTCGCGGCCGTGGACCGCCGGACCGACCCCGAGCTGCTCCGGATGATCGCCGACTACGCCGACGAGCGCAGAGCGGCGGGCCGCGAAGTCCCTGCCGACGCCGTACGCCTCTTGGAGACCAGCTGATGCGCATCTTCGACCCGCACATCCACATGACCTCGCGGACCACCGACGACTACGAGGCGATGTTCGCCGCCGGCGTGCGCGCCATCGTCGAACCGGCCTTCTGGCTGGGCCAGCCCCGCACCGGCGTCGACTCGTTCAAGGACTACTTCGACGCGCTGATCGGGTGGGAGCGGTTCCGCGCGGCCCAGTTCGGCATCCGCCACCACTGCACGATCGCGTTGAACCCGAAGGAAGCCAACGACCCCCGCTGCACGCCGGTGCTGGACATCCTGCCGCGCTACCTCGCCAAGGACGGCGTGGTCGCGGTCGGCGAGGTCGGCTACGACTCGATGACGCCAGAGGAGGACGACGCCTTCGCCCGCCAGCTCGCGATGGCCGTCGAGCACGAACTGCCCGCGCTCGTGCACACCCCGCACCGCGACAAGCTCGCTGGTACACATCGGACGCTGGACGTGGTCAAGGAGTCCGGGATCGCACCGGAGTTCGTCGCGGTCGACCACCTCAACGAGGTCACGGTCAAGACCGTCAAGGACTCCGGCTGCTGGATGGGGTTCTCGATCTACCCGGACACCAAGATGGACGAGGACCGGATGGTCGCCATCCTCAAGGAGTACGGCACCGACAAGGTCCTGGTGAACTCCGCCGCCGACTGGGGCCGCTCGGACCCGTTGAAGACGTACAAGACCGCGCGCCAGATGCTCGAAGCGGGGTTCACCGCAGCCGACGTGGACAAGGTGCTCTGGCAGAACCCGGTCGACTTCTACGGCCAGAGCGGGCGGCTCGTGCTCGACGAGCTGCCCGGGTTCACCGCGTCGGCGGAGACGTTCGCGGGCAACTCGGTGCTGCGGGGTGGCCGCCGATGACCCGGCTCTGCTACTGCACCAACGTGCACCCGGCCGAGGACCTGCCAGGGATCCTGGCCCAGCTGGACACGTACGCCGTGCCGGTGCGGGAGAAGCTGGGCGCGGACCGGCTCGGGCTGGGTCTGTGGCTGGCCGCGGCCGTGGCGGCCGGTCTGGCCTCGTCGCAGACCGAGTTGCGCAAGTTCCGCGCCGAGCTGGATGCCCGCGGTCTCGACGTGATCACCATGAACGCCTTCCCCTACGGTGGTTTCCACGCCGATGTGGTGAAACTGGCGGTGTACGAGCCGCGCTGGACCGACCGGCGCCGATTGAAGTACACAACGGATTGCGTCACGGTGCTGAACGGCCTGCTGCCCGACGACGCCGCGTACGGCGGGATTTCCACGCTCCCGCTCGGCTGGCGTGAACCGTGGACCGAGGCGGACGACACGGCGGCACAGGACGCGTTGGCCGAGCTGACCCGGAGCCTCCGATCGACCGAGCGCTTGATCAAGCTCGCGGTCGAACCGGAGCCGGGGTGCATCTTGGACACTGTCGCCGACACCGTCGAATGGCTGGCGCCACGCGTCGACCCGGAGTACATCGGACTGTGCCTGGACACCTGCCACCTGGCGGTGTCCTTCGCCGACCCGGTCGAGACCGTGCGCTCGATCGAGACCGCGGGGCTGGAGATCGTCAAGGTACAGGCGTCGGCGGCGTTGCACGTCGAGGACCCGAAGGCCGCCTACGAGCAGCTGGAGGAGTTCGCCGAGCCGCGCTACCTGCACCAGGTCCGGGAGTCGGCGCCATGCGGAACCATTCTGACCGCCGACGACCTGCCCGAGGCGCTGGAGTCTTTGCCTGCGGTCGGGCCGTGGCGGGTGCACTTCCACGTACCGCTGCACGCCGAACCCGACGAGCCGCTGGGATCGACGACCGACGTGCTGACCGAAGTGCTGGACACGGTGCCCAGTGACCGGATCGTCGAAGTCGAGACCTACACGTGGAACGTGCTGCCCGACCGGCACCGGCAGGATCTGGTAGACGGTATAGCAGCGGAGCTGGCCTGGGCAGAGGGCCGCCTGAACCTGGAGGTCTCATGAAGCCCCTTGTCGTCATCGACATCGTCGGGATGACGCCACGACTGCTCAAGCACATGCCGAACGTCTCCCGCATCGCCGACAACGGCTGGCAGGCGGAACTGGGCACGGTGCTGCCCGCGGTCACGTGCAGCGCGCAGTCGACGTTCCTCACCGGCAAGATGCCCGCGGAGCACGGCATCGTCGGCAACGGCTGGTACTTCAGGGAACTCGGTGAGATCTTCCTGTGGCGCCAGCACAACAAGCTCGTCGGCGGTGACAAGCTGTGGGAGGTCGCCCGTGCCGCGAACCCCGGCTACACCTCGGCGAACGTGTGCTGGTGGTACGCGATGGGCGCGACGACGGACCTGACCGTCACGCCGAGGCCGATCTACTACGCGGACGGCAAGAAGGAGCCGGACTGCTACACCCGCCCGGTCCGGCTGCACGACGAACTGACCGAGGCGCTGGGGGACTTCCCGCTTTTCCAGTACTGGGGCCCGACCGCGTCGATCGCGTCCAGCAAGTGGATCGTCGAGGCCTCCCGCAGGATCCTGTCCGGGCACAAACCGGACCTGCTGCTGGTGTACGTCCCGCACCTGGACTACGACCTGCAGCGGTTCGGCCCGGACTCGCCGCAGGCGGTCGACGCGGCGCGTGACGTGGACGCCGCGCTGGCGCCGCTGCTGCAGGACGCGAAGGCCGCCGGGGCGACCGTGGTCGCGTTGAGCGAGTACGGCATCACCAACGCCAGCAGGCCGATCGACGTCAACCGGACCCTGCGCGCCGAAGGTCTGCTCGAGGTGTACACACAGGACGGTATGGAGTACCTGGATCCGTGGGTCTCCAGGGCTTTCGCGGTCGCCGACCACCAGGTCGCGCACGTCTACGTGCAGGACAACAACGATCTGGCGCGGGTCAAGGACGTGCTGGAGCGGCAGCCCGGCGTGGACGTGGTCCTCGACCGCGTCGAACAGGCTCGCTACCAGCTCGACCACCCGCGCGCGGGCGATCTCGTGGTGGTGGCCGAGCCGGACGCGTGGTTCACTTACTACTACTGGCTCGACGACGACCGCGCGCCGGATTTCGCCAGGGGAGTGGAGATCCACCGCAAGCCCGGCTACGACCCGGCCGAGCTGTTCTTCAACCCGGCCGACCCGCTGGTGAAGGCCAAGGCCGGGCTGAACCTGCTGAAGAAGAAGACCGGACTGCGGTACGCGATGAACGTCGTCCCGCTGGACGGCGCGCTCGTGCGCGGATCGCACGGCAGGCTGCCGGACTCGCCGCAGGACGGGCCGGTGCTGCTGTGCTCCGACAGCCGCGATCCCGGCAGGGACAGGCTGTCGGCCGTCGACGTGCACTCGCTGTTGCTTGGCCTGCAAGACATCAGGCCGTTGGCCGAAGTTCTGAAAGGATAGTGATGAGCCGACCGATCACGCTGTTCACCGGGCAGTGGGCGGACCTGCCGTTCGAGGAGGTGTGCCGGCTCGCATCGAGCTGGGGATACGACGGCCTCGAGATCGCCTGCTCCGGTGACCACTTCGAAGTGGACCGCGCACTGTCCGAACCGGACTACGTGGCCGGTCGGCACAAGATACTCCAGCGGCACGGGCTCAAGGTCTGGGCGATCTCCAACCACCTGGTCGGCCAGGCGATCTGCGACGACCCGATCGACTTCCGGCACCAGAACATCGTGCCCACCCGGATCTGGGGCGACGGTGACGCCGAGGGCGTGCGCCAGCGCGCCGCCAAGGAACTGGCCGACACCGCCCGCGCCGCGCGCAAACTCGGTGTGGACACGGTGATCGGCTTCACCGGGTCGAAGATCTGGAAGTACGTTGCGATGTTCCCGCCGGTCGGCCAGGACGTGATCGACGACGGCTACCAGGACTTCGCCGACCGCTGGAACCCGATCCTGGACGTGTTCGACGAGGAGGGCGTGCGGTTCGCGCACGAGGTGCACCCGTCGGAGATCGCGTACGACTACTGGACGACCCGCAAAACCCTCGACGCGGTGGACAACCGGCCCGCGTTCGGGCTGAACTGGGACCCGTCGCACTTCGTCTGGCAGGACCTCGACCCGGTCGGGTTCATCCTCGACTTCGCCGACCGGATCTACCACGTCGACTGCAAGGACACCAAGAAGCGCTTCGACGGCCGCAACGGCCGGATGGGCTCGCACCTGGCGTGGGCCGATCCCCGGCGCGGCTGGGACTTCGTGTCGACCGGGCACGGCGACGTGCCGTGGGAGGAGTGCTTCCGCGCGCTGAACGCGATCTCCTACACCGGCCCGATCTCCGTGGAGTGGGAGGACGCGGGGATGGATCGGCTTCGTGGCGCGGAAGAAGCGGTGAAGTTCATCCGCAACCTGGTTTTCGACCCGCCCGCCGCGGCTTTCGACGCGGCGTTCAGCTCGAAGAAGTCCTGAAGGGATCACCATGGAACTGTCCCGTAG
Source organism: Kibdelosporangium phytohabitans (assembly GCF_001302585.1). GTDB lineage: Bacteria > Actinomycetota > Actinomycetes > Mycobacteriales > Pseudonocardiaceae > Kibdelosporangium > Kibdelosporangium phytohabitans. The sequence goes on along the minus strand of NZ_CP012752.1, from coordinate 7,327,768 downwards.
GTCCATGCTGCGCGGCGCCGCCGCCGCGGGTGTCGCGGCAGTGGCGTTACCGGGCACGGCGGCAGCGGCGTCGTCACGTCCCAAGCTGCGCATTCCCCGCGACAAGATCAGCATCCAGCTGTACACCCTGCGGTCGAACCTGCAGAACGACCTGGAGGGCACCCTCTCCGCGCTGGCCGACATCGGCTACCAGCGCGTGGAACTGGCCGGGACCTACGGCCGCAGCGCGGCGGAGTTCCGCAAGCTGCTGGACAAGTACCACATCCAGGCGCCGTCGTCGCACATCAACATCGGTGACGACATCAACAAGCTGATCGCCGACGCGAAGATCCTGGGCAACCAGAAACTGGTGCACCCGTACGAGAACCACGGCACCGCGGCCGGGTGGAAGGCCTTCGCCACCCGCCTCGAGGCGGCGGGCCAGACCATCCGGGAGGCCGGGTTCACCCTCGGCTACCACAACCACGACCACGAGTTCCGCAAGGTGGAGGGCCAACGGCCCTGGGACCTGATCACCAAGGGGACGACGCACCGCAACGTGCACCTGCAGATCGACCTGTTCTGGGCGGTGCACGCCGGTGCCGACCCGATCTGGCTCGTCTACGAGAACTACGGTCGCGTCCTGCACTACCACGTGAAGGACCGCACCAAGGACGGCAAGATGGTCGACCCCGGCAAGGGCGTGATCGACTTCGGCAACATCTTCCGCCGCACCTGGCACGAGGGCATCGACCAGTTCATCGTCGAGCACGACGAACCGACGGACGCGCTCGTGACCGCGAAGACCGGCTTCGACTACCTGGCGAACCTCAGGTTCTGACGCTGTGGCACAGGAAAGCCGCCTTGGGCACCCCCACACCCCAAGGCGGCTTCCGGTTGTCAGGAGCTGTAGTTCCGGCCCAGCGGCGCGCCGGGGATGGGCTTGGCGATCAGGCCGACGGGGATGAAGAAGCAGATCTGGGCGATCGCCATGGTGAGCGTCCAGAGCTCCTTCTCGTCGTAGTGCCCGGACACCCTGATGTACAGCTCGTCGGGAACCCGTTCCCCCAGGGGATTGGGGACGAGGACGGCTTCCACGAGTTCCAGCGCGGCCCGCTCCGGCTCGGTGAAGTAAGGAGCGTCCCGCCACGACGGCAGAGCGGCGATGCGCTCTTGCGTCTCACCGGCCGCGCGCATGAGCTTGGTCTGCATGACGGTGTGGTACGTGCTGCCGACGATCTGCCCGCCGCGCAACTGCACGAGCGCGATGGTGCTCGACGGGATCGACCCGTTGCGGACGGTCTTGTTCATCGCCGCGGCCAACGTGGTCATGTCCGGGAAGAACGGAGACGGGTCGGGCAGTCGTGATTGAACGGTGTCCTGCTCGGTCGTCGCGGTCATCTGCTTGTCTCCCATGTGTCGGATGGTCTTGTGGTAGTCCGACGACGTGGCTCCGTGAAATGTGAGGCGGGGCTACACGCGGGTGAAGCAGTGGAAGAGACCGTCGGCGTCCAGCCCGTCGGACCGGAAGCCGCAGCGAGCCAGCAGGCGGACCGATTCCGTCAGGCCGAGGATCCGGAACGTCGAGCGCTGGTGGGCAACGGTGACCGGCCCGTCGGTGATCCAGTAGTCCTCGGTCAGCAAGTTGTCGCCCGCGTCGTGCACTTCCTGCCGGTGGGCCAGCCCACCCGGCAGCCGCAGGCTGTGGTCCACGTGCGGCCGCTGCACGGCCACCAACAGGATCCCGCCGGGCCTGAGACAACTCCGCAAGTTCCCGAAAGCCTGCTCGTTCTCGCTGTCCGACCGCAGGAAACTGGCCATCGGGATGCCGTCGTCGGTGCGGGTGAACGCCCAGACGCCGCCGACGGAGTAGACGACGTCGAAGACCTGGTTCAGAGCCAGCCGCAACACGTCCTGCTGTTCGAGCCGCACCCGGTCGCGCAGGCGCCGCCGTGCCTGGCCGAGCATGCTCGCACTGGTGTCGATCCCGGTGATCCGCACGTCGCCCTGGCTCAGTTCCAGCAGTTTCTCGCAGACCAGGCCGGTTCCCACGCCCACTTCCAGCACGTCCCGGCGCTGCCCGGCCAACCTCAGAATCGCCGCCGAATACACGTCGTAGTCGTAATATCCCGACGTCATCACCATGTCGTAGTGGCTTGACAAACCTGCGTACGCGTCGCCTGTCATGTGAGATGAACCTACTGGCCTCACACTTCGGCCCGCTATCTCGTCAGAGGGAGGTGACCAGCTTGAACGAGATCATGAGCGAGCGGCGACAGCTGATCAACCTCGCCTACCGGCTGCTCGGCTCCCTCACCGACGCCGAGGACGTCGTGCAGGAGACCTACGCCCGCTGGTACGCCATGTCACCCGGCGAGCAACAAGCCATCGACGCACCCGGCGCCTGGCTGACCACTGTCGCCAGCCGCATCTGCCTCGACCAGCTCCGCTCGGCCCGCGCCCGGCGGGAACGCTACGTGGGCGAGTGGCTCCCGGAACCTTTGCCGGAGCACACGGACACGCCCGGCGACCCAGCCGACCGCGTCACGCTCGACGAGTCCATCACCATGGCGTTCCTGGTGGTGCTCGACTCGATGACCCCGGCGGAGCGTGTCGCGTTCGTCCTGCACGACGTTTTCCGCTACCCGTTCGCCGAAGTCGCCGAGGTGGTGGGGCGCGCACCGACGGCCTGCCGCCAGTTGGCATCCTCGGCCCGGCGCCGTGTCCGCGCCGCCCAGCGCGCCCCGATTCCCTCAGCCGAGCACGCCGAGGTCGTCCGTGCCTTCAAACAGGCGTGGGAAGCCAAGGACATCGAGGCCCTCGTCGGCCTGCTGGACCCGGACGCCACAGCGATCGGTGACGGCGGTGGAGTGGTCGCGGCCGCGCTGCACCCGATCGAGGGCGGGGAGCGGATCGCACAGGGCCTCGTCGACATCGCCAACGGAGTGCCGGACCTGAAGGTGCTGGAGCGCGTCGTCAACGGCCAGCCCGGCCTGATCGGCCAGATGGGCGGTGTGACCGTGCTGGTGGCGGCGTTCGACATCGTCGACGGCCGCGTCAAACACATCTGGGGCGTGCGCAACCCCGAGAAACTCAAGCCTTGGACCAGCTAGCGGCGTGCGACGCGAGGCCGTCGACCATCTGCTGCATGACGCGGCCCATGACTCCGCGCATCAGCAACCCCATTCCCCACCGGGTGGCGTACGTGCCGTGCCAGCGGATGAGTGTGCCGCCGTCGCTGGTCGGGGTGAGTTCGATGGTCGCGTCGTAGTCGTGGATGGCTTTGTTGAACGCGTCCTCGTACGTCATCCGCTTCTCCTCGACGAGCCCGGTCAGGCGTTCGCCGGTCACGGTTTTCCCTGTGCGGAACGCGCGGACCGCGCCGACGGGGTCGCGGCCGTCCGGGTCGAGGCCGCTGGAGCGGTCCAGGACGAGTTCGTCCACAGCGGACCAGACTGGCCATGTCCGCGCGTCGAGGAGCAGGCGCCAGACGACCGCCGGGGACGCCGTGGACGTCGCGGTCACATCGTAGTTCTGCACGATCCGAGACTACGGGCGGTCACGGCCCGGGGACATGCGCGGGATTGCCGGGCATCGATCAGTTCTTGCTGCGCGCGGCCGTCAGCTTCCGCTGGATCCGGGTGGCGAGGCGTTTGCCCGCCGGGGTCAGCAGGAACGTGTCGTCGGTGTCCGGTTTGCGGGCCAGGCCACGGCAGATGACGCCGTGCGCCTCGATGCGGGAGCAGAGCCGGTCGGTGATGTCCCGCATCGACGTCTCGGCGTAGAGCGTCGGCAACGCCTCGTCGTAGAGCTTCTTGTACAGCGCTGTCCGGGCTCGCCACGGGACGTACCACGGCACGACGAGCAGCAGGACGGTGGCGAACGTGATCGCCGTGGCCATCCCCGCTCGTGCCCACCACGGTGCCGCTGACCACCAGGGCGCGGCGAACGGTGTCCCCGGGGCGGTGAAGGACAGGGCGATGGCGAACAGCACGTACATCGAGCCGTACACCACGGCCCAGCCCGCCGCCGCTGCCGACGGGTCGCGGGTGGCCGGGTCGATCCAGCCCTTCTCCGGGTGCCGGTGCCAGGTGCGCAGGCCACGGCCGCCGAAGTAGCTCAGCACCGCCGCAACGGCCACCAGGCCCGCTGTCACGATCAGCACGAGCACCGCGTTCGCGTCCAGGATGCCGAAGATCCCGCTCAACCAGATCAGCGCCCCCGCGCCGACCACGCCCAGCGCCACCAGCGGCCCCACCCAGCCACCGGATTTCAGCCACGCCGGGAATCCCGTGATCAGCTTGCCCACGCTGCCCATCGGCGTCAGGCTCGTGCCCGGCAGGCTGCCCAGCAACAACAGGGCCGCGACGACACAGACGAAACCGATCAGCCCGGTGAGCCCGTGACGGGTCTGCGCCGACCCGGTTTCCGACAGCCCGTACGCCACCAGGGGAATGACAGGGGAGAGCAGGACCAGTCCGTGCAGCAGGCTGCTGGTGCGGACCGCGCTGTAGCCGAAGGCCGCCAGGATCGCCCCGCCGCCGAACGACGCCGCCGGCGCCTCCGCCCATTCCGGCAGGGCACCGAACATCGCCAGCACCAGCAGCAGCCCACCCGTGGCGAGCCCGAACTGGCCGAGGAACCGCGCCAGCTTGCCGCCCTTGGTCAGCCCGAAGATCGCCCAGTACGGCAGCAACACCACGCCACGCAACGACCGTGTCACCGGCCGGGCCGCTTTCACGCCGAGCTGCGGGCTGTCGGCGAGCGTGATCGCGGTCGCCGCCGCCGTCGCCACCGTGCGGATCATCTGGTCGCTGGCGGCTTCGTCACCGAGCGGTTCACGGCCGATGCCGGCGCGGTCGAACGCCTCCAGCGCCTTGATCCCCAGGTCGGCGGTTTCCGGCGTCAGCGGCTGTCCCGCAGGCAGCCGTTCGAGCGTGTCGAGCAGGCCCGCGTACTGCTTGACGAACCGTTCACCGTGCGAGCGGACGTTCGCGCCGTCGACGGCGTCCGCGGCGATCGCCCGCCGCAGTTCCGGCAGCTCCTCGATGATGATCTGGATGTGCGACGCCCACGCCACCAGGTCGGCGAGCGCCGTGCAGGTGGCGGGCAACGCGGAACCCGCTTCGGCGTCCAGCGCGTGGGCGAGCTCAGCGACGGCTTCGTCACGGCACTGCCGGATCCGCTGGTCGGTCGGCAGGCCGCCGAACAAGCGCTTGACCAGGTCGTCGACGACGGTGGCCGCGTCCACCGTGCCCAGCTGGCCGGACAGGTCCGCCGCGCGCCGGATCCTGGCCGGGTCCAGCATCACCCGGCACAGCATGCTGGCCGCGTCCATCCGGCCCCAGATCCAGTCGTTCGCGCGCCACGACCGTTTCAGGAACCCGGAGAACCGCGACAACGAGTAGCCACCGGCCTTGTCGTCGGGCGTGAGGCTCAAGCGGGCGAACGGGTTCGCCGTCTGCAGGCTGATCTGCGCCAGTTCGACCTGCTGCTCCTCCGGCGCGTCCGAGTCGTCGGCCAGGCACGTGGTCGCGATCTCCAGCGCGAGCAACCGCGAGAGCCACCGGTACTCCGGCGGGAACGACGCGTCCTGGTCGTCGTCCGACAACTGCGCGAAGTCACGCCACGCCAACAGATCCGGGTCACGCACGACCAACGCGTCGTCCGAGGCGAGGATCCGGGCGCCTGCGCCGAACGCGTCCGCGACACGCAACACCAACTGCCGGACCGAGGTGCCTTCCTCGCCGGTCATGCGCGTGTTGTACTCGACGAGCCGGTTCGCCCAGCACTCGCCGTCCGGCGACTCGACCGGCTCGTCCTCCCACGCCTTGTGCATCGCCAGGCGCATCCGGCGCAGCCGCGCGCGTGTGGCGTGCACAGTGGCCCGTGCCGCGTGGATCTCGCTGATCGCGGAATCCTTCGGCATCACCCAGACCAGGCGCTTGAGCATGTCCAAAGCGGACGCCGCGATCCGCTCGCCCGTCGTGATGTCCCACGGCCAGCCCGCGTCGCCGAGCTCGCTGATGCTCACCGGCGGCTCGGTCGCGGGCACGTACGGCAGGGAACCGTTGTCCCGCAGCCACTTGCGGTGCGCGACCTCGACCGCGTCCTTGATCCGCTCGAACGACCACGCCTCGCCGTGCGGGTCACCGGTCCTGGCGCGGGCGACCATCTGGCGTTCGGCCAGCTTCCACGCCGCCCGCCGCAGCCGGATGTCGCGGTAGTGCGGGTGCAGCGTGGCGACGAGCGAGTACAGCTGACCGGCGACCGGGCCATCCGATGTGGACAGACGGGCGAGCAGCGCGTTCCGGCCGCCGCGCCGGGCACCGGCGCCGCGGTTGTACTTCTCGATCTCGTCGACGAACGTGCGGTTGCTCTGGCTGGACTGCGCCCGCATGATCGACCGGACCGCGCCGACCACGCTGGGCTGGTCGACCTTGGCCTGCGGCGGTTTCTCCGGCCCGGCGGCGGCCGCGTGCGGGAACACCAGCAGCATGACCCGCCGCGTCGGTCCCTCCGCGGGCATCTGGTCGATGGCCTCCAGCGCCTCACGGGTCGGCGTGTTCACCAACGCGCCGCCGTCGACCACGTACTGCGAACGGTCCCACGACGCGACATCCCGCATCGGCGAGTTCTCGTCCAACGGCACGTAGGACGGCTCGAACGCGACGGGGAACGACGCCGACGACCGCGCCGCCAGCGCGAGCTGGTGGGTCAGATCTCCCGGGAGGCGACCGTTCTCGGCGAAGTGGTCCAGCTCGTCGTCGCGCCGGAACCGGAAACTGCCCTGGTGGACGGTCTGCGTCAGCCGCTGGCCGAGCGCGTCCGTCGTGGTCTTCGTGACGCCCTGCAACAAGGTCGTGGTGATCCGCAGGTCCATCGGCCGCGCCTGGACGTCCCGCGGCTCGTAGCGCGTGGTCAGCCTGCGCATCGCGTCTTCGAGGCGTGGCAGGAAGAACTCGTCTCCCTTGAGCAGCGACACCGGTGCGCCCTTGAACGGCGTGCGCAGCAGCAGGTCCATCCGGCCCTGCTCGGCCCACAGCTCACGCAGGCTGTTGAGATCGGCGCTCGGATTGACCTGCGCGAGCGCCAGCGCGGCGCCGTTGATGCCCCCGGCGGACGTCCCGCTGATCACGTCGGCCCGCGCGGTGGCGCCGACCAGTCCCAGCAGGTCCGCGTACCCGCCCGCGGCGCGCGTGAGCCGGTCCAGTTCCAGCACCACGCCGCCCATCCAGACCGCGAGGCTGACGCCGCCGTTCAGCACGACGGCGAACCGGACTTCCTCCCAGGTCGGGTCCTGCTCTTCGGTCATGGCGGCGACTCCCCATCGGCGACACTCGACCATCGGCCGGTCGGCGCAAGCGGTTACGCCTTGTCACCTGTTCGTGATGCGCCGTGCCGTGGGGGAGACCCTACCGAAGCGGATCACTCCGCTCTGTGGCGATGCGGGGCCTGGGCCGCCGGTGCGCTCTGGGCCGAGGTCACGGCCGCGGGTTCGGCCTCGTCGGGCTGGGTGGCCCGCAGCTCGTCCATCCGGCTGGTGAACTCGCGCAATAGCTCGTCGAAGATCGGCGTGGACATCGGACGCGGTTGGGTCATGTCGTGCCGCTCCTCTCGTCTGGACGTACGCGGGCATATTCCTGAAGCCCACGGTCTCACGCAGTGACCGGACACGACCGGGCGATCCGGGCATGTCGGCGACACTTACCCAAAGTGGTGATTACCGGATGCGGTGGGTGAATCGTCACTACTCCGAACGGGGTATTAGCTGTGTTACCCGTCGGTAGGCAATGATGGGGGCATGGCTGACAACCTCGTATCGCTCCAGGTGAAGCAGTCCGGTCACGTCGCCGAGGTGACGCTGCTCGGACCGGGCAAGGGCAACGCGATGGGCCCGGACTTCTGGCGCGAACTGCCGGTCGTGTTCCGCGAGCTCGACGCCGACCCGGACATCCGCGCGATCGTGCTCACCGGCAGCGGCAAGCACTTCTCCTACGGCCTCGACCTGCCCGCGATGATGACCGAGTGGGGCGGGATGCTCGGCGGCACCGCGCTGGCCGGTGCGCGCACCGAGTTCCTCGCCAAGATCCGCACCATGCAGGACTCGGTCACCGCCGTCGCGGACTGCCGCAAGCCGGTGATCGCCGCGGTCTCCGGCTGGTGCGTCGGCGGTGGTGTCGACCTGATCGCGGCCGCCGACATCCGGCTGGCGTCGGCGGACGCGAAGTTCAGCGTCCGCGAGGTGCGGGTCGCGATGGTCGCGGACATCGGCAGCCTGCAGCGGCTCGGCGGGATCGTCGGCGAGGGCCACCTGCGCGAGCTCGCGTACACCGGCAAGGACGTCGACGCGGCCCGCGCCGAGAAGATCGGCCTGGTCAACGACGTGTACGCGGACCAGGACGCGCTGCTGGCCGCCGCGCACGAGCTGGCCGCGTCGATCGCCAAGAACCCGCCGCTCGTGGTGCAGGGCGTCAAGGACGTGCTCGACCACCAGCGCGCGCCCCGCGTGGCCGACGGCCTTCGCTACGTCTCGACGTGGAACGCGGCGTTCCTGCCGAGCAAGGACCTGGGTGAAGCGGTACAGGCGTTCCTCGAGCGTCGCGATCCGGAGTTCTCCGGTGAATAATCGCGCGGGTGACCTTCCAGAGCGCGCGTGAGTTCCTGCTGGCCCATCGGGACGACTACGGCACCGCCTACCGGGAGTTCCGATGGCCTCGGCCGGAGTGGTTCAACTGGGCACTGGACTGGTTCGACACGCTGCCGTCCGACCAGCTCGGCCTGTGGATCGTGGAGGAGGACGGCACCGAGCGGAAGTGGACCTTCGGCGACCTGTCCACCCGGTCCGACCTGATCGCCGGCTGGCTGCGCTCGGTCGGTGTCGCGCGCGGCGACCGGCTCATCCTGATGCTGGGCAACCAGGGTGAGCTGTGGGAGACGATCCTCGCGGCGATGAAGCTGGGCGCGGTGATCATCCCCGCGTCCACCCTGCTCGGCGCGGAGGACCTGCGCGACCGCGTGGAACGCGGCGAGGTCAAGCACGTGGTGGCCCGCTCGGCGGACGCGGAGAAGTTCGACAAGGTGCCCGGCGGCTACACCCGGATCGCGGTCGGCGAGCCAGTCGACGGCTGGCTGTCCTACGCGTCGGCCACCGGAGCGGAGACGTTCGAACCCGACGGCCCGACCGCCGCGACGGACACACTGCTGCTGTACTTCACCTCCGGCACGACCGCGAAACCGAAGCTGGTGCGGCACACCCACGCCAGCTACCCGATCGGTCATCTGTCCACGATGTACTGGATCGGCCTCGAACCCGGCGACGTGCACCTGAACATCTCGTCGCCGGGATGGGCGAAACACGCGTGGAGCAACGTGTTCGCGCCGTGGAACGCGGGCGCGTGCGTGTTCATCCACAACTACACCCGGTTCGACGCGACGGCGCTGATGGCCGAGATGGACCGGTGCGGTGTCACGTCATTCTGCGCGCCGCCGACGGTCTGGCGGATGCTGATCCAGGCCGACCTGACCCAGCTGGCCACGCCGCCCGCGAAGGTGGTCGGCGCGGGCGAGCCGCTGAACCCAGAGGTGATCGAGCAGGTCCGAAGGGCGTGGGGCGTGACCATCCGGGACGGTTTCGGCCAGACGGAAACCAGCGTCCAGGTGGCCAACACCCCGGGCCAGGACGTGAAACCGGGAGCGATGGGCCGTCCGCTGCCCGGGTTCCGGGTGGTGCTGGTCGACCCGGTGAGCGGCGCGGAGAGCGAGGAAGGCGAGATCTGCCTCGCGCTGGATCCCCGCCCGGTCGGCCTGATGACGGGCTACTCCGACGACGAGGACCGCACGGCGGAAGTCATGCGCGACGGCTACTACCACACCGGTGACGTGGGAGCACTCGACGCGGACGGCTACATCACCTACGTCGGACGCGCGGACGACGTGTTCAAAGCGTCGGACTACAAGATCTCGCCGTTCGAACTGGAGAGCGTGCTGATCGAACACCCAGCGGTCGCGGAGGCGGCCGTGGTCCCGTCGCCCGACCCACTCCGGCTGGCGGTGCCAAAGGCGTACGTCGTACTGGCGGCCGGGTACTCGCCGACGGCGGAGACCGCCCACGAGATCCTGGCGTTCGCCCGCGAGCACCTGGCGCCGTACAAGCGGATCCGCCGTCTGGAATTTGCGGAACTGCCCAAGACGATCTCCGGCAAGATCCGCCGCGTCGAACTGCGCGGCCGGGAGAACGACCTGCACGCAGACCCCGCGGCGGATGTCCCCGGCGAGTACACCGACGAGGACCTCAAGAGCTGAGCAGCCACCGGAGGTCGTCGACGGGCTGAACCCCGGAGAACGGCGTTCCGTCGCCGGCAACCAGCGACGGAACGCCGTTCACCCCCAGTTCGGCGGCCCGCTGCCGGTCGGCTTCGACCGCACGGGCGTAAGCGTCGCCGTTCACCACGTCGTGCACGTCGTCCTTCGGCAGACCCGCATCGGCGCCGAGCCGGACGAGAGTGCCCGGGTCAGCGATGTTCTCGCCCTCGGTGTGGAAACCGCGCAGCAACCGTTCCCACGCCTGATCCTGACGGCCGTGCTCGCCCGCCAAGTGCAGAACGCGGTGCGCGTCGAAGGTGTTCACAGGCCGAGCGGTGTGCAAGTTGAGTTCGAGGCCGTCGCCCGCGCCGATGACTTTGATCTGCGCGACCCGTTGTGCAGCCCGATCGGCCCACCACTGCGCCATAAGGACATCGGCCGTCTCACCGGGGACTGTCGACGCCTCCGGGTCCAGCTGAAAACTCCGCCACACCACCTCGGGCGGTTCGGCGATGCCCGCGACGGCCGCGCTGAGACGCCGTTTGCCGATGTAGCACCAGGGACAGATGACGTCGGCGAAGACCTCGACTCGCATGGCACAAGCCTGCGACCTCAACCGAGGTTGAGGTCAACCCGCCGGACCACACCCTTGCCGAATGCCGAATGCCGAATGCCAAGAAGGCCAAAGAGGGCGCCAGAAAGGCCGGGAGGGCAGGAAGGCCGGCCTGAGGACAGCAACCGCAGTCTGAAGGGCAACTACAGCCCGAAAGCAGTAACCGCAGCCGAAACCCAAGCGCGGCGAGAGGCGGCAACCGCGGCCTGGCAGCGGCAACTGCGGTCCGAGGGCAGCAACCGCAGCCTGGGAGCGGCGACCGCGGCCCGAGGGCGCCAACCGCAGCCCCGGGGCAGCAAGCGCGGCCGACGGCAGCAACCACAGCCGGAAGGCAGCAACCACACGCCGAAAACCCAGCGCGGCGCCTATTTTACAAGGGGTAGGGGCGCCCGTGAGCTTGTCGCCGCGAGGAGAGCCCCGCAGCCGTACGGAATCGTGGAAGCATGCGCCGGGGCGGGGCTCCTCCTGTACGGCTCTCCTAGGGCGCCCCAGGGGCCCCTTGTCAAATCGGCGACGCCCCAGCCACCCACCCCGAAATGGCTCGAGCATGCGCAAAGCCAGCCCAACGGCGAGCAGCATCCGCACGCCGGGGCGGCAACCGCAGCCCGGGGAGTCAACCGCAGCCTGAAAGAAGCAGCCGCAGTCCGAAACCCAAGCGCGTCGAAGGCAGCAACCGAAGCGTGGACAAGCCACGCACAACGGCAAGCGTGGACAGCGCGGAAGGCAAGCAAGCGCACCATCAGCCGCAGAGCCAAGCAAGCGACCACCGAAGAGCCACTGACGCCTACCTCACACGCCTACATAGTTGCCGAACGCAACCATATTGGTTAGCGTGACTAAGTAAGTGAACGTGTGTGAGGGAGGTCGCAGTGGCCAGGCGGGGTGCCGGGCGGATGTCGTTGAGTGAGTTGGGGCCGCGGTACAAGTGGATCGCCCTGTCCAACACCACTCTCGGCCTGCTCATCGCGACGATCAACTCGTCCATCGTGCTGATCGCGTTGCCGGACATCTTCAAGGGCATCGGGGTCAACCCGCTGGACGCGGGAAACACCAGCTATCTGCTCTGGATGATGATGGGCTTCCTGGTGGTGACCGCCGTCCTGGTCGTCACCTTCGGGCGGCTGGGGGACATGTACGGCCGCGCCAAGATGTACAACCTCGGCTTCCTCATCTTCACCGTCTCGTCGATCATGCTCGCCGTCACGTGGATGAGCGGTGACGCCGCCGCGATCTGGCTCATCTCCTGGCGGATCGTGCAGGGTGTCGGCGGCGCGTTCCTGATGGCCAACTCCAGCGCCATCCTGACCGACGCGTTCCCCGCCAACCAACGCGGTCTCGCGCTCGGCATCAACGGCATCGCGGCCATCGCGGGCAGCTTTCTCGGCCTGGTCATCGGCGGTGTCCTCGCGCCGATCCACTGGCACTGGGTCTTCCTCGTCTCCGTCCCGTTCGGTCTCGTCGGCACCGTCTGGGCGTACCTCAAGCTGCACGACACCGGCGTCCGGCAGACGTCCAGGATGGACTGGGGCGGCAACGTCACCTTCGCCGTCGGCCTGATCGCCGTCCTCGTCGCGATCACGTACGGCATCCAGCCGTACGGCGGCCACTCCATGGGCTGGACGAACCCGTGGGTGCTCGGCGCGCTGATCGGCGGGGCGCTCGTGCTGGCCTGGTTCGTCGCCATCGAGCGCAAGTCGCCGAACCCGCTGTTCAACCTCGGGCTGTTCAGGATCGGCACGTTCACGTGGGGCAACATCGCCAACCTGATGGCCTCGCTCGGCCGCGGTGGCCTGCAGTTCATCCTGATCATCTGGCTGCAGGGGATCTGGCTGCCGCAGCACGGCTACTCGTTCGAGGAGACACCGCTCTGGGCCGGCGTCTACATGGTGCCGATGACCATCGGCTTCCTGCTCGCCGCGCCGCTGTCGGGCGTCCTGTCCGACCGCATCGGCGCCCGCGGCCTCGCCACCAGTGGGATGATCATCACAGCTGCCACGTTCTTCGCGCTGACCGTGCTGCCGGTCGACTTCGACTACACGGTCTTCGCCACGATCCTCGTCATCAACGGCATCGGGATGGGCATGTTCTCGTCGCCCAACCGGGCCGCCGTGATGAGCAGCCTGCCCGGCAACGCGCGTGGCGCGGGCGCGGGAATGACCGCCACGTTCCAGAACGCGGCCATGGTGCTGTCGATCGGCATCTTCTTCAGCCTGATCATCGCCGGGCTGTCCACGAGCCTGCCCGGGGCCCTGAGCACGGGTCTCACGGCGCACGGCGTGCCGGCGGCCGACGCGGGCCAGATCGCGCAGCTGCCCGCCGTGGCCGTGCTGTTCGCCGCGTTCCTCGGCTACAACCCCGTTCAGCAGCTGCTCGGCCCCACCCTCAGCCAGCTCCCGGCCGACCAGGCGGGCTTCCTGACCGGCCGCAGCTTCTTCCCGAGCCTGATCACCGAACCGTTCGCCGACGGCCTGCACGTGGCGTTCTGGTTCGCGATCGCCGCTTGTCTCATCGCCGCGGTCGCGTCCTGGTTCGCCGGCAGCGGCAGGCCCGCGCCGGAGAGCGTCGGCGAGGAGCTGGCGGCCACCGCGTCCGAAGCCGGCACAATCCCCGCTGACCTGGTGGATGTGAGCCGGGCCGATGACGGGGTGACCGCTGGGCGCTCGACGACCGGCGGCTGACGACGCGCGAACGATCGTCCCGCATAAATGATCTTCGACCGATCGGCGCCCCGGGTGCGCCGATCGGCGCCATACACGCATGGATTGTCAAGGGCAACGTAATCCGTGCCGCATGATTGTCATGTGGCTAACGGAGCGGCTCCGTCGGCCGACACCCCATACGGAGGTGGGGGACATGACTGAGACTGGTGTGGCGGAACCCGAGACCGAGTCCAAACCCAAGCGCAGGCTGCCAACGGTGCCCTGCAGCGTCGTGTGGAGCCGAGGCCACGCGTACGTCCTCGAGACAGGCCTTTCCCGGGCCCGCTGGGTCGGTTGCGACGACCGCGGCCGCCCGATGGAGTTCACGAACGCGGAGATCGAGCGAAGGGGCTGGACCCTCACCCGCGCCAGCTGAGCCGCACACTAGAGTTTCCCCTGGTCACCCCTCGTGAGTGGAAAAGCCGGTTAGAACCGGTCAAACCACTCACGAGAGGTGAGCAGGGGTTTTTCGTGTCCGGGAGGGTGGCAGGGTGGCGCAGAGCGGCAATCAGGTGTGGACCGTGCCGAACGCGCTGAGCGTGTTGCGGCTGGCCGGAGTGCCCCTCTTCCTCTGGCTGCTGCTCGGGCCGCAGGAGGACGGCTGGGCGATCGTCGTGTTCATCGTCAGCGGCATCACCGACTGGCTCGACGGCAAGCTCGCCCGCTGGCTCAACCAGATGAGCAAGTTCGGCGCCATGCTCGACCCGCTCGCCGACCGGCTGTACACGCTCGCCGCGATGATCGCGTTCGTCGTGCGCGACATCGTGCCGCTCTGGGTGGTGATCCTGCTGGTCGCCCGTGACCTGGCCGTCCTGGTCTGCCTGCCGTTGCTGCGGCGCGCGGGTTACGGCCCGCCCGAAGTGCTCTACCTCGGCAAGGGTGCCACGTTCGTCCTGCTGTACGCCTTCCCGTTCCTGCTCTTCGCCCAGATCGACACCTGGCTCGCCGGCGTGGCCCAGCCGATCGCCTACGCGTTCACCGTCTGGGGGGTTGTGCTGTACGTGTGGTCCGGGTTGATCTACATCTTGCAGGCGGTCACCGCGATCCGGCGACCGCGCTCACTCTAAGCTCTGCGCGAGCCAGCGCAGTCGGTGATCGGAAAGAGGAGACGGGACGTGCACACGCCGGAACAGTTGAAGTACACGCCTGACCACGAGTGGATCGCCGTGACCGGCGACACCGTTCGGGTGGGCATCACCGACTTCGCCCAGGAACAGCTCGGGGACGTGGTCTTCGTGCAGCTGCCCGAGACCGGCGCCGCGGTGTCGGCCAAGGACTCCGTCGGCGAGGTCGAGTCGACCAAGAGCGTCTCGGAGATCTACGCCCCGCTCGGCGGCGAGGTGACCGCGGTCAACGACGCGCTCAACGAGACCCCCGAGCTGATCAACACCGACCCGTTCGGTGACGGCTGGATGTTCGAGCTGAAGATCACCAGCGAGACCGAGCTCGGCGAGTTGCTCGACGCGGACGCCTACCGGGCACTCACCGGTCAGGCATGAGAAGGATCTTGGGCTGGTTCCGCAGGCGGCGCGGTGCGTCAGGGGGACCAGCCGATTCGCCGAACGGCCCGCACGGTACGTTTGGCGGAACCAGCGATACCAGTAGCAGGAGGAGAGCTCAGGTGAGCACGAACGACGGACCCGGCGTTCCGCCGGAGCAGTCTCCGGAGCGGACCTCCGTCTTCCGGGCCGACTTCCTCGCCGACGTCGAGGGGCAGCACGCCCCTCAGCCCGATCCGCAGGTAGCCGGGATCGACGCGCTGCCGGCGGGTTCGGCGCTGCTCGTGGTCAAGCGCGGTCCGAACGCGGGATCACGGTTCCTGCTCGACCGCGACACCACGAGCGCGGGCCGTCACCCGGACAGCGACATCTTCCTCGACGACGTCACGGTTTCCCGCAGGCACGCCGAGTTCCGGCGTGAAGGCGGGGACTTCGTCGTGATCGACGTCGGCAGCCTGAACGGCACGTACGTCAACCGCGAGCCGGTGGACCAGGCCGTGCTGGCCGGGGGCGACGAGGTGCAGATCGGCAAGTTCCGCCTGGTGTTCCTCACCGGTCCAGGGGGCCAGTGACGGCGTCGGCCGGACGGCCGCTGCCTGACGGGATGAGCATCGGCACGGTGCTGGGACAGCTGCGTGCCGAGTTCCCGGACGTGACGATCTCCAAGATCAGGTTCCTGGAGTCGGAGGGTCTGGTGCTGCCGGGCCGGACACCGTCCGGCTACCGGCAGTTCACCGCGGCGGACGTGGAAAGACTGAGGTACGTGCTGCGCGCGCAACGCGACCAGTACCTGCCGCTGAAAGTCATCAAGCAACAGCTCGCCGCCGCGGACCGGGGTGAAAGCCCCGGTCCGCGTGGTCTGTCCGGCCACGGTGCGTGCGGTGAGCCGGGTGACGACGGCCCGCGCTCGCTGAGCCGGGAGGATCTGCTCGCCGTGACCGGCCTCAGCTCGGCGACGCTCGTCGAACTGGAGGAGTTCGGCCTGCTCAAACCGGGTGACGGTGGCGTGTACGACCCGGTGGACGCCGAACTCGGCGCGGTGGTCAAGGCGATGGCGCAGTTCGGCATCGAACCACGGCACCTGCGGGCCTACCGCGCGGCGGCCGACCGGGAGGTCGGGCTGCTCGAGCAGATCGTGACACCCCTGTACCGCCAGCGTGACGGGCGGGCGCGGGACCGCGCTGACCAGGCGTTGCGCGAGCTGGCTTCGCTTTCTGTCGCGCTGCACACACTTTTGGTCAAGATGGGGTTGCGCCGGGTGAGCGGCGGCTAGAAGCGGCCATCATTCGAGGTGGACACGGTCACATCGTGATCGATATGCAAGCCTGGGAAGTCAAGCGTGGGGCCCGGATGGCGGGTAGCGTCATTGTTGACGATGCGCGATCCTCTTGGCAGCAGGGGGTCGTCGCGGTTGAGCGTTGCTGAGGGAGGCGATGGCCGATGAGCGAGATGCGCGTCGTTGGCGTGCGGGTCGAGTTGCCCGCCAACCAGCCGATCTTGTTGCTACGCGAGACCGAGGGCGAACGCTACCTGCCGATCTGGATCGGCTCGGTCGAGGCCACTGCGATAGCACTGGAGCAGCAGGGCGTGCGGCCCGCGCGACCGCTGACCCACGACCTGCTCAAGGACGTCATCGCGGCGCTCGGCCGGGAACTGGAACAGGTGCGGATCACCGACCTGAGAGAAGGCACGTTCTTCGCCGAGCTCGTCTTCGACGGCGACATCAGGGTGTCGGCGCGGCCGAGCGACTCGGTCGCCCTCGCGCTGCGGATCGGCGTGCCGATCCACGCGGAGGACTCGGTGCTCGCCGAGGCCGGTCTGATCATCCCCGACGAGCAGGAAGACGAAGTGGAGAAGTTCCGCGAGTTCCTGGATTCGGTCTCGCCGGAGGATTTTAGAGGTGCGGACACCTGACGGTCTTGCGCCGTTCGGGTGTCCGCGTACCCGCTGTCGTGCCCGTTCGTGGCCGGTTCAAACCTGCGAGTGGTGTGAACCACTTCTCTCGATTCGCGGCGTTCCGCGCGTCGCGTTGACCGGGATGCCCAGCCGTCCTACCGTCGGATGCGAGCCCATGACGACGGCGTGACCACCAAAGGCGCCGCCGTCGAATGCTCATGACCGGCGTTTTCCTGCTCCTGGGGGCGGGCGTCGGGGACGATGGGAGGCAGTGTGATGGAGCAACGGCCTGACAGTCCGCTCGCCGGCGTGGACGCCGGTGAACAGGGCGAGCTGTTCCCGGACGCTTCACTGCCCGACGAGCTGGTCGGCTACCGCGGTCCGGCTGCCTGTCAGATCGCGGGGATAACGTACCGGCAACTGGACTACTGGGCGCGCACGGGGTTGGTCGCCCCGTCGATCCGCACAGCGCACGGATCGGGCAGTCAGCGGCTGTACTCGTTCAAGGACATCCTGGTGTTGAAGGTGGTCAAGCGGCTGCTGGACACCGGCGTCTCGCTGCAGAACATCAGGGTGGCGGTCGACCACCTGCGCCGCAGGGGCGTGCGCGACCTCGCGAAAATCACCCTGTTCAGCGACGGCACGACGGTCTACGAGTGCTCGTCGCCGGAAGAGGTAGTCGATCTGCTGCAGGGTGGCCAGGGTGTGTTCGGCATCGCGGTCAGCGGTGCCATGCGTGAGATCAGCGGAACCATTCACGAGTTCCCGGCCGAACGGGCCGACGGCGCCGAGTTGATCCAGCATGACGACGAGCTGACGGCAAGGCGACGCGCGCGCAACGTCGGGTGACGAGACTCAAGCAAGAGTGGATCGGGCGATGATCTGCTGCAAGGTATCCTTGGCAGGCAGTCGCCGACGTCGTGCGGGAGAGACCGGGTTGCGCTAGGGGCCCGGCACCGAAGGAGCAATTCCTCCCCGGAACCTCTCAGGTACCCAGGACCGCACGAAGAAGACGCCTCTGGAAAGTGGGTTTACACACCCCGCCGACGGTGAAAGCCCGCACTAGCTGCGGGTGAAGCTCTCAGGCGCCCTTTCGGGCATGGACAGAGGGGGAGGGCTTGCCGGAGCACGCCCGACTCTCCATGCCGGAGGCACAACGATGACCCAGGACCGCATCTCGCTGGCAGACCTCGAGCACGGGACTCCGTTCGCCGACCGGCACATCGGTCCCCGCGCCGGTGAACTCGCCCGGATCCTCGACGTCGTGGGGGTCGGCTCGCTCGACGCGCTGGCCCAGCGCGCGGTGCCCGACTCCATCCGTGAGAACGATCTGGTGATGGATCTGCCGCCGGCCGCGACCGAGGCCGAGGTGCTGGCCGAGCTGCGGGCGCTCGCGGCGCGCAACCGCCCGATCACGCAGATGATCGGCCTCGGCTACTACGGCACGCTCACGCCGCCGGTGATCCTGCGCAACGTGCTGGAGAGCCCGGCCTGGTACACCGCGTACACGCCGTACCAGCCGGAGATCTCGCAGGGCAGGCTCGAGGCGCTGCTGAACTTCCAGACCATGGTCGCCGACCTGACCGGTGTGCCCGTGGCCAACGCGTCGATGCTGGACGAGGGCACGGCCGCGGCCGAGGCGATGACGCTCGTGCGCCGCGGCGGCAAGGCGAAGTCCGCGAGGTTCCTCGTGGACGCCGACACGTTCCCGCAGACCGTCGCCGTGATCGAGACCCGCGCCGAGCCGCTGGGCATCGAGGTCGAGGTGGCCGACCTGACCGAGGGCCTGCCCGAGGGCGAGTTCTTCGGCGTGCTGCTGTCGTACCCGGGTGGCAGCGGTGTCGTACGGGACCACTCGGCGCTGATCGAGGAAGCGCACGCGCGTGGCGCGCAGGTCGTCGTGGCGGCGGATCTGCTGTCGTTGACGCTGCTGCGCCCGCCGGGCGAGATCGGCGCGGACGTCGTGGTCGGCACGACCCAGCGCTTCGGCGTGCCGATGGGCTTCGGCGGCCCCCACGCCGGGTACATGGCCGTGCGCAAGGGCCTCGAGCGTCAGCTGCCCGGTCGTCTGGTCGGCGTGAGCGTCGACGCCGACGGCTCGATGGCCTACCGCTTGGCGCTGCAGACCCGTGAGCAGCACATCCGCCGTGAGAAGGCGACGAGCAACATCTGTACCGCGCAGGTCCTGCTCGCGGTTGTCGCGTCGATGTACGCCGTCTACCACGGTCCCGCCGGGCTGAAGTCGATCGCGTTGCGGGCGCACCGGATGGCCGCTGTGCTCGCCGCCGGGCTGCGTGCCGGTGGGGTGGAGGTCGTGCACTCCGCGTTCTTCGACACGATCCGCGTGCGTGTTCCGGGGCGCGCTTCCGACGTCGTGCGCGCGGCTCGGGAGCGCGACATCAACTTGTGGCTCGTGGACGGCGACCACGTCGCGATCTCCTCCGACGAGACCACCACGCGTGCGCACGTCGCCGCGGTCTGGGAGGCCTTCGGTGTCTCGGGGGACGTGGACGCGCTGGACGCGTCCACTTCGGACGTCATCCCGGCCGAACTGGTGCGCACCTCGGAGTACCTGACGCACCCGGTCTTCCACACGCACCGCTCGGAGACCGCTCTGCTGCGGTACCTGCGTGGCCTGTCGGACAAGGACGTCGCGCTCGACCGGAGCATGATCCCGTTGGGGTCGTGCACGATGAAGCTGAACGCGACCGCCGAGATGGAGCCGATCACGTGGCCGGAGTTCTCCGCGCTGCACCCGTTCGCGCCAGCCGAGGACGCGTCGGGCCTGCTGGAGATCATCTCGGACCTGGAGAGCTGGCTGGCGCAGATCACCGGCTACCACGCGGTCTCGTTGCAGCCCAACGCGGGCAGCCAGGGCGAGTTCGCCGGTCTGCTCGCGATCCGCGCCTACCACCGCGACCGCGGCGAGACCGCGCGTGACCTGTGCCTGATCCCGGCGAGCGCGCACGGCACGAACGCCGCGTCCGCGGTGATGGCAGGGATGCGGGTCGCGGTCGTGAAGTGCGACGAAAACGGCAACATCGACATGGACCACCTGCGGTCCTCGGTGCAGGAGCACCAGGACGACCTGGCCGCGATCATGATCACCTACCCGTCGACCCACGGCGTGTACGAGGACACCGTGCGCGAGGTCTGCGGGCTGGTGCACGACGCCGGTGGCCAGGTGTACGTGGACGGCGCGAACCTGAACGCGTTGATCGGCCTGGCGCAGTACGGCCGGTTCGGGTCGGACGTGTCACACCTGAACCTGCACAAGACGTTCTGCATCCCGCACGGCGGCGGCGGGCCGGGTGTCGGCCCGATCGGTGTCCGTGAGCACCTGGCGCCGTTCCTGCCCAACCACCCGCTGCAGCCGCAGGCCGGGCCGAAGACCGGTGTCGGCCCGATCAGCGCGGCGCCGTGGGGCAGCGCGTCGATCCTGCCGATCTCGTGGGCGTACGTGCGGATGATGGGCGCCAAGGGCCTGCGCGACGCCACGCTGACCGCGGTCGCGGCAGCGAACTACGTGGCTCGCCGGTTGGATGAGCACTACCCGGTGCTGTACACGGGTGAGGGCGGGTTCGTTGCCCACGAGTGCATCCTGGATCTGCGCACGATCACCAAGGACACCGGCGTGACCGTCGACGACGTGGCCAAGCGCCTCGCCGACTACGGGTTGCACGCGCCCACGATGTCGTTCCCGGTGGCGGGCACGTTGATGGTCGAGCCGACCGAGAGCGAGGACCTGGCGGAGCTGGACCGCTTCTGCGAGGCCATGATCGCCATCAAGAAGGAGATCGACAAGGTCGCCGCGGGCGAGTGGCCCGCGGACGACAACCCGTTGTGCAACGCCCCGCACACGGCCCAGTCGATCGCGGGGGAGTGGAACCACCCCTACAGCCGTGAGGTGGCGGCGTTCCCGGTGACGTCGGACCGTCCGAAGGCCTGGCCGCCCGTCCGCCGGATCGACGGTGCCAAGGGCGACCGCAACCTGGTGTGCTCCTGCCCTCCGCTGGACGCCTACACCAGCTGACGAAGCCGAAATGCCCCGGCCCTGTGTTCCAGGCCGGGGCATTTCGCTTGTGGAAGCTAGGAGTCGAACCGCCGCGGGTCGAGGAATTCGACGGGGCAGTGCCTCCTGTACGCGGATGTCCCACCACCTGCTGGAATAAGTGTCATGGAAAGCCGTGGCGCCGTCCGGAGGGTAGCTGATGGAATCGAAATTCGTAGCGGCTGAGGCTCGGCGACTCGATACGCAACGCTCGCGGAATCGGTAGAGCAAGACGGCATGCATCTGGTTTCCGAAGGTGTGGTATCTGTCCACGGGCTTCTCGGTATCTTCGAGGAGCGACTCCGGCGAGCAAGGTCACGTGAAGATACTCCAGTGGTGAATCTTGTCCTTGATCTGCTGACCGCTTTCCGTGGTGTGGCGGCCACGGTGCACCAGAAGTTCACCAAGCGGGCCATGTCACCGCGTAGGGGACGACGCTGTCCCCTGCGCCGGGAAGTGCTGGCTCGGGTGGCCTGCGATTCCGGCGAAGTCGGGGTCGGTGCGCGTGAAGGTGTTCTGGAAGTCGAGGATCAGCCCGTTCTGGACGAGAAGCATTTGCATGCCGCGGAGTTCGCCGGCGCGTGGCCCGGCTGGGACGTGCAGTGTGTAACCCACCCGGAGCAGGTGCAGATCCGTGCCGAGGGTGCGTGTTTCGACCACGTGCAGCTTCAGGGTGCTGCCCTGGTAGATGGTGTCGAAGAGTTCCTGGTGTTCCACGCGGAGCGTGGCGCTGCCGCGGTGGATTCCGCCGAGTGCGTCGACGAAGACGGTGTCGGCCGCGAAGTTCGCAGCCCAGGCGACGCCGTCACCCGTGTTCCACGCGTTCTCCATCGCGGCGAGCAAGCCTTTGGTCGTCATGACCACCCCCAATGCTAGTTCGTACTACGAATCATAGTTGTTCGCGGTACGAACTATCAATGGCTGGACAGCAACGCCAGCACCAGCTTGATGATCGGGGACGTCTGCGCGCCTTCCGGGATCGCCGCGAAGATCCGTCGTAACGGCACGGGGTCGCCAGTCGGCCGAACGGTCACGCTGTCCGGCAGCGAACGCTGGGCCAATCTGGGCATCAGCGCGACACCGTGCCCGTGTGCCACGAGTTGGGCGACGGCTTGCCAGTCGTTGGTCCGGTGGACGATGTCGGGCGCGAAACCCGCTGCGGCGCAGGCGGTTGCTGTGATCGCGCCGCAACAGCCCGAGCCGTCGCCTGCGATCCACTGTTCCTGGGCCAACGCTGTCAGATCGACGCGGTCGGAGGCCGTCAGGGAGTGGTCGTGGGGGAGCAGCACGTCCAGTTCGTCGGCGCCGAGGTCCACCTGGTGGTAGCGCGGGTCGTTCGTCGCGGGCGATCCGACGAAGCTCACCGCGAGGCCGATCGTCAGTTTGCCGGCGTCGAGCAGGTCGAAGAGGTCGGGCGGTTCGGCCTCCGTCACCCGGATGCCCAGGGTGGGCGCCGTCGAGCGGGCTTGGGTCAGCAGCCTCGGGACCAGACCGGTGATCGCCGTGGGGAACGCGCCGATGGTGACTGTTCCGTGGGTGATCTCGTCCCACGAGTCGAGGTCGTGCCTGGCGCGTTCGATGTGGGCGAAGACCGCGTCGGCGTGGGCCAGCAGCGTCCGGGCTCGCGGTGTCAGGACGACACGGCGGCCGTCCGGCTGGGTGACGGGGAAACCGAGGTGCCGGGACAGGCCGGTGAGCTGCTGGGACACCGCGGACGGCGTCAGGTGCAGCGCGCGGGCCGTTGCCGTGATGCTTCCGCGTTCCCGGAACTCGCGCAGCACGCGCAGGCGGCGCAGATCGTCCATGAAGTCCGGGCTTAACGGTTTCATTCACTCATCGTAGCTGGATCTAACAGGTGGCATGCGTCAGGATGTGCGCATGAGCGAGATAAGGCTGGGCATCGTCGGGCTCGGCGTGATGGGCAGGCGAACCCTCCGCGTCGCGGTCGGCCACCCCGACTTCACCGTGGTCAGGGCCAGTGACGTCACCGAGACCGACCCCGGCGTCCCCTTCACCACCGATCCCCGCGCGGTGGTCGGCGCCTCCGATGTGGACGCGGTCTACATCGCCACCCCACCGGCCTTCCACGCCGACCTCGCGGTCACCGCCCTGCGTTCCGGCAAGGCCGTGTTCTGTGAGAAGCCGCTGGCGGTCAGCCTGGCCGACGCCCAGCGGATGCTCGACGCCGCAACGGAAACCGGGCTCGCGAACGCCGTCAACTTCGCACTGTCCGATCGCGACGCCGTGCTGCGCGTCGCCGGTGACGACCTTGGCACTGTCCGTGGCGTGGACATCCGGGTGCAGTTCCCGCGCTGGCCGAGGGACTTCCAGGCCACCGCGACCTGGCTCGCCGGGCGCGAGCAGGGCGGGTTCGTCCGGGAAGTGCTGTCCCACTTCATCTACCTGACCGATCGGATCGTCGGACCACTCGAAGCGGTCGAGACCAGTGTGGACTACTCCGACGGCCCGGACGGCACCGGCAGCGAGGTCGCCGCGCGTGGTCTGCTGCGTGCCGGTGGCGTTCCCGTGCACGTGTCGGCGGTGTCGGATCTCGCCGGACCTGAGCGTTATGAGTGGATCATCTGGGGCACTCGCCGGTCGTACATGCTCCGTGACTGGGCGCAGTTGTACGTGACCGAAGGCGGTGAGTGGCAACCGGTCGAGCTCGCGGGCACGGGTTCGGAGCACACCAGGCTCACGTTGTTCGCGCAGGCCATCCGGGGCCGGAAATCCGCTGATCTGGCCGATTTCGCGGCCGGATATCGCGTCCAGCGCGCAGTCGAGACGTTCCACCGCATTCAGTCCTGACTGAAACGGCTGGTCACAGCAGTTCTGTCGGCTCGACGGGCATTTAGGATCCGGCCATGACTCTGATGCTGGAATCCCCTGAGGGCCGGCTGACGACCGCGGAACCACGCCCGGTGGGCAGCCTGGTCGTAGTGGTGTTCAACGGTGTCTCGCTCGGCATCATGTCGTTCGCGTTCGGCGTGTTCGACATGGCGGCCAACTTCGGTGAGCTGCGCGACGTCGACATCCGGGTGGTCGGCGGCGAACCGAACTCGACACTGCGCGGCGGCGGCATGAACGTCCCCGTGCCCTACGACCTCGCCGCGATCCGGGACGCCGACCTGGTGATCGTGCCGAACTGGCGGTCGCCTGTGGAGCGTCCACCCGAGCCGGTGCTCGACGCGATGCGAGCCGCGCACAGCAGGGGAGCGCGGCTCGCCGGTCTGTGCAGCGGTGCGTTCGTCCTGGCGGCGACGGGACTTCTCGACGGCCGCCCGGCCACCACGCACTGGGGCATGGCGAGCGCGATGTCCGACATGTACCCGACGATCCGCGTCGACTCGGGCGCGCTCTACATCGACGACGGCGACGTGCTCACCGCGGGCGGCGGCGCGTCCGGAATGGACCTGGGCCTGCACCTGATCCGGACCATGTGCGGCGCGGACGTCGCCAACCGGCTGGCCAAGAGCATGGTGCTGCCGCCGCACCGGCCCGGCGGGCAGGCGCAGTACATCGAGTCGCCCATGCCGGAACTGCACGACGAGGACCCGGTCACCGAGTCGATGGCGTGGGCACTGACCAAATTGGACGCCAACCTGCCGGTCGACGAACTGGCCAAGCGCGCGCACATGAGCAGGCGCAACTACGACCGCAGGTTCCGGGAGATCACCGGGTCCGCCCCGGCGACGTGGCTCACGCACCAGCGGGTGATCAGGTCGCAGCAGTTGCTGGAATCCACGACGTTGCCCGTTGACCAAATTGCCAAGTATTGCGGTTTTTCTTCGGCAGCCGCGCTGCGGCCGCATTTCCGGCGGTTGGTCGGCGTGACGCCACAGGCATATCGGGAGACGTTCGGAATGGCCGAGACCGTGTCCTGAAATCGACGCCCGTTGGCGTGATCGCGTATCACACCCAGGCGTCCACATAGGTCAAGCTATTCCCATGAGCAGCGAAAACACCTCCATCAAGCCGTTCGTCATCGACATCCCGCAGTCGGAGATCGACTACCTGCGCGACCGGCTGGCCCGCACCCGCTGGACCGGCCCGCAGGTCGGCGGCTGGGAGCGCGGCGTGCCGACGAACGTGCTGAAGGAACTTGCCGAGTACTGGGCGGGCGAATACGACTGGCGCGCCCAGGAAGCCCGGATCAACGAGTTCCCCCAGTTCGTCACCGAGGTCGACGGCACCGACGTGCACTTCCTGCACGTCCGTTCGCCCGAACCGGACGCGTTCCCGCTGATCCTGACGCACGGCTGGCCCGGCACCTTCGTCGAGTACCTCGACGTGATCGGCCCGCTGACCGACCCGAGGGCGCACGGCGGTGACCCGAAGGACGCGTTCCACCTGGTCATCCCGTCCATGCCGGGGTTCGCCTTCTCCGGCCCCACGCCGGACGAGGGCTGGGGCGTCCCGCGGATCGCCCGTGCCTGGGTGCAGTTGATGGACCGGCTCGGCTACGAGCGCTACGGCGCCGCGGGCAACGACGCGGGCTCGATGATCACGCCGGTGCTCGGCGCGATCGCACCGGACCGGGTCTCCGCGGTGCACGTGACCCAGGTGTTCTCGTTCCCCAGCGGCGACCCGACCGAGTTCGAGAACTTCGGCGAGGAGGAGTACCGCAGGCTCACGTTCCTGCAGCGGTTCATGGACGAGCACTCCGGGTTCAACAAGCTGCAGTCCACCCGCCCGGAGACCCTGGCGCACGCGCTCGCCGACTCGCCCGTCGGCCAGCTGGCGTGGGTGCTCGACCTGCTACGCGGTTTCGGTGAGCACCCGTCCGAAATGGACAAGATGCTCGACGCCGACTTCGTGCTCACCGTGGCGTCGCTGTACTGGCTGACCAACACCGCCGGTTCGTCGGCGCAGCAGTACTACGAGAACGCGCACCTGCCGCAGGAGCCCTCCGAGCGCGGGACCGTGCCGACCGGTGTGGCCGTGTTCGCCAACGACTTCCAGGCGATCCGCCCGCTGGCCGAGCGCGACCACAACATCGTGCACTGGTCGGAGTTCGACCGCGGTGGCCACTACGCGGGCACCGACGCGCCGGACCTGCTGGCCGACGACCTCCGTACCTTCTTCCGCGGCTACCGGTGATCCCTGTGACTCTCAACCGACGCAACCTCTTCTCCATCGGCGCGGCGGGTGCCGTCCTCGCCGCCACCGGCCAGCCCGCGGCTGCCGGCCAGAACGCTCCCTCCGACGAGGCGCTGGTTCGTTCCTTACCCGGCTTCAGTCACGGCTACGCGAGAGTCAACGGCATCCGGATGCACTACGTGACCGGCGGGCGAGGCAGACCGCTGGTGCTCGTGCCGGGCTGGCCGCAGACCTGGTGGGAGTTCCACAAGATCATGCCCGCGCTGGCGGCCCGGTACCGCGTGATCGCGGTGGACATGCGCGGCCAGGGCGGAACGGACAAGCCCGCCGGCGGCTACGACAAGAAGACGATGGCCCGTGACATCTACGAGCTGGTCCGGCACCTCGGGTACAAGCAGGTGGACATCGTCGGCCACGACATCGGCGCGATGACCGCGTTCAGCTTCGCCGCCAACCACCCGGCCGCGACGCGGACGGTGAGCCTGCTGGACGTCGGTCACCCCGACGAGAGCCTGTTCCACATCCCGCTGCTGGCGCCGCCCGGAGTGCCCGTGCACGTCTGGTGGTTCGCGTTCAACCAGGTGCGCTCCCTGCCGGAGCAGCTGCTCCACGGCCGGTTCCGCTACATGGTCGACTGGTTGTTCGACACGCTGCTGTACGACAAGGCCTCGGTCGGTGGACGCGACCGCGCGATCTACGCGGCGGCGTGGGACCGGCCGGACGCCATCCGCGCGGGCAACGCCTGGTACCAGGGCTTCTACCAGGACATCGAGGACCAGAAGGCGTACGGCAAGATCACCGTGCCGATGCTGGGCCTGGCCGCCGAGTACAACGACACGCTGGCGCAGTCGTTGCCGGACAAGGGAACCGACGTGCGGCTCGGCAAGATCGCGAAGTCAGGGCACTTCCTGCCGGACGAGCAGCCGGAGGCGGTGACGAAGGCGCTGCTCGAGTTCCTACGCTGACCGGGTGCGCCCGCTGCTGCTGCTCGACGTCGACGGCCCGCTGAACCCGTTCGCCGCCAAGGCGGACGGGAAACCAGCGGGTTTCGTCGAGCACAAGTTCCGGTTGCCCGGCTGGAGCAGGCGACGGCCGTTGCGGATGTGGCTCGACCCCGGTGTCGGCGCGGCGCTGATGGACGCCGCGGGCGAGGCCGAACTGGTCTGGGCGACCACATGGGAGCACAAGGCGAACACCATGATCGGCCCGGCGGTCGGCCTGCCGGTGCTGCCGGTCATCGAGTTCGGGCAGACCGGGACGGAATGGAAGTTCCCGGCGGTCGCCCGGTACGCGGGAGACCGCCCGCTGGTCTGGCTGGACGACGACTTCGACATGTACACCGGCGCGCGGGACGAGTTCCTGCGCTCCCGCGCCGGGCTGATGTCGGAACTGATCCGGGTCGACCCGCGCACGGGCATCACGCAGGCGGAACTGGCGGCGGTGCGGGAGCGCCTCGGCTGAGCCACTACGATCCCGTGGTCGTAGCGCTGTGGACACGGAAGGCTGTGCGTTGATGCGCGAGGTACCTGTCGTCGAACTGAACAACGGCGTGTCCATTCCGCAGGTGGGGTTCGGGGTCGGCCTGGTGCACGACAGCGTCGTGGCCGACGTGGTCCAGACAGCTGTCGACGCGGGCTACCGCAGCTTCGACACGGCCTCGATCTACGGCAACGAGGAAGGCGTCGGGCAGGCTATCGCCCGCTGCGGGGTGCCGCGCGACGAGCTGTTCGTGACCACGAAGCTGTGGAAGAACGCCCAGGGCTACGACGCCGCGCTGCGCGCGTTCGACGAGAGCCTCGCGCGGCTGGGCCTGGACTACGTCGACCTGTTCCTGATCCACTGGCCCGCGCCCGCGCGCGGCGACTTCGTGCAGACGTGGAAGGCGTTCGAGAAGCTCGCGGCCGACGGCCGGGCGAGGGCGATCGGCGTGTCGAACTTCCAGATCTCGCACCTGCGCAGGCTCAGCGAACAGACCGGCACGGTGCCCGCGATCAACCAGATCGAGCTGCACCCGAACCTGGTGCAGGACAACCTGCGCGCCTACCACAGCGAGCACGGGATCGTGACCCAGGCGTGGAGCCCGCTGGCCAGCGGCAGGCTCGTGCGTGACGAGAGCATCGGCCTGATGGCCGAGAAGTACGGCAAGACACCGGCCCAGGTGATCCTGCGCTGGCACCTGGAGCTGGGCAACATGGTGATCCCCAAGACCGTCACGCCGGCCCGGATCCACGAGAACATCGACATCTTCGACTTCGAGCTCGCCGAGGACGACGTGCTCGCCCTGACCGAAATGCACAACGACACCAGGGTCGGCCCGCACCCCGACCACTTCTCGTGACGCGGAGCGGGTCACAAGCCGCCGTCACCGCGCGATGATGCCGGTATGAAGTCACACGCGTCGGGCACGGGAGATGCCACGGCGCGCGACGGCTACGCCAACACCGGCGTGCACATAGGTGACGTGAACCTCCGCACGGGCGCGCCGGTCCGTACCCGGTACCGCCACCAGGTGAGCCGGATCGCGCCCGCGGTGCTGCGGGACCGTGAGACCGAACTGGCGGAGCTGGCGGACTTCTGCGTGGCGCCGGACACCGAGGGCTGTTACCGGTGGTGGCGGGCGCCCGCCTGGTCGGGCAAGTCGGCGCTGATGTCGTGGTTCGTGCTCAACCCGCCGCCGCGCGTGCGGATCGTGTCGTTCTTCGTCACCGCCCGGCTCGCCGGGCAGAGCGACCGGGTGGCGTTCGCGCGCAACGTCATCGAGCAGCTGCTGTCGATCCTGGACGAGGAGCTGCCGCCGCTGCTGACTGAATCGAACCAGGAGGCCCACCTGCTGGGTCTGCTGGAGGACGCCGCACGGGCGTGCCGTGCGCGGGGCGAGCACTTCGTCCTGCTGGTCGACGGCCTGGACGAGGACCGCAGCAGTGCGCTGGGCGGCCGGTGGCACAGCATCGCCGGAGTGCTGCCGCAGCGGCCACCCGAGGGGATGCGGGTGATCGTCGCAGGCCGCCCGGACCCGCCGATCCCGGACGACGTGCGCCCGCACCACCCGTTGCGCGACCCGGGAATCGTCCGGCACCTCGCCCAGTCGCCGCACGCCGACGAGATCCGCGTGGACATGGAACGCGACCTCGACGACCTGCTGGACGGACCGGAAGCCGGACGGGAGCTGCTCGGTCTGGTGACCGCGGCCGGAGGTGGTCTCACCGCCGCCGACCTCGCCGAACTGACCGATCAGCCGAGCCGGGACGTCCTGCGTGTCCTGAGCACGGCGACCGGCCGCAACTTCGCCCGGCGGGACGGCCACTCCCGCTCCGGCGACGTCTACATCCTCGGCCACGAGGAACTACAGCGGACGGCCACCGAGCTGCTGGGCGGGAAACGGCTCGCCGGATTCCGGGACCGCCTGCACGAGTGGGCCGATCGGTACCGGAGTCTCGGCTGGCCAGCCGAGACTCCGGATTTCCTGCTGCGCGGGTACTTCGAGACGCTGGACCGCCACGGTGACGTGCCGAGGATGGTGCGGTGTGCGACGGATCCCGGCCGCCAGGACCGGTCACTGGCGCTGTCCGGCGGCGACACGGCCGCGCTGGAGGAAATCGCGGCGGCACAGGGCGCGGTGCGTCAGGCCGCGGTGTTCGACATGGTCGCGATGGCGCGGCTCGTGGTGCACCGCGACCGGCTGATCAACCGCAACGCCACCATTCCCGTGAAACTCCCCGCGGTGTGGGCGAAGCTGGGGCAGGTGCGGCGTGCCGAGGCCCTCGCCGGTGCGATCACCGATCCCGACCGGGCGGTGCACGCGTATGCCGCACTCGCGGCAGTGGTGCCTGACGACGTGGCGTCCGACCACCTCGATGCGGCCGAGGCGCTGATCAGCTCACTGGAACCGGCTCGTGCGGTCGAAGCCCTGGCGGCGCTCATTCCGGTCGTGGCGCGGGTGAACGGATGGCCGAAGGCGCGGGAACACATCGACCGCGCCGAGTCGCTGATCCAGTCCGAGATCTCCCCGTACGCCCAAGTGGACGCGGTGATCCCGTTGCTCAGGGCGGTGTCCGCGATCGGCGACCGGCGGACCGCCAACCGGCTGACCACGGCGATCAAAGCAACGAAGCAATACCGGGAAGAGAACTTCATCCGGTTGATCAGAGCCAGGGTGGCCGCCGGTGACCTGTTCGAAGCGGAGACGCTCGCGATGTCACCCGTCGGTGTCAACCGTTCGGACTGGGTGCGGGCGCATGCCGCGTCCATCATCGCGACAGCGGGTGATGTCCCGAGGGCAGAACGGATCGCGGGATCGCTTCGGTTGTGGGGACCGCACACGGGTTGGGCGCTGGCCAATGTCGCGTCGGCCAACCTCGTCGCCGGCAACGTGGACCACGCCGAACGGCTCGTCGAACTGGTCGAGCACGTGGGGCATCGCGCGACCGCGATGACCATCCTGGCGAGAACGGCGGTGGAGACGGGAAAGCACGACCTGGCCGCTGCTCTCGCCGTCCGTGCCGAGGAGGTGTCGCGGTCGGTCCAGGACCCGGCCCGGCGCAGTCGGGCATTGGCACTGCTGGCTGCCGCGGCGGGGACGAGCGGGGACGTCGACCGGATGCTCCTGCTCGCCGGCCTGAGCGTCGAGGTGAGCAAGGACGTCGACGAGGATCTCGACATGCCGGCGTCCTGGTCCGCGCTGGTCCGTGCGATGGTGTCGGCCGGCCAGTGGCGACGAGCGCGGGAACTGGCAGGCGTGGGCGAGGATCTGCATCTCCTCGTGGAGGAGGCCGCCGACCTCGGATTGCTCGAGATCGCCGAGGACCTGGCAGCCGGCCTGTCCGACCCGTACCAACAGGTCTACGCGATGACCTCCGTCGCGCAGGCCGCGTTGCGCACGGGCGACATCCCGCTCGCACAGCGGATCACCGTGCGGATCATCGAACAGATCGACGCGGTGCGGAGCGAGATCGGGCACACGGGCGACCGCTACCGGACTCTGGGGTTGCTGTTCGCGATCAGCGGCGAGCCCGACTGGATGGCGAGGGTGGCGCAGTTGATCATCGGCCACGCGGACCACTACGCCCTGATGGACGAAGCGGCTGTGGTCGCGGCAGTGCCGTGCGACCCGCGCCACGCTCAGGCGGTCTTCTTCTCCTTCAGCGAGTGCACGCGTCAGTCCGCGCTGCTTGTCCGAGATCTGCTGGTGTGTATCGAAGATCGGTGCGACCGCCGGTGCGCGGACGTCGTGCGT
This sequence comes from Kibdelosporangium phytohabitans, assembly GCF_001302585.1. Classification (GTDB taxonomy): domain Bacteria; phylum Actinomycetota; class Actinomycetes; order Mycobacteriales; family Pseudonocardiaceae; genus Kibdelosporangium; species Kibdelosporangium phytohabitans. Next base: position 7,296,393 of record NZ_CP012752.1, on the reverse strand, counting down.
GACAGGACGGCGGCGTTGCTGTCGACCATGGGGGTGTCACCGCGCGAGGCCTTACCAAAGCTCGAGATCTGTGTCCGGGTGGCGCGAGGCCTCAGCGAGACAGGGCCGTTCGCGGACGATTCCGTCCGATCCGCTGTCGCTCAGACGTTCGCGCTGCTCGGTGACACCAGCCGAGCTGAGGAGCTGACCGTCGACGTAGGTGATCACGCTCGCCGGGACACCGCGTTCACCACGATCGCACTCGTGCGGGCCGCACTCGGCGACCGGCGGGGTGCGGACTCCGCTGCGCGAGCCGTCCACGATCCGCTGAGTCAGGCGCAGGCCTGCCTTTCCCTGCCGTACGAACCGGATCGCGAATACATCGCCCGTGTGGTCGATCGTGTGTTCCACCGCGATCACTGGACGGGACCGCTGCACGTGCTCGCGGTGACGCATCCGGAAGCGGTCGCGGCGATGATCGACGAGATGCTGGCGGTCGAGGCGCACGACTTCGGCTGAACCAGCCGGTTGGAAAATTGCTTCCGCTACGCAATTAAGCAAACGCGTGATCTTCGGCCAAACGGCCGCACGCCGGTAGTGAGCTCGCTACTCTCGGCAGCCTCCCTCACGACTGGAGGAAAATTTCATGCCATCGAGGCGGTGTGTAGCAGGTTTTCTGGGGGCCGTGCTGCTGGCCGGGGCCACCGGGTGCGGGATGCTCGGGGACTCGGAGCAGCAAGGACCGGCCACCGGACCGCTCGAACGCAAGGTGATCAAGGTCGGCACGCTCGGCCTGGTCGACTCCGCGCCACTGCACCTGGCCATCGACAACGGCTACTTCGCCGCCGAAGGCCTCGAAGTGCAGCTCACCACGGGCGCCAAGGGCTCCGCCAACGTCGACAACGTTGTCGGCGGGACGCTCGACTTCGGACTGACCAGCTACCCGCCCGCGTTCATGCCGCAGGCCAAGTCGGTCGCGGAGATCCGGATCGTCGCCGACGCGGTGCAGACCACCGAGGACCTGATCCTCTGCGTGGTGGCCACCAACAGCCCGATCAGGAAACCCGCCGACCTCGCCGAGAAGAAGATCGCGGTGTCGTCCAAGCGCGGCATCTCCGAGCTGACGCTGAACTCGCAGTTCAAGATGATGTCGGTGGACTACCGCAAGATCCAGTACGTCTCCATGGAGATCGCGGCCATGCCCGCGGCGATGCAACGCGGTGACGTCGCCGCCGCCGTGATCGCCGAGCCGCACCTGACCGCGGCGACCAAGGCCGGGATGGTCAAGCTGATGGACCCGTTCTCCGGGCCCACCGCCAACTTCCCGTGGTCGGGCTGGATCGCCCGCAAGGAGTTCACGCAGGCCAACCCGAATGTCGTCGCGGCCTTCAAGCGGGCGCTGAACAAGGGCGTCGCGGACACCGGCAACCGCGACAAGGTCGGCGCGGTGCTGACCAAGCACCTCAAGATCGACGCGGACACCTACCAGTTGATGACCATGCCTGTCTTCCCGACCAGTGTGGACCCGGTCCGGCTGCAGCGCGTCGCCGACCTGATGTACGAGCAGGGCGAGATGGACAAGCACCTCGACGTGCGCACGATGATGCTGACCGCCTCGCCGTGAGGCTGTTCAGTACTGCCAGTTCAGGCCGCTGCCGCCGTACTGCTCGATCGGGATCGCCTCGGCGCCGGGCGGGAGCCGGTCGGTGTAGAGGGTGCCGTGCAGGTGGTCGATCTCGTGCGCGACGAGCCTGGCCACCCCGCGTTCGAAGATCGTGATCTTGCGGGCACCGTTGAGGTCCTGGTGTTCCACGTGCAGCACCATCGGCCGCGGCACGAGACCGCGCACGTCGAAGAACGACAGGCAGCCTTCGTATTGCTCGTCGTAGCGCCCGCCGTTCTCGATGATCCTCGCGTTCAGCAGCATGATCACGTCGTCGGTGCCCGGCGGGAACACGATCGCGGCCGCCCGGTCGATGCCGATCTGGTTGGCGGCCAAGCCGATTCCCTTGCCGAACGTGTGCGCCGCCGACACCCGTTTGGCGGCTGACACGAGTTCCGCGATCACCCGTCTGGCGTCCTCGGCCTCGTCGGGCAACTGGAACGGTTTGGCCGGGCGGTGCAGGATCGGGTCGTCGGACTGCACCACGCCGAGCGAACGCATGACCTGGCTCGGTTTCTCGGCCGGTTCCGCCGGCTGGGTGGACGGCTTGCGCCGGAAGTGCCATTCGAGGCGGTACCGGGCGTGCATCGGCGGTTCTTCCGTCGTCCACGCGAAAACGCGCCGGTTGCCCGATCGCTGCTCGTCGATCGCCGTGCGGAACGGCATCGACTCGGCGGTCATGGAGGTGTGCAGCCCCCACACCGCCGGGTCGAGGTGCTCGGGGAAGTCGAGCCGTACCGACAACAACGACGTGGGCAGCCGGACCGCGCGCTGAAACCAGTTGCCCCACTTGTCATCGCGGACGGTGTAGGTGTACTCGATCCACGTGCTCTGCCCCGGGTAGAGCGGGAAGTGGCCGCTGTCGTTGGCGAACTGCAGCCAGACTTCCTTGAACGCGTCCCGGTCGTGCTGCGCCACCCACCGCATCGGCTCCGAGCGGTCCTCGCCGCACCACGCCTGCAGATCCAGTTCCTCCCACGTCAGCGGCCGGTCGCGGTAGAGCTGGTTGGACAGGTCCGGATCACCGGGGAACCGGTCGACCGAGATCCGGATCATGTATCGGGTGATGGGATCACTGCCGTTGTTGACCAGGCGCCTGCGCATGATCGCGCGGTAAGTCCGTCCGTCGTAACGGAGTTCGGCGTCGTCATGTTCTACGAAAAGGCTGCGTGCCGACGGTTCCGGGGTCCGCTCGACGGGAGTGGACCGCACCACGACCGGGCGAAGCGCCTCGTACTCACGCCACGCGCGGCGCAACGCGCCACCGGCGTTGAGCGCGTCGTCGGCCGCCTTGGCGAACTCGCGCGACGGACGTTCGTGACCGCTCTCGACTTTCGATACGTACGAACGGCTGTAGCCCATGGCCACAGCAACAGCGGTACGGGACATCCCGCGCACCTCGCGCCATCGGCGCAGTTCGCCGACGAAGACGTCTTGGTGTGCGGGCGAGTCCTCGTCCTGGGTCGCCATGTTGCCTCCCGCACCGGCTGACCGTGAGTACGCGTGAGCGCGCCGTGAGTAGCTCTCAGTCTTCCATGACATACCCCGTCGCTGGTGTCCTCGTGTTTCAGATGTAGCACAGAAGGGGCTGAAACCGTGCAGAACACGTCGACAACGGTGACAACGGGGACCACGAGTCCCGCCAAGTCGCCCGGCAGGGGACTTGTCATGAGCAAGCGCGCCCGCAGCGCTCGGCGCCTAGCCAGCCTGTTGACCACGAAGTCCGGCACCTACGTCCGGGTGTACTACGACCGGCAGATCCGCCGGTACCGGGTGGTGTGGACCAACGGACCGGACGCGGCACAGATGTTCACGTTCGCTGTTCAGGCAGCCGGGGAAGTGCCTGAACTCGACGTGGCCACCTTGCTGTGGGACCGGGGCACGACGAACAACAACCACAAGTGAAGCCCGCCGACCGGACGGCGTATCGCGGCTGGACGCCTGTGTCCAAGAAGCTGATGCCGCACCCCTCCCGACGCGGCGTCCGGTAGGCGTGCCGTTCCGGTGACCAGCCGACAGCCCCCGTGCTGGTCACCGGGACGGCTTCCAAGCTCTCGCGCAGTGGTTCAGACCGGATAGCGGATCAAGGTCCGCATCTTCTCCGGAGCGTCCGTGCGCGGCCTGGTCAGGTAGATCTCATGGTGTTTGCCGGTGAGCTGCCTGCCTTCCCGCCGCACGAAGTCCATCAGCCTGGCGATCGTCGCCGGTTCCTCGCTGTACGGGCCTTTGTGCAGGATCTGCGCGCACGTTCCCTCCGTGAGCCGCTCGAACCGCACACCGTCGACTCGCTTGCGCCGCGCGGCCTTCTCGGTCGCTTCGGCGACGAGGCCGGCGGTCACCTCGGCGGGCTGCAGGATCATCATGGTCCAGCACCAGGCCGAGCGGTCCCCGGTGGTGAAGACTGCCGGATCGGGTGACCACCATTGACCTTGCAGGGGCAGCACGGAGTACGTCATGACGGGTTTCAGCGCCGCCCGCACGGCGTACGCGACCGCGTAGAGCCCGGACACCGCGTTGCTGTATTCGGGTGAATCCGGCGCGCCCTTGCCGTCAACCATGAGATATGGCAACGAAGGCATGTCGATCAGCGCGGGTTCGGTCGTGCCGGTGAACAGGTGCTTGTACTCATTCACGGGACTGCTCCAATGGGATGACGATTCGGGTGACGAGCTGTTCCGGTGCCGAAGTGGCAGGCCCGGCGAGGTACGACTCGCGACCGAGCCCGGAGGGCCGGTGCCCGCGTTCGTAGATCCACGCGAACAGGCCCTGGTACGCCAGCGTGAGGTCCTCGTACGGCCCGACGTGCGTGGTCATCGCGACCAGCCCGGCAGGCAAGGTCTCCACGTCGGTGCCGGGCGCGTCGGTCTCGGCACCGGCCGCGACCGTGAGCCGCGTGGCGTCCAGGTCGAGCGGGAACAATCCCCACAGCGGCCCGGGAACGTGCGCGACGGACTGGATACAGTGGCCGATCGCCGTCCCGATTTCCTCTGGCGCGCAAGTGGTTCGGGCGACGACCAGCCGCCGCTCGGGTTCCACGGCGAGCGTGACCTCCTGACGCAGCAGGCCGTCCTGCAACAGCCGGGACAACGCCCGCGCGGTGCGCCTGCGGTGTTCGATCTCGGCTTCGACCCTGGCGAGGTGCGTGCCGAGCACCTGCTCGTCGCGCAACGCCGCCGAGATCTCCGGCAGCGGCACGTCCAGTTTGCGCAGCAACGCGATCGCCAGCGCCCGGCGCGCCTGTGCGGGGGAGTAGTAGCGGTAGCCGGTGGCCGCGTCGACCTCGGCGGGCACCAGCAGCCCCAGTTGGTCGTAGTGCCGCAGCTGTTTGGTGCTCAGCCGGCACATCCTGGCGAACTCGCCGATCGGCAGCAGGTGTTCGGTCACACACGCATCCTCATCCTTGCCACAGTGGGAAGGTCAAATCGGGAGTTAATCTTGGTGGGTGAGCGAGTACCGGTTTGTCGCCGTCGGGGACAGCTTCACCGAGGGCGTCGGTGATCCAGGCCAGGACGGCAAGCTGCGCGGCTGGGCGGATCGCCTGGCCGAACTGCTGGTCGCTCGCCGCGGGCCGGTGAGCTACGCCAACCTGGCCGTCGGCGGCCTGACCACGCGCCAGGTGGTGGAGTCCCAGGTGGAGCCCGCCGTGGCGCTCGAACCGGAACTCGTCACGGCGGTGGCCGGGATGAACGACCTGATCAGGCCGAGACTCGATTTCCGCGCGTTCGCCGACGACCAGGACAAGCTGATCGGCACCCTCGCCGCGACCGGCGCGAAGGTGATCACAGCCACGTTGCCGACGCCGGCGCAGGGCGTGCCCCTGCCGACCCCGCTGCGCCGCACGCTGATCAAACGCCTCACCCTGTCGAACGCGTTCGTCCGCCGGATCGCGGCGAAGCACGGCGCGTTGTGCCTGGACCTGGCCGTGATGATGCCGCCGGGGATCGGTGGGTGGAGCGAGGACCGCCTGCACCCCGGCCCGGACGGGCACCGCGCGGCGGCCGAGGCGTGCATGGAGCTGCTGGACGGCCGCCCGCCGCGCAAGCTGTCGGTGGCCGAGATCGCGCCGGACTACCCCGCCGAACCGAGCCTCGCCGACCAGTACCGCTGGGCGCGGCAGTTCCTGGTGCCGTGGGTGAAACGCCGGATGCGCGGCGAGTCGGGCGCGCGGGGCGTGGTTGCCAAGGCGTCGGCGTACCTGAAACTCGGCGGGTGATCAGCCCTCGGTGGACAGCAGCTGGCCCAGTGCGCCGTCGACGCCGCGGGCGTCGGTGAGCACGGAGAGCGTGCCGCCGGTCGAGCGCGCCAGCTCGGCCAGTTCGCCCCGGTTGGGCTCCGATCCGATGGACAGGAAGCTGATCGGCAGCTTGCCCCGGGCGATGTTCTTGTCCCGCAGGCGTTCCCGGAGTTGCGAGTAGGTCGTTCCGCCGTCGTTGGGGCCGTCGCTGATGACGACGATCCGGTTGCGTTTGCCTTCCGCGTACGAGTTCAGCGCCGCGCGGTGGACCGCGTCGAGGCTCGTGTACAGGTGCGTGCCGGTGGCCGGGGTGAGGGCGTCGATCCCGCTGTGCAGCGCCGGCCGGTTGGCCGCGACCGGGCTCGTGGGCACGAGTTGCTTGTACGGCCGGTCGGCGTCGAGCCTGCGGGAGAACTCCCAGATGCCCAGCGAGCCGCTGGCCATCCGGTCGGTCATGCCGTGCAGGGCCTGTTTGACCCAGTCGACACGGGATCTGCCGTCGCCGCCGTCGGCGAGCATCGAGCGGGAGACGTCCACCAGCACCGTGATCACCTGGCCGCCGTCGGCCGCGTTGGCCCACGTCGCCGAGATCTGTTGCGTCGTCGTCGCGTCCGCCGGGACGAGGCTCGTCGTGGCGCTGTCCCAACGGATGCCGGGCGCGTCGTGCGGGTAGCCCGCACCGCCTGCCGCGCGCAGGCCGGCGCGGTTGAACAGCTGCTGCTGCGGGGTTTCCCGGAGGAAGTCGCTGAACTTCAGCGCCGCGCGCACCTGGGCGTGGTCGCCGGACAGTGCCACGAACGGGAAGTCCGCGGCGGGGCTCGGGCCGCGGGCGGCGACCTCGTAGAGCGGTTTGCCGACCGGCGGTTTGCCGTCAAGGCCGAGGTTGCGCCGGTAGAGGTCGACCTCGGTGACCGGGACCGCGCTGAACGGCGCACCGAGCACCTTGCCGGCCCTGCCCAGTTCGATCAGCGTGTCGATGGTCGTGACCGGGACGTTCGACGGCCGGGCGGCGGCCAGTTGCGCGAGGTTCTGCTGCACCGCGGGCAATGTCAGGGTGTCGACGGTCACCGGTCCGGCCCGCTGCGGGCTCACCCCGGCGATGGCGCACTGCAAAGCGAGCACGCTCGCGGTGTTCGACGTGGGATCGGGCATGGCGATGGTGAACTTGCCCCACTCCGGCTTGCCGTACCGGGCCCACCCGTCCGGTGCGGTGGTCAGCGCGGCCAGGTCGCCGAACGTGAACGAGTCGTGTGCCTCCAACGGCTTCACGGCTTCATAGGGCACGGCGAGCACAACCGGGCTCGTCGCGACGGATTCCGGCGCCGAGCCGACCAGGACGCTGTTCGCGGCGGACAACCGGTTGACCCAGTAGGTGGATTCCGGCAGCCACGCGTGCGGCTTACCGCCCATGGCCTGGTCGTTCCACTCGCCCGACAGGCCGGTGAACACCTGGCTCGGCTCGCGCGCCGACACCTCGACCCGCACGCAGTGGTCGTTGACGACGGTCTTCTGGGTGTTCCAGCGTTTGGCGGCCTCGTCGACGGCTCCGGCGGCGCTGGGCGTGACGGCGATCCTGAGCACGGAGTCGCCTTCCGGGCACGACTTGGACTGGGCGGCGGCGCGCTCTTCGAGCTCGCGCTCGATCCACGTCCAGCCGAGCCACGCGAGCGCCAGCAGGACGACGACACCGAGTACAGCGAGTGGCCACTTGGCGACGCCGCGCCGGACGTTGTCCAGCGCGCGGTGTCGACCCATCACACTCCGCCTTCGTGTCTGTCCGTAGTCGGCAGGCCTTAGTCAAGCGAATTTAACGCTAACAGGCGAAGGCTAAGGGTCAAGTTTTGTCACTCTGGGTGCGCGTTACGTGACTGATATTGACCTAATCGTTATGTAGATCGACGCGCTTCCCGGGGCGGTGGTGTGGTGGCGATCACACCACAGGAGTCAGCGGTGATTGTGCCCGGCCCGCCTGGCAAGGACGGCGTGACCAGTTCACGCGCGAAACTCACCATTCCAGCAGCTGAGAGCACAAGTCGATCAGACTGGCACGCAACGGCGCGGCCCGTTCGGCGAACTCCGCCTGCATGCGCGCGTACGTGGCGCGACCGGCGGGCGTCTCGATCGGCACGGGGGAGTAGCCGAGCTCGTGCAGGTCGTACGGGCTGGCGCGCATGTCGAGCTCACGCACGTCCGACGCCAGCTCGAAGCAGTCCGCCACCAGCTCGCTCGGCGTGAACGGCGCCAGCTTGTACGACCACTTGAACATGTCCATGTTCGCGTGCAGGCAGCCGGGTTGCTCCATGGCGATCTGCAGGGGACGGGTCGGCTGCAGCGTGTTCAGCGGACGGGCCTGCGGGGTGAAGAACCGGAACGCGTCGAAGTGCCCGCACTTGATCGGCAGCGATTCCACCACCGCGTCCGTCCCCGCCGCGCCCAGCCGAAGCGGCCAGGACTCGTGGCGGACGTCGGCGGATCGGTAGACCATCGCCCACTCGTGCAGGCCGAAGCAACCGAGGCGAGGTGGCCGGGACTGCGTGGCCGTGAGCAGGTCACGGATGAAACCCACCGACGTGCGGCGCTGCTCGGTGAGGGCGTCACGTGACAGCGTGACGCCCGATGGCGTGGTCACGTAGCCCGTCCACGACAGGTGTTCGGCGGCGTCCCCAGCCAGTGCCACGTCCGGGCCGGGATGCCACCGCAGCAACCTGGTCGGCCGGTAGGAGTAGTAGCTGAACAGGAAGTCCAGCACGGGGTGCTTGGCTCCCCGCGCCTTGCGGTCCTGGTGCGGCTCGACCCACTTGCGCATGCGCGTCACGTGGGCGTCCTGCCGGGCCCGCCACTCCTGCTCAGCCAACACCTTCACAACGGTCATTATTCGCCGATGTGCGTACTGTCCCGGACGGTGCCGACGTACTCCTCGACGAGATCCTCCAGCGCGACCACGCCCAGCACGGTCCCGTCAGGCGCGACGGCCTTCGCCAGGTGGCTCTGCACGCGCCGCAACGCCGCCAGCGCCTCGTCCAGCCGGGCGTCCGCGGGCAGCTGCGGCAGGCCGCGCACCCGCGCCCACGGCAACGGCGTGTCCGAGTCGCCCGCCAGGTCGAGCACGTCCTTGACGTGCACGAACCCGTTCAGTCTGCCGTCGGCCAGCCGGACCGGGAACCGGGAGAAGCCGGTCGCGGCCACCGCCGACTCGATGTCGCCGATCTTCGGCGGGTACGGCACGGTCGTGACCTCGTCGAGGGGCACGAGCACGTCGGCAACGGTCCGCTCGGCCGACGACAGCGTCTGCGTCAGCCTGCGGTGCTCCAGGTCGTCCAGCAGGCCTTCCCGCCGCGAGTCGGCGATCAGGCTGGCCAGTTCCTCCGGCGTGTAGGACGTCTCCAGCTCGTCCTTCGGTTCCACCTTCAGCAGCCGCAGGATGGCGTTGGCCATCAGGTTCAGCAGGCTGATCACCGGCCGCACCAGCCGCACCCACGCGACCAGGAACGGCGTCAGCCACACCGCGGTCCGCTCGGGCGCGGCGATCGCGATGTTCTTGGTGACCATCTCGCCGAGCAGCACGTGCAGGATCGACACGATCAGCAGCGCGATGGCGAACGAGACGCCGTGCACCACCGCCGCGGGCACGCCCAGCGGCTCCAGCACCATCTCCAGGTAGTGGGCGACGGCCGGTTCGCCGAGCGCACCGAGGGCGATCGTGCACAGCGTGATGCCGAACTGCGCACCGGCCATCATCAGCGAGGTCTTCTCGGCCGCACGCATGACTGTCCTGGCGCGGTCCACGCCACGGTCGACCATCGCTTCCAGCCGGTCACGGCGGGCGCTGACCAGCGCGAACTCCGCGCCGACGAAGAACGCGTTCAGCGCGAGCAGCAGGAGCGAGATCAGGATCGCGGGGATACCGGTCATCGCGCACCCGCCTCGGCCGGGGCGTCCTGGCTGGCCAGGCGCGTCACGCGGAGCTCGGCCACCCGGTGGCGGTCCATCCGCATCACGGTGATCCGCCAGCCGTCCACCACGACCTCGTCGTTGACCTCGGGGATCCGGCCGAGCCGGGACAGCACCAGCCCGGCGAGCGTCTCGTACTCGCCCGACGGCATCCGGAACCCGGTCGCCTCGGCCAGTTCGTCGTCGCGCAGCAGGCCGGAGACCATCCAGCTGTCCCTGCCGAGCGGGCGGACCGGGCTGACCTCGCCGCGGTCGTGCTCGTCGCGGACGTCGCCGACGATCTCCTCGATCAGGTCCTCCAGCGTCACGATGCCCGCCGTGCCGCCGTACTCGTCGACGACCAGCGCCACCTGCAGGCCGGAGCCGCGCAGGCGGTCGAGCAGCGTATCGCCGTCGAGGCTCTCGGGCACCGTCGGCACCAGCCGGGCGAGCTTGGCCAGCTCGGTCGTCGCCCGCAGCTCGGGCGGCACGCCGAAGATCTGTTTGACGTGCACGACACCGATCACCTCGTCGAGGTCACCCTTGTGCACGGGGAACCGGGAGAACCCGGTGGCCCTGGCGAGCTCGATCAGGTCGGGCACGGTCGCGTCAGCCCGCAGGGCGTGCACGCGCACGCGTGGCGTCATCAGCTCACCAGCCGTGCGGTCGCCGAAGCGCAGCGAACGGTCCAGCAACTTGGCCGTGCCCTGGTCGAGCGTGCCGTGCTCGGCGCTGGAGCGCACGAGCGAGCCGAGTTCCTGCGGTGACCTGGCCGAGGCCAGCTCGTCCGCCGGTTCCACGCCCAGCCTGCGCACCAGCCAGTTCGCCATCGCGTTCAGGCCGTTGATGAACCAGCCCAGCGACCGGGAGAAGCCCATCTGGAAGCCGGCGACGGTCCGCGCGGTGGCCAGCGGCTTGGAGATGGCCACGTTCTTGGGCACCAGCTCGCCGAACAGCATCGAGATGAAGTTCGCCAGCAGCAGCGCGATCGCCAGCGCGAAGCCGTGCGCGGCGCCGTCGGGCAGGCCGACCAGCCGCATCAGCGGCACCAGCCACTCGCCGATGATCGGCTCGGCGAGATAACCCGTGGTCAGCGTGGTGATCGTGATGCCGACCTGCGCACCGGACAGCTGGAACGACAGCGTGCGGTGGGCTTTGCGGACATTCCGGGCCTTGCGGTCGTCCTGGCGCTGCGCGTGGCTCTCGACCTGGCTGCGGTCGAGCGCGGTCAGCGAGAACTCGGCCGCGACGAAAACGGCTGTTCCGAGCGTCAGGAGGACAACGGCGAGAATGCCGAGAACATCGAACAGTGGTCCGGTCACCGCACAACTCCGGTGTCCGGGCGAATATGGCAGCCGGGAGAATCGCCCGGCTGGCTACTGCCACCGGGCGACTTGGCGTCGCGCACCTTACCTACTCACTCCTTGCAGGGTCCACACAAGACCTGCCAAGTGTAGCGAGCGTCAGTGGTGCCGTCCGACCAAACCGAGCAGCCGGGCGGGCGCGCCCGCGTCGACCGACACCGGCACGGGCGGGTCGAAGATCCCCGTGCCCTGCCAGCGCCACACCTGCGGGGAGAACACCGCGAGCAGGGCCTCGGCCAGTTCGTCGTGCAACGGCGAGGTCTCGCCGATCCCCTTGGCCAGGTCCCAGCCGTGCACGGCCAGGTCGAGCGTCATCTGCCAGCCGAACTCCGCGGCGGGCACGAGGCCGTAGCTGAGGTGCACGTCACGGTCGAGCGCGCCGGGCCGCAGCCACGCCTCGCGGGCCTCGGCGGACACCACGGCCCACACGCCGACCGGGTCGTCGCCGAGCAGGTCGCCGTCGAACTGTTCGCCGACCTCGTCGAGGGCGGCGCCACCGAGCAGCGGCGGTACCCACAGCTGTTCGGCGACCAGGTGATTGAGCAGGTCACGCACGTTCCAGCCGGGGCACGGCGTCGCACCGGCCCAGTCGTCCGGGCCGATCGCCTTGACCAGCCAGTCGAACCCGCTCAACGCACTTCCATGAGCGTCCAGCAGTTCCATGCGATCAAGTGGACCACTGGTTGGTCGTCTGTGCATCAGAGCGACATGCCGGCGGCGGTCACCTGGTGCGACCACTCCGGCGGGAACGCGCAGTTGCCGCCGGCTGCCGCATACCCTCCGTGATCGCCACGGTGCGTGACGCCGGAGCGCACCAAGCCGTGACCGGTCCTGCTTAAGTAGTACTTCTCGCGGCTCGTTCGCAGGATTCGGCCGCATGCCGCCGCGCCCTAACTTCGTGTGGCATGGGGCGGATCTTGGCGGTGCTGGGGGCGGTCTTCGCGATGCTGGCGGTGACCGCGCCGCCGGCCGGGGCGCACGGGGTCAGCGACACCGCGGACTTCCACCTGGCGCAGAGTTTCGCGGGCAACGAGCTGACGCTGGTGGTCCGCGGGACGCGGGAGGTGCCGGGGCCGCTCGACATCGACTTCATCGCGCACGACCCGGTCGCCAGGACGTCGATCGAGGCCGGGCTGGTCGGTTCGCCGCGCAAGGCCACAGTGGACATCGACAGGCGCGGCACCCACCCGGTCCGGCTCGACGTGGACCGGACCGGTCGCTGGGAGCTCGTGCTCAAGGCGGCCAACGGGGAACAGGCGCGCATCCCCTTCCAGGTCATGCTGTCGAAGCTCACGCTCTGGGAACCCGTGGCGTACGGCGGTTTCGCCTCGACCGGCTTGTTCATGGCAGTCGCACTGATCATGGCTGTGCACGCGAGACGGCGGATGCTGGTCGTCCTGCCCGCGGGTGCCGGTGTCGTCGCGTTGACCGTGGCGATCACGGCTGCTCTGCTGTCGTCGGCGATCCCACCCGCGCAGGCGGAAGGGGCGATCCCGGTCGACCCGGCCGGCGGCCGGCCGCACGTCAACGCGACCGTCACGACCGACCAGAACCCGGTGACCGGCAAGGAGTTCCGGCTCGGTCTCACGATCACCGACGGGAACACCGGGCGCCCGGCCGACGACCTGATCGCCCACCACGACGCGCTCGCCCACCTGGTCGTGTCCAGTGTGGACGGGCAGTTCTTCCGGCACGCGCACATGGTCCGCGTCGCACCGGGCGAACTGGGGGTTCGCCTGGCTGTCGACCGGCCTGGCCGGTACCTGGTGCACGCGGAGCTCGAACGCGTGAACTCCGGATCGCAGCTGGTCACCGGCTCGTTCGAGGCGTCGGGTCAGGTGCTCGGCGGGGACGAGCGCACACAGCCGAGGCAGGCAGTGGCGGGTCGTGGTCACACCATCGAGCTGCCGGTCGGCGGCAGAGCGGACCTGCAGCCGTGGCTCGGCATGGCCGGGCACCTGGTGCTGCGCGGCGAGACCGGTGACTACTTCGGGCACGTGCACGAGATGGGCCCGATGCGCGGGAACGCCGACGAGACAGTCGCGTCACTGCCGCCCCACCTGCGGTTCACGTTCACCTTTCCCAAGCAAGGGAGGTATTTCGGATGGATTCAGTACCAGCGGGACTTCACCGTGACGACCGTCCCGCTGATCATCGACGTCCGGTCGTCCTGATCGTCCTGATCGGCCTGGCCGCGATCGGCGCCGTGGTGTTCGCGCTGTGGCCCCGGTCGGGCACGTCCGCGACCACGATCACCGGCGACAGCGAGACGTACCGGGTCGAGCTGACCACGAGCCCGCGCAGCGGGCCGGTGACGACCTCGGTCCGTGTGACGCGGCACGACCGCGGCCCGGTGCTGCTGGACGAGGTCGGCATCGACGCGGTGATGCCCGCGATGGGGCACGCCGTGCCCCAGGTCGTGGCCACCAGGCGGGACGACCGGTTCGAGGCGGGCGGCGAACTGTTCACCATGGGCGGCCTGTGGGACGTCTCGCTGCACGTGGCGGGGGAGACGGTCACCGTCCAGATCCCGGTGACGGAAGGACAGGGATGAAAGCCGAACGGACAGGCGCGTGGCTGTTGCTCGCCAGCGTCACCATCGCGACCTTCGGGATGGCGTGGGACATCCAGTGGCACACCGATGTCGGCCCCGACACGTTCTTCACCGCGCCGCACCTGGTGATGTACCTGGGAACGGCGGCAACGGGATTCACATCTCTCGCGGTCGTGCTCCACCGGACGTTCCGGCGCAACGACCCGGCGGTCCGGACGGTCACGGTGCTCGGCACGTTCCAGGCGCCGATTCCCTTCCTGGTGGCGGGACTCGGCGCGGCGGCCGAGTTGCTGTACGGCCTCACCGACCTGTGGTGGCACACGGTGTACGGGTTCGACGCGACGCCGACCTCACCGCCGCACGTCGCGATGTCGTTGTGCGTCCTGGTGGAGACGGTCGGCGCGGTGATGGCGTTCGCGTCGCTGCGTGGCACCCGCTCCGGCCGGGCCGGGCTGGCGGTCTACGCCGGCGTCGCCGCGTACGCCCAGGTCTTCCTGCTGCTGTCGACGCCGAAACTACCGCTGGTCAACGAGTTCTTCTTCGCGGTCGCGCTGATGTGCGTGCTCGGGATGGTCCTGGTCGCCGCGGTCACCCGGTCGCCGGGACTCGTGGTGGTGACGGGGTTGTCGTTCGCTGCGGTCCACGCCGTCACGTGGGTGACTGTTCCGCCGTTGACCAGGGCCTACGCCGGGTGGATCGACCTGCCGATCCGGGATTTCGTCACCGGGAGCCCGGCGTACGCGTCGTTCTCGCCGTTGGCGATGCTGCCGGTCGCGGTGGTCGTCGCCGGTGTTCTGGCTCTCGGCAAGCGGTTCGGCTCGGTGAAAGGTGCGGTGATGCTGACCGGCGCGGTCGGCGCGGCACTGCTGACGCTCGGATATTCCGTCCAGTTCGGCCTGATGGACGGCACGACCGTCGCCATCACGGCGGTGTCCGGCGCTGTCATGGGCCTGGCCGCCTGGCGCATGGGCGCACCGTTGCGAAATCTGTCGGAGGTCTGACGTGCGAGCAGTCATCCTTGCTGTCGCGGTGATGTTCTTAGTGGCCGCGCCCGCGTACGCGGCACCGCCGCCTGTTGAGGTCGTGCACTCGGAGAGCGTGCGGGTCGGCCCGTACGACATGCGGGCGTCGTTCAGCGAATGGCCGGTGCGTGCGGAACGGTCACTGGACTTCACGTTCGTGCCGGACGGCGACATCGCCGGCCATCAGGGCACGGTGCGCATGGTCGGTCCTGGTGTCACCGGCCCGAAGGAGCGACTCGCCCGGCACCCGCGGGCCCGCACCGAGTGGGGACTGGACATCCGTGCGCTGCCGAGGGAAGGCCTGTGGAGTCTGGAGTTCACCGTGGACGGGCCGAAAGGACCGGGTACGGGGGTGCTCGCGGTGCCCGTCGGACCTCGGCCCGGCCCGTCCGCGACGCTGAGCTGGACGATCGGCCTCGGTCCGGTGATCGTCGGCGCGTTCGCCGGGCTGGTGGTCTGGATCAGGGGCCGCAGCCGCCGGAGGGCCGATGCCTGGACGTGGACCTGACAAGTGTGCAAGAATCTCTCCAACTAAGATAATCAGTGTTTGAGGGGTTTGATATGTCCGGGGACCTGGCGATTCGACTGTCGGACGAAGAGCGGATGGCGGCCATCCGCGTACTGGACACGGCCGTCGGCGACGGCCGGATCACCTGGGACGAGCACACCGAGCGGACCGAGCTCGTCTGGGTGGCCAAGACCAGGGCGGACCTGTCGCCCCACCTGGCCGACCTCGGCCCGGTCGCCACCCAGACCGCGCCCCCGCAGCACGTCGTCGCCACGATCAGCAAGGTCATCCGCGCGCCGGAAGCCACGCGCGAGGTCCGCGCCAAGGCGAGGTTCGGCGCGGTCGTGCTCAACCTGGCCTCGATGCGGCCGGGCGAGCAGATCCAGATCACCGCGGACGCGTTCTGCGGCAAGGTCATGGTGTTCGTCCCCGAGAACGCCACCGTGATCGACGAGGGCACCGCGGTGATGGGCAAGCGCAGCGTCTTCTGCGCCTCGGACAACACGGGCGGCCCGGTCGTGCGCATCACCGGCCGCGTGACCATGGGCAACATCAAGGTCTTCGCGGGTGACACCCGCTACTGGTGACTCCCTGAAACATAATGGCTTCCTGTCACACGGGCGCGGTAGGTTGCTGGCAGCCCGTGTGACAAGGAGCCGTGCATGCCCACCACGCATTTCCGCACATGTCCGCTCTGCGAGGCCACCTGCGGACTGAAGATCACCGTCGACGGGGACCGGGTCACCGACGTCCGCGGCGACAAGGACGACGTGTTCAGTCTCGGCTTCATCTGCCCCAAGGGGGCGAAGCTCGGTGATCTCGACCAGGACCCCGACCGGCTGCGCGGTCCCCTGGTCAAGCGGGACGGGCAGTTCGCCGAGGTGTCGTGGGAGGAAGCGTTCGCGGAGGTCGAACGAGGTCTCGCGGCGGTCCGCGCGGCCCACGGCAACGACTCCGTCGCGCTCTACCTCGGCAACCCGAGCGTGCACGCGATGGCCGGGCCCGTGTTCAACGGTGTGCTGGCCAAGGCGCTGGGCACGCGGAACGTCTACACCGCCAGCACCAGCGACCAGATGCCCAAGCACGTGTCCTGCGGGTATCTGTTCGGCGACCCGTACTCGATCCCCGTGCCCGACATCGACCGCACCGACCATCTGCTGATGCTGGGCGCGAACCCGTTGGAATCCAACGGAAGCCTGTGCACCGCGCCGGACTTCCCCGGCAGGCTCAAGGCTCTGCGGGCCCGCGGCGGCAGGTTCGTGGTGGTCGACCCGCGCCGGACGCGGACCGCGGACCTGGCCGACGAGCACCTGTTCATCCGGCCAGGCGCGGACGCGGTGTTCCTGTTCGCGTTGGTGCACACCCTCTTCGACGAGAACCTCACCGCCGACGTACCCGACGTCGTGCGCGGCGTCGAGGAACTGCGGGTCTTGGCTTCGAAGTTCACGCCCGAGACGGTCGCGACCGCCTGCGGCATCGACGCGGGCACCATCCGGCAGACCGCCAGGGATCTCGCCGCCGCGCCGGCCGCCGCGGTCTACGCCCGGATCGGCACCACCACCGCCGAGTTCGGCACGCTGTCGAGCTGGCTGGTCGACGCGCTCAACGTGCTGACCGGCAACCTCGACCGGCCCGGTGGCGCGATGTTCCCGAGCTCCGCGACGCGGGCGACGTACGTCAAGCGCAAGCCGTTCCGCACCGGCCGGTGGGCCAGCCGGGTGCGCGGACTGCCCGAGGCGTTGGGCGAACTGCCCACCGCGACCCTGCCCGACGAGATCGAGACACCGGGCGAGGGCCAGGTCCGCGCGCTGGTCACGGTCGCGGGCAACCCGGCGTCGTCCGCGCCGAACGCGGCCCGGTTCGGCGCGGCGCTGGCGGACCTGGAGTTCATGGTCTGCGTCGACCCGTACCTCAACGAGACCACGCGGCACGCCACCGTGATCCTCCCGCCGCCGCGTGTGACCCAGTCGCCGCACTTCGACTTCGGCCTCACCCAGTTCGGGGTGCGCAACTTCGCCAACTACTCGTCGCCCGCGCTGCCGTTGCCCGACGGCCGCCCGAGCGAAGCGGAGATCCTCGCCAGGCTGGCGCTCATCGCGGCGGGGCAGGGCGCGTCCGCGGACCCGCGTGGCCTGGAGGAGATGATGCTCGGCGGCCTGCTGGCCAAGGCGGTCAAGGTCGAAGGGTCCCCGGTGTACGGCCGCGACCCGGCCGAGCTGCGCCCGTTGATCGACGGCGACGGCCCGCTGGAGCGTTTCCTCGACCTGTCGCTGCGGCTCGGCCCGTACGGCGAGGGATTCGGGGTGGACGAGTCCGGTCTGCGGCTGACGACTTTGCTGGCCAACCCGCACGGCGTCGACCTCGGCGCGCTGCGGCCACGGCTGACCGAAGTGCTGTCCACCGCGGACGGGAAGCTCCAGCTGTGCCCGCCGGAGTTCGCGGCCGACGTGCCAAGGCTGCTGTCCTGGCTCGCCGACCGTCCGCACGGGATGGTCCTGATCGGACGCAGGCACCTGCGGTCCAACAACAGCTGGATGCACAACGTGCCCGCGCTGGTCACCGGCTCCAACACCTGCACGCTGCACATCAACCCGCAGGACGCCGAGAAACTCGCGGTCGGCGCCGGTCAGCGGGTCCTGGTGATGTCACGGACCGGCTCGGTCGAGGTCGCGGTCGAACCGACGGACAAGATCATGCCTGGCGTGGTGAGCCTGCCGCACGGCTGGGGCCACGACCAGCCCGGCGTGCGGATGTCGGTGGCGGGCAACACCGACGGCGTCAACGTCAACACAGTCACCGACGAGTCCGTGCTCGACGTCCTGTCAGGCACAGCCGTGTTCAACGGTGTCCCGGTCGAACTCAAGGTGGTCTGACCTTACGCTTGGGCGTCGTGAGGGCGCGTCTTGCCGGCAGGCGCGGCGAGTTCGGCGAGCTCACCGGCTGCCTGTGGATAGCGATGGCCGGCTCGGGCCAGTGGTGCTGGTCTCGGGGGAGCCGGGGATCGGCAAGACCAGGCTGGCGCACGAGTTGGCGGAGCTGGCTGAGGCCGACGACGGTGTGCACACGTGCTGGGTCGCGCGGTGCAGGACGACGGCAGCCCGCCGTACTGGCCGTTCCGCCAGATCATCCGTGGCCTGGGTCGCCGGTCCGCGCCCGCTGCGCTGGCCGACGAACTCGCGCTGGTGGTCCCGGAGTTCGGAGGCGGCCCGGCCACGGCACCGGGCGAACGGTTCCGGGTTTTCGAAGCCGTCACGGAGTACCTGACCGGTGCCGGGAAGCTGCTGATGGTGCTGGACGACCTGCAATGGGCCGACCAGGCGACCCTGCGGCTGCTGGTCCACCTGGCGATGGCGGCACGCACGATGCCGGTGATGATCCTGGTGACCTACCGGGACACCGAAGTAGGGGAGCCGTTGTCGGACACGCTGGCCGCGTTGGCGCGTGAGGACTCCGTGACGCGCGTCCAGCTCACGGGCCTGTCCGAAACCGACGTCGTGGCGCACCTGACGGGCCTGACCGGCGCGGCGGTCGACGCCGAGACGGCCGCGATCGTCAGCCGCCGGACCGGTGGCAATCCGTTCTTCGTGGCCGAGCTCAGCCGGATTCTCGGGCAGGAGCGCATGCCGGACGCCGTGCTGGGTGCCGTCCGGGTGCGGCTGGACGGTCTGTCACACGGATGCCGCGAGATGCTTGTCGCTGCCTCGGTTCTCGGCACCCAGGTGGACCCGGCGATCGTGGCCTCGGTGCTCGGCTGGCCGCTCGACGACGCCCTGTCCGCGCTGGACGAGGCCGTGCGGTCCGGCGTGCTGTCCGATCCGGACGGTTGGCGATTCACGCACAACGGCATCGCCGCCGCCGCGTGCGACTGGCTCGACGACGCCGTGCGGCACCTGCGGCGTGCCATCGTGAACAACGAACGCGCCGGGACTCCGCCGTACGTCGCCATGGCCACGCTCGACCTGGCTCGTGTGCTCGCGCGACGCGACCGTCCGGGTGACGCGGACGAATCGGCGGCGCTGGCCGTGTCCGCGCGTGCCATGGCCGAAGAACTGGGCATGCGGCAGCTGGTCGCTGACGCCGAAGCTCTCACCGGGCCGAGTGCGCTGTCCCCGAGGGAGAACGAGATCGCCCGGTTGGCCGCACAGGGCCCGACCAACAGGCAGATCGCGGCGGCCGTGCACATCTCGGTGCGCACGGGGAGACGCACGTGCGGAAGATCCTCGGAAACTGGGATTGTCGAGCCGTTCGGAGATCCACGACCGGCTGGCGTGAGTCGTTAGGCTTGGGCGTCATGCGGGCGCGATTCGTGGGGCGGCGGCGTGAGCTCGATGAGCTCACGGATCGGCTGCGGACCGCGATGACCGGGTCGGGCCAGGTGGTGCTGGTCTCGGGGGAGCCGGGGATCGGCAAGAGCAGGCTGGCGCACGAGTTGGCGGAGCTGGCTGAGGCCGACGGTGTGCACACGTGCTGGGGTCGTGCGGTGCAGGACGACGGCAGTCCCTCGTATTGGCCGTTCCGGCAGGTGCTGAAGCTCTTGGCCCGGCGGTACGCGCCGGGTGTGCTGGCCGATGAGCTCGCGCTGGTTGTCCCGGAGTTCGGCGACGGCCCCACGACCTCGCCCGAGGAACGGTTCCGGGTTTTCGAAGCCGTCACGGAGTACCTGACCGGCGTCGGGAAGCTGTTGATCGTCCTCGACGACCTGCAATGGGCCGACCAGCCCACGCTGAGGTTGCTCGTGCACCTGGCGATGGCGGCCGGCACGATGCCGTTGATGATCCTGGTGACGTACCGGGACACCGAAGCGGAGCCGTTGTCCGCCACGCTGGCCGCGTTGGCGCGTGAGGAATCGGTGTCGCGGATCCGCCTCACCGGCCTGTCGGAGGCGGAGGTCGCGGCCCAGCTGGCAGACCTGACCGACACATCGGTCGACGCGTCGGTCGCGGCCGCGATCAGCGGGCGCACCGGGGGAAACCCGTTCTTCGTCGCCGAGATCAGCCGGATGCTCGGACAGGAGCGCATGCCGGACGCCGTGCTGGACGCCGTGCGGGTGCGGATGGACGCGTTGACGCCGGACTGCCGGGAAGTCCTGGCCGCCGCGTCGGTCCTGGGCAACGAGGTGGATCCGGCGATCGTGGCCGCGGTGCTCGGCAGCCCGCTGGACGATGTTCTGTCCGCAGTGGACGAAGCGGTGCGGTCGGGTTTCCTGTCCGGGGCGCAGGAGTGGCGGTTCACCCACGACCTGATCAGGGAAGCGGCCCGACTGCTCATGCCGACCGTGCGGCGACTGGCGTTGCACGCGCGGGCAGCGGCCGTCGTCGAACGGCGCCCGGACGCGGTGTCGCGCGCCGCCGAGATCGCCCGCCACTGGCTGGAATCCCTGCCCGCGGGCGACCCGGCGAAAGCAGTCGAATGGGCCCGGCGCGCGGGCGATGCCGCCTTGGCGCAGCTGGCGTGGGAGAACGCCGTCGAGCTGTACGCACGCGCACTGGGCGCCGGGCCGCTCCACGACGCCGGCCGGGCGGAGTTGCTGACCCGCCAGGGAATCGCCCAGTTGCGCAAGCTGGACATCGTCAGCGGCGAGCAGACGCTGCGGCGGGCCGCTGCGGCGGCGAGGGCGTCCGGTGACGCCGCCGCGATCGCCGAAGTGGCGCTGGCGATGGGAACCGTCCACAGTTCCGACTGGCCCACGTTGGGCAAGGCGCTGAGCGACGAAGCGCTGGCATCGATGGCCGACGGCCCGCTGCGCGCCCGGTTGCTGGCGCAACAAGCCGGCGAGCTGGCGTTCTTCGGCTCACCCGACCTGGACGTGATCTCCGCTGAGGCGTTGGCGATCGCCGACCGGACAGGGGACTCGCGTGCGGTACGGGCGGCGTTGCGGGCCCGTCAGCTCGCCCGGGCAGGCCCTGACGGCGTGCGGGAACGGCTCGTGCTCGGCGACCGGATGCTGGCCATCGGCGTGGCGGACAACGATCCGGAAGCCGTGATGTGGGGCCGGGTGTGGCGGTTCGACGCGTTCTGCCAGCTCGGCAGGCTCGACGACGCCGAGAGCGAACTGCTGCCCATCCGCGAGGCGGCGCTGCGGATGCGGACCAAGATCGCCCGGTGGCACCACCTGCGAGCCGAGATCGCGGTCGAACACGCGCGCGGACGTTTCACCAGGGCGCGTGAACTGGCTCAGTCGGCCATCGACCTGGTCGAGGACGCGGGCGGGCCGGTGGTGCTCGCGGTGTCGGTGGCCACGCTGGCCGCGGTCGCCGCGACGACCGGGGACGAAGGACCGGTCGTGGAGCAGTACACCGGTTACCACGGGCGCGGCTCGGACCTCATCGCGGCGGTGACCGGGGCGTGGCTCGTCCGCTGTGGACGAAGCGAGCACGCGAGGCGGTTCTACATGCCCGCACAGGTTCACGAACCAATCGGGGGTGTGCGAGAACTGTCGGTCCTCTGCGGCCTCGTGGTACTCGCGGCCGAGTTCGGTGACAAGGACACCGCCGCCGTGGCGTACCGCAGGCTGTTGCCGTACGAGGACCTCATGCAATGCGGTGGAGCCGGAGTTGTCACGATCGAAGGCTCGGTCGCCGGGGCGCTGGGCGTCGCGGCTGCCACGTGCCACCGGCTCGACGACGCCGTACGCCACCTGCGGCGCGCCATCGAGAACAACGAACGCGCCGGTACCCCGCCGTATGTCGCCATGGCCACGCTCGACCTGGCTCGTGTGCTCGCGCGACGCGACCGGAAGGGTGACGCGGCCGAGTCGGCGGCGCTGGCGTTGTCGGCGCGGTCCATGGCGGAGCGGATGGGGATGCGGTACCTGCTCGCCGCCGCGGAATCCCTGACCGGGTCGAGCGCACTGTCCCCGAGGGAGAACGAGATTGCCCGTTTGGTCGCACAAGGCCTGACCAACAGGCAGATCGCGGCGGCCGTGCACATCTCGGTGCGCACAGTGGAAACCCACGTCCAGAAGGTCCTGGGCAAGCTCGGCCTGTCCAGCCGCGCGGAGATCCACGACCACATCGGCCGTTAGGCTTGGTCATCATGCGGACGCGATTCGTGGGACGGCACCGTGAGCTCGACGAGCTCACCGGACGGCTGCGGACCGCGATGCACGGCGCCGGGCAAGTGGTGCTGCTGTCCGGCGAACCGGGAATCGGCAAGACCAGGCTGGCACACGAGCTGACAGCGCTGGCCGAGACCGACGGCGTGCACATCTGCTGGGGTCGTGCGGTGCAGGACGACGGCAGTCCCTCGTACTGGCCGTTCCGGCAGGTGCTGAAGCTCTTGGCCCGCCGATACGCGCCGGGTGTGCTGGCCGACGAACTCGCGTTGGTCGTCCCGGAGTTCGGCGACGGCCCGGCCACCTCGCCCGAGGAACGGTTCCGCGTGTTCGAAGCGGTCACCGAGTACCTCACCGGTCTCGGCAAGGTGCTCATAGTGCTGGACGACCTGCAATGGGCCGACCCGCCGACCATGCAGTTGCTCGTCCACCTGGCCATGGCGATCGGCGCGGCACCGGTGATGATCGTGGTCACCTACCGGGACACCGAGGTCCCCGCGGCGCTGTCCACAGCTGTGGCGTCGCTGGTCCGTGAGGACACCGTGTCCCGGATCCACCTCGATGGCCTCTCTGAGACCGAGGTGGCCGACCAGCTCGCCGGGCTGACCGGCACTCCGGTCGGCGCGGACGTGGTGGCCACTGTCAGCCACCGGACCGGCGGCAACCCGTTCTTCGTCGCCGAGCTCGGCCGGATACTCGACCAGAACGGGACACGCCTGCCGGACGCGGTGCTGGACGCCGTCCGCGTCCGGGTGGACGCCTTGTCGCCGGACTGCCGTGCGACGCTGGCCGCCGCCTCGGTCCTGGGCAACGAGGTGGACGCGTCGATCGTGGCCGAGGTGCTCGACAGCCCGCTGGACAACGTCCTGTCCTCTGTGGACGAGGCCGTCCACGCCGGTGTCCTGTCCGATTCGGACGGTTGGCGGTTCACGCACGACCTGGTTCGTGAGGCGGCAAGGTTGTTGATGCCGACGGCGCGGCGGTTGGCGTTGCACGCGCGGGCAGCGACCGTGATCGAACGACGCGTGGACGCGCCGTCCCGCGTCGCCGAGATCGCGCACCACTGGCTGGAGGCACTGCCCGCGGGAGACGCGGTGAAAGCGGCCCAGTGGGCGCGTCGGGCGGCCGACATCGCGATGGCGCAACTGGCGTGGGAGAACGCCGCGGACCTCTACGGCCACGCGCTGCGCGCCGCCCCACCCGAAGCCGTGGACAAGGCCAGACTGCTGATCTGCCAAGGCATCGCGCAGCTGCGGCAGATGGACATCGTCAACGGCGAGGAGACGCTGCGGCAAGCCGCGGCGGCGGCACGAGCCTCCGGCGACAGGACCGTGATCGCCGAAGTGTCACTGGCGATGGAGACGGTCAGCAGCTCCGACTGGGCCACGCTGGGGAAGTCGTTGTGCGACGAGGCACTGGCCGGGCTGGTCGACGGCCCGTTGCGCGCCCGGCTGCTCGCCCAGCGAGCCGCGGAACTGGCTTTCCACGGCTCACCCGACCTGGACGGTGTTTCCGCGGAGGCACTGGCGATCGCCGACCGGACCCAAGACCCACGCGCCATCCGCGCCGCGCTGCGGGCCCGTCAGCTCGCGATGGCCGGGCCGCAAGGAGTGCGGGAACGACTGGCGCTCGGCGACCGGATGATCGCGATCGGCAGCGCGGACAGCGACCCGGAAGCGGTGATGTGGGGCCGGTTGTGGCGGTTCGACGCGTTCTGCCAGCTCGGCAGGCTCGACGACGCCGAGCACGAACTGTTGCCGATCAACGACGCCGTCGTCAGGGTCCGCACCAAGATCGCCCGCTGGCACCACCTGCGCAGCGAGGTCGCGATCGCCCACGCCCGCGGCCGGTACGCCCGCGCGAGGGACCTGGCGACACAAGCGATCGACCTGGTCAAGGACACAGGCGGGCCGGTGGTGATGGCGATATCGGTGTCGACGTCGGCGCTGGTGCACGGGATGACCGGCGACGAGGGCCCGATCCTCGAAGAGTACGAGGAATACCTGTGCCACCCACCGGAGATGATCTCCGCGATGGTGGGTGCGTGGCACGCACAGTGCGGCCGGACGGAGATAGCCAGGCGGTGTTTCCTGCCGGGGCAGGTGCACGAACCGATCGGCGGGATGCGGCGCCTGTCGGTCCTGTGCGGACTGGTAGTCCTCGCGGCAGAGTTCGGCGACAAGGAAACCGCGGCAGAGGCATACCGAAGGCTGCTGCCATTCGAAGACCTCATCCAATGCGGCGGGGCAGGCGTGGTGACGATCGAGGGCTCGGTCGCGGGATCGTTGGGCATAGCAGCAGCCGTGTGCGACAGGCTGGACGACGCCGTACGACACCTACGGCGAGCCGTAGCGGACAACGAACGCTCAGGTCTGCCGCCGTACACCGCAACAGCACGCCTCGACCTGGCCCGCGTGCTCGCCCGACGCGACCGCCCAGGCGACGCGGAGGAATCGGTCGCACAGGCACTGTCCGCCCGCGCGATGGCAGAAGAACTGGGCATGCGAAGGCTGGCGTCAGCCGCCGAATCCCTCACCGGAGCCAAAGTCCTCTCACCACGAGAAGGCGAAATCGCCCGCCTGGCAGCACAAGGCCTGACCAACAGGCAGATCGCGGCAGCGGTGCACATCTCGGTGCGCACAGTCGAGACACACGTGCAGAAGATCCTCGGCAAGCTCGGCGTGTCCAACCGCGCCGAGATCCGCTCCCGACTGCTGTGAGCACACGCACCGCGACGACGGCTCGAAGCGGCCACCCCCAGCAGACCGCCGCCCCGCACAAGCGCAGACGCGAGCCCGCAACGGTTGGCGCGTAGGTGCAGGCTAGTCCACGACCGGCTGGCGTGCCGGCCCGGAAGTCCGACGCGCAACGGTTGGAGCGCAGGCGCGGATTCGCGGTGCG
The DNA here is from genome assembly GCF_001302585.1 of Kibdelosporangium phytohabitans. GTDB lineage: Bacteria > Actinomycetota > Actinomycetes > Mycobacteriales > Pseudonocardiaceae > Kibdelosporangium > Kibdelosporangium phytohabitans. The sequence goes on along the minus strand of NZ_CP012752.1, from coordinate 7,271,184 downwards.
CAGCAGATGAACCGACGCGCCAGGCCGACCGGATGCGCGGGCGCGGAAGTCCGGCCCGCGATGGTGTTGGGGCGTGGGCGAGGATGCCGGAGCGCAACGGCTGGCGTGCAGGCGCAAAGCTGGCCCGCGACATCTCGCGCAAAGACGCAAACCAACCCCGGGCGGCGAGCGCGCAAGCGCAGAGAAGGGCTTCGGGGGCAGGAGCGCCCACGCATCCAAGAACACACACCTGGGGTCCGAGCTGTGCGAACGAAGGACCAAGACCACCCCTCCCTGCCCAGCGGTCAGCCCCCCGGCGAGGGACAAGGCTTGTGACGTGCCAGGAAAAGTGGCGACAAAGGCACCCCGAGATCAGAGATCAATCGATGGCAGTCCCGCAAGTCATGTTGATCTCGGTGCCGGTGATCGTACGAGCCCAGTCCGAGGCCGCGAACGCCGCCACATTGCCGACGTCCTGTGGCGTGGCGGGCAAGCCGGTGAGGGTTTGGTCGATGATGCTGCTGAGGATCATGTCCCTGTTCGCGTAGTCCGCCGGGATCGACTCGACCAGCCCGCTTGTCCGCAGGGACACCACGCGGATGCCGTACCTGCCGAGTTCCACCGAGAGCTGGCGGCGCATCGACTCCACGGCGTCGAACGTCACCTGGATGCCGCCGAAGTTGTAGTCGTGCATCGACGGGTTGCGTTCGACGGAGCCGCCGAGCGCGAGTATCACGCCCGACTTCTGTTTGATCATGTGCCGTGCTGCCGCGCACGAGGTGAGGAACTTCGAGCTCACGGCCGTGATCACGGGGCGGATGTAGTCGTCGAGCGTCATCTCGATCATCGGTGTGCCCTGGACGTCTGTGTCGGAGATGACGTTCATCGAGATGTCGATGCTGCCCGCCTTGGTGGCCACGGCGTCGGCGTGCGCGTTGACCTGCTGCTCGTCCGTCGCGTCCACTTGGGCCACTTCGACCTGTCCGCCGACCCTTTCCCGCGCGTCCTCCAGCGTGGCCATGGTGCGGCCCGCGAGGAAGACCCGCGCGCCTTCCTTGACGAAACTGCTGGCCACGGCTGTGCCGACGGTTCCGGCGCCGTAGATGATCGCGTTCTTGCCTTCGAGCAGCACGGTGTACCTCCCGGGTTGGTTTCGCCTGTACAACCCGGGCGGCGCGCCGAACTCATCGCCCGGCGGCGGGGATTTTCTCCGGCAGCCCGTGCGCGGGGAAGTCGGCGTGCAGGAACGACATCACCTCGGTGATCCTGGCGCCGTCGAAGCTCAGCAGATCCAGGGCGATGGGGATGTAGAACTCGTCCTTGAGGCTGTACGTGCCGAACGCCAGCTGGCCGTTGGCCATGGCGGGCACGAACTTCCACCGGTAGCGCAGCGGCGTGGCGAGGAAGCCGCGGATCGCCTCGCGGCCCTGGTACCACTCGGGGACCGGCGGCATGGCGTACCGCGCGTCCTCGGTCAGCATGGCCACGATCCCGTCGACGTCGCCCAGCTCCCACGCCTTCGCGTACTGGTCGGCGGCCTTGCGCAGCTCGGGGCCCGGCTCGACGTACGTGCGCGGGGTGGCGACCTTCCTGGCGCGTTGCAGGGCGCTGTTGACCGCCGCGACTGTCGTGTCCAGCTGCTCGGCGACCTCCTGCGCCGAGAACCCCAGGACCTCACGGAGGACCAGCACGGCCCGCTGTGTCGCGGACAGGTGCTGCAGCGCCGCGACGAACGCGAGCTCGATGCCTTCTCTTGCCAGGTAACCGGCCTCGGGGTCGTACGGGTACGGCTCCAGCCAGACGGGGTCGCCGGGGTTGGTGAGGTCCGTCGGCAGTTCGCGTTTCGCGCGGTTCTCCAGCAACGTCAGGCACCGGTTCGTGGCGATCTTGTACAGCCACGGCCGGACTGTGTCACCTTCGAACCGGTCGATCGCACGCCACGCCCGGACCAGCGTCTCCTGCAGCGCGTCGTCAGCGTCGTGCACCGACCCGAGCATGCGGTAGCAATGGGCCCGCAGCTCACCGCGGAACGGATCGACCAGCTGCTCGAAGTCACCCTCGCGAAGTCCCACCAGGTCAGGCTATACAGTGCCGTCATGCAGGCGTGGCAGGACTGGCTGGCTGTGCTCGAGTCGCACGGCTTCGCGGCCCGCGCGATGACGCGGCCACCGGCGTCCGAACAGGACCTCGACGCGCTGAGCGTGAAAACCGGGGTGGCCGGGGAGCTGCTGGACCTGTACCGGATCAGCGACGGCCAGCTGCCGCCGTGGCGCAGCGAGGAGCCCGGCGCGACGGAGCTGTTCCCCTGCGCCCGTTTCGTGCCTGCCGCCGAGGCGCTCGAACTGTGGCAGGAATGGCAGGAGCCGCGGGTCCCGTTCACAGTGGACGCGGACGGCGGCTGCCTCGCGATCGCCGCGACCGGCGAGATCGTGGACATGGAAACGGGCGAGGTGCACGCGGCGAGCCTGGTCGCGTACCTGGGCGAACTGGCGCGGGCCCGGCTGGCGATCACCGACGACGACGGAATCCTGACCTGGGACATCGTCTGATTAGCCGACGGTCATCCCGAAAGGGCTGACCTGCCCGCACTGGTGTGCACGGCACCGGCGGCGGCGCCCGTGCTCGGCCATGATGGCTGTGTGGCGTTGATCGAGACTGTCCTGCACGGCGGCCGGGTGATCGACCCGGAAAGCGGATTCGACCAAATCGCCGACGTCGGCATCACAGGTGACCGGGTAGTCGCGGTGTCCACGGTGCAGTTGCGCGCCGCGAGACGCGTCGACGTGTCCGGTTTGGTGGTGTGTCCCGGTTTCATCGACCTGCACAGCCACGGCCAGGCGATTCCCGAACAGCGCCTGCAAGCCCTTGACGGCGTGACCACGGCGTTGGAACTCGAAGCGGGCACGACCACGGTCGCCGCCGCGTACTCCCACGCCGGCGCCGAGGGGCGGCCGGTGAACTACGGCTACGCCACATCGTGGGCGCTGGCCAGGAAGATCGAGCTGATCGGCGCGCAGCCCGGCCCGTCGCTGCACGCGATCCTGGAACACCTCGGCGACCCGGGGTGGCAGGCGCCCGCGTCGAAGGCCCAGCGCGCACGGATCTACCAGCGGCTTTACCAGGACCTGGCCGACGGCGCGCTCGGGATCGGCGTCCTGGTCGGGTACGCGCCGCTGGTCGACCCGGACGAGTTCACGCTCGTCGCCGGCCTCGCGGCGCAGGCAGGCGTACCGACCTTCACGCACGCGCGGCCGTTGATCGACGTCAACCCGAGCGTCCCGGTCGACGGCGCCAAGGAGATCATCCGCGCGGCGGGGCAGACCGGTGCGCACATGCACTACTGCCACGTCAACAGCACGTCGGCCCGGCGCATAGACACGGTCCGGGCGCTGTTGGACGAAGCGATCGCGGAGGGTTCGCCCGTGTCTGTCGAGGCGTATCCGTACGGCGCCGGGTCGACCGCGATCGGCGCCGCTTTCCTTGCCCCGGAGGCGTTGAAGCAATCCGGCCTGAGGCCGGACGACATCGTGGTCGTCGCGACGGGCGAGCGGATCGCGGACGAGAAACGCCTGCTGGAGTTGCGGGCAGCGGACCCGGGCGCGCTGGTGATCGTGCATTTCCTCGACGAAGCCAACCCGGCCGGCCGCGAGCACCTCGACCGGGCCCTGCTGTACCCCGGCGGGGCGATCGCCAGCGACGCGGTGCCGTTCACCTGGCCAGGCCAGCCGCCTCCGCCGACGACATGGCCGCTGCCGCCGGGGACACTCGCCCATCCACGCAGCGCCGGGACGTACGCGAAGTCGTTGCGGACGTTGTGGCGCGAACGCGGCCTGCAGACGCTGACCGAGGTCATCGCCCGGTCATCGCTCGTTCCCGCCCGGATCCTGGAGGACGCGGTGCCCGGCATGCGCCGCAAGGGACGGCTCAAGGCAGGCAGTGACGCGGACGTGCTCGTGTTCGACCCGGACCGGATCACCGACCAGGCGACCTATGTGGACGGTGTCCGGCCTTCGCTCGGCGTCGTTCACTTGTTGGTCAACGGTTCCTTCGTGGTGCGTGATTCGGCACTGGTGCTCGACTCGTTGCCGGGCAGGCCTGTCCGCGCCTCGATGTCGCGCAGCGCGTAGACCGCGTACAGCGCGGCCAGCAGGCATCCGCCGCCCATGATCACCAACGCCAGGCCTGCGGTGCCGCCTTCCAGCAGTGCGCCGACCAGCGAGACGCCGATCGGGCCCGCGACCAGAGCCAGCGACGAGACGCTGCCGATCACCCGGCCGCGCAGGCGCTCCGGCGTGCGCTCCTGGATGAGCACGGCAGTGATCGGGTTGATCGGCGCGGCGGCGACACCGACGATGGCCGCGAGCACGGCCATCGGCACCCCCGTCGGGAACAGCATGATCCCGGCACCGGTGATCACCAGGCCCCACCCCAGGACCGGCCTGCGCCGCAGCTTGTGCGCGATCGCGCCGTACACGATCGCCCCGACGATCCCGCCGATCGCGAACGTGGACATGACCAGACCGAGCAGCCCCGGGTTGCCGGTGCTCTGCGCCTGCGCGGTGAGCACGATCGAGATCGGCGCGACGAACAGGACGAGCAGCATCGACGTCAGACCGGCGCCGCGCAGCATCGGCTGACGCCAGACGTAGGAGAACCCTTCGGCCACGGACCGCAGGTAGTGGTCCGGGGCTCCTGCACGCGGGATGTCACGCGGGATGGTCGTCCAGGTCAGCACCACGGCGCCGAGGAACATGCCGACGGTGACCCACAGCGTGTTCGTCGCGCCCGCGGTGGCGATGAACAACGCGGCCAGACCCGGCGCGACGAGGTTGCCGAATCCCTCCAGCGCCTCACCCCACGCGTTCACCCGTTCAAGCGGCACCTTCGCGTGCCGCGCGACATCGGGCCGCAAGGCCTCCCGTGCTGCCATGCCCGGACCGTCGAACAACGCTCCCAAAGCGACGAGCACGGCGATCAACGTGGTGTTGAGGCCGAGCGTGCTGTCCAGAATGGGCAGTGCGGCCACGGCGAGCGCGCTGAGGACGTCGGCGATGATGCTCAGCCGCCGACGGCCCCACCGGTCGATCAACGCGCCACCGAACAAAGTGGACAGCGCGAGCGGACCGAGCGACGCCGCGGCCATCAACCCGGCCAGACCGGGGCTGCCGGTCCGTTCGAGCACGAGCCACGGGACGGCGATACCCGTGATGGCGTTGCCCGCGACGGACAGCCCGGTCGCACCGAGCAGCCCGATGACGGCGATCATGTCCCGATGCCCCGCATCACGGTCTTCATCACGAGCCCGGGAGCGTCGAGCGGAGCGAGCTTGCCGAAGGAGATGGCCTCCCACGCGGAGTAGAACGCGGCGTCCAGCGAGGCCAGGATCCACCAGTCGGGAACGTCCGACCGGAGCACTCCGGCTTCCTGGCCGCGCTGGATGAGCTGCAGAAGCGGCTCGCCGGTCTGCTCGTAGCGAGCGATGAGATCGGGCACGTCGTCGAGCCCGATCTGGCGGTACATGAACTCGATGCGCGGGCCGAGCGGGACGAGCCCGGTGATCGCCCGCTCGAGGGCGGCCTCGACCTGCGAACCGGGCACGTCGAGCTGGGCGTCGGTCATCGCCTTCTCGACGCGGTCATAGGCGTCATGCGAAAGAGCGACGAGCAGGTCGTGCCGGGTGGCGTAGCGTTTGTGCAGGGTGGTGCGGCTGACCCCGGCGGCCTTGGCCACGTCCCCCAGCGAGGCGCTGGGCTTGGCCAGGAGCACCTCGGTCGCGATATCCAGGATCGACTGAACAGTCATGTTCAGAACCGTACACCATTGTTCACCGGTGTGCCGAGATTCCCGGTTTTGGAACCGTGGCCTGCCACCATGACGCACTGTGACGGTATCGACACGCCCGCCGTTCCTGCGCAGAAGGCTGGGAGCCAAGGCGCGGCGGATGCGCGAAGAAGCAGGCCTGACCCTGAGCGAGGCGGCTGACCTGCTCGACAAGACGAAAAGTGCGCTGCACCGGGTGGAAACGGGGGAGACGCGGCTGGACGTCCACCTCGCCCGCTCGATGATGGACAAGTACGACATCTACGACCCGAAACTGGTCGACGATGCCCGCGAAGCGGCCAAGACGCCGTGGTACCGCGCGTTCGGTGTGGAGGACATGGGCTACGTGGATGTCGAGACCTCGGCGGCGCGGGTCAACGAGTTCTCGGTGTTGCTGGTCCCCGGCCTACTGCAGACCGATGCGTACATGGACGCGGTCTTCAGTAGCGGTCACAGTCAGGATCCGGCTCGGATGGAGAGCCAACACAAGATCAGGCGCATTCGCCAAGCCAGGTTGACCGATGAAGAGCGACCGCTGAAGATCCACGCTGTGCTCGACGAGGCCGCGCTGCACCGGGAGGTCGGGGGCGCGGTGGTGATGAGAGAGCAGTTGCTGCACTTGATTGCCGTTGCTGCGCGCCCAGCGGTGACACTCCGAATCTTGCCCTTCGACAGAGGTGCACATCGATCACTGATGGGTTCCTTCACCGTGTTGGAGTTCCCGGATCCCAGCGACCCTCCGATGCTCTACGTCGAGTTTCCCATGGGCTCGCTTCACATCGAGGACGTTGAGAAGGTCGGGGAGGCTAAACTTCGGTTCGAGCAGCTGCGAAGGACTGCGCTCAATCTGGCTTACTCGGTTGAACTGCTCGAACGACTGGCGGTCGAGTTGTATGGCGCGTGACGGGGCGAGGCGTTGTGCATGGATGAACTGGTCTGGCGGAAGAGCAGCTTCTCCGGTCCCGAGAACAATGCGAACTGTGTCGAGGTGGCGCGCCCGAAGCCTGGCTTCGCCGTTCGGGACTCCAAACGCCCGGCGTCGGGTGTGCTCACCTTTCCCGCTACGACGTGGCAGAGCTTCTGCGGTCAGCTGACCCGTCCGTGAGCCCCGTCAGAATCGTTGCTCGGTGTTCGTGCGCATGATCGGCGCGATTCCCGACATGGTCAGGCTGCGGAAGCGTTCGTAGGCCTGGTCCGCTGTCAGCGGTGCCTTGGTGCCCAGCCACCAGCCGACCGTCGCCGCCACGCCGCGGACCACGAACGCGGTGACCAGGTCCAAGTCTTCGGCGGGCAGGTGCGGCCGGAGGTGGTCGGCGAGGGTCGTGGTCAGGTCGCGGCGCACGACGAGCAGCGCGGGCTCGTGCTTCATCACTGTCGCGGCGAACAGTTCACGGCTGCCGTTCGCGTGCCGGAAGACCGCGCGGAGCGGGCTCAGCGGGTCGTCGGGGTCCGCGCAGGCCGCCATTTCCGCTTTGATGCCCTCGAACCCGCTCAACAGCAGGTCTTCCTTGCCGTGGAAGTGGGTGTAGAACGTCGAGCGGCCGACGTCCGCGCGGTCGAGGATGTCCTGCACGGTCACCTTGTCGTAGCCGCGCTCGATGATCAGCTCGACCAGGGCCCTGCGCAGTGCCTCGCGGGTGCGGCGCACTCTCCTGTCGATCATCCGCTCCTCGTTCCCGAACAATCCCGGTTGATCCGTCCGGTACCGGACGGTGCCGAGAATTTGTCTCTGGCCTGCGTCTTTGTTGGTACTCCAGTATCGGACACATGTCCATTAACGAACAGGTCGTGCAGTCGCTCGAGGTTCCGGGAATCGGGACGACATGGTTGGTCAGCGGCTTCGAGGAGGGCCGGGCGTTGCTCTCGGATCCGCGGTTGTCGCGTGACGAACGCAAAGGGCCGGAGGCGTTGCGTGAGCTCGCGTGGAAGAACCGCGCCGGTATGTCGATGGGGCGTCACCTGCTCGACGAGGACCCGCCGAACCACACGCGCCTGCGTGGGCAGATCAAGAAGGCGTTCACGCCCCGGCGCGTGGAAAACCTGCGACCACGTGCGCAGGAAATCACGGATGCGCTGCTGGACACCGTGTCCGGTGAGGTGGACCTGATCGACGCGCTGGCTTTCCCGTTGCCGATGACGATCATGTGCGAGCTGCTCGGACTTCCAGAGGAGGACCGTGCCGACTTCCGTGTCTGGGGCGCCGAACTGGCGATGGGCATGGATCCGACCGCCGACCGGGACAAGGTGGCGCACGGCGGAAAGGCGTTGCGGGCGTACTTCGAGACGCTGCTCGCCGAGCTGAAGGCCGACGACAGGTCGGTGGAGGACCAGCCGGATCTGACCCGCGCGCTCGTGCGCGCGGGTGAGTTGGACCACGAAGAGCTGATCAGCATGTTGATGCTGTTGCTGCTGGCGGGGCACACGACCACCGTGAACCTGATCAGCAACGGTGTGCTGGCGTTGCTGACGAACCCGGATCAGCTCGCGTTGCTGCGTGCCAGGCCCGAGCTGTTGCCGCAGGCGATCGAGGAACTGCTCAGGCACGACGGTCCGCTACAGGTCTCGTTGCCCCGGATCACGGTGGACGAGGTGGAAGTGGCGGGCGCCACCATTCCGGCGGGCGACATGGTGCACGTCGTCGTCGCGGCGGCCAACCGTGACGCGTCCCGTTTCCTGGATCCAGAACGCCTGGACATCACACGCACCGACAACCAGCACCTGGGTTTCGGGCACGGCGTGCACTTCTGCGTCGGAGCGGCGCTGGCACGGATGGAGGCGCAAGTGGCGATCGGCACCCTGGTGGCGCGGTTCCCTGATCTGCGCCTGGCCGTGCCGGTGGACGAGCTGCAGTGGGAGGTGAACCCGATTCTGCGGTCCTTGGTGTCGCTACCCGTGCTAACTTAGATATTGCCGTGGTTGCACGGCCCGGACGAGCGCGTCGTACCCGGTTACGCGAAGACGGCGCAGTGATGGAGTCGTTGCATTACTGCGGAGGTCGTCATGGCATGGTTGGCGCTTGTCATATCAGGTTTGTTCGAGACGGTGTGGGCTGCGGCGCTGAGCGCGTCGCGCGGGCTGTCGAAACCGCTTGCCACCGTTGTGTTCGTCGTCGCACTCGTGATCAGCATGGCTGGTCTGGGTTACGCGCTGCGAACCATACCGGTTGGCACGGGTTACGCCGTCTGGGTCGGGATCGGCGCCATCGGAACGGCCGTCTACGGCATGCTGGCGATGGGCGATCCGGTGTCAGCGAGCCGGATCACGTGCCTGGTGCTGATCGTGGCGGGTGTCGCCGGCCTGAAGTTCCTCCACTGAGGACACTCACCTCGGGTCGTTCATGTACGGAAGACGATCCACCGCATCGCCGCGTACATGTACACGGCCTCACACGCCCCGGCGGCCAGCCGGGCGAGCCGGTAGTCGACACCGAGTGCGGCGAGCCCGTTGCCCACGCCGAGAATCCACGCGAGGTAGTTGACGACGACAACGACGACGTAGATGCCGAACTGCGGGCCGACGGGTGCGTGTGAGCGGAAGTTGAACGTCCGGTTGAGGGTGTAGCTGAGAGCGAACGCGAACGCGTAGGCAATCGTGATGCTCAGCCACAGCACGATGTCGAACACTCCGTGCAGGAGGCTGAGCAGCACGAGGTCGACGCCGAACGTGAAGCTGTTGATGACGGCGAAACCCAGCAGGCTCGGCGGCACGACGCGGTTGAGCCCGAACGGCAGCCGGGCGGCGATCGTGGCCATGACGGAGTTGAATTTGCGGCCCCGCTCCTCCGCCGCAGTGGTGTGCACGGCGGCAGCCTGGCAAGCGGAGATGTCGGGAAAGCGACGCTGGATCAACGTGCGGGGGAACTCGGTGCGAGCGCCTCGACGAGCCAGGATGGTGCTTGTAGCGCTTCAGCACCAGGTCGATCAGGGTCGGCACGTCGGCGAAGCCCGACTCGACCCGCAGCCACACCTTGATTCCGTGGGTGTCGAAGTAGTCGACGAACGGCTCGTGCTTGTCGCTGCTCGCGAACTTGATCGTGGAACCGTAGTCGCGGCCGTCGCCCGGGTGGGGGAACTGCAGTGCGACGCCGTTGCTGGAGATGTTGCCGACGACCCAGACGTTCGCGGACGCCGACCCGGGGAAGTACCCGCTCATCTGCTTGGTCGCCTTCTCCCAGCCGCAGGGGCTGGGGAAGGGGCTGATGCCGTAGCTGGACGAGCGTGCGCCACCCCGGCGGACGGGCCGTTGCCGCCGCCGGGGTCGCTCTTGGTCGGGTGCGGAGTTCGCTGAGGACCCGCTCGAGTCCTTGGCTCGCACGCGGAAGGTGTACGCCGTCGCCGGCGTGAGGCCGGGGATCACCGCGTTCGGGATGGTCGCGGCGACGACCTTGGACGATCCGGTCCAGCGGACCTCGTACTCGGAGGCGCCCCGGGAGGTGTCCCACTCGAGTGTCACCGAGGTTCCGGTGACGCTGAACGTGCGCACACCGGTCGGTGCGGGTGGGGCAGCGGCGGCTGTTGCGGGGAGGGCGGCCATGATCGAGGTCACGGCCGCCGTGAGGACCAGGGATGTGTGTCATCCCATCCGCGTTCGCCCTTTCGGCCACGCGACAGCACCCCGCTGCGCGGAGCACTGGCGGCGTGCCACGATAGTTAACAAACTTGCCTAATCAATGATGACGTGCTTGTCAACCGTGCTGCGCCGCGGTCCAGAGCTCCTGCATCGCCCCGAGGTAGATCTCGGGCTCGACAGCACGCAGCCGGGCGGCCATGGTGATCTCCACGGGATGGGTGTGCAGCAGGAACCGCTCCTCCTGCATGCCGCGGACGGCGATGTCCGCGACCTCGCACGGGTCGAGCGCGCGATCGGCCAGGCCCATGCGGACCGCGCGGCCGACGGGTCCTTCGTCCACCTCGCTCATCATCGGCGTCTCGACCAGGCCCGGGCACAGGCACGAGAACCGCACCCCGGTGTGGCTGTACATCACGGCATACGATTCCGCGAGGCCCAGAGCGGCGTGCTTGGTCACGGTGTAGGGCGCCGCGCCCGGCGACATGATCAGGCCCGCGGCAGACGCTGTGTTGACCAGATACCCCTCACCGCGGTCGATCATCGCGGGCAGCAGTGCGCGCATCGCCCAGACGTGTGACATCACGTGCACGTTCCACTGCTGGTGCCAGCCGTCGTCACCGACTTCGACACCGCCGACGGGCAACGGCATCCCCGCGTTGGAGAAGTACACGTCGACCGGCCCGAACTCGTGCTCGGCCGCGGCGATGAGCCGGCGGATCTCCGGCTCGCCGCCGACGTCCGCCTGCACGGCCAGACCGTCCACTCGCGACGCCGTCACCCGGACGGCGTCGATGTCCTTGTCCACGACGGTGATACCGCGTGGCCCCTCCTTGGCGAACCGGTCCGCCAGCGCGGCACCGATCCCGCTGGCAGCGCCGGTGATCAGGACGTGCCTGCCGCCGAAATCCATGAGGGTGATTTTAGTGACTTCAACTTGCCGTTGATGCGTCAACTTTCTGCCACTTGGCCGAAGGCTTCCGCCAGCCACCACGATCCGCCGTCCGAGGCGATCCGGGCGTCGACGACCAGCGGCCGGTCCCTCGGGCCGGCCAGCCACGCCGTGACCCCGGCGAGGTCGTCGCCGGTGCGCACGGTCACCGCCGAACAGCCGAAACCCTCCGCGATCCGGGCGATCCCCGGGTCGGGGAAGGTCACAGTGGACAGATCCGCGTCCGGCCCGAAGTGGTGGATCTCGGCGCCGTACGCGCTGTCGTTGTAGACGACGACCACCAGTGGCAGGCGCAGCCGCACGGCCGTCTCCAGGTCGGCGATGCCCATCATGAACCCGCCGTCGCCGACCGCCGCGACCGGTAGCCTGTCCGGCTGGGCCAGTGCCGCGCCGATCGCGGTGAACAGGCCGAGCCCGATGGACTGGAACGCCTGGGTGAAGCAGAACCCGAACTCGTCCGGCACGGACAGGTACCCGCTCGGGTAGCCCATGAAGTTGCCGGAGTCCACCGCGACGACCCGGGCACGCGGCAGCAGGTCGTCCAGCCGGGCGCTGAGTTCCCGGGGGTCGATGTGCGTGCCGGTGGACAGGTCGGGCGTGGGCCAGCCTGGTCCGGCGGCGATCCGTGCTTCGACGGACGGCGTCCGGTAGCCCTCGCGCGCGGTCACCAGTGCGGTGACGTCCGCCGCCGTCTGGCCCGCGTCGCCGTGGACGGCCAGGTCGACGGGCCGGTGCGCGGTCCCGCCGATGTCGACGTGGGCGACTTTGCCGGAGATCAGCTTGCCGCGCCGGGTCGTCCACTTGGTGAACGCGCAACCCCAGCCGACGACGAGGTCCGCGTCCGTGATCAGGTCGACCGCCAGGGGAGAGGCGAACCCGCCGGAGATCCCCAGCGCCCACGGGTCATCGTTGAACAAGCCGTGCGCGACTGCGGTCGTGGTCAGCAACGCACCGGTTTTCCTTGCCAGCTCCCGGATTTGCGGTGCGGCACCGCGGGCGCCGCGTCCGGCGAGGAAAACCGGGCGGGACGCCTCGCCGATCATGGCGGCCAGCGCTTCGGCCGACTCGTGGTTCGGCCGTACCGGCAGCGGCGGCTCGACGGCACCGACCGGCGTCTGCGTGGCCTCGGCATCCTGGACGTCCAGCGGCAGGTTGAGCACCACGGTCCGCCGTTCGTGCACGGCCGTCCGATACGCCCGAATGGTGTCCGCGACGGCTGTTTCCGCGCTGTGCACCCGTTCCGAGGTGGCACCGAGCGCGGTGACAGCGGCGTCCTGGTCGATGCGGAAGTTGGCCAGCACAGCCGAGCCCGGGGTGTCCGCGGTGAGCACGATCATCGGCGTGCGGCTCTTGGCCGCCTCGGCGATCCCGGTCATCGCGTTCGTCAGGCCGCAACCCTGGTGCACCGACACCAGCGCGACCCGGCCGCTCATCCTGCTGTACGCGTCCGCCATGGTCGCCGCGCCCGCTTCGTGACGGGTGGCGACGAACGGCACACCGTACGCGCGCAACGCGTTCGTGACGGTGAAATTGCCGCTGCCGATGACTCCGAACGCCTGCGCCACACCGAGTTCGGCGAGTGTCCGGCCGACGGCCTCGGATACCTTCACCGCTCGACCAATGCGAGCACCCGTGCCGGGCTGCCCGAACCGCCGACGATCGGCAACGGCGACACCAGCAACACCGCCCCGGTCGCCGGAAGCGCGTCCAAGTTGCGCAACTGCGTCAATCCGTGCTTGCCGGCACCCAGCAGGTAGTTGTGACAAGGGAAAGGCGGCTCGAAACTGTGCGCGGCCCCTGCGTCTGTGCCGACAGTCTCGACTCCGACACCGGTCAGCGCGGTTTCCTCCGCGAGCCACCGCGCGCACTCCGCCGACATGCCGGGGCTGTGCGACTCGTTGAGGAAGCTCGCCGAGTCGTCCGACCGCGCCGACCAGCCGCTGCGGACGAGCAGCCAGCCGCCGTCGGGCAGTGCGCCGTGCTCGGCTTCCCAGTTCTTGACGTCGTCGATCTGCAACAGGAAATCGGGATCGTCGCCGACCCCGGCCGACACGTCGATGACCACGGCCGGCGCGACGAGGGTCTTCAACGGCACCTCGGACACGTCGTGGCCGTCCTTGCCCGACACCCAGTGCACGGGGACGTCGAGGTGGGTTCCGGTGTGCTCGCCGGTGTGGATGTTGTTCCAGTACCAGGCCGGGCCCCTGTCGTCGTACCGGCTGATCTCCTCGAGCCGGAACGGGATCGTGTTCGAGAACGGCTCGGGCAACTGGAGGATGGGCGTGCCGGAGGTCAGTGGCGCGGTGAGGTCGACGATCTCGATTCCGCCGTCGCCGATCGCGCTGCGTAGTTGATCAAGCAGACCCATCGTCGTTCCCTTCGTCGGTGCGCAGCCGGGAGTGCACATGCGCGTCGTGCAGGCCGTCCACGTGCAGCATCGCTGCGCGCAGCGTCCCTTCGGGTACGTAGCCCGCGGTGGTCGCGACACGGCACGAGGCCATGTTCTCGGTCGAGTGCTTCAAGAACAACCTGTGGAAGCCGACGGCGTCGAAGCACCACCTCGTCATCGGCTCCACCGCGCGGGCAGCCAGCCCGGCCCCGCGCGCCTCGGGTAACACCCAGTACGACAGCTCGGCGGCGCCCTGTTCCAGGTCGATGTTGCGCAACCCGATCTGCCCGACGGCACGGTCGTTGTGCGTGATCGCCCAGCTCGTCCTGATCTCGTCCTGCCATTGCCTGGTCCAACCGGCGATCCACTCCCACGCTTCCTCGTCGGAGTCCATCCGGCGGGGATGCCAGCGCTGGATCCGGGGGCAGTCGAAGGCAGCCCGTACAGCGGGCACGTCCTGTGCCCGCCACGTCCGCAAGGCGAGTTGGTCGTCGATCGCGAGCACCGGCTGTCGCAGCGCGTTCAGCGTGCCCTTGGGCAGGACAGCCGTGAAGAGTACGGGCATTCTTCATGATCGCATAGCTACCGGGCCGGCCCGGGTCTCCCGCTCAGCCGTCTTCGGGAGTCGCTCCCTCCGGTCGTGCACATGCGCAACCGGGGGGGGAGTTGACACACCGTAGCTGTGAACGTATGTTCATGAACAGGCGTTCATAGAAATGGGGGGTGTGATGACGGTCGTGAACACCGCGCAGTCGGAGGCGTGGAACGGGTACGAAGGGCGGCACTGGGCGTCGCACGACGCCCGGTACGACGCGATGAACGGCGGTTTCAACCCGTTCGTCCTCGGCGTGATCGAGCCTGCGGACCGGGTGCTGGACATCGGGTGCGGCAACGGACAGCTCACGAGGTTGGCCGCGCGGGCGGGTAGATCGGCGACAGGCGTCGATCTGTCCGGGCCGATGCTCGCGACCGCCAGGGCTCGTGCGGCCGACGTGCCGAACGTGGGATTCGTGCAGGGCGACGCGCAGGTGCATCCGTTCGAGACCGCTGCGTACGACATCGCGATCAGCCGGTTCGGGATCACTTTCTTCGCAGATCCGATCGCCGCGTTCAGCAACATCCGCCGTGCGCTCGCACCTGGTGGCCGGTTGGCTTTCCTGTGCATGACGGCGTTGCGGGGGACCGATCTGGGCGCGGTGTTCGACACCATGGTCGACTACCTGCCGTGGCCGACGGGTGACGACGGCACAGGGCCCACTGCTTTCGCCGATCCCGAGCGGACCGAGTCCGTGCTGACCGCCGCTGGTTACACGGATTTCGCCTGTACCAAGGTGGAAGCCGACCAGGTCTGGGGCAGCGACGTCGCCGACGCGGCCGAGTTCATCAGCGACTGGGGACCGGTGCGGTACCACATGGGCCTCGCCGGTCCGGACAACGCGGCGCAGGCGCGGCAGGCCCTGACCGAGGTGCTGCAGCGGTTCGTGACGCCCAGCGCTGTGGCCCTGCGCGGGCAGGCCTGGCTCGTTCAGGCGAACGCCTGATGCCGCCACGCAGAACGTTCGAGGACGGCCGCAACTTCCGTGAGCACCTGATCACGACCGCCGCCGCGATGATCGCCGAGCACGGTACCGCCGGGTTGACCGTGCGGGCGATCGCCAAACAGGCACGCGTCGCGGACGGCTTGCTGTACAACCATTTCACCGACAAGGAAGAGTTGCTCGCCGAGGCGTTGCGCGAACACGTGCGTACGGTCGAGAACGGGCTGGGCACGCTGCCCGAACCGGGAACCGGCACGATCGAGCGCAACCTGGCGGCGCAGCTCACCTACGGTCTCGCCCTGCACAAGGCGATCCTTCCCGCGTTCGCCGGGCTGATCGGCCAGCCCGCCGTCCTCGAACGCCTGTCGCAGAACGAAGAGGACAGTTGGCGGGACCGGCTGGCCGGGTACCTCGAGGCGGAGCAGCGACAAGGGCGGCTGCGGCCGGACGCGGACACCGGTGCGGCGACAGCGCTGATCGTCGGGATCTGCCACGAGACCGTGCTGTCAAGCCTGTTGCCGCACACGCCGGCAACCCGCGCGGCCTCTGTGGACGCGATCGTGGCGACGGTACTGAGCGGCATCGCGTGATCAGGCCGCGCGTCAAGATTCAGGCCATCGACCTGGCGAACCTCGATCATCCACCGGGGCCGCTTGTCCAGAGGACACATGTCGTGTCGCATGGCACTAGAGGATCATCCACCGATTCGGCCGATTCGGTGGATGATCCTCCATGGGTGTGTTCTCGGTCTACCTGCCACCGGTGACGGCGAGCCACTCGGCGTAGAACAGGCCGAGACCGATCAGGCAGCAGACACCGCCGAGGATCCAGAACCGGATGCTCACGCTGGTCTCGGCCCACCCACCCAGCTCGAAGTGGTGGTGGAACGGCGCCATACGGAACAAGCGGCGTCGCGTCGTGCGGAACACGGCGATCTGCAGAACGACCGACAGCATCTCCACCACGTACAACCCGCCGAGGACAACCATCAGCAGTTCGGTATGGGTGGTGATGGACAGGCCTGCGACCAGCCCACCGAGCGCGAGCGAACCCGTGTCACCCATGATGATCTTCGCCGGCGCGGCGTTCCACCACAGGAAGCCGACACACGCACCCGTCGCCGCGGCCGCCACCACCGCGAGATCAAAGGGATCACGGACGTCATAGCACCCGGCGGTCGCCGTCGGCACCGCGCAGCTGTAGCGGAACTGCCAGAAACATATCAGTACGTAGCTGGCCAGAACCATGGCGGCGGTGCCGCCCGCGAGACCGTCGAGGCCGTCGGTGAAGTTGACCGCGTTGGACCAGCACGCGACCACGACGTAGCAGACAACCACGAACCCGATGACACCGAACGACACCTCGGTGATGTCCCTGATGAACGACAGGTTCACCGATGCCGGGGTGAGGCCGCGCTCGTCCGGGAAACCCAGCACCAGCACAGCGAACGAGATCGTCGCGGCGAACTGCCCGACCAGCTTGGCGGTCTTGTTCAGGCCCAGGTTGCGCCGCAGACGGACCTTGATGAAATCGTCAATGAACCCGACGACACCCAGTGCGCTGGTCAGCACAAGCACGAGCACTGCCGACGCGGTGGGGCCGTCGCCGCTTACCGCGAGGTGGACCGTCAGATAGCCCACCCAGGTGGCCGCCAGGATCGCCGTGCCGCCCATGGTCGCGGCGTGCCGCGTTTGCTCTTGTGCCCCTGCGGCCCTTCCTCACGGATCTCCTGGCCGAATCCCTGGCGGCTGAACACTTTGACCAGGTACGGCGTAAGCAGGATCGACACCAGCAATGCCGTGCTCGCCGCGACTAAGATGCTGATCACGGCGCCTTTTCCTCCCAGTTGGGTGCTTTTCCCTGTCTGGAGGACGTTCAGGGCCGTGATCGGTTGTGCGGGCTCAAGTATTGCCGTCCGCACCATGCCTTGACTGTGGCGCGCTGTGCTTGCGGATGCTGTCTTCAGCGGGTCCTTTTCGCCTGCAGGTGTGTTCACCGATGCCAGTGCTTGGCGAACGAACAATCCTCAGCGAGTACGTTCGCACCCGTTTCATGGTCGACGTGCTGCGCGCGGAGGTTGCCCAGGGGTACGGCACGTCGTCCTGCTGGGGTGGGAGTGGACTCGCTGGCGTAACGGATGCGCGGGGCGTCGCGCTGGATGGCGGCCCAGCACCGGGAAAGGCGCCTGGTGTTCGTCTACTGCTGGTGGGAACTGGTCGACAGCGAATCGGACGAGCCGTTCGCGCGGACCTCGTCGGCGGAGCGCGGGCCGTTCGCTGCGGACCTCACCCGGCAGAGTGCGGGCCGTGGCGGTTCGGGATCCCACGCGGCCAGGCCGCGGAATTCCCTGCCGCGCACGGTCTCGCGGCCGACGAGGAGCTGGCCGTCGCCGCGGCCGTACCGGACGCGCCCGGACGGGTCGGTCACAGGTCCGGCCCGCTCCTCCGACGGTTTCCTGCGCGCCTGTCCGGCTGCCGGCCGCATCAGCGGCGCGACGACTTGATCCGCTTCTGACCGCTCCAGCCGATCGAAGCGATCAGCAGCCCCAGCACACCGACCGCGATACCCGCGACCGGCTGCCACTCCAGCGCCCACCGCATCAGCGCCCAGTTGCCGCCCCACACCTGGGTGACCAGGGCCGAGCCGAAGCCCTGCACCATCCCGATGATGCCGATGACCTCGAAGGCGATGAACAGTCCCATGTGGATTCCTCCCCGGTTGGATCTTTCCTGTGAGCTGACGCTAACACCGCCGACCCCTGGGAAAGCCGATTGTCGTACCAAGGGATGACCCGGAATCGTCCATCGGCTGATATCAGGGTCGACCAGGGGATCTACCGGAGGTGCCGACCGCGGTGATCATGGTCCGATAGCCGCTCCGCGACAATCATGGGGGATGGATGACTCTTCTCCGGCAAGCACTCGCAGTGTCCACAGTGGCCTTGGCTGCCACGGTCACCGTGCCGCTGAGCGCACAGGCGGCGACTCTGGAATGGGGCGAGTGCGAGATACCCGCTGTTGAGGGGGTGCAGTGCGCACGGTTGAAGGTACCGGCGGACTGGGCCACCGGCCGCGGCGAATTCGAACTGCCACTGGCTCGCAGGACCGCACCGGCAGGCCAGCGGCTCGGCACGATCGTCTACCTGCCGGGCGGGCCGGGTGACTCCGGCGTCAACCAGTTGCGCGGCGGCAACAAGGTGACCACCGCCGTGGCCGCCCGGTTCGACGTGGTGACGCTGGACCCCAGGAGCAACGCGGTGCGGTGCGACCCGGCGCTCGCGTCCGCGCCGCCGGACGTCAACCCCGACACCGGTGCGCGGCTGGCGAACGTCGTCGAGTACAGCCGGAAACTGGCGGCGACCTGCCGCCAGGGAACCGGTGACGTGCTGGATCACCTCGACAGCAGGGATGTGGCCAAGGACGTGGAGGCGATCCGCGTCGCGGTCGGGGCGAAACAGGTGTCGCTGTACAGCAGGTCCTACGGCACCCTGGCGGCCCAAGCGTACGCCGAGATGTACCCGCACCGGGTCAGGGCGGTGGTGCTGGACAGCGTTTTCGACCACAGCCTGTCCGGCTCGCAGCTCCTGGAGTCCTCCACGCGCGGCGTGGAGGACTCGTTCGAAGCGTTCACCGCGTGGTGCGCGGGCGCAGCGGAATGCGCGCTGCACGGCAAGGATGCCGGCGCTGTGTTCGACGACCTCTACCGGCAGGCCGAGAAAGGAGAACTGACCGAACCGAGCGAACCGGGCACGCGGATCAGCCCGACCGAGCTGTCCTGGCTGACCATGCGGGGCTGGTTGTACCGCCCGGACTGGCCGGGCCTCGCGGACCGGCTGGCCCGGCTCGCCAGGATCCTCCCGGCAGGCACCGCCCCACCGAAACCGTCCGCGACCTCGGTGTTCCCGATGGCAGCGTTCTGCGCGGACCATCGGTTGACCTTCCGCGACCAGCGCGACTGGGAGCGGCAGTGGGCCAAGCTGAAGACAGTGGCGCCGCACATGCGGGCCCACATGGTGTGGCAGGTCGCGTCGGTGTGCGCGGGCTGGCCGCTTCCGGTGACCAATCCGCAGACCGCAGCCCGCGTGCGGGTACCCGCGTTGCTGCTCAACAACCGGCACGACCCGGCCACCAGCTGGGAATGGGCGGCGCACGTGAACAGGATGATCCCGCGCAGCGTCCTGCTCACACGCGAAAGCGCAGGGCACGGCGTGTACTTCAGCGCCCACAACGCGTGCGCAGATCAGGCAACGGACAGGTATTTCATGCAGCTGGAACTACCGGCGCCTGGCACGAGCTGCCCATAGGCCCAACCCGGTCAGCACGACCAACGCGATGACCGCGGCCAAGGGCCCGATCTGGTCGACCAGCACGGCGAGCTGTGACTGCAGCGCTGCGGCGGCGTCTACGATCGGGTCCTTGGCCGGTTGGTCACCGTGGAACACCAGGAGCTCGTACACGCCGTAATACGCGACATACAGTCCGGCCAGCACCAGGATCACGCCGCCGATCCGCTGTACGTACGGCAATACGCGCCGCAGTCCAGTTGTGAACGCCGTACCGGCGAGCGCGACCGTCACTGCCAGCACGCCGACGACCAAGGCCATGCCCAGGCCGTAGACCAGATACGCGGCCACACCGGTCCACACCGACCCGGCACGGAAGGTCGCGCTGGTCACCGCGAGAAATGGGCCGATCGTGCAGGACAGGGAGACGACCGCGTAGCCGAGCCCGTACCCGAACATCGACGGCAGCCTGGCCGTCGGCGCTCCTTTGACCGTCCTGGGTAGCAGGCTGAACTGCCGTCCCGCCACCATCAGACCGCCGACGACCGCCATGCCCAGCCCGATGACCACCGTCACCGCGGGCGTGTAGGCCTGGATCGACGTGCCCAGCGGCGTGATGACAAGCCCGAAAACCCCGAAGACGACGAGAAACCCGAGTGCCATCAGCGCTGTCGCCGCGAGCGCGCGCAACCCCGAACCGGCCGAGACCAACGTCAGATACGCGGGCAGCATCGCGAACCCGCACGGGTTGACCGCGGCGAGCATGCCCGCGGCCAACGCGAACCCCAGGATCTCCACTACTTGACCGTCAGCTTGCCGACCCGGTCGTCCAGCGCGGTCTCAGTGAGCTGCTGCTTGACGATCTCCAGGCTGCCGTCGGCGTAGTAGAACGCGTACGCGGGCTGCTGGGTCACGCCGAACTTGGTCCAGACCGACGCGTTCACGTCGGCCAGGTGGGTGAACCCGCTGACGCCGTTGTCCGCGACGAAGTTCTTCATCGCGGGCACCTGATCCTGCGCGCCGACGCCGACGAAAGTGATTTTGCCCTCGTACTGCCTGGCCAAGGCGCCCAGGTGCGGCGCCTCACCTTGGCAACGCGGGCACCACGGCGTCCAGAACCAGATCACCGCGGGCTTGCCCGCCAGGCTCGTGCCGTCGAAGTCCTTGTCGTCCAAGGTCTTCGCAGTGAACTTCAGTGTGTCCGGGGTGTGGCCGCCGCCTTGCCGGGCGGGCGGCTCCGCGCTGGGCGGCGGTTCGGCGGCGCACCCGGCCAGCACCAGCAGGACTGCGAGGAGCAAGGCCTTCATGCCCATGATCCTGGCCTATCGGGCAACCCTATGGGGACGCCCGATGAGCGGCGGACATAGGCTGACGGCCATGTCGAAGAGCCACAAGGTGCGCGGGGGGCGCTGTGACGTGCGCTTCGGCATGGCCGAGCTGATCAGGGACCTCGACCGGCCGGACGGCTGGCTGCTGAGCGTCGACGGCGTCGCCCAGTCCTACGTCGACCTGGACGACCCGACCCACCTGGAGTTCGACTACGTCCGCCAGATCGGCGACGTGATCGACCTGCTGCCCGCCGGGCCGCTGACGACTGTGCACATCGGCGGCGGCGCGTGCACGCTGCCCCGCTACATCGCGGCGACCAGGCCAGGATCGCGGCAGCTCGTGCTGGACCCCGACGAGCAGCTGATCGAGTTCGTCAGGGAACGTCTCGACCTGCGCGGTGTCCCCGCGTTGCGGGTGCGGATCGCCGACGGGCGTGCAGGGATCGCCACCCGTGGCGACGACTCGGCCGACTTGATCGTGCTGGACGCGTTCGTGTCCGCGTCGATGCCGAGCGGGCTGGCGACTGCCGAGTTCGCACGCGAAGTCCGGCGGGTCCTGCGGCCTGGCGGCACGTACATCATGAACGTCTCCGACGGACCAGGCTTGCGGTTCGTGCGCCGGGTGATCGCCGCGGTGACCGACGTGTTCGAGGACGTCCTGATGGTCGGCGAACCAGGTGTACTGCGGGGGCGCCGGTTCGGGAACCTGGTCGTGGCCGCCGCGACCTCAGGACTGCCGACGGAAGAACTGGCATCCCGCGCCGCGTCCGCCGTATTCCCGTCCCGGCTGACCGCGGGGGAGAAGCTGCGCGAGTTCCACCGTGGCGCAAAACCGCTCACCGACGCCGATCAGGTCGCCGGGCCGACTCCACCCGAGACAGCTTTCACCTAGCTCGTACCGACGTCCGGTGTGCCGCTGCGCTAGGTCCACCGCTGGAACGATCACGCCCGGTGTACGCCGCTGTGGCCTTGCCGCTGAAACGCGGTCGTCGGCCGGTTTGGACAGCACTGCTGTCAGGACGTCGGCGTGTTGGGTCCTGAATCGAGGCAACCGGCATTCTGCCGACGTTGGAAACCCGGCTCCGATCCTCGGCCGGGCGACTGAAACTTCGGCACGCCACTAAGACTGGGGCAGGGAACCGATGGCGGCGCAGCCCATCACCGCTTCGGTCGCGGCATCGAACCCCAGGGGTTCCTCGATGATCTCGTCCCGGCACGCGGCGGTGAACGTCATTCCCAGGCCCAGCGCGGTGGTTACCAGATAGACCGTCTGGCTCAGGTGTCCGACATCGAGCAGCAGGACCCGGTACGAGCGCGCGATGTTGCTGTACTTCCACTGGTTGCGGCCGAACACGCTGGTGTAGAACAGCATCACACCGGCACCGGCGACCCACTCCTGGTCGCGCAGGCCTCGACCAGCTCGGCGTCGTCGAGCACGGGACCGATCAGTTCCAGCTCGTGGGCGGCGCCGTTGTAGTGGTACAGACCGGGTTCGACACCGGTTACGTTGCGCACGCACGCGTAGATCTCCGTCGGATGGCGACCGCCGCCAGACGGGGAGGTCTTGCGGGCGGTCTGGAACACCTCGCTCGTCTCGATTGGCCCGGCTGCGACCTGGAGGACGGCCGCCAGTTCCGTGACCGACACGGGAGCGTCACCGAACTCCCGGCAGCTGCGGCGCTTGTACAGGGCTTCCATGAGGTCGCGTCCTGTCCACGAGTCGGACCACTCCAGCAGCTCGATCCGCGGCACACCGGGGTATTCCTTGTACGAACTTGGCGGTGGTTCCGACGCGGCCTTCTCGTGCACGTCGGCTGCTTGCTGGTCGAGCGTCCGGAACTTCACACCCCGCGGAAACCTGGTCGAGAAGTGGAATGCCCGCGTCAACGGTCCCCAGCTGCCCCAGGACTCGAGAACGGCCGTTTCCCTGTCGTGCCGGGCAGAACCGTGCTCGACGAGGATGTTGTTCTTCAGGAACAGCTCGGCGATGACCTCGTAGCGGCTCTTGCCGGCGCCTGGATCCGTTGCGGCGGCACGGATCGACTCCAGCTCCCGCCAGTCGTGGCACCACCGCAGGACACGCTCGGCGCCGTCGGCCAGCGCGAACTGGCGATGGTCGAGATAGTCGTCCCACACGAGGTGCCCGTTGTTCCAGAAGAGCCCGCCGCACGCCGACAACCGGACTTTCATACCCACCGTTCCCGTCGAATCCTGAAACCAGAACAACGTTCCGATTGGTCTGCACTGCATATCGGACTATGTCCGCGGTAAATTCACAAGTGACGAAAAAGGGTGCAACGGGCAGGGATCAGCGGTCGGATCCTGTCACTCGATGTGTGCCCTATGTAAACAGTGGGTACTCGATTGGTACTGGCTAGTGCGACCTACTTAGGGGTGATAACGATGCGAGCACGTCGACTTGTGACGACCGTCGCAAGTGTCCCACTTGGACTGGCGCTCATGGTCGGTACGGCTGTCTTGGCGCCTCAGCAAGCGCACGCGGCGACCGCACCTTGTGCGGCGACCGCGAAAGCGTGTCTCGACCTGTCTGCCAACCAGGCTTGGCTGATGGACAACGGGAACGTCACCTACGGCCCTGTGCCTGTCACGCACGGCAAGGCTGGATGGGAGACGCCGCCTGGAACGTTCAAGGTCGACCGCAAGTACAGGCACTACCGCAGCAAGCAGTTCAACGCGCCGATGCCGTACTCGGTGTTCTTCAACGGCGGCATCGCGTTCCATCAGGGAAGCCTGAAGCAGAAGTCGCACGGGTGCGTGCATCTGTCCAACTCGGCCGCGTCAACGTTCTTCAACACCTTGAAGATCGGTGACCAGGTGCAGGTTGTGCCGTAACCGAACCTCTTCTGGCGATCACCGTGGTGGCCTCGTCCGAGGCGTGTCCGAACACGCCGGACGAGGCCGGTGCCGCGCTCGTCGCCTACTCCGGGCGAAAGTAGTTGGCTGGCGGGTGTGCTCGACCAACTCGACCAAGCATTCGTCAAGGCGTGCATCCCGGGCAAGAAGGACCAGGACGCCCATCGCAAAGCCAAAGGCTCCCAAGGCGGACGTCCACCCACGTTCGACCCATAGCTCTACCGGCTGCGCCACGCCGTCGAGAACGGCATCAACCGGCTTAAACGCCACGGTGCAGTCGCCACCCGCTACGCGAGACTAGCGGTCCGATTCCAGGCAGTCCCCACCATCGTCATCATCAGCGAGTGGCTCTGACCGACCTACCAAACACGCCTTAGCCGCGCAGATCCTCGAAGAATGCAGGGGGCCAGGCAGGCGTCTACTTCTCGCAGTACTCCGGTGCATTGACTGAGCAGGGCAGTTCGCCCCACTCCCTCAAGGAGTTCTCACCATGGCGCTGGCGTGCTGCCACGCGGACAATGGCACCTCGGTGGCGACATCGGCACGGTCCCGGGGCGTCGCGTACGCCCCGGGACCGGTAATCGCGGCTGATCTTCCTGGGAAGGCCGACGCGGTGGCGGATGCCTGCTGACGTGGCAAAGTCGGTCACGCGCCAACGAATGCGTCCGGGCGTTTGTCACCGGGACGCGGGTGATCCGTGCGATGAAGGTGCCAGGCAGTGGCTGCGCAAGTTCGCCGCGAACGAACCGGGGCGCTTCGCGAACAATATCGCGGCCCTCGACGCCGTGAACGACGGATAGTTGGCCGACAGGCTGATAGGGGTTCTGGGTGGTCCGAAAGATGACGGAGTGCTTCTCCGTGACTGGGCACGACTGCCCCTCGCCGTAGCGGGGGGCGCAGACTCCGTTGGTGTGCTTGGCTGTGCGGTTGTTCGAGCGTGGCGTCGGCACTGTAGGGAGCGCTACCAGGATCTGTCTGCCGTCGATGTCTGGCTCCGTCCCGTGCGACTGCCTCCGGCGGTCTCAGTGGCGAATGCCCTGCTAGTCAACAATTACGCGACAAGGGGTTCGCTCGGGTACTGGCTGGTTGACGACGAGCTGGCGCAGACGCTGATGGCGGTTGCTTTCGCGGTTCCAGTGTCGCGGCTTTCGTGCGACGGCACTGGTTTGGGGTCGCGTTCAGCGGGCTGATCGCCGAGTTGCACTGCTGTGCGTCACCACTAAGCGGTCTGGTGCGGGTCGGGTTGGTCACGCTCGCGGTCGGTGTCGTCGCTTGGCGTGTCAACGAGGTGATCTGGTGGGTGGGTCCGATGTGGATGGCGTCGCACGCTTACACTCCCCCTGACTTAGGCATGGCTTTCCTAATAGTGAGGTGGCGGTGGGCGGACGGCGGCGTGTGCCGGTGCTCGTCGGCGCGGTTGTCCTGGCGGTCCTCGCGGTTGCCGCCAGCCTCGCGGTCGGCAATCTCGGCATCCCGATCGGCGACGTGTGGCGGGCTTTGGCCAGCCCGGACGACTCCGCCAGCAGCCTCATAGTCCAGTCGCAGCGCATACCGCGCACGGTTCTCGGTGTGGCGGCTGGTGCCGCGCTCGCGGTCGCGGGTGTGCTGATGCAGTCGCTGACCCGCAACCCGCTCGCTGATCCGAGGATCATGGGCGTGAGCTCGGGGGCGTCACTGGGTGTCGTCGTCGCGATCACGCTGTTCGGTGTCGAGACGCTGCCCGGGTACGTGTGGTTCGGCATTCTGGGTGCGTTCGCGACCGGCATGCTCGTGTACACGCTCGCGGCGCGGACCCGCAGCGGATCGAGCCCTGTCACGCTGGCGCTGGTCGGAGCCGCCCTGGACGCCTCGTTCGGTGCGATCGTGGTCGCGGTGCTCACGCTGGATGCCCAGACGTTCGAGCAGTACCGGTTCTGGGTGATCGGTTCACTGGCCGGGCGGCCCGCCGACGTCACGTTCACCGTGCTGCCGTTCATCCTCGCCGGACTGGTGCTCGCGGTGATCTCGGCACGCGGCCTGGACGTGCTGGCGCTCGGCGAGGATGTCGCGGCCGGTCTCGGCAACCGGATCGCGGTCACCAGGTTCACCGCTGCCGCCGGATCCGTGCTGCTGACCGGTGCGGCGGTGGCCGCTGCCGGGCCGATCGGGTTCGTCGGGCTGGCCGTGCCGCACTTCGCGCGGGCACTGGTCGGCAGCGACCACCGGTGGCTGCTCGCGGTGAGCGTGCCGCTGGGCATCGCGTTCCTGCTCGGTGCGGACGTCGTCGGCCGCGTGATCCTGCTGCCGGACGAGGTACGGGCGGGCGTGATCACGGCGGTGCTCGGCGCGCCGATCCTGTTGTTCCTGGTTCGTCGGCCGCGGTTGGTGACGGCATGACCCGGCTGGTGGTGCGGCCCGCCCCGGCGGTGTCGTTCACGCTGCACAAACGTGGTGTCGTCACGGGCATCGGGTTGCTGGTCGCGCTGGCGCTCGCGGCGGTGGCCTCGCTGAGCATCGGGTCGACGTTCGTGGAGCCCGGCGACGTGCTGCGCGCCTTGTTCGACATCCCGACCTGGGCGGACCGGCTCGTCGAATCGCGCATCCCCCGGATCGTGCTGGCCATGGTGGTCGGTGCCGCGCTGGGCCTCGCGGGTGCGCTGCTGCAGGGCGTCAGCCGTAATCCGCTGGCCAGCCCGGACGTCATCGGTGTCTCGCAAGGTGCCGGGCTCGCCGCCAGCATCGTGATCGTGTCCGGGGCGCCGATCGCCGTACTGCCGCCGCTGGCGTTGCTCGGCGGACTCGGTGCCGCCGCGATCGTCCTGCTGTTCGGCTCGGTGCGCGGCAACCGCTTCGTGCTGGCCGGGATCGCGGTAGCGGTGGCGTTGCGTGCGCTGACCGAGATCGTGATCGTCGGCGCCGCACCGATCGATGGGCAACGTGCGCAGATCTGGATCGTCGGGACGCTCGCGGGCTGGGGGTACGACGAGGCGCTGGTCATCGCCGTCGTGATCGCGGTGCTCACGCCCGTGCTGTTGTGGGCAGGCCGGGCGTTGGACACCTCGGCCTTGTCCGATGACGTCGCCATGGCGATCGGTGTGCGGGTCGGGCCGCGACGGCTGGTGATGGCGCTGTCCGGCGTGGTCCTCGCTGCGTTCGCCATCTCGCAGGTCGGTGCGGTGGACTTCGTCGCGCTGGCCGCGCCGCAGATCGCCCGGCGGCTGGCCAAGGCCGAACGGCCGCCGCTGTTCTGTGCCGCGGTGACCGGCGCGTTGCTGACCGTCGCCGCCGACACCGCCGCGCGCACCCTGTTCGCGCCCAACCAGCTGCCCGTCGGCGTGATGACTGCCGCGTTCGGCGGCCTGTACCTGATCTGGCTACTGGTGCGCCGAAAGCGCTGAAGGAAAGGAACATCCATGCGGAGGATCGCGACGCTGCTCGCCGCCGCGCTCGTGCTGAGCGCGTGCGGGACGGGCACGACCCCACCCGGCGGGGCGCAGGCGCCCGCAACCGGCGAGACCCGCACGGTCAAACACGCCATGGGCGAGACCAAGGTGCCCGCGTCACCGAAGCGCGTCGTCGTGCTGGACACGGACAAATTGGACACGATGTTCAGCCTCGGCATGACGCCCGTCGGCGCCGCGCAGGCCTCGCAGAACACCAAGGTCCCGACCTACCTCGGGCAGGGATTCGCCTCGGTCAAGGCGGTCGGCACGACGCAGGAGCCGGACCTCGACGCGATCAGGGCGTTGCAGCCCGACCTGATCCTCGGCTCGAAGTTCCGCCAGGAGAAGTTCTACGACGAGCTGACCTCGATCGCGCCGACGGTCTGCACCGACAAGGTCGGGATCACCTGGAAGGAGAACTTCCTGCTCGACGCGGACGCGCTGGGCAAGAAGGCCGAGGCGCAGGGGCTGCTGGACAAGTACACGCAGCGCGCGTCGAGCCTGAAGAAGACCACGCAGAAAGTCTCGATTGTCCGGTTCATGCCGGACGAGATCCGTGTGTACGGACCCGAGTCGTTCTCCGGGATCGTGCTGAAGGACGCGGGCGTGCCGCGCACCGCCCGGCAGGAACTGGCCGACAAGTCCGACAAGCGGTTCGACAAGGTGTCGCCGGAACGCGTGCAGGAGGTCGACGGCGACGTCATCTTCGTGTCGGCCTACGGCGAGAAAGCCGCGCAGCGCCAAGCCGAGGTGACCGCCGGACCGTTGTGGGGCAAGCTGTCCGCCGTCGCCGCAGGCCGCACGTACGTGGTCGACGACGAGGTGTGGATGCTCGGCATCGGCGTGACCGCCGCCGGCAAGATCCTCGACGACCTGCAGAAACACCTGGCCTGACATGGAACGAGGGGCCGTGCGCGTGCGCACGGCCCCTCGTTGGTCCTGCTTAGAAAGCGGCGTCGCTCAGCACCACGTCGCTGCTCTGCTGCTGCGCAGTGCCCGCGTAGTTCCGCTCGACCCTGGACTTCTCACTGGCGTTCGGGTTGACGCTGGTGCAGCTCACACCACCGGTCGAACCGGACATCAGCGACGAGCACGGACCGGGCTTGACGTCCGGCAGGCCGAGGCTGTGGCCCATCTCGTGCGCCGCGATCCGGACCAGGTGGTAGCCCTGCTGGACGGCCTGGCGGCCGAACCAGATGGTGACCTGGCCGCCGGGGCGGACCGGGCCGAGGGTGGCGCGCGGCCAGCCGTTGTCGGCGACGATCCGGATGTTCGCGCGCTGGCCGGGCTGGGCCTTCACGATCCGGACGTTCTGCACGTTGGTGTTCCACACGTTGGCGCCGTCCGCGACCGCTTGCTTGAACTCCGCGGCCTGGCTGTCGTCATAGGTGAGTGTGGTGGCCAGCACCGCGGGCGCCGCCGCGGGGGCGGCAGTGGCAGTGGTGGCCGTGAGCGGCAGTACCAGCGCGGTACCGGCCACGACACCGATGAGTGTGCGTCGAAGCACGATTCACTCCTCTGGTTGCAAGCTTGCAGGGGTGGAGAGCAACCGCGGCGCCGGGGGTTCATGCCGACGCCATAGTTCGATGTTATGAGGCTGTTCGGCGCCAGCGGAACCCGCCGATAGTTCCCCGATATTCGGCAAGCACCAGGCAGGCCCCATCGTGCACGGCGCCGCACACGCCCCACGACAGGCCGATCCACCATGTGCCGGGTGCCGGGGGCCCGTCTCGAAACGTCATACAAGCCTTCTCGGCGGCCCGGCTTCCCGCTGGCCGGACAACACCAGCGACCTTCCGAGACGAGCCGCTAGTACGTGGCCGGGACGGGGCTGATGACGGTCATTCCGGAGTGGACTTCGCGGACGGCCGACGCCAGCTCTGAACCGGTCGAGTCCTTGAGCACGAACCCCGACGCACCAAGGCTCAACGCCGCGCGGATGTCGGTGTCGCGGCCGACGCCGGTCAGCATCAGCGCTTTCGTGGCCGGGCCGATCCCGCGCAACACGGCGAGCCCGTCCGTGCCCGGCATGTACAGATCCAGCAGCATGACGTCGATCGCGCTCAGGTCGAGCGCGAACACCTCGTCGCCGGACGCACACGTCGCGACCACCGTGATGTCCGACTGGGTATTCAGGACGAAGGCCAGTCCCTTCCGGACAGGAGCCTGATCGTCCACCACCGCCACCCGGATCATCGCAACACCCTAACCCACGGTACGGCGATGCGATTGCCATGTGCCGACTGTGTTTGGGCCAATGGGTCGACCATTTTGCTTGCGGCGGCGTGGCACCAAGTTTCGTTGGACCCTACTTTCCTTGATACGTCAGCAGTTCCCGGACAGTGACGAACCGGTACCCGTCCGCTTTCAGCCGGTCCGCGATCGGCCCGACCGCCTGCCGCGTCTGATCCCTGTTCTTGTACATGCCGTGCAGCAATATGATCGAGCCAGGGCGCGTGTGCGCCAGCGTGTGGTCGGCGATCCCGGCAGCGCTGGCGTCCACGTCCGGGTCGGTGTTCGGCTCGACGTCCCACATGATCGTCCTGCGGTTGTGCTCGGCCAGGTAGTGGGGCAACGCCAGCAGCTTCTTGCCGTTCGGCGGCCGGAACGTGATCTCGCCCTGGTGGCCCGCCGCCCTGATCAGCTCGTCGGTCCGTTCCACCTCCTCGGCCACGAAACCCGGCGTCACGAACACCATCCGCTCGTGGGAGTACGTGTGGTTGCCGACTTCGTGCCCGGCCGCCACGATCGCCCGTGCCAGCTCGGGGTGTTTCTCCATGTCCCGGCCGATCAGGTAGAACGTGGCAGGCACCTGGGCGCGGGCGAGGTCGCCGAGCAGCTGCTGGGCGCCCGCCGGGTCGGGGCCGTCGTCGAACGTCAGCGCCACCACCTTCGCCGACGTGTCCACCCGTTCGGTGAGGTCGCCGAAGAACTGGAACGACCTCGAGCTGGTCACTGCCTGCAAACCGAACACTCCGCCGGTCAGGACGAGCACCGTGACCAGACCGGCAATGGTCCACCGGCGGGCGCGGCGGGATGAGGGAAGTAATCGCACGCGCCCACCCTGGCAGTCCGCCGATCCGGCGCTCGGACCGGGATGATCACCAGGGGGTGATCACGGGGGAACGAGTTCGATCAGCGAGGTGGAGGGCATCGGCAACGTGAACACCACTTCGGCGTCGTCGTGCACGACCTGGTCCACGTCACCACGTTCCAGCTGGTCAGCGGCGCGCGACTCGGCCCACTGGGCGTCGGTCGGCCACGCCGAGCCGTCGCTGATGCCGTGCCAGACCGCCGCGATGTTCGAGCGTTCCTCGTCAACGCGGTGGTGGCGCACCACGTAGTCGCCGGTCAGCCCGGTGAACCGGATCCGCACTGTCCGGCTGAGCGAGTCGTGCCCGCCTGCCTTGGATCGGTCCAGCGTGCCGTTCCAGACAGCGACCGCGACCCTGCCGTCGTCGTCGCGGCCTGCCCACGCCTCGACCAGCGACCCGGCGCCGTCCCCCTGCCCGGACACGCGGATCTCCCGCTCGCCGAGGCGCTCCAGCATGGCCAGCGCCCAGAACCGCGGTGTGGCCAGGTCACCGACCGTACGCAGGCCGAAACCGCCGTGCAGCAAGGACCGCGGCGGCCCAGCTCCTCGAAGTGGTCCGACGCGACCCAGTACGCCAGCGCCTCCGCCTGGCCTGCTGCCGACCGCATGCCCCGCGCGAGGAACGCCGCCGACAGCACCGAATCGTTGACCGGGTTGAAGTGCCGGGGGACTCACACCCCACTCGGTCCACCAGATCGGCAGCCCCGCCCGGCCGTGCCTGGCCAGCTGCGGCCGGATGTCCAGCGGCGGGCTGCCGTACGTGTGCGTCGAGTCGAAGTCGACCGGGGCGTCCGGGTGGATCGTCGACAGCGTCTCATCGATCTGGCCCGCCGCCGACGCCGGGCCGCCGACCGGCAGCGCCGGGTCGACGTCCTCGACGGCCTTTCGCGGTCACCTTTCGTACAGCCGCCAGAACTCCACCGGTGTGCCGCTCCAGAACACGTCCAGATTGGCTTCGTTCCAGACCTCGAAGTTCCAGGTCCGCACTTCGCCTGCGCCGTAGTGGTCGACGAGGTGCGTGACGAAGGCCCTGATCAGATCCGTCCACCGGTTCCAGTCCTTCGGCGGGGACACGATCGCGCCGTACTCGAACACCGTCGTGTCCGGGGCGGACGCGAGATCCCGCGGCCTGAAGGACAGTTCGACGACCGGCCGCAGATCCAGCGCCAGCAGCCGGACGTACACCCGGTCGACGCCGGTGAAGTCGTACACCGGTGACCCGTCGACCTCCCGGTAGACACCCAGCTCGTCGCACAGGATCCCGTGTGCCCGCACAGCGCGGACGCCGAACTGGTCACGCGCGGCGGCCAACGCGGACGCCAGCTCCGCACCGATCGGACGGCCACCGGTGGTGTCCGTGCTCAACAGGTGCGACAGGTGTTCCGCACCGATCATCGGCCGCCACGGCCGCGGCAACACCCCCGCGACCTCGTCCGCGGCGACCGTGAAGTCCACTTCGGCCGGTCCGGTTGTGTTCGCGGCACAGGAAACCGGGCTGGAGTACGGTCCCGGCGAGTCGGCAGCGCCGAGCGCGGCGACCGCGTACCAGTACTGGCGCCCGGGTCGCCGGTCGTGTCGCGGTACGGGGAATGCGGGACGGCCAAGACGTCCATGCCGAGGTGGTCGACCGGTTCGAACGGGCCGTCGGCGCTGTCTGCGCGGTACACCTGATACCCGCAGGCACCGTCGACCGGATCCCAGGCGATGGTCACCTGTGCTCGCCCGTCGGTCGCGGTCACGTTCGCGGGTGGGTCGAAGTGCGTGCCCGTGCGCCGGCCGGGGCGCACGAGCTGAGCCTGGTCGAATGTCTCGCGCGCTCACTCCTTCCCCTCCCGGAAGCCGAACTCCTCGATCGCCAGCAACGGCCGGACCTCGCGGTCGGCCTCACCGCGGGTGAACGCGGTGCGCAGCAGACCGTGGCGCAGCGAGTTGCCGATCGCGCCGAGGACCATCACCCGGTCGAGCGCGAGGTACCGGTCGGCGACCTTGCCGCTGCGCACGGCGACCGAATCCTTGAACCGCCCGCGCCGTACACGCCCGGAAAGTCCCGGCGCAGCTTGGCCAAGTTGGCCAGCGCCGCGTCCTTGGCGTACGGCAACGCGAGGAAAACCGCGTGCGGTGTCACGACGCCGTCGCCCCCTGCACCGGTGCGGGGCCGGGCGGCAGTCGCCGAAGCCGTAGTCCAGCGTGGTGCCTTCGACGTCCGAGGGATAGCCGCCTGGATCCATCCCCAGCGGCGGGGCGCCGTACGCCGCGTAGCCGCCGAACGGGTTGCTGGCCGGCGAGAATCCCCAATAGCCGTACTTGGCCTCAACCAGGCCGTGCTCGATCTGGCCCTGCACCGTCACCGGGTGGTTCCGGCCCCAGCTGCGCGGCCCCCGCGCTCCTCGAGCACGAACAGCGCGGGCATCAGCGCCTCGAACATGCTGCCGCCCCACCTCGGCACGAACCGCTTGCCGCCAGCGATCGACCAGGTCGTTGAACGACAAGCCTAGTCGTGGGCCTGTTCCGCGGTCAGCGACACCAGCCGCGGCCGTCGCAAGCCAGGTGGATCTTGGTGGTTACTCCGCCCCAAGACCGGCCGACGGCGTGACCATCCGGTGTGGCCCGTCCACCGCGCGATCCGTTCGCCCCTGTGTGCGCGGCGCTGGAATCCACCGGTATGGCTGAGCATCAAGCCAGACCAGCCAGCTAGCACTTCAGCGCGGTGGTCAGGCGTTCGGTGGCGTTGGACGGCAGTTTCCCGTCGTCGCTGAGCGTTTCGTTCACCACTGCGCGGAAGATCTCGGCGAACCGGACGTAGCAGCGGGAGACCGGGCGCGTTTTCGCTTTGTTGATCGCGTCCCGCAGTACTCCCGCGTACGGCCGCTGGCGCCGGACCTCGGCATCCTCGTAGACGATGTCACGGGTGGCGGCGAAGCCGCCGCGTTCGAACAGGATCTGCTGGCTGCGGGGGCTGGTGAGGAACTCGATCAGCGCGCGTGCCGCCTTCGGCCGTTCGGACTTGCTGGACACGGCCAGGTTCTGCCCGCCGAGCACGCTGGGGCCGGGCAGCAGCACGACTTTGAAGAACGCCGCCTGGTTCGCGTCGTCCGAGGTCCGGCTGTCCAGGTTGCGGTACGCCACCGGCCAGTTGCGCATGAACGCCACCTTGCCCTCGGCGAAGGCGTTCATGCTGGAGGTCTCGTCCTGACTCCGTGCTTCCTGCATGATCACACGCGGGTTCGCGCCCGGGCGCAGGCCGTCGGCCAGCCTGGACAACCCGGCCCGTGCCTTCTGCGAGTCGATCACGACGTTCCCGTCCTCGTCGACCACCTCGCCGCCCTCGTCCCAGATCGCTTCGAAAGCGTTGACGGCGAGGCCTTCGTAGTCCGCCAGTTGCGCGGTGTATCCGGCCACGAGATTGCTGTCGTGCGGCCCGCTCATCAGGCGCCGGGTCTCGTCGACGATGTCCTTCCACGTGGACGGCGCCTTCACGCCCGGATGGCGGTAGTACAGCAGGCCCGCGTCGGTGTTGAACGGCAGGGCCCACAGTTTGCCCTCGTACCAACACGTAAGCAGTGGGTTCTGCATGAAACCGGATGTGTCCACTGCGGACTTGTCCAGTTCGGCGATGTACTCCCGGTCGGCGAACTCCGCGGTCCAGGCCGCGTCCAGGTTGTAGATGTCGGGCGTGGGTGCGGAACCCTGTGCCCGCGCGACCATCTCGCTGTACTGGTCGTCTGCGCCGAGCGGGAGTTCGTCGACGCGTGCGGGGTTGTCCGGGTGCGTCTTGTTCCACTGGTTGACCAGTTCCTGGCGTTGCCCGCCGTTGCTCTGGTCCTTGCCGGAGATGATGATCAGCGGCCCTTTCTCCAGCTCCACCGCGTCGGGCTCCCACGGCCGCAGCACGGCCGCGACCAACGCGGCGACCAGCAAACCGGCCACCGCGCCCAATCCGAACGACCACCACTTCACGTTCATCGACCTCCCCATTCACACCGAACGCAGCAGCTCGGTCAGATCCGCCTGCAGCGTGTCCACGCCCGCCTGGCGGCACGAACCGCCGCTCGTGCTCGTCACGTCGATCAACACCCGAGCGCCGCAGCTGGCCTCCCCGAACGCCAGCACCAGCACCCGCGCACCAGCCTGGTCGGCCAGTTGCCGCGGGGACACGTCGTTGACGTTGTTGTTGCCGTCGGTCAGCAGGACCAGCACACCGCCAGGTCCCGCGGCCTGGGCGCCCTCGAGAATCGCCCGGTGCTGCGGGGTGTTGCCCGCCGGTTGGACCTGGCCGATCGAACCGGCGTCGACCGGCCGCACACCCATCGTCGCCGAGAAGACGTTCAAGGACACCTGAGCCTGTTTGGCCAGCTTGTCGTGCGCGGCGAGAATCGCCTTCACCGCGAGGCTGTAGCGGGTCGCGCCACCGGCGCGTTGCCGCATCGAACCCGACGCGTCCAACGAGATCACCACGCGGCCGGTCTTGCGGACCTCGTCGCGAATCCCGGTCAACTGCTCGGTGACCCCAGGCCCGGGACTGGCCGGCCCGGTGATGTGGTTCGGCGGCCCGCCGGGCACGACACCGTTGGCCATCGACACCGGATCCTGCAGCGGCGTTCCAGGTGGCGGCCGAAGCCGTTGCAGCACAGCCGCATTGGCGCCTGCCGCGCTGGTCAGCCACGTCCGGAAGGCAACGGCGGCATCGCGCTGCGCGGCGCTCTGCGGCGCCTCCGACCAGGACAGCAGGGCCAACGGCCGGTCGAAGCTGTACGTGTCCGACGGGTAGACCGCCCGCATGCACTCCGGCGGTCCATTCTGGACATCGCAGCCCCTGCCGCTGGCGCGGCGCACGGACTGGTTGTACCGGATCAGGTCCGGCTCCGCGAGCACGAGCGCGGCGCCTGCCGGACCGAGCTCCTGTTGCCTGCGCAGCAACGCGTCGACGTCCGCGCCCGACGGGTACTGGCCCGACTTGGCCGTGCTGTCCACCCACGCCTCGAACGCCCGCGCCCACGACGGGTCCTGGCGCAACTGGACCCGGCCGTCCTCGCTGCCGTAGATCGCCACCGTCGCCAGTTCGCCTGCGGTGGACGTGCCCGGTCGCACCATGCCGATTCCGGCTGCCCGCAGCTTGCCGACCAGTGCCCGCCACGTCTGGCCCTGCCACTGCTCGTCGGTCGGCTCGATCCCGGCACGGGCGGGCACCGCCAGCACGATCGGAGACGACCCGAGTGACGCGGTCACCTCCATGGCCGCGCCGAAACTGGTCATCTCCTTGCGGCTCTTGACCGCTTCCACCTGCCTCCCGTTCTCGGGCAACCAGATGTCCGGCCGCGGCCCTTCGCGCAGGTAGTCCGCGTGCCACCCGGTGCCGAGGCCTGCCATCGCCCGCGGCGCGGGCATCGCGAAGACGTGGACCTCCGCTGTGCGGCACGAACCGTCGCGTTCGGCTTCGGCCTGCTCGAACGCGGCCGCCAGATCGCGGTACGGCGTCAGCAGATCGGGAGTGGTCAGCACGCGGACCTGGGTCGGCGGACCGCAATCGCCGGGCCAGATCACCGGAATGATCGGAACGAAGGTGTACGCCGCGCCGCAGGTGAGCGTGCCGACGACCGTGACCGCGACGATCCGGTTGTACGGCAGGCCGTGGAAGAACGCCTTGATCCACCCGGCGAGCCACTCGGCGAGCCCGGCGCCGACCACGGCCAGGATCAGCGCCCCGAAGACGAAGACGATCCAACCGACGACGCCTTCCGGCGGGTCGGTCACGATTCCGACGGCTATCGTCGCGGTGGCGATGAGCACGACGACGATCACCTTGGTGCGGTCTGGTCCCTTCGTTGGAACTTGACCGTTCATCGTGACAGAGTCACCTCCCCGGCGAGCCACCCTATGGTTTCCGCCGGGGAGGTGTCCCGAGTTCGACCTTTTCCGGCCGACAATCACTCAGCAGGACTAACGACCCGCCGACCGGGGCCGGTGGCTCAGTGGTGGCGCCTCGGCTCGCCCTTCGGGTGCACGATCCGGTCGCTGGAGACCCTGGGGTGCAGGTGGCGCTGCTTGGCCGCGCACTGCTCCTGGCCGGGGCAGCTGGCCAGCAGCCGGACCGTCGGCGGCGTGGTGATCTTCTTCGGCGCCTGCTTCGCGCCCAGGGGCCACCGGATCGACAACGCCATCGACGACGAGTTGTTGGTGTAGTCGGTCTCCCGCAGCGTGCGGTTCGAGTTCACCGTGTTGACCAGGTCGTACGTGCCCGACGGCACGCTGGTGATGTCCAGCCACTGGAAGTCGACGTCGTAGCGGTAGTCGTCGCCCTGGCCGACCGAGATGCCGACCTGCACGTCCGTCGCCGCCGGGTCCTGGAACGCGCACCTGTTGCCCCGCAAGTACTCCGCGAGCCGGTACTCCGGGGTGTTGGCGTCCCGCACCGCGTTCGGCAACGAGTCGTTCGCGGTGTTGGTGTAGCGGTCGCCGAGGCAGAAGCCGTTCTTGCGGTCACGGACCACGGTACGGCCGTCGGGCGTGCGCAGTTGCATCTGCTCGAAGCCCATCAGGTGCCAGTGCTTGTGCATCGGCGCGGGCTCGTAGTACATCGAGTTGTCGGTCTGCTGACGGGCCTCGGTGTAGGAAACCGGGATCTGGCCGTGCTTGCCCGCCTGGAAGCCCTGCCGGATGGCCATGGTGGGGGAGTTGGCGGCGCGGCGGCCGAACAGCAGCAGCGGCCCGTCGCCGACGTTCTCCTCCGAGGTGGTGAACCGCAGCCGGACGGCCTTGGCGGGGGTGAGCGCACCGATCAACAGGCAGTCGCCGTTCGGCGCGTCCGCGTCGGAGACCATGCAGACGTCCCAGTCCTGGCACGTCGCGGGGTCGCCCGTGTGGCCGCCGGGGCAGCCCGGCGGCGCCTGCCGCAGATCGGGCAACAGGAGTTGTTCGCCAGCACTTGCCGGGGGGATGATCACGACCGCTGCCAGCACCGCCACCACAGCGGTGATCCAGGACCTCATGCGGCCACACCCTAAGTGATCGTCCACCCCGGAACGTCCATCTCGGACGCAGATACACCCAGCCGTGTGACAACTACACGTGTTCGGCGTCACGAGACGGCAGCCAGAGCGCGGCGAGGACCGCCGTCACGAGCATCACCGCCGCGCTCACACCCGCCGCTGTCGCCAGGCCGTCGAAGAACGCGGCCTTGCCCGCCTCGGCGATCGTGCGACCGCCCAGCCGCGCGGCCATCACACTGCCGAGGATCGCGACACCCAGTCCCGCGCCGAGTTCGAACGACGTCTCCTGGATCGCTGCCGCGCCACCGGCCCGGTGCGGCGCCACACTCGTCATGATCGCCTGCGCGCCCGCGGTGGCCGCGATGCTCGCCCCCACCCCCATACCGATGAACCCGATGACGATGACCAACCGGTCGGCGCTCCCGCCGAGCATCGTGAACAGGCTGATCGACACCGCGATCAGGCCGAACGAGCCGGACAACGCGACTCTCGTGCCCAGCCGCCGCACGATCGTGCCGGTCAGCGGCGACGCGACCAGGCTGGCCAGCGCCAACGGCAGCAGCCACAGCCCGGTGGCCAGCGGCCCGAAGCCCTCGAACGCCTGGAAGTACTGCGTCAGGAAGAACACCACACCGAAGAAACCGAAGAACGACAACAACACCGACAGCGTCGCCGCGGTGAACCGCCTCGCCCTGAACAGCGACAGGTCCAGCAGCGGGCTGTCCAGCCGGTTCTGCCTGCGCACGAACACCACACCCAGCACCAGGCCCGCGACCAGGACAGCCGCCGCGCCCGCCGATCCGTGGCCGGCCAGTTCCTTGATGCCGTACACCACGCCGACCACCGCCCCCATCGACAGCACCACGCTCAACGGGTCGAACCTGCCCGGGGCCGGGTCACGCGACTCCGGCACGTACACGATCGTCAGCGCCACTGCCAGCACGATGATCGGCAAGCTGGTCAGGAACACCGAGCCCCACCAGAACCGCTCCAGCATCGCGCCTGCCACGATCGGGCCGATCGCCGCGCCCGCCGCCGCGGTCGACGTCCAGATGCCGATCGCGAAGGCCCTTTCCCGCTCGTCGGCGAACACCGCCCGGATGATCGACAACGTGGCGGGCATGATCATCGCGCCGCCGATGCCACGCAGGACCCGTGACGCGAGCAGCGCTTCCGTCGAGCCCGCGAACGCCGCGACCACCGACGCGACACCGAACAGCACCATGCCCGCGAGGAAGAACCGCTTGCGCCCCAACCGGTCGCTCGCGGTACCCGCCGTGACCAGGAGACCGGCCACGACCAGCGAGTAGAGGTCGACGATCCACAGCAGTCCGGTCGCGCCCGGCCGCAGCGCCGTCGCGATCGCGGGCAGTGCGACGTTGAGGATCGTGTTGTCCATCGCCACGAGGAGCAACCCGCTGCACATCAGTGCCAGAACGAGCCACCGATTCTCTCGTACGGTCATACCGTATCACCGTACAGTACGGCCGTGAGTACAGTAACCCCATGAGTCCACGACGAGCCGGTGGCGACAAGCGCGCGGAGGTCCTCAACCACGTGGTGGGGGTGCTGATCGAGCGCGGCTACGACCGGACGCGGTTCACCGACGTGGCCAAGGTCGCCGGCGTCGCCGTCAGCACGTTGCAGTTCTACTTCGGCTCCCGCGACGACATGCTCGTCGAAGCGCTGCACTTCTCGTGCGCACGGGAGGTCGACCGGCTCGCCGCGATCAAACCCGACGCCCCGCCGTGGGAACGGCTCGTCGCACTGGTCGACTACTCGCTCGACCCGGCGGACGAGGGCATCTGGCGTGTGCTGTACGAGTTCTGGTACGCCTCGATGCACGACGAGGAACTCCGGGTGCACAGCGAGAAGCTGCAACGCGACTGGAGCAGGCCGTTCGTCGACACGATCACGAAGGGCGTCGAACTCGGCGACTTCACGGTCGGCGACATCGGCAACATGGTGACGTTCGTGGTCGGCATCACCGACGGGCTGATGCTGCCGCAGGTGCTCAAACACGAGTACTACGACGTGGAAGGCATGCGGAAGCTGACGCTCGACATCCTGGCCAAGGCACTGGGAGTCTGAGGTACGACGCCTGACGGGACGGCTCCACGCCCCGGCCGCCGGACTGTCCGATGCGGAGACGCGCAACCGGCCGCAGTTCCACCTCTGCCAAGAGGCGATCGCGGCGACGACGGCACTGGCGCCGCGATCAGCGACCTGAGCGCGGAAGGTGTTGCCGCGCCGTCAACACGACATGCGGCGGCTGGTGATCAACGCGACACGACCGCCCTGACAAGCGGCGACAGGGTAGACAGGAACCATGCGGATTCTGTCGGAGGAGCAGTTGGCGACGGTCCTCGCTGGTGTCGGCGGCGTCCCACGCGTCGTGGTCAGCGGGAACTTCGCCACCCCCAGCCTGGCGCTCGGCGTGCTGGACAAGGCGCTGCCGCGATACCGGTTGTTCGCGCTCAACGCCCAGCCCGGTATGCCCGACCGGGACGGCGTGACGCTCGAGACGCCGTTCGTGGGAGCGGGCATGCGCGGCCGGGCCGGGCTGCGCTACTTCCCGTCCCGCCTGTCGCTCGTGCCGCACCTGCTCAAGCAGACGCTGCCGCCGGACATCGCGCTCGTGCACACGTCCGCCCCGGTCGGCGGTACGGTCTCGCTCGGCACCGAGGTCAACATCCTGCCCGCGGCGATCGAAGCGGTCCGCGCACGCGGCGGACTGGTCATCGCGCAGGTCAACCCGAACATGCCGTACACCTACGGCGACGCGGTCCTGACGTGTGACGAAGTGGACTACGCCATCGAGGCCGACGAGCCGCTCGCGTCACCCGCGCCCCGGGCGATCAGCGACGTGTCGCGCGAGATCGGCAACAGGGTCGCCGCACTGGTCGACGACGGCGCCACCCTGCAACTGGGCATCGGCGCGGTCCCCGACGCCGTGCTCGCCGCGTTGACCGCCCGGCGCGGCCTCATGGTGTGGTCGGAGATGTTCAGCGACGGCGTTCTCGGCCTGGAACGGGCGGGTGCTCTCGACACCGACAGTCCGCTGACCGCGTCCTTCGTGTTCGGAACCGCCGAGTTGTACGGCTTCGTGGACCGCAATCCGCGGGTCCGGTTGCTGCGCACCGAGAAGACCAACGACCCCGGCCTGATCGCACGGCAGCGCTCCCTGGTGTCCATCAACAGCGCCTTGCAGGTCGACCTGTTCGCGCAGGCCAACGCCAGCCGCGTGCGCGGGACCATCTACTCGGGCTTCGGCGGGCAGACCGACTTCGTGGTGGGGGCGTTGCACTCACCGGGCGGGCGGGCCGTGATCGCCCTCCCGTCCTGGCACCCCAAGGCGAACGTGTCCACAGTGGTGCCGCGGCTGACCGGGCCGGTGACCTCGTTCCAGCACAGCTACATCGTCAGCGAACAGGGCACGGCGGCCATCTGGGGCCGCGACTCCGCCGACCAGGCGCAGCAGATCCTCGACAACGTGGCACACCCCGACGCCCGCGACGAACTGCGCGACGCGGGCCGTGATCTCGGATTCCCCCTGCACTGACGCCACCACCGGTTGGCATGATCGGGTGCGCTTAGGGTGCTTGGGCCGCTCGACGACGCGGAACCCGGCAGCCGTGATCTTGGTTGACACCTGCCTCTGTGCCCGCGTTCGCGCCATTGTCCCGGCCATTGAGGACTGGGAGAGGGAGTCGGACGGGGAAAGCGCGGCACTGCTGCGCGATCGCCTCCCGTTCGCCGAGATGTACCTGAACCAGCTGAGCATCCCGGATCGACCGAGCTGATCCACCAGTTCGTCGACTGCGCCGCGCACGGCGGCAAATCCCTGCCCGCCGTCGGGCAGGGCCGACAGCCTCCGGCCGGATCCCGTGGAACCAGGCGAAACGGCTGCTCGCGCTCGGCTGGTGGCTGCGGGAACGGTGACGCGATCTACGGCTCGTATCCGTGGCTGCGTGTCACCGGGACCACGGGTGACGGGCTGCCGATCCGCCACACGCAGTCCCGCGACGCGGTCAACGCCATCGTGCTCGGCACGCCGTCGTTGTCCACTGTGGAGCTCGACGCGGTCGTCGACGACGGCGCCGAGGTCACGTTGCTGGGCAAACCGCTTCGCTGGCAGCGGGGTTCCGGCGGCGTGCGGGTCGAGCTGCCCGGGTTACCCGACGAACAAGCGGCGCTCGTCCCGCGGATCTCCCCGGTCAGTGCGGTCAGTGCGGGACAATCGTGACCTTCCCGCGGAACTCGCCCGCCTCACCGCGCCGGTGCACCTCCGCCATGGCGTCGAGGGGATAGGACTCGGTGACGTCCACTGTGATCACCCCGGCTTCGACAAGGGCGACAAGGGCGGACAGGTGATCCCGGTCGTAGCTCATCACCACGTGTGTCGAAGGCACGTCGGCCCGCACCGGCGCCGCCGCGGAGATGACCTGCTCACGCGCGGGGACCGGCCACGGCGGCGGTGAGCCGACCAGGTGGATCATGACGTCCACCGGCTGGCCGGGCACAGTCGTGGTGTAGTCGATCACCTCGTCGGCGCCGTACCCGAGCACCGCCTC
This sequence comes from Kibdelosporangium phytohabitans, assembly GCF_001302585.1. GTDB lineage: Bacteria > Actinomycetota > Actinomycetes > Mycobacteriales > Pseudonocardiaceae > Kibdelosporangium > Kibdelosporangium phytohabitans. The sequence continues at coordinate 7,229,380 of NZ_CP012752.1, read as the reverse complement.
GGCGCTGCGGGGGCTCGCGGTGGCGATGACGTACGCGCCCCAGTGCTTGGCCAGCTGGACGGCGAAGCTGCCGATGCCGCCGCCCGCGCCGTTGATCAGCACCTTCTGGCCGCGTCGGACGTGTGCGACGGTCTGCCAGGCTGTCAGTCCCGCCAGTGGGATGGCCGCGGCCTGCCGCAGCGGGATGTTCTTCGGCGCGGGCACGAGCCGGTCGCGCGGCGCGGTCGCGTACTGCGCCGCCGCTCCGCTGTCGACGAACCCGATCACCGGCACGCCGTCCGCCTCGCCCGCCAGGTCCCAGCCGAGCGTGTGCGGCAGATCGACGTCGAAGACGCCTCGCCTGACCGCGATCTCCGTCGGGTTGAACGAGGTCGCGGCGACCGTCACCAGTGTTTCGCCGTCGGCGGGGACGGGGGTGTCGATCTCGTCGATCCGGATCACGGACGGCCCGCCGTACCGGTGGATTCGCGCAGCTTTCACAAAAGTGGACCCTAGGTCCGCGAAACGAGACGAGCCATGTGCTGGGATCCCGGTTTTATATGAGACCGTCTCGTCGTGGACATCCTCAGTGACGTGATCGCCGTGACGCGCACCGGTCAGCCGCGTTCGCACAAGCACGAGTGGCGCGCGCCGTGGTCGCAGGAGTTCGGCGAAGTGCCCGGCGCAGCTGGTTTCCACGTGGTGCTGCGGGGTTCGTGCTGGCTCGTCCAGCCCGGTCGCCCTGCCGTCGAACTGCGGGAGGGTGACGTCGTGCTGCTGCCGCGCAGCCCCGGCCACACGTTGACCGACCGGCCACCCGGCGGGGAGCCGCAAGCCACCGGCAGTCAGACCGTGTCGCTGTGCGGTGCGTACGAACTCGATCCCGCCCGGGTGCACCCACTTCTGCTGACCTTGCCCGAAACCATCCACCTGCCCGCACGGCTGGGCATTGACCTGCGCCTGGCCGTGGAACTGCTCAGTGCCGAACTCACCGACCCCGGCCTGGGATCGGCCGCGCTCGTGCCCGCGCTGCTGGAATCCCTGCTCGTGTACATCCTGCGCACCTGGTTCGACACGGACGAATGCACGACCGGGTGGGCGGTCGCCCTGCGTGACCCGGTTGTCGCCGACGCCTTGCACGCCATGCACGAGGACCCCGCGCAGCCGTGGACCGTGGCCAAGCTCGCCGCCGAGGCCGGACTGTCCCGCGCACCGTTCGCCCGCCGGTTCACCGCCGCTGTCGGCCAGCCGCCCCTGACGTACCTCACGTGGTGGCGGATGACCGTCGCGTCGCAACTGCTGCGCGAGACCTCGCTGCCGCTCGCCGTGATCGCGGGCAAAGCCGGGTACCTCTCGGAATTCGCCTTCGCGGCAGCGTTCAAACGGCAGTTCGGCCTACCGCCTGGCCGGTACCGCAGGTCCGCCTTTGGCCCATCCGACGGCGGAGTCCACGAGCAGGAAACCGATCAGTGACACGCCAAGCACCGGCAAGTACCACGCAAGTACGGCCGTCACGGCGATCAGTCCGATGAGGACCGGTGTGGGCACGCTGCGCCACGCGCCGCGCGGGAACGGTCTGCCGACACCGAACCCGCCCTTCGTCGGCCTGCGGTGCCACCACATCCGGTAGCCCCAGACGATCAGCGCGAGCACGGCGACGCAGACCGCGGCGAGCACGATCTGGTTCGGCAACCCGAACAACACGCCCATGTGCGCGTCGATGCCCCATCGGGCGAGCTTCGCGCCGAGGGGGTAGTCGTCGAACCTCAACGTGGCCAGCACCTGACCGGTCGTCGCGTCGATCGCCGCGGAGTCCACCTTGGTCGGCCACTCGGTGCGGATCTGCTTGACCACGTGGGCCGCGCCCGGCTCGGACGGCACGGCGATCTCGATCGGTCCGTCCAAACCGGCACGCCTGGCGATGTTGCGCACCTGGTCGGCGGTCGCCGCCACGGCCGGACCGCTTGGTCCGGCGTGTTCGCTGTGCGCGCCGTGACCGCCGTGACCCGATGCGGCCGGCAACGTGGGCGTCTGCCACGACAGTGCCGCACGCAGGTCTGTGATCGTGTCACCGGCGTACTGCGACCACGTCAACCCGGTGGCTGACAGGAACAACAGGACAATCGCCACCCATGTGCCGGTCGTGGCGTGCCATGACAGGAGTCTCCTGCGGCCCTTGCCCTTCGCGGGTCTGCGGCGGCCCCACCACAGCACGAGCCCGCCGAGCACGACCACCCACAACCAGCTCGCCGCCAGCTCGCTGTACAAGCGCCCGAAATCACCGAGGTGCAGGCCGCGGTGCAGTTCGTCGATCCACGTCCGGACCGGCCCGGCCTGGCTGGAGCCGTAGGTCTCCAGCGTGCCGCGGACCTGGCTGGTGTACGGGTCGACGTACGCCGTCAGCCAATGGCTCGGCGCGAGGTCGGAGCGGCTGAAGATCACCTGGGTGGTGGCCTCGTCGGCATCGCCGGGGCGCACCCGTACCATGGTCGCGTCCGGCAACGCCCGCTGCGCCGCCTGGACCTGGTCGTTGAGCGGCTGCTTGGCCTGACCTACCGGCACGGTCAGCTCGTGGGCGTAGATCGCGCGTTCGAGCTGGGGCGTGAAGATGTACAGCAACCCGCTGAACGCGGCGACGAAGATGAACGGCCCGACGAACACGCCCAGGTAGAAATGCAGCCTGAGCAGCAAGGGGCGTAACGATCCACGGCGGGTGGGTGTGGCCGGGCCGGTGGTGCCCGGCGCGATCAGTTCGTCGGTCGTCATGGTGGTCCTCGGTTCGCAGGGTGCTGGACAACCAGTCGGACCACGTCGGCGGAAAGTTCCCCAGGACTACTCGGGCACGCCGATCAGCTCGGTCATCGGGACGACTGTCCTGGACACCTTGGCCAGGTCCTTGCCCTCCACGGTCGACGGCGGCGGCCAGGTGTGGATGCCCTTGTCCGGTTGGATCGCGGCGACCTCGTCGGCCCAGCCCGGCCAGCGCAGGTCCGCGTAGAACGCGGTGAGCGACCCGGCCAGCATGTTGTCGAGCCAGTCCGCGTACCCGACCTCGAGGTCCTCCCACTCGAGCGTGTCCGGCGCGTAGTAGTGGACCGTCGGACCGTTCCCGGTGGGGATCCACACGAACCGGCCGCCGAGCACGTCGTGACCGACGGCCACACCACCAGCGGCCCGGCCGGCCTCCGGCATCAGGTGCGTGCCCGAACCGAGCACGCGCAGCCAGCCGTGGTCGACGAGCAGGCCACCGGAGTGCCTGACCACCGCGCCCAGCCACGAGTTCGTCGTGATGCCGAGGCGCCCGAGGCAGTCCTCGGCACGCCGCGGATCGGCTGGTACGACCGTCACCGGATAGGGAGCCGAGGCGATCGCCGCGGTGATCTCGTCCCACGCGGAAGTGTTCACGCGGCACAGTGTGCCTGTCCGCGGGCACAATGGGTGGAAAGAAGCAAGTGAAACGGAGCAGCTGATGACCGAGCCGGACCCCAGGATCGTCGACGCCGAGATCGTCGAGGAGCCGGTGCCGCCGGTGCCGCCGGTGACCCAGCCGCAGTTCGACTACACCGATGGCGGCGTGCCCACCTTCGACTACGTGCGCGACAAGATCGAGGGCAAGTACACGACGTCGATCGGGGCGAACGAGCTGGCCGAGGCCACACCGGAGGGCAAGACGGTCGAGCAGCAGATGGCTGACCGCGACCAGGCGGGCCGCGACAAACTGGAGGAGATCCGCAGGCAGCTGCGGGGCGAGTAGCCGCCCTTACGTCGCAGGTAATCGACGCCGTTCCCTTGCTCGAACAAGATGAACCCATCAGATTCGAGCAAGGAGAACACGATGACTGCTTACGGCATCGCCCACCTGCGCCAGGCCGGCCCGCTGCACGACGAGGTCTACGAGTACCTGGAGCGCATCCAGGCCACAATGGACCCCTTCGGCGGCGTGTTCCTGGTGCACGGCAGCCCGGTGGACGTGCTCGAGGGCGTCTGGCCCGGCGCGCTCGTGCTGATCGAGTTCCCCAGCATGGACGCGGCCAGGCAGTGGTACCGGTCACCGGCTTACCAGGAGATCCTGCCGCTGCGCGCCGACCACCTGGTCGGCGACCTGATCCTGGTGGAAGGGTGCGGCCGCGATCACGACTCGGCGCAGTTCGCCGCCGACCTGCGCGCCTTGGCCGCGTCCAGCTGAACCAGGGCGTGCAGGCTCAACGGCACCAGCGGTGACTCGGTGCCCAGGTAGTGCACGAGGTTGAGCACCGCGAACGACAACGCCCAACCGCGGCCACGGACCCACGTCGCCTCGTCGAGACCGGTCGCGGCGCGGAACGCCGGGCGCGCGTGCTCGTCGAACATCGTCCAGGCGACCATCAGGTCCACCGCCGGGTCGCCGACGGCCAGCAACCCGAAATCGATCACGGCGGACAGCCGCCCGTCCACCGCGAGCAGGTTGCCGGAATGCAGATCGCCGTGCAGCCACACCCCTGGCGCGTCCCACCCGGGCGCGGCGAGCGCCTCGTCCCACACGGCCAAGGCCGCGGGAACGTCCAGCACCGCACCGAGTTTCCCGATCGCGGCACGGGTGTCCGCGTCCCGGATGGCGAGGGGGAGTCCACGTCGTCCGGTGGCACGCGTGGGCGCGGGGCCGGACGAGGCGTCGATCCGTTCCAAGGCCGCCACGAACGAGCCGAGCGCGCGGGCGGCACCGACCGGCTCGGTGAGACGGCCGGGCGTGGCGGTGTGACCGGGCAGCCACCGGTAGACCGCCCACGGCAACGGGAACTCGTCGCTGGGAGAGCCGTGCGCCAGTGGGACGGGGATGGCGAGTGGCAGGTGCGGTGCCAGCTTGCCCAGCCACCGCAGGTCCTTCTGGATGTGTGCGGCGGCCGGTTTGCCGCGGGGCAACCGGACGACCATGTCGTCTCCGAGCCGGACCACGTCGTTGTCGGTTCCGCCAGGGGTGATGGGGATGACCGGAAGACCGGCCCATTGCGGGAACTGGCCGGCGATCAGGCGGTGCGCTAGGGACACCCGGTGCACATTAGAACCGATAGCCGAGTTCGAGCAGCTCGTTTACCGGCGGGTGGTCGACCAGCCGCTGGTGGAAGTCGCGTGCGGCCCGCCGGATTTCCACGGCCCGTTTGCCGATCGGCCACATCCCGGCGGCGAGCACGGCGATGATCAGCACCCACATCACCAGCACCGGTGCGAGGGGATCGGACGGCGCGAACAGGAAACGCAGATAGCCGATCATGGTGAGCAGGCCGAGCAACGCCAGTACCACCAACGCGAAACCGATCCGGGACGTCGCCCCGGCCGTCTGCAGCGCGGAAACCAGCCGCCGGTCCCGCACGTTGACCCGTTGCGACCAGCACCAGTCGCAGTAGGGCAGGGCGACCTGCTGGTCGGGTTCGTCCAGCTTGGTCAGTACGACCACCATCGGCCTGCGTGCCGTGCGCATCCCGCAGGACCAGCAGATCATCCGCCCCCAGCGTTCCGGTCTGCGCCGGGTCGCGGTCTTCGTGCGGTGCGTCGCGGGTTTGACCTCCGCGCGGGCCGCGCGGATTTTTCGATAAGCGTGTTGAATCCGTTGGAATGTGTCGACGTGGCCGCCGTTGTCCGGATGCGCGCGCCGCACCAGCTTCCGGTACGCCGATCTCAGTTCGGCGTCCGAAACCGACTTGGGTACGCCGAGAATGGCGTAATAGTCGACATCCGGCACAGCTCCGTACAGTACCGCCGGTCAGGTCACCCGAATGTGTCACTTGGCACGCAACAGCCACACCAGATAAGGCGTACCGATCAACGCCGTGACCACCCCGACGGGAATCTCTGTCGGTGCGAGCAGCGACCGGCCGGCGGCGTCCGCCGCGACCACGAGCACCGCGCCCAGCACCGCCGCCATCGGCACCAGTCTCGTGATGCTGGTGCCGACGATCCGCCGCGCCAGATGCGGCGCGACAAGCCCGACGAATCCGACCGTACCGACCGCGGCTGCCGTGCCCGCCGCGAGGATCGCGCCGCCGCCGAGCACAAGCATCCGCGTCCGCCCGACAGCCAGACCCAGGCTGCGCGGCAGGTCCTCACCGAGCGCCAGCATGTTCACCGCGCGAGCCCCGATGACCAGAAGCACAGCGACCACAGCGGGCAACACCAACCAGCCCAGCGTGCTGATGTCACGCGCGTACGTGCTTCCGGCGAGCCACGTGAGCGCGGCGGTGATGTTCATCTGTGCGCTCACGACCATGATGTTGACCAACGCGGTCGTGGTCGCGGCGACACCGAGTCCGATGAGCACTACGCGTGTCGGGTCGAGCTGACGGGCGATCAGCATGACCAACCCGAGCGCCAGCACGCCACCGAGCGTGGCCGCGACCGGCAGCGCGGCGATCGGCGCGGTGGGGATGATCAGGATCATCAACATCGCGCCTGCCGAAGCACCGCCCGTGATGCCCATCAACCCGGGCTCGGCGAGCGGATTGCGCACCACGGACTGCACGGCGACACCCGCGACAGCGAGACAAGCGCCCGCCGCGGCAGCGACGAGCAGCCGAGGCAGCCGGAACGACACGACCGCGTCCGCCATCTCCTGCCCGGAGCCGGTGACAGCGGCTGCGAGCTGACTCCAGCTGATGTCGACGTCGCCCACACGCAACCCGACGACCAGCGCCACCGCGAGCACCGCTACACCCACCGACAGCGCTATGACGAAACGGTTCTTGCGTGGCTGTGCCACGGCGACAGCCGCGCCGCGGTCGTCGTCCCCGGTTGTCACACGCCGGGCGAGGAAGATGAAGATCGGGCCGCCGACAAGGGCGGTGACCACACCGACGGGTAGTTCGCTGTACCCGGCCGACACCGGCGACACGATCTGAGCGGCGGCGTCAGCGGCCAGCACGAGCGTGGCGGCGACCAACCCGGACAACGGAACCAGCAACGAGTGGCCGTGAATTCCCAGCAACCGCACGGCGACCGGGGCGATCAGGCCGACAAACCCGATGGGACCGGCGACGGTCACGGCCGCGGCGGCGAGCAGCACCGCCAGCAACAAGGCGGCGGGACGGATGCGGCTCACGCGTACGCCCATCGCCTGCGCGGTCTCGTCACCGAGCGACAGCAGGTCCAGCGGCCGGGAGAACGACGGTGTGGCCAGCGCGCCGACGAGCACGATCGCGCCGATGACCAACGGTCGTTCGAGCCCGGTCTGCAGCAGCGATCCGTTGCCCCAGAAGAACAATCCCTGTGTCGCGTGCTGGTCCAGGATCTGCAGGAACTCCGCTGCGGCGTATCCCGCCAGCGACACCGTCGCACCGGCCAGCAGAACACGGCCGGGTGTCAGCACACCGGACGCGGTCAGCAAGTACACCAGCGTGACGGCCAGCAGCCCACCGAGGAACGCCACCGCACCACCACCGAGCACGCCCACGTTGAGCCCCGCGAACGCGACCACGGCGACGGCGACGTACGCACCCGCGTTCACGCCCAACGTGTCCGGCGCAGCCAGGGGATTGCGGGTCGCACCTTGGATCAACGCACCCGAGATGCCCAGGGCGAGCCCGGCCACGAGCCCGGCGAGTGTGCGCGGTAGCCGGCTGCCCACCAGCACCGCCTTGGTGTTCTCGTCCGCGTGACCGAACACAGCGGACACCACGTCGGCGATACCGACACCGGCGGCGCCCAGCCCCATGTGCACGACGATCACGGCACCGAGGACGACCAGGACACCACCGGTAACGATCTTGGGCATCAGGGGGCCAGGGCCTTGCCCACGCCGTCGAGCAGTTGCACGGCCGACAGCGGTCCGCCGAAGGTCCACGTGCCGGGGTCGAGCGGGTACAGCTTCTTCTGCTTGACGAAGCCCAGGTTCTGCCACACCGGGTTGCCCGCCAGCGCGCCGGTGAACGGGTTGTCGTCGTTCTGCGCCACGTAGAGCAGTGCCGCGCCGGCCGGGACCTGCGTCAGGCCTTCGACACCGACCGTGCTCAGTCCCCAGCTGTCCGGCTGGCCCTGCCAGGTGCTGCGCAGCCCGGTGAGCCCGAGTACCTGGACCACGAGCGTGTCACCGGTGAACATCCGGATCGTCGGCGTGCCGTTGACGCTGTACGCCTGCGCGAACGCGTACGACGTGTCCGGCTTGATCCTGCTCTTGACCTCGGCTGCCTTGGCGTCGAGCCGCGCGAGGACCTCCTTGCCCTTGTCCTGCTTGCCGACCGCCTTGGCCAGCTGCTCGTAGTTCTTCCTCATCGTCTCGAACTGCGGCTTGACCGGGTAGTCGAACGACACCACCGGCGCGATCGCCTTCAACTGGTCGTAGTTGACCGCGATGGTCTTCTCCTCGCCGACGATCAGGTCCGGCGCCAGCGTCTTGATCCGTTCGAGGCTGGGTTCCTGGCGCTGGCCCAGGTCGGCCACGCCGCCGGGCAGCGCGGAACCGGGTGCGGTGACCCACTTCTTGTAGCCGTCGTTGTCGGCGTTGCCGACCGGGGTCACGCCCAGCGAGACCAGTTCCTCGGTGTACGCCCATTCCAGGACGACGACCTTGGTCGCGGGCTTGGCGAGGCTGACCTGGCCACGTGCGGTCTCGACCGTGATCGGGCCACCGGAGTTCTGTGCCCCCGAGTTCTGGGCTCCGGTGTTGCCTCCGACTGTGCCAGTGCCACAACCCGCGAGTAGCGCGAGGACACACGCGGCAACGAGCGCGCGAACCATTGTCTCTCCCTATATCTATGCAGCGCGGCGTGGGAAACACGCCAGATACCCGGTTTCCGGGTCACGGACCACCGACACCTCCAGGCCGAACGCCTGGTGGATCGTGTCCGCCGTCAGCACTTGCCCGGCCGCTCCCGCGGCGACGATCTTCTGCTCGGCCACGACAACGACCTCGTCGCCGTACGCGGCGGCCTGCGTGAGGTCGTGCAGGACCACGCCGCACGCGATGCCGTGCTCGCGGGCGAGTCTGCGGACCACGTCGAGCACCTCGTACTGGTGCCGCAGGTCCAGGTATGTGGTCGGCTCGTCGAGCAGGACGATCCCGGTCTTCTGCGCCAGCACGGTCGCCAGCCACGCGCGTTGCCGTTCACCGCCGGACAACTCGTCCAGTCTGCGGTCGGCCAACGAGGTGGCGTCGGTGACTTCCAGTGCCCACGCGACGGCTTCGGCGTCCTCGGACGTGTGCCGTGCGAAGGCGCCTCGGTGGGCGTAACGACCGTGGCGCGCCAGCTCCTTGACCGTCACTCCCGTGGGGACGATCGGGGTCTGCGGCAGAAACGCCAAGTGTTGTGCCAGTGCCCGGCGGGACAGGCTGGGCAACGGTGTTTCGCCGACCAGCACCGTGCCACCGACCGGGGGCAGCAGCCCGGCCAGGGTGCGCAGCAGCGTCGACTTGCCGCATCCGTTGGGACCGACGAGAACCGTGACGGTGTTCGGCTTCAGCGTCATGTCGACGTCACGCAGCACGGGCGTGCCCGTGTGTCCCACTGTCAGCCCGGTTGCCCGTAGTTCTCCCCGCACCGGGCGACACTAACCCATACAGGTTAGCCTAACCTAATGGAGTAGGGTTGATCACACGATCGGCCACGCAGTGCGACGACGTTCGTCCACTCGGCGCCGTGGCTGCGTCCATCGGACTCCGCGAACGTATGTGATCCGCACCAATTGTCAGATCCTGCTACCGCCGTCTGTCCGGTTTGCGATGTCCGCGGCGAACCCCATGCCGTGTCGATTCGCTGAGGGGAACGCCGCATGACAAGACTTCTCACTGTGCTGGCCGTGTTGGCCGGTCTGCTGGTCGGCTTACCCGGCGGGCTGGTGGCCCCGACAACCGCCGCCGCCGCTGTGCCGACCGGATTCACCGACACAGCGGTCATCTCCGGGCTTTCCGCTCCCACGCAGGCCGCGTTCGCGCCGGACGGACGCGTGTTCATCGCGGAGAAAAGCGGGATCATCAAGGTCTACGACGGACTCGGCGACACCACCGCGACGGTGTTCGCCGACCTGCGCCCGCAGGTCCACGACTTCTGGGACCGCGGCCTGCTCGGCCTCGCACTCGATCCGCAGTTCCCTGCCACGCCACACGTGTACGTGCTGTACACCTACGACTACCTCGGGTGGGGCGATGTCTGCCCCGACCCGCCCGGTGCGACCAACCAGGGCTGCCTGGTCCAAGGCCGGTTGTCCCGGCTGATCGCCAACGGCAACACCGCTTCCGCCGAACAGGTCGTGCTCACCGACTGGTGCCAGCAGTTCCCGAGCCACTCGATCGGCTCGATGGCTTTCGGACCGGACGGCGCCCTGTACGTCAGCGGCGGCGACGGCGCGAGCTTCAACTACGCCGACTGGGGGCAGACAGGCAACCCGTGCGGGGATCCGCCCGGCGCGGCAGGCACGAACCTCAGCCCGCCGACGGCTCTCGGCGGCGCGCTGCGTTCCCAATCCGTGCGTCGCGCCGCCAACCAGCCGCGCACGCTGGACGGCACAGTCATCCGCATCGACCCCACCACCGGTGCGGGCGCAACCGGTAACCCCTTCGCGTCCAGCACCGACGCCAACGCCAAGCGGGTGATCGCGTACGGCCTGCGTAACCCCTTCCGCATGGCGGTCCGGCCGGGCACCAACGAACTGTGGGTCGGCGACGTCGGCTGGAGCACATGGGAGGAGATCAACCGGATATCCGTTGTCGGCGACACCGTGGCCGAGAACTTCGGTTGGCCCTGCTACGAAGGCAGCGCGCGGCAGTCCGGCTACGACAACGCCAACCTCACCTCGTGCGAGAACCTCTACAGCACAGGGCAGAACGCCCCGCATTTCGCGTACAACCACAACAGCAACGTGGTCACGGGCGACGGATGCCCGACCGGCAGTTCGTCGGTCGCGGGTATCGCGTTCGAGGACAACAGCAACTACCCGGCCGACTATCGTGGCGCGCTGTTCTTCTCGGACGCCAACCGCGGCTGCATCTGGGCCATGCGCCGCAACGCCTCCGGCACACCGGATCCGTCGACGATCACACCGTTCGTGACCGGAGCCAACGTGCCTGTGCACGTGCTGTCCGGTCCTGGCGGTGACATCTTCTATGTGGCGCTCAACGGCGGCCAGTTGCGTCGTGTCAGCTACCCGACGGGCAACCGTGCGCCGACCGCTGTCGCCACCGCGACACCGTCGAGCGGGGCGTTGCCGTTGAACGTGCAGTTCGCCGGCTCCGGCTCCAGCGACCCCGACGCGCAAACCCTTGCCTACGCGTGGGATCTGGACGGCGATGGGGCGTTCGACGACTCCACCGCGGTGAACCCGGCGTGGACGTACACATCGGACGCGATCGTGTCGGTCAAGCTCAGAGTCACCGACCCCGGTGGGTTGAGCGACACCTCCACGGTCGTGGTGACCGCGGGCAACCCCGTGAACCCCGACCCGGTCCCGGTGATCGACACCCCGGACCCGGCGACGAAGTGGAAGGTCGGCGACCCGATCACGTTCTCCGGGCACGCGATCGACGCCCAGGACGGCTCACTCCCGCCGAGTTCGCTGTCGTGGCAACTGCTCCTGCAGCACTGCCCGAGCAACTGCCACACGCACACCGTGCAGAACTTCCCGGGCACGGCGACCGGCAGCTTCCCCGCGCCGGACCACGAATACCCGTCGTACCTGGAACTGGTGCTGACCGCGCAGGACTCCAGCGGCCGGACAGCGAGCACCTCGGTCCGCCTCGACCCGCGGACCGTGCAACTGACGTTCGCCAGCAGCCCGTCGGGCAGAACGCTGACGCACTTCAGCCAAGCGGGCACGGCACCGTTCACCCGGACCGTGATCGTCGGCTCGGCGAACACCGTCAGCGCCCCGAGTCCACAGGGCAGTGGCCTGATCAGGTACTGCTACCGGTCGTGGTCGGACGGCGGCGCGCAGAGCCACACGATCACAGCCCCGGCGACGGCGACCACGTACACCGCCAACTACCGGACAGCACTGCTCAGCTGCTGACGACCACCGGGTGAAAGAGCCGAGCAGGGTTCTCCCACCTCGTCAGTGCGAGCGGCACAGTCGGCCATGGGCGGGGCCGCACCGATGCGGGTGAGTTCCGAGCCTCAAGCCCAGGAGATCCGCGGGTTATTCCGTTGGCATGCCGCCTGATGCGCGCGACAATGGCTCGCGGAAGGGGGCAGCCGGTGACGTTCGTTCTTGGCTATCAGCGGACCTGGTGGGAACAGGTGCTGTGCTTGGCGCCGTGGGAGGAGGGCGCGGGCATCCAGATGCCACGGACTCGCGGCTCGGTCATGGCGTCCGCGGAGGCGACCTGGCCGTCGGCGGCATCGATCACGTCGTGGCGCCACCAGCGGCGCCGCCACGGTCCACGCGCCCGCCCGCCGCGTGTCGGCTTCCGGCGGCGGCGCCGGTGAGCGCCGGTCAGCCCCGCAGCTGGTAGAAACGCCAGGTCTCGGACTCGATCGGCAGGATCGTGACATCGTCGAACCCCGCCTCCGCCGCGTAGCGGCGGACGGTGGCGGGGCGCATCACGGTCCCGGTCATCGCCGAGTCGGGATCGCCCATGGTCGCGGGCAGGCAGGCGACCAGGCTCCAGCCGTACTCGTACTGCTCGACCAGCGGTCCCGGCGCGGTGAACTCCTCGCCCGGGTTGGTGTCGAACACGAGCAAGGACGCGCCGGGCGCCAGCAGTTCCCGCGCTGTGCGCAGTGCGTCGACCGGGTTCGTCATGTCGTGCAGGGCTTCGATGATGAACACGGCGTCATAGGGCTCCACCGATGTGAGTTCGGCAGCGTTCTTCGCCGCGAACGTCACCCGGTCGGCGACGCCCGACTCCTCGGCGTTGCGGGTGGCCACCTCGATCGCCTTCGTGTCCAGGTCGAGGCCGTCCACGGTGATGCCGGGGTACGCCTGCGCCATCGCGATGCTCGTCCAGCCGAGGCCGCACGCGATGTCGGCGACGCGCGCGCCGCCCTCGGACAGTCGGGTGTGGACATCCGGGATCGCGGGCAGCCACTGCTTGCCGAGCAGGTTCAGGTACTGCGCGCGGTTCGGGTTGGCGCGGCCCTCAGGCTCCCACGGGATCGGCGCTGGTGCCTCACCCGAGCGGTACACGTCGACCAGGTCCGCCAGCCTGCGGCCGACGCGCACCAGGTCGATGGACGGCTGGGTGCCGTACAGCAGGTGGTCAGGGTCGGCCAGGACCGGGATGTGCTCGGGCGGCATGGTGAACACGTGCTCTTCGTCCACTGTGAGCAGACCGCAGGAAGCCTGGTGCTCCAGCCACTCGCGGGTGTAGCGCTCGTTCGTCCCGGTTCTCGCCGCCAAACCCGCGGGGGTCGTCGGGCCGCCGTCGGCGAGCGCCCGGTAGTAACCGAGACGCTCGCCGAGGTACACGGCGTACATCCGCAGTGTGCCGGTGGTGTCACCGAAAAGCTGCTTGGCCAAAGCTTCCGAGTCCATGACGGCCAAGCTAGCGCAGCGGCTCCGGCAGCCGCAGGACAATGAACTCGTTGCCGCCGGGCTTGCCGTGCCGATTTGCCCAGTACCGATTTGCCCAGTACCGATTTGTTTGTGCCGTCACCGGCGCGGACGATCGACTCGCGGCCGAGGTCCGCGCCGGTGCGGACCCGGTCCGGCTTGGCAAGCGGGAACGGACACGCCGGTCCGGGTCGTCAGGGTGATCCCGCCGGACGCGTCAACGCGGCGATGCTGTTGATCGGCGCGGTGCGCGGCTGGGACCAGGCGAACGCCGGGTGAACCGGCCGATCAGTAGTCGCGCTGCGGCATGACCATCCAGAGCACGATGTAGGCGACGAACTGCGGCCCGGGCAGCAGGCACGAGAGCAGGAACACCAGACGCATGGTCTTCGGTTTCCAGCCGACCCGCTCTGCCAGGCCGGCACACACCCCCGCGATCACCTTGTTGTGCCGTGACCTGGTTATCGTTGCGGTTGCCATGTCAGTTATGTTGCCAGTGTCCGGATGTGCGAAACATCGGTGAAGACCCCGGTCCGACCCTGAACTTCCAGGTCGGGGCCGTGTGACGGGGATGACGACGGGGGTTGGTGAATATGGCTGCGTCACAGCCGTCTTCAGCGTGCCCTTCGCACCCGCACTGAGCAGGAGTTCCACCAGTGTCATCCCTGAAAACCGAACGTCTCGAGCTGCGGTCGTGGACATCCGGTGAAGCAACCGCCGTCGTGGACGGCACCCGGCAGCCGAAGTGGGCTGCCGACTTCCCCGCCGAGGGCGACCAGGTGATCGCCGGTCTGTTCGGCGAGCACCCGGCGTGGCTGGGGGAGTACGGCCACCGCCTGGTCATCGAGCGCGGCACCGGCGAGGTGGTCGGCTCGATCGGCCTGTTCTGGCCGCCTGCCGACGGCCGTGTGGAGATCGGTTACGGCATCGTGCCGTCCCGGCAGGGCCGGGGGTACGCAGCCGAGGCCGCGCGTGCCCTGGCCGAGTTCGCCGTGACGGCACCGGACGTGCACACCGTCTTCGCCGGTGTCGAGCTGTCGAACCCGGCGTCGGTCCGTGTGCTGGAGAAGGCCGGGTTCCGGCTGGTGCACACCGAGCAGGACGTGGTCACCTACGAGCTCGGCTGAGCCGTTGGCTCACTGCGCAGGCCGTGACGGGCAGTTCGGCACGGCCTGCGCAGTGGGCACGGGATCGGGCCGAGGTTTTCCCATGGCGGAGGATCTCGGTCCGGCGGCTGTCAGGTCAGCGGCGGTAGATGGTCAGCTCGGACATGTTGGCGTAGCTCGACGCGGCGAAGTCGATCGACTGCCCCGGTGCCCCGGGCCCGCCGGGCGCGCCGTCGTGCTCCCAGTTGGCGTGGTGGAAGTCCTGCTCGCCGATGGTCTGGAAGAACTGCTGGAAGTTGATGTCACCTTCGCCGAACACCACCATGTCGTGGCCGTCGGGCACGGCCGTGTTGCGGTTGCCGTCCTTGGCGTGGAACAACGGGAACCGGGTGGTGCGGGGCGCGACGGTCAGGATCGGGTCGAACAGGTCGGTCTGCTGACGGCCCCAGCGGTCGGTGTACGTCCTGTGCTTGTACCGCGCCACGTACGCCCAGTAGATGTCCATCTCGAAGAAGACGTAACGGGGGTCGGTCTTGTCGAAGAAGTACTCGAGGCGGCGCTTTCCCGATGAGCGCGTCGGTTTGCCGTTCGCGTCCGACGGCCCGGCGTCGAGCAGGAAGCTGTACGCGGAGTCGTGGTTGTGGGTGTAGAGCCGCAGACCGCGTGCCTTCGCGCGGCGGCCCAGTTCGTTCCACGTGTCGGCGGCAGCGTCCCAATCGGACTTGTACGACGTGTTCGCCGGGTCGCCGCCCGTCCCGATGTTGCGCATGCCCAGTTCCTGGGCGATGTCCATCTCTTTGTCGAACGTGGCCGGGTTGATCTGCGTGTGCGTCCCGTTGGCGACAAGCCCGTTGTCGTCCAGGACCTTGCGGATCTCCTTCGGCGTGATCTGGCGGCCGAGCAGCGAGGTGTGCTGCGTGTAGCCCGCGAACTCGATCTCCTTGTAGCCGATCTCGGCGAGGCGCGCCAGCACCCGTTCGAATCCGTACGGGACGCCCGAGTTGTCCGGTGCCGCGGTGATGCGGTCGCGGACGCTGTACAGGATGATCCCGCGGTTGCGGGACGGGATCAGCGGTTCGGCGCGCAGCCCCCGGCCGCGGTCACCCTCGGTGTTGCTTGGCGTGTCTGCGAGCGCGGGAGTTCCCGTGGCGAGCACTGGTAAGCCGGCCGCGCCGAGCACGGCGGCGGCTGAGGCGGACGCGGTGAACACGTCGCGGCGGGTGAACCGCCTGCGCTGCTTTGCGTTGTCTTCCATGGCGGATTACGCCTTTCGGCCTCCGTGTGCGGACAGCGGGATGTTAACCACTTATGACGAACAACTGAAGACTTTCGTATCGAACCCGCAGAAGTTGTGGTCGGAACGGCGTAATCTCGAGCCGAGCGCCGGGCCTGGGAGGCGACGTGGTGGCACATCCGGACGAACTGGCCGAGCTGGATCTGTACGAGGTGTGGGCTTCGGTCAAGTCACTGAACGAAGTCCTCGACCCGTTCGACTTCACCCACCGGATGGCCGCCTACCGCCGGATGATCGACGCCACCAACCAGGACGGCCGCTTCGGCGCCGACAACCGGCGCAACCCGTTGTGGGGACTGATGTTCCAGCACCAGTGGCAGCACCGGACCGGCCGGCTCGGCGGTGCGGGTGTCCGGATTGACCCGGATTCACCGTGGGGCTATGGAAACTACGCACTGTGCGTGATCCCGTGGCTCGGTGCGACCGCTGCGGGAACCGTGCCCGGCCTCGTCGTCGCCGAACCGCCGGGACCGTCCCGTTTCGACTACGGACGGGCGGAGTTCGGTCCGGCGGTGGCGGACTGGCGCGCCTACTTCGAACTCGTCGCCGGTGATGCCGATGAGGAGTCGGCGCGGTTCGCGCTGTGGAAGGCGCACAAGACCTCCCTCGACGTGGTGGCGCGCCGGATCGCGCGGATCGACCCGGCTCCGTTCGGTGCCGCCGAACTGGAGTTCCTGCGTGGCTGGTGCCGGATGGTCGACTACCTGTGGGCCGCGGCGTGGCGGACCGACTTCGACTTCATGACCGAACACGGCCTCGACGTCCTGCCGGAGCGGCTGCTGGGCACGGCCGGTGACCCCATGCCGGTCAAAGTACGGCGCAACGTCCGCAACGTCGTGGCGCTGGCACGTATGCCGGACTGGCGGCACCGCTTCAACCTCCGGCTGTGGCGCCGGGTGATGCGCACCCGTGCGGCCCGTGACGAGGTGCTCGTCATGCTCGACGCGGTGTTCAACCCCAATGCCGGCAATACCGCAGCCCGTCGTCGGATGCTGGGATATTTGCTTCGCATCTGATCCGGTCGCAAGCCGATCGCCGTGGGAAAATTCCGGGTTCTGCGAATCACGGCGTTATTCCGAAAGGCATTCCTGATACGGTTTCGTGCGAACAACTCAGGCTGTGGATTTGTGTGCGAATCAGGGTCTCAATGCCTTGTTCACGGCTGGCGCGGGGAGCGTACCGGCGCAGGTCACGAGGGTCGTGGGCCAGCAGAGAACCTAGGTTGCCGACTGCCGCGCGGGCCCATTTCCCGGCAGTGGCGATCTGCCGTGTGCTCTCCTCGCCGCGAGGCGCAGCTTGTCGAGGAGTGAATTATCCGATGACAGCGATCGAACCCAGCGCAACTGGTCACGTCCGCGCTTTTCGTGATCTCGATGGTGTCGGTGAAAACGTCGAACACGTCGCTTTCCGGCTGCCGGTCAGCCCGGCCGGCCTGACGCAGGACCCGAGCGGGCCGTTCGCGTCGGCCCCCAGACCATCACAGCGCAGACCATCACAGCGCGGACCACCACCGGGGAGGAGTACGTGGCAGGCAACGGCCACGCCGTCGCCGACCTCGAAGGCCGGCGCGACCGTCACGTACTTCGGTTCGTGGACAGTCGACGCGGTCACGGTCACCGCCACAGCGTCGACGCTGGTCCACACCAAGCGGCGCGACCGGCGCCACGTACGTGTGCGGGTGGGCCGCGGGGTGCGTTCCGCACTGTCGAACTGGAACAGGACCGCGAGGCCGGTGTCACGCCGTTCGCCAACTACAACACGGGATCCCAGCCGGACGGTGGCCCGGCACGCACGTTGAGCGTGGCCGGTGCGTACGCCGAAGGTGGTGTCCAGATGCTCGACATCGGCGGTGGCAACACGATCGCCACGTCGGCTTGGCACGTGTGCACAACGCCAGGCTGCGCCACGCGATGGAGGCGCACTTCTCGCGGTGCCAGGAGAAACCGCAGTGGAAGGTGTGGTTGCTGCACGCCATGCGGCACGAGCCGACCACGCCGACCTCCACGCTGCTCGGCATCATGTTCGACCAGAAAGGCCCGCAGCGGCAGGGCTGCGCGACGTTCTACGAACGGATCGCGACCAACCCCCGCACCCAGCTCTACACGCACGTGCACGAGCTCGGGCACTGCTTCAACCCGTTCCACTCGTGCCACTCGTGCCGTTCATGAACCCGCCGATGCCCAACCGGGTGCACAGCCTGTCGTGGATGAACTACCCGCAGGCCTGTGTCCCGCTCGGCGGCGGCCCGTCCGGCGTGGCGGCGTTCCCGTTCGTGTTCGACGACCTGGGACTGGCGCACCTGCGGCACGGTTTCCCCAACGCCGTGATCATGGACGGCAACCCCTTCGGGATCGGCGCGGCGCTGGACGGGGCCAACGAATACCCCGACCACGTGTCCGACACGACCGGGCTGCGGCTGGAGATCACGGCGACGCGGGCACGGCCGGTGCTCGGCATGCGGACGTCCTGGACGTCACGCTGACCGCACCCAGCTGGTCAACACGCGGGAACAGCTGCACCCGAAGTTCGGCTTCGTCCAGGTCGCGATCAGCAGGCCGCGCGGGTACGTGATCGTGCACCGGCCACCGGTGATCCATTGCGTCACGCCGGACCTGGTGTCCGCGCGGGCGGCGGCGAGCAGCTGCCGGTCAGCGCGTACATCGGGTACGACGCCAGACCAGCATGGCGCTGACCCTGCTCGGCACTGATTCGCCGTACCTGTCCGACGGGATGGCCGCACTGGAACCCGTCACCCAGGACTACGGCGACCACCCGAGCGCCGTGTACGCGCGGTTCGCGCTGGGCATGAACCAGGCCCGGCCGTTCACCACAGCCGGCCGCGACGGCGAAGTGCGCGTGCGCGAACCGGATCCCGGCCGCGCGGACAGCCTGCTGCGCGGCGCGATCGACGAGTCGCGTGGCGACGGCGGCCTGGACGACAAGACCGTCTACCAGGCGGCGGCGTACCTCGCCGACTGCCACGCCGAGGCCGGGGACACCGATGGCGCCCGGCAGTCGCGGGCGGACATCCGGGGCCTGGCCGAGTCGAACAACGAATGGAGGCATGATCAGCCCATGGCACTGGCTGTCGAGTTGGGCGACGGTTTCGCAGGCGACGAGGTGGAGCTCGCCGTCGACGGGCGCGTCGCCTGGCGCGGCACGCATGTCGCCACGAACTACTCGGTGGGGATCGCAGACGTGGTCACCATCCCGGCCGCAGCGGGATCCACTGTGGAGGTCCGGCTGCGTGGCCGCGCGCGGTCCCGGCAGGCCGGGGGTGAGCAGCGACTGCGGGTGGACGCGGACCCCGCGGGCGAGCCCACGGCCCGGGGCGGGCTCGCATCGACCGGGGACTGCGACACACGACCTGGGGGTTTGCTGGTCGCGCGATCCGGGGAACCCCTTCGGAGTCCGACGACTGTGGAGGTCTCAGTGGCTCGCATCAAGCCGTCCAAGCCGATGGCGGTCATGGGGGCGGTGCTCGGCACCGCGATGCTTATCTTCGGCATAGTTCAGCTGGCGAACAAACCGACCGGCGGTTTCCTCTGGTTATGGGTGGCGTTCGGAGTGGCGATCATCGGTTTCAACCTGTGGGCCGCGTTCGCCAAACGCGGCGCCACGTACATCAAAGAGGACGATCCGCGATAGCGGGCAGGGACCAGGCATGGGCACGGCTGAGGGTGGCCGTGCCCATGTCGCCGTTCTGACTATTTGCCGTGCCACCTGTAGGTGGCGACGGAGTTCGCGGGCACCTTGACCACGAAGGATTTCCCGCCCACCGCGACCCGTACTGTGGAGTCGGTGGCGTTTCCGTTGCGCACCACCGCGACGAAGCCGTTGCACCGGTCGGTGAACACCACGTTGCCGACACCGTTCACGGTCGCGCTCGACTCGACGCGCACGTGCTCCTGCCCGAGGTACTTCGCGAACTGGCCCAACTGGTACAGCTCGTCGCGGACCGTGAACGCCTTGGTCGTCGTGTCGACTTTGACCAGCCTGTTCGGCCACTTCGTGGTCCTGCCGACCTCGGCCCAGTCGATGTTGTTGTCCCGCGCCGGAGTCCAGTGCAGCGTGCCACCGTCCTGGTCGGTGGTCTGCGCCCACATCAGGTACGACCCGGCGTTGAGCCGGAAGAACTCCGTGACCGTCGCGGGGGACAGGTCGCTGGTCTCGGTCATGTGCACCGGCTTGCCGGTCTGCGCGTTGGCATCCCGCATCACCGACGGATCTCCCCAGTACGGGTGGAAAGCGATGCCGTCGGTGGCGTCGAGCACCTGCTCGCCCGTGATCCCGCCGTTCGGTGCGTCCCGGAAAATCCGGTGGTAGTTCTTGGTTTCAGCGCTGTTCGGGTCGCGCCAGTCCCAGAAGTTGAAGTCGTGCACGTACAACCCGGTGTCCAGCCGGGCCTTGCGGAACTCCCGCTTGATCGCCAGCGCCAGCTTCTGCTGCTGGGCGACGTCGATGTCCATCGCGGGGTAGACCACGTCCATGCCCGGTTCGCTGAGCAACGTGATCGCGTCGACTTCGATGCCGTGTTTGGCGTAGGCCTGGATGTACTTCACGTAGTAGCGCGCGAACACGTCGATGGCGTCGTCGCGCAGCTTGCCCGACTGGTAGTAGCTGTTGGCGCTGCCGGGTTTGAGTCGCACCTCGCCGATGAACTCGTTGTTCGTCTTCATCCACGCCGGTGCGCTCCACGCCGACGCGATGAAGGTCGCGCGCGGGTTGTAGCGCTGGATCAGCTTGACCGTCTCCACCATGTGCAGCTCGATGTCCCGCTGGATGGAGAAGTACTTCAGATGGGGGTCCTCGGTGACACCGGCGGCAGTTCGTCGTAGGACCAGAACGGCAGGTGCTCGATCAGGTCGGGGCTGCCGATGGTCAGCCGGAACCGGTCGAAACCCGCGCCGGAACGCGGGTCGGCCAGCAGCCGGATCGCCTTGTCCCGGTTGGCCGGGGTCAGCTTCCACAGGTTGGACACGCTGGTCTCGTCGATGGAGAACCCGATGCCGGAGTAGCGCTGGCGCTGCTGCCCCGGGTCGATCGTCATTGTGGCGTCGACAGGACCGCCGCCGCCGCGCCCGAACCAGGCAGGCGGCAGCGGCTGCCATGCGTGCGCGGCGCCGCTGGAATACGTGCCCGTCACGAGCGAACCCCACCCGCTGTCGACGGCCGCGTCGGCTGACGGCGCGACCAACGCTGTCGAGGCGACCACAGCGACCACAGCGGCGCAACGCCGCCAACGTCTCTGGGAGGTCATGGACTCCTCCTTCGATGGAACCGGTTACGGCGGCGCGTGGCCGATCGTAGTGCCCAGCTCACGCGGCCGTAACCGGTTCCGGCGATCGATACGCTCCGCACACGCCCGGGTGGCGGGATACTGCGGTGATGAGCCATCGCGCGAGCCGGAACTGGCTGTACGGGGGAGTGGCTCTGCTCGTGGTCGCGGCGGCTGTGCTCGTGTTCAAGTACGCGGCGCACCAGCCCGGCTGCCAGCCGTGGCTGACGGACTTCGCCTCCGCCGGCGCCGTGGACGGGCTCAACAGGATGAACGACCGCGGCGGCCGGTCGACCTACGACTTCATCGAAGGGCGGCTGGAGATGACCGCCCAGCCCGGCAGCGACGTGGGTGGCGAGGTCACCGCGCCGTTCCTGTACACGACAGTGCCGGCCGACTTCACTGTGCAGACCGAGGTCTTCGCCGATCCGTCGGCCGGTTACCAGGCGGCCGGGCTGCTGGTGTTCGAGGACGCGCGCACCCACGTCCGGCTCGAACGCGGCTCCGGCGACGTGATCGCGTACCACCACCAAGGTGGCCGTGTGACGGTTCCCGTCAGCGCCGCCAATGTCGAACTGCGGCTGTCGCGGCACGGCAACCGGCTCGACGCGGAATGGCGTGACACCCCGAACAACGGTCACTGGCAGTCACTGGGACCGGCGGCGACGCTCACCAAGCCCGTCCGTGTCGGTGTTACGGCGCTGAACGCCACATCGGACCGCGAGCCGTTCACGGCGGCGTTCCGGTATTTGCGGATCACGTGCCCGTGAGGGCACAAGTCCTAGTTGGACCCCGGCATTGACCTGACGAATCGGCCATTCGGATCAAATCCGTCGAACACAGTACGAAAGTACGTTGTCGGCGTGGTCTTGCGGATCGGATGATGCTCCGGCACGAGCTCACTCCACCGCCGGGACAACGCCATCGAGGGCTGGCAGTTTCCGGCGCCCCTGCGCGCAAGGAGCTTTCATGCGTCTCAGATCCCTGCAAGGAAGAATTCTCGGGGCGGGTATCGCCGCCGCCGCTGTGTTCGCCGCTGTCCTGCCGACGAACGCGGCCGCGGCGCAGCAGATCATCGCCGAGAACGCGCCCAACAAGATCCAGGACAGCTATGTCGTGGTGCTGAAGGACAACATCGCGGTCCGCGCGGCGGCCGACGGGCTGGCGGCGCGCTACGGCGGCAAGGTCGGATTCGTGTACCAGGCCGCGCTCAAGGGATTCTCGGTCGCCATGTCCGCCGCGCAGGCGCGCAAGCTCGCCGCCGACCCGGCTGTGTCCTATGTGGAGCAAGACCGCACGGTCGGGCTGCTGACCGACCAGAACAACCCGCCTTCGTGGGGGCTCGACCGCGTCGACCAGGCGGACCTGCCGCTCAACCAGAAGTACAGCTACTCCACCGAGGCGTCGAACGTCACCGCGTACGTCATCGACACCGGGATCAACTACAACCACACCGACTTCGGCGGCCGGGCGACGTTCGGGTTCGACGCGTTCAACGACGGCCAGCAGGGCAAGGACTGCCAGGGTCACGGCACGCACGTCGCGGGCACCATCGGCGGCAACACCTTCGGTCTGGCCAAGAAGGTCAAGCTGAAGGCCGTCCGCGTGCTCAACTGCCAGGGTGGCGGGTCGATCTCCACCGAGGCCGCCGGCGTGGACTGGGTGACCGCCAACGCGGTCCTGCCCGCCGTGGCCAACATGAGCCTCTACACCGGTGTCAAGAACGAGCCGAGCCGTGTGCTGGACGACGCTGTGCGCGCGTCGATCGGCAAGGGCATCTCGTACGCCGTGGCCGCGGGCAACTTCAACGACGACTCGTGCCAGTACTCGCCGCAGCGGGTCCGTGAGACGATCAACGTCGCCGCGACCGCGCGGACCGACGCCCGCGCGTCGTTCTCCAGCTACGGCACCTGCAGCGACATCTTCGCGCCCGGCCAGGACATCGTCTCGGCGTCGTACAGCAACAACTCCGGGTCCGCGACGATGAGCGGTACCTCGATGGCCTCGCCGCACGTGGCCGGCGCCGTCGCGCTGTACCTGGCGGACAACCCGGCCAAGACCCCGGCCGAGGTGCACAGCGCGATCACCGCCGCGGCGACCCCGAACAAGGTCACCAACCCCGGCGCCAACACCCCGAACAAGCTGCTGCGTGTCAACGGCGGCGTCCCGGGCGTGTCCGTGGCCAACCCGGGCCCGCAGAACACCGCGGTCGGTGGGGCGGCGAACCTGCAGCTGTCGGCGTCCGGCGGCACCGCGCCGTACACGTGGTCCGCGACCGGCCTGCCTCCCGGTCTCTCGATCGGATCGTCCAACGGTCTGATCACCGGCACGGCGACCACCGCGGGCACGTACGACGTGACGGCGACCGCCACCGCGACCGCGGGTGGTTCCGGCTCGACGAACTTCCAGTGGACGGTCGGCTCGACGCCGACGTGCACCCCGCAGACCAACGGCACCGACGTGGCCATCCCCGACCTGACGACGGTGACGAGCTCGGTGACGTTCGCCGGGTGCACCGGCAACGCGTCGGCGTCCAGCACCGCCGAGGTGCACATCAAGCACACCTACCGCGGCGACCTGCAGATCGACCTGGTCGCCCCGGACGGCTCGGCGTACCGGTTGAAGAACTCCAGCACCTCCGACAGCGCGGACAACGTCGACCAGACCTACACGGTCAACGTGTCCGGTGAGGCGCGCAACGGCACCTGGAAGCTCCAGGTGCGCGACGTGGCCCGCCAGGACGTGGGCACGATCGACACCTGGACGCTGACCGTCTGACCGGACCACCAGTTGGGGGCACTTACCGCACGGAGGTGCCCCCAACTGGAATCAGAGCCGGATGGACTTCTTGTTCATGAACTCCTCGATGCCCGATGCGCCGAGTTCCCGGCCCATGCCGGACCGTTTGATCCCGCCGAAGGGCAGGTCGGCCTGTGACCCGCCGGACCTGTTGAGGTAGACCATGCCGGACTCGATCCGGTCGGCCACCTCGCGGTTGCGCTCGGGGTCGGTGCCGAACACCGCGGCGCCCAGGCCGAACGGCGAGTCGTTGGCGATGGCGATCGCCTCCTCGACGGTGCCGGCCTTGAAGACCAGCGCGACCGGTCCGAAGATCTCCTCGTAGTACGCGTCCATCTCGGGCGTCACGTCGGTCAGCACAGTCGCCTCCAGGTAGGCGCCGGGGCCCACCCGTTTGCCGCCGGTACGCAGCGTCGCGCCCTGCTCGACAGCCTTCTCGACCTGCCCGGCCACCTCGTCGGCCGCCGCGATGGACGCCAGCGGCGGCAGTGTCGTCTTCGGGTCGGCCGGGTCGCCCGCCTGGAAGTAGTCGCCGACGCGCTTGGTGAACTTGTCGACGAACTCGTCGTAGATGTCCGACAGCACGATCATCCGCTTCGGCGCGTTGCAGGACTGGCCGCAGTTGCGCATCCGCGCGGTGGACGTGGCTTTGACCGTCTCGTCCATGTCGGCGGTGTCCAGCACGATCAGCGGGTCCGACCCGCCCAGTTCCAGCACGCAGCGCTTGAGGTTGCGGCCCGCCTCGGCGGCGACTGCCACACCGGCTGCCTCGCTGCCGGTCAGCGACACGCCCTGGATGCGCGGGTCGGCCAGGATCGCCGGGACTTGCCTGCTGGAGGCGAAGACGTTGACGTACGCGTCCTGCGGCACCCCCGCGTCCCGCAGGACCTGCTCGATCGCCAGGGCCGAGCGCGGGCAGATCGACGCGTGCTTGAGCAGGATCGTGTTGCCGAGCACGAGGTTCGGCGCGACGAACCGCGCGACCTGGTAGCACGGGAAGTTCCACGGCATCACGCCGAGCAGCGCGCCGATCGGTTCCTTGCGGATGACCGCGTCCCCGCCTTTGACCTTCAGCGGCTCGTCGGCCAGCAGCGCCGGGCCGTTGGTGCCGTAGTAGTCGAAGATGTCCACGACGATGCCGATCTCGCCGCGGCCCTCGTTGATCCGCTTGCCCATCTCCAGTGTCATGGTCGCGGCCAGTTCGTCGGCCCGTTCGGCGAACAGCTCCGCCGCGCGCAGCACGATCTCCGCGCGTTCCCCGACCGTGCGGCGGCGCCACGACGTGTACCCGCGGTGGACCTTCTCGATCGCCGCTGTGACCTCCTCCTCGGTCGAGTTGGGGATCTGTTCGATCAGCTCGCCCGTGGCCGGGTTGGTGACTGAGTACATACCGCGAGCCCAAGGGAACGTATACTGCATACACTAGTGTCCCAGGTGGTGGAGTGCTTTGTCTCACAAGGGAAAACAAGACGGACGACCGTCTTGGATGACCAAGCGGGCAAACAGGACCCGGCCACGGGTCGACTAGAGTCCTGCTGTGCGCCGACGCCTGCGGTCTCCGCTCCCGCCCCGGTTCGGGCTGGACGCCGCCCGGCTGCGGATGCCGGAGGACGGCGAGTGGGGCTCGCTGCTGGAGCACCTCGTGGAGCGGCTGCCCAGGGTCGCGCCCGAGCGGATCGAGCAGATGCTGCGCGAGGAGCTGATCGTCGGTGCCGACGGGCCGCTCGGCGTCGATGCACCGTTCGTGCCCGGCTCGTTCATCTGGTTCCACCGCGACCTGCCGGACGAGGTACCCGTCCCGTTCGACGTCACCGTGGTCTACCGCGACGAGCACCTGCTGGTGGTGGACAAACCCCACTTCCTCGCGGCGATCCCGCGCGGCAGGCACATCCAGGAAACCGCGCTGGTCCGGCTGCGCCGCCAGCTCGGCCTGCCCGAGCTCTCGCCCGCGCACCGGCTCGACCGGGTCACAGCCGGGCTGATGATGTTCGTCATCACCCGCGCGGTGCGCGGGAAGTATCAGGAGATGTTCCGGCATCGCCAGGTGTCCAAGGAATACGAGGCCGTCGCATCGCACCGCGCCGAGCTCGACCTGCCCACGACCGTGCGGAGCCGGATCGTCAAGGAGCGGGGAGTGCTTGTCGCCCAAGAGGTCCCGGGCGAGCCGAACGCCGAGACCCTGGTGGAGCTCGCGGAACACCGCGACGGGCTCGGCCGCTACCGGCTGGTCCCCGCGACCGGCCGGACGCACCAGCTGCGCGTGCACATGAACGGCCTCGGAGTGCCGATCCTCGGCGACGACTTCTACCCGGACCTGCGTGAGAAGGCGCTGGACGACTTCACCAAACCGCTGCAGCTGCTGGCCAAGGTGCTCGAGTTCGACGACCCGCTGACCGGTGTGCACCGGCGGTTCACCAGCGGCCTGCGGTTGCGCGCGTGGGACTCCTACCCGGCGTGGGCGGGGGAGTGACCGTCCACCTTGGTCATGCCAGGGCCTTTGCCCGCCGCGACGATCTCGCGCGACGGCCGCCGCTGCCCAGACGGCTGTCCGCGCCCGCGTGGTGCGGGTCCGCCCCGGCGGCATCAGCGGGCGGAGGTGGCGAACTACTGACAAGTACCCGCACGTGGTCCGTGATCAGGTCACGGGTTTCACGGCTGGCAGGGGCCGTGTCCCGGGGAACGTCCGGTACTTTCCAGCCGGGAACGGTCTCGGTGCCCCGCGTCGGCGAGTACGATCCCACGGGTGCCGAGTGACCACGTGATTGCCGGGCGTTACCGACTGGACGAGCAGATCGGTTCCGGCGCGATGGGGATTGTCTGGCGGGCAACGGATATCGAGCTCGGCAGAACCGTCGCACTCAAGCAGTCCCAGGACGGCGACAACGGGCAGATCCGCCGCGAGGCCCGGATCGGCGCCGGACTGCACCACCCGAACGTCATAACGGTGTTCGACACGGTCGTCGACGACGCCAGGCGCTGGCTGGTGATGGAGTACATGCCGTCCCGCAACCTCAGCGCGATGCTCGACGAAACCGGCCCGTTGCAGCCCGCGACTGTCGCACGTGTCGGCGCGCAGCTGGCCAACGCGCTGGCGGCGATGCACGAATTGGACATGGTGCACAGGGACGTCAAGCCGGGCAATGTGCTCGTCAGCGACAAAGGCGTGGCGAAGCTGACCGACCTCGGCATCGCGCGCTGGGCGGACGTCACGGCAACGGGCGGCAGCCAGATGGTCGGCACGCCCGGCTACCTCGCCCCGGAGGTGGTCGACGGGCACGAGGCGACCGCGGCTGCCGACGTGTACTCCCTCGGCGCCACGCTCTTCGCCTCCGTGGAAGGCGTCTCGCCGACCGGCACCGGTGAGCACGGGCCGTTCGCGCAGATGCGCCGAGCCGCCAACGGCGATCTGGAACCGTTGCGGCACGCCGGTCCACTGGAGCCGGTGCTGCTGCAGATGCTGGACAAGGACATGGCCAAGCGGCCGACGGCCCGCGCGGTGAAGGCGATGCTCGACGGGATCGCGGGCGACACCGAACCGATGGAACCATTACCGCGCAAGCGTTTGGTCAAACGCAAGCGGATCATGGTCGCCGTCGCGGCGGTGGTCGCGGTCGCCGCGGTCGCCGCCGCGACGATCTACTTCGTCGACAGGCCCGCGCCCGCGGCGATGACGGGGAACGTCGGCGACCCGAGGACGGCGGACCCCTGCTCGCTGATCAACATCGGCACGACCAACAGGTTCGGCATCCTGTCCACCCTGGACAGCGAGTTCGGGGCATTCTTGCGGTGCGGCGTGCTGATCAAACAGTCCGACGACAACCAGGACCTCATCGACGCCAGGGTGGAGCTCACCCTGCCGGAGGAGTACGCGAGCCAGCCGCACGTCCCGGGACAGCTCAGCGACATCGAGCGGGCGCCGGAGAAGGACGGTGAGTGCAAGCGGACCATCTATCTGTCCGACGGGAAACTGCTGACCATCGCCGCGACGCACAAGCAGAAGAAGCCCGCGCCGTTGTGCGCCGTCGCCGAGGCGATGGCCAACGACGCGTACGCCACGCTGAGCCGCGGCACGATTCCGCGCCGCAAGGAGCCGATCCCGGCCAACTCCATCGGCAGCATGAAAGCCTGCGAGATGCTGACGCCGGAGGAGGTCGCGCAGATCGCCGCCGTCCCCGGGTTCACGGCCGACAAGTTCCGGCCGCCCGAGCCCGACCTCGGCAACTGGGCCTGCTGGTGGGGTGACGACCCGGTGGAGGCGGACGTGGCGTTCGAACGCAACTACCCGCTCGATCCGGACGAGGACGCCGACGAGGACACGCTGTTGCTCAAGATCGGCGGGCACGACGCGTACCGGGACACCGGCAAGTCCGGCGACGACAAGCACGACTTCTGCGAGATCACGATCGTCTACCGCGACTACCAGAAGGACGTCGCCTGGAACGACGAATGGCAGGAGATGGTCAAGGTGACGCTCGAGACCCAGGAGAACATCACCGAGGAGCAGCTCTGCGCCAAGTCGGTGAGACTGGCCGAGCGGGTGGTGGCGCGGCTGCCCAAGGGCTGACGCGGGATCACCACCCCTGCGTGGCGCTCATCCCGCCGTCCACGACCAGATCGTGCCCGGTGATCCACGAAGCCAGCGGTGACGCGAGGAAAACGCAGGCGTCACCGACGTCCTCGCGCGTGCCGAGCCTGCCCAGCGGCGCGGATTTCCGCCACCTGCCGACACCCTCCGGCCACTGCTCGCTGATCCCCGGCCGTTCGACCAGTCCGGGTGAGACGGTGTTGACGCGGATGCCGAGCCCGCCGTACTCCAGTGCGGCCGAGCGGGCGTGCATGATCAACGCTGCCTTGGCGGCGTTGTAGTGACCGTGCCCGGCAGCGGGCCTGCTGCCCTCGATGGACGCGATGTGCGTGATGCTGCCTCCGTTGCCGCGCATGACGTTCACCGCCGCTTGTGTCCAGTTGAACGCCAGCGTCAGGTTGGTGTCCACGACCTCACGCCACTGCGCCGCCGTCATCCCGTCGAGCGTCTGCACGGGCTGGATCCCGGCGCTGTTGACCACCGCGTCCAGCCGTCCTTTCCACGCCGCCGCCTCGCGTACCAGTTCGTGACAGGCTTGTTCGTCGGTCAGGTCGCCGGTCAGCGTCTTCAGGCCGTCGACCTCGGCGCCCGTGGTGTGGGCGATGACGTCCGCACCGGATTCGGCGAACCGGCGGGTGATGCCGCCGCCGATGCCGCCGTCCGCGCCCGCGACCAGAACGATCATTCCCGACACCAGGTGGTCCATACCCTGAGACTAGGGCGGCGTGACGCACGCGAGGAAACGCGCACCACGCCGCCACGCGGTTCAGCCGCTGAGCGGCCGGTAACCGGCGAACCGCGTGGTCATCGCGCCGAGCCCGCGGGTCATGCCGGGCAGCGCCTGCTCGATCCCACGCAACCGCCCGGACGGCACCACGGCCGTCACAGCGGCTTCGTCCCCGCGGATCACGGGCATCTCGGGCGCACCGCCGCACCGGACAAGCAGGCCCAGCACGGAGCTCACGACGTCCGCGGGCACGTCGATGTCCACGTGTTCCATCGGTTCGCACACGACCGTGCCCGCCTCCCGCAGCGCCTCCATCAGCACGAGTGGGGTCAGGCCCCGGAAGTCACCGGCGACGGTGACCGGGCTGGCGTAACCGGTGTGCGTGAGCGTGACCAGGCAGTCCACCACCCGCCAGCCCCGCGGGCCGGAGGCGAGCGTGGCGCGGACCGTGTCCTGGATGGCGGTCATGAACGCGGCAGGCAGCGAACCCCGTTCCGCCTCCAGCTGGTAGCGCACGCCCGAGTCGGTCTCGCCGGGCTCGATCCGCAGGCCCACGGTGCCGACGAACAGGGTCTCGCCCATGTGCTTCACGGCGTGCCCGGTGCCGGTCAGCCGCTCGACGCAGACCACCCGCGGTGCCGAGAACTCGGCTCTCACCCCGAACTCCTCGGCCAGCCGCGCCGCGATCACCTCCCGCTGGACCTCGCCGTACAGCGACACGACCAGGCTGCCAGCGCTGGGACCCGGCCGGACGTTGATCAGCGGGTCCTCGTCGGCCAGCGCCGACAGCCCGGTGTAGAGGTCCTGGTCGGGTGATGTGACCACGGCTTCCAGCGTGGGTGGCCGCAACAGCGCAGGTGGGGGCGGTGCGACGGTCGACCCCAGCCGGTCGCCGACCCGCAGACCCGGCACGCCACCGATCCGGGCGATCCCGCCCGCCCGCACGGCGACCGCCCGCCGGTCGGCGTCGAGCACGGCCGTGGCGCGCGCCGACTCGACGACCGTGCTGCCGGACGCGTCCCGCCTGGCGAAGGTCACCCGGTCGCGGACGGTCAGCGACCCGGCGAACAGCCTGGCCACCGCGAACCTGCGGCCGGCCGGGTCGTGCTCGATGGCGAACACCGTGCCGTCCAGCGGCCCCGGCGCCGGTTCGGCCGAGGGCAACAGGTCCACGATGCCCTGGCGCAGGGCGTCGATGCCCGCGCCGGAGATGGCCGAGCCGAACAGGACGGGGAACACCTGCCCGGCGGCGGTCTGGCGGACGAGTTCGTCCCGCAGCAGCACCGGATCCAGACCATCCAGATAGGACTGCAGGACGGCGTCGCTGTGCTCGGCGAGCACTTCGGCCAGCTCCGGGCCCGGCTCCGTGAGCTCGACGGTCGCCGCGGCCGTGCCGGGATCGACCGGGCGGTTCAGTGCGACGGCCGACGGGCTGAGCATCCGGCGGATGTCGTCGAGCAGGTCGTCGTGGCGCGCGCCACGGCGGTCGATCTTGTTGACGAACAGCAGGGTCGGCACGCCGAGAGCCCGCAACGTCCGCATCAGCACCCGGGTATGCGGCTGGACGCCTTCGACGGCCGACAGCACGAGGATCGCGCCGTCGAGCACGCCGAGCGCGCGCTCCACTTCGGCCACGAAGTCGGTGTGGCCCGGTGTGTCGATCAGGTGCACCTTGTGCCCGGCGCTGTCGAACGTCGCGACGGCCGAGCGGATCGTGATGCCGCGGCGGCGTTCGAGGTCCATCGCGTCGGTCCTGGTGTCACCGCCGTCGACCGAGCCGAGGTGGGTGATCGCGCCCGCGTCGAACAGCAGGCGTTCGGTCAGGCTGGTCTTACCGGCGTCGACGTGCGCGACTATGCCGAGGTTGAGCATCCGCATGGAGTGGGAGGTCCTTGTACGCGTGCGAGCAACGAAGGATGGGGCCTGTCGTTGCCACGCGCATGGAACCTCCTGTGATGCGAGTCGCCGCGCACCGTAGCAACCCCGCCACACCGGTCGCATCCGGATTTTCCACGTAGGCTTGACGCCGTGCGGACACGGCCGACGTTGAGCTACACCCCGGTCGGGGACCCGTTGCCGACCACGACAGACCTGACCGGGCTGGCCGGCGTGGTCGCCGGTGGTTCGGTTGCCGTGCTCAGCGGCGCCGGGCTGTCCACGGAATCCGGCATTCCCGACTACCGCGGCGCCTCCGGCAGCCTGCGCCGAGCCGCACCGATGACGTACGACGAGTTCGTCGGCAGCGTGGAGGGCCGCAGGCGCTACTGGGCGCGCAGCCACGTCGGCTGGCGCACGATCGCCCGGGCGCACCCGAACGACGGGCATCACGCCGTGGCCGCGTTGTGCGCGGAGGGCTACGTGGCCGGCGTGATCACGCAGAACGTCGACGGCCTGCACCAGGCGGCGGGCACACCCGGAGTGGTGGAGCTGCACGGCAGCCTCGACCGGGTGGTGTGCCTGGACTGCCGCGCGAGAAGTCCCCGCGAGGAACTCGACCGGCGGCTGCACGCGGCCAACCCGGATTTCACCGCCACCGCGATCCGCGTCAACCCCGACGGTGACGTGGACCTGGCCGAGGAGCACGTGCGCGAGTTCCAGCTGGTGTCGTGCGCCGACTGCGAGAGCGGGGTGCTCAAGCCGGATGTCGTGTTCTTCGGTGAGAACGTCCCCAAGGCCAGGGTGGAGCAGTGCTACCGCATGGTCGACGAGGCCAGGGCGCTCGTCGTCCTCGGGTCGTCGCTGACGGTCATGTCGGGGTTGCGGTTCGTGCGGCACGCGGCGAGGTCCGGCAAGCCCGTCGCGATCGTCAACCGGGGCCGGACCAGGGGCGACGAGTACGCGGGCATCCGCGTGGATCTGCCATTGGGCCGCGGCCTCACCGATTTGACGCGGCTGGTCGGCATCCGGCGCGGTTGATCCGTTCTCCCTCGGTAGGGTTTCACGGCCGCCGGTGTGTGCAGAGGGGGTGCGAACAGCTGCGATGGCCGCGTTTGTCGAATCCTTTCCGCTGCCGTGGAGTGACGCGCGATCGCGCGAACTCAGAGATGTGCTGTGTGCCGCGGTCTACCGCGACACCGACATCGAGATGGTGGTCGTCGAAGCCGGTTCGCCGCCCGCGAAAGTGGCGAGGAGCCAGTCGGCCCACCGGTTGTGGTTCGACGTGCTCAACCTCGCCGCTGATTTCCGCGGTGTGCGGGATCTGCCCGCCGCGTCCGGCGACGGTGTCCGGTGTCCGGTGGAACAACTTCCGCACCGACGCGCTCGAACGGCAGATCTTCGCGAATCAGGAAACACTGCTGGACATCGCCTATCTGCTGCGGCCCGGAAACGATTGCCGGTGACAGGACACACGACTTCGCGATCATCGAGGTCGCCGGCCCGGTGCCCGCCGACGTGCCCGTTCTGCCGTTGGCCCGGTCGGCGACCGTGCGGGCAGGCGACCGGGACTCGATCATCCAGCACCCGCGTGGCCTGCCCAAGAAGATCGCCACGCACCACAACGTGGTCAAGTACGACGACGACGACGTCGTGCAGTACTGGACCGACACGGAGGCCGGGTCGTCCGGCTCGCGGACCTCATGTGACGTGGATCCGCTGCCCGAACTGGGGTGACAGCACAGCGATGCTGCTGCACGACACGCTGGGACAGGACTGCTCGCGGACGCTGTGCGCCGCGTTGCTGTGGCCGACGCGGTCGTGACGGCCGCGAGCTGGGTAGTCGGAGCCCGAGCGGCACCTGTCGCACTGCTCGCGCCGGCGTTGCCCGGCCGCGGCGAGTTCAGCGGCGCACAGCTCAACTATCCACTGTGGAGGGAGTGACGACCGCTGTTGCCAGGGCCGCCAGTGCCAGCCAGCCGATGTGCCAGCTCTGGTCGAGCATGGCGTCGCCGCCGTGGTCGTGGTAGTCCAGCTTGCCGAGTCTGCCCGCCAGCCCGCGCAGCGGGAACCGCCGATCGGCCCAGTAGTGGCTCACGGCCGAGATCGCCTGCCCGGCAAGGATTCCCCGCCAGCTCGCGCCGAGCCGCAGCATCCTGCCGATGCCCGCGACGGCCGCCGTGCTGACGGCCGAGTAGGAGACGATGTGCGCGACGCAGGCCGAGCGGCCGATGGCGTTCGCGGCCGGGCTGCCGTGCCTGCCCTTGTTCGTGGCCTGGTGGTCGGTCTGCACCCAGTAGTCGGCGACCTGGTGGGCGGCGAGCAATGCGGCGAAGCTCGCCGCGAACCGGGTGGCGTGGTCGGCTGTCATCGGTGTCGCGCTCCCCAATATCGTGTGATCGTGAACGGAACAAGCCAAGCCGGTCCCGGCTACGGGCACCTTGTCAGGTGACAGGCAACGGCAAGGCCGGCATGGGGGCGATGTGAGTTTCTGGTGGGGATTGACGACCCCGCAACGGAACCTGCTGGGCAAGGTCGGTACGCGGGTCCGGTACGGGACCGACGACCAGATCCTGCACCAGGGCGCGCGTGACCGTCATCTGGTGGTGATCCTGACCGGAGTGGTCAAAGTGGTCACGAGCTACAGCAACGGGCTGGCGAAGGTGCTCGCCCTGCGCGGGCCCGGCACGTTGCTCGGCGAGATCGCCGCGCTGACCGCGTCGCCGCGCACGGCCGCCGTGTCCGCGGCGTCCCCGGTGACCGCTTTGCTGATCAACAACGTCGAGTTCGCCGCGGCGACACGCGCCGACCCGGCACTGCACGCCCAACTCGAACAGGCGCTGGCGACGCGGCTGCTGGTGACGAACCAGCAGCTGGTCGAAGCGTCCATACCCGCCGTGCTGCCGAGGCTGGCCGGGTTGCTGGCCAGCCTCGGCGACCAGCTCGACACGAACGTGCTGCCGATCTCGCAACCCGACCTGGCCAGTCTCGCGGCCACTTCGGAGGCGTCGGTGGCCCGCTCGTTGCGCGAGTTGCGGGCGATGGGCCTGATCCGCACCGGTCGTCGCCGCATCGAGGTGATCGACGCGCCCGGCCTGCGGTCCTACGCGGACTCCTACGATGTCAAGCCATGACGGTGATTCGGTCGTTGGTCCTGTTCGTTCTGGCGGCGTTGGCCGAGATCGGCGGCGCGTGGCTGGTGTGGCAGGGGATCAGGGAACACCGCGGTCTACTGTGGATCGCCGCGGGCGTCGTCGCCCTCGGGGTGTACGGGTTCGTGGCCACGTTCCAGCCGGACCCGAACTTCGGCCGGATCCTCGCCGCGTACGGTGGTGTGTTCGTCGCGGGCTCGTTGGCGTGGGGCGTGATCGTCGACAAGTTCCGTCCCGACGTGTGGGACTGCACCGGGGCGGCGATCTGCGTCGCCGGGGTGCTCCTGATCATGTACGCGCCGCGCTGAGGGCTGCTCCAGGCGGAGGAACTGATCTGGCGCTCCGGCGTGCCTTGTGATTAGCCTCAGTCCCCATGACCGCCCCCTTGATTGACACAGTTGTCTGGGGCACAGGCAACATCGGCCGTGCGTCCATCCGTGCCGTGACAGCCCATCCCGCGCTGCGGCTGTCCGGTGTGATCGTGCACAGTCCGGGCAAGGCCGGCCGCGACGCGGGTGATCTGGCGGGCCTGGACCGGGAACTGGGGATCACCGCGACCACCGACGTGGACGCGGTGCTGGCAGGCAGTCCGAAAGCCGTTGTGTACGCGGCATCCGGCGAGGTCAGGCCCAACGAGGCAGTCGACGACATCATCAAGGCGATCCGGGGCGGTGCCGTTGTGGTGACGCCGTCGGTGTACGCGCTGTACGACCAGCGCAACGCTCCGCCGGAGCTGCGCGACCCGTTGCTCGCCGCGGTCGAGGACGGCGGCGGGTCGCTGCTGGTGTCCGGGGTGGACCCCGGGTGGGGCAACGACATCCTGCCGTTGCTGATCAGCGGGGTGGCCACGGACATCGACGTGATCCGCTGCCAGGAGATCTTCGACTACACCACCTACGACCAGCCCGACTCGGTCCGGTGGCTGGTCGGAATGGGTCAGCCGCTGGACTATTCGCCGCCGATGGTCGCGCCGGGCATCCCGACCATGGTGTGGGGCGGGCAGATCCGGCTGATGGCCCGTGCGCTCGGGGTCGAACTGGACGAGATCCGCGAGACGCTGGCGCGCCGCGAGCTGGACGAGACCGTGACGACCGAGCTGATGGGCGAGTTCGAGAAGGGCACCCAGGGCGCGCTCCGGTTCGAGGTCCAGGGCATCGTGCGCGGTGCGCCGCGGATCGTGGTCGAGCACGTCACGAGGATCCACCCGTCCTGCGCGCCGGACTGGCCGATGCCGCCGACCGGCGACGGCGCGCACCGCGTGATCATCGAGGGCAACCCGCGCATCGAGGTCACCGTCCAGGCGTCCGACGAGAACGGCAACGCCTCGGCCGGTGGGAACGCCACCGCTGTGGGCAGGCTGGTCGGCGCGATCGACTGGCTCGTCGACGCCGAGCCGGGCCTGTACGACGCGGTCGACGTGCCACTGCGGCCCGCCATGGGCAAACTGGGGCAAGCGGGCACGTGACACACTGAAACGTGTTCTAATATGCTGGTCCGGTCATGGCGCCCTTGGCGGAGGAGCAGGCGATGAACATCGACATTCCCGAAGGCAAGGACCCGATCGCGTACGTCTGGGGCGAGATGGTTCCGGGGATCGGCACCGCCGCCGCCAACTTCTCGCTCGCCGTGTACGCCAACACCACGTTGGGGCTGCGCGAGTTCGAGGCCGCCCGGCTGCGGATCGCCCAGATCAACGGGTGCATGTTCTGCCTCGACTGGCGCACCGAACGCGACGGCGTGAAGGTCGAGGACGAGTTCCCCGACGCGGTGACCAACTGGCGCACAACGGAAGCGCTCGACGAGCGGGCCAAGCTGGCCGCCGAGTACGCCGAGCGCTACGCGCTTGACCACCACGGCCTCGACGAGGAGTTCTGGGGCCGGATGACCGGGCGCTACAGCCAGCGGGAGATCGTCGAGCTGAGCATGAGCATCGGGTCGTGGCTGGCCTTCGGCAGGCTCAACCGGGTCCACGGCCTCGACGCGATGTGCGTACTGAAAACCTCGTGAGTGTTTTGGCCGGTTAGAACCGGCCAAAACACTCACGAGGCAGAGCACTCGCGATCAGAAGTCGGTTCTGATGATCGTGTCGATGTTGCGCTCGGCCAGGGCCGTGATGGTCACGAACGGGTTCACGCTGGTGTTGCCGGGGATCAGCGCGCCGTCGATGACGTACAGGTTGGAACACCCGTGCAGGCGGCCGTAGTTGTCGGTCGCCTTGTTGAGGATCGCGCCGCCGAGCGGGTGGTACGTCAGGTGGTCGCCCCAGATCTTGTACACACCGAACAGGTCTGTCCGGTAGATCGTGCCCTCCTTGGCGTTGATCTTGTCGAAGATCGTCTTCGCCATGTCGATGGACGGCTGCTTCCACGCCGCCTGCCAGTTCAGCTCGGCCCGGTTGGCCGTCGAGTTCCAGGTGAACTGGGCGCGGTTGGGATTCTTGGTGATGGACAGGTAGAACGACGCCCACGTCTCGATCCCGGTCGGCAACGGCGCCACTTCGGCGAACGCGCCGCCCGCGTCCCAGTTGTCGATGCCCGCGGTGGGGATGGACGCCTGGACGGTCCCGGTCGCGTCCCACAGGTG
Organism: Kibdelosporangium phytohabitans; assembly: GCF_001302585.1. Taxonomy (GTDB): domain Bacteria; phylum Actinomycetota; class Actinomycetes; order Mycobacteriales; family Pseudonocardiaceae; genus Kibdelosporangium; species Kibdelosporangium phytohabitans. Next base: position 7,192,553 of record NZ_CP012752.1, on the reverse strand, counting down.
GTTGGCCCGGCCGCACATCACGTTGCCGTTGTCGCCCCAGCCCTTGCCGATCTCGTTGTTCAGGCCCGGCAGTGCGCCGGTCGCCTTGAGCCTGGTCAGGAGCTTGCTCGTGCCGACGCTGCCCGCGGCGAAGAACACCTTGTTCGCGGTCACGGTCTTGGTCGCCGTGACGGTGCCGCTGGTGTCGAGTTGTTCGACCACGACGGTGTACCGGCCGTTGGCCGGGGTGACGGACGTGACCCGGTGCAGCGCCGAGATGGCCACCCGGCCGGTCGCTTTCGCCTGTGCCAGATAGGTTTTCTGCAGGCTCTTCTTGCCCGCGTTGTTGCCGTACAGGATCTCGCCCGCGACCGCGGACTTGGGCACCGTCCCGGCCACTTCCTTCTTCATGTAGTCCCAGTCGTACACATTGGGCACGAAGACGAACGAGAAGTTCGACCGCTGGGCGTGTTTGCGGCCGACGCGGGCGTACTGGTAGCAGTCGACGCTGTTCCACCACGCCTGGTCCACCTCGGTCACGCCGAGACCGGCGTTGGCCCGTGGGTAGTAGGTGCTGTACATCTCGGCGGCGTTGACCGACGGCAGGATCGCGCTGAAGCGCTCGCGCAGCGGCGTGACCGCCATGCCGCCGTTGACCAGCGATCCGCCGCCGACCCCGCGGCCCTGGTAGACCGTGATGCCGCTGAACTCCTCGGCGTCGAGGATCCCGGTGTACTTCGGGACGTCCTTGTCCAGCGGGAAGCCGAGGAAGTTGCTCAGCGGCTGCTTGGTCTTGGTGCGCAGCCAGTACGACCGGTGGTCCGGTGTGGTGGTGTTGGCGAAGATCTTGCCGTCGCTGCCCGGGGTGTCCCACGCCATGCCCATTTCGAGCATGTGCACGTCGACGCCCGCCTGGGCGAGCCGCAGCGCGGCGACCGAGCCGCCGTAGCCGGTGCCGATGACCAGGACGGGCACGTGGGCACCTGGGGGAATGGGGGCAGGGATGGGAGCGGCCGAGGCACGACCGGCCCATGCCGAGAGGCCCAATATAGAACCAGTTCCGGCAATGAAGGCGCGGCGGGATACTCCGGAAAAACCCTTGCCGCACAGGGGGTTATCACTCATGTGAGCTTCCTCACCGTTGAGGGGATTAGAACAAGTTATACGTACACGACTGGGCGAAGTCACTAGTTACTGGGAAGTAACTTGTGTCCGGTGTCGCGCTCCGGTAGTGACGATCGGTCGCGAAGTCCGCAGAGAAAACACCATTTCCGTAACGTGTTCTTGCGCGCCGTGTGCATCCTTGAGCCGTTGGGGCTGCTCGCCGTTCGCGTTCGTCCGTACCTGGGTGGCGCCGAACGGCAGCACGCCTTGCCCGCCGTGCGGGCCAATGTGGTGCGCGCGTGTGGTTTCCGCTGTCCCCGCGGCCGGAGGACTACGCGGTGACCGTTTCGGACGGGCTCTCGCCGTACGTGGTCCGGTACAGCAGGCTGAACCGGCCGAGGTGGGTGAAGCCCCAGCGCAGCGCGACTTCGGTGACCGTGCCGGTGGCGTGCCCGGCCCGGATGGCCGCGAGGTCGGCGCGGGCGTGGCGCAAACGGCGGCGGCGCAGGTAGTCCAGCGGTGACATGTCGAACTCGGCGCGGAAGGCCCGCTGAAGCGTGCGGACGGTCGTGTGCGCGGCCGCCGCCATGTCGGCGACGGTGATCGGGCGGTCGGCGTTCCGCTCGCAGAACTCCACTGCCTGCCGCAATGCCTGTGTGGTCAGTGATCCGCGGTCGTGGGCCAGCGCCGGAGTGAGGCTGTTGGCCTGGACGTCCAGCAGGCCGTGCACGAGCATCTGCTGGAAATGCCCGGCCGCCAAGGGGGAACTGTCGAGCAGCCCGGACATGGAGCGGTCGGCGAACGCGGACACCAGTCGCAGCCACGCCGCGACGTCCGGTTGATCGGCCCGCAGCGCGATGTCGAACCGAACCGGGCGGCGGGGCATCTCGGCTGTCCTCGCCAGGACGGCCTGGTCGACAGCGGACTGTCCTATTCGGACGAGCAGCTGCCTGCTCCTGGCGTAGACGGCCGACACCCGCGTGCCGGGGGAGCAGAGCATGTGCGACGGGCCGACGGGTTCGTTGTCGAGCACGAGGTCGTTGCGCCCGGCCAGCGTGATGCCGATCGTGTAGGCGTCGGACAGCTCGGTCGCCCGCATGTGGATCTCGCGTTCGATGTTCAGCCGGTAGATCGAGACACCGGACCGCGCGGTGGGGTCGGGCGCGCCCGCGACCTGCGACAGCCACAGGCCGCCGGTCGACTTCGGCGGGGTGCGCAGCCGAACGGAACCGGGCTCGAGGTACCCGTTCATCAGCTCACTCATCGCGTCCACGTCGTCACTCGCGAACAGCGGCACTGTCCCGTTCATCCAGGACAGTATGCCTAACATCAGCCCCGGCGCAGGTCTGTCGCGGTCGCCAGGTCCCGTTTCGCGGTTCCGCGGGGCTCGACCTGGTGCCCGGCTCGGCCGCCGGGTGGTTCACGCCGGACAGGGCTGGTCAGCCACCCGATGTCCAGGTCGACCGGCCCGGTCCGGGCGCGCAACGCGGCGACGACGTCTCGTTGGCGAACGGCCAACTGCGAGATCACCCGGGCGGGCGGCAGGGCGTCGGTCGAGTTGCGGTACCAGTTGCCCAGGATCTCCAGCGTGAAGTCGACGACGAGCGAGCCGCTGACGCCGAGGGCGAGATCGCCGAACGCGCGGAACTGACCCGTGTGCAGCGCCATGTTCCGCGTCGTGTTGAGGGCGTGCAGCAACGTCTCGACGCGCTGCCTGCGGTCCTCCAGCCACCGCGCGCACTCGGCCGGGTCCGCCAGCCGTGCCGACCAGTCCAGGACCTGCTGCGCGGCCAGCGGTGGAACCTGTTCCAGCAGTTCGGCGAGTGACGTCTGCACGGGCAGCAGGAGCTCGACCCACTTGGTCACGTCACGCACCCGCCCGAACTCGTCGCTGCCGGTGTGCTGGTCGATGCGGCGCAGCAGGTCGTCAGCGTGCTCCCGCGCCTCACCGGGCAAGGTGGCGACACCTCGGCGCAGTTGCCGATGCGCCTCCACGACCTGCTGGCGCATGGCCTGCAAGGACAGCGCGGCGGCGATGTCCTCCCGTTTGGTCAGGCCGGACGCCTCCAACGCCGCCCACGCCAGCGCCGCCGCGGGCAGCGGAGCTTCGGTGGTCCGTGCGACATGCGCCATCCGCAGGCCGTTGCGCAGCGCGGGCGGCCATTGCGACACCAGCGGCACGGCCCGTTGCACTGTCGGCGGGTGGGTTTGCAGGTGCCTCGCCGTGCCACTGTCCACACGGGAGACGAACGCGTCGTCGCCGAGCGTCAGCTCGATCAGCCGGTGCCCGGCCATGTACTGGTCCAGCAGTTCGGACAGCTCACGCCGAGCGGCACGGGCCGCGCTGCGCGTGTCGACGGCCTGGACCTCGCAGGCGACCAGGCACGCGGGACCCCTGACGGCTACCCGCCTGGCGAACCGGGCCAGCCGGGGCCCGAGGCGCTCAGGTTGCCGGACGGGCGCCGACACGGCCGTGGGGTGCAACGCCTCCAATGCGGACAACTCGGTGGTTCCGTGCACGACAACCGCCACCCGGTAGGCCGACAGGCCGGGCAGCAACAGGCGCCGGAACATGTCGATGTCCAGGCCGTCGTGTACACGCAACGCGCGCGTCAGATCGTCGGTCAGCTCAACGGGATCACGGTCGGCGGTCGCGGCCAGGCAGGCGAGCTCGTCCGCCAGCGTGTCCACGTACGCCGCGCTCACGGCACGCTTCCAGGCCCCGGCCAGTGCGGCGTCCACGAGGGACCGCACCTCCGGCAGCCGAGCCGCCACGGTCGCCGCCGCCGCCCTGGTCAGCACCTTCTGCTGATCGAGGGGCCGCTGCTGGTCGGCGATGGACAACGCCGTGTCCCTCAGCGCCACCACCAGGTCCATGAGCACCTGGTGGTGCCCCCATTGGGTGATGACGCGCTGCACAGTGGCGGCGGCGCCGTCGCACAGGCCGCGGACCAGGGCCCGGCTCGGCTGGCCGCCGTCGGCGAAGCTCGTCAGCGCCGACAGCACGCGAGGCAGGTCCGCCGACATGCCACCGGCGCTGGACACGTACTGGCTGAACAACGACGTCTTGCTGATGGCGCGCAGGATCCGCTGGACGAGGTAGGTCTGCTGCCAGGTGGCGCCGGTGCGCCTGAGCTCACCGATCAGCTGGCGGTCGAATCCGCTGAAGGCCACGCGGCAACCGTAGCGTCCGGCCATCCCCGTGCCGTCCCCGATTTGCCGTGATCACCTGGCACCGGTATCTCCTTGCACGTGGAGTCGCAGATCCTGCCAGCCGTGCTCGCGATCGTCGGCGGGTGCTTCGTCGCCGTCCTGCTGTCGTTGCCGTTCGTGGTGGTGAGCTACCGGCGGCGCGGTGAGCTGGGGTTCGGCCGGATCCTGCTCGCGGTCGGGTTCGTGATCTACGCGCTGGCGATCGCCACCTACACGTTGCTGCCGCTGCCCGAACTCACCGACGCCTGGTGCGCGCGGCACACGGCGTTCCGCACCCCGCAGCTCAGTGTGACGCAGTTCATCGTGGACATCCGCACCGAGCAACGCGCGCCGGGCCTGCGCGGATACCTGCACAATCCCGCTGTCCAGCAGTCGGTCTTCAACATCGCCTTGTTCGTGCCGCTCGGCATGTACCTGCGGCAGTTCTTCGGCCGCGGCGCGCTCACCTCGATCGCCATCGGCTTCGGGGTGTCCCTGCTGGTGGAACTGACGCAGCTGACCGGGAACTGGTTCCTGTTCCCGTGTCCTTATCGGATATTCGATGTGGACGACCTGATCACCAACACCCTGGGCACCGCGGTCGGCGTGCTGCTCGCCCCGATGCTCAGGCCGTTCGCCGGCCGAACTCCCGCCGCGCCGCCGACCGCGCCGCGCCCGGTCACCGCGTGGCGGCGGCTGCTGGGCATGGTGATGGACGTGGTGTCCGTGTACCTGCTGGGTTCTCTGATCGGCGTCGTCGTCGACGCTGTCGTCGTCTACGTCTTCCACGGGCAATCGGTCCAGCGGTTCTGGCTCGGCAGCGCGCTCGTGCTGTGGCTACCGGCGTTCCTGCTGCTGGTGCTGCCGTCGTTGGGCAGACAAGCCGCGACCGTCGGGCAGCGCGCGGTGCGGTTGCGACGTGTCCGGCCCGACGGCGGACCAGCCGGTGCGCGGGTCCTGATCGCCTTGCTGAGCGGCGGCGCGGGCTATTTCGCGTGCATGGGGCTGTCGTCGATCGACTCCGTGTTCGGGATCATCGCCTTCGCGCTGCTGGCGGCCGCTTTCGTGCTGGTGTGGCCGCGTTCGCACCGTGGACTGTCCGGCCTGCTTTCCGGCCTGGTCATCACCGACTCCCGGGAGGAGACCGGGGTCAGCGACCGCCCAGTACTGTCTTCATCGCCTTGAAGTACGGCGGCGCGGCCACCGTGCCGCCGAACGCGCCGTGCCCGCAGGATCCGATGTGGACCGGGTTGCCGGGGCAGAGCTGACCGGGCTTGTTGCCGTCGGCGAACACCAGCGACGAGACGGCGTAGTTGTCCACGCCACCGACGAACGCGACCGACTGGTTGGTCTGCGTCGTGCCCGTCTTGCCGATGTCCGGGCGGGTCCAGCCCGCGGCACGCGCCGACGCGGCGGTGGTGCCGCTGACGGTGTCCTGGCTGAGGCCGGTCATCAACGTGCTCGCCACATCGCTGGAGGTGACCTGCTCACAGGCCGCGTTGGTGACGGGCACCGCGTTCGCGGCCGCGTCGGTCACCGACAGGATCGGCGTCGGCGGGCACCACACACCACCGCTCATCAGCGTCGCGGGGACGTTCGCCAGTTCCAGCGGGCTCACCGGGCTGTCGCCGAGCGTGAACGACGGCTTGTCCTGGAAGTACTGGGTCTGCGTCTGGTTGCGCTGCGGGTCGTTCGAACCGGCGTCCGGCTGCTGACCGACGTTGTTGGTCTGCATGGACGAGCGCATGCCGAGCCGGGACGCCATCGCCACCACCTGGGGCACGCCGACACGCTGCTCCAGACCGACGAACGCCGTGTTGGGCGACGTCGCCAGCCCGTTGGCCAGGGAGATCGGGTCCGAGTAGGTGCCGTCGTTGTGGACGGTGTAGCACTTGCGGTTGCCGGGCAACGGGAAACACTGGCTCGGCGGGTTGGGCAACTGGGTGTCGAGTGTCGCCGCGCCGGACTCCAGCGCCGCGGCGGCCGTGAAGATCTTGAACACCGAGCCCGCGCCGAACGGGTCGCTCACGTCGGTCACCAGGTTGCGCGTGGTCTGGCCCTGTGCCGCGTCCGTGCCGAGGCTGCGGTTGGCCACGAGCGCGAGGACCTCGTGCGACGTGTTGCCGGGGGAGACGATCGCCATCGTGTTGGCCACGCCCGGCTGGGTGACGGGCACGTTGGCGTTCACCGCGTCCTTGGCCGCCGCGCTGACCTGACTGTCCATTGTGGTCTTAATGGTCAGTCCGCCGTTGGTCAGCTGCTCCTGCGTGACCCCGGCCGACCGCAGGTAGCTCAGCGCGTACTGGCAGAAGAACCCGGCGTCCGGCTGGGCGCTGAAGCACGTGCTCGACGGGACGGCCGGGCCGCTGACGCCCAGCGGCTCGGCCTTGGCCCGCGCCGCGGTCGTCTGGTCGACGGCCTTCGTGGCCAGCATCGTGTCGATCACCAGGTCACGACGGCGCTGGGCGGCGACCGGGTGGGCGTACGGGTTGAACGTCGTGGGGTTGTTGACCATCCCGGCGAGCAGCGCGGCCTGCGCGACAGTCAGCTTGTCGGCCGTGGTGCCGAAGTAGGCGCGGGCGGCGGCCTCGACGCCGTAGACCTTGCCGGTGAACTCGACGACGTTGAGGTAGCCGGACAGGATCTCGTCCTTGGACAGGTTCTCGTCCAGCTCGATCGCCGTCCGGGCCTCCCGCATCTTGCGGGTGAGCGTGTCCGCCCGGTCGGCCGCCTGCGCCGCCGGGTTGTCCTTGTCGATCACGTTGATCAGGTAGTTCTTGACCAGTTGCTGGGTGATGGTCGAGCCGCCCTGGTGGTCGCCGCCGGTCACGTCGGCGATCGCGGCGCGCGCGACGCCCTGCGGGTCGATCCCGTGCTCCTGGTAGAACCGCCGGTCCTCAATGGACACGAGGGCGTTCTTCATCGCCTGCGAGATCCTGTCCGCGCCGACCGGGATCCGGTACTGGTCGAAAACGGTCGCGATCGGCGTGCCGTTCCGGTCGGTGAGCGTGGTCACGCCCGGCAGTTGTTTCGAAATCGACGCCGGAACGATCCCGATGACCGAATCGCTCACATCCACGGCGGCCAATCCGGCGCCAATCGACACGGGAGCCAGAATTCCCGCGAGGAGCGCACCACCGGCCGCGCAGCCACCGACAAGCTTCAGAAGATTACGGCTGGCACCCACTTGTTCGAATGTACGCCCGGCTGACCAGGCAGAATGGACGAAGCAGGCATTACGGAGCGCCCAGTTTCCCGCTTTCACCGGGTGACACCGGTCACTGCTTCGGGGTACCGCCGGTATAACGCCTGGTGGCAGCGGGGCGATCACTCCATCGGGGCACTAGGGTGAACGAGCCCCGCGGAAACCCCGGTGGGGTCACGGAGCCGATTTTTCGACGAGGTGTGACGAGAAGTGTCCAACCTGGGTGAGTACCAGCGCGCGGGCGTCGACTATTCCATTCTGGACAAGGTCAAGCGGGACGCGGTGCACCGCGCGGCGGCCACCAGCGGCCTGCTCGCCGCGCACGGCGCCGAAGAGGTCGGTGGCTCCCGCGGCTCGACCGCGTACGTGCTGAAGGTGGGCGGTCTCACCCTGGCCACAGTCACCGAGGGACTCGGCACCAAGTCGGTCATCGCCGAGGACTACCTGGCCGAGACGGGCGAAAGCCGGTTCGCCGACGTGGCGGTGGACGCGGTCGCGGCGATCGTGAACGACGTGATCTCGGTCGGCGCGAACCCGCTGGTGGTCACCGCCTACTTCGCCACCGGCGACGCGGCGTGGTACTCCGACGAGCGCAAGTCGCTGGAGCTGCTGGCGGGCTGGCAGAAGGCGTGCGAGCAGTCCGGCGCGACCTGGGGCGGCGGCGAGTCACCGGCGCTGCCGGGCATGCTCACCGGAGCGGGAATCGAACTGGCCGGCAGCGCGCTGGCGCTCGTGCCGGACGGCCGTGAACCCGTGTTCGGCGACGACGTCGTGCCCGGCGACCGGATCGTCGTCCTGCCCAGCTCCGGCCTGCACACCAACGGCTCGTCGCTGGCCAGGCGGATCGCCGGTCAGCTGTCCTCGGGCTACCGGACGAAGCTGCCCAGTGGCCGCGACCTCGGCGCCGCGCTGCTCGACCCGTCGGTGCTGTACCCGGCTTTCGTGCGCGCGCTGCTCGCTTCCCCGGTGCGCCCGACGTTCCTCAACCCGATCACCGGCCACGGCCTGCTCAAGATGATGCGGTCGTCGACGAACGTCCGCTACGTGCTGGACACCGTCCCCGAGGTGCCCGAGGTGCTCGAGTTCCTGGCCAAGGAGGCGGGGATGTCGACCGCGGAGTCCTACGCGACGCTCAACATGGGTTTCGGATATGTCGCCGTCGTCCCGGCGGATGACGCGGACAAGACCGTCGAGGTCGCCCGTGCCGCCGGATATGAGGCCTTCGTCGCGGGTGAGGTCGTCGAGGGCGAGCGTTCGGTCAGCGTGCCGTCGCTGGGAATCGAGTACAAGGACGAGGAATTCAAGGTCACCTGAGTGGTGGAGTCGCCGCCCCGGTCCGGCCGGGGCGACGACTCGATTCAACGCGTCATTTGATCGGCTTGTACGAAATCTGCTTCCTGACGTCCACAGCGAGGTACTTGTCGATCAGCGCCGGGGCGACACCGGGTGCGTCCGGCGCGTCCTTTCCGGTTTTGCCGTCGATGGCGACCGGGTCGTCCGCGCCGAATCCGTACACGATGCCGTGGTAGGCGGCGGTCAGGGTCGGGACGACGCGGTTCGCGCTTTTCGTGATTTCCCACAGCGGGGTCGCGCCGACGGAGTTCGCGTCGTAGGCGAAAGTGCGCTCGCCCCGAGCGTCGCAGACGATGAGGGACGCGTCGTCGTAGAAGCACGTCACGTCGTAGCCCGACGTGCTCGGCACGTCGGTGGTCTTGCTGTACAGCGGTTTCCCAGTCGTGACGTCGAGGATGTCGAACTGGTTGTCGCCGTTGCTGTAAACCTTGAGGCTGCTGGCCACGAGCTTCGGCGAGATCGGCATCAGCTTGGCCGGGTACCCGCCGGTGTCGATCGACCACTTCTGCGCGCCGTCGGCCTCCGCGAGCCCCGTCGTCGTCCGCTTCTCGCTGATCAGCGGCTTGCCGCCGCTGCCGACCACCACGCCGCTGTCCACCTCCGCTGCCAGGAACTGGTCCTTCGTCCAGCGCACCTGGTGCGAGCTCTTGTCGAGCACGAAGGTGCGGCCGATGCTGGCGGAGTCGTCGAAGTAGCTGACCACGACGGACGTGTCGGTCACGCCGGCCACCGCCGGCCTGCCCTGGCCGGTGGTGAGCTTGTTGCCGAGGTCGATGTCGATGACGGTCGACCAGTCCGCCTTGCCGGACTTCAGGTCGAGCGCCATCACCTCCACCTGCGGGTGCGACGGCGTGGTGCCCTGCGCGGGCTTGTTGCCGTTGATCGCCGCGTAGAGCCGGTCGCCGGACACGACCGGAGCCGTGGGCTTCGCGCCGGACGACGCCTTGATCGTCGCGGGCGTCATCCACAGGTTCTCGCCGGTGAGCCCGTCGATACCGACGATGGCCTTGTCGTCGACGCCGTAGATGTTGCCGTCGTGCAACGTGACTGTCGGCCGCTCGTCGTCGTTGAACGCCGAGAGGGAGAACTTGGCCTCGGTCTTCTCGAACACCTTCGGCGGGTCGAACGCCTTGCGCTCCGGTTTCCGCGGCGTGCTCGGCGGTGGCTGCTCCGCAGGTGTCTCGTTCGGCGCGGACTGTCCTTTTTGGGCCTCGTCGCCGCCACCGCATCCGGCCAGTACAGCCGCGATCAGCACCGCGGCCAGCCCCGCGTTCAAGCCCCGCATGCAATCCCCCCGGTTGTGGGTCACCGTCGGCTGGATCGTAGACACTCGGGCTGGGCACCGCAGGCCGGGGCCTTGTGGTTTTCTTGTGGTTCCGTGATCGGCACGGGAACCGCACCTCGGCCGATGCCCGTGAAGTTAGGACGCCCTAACTCGCGGATCGGTATGCTGGCGGCGTGACGGACCTGGTAGAGCGCGCACAATGGATCGCTGACACTGTCCTGTTCCCGGATGCCCGTGCGGTCGACGAGAGCGGAGTCATCCCGGAGAGCCACTTCCGCCTCCTGGCCGCCGAGGGCCTGTACGGCATCGCCCGGCCCGACGCCGGGCTGGAGTTCGAGACGATCGTCGGCGTGATCGAGGCACTGGCCGGTGGCTGCCTGGCCACCACGTTCACCTGGATCCAGCACCACGCGGCCGTGATCGGCCTGGCCAACACCACGAACACGGCACTGCGAGCGGAGTACTTCGACGACTTCACCTCGGGGCGGCGGCGCAGTGGCGTGGCGTTCGCAGGCGCGCTGGCCAACCCGCCGCGCCTGCGTGCCACGAAAGCCGACGGCGGCTGGGTTTTCGACGGCGACGCGCCGTTCGTCAGCGGCTGGGGGATCGTGGACGCGATCCAGCTGTCCGGCAACGCGGGCGACACCATCGTGAACGTGCTCGTCGACGCCAAGGGCCTCGGTGCCCGGCCGTACGAGCTGGTTTCGTTGCAGGCCACCGCGACCGTGCGGCTGGAGTTCGACAACGCGTTCATCCCGGACGCACGCGTGGTCGGCGCGGTCCCCGTCGAGCAGTTCCTCGGGACACAGCACTTCGGCGCCCGGCTCAACGGCGCCATGCCGGTCGGGCTGGCCCGCCGGTGCGTCCGGCTGATCGAGGAGCGAGGGCGCACCGGCGCCGCAGCCGCCCTGTCCGACCAGATCGTCAGCGTGCGTGCCGGTCTGGACGCGGGACTGGCCGATCCCGCGGCGATGTTCGGCGCACGGGCCGCGGCATCCGAGCTGGCCTACCGCGCCGCCGGTGCGGTTGTCGTCGCCGAGGGCGCGCCAGGGGTCATCGTCGGCGGCCACGGGCAGCGGCTGGTCCGGGAAGCGCTGTTCACGCTCGTCGCCGGCAGCCGTGCGCCGATGAAGGACGCGTTGCTGGACGTGCTCACCGCTGCTGGGTGAGTTCCCTGGCCATCGCCATCACGTACTGGCCGTAGCCCGACTTCGCCTGGCGCTCGCCCAGTGCGTGGCACGCCTCGGGGTCGATGAAGCCCATGCGCAGGGCCACTTCCTCGATGCAGGCGATTCGGACTCCCTGCCTGTGCTCCATGGTCTGCACGTACTGGCCGGCCAGCAGCAGTGACTCCGGGGTGCCGGTGTCCAGCCACGCCATGCCCCTGCCGAGGTCGATCAGCTTCGCCCTGCCCTGCGCCAGGTAGGTCCTGTTGACGTCGGTGATCTCCAGTTCGCCGCGGGCCGACGGGCGCAGGTTCTTGGCGATGTCCACCACGTCGTTGTCGTAGAAGTAGAGACCGGTGATCGCCCGGTTGGACCTCGGGTTCGCCGGTTTCTCCTCGATCGACAGCAGCTTGCCCGTGCTGTCGGTCTCGCCGACGCCGTAACGCTCGGGATCGTGCACCGGGTAGCCGAACAGGACGCAGCCGTCCAGTTCCCTGATCGCCGACGTCAGCACCTCGGAGAACCTCGTGCCGTGGAAGATGTTGTCACCGAGCACCAGCGCCGCCGAGTCGCCGCCGATGTGGTCGGCGCCGATGACGAACGCCTCCGCCAGCCCGTTCGGCTCGGGCTGGACCGCGTAGCCGATGGCCAGCCCCAGTTCGGAGCCGTCGCCGAGCAGACGCTGGAACTGGGGGAGGTCCTGCGGTGTCGAGATGATCAGGATCTCCCGGATGCCTGCCAGCATCAGCACCGACAGCGGGTAGTAGATCATCGGCTTGTCGTTGACCGGCAGCAGCTGCTTGGACACCGCCAGCGTGATCGGGTGGAGCCGGGTGCCGGATCCGCCGGCGAGGATGATCCCCTTCATTGCCGCCAAGCTAGGGACCGCCGATCCAGCCGGTCTCAAACCTCGCTCACGGCCCCGCTCGAGCGCCCGTTAACCGGGAGACCACCGTACTCGCTGGTAGACGCGCCGGTAGAGGGTCGTCGCGGCAGAACTCTGCCACTTTTACCAGCTTTCGAGGTGGCAGTTGGTGCATGGCCGTTTGATGACACCCGCTTCACCTCGACACCGCTCCGGGCCGCTGAAGATGGAAACGGACGGCAGGGACGGGGTTTCGTGAGGGCGGTCCCCCGGGCCGAACGAACGCGGGAGGACGTTATGCAGGACCTGTTGCCGGCTCGCTCCGACGTCAAGCTCGTCCGCTGGCCCTTCGAGGCCGCGCGCCGCGACCAAGTACCGCCGGGCCGGGGTGCCGTGCCTGCTGGTGGTCGAGGCAGGCGCGAAACCACCGGTGTGCACCGACCCGCGCGAGGACTGGGTCAGGGCGCCGACCAGCAAGGTCGGCCTGGAGGCGCGACTGGAAGCGCTCGAAGCGACCGCGCGCAGCCTCCGCCTGCCCCAGATGGACCCGAGCGGCATGATCCGCTGCGGCAGCCGCTCGGCAAGGACTGGCTCGAACTGTCCGGTATTGAGGTGCACAACGTGCGCGGAGCGGACATCCGCATCCCCGTGGGCCGTCTTACGTGCCTGACAGGCGTGAGCGGCAGCGGCAAGAGCAGCGTCCTGCACCACGCCCTGGCCACGTCGATGGAGGCGGTGCTCGCCGGAGGAGAACCGGTCAACGCGGCAAAACTGCTGGGAGCGCAGGACTTCGGCTGGCTGGCGGTGGTGGACCAGGATCCGATCGGCCGTACCCCGAGGTCGAACCCGGCGACGTACTCGAAAGCCTACGACCTGATCCGAACCCTCTTCGCGGGAACACCGGAAGCCAAGGAACGGAGCCTGTCGGCGACGGCGTTCTCGTTCAACACGGCGGGAGGCCGCTGCGAAACCTGTACAGGCTACGGGAAGCGACAGGTGGACATGCACTTCCTGCCGGACGTGTGGGTGACGTGTGACGTCTGCGATGGAAGGAGATTCGGCCCAGACGTCCTCGCGGTGACCTACGACGACGCGACGATCGACCAGGTCCTCGAGATGACGATCGAACAGGCAGCGGAGTTCTTCACGCAACCACCACAACTGGCAACAGTGCTGGACGCCCTGGTAAGAGTCGGCCTGGGATACGTCGCGCTGGGACAGAGCGCGACAGAACTGTCAGGCGGCGAAGCACAACGACTGAAACTGGCCAACGCACTCGTCCGCGGAGCGAAGGGCGGTAAGAGAGGCCTGGTCCTCCTGGACGAACCGGTCACAGGCCTGCACCCAGCAGATGTAGAACGACTCGTGGCGTGCCTGGACGCACTGCTGGACAAGAAGAACACAGTAGTAGTCGCAGAGCACGACCTGCACCTGGCGGCAGTGGCGGACTGGATCGTCGACATGGGACCAGCCGCGGGCGCGGACGGCGGAAGGGTGATCAACCAGGGCGCAGTGGCGGACATCATCGGTGGAGCGGGACCGACGGTGGCATACCTGAGGAAGGTGATTACCACATAGGACAGAGATGTGTCGAAGCGGGAATGGCGGACAGGCGAGAGTCCTGCCGCCCGCAAGCACCAAGGTCTGCGGGCGGCAGAAGCCTGCAAGCAGCACGGGGCATTAGCGTGAAAAGCCTGCAGGCCCCCAAAGCCCGTAAGCGCCAAAGCACGTAAGTACCCAGAGCCCGGGAGCGCCAGAAGCCCGGAAGCACCGGAAGCCGGGTGCCGTCCTGGTTTCCGGTGCACACCGTGGTTGCTGGCCGATGTGGACTGTGCATGGTGAGTGTGTAAGCGTGCCCACCTATGGCCTGATCGCCGTCGTGTGCTGGGTTTTTGACGGATGATGTCTGATTGCGTCAGCGCCGTCGGTTACGTTGGAGTGCGGCTTCCGGCCCCATGTGCGGCTTCCAGCGCTGGTCGCACTGTGTTGGTTGCGTTCCAGCCAGTTCTCGAAGATCTTTGCCATGCTTCTTGGTCGCCTGGCGTTGCAGCTGGCTACTGGCCGCCTCGCTTTCCAGCCAGCTACTGGCTGCCTTGTGTTCCAGTGGTGTCATCGACCTTGTCGTCTTCTTGCCGGTTCCTTGGTTGGTTCTACTTCGCTTGGGATTTCACCACTGTTCTGATCGTCGGGTTTCGGAACAGGTCCCTCAGCTTTACCTTGGGTAGCTTTCTTTCCTTCAGTTCCGCGTTGATCCGTACTGCCAGCAGTGAGTTTCCGCCGAGGGCGTAGAAGTCGTCGTCCATGCCCACTGGTCTGCCGAAGATCTTGCTCCAGACCTCCTGCATGGCCTTGGTGAGACTGTCCTCATCGGTCTGTTCGGGTTCCGCCCGTGCTGCTGTGACCGTTGGGGCCGGGAGTTGGCTTTGGTCCAGCTTTCCGTTGGTGGTCAACGGCAATGTGCCCAGTGCCGTCACCGTTGCGGGGACCATGTAGGACGGGAGTACCGACGCGGCACGTTTGCGGACGTTCGCCGTGTCCAGTTCCGCTGGTACGACGTACGCGTCGATTCTCGCCGAGGCACCTTCTCCGCGTACGGTCACCGCGCACGATGTCACGTCCGGGTCTTCCAGGAGGACCGCGCGGATCTCGTCCAGTTCTATCCTGAAGCCCCTGATCTTCACCTGGCTGTCGATCCTGCCCAGGTGGTGCAGCGATCCGTCCGGCATGAGGCGGCCGAGATCCCCGCTGCGGTACATCTTCCCGCCCCGGTACGGGTCCGGCACGAACTTCACTGCCGTCAGGTCCGGCTGGTTGAGGTACTCCTGTGCCACCCCTGCTCCGCCTACGTGGATCTCACCGGCTATTCCTGGTGGCAGGAGTTCGCCTTCCTTGTTCATGACATAGATGTGCCAGCCTGGGAGTGCTGGTCCGACTGATCTGGATGCCGCCAGTGCCATGGCTCTGGTGTACGTCTGGTGGGTTACGTGCACCGTTGTCTCGGTTATGCCGAACATGTTCACCATTCGGCATGACGGGTGACTGTCGTACCAGCGCAACAGCATCCTGGCGTCCAGGGGCTCTCCGCCGAACACGACCAGCCTCGCGGGGACCTCCGCGTGCCGCACGTCCAGGAGCTGGGCGAAGGCTGACGGGGTTTGGCTGAGCACTGTGACCTTTTCGGACACCAGGAGGTCGCGGAACCGCGAAGGCTCCCTTGAGTCGTTGTACGACACCACCACCAGGCGTCCGCCGGTCAGCAGGCAGCCCCAGATCTCCCAGACCGAGAAGTCGAACGCGCTGGAGTGGAACAGTGTCCAAACGTCCGATGAGCCGAGCTCGTACTCGTCGCGGGTGGCGTCGACGAGACTGACGACGTTGCGGTGGGGGATCACCACGCCTTTGGGGCGTCCGGTCGAACCTGACGTGTAGATCACGTACGCGGGTGCGTCCGGGGAGACGTCCTGGGCTGTGACAGGCTCGCCGAGCAGTGCGTCCGGGGACACGCCGGGCAGTTCCGCG
The DNA here is from genome assembly GCF_001302585.1 of Kibdelosporangium phytohabitans. Classification (GTDB taxonomy): domain Bacteria; phylum Actinomycetota; class Actinomycetes; order Mycobacteriales; family Pseudonocardiaceae; genus Kibdelosporangium; species Kibdelosporangium phytohabitans. Next base: position 7,176,885 of record NZ_CP012752.1, on the reverse strand, counting down.
AGACGGGTGATCACGAGTCGCGCCGAGGCGTCCTGCGTTGTGTAGGCCAACCGTTCGGCTGGGTACGCCGGGTCTGTGGGGACGTACGCTGCGCCGAGCTTGACGATCGCCAGCAGTACGGCGACCAGCTCCGCAGTCCGTTCGAGGCAGACGATCACCTTGTCGCCGCCGCGTACTCCCCGTGAGTGCAGGCCACCGGCCATCCGGTCCGAGATCGCGTCGAGCTCCGCGTACGTCAGGCGTGTCGTGGAATCACAAACCGCCACGGCCGACGGCTGGGCGGACGCGATCCTGGCGAACGCCTGCGGCAACGACTGCGCCGCGCTGTCCAGCGGCGCCGACTGGCCCAGGGCGACTGTCCGGTCGACTTCCGCTTGGCTCAACAGGGATGGTTCGATGCTGTCGGCCAGCTGGGAATGGACGTGCACGAGGTGGTCGGCGAACTGGGTGACGATCGCCGGGCTGAAGTGGGAGAGCCGGTAGTCGAACCGCAGGTGGTCGCGCATGACGGAGATCGTCAGCGGGAAAACCGGCTCAAGGCACGGGATGTACGTGGCGTCCGGGAGATCCGGGCCGGTGTCGGACAGCAGGCCGACGGCGTCCGTTTGCCCGTACTCGCGCAGGACGAGCTCCAGCGCCGCGGGCCACAGCTTCGGCGACGTGTCGCACTCCACCGAGAAGGTGGCCGTGCCGCCCTGCCCTGAGCCGAGACCCCAGTCCGGTGGTGGGCTGTCCACCGCTTCTGTGTGCGGTGTGACCGACGCCAGGGTGGGGATGCCCAGGAGGGCCGCGGCGGCTGCGCGGACCGACTGCGTTCGCGGGGCGACGACCACCAGGTCCGACTGGCCGTCCGTGTAGCGCAGCAGCACGCACCGCACGTTCGCCGACGGCCGGGCGAGTTCGACCGTGCGGCGGCGGACTGCCAGCGGGTCTGTCGCCGTGGCCGGGATGTCCTCGACCCAGACTCCTGGCGGTGTGCCGAGCGGCTCGGTCAGCCGGACCCGCAGTGCGTGGTGCGCCACCGTGTTTCCCTTTCTGCTTCAGCGGGCGCTGAACCCGCCGTCGACGGTCAGCACCGATCCGGTGACCTGCCTGGACTCGTCCGATGCCAGGTAGACCGCCGCTGCCGCGATGTCCTTCGGTTCGATCAGGGCGTTCATCGGCTGGGCCTCCACGAACGCGGGTTCGTGGTCGGCCACCGGGACGTCCAGTGCCCTGGCTATCTCCGCCAGCATGCGGCCTTCCATGTCGCTGTCGTCACGGACAGAGCCCGGGCAGATGGCGTTGACCCGGACCTTCATCGGCGCGTAGTCCAGCGCCGCTGCCTTGGTCAGGCCGATGACGCCGTGCTTGGCGGCCACGTAGCCGGAGAAGTGGCGGTAGCCGACCAGGCCCGCTGTCGAGGCGATGTTGATGATGCTGCCGGAACGGGCCGCGCTCATCGCCTTGCCGACCACGTTGATCATCCGCCAGGTCCCGGTCAGGTCGACGTCGACCATCAGCGCCCACTCGTCCTCGCTGATCTCGTGCACCGGTTTCCCCGACGGGGCCGCGATTCCCGCGTTGTTGACCACCGCGTCGACCCGGCCGAACCGATCGGTCGCCCGGTCCACCGCGGCTCGCAGCGCCCGGATGTCGCGGACATCGGCGTGCTGGGTGAGCACGGCGGCACCGGCCGACCGGCACGACGTGGCCGTGTGCTCGAGCTGGCCGGATGTGCCCAGCGGGTACGGCACTCCGGCCAGATCGGCGCAGATGTCCAGCAGTGCCAGGTCAGCGCCCTCCGCCGCGCACGCCAGCGCGGTGGCGCGGCCCAGTCCCCGGGCCGCGCCGGTGATCAGCACGGTCTTGCCGGTCAGTCGCATGTGGCGTCTTCGATCAGCCGCACCACCGCGGGCGCTGATGTCGTCAGGTACATGTGGCCGCCGGGCAGTTCGGTGAACGTGAAGTCCTTGCTGGTGGCCTTCGCCCATCCCGCTGCCTGGTCTGCGCTGACCAGCTCGTCCGAGTCACCGCGCAGTGCGGTGACCGGCGCGGGGAGCGGCAACTCGGTCGACGGCACGTAGCTCTCGTGCATCTGCACGTCGGCGCGCAGCGTCGGCAGGATCAGCTCACGCATCTCCTCGTCGTCGAGCGCTTCGTCGCTGAAACCCGCGAACTGCCGGACCCGGTCCACGAACTCGTCGTCGTCCAGTCCCGTGGCACGGCCGGGACGTGGCGTGTGCGGCTCGGTCGATCCGCTCGCGAACAGCCGCACCACCTCCACGCCCGGCAGGTTCACCAGCCGGTGTGCCAGCTCGTAGGCCAGGACCGCGCCCAGGCTGTGGCCGAACAGCGCGACACGGCCTCCGGGGAGCTGGCCGAGCAGGTCGTGCAGCAGGCCGTCGACCGCCGCGTGCACGTCGCGGTACGGCTCCTCGTCGATCCGGCGTTCACGTCCCGGCAACTGCGGTGCGACCACCCGCAGCCGGTCGCTCGCGGCGACCGACCACGGGTGGAAGAAGGACGCGCCCACGCCGGCGAAGGGCAGGCACACCAGGGTTGTCATCTCGGCAGCCTCGCGTCGTAGCTGATCGGCAGCGTGGCCAGGCCGCGGCTGGTGGAGTTGTCGAAGATCCACTCGAGCTCGTCGGGACGCACCGCGAGCCGCAGGCCGCGCAGCCGGCGCAGCATCGTCGGGAACGCGATCGAACCCTCCACACGCGACAGTGGCGCACCGGCGCAGAAGTGCGCGCCGTGGCCGAACGCGAAGTGCTTGTTCGGCGTCCGCGTGATGTCGAGCCGGTCGGGGTTCTCGAACGCTTCCGGGTCCCGGTTGGCCGAGCTGAGCAGCAGGTGGACGAAACTCTCCTTGGCGATGTCCACCCCGTTGAGGGTGATGTCCTCGGTCGCGATCCGCAGCGTGCCGCGGAACACCGGCGCCTCGAACCGCAGGAACTCCTCGACCGCGCTTTCGGCCAGCGACGGGTCGCGCACCAGCAGTTCGAGCTGGTCGGGGTGCTGCAGCAGCGCCTGCGTGCCGTTGCCGATCAGGTTCGCGGTCGTCTTGTGGCCCGCGATGATCAGCAGGACCAGCGTGGACACCAGTTCGTCCTCGGTGAACACGTCGTCCTCGTCGGCTGCCCTGATCAGCACGCTGACCAGGTCGTCACCGAGGTCCTTGCGCCGCTCGGCCAGCAGGTCCAGCAGGTACTGCTCGATCTTGTCGCTGGCCACGCGCAGCAGCCGGTTGCGTTCCTCGTCCGGGTACGGCGCCTCGCTGAGCATCACGACGTCCGCCTGCACCTGCGGCCGGTCGTGGTCGGGCACCCGGAGGAACTCGCTGATCACGCGCATCGGCAGGGAGTAGGCGAACTTCATCAGGTCGACCGTGCCCGACTCGGGGAACTCGTCGATCAGGTCGTCGGTGATCTGCTGGATGCGAGGCCGCAGCAGTTCCATCCGACGCGGCGTGAACGCCTTCGTGACCAGTTTGCGCAGCCGGGTGTGGTCCGGCGGATCGGCCGTGATCATGTTCTTGATCAGCACCGGGCTGGCGTCCCGCAACTGCTCCTGGAACCACTGCGGTGCCGCCTCGACCCGCTTGGACAGCCGCGGGTCGGTGAACGCCTTCAGCGCGGTGGCGTAGTCGGCCACGACGTAGGCCTCGGCGCCGGGCGGGTGGTCGATCTTGTGCACCGGGCAGCCCGCGCGCAACGCGGCGTTCCAGCCGTGCGGGTCCTTGCCCGGCGAGTTGAAGAACTCGGGCGGCAACGGCTCTTTGCCTGCCTTGGGGGTCTCCTCCAGCGCGGTCACAGCGTGGTCTCCTTGAGCTCTTCTGGACGGGGGAGCTTGCGCATGGTCGGGGTGAACATGGTCAGTGCGACCGGGAGCGCGACGGCGCCGACGAACGTGAACGTGGCGACCGCGCCGCCGATGTCGAAGATCGCGCCGATGGAGAAGATGCCGATCGGCTGCACGATCATCGACAGGAAGAACACCGCGCCGAGCACGCGGCCGTGCAGCTTGTCCGGCGCGAGCACGGCGACGTAGGCCAGGAACAACGCGCTGACGATCGGCCCGCGCAGGAACACGATGCCGGTGATCACGCCCATCACGACCACGTTCGGGAAGAGCGCCATCAGCGTGGCGGCGACCGGGCCGATCCACGCGGCGAGCATCATGATCGTGGTCGGCGTGAGCTTCTTCAGCGCGTACGAGGCGAAGAACGAGCCCACGAGGCCGCCGACCCCGGCGAAACCGACCGCGACACCGATCATGGCCGACTCGGTGCCCTCGTCGGTCGCGGTGGCCGCGAGCGCGATGAACACCCCGGTGTGGTTGAACACCAGGTTGGACCCCATGATCCAGAACAGCGACCAGAACAGGATCGGCTGGCGGCGGATGAACCGGAACCCGTCGATGGCGTGCCGCTTGCCGTCGTCGGCGAGCGTGTCGGCGGCCTGCATCGGCTTCTTGATGAACAGCAGCAACAGCGTCGAGACCAGGAACGACACCGCGGCGCCGAGGTACGGGAACGCCCGCGCGATGCCGAACAGCGCACCGGCGGCCGGTGGGCCGACCAGGGTGGCGCCGAAGAACCGGATCTGGTTCTGCGAGATCGCCGTCGGCAGCTGCGCCGGTGGCACCAGTGCCTTGATCGCGGCGAGCCCGGCTGGTTGCGAGATGCTCAGGCAGATCGCCGAGGTGACCGCGATGCCGAGGATCAGCGGGATGTTGACGAAGTCGGCGAAGATCAGCAGACCGAGCGTGCCGAGCAGGACCACCCTGATCAGGTTGCACGTGATCAGCAGCTTCTTGCGGTCGAACCGGTCGGCCAGCTTGCCTGCGGGCAACGACACCAGCCCGGCGACCGCGAGCTGCACCGACGCGATCACACCGGCCCAGAACGCCGAACCGGTCGTGGCCAGGATGAGCAGGGGGTAGGCGAACTCCGCGGTCTCCTTGGCCACGGCGGCGAAGGCCTCGCTCGTCCACAGTGCCTGGAAGTTGGTGTTCCGGCGCAGCGGTACGAGCGCTTCCGTGTCCGGTGGTTTCGTGACCATTAGCTGTCTCCTGAGTGGACGGGTGCGGGCAGTGACCCGCGTAGCCGGGTGGCAAGGCTGTGGACGTGGGGACTGGTGAGCATCGACCAGTGGTCGCCGGGCACCGGGTGGATCCGGACCGGGTCGCGGTAGATCCGGGTGAGCCGTGTTCGCAACGCCGCCAGGGCCCTGGTGTCGGCGCCGGCCTTGAACAGGACGACAGGGCAGTCGACCGGCTCCGGGCGGTAGCGCAGCAGCGCGTCCATGTTGACGACGAACTGCCTGCGGACGTCCGGGGTCCGGCGGACTCGACGGCCGATCGGTCCGAAGCCGAACCTCGCGCCGGTCCGCAACCGCACGCTGCTGGTGAGGTACCGGGGATCCAGGCCGATCGGTCGTCCGGTCGCGGGGACGTAACCGTCGAGGCAGACGAGCATGTCGACACGGGCGCCGCGGCGCAGCAACTGCGCGGCCACCTCGTGGGCGACGATCGCGCCGAACGACCACCCGCCGAGCGTGTACGGTCCGTCCGGTTGCGTTTCGAGGATGCGCTCGACGTGTTGCGCGGCAAGCGATTCGATCCGGTCCGCCGGGCGGGCGGGCTCGAGGCAGTGCACGGGCCGGTCCGCCAGCCGGGCGAGTTCCCGGTAGCCGAGCGCGGTTCCCATCGCGTCGGCGATCAGGAACAGCGGTTGCCCGGCCGCGGCGACCTGGTCGGTTCCGGCCAGCCGGGTCAGGGCGCCGAACGTGGCGTCGGCGGTGAACTCGATGACCGGGACGTCGCGGCCGGTCAGGTCCCGGACTTGGCGCAACAGGCTGACGATCATCAGCGACTCGCCGCCGAGTGCGAAGAAGTTGTCCGATTCGGACACCGTGGCCACGCCGAGTGTGCGGCACCACAGGTCGGCGAGCGTGCCCTGCGGACGTGCCACGGTCACCGCCGGGCGTGCTGCGACCGGCGCGGCAACCGGGTCCGTGGCGGCGAACGGATGCGACGGGAGCGAGCACCGCAACGACTCGGTGTCCGTCGCCACGTCCGCCAGCGCGAGATCCACGCCGTGCTCCCAGAGCACACCCACCGCACGCAACAGGTCGCGTTCGGGGTCGTCTGTCGTGCCGAGCAACGGCACCACGGTGTTCTCCGGCGACCAGGCCGGATGGCGACGCAAGGTGCTGATCATCGACGCACCTGGGCCGAGTTCGATGAAGGACTCGTATCCGGCGGCGAGCAGCGTGCCCGCGCCGTCGGCCAGCCGCACTGTCCGCAGCATCTGGCCGGTCCAGTAGCCGGGGCTGAGCATGGCTTCGGGGTCGGCCCAGTCGCCGCTCTCGTTGGCGACCAGCCGGATCCTCGTCGTGTGCGCGGGTGTGGCGGCCAGCGCGGCGGCCACAGCCTCGGCCGCCGGTCGCATCAAGGGGGAGTGGAACGCGCGCAGCGTGGCCAGCCTGCGAGCGTCGATCCCGGTTGCGAGCAGCTCCTCCATGGCCGTGACGGGCCCGGACAGCACGGTCCGGCCCGGTCCGGCGACCGCGACCGAGATCCCCGGCGGGAGCGGTACGTCGGCGGAGTCGATCGTGGCCATCAAGCCGGGTTCGGTGTCCCACATCGCCGTCGCGCGCTCGTACACGAGGTTCGCCGCCGCACCGGGAGCCCAGACTCCGGCGAGCGCCGCCGCGGCGTACTCGCCGACGCTGTTGCCGAACATCGCGGACGCCTGCACGCCCCATTCGCCGAGCTGACGGCCCAAGGCGTAGCCGAGTGCGAACAACCCCAGCTGCTGGTGGACCGTGTTGGCGAACCACTCGGGAGCTGTGCCCGCCGTGACCACGGGAGAAAGGTCGATCGTGACCGCGTCGGCGATCTCGTCGAACGCTTTCTTGAACACGGGCAACAGGCGGTACGGCACCGCTCCGGCGGCGTCACGGAGGGTTCCCTGGCCGGGCAACAGGAACGCGACCTCGCCCAGGGTGCGTGGCGCAGCGGCGGGGACGGTGGCGGAGGCGGTGCCGCGCAGCAGGATAGCTGCCTGCGCGACGTCATCGGCGACGATAACCTGCCGATGGCGGTGGGTCCGCCGTCCGGTGAGCGTTCGTGACACTTCGGACAATGCGTGGCTGGGGTCGGTGCTGAGCTGCTCGGCGAGGTCGCCGCGCAGCCGGCTGAGCGCGTCCGCGGACGCGGCCGACAGCGGGATGAGCCGCTTGCCGCTCCCGCGTGGCCGGTCGCGTTGCGGTGCGGCCTCGACGATGACGTGTGCGTTCGTGCCGCCGACACCGAACGAGCTCACGGCGGCCAGCCGAACACCACGAGACGGCCAGGGCCCGGCCTCGGCGCACACCCGGAACGGCGTGGACTCGATGTCCAGCAACGGGTTCGGTGCGTTGTAGTGCAGCGTGGGCACGACCTCGCGGTGCTCCACCATCAGCACCGTCTTGATCAGCCCGGCCACGCCCGCGGCCGCGCCGGTGTGCCCGAGGTTGCTCTTCACCGCGCCGAGCAGGCACCAGCCCGTGGCGTCCGTGCTGGTCCGGAACACGTCGGTGAGGGCGCTGACCTCCACCGGGTCGCCCATCCTGGTGGCCGTGCCGTGTGCCTCGACGTAGTCGATGTCGGCCGGGTCGATCCCGGCGATCTGCTGTGCGTAGCCGATGACCTCGCTCTGCCCGGTGATCGAAGGCGCGGTGTACCCCATCTTGTCGGAGCCGTCGTTGTTCAACGCCGAGCCGAGGATCACCGCGGCGATCCGGTCACCGTCGCGAAGGGCGTCTTCCAGGCGTTTGAGGACCACGACGCCGACGCCTTCGCTGGGGACCGTGCCCCCGGCGTGCTCGTCGAACGGGCGGCAATGCCCATCGGGCGACAGAATGCCGCCGGCTTCGTACAGGTAGCCCCATTCGCCGGCGGCCGTGACGGTGACACCACCGGCCAACGCGACATCGCATTCGTTGCCCAGCAGGCTCCGTACAGCCATGTGCGTGGCGGTCAACGACGTCGAACACGCTGTCTGCACGGTCACGGCCGGGCCGCGGAAACCGAGCTTGTACGCCACCCGCGTGGCCAGGAAGTCCTTTTCCCGCCCGATGACCTGCGCCAGCTCGCTCGCGCCGAGATCGGGCGCCGCGCCGACCACGTCGGCTCCCGCGTACAGGCCGATCCAGCCGGGGAAACGCGTGGGATCGATGCCCGCGTCGTCGACGGCGGCCGACGCGCATTCGAGGAACACCCGCTGCTGCGGGTCGATCCCGGCGGCCTCGGCCCGGCTGTATCCGAAGAAGGCCCAGTCGAAGGTGCCGGAATCGGTGAGAAAGCCCTTGGCAGGCACGAACTCCGGCCGCCGAGCCACGTCGGGCCTCGCACCGCGTGCGATGGCGTCGTCCCGGGTGAACCGGCTGATGCCTTCCACGCCCGCACGCAGGTTCGCCCAGTACTGGCGCACGTCGACGGCCTTCGGGTACCGGCACGCCATCCCGACCACGGCGACAGCCATCAGCTGCCCCCGATGTCGACGTACAGGTGGTCAAGGCCGACATACGACAGGTTCGGGCCCCACACGGCCGCGTTGTCCGCCAGCCGCGCACCGGGGAAGCGCCGGGCGAACCGGCGCAGCGTGGTCGCGGCCTCCAGCCTGGCCAGCGGGGCACCGACGCAGTAGTGCGAGCCGAACCCGAAGATCAGGTGCTGCCTGCTCTCACCGACCGGGCAGCCGGTCAAGGCCTGGCCGGGCTGGTCGCCGGCGAGCAGCGCACCGCCTTCCAGCGACACCAGCACCAGGTCGCCCTCGTGCAGCGCGGACCCGGCGAACTCGAAGTCCTCGGCGACGACCCGGCCGACGTTGCGCAGCGGCGGACGCAGTTCGAGCACCGACTCGACGATCGCCTCGACGCCGTCGTCCGCCTTGACCCTGGCCCACAGCACCGGATCGCCGAGCACCGCCAGCACACACGAGCCCAGCAGCGAAGCCGTGGTCTCCAAGCCGCCGAACAGGATCATCGACCAGGTGGCGAACGTCCGCGCCCGGTCGTCCTCGGTGTCGAGCGGGAAGCCTTCGACGGCCTGGGCCCGGCCCAGGCTCGTGCGCATCTCCAGCATGACCTCGTGCGCGCTCGTGGCGTGGTCACGGCGGTACATGGCGGCGATGAACGACGACAGCCGCTGCGACCACGTGTGCAGCACAGCAGGCGGCTCGTCCACGCCGACGATGTGCGCCATCACCCGGCCGGACACGGCCTCGGCCACGGCCGGCACGACATCGTGCGGCGTGGCCCGTGCCAGGTCTTCCAGGCTCTCGTCGACGATCTCGGTGATCCGGGGCGCGATCGACCGCACATACGACGCGGAAAGCAGACGCTGCACGGGTTTGCGCAGCGCCACGTGCTCCGGCCCGTCGGTGTGCACGAACCACAACCGCATGAACTCGGTCAACGCGTGGTGTTCCCGGCGCGCCTCGTCCGTCATGTACAGCTCGCCCAACCGGGCCGAGGTGCGTGACGAGAAACCCGGGTGGTTCAGAACCTGCCGTGCGAGCACGGGATCCGAGACGATCCAGCACTCCAGGCCGTCGTCCCAGTCCATGCCGCGCACGGCCGCCGGCCGGGTCATGCCGTCGTGGCTTTCTCGATCAGCTGGTGCAGACCGGCGGGCGTCGGCGACAGCAGGAAGTCACGCAGCCGCACGGTCACGCCGAGTTCGTCCTTCACCAGGCGGATCAGCCGCAGCGCACCCATCGAGTTGCCGCCGACGGTGAAGAAGTCCGTCTCGCCGCTGAACTCGCCCGCCGGTGCGTCCGGCAGGGCCTTGGTGAAGAACGCCGACATCGACGTGTAGTCCTCGTCCGGCTGTTCGGGCAGGTGCGGCTGCTGACCGGCGGGGGCGGCGACCGCGGCGAGCGCCCGCCGATCGATCTTCCCGTTGCTGGTCACCGGGATCCGGTCGACCACGGCCCACAGCGTCGGCACCATGTACACCGGCAACTGCCCGGCGAGCACGTCGCGTAGTTCGTCTGTCCGGACCGTCGTGGCGGGGACCACGGCGGCGATCAGCCGTTTGTCGGCGCTGTCCCCGTCGCTGACGAGCACGACCGAGTCCGCCACACGCGGATCGGCCGACAGGGCGTCGTTGATCGCGGACAGTTCGACGCGGTAGCCACGCAGTTTGACCTGGCTGTCACGCCTGCCGAGGAACCGCAGGCGGCCTCGGGAGTCGATCCGCACGAGGTCACCGGTGCGGTAGAGCCGCTCGGGGACATCGGGGCAGAAATGCCCGAAACAGCGAGCGGTTTCCTTCTCGTCGCCGATGTACCCGTCGGCCAGGCCCGAGCCTGCCGCGTACAGTTCACCGACCGCGCCGGGTGGTAGCAGGCGGTGCCGCTCGTCGAGGACGTACACCTTGGTGCCGGCGATGGGGGTGCCGATCGGCAGTGGCCCGTCGACGCCGGCGGCTGCGGTCATCGAGTAGGTCGCGGTGAACGTCGTGTTCTCGGTGGGCCCGTAGCCGTTGGTGATCACGATGCCCGGATGCCGGTCGAGCACGCGCGCGACGTGGTCGTGCGGCACGACGTCACCGCCGGTGATCAACTGTCGCAGGCCGCCGAGCGAGTCCGGCGTGAACTCCTCGACCAGGCGGAACAGTCCGGCGGTCAGCCACGCGACCGTGACACCGCGGTGCAGCAGGAACTCACCGAGTTCGCTCGGCGCGGGAATCCCGGCCGGGTAGACCTCCATCGTCGCGCCGGAGACCAGCGGTCCCCAGAACTCCAAAGTGGACGCGTCAAAGGCCAGTGGGGACAGGCGAAGCACCCGGTCGCCCGAACCGAGGGCGACGAAGCCGGCCTCGTGCACCAGCCGGACGCCTGCCCGGTGCGGCACCGCGACGCCTTTCGGCACGCCGGTCGACCCCGAGGTGAAGGCGACATAGGCGATCCGGGCCGGGTCGGCTGGTTCGGCCGGGACGTCGGCGGACGGCCAGCCGGGCTGCCACGTGCCGCAGACCGGGATTCCCTGCTGGGCCAGGATGTCCGGGACGGCCGAGACCAACGCGGCGCGGGCGTCCGCCTTGGCGAGGATCTTCTCGGTGTGCGCGCCCGGCACCGTCAGGTCGACACCGACGTACGCCGCGCCCGCCCACGTGATTCCCAGCACGGCAACGGTTTCCGCGATCGACCGGTCCAGCGCGACAACCACCCGGTCGCCTGGCTGCACGCCGATGTCCCGCAGCAGCCGTGCCTGTTCGGCCGCCGCGCCCGCGAGCTGGGCGTAGGTGAGCTCGATGTCGCCTTCCCGCACGGCGATGGCGTCCGGCGTGCGGCGGACCACGTCACGGAACAACTCGTCCAGCGTGACCGCCGGGAAGTCCTGCCTGGTGTCGTTGAGCTCGTCCAGCACCGCACGGCGAGCCGACGACACGCACCGCAGCTGCTCAAGGGCGGTGTTGCCACCGGCCAATTCGGTTGCCGCCGTGGCGAAGTCGGCGGCGAACCCTTCCGCGTCCGCCTTGCTCCACACGCTGGTCGCGTATTCCAGCTGCGCGGCCAGCGTCGGCTCGGACCGGCCGAACAGCAGCGACAGGTCGAACTGGGCGCCGCCGCCGTGGCCCTCCTCGACCGTGAGCCGCCCGGTGCTGGTCGTGATGTGTTGCGGGACAAGCTGATCGTGCATACCGAAACACACCTGTACGAGCGGGTGCGCGCCGAGGCTGCGTTCCACGCCGAGCCGGTTGACCAGCTCGTCGAACGGCAACGTGCCCGCGTCGATGCTCTGCGCCAGCGAATGCTGGACCGCGCCGAGGAACTCGGCGACCGGCTGGTCGTCGTCCACGTCGACGCGGACGCCCACCAGGTTGCCGGCCACGGCGATCAGGTCCGCCAGCTCGTCGGTGTCGCGGCCGTACAGCGAGACACCGATCAGCATCCGGCGGGCGCCGGTCCACCGGCTCAGCGTCAACGCGTACGCGCCGAGCAGGAACGCGAACCGTGTCACGCCGAGCTCCTGCGCCCGGTCCTTGACCCGGTCGCTGAGGTCCGGGCCGAGGTCGACGGTGGTGCGTTCGCCGCGCGGGTCCTGGATCGCGGGCCTCGGCCGGTCGGCGGGCAGCTCCAGCACGGTCGGCACGCCGTCGAGGTGCTGGAGCCAGAACTCCGCCTGACGGTCCCATTCGCCGCTTTCCCGTACCGCTTCGTGCCTGCTCACCAGCGCCCGCGTCGTCGGGGCCGGTGAGGTGTACGGCGAGGGCTCCCCGGCGACGAACGCGTCGTAGTTGCCGAAGATCTCGGTGAACAGCAGGCCGATGGCCCAGCCGTCGAGCACCATGTGGTGGCCGGTGAGCACAATCGCCTGCCGGCCGGCCGGGTTGGTCACCCGGATGAGCCTGAACGCGGGCGCGGCCGTGAGGTCGAAAGGGCGGCGGCCGTGGTCGGCGGCGATCCCGCGGACGGCGTCCTCGAACTCCGCCGCGTCGCCCATGTGCGTCACGTCGGTGATGTCCGGTGTGTGCCGGGCCAGCACGACGGGGACGACGTCACCGTCCTGCTCCCGGAACACAGTGCGCAGGCTCGCGTGCCGGTCCGTCGTGGCCGCGACAGCCCGCTCGAACGCGTCACGGTCCAACCGGCCGCTGTCGAGGTGACACGTGAAGACCAAGTTGTAGGTGGAGCCGCCGACGACCTTCTCCGTCATCCACATTCCCCGCTGTGTCGGGGAAAGCGCGCCGACCGACTCCCCGGCGGGCTGGTCGTCGACGGGTGCGGGGGACAGTCCCGGCGCACCGGCCAGCACGTCCGCCAGGGGAGTGGCGGACAGCAGATCGGCGACCGGGATGCGCACTCCGTGCCGTTCCCGCACCAACGCGGCGAGACGCATCGCGCGCAGCGAGTCCCCGCCGAGCCCGATGAAACTCCGTGTGGCGAACCCGGTCACGTCAGTGTCCGGGCCCAGAACAGCGACCGCGTACTCGTCCAACGACATGGCTCGCCTCCGTGGGCATTTCGAAAGGGGTTGCAGGTTCCGGCAGCGTCGACGATGTTGACGCCGGAAGAATGGTTGTTCGTTACGGCTTGCGGGAACGCGCTGCGTTGATCAGATCACTCCGCGTGGCGCCCCGGAATCCCGTTGGGGCAGGATTGTCTGCTTTGGCGAGCAGCTCGGAATGTCCGCGAACGGTCCCGGCCCTGAAAAGGTCGATTGTTTTCAGGGCGCGCCCGGTTGTCTGATTCAGTCGTTCGACGAGCATCACCAGCCGCAGGGAATCTCCACCGTGGTCGAAAAACGTGATGTCGTCGGCGACTTCGGTGACGCCGAGTACTTCCCGCCACACCGAGCGAACAATCTCGAGTAAATTGACGTCAGCTGTCTGCTGGTCGGGCACAGCACGGCTCCTCTGTGGAATATGCCAGGTCAACGGCACTACGGCGTAGGCCGGAAAGCAGTGTTTCGATGGTCGCCGCGTCGAACAGGTCGGTCGGGTAGTCGATCGCCAGGGTCAGCCTGCTGCCGTGCTCGCCGTCGTCCGACCGGACGAAAAGATCGAGGTCGTACTTGGTGTGAACCGGGCCGTCGAGCCGGTACCGGCAGGTCACACCGGGCGCGACGGGCAGCTCCAGCGGCAGGTCGTCCACGTTGACCAGGACCGGCGTCAACGGCGGCCAGATCACGTGCCTGCCGGGGTTGAGCGCGGTCGCGATCGGCTCGAGCGGCACGTCGCAGTCCATGAACGCCTCCAGGGCGCCGATCCGCGCGTTGCGCACCAGCTCGCGCCACGTCGTGGTCTCGTCCAGACCGACGCGCAGCACCAGCGTCGACATGAACATCCCGATCGCGTCGGCGGTCGCCGGGTCCTCCCGGCCGGGCCAGCCGAAGGCGAACAGGAAATCCCGTTGGCCGGAATACCGCGACAAAGTCCCCGCGAGCAGGGCGACCGCGGTCATGAACGGCGTACTGCCCTCCTGGGCGGCGACCGCCATGACCTTGCCGGTCAGCTCCTCGTCCAGCTCGATCGACAGGTTGGCGCCGAGTACCGACGACTCACCGGGCGCCGGGCACCGGTCATAAGGAAGCGTGACGGTCAACGGCGCGCCACGCAGCCGGTCGACCGCTTCGGCCACGCGCTGGGCCGTCACGTCCGCGGGTGGTGGGCCGACCAGGCCGGCGGGGTGCGCGGACGGTGTCGGATCCAGCGCCTCACCGCGGCGGAGGGCCTGGTAGCCGGCGATGATCTCGTTCACGAGCAGGTGCCGTGACCAGCCGTCGAACGAGATGTGGTGCATGGTCAGCACCAGCAGCGTGGTGGTGTCGTCGACCTTGATCACCTCGCCGCGCGCCTGCGCCTCCTCGGCCAGGTCGAACGGGGTCCAGCACAGCACGCCGACCAGGCGGTCGAGCTCGTCGGCGCTCCAGCCGTCGGCCTGGGCGTCGATGAAACCGACTTCGCCGGGCGGGCCGTCGGTCCGGTACTCGACACGCTGCGTGCCGAGGTCGAGACGGAAACGCGACCGCAATGCCGGATGTCTGTTCAATGCGTGCCCGGCTGATTCCGCCAAAATGGCGTTATCGATCTGGCCGGTGAACTCGAGCACGGTCGGAATGAGGTAGGTAGGCCTGAGTCGCTCGTCCTTGTCCAGTACCCAAATTCCCTGTTGGGCTGGGGTCGCCGCGTGCCAAACGGCATTATTCGTTACTGCGTTATTCAATCGGGCTTACCCCCTCCGAGCTACTCCCCCGAGTGGCTGCGGGTCACGTTAAAACCGGTTCTGGTCAATGTCAATGTCCACCGAATGGCGGTTCGCGGACCGGAATTTCAGGTTTCTGCAGACGTCGGTAACCAGGGCCGCCCCTTCGGGCGATGGTCTCCGCAATTGGCCTGAGGATGCTGCGTTCGGCCGTTGACACTGTGTTCCGCACCGTGTCATCCTCGCTGCCGACTGGGGAGTTGGGACGCCGCTGTGTCACCTTTGAATCACCGTTTTTATGGCGGTGATGATCTATTTGTGCACGGCCTGCGGTCTCGCGAGCAAAGGGCGGAATGTTGCGAGTACGTGAATCATCTGTTCAGGACACTCCAGCCGCGCGTTGCCCGATGCACATCGGCGGCGACGACCTCGTCGACCCGACGCTGTACAGCGACGGCAACGCCTACGAGGTGTGGCGGCGTTTGCGGGCGGTCGACGGACTGAGCTGGCAACAGGTCGACGCCGAGCGGGGCTTCTACTCCGCGGTCCGCTTCGCCGACGCGGACTACGTGCTCAGCAACACCGCGCTGTTCACGTCCGAGCGCGGCACACTGCTCGATCTGCTGGGGACCGACGACCCGGCAGGCGGGACACAGCTCGCGGTCACCGACCCGCCCCGGCACACCGAGATGCAGACCCGCTTGAAGAAGGCACTGGCGATCAAGGCCGTCGACCGGCAGCGCGACATGATCCGCGCGAAGGTGGTCCGGCTGATCGAGCCGATCGGCGACGGTGGTGTGTTCGACTTCGGCAACGCCATGCTGGACATGCCGATGGCCGTCACCGGCACCATGATGGGCCTGCCCGAGTCCGACTGGGACTGGCTGACCAGGATCAACACCACGTGCATCGCCCCGGACGACCCGGAGTACCTCGGCGAGGCCGGCCGCGGCCTGACGCTGGCGATCGCGCACCACGAACTGTTCGGCTACTTCCAGGAACTGGTCCGCCACCGGCGCGACAACCTCGGCGACGATCTGATCAGCGTCCTGATCACGACGCGGTTCGAGGGCAGGCACATGTCGCTCGGCGAGATCGTCTCCAACTGCTACAGCCTGCTGCTCGGCGCGAACGTGACCACACCGCACTCGCCGAACTTCCTGATGGCCGAGTTCACACAGACCGACGTGCTCACCGACTGGGCGGCGAACCCGCAGGTCAACGTGACCGCGGTGGAGGAGGCGCTGCGCTGGGCGTCGCCGGTGAACCACTTCCTGCGCTACGCCACCCAGGACGTGGAGGTCAGCGGAACGCGGATCAAGGCGGGTGACGCGGTCGTGGTGTGGCTGGGCGCGGCCAACCGGGACGACAACGAGTTCGCGGACGCGTCCACGTTCGACATCCGCAGGAAACCCAACAAGCACTTGGCTTTCGGTGCGGGCCCGCACTACTGCGTCGGCCACAGCGTCGCCAGGGTGACGTTGCGGATCCTGTTCGACGAACTGCTCACCCGCTACGAGGACTTCCAGCTCGCCGGCGAGCCGCAGCGGCTGGTGTCGAACTTCGTGTCCGGCTACAAGCACGTGCCGATCACCGCGCGGCGCCGCACGTGAAATGGTTGCGGCACTACGGTTCTGCTGAGGACAGCCGGATCCGGTTGCTGTGCTTCCACTACGCGGGCGGCGCGGCGTCGATGTTCCGCACGTGGCACACGGTGTTCCCGGGGGAGATCGAACCGGTCGCCGTCCAGCTGCCCGGCCGCGACGACCGGCACGCCGAGCCGCCGTACGAAGCCATGTCCGAGCTCATCCCGGCCCTGCTCGACGCGCTGCCCCCGGTGCTGGACAAACCCCTCGCCTGCTACGGATTCAGCATGGGCGCACGGGTCGCGCTCGCCCTGTCCCACGAGCTGAGGGAACGCGGATTGCCGCTGCCCGTGCGGCTTTTCGTGGCGAGCAGTGCGGCTCCGGCGCTGCGCCTGCCGGTGCGCGGCTGGGCCGAGACCGACGAGGGCCTCGTCGCGTACATGCGTGAACTGGGCGGAACGTCGTCAGTGGTGTTCGACCACCCGGACCTGCTCGACCTGTTCCTGCCGGCCGTCCGCGCGGACCTCAAGGTCGTCGGCACGTGCCCGATCACGGACACCGAGCCGCTGCCCGTGCCGATCCGGGCATTCGCGGGGGAAAACGACACCGAGGCGGCACCGGACCGGATGCTGCCGTGGCGCGCCGAGACCAGCGCCGGATTCGACCTGGACATCCTGCCGGGCGACCACTTCTTCACCGCCCGCGGCACAACCCGGATGCTCACCACCATCACAGAAGACCTCGTGAGTGTTTTGGCCGGTTAGAACCGGCCAAAACACTCACGAGGTGTCAGTTGGCGGAGTCCAGCTTCGCGCGCTGGTCTGCCGTGAGTTCCAGGTCCACCGCGGCCAGGCTCTCCTCGATCTGCTTGACCGACGACGCGCCGACCAACGGGATGATCGGGACCGCGCCACCGATCATCCAGGACAGCACGACCTGGTTGACCGTCGCGCCCGTCTCCTTGGCCACCTCGTCCAAAGCCTTGCGCCGCAACGGGTTTCCCGCGTGGTCCCAATCCGGGCCGAGTGGCCGGTCGGCTCGGACGTACGCACCGGCGAGCAGCGGTGAGTACGCGACCAGCGTGAGCTCGGGCGTCTCGCTCAGGTACGTCAACAGGTCGCCGCTCACGAAGCCCTGGTTGCCGACAGGGGAACGGCGTCCCGGGCGGTCGGTCCGCGCACGCAGGTAGCTGTGCTGGTACTGCAGGACTTCGTAACCCGGCAAGCCCGCGGCCGCGGCAGCCGCGCGAGCCCGTTCCACGCGCCACGACCAGTGGTTGCTCACGCCCAGCAGGCCGACTGTGCCGTCCGCGACCAGTTCGGCGAAACCCTCGATAGTTTCCTGCAACGGCGTGGACACGTCCTCGACGTGCGCGTAGAGCAGGTCGATCTTCTCGACGCCGAGCGTGTCCCTGCTGCGTTCGGCCGATTCCCTGATCACCTTGGCGGACAAGCCTTCGATGTTCTCCGGCTTGGCCGTCTCGGCGAAGTCCATCCCCGCCGCGACCGGGCGCCCCCCGAGCTTGGTCGCGATCACGACGTCGGCGCTGACCTGGCGGCTGGCGCGCCACCGGCCGAGCACCGCCTCGCTTTCCCCGCCCTGGCTGCTGTTGACCCAGAACGCGTAGTTGTTCGAGGTGTCGATGAACGTGCCCCCGGCCTCGACGTACCGGTCGAGCACCGCGAACGCGGTCTCCTCGTCGGTGCCAGTGCCGAAGTGCATCGCGCCGAGAGCGAGCACGCTGACTTCACGGCGCGTGCCCGGGTCCTGGCCGATCGTGCGGTACTTCATCCGGTTCCTCTCGAATGATCCCCATCCCGCACTGGAGAAAGAGCCCTCCGCGGGTGTGTGCACGACCCTACCCCGCGGCGGGCGCGCGAAACACCCTGTCCACAAGGGATCTCGCTGGTCCCGTCGGGGTGAACGCGGGACTGATGGTGCGTCCGGGTGGGCAAGCGGGACCGATGGCCGCGAGCCACCGGTCAACCGGGTCCGCCCGGCGCCTTCGAAACGGTCGACGGGCCGCCTGGGCGATCGCATACCCGGACGGCCGCACTGCGGTGGCCGCTGTCGGCAAAGTTGCCCACGCGGACAGGGTGCCCGAATCGATAGGTTTTCCCCCATGGTGGCGGGCACATTCAACGCGGAACCCACGGATCTCCCGGTTTTCGGACCGTATCGCATCGAAGGCCTGCTCGGCCGGGGCGGGATGGGCGTGGTCCACCGCGCCTACGACACGGTGCACGACCGCGTCGTCGCACTGAAACGGCTGCCCGGGTCGGTCACCGACCACGACTACCGCGCCCGGTTCAAACGGGAGGCACGGCTGGTCGCGGCGATGGACCACCCGAACGTCATCCCGGTCAACGACTTCGGCGAGATCAACGGCGACCTGTTCATCGACATGGCGCTCGTCGAAGGCACTGACCTGCGGCGCGCACTCGGCGCGGGCACGATCGACCCGGACCGGGCCATCCGGATCCTCACCCAGGTGGCGGACGCGCTGGACGCCGCGCACCGCGAAGGCCTGGTCCACCGGGACGTGAAACCGTCCAACATCCTGATCGGCCACGACGACCACGCCTACCTCGCCGACTTCGGCATCGCACGCGAGTCCTCGCCGGAAGCGACCGCGCTGACCCGCTCCGGTGACCTGATCGGCACGTGGGACTACATGGCGCCGGAACGCCTGTCGGCAGGCCCGGTCGACGGCCGCAGCGACCAGTATTCGCTGGCCTGCGTGTTGTTCGAGAGCTTGACCGGCAGGCAGGCCCACCCGGGGACGGACCCGGCCGCCAAGATCGCCGCGCACCTGCTGCAGCCGCCGCCCGCGCCGTCGGTGTTCGCCCCGGCCGTCACCCGCGAACTCGACGCCGTGGTCATGCGTGGCATGGCCAAGGACCCGGCCCGCAGGTTCGCCACCACCACCGAGCTGATGACGGCCGCGCGAACCGCCGCGTACGCCGGGGTCACCGAACGGGCCGCACCCGCCACCGCGGACCAAGCGGACCTGGTCAAAGCGATCCTGCGGTCCAGCGCGCCGCGCCGTACCCCGACGCAGCCGATCACCGCCCCGGCCCCGTACCCGGGCCTGGCCGGGTTCGAGGAACGAGACGCCGAGCTGTTCCACGGCCGTGCGCACGTCGTGACGGATCTGTTGGTACGGCTGGCCGAGCAACTCGACGGCGGCGAACCCGTCGTGCTCGTCGGGGCGTCCGGCGCGGGCAAGTCGTCGGTGCTGCACGCCGGTCTGCTGCCCACGCTGACCGACTGGCCACACGTCGTCCTCACGCCGGGCCCTGACCCGATCGGTCTGCTGGCCGCCGCGATCGCCCCGCACGCCGGTGGTGACGCCGCCGCTCTGGCCGCGCGGATCAGGCAGCAGCCGTCCGATTTCGGTTCCCTGTGCGCCGTCGCCCACAAGCGCATGGTGATCGTGATCGACCAGTTCGAGGAACTGTTCACCCACGGCGTGCCGGACGAGGAGCGCCGCGCGTTCGCCACCGCGCTTGCCAACGCGCGGCCGGCCTTGGTCGTGCTGGCTGTCCGGGCGGACCTGGTCGACCGGTGCATCGACCTGGCGCCGTTGAATCCCGCGTTCGCCGCGCCGGTGCTGCTCGGCGCGATGGACGCGAACGAGCTGCGCCGTGCGATCGTGCAACCTGCGCGGGACTTCGGCGTGGAGATCGAACCCGGCCTGCCGGAACGGTTGATCGCCGACCTCGGGGTGCGCGGCGAATCCGGCTACGAGCCGGGCGCGCTGCCCAGGATGGCCCACGCACTGCGGGAAGCGTGGAACTTCCGCGAAGGCAACACGTTGACGCTCGCCGCGTATCGCAAGGCGGGCGGGATCGACGGCGCGGTGTCCCGTACCGCCGAGGACATCCACGGCAAGCTCGATCCGCCGAGCCGGGAGACCCTGCGCGCGGTGTTGCTGCGGTTGGTGACCGTGTCCGACGACGGCGCGGTCGCCCGGCGCCGGGTCGACCCGCGTGAGATCGGCGGGCCGATCCTGGACGGCCTGATCGCCGCGCGCCTGGTCACCGTCGACGCGACCGGGGCCCGGCTCAGCCACGAAGCGCTGCTCACGGCGTGGCCGCGGCTGCGGGACTGGATCGACGAGGACCGTGCCGGGCTGATCCAGCACCGCAGGTTCGCCGACGCGGTGCGTGTCTGGACCGAATCGGGCCAGCAGGACGACGACCTGTACCGCGGTGCCCGGCTCGCGACCGTCAACGCCTGGCTCGAACAGGGCCGGACCGGGCTGCAACCGACGGAACAGGAGTTCCTGCACAAGTCGAACAACGCCGAACACGCGGGCGCGATCGCCGCGCGCAGGCGCACCCGGCGGCTGCGCACCATGGTCGCCGCGCTGAGCGTGCTGCTCGTGGTGGCGGTCGGCGCGGTCGTGGTCGCGACTGAACTGCAGCAGGACGCCGACCACGGCCGTCAGCTGAACCTGTCACGGCAACTGGCCGCCGAGTCCGCACTGGCCAGGGGGATCGACCACCCCCGGACGGGGCTGCTGGCGCTGGGTGCGTGGCAGGCCGAGCACACGGTGGAGAGCCGCAGCGCTGTCCTGGGCGTGCAGTCCGATCACTTCCGGGGACGGATGCTCGGCCATGAGGGGCCGGTGACGGGAATCGCGATCAGCGACGACGCCAGACTAGCCGTGAGCGGCGGGCGGGACGGCTCGCTGCGGCTGTGGGACGTGCCGGGCCACCGTGAACTGGCTGTGCTGGACGAAGGCGACGGCTGGTACCGCTCGGTGTCGATGTCCGCGGACGGCCGGTTGCTCCTGGCGGCCAACGCGACAGGCGCCGAGGTGTCACTGTGGAACGTGCCGGATCGCAAGCGGATCTTCACCGTGCCCAGCCGCGCGGTGGACGGGTACATCACGCCGGACGGGACGTCCTTCACCGCGTTCACCGAAAACGGCGTCACGGTGTGGGACACGGCCAAGCTCACCGAGACCGCGCGGTTCACCGCGCCCGCGTCGCTCGCGATGGCGCAGAGCCCGGACGGGAAGCTCATCGCGACGACCAACGAGAAGAACGTCGAGGTGCGGCGCGCGACCGACGGCGAGCTGGTGGCGACGCTCACCGGCCACGCCGACGACGTCACCGGACTGGCGTTCAACCGGGCATCGACCGCGCTCGCCACGGTGTCGCAGGACCGGCACATGTTCCTGTGGGACACATCGAAGTGGGCCCGGTCGCTGGACAAGGAAACATCCGAGCCGGGGCTGAACACGGTCACCTTCAACCCGGCGGGGACGGCTGTCGTCGCGGGCGGGGTCGGCACGACGCTGCACGCGTGGGACATCGCGTCCGGGCAGGAGATGCTGAGCCTGGGCACCGGCTCGGTCACCACGTTCGGGCTGGCGATGAGCGGCGACGGGCACACGTTCCTCAGCGCCGACTCCGCCGGTCAGATCACCGCGTGGGCGTTCCAGCGGACCGCGCTGGGACCGCGTGACAGCCCGATGGTCGCGGTCGCGTCCCACGGGAAGCTGTTCGTGACCGCTGCCGCGGACGGAGCGATCCGGTTGTGGGACAGCACGACCGGCGACCAGATCAGGCGTTTCTCGCACGGTGGGACGGCAGCGTCCGCCGCGTTCAGCCCGGACGGATCACGTGTGGTCACAGTGGGCCTGGACGGCGCCGCGGTCGCGTGGGACGTGGCGACCGGCACGGAGGTACGCCGGTTCTCCCGTCCTGGAACGGAATTCACCGAGCTGGTGTTCAGCCCGGACGGCAGGACCATCGCGCTCGCGGGCAAGAGCCCGGCAGGTGCGAGCAAGGACCAGGACCGCGACGAGATCGTCTTCATCGACGCAGGCGACCTGACGATGACCGGCGTCCGGCCGACCAGGAAGGAACCGCGCAACGAGGAAGTCGTCGAGGTGAACTACCCGACTTCGGTGAAGTACAGCCCCGACGGCAGGCATCTGGCGGTGACGCTGTCCGGCGGAAAGGTGGGCTTGCTGTCCACAACGGACACTGGCGGTCCGATGAGGATCCTGCCGGGCCACGACAGGCTGGCGATGGAGACGGCGTTCACGCCGGACGGCCGGACCCTGGCCACCGGTGGCGCGGACCGGATGATCAGGCTGTGGCGTGTCGGCGACGGCCAGCCCGTGGGCGTGCTGACCGGGCACGACTCGCCGATCCGCCGGATCCGGTTCGCGCCGGACGGCAGGACGGTCCTGACCGCGAGCCAGGACACCGTGCTGCGCCTCTGGGAATTCCCCAGCGGTCAGCCCCTGGCACGACTGGACAGGCACGACGACGACATCAACGACGCCACGTTCGACGCGGACGGCACACGCGCGATCAGCGCGTCGGCCGACGGCACCGCGCGGATCTGGGACCTCAACCCGGACAACGCCGTCCGCGCGATCTGCGACCGCATCGACCGGGCCGG
The DNA here is from genome assembly GCF_001302585.1 of Kibdelosporangium phytohabitans. GTDB lineage: Bacteria > Actinomycetota > Actinomycetes > Mycobacteriales > Pseudonocardiaceae > Kibdelosporangium > Kibdelosporangium phytohabitans. The sequence goes on along the minus strand of NZ_CP012752.1, from coordinate 7,154,190 downwards.
GCTCGCCAAGGACTGGGCCGCGATCGGACCCGACCGCGGCGGCACACCGGTGTGCCCCGGCTAAAGTGACACGATGCCCAGCGTGATCGTCCGGGGGACCGGGATGCCGTCCGTGGTGCTCAAAGCGGGGGAGTCGCTGCTGTTCGGGCGCGCACCGCACTACGCGCTGCGGCCCGGTTTCACGGCAGTGGCGTTGCCGGACTGCGCCCCGCACATCTCGCGCCTGGTCGGCGAACTGGTGGTCGCCGCGGACACCGTGACGCTGACCTGGCTCGGTTCTGGCGAAGCGCAGCTGTCCGGCCTGTTCGACGCGCCGGGCGGAGCACGCCGGGTGATCATGACCAAGTCGATGTCCGCGCTGCTGGACGACGGCGAGAACCAGTTGGTGATCCTGCTCGGCAGGCAGACCGCCGGTGGCTTCGCCGACACGCTGATCAGCATCGACGTCACCCTGGAGACCGTGCCGCCGCAAGTGCCCGGTGACCCGACCGGTCAGGTCACCTCGGCCGGGCCGGGACTGATCAGGGAAAGCCGCGACTGGTACGTGGCGCTCGCGTTGACCGAGCCGTGGCTGGTCGGCAAGGACGACTACCCGCGCCCGCCGTCGAACCGCGAGATCTACGAACGAGTGGTGCACTGGCACGGCTATGCCTGGAACCTGCAACGCCCGCAACGAGTCGACGACGCGATCCGGGTGATCTCGGCGATCGCCTTCGGCGCGCGGGACGACCCGTACCTCGCACAGCACGACGGGCGCCTGCAGAACATCCGCTTCGCCGTGGCGCGGCGTGCGGCGGAGATGCGCCTGGTCACGGCGGCGGACTTGGCTGAGGTGGAGCGGACCGCGCGCAACAGGCCGCCGACGTGACCGCGTCAGCGTGAGACGCGGGCTTCGATGCCGTCGAGGACGAAGTCGAGGCCCGCGCGGAAGGTCTGGTCGGCGTCCAGGTGCGGGCCGTCGTGGACGACTGCGGCCAGTGCGGGGAACCGGCCGGTGGCGAAGAGTCGCTGCAGGTAGGGCCCGAAGGTGGTCTGCCACTGGCGCTTGTCCATCCCGGAAGCCCGTTCGGCGCGCCGCTCGGTGATCTCCCGGCGTATCGCGCCGTTGACGTAGGCGTTGACCGCGGCGACTGCCGGCACGACGATGTCCAGGTCGACGCCGCCCATCGCGGCCAGCACGGCGTCCCCGGTGGCGAGCGTGTTCGGCCCGAGCTGGGGCCGCCCGCCGAGCAGGTCGGCGAGCCATTCGTGCTGCTGTGCCGCCTGCCGGGTGGTTTCGGCAAGCGAGATCAGCACTTCTCGCCAGCTGTCGCCGGTCGGCTGGACGCCGGCGTAGACCGCGTCGACCATCAGGTCGAGCAACTCCTCCTTGGTGGCGATGTAGCCGTACAGCCGCATCGGGCCGACGTCCAGCTCCGCGGCGACCTTGCGCAGCGACACCGCGTCCAGGCCGTCCGCGTCGGCGAGCTGGATCGCGGCTTTGACGATCCGTTCCCGGCTCAGCGGGGCAGGCACCGGTCGATCCGGCGGCTCCGGCCGTTCCCACACCAACATGCGACGACAATACAGTGTCAATCGCTGATGCAGTGTATCGAAGGATACAGTGAGTCGAGGACGACCGTGACCATCGCTATCGCCGGAGCCGGCTTGGGTGGCCTGGCCCTTGCACGGGTACTGCACGTCAACGGCATCGAAGCCGTCGTGTACGAACGCGAACCGTCACGCGGCGCGCGTGACCAGGGCGGCATGCTCGACATCCACTCAGGGCAGCGGGCGCTGCGTGACGCGGGGCTGATCGACGAGTTCACCGCGATCGCCCGAGGTGAGGGCCAGGACATGCGGCTGCTGGAGCCGGACGGCACCCTGCTGCCGCAGGAGGACACCCCTGATGACGCCCCGCTGCTACGACCAGAGGTGGACCGCGCCGATCTGCGTGACCTGCTGCTGAATTCGCTCCCCGACCACACAGTCCGCTGGGGGCACGCACGTCGAATCCGCTGACAACGGCGTGCTGCGCTTCGCCGACGGCCGCAGCGCGACATACGACTTGCTGGTCGGCGCCGACGGCGCGAACTCCAAGGTCCGCCCACTGCTCACCGACGCCAAACCCGAGCACAGCGGCCACAACGTCGTCGAACTCGGCATCCCCGACATCGACCGCACCCACCCCGGCCTCGCGGAGATGGTCGGGCGCGGCAACTACTGGGTGCTCGGTGACGGGAAATCCCTGGCAGCGTAGCGAAACGGCGACGGCCGCGTACGCATCGGCCTCAGCTTCCACAACACCGAGGAAGACTGGTTCGCCACCAACGGGATCTCGTTCGACGACCCGGCGGCGGTCAGGGCACGCCTGATCGGCTTGTTCTCCGGCTGGCACGAACGGTTCACCGCACTGATCGCGGCGTGCGACGACACGATGCGGCCGTGGCCGATCAGTGTTCTCCCGGTGGGCCTGACCTGGCCTTCGGCACCGGACGTCACCCTGATCGGCGACGCCGCGCACCTGATGGCGCCGGTAGGGGAAGGCGCGAACATGGCGCTGCTCGACGGCGCGGTGCTCGGCCTTGCCCTGGCCGCACACCCGAACGACATCCCTTCTGCCGTCGAGGAATACGAGCACGAGATGGTCGAGCGCACCAGCGTGATCGGCAGGCAGTCCGCCCGGATCCAGGAACTCCTGACACAGCCGGACGCGAGCAAGCGAATGCTCGAGTTCTTCCGGCCGCGCTGACCGGCGTCCGGCCGCCGGGCCACACGCTGAACCACGGCGGGCCCAGCGTGTGGCTCGATCAGTGGTTCATGGGAGACCGGGCGAAGTCCTTCACCCCTGTCTCGAACGTCATCGACGGCCGCCACTCGAACTCGTCGAACAGCTTCTGCGGCGAGGCGAAGATGTGCCGGACGTCGCCTATCCGGTAGCGGCCGGTGATCCGCGGCGCCGGCGCCGCCGTCGCCTCGGCGAGAGCCGCCGCCAGTTCGCCGATCGTGCGTGGCTCCCCGGACGCGACGTTGAACGGGTGGAAGCCCGGCTGGTCCCAGTCCAGCACGGTCATGTTCGCGCGGGCGATGTCGTGGACGTGGATGAAGTCGCGCTTCGGTCCGCCGTCCTCGTACACCTGCGGTGCCTCGCCGCGGTCCACCGCGGACCGGAACACCGACGCCACACCTGAATACGGGCTCTCGTAAGGCATCCCTGGCCCGTACACGTTGTGGTACCGCAGTGCCACGACCGATCCGTCCGTTTCGCGCGCCCACGCGGACACCAAGTACTCCTGGGCGAGCTTGGTGACCGCGTAGACGTTGCGCGGTGGGTCGAGCGGGTCGTGCTCTTCCACCGCTTCACCGGCCACCTCCTCGCCGCAGCGGGGACACCGCGGCTCGAACCGGCCCGCGTCCAGGTCCTCGCGGGATCGGCGATGAGGACGGACGATGCCGTGCGACGGGCAGACGTAGCGGCTGTCGCCGTAGATCACGACCGAGCTGGCGAGCACGAGCTTGCGCAGCCCGGCCGAGACCATCTCGGTCAGCAGGATCGCTGTGCCGAGGTCGTTGCAGCCGACGTACAGCGGCGCGTCGAGGATCTCCCTGCCACGGCCGACCATCGCGGCCTGGTGGCTGACGACGTCGATGCCGCGCAGCGCCGCCGCCACTGTGGCGGCGTCACGCAGGTCGCCGTGCACGAACTCGACGCCGTCCGGCATCGGCGGCGGCACATCGGACTGGTGGACGCCGGGGATCAGCGCGTCGAGCACGCGGACCTCGTGGCCGGCCTCGACCAGGTTGCCGACGACCTGCCTGCCGATGAAACCGGCACCGCCGGTGACCAGTACGCGCATGTCTCTCTCCTCCGGGTCAGAGGCGGGCAGCGAAGGACGTGAAGTAGCGGTGCTCGTCCACCGCGAGCACTTCGCTGTACAGCGTGCGCAGCGCGGTCATCGAGTCGGCACTGCGCCTGAGCTGGGTGCGGTAGGCACCGGTTTTGAGCTTGCCCGCCGACACCCGGATCAGCGCCGCGGTCCCGAAGAACGCCAAAGTCCTGCGCAGGTGCTCGGCCCGACCGTACCGCTTGCGCTCGAACTCGTGGAAGTTGTCCGCTGTCCAGAAGTTGCCGATGAACAGACCGCCGGGCTTGACGAACGAACGCAGCCGGGTCAGCACTTCCTTGATGTCACCGAGGTGGTGGATGGCGTCCACGCACATCACCAGGTCGGCCTTGGGCAGGCCGTTCTCCTTCCAGAAGTCGCCGTGCACCAGCTTGAGGTTGTCGTGGTCCACGCGCTGCTGCGTCCTGGCCAGGCCCTGGGAGGAGATGTCGATCGCGGTCATCTCCTTGACACCGGTCAGGTCCGCGGTGAGCTTGGTGAACTCACCCGTGCCGCAGGCGACTTCCAGCGAGGTGGTGATGCCGGCCGCGTACTTGCTCAGGTAACCCGCGATGGCGTCCTTCTGGTCGAGGAAGGACTTGCGCAGAACGGGGTGCTCCTCGGCGCTCGCACGGTCCCAGAACCGTGCCGCCCAGTATTCGCGGCCGTCTGGCGCGACGTTCCGCAGGATCTTGTGGCCGGATTGGGCGAGTAGCTCAGCGAGCATGGGTTCACTCCTCGTGCGGGACTGGTTCTTAGACGAGCTGGTCGAGCCGGAGTGCCAGTTCGCCCGGGGTCTGCTGGGCGAGGATCTCCTTGCGCAGGCCGATCGCCTCGGTGCGATACGACGGCTGGTCGAGCAGGGCGCTGACTTCGGACTTGATCGCCGCGCCGGTGAAGTCCGCGAGCGGCAGGACCCGGCCCGCGCCCGCCTCGGCGACGCGCTGGGCGTGGAACTTGTGGTCGGGCAGACGCGGGGTGAGCAACATCGGCAGGCCGGCTGTCGTCAGTGCCGTGAGACTCGTCGACACGCCGCCGTGCGCGATCACCGCGTCACACGTGGGCAGGATCCGGTACAGCGGAACGGACTCGACCACGCGCGCGTTGGCGGGCACGTCGCCGAGCAGTTCACGCTGGTTGGCCGTGATCGCGACGACCACATCGATGTCCAGTTCGGACAGTGCGGACACCACCCGCGGCAACAGGAAGTACTCGGGGTCCATCCGGCTGTAGGTGGTTCCCCACGTGACGCAGACCCTCGGCCGGTCGGACTTGGCCGACGTCCACGCGGGCGGCAGACCGGGGCCGAAACCGTTGTAGGGCAGATACTGCACGGGAACGCGGTCGGCCGGCGCGGTGTCCACCTGCATGGCCGCGGGGGTCGGGTCGATGGTCACGGTGCCGAAGGTGTCCACCGAGTCCAGCCCGAGCTTGCCGCACAGCGGTTCCAGCGCTTCGGCGGACGCCGCGCGCAGCCTCGGCGTCGACATGATGTCCGGGCCGTACAGATAACGGACCGCCGGGATCCCCAGCGCCGCTGCGGCGACCGGGCCCGCGAACGCCGTCGGCTCGAACACGATCGCGTCGGGCCGCCAGCGACGACCGAAGGCGATCAGGTCCTCGGTCATCGTCTCGGCCATCTCGGCGAACATCCGCACGGCCCGCGGCGGGCCCTGCGGAGCCTGCTGCTGTGCGTTCTCCTGCTGGGCAGGCCGGGACGCGGGGTTCGCGGCGATGTGCCGCAGAGCGCCGAGGAAGTCCAGATCCTGCCCGACGCTGACGCCGGGCAGCCCGGTACGGGGAATCGCGTCGGCGAGTGCCGGTTGACTGGCGACGCGCACCTCGTGCCCCAGCGACCGCAGGCCCCACGCGAACGGGACCATCGGGAACAGATGCGTTGGCCACGCCCAGGCCACGAATACCACGCGCATGCCGACTCCAAGCCCTTTTTCCTCACCGGCGGATTCGTCGACCAGCATTCGGGGTGCCGATCGGGGAAAGCTCGAGGATGACTGGGTCCCGGACCCACCAGTGGCATTCGAACGGTCGTTGAGCCCGGTGCCGGAGGTTGGCCCCGTCAGGGGCCGATCCAGACGAGAGGTGGCGTGCCGTGCCACACCGGACCGCGTTGATCACCGGGGCCAACCGCGGACTTGGCGAGGCGATCGCCGCCCGCCTGCACGAACTCGGGCACCACGTGCTGCTGGCCGGGCGCGACGGCGCCGCCGCTGCCGCGGTGGCCGAACGACTCGGGGACGACGCCGAGGCGATCACGCTCGACGTCACCGACCCGGCGTCGGTCGCCCAGGTGCGGGACAAGCTGCGCGAGGTGGACATCCTCGTGAACAACGCGGGCGTGCTGGAAACCGCGGGCCACACGCCGTCAGGCGTGCCGATCGACCTGGTACAGCGGGAGATCGACGTCAACACGCTGGGATCGTGGCGGGTGTCGCAGGCCTGCCTGCCCGGCATGGTCGCCCGCGGCTGGGGCCGGATCGTCATGGTGTCCAGCGGCACGGCCACGTACACCTACGGCCTGTTCGCCGGCACGCCGGGCTACACCGTGTCCAAAGTGGCGCTCAACGCGGTGACATCCCTGCTGGCACAGGAAACCGAGGGCACCGGCGTAGCCGTGAACGCGGTCAACCCCGGCCTGGTGCGGACCAGGATGCGGCCGGACGCCGAACGCACGCCGGACGAGGCCGCCGCCGACATCGCATGGGTCGCCACCCATCCGGACGGCGGCCCGTCCGGTGTGTTCTTCAGCCGCCGCAAGGTCATCGGCTGGTAATCGCCCGAGCGCTACGGAGGTTTCGCATGTCAGGAATCGTGGGATGGGTCGACTTCGCCAGGGATCTCTCCCGGTTCCGGCCGACGGTCCAGGCGATGGCCGCGACCATGGCGGCACGGGGTCCCGACGGTGAAGGGGTGTGGGTCGACGGGCACGCCGCGCTGGGACAGCGCCGGCTGGACCTGCGCGCACCCGGCAACAACCCGAGGCAGCCGTTCGTCGTCGAGGACGACAACGGCCCGGTGGCCACAGTCGTGTTCAGCGGGACGCTGTACAACCTGGCCGAACTGAGGCGCAAGCTGGCCGCGGCGGGCAGGCGGTTCCCGGTCGAGAGCGACGACGAGGCCGCGCTGCTGGCGTACCTGCAGTGGGGGCCGGATTGCGTGCGGCACTTCGACGGCGTGTTCGCCTTCGCGGTCTGGGACATCCGCAAGCAGGAACTCTTCCTCGCCAGGGACCGGCTCGGCCTCAAACCGCTGTACTACGTGGAGCTGCCCAACGGTGTGCTGTTCGCGTCCGAGCAGAAGGCGCTGATGTCGCACCCGTTGGTCGACCCCGTGCTGGACGCCGAAGGCCTGACCGAGATCCTGACCTACGCCGGAACACCGGATCACGGTGTCCTGAAGGGCTTCCGCAAGCTGCGCGGCGCGCACACCGCGACCGTGAGCACCAACGGGATCTCGATTCGCCGGTACTGGCAGCTGTCGGCGCGCGAGCACCGCGAGGACCTGCCGGAAACCATCGAGCGGACTCGGGCGTTGCTGCTGGACGCCGTCGCGCGCCAGGCCGCGTCCGATGTGCCGGTCGGTTTCCTGCTGTCCGGCGGGGTGGACTCCAGCGTGGTGGTCGGTCTGGCCGCGAAGGCCGGTGTCGCCTCGCCGTTGAAGACGTACACGGTGACGTTCGCCGACTACGAGCAGCAGTTCCAGCCGGACTTCGTCCGCGGCACGCCGGACGCGCCGTACGTGCGGGCGCTCGTGGACTTCGTCGGCGCCGAGCACCAGGACATCGTGCTCGCGACCTCGGACCTGCTGGACCCCGTCGCACGGATCAACGCGGTACGGGCCAAGGACCTGCCGTCGATGCTCGGCGACATGAACACCTCGCTGTACCTGCTCTGCCAGGCCGCCCGTGAGCACGTGACGGTCGCGTTGTCCGGCGAGACAGCGGACTCGGTGTTCGGCGGAAACGTCTACGGCGCTGAGGAATCCGTGCCCGAGGCGCCGCGGACGTTCCCATGGGTCAGCTTCCACGAGAAGCACGCCGGGCACCACGCGATGGGCGGCGGGCTGCTGGACGCGGGCCTGCTCGGCGAGCTGGACCTGATGGGCTACGGCGCCGCGCGTTGCGCCGAGTCCTTCGCCGAGACACCGCAGCCCGACGGGATCAGCGACGCCGAGCGCAGGTCGAGGCACGACACGTACCTGCAGCTGACCAGGTGGGCCGACAGCCAGCTCGCGCACAGCGAGCGCAACGCCATGGCCGTCGGACTCGACGTGCGCATGCCGTTCGCCGACCCGGCACTCGTCGACTACGTGTTCAACGTGCCCGCGCCGATGAAAGCCTTCGACGGCAAAGGCAAGAGCCTGTTGCGCGCGGCGGGGGAGGGCTGCGTGCCGGACTCGGTGCTCAACCGGCCCAAGAGCCCGTTCCCGGTGTCGATCGACCCGGCCTACCAGCGGATCCTGCAGGAGCAGCTGTCGCGCGTCGCCAGTGACGCCAGCTCGCCGCTCGCCGGGATGCTGGACGTCGACCAGATCGGCACGAGGCTGGCCGACCCGGCGTCGCTCGGCGCCAACTGGGTGGCCAGGACCGACATCGAGATGATCCTGTCGCTGGAGCGGTGGGTGCGCGACTACGGGATCCGGCTGGCCCTGTGACCCGGATCCCGCCGGAGATTTCGTCAACGAGGCAAGAGAAGGGGAATCGATGAGTGCGTCCACTTCGGACAATACGGAGACGACGTTCTGGGACTGGATGCTGGCACACGACCAGTGGCCCGCGTTCGACCGGCTGCTGTTCCTGGTGTACGGCCCGAAGATCATGGGCGTGTTGCGCGCGGTCGCCGAACTCGGTGTCGCCGACCACCTCAAGGACGGGCCGCGCACGATCGAGGAACTGGCCAAGCTGACCGACTCGCAGGAGCAGCCGCTGTTCCGGCTGCTGCGCACCTCGGCGGCGCTGCGGATCGTGCGGCAGGACGCCGAGGGCCGCTTCGAGCTGACCGAGGAAGGGGAGTCGCTGCGCAGCGACCTGTCGAGCAGCCTGCGCGACCTGGTCGTGTTCAGCGGTGACGAGATGCTGACCCGGCCCTACTCGGACCTGGTGCACAGCGTCCGGACCGGCGCGCCGGCGTTCGAGAAGGTCTACGGAAAGTCGTTCTACGAGTACACCGAGAGCAGCCCGGAAGCGGGCGCGCTGTTCGACAAGACGATGACCCAGCGCAGCTGGCTCACCGCGGTGACGCTGCTGCGCCGCGTGGACCTGAAGCCGTTCAAGAAGATCGCCGACCTCGGCGGCGGCTGGGGGCACTTCCTCGGCGAGGCGCTGACCAAGCACTACCCGGACGCCACGGCGTTGCTGTTCGAGCGGCCCTCCGTGCTGGAGCAGGCGAAGCCGCTGATCGCCGACTACGGCGTGACCGACCGGGTCGAACTGCAGGCCGGTGACTTCTTCGAGAGCGTGCCCAAGGGCTACGACGCCTACCTGCTCAACGCGGTCCTCAACGGCCTGGACGACGAGCAGTCCGCTCGTGTGCTGGCCAAGGTCCGCGAGGCGATCGGCATGGACAAGGACGCGCGGCTGTTCATCTTCGAGAAGGTGATGACGCCGTCCACCAACGAATGGGACTACAGCAAGCTCCTGGACATGGACATGCTGGTGCTGTTCGGTGGCCGTGAGCGGACCCTGGAGGACTGGCACAAGCTGACCTCCGAGGCCGGCTTCGAGCTGCTCACCACGCCGGAGAAGGGCGGGTCGCCCTGGTCGGCCCTGGAGTGCCGGGTCAAGTGAGAGCACACGAGAACGGCCCTTGTGGAGAAAATCCACAAGGGCCGTTCCTCCCCGTCAGCCTCGTGAGTGGTTGGTCCGGTTAGAACCGGACCAACCACTCACGAGGCTTTTACTGGGCTTTTCGTCGGTAGGAGCGAGCGGCGAGCGGAACGCAGATGAGCAGCAGCGCAGCGCTCCACAGCAGAGCGGCGGCCACCGGGTGCTGCAACGGCCACACCGGGTCGGCGCCGACCGGGTTCGGGTTGCCGAGCAGGTCCCGCACCGCGACCACGACCGAACTCACCGGGTTCCACGACGCGACAGCCTGCATCCACGGCGCCATGCCCTCGATCGGCACGAAAGCGTTCGACAGCCACACCACGGGGAAGACCACGGCCAGACCGCCGGAGATGACCGCCTCCGGGTTGCCGACCGCCAGGCCCAGCAGCGTGCCGATCCAGCTGACGGCGAACGCGAACAGCAGCAGCACGAGGAATCCGCTGATGACGGCACCGAACGACGTGTGCGTGCGCCAGCCGACCAGCAACGCGATCAGGGCCATGAACACGATGGTCAGCGCGTTGCGGAAGATGTCGGACACGGTCCGGCCGACGAGCACCGCCGACTGGGTCATCGGGATCGACCGGAACCGGTCGATCAGTCCCTTGCGCATGTCGTCGGCCAGCCCGGCGCCGGTGGTCATCCCACCGAACGCGACCGTCTGCACGAAGATGCCGATGATCACGTACTCGCGGTAGTTCGCGCCGCCCGGCAACGGGATCGCCTCGCCGAACACGTAGCTGAACAGCAGCACGAACAGGATCGGCTGCATCATGTTGAACACCAGCGCCTGCGGGATCCGCAGGGTGTTGCGCAGGTTGCGCTGGGTCAGCAGCAGGCAGTCGACCACAGCGGACCGCGCCGTGGCTATCAAGAGGTCACCTCCGTGGTGTGCCCGGTCAGGGCGAGGAACACGTCGTCCAGCGTCGGGCGGCGCAGGCTCAGGTCGTGCACGGCCAGACCGTGCGCGGCGAACTCGGCCGCCGCGGTCGCCAACGCCTTGGCACCGGCCGACACCGGAACCGACAGCTGGTGGTCGTGCCGGTCCGCGGTGGGCTCACTGTCGCCGACAGCTGCGAGGATCTCCCTCGCCCGCACCCGGTCATCGGCGTCCACGAGGGACACCTCGATCCGTTCGCTGCCCGCCTTGGCCTTCAGGTCGTCCGCGGTGCCGTCCGCGATCACCTTGCCGGAGTCGATCACCACGATCCGGTCCGCCAGCCGGTCGGCCTCCTCCAGGTACTGGGTGGTCAGCAGGACCGTGGTGCCGCCGTCGACCAGTTCGCCGATCAGCTCCCACGTGGTCAGCCTGCTGCGCGGGTCCAGCCCGGTCGTCGGCTCGTCCAGCGCGATCAGCCTGGGCTTGGCGATCAGGCTCGCCGCCAGGTCCAGCCGCCTGCGCATGCCACCGGAGTACGTCTTGGCCAGCCGGTCGGCCGCCTCGGTGAGGTCGAACCGCTCGATCAGCTCGTCCGCCCGCGCGATCGCCACCTTCTTGCGCATCCGGTAAAGACGCGCGAACAGCACCAGGTTCTCGCGGCCGGTCAGGTACTGGTCCACGGCGGCGTACTGCCCGGACAGGCCGAACATCCGGCGGACCAGGTGCGGTTCACGCACCACGTCGTGGCCGCCGATCTCGATCCGGCCGGAATCGGGCTTGGCCAGCGTGCTCAGCACGCGCACGGTCGTGGTCTTGCCCGCGCCGTTGGGGCCGAGCAGGCCGAGCACGGTCCCCTCGGCCACCCGGAGGTTCAGCCCGTCCAGCGCCTTGACCTTGCCGTAGGTCTTGACGACGCCCTCGCAGTCGATGATCACGAGGCAAGCCCTTCCAGTGCGCCGACCACATCGGACGGCGTTGGCTGCTGTTTGATCTCCGCCGCGACCCGCTTGGCCGACTCGGCGTAGTCCGGTTTGGCCAGCACCTCGTGCAGCAGCCTGCGCAGGTCGTCCGGGGTGGCTTCCTTGTACGGGATGAACGTGCCCGCGCCGGTCGACGCCAGTTGCCGCGCGTTGAACAGCTGGTCGGGGATCTGCGGCACGACCAGCTGCGGGACACCCGCGGCCAGCGCGGTCATGGTCGTGCCCGCGCCGCCCTGCTGCACCTGTGCCGAACACGTCGCCAGCAACAGGTTCAGCGGCAGGTTCTCGACCACCTTGACGTTGGACGGCAAGTGGGACAGCAGTTCCCGCTGCTGCGAGTTGACCGCGAGCACGAGTTCGGTGTCCGGCAACGTGGACAGCGCGTCGACGAGAGCGGGCAGACCGAACATGTTGTTGTGCAGCCGTGACACGGTGGTGCCCCACGTCAGGCAGACGCGCCGGGCCGCGGTCGGCTCGAGCAGCCACTCCGGTGCCTCGCCGGCGCCGTTGTACGGCACGTACTGCACGAGCTGCCGCCGGTAGTCGGTGGCGATCTGCATGCTCGGCGGGCAGGCGTCGAGGGTCATCGTGCCGAGCGTGTCGATCGGCTTGGAACCGAAGTCCGCGAACAACTGGGGGATGACCTCCGACTCGCCCGCACGCCCGTAGTACGGGTAGTCCGCCGACCACACGTGCCGCACGGCGGGCACGCCGACCGCGCTGGCGGCGACCAGCGCGGCGTAGGACGTCGGTTCGTAGACGATCACGTCGGGCTTCCAGCTGCGGCAGTACTCGATCAGGTCACCCGCCATGTGCGAGGCGACCTCGGCGAACATCCGGAACGGCACGACCTTCAGCGCCTCGACCCGCTTGCGCTGGGCTTCCTTGTCCTCGGGGATGGCCACCAGCGGGCCCATCGTGCGGCCGAACAACGCGCTGAAGTCCACGTCCTTGCCGACGCGGACCGCGGGCAGCCCGGACTGGACGATGGTGTCGATCAGCGCGGGCTGGCTGGCGACGCGGACCTCGTGGCCCGCTGCCCGGCACGCCCACCCGAGCGGGACGAGCGGGTAGTAGTGCGACGCCCACCCCCAAGTGGTGAACAGGACCTTCACGCCTGGCCTCCTTGTGCTCCTCGGTGCAGCACCTGCTCGATGACCCCGGCGAGGTCACCGTCACCGGGACGGCCGCGCCACGCGACGAAGCCGTCCGGCCGCACGAGGACGGCGCCATCGGCGGCGACCCCGTAGACAGCGGGGAACCGGTCGTCGAGGTCGACCAGGTCGGGCACGCTCTGGCGGGAACCCACGCGGTACGCGGTCAGCACCAGTTCGTTCGACGCGGCCAGCGCGCGGGCCGCCGCGATCCACTCGTGGCCCTGCTCGCCTGCCAGCAGGACGAACCCCCGGCCGAACAGATCCACGGTGGACAGTCGTTTCCCGTTGCGGTCGATCGCGATGTGTGCCGCGCGCGTGCCCGGCAGGCCCGTCGGGGTGCGCGGGTCGGCCGACGTCCCGGGTTCCGCCGAGCTGTCGGCGATCACCGCGCCGGAGCTGTAGCGGTACCCGAACATCACGGTCAGCTCGTCGAGCTGCTCCTCGTCGCCGCCCGGCTCGTCCTTGCGCGCCGCTGTGCGTTCGGCGGACTGGTTGACGGTGAGGCGGCCGGCGGGCCTGCGTTCGGCGTCGTAGGTGTCCAGCAGGCCGGGGCCCGCGGTGCCCTGCAGCACCAGAGCCAGCTTCCACGCCAGGTTCTGCGCGTCCTGCGCGCCGGTGTTCGCGCCGAACCCGCCCGCGGGCGGCATCAGGTGCGCCGAGTCGCCTGCCAGGAACACCCGGCCGGTCTGGTAGCCCTGTGCGATCCGGGAGGCGACCTCCCACTCGTCGGTCAGCTCGACCTTGACTTCCAGCTCGGGGTCGCCGACGGCCGCGCGGACCATCGTGACCCAGTCGTCCTCGGTGAACTGGTCCGCGGTCTCGCCCTTGGCCGGGTCGTAGCGGATGCCGTACATCCACTGGTCGTCCTCGACGGGCGTCAGCACACCGAACCGCGCCTGCGGGTTGAGCGCGACCGCCATCACCACTTCACGGCCGCGCAGCGCCTCGGTCAGGTCCGCGCGGAACAGGATGCTCAACGCGTGCATCGTCGTGGCCAGCTCGTCCACCTCGATGCCGAGCGTCTTGCGCACCAGGCTGCGGTGGCCGTCCGCGCCGACCAGATACTGCGCCCGGACGGTCTGCTCCTCACCGGTCGCCCGGTCGCGGATGACCGCGTCCACGCCGTCCGCGTCCTGCGTGAAGCTGACCAGTTCGGTGCTGTAGCGGATGTCCGCGCCGCGCTCCTCGGCGACCTGGCGCAGGATCGGCTCGACCTTGTCCTGGCCGATGCTGACCCAGTTCGACGGCGTCACCTCGGTGATGCCGTCGAACGTGCTCGACTCGATCCGCCGGATCTCCTTGCCCGCCAGCGTCTCGACCTGGATCAGCACCTCGTTGCCGGTCACCGGCGGCGTTCCGGCGCTGATCCGGTCCTCGACGCCGATGCCGCGGAACAGTTCCATGGTCCGCGGGTTGAGGCCGCGGGCGCGCGGGTGCACGCCCGGACCGGGATGCCGCTCGACCACCAGCGGCCTGATCCCGTACGAGGTCAGGAACGCGGCCGTGGCCAGTCCGACGAAACTGCCGCCGACGACCAGAACGGGTGTTGTCTCTACAGTCATTTCCGACCCCCTGTCAGGCGAACGTGACGAGCTTGAGCATCCCGTCGAACACGCCGCTGCGGCCGGTCCGCGGGTTGCTCGTGTACGAGCACACCGCGTACCGGCCTGGTGGCAACGAGAACCGGGCAGCCGACTCGCGGCCGCCCGACACCGGCATCAGCCCGGCCGGGTCACCGACGAAAACCTTGCCCTGCGGTACTTTCCCGGTCCGGAACGCGGTGATGAAATCGAGCACGTCCTCGGTGGTCGCGTCCGGCACCACCTGGCCGATCACCGCCTCCTGCGGGTGGTCGGTGAGGTTGCGCAGCAACAGCGTGCCGTTGGCGGGCAACGTGTCCGGCATCCGGTAGGTCTCCCCGTCACCGTTCGCGACGGCTTCGATCACGGCGTCCGGGGTCACCGGCAGGCCCGCGACCGCAGAGGTGCCGGTGATCCGCAGCGACGGCACGTCGCGCGTGAACTTCTCGTCGCCGATGTAGTCGTAGTCGATGAAGTGGTAGGTACCGGCGGTCAACGCCACTGTGAGCTCGGCCTGTCCGTGCGACGGGTAGATCGTCACGCCGCCGACGAAATCGGCGACGCGCGCGACCTCCTTGCGGGGCAGGGAGTTCACCGCCGGATCCCACGACCGTGACTTGTCGAGGCAGTCGACGAGGTAGTCGATGTCGGTGCCGTCGACGAGCCGGACGATTCCCCACTTGTGGCCCTGCTCGTCCGGCGTGCTCACCCGGAAGGTCACCGCACCGGCCGGCAGGGGATCCGTGAAGGCCGGTTCGAGCGCCGGACCGTTGAGTGCGACGTCGAGCGAGGTGGCCATGGGCTGTCCTTTCGATCTCCTCGAGGGGTCACGCCGGGCGGCGTGCCTCCAGCAACGTCACCTGCAGCCAGTTGTCCGACGCGGTGGTGATCCGCTCGAGCTCCACCCCCGCGCGGTCGAACAGTTCGCGGTACTGCGCCTCGGTGCGGACCTTGCCGTCGGTGTACGCCAGCAGGCCGAGGTTGGTGATGTCCAGGAACGTGTCGGGCTGCTCGGGCAGCAGCCAGTCGCTGACCACCAGCGGCGTGCCCGGCTCGGCCGCCTCACGGAAGTTGGACAGCACGCGCACGCAGCTGTCGTCGTCCCAGTCGCACAGGATGCTCTTGAGCAGGTACAGGTCCCCGCCCTTGGGCAACTCCTCCAGGAAGCTGCCCGGCACGAACTCGACCCGGTCGAGCAGACCGCGGCGGCCGACGAAGTCCTTGGCCCGCTCGACGACCTCCGGCAGGTCGAACAGGACACCGGTGGTGTGCGGGTTGGCTTCCAGCACACGCGACAACAGCACGCCGTGGCTGCCGCCGACGTCGACGATCCGCTTGACGTCCTTGACATCCAGGCGGGGCACCACGATGTCGGCCGCGAACTCCGACTGCTCGCTCATGGTCTCGGCGAACCACGTCGACTCTTCCGGGTTCTCCTTGTAGTACTCCCACAGCCCCTTGCCGAGCACGTCCGAGGTGTGCGAGTGGCCGTCGAGCACGACGTTGTGCATCTGCTCGAGCGGCCGGTACAGGCCGGGGCTGGTGAACGACAGCACGAAGCTCGACAGCGAACGGGGGCCCGGCCGCAGCAGCGTGGTCATGGTCGTCTCACCGAAACGGTCGTCGGCCAGGCGCTCGACCAGGCCGATGGACGCGGCCGCGCGCAGCAGCCTGCGCGTGCCCTCGACGTCGGCACCCAGCTTCCCGGCGAGTTCGGCGCTGGTCAGCGGCCCGTCCGCGAGGTGCTCGGCCAGCTTCAGCCGTGCCGCCGCCCCGACGATCTGCGAGCTCATGTAGCCACGCGCGTAGGACATCAACTGCTGAGCGGGGTTCACGCCGCCGGATGCCCCGTCCCATTGGTCGGCCATCTGGGAGACCTCCTGGTAGTCACCTGATCGTCACGCCTCCGCCTGATGGCGGGAACGCCGTGGCTGCAACGGTGCCCAGTGCCGCTCGAAGCCCGGTGTGGCCCGGCTCGAACGGGATCACCGTGGTCACAGGCCGCTCGTGACGCGCGGTCGAGCACGGCTCAAGCAGCCGCCGTCACGCTGTGGCCAGTCCAGTGCGTGGTGACGGGAGACAACCAAGATGACACAACCGGCCTTGGCATTCGTGGGGCTCGGCGCCATGGGGTCGGGCATGGCGCACCGGCTGCTGGCGGCCGGCTACCCGATGACCGTCCACAACCGCACGGCCGCGCGGGCGAGCAGCCTCGTCGAAGCCGGTGCGCGGCTCGCCGCGAGCGCCGCGGAGGCGGTGCCGGACGCGGAGATCGTGATCCTCAGCCTGAGTGACGACGACGCGGTCGAACAGACGCTGTTCAACGAGATCACCGGATCGCTGAAACCCGGCGCCACCATCGTCGACACCACCGCCGTGTCGCCGGCGTACGCTCGCCAGGCGGCCAGCCGCCTGGAAGCCATGGGACTGGTGCGGGTGGAAGCCGCGGTGGTCGGCAACCCGGGAATGGCCAAGGCGGGCAAGCTGCGGGTGCTGACCGCGGGCCCGCAGGAGCCGTCCGGTCCTGTCCGGCAGGTCCTCGAGTCGATCGGCGAGAGCGTGCTGCACGTCGGCGCCACCGGTGCCGCCAGTGCCCTCAAGCTCTGCTTCAACCTGCTGCTCGGCGCGCACACCGCCGCACTGGCCGAGGCAGTGTCCTATGGCGACAGTGTGGGGATCGACAAGTCCGTGGTCATCGACGCACTCGCCGCCAGCGGCTTCAGCAGTCCGGCGCTGTCGTTCCGCGCGTCCTTCATGCGCGACGGCACCTACGAACCCGCCGCGTTCCGCTCCAGCCTGATGGCCAAGGACTTGCGCAACGCCATCACCGACGCGTCCCAGCACGAGGTCAGCATGCCGGTCATCCAACGGGTCGCCGACCGGTTCGCCGAGATCGTGCGCGCCGGGCACGGCGACTGCGACGCCGCGGTGATCCTGCGGCAGCAGGAGAACGACAAGGGACACAACCGGATCCCGGTCATCGACTGAGCACAACGCGAAGCGAGGAGACAAGCAACCGTGCACAACACCCTGATCGTGGCCAAGCTCAAGACGGGTGATCCCGCCGAGATCGGCGAGGTCTTCGCCGAGTCCGACGCCACCGACCTGCCGCACATGGTCGGCGTGTCCCGCCGGACCCTGTTCGCGTTCCACGACCTGTACTTCCACCTGGTCACCGCCGAGCAGGACATCAACCCGAACCTCTACAAGGCCCGGTCGCACCCGTTGTACCAGGACATCAACACCCGGCTGGCCGAGCTCGTGTCGCCGTACGACCCGAACTGGAAAGAGCCCAAGGACGCGATGGCCAACCCGTTCTACGTGTGGACCGCCAAGGAAGGACGCATCCAGTGACCACCGCGCGACAGCTGAAGTTCGCCGCCGCCGACGCACAGCCCAACCGCAGGCGCGGCGGGGACCTGCGGGTGACGCTGAGCCCCAAGACCGTCGGCAGCACGTCGGGATTCGGCGGGGTGCTGTGGCTCAAGCCCGGCGAGCACGTCACCGAGCACTACCACCCGTACTCAGAGGAGTTCCTGCACGTCGTGGCGGGGCAGGTGGAGATGGTCGTCGACGACAGGCCGATCAGGCTCGGCCCCGGCGAGTCGCTGCTGGTCCCGATCGGGGCACGGCACCGGCTGGTCAACGTCGGCGAGGAGACCGCGCACGCGGTGTTCCACCTCTCGCCGCTCGCGCCGCGGCCGGAGCTCGGCCACGTGGACACCGAGCAGCTGGCCGCGCCGTCCGAGCCCAATCCCGAGGTGGGGTCGGGGCGATGACGCGGTCTGTCGTGATCACCGGGATCGGCGTCGTCGCTCCCGGTGCCGTCGGCCGCGAGCAGTTCTGGCAACTGCTCGTGGACGGCCGGACCGCCACGCGGACCATCTCCCTGTTCGACGCGGAGGGCTTCCGGTCCCGGATCGCCGCCGAAGTGGACTTCGACCCGGCCGCCGCCGGGCTGACCGCGCGTGAGGTGCGCCGGATGGACCGCGCGGCGCAGTTCGGTGTCGTGGCCGCGCGGGAAGCCGTGCGCGACAGCGGATTCGGTTTCGACGACGTCAGCCCGGAACGGATCGGTGTGAGCGTCGGCAGCGCGGTCGGCTGCACGATGGGCCTCGAAGAGGAGTACACCGTCCTGTCGGACAACGGGAAACACTGGCTGGTCGATCACTCCTACGGCGTGCCGCACCTGTACGGCTACATGGTGCCGAGCACCCTGGCCGTCGAGGTCGCGTGGGAGGTGGCCGCGGAAGGGCCGGTCACGTTGATCTCCACCGGGTGCACGTCCGGTCTGGACGCGGTCAACCACGGCGCGCAGCTGATCCGGGAGGGCTCGGCCGACGTCGTGCTCGCCGGGGCGACCGACGCCCCGCTGTCGCCGATCACGTCCGCCTGCTTCGACGCCATCAAGGCGACGTCGCCGAACAACTCCGACGCCGAGCACGCGTCCCGCCCGTTCGACGCGAAGCGGGACGGGTTCGTGCTCGGCGAAGGCTCGGCGGTGCTCGTCCTGGAGGAGGAGTCGGCGGCACGGGCCCGTGGTGCGCGGATCTACGGCAAGCTGGCCGGTTTCGCCAGTCGCAGCAACGCGTTCCACATGACCGGGCTGCGGCCGGACGGCAGGGAGATGGCCGAGGCGATCCGGGTCGCGCTGGACAAGGCGCAGCTGGACCGGCACGACATCGACTACATCAACGCGCACGGCTCCGGGACCAAGCAGAACGACCGGCACGAGACGGCGGCGTTCAAACGCAGTCTCGGCCACCACGCGTACAAGGTCCCGGTCAGTTCGATCAAGTCCATGGTCGGCCATTCCCTCGGCGCCATCGGCTCGATCGAACTGGCGGCGTGCGCGCTCACGCTGGACCGCCAGGTCGTCCCGCCGACGGCGAACCTGCACACCGCCGACCCCGAATGCGACCTCGACTACGTGCCGCTCACCGCGCGCGAGCACCGGACGAACGCGGTGCTGAGTGTCGGGAGCGGATTCGGCGGCTTCCAGAGCGCGGCCGTGCTGACCAAGGTCTAGCCGGGATCGAGATGTCCTCTAGCAACGCACGCGAGAGTCGGCTGAAGCCGAACTCGCGTTCCTCCGGGGGAAAGAGTCACTCATGACGCAAACCGCTGAAGCCGCCGCCGATCCCGTGATCACCGGCATCGGCGTCGTGGCTCCCACCGGAGTGGGAGCGGACGCGCACTGGCAGGCGGTGCTGGCAGGCAAATCGGGGATCGCCCGGATCAACAGGTTCGACTCCACCCCGTACCCGGTGCACCACGCCGGGCAGGTGCCGGGGTTCTCGGCCGCCGAACGGCTGCCGAGCAGGCTGATCCCGCAGACCGACCACTGGACGCACATGGCGCTGGTGGCGACCGAGCTCGCGCTCGCCGACGCGGGCGTCGACCCGGCGGACTTCCCCGAGTACGAGATGGCCGTGGTCACCTCGAGCTCCTCCGGTGGCACCGAGTTCGGGCAGCACGAGATGGAGCGCCTCTACCAGAACGGGCCGTCCTGGGTGAGCGCGTACCAGTCCATCGCGTGGTTCTACGCCGCCACCACCGGCCAGGTGTCGATCCGGCACGGCATGCGCGGGCCGTGCGGTGTGCTGTGCGGGGAACAGGCCGGTGGTCTCGACGCGCTCGCGCAGGCACGCCGTCTGATCCGGGACGGCGAGTCCAAAGTGGTGGTCAGTGGCGGCACGGATGCCGCCATCGGGCCGTACGCGGTCACCGCGCAGCTGTCGACCGGCCATTTATCCACTGTGGACGACGCGAGTGGTGCGTTCGTGCCCTTCGACGCCGACGCCTCCGGCTACCTGCCGGGTGAGGGCGGCGCCATCCTGATCGTCGAGGACGCCGAGTCCGCGCGTGCCCGTGGCGTGTCCGAGGTCTACGGGTCGATCATCGGCCACGCCGCGGGGTTCGACCCGCCACCCGGGTCGGGCCGGGATCCGGTGCTGCGGCGCACGATCCAGCGCGCGCTGGACGACGCCGGTCTGGCACCGGGCGACATCGACGTCGTGTTCGCCGACGCCATGGGCGTGCCCGCGCTCGACATCGCCGAGGCGCAGGCGATCAGCGAGGTGTTCGGCCCGGGGCGGGTGCCGGTGACCGCGCCGAAGACGTTGACCGGCCGGCTGTACGGCGGTGGCGCGTCGCTGGACGTGGCCACGGCGCTGCAGTCGATGCGGGCGGGGATCATCCCGTTCACGTCGGGGCCGGAGCGCCTGGCGCAGGGCTGCGACATCGACCTCGTGCTGGCGCAATCACGGCGGCTGCGGCTGCGGACCGCGCTCGTCCTCGCCAGGGGATACAGCGGGTTCACGTCCGCTTTGGTGCTAGGGCGAGCCTAGAAGCCCCCGTCCGCGATGGCCGGGCCGGATGCGGTCCCCGACGCCACCGCCGAAAAGCCAAAAGACGACCAGTATTCCGGCATTCCGGCGGCGACGCCAGGAACCGCCCCGATCCCGACTCTCATCGAACGGTGACTTCCAGGCCCGCCCGAGCCGCCGGGCAAACCGATCAGGAGGACTGATGCCGAAGTTCACTCTGGACGAACTCAAGACGATCATGCGGTCGACCGCGGGCGTCGACGAGCAGGTCGACATCGACAGCGACATCACCGACATCGCCTTCGAAGACCTCGGCTACGACTCGCTCGCGGTGCTCGAGCTCGCGGGCCAGGTCGGCCGCCAGTACAACCTGACCATCCCGGACGACGCCGTCGACGCGATGTCCACGCCGGGAGCGGCGGTCAAGTACATCAACGAGCAGTTCGCCAAGGGAGGGAACTGAGCCATGTCAGGGCACACCGACAACGAGGTGCTCATCGACGCGCCGATGGACCTGGTCTGGGACATGACCAACGACATCGAGTCGTGGACGGAGTTGTTCAGCGAGTACTCCAAGGCGGAGATCATCGAGGTGCGTGACGGCACGATCCGGTTCACGCTGGCGCTGCACCCCGACGAGAACGGCAAGATCTGGAGCTGGGTCTCGGCGCGCACGCCGGACTACGAGACCAGGACCGTGCGCTCGCAGCGCGTGGAGACCGGGCCGTTCAAGTACATGTGGATCTACTGGGAGTACACCCAGACCGACGACGGCGTGCTGATGCGGTGGGTGCAGGACTTCGAGATGAAGCCGGTCGCGCCGATCACCGACGAGGCGATGCAGCAGCGGCTCAACGGCAACACCAAGATCCAGCAGGCCCTGATCAAGGACAAGGTGGAAGCAGCGGCCCGCGCGACGGTCAGCTGATGCTGACCGTACTCGTCCCGCTCGTACTGCTGTGCAACGGGTTGGCGGCAGGCGTGCTGGTGGGGACGTTGCTGGGCGGCTGGCCGTTGATGGACACGTTGTCGGCGCCGCAGTACGTCCACGCACACGCGTTCTTCTCCACCCGGTACGACCCGTTCATGCCTGTCTGCCTGATGACCACGATCGTCGCCGACGTCGTGCTCAGCCTGTTCGCCGACCCGGTGGCCAGCCGCGCGCTGTTCGCGTCGGCCGCACTGGCGACGTTGAGCACGGTGGTCATCTCGTTCACCAAGAACGTGCCGGTGAACCGGTGGATCCGCACGGTCGACCCGGACTCGCTGCCCGCCGACTTCGCCGAGCGGGACCCCAGGCGGCACTGGGGCAAGTGGAACCGGGCCCGCGCCGGGCTCACGGTTGTCGCACTGGTGGCCAACTGCGGCGCTCTCGCCGCTCTACTGTGAACTGTGGAGGACTGATGGATATCGGCCTTGCCGGTAAGACAGCGCTTGTCACCGGTGGCGTCCGCGGCGTCGGGCGGGGCGTCGTGCTCGCCCTCGCCAACGCCGGTGTCGACGTGATCACGTGTTACCGCAACGAGAGCGAGGCCAGCGCGTCGCTGGCCAACGAGCTCAAGGAGATCGGCGGCCGCCACCACGTGGTGCGCGCCGACATCGGCGACCCGCAGCAGGTGACCGAGCTGCTCGCCGAGTGCCGGACCCGGTTCGGCAAGCTGGACGTGGTGGTCAACAACGCCGGCGTGATCAGCCACGTGCCGTACGCCGAACTGCCGCTGGAGGAGTGGCAGCGGATCATCGACGTCAACCTGACCGGCGCGCACCTGGTCATCCAGCAGGCGATGCCGCTGATGGGCGACGGCTCGTCGGTGATCAACATCGGTTCGAAGTCGTCCGAGGTCGGTATCCCGCTGCGGGCGCACTACACCGCGACCAAGGCCGCGCTGCGCGGCCTGACCCGTTCGCTGGCCAAGGAACACGGCACCAAGGGCCTGCGGTTCAACGTGCTGGCGCTCGGCGTGATCGAAACCGAGGCGCTGCACGACATGCCGGAGCAGAAACGCAAGGAGATGGTGGAGTTCTACTCCCGCAAGACCTCGCTCGGCAGGCTCGGCACGCCCGACGAGGTGGCCGGTGCCGTGCTGTGGCTGGCCAGCGACCTGTCCAGGTACGTCACCGGCGCGACCATCCACATCGACGGAGGTATCTCGTGAGCGACGACCAGGTTTTCCGCGTCATGCTGCGGATGGAGATCAAGCCCGGCATGCAGGAGGAGTTCGAGAAGGTCTGGCTCGACGTCGGCGACTCCGTGGTGTCCCACCCGGCCAACCTCGGCCAGTGGCTCTCACGCAGCGACGAGGACGGCATCTACTACATCGTCAGCGACTGGGTGAACGAGGAGAAGTTCCGCGAGTTCGAGACCAGCGACCGGCACCTGCACCACCGCCAGCAGTTGCACCCGTACCGCTCGAGCGGCTCGATGGTCACGATGAAGGTCGTCGCCCACCTCGGCAGGCTGGCCGGTGCGCGCAGCCACGCCGAGTGGGAACAGGCCACCGCCCGATGAGCGGTGCGGTCAAGGTCCTGCTGTACCACCGCACCGGCGACGTCGGCGGCATCGAAGCCGCGTACCACCGCGTGAGCCGCGAACTGGCAGGCGTGCCGGGGATGCTCGGCAACGAACTGCTGCGCTCCCGGCACGACCCGGCGAGCTTCGTCGTGATCAGCACGTGGGAGAGCACGGCGGCCTTCGACGAGTGGGAACAGGGAACCGAGCACAAGAACACCACAGCGCCGCTGCGCCCCTACCGGGACGGCGAGCTGGCACGTCCATTCGGGATCTACGAGGTGACAGCCCGGTACTGAGGGGGAGTGGGCGATGGAGATCGTCGGGCGGGGTTTCCTCGCGACCAGTCTGGAACCGATTGCCGGCTCCCACCCGGACGCGGTGCTGTTCGTGTCCGGTGTGTCGAGCGCGGGGGAAGTGTCCGAGGCGGAGTTCTCCCGCGAGGCGACGATGCTCTACAACACCCTGCACCACTGCTCGCGCCGCGGGCGCAAGCTGGTCTACTTCTCCACCTCGTCGGTCGGCATGTACGGCCTGCTGAGCATGCAGGGCAGGGAAGACGGGCCGGTGTACCCGCGCACCGCCTACGGCAGGCACAAACTGGCCATGGAGGCGGTCATCCGGACGTCCGGGGCCGACCACCTGATCCTGCGGCTGGCCACGCCGGTCGGCCCGTACCAGCGGGAGCACCAGTTCCTGCCCGCGATGATCCGCCAGATCCACCGCGGCTCGGTGCGGGTCTTCAACGGCGCCCGCCGCGACCTGATCGACATCGAGGACGTGGCGACCATCCTGGACGGCCTGCTGACCACGGGCGTGTCGCGTGAGGTGGTGAACGTGGCCTCGGGCGTGGCGGTGCCGATCGAGGAGATCGTGCAGCACATCGAGGAACGGCTGGACGTGCACGCCGCCAAGCAGTACGTCGAAGTCCCGACCGAACGCGCGGTGTCCATCGCGAAGCTGCGTGAGCTCGTCCCCGCGACCGCGGGGATGGGCTTCGGGCCGGACTACTACCGGTCGCTCGTGGACCGGTACCTGCACGTGTTCGCAGGCGCCGCCTGAGGCCGCCTCTATCATCGGCAGCCATGACCGGCGGCCGGGAGTGTCTGGGGTGTCAGCACGGGGAAGACCTGCACTGGGCGCAGGGGTGCAAGGCGGTTGTCAGTGAGGTGTGGCATGACGCCCACGACGGCTGGGAGATGTCGTCGAAGCCGTACCGGGTCGTCGAGCGGTGCCTGTGCACGCGGTACATCGCCCCCAACCCTGCGCACAGCAGCGCCCACGGCCCGTCGTTGCCGTTGCGGATGGCGGCCGAGTACGACGAGGACCACCCCGCGCACCTCGTGTTGACGCACCTGGACCAGCTGATTCGAGGCAAGCGACCGGCCACGGACGCCGCCGCTTCGCTGGCCGGTTGGCTGGCCGTCTTCGGCCGCAGCGACCGGTCAGCGTTCCTGTGCGTGCACGAGACACTCCGCCGGGACACGCTCCGGGACTTCCTCCCGTTCCACACGCGGCAACAGGTGGACCTCACCCAGCCGCACGCGGTCGAGTGGTTCCGGCGCCTGCGTCCCGCCGACCGGACCGCGGCCGTCGAACTGCTCGACAAGCACGAGTCCGCGACCGAGATCTACACCGACCCGGAGACCCACGCCCCGGTCATCCGCCTCAACGACGCGGACACCCTGTGGACGACGGTCCCCAGGCGACTGCCCACCACCAGTCCGCTCGCTGAACTGGTGGTGGGCCAACTCGTGTGGGTACGCACCGAATCCGGCACTCTCTACCCCGCGCCGGACCAGGAGCGCCAGGGGTACCCGTGGCACCGCGCCGGCACTGACTGGCCCACCAGGCTCGCCACCTTGGTCCACGTTCTCCTCGACGACGTCGCCGCCGTGCCCTCGCTGGCTCCTGCCCCCGCCGTTTCCGACTCCCTGCGGCTGTTCGCCGAACAGACCTGGCCACCCAACTGGGCGTTCACCCGTAGCCAACTGGAAGCCGTCCGCGACGGCGACCCCGTCACACCGTGACCTACACCCGATGTGGCCTTCTGGTGCGCACCACCCACGGTCGTGGGCGTTAGACGAGCACGACGAGTACGGCGTTGCACAGCAGCCCGACGATCGCGAGGACCGTGCGCAGCAGGTGCCAGCGGCGCCACAACGGCCGCGGGTCACGCCAGTCGACCGGCACGTTCGCCGGGTCGGTCTTCTTGACCTGACGGTTGATCGGCACGTTGCACAGGTGCGACACCGCCGACACACCGAGCATCAGCACGGCACCGACCACGGCGATCAGCCGGGGCGTGCCGCCGGGCACCAGGAACACCAGCGCGATGTCCAGCGCGGTCGACCCCAGCACGATCAGCGGCATCGTCGGATCCCAGTTGCGGCCGATCAGCTTGTGCGAGTACACGTAGCGGTCGGGTGGCATGCGGAACAAGGCGGGCAGCACGCTCAGCGCCACGGCGAACAGCACGCCCGCCGTGACACCACTGCCCAGCACGGCCAGGACGCCGAGCGTGCTCACCACCATGTCGTTCTGCCTCCCATCAGGCCTGGGCGGGGTGCGTGTCGACCGACAGCTGCGAGATGCACCGCATCGTCGCGTTGCGGAAGTACGCTCCGAACCCCTCGGCCGTCGACGTGTCACGCTGCTCGCTCAGGTAGGGCGCGAGTGCCTGCTCGATCAGGTGCACGCCCTTCTGCTTGGCCATGTGCTTGCCGACGGCGGCGAAGTCACCCTCGTAGTGGATGATCCGCACCATCACGTCGTCCTTGATGAACACCGCGGTGCCGAGCAACCTTCCTTCCTCGGAACCGCTGTCGTCGCGCATGACCGGCGAGTCGGCACGCTGGAAACCAGCGAAGATCTCGGCGATCTCGTCCTCGTGACCGGGCTTGACCCGGTAGGTGATGGCCGCGAAGGGCATCACACGCCTCCGTCCACGTTGAGGGTCGCTCCCGAGATGTACCGGGAGGTGTCGCCGGCAAGGAACAGCACAGCGCCTGCCACGTCCTCCGGCTGGCAGATCCGGCCGAGCGCGGTCATGCCGACGATGCGCTCGACGACCTGGGGCGGCATGCCCGCCCCCGGCTCGGTCTCCGTCAGGCCGGGCGCGACGGAGTTCACGCGGATCGAGCGCGAACCCAGTTCCTTGCACAGCGCCCGGGTCATGCCGATCACGGCCGCCTTCGACGCGGTGTAGTGCACGCCGAACGCCCGGCCGCGCAACGCGACCGACGACCCGATGTTGACCACCGACGAGCCGTCCGCGAGCACGTCGAGCAGGGCCTGCGTGACCCGGTAGAGCGACGTGACGTTGTGGTCGAGCACGCGGTCCCACTCGTCGGCCTTGAGCTCGCCGAACGCGACCTGGCCGTCCACGCCGACGTTGTTGACCAGGACGTCCAGCGTGCCGAACCGGTCACGGCACACCGCGGCCAGCCGGTCGACGTCGTCCTGCCTGGTGATGTCGGCGACGACGAGCTCGTGGTCGCCGCCGATCGCCTCGAGTTCCTGCTTGAGCCCGACCGAGGCCTCGCTCTCGGCCTGGTGGCAGGTGATCACGCGGGCACCGGCCGCGGCGAACGCCAGGACCGTCGCCCGGCCGATCCCCCTGGTCCCGCCGGTGACCAAGACCTTCTTGCCGCTCAGTCCCTGGTTCACTGGTCATCCCTTCGTGCGTCTTGTTTGGACAGTGCGGTGGCGATCGCGGTCCGCCTGCTCGCCAGGACGAACCCGGTCGCGATCACGAGCACGCCGAGAACGGTGTAGTAGACGGGCTCCGGCACGACGGTCGACAACCGGACGACCTGGCTGCCGACACCGCCGCCCAACGCGGCGAACAGCCACAACATGCCGATCATCTGCGACATGTAAGGCCGGGGGAGCACATCGGCGACGGACGCGACGCCCACAGCCGCGATGATGAGCTCACCGCAGGCGTGTGCGAAGTAGACGATCAACAGCCACAGCGGCGACACCTTCGTCCCGTCGGCGCTCAGCACGCTTGCGACGGTCATCACCAGGAAGCTGCCACCGGCGACAAGGAGACCGATGGTGAGCTTGTGCACGCTCGCCGACACCGACCGCCTGCCCATCCTCGGCAGCAACCAGGCGAACACCGGGCCGAGCAGCAGGATGAACAGCGGTGTCGCCGACTGCAGCCACGACGCCGGGACCTCGAACCCGAACAGTTCCCGGTCGGTGGAGTGCAGGCCGAACAGGTTCAGCACGGAACCGCCCTGGCCGACCAGCATCCAGAACAACGTCCACCCGGCGAACACCCACAGGAAGGTCAGCAGGCGCTTGCGGTCGGCCGCGCCGAGCCCGGGATCGCGGTAGAGCTTGACGTAGGTGATCACCGGCACCGCCAGGGTCAGCAGGCCGATCAACGGAAGCAGCGTGGACGGGCTGAGACTGCCCGTGGCCCCCAGCGTGACGAGCACGACGCCCGCAGCAGCGGCGTACACACCACCGCGGCGCAGCAACCGTTTGCCCGCCGCGGAATCGATGGGCCTCGGCGGCGTGAGCCCGGTGTCGCCGAACCGGCCGGCCGCCAGCACCAGGGTGACCAGGCCGATCAGCATGGTCACGGCCGCCGACGCGAACGCCAGCCGCCAGTCGACGCGCTCGCCCAGGTAGCCCGCGACCAGCGGTGCCACCAGCGCACTGAGCTGGATGCCCACGTACAGCAGGGAAATGCCGGACTCCCGGCGGGCCCTGCCTTCCACCATCAGGTTGAACATGGTCTGGTGGCTCGGTTTGTACAGTCCGGTGCCGACGGTGACGATCGCCAGGCCGATCAGGCCGACGTGCGGTTCGGTCAGGATCACCACGAGATACCCGCAGATCACCAGCAGGCCACCGGCCATCAGGGTGCGCCGCGCCCCGAGCACCCGGTCGGCCAGCCACCCGCCCGGCAGGGAGAACATGAACGTCAGCGCCAGCCAGATGGCGAACAGCGCGGCCGCGTCCGCGACCTGCCAGCCGAGCCCGCCGCTGGCGACCGGAGCGGCGGCGTAGAGCGAGAGCACCGCGGTCATCGCGTAGAAACCGAAGCGCTCCCACACATCCGTCATGAACAGGGTGCCGAACCCGCTCCAGCGCCGGGTTTCCGGTGCCGGTGCGGATCGGCTGATGGTCGACATGGCTTGCTCCCGGTCAGCCGTTCGGCTTGTCGCGAATGGACAGTTGGGTCACGGTCTTGAGCAGACTGCGCTGGAACGTGGCGACGAACCCCTCCGGCGTGCCGGTGTCGCGCGGTTTGGTCAGGTACGGCGCCAGTTTCCGTTCGACCTCCTGGACCCCGGGCTGCTCGGCCATGTGCCGCGCGATCGCGTCGAGGTCGCCCTCGTACTCGATGACACGCACGAGCGTGTCGTCCCTGATGAACACAGCGGTGGCGAGGATGCGCCCGGCCTGCTCGCCGGTCCCGTCGGGCACGTCCGCGGAGCGAACCCGGCGGAAGCCACGGAATATCTCGGAAAGCTCATCCTCGTAGCCTGGTTTGACGTCGTAGGTGATAGCCGCGAATGCCATGACCGCATCCTGGTCGCCACCACTCGCGCACCGCTTGAGCCTCGTTCAGGAGCCGGTGGCGGGCACCGTGCTGGTCAGCTTGCCCAGCAGATCGGTGAGCACCGCGCGGGGATCGCCCTCGCCGCCCGTGCTGCGCCACGCGACGAACCCGTCCGGCCGGACGACCACGGCGCCGTCGGCCTTCACGCCGTACGCGCTGGCCCAGTCGGCGCCCGTCTCCCGCAGGTCGCCGGACGGGCCGACCAGGAACGCGCGGACCGGCAGCCCGGTCCGCACGGCGACGTCCGCGGCGGCGTCGCACCAGTCGCGGCCCTCGGCGCCGGTCAGCACCACCCACGAGTCGCTGAACAGATCCAAAGTGGAGATCCGGTCGGCGCCGCGGGTGAGCCACACGTGCGGTGCGCGGCTGCCCGGCTCGCCGGACAGGTCCAGCTCCGGCGGGAGCGGGCCGTGGCCCGTGCCGCCGATCACCGCGGATGACGCGTACCGGTAGCCGAGGGTGATCACGATGTCGTCGATGATCCGGTCGCCGGACCCGTCGGCGTGCGTCGCCCTGGTCTCGTGTCCGTGGCGGATCCGGTTGCGCACCAACGCCTGCTCCGACATCGCCTTGCCGAGCGGGCGGCGTTCCGCGTCGTAGGACACCAGCAGCTCCGGACCGGCCTGCTCACCGAGCACGGCCGCGAGCTTCCACGCCAGGTTGTGCGCGTCGTGGATTCCCGTGTTGGCGCCGAAACCACCGGCAGGCGGGTGCACGTGCGCCGCGTCGCCTGCCAGGAACACGCGCCCGGCCTGGAACGTCTCGGCGACGCGCTGCGCGCCTTCCCACGGCACGGTCGCGACGATCTCGACGTCCATGTCCGGCACACCGGAGATCGTCCTGACGATGTCGACGCACCGCGCGTC
This sequence comes from Kibdelosporangium phytohabitans, assembly GCF_001302585.1. Lineage (GTDB taxonomy): Bacteria > Actinomycetota > Actinomycetes > Mycobacteriales > Pseudonocardiaceae > Kibdelosporangium > Kibdelosporangium phytohabitans. Next base: position 7,124,600 of record NZ_CP012752.1, on the reverse strand, counting down.
GTCGAAGTCCTTCGGGGACTCACCGAGTTCGGGGTTGTAGAGCGCTGCCGCCGCCCACGGGTCGCAGCCGTGCAACCTCGACAGGCCGACGGGTGAACCGGTCGCCGTGGCGTAGCAGAGGATGAACTTGCGCGCCTCGAGCATCTCGGTCAGTTTCGGTGCCCTGAAGTAGATGCTGACCGCGTTGAACACGCTGCCGCGCCCGGTGGACTCGATGCCGAGCGACGTCCGGACACCGCTGCGGGCACCGTCGGCGGCGATCAGGTAGTCCGACCGCACGGTCCGGCGCGCACCGGTCGCGACGTCCTCGATGACGGACGTGACGCCGTCGTCGTCCTGTCCGAACGACACGAGCTTGGTGGCGTGCCGGATGATCGCGCCGCGCTTGGTCGCCTCGTCCATCAGGACGCGCTCGTAGCGGTCCTGCCCGCAGCCCATCACCTGCTCCGGGCTGATCGCCGCACCGTCGAGCTGGGGCGCCTCGATCGTCTCCGCGTCGTCGATCTCGGCGAACGTGTTGACCCTGATGATGCCGCCGTCGAAGTAGGCGTGCGAGTCGCCGAGCTCCAGCTCGCGGATCACCGGCTCGACGCCTGCCGCACGGAAGATCTCCATCGTCCGTGCCTGCAGACCGGGGGCGCGGGGAAGCTGCGAGGTGCCGTCGCGCTTCTCCACGAGCATCGGTTTGACACCGTGCTGACTCAGGAAGAGCGCCGCCGACAGCCCCACGGGACCGCCGCCGACGATCAGGACTGGATGGTGTTCGTCGTACATCGAGGTCCTCTCTGGTCAGCCGAGGAGATCGGCTGTAGTCCAGGACCTGTGTACTTACCCGTGCTCGAGAAGGTCTGTAAGTGCGCTCAGGGCAGCGTGTGGCGGTCGTCGCGCTGCCGCGGCTGCACCAGTCCTGTCTCGTAGGCGAACACCACCAACTGGGCTCGGTCACGCGCTTTGGTCTTGCTCAGCGCGCGACTGACGTGCGTCTTGGCAGTGGTCAGGCTGATCACCATGTGCGAGGCGATCTCCTCATTGGACATGCCCATCCCGACCAGCCGCACGACCTCGGTCTCCCGTTTGGTCAGCACGCTCGCGTTGGTGTTCGCCAGCGTGCTGGCCGGGTGGGCGACGAACTCGGCGATCAGCCGCTTGGTGATCTTGGGCGACAACAGCGCGTCGCCGTTGGCCACTGTGCGTACCGCGCGCAGCAGTTCGTCGGGTTCGCTGTCCTTGGCCAGGAAACCGGACGCGCCCGCCCGCAGCGCGGCGAAGACGTACTCGTCGAGCGCGTAGTTGGTCAGGATGATCACCCGGATGCCGGCGAGGTCGGGGTTGTCGGCGATCGTCTTGGTCGCCTCGATGCCGTTGACGTTGGGCATCTGTACGTCGATCAGCGCCACGTCCGGCTTGAGCTGCGCCGCCATCATCACCGCCGCGCGCCCGTCGGCGGCCTCGCCGACCACGGTGATGTCGGGCTCGCTGTCCAGCAGTGCGCGGAAGCTCGCCCTGAGCAGCGGTTGGTCGTCGACCAGCATGACCCGGATCATGATGCTGTCCCCCCGATGCCATCGTCGGACCGGCCGAGTGGGAGCACGGCCTTCACGGCGAAACCGCTGGTCGGCCGAGGACCCACCTCGAACTCTCCGCCAAGCGCGGCGACGCGTTCCCGCATACCCCTGATCCCCACTCCCTCGTGCACGACGCTGCTCGAGTCCGCCGCACCGTCATCTTCGATGCGGACAGTGACTTTGTCATCGTCGTACCGCACATCGACCGACACAGTGGCGGCTCGCGAGTGTCTGGCGGCGTTGGTGAGCGACTCCTGGACGATCCGGTACGCGGCGAGATCCACGTCCTGAGAGATCGGAGGGATGTCGCCGGACACGGTCAGCGTCACCGCGACACCGTGCTGTTCGCTCGCTTTGACCAGGTCGGACAGCTGGCGCAGGGAGTGCAGCCGGTCCGGCTCGTCGTCGTGGCGCAGCACCTCCAGCGCCGAACGGAGTTCTCCCATGGCCTGCTTACTCGCATCCTTCACCGCGAACAGGGCGGCACGCGACCGGGCCGGGTCCCGGTCCATCAGGTGCACCGCCACGTTGATCTGGGCGTTCACAAGTGAGATAGCGTGTGTGAGGCTGTCGTGCAACTCGCGCGCGATGCTCAGGCGCTCCTCGGTGGCACGCAGCCGCGCGGCTTCCTCCTTGGTCCGCAGCGCGTCGACCGCGCGCTGCTCGACCTCGTTGAGGTACGCCTTGCGCTGCCGGGCCGTCTCCGCCGCGACGATCACCGCGGCGAACCAGCCGCCGACCCACAGCGGGCCGTCGAACGTCCGGCGGTCGGAGATCCCGGACGGCCGGAAACTGATCAGCAGCAAGCCCGCGCACAGCGCGACACCGGAGACCAGCGCCATCCACCGGGCACCCAGAGCGGCCACTGTGTACAAAGAAACCAAAACCGCACTTGGTTGGAAGAAACCGGGATACGCGAAGTAGTAGTACGCGATCGTGGCCAAGGAGGTCACCACGAGCACGGTCGTCGGCGCGACGCGACGGAACGCGAGCGTCATCCCGGACACGACCAGCAGCGCGTAGCCGAGGGGATCGAGGTGGATCTCGATCCCCTGGCCGCGGGGCACGAGCGGGGTGCCGAAGACGAGGAAGAGCGTCAGTCCCGCGGCGAGCGCTGGATCACGCCAGTCCAGGCGCGGCAGCCGGATTGATCGCATGATTACAAAACTAGCGCATGGCTGTTCCGGTGCGTGACAAAGCCCAGTACGTCGGCCTGGCTCCAACGATCCACCAACTGTTGTTGATTCGCCGGTGCCACAGTCCTGCCGATGACCTCACCTGATGCTGCAGGAGGTGCTCGGTGCGGATCGGAGCAGGGCTGCCGACCACGGTCGCCGAACTGGACGCCGCGGTGTTCCTCGAGTGGGCCAAGACATCGGAGGACTTCGGCTTCGCCACGCTCGGCGTGCTCGACCGGCTCGTCTACCGCAACTACGAGCCGCTGGTCGCTCTCGCGGCCGCCGCGGCGGTCACGCGCCGGATCGAACTCGCCGCGAGCGTGCTGATCGCCCCGTACCGCCGGGACGTGGCGCTGCTGGCCAAACAGGCGGCGACCGTGGACGTGTTGTCGGGCGGGCGGCTGACTGTCGGGGTGTCCGCGGGGTTGCGAACAGACGACTTCACCGCCAACGACGCGGAGTTCAGCGACCGTGGAAAACGGCTCGACGCGATGATCGAGCGCTGCCGCCGGATCTGGGCGGGCGACGAGGACGACGCGATCGGCCCGCACCCCGCGGCCGGACGGCCCGCGCTGATGATCGGCGGCAACTCGCAAGCGGCGCTGCGCAGGGTCGCGAAGTACGGCGACGGCTGGGTGGCCGGCGCCGGATCCGTCGCGCAGTACTCGGCCGCGCTCGCCACCACACGTGAACTGTGGCGTGCGCACGGCCGTACCGGCGAGCCGCGCAGCCAGGCTGTCGTGTTCTACGCGTTGGGGGATGGCGCCGAGCAGACGGCGGCGGCACACCTCCGGCGCTACTACGCGTTTCTGGGCCCGCACGCAGAGGTGATGGCCCGCAAGGCGGTGACCGGCGCCACCCAGTTGAGCGAAACCGTTGCCGCGTACCGGGAAGCCGGATGCGACGAGATGCTGCTGTTCCCGTGCTCCGGTGACCCGCGGCAGCTGGACCTGTTGGCCAAGGCTGTGTTCTGAAACGGATGAGAGGGAAAAGCCATGACACGGACAGTCGGCGAGCCCGACATGAACCCCGCCACCATCATGCGGCTGGGCAGCGCGTTCGCCGGTGCCAAGGTCCTGCTGTCGGCGATCGAGCTCGACCTGTTCACCGAGCTGGCCAAGCGCCCGCTGACCCGGGCCGAGATCCAGGACGTGCTCAAACTCCACCCGCGCGTGACGGGGGAATGGCTGTCCATGCTGGTGGCGCTGAACCTGCTGCGGCGCGACGGTGAGGTCTACCGCAACTCCGAGCTCTGCGACCGTTTCCTCGACCGGTCCAAGCCGTCCTTCGCGGGCGGTTTCCTGCAGCGCACCAACCAGGTGCTCTTCCCCGCGTGGGTCTACCTGACCGACGCGCTGCGCACGGGCGAGCAGCAGGCGCGGCACATCGAGGCCAACGACATGTTCGACACGCCCTACCAGGATCCCGAGCAGGTCGAGGCTTTCCTGACCATGATGGACTCGCTGACGTCGACGATCGGCGCCCAGCTGGGCGAGGCGTTCGACTGGTCGACGGTGAAGACGGTGACCGACGTCGGCGGCGCACGGGGGAACCTGCTGTCGTTGTTGCTCAAGCAGCACGAGCACCTGACGGGCACGGTGTTCGACCTGGCCCCGTTGAAGGATCCGGCGGACAAGCTGGCGAAGGAACGCGGCCTGGCGGACCGGCTGAGCTTCAGCCCGGGCAGCTTCTTCGACAACGACCTGCCGCAGGCGGACGTGCTGATGATCGGGCACGTGCTGCACGACTGGGCGCCCGAGGAGCGCCAGGTGATCGTCGACAAGGCGTTCAAGGCCGTGAACCCCGGCGGTGCGGTGCTGGTGTACGACTGCATGCTGGCCGACGAGGAGATGGACCTGGCCAAGCTGACGATCAGCATCCACATGAAGCTGATGACGCCGGGCGGCGAGGAGTACCCGATCAGCGAAGGCGTCGAACTGCTGGAGAACGCGGGGTTCGGCCCGGTCGAGGCGCACGAGCTCGGCGCGATCGACACCCTGCTGATCGGCTGGAAGCAGGCCTGAGAGCGGCAACACGAGCGATCCCCGCCCGGGAAGCGACATCCGGGCGGGGATCGTTTTCTGTTCCTACAGCGCGCGAATCCATGCGGTGAGACAGTGTTCGAGCCGTGCGCGGTCGGCATCGGAGTAGCCGGACAGCGTTTGGGCGACTGTGGTGTCCAGTACGTTCATCGCCCGCCGCAGCTGGGCGCCCTTCACGGGGGTCACCTCGACGAGCACTCTGCGCCGGTCGTGCTCGTCCCGGATCCGCCGCACGTACCCGGCCCGTTCGAGCCGGTCGACCACGCCGGTGATCGCCCCGGTGGACAGGCCGGACAGCGCGGCGATCTCCCCGGCTGTCAGCGGACGGCCGGCGTGCACGACCAGTTCCGCGCAGTGGTGGTCGGTGGCCGAGAGCCCCAGTTGCGCGGCCACCCTCGCCCGTGCGGCGAGCATGGCCGTGAACAGCCTGCTGCCGAGTTCGGTCTGCGTTGTCATCGCGGCTGTCACCCCAGCGCTGTCATCGTGGGGCACGCCAAGATCCGGCCATCGGATACCTCCGCCGGACCTTGGCCACCTCGTTGCCCTGTGGTGCGGTCGCGCGGCTCAGTGCGGCGAGAGCCACCGTGAGCGCCGCCAGCTCATGGTCGTCCGGCAGCCCGCGCACCACGCTGAAAAGCTGGCCGGCCATCAGACCGGCGGGTTCCCGTGCTTGCGGACGGGTTGCTCGGAGTGCTTGGAGCGCAACATGTCCAGCGCGCGGATGAGCGTACGCCTGGTCGTCCTCGGGTCGATCACGTCGTCGACGAGGCCTCGTTCCGCGGCGTAGTACGGGTGCATCAGTTCCGCGCGGTATTCCTTGATCCGCTGTGCGCGCACGGCGTCCGGGTCGCCGGAGGCGGCGATCTCCTTGCGGAAGATGACGTTCGCCGCGCCTTCCGCGCCCATCACCGCGATCTCGTTGGCGGGCCACGCCAATGAGATGTCCGCGCCGATGGACCGGGAGTCCATCACGATGTACGCGCCGCCGTACGCCTTGCGCAGGATGAGCTGGATCCTCGGCACTGTCGCCGTGCAGTAGGCGTAGAGCAGTTTGGCGCCGTGCCGGATGATGCCGCCGTGTTCCTGGTCGACACCGGGCAGGAAGCCGGGCACGTCCACCAGGGTGATCAGCGGGATGTTGAAGGCGTCGCAGGTCTGCACGAACCGCGCGGCCTTCTCGCTCGCGTGGATGTCGAGCACACCGGCGAGCGCGTTCGGCTGGTTGGCGACGATGCCGACCACCTGTCCGTCCATCCTGGACAGCACGCAGAGCACGTTCGTCGCCCATTCGGCGTGCACTTCGAAGAACTCGCCGTCGTCGACGATCTCGGCCACCACCGCGCGCATGTCGTAGCTGCGGGTGGGTTCGGCCGGCACGATGTCGAGCAGCGCGTCGGTCGGCCGGTCGGCGGGATCGTCCGACGCGACCCGCGGTGGCAGCTCGTTGTTGTTGGACGGCAGCAGCGAAAGCAGGTAGCGGACGTCCTCGAGGCAGGCGTGCTCGTCGTCGTGGATGAACGCGGCGACGCCGGAGGTCATGGCGTGCACTTCGGCGCCGCCGAGGCCGTTGTGGGTGATCTCCTCGCCGGTGACCGCCTTGACGACGTCAGGGCCGGTGATGAACATCTGCGAGGTGTTGCGCACCATGAACACGAAGTCGGTCAGCGCGGGGGAGTAGGCCGCCCCGCCCGCGCACGGGCCCAGCATCACGCTGATCTGCGGGATCACGCCGGACGACCGGGCGTTGCGGCGGAATATGCCGCCGTAGCCCGCCAGCGCGGTGACCCCTTCCTGGATCCGCGCGCCCGCGCCGTCGTTGAGCCCGACCAGTGGCGCGCCCGCCGCCTCCGCGAGGTCCATCACCTTGTGGATCTTCTCGGCGTGCGCCTCGCCCAGTGCCCCGCCGAAGACGCGGAAGTCGTGCGCGTAGACGAAGACGGTCCGCCCGTGCACGGTTCCCCACCCGCAGACGACGCCGTCGGAGTAGGGCCTGCGCTCGTCCATGCCGAACCCGGTCGCACGGTGCCTGCGCAGCGGCTCGATCTCGGTGAACGAGCCCTCGTCGAGCAGCAGTTCGACGCGCTCGTGTGCGGTGAGCTTGCCGCGCGCGTGCTGGCGTGCGGTCGCAGCGGGATCCGTGCCCTCGCGGGCTTCCTTCTTCAGCTCGGTGAGCTCAGCCGACTGTTCGGCGGCTGTTTGTCGGACGATCACGGGACCAGGCCTCCGTCAGTGCCGCGTCCGGGGGTAGCCGAACATCATGTTTCTCCGGAATGCCAACGAATCTCCGGCCCAGCGTCACCGGGGTGACTCGAGAGTCGCTCGGGATCCGCTCCGGCCGCCCCGGGCGCGGTTGGTAATTACCCTACGTAAGGGGCCATATGCGGATTTACCGCCCGGTCTTAACCGGACATACCGGGCAGTTGTAGCCGATCGTGACGGTGCTTCGACCAGGTGCCCGCCCGAGGCGCGGCTCGAACTGTTCTCCAACGCCGTTCGAGCGATTTTCGTTGGGTTCACGTCGATCGCCCGGGGTGGGCTGTAGGGTGGCAATCGATGATTCTGGGGTTCGACGGCCAAGTACACGGCTGGGGAGAATTGATTCTTGTCAATTCCTCCATACAAGAACACGAGGTATTTGTCCGAGTGTATTTGGAGGGTTGGGGACTTGATGGAGATCAAGGCGTTAGGGCCGTTCGAGGTTGTCAAGAACGACAGCGTAGTCACGCCCACGGCACCTAAGTTGAGGAGAGTTTTCGCTCTCCTCGCTATTCAGGCGAACCACCTTGTTTCGGTCGACGAGATTATCGACGAGCTGTGGCAGGAGCGGCCACCCAGCAGCGCCATGACCACGTTGCAGACCTACATCTACCAACTGCGGAAACTGCTGGGGCTCGACGCGCGGGCGCAGAACGACACCGGCGGGCAGTCCGGCGTCACGCTCAGCACGCAGCCGAGGGGATACGTGCTCACCGTGCCCCCGGACGCGCTGGACTGGTACCGGTTCGAGTCGCTGGTGGCCCGCGGCCACCAGGAGATCGAGGCAGGCGCGATCGCCGCTGGGGCTGCCACGATCCAAGCTGGCCTGGACATCTGGCGTGGTCAGGCCCTCGGTGACGTCCGGCCGGGGCCCGTGCTCAACGCCGAGACCGTCCGGCTGGAGGAGCTGCGCAAGTGGGCGCTCGAGCGCAGGCTCGACGCGGAACTGCAGCTGGGCAGGCACAACGAGCTGGTCGGCGAACTCAGTGTCATCGCGGCGAAGCAGCCGACCCACGAAGGTTTCCAGGCAAAGCTGATGCTCGCGCTGTACCGCGCGGGCCGCAGGATGGACGCGCTGGAGGTGTACCAGCGGGCACGCACGGCGCTGGCCGCCGAACTCGGTCTCGAACCATCGGGTGAACTGCGCCAGCTGCACCGGGCGATCCTCGCGGGCGGACCCGGCCTCGGCGGGCCGCCGCCGGGACCGCGCCGGGCCGCCGTGACCACGCGGGGATCGTCCGACGACCCCGGAATGACGTTGCGGCACAACGAATTGCTCAGTGTGGCCGACACTGTCGTCAGCCAGGGACCCGGGGTGCTGGTGGTGGGTTGCCCTGGTTCCGGCAAGACGACGTTCGCCCGGCACGTCGCCGACCGGGTGCGCGACAAGTTCCCGCACGGCGACGTCTACGTCCGGCTGCTGGCCGACGGCGGCAGCACGGTCGGCCCCGACGAGCTGCTCGCCACCCTGCTCAACGCGGTCGGCGCGGACAACGGCGAGATCTCGGCGACCAGCGCCGAGCGCCGGGAGACCTTCCGCCGCTGGGTGACCACGCACAAGGCGTTGTTCGTGCTGGACGACGTGGTCTCGGCCGATCAGCTGCGCGCGGTGCTCGTGCCGGACTCCACCTGCGTGGTGCTCGCGGTGAGCAGGCGGCGCATCTACCACTCGGCGATCCGCCGCACGGTGGAGATGCGGTCCATCGACGAGAAGGAGGCGCGGCAGCTGCTGGCCGCGCACCTGGGTGAACGCCGGATCGCGCTGGACACCGACGGCGTGACCCGGCTGGTCGAGGTCTGCGGCGGCTCACCGCTCGCGCTGCGGGCGGCGGCTGCCAAGCTGCAACTGCGGCCGCACTGGCCGGTCGGCCACCTCGCCGACCGGATCGGGAACGGCGGGGGGTCGCTGGACGAACTCGCGGTCGACGACCTCAACATCAGAGCGAGCGTCGAACGAAATCTCGCCATGCTGCCGTCCCATTCCCGCGGCCAGCTCGGCGAATTGGCGGTCGCCGACGTCTGCGCGTTCACTACTAGAATTGTAGCTGACCTGCTCGGCGTCGACGAAAGCGCGGCCGAGAACCTCCTCGAGGAATTGGTCGAGCTCCAGCTCGTCGAAGTCGGTCCGCCGAGCGGTGATTTGCCTGCCGTGGCAGGCATCGCGTTCGAGTATCGCTTCTCGCCACTGGTCCGGCGGGCGATAGCCGAGGCTGAATCCGCACTTGTGGGGCACCGCTGCAGTGCCTGACGAGGGCATAAGAGCGGGGTTCGCAGGGGCAATACGTAGCCTGCAAACCCTACCGGTGAAGTAACTTTCGACTACTTCTCCGGAAGTACTCGGCCCGGGAGACGGTATTTGGTCGGGGATCGGGACTAGCCGGAACTGTCTCCCCACGCACGACGCGCGGACCGATCGAAACGAGGACGCTTGGTGGGGAAGGACAGACAAGCTGTCACTGAGCGTTAGGAGCCCGGATCGTGCGCGCTGTACTGGCTCTGCCCGCGGGCAGGGTCGCCAAGTGGGTCGTGCTCGTGGTGTGGGTCCTGATCATGGTCGCTGTCTTCCCGTTAGCGTCGAAGCTGTTCGACTCGACCAACAACAGCCTCGTCAGCTACTTGTCGCGTGGTGCGGAGTCCACGCAGGTCGAAGATCTCAAGAAACAGTTGTCCACCGGTGCCGGCCAGCGCGTCGTCGTCGTCTACGAACGCGCTGGCGGTATCCGGGACGACGACAGGGCGAAGGCGAAGGCGGACTTGGACGAGGTCGTGCGGCGCTACCCGGCCAACGCCGGGCCCGCGTCGTCGGTGACACCGTCGGGTGACGGAAACGCGCTGGTGTTCGGCTTCACCCTGCCCGCGGGCGATCCGGCCAAAGAGGGCGCGAACACCGAGAAAGCGGTCGACGAGACCCGGTCGCTCGTCGGCCAGGGCAAGGACGGCCTGTCGATCAGGGTGGGCGGTCCCGGTGGCGTGCTGGCCGACCAGCTCAAGAGCTTCAGCGGTCTGCACACCACCGTCCTGCTCGCCACCATCGCGATCGTCGCCCTGCTGTTGTTGATCATCTACCGCAGTCCCGTCCTGTGGGTCGTGCCGCTGATCAGCGTCGCGTTCGCCGCGCAGGGCGGGCAGGCGGTCGCGTCCGCGATCGCCCAGAACACCGGTTTCACCGTCACGTCGGGAAGCGCGTTCGTCCTGGTGGTGCTGACCTACGGCGCCGGGACCGACTACGCCTTGCTGCTCATCGCCAGATACCGGGAAGAACTACGCAGGCACGAGGACCGGCACGACGCCATGAAGGCCGCACTGCGGCGAAGCGGGCCCGCGATCATCGCGTCGGCGGCGACCGTGGGAATCGCGTTGCTGTGCCTGCTGTTCGCGTCGATGAACTCCAACCGGGCGCTCGGCCCGGTCGGGTTCGGCGGTATCGCGTTCGCGTTGCTGGCCATGATGACGTTGCTGCCCGCGCTGCTGGTGATCTGCGGCCGTTGGGTCATGTGGCCCGCCGTCCCGCGCCCCGGCGGACAGCAGCCGGACGCGAAGACCGAACACCGGATGTGGCACCGCATCGGCGACGCCATCGAACGCCGTCCGCGCAAGGCGTGGATCGGCACCCTGGTCCTGCTCGGTGTGCTCGCCGCGGGGCTGTTCACGATGAACCTCGGCCTCAAGGAGGTCGACGGCTTCACCGACAAGCCGGAAGCCGTTGAGGCGCAAGAACTCCTGCTGGCGCACTACCCGCCGGGCATCACCAGGCCGGTGCAGGTGGTCGGCAGGGCCGACCGGCTCGACGAGGTGCTCGGTGTCGTGCGTGACACGCCAGGCGTCGAAAACGCCGTGGTGGTCGGGAAGAACGACGACATCGGGCAGATCACGACGACGTTGGAGTACGCGCCGGACACGCAGGAGGAGACCGACACCCTGCACTCGCTGCGCGACCGGGTGCACCAGGTGCAGGGGGCGAACGCCCTCGTCGGCGGGCACAGCGCGATCCTCATCGACGTCGCGGAGTCCAATGTCGAGGACGCGAAGATCGTCATCCCGTTGGTGCTGCTGACGATCCTGATCGTGCTGATCGTGTTGCTGCGCGCGATCGTCGCCCCGCTCGTGCTGATCGCGACGGTGGTGATATCGTTCGCCGCGGCACTCGGACTGTCCACTGTGGTGTTCCAGGAACTGCTCGGGTTCGCGGGCGTCGACTCGACGCTTCCGTTGCAGACGTTCGTGTTCCTCGTCGCGCTCGGAGTGGACTACAACATCTTCCTGATGGGCCGGGCGCACGAGGAGGCCCGCAGGATCGGCACGACAGCGGGGATGCGCAAGGCGCTCGCGGCGACCGGTGGCGTGATCACGTCGGCGGGGGTGGTGCTGGCGGCGACCTTCGCGGTTTTGGTGTCGTTGCCACTGGTCGCGTGGGTGCAGATCGGGTTCGTGGTGGCGCTCGGCGTCATCATCGACACGATCGTGGTCAGGACTGTGCTCGTGCCGGCGATAACGATGGATTTGGGGGACCGGGCCTGGTGGCCCGGCAGCCGGGTGGAACAAGCTGTCGCGCCGCGCGAGCGGCACGACCGAATCGGAGCGGAATGAAATGGATGAGATGAGGCAGCGTCCAGGCGCACAGGACGTGCTCCAGGTCGAGGGGGCGCCGTCGGGGACCGGCGCGACCTCGCGGATCACCGCGAAGTCCCAGCGATGGAACAAGCAGATCATACTGTGGCTGCGGGTTTTCCTCGTCGCGTACCTGATCGACATGATGGTCCAGGTGGGGCTGGCCGCACTGTTCATCACCGGTGACGTCGGGCTGCTGAAGTGGCACGACAACAACGCGAACATCATCCTGAGCACACTGCTGTTCTTCGCGTTGATCCCGGCGATCTTGCTGTGGCGGCCCGCCCGCGGCAGCTCCGGGCCGACGTGGTGGATCGTGGTGATGTTCCTGCTGATCGAGACGCAGAAGACGCTGGGGTACCTGCGGTTGATCGGTCTGCACATCATGATCGGCGTCGGCATCTTCGGGTTGACGGTCGGCCTGGTCGTGTGGGCCGTGATGTACAAGCACGACCCCTACAAGCGCGAGGCCAAGAAGGCCGCGAAGAAGGCCGGGAAATGAAGCGCCAGGACAAGCCGCAGCTGGGGCGGCGCCGGTTCCTCGGCCTGGTCGGCGCGTCGGGACTGGTCGCCGTGACAGCGGGCATCGCGGGCTGCGGCAACCGGGCGGGCGGACAGGCGTTGTCGGGACCGGGCAAGGTGCTGGCGAGCAAACTGCCGCTGCCCGCGAAGTTCGAACGCCCGTTGACGGTGCCGCCGGTGATGAAGCCGGTCCGCAAGGACCAGAACGCCGACTACTACGAACTGGTGCAACGCCTCGGCGACATCGAGGTGCTGCCGGGGCGCAAGACCCAGGTGATGGGCTTCGACGGGCGGTTCCCCGGGCCGACGTTCGAGACCCGCCGCAACCGGCGCGCCGTCGTGCGCATCGCCAACGAGCTGCCGGTGCCGACCTCGACGCACCTGCACGGCGGCGTGACCAAGCCGGAGTCGGACGGCTATCCCACGGATCTGGTCGTGCCGAAGGGATATCCGGTGCACGAGCTGCACGGCGGGCACACCGAGCACATGGCCAAGCCCGAGGACTACATCTTCAACCAGGTCAGCAAGGTCTACGACTACGACCTGCCGCAGCGCGCGGCCACGCTGTGGTACCACGACCACCGGATGGACTTCTCCGGCCCGCAGGTCTACTACGGGCTCGCGGGGATGTTCATCGTGCGGGACGACGAGGAGGACGCTCTGCCGTTGCCCAAGGGCGACAAGGAGATCCCGCTGATGATCTGCGACCGTTCCTTCAACGAGGACGGTTCGTTCAACTACCCGGCGCTCGACCGCAGGCTGAAGTCACTGCCCGGCGTCGAGGACGACTACATGGACGGCGTGCTCGGCGACGTGATGCTGGTCAACGGCACGCCGTGGCCGACGCACGACGTGGCGAACACGCGCTACCGCTTGCGGTTGCTCAACGCCTGCAACGCGCGCAGGCTCGAACTGGCGCTGAGCCCGGGGCCCAAGGAAGGCGCGCCGTTCATCCAGATCGGCAGCGACAACGGCCTGCTGGAGAAGCCGCAGGAGATGAAGACCCTGCCGATGTCGCCTGCCGAGCGGTTCGACGTGATCGTGGACTTCTCGAAGTTCGACATCGGCACCGAGGTGATCCTGACCAACCTGGCCGGCGCGGACTCGACCGAGCAGGTCATGCGCTTCCGGGTGACCAGGCAGGAGAGCGACGCCAGCTCGATCCCGGCGAAGCTGTCGAACTTCGAGCGGCTGGACCGGTCGCAGGCGGTGGCCACCCGGTCGTTCGACTTCCGCAGGGGAGCGACCAACCAGGACCACGACTGGACGATCAACGGCCGCGGGTTCCAGGTGTCCACCTACGAGGCCGAGCCCAAAGTGGACACTGTGGAGCTGTGGAAGTTCACGAGCGACTTCCACCACCCGGTGCACGTGCACCTCGGGCACTTCCAGGTGGTGTCCCGCAACGGCGGCGCACCCGAACCGAGGGACGCGGGCTGGAAGGACACGGTCGACGTCCGGCCGTACGGCGTGGTCGAGGTGCTGGTGAAGTTCACCGACTTCAAAGGGCGGTACATGATCCACTGCCACAACCTCGAACACGAGGACATGGCGATGATGGTGAACTTCCGGACCACCTGACCCACCCGGTAAGGGCCGGCAACCCCCAGCGCCGGCCCGGCGGATCGGCGAGTGTCCCCCCACACTTGCCGATCCGCGATAAAAAGTCACGTACCGGCGGCGTAGTGGATGATGGTGCTGATCCGGTCGAGCGGCACCTCGCGGGTGCCGAAACCCCTGTCCACGTTCCAGTTGTACTCCTGCACGGTCACGATCGTGCCGTTCACCGCTGATATGTACGCGACGTGCCCAAGCCCGGACGCGCCACCGGAGTTGGCGTTCCAATGGGCGATGGCACCGACCTTGGGCGTCCGGTCGACGCGGTAGCCCAGCCGTGTCGCGTTGTCGTCCCACTGGTGCGCGTCGCCCCAGTGGCCCTGGATCCCGTTGCGCCAGCCGTAGTTGTGGAAGTAGCCGTTGAGCTGTTCCATTCGCCACGCGACCCAGGACGTGCACTGGCCGGAGAACATCAGCCAGCGGTCGACGACCCCCGTGTTGCCGCGGTACGGGTAATCGTCAGCGCCGGGCCGGGCGCCCGTCGGCCCGCACTCGGGCTCAGTCGTACCGGTGTCGACGTACGCACCGGCCACCCACGAGCCGTTGGTGAGCTTGTTCCAGACCAGCGAGGCGCCGCGTTTGCCGGACGCCGGCTCGGACCGCGTGGTGCACACAATGGTCACGCTCTGGCCGTTGGCCGCGCTGCCTGTGACGCCGTACTGCGTGCCGGGGCCGTAGCGCAGCCGGGCGGGGTCGCCAGTGGTGTCGATCTTGGCGACAGTCGCCGCGTGCGCAGCCGGAACAGCCAGCAGGACAACGCACACGGCGCCGAGGAGAAGCATGGACCGCATACCCGCAGATCATGCGGGATGATCGCGCACTCGGCACGTCGAGACCGGCGGCACTGTCCTAACGGGCCGATGCCCAGAACTCGGTGAGGACCTCCGCGGCCTGCTCCGGGGCCTGGTACGGCCAGAAATGGCTGGCCTCGATCGTCCGGAAACCCGCGCCCAGCGTCCGCGCCACCGCGCGCCCCATGGCCTCGTCGCAGAACGGGTCGTCGGTCGGGTGCAGGACCAGGCCGGGCGCCTCGACGCGGGTCCACGGGCCCCAGTGGGCGTGCGGGTTCGGCGTGGCGGAGCGGTACAGCGAGAGGATGGACGAGCCCATGGTCTCGTCGACGCCCGACGCCATTTCCAGCGCGTCGGCTTCGTCCAGCCTGAAAGTGGCGGTGTACCGGGCGGCTGTGTCCTCGCGCGGGGTTGCCAGCATCCGCGCCACGGCGGCCTCGCCGTCACCGGGCGTCTGCCAGGTCTGCGCCAACGAATGCCACACGTAGTCGGGGTGTACCACGTTGCCGACGTCGGCGACCCACGAACGCAGCGGACGGGTCGCCGCGAGCCGGTACACCAGCCCGGCGCCCCAGTCGTGGCCGACCAGGTCGACGGTGTCGTACTGGTCGAGCTGGCCGGCGACCCACTCGACGTACTCGTCCTTGGTCGAGGTGAACCCGTCCGGCCGGGGGGAGCCGAAGCCGGGCAGGTCCAGCGCCACCGACTCGACGCCGACGGCCGCCTGGACCTTGCGCCAGATCGCCGAGGTCTCCGGTACACCGTGCAGGAATACGATCACACGATCAGGCTACCGGCAGCAACTGGTTGAGCACGTCGTCCAGCGTGACGATGCCCTCGATCACGCCGTCGGACCGGACCACCGCCAAGTGGTTGCGGGTTTCGCGCATCGTGCTGAGCGCCGCGTAGATCGGCGTCGGCGCGTCCAACGTCAGCACCGGCCGCATCAGCTCCCGGGCTGTCGTCGCCGCGGGCCGCAGCAGCGCGTCCCGCACGTGCACGACACCGACCGGCTGTCCCTCGGACTGGACCAGCAGCCGGAGGTGTCCGCTGGATCGTGCCGCTGCCCTGATTTGCGCGCAGGTCACGTCCGGTCCGACGGATGCCGGGTCGGGACGCACGATCTCCCGCAACGGCCGGGAGTTCAGCTCCAACGCGATGGCCAGCTGCTCGTGCCGCGAACCGTCCAGCGCGCCCGCCTTCGCCGAGTGGTCCAGCAGCTGGCGCAGGTCGTCCGGGCCGCGGCCGGCGCTGACCTCGTCGACGGCCTCGACGCCGAACCGGTGCAACAACCAGTTCGCCATGCTGTTGAGCGCCACCAGAAGCGGGCGCGTCAGCCACATGAACACCCGCATCGGCAACGCGAGCACCGTCGCCGACAGCTCGGGATGCGCGATGGCCCACGATTTCGGCGCCATCTCGCCGACCACGAGGTGCACGAACGTGACGACGATCAACGCCAGCACGAACGCGAAGACGTCGGCGGTCACCTCGGGCAGGCCCAAGCTGGTCGTCAACGGCGTCATCATGTTGTGCACGGCCGGTTTGGACACCGCGCCGAGCACAAGCGTGCACAACGTGATCCCAAGCTGCGACCCGGCCAGAACCAGCGACAGCTCACGGGAGCTGCGCAACGCCGCCCGTGCCGACAAACTCGACTCGGCTGCCTCCTCCAAGCGGTACTGCCTGGCGGCCACCAACGCGAACTCCACGGCGACGAAGAACGCGCTCAACGCCACGGCGCCGACCGAGATCACCAACGCCCACCACGTGCTCAGGCCACTCATGACATCACCTTCAGCAACACGGTGTCCGGCACGTGCCTGGCCACGGACTTGACTGTCACGGTCATCCGCTGGTCGTCCGCGAGGTCCACAGTGGCCATGTCGCCCGGTTTCGGCAGGCGCTGCAGGACGGTGATGACCAGCCCCGCGATCGTCTCGTACTCGCCGTCCGGCAGGTCGTGGCCGATCAGGCGGGCCACCTCGTCGATGTGTGCCGTACCGGACAGCAGCCAGCCGTCCTCGGACGCCTGGGCGACGCCGTCGTCTGCCGGGTCGTGTTCGTCGGTGATCTCGCCGACGAGTTCCTCGGCGATGTCCTCCGTCGTGATCACACCGGCCAGGCCGCCGTACTCGTCGACGACGCACGCGAACTGTTCCTCGGCGGCGCGCAGTTGCGCCAGGACAGCCGGCAACGGCAGCGACGCGGGAACCATGACGGTCGGCCGGGCGGCCGAGCGGACGGCGAGGTCCAGCCGGTCGTCCAGGGCGAGCACGTCCCGCAGGCAGATCATCCCGATCACGTCGTCCACATCGGAGCCGAGCACCGGCAGCCGGGAGAACCCGGACGCCATCAGTTCGACCGCGCGGCTGACCGGCTCGTCCGCGCTGACCGTGGTGACCAGCGGCCGGGGGATCATCGCGTGCCCGGCCGTCCGCTCGTGCAGATCGAGTGTGCGTTCCAGCAAAGTGGACAGTTCGGCGGGCAGGTCCCCGCTGTCGCGGGAGGCCGCGACGATGTGCTCGAGGTCCCGCGGGGTCGCCGCGTGCTCGACGTCGTGCACCGGCTTGATCCGCAGCAGCTTGAGCAGCAGGTTCGACGCGTGGTCGAACAGCCGGATGAGCCAGCCGAACACCTTCAGGTACAGGTCCGTGGACAGCGCGAGCCTGCGGGCGACCGGCTCGGGCCGGGCGATGGCGAGGTTCTTCGGCACGAGCTCGCCGAACACCATCTGCACGCCGGTGGAGAACAGCAGCGCGAGGACAGTGCCGGCCGCGATCCCCACGCCCTGGGGAATTCCGACGCCGCCGAGCAGCTCACCGAGGCCCGCGCCGATCATCGGCTCGGCGACGTAGCCGACGAGCAGACCGGTGACGGTGATGCCCAGCTGGGCACCGGAGAGCATGAACGACGTGCGGCGGGTGATGCCCAGCGCGCGGGTGGCCACGGCGTCGCCCACGGCCGCGCGGGCTTTGAGCCTGGAGCGGTCGACGGCCATGTAGCCGAATTCCTGGGCAACGAAATAGCCGGTCAGCGCGGTCAACGCGAGGACGACGACAATGCCGAGCAGGATGGTCATCGCGCACGCTCCGAGCGTGCGCGGCTGGTACTTCGGGAGGGGTCCATGATCCTCTCTCGATGGGGGTACGGGCCTCTCGTCAGGATGAACGTACCTTATGGGCGATTGGTTCCCGCCGCTTGTCGTTGTTGCAGGTAGCTGGCTGTTACGCCGTTGTCGCACCGCGATGACGGCCCTATGTTGACCCCATGGGACGCGGACATGGTCACGGACACGGTCATGGTGTGGACAGTGCGCTGGAGGCGAGCCGCCGGGGCATGCGGGCACTGTGGATCTCGTTCGCGGCCCTGATGGTCACGGCGATCGCGCAGGCGGTGCTGGTGACGGTCACCGGCTCGGTCGCGCTGCTCGGCGACACGCTGCACAACTTCGCCGACGCACTGACCGCTGTGCCACTGGCGGTCGCGTTCCTCCTGGGAAGACGGGCCGCCACACGGCGGTTCACGTACGGCCTCGGTCGTGCGGAAGACCTCGCCGGACTGGTGATCCTCGCGGTGATCGGCACGTCGGCGGGTCTCGCGGGCTGGGAAGCGGCGCAGCGCCTGGTCGAGCCACGCGACATGCGCGACATCGGCTGGGTGGCCGCGGCGGGGCTGGTCGGTTTCGCCGGGAACGAACTCGTCGCCCGCTACCGCATCGCGGTCGGCAGGCAGATCGGGTCAGCGGCACTGGTGGCCGACGGTCTGCACGCCAGGACAGACGGATTCACCAGCCTGGCAGTCCTGCTGTCGGCCGGAGGCGCGGCTGTGGGATGGCGGTGGGCTGACCCCGTGGTGGGCCTGCTCATCACGGTGGCGATCCTCTCGGTGCTGCGGGGCGCGGCGAAGGAGGTGTTCGGCCGTCTGCTGGACGGGGTGGACCCCGCTTTGGTCGACCAGGCGGAGCGTGCGCTTGGTTCGTCGGAGGAAGTCCTTGCGGTACAGCAACTTCGGCTGCGCTGGGTGGGACACGCGCTGCACGCGGAAGCCGAGCTGTCGGTGCGCCCCGAGCTCAGTCTGCGTGACGCGCACCGGATAGCGCACGACGCGGAACATCGCCTGCTGCACGCGTTGCCGCGGCTGACGAGAGCTGTCCTGCACGCCCATCCAGCCGGGCCGCAGGGCGATGCCGCACACGATCTTGTGGCTCACCACGCGGCACGGGCCTAGCGCGGGACGTGACATTTGCCGTTCTGGTAGAGGTCACCGGCGACGACTGGCAGTCCGGCGGGGGACTGATCTCGTACTGACGGGTGGTGGCGCGGGACAGTGACCGCTGGCAGTTGGTGCTCCCGGAAGCCTTGGCTGTCCCGGTCCAGAGGACGATCGCGGCGCCCGAGCAGTCCGGGCAGAGGTCCTCGAGGATGAGGTACGCCGCAGGTCCGGGACGTAGATCCCGGTGCCCGGCTGGTAGCGGTCGGTGCCCGCGGCGAAGGTGGTCGGGTCCTCGAACGTTCCGCTGCCGCCTGCTTGCTTGTGCAGGACGTCGGTGTACGCGATCTCCCGGCTGCCGGGTGGGTTGTTGTTCCTCGCGCCGTAGTACGAGATCCGCCCCGACGCCGTGGCGACGGGTGGTGCGGCGGGCGGGGTGACCGGGTTGGCCGGTGGCGCGGAGCCGGCAGTGGTGGTGGCAGTGGTGGTCGCTGGGGGAGGCGCGGGCGAGCCGGGGAGGATGAAGGCCGGGGTGAATGTGGCGGACCGTCTCGGCTCGTCCGGGCAACCGTTCGAGCTCGGCACTGTCAACGACGCCGCGGGCCGCCGATCCTCGCCCGGCCACAGGATCAGGACGGCCGGCAGCGCGAGGGCGAGCGCGGCGCCGACCCCGACAGCCACCTTGAACCGCATGTGATCCCTTTGTCCGGCAAGCGAGAGCGCAGTAACGGTCGCGAGATCCCCGGCACAACGTGATGAGCGAAGATCATTCACGTTTGCTCGGTGCGGACAGCCGGAGGACGGCTTCGGTGACGAGCTCGTCGCGTTCCTCGTCGGTCATGATGTCGGGCAGCGTGAGCTGCTCCAGGATCAGCCAGCTCAACGTCAGCTGAAGCAACCGCACCGAGACGGCGTCCCCGGGCAGGCCCGAAGCGAGGTGCCGCTCGACGTTCTCGTCCATGTCCGCGCGTACCCGTTTGGTGAGCACCTCGCGCAACTCCGGTCGCCGGGTCGCCTCCAGCCGCAACTCCAGCAGCGCGAGGTAGCCGGTCCGGAATCCGGAGATCCGCGTCATCGCCTCCCGCATCAGGTACACGAAGCCCTCGGTACCCACCGCGGACGACATCTGTTGCGCGACGGTGGCCTCATCCGGCAGCAGGCGCTCGTAAACCCGGGCCCCCGCCTGGGTCAGCAGCGTGTCCCGGCTGGCGAAGTAGTTCGAGGACGTCCCGATCGGCACGTCCGCCTCCTTGTCGACCGCGCGCAGGGTCAGGCCCCGTGATCCTTCCCTGGCCAGGACCTCGATGGCCGCGTCCAGCAACGCGGTGCGCCGCTCCGGGTTCTGCCGCATGCTCGAACCTCCGTTGACACCACTTCAGATGAAGTACTATGGTCTAACCACTTCAGTCAGAGTACTTCAAGGAGCCAGGTTGCGAAAGCTTGTCTACTACGTCGGCATCTCACTGGACGGCTACATCGCCGGACCGAACGGGGAGATCGACTTCTACCCGGTCAGCGAGGAGTTCATGGGCTGGATGGGCCGGAACTACCCGGAGACGCTGCCCACCCACGTGCGCAGGCACGTCGGCTTCGACGACGCGCCCAACCAGGCGTTCGACACCCTGGTCATGGGCCTCGGCACGTACCGGCCCGCGCTGGACGCCGGTATCGCCAGCCCGTACGGGCACGTCAAGCAGTACATCGTGTCGACGTCGCTGGAGAAGATCGATGACCCGGCGGTGACGCTCGTGCGTGACCCGTTGCCGCTGGTGCGTGAGCTCAAGCAGCAGGACGGCCTGGACGTCTGGCTGGCCGGCGGCGGCAAGCTCGCAGGTGCGTTGCTACCCGAGATCGACCGGTTGGTGTTCAAGAGCTACCCCGTGATGGCCGGTTCCGGCGTCTCCGCCGTGAGCGGCGAGTTCCAGCCGACGCAGTTCACGGTCACCGAGCGCCTGTCGTTCGACAACGGCGCCACCGTCACGTGGTTCGACCGTTTGTAGCGGTCACTGCTCCACGAGGCGTGTGCCGAACCGGCGGCACATCTCGCGGAACTCGGCGGGTTCGTCGATGGTGAAGCCGGCGTCGAGGAACGCCAGGCTTTGCAGCAGCCACTGCCATGTGTCGAGGACCAGGACGACCCGCGTCCTGTTCTCGGCGATGGCGGTGAACTCGCCATCCCGGTACTTGAAGGCGTCCGCCACCACGGTCACGGACGCGTCGACGGTCACGACCACCCGCTGCTTGTCCTTGGCGAGGCCTTGGCGGAGGTAGTCGATACCGCTGCCGGCAGGCAACGGACGCGGGTCGAAACCCTGCCCCAGCCGCTGGAGCCCGGTGATGCGGTCGGTGCGGAAGACACGCCAGTCGGCCTTGCCGAGATCCCACGCCAGCAGGTACCAGCGCAGGTGCAGGTGGATCTGCCGATGCGGCTCCACCCGGCGGCTGCTGGCGGTCGCGGTCGCGCCCGCGTAGTCGAACGTCACCACGTGCCGGTGGTGGATCGCCTCGGCGAGCGTGCTCATCGCCTCGGCGCTGGTGCCCGGCGCGGGCATCGGGGTCGTCTCCAGGCTGGCCCGCAACGCCACAGCCCGCGGTCGCAGGCGTTTGGGCAGGAACTGGTCGACCTTGCCGTACGCACGAGTCGCCGCGTCATCCACGCTGCCCTCGCTGGCGTCCCCGGTGGACGCGAGCGTGGCCAGGCCGAGCAGGGTCGCGATGGCCTCGTCGTCGTCCAGCAGCAGCGGGGGCATGGCGCGCCCGGCGGCCAGCCGGTAGTAGCCGCCTGGCCCCGGCTGGGTTTCCACGGGATACCCGTATCCGCGCAGCCGATCGACGTCACGCCGCAGCGTGCGCGGTGTGACGTCGAGGCGCGTCGCCAGTTCGTCGCCGCTGAAGGCCTTGCCTGTCTGCAACGCCGCCAGCAACGCGAGCACTCGTCGCATCACGTCGGCCATGCGTCCATTGTGCCGGTAATCGCGGACAGATTCTGGCCACATCTTGTCGTACGGTCGAGTGCATGGCTGAGCGTGAGATCCGGATCCGAGGTGCCCGCACCCACAACCTGAAGTCCGTCGACGTCGACGTGCCGCGAGGCCGAGTCGTGGTGTTCGTCGGCTTGTCGGGGTCGGGCAAGTCGTCGCTGGTGTTCGACACCATCGCCGCCGAGGCCGGGTTCCAGCTCAACGAGACCTTCCCGCCGTTCACCCGCAACCGGCTGCCGAAGTGGTCGCGCCCCGACGTCGGCGAGATCGGCGGGCTGTCCCCGGTCGTGGTGATCGACCAGCGCCGGATCGGCGGCAACGCCCGTTCGACGGTCGGCACGATCACCGACGCCTGGACCTACCTGCGGCTGCTGTTCTCCCGCGTGAGCACGCCACACGTCGGCGAGTCGAACCACTTCTCGTTCAACGACCCGGCGGGCATGTGCGAGACGTGCTCGGGGCTCGGCGAGGTCGTGGCCAGTGCCGTCGAGAGGTTCGTCGACCTCGGCAAGTCGTTGAAGGACGGTGCCATCCTGCTGCCCGGCGCGGGCAGCGGCGGCTACTGGTACGCCCAGTACGCCGACATCGGCACGTTCGACGCCGACACGCCCTTGCGTGACTGGACCCAGGCCGAGCGGGACGCGCTGCTGTACGGCGGTGAGTACGCGGCGCGCCTCGGCAAACGGGCCCCGAAGGACTACGAGGGCATCGTCGAACGGTTCGAACGGATCTACCTGCACACGTCCGACAACCTGTCCGACCGCAAGAAGGAGGTCATCGCGCGGTTCACCCGTTCCGAGGTGTGCCCGGACTGTCACGGCGACCGGCTCACCAAGGCCAGCCGGACCGCCACGGTGCTCGACCGCACCATCGGCGAGATGTCCAGGATGGAGATCAGCGAACTGGCCGGCCTGGTCACGGACGTGACCGACGCCCAGGTGGCGCCGGTGGTGGCCGCGTTGAAGGACCGGCTGGACGCCATGGTCACGATCGGGCTCGGCTACCTGCACCTCGGCCGCGCCACCACGACCTTGTCCGGCGGCGAGTCGCAGCGGATCAAAACCGTCAAGCACCTGGGCAGCAGCCTGATCGAGATGCTGTACGTGTTCGACGAGCCCACCGTCGGCCTGCACCCGCACGACGTCTCGTCGATGACGGCCCTGCTCAACCAACTGCGGGACAAGGGAAACAGCGTTCTGGTCGTGGAGCACGACCCCGCGGTGATGGCCATCGCCGACCAGATCGTCGAGATCGGGCCCCGCGCGGGCGAGCAGGGCGGCGAACTCGTGTTCCAGGGCACGTTCGCCGAGCTGCGCAAGGCGGACACGCCGACAGCGGTCGCGCTGGCGCAAGATCGGTCCATCAAGGACAGTCCGCGGCCGTCGCGCGGGACCATCACGGTGGCCAACGCCAACCGCAACAACCTCAAGGACGTCACCGCGGACATCCCGGCAGGCGTGATGACCGTGCTCACCGGCGTCGCGGGCTCGGGGAAGTCGAGTCTCGCGGCCGAGCTCGTCACCCAGCACAACGCTGTCGTGATCGACCAGAAACCGGTCAGCACCAACCGCCGTTCGACACCGATCACGTACACCGGCATCGCAACGCCCATCCGGAAGCTGTTCGCGCGCCGCAACAACGTTTCGGCCAGCCTGTTCAGCGCCAACTCCGACGGCGCGTGCCCCGACTGCGACGGGCTCGGCGTCATCTACACCGACCTGGCGTTCATGGACGGCCAGGAAACGGTCTGCCAGACGTGCCATGGACGGCGGTTCAAGCCCGAAGTGCTGGAACACAAGGTGGACGGCCTGTCCATCGCCGACGTCGACGACCTCACCATCGCCGGGGCGATCGACCGGCTGCCGGACGCGGCGATCAGCAAGGCGTTGCGGCACCTCGACGAGGTCGGCCTCGGCTACCTGCGGCTCGGCCAGCCGCTGAGCACGCTGTCCGGCGGCGAATGCCAACGCGTGAAGATCGCCAAAGAGCTGCGTGAGGCCGTCGACCCGACGTTGTACGTGCTCGACGAACCGACGACCGGGCTGCACCTGAGCGACATCGACACATTGCTGCGGGTGCTGGACAACCTCGTCGAACGAGACCACACCGTGGTCGTCATCGAGCACAACCTCGACGTGATCAGGCAAGCCGACTGGCTGATCGACCTCGGGCCGGGGCCGGGCAAACACGGCGGGGAAATCCTGTACCAGGGCCCGGCCGGGGACATCACCGGCACCGCGACCGCCGCTGCTCTGCACGGGAAGTGACTGTCCCGCATCCGGTTGCGCGTGGCAGGCTTGCCTTCGTGAACCCGATCGTGGCTCAGATCCTGACCATCGCAGGTGTCCTGCTCGGCTCCGCGGCGACGTTCGTCGTGACGACGCTGACCGAGCGCACTCGTTGGCGCCGCGCACAAGTGGCCCGGTGGGACGACAAACGCTTGCAGGCGTACACCGAATACGCCAACGCGGTGAAGCAGATGGTCCGGTTGTGCCGCCGCATCGCCGAGACGAAGAACCTGCTGCACACCGGGAGGCCGATCGACATCGACACCGGGTTCGACGAGCTCGCCGACGCCGAAACCGAACGCGCCCTCAAGTGGGAGACAGTTCTGCTGCTCGGCGCCTCGGAGACAGTCGTGGCCGCGCGGACGTGGCACGAGCAGGTCTGGCGACTAGAGCACATCCTGCAAGAGGACAACCCGGACGAGTCGGAGTTCGTCGAGGCGTACAAGAAGGCCATGCGCCTGCGTAACGAGTTCTACGCACACGCTCGCGCCGACCTGAACGTCACAGGCGGCGAGCTGTCCGAACTCACCTGGAGCTCGCTGCTGCCCCCGGCCAAGTCCCAGGGTTAGTACTCCGGCGGCGCGGATCGACCCGGCGAAGCGGTGTGCCGGCACTTCGTCCACGTGGAGTTCCTCGTGCTTGAGTTCGCGATTCGCCACGGAAGTGATGGAACGAAGACCAATGGCGGACAACCAGTTCACCGCTCAGACGGATCTTTTCGATCTGAGTGGGAAGTAAGCCCTTGTCACTGGCGGCACCAGGGGTGTTGGGATGATGATAGCGCGCGGCCTGCTGCAGGTGGGCGCTCACGTCATCATCAGTTCACGCAAAGCCGACATGTGCGCGGAGGCACAGCGTCTGCTGTCCGAATTCGGCGACGTTCGGGCAATCCCCGCCGACCCGTCCAGGTACGACGAGTGCCAGCGCCTCGCTGATCTCGTCAAGGCCGACTCGGAACGCCTGGACGTCCTCGTCAACAACGCCGCAGCGATGTGGCGCGAGCCGCTGGAGACGTTCCCGGTCGAGGCATGGGACGCGGTGATCGACCTCGACCTCAAGTCGCCGTTCTGGCTGGTGCAGGCGCTGCTCCCGGCACTGCGCGCGGCGGGCACCGCCGATGATCCCGCGCGGGTCACCAACATCGGCAGTATCGCCGCCATCCACGTCGCCGAGTCGCCCAACTACTCGTACGCCGGCAGCAAAGCGGCACTCCACCAACTCACCAGAGTGCTTGCCAGGGAGCTGGGCCCACAGCACGTCACGGTGAACGCGGTAGCCCCAGGACCGTTCCCGTCGCAGATGATGGCATCCACGCTGGATGCCATCGGCGACACGATCGCGGCGAAGGCCCCGCTGCGCCGGCTCGGTCGCGACGACGACATGGCAGGTGTCGCCGTGTTCCTCGCCAGCCGGGCCGGCTCCTACCTCACAGGCACCATCATCCCGATCGACGGCGGCATCGCCACGACCGCGTCAGGTACCTGGGCGACCCGGGCCTTTCCTGTCACGACGCTGGGCGCATGCCGCGTGTGACGGGGTGGGGGTACCAGCAGAACCTCCCTTCGCCCGCCGACAGGGCCTACGGTGAAGGGGTGGCCACGATCGACCTGCGCACTGAGATCAAGGAGTTCCTGAGCTCGCGTCGCGCGCGGATCACACCCGAGCGGGCCGGACTGCCCGCCTACGGCGGCAACCGCCGGGTCAAAGGTCTGCGTCGCGAAGAGGCGGTTCTGCTGGCAGGGGTATCGGTCGACTACTACGTGCGGATGGAGCGCGGCAGCCTCACCGGCACCTCCGACGGGGTGCTCGACACCATCACCGACGCGCCGGCTTGGATCTGCAACGGCCGTTATGACGTGCTGGCCGTGAATCACCTTGCCCGCGCGCTGTATTCACGGTGCTGGCCGACACGCGACACCCGCCGAACACCGCGCGGTTCTTGTATCTGGATCCCGCGGCGGCAACGTTCTTCGTCGACTACGACCGAATCGCCGGTGAGGTGGCCGCGAAACCACGCATGGAAGCCGGTCGCAATCCGCACGACGAGGAGCTGATCGCCCTGGTCGGTGAATTGTCGACCCGCAGTGAACTGTTTCGGCAGCGGTGGGCATCTCAGGACGTTCGGCTCCACCGGTCCGGGCGCAAGCGCGTGCGCCACCCGGTCATGGGCCGGCTCGACCTGGACGTCGAGTCGATGGATCTGCCTGCCGACCCCGGCCTGCTGCTGAACGTCCACACCGCGCCCGCTGGCACGGCGACCGCGGACGGTCTGGCCCTCTTGGCGTCCGAGGCCGCCAGTCGATCACGAAATCCGGCTGGAGCACTAGTTCCCGGGCACTAGCGAAGTCGCTACCCGAGCCGTATGTGCCGAGCGTGACGCGTTCCTAGTCTCAAGGACGTGTTCTTCCGTTTGGTACTCGGTGTTTCGGTCGCACTGATCGTTGTCGCGGCACCCGCGTCGGCACATGTGGTGAGTGCGGGCGCGGATCTCCATGTGGCGCAGACGGTCAACGGTGCCGAGCTGACGGTTGTCATCCGGCGCACGCCCGAAGTGCCTGGTCCGTTGTACGTCGATCTCGTCGCGTACCAGCCGGTTCGTGATCTCTCGATCGACCTCGCGGTCGGCGACAGCACAGCGGCGGTCCTGCTTCAACGTGACCGTCCCGGCACGTACCCGGCTGTGCTGCACGTCCGTGACCAGGGGCAGCACGAGTTGGTCATCAAGACCTCCGACGAGTTCTCCGTCGTGCCTTTTCGTGTTGCGGTGCCCAGCCTCGCGACCTGGGAGTTGGCGGTGTACGGCGGCTTCGGCGCGACCGGTCTGCTGCTCGCCGCCGCGATCGTCGCGGGCGCCATGTCCCGGCGGGCAACCGCCATGACCCTCGGCGGCGTCGGTGTCATCGCGATGACCATCGCGGCGACAGTCGCTGTGGTGTCGCCCCAGCTCAGCCAGGCAACACCCGAACCGGGACGCCCCAACGCGCAGGCGTTGCTGACCACATCGCCGTCGGGGCCGGTCCTGGGGGAGCCGTTCACGGTCGGCTTCGACCTGGTCGACGGTTCGACGGGGCTGCCCGTGGACGACCTGGCGGTCCACCACGACGCCATCGCGCACCTCGTGATCACCAGCCAGGACGGGCAGTTCTTCCGCCATCTCCATCCACTGAGGACCAAAGCTGGGCGGGTGGAGGCACGGGTGACTGCCGACCGGCCGGGGAAGTATCTGGCGTACCTCGACATCGAACGCGTAGCCGCGGGTGGCCAGCTGGTGTCCGGGACGTTCGAGGTCACCGGTCCGCCGCGACCAGTGTCGGCGCAGAGCAGGTCGTTGACGTTCCCGGCGGCCCGTCCGGTCACGATCGAGGTCGACACCGGCTCCACCGGGCTGCAGTCCTGGCTGGGCATGCCCGGTCACCTGATCACGCGTGACCACGACGGCGGCTTCCTCGGGCACGCGCACGAGCGATCCATGTCGTCCACATCGGACGGAACAGTCGCCGGGCACGGCCCGAGGCTCCGCTTCGCCACCAGTTTCCCCAGACCCGGGCGTTATTTCGCATGGGTGCAGTACGTCAGGGACTTCCGCGTCGTGACGGTCCCGCACGTCGTCGAGGTCGTCGGATGAAACGCCCGATTCTGCTGGTCATCGCCGTCGGCGTCGTCGCGATCGGCGCGCTGTTGTCGACGATGCTGCCGGGCGCGTCAGCGGTCGACGTCAGCCGCTCGGGGATCACCGTCCGGCTGGACAAGGCGGTGACGGGAACGGTTGTGGCACGGGTGCAAACACCGGCACAGGTGACGGCTGTGTCGTTGTTCGCCACGATGCCGCAGATGGGCCACCTGACCGGGGAGATCACTGCCGTGAAGGAAAAACCGGGCCTGTTCCGTGCCGAAGGCGAGCTGTTCTCCATGTCCGGCCCGTGGGAGCTCGGGGTCCGGGCGGACGGTCAGGTTGTCACGTTCGAAATCACTGTGAGATAAGGGGTTGACGCGAAATGGTACCCAGACGACAAGTGGTCGGTGCCTGGTTGCTGCTGGCCGGGTTCAGCTCGTTGTGGCTCGGTGTGGCGTGGGACGGGCAATGGCACGTCGATGTCGGCCCGGACACGTTCTTCACCGCGCCGCACCTGATGTTCTACTTCGGGACCTCGCTGATCGGCCTGACCAGCCTGGCGGTCGTGCTCAAGAGTCAGCGGGACATGGGCCCGGCGCTGCGGGTATTCGGTCTGCGGACGCCGTTGCCGTTCCTGGTCGGCGGGCTCGGCGCGGCCGGGCACCTGCTGTACGGCGCGACCGACCTGTGGTGGCACACGGTCTACGGCTTCGACATCCTGGAGGACACGCCGTCGCACCTCAGCCTGTCGATCGCCATGCAGGTCCAGGCCATCGCGGTGATCATGGCTTTCGCCGCGCTGCGGACGACGACGTCCGGCAGGTGGGGGCTCGCGGCGGCGGGCGCGTTGAACGTCGCGGCCGCGTCGATCCTGCTGGACGGCACGCTCCTCGGGATCGATCTCACGGTGCTGGCCGGTGGCGCCATCGCGGCCTGGACGCTGAGCGCGATCGCGGGAACCACCCGCACCGCCCGGTGGGTGCTCGCGGTCGGCCTGGTGTTCATCGCGGTCCAGGCGGCGACGTACTTCTTCCCGCTGCTGGCCACCGAGCTGTACGCGGACGGAATCGGACAGCCGATCAGGGACTACGCGTTGGGGCTTCCCGTTGTCGCCCTCGCGATGCCGGCGGTGTTCCCGATCGTCGCCGCGATCGTGGCGGCGGCCATCGAGTTGCTCCGCCGCCGCGACCTCGCCCCGATCACCGCGATGACCGTGGTGGGTGCCGGAGTCGGGCTGATGGCGGCGCTGTACATGAGTTTCCTCGAGCCGGATGCCGGCCCGTTGCTCAACATCCCGGCCATCACCGCCATGGGCGCGCTCGGCGGCCGGTTCGGGTGGCAGTGCGCCGCGCTGATGCGCCGGCTCGGTTCTCGTGAGGCGGTGGTGGTATGAGGCTCGCGGTAGCGGTAGCGGTCGCGGCCGTGCTGATCGTGACGGCTCCGGCCGCGTCGGCGCAGGTGACGCCCTTGACGGTCGTGCACAGCGAACGAGTGCCGTTCGGTGACGGCACACTGACCGCGTCTTTCACGGACTGGCCCATCCGAGCCGGGCGGTCGCTAGACTTCACGTTCGAGCCGTCCGGGGGAATCGAGGGACGCACCGGCACCGTCCGGGCCATCGCGCCATCCGGGCAACCCAGGGCTCTGGGGATAGTCGGCCTCGACGGTGAGCCCGACATGAAACTGCGGCGGCACCCGCAGGCGCGGCACGCGTGGGGGCTGGACGTCGTGGCACTACCCGAGGAGGGCCGGTGGCGCTTCGAATTCACCGTGCACGGACCGTCCGGCGTGACGACGGCGACGCTGCCGATCACGGCGGGACCAGCACCCGGGCCGCCGATGGCGCTGAGCTGGACGGTCGGGATGATCCCGTGGGCGGCGGCGTTGCTGGTGCTCGCCCGCAGGTGGACGCGGGCCCGCAAGCAGGCCGTGCTCGCCTGGAGCGACTGAGCGAGGGACTGCTCGCGCTGCTGCCGGTGACGGCCGCCTGGCTGTCCATATTGGACGGACCGGCGGAGCGGTACCCGTTGGTGCTGCTGGCGGTGGCGACGGTGCA
The DNA here is from genome assembly GCF_001302585.1 of Kibdelosporangium phytohabitans. Lineage (GTDB taxonomy): Bacteria > Actinomycetota > Actinomycetes > Mycobacteriales > Pseudonocardiaceae > Kibdelosporangium > Kibdelosporangium phytohabitans. The sequence continues at coordinate 7,094,871 of NZ_CP012752.1, read as the reverse complement.
GATGTCCGCGCTGGCGTGGTGCCGCAGGTTCCCGCTGACCGTCCTGCTGGTGGTGATCGCGCTGGAGACGGCGTTGATCGTCCTCGACATGGAGATCTTCGTCGGCGTGCTCGCCGCCACGTTCGCCCTCGGCACGTGGGGAAAGCCCGTGCAGCAGCGGATCGGGCTCGTGGTCGGCCTGTCGCTGCTGGGGATCGGGATGGTGGTGAGCATCGCGGGCGGTGCGCCCGCCGGGTTCGCCGTGGTCGGCATCGCCTCGGTCGCGGTGATGTTCGTCGGGTTCTGGCTGAGCGGACGGCTCGGCGCCCGGCAACGCGGCCGGATCCGCGAGCTCGAAGCCGACCGCGCGGAGGTCGTGCGGCGGGAACGTGCCCTGCTGGCACGGGAACTGCACGACATCCTGAACCACTCGGTGACCGCGATGGTGCTCGACGCGACCGCGGCTGCGGAGACCGGCACGGACGTCCGCGAGACCCTCGACCGGGTCGCGCGGACCGGCCGCGACTCGTTGGCGGAACTGCGGCGGCTGCTCGGGGTGCTGCGCGCGAGTTCCGCCGACGGCGGCCACGACCCGCTGGTCGTGCCGCCCGGCCTCGCCCAGATCGACGCGCTGGTCTCGGCGACGCCGCTGGACGTCACCGTGGTCCGGCACGGAGATCCCGGCAGGCTCGACGCCAGCATCGAACACGCCGCCTACCGCGTGGTCCAGGAGGCGTTGACGAACGTGGTCAAACACGCCGGACCGGTGGCGACCGTCGTGTCACTGGCGTTCGCCGCCGACCAGCTGACGGTGTCCGTCGTGAACGAAAGGCCGGTGACAGCGGGTAATCCGGGGTCGGGCCTCGGCCTGGTCGGCATGCGTGAACGCGTCCTGCTCGTCGGCGGGATGCTCCAGGTGACCCCGCGCCCGGACGGGTTCGAGGTCCGCGCGGTGCTGCCGTCGAGGAGCGTGGCGTGCTCCGCGTAGTCGTCTGCGATGACGAACAGCTGCTCAGGGAAGCCCTGTCCAAGATCATCGAAGCCGCGCCGGACCTGTCGGTCGCCGGTCTCGCGGCCGACGGGCAGCAGGCCGTGGCCGCGGTCGACCTGCACGCGCCGGACGTGGTCCTGATGGACATCCGGATGCCCGTCCTCGACGGGATCGAAGCGACCAGGCGCATCGCCGGTCGCACCAAGGTACTCATCCTCACCACGTACGACCTCGACAGCTACGTCTACGCGGCGTTGCGGGCCGGGGCCAGCGGGTTCCTGCTCAAGGACGCGCCGAGCGAACGGCTGCGCGACGGCATCCGGATCGTCGCCGCGGGCCAGGCCGTTCTCGCCCCGGAAGCCACGGCACGGATGATCACCGCGTTCCGCCCGGCCATGCCGACCGGCGAGGACGAAGCGCTGCTGCGCGCGATCCGTGGCCTGTCCCCGCGCGAACGCGAGGTGTGCGCGCTGCTCGGCGCGGGTCTGGCCAACGACGACATCGCCGAGCGGCTCACCATCAGCCGCTACACGGTGAAGGTGCACGTCTCCAACATCCTCGGCAAACTCGGCGTCCGCGATCGCGTGCACGTCGTCCTCGCCTGGTCGCGGCTGCGCGGGCACATCTGAACCGTTGACTTAACCCCGGCGGGTCTGAAAACTGTGACTTCGACCCTGCAAAATTCAGACTAACATCACGCAAAGATGCAACGTTGTGGCGGGTGTGTCCTCGACGCCCGCCGATTCGCCCTGCCCGAAACAACCGAACAGAGGACAACCATGGAACGTAAGCAACGCCGCTTGCGCCTGCTCACCGGCATCCTCGCGGCCGGGTTGCTCGCCGCGGGAATCGCCGCCACCCCGGCAGCGGCTGCGGGCCCCAACCTGTCGCTCGGCAGGACGGCAACGGCCAGCGGGACCCAGGGCGGGTTCGCTGCCGCCAACGTCAACGACGGAAACGCCCAGACCTACTGGGAAAGCGCCAACAACGTGCTCCCGCAATGGGTCCAGGTCGACCTCGGTGCCGGTGCGAGCGTCAACCAGGTGGTGCTGGGACTCCCCGGGTCGTGGGGCGCGCGCACGCAGACTCTCAGCGTGCAGGGCAGCACCGACGGCTCGGCCTTCACCGCCTTGTCACCGTCGGCCGGACGGGTGTTCTCCCCGTCCTCAGCCAACGCCGTGACCATCGACTTCGACGCCACGACCGTGCGATACGTACGCGTGCACGTCACGGCGAACACCGGCTGGCCCGCGGCGCAGGTGTCGGAGCTGGAGATCTACGGCACCGACGGCGACCCGCCGCCCGGCGGGGGAGAGGGCGACCTGGCGGCGGGCAAGCCAGTCGAGGCCAACTCGCACGTGCACAACTTCGTCGCGGCCAACGCCAACGACAACAACGTCGGCACGTACTGGGAATCCGCCGGGTTCGACGGGAACCTGACGGTCAAGCTCGGCTCGAACGCCGAGGTCAGCTCGGTGGTGCTGAGGCTCAACCCCGACCCGGTGTGGGGCCCGCGCACGCAGACGCTGGAAATCCTCGGCCGCGAGCAGTCGGTGACGTCCTTCACCTCGCTGAAAGCGCTGGGGCAGTACGCGTTCAACCCGTCGTCCGGCAACTCGGTGACCATCCCGGTGACCGGCCGCGTCGCGGACTTGAGGCTGCGGTTCACGGCCAACACCGGCGCGCCGGGCGGTCAGGTCGCCGAACTCCAGGTGATGGGCACGGCCGCGCCCAACCCGGACCTGACCGTCTCCGCTCTGGCGTGGACTCCCGCGTCGCCGAGCGAGACCGACGCGATCACGGCCCGCGCGACCGTGCAGAACATCGGCCCGGCAGCGGCGGGCGCGACCACGGTCAACGTCAACCTCGGTGGCGTCGCCGCAGGCAGCGCCCCGGTCGGCGGTCTGGCAGCCGGTGCTTCGGCCACGGTCGCGGTCGATGTCGGCAGGCGTGCGATGGGCAGCTACGCCGTCACGGCGGTCGTCGACCCCGTGAACGCAATTATTGAACAGAACAATGACAACAACAGCCTGACGGCGTCGTCGCGGCTCGTCGTGGCCCAGGCACCCGGCCCTGACCTGCAGATCACGGGCATCACATCCAACCCGCCCAACCCGGCTGCCGGCGCGACGGTCACGTTCTCGGTGACGGTCAACAACCGCGGCACGACTGCGTCCGGCGCGACAACGGTCACGCGCCTCACGGTCGGCAGCACCACGTTGAACACCAACACGGCGTCGATCGCGGCGGGTGCGACGGTCACCGTGCCCGTCACCGGCAGTTGGACCGCCATCAGCGGCGGCGCCACGATCACCGCGACCGCCGACGCGACCGACGCCGTCGCCGAGGCCAACGAGACGAACAACTCGCTGGCCAAGTCGATCGTCGTCGGCCGCGGCGCCGCGCTGCCGTACGTCGAGTACGAGGCGGAGGCCGCGAACTACCAGGGCACTTTGCTGCAGACCGACCCGCTGCGGACGTTCGGGCACACCAACTTCGCCACGGAGTCGTCCGGCCGCCAGTCCGTGCGGCTCGGCAACACCGGCCAGTTCGCCGAGTTCACCTCGACCAACGCGGCGAACTCGATCGTGGTCCGCAACTCGATCCCGGACGCACCGGGCGGCGGCGGCATCGACGCGACGATCAGCTTGTACGTCAACGGGACCTTCGCGCAGAAGCTGTCGCTGTCGTCCAGGCACAGCTGGCTCTACGGCACCACCGACGACCCCGAGGGCCTGACGAACTCGCCGCAGTCCGACGCGCGCAGGCTGTTCGACGAGTCGCGCGCGCTGCTGTCCACTTCGTACCCGCCGGGCACGAAGTTCAAGCTGCAGCGGGATTCGGGTGACACGGCGGCGTTCTACGTGATCGACCTGATCGACCTCGAACAGGTCGCGCCACCGGCGAGCCAGCCCGCCGGGTGCACGTCGATCACCTCCTACGGCGCGATCCCAGGAGACGGGATCGACGACACCGCGGCGATCCAGCGCGCGGTCACCGACGACCAGAACGGCGTGATCGGCTGCGTGTGGATCCCCGCCGGGCAGTGGCGCCAGGAGCAGAAGATCCTGACCGACGACCCGCTCAACCGCGGCCAGTACAACCAGGTCGGCATCAGCAACGTGACGATCAGGGGCGCGGGCATGTGGCACTCGCAGCTCTACACGCTGACCGAGCCGCAGAACGCGGGCGGCATCAACCACCCGCACGAAGGCAACTTCGGCTTCGACATCGACAAGAACGTGCAGATCTCGGACATCGCGATCTTCGGCTCCGGCCGGATCAGGGGCGGCGGGGGAGCCGAGGGCGGCGTCGGCCTCAACGGCCGCTTCGGCACCGGCACGAAGATCAGCAACGTCTGGATCGAACACGCCAACGTGGGTGTCTGGGTCGGCAGGGACTTCGACAACATCCCAGAACTGTGGGGACCGGCCGACGGGCTGGATTTCAGCGGCATGCGGGTCCGCGACACCTACGCCGACGGCATCAACTTCACCAACGGAGCCCGCAACTCGAAGGTCTTCAACTCGTCGTTCCGCACGACAGGTGACGACTCGCTGGCGGTCTGGGCCAACAGGTACGTCAAGGACCCGGCCGTGGACATCGCGCACGACAACAGCTTCGTGAACAACACGATCCAGTTGCCGTGGCGCGCCAACGGTGCCGCGATCTACGGCGGTTACAACAACAAGGTCGAGAACAACCTGATCTACGACACGATGAACTACCCGGGCATCATGCTGGCCACCGACCACGACCCGCTGCCCTTCAGCGGCCAGACACTGCTGGCCAACAACGGCCTGTACCGCACAGGCGGAGCCTTCTGGGGCGAAGCCCAGAAGTTCGGCGCGATCACCCTGTTCGCCCAGAACAGGGACATCACCGGCGTGACGATCCGCGACACGGAGATCGTGGACTCGACCTACGACGGCATCCAGTTCAAAGGCGGCGGCGGCACCATGCCGAACGTGGCCATCAGCAACGTCCGCATCGACAAGTCCAGCAACGGAGCCGGAATCCTCGCACAGGGCAGCGCACGCGGCAGCGCGGCACTGACCAACGTGACGGTCACGAACTCCGCCAACGGCAACGTTGTGGTGGAGCCCGGTTCGAGCTTCACCGTCACCGGCGGCTGACGGAGATCCGTTCTTCGGCGGCCTGCGTTCACCAATTCCTGTGAACACAGGCCGTCTTCTCCGGACCAGTCGGCCATGTGGGCGACGCTGAGCTGCCTTCCGGACAGCCACGTTGTACGACTGGATCCGGGCCGTGATCATCGACAGCCCGGCGCGGCGGCGCATCGTCATCCTGGCTGCTGCTACAGCGGGCGCGCCCTGGGAACGATGTCCGACTCCGCCGCCGACGTCGCTCTGGCGGCAAGAGTCCTGTCCGCGTCAGCTCCGGCGGCACAGTCCTGAACATGATCGAACGGCGTTGCGACGAGCCGGCTGAGCACCCACGCCTGCGCACAACCCGGTTCCCCCACGACTTCCGCCGTGTGCCGGCCTGCGTCAGATCTGGGCGAAGCCGCCGTCCACCGCGAGTTCGGCCCCGTTGACGTAGCTGGACGCGTCCGAGGCGAGGAAGACGGCTGCCGCGGCGATCTCCTCGGGTTCAGCCAGTCGGCCGAGCGGAACCGACGCCCCGGCGGCGGTGAGCTCTTCGGGCGAGATCAGCTCTTGCAGGCCCTGCGTGCGGGTACCGCCGGGCGAGAGCACGTTGATCCGGTACTGACGCGCCCCCGCGTCATGGGCGAACCCGCGAACCAGGTTGCGGATCGCGGCCTTGGTCGCGCCGTACACCGGCAGGTACGACTGGGGGCGCGAGATCGCCGTCGACCCGGTGAGGATGATCGACGCCCCTGGCGACAGCAGCGGCAACGCCTTCTGCACGGTGAACAGCGAGCCCTCGACGTTGATCGCCAGCCCGATACCCGCGTTCGCCCCGGTCACGACCGCGACCTTGCCTTTCAGCGCAGTCGATAACTCGCGAAAGGGTGTGCCGCACGCCACCGTGCCGAGGGTGTCAGGGCGCAGGCAGCAGGCCGTCGAGCAGAGCTTTGGCCGTGGCCGGCAACGCGGCCGGGTCCTGACCGATTCGACCGAGCATGATCAGCGGACAGCACCGCACGAGCAGTGACGTCCGGGTCGAGATGCGGTGCGACGTCGCCCTCGCGCTGCGCTCGCCGTACGGCGTCGGTCAGCGCGGCAGTGGTCGAGGCGTAGCTGCGGCGCGCTTCCGCGGCCACGTCGGCGGCGCTCGCGAGAGTTCCATGGCCGTGTTGGCGAGAAGGCAACCCCGGCGGGCCTGTTCGCGACTGGGATCACGCACGGGCCCGGTCACGAAGTTCCGGATCACGTCGATACCGCGATCGGCTTGCTCGAGCCACGTCCGCAGCATGTGATCATTGGCCTGGTCGTACTTGCGCAGCACAAGCAAGAACAAGCTCTTCTTGTCCCCGAACGCCCCGTACAGACTCCCTTTGCCCAGTCCGCTGGCCGCGAGGAGATCTTCGAGCGAGGTGCCCGCGTAGCCTTTGTCCCAGAACGCCGCTTGCACAGCTGACAGCACGCGCTGCTCATCAAACTGACGTGGACGTGGCATGAAGTCGATGCTGCCCCCCATGGACTGGTCGGTCCAGAAAGCGAACCTCCGGCCGGTCGAAGGTCGGCGCCAACGTGACCGCACTGAAACCGGCCCAGTCGGACTGGTGCTCAAGTGCGACAATTCCGGCACCACGGAAGACTGGCCGACGCCCTTGGACTGGACCACACCCCACGCCCGGCTTGGTCCATTGTGAACGTCAGCCTGCGGAGTTCCAGCGGGCGCACCGACCAGGTGCTCGCCGCCGCCACACGGATAATCGCTCGCCGGATCGCTTCCCACCCGGCAGCATGGAGGGCCCGCTGTTGGAAGGGGAAGGATGACAGCGCGCCGGCAAGCGGTTTTCCTGGCAATACGGTACTACCGAACGGAATTTCGCCGATTGAAGCGGTTCTCGGTTCCCGCGATGCTGCTTCCGGCACTCGGCAACACCTGCATCTACTACATCGCGCCGCTGATGGTGGCGCAGCTGGCCGGGCACCTGGCGGGCGGCGGAACGGACGTCCTGCCGTACGTCGTGGCCTTCGCTGGCCTGCTCATCGTCGCGGAGGTGGTGTGGCGGATCGGGATCCACTGCCTGAACCGGGTGGACGGGCTCGGTGGCGAGAACCTCAGCGTCATCGGGATGAAGGCGCTGCTGGCCAAGGACGCTGCCTTCTTCCACGACAACTTCGCCGGGTCGCTGACCAAACGGGTGCACAGCTTCGCGTGGCGGTTCACCGACATCGCCGACACGCTGGCGTTCAGCGTCGTGGCCAACCTCATCCCGCTCGGCTTCGCCTCGGTCGTGCTGTGGAACTACCACCCCGTGCTCGTTCTGGTCCTGGTCGGCATGATCACGCTGACCGGCCTGGTCGTCGCGCCGCTGGTGCGGCGGCGGCAGGCCTTGGTGGACAAGCGGGAGGCCGCCATCGCGCGGGTTTCCGGGCACATCGCCGACAGCCTGACGAACATGGAGACGGTCCGCGCCTTCGCCGCCGAGGACCGTGAGGCGGCCGAGCACCAGGTCAGGGTGCGTGAGCACCGGCGGCTGGCGATCCGGTCGTGGGACTACGCGAACCTCAAGATCGACGTCGTCGCCGCGCCGCTCTCGGTGCTGACCAACGTCCTCGGCCTGTACTTCGCGGTCAAGCTCGGCAACCTGGGCATCGAGGCGCTCGTGGTGACCTTCGCGTACTTCGCCAACGCCACGCGGATCATGTTCGAGTTCAACCAGATCTACCGCAGGATGGAGAGCTCGCTGACCGAGGCCGCGCAGTTCACCGAGCTCCTGCTCGACCCGCCGACCGTGCTCGACCCGGACACCCCGGAGAAACTCACGCCGGCTGGTGCCGACGTCCGGTTCGACAACGTGGTCTTCGCACACGCGGGCGCGTCGGAGCTGTTCACCGGGCTGAACCTGGTGGTGCCGGCGGGCACCAGGATCGGACTCGTCGGCCGGTCCGGTGGCGGCAAGAGCACGCTCACGAAACTGCTGCTGCGCCTGATGGACATCGACGGCGGCCGGATCAGCGTCGGCGGCCAGGACATCAGCACCTTGAAACAGGCCGACCTGCGCGGCCTGATCGCCTACGTGCCACAGGAACCGGCGATGTTCCACCGGACGCTCAAGGAGAACATCGCCTTCGCCCGCCCCGGCGCGTCCGACGAGGACGTGCTGAACGCGGCGAGGATCGCACACGTCACCGAGTTCGCGGCCACCCTGCCGGACGGGTTCGACACGCTCGTCGGCGAACGCGGCGTGAAACTGTCCGGCGGGCAGCGGCAGCGCGTCGCGCTGGCCAGGGCGGTCCTGCGTGACGCGCCGATCCTGCTGCTCGACGAGGCGACGAGCGCGCTGGACTCGGAGAGCGAAATCCTTGTCCAGCAAGCGCTCTGGCAGGTGATGGAAGGCCGCACGGCACTGGTGGTCGCGCACCGGCTGAGCACGGTCGCCCGGATGGATCAGCTGATCGTGCTCGACCGCGGCCAGATCGTCGAGCAGGGCAGCCACACCGAGCTGCTGGCCCTGGACGGCGCCTACGCCCGGTTGTGGCAGCACCAGTCCGGCGGGTTCCTCGACGAGGAAGCCGACGAGGTGATCACTCGAGGAGGACGTCGAGGCGCGCCATCCCGTTGAGCAGCAGGCCCGGGTAACGGGCAGGCTCCGCGTCGGGGTCGGCCAGCCGCAACCGCGGGAACCGGCCGAGCAGGTCGCTGAACGCGATCCTGGCTTCCAGCCGGGCCAGCGGCGCGCCTAGGCAGTGGTGGATCCCGTGCCCGAACGTCACGTGCGAGTTGTCGGACCGGGTGATGTCCATTGTGTCCGGTGCGGCGAACCGGCGCGGATCGCGGTTGGCCGACGCCAGAGCCGACATCACGACCGCGCCCGGCGGGATGGTCACGTCACCGATCTCGACGGGCCCGTTCGTGACCGCGGGGATGGAGACCATGACCGGGCCGTCGTAACGCAGCAGCTCCTCGACGGCCGACGTGACCAGTGACGGGTCCTTGCGGAGAGCCGCGAGCTGCTCGGGGTGCTTCAGCAGCGTGTACACGCCGTTGACGATCAGGTTGACGGTCGTCTCGTGGCCCGCGATCAGCAGCAGGTAGATCATCGAGGTGAGCTCGTCGTCGGTCAGCTTGTCGCCGTCGTCGCGGACCGCGATCAGACCGGACAGCAGGTCGTCTCCCGGGGTCGCCCGCTTCACCTCGATCATGTGGCGGATCAGCTCGACCAGCTTGGTCACCGCCGCGAGGTAGACCTCGACGGTCTGCGTCGGCCCGGTCATCACCGTCTGCGACAAGTCACGGAACTCGTCACGCTGGATCGACGGGACACCGACCAGTTCGCAGATCACCGTGATCGGCAGGGGATAACCGTATGCGCTGAGCAGGTCCACCGGACCGCCGCCCTGCGCGGCCACCTCGTCGAGCAGCGCCGCGCTGAGCTGCTTGATCCGCGGCTCGAGTTCGTCGATCCGGCGACGGGTGAACACCGCGGACACCAGCTTGCGCAGCCGCGTGTGGTCCGGCGGGTTGGCCGCCAGCATGTGCGTGTTCGTCGCCTTGACGAGGTCTTCGGGGGTGTGCTCCCGGTGCGGCACCTCGGTGAGCGACTTGACGACGTTCGGGTGGGTCAGCAGCTGCCGGGTTTCGGCGTGCCCGGTGACCAGCCACACCGGAACACCGGTGAACAAGGTGACCTGGTGGACCGGGCCGGACTCGACCAGCGCGCTGAACGCGGCCAGCCGTGCGCTGGGAGAGGTTTCGAGAAAGGGAGAACCGTCGCTCACCGCACCACACTACGGGCGTGCGCGATCATGCCGCAGGCTAATTGGCAGGCTCGTTGGCGAGGTCCTCCGCGTTGCCGCTGAGCACTTTGCCGACGTTCTCCCGGAACGAGGCGGAGTCGTTCGAGTGCGGGAACGGCACGTCCGGCACGTCGGCGCCGAGGAACGCGCACAGCGGCTCCCAGCCCGTGCCCGCCTCGTAGACCAGCAGGCGGGACGGCTCGACGCCCGCGCGGACAGCCTCGTTGTGCCGGTTGAACACCGCGATGGTCTCGGCTTCGCCGAGGTCACGGCGGAAGCCGCGGCTCGCCATCGCCTCGGAGAACGGCATCAGCAGCGCGGCGAGCCGCTCGTCGATGTTCTCGCCGCGGATCGGGTTGAGGATGGTCGCGCGGGCGCTTTCGTACCACGACTGGGGATCGCGCACGCTGAGCAGCACCTTGGCGGTGGGGTAGAGCTCCATCAGCTCCCGCCACAGCAGGCAGGCGGGGAAGTCCAGCGTGGCCCGGTAGCCGCTGAGCAGTCCGGGCAGCACGCTGGGGTCGCCGTTGAGCGCCGTCGTCCACTCCACTGTGGTCCTGGGCTGTTTGAGGACCTCGCTCATGTGGTGGCACGGGTCGTACCCGAGCAGCTCCAGCGCCCGTTTGAGCGAGGCCGTGCCGGTTCGGCCGAAACCAGCTCCGATGATCTCGACCATGCGCATCCGTCCTCTCAGGCCACCACGGAGAGATCTTGACGGTACCTGCTGCTCACGACAGAGATCCACATCATGGCCGCAATCGCTCCCACGGCCAGCGTCAGCGAGCCCGCCGGCGCCCCGCTCATCGCCCACAGATCGCCAACGAGCAGCGCGCTGCCCGCTGCCAACGACCGCCAGCCGAATCGCTTGCCGAGCAGGTAGCAGGCCGCGACGAGGCAGCCGAAGGTGATCGTGCCCGCCGCCATGTGGGCGTAGGGCTGGCTGTCCATCGTGAAGATCCCGGCCGCGATCATGCCCGCGCCGTTGATCAGGACCAACCGCGGAGCCCAACTGGCTCCCAGCACCCGGCGCAGCCCGATCGCGCCGAGGATGGACAGCACGCCCGAGACGATGAAGTTGACGATCTGGATCCAGCCGAGCGGGCCGGTGGCGAGCATGCTCAACGGCTCACGCAGCAGCGAGTAGCCCTCGCGGGTGGCGGCCTGCGCCAGCGAGCCGGCCGCCCACAGCGGCGCGGCGACGATTCCGCAGGTGAGAAGGGTGCGAGTGGTCATGCCCGGTTCCTTTCGGGGAGTGGTTCCGCCCGGACGTCGGTTCGGCGATGTGACAGGGAACGGGTACATTCCCTGTCACTTGTGCGGTTCGACGTGGGGGCGAAACACCTCACCGACCCGAACACCGAGAAAAGGACCGACCGATGCGCTACCTGATGATGACCATGCGGGACGACAACGAGGCCACGCCCGACGAGAAGATGTTCACCGAGATGGGCAAGTTCGTCGCGGAACTGTCGGCGGCCGGGATCCTGGTGGCCAGCGGCGGCCTCGACCCGGCCGGGACGCAGATGACCTATGAGGACGGCGAGATCACCGTCACCGACGGCCCGTACGCCGAGGCCAAGGAAACCGTCGGCGGCTTCGCACTCGTCGACTTGCGCGACCAGGACGAGCTGACCGAGGTCGCCCGCCGGTTCTTCGCCATCACGGGCAACGGCGTCAGCCGGGTGCACCAGGTGTTCGGGTGACCGACGCCCACCGGGCGATCGACGCGGTCTGGAAACTCGAGGCCGCGAAGATCATCGGCGGGCTGACCCGGATGGTGCACGACGTCGGACTGGCCGAGGAACTGGCACAGGACGCGCTCGTCGCCGCACTGGAGCAGTGGCCGCGGTCAGGCGTCCCGGACAACCCGGGCGCCTGGCTGATGGCCATCGCCAAACGCCGCGCGGTGGACCACATCCGGCGCGCCAGACTCGCCGAGAGCAAGCAAGCCGGCCTCGTCCGCGATCACGACGAGGAGCAGCCGCGGGACGACGACGTCCTGCGGCTGATGTTCATCACCTGCGATCCCGTCCTGCCCGCCCGCGACCGTGCCGCGCTGACACTGCGGCTGCTCGGCGGCCTGAGCGCGGCGGAGATCGCCAGGGCGTTGCTGACCACCGAGCTCAACGTCACCCAGCGCATCGCCGTGGCCAAACGGACACTGGCCGCGCGTGAACGATCGCCGTCGGCCGACATCACCGCCGTGCTCGAAGTCGTCTACCTGATCTTCAACGAGGGCTACTCGGCCACGTCCGGCGACGACCTGATGCGGCCGGGACTGTGCCTGGAAGCGTTGCGGCTCGGCCGGATGCTGGCCACGCTCGCGCCGCGGGAGGCCGAGGTGCACGGCCTGGTGGCGCTGATGGAGATCCAGGCGTCCAGGCAGGCCGCCCGCACGGGCCCGCAAGGCGAACCGGTCCAGTTGCACGAGCAGGACCGCGGTCGCTGGGACCCGGTGCTGATCCGCCGCGGCTTCACCGCGATGCTGCGGGCCCGTGACATCGGTGGCACGCCGGGGCCCTACGTCCTGCAAGCGGCGATCGCCATCTGCCACGCCCAGGCCAGGACAGCCGACGACACCGACTGGGTCCAGATCGCGAACCTCTACACGGCACTGGTCCGGCTGCTGCCGACACCGGTCGTGCGGCTCAACCGCGCCGTCGCGGTCGGCAAGGCCCAAGGCCCGCAAGCGGGTCTGGACCTCGTCGACCGCCTGGCGGGCAACCCGGCGCTGCGCGACTACCACCTGCTGCCCAGCGTCCGGGGTGACCTGCTCGAACAAGTCGGCCGGTACGACGAAGCCCGCCTGGAGTACGAACGTGCCGCCGCGTTGACCATGAACGCGGCCGAACGGGCGTTCCTGGTGCGCCGCGCGGCATCCATCGTCCCGGTGACGAGTGGACCGACACTCGGCGAAGCGGCACGGGAGTTCCTGGCCCGCTCCGATTTGGACACGGCGACAATCCGTTCGTACAGCCAAACCGTGCGGCGGCTGTGCCGGGCGCTGGGGGAGCGGCTGCCGCTGGCGTCGCTGACCGCGGACCACGTGGCCAGGGTCTTCGCCACGGCGTGGCAGGGTGCGGCGGCCAAGACGTGGAACCGGCACCGCGCAGCGATCCGTTCGTTCGGCGCGTGGGCGTCGATGCCCGGCTTGGACGGCGGCGTCGAGCGGCGCACTGAACCGCCTGCCCAGCAGGCCGAGCTGGACCCGGTGCGGCTGGAACTGGTGTGGGGTCTGGAAGTGGCGGTGCGCGAACGGACATTGTGGCGCCTGTTGCACGAATCCGGCGCCGCGGTGACAACGGTGTTGTCGTTGAACGTGGAGGACATCGACTTCGCCGACCGCCGGGCCCGCACGGGCCGGGACTGGGTCAGCTGGCGTTCGGAAACGGCGAGACTGTTGGCGCTGCTGACCGACGGCCGCGCCCGCGGCCCGCTGTTCCTCGCCGACCGGCGCCCGGTTCCGGCGCGAATGCCCGCACCACAGGACATCTGCCCGGAAACCGGACGCGGACGCCTGTCGTACCCCCGTGCCGAGTACCTGTTCAAGCAGGCCACGCGGCCACTGGATCCAGCGGGCAACGGCTACACGTTGAAGCAGCTCAGGCAGTCCGGCCGGGCCACGCGCGCCAGAACGGCGTGACACCGGGCAGGAACACGTCCTTCACCGGGTGCGGCCGGACATCGGCGTCCGCGAGCCGGTCGAGCGGCAGCCAGTGGAACTCGATGTGCTCCTCCTGGCCCACCGGGTCCGGATCGGCGATGCCGACCTCGAAGACGACGTTGACTTCGTGGTGGGCGACACCGTCGCTGACGTAGCCGTACTCGACCAGTGCGAGGAACCGCTCGATCGTCGCCCCGGTCCCGAGTTCCTCGTCCAGTTCGCGCAGCAGCGCCACTTCGACGCGCTCGCCGGGCTCCACGTGGCCGCCGGGCAGGAAGAACCACCGCGCCGACCGTTCCCTCGCCAGCAGCACGCGGTTGTCGCGCCGGATCACGGCCCTGGCGATCAGCTCTGTCGCGGACGCGTCCACGTCACAACCGTACCCGGGTGATCACTGCGCAACCGATCCAGCGGCGACACGTCCACCTGAACGCAGGCGTCGCGAACTGGGAGGACACCATGGGCAGCCGCTACCTCTTTCTGACCAGGCACGGGGAAGCACTGCCGGACGAGTCGGCGTTGACCGATGCGGGCAGTCGCCAGGCCGCACTGCTGGGTGACCGGCTCAAACAGGTGCCGTTCGACGCGATCCACCACGGCCCGCTGGCCAGGGCGGAGCAGACGGCAAAGCTGGTGGCCGATCACCTCGGCGACGTGCCGACGCACGTCTCGGACGCGGCGGGCGACTACCTGCCGTACTGCCCCGGCCGCGCCGAACTGCCGGCCGACTCCGCCGGCGTGCTGCTCAGCTTCCTCAAGGAGTTCACGATCCTGGAACGCCAGCGCGGCGCGAAACTGCTCAAGGAGGCCACCGCCCGGTTCACCGGCCCGGCCGACGGCGAGCAGGACCGCTACGAGTTGCTCGTCACCCACAACTACCTGGCTGGGTGGCTGGTCAACCAGGCGCAGGAGGCGCCGCCGTGGCGGTGGCTCGCGCTCAACCACGCCAACGCGGCACTCAGCGTCATCCGGTACACCCCGGGCCAGGTGCCGTCGCTGCTCGTGTTCAACGACATGGGGCACCTGCCCCCTGACCTGCGCTGGACCGGGTTCCCCGGAGAATTCCGGACCTTGGCCTGAAAAGTGCTCAGCAGGTGAGCACTTTGGCGATCAAGCTGGTGACATCACCGAATCGCCGGATCAGGGGAGTGCACGATGTTGCGAGGAATGGCCACCGTCAACCTGTACGCCGACGACGTCCCCGCCGCCGTGGCCTGGTACACGCAGGTGCTCGGCGTCGAGCCGTACTTCGTCCGCGAAGTCGACGGCAAACCCGCCTACGTCGAGTTCCGCATCGGCGACTACCAGCACGAACTGGGCATCGTCGACGCGAAGTTCTCGCCGGACGCGGACAAGGACGCGGGCGGCCCGATCGTCTACTGGCACGTCGACGACGTGCACGCCGCGTTCGAACGGCTCGTCGGGCTCGGCGCCAAGCCGCACCAGGCGCCGATCGAACGCGGCCCCGGCTTCGTGCCCGCGTCCGTGACCGACCCGTTCGGCAACGTCCTGGGCGTCATGTACAACCAGCACTACTTGGACATCCTGGGAAGTGCATAGGGTGGGCCAATGGCCTTCCGCACGCTGTTGTTCGCCAGTCTGATGACGTTCACGTTGGTCGCGCCGCCCGCAGTCGCCTCCCAACCGGCGACTGCGGTGTCCTCCATCGCCAAGGCGCGGACGCAGCCCCCGGGCACGGTCGTGACCGTCAGCGGCACCGTGACGACCCCGTCCGGTGCGTTCGAGTCCAGCTTCTTCGACAAGGGGTTCGGCCTGCAGGACGCGGGTGCGGGCATCTACGTCAGCACCCCGGGCAACCTGGACGCCGTTCCCGGCCGGCGTGCCAGGGTCACCGGCACGCTGAAGGACAGCTTCGGGTTCCTCGTCCTGGTCGCGTCCGAAGTCGACCTCGGCCGCACCGGACCGCACGTGACCCCGCGGTGGGTGCCGACCGCACGAGTGGGTGAACGGACCGAGGGGCTGCTGGTGCGGGTCGCCGGCCGGATCAGCCAGGCGCCGATCAGCGATCTGCCGTACGGCCACAAGTTCTGGATCGACGACGGATCCGGCGAGGTGCAGATCTTCGTCAACACCCAGACCGGGATCGACGTCGGTCCCCTCGAGCTCGGCCAGGTCGTCGTGGTGACCGGGCTGAGCGGGCAGTTCGACACCCACTACGAGGTGCTGCCGCGTTCACCGCGTGACGTCCGGGCCTTCGGCTGACAGCGCGAAGGCCCGGACATCCGGCCGGATGGGGGTCAGGAACGCACGAGGCGGGCGATGGCCTCGCTGGCCTCACGGACCTTCTCGTCCGCGGTCTCGCCGCCCTGCGCGATCGCCTCGGCCACGCAGTGCTTGAGGTGTTCGTCCATCAGGCCGAGCGACACGGCCTGCAGCGCCTTGGTCGCGGCGGAGATCTGGGTCAGCACGTCGATGCAGTACTCGTCGTTCTCGACCATCCGCTGCAGTCCGCGGACCTGGCCCTCGATGCGCCGCAGGCGTTTGAGGAACGCGTCCTTGTCTCCGGTGTATCCCCGCATGTCCCTTTGTCTCCCTCGTAGCCCACTGGCCGGCAAGTTTACCCCGTACCGGTACACGGGTGGGCTCTGATCAGCGGAAACCGCGCAACCGCAGGCTGTTGCTCACCACGAACACCGAGCTGAACGCCATCGCCGCGCCCGCGATCATGGGGTTGAGCAGTCCGGCCATCGCCAGCGGCAACGCCGCCACGTTGTAGGCGAACGCCCAGAACAGGTTGCCCTTGATGGTGCCGAGTGTCCGCCTGGCCAGCCGGATCGCGTCCACGGCGGCGAGCAGGTCGCCGCGCACCAGCGTCAGGTCGCTCGCCTCGATCGCGACGTCGGTGCCGGTGCCCATCGCCAGGCCGAGATCGGCCTGGGCCAGCGCCGCCGCGTCGTTCACGCCGTCGCCGACCATCGCGACCACCCGGCCGTCGGCCTGCAGCCCGCTGATCACGTCGACCTTGTCCTTGGGCAGGACCTCGGCGATCACCTCGTCGATGCCGGCCTCGGCGGCGATCGCCTTGGCCACGGCCGCGTTGTCGCCAGTGAGCAGCACAGGTTCGAGCCCGAGCGCCCGCAGCTTGCGGACCGCCTCGGCGGAGGTCGGTTTGACGGTGTCCGCGACCACGAGCACGGCTCGCGCCCGGCCGTCCCAGCCGACCGCGACCGCGGTCTTGCCGTCCTTCTCCGCCGCCGCCTTGGCTTCGGCGAGCTCCGCGGGCAACTGCTGGCTCCAGTCGGCCAGCAAGGCCGTGCGCCCGGCGACGACCGCCTTGCCCTCGACGACGCCCTGCACACCAAGGCCTTCGAGGTTCTTGAAGTCCTCGACGTCAGGCAGGTCACCGAGTTCGTCGATCGCCGCGGTCGCGATCGCCCGTGCGATCGGGTGCTCCGAGGCGTTTTCCAGCGCACCCGCCAGGCGCAGCGCTTCCTCGTCGGCGACGCCACCGGCCACGTGGATGTCCACAAGGGACATCTGACCGGTCGTCACCGTGCCGGTCTTGTCCAGCACCACGGTGTCGATCCGGCGCGTGGACTCCAGCACCTCGGGGCCCTTGATCAGGATCCCGAGCTGCGCGCCCCGGCCCGTGCCGACCAGCAGCGCGGTCGGCGTGGCCAGCCCGAGCGCACACGGGCACGCGATGATCAGCACGGCCACCGCCGCGGTGAACGCGGCGGCGGTCGAACCGCCCGCGCCCAGCCAGAAGCCCAGCGTGCCGACGGCCAGCGCGATCACGATCGGCACGAACACCCCGGAGATCCGGTCGGCCAGCCGCTGCACGCCGGCCTTGCGGGTCTGCGCGTCCTCCACCAGCTTGGCCATCTGCGCCAGTTGCGTGTCCGCGCCGATCCGCGTCGCGCGCACGACCAGCCGTCCACCGGCGTTCACGGTCGCGCCGACGACCTTGTCGCCCGCGCCGACCTCGACCGGGACGGACTCGCCGGTCAGCATGCTCGCGTCGACCGCGGAGCTGCCGACCTCGATCACGCCGTCGGTCGCGATCTTCTCGCCCGGCCGGACGACGAACCGGTCGCCGACGGCCAGCGTGTCCACCGGGACGCGTACCTCGCGGCCGTCGCGCAGCACGGCGACGTCCTTCGCGCCCATCTCCAGCAACGCCCGCAGCGCGGCGCCGGCGCGGCGCTTGGACCGTGCCTCGAAGTACCGGCCCGCCAGGATGAACGTGGTCACGCCCGCGGCGACCTCGAAGTAGATGTTGCCGTCGCCGCTCATCCGCTGGATGGTCAGCTCGAACGGGTGCGTCATGCCCGGCACACCCGCGCTGCCCCACAGCAACGCGTACAACGACCAGGCGAACGCGGCCAGCGTGCCCATCGAGATGAGGGTGTCCATTGTGGCCGCGCCGTGCCGCAGGTTCTGCCACGCGGCGCGGTGGAACGGCCACGCCGCCCACACCAGCACCGGCCCGGCCAGCGCCAGCGAGATCCACTGCCAGTACGTGAACTGCAGCGCCGGGATCATCGCCAGCGCGATCACCGGCACGGACAGCACGGTCGCGCCGATCAGCCGCTGCCGCAACGAGCGCAGCGGGTCGTCCGGCTCGGCCTCGTCCTGCTTGGCAGGCTGCGGCAGCTCCGCGCCGTACCCGGCGGCTTCGACCGTCTGCACGAGCAGGGCCGGGTCGACCTCGGTGGGGAACGTGACCTTCGCCTTCTCGGTGGCGTAGTTGACCGTCGCGGTCACGCCGTCGAGTTTGTTCAGCTTGCGTTCGATGCGGTTGGCGCATGAGGCGCACGTCATCCCGCTGATGGCCAGTTCGATCTGCTGACCGGCGAGGAGTTCGGACGGTGTCGTGGGAACTGCCATGGGAACTCTCCTTTCCGGTGTCAGTGGCCGTGGCCGTCGTCGCCGTGCCCCTGCTGACCGGGCGGCGCGGGCGGGGCCGGGGCGTTCGTGCTGCCGGTGCTCAGCGTGAAGTCCGCTGTGCGCACCTTGTCACCGTGCTTGAAGTCCAGGAACAGCCGGTACTTGCCGCTCGACGGGACCTCGGCGAAGAACGTGATGTTCGGCCCGGCGGTGGTTGTGTTGTCCGGGTGGACGTGCAGGTAGGCCAAGTCGCCGACGCGCAGCGCCACGAGGTGACCATACGCCCCCAGGTACGGCTGCAGGTCGGTGACGTCCTGGCCGTTGCGGCGGACGGTCAGCATGAGCCGGGAGGAACGGCCGGGCACGAGCTGGCCTTCGAGCGAGACCTCGTAGTCGTCGATGGCCGACACGCGGAAGTCGCGGTAGGAGACCGGCTGGAAGACACCGGGGACGGCCAGGTCGACACCGAGCGTGAGCTTCTTGCCGCCGGTCGGCTTGAAGTCGGCCAGCGCGCGGTAGCTGCCCGCCTGGGTGAGCGTCAGCGGGACGGTCCACGTGCCGTCCGGCGCCATCTCGGGGTGCACGTGCTGGAACCCGGCGAGGTCACGCCGTACGACGATCAGATGCATGCGCTTGTCGTGCTCGACGTCGTACGCGGTCAGCGCGGTGCCGTCGCTCCTGGTGATCCGGAAGCTGAACGGAGTGGTGGTCCCCGGGGTGAACGTCGTGCCGGTCGGCTGGAGGATGTAGCCGTCCTTGGCCGACGCCAGGCCGTCGGGTCCCTCGGAGCCCGCCGTGACGGTGGTGCCGTGGGTGTCCGTGTGGGGCGCCGCGGGCGTGCCCGCCGCGTCGCTCACGGGACCGACAGCAGTGCCGATCGCCCACGCGCCTGTGGCGACCAGGGCGAGCGCCGCACCGTAGACGGTGAGCCTCGTGGCTGTGTTCATCGGTCAGTCCTGTTCTGGGCTGAGGTTCGCGGTCATCCGGACCGGTCGGTTCCACCTTACCCCCTACGGGTACCCGGAACGGACGCGGTCACGTCGGATTTATACCCCTGGGGGGTATCAAACCGCAAGGTGCCGATCGCGTTCACCGCGCCGGCCGCCCGGCTGCGATGACCTACGGGACGCGCCTGGCCGCTTCGGCCCGGAAGGTGCCCCGGTAGGCCCTCGGGCTGGTGCCGACGTGCTCGGTGAAGTGCACCCGCAGGGTCTCGGCCGAGCCGAAGCCGGTCTCCCGCGCGACGCGCTCGACGGCCAGGTCCGTGGTCTCGAGGAGTTCCCGCGCGCGTTGCAGGCGGTGGTCGAGCAGCCAGCGCGACGGTGTCGTGCCGGTCTGCGCCCGGAACCGCCGCGAGAGCGTGCGCGTGCTCATGGTCGCCTCGGCGGCGATGTCGGCCAGAGTCATCGGTGACGTGAGGTTCTCCCGCATCCACCGCAGAGTCGGAGCCAGGTCGCCCGCGTCGGCGCCTGCGGGGTCGGGGTGCTCGATGAACTGGGCCTGCCCGCCCGAGCGCTGCGGCGGCATCACGATCTGCCTGGCGGTGCCGGCCGCGACCGCCGCGCCACGGTCACGCCGCACGAGGTGCAGGCACAGGTCGAGACCGGCCGCGACCCCGGCTGATGTGAGGATCTGCCCGTCGTCGACGAACAGGACCGAAGGATCGACCGTCACATCCGGGTGGGACTCGGCGAGCTGTCCGGCGAGCATCCAGTGCGTCGTTGCCCGTCGGCCGTCCAGCAGGCCCGCCGCCGCGAGTGTGAACGCGCCCGTGCAGATCGCCGCCACACGCGCCCCACGAGCCGCAGCCGCACGCAACAACCGCAGGACTCGGGGATTCGGCGGCAGCCCCGGATCGGCACCCGGCACGACGAGCGTGTCCGCGTCCTCGGCGTCGGCCAGGCCGTAGCGGGAGACGACCCGGAAGTCCTCCCGCCCGGCGGTGGTGGCAGCGGCGCTGCGCTGGGCGCAGACCCGCACCTCGTATCCGGGCGTGATTCCGAAGACCTGGCACGGGATGGTCAGCTCAAGGCCGACCACGCCGTCAACGGCGAGTACGGCGACGACATGCATGGCCAGATCCTAGGGAAAGGGGGCGACCTCGCCACTGTTCGGTCCGGGTGGCCACGGACATACTCGCTGTGCCCGTTGCCGTTGGAGAAGGGATCCGACTTGTCTCTGCGAGTTCAGACAGTGCTGTACGACGGTGCCGAGGACCAGGATTTCACCGGCGTGCTGGCGGCTTTCGGTGTGCTGGACGACATCCGGCTGTCCTACGTCAGCGCCGACGGCCCCGGCACAGTGACCACGGCATCCGGCGCGGAGATCACGGTCGGCTGTCCGTGGTCCCCGGAAACGGCCGACCTGATCCTGGTCCCCGGCGGTGGTTACGGTCCAGGGTCCGCTGTGGACGAACAGATCCACTGCGGCACACTGCCGAACGCGCTGGCACGAGCCAAACGCCCGGATCTGGTCCTGGCCGCCGTCTGCACGGGAACGCTGCTGCTGGCCGCCGCAGGCCTCACCACCGACCGCCCCTGCACGACGCACCACGTCGCCAAGGGCGACCTGGCGGCGCTGGGCGCACGGGTGGTCGGCGGGCGGGTGGTCGACGACGGCGACCTCGTCACGTCAGCCGGTGTCACGTCCGGGCTCGACCTTGGCGTGTGGCTCGTGGAACGCTTACGTGGCCCGGAGATGGCGTTGCTCGTCGAGGAGGTCCTCGAGTACGAGCGCCGCGGCACGGTGTGGCGATCCACAAAGGACCACAGTAGCGCTGTCACGCCAAGTACTGGCGTGGGATCGCGAACGCGTCGACCAACGTGACCGCGTGCGGCCGCAGCTGCTTGCACAGCGCGTTGACCTCGGCGATCACCTTCTTGGCACGGGCGGGCGTGATCCGGCCGTGCTCGAGGAACCACGCGCGGTCCTCCTCGATCGTGGCCAGCGCGTAGAGGTCGAGAACCTGACCGAGCAGTGCCTTGACCTCCTCGTCGGCGCACTGCCCGACCGCGGCGTCGAACGCGTCGAACACGAGCCGCTCGATGTGGGTGCGCCCGGCGAGCAGCACGTGGTCCTGCACGTCGTTGAACACGTCGAACGGGTCGGTGCCCGACGAGGCCGCGGCCCGCAGCCGTCCCGCCAGGCCGGACAGGACGTGCTGCTCGCGGTCCTCGAACAGGCTGCGCTGCCACGCACGGGACCGCAGATCGTCGTCGTCGAACCGGGCGATCACCTGACGAGCCGCGATCCGTTCCAGCACACTGCCCATCAGCTGCTCGGCCACCAGACGAGCCGTCGCCAACGGGCTCAGGTCGGCGAAGTTGTCGCGGTAGTCGGTCAGCAGTCCTTTCGCGACCAGTTGCAGCAGGACGGTGTTGTCGCCTTCGAACGTGGTGAAAACGTCGGTGTCCGCTTTCAGCACCGGCAACACGTTCGCCACGAGATACCCCGCGCCGCCGCAGGCCTCGCGGGCGGTCTGGATCGTGCGGGTGGCGTGCCACGTCGCCACGGCCTTGATCCCCGCGGCGCGGGATTCCAGCTGCCGCTGGGCGATCGGGTCGGGCTCGGGCGTGCCCTGCACCTCGTGCAGCATCTGCACCAGTTCGTCCTGTGCGAAGTGCAGCGCGTAGGACTTGGCCAGCGCGGGCAGCAGTTTCCGTTGGTGGGCCAGGTAGTCCAGCAGCTGGATCTCGGTGTCCGAGTCCGGTCTGCGGAACTGGCGGCGGGACTGCGCGCGGTGCACGGCGATCGTCAGCGCGCGTTGCGTCGCGCTGCCCGCCGCGCCCGCCACGCTGATCCGGCCGCGGACCAGCGTGCCGAGCATGGTGAAGAACCGGCGGCTGTCGCTCTCGATCGAGCTGGTGTACTGCCCGTCGTCGGTGACGTCGCCGTACCGGTTGAGCAGGTTCTCCTTGGGAACACGGACGTTGTCGAACCACAACCGGCCGTTGTCCACGCCGTTCAGGCCGGCTTTCGGCCCGCAGTCCCCGATCCGCACGCCCGGCATCGGGCGGCCGTCGGCGTGCCTGATCGGCACGACGAACGCGTGCACACCGTACGAGCGGTCATCGAGGATCAGCTGCGCGAACACCACCGCTGTGCGGCCGTCGCGGGCGGCGTTGCCGATGTAGTCCTTGCGGGCGTCGTCGTCCGGTGTGTTCACGACGAACTCGCCGTTGTCGTACCGCGCGGTGGTACGCAGGTGTTGCACGTCCGAGCCGTGCCCGCTCTCGGTCATCGCGAAGCAGCCGGGCAGCTCCAGCGACATGACGTCCGGCAGGTAGCGGGCGTGGTGGCGTTCGGTGCCCAGCATCTGGATCGCGCCGCCGAACAGTCCCCATTGGACACCGGCCTTGACCATCAGCGACAGGTCGCCGTAGCCGAGGACCTGGAACGACACGACCGAGCCGCCGATGTCGCCCTCGCCGCCGTGCGCGCGGCCGAACCCCAGCCGGGCGTGCCGGGCGCCGGCGAGTTCGCGCAGTTGATCGGTCACCAGCGCGCGGTAGGCGTCCATGTCCAGCCGGGCGGTGTCCGCCGCCTTGTTCTCGGCCAGGCGTTCCCGCAGCTCACGGCGGAGTTGTGGCCACCGGCCGTCGAGCACATCGGTCACCCGCGCAGCTTCGATCATGATCGGAAGTTACCCCGGGTGTAGCCCTGCTACACGTCATATGCTGGCCGTATGTGTCGGAACATCACCACATTGCGTGGTCTTGAGCCAGCCGCGACGCCCACGGAGATCGAGGCGGCGGCTCGGCAGTACGTCCGCAAGGTCAGCGGTGTGCAGTCGGTGTCGGATGCCACCAGGGAGGCGTTCGAGCAGGCCGTCGCCGAGATCGCCGAGATCACCACACGCCTGCTGGACACGCTGCCCGCGCGGCGGCAGCCGCCCACCACTGTGCCGCCGCTGCGCAGGCCGGAGGTCCAGGCCAGGCTGGCGGCGAAGAACAAGTCCACATAGGCACGGGCCAAACGGCCGGGGTGCCGCCGGCCCGCTGTGCTAGGCCACGGCACCCCGGCCAGGCCGGACGAGATCGAGTCCGCGTGCGAGGCGGCTATCCTGCACCCTCCTTGGTTGCCGCCACGCACACGGCCACGACTTGCCTCGTCCGAGCTCACCACGACCGCGCCCGCCGGATCAGCGGACACGGATGACTACGCGGCAACGCCGCGACGCGGGCCATCGTCGCCGCGGAACGCCGCGTTGGGGTAACGGAGGGGCAGGGCACGCCTACCGTCCGTTGCCGCGTCCACCGTGCGGCACGCCGGTCGTGGTGAACGAATCAGCGCGGTCGAAGGTGGCCGGCATGCGCGCCCACACACCGGCCACCCCGAACGCACGTGTCAGAACCGCGGATATCCCAGACCGCCACCACGCCTACATCGCGGTCGAGCCGCTGCTGGTGTCCGGCGCATCACTCGGCCCGCCACAGCGCGGCGGTCACCGGAGGTTCCCAGCCTGGTTGTGCCACATGCGTTTGCAGACACACGTAACCGATACCGTTGTGGGTCACGCGGGAACCGGCGGTGTACGACGTGCCTGCCGCCCAGGTCCCGCCGCCGGGTGGCGGGGTGGTCGTCGGTGGGCTCTGTGGCACGTTCAACACGAAGTCGAACGCCGCCTCACGTCCGCTGCCGGCGTTGCGCACCGTCATCAGCAGGCGTGGGTCGAAGATCGAGTCCGTGTTGTTGCGGGGTTCGTTGGGGAAGTACAGCTGGGTGGTCAGCACCGGACGGTTGGGTGCCTGCACCTTCACGTGGATGTGCCGGGTGCGGCCGGGGTAGAGGCCGGGCACGATCGTGGTCAGCTTGAACGCCCCGTTGGCGTCGGTGAACTGGTGGCCGCGGAAGCGGAATCCGGTGTTGTCGTAGGCACCGTTGTTGTCGGCCTGCCAGAAGTCCAGCAGAACGTTGGCGATCGGCTGGCACTTGAGCCCGAAGACGTAGCCGGACACCGTCAGCGGTGTGCCCACGGTGCCTGGTTGCACCAGTGAGGTCCGTTGCGGTGAGTTCGGCTTGAAGTACGGGCCTTCGGTTTGTTGTGGGGTGGGGTCGTCGCCGTCGTCACAAGCAGGGGTGAGCGGCGGCGCACCGGAACTGGTGCGCGCGAGTGCCGGCACCGCGAGTAACGCGGCCGGCACCGCCACACCGGCGGCGAGCGCTGCGCGCAACACCGTCTTCCGGCTGGGTCGGTTGTCCATTCGGGGTCCTTGTGGGCGCGTGGGACAGTGACAACCAACCTAGGTAGCCGGTTTCTCGTTGACGATGGACTGGTGCGGCCAGTCATGGTGTTTTTCCCGGAAGTCACCGGGGCTGTCGCCGGTCTCGCGGCGGAAGAACCGGCAGAAGTAGGCGGAGTCGGTGAACCCGATCCGCTGCGAGATCTGCCGGACGGTCAGATCGGTCCTGATCAGCAGCCGTTTGGCCTCCCTGATCCTGGTCTCCCTGATCAGCTGGGACGGCGTGCGCCCGGTGGCGTTCCTGATCACGTCGGTGAGGTAGCCGGGCGTGACCCCGATCTGCTCGGCGTACTCGCGCACGGTCCACAGCTCGGTGTGCGCGGTCAGCTTCATGAACTTCTGCGCGACCGCGTTGGCCCTGACCGGGGACGGCCCGGCGGCCTCGGTCAGCCTGCCCGCCCTGGTGACGATGACGTGCAGCAGGGCCCTGAGTACGGACTCGGTCCGTTCCTTGAACTCCTCGTGCATCTCGTCGAGCAGGGGCATCATCCGCTGGTGCGCCTGCGGGTCGAGGGTGAGCCACGGCCGTTCGCTGAGTTTGTGCAGCAGGTCCCGGTCGGCGGGGTGGTCGACGAGGAAGTCGTCGGTGAACAGCAGCACGAGCCCGTCGAGGTCGGTCACGTTCTCCCAGTGGTGCACCTGACCGGGCACGATCACGCACAGGTGCGGCGGTTCGAGGTCCCATCTGGCCATGTCCACGACGTGCGTGCCGGTCCCGTGCGTCACGTACACGATCTCGTGGAACGTGTGCCGGTGCGGGAAAGGCGCGTGCGAAAGCGGGCCGAGCGCGTCGAACGTGCCCATCTCGAACGGCATCCCGTCACACGTCTCCAGCCGGTGCATCGGGGGTTCGCCATTGCGGGGCGGCAAGCAGGGTGTCCCCGGTGGGACTGTTGTGCCACGCATGTCTTCCGATCCTCCCGTCGTCGCGAGGTCCAGACCAATTATGCGCACAGATCGGGCAGGCACAGCGAAAAAGAAGTCCCACCGGGCTGGTGGATCACGGCCACGGGCCGAGCCGGACCTCCTCGCCGCACGACACGTCTCCCGCGTACGAGCGCCCGGCCAGCCACGCGGCGACATCGGCGAGCTCACCGGTGACCCGCACCGGCCGTCCCGTGCCCACCACGCGGCCGGGCAGGACGAGGCTCGTCCCCGGCGGGACGCGGGTGGCCAGGAACCCGATCAGGTAGCCGGAGAACTCCGCGGACCAGGTCACCGGCCCGAGCAGCAGGTCCGCCGAGTGGATCTCCACCTCCCGCCACCGCGCCAGCACGATGTCCACGAGCGCGCCGTCGCGGTACGCCACCGGACGTCGCCAGTCCGCCGGGCCCACCGCGGACCACGCGGTCTCGAGTTCCTGAGCGGATCGGACGACGTCGTCGGCCAAGTCCCGCGCCGGGCGGCCCGCGCCTTTCGCGATCGCCGCGGCACGACCGTCCTGGCCACCGTCGTACATGTCGACCAGCTTGCCGTCGAGGGCGTGTTCCACTTGCCTGGTCAGGGCTCGGGCCAGTTCGGCGAGGTGGGTCAGCACGTGCCCGCGCGACCAGCCGGGCAACGCCGAATCCGCCCGTGCGGCGGCGTCCGTCAGGCCGGTGAGCAGGGTTGCCAGCCTGACGTGCCCGGCGGCCACTTCGGGGATTCTCACGGGCATAGCTGGGTCTTCTCCCATCCTCCGCCGGTCGCCGTGTAGCGCAGCCTGGTGTGGTCGCGGTCCGGATCGCCTTGCCAGAACTCGGCTTCTCCGGCGGCCACGCCGTACACAGTCCATTCTGGATAGTCGGTGGGGGCGTCGCGGGGGACGGGCGCGGCCGTCTTCGGCGTGCTCTGCCGTCCGGTCGCGGCCATGGCTCGGGCGCTCGCCCCTCGTTCGCGGAAATCTTGTGCGCTGGTCGCCGGGTCCGCGGTGATCACCGGGCCGCGAACGCGGATCTGACGGCCGAGTTCGGGCCAGTAGAACGTGAGCGCCGCCCTCGGTGTGGCTGTGAGGTGCCGTCCCTTGGGGCTGGCCGAGCTCGTGGCGAACCACCAGGTGTCGTCCGTGAGGTCCTTCAGGATGAGGACGCGGGCATCCGGCACGCCGTCGGGATCCACGGTCGAGAGCGTCATCGCGTGCGGCTCGCGCACGCCCGCGTCGATCGCGTGGTGCAACCAGTCCGTGAACTGCGCGGCGGGGGTCGGCGAAGCCCGGGACACGTCGAAGGCCGGCAACGGGGGAGCCAGCGAGGGCAGTCCGCGGAGCAACTGCCTAATGGAGTTCATCGCCAAGCTCATTAGCCCACCGTAGTCCACACGGGGTTGCGTGGGAAAGTCCATTAGACTTGCGGCCATGTCCGACCTGGCACTGCGGCTGGCCGCCACCATCAGGCACGACGGGCACGGTGGTGTCGCGGACGACCTGGACACCGAGAACGGCTTCCGGCAGTGGCTCCGGGACAACACCCGAGGCGCCGAAGGCGACCGGGCGCAGGTGATCGAACTGCGCCGAGCTGTCCGGTCGTTGTTCGCGTACGCGGTGAAACCGGGGGAACCCAGCAAGGCCGACAGCGACCGCCTGCTCGACCCGCGAGACGCGCTCGCCCACGTCAACGCCGCCGCGGGGGCAGTGCTGCGGGCCCCTCGGCTGGACTGGCCCGAGGACGGCGAACCCGTCGTGCGGTTCGAGAGCACCGGGGGAGACGAACTGCTCGCCACGCTGGCACGGGCGGCGATCGAGTTCCTGGCAAGCGACGCGCGGACCAAGCTGCGCGCCTGCCCGGCGCCGCGCTGCGTCCGCTACTTCGTCAAGCAGCACCCCCGGCAGGAGTGGTGCAAACCGTCGTGCGGCAACCGGGCACGTGTGACGCGTTACTACAAGCGCAGGCACGAGTCGGTTTAGTCCTGCTTCCGGCCGGGCAGCCCCACAGCGGAGGTGGGGCCGGGTGCCGGACCAACAGAACAGCGTGCCGAGACCGCTTCGAGTCGTCGCGGCGGTGAGCTGGCGGATAGTGGCGGTCGCGGCCGCGCTGTACCTCCTCGGCCACGTCGTCGGCTTCCTCGCCCCCGTGGTCGTCCCGCTCGCCATCGCCTTGCTGCTGGCCGCGTTGCTCGCTCCCGCGGTGTCCTTTTTGGTCCGTCACCGGGTGCCGAGGGGCCTCGCGGTCACGCTGGTCATCATCGGCGGCCTCGCGGTCTTCGGCGGCCTGCTCACGTTCGTGGTCTCCACCTTCGTCAGCGGCCTGCCCGAACTGCGCACCCAGCTCTCCCGCAGCGTCGAGACCATCTCCGACTGGCTGACCAACGGGCCGCTGCACCTGCGCGACGACCAGCTGCGCCGGTTCTTCGACAACATCGTCACCTCCGTCGCGGGCAGCCAGAGCGACCTGACCACCGGGGCGCTGAACACCGCGCTGACCATCGGCGAGGTCCTCGGCCAGACGCTGCTGATCATCTTCTCGCTGATCTTCCTGCTCTACGACGGCCCCGGCATCTGGGCCTTCCTGCTGCGCGGCGTGCCCACCGGCCACCGCACCCGGATCGACGTGGCCGGGCGGCGCGGCCTCGCCGCGCTGGTCAGCTACGTCCGCGCGACCATCGCGGTGGCCACAGTGGACGCTGTCGGGATCGGCATCGGGATGCTCATCCTCGACGTCCCGCTGGCGTTCCCCCTCGCGGCGCTGGTCTTCCTCGGCGCGTTCGTGCCGATCATCGGTGCGGTGGTGGCAGGTGGCGCGGCTGTGCTGATCGCCTTGGTGGCCAACGGCCCGGTGACCGCGCTGATCCTGCTCGGTGTCGTGATCGCCGTGCAGCAACTCGAAGGGCACGTGCTGCAGCCGTTGCTGCTCGGCCGGGCGGTGCGGCTGCATCCGCTGGCGGTCGTGCTGATGATCTCCGCGGGTGTCGTCACGGCCGGGATCACCGGCGCGTTGCTGGCCGTCCCGCTGCTGGCCGTGCTCAACTCGGGCATCCGGTCACTGCGCAGCGAGGCCGACGAACACGTCAAACCCGAGGACGTGCACACCAGCCAGCCGGAGGAGTCCGCGCCCGACGAGCCCGGCATCGACCGGCACGACGACTAGGTGTCCAGTTCGGTGTGCCGGTCAGCCAGCGTCTTGGCCAGGTCGGCAAGCTTGACGTTGAGCGACTGCGACGTCTCCCGCAGCACGTCGAACGCCGCGTCGGCGGTGATCTTCCTGCGCTGCATGAGGATTCCCTTGGCCTGGCCGATGACGTCACGGCTGTCGATGGCCTTGCGCAGGTGCTCGGCCTGCAGCTGCGCGGTCGTGATCGCGCGGGACGTGGACAACGCCAGCGACCCGTGCGTGGCCAGCAGCAGCATCACATCGCGGTCAGCGGCGTTGAAAGCTTGCTTGTTCCGCGAATACACGTTGAGCGCGCCGGACAGCTCAGGCGGCTGCGGATCGCGGGGCAACGCGGTCGACAGCACGGCGTGGAATCCCAAGTCCACCGACGCCGCGGCGAACTCCGGCCACAAGTCGTTCGACGCCAGGTCGTTGCTCAGCGAGAACGCCGGGCCCGCCGGATCGACCGCGTCCGCGCACGGGCCGCGGCGGTTGTCGTACTGCACGTGATCCAGCCGGACCGCGAGCTGGTCGGTGGCGACAGGCGTGTGCAGCCTGCCGTCGGCGTCGCGCAGGGTCACGCTGACCATGTCGGCGCCTGGCAGGAACCGGACCGCCGCCATGGACAACTCCTGCAGCACACCCGCCGCTGTCTTCGTGGTCAGCAGCGATGTGGTCAGCAGGGCGAACTGCTCGGCCAGCGGGCCTGGCGAGGTGTCGCGGTCAGCGACGAAGTCCGCTCTGTCCCGAATCCAGTCAGGGTCACTCACAGCTGGACACCCTTTCTCGTATCGCGTTCGGTCGAACCGGGTACCCCTTTTCCCGTATGCCATGTCGATCGGTTGTGAGGCCTGGTTCACAGTCCCTGTAGTGTTTCCCCTCGTACCACCGTCTAGCCAAGGGCGGGACACGACTCGGCCCTGCAGGGCTGCTCGACGACAGTGTGGGGTTGGACGTGGGTGGCGTTTCCGTGGACAAGGCGCGCTCGGACGGTGGCGAGATCGGGGAGCCGGGCCTCAGACAGCTGCTCGCCGGTCTCACAGCGGTCCGTGACGGCGATTTCGGCATTCGGCTGCCGGACGAGGAGAACGGACTGCTCGGCGAGATCGCCACGGTCTTCAACGGCATGGTCGACCAGCTTTCCCTGTTCACCTCCGAGGTCACGCGTGTCGCACGCGAGGTCGGCAGTGAGGGCCGCCTCGGCGGCCAGGCGCAGGTCCCCGGCGTCTCCGGGACGTGGGAGGACCTCACCGACTCGGTGAACGCGATGGCGGGCAACCTGACCACCCAGGTCCGTGACATCGCGCAGGTCGCCACCGCGGTCGCCCGCGGCGACCTGTCGCAGAAGATCGACGTGGACGCGCGCGGTGAGATCCTGGAGCTGAAGGAGACCGTCAACACGATGGTCGACCAGCTCTCGTCGTTCGCCGACGAGGTCACCCGCGTGGCGCGCGAAGTGGGCAGCGAAGGCCGTCTGGGCGGGCAGGCCCAGGTACCCGGCGTCGGTGGTGTGTGGCGTGAGCTGACCGACTCGGTGAACTTCATGGCAGGCAACCTGACCGACCAGGTCCGCAACATCGCCCAGGTCACCACAGCCGTCGCGCAGGGCGACCTGTCGCAGAAGATCGACGTGGACGCGCGCGGTGAGATCCTCGAGCTGAAGAACACCATCAACACGATGGTCGACCAGTTGTCCTCGTTCGCCGACGAAGTCACGCGCATGGCGCGAGAAGTGGGCACCGAGGGCATCCTCGGCGGCCAGGCTGACGTGAAAGGCGTGTCCGGCACCTGGCGTGACCTCACCGACTCGGTGAACTTCATGGCGGGCAACCTGACCGCGCAGGTGCGTTCGATCGCCCAGGTCGCCACCGCGGTCGCGAGCGGTGACCTGTCGCAGAAGATCAACGTGACCGCGCGCGGTGAGATCCTCGAGCTGAAGAACACCATCAACACGATGGTCGACCAGTTGTCCGCCTTCGCCGACGAGGTCACCAGGGTGGCCAGGGAGGTCGGCACCGAAGGCCGGCTCGGCGGCCAGGCGGACGTCAAAGGCGTGTCGGGGACCTGGAAAGCGCTGACCGAGTCCGTGAACGTCATGGCGGACAACCTGACCGCGCAGGTGCGCTCGATCGCCCAGGTGACCACGGCGGTCGCCCGCGGTGACCTGTCGCAGAAGATCCGGGTGGACGCGCGCGGCGAGATCCAGGAGCTCAAGGAGACCATCAACACGATGGTCGACCAGCTGTCCTCATTCGCCGACGAGGTGACGCGTGTCGCCCGCGAGGTCGGCACGGAAGGAAACCTGGGCGGCCAGGCCGGTGTCCGCGGTGCCGAGGGCACGTGGAAGGACCTGACCGACAACGTCAACGTGATGGCGTCCAACCTGACCGGCCAGGTGCGGTCGATCGCCCAGGTCGCCACGGCCGTGGCCCGCGGTGACCTGTCGCAGAAGATCACCGTCGAGGCCAAGGGCGAGGTCGCCGCGCTCGCCGGCGTGATCAACACGATGGTGGACACGCTGTCGGCGTTCGCCGACGAGGTCACGCGTGTCGCCCGCGAGGTCGGCACCGAGGGCATCCTCGGCGGCCAGGCCCGCGTGCCGAACGTGGCGGGCACGTGGAAGGACCTGACCGACAACGTCAACTTCATGGCGAACAACCTGACCAACCAGGTCCGCAACATCGCCCAGGTCACCACCGCCGTCGCGCTCGGCGACCTGACCCGCAAGATCGACGTGGACGCCCGCGGCGAGATCCTCGAGCTCAAGACCACGATCAACACGATGGTCGACACGCTGTCCGCGTTCGCCGCGGAGGTCACACGTGTGGCCCGCGAGGTCGGCAGCGAAGGCAGGCTCGGCGGCCAGGCCGAGGTCGAAGGCGTGTCCGGGACGTGGAAGCGGCTCACCGAGAACGTCAACGACCTCGCCGGCAACCTCACCCAGCAGGTGCGCGCCATCGCCGGTGTCACGAGCGCGGTCGCCGAGGGCGACCTGACCCGCTCGATCACGGTCGAGGCGTCCGGCGAGGTCGCCGAGCTCAAGGACAACATCAACTCGATGGTGGAGTCGCTGCGCGAGACCACCAGGGCCAACCAGGACCAGGACTGGCTGAAGTCGAACCTGGCCAAGATCTCCGCGCTGATGCAGGGCCGCCGTGACCTCGCCGTCGTGGCGGAGCTGGTGATGGACGAGCTGACGCCGCTGGTCTCCGCCCAGTACGGCGCGTTCTACCTGGCCGACGACGACGCGGAACTGCGGCTGGTCGGCTCGTACGGGCACCCCGACGACACCCGCGCCACCCGGTTCCGGCTCGGCCAGGGCCTGGTCGGCCAGGCCGCGCGGACCCGGCGGACGATCGCGGTCGACGACATGCCGCCGGACTACATCACGGTGTCGTCCGGGCTCGGCGAGACCAGGCCGACCAACGTGATCGTGCTGCCGATCGTGGTGGAGGACCAGATCCTCGGCGTGATCGAACTGGCGTCGGTGCGCCGCTACACCCAGATCCACCGCGACTTCCTCGAACAGCTGATGGAAACCGTCGGCGTCAACGTCAACACGATCGTGGCCAACTCCCGCACCGACGAGCTGCTCGGCGAGTCGCAGCGGCTCACCGCCGAGCTGCAGGCCCGCTCCGAGGAACTCCAGGTCCGCCAGGAGGAGCTGCAGCGCTCCAACGCCGAGCTGGAGGAGAAGGCGGCGCTGCTGGCCACCCAGAACCGGGACATCGAGACCAAGAACCTGGAGATCGAGCAGGCCCGCCAGGAACTGGAGACCCGCGCGCAACAGCTGTCGCTCGCGTCGAAGTACAAGTCGGAGTTCCTGGCCAACATGAGCCACGAGCTGCGCACCCCGCTCAACAGCCTGCTGATCCTCGCCCAGCTGCTGACCCAGAACGCCAGCCGCAACCTCACGCCCAAGCAGGTCGAGTACGCCAGCATCATCCACTCGGCCGGTTCCGACCTGCTGCAGCTGATCAACGACATCCTCGACCTGTCCAAGGTGGAGGCAGGTAAGATGGACGTCAGCCCGGAACGCGTGTCGCTGCGCCAGCTGCTGGACTACGTCGAGGCCACGTTCCGCCCGTTGACCACGCAGAAGAACCTGGACTTCCGGATCACGACGGCCACCGGCGTGCCCACCGAGGTGCTCACCGACGACTCGCGGCTGCGGCAGGTCCTGCGCAACCTGTTGTCGAACGCGGTGAAGTTCACCGAGTCCGGCAGCGTCGAGCTGCGCATCGAACCCGCCGAGGCGGCCGAGCTGCCCGCGTCGGTCCGCAGGCACGGACCGGCGGTCGCGCTGTGCGTGCTGGACACCGGCATCGGGATCCCCGAACAGCAGCTGGAATCCATCTTCGGCGCGTTCCAGCAGGCCGACGGGACCACGAGCCGCAAGTACGGCGGCACCGGGCTCGGCCTGTCGATCAGCCGGGAGATCGCCTACCTGCTCGGCGGCGCGATCGCCGTGCGCAGCACGCCGGGCCAGGGCAGCGCGTTCACGCTCTACCTGCCGGTGGCACGGCCGGACTTCGAAGAACTCTCCGGCACGCAACCGGTCGAGCAGCCCGCCGCGGTGACCGACGAGGAACCACCGGCGTCGTCTCAGCGTCAACGGCGGTTGCTGGTGATCGAGAGCCACCCGCGCGGGTTGTTGTCGCTGGTCGCCGAGAGCGCCATCGCGGATCTCCCGGTCAGTCCGGACCCCGATGACCGTGATTCCGTCGAGATGGTCACCGTGACCACGGCGGAGGAAGCAGCGGCGGCGCTGGCGGAGACCGCGTCGCACTGCATCGTGCTCGAAGTCGACATGCCGGACGGCGCGGCGTGGACGTTGCTCGACGCGCTGGAGCGCGATCCCGCGCTGCGTGACGTGCCGGTCCTCGCGCACAACAACCGCAGGCTGGACGCACAGCAGGACGCCGCGCTGCAGAACCGGACGGAGCTGCTGGCCAGCCTGGACGAACTGCGTGAGCGGATCGTGCTGCACCTGACCGCGGAGAAGCTGCCGCTGGTGCGCGTGGACAGTGCCGCGAAGTCCACGCCACGCACCTACGACGACCGGGTCGCCGGGCGGACCGTGCTCGTGGTCGACGACGACGCGCGCAACGTCTACGCCCTCACCAGCATGCTCGAGCTGCACGGGATCCAGGTCCTGCACGCGGAGAACGGGCGGACAGGCATCGAGACGCTGACGGCGCACCCGGAGATCGACCTGATCCTGATGGACGTGATGATGCCGGAGATGGACGGCTACACGGCCACCTCGGCGATCCGGGCGATGCCGCAGTACACCGAGCTGCCGATCATCGCGGTGACAGCCAAGGCGATGCCGGGCGACCAGGAGAAGAGCCTGGCGTCGGGCGCCAACGACTACGTCACCAAACCGGTCGACGCCGACCACCTGATCGCACGCATCCAACGCTGGCTGGGCGCGTGAGCGAGCCGGTGCGCAGGCTGGCCGCGACCGTCGAGCGGCTGCGCGACGAAGTCAAACAGGCGCACGCGACAGCCGACGGTCGCGCCCTGATCGAGCTGGCCAAGGGCATTCTCGTGGAACGGCTGCGGTGCGGGCCCGTGCAGGCGGCCGAGCAGCTCGAGGCGCTCGCCGAGCAGTCCGGTGTCACGGTGCTGGAGCTGGCGGCGGACATCGTCAACGACACGGCCGCCGACCGGATCGCGGAGACCGCGTCCTCCACAGTGGACAACGTGCGGCTGCGCAAGGCGGAGAGCGGGGTGCTCGCCGCGGCCGGTGACGTGCAGGCGGTCGCGCAGTCGCTGCTGGAGCAGGCGCTCGTCCCGCTCGGCGCGTCCGCGGTGGCCGTGTGGGCGGTGGACTCGGACACGTCGCTGGCGCTGGCGGGATTCGCCGGTTTCTCCCCGCAGGAAGCCAGCCGGTGGCGTTACGTGCCGCCCGGTGTGGCCACGCCCGCGCGGCTGGCGCTGGCCGAGCGGCGCACGGTGTGGCTGGACGACCTGGCCCGCGCCGAGCTGCCGTCGATCGGGGCGGTGTCCGGTGGCCGGGTGGCCGCGCCTGCCGTGATCAGCGGGATGATCACCGGGATTCTGGAGATCGGCTGGGCGCACCCCCTTGAGCCGCAACCGGTCGCGGTCCGCCGCCAGATCGAGGCGCTGGCCGAGCTGTGCGCGCACACGCTGCACGAAGGCGTGATCGGCAGGCTGGCCGAGGACGTGGCCCGGCTGGCCGACCTCGCCGACGGGATCCTCGACCCGGCGCTCGTGCTGGTGCCGCGGGTGGAACAGGGCAGGGCGGTGGATTTCCGGATCCACCACGCGAACCAGCGGTTCGTCGACCCGGCCGGGCGGCCCCGTGGCCTGGTCGACGGCACGACCGTGCTCGAGTCGTACCCGATGGCCGCGGACGAGGGCGGCCTGTTCGAGAAGATCGAGCGCGTCCACGCCACCGGTGAGCCGTTCCGCGCCGAGGACATGCCGATCACCACACTGGTCGCCGACGTCCCCGTGACGGTCACCGCGGACGTGAGCCTGAGCCGGTCGGGCAACGCGGTGCTGATGATCTGGCGGTTGCAGGACGAGACAACGCGGTTGACCAGCCTGTTGCAGCACGCGCAGCGCCTTGGCCGGATCGGTGGGTTCGACGAGAACGTGCTCACCGGTGAGGTCGGCTGGAACAGCCAGCTGTTCGACCTGTACGGCCTGCCGCCGGGGGCGCCGCCGGTGCCGT
The DNA here is from genome assembly GCF_001302585.1 of Kibdelosporangium phytohabitans. Taxonomy (GTDB): domain Bacteria; phylum Actinomycetota; class Actinomycetes; order Mycobacteriales; family Pseudonocardiaceae; genus Kibdelosporangium; species Kibdelosporangium phytohabitans. The sequence continues at coordinate 7,059,477 of NZ_CP012752.1, read as the reverse complement.
TGAAGCAACTGGCGACCCAGGCGCACCCCGACGACGGCCCGGCGATCAGCCGGTTCCTCCGTACCGTCCTGCGTCACCACCGTTCGGCCTCCACCGCCTTCCGGCTGCAACGTCCCGACGGCGTCGCCCGCCACGTGCGCGTCATCGCCGAACCCGTGCTGGACGGCGACAACCAGCTGTTGCAGGTGCGCGGCGCGTACCAGGACATCTCGGCCCAGCACTGGACCGAGGTCGCTCTCGCGGTGACGCGTGACCAGTTGGCGCAGACCGAGCAGCACGCCGCCGAGCGGGATCGGCTCGCGTTGCAGTTGCAGCGCGCGATCATGCCGTCCCGGCCCGATCCCATCGACACCTTCGGCTTGAGCATCGCTGTGCGCTACCTGCCCGCCGAGAGCGGCGCGCTGGTCGGCGGCGACTGGTACGACGCGATTGTGCTGCCGTCGAAGAAGATCCTGCTGTCCGTCGGGGACATCGCCGGTCACGGGATCGAGGCCGCGACGGGGATGGTGGTGCTCCGCAACGCGTTGCGCGGTCTGGCCACGACCGGCGCGGGCCCGGCGAAGCTGCTGGGCTGGCTGAACCTGGTGGCGCACCACCTGACCGACAGCGTGATGGCCACCGCGATCTGCGGCGTCTACGACCCGGAGACCCGGACCTTGCGCTGGGCCCGCGCCGGGCACCTCCCGCCGCTGCTGGTGCGCGAGGGCTCCGCCAGCCTCCTGCCGCTGCCCCGCGGCACCATGCTCGGTGTGGTCGCGGAAGCCCAGTACACGGAGGAAGAACTGGAACTGTCGCCGTCGGACATGCTGATGCTCTACACCGACGGCCTGATCGAACGCCGTGACCGCAACCTCGACGGCGCCCTGGAGGAACTGCGCGAGCTGGCGGCCACCACGACCGGCGCTCTGGAGGAGCGCCTCGATTACCTGGTGCGCTACAGCAGCGCCGACACGGACGACGACACGTGCATCGTCGCCGTCCAGGTCACCTGACGTCGTTTCCGGACAGCGCCTCGACAACGGCAGCGACGACACCCTGCCAGTGACGCCGTTGCTGTTCCCGCTCGGCAGCGTCGGCCAGACGTTCCTGATGGACGCCGAGCCGCGCCCGCCCCTCACCGGATGGTGTGACGGTCAGCTGCAACGTGGTCTCGTGCTTCCAGTCCTTGGGCTGCCAGGTCAGGCGGAGGCGGCCGTGGTTGTGGAAGCTGCGGGTCTCGCCGCGTACGCCGTCCTTGGTCTCGTAACCGGCGCCGAGGTCCGACAGCACGGTCACGCCCTCGCCGAGCCAGATCGCGATGCCCTCGGGTGAGGTGATGAAGTTCCACACGGTCGCGGCCGGGTGGCCGACGGTCTTCGACACGCCGATCTGCCAGCCCACGTCCTTGGTCAACCCGACCTGGGACTGTCGCATGCCGCTCACGCTAGCACCGCCGCGACAGCGCCGACCTCAAGCAGTGCGCCCGGCACGGCGAGGCTCGCCACGCGGGCCGCGGTGACCAGGGGTGTCGCGCCTTCCAGACCGGCCGCGGCGACGGGGTAGGCCGCGTTCAGGTCGGCGCCCTCGGCCAGCAGGATCGTGACCGACACCAGGTTGTGCACGGTGGCGCCCGCAGCCGCGAGCGCGGTGCGCAGGTTCTCCATCACCCGGGCGGTCTGCGCGGCGATGTCGTCCCCGCCGATGAGCTTGCCCGCGCTGTCCACCGCGTTCTGGCCGCCGATGTAGATGGTCGTCGCGCCGGGCGGGACGATGGCGACGTGGGTGAACGCGGGGGACTGGACGAGGCCCTCGGGGCGGAGCAGTGAAATCTCGGTCATGGGAATGAGTATGGAACCCAACTAGGACGGATACTGTCCGGGTTTATGGCGGATGATGGTTTCCGTGAGCACGACCAACCGCCGCATCGAGACACTCTCCCTGCTACAGGCCCACCCGGGGATCTCGGCCACCCGGCTCGCCGAACGCCTCGGTGTGACCGAGCGCACCGCCCGCCGTGACATCGCCCAGCTGCGCGAACTCGGCTACCACATCGAGGGCGAGGCCGGCCGGACCGGCGGCTACCGGCTCGCGCCCGGCCACGCCATGCCGCCGTTGCTGCTCGACGCGGACGAGGTTGCGGCCGTCGCCCTCGGCCTGCGCACGACGACCGCGGTCGGTGGCCTCGAAGCCGCCGCGGTCACGGCGATGGCCAAGCTCGGCCAGGTCGTGCCGTCACGTTGGCACCGGCGGCTGGACGCGCTCGCCGACGTGCAGGCGTCACAGTGGCCCGCGCAGCGCAGTACCGATCAGGAGGTGTTGATTCCCGTGGCGCTGGCGTGCCGCGCGGATGAGGCCGTACGGATCCGGCACCGGCGCGGCGGGAAGATGGAGGCACGGCCTGTGGACGTGCAACCACACCGTCTGGTCAGTGTGCGGCGGGGCTGGTATCTCGTGGCGTGTCCGCGTGGGGCCGCGGAGTGGAAGGTCTACGCGCTTGACCGTGTCGAGGACGTCCAACCGCTCGGCACACGGTTCCCAGCGCCTGAGCCGCCGTCCGATGCCGCCGCGTTCGTGTCGGACGCGCTCGCTCACGGGCCATGGCGGCACCGTGTCCGCGTGCGCGTGTACACGTCAGGAGATCTTGTCCGCGAGATGGTGGACCCGAGTGTGGCCACCGTGATCGACGACGACTACGAATGTGAGCTGCGGTTCGGCACGGACGACCTCGACTGGGCGGCCCGGTGGCTGGCGTATCTCAACGTGGACATGGACGTGATCGAACCGGTCGAGCTGACCGGGCGGCTGCGGGTGCTGGGCCGTTGGCTGCTCGACCGGTACCAGTCCTAGCCTTCCGGGTAGAACACGAACAGCACGCAGCCCGTTTTGCTCTGCGGGACGTGCCACGAACCGGCGGGCGCGTGGATGAACGACCCAGCCGGGAAGTCGTTGAAGCCGTCGTTGAACACGCCACTGACCACGTAGACCTCTTCCGGGCCGGGCTCGTGCACGTCCTTGCCCTCCCAGCACGCGCCCGCGTCGATCTCCACCACGTTCGCCGACGCGCCGTTCGCGCCTTTCCACAGCGGACGCAACCGGATGCCGGGGAACAGCTGGTGGACCGGGGCGTCGGCGGTGGCAGTCGTTTCGAATTCCATGGCACCAGCCTGGGCCGGGCGGTGCCGGGCAGCCAGTGTCAGCAAAGACATCATTGGGTACTTTGTTGCCATGCATCGTGTGGCCGCCGTCGTGCGCCCGGTCCAGTCGACGTTCGAACTGGCCTGCGCGACCGAGGTTTTCGGGCTCGAACGGGACTTCCTGCCCCGGTACTACGAGTTCCGCGTGTGCACCGAGCGTCCCGGCGCGGTGCCGACGACCGCGGGCTACGACATGCTCGTCACCGAGGGGCTGGCCGCGGTGGACGAAGCCGACACCGTGATCATTCCCGGCTGGCGGCCGTACGACGCCGAGTTGTCGCCCGCCGTCCTGCGGGCCCTGAAACGAGCGCACAAGCGTGGTTGTCGTCTCGTCACGATCTGCACGGGCGCGTTCGCCCTCGCACAGACCGGACTGCTCGACGGCCGCCGTGCGACCACGCATTGGTCTCGGACCGGCCAGTTGCAGGCGTTGTTCCCGCGTGTGGAGGTCGATCCCGACGTGTTGTACGTCGACCACGGTGACGTGGCCACGAGCGGGGGAGCGGGCGCGGGCATCGACTTGTGCCTGCACCTCGTCCGCAACGACCTCGGCGCCGCGCGGGCCGTGCACCTGGCTCGCTACATGGTTCTCCCGCCGCACCGGGAAGGCGGGCAGACGCAGTACGCGGTCGACCTTCCGGTCGCACAGCCCGACCAGTCGCTCGGCGGTCTGCTGGAGTGGGCGTCGGAGCGGCTGGCCGACCCGATCGGTGTCGAGGACATGGCCGATTTCCTGAAGATCTCGCCGCGCACCCTGGCACGCCGGTTCGACGAGCAACTCGGCACGAGCCCTGGCCGCTGGCTGCTGACCCAGCGGGTCAACGCGACCAGGGCGCTGCTGGAGGAGACGGACCTGTCGGTGGAGGCCATCGCCCGCCGGGTCGGGCTGGTGTCGGCCACCAACCTGCGGCGTCGTTTCGCCGCGGCCGTGCGTACGACGCCCGCGGCCTATCGCCGTGCCTTCAACGCTTGACTGCCACCAGGATGTGGTCGTCGCCGACCTGCCACAGCGGGGCCACACTGCCGAATCCGCCGGCGCGCAGCAGGTCGGCGTGCGCTCGCACGCTCAATGTGTTCTCGGCGTGCCTCTCCTTGTGCACCAGGCGTTCCGCGCGGGCCTTGACGAGGTCGGCGAGCTCGGGCGAACTGGTGGCGGCGTCCCACCACGCACCCCACTCCTCGTTCTGCTCAACGCCGACCCGTGCCGCGCGGCGGTCGCGGATCGCGGCGGCGAGATCGCCGAGGCCCTCGTCGCCAGGGCCCATGTGGTCGCCGTTGACGAACACACCACCAGGTGGCATGAGCTCGCCGACCGCCCGGTACAGCTGGGCGACCTCGCGCTGCGGCAACCAGTGCAGGGCGGTCGTGGACACAGCGGCGTGGACCGCCGGCGGGACCTCGGCCAGCCAGCCGTCGCCGCTGAGATCGGCGTCGACCCACGTGATGCCGTCGCCGTAGTGCGACCGCGCGAGGCCGAGCAGCAACGGGTCCGAGTCGATGCCGATGATCGTGGCGCGCGGCAGCCGGTCGCGCAGGCGGCCGGCCAAGGAGCCCGGACCGCAGCCCAGATCGAGGATCACCGGCCAGGCGACGTCCGCCAGCGCCGTCTCCACGATGTCGCACAGCACGGAGAAACGCTCCTCGCGGTCGGCGATGTAGCGCTCCTGCTGGGCGTCCCACCGGCGCAGCCACGCCTCGGCAGCGGTGCTGGTCACCTGGGTCATAGTCCACCTCGTCACTGTCGTTATGCTCTTGAACAGTGACAGTAGGCACGGGAGGGTGACTGGTCAATTGAACTTCGACAGTTACGCCAGCGATGTGATGGCCGCCACGGTCGAGGCCGTCAACCAGCTGACCCCGGGGCACGCCCGAGGCCGCGACTACCCGGCGGCGCGGCCGGACCTCGGCGATCTGGTCGGCGAAGCCGCCGTGAGCAGCGAAGACGTCGACGAACTGCGCGCGTACGCGTTCAAGATCCGCGAGATCTTCGTCGCCGTCGACGACAACCGCATCGACGACGCCTGCGAGGCGACCAACACACTGCTGGCCGAAACCCAGGCAGCGCCGACACTGAGCAGGCACGGCGGCGAACCGTGGCACCTGCACTTCCACACCCCGTCCGAACGATGGGCCCGCGGCTGGGCAGCGCCCATGGCGACCGCTCTCGCGATCGTCCTCGGCAACCCCATGCACGACCGGCTGGGCGTGTGCACAGCGACCGTCTGCGACCGGGTCTTCGTGGACGTGTCACGCAACGGCACGAAACGGTACTGCTCGACCGCGTGCCAGAACCGCGTGAAAGCCGCGGCGTTCCGAGCGAGAAAACAGGTTTGATCCACACCCGGTCCGGGGTACCTGGGCGGGCGAGTCCCTCCTAACAGAAGAGGATCAACGTGGTCGGTGAACTGCTGGACGTGAAGGCACTGCGGGAAGTCGACGGTGGTCACGTGCTCGGCTTCGCGGGAGAGGTCGACCTCAGCACGGCACCAGCGTTGGAGAAGGCGATACTGGCGGCGCTCGGGGAACTGGGCGGCGGCAGACTGATCGTCGACCTGACCGAGGTCACCTTCCTGGCGTCCGCCGGCATGTCGGCCCTCATCGCCGGACGCGAGAAAGCCGCGGGCAAGGACATCGAGCTGGCCGTCACCGCGTCGCCCACCGGCGCTGCCTACCGGTCACTGGAGATCGCCGGCCTGATCGACGTGCTGTCGGTACGAGCCGGTTGACCTGGTCATCGAGCCAAGTGGCCGCACCCTTGAACGACGTCGCCGCGGGCTGGTAGCCGAGGGCCCGCTGGGCCGCGGTGGTGTCCAGGGTGCGCTCATACGCCAGGTGGCTGATGGCGTACCTGGTCAGGCGGGGCGGCCGGTGGGCGCCTGCGATGTGCCAGAGGGATTCGGCGGCGCCCGCCAGTGCCCACGCCTGCTTCAGCGGTAGGTGGCGGATGCGCACGTCCAAGCCGCGTTCGTCCAGCAGGGCGCACAACGCCTCTTCGAGGATCACCGGGGTCTCGTCGGCGACGTTGTAGGTTCCGGGCGGCCCTGTGCAGGCGAGGAGAGTGGCTTGGACGAGGTTGTCCAGTGATGTCAGCGATTGGCGTGCCTGGCCGTCGCCCACGATCACCAACGAACGGCCTCTGATCGCCTTCAGCACTCTGGGGAGCAGTGTCGGGTCGCCGGGGCCGTACACGGCGTGCGGGCGCAGTATCACGGTGTCCGGTCTGCCCGGCAACAGGAGTTCCGACGCTGCCTTCGACGCGGCATACGCTGTCAGGTAGCGCGTCACCGGCGCCTGGTCTTCGGTCGCGTACTCAGCCGGCGTGCACGGGTCGTAGACGCTCGCGGTCGAGATGTGCACGAACCTCCGGCCCGGGAAGGAATCCAGCACGTGCCGGGTTCCGTCTACATTGGTGCGCCAGATCGCTTTCCCGTCGCCCCAGTCGGTCACGGCCGCCGCCGCGTGCACCACGGCGTCGACTTCCGGTGGGTCGGCCAGCGGTCCCTTGGTGATGTCCCACGTGCGGCTGCCGTACGGGTGAACCGTCCAGCCACGGGCCATGGCCGCGTGGCGGATCGCGTTGCCCACGAACCCGGTTGCGCCCGTGATGGCCAGGCGCATCAGTGGCTCACCAGCTCACGCAGGGCCGCGCGGTCGAGCTTGCGGCTGCGGCCGGAGACCGGCAGCGACGGCACCACCACGACCTCGTCGGGGATGGCATGCGAGTCGATCAGGCCCGGCAGCGCGGCCCGTACCCGGGCGGCGAGGTCGGGAGGACCGTCGGGATCCGCCACCACGGCCACGACGATCCGTTCGTCGCCGATCTCGTCCGGCACGCCGACCATCGCCGCGTCGGCCACGCCGGGCAGCGCCGCGATCGCGGGCTCGTACAGACCGGGGTACACGTTCAGGCTGTCGCGCAGGATCATGTCCTTCTTGCGCCCGATCAGCACGATCCGGCCGCCGTCCAGCCGCGCCAGGTCACCGGTGGCGTGCTCGGTCATCGGCGGCTCGCCGAGGTAGCCGCGGCACATGCTGGGTCCCGAGACGAACAACTCGCCGTCGGCGGCCACCCGGGCGGTGACGCCCGGCAGCGGTGTGCCGAGCAGGTCACCGGTGTGGGCCAGCTTCTCCTCCGCCGTGGCGATGCTGACCGGCAGGATCTCGGTCATCCCGTACACCGCGAGGAACTCGGCGTCCGGCATGGCCGCACGAGCCCGGCGCAGCAACGGCGGCAACACGGGCGCCGAGCCGAGCATGACCTGTCGCAGCGTCGTCGGCAGGGTGCCCAGCATCGAAGCGAGATCGGTCGGGACGAGGATCGTGTGCGTCGCGCCGGCACGGGGTGCCGGTGTGATTGTCCACTGTGCACCGGCGACGAGCGCGGGCAGGCCCAACGTCAGGTGGTCCGTGTGCACCTGGTCGCCAGGGCCCAGCGAACACCGTGCCGCGAGCGTGCGCAGCGCCGAACCGAGCGAGCCGCGAGTGTGTACGACAGCTTTCGGCGCAGCGGTGGTGCCGGACGTGAACACCACGACGGCATCCCTGTCCGGCGCGTGCGTGGGGAACTCGTTGTAGCAAACGGGTTCCGCGAGTCGGGAGGCGGACAGCGCGTCACGCGGGACACCGGGCAGCCATGGCCCCGACCGGATGTGCCGGACGTCGAGCTTGCGGTACGACGGCACGACCAACCCGCGGCGCCGGGCGATCGCGCGCACCGGACCGGGAACACCGGCGGCGTACAGCACCGACTCCGCGGCGGCCCACGTCGGCGAGACCAGCGCGAGGCGGCTGCGGAACAACTCCGGTGCGCCACCCGGGTCGACGATCACCACGGTCCCGCCCGCCGCGACCGCGCCGAGCGCCAGCACGATCCCCCGTACTCCGGGCCGTACCGAGAACAGCATCCGGTTGCCCACCTGGAAACCGTTGTCCCGCAGTCGATGTGCCGTGCCCAGCACACGGGCCAGCAGATCGCCGTACGTGATCGTTTCCCGGTCGTCGGTGACAGCGGGGGCGCTTCGGTGTTCACGTGCCGCGTTGAGCACATCCACCAGCAGGTCAGCGGTCACGGCGGAGCACCATTCTGTGATAGCTCGGGATCAGCACCCGGCGGGCGGGCGTCCGGTCCACGATGGAGACTGGGTGGGCGTCGAGCACGGCGTCCAGTACCGCGCGGATCTCGGCGTGCGCCAACGGCATGCCGAGGCAGAAGTGCGGCCCGGCGCCGAACCAGATCTGCCGGACCGCGGCCGGGTGCGTGCGGCGGGGCTGGAACGGGCCGAGGGACTTGGCGGCGGAGATCGTCGAGATCACGACCCGCTCGCCCTTCTTGAACCGGACGCCGTCGACCACCGTGTCCGCCACGACACTGCGCAGCATCACGGGCGACGGCACGGTGTAGCGCAACGCCTCGGCAACGGCGTCGTCGACGAGCGAACGGTCCGCGGCCACCGCGGGCAGCCACCCGGAGTCGTGCAACAGCCCCACAAGCCGGGGCACGTACGACACGAGCGTCTCGGTGCCGGTGAGCACGAACGCCGCGACCGCGCCCATCGCCTCCTCCGCCGTGAGCCCGAGTTCCCGCATCCGGCCGGGCACGGTCCGCGGATCCGCTTCGGCGTAGGCCTGCGCCGCGGGCCCGGTCAGTCGTCCCAGTGCGGCCTTGCCGGTCCGGATCTGCCGGGGTGTCAGCGTCGGCCGCCCGAGCCGGACCATCGACGTCACGGCGGTGCCCGCCGCGAACGCGCCGGCGAACCCCTCGCGGGACGCGGGCAGCCCGACCAGTTCGCAGATCACCGCACCGACCAGTTCCCGCACCACCGCGACGAGATCGACGGCTCGTCCGGCGGCGAGATCGTCCCGCAGCAGGTTCATCGGCCGATCGGCGACTTTGGCGCACAGATCCGCGACCGCGCGGGGCGTGAACAGGCCGGTGAGCTTGCGGCGCAGCTCCGTGTGCGCGGTGCCTTCCATGTTGAGCAGGACAGTCGGCCCGACGACCGGTGTCCACAGGTCGGCGGGCGAGCCGGGGCCGGTCTTGGTGAACCGGCCGGAGTCGGTGAGGATCTCCCGTGCCAGCGCCGCTTCGCTGACCACCACGCCGACTCCCGGCACGCGCACCGCCCGGCCGCAGCGCCCGATTCCCCGGACCAGGGGATAGGCGACGGGGTGTGCGGCGAGGTGCACACGCAGTTCCCAATCGGTCATCGGATGTCCACGAAGTCAGGCCGGTAGCGGTGATCGGCGTACCAGGCGAGGGTGTTGCGCAGGCCCCACGCCTTGACCCGTCGCGACGAGCTGTAGACGACGACGTCACGCCGTAGCGCGTAGGCGTTGGTGTGCAGCCGAACCGCGTTGACGAGCGCACGGTCCTCGTGCAGTTCCTCGATCGTGGTCCGCGGGAACCCGCCAATGGCCTGGTACAACTCGGCGGTGATGGCCATGTTGCCGCCCGGCGCCATCACGTACGGCCCGCGGTAGCGCGGATCCCGGTTGCCCGGCCGTATCTTTCCGAACGCACGGGCCACCTCCACCGCGCCGACCAGCGTCAGCCGGGTCCGCAGCGGCATGTCCTCGTCCTTGCGGGGCAACAGGTTGCCTGCGACGAGACGCAGGCCGTCACGGAACGCCGCCTTGATCCGCCGTGTCCAGCCGGGCGCGGGAAGGCAGTCCGCGTCGGTCCGTGCCAGCCACCGCGCCCCAGCCGCTATCGCATAACGCATACCGGTGTCGGAGGCGGCGCCGGTGCCTTTCTGCGCCTCGCGCACCACTTGGACACCGTGCGAACGCACTACCTCGGCCGTGCGGTCCGTGGACCCGTTGTCCACCACTACCGCGACGAAATCACTGTCCTGTTGTGATTCCAACGCCCGCAGGGTGGCGCCGATACCGGTCTCCTCGTTGTACGCGGGTACTACAACCCACAGCGCGCTCACAGCCTGACCACCACGATGCCGAGGCTGACGCCGCCGGCGAGGCCGACCAGCGCGACCAGGTCACCAGGTCCGCAGCGGCCGAGTTCACGGGCGGTGACCAGCTGCAGGGGCAGGCTCACCGACGCCACGTTGCCGTGCCGCGGCAACGTGACCACGAGCTTGTCCCGTGGCACACCGGCCTGTTCGGCGAAGATCTCCAGATAGGGCAGGGAGACCTGGTGCACGCACACCACCGCGAAGTCCTCCCATCGCAGCCCGAGGCCATCCAGCGTCCCGGTCAGCACTTCGCTGCCTAGCCCGAGGAACGCCGACTTCAACCGGGCGCCGTCCATCGAGAAGTACGTGTACTCGGGGTCGCGCGGGTGTTGCGAGCCGCCACCCGGCAGCGTGCCGATGTCCCACTTGGTCGAGTCCGCGGTGAACCCGCTGCCCAGCACACCCGGCTCACCGCGCGTCAGCAACAGCGCGGCGCCCGCGTCCGACAGGGTGTACCCGGGGAACGCCCGCAGGAACTCGGTCAGGCTGCCGACTTTCCACCGCACCGCGCGGGACGGCGCCTCACCGCTGGCGATCAGCACGGTCCGGTAGCGCCCGGTCTCGATCAGCGCGGTCGCCACCTCGATGCCGTTGAGGACGCTGTTACAGGCGTTCTTGACGTCCATCACCGGGCAGGAAAGATCCAGTTTGGCCGCGACGATGTGCGCGGTCGCGGGCTCGACCATGTCCTGGCTCGCCGAGGCGAACAGCAGCAGGTCCACCTCCGCGGGCGCGGTCCCGCTCTCCGCAAGGACTTTCCTCGCCGCGGCCACCGCGAGGTCGGACGCCTGCTCGTCGTCGCGCAGCACGTGCCGCGACCGGACACCGGTCAACCGGTCGATCACACCGGCGGGCGCGGTGAACGGCCCGATTCGTGCCTCGGTGTCCCGCGTGGTCATCTCGTTCCCGGGCAGGTGGACTGCCACCGACACCAGCCGTGCCCCCATCGGCCACCTCCTTCGATCAAGGCTATGGCCGTCGACGTGGCGTGCGCTTGGGTAGAACTACGCGTCCGCGAGCGCCGAAGGGGCATTTCATCGCGGTCTGTGACATGTCGAGTACATTGAGCGTGTCGCACACAGCTGGGGGTGAGCCGATGCACCGGGAAGAGTCCTGGCTCGCCACGACTGTGAAAAGGTTGCTCGCGGACAAATACGGCGGCCGAATCCCCGGTGTCCGCCGCATTTCCGCCGATATCGCCGAGGCGAACGGCGGCGACACGATCTCGCACGGCCACGTGCACAACATTCTCACCGGCGAGGCGGAGAACCTGACCGACCGGACGAGAGTGCTCTTGGCCAGGTTCTTCGGCAAACAGCCCGCCTTCTTCCACCCACCCGAGCACGGAACGCCGAACGCGGACTCCGTGCACGCGCTCGCGGCCCGGCTGGCCACCTTCGACCAGGCCCAGCTCGACGCGATCAGGACGGCGTTGGACATCGCTTCGGGACAGCGCCGCCCGGACGAGGACTAGATGAGCCGACGTTGTTCCATGATCTTGGAGACGGTGCAGGCGATGACGTGGAAACAGGCGCGTACCGAGGCAACCGTGCTGGTGGCGGAACTGCCGCCGTTGCCGAGGCCATGGCGGATCGAAGAGCTCTGCGCGGCGCTGGCGCGGCGGCGTGGCCGTCCGCTGCTGCTGCACGAACTGGACCTGGCGGCACTGCCGTTCGGCCTCTGGTACTTCGACGGCGAACGAGACCACATCATTTCCCGCGCGGGCACCACGGGATACCACCGCGACCACATCATCCTGCACGAGCTCTGCCACATGCTGGCCGGTCACAACACCGCGCCCGGCCCGGCGGCCGGTGACGGCCTGGCGGCACAGGTGATCGCCGCCGCCGTGACCAACCCGCACACCAACGCCCAGGAGGAACTGGCCGAGGCGTTCGCGACGATCGTGCTCAAGCAGGCGCGCAAGCGCCCGCCGGGCGGCGACTTCGAGCAGCGAGCGTCGGCCGTCTTCGGCGCGGCCTGATGGTCGAGGACGTCTCCCGCTGGGTGGTCCTGACCGTCGTATGGCTGGTCGTGCTGGTCCGCACTCCGGCGATGGTCCGCGACGCCCAGCAGCGCCCGCTGTGGGTGGTGCTGGTGGTGGTCGCGCTCGGCGCGATCCCGATCCAGCCCTGGTTCGCCGGCTGGATCGACCAGCTCACCGGTGACCCGAAGTTCCACAACCTGTTCCGCGGCCTGTTCGCGGTCCTCGACGCGGCCGTGACGTGGCGGTTCGTCGTGCACATCGCGGGCCGCACGGACACGTGGTGGCATTCCGCCGGTGGGCGCTGGTTGCGTGCGGCGACCGCGTGGGCGGTCGCCGTCGCGATCACCGTCTGCTACTACATCACCCCGGCGGCCCAGCGGTTCAAGCCGTCGCCGGACGGCCCGTTCGCGGTGTACAACGTGTTGATCTTCCTCTACCTGGGGATCTCGTTGGGCGCTGCCGCGTGGCAGATGTGGCGGCACCTGCCGGGGATCCGCGGCCGGACGCTGCGCGCCGGGCTGGGGCTGGTGGCGATCGGGAACGCGATGGAGGTGCCGTTCGCGGTGATCCGCGTGGGCGAGCGCCTGACGTGGTTCGGCTCGCCGGTGCTCACCGACGTCGCGTTCTACGCGTCCACCGCCCGGTTCGTCATGGTCCCGCTGGGGTGCGTGGTCGCCGCGTTCGAGCCGATGCGCACCGCCCTGGTGCACTACTACCGGCGCGTGCGGCTCTACTCGCTGTGGCGCTCGCTCAGGGACGCGACCGGGGACATCACCCTCGCCCGGCCGGTGTCCCGGTGGCGGGACGTGTTCACGGTCGACGACGCGTGGGAACGGCTGCACCGGCGGATCATCGAGATCCGCGACAGCGCGTTCCACCTGCACGACTCCTGGTGCCACCCGGAGCTGGTCGACGAGGCGTCCGGTGCTGTGCCCGCGGCCGCGGACAGTGACCGGATCGGCGTCACCGCGCGGTGGCTGGAGGTCGCCAGACGGGAGAGCCTGGCGGGCGTGCCGAAGCGGTACGCGTCGTCGGACAAGGCGTTCCTGCCCGCGCTGGCGGCTGAGGAGTCCACTGTGTACCAGGAGACGCGGTACCTGCTGATGCTCAGCCGGGAGCTGAGATCCCCTGCGGTGCAAGCGTTCGGTGATCGTTTCGCGGGCGTCCACTGAGTGTCCAGCGTACTTGACGCGTGACTGTGTGTGTCGGTAGTGTCCACGCTGCGATGGCGCGGACACGGCCGGTGGCCGCACACGGGTGCGCCGATCGGGCCCCGTAAACGCGACTGGTGTGCGTTCGCTCGGAGGCCCGAACTGGGGGTGCCTCCGAGCGTGAACACCACGATCCGCGCCGGTTTGAGGGCCGGCGGGCGTGCGCGTAGCGTCAGTTCGCGTGACCGAGGCCGACGTCGATCGCCTGATCAAGGACTACACCGGCACGTTGCCCCGCGAACGGCTCGGCCGGCTGACCCAGCTGGCTGCCACGCTGAGCGACCAGCTCGCCCGTGCGACGGGAACCAGCGCTCCGCGTGAACTGCACGCGCTCAGTGGCCGTCTGGGCATCATGCTGGCCTACACCCACCAAGACCTCGGCGACGCCGAGACCGGTGCGCGCCACGCCCAGCTCGCTGCCCGGCATGCCGACCTCGCGGGCCACGACGAGCTGCGTGTGCACGCGGCCACTGTGCACGCGAACATCCTGTTCTGGGACGAGCGCCCCGAGGCGGCGTTGCACGTCGTGGAACCCGAGATCCCGTCGGCGCCCGCCGCGCGTCAGGCGGGCCTGCTCTACAACCAGGCGCGTGCCAGAGCGGCGATCGGCGACCGCGGCACCGCGCTGGCCGCGCTGCGGCGGGCGGGGGAGTACGTCGACCGCGCGCCCGCGGACTCGTTGTGGGGCGGCACATCCTTCGAATGGCGGCAGGCGTCCGGGCTGCTGCTGGCGGCATCGACGCACGTGCGGCTCGGAAACGGCGTTGCCGCCGCGGAACTCGCCGAACAGTGCCTGGCCGCCTATCAAGCACGGCCGCGCGGCGAGAAGCCGAGCAACGCCGATGTGCGCGCGCTGCTGGAGTTGATCACCGCGCGAGTGCTGACCGAGGACCTCGACGCCGCCGGCGAGGCGTTGCGTCCGGTGTGCGCGCTCGAACCGGCGCGGCGCACCGAACGGCTTGTGCGGCGGGTGGAGTTCGTTGAGCGAACAGTCGCCGCGTCGCGCTTCGCCCGCACTCCCGAAGCTGGAGCGTTGCTCGAGCAGACTGGTGATTTCACTAGTTCGGCCGCGGCCCGCCAGGGCTGAAGGCAAAAAAAGGGTGTCGCGCTCAACCAGCCTGGGGGTTACCGGGAGCGCGACACTGATGAAACGGTATCCCCGCAGACGGTTCTTGTCCACTCCCTGGCGATCACCTGTCTGTCACAGTTTTCCCGACGGCCCTGCTGACCAGTGCAAAGCGGCTGGCAAAAAGTCGCCGACGGCCGGATCCGTGCGATCGATTGCCCCCGGAGCACCCCCCGGAGCACCCCCGGATCGCCCCCGATCACCCGGTGAAAAGGCACCGCGCGGGCAGGTGATCGGTGACCAATGGACAGGTTCGCGCCCAATGTCCCGGTCTGCCCGGTCGTGGCCCGGCGGGTTCCACAGTGGAGTGTGATCCCCCTCACGAGTTGAAACGTCACAGTCCACTGCGGAGATGTCCTCCTTGATCCTGCCGACGGACGCTGGGGAGCCTGGTCGGCGTATGTGGGGGCTTGCAGCGGTTTCGCGCCTCGCGCGCGTGTGGCTGGGGACTACGGGGAGACGGTCATGGTCAAGTCGGCGCGTGCCGATATCCAAGGGCTGCGTGCGCTCGCGGTCGGGCTGGTGCTCGTCTACCACCTGCTGCCGGAGCGGCTCACCGGCGGCTTCGTCGGTGTCGACGTGTTCTTCGTGATCTCCGGCTTCCTGATCATCGGGTCGCTCGCCGACGAGATCGGCCGGACCGGCCGGCTGGCGCTGCCCGTGTTCTACGGCAGGCGGATCCGCAGGCTGCTGCCCGCCGCGTCGGTGGTGCTGCTGGCGACCGTCGCCGGTGTCCTCGCCCTGGTGCCGATGCCGCGCTGGCCGGAGATCATGCAGGAGATCGCCGCGTCCGCGTTGAACGTGCAGAACTGGCAACTGGCGATCTTCTCGACGGACTACGGGCACGCCACCGCGGCCGCGTCACCGGTGCAGCACTTCTGGTCGCTCAGCGTGGAGGAGCAGTTCTACCTGCTGATCCCGATCGTCATGGCGGTGGGCGCGTTTCTCGGGCGGCGCAAGGGCGTCACGGCCGGTGTCGTGTTCACCGCGATCCTGGCGTTCACGGTCGCCTCGTTCGTGTACTCCGCGACGAGCACGGCGACACCACCGGGCGCCGCGTACTTCATGACCACCACACGGTTGTGGGAACTGGGAATCGGCGGTCTCGCCGCGATCGCCGTCCGCCGTGTCCGGCTCGGGGCGGCCGTGCGGCTGCCGCTGGGCTGGCTCGGCCTGGCCGCGGTGGTCCACAGCACTGCGACGTACACGACCGCGATGGCGTTCCCCGGCTGGATCGCGATCGTGCCGACGCTCGGCACCGCCGCGATGCTCCTCGCCGGAACCGGTGAACGGCGTTCGGTTGTAGAACTTCCGGTGGTGCTCGGACTGCGCCCGCTGCGTTACCTCGGCGACATCTCCTACAGTCTGTACCTGTGGCACTGGCCGGTGATCGTGTTCATGCTGGAGTACAGCGGCAACGACCGCCTGTCACGTGTCCAACTGATCACCGCGGGCGTGCTCAGCCTGGTGCTGGCGATCTTGTCCAAGCACTTCGTCGAGGACCCGTTCCGGCGCCGCCGCCCGGTCGCGGCGGTGACACCCGCGCCCGCCGAACCGTCCACATCGGTCGTGCGCAGGCCGTTCCGCACTCGCCTGCGGGCGACGTATCTCCTGGGCGTCGGAATGGTGCTGGCCACGCTGGTGACCGCGACCGTTCCGTGGCGAGTCGGCGCCGCGCACCGGGACCAGCTGCTCGCCGCTGCCGCCGAGGCGCTCGACGACGTCCCCGTCACCACGACCGTTCCCGATCCCAAGAAGCTCCAACCGGTCACGGTCCGCGCCCCGCTGGTGCCCGACCCGGCGATCGCGGACACGGACATGGCCGCGGCGTGGGCGGACGGCTGCGCCACCTACGACTTGAAGACGCGGCCCGCCACGAGCAACCACTGCGTGTATGGCGACCCGTCGGCGCCGAAGACGATGGTCCTCGTCGGCGACTCGCACATGACCATGCTCAGCAGCACCGTCGTCAACTACGTCACGAGGACGGGCGGCTGGCGCGTCAAACTTCTGGTGCAGGACGGATGCCCGTTCGGCGACCTGCCGCCGGACCGGAGCGGGTACCCGTTGCGCGGCTGCGCGGACATGGCGCGCAAGCTCGTGCCGGAGTTGCTCCGGATGAAGCCGGACCTGGTCGTGACGGCCGGTTTCACCCTCGGGTTCGAAGTGGTCGACGGCCAACGGCGCTGGTACAACCGGGATCGCCTGCTGTCGGGTTACCGATCGGTGCTCAAACCGCTGTCCGACAGCGGAATCCGGATCGCCGCGATCCGTGACGTGCCGCTGATGACGACGAACACACCGCGGTGCCTGATGCGCGAGCCGGACAATCCGTCCACATGCGGCACTCCGCGCCTCGCGGCGCTCGGCACCGAGCAGGACCCGTTGGTCGAGGCGGTGTCGACGCTGCCCAACACCACGATCGCCGACCTGACGCCGTGGCTGTGCGACGACAGGGTGTGCCCGGCCGTGATCGGCAACCTGGTGGTGTACCGGGACAACCACATCACCGAGACGTTCGCGCGGACACTGACGTTCCCGCTGGGGGAGCAGCTCAAACTGAAGTAGCGGCGGCCCGGCGCGGCCTGCCGAGGAACAGCGACAGCAGGCCCAGCACGACGAGCACGAGGCTCATCAGGTACGCCGTGCGGTATCCCAGTTCCTGCGCGAGCCCCAGCAGCGGCCCGGCGAGCATGATGCCGACTGTGAGGGTGTTGGAGTACAGGGTCGTGGCGAAACCGGGCCGGTCGGGCGCCAGCGCCTGGAAGTACGTCAGGCCGACACCCATCACGGCCGCGATCGCGATCGCGCTGAGCAGCTGTCCGGCCGCGACGTGCCAGACGGCGCCGGTCATCAGCATGACCGTGTGGTACGCCAGCGCGACGCTGCCGCCGAGCAGCACGATCCGGTGCTGGTCGAACCGCGTCGCCAGGTGCCCGAACCAGAGGATGATCGGGATCTCCAGCGCGGCGCACAGCCCGAGGACGAGACCGGCGTCGCCCGTGGTGCCGTGCAGGACGTCGGTGACGAACAGCGGCATCGCGTTCACGCCCAGCGCCGAACCGCCTTGCAGCAGAACGAGACCGATCGCCGCGAACACGATCTGGCGGCGGACGGTGCCACCGGACTCGTCCTGTGTGGCCTGCGGCTGCAGGCCCAGTTCCGGCATCCGGGCGGACATGAGTGCGACGACGAGGAACAGCGCGGAGGCACCGAAGAACAGCCCCTCGAACCCGGTCTTGTCGAGCAGCAACGCCGCCAACGGCGGCCCGCCGACCCACGCCAGCGACAGCAGCGTCCGCATGATGCTGACCCCGAAAGACGCTTTGGCGGGGTTGGTTCGTTCCAGCGACTGACGCGTGTACGCGAACATCTGCGCGAGCAGGCACGAGGAGATCGCGACCAGCGTGACCGAGACGGCGAGCAACGCCCAGTAGTTGCGGACCACAGCGAAGGCAGCGGCGCCCAGCGCGCCCGAAACAGCACCGCCGACCAGGAGGTTGCGGCGCATGGCCCGGGTGTCGGACAACCGGCCGAGCCAGGAGCTTGCGACGAGCCCGGCCAACGGCGACACCAACATGAACGCCCCGAGCGCCGCCGAACTCGCGTGCACCTCGTCGCTCAGGAACAACGCGAGGAACGGCCAGGTGAGCGCGTTCGACACACCGATCGGCACACAGATCGCCGCGAGTGGGAGCAACGACCGGATACTCAGCGAAGTGTGCGTCGCGCTCGCGGCAGTAGTCACCCGATCATCCTGCTTCGCCGAGGATGATTTGGTCCAAACCTTTTCGGGCCCAGCTCAGCCGAGCTCGGCGCGGACCTGGGGGAGCACCTCCGTGCCGAGCAGTTCGATGGCGTTCATCACAACCGGGTGCGGCACTCCGGACCAGTCCATCTGCATGGCGTAGCGGTCCGCGCCGACCAGTTTGCCGACGCTGATCATCCGCTCGGCGACCTCCTGCGGGCTGCCGACGAACAACGAGTTGGCGTCCTTGGCGTACTCGTCGTAGTGGGCGCGGGTCGGCAGCGGCCAGCCACGCGCCTTGGAGCCGTACCGCATGGTCTCCATCCAGTACGGGAAGAACGCCTCCTTGGCGTCCTGCGAGTTCTTCGCGATCAACCCGATCCCGCCCATGGTGACGTGCAGGTCGCCGGGCGCGTGGCCGCCGGACTCGCCTGCCTTGCGGTACAGGTCGACCAACGGCTTGAACCGCTCCGGCTGCCCGCCGATGACCGCGTAGACCACGGGCAGGCCCAGCAACCCGGTGCGGATGGACGACTCCGGGTTGCCGCCCGTGCCGATCGAGATCCGCAACCTGTCCCGGTACGGACGTGGCAGCACCCGGACGCCGTCCAGCGGCTCGCGGAACTTGCCCGACCACGTGATCGGGTCCTGCCGGTCGAGGTGCAGCAGCAACGCGAGCTTCTCGTCGAACAAGTCGTCGTAGTCCTCAAGCCGCGCACCGAAAAGCGGGAAGGACTCGGTGAACGAGCCGCGACCGGCGAGCAGCTCGGCACGGCCGCGGCTGAGCTGGTCGAGCGTGGTGAACTGCTGGTAGACCCGGACAGGATCCTCCGTGCTGAGCACGGTCACCGCGCTGGACAAGGTGATGTTCTCGGTCACGCTCGCCGCCGCGGCCAGCACAGTCCCCGGGTTGGAGATGGCGTACTGGTCGAGATGGTGCTCACCGAGACCGTAGAAGGACAGACCGAGCTCGTCGGCCAACCGGATCCGCTCGATGGTCTGCGCCAGAGCGTCGGCGACGGACACCTGCTCGCCCGTGATCGGGTCGGGGTGCCGGTCGCCGAAACTGTAGATGCCAAGCTCCATGTGAGCGGGAACAAGTCAGGATCGGTGACTATTCCGGCTCAGAGGGCGTGCGCCGCGATCAGCTGGCCGATCTGGCGGATGTTCGCGCCGCCGCGGAACTCGAGACGGACGCTGCCCAGACCGCTGAACCACAGGTCGAGTTCGGCGTCGAGGTCGAACGTGCCCGCCGTCTCGATCGAGAAGGCCTGGATCTTGCTGTAGGGCAGGGAGGTGTAGTCCTTCTTCTTGCCCGTCACCCCTTGGACGTTCACCGCTATCAGGCGCTTGGTCGTGAAGACCACGTAGTCGCGCACCGCCTTGAAGGCCAGGAGGACTTGCTCGCCTTGGATGAGGATGGGGGCTACTTCCGGGGCCAGGTTGTCCACCTTCGCCGGGGAGAGCTTGAAGACCGTGTTCTTCTGGAAGTCGATCACTTGTTCAGGGTAGCTGTTTTCGCTCTTGTGCGTCTTCGGCTTCGTGTTGCTGTTCGGCTCTTCGGTTGGCTGGGGCTTCGGTCTCTTTGGTCGGCCTTGGTTTGTCGTGCCGCGGTCCCTGGTTCTGGTTTGGTTGTGCCATGCTGTAGCTCTTGACCCTCTGCGGGCTGGGGCGTCGCCGATTTGACAAAGGGGCCCTGAGGCGCCCTTGGGCAGCGTAAAGGAGGAGCCCCTTTATTTTCTCGATGGCTTGGACTTTTTCCAAAGCGGCGGAGCTCTCCGCGCATACAAGCCTACCGGCGTCTCTACCCTTGTGAAATCGGCGCCGCTCTGGGGTTTTCGGGGCCTTCTGTTGTTTTTCGTGCTGCTTTAGATTTGATTGTCTTGGCTTTTCGGTGCGTTGGGTTGCGATGGTCGTGCTTTCGCCGGTTCGGGTTGGGCTGCGCTGGTTCGGGGCCGTGCTCGTTCCGGGTGCGATGGTTTTGGTTCTGGGGCCGTGCTGGTTCCGCGATGTGATGATGTCGGTTTTGTTGCTGTTCGGGGTTGTGGTGTTCTTGGATTTCGCGCCGCTTCTGGGTGCTGTGCGAATTTTTCTGTTCGTGTTGCTCTGGGTTCGTGGGCCGTCTTCTGTTTTCTCGCCGCCCCTGTGTGGGCCCTGGTTGGCCTTTTTGTTGGGTATTTTGGGCGTGTTTCGCTCACTGGGCTTTGTGTGTTTTGCCGTCTTTTGGTGTTCCCCGCTGATAGTGGGGCTTCTTCAGCAGGACTGCATGAGGACTCGCTCCATCACCTTGCGGGGCAGTGCCGGGTTTGCTGCTGCGGCTTCTGCTACGAGGAGGTCTGGGTCGTCGAGGAGTTCTGTGATGGTTTCTGCTGGGAGGTTCGGGTGCTTCGCCGCGTGGCGGCGGGCGGGGAGGACGCGGAGGCATGCCACGAGTGTTTCCGCGTTTGCGTTCGGGTGCTGGGCGATGTGTGGGCAGGTGGGTTCCGAGCGGTGGGCCAGCTTGTGCAGCAGTTCTGGTGGGCAGTTGGGGTTCTTTGCCGCTACCAGTGCCTGGATCACGCGTGTTTCCGGGTCGTTGATCAGCTTGTCGACCAGGTCCTGCGGCAGTTTCTTGTGCATGGCGGCCAGTGCTCTTACTTGCCAGTCCTTCGCCGTTGCCAGCCAGCGGAGTTCCGGCGGTGTCGCTGAGGCGACCCGGGGCAGCAGGATGTGCGGGAGGTTCACCGTCACCGCTATCTCCGCGAGCAGGCTCAGTGGGACGTTCGGGTTCCACGCCAGTTCCGGCCGGACTGCCCGGTCGTCCGCCAGGGTCCACAGCAGACTCTCCGGCAGCGCCGGGTTCCTCGCCAGGTAGAGGCGCACCCAGAGCCTTCTGTCCGTCGCCATCTGGTGGTACGTCTCCACCGGCAGGTCTGTCCGGCGGGCCATCACTTCGCCTGTCGACTCCATCGCTGGGATGTCCGCCGCTTCCGGGATCTGCGTCCCCGGCCCGCCGAAGCCGAACAGGTCCCCACCGGCGTCGAGTTCGCCGCTGGTCATCACGACGAGCTTGTCCAGCAGGTGTACGGGCAGGTTCGGGTTGTCCGCCAGTCCACAGAGGTGTGCGAGGTGCCGGGTGTCCTCGTTGGGCAAAGTTTCCTCCGCTCGGTGGATGCCGGTTCTTCTACCGGGTCCGCCTGTGCGGAACGTTTCAGAATGCCCTTCCTTGATCGCTTCCGCTACCGCCATTCGTACCAGTCAGCGCACGATCCCCCAGATCGTCAGCGCCGCACCCAGCGCGAACGCGGCTATCACCCCGATCGCCAGCCACTGGTGGCGCTTCGTGCGGCTTTCGCGCAGCTCCGCCTCCGTCCTCGTCGAGATGATGAAGTGGCCACCTTTCTCCGGCTTGGCGATCACCAGCGGACCGATCTTGTCGTGCACCTCGCCGAGGATGTAGAGCGGGCGACCCGTCCGGATCAGCCACTCCCTGTACTCGAAGCCGATGGTCGACCCGCCACCGCCACCGCCGACGTTGATGCCGAAGATCGTGATGCCACCGCCGTCACCCCGGTGCGGCTCGAACCTGTTCACCGTCTGCTCCGTGCCGTCCGGCTTGGTGCCGCCCGGGTCGACGCCGATCGTGTTGCCGTCCGGGTCGATCACCGCGTATCCGTCCCCGGTGGTGTGTTCGGCGACCTTCTCCGTGCGCTTCGACGTGCGGCGTTTCCCGTCGCGGTATTCGACGTGCTCGTAGTGCCGGTCGACGCGGTAGCTGTACCAGACGCACTCGGTTTTGCTGAGCTCCGAGATCAGCGGGCCTTCCGGGCGCGGATGCGCCGCACCGACCACCTCGGCCGTCTTGCGGAAGCCGCCGCGGGCCCCCAGTTCGTCGGACACCCGGCGCAGGTCCTCCAGCTCCGGGATGGGCAGTGTCTCCGTGCCGATCATGGCGTGCAGCTCACTCTTCGTGTGCCGCATCCACCAGAACCCCGCGAACGAGGCCAGCACGAACACGACCCCCGGAATCGTCATGGCGATCTTGTTAGCGCGTTCGGAGTAAAAAGGCAACTGTGCGTCATGATCTAGGGTTTGCCGGGTGGCCGCATTCTGTCCTTGCGATTCAGGCAAGTCGTACGCCGAGTGCTGTGGTGTCTTCCATCGGGGCGACGCGACGGCCGGCACGGCGGAAGCGTTGATGAGGTCGCGGTACAGCGCGTACGCCCTCGGCGACAAGGACTACCTGCTCAGGACGTGGCATTCGACGACGCGCCCCAAGCGGCTCGAGTTCGACCCTGACCTGCGCTGGACGGGCCTGCGGATCCTGAGCACCACCGGCGGCAGCCCGTTCCACAAGGCCGGCACGGTGGAGTTCGACGCGAGCTACGAGCAGAACGGGCACGTGGAGGTCATGCACGAGAACAGCAGCTTCACCCGCGAAGACGGCCATTGGGTGTACGTGCGAGCCACGTGAAATGCGGATTGCTGCCACGGGCCGCACAATCAGGCTGTGGCAGCGGTGAAACGGGTGACGCTGACGGTCGTCGGCGGTGTGCTCCTGCTTGTCGGCGTGGCTCTGCTGGTGCTGCCGGGGCCGGGGCTGCTGCTCGTCCTCGCCGGCCTGCTGGTGCTGGCCTCGGAGTTCCCCACATTGGAGAAATACGTCGACCCGGTCCGTGACCGGGCGATGAAGGCCGCCGAGGACAGCGTGAAGTCGCCGCTGCGGATCGCGTGGTCCGTGCTCGCCGGGCTGGCGTTGATCGCCGCGGGCATCGTCTGGGGCACGGTCGACGGCCTGCCGCTCGCGGGCTGGAGCACCGGGTCGAGCCTGATCCTGTCCGGGATCGTGCTGTTCGCGCTGCTCATCTGGAGCTACCGCCGCGTGCACGGCAAAGGCCCCGGCTGATCGCACCGTGGCCTCGCACCCGGTCAGATGCCGATGCCGGAGTCCCGGTTCGCGGTGGCGAAGTCCTGGAACCCGAGCCGCGGCCCGGCGGAACGGGTCACCGTCCCGTTGGCGACCACGCCGCCCGAGGTGTGCGAGTAGACCGAGCCGCCGCTGTCGCCGCCGCGCGGACTGCACGCCCTCGGTCTGCTCGGCTTCGACGAGGTCCTCCTCGTCCCGCCAGAAGAAGATCACCTTCAGGTTGCAGACCGGGCCGCCGGTCTGCTCGGCGCTGGTCACGCCGGACTGGCAGAGGAACTGGCCGACGAACACGTGACCCCAGCCGGTGACGGTCACGGTCGAGTCGCTGTCGCCGTTGCCGACGTACATCCGGTTGGCTGGAGCCGGCCGTGGGGATGATTTAGATGTCGTGGTCGTCCCTGGCCGAGCCGACGGTGCCGGCGAACTCACCAGCCCGGTCGGCGATCCGGTGCCCTGGCCGGCCGCAGTGCCCGGCCGACAGCACGAACCGCGCGCCGGAGCCGTTGCGCACGCCGAAGCCGCCGTGCAGATGGTGCTGTTGGTCTGGTTCCAGGTGCCCGCGCCGCCTTTCCACGGCGCGCGTCGTTCTTGCGGGATTTCTCCGTCATCGGCTGCTCGTGCACGACCCGAATCGGCACGTCGGCGGTGATGGACGCCGAGTTCGTCAGCACCCCCGGATATACGGCGAGAACAAGCCCGCTGCCGTCACCGGGATTCTTGACGCCATGAATCCCCGACTCGGGATGGGCCCGGCGCCAGGCGTTCAGCTTTTCGGCAGCGGCCGGCAGCTCGCGCTGAGAATGCGCCGCCTTGGCGATCCGGACAGGCGCCTGGCTCGACGCGCGGTGCACGCTCCTGGTGACCGGGCTGGGTACCTCACCCCTCCACCAGAGCACGACCTCCTTGCCGGCCAAGGTGATCCCGGCGAACCCGGGATGGGCGACCGCCTCCGCACGCACCACTTCGGCCGCGCCGACCAGCGGCCGTTGGTCGAGTGTTTTCGACGCGCCGACTGCCGGCCGCGCCGGATGTCCGGCACGACCCAGCTGCCGACCAGCCAGCCCGCGCTCAACCGCTGGGACTTGGCTTGGCTGTTCGACCGTCATCTCAACCTCCGTTTGGCGCATCCCCCGATATGGGGGCCGGGATGCGAACAGCCGGGTCCGGGTTCATGCTGGGCGCGTGACGATGGATGCAGCTGTGCAGGCGGCCATTGACGCCGCGAACAACAACGACCCCGCCGCGTTCCTGGCGTGCTTCACCGAGGACGGTGTGGTCGACGACTGGGGCCGCGAGTTCCGCGGCCCGGAACTCATCGGTCAGTGGAGCGACAACGAGTTCATCGGCAAGCAGGTCAGCCTCGACGTGACCGAAGTGGACACCCGGGACGGCGAGACCATGGTGACCGCGCAGGTCGGCGGGAACGGCTTCAACGGGCCGAGCCACTTCTCGTTCACCGTCGACGGCGACAAGGTCTCCCGGATGACCATCCGGGCCTGACCTGCTGGCCGGGGTGCTCGCCACGGGGCCACGGCGACGCCGAGGAGAACCCGCTGCTCGACTTCGCCGTGCCGCAGCGATTCCTGCGCGGGGAACGCGTCTAACGGCCTGTCCTGACCTCCAGCCGCGCCGAGGCACGAGTCGACGTCACGCGGACCTCGGAACCTCGTGTCGTGGTGACGACTTGATACGGGACAGGTCGGCCATCGAGTCGCACAGCGGCGACGGTTGTGCCCGGGGCAAGCACGGCACCGACTGTGAGTGCCGCGCCGACCGCACGCGACTCGACCACGGTCCGGTGGACGCCCCCGTCCCGGGTGACGCTGACGTCGACCGAGCCGCGCCCGACCCGGATGTCCCGGCCCGCGATGGAGTCCTGGCCGTCGGGCAACTGGGAAACCACCACGAGACGACCGTTCCCGAGGTCCGGCGCCACCCCGAGCTGCTGGTGCACGACCGGCCAGAGCGTGCCGTACGTGCCCCACGCCTGAAGGTTCATCGAACGGTCGTGGAACGGCCGGTCGATGTTGGCCTTGAAATCGGGCGACGGCGCCACCTCCGGCATCGCGCCCGGCGTCTCCCACACGGCCGGGTCGAGCTGGATCCGGGCGTTGCCGGTGGTGTACCGGCGCTGCGCGGACAGCCGTCCGTAGTTGCCCTCGGCCACTGCCATCACGGCTGTGTTCAACGAGTACGCGGCGCGCTCGCTGCCCACTGTGGACACCAACGGGTCACAGGACGGGCCCGGATTGCCCGCTGGTGCGCTGGTCGGACCGGTTCCCGTGTGGAACGTCCCGAACTCGCCGTTGTAGCAGGCGCGTTCGCGCTGGGCGAGCGCCTGCCTGCCGTGCTCGGCCGACGCGAGCGGACCGGCTTCCATGGGCGTGATGCCGGTCCAGTGCCGTTGGAACACCGGGGTGTTGTCGTCGGCGGGGTTGGCCGGATCGTCGATCGACTCCGCGTAGCCGGCGCCATCCGTGACCCACCACTGCGCCTCGAACCGCCGTCGCAGGTCCTCGGCCTTGCCGGCGGCCCACCGCGCGACAGCGTTGTCGTGCTTGCTGTCTGCCAGATCGGCCAGGTCGAGCAGTCCGCGGATCAGGTAGACCGCGCTGTCCAGCTTCTCCTCGCCCATACCCTGGCGTTCGACGTTGCCGAGGCCTTCCGGCCAGCCGTCCCCGTCCTTGTCCAGTGTTCCGGTGACATACCTCAGATTGCGCACCGTGAAGTCGTACATCTCGTCGCGGAACGCGTTGTCTCCGGTCCACCGCCAGAGCAGTGCGACAGCGCTGGGGAACTTCGCGGTCTCGTCCGTGTTGCCCGCGGCGGTGTTGCTGCCGAAGTAGACGTCCCCAGTGGACACCACCTCGTGCACCACCTTGCCACTGCGGTTGTTCAGCATTTCGCTGACGTCCCGCAGCGCACGGAGGTGATCGCGGACGATGTCGAACTGCCCGGCCGCCACCGCCGCGTACGCGCTGTACTCGCCGTCCGTGGCGAACAGCCACGGATAGTCCGGGAAACCCGCCGCCAGCCACCGCATCCGTGGCACGGTCCCGACCGGGCCGGGATACGCCTTGCCCTCGTCGACATCCCGGATCCGGGCGTTGCGCACCTCCTGCACGGAGTCAAGGAGATTCTGCTTGCTCCACTCGATGCTCCGCTCCAGCAGCCGGTCGCCCGGCAGATCCACCACAGTGGACGCCGCCGCCGACCGCCGTGCCGACACCGTCCGGTGCAGCCCGCCTGCCGGATCACGCAGGACCTCGCCGAAAGCCGCCCGCGCCTGGCCGCTGGTGTTCCCGCCCGCGACGGCGAACCAGATTGTCGCCGGGCGTCCGGCGGCCAGTGGTAGCGAGTACTCCAGCCTGCCGCCGGTTCCCTTGCCGAACGCGGAATCGTCGCACCGCGCGGGCGCCGGGCCGTCCGCCGGACACACCACTGCCGGGTCCTGTGGCCCGCGGTGACCCGGTCCCAGCGCGTGGCCCGACGGCTGGGACGCGGATCCGACGACCGCGGAGCCGACGGTGTCCTGGAACACCAAGGCCCCGTCGCTGACCGATCCGCTGTCCGGGCCGTTGATCCCGGCGTTGGGCGTGGTCCAGCCCCACGGGTACGCGGGCATCAGCTCCGAGTGGGCGTCCATGACCAGCCGCGCGTCCCGTTCCCGGTCGGCACGCAACGTCAGGCCGATGACCGTCACCCGTGCGCCCGCGGGTACGTACTCCACGCGTTGCACCGAAAGGCCGCCGCCGCGGTACTCGAACCGTTGGTAGCCCTGGCCGCGGGTGTACCGGGTCGCCGGAACGTCCTTGCCCAGCCACGACCCGTCCACCGCGAACCACACACCGTCGAGGAGCTTCACCGGCGGCGCCCAGAAACCGCCCATCTCGCCCCGGATGTGCCAGCCCGTCGCCGGGTACAGCCCGGTCTCGTCGCCCATCGTGAACGCCCGGTCGCCGGAAACCAGTGCCCGCCGGTCGGCCAGCCGGGTGGTCTCCGACAGCTCGCCGGACGGTGCCGCCGCAGCGGTCGGCACCGGCAGCAGGGTCGCGGCGACCACCAGAACCGTGACAAGCCCGGCCTTCATTTCACGCCTCCCGCGGTGAGGCCCGCGATGATCCGCCGCTGGAACACCAGGACCAGGATCACCAGCGGGACGGTGACGACCACCCCGGCCGCCATCTGGGTGCCGAAGGGCTGGTCGAACCCGTACGCGCCGGTGAACCGCGAGATCGCCACGGTCGCGGTCTGCATGGATTTGTCGTTCACCATCGACAGCGCGATGATGAACTCGTTCCACGCGGTGATGAACGTGATGATCGCCGTGGTGAACACGCCGGGCGCCGCGAGCGGCAGGATGATCCGGCGGAACGCCTGCAGCCGCGTGCACCCGTCGATCATCGCGGCCTCCTCGAGCTCACCCGGCATCTGCCGGAAGAACGCGTTGAGGTTCCACACCGCGAGCGGCAGCGCGAACGACATGCTCGGCACGATCATCGCCTGGTAGGTGTTGATCCAGTTGATGTCGGTGAACAGCTTCAGCAACGGCACGACCAGCGAGATGCCGGGGAACATGGACGTCGCGATGATCAGCGCGGCGACCGCGTTCTTGAACCGGAACCGCAACCGGGCCAACGCGTACGCCGCCGACACACCGACCAGCAACGTCAGCACCGTGGCGATCCCGGCCACCACGAGGCTGTTGAGCAACGCGCGGCCGAACCCGACATCCGTGCCGAACACGGCGGTGAAGTTGGTCGCCGACACCGGGTTCGGGATGGGGGAGAGCGAGAACTGGTCGGACGGCCTGCGGAACGCCGACGCCAGCATCCAGTAGAACGGCGCGAGGCAGTACACCAGGATCGCGGCCAGTCCGGCGTAGCGCAGCACGACACGAGTGTTCATGCGGGCACCACCTCGGGCTTGGCCAGCGGCTCGGGCCCGCGCTCCCGCGCCTGCCTGCCGCGGTCACGCACCTCGCCGATCACGTCCGCGCCCAGCAGTTTCACGAACACGAACGCCACCACGGCGATGTACACGAACAGGATCGTGGCGTAGGCCGCGGCAGGCCCGAACCTGAGGTTGCTGGCCTCGTCCCACGCCAGCATCGTCAGCGTCTCCACGGATTCCTTGCGGTTGCCGATCAACACGAACGGCAGGTCGAACATCCGCAGCGAGTCCAGCACCCGGAACAGCACGGCGACCACGAGCACCGGCCGGACGAGGGGGAGCGTGATCGACCAGAACTGCCGCGCCGGGCTGGCACCGTCCACCCGGGCGGCCTCGTAGACGTCACGCGGGATCACCTGCAGCCCGGCGAGCACGAGCAGCCCGATGAACGGCGCGGTCTTCCACACGTCCGCGATCATCACCGCGAACTTCGCCTGCCAGCCCTCGGTCGTCCACAGGATCTGGTTGCCGATCAACGCGTTCGCCACGCCGTCGGCCTGGAAGATCCACTGCCAGAGGATCGCCGACACGGCCGTGGGGATCGCCCACGGCACCAGGATGCTCGCCCGGACCAGGCCACGCCAGCGCAGCGCCTGGTGCATCACGAGCGCCATCGCCACGCCGATGACGACCTCGGCGGCCACTGTCGTCACGGTGAAGAACGTGGTGTTGCCGAACGCGTTCCAGAACCGGGTGGCCGCCGGCCCGCTGAACATCCCGGTGTAGTTGTCCAGTCCGGCGAACTGGTCGCCCTGGACCACGAATCCGTCCGCGTCGACGCTCTGCCCGCTCTGGTACAGCGATTCCCGCAACGCGGCGACCAGCGGATAGCCGACGACCAGGCCGAGCACGACGAAAGTGGGGGACAGCAGGAGCGCGGCGAGCCGTCCGGCCTCGCCCGCCGCATCTCCGCGCCGAGCGAGCGTGGTCACTTCAGCAGGTCCTGCAGCTTGGCTTGCAGTTCCTTCAGCGCCGTGCCGCTGTCCTTGGTCTTGGTCAGCGCCGCGTAGGCGGCTTCCTGGATCGCGCTGGTGACGTCGCCGTAGCGGACGGCCTTCGGGCGCGGCTTGGCGCTGAGGATCGACTCCTTGAGCGTCTTGAGGTACGGGAACTGCTTGTTGAGATCGGCGTCGTCGTAGAGGTTGGCGCGGGTCGGTGCCTGCGAGGTGGCCAGCAGGTTCGAGCGTTCGGCCGCTTCGGAGGTGAAGAACTTGATGAAGTCGAGCGCGGTCGCCTTGTTCTTGGCGAACGCGGAGATCGCGAAGTTGTGCCCGCCGAGGCTGGACACGCCGGGGCCGGACCCGTCGCCGGGCAGGGGAGCCACGTCGAACTTGCCCGCGACCTGCGACGAACCGTCGGTCTTGCTGGCCAGCGCCCACTGGTAGGGCCATTGGCGCATGAACAGCAGCTCACCGGCCTGGAACGCGCGGCGGCCGTCCTCCTCCTTGAAGGTGATGGCCTTCTGCGGGATCTGGCCGCCTGCGAACCCGTTGACGAGCTTGTCCAGCCCGGCCTTGGCCTGTGGTGTGTCCACAGTGGGCTTGCCGGATTCGTCGACGATCGATCCGCCCGCCGAGTTGACCGCCTCGTCGAAGTTGACCGTCAGGCCTTCGTACTTGTCGAACTGCCCGCCGTAGCAACCGATGTTCGCGCCTTCCGGCAGCGCTTTGACCTTCTGGCACGCGGAGGTCAGCTCATCCCACGTCTTCGGCGGCTGGACGCCCGCCTTCTCCAGCAGATCCTTGCGGTAGTACAGCAGTCCGGCATCGGAGTAGACCGGCACGGCGTAGAGCTTGTCGCGGTACTCCGCGGTCGCCACGGCCGGTTTGAGGAAGTTGTTCAGGTCGAACTGGTCACGGGGGAGCTCCACCACCCACCGGTTGGCCGCGAACTCCGCGGTCCACACCACGTCCATGTTCAGCACGGTGTACGCGTCGGATTTCACCTGCGCGTTCTGGATCATCTGCTGGCGCTGGCCGTCGGCCGAGTCCGGCAGTTCGACCAGCCGGACCTTCTCGTTGGGGTGGCCCGCGTTCCACTCCTCGGCCAGCTTCTGCATGTTATTGGACGTGTCCTTGCCGGTGGCCAAGGTGATCTCGCCGCGTCCCTCGAGCGCGGGCGCCGCGCCACCCCCGCCACCACCTGTCGCTCCTGACCCGCCGGATCCTTCGCTACCGCACGCGGTGAGCAGCAACACCGCGCTCACCAGCGCCGTCAAGCGCAGCGTGGTCTTGTGTGCCATCAGCTGTTCTCCCATCACCGTTGATGCCGATCAATCAATGGGCGCGCTGCCCCGCGCCACGATCCGCCCGCGCAGCAGCACGCCGCCGGAACGCTCCGCCCCGGTGTCCAGCAGGCGCACCAGAGCCGACGTGATCCCGGCGGTCGGCTGGCTGACCGTGGTCAGTCCGCCGTCCACCGAACCGGCCAGCACGGAGTCGTCGAACCCGGTGACCCAGATGTCGTGCCCTGGGCGCAGTTTCCTGCGGCGCACCTCGGTCAGCACCCCGACCGCGAGCAGGTCGCTCGCCGCGACGATCGCGGTCGGCGGGTTCGCCTCGTCCAACAGGACGGCGGTGGCTCGTGCTGCTGCCTGCATGCTGTCCGAATCGGCACACGCGGACTGCTCCGAGAGACCCAGGCGTCGGCATTCCTCCTGCCAGCCCCGGCGCCGGTCGTGCGCCGCGCCCATCGGCACCGGGTCGCACCAGCCGACGAACGCGATCTGGTCGTGCCCGGCGGCGTGCAATCTGCCGACCATCTCCGCACATGCGCCCGCGCCGTCCACATCGACCCACGGACCGGGCTGCTCGCCTTGTGCGGGCCAGGTTCGGCCGAACGACGCGAACGGGATGCCGCGCCCGGCCAGCCAGGCGTGCCGGGGGTCGTCGCCGACGGTGTCCGACAGGATGAAACCGTCGACGGCCCGCTGGGCGATCAGATCCGCGTACGTGGCAAGGCCGTTGGCACCGTCCGGCGCGGTGAACACCAGCATCCGCCGCCCGGTGCGCTCGATGGCCTCGGTGAGGGTGTGCAGGAACGGGTCCATGAACAGGCTGCGGCCGGGGTGGCGGGCCAGGCAGTAGCCGATCAGCCCGGCCTGGCGGGTGGCGAGGCTGCGCGCCGTGCGGTTCGGTTGGTAGCCCAGTGATTCGATCGCGGCCTGGACCTTGCGCAGGGTGGTTTCCTCGACGCGTTCGGGTGCGTTGAGGACGTTGGACACGGTCTGCCGTGACACCCCGGCCTGCGCCGCCACCTGGCGGAGTGTCACAGCCTGTCTGCGTTCCGTCACCGTCCACTCCCGACTTTCGGCCGAGCTGACATGCATCCCGCGGTTTGACCGGTCAAAATGAGGCGGTAACTGTGGCTCACGCCGCTCACCGATGTCAAGGCCGCGGCCGACCAGGGGAGGAACTGTGACTGGACCGAGCGCTTCCCAGCACACACTCGTCACTGTTCTGCGCGCGCCGTCGCTTGTGCTGTGCGACCAGGGAGGCGACCTGCTCGGCGGCTTCTGCGGATGGTTCTTCCGGGACAAGCGTGCGCTTTCGGTCGTCCAGTTGACGATCGGCGACATGGTCCTGGTGGCAGTCGGACGCCACCACCCCGATCCGGCCGGTGTCACGTTCGACGCCGTGGCACGGCAATCCGCCGCGCAGTGGCGGGATTCGACCATCCACGTGCGACGCCACCGCACGCTGGCCGCCGCCGACCTGCTGGAACAGCTGGAAATCACCAACTTCGGCGAGCATGGCCAGGCGCTGGCCGTCACCATGCGCGTGGCCACCGACCTGGCGGGCGTGGACGCGGTGAAGGCCGGTCGCGAAGCCGCGGTGGTCACGCCGACGGTCGAAGGGGATGCCCTGAGCTGGCGCGGCAACGTGATGTTTCGCGCCGAACCCGTTGGCGCGCTGACGATCGATAACGGTGTGGCCGAGCTGGCCTGGCACGTCGACCTGGCGGCGGGGCGGACCTGGCGGCTGGCGCTGAGCGCCCACGCGGTCCCCGAACCGGCCGACTTCGCGCAGATCCCGGTCCGCGACCAGCCGCGATTCCACGAAGAACCCACCGGAATCGCCGGGACGAACCTGGCGGATCTGCGCGCACTGCTGCTCGCGGACCCGGACCACCCGGCGGACACGTACGCGGCCGCGGGAAGCCCCTGGTACCTCACGCTGTTCGGCCGTGACTCGATCTGGGCCGCGCGGCTGCTGCTGCCGCTGGGAACGGACCTGGCCGCGGGCACGCTGCGCGCGCTGGCCCGCCGTCAGGGAACCCGGCACGAGCGGGACGCCGGGCAGCAGCCCGGCAAGATCCCGCACGAACTGCGCCCCGGCGCCATCGCCACCGGCCAGGTGCGGCTGAACTCCCGCTACTACGGCACGATCGACGCGACACCGCTGTGGATCTGCCTGCTGCACGAGGCGTGGCGCGCGGGCATGCCCGCCGACGAGGTCCGCGCGCTGACGCCGAACCTCGCGGCGGCGATGGGCTGGCTGACCGGCCCGGACGCCGATCCCGACAGCGATGGCCTGGTCGAGTACGTGCCGTCGGTGTCCGGCGGCCTGACCCACCAGGGCTGGAAGGACTCGCACGACGCGTTCCTGCACCGCGACGGCCGTCACCCCTCGGCGCCGCTGGCGTTGTGCGAGGTCCAGGGATACGCCTACGCCGCGGCGAGCGCGGCAGCCGACCTGGCTGACGCCTTCGGCCTGCCGGAAGCTCCACTGTGGAGGGAATGGGCGGCGCGGCTGCGGGATCGGTTCCGTTCGGTGTTCTGGATCGAGGACGACTCCGGCCGCTATCCGGCGATCGCGCTGGACGGCACGAAACAGCCGGTCGACGGCGCCACGTCGAACATGGGCCACCTGCTCGGCACCGGCCTGCTGGACCCGGCGGAAGCCGAGCTTGTCGCGTCCCGCCTGAGCGGCCCCGACATGCTGACGCCGTACGGCCTGCGCACGTTGAGCGCCGACAGCCCGATGTACAACCCCTTCAGCTACCACCGCGGCTCGATCTGGCCGCACGACACCGCGATCGTCATGACCGGGCTCGCCGCCGAAGGCAGGCACGACCTCGCCGCCCGGATGGCACACGGCATCGTCCGGGCCAGCGAGCACTTCGACGGCCACACGCCCGAGCTGTACGTGGTGCTGGACGGGCAGCCGCTGGCGTATCCCGCCGCGTGCGTACCGCAGGCCTGGTCGGCCGCCGCCGTCGTTCGGGCCGCGTCGACGCTGCGGAGCCAGAAGTCCGACAGATTCCGCTGAACGGCTTGGCCGGCTCCGGTATTCCTTGTCCTGGCACCTGGTTTCCGGGACGGGGAGTGAGTCGTGGACGCGACGACAGCCATCACGGACACCGTTGCCCGTACCTGGTCGGTCGAACTGGTCCGCGCGGGCGCGCCACGGTACCAGTCGTGTGTCG
The DNA here is from genome assembly GCF_001302585.1 of Kibdelosporangium phytohabitans. Lineage (GTDB taxonomy): Bacteria > Actinomycetota > Actinomycetes > Mycobacteriales > Pseudonocardiaceae > Kibdelosporangium > Kibdelosporangium phytohabitans. The sequence continues at coordinate 7,025,975 of NZ_CP012752.1, read as the reverse complement.
GCCTGGTGCGTCAGAAGTACGCACAGCGGTACGGAGCCGTGGTCGACCCACGGCCGGATCTGTTCGTCGTCGCGGCGGCCTACGGGCTCAGCGAGAACGGATCGGTCGCCGCGCTCAACGGCCTGGTCTCGTGCGGCTCGGCACCGTCGGGAAACCGTTGCGCCACTGCGAGGCCCGCCGTCCCGAGCGCGGTGAGCCGCTGATCCGGAGCTCGTCGCTGCTGACGGGCTACCCCGGCCCCCGACGACCCCACCGGGTTGCCGCTCGACGCCGAGGGATGGCTCTGCACGGGCGACGACGCCGACATCGACGCCGACGGGTACGTGACCATCACCCGGCAGGCTCAAGAACATCGTCATCACGTCCGACGGTCGCAACGTCAGCCCGGAATGGGTGGAGGCGCAGTGCAAGAGCCAGCCGGGCATCGAGGCGGCGGCGGTGTCCGGCGACAACTTGCAGCAGCTCGTCGGTGTGTTCGTGGTCAAACGCGGTGCCGGCGGACGAGGCGTTCTGCGCCGAGTTCTTCACCGTCACCGGGCGTCCGCGCCGCACGGCCATCCGCGAGGCGCTCGGCACGGGCCGGTTCGAACCAGTGGAGGTCTGATCATGTTCGACAGCTTCGCGACCGCGTCCCACGTGGACGGCAAGGGCCCTGTGGTGTCCACAGGCGACTCCGCCGACTTGGCCACAGTGGACAGAATCGACCTGCTCACGGCGCTCGCCGAACACGGGTACGTCCTGCTGCGCGGGTTCGGCACCGGGACCGAGTCGTTCTCCCGGCTGATCCGGAGCTTGTCCTCGCGGATCACCCTCGATCCGGCGCGCCGGTTCGCCGGTGGCGGCGTGGCGCAGAAGGTCGAAGCGGGCCTCGTGCCGCAAGGCCGGCACGTGGGGAACGGTGCCACGCCGTGGGTGCCGGACCTGGTCTGGTTCTACTGCGAGGCACCGGCCGGGACCGGATCGCAGACCACGATCTGCGACGGCCGCCACGTGTGGGACCGGTTGCCCGAGCCGACGCGGGAGTTGTTTCGCACCACGCGGATCACGTTCGCCCGGCCGATGGCGGAGGACAAGTGGAGGAACCTGGTGTTCCGCCTGCTCGACGGCCGCGGGACCAGGGACGAGGTCACGTTCGACGACCTGCTGGCCGTGACCGACGACGACGTGGACGTCGAATACCTGCTGCGCCCCGACGGGTCGGTGCACTACAAGTACTTCACCTACGCCGCGCACACGACGTTGTTCAGCACCGGCATCGCCTTCGCCAACAGCATTCCGGCGCCGTCGGTGAACCACGAACCGCCGGTGATCGAGTTCGAGGACGGCCGTCCGCTCGACGCGATGCTGATGCGCCGGATCCTGGAGGCCACCGAGCTGGAGACCGACGAGATCGAGTGCCACGCCGGTGAGGTCGCGCTGGTCGACAACAGCCGGTTGATGCACGGCCGCCGCAAGATCCGCGATCCGCGGCGTTCGCTGTACAACGCGCAGAGCTACTTGCAGGCGGACCTGGCCGCCGCCGTCAGGGAACGCCTCGCGCCGGTGACCACCGGCTGATGTCCACACAGTACGACGCGATCGGCCGGTCCTACGAGCGCGTCAAGCACGAGATGCCGCCGCCTCGTTTCCCCGAACGGATGACCTTCGAATCGCTGGCAGGGCAGTGCGCGGGCAAGGACGTGCTGGATCTCGCGTGCGGAACAGGCTGGCACAGCAGGATCCTGCGGCGCCTCGGGGCGGTGTCCGTTGTCGGAGCGGACATCTCGGGTGAGATGACCGCCGTCGCCCGCGCCCTGGCCCCGGCGACCGGTATCTCACCGCCGATGCCCGTGACCTCGGGTCGTCGGTGAGTTCGACCTGGTCACCGCGGTGTGGCTGGTGTGCTACGCGCGGACGTTCGACGACCTCGCCGCGATGGCCCGCACGGCGTACGACAACCTCCGGCCAGGGGGCGAATACGTTGGCGTGGAGATGAATCCGCGGTTCGACTGGCAGGGGCCGCCGGCGACCGAGTACGGCCTGACGCATCGGCCGGGCGCGCGGTTCCCCGGCGGAAGGGAGCTGATGGTAACGCTGCACGTCGACCCGCCGATCACGTTCCGTGCCTGCCATTGGGAGGCCGAGCCGATCGTCGACGCCTTCCACGCCGCCGGGTTCACGTCCGCGGGCTTCGTGCCCGCTGTCGGCCCCGGGGGTGAGTTCTGGGCCGACTTCAGGCAGAATCCGACGGTCACGGCGATCAGAGCGGTCAAGGGGCAGCGATGAAGACCTTCAACCTGGCAGCACCGGTCGACCCCGCCGATTCGGCGGTCGCGCACACGGTCGGTGACGTCCAGGCCGCTGTCAGCCGCGCGGTGTCGAAGGGTCTGCGGGTCAGGACGTACACCACTGGTCACGCCGCGGCGACGTTCGGCCCGATGCACGACGCGTTGCTGATCCGCACCGAGCTCGAAGGTGGCGTGCGGGTGGACCCGGACGCGCGGACCGCGTGGATTCCCGCGGGGACGCTATGGGGTGCCGTGGTGGCCGCGACCAGTCCCCATGGGCTGGTCGCGGTGCACGGCACGGCCGCGACTGTCGGTGTGGTGGGGTATCTGCTGCGTGGTGGCGTGAGCTTCTACAGCCGCCGGTTCGGGCTGGCGCCGAACACGGTTCGCTCGATCGAGCTGGTCACCGCTGACGGTCAGGTGCGGACCGCCGACGCCGAGCTGCTGTGGGCGTTGCGCGGCGGTGGCGGCGGGTTCGGCGTGGTGACCGCTGTCGAGGTCGAGCTGTTCCCGGTGGCCTCGGTGATCACCGGAGCCTCGTTCTGGCCGGTGTCCGAGGCCGGGCGGGTGGTGAAGCTGTGGCGGGATTGGGCCAGGGAGGCGCCCGAATCGGTGTCGACCTCGTTGCGGCTGATGAACATGGTCGCCGCGCCCGGCAGGCCGGAATCGATCACCTCGGGCCAGGTCGTCTGCGTCGACGGCGCCATCATCAGCGAGACCCCGGACCTCGCGGACGCCAGGGAAGTCCGTGACGGGTTGCTGGGGCCGCTGGGCAAGCCGGTGCACGACACGTGGCGTGAGACCGGGCCTGAGGCTGTTCTGGCGACGCACATGGACCCACCCAATCCGGTCAGGGCCTTCGGTGACCACATGCTGTTGAGCGACGTCGACGTGGATGCCTTCGTGCGGCTGGCCGGCGCCGGGTCGCCGTTGCTGTCCGCCGAACTGCGTCAGCTGGGTGGGGCGGTCGGCCGGCCGCACCCTGAGGGTGGGGCGCTCGACCACGTTGCCGAGCCGTTCGTGTACCAGTGCGTGGGGTCGGCCGCTGATCCCGAGGCCGCCGCGACCGGCAAGCGGCGGGCCGGGCTGATCCGCTCCGAGCTGGCGCCGTGGGACACCGGGCGGACCATTCCCAGCTTCGTCGGCAGTTTCACGCAGCCACAAGGGCATCTGGACGCCGAGCAGGTCGTCACCGTCGACCGGATCCGGCAGAAGGTCGATCCGGACGGGGTGTTCCGTGGCGACATCATGCCGAACGCCACCTTGACGTCATAGGAGCCGCTACGGCGCGTTGACGAAGCTCGCGTCGAACAGGCCGTCCACCGGCGCCAGTCGCGTGGTGAGTTTGGTCTGTTGCATGAACGTGGCGACCTGGGCCGCCTCTTGGTGCAGCTTCATGCTGCTGAACGCTTTCTGGTTCTCCTGTTTGGTCAGGAACGTCGTTCCCGGTTGGTACGCGCGGTACGTCTGCGGGCTCACGCCCGCCCGCCGGGCCATGATCGCTGTTGCCTCGTCCGGGTTGTGGGCGATCCAGCCGAGGGTTTCGAACCACGTGTTGACGATCCGCTGCACGAGGTCCGGCCGCAGCTTGGCCAGTTGCTCGCGGACCACCAGGGTGTCCGGGATCGAGCTGGGGAACTCCGCCGAGCTGGTCAGCGGGGAGCTGCCGGGCCGGGTCAGCGCTGTGGTCGTGTGCGGCGCCCACGCGCCGACCGCGTCCACGTGACCGGCCGCGAAGGCCGCTGCCGCGGAGTCCGTCATGGTCGAGACGACCTGCACGTCACCTTCGTGGAGCTTGGCCCGGTTGAGCGCCAGCAGCAGCAGGTAGTGGTCGACCGTCCCCTTCTCCACCGCCACCGTCTTGCCCTTGAGGTCTCCAACGCTCGTTATCCCGTCGCGGGCGATGATCTGGTCGTTGCCCGTGGAGATGTCGTTGACGAGCACGGTCGTCTGCCGGGCGCCGCCGCTGACCGACATCAGCGTGTCGTTGAGCGTCTGGCTGTTGGCGTCGATCGCTCCCGTGGCCAGTGCCGTGATGCTGTCGGTGTAGCTGTCGAAGTACTTCAGTTCGACGTCCACCCCGTTCACCGCGAAGAAGCCCTTCTCGGCGGCGACCTGCCACGGCAGCCAGCCCGGCCACGCCGTGAAACCCAGCGTGACCTTCGCCGGTACGGCCGGTGATCCCGCGCACGACGTGACTGCGAGCAGGCCGACGACAGACAGCACCGCGGCGAGCAACCGTGTTCTCATCTCCCACTCCCAGGCAGAGCCGCCCCGAATGGGCACAACCTACCCCCACGGGTGGTGCTGGCTACACCATGAACAGGAGACTTTGCTGGATCGCGCCGGGTGAACGGTTCCTGACACGGTTGAACCATGAATTCAACGAGGGCCAAGGTGCTGGGCCTGCTCGTGGCCACGGGGGTGCTGGCCGGGGCGGTGACCGCGTCCGGTGCTCAGGCGGACGCACCGCGCGACGCGCTGGAACAACTGGTGAAGCAGGAGAAGTTCCCTGGTGCTGTGCTTGTGACGCAGTCCACTTCGTACACCGCTGGTGCCGCCCGGTTCGGCCGTCCCGGTCCGCCGCCGGTCAACGGGCGGGTGCGGGCGGCCAGCAACACCAAGACGTTCGTCGCTGTCGTCGTGTTGCAACTGGTGGCCGAGGGCAAGGTCGAGCTGGACGCGCCGATCGAGCGCTACCTGCCCGGTCTGATCCGCGGCAAGGGCATCGACGGGCACAAGATCACTGTGCGCAACCTGGTGCAGCAGAACTCCGGGCTGCCCGAGTACACGTCCCACATCGGGATCGACGACTACGAGAAGTCGAAGGACCGCTACTTCGAGCCACGGCAACTGCTCGCGGTCGCGCTGGCGCATCCGGCGACCGCCCAGCCGGGGCAGCGGTGGGAGTACAGCAACACCAACTACATCGTCGCCGGGATGCTCATCGAGCGGATGACCGGACGACCACTCGCCGAGCAGGTGACCAAGCGTGTCATCGACAAGGCCAGGCTCCGGGACACGTATTGGCCGCGTGTGGGGGAAAGGACCATCCGAGGGACGCACGCGCGGGGCTACGGCCTGCTCAAGGACGGCAAGACCGTCGCCGACGTGACCGAGCTCGACCCGTCGGCCGCGTGGGCCGCGGGTCAGCTGATCACGACTCCCGCCGACCTCAACGCGTTCTTCGCCGCGCTCATCGGCGGCAAGCTGCTGCCCGCGCGGCAACTCGCCGAGATGAGGAAAACCGTGCCCGCGCAGATGTGGCCGGGTGCGCGATACGGACTCGGTCTCGTCAGCACCGAGCTGAGCTGCGGCGGCGTGTACTGGGGACACGGCGGCGACATCCCCGGGTTCGAGACGCGCGGAGGCGTGACCGAGGACGGTCGCCAGGCGTCGGTCGTCGTCACCGCGTTGCCCGGCACGTTCGGCCCGGCCAACGGCGACCGCGCGCACGCGGCCGTGATGTCCACTGTGGACAAAGCGCTGTGTTCGGGAGGCAAGCGATGAAACGCGTGGCTGTCACCGCCGTGCTGGCCGCGGCCATGCTGGTACCACCGGCCGCCGCGTTCGCCGCACCGCCGGACACCGGCAACCCGGTGCGGCATCTGGTGGACGAGGGCAACGCGCCCGGAGCGCTCGCCGCGGTCCGGCGGGACGGGCGGGACCGCTCGTACGTGGCGGGCAAGGGCGACACCAGGACGGGCGCTCCGGTTGCGGTCAACGGTCAGATCCGGATCGGCAGCAACACCAAGGCTTTCACCGCCGTCGTGGTGTTGCAGCTCGTTGCGGAGGGCAAAGTCGGGCTGGACACGCCGATCGACCGGTACCTGCCCGGCTTGCTGACGGTGAACAAGGACGCCACAGTCCGCCAGGTCTTACAGCACACCAGCGGTCTGCCGGAGTACACCGACAAGATCGGGCTCACCAGGATCGGTGACGTCCGCGACCGCTACCTGCGGCCGCACGACCTGCTCGACGCGGCCTTCGCGCACCCGGCGCAGTTCCCGGCAGGCGCGAAGTGGAGCTACACCAACACGAACTACGTTCTGGCCGGGCTGCTGGTGCAGGCCGTCACCGGACGGCCGGCCGAGGAGCAGATCGGCGACCGGATCGTGCGGCCGCTGGGCCTGCGGGACACCTACTGGCCCGAGATCGGCGAAACCGGTCTGCGCGGGCGGCATCCGCACGGCTACAACCGCGCTGACGCGGCCGACCCGAGATCACCGGTCGTCGACGTCACGGAGATGGATCCGTCGTGGGGCTGGGCGGCCGGGCAGATGGTGTCCACTCCGGCCGACCTGGCCGCGTTCTACCGCAAGCTGCCGACGCTGCTGCCGGCCGCTCAGCTGGCGCAGATGCGGACGACGGTGCCCACCGGATATCCCGGCCAGAGCTACGGCCTCGGCCTGATCAGGTTCACGTCGAGCTGTGGCCCGGTCTACTGGGGACACGGCGGCAACATCCACGGGTACTCGTCACTGGCGGGCGCGACCGACGACGGCAAGGCCGCCGCGGTCGTGCAGACCGCGCTCCCGGGCGTCTACGGCGATCCTGAGACAGCCACCAAGCGCATAGACAAGGCGATGGACAAGGCCCTCTGCTAGCGGCCTAGGACTGTGCCTCGAGCGTGCGCGCTCGGGGCACTTCCGCGGACCGCCACGTGACCAGCGGTAGCAGCAGTTGCGTGAGCGGGCCGACGGCGAGCGCGTAGAGCACGGTGCCGATCCCGACCGTGCCGCCGAGCAGCCAGCCCGCGCCGAGCACGATCACCTCGATCCCGGTCCGCACCAAGCGGATCGACCAGCCGGTGCGGGCGGCCAGCCCGGTCATCAGGCCGTCGCGCGGTCCGGGGCCGAGGCGGGCGCCGACGTAGACAGCCGTCGCGACCGCGTTGAGCGCGATCCCGCCGGCCAGCAGCACGATCTGCCACACGAGCAGGCGCTGGTCGGGCAGGATCGCCCGGACCACGTCGACGGCGATCGAGATCACGACGATGTTGGAGATCGTGCCGATCCCCGGGCGTTGCCGCAGCGGGATCCACAGCAGCATGACGAACACCGCGACGATCGCGGTGATCACGCCGAAGGACAGCCCGGTGCGTTTGTTGAGTCCGTCGGTCAGCACGTCCCACGGGAAGAGCCCCATGTGGGAACGCGACAGCATGGCCATGCTGACGCCGTACAGGACAAGGCCGGCCAGCAGCTGGCCGGATCGGCGGACGGGAGCCCGGCGGATGCTCACCGGACTGAGATCGACTGATGCCACCTGAGCAGTCTCTGCCGGACTGGTCTGACAATCCAGGGCCAATGGGTAATAATTGGCCTTGTGACCACGACCATACCGCTCGGTAGTCGCGTCTCCGGCGCACGATTGGCCATTTTGCTGGGCGAGTGGCGTCGCCACGGCTCCCGGCAAGGCGCGGCGGACCTGGCCGCCGCGGTCGAACTGCACGTCCTGGACGGCCAGCTGCCCATCGGCACCCGGCTGCCCGCCGAGCGTGAACTGGCCACCGCGCTGGGCGTGAGCCGCACGCTCATCGGCGCGGCGCTGGACCGGTTGCGCGAGGACGGTCTCGTGGCCAGCCGCCAGGGTGCGGGATCGTGGGTCGCGGGCACGGGCACCCGCCGCGCGGAACCGGAGCTGGCGGGTGGGAACGCGCTGATCGACCTGGCGAAGGCGGCCCCGCCGGCGCTGCCGGGCATGACGGCCGCGGTGGACGCGGCGCGCCAGGACCTGTCGGCGTACCTGAGCGGAAACGGCTACATCACCGGTGGCCTGCCGGTGCTGCGGGAACGGCTCGCCGAGCGCTACACCGCGCGTGGCCTGCCCACGACGCCGGACCAGGTGATCGTCGTCAACGGCGCGTACTCGGCCTTCGTGCTGTGCCTGCGAATGCTGGCAGGGCCGGGCGACCGCGTGCTGGTCGAGCAGCCGACGTACCCGAACGCGCTCGACGCGTTGCGTGCCGCGCACGCCCAGCCGGTGCCGGTGGCGCTCGACCCGGTCGGTGGCTGGGACCTGGCCGGGTTCGAGGCCGCGGTCCGGCAGGCCGCGCCGCGGTTCGGCTATCTCGTGGTGGACTTCCAGAACCCGACCGGCCTGCGGCTGGACGCGGCCGGGCGCGAGCGCCTCGCCGGGATGCTCACCCGCAGCCACACCCCGGTGGTGGTCGACGAATCCCTCGTGGAGCTCGACTACGAGGGTGACCCGGTGCACGGCCCGCCGCCGTTCGCGGCCCTCGGGGGCGAGCTGACCCTGACCGTGGGCTCCGCGGCGAAGACGTACTGGGGTGGCCTGCGGCTGGGCTGGATCCGCGGTTCGACCGAACTGCTGGACCGGCTGCTGTCGTCGCGCTACGCCATCGACCTCGGCCCGCCGGTGTTCGACCAGCTCGTGCTGGCGTCCATGATGGAACCAGCCGGGTACGAGGCGTTGGCCAAGCGGCGGCACGACTTCCGCGGCCAGCGGGACGCGCTGGTCGCCGCGCTGCGCACACACTGTCCGAACTGGACGTTCGTGGTCCCGTCCGGCGGGCTTTCGCTGTGGTGCAAACTGCCGGAAGCGATGAGCACGCGGCTGGCGGTGTCCGCGGCGAACCACGGCGTGCAGCTGGCGCCAGGCTCGCGGTTCGGCGTGCACGGCGGACTGGAGCGCTGGATCCGCCTGCCCTTCGGCCTGCCGTCCGGACAACTGGAGGACGCGGTCCGACGGCTGGCCGCCGCGTCAGCGTCGATCAGCGGCTGCGCGAACGTCCCGGCGGTGGATGTCGCGGTCACATGAGATGGTTCTGAGACTCCGTGCCGCTGGCGGCGGCGGTCCGCCCAGCCCTACCATCGCCCGGTGATCGCGCGCTGGAAGATCGTTGTGGCCGTGCTTGCCCTGCCACTGAGCCTCGCCGCTTGTTCGAGCGAATCGGGCCCGGCGGCGTCCCCGGGGTCAGGCCCGGTGAGCCGGCCGGGCGGGCTGCTGGAGGCGCTGGGCAGGGTCAAGGCAACCGCCGAGACCCGCGCGTACATCGAATACGGCAAGCCGGCGGACGCGAAATCCCAGCAGGGCGCGGGTTACGCGAGCATCGCCCAGTACTCGCAGCGGATGGCTGACCGGCTCAAGCTGGATCCGGGGAAGTTCACCTCGGCGCTGACCGTGGGCCAGCCGCCGAACGCGGCGGGCATCCTGTGGGGCGACTACGACACGGCGGCGGTCAACCAGGCGCTCGCCGACGCGAAGATCCGCCGTGAGGACAAGGACGGCGCGGCGGTGTGGACAGTCGGCGAGGACAACACGGCCCAATTGGACGGACCGCTCAGCGAGGCCGCGCCTCCCACCGGTTTCAACAAACTCCGTGTGGCCGATGGCGCCTTCGCGTACGCCGGTTCGGCGAAGAGTCTCGCCACGGTGACCGATCCCGGACGGGACACGCTCGCGAAGGACGAGGACATCCAGGCGCTGGCCGGCTGCCTCAAGGACGTGGTCGCGGCGACGATCGTCCGGTCGGACCGCGACCCGATGCCCGCCGCGATCGGCGTGCTGGCGGACGGAACCGAGGCGTTGTGCGTGCTTCCGGCCGAAGGCAAGGCCGAGGACGTGCGCAAGCGGATCGCCGACGAGGTCGGCTCCGGCACGTCGATCAGCGGACAGCCGTGGAAACAACTGCTGCCGGACGCCGGCACCGAGGTTGTCGGTGGTCAGCCCGAGACCGTACGGATGACCGCGAAGCCCCAGCGTCCGGGGATGCTGTTCATGGCTCTGGCCAAGCGGGATCTGCCGCTGCCCCGTTGATCCCGTCGCGGCGAGGGGCCGTGTGGCCAGTCGCGAGGGGACCGGCCACACGGAGCTTGGTGCCTGCGGGCGTCAGTGCCGGACGGCTGTGCCCGCCGGGGTGATCTCGATGGTCGCCAGCTCGTTGTTCTGGTCCGGGTTCTGCTTGCAGGCCGAGTCGAACTCCTTGAGCGCGGTCAGGCTGCCGTCGGCCTTGCGCGGCACCAGGTGCAGCTTGACGTCGCCGACCGTGATCTTCGCGGTTCCCGCCTGCGAGAACGTGATCGACGGGGTTTCGCCGGTCGCGGTGACGGTGAACTCGCCGCTGGCCGGGATCGGGGTCTTCGCCAGGGTCGCGGGGACCTCGAGCGGCAACTCGGCCTCGGGTGCGGCGATGTTCGCCTGCGCCAGCGCGGTGCCTTCGAGGGTCTTGGCGCCGACCAGGTTCAGGCCGGTGGTGGCGTTCTTGCCGACCTTGGACACGGTGTTGATCGGCAGCGCGTCGACCGGGGTGCCGACGGGGACGCTCGCCGGGAAGTCGATCCCGATGGTGATCTGGATCGGCTGCCCACCGATCAGCGGAAACGAGCAGGTGTAGTTCAGCGCCACCTCGGACCGCTCCGCCGCGGCGCTGGTGCCCGCGCCGGCCAGCATGGCGGACGCCGCGAGGGCGGCGGTGGTGACGGCGGTCATGGCGACGCGGGCGGACCCGATTCGGTTCTTCACAATCTTCCTCCGAGTATCAGCAAAGATACGAAAACCGCACGGAACATCGACGGTCCGGCGGCCTTCGCCGAATTGCCGGACGGTTGGGAGTAGCTCGTTCGAAACAGTGCTACCGGAGCGAAAATTATCTGTTACCGCGGGTGTCCGCAAGGCTTCGTTCTGTCGGCATTGTCCGGCCGGGGGAACTTGTCATCCCGCGATATCCGGCGCGGTGGAATTTGGCATCACCGCACAGTCCTGCGATTCTACCCGTGCGTAGCTGTGCGCTGTTCGGGGTAGTGTGTTGCGGCTAGTGGGCGTTCGCGGTGTCGTTGAGTGGGCGAAGTGTCGCGGTGTGTGTCCCCCGTGCGGGGTAGCCTTCGGCTGTTCGCGCGTTCTCGACGTGTGCTGAATTCGGGCTCGATTGAATGACCAAGCGCGGTACGGCAATGTGCCGCATGGGAACGGCAGACAATCATGAGAGGCATTGGGCGGTGGAAGGAACAATTGCCTCCTTGTTCACGCCGAGATGACGACGCCCGATCGCCACGCCCACGCGGCGATCTCGACCCGGTTGCGCACGGCGAGTTTGCGTTGCACGTTCGCCAGGTGCGTCTTGACCGTGGCCAGCGTGACGAACAGCTCGGTGGCGACCTCGTCGTTGGTCCGGCCCTGCGCCACCAGCTTGACCACCGCGAGTTCCCGCTCGGTGAGCGGCTCGACCGGCGCCTGCTCCGGTGCTTCCGGCTCGTCCGTGCGGCGGGGCGCCAGGTGCGACAGCAGCCGTACCGTCACTGCCGGGGAGATCAACGACGCCCCGTTGGCGGCCGCGCGGACCGCTTCCACCAGCAGCGCCGGGGACATGTCCTTGAGCAGGAAGCCACTCGCGCCGTTGCGCAGCGCGCGGTAGACGTACTCGTCGAGGTCGAACGTCGTGGCGATCAGGACGTTGAGCGGGTCGCGGACCTGGGACCCGGCCAGCAGCCGTGTCGCCTCCAGACCGTCCAGTCCGGGCATCCGGATGTCCAGCAGGCACACGTCCGGCCGCAACCGGCGCGCCTGCTCGACCGCCGCCTCGCCGTCGCCGACAGCCGCGACGACCTCCATGTCCGGCTGGGAGTCCAGGATCATCCGGAACGCCGAACGCATCATCTCCTGGTCGTCGGCGATCAGCACACGGATGGTCATGCCGGAGATGATGGCAGCACCGCCGTGACCGCCCAGCCCGCCCCCGTCGGACCGGCGGTCAGCCGCCCGCCCGCGGACTCGACCCGCTCGGTCAGCCCCAGCAGCCCGAAACCGCTGCTCGGCATGCCGTTGTCGGCGGCGATCCCGTCGTTGCGCACGGTGATCCGCACGGATCCGGGCTCGTCGTACGCGCTGATCTCTACAGCACTGACCTGCGCCGCGTGCCGCAGGACGTTGGTCAGTGACTCCTGCACGACGTGCCTGGCCGCGTCCAGCGTCCGCTGCGGCAGGGTCCGCCCGGCCAGCTGGTCGTCGATCGACGTGGTCACCGGGGGACCGGCGAAGCCGTCGGCCGCGGTGGCCACCAGCTCACCGAGAGTCCGGTGTGGACGGACCGGCGCCGCGCCGTCGCCGTCGTCGCGCAGGACGGTGATCATGCCGCGCATCGACACCAGCGCCTGCGAACCGGCTTTCTCGATCCCGGCGAGCATGTCGTCGAGCACCTCCGGCGACGGCGGCAGCCCCGCGGCCGTGGTGAAGCGGACCGCCTTGGCCTGCGCGACGATCGCGGTGACGTGGTGGGCGACGAAGTCGTGCAGGTCACGGGCGTACTCCAGGCGCTGGGCCTGCCGCGCCAGCTCGAAGGAGTCGGCCCGGCGCCGGTCGTGCAGCCGCAGGTACAGGCCCAGCAGCGTCAGGAACGCCATGCCGAAGAAGATCCCGACGCCCATCGCGGGCAGGTACTCCTCGTTGGACGCGTCCAGCCGCAGTGGCAGCAGGCACGCGGCCACGATCAGCAACGCGGCCAGCCAGATCGTCCGCGATGGCCGGTTCTGCATGACCACCCGCACCAGCAACCACGACAGGCCGAGCAGTTCCACCACGCCGAAAGTGTTGTCCAGTCGCGGCGACAGCTGCGTGGCGATGATCGTGTAAGCGATCGACAGCACCGCGATCCCGCCGGCCACGGACGCGGGCACGGTCGGCATCAGCAGCGTGGCCACGGGAAGCAACCCGCAGATCACCACCCCGACAGCCCCCGGCACGGTCTCGGCGCTGAGTCCTTCCAGGATCACGAGGGTGACAGCGGCCGCGATGAGCACGGCGAGCACCACGCGTTGTGTCCAGGGGAGCCGGTCGAGGATGCCCAACATGGCGGCAACGCTACGACAGCGCCCGTGGCCCGGCCTCATTCTTTCGGCTGAGCGCGCCGGGACTCACTCGCCTGTGTGGCTGATCCGCCCGGCCCCGGTTCTCCCGATGATCGACACCGTCGAAACAGACGAGGAAGGTGTGTGATGGATCAGCGAACGGTCGCCGTCGCCGAGGGGCTCGGCAAGGTCTACGCAACCGGGCAGGCCGCCGTGACGGCGCTCGCGGGCGTGTCGGCGCAGTTCCGGCGAGGCGAGTTCACCGCGGTGATGGGGCCGTCCGGCTCGGGCAAGTCCACGTTCGTGCACTGCCTCGCCGGGCTGGACACGCCGACGTCGGGCAAGGCGCTGATCGGCGGCACCGACCTCGGCTCGCTGACCGAGGCCGGGCTCACCAGGCTGCGGCGGGAGAAGATCGGGTTCGTCTTCCAGTCGTTCAACCTGCTGCCCACGCTCACCGCGTGGGAGAACATCGTGCTGCCGCTGTCGCTGGCGGACAAGCGCCCCGACAGGACGTGGACCAAGCAGGTCATCGACGCGGTCGGCCTGGCCGACCGGCTCACCCACCGGCCCGCGGAGCTCTCCGGCGGACAGCAGCAGCGCGTGGCGTGCGCCCGCGCCCTGATCTCGCGGCCGGACATCGTCGTGGCCGACGAGCCGACGGGCAACCTCGATTCCCGGTCCGGCGCGCAGATCCTCGGCCTGTTGCAGATGTGCGCGCGCCATTGGGGACAGACGATCGTCATGGTCACGCACGACCCGATCGCCGCGGGCTACGCCGACCGCGTGCTGTTCCTCGCCGACGGACGGCTCGTCGACGAGATGGCCCAGCCCACGCCCGACAGTGTGCTTGACCGGATGCGCCGGTTCGACGCGCAGGCGGTGCGCTGATGCTGCGGATGGCGTTTCGCTCGGTCCTCGCCGACAAGGCCCGGTTCCTGCTGCCGACCGTGGCCGTGATGCTGGGCGTGGCGTTCGTGTCGGGGGCGTTGCTGTACGGGGCCTCGGTGCAGGCTTCGCTGGACCGCGTCCAGCCGGACTTCTCGGTGCAGGTCACGCCGTACACGATCGACAAGCCCGTGCCCGCCGACCTGGTCGGCAAGTTGCGCGGCGTGGCCGGGGCGCGGGAGGTCCGTCCGGTCGCCGAAGGCCGCGCGTTCGTCGTGGACAAGGACGGCTCGCTCGTCGGGCCGCCGGGGCTGGCCGGTGGCGTGAACTTCGACGCGCACCTGAACCTCGTCGGCGGGCAGCCGCCGAAGGACGGCAACGAGATCGCGATCGACGACTGGACGGCGGGCCGGACCGGCTTCAAGGCCGGTGACCAGGTGCGCGTGGTCGTGGACGGGAACGTGCGCACGGTCAGGGTGGCCGGGATCTTCAGCGTGCAGGACGCGCGCGTCGCCCAAGGCGGGACCTTGACGGCGTTCGACGACGCCACAGCACGCGCACTGTTCGCCAAGACTCCCGGCAGCTACACCGCGATCAACCTGACGGCCACGCCCGGCACCACCGACTCCGCGCTCGCCGCCAACGTCCGAGCGGTCCTTTCGAAGGACTTGGAGGTCATCACCGCGGCGGAGATCCGCAAACCAGGCGCCGACGGCAAGCTGACCGAGATCCTGCTCGTCTTCGCCGGTGTCGCGTTGTTCGCCTCGATCTTCCTGGTGGCCAACACCTTCACCATGCTGTCGGCCGCGCGTGCCCGTGAACACGCGTTGCTGCGGGCGGTCGGCGCCGACCGGCGTCACATCCTGCGCATGGTCCTGGCGGAGGCCGTGCTGCTCGGTGTAACCGCGACGGTTCTCGGTTACCTGCTGGGCGTCGGGGGAGCGGCGTCACTGGACGCGTTGTTCTCGGTGTCCGACGGGCCACCTGTTGCGCTGCAGGTGTTCAGCGTCTGGCCGGTCGTGGCCGCACTCGGTGTCGGCATCGGCGTGACGGTCCTGGCCGCGTACGTGCCCGCCCGTCGTGCCGCCGCCGTCCCGCCGATCGCGGCGTTGCGCACCGGACTGCCGCCGACCGGGAAATCGTTGCGCCGCAGGAACATCGCTGGCCTCGTGGTGACGCTCGCCGGTGCGGCGGCCACAGCGGCGGGCGCGGAGTCCCAGGACTTGATCTACCTCGGCGCGCCGCTGCTGCTGCTCGGGCTGATCATCCTCACGCCGCTGTTCGGCGTGGGGCTGACGGCGTTGCTGCGCCGCCCAATGACTCGCGTGGCGGGTGTCCGTGGCACGCTCGCGGTGGAGAACACCCGCCGCAACCCACGGCGCACCGGCACGACCGCGAGCGCGTTGATGGTCGGCTTGTCGATCTGCGCTGCCGTGACAGTGCCGATCGCGTCGGTCGGCGCGCAGGACGAACGCCTCGCCGACACCGGGGACAGCGCGGACATCCGGATCACCGCGGTCGACTTCGCGGACATCGGCAAGGACACCGTCGGCAAGATCGCCGCAGTCCCCGGCGTCCAGGCGGTCACACCCATCACGCCGGTCAGCCTCGGCTTCGGCCGCGACTGGCTGTCCGCGGCCGGAGTGGACACGAGCACGATCGCGCAGTTCGTGTCCCTCGACGTGAAGGACGGCTCGCTGGCCGGACTGTCCGGCGGGATCGCCGTGACCAGCAAGGAAGCCGACGCGCACAAGTGGACAGTCGGGACGATGCTCGCGACCGGCTCGCCGATCGTGGCGATCTTCGACGCACCGGAGGGGTTCCGGTACGACGCGCTCGTGAGCGCCTCCCGTGCCGAAGACAGCCGGCAGCCCGCCACGATTCTCGTGAAGGCCGCGCAGGCCGGTTCCGTCCGCGCGGAGATCCGGAAGGCGCTGGACAACCCGACTCTGGTCGTGCAGACCCGCGCCGAGTACATCGAATCGGTGGGAGCCCAGCTGGACCTGGTGCTGAACATCCTCTACGCGTTGCTCAGCATCTCGGTGCTGATCGGTGCGCTGTCGGTGGTCAACACCATGACCATGTCCACACTGGAACGGATCAGGGAGATCGGCCTGCTGCGCGCGGTCGGCCTCGGCCGGCGCCAGGTCGGCACGATCCTGCGGCTGGAATCGGTGATCATCGCCGTTCTCGGCGCGGGGGCCGGTCTGCTGGCCGGGTGCGTGATCGGCGCGGTCGCCGTGGCCGGTCAGAGCGGGATTCCCGTCGTGCTGCCGTGGGACCGGCTCGGGTTGTTCGTCGGGGTGACCGCGGCGATCGGGATTCTGGCCGCGCTGTGGCCCGCCCGGCGGGCCTCGCGGATCCCGATCCTCACCGCGATCCAGTCCGGCACGGAGTGACGGCGGGGTGGACGCCGGCCTTGGCTAGACCGGCGCCCATCTCCCCCCCGCAGCCGACTGTGAAGGCGGTCGTCGTTCCGGAGAACGACGTGATCGCGCCGGTCCAGCCGCTCTTCCAGTCGCCGTTGTGCACGATCCGGTACGTGCCTGCCGGTGTGCCGGCCGGGATCGTCCAGGTGATCGTCGCTTCCGAGTTGGCGACGCCGGCTCGTTTCCACTCGTACCGGGTCGACCAGTCGCCGTCGTCGGCGTGCCGGGTCCACGTTCCGTTCGCCAGCCGCTGCACTTCGAGGAACGTGCCGTTGCGGCGCAGGTTGTTCTTCGGGTGACCGGTGACGAACACGGCGGTGGCCGATTGCCCGGCCTGGTAGGACGCCTTCGGTTGCGTGAGGACCTGGCCGAAGGCGTGCGCGGGGTTCTTGTCGTCGAACACCACGCCGGTCTGCAGGTTGATGCCGGTGAACGGTGGCCTGCCGGGGACCGGGCCCGCGGGCAGCGCCGTGCCGCTCCGCAGCGCGGCGGCGAGTTTGCCGAACTCCTGCTGGTAGGCCGGGGTGGTGTTGCGGCCGAACAGGGTCGAGCCGCCCTCGTACTGCTGGAGGTCGTACTCCTCCGGCGTGGTGACGTACTGGCTGTAGTCGTTGGCGTAGCCCTGGATCAGGACGTTGTCCAACGGCACCCCGAGTTCCTGCGCGACGCTGCGGCGGATGCGCAGGCCCGCGACGATCGTGACCTCACCGGGTACGGCGACGAGGTGCAGCTGACCGATCTTGACGAGTTGCACCGGCAGGACGTTCGGGGTCGCCCCGATCAGGCCGGTCGGCACGAGCGACGCCTTCGGGTACTGGCAGTCGCGAAGCCACTGCGGCACCTGCGTCTGCAGCGGCTCGAACAGCTTCTTCCACGGGCTCTGCATGCCTTCGGTGAAGCCGGGCAGCGCCGGGCCGTCCTCCACGCTGCCCGCCATGGTCGACGCCCCGACCACGCCGGAGCACGTCGTCGCCGGTTTCCCGTCCGGGGTGTGCTTTCCGTCGACGGCCACGTTGCCCATGTCCACGAACCGCATCCGGTAGTCCACCGCGCCGGTGATCTCGGTCCGCGGTCCGTTGTAGACCTGCTGCGCCTTGCGGTTCTGCCGTTCGCCGATGATCCGGGTGTTGTCCACCTGGTCCTCGGTGGGGCCGGAGCCGGGCTTGAGGTTGAGGTTCGGCGACATGTCACCGGCGTTGGTGTTCGGGAACGCGGCGACGAAACCCGGCTTGTCCTCCAGGTACCGCACGCCCTGGTCGTCGTGCTCCCATTGGTAGGCCGCGTATCCCTTGTTGTCCGGGCTGATCAGCGTGTTCGCGTTGGTCATCGACGTGTTGTGCGTGGCGAACCAGTTGATCGAGCCGACGTCGGTACCGCCCTGCTTGAGCCGCAGCACGGTCATCGCCGGGTCGATCGCGCCGGGGAAAGCTGCCTTGTCGGCGGCGGCGTTGGCGTCGAACGCCACCTTCGACCGGTTCACACTCGCGTTCGTGAGCTCGCCGCGGCCGATGGAGAGGGTGCCGGGCTTGAGGTCTTCGTGGGCCTCGGCGATCGACTCGACGATGCCGTCCGCGATGGCGTCGAGCGTCTGCGGCTGCGTTCCGAGGATCGAGAGGTTGTAGGCGAGGTTGTGGGAGAAGCCGCCGGGGCCCGCGTGCGTGTGCGTGGCCGACAGGAGCACGTTCTCCCCGGTGTAGAGGTCGCCGTAGCGCGGCTTGAGTTTCGCCATGACGGCTTCCTGCACCGCGCGGAAGATCATCGCCAGGTCGGCGTTGACGTACACGACCCGCTTGGTCGTGGACCGGTCGACGACGATGTAGGCGCGGGAGCGCTGGCGCTGGTGGATGCCGGTGGTCTTCTGGTCGAACTTGGAGTAGCCCATCATGCCGTTCTCGGCGGCGGGCCCGGTGACGTCCGAGATGCCCCGGCCGACGAGGTACGGATCCGGCGCGGCCGTGGCGGGCAGGCCGGTGAACACCAACGCCGCCGCGAGTACCGCCGGCATGCCTGACTTGCGCACCCGTACCTCCTCGTCGAGATGCGAAAGGTTTTCACCTTTGTGGGCACGATAGGTGATCCGGGGCACGCCGACAAGACACAGAGTGATCACCGGTGTACGCGGCGGCCGTGGAGGCACGAACACCTGGGCGCGGGCGAGGCGGCTTCAGTAGCCTGCGAACGTGGGGATGACTGAGATCAAAACGCTGGACGAGCTGGTGGCACTCGCGGGGGAACCGGCCGAACGGACGGTGTGCAAGATCCAGGACCGGATCGACGAGCACGCCAGGAACCTGATCGCGCACTCACCGTTCGTCCTGATCGCGACGGCGTCGGCCGAGGGCACGTGCGACGTCTCGCCGCGAGGCGACCCGGCCGGGTCGGTGCTGGTGCTGGACGACCACACGCTCGTGCTCGCCGACCGGCCGGGCAACAAGCTGCACGACAGCTTCCGCAACATCATCGACAACCCGAACGCCGGACTGCTGTTCCTCATCCCGGGGATGAACGAGACGCTCCGGATCAACGGACGGGCCAGGCTCGTGTCGGACGCGCCGTTCTTCGACGACCTCATCGTCAAGGGCAAGCGGCCCCGGCTGGCCGTGGTGATCGAGGTCGAGCAGCTCTACATGCACTGCGCCAAGGCGTTCCTGCGGTCGTCGCTGTGGCAGCCGGACACCTGGCCGGACCGTGCCGACCTGCCCAGCCTCGGCACGATCCTCAAGGACCAGATCGGGTTCGAGCCCACCGCGGCCGAAGCGGACGGCTACTTCGCGGAAAGCAACCGGACCCACCAGTATTAGGCCGAAAGCCACGCCCGCGCCTGGCTCACCGCCTCCGGCGTGATCTGGTGGCCGCCGGGGTGGCGGTGGACGGTGACGTCAGCGGACCGTTCCCGCAGCCGGGCCACGAGTTGTTCGGTCGACGGCAAGGGGGCCATCGGGTCCTGGGTGCCGTTGGACAGCAAGACCCTGGTGCCGCTCAGGTCCACGGCCGGTGGATCGGGAACCGGCAGCATGGCCGCGAACGCGGCGGCCTCGGTCAGCGCGTCCGGCCGCAGCAGCGCGACGGCCGCGGCGATGTTGGCGCCGTTGGAGAACCCGACGGCGACCATCCTGCGGCCGGTCAGCTTGTACCCGGCGCGGGCGTCGAGGATGAAGTCCGCGAGGTCACCCGCGCGTTTCACCACGTCCTCGTAGTCGAAGACGCCTTCGCCCAACCGCCTGAACCACCGGGGCATCCCGTTCTCGCTGACCTGACCGGCCGGTGCCAGGACGGCTGAGCCGGGGCTCAGCTCGGCGGCCAGGCCGCGCAGGTCGGCGGGACGCCCGCCCGTGCCGTGCAACAGCAGCAGCACGGGCTTGGTGACGTCGTCGCCTTCCTCGAAGAAGTGGTCGAACGACAACCTCTCGCTCATCGCGCGGCCAGTTTCTCGGCGACCTCGGGGTTGTTCTCGTCCGGCAGGTTCAGCTTGACCAGCCCGGCGGCGATCTGGTCGCGGTCGGGCTCCAGCCACGGCGGGAGCTTCAGCGCCCGGCCCAGCTCCAGCAGCGGCTCGTCGGCGGTGAAGCCGATGTCGTCGGTGGCCACTTCGAGCAGCGTGCCGCCCGGCTCGCGGAAGTAGATCGAGTGGAAGTACTGGCGGTCCATGATCGGCGTGACCTTCACGCCCTTGCCGACCAGTTCCTCGCGCCACGCCTGCTGGGTCGTGTCATCCGGGACGCGCCATGCCACGTGGTGCACCGTGCCTCCGGCGACAAGGCCGCTCGGGGCATCCGGCGTGACCAGCACGTCGACCAGCGCGCCGGGACCACCGTCGCCGGCGGCGAAGCGGAGCCGGTTGCCGTCCTGGTGCAGGAAGGTCAGGCCGAGACCATCGGTGAGCATCTCGGCGGTGGCGTCCTCCTGGGACACCGAGAGCGTCACCGAGTGCAGACCGCGGATCGCGTGCTCACCCGGGACCAACGGGGTGTCCCACGGGTTGCGCGGATCCGCCTGCTTGTGCGCGACGAGTGCGATGGTCAGGCCGTCGGGGTCGGTGAAGGTCAGGGTGTCCTCGTCGTCGCGGGTGGTGATGCGGCTGGTCTTGACCTCGACCTGGGCGAGGTGGCCCTGCCACCAGCCGATCGAGTTCGCGGGAACGGAGAAGGCCGTGGTGGTCGCCTGGCCGGTGCCCTGGCGGCCCTTGGCCACGTCGTTCCACGGGAAGAAGGTCATGATCGTGCCGGGGCGGCCGGCGTCGTCGCCGTAGTAGAGGTGGTACGTGCCGGGGTCGTCGAAGTTGACCGTGGTCTTGACCAGCCGCAGGCCGAGGGTGCGGGCGTAGAAGTCGACGTTGCGCTGCGGATTGCCCGCGATGGCGGTGACGTGGTGCAGACCCTCTGTCCTGATCGCCATGACTGCCTCCTGGTCGCTGTTCCTGAAATCTATCCCGGAAACATCTTCCTTGCAAGATATATTCCAGCGAAGGATCCGGGGTAGGGTGTACCCATGCCAGACGTCGGGGATGACGAGATCGTCACGTGGTGGGGCCTGGTCATCGAGGGCTACCAGGCCACGCAGGAACGCCTGCTCGCAGCCGTCGCCGAACACCTCGCCCTGGCACCGGGGCCCTTCGACATCCTGCTCAGGCTGCTGCGCTCACCCGGCTACCGGCTGCCGATGACCCGGCTGGCCAAGGAAGCCGCGCTGAGCAGCGGCGGTTTCACCAAGGTGGCCGACCGGATGACCGACGCGGGCCTGATCCGCCGCGAGCCCAGCGAGACCGACCGCCGCGTCACCCATGTCGTGCTGACCGGCCACGGCCTCGACACGGCGAAGCGGGCGCGCGGGATCACCGCCGAGGTGCTGCGGGAACGCGTGCTGGAACCGCTGGGGGAGAAGCGGTCGACGGAACTCGCCGAATCCATGCGTACGCTGCGCGAGACCAACGGCTAGCACGGCATCGGGCGGGTCAGCCTGGCGTGGTCGGCGAGGATGTCGACGGCGGCGATCCGCTCGCCGGTGATCGTGAAGCTGATGATCGACACCAGGTCGCCGCCGATGGTGTTGTTGACCAGCCCCGCGGCACCGTTGACCAGTGCGGGCCGGGCTGTGGCGACGGTGGCCATGCGCTGGAAGTTGCCTGCTTGACCGGCCACTGCCGCCGCGCCGCGGATGACCTGCACGCTTCCGCTGTCGACGCGGAGTACGGCGTCCGGGTCGAGGATAGCCGGCAGTCCGTCGAGGTCCCCGCCTCGCGCGGCGGTCAGGAACGCGTTCACCACCCGGCGCTGCGTGGCCAGGTCGGGATCAGGCGCCGGCGCGGCACCCCGCACCTGACGGCGGGCGCGGCTGGCGAGTTTCCTCGCGGCTGACGGCGTGCGGTCGACGATCGGGGCAATCTCCTCGAAGGACATGCCGAACATGTCGTGCAGGACGAACGCGAGCCGGGTTCAGCGACTCGAGCACCACCAGCAGCGTCGGCCCCACCGAGTCGCCGAGCAGCGCCTGCTGCTCGGGATCCTCGTCGCCCTCCCGGCTGACCACCGGGTCCGGCAGCGCGTCGAGCGGGTGCTCCTGCCGCACCCGCCGGGTGCGCAGCATGTCCAGGCAGACCCGGCCGACGACCGTGGTCAGCCAGCCCGAGATTGGCTGTCCCGCCCGGCTCGGCACGGGCCAGTCGCAGCCAGGCTTCCTGGACGGCGTCGTCCGCGTCGGTCAGTGAGCCGAGCATCCGGTAGGCCACCGCCCGCAGGTGCGTACGGTGCTCCTCGAACCGCTGGGCCGGGAAGTCGTCCATGGTCGGCCCTTCCGGGGTTGATCGTCCACCACTCTGACCACCGCGACCTCCGGAACGCGACCGCGCAGCCCCGATCACATTCCCGGCGTCCTGCACCGCTGCCGGGCGCGCCGCGCCCCTTGTCCTACAATGATCAACAGTAGTGACGGGGGGTACGCGATGAGGATCGTCGTCGTCGGCGGCGCGGGCACCATCGGACAGCGGCTGCTGCCCGCACTGCACCAAGCAGGACACGAGGTGGTCGTGGCCGGGCGAACCTCGGGTGAGGTGCGCGTCGACCTGGTCGATCACGACAGCATCGAGGCGATGTACCGCGAAGTCGGCGCTGTGGACGCGGTCGTGAGCATCGCGGCGCACGGGGCGCTCGACGACTTCGCGACGCTGACCACGGAGGCGATGGCGGAGAACATGCGGGCGAAGTTCTTCGGCCAGGCCGACCTCGTGCTGACCGGGCAGCATCACTGCGCCGACGGTGCGTCCTTCACGTTGACCTCAGGCATCTTCGCCGACCAGGCCTGGCGCGGTGTCACCGGCGGCGGGGTCATCAGCGGGGCACTGCACAGCTTCGTGCTGTCCGCGGCGATCGAGTTGCCGCGACGCATGCGGGTCAACGTGGTCAGCCCGACCATGATCAGCGATTCGGTGGACGCCTTCGACGAGCACTTCCCCGGGATGCGCCCGGTGTCGACCGACGAGGTGGTCGCGCACTACCTCCGGTGTGTCGACGGTGACGACACCGGGCAGATCATCCGGGCGTACGGCTGAGTACGCTGCCGCCGTGAAGCCTGCCAGCGATGAGCGCACTCCGGACGGTGGTGAGTTCGTGGTCGACCGGCCCGACCGCGAGCAGCTCATCAACATCGTGACCGACGAACGCGACGACGCCGTGGTGCTGACCGTCACCGGGGAGATCGACGGGCTGACCGCGCCGAGGTTGCAGCGGAAGATGGACGAGGCCTTCGACGTCCTGGACGGTCGTGCCCTGATCGTCGACCTGAGCGACGTGCAGTTCCTCGGATCACCCGGGCTGCGCACGCTGCGGGAGAGCGCGGAGACGGCCGTGCACAAGCGGGGCTTCCAGACGCTGCGGGTCGTGGTCGACGATCAGCGCCCGGTGATCAGGCCGATCGAGATCGTCGGTCTCGACCAGGTTCTCGCGCTGTACCACACCGTCGAACACGCGCTCGCCGGTGGAAAACTGCGGGATTGACCGAAGACTGCGAGTATACGAACGTGCCTCCGGCGTCAGACCAGGACGAGCGGCCGCAGTTCGACACCGCGGCGAACTCTCTGCGCCCCGCCGGTCGCGACACCGCCATGAGCTTCACGCTCACCGCGGACTGGGTCGCGCCGTCGTTGTCGCGCAACAAGCTCCGGCAATGGCTCGGGGCGCACGACTGGTCGCCCGCGCACATCGACGACCTGGTCCTGTCGATCAGCGAGGCCGTCAGCAACTCGGTGGAACACGGTTACGGGATCGCTGTCGACCAAGCGTCACCGGACCACCCCGAGGTGATCGAGGTCCACGCCGAGATCGAGCCGGAGCCGGGCGGCTACCGGCGCGCCGTGCTGACGATCGTCGACCACGGCGACTGGAAGCAGCCGGGCACCGGGCCGACCAACCGCAGGCAGGGGTTGCGGATCATGCGGGCGTGCACCGAGACCATGACGATCGACCACTCGTCCGGCGGGACGACAGTGGTGTTGCGCAGTTGGCCGATCCCGGTTCCGCTGTCGCGGGGCTGATCCCGCTCAGCCTGCCATCTCGTTCAACGACGTCACGAACCGCGCCACCGTCCCCGGGTCCGGCATGACTTCGCCGTACAGCCGGGACACGATGATCATCTCGTCGTCGCCGTGCCCGTCCAGCGCCGCGATCCAGCCGGTGCCCTCGTCCCACAGCAGCGCCAGATCGCGGCCGGGGAACTGGTCGAGCCGTTCGTCGAGCGCGATGTACGCCTGCGAGGGCCTGCTGGTGTCCAGGCAGCAGGACTCCATGCCGATCCCCAGCCTGACCGCGACCGACGCCACGTACGCCCGCAGGCCGCGAGTGTGCGAGTCGTAGTCGTCCACGAGCGTGTCGGTCATCGCGTTGCCCTCCCATCGACTGGCCACATGAGAACATCTGGATCGCTTGTCCAAACGCGGCGCCGGACGGACAGCTGGACGCGTCAACCAGGCTGTGGCACAGGTTCGGCGACCGAGCGGGCGAGCCATCCCAGCAGGTCGTCCAGTTCCTCCGCGCGTGCGGCAAGCCAGGCCGAGGCCCGCGGCGTCCACAGCTCGTCCTCATCGGACAGTGTGGTGTTCGCGATGATCGACCTGTGGCGTAACAGATCCGCGTGTGGATGGTCGGCGGGATACTGGCGGGGTGCGCGTTTCATCACGTCACCGGTGATCTCATAGCCTTTGGCGCGTAGCGATTCCAGGATGGCGGTCAGTTCATGGCCGTCAGCGGCCACAGCCGCGCGGTAGCGGGGGACCTGCCCTGGGTCGGGATAGTGCCACGCAGCCTTGACATGCAGACCGTCCAGGTTGAGGCGGACGGTCAGTTCGACGCACCGCGCGAGCCGGACGGTCGCGCACTGGTTCTGCCACCAGAACGGATCCTTCCCATAGCTCCACACGGAAAAGTCCTCATAGCGCGAGTCGCTGCCGGCGAGGTCGCCGAGCAGGGCGATCATCGGCAGGCGGACGAGCCGTTCCCTGTCCTTGCGCACCTGCTGCCTGGTTTCGGCCGACGGCAGCCCTTCCAGCCGCATGAGTACGTCGAACGCCTGCCGCGGCCATCCGGTGAACTGTTCCGTCATGCGTCCACCTTGACACAGGGGTCCGACAATCCGGCGGGCTCGCGGAGCGTCCGGATGAGCAGCCACCCGAACGCCGGGAGCACGACCAGCGGCATCAGGGCGGTCCGCAGTGACGTGCCGTCCGCGATGGCGCCGATGACGGGACTGGCCAGGCCGCCGACGCTGACCGTGAGCCCCAGTGTCACGCCGCTGGCCGTGCCGAGATGCCGCGGCAGGTAGTCCTGGCCGAGCGTGATGTGCAGCGAGAACGGCACGTACAGGCAGGCCGAGCTCAGTGCGACGAACAGGAAGATCGACGGTCCCGGCACGAACACGACACCGGCCACGGCAGCCACCGTGACCAGATAGGACCACTGCACGACTCGCAGGCGGCCGTACCTGTCTGCCAGCCTGCCTCCAGCGACCGTTCCGATCGCTCCGCCGAGGTACAGCACGAACAGGGCCACGGTGCCGACGGCCTCGCCGCCACCCACGCGTTGGCTGGTGTAGAGCGACACGAAGGCGCTCAGCCCGATGAAAACGACGGAGCGGAACATGATCGCGCCGGTCAGCCGCCCGAACGACCGCCAGTCGTCGCGGCCCGCGGCGGCCCGGTGTGCCTTCGCGTCCACCTGCGACGGTGTCATCGACCGGAGCGCGGCCACGCACAGCAGCGTGCCCGCCACCGCGGGGACCACCAGCAGCGGCGAACTGCCCAGGCCCCAGGGGGCGACGACGGCCGAGACCATGAGCGGCGCGGCAGCGAACCCGACGTTGCCGCCGAGACTGAACCAGCCCATCGCCGTGTTGCTGCCGCCGCTGGCCATCCGAGCCACCCGCGCGGCCTCCGGGTGGTAGGCGGCGACACCTATGCCGGAGAGCGCGACGAACACGAGGGTGAGCGCGTACTGCTGGGTCACTCCGCACAGCGCTATGCCGACACCGCCCGCGAGAGTGCTCACGGGAAGCAGCCACGGCATGGCCCACCGGTCGGTGAGCGCCCCGAAGAGCGGCTGCACAACGGACGACAGCAGCGACGCGGCCAGCACGATGCCCGCCGCGGCGGCATACGTGTAGGCGCGTTCGGACATGAAGTACGGCACCAGGGCGGCGACCGCGCCCTGGTACACGTCCACGCACGCGTGACCGGCCGCCAACAGGGTGACCGGGCGATTCTTGACCATGCCAGGCAGCATCGCGGCCACCGCCGACGGCCCGCTTCCGATAAAATGCCACCCTATGCCGGAATCCCGCCACATGCCCCAGGCGCCGACGCACACGCGCAAGCTCGAGCCGTCGGCGATCATCGACGCGCACCGGCACGACGACCACCAGATCGTCTACGCGGGCTCGGGCGTCCTCGCGGTGACGACGGACGCGGGCACCTGGTTCGCCCCCGGCACACAGGCGATCTGGGTGCCGGCCGGGACCGTGCACGAACACCGCGCGCACGGCCACGTGGACCTGCACGTCCTCGGCCTGCCCGCGTACACCAACCCGCTGAGCCTGCTCAAGCCCGCAGTGCTCGCGGTCAGCCCGCTGCTGCGGGAGCTGATCGTGGCGTACACGAGCGAGCCGCGCACGGACAATCCCGAACGGCGGCGGCTGCGTGCCGTGCTGCTGGACCAGCTCAAGGCGTCGCCTCAGCGTGCCGTGCAGCTCCCGGCGCCACGCGATCCCCGGCTGGTGGAGCTCTGCGCGTTGCTGCAGGACGACCCGGCCGACGCGCGCACGCTGGCCGAGCTGGGCGCGACCGTCGGCGCGGGCGAGCGGACGCTGAGCCGGCTGTTCCAATCCGACCTCGGCATGACGTTCCCGCAATGGCGCACCCAGCTGCGGCTGTACCACGCGTTGCGGATGCTGGCCGACGACGTGCCCGTGACCGCGGTGGCCCACAGGTGCGGGTGGTCGTCGGCGAGCGCGTTCATCGACGTCTTCCGGCGCTCGTTCGGGCACACGCCAGGCGCTTTGCACCGATCGCAGGCGTAGCGCCGGTGTATCGGCCCGACCGGGGTCAGCCGCGGAGCAGTTCCACGAGTCGCTCACGCGGCAGGTTCGGCGTCCGGTGTCCTTCCCGCCCGACCATGGTTTCGTTGGCGCACAACGCGTTCAGCACGGCCTCCTCGACCGCATGGACAACGGCCTCGTAGAAGGAGTCCATGTGGCCCCATGGCACGAACCGCAGGTTCTCGAATTCGCCTGGCCCGTGCGAGAAGCCGCTCGTCAGCGCACCTTCGTTCGCTGTGGAGAAGGCGAGGAAGATGTCACCGGAGAAATGGGATCCGCTGGTGCCGGTGCGGGTGAGGCCGAGCGGGATGCGACGGGCCAGCGCGGTGCACTGCCCGGGGAGCAGCGGGGCGTCGGTCGCCAGCACCACGATCACGGACCCGGCGCCCGCCTGCGCCACCACCCAGTCCTCGAGCGGATTGTCGTCGGCGAGGTGTGCGCCGACCGGGTTCCCGTTCACCGTCAGCTCTTGCCGTGAGCCGAAGTTGGCTTGGACGAACGCGCCCACGGCGTACTCGTGCGGCCCGTAGGACACCACCCGTGACGCGGTGCCGCTGCCGCCTTTGAAGCCGTAGCAGTTCATTCCCGTTCCGCCGCCGACCGATCCCTCTTCGACGGGGCCGCTCGCCGCGGCTTCGATCGCGGCCTTCGCGTGCTCCGGCTGCACGGCCGGGGCGTAGATGTCGTTGAGGTAGCCGTCCCAGGTCTCGGCGACCACCGGCAGCAGCCACGCGTGGGCACCGTCCGGCTTGTTCTCGGCGACCCAGTCGATCACGCCCCGGTGGCACGGCCCGACCGCGTGCGTGTTGGTGATCATGACCGGCAGGCTCAGCGCGCCTGATTCGGTGAGCCACGTCGTCCCGGTCATCTCGCCGTTGCCGTTCAACGAGTACCAGCCCGCGGCGCACGGGTGCGCGACCGTCTCGTGTGGACGCGGCAGGATCGCCGTCACGCCGGTGCGCACGGAATCGCCGGACACGAGCGTGGTGTACCCGACCGAGACCCCGGCGACGTCGGTGATCGCGTTGTACGGCCCGGGGCGGCCGGGCAGGTCGACGCCCAGGGAACGGATGCGGGGCTTGCCTGATGGCGTTGTCAGTGTCATGTCAGCTCACATCCGGTGACGGCCGACGCGTAGGCGATGATCTGCCGTGCGGCTTCGGCGGGTTCGCAGGTGGGCACGGCCATGGTCATGTGCAGGCCGTACCCGTCTTCCAGGGTGACGATGTTGCGCGCGATGGTCAGCGCATCGCCCGCCAGGCGGAACGTGCCGATCGCCGCGCCCGCTTCGAGGATGCCGACGTAGATCGTCACCTGGCGTTGGTAGAGCTCGATGTACCTCGCCGCGTACGCGGCGTCCTTGCGGGCGAACGCGCCCAGTTCGTAGAGCAGGTAGGCCAGTTCGTCACCCGGTCCTTCGGGCAGCCCGCTCATGATCATCGCGAGCAGGCGTTCGCGCGGGTCGGGCTCGTCGCGGACGGCTTCCTCGCGGGCGGTGCAGAACCGGCCCATCGCCTCCCGCTGCACCTCCCGCAGCAGCGCGGGCAGCGTGGGGAAGTAGTAGAGCACCGAGCCGGGCGACAACCCCGCCTTCTCGGCGACGTCGCCGAGCCGCAGGTCGACCAGCCCGCGCTCGACCACCGCGCGCCGTGCTGCCTCCATCAGTTGGGTGCGGCGGGCCTCCTGCCGCTTGGGGCGTGCCATGGTCACGATTTTGTCGAACGATCGTCGAAAAACCAAATAGGCCCTTGACTGGACTTCGTCATAGTTCTTTGATGCATCTTCAAAGAATGCCACCAACGGAGGTGTGCTATGACCGAGTCCGGTGCCACTGTCGCCGCACCCCGGTTGCGCCGCGGGCTGAAGGTCCTCGGCGCCCTGCTCATCACGCTGTCGGCGATCAGCCCGGCGTCCTCGGTCTTCATCATCGCGCCGGGGGTGCTGGGCCAGGCCGGGACCGGCGCGATCTGGAGTTTCCTGGCAGCGGGCGTGGTCGGCGTGTTCATGGCGTTCGTCTACGCCGAACTCGCCTCCGCCTACCCGCTGGCAGGCGGCGAGTACGCGATCGTCGCGCGCGTGCTCGGCCGGCTGCCCGGGTTCCTGGTCATGGGCCTGATCCTGGTCACCCAGGTGATCATCGTCGCGGTGATCGCGCTGGGCGTCGGCATCTACCTGTCCGCGGTGTTCCCCGCGCTCAACGGCCCGGTGGTCGCCGCGGTGACCGTCGTGGTGGCCGCGGCGTTCGGCGTGCTGGACATCAAGCTCAACGCGTGGGTCACCGGCGTGTTCCTGGGCATCGAGATCCTGGCGCTGGTGGTCGTGGCGGCGCTCGGTTTCCTGAACGTGGAACGGCCGCTGTTCGCCGAACCCGTGGCGGGCAGTCCACCCGCTGCCGTCGCCATCGGCGTGATCGGCGCCGCCACCGCCATCGCGATCTTCGCGTACAACGGGTACGGCTCAGCGGTCGTGCTGGGCGAGGAGACCGCGGACGCCTCCCGCGGCATCGCGAAAGCCATCCTCTGGGCGCTGGTGATCACGGTCGTCGCCGAGATCGTCCCGGTGACCGCGGTCCTGCTCGGCGCGCCGTCACTGGACAGCCTGTTCGGGGCGGGGAACATGATGGAGTACTTCATCACCGAACGCGCGGGCTCCGGGCTCAACACCGTGATCAGCCTGGTGGTGGCGTTGGCGATCATCAACGCCGTGCTGGCGATCCTGCTGCTGACCGCGCGGCTGTTCTTCAGCACGGCACGGGATTCGGTGTGGCCGGCCAAGGCCAACCGCTCACTGGGCGCGATCCACCCCAAGTTCCACACGCCATGGGTCGCCACGCTCGTGGTCGGCGCGCTGTCGGCCGTGGTGTGCTTCGTGGACTTGGACGTGCTGCTGGTGGTCACCGGTTCCTCGTTGATCGTCGTGTACGCCGCACTGTGCCTCGCCGCGCTTTTCGGCCGCCGCAACGGAACGACCGCGCACGCCCAGT
This sequence comes from Kibdelosporangium phytohabitans, assembly GCF_001302585.1. Lineage (GTDB taxonomy): Bacteria > Actinomycetota > Actinomycetes > Mycobacteriales > Pseudonocardiaceae > Kibdelosporangium > Kibdelosporangium phytohabitans. Next base: position 6,996,028 of record NZ_CP012752.1, on the reverse strand, counting down.
ACCGGATGCGGTGGTTCCCCATACCACCGCTGCTTGCCCTGGCGGCGCTGGTGTACGTGACTTTCCAGACCGCGAGCGATCCGGCGGTCGGGCGGCCGAGCCTGTTCGTCACGCTCGGCATCCTGGTCGTGTCCGGGATCGGCTACTACGTGCGCCGCAAGCACTGGGTCCTGCGCGGCCCCGACGAGGACTAGTTGTTGCGGGTCATGAGGTTGTTGACGCCGGGTGGGGCCTGAGGTTGGGGACGGGTCTTTCAGCGGCAGGATGAGAACTACCACGTCACTCGTCCGCCGAACAGAAAGACCCGTCTGTGCTCCACCGTAACGCCCCGCTGTCTGTCGAAGGCCGTCGCCGTCTCGTGAAACGCTGCCGCACCCGTCCGATCGCCCATGTCGCCGCGGAGATGGGTATCTCGCGGCAATGCGCCTCGAAATGGGTCAACCGCTACCGCCAGCACGGCGAGGCCGGGCTGCTCGACCGACCCAGTGTCCCGCACCACCAGCCCACCGCCACCCCCGGCGAGGTCATCGCCCGGATCGAACACCTCCGCCGTCATGGCAAGCACTCAGCCCGCCGGATCGCGCTGGAACTCGCGACCGACGGCACCAGCATCTCGGCGCGGACCGTCAGCCGTCACCTGGCCCACCTCGGCCTGCACCACCGGAAATTCCTCGACCCCAGCGGGGACAGCAACCGGGCACCCCGCACGATCATCGCCCGCTGGCCCGGGCACATGGTCCACCTGGATGTGAAGAAGGTCGGCCAGATCCCCGACGGCGGCGGCTGGCGGGTCCACGGCCGTGACAGCGAGCAGGCCAAACAAGCCCGGCGAGGCCGAGGCCGGGGCGGCCGGGCCCGCTACACCTACCTCCACTCCGCGGTGGACGGATTCTCCAGGCTGGCCTACACCGAAGCCCTGCCCGATGAGAAAGCCCGCACCGCGATCGGGTTCACCCACCGCGCCCGCGCGTTCTTCGCCGCGCACGGCATCACCCACATCGACCGCATCGTCACCGACAACGGCGCCTGCTACAAAGCCACCCACTTCGCCACCGTGCTGCGTGGAGCCCGCCACCAGCGCATCACGCCCTACACACCCCGCCACAACGGCAAAGTCGAACGCTACAACCGGATCCTGACCGAAGAATTCCTCTACAGCCGAGAGTGGACCAGCGAACAACAACGAACCAACGCCCTGACGATATGGAACGTCCACTACAACTATCATCGACCCCACACTGCCGCCGGAAACCAGCCACCAGCAACCCGGCTCCACACCGGCGTCACCAACGTCACGGCCTCATACAACTAGTCCGCAGAACAGGGTCGAGGCGCGAGCACCTCGTGCATGAACTCGACCAGCCAGCGCTGACCGGGGCTGCGGGCGTGCGCGTGCCGGGTGTAGACCGACACCTGCGCGGGCTCGATGTCCAGCGGCAGTTCCACCAGGCGCACGCGGTGCGTGCCCGCGAACACCTCGGCGGCGTTGCGCGGCACCATCGCGACCAGGTCGCCGCGCTGCACCAGGTACGGCAGCGCGGCGAACCGGGTCACCTCCAACGCCACCCGGTCGAGCAAACCGTGCGCCGCCAACGCTTTACGCGGGCCGTCGTGCCCGGTCGGGCCGAAAACGGCGATGTGCCGTTCGGCAGCCAGGTCCGCCAGGCGGACGTGGCCGCCGCGCAGCCGCGGGTGGTTGTCGGCGACCATGCCCACGTACCCCTCCGAGAACAACGGGATCCTGGCGACGCGCTGTGAGCTGAGCAGGGGAGAGGCGATGAACGCGTCGATCTCGCCCCGCCCGAGCTGGTCGGCGGCGTTCACCACGTCCAGCGGGCGGACGGACAGCGTGACGCCGGGCGCACGCGTGGGCAGCGCCGCCATCAGCAACGGCAGCAACGACAGTTCACCGAGGTCGGACAGGCACAACGTGAACGTCGTGTGCGCGGTCGCCGGGTCGAACGAGAGCGTGCCGCTCACCGCCGAGTCGATGCTCGCCAACGCCTCGCGTAGCGGTTCGTACAGCTCGCGGGCGGTGGTCGTCGGTTCGAGGCCGCCCCGGGCGCGGCGGAACAGCTCGTCGTCGAAACGACGACGGAGTTTCTGCAGGCTGTAGCTGATCGTGGGCTGCGTGACGTGCATGGACTCGGCGGTGGCCGTCACGCTGCGCGTCTCGAAGAGCAGCACGAACGTGCGCACCAGGTTCAGGTCGAAGTCCGGCATCATCGATCCCATCGATATCACTCGTCAGCAACATCTATTGGAACATGGGACGGCGTGCTGCATATGGTCCCTTGCATGCCGACTGTCCGACAGCTCTCCCACGACTTCCTCGAACGCCGGGGACTGACCACGATCTTCGGCAATCCCGGCTCGAACGAGCTGCCGTTCCTGACCGACCTGTCCAGCTCGTTCCGCTACGTCCTGGGCCTGCACGAAGGTGTCGTCGTCGGCATGGCCGACGGGTACGCGCAGGCCACCGGGCAGCCGGTGCTGGTCAACCTGCACGCCGCCGCGGGCTCCGGCAACGCCATGGGCGCGTTGACCAACGCCGTCCACTCCCGTTCGCCCCTGGTCATCACCGCGGGCCAGCAGGTCCGTTCGGCCATCGGGCTGGAGGCGATGCTGGCCAACACCGACGCCACGCAGCTGATGCGGCCATTGGTTGGCTGGGCAGGTGAGCCGAGTTGCGCCGCCGACGTCCCACGGGCCTTGGCGCAGGCGGTGTTCGAGGCGGAGCTGCAACGCCGCCCGACCTACTTGTCGGTGCCGTACGACGACTGGGGCGTGGAACTCGACGCGAACTCCGCCGTCACGCTCGACCGCCAGGTGTGGCTCGGGTCCGCGCCGAACGAGGCACAGCTGGGCATGATCGCCGACCGGGTCAAGGCGGCGCGCAGCGTGGGCCTGGTGCTCGGCGGCGAGATCGACGCGGGCGGGCTGTTCGACCGGGCGGTCGCGCTGGCGGAGCACCTGCAGGCCCCGGTCTGGATGGCGCCTTCGCCGTACCGGCTGTCGTTCCCCAACCGGCACAGGCTTTTCCGCGGCGTGCTGTCCGCCGGGATCGGCCACGTCGCGAGCGAACTCACCGGACTCGACCTGATCCTGGTGCTCGGCGCCCCGGTGTTCCGCTACCACCAGCACGTTCCCGGCCCGTACCTGCCCGAAGGCAGCCGCCTGATCCAGGTGACCGAGGACGCCGGTGCGGCCACGCGGGCGCCGATGGGCGAGGCGGTGGTGGCTGATCCAGCGGCGGTCATCGACGCGTTGATGTCGCGTGTCCCGGTCAGCCCGCACGCGCAAGGACTGGATTTCGCCCCGAACCCGCAGCCGGCGGGCGGCGACGGGGCCCTGCACCCGGAGCAGGTTTTCGCCGCCCTGCGTGCCACCCAACCGGCCGACACCAGCTACGTCGTGGAGTCGACGTCGACCAACACGGCGTGGTGGCGCCAGGTCGACCTGCGGATGCAGGGCTCGTACTTCTGGCCCGCCGCCGGTGGTCTCGGGTTCGGGATGCCCGCCGCGGTCGGGGTGGCGATGGGACGGCCCAGCCGCCCGGTCGTCGCCGTGATCGGCGACGGCTCCGCCAACTACGGCATCACCGCGTTGTGGTCCGCCGCGCACTACAACGTGCCGGTCACCTTCGTCGTGCTCCGCAACGGGACCTACGGCGCGTTGCGCTGGTTCGGCGGCCTGCTCGGCACCCCGGACGTGCCGGGCACCGAGATCCCCGGGCTCGACTTCACCCGGATCGCCGAGGGCTACGGCGTCCCGGCCACGGCGATCACCGAAGCGGACGACCTGCGCGCGGTGCTCAAGACCAGCCCGGCCGGTCCGCGCCTGATCCAGGTCGACACCCACCTGACCACTCCGGAGTAATCACCTGAGGAGTACGGCAATGACGGCGTCTCCCACCCGCCCAGTCTGGACAGCCGCCCTGTGCTGGCTGACTGTGTTGATCGAGGGCTACGACCTGGTCGCGCTCGGTGCCGCGATCCCGACCCTGCTCAAAAGCCAGCACCTCGGCTTCACCGCGGCCGGTGCGACCCTGGTGGCCACGCTGTCGCTGGTCGGCGTGGCCGTCGGCGCCGCCGGGCTCGGGCCGTTGACCGACCGGTTCGGCCGTCGCTGGATGCTGATCGGCTCGGTCCTGGTCTTCTCGATCTTCACCCTGGTCATCCCGCTCGCGCCGAACGTGGCGATGTTCGCCGTCTTCCGGTTCCTCGCCGGGCTGGGACTCGGCGCCTGCATGCCCGTGGCGCTGACCGTGATGACGGAGAACCTGCCCGCGCGCCGCGGGGCCACCGCGAGCACGTACACGATGACCGGCTACCACGTCGGCGCCGTGCTCACGTCGCTGCTCGCGTTGGTGGCCAAGGAGAACTGGCAGGTGTTGTTCTACGGCGGCGGGATCGCCGGTCTGCTCGTGCTGCCCGTCATGTGGTGGAAACTGCCCGAGTCGAGCGCGTTCCTCGCGGCCAAGGAGAAGGGCGACACGCAACGGTTCGCGCTGCGGGACCTGCTCGGGCCGAAGTGGCGGCGGATCAGCATCGCGGTGTGGACCGGTTCGTTCATGGGCCTGCTGCTGGTCTACGGGCTCAACACGTGGCTGCCGCAGTTGATGCGCACCGCCGGGTACCCGCTGTCGACGTCGGTCACGTTGCTGCTGGTGCTCAACGTCGGCGCGGTGATCGGACTGCTCATCGCCGGTGCGGTCGCCGACCGCGTCGGCATCCGGCGGATCGCGCGGATCTGGTTCGGCGCCAGCGCGGTCCTGCTGGCCGCCTTGAGCCTGCGGATCGAAAACGAGTTCCTGCTCAACGCGATGGTGCTGCTGACCGGCGTGTTCGTGTTCTCGGCGCAGGTGCTGATCTACGGGTACGTCGCGCAGGCGTTCCCCGCGCACGCACGGGGAAGCGCGCTCGGCATGACCTCGGCTGTGGGCAGGCTCGGCTCGATCGTCGGGCCGTTCATCACCGGCGCCATGGTCACCGCGGGTGTGGCTTACCCGTGGGGGTTCTGGTTCTTCGCCGCCGTGGCAGCGCTCGCGCTGGTCGCTGTGCTGCTGCTCAGGAGGGATTCGTCCGGCTTGCGCGCGGTCCAGTCCGTCACGTCCTGATACGCGCCCGCCACCGCGGCCAGCAGCTGTTCGGACCCGGCCGGGCCGAACAGCTGCGCGCCGACGGGCATGCCGGACGCCGTGAAACCGCACGGGAAGGCGATGGCGGGGAGCCCGGTCAGGTTGGCGGGAAACGTGAACGGCGTGAGCACCGGGATCAGCGGCACACCGTCCACATCGGAGATCCCGTGCGGCAGGCCGGTCACCGGGCTGGCGGGCAGCAGCAGGACGTCGACGCGTTCGAACAACTCGGCGTAGTCCCGCCGGACCGCCGCACGCACCCGGGCGGCGTGCAGGTAGTCGGCGGCGGGCACGATCAGGCCCACTTCCAGCAGCGCCTGGATCTCCTCGGAGAACCGGGCGCCCCGCGCCAGATGAGCCTGGAACTCGGCAGACGCCTCGGCGGCGGTGAGCACACCGCCGACGAGTTGTGCGATCTCCAACGACGGCAGCCGCACGTCGACGAGCTGAGCACCGAGCCCGCGCAGCGTCTCGGCGACGGCCAGCTGGTCGGGCGTCGAGACATCCGCGACACCGACTCGCACCTGCCGCATGTCGACCAGCACGTGGTCCGGCTCGGGCGGCGCCTGCCCGGTGAGAACCCGCAGCAACAGCCAGCAATCCTGGGCCGTGCGCGCCATCGGCCCGACGACGTCGAAGGACGGCGCCAGCGACATCACGCCGGTTCCCGGCACGAGGCCGTGCGTCGGTTTGATCGCCGTGGTGCCGCAGAACGCCGACGGGACTCGCAGTGAGCCGCCGGTGTCGCTGCCCAGCGCCATCGGGACGTGCCGGGCGGCCAGCGCGGCGGCTGATCCACCGGACGAACCGGACGTCATCTTTGACGTGTTCCACGGGTTGCGCGCGTGCGGTGTGGACATTCCGAGGGCGATCTCGTGGGTGGCCGTCTTGCCGACCAGGACACCGCCCGCGGCGTTGACCCTGGCCACCACCGTGGCGTCCGCGCTGGGCACGCGGCCCGCGAACACCGGGCTGCCGTACTCGCACGCGACACCGGCTGTGTCCACTATGTCCTTCGCCGCGTACGGAATCCCGTGCAGCACGCCGTCCGCGGGCGCGTTGGGCGAGGTCAGCCGGACGAACGCGCCGATCGCCGGGTCCGTGCGCTCGATGGCCGCCAGGCAGGACCGCAGCAGCTCCTCAGGGGACAGGTCGCCGCGCCGGATCGCCAGCGCCGCCTCGATCAGCCCGAGATCGCGCGGCTCGGTGACGCTGGGCGTGCGCGCCGGGACCTCGTGGCGCAACGCGATCATCCGCGGCCGGGTGACGGGTACCTCGGCGTCGGCGATTCCCGGCATGCCGCGGACGGCGTCGATCGGCCCCGTGACGAGCGGCGCCACCGACTCCACCCTGGCGATGCGCTCCGATGTCGGCTCGAGTCCCACCCACGCCGCGATCGCAGAAAGATCCACCCATCCCACCTTAGCGTCAGAACTTCCGTATTTTCACGGACCGGTTGGCACGAGGTCGCCCACGATGCTAGGCCAATGGCGACCGGTTATCTCCACCACGAGGTGTTCGGCTGGCTCGACCGCGGGACACGGGCCGCGTTGTTCGAGCCGGATCCGCGCCTCGGCGTGCAACCCTTGTGGCACTACGACATGGGCGAGACCCGGCGCCGCACGCACGAGCTGGTCGTGGTCTCCGGGCTGATCGACGAACTGGTGCCGATCAGGCCGCGCCCGGCCACCGAGGACGAGCTGCGGCGCGTGCACACGCCCGAGTACATCGCCCGCATCCAGGCCGACAGCGACCGTCCCGGCGGCGGCGACGCGGGTGACGGGATCTCACCTTTCGGGTGCGGCACCTACGACATCGCGGCGCTGGCGGCGGGCGGGGTGATCGAGGCGCTGGAAGCGGTGTGGGACAACCGCGTCCGCAACGCCTACACCCTGGTACGGCCGCCGGGGCACCACGCGACACCCGACTCCGGGATGGGCTTCTGCGTGTTCAACAACATCGCGATCGGCGCTCGGCACGCGCAGCGGGCGCTCGGCGCGCGGCGGGTCGCGATCGTGGACTGGGACGTGCACCACGGCAACGGCACACAGGCCGTGTTCTACGACGACCCGGACGTGCTGACGATCTCGCTGCACCAGGACAACGTGTTCCCGGTGGAGTCCGGCAAGGTGACCGAACGCGGGACCGGCGCCGGGCTGGGCGCCACGCTGAACGTGCCGCTGCCACCGGGAACGGGCGACGGCGGCTACCGGTACGCGATGCAGACCGTGGTGCTGCCCGCGATCCAGCGGTTCCAGCCCGACCTGGTGCTGGTCGCGTGCGGGTTCGACGCGGGCGCGATGGACCAGCTGGGCCGCCAGATGGTCACCTCGGAGGGGTTCCGCGAGCTCACCACGATGATCGCGCACGCCGCCGACAAGGCCTGCGCGGGCAGGCTCGTGCTCACCCACGAAGGCGGCTACAACCCCGCGACAGTGCCGTTCTGCGGCCTGGCCGTGATGGAGGCGTTGTGCGGCGGGAAGACCGTGCCGGACCCGTTCCTGCCGCTGATGTCCGCGATGGCAGGCCAGGAACTGCAACCCGCTCAGCGGGACGCGGTCGACGCGGCCGCCAAGCACGTCAACGACATCGGGCGGTGACGATGCTGCGCCTGGAGGACGTGACCGTCGAACGGGCCGGTCTGCCGGTGGTCCGCTCGGTGTCGATGGACGTCGCCGACGCCTCGGTCACCGTGCTGCTCGGCGACGGCGGCGCGGGCAAAACCAGCCTGCTGGAAGGAATCTCCGGTGCCGTCCCGATCAGGTCCGGCGCGATCCTGCTGGACGGTGCCCGGATCGACCGGGTCAGGGCCTGGCGACGGGCCCGGCTCGGCGTCGCGCACGTCGAGCGGCACCGGACCGTGTTCCCCGCGCTGACCGTGTCGGAGAACCTCAGAGTCGCCTGCAAGGACCTCACCGCACTCGACGAGGCCTTCGAGCTGTTTCCCGAACTGCGCGAACAGGAACACGTCCACGCGGGCCTGTTGTCCGGCGGTGAGCGGCAGATGCTGGTGATCAGCCGTGCGCTGCTGGGACGGCCCAAGGTGTTGCTGATGGACGAGATGCCACGCGGGTTGCCGCCGGTGGTGCTCCACCGGCTGGCCAGGGCCGTGCGGGAACTGGCGGACGGAGGCGTCAGCGTGGTGCTCGCCGAGCAGGCCCCCGCGCTCGCACTGTCCATCGCCGACCACGCGTACGTCCTGGCCGAGGGCGAGATCGCGTTCCACGGGGACAGCACGGACGTGCTGGGGGCGTGGTGCGGAGCAACGACGTGACCGATGGGGCGACGAGCCCGGACCGAGAAAGGGAAGACCAGATGTGTCACGGGGATGAGGCCACACCGCCCGCACCACCGGGCAGGCCGCGGCTGACGAGCGGCAGCGAGATCAGGCTCGTCTCGTCGGACGGCAACGTGTTCCTCGCCTACCAGGCCGTCCCGAGAACACACGCGGCCCAGTCGGGCGTGGTGATCCTGCCCGACGTGCGCGGCCTGCACGGGTACTACCGCGAACTCGCGCACCGGTTCGCCGAAGCCGGGATCGCCGCGCTGGCGATCGACTACTACGGCCGGACCACCGAGGACGACGACAGGGGTGCGGGCTTCGACGGATTCGCCCACGTCCAGCTGCTGAAACAGGAGCACACCGTGGCCGACGTGCGCGCGGCGGTCGACTACCTGGCCGCGGGCGGCACCCGTGCGATCTTCACGGTCGGGTTCTGCGTCGGCGGCGCGATCTCGTGGAGCCAGTCCGCGGTGGACAGGTGGGTGGCCGGCGCGGTCGGGTTCTACGGGCGGCCGGGCGAATGCCGTGAGCTGATCCCGCGGATGACGGCGCCGCTGCTGGTCCTCGCCGCCGGGGAGGACCAGCTGACCTCGGCGGACGAGGCACGCGAGTTCGACCGTGAGCTGACTTCCCACGGCGTCAAGCACACGTTCGTGCTCTACGACGGCGCCCCGCACTCGTTCTTCGACGACGGCCTGGCCGAACACGCCGACGCTTGTGCCGACGCGTGGCGGCGTGTGCTGGCGTTCGTGCGCCGGCACACCGAGGAATGGGCCGCGTGAGCGCGGCGCTGGTCACGGGCGCCGCCAGCGGGATCGGCGAGGCGATCGCGACCGCGCTGGCCGCCGCCGGCACACGCGTGGCGGTCGCCGGCATCGACGCGGCAGGCGCCCGCGAGGTCGCCGGCCGGATCGGCGGTGTCGCGGTCACGATGGCCGTCAGCGACCTGGATTCCGTTGCCACCGCGGTGAAACAAGCCACGGACGCACTCGGCACGATCAGTGTGCTGGTGAACAACGCCGGTGTGATCGGCGGCGTGGACCCACTCGCGGCGCTGCCCTACGAAGCGCTGACGACCGTGCTGCGCGTCAACGTCGGTGGCACGTTCCTGGTCACGCAGGCCGTGGCCGGTGGGATGATCGCGGCCGGCAAGGGCGGCGCGATCGTCAAACTCAGCTCGGCCGGGGCGTTCCAGCCCACGCCCGGTCTCGGCCACTACGAGGCCAGCAAGGCCCCGATCAACGCGCTGACCAGGTCGGCCGCCCTCGAACTCGCGCCGTGCGGGATCCGCGTGAACGCGATCGCGCCCGGCCCGGTCGAGACACCGCTGACCGGTCTCGCGCTGGCCGACCCGCAAGCACGGGAGGCGTGGCTGTCCCGGATCCCGACACGGCACATCGCCACACCCGCCGACCTGGTGCCGATCGTGTTGCTGCTGGTGTCCCCGGCGCGCGGCACATCACCGGCACGGTCCTGCCGGTCGACGGTGGCCAACTCCTGATGGGATGAGGATGACGCTGCATCGAGTCAACCACCAGAGCACGCCGATCGCCGGGTACACCGACCGGTTGTCCGCCCGGCCGGGTGAGCGGGTCCTGGTGCACGCCAGTTCCAGCGAACAGGAATGCGCTGTGCGTGTCGTGCGGGCCGGCCACGACGGCACCCAGCCGGTGCACACGCCGGTCGAGGCCGCTGTTCCCGGCACGTTCCACGTGCCGCACCTGGCCATGGATCTCGGCTCCTACGCGCTGGTCCCGAACCCGCCCGCGCTGGACCACGCCGTCACGTTCACCGCGTGGATCTGGCCGACCGCGCTGCCTTCGGACAGCGCGGGCATCGTCACCCAGGGGACCCCGGACGGCGGCCCGTTCGTGGCGTTGTCGCTGCTGGCCGACGGCCGCGCCGCGTTCGACGTGTCCACAGTGGATGGTTTGGTGTCGGTTCGGTCCGATGCGGCCCTGCACCTGAGGCGCTGGTACCTGGTCGTCGGCGGGTACGACCCCGCCGAAGGTGCGCGGCTGACGGTCCGTGCACGGGATCCGCTGGCCGACGAGCACTGGACGGTCGTGACCGCCCCGCCGCTCGGCCCGCTCGTCACGGGCGCGCCGTCACTGCTGCTCGCGGCGTTCCGCACCACACGTGGCGAAGTGACCGGCAACCTGGATGGCAAGATCGACAGCCCCGCCGTGTACGACGCCCTGGTCGACGGGATCGAACAGGCGGGCGCACGGGCCCGGTGGGAGCTGTCGCACGAGATCTCCGGCGACCGGATCATCGACGTCGTCGACGGCCACGACGGTCACCTGCACAACCTGCCCACGCGTGGTGTCACCGGGCACGACTGGGCAGGTGACGTGCTGGACTGGCGGCACGCCGAACGCGGCTACGGCGCCGTGCACTTCCACTCCGACGACCTCGACGAGGCGGGCTGGGCCCCGGTGCTCGCCGTCGGCCTGCCGCTGGACCTTCCGTCCGGGTGCTACGCGGTCGAACTGTCCACTCAGGACGCTGTCGAGCGGCTGCCGTTGTTCGTCCGGCCGCGGGCCGCCAACGCGCCCCTGATCCTGCTCGTGCCGACGCTGAGCTATCTCGCTTACGCGCTCGACCGGCACACCGACGGCAGCGGCGCCTGCCTGGCGTCGCTGCGGCGCCCGCTGTTCGGCATGCGGGAGGACCACGTGCTCCGGCACAACGGCTCGCCGCACCAGTACAGCGAGGACCTCCAGCTCGTCGGCTGGCTGCAGCGCCAGGGGTTCCGGTTCGACGTCATCACCGACCACGACCTGCACGCCGACGGCGTGGCGGCGCTGGCGGGATACCGCGCGGTGCTCACCGGCAGCCACCCGGAGTGCTGGACCGGCGCGATGCTCGACGCGGTCCAAGCGCACCTCGGCGACGGCGGGAACCTGGCCTACCTCGGCGGGAACGGCGCCTGCTGGGTCACCGCGATCGTGCCGGACCGGCCGCACGTGGCCGAACTGCGGCGCGGATACGCCGGCGTGCGGACCTGGGAGTGCGAACCGGGGGAGCTCCACCTGGCGAGCACGGGGGAGCCCGGCGGCCTGTGGGCGGAACGCGGCCGTTCCCTGCACCGGCTGTTCGGCATCGGCACCAGCGCCGCAGGCACGCTGCCGGGCGGCCCGTACGACCTGGTGTCCGATGATCCCGTGCTCGCCGGGCTGGACAGCCCGTTCGGCGGGTTCGACGCCGAGTTCGGCCTGTTGCTCGGCTCGCCGCCCGGGACCACTCTGCTCGACCGTCGCCGAGCGGCCGTGACACTGCTGCGTACCGCCGGGGGCGGACAGGTGTTCTTCACCGGGTCGACCGGCTGGTGCGGGGCGCTCTCGCACAAGGGAGACGACAACGACGTCTCACGGCTGACCGCCAACGTCCTGCGTTCGTTCTGCGGAGGGACCGCTACCGATGCCATTGGACCCTGAAGCCCGCGCGGTGATCGACCAGATCCCGGCCGGCTCCGCGCCCGTCGAACTGTCCCCGGCCGAGTTGGCGAAGGCGTGGCAGGCTCCGGAGAACCTGGGTCCCGTCGGCCACGCCCATGAACACACAATCCCCGGCCCCGGTGGGGAATTGACCGTACGGGTATACCAACCTGACGGCGATGGGCCGTTCCCGGCGCTGGTCTGGTTGCTGGCAGACGACCTGCCGGACCTGCCGCCCGCGCTGGTGACGACCGCCGAATACGAGGTGCTGCGGGATGAGGGCGAGCAGTACGCCCACCGGCTGCTGGACGCGGGCGTGCCGTGCGAGCTCGTCCGTTACCCGGGCCAGGTCCACGGCTTCTTCGCACTGCTCGCCGAGCACCTCAGCAGCTCGGCGGTCGCGCACAGACGCGCGTCGCGGGCACTGCGCAAGGCGTTCCGCACAGGAGGGTCGCCGCGATGATCAGGTTGGTATACAAAACAAAGTCCTCGATCCGCGGCCGTCCCGGACACAGTGGACGCCACCGGGGGACTGTGGCTGGATCGTGATCGCCCGGGCCCGTGGGGGATTTGCCTGACCTGTCGGCGCCCACGTACGGTTGTCGTTTCCCGCAGGAGGCGGCATGGAACGTGTGATGGTTTCCGCGGCTGCGCGGATCGGCTACGCCCTGGGCACTTCGGGTGATGTCGAGTGGGGCGAGGTGTTCGGCAGGATGTCGGACGCCATCCCGGACATGTGCGCGGTGCAGGTGACCGGGTGGGACCCGGTCGGCCGCAGCCACTTGGTGATCGCCGAGTACGGCTACCAGAAAGCCATCTCCGACGACCTGTGCCACGTACTGCCGAAGACGCGCTGGGGCGGGCAACTGTTCGCCTCGGGCGCCCCGCTGCTGATGGACGACATGCCGGAGCACTTCCGCGCATCCCCGCACTACCAGGAATGGCTGCACCCGGCGGGGCTCGAGGACGGACTGTCGGCCACGTTGCGCGTCGGCGGCGGCCGGCAGGTCGGCGTCCTGCACCTGAACGCACCGGTCCGACGAGCGTTCGGCGAGGAAGCAAGGGACTTCGTGGCGCAGATCGGCTCGGTGCTGGCCCGCCGGGTGGACCCGTTGCGCAGTCCCCGGCTCGACGCGTTCCTGGGTCCCGAGTGGACAGCGAGCCGGGTCGCCAACGGCGGCGAGCCGCTGCGGCTGACGGGGTGGGAACCAACCCCGCTGGTCCGTGACCAGGAGATACTGGACCTGGCACAGCGGTTCAGCAAACTACCCGCGAGCACGCTGGCGTTCCTGTGGCACCGCGGTACGGACTGGTACCAGGTAAGACTGATCCACGTGATAGACACCAACAGATCCGGCGTGATCGTCGCGAGCGCACCCTTCCCGAACGACCTCGGCCTGACCGCGCGGGAGATCGACGTGGCAACGGGAATAGTGGCAGGACTGGGCAACCAGGCGATAGCGACCGGACTGGTGGTCAGCCGGAGGACAGTCGAGACCTACGTGGAGCGCCTGCTGATCAAGCTGAACTGCGCCACGAGAGGCGAAGTGGCAGGGATAGCAGCCCGCGCAGGCCTGGTGAAGCCAGGAACAGGAGTGGGCGACCTGATAAGGCTGACAAGGGACGGGTACACATAACAACGAAGGTGGTCGCTGGCAGCCCTTTCCCACGATGAAAGCGCGCCCACCACCACAAGCAGCAACAGCCAGGAAGCATCCGCAAGATCCCGAAGAACTGGCTGGAACGCGACCAACACAGTGTGACCAGCGCTGGTAGCTGATATGGGGCCGGAAGCCGAACTCCAACGCGACCAGCAGCGCTGACGCAATCAGACATCATCTGTCAGAAACCCGGACACGACGAGAAGCAGGCCACTGGTGGGCACGCTTACACACTCACCACGCACAGTCCACGGCGTGAAGCAAGCACGGTGTGCGCTGGAAAGAAGCAACAACGGAACGCCGTCCGCGGTGACCAGCAAACGCTGGCGCACCAGCCATGCCAGAACATCGCTGACTAAGCTGCTGTCCCGACGGTGAGGAAGCCGGCAGCGCGTTCGCCGACCATTGCCGCTGGGGCGTTCGTGTTCCCTGTCGGCACGATTGGCATCACAGAAGCGTCCGCCACTGTGAGCTGGTCGATCCCGTGCACGCGCAGGCACGGATCCACGACCTGTCCGATGGCGCACGTACCCACCTGGTGGTGATACGTCACCACAGTTTCCCTGATGTAGTCACGAGTCAGTTCGGGTGTTGCCGCCATCGAAGCGGGGTAGAGCTCTCTCGCGCCCCATCCTTCGCGGAGGGCCGGCTGGGCACCGACCTCGCGGCACAGGTCCACGGCTGCTGTCAGAGCGTCAAGGTCGGCTTTCGCGCTGAGGACCCTGGGGTCGATCAGCGGGGCGCGACCGGGGTCGGCCGAGGCGATTCTGACGGTGCCGTGGCTCTCCGGGCGGATCAGGCCCGCCATCAGCGTTATCCCGTGCGCCGGTGAGGCCATCCACGGCGACACGAGCGCGGTGGCGAAGTGGATGGGTTGCAGGTCGGGGACGGTCAACTCCGGTCTGCTGCGCCAGAACAGATGGCTCTGGCACGTCGGCAGCCCGGCCGGTATGGCCACCGGCCGCACCGTCGCGAACACCACCGGAACCAGCCAGTGGTCCTGGAGGTTGCTGCCCACGTCCGGGATCGGCGCGGTGACCGCGATGTCCAGAGCGCCCAGCAACGCCGGGTCGCCGATGCCTGAGCGTTGCAGGATCACCGGTGAGCCGATGGCTCCCGCGCACAGGACGACCTCAGCTGCCGACGCCCGGGACACCACGCCGCCGCGATCCCATTCCACGCCGACACACCGTGATCCGGACATCAACAGGCGGTGTACGCGGGCCGAGCACACGACCCGCAACCGCGGATCGTCCCGGACGGGGTCCAGGTATGCCTGGGCTGTCGTGAGGCGCTTGCCGTCGCGGATCGTCAACTGTACGAAGGAGACACCGTCCTGGCTGTCGCCGTTGTAGTTCTCGTTGAACGGCAAGCCGTTCTGCATCGCCGCGTCGACTATCGACTCGTGCACCGGGTGCCGGTCGTACGCGGTGATCACGTCCTGCACGGATTCGATCCGCTCGAAGACCGGTTTGACCTCCGCCCACGACCAGCCCGGGCCCCACGAGTCGTAGTCGGTGGGGTGGCCGCGGACCCAGATCATCCCGTTGAGGGCGTGCGATCCGCCGACCACCTTTCCCCGGGGGAGGTGGAGCTCCCGGTCGTGCGCGTGTTTCTGCGGCACGGTGCGAAATCCCCAGTCCACGCCCGTGTCCCACAGTTCGTGCATGCGGGACGGATCCGTGATCTGCGGGGTGCTGTTGTTGTCCGATCCCGCTTCCAGCAACAACACCGACCGGCCCGCGTCGATCAGGCGGCGGGCCACGACACAGCCCGCCGTGCCCGCGCCGACCACGATGACGTCCGGCTGCATCAGACTGGCTGTTCGTCTGCGTAGGTCACACGCCCCAGCAACGTGATGAACGCGCCTCCCGGGGCGACCATCACGCGTCCGTCGCCGCTCAGGCCGACGAACGTGCCCGTCGTGCGGAGTGCTTCCATGTCGTACAGCCAGGTCGCGGCGACCGGGATGATGAACTCGCGGAACGTGAAGACGTACAGGTTCTCGGCGAACCGCCAGGTCGTGGCCAGGTCCACGTCGCCGTGCCCGCGCTGCTCGCCCACCAGGCACTGCCACGCGTAGCGTTCGCTGGACAGGTAGACGTGCTCGTAGAGGTGGTTCGGGCTGTACCGGTACAAGGCACGGAGACCGATCAGGTCACGGGTCTCCGACGGCTGCTCGCCCGCCACCTCGGCTCCCTTGATCACCCCTGGCCGGAAGTTCTGGCTGACACGGGGTTTGCCCGGCGTCGGGGCGTCCGCGATCACCGATTCCACGGTCAGCGTGCGGCCGGTGGCCCGGTTGACGACCATCACCTTCGCGTCGAGCGGACGGGCCGAGTCGGTGATCGTCAGGTAGTACAGGTCAGGCCGGATCTCGATCGCCTCGTACCAGTCGGTTCCCGCTGTGCCGTCGTCGCGTCGCCACGACAGCTCGTCGAGTGTCCGGAAGTCGACGTGCAGCCCGGGACGGCCGTCCTCGCTGACGGTCAGCGACGTTCCCGCCAGTGCGTCGGTGCACTGCATCCGGTTGCCGTCGATGCCGGCCGCGAAGTCGTCGAGCGCTTTCCAATCGGGCGGCGCGGTCTCTCCCGACATGGTCATTGTGCTGCTCCTTCGGCGAACGCGATGGTGGGCAGGTCGACGCAGTTCGCGCCGCAGTCGGCGACCACGACGGAACCGGTCATGGCCGACGCCTCCGGTGACGCCAGGAACGCCACGAGGTTGGCGATCTCCTCGGACTCCGCCGGTCGGCGCAACGGCTGGTTCTTGGTGACAAGCGAGTACGCGGCCTCGCGGTCGATGCCGTACTGCTTGCCGAGTTCGTCCATCTGTTCGTCGGCCATGGCGGTACGCACCCAGCCGGGGCACACCGCGTTCACGCGGACACCTTGGTGGCCGTAGTCACGCGCCAGCGAACGCATGAGGCCGATCAGCGCGTGTTTCGTGGTCACGTAACCGACCACGCCCGGACCCGCGAACAGCCCGGCGATGGACGACACGACGACCACGTTGCCGCCGGCCTCGATCAGGCTCGGCAGCGCCTCGCGGATCGTGACGAACGCGCTGTTGAGGTTGGCGTGCAGGCTGTAGCTCCACGCGTCGTCGTCGGTGTCCGCCGCCGCACCGGGATGGTGCCCGCCCGCGTTGGCCACCACGACGTCGAGCCGGCCGAATTGCTCCACAGTGGACTTGATGATGCGTTGCGCGTCGCCGGTGACGGCGGCGTCACCGGGTAGCGCGAGCGCTCGGGCACCCAGTTCGGTGGCGAGGTCGTGCAGCGGTTGCGGGCGACGGCCGGTGAGGACGACGTTGCCGCCCTCGGCGACGATGCGACGGCACACAGCGGCACCGATGCCGGTGCCCGCTCCCGTCACCAGCGCCACCCGGCCGGTGAAACGGCCATGCGTTGGCTCCATTGGCCAGACGTTAGGTCAGCTCGCGGGCGGGGGGTGGCATCCGTGCACTCGGTGACAAGTGCTGGCCACCCAGAGACAAGCGGCGAGACCGTGCGGTGAACCAGCCTGACGAAGGTGAACACCGAGCACCGCGAGTCTACTGTGGTCAGCACCGCCGATGCCGGGCCGCCGCGTCGGGCCAACGGGCACAAGGCGGGCGTCGTGGCACGGATCTTCGGGGCGCCGTCGTTCAGCGTCATCGCCGCGACTGTCGCACTCGTGCTTGTCATCGGCGTGCTGCGGCCGACGTATCTGCAGGCCAGTCAGCTGCTGGACATCCTCCAGTCGTCGGCGTACGTCGGCCTGCTCGCCGCCGGGATGGCGTTGCTGCTGTCCATGCGTGAGATCGACCTGTCGGTCGGGTCGATGTTCGGGCTGTGCCTGATCTCGGTGGCGATGCTCATCTCCGCCGGGTTCAACGCGTGGCTGGCGGCGGGCGCGGGGATCGTGCTCGGGGGTCTGCTCGGCGCGGTGAACGCGGCGATCGTGACCTACATCCGCATCCCGACGATCGTGGCCACCCTGGCGACGCTGTCGGTCTTCCGCGGACTGGCCATCGCCGTCACCGACGGGTCGCAGGTGGCCAGCCTGCCCGTGACGGACTCGTTCTTCACCATCGTCGGCGGCACGGTCCTCGGTGTGCCGTTCGGCGTGCTCGTGCTGGCGATCATGGTGATCGGGCTCAGCCTCGTGCTGCACCACACGCCGTTCGGCTACCGGGTGCTCGCCATCGGCTCGAACCCGGGCGCGGCGCAGTTCTCCGGCATCTCGGCCAACCGCGTGCGCACCCAGGTGCTGATCCTCTCCGGCCTGCTCGCGGGCGTCGCCGGAGTGCTCGGCATCGCCTTCTTCACCTCGGGTGATCCGAACATCGGCGGCGGGTTCGAGCTCGCCGCGATCGCCGCGGCGGTCATCGGCGGTACCCCGCTGCGGGGTGGCAGCGGCACCATCCTCGGCGCGGCGGTGGGTGCCGTGCTGCTCAACGTGGTGGCGACGGGTCTGACGTACTTCAACGTGCCCGCGAACTGGAGCGAGTTCGCGACCGGCGCCGTGATCCTGCTCGCCGTCGCCATCGACAGCCTGGCGCGTCGCCGCCGGGCAGCCAATCAGGAGAAATGATGACCAAGAGACTGCGCGGCATCGCCGTCGCGCTCACGTCACTGTCCACAGTGTCCTTACTGGTCGCGTGCGGCGAGGGCGGGTCGGGGTCCCCCAACGCGGACGGCACCTGCGGCTCGGCGGGCAAGAAGCTCGACCTGGCGTTCGTCTACGCGTCCACCACGCAGAACCCGTTCCAGGAGATGGCTCTCGGCGCGCAGGCGGCGGCCGACGACGACGGCAACGTCAACCTCCAGCTGTCCGCGCCGACCGGGATCGACGGGCCCAAGCAGGTGTCGATGTTCCAGGCGGCGGCGAGGACGTCGAAGGACGGCATCGCCTACCAGACGGTCACCCCCGACCTGTTCGTGCGGCCGCTCAACACCGCGACGGACGGCGGCGTGCCGGTGGTCGCGGTGGACGCGGGACCGCCGCCCGGCTCCAAGGTCAAGACGTTCGTGGCCAACAGCAACACCAAACTGGGTGAGCTGCTCGGCGAGGCGTTCGTTGCCAAGAACCCCAACCCCAACGGCAAGGTCCTGCTCGGCAACGACATCCCGTCGCTGCAGCTGCTGGTGCAGCGGCTCAACGGCGTGCAGAACGTGCTGAAGGCCAAGCTGCCGAACATGACGGTGATCGGCCCGGTGGACACCAAGTCCGAGCCGACCGAGAACACCGTGGCGTGGCGTGGTTTCGTGCAGGCCAACCCGGACGTCGACGCGTTCATCGGGGTGGGCAGCCAGGACGGTGTCGCGTTGCCGCTGATCGCCTCGCAGACCGGCCGCAAGTACATCGCGGGGTCGGCCGATCTGCCGCCGGAGGCGATGCAGGCGGTCAAGGATGGGAGCGTGCTGTTCGCGTTGTCCTCGCCCGAGCACTGGATGAAGGGCTACATCGCGACGCACCTGCTGATCGAGTCCAAGCGCAAGTGCAAGCCGATGCCCGAGGGCTGGTGGAACTCCGGCAACCTGCTGGTCGAGAAGTCCAACGTGGACCAGATCATCGCCCGCCAGCAGTCCCCGGAGTCGCGCAAGGCGTGGTTCCGCAAGGAGATCGACAAGCAGCTGGCGAGCCCGCCGATCAGCGCACTGGACAAGGCGGACTAGCACATGCCGGTACTCGAGGCGTCGGGCGTGCACAAGGCGTACGGCGGCGTGATCGCCCTGCGGGACTGCGAGTTCTCCGTCGAGCCCGGCAGCGTGCACGCCGTGCTCGGCGAGAACGGCGCGGGCAAGTCCACCCTGGTCAAGATGCTGGCCGGGGTGGTGCGGCCGGACGGCGGCACGATCCGGCTGGACGGCGAGCCCGTGCGGTTCACCAGCTCGGCCGACGCCGCCCGGCACGGCGTCGCGGTGGTCTCGCAGGAACTGAACCTGTTCCCGGACCTCGACGTGCTGGCCAACCTGTTCACCAAACGGGAACCGCTGCGCGGGCTGTTCTTCGACCGGCGCGAGATGATCGCACAGGCCGAGCCGGTGCTGGCCGAGCTCGGCCTGTCGGTGCCGTTGCGCGCCCCGGTCAGCTCGCTGACCCTGGCGCAGCGGCAGCTCGTGGAGGTGGCCAAGGCGCTGCTGACCAAACCGCGTGTGCTGATCCTGGACGAGCCCACGTCGGCGCTGGACGACGACAGCACCCGGCGGCTGCTCGGCCTGCTGGAGGTGCTGCGGCAGCGCGAGGTCGCGGTGGTGTTCGTGTCGCACATCCTCGAAGAGGTCATGCAACTGTCCGATGTGGTCACGATCCTGCGGGACGGCCGGGTCGTGATGGCCGGGGCCGACCGGAAGACCCTGACCATCGACGACATCGTGCACGGCATGCTCGGCGACCGGCCGCCCGCCGAGGTGGCCCCGGAGCGCCGTGAGCCCGCCGCGGACGCGCCCAGCCTGGTGGCCGAGCACATCACGGTTCCGGGTGTGCTGGACGACGTCAGCCTCAGCGTGCGCACCGGCGAGATCGTCGGCCTCGCGGGGCTGATCGGGTCGGGCCACCAGGCGTTTCTGCAGGTGATAGCGGGGACGCAGGCGGCGACGGGAACACTGCGCCTGCCCGGCCGGCAGGAAGCCGGTGCGCCACCGCGTGGCCTGCGGCAGGCGGTGCGCCAGGGGGTCGCGTTGATCTCCGGCGACCGCGGGCTTGGCCTGATGGCGGACAAACCCGTGTGGGAGAACGTGATCCAGGTCCGGACGATCGCGCTGGGCCGGGACGGCCGGTTGCTCTCGCGCGGTGACCTGCGTGAGCGCGCCCGAGCGGCGATCACCAGTCTCGGCGTCCGCACGGCCGGTGTCGACCAGCACGCCGGTCAGCTGTCCGGTGGCAACCAGCAGAAGGTTGTGCTGGCGAAGTGGCTGGACGCCAACCCGTCGACGGTGTTGCTGGACGATCCCACTCGTGGTGTGGACGTCGGCGCGAAAGCGGACATGCACGAGCTCGTCCACACCGCGTCGGACAAGGCGGTCGTGTTGTTGTGCTCGACGGATCTCGACGAGATCGTGTCGTTGTGCCACCGCGTCCTGGTGTTCCGCCGCGGGCGGGTCGCCGTGCAGTTGAGCGGTGCCGACCT
This sequence comes from Kibdelosporangium phytohabitans, assembly GCF_001302585.1. Classification (GTDB taxonomy): domain Bacteria; phylum Actinomycetota; class Actinomycetes; order Mycobacteriales; family Pseudonocardiaceae; genus Kibdelosporangium; species Kibdelosporangium phytohabitans. Next base: position 6,975,388 of record NZ_CP012752.1, on the reverse strand, counting down.
CACCCGTCACCGCCTGCTGACGGAAATGAACGCACCGGAGTAGCGGTTCAGACCACCAGGTCGTGGGTCACGCGGTACTCCCGCGGCGAAACACCGTACGTCGCCTTGAACACGCGGCTGAAGTGGGCCGCGTCGACGAAACCCCACTGCGCGCCGATCGCGCCGACAGTCTTGTCACGCGCGATCGGCGCGACGAGGTCACGGCGGCACTGCTCCAGCCTGCGTTCCCGGATCATCTTCGACACCGACGTGGACTCGGCGCGGAACAGCTTGTGCAGGTAGCCGACCGAGATGTGGCTGGCGGACGCCACCATCTCCGGGCCGAGCGCGGGGTCGTCGAGGTTGTCCTCGATGAAGCACCGGATCCTGGTCATCAGGGCGTGGATCGGGTCGGCCGGCTGGTAGCCGCTGCCGCCGAGCAGGTCGGCGTAGAGGGTGCCGAGCAGGTCGACGATGTTGTCGGCCAGCCGGGCGGACTGCGGCCCGCTGATCTCGTCCAGCCGCGAGGCCAGGTTCACCAGCAGCGGCGCGACCAGTCCGCCGATTCCCGTGCGGCCGGACACGCGCCGGGCGGTCATCTCGCGGACCGAGTCGTACGGCAGCCGTAACTCCCGGTGCGGGAACATCAGCACCAGCAGGCGGCACGAGTCGTCGAACGACACCTGGTACGGCCTGCTCGTGTCGTAGACCGCCAGATCGCCAGGTGGCAGCAGGGTTTCCCGGCCGTCCTGGCGGAGCACCACGCACCCGCGCAGCGGCATGCTCACCTTGTAGTAGGGGGTCTCGGTCCGCGCGATGTTGCGCTGGGTGCGGGCGGCGCGGTGCGGGCCCGCGGTCACCCGGTTCACCACGACCGGACCGAGGGTCTGGCCGGAGATCTCCCCGCGGAACCCGCGCGGGTCGGGGAAGGTGAAGTCGAGCGGCACGAATGCCTCGGCGACAGCGGAGCGCCAAGCCTCTTCGCGCTCCCTGACCGAGACATCGGCGGTGTTCACCAGCACTGGCATGGCAACCTCTTCGTTGCGTCGCAGGCGAGGGACGGGGCCGATCATATACGATCATTGGCCCGGTGTGCGGGACCGTTACGGGGGCGATGTGGAAGCCGACGGCGCGATGAGTTGACGATCCGACAAGCACAGACTCCTCACGGACAAGCCGGGCACACGGGCGTGGCTGAACACTGTTGCCATGTCCGAAGCTCACGCCGACACCGCCACGCGGCTGTTGATCGGTGGTCACTGGTCGCCCTCGTCGACCGGGCAGACCTTCCTGACCCGCGACCCGTCCACCGGCCGCCCGCTGCGAGAGGTCGCGGAGGCGTCCCCCGACGACGTGGACGCGGCGGTGGCCGCGGCGCGCGCGGCGATGGACGACCCGGCGTGGACCAGCCTGCCGCGCAGCCAGGTGAGCCTGCTGCTGTGGCGGCTGGCCGACCTGGTCGAGGCGAACGCCGACGAGATCGCCCGGCTGGAGACCAGCGACAACGGCCAGCCGTTCGAGGTTTCCCGAAACGTCACGATCCCCGGCACGGTCGGGCACCTGCGGTACTTCGCCGGGTGGGCGACGAAGATCGAGGGCCGCACGGCGCCGATGTCGAATCCGGACGTCTTCCACTACACCCGCCGCGAACCGGTCGGCGTGTGCGCGCTGATCCTGCCGTGGAACTTCCCGCTGATGATCACCGCGTGGAAACTCGCACCGGCGCTGGCCTGCGGGAACACCGTGATCCTGAAGCCGGCCGAGCAGACACCGCTGACGGCGGTCCGGCTCGCCGGGCTGTGCGAGGAGGCGGGGTTCCCGCCCGGCGTGGTCAACCTGGTCACCGGCGGTCCCGCCGTCGGCAAGCGCCTGGTCGGGCACGACGGCGTCGACAAGGTCTCGTTCACCGGCTCGACCGAGGTCGGCCGCGAGATCCTGCGGGCGAGCGCGGGCAACCTCAAGCGGGTCACGCTCGAACTGGGCGGCAAGACGCCGATGATCATCGCCAGGGACGCCGACATCGACGCGGCCGTCACCGGCACCGTGCAGGGAGCGCTGTTCAACAGCGGCCAGGTGTGCGCGGCCTACTCCCGGTTCTACGTGGACAAGGCGCGGTCGGACGAGTTCGTCGAGAAGGTCGCGGCGCAGGCGGCGGCGCTCCGGATCGGGCCGTTGATCTCCGAGGAGCACCGCTCGTCGGTCGACGGGTTCGTCCGCAGGGGAGTGGACGAGGGCGCGCAGCTGGTCACCGGCGGGAAACCGGCCGCGGGCGACGGGTACTTCTACGAGCCGACCGTGTTCGCGGGCGTGCGGGACGAGATGTCACTGGCCCGTGACGAGATCTTCGGCCCCGTGATCCCGGTCCTGACCTACGACGACCCGGACGAACTGGTCGGCAGGGCCAACGACAGCGACTACGGCCTCGCGGCATCGGTGTGGACCAGGGACCTCGTCACCGCGCACCGCCTCGCGGCGTCGGTCAAGGCGGGCGCGGTGTTCGTGAACATGCTGCACGTGCCCGACCCGGCGGCGCCGTGGGGCGGTTTCAAGGCCAGCGGCATCGGCCGCGAGATGGGGGCGTACGCGCTCGACGCGTACACCGAGATCAAGGGCGTGTTCATGAACCTGGCAACGGAGGAATAAGTGACCAACCCGCAGCTCATCATCCAGGAGCACTACGCCGCGTCCGGCCGGGGTGACCTCGACGGCATGGTCGCGGCGTTCGCGCCGGACATCGAGTGGACCGAGATGGCCGGTTTCCCTTATGCGGGAACGTATCGCGGTGTGGAGGAGATCCGGGAGCAGGTGTTCGGCAGGCTCGGCGGCGAGTGGGACGGCTACGAGGCGGTGCCGGAGGAACTGGTCAGTGTGGACGACCACGTGGTCGTGTTCGGCACGTACTCGGGTGTGTTCACCGCGACGGGCAAGCACATGCGGGCGCGGTTCGTGCACCACTGGACCGTCCGCGGCGGCCAGGTGGTGCGGTTCGAGCAGTTCACCGACACGCACCTGGTCCGTGCGGCGATGCTCGTGGACGACGGCGAATGATCATATATTATTCGCGTCTCGAACGAAGTCGCGCAGCTCGCGCTTGAGGACCTTGCCGACCGGGTTGCGAGGCAGCGCCCCGACGACCACCAGCCGTTCGGGCAGCTTGTACGTCGCGATCTCCTGCCGGTTGAGGTGCGTGATCAGGTCCGGCAGCGTGATCGTGGTGTCCGGCCGGTGCGCGACCACCGCGCACACCCGCTCGCCGAGTACGTCGTCCGGGTAGCCGACGACGGCGACCTCGGCGACCGAGGGGTGGCCCGCGATCATCGTCTCCAGCTCGGCGGGGGAGATGTTGACGCCACCGCGGATGATCAGGTCCCTCGCCCGGTCGACGTAGCGCAGGAACTCGTCGTCCTCACCGTCGATGACGAACACGTCGCCGGTCTTGAGGAAGCCCTCGTCGTCGAACGGGCTCGGCGCCCCCGACGCCGCCAGGTAACCGGGGAACAGGCTGGGGCCCTTGAGGCGCAGCTCGCCCGGCCGTCCCGCTTCGGTGATCTCCTCGCCGGTCTCCCGGTCGACGAGCCGGACCGCGGTCTGCGCCGCGGCCGGGATCGTCCACTTGCGACCGGAGCCGTAACGCGGGAAGAACCGGGCGCGCTGCGCCGGATCGGTCATCAGGTTCACGTCGGTCATCAGCGCGATGCCTTCGTTGGACCCGAAGAAGTTGATGATGCTGATGCCGTACTTCTCGTACCAGCCGCGCACCATCCACTCCTGCAACGGCGCCGAACCGCTGCCGATCTGCCGCAGCGTGGACAGGTCGGTCGTGGCGAGCAGTTCCTCGCGCTGCAACAGCAGAGCCAGCACCGCGGGCGGCGCGACGGTGTACGTGATCCGCTCGTCCTTGATCTGCCGCAGGAAGACCGGCAGGTCGAACGGGTGGTGCTGGACCAGCACGCAGCCGGTGGACAGCCACGGCAGCAGCATCCCGCTGATCCCGGCCATGTTCACCATGGGGAACGGGTTCAGCAACCGTGACTCGTGCGTCAGGCCCGGCCCGAACACCGTGCCCTGCGTCATCAGCAGCCAGTCGTAGTGCGCGCGGGGAACGCCCTTCGGGCGGCTTTCCGTGCCGGACGTCCAGCAGATCGTGACGCAGTCGTTGGGATCGACCGGGTGCTGGGCCTCGTGAGCACGGACACGGCTGCGGTCGTCCTCGCCGGCAGCGGCCATGGCCGGACCGGCCGCGACCGCGTCGGAGACGTCCGACGGTCCGAAGTAGAGGATCGCGCGCAGCGACGGGATCGAGGCGCGGGCGTCGAGGATCTCCGACACGTGCGAGCGTTTGCCGATCCGGTCGGCCGTCAGGAAGGCCGTGATCTCACCGATCGTGCCCAGTTCCACCATCTCGTGTCTGCGGTACTGGACAGGCAGGGGCGAGACGATCGCGCGCACCCGCCACGCCGCGAGGTACGCCACCGTCAGTTCGATGCTGTTGGGCAACTGCACGGCGAGGACGTCACCTTCGCCGATGCCGTTGGCCAACAGCACCGCCGCCAGCCGGTCGACCTCGTCGTCCAGCTCCCGCCATGTCGAGCGCCGGGGCGGCAGGTCCACCAGGTCCGCTTTGTTGGCCGGGTCGGCGATCGCGATCTCGTCGGCGTACCGGGCGACGCAGTCGGCGAACAACTGCTGCACGGTCTCGCCGGTCCACCAGCCCTTGCCGGTGTACTCCGCGACCCGCTCGGGCGAATGCATCCGTCTGGCAGTCACTGCGACCTCCCTCAGCCTGCGGTCAGTCGTTCGTCGCGGCCACGCACGACTTGCACCGACGCGCCCCGTAGCCGTTCCCCGCAGTCGCTGCACCGTAGCCGTGGATGGAACGCGCGACCGCACTGGGTATGGGTCAACCGCAGCGCCGGTCCTTCGGGTGCGGTGTACCAGCGCTGACCCCACTCGATCGCGGTCGCCACCACCGGGAAGAACGCCCGGCCCTTGGCGGTGAGCCGGTATACCATCCAGTCTCGTCGTTCCGGGTTGGGCGCGGCGGCGAGCACCTGGAGATCGCAGAACGTCCGCAGCCGGTCCGCGACGACCGTCGGCGGGGCGCCCATCCGCTGCTCGAACTCGCCGAACCGGGTGGCGCCAAGGAAAGCGGCGCCGAGCAATGCCGTCGACCAGCGGTTGCCGATCAGCGACATGGTCTGCGGGATCAGCTCCGCCGGCCGATGACCCGTGTGCGCCCGGCGGCGCGTGACACCGGTCGGGATGCTGCGCGGCCAGTCGCCGCTCGGACCGAACCGGCCGCGCACGTCACGGACATCAGCGGCGCCGTCGCACGCCTCGCACGACATCAGCGGGCTGAAGGTCCTGCCGCACCTGGTGTGCCGCATGCCGGGCAGACGCCCGTCCGGCGGGTCGACCCACCGCTGTTCCCAGGCCCACATCGACAGCAGGACCGGCCACAGCTGCCTGCCGCGCCCGGTGAGCCGGTAGCGCCGGTCCGAACGCGTCAGGATGTCGTTCTGCACCAACCGGTTCAGCCGCGCGGAGAGCACGGCGTTGGAGATCGGACCGGCGTTGAGCCATTCGTTGTACAGCGTCAGGCCGTCGGTCAACGCCAGCTGCACGATCCACAGCGTCCACTCGTCGCCCACGATGCCGTTGGTGACGGCGATCGCGTTGGGACCACCCGGTTCCAGGACGGTGGCTCCGCTCATGGCCGGACCCGTTCGAGCAGTACCGCGACGCCCAGCCCGGCGGCTGCGCTGACCGCGGCGACGCCGTAGCGTCCGTCACGCCGTTCCAGTTCGTCGATACATTGCCCGACCAGGATCGCACCGGTGGCGCCGAAGGCGTGCCCCATCGCGATCGTGCCGCCGTTGGGGTTCATCCGCTCGGGCCCGGCGCCCAGGTCACGGCGGAACCGCAGGCACAGCGCGCCGAACGCCTCCGCGAACTCGAAGACGTCGATGTCGCCCGCGCGCAGCCCGGCCCTGGCCAGGACACGCTCGACCGCGGACTGGCCCGCGGTCAGCATGATCACCGGATCGGTGCTGGTCGTGGCACTGGCCACGACCCGTGCCCGGACCGGGAGGCCGAGCCGTTGGCTTGCCGCGGCCGAGCCGAGCAGCAACAGGGCGGCGGCGTCGGCGAGCGCCGGTGACGTCCCGACGGTGTGCCGGTGCTGGATCTCGCCGACTTCGGGGTGCGCGGCCAGTGCGATGGCGTCCTGGCCGGACGCGCCGAGTCCGGCGAACGCGGGCGGCAACGCGGCCAGTGTCTCCATCGTCGTGCCGGGCCGGACCAGTTCGTCATGGGCGAAGCCGTCGACGGGTATGACGCTGCGGTCGAAGAACCCCTCGTGCCACGCCCGGACGGCCTTGGCCTGGGTTTCCACCCCGTACGCGTCGATCTGCCCGCGTGTGAAACCGTCGACGGTGGCGTTCAGGTCGGCGGCGATTCCCATGTGGACGGACCCGGCCCTGCGCACGACGTCGGGATCCGACCAGAGCGGGCCGCCGTCGGCGAACATCGGCACTCTGGAGACGCTCTCCACACCGCCAGCCACCGCCAGACCGAGGTCCCCGCCCCGGATCCGGGCCGCTGTCTGGGCGACCGCGTCGGCACCGGACGCGCAGAACCGGTTGACGGTGACACCGGGAACGCCGTCACCCCAGCCCGCGAGCAGCACGGAGGTACGCGCGATGTTGGCGCCCTGGTCACCGACCTGCGCGCTGTTGCCGATCGTCACGTCCTCGACGCGGGCCGGATCGAGCCCGGTCCGTTCGACGAGCGCGTTCTCCAGCAGCACGAGCGCTGCCAGCGGGCTCACCCCGTGCATGGCGCCCTTGGCCGAGCCCTTGCCGCGCGGGGTGCGGACGTAATCGAGGACGTACGCGTCGGTCACTCTGTTAGTTGTAGCGCATCCACTCTGTTTGTTGTAGTAATGAGGAGTGCAGATCTCGGTGATCGGCGGCTACCAGACCGACTTCGCCCGCAACACGGTGCGCGCGGGGGTGGGCTACGACGGCCTGTTCGCCGAAACCCTCCGGCACACGCTCGACCACGCGCGAGTGGCGCCGAGGGACATCGGCGTCATCCACGTCGGCAACGCGTTCGGCCAGCTGTTCACTGGTCAGGGCCACCTCGGCGGTATGCCCGCCACGGTCGAGCCCGACCTGTGGGGAGTCCCGGCAGCGCGTCACGAGGCCGCGTGCGCCTCCGGTTCCGTGGCGATACTGGGTGCGATGGCCGACCTGGAAGCAGGCCGCTACGACGTCGCGCTGGTGCTCGGCGCCGAGATCGAGAAGACTGTGGACGGCGAGCAAGGCGCCAAGTACATGGGCGCCGCCGCGTGGGTCGGCCACGAGGGCGAAGGCGCCACGTTCATCTGGCCGCACATGTTCGACCTGCTCGCCGAGGAGTACGACCGCCGGTACGGCCTGGACGAGGAGCACCTGCGCGCGATCGCGGAACTCAACGTGCGCAACGCGAAACGCAATCCGAACGCGCAGACCCGTGACTGGCAGTACGCACCGGAGAGCTTCACGGCCGACGACACGGCCAATCCCGTCGTGGAAGGCCGGATCCGGCGTACGGACTGCAGCGCGATGACCGACGGCGCAGCCGGTCTCGTACTAGTCAGCGACCGCTACCTGGCCGCGCACCCGGATGTGGCCGCCGGTGAACGCGCAGTGCTGGCCGGGTGGGGACACCGCACAGTCGGTCTGCCGATCGGCCGGAAGTTCGAGCGCTCCGCCGCCGAGCCGTACGTGCTGCCGCACGTCAGGCAGACGATCGTGGACGCCTACACGCGTGCGGGCGTCGGCGAGGTGGACCTCATCGAGACCCACGACTGTTTCTCGATGAGCGAGTACGCCGCCATCGACCACTTCGGCCTCACCGGTCCCGGCGAGGCCTGGAAAGCCGTGGAGAACGGCGACCTGGCGATCGGCGGCCGGATCCCGGTGAACCCCAGCGGCGGGCTGATCGGCGGCGGCCACCCGGTCGGCGCGACCGGCGTGCGGATGGTGCTCGACGCGTACAAGCAGGTCACCGGCTCGGCCGGGGACTACCAGGTGCCGGGTGCGAGGACCGCGGCGACACTCAACATCGGCGGCAGCACGACCACTACGGCCAGTTTCGTCGTGACCGCCGCCTAGGAGGACAGTCAGCATGGACATCGAGGTGCTGGGGCGCGCGCTGACGACCCTGCCCGCGCAGGACGACCACCCGTACCGCACGGGGCCGTGGCGTCCGCAGCAGGTGGAGCGCAGCGCGGAGAACCTCGAGGTGATCGGGGAGATCCCAGCCGACCTGGACGGCGTCTACCTGCGCAACACCGAGAACCCGGTGCACCCGGCTGTGGAGATCTACCACCCGTTCGACGGTGACGGAATGGTGCACGCGGTCGGCTTCCGAGACGGAAAGGCGTTCTACCGCAACAGGTTCATTCGCACGGACGGGTTCGTCGCCGAACAGGACGCCGGCCGTGCGCTGTGGGCGGGCCTGGCCGAGGACCCGAGCCGCTCGCCGACGCGGACCGGCTGGGGCGCGCGGGGCCGGATGAAGGACGCGTCCAGCACAGACGTGGTGCTGCACAACGGGGTCGCGCTGACCAGCTTCTACCAGTGCGGCGACCTGTACCGGCTGAGCCCGACCACATTGGAGACGCTCGGCAAGGCGACGTGGAACGGCAAGTTCCCCAGCGACATCGGGGTGTCCGCGCACCCGAAGTTCGACGAACGCACCGGCGAACTGCTGTTCTTCAACTACGGCACCGAGGCGCCGTACATGCACTACGGCGTGGTGGACCGTGCGGACAACCTCGTCACGTACATCGACGTGCCGTTGCCGGGGCCGCGGCTGCCGCACGACATGGCGTTCACCGAGAACTACGCGATCCTCAACGACCTCCCGCTGTACTGGGCACCGCAAGCGTTGGCGCAAGGCAAGTACGCGGCCCGGTTCCACCCCGACACCCCCGCTCGGCTGGCCGTGATCCCACGGCACGGCACCACAGCGGACATCAGGTGGTTCGAGGCGGACCCGACCTACGTCCTGCACTGGACCAACGCCTACGAAGAAGGTGACGAGATCGTCCTGGAAGGCTTCCACCAGAGCGATCCCGTGCCCCCGTCCGGCGGCGGAACGCTCTACCAGCGCATGTTCCGGTTCCTCGACAACAACCAGCTCGGCGGCCGGTTGCACCGCTGGCGGCTCGACCTGACCACCGGCCTGTGCAAGGAAGAACAGCTGAGCACGCTGCCCAGCGAGTTCGGCATGATCAACCAGCGCTACGCGGGCCGCAAACACCGCTACAGCTACGCGGCCACGTCCCCGGCAGGCTGGTTCCTGTTCGACGGCATGGTCAAACACGACTCGCTGACCGGCGGGCTGGAACGCTTCGAGTTCGGCGATGGCGTCTTCGGCAGCGAGACGGCCATGGCGCCGCGAACCGGCTCGACCGCCGAGGACGACGGCTACCTGGTCACGATCACGTCGGACATGAACCGTGACCTGTCCGAATGCCTGATCTTCGACGCGCGTGACATCACCGCGGGCCCGGTCGCCCGGATCCGCCTGCCGGAACGCGTCAGCAGCGGAACGCATTCCACGTGGGCACCGGGATCCCTGATCGCGGGCTGGGACGAGCAGGACGATCCGGCGGCCACCGTCGGGTTGTGAGGGCGGCTGCTAGGTTCGGCCGGTGGCGGATGTGACACTGCGACCGGCCGAAGATGCCGACCTGGACGCGTTGTTCGAGCAGATGCGTCACCCCGAGCCGGTCCGGATGGCGGCGTTCACCGCCAAGGACCCGGACGACCGGGCCGCCTTCGACGCCCACATGGCGAAGTTGCGGAGCAGGCTCGACATCACACTGCCGGCGGTGACCCGCGACGGGCGGCTCGTCGGCACCATCACCGGCTACGTCATGGACGGCGACACCGAGATCGCGTACTGGATCGACCGTTCCGCCTGGGGACAGGGCGTTGCCGGGCAAGCTCTCACGCTGTTGCCCGGCGCCGTGCCGGTCCGCCCGCTGCGCGCCCGCGTCGCCAGTGACAACGTCGGATCGCTGAAAGTCCTGCGGAGAGCGGGTTTCACAGTCACCGGAACCGAGGTCTCGTACGCGAACGACCGCGCCGCCGAGATCGAGGAAACCCTGCTCCGCCTCGACTGGAACACCGAGCCGCGCATGCTCGGCGGGAGTACAGGTTCAGTCAGGTCCCGCGATGCGAGGCGTTCACCCCTTCGTGTGACTTTCCGATTCGGCGGGAACCGGAACCGCTGCCCAGCCGACCATTGGGCCAATCCGGTTGAATCGAAGGGATTTCCAGTGAGCATGCAGGCGGTCTACGTGGTCAAGGGGATGACGTGCGGGCACTGCGCGTCGTCGGTCACCGAGGAGGTGAGCCAGATCCCCGCCGTGCGAGACGTGCGGGTGGATCTCGCCACCGGCCACGTCACGGTGTCGAGCGAGTCCGTGCTCGACACCGTGGACGTCACCCGTGCGGTCAGCGAAGCGGGGTATGAGCTGACCGGGCGGGTATGAACAGACGACCCGTGGCCACTGTCCGCCCGGTGGCCACGGGTCGTCAGCGGCCGATCGTCGACCAGTCGACCGGTGCGGGTTCGACCAGGTCACCGGCCTCGTAGCGGTCGAGCCGCCGGACGATCTCGCCGAGGTCGTAGCCGGGGAAACAGACCTGCAGCAGCCGAAGCGCGAAATCCGACGGCGTGCTCTCGTCGAACATCGCGAGATCCAGCGGTTTGACGTTGACGTCCCACGCGTCCGGCGCGGCCCAATGCGTCATCCGCACGTAGAATGCGTCGCGCGGGCCCGCCTGCGCGATGGCGGTGAGGAACCGGAGGCCGTCCCCGATCGGGAAGTCGACATAGGCCCACCCTTCGCGGGACTTCACGTACGCGGCCATGTGCGGCAGCGTCTCGGCCCAGTCCGCGTTGCTCTCACCGGCGTTCTGGCAGCTTGTGAACGTGTCGAATCCGTTGCGCCAAAGTGCTTCGACGAGCGGTGCCAGCATCTCGTCGATGTCGGCGCTGCGGTCACCGACCCGGATTGTGCGAACCGGGTGGACATTGGTCGTGTCCGTCATTTGCGGCATGCTACTGCGGTCGCTCGCGAAAACAGGGACGGTTGCCCGCAAGTCAGCAGATGTCACCCGCTTTTCGGTACGGTGACCGCTGTGCGGGACGTGTCTGTGGACGAGTTGTGGCAGCGGATCACGAACCGGCTACGCGAACACACGCCGGCGACCGCGCAGCCGTCGTGGACGTACACCGCGTTCAGCAGTCGGTCGGCAACAACCTGCCGGCCGAACCTCCTCGCGTGGTGGGCCGTGACCGGCGGCCTGGTGAGAACCACGGGGGCGTCATGGGCTGGTTCGCGCAGGAAGGCTACGACGACTCGGAGCGGGCCGGCGCGACCGCCATGCTGACCGCTTCGGCGAACCCGGCGATCCCCGCACTGCCGACGGTGCGGGGATCCCGCGCTGGTAGGTGAGGCGGCTACTTCCGTTTGCCGGTGGGAGGTTTGCGGCGCGGACCGGCCTCAGTGGTGCCGCGTTCCCTGCGGACGGTCGGCTTCTTGCCCTTGATCGTGCTGTGCCGCAGGGCTTTGATCACTTCGTCCACTGCGGACTCGGGGATCTCCACGAGGGAGAACCGGTCGGCGATCTCGATCGCGCCGATGTCGCGGCCGGTCAGGCTCGACTCGCCCGCGATCGCGCCGACCAGGTCCTGCGGCCGGATCCCCGCGTTGCGGCCGATGCCGAGGAACAGGCGGGTCACCTCGTCGCCGGACGAACGCCGTCGTCCCGCCGGTCCGCCGGTGCGGCGTTCGGGCTTCTTGCGCCCGCTCACGTCGGACACGTCCGGGATCTCCGCCACGTCGTCGGTGACGACCCCGCTCGACTCGTGTGCCAGCTTCACCGCGGCCAGTGCGACGTCCACGATGTCGAACTCGTCGGTCAGCGTCTCCACCACCACGCGGAAGCGCTCCAGGTCGTCGGTGAGGAGGCTTTCCTGCAGCGCCGCGCGGGTCAGTTCGAGGCGGCGGGCGCGCAGGTCCGCCACCGTCGGCACTTTCTCCACCGCGATGGGCTGCTTCGTCACGCGCTCGATCGCCTTGAGCATCCGGTGCTCGCGCGGCTCGGCCAGGGTCAGCGCCACGCCTTCGCGGCCCGCCCGGCCCACCCGGCCGATGCGGTGCACGTAGGCCTCGGGTGCGGAAGGCACGTTGTAGTTGATGACGTGTGTCAGTTGTTCCACGTCAAGGCCGCGGGCGGCCACGTCCGTGGCGATCAGCAGGTCCGCTGTGCCGGCGCGCAGCCGTCCCATCACGCGGTCGCGTTGTTCCTGGCTCATCCCGCCGTGCAGGGCTTCGGCGCGGTAGCCGCGGCCGTTCATCGTCTCGGTGAGCTGGTCGACTTCCTCCCGTGTCCGGCAGAAGACGATCGCCGACTGCGGTGCCTCCACGTCGAGCACACGGCCGAGGGTGGCCGGTTTGTGCGCGCGGGCCACCACGTACGCGCTCTGCCGGACCAGCGGGCTCTTGCCGCCGTCGGCCGACTCCACCCGGCCCATCTGGATCTTCACGGGGTCGGTCAGGTGGCGGCGGACGATCCCGTCGACGCGGGAGGGCATCGTCGCGGAGAACAACACGGTCTGCCGGTCGTCGGCGGTCTCGTCGAGGATCGCCTCGATGTCCTCGGCGAACCCCATGTCGAGCATCTCGTCGGCCTCGTCGAGCACCACGGTCCGCACGCCGCCCAGCCGGAGCGTGCCGCGGCCGATGTGGTCGAGCGCACGTCCCGGGGTGGCGATCACGACGTCGACCCCGCGCTCCAGCGCCTGCAGCTGGCGGCCGATCGGCGCCCCGCCGTAGATCGGCAGGACGGTCACACCGAGATCGCGGCCGTAACGGTGAAACGCTTGGGACACCTGGACAGCCAGTTCCCGCGTTGGCACGAGCACCAGCGCCGCGGGGTCCTTGCCCTGTCTCTCACCGGAGAGCATCTGCAGCACGGGCAACGCGAACGCCGCCGTCTTGCCGGTGCCGGTCGCGGCCTGGCCGAGCAGATCCTTGCCCTGCAACAAGGGCGGGATCGCCTCGCGCTGGATCGGCGTCGGCTCCTCGTAGCCGAGGCTCGACAGTGCCTGCAGCAGCTCCGGCCGCAGCGCCAGATCCCCGAAGCTCGCCGTGTCCTCCCGCGCGTTCGTATCCACTTGCCACCTTCCAGTGTTTTGCAGTCATTGTGGTGCACGGCCGCGGGCCACGCCGCCGGGGGGAGGGACGCGGGACGGTTCTCGCCTGCTCACAGCGCGGCGGCGGCCGAGCCGCACGGGCCGCGGAGTCCACAGTGGGAGGTGGCCGCCCGCGCGGTGTGCCGCGTTCAGCGGTCGCGGACCTCGCCGTCGGCGACCTCGACGTGCCGGGTGGTCGACACGGCTTCCAGCATCCGCCGGTCGTGCGTGACCAGCAGCAACGTCCCCGGGTACGTCGACAGCGCGGCTTCCAGCTGCTCGATCGCGGGCAGGTCGAGGTGGTTGGTCGGCTCGTCGAGCACGAGCAGGTTCACCCCCTTGGCCTGGAGCAACGCCAGCGCCGCCCGGGTCCGCTCGCCGGGCGACAACGACCGGGCGGGCCGGGTCACGTGCGCGGCCTTCAGACCGAACTTCGCCAGCAGGGTTCGCACGTCCGCCGGTGTCCACTCCGGAATCGCCGCGGTGAACGCGGCCAGCAGCTCCTCGTCGCCGTCGAACAGCCCACGGGCCTGGTCCACCTCGCCGACGACCACGCCGGGCCCGAGCGCCGCGGTACCGGAGTCCAGCGGCACCCGGCCGAGCATCGCAGCGAGCAGGGTCGATTTGCCCGAGCCGTTCGCGCCGGTGATCGCGACCCGGTCGGCCCAGTCGATCTGCAGGTCGACCGGTCCGAGGGTGAAGCCGCCGCGGCGGACCACGGCCCCGCGCAGGGTGGCCACCACCGCGCCCGACCGGGGCGCGGCCGCGATCGTCATCCGCAGTTCCCATTCCTTGCGGGGTTCCTCGACCACGTCGAGGCGTTCGATCATGCGCTCGGTCTGCCGGACCTTGGACGCCTGCTTCTCCGTGGCCTCGCTGCGGAACTTGCGGCCGATCTTGTCGTTGTCGGTCGCCTTGCGCCGTGCGTTGCGCACGCCTTTGTCCATCCAGGACCGTTGGGACTGGGCACGCGCTTGCAGTGCCGAGACTGTGTTGGCGTACTCGTCGTACTGTTCGCGGGCGTGCCGCCGGTCGACGTCCCGTTCGGTCAGGTACGCCGCGTAGCCGCCGCCGTAGCCGCGGATCTGCTGTTGCGCGAGGTCCAGTTCGACGACTCTGGTGACCGTGCGGGTGAGGAACTCGCGGTCGTGGCTGACCACGACTGTGCCCGCGCGCAGTTCGTTGACGAACCGCTCCAGGCGTTCCAGGCCGTCGAGGTCGAGGTCGTTGGTCGGCTCGTCGAGCAGGAAGATGTCGTACCGGCTCAGCAGCAACGACGCCATGCCGACGCGGGCGGCCTGCCCGCCCGACAGCGACGTCATCGGCTGGTCGAGGCTCACCGCGAGGCCCAGGTCGGCGACGACGTCCTCGATGCGTTCGGCCAGGTCCGCGCCGCCGAGCGCGAGCCACCGCTCCAGGCTGTCGGCGTACGCGTCGTCCACGCCCGGCTGATCGGTGCCCAGTGCCGCCGCGGCCGCGTCCATCTCGGACTGGGCTCGTGCGACGCCGGTTCGCCTGCCGAGGAAGTCCCGCACGGTCTCGCCGGGCCTGCGTTCCGGCTCCTGCGGCAGGTGCCCGACGTTGGCTGTCGCCGGGCTGAGCCGGACCGATCCCTGTTCGGCGGGGACGAGGCCGGCGAAGGTGCGCAGCAGCGTCGACTTGCCCGCGCCGTTGGCCCCGACGAGCCCGATCACGTCGCCGGGAGCGACGACCAGGTCGAGGCCGGAGAACAGGACACGGTCGCCGTGGCCCGCGGCGAGGTCTTTGGCAACGAGTGTGGCGCCCATCAGACGACAATTATGCCCAGTCGCGCCGCGCCGCGGACGGGCCCTTGACTATGAACTATGCTAGGTATCATAGTTACTCGTCAGTAGGATTCGTGAGAGGGTCACCTGATGGCTGACGCGGTCACCACCGACTGCGCGGGCACGTGCTGCTGATCGGCCTGAACCGTCCGGAGGAACGCAACTCCTTCGAGAGCACGATGCTCGACGGACTGGCCGACGCGTACGGACGCCTGGAGGACGACCCGGACGCGTGGGTCGGTGTGCTGTTCGCGCACGGCGACCACTTCACCGCCGGGCTGGACCTGGCACAGGTCGCCGGCCGGATCGGCAGCGAAGGAGGGCTGCGCCACGACTGCGGCGCCGCCATCGACCCGTGGGGCCTCGTCGGCCGGGAACGGTCGAAGCCGCTCGTCGCCGCCGCCCAGGGCTGGTGCCTGACGCTGGGGATCGAGTTGCTGCTGGCCTCGGACATCCGCGTCGCCGCGGACGACACGCGGTTCTCCCAGCTGGAGGTCAAACGCGGCATCTACCCGTTCGGCGGCGCGACGATCCGGTTCCCGCGCGAGGCGGGCTGGGGCAACGCCATGCGCTGGCTGCTGACCGGTGACGAGTTCGGCCCCGACGAGGCACTGCGCCTCGGCCTGGTGCAGGAAGTCGTACCCGCGGGCACGCAGCTGGACCGGGCGGTGGAACTGGCCGAGCGGATCACCGACCAGGCCGCGCCGCTCGGCGTGCGGCTGACGCTGGCCTCGGCCCGGCGTGCGGTGACCGAGGGACACCAGGCCGCGGCCGATCGGCTCGTGCCCGATCTGCTCCCGTTGTTCGGCAGCGAGGACGCGGCCGAAGGCGTGCGGTCCTTCGTCGAGCGCAGGGCCGCACGGTTCGTCGGCCGCTGACGGACCCTCAGTCCCGCGCGGCGGCTTTCTCGGGCGTGGGCGCGGTGCCGCCGAGGTGCGCGGGCAGCCACCACGGGTCCTCGCCCGGTTTCGGCGCGGCCGGGTAGTCGCGCTGCACCTGGTCGAGCAACGCGCCCATCCTCGTACGCAGATCGCGGGTGAGCTGGTCCTGGTCGTCGCCGGGCACCGGCTGGAACGGTTCGCCCGCCTGGATCACGATCGGGACGTGCCGCTGGGTGAGGTCGCGCGGCCTGCCCTTGGTCCAGAGCCGCTGGCTGCCCCAGATCGCCATCGGGATGACCGGCACCCCGGCTTCGGCGGCCATCCGGACCGCGCCGGTCTTGATCGCCTTCACGGTGAACGACTGGCTGATGGTCGCCTCGGGGAACACACCGACGACCTCGCCGGCCCGCAGGGCGGCCACCGCCTCGCGGTACGAGGCCTGCCCGGCCGAGCGGTCGACCGAGATGTGGTGCATGCCGCGCATCAGCGGCCCGGCGATCCGGTTGGCGAAGATCTCCTTCTTCGCCATGAACCGCGTCTTGCGCCCGGCGGGCAGACCGGCCAGCCCGCAGAAGATGAAGTCGAGGTAGCTGACGTGCGTGCAGGCGACGACCGCGCCGCCGCCGGCCGGGATGTGCTCGGCGCCGCGCACGTCGAGTCTCAGGTCGAGGACCCGGAACAGCGTCTTGCACGCCGCGATGACGGGCGGGTAAACGAGCTCCACGGGCGACCTCATTTCGTCGGGGAGTTTGCTCCGTTGCGCACGGCTACCCTTGATCGCATCATCCCAGTCATGCTGTCCGGATTGCGAGCTTCTGTGGCGCCGGGCACGTCAGCGGTGGCGTTCACCGCGGATCCGGCGTTCGGTGCCCGCCGATCTCCCTTTAGGGCGGACGGCGCGTACGCCGGGCGGCGTAGCCGGTGTCCCGGACAGCGAGACGGGAACGCGGCACAACGTCCGTCCAACGTGGTCACCAGGACTTATCCGGTGCGCGTAGCAGAACACGATGATCAACGTTTGCGGTGACCGTGCGGACATTCGGGTGAAGGGGTCTTTTTCGCGAGCTGGATCACCACCACGATATGGCATATGCCTATACCCACCGAGCCGATCGGCAGCATTCCTCGCCCGCGGTACCTGCTGGACGCGCTGGCCGATTTCCAGGCAGGCCGGATCGACCAGCGATCGCTCGATGCCAGCTACGACAGGGCGATTGCCGAAACTGTCGAACGTTTCGTCGAAGCGGGCTCACCGGTGATCGTCGACGGTGAGCAATCGAAACCGAGTTTTGTGGGCTATCCGCTGCAGGGACTCACCGCGCTCGACCCGGACGGTGTCGTCATTCCGTTCGCCGACGGGCACACCCGGCAGCTGCCGCGGCTCAGCGGTGGACCGTTCCGTTACGGTGTTCGCGCCGCGACCTATCTGAACAAAGCGAAAACACTGACCGACCGGCCTGTCAAGCAGGCCGTAATCGCGCCGTCCGCGTTGAGCCTGCTGTATCCGGCCGACGGTATCGACGGATACTCGCGCGACGCGTTCATCGCCGATCTGGCCGACGAGGCGGAAGCCGACATCAGGGCGTGCCTCGACGCGGGCGCCGATTCCGTTCAGCTCGATTTCACCGAAGGCCGGTTGGCGATCAAGCTCGACCCGTCCAAGGGGGTGCTGCGCGATTTCGTGGCACTGAACAATGTCGTGCTTGATCGTTTCTCGGACGCGGAACGGGCGAAGCTCGGTGTGCACACGTGCCCGGGTGGCGACCAGGATTCCGTGCACAGCCTGGACGTCGACTACGCCGAACTGCTGCCCGAGCTGTTCCGGCTGCACGCCGGCACCTTCTACGTCCAGCTGGCCAGCGAGCCGGACCGGGCGAGGGTGCTGCAGCTGATCGCCGAGCACTCGACCCCGCGGCAGCGGATCTTCGTCGGGGTGACCGACCCGATCGACCCGAGGGTGGAGACCGCTGAGGAAGTGCGCGACCGCGTGCTCGAAGCGGCGCGGTACATCCCGCCGGACCGGCTCGGCACCTGCGACGACTGCGGCTTCTCGCCGTTCGGCGACGACACGTCGACCTCACGGGACACCGCCTTCGCGAAGGTCGCGGCCCGCGTCGAGGGAACCAGGCAGGCGTCGGAGCAGCTCGGCCTGAGCTGACACCGGGCAATCGGGAAGAAGCACGGCACGCGGCCCTCGACGAGGATCGTGGGATATGACCGGACTTCCCAGCCGCACGGCCTGATCGCGGCCGATGGCCGCAACCGAACGCCCCTACCACCACGGCGATCTCCGCAACGCGCTCCTCGCGGCGGCGATCGAACTGGCGGCGTCCGGCGGTCCGGACGCGATCAGCGTCCGGGCCGCTGCCCGCGCCGCCGGAGTGGCGCCATCGGCCGTGTACCGGCATTTCGACGATCGGGAGCACCTGCTGGCGGCTGTCCGCGAGCACGCGGCGAACCGGCTGGCCAGTGCGATGCGGCAAGGAGCAGGCGCCCTCTGCGCCACCGCGAAGGCCTACATCTGTTTCGCTGCAACGGAACCCGGGCTGTTCCGGACCGTCTCGCCACGGTTCGCGCCGGGACACCGGCCGTTCCAGGTGGTCGACGGCGTCCGTCTCGGACCGGCCGCGGAGATGGCGGTGTGGTCGTCCGTGCACGGGCTCGCCGTGCTGGTGTCCGACGGGCCGCTGAGGGACGTGCCGGGCGCGGTCCGGGACGAGGCCGTCGAGCGGATGCTGGCCGCGCTGCGGCACAGCATCCGCGAAACCCAGTGGCCCGTCTCGAAACGTTGACAAGCCTTGTCGACGGCCCGGCTTCCCGCTGGCCGCACCGCGGGAAGGCACTGGTACAACCCGGGACAAGCCCCTTCCCGCGGCACGCCCAGCGGAAACCTGGAACCGCCGAACAAGACCAGCAACGTTGCGAGACGAGCCACCGGGAATCAGCCCGCCGCGGCCACGTATCCGTGTTCGGTGATGGCCTTGGCGATCGGGAGGTAGCTGCGGGCGTGCTCGGGCGCCGCCGTGCCGAGGCCGTCGACGTACCTGTTGAACATGCAGAACGCCGCGGCGATCAGGACGGTGTCGTGGATCTCCTCGTCGGACGCGCCCTCGGCACGAGCCGCCTCGACCGCCTTCGTGGTGACCGCCCGGCCGCTTTCCCTGACCTGCAGAGCGATCTCGAGCAACGCGGTGAGCTTGGCCGACCGCGGCGCGTCGTCGACGTCCTCGACGCCGAGTTCGACCGCGGCGATCGCGGCGTGCGAGTTCGCGCAGAACGTGCACTCGTTGCCGCGCGACACCGTGGTCGCGATCAGCTCACGTTCGCCTCGGGTCAGGGAATTCGGTTCCCTCAGCAGGGTTTCCGCCAGCTCGGTCAGTGGCTTCGCCGTACTCGGGCGGTACTGGAACAGTCCGCTGATGCCCGGCAGGCTGGTGCCCAGTTCGATGTGCGCCATCGATTCCTCCGTGGGGTTGCAACAACAGGCTGAGCGGGGCCGCTGCCAGCAGGGTCGCCGACAGCACGATCAACGCCGCGTGCGCGGAGAACGCCAGCAGCACGGCACCGGCCAGCGCGGCACCGACCGCCGCGCCGATCTGCCGTGCCGTGTTGAGCACGCCGGACGCGGCACCCGCGCGCTCAGCTGGAATATAGCGCAGTGCCAACGTTGTGGTGGGAGCGATGGCGAGGCCCTGGCCGACTCCGATGGCGATGAGCGGCCACGTGAACGACTGCGGGAAGCTGAAAACACCGGCAGCGAACACGAGCACGCCCGCACCGAGCAGGAAGCGGCCGTCGAACCGGTCGGCGAACCTGCCCGCGATCGGCGCGACCGCGCTGAGCGCGAGCGTCCACGGCAGCGCCGACACACCGGAGGACAACGCGTCCATACCCATCTCGTTCTGCGTGTGCAGCACGAAAACCAGCAGGAAACCGGTTGTCCCGTACGAGGTGACGAACGTGATCACCGTGGCCACGGCGTAACCGCGGTCGCGGTAGAGCGTGAACGGCACGAGTGGTTCGGGATGACGGCGTTCCCACACCACGAACAGCACGAGCATCAGCGCCGATCCCGCGTACAGCCAGCTCGCCCCGGTCTCGACGAGCGCGTAGACGAAACCGGTCAGGCAGAGTGTGATCAGCGCGACGCCGACCACGTCGAACCTGTGCACGCCGCCGGGCCGGATCCGCGGCACCACCCGCAGCGCGCCCGCGATACCCGCCAGCCCGATCGGCACGTTGAGCAGGAACACCGACGGCCAGCCGAGGTGTTCGATCAGCAGCCCGCCGAGGATCGGCCCGGCGACCGCGGCGATCCCGGCGACCGCGGTGAAGATGCCGAACGCGGCACCGCGCCGGTTCGCCGGGAAGATCGCCGAGATCAGCACGAGCGACTGCGGCACCAGCATGGCCGCGCCGAGTCCCTGCCCGACCCGGAAGGCCACGAGCCAGCCGGGGCCTGGCGCCAGTGCACAGAGGACGGAGGTGGCCACGAACAGCGCCAGCCCCGCGACGAACAACGTGCGCGGCCCGATCCGGTCACCGAGCCTGCCGAACGGGATCAGCAGTGCGGCGAACACGATCAGGTACCCGTTGATCACCCACAGGATGTCGTCGAGGCCCGCGCCGATCGTGCCCATGATACTCGGCGCGGCCGTGTTGACGATCGTGGTGTCCAGCAGGACGAGGAAGTTCGCGACACACAGGACGAGCAAGGCCCGCCACGGCCGGACTGACATCGTCAGTCGCGCACGGCTTTGGCGAACTGGCCGGGCTTGCGGCCTTCGCCGGCGGGCCCGCGGTACGCCTGCGCGATCTCCAGCCACTGCTCGGCGTGCTCACCCGTGGCCACCAGCGCCAGGTCCGCGTGGTGCCTGCGACGGCTGGCCACGTAGCAGAGGTCGAGCGCCGGTCCCTCGATCCGCTGCGTCGCGGTCGGCGGGCCGAACGTCCACAATGTACCTGAAGGTGCGGTCACCTCGAACCTGAAGTCCTCGGCGGGTGGCGTCAGGCCGCGCGCCAGGTAGCCGAAGTGCCTTGTGTGCACGATGAAACCGATCAGGTGCGCGATCCGGTCGGTCCGCTCGACCTCGACGCCGAGCGCGTCGGCGACGTCCTGGCCGTGGCCGAACAGCTCCATCATGCCCGCACTGGCCAGCACGGCCGGGGGAAGCGGGTTGACCAGCCACGGAACGACTTGACCGTCCGGCACGGCCTCCAGCGCGTCCGCTGCCTTGATCAGCTCGCCGTACCACGCCGCGAGCAGCTTCTCCGGTGGCAGCGCGATGTACGGTTGCAGTGCGGCCGTGACGGCCGATTCGAAGTCGGTGTTGACCTGTTCGGCGAGTTTGCCGAAGGTCTCCGGGTCGGACGCGGCGAGGCCCGCGATCCGGAAAGTCGCGGCCAGGTGGGCGATCTGGTGCGCGATCGTCCATCCCGGAGCCGGTGTCGGCGTCCCCCAACCGGCCGCGTCGAGTCCCGACAGCAGTGTCCTGAGCTGTTCGGCGTCGGCCTTGAGGTCCGAGATCACGGTCTGTGGCGCGGTCATCCGCCAGTCCTCCCACCGTAGTCGCAGTGCGATCCACCCCAGACTGCAACAGTGGGCCTGCGACACGCACCTTCCGTTGTGCTGCAAACGAAAGGTGGTGGGGACTACGTACCGACCGGATTGTCGGTACAGTGGTCGTGCGCGCACTGGCCGACGGCGATCCACGAGCCGATCCGCCTGGCTGCGGCCATGCTCGCCCACGACGTGAGTTCCACAAGGGACCTGTCGTCCGGCTGGGTCTCGCGGAACCGGGCGATGGTCGGTGTGTCGAGCTGGAACGACGCCATCGCGGTCAGCACGGCCAGCTGTCCCGCGGGGCGGTCGCGGACGGGCAGTTCCGCCACCGCGTCGGTGACCCACGTGCGGCTCAGGCCCGGTGGGTCGCCGATCCAGTCGTCCAGCATGCATGACACCAAGGCGCGCACCGAGTCGGGGACCGAACGGGCGCCTGCGGCGTCGATGGCGGCGGTGGCGCGGGCGAACGCGTCCGCCACGCGCGAGTTGTCCCGTGCCCACGGCAGGTCGGCGGGCAGCGGCGCGGCGGGCAGGAAGTCCAGCGCCGCCCCGGGTCTGTGCGGGCCGCGGGTGGCCGAGCGCATCAGCTTGCCGAGCATGCGTAACGCCGTTCCCCGGGCAGCCGGGGGAATCATGCGGGGCAACGGCGAATCCGGCAGGAAGACGTTGACCATCCGGTTGATGTAGTGGAACGCGAGCACGACGCCGATCAGCTCGGGCCCGTGCGTCGCGGGGAAGGGCGGGCAGCACGGCGTGGTGGTCGCGCTCGCGGTGCGGCGGGCCCAGTCGGCGAGACCGCGGACGCGCAGGTCGTTCTCCGGGTCGTCGGCGTCGTCGGTGACGAACGCCTCGAGCGTCATGCTGTGCACGTCGACGCAGTAGGAACACGCGTTGCAGAGCGACACCGCGGTGGCGACGGCTTCCTTGGTGTCCCGGTCGGTGCGGTCGGTGACCACGAACGCTTCCCGCAGCATCACCCAGCACGCGGCCATCACGTCCGGGGCGGGGGAGTGCAGTGCGATGGGCGGGGCCAGCAGCCCGAAGTCGCTTTCCACTTGCCGGCACACCGATGCGGCGAGCGAGCTGTCCCCGATCGGCGGCACGGGTGCCACGTGGTTAATTCCGGCCAGCGATTTACGGAGCGCCGCCTTGAGCAGAATTCCGCCCATGTTTCACCCCATTTAGCTGAACGACTGACAGGACACTACTTCATGCTAGTTCGTTGAAGCAACTGACCGTATGATGTACCGAATGATACGTCGGACGTACGATGGGCAGCTGTGCACCATCGCCCGCGCACTCGAAGTGGTCGGCGAACGGTGGACGTTGCTGATCATTCGGGACGCGTTACTGGGAGTGACGCGTTTCGAGGGCTTTCGCAGCACGCTCGGCGTTCCCCGCAACGTGCTCACCGACAGGCTGAACCTGCTCGTCGCGAACGGCGTGCTCGAGCGCGTGGTCTACAGCGCCCGGCCGGTCAGGCACGAGTACCTGCTCACCGCGAAGGGGCGGGGTCTCGCGCCTGTCATCGTGACTTTGATGGAGTGGGGCGACGAGTACTTCACCGACGAGGCGCACGGGCCGCCGCGGCGCATCGTGCACGAGGGGTGCGGCGGGCAGGCGGTCTCGCAGCTGGTGTGCGTGCGGTGCGGGAGTCCGCTCGGCCCGCTGGACATGACGGTGATCCCGCTGCCTGCCCCGGGTGCGGAATCGGACAATTCTCACTCAGGGTGATCAGCGGTGTGATCATTTCCTGACCCGAAATAAGCGTCGAAGTCGTGCCCGTGACGAAATGATCACCGCATTCGGCGTCTGAATTGTCCGGTGTACCGTTCCGATGCCGGGAATTCAATCCGAGCCATTGTACGCCGTAGTAGCGTTGATCGCAGGCGGAGATCCGGCGGCGCGCTCCAGAGGGCGTGCCGTAATGGCATATGCGGTCCCTGCCAATGCCGCCAGGGCGAGTGCGGTCGCCACCACGCGCAGCGCCACGCGGGCGGGTCCGGCACCGGCCGGGCGGCACACCGTGAACCAGGACAGCCCGGTCAGCGCGAACACGATCGCGGTGTGCATGAGCGGTTCCGACGGCGGTCTGACCGGCCACGCCCGTCCAAACGCGACAAAGGCGGCCACGGCCGCCGCCACGACGATCCACGGCGCGCACGCGCGTCCGAAAGCGACGACCTTGGCCTTCCGCTCGTCCCTGCTCAGGACGAGCCACAGGGGAGCCGACGACAGGGCCAGCAGCAGCACGACGAGCTGCGGCGGCAGCGCCAGCCCGGCGGACAGCATCAGTTCGAGCACGATCGCGCCGACGGCGGACGCCGCGACCATGGCGGTCGCGGCGCGGCCGGTCTCGGGGACGAAGCCCCGCAGCACGGCGAATCCGGCGATCGCCGGAACCGCCGTGAGCAAGGCGACTCGCAGGATCAACGGCCCGATGCTCACCGGGACGGTGAGCACGTGGTCGTGTCCTTGGTACGCCGTCACCAAAGCGGTGATCACAGCACCAGTGCCCGCAGTCAGGCGGTTGCCATCGCGCAGGAACACCGCATCTGGGTGCGTTCGGACTGGGTGGGCCGCAAGTGGTAGACCATCGCGACCACCATGGGAACGAACACAATGGCGTTATAGAACAGGTGTAACTCCACCCGTGGGAAGACCAGCTGCGCGATGCTCGTCGGGACGGGCATGCCGAGCAGGTTCGACTTGGTCAGCGCCTGCACGAGCAGCAGCAGGTGCTCGAAGTGGTGCCACACCTGGATCCACATCGCGATGTTCCACCACGTGCGCGACCGCCCGACAAAACCCTTGCGCAGCATCACGAATCCGATGAGCATCAGGATGGCGTAGCCGTAGTGCATCCATTCGGAGCTCACCAGCCACGGCCACGCGAGGCCGAGCACGCCGCCCGCCTTGGGGCGCGGCCAGTCCAGGACGTAGATCTGGATCGCCTGGACGATGTGCTCGGCCCAGTGCGCCAGTACGACGAACGCGAACAGGCCCAGCGCCAGGCGGTGGCCGGATGTGTTGAGGCGGTCGAGCAGCCCAGGGGCTGGGGCGGGAGTGTGGTGGACGTGAGCTGTCATCCTGCGACTCCTGTCGTCATCGGTGTCGACGTGACGCCGACGGGCACGGGTGCGCCGTAGTCGACCGCGACCCCGCGTTCCCTTGCCGCGCGGACGATTCCGGGAATCGCCCGTTCGGCCAGCGCGCCGATGGTCAGCGCGGGGTTCACGGTGAGCGCACCGGGAACAGCCGACCCGTCGGTGACGAAGATACCGGGGTGGCCCCGCAGTTCGTGACGGTCATCCAGGGCAGAAGTCGCGGGATCGTCCCCGATCCGGCACGAGGCGAGCGGGTGCACGGTGTACGCGCCGACCAGATCGTTGGTCCACGCGGTGACTTCCGCCAGCCCGTCGCGTTCCAGGATGTCCTTGACCTCGGCGTCCGCCGCCGCCCACCCGCTCAGCGTGTTCGGCGTCGGGTCGTAGCTCAGCGGGCCGCGGCCCAGCATCTGCTGGGAGATGCGGAAAGCGTTGCCGGTGGGCGGCGGCGGGCCGAACACGCCCTCGTTGTCGTCCTCGGTCATCTGGAAGATGATCAGCCAGGACTTCCACTGCTCCAGCATCCGCTTCTTGGCCGGGCCGAACCACGCCGGGTCGGCGACACCGGGCGCCTGCGCCAGAATCGTGCCGAGACCGGGCGGGAAGTACAGCTGTTCGAGGGAGAACCGCCCGTACTCCGGCAGCGACGCGTCCAGCTTGTCCCAGTTCGCGACCACCGGGCCCTTGCCGATCTGGTTGGCCTCGTAGGCGATCCGCCCGCCCGCGCGGCTCAGGCCCAGCACGTCGCGCACCCGGTCCTCATTGAGCACGGCGGTGTTGAGCCGTTCGCCGTTGCCGGAGAAGTAGCGGCCGACCGCGTGCGGCATCGCGCCGAGCGTCTCCTCGGAACGCTTGAGGATGACCGGGGTCGCGCCCGCGCCTGCCGCGAGGACGATGATCTTCGCGTCGATCGCCCCCTCGCCGGTGTGCACGCGGTAGTCGACCTCGTCGATGGTGGTGTAGCGGACCCGGTAGCTCCCGTCGTCCTTGCGCTCGATCCGCTGGACCTCGTGCAACGGCCGGATGTCCGCGCCGTGCGAGACCGCGGCGGGGATGTAGCTGAACAGCAGCGACCGCTTCGCGTCGAACCGGCAGCCCGCCATCATCCAGTTGCAGTTGGTGCACTTGGACAGGTCGACGCTGACCGGGACGGGATTGGCCGTGCGCCCGGCGTGGTCGCACGCCGCGGCCCACAGGCCACCGGCGAACGTGACGTCGTCCCAGGTCTGCTGCTCGACGACCATCGCCTCGGAGATCCGGTCGTACCAGGGGTCGAGCGTGTCGCGGTTGATCGCCGACGGCCACATCCGCCTGCCGATGCTGCCGTGCCGTTCGAAGGTGAACCGCGGTGCCCGTGGCAGGGCGGCGAAGTACACGACACTGCCGCCGCCGACGCAGTTGCCCGACAGCACGCTCATGCCGTCACCTGCGACGAAGTCGAAAACCCTTGTGTAGGAAGAACCCAGCAGGAAGTCGTGTTCGAAGTCCTTGCCGGACAACCAGGGCCCGCGTTCGAGGACGACCACCCTTGCGCCACCCGCGGCGAGGTGGTAGGCGGCGATCGCGCCACCGAACCCGCTGCCGACGACGAGGACGTCCGTGGACTCAACGGTCATGCCGGGCTCCCGGAAGAAGTGGTGTTCGGATGGGGCCGCGCGAGTGCCCTGCCGTAGGAGTGCTCGCGGAAACGCCACAGGCCGTCGTCGTCGGGTTTGCCGAACCCCATGGACAACAAACCGGGGTGTCCCGCTGCGATCGCATCGGTCGTGTGCATGTGCGCGGCGCTGTCATATGCCATGTAGCTGAACAAGGCGAGCAGCACCCAGCCGTCCTTCTCCGGGTGGCCGGGCGCGACCAGGCGCGCGATCAACGCGCTCCGGTGCTCGTAGGAGAGACTGACGAACGGGGGGACGGTGCCGTCCAGGTCGAGGCCGATCTCCGCCGCGTAGGCGGTGGCGTGGGCGTTGAGGGTCTGGCTCAGCGGCGCGAGACCGGCCGTCACGCCCGTCGCCGGGTCGTTGAGCATCTCCAGCGCACCGGCCTGCACCGCTCCGCCGCCTGGCGCAACGCCGGCGATGGCCCGGTCATCGGCCGACCGCCGCTCACCTGGAATTATGGTGTCCGCGTACGCCTCAAGCGTCAGGACCTGTATTTCCTCGGCGTCACCCGTGGGCGATCCCATCGATTTCCTCCCTGTCTTCACGCCTGGTGAAACGGCCAGCCGGGAATCGCCCCGGCGGAGCGCGCGCATGGGGGCCGGCTGATCCATCGTCGGGCGGTGGTCCAAACGGGCGCACCTCCCTGCGTGCTGTTCTCGCAGGTCGGGGTATCCGAATGATCAGATATCGATTGGGGTGCCCGTTTTATTCCAGTTTTGTAATGACGATTCGCTACGCTGGGTAAGAAACCGCGTTACTGTCTCTTTGATCGTCCTACCGTTCGGAGTGTGATCGGTTTATCACGGTGCGCTTGCATGCCTGGTGACGTCCTGCTAGCGTGCGTAACTGGTAAGGCTGGGTTCTTAGTCGAACCGGGTTCTTAGTCAAAAGAGGTAGTGATCCTTTTCCGGTTCAGTCGTGAAGCGAGGATTCAGCGCCGGGGGCATTCCCCAGTCGCGTTGCCGGGTCTCCGGGGGGCTCAGTGGATGAACTGATCGAGGAAGCGGTCGGTCGTGTCATAGACGCCATGTACAACAACCTGGGCGAGCAGATGACGCTCGACGACATGGCGAGAGCCGCGATGTTCAGCAAATTTCACTTCTCCAGGATTTTCCAGCGGGCCACCGGTATCTCGCCAGGGAGATTCCTGTCGGCCATGCGGCTGCAGGAAGCGAAAAGACTGCTGCTGGCCACGTCCCTGAGCGTCACCGAAATCAGCCACCGCGTCGGCTACCAGAGCGTCGGCACCTTCAGCTCGCGGTTTCGCAGCAGTGTCGGCATTTCGCCGAGCACGTACCGGCGGCTCGGTGGCCTCACCCCGCAGGTGTGCGGCACCACCCGCCGCCAGCACCTGACCTCGACCAGACCCGCCACGCTGCACGGGCAGATCACCGCACCGCACGTCCCCGCGGGCCTCGGCCTGATCTTCGTCGGCCTGTTCCCCGACCGGCTGCCGCAGGGCCGCCCGGTCCGGTGCACGGTGCTGACGAGGCCGGGACAGTACGAACTCAACGACGTCCCACTGGGAACGTGGTACCTGCTCAGCTATTCGGTCGCGGCCGACCGCGATCCGCTGATCCCCAACCCGCGTGACGAGGGAACGGGCCTGTTCATTGGGGCGTGCGGGCCGATCACGATCCGCCCGGAAACCCGGGTGCGCCCGGCGGACCTGCGGTTGCGGCCGATGAGCCGCCTCGACCCGCCGGTACTGCTGAGCCTGGTCGGGCGGTCGGGCATGTCCGGCAGCCGTCACGTCGTCTCGTCCGGTGTGTCGTCCTCGTCCGGACCGCCTTCCGCCCGCTACGGCCCGGACTGGGGCGGGCTGGAACGAGAGCCCGTTCGGACTTCCCGTCCAGCCGC
Source organism: Kibdelosporangium phytohabitans (assembly GCF_001302585.1). Classification (GTDB taxonomy): domain Bacteria; phylum Actinomycetota; class Actinomycetes; order Mycobacteriales; family Pseudonocardiaceae; genus Kibdelosporangium; species Kibdelosporangium phytohabitans. The sequence goes on along the minus strand of NZ_CP012752.1, from coordinate 6,947,272 downwards.
CCGGTCGTCGAGGAAGCGCACTTCCTCGTAGCGCCCGGCGCTACGAGGCGAAGTGCGCCCTGATCTTCTGCCGCCACAGCTCGTATGTCGGGTCTGTGGCGGCACTGTCACCGACGACAGTGTTCCCGTCAGCGACCTCCACGGCCGCGGCCACGCTCACATCACCGAGCTTGGCCGCGGCCGTTTCGGTGTGTTCGGGGACGAAGCCCGCAAAGGTCCGAGCTCTCACCGCGAAGACCATACCGAGAGCGACATCGGCGTGGAACTCGCCGGCCAGCTTGCGCAGTTCGGCCAGGCCGTCCGGCGTGGTGCCGCCGGCGAACGTCGACGCCAGGCCGACCCCGCTCCACAGGTCCGCGTGCCGGGTGGGCGCGAACTTCCCGACCGCGTCGGCGACGTCCGCGGGCCGCCCGCCCTGGATGAACCACAGCGCCCGGCCGATGCCCTGGTCGACAGCACGGGTGAAGTACCCGGGTTTGCCCTGCCACGGGTAGGGCGCCGGAACGTACTGGCGATCCACCCATTTGCGGGTGTCGAAGTAGGCGCGGTCGAACCCGTAGCCGTCCACCGCCAGCCAGCTCATCGTCGGGTGGTACGGCGAGGAGTTGACGAGGTCCGGCACTACTCGTTTCCACAGTGGCCGGGGCAACCGGGCCATGGCGAACCCGATCCCGATGTACGCGAGGAAGATGTGCGGCCGCCCGGGGCCGTCGAGCAGGTCACGGGTCTTGTGGCCGCGCCCGCCGCGCATCGCGTCCAGGATCGTGCACGCCATCGTCGCGCCTTCGTAGGCGAAGCCCAGCTGATCCGGTCGCACCAGCGACAGCCTGCGTTCCAGTTCCCACGGCGAACGGGTGTCGATGCCCCACTCGAAGCCGCACAGCACGGCCTGCGGGATGGCTTCGAGGTGTTCGGCGACGTCGGCGGGTCCTGGCGGGAAACCCCGTTTCTCGTGCGTGACGTCGGCGAACGACGGCGTCATCAGCAGCCTGCGGACCGAGCCCAGTGTGGTCGGCATTGTCTGTCTCCCAGCGTTTCTCTCTGGTTCAGGTGTCAGTTCCACGGTGCGGTCGGGTACCACGGGATGATGTCCCTGCGGGCGAGCATCCGGATGTCCCAGTACATGAACGTGAACACACCCGCGACGATGAGCGACGCCGCGACGACGATCGTCAGCCTGCGCGGGTCGGTGGTCAGCCACTGCCGCAGCCGCTTGCCCGTGACCAGCGTCAGCACCAGGAACAACACCGCCATGATGACGACGTTTCCCAACGACTGCAGGCAGAACGCGACGACACCGTACAACGGGTTGTGGCTCTCGGCCGCCTCCCGGAACATCTGGCGGAACAACGGGAACGGACGGCCGATCAGGAACGCGCCGATCAACGCGCCCATGAACACCATGGGAGCGTTGGGAAACCGGCGGGCGACGCGGCGGAACGGGTCACGCACGTAGCCGAGCGCGGCCAGCCCGAGGTAGATCATGACCAGGCCGATCAGCCCGAACACGACCAGCGACTGCACCGACCGCGCGGACAACACGCCGGCGGGGACCGCGGCGGTGTCGAACTGCGGCATCCTCGTGCCGACGATCCCCACGACGAAGCCGTACACCGCGGACACGACGAGCATGCCGACCGCCAGCCAGCCCAGCGGTCTGAGGGCGTGCGCCACGCGCCGCCACCGGCTGCCCGCCGAACCGAGCAGCGGTGCGACCGCGCCGAACGCCGCGATGTTGCACGCGGTGAACGTGCCGGCCAGGCCGGAGACGAAAGCGAACAGGATGCCCGCCGCGACACCGGTGATCGGGGTCTGCTTGGCGTCGTGGCCCAGCAGCGTGTTGGCCACGGAGTCGCCGATCGCCGAGTCGACGAACTCGGCCGACCAGATCACCGTCAGCAGGAAACCCGCGATCGCGCTGACCACCAGCACGAGACCGCGCCTGCGCGGGAAGTGGCCCGAGACGAAACTCGACGTTGCTTCGGGATGAAGTGCTTGTGCCGGAACGGAACGCGTCATCAGGTTCTCCCGGAGAGGATGGAAGCGATGACCGCCGCGCGGATGGCGACTACCCGGCCAGCACCCGATACCGGTCGGGGCGGAAGAGGACTGGCAGATCGGCGACGGCGGCAACGTCTCCGTTGATCTTGATCGCCCCGATGTCGAGCGCCTCGCGCAACGAACGGGTGCGGTGCAGGATGGCGTGCAGCGTCAGGACGTCCGTGTCGATCGTGGCGTCCGGCGCGTGCACCTCGCCCCTGGCCAAGTCGAGTTCGCCGTCGAGCACGCACACGCGGTAGCTGCGTTCGCTGACGTTCAGCGCGAACCGCAGGGTCCGGCCCCGGGCGGCGCCCGGGTCGAACAGGACGCGCAGGGACAACACGTTGGCGTCGACGCTCTGCGGCGGCGAGCACGGCGGAGTCGGCGACTGCAGCGCCCACATCCCGAGCATGTGGATCACGGGCTCCAGTTTGCAGCCCCACTCGGTCAGTTCGTAGATGTGGACGGACATCGGCGGTGGCATCCGGCGGTGGTGCACGACCCCTTCGCGGGTGAACTCCCGCAGGCGCTGGGCGAGCACGGTCGGGCTCACGCCAGGCAGGTCGGCACGCAGGTCGGTGAACCGCTTCGGGCCGAGCAGCAGCTCGCGCACGATCAGCAAGGCCCACCGTTCGCCGACGATGTCCAGCGCCTGCGCAGTCGCGCACCCGTCGCCATAGGAGCGTCTGGGTGCCATGTCCTCCAGCATAGTCACCAACGACCGGTTTCCCGTGATGCACGGTGAAATTGCTAAATCTCTTCGACGTTGCTCCGCCCACCGCCACGATCGGCCTAACGCCAGGGAGAGAACGGGCGTTCGGCGAGGTACTTGTCGAGCAGGTGCTGCGCCTCGGCCTGTGCTTTGGTCAGCGCCTGCACGGGATCCACGTCGTGCGCGAGCACCTCGTGCATCCCCTCGGTGAGGATGTCCTGTATCTCGAAGTACTTGCCGACCAGCGCGCCCGCCGGGGACCGGCCCTCGGTCATCATCATGCCGATCTGCTCGCTCGGCGCGCGGTAGTGCGGGTGGGCGTCGAACCAGCCTTCCCGCTCGAGCAGGGCGAACGCCGACCGGGTGACCGGGATGAAACTGTGTTCCTTGTGGTACGCGGCGGCGTTGACCGGGTTGGCCAGGTACTGCATGAACGCCAGCGCGCCGTCCCGCGTGGCCGGGTCGAGCCCGTCGGCCAGCCACAACGACGTTCCCGCGACGACGTTTCCGTGGTACGGAACGTCGGCGTTGTAGGGGAACCGGGACACCGCGAGCTCGAAACCGGCGCGCTGGGCGGCGTCCACTGTGCTGCCGAGGTCGTTGGACGAGCTGAACCGGAACGCGGTCCGCTGCCCGGCGAACGAGTGGAACGTGCCGAACCAGTCGCCGATCTCACCCGAATAGTGGTACAGGCCGTCCTTGTGCAGCTGCTGCCACCACGACACCCACGCGAGCATCTCCTTGCTGGTGAAGTCGACCTTGCCCGCCCGGCCGCGCCTGCCGTTGCCGTTGTCGGCGATGTGTCCACCTTGGACGGCCAGCGCGTGCTGGAACGGGATGCCGTGGTTGGCCCAGCTGATCGCGTGCTGCGGGCCGTCCGGCAGCTGGGCGATCCGTTCGCACGCGGTCCTCAGGTCCTGCCAGGTCTCCGGCACCTCGTCGACACCGGCCGCGCGCAGGATGGTCATGTTCGTGAACAGGTGGTAGGTGGTGGCCACGGTCGGCAGCGACCGCAACTGGCCGTAGGACGTGTAGTTGGCTCGCAGCGCGGGTTCGAGGTCGTCGAGGACGACCGGCTCGCCGAGGATCTCGTCCCGGCCGCCGACCTCCTCCTCGACGGACGCGAACACCGGTTTGCCCGCGGGCTCGACCATGTCGAGCGCGTCCGGGCTCTGGGTGTAGTAGAACTCCGCGATCGCGGGGACCGAGCCGTCGTTGGCCGCACGCGTCACCGTGGCGGGCATGTCGTGGAAGTCGATGCCACGGATCCGCACCTCGTACTCGGGGTGCGCCTTCTCGAACTCGCGCGCCCGCGCGTAGAGGGTGTCCATGTAGTGCGGGAAGGTCAGGTCGGCCAGCCACGCCTCGACGACTGTGCGGTTCATGGTTTCGTTGTCTCCCCTGGTGGTCATGCCGGTTCCGGCGCGGTGGCGGGTGTGGTGGCGACGGGGCGGACCATCTCCACCATGTGCTCGCTGACGACGTCGCGGACCACTTTGCAGTCCAGCAGCAACGTGCCCGCGCAGCCGCCGTCGCGCCAGCGGCGCACGACGTCGAGGTCCGCTGTGGTGCGCACGACCGCGGCCCGCGCGCCGAGCGAGGTGGCCAGCCCGGCGAAGTCGGTGTCGGTGAAGATCGTCCCGGCGGACGCGTCGAGACCGGCGAACATGTGGACCTCGGCGCCGTAGGCGGCGTCGTCGTAGACCACGACGAGGGCCGATCCGGCCGTGCGGATCAGTGTCTCCAGTTCGGACAGTCCCATTAGCGCGCCGCCGTCGCCCGCGGCCAGTACGACTGTGTGACCGGGCCGCGCGGCGGCGGCACCGGTGGCGCCCGCGAAACCCATGCCGATGCTCTGCACCGCGACGCCGGTGAACACGAACGACGACGGGTCCGCGACCGGCCAGTACATCCCCGGCCAGCAGATGAAGTGCCCGCCGTCGGTGACCAGGATCCGGTTGCCGGGCAGCAGGTCTGTCAGTGCCATGGTCAGGGTGCGTGGATCGATGCGGTCGGCGGTGCTCTGGTCGGCGTAGGCCTGCTGGTCCCAGCTCGCGAGTTCGAGCTGGTCGGCGACCCGCGTCCGCCAGTCGGAGGTGGGCGCCGCCCGCACCACCCGGTTCAACGCCAGAGCCACGGCCCGCGCGTCGCCGGTGACCGCGAGGTCCGTGCGCGGCGAGATCTGTTCGGCCCGGGTGTCGACCTGGGCGACGACGGTGTCGCGGCTGAACAGCCTGCCGCCGTGCGTCGTCCACTCGCCCAGGCTGGTGCCGAACGCGATGACCAGGTCGGCGTCGCCGATGAGCTTGGCCGCGACCGGGGACGCGAGGCTGCCGCCGACGCCGAGCGACCGCGGGTTGGTCCCGAAGATGCCCTTGGCCAGCAACGTGTTGGCGAGCAGGCCACCGCACCGGTCGGCCAGCCCGGCGATCGCGGGGCCCGCGCCCGCCCGCCACGCGCCCAGCCCGGCCAGCAGCAACGGCCTGCGGGCGGCCGTCAGCCGCTCGGCCAGCTCGTCGACCACGGGCGGTGGAGCCCCGGTCGTCGGCCGGGTGGCCGCGACGGCCCGTTGCGGTTCGGCGGGGGAGCCGAGGAGATCGACCGGCAGGAACAGCACGACCGCCCGGTGCTCGGACCGGGCCAGCCGGAAGGCGTGACTGAGAGTGACCGTCACGTCCGTCGGGTCGGTGAGGCTCACCGCGGTGGCACCGAGCGACGCGACGAGCGTTTCCTGGTCGATGTCGATGTAACGCTGGGCCTTGGGCGCGCCGCACAGCAGCACCACCGCGCTGCGATTGCGCACGGCGTCTGACAATGCGTTGGCAGCGTTGGCCAAACCGGGCCCGTAGGTGACCGTGCAGACGCCGACCTCACCGCTGACACGGTGGTACGCGTCGGCCATCGCCACCGTGCCGCCTTCATGTCGCGCCGGGACGTAACGGATGCTGGTACCGGCCAGCGCGGCCACGATACGGACGTTGCCCGTGCCGACCACGCCGAACGTGTGCCGGACCCCGAGTGCTGACAATCCGCTCGCGACCGCGTCGGCGACGGTTGTCACCGTGCCTGCCGCAGGACGCGCAACAGCATGGGCGGCTTGAGCAACGCCTGCGGTGGGTCCACCAGGCCGGCCACCCGCATGAACGCCGACAGCACGACCGGGTCCTTGGTCGCCGCCGCCATCACCTTGGCCATGTAGCCGTTGAGCACACGGACCTGCAACGGCCGTTTGCCCTCGACCTCCGGGAAGGACAGGTCGCCGCCCGCCGAGATGCCCCACGGCACGTCGATCACCTTGGCGATGGCCCGCTGGAACTCCAGCGGGTCCGGGACCCCGCGCCGCACGTGCTCACGCAGCACCAGCGCTTCCTGGGCGGCCACGGTCATTCCCTGCCCGTAGACGGGGTTGAAGCTGCACGCGGCGTCGCCGAGCACGATGAACCCGGCGGGCATCCGCGTCAGCTTGTCGTACCGCGGCCGGATGCTGACGGGGTAACGGAAGTTGACCGCTTCGGTGATCGGCTCGGCGTCCTTGACGACCTCGTAGATGTCCCGTGTCGGCAGGGACCTCACGTAGTCGAGGAATCCGTCCGGGTCGGTGGGCGCGCGGTCGCCGAGCACACCGCCGACCGACAGCACCCATTTGCCGTTCTCCATCGCCGAGAAGAACGCGCTGCGGCGAGTCAGGGGGGACGGCAACGGGTTGACCGACTTGACGCCGTTCATCACCGACGGGTCCGGCAACCGGTAGATCCTGGTGGTGTAGCTGAAATCGATCTTGACCTGTTCCTCGGCCGGGCGCGCGTAGCCCAGTTCGGCCAGCCACGCCGGGGTGCGCGAGCCGCGGCCGGTGGCGTCGACCACCAGGTCCGCGTCCAGCGTCGCCTCGGATCCCGAGTGCACCCGCGCGCCGGTGATCCTGGACTTGTCCGGTGTGGCGGCCAGCCCGACGATGTCGTGCTGCTCCAGGAACTTCACGTTGCCCAGCGACGCCACCCTGGCCCGCACGAAACTCTCCAGCACGGGCCGGGTGGCCGAGATGTACTTCATGCCGGTGACGGCCTTGGCCGCCTCACGCCCGGCGAAGAACCACCGGTGCTCACCGAGGTCGCCGGTCAGCGCGCCCTCGGCCAGCGCGTCCTGGGTGAAGCCGTCGAACAGCTCGTCGAGGATCTGGTGGCCGCGGGCCAGCAGGCCGTGGATGTGCTTGCCCTGCGGGACACCGCGCCGGGGCTCGGCCACGCCGAGCAGCTTGTCCCGGTCGACCACCAGCACCTCGGTGAACGTCTCGGCCAGCACCCGCGCCGCGAGCAGCCCGGCCATGCTCCCGCCAAGCACAACAGCGCGGGTACTCATCACATGCCTCCTCAATAGGTCCTGACTGGAATCGTCACCACGGCCGGCTCGATCGCGCTGATCGTGCACGCCACGCAACACGCCTGACATCGCCCCAGCCAGGCTGGGCAGCAGGACAGAGCGAGGACTTCGGTTTGCGTGGGGCGTGGTGGAAACGACCGGCTCTGGCGATCAAGCCCCGCCGAGCGGAGCGAGACCGTCAAATACTGTGGACAGGGGTGTTCTGGTACGCGGCCAGCCGCCACTCCGAGCCGTGCCGCACGGCGACCCACGAGGCGTGGATGGCCTGCTTGTCGTTGGTCTCGGTCTCGCCTGCCTCCAGCACGCCACCGCGGGAGAGCAGGATCGCCGCGTTGTCGCCCAGCGTGCGCATGCTGATCGGCTTGCCGGTCACCTGCGTGCCCTTGTAGCGGCCCTTGTACGCCTCGGTCATGTACTGGCGCACTTCCTCGCGGTTGCGGCAGAACACACCGGCGAGGATCATGGTGCCGTTCTCGATGAACGTGTCGGCGAACTTCTCCGCGTCGTTGTACGCCCACGCGGCGACCACTTTCTGGGTCAGCGCCGCGATCGCGGCCTTGTCCGCGTCGGCGGGCTCAGTGACGAGCTCAGCGCTCACACTCATTGCGGTGTCCTTTCCGGACTCTCAGGTGCGGTCAGATGTAGAGCGAGTTCGGGGCGAGGCCGCACAGCACGCGGCCGTACAGCTCGGCGTTGGTGTTCGGGTGCATCAGCGCGTGCTGGTAGACCGCGTGGACGTCACGGGCGATCCGCTGGATCGGGACGTCGCTGTAGATCGACGTGCCGCCGCTCGCCGTGGCGAAGATGTCCACCGCCTCCCGTACGAGACGCACCGCCTGACCCATGTCGGCACGCGCCAGGACGCGCTCCTCGGTCTTCCACTGCGCACCCTCGTTGCCCTTCGTGTCGACCAGGGTGGCGAGGCGCTGTGCGTGGAAATCGGCCTCGTCCAGCTTCATCGAGGCCTCGGCGGCCTGCAGGTGCGTCAAGGGGGCGGCGGCCTGGTTCTCGTAGTCGGTGTAGGTGATCTTGCGGCCGGGCAGGCGCTTGAAGAACGCCTCCCGTGCCGCCTTGCCGATGCCGAGGATCGGGCCGATCGACGACGCGGCGGCGACCGGCAGCAGCGGGACCCGGTAGGCCTTGGACTCCGCGCTGCGCTGCGACACCGGCTCGCCGTTGAGCGCGACCGGCAACGGCAGGATCCGCTCCCGCGGCACGAACACGTCGTTGGCGACCGTGCTCACGCTGCCCGTGCCGCGCAGGCCCGACGTGTGCCAGTCGTCCACGATGAGCAGGTCCGACATCGGCACGAGGCCCATCACCGGGTACGGCTCGCCCTCCTCGGGGATGAGGATCGCGATGATCTCCTGCCACTGGCTGTGGTGTGCGCCGCTGATGAACTGCCACTTGCCGTTGACGACCATGCCGCCGTCCTTGGGCGCGGCCATCGCGGTCGGGCTCAGCGTGCCGCAGACCCGCACGTCCGGGTCGGCGAACACCTCGTCCTGCACCTCGTCGGGGAACATGCAGGCCATCCAGCCGGGGATCTGGTACACGGTCGCGACCCAGCTCGCCGAGCCGTCACCGCGGCCGAGTTCCGACAGCACCTCGACGAGCGTGCTGGTGTCCACTTCGTACCCGTCGTAGCGCTTGGGCTTGCGCAGCCGGAACACGCCCGCGTCGGTCATCGCCTCGATGACCTCGTCGTGCAGCCGCCGGTTCTCCTCCGACCACGGCGCGTGCTTGCGCAGCAGCGGCACGATCTCGGACGCCTTGCGGACCAGTTGCTGCCGCGACGGGAACCCGATCTTCGTCACGTTGTCCTCCACGTTCTGCGATTCGTTCACGGCTCTACTGGTCGTCGCTCAGGCTGGGCAGCACCTTCTCGCCGATGAGCTCGATCTGCCTGACCGGGTCGGCCGTCGCGACGATGCCGATCACGGTCTGGATGCCCTGCTCGCCGAGCTGGTGCAGCGTGTCGAGCAGTTCGCCCGTGCCGCTGCCGTCGGCCACGTCGAACGGCAGGCAGCAGGTCTTCTCGATCCGGTCGTAGTCCCGCCCGGTCTCCGCGCAGATCTCCCGCAGCCGGGCGAGCTGCGCGGGCATCTCCGGGGTGGGGTACAGGTTGCACGCGTCGGCGTACTTGGCCACCAGCCGCAGTGTCTTCTCGCCACCGCCGCCGAGCAGGATCGGCGGGTGCGGCCGGGTCAGGCTCTGCGGCACGCCGAGCACCCGGTCGAGCTGGTAGTGCTTGCCGTGGAAGGCTTTGTCCGTTCCTTCCGCGCCCGTCCAGTACGCCAGCAGGATCCGCAGCGTCTCGTCGAGCATCTCGAACCTGGTCGCCACCGAAGGGAACGGGATCCCGGAACCCGTTGCCTCGTCGGCGTTCCAGCCGACGCCGAGGCCGACGCCCGCCCGGCCGCCGGACAACAGGTCCAAAGTGGTGATCGTCTTGGCCAGCACAGCCGGGTGCCGGAAGTGCACGCCCGCCACCACCGGCGAGATCCGGCAGCGCCGGGAGTTGGCCGCCAGCACCGCGAGCGTGGTGAAGCACTCGAGGTACGGCTGGTGCTCGCCACCCGCGTTGAAGCCCTGCCAGACGTGGTCGCCCGTGCTCAGCGACACGTACCCGGCCTCGTCGGCCACGCGGGCGAACCGCGCGACCGTCTCCCCGATGGCGGCCGGGCCACCCGGCCACGCGAATGCACCCAGTTCCAGTCCGATCCGCACGCCTACCTCCTCACCTAGTCACCGGTCACTGGGAATTCAGGCGTTCACGGCCGCGGCCGCCCGCAGCCGGACCGGCAGCGTGGTGTGGCCGTTCATGATGAACGTGGGCAACGGCTGCAGCTCGTGCGGCTCGACCGCCAGGTGCAGGTCGGGGAACCGCTCGAACAGCGACGGCAGGCCGATGCCCGCGACCAGCCGGGCGATGCCCGCGCCGAGGCAGTAGTGCGGGCCGTGCCCGAACGACACGTGTTCCTTGCTCTGCCTGGTGATGTCGAACTCGGCCGCGGTCTCGCCGTGCAGCGACGGGTCACGGCCGAGCGCGGCGTAGTTGATCAGGATCGGCTCGCCCTGCTTGATGGTCAGGCCGCCGAACTCGACGTCGCGCACCGCGAACCGCAGCGGCAGGCTGGCCAGCGGGCACTGCACCCGCAGCGTCTCCTCGATCACGTCGCTCCAGCTGGCCTCGCCGGAGCGCACGAGCGCGAGCTGCTCCGGGTGGGTCAGCAGCGCGCTGACGGCGTTGTCCAGGAAGTTGATCGTGGTCTCCGAGCCCGCGCCGAGGATGGCGAAGAGCGTGTCGCAGAGCTCCTGGTCGGACAGCTTCGCGCCACCGTTCTCGTCGTCGCGCACGGCGATCAGGTCGGTGGCGATGTCCTCGGCGGGGTTGGCCCGCTTGTCCGCGATCAGGTCCTCCATCGAGGCGCGCCACCCGGCCAGGATGCCCGCGGCCTCCTCGGGGGTGATGTCGATGTCGGCCATCCGGTCCATCGCGATCGCGGCCTGGCGGCGCTGCTCGTCCTTCATCCCGATCAGGTTGGCCACCAGCAGCGCCGGCAGCGGGTAGCAGAACTGCTCACGCAGGTCGACCTCGCCGCCCGACGCCGCCGCGGCGTTCTCCACGCCGTCGAGCAGCATGGTCACCAGGCCGGTCACCTGCGGGCGCAGCTGCTCGACGCGGCGGCCGGTGAACGCCTTGGCGATCAACCGCCGCAGCCGCAGGTGGTCGGCGCCGTGCGTGGTCGAGATGTTGTCCATCGCCACCCAGCTGATCAGCTCCCAGCCTGGGGAGATCTCGCCCTTCTGGAACGCAGGCCAGTGCGCCCGCGCGCTCTTGGTGACGTCGGGGGACGCCAGCATCTGTTTGGCGATGTCGTAGCGGTTGACCCACCAGGCGTGCACCCCGCCCGGCAGTTCGACCTTGACCGCGGGCCCCTGGTCGCGGAGCTTGGCGGCGTCCTCGTGGATGCCCCGGCCACTGCTGTCGAGTACCGGGCAACGGTTGGCGTTCATGCGTTTTTCCTTCGACGTGTGGACGGGACAGTTCAGAGGAGTCCGAAGTGGGCCTTGGCGAGTTCGCGGTTGGCCATGGAGGCGAGGAACGTGCCCAGCCCGGCGTGGCTGTGCAGCATCGACATGTCACGCCAGACGCGCTCGAACCGTTCGCCGGAACGGATCGAGCTGGACCCGGCGGTGGGGAACAGCTGGCCCTCGACCGCGCGCCAGCACAGCCGCACGGCTTCCCGGCCGATGAGCGCCAGCCGCAGCTCCTCGGCCCTGGTGATGGCGGCCCCGCCGCGGGCGGCGAGGTCGCTCCACTGCCGGACGGCGTCGATCACCGCGGCCTCGGCCGCCGCGATCATCCCGGTCGCTTCGCCGTACCGGAACTGGAAGTCGGGGTCCTCGGTGCGCGGCACGATCGGCATGAACATCGTCGTGCGCGACCGCATCAGGTCGGCGTACGCGTCCAGCGCGCCCTTGGCCATGCCGACCGCGAGGATGCCGAGTTCGAGCAGCATGAAGCTGAGCGGGCCGCCGCCGTACTCCGGGCTGTGCAGCGCCCTGCCCGGCAGGTCGGCGGTCGCGTCGACCATGCTCAGGAAGCCTTCGCGGGTGTGGTGCTCGGGAACGAACGCGTCGGTCACGGTGATGCCGTGCGACCCGCTGCCGCGCAGGCCGAGCTGGGCGCCCCAGTCGTTCTCCAACCGCCACGACTCACGCGGGACCACGAACATCAGCGGCGTGGGCTCGTGCCCGTTTCCTTGCTGGACAAGGGTGTGGCCCATGAAGTGGGTCGCGTAGGGAGCACCGGAGCAGTACCGCCAGGTCCCGTTGACCACCCAGCCACCGTCCACACGGGTGGCACTGCCGCTGGGCGCGACCGTCGCCGGGCAGATGAAGTCGCCGACCGCGAACAGTTCCCGCTGCGCCTGGTCACCGAACAGCGAGCCGACCACGAGTGAGTGCGCCGCACCGAACATGTACAACCAGCCGCTGGACGGGCAGCCGCGCGTGATGGCCATGCAGACCCGGGCGAAGGTCTCGGCGCCGAGTTCGAGACCGCCGTAGCGGCGCGGCACCAGCAGCCGGTACAGCCCGGCCTCGACGAACTCGTCGTGGGTCTCCGGCGCGTAGTAGGTGCGTTCCTCGGTCTCGGCCTGCCGGTCGACGAGTTTCGCCGCGATCGCCTCGGCCCGCGCCACCACCTCTTGTGCGGTGCGATCAGGCTGGGTAGTGGTCGTTGTCATGGCGTGCGAGCTCCTAGGCCGTGTCTCGAAGTCCCCGGTCGATGAGAGCCGGGATCGGGGCGGTTCCTGGCGTCACCGCCGGAATGCCGGGGTACTGGTTGTCTTGTGGCTTTTCGGCGGTGGCGCCAGGGACCGCATCCGGCCCGGCTGTCGCGACCGGGGGCTTTGAGACACGGCCTGGTCCCGTGTTGGCCGGTCACGTCAGGGCCGAGCGCAGGCGGCGCTGGAAGTCGGTGGCGATCTCGACGATCGTGCTGTCGTCGAAGCAGTTGCGGTTGTACTTCAAGCTGCCCGCGATCCGCCCGGACCGCAGGACCTCCAGCGCCCACACGCCGCCGTTGGGGATGTTGGCCGCGACCGCCTGCGACACCCGCCGGTCGCGGATCGCCGTACCGGTCGCGTCACCGAACACCAGGTCGTCGGCGAAGTCGGGGTGTTGCAGGACCTCGAACGCGGCGACGGACCCGTTCGGGTCGCCGAACGCCTTCGTGATCTGCGGCGCCGCGGACACGATGTCCCCGAACGGGATGTCGTTCGCGTACGCCTCCAGGCACGTCGTGCGCACACGCGTGACGGCGTCCCGCAGGTGCCGTGCGCCGGACAAGTCCGTCAGCAACGGCACGAGGTTGAAGAACGGGCCGACGGTGTCGGTGAACCGGTCGTCGTACCGGCCGGCGGTGAAAGTCGGGATCATCACCTCCGCGACCCCGGTCATGTCCCGCAGCTGCAACTTGTGCGCGGCGAGCAGGACCATGAACAGCGTGCTGCGCATCGACCTGGCGAACTCCTTCGCCATACCCGACAGTTCGTCGTCGATGACGAACCGGTGCGCGGCGTAGACGTCGACCGTGTCCGGTGGCAGCGGCCGGTCGGTCGGTATGGCGACCATGCCCGCGCCGGCGAGTTTGCCCCGCCAGTACTCCACCTGCTCGGGCGTGGGGGAGCCGTACTGCCGTTGCCACTCAGCGAACTGCGTGTACTGCGGGGCATGCGGCAGGTCGACCGGCTTGCCGGTCACGCGCGCGGTGTAACAGGCGGCGAGGTCACGGACGAGGATGCCCATCGACCAGCCGTCGGTGCCCGCGTGGTGCGTGGCCAGGACGAGGACCGAGTCCTTCTCGTCGAACCGGCCGAGCACCGCGCGCAGCAGCGGCAGTTCCCGGACGTTGAACGGCTGCGCGTCGATGTCGTTGAGCAGCGCTTCGGCCTCGTGGTCGCGATTGGCGTCGTCCACACCCAACACAGTCAGGTGCGCCGCGGTCGCGGGGTGCACGACCTGACGGCCGCCGCCCGCTTCGCTGCCGTCACGTTCGAGGGTCGTGCGCAGCACACCGTGCCGTGCCACGACATCGTCCAACGCCCCCTGCAACGCGGCGATGTCCACCGGCCCGGTCAGCCGCCACGCGTTGACCAGCGTGTGGCGTTCGCCGAAGGCGCCGTTGACCTCGTGGCCAGAGTCGAACGCCAGCAGGAACTCCTGGTTGAAGGACAGCGGTGATCCGGTCATCCTGGTGCGCCCTTCACTTGGTTGCGACGGGGACGGACTTGGCCAGCCAGGTGTCGAGCTCGCGGACGGTCGGCGCGTTCAGCACGTCACCCACGGTGGTGCGGACGCCGGTGCCCTTCTCGATCCGGGCCGCGACCCGTGCCGCGAGCATCGACTGCCCGCCGAGGTCGAAGAAGCTGTCGTCGATGCCGACCCGGCCGACCTCGAGCACCTCGGCGAACAGCGCGCAGAGCATCTCCTGGCGCTCGTTCACGGCCGGCTCGTAGGCCGCGGCCTGGTCGAACGTCGGCTCCGGCAGCGCGCGCCGGTCGATCTTGCCGTTCGGCGTCAACGGCAGCGCGCCCACCGCGACGAACGCCGACGGGACCATGTAGTCGGGCAGGTGGGCCTTCGCGTGCGCCCGCAGCTCCGCGATGTCCACTCCGGACGGTTCGGGCACGACGTACGCGACCAGGTGCTTGTCACCGGATCCGGCTTCCCGTGCCACGACCGCGACGTGGGCCACACCCGGCCGGGCCGCGAGCACGTGCTCGACTTCGAGCGGTTCCACCCGGAAGCCGCGGATCTTGATCTGGTCGTTGATCCGGGACACGAAGTCGATCTGGCCGTCGCCGGTCAGCCGCACCAGATCCCCGGTGCGGTACATGCGTTCGCCCTCGCCCGCGAACGGGTTGCCGACGAACCGGTCCGCGGTCAGGTCGGGACGGCCGAAGTAGCCACGGGCGAGCCGCCGTCCACCGACGTAGAGCTCACCGACGGCCCCGTCCGGCACTCGATCGCGGTTGCCGTCCAGCACGTACAGCTCCACGCCGGTCATCGGGCGGCCGAGCGGGATCCCGTCGCCGGACTCCGGACGGGCCACCGGCGCGGTCGTCACGAACACCGACAACTCCGTGGCGCCGTACATCGCCCGCACGACCAGTCCGGGGCAGGCGTCCATCACCCGGCGGACCGCGGCCGCGCTGATCACGTCACCACCGGTGAGCACCTGCCGGACTCCGTTGAGGCAGTCCGGGGATTCCTCGGCCAGCAGCCGGAACAGCCCGGCCGTGAGGTGCAGCCCGGTGACGCGGTGCTCGGTGACCACCTGGCGCAGGAAGTGCGCGTCGAACTCGCCGGGCGGCGCGAGGATGACCTGACCACCGCGCAGCAACGGCACCCACAGCTCGTAGACCGAGACGCTGAACGCCGGTGGCGCGATCGCCAGCACGCGGTCGAATCCACCGTCGCCCCAGCAGGAATCCTCGATCATGCCCAGCACGCCCTCGTGCCGCACGGCGACACCGACGGGCTCACCGGTCGACCCTGAGGTGTGCATGACATAGGCCGTGTTGTCCGGCGAGACCGGGACGACAGGGTCCGTGCCCGGCATCTCGGCGTACGCCCGCTCGGCGTCCGCCTCGATCAACAGACGTGCCCCGGGAAGCTGCTTCGCCTCCCTGTCAACGAGAAGGACGGGCCGACCGGCGTGATCCATGATCTTCTGCATGCGCTCACGCGGGTACGCTGAGTGCAGCGGCATGTAGAACCCGCCGGTCTTCAGCACGGCGAGCAGTGCGACGACGAGGTGCGCCGAGCGTTCCATCAGCACGGCGACCGGGGTCTCCGGTCCGGCGCCGTACCGTCGCAGCCGGTGGGCCAGCTGGTTGGCGCGTGCGTTCAGCTCGCGGTAGGTCAGCTCGTCCTGGCCGCAGGTCACCGCCACCGCGTCCGGTGTTCGCGCCGCCTGCGCGGCGAACTGGCTGTGTACGGAAGGGAAATCCATCCTCTGCCCCTGTGCGCGATGGTGTCGGGCCTGTGCGTCCATACTTCGGATCCGGCGGCCCGACCGGCAACTTCGGTATTGCGTGAACAATGGCCTGGTCCGGGCAGCATCGAATGGCCCACACCCGAATGTCGAGTGTGGACCTCGCGATGTGCGCCGTCAGGCTATGTGCTCGTGGCGCCGGTCACGGGCGCGCGCGAACTCGATGTTGGGACGCACCGGGTCGAACACGTCCACGTACAACTCGGGGCGCATCCCGTAGCGGCGCCACTCGAACGGATAACCGATCGACGCCTCGACGTGCGGCACGCCGTTGACGCTGATGGTCCGGGGGATGTGCAAGTGCCCGTAGACCACGGCACGGGCGTCGTAGCGGTATGCCCAGTCGGCCGTGGCCGTCGTGCCGCACCACAAGGAGAACTCCGGGTTGCGCAGCACGGTCAGCGGGTCCTGCACGAGCGGCCAGTGGTTGACGAGTACAGTCGGTCCGACCGCGCCGGCGAGCCGCTTGCGCGAGTACTCGATCCGGGCCGCGCACCACGCCTCCCGGGTCGGGTACGGGTCAGGGTGCAGCATGAACTCGTCGGTGCACACCACGCCGGTGCTGCGCGCGAGCTCGAACGCCTGCTCCTTTGTGTACGTTCCGGGCGGCAGCATGCTGTAGTCGAACAACGTGAACAGCGGGGCCACGGTGACGCCGACCTCGCCGTCCCAGAACACCGGGAACGGGTCTTCCGGCGTGGCGATCCCGAGCGAGCGGCACAACGCCACCAGGTGGTCGTAGCGCGCGACGCCCTTGAGCTGGCACGGATCGCCAGGATCGGTCCAGAGTTCGTGGTTGCCGGGTACCCAGATGACCTTGGTGAAGCGCCCGGCCAGCAGCCGCAGCGCCCATTCGATCTCGGCCATCTGCTCGGCGACGTCCCCGGCGACGATCAGCCAGTCGCCGGGGTGCCGTGGCTCGATCTGCGCGCAGAGCTCCCGGTTGGCCTTGTGCCCGATGTGCAGGTCGCTCACGGCCAGCAAACTCGGGCCGGTCGACCGGATTTCGCGGTGGATAGGGCTGTCCAGCCTGCTCACGCGCTACTCCTTAGTGCTGGGTGCTACTCCGGCAGTTCGATCGACAGCACGTGCCGGAACTCGTTTCGCGGGTCGTATTTCTGCTTGACTTGTTGCAGTCGCGGGTAGTTGCCCTGGTAGTAGAGCGTCGACCACGGGACACCGGAGGTGTTCCACTCGGGGTCGGCCAGGTCGCGGTCCGGGTAGTTGATGTACGCGCCTTCGTTGGCGTCGTTGGTGACCGGCACACCGCCCGTCTCCGCGTACACGTCACGGTAGAGCGCGCGCAGGTTGCCGATGTGGTAGTCGTCCTCGGCGGGGTCCCACCAGGAGGACAGGTACGCGCCCTTGAGCACCGAGGAGCGCTGGGCGACGGCGGTGGCCTCGGGCGGCAGGGCGTTGACCTGGCCGCCGTAGCCGATGAACATGAAGAAGATCTTCTTGGGGTCCTCGGTGTCCAGGTGCCGGTAGGCCCTGGCGATCTGGTCCTCGGTGTAGGCCTTGCGCAGGTACGCGGACTTGAGCTTGAACCGCGACCCGCCGAGGCCGTTGTGGTCGGCCCGGTTGGCGTGGGTGAAGTGGTACAGCCACGACACGACGTCGTCGCTGTGGCGTACCGACGGTTCGACGTCCACGCCTTCGCAGACCGCGTCGAAGAACTCGTTGGTCAGCTCACGCGCGCCGGGGATGTCGTCGTCGATCAGCGATCCCACGGTGATCACGTCACTGGACTTGTGCGTCGCGCAGAAGAACGCCGTCAGGTCGGCCTCGCGGCTGCCCGGAACGCTGTTTCGTTCGAACCAGGTGCCGTAGTTGCGCAGGATCCGCACGAAGTCCTGTTCGGTCATCTTGTCCCACGGCCACATCAGGTAGCCGTTGCGCCAGGTGGTCGGGGCCGGTGGCAGCAACTGCGCGGGATCGTCGGACACCGCGCCGCGGGTGCGCAGCCAGTACCTGGTCACCACGCCGAAGTTGCCGCCGCCACCGCCGGTGTGCGCCCACCACAGCTCGTGGTCGGGGTCCGCCGGGTCGTCGGTGGCGATGACCGCCCGTGCCTGGCCGGAGGCGTCGACCACGACGACCTCCACCGCGCACAGGAAGTCCACAATGGAGCCGTACCGGCGGGACAACGGGCCGAAGCCGCCGCCGACGAGGTGCCCGCCGATGCACACCTCGATGCACTCACCGACCGGGACTGTGACGCCCCACCGCTTGTACAGCTCGGTGTAGAGCGCGCCGACCTTGGCGCCGGGCTGGATCGAGAACGCCCGCCGCGCGGGGTCGAACTCCACCTCGGTCATCAGCGAGACGTCCACGAGAACGCCGCCGTCGGTCGACGCCGTGCCCTCGTAGCCATGGCCACCGCTGCGGACCGTCACGCGTTTGCCCTCTGCCACGGCGTCGCCGACCGCGGCCACGACGTCCCCGGTCGTCTTGGGGTAGCAGATGTAGTCCACATCGGACACGAACCGCTGGTTGAAGCCGCACCGGACCGCGTTCTCGTACCTCGCGTCACCCGGGGCGATGACCGCGGTGGTGTTGCTGGGCGCTGTCCGGGTCATGCGGTGGCCTCCTGGCGCCGCCAGCGACGGATGTCGGCACGGTTCTCGGTGCGGTAGATCCACCACTGCACCAGGTACATGTTGACCACGAAGCCGACCCACCGGACGGCCTCGAAGATGTAGAGCATGTCCACGCCCGGGATGGCGAACAGGATGTTGGCCAGCACCACGCCCCACACGTTGTTCATCAGGATGGCGAAGCTGTACAGCATCAGCCTGCGGTGCTTGGTGAACTTGCGCTGGCGCGCCCGTACGAACGCCATCACGGTCACGGCCACCCAGGTGATGGTCGCGATGGACACGCCGATCTGGCCGACGACCGGCGCGAACCGCACGATCGCCAGGCCGCAGATCCCGCAGATCACCGCGGACACCACGTAGATCCGGCCGCTGACCCGGTGGAACCGCGGGTGGTTGGTGCGCATCCACGGCCACAGCTGGAACACGACCAGGATCATCGTGACGGTGCCGAAGAACATGTGCGTGAGCAACAACGGCCAGTACAACGGGAAGCCGTCGTGCGGCGGGATCGGGGCCTTGGCCTCGTTGAGCTCGCGGAACGGGCTGAGCTGGTAGATCAGGAAGCCCAGCACGACCAGCGCGAGCGGGATGATCCACGGCCGCCGCCAGAACACGGGTTTGGACGGCCCGCCCGTCGTCCGGCCCGGCGGGTCGGCGAGCTGGTCGTCCGCGGGGACTGTCCCGGTGCTCATGGCCGCAGCACCGCCCCGACGGACGGTGAGAGCTCACCGGCGAGCACGGTGCGGAACGACTCGGCGATCGCGTCCGGGCCGCTGCCGTTGCGCACGACCAGCCACGACTTCGTGCCCGCCAGGAACTCCTGCTCGGCCGCGCGGTAGCGGGCGCGGTACTCGTCGGTGCCCACCTCGGCCATGATCTGCTGCTCGACGGCGGGTGTGAAGTACAGCTGCGGTTCGGGACCGTCGAGCTGTGGCGGCGCGAACGACTCGCTGGGGTGCGTGAAACCGGCAAGGACCGTGCCGGTCAGCCGGGCGCCGGCGTGCTGGTAGACCGCACGCATCCGGTCCGCCGAGTTGGTGAAGTCGACGAAGAACGCCGAGTCCGTGACCGCGTCGGTGCCCAGCTCGTCGTAGGCCACCACGTGGTCGTAGAACCCCAGGTCCTTGACGAACGCCTTGTGCGCCCCGGAAGTGATACCGGTGGTCGACACACCGTCCTGCTTGGACAAGAGGTCGGCCAAGCCGATCGCGGTCTTGCAGGATGCGCTGCTGATCAGCACCGACTTGACGCCCGCCGCGACTTGCTGGCCGACGTAGCCGGCCAGGGTGAACGAGCACGGGAACAGCGGGTGCAGCAACGCCCTGCGGTCGTCCAGCTCGTCCGGCGCCGCGATCTCGTAGGTGCGGTACCAGTCGTGCGGCACGGCCTGCTGCGCCGAGTCGACGAAACCGCCCGGCACGATCTCGGGTGTGACGGTGTGGTGGGTGGACATCGGCAGGTACCCGAAGTACCGGCTGCCCTCGGCCACGTCGGGGGACCGGGACTCGGCAACGGTGGCGAAACCCCACACGGGCACGCGGCCGAACCCGTCCGGCCCGGGGAACACACCGAAGAACTGCATCGGCGAATCGCCGAACAGCGCGTACGTCGCCGTGACCGTGGTGATGCCGAACCGTTCGACGGCAAGGCGCACCTCGCCCGGCCGCAACGGCGCGAGCGCGGTCTGGCGGACCTCGTGCGAGGTCAGGTCGTTCCTGGCGATCACCAGATCCCAGCTCATGGGTGCTCCTCGTCTCTCAGCTGACTTGGGCGATCGCTTCGCCCACCACGGAACAGATTTCGTCGAGCTGCGCGGGAGTGGTCACGAACGGCGGGGCGACCATGATGCCGTAGGGCATGCCGCGCACGATCACGCCGCGCTCCCAGCACGCGGCTTCGACCAGGTCGCCGATGCCGCGGTTGTCGGGGTCGGGAACGCTGACGCCGCACAGCAACCCGACGAGGTTCACCGTCGCGCGGTCACCGATCGCGTCGGCCAGCCCCTGCCGGAACTGGACCGACAGCTCCTGGATCCTGGGCAGGAAGTCGCCCTCGGTGAAGTGGGTGACGGCGGCGAGGCCCGCGGCGGTGGCGATCGGGTTGCCCGAGAAGGTGTGGGTCGTGCCGAACGCCATGTGGCCGTCGCCGTCGCGGAACGGCCCGGCGACGCGCTCGTTGATCAACAGCGCCGACAGCGGGGCGTACCCGCCCGACAGGCCCTTGCCCGCGCAGATCATGTCGGGGATCACGCCGACGGTGTCCACGCCGAAGTTCTGGCCGCTGCGGCCGAACCCGGTGACGATCTCGTCGAAGACCAGCAGCACGCCGTGGCGGTCGCAGATCTCCCGCAGCTTGGTGAAGTACGAGGGGTGCGGCGACTGGAGCTCACGCAACTGGCTGACCGTCTCCACGAACAGCGCGGCGACCTGTTCGGGGCCCTCCAGCTCGATGGTCTGCTCGATCAGCGCGGCGGCCCGGTCGGCGGCCTCTTCGGCGGTCAGGCCCCACTCCCGCTGCATCGCCTCGGGCGACAAGGTGTGCACCACGCCCGGCATGGGCGCGCCGAACACCTTGACGCCCGACACCCCGGTCAGGCCCAGCGACCCGTAGGTGGCGCCGTGGTAGCTCGTGTAGTGGCTGATGACCTTCTGCTTGCCGGGGTTGCCGGTGATCGCGTGGTACACGCGCGACAGCCGGATCGCGGCCTCGATCGCTTCCGAGCCACCGCTGAGCAGCTTCACCGCGGTGATGCCCTCCGGCGCGATCCCGGTCAACGCGTGCGCGAGGCGCAGGGCGTTCTGGTTCGTGCCGTGCAGGGGCGGTTGGAAGGTCAGCCCGCGGCGCAGCTGTTCGGTCATCGCGGCGATGATCGGCTCGCAGTCGTAACCGAAGCAGGTGACGAACACGCCGGACAACGCGTCGATGTAGCCGCGGCCACGCGCGTCGAACAGCTGGATACCCTTGCCGTACTCGAAAATCGTCGTCCTCGGCGTGAACGGCAGCTCCGCGCAGAACGACCGTGTCTCGGCCGGCCAACGGAACTGCGCGTGGGTCTCGGCGGTCATGGTACTTCCTGTCCGGTGTCGGATTCTGGTGGCAGAGGGGAGATGTCGGCGCGGAACAAGCCGTCCGGGTCGACCATGGCCCGTACCCGGTCGACCTCGGCCGCTTGTGCGGCGTTCAGATGCGCCTGCGGCTGCTGGAAGTCCTCCACGAAGCTGGGCACCACCCGGCCGGAGTCCCACGGCGCGAGCAGCCGCCGCGTCTTCGCGCAGTGCTCCCGCAGCGCGGCGACCGCGTCCGGGCTGAACGCCAGGCCCGAACCGGCGTACGAGTAGCTCGCGGCCACCCGGTCAAGGACGCCGCCCGGCTCGGCCGGGTGCGCGTAGGCCCCACCTAGCTGCCGCAGCCCGGCCGCCACGAGCGGCGTCCCTGATCCTTCCCCCGCCGCTTCGAGGAACTGGGCCGCGCCGACCGGCCCCATCTCGTCGAGCAACATGTGGTCGCCGAGGAAGGGCAGCGGCTCGGACGGGTCCATGTGCGCCCGCAACACCTCGGACGGGTCGCCTTCCTGCCAGGTGTCCAGCACCGGCTCGCCGATCGCCCGCAGCGGGCCGAGCAGGTCCTCGGCGTTGCGCCGCGCGGGATCCAGCTGGTCGGCGTGCACCACGCCGTCCACAGCGAACGTCGTGCGCCCGGCGATCTCCCGCGGCACATCCGGGACGTCGGGCAGGTTCATCACGCGGACCGACGTGGTCACCGTGACGGGGGCGTCCTTGGCCCACGCCAGCCACGCCTCCAGCAACCGGTCGGCGAGCGATCCCGGCCAGTAGGCCGCCCCAGTGATCACCCGCGTGACGGGGAACAACGCCAGTTCGATCGCCGTCACGACACCGAACCCGCCGCCACCGCCCCGCAACGCCCAGAACAGCTCCGGATCGTGGTCCGCGTCGACACGCCGGTGCTCGCCGTCCGCCGTCACCAGTTCGACCGCGCGCACGCCGTTCGCGGCCAAACCGGCCATCCGGCCGTACACGCTCAACCCGCCCCGCAACGCGTAGCCGACCACGCCGGTGGTGCCCGACGAGCCGTGCGCCGCGGCCAGTCCGTGCGGTTCGGTCGCGTCGACCACCTGGTGCCACGGCGTTCCGGCCGGAACGCGGACGACACGGCGCCGCGGGTCGACGGTCACCTCACCGTCCATTGTGGTCCGGATCAGCATCCCGCCGAGCACGGGCCGCGCCGCGCCCGCGCCGTGCCCCGTGGAGATCACCCTCAGCCCCAGTCCGTGCTCACGGGCGTACCGGATCGCCGCGCGCACGTGCTCCGGTGTCCGGACCGTCGCGGCTGCCGCCGGTTCGACGACAGCGAAAGAATTGAAAACGGCGGCGGCAGCGACAAAGCCGGGCTCCCCTGGGTGTGCGACGATCGAGTCACTGCCAGCAAACGTCATCCTCACACTCCGTTTTTCGTCGTGCGGCGTTTTGCCCCAGCCAACTATGGCAGTGGTGGGACGGCCGTACTTCTTCGATGCTGCCCAATACCGGCGGGACTGTCGTAACCGCTGGTCGTGGCTTGTAGATTCTGGGCGGTCGATGAGTTCGTCGAACGGCAGATCGCCGTATTTCCCGCGCTTGTATAGGGGTGATCGATCGATGACGTCCAATTACGCGCCACCCGTCGCACGGATGCGGGAGTGGATCGGACTCGGCGTGATGTGCATCGCCACGTTGTTCATCGCGGCGGACTCGTTCGTGCTGATGCTCGCACTGCCGCACATCGCGGCCGGGCTGAACGCCGACGGGATCGACCAGCTGTGGATCGCCGACATCTACGGGTTCGTGCTCGGCAGCCTGCTGATCACGATGGGCGGGCTCGGCGACCGCGTCGGCCGCAGGCGGCTGCTGCTGGTCGGCGCCGCGTGTTTCGGGATCGCCTCACTGGTCTCGGCGTACGCGGGCAGCCCGGCCGCGCTGATCGCGGCACGCGCGTTGCTCGGCCTGGCCAGCGCGGCGATGGTGACCTCGATCCTCGGCCTGATCCGCACGATGTTCCAGCAGCCCAAGCAAATGGGTGTCGCGTTCGGGATGTGGGCGTCCTCGTACACGATCGGCGCGGTGGTCGGCCTGATGGTCGGCGGCGTGCTGCTCGCGGACTACTGGTGGGGTTCGGCGTTCCTGATCAACGTGGTCGCGGCGCTGATCGTGCTCGCACTCGGACCGCTCACGCTGCCCAAGCAGCGCGGCGAGTCGACCGGCAAACCGGACTGGATCTCGTCGCTGCTGTCGCTCGCGGCGATCCTGCCCGCGGTGTGGGGCGTGAAAGAGGCCTCACGCGACGGCTGGCAGCTGCTGCCGATCGCCGCGATCCTGCTCGGCGTGCTGTTCGGGGTCGCGTTCATCCGCAGGCAGCGTTCGCTGGCCACACCGTTGCTGGATCTGAGTTTGTTCCGCAATCCGAAGTTCACGACACCGCTGCTGGCGTTGTTCGTCCAGGCGCTGCTGACCGGTGCCGTGCTGTTGTTCGTGATGCTGGACTTCCAGCTGGTCGAAGGGCTCACCCCGTTGCAGGCCGGGCTCGCGCTCGCGCCGGGTCTGGTGCTGAGTTCCTTGTGCGCGCCCGTGGTCGGCGCGCTGGCCCGCCGGATCCGTCCGGCGTACCTGATCGCGGGTGGTGAGACGCTGGTGATCACCGGTCTGGTGCTGGTGATCCTGGCGGGCAGTTTCTCCAGCCCGGTCATGTTCATCACCGGGTTCGCGTTGTGGTCCGCGGGTGGATCACCGCTGCTGGCGGTCGGCATGACGCTGATGGTCGGCTCCGCGCCGCCGGAGAAAGCCGGTGTCGCGTCGTCGATGCCGCAGGTCAGCGCCGAACTGGGGAACTCGATCGGTGTCGCCGTGATCGGCAGCGTCGGCGTGGCGCTGTACAACGCGCGGATGACCGACAGCCTGCCGCCGCAGGTACCGTCCGATGTGGCCGCCGCGGCGAGCCAGAGCATCGCCAACGCGGCGCAGTCGGCGGCCGGGCTGCCGCCGGACCTGGCTCAGATCGTGCTCGACCACGCCCGTTCGGCGTTCACCGGTTCGCTGCAGCTGATCACCGGCTTCACCGCACTGGTCCTGGTCGGTGTGCTCACCATGATCGTGGTCAAGCTGCGCCAGGTGCGCCCGCTCGGCAGCGAGGAACCGCCGGACGGGCGGCAACCGTCGCAGAAGGTCGCTGTTGCCGACGAGAACACAGTCAATCAATGATGTCCGCTGTATATCGATAGGTGTTGACGGATGAGCGAAATACGTCCTTTCCGTATTGATGTCCCGCAGCAGGACATCGACGAACTCCACCGCAGACTCGACGCCACCCGGTGGGCGGACGAGATTCCCGGAACGAGCTGGGAGCGCGGTGTTCCACTGGGATATCTGCGGGAACTCGCCGAATACTGGCGAAACGACTTCGACTGGCGGCAGGCCGAGGAGTGGCTCAACCAGTACCCGCAGTTCACCACCGAGATCGACGGGGCGAATGTCCATTTCCTGCACGTCCGTTCGGCGGTGCCGGACGCGAAGCCGTTGATCCTCACCCACGGCTGGCCCGGCGGTGTGGCCGAGTTCATCGACATCATCGGCCCGCTGACCGACCCGGCCGCGCACGGCGGGGACCCGGCGGACGCGTTCCACGTCGTCGTGCCGTCCATCCCCGGCTACGGATTCTCCGGACCGACCGGCCAGAAGGGCTGGAGCATGAGCCGCGTCGCCCGCGCGTGGGTGGAGCTGATGCGGCGCCTGGGCTACGACCGGTACGTCGCGCAGGGCGGCGACTGGGGCAAGGTCGTCTCGCTCGAGATGGGCCGGATCGACCCGGAGCACGTCGTCGCCGTGCACATCAACATGCTGGTCACGATCCCGCCCGACGACCCCGGCGCGCTGGCGGACCTGTCCGAGGAGGACCAGCGCAAGTTCGAGCACACCGTGTGGTTCGCCGACGAGTGCACGGCGTGGAGCCGCCAGCAGGCGACCCGGCCGCAGACCATCGCGTACGCGCTGACCGACTCGCCGATCGGCCAGCTCGCGTGGATCACCGAGAAGTACAAGGAATGGGCGGACACGACCGACCGCGTCGAGGACGCGATCGACCGCGACAAGCTGCTGACGATCGTGTCGACCTACTGGTACACGCAAACCGCGGGATCCAGCGCGCACATGTACTTCGAGACCATGCACACCATGGCCGAGCACATCAGGACGTGGGGCGGGCCGTGGCCGTTGACCGTGCCCGTCGGCGTCGCGGTGTTCCCGGCTGACGCGACCCGGCCGATCCGCAAGTTCGCGGAGAAGGCGCTGCCGTCGATGACCCGGTGGACGGAGTTCGACCGGGGCGGGCACTTCGCCGCGCTCGAACAGCCCGAGTTGCTGGTCGGCGACATCCGGGAGTTCGCGAGGACGGTGTAGCCTGGACCGCGGGTGATCACCTCGGGCGGTCGGTGATCACCCGGGGGCCGTCACAACGGCCACTCACCCTGCGGGGCCTTGTTGCTGGCCGGTCCGGTGAGCACGAGCCTCGTGCCCGGTTCGAGTGTGGCGTCGAAGGCCACTTTGCCCGTGGCGGACTTGCCCGGCGCGAGCCTGGCCGACCGGAAGCCCTCGTGGGCGGCACACCGTTCTCCTGTTACCGTCCTGTGTGGACATGTGGGGGCCGTCGGACTTCTGCAGCTTGAGGTAGGTGGAGTTGATGTAATAGTTGCCCGCCTTGGCCTCGTACTTCAGCTCGGCGACCACGAACGATCCGCTCTGCGGAACGGAAGCCGGGTCGACCCCGCCCTTGGACTCAGCGACCGACACGAGCGTCACGGACGCGGTGTCACCGACCACCTTGTGCGTCAGGGACTTGTCGATCTCCTTCTTCACCGCGCCGTCACCCATGACGGGCTCACCGCCCGACAGTGGCCACTGGCCGACGATCAGCCCGTTCACGTCGAGGGCCAGCAGCACCAGCTTGGGGTCGTACTCGACGTCGAACGCCGGCGCGCCACCGACGGACTCGCCCGCCGTGAGCTGGGTGCCCGCCGGGATTGGCCGGTCGGAGGACATGGCGGACCGCCCGCTGCCGTCGTTGAAGGAGACGGCCTTGCCGTCCGGGACCCGGACTTTGAAGTCGAGCGTGTTGACACGGTAGTTGCCGCCCGCCTTGTGTTCGAGCCGCACGTCGACCGCGACGAAGTTCCCGCTCTGCGGCGCCTTGGCGTGCCGGTCGCCCTGGAAGGACTCGCTGACCGAGATGAGCGTGACGACGGCGGACCCGTCCTTCTGGCTGAGGGTCAGCGATCGCCGACCTCCCTCGCGGGGCTTTGCCTGGCCTCGCCGGACCCAGTCTTGCCCGACCCGGGCCCGGACCCGGCTCCGGACTCGGACGAGCAACCCGAGGTGAGCGCCACGACCACGAGGAGCGCGGCGGCGCCGAAGATGCTCACGATGTTTTTCCGTTCAATAGCCGGAAACTGGTGAGCAGCCGTCAAGGACGACCGTGACAACGGCACCGCAACGGCGATCCACCACACGCAACGAACACAGAAAAGCCGAACTTTGTGTTCACTGCGGCGAACTGGAGGACTCCGTCCGGCGGCCCATTGCCACGTGCCAGGATGGCCGCGTGATCACCAACGCGGCCGAAGAAGCCGACGAGCCGAGTTGCCATCTGCTGGAGTTCCGGGTGCCACCCGGTGGCGTCCGCCGTCATCACGTGCCCGCGGCCGGGTCAGTCGCGGGATTGCGCAAGAGCTTCGACGCGGTGGACGACGAACGGCTGTGATCGCTGCGCTGTCTACAGTGGCCAACCCAGAGTGGGATCGGTGATCTCGTCGAGGACCAGCGTCGAACCCGGCCGCGGCACCACGTCGAAGGCGATCTTGCCGCCGACCGTCTCGCCCGGCCTGACCGCCTGCGACGGGACCCGCTGCTTGACTCCCACGGCGCCGAGGCTGTTGCCCGCGGACTGCCTGACGACGGTGCCGTCGGGTTGTCTCAGCCGCACGTTGGACGCCGACACGAAGAACTCGCCGGCCTTGCCCTCGTACTTGAGTTCGGCGATGACGTACGAACCGCTCCGCGGAGCCGACCTCGGGGTGATTCCGCCTTTGGACGTGCTGACCGCCACCAGGGTCACCGCCGCGGTACCTTTGTGCTTGGTGTGGGTCAACGTCTGGTTGTACTCGGTCCTGGCCGACCCGTCGCCCGCGGTCGGTTCGGCGCCCGACAACGGCCACTGCCCGACGATCCGTTCGTCGGGGTCGACGGCCACGAGTGTCAAACCCGGGTCGTACTTGGTTTCGAACACCAGCAACCCGCTCAGGAACTTGCCCGGTTTCAGTTCGGCTGCGCCGCTGTTGTCGGGCAGCTGCTGCTGGCTGGGCACCGCGTACCGTGCGTTGCCGGTGTTGGCTTCGATGACCGAGCGGCCCGGTTTCAACAGTTTGAAATCACGTGCCATGGCCCGGTAGGAGCCGGATTTGTGCTCGAAGGTCACGCCGACCGCGAGATACGTCTCGTTCGGCGACGAGGCGTTGTCGGGCACATAGGACTCGGTGACCGCCACGAGCGTGGCAAGGGCGCTCCCGGCGTCCGTCGTGAGCGTCAGGGACTTGTTGACCAGCCGGTCCGGGCTGCTCTGCCGCCGCGTGCCGGGCTCGTCCGAACCGGACGAGCAGCCCGTGGCGAGCACCGCCGTCAGGAACACGGCGGCGACACGGGAGAAGCGCATGTCGGTATCCCATCCATCCCGTAGCGGCGGACAACGCCGGATGCTACGCGAACGCCGCGCGGGATGGACGCGTTTCAGCCTTGTTTCACCGCGGTGATGATGTACTGCTGGCCGGGCAGCTGCGCGTCGACGACTTCCAGCCGCGCGTGCGCGAGCCACGCCTCCAGGTCCGCGCGGTCGAAGAGGGTCAGGCCGTCCTTGTGGTTGGGGAACCGGTTGGAGCGCAGGAAGTGCCGGTAGATCTCGTTCTCCGCGTTCTCGAACGTGTACAGCGTGAAGCTGCCGCCCGGCCGCAGGCACCGGCCCACCTCGGCGATCGCGGCGGGCGCGACCTCGGGGAACGCCTGCAGCGCGTCCCAGCAGACCACCGCACCCACGCTGGCGTCGTCGAACGGCAGGCTCCCGGCGCTCGCCACGACCGCGGCCACGTCCGGCCGCCGGTCACGCAGGCTGGCCAGCGGACCGGGCGCGATGTCCAGCCCGATCACCCGGTCCGCGCCGACGAGTTCGGCGAGCGTGTTCGTCCACATGCCACTGCCGGCGGCCAGGTCGAGCACCGGCCCGTCGACCGGGCGGACGTGCTCGGCGATGTAGGCCTGCTCCCACTCGTGGTCGACCTGGTCCTCCCAGTTCATCCCGCACAACCGCCGGAACGCCGGCCGCGCGTACACCTCGTAGAAGTACGACATGGTCGAGATGGTCGCCAGCTGGGACAGCAGGTCACCGCTGCCGCCCGTGCTGTCGAGCAGGTTCAGAATCCCCTTGGTGATCGGGAAACCCGTGCCGCACGAGCATTCCGCCGCGCCCTGGCGCACGGTGAGCTTTCCCCGGCAGCGGGGGCAGCGCAGGGCCGTCAGGTGCGGGCCGAACAGAGCGGGGTCGTCGGCGTCGGGCGGCTCGGCCACTCGCGGCGGCTGGTCGTCCGGTGTCACCGGTGTCGGTGCGCCGTGCCGGATGGCGTAGAACGCCTTCGCGCCGGCGTGCCCGCGCACGGACTCGATGTCGTTGTGCCACTGCGACACGATCTGGATCCGCGACAGCGTCCTGATCCAGGTGTTGTCGAAGTCCTTTTCGGACGACGACATCTCGTCGTACGCCGCCGGGTACGGGAAGACCCGGCCGAGAACCGGTGCCTCCGGGTCGAGTTCGTCGAGCGAACGCTCCAAACGGGACTGGTCGTCGGGGTCGAGCCCGACTTCGCGCGCCGTGGCGAGCACCCGGTCCCGGTCGCCGGGGAAGTGCGACAGCAGGTACAGCAACGCCCAGTACAGCGGCTGCTGCCGGTTGGTTCCCCGCCACAGCGCGAGGAACCGGTCGAGCTCGGCACGCAGCACGGTCGTCACCGGGCCGCCGGTGTCCGGGACCTCGGCCTGGACGAGCAGGCCGGCCAGCTCGGCCAGGTACGCCTTGCGCAGGTCGTCGACGCGCTCCAGCCGGGACACGATCTCCTCGGCGACGGGTGACGCCAGCAGCGTCAGTTCGCCGTTGTCCCACGCGGCGCGGACAAGCTGGTGGTAGCTCGCGTCCAGCCGGTCGGGCGACGCGGTGGCGAACTGGCCGACGAGTTCCGTGATCGTGTTCGGCGTGCCGGTGACAGTCATGCTTACACTGTGCTTGACGCACACGGGTTTTCGCGTCTTCCTGCGTGCGAAAGCGG
This sequence comes from Kibdelosporangium phytohabitans, assembly GCF_001302585.1. Classification (GTDB taxonomy): domain Bacteria; phylum Actinomycetota; class Actinomycetes; order Mycobacteriales; family Pseudonocardiaceae; genus Kibdelosporangium; species Kibdelosporangium phytohabitans. Next base: position 6,917,567 of record NZ_CP012752.1, on the reverse strand, counting down.
ACACGGGAAGGCCCGGTCCCCGCTGGGGGTCAGGGACCGGGCCAGGTCTCGCGTGGACGTGTCAGCCGCGCGTGTAGTGCACCACCACGGTGCCCGTCTTGTGCGTCTTCACGTCAGCCAGCTCGAGGTCGACCTTGGTGTCGATCAGGAGCCTGCCCTCCGGGATCGCCGAGGGGTTCACGTGCAGGTAGTAGTCGTCGATCAGGCCGGCCTTGGCGAACGAGTTCAGCACGTCGATGCCGCCGAAGATGACCAGGTTCTTGCCGTCCTGCTCCTTGATCGGCTTGATCGCCTCGACGTCACCGAGGATCTCGGTGTTCGGCCACGCGGGGTCGGTCTCGGTCAGCGTGGACGACACGACGTACTTCTTGACGTCCTTGAACCACCGGGCGTGCCTGGCCAGGTCGGAGTCCGACTCGTCCTTGGCAGCGTCCGGCCAGAAGGTCAGGAAGTCCTCGTAGACCTTCCTGCCCAGGACCACGGCGTCGCACGTCTGGTGGATCCAGTAGGTGAATTCCCACGTCTCTTCCGAGATCTTGATCCACTCCATCTGGTCACCGGGGTCGGTGCCGAAGCCGTTCAAGGTCTGCTGCATGTACAGAACGAGATTCCGCATTGTGTCCTTCCTTGATTTCTTCGTAGCGGCGCCGCCGGTGCACGCGCGGCGCCGGGCGAGGTCAGCTCTGTGGACGGGAGCCCGCCTGGTCGGGGCTCTCGCTCGCGGGCGCACCGGTCTGCTGCGGGATCTCGGTGCCACCCGCGGCGGCCTCCCCACCTTCCGCGGGTGGCTCCTCGCCGCCGTGGCCTTCGTGGCCCATCGGCGGAACCTGGCGCAACAGGACACCGATCAGGATCGCCGCGGCGATCAGGATCACGACGCAGATCGTGGCGAACACGGTCATCCCGCTGGCGAACGAGGACTTGGCCACGTCCGTCAACTGCTGGCCGACGGCCGGTGGCAGGTCGCCTGCCACCGTCAGCGCGCTGGCCACGTTCTCCCGTGCCGCCTCCAGCGTTCCGGTGTCCACACCGGACGGTGCGGTGTCGTTGAGCTGTGCGACGTACACCGCGGCACCGATACTACCCATCACCGCGACACCCAGCGACGCGCCTGCCTCGTTGGCGACCTGCGTCATCGACGAGGACTGGCCCGCCTTCTCCGGCGGGGCCGAGCCGACGATCAGGTTGGTGCCCAGTGTCAGCAGCGGCGCCTCGCACAGGCCCATGATCGCGAACCCGATGATCAGCACGGCCGGGCTGGAGTTGACTTCCAGCTGCGTGAACCACGCGAACGCGATGGCGACACCGACGAGGCCACCCGCGATGAGGTACGCCGGTTTGATCCTCTGCCCGATGATCGGCGTGACCGTCGCGGCGATGGTGGCCACTGCCATACCCGGCAGCAGGCACAGCGCCGCGGTGAACGGCGACATGCCGGACACGGACTGCAGGAACTGGGTGATGAAGAACATGCTCGACGCGCCGATGAGGGCGTAGAGCACCAGACCGCCGAGCATGGTGCTGAAGGAGCGGTTGCTGAACAGCGACAGGTCCATGAACGGGTTGGTCTGGTGGCGCTGCCGCCGCACGAACACCACGGCGAGCGCGATACCCGCGAGCCCGATGAGGATCGGTACCACCTCGCCCCAGCCGTGCCGGGCGACTTCCTTGAGGCCGTAGATGAACGCGATCATCGCGACCACCGACAGCAGCGCGCTCACCAGGTCCAGCTTGCCCGCGTCGGCGTCCTTGTACTCCGGCACCAGCACCGGCAGGAGCACCAGCAGCAGCACCATGACCGGGATTCCGATGAGGAACACCGAACCCCACCAGAAGTGCGCCAGCATCAGGCCGCCGACGACCGGGCCGAGGATCGAGCCGAGCGTGAACCCGCCCGCCCAGATGCCGATGGCCATGCCCATCTGCTTGGGGTCGCGGAACATGTTGGTGATCAGCGCCAATGTGGACGGTGCCAGCGTCGCGCCCGCGATACCGAGCAGGGCACGCGCGATGATCAGCATCTCGGCGCTGGTGGCGAACGCGCACAGCGCCGACGCGATCGCGAAGCACGTCGCGCCGATCATCAGCAGTCTGCGCCTGCCGATCTTGTCGCCGAGCGTGCCCATCGTGATCAGGAAACCGCCGACGAGGAAGCCGTAGATGTCGAGTATCCACAGCTGCTGGACAGTGCTCGGCCGCAGGTCCGCCGTGATCTCCGGCAGGGCGAGCAGGAGCACGAACATGTCGAACGTGATCATCAAGGTTGCCAGGGACAGGGCCAGCAAGCCGGCCCATTCCCGGCGACCGGCCCTGGGCGGGGCTTGATCGATAGTCACCCTGTGTCCTCCGGTTCGCGTGGGCGGGGTGGGTCCTACTCACACGACGAGCGAGGGGGCGGCGATTCAACAACGACCGCCGAAGAGTTTCCGGATTACTCCGAACGGGTGAAGCGCTGGGGTCGCCGGGCCGCCCGGCCGCGACAGCATTCTCGAAGGTGATCGAGCGTGTTCGCCCTGTAAGCATGGGTGGACCAGGAGGGCACCAGCACGGGGAGGCCGATATGTCCGGGCCCAACACAAGTGGCAGCGCCGTGGCCGGTGACCCGGCCGAGTCCGACGTCGCCAAGTTCAACGACGTCGTCGGCCGGATCCTCACGGCCATCTGGGGCGACAACTACCACTCGGGCTACTGGGAGTCCGAACACGACACCTCGTCCAACGAGATCGCGCAGTGGCGGATGAACGACCTCATGGTCAAGAAGCTGGGTGTGACGGCCGGTCAGCGTGTGCTCGACGCGGGCTGCGGCGTCGGCGCGCCCGCGTTCCAGCTGGCCGAGACCACCGGCGCGAGCGTGGTCGGCGTGACCATCACCCGGTCGCACGTGGACGGTTTCATCGAGCGGGCGCAGCAGCGCGGCCTGACGCACCTCGTGTCGGCCGAGCTGATCGATGTGCTGGACATGCCGTACGCCGACGACAGCTTCGACGCGTCGTGGGTGTGCGAGTCGTTCATCAACATCGAACGGCCCAGCGGCATGAAGGCGATCGCCCGCGTGCTCAAGCCCGGCGGGCGGCTGGTGTTCAGCGACCTGCTGGCACCCGAGCGCGGGGTCTCCGACTCCGACGAGGCCCGCACCGACATGCTCGACACGATGGAGATGGCCGAACTGCCGTCGAGGGCGCAGATCACCCAGTGGCTCACCGACGCCGGGTTCGTCGACATCGAGATGCAGGACATCACCCCGCACGTCCGGCTCACCGCCGACCGGATGGCCGCGGGCGCCAAGAAGAGCTACGACGCGATGGTCGCCGAACTCGGGCCGGATGCGGCCGAGATCCTCGACCAGCTGATGACGTCGATCGATTTCGACTACGTCATCGTGAGCGCGAACCTCAAGGGCGCGAAAGCCTGACAACCCACCCGGGCCGCCATTCGCCGAGCCCGGTTCTCCATTCCGAGCGTTGAAAGCGTGCCGCCGACCCATTCGGCACGCTTCATCGCGCATGTCCGTGTCCGAAACTCAAACGGGACGCTTGATGACGACTTTTTCTTTATCCGCAATTCCGCGAGGAGACGTCGATAATGCCCGCTGAAAGTGCCCGCAAGTCGGTCCCCATCCTCGCCGTCATCATCACGCTCCTGGCGCTCTACCTGACCGGCCAGAGCGCGGTGGCGGTGGGTGACGCGGACGAGACCGCCAAGGCGTACAAGTTCAAGGAACTGCCGATCCCGCTGCCCGCCGGGTACAACGACCAGCCGATGAAGAGCCTGCGGCAGGTCAACCCGGCCTACGCGCACATCGTCGCCTGGATCTCGGGGATCGGCGCGTCCGTGGCGATCAACGACCTCACCGGGCACGGCCGGGCCAACTCGATGTGCCTGGTCGACCCGCGCACCGACGACGTGATCGTCACCCACACGCCGACCGCTCCCGAGCAGGACCGGTTCACGCCGTTCATCCTGGACCCGGCGCCGATGCCGATGAACGACACGATGGCGCCGACCCAGTGCACCCCCGGCGACTACAACGTCGACGGCCGGATGGACATCCTGGTGTCGTACTGGGGCCGCACGCCGATCCTGTTCCTGGCCAAGTCCGACGCGACGACCGTCGGCAACAGCGCCTACCAGCGCCAGGAGCTCGTCCCGACCGAGTCGGCCGACGGCCGCTACCACGGGCCGAAGTGGAACACCGACGCCGTGCACGTCGGCGACTACGACGGCGACGCCCGGCCGGACATCTTCGTCGGCAACTACTTCCGCGACTCGGACATGCTCGACCCGGACGGCCAGGCCAACGTCGAGATGAACAACTCGATGTCCAGCGCGAAGAACGCCGGCGGCGGGCACGTGCTGCGCTGGTACAGCGCCACGTCGGGACCGCAGCCGACCGCCGCGTACGTGCGGGAGCCCAAGGCGATCCCGTACGAGGCGTCGACCGGCTGGACGCTGTCGGCGTCCGGCGCGGACCTAGACGGCGACGGGCTGACCGAGCTGTACATCGGCAACGACTTCGGCCACGACTACCTGCTGCACAACCGCTCCAAGCCCGGCGAGATCCGGTTCGGGATCGCGACGGGGTCGCGCTCGCCGATCACGCCGAAGTCGTTCCGCCTCGGCGGCGACTCCTTCAAGGGCATGGGCGTCGACTTCGCCGACCCGAGCAGCAAGGGCCGCTTCGACATCATGGTCAGCAACATCACCTCCGCGTGGGGCCTGCAGGAGAGCAACTTCTTCTGGGAGAACAACGCGCGCGACAACGCCGACATGCGCGCCCAGCTCAGCGAGGGCGACGCACCGTTCACCCAGGAGGCCGAGAACCACGGCCTGGCGTGGACCGGCTGGTGCTGGGACGTGAAGTTCGGCGACTTCCTCAACAACGGCAACCTCGACATCGTCCAGTCGGACGGGTTCATCAAGGGCGAGCGCAACCGGTGGAACTGGCTGCAGGAGCTGGCGATCACCAACGACGTGCTGATGAGCAACCCGAACATGTGGCCGAACATGAAGGAGGGCGACGACCTCGCCGGTGACGACGAGGTGGCCTTCTACGCCAAGAAGGCGGACGGCAAGTACGTCAACATCTCCGAACAGCTGGGGTTCGACGTGCGGATCCCGTCGCGTGCCATCGCCACCGGTGACACCACCGGCACCGGCGCGCTCGACTTCGCCGTCGCACGGCAATGGGGCCCGTCCTCGTTCTACGCCAACGAGTCGCCCGGCCGCGGCAATGTCCTGAACCTGAAGCTGTACCAGCCGTCCGCGAACGCCGGTGACCGGTCGGGCCTGTCCGGCCTCGGCGTGCCCGCGTACGGCGCCACGGTCAGCGTCACCACCGCCGACGGCCGCACCCAGCTGTCGCACCTGGACGGCGGCGGCGGGCACAGCGGGTTCCGCAGCTTCGAGGTCCGGTTCGGCCTCGGCAAGTCCACCAGCCCGGTGAAGGCGACCCTGAACTGGCGGGACGCCGGCGGGCAGCTGCGCAACCAGACCATCGACCTGGCTCCCGGCACGCGTTCGCTGATGCTGACGAGCACCGCGCAGGAGGTTCCGACCCGATGACCACCACCGTCCGGCCGCCGGAGATCACCACGGCGCCAACGCCGGGACCCCCGGCGACACCGGCGAAACCCAAGCCGGATCCGCGTTACCTGGCGTTGCGCAACTTCGCGATGTCGATCTCCGTGTTCAACATCTTCGGATACACCCTGCTGGGCTTCGAACAGCCGTGGCTGTGGCCGATCTTCAGCGTGCTCGTCGGGTACACCGCCGAGATCGTGTTCGAGACCATCGCCGCCTGGGCCTACCGGCGCGCGCCGAGGTACGCCGGCCGCGGCGGCCGCGGGATGTACGAGTTCCTGCTGCCACCGCACATCACCGCCATCGCCGTGAACATGCTGCTCTACGCCAACAACCAGTTCTGGCCGATCGCGTTCGGCGTGGTGGTCGGCGTCGGCGCCAAGTACGTGCTGCAGTCGCCGATCAAGGGCCGGATGCGGCACTACATGAACCCGTCCAACTTCGGCATCGCCGTCACGCTGGTCGTGTTCAGCGCGTGGGTCAGCCTGGCGCCGCCGTACGAGTTCACCGAGAACGCCAACACGTTCTGGCGCGTGATGATCCCGGTCATCATCATCACCGCGGGCACGACCATCAACGGCCTGCTGACCAAGCGCATCCCGTTGATCGTCGGGTGGCTCGGCGGCTTCGCCATCCAGGCGTTCCTGCGCAACTGGTGGTTCGACGTGTCGCTCTACGGCGCGCTCGGCGTGATGACGGGCGTCGCGTTCATCCTGTTCACCAACTACATGATCACCGACCCGGGCACGACACCCATGAAGGGCAAGGCCCAGTTCATGTTCGGCAGCTCCGTGGCGATGACGTACGGGCTGCTGATGGTGTTCGACGTGGTTTACACCATGTTCTTCGCGACCGCGCTCGTCTGCCTGGTGCGCGGCCTCAGCGGGTGGGTCGGCCACCTCAGGCAGAAGAGCAAGCAGAAGCGGGCCATGGCCATCAGGGCGGACATTCTGCGCAACGGGGAGGCATCGACATCATGAGCGATCGGATCGCGGTCATCGGCATGGCCTGTCGGTACCCGGACGCCACATCGCCGACGGAACTGTGGCACAACGTGCTGGCCGGGCGCAGGGCGTTCCGGCGGATCCCGGACGAGCGGATGCGCCAGTCCGACTACTACAGCCCGGACCCGACTGTGCCGGACCGGTTCTACGCACCGAACGCGGCGGTCATCGAGGGCTGGGAGTTCGACCGGGTGGCGTACCGGATCGCGGGCAGCACCTTCCGCGCCACGGACACCACGCACTGGCTGACGCTCGACACCGTCGCACACGCCTTGCAGGACGCGGGTTTCCCCAACGGCGACGGCCTGGACAAGCAGAACACCGGCGTGATGATCGGCAACACGCTGACCGGCGAGTTCGCCCGTGCCAACCTGTTGCGGCTGCGGTGGCCGTACGTGCGCCGCGTGGTCGGCGCGACCCTGCGCGAACAGGGCTGGACCGATTCGCAGCTGACGTCGTTCCTCGACCAGCTGGAGACCCGGTACAAGCAGCCGTTCCCCAAGGTCGACGAGGACTTCCTCGCCGGTGGCATGTCCAACACCATCGCGGGCCGCGTGTGCAACTACTTCGACTTCGCCGGTGGCGGGTTCACGGTGGACGCGGCGTGCTCCTCGTCGGTGCTGTCGGTCGCGACCGCCTGTGACGCGCTGCTGGAAGGCAAGATCACCACCGCCATCGCCGGTGGTGTCGACCTGAGCATCGACCCGTTCGAGGTGATCGGGTTCGCCAAGACCGGTGCGCTGTCCACCAGCGAGATGCGCATCTACGACCGCGACTCCAACGGTTTCTGGCCGGGCGAGGGCTGCGGCGTGCTCGTGCTGATGCGTGACGAGGAGGCGAAGGCCAAGGGCCTCAAGCGGTACGCCACCATCGCCGGCTGGGGCTACTCCTCCGACGGCAAGGGCGGCATCACCCGCCCGGAGGCCAGCGGCCACCACCTGGCGCTGACCAGGGCGTACGCCAAGGCCGGCTTCGGCATCGACAAGGTGGCCTACGTGGAGGGCCACGGCACCGGCACGGCCGTCGGCGACGACACCGAGCTGCGGGTCTTCACCGAGGCGCGCAACGCCGCCGACCCGAACTCGCCCGCGCTGGCGATCGGCACGATCAAGGGCAACATCGGGCACACCAAGGCCGCCGCCGGTGTCGCCGGTCTGCTCAAGACGATCATGGCGCTGCACCACAAGGTGATCCCGCCCGCCACCGGTCACACCAAGCCGCACCCGCGGCTGACCGGCGACAACCCGGCGGTGCGCGTCCCGAACTCGGCCGAGCCGTGGCCGGCGACGGAGTGGCCGGCGCGTGCCGGTATCTCCTCGCTCGGTTTCGGTGGCATCAACACCCACATGGTGCTCGAGCACGCCGACGCGGCGGCCGAGTCGGCCAACGGGCACAGCCCGGCCCAGATCGTGAAGGGGCGCCAGGACGCCGAGCTGCTGTTGTTCGACGCCAACAGCATCGCGGAGCTGCGCACCAAGCTCAAGCAGGTCGCGGCGCTGGCGTTCCGGATGTCGTTCGCCGAGCTGGCCGACGTCGCCGCGACGCTGGCAGGCGGCCTCGGCGGCAGGCCGATCAGGGCGGCTGTCCTGGCGACTGCGCCGGACCAGGCACGGCAACGGATCGAGACGATCCTGTCGATGCTCGGCAGCGGCGTGCGGGCGATGCTGGACATCCCCAACGGCGTGTTCCTCGGCACCGCGGGTGCCCAGCCGCGCATCGGCCTGCTGTTCCCCGGCCAGGGGGTCGGCGGCAGCGGCGACGGCGGTGCCATCCGGCGCCGGTTCGAGGTGGTCGACGACCTGTACCGGAACAACGCGATCGCGTCCAACGGTGACCTGTCGGCGACGGTCGTGGCGCAGCCGCGGATCATCACGGCGTCGGTCAGCGGCCTGCGGATGCTGGACGCGCTGGGCATCGAGGCGGTCGGCGCGGCCGGTCAGAGCCTCGGCGAGCTCGCGGCCCTGCACTGGGGCGGCGCGATCGACGAGAAGACCGTGCTGGACATCGCCGCCGCGCGTGGCAAGGCACTCGGCCAGATCGACAAGGGCGACGGCACGATGGCCGCGATCCTGGCCGCGCCGGAGGACGTCACCGCCCTGCTCGAGGGCGAGCCGGTCGTCATCTCCGGCTACAACAGCCCGCAGCAGACGGTGGTGTCCGGTCCGGTCGCCGCGGTCGAGCGGGTCTGCGTGCGCGCCGGTGAACACGGCCTGACCGCGACCAGGTTCCCGGTGTCGCAGGCGTTCCACTCCGACCTGGTGGCGCCGGCGACCGACCTGCTGCGGGCGCACCTGCGGCAGCAGTCGTTCCAGCCGCTGGCCCGGACCGTGATCTCCACGGTCACCGCCGAGCCGCTCGGTGCGGACACCGACTTCGTCGAACTGCTCGCCAGGCACATCATCGCGCCCGTCCGGCTGACCGAGGCCGTGCAGCAGCTGGCCGACGAGGTCGACCTGCTGGTGGACGTCGGCCCGGGCCGCGTGGTCGGCCGGCTGGCCGAGGAGATCGCGCCGTTCGTGTCGGTGGTGTCCATGGAGACCGACAGCCCGTCGCTGTCCGGCCTGCTCAGGACGGTCGGCGCGGCGTTCGCGCTCGGTGCCCCGATCCGCACCGAGGTGTTGTTCGACGGCCGGTTCACCAAGCCGCTGCCGCTGGACAAGGAGTTCAAGTTCTTCGTCAGCCCGGCCGAGCTGGCCCCGATCGAGGACGGCACGATCCCCGGGGCCGACGTGCTGGCCGCGCTCGGCGGCGGCAGCGGCAACGGCGGCACTCCCGTCGCGCAACGGGGAACCAACGGCGGCGCCGCGGGGCTGCAGCCCGTCGCGGCACCGGCACCCGCACCGGTCGCGGCCCCGGCCGGTGCGGCTGCCCCCGCCGCCGCTCCCGCGCCTGCCCCTGTCGCGGCAGGCGGGAACATCGCCGAGAGCAGCCTGGAGATCCTGCGCAAGCTCGCGGCCGAACGCGCCGAGCTGCCACTCGAGGCGGTGCGCCCGGACAGCTTGCCGCTGGACGAGTTGCACCTCAGCTCGATCACGGTCGGCCAGATCGTCACCCAGGCCTCCCGCGACCTCGGGCTGCCGCCGCCGGTGACCACGTCCGCGTTCGCCACGTCCACGCTGGCCGAGCTGGCCGCGGCGCTGGTGCAGGCGAGCGAGGCGCCGCAGCAGGAGCCGGAGGAACGGGTCGTTCCCGGTGTGGCGCCGTGGGTGCGTGCCTTCAAGATGGACATGGTGCCGACCAAGGTCGGTGCCGCCACCGAGGAGGAGACCGGCGGCGAGTGGCAGCTGTTCACAGTGGACGGACACCCGTTCGCGGGCGAGCTGCGCACCGCGCTGAGCAACGCCAAGCTGGGCAACGGGGTGGTGCTCGCCGTCCCGGCCGACCCGGAGGAGCACGTCGGCACGATGCTGGCCGCGGCCCGTGCCGCGGTGGCGCAGTCGGGCCCCGCCCGGTTCGTGGTCGTCGGTGACCGCAAGGGCGCCAGCGGCCTCGCCAAGACGCTGCACCTGGAGGCGCCCACGGTGAAGACGACCGTGGTCACGCTGCCGCTGGCACAGCAGCCCGCCGACGTGGTGTCCCGGCTCGTCGCCGACGTGGCGGCCACCCAGGACTTCAGCGAGGTGCACTACGACGAGTCCGGCACCCGGCGGGTGCCCGTGCTGCGGCCGGTCACGCTCACACCCGCGGCCGATTTCGAGCCGCTGGGCAAGAACGACGTGCTGCTGGCGACGGGTGGCGGCAAGGGCATCACCGCCGAGTGCGCGCTGGCACTGGCCAAGGACTCCGGCGCGTCGGTCGCGCTGCTGGAACGGTCCGACCTCAACGACCCGGAGCTGGCCGAGAACCTGCGCCGGTTCAAGGCCGCGGGCGTGCGGTGCCACTACGTGCGCGCCGACGTCACGAAGGCCGAGCAGGTCCGGGCGGCCATGGCGGAGGTCCGCACGGTCCTCGGCCCGGTCACCGCGTTGCTGCACGGCGCGGGCCGCAACGAGCCCAAGCCGATCACCAGCCTGGACGAGGAGTCCTTCCGCGCCACGCTGGCGCCGAAGGTCAGCGGCCTGGGCATCGTGCTCGACGAGGTGGACGCGTCCGGTCTGCGGTTGCTGATCACGTTCGGCAGCATCATCGGCCGGGCGGGCATGCACGGCAACGCCGACTACTCCACGGCCAACGACTGGATGACCGACCTGACGCTGCGCACGGGCGAGCTGAACCCGGCCTGCCGCAGCATCGCGCTGGAGTGGTCGGTGTGGACGGGCGTCGGCATGGGCGAGAAGCTGGGCGCGGTCGAGTCGCTCGTGCGCCAAGGTGTCTCGCCGATCTCCACGGAGAACGGCATCCGGCTGCTCAGCGAGGTGCTCGCCGACCCGCAGGCGTCCGGCGCGATGGTCGTGATGGGCCGTGCGGAGAACCTGCCGACCATCACGCAGGAAGCCAGGGAACTGCCGCTGCTGCGGTTCGTCGACCGGCCGCAGGTCCAGTTCCCCGGCGTTGAGCTGGTGGTGGACGCGGACCTGTCCGCGGACGACGACCCGTACCTGCGTGACCACACGCTGGACGGCAACCTGATCTTCCCCGCGGTGCTGGGCATGGAGGCGATGGCGCAGGCGGCCACCGCGCTGACCGGGCGGCACGACATCCCGGTGCTCGAGGACGTCGAGCTGCTGCGGCCGATCGTGGTGCCGGACACCGGCAAGGCGACCATCCGGATCGCCGTGCTGGCCGACTCGGACTCGGTGGTGCGCGCGGTCATCCGGACCGCCGACACCGACTTCCAGGCCGACCACTTCCGCGCCACGCTGCGCTACGACCGGCAACCGCTCACCGGTGACCCGGTCGACACCGGCACGCCGTCGCTGCCGATCGACCCGGCGAGCCAGCTCTACGGCTCCACCCTGTTCCAAAGTGGACGGTTCGGCAAGCTGCTCGGCTACCGGCACCTGGCCGCGACCAGCTGCGTCGCCGAGATCTCGACCGTGCCGGGCGAGCCGTGGTTCAGCCGGTTCCTGTCCGGCGAACTGGTGCTGGCCGACCCCGGCGCCAGGGACGCGACCATGCACGGCATCCAGTGCTGCGTGCCGGACGCGACCCTGCTGCCGGTGGCCATCGAGGCACTGCACCTGGCGGACCCGGTCGCGATGCGGGACGTCAGCCAGATCCTCGTCCACGCGACCGAGCGCTGGACCGACGGCGACACCTACATCTACGACGTCGACGTGCGGGACACCGCGGGCAACCCGGTGGAACGCTGGCAAGGTCTGAAGCTGCACGCCATCCGCAAGGCGGACGGCAGCGGCCCGTGGCTGCCGGCGCTGCTCGGCCCGTACCTGGAGCGCCGCACGCAGCCGGTGCTGTCCACCCCGCTGAAGCTGGCGGTCCGGCCGGACGACCCGGGTGTCGAAAAGGGCGTCGACGGCCGCCGTGACCAGACGACGAAGGCGGTCAGCTGGGCACTCAACCGCCAGGTCGAGGTCACCCACCGGCCCGACGGGCGCCCGGAGACGCAGGGCGCGGAGATCTCCGCGTCGCACAGCGCGGGCCTGACGTTCGCGGTCGCGGACACCCACAACCGCGTGGCGTGTGACGTCGAGGTCGCGGTGACCAGGCCGGCCGACGACTGGGCGCCGCTGCTCGGTCCCGACCAGCTCGCCCTGGCCAAGCTCGTCGCGCAGGAACGCGGCGAGGACCTGTCGGTCGCGGCGACCCGAGTCTGGGGAGCCGTGGAATGCCTGCGCAAGCTCGGCCGCGCACGCATCGACGGCCTCACCGCGGGCCCGGCGCGCACCGACCAGTGGGTGCAGTTCCGGTTCGGCGACATCCGGATCGCCACGTTCGTCACGGCGTTGCGGGACATGGCCGACCCGGTGGTGTTCACCATGGTGACCGGAAGCGAGGACTGAGATGACGCCGTACTACGAACTGCGGCATCTGGTCGGCTTCGAGGAGACCACCGTCGTCGGCAACGTCTACTTCGTCAACTACATGCGGTGGCAGGGCAAGTGCCGCGAGCTGTTCCTGCTGGAGAACGCGCCCGACGTGCTGGAGAACTTCGGCGAGGAGCTGATCCTGTTCACCACCAAGGTCGAGTGCGAGCTCTTCGCGGAGCTGGCGCTGTTCGACGAGGTGTCCATCCGGATGCGGCTGGAGGACCTGACCCAGACCCAGATCGAGTTCGGGTTCGACTACGTCAAGCTGCGCAAGGACGGAGTGCAGGAACTGGTGGCACGGGGACGGCAGCGCGCCGCCTGCGTGAGCGGGCAGGGCGCCGCCGCCCGGCCGGCCAAGATCCCCGAGTCACTGCGCCGGGCGCTGGCGCCGTACGCGCAGGCACCCGCGGCCCCCAACGGGGGCCCGCGGGCCCCGGAGGCCGGCCAGGCTGTCGCGGCAGCGGTGCGGAACGGCTGACGCGCCATGCACCCAGCCGACCAGCGACCGCCATTGGATACCGGGGACGTGCAGGACCCGCTTCAGTTCCGCGGTGTGCTGGGCAAGTTCGCGACTGGCGTCACCGTGGTGACCGCGGGCCGGGACGTTCCGCGAGGGATGACCGTGAACGCGTTCACCTCGGTGTCGCTGCGGCCGCCGATGATCCTGGTGTGCGTGCAGCGTTCCAGCGCGATGCACCAGACCATCCTGTCCAGCGACGTGTTCGCGGTGTCGGTGTTGTCGGCCGAGCAGGCGTGGATCGCCCGGTACTTCGCCAGCCGCTCCCGTGAGCGCGGTGAACGCGAGTTCGCCCCGGTCGAGTGGGTGCCGGGCAGGCACGCCGGGGTGCGGCTGATCGCGAACGCCGTCGCCTGGATGGAGTGCCGTGTCGCCGCCGTGTACGACGGCGGCGACCACTCCATCGTGCTCGGTTCGGTGTTGTCGATCCACCGCAACCACGTGGCCGAGCCCTTGTTGTTCTACTGCGGGGATTTCCTCCGCTGAGCCCGACCACGCCGAACAGGCCGATGGCCCTCCCGTGAACATCCAGGAGGGCCATCGGTATCCACGTTCGTGGGGCTATTGAGCCTGGTACTGCACTGTCGCCTGGTACCGCAGCGACCCCTGGTACCGCACCGGTACCGGCACCGTGGTGGCGGCAGTGGTGGTCGCCGGCGCCTTCGTGTCGCCCCCAGCCGGCGGCCTGCAGCTGTCCAGTTCCGGGATGACCAGCAGGATCGGTGTGTCGATCGGCCGAGTCGGGTGCAGCACGAGGTCGACCTTGCTCGACACCCCGGCGCGCACCGACACAGGCACCCCAGAGCCCACGAACACAGGCCTTCGTTCCCACGGCTGGACATCGAAGTTGTCCGCCGCCACCGCCGCGGCGCAGACGTACCACTCACCGGGCGGAACGGCGTCGAGCAGGTAGTAGTCGGAGTAGTCGATCACGTCGCACGACACCGGGATCCCCTGCAGCACCGGGCTGGGGAACACCGCGACGTAGATCCGGATCGGCCGGTCGGTGCGGGGCAGGTGCACCTTGCCGAACACGGTCCCGCAGTGCGCCGGGTCGTCGGAGCGCCGTGGCGGCTGCAGCAGCCCGATCCCGGCCCGTGCGAGGTGCCGGTACTGGCCGGGGGCCACGCCGACGCTCTTGGCGAACCGGGTGGTGAACGTGCCGAGGCTGTTGTAGCCGACGCGGTAGGAGATGTCGGTGATGCTCAGCGACGTGCGTAAGAGCAGGTGCTTGGCCCGATAGAACCGCACCGCGGCGAGAAAACGACCTGGTGACGTCCCGGTAGTCATACGGAAGACCCTGGTAAAATGAAACTTGCTTAACAGGGCGGCACCGGCGAGATCGGTGAGCGTCAATGCCTCGTCGTATCGTTGCCACATCATCTGTATGGCTCGTTCGACTTGTTCGTACATGCAATCGCCTCCGTGAGCGGCTGCGGAAAGATCGATTTCGTTCAGCCGGGCACTTGGTGCCGACGCGGGGTCCGCTGACGTGCGACAGCTCGGCGGGAGCAGCCATGTTCGCCCGGTCGCCGCCCCAGCTGAGGCCGGTCCACCGTGTGGCAGACGGTGGCAGAAGTCGGCGGCCCCGCAGACTTTCCGGCGCGTTGTGCTTTCGCTGGGAGCAACGATAGCGAGATATTTATCATCGGACATCTATCCGATTGCTCTAACCGGGCAAGGACGAAGAAGAAGTGGCGGCGCGGGTGCGGTAGGTTTGCGGTTGTCCCGACGCGCCCGCGCCCGGCGAATTCCACTCCACTCCCTGAAACGGGAACATTCGGTGCGGAATATGCCCGGTTCGGCGGCCCGAACTCGGCCCGCGCGTCCCGCACCGGCACGCCGCAGCCCGTGGACACGTCAGCGCGCCCTCCCATCGCCCGGGAGGGCGCGCGTGCACAGGACTTCAGGTGGCCGGCGACGAGGTCACGAACCGCTGCCGGACCGGTAGGAGGCGGCGATGGGCGCGAGCCGGTGCCGCGCGGCGGCGAGACCCGCCCACGCCGCGACCTCGACCAGCCGCCGGTCGTCCGCGTGGACGCCTCTGAAACCGTCGACGTCGGCCTGAGTCACCTGGTGTGAGGCGAATGCCGTCAGCAGGGCGATCCGGCCCGCCGGGCGCGCCTCCGGGGGCAGTACGGCCTCGGCGTCGGTCAGCCACTCGCGGGTCAGGCCCATGGGCTCGCCGTTCCAGCCCGCGAGCCGCTCGGTGACGAGCTGCCGCACGGAATCGGGCACCGACCGTTCGCCTGCCGCGTTGATGACGGCGGTCGCGCGGGCGAACGCCTCGGCGATGTGCGGGGCGCCCCCGGCCCACTCCAGGCCACCGGGATCCGGCGCCGGGCCGGGCAGCAGGTCCAGCGACGCACCGGGTTCGTGGTGCCGGGTCGCCGGGCCCCGCATGAGGACGCTGAGCAGCCGCATCATGGTGCCCCGCATGCGCGCGGGCACGTGCGACGGCAGCGGTGACTCGTCGAGGAAGACGTTCACCATCCGGTTGTAGTACTCGAAGGTCACGGCGACGCCGATCAGCTCCGGCGCCTGGTCGAGCGGCAACGGCGGCGCCTGCGGGCTTTTGCCCGTCCGCACCCAGTTGCCGATCGCGAGCAGGTCCGGATCGGGGATCTCGTCGAACCGGTGCTCGGCGATGGCGATCGCCGTGGGGTCGCGCAGCAGGCCGTTGAGCGTCGCGCCGTGCACGGCCACGCAGTACGGGCACGTGTTGTTCACCGACACGACGCTGGCCACGACCTCCTTCGCGGACCGCGACGCGCGCCAGCTCGCGACCATGGTTTCCCTCAACAGCAGCCAGCTCGCCGCCATCACCTCGGGTGCGGGGGAGTGCAGCGCCACCGGTGGCGCCAGCATCCCGAAGTTCTGCTCGACGTCCCGGTAGACCGAGCGGGCGAGCCCCTTCGACGACCAGAACTTGACCGGGGTGACGAACCGGACCGTCTCGAGGGACCGGCGCAGCGCCTTGCCGAGGATCACAGTCGTGCCTCTCCTCGTGGGATGGGGGAGTTACCTCGCGGCCTGGACGGTCACGGGCAGACCGCCGCGCAACCGCAGCGACAACATCGGCTCGGCGACGACCTTGTGGTCCGGCAGCTTCGTCAGCCGCAGGTCACGGGCCACCAGCGCGAGCACGAACGTGGCCTCCAGCAGCCCGAGGTTGTTGCCGACGCAGAACCGCGGCCCCGCGCCGAACGGGATGTAGGCGTACCGCGGCCGGTTGGTCACCTGGTCGCGGCCGAACCGCTCGGGGTCGAACCGCTCGGGATTCGGCCAGTAGCCGGGGTGCCGGTGCAGGACGTACGGGCAGATCAGCACGTCGGACCCGGCGGGCACGTGGTACCCGCCGATCTCGTCGGCCTGCCGCGCGACCCTGGTCAGGATCCACACCGGCGGGTACAGCCGGATGGCCTCCTGCAGCACCATGTTGGTGTACGTCAGCTTGTGCAGGTCCTCGTAGCGCGGCGGGCGATCGCCGAGCACCTCGACGGCCTCCTGGTGCAGCCGCTGCCACACCTCGGGGTTCTGCCCGGCGAGCACGAACGACCAGCCGAGCGTGCTCGCGGTCGTCTCGTGGCCCGCGAGCATCAGCGTGATCAGCTCGTCGCGCATGCGGCGGCGGCCGACCCGCTGGTCGGCCTCGCCCCTGGTGGACTCGATCAGCCGGGACAGCACGTCGTCGCCGTCGGTCGGGTGGGCGTCGCGGTAGCGGACCAGGTCCTCCACCGTGCCCTGCAAGTCCTTGCGCGCCTTGCGGAACCGCAGCTGCTTGGGCAGCGGAACCCACGTCGGCACCATGTTGAGCGACACCATCTCGAACATCGCCTGGTCCTGCACGGCCTCGAACGACCGGCCCATCGAGGAGTAGCGGCTCAGGTCGGCGTCCAGCAGGGTCCGGCCGAGCACGCGCAGGGTCAGTTCGGTCAGCTCGTGCAGGATGTTGACCGGCCCGTGGCCGATCGTGGCCCGCAGCCGGTCGACGAGCTTGGTCGCCTCCTGCGAGACCACCTCGGCCTGCCCGGCGAGCCGCTTGGCCTGGAACACCGGCTGGATGATCCGCCGCTGGTCGCGCCACAGCTCGCCCTCGCTGGTCAGCAGGCCGTCACCGAGGACCTTCTTGGCCTGCAGCAGGCCGATCCCCTTGGTGTAGTTGGCGGCGTTGTCGGCCAGCACGTGCTTGGCGTGGTCGGGGTGGTTGAACAGGTAGAGGGTCTTGGGGCCGATGGCGATCCTGGCGGCGTCGCCGTACTGCTCGGCGGCGGAGCTGACCAGGCTGAGCCGGTCGCGGATGAGCTGGGCCAGCAGGAAAGGCGTCTGCCTGCGCGGCGGTCCCGGCGGTGTGCGGCCGATCGCGCGGTCGACAGGCGGGTTCGTCGCCGTCATCGCTGGCCCCGCATGGACGTCATGACCGTCTCGGCGATGCGTTGCCGCCACAGCTCGAACGCGGGCACGGCGTCGCCTGCCTGCTCGGGCTCGGAGGGCTTGGTCTTCTGGCAGACGCTGTCGGCGTCCTGCGGCGTCATCCCGCACAGCACCTGGGTGGCCATCTCGGTGTGCGGCGTCACCAGATCGGACGTCACACGCGCGGACGCGGCGAACGCGCTGCCCTGCGCCAGTTGCGGACGGCAGTCGCCCGCCCGCTCGGCGAGCTCGCGCAGCTCCTCCTCGCCGGCGCCGCCCGCGTAGGTGCAGGCGAGGCCGACCCCGGCGAACAGGTCCGGCCTGCGTTCGGCGGCGAACTTGTTGATCATGTTGCTGACGAGCCCCACGTCCGTGCCGGCGACGAACCACATGGCCCGGCCGACACCCTGGTCGATGGCTCGCGCGGAGTACGCCCGCGGGCCTTCCACCGGCCAGCCGAAGTTCTCCTCCCGGTGCTGCCCGCTGACGTACTTCTCCGTCTCGAAGTACGCCTGGTGGAAGCCGTAGCCGTCGTGGACCAGCCACCGCACCAGCGGGTCGGTCACGCCGCTGGTCACCGCGGACCAGCAGAACCTCGGCACCCGGGCCAGCGCCCAGCCGACGCCGACGTAGGCCATGTAGGTGTGCGGCTTCGCCTTGCCCGCGAGGAAGTCCGTCAGGTGGTGGCGGTGTCCCAGCGGCAGGCCGTCGCGGATCCCGTACGCCATGCCCGCGCCCTCGTAGGCGAAGCCCTGCAGCGGCCGGTCGATCCGGTCGAGGTTCCGCTCGATCTCGGCGACCGAGCCCGCCTCGGCGGCGTACGCGAAACCGGTCAGGAAGGAACCGCCCGCCGATTCCAGCACCGCGCGGGATTGCGGTGATTTCTCCGGAAATCCACGGACTTCGAGGTGCGTTTCGGACATGCTCGGCGTCAGAATGGAACGCCGGAGCTTACCCAGGATGCTGGCCACTGTTCCTCCTCGTCAAACGCGGCATTCGTTCGACGTAGTCCGACCCCGGCTCGTCGTTTTCCAACGTGCCGGGTATCCGCCGCGATGTCTTCTCGGAGCGTGCTGGAGTGCGGAAACACGCGGAAGATCCGGCGGTGCGCGAAATTCGCAATCCTGAAGATGCGTCGCCGTCCGCCCGCGTGGAAGTGTCCGGTTGACCTGCAGCACCCGGCGGATCGAACGGCGGTCATGGATGCGCGTGGCGGAACTCGGCCTGCGAACCGGGGTGTCCATCCCGACGATCAAGTACTACCTGCGCGAAGGCCTGCTGCCGCCCGGCGAACGCACCAGCCCCAACCAGGCGCGCTACGGCGACGAGCACGTGCGCAGGCTGCGGATGATCAAACTGCTGACCGAGGTGGGCGGACTGTCCATTGTGGCGGTGAAGCAGGTCCTGGCCGCGGTGCCCGCGCAACGCGGCGAACCGGCGGGCCAGCCGCCGCGGGACGCGTGGCTGGCCGCCCGGGAACGCGTGGCACACCTGCTTTCGGCGCGTGCGTGGAACTCCGACCTGGACGCCCACCCGGCGCGGGCGCTGGTGGCCGCGATCGCCGCGTTGCACGAACTGGGCCGCGGCGACCTGGCCGGGATCCTGGAGCGTTACGCCGCGGTGTCCGTCGAACTGGCCGCGATCGACGCGGCCGTCGCCACCGACCCGTCGGACACCGAAGCCCAGGTTCTCACCCTCGTCCTCGGCGACGTGGTGCTCGCCGCGTTGCGCCGGGTGGTGTCCGCGTCCGGCGCCGAGCAGCTGATCGGTGTCCCGTTGGCCGGAAAGGCCCATCAGTCCACCGCGTCCACCTGCGACTGACCGGTTGGGACGTGCTCGTCGGTCCACGCGCGGTACTTCGTCACGTCCACCGCGACGGGCGGCTTCGCTCCGCATTCGACTGTGTAGTTGTCCACACATAGGCTGGCGCCGGTCGTGCCGCGCTGACAGCCCTGTTCCACCGCCACGACGTCGGTCCACGCCAGGCAGGGGCGTGTGGTGTACACGGAGTGTGGCGTCCCGGAAGCGGAGATCGTCCGTGACCTGGTGGAAAACTCGAGGAGAGGACCGCGATGAACCAAACACCCGCCGGAGAGGGCGAACGTCATCGCAGCGTCGTCGATGTGCACCTGGTTCTGGTGCGGGGCGGGTGTGTGCTGCTGGGCAGGCGGGCGGGCACCGGTTTCGCGGACGGGTTGTTGCACCTGGTCTCCGGGCACCTGGAGTCCGGCGAGGACGTCGTCGCCGCGACGATGCGGGAGGCCGAGGAGGAAATCGGGGTACTGGTGGCGCGCGAGGACCTCGAGTGCGTCCACGTGATGCACCACCGCCACGGCCAGGACGCGCGAGTCGGGTTCTTCTTCCGCGCGACCCGGTGGTCAGGGCAACCGGTCAACCGGGAGCCCGGGAAGTGCTCGGAACTGGTGTGGTGCCCGATCGACGATCTGCCCGCGGACGTCGTCGCGTACCCGGCCGACGCGATTCGGCGGATCGGGAAAGGCGAGCCGTTCAGCCTGCACGGGTGGTGAGAGCCTCCGCCGTTTCCCGGGAATCGGGCCACGGTCTGCGCTAGCGTGTGGCCGATGATGGCGCCGACCGCATTCCTGACGACGTTTCCCAGTCCACCGCGCGGGGTGTGGGACATCGGGCCGATCCCGGTCCGCGCCTACGCGCTGCTCGTCATCGCGGGCATCGTCGTCGCCATCTGGTGGGGCGACAAGCGTCTGAGGGCCAGGGGCGGCGCTGCTGGGACCGTGGCCGACGTGGCGGTGTGGGCTGTGCCGTTCGGTGTGGCCGGTGGCCGGATCTACCACGTGATCACCGACTACCACCTGTACTTCGGTGCGGGCAAGGACCCGGTCCGTGCCCTGTACATCTGGGAGGGCGGCCTCGGTATCTGGGGCGCCATCGCCCTCGGCGCGGTCGGCGCGTGGCTGGGCTGCCGGCGCAAAGGCCTGCCGCTGCCGGTGTTCGCCGATGCCGTCGCGCCCGGCATCGCCGTCGCGCACGCGATCGCGCGGATCGGCAACTACTTCAACCAGGAGTTGTACGGCCCGCACACCACGCTCCCGTGGGGCCTGGAGATCTTCCAGCGCGTGAACGCCGCCGGACAGCCCGATCAGCTCAACGGCACCTCCAACGGCATCCCGTTGCCGGAAAGCCCTGTGCACCCGACGTTCCTCTACGAGCTGTTGTGGCTGCTCGGTGTCGCGGCGCTCGTCGTCTTCCTCGACCGCAAGCTGCGTCTGGGCCACGGCCGCGCGTTCGCGCTGTACGCCGCCGCGTACACCTTGGGTCGTACGTGGATCGAGCTGATGCGCACCGACCCGGCGACGCTGGTGTTCGGCGTCCGGGTGAACGTGTGGGTCTCGATCCTGGTGTTCCTCGGCGCCTTCGCCTACTTCGTCCTGGCCCGCGGCAAGGGGCCGCGTGAAGTCCTCGACGCACCGGACACCGCCGACGAGGAGCACGAGGTCAAGCACTGAACCAGCGGGTTGGGCCGCCGTCGCGCGATGGCGGCCCAACCCGTTCGGTTACGGCGTGATCTCCATCTGCGCCATCATGCCGATGGAGGAGTGCTCCAGGAAGTGGCAGTGGTACACGTACCTGCCCGTGAAGTCACCGTCGAACGTCGCCTGGATGCGGACGGGCTCGTTCGCGGGCATCATGATCGTGTCCTTGCGGCCGCGGTCGTCGGGCTCCGGCGGCCGTCCCGCGCGGCTGAGCACCCGGAACTGGATCAGGTGCATGTGGAAGTTGTGCGCCCAGCCCTGTGCGCTGTCGCCGTTGATGATGTTCCAGATCTCCGTCGTGCCGCGCTTGATCGTGAAGTCGACCCGGTTCGGGTCGAAGATCTTGCCGTTGATCACGCCGTCGGGGATCTCGCCGTTGAACACCGTCGCCATGTCCACGGTCCGCTCGAACGTCGGCGTCGCCAGGCCGGGGAGCGCCCGCAGCGTGTCGGGCACGCGGCTGTCGTCGAAGGCCTTGCTGGTCACGTCGAAGCGCAGCACGGGCCGTTGCACGTCGCCGAGCACCAGCTTGGTGCCGACCGGGAACTTGCTGAAGTCGATCACCACCTCGATCCGCTCACCCGAGCTGAGCCGGAACTCCTTGCGCGGCACGGGAACAGGCAGCAGACCGCCGTCGGAGGCGATCTGGATCATGTCCACGCCACCGAGGTTGAGGATGTAGTTGCGCTCGGTGGCGCTGTTGAGGAAGCGGAAGCGGTACTTGCGCGCCGCCACCGGGAAGTACGGTTGCGGCCTGCCGTTGGCCAGGTCGATGTTGCGGAACGGCGGCGGGCTGAGGAAGTCCAGCTTGCCCGCCTCGTCGAACAGCGCGTCCCGCAGCATGATCGGCACGTCGTACTTGCCGCTGGGCAGCCTGAGGTGGGCTTCCGCCGGGTCGTCGATGATGTAGAAGCCGTGCTGCCCGCGGTAGACGTGCTCGGCCTCGGTGTGGTGGCTGTGCGCGTGGTACCAGAGGGTCGCGCCCTGCTGGCGGTTGGGGTACGAATAGGTGCGGTAGCCGTTGGGCGCGATGGTGTCCATCGGGTGGCCGTCACTCGAAGGAGCGACGTGTCCGCCGTGCAGGTGGACGTTCGCGTGTTCGGCCAGCTGGTTGGTGAACGTGACCGACACGGGCCTGCCCGTGCGCGCCCGGATGGTCGGTCCGACGAAATCACCGTTGTAGGTCAGCACCGGGGTCTGCACGCCCGGCAGGATCTCGGAGTTCGCCTGCTTGATCGCCACCCGGTAGAAGTCGATGTCCGGGTCGCCCTTGAACGGCTGCAGCACCTTCGGGACGGGCATCTGCACGCTGAACTCGGGTACGCCCGCGTGCGGGCGTATCGATCCGGCTTGCCGCACGTGATGGCGATGTATGCCGTGGATGCCGGCCGGTTGCTCGCCGGCGGTCGCGGTCCGGCGAACGCCTTCCGGCACGATCAGGGCGCCGCCAGCGGCAATCCCGCCGAATGCCAGCAGCTTTCGTCTGTTCAGCATGTGCTCTCCATCGGTACGACGACACATGGGATGTCCGCCGGGCAAGATTTCCACCCGATCGTGTGCGAGGTCTTGTTCGATCGTGCGCAATCCAGCCCGGTTTGGGGGTACCGCTGCCGGGGTCGTGCCGGACAAGACTCGGGGTGGAATGCTACTTACGCACCGTAGCCGGTCCAACTGGCCCCTATGCCCGCTCGAGTTCGAAGATCACCTCGCCGACCGCGATGCCGATCCGGTGCTGCTCACGCAGCCGCCAGCCGCCTTCGGCGAACACCGACTCCCAGTCGGCGATCGTCGGGATGAAGGTGCCCATCAGGTCGTGCGCGAGTTCGAAGCCCAGCGCGAACACCGGCAGGTCCTTGTCGGCGACACCGGTCGACCTGGTGGCGTCGCCGAGCAGGAACGTGTTCGCCGACGGGAACAACGCGGCCACCCGCCGCAAAGTCGCCACGCAGCGCTGCCGCGGCCAGAAGTCGTGGCCCATCATGAAGCACGTCAACAGCTCGACCTCGGCGAACTCCGGCCTCGCCGCCATGGTGAGCACGTCGTCGGCGATCAGCGTGACCTTCTCGGTCAGGCCCGCCTTCGCGGTCGCGTCCGCCGCGACCGCCAGCGCCGGTTCGGCGACGTCGATGCCCAGCGCCCGCGCGGCGGGGAACCGGTCGAGCAGTTGCAGGATCCGCGTCCCGCTGCCGCAGCCGAGGTCGGCCACCACAGCGGGCGACGACGCCAGGCCGTCGATCGCGTCCCAGAACCACGGGTCGTAGGTCAGCTCGCTGATCTCCTTGCACGCGTACGCGATCGCCGCCGCGTCCCGCTGGTAGAACTCGCCCGTGCGGTTGGCGGTGCGCGCCACGTCGGGCATCCGGCGGAACAGTTCCGCGCTTCCCCTGGTCAGCCAGTGGAAGAACGAGCGGTTGCGGTAGGCGTCGGCGAAGTTGCCGCCGGGCATGACCTTCGTGTCGATGCGCTCGACGATGTCGACGGCCGCCAGTGCGCGGGCCAGGCCGAGCGTGGACTGCGGGTCGAGGCCGTGCTCCGCGGCGAACTGGGGCAGTTCGAGCGTACCGTTGGCCTGTAGGGCGTCCAGGATGCCGAGCTCCCACGCGGCACCGATGGCCGACGCCGCGACCGCCGAGTTGAAGATGTACGCCACCGGGTCGACCGTGTCAGCGGTGGCATTCAAGGCGTCATTCATGGACGTGTTCACCTGCATCTCGTAGTGGTCGTGTGCTGGCAAGACGGGCTGTCAGCAGGAGCCCTTGTCCCCAGTCAGGCTCATCACCGTCGCGTCGACTGTCTGCGCGGCGGCGTTGGCCATCACCTGCTCGGTGGTCATCCCCATGAAGTGCACGATGGTCTCGTGGTTGGTCGACGCCACCGCGCTCTCGCACCCGATCTTGTAGTACAGGTCGACTTCGGTGACCTTCGGCGACAGGTCGGGCGTCTCCTCGGCGCGCAGGGCGGCCATGATGGACGGGATGTCGTACGCCAGCCGCACGGCGGTGCGCCGGTAGTACTCCTCGCCGCGCACAGTCACGAAGTCGATCCCGGTGGTGTCGGGGTGTTCGGCACCGGGCGGGGCGGCGATCGGCTGCGTCAGCAGGTCGTACGCGAACAGCTCGTCGAGCACCGCCAGCTTGTCCTCGGGGATCAGCGGCCGGATCTGCTCGGCCCACCAGCGCTTCATCATCCGTTTGACGTCCGGCTCGCGGTAGAGGTAGCTCACCGCCGAACCGACGTCGCCGGTACCGACGACGACGCTCTCCAGCGTGGTGCGCAACGGTTCCGCCGCGGGGTCGTCGGTGCCGCGGACCCACTCGTCCAGGCTGAGCAGGACCTGGGTCTGGCGCACACCGGCCAGCTCGCGCAGGCCGACCCACGCGTGCCGCAGCACGGCCATCTCCGCGATCACCCGCGCCCAGAACAGGAATCGCTGCATGTCCTGGTTCTGCGCGAAGGAGACCTGGCGGTTCTTGAGCACGTACTCGAAGTCGTCGTTGTCGCCGCGAACCGAGATGATGCCGTGCACGTCGCGGTTGTCGCCGTAGTCGGTGTTGGGCAGCAACAACATCGGGTAGCAGGCGATGCGGGACACGCGCCGCGCCAGCTTGTCGTAGCCGGCCATGAAGGACTCGACGGTCTCGCCGGGCGCGCCCCAGATCAGTTCGGCGTAGCAGTCAAGGCCTTCGCGGTCCAGCCATTCCGACAGGTCCTCCCACTCGTTGACCTTCATGTTCTTGCGGTTCATCAGGGTCAGCGTGGTGTCGTCCAGTGTCTGCAGCGCGAGCGTGAAGGAACTGCGCATGCCCGCGTCGCGCATCTTCTTGACGATGGCGTAGAACGTCTTCGACTTGTTCTTGGCCCACGAGGTCTCCAGCGCGCGCGGGAAGCCGTACTGGTCGCGGACCTCGATCAGGTCGTCGACGAACTTCAGGTCGTCGGGCAGCAGGCCGAAGTTGGCGTCGCACACCACGATCGTGTGCACGCGCATCTTGGCGAAGAACTCCAGTTCCGAACGCAGCCGTTCGCGGGAGAACGCGCGGACCTTCTGGCCGACGGCGCCACCCCAGTAGCAGAACGAGCACTTGTACGGGCAGCCGCGGTTGGTCTCCATCAGCGCGACGTCGTAGCGGAAGCGGCCGTGCTCGTCGGTCATCTCGATCGCGTTGGTCAGGAACGGCGACGGGATCTCGTCGAGGTTGGCCATCCGGTCGCGGTCCGGCGTGTTCAGCACCTTGCCGTCTTCGTCCACATAGGAGATACCCGTGATGCCGGCGAGCCGCTCGTTCGTGACGCCCCGCATCCGGGCGCGCAGCAGATCCCGGAAGATCATCTCGCCTTCGCCGTTGACCACGATGTCCACGCACGGGAACATCCGGAACACGCGGTCGGCCTGGTTGGCGACGTGGGTCCCGCCGAAGATGACCCAGCCGTGCGGGTTGAGCTGCTTGTAGGTCTCGGCGAGCGACCCGAAGGCGCGGTAGCTCCACCCGAACACCGAGAACGCGAGGACATCCGGCACGCGCTCGCTGAACAGCTGGTACGCCATGGAGGAAAGGGTTATCCCGCCGCGGAAGTTGCGGATCTGGATGTCGCACGCCTTGGCGATCTCGTCGTCTGCGAGGGCGACGGCCTTGAGGTACCCGGACGCGAGCGGCATCGATTCCAGTGGCATGTCCCAGATGCCCTGCTGCACGATGTCGACGACGAGCTTGCCGCTTTCGGTCATTGTCTTGCCCTCTTTCGGATTGCCGCGCGCCTTGGGCGATGGTCGGCGTGCGATCAGCTACGCCAAAGCATCACACCGGCCGTTCGTGCCCGGCATCTCTCCGATTGCGGTTCATACGTTTTCTGTACCTGTCCGTATCGCAGGCGTTGCGCGGCGGGCTGACCACGGCCTTCGCGGTGGCGCAACTCCGTGCGTGCGGTATTGCCCGCACCGAGGAAGATGCCTTCCGCGGCCGTGCGGTGTGATGATTCCCCTGTCGATTCGGGCAGGTCTTGCTGTCGTCGTGCGAAAGAGGGGACGTCGTCTGATGGGCGATCGGCCGTTCACCGGTGATGAGTACATCGAAAGCATTCGGGACAGCAGGGAGATCTTCCTCTACGGCGAACGCGTGCAGGACGTGACCGCGCATCCGGCCTTCCACAACGCCATCCGGATGACCGCGCGGCTCTACGACGCGTTGCACGACCCGGGGCAACGGCCGGTGCTGACCACGGCCACCGACACCGGCAGCGGCGGCTACACCCACCGGTTCTTCACCACCCCGCGCAGCGCCGAGGACCTGGTCGCCGACCAGCAGGCGATCGCGGCGTGGGCGCGGCTCAGCTACGGCTGGATGGGCCGCAGCCCCGACTACAAGGCCTCGTTCCTCGGCACACTGGGCGCGAACGCCGACTTCTACGCGCCTTTCGCCGACAACGCGCGACGGTGGTACCGCGAGTCGCAGGAGAAGGTGCTGTACTGGAACCACGCGATCGTGCACCCGCCCGTCGACCGCAACCTGCCACCGGACCAGGTCGCCGACGTGTTCGTCCACGTGGAACGCGAGACCGACGCCGGTGTCGTGGTCAGCGGCGCGAAGGTGGTGGCCACCGGATCGGTGCTGACGCACTACAACTTCGTCGCGCACTACGGCCTGCCGATCAAGGACAAGAAGTTCGCGCTCGTGGCGACCGTGCCGATGGACGCGCCGGGGATGAAGCTGATCTGCCGTCCGTCCTACGCGGCCAGTGCGGCGGTGATGGGCAGCCCGTTCGACTACCCGCTGTCCTCGCGGCTCGACGAGAACGACACGATCCTGATCCTCGACAAGGTCCTCATCCCGTGGGAGAACGTGTTCATCTACGGCGACGTGGCCAAGGTGCAGGCGTTCAGCGGGCAGTCCGGGTTCGTCGAGCGGTTCACGTTCCACGGCTGCACGCGCCTGGCGGTCAAGCTGGAGTTCATCGCGGGACTGCTCGCCAAGGCGCTGGAACTGACCGGTACCAAGGACTTCCGCGGTGTGCAGACGCGGCTCGGCGAAGTCCTGGCGTGGCGCAACCTGTTCTGGGCGTTGTCCGACGCGGCCGCGCGCAATCCCGTGCCGTGGCGTGACGGCGCGGTGCTGCCGAACCCGCAGTACGGCATGGCGTACCGGTGGTTCATGCAGATCGGGTACCCGCGGGTGCGCGAGGTCGTGATGCAGGACGTCGCCAGTGGACTGATCTATCTCAACTCGGGTGTTCAGGACTTCAAGAATCCCGAGATACGGCCCTATCTGGACAAGTACATGCGCGGGTCGAACGGTGCCGACTCGGTGGAGCGCGCCAAGGTGATGAAGCTGTTGTGGGACGCGGTCGGCACCGAGTTCGGTGGCAGGCACGAGCTCTACGAGCGCAACTACGCGGGCAACCACGAGAACACCAGGGTCGAACTGCTGGCCATGCAGGAGGCAGGCGGCCAGCTGGACGACTACAAGGCGTTCGTCGACCAGTGCCTCGCCGAGTACGACCTGGACGGCTGGACCGTGCCGGACTTGTCGGCATTCGACGATCTCCGGCGGCAGCGGGACCGGATGATCAACGACTGAACGCATTCGGGTGGGAATGCCGCCCTGAGTGGTGCGCTATTTCGGTCCTGTGGGAGACTGGCCACCCCAGCCAGTTGACCCATTCGCGCATGTCCCACGGACTGAGCCCTAGGACAAAGGCAGGATCGCCCGGATGCCGCAATACGCTTTTCTGATCTACGAGAAGGAAATCCCGGTCGAGGACATTCCGCCGGAGGTCATGGAGGCCAACCTCGCCGCGCCGGAGAAGATCGAGGCGATGGGCGCGCGCATCGTCTCGGAGTACCCGATGCAGCCGGGGAGCACCGCGACCACCCTGCAGAAGGGCGGCGCGATCACCGACGGCCCGTTCATCGAGGGCAAGGAGACCGTCGCCGGGGTCTTCGTCGTCGAGTGCCGTGATCTGGACCAGGCCATCGCGATCGGCAAACTGCTGCCCATCATGGATGGCGGGATCGAGATCCGGCCGCTGCACGAGATGTGACCGTACACCCGGTTGTCGTCCAGCGCGCCGTAGCCGACGCGCATCGGCGTGAGTGGGCCACTGTGCTCGCCGCGACGGTGCGTGTCGCGGGCGACCTGGACTTGGCTGAAGAGTGCGTGCAGGACGCCTACGTCTCGGCGCTCAACGCGTGGACGTCGGGTGGCATCCCGGCGAACCCGGGGGCGTGGCTGGTCACCACCGCGCGCCACAACGCCTTGGACGCGCTGCGCCGTGCGCAGGTCTTCCGGACCAAGATGCCGCTGCTGGCCGAGGACGACGTCGACGAGGTCAGCTTCACCGGCGGCTCGGTCGTCCGCGACGACACGCTGCGGCTGGTCTTCATGTGCTGCCACCCCGCGCTGAGCACGGACGCGCGCATCGCGCTCACGCTGCGCCTGGTGTGCGGTGTGGCGACGCCGGACATCGCGCGTGCCTTCCTGGTGCCGGAGGCCACCATGGCCGCCCGGATCACCAGGGCGAAGAAGAAGATCGTCGCGGCGAGCATCTCGTTCCGCGTGCCGGAGGCCAACGAGCTGCCGGACCGCCTCGACGCCGTGCTGACCGTGATCCACCTGCTGTTCACCACGGGCCACACCGCACCATCGGGTGACACGCTGACCCGGGGTGACCTGGCCGAGCGCGCGGTGGACCTCGGCCGGATGCTGCACGGGCTGATGCCCGGCGAACGCGAGGTCCGCGGCCTGCTGGCGTTGCTGCTGTTGAACCACGCCCGCCGCGCCACCCGGACGGACGGCGAAGGGCGGCTGCTGCTGCTGGAGGACCAGGACCGGTCGAAGTGGGACCGGGCAGCCATCGCCGAGGGGCACCGGCTCGTGGTGGCCGCGCTGCGCGGCGGCAGCCCCGGCCGGTTCTCGCTGCAGGCGGCGATCGCGGCGGTGCACGCCACGGCGCCGTCCTACGACGGCACGGACTGGACCGAGATCCTGGTCCTGTACGACGAACTGCTCAACGTCTGGCCGTCGCCGGTGGTCGCGCTGAACCGGACGGTCGCGGTGGCCATGGTCCACGGCCCCGGTGCCGCACTGCGGGAAGTCGAGAAGCTCGAACGGGACAAGATGCTGACCGGCTACCGCTACACGGCGGCGATCAAAGCCGACTTCCTGCGCAGGCTCGGCCGGCTCGACGAGGCCGCGGCGGCCTATCGGCACGCCATGGAACTGGCCGACAACGAGGCCGAACGGGCATTCCTGGCAATGCGGATCAAGGAGTCCGCGGCCGGGTGAGCGGCGCGGACCCCTCGATTCCACGACGTCGTCACCAGCACTTCGACGGGGAAATCCCGGTCTTGCCCCAGTCGATCCGGTAGGCGACGATCTCGGCCTTCTCCTGTGCGTTCTGCGGCCAGCCGCTGGCGGCGAGCAGGGTGTCGCCGCTGATGGCCACCGGTGAGTTCGACGTGCCCGGCAGCCGCACCCGCCACGCGAGCTTGCCGGTGCGGGTGTTCACCGCGTGCACGTCCCCGTCGAACGTGGTCGTGAAGACCAGGTCGTTGGTCAGCGATGTCCCGCCGTAGGGGGAGGAGCCGACCGGGTAGGTCCACTTGACCCGTCCGCTGGCCAGGTCCAGTGCGACGACCTCACCCGAACCCGACGTCAGCGGCGGGATGTCGGGAACGTTCTGGTTCGCCCACGTCGCGGGCATGTTGTTCACGGCGACGTACGTGGCCGAACGGTCGACCGCGCCCGGCGCGGCGACGCCACCGAGCACACCGGGGTAGACCGTGACGGGCAGTTTGGGCAGTTGGTCCAGTTTGCCCGCCATCGCCAGCAGGTTGTCGTTGTCGTGTCCATTGTGGATACCGACCGGCGTCTTCCACAGCAGCTTGCCGGTCCGGCGGTCCAGCATGTACACGTAACCCGTCTTGCCCGACGTGATCACGACGTCCCGCCCGCGCACAGTGGCGAGAGTGGGCGAGTTCTGCAGGTCCCAGTCGTAGACGCCGTGCGGCGCGAGCTGGTTGTGCCAGACGACCCGGCCCGTGCGCGAGTCCAGCTTCACCACCGAGTTGGAGTACAGGTTCGAGCCGGGACGGCTGGAGCCCCACGGGAACTCGTCGGTGCCGAGGAACGGGTTCGGGTTGGCCACGGCGACGTACAGGTCACCGCGCTCGTCGAAGGTCGGCGGATACCACAACCCGCCGCCGGAGTTGAGGTCCGGACGGCCCCACAGGCCTTCGGGGACGGTGTTCCACTTCCACTTCGTCCGTCCGGTCCGCACGTCGATCGCCCACAGCACGCCGACCGCGCCCGCCGCGGTGCCGCCGTGCAGGAAGCTGGGGATGGTCGAGATGTAGACGGTTCCTTTGTGGACGCCAGGGGCCATGTCGATGCCCTCGCTGGCGTTGCGGACGATCTTGTGCCGCCAGATCTCCCGCCCGGTGCGCGCGTCCAGCCCGAACACGTCGGTCAGGGTCGCGCCGAGGACCACGCCGTCGGCCACCGCGACACCGTTGGGCCCGTTGGTCCACGACTGGTACATCTTCGTCCACAGTTGACGCCCGGTGCGCAGGTCGATCGCGTAGACGTTGGAGTCGAGGTCCTGGGTGTAGACCACGCCGTTGGCCACAACCGGTGTCGTGGCGTACCCGCCCGGCCATCGGTCCGTCGGCGCCTTGATCGGCACTGTCCACGCCGTCCGTAAGTGGCGCACGGTGGCCGAGTTGATCGGACCGGGGACCGCGCGGGTCCCGGCGTGGTCCGCGTTGGGCTGTGACCACGCCGAGCGCCAGCCGCAACCCAGCGCGTCCTGGGTCTCGGCGCTCGCCGACGCCGTGACCATCGTGGTGGCCAGTACAGTCACGGCAAGGGCCGTGACGGCTTTAACCTTCATCGTTGTCGCCTTCCCAGTTGTCCCAACGCCACAAGCACCCGGTTCCGGCCTTGGCCCGGACACCGTCGTCCGACATCTCGAACCGGCCGAAGTCGATCACGTAGAGCGCCCCGTCGGCCGGTCCGAAGGCGACGTCGATGGGACGGTGCAACTTGGGGCCGCCGCGCAGCGGCCGCGTGGACCAGCCGACGGGGTCGACGACCGCGAGGCCGCGGCCGACCTCGGGGTGCCCCGGCGGCGCGGTCATCGGTGTCTCGTCGCCGAACAGCGCGACCACAAGGTGTCCCGACGCCGCCGCGGCGAACTTCGTGGCGGACACGTGCGGCTCGAACTCCACGAGCGCGGTCTCCGGCTCGGGCAGCGCCGCGTGGCCGGCCAACACGAACCGCGGTTGCGGGCCGCGTCGCGGAGCGAACCGCGGATCGGTGACCGGGACGCCGGAGACGTAGTCCGGCCAGCCGTACCAACGGCCCTGCCGCACCTCGAAAAGCAGGTCGGGCGCGTTGCCGATCGGCCTGCTGCCCCGGTCGTCGGCGCCCTGGTCGAGCGCGAGCAGACGGCCGTCCGGCAGGAAACCCAGCCCGAACGCGTTGCGGATGCCCCAGGCGACCAGTTCGAGGTTCGACCCGTCCGGATCACACCGCAACACCGCCGCCGTACACGGCACTTCCGCGGCAATCCGTTGACCCGAGTGTGTTGTCGTTCCGAACGGGACGAAGCTGCCGGTGTCGACCGTCGCGTTTTCCTTGTCGCTGAACGGATCGGCCGTGGTCACGTTCAAACCGGACAGCGTGATGTCGATACCCGGTATGTCGTGGGCGTGCGGGAGGCGCTTCAACCAGCCGAGTTCGTACGCGTCGAGGCCGATCACGCCCAGATTGGACATGGCACCCTGGCTGAAGTAGAGCTTCCCGTCGGGGCCGGCCACGGCCATGTTCGTGTGGTAGTTCCCCGGGCCTGGCATGCCTTCGACGATCGTGGTCCGCGAGCCGTCGGCGTCGACCCGGGTGATCCGCCCGGCGCCGCCCTCGGAGACGAACAGGGCACCGTCGTGCCAGCACAGCCCGGTGACCGGCGCGGCGAGGCCGTCGACGAGGACGACGGAGTCCATGTCCTGGTCCGGGTGGTCCAGTCGCCGGATCCGTCCGCCGGGCGCGGCGCCGCCGAACGGCAGGCCGGACTCCGCCACGTACGCCCGGCCGCCGGGGTCGAACACGAGACTGGTGGGGAAGTCCAGGCCATTCATGACGACAACGGGTTCTGACACGCCAGCCTCCCAGGATTGTTACCAGCGAACATAATCTTGGTCGCATGTGGAGTGCTTCTCGCTGCATGCGGCAGATCGGGAACTTCAGCAAGCCGGAGGTTGCGCGCTGCCACCGTGATCTGGTCGACGATCGCCACACCGCGGCGAAACATCGGGACATTGGGGGATTTGTCGCTGATGGTCGCGCTACTCGGCCGCTGAACCCGGTTCGCCGCCGAGCAGGTTCGTGCCGAGTTCGGTCGTCACGTACAAAACGTGACGGCCTGACCGTTCCCGTGCGACAAGTCCGCTGTCGCGCAGGACGGCGAGGTGCTGCGAGACAGCGCTGGGTGTCACGTTGAACGCCAGCGCGAGATCAGTCGTGGTGGCAGGGGAGCACAACGCCTGGAGTATGTCCGCTCGTGCCCTGCCGAGCAGCCGGACCACGCTGTTCGCCGGACGTCGTGCGCCCGCGATCCACAAGGCACCGGCCCCGCGTGCCGGGTAGCGCACAGTGGTCTGCGTCGACGTGTGTTTCTTGATCATGACGTGTGCCGCGCCGAGCACGACGGGCATGAGGACCAGACCACCCGGGCCGCGGGCCACCGCGTGATCGCCGTGGCCACGCCCGCCTGACACCGTCAGCCTGCCGTCCTGCCAGCGCAGGTCGTGGTGGAGGTCGTCGAACAGCCGCTCCGCTCCGCCGACCACCAGGTGCCTGGCCCGGTAGGTGACGTCGGCCTCCAGGACCGCTCGGATACGTGACCAGTGCGGCGCCACCAGGCGGCCGTGTGCCACCCGAAGTTCCGACGCGATCGCACGGAGTCCTGCCGCCGGCCGCGCGGCCAGTTCGGCGACCGCCGGTGGCGGGTTGTCGCCGAAGACACGGGCGAGGCTGGCGCGCACGTTCCGCGCCGAGGTGGCCAGCAACGCGTCGAGGTCGTCCTCGATCGACGCCGTGGCGCCTCGCGGCGCCGGGATGAGGAACTCCGGCCACGCGGTCCTGGCCGGCGACAGAAGCGGCGCCGTGCGTGACAGATCCAGAGGCCGGGCCGCGAGTTGCTCCCCGGCCCAGCGCAGCCACCGCAGATTCGCCGCGTTGACCTCCCGCCCACCCAACTGCCGCAGGCAGGCCACGGTTTCCGACAGCGGCGAGATCGCGAACCGGGTCGCCGCCAGCTCCGCCACGCCCACCTCGACAGTGAGTGCCACTGATCGACTTTAGCCCACAGCTGAATGGTGTCCGGTCGCCCGCGGACACCGCACGATGATCGCCGTGCCGCTGATCGCCGATGATTCCCGTTTGTCCCGTGCTTTCTGGCGTTTCTGGCTCGCCACAGGGATCGACTTCACAGGCAAGGGCATGTACGCCGCCACCGTGCCGCTGCTGGCCGCCGCGCTCACCCCGGATCCCCGGCTGCTCACGGTCGTGTCCGCCGCGGCCTACCTGCCGTGGCTGCTGCTCTCGCTACCGGCCGGGACGATCGTGGACAGGTACTGCCGGATCACCCTGATGCGGCGTGCGCAGTTCGCGGCAGCGGCGATCGTCGCGGTGACCGCGGTACTCGTCGCGGTCGGCCGGATGGACATCACCACCCTGACGGTCCTGGCGTTCGCCTTGGGCGCGTGTGATGTCGTGTTCGGCAACGCCGCACAGGCCGCGCTCCCTGATCTCGTCGCCGACCGGATGCTGCCCCGCGCCAACGGCAACCAGCAGGTCGTGCTCACCGTGGGCCAGCAGTTCGCGGGCCCGCCCGCCGGTAGCGCGCTGTTCGCCGTGTCGGCCGCGCTGGCGTTCGGCGCTGAAGCGTTGCTGTTCGTTGCGTCCGCAGTCGTCCTGTTGACCGTGCCGAAAGGAAAGAGCGCCCACGCCGAGCCGATGCCGATGCGCGCCGCCATCGCGGACGGTGTCCGGTGGCTGGTGCGGCACCGTCTACTGCGGACTCTTGCCGTCCTGCTCAGCGTCAACACGTTCAGCTGGCAGTTGGCGAACGCCACGCTCGTGCTGGTCGTGACGCGGGAACTGGGTGTCGGGGTGTCGGCGTTCGGCCTGGTGCTCGCGGCGGCAGCGTGCGGCGGGCTCGTCGGCGGACTGGTCAACGGGTGGATCGCCGACCGGTTCGGCACGTCGGCCAGGTTGGTCAGCGCATTGGTTCTCACCGTCTTGGGCTACGCCGGCGCGGGATGGGCACCGAACGCCGTCACGCTGGGAATCTGCCTGGCTGTCAACGGGTTCGCCACGACGTTGTTCAACGTCGTCTCAGTCACCCTGCGGCAGCGGCTCGTGCCCGCGGGGATGCGGGGACGCGTCAACAGCGTCTACCGGATGTTCGCGTGGGGCCTGATGCCGTTCGGAGTCCTGGCCAGCGGCCTGGTGGCGCACGAGCTCGGCTTGCGCGCGCCGTACCAGCTCGCCGCCGCTGTCCGCCTCATCGCGCTGGTCGTGGCGCTGCCCGTGCTGATCAGGGCTGTATCATCCACGGAGTGTTCGTGAAGGTGTGCGGGCTGCGGACGCCTGCCGACGTCGAGGTGTCGGTGGCGGCCGGAGCGGACGCGGTCGGGTTCGTGTTCACCAGGAGCGTCCGTCAGGTCGACGCGGAGACCGTGCGCGGCCTGATCGCCGACGTCCCGGAAACAGTGCTGACGGTCGGCGTGTTCGCGGGCATCCCGGCGGCAGAGGCGGGACGGATCGCGCTCGAAGCGGGCGTCGGCGCGGTGCAGCTGCACGGCGACTACCCGAAGCCGGCGTTCGAGGAGTTGGCGGGTGGGCCCTACCGGCTGATCCGGGCGACCACGCTCACGGCGGCCACGGACGTCACGGTCGGTGCGTACGGCGAGGACATGCTGCTGCTGGACTCACCGATCGCCGGGTCAGGGGAGACCTGGGACCTCTCGGCGCTCGCCGGGTCGAGGCCGGACGGGGACTGGCTGCTGGCAGGCGGGCTCACGCCCGCGAACGTCACGGCCGCGATCGAGGCGGCGAAACCGTGGGGAGTGGACGTCTCCAGCGGCGTCGAGGCTACCCGCGGCGTGAAGGACCACGAGCTGATCCGCGCGTTCGTCACCGCGGCCAAGGGCTAGGGCCTGCGGGACTTCGGCAGTTTGGCGACGATCGCGTCGTAGGAGATGTCGAGCAGTTCGAGCAGGTCGTCGTCGGGCACCGCGCCGCCGATCACCACCCGGTTCCAGCCGTGGCGGCCGATGTAGGCGCTGATCGTGATGTCGCCGGGGTAGCGGTCACGCCACTCGGCGGCTTCCTCGGCGCTCGCGCCGCACTTGAGGCCGACGGTGCCCGCGAACAGCCCGATGAACGCGAACGCCTTGCCGCCGACCTTCGCCACGAGCTCGGCGTCACCCCAGGGATAGGTCTCCTCCGCACCCGGCTTCACCAGGCACAGGGCGACGACCTCGTCCACTGTCACCGGGCGAGCGTACGGGAGTTTCACCAAACCGCCGGGGAACGCTCCGGGTGTCCCGTACGGTGTCGCGGTGATCAGTTTCACCGACCTCCAGGACGACGCGGCACTGATGTCCCTGGAGTACCAGCTTCGCCTGTTCGACGTCGTCGGCCTGGCCGCGTGGAAGATGAACCTCGACGAGGCGCGGTTCGAGCTGACCTCGCCCGACAACGTGGTCACGTCGTGCACCGACGTGCAGATACTCGGCACCTCCGCGCCGGGGCCGCAGTCGTGGCTGTGGGTGTGGGCGGATCCCTCGGGCTACCGCGAGGACATCCTGCGTGCCGCGAACGAGGCAAGGGCGTTCGGTGAGCGCCACGGCATCCCCGAACTGACCACCCCCGAGGTGCCGTTCGCCTCGCTGCCCGGTTCGCCGACTGACCCGGTGGCGGCCGCGTCGCTGATGATGGAGGCGACCAAGGCCGCGACCGGGCGGTACACCGGCTACGCCGGCGAGGTCGGCGGTGGCACGCGAGCCGGTTTCCTGCTCGACCACCCGGACTTCCGCCTGCCCGAGCCGGAATTCCCGCGATTCAGCCGCGTCCTCCAGCAGGGCACGGCTGAGCTCAGGTTCTACAACCAGCGCCGGGGTATCGTGTCCTACGCCCAGCGGCGCGGGTACGACATCGCCCACAACGGACCGGTCACGCGCATCAGCTGCGCGGCGGCGTCGGCCAACATCCGT
The DNA here is from genome assembly GCF_001302585.1 of Kibdelosporangium phytohabitans. Taxonomy (GTDB): domain Bacteria; phylum Actinomycetota; class Actinomycetes; order Mycobacteriales; family Pseudonocardiaceae; genus Kibdelosporangium; species Kibdelosporangium phytohabitans. The sequence continues at coordinate 6,881,340 of NZ_CP012752.1, read as the reverse complement.
TTCGACGAGCAGAACCGGATCGTGGCCATGTCGATCAACAACGAGAGCGTGCGCGTCCCGACGCAGACGAATCCCTGACGCCGTGCGGTAAAGGGGTATGCGCGACACGTACCTCGAAGCGCTCGGGAGCTGGTGCCGGAACCCCGTCGCTGTGGGCGGCCCACGTCCACGCCGGGTCTGACCGTCAGCTGAACACGTCCGCGCCCGGAATGGCGTCGAGCAGTTGCCGGGTGTAGGGATCTGCGGGGGAGTCGAGCACCTGCGCGGCCGGTCCCTGCTCGACGACCCGGCCGTTGCGCATGACCACGACCTCGTGCGCGATCGACCGGACCACTGCGAGGTCGTGGGAGATGAACAGGTAGCTCAAGCCCAGCTCCTGCTGCAGTGAGTCCAGCAGCCGCAGGATCTGGTCCTGCACAAGCACGTCGAGCGCCGACACGGCTTCGTCGCACACCACCAGTCGCGGTGACGGGGCCAGCGCGCGGGCGATCGCCACGCGTTGCCGTTGCCCGCCCGAGAGCTCATTCGGGTACCGCTGCGCCATCGACGGTGTCAGGCCGACCTGGTCCAGCAGTTCGGCGACCCGGGTCCGGCGGGACGCGCGGTCGCCGATGCCGAAGATCCGCAGCGGTTCGGTGATCAGGCGTTCCACTGTGAACATCGGGTCGAGCGACCCGTACGGGTCCTGGAAGACCGCCTGCATGGCCCGGCGCGCCCCCTTGCGGTTCACCGTCACGTCGGTACCGTCGAGCCGGATCGTGCCGGAGGTGGGGGCGACCAGGCCGAGCACCAGGTGGGCGGTGGTCGTCTTGCCCGAGCCGGATTCGCCGACGATCGCGGTCGTCTGGCCACGCGACACCGTGAACGACACGTCGTCGGCCGCGCGCAGCGCACCGCCGCCGCCCCGGATCCGGTACTCCTTGGACACCCCGGCGACTTCGAGCACGGGCTCGGCGGCTGTCGCGGTCCGGTGCGCGGCGGTGGTCAGCGAAGGCGCGGCGGCCACGAGCCGCCGGGTGTACTCGTGGTCCGGCGCGGTGAGGATCTCGCGGGCCGGGCCGGTCTCGACCACCTGCCCGTCGGACATCACCACCACGTGGTCGGCGCGGTCGGCGGCCAGACCGAGGTCGTGGGTGACCAGCAGCAGCGCGGTGCCCAGGTCCTGGGTCAGCTTCTCGAGGTGGTCGAGGATCTGCCGCTGCACGGTCACGTCCAGCGCGGAGGTCGGTTCGTCGGCGATCAGCAGGTCGGGGCGGCACGCCAGGCCGATGGCGATCAGCACCCGCTGGCGCATGCCGCCGGAGAACTCGTGCGGGTACTGACGTGCCCGTCTGGCCGGGTCGGGCAGCCCGGCCTCGGCCAGGATCTCCACGGCACGTCGTTTGGCCTCCTTGCGGCCGGCGAGGCCGTGCGCCACCAGTGTCTCGGCGACCTGGTGGCCCACGCGGGACACCGGGTTCAGGTTCGACATCGGGTCCTGCGGCACGAGCCCGATCTCACGGCCGCGCAGGCGGCGCAGCCGTTTCTCCCCGGCGTGCGTGACGTCCTCGCCGCGGAAGCTGATCCGCCCGCCCGTGACGTGGCCGGTTCCCGGCAACAGGCCCATGATCGCGTGCGCGGTCGTCGACTTGCCGGATCCGGACGCGCCCACCACGGCCACCCGCTCACCAGGCATCAGGCGCAGCCCGGCGCCCCGGACTGCCCGCACGGCACCGAAGGACACTTCGAGGTCGCTGACCTCCAGCAACGGCTCGGTCATCGCTTCCCCCTCTTGAGCCGCTGGGCCTTGGGATCGAGTGCGTCGCGCAGCGCGTCACCGAACAGGTTGAACCCCAGGCAGATCAACGCGATCGCGACACCGGGGAACACGCCCGGCCACACCGTGCGGAACAGGTACTGCTGCGCGTCGGACAGCATGATGCCCAGGCTCGGGTCGGGTGGCTGGATGCCGAGGCCCAGGAACGACAGGATCGCCTCACCGAGCACAGCCGACGGCATGATCACCGTGGCCTGCACGATGATCGCCGACAGCGCGTTGGGCAGGATGTGGCGCACGAGGATGCGCGGAGCGCCGGCGTCCATCGTGTGCGCGGCGAGGACGAAGTCGGATTCCTTGAGCCGCAACGTTTCCGCGCGGACCACGCGGACCATCGCCGGGATGTTCGCGATGCCGAGCGCGATGGCCGCGTTGCCGATGCCGCCGCCGTTGATCGCGGCGAGGCCGACGGCCAGGATGAGGAACGGGAACGCCAGCATCAGGTCGGCCAGCCGGGACACGACCGCGTCCAGCCACCGCCAGTACCCGGCCAGCAGCCCCAGCGGGACGCCGACAGCGACCGCCAGCAGCACCGACAGCACCCCGACCTCGAGCGACGCGCGGGTCCCGGACAGCACACGGGACAGCACATCGCGGCCGAGATCGTCCGTGCCGAGCGCGAAACCGACCGTGAACGGCTGCTGGAACGGGGTGGTGAAGTGCACCTGGGACGGCGGGTACGGCGCCAGCCACGGCGCGAACACCCCGGCGACGATCACGATCAGCAGCAGGACGCCACCGACCACGCCCATCGGGTTCTGCCACAACTTCCGCAGCACCCGGCCGCGCACTCGCCCGAGTTCACCGGCTGCCACCGGTTCGGCAGCGGTCATGAGGCCCTCCCGGAGACGCGCATCCGCGGGTCGATGACCGTGTACAGGAAGTCGACCAGCAGGTTGATCAGGATGTACGCGGCGGTGATCACCAGCACGACCGCCTGGATGACCGGGTAGTCGCGGGTGAACACCGAGTCGAGCGTGAGCTTGCCGATGCCCGGCAGGCTGAAGATCCGTTCGGTGACCACCGCGCCCGCGATCAGCCCGCCCAGTTGCAGGCCGACGATCGTGGTCACCACGATCAGGCTGTTGCGCAGCCCGAACCGGAAGATCACCGCGCCACGGCCGAGGCCCTTGGCCCGCGCGGTGCGCACGAAGTCCGCGGTGAGCGTCGCCACCATGGACGACCTTGTCTGCCGTTGCACCACAGCGGCGTGCGTCAGGCCGAGGATCACCGCGGGCAACGTGAGGTAGTAGACCCCGCGCAGCGGATCCTCGAACGGTGAGACGTAACCCGATGCGGGAAACCAGTCCAGCTGCACCGACAGGTACAGCACGGCGAGGATGCCGAGCCAGAACGTGGGCACGGACAACGCCAGCAGGGAGAAACCGTTGGCCGTCCACTCCGGCCAGCGGCCCCGGAACACCGCCGCGACGACACCGGCGGCCAGGCCGAGCAGCAACGCGACCAGCATCGCGTAGATCGCGAGCTGGATCGTGACGGGCAGCGTGGCGCCGAGCATCTCGCTCACCGGCGTGCCGGTCCGCACCGACTTGCCGAAGTCGCCGGTGGCGGCGTTGCCGATGAACTTCATGTACTGCACCACGACCGATTCGTCCAGGCCGAGCTGCGCGCGCACCGCGGCGAGTGTCGCGGGGTCGGCTTCCTCACCGGCCATCGCCAGCGCCGGGTCACCGGGCAGCGCGCGGACACCGAGGAACACGATGACCGACGCGAGCACCAAGGTGAGCGCGGACTGCCAGAGCCGGTTGACCAGGTAGCGCGCCACTATCCCTCCTGACCTTCGACGAACGCGGCCCTGCCCAGCCGCACCACCCCGTCGGCGTACACCTCGACACCGGTGACCTGTCTGGTGTGGACGGTGAGGTTGCGCCGCCGGTAGGTGTAGACGATCGGGTTGTCCCGCAGGATCACGCCGACCGCCTTGCCGTACAGCTCGGCTCGCTGCTCGACGTCGTTGATCTGGGACGCCTGGGCCAGCAAGGTGTCCATCTCGCCGGTGGAGTAGCCGCCGACGTTGCTCGCCGCCTTGGTCGCCAGGAAGCGGGTCGTGTTGCTGTCCGGGTCGATCCGGCCGGACCAGCCCAGCTGCAGCAGCTCGAAGTCGCCGCGTTTCTGCACGTCGAGCAGCGTGGAGTACTCGACGGGGACGATCCGCAGGTCGAACCCGCCTTCGGCGACGCTGGCCTGCAGCGCCTGGGCGTACCGCAGCTCGTCCTGGGTGTTGCTCACTTTCAGCTCGACCCGCAACGGGACTGGCACCCCGGCCTCGGCCAGCAGTTGCCTCGACCGCGCCGGGTCGAACTTCTGGCACGCGTTGCTGGCTGTCGACGCGTACGGGCTCTGCGGTGGGATGGGGGAGCAGGCAGACTCGTACCAGTTGTTGAACACCGTGTTGACGAGCGTCTGACGGTCCACCGTGAGCACAAGCGCCTCGCGGACCCTGGCGTCACGGGCGAGCGGCGTGTCGATCGGCTTCGGCGGCTTGCCGACACCGTCCACATTGCCCGTGTTGACGGTGAAGCCCTGATAACCCAACGAGCCCGCTTGCAGCAGGCGCAACGAGCGGTCCTTGGCGAGCGCGTCGACGTCCTGCGGTGAGATCGTGTCGGCGACCTGCACGTCGTCGGACCGCAGGTTCGCCGCACGGGTGTTGGCGTCCGGCATGATCCGGTAGACGATCGTGTCCAGGTGCACTTTGGCCGCGTCGTAGTAGTCCGGGTCGCGGGTCACCGTGATCGAGGTCTGCGGGATCCGCTTGACGAACTTGAACGGGCCGACGCAGACCGGGGCGTCGCCGAAGGTGTCGCCCCTGGCGGTCAGCGCGACCGGTGACATGATCATCCCGGCACGGTCCGCGAGCGCCGCCGTGATCGGCGCGAACGGGCGTTTGTAGCGGATCACCACCTGGTCGCCGCCGCTCGCGGTGATGCTCTCCACTGGCCCCATCTCGCTGGCCCGCTGGGACGTCTTCTGCGTGAGGTGCCGTTGCAGGCTGGTCCGGACCGCGTTCGCGTCGAACGGCGAGCCGTCGGCGAACTTGATCCCGGCGCGGACCGGGATGGTCACCGTGCGGCCGTCGGCCGAGGTCGTGGGCAGCGCGGTCGCCAACTGCGGGACGACCTTGCCGCTGGAGTCCAGGTCGTAGAGCTTCTCGCAGATCGTGTTCATCACGTACCGCGTGTAGAGCGAGGTCGATGTGGTCGGGTCCAGCCGGTCGGGCTCGTTCGACAAACCCATCACCAGCTCACCGCCGGACCGGACCCGTTGGTCGCCGACCGGCGTGCCGTAGTCGTCGGTGCGCTCGCCGCCGGACGTGACCGCCTGGATCGGGACACAGGCGGCCAGAGTGCACACGCCTGCCGCGATCACCAGTAACCGGGAACGTCGCATGGCCAGTAACGTACGATGTCCACCGACCTTCGCGCATATCGAATTGGTTAAAAAAATTCGCCAGGAAATACGCGCGAAAAACAGCGGTCCGGCGGAGGTGGACCGCTGTTTCCCGCGCAGCCGGTTATCGTCCGGCCGCGTATCCCTGCATGCCGCGCGGATTGGCGCCCGCGGAGAGGACGCCGGTGCCGGGATCACGCGCGACGGCGCACAATCTGCCCTCTGACCAGTCCTCATCCGAGGTGACGGTATGTCCTCGGCCGGTGAGCGCGGTGATGACGTCCGCGCCGATCCGCGATTCGACGACGACACTTCCCGGCAGTGTCTCGCGGGGGTAGAAAGAGCTCGGGAAACTGCTGTTGTGCCAGTTCGGTGCGTCGATCGCGCCCTGCAGGTCCAGTCCGCCGCGGACACTGTCCCGCAATGCGACGGCGACGAAGAAATGCACACTCCACTGGTCCTGCTGGTCACCGCCGGGCGTGCCGAACGCGATTCTCGGCTCGCCGTCGCGCAGCGCCAGCGACGGGCTCAGCGTGGTCCGCGGCCGCCGCCCGGGCACGAGCGAGTTCGGCAGCCCCGGCTCTAGCCAGGACATCTGCAACCGCGTGCCGAGTGGGAAGCCCAGACTCGGGATGACGGGGTTGGACTGCAACCAGCCGCCGCTGGGCGTGGCCGCGATCATGTTGCCCCACCGGTCGACGACATCGACGTGACAGGTGTCGCCACGGGTGCGCCCGTTGCGTGCCACGGTCGGCTCACCGGCTCCAGCCGTCGCCGGTACCTCATGCAAGCGGCCCTCGGTGAGCAGCGTGGGCAGCCGGGGTTCGCGGCCACCGGGACTGCCGGGCCTGAGCTCCAGCGACGCGCGCGGCCCGATGAGCGCACGGCGGGCGTCGTTGTAGTCCTTGGCCAGCAACGCTTCCAGCGTGACGTCGGTGCTGTCGCCGTACCACGCCTCACGGTCGGCCATCGCGAGTTTCGTGCCCTCGATGAGGGTGTGGAAGTAGTCGGGCGTGCCGTACTCGAGGTTCTCGGGCAGCAGGGCGAGTTGCTGCAGGAACGCCGGCCCCTGGCTCCACAGGCCGGGTTTGGCGATCGTCCAGCCGTTCCAGTCGTAGGTGGCCGGTGCCTCGTAGGTCGCTTCGAAACCGGCGAGGTCGTCCGCGGTGAGGGTGCCGGTGTGCCGCTCGCCGGAGGTGTCCATCGTGGGCTGTGCGACGGCTTCGGCGATCGCCTCGGCGACGAACCCCTCCCGCCACACCTCGCGCGCCTTCTCGATCTGCGCCTCACGGCCCGCGCCCGCGCTCTCGGCCTCCTTGATCAGGCGGCGCCAGGTGGCGGCCAGCGTCGGGTTGCGCAGCAGCGCGCCGGCCGCGGGAGCCTTGCCGTCCGTGAGGTAGACCGCGGCCGAACTGGTCCACTCGGTCTCGAACAGCTCCCGCACCACGTCGACGGTCGCACCGACCCGCTCGACCGCGGGATGGCCGTTGTGCGCGTAACCGATCGCGTACTTCAGCACGTCCGGCAGTCGCTTGGTGCCGTGGTCGCGCAGCAGCACCATCCAGGCGTCGAACGCGCCGGGAACGGCGGCGGCCAGCGGGCCCGTGCCGGGCACCAGGCCGAGCCCGAGTGAGGTGTAGTGCTCGATCGTGGCGCCGGCCGGGGCCGGTCCCTGTCCACACAGGACCTGCGGTTGCCCGCCCGCCGGGGCGATGATCACCGGCACCTCGCCGCCGGGGCCGTTGAGGTGCGGTTCGACCACGTTGAGCACGAAGGCGGCGGCGACCGCCGCGTCGAACGCGTTGCCGTCGTCCTCCAGCACAGCCATGGCCGTCGCGGATGCGAGCCAGTGTGTGGAGGACACCATGCCGAAGGTGCCCTGCAACGTGGGCCGGGTGGTGAACATCGAGTCCTCTCGTCGGCTTTCCGGCCAGTAGACCGCAGGCCGGGCAGTGTGTCCAAGACATCTATGACACTATTCCGATAGCGTCTGGCTATGGAACGGCGGCAGCTCGAGTACTTCGTGGCGATCGTGGAACACGGCGGCTTCACCCACGCGGCCCGCGCCCTGCACGTCGCCCAGCCCTCGCTGTCGCGGGCGATCACCAAACTGGAGCAGGAACTGGGAGTGGAGCTGTTCCACCGCGTCGGCCGCAACGTGGTGCTCAGCAGCGCGGGGGAGGTGCTCGCCGACCGCGCCCGCCTGGTCCTGCGGGACCTCGACGCCATGCACGCCGCAGCACGTTCCATCGGCGAGGGTGTCGTGGGCAGGGTGGACGTCGCGGCGACATCGTCCTCGGCGCTGGAACCGGTGACCAGCATCATCGCCGAACTGCACGACCACCACCCGGGCGTCGTCGTGAGCACGTCGGCGGCGCTGGCGGCGGCCGAGGTGATCGCCATGGTGGTCCAGGGCCGCTGCGAGGTCGGCGTGTGCGGCAACGCCGAACGCCCCACCGGCCGCGGCCTCGTGGCCCACCACCTGCGGGACGAGGAATTCCTGCTCGTGGTGCCACCCGGCGGCATCCCGGGCGCGGGCACCACGGTGACGCCCGATCAGTTACGCGGCATGCGATTCGTCGTGATGCAGCCCGCGACCGCCGTGCGTGCCCTGTTCGACCGGCTCGCCGCCACCGTCGGCGACATGACGATCGCCGCCGAGGTGGGCGACCGCAGCGTCGTGCTACCCATGGTGCTCAAGGGGATCGGCGCGGGCCTGATGCCGGACGGGTGGGCCGGCCTGGCCCAGCGAGCGGGCGCCGACGTGTACCGGTTCTCCCCGCCGGAACGGCTCCCGCAATGGCTGGTGTACCGGCGTGGTCAGCTGACCGCCGCGACTCAGGCGTTCATCGACACGACGTTGGCCCGTGCCCGCTGACTCGTACGTCGGGCACCTGGCGCGGCGCCAGGTGCCCGACCGCTCATCGGATGCACTCAGTCATGGGATGACTGTGCACCTTTTACTTGTTACCTGTTACTTGCGGACAAGCGGCAACAGGGCCAACGCGCCGACGAAGGCCATGGCGACGGTCGCCAGGAGCAAGAACCGCCAGAAGACCTTGCGCTTGGTCAGGACACCCTCCAGGAACGACCACATTGTGGATGTCCGACGGTGGCGGCCTTGTGCCAGTTCACCAGTGCCGATGTACGGTGTGCGGCCTGGCGGGTCAGCAGTCGTGGACGGTTTGGCGCTGTTGCCGGCGCCTTCGTCCCTTACTCTGGTCACTGCGGAAACTCCTACCTTGGAACGGTTGGGAATCTGCACCAGGTGGCCTTCCCTAGCCGGAAGGCCACCCCTTTGTGTGTTTCCCTTGCGGTACTTCGTTTGCAAGTGAAGACACCCGCGTGATTCTGCCGTATCGGGTTGTGGCGCCAAATCTCGTCAATCCTGGCCCCGTCACTCGACCGAGTGAACTTGGGCGGTCTTGTCGGTGAGTGGCGTCATGGACCCGCATTTCGCACGTTCCATCGGTTCCAGGTTTCTGTCCCGAAGTGGACGACTCCGTGTTTCTCCTGGCCAGCGTGGTGGTCGTGATCGCAAAAATACTTGGTGTGACCTGGGTCACTATTCGCCTGTGTCCATGGTCTCCAGTAGCGGTGCGGACCGCTGCCGCCGGGATGCGGAGACGGCAGCGGTCCAGCGTCCTCGCGAGATCTGACAGGTGACCGTCAGGTACGAGGTGTCGCGGTCGCCGTGATCGGCTTGCCCGCGGCGGTGGTGAACTGGGTGATGGTGTCCGTGCCGTAGCGGTCACTCGTGGCGGTGCTGCTCGTCGCCCCGGTCAGGAACAGCGAGCCGGTCTTCGCCGGCGTGTAAGTGACGGTTTTGGCTGTCTTGTCCCACACGGGGTCCGACTTGGCCGCCAGTTCCGCGAAGTGCGCGGTCCGGGCCTGGACGTACCCGGCCAGCGCCATCCAGTCCGGGTTCTTCAGCGGTACTCGGTATTTCGCGCTGTACTTGGTGATCGTCGCCTGCAACCAGTCGAACGTGAGGCTCTTGCCGGGCACGTACTGGTGCAGGTTGCCCTGGTGCAGGGTGTGCGCGTATGCCGAGCCGGTCATCACGTGTTGCAGGGCCACGTCCGACTCGTAGTCGAGCATCTCCTGGTACGTCAGGTCGTGGTCGTGGTACGGCCAACGACCGTTCGGGCCGTACAGCGAGTTGTAGAACAGGGTCTGCTCGGCCGGTGCTGTCGTCTGGTACCCGATGTTGGTCGGCCAGTCCGGCACGATCAGCAGGCTGGGCTTGAGCGGGTGGTATATCCCGCAGTTGAAGCACGACGGCTTGTGGCTGTTGAACGACATGTTGCCGTGCAGGTACTTCACGCCCAAATCCGCGGCCGCGTTGAGCAGGTTGGCGTTGGACTTGGCCAGGCCGAAGTCGGTCGGCGGATCGGTGTCCGGTGCGTTCGGGTCGGGGTTGTAGACGCCGAGTCCGGAGTACGCCGGGGTTTTGAGCACCTCGGTCGGCACTGTCAGCCCGGCTTCCCGTCCGATGGCCAGGTTGTCGCCGATCTCCGCCCGGCTCACCGCGAGGCTGGTGAAGTTCAGCTCCGGGTGCGACACCGTGTGGTTGATCCACCGGAAACTGCTTGCCAGGCAACGGGAGAAGCTCGTCAACGCGTCGGGCGTGTTCACCGCGCTGCACCGCGCCGGTGCCTCGGGGTCGAGGTCGCCGCCGTTGTACGGCAGGTTGAGGGTGAAGCCCGCGGCCAACGGGTTCAGCTCGCGCAGCGCGACCTGCTGCGCGTTCACCGAGGCCGCCTCGACTCCGCCGAGCCGGAAGCCGGGATCGGTTTCCAGGTGCCCGTCGGGGTACAGGTGGTCGCTGGAGTTGAACCAGTCGTCGAGGTCGGCGTTGATCCAGTGCCGGTGCTCGCCGACGAGCACACCTCTGGTCGCCCACCGCAGCAGGCCGTAGCCGAGCAGGTCGGTCTGCATCAGGTACTCGTTGGACGAGAAAGTCAGCCCCGCCCGTTCCCGGCCGTCCGCGCTGCGGCTGAGCACACCGGCCACATCGGTGCCGAGCATCAACAGCGGCTGCGCGTCACACCCGGGGGCGAGTTTGGACCGGTAGACGTACGAGTACGAGATCGGGATCTGGGCGGTCGGTTTGAGGTAGTCGAAGAACTGGGCGCCCGCGCCGGTCAGCGTCGCCTGCACGGGTGTGCCGACGCTGCCTTCCGTTCCCGCGCGCAGGCAGTAGTCCTCGGGGAACGTGCCCCACGACATGTACAGCGCTGCTTGCCGCACCTGGTAAGTGCTCTCATAAGTCCAGAGCGTCTGCCATTCGGCGGCGTCGAGTGCGCTGACGTAGTCGCCGTTGCCGTCCGGGTAGAGCAACGCGTTGTCAGTCAACAAGATCGCGTTGTACTTGGCGGTACCGTCCGGCCTGGTCAGCCGGGCGGCGGTGAGTGGTTCGGATCTGGCGAGCAGTACGTCGTACGGCGTGCCGACCTTGTCGAGAACGGACTTCCAGGTCGGCAGGCCGAAGTCCGCGTTGTCCAGCGCGATCACCAACGGTCGCAACGCGACCTTGGTGCCGGCGAGGACCTGAGGGTTCTTCGTCTTCGCCGGGACCGCGCCGTTCACCGGGTACAACCTCGGTGCCGGGGACGGTTGGGGACGGGCCACGTCCGCACGGATCAATGGGTGTCTGCCGTGCGAACCGTGCGGATGGGCGTCGGCGGCCGCGGGTGAGGCCGCCGCGCCGGGGAGGAACAAGGTCGTCGTCGCCAAGGCGACCAGGCCAGTCACAACCCTTGAGATTTTCAATGCGACCTCCGTCGCAGGATCCATAGGCGCTTGATAGTGGTGTGGACCATTGGATGGTGTCGCCGTGGAAAGCCAAGCGTTACATGGATCTTGCCGCGCGCCGGGTACACCGCACGAACGGAGTAAACGGTTCCCAGTTTGTATGAAGTGGACTGCCACCGGCTGGGGGCCGGCCCGCGGCAGTCCACATCCGTGGGGGCCTCAGGGATTGCGCAGGCCCGGGCGTCCTTCCTCGATCACGAACGACCGCTGCGTCCGCACCGCCGCGCCCCGCGTGGTGATCTTGGGCACGACGCGGAAGTCCACGTCCATCTTGGACTGACCGATAACCGTTCGGACATAGCCGCGGTGCTGGGAGTGGAACTTCAGGTGCGGGTTGTGCGCCACGTGCGGGATCGCCGTCGAGTCGGCGCCGTCCCCTCCGGACGAGACCGAACTCGTCACCAGTTCGGTGCCGACGACAGGCGCGGCCGGGTTGGTGTAGTCGACCTTGAGGTCGTTCGCCCATGCCCGGTGCACGTCCCCGGTGAGCACCACCGGGTTGCGCACACCGCGCTGCACCCAGCCCTTCTGGATCCGGTCGCGCGAGGCCGGGTAGCCGTCCCAGGCGTCCATGTTGCCCGCGTCGTTGCCGTCGACCTGCCTGGCGAAGAACACCTGCTGGCCGATCACGTCCCAGATGCCGTTGCGTTGCGCCAATCCGTCCAGCAACCAGTTCTCCTGCGCCATACCAGGCAGGGTGCGCGCCGGATCACCGGCAGGCGGGCAGTATTGCCACCCATCGCCACACGCCTGGTCGTTGCGGTACTGCCTGGTATCCAGCATGTGGAACGTCGCCAGCCGCCCCCAGCGGACCCTGCGGTACAGCTGTATGTTGGCGCCGTTGGGTTTGGCACCGCCGCGCAGCGGCATGTTCTCGTAGTACGCGCGATACGCGTCTGCTCGCCGTTGCTTCCATTGCGCGGCGGTCAGTTCCGGCGAGTTGTTGGCTCGCGTCATGTTCGCGTAGTTGTTCTCCACCTCATGGTCGTCGGGGACGACCAGCCAGGGTGCCACGGCGTGCGCCGCCTGAAGGTCGGTGTCGGACTTGTACTGCGCGTACCTGCGCCGGTAGTCCTTGAGGTAGACGATCTCGTCGCCGAGGTGCTGTCTGACGCCGCCCGTCGTCCCCTTGCCCTCATAGATGTAGTCGCCCAGGTGCAGGATGAGATCCGGCCGGTCCTCGGCCATCCGCCGGTAGACCGTGTAGTAGCCGTTCTCGTAGTGCGCGCACGACGTGAACGCCATCAGCAGGTCGCGCCCGACCACGTCCAGCGCGGGCGACGTGCGGGTACGGCCGACGGGAGAGAGGTGACCCGCCGCCTTGAACCGGTAGAAGTACTCGTGGTCGGACTGCAGCCCGTGTACTTCGACGTGCACCGAATGGGCGTCGGCGTGCAGCGCGGTCACCTTCCCGCTTTGCACCACGTTGCCGAACGTCTCGTCCGTGGCGATCTGCCATTCCACATCGACGGACTGGTTGGGCATGTCGCCGTGGCCGTTCTCGTCAGCCGGGTCCACCGCGAGTCTGGTCCACAGCACCACACCGTCGGGCAGCGGATCACCCGAGGCGATGCCCAGCTTGAACGGGTACGCCAACGCGGCGGACGCGTTGCCGGTCAGAGCGAGCGCTCCCGCGGTCGCGACGCCACCGAACACGAAGATGCGGCGGTTGAACTTGTTCATGGGTCCCCCTAGCGTGGCGAGTCGAGATTGTCGTTGAGCACGTGCGCGCTTCCGGCGATCGGGGCGCCCGGTCCGAAACCGGAGGGCGTGCTGATGTCCGCACGGGTGACTCGCCGCGAGCCGGTCACCGCCAGCGAATCGCCGGACAACCCCGTGGTCAGCAGGAACAGCGCACCCGTCTGCAGCGATCCGTCCTCCCACGGCGCCGCGACGACGAGTTCCGGTTTGCCGTCGCCGGTCACGTCCAGCACGCGCAGGCCGTAGCCGAACCCCTCGCCGGGCTGCTCGTTGCCGTTGATCGGCGCCGCGTTCTCGCCGAACGCCGACGGCGGATGCGTGAGCAGGCCCGTCGCGCTGCCCCGGAACAGGAACACGCTGCCCGCGCGGGTGTTCTCCTTGATCGAACCGGCGGCGAGGTCGTCGAACGAGTCACCGTCCAGGTCTCCGACGGCCAGCGAGCCACCGAAGAAGTCGTTCGGCTCGGTCCCGCCGGGCACCGTCGCGGTGTCCTGGTCGATGACCTGGATACCGGCGGTGGTCAGGCCGGTTCCGCTGCCGCGCACGGCCACCAGGGCACCGGAGCCTGCCGGTCCGCCGCGCCGCTGGTCGGCCTGGATCACCAGGTCGGCGTTGGCGCCGCCGTGGAACTTGCCGACCACCAGGCTCCGCCACTTCCCGCCGGTGGCCGCGGCGCCCACGCTCACGTACGACCCGACCGGGTTCACCCCGCTGGCCGAACCGTGCAGCAGGTGCACGGCGCCGGTGGCACCGGTCGTCCCGCTGATCACCTCGCCCGCGGACAACACGGCGAGGTCGTCGCGTTTGTCACCTGTCACGTCACCAGCGGCCAGCGCGAAGCCCATCAGGTCACCGGCCTCGGCCGCACCTGCCAGGTCCGCGTGGTCCTGGTTGAACGCGATGGCTCCCGTTGACGTGAGCCCCGCGCTGCCGCCGTGGAAGATCCACACCGCGCCCGCGCGGGCCTTGGTCTCGATCGCCTCGCCGGGCGAGCCGATCCCCAGGTCGGCGTAGCCGTCGCCGTTGAAGTCCCCGGCTGCCAGCGAGGCACCGAAGAGATCACCGGCTTCCATCGCGCCGGGCACGTTCGCCGTGTCCTGCGTGATCGTTCCGAGTGCGCCCGCGATGGTCCGCAGGTACGGCGCGGTGCGCTGGCCGTACAGCACGGACACCGTGCCCGCGTTGGCGAGGCCGTTGACCGATTCACCCGGGTTGCCGATCGCCACGTCGGCCAGGCCGTCGCCGTTGAAGTCGGCGGTGGCCAGGGCTGTGCCGAACCGGTCGCCGGCCTCCATGCCCAGTCCCACACCGGGACTGTTCTGGTTGACCAGCGCGGCGGGCAGCGTCAGCCCGCCGGGGACCACTTGGACCGAGCCGCCGAGGTCGTGCGGCACCAGTGCGGTGTCGCCGCTGTAGGTCAGGCGCGCACCCGTGGACATCACAAGGTCGGCTATGCCGTCGCCGTTCACATCCGCCCGTGCCGCCGACGAGGCCTGCGCTGAGGGCTCCGCCGTGGCAGGCGCGACGGCGAAGTACGTGCTCACCGCGATGACAAGCGGTACAAGCGATCTCTGCATCAACACCGGGTGGACGCTAGGAACGCCACGCGCCCGCGGACAAGCGTTTCGGCCACGCTGGAAAGGCGTATCGCGCGCCCACTCCGTTTGTCGTCAATCCCTGGCGGTACGCGCCTGCAACTTTGGTGGTATTTCTCCGCCGGGCAGTGCCCGGCGCAGCCGGGGTGTTCTAGCCTCGGCCAGCGAGGGGATGTCCAGCTGGGGTGGGCAAAAAGGGGGAATGTCTCGTGTGGTGTCGTGCGCGTGCTCGCCGGTGGTCGCCGTGCTGAGGATCCATTTCAGCCCGGAGGATCTGGCCAGGACGAGGATCAGCCCTCGGCCGCACCCGATGTGGGAGACCTTGCTCAGCCTGTACCGGCTGCGCAGGCGTGACGGCGAACTGGTCTTCGACGGGTGGCGAAGATCGATCCGGCCGAAGGTTCCCGCCGGTACCCGGCTGCTGACCGACCTGGTGCCGCAGAACGGGTACGCCGCCGACTTCCTCACCCCGGCGACCCCGGACCTCTGCCTCGCCAGCGGACTGGAGGCGCTGCGCCGCACGCCGAAACGGCGACTGCGCACGGATCTGTCCATCCTGAGCCGTGAGCGCACGCTCCCGTCGTGGACGGCGATGCTCGCCGACGGCCGCACCGAAGCCGTCAACCGGCTGGCCGACGCGGTCGACCAGTACTTCACCGCGTGCCTCGCACCATATTGGACACATGTGCGCGGACGCGTCGACCAGGAACACGCCCGGCAGGCGCAACTGGTCGCCGACGGGGGCTTCGAGCGGCTGTTCGGCGACCTGCACCCGTCCGCGCGGTGGTGCTACCCCGTACTGGAACTGGACTACCCCGTCGACCAGGACCTGCACCTCGGCGGCAGGGGACTGCAGCTGGTGCCATCCTTCTTCTGCCAGGGCACGCCGATGACGTTGCTCGACGGCGACCTCGACCCCGTCCTGCTCTACCCGATCGGCCACTCGGTCGGCTGGTCCACAACGGACCGGACGCGGTCACTGGCGTCGCTGCTCGGCCGGACTCGCGCGCGGGTGCTGGAAACCATCGGCGACCGGCCCTGCACCACCAGCGAAGTGGCCAGGCGCGCGGACACGAGCCTGCCGACCGCCAGCCAGCAGGCGTCCGCGCTGCGGGCGGCCGGGTTGGTGACCAGCAGGCAGAACGGCCAGTCCGTGCTGCATTCCATCACCTCACTCGGTCTCGCCCTGCTGGCCGGCAACGCCCAGTAGACCCGATCACACCGCGCCTCGTGCGGGGAAGCATTTCCACACAATCGGAAACCTTTGACCCGGTCGCGCCCGCGGCAGCACGATCCCGGCGGGCAGCCGTGCCCGTGACAGGCGGAAAGTCCGGAGGGGCTCGTATGACTCGAAGATCACACAGCTGGGCAGGCGCCGCGATCGCCTTGGTGGTCGCGGCGGGATTGGTCAACGCCGTCCCGCCGGATGCCACCGCCCAGCCAGGCAGGCCATGGTCGGCACGCGCGGAGAAGTCCGTGCCGACAACCGTTGTCCGCGCGGAGAAACCGGAACCTGACGCGGCGGAGGACAAGGCACTCAAGGCATCGCCTTCGGTGTCGTGGCCCGCCCCGGCAGTCGCGGAGATCTCGCCGGACGGTCAGCGGGCCGCGGCGGCTGGGGCGTCGCCGATCCGCGTCGCGCGCGCCGGGGACGCCCGGACCGCGGCCGTCCAGCCGAAGGTGCGCGTCGAGGTGCTCGACCGCAGGCTCGACGGCCCGATGTTCCGCCTCGGCAGCACGACAGCCGAGCCGCTGTCGGTCCACGTCGACTACGCCGGGTTCCGCGACGCGTTCGGCGGGGACTGGGCGGGCAGGCTCAAACTGGCCGCGGTGCCCGAATGCGCGCTGGCGACACCGGACAAGCCGGAGTGCCAGGCAACGGTCCTGCCCACCCGCAACGACGGCGCCGGGACGCTGACCGCGGACGTGACACCCAGCCGGAACGGGCTGTACGCGGTCACCGCGGCGGCTTCGTCCGGCGCGGGCGACTACCAGGCCTCGTCGTTGTCACCCGGTTCGACGTGGTCGAGTGGCGGCTCGTCAGGGGACTTCACCTGGGAGTACGACATGGACGCCCCGCCCGGTCTGGACGGACCGGAGCCGGACCTGGACCTGTCCTACTCGTCGGGCAGCGTCGACGCGCGGACCTCGGCGACGAACAACCAGCCGAGCTGGGTCGGCGAGGGGTTCGACTTCAGCCCCGGCGGCCACATCGAGCGCCGGTACGCCAGTTGCGCCACGGATACCAAGGGCAGCAACAACTCCAAGAAGACCGGTGACTTGTGCTGGCGAACGGACAACGCCATCCTGTCGTTGAACGGCAGCGGCGGCGAGCTGGTCCGTGACGACGCCACAGGCGCGTGGCGGTTGCGCAGCGACGACGGGTCGAAGATCGAACGCGTGTCCGGCAAGGACAACGGCGACGACAACGGCGAGTCCTGGAAGGTCACCGGCAAGGACGGCACGCAGTACTTCTTCGGCCTGAACAAGCTGCCCGGCTGGTCGACGGGCAAGCAGACGACGAACTCGGCGTGGACGGTACCGGTGGCGGGCAACCACTCCGGCGAGCCGTGCCACAAGAGCGCGTTCGACACCTCGTTCTGCCAGCAGGCGTGGCGGTGGAACCTCGACTACGTCGTCGACGTGCACGGCAACACCATGAGCTACTTCTACAAGACCGAGACCAACAACTACGCCCGCAACATGACCGCCACCAAAGTCGCCGGTTACGTGCGGGACGGTTACCTCGAACGCATCGACTACGGCCAGAAGGACGGCGAGGTCTACACCAAGCCCGCGGTCGGCCAGGTCGTGTTCACCGTCGCGGGGCGGTGCGTCCCGAACACCGAGTGCGTCACCGGGAAACCCGGGAACTGGCCGGACACCCCGCTCGACCAGCAGTGCACCAGCACGACCAACTGCGGCACCAAGTACACACCGACGTTCTGGTCGCAGATGCGGCTGGCCAAGGTCACCACGAGGATCTGGAACGGCAACGCCCACCGGGACGTCAACTCGTGGACGCTGACGCACAGCTTCCCGTCTCCCGGCGACGGCACCAGGGCGGGGATGTGGCTCGCGTCGGTCAGGCGCACCGGCCTCGTCGGCGGTTCGGAGAGCCTGCCGGAGGTGAACTTCGACGGCGTCCAGATGCACAACCGCGTGGACGGCATCGACGGCATCCCACCGATGAACTGGTGGCGGATGAAGAAGATCCGCACCGAGACCGGCGCCGACATCGTGGTGAACTACCTGCCGAAGGACTGTGCCGCGCCGGTCAACCTGCCGGTCGCCGACGCCAACACCAAGCGGTGCTACCCGGTCCGGTGGACGCCGGACTCGCTGGACAACCAGGCAGCTGAGCGCACCGACTGGTTCCACAAGTACGTCGTGTCCGACGTGACCGAGAAGGACGTCACCACCGGCCTGGCACCGGTCGTGACCGAGGTCGGGTACGTCGGGACCCCGGCGTGGCGGCACGACGACGAGGACGGCCTGGTCCCGGCCGAGCGCAAGACCTGGTCGCAGTGGCGCGGTTACGAGCGGGTGCAGACCCGCAAGGGGCAGCCGGGCGGGCTGCGGGAGCAGACCGAGGTCCTCTACTTCCGCGGCATGGACGAGGACAAGAAGGCCGCCGGTGGCGTGAAGGACGTCAAGGTCGTCGACTCCAACGGCACCAGGCTGGAGGACAGCAACGACCTCGCGGGCGCCGAACGGGAGCGGATCACCTACGCCAGTGCTGGGGGAGTCGTCACCGACCGCGCGATCACGGACCCGTGGATGTCGGCGCCGACCGCCACCAGTGTGCGCAGCTGGGGGACGACCAAGGCGTACAAGGTCGGCCAGTCGGCGGTCCAGCACACGGAAGTGCACCCCGGCGGCGGCCAGCTCAAGACAGCCAAGAACCACGTCTACGACGCCGACGGCCTGCTGGTCCGCTCCGAGGATCTGCACGACCTGAACAACGCCAATGACGACACGTGCACCCGGTACAGCTACACGCGCAACCCGGCTACCAACGTCATGGACCTGAAGTACCAGGAGGAGACAGTCGCCGTCGCGTGCGACAAGACGCCGAACCTGCCCACGGACCTGGCCAGTGTCGTGCGGACCTACTACGACGGAAGCGACACCCTCGGCGCGCAGCCGACCAAGGGCGACCCGACCCGGCAGGACGAACTCAGCGGCTGGGCCAACGGTGCCCCGACGTTCAGGACCGTCGACCGCTCGGTCTACGACGCGCTCGGCCGTGAGATCGAGTCGACGGACGTGTTCGGCAAGAAGACCACCACCAAGTACGAGTCGGCGGCCGGCGGTCCGGTGACCAAGGTGACGACCACGAACGCCCTGGGGCACAGCGCGTCCGTCGAGCTGGAACCGGCGTGGGGTGAACCGACGGCGGAAACCGACACCACCGGCAAACGCGCGGAGAGCGCGTACGACCCGCTCGGCCGTGTGGTCAAGACCTGGCTGCCCGGACGGGCTCGTTCGCAGAGCCCCAGCACCGAGCACACCTATCTGATCCGCACCGACGGTCCCAACGCGGTCGTCAACCGCACGGTGCAGCCCAACGGCGAGTACGAGACGGACATCGACCTGTTCGACGGCCAGATGCGGGAACGGCAGTCGCAGGACCCGGCGCCCGGTGGTGGACGGGTGATCACCGACACCGTCTACGACTCCCGTGGCAAGGAAGTGAAGGTCAACGGTCCGTACTTCAACGACGCCCCACCGGGCACGGACATCGTGGTGCCGGATGACGAGGCACAGCTGCCGGCGCAGACGGTCTACGAGTACGACGGCAACGACCGGCTCACCGCCGAGATCCTCAAGGTCGACGGCGTCGAGAAGTGGCGCACCACGCACGCGTACTCGGGCAGCAGGCACGACGTCGACCCGCCCAGGGGCGCCATCCCGACGAGCGAGTTCGTCGACGCGGAGGGCAGGCTCGTCGAGTTGCGCCAGTACAGGGGCGATTCGCCGGCCGGTGACTACGACAGGACCACCTACGGCTACACCAGGCACGGCCAGCTGGAGTCCGTCACCGACCCGGCGGGCAACGTCTGGCGGCGCGGATACGACCTGCTGGGCCGCGAGATCCGGACCGAGGACCCGGACCACGGCGTCACCGAGACCACCTACAACGACGCTGACCAGATCGAGACCAGGAAGGACGCCCGCGGTGCTGTCCTGGCCTACAGCTATGACGATCTCGGCCGGGCGAAAGCGATCCACGACGGGTCGTTGACCGGCGCGAAACGGATCGAGTGGAGCTACGACAAGCTGCCGGACGGCACCGCCGTGCCCGGTCTGCTCGTCTCGGCGACGCGGTACGTCAACGGGAACGCCTACAGCCAGACAGTCACCGGCGTGGACGGCGCCAACCGCCCGACCGGTATGGCCGTCACAATCCCGGCGTCCGAAGGCAAACTGGCGGGCACGTACAAGTTCGCCACGGGGTACAAGCAGGACGGTCAGGTCGGTGAGATGACTCTGCCCGCCTTGGGTGCGCTCGCCGAGGAGAAGCTGACCTTCGGCTACGACAAGCTCGGCCTGGCGACCACGTTGAGCGGCAAGACCCCGTACGTCATGGGCACCAGCTACACCCCGTACTCCGAGCCGGAGCAGGTCACGCTGTCCACGGGCGGCAAGTGGGTCAAGCGCTCAGCCGAGTACGAGCGTGGCACCCGGCGGGTGAAGCGCACGGTGACCGAGCGGGAGACACCGGGGCAACTCGTCTCCAACGTGTCGTTCAGCCACGACGAGGCGGGCAACATCACGCGGGTGGCCGACGAGCCAGGCGCCGACACCGGCGAACCCGCTGACACGCAGTGCTTCCGGTACGACCACCTGCGCCGGATGACCGGAGCGTGGACCCCGGGCGACGGCAACTGCGAGGCCACGCCCACCGCGGTCAGACTCGGCGGCCCGGCGCCGTACTGGCACAACTGGACCTACGACAAGGTCGGCAACCGGACCGGCGAGACGAAGGTGGCACCGGACGGCAAGACGACGTCCAGCACGTACACCTATCCCGCGCCGGGCCAGCCACAGCCGCACGCGGTGCAGAAGGTGACGACGACCAGCCCGTCGGGCACGAAGGTGGACGAGTTCGGCTACGACGCCACCGGCAACACGACCGGCCGGAAGCTGGGCACCGCGCCCGGCCAGACGCTGGAATGGGACGCCGAGGGCAAACTGGCGAAGGTCACCGACGGCGGCAAGACCACGTCGTACCTGTACGACGCGACCGGCGACCGTCTGATCCGCCGGGACAACAGCGGGGTCACGCTGTACCTCGGCAACGGTGAGGTACTGCTGACGCCGCAAGGCGTGCTGAAGGGCACGCGGCGTTATGAACACAGCGGTGAGACGGTCGCGGTCCGGACGTCGGACAACAAGCTGCACTGGATGGACCACAACCAGGTCGGCACAGCGGAGTTGTCGATCGACGCGGACACCCAGGAGGTGTCCCGGCGGCGGCTGGACCCGTTCGGCGGGGCACGGGGAACGCACCCGTCGACGTGGCCGGACCAGCAGGGTTTCGTCGGCGGCACCATCGACGGCGACACCGGGCTCACGCAGCTCGGGGAACGCGCGTACGACCCGGCGACCGGCCGGTTCGCCTCGACCGACCCCGAGATCGACTTCACCGACCCGCAGCAGATCAACGCGTACTCGTACGCCAACAACAGCCCGGTCACCTTCTCGGACCCGGACGGCCGGTTCTGGAGCATCGTCATCCGGGTCGTGGTGTCCAAAGTGGTCGTGCCGGTGACGCGCAAGGTGATCTGGCCGGTGCTCAAGCGCGTCGGCATGTGGGTGGCGAAGTGGGTCTGGTCGGGCCTGAGGTGGCTGGGCCGCAAGCTCAACCTCGCCTGGCACTGGGTCGAGCGGACCGTCGTGACCTGGGTGGAGAAGACCGTCCGAAGCTGGAGCATCAAGACGGTCCGCAAGACCGTGAAGACCAGGGTGTGGAAACAGCCCAAACACACGGCCAGGAAGATCGGCCCCAAACAGGTCAAGAAGGTCCGCAAACCGAGCACGAGACCCAAGAAGGCCACCAAACCGAAGCGGAACGCGACCAACGGGAAGAGCCGGAAGTTCTTCCCCAAGAAGTCCGGCGGCCTCCGCAGGATGCCCAACGTCCCGTACAAGGAGGTCAAGAATCTGCCGGACTACGGCACCACCGATTGGTACGGTAGGATAGAGATTCGAAAGGGTTTGAACCCGAAGGAACTCGTCGAGACAGTGCGACATGAGAGCTTCCACCGTTTCCTGAGCCCGAAGCGGGGCCCGTTCATCGAAGCGAGGGCCAAGCTGAACGAGTTCCGTTACACCAGGTCGCACCTGTGGAGGTTCACCGAGGAAATGTCTGCCGAGACCTACGGGACCGGCAGTCTCAGGAAGGGCGTCAACCTCGCGAAGCAGTACGATTTGAAGGCTTGGCGCCTCGCTGTGGAAGGAGCCGGTGTCGTGGGTGGCGCCGGGGCGATCGGATACGGCGTCCACGGCTGGTTGGCTGACTGATGCTGGGTGTCATGCGAAAGCTGCTGCGGATCGCGCCGCCGCTGGTCACCGAGGAACGCGCGCTCGAGGTGGCCAGGCGGGAGTGCGCGGAACGCGGCTGGGAATGGCGCGAACCTGTACGCGTCACCGAAGGCCTGCGGGAGTACGTCATCATGACGAATGCCGTGGCCCGCGGCGGTAACGTGTGGATGGCCATCGACATCCACACCGGTGCGGTGTTGCGCGCCTCCCTGGCTTCCCGCTGACGTTTTCGCGAAAGGACCGGCCGTCTCACCAGGGGCGGCCGGTCTTGCGCGTGCCGCGGGCCTTTCAGTCGTACTGGAAAGGCTTCCGCGGCTGTCCGGCACGTCGATAGCGTTCTCGCGGTTCTTTCATCGAGGAGCACCCATGTCCATACGTGGCCTAGTCCTACCTGCTGTCCTCTGCCTCGCAGCCTCGCTCTGCGGCATGGTCGCGCACGCCTCCGCTACAGCCGCGGAACCGGTCGAGCTGACCGAACTGCGCACCGAGACGACCCGAGTGTTCGCCAATCCGTCCGGTACCCGGACGATGGAGGTGTACGCGGGCCCGGTCCGCACTCGCCGAAACGGTCACTGGCAACCGATCGACACCACACTGGTCCGCGCGGCCGACGGGTCGGTCAGTCCACGTGCGACGGTCACGGGCCTGCGCCTGTCCGGCGGTGGGACCGGTCCGTTCGTGACCGCCGAGCGCGACGGCAAGGAATTCTCGCTCTCGTGGCCGGGAAAGCTGCCGTCGCCGCAGCTCAACGGCGACACCGCCACGTACCCCGAAGTACTTCCGGGTGTCGACCTGAGGGTACGGGCCGACTCGGACGGCTTCTCGCAGCTCCTCATGGTCAAGAACGCCGCCGCTGCCGCGAATCCCGCCCTGCGGGCGATCAGGTACGGCACCACCACCAAGGGCCTGGCCGTCAAGCCGGGCGCTGGTGGCGCCACGTCCGTTGTGGACGACCAGGGGCGGACGGTTTTCGCCTCCGGCACGCCGAGTATGTGGGACTCGTCGGCGCAACGCGTCGCGTTGGCTGGGAACGTGCGGTCTGAGGAACGTGCGATGGGGCTGGCCGTGCACCCGCATGAGCTCACCATCGTCCCGGACGCGCGGATGCTGACATCGGCGGACACGGTGTTCCCTCTGTTCATTGATCCCTCGTACAGCGCCGGGGCCAACCGGTGGACCTACGTCAACCGCGACGACGCCGACGAGTCGTACTGGACCACCAAGGAGAACAACAAGGCCAAGGTCGGCAAGACGTGGGGCACCGCAGGTCTCTACCGGTCGCTGTTCCAGATGAACACCGGCCAGATCGCCGGGTCGAAGATCACCCGGACCTGGTTCTCGGTCACCATGGACCACTCCGCCGCCTGCGCGGCGACCGGCGTCGAGTTGTGGAACACCGCGGCGATCGACCCGGCCGTGCCGTTGACGTGGAACAACTCCAAGAACCACTGGCTGACCTACCTGGCGTCCGCGAAGGGTACGGCCAACGAGTCCAGCGCGTGCCCGAAACCGGACTTCCCGATGGAGTTCTCCTCGGCCGCGCTGACCAAGCTGGTGCAGGACACCGCGACCGCCGACAAGGACACCGTCACGTTCGGTCTGAAGATCAACTCGGGCGCGGAGACAAGCCAGGACCAGTGGAAGTACTTCCACGCCAGCACCGCGCGGATCAACGTCGAGTACAACTCCCGGCCCCGGGTCCCGGCCGGGGTGAACACCGCGTCGCCCAAGCCGTGCGGCACCGCGGCGGCACCCACGGCGTTCACCACGAACACGCCCGGTTTCTCCGCGGTCATCTCCGATCCGGAAGGCGAGAACCTCTCCGGCGAACTGGAGATCCTCAACGGCGACACCGTGCTCACCACGTTGACCACCCCGCTGATCGGCTCCGGCGGCGCCTTCAGCTGGGACGCGGTCCCGCCGGGTGTGCTACCCGAAGACCAACCCGCGACCGTGTTCGGTTACCGCGCACGAGCACGGGACGCGTCCGGGCTCACGAGCCTGTACACCGAGCGATGCGCGTTCACCGTCGACAAGGTCAAGCCGGGAACACCGTTGGTCACGTCGACCGACTACCCGAACGGCACGGCGGTGCGTTCAGTGGGGGAGACCGGGACCGTGGCGTTCGGCCGTGCGACGGCTGACACGGACATCGCGGGTTATCGGTACGGATTCAACCCGGACCGCATCACCTCCTGGGTCGCCGCCTCCGCCGATGGCAAGGCGAGCGTGCCGATCACGCTGTGGCCGGACTCGCCAGGAGGGACCATAGGGATCAACCGGACACTGTACGTGCGTGCGATCGACCGCGCGGGTAACGCCAGCTCCACCTACGCCACCTGGGGCCTCACCGCCAAACCCCGCGTGGTGACGTCACCCCCGGTACGCGGGGACACCAACGGCGACCGGCGCGCGGACGTCACAGCTGTGTTCGACCAAGGTGACAACCGCACGGCCGTGTGGAACTTCATCAGCGGGGCTGACAGCGGGCACATCGGCTGGGACACCGGCGTGAACGGCGGATTCCCCGCGTTCCGCACAGCCAGCGTGCGCGGCGACTTCACCGGGGACGGCCTGACCGACGTTGCTGTGTTCCGTGAGGACCCCGACCGCAAGACCCGGCTGTTCCTGCTGCGCTCGGACGGCAACCGGTTCGTCTCGGAGGCGGAGAGCTGGGCCGGGACGACGTACCACCTGTCGCACATGAAGGTGGTCGCCGGTGACTTCGACGCCGACGGCGACGACGACATCGCGGTGTTCCAGGGCTATCAGGGCGACCAGACCAAACTCTGGGTGCACACGGCAGGCGGCGGCGGGTTCGGCACGCCGGTCATGCGGTGGGACAGCGGTGCCGCCGGTCTCGACCTGACGGCCACCAGTTTCGTGGCCGGTGACTTCGACGGCGACGGCCGCGCGGACATCGGCCAGTTACGCGGCCACGACGGGGCCCAGACGAGACTGTGGGTCCAGTACGGCCTGGCCGCGCCCGTCCAGCAGTGGGACAGCGGACCGGGAAACCTGCCACGGGCGGCAGCGACCTTCCGCACGGCCGACGTGGACGGCGACGCGAAACGCAAGGACGAGATCGTCATCATGTCCGACCGCGGCGGCAACACCGCGCGGCTGAACGTGCTCACGGCGGGAGCCGGGACGTGGACGGACACCGTCTGGTGGTCCGGCACCGCGTTCGACACCGGCGCGGCTGTGTTGTCAGCCGGTGACGTGACCGGAGACGGTCGGGCTGATGTCACCGCGCTGTACGCCACCGGCAACGGCAACCGCCGGCTGTACACCTTCGTCTCCAACGGAACGTCCTTCTCGGACAAGCAGGCAGGCTGGGAGGGGCAGATCGGTGACACGAGCACGCCGTTCACCGTCGAACCGGGCCAGATCTACCGCATCCACCCCCGGCACAGCGAGAAATGCCTCGGCGCGGCGGACACCGCCCGAGGCACCGCGATCACCCAGTCCGACTGCGTGAACGGCGAGAAGAAGCAGCAGTTCACCATCGAACGCCAGGGCGCCACGGACTACTTCTACCTCAAGGGCGTGGCGTCGAGGATGTGCGTCGACGTCTACACCTGGCAGCACGTCGACGGCGCGGCGGCTGTGCAGTGGACGTGCAACGGTTCCGGTATCCCGCAAGCCAACCAGCAGGTCGTCCTGGAGTACGTCGAAGGCAGCGGGGTGGACGTGCTGGTCCGGTTGCGGCCGGTGCACAGCGAGAAGTGCCTGGACGTCAAAGGCGCCAGTCAGGGCAACGGTGCCGCGCTGGTGCAGTGGTCCTGCGGTGACCTGACGAAGACGAACCAGTTGTTCTACCTGCGTCCCGAAGCGTGACACGACCGAAAGGAAAGCCGATGCGCATCGGATTGGCACTGGCAGGCGCTGTGCTCGCCGCCACGTGCCTGTCGACCGGCACCGCCGGGGCGGACGGCGTCTTCACCGTCCACATGTCGCCGTCCGGCTCCGACAGCGCGAACGGCCTGACTCCGGCGACAGCGGTGAAGAGCCTGGTACGCGTCCAGGAGGTGCTGCGTGCCACCAGACCCGGCACCGATGTCGAGGTCCGGATCAAGCAGGGAACCTATGTAGCGCCGCCGATGCACGACTGGCGGTTCTACGTGCCCGGGCACACCGTCTCGTTCCTGCCGTCCGACTACGAGTACGGCGAAGGCGAGTCCGGGATAGCCGGACGGCCGGTGTTCCGCAACCCCGCGGACCGTCCCACAGGGTTCTGGCTGCAACCCAGGCTGCCCAAGGACAAGACCGACCCGCTGTACGACGGCGGCACCAGCGGCCTCCGGTTCTACTACCTACAGGTCGAGTACTACTCGTCGGGCGCGGTGTCGGTGCACGGCGACTCCGAGCGTGACATCGCCGATGAGACGTACACGCCGCCAATGCGCAAGCAAGGCAGCAAAGGACTGAACGGCAACACGTTCTTCGGGATGGTTCTCACGCACATCGGCAGCAAGTGGGCGCCGTGCGGGGCGGATTGCCACGGCTGGGGCGCGATCGTGCTGACGAACTCGTCGGGCAACCGGATCGCCAACAACCATTTCGTGAACATCGAGAACCACGGCAACTACGGCGGCCACATCCACGGCCTGTACGTGACCCATTTCAGTTCCGACAACACCATGAGCGCCAACAGGTTCGCGTACATCAACGGTGACCCGGTGAAGATCCGTGACCGCAGCAACTTCAACACCGTGGAGGACAACAGCTTCACCCGCACCGGGCGAGCGGGCTTCTACCGAGACGAGTTCTGCGACGCGGCCTGCGTCAAGGCCAACCCGGGACTGGAGCGGCAGTGCGCCTCGTACCACAACCGGTTCGCGGGCAACCGGCTGATCTCCGACTACGACGGGGACAACTCCAGCGAGGCGTGGACGCTGAGCCCACCCGGCTTGACCAACGCCGGTGGTGCGCCGTGCGCTATCCCCGCGGGCGACCAGCGCCTGCGCACAGCGGGCAACACGACCTCGTAGGCACTTTATGCTGTGCGCGTGCGTGATCACGGAAGGGGGCCTGTCCCGGTTGTCGACGTCGTGATCACCATCGCGATGGTCGTGATCTCGTGGCTGGTCGGCAGGCAGTACTCGCCGACCAGCTGGGGTCCCGATCCGTTGGCCTACGTGCTGACTGCCCTGATCTTCCTGCCGTTCGTGGCACGCACGCGTGCCCCGGTCGTCGCCTTCGCGGCGAGCACCTCGATGCTGCTGGTGTTCCTGGCGTTCGGCTACACCCAGATCGCGTTCAACTTCTGGGCCCCCGCGCTGCTGTTGTACACGGTCGCGTCGTTGCGTCCACCCAGGATCACCGGGGCGTGCGCGGGCGCGTTGATGCCGGTGTTGTTCTGGGCGGCGCTCGTGTCGAATGTCGCGTGGTACGTCGCCGTCGCCGAAGCCGTGCTGATTCCGCTGACGGCGTGGATGCTGGGCAATGTCGGCCGCCAGCTGGGCCTGCGCAACGAGCAACTGGCCGTACTGACCGAACAACTGCGCATCGAACAGGAACTGCGCACCGAGCAGGCGGTCACCGAGGAACGCCTGCGCATCGCGCGGGAACTGCACGACGTCGTCGCCCACCACATGTCCGTGATCGCCGTGCAGACCGGTGTGGCCGGGTACGTGTTCGACGACGACCCACCGACCGCACGCGCCGCCGTGGACACGATCGCCACCACCAGCCGTGAGGCGCTGGCGGAGATGCGCCGGTTGCTGATGCTGCTGCGCACCGACGACGAACCGGGCGACACCGCGCTGAGCCTGGCGCACCTGCCGGAACTGACCGACCGGATGCGCACGACAGGGCTGCCGGTCACGCTCGACATGGACCCCGCGGACACCGACGATCTGCCGTCGGGCCTGCAACTGTGCGCGTACCGGGTGGTCCAGGAAGCCCTCACCAACGTGATCAAACACGCCGGATTCGCCGCGACCGAGGTACGGGTACGCCGCGACGCCGAACAGCTCACCGTGCGCGTCGCCAACGACAAGGGGACACCGTCGCCCGGCGCGGAGGGCACAGGGCATGGCCTGATCAACATGCGCGAACGTGCGGCGTTGTACCGCGGCAGCCTTTCCGCAGGTGAACGGACCGGCGGCGGCTTCGTGGTCGAGCTCACCCTGCCAATCGGAGTTCCCGGCTAGGACGGCTGTCGGTGGCTCGCGGTATAAGTGAGCGCAATGAGCGGACCACCCACTACGACAGTCCTGGTCGTCGACGACGAGGTGTTGATCAGGGCAGGCCTGGCCACGCTGATGCGGGCGGCCCCGGGTCTCGACGTCGTCGGCGAGGCAGCCGACGGACGGGAAGCCGTCGCGCTCGCGGCGGAGAAGCGCCCGGACGTGATCCTGATGGACATCAGGATGCCGGTGATGGACGGCATCAAAGCCACTGAGAAGATCATGGCAGCCGCCACCGGCCCCAAACCCAGGGTGATCGTGCTGACCACGTTCGACCTGGACGAATACGTCTACGCGGCGCTGCGCGCAGGAGCATCGGGCTTCCTGCTGAAGGAAACCGAGCCCCGCCAGGTGATCGCAGCAGTCCACTCAGCCGCCGCAGGCGACATGCTGTTCGCACCCTCAGTAACCCGCCGGCTGGTCGAAGCGTACGTCGGCAAGCCGCGCCGCCTGTCACCGCCACAGATCCCGAACCTCACCCAACTGACCCCACGCGAGCTGGAAATCCTCCAACTAGTCGGCACAGGGCGGACGAACAACGAAATCGCCGGCGACCTGACGGTCAGCGAGGCGACGATAAAAACCCACCTCAACAGAACCATGACAAAACTCGGCCTCACCAGCCGCGCACAGGCGGTGGTGGTCGCCTACGAGACAGGCCTGGTGACCCCACGAGACCAGGGCTAGCCGCACCTCGAAGCCTCCGTTCTTGACGGCTGGAGCAGCGCTGGCCCGACGGCTTCGGAGGCAGGGGGCGCTGGCCCGGGACTGCTGGGAGGCTGGAACGGCACCGATTCCGGAGCCCCGGGAGGCTGGATGGGCTGGCCCGGAAGCCGGAGGGCTTGAGCGGCCCCGGACCACAACTCCGATAACCCTGGCACGAGGCCAGCCTCGGATAGCCCGGAAACCCTGGAGGGACGCGGACATCCGAAGGTCGAGGGGGCTGGAGGGGCGGTGGCCTGAAGCCGGGAGAGGCATTGGCGCCGAAGCCCGGAAAGCTGGAACAGCACCAAACCAAAAACCCCGAAAACCCAAAAGCGGCGCCGATTTCACCAAGGGTGGGGGCGCCCTTAAGCTTGCCCGCGCGAAGAGCCCCGCAAGCATGGAGAGGCTCCTGAGCATCCCCAATGGGCGGGGCTCCACCTTTTGCGCTCTTCGAGGGCGCCCCAGGGCCCCTTTGTCAAATCGGCGCCGCCCCAGCCCATCGAAGGCCCAAGAACACAAGCACGCTCAAACCAGGCGACATCGCGCAAGCATGGCTCCAACCAGATCCAGCCAAGCGCGCACGACCGAAGACCCCGTCAAGCAACAACGACCGAAGACCTGATCGAGCAAGCAAAGCTCCCACCGAACCAGCAGAACCCTACGCCCGGCCCTCCCACACCGAGTGATCGAAGATGTAGCGTAAACCGCACTTTCGAGCAGCTTCGAGCACGCTCCCCGGGGGTGCGACGTGCGAACCATCGACGACGTGCGAGCGGCGCTGGCCCGTACCCCGGCAGTCGTGCTGGTCAGCGGAGCGGCGGGAATGGGCAAAACGTGGCTCACCGCCGAGATACTCACCGCCGCACCCGAAGCAATCCCCGTGGACTGCCGTGGACTCCCGGACGAACCGCACGTGGCGATCCGGGAACTGGTCCGTGGCCTGCTGGAAGCGGGTGGCCCGGCCGTTCAGGCGGCCGAGGCCCTGGCGGCGGCCGAAGCCGGAACCGAACGCGGCACGCCCGACTACCGCACTTGCGCCGCCGTGCGTGAACTGCTGGCGGTGACCGTCGCCCAGTCCGGCTCGCCCGTGCTCGTCGTCGTGGACGATGTCGACTTGGCCGACCGGTGGTCACGGCACACGCTCCGGTGCTGCGCTTCCCGGCTGCCCAACGACGTCGCACTGCTGCTGACCCACACGCCGGGGAGCAGGCGTCCACTGTGGGCCAGGTGGGGCTCGGCGGCGTTGCACCGTTTCCAACTGGGACCGTTGTCGGCGGCAGATGTGGAGGGCCCACCGGAATGGGCGGCGGCCGTGCACCGCCTGACAGGCGGGATCCCTCTGTTCGTCACGGAGGTGCTCGCGCACCTGAAGCCTGACGACAACGACCCGCAGGAGGCGCTGCTCCGACGAGGAGTGCCGCAGACGGTCGTCGACCTGGCCGCCGAAAGGCTCCGCACGTTACCCGCAGCGGCACGACGTCTCGTGAACGCCGCCGCGGTGCTGCGGGGCCCGTTCACGGCCGACATCCCGGCCGAGATGTGCCGTATCGACGTGGACCGGGCACGAGCGCTGCTGACCCACGCGGTCGACGCGGACCTGCTGACGTTGTGCCACGCGGGTGCCTTCGAGTTCCAGCCGCCGTTGATCGGACTCGCGGTCGCCCAGACGACACCGGCGGTCGAACGGCGCCGGATGCACGCCACGGTCGCACGCGTTCTCGACCGGCGCGGGGAGCAGTCAACGGAACTGGTGCACCACAGCCGCGCGGCCGGTGACCTGGCCACGGCGGCGAGGCACGCGGAAAAGGCCGCCGAGCGAGCCGTACGCTCCGGTGAGCCCGAGGCTGCGGTGGCGCTGCTGCGTACCCTGCTGTGCGACGCCGCGTTGCCGAGCCGCATACGGGCCGCGTTGGCAGGACGGCTCGGCCGCTTGGCGCTCGACAGCCTGGCCTATGACGAGACCATGGCGTTGTTGCGTGACCTCCTCGCCGACGACCTGCTGCCTGACGGTGTACGCGGCGAGTTACGGCTCCACTTAGGGTTGCTGGTGGGCAACCAGGCGGGCGACGGGGACGAGCAGCGTGCCCACCTCCTGGTGGCGGTCCGTGAGTTGCGCAGGCGTCCGCTGCTGGCTGCCCGCGCGATGTCCGCGCTGGCCATGCCCTGCTGGGGCAGCGGTCCGCTCGGCGAGCACCTGTCCTGGGTGGCCCGGCTGGACCGGACGTTGCCCGACCGGGGTGACCCGGTGCTGCGCATGGCCATCCGGGTCAACCGTGCGGGCGCGTTGCTGCAGATGGGTGACGCTTGCGCGTGGCAGGCCATCGCCGAGTTACCCGACGCGCCTGCCGGCACCGGTGAACGCCACGAACTGGCACGCGGCTACAGCAACTTCACCGACATAGCGATCTCGCTGGGCCATTACGCGTCCGCTGGGGAGTTCCACGCCAAGGCCGAGCACCTGGCGGGCCGGACCCGGCCGTCCTATCTGCACCACATGATCATTTCGAACGGGTTGCGCCTGGCCATGGCCGTCGGGCAGTGGTCCAGCCTCGAGTCCGCTGCGCGCGAGCACGTGACCGCCTCGGCGCCGACCCCGTTCGCCGCCGCCGACGCGTCAGTCGTGCTGGGGCATCTCGCGCTGGCTCGTGGCGAGTGGGCGGAGGCGGACGAATTTCTCCGCGCACCCGGCCTGCGGTCGACCAACGGCTGGTGCTCGCACGTCGTCCTCGTCGCCGCGGCCACCCGCGTCCGGCTCGCGATGGCCCGCGGTCAGGTCGACGACGCGGTGCCGGACCTGACACGGGCCCTGGACATGGTGCGGGCGAAGGAAATCTGGGCATGGGCGGCCGAACTGGCCGACGCGGGAGTGCGGGCCCTGCTGCACGTCGGGGACATCGCGTCGGCCCAGCGCCTGGCCGGCGAGTTCGCTACCGACATCGCCTCACGTGACTGTCCGTTCGGCCACGCGATGGTCCCCGGTTGCCGTGGCGCGATCGCTGCCGAACACGGCCGGTTCACCGACGCGGCGGCCTTGCACGCCGAGTCAGCCGCCCTGCTCAGCGCGCTGCCGCGTCCGTACGAACAAGCCGCCGCGATGGAAGCGGCGGCCCGTTGCCTGCTCGCGACCGGGCAACCCGAGGCGGTCGAGCAGTTGGCCGACGCGAGCCGCTTGTTCACCACGCTGGGCGCGACCTGGGACGCCGCGCGCTGCGGCCGTCTCGCACGCGAACACGGCGGCATGCCCGGTCCACGCCGAGGCCGTCGCGGCTATGGCGCGGAACTGTCACCACGGGAGCAAGAGGTCGCGCGGCTGATGGCGCTGGGCCGGACGAACCGGCAGATCGCCGAGGTGCTGTTCCTCTCGCCACGGACCGTCGAACGCCATGCCGCGCGCGTACTGCACAAGCTGGGCGTCACGCGCAGGGAGGACATCGGCGACTATCCGTGAACGCGTACCCCTACCCACGATTCCCGGCGTTGTTGCCCGCGTGCCCCGCTTTGCACGATGGTGACACCGCAACCCGATTGCGGACCCTCCACGAAATCCCTGCATCAGGAGGAAACCCGTGTACAAGCAGCTACAAAGGACAGTGCTCGCCGGACTGGGGGTGATCGCACTGGCCACGGCCGCCGCCCCATCAGCGGCGCAGGCGGAACCAGGGCGCTCCGACTACGTCGTGGCACTGCGCAGTCAGTCCGCCGAAGTCCTGTCCGGCGCGGTCGAGCGCCACGGCGGCCAGATCAAGCACGTGTACCGGCACGCGCTGCACGGCTTCGCCGCGAGCCTGACGCCCGCCGGTGCCGACGCCCTGCGCCGTGACCCGCGTGTCGCATCGGTCGAGCCGGACGTGCTGATGCGTGTCGCAGACCAGACTCTGCCGACCGGTGTCGACCGGGCGTTCGCGCCCGAAAACCCCAACCTGAAGATCAACGGGGCCAACGACTTCGTCGCCGACGCCGACGTCGCCGTGATCGACACGGGTGTCGACGCCAAACACCCGGACCTGACCGTGGTCGCGCAGACCAGCTGCGTCAACACCAGCACCTGCACCGACAACTCCGGCACGGACGACCACGGCCACGGCAGTCATGTCGCGGGCACGATCGGAGCCCGCGACGACGGCAACGGCGTGGTCGGCATCGCGCCGGGCACACGGATCTGGTCGGCGAAGGTGCTCGACTCGGGCGGCAGCGGTCAGCTGTCCGGTGTCGTGGCCGGCGTCGACTGGGTGGCCCGGCACGCCGACGAGATCGAGGTCGCGAACATGAGCCTCGGCTGTGAGAACTGCGCCACCGACGCCCTCAACCAGGCGATCGCCAACGCGGTCGGCAAGGGCGTGGTGTTCGTCGTCGCGGCGGGCAACAACCACAAGGACGCCCGGACGTTCTCACCCGCCAACCACCCCGACGTGGTCACCGTGTCGGCGCTGGCGGACTTCAACGGCGCGGCGGGCGGCGGCGCCGCGTCGACGTGCCGCGCCGACCAGGACGACACCCTGGCCGACTTCAGCAACTTCGGCCCGTCGGTGGAGATCGCCGCGCCGGGCACCTGCATCCTGTCCACGTACAAGAACGGCGGCTACCAGACCTTCAGCGGCACGTCGATGGCGTCACCGCACGTCGCGGGAGCGGCGGCGTTGCTCACCGTCAGCGGCAACCGCCCCACCAACCGCGACGGCGTGATGGCCATCCGGCAACGCCTGGTCGACACGGGCAACACCAACTGGCGTGACGACTCCGGCGACGGCATCACCGAGCCGCTGCTGGACGTCAGCTCCGCCCAGGACTACCCGGCAGGCCCGGCCGACCCGGGCCGTCCCACAGCCGCGTTCACCGGCAGCTGCTCCAACGACAACACCACGTGCTCCTTCGACGCCGGCGCGACCAAGGACCCCGACGGCACGATCACGCGCTACGCGTGGGAATTCGGCGACGGTACCACCGGCACAGGCAGGACCGCGTCACACACCTACACCACGGCGGCCTTCTACAGCGTCCG
The DNA here is from genome assembly GCF_001302585.1 of Kibdelosporangium phytohabitans. Taxonomy (GTDB): domain Bacteria; phylum Actinomycetota; class Actinomycetes; order Mycobacteriales; family Pseudonocardiaceae; genus Kibdelosporangium; species Kibdelosporangium phytohabitans. Next base: position 6,847,551 of record NZ_CP012752.1, on the reverse strand, counting down.
GTTGACCGTGACCGACAACGACGGCAAGACCAACACCACCCGTCGCATGGTCAAGGCCGGTGACCTGCCGCCGACGGCGTCGTTCACCTCACGCTGCCAGAAGGGCACCTGCTCGTTCGACGGCAGCGCGTCCACCGACCAGGAAGGCTCGGTCAGCGGCTACGCCTGGGCGTTCGGTGACGGCACCACCGGCACAGGACGGACCGTGTCGCACACGTACCCGAACGTCGCCAAGACGTACACCGTGACCCTCACGGTCGCCGACAACAAGAACCAGAAGGGCAGTGCCAGCCACGAGGTCCGCTGCCACAAGCACATCAACGAACCGCTCTGCTTCGCCTTCTGACCAGCCACCGAGGCGGACGCGGCCTGGCCTGCCACAGGCCAGGCCGCACTCCAGCTGCTCAGAGGATCACGGTTCGTTGAGGTACCACTGCTGCTTGGCGTCACCCGCGTCGCAGTCGCGCAACCGCAGTGGCGCGTTCAGGCCCCTGTATTCGGCGCAGGTGCGGAACTCCGTGTTCACGATCTGACGCGAGTTGCCGCTGCCGCGCCGCGTCCACTTCTGCCCGGGGTCGTCGTTGTCACAGGCACGCCCTTTGATCTTGTCCCGGTCGACCGCGGTGGCGCACCTGCCGGTGCCGATGTTGCGCAAGGTGTCGTGGTCGAAGTCGTACACCCACCTCTGCAGGTTCGAACCGTAGTACTCACTGCCGAGGACCGACGTCGTGTCGGACGGGTCCTGCGTCCACACGTCCTCGGACCCGTTCGCGCTTTCGATCACCCAGGTCGTCTCGTCGGCGCTCGCGGCCGGGGTGAACCCGGCGAACGACACCAGCGCGAGCGCTGCGACGGTCAAGATCCCGCGATGTTTCATGGTTCCTCTTCCCTGGTGTGGAGCGGGTGGTCGACGCGGCCCCTGGCGTGCACCAACCGCCGGTTCGGCAACAGTGCGCTCCCGCGACCAAGTAGAGACCCTCACCGGGGCGCGCGAAACCCCGGCAACTCCAAAAAACTCGTTGCCACGCTTGCAGGTTGCCGACGGCCGCCTGATTCACGTGGAGTAGGCGCCGTGGCGTCTCATCGAATGACGCCGCTTACTCCACCCGGAGCGTCTCCTGTGGACAAACCTCGACTTTGTCACCCGTTCGGGGGTTTTTCCGGCGTTTGCGAGCCTTTCCCCGGAACACGCCGCGTCCCGGTTGGCGCGGATGATCACAGCGCCGCAAGATGCCTTGCAGCGGGACTCGCTGTGCGCCGTCTGCCTTGGCGGGCACGTGGTCGGCGAGCGGAGCAGCGGGAGGCGGCGTGCCGGTGTGGTCACGGTTCTGTCCACGATGGATCGAACGGCAGCAGTGGGACCGGCTCGTCGCGCTGGTCACCGCGATCGCCATGGTCCTGCTCGCCGGCGCGCCGGGCACGGCGTCCGCCCAGCCGCGGGGTGCGGGGACTGAGCGGCCGATCGGACCGCAGCCGGTCTACTCCGGACTGGCCCACGGCGGCGTCACCATGGCGGCGAACTCGGTTGTGACGTGCGGTCCCGGCGTGGCCTGCGACCCGTCGGCGAGCAACGCGAGCCCGGTGTCCTGGATCAAGGTGGACCCCGCCGCGCCCGGCAACACCGCGTCCGCCTCGCGGCTGAACCTCCCGGCTGGCGCCAAAGTGCTCAACGCGCGCCTCTACTGGCAGTTCAACCCGGTCAGCACCACGGCACCGTCGAACTCCGGCAACGGCCAGGCCGGCAACCAGGTGTCGGTGAAAGCGCCGGGATCCGGCAGCTACCAACGGATCACGGCGGACACCTACGACTGGTTCGACGCGACAGGCAATGGCAGCTTCCCGACCTTGTACGCCTACGGCGCGGCGGCGGACGTCACGAACCTGGTGACCAAGGCGGGCGTCGGTGACTACACGGTCGCCGACATCCAGGCCTGCCAGGGCCAGTCGGTCAGCGGCACGAACCTGGGCTGCTGGGGCGGCTGGTCGCTGGTGGTGGCGTACGAACTGGCCAGCGAACCGCTGCGCTACCTCCAGGTGTGGGACGGCCTGCAACGAGTGGCGGGCGGCGGGAGCCCGGTCAGCGCCACGATCGCGTTGAGCGGCATCAAGGCGCCGACCTCGCGACAGCCCAACGTGACCCTCGGCATCGTCGCGGGCGACGGCGACGCCCCGATCACCGGTGACTACCTCCAGGTCGGCCCGAACGCGTCCGGCCTGCGGGACGTCGCACTGCCCGCGCCCGCCGGAGTGGTCACCAACAACGCCTTCAGCAGCCGGATCGACGAGGTGTCGGCCAACGGGTCCGGTTCGAACGTGACCACCCGCAACCCGAATCCGGTGAACAACGTCGGGTACGACTCGCGCGTCATCGACATCACCGGCAAGGTCCCCGCGGGCGCCTCCACGATGCAGGTCAAGATCGGCACGATCGGCGACGCGATCTACCCGCAGGTGGTCTGGCTGGTCACCGACGCGCTCGAGCCCGACCTGCAGATCACCAAGGCCAACAACCCGGTCGGCAACACCACCGACAAGCCGCCCGGTTACGTCACCAAGGGCAGCGAGGTCACCTACACCTTCGACGTCGCCAACAAGCACGCCGACGGATCCACGACCGACCTGGACACCGCCACCAATGTGGTGCTGACCGACACCCTGCCAACCGGGGTGACGTACGTCGCGGGCTCGAACCCGAACTGCTCGGCATCCGGCCAGGTGGTCACGTGCCGGCTCCGCGACCTGGACCCCGGCCAGTCGCAACAGGTCTCGTTCAAGGTCATGGTCGGCGCGACCGTGCCGGACGGCACGAAACTGGACAACACCGGCAAGCTCGACTTCCGCGGCAAGGACACCGGACGCGAACAGCAACGGACCTCGAACACGGTCCGCAACACCGTCGCGTCGCCCGGATACCAGCTGACGAAGACGGTCGACAAAGCCGAAGCGGTCCCGGGTGACGTGCTGACCTACACCGTGACTTTGCGCAACACGGGTGTCATCCCGGTGCCCGCGTTGACAGTGCGGGACGTGCTGCCGCCTGGCACGACGTACGTGTCCGCCGAGACATCGAAGGGGACACCGGCCGGTAGGGGACCGATCGACTGGGCCGTGGACGGCCTGGCGCTGCGGGAAACCGCCACGATGACCGTGCGGGTACGGGTCGAGGAAGCCGCGATCGGCAAGGACCTGATCAACCGTGCCACCGTGCCGGTCGGTCCGCCGCCTGTCGTCCCGCCGGACAACCGGTGCCCCGACGACCCCGCCGCGGCCTGTGCCACCACCAAGGTGCCGCCGCCCGCGTACACGGTGAAGAAGAAGGCGGACAAGCAATCCGTGAACCCCGGCGATGTCGTCCGCTACACGGTGACCGTCACCAACACAGGCAAGGTGACCGCCAGCGGCCTCAAGGTCGTCGACGACCTGACCGGCGTGCTGGACGACGCGGACTACGCGAACGACGCCGCCGCCAACGTGGGCAGTGTGTCGTACACCGCTCCGAAGGTGACGTGGACGGGTTCGCTGGCCGCGGGCCAGAGCACGGACATCACGTATTCGGTGAAGGTCAAGAGCCCGAACCCGGGTGACAACCGGTTGACCAACGTGGTCACCTCGGACACCCCGGGCGGCAACTGCCCGCCGGGGTCGAGGGATCCGGCGTGCGGCACGACCACTCCCGTTTCCGGGCTGTTGATCAAGAAGGCCGTCGACAAGTCGTCGGCGAACCCCGGTGATGTCGTGAAGTACACGGTGACGGTTCAGAACACCGGCCAGACCCCGTACACCGGGGCGACCTTCACCGATGACCTGTCCAAGGTGCTCGACGACGCGGATTACCAGAACGACGGCGCAGCGTCAGTTGGTTCGGTGTCGTACGCGGCTCCTCGGTTGAAGTGGACCGGTGATCTGGCGGTCGGTGGGACAGCGACGGTCACCTACTCGGTGAGAATCAAGAGCCCCAACCCGGGCGACAACCGGTTGACCAACGTGGTCACGTCCGACACCCCAGGCGGGAACTGCCCGCCGAAGTCGACAGACCCGAACTGCACCACGACCACCCCTGTGTCCGGCCTGGAGATCAAGAAGACGGTCGACAAGTCGTCGGCGAACCCCGGTGATGTCGTGAAGTACACGGTGACGGTTCGCAACACGGGCCAGACCCCGTACACCGGGGCGACCTTCACCGACGACCTGACCAAGGTTCTCGACGACGCCGTGTATTCGAACGACGCCGCGGCGACGGCAGGCACAGTGTCCTACGTGGAGCCGAAGCTGACGTGGCTGGGTGACATCGGCGTCGGTCAGACCGTCACGGTCACCTATTCGGTGAAGGTCAAGTCTCCGAACACCGGTGACAACAAGCTGACCAACGTGGTCAGTTCGGACACCCCGGGCGGGAGCTGCCCACCGGGTTCGGCCGACGCGGAATGCACCACCACGACCCCTGTGTCCGGCCTGGAAATCGCCAAGACCGTGGACAGGGCGTCGGTGAATCCTGGTGATGTCGTGAAGTACACGGTGACGGTCCGTAACACGGGTCGGACTCCGTACACGGGTGCGACTTTCACCGATGACCTGTCGAAGGTTCTGGATGACGCGGTCTATCAGAACGATGGTGCTGCGTCGGTTGGTTCGGTGTCGTACGCGGCGCCGAAGTTGACGTGGACCGGTGATCTCGCTGTCGGTGGGACTGCGACGGTGACGTACTCGGTGAAGGTGAAGTCTCCGAACACCGGTGACAACAAGCTGATCAACGCGATCACGTCGGACACGCCGGGCGGGAACTGCCCGCCGGGTTCGACGGATCCGAAGTGCGGCACGACGACACCCGTGTCCGGCTTGGAGATCGTCAAGACGGCGGACAGGTCTTCGGCGAATCCCGGTGATGTCGTGAAGTACACGGTGACCGTTCGCAACACCGGCCAGACTCCGTACACGGGTGCGGCTTTCACCGACGACCTGACCAAGGTTCTGGATGACGCGGACTACCAGAACGACGGTGCCGCCACCGTCGGCTCGGTGTCGTACGCGGCGCCGAAACTGACCTGGACCGGTGACCTCGCTGTCGGTGGGACTGCGACGGTGACGTACTCGGTGAAGGTGAAGTCTCCGAACACCGGTGACAACAGGCTGATCAACGCGATCACGTCCGACACGCCAGGCGGCAATTGCCCGCCCGGTTCGACCGACCCCAAGTGCGGCACGACGACACCGGTCTCCGGCCTGGAGATCGTCAAGACGGCGGACAAGTCGTCGGCGAACCCCGGTGATGTCGTGAAGTACACGGTGACCGTCCGCAACACCGGCCAGACCCCTTACATGGGCGCGGGTTTCACCGACGACCTCACCAACGTGCTCGATGACGCCGACTACCAGGACGATGCCGCCGCCACCGTCGGCGACGTCACCTACGCCGCGCCGAAGCTGACGTGGTCCGGGCCGCTGAGGGCCGGTGAACAGGCGACGATCACCTACTCGGTGAAGGTCAAGAACCCCAACCCCGGCGACAAGAAACTCACCAACGTCGTCACGTCCGGCAATCCGGGCGGGAACTGCCCGCCCGGTTCGACGGATCCGAAGTGCGGCACGACGACACCGGTCTCCGGCTTGGAGATCGTCAAGACGGCGGACAAGTCGTCGGTGAATCCTGGTGATGTCGTGAAGTACACGGTGACGGTCCGTAACACGGGTCGGACTCCGTACACGGGTGCGACTTTCACCGATGACCTGACCAAGGTCTTGGATGATGCGGTCTATCAGAACGATGGTGCTGCGTCGGTTGGTTCGGTGTCGTACGCGGCGCCGAAGCTGACGTGGACCGGTGATCTCGCTGTCGGCGGGACTGCGACGGTGACGTACTCGGTGAAGGTCAAGAACCCCAACCCGGGTGACAACAAGCTGACCAACGCGATCACGTCGGACACGCCGGGCGGGAACTGCCCGCCGGGGTCGACGGATCCGAAGTGCGGCACGACGACACCCGTGTCCGGTCTGCTGATCAAGAAGACCGTCGACAAGAAGACGGTCGAACCCGGCGACACCGTGCGGTACACCATCACCGTCACCAACACCGGGCAGACGCCACAGGACAACGCGTCGTTCACCGACGACATGACCAAGGTCCTCGACGACGCCGACTACGCGGGCGACGCCACAGCCACGATCGGCAACGTCACGTACGCCGCGCCGAACCTGACGTGGACCGGGTCGCTCGGCATCGGCCAGGAATCGACGATCACCTACACGGTGAAGGTCAAGAACCCCAACCCCGGCGACAAGAAACTCACCAACGTCGTCACGTCTGACACCCCCGGCAACAACTGCCCGCCGGGGTCGACCGACCCGAACTGCTCGGCCGACGTTCCCGCCAAGGAACTCACCGTGCGCAAGAAAGCCGACAAGTCCTCGGCGAACCCGGGCGACGTCGTCACGTACACCGTCACCGTCACCAACACAGGCAAGGTCGACCTGGTCGGTGACCAGGCCGCGCGCGTGACAGACGACCTGACCGAGGTCCTGGACGACGCTGAGTACCAGAACGACGCCAAGGCCACGCCGATCGCCGGTGGCTTCACCTTCACCACACCGCAGCTGGTGTGGACGGGTGACCTGCCGGTCGGCCAGTCCACGACGTTGACGTACTCGGTGAAGGTGCGTGACCCGGCGACCGGTGACCGTGAGCTGCGCAACGGCGTCAGCACCAACACACCGGGTACGTGCCCGCCGATGTCGGACGACCCCGACTGCACGACGGTCACGCCGATATCCGGCATGGACCTGGCGAAGAAGGCGGACAAGGCGACAGCCAGCCCAGGTGATGTCGTGAAGTACACGGTCACCGTCCGCAACACCGGCAAGACGAAGCTGACCGGTGCCACGTTCACCGACGACCTGACCAAGGTCCTCGACGACGCCGAGTACCAGAAGGACGGCGCCGCCACGACCGGCACGGTGACGTACGCACAACCGAAGCTGACCTGGACAGGTGACCTGGACATCGGGCAGACGGCGACGGTCACCTACAGCGTCAAGGTCCGCAACCCGGCCACAGGCGACGGCAAGCTGGCCAACGTGATCACCTCGGACACCCCAGGAGGCAACTGCCCACCGGAGTCCAAGGACCCGAAGTGCACGACGACAACCCCGCTCGCGAGCCTGAAGATCAAGAAGACGGTCGACAAGACGGCGGCCAAACCGGGCGAGGCCGTGACGTACACCGTGACGGTCACGAACACGGGCCAGGCCACCATCGACCGCGCGACCTTCACCGACGACCTGGCCGGTGTCCTCGACGACGCGACCTTCGACGGTGACGCGAAAGCCACCACCGGCACAGTCACCTACACGGCGCCGGACCTCACCTGGGCAGGCAAGCTCGCACCAGGCGAGACGGCGACGGTCACCTACGGCGTGACCGTCAAGTCGCCGCCGACGGGAGACCGCCGCCTTCGCAACGTCGTCACCTCCGACACCCCAGGAGGCAACTGCCCGCCAGGGTCGACCGACCCGGCCTGCGGTACGGACACCCAGGTGCCTCCGGTACCGCCCGTGCCGCCGACACCGCCGGTGAAGCCGCGCCCGCCGCTGGCCGAAACAGGGTCACCCGTCGCCCTGATGTCCTTGGTAGCGCTCGGACTGCTCGCGCTCGGCACGGTGCTGATCGCACGGACCGGTCGCCGGGCGAGGAGGTAGCCCGCTCTTTGGCGGGTGGCGCCCATGGAGAACCGTCAGCGCGTGATCGGTCTGCTGGGTGGCATGAGCTGGGAGAGCAGCGCGGAGTACTACCGGCTGCTCAACGAGCTCACGAAGGAACGGCTCGGCGGGTTGCGTTCAGCCCACTGCGTTCTGCGTTCGCTCGACTTCGCCGAAGTCGAGCGAACGCAGGTCGAGGGGCGCTGGGACGACGCCGGTCGCCTGCTCGCCGAAGCCGCGCAAGCACTGGAGAAAGCCGGCGCGGAGCTGTTGCTGTTGTGCACCAACACGATGCACAAGGTGGCGGATGTTGTGCAGGCCGGTGTCGGGATCCCGTTGGTGCATCTCGGCGACGCCACCGCTGAGGCCGTGATCCGGCGAGGTCTGACCACGGCCGGGCTGCTCGGGACGGGCTTCACCATGGAACAGGACTTCTACCGCGACCGCCTTGCCAGGCACGGCCTCGAGGTTCTCGTTCCGCCTGCCGAGGACCGCGCGCAGGTGCACCGGATCATCTACGACGAGCTCTGCCTCGGCGTCGTGCGGGAGGAATCCCGGCAGATCTACCGCGAGGTGATCGGCCGCTTGGTCGAAGCGGGCGCGGGGGGAGTGATACTGGGCTGCACGGAGATCGAGCTGCTGGTCTCGGCCGAGGACAGTCCCGTCCCGGTCTTCCCCACCACGCGCCTGCACGTCGAGGCGGCCATCGCCCGTTCCCTGTCCACAACAGACTAGACGCGGCAGGTGCGCCCCCGGTCACGGGCGCGAAACCTCCGCGCGGTGATGGCCGGTTCCACAGTGTGGATGGCCTGGTAGCAGACAGTCGCGCTCGCGCAAGGGGTTTTCGGGAACAATCCACATGGCGGGAGGCACTGGTCACGGGATGGGCACGGCGTCCATTCTCGGGGCGTGTCCCTCCTCGCCGCTCGCACCAGGCCGCCGGGCGCCCGGCGGGCCGGGCAGACTCTGCTGGTCCGGCTGGCCGCGGTGCTGGTGCTGCTCGCGGTGTGGGAGGTCCTCGCGCTGGCGGAGATCTGGCCGCCCGCGATCCTGCCGGGTCCCGGCCAGGTGTGGCAGCAGTTGCTGTCCACATCGGATGCGTCGAACGGGCAGGGCGGGTACGCCGGGTCGACACTGGCCGAGCGGGTCGGGGTGAGCCTGCGGCGGGTCGGTTACGGCTCCGCGTACGGCATCCTCATCGGCGTCGTCCTCGGGCTCGCCATGGGACTGATCCCGGTGGTCAGGGCGGTCACAGAACCCGCGGTGACGTTCCTGCGCGCGCTGCCGCCGTTGGCGTACCTCAGTTTGCTGGTGATCTGGTTCGGCATCGACGAGGAACCCAAGGTCTACCTGCTGATGATCGCAGCCTTCCCGCCGGTCGCCGTCGCATCGGCCGCGGCTGTCAGCGGCGTCAACCGGCAGTACGTCGAGGCCGCGCAGGCACTGGGCGCGAGCAGGTTAGAGGTGCTCACGTCGGTGATCCTGCCCGCGTCCGCGCCGGAGATCATCACCGGCATCCGGCTGGCCGTCGGTATCGCGTACAGCTCGGTCGTGGCCGCTGAGACGGTCAACGGCGCCGACGGCATCGGCGGCATGGTGCTCAACGCACAGCGCTACAACCAGACCTCTGTCGTGATCCTCGGTCTGTTCGTCATCGGCCTGACCGGGCTGATCATCGATTCACTGATCGTCGCGGCCCAACGCGCGCTGTCACCGTGGCGAGGCCGGGCATGACCACCACTTCTCCAGGAGCTCCCGATGCCTGTGTCCCGCAGGAACGTGCTGTCGCTGTTGGCCGCCGCGCCGGTGCTGGCCGCGTGCGGAGTCGGCGGATCGTCCGGTTCGCAGGCCAGCAGGACCGTCCGGATCGCGTACCAGAACTTCGCTGACAGCACCTTGCTGCTCAAGGACCAGCGGACGCTGGAGACCGCGCTGCCCGGCCACACGATCACGTGGACCGCGTTCGACTCGGGCGCGAGCATCAACACCGCGTTCCTCGGCAAGTCCATCGACCTCGCGGTGATCGGCAGCAGCCCGGCCGCGGCCGGGCTGTGCCCGCCGCTGACCATCCCGTACCGGGTGATCGAGCTGCTCAACGTGATCGGGGACAGCGAGGCGCTCGTCGTCCGCAAGGCCACCGGCATCACCAGGATCGCCGACCTGACCGGGCGCAAGGTCGCGGCGCCGTTCGGCTCCACCGCGCACTACAGCCTGCTCGCCGCGCTCCAGCAGGCAGGTGTCGACCCCGGCACCGTGACGCTGATCGACCTCGAACCCCAGAACATCCAGGCCGCGTGGCAGCGCGGCGACATCGACGGCGCGTACGTGTGGACGCCGGTGTTGAGCGTGCTGCAACGTGACGCGGTGACGCTGACCGACAGCGCGAAACTCGCGTCGGCGGGCAAACCGACGTTGACGTTCACGGTCGCCGGCAAGGAGTTCGCCGACAACAACCCGGACGTGCTCGGCAAGTGGCTGACTGCCACGAACGGCGCGATCAAGCAGATCAAGTCCGACCCCGCCGTGGTGGCCGCGGCGGTCAGCAGGCAGATCGGCAGCAGCACGGACGACGCGTTGACGCAGCTGAAGCAGAACATCTACCTCGACCACGAGCAGCAGCGCGCCCCGGAGTACTTCGGCACGCCACAAGCACCGGGCAAACTGGCGCTCCAGTTGCGGGCCACCGCGGAGTTCCTGGCCCAGCAGAAGAAGGTCGAGTCGGTGCCGGACGTGGCCGCGTTCCAGGCTGCCCTGCGCGTCCCGGGGGCCTGACATGACTCTGGCGGACCTGACCGGCGCGGAGCACGGCTACCGGACGAAAGCCGGTGCGGTGCCCGCGCTCGGACCGTTGGATCTGCACGTGGCCGAGGGCGAGTTCCTCGTCGTGGTCGGCCCTTCCGGCTCGGGCAAGAGCACGTTGCTGCGGCTGCTGGCCGGGTTCGAGCACCCCACCACCGGGGAGGTCCGGCTGCTCGGCCACCCGCCGGTGCCGGGACGTGACGTCGGCGTGGTGTTCCAGCAGCCCCGGTTGTTCCCGTGGCGGACTGTCAGCGGCAACGTCACGGCGGCACTGCGCTGGGCGAACGTGCCCAAGAACGACCGGCCCGCGCACACCGCCCGGCTGCTGGCCTCGGTCGGCCTCGGGGAACTCGGCGAGCGCCGGACCTGGGAGATCTCCGGTGGCCAGCAGCAACGCGTGGCGATCGCGCGTGCGCTGGCGGCCCGGCCCCGGCTGCTGCTGATGGACGAGCCGTTCGCCGCACTGGACGCGTTGACGAGGGAGCGGCTCCAGGAAGACGTCCGCGCGTTGTCCGATGAGGACGGCAAAAGCGTGGTGTTCGTGACGCACAGCGTGGACGAGGCGGTGTTCCTGGCCAGCCGTGTCGTCGTGCTCAGTGACCGGCCGGGCCGGGTCGCGCTGGACCTGCCGATCGACCTGCCCCGCAGCGGGGTGTCAGCCGACGACCTGCGTGGTTCGGCGCAGTTCGCGGCACTGCGCGGTGAAGTCGCGGCCGCGGTTCGCGCGACGGTTCGTGCGACGGTCTCGTGAGGAGATGACATGCCCATCACGGTCAACCCACTGACGATCGCCATCGGCGCCGAGGTGTCCGGAGTGGACCTCGGTGGGCCGTTGCCGCCCGCGGCGGTCGCGACGATCCGGGAAGCGTTGCTGGATCGCAAGGTCCTGGTGTTCCGCGATCAGGTCCTCACCCCGGCCGCGCACCGGGCTTTCGCCGCGGCGCTGGGGGAGTTGACGCCCGCGCACCCCGTGGTCCCGGGGCTGGACGCGGACCACCCGGAGATCTACGTGCTCGACAGCGGTGACGGCGGCAAGTCCCCGGTGTGGCACACCGACGTGACGTTCATGAGGAACCCACCGCTGGGTTCGGTTCTGCGCGCGGTGTCGTTGCCGCCCACCGGCGGCGACACGCTCTGGACCAACCTCGAGGCCGCGTACCTCGCGTTGTCGGCACCGGTTCGTGAACTGGCTGACCAGTTGGACGCGGTGCACGACGGACGCAAGGACTTCGAGGAGTACCTGAACACCCGGCTGTCCGGTGAGGGCAACACGTGGGAAGGCGAACAGGTGCGCTCGCTCGATCCCGTCGTGCACCCGGTGGTCCGCGTGCACCCGGAGACCGGCAGGCGGAGCTTGTTCGTCAGCCCAGGGTTCACGACCCGTCTGCTCGGCGTGTCCGAACGGGAAAGCCGGGCGTTGCTGGACCTGTTCTTCGACGCGATCGGCAGGCCCGAATACAGCGTCCGGCACCGGTGGCACCCGGGTGACGTCGTGGTCTGGGACAACCGGAGCACGGCTCACTACGCCGTGGACGACTACGGTGACCAGCACCGCGTCATGCACCGCATCACCATTCGCGGCGACCAGCCAGTCGGTCCACGTCGTGAGAGCGCGGTTCTCGTGCCATGAGACGGGGAATTCCGCCGAGACGCGACTCGTTGGTCGACCATGGCCGTTGAGTTCGCTGTCACCTGGGACTACCGCTGCCCCTTCGCCCGCAACGCCCACGAGCACATCCTGACCGGACTGGCAGCGGGAGCGGACTGGGATGTCCGATTCCTGCCCTACTCCCTGGGACAAGGGCACGTGGAGGAAGGGCAGCCCAGCGTCTGGGACCGTCCCGATCTGGACAGGGGAATCCTTGCGCTGCGAGTAGGTGTGGTGGTTCGCGACGAGTACCCTGAGCTTTTCCCTGCGGTGCACCGGGCGTTGTTCGAGGCTCGGCACGACGAGGGTTTGCACCTGGAGGAGCGGGCGGTGATCGAGAAAGTTCTTGCCGTTCGTGGTGTTCCGGCGGCTGAGGTGCTGGCGCGAGTGGACACCGGTGAGCCGCTGGAGATCGTTCGCGCTGAGCACGAGCAGTTCGTCGGGTCTCACAAGGTTTGGGGTGTTCCGACTTTCATCGCTGGTCAGCAAGCCGTTTTCGTTCGGTTGATGAATCGGGCTCGTTCTGGGGCTGATTCCGGGGTTTCCGTTCGGTCCGTTGAACGGATCTTCGATCTTCTTACCGGGTGGGTTGATCTCAACGAGTTCAAGCACACTTCTGTTTCTCGTTGATCTTTTCACGGAACAAGCTTTCCCCTCACCGGGGGTTGACCTCTGGACAGGAGCACCCCCGAAGCCCTTCTCCGCGCTTGCGCGCTTGCCGCTCGGGTGCTTTGCGTATGTGTGCTTGTCGTTGTGGGCTGGTTCCCGTGCTTGCGCGCAGCCGACCTTGGCCACCTCTGCATCTGCGCCCGTACCTGCGCGTGAGTCGTTGCGGCGTTGACTGCTTTGGTTGTGCGCCAACGATGTTGGTTCAGTTCTGCAGTGTTCTGACCGGGCGCTCGAAGAACGTCTCCAGGACGATGGTCGTCTGCGTGCCCGTCACCCCGTCTATCGCGTACAGGCGGCGTAGCGACGCCTGCAGTTCCTCCGTCGTCTCTGTCCGGACTTTCACCAGGAGTGTGGCCGGGCCTGCGATGACGTGTGCCTCGACCACTTCCGGCAGGGCCTCCAGAGCTGCCTTCGTCTCCGCGTCGCCCATCCACGCGTTGGCCTCGACCAGCACATATGCCGCGACGCCACGGCCGATGGCTGCCGGGTCCACGTCCACTGTCGTGCGTCGGATGATGCCCTGTTCGCGTAGTTTTCGAACGCGTTCGTGCGCTGCTCCTGCTGACAGGCCGATTGCCTGCCCTAGCGCCGCATAGGCTTGGGTGGCGTCTCGCTGCAGTTCGGCGAGTAGTTGCCGATCCAGGTCATCCACGGCTTGACGGTAGCAGGTTCGGCGGCGCACCCTGTTTGTCGAATGTCATTCGATGGATGTGGGGAACGGTGGATCAGGTTAGGGCTCAGTTCGTTGTGCTGGACGAGCGGTTCGCTGGGGCCGGCGGTGACCAGTGGATGCGGCGGCTGTTCACCGGCTGCCGGTGGACCGAGGGGCCGGTCTACTTCCCGGCCGGGCGGTACCTCCTGTTCAGCGATATCCCGAACGACCGCATGCTGCGCTGGGACGAGACGACCGGTGAGGTCGGTGTGTTCCGTCAGCCTTCGCGGTACGCCAACGGCCACACGCGTGATCGGGCGGGACGGTTGATCAGTTGCGAGCACGGGCATCGGCGTGTCACGCGTACCGAGCACGATGGCAGTCTGACCGTTGTCGCCGACCGCTTCCAGGGGCGCAGGCTCAACAGTCCCAACGATGTGGTCGAGCGGTCCGACGGCTCGATTTGGTTCACTGACCCGAGTTACGGCATCGACAGCGACTATGAGGGGTACCGCGCCGACAGTGAGATCGGTGCCTGTCATGTCTATCGGGTCGGGGTCGATGGTGATGTGCGGATCGCCGCCGATGACTTCGAACGGCCCAACGGGCTGGCGTTCTCCGTGGACGAGCGCAAGCTCTACATCGCCGACACGCGGCAGAACCCCAGTCATATCCGGGTTTTCGACGTGGCCGACGACGGCACGCTCGCCGGCGGCGACGTGTTCGGCACGTGTGACAGCGGGGCCTTCGACGGGGTTCGGGTGGACGCGGCCGGGCGGGTCTGGGCGGCGGCGCACGACGGCCTGCACTGCTTCGCCCCCGACGGCACGCTCATCGGCAAGCTTCTCCTGCCGGAGATCTGCTCGAACCTGGCGTTCGGCGGAGCGCGTCTCAACGAGCTGTTCATCACGGCGTCCAGTTCGGTGTACACACTGCGGGTCAACTTCAGCGGCGCCCGTTGAGGTGACAGGGGGATAGCCCCCACTGGCTACCCGCACGATCGACCGGGGGTGCTCCGGCTGTGCGTGCGGGCTGCACCGGACGACGGTTAAGCAGGTCAGAACCGCCGTTCCCGGGAGCAGCCTCGTGTCTCATGTGGAAGTCCATGACCTCACCGCCGACACCGTCGTGCGGATGTACGAAAAGCACCTCGACGCGCTCATCCGTGTGCGTGCCGAGCAACGCGAACTCCACGACGGCGGCATGCGGGCCCAGTTGGACGACATCGAGGCCGAGCTGACCTACCTCCGGCTGAGGGAAAGCACTCCGCGGACGGTCGTCGAGGTCGGTTCGCTGCACGGCTGGTCCACCACGTGGATCCTGCGCGCCTTGCGGGACAACGGGTTCGGTCGCCTCGCCACGTTCGACATCGTGGACGGGGCGCGGCGCGACGTGCCGGCGGGCCTCGCCGACGGCCGCTGGACGTTCGTGCGGGGAGACGTGCGCGACACCGTCGGCGCGGTCCCCGGTGACATCGACTACCTGTTCGTCGACGCCGCGCACACCGCTCGTTTCGCCCGGTGGTACCTCGCGGAGCTGTTCACGCGGCTGCGCCCGGGAACGCCGGTGAGCGTGCACGACGTGTTCCACCACGCCCGTCCGCTGCCGTTCAGCGAAGGCGCCGTGGTGCTGAAATGGCTGGCTGACCAGGGCATCACGTCGTTCACCGCGGCCAGGGCCGCCGCCGCGGACGTCTACGAGCGCATCACGCGGACCCGGGTTCGCCTCGGCATCGCCGAGCCTGTGCACCGCGGCACGGCCAATCCGATGATCTTCTTCCGGACGCGTTGACGCGACCTGTCACAGATCCGGGTGCTGTCTTGTCCTAGCTGCTGAC
Organism: Kibdelosporangium phytohabitans; assembly: GCF_001302585.1. Lineage (GTDB taxonomy): Bacteria > Actinomycetota > Actinomycetes > Mycobacteriales > Pseudonocardiaceae > Kibdelosporangium > Kibdelosporangium phytohabitans. The sequence continues at coordinate 6,832,257 of NZ_CP012752.1, read as the reverse complement.
CGGCCCGTACACGAAAGGGACAGACATGAAGATCGTCGTCATCGGCGGCACCGGACTGATCGGCACGAAACTGGTGGGCAGGCTCGGTGACCACGGACACGAGGCCGTGCCCGCCGCGCCGTCGACCGGCGTGAACACCCTCACCGGCGAAGGCGTGCAGGAGGTGCTGAAGGGCGCGGACGTCCTGGTGGACGTGTCGAACTCGCCGTCGTTCGCGGACGAGGACGTACTCGAGTTCTTCCGCACCGCCACCGGCAACCTCATCGAAGGCGCCAAGGACGCGGGCGTCGGCCACTACGTCGCGCTGACGGTGGTCGGCACGCACCGGCACCCGGAGATCGGCTACTTCCGCGGCAAGGTGGCCCAGGAAGACCTGATCATCGCGTCCGGCTTGCCGTACTCGCTGGTGCACGCCACCCAGTTCATGGAGTTCGCCGCCGGGATCGCCGACACCTCGACCAAGGACGGCAAGGTCCACCTGCCCAGTGCGGGGACGCAGCCGATCGCGGCGGACGACGTCGCCGCCGCGGTCGGCCGCACGGCGGCGAGCACGCCGCTCGACGGCAGGCTGGAAGTGGCCGGGCCGGACGTGCTCGGGCTCGACGAGTGGGTCCGCACCGTGCTGACCGCGCGCCGGGACCCGCGCGAGGTCGTCACCGACGAGCAGGCCACGTACTTCGGTGCCGTGCTCAGCCACGACACGTTGCTGCCCGAGCCGGGCGCCCAGCTCGGCGAGACCGGCCTCACCGAGTGGATCGCGCGGTCTCGCTGACCGGAAAGGCGGGAACCACCATGGTTCCCGCCTTCGGTCACGGTCAGAACTGCAGGTTCCAGCTGTTGACCCGGCCCACGTCCGCTGACGCCGCGTCACGGACACGCAGCTTCCACGTGCCGTTGGCGACTTCGCTGGACGCGTTGACGGTGAACGTCCCGACCAGGTCGTCTGCGCTTGCGCCCGCCCGGTTGTGGATGTTGTACGCCGTGCCGTCGGGAGCGAGGACGTCGACGACGAGGTCACCGCGATAGGTGTGCGTGATGTTCACGCCCACGCTCAGCGTGCTGGGCGCGTTGCCCGGCACACCGCTCACCGTGATCGGGCTTTCCACAGTGGACACGTCGGGGATGGTGACCGGGGTTGTGTTCTCGAACCGCGGTCCCGGCGGTGTGCCCGTACCCGACAACGACCAGATGGCCGTGGCGATCGCGTCGCTGTTGCGGTCCAGTGCGGTCGCGTGGATGTTCGACGTGGTGTCGCAGGACCGGTGGTAGCAGCGGTCGAAGGCCACTCCGCTGGTGCCGCCCCACTTCTGGGCCTGCGCCGCGGTCATGGTCACCTCCGCCCCGGTGAACAGCCCGCCCGTCGGGATGCCCGCCCGCGCGAACGCCGCGTGGTCGGACCGGCCGCCGACCGACGTCAGCTCGGTGGGCACGCCGATGGTCGTGAAGTGTGCCTCCAGCGCGCGTTGCAGCTCGATCGAGCCGGTGGGCTGGCCGCTGCTGCTGTAGACGAAGTAGCCGGGGTTGGGGGAGCCGATCATGTCGAAGTTCAGGTAGCCCTTGATCTTCGTCCGCTCGGCGGCGGGGAGGTTGTTGACGTAGTACGTCGAGCCGACGAGGCCGAGTTCCTCGGCGCCCCACCAGCCGAACCGCAGGTGCTTCTGCGGCTGGAAGTTCGTGCGGGCCACGGTCAGCGCGACCTCGAGCAGCCCGGCCGAGCCCGATCCGTTGTCGTTGATCCCCGGCCCGGCCGAGACGCTGTCGAGGTGGCCACCGGCCATCAGCACGGCGTTCGGGTCGCCGCCCGGCCAGTCCGCGATCAGGTTCCACCCGGTCGCCCCGCTGGAGGTGAACGGCTGCAGGCTGGTGGTGTACCCGGCCGCGTTCAACTGGGCCTGGACGTAGTCGATGGACGCGCGGTAGCCGGGACGGCCGTGCGCCCGGTTGCCGCCGTTGTCGGTCGCGATGGTCTGCAGCTGGTTGAGGTGCGTCTGCACGTTCGCCAGCGAGATGTCAGGCGCCGCATCGGCCGACGGTAACGCTGTCGCGTTCGGACCGGCCAGCAGACCGCCCGCGGCGAGCACGAGCGCGAGCAGGGATCTTGTACGCATGGGAGGGTGCCTCCAGCGGAGTGGGCAGGGATGACCTTGTGAGCTTCCCTGGCGCGCACGGCCGGACGTAGGTCCGTTTGGACCCTGTTATTGCCATTTGCGCATGTTTCCCAGTGGAGACGGGGCTGGTCGGCCTGACGCGGGCCCCGGCCTGTTCGACGCGTTCCTATGCGGACGGATCCACGACGAGCATGCCGACCACGTCCAACGGGTCACCTGTGCGCACGAGGGTCCGCAGCTGGCGGTCGGCTCCGCCGCCCGTGCGGTGCAGCCTGCTGACGAGGTCCTCGGCGAACTCCAGGTCGTCGTTCTCCCGCAGGGCGGGCTTGAGCAGGTTCAGCAGCTCGGTCAACGCGGTGTACGAGGCGATCGGCATGTCCTGCGTGGGACACGGGCACTGGCCCGCGAGGCCGTCGCGGGCGGCCCGCCACAGCTGGGCGCGCAGCACGTCGTTGGGCAGGTCCGGCGGCGGCTGGCTGGTGTTGAGCGCGGTGTGCGTGAGCCCGCGGATGAGCACCGCGAGCAGGACGGCTTCCTCCGGCGTCGCGGCGACGTCGCTGATCCGGAACTCCAGCGTCGGCTGGTGCTCGGACAACCTGATGTCCCAGTAGACCATCCCTCGGTCGAGGATGGCGCCCGACCGGAGGCAGCCGTCCACAACGGACTCGTAGTGGTCGGGGGACGAGAACACCGGCGGCGGCCCGGCCGACGGCCACTGGGACCACTTCCGGTAGCGCCAGCTGCGGTAGCGCGTGTCGGCGCCCGCCTCGATCGGCGAGTTCGCGGTCAGCGCGAGCAGCATCGGCAGCCACGGCCGGACGTGGTTGAGCACGTGGATGCCGGTCGCGGCGTCCGGGATCCCGACGTGCACGTGGCAGCCGCAGGTGGTGACGTGCTGGATCATGGTGCCGAAGTGGTGGGCCATCCGCTGGTAACGCGGGTTGGGGGTGATGGCGGGCGGGTCGTCCTCCGCGATCAGCGCCGTGCCGCTCGGCAGCAGCCGCAGGTCACGGCGTGCGCCGACCACGGCGAGTTCGGTGCGCAGGGAGCGCAGTTGTCCCAGCAGCTCGTCACGGTCGACGCAGACGCCGGTGGCGAGCTCCGCCTGGGATCGGGTGAGTTCCGTCTGCAGCTCCCCGTCCTGGTCGTCGGCGGCGGCGACGACGGTGGCCGCGTGTACCGACAGGTGACCGCGGCGGTCGACGACGAAGAACTCCTCTTCAACGCCCAAGGTCAGCTGGTCGCTCGTCTGGCTGTTCACTCGGTGTCCCGTCGCTGTGATGACGCAGTGGTGCCGGTCGGTCAGCACGTATCCGTTCCCGCAACGGAAGAAGCAACCACAGGGTGCTGAAGCCGACCGCGGCGGCGACCCCGAGCGCGATCGCGCCCCACCCGCCGAGCACCATCTCGCCGATCAGCAGGACGGTTCCGGTGATCGCCACGGCGAGGCACACCAGGCCGCTGACCGCCATCTTGTTGGCGACCCGGATGATCCTCTCCCGTTTGCCGTGCCGGAACAGCACGCGGTGCCACGCGGCGGGTGCCGTCATCAGCGCCGTCGCCGCCGTGGCGAACAGGACGGTGATGAAGTGGGTCGTCCTGACGTAGTCGTCGACCTCCTGGTAGCGCTCGGTGAACACAATGGACAACAGGAAGCCGAACAAGATCTGGACGCCCGCCTGCGCGACGCGCAGCTCCTGCAGCAGTTCGTTGAGGTTGCGGGCTAATCGCTTGTTGTCCGAGTCCTCGGCGTCGCTCATGGGACTGGATACCCGGCTCCCGATGGGGCCAACCGCGCGGCCGGCCGGACCGCAATACCGACAAATTCCGTCAGTGCGGCTCCGCCGGCCCGCTGTTGGACCGGCGAAGCCTCGATCCTTTACGCCCACGTGGTGCACACGGATCTGTGATGGGAGTTTCCACGATCGCCTCGGCCAAACCCGGATGTGCGGACCCGTGCTGATCACCCGGCCCCAGGTGCGGGTAGGATACCGACGGTTTCGTTGAGCAGTCAGCGGCCCCGTTCGTGGTGGCGTTTTTAGGCTGCTTTTCCGCGTATGCGGTAAAGGCAGTGAATGGAGCCGGCTGACTGGTGGGTGATATTCGCATGGCTGCGTTGCTTGACGAAGTCAGATCGGCGATGGCCGATCTCATCGAAACCCTTGAGAACGCGTCGGACAGCGCGGAGGTGCTCAACGCGATCTGCGCCGAGGCGGTGCGCGTCGTACCGGGTGCGGACATGGCCAGCATAACCGCGATCGACAGTGGCGGCGCGCGGACCGCGGCATATTCCGACGAGCGGGCGTTCACCGTCGACCAGGCGCAGTACGCGGCGGGGGACGGGCCGTGCCTGCGGGCGGCGGCGACGGGGGAGACCGTGCGGCTGTCGCTGGAGAACGCCAGTGAACTGTGGCCGGACTTCACCGCGAGTGCCAAACAGGTCGGAGTCGGGAGTTATCTGGCCGCGCCGTTCCGGGTCGATCCGGATCTGTCCGGTGCGATCAACCTTTTCGGGTTCGACAACCACGGTTTCGCGGAAACCGACTCGACGCTGCTGGAGCTGTACGTCACGGTGGTGACCTTCGGCCTGCGCACGGTCCGCCGATACCAGCAGGTCCGCGAGCTGGCCGACCACCTCGAGGCCGCCATGCGGTCACGCGCGGTGATCGAGCAGGCCAAGGGAATCCTGATGGCCACGCACAAGATCAGCGCGGACGAGGCGATCCGGCGGCTGATCACCTACTCGCAGGGCACGAACACGAAGCTGCGGCTCGTGGCGGTCGACTTCGTCCGCAAGGCGTCCGCGCCGACGGGGACCACGCCGACCGTGCAGGGCCAGCGGCTGGAGTGACTCAGTCGGGTCGCCGGCGCTGGCCGAGGTCCATACCGCCGTCACCCTCGGGGACGGATTCGTTTTCGGATCCCTCCGGATTGTCCTCGTCGGCGAAGGTCGGCTTGGTGTGCTCGCTGGCGAAGTCGGCGTCCTCTTCCATGCTCGCCGCCGTGTTCGCGTCGATCTCCGGCCCGGTCACCGGCCGAGCGCCTTCTGCAGTTCCGCCTTGGACATGCTCGACCGCCCCTTGACGTTGCGCTTCCTGGCCTCGTTGTACAACTGATCCTTGGTCGGGCCCTTGGGGCCCTTGCGGCCGGACCGCTGACCGCCGCGGCTCTGCGGCGACTTGTCGTTCACCGACGACTTGCTCGCCGTGCGGGATTCGCCGGATTGCGCCCGGTTCTTGTTGACCACGCGCGCCGCGATTTCCTCGGCCCGGTCGTTGCTCGCGCCACGGTCCTTGGCTGACGACTTGATGTGCTTGTACTGGCGTTCGCGCTTGTTGCTCCACGCCTGCTGCGGCATTTCGTCCCTCCCTTTTGGTCTTTTCCGCCTTCGGAGTACCCACTGGGGACGCCGTCATGCGTCGCGTCGTGCCGGTGCCGCCGCCATGTCCAGCGCGGGCCGGAAGTCCTCTTCCGGTCACCGTGGGTGAGCGCGGCAGTCGCCCGGCACCTGCTGGACGGGTATGTCGCGTGGGCGTCTGCGAACCTCGAAGCCAGGACGTCTTTCCCACGAATACGGACATTCCGGTCGTCGGAGGCGTGGTCCGGGCCATGCTGGGACCCATGACGCAGAAGACGATCGCGTGTGTGGTGTTCCCCGGTCTGACCCCGCTCGACCTGGTCGGCCCGGTCACGATGCTGGGCATGCTGACGTGGATGGAACCGGAGTACGAGCTGACCGTGGTCGGCGCGCGGATCGAGGAACACGAGACCGACGCCCCGCTGCGCATCACCCCGAGCCACACCTTCGACCAGGTGCGTGACCCGGCTGTGCTGGTGGTGCCGGGCGGCGCTGCCCCGGCGTTCCGGGCGATGACGGACAAGGCGCTGCTGGGCTACCTGCGTGCTGCGTCGGCGAGCGCGGAGATCACGGCGTCGGTGTGCAGTGGTTCGTTGTTGCTGGGGGCGGCCGGGCTGCTGAAGGGAAAGCGTGCCACCACGCATTGGACGGTGCTCGATCTGCTGGCGGAGTTCGACGCGACGCCTGTGCGGGAGCGCTGGGTCGAGGACGGTGACGTGATCACCGCCGCTGGGGTGTCGGCGGGGATCGACATGGGGCTGTACCTCGTCGCCCGGCTCGCTGGGCAGGACGCGGCCCGGATAGCCCAGTTCGGCGCGGAGTACGACCCCGAGCCGCCGTTCGGCCCGCTGGATTGGGATGCCGCGCCGCGCGAGTTGTTCGCCCCGGCCGCGGTGTCCTGGGTGACCGAGGGTCTCGCCGGCGACCCCGATCTCAGTGCCCGCCTCAGGGCCCGGCTCTGACGATACTTCGTTTAGGACTACGAACACAGTGAATAGAGAAGTGACAAAAATAGGCGCGCCACGAAGGCGGGGAAGCGGGGTCGCGGATCAGTCCACACTGGATTGCGCGGACTCGTCTCGGCACGAGGTGTTCATCCACCGTGAATTCAGGATGAGTTGAACTGCCATCCCCTGTCCACAGTGGCGTCACTGTGGACATCGAGCCACCCGGCCGCGGGTTGTGGGTCTGGTCACGACTCGCGGTCGTTTGGTTGCGCGTCGTAGCTACTGGCGAGTTAGGTTTGACCACCGAACCACATCTTCGCCAGGCGGTGTGCCGATGCAGGTCGAGATCCAGAACACCAGGAAACACGAGCAGCGCACGCGGCCGGGGCCTGTCCGGTGGGTGCTGCCCGCGCTGGTGATCACCGCGTGGCTGGTGTTCGGCGCACTCGGCGGCGGGCTGCCCGGCAAGCTCGCCCAGGTGCAGACCAACGACGGCGTGTCGTTCCTGCCTGCCGACGCCGAAGCGACCGAGGTAGCCCACCTGCAGGAGAAGTTCGCGGGCGGCAAGATCCAGCCCGCGCTCGTGATCTACAGCAGGGACGGCAAACTGGCCGACGGCGACAGCCAGGTCGTGGCCGACCGGGCCGCACGGATCGCGCGGCTGCCCGGCCTCGCCGGGCCATCGTCCGCCCCGGTGACCGCGCCGGCCGGCGACGCGGTGCGGGTGATCGTTCCGGTGTCCGGTGTGGACGGATTCGAGACCGGCAAGACCGTCGGGAAGATGCGGGACATCGCCGCCGAGAACCTGCCGGACGGCCTGCGGGTCAACGTGACCGGTCCGGCCGGGTTCACCGCCGACTTCGGTGAGGTGTTCGGCGGGATCGACGGACAGCTGCTGGTGATCACCGCGATCGTGGTCGTGGTCATCCTCGTGCTGGTCTACCGCAGCCCGTTGCTGCCGATCGTCGTGCTCGCGTCCGCCGGGCTGGCCCTGGTGCTGTCCTCGGCCGCGGTGTATCCGCTGGCGCGGGACGGCGTGCTGACCCTCAACGGGCAGAGCCAGGGCATCCTGTTCATCCTCGTGTTCGGCGCGTCCACGGATTACGCGCTGCTGCTGGTCGCGCGATATCGCGAGGAACTGGTGGACCGCGCCGGATCGTGGCAGGCGATCGTGGCCGCGGTGAAGGCGTCGTTCGAGTCGATCGCCGCGTCCGCGGGCACGGTCATCCTCGGTCTGCTGTGCCTGTTGTTCAGCGAGTTGTCCTCCAACAAGGGCCTCGGGCCGGTCGCGGCGATCGGCATCGCCGCGTCGCTCATCGCGTCGTTGACCTTCCTGCCCGCCGCGCTCGCGTTGCTCGGGCGTGCGGCGTTCTGGCCCACACAGCCCAACAAGCACCACAAACCCGGTGTGTGGCAACGGTTGGCGGAGGTGGTCGGCCGCCGGTTCCGTCCGGTGTGGATCGCCACCGCCTTGGTGCTGGCCGCGCTGGCCGCGCTGGCGCCGATGCTGAAGTCCACCGGGGTCAGCCAGACCGATGTGTTCCTCGACCGGACGGACGCGGTCGTCGGCCAGGAGGTGCTGGCCGGGCACTTCCCCGGCGGCGCGGGCAGTCCTGTGGTCGTCGTCGTCAACGACCAGGTCGCGGCGCAGGTCGTCCAGGCCGCGAAGGTCCCCGGGGTCGCCGACGTGACCGCGAACCCGAAGGTGGTCGACGGCAAGGTCGAGGTCGACGCGGTCCTCCAGGCCACGACGGACTCGCCGGAGGCCAAGGAGACCGTGCAGCGCATCCGGGACGCCGTGCGGGCCGTACCCGGCGCCGATGCCAAGGTCGGTGGTCAGACCGCGATCCAGGCCGAGGTCATCGCGTCCGCCGAGCGGGACCGGACGGTGATCATCCCGATCGTGCTCGTGGTGATCTTCCTGGTGCTCGCGTTGCTGCTGCGGGCGTTGCTCGCGCCGTTCGTCCTGATCGCGACGGTGGTGCTGTCCTTCGCCGCGACACTCGGCGTCGCCGCCCTGGTGTTCAACAACGTGTTCGACTTCCCGGGTTCGGATCCGTCCGTGCCGCTGTACGCCTTCGTTTTCCTAGTCGCGCTGGGAATCGACTACAACATCTTCCTGATGACCCGGGTCCGCGAGGAGTCGCACAAGAGCGGTACCCGGGCCGGGGCGCTGCACGCGCTCGCCGTGACGGGCGGTGTCATCACGTCGGCAGGCGTGGTGCTGGCCGCGACTTTCGCCGCGTTGTCCGTGCTGCCGATCCTGTTCATGGCGCAGATCGCGTTCCTGGTCGCCTTCGGCGTCCTGCTGGACACGCTGATCGTGCGCTCGCTACTGGTACCGGCTCTCACGCTGGACATCGGCCGCCGGATCTGGTGGCCCGGCAGGCTGCGGCTCGGCGAGCGGTGATTCCACCCGCGCGCAGGGCTTCCCGGACACGCACAGCGCCAGTACCGCGCCGATGGCCACGACGACCGCCGCGACCAGAGCGGACGCGTGGAAGCCGGCCAGGAAGACCGCGGGGTCACCGAGTCCCTGGGTGACCCCGTCCGGATCCGGCGCACCGGGAGGCACGTGCCACGACATCACCAGGCCGAGCGTCAGGATGCCGAGCACACCGCCGACCTGGGTCGCCGCCTGCTGCAGCGCGGAAGCCAGGCCGGACATCCGCTCCGGCGCTCCGGCCACGACGATCTGGGTCGCCGCGATCAGTGCGATGCCGGTGCCCGTGCCGAGCACCAGTGAGTACGGCAGCAGCGTGGCCGCGCCGGAGGTGGTGTCCAGCGTCCGGAACCCCAGCAGCCCGGCGCTGATCAGCGCGAGCCCGCCGACTGCGGGCCACTTCGGTCCGAACCGGCCGGTCAGCGCGCCCCCGATCGGCGCGGACAACACGATGACGGCGGTCAGCGGCAGCAGCCATTCCCCGGCGCGCACCGGTGTGAAGTCCCGGACGTTCTGCAGGTACAACGTGAGGAAGAACAGCAGCCCGAACAGCGAGAAGTAGCTCAGTCCGATGAGGACAGCGCCGAGCGGGACGCCCGGTGTGCGCACCAGGGCGCGCACGCTGCCGGGGCGGTCGGTCGCCTTGGATTCCCTCGTGGCCCACAGGGTCAGGCCGGCGGTGAGCACGGCGACCGGCAGGTTGATCAGGAAGACCACGGGCCAGCCGTGGTGCTCCACGATGGTCCCGCCGAGGATCGGGCCGCCCGCGATCGACACGGCCGACGCGCCACCCCAGATGCCGAGGGCGAGTTCGAGCCGGTCCCGCGGGAAAGCGGCCCGCAGCAGAGCCAGCGCGGCCGGCTGCAGCATGGCGCCGCAGACGCCCTGCGCTCCGCGCAACAGGATCAGCAGCCAGCTCGACGTGGTCAGCGCGATCAGCAGGGACACCACGCCGAACCCGAGCACGCCTGCGAGGAAGACCGTGCGCCTGCCCAGCCGGTCGGCCGCGCGGCCCGCCGGGAACAGCGCGAGTGCCAGGGTGAGCAGATAGGCGTTGGCGATCCATTGCAGTTCCGGCATGGACGCGCCGACCGACTGCGCGATATCCGGTCCCGCGATGGTCAGCGCCGTACCGTCGAGCCCGACCATCATTCCGCCAAGTGAAACCGCCGCGAGGGTCCACCACGGGCTTCGTGAAATGCGAGTCATCACTCCCGCCTTGACTAGGTGGGGCTATTTCCTCAACGGTATTCCGGTGCGATACCGGATCACAACGAGGATGACAGATGCATCACCATGGTGACAAAAAGGTGGCAGCGATTCGTTTTCTCGAGCAGCATGTCGCGGAACTCGACGTCCGTTCCGATGCGCTGGACCGGGTGGTCACGGTGCGATTGTTGACCCCTCGTGACTGGGTCCCCCGATCGAGCAGAGCGTGGCCGACGCTGTACCTGTTGCACGGCGGCGACGACGGGCCGGAGTGCTGGTCGGAGCAGACCGACATCAACGTCCGCGCGTTCGCGGCAGGCGTGCTCGTGGTCCTGCCGCCGGCCGGCCGTGCGGGTTTCTACACCGACTGGCGGGGGCCCGACAGCCAGGGGACGACACCGGCGTGGGAACGATTTCACGTCCATGAGCTGCCGGAACTCATCGAGCGCGAGTTCAGCGGCAGCGATCGGCGTGCGGTGGCCGGGGTGTCCATGGGCGGGTACGGCGCGGTCGCGTACGCCGCGAAACACCCGGGGATGTTCGTCGCGGCGGCGTCCTACAGCGGGCTGCTGCACACGACCCGGTTCGGCCGGGCCGCGGTGCTGCGGTTCTGGCTGCGGAGTGTCGGTGAACGGATGCGGAACATGTGGGGTCCCCGCTGGCGAAATCGTGGGGTGTGGCGGGCCAACGACCCGTACTGGCTGGCAGAAGCCCTGGTCACGACGCCGCTGTACCTGTCGGCGGGCGACGGGACCAGGATCGAGGGCGATCCGCCTGCCGACGGTGAGCAGATGATCGAGAAGTTCACCACGCCGACCACGCGTGCGCTGGTCAAGCGGCTGGAGCGGCTGGGGCATCCCGCTATGCGGACGAGTTTCGGGCCGGGGACGCACGCGTGGCCGTGCTGGCAGCGCGAACTGGACCGGTCTTGGGCCTTCCTCTGCTCGGCGCTCACGGAGCGTGAGATTCGGCAGTCGTGAAAGCTCGGTTTGCCCTTGAGTAAAGGTGTGAAATTACTCTGCGTATTCCGCGTACGATGAGAAAACGGGTTTTCCACAAGGAGTGCCCCGATTCACAGGGTGGCCCGTTGCGTCGTTATTTGACTCGCGGGTAACCTCCGCCGAGTTGGAGCATTCGAATGGGTGAAGAAGCAAAACCCAGGCCTTGCGGAGAACCTCCCCCGTGAGGGTTATTGACACTGGGTGAAATGAATAGACACGAGGTTCTGGAATCCTGCACCGGGGCAGGTAGACCAGGGATGACCTTGCCCAGTTTTCCCTGCACGAATCAAACAGGTGGGATCACCATGGTTGTTCGAGACACCGATTTCCGGGATGGATTCGAGCCGCTGACCGCTGCTCTGGCACGGCTGGCGTCGTCCGGCGAAACCGCGTTCACGTTCGTCGACTACAGCGAGGACCGCGACGGCGCGGCCGAGTCGATCAGCTGGTCCGAGCTGGACAGACGCGCTCGCGCGCTCGCCGCCCGGCTGGCCGAGGTGACCAACCCCGGCGAGCGGGTGGCCATCCTGTGCCCGCAGAACCTGGACTACGTGGTCAGCTTCTACGGTTCGCTGTACGCGGGCGTCATCTCCGTGCCGTTGTTCGCGCCGGAAGTGGCTTCGCACGGCGAACGGCTGGTCGGCGCGCTCGCCGACAGCGACCCGGAGGTGTGGCTGACGTCGTCGTCGGCAATGGGCGCCATCCGCGAACTGCGCGACAAGCATCCCGTCCCGCGCCCGAAGCAGCTGCTCGCCGTGGACACAGTGGACAGTTCGCTCGCCGACGGGTTCGAGCCGGTGCCGCCGGCCGCCGACCAACCCGCGTACCTGCAGTACACGTCCGGTTCGACCAGGCGCCCGGCCGGCGCGGTGATCACCCACGACGCGGTGGCCGTGAACGTGCACCAGGTGATCACCGGATTCGGCGTCGACGAGAGCTTCACGTGCGCGGGCTGGCTGCCGTTCTTCCACGACATGGGCCTGATATCACTGGTCTGCCTGCCGGTCGCGGCGGGCTGTCCCGGCGTGTTCACCACCCCCTTCGCCTTCACCCGGCGTCCCGCCCGCTGGCTGCGGATCATCGGCTCGCACCCCAACGTGATCACCGCCGCGCCGAACTTCGCGTTCGAGTACGCCGCGGTCAAGCTGTCCGACCAGGACAAGCAAACGCTTGATCTCAGCGGTGTCCGCGTGGCCATCAACGGCAGCGAACCGGTCCGCGCAGGCACCATCGACTTCTTCCAGGAAGTGGCCGGGCCGCTCGGGTTCGCCCCCGCCGCCCACCGCCCGTCCTACGGCCTCGCCGAGGCGACCGTGTTCGTCAGCACGACACCACCGGGCGCTCCGCTGGTGGTCACCGTGGACCGGGAGAAGCTCGGTGCGGGCGAGGCGGTCGACGTCCCGGCGGACGACGACAAGGCGCTGGACCTGGTGTCGGCTGGGCACGTCGTCGGCCAGCAGGTCAAGATCGTCGCCGACGGCGCGGTGCGGCCGGATTCGCACGTCGGCGAGATCTGGATCAACGGCCGCAACGTGGCCGACGGGTACTGGCGCCAGCCGGAGCGGTCCGCGGAGACCTTCGACGGCCGCCTGACCGACGGCACCGAGCCCGCGGGCGGCTGGCTGCGCACCGGCGACCTCGGCGTGGTGCACCACGGCGAACTGTTCATCACCGGGCGGCTCAAGGACCTGATCATCATCGACGGCAAGAACCACTACCCGCAGGACATCGAGGCCACCGTGCAGGAGGCGCACCCGGCGATCCGGCGTGACCGGCTCGCGGTGTTCCCGATCGAGCGGGACGGCAAGGAAGGCCCGGTCGTCGTGGCCGACCACGACCGCGGCCTCGACCTGACCGACGAGGACCGCGCCGAGATCGGCAGGCAGGTGCGTGCCGCCGTGGCGCGCCACCACGACCTGCGGCTGCTCGACTTCGTCCTGGTGCCGCCGGGCACCGTGCTGCGCACCTCCAGCGGCAAGATCGCCCGCGCGGCGACGAGGAAGCTGTACCTGGACCACACCACCGGCACGACCAAGGAAGGGAGCGCGCAGTGACGACTTCGCCCAGAACCGCGGCAGCACTCAAGCAGTGGCTGACCGAGGAGATCGCCGAATCGTGCGCTCTCGACGTGTCCGAAGTGGACCCCAGCAGGCCGATCCGCGAGTATGGGCTGACCTCGCGCGACGCACTGCGGCTCGTCGGCGACCTCGAGGACATGCTCGACCGCGAACTGCCGTCCGCGCTGATCTGGCAGCACCCGACGATCGACGCCCTCGTCCAGGTCCTGCTCGGAGAACCGGCGGAAACCGGAGTCGCGCCCGTGGTGGCGGCGGGCGCGACTGCCCCGGGCGTGGCCGAGCCGATCGCGGTGATCGGCATCGGGTGCCGCCTGCCCGGCGGGATCCACGGCCCCGAGCAGTTCTGGCGGTTGCTCGTCGAAGGCAACCACGCCATCACCCGCGTCCCGGACGGCCGGTGGGAGCAGTTCGGCTACGACTCGCCCGAGCAGGCCGAGCGGCTGTCCAACACCACCCGGTGGGGCGGTTTCCTCGACGAGATCGCCTCGTTCGACGCCGAGTTCTTCGGCATCGCGCCACGTGAGGCCGCCGCGATGGACCCGCAGCAGCGGCTGTTGCTCGAAGTGGCGTGGGAGGCGCTCGAGCACGCCGGTGTGTCGCCGGATTCGTTGCGGGGCACCCAGACGGGTGTGTTCGTCGGGATCAGCGGCAACGAGTACAGCCACCTGACCCTCGGCGACGTGAGCCGGGTGGACGCGTGGAGCGGAACCGGTTCGGCGCTGAGCATCTCGGCCAACCGGCTGTCCTACGTGCTCGACCTGCGCGGACCGAGCATGGCGGTGGACACCGCGTGCTCGTCGTCGCTCGTCGCGGTGCACCAGGCAATCCAGAGTCTGCGCACGGGTGAGAGCGAGGTCGCGCTCGCCGGTGGGGCGAACCTGTTGCTCGGTGCCGGAGTCACCGCGACGTTCGACCAGATGGGCGTCACGTCGCCGGATGGGCTCTGCAAGGCGTTCGACGCCTCGGCGGACGGCATCGCCCGTGCCGAAGGCGCCGGCGTGGTCGTACTCAAGCCGTTGTCGGCGGCTGTCCGTGACGGCGACCGGGTGCTGGCGGTCCTGCGTGGCTCGGCGGTCAACTCCGACGGCCGGTCCAACGGCCTGACCGCGCCGAATCCCGAGGCGCAGCAGGCGTTGCTGCGCACGGCGTACGCCTCGGCCGGAGTCGACCCGGCCGAAGTCGACTACATCGAGGCGCACGGCACCGGTACGCTGCTCGGCGACCCGATCGAAGCGTCCGCGCTGGGTGCGGTGCTGGGCAGGGGACGCCCGGCGAGCGGGCCGCTGCTGGTCGGGTCGGTGAAGACCAACCTCGGTCACCTCGAAGCAGCGGCGGGCATCACCGGTCTGATCAAGACGGTGCTGGCGCTGGCCAACCGCCGGATCCCGGCGAGCCTGCACTTCACCGAACCCAACCCGCACATCCCGTTCGACGACTTCCGGCTCGCGGTCGCCGCCGAGCAGCAGCCGTGGCCCAACCGGGACCGGCCGGGCCGGGCAGGCGTGTCCGGTTTCGGCTTCGGCGGAACGAACGCGCACGTGATCGTCGAGCAGGCGCCCGCGGCCGAACAGCGGGCGGGCACGCTGACCAAGCCGGGGCAGTTCCTGCTCGGCGCGACCTCGGTGACACGGCTGCGCCGCGCGGCCAAGCAGCTCTCCGACTGGCTGACCGGGCCGGGGGAGCACGCCGGGCTGTCCGATGTGGAACACACGCTGGCCCGGCGCGGCAGCGGCCGCAGCCGCGCGGTGATCACCGCGGGCAACCGCGCCGAGCTGATCTCCGGTCTCGACGCGCTGGCCCAGGCAACGGCCACACCCGGTGTCGCGCTCGGCAACCGGGACCAGGTCGGGCCCGGTCCGGTGTGGGTGTTCTCCGGTCAGGGCGCGCAGTGGACCGGGATGGGCAGGCGGCTGCTCGACGAGGAACCGGCGTTCGCCGAGGCGGTCGACGAGGTCGACCGCGCGCTGCTGGCGGTGTCCGGCCCGTCGCTGCGGGAGGTGCTCGAAGCGGGCGACGAGCCGACGGTCTTCGAGGTGCTCCAGCCTGTCCTGTTCGGACTCCAGGTCGCGCTGGCCCGGTTGTGGCAGCACTACGGTGTCCAGCCCGCCGCGGTCATCGGGCATTCGCTCGGCGAGGTCGCCGCGGCCGTGGTCGCGGGCGCGGTCACCCTCCAGGACGGCGCGCTCATCGCCGTGCGCCGGTCGGTCCGGCTCGCGGCCACCGCGGGAACCGGTGCCATGGCTGTGCTGGAACTGCCCGCGGCCGAGGTCGGGAAGCTGCTCACCGAGTACCCGGAGATCGCGGCGCACGTGGACATCGCGGTCTACAACGCGCCCGGCCAGACCGTGGTCGCGGGCAGGCACGACAAGGTGCCCGCGCTGGTGGAACTGGTGGAGCGGCGCGGCCTGATGGCACGCCTGGTCAAGTCCACTGTGGCCGGTCACTCGCGGATGGTCGACCCGGTGCTCGACGCGTTGCGCTCGGACCTCGCCGGGGTACGCCCCGGTGAGCCGACTGTGACGATCTACCCCACCGCGGTGGCCGACACGCACGCGACGGTCACGCACGACGCCGGCTACTGGGTCGGCAACGTCCGCAACGCGGTCCGGTTCGCCGACGCCGTGACAGCCGCCGTGGCCGACGGGTTCACCACGTTCGTGGAGATCTCGCCGCACCCGGTGCTGTTCCACGCGGTCACCGAAACCGCGGGCAAGGCGACCGTCCTGGGCACACTGCGCCGGTCCGACGACGAGACCTGGCACTTCCACGCGAACCTGGGTGCGCTGCTGGCCGTGTCCGCCACACCACCGGCCACCCGCGGCCGGCTGCTCGACCTGCCGACCACGCCCTGGACGCGCACGGAGCACTGGACCAAGCCGATCGCGCGTGCGGTGCCCGCCGGAACCCACCCGCTGCTCGGTGTCCACGTCGAACTGCCGGACGAGCGGACGCACCTGTGGCGGGCGGATCTCGGCGCGGGCACGCAGCCGTGGCTGGCCGACCACCGCATCGACGGCCGTTCGTTCCTGGTGAGTTCGTGCTACGTCGACATGGCCTTCGTCGCCGCGTCGACCGTGCTCGGCACGTCACCCGACCGGCTCGCGCTCAAGGAAGTGACGCTGCACCAACCGTTGCCGTTGACCGAGCACACGCCGGTCACCACGACGTTCACGCCGTTCGACCACGGCGTGGGCGGCCGGATGAAGGTGCACACCAAGAACGCCGAAGGCGCCTGGATCCTGCACTGCGCCGCCACGGTCACCGGCGTCAGCACCCTCGACACCGACCGGGAACCGGACGACGAGGCAGGCACCGGCTTGGCGCCCGCGGAGCTGTACCAGCGGCTGCGTTCGCGCGGGGTGGAGTACGGCATGGCCTTCGCCGGGGTGTCGGACGCCCGGGTCGGCAAGACCAGTGCGGTGCTGTCCATCGACATCCCCGAAGCCGTTCCCCGCGCCGGGTATCTCGTGCACCCGGTGCTGCTGGAGAGCTGCCTCCAGGGTTTCGCGGCCGTGCTGCCCGCGGACGCCGGCCAGGACACGCTGCACATGCCGGTCGAGTTCGGGTCGGTCCGGGTGCTCGGCGACCCCGGTCAGGGGGCGTACGCGTACGTGAGCATCGTCGAGCAGCGGGGACCCGGCGAGGTCGTCGGCGAGTTGCGCCTGGTCGACCTGGACGACCGGGTGGTGCTGGAAATCACCGGCATCCGCGTCCGGGCGATCCCGCGTGCCCAGATCGCCGCCCCGCTGCGGGAGCGGCTGCTGCACCGCACCTGGGTGCCGCAGGAATCGCCGACCACCCGGCAGAACGGACCGGTCCTGCTGGTCGCGGGCCCAGGGCACCCGTTGGCGCACCGGGCGCTGGCCACGCTCACCGCGGTCGGCGTCGAAGCGCGCCTGGTGTCCGAAGTGGACGCGTCGGTGCTCGCGGCCGACGAGCCCGCGTCCGTGGTGCTGCTGCAGGACTCCGACCACGGCCACGGAATCGGCACGGCCAAGCGGTCGGTGCTGGCGGCCACCGAATGGGTCCGGACCCTGGTGGACCTGCCGGGCGAGCCGCCCCGGCTGTGGCTGGTGACGTCCTCGGCGGCCACCGTGCTCGGCGACGAACTCGGCCAGCCCGGCCCCGCGTCCGTGCGCGGCCTGGTCCGGGTGCTGTCGTTCGAACACCCGGCGCTGCGGGCGACCTGGCTGGACCTCGACGGCGCCGACCCGGCGCGAGCCGCGGCGGAACTGTCGGTCGAGCTGACCACAGCGGGCACGGATGACGAGATCGCCTGGCGGGCGGGCCGCCGGTATGTCGGCAGGCTGTCCGCCGCCCCGGTCCCCACGCCGCACCCGGAGCAGCGGCCGGTGGTCCGACCCGACGGCGGATACGTCATCACCGGTGGTCTCGGTGGTCTCGGGCTGCTGATCGCGGGCTGGCTGGCCGACCGGGGCGCGCACACGCTCGTGCTCAACGGCCGCAGCGCGCCGAAACCGGCGTCCATGGCCGTGATCGAGGAACTCCGCTCCGGCGGGACGAACGTCGAGATCGTGCTCGGTGACATCGCGGAACCGGGCGTGGCCGAGAAACTGGTCGCCGCGGCGGGCAAAGCGAGAGGCATCGTGCACGCCGCCGCACTGTTCGCCGACCGGACTGTGGCACTGCTCGACGAGGAGACCGTGCACAGGACGTGGCGTCCCAAGGCCGAGGGCGCGTGGCGGCTGCACGAGGCGAGCGCCGGGCTGGACCTGGACTGGTGGTTCGGGTTCTCCTCCGCCACCGCGCTGCAGGGCTCACCGGGCCAGCCCGCCTACTCGACCGCCAACACCTACCTCGACAACCTCGCCGCCCTGCGCCGTGCGCAGGGACTCCCGGCGACGACCGTGCAGTGGGGCACGTGGGCGGAAGTCGGTGCCGCGACAGACGTGGACCTGCCCGGCGTGTACCCGATCACCCCGGCGGAAGGGCTGAGCCTGATCGCCGACGTGCTCGCCGGTGCCCCCGGCACGGTGGGTGCGCTGCGGCTGAACGCGCCGCGCCTGGTGGGCGCCTTCCCGGAGCTGGCCAAGGTGCCGTTCTCGGCGGGCATCCTCGCCGAACACGTGACCGCGACCGCGCGATCCGGTGACTGGCCGGGCATCGAGGCGGTGCGTGAGCTGGAACCGGCCGAGATCCGCAGGCTGACCGGCGACCAGCTGCGGTCGCGGGTGGCGTCGGTGATGGGCCTGCAGGCCGAGGCACTGGCCGACGACCTGCCGCTGACCAGTCTCGGCGTCGATTCGCTGCTGGCGGTGCGCATCCGCAACGCGTTGCAGCACGACTTCGAGATCAACCTGCCGGTGCCGGTCTTGTTGCGCGGTGCGACGCTGGCGGACCTCGCGTCGAGGCTGTACGCGGAGATGGACGTGTCCGACGAGGCGTCCGGCGCGCCGCTGCCTCGCCGTACTGTGCTCGTGCCACCCAGGGACGCGGCGGAGCGGCTCGTCGCGGCGGCATGGCAGGACGTGCTCGGTGTCCCCGTCGGTGTCACCCACGATTTCGGGTCGCTGGGCGGTGACGAGGCCAAGGCCGAACAGGTCACCGCGCTGCTCACCGAACGCAGCGGGCACGCCCTGACGCCGGCCGCGCTGTTCGCGCAGCCGACGATCGAGATGATCGCCGCGAAGATCCGGGAGCTGGACCACCGGTCCGGTCCCGTCCGGGTGCTGCGCAAGGGCGGATTCCGGACGCCGCTGTTCTTCTTCCACCCCGGTGGCGGCGACACGGCGGTGTTCCGCCAGCTGGTGGACCTGATCGACCCGGACGTGCCCGCGTACGGATTCGACCGCGTGGACGGCGAATCAGTGCAGCAGCGCGTCGCGGCGGTGTTGCCCGAGCTGCGGCGGATCCAGCCGCACGGGCCGTACCGGCTGGCCGGGTGGTCGTTCGGCGGGTTCCTCGCCTACGAGGCCGCGCAGCAGCTCACGGCGGCGGGGGAGCGGGTGGAACTGCTCGGCCTGGTCGACCCGATCATCCCGTTGCCGCACCAGGACGGGCTGTCGGAGGTGCAACAGCTGGAGAGCCGGTTCAAGCGGTTCGGCGAGTTCCTGGAAAGCGCGTACGGCAAGCACGTCGACCTGCCGTTCGCCGAGATGGCGCGGCTGGGCGACGAGGCGCAGGCCGACCTGCTCGCGTCGACCATCCTCGCCGCGGAGGTGGTCGACGCCAGGGTCAGCGAGGCGATCCTGACGCATCAACGGCTGTCCTTCCTGGACGTGCGGCACCTGGAGCGCTACCAGCCCGCGCAGTACAACGGGCCGGTGATCTACTACAGCGCCGCCGACCCGGTCCCGGGCGGGCTGCGTGACGAGCGGTTCGACCGGCGGGATCCCGCTCGCGGGTTCGACGCGGTGTGCACCGACCTCGAGCTGGTGGTCGTCCCCGGCCACCACCTGTCGGTGCTGGACCCGCCGAACGTCAACGTGATCGCCGGACACCTGGCCGCCGCGTTGTCGCGGGTGCGCCAGTAACACGCCGGGTGAGTGGGGACACCGCGCGCGTCCCCACTCACCGGACCCGCGGTGGAACCGCCGACAGCCACCAGATCTCGGCCAGGTCGGCCGGGTCGCGCAGGTCGGCGCCCGTGAGATCGGCGAAATGGGTGAGGCGGTGGCGCAAGGTGTTGGGGTGGACGTGCATCGCCGCAGCCGTCTCGTCGACGCGCAGCCCGTGCGACAGGTACGCCAGCACCGAACGCCAGATCTCCTCGCCGAAACTCCCCTTGACCCGCAACGGGACCAGCAGCCGGTCGGTCAGCACCTTCGCCATGTCACCGTCGACCGCGGCGATACCCGACAACCGCAGCGACGCCAGGCTGTGCGGCCCGGTCAGCCCGAGCCGCAGCGCCGCGGTCAGCGCCCGGCCCGCCGCCACGTACGAGGCACGCAGGTCGGCCTCCATCGGCCCGATCCCGAACGTGCCGAGCGACGGCAGCAGCTCGACCGTCGATGTCAGCAGTCCCAACACATCCTGGTGCACCATGGCCGCGACCAGCCCGTCTTCGGGCATCGCCGCGCGCAACGCCGAGACGGTGACCCCGGGAGCGAGCCTGCCGCGCAACGCCGAGTACCGCCCGCCCGGTGCCAAACCCAGCTGCACCAGGTACTGCTGGGTGGCCAGCTCCGACGGCGCCTGCGTGAGCAAGGCACGCAACGCGTCGCCCATCCGCTGCTCGTCTTCCCGCGCGCTGCGCAGCTCGACTTCGCGGTGCGCCTCGGCCGCCGCGACCGTGACCGCGTCCAGCCACCGCCAGATCAGGTGCACCATCGTCAACAGGACCGCGTCGTCCGCACCACGCCGTTTGCCCTCCGTGGACAGCAGTTTCCAGAACTCCTCACCGGCCGCGCTGTACGCGGCCAGCACAGCGGACAGGCTGATGCCCTGCCTGGCCCGTTCGGCGCCGACGGTGTTGATCTCCCGCAGTTCCGCGCCGTCCGGCATGCGCCCCTCACGCAGGTGCGCCAGTGCGACGACCATGATCTGCCGGTTGCCCTGCCGCAGCGCGGCGTCCGGGATCCGGTCGTACTCGGGCACCCGCGTCCTGATCCGGGCGACCAACCGGTTCACCGCGGCGTCGAGCAGCACCGGATCCCGCAGCAGGTCACTGAGGACCGCGCGCACCGTCATTGTGGACTCCTCCAATCCCGGCACCGCCAGGATGGTGCAGCGGCCACCGTCGCGCCCTTCGCCGTTGTCGTGTCACTTGATCGGCGCAATCCTGTACGGAACACAACGACGTGCACGGAAAGGGGCATCACCTTGCCGCCTACTCCGCTGGCCACTCGCCTGGCGCAGCTCGCCGTATCCGATCCTGCCCGCCCGGCGGTCACTTGTGGTGGGACATCCCTCACACGGCAGCAGTTCGACCGGCGCACCAACGCGTTGGCACGGGCCTACGCGGCCCGTGGCGTCAAAACGGGTGACCTGGTGACCATCGGCCTGCCCAACGGGATCGGCGCGGTCGAGGCGGCCGTGGCGGCGTGGAAGCTCGGTGCCACACCGCAACCGGTGTCCTACCGGTTGCCGGAGGGTGAACAGCGGGCCGTGCTGGACCTGGTGCGGCCCGCGCTCGTGGTCGGCCTCGGACAGCCGGAGATCGAACCGGACCCTTCGGACGAACCACTGCCGCCCGCGGTGGCGCCCGCGTGGAAGGCGCCGACGTCCGGCGGCAGCACCGGACGCCCGAAAGTCATCATGGCCACCCACCCCGCGGTCGCCGAGGTCACCGACGAGTTCGCGGCGGTCTTCGGCATGCGGCCCGACAGCGTGCACCTCGTCGCAGGTCCGCTGTACCACAACGCGCCGTTCATGATGTCCGCCGCGGCCCTGTTCTCCGGCAGCCACATCGTGGTGCTGCCCAAGTTCGACCCGGTGGAGCTGCTGCGGTCGATCGAGACGCACCGCGTGGAGTGGATGTTCCTGGTGCCGACCATGATGCACCGGATCTGGCGGCTGCCGCCGGAACAGCGCGACGACGTGGACCTGTCCAGCCTGCGGGTGCTCCTGCACGGCGCCGCGCCCTGCCCGCCGTGGCTCAAGCACGCGTGGCTGGACTGGGTCGGCCCGGAGCGGGTGTTCGAACTGTACGCCAGCACGGAAGCGCAGGCCGGGTGCCTGATCTCGGGCACGGAATGGCTGGCCCACCCCGGCAGCGTCGGCAAGGTCGCCCGCGGCGAGATGCGCCTGCTGGACGCCGACCACCGCGAGGTGCCTGTCGGCGAGGTCGGCGAGGTCTGGATGCGGCCGAGCCCCGGCGATCCCGCGACCTACCGGTACCTCGGCGACACACCCACCACACTGGCGGGTGGCTGGGAGTCGCAAGGTGACCTCGGCAGGGTCGACGAGGACGGGTACCTGTACCTGGCCGACCGCAAACCGGACATGATCCTGGTCGGCGGCGCGAACGTGTTCCCGGCCGAGATCGAGGCCGCGCTGGACGAACACCCGGCGGTGCAGTCGAGTTGCGTGATCGGCCTGCCGGACGACGAATACGGCAACACCGTGCACGCCGTGGTGCAGTCGGCGCAGCCGCTGGACGTCGACGACCTGCTCGACCACCTCAGGCAGCGGCTGGTCACCTACAAGCTGCCCCGCACCTTCGAGCGGGTCGGCTACCCGCTGCGCGACGACGCGGGCAAGGTCCGGCGGGCGGCGGTGCGGGCGGAGCGTCTCGCGTGACAGGCAGCGTCAAAGCCGGGCCCGAGGTGATGGCCAGGATGACGCTGGGTGCGCGGCTGGTCGAGTACGAACTGCGCTCGCGTGTCCTCGCCGACCCGACGAAATTGCGGATCCTGTTCCCGAACGGCTACGGCGAGGACCCGAAGACCCGGTACCCGGTGCTGTACCTGCTGCACGGCGGGGACGACGACTACCGCTCGTGGACCGAGGAGGGCGGCGCAGCCGAGTCCACCGAGGACATGCCGTTCATCGTGGTGATGCCGCACGCGGGCAACGGCTTCTACTCCGACTGGGTCAAGCCGGGCCGCTACGGCCGGGTGCGGTGGGAGACGTTCCACATCAAGGAGCTGCTGCCGTGGATCGACCGGACATTCAGGACGGCCGCGCACCGCTCCGGCCGCGCGCTGGCCGGGTTGTCGATGGGCGGTTTCGGTGCGATGTCCTACGCGGCAAGGCATCCGGACCTGTTCACGGCCGCGGCGAGCTTCTCCGGCGCGCTGGACACCAACAGGTACACGTTCGTGCCGGAGATCGCCGCACGGCGTGACGGCGGACCGCTCGGCGCGATCTGGGGCGACCGGATCACCCAGTCCGTCCGCTGGCGCGCCCACAACCCGTGGGACCTCGCGCCGAACCTGCGGGGCATGTCGCTGACCGTGCGGACCGGCACGGGCCTGCCCGGTCCGCACAACGAGCGGTCCAAACCGGACCCGCTCGAAGCGATCGTGTTCCACGAGTCGATGCGCCTGCACCGGCGCCTGGAACGCCTGGGTATCAAACACCACTGGCACTACGGAAACGGCACGCACAGCTGGTCGTACTGGTCGGAGGACCTGCGCGCCACGCTGCCGACGATCGCGAACGCGTTCGCCAACCCGACCACGACACCCACACCGTTCACGCACGTGTCGGCCGAGGACGACTACCGGGCGCGGGGCTGGACCGTGCACTTCAGGCGGCCGCGGATGGAGTTCTCCACGTTGGCCAACGCCCACTGCACGGGGTTCACGCTGATCGGCAGCGGCGTCGCGACCGTGCGGACCGCCGGGTGGTTCGAGCCCGACCGGGAACACAGGATCGCCGTGGACGGGCCGTTCGACCAGCGCACGACGACCGTGCGGGCCGACCCGGCCGGGAGGCTGGCGTTGTCGCTGCGGCTGGGGCCGACGGGACACGGCCGCAGGCACACCGTCCACGTGTCCATCTCGGAGGAAGTGTGACGACGTCCGAAACGCCGGTGAAACCGGTCGGCCCGCTGTGGATCGGGTCGCTGTCGCTGGCGACGCTGGGTATGTCGGTCGCGGTGCTCACCCCGATCCAGGTGCTGCTGCCGTTGCAGATCGAGGCGATCGACCCGGCGTCGAAGGTGGTCAACCTCGGCTGGATCACCACCGTCGCCGCGATCGTGTCCATTGTGGTCTGCCCGATCGCCGGTGCGCTGTCGGACCGGACGAGGTCGCGGTTCGGGCGGCGACGGCCGTGGGTGCTGGGCAGCGGGCTGGTCTGCGCCGGGGCGATGGCCGGGCTCGGCGCACAGCACACCATCCTCGGCGTCGCCCTGTTGTGGGCGGCGGTCCAGGCCGGGACCAACGCGATGTACGCCGCGCTGACGGCGTCCGTGCCCGACCAAGTGCCTGTGCGGCAACGCGGGCTGGTGTCGGCGTTCGTCGGACTGCCGGTCCCGCTGGCCCTGGTCGTCGGCTCGTTCCTGGTGACCGCGGTCGTCACCGGTCAGTTCGGCGCGTACCTGCTGCTGGCCGTGCTGTTGCTGGTGTTGATCGTGCCGTTCCTGCTCAACCCGCTCGACCGGCCACCGGCCGCACCGCCGGCACCGGCGCCGTTCCGCCTGCGCGGCAACAGCGACCTCGGCTGGGCCTTCGGCTGCAGGTTCGCCATCCAGCTCGCCAACGCCGTCGGCACCCTGTACCTGCTGTACTACCTGCGTGACGTGGTCAAGCACCCCGACCCGCCGCAGGCGGTGTTCGTGCTGATCGTGCTGTACACCGCCGGAGTGCTGCTGACGAGCGTGATCGCCGGGCGTTGGTCGGACCGGACCGGCAGGCGCAAGGTGTTCGTCGTCGGGTCGTCGGTGATCGTCGGCGCCGCGATGGTCGTGCTCGGCTTCGGCCAGAGCTGGCCGTCGGCGATGCTCGCGGCAGCACTGATGGGTGTCGGTTACGGCGTCTACCTGGCGGTCGACAACGCGTTGATCACCGAGGTGTTGCCGTCGGAGGCGAGCCGCGCACGTGACCTCGGCATCGTGAACATCGCCAACACCGCGCCGCAGGCCGTGGCACCCGCCGTCGCCGGTGCGGTGATCACCGCCTTGGGCGGGTACACGGGCCTGTACTTGCTGGCGGGCGTGGTCGCTCTGATCGGCGCAGCGCTGATCCGCCCGGTGCGCGCAGTGCGTTAGTGCGCCTGCCCGACCTGCGCGCGTGCCCAGGCTGTCGGTCTGGTGAGATTGTCTGAGCGTCAGCACGGGAGCGGGGGTAGCTGTGAGGATTTGGCCGATTCTGTGCCTGGCGTTGCTCGCGGGCTGCACGCAGGCGGTGCACGGCACGGCCGTCGCCCCGCCGGACGCGTCCCCTTCCGCCGCGCGGCCGTCCAACTTGGCGCTGGTCGACGCGGAAGCCACCAAAGAGGTTCTGCTGGCGACGGCATCGGCGGTCGAAGGAGTCTTCAGCTTCGACCCGGCCAATCCCGACGCGCAGCAACAGGCCGTCACGAAGTACCTGACCGGCTCGGCGCGCACTGAGGTCGAGAAGCTGCTCGGCCCGGTCCGGCAAGCCGGTGCGCAGGTCAGCTCCAAAGTCAACGACGTGGCGGTGTCGGAGCTGACCGAGAACTCCGCGCGGGTGCTGGTGATGATCGACCAGACCAGCGCACGGCCGGGCGGCCAGTCCACGAAAGGCGGCGCGGCCGTCGTCGCCGTCGGCAAACGCGAGCAAGGCGCGTGGCAGTACTCCGAGATCTCGGTCAACCCGACGCTCAAGTCCATCCCGAAGTCAACCGGTGGCGGGCTCGTGGAAGCCCGTGACAAGGCGCTGACCGCGGCCCACACCGGCATCGTGACCCTGCTGAGCATCGACGGCAACGACGTCAGCGGCTCGCTCGACCGCCAGCTGACCGTGCTGACCGAACCGCTGCTGACGCAGATGCGCGGCGCGATGACCACCGCCGCGCAGACAATGCGGGAAAAACGCACCACAGTGACGGTCGCCGAAGATCCGATGGTCGCCGCGACGGCCGTCACCCCGGACGTGGTGACCGGCCTCGCGCTCGTGAAGACCACGGTGACCAGTGCCGACGCGCCGCAGCCCGCCGAGCGGGTCATGCGCATGAAGTTCGAGCTGGCCAAACAGGACAACGGCTGGAAGTTCCGCGGCATCAACAACCTCGTGGCGTCCTGAGCGGCGTACCCTGCGCCAATGGCCGTTCTGGACTGGTTGCTCGACTCGGATCCGGCGCTGCGCTGGCAGGTGCTGCGAGACCTGACCGGCGCCCCACCGGCCGAAGCCGAGGCCGAGCGCGCCCGGATCACGCAGGAAGGCTGGGGAGCGCGGCTGCTGGCGTTGCGCGGCAGCGACGGACTGTGGGCGGGCGGTGCGTGTTTCCCGGCGGACTTCCGCGGCGATTCCTCAACGGGACAGCCGTGGACGTCGACCTACCCGACCCTGCTGCTGCTGCTGCGTGAACTCGGCGTCGACCCGGACGCGCCGATCGTCCGTGAGACAACCGAACTGGTCAAGCAGAACTGCCGGTGGGAACACGCGGGACAGCCGTTCTTCGACGGCGAGGTCGAGCCCTGCATCAACGGCCGCACGGTCGGGCTCGGCGCGTACTACGGCGTCGAGGTCGGCGGCATCGTCGAACGGCTGCTCGGTGAACAACTCCCGGACGGCGGCTGGAACTGCGAAGCGGAGTACGGCTCCGTCCGGTCGTCGTTCCACACGACAATCTGCGTACTCGAAGGCTTTGTGGACTACGAGCGGGCCACCGGTTCGGCGATGACCGTCGCCGCACGGCAGCGCGGCGAGGAATACCTGCTGCAACGGCGCCTGATGCGCAAACTGAGCACAGGCGAAGTCATCGAACCGTCCTGGTTGTGCTTCTCCTATCCGACTTGGTGGCATTACGACGTTTTGCGTGCGTTGGACTTTTTCCGCGTCGCCGGCACCCGCGATCCCCGGCTGTCCGAGGCGATCGAGGTCGTGCGGTCCAAGCGACAGGACGACGGCCGATGGCTGCTGGAGGACACCCACCGCGGCGACGTCCACTTCACCATGGAAGACGGTGACGGCACACCGAGCCGGTGGAACACGTTGCGCGCACTGCGTGTCCTGGACTGGCACAACAATTCTCAGTGAGTGTGTCCCGACTCGTTCGCGTTGCTGGTATCGGGAGGTTGCCCGAGATTCTGCTGGCGCTTTTCTGTTCTGATTTGAGGCGATGTACCTCCTCCACCAGGTCACCGGAAGGCGAACGCGACCCAGCGCACGGGGCCCAGATCGGCGGCAATCGCGGAGGCACCGGTCGCTGCGACGGAGCCGATGATCAGAACGCCTTGGAAGATGTTGGTCACATTGCGGTACCGCTTGCTCTCGGCCCGGAATTTCCGGATGTCACCGTGCGCTTCGTCCTTGTCCACGAGCCGCCGCGTGATCGTGTCGAACGTTGCCTGCGAGATCTTCAGTTTCTTGATGTCGCGGGTCTTGGCGATGTCGAGTTCGAGCTCCAGCCCCGATCGCCGTCCCCTTTGCTGCCGTCCTCCTTGTCCGTCTTCGAGCCACCGCCGGGGTCACGAGTGAGGTGAACGGCCGCGGCCGCGCACGCGAGTGCGATCAGGAATCCGGGGATGGACAGCGCCAGTTTGGTCGACCCAGGTATCCATGGATCCAGAACATGGCCTACAGGAGCAACGGCAATACCGGCCCGAAAACGTTCGATGCCACGGCGCGGTGCCTGCGCCGCCGTGCGAGAACGACACAGTGCTCCAGCGTGCGGATTTTGGTGTTCAGCTCGAGGAGTTGTTCGTTCGCCGCCAGGATCTCGTCGTCCGAACGGGCAGGGCCAACCGGCCTGGAACTGCCTTGTTCTCGGCCGCGTGCGCCTTCTGTCGTCATCGATCTTTGGTGCTCCGGCCTCGCATGGTGTCCGTGGAAGTCTCCCGGCAGATCAGGCGTGCGGCGTCAGCATGCTGACGGTGCTGGGCACCTGGAACCACGATCTCTCGATGCAGTGATCATGCCACTGCAGAAGTCGCCGAGGCGGGCGGCAGTGACCTCGTCGGTGCTCGCCAAATCGACGATGACGACGTGCCCCGACCGGTAGTTCTCGCAGATCTGGTGAGCTGACTCCCGGTGCGTCGTTGGCTTGATCCGGACAGCTTGCTGGAGGTGTACAACTGGATCAGGTGGTTGTGCCGACTCGAGCGAGGCAAGATGCTCGGCTTCTTTGACCGAGACGGCGGCGAGTCGGGCTTTGTCTCGTCCCTGTGGCCAGGAATCGGGTGTGCGTTTCTTCTCCTGAGTTGTTGTCGCCGGATAGCGGCGACGGAGAAACGTCCACAGCAGGAGTAGTGCTGCCACCGCGAGGACGGGCCAAGCCAGGACTTCGACGCAGGTCAGTGCGAGACTCGACGTTTCCACGGCGTCATTGCGGGGAGTGGCCGTCCAGCAGGTTCAAGGTGCGAGCGTTTTCGATCGCGGCGGTGTTCTCAAGATCAGTTCGGGTAGAACGGTAAGCCTGTCGCATGCCATTGTTTGTCGCCTTGTGTGAGTTCTGGTCAGGTAGCGACGGGTTCGGTGGCGAACCGTGCGGTGCGCGGGTCGCGTTCGTTGCCGAACCGGGTGGTGAGGATGTCGTACAGCTCGGGCCGGCGGCCTGCCATCCACCGGCGGCCGGAGGACAGTCCGACGAGGCCGAGGTCCAGTTCGGCGACCACCATGTCATCGGCCGCTGCCCACGTTTCGGTCACTGTGCGGCCGTAGGGGTCCAGGATCATGGCGTTGCCTGTGCGTACTTCGTCGTCGTCACGGCCGACGCCGTTGCTGAAGACGACGAACATGCCGTTGTCGTGTGCTCGTGCGGGTAGCCAGCGCATCAGCCAGTCGCGGCCGTTGGGGCCGCGGAACTCGCGTTCGACCGCCTCCGGGTCGTTGTGCCTGTTCTCCCAGAGGGGCAGGGGAATCGGGCGCATCCCGTGTGGGCTGCGGGAGGAGGTTCCGCCGGTTTGGTGTGGCGCGATCAGCACCGACGCCCCGGACAACGCGCACGCGCGGACGTTCTCGACGAGGTTGTTGTCCCAGCAGATGAGGATTGCCATGCGCACGCCCCACGGTGTGTCGAACACGGTGTAGCCGTCGCCGCTGCTGATCGCCGGGTGCTCGAACGCGTGCAGCTTGCGGTGGACGTGCACGTCACCGTCCGGCATGCACAGGGCGTACGAGTTGTACAGCCGGTCGTTGGCGCTTTCCAGGAATCCGGCGCCGATCGCGACACCGAGCTCGCGTGCCAGTGAGCGGACCGCGCTGACCGACGGTCCGTCCTGCGGCTCGGCCAGGGCGTGTAGTTCCGCTGGGCTTCGGCGGCGCAGATGCCAGTATCCGACCAGACACATCTCGGGGCACGCCACCAGGTGGACCCCCGCTGCCCGGCGCGCGAAGTGTTCAACGCGGCCGAGGTTGTACTGCTTGTCGCCGGGTTGGTGTTCGAACTGGACTGCTGCGACCTTCACCGTGTTCGTCACGGCTTCATCAGATCGCGGACACGTTCCATGCGTCCAATGAATCTTTGGGCACTTGTCATAACCTAGTGGAATGAACAGCAGGTTGCGGGCCTTCGTCGCGGTCGCCGAGCACCACGGCTACGGCCCGGCCGCGGCGAGTGCCGCGATCACCCAGCCCGCCCTGACCAAGCAGATCCAGGCGCTGGAACGCGAACTCGGCGGGACGTTGTTCGCCCGCGGGCGGCATGGGGCGACGCTCACCGAGTTCGGTGCGACGCTGCTGCCTCAGGCACGTGAGCTGGTCGCGGCCGGCGACGAGTTCACGCGGCGCGCCCGCCGGCTCGCCAGTGGTGCGATCGGACGGTTGTCGCTCGGGTTCGGACTGTCCACTATCGATCTCGCGCCACGGGCGGTCGCCGCTTTCCGGCAGTCGTACCCGGACGTGGAGATCAGCTTGGAGGACCTGCCCTCCGCCGGGCAGGTCGACCGGATCCGCAACGGGGAGCTGCACGCCGGTTTCGTCCGGCTGCCCGTGGACGTGGACCTGGCGCAGCGGGTGCTCCGGCGCGACCAGCTCGCGGTCGCCAGCTCCGGCCCGGTTTCCGGTGACGTTCCGCAGTTGATCGCCCAGCGGGGGCTGGTCCGGCTGGGACGAGCCAAAGGACCGGGGCTGACCGGCCAGGTCGACAAGTTGTGCGAGGCGTGGGGCATCCAGCCCGCCACCCTGTACGAAACCCACGACCTGCAGACAGTTCTCGCTCTCGTGGCCGCGGGTGTCGGTCCGGCGCTGGTGCCCGCGACCGCCGCACGGATCGCTCCCGCCGGCGTGACCCTCACCGCACTGGACCACCCGGCGGCGGTGTGGGACGTCGGGATCGCGTGGCGTCCGGCGCAGGACACCGCTCTGGTGGCGAACTTCCTGTCCGTGCTGGAAAAAGCCGGAGGGCGCGACCGGTAGCCGCGCCCACCGGGGGAGTCAGAGCGTGGACAGTCGCAGGCCGTAGGCCGACAGGATCTCGTTCACCGGCTGGAACCACGTCTGCCCGCCGCCCGAGCAGGTGCCCCAGCCGCCCGAGGTCACGCCCTGGGCCTGGTCGCCGGTGATGAACGAACCGCCGGAGTCACCGGGCTCGGCGCACACGCTGGTCTTGGTCGCGCCGTGGAACGCGCCCTGCTGGTAGTTCACGGTCTCGTTCTTGGCCTGGATCTGGCCGCAGTGCCAGTGGGTCGTCGAGCCGGAACGGCACACCGAGCTGCCGACCGGGGCCTCCCACGAACCACGCACCACCTGGTCGGGCACCTGGCCCCAGCCGAGCACGACGCCGACGTTCCACCAGCCCCACCCGGTCCTGATGAACGCGTAGTCGTTGCCGGGGAACGACGATCCGGCGAACGTACCCATCTGCGAGCCGTCCCAGCCGACGACGTTGCCGCCGACGCCGCCGCAGTGCCCGGCGCTGACGAACCCGCCCGCGACCGAGAAACCGATCGAGCAGCGGGTGTTGCCGTTGATGTAGTACGGATCACCGCCGACCGTCCCGGCCGCGAACGTCCTGGGCCGTGGCGCGGTGGTGGTCCGCACGGTCACCGGCCCTGCTGCCCTGGCCGCGGTGAGGAACGCGGTGACGTCCGCGGTGTGGCTGTCCACTGTGATCACCACGCTGCCGGTGCGCGGGTCGGCGTACCAGCTGTGCACCGCCGCGGGTGCCCTCTGCTGGTCGATCCGGGTTTTGACCGTGTCGAGCTGTCTCGCCGACAGGGTGACGGGCACGGTGTCCGCGCCGGTCGCCCTGACCGCGTCGGCTCTGCCCTGGTCGGTCAGGCCGACGACGAGACGGCCGCTGGCCGGGTCGAACCAGCTGCCACCGAACGCCTCCCCGGCCACTCGCTCGGCCCGCGGGGCCGTTCGTGCGGCGGTGGCTTCCTGGCGGATCAGTGTGCGTGCCTGTCCGGTGCTGATGTCCAGGTCCTTGGCCATCGCGTCGACCAGGCCAGTCGAGTAGGTCACGGCGAGGGCGGGCGGCGCCATGGCGAGCACGGCGGCAGCCGCGACGGTCATGCTGAGCGTCCTACGGAGCCTCATCATCGTTCTCATTCCATGCAGGGTGGGGAAACGAGTGGGTGAGAGCGCTCTCTCATCGAGGGTGCGGCACGAGTACCCGCGAGGTCAAGGTGCTGACCGAAACTGATCAGGAGGTTGGCACGTTCCGGTCACGGTGGCGCGCCCCCGGCGGGCCCGCGAAGCCCGACCTACACTGGGCGGATGGCAGATGATCAACTTGGCGAGGAGTACACCTGCCGTGTCTGCGGATTCCGCTACGACACCCCGACCTGGGACGGCGGGTCCGGATCGCACGACATCTGCCTGTGCTGCGGCACCCAGTTCGGCTACCAGGACACCGTGCTCGACGGCGTGTGGAGCGTCCGCGCCAAGTGGGCCGCGGAGGGCCACCAGTGGTCCAGTCCCGAGTTCCGGCCACCCGACTGGGAACCGGGCACGCAACTCGCCCAGGTGCCGGACCGCTGGGCCGACGCCAGCGTCCTGGCGTTCAAGCTGTCCGCGCCGCCGCTGCCCGCCATGCGCACCTCGGCCGACCCGGAAGCGCAGCGCGCCGAAGTGCTGGGCCGGTTCCTGCGCGACGGGCGGCTGACGCACTTCCCGGCCACCGGTCGCGAGTGGACGATCGTGCTCGAGCACATCGCGGCCGGCTTCGAGCCGGGCGTCAAGTACCGCCGCCTCGAGATCGACAAGCTCCTCAAGGCCTGGCACGGCAAACCCGCGGACTTGTTGTCCAGGCTCACCGACCAGGGCTTCGTGGCCAACGACGACCAGTACTACTGGCGGGCCGAGCGTTAGCGCGGGTGTGTGGCGAATTATTATCCGGCGCGGCACCGGGCGGTTTGGGGAATCCGTCACGTTTTTCGGAATGAACCGGCGTTCGGGTGAATCTGGCTCTGCCGGGTAATGCGTGTGACTGCCTTTCCGAAGTGTGGGCAACAGCAGGCTGGCCGGACGGCGGTGGCAGAGTGGGCAGATCTCATCGACGCGTGCGTTTACTGGGCAGAAAGAGGACACTCCGGTCGGGAATCGCGCTTCTCGCGGTCGCGGCGCTGGCGGGTGGGCTGACAAGTTCGGTCTTTCGTGAACCGGGGAAATCGGCAGGCCAGCAGGTGTCGGCCGCCGAAAACCCCGGTCTACCGGCGCCCGCACGCCGTGAAAACGGTGTGCCCGGGCAGGCGCTGAACGATCCGATCGGTGTTCCCGTCAGTTCTTCACCAGGGCAAGAACGGGAGCTTGTCGCTCGTCGAACGGCGACATCCACCGTGACCAAACATGCGAATGGCACGTTCACCACGCGCCAGTACACTGTGCCGAAATTCTTCCACCAGGCCGATGGTTCCTGGGCTCCCATCGACATGACGCTGATTCCGGACCAGCCTGGCCGGGAAGGCGTCACGTCGTTCGCCACACGCGCGAATGACTGGCACGCGCGTTTCACCTCCAGCCTGTCCGCGCAAGGAATGGTGACAATCGGGCAATACGGGTTCACGCCCGTGGGCGCGGCGGCCGTGATCCCGATCGTGATCACCAAAGACGGCACGCAGACGGTCAGATACGCGGACCTGTGGCCCGGTGTCGACGTCGAGTACGTCGTGACGTCGTACGCGGTGAAGGAGAACATCGTCCTGAAGGACGCCAAGGCGACGCCGTCGGTGTCCTTCAAGATCATCGGCGCGTCGCCGGAGCGCACCGCGGACGGGCACCTCGAACTCGGTGACCAGTT
Source organism: Kibdelosporangium phytohabitans (assembly GCF_001302585.1). Classification (GTDB taxonomy): domain Bacteria; phylum Actinomycetota; class Actinomycetes; order Mycobacteriales; family Pseudonocardiaceae; genus Kibdelosporangium; species Kibdelosporangium phytohabitans. Next base: position 6,799,397 of record NZ_CP012752.1, on the reverse strand, counting down.
CACGATCGCGCCACCCAACCTCGTGCTCAACACCTTCGGCCCGGTCAGCGACACCTCCGCCTACCGCCAGGACTTCCGCGACGGCGTGCTGACGGTGTCAGTGCGGCCCGACTACCTGGCATCGCTGCCCAAGGAGGCGTTCCCGGCCGTGGTCGACCCGCCGGTCTACCGGAGCATGTTCGGCAACCGCGCCGGCGGGAACTACATGGCGTTCAAGAGCGACGGGTATGTCTGCGGTTCCAGCGTGTGCAACGTCTACGCGGGCTCGTTGCTCGACAGCAACTACAACTGGCGGTGGTGGCGCGGCGCGTTCTTCTCCCCGTACGAGTTGTTCCGCGACAGCAGGAACCAACTGATCTCGGCCAACGTGCACCTCACGCAACGCACCAACGCCGGATTCTGGACCGGGACCTATGACGGGCACTGGTTCGACATCTGGCACGCGGGTTGCCTGAACTTCGGCTGCCTCGGCCAATGGGGCGGTCACGGCTGGTTCGGGACGGTCGGCGACGTCGACGCCACCGAGATCTACCGCACCCGGATCCAGGCAGGCGACTTCGGCGCGTGGCTGATGGTCACCGGCGAGGAAGGGGCGGTCAGTTCGTACAAGAACTTCGACCCGGACAACACGTTCGTGGACTTCACCTACAACACGTTGCCGAACACGCCGGGCGTCGTCTCGCCGGGCGTGGACAACCAGGTCTTCGTCGATCCCCAGGTGAGCTTCAAGGCCGCGCCCGTGTCCGACCCGAACGGGGACGCGGTGCAGTACCTGTTCCGCGTCACGACCGGCAGCGACGGCGAGACCGGCACCGTGGTCAGTTCAGGCAACCAGCCGACTCCACAATGGACCATCCCGGACGGGATACTGCAGGACGGCACGACGTACTACCTGAAGGTCTTCGCGTGGGACGGATACCACTACAGCACACCGAGCCCGGTCCGGCCGTTCCGGATCGACATGCGGACGGGCAAGGACAACACCCAGACCCACGACACACTCGGGCCGGTCACCGTCGACCTGGCCACCGGCAACGTGTCCACCAGCGAGACGAGCCACTCCTCAGCCGCGCTCGGCGGCAGTCTGGGTGTCAGCCTCGACTACAACTCACCGGTGCGCTCCCGCTCCGGCCTGATCGCCGAGTACTGGAACCTGCCCGCGAACTACGGGTTCGGCAACGGACCGCCCGCGGGTGACCCGGTGCTCAAACGAGTCGACCAGAACATCGACTTCGACTGGGCGCAGGGCTCACCGTCCAGCGGCACGATCGGCAACGACTGGTTCTACGTGCGCTGGACCGGCTACTTCGTCCCTCCGGTCACCGGCGCCTACTACTTCGGCGCGAACGCGGACGACGCGGGCAGCATCTTCGTGGACAACCAGCCCGCCGGCGGCGGCTGTTACAACAGCATCTGCTACGGCTCCGCCGTCAACCTCGTCGCCGGGCAACCCGTTCCGCTCCGAGTCGAGTACGAGGAAGCGACGTGGACAGCCTGGCACCGGCTCTACGTGAAAGGCGCTGTCCCCGAACAGGTCGTGCCCCAGTCCGCCCTGCAGACCGGTGTACGTCCCGTCGCCCAGTCCAACGGCCTGATGGGGCGTTACTACTCCGACGACGGCTCGCACAACCTCGACTCCACGACCAAGAGCCAGTTCCTCGGCCGCACGGATCCGCTGCTGGCGTTCAACTGGGGGACCGGATCACCCATCGCGGGTGGCCCCGGCGAGTTCATGACGCGGTGGACCGGCTACGTCACCGCGCCGGCCACCGGGACCTACTACTTCGGCACGGAAGCCGACGACGGCAGTCGCATCCGGATCAACGGCACCCTCGTGCTGGACAACTGGAACGCCTGCTGCGCCGCGGCGTACGGCAGCGGTGTGCCGCTGACGGCCGGGCAGTCCGCGTCCGTCTCGGTCGACCACTACGACTCCGGTGGACCTGCCAGGATGGCGCTGTACGTCAAGCACGATCCGGCCGGTGCGGCACAGCTGGTCCCGACGTCGTGGTTGACACCGAAAGCGCAGGTGCTGCCGGACGGCTGGAACCTCGGCATCGACCCGGACGGTGATCTCAGCTACGACCGGCTCGTTGCCAACCAGAACAGCGTCATCTTGACCGACTCCACGGGTGACAAGCACGAGTACCTGTTCAAGGACGGCGGTTACAAGCCACCGGTCAACGAGGACGGTCAACTCGTCCGCAACACCGACGGGACGTTCACCCTCCAGGACACGGACGGCCGCACCTACGTGTTCGACAGCACGGGCGTGCTGACATCGGTGACCAACCCGCTCGACGACCGGAAGCCCGCGGCGCTGCGGTACACCTACGAAGGCAGCCCCTCGAAGATCCGGCAGATCACCGACGGCGTCACACCGGACAGGTGGGCCAAGGTGTTCTACAGCGGTGCCACCGAATGCGGCACGGCACCAGCCGGATTCGATCCGCAGGCGCCCAGCGGGATGCTGTGCGCGGTGCAGACCAACGACGGCAGAACCACCACGTTCCACTACAAACAGGCGCTACTGGCTCGTGTGCAGAACCCGGGCGCCGACATCACGGACTTCCAGTACGACAGCCTCGGCCGCGTCATCGCGATCCGTGACAGCCTGGCCAACGACGCCATCGCCGCAGGCGTGCGTGCGGGCAACGACGAGACGCTGACGCAGCTCACGTACGACGTCCTGGGGCGTGCGGTGGAAGCGACCCAACCGGCGGCCACCGCGGGCGCCGTGCGGATGAAACACAGGATGGAGTACCTGCCCGGCGCGACCCAGCAACACATCTCGGGCGCGACCGAACCGTTCGGGTTCAGCCGCCGGGTCGAGTACGACGCGCTGCTGCGCACCACCCGTGACGTGGACATCGCGAACCTCGCTGTCACCACCGAATGGGACGCCGCGAAGGACCTCCAGTACAGCACCACGACCCCGGTGGGCCTGAAGTCGACGACGATCTACGACGAGGACGATCGCCCGACCGCGCGGTACGGCCAAGCCCCGGCGAGCTGGTTCGCAGCGGACCGGACACCGCAAGCCGCGCACGCGAGCAAGGTCCCACGCGCCGACACCCGGTATGACGAAGGGATACAGGGGCCCGCGGTGGCCTGGTACAGCGTGCGCGGCTCGAGTTTCTCCGGTGCGCCCAAGCTGCACACGACCGGTCTCGATCCGGCTCAGCCGACGTGGCTGGGGCGTGACTTCCGCACCACGCCACCGCCGTTCACACCGGAGCAGGACGCGGCGGGCTACGGCTTCAGCGCGACCGGCAAAGTCCGGTTCCCCGGCAGCGGGACGTACACGTTCAAACTCTGGCACGACGACGGCGCCCGGCTGTGGATCGACGACAACCTGGTCTTCGACAACTGGGCACACCGCTCGGAGGGCATCGCGCAGAACGTCTCGACCGGCACGTTCGTCGCGCAGGCCGGGAAGCCCTACCGGTTCCGCTACGACTACCTGCACGTGGGCACGGCCGGTGGCGGTGAACTGTGGACAGCGGGACCGGGAATCCAGGACACCAACAACGGCCTCGGCACCAGCAGACTGTCGTTCCTGACACCGGGCTACAACCTGGAAACAAGTTCCACCACCTATGACAGCAGCATCGGCAACGCGGTGACCACCACGAGCTACGGCACCACACCCGAATTAGGTCTCGCGAAGACGAAGACGCTCGACGGTGCCGGAATGAACCTCACCAGCACCCTGGGCTACGAGACACCAGGAACGGGATATCTCCGCCAGACAACGAAAACACTGCCCGGCGGAACAACGACGACATACACCTACTACGCAGCGGCCGACCAGATCGACAACCCGTGCACGCCTGCCGTCGAGTCCTTCCGGCAAGGCGGGCAGCTCAAGCTGAAGACCGACACCGACCCGGACGGCGCCGGTCCCAAGACAGCCCGCTCGACTGAGACCGTCTACGACGACGCGGGCCGGGTCGTCGCGACACGCGTCAACCAGGACGCCTGGACCTGCACCACCTACGACCAACGCGGCCGCGTCCTGACCACGGCCGTGCCCAGCTTCAACGGCGAGGCCGCGAGGACCATCACCAACAACTGGGCGGTGTCCGGTAACCCACTTGTCACCAGCAGCGACGACAGCAAGGGAACCATCTCGACCACAAAGGACCTGCTGGGCCGTACCGCGAGCTACAGCGACACGCAGGGCAACTGGACCGGTTACGGCTACGACGATCTCGGCAGGCTGGTCCGCCTGTACGGCGACATGGGCGAGCAGGGATTCACGTTCGACAACTTCAACCGGCTCGTCGAGCAGAAGTTCGACAACGCGGTCGTCGCCCGGCCGTACTACGACCAGTACGGCCAACTCGACCACGTCGAGTACCCGGCTGCGGGAAACCTGGCTCTGTCAGCGATAGCCCGTGACGCCAACGGCCGCACCAGCGGACACACGTGGCGGCTCAACGACGCGACCGTGGTGACCGACACGGTCAACCGGTCCCAGTCAGGCCAGGTGCTCACGAACATCACCACGGCGGCAACCCATGAGCTGTGGCGGACCTATGGCTACGACCTCGCGGGCAGGTTGACCTCCGTGGACATCGGACCGCACACCTACCGGTACGGTTTCGGCGGCTCGGCATGTGGTGCGGGAGCGAATCCCGACAGCGGCAAGAACTCCAACCGCACCAGTCAGGTCATCGACGGAGTGACAACGAGTTTCTGCTACGACCACGCGGACCGGCTGATCGGCAGCAGCGACCCGTTGGCCAACGGCGGCGACTTCGACAGCCACGGCAACATGACGTCCGTCGGCAGCGGACCGACGCCGTTGAGACTGTGCTACGACTCCTCGGACCGCAACTGGTGCCTGGTACAACGAACCGCCGACGGCAACGGCGTGGCGATGTACTACGACAGAGACGTCCAAGGCCGGGTCATCGGCCGCTACAAGAACACCATCACGAACTGGAACTGGGCCGCCGCGGGGGACTGGTACTACGGATTCACCGGCAGCGGGGACACCCCGGACCTGGCCAGGGACGCGAGCTGGACGATCGTCGAGAAGAACCTCACGCTACCCGGCGGTGTCCTGCTCACCATCAAACCGACGCAGGCACAGCAGGCGGACCGTTCGACGTACTCGTTGCCGAACATCCACGGCGACATCCTGCTGACAACCAACGGAACCGGCGCAAACACCAGCAACGGCAACGGCCCGGCGCAGTCGTTCACGTACGACCCGTTCGGGAACATCATCACGGGCAGCGTGGCCCCGGCGAACGCGCCGGAAGGCAGTTACGGCTGGGTCGGTCAGCACCAGAAGGTGTCGGAGACGAACTTCGCGCTGGCACCGATCCAGATGGGTGCGCGGGTGTACCTGCCGACACTGGGCAGGTTCACGCAGGTGGATCCGGTGGAAGGCGGCGTGGAGAACAACTACGTGTACCCACCCGACCCGATCAACGACTTCGACCTCACGGGCCAGTTCGGCGTTCCCGGCTGGGCGAAGAAGGCGTGGGGTGCGATCGGGAAATATGACAAACAGATCGGTATCGGACTGACTGTTGTGGCGGCGGGTGCGTGTGTTTTCAGTGCGGGTGTTGGCTGTGCGGTTGCCGGGGCCGCCACGGCGGTGATCGGCGGCATCACAGCGACCGCCGCAGCGAGGCGCAATGGTGACAGCTGGGGGAAGGCGGCTGTCAAAGGTGGCGTGACCACGTTGCTCGGCCTGGGAAAGGCGCCAAAGCACGTGAGGTACTTCGGCCCAGGCCGGAACTACAGGTCCGTCTTCACCGCGTTGAAGAAGGCTCCCGCGAAGGCACGCTTCCGAGGCGTTGTCCGAGGCGCGCTGATAAACCATGTGCGAGGCAGGTACGGCGATCACGTGATGAGCAGGTGGTGATGGCCCACTGAGGTAGTTGTCGTGGATGGCAGTCCGTGGGAGAACCGCGGACTGTCTTTCCATCGTCAGTTCAGCAACAACGCGTCCGGGCACAGCTCGGTCATGTCCGCGCCGAGTTCCGCCAGGAACGGGAACGTCCGCAGTGCGCGGAAGGTCCCGCCGACCCCCGGTGTGTCCGCGATGGTCTGGCGCAGCCCGTACCGGGCGGGCACCTCGAAGTCCGTCCTCGTCGCCGCGAGCCCGCCGATCTGCACGATGTCCACCACCAAATCGGCGCCGTCGAGCGCTGCACGGCGGTCGGCGGTCGCGACGATCTTCGGTGGCGCGCCCAGCTGACGGGCGACCGAGTGGGCGACGCCTTCCGCTGTGGACAGTCGACTGTGGTCGATGTCGTGCATCCGCAGCTCGGTGTCCCGCAACTCGGGGAAACCGAGGATGTCCGCGATCAGATCCCTGGTGAACTCGACGCTGCCCGCGCCCGCGAAGCTGATGACTGTCACTTCTGCCCTGTCTTCCCTGAGCCCGCGAAGTCGGTGTTGGTGATCATCTCGATGAGCTCGGCGCCGATCTTCTCGACGCCGATGGCCAGCATGGGCTCGCGCAGCCCGGTCACGCTCACCGCGGCGATGGAGGACAGGTCGCCGAAGACCATGGGCACGCAGGCCGCGACGCACACCACGCCCGGCTCGCTTTCCTCGTTGTCGATGGCGAAACCCCGTTCACGCACCGCCTCGAGCGCTTCGTCGAGCGCGTCGGCGGTGGTGACCGTGTGCTGGGTCCGCGCCTTGAGCGGCCCGTGGTTGTCCACCCATTCCCGGACGCTGTCGGCGCCAGGCAGCAGCCTGGCGAGCATCGCCTTGCCCAATCCGGTCGCGTGTGCCGGATTGCGGCCGCCGATCACAGACGTTGTCCGCACGCCGGTGTTCGCTTCAAGGATGTCGATGTAACTGACCTCGCCGCCGATCAGGCAACCGAGGTGCGCGGTCTGCTGGAAGCGGTCCCGGATCTCGCGCACCAGCGGGCGCATGTCGAATCCGGCGTGGAACGTGAACGCCGACTCCATCGCCGCCGCGCCGAGCAGGTACACGCCGCCCGGCTCGAGCTGGGTCGCGAACCCCCTCGCGCGCATGGCGGAGAGGATCCGGTGCAGCGACGGCTCGGGATGCCGAGACCGGCGGACAGCTCCTGCAGGCTCACGCCGGACGGGTGCCTGCCGAGGAATGCCTGTACGCGCAGGGCGCGGTCGACCGCCTGGTGCGATGGGGTGTCATTGGGGGCCGCCACTCGACCACTATTGCATTCCGCTCAGAGAAACGTCAGTCCGCTCAACGGAAGGGTGTTACGTTCTCGGCCATCCCGGCCAACGGAGGACCACGGGATGCAGGCCCTGGTTTTCACCGCCGCCGGACGCGTCGAACTGCTCGACGTCGCCGACCCGCAGCCGGGTCCGGGCGAGACGGCCGTGACGGTGCACGCCAGCGGGATCTGCGGCAGCGAGTTGCACGGGTTCCGCTCGGTCGGCATGCGAGTTCCCCCATTGGTCATGGGGCACGAGATCGCGGGCACGACCACGGCGGGCTGACGATCCTCGCCAACAACGCCGGCATCTCGTGGCTTGAACCGTTCGTGGACATCGGGATCGACAGCTGGGACCGGATCATCGCGGTCGACCTGCGCGGGATGTTCTCGGTCGGGCAAGCCGTGGTCCGCCTGCTGATCCGCGCGGGCAGGGCGGCTCGATCATCAACATCGTCACCGCGGCCTTCGTGCCGTGGCTGGCCAGCGCGTTCGGCGTCTTCCTGATGCGGCAGTTCTTCCTGCCGCTGCCCGCGGAGCTGGAGGAGCCGCCAAGCTGGACGGCTGCACGCCGTACGGCACGTTCTTCCGCGTCGCCCAGAAGCAGTTCGTCGCCACGATGCGAGTGTCCGGTCTCAAGGGTTGACCCTTTCCTCCACTGGAGATGTGCATGAGAAACTGGGGTAAGCACGTCCTGGTCGTCGCCGCCGCGCTGGGTGCCTCGGCCGTACCCGCCACCGCCGCGCCGTCGGCGTTGCCGCAGATCGAACTCCCGCCACCCGGCGGCCAGTTCGACTACCGGATCGGTGGGCCGTACACACCGGACGCCTCGGTGAAGGTGGTCAGCCGTGACCGGACGGCCGCGCCCGCACCGGGCAAGTACAGCGTCTGCTACATCAACGCGATGCAGACCCAGCCGGATCCGAAGGGCCCGGACGGCAAACCGGTGCCGGATCCGGAACTGGTCGGCACCACGGCGTGGTATTTCAGGTACCACAACGACGTGGTCCTCAAGGACGCCGAAGGCAATCCCGTGATGGACGGGCAATGGGGAGAAGCCATCCTCGACATCCGCACCGCCGCGAAGCGCAAGGCGTTGCCGGACGCGCAGAAACCGTGGATCGACGGCTGCAAGAGCTCGGGCTATGAGGCCATCGAGCCGGACAACCTGGACTCGTACGACCGCTCGGGTGGCGCCTTCGAGTTCGCCCGGAACCGCGACTACACGGTGGAGTTCGACAAGTGCGCCAAAACCGCCGGTCTGGCTGTCGCGCAGAAGAACGTGAACAGCGAGTACGGCGACACCGGGCCCAGCACCGGGCTCAGCTTCGCCATCGCCGAGGAATGCGCTGTGCACGACGAATGCTCGGAATACCGCACGCCGTACGGCAACCGGTACTACGAAGTCGAGTACACCGACAACCCGCGTTCGGCGTTCGCCACGGAATGCGCCGGGAACGGCAAGACGCGTCGATCATCCTGCGCGACCGCAACGTGACGCCACGGGGACACCAGGACTACCACTACGAGCTCTGCCCCAACCGGTCTCGGTGCTGAGACCGCCACCGGACCAGCCGGTCCCGGCACCCGCTGTCACGGTCGCCAGATGACGACCTCGACGGCGGTGGTCAGCTCGGCGAAGCGACCGTCGGGGGACGCATCGCCGAGGAGGTGGCGCAGATCCGTTTCGAAGTCGCCGAGCCGGTCGGCGAACAGGTGCGGTGCCGAGCTGGACAGCGAGAACACCGCGGAAACGATCTCGTCGGCAGTGCGCTCGGCGATGTGCCCCTCGTCCACGGCGAGCCGGACGGGGCCGGAGAAACCCGCGTGCCGCATGACACTCTCCTCACCACCGCGAGTGCCGTGCGGCAAGTGCCCCTGCCCCGCCCGGCGAACCGGGCCCAGGTACCGCTTGACCAGATCGTCGATCCGCTGCCACGGCACAGGCGGGTACGGGTGCTCGGCGACGTCACCTCGGTGCGTGATGGCGCCGATGTGGATCCAGGCACCGTCCGCGCTGAGCATCTCGCGAACCCGACGGGCGACCAGCGGCTGATCCATCCAGTGAAACGACTGGGCGAAGGACACGGCGCGGAACGTTCCCAAGCCCGCCGGGAGTTCCTCGGCACGCAGCTGCCGCCAATCGATCCCGGTCGCGCCGGCCCGGCGCCGTGCCTCGGCGATCATGCCGGGATCAGCGTCGACACCCGTCGCCGCGGCGAACAGGGGAGCCAGCAGCACAGTCAGCGATCCGGGGCCGCAGCCGACGTCCAGCAGCCGCCCGGTGCCGTCCAGTCCGAGTTCGTCCCGGACGAGGTCCGCGAGGCGAGGTGGATAGGGCACGCGGCCGACGCTGTAGTGGCTGGCGCTGCCCGCGTACAACGTCTCGTCCCACTCCCACGGCATGATGACGATGCTATTCGCGCCGGGAGCGTACGACCAATCACCGCGACTGTCACGAGAACGCCCGCGATGACGAGGATCGCTTGTTTCAGAGCTGACCGCGTGGCGCGTCAGAGGGGACACTGCCGCCCGCTGTGCCGTAGACGGCGCTGAGGGCGGCGTGGTGCAGTCTTTCGATGGCCAGCAGCGCGGCGTTCGCCTGGTCGGTGAGCCAGGTCGTGTCCAGGGCGTCCTGATCGGTGGTCATCGTTGCCCTTCGTCATCTGTTGTCCGCGTGGTGGGTGTTTCGAAGCTGTCCCACACCAGTCGCCATTCGCTCACCAGTTCTTTGAGGATCGCCGCGGTGTCGTGCGGGACGGGTGCGGTCATGGCTTCACTCACTTGGTGGATAAGGGTTGTCAGGGCGTGAACGACTTCGCGCCGCTGTGCCTGCTTGGCCGCAGTTCGCGGTTGGCCTCAGCGAGGTGGCTGGCCACGGCGCCGCAGTCGGCGCATCTGGTGACGTGCTCGGCGATCGGCTGGGCGCGTTGCCTCGGCAGGCCGCCGCGGACCCATGTGCCCATGTGGTGCCGGGTTCGTTGGCAGGCCGGGTTGTTCGTACTCGGGACCTGCACTTGCAGGTAGGCTTGGCGCAGGCCTTCCCTGGCACGCATCGCGAGCGCTGCCACGCCGTTGGGCGTGATCCCCAGCATCGGTGCGATGTCGGTGGGGGAGGACGACTCCACTTCCGTGCGCCACAGCACCATGCGCCAGCGCGGCGGCAGGCTGCGGAAGGCGGACCAGGCCATGTCCAGGTTCCACAGCCGCTGCACGACGTCCTCCGAGCGGGCCGCGGTGTCGTGCAGGAGTTCGCTGGTTTCCGGCACTGTGCCGTACAGATCGACCTGGTCGCGGTGGCGCCGCCACCTGATTGCCAAGTGCCGCATGGTGACCAGCAGGTACGCGCGGACGTTGTCGCGCGGGCCGCTGCCGCCGCGGATCGCGGCCAGCACGGTGGCGAACGCCTCGGCGACGAGTTCGTGTTGCTCCGCGGGCCCTTGCAGCCACTGGCCCGCGATCTGCCGTGCGGGCCCGGCGTGTCTGCGGAACAGCGTCCCGTAGGCACCTTGGTCGCCCATCCGCACTGCGTCGAGCAACGCCACATCCGACGCGCCTTCGTAGGCCGCGTTCGACATCGCGCCGGCCTCCGTCTCCCCGTATCGGCCAGACTCGCGGTAACGAGTACAGAACTGTACCAGGTACACGGATGTATCAATTATCGAGTGAACGGTAAACTCTGGGTATGCCCTCGTCGGCACATCCCGGTTCCGCGGACGGCCGCGCCAAGCGGTGGGCCGGTCAGCGTGATCGGCGTCGCCGGGAGTTCGTCGAAGCCGCGCTGCGCGTGATCGCCGAACGAGGCCCCGGGGTGTCCACAGAGCAGATCGCGCACGCCGCCGGAGTCGCCCGAACCCAGCTGTACAAGCACTTCACGGACGCCGCTGACGTGCACGGAGCCATTGCCGAACGGGCGATGCAGCTCATCCACACGGATCTGGCGCCATTGTGGAACCTGCACGGCACCCCGATGGAGATGATCAGCTCCGCGGTCGGCAGTCACACCCGCTGGCTGTCGGAAAATCAGTACCTGTACCGGTATCTCAGTATGCACGCGTTGTCCGCGGGCAACGGTCCGAACAGGATCACCGATGTCAAGACCACCATCGGAAATCACCTGACCAGGTTGTTCGAGCATTACCTTGCGTTGTTCTCAATGGACACCCGCGTCGCGGGCCCGGTCGCGTTCGGCGTGGTGGGACTGGTGGACTCCTGCACCGCGCAGTGGCTGGCGGATCCCCGGCGGATCGGCCGGGACGAGTTCGTGGCCCTGCTCGCCCGGTGGGTGTGGAGCATCCTGGACGACACGCTGCGCGCGGGCGGGATGGAACTGGACGCGCACGCACCCTTGGCGGCACCGGACCTGAAATTCCCGCCGTCACCCGAATAGGCGACCTGTCAGTTACGCAGCGATTCGACCATCGGGGCCAACGCGTCCATGGTCGCGGCGAGATCCGCCGCCGGATCGGGCGAGTGGGCCAGCCACACCGCCGCCTCGTTCATGGCGCCGGACAGCAGGCGTGCCATCGGTTCGACGGGCCGGTCGGCGAGAACGCCCTCCGACACGAGCGCGGTCAGCGCCTCGGCGAGGTGCTGCGCGGAGGACTCCTTGTCCAGCGCGCGCCAGTCCTGCCAGCCGACCACCGCCGGGCCGTCGACCAGCATGATCCGCTGAACCTCGGGGTCCGTCGCGGCGGTCAGGAACGCGCGGCACCCCGCGAGTAGTCCCTGCCACGCGTCCTGCGCGGCGTCGGCCGCCTGTGCGACCTGCTCGCCGACGTCGTGCTGCACGTCGGCCAGCACGTGCCGGAACAGGTCGGCCTTGCTGGTGAAGTGGTGGTAGAGCGCGCCCTTGCTGACGCCCGCGGTCTGGGCGATGGTCTCCAGCCCGACGTTGCCGTAGCCGTGCTCGGCGAACAGGCGCCGGGCGGTGGCGCTCAACGCCTGGATGGTCTCTTCACGCTGCTGCTGTTTCGTGCGGGCCACCCCGGCATCTTGACATACCGACGGTCGGTTTTCTAATCTCAATCCAACAAACCGACCGTCGGTATGTTTCTGGACCAAGGTGGACCCATGCGGCTGACCAGCTTCTACCCCGTCGTGATGACCGACCGGATCGCCGAGACGCGCGACTTCTACCGCGACCACTTCGGCTTCGAGCTCACCTTCGAGGCCGACTGGTACGTCAGCCTGAAGCGCGGCGACTGGGAACTGGCGATCCTCGACCCGGCCCACTCGACCATCCCGGGCGGGTACGGCACGCGGGTGCAAGGCCTGCTGCTGAACTTCGAGGTGGAGGACGTCGACGCCGAACACCGCAGGCTCGTCACCGAGGCGGGGCTGCCCGAGGCGCTGCCCCTGCGCAGCGAGGCGTTCGGCCAGCGGCACTTCATCGTCGCCGACCCCAACGGCGTGCTGATCGACGTCATCCAGCCCATCCCGCCGGCCGGCGAGTACGTCGAGCAGTTCACCGACGAGGCGCGACCGCGGTAACCGTGCGGCGCAGGTCACCGTCCAGCCGCTCGGTCACACCGGTCTGGTCGAGCAGTCCCAGCAGCGGCAAGGCGACTCGCCGTGACGTGTCCAGTGCGCGGCGGGCCTGGCTGACAGTGAAGGGCTGGGGGAGCGCGGCGAGAATCTCGGCCGCTCGCCGCTGCGCGCCCGGCAGCAGAACGATCCCGCCTGGCAGCAGGAGAATCCGGTCGGCGGCGTGCGCGGCGGCCAGTTCGCGGCGCCCCAGGCCGAGTTCGTCCAGCCGGTCGGCCGTCGGCGCGGCGAACGGCGCGCCGGCCAAGTCGGCGGTGAGCGCGGCCAGCGCCAGCTCGACCGCTCGGGGCAACCGCGCCCGTCCGGGAACGTGACCGTCCACAATGGGCAAACCGGCCGCCTGGACGAGCCGTGCGGCGACGCCGCTGGGCAGCTCGAGCTCCCCGGCGACCGCGTCAACGGGAATCCCGTTGACGCGCAACGGGTTCTCGTCCAACCACCGATCGACCACGGTCGGCACCCGCTCGACGAGCCGCGCCCACCTGTCCGGATGCGCTCGCCACGCACCCACCCGGGTTCCCGTGACAGGCAAGCCGTGCACGCGGAACTGGGACTCGGCCATGAAGCCCACGCGGTGCAGCAGGCGCTCCGCGACGACGGACAGCGGCTGGCCGATCAGCTCGGCCAGCTCGGCGTCCCGGCGCACCGCGTCGCCCCGCCGAACCAGTCCGGGCGGGTGCAGGTCGAGCACGTCGGCTCCGGCGACGATGACACGGAGACCGGGATCCCGCAGCAGGACGCGGTCCCCGATCCGCAGCGGCAGCGGACGGGCCAGCCGCAGCCGGGCGCTGTGCGGGCCCAACCGCCGAACGGTCACCGCGACATCGGCGGAACCGATGTGCAGATGCAGTTCCCGCTGCGTCTCCACCGCCAGCGCGACGTCGATCTCGGCCGCCCTCGTCCACGCGCCGGGCGTGGTGAGCGCGTCACCGGCCTGGACCTCGTCACGATCGACCCCGCGCAGGTTCACCGCGACCCGCGTGACTGCCCGTACCTCGTCGGCGTCCTGCTCCATCGACTGCAGGCCACGGACCTGGTGCGACAGCGCGTCGCCGACCCGGATGGTGCCCGCGGCCAGCGTCCCGGTGACGACCGTGCCGACCCCGCGCAGGCTGAACGACCGGTCGATCCACAGCCGCACGTCCGCCTGGACGTCCGGCTCGGGAAGCCCCGCACACAGGCGGCCCAGTGCGTGCCGCAACTCGTCCAGCCCGGTTCCCGCCGTGGCGCTGACGTGCACGACCGGGATGTCGCGCAGGGACGTCCGGCGCAGCTGAACCTGCGCCTGCTCGCTGGCGGGGCCGGGATCGGCCAGGTCGCAGCGGGTGATCACGAGCAGTCCGTGCCGGACGCCGAGCGCGTCGAGCGCGGCGAGGTGCTCGGCCGACTGCGGCTGCCAGCCCTGGTCCGCCGCGACCACGAACAACACGGCGGGCACCGGCCCGACTCCGGCGAGCATCGTCGGCACGAACCGCTCGTGCCCTGGGACGTCGACTAACGCGACCGGATCGCCGCCGGGCAGCGTGGTCCACGCGAACCCGAGGCCGATGGTGAGGCCACGGCGCCGCTCCTCGGCCCAGCGGTCCGGTTCCCGGCCGGTCAACGCGCGCACCAGCGTGGACTTGCCGTGGTCGACGTGTCCGGCGGTGGCGACTACGTGCATGCCAGCACCGCGTTGAGCAGTTCCTCGTCCTCATCCGGGTGCACGGTCCGCAGGTCCAGCAGGCAGCGTCCCCGCTCGACCCGGCCGACGACCGGCCTCGTCCCGCGCCGCAACGCTTCCGCGTAGTGGCTGGGCAGGCTGACGGCCACGCTCGGCAGTTCGACGCCCGGCGCGCCACCGCCGCCGATCGCCGACACGGTGTCGTGGACTTCGGCCACGTCCAGCCGTTTCACCAGTGCCCAGACCCGTTCACGCAGCCGCTCGACATCGGCGGTGAGCATCGCCGCGACAGGTGGTTCGGGACCGCGCACCGTGGCCTCGAGCGCGGCCAGCGTCAGCTTGTCGACGCGCATCGCCCGCGCGGCCGGGTGCCTGCGCAGCCGCTCGACGATCTCGCTGTCGCCGAACAGCAGTCCGGCCTGCGGACCACCGAGCAGCTTGTCCCCGCTGGCGGTCACGAGCGAGGCGCCTTGCGCCAGTGTCGTCGCCGCGTCGGGCTCGTCCGGCAGCAGCGGATGCGGCCGCAACAACCCGGAACCGATGTCCACCACCACAGGCGGCCCGAGCGTCGCCAGCTCGGCCACACCCACCTCACGGGTGAACCCGGTGACACGGAAGTTGGACGGGTGCACCTTCAGCACGAACCCGGTCGCCTCGCCGATCGCCTCGGCGTAGTCGCGCAGATGGACCCGGTTGGTGGTGCCCACTTCGCGCAGGGTCGCGCCGGACGCGGCGAGCAGTTCGGGGATCCGGAACCCGTCCCCGATCTCCACCAGCTCACCCCGGCTGACGACGATCTCCCGCCCGGCGGCCAGCACGAGCCCGCACAACAGCA
Source organism: Kibdelosporangium phytohabitans (assembly GCF_001302585.1). Classification (GTDB taxonomy): domain Bacteria; phylum Actinomycetota; class Actinomycetes; order Mycobacteriales; family Pseudonocardiaceae; genus Kibdelosporangium; species Kibdelosporangium phytohabitans. Next base: position 6,784,172 of record NZ_CP012752.1, on the reverse strand, counting down.
ACGCGGCGGCGTTGTTGTTCACGACGTGCACGGCGCCGGCCCGCGGAACCGCGTCCGCGAGCGCGGCGATCGTGGCACGTCCGCGCCGCGCGCGCTGCCCGCTCGCCAGGTCGAATTCGACGTCCGTGCACCCCGCGGCGGCGATCACGGCTGCGCGGGCCGCCTCTGACAGCGGCGCACGGCCCAGGTTCGTGTGCACCACCACGCCGGTCGCGTTGATCACGGCTCGCAGGCTGGTCGCGGTCACCGGCAGGCCGGCCACTGCCGCGTCCGCGACCGCGTCCGGCGGGATCTGCCCGGACCGAGCCCGTTGCTGGGCTTCGACGACCGCCTGTTTCACCAGCGCGCCGCCCAGCGCCCGCGTCGCGGCGGCCAGGCGCGGGTCGGCCAGCAGGGCGTCCGTGCGGGGCACGAGCCTGCGCGGATCGGTCATTCGCGTGTCCTCAGTGGAGGGTGGCGGAGGCGGACGGGAATCGAACCCGCCAACGACAGGTGCTGCCGTTCAACAGTTTTGAAGACTGCGCCGACCACCAGACCGGAAACGCCTCCCCGAATCGTGCCACTATGACCGCATGACGGTCAGGCTCACACAATACGCGCATGGTGGCGGGTGTGCTTGCAAGATCCCGCCGGGTGAACTCGAAGAGGTGGTACGAGGCCTGCACGGCCCGGCCGACGACCTGCTCGTCGGCCTCGACAGCGGGGACGACGCCGCCGTGGTGCGGCTGCGCGACGGCCTCGCCGTGGTCGCCACGACCGACTTCTTCACGCCCGTCGTGGACGACGCCTACGACTGGGGGCGGATCGCGGCGGCCAACGCGCTGTCCGATGTGTATGCCATGGGCGGAATGCCGCTTGTCGCGCTGAACCTGTTGGCGTGGCCACGTGACGTGCTGCCGTTGGAACTCGCCGCGGAGGCGCTGCGCGGCGGCTACGACATCGCCCGTTCGGTGGGCTGTCACGTCGGCGGCGGGCACAGCGTGGACGACGTGGAACCCAAGTACGGCATGGCAGTGACCGGCACCGCCGACCCCGAACGGTTGCTGCGCAACGACGCCGGGCGGGCCGGGGTGCCGTTGTCGCTGACCAAGCCGCTGGGTCTCGGCGTGCTCAACAACCGGCACAAGGCAACAGGGGAGGTGTTCGACCACGCTGTGGCCACAATGGTCACGCTCAACGACACCGCCTCGCGGGCCGCGCTGGCCGCGGGCATCACGTGCGCCACGGACGTGACCGGCTTCGGCCTGCTCGGGCACGCCTGCAAACTGGCCAGGGCCAGCGGCGTCACCGCCGTGATCGACGCGGCCGCGGTGCCGTACCTGGACGGCGCCAGGCAGGCACTGCGCGACGGCTACGTCAGCGGCGGCACCGAACGAAACCTCGACTGGGTGCGCCCGCACACCGACCTGACCGCCGTGGACGAGTCCGAGGCGTTGCTGCTCGCCGACGCGCAGACCTCCGGCGGTCTGCTGCTGGCCGGGGAGGTCCCCGGCGCTGCCGTGATCGGGGAGCTGGTGCCGCGCGGCGAGCACGCCGTGGTGATTCGTTGACGCAGGCTTCCGCGGTGCGCTTTCGTGCTCAGGTTTGCGCGCAGCGCACAGGTTCCGCTGGGCGGGCGCTGAAACCGCTGAGGCGCACCAGGATCGGTGTCAGGGCGAACAGGGCGACGGACAGGGCGGCGACGGCCAGCATCGCGCCGCGCATGCCGACTGCTTCGGCCCACGCTCCGACGTACACCGGGCCCAGCAGGAAACCGAGATAGGCCACGGTCGTCACGACCGAGGTCGCGCGGCCCCGGCGTGACTCGTCGACGTTGCGCGACACCACACTGACAATCGTCGGGAACAACACCGCCGTTCCCGCCGCGGCTGTCGCGAGACCCAGTGCCGCGACGAACAACGTGGACGCGGCGGCGATCACCACTGTTCCGGTCGCGGCGGTCGCGGCGCCGATGAGCAGCACCGCGCGGGCGTTCACGACCTTGAGGCCGCCGGTGACGAAGCGCGTGACCGCGACCGTCGCGGCGAACACGGCGGGCGCGACAGCACTCAGTCCCGCACCGGACTGGAGTTCGTCACGGGCGAAGACCGCGCTCCAGCTCTGGTGCGCGTTCTCGGCGGCGAACGCGAGCGCGCCGAGCACCCCGATGATCACCAAGGGGGCGATTCGCCACGGTCCGAGCGACACCGACTCCGTGGGCGTGTGGTCGTACCCGGCTGCGTGCGCGGGGATCGACCTGAGCAGTACGGCCCCGGCCGCCAGGGCGACGACAGCGACGGCGGCGAACGAGACCACGAGCGGTAGCCCGGCTGCCAGCCCGGTCGCGAGGCTGCTGAGCACCACCAGGCTGGAGAAGACCCCGTGGGCGCGGATGATCACGGGCCGCCCGGCGATCCTTTCGGCGCGGCCCGCGATCGCGTTCATGGCCACGTCGCCCGCGCCGCTCGTCGCACCGACCACGGCCAGGCCGGCGCACAGGCTCACCAGGTCCACCGCGGTCAGCACCAGGCCGACGCCCACCAGTCCGAGTGCGCCGGTGGTCGCGGCCGTCAACCGCAGGCCCCAGCGGTCGAGCGCCCTGCCCATCACCAGCATCGCGGGTAACGCACCGGCGCCGACGAACAGCAGCGCGAAGCCGAGCTGTCCGGCGCTGATGCCTGCCTGGTCACGCACGCGTGGCACGGCGGCGCCCCACAGCCCCCAGAACGCGCCGAAGGCGGCGAACGCCAGGTAAGCCGAGACGATCATCGGGCGCGCCGCGCCGGGGAGTGGTCCACCCATATGTGTAACGATACACATCTAAACTCGCCGCCATGGGACCCAAGCGCGTGACCCTGGCACAAGTGGCCGAACTGGCCGGTGTGTCGGTCATGACGGCGTCCTACACCTACAACCAGCCCAACAGGGTGTCCGACCAGGCGCGATCCAAGGTGCTCGGCGCCGCGGCCCAGCTCGGATACGCCGGACCGGACCCGAGCGCCCGGTCACTGCGGCGCGGCAGCACCCGCACGCTCGGCGTCGTGCTGGGGGAGCACCTGAGCTACGCGTTCGACGATCCGCAAGCGGTGTCGTTCCTGGCCGGTATCGCCGACGTCTGCGCCGGTCACGGCTACGGAGTGACGATCGTGCCGATCACGGGCGCCGCGGACGACGTCACGCGTGTCCGGGACGCGGCCGTCGACGGGTTCATCGTGTGGACCACCGCCGACGACGACCCGATCATCGCGGCCGTACGCGCGACCAAACGACCAGCGGTGGTGCACGGCGGGCCCGCGGTGCGTGGCTTGGGTCTGGTGACCATCGACAACCGCGCCGCCGCCTACGCGGTGGGGCTTGTCGTGTTCGCGGGCGCCGAGCGGCCGGCAGTGGTGAGCTGTCCGTTGTCGCGTGAACGGATCAGCACCATCGAACCGGGGATCGATCCCGCGGGCGTGTTGTTCGCGGTGACGCGGCACCGGCTGGAGGGCTATCGGCAAGCCGCCGAGGAACTCGGCATCGCGTGGCACGACGTGGTCGTCGCGGTGTGTTCACGCAATGACGTGACCGAGGCCGAGCACGTCACGGCGACCTTGCTGGCGTCCGGCGCACCGCCGGACGCCATCGCCGCCATGAGCGACGAGCAGGCGGCCGGGGTTGTCCGAGCCGCTCACGCCGTCGGCCGCGTCATCCCTGACGACATGACCGTGTCCGGTTGGGATGACGCCGCCGTGGCGGAGCGACTCGGCCTGACGACCGTGGCGCAGTCGCTGCGAGACCAAGGCGCGGCGTGCGCACACGCCGCGCTTGGCGGGAAACCCGACTCGTACGCCGAGTCGTGGTCGGTCGTTCGCAGGACCAGTACTCGCGGTTGACCGTCAGTGCGCGACGGCCGGGCTGCCCTCGCTCGTCTCAGCCCGGTTGGGCAGCATGAACGTGAGCACGAGCGTGACCACCGCGAAGGCGACCATCACGCCGAAGGCCACCCGCATACCGCCCAGTTGCGCCGCTTCGACGGTGGCGCCCTCCGACACGAGCTGGGTGCTGCGCGTGGACAGCACGGTGACGGTCAGCGCGGTTCCGAACGCACCCGCGAGCTGCTGCAACGAGCCGAGCATCGAGCTGCCGTGCGAGTACAGGTGAGCGGGCAGTGCGCCCATGCCGATCGTGAAGGTCGGCGTGAACATCGCCGCGAGGCTGATCATCAGCACGATGTGCAGGGCCAGGATCTGCCAGTACGGCATCGTCAGCGAGAACATGGTGAACCCGGCCAGGGACAGCAGCGCGCCGATCGCGCCGGGCACCACCAGCGGACGCCCGCCGAACCGGTCGAAGACCTTGCCGAAGGTCGGCCCGAGCAGGCCCATCGCCAGGCCGCCCGGAATCAGCAGCAGACCGGTCAGCAACGGGCTCAGGTGACGCAGGTTCTGCAGGTACAGCGGCAGCAGGAACATCGCGCCGAGCATCGACAGGAACCCGATGGACGCCAGCGCCAGCGAGATCCGGAAGGTGCGGTGGCCGAGGGTGCGCAGGTCCAGCAGCGGCGAGTCGGTGCGCTGCAGCTTCACCTGACGGAACGCGAACACCGCGACGAGGATGGCCCCGGCGGCGGCGATACCGATGCCCAGGCCGATCTCGTTCTCGCCGAACAGGCTCAGGCCGTACACCACGCCGCCCATGCCGAGCGCCGCCACGACGACGCTGAACCAGTCGATCGAGGTGACCTGCGGTTCACCGATGTTGGTCATCTTGCGCAGGCCGAACACGGTGATCAGCGCGGCGATCGGCAGCACCACCACGAACAGCAGGCGCCACGACCCGACCTGGAGGATGAACCCGGACACTGTGGGCCCGAGCGCGGGCGCCACGGAGATGGCGAGCATGACGTTGCCCATCACCCGGCCACGGTCCTCTTCGGGCACGACGGTCATCAGCGTGGTCATCAGCAGCGGCATCATCACCGCCGTGCCCGACGCCTGCACGATGCGGCCGAGCAGCAGCGCCAGGAACGTCGGCGCGATCGCCGAGATGACGGTTCCGGCGATGAACACGGTCATGGCGACCATGTAGGCCTGCCGGGTGGTGAACCGCTGCAGGAACCAGCCGGTCATCGGGATCACGGCCGCCATCGTCAGCATGAAGGCGGTGGACACCCACTGCGCGGACTGCTGGGTGACGTGCAGCGACTCCATCAGCCGCGGAATCGCGTTGAGCATGATCGTCTCGTTGAGGATGACCACGAACGTGGCCAGCACCAACAGCCGCACCACAGCGGGTGTGCGGCCGGCCGATCTGGCCGGTCGTTCTTCGGTCACAGCTGACATGGTGCTACCTCGCTGGTTTCCTGCTCGCATTCGCCGCGCAACCCCCAGGCTGCCCCGGCACGGACATCGGTCTGTTTACCCCGGCAGACCGACACAACCGTCCAAACTCATCGGCCGCGGCAAGTCTTCCCGATCCGGGCGACGACTTCACCCGAATATGGCTCCGGGTGCGGCGAGTTGGCCGAAACCGCAGGCCCAGCGCGTGTTTCAGCTCAGCGAGAATAGGAAATTCACCCCGAGTCTCCAGCAGGGGTGACCTCGATCACCCTCGAGCGGTGAACGAGTCGGAGAGAGCCCGACGGTCTACCTTTCCGTTCTGGTTCAGCGGGAATGTGTCGAACGCGGTGACCGTGCGCGGCACCATGTAGGACGGCAAACCGGCGCTCAGCGCGGTGAGGCGGGCGTCAGGGTCCTGAACTGTGCCCGTATAGGCGGCGACGAGCTCGGTTTCGTCACGCCCGCGCAGCGCGATGACCACCGCGCGTCGGTGATGCCGGGCTGCCTGCGCATGACCGCTTCTATTTCGCCGAGTTCCACCCGGTAGCCGCGGATTTCACCTGGTGGTCGATCCGTCCGAGATGCACGAGCTGACCGTCGCAACAGGTCACCCGGTCACCGGTCCGGTACCAGTGCGCGTCGGTCAGTTCGGTCGAGCCGTCGTGGATTTGTTCGTCCTCGCCGAGGAAGCGGCCGGTGTTGTCCGCTTTGTCGAGGTAGCCGGGGAATCGTTGCGGCCCGCGCAGGCACAGTTCGCCGTCGTCCAGGACCAGGTGTTCCAACCGCGGGTAGGGAGTGCCGATCGGGACTGTGCCATTGGGTGGCTCACCGCAGAACATGCTCCACCGCAGCCCCGGCATGCCACCTGGCCGCAACGCCTTCATCCGGTGAGCCAACGAGATCACCGACGGGACCGAGTTCCAGTGCGTGACCCGGGCGCGGTTGACGAACCGCACGGGTGACAACAAGCCGCCACGGGTTGGCACGACCAGCGTCGCACCGGAACCCCACGCGATGAACATGTCGTACACCGACGGGTCGAACGTCAACTCGAAGAACTGGGAGAACCGTGCACCCGGACCAGCCTCGTAGCGGGGGATCACGTGGGACAGATACGACGTCACGTTCCGGTGCGCGATACACACACCCTTCGGCGCTTCCGTCGAACCGGAAGTGAACAGGATGTAGGCGATGTCGTCCGCACACGCGGTGGACGCCGGAAGCGTGGGCGGCGGTCCGTCGGCTCGGCGCGCGTGCACCACGGGGACCGGGACAGCAGGCGTGTCCTGATCGGTGAGTACGACGTCCATCGCGGACATCTGGGCGACGGTGGCGTTGCGCGCGGGCGGGAACGACGGGTTGAGCGGGACGACGGTCGCGCCGAGCCGCTGGATGGCCAGATAACCCGCGTACGCGAGCACAGTCCGTGCCGCCAGAAGACCGACCCGGCGGGGAACGTCGCCGGTCCGTGCGACCAGCTGACCGGCGACGTGATCGGCGAGGTCGGACAGCTCGCGGTAGGTCAGCCGCTCCGGGCCGACCTCCAGCGCGATCCGCTCCGGGCCGTCGGCCACGGACGCGGCGAGGTGGCCTGCTCGCCGTGTCGGCGGCGGCGAGTGACGTCGAACGCCACCTCGACGCCCACAGCCACGACTCGGGTGTGGGCATCGCGGCGATCAACGCGCCTCGCCTGACCGTGGTCTCCGGCCCGGAGGCGGAGCTGGTTCGTGTCCGGGAGGTGTTGTCGGCCAACGGGATCGGCTCGATGCGGGTGGGTTCCCGGCAGCCTTTCCACTGCCCCGCGGTCGCGGCGGCGGGGGAGAAGTTCGAGGCGGGGTTCGCCGGCGTGACCCTGCGCCCGGCCCGGATCCCGATCGTCTCGACGAGGACAGCCAGCCTGGTCACGCCGGAGCAGGCCGTGACCCCGGGGTTCTGGGCACGGCAACTCGACGCGCCAGTGCTGTTCTGGCCCGCTGTGGGTGCTCTTTTCGACATCGGTGACCACACCGTCGTGGAGGCCGGTCCGGGAAAGGGGTTCTCCATGCTGGCAAGAAACATCCCGCCGTGCGCGGCAAGCGCAGCAGCGTGATCTCGCTGTCCCCGACGCGGGCCGGCGGCACGTTGACGGCGTGGCGCAAGGGGCTCGACCAGGTCACCGGCTGACACACGGCGCGCCGCCCCGCTGCCCGGATCCGGCAGTGGGGCGGTTGAGCCAGTGCGGGCTGGACCATCAGGTCCGTCATGATCAGTAGATCAGGTGGATCTTGACATCATATTGGACTATATGGTCCTCTTTTCGGTGTCAGGGCGGCGCGCCCACGGGAGGAACGGACCACAGAGCCATGGCCATACGTTGGGACGCCCAACGCCTCGACGCGACGAACACCGGTACCCTGCCCGGCCTGGCCCGGCTGTCGACGTTCGTCCGGAGCGTCCGGACGCCGGAGTTCCACGGCGTCACCTTCCACGAGATCCTCGCCAAGAGCGCGCTGAACCACGTGCCGACCGACGCGCGGATGCTGCCGGGCGAGTGGACGATCAACCCCTACCGGGGCTGCACCCACGCGTGCCGTTACTGCTTCGCCCGCAACACCCACACGCGGCTCGAGCTGAACACCGCCGACGACTTCGACCGCGAGATCATCGTCAAGACGAACATCGTCGAGGTGCTGCGCGACGAACTGAAACGCAAACGCACCCTGCCGCCGCGCGTGGCGTTCGGCACCAACACGGACGTGTACCAGCGCGCGGAAGGCCGTTACGCGCTCATGCCCGGGATCATCGACGCACTCGCCGACGCGCGGATCCCGTTCTCGATCCTGACCAAGGGCACGCTGATCCGCCGCGACCTCGACCGCCTGCGCGGGGCCAGCGCGGTGACCACAGTGCACCTGGGGTTGTCGATCTCGATCCTCGACGAACGGCTCCAGCAGTCCGTCGAGCCGGGGACCGCGACCACGGCAGCCAGACTGGCCACGGTACGAGCCATCAGGGACGCCGGGATGGAGTGCACGGTCTTCATGGCGCCGATCCTCCCGTTGATGACCGACCAGCCGGCGCAACTCGAAGAGCTGGTGGGCGCCGTCGCCGACGCCGGCGCGACCACCGTGCTCTACACACCGCTGTACCTGGCGAGCGGCGTGAAGGAGGTGTTCTTCGGCTGGCTCCGCGGCGCACGTCCTGACCTGCTCGAACGCTACAGCGAGGTGTACGCGAAAGGGTCCGCCACCTCGCGCCGCTACCGCGACTGGCTCAGCGACCGGATCCGGCCGATCATCGCCGCGCACGGGTTCCCCGATCCCGACGAGACCATCGAGGACAAGTTCGCGCTCAACGGCCGGACAGCCGTCACCCCCGTGTTCACCCCGCAACCCACCTTGTTCTGAGCGGTTCAGCGCCGGGCGAAGGATTCGACGTGCGCCAAGGCCATGTCCAGCGCGACGGCCATCGGACGGGAGTTGTGCCCGTTCTGGGCGAGCAGGTAACCGCCCTGCAGCGCGGCGAGCAGCCCGGTCGCGAGATCGTCCGGTTTGGCGTCGGCGCTGAGAACACCGAGCTCCCGCAGCCGGATCAACGCCCCGGCGAGCAGGCGCTGCCATGTGTCGAAAGCCGCGGCGAGCGCCTCGCGGGACTTCTCGTCGCTGTCGGACAGTTCGATGGACATCGAGCCCAGCGTGCACCCGTACGCGCCGCCCTGCAGCGAACAGGTCTGCACGACGGCGTTGCGCCAGCGGCGCAGCCCGCCGAGCGTCCGGACACGGCCCAGGCTGTCCTCCTCACGGGCGAGCACGATCTTCGCCTGCACGTCGATCACGGCGTGGATCAGCTCGGCCTTGTCCTGGAAGTGGTTGTACAGCTGGGACTTGCTGGTGCCACTCGCGGTGCGGACGTCGTCGAGGGTGGTGGCGCTGACACCTTTGACGTAGAACAGCCGGGCCGCCGACTGGACGATCCGCGAACGGGTCTGCACGCCCCGTGCGGTGCGGGGCGTCCGGGAGGTCTCGCGCTCGGCGCTGTCCGCGGGCATGGTCGCTCTCGTCCTGGTCGGCATCCGGGTTCGCGCCGAGCATATCGACGTGGATCATGACGCCGGTATGCTGCCGCCGTGGAGCCCTTGGAGCTGGAGTTCGGCAAGTTGTTGTTCCGCTACGACCGCGGGATCTTCGAAGTCTTCAGCCTCCCGCCGAGTTCCATGCCCGACGTCCGCGTCCCGGTGCGCTGGCTGGGTGTGCGGCTGGACTTCTTCAAGGGCAGGCAGGTCAAGGGCTCGATCCGGATCGGCACGGTCAAGTCGCCGACCGAGCCGCTGTTCGCGCGGATCCCCGACAACCTGGAGCTCACGTACACCTACAACCCGGGGGTACGCGTGCAGCCCGAGGACGAGCCGTTGCTGCGCCAGTACTTCACCGAGATCGCCACCCGTGCCGACCGGACGGTCGACTGAGCTTGAACCGGTAGCCTCCGCACCATGGTGAACCTGCTGTCCGTCGGGCGCTCGACAGCCGATCCGGCCATGGACGACTGGTACATCGACGGCTTCCCCCTGGCCCGGTTGATGTCCCGGTTCGACTGCGAAGGTCCGGCCCCGCGCGGCGACGGTTTCCTCGCCACGCGCCATCCCGACGACCTGCGCGCCCTGCTCGGACGGCCCGCACCAAGCCAACTCCCCGCGAGAGTGCCGTTGTACGGCTGTTCGCGATGCGGCGCCATCGAATGCGGTGTCTTCGCCGTCCGCGTGACCTATGACCGGGACAAGGCCACGGTCAGCTGGACCGACTTCGCGTGGGAGTACGGCAGCGACCCGGCGCCCGGACCGTCACCGGACTACGCCGCACTCCCGACGATCACGTTCGACCTCGTGAAGTACGAGACCGTGATCCGTCAACTGCTGCACTGACGCCCGCTGTGTCAGCGGGCGAGGATCGTACGCAGGGTCCTGGCCAGGGACTCCGCCGCGTCGGTGACCGGCCCCGGGCTGCGCCACGCGACGAAACCGTCCGGGCGGACCAGCACGATCCCGTCCGGGGTGATGCCGTGGGCCGCGTCCAGGTCGGTGTCGCTGTGCAGGTGCGCGCCGATGCGGTACGTCTGCACCGGCAGGCCTTCACCCGCGTGCTGCCATGTCCCGGCTGAGCCGACGAGGGCGACGAAGTCCCGGCCGTAGAGGTCCAGTGTGGAGATCGGGCGGCCGGAGAACGTGGCACGCACGTGCGGTGCCCGGCTACCGGGCTGTCCGCGGAGCTGGGCGGGCAGCGGCGCGACATTGCCACCGGGGTCGGCCACGGCGTCCGAGCAGTACCGGAAACCCAAGGTCGTCGCTTCCATCCGCTTCGACCGTGTATTCGCCGTCGTCGTCGACGACAGTGGCTGTGACACTGTCCGCGGAGGCGTCGAAGGACCTCAGTTCCGTGCCGAAGCACACCATCGCACCGAGCGCTTCGGCACGGTCACGGAGTATGCCTTCGAAACGGTCCTGCGCGATCGACACGGCCGTGCACGGGCTCATCGGGTTCTTCGTGCGGGCGTCGCCATGGCGCATGACGGCGTGTTCCAGGCCGACTTGGCGCAGGACTTCCATCGTGCGCGGGTTGACCGCGCGTGACGCGGGACGGCGGGGGAGATCTGCGTGGCGTTCCACGACTACGCTCTGCACACCGTGCCAGGCGAGGAACACCGCGGCCGACAGTCCGGTGAGGCCGCCTCCCGCCACTAGGACCTGGGTGCGTGGCATTCGTCCTCCTCGATCGATGCGGTGACGGCCGGCACGACCTCGGCGGCGAACACGTCGATCTGCCTGCCGTTGTCCTCCTGCGGCCAGAACACGAAACCGTTCATGCCGCACTTGCCGACGAGTTCCACGATCCGCTCGGTCCACTGCCGCGCGAGCCGTGCAACGGCAGCGCCGACGGGGAACCGATCCGCCCGGCGAGGTTGTAGACCTTGCGGATCGAGCCGGGCGGGCGGCCCGCGAGGGTGGCGGCGGTGTCGATCCGGGCGGACGCCGCGGGCAGCTTGTCGAGCCCCATGTGCAGCAGCGACGGCTGCCAGCCGTCCGCCTTGGTGCCGACCAGGTCGAGCATCCGGGGACCGTTGGCGCCCAGCCAGATCTCCAGCTTCCGGCTCGGTGCCGGACCGAACCGCGGGGACGTCCACAGTGAACGGACCAGGTCGATCGCGTCGCTCACCGCGTCCACGGCCTCGCCGGGCGTCCGGCGCGGACCACCCATCGAGACGATGTCGTCCCAGAACGCCCCGGCGCCGAGCCCGAGCCGCACCCGGCCGCCGGTCAGCGAATCCAGGCTGGCGGCGGACTTCGCGAGCATCGCGGGCGGGCGCAACGGCAGGTTCGCGACGGTGGGGACGAAAGCCACCCGGGTTGTGCCGGCAGCCAGGAACGTCAGCAGTGTCCACGTGTCGTGGTACTCCGGGCGGTACGGGTGGTCCTGGATCGTGACCAGGTCAAGCCCGGCCCGGTCGATCCGTCGCGCCAGCCGCAGCGCCTGCGTGGGATCGGCGTGCGTGGGTTTGATGTTCGCGCCGAAGACGAGGTCCATGGCTCTCCTCAGGTCTGGTAGGGGCGTTTGGCTCGTGCTTCGCGTAGTGCCGTCGCCCACCAGGAGAGTTGATCGAGCATGCCCTTCGCTGCCGCGTCGCACCCCTCGCGGTCGTACGGTATGCCGTGCTCGTCGAAGCAGGCGCCGTGGAAGCTCACGGTGTCCCGGATGGGCACGGCGTGCAGCTCGCCGAACACCAGCCGCGGCTGCTCGACCGCGCGCAGACCTCCCGACCTGCCGCCATAGGACACGAACCCGACCGGTTTGGCGTGCCACTCGGCGAAGTGCCAGTCGATCGCGTTCTTCAACACGGCAGGGAAGCTGCGGTTGTACTCCGGTGTGACGATCACGAACGCGTCGGCCGCGGCCGGGGTGTGATCGTGTCCTGGATGCTGACGTTCATGCCCTGGCCGCCCGCGGGCAGGTGGATGTGCGCCGAATCCCCGGCCAGCAGGACCCGGCCGAGCCGGTAGTTGGTCACCTGCCGGACCGCGTCGCCGTAGGCGCTGGTCCACACCGGGGTGCCAGTCGAGATGTCCTCACCGGTCAACCGCATCCACGCCGCCGCGATCTCCTCGAACGGCGCGGGCCCGGTGCGTTGCCTCGGCGCGCTGCCGTGCTCGCAGATGATCAACCGCACCAGGTCGTCGCTGAGGTGACCCGCCATGACCAGACCGCCGGGCACCGTTTCGCCGAACTTGCGCTCCTGCACGCGAACGCCGCGCACGTCGGCGAGGAATATCTCCATCGTCGCCGGCGTGCCGGGGAAGTCGAAACCGGCGCTCTTGCGCACCTTGCTGCGCCCGCCGTCACACCCCACCAGGTAGGCGCACCGCAGCCGGTAGCCACCGGCCGGGCCGCGCACCTCGATCTCGACCGCGTCGTCGTTCTGCGTCAGGGAAAGCAGCTCGTGGCCGCGGCGGATCTCAGCGCCCTGCTCGACTGCCCACTTCTCCAGGACCTCCTCCGTCTGCGACTGCAACACCGACTTGTTCGCCAGGTGCGCGCCGTCGAGGCCGCCGAGGTTCAACGGCAGGCCATCGAAGTGGTGGTGCGCCGTGGTGGTCAGCTCGCCGAACCGCGGCAGTAAACCCCGCTGGTCCAGCACTTCCATGGTGCGCACCGTGAAACCGAGCCCGCGCGACTCGCCCGACGGCCTGGCGAGCTTCTCGGTGACGATGACGTCGACACCGGCGAGCCGCAGCTCGCCCGCCAGCATCAGGCCCGCCGGGCCCGCGCCTGCGACGACAACGGCAGTGTCCATGTCCTTCTCCCGTGGCAAGCGATTCGGCATGCGGAAATCGACGGCGGCTGAAAAGTTCCGCTGCCGGAAACGTAGGTCCGCGGGCGGACAAGGGGAAAGGCTTCCGTCGGCAGGGGACATCCAGGGCGTCGGCCCGGTGACCCTGGTGACCATCCCCACCGGACAGACAGCCTACCTGGTGACCCGCTACCGTGACGCGGTGCACGTGCTGTCCGACCCGGTCTTCAGCCGTCAGGAAGTGTTCCGCACCAGGGGAACCAACTACACCGGCCCCGGTGCCAGCAGCACCGGCGACATGCTACTGGACATGGACCCGCCGCAGCACACGCGAATCCGCGGCCTGGTGGCGAAGGCGTTCTCCCGCCGCCGTGTCGAGAGCATGCGGCCGGGCGTGCGGCAGATGGTCGACGGTCTGCTCGACGACCTCGCCGAGCAGGGACCACCGGCGGACCTGGTCGACGCGTTGTGCCTGCCGCTGCCGATCACCGTTGTCTGCCAGCTGCTCGGCGTGTCCTACGACGACCGCGGCTGGTTCCAGGAGTGGTCGATGATCCTGGCGTCGACGGCCGACACCGCGGAGACGAAACTGACCGCGGTGAACGAGCTGCGCTCGTACCTGTCGGAGATCATCGCCGCCAAACGCAAGTCTCCCAAGGAGGATCTGCTCAGCGAGCTCGTGTCGGCGCGTGCCGACGAGCGGATGACCGAGGAGGAGCTGATCAACCTCGGTGTGTCGCTGCTGCCCGCCGGATACGAGACAACCGCCAACCAGATGTGCAAGAGCATCCACGCTTTGCTGCTGCGGCCGCAGGAGTACACGGCGTTGGCCGCCAACCCGGACGGGGTGCCCGCGGCGTCGGAAGAGCTGATGCGGTTGTACCCGTCGGTGCTGACGCCCGGATTCCGTGTGCCCACAGAGGACGTGACCGTCGGCGACGTGCCGATCCCGGCAGGCAGCCTGGTCATCGTGTCGGACGCGCTGGCCAGCCGTGATCCCGAGATCTTCGCCCGTGCGCAGGAGATGGACCTCAGGCGCGGCAACAACCCGCACCTCGCGTTCGGGCACGGACTGCACTTCTGCCTCGGCGCCGCGCTGGCCCGTGTCGAGCTGGAGGTCGCGATGACCGGCCTGGTCACCCGGTTCCCGGGGCTGCGCCTCGCGGTCGAGCCGGACACCATCCGCTGGCACACCCAGCGCCGGTTCCGCGGGCCGTCCGAACTGCCCGTGACGTGGTGAGCCAGGGCCTGCATCGAAGTCCCGTCCGCGATAGCCGAGCCGGACGCGGTCGCCAGGAACCACCCCGCTGAAGCCCGACTCCGGCCTCCGGCCAGGGGCAGACTCTCATCGAACGGAGACTTCGATACAGGCCTGACCGCGCGTGATCGTCGCCAGCCAGGCCGGTGCGCCGCTGTCGCCGTGGAACCTCGTCAGGACCCGGTCCGGTTCGATGGCGGCGACGGCCCACCCGGTTTGGCTGGTGAACGCTTCTCGCAGGTCGTCGCGGCTGATGGGGTGTGGTCCGGTGTCAGGGCCCGCATCGCTGAAGCACAACACGTACAAGGTGGCGCCGGGCTTGGCCACTGTGCTGAGGCTCGCGGCGTACCGTGGTCGCTCGTCAGCGTCGAACGTGTGGAACAGGCCGCAGTCCAGGACGGTGTCGAACGTCCGGCCCAGTCGGTGCAAGCCGAGCGCGTCGGCGACGGTGAACTCGGCGTTGCGGCCCTGTGCGTTCTCCGCGGCGATCGCCAGTGCCGTCTCGGCGACGTCGAAGCCGAGCACCGGCAACCCCAGCGAGGCGACGTGCAGCGCGTTCTCGCCCGTTCCGCAGCCCGCGTCGAGCACCGCTCCCGTGAAGCCGCCCGCGGCTGCCAGGCGCACGACCGCCGGTTGCGGGCCGCCGACGTCCCACGGCGCCGGTCCGTCCTGATAGGACGCGTCCCACGGCAGGCCGGTCATCCGCTCGTGACTGGTCGGCTCGCGCGTCATCGTCGTCCCCTTCCCGCGACTGCCTGTTGCTGACCAGCGACTTTACCGGCGATCCCGGAATTGTCAGACTCTGCCCGTAAGGTCTCGATCATGACAGTAGTGGCACAGGAATACCGCTACCTGCGGTCGTCGGAACTGACCGGCGGGCTGCTGGGGCTGCAGACATCGGGTGGCACGGCGCTGCGCCGCCCGGTGGACAACCCGGTGTTCTTCAAGGGGTTCCTGACCGAACCGGCAGCCGCGGCGGCGTGCCTGCACTCGGTGGCGAAGGTCGCGGCGAGCCGGTACTTCCAGCCGACCCAGGTCCGCCTGCGCGACCCGGTGGTCACGTGCAACGGCGACCGGTTGCGGTTCGAGTCGTTCGCGAGCTGCTGCGGCGTCTACGCCCGGCTCGACGTGCTCTCCGCCGGGCTCGACGGCGAGGTCCTCGACCGCGGCACCACGAACGTCGACGTCAACGAGCCGTTGCGGCGGATGCTCGCCCGGGTGGGCAGCGGCGACCCGTTGCGGCTCGCGGTCGGCCCCGACGAGGTCACCGTGACCACAATGGACGGTGTGGCAGTCGAGAAGAAGGTCGAGCTGCCCCAGCGGTGGTTGCGTGGATTCGCGGAACTGCAGGTCATCACGGCGGGCTTCGAACCGCGCGTCGAACTGCCGGTCGCGGAGGCCGCCCGGTTCCTGCGGTCGCTGTCGTCGTCGTCCCGGTCGCGCGGCGCGTCCTGGGCCGTGCCTGCCGGCCGGTCCTTGCGGCTGGCCGCGCGACCGGCGCCCGGGGCCGTGTGCCTGGCCGGGCCGCAACGGCTTGAGGCGTTGCTGCCGCTGCTGCGTCATGCGAAGTCGTTGCGTGTGTACGGCCCGGCCGTGGACGCGCGCAGCCTGCCGTGCGCGAGCGCGTGGGAGCTCGCGTTGCCGGGGATGGCGTTCGTTCTCGTGTTGTCGCCCGAGGTCAACCGCGGGTTCTCCGGGGAGGGCGCGGTGCTGGACTTCCTGGCGGGAGACGATGTCGGGCAGGACGCGGAGCTGGTGGGGGCGTTGCTCGAGTTCGAACCGCGGGTGGAGCCCGGCGACCTGGCCGAGCGGTCGGGGCTGTCGCGCGAGCGTGTCCGAGCCGCGCTGGTGCAGCTCGGGGTGAGCGGACGGGTGGGATACGACCTGGCTGAAGCGTCGTACTTCCACCGTGAGCTGCCGTATGACGCCGAGTCGGTCGAGCAGTTCAACCCACGGCTGCGCAACGCACGGGCGCTGGTCGAGGCGGGTGCGGTGACAGGTGAGGGCGATGTGTTGTCAGTGAAGGGATATCAGGTGAGGTTCCAGGGGTCGGGCGCGTCGTGCACGTGCGCGTGGTGGCTGGACTACCGCGGCACTCGCGGTAAGTGCAAACACGTTCTGGCGGCCGAGATCGTGCGGGGGAGCGGGCGATGAGCGACTGGGCGGAACTGGAAGAGCTGCTGCGGAAACAGGACTACGACAAGCTGGTCGTGGCGGTGCAGGGCCTTGACGCCGCTGGACGCAAGGCGCTCGTCGACCCGGTCAAGGCGTTCGAGAAGCGCGCGCGGGACTTCCAGGAACGGCTGTGGCACCTGCGTGGCGGGTTGTCGATCGTCGGTGCCGGGGTCCTGCCCGGCGCGTCGGCGGTCGCGCCATGGCTGGTGCGCAACGGTTTCTGGAACAGCGTCGACATTCACAACAGGCGCAGCAAGATCGACATAGTCGACGCCGTGTTACAGGTCCTGAAGGCCAGGGACGTGCCGTGGTTGCCCGATCTGGTGCAGCGCCTCGCCGCGCGGCTGTCGGCCAGGCGGTTCGACGAGCGCCTGTTCCGGATGGTGACCGAACTGCTGGCGGTGACGGACACCGAGCCGCCGTTGACCGACGGGATGGTGCACGGACTGGCTCTCCGCGATTACTGGTCGCGCGGGGACGACGTCGATCCCCGCTGGCTGGCCGTGGTTCCGCGGATGTTCGAGGTGGTCGGGGTAGGCCGGGTGTTCGACTCGTCCGGGCGCTACGAGCAGGGCTGGCCGGTGAGGCTCGCCGGCTGGGCGGCGGATGGCCGGGTCGATCGTGCCGCGGTGATCGACGGCGCGATCGCCGCGCTGCAGCGTGGTGGCCGTCAGGGCGATGTCCGTGGCTACCTCCGGGTCTACGAAGCGCTTGACCTGGATCTGGCCGAGGTCGTCGAGCGTGTACGTGACTACGTGCCGCTGTTGGCCGATGCCCATTCGTCGGTCGCGGGCGTCGCGCAGCGCGAGCTGTTCCGTGCTGACGACGCCGGGCAACTGGAGATCGAACTGCTGCTCGACGCCAGCCGGGCGGTGTTCTTCCGGCCGGAGAAGAAGCTGGTCCGTGCCCAGACAGCCCGGCTCGGCGCGGTGATCTCCCGTGAGCCC
This sequence comes from Kibdelosporangium phytohabitans, assembly GCF_001302585.1. Taxonomy (GTDB): domain Bacteria; phylum Actinomycetota; class Actinomycetes; order Mycobacteriales; family Pseudonocardiaceae; genus Kibdelosporangium; species Kibdelosporangium phytohabitans. The sequence continues at coordinate 6,766,680 of NZ_CP012752.1, read as the reverse complement.
GGGCACGCCGACGGCGTGCTGGGTGCGCTCGCAGCCCTGTTCGAGCACGACGCGGCGGACCTCCAGGCGAAAGCGCTGGACATGGCGATCGCGCACGCCTCGGCCGCGTCGCACCAGGCAAGGGACGAGCTCGCCGTCGCCGCCAGTGCGTTGCCCGCGGACCTCCGCGCCAAGGCCGCGAAGGCATTCGGCGCGGTCGACGCCCAGGACGCGCCGGTGACGACGTTGCTGCCCGCGCCGGACGAGCCGGAGTTCCCCGCGCCGATCGAGTCGCTGTGCGATCTGGTCGACGAGCTCCAGGCCCACCGCGCCGGGATCTACGAAAACGTGGACATGGCCAGGGTGGAGAGGCTCATCGCGGCGGTGGTGGTGTTCGCGGACCGTGACAGGGAAGGCCTGCGCGCGGCGGTGGAGCAGTACTTCGCGGGAAGCTGGTACCCGCATCAGGGGCACCGGGACTGGAGCTCGATCGACCACTGGCACCAGCTCAGCGAGCAGGAGGAGTTCGCTTCGCTGATCAGCGCGGCAGCCGCGCCGTGCGACGCCGCTGTCACGACGCCGTACCCACCGCCCGACGCAGTGGTGGGCGAGAAACAGTGGCGTCACCAGCTGGCGGAGAACAACCTGCTTGCCCCACAACGTGTTCTCGTCCTCCGGCTGCATGAGATCTCGGTGGGCCTCGCCTATGCGCCCAGGCCGATGCTGGTCGCGACACCGACGCACCGCAACGGCCTGATCGACTCGGAAGTCCTGCTGGAGCGCCTGACCCAGGCGGCAGCCGAAGGCTGGGAGCCGTGGGAACACGACCTCACCCAAGCCCTGCTCCGCCTGCCGAACGAACACGACGCGGCAGTAGCCACCCGTGCCGACGCGCTGGGCACCGACGCGGGCAAACGCCTCGCGCACTGGCTGAGCAACGACGGCACGATCAGCGAAGCCGGCACCCTCGGTGAAATCCTCGCCGCTCAGCCAGTCCTGCGCGACTGGTACCGCGTGAACGAGTTCCACACCGCCTGGTCAACCCTGCTGCCCGCACACACCGAACACATAGCCATGCACATGGCGCCCGTCCTGTACGAGAAAACCCTGCGGGGCCGAGGCGGCAGCCCGATGCTCACCGCCCTCAGCCGCGCAGCCGGCAAGATGGGGGAGCACTGCGCACGAGCGTTCGCCCACGGCCTGGACGCCCATGACAAGAATGACCGCGCAGAGGCCGTCGACGCCTTACTCGTCCTGGCGGCTCGAGACCGCTGGAACCCAGAAGCGCTCGGCGAACAAGTGGGTCGGCTCGCAGCCGAGGTCGAACTCAGCCTCAACCGGGTCGTCCCTTGTCTCCGAGACCTGTCCCAGTCCGGCGCAGCGTCTCTCGTCTGGCACACGATCGCCGCGGCCCTCCCACCCATGCTGTCCCCAGACCTGGAACGGCCGCCCCAACGCCTCGCCGACCTGCTGGCCCTCGCAGTAGAACTGGTCGAACAGGTCAGGCCGACAGCGCCAATCCCAGAACTGGCCGCCATAACCAACCGCCGCGGCACAAGCAGAACCGTCACCGAAGCAAAGCGCCTGGCAGCAGCCCTCCCGTCATAGAAAAAGCGGACCAACCCACCCCACCCATGCCACACTGACCCCATGCCCAACGCGTCCGACCGGTTGAGCAACAGAAGCCGCCGCATACCCAACCCCGGGGCAAGCAACCACCCCAGGGCCAGGAACGCACACGCTCCCGTAGCTCAACCGGTCAGAGCAGGACGCTTATAACGTCAAGGTCGCGGGTTCAAACCCCGCCGGGAGCACCCACCAGGGCAACCCCGCCCACCGCCGCACAACTCCACCCGCCGCAACTCCCGAAGGACACCCACAGCCCCCGGAGGACACCCGGCGCACTCCGAAACGCCGTGCGGCGACCGCACGATGCCGCCAGCCGCCGAAGAAGACAACGGAGACCGCGCAGTGCGAGGCCGAACCAGACAGTTGGTGGCCGTCTCGAAACGTTGACAAGCCTTCTCGGCGGCCCAGTTTCCCGCTGGCCGCAGCGCAGAAAGGCGGTGGACAACAAGCCTGTTCCTGCGGCATGCCCAGCCGCCAGAACGTCGTCGAAGTCGACAGGTGCAGCACCAGCGACGCCAACCCGGCCACCAGCACTCCACGGGACAAGATGGTCCCTCGCCGGGAGGCAGACCTCTGGGCAGGAGCACCCCCGACGCACACTTCCGCGCTTGCGCGCGGGGGTCCTGTTCGCTTCTTCGTGTTGGTGGCTCTCGGAATGTTGCTGGTCTTGTTCGGCGGATCCGGTTTCCGTCGGGGTGTCGTAGGAAGGGTCTTGTTGTACCAGCGCCTTTTGCGGTGCGGCCGGTGGGAAGCTGGGCCGTCGGGATGGCTTGTCGACGTTTCGGGACGGGCCGCCAACTGTCTTGGTTCGGCCTCGCCAGTGCGCGGTCTCGGTTGTCTTCTTCGGCGCCCTGCTTAGTCAAGACCGAGACGCCCGACATATGAGGTAACCCACCGGAAGCTCGCTAGCAGCGGGAAAGAACCATCGCCGGAAGGAAGACCGAAGAGAAAACGAGGCCGGGACTCAAGTGAACATTGGCAGCGAGCGGACGCCTGCCATGTACGGGCTGGGCAGGAACTCCGCTGGCTTCTGCGGGTCGGTGTGCAGGGTGGGGTAGCGGTCCAGCAGGATGTTCAGTGCGACGCGGCCTTCCAGCCTGGCCAGTGGTGCGCCGACGCAGAAGTGGATTCCTCGGCCGAATGCCATGTGGGGGTTCGGGTCTCGGCCGATGTCGTAGGTTCCCGGGTCGGTGAACTGGCGTGGGTCTCTGTTCGCCGCGCCGATCCAGATCAGCAGCATCTCGTCTTCGGGGATGGTGTGTCCTGCGAGGCTCACTTCGCTGTCGGTGATCCTTGCCAGTGCGGTGAACGGCGTGAAGTACCGCAGTGACTCCTCGATCGCGGACGGCACCAGTGCGCGGTCCGCGCGGACTCTCGCCATCTGCTCGGGGTGGTTGTCGAGGCAGACGATGGTGTTGCCCAGCAACATGGTTGTGGTGATGTGTCCGGCTATCAGGAGGACCATCGCGAAGTTCACGATCTGGGTGTCGGTGAGGCGTTCACCGTCCACTTCTGCTTCGACGAGTTTGCCGAGCAGGTCTTCGCGTGGGTTGCGTCGGCGGTCCGCCGCGTGTTCGCCCAGGTATCTCTTGAAGTTCTCGGTTTCTTCGAGTGTGGCCTTCCGTGCGCTTTCCTGGTCGGCACTGTTTTCCTTCAGCGAGAACTCCTGTGTGTTCTCGAACATTCCGTCCACCCAGTTCTTGAACAGCTCGCGGTCGCTGCTGGGCACGCCCAGCAGTTCCGCGATCACGATGACCGGCAACGGGTACGCGAGGTCGTTGACCAGCTCCAGGTGGTCTCGTCCCGCGGCCGCGTCGAGCAGTTCGTGGGTGAGTTCGGCGATCCGGGGCTCCAGGTTCGCCACGACTTTCGGCGTGAACGCGTGGCTGACCAGGTTGCGCAGCTTCCTGTGCTCCGGCGGGTCCAGCTGCAGGAGGTTGCCTTCCGTGCCTTCTTCCGTGTCGGGCACTTTGCGGTTGGTGTGCGACGAGAAAACAGCGGTGTCGCTGAGGACGTGCACCGCTTCCTGGTAGCCGTAGACGTGCCACGTGCCTTGTTCTTCCTTGTACTCCACCGGGTCTTCGGGCACGTGCCCGCGCAGCCAGAACTGTTGGTCGTGGATACCCCATGTGTCGGCGAGAGTGCTCATTCGTCCTCCCCGTCGTCGGAATAGAGCTGTTTGCGGTAGCTGTCGATGACGTCCTCGCAGATCGCCGCCACCTCCGCGGCTGCGGCTGCGAGCGCGTCAGTGTTCGGCCGGGTGGCTGGTTCGAACGTGGCCCGTAGGGCGTGCGCCATCGAGTCCGCTTTTGCTCGGGCGTCGATTCCCGCGCTTTCCGGGGTGTCGTCGATCAGGTAGAAACCGGTCGACACCGCGGTCATCGCGTACCGGAGGTTGGGCATGTCGGTACGGATCAGCCCGTGCCGCGCCCAGATGTCGTGGATCTGGTCGGCCGCGATCAGGTCCTGACCCGCGTGCGGGCTGTCCCGCAGTTGGCCGAGGAGTTCGGCGTCCCCGGTGACCAGGGCCATCACCAGCGGGTCGTCGAGGCAGATCAGGAACCCGCTGCTGCTCATGCGGTGCGGCATGACCTCGGCCGGGTCCGCGCGCAGCCGTTCGAGCAACGCGACGATCAGGGCGATCGACTGCCGCCGCAGCAGGGCGTCGAACAGTTCCTGCTTGGTACGCCAATGCAGGTAGACCGTGCCCTTGCCGATCCCCGCCCGCCGGGCGATGTCCTCGATGGTGACCTTCCGGTACCCGAACCGCAGCAGCAGTTCCCCAGCCGCGTCGAGGATCCGGTCGGTCCGACGCTCATGATCCCGCACCACGCCACCCTTGCTGACCGTTTGACCAGAATCGTGTTTCTGGTCAAAACGACGGTAGCACCGCATCGCTCGTGCTTGCTACTCCCGGGGCTACTCATCTCCGCACTCGTGTGGTCCGATGACTTTGTCGAGAAGTAACGACATGTGTGTTAAAACCGAAATGCGGTAACCATGCGAGGAGGCTGGCGTTGACCTTCGGCACCCGCACACTCGGCGCGCTGATCGCCGTGATCGCCCTGTCCACGGCCCTCGCGCCAACCGCCACGGCACAGCCGAGCCAGGCCAACGGCCCGGCGGTGTACCCGAGACCCCAGTCCACGACTTCCCGGCCGGAGACAGTGCGGATCCCCGCGACGGTGAACCTGGTCGTGGCGGACGGTGCTGACTGGGCCGCTGTGGGCGTGGTTCGTGACGTGCTCGTCGCGGCCGGCGTGCGCAAGGTCGACGACCGCGGCAGTGCGCTGAGCGTCTACGTGGGCAGGCACCCGGATGCCTTGCAAGCACTGGGAGTCAAGGGCACCGAAGGTATGGGCGCCGAGGGATACGTCGTGGCCGTCGGAACGGGGCGGGATCGGCTGTCGCGCATGGTCGTGGACGGAGTCGACGACGCGGGAACGTTCTACGCGGCACAGACACTGCGTCAGCTTGTTCAAGGTTCCGCCGTGCGTGGCGTGGAGGTCCGGGACTGGCCGTCGTTGCGTTGGCGTGGTGTGGTCGAAGGCTTCTACGGCCCGCCTTGGTCGCATGAGGCGCGACTGGACAGCTTCGACTATTTCGGCCGCCACAAGATGAATCTGTACTTCTACACGCCCAAGGACGACCCATACCTGCGCGCTGAGTGGCGTCTGCCGTACCCGGCGGACCAGCTCGCGCGGCTCGACGAATTGGTCAAGCGTGCCAAGGCGAACCACGTCGAATTCGGCTATGTGCTGTCGCCGGGTTTGTCGATCTGCTACTCGCGCGAGTCGGAGACCGACACGCTGATCGCGAAGTTCACCTCGCTGTACCGGCTCGGTGTGCGCATGTTCGTGGTCGCGCTCGACGACATCGACTACCAACGGTGGAACTGCGACGAGGACCGCGCGGCGTTCGGAACCGGCCCGGCCGCGGCGGCGAGCGCCCAGGCGCACGTGATCAACCGGGTGCAGCGCGAGTTCGTCGCCGCCAACCCAGGCACGTTGCCTGTGCAGACGGTGCCGACCGAATACTGGGGCCTGAACAAATCCGCCTACACGAACAAGCTCGCCTCCACGCTCGACCCGAACGTGATCGTGCAGTGGACAGGTGTGGACGTGGTCTCACGCAAGATCACCAAGGCCGAGGTGGCCACCGCGCACGACAACTTCCAGCACCCGCTGCTGCTGTGGGACAACTACCCGGTCAACGACTACGTCCCCGGCCGGTTGCTGCTCGGCCCGTTGACCGCCCGCGAACCGGGGCTCGGCGCGTCCACCACAGGACTGGCGGCCAACCCGATGCCGCAGGCACACGCGTCGAGACCGGCGTTGTTCACGGTCGCTGACTACACCTGGAACGACACCGCCTACGACCCGGCCAGGTCGTGGGCAGCGGGTCTGGCCGAACTCGCGGGCGGCAACAAGCGCACGCTCGCCGCGCTGACGGCGTTCGCCGACGTCAACTTCTCGTCACGACTGGACGAACGGCAGGCACCGCGGCTCACGGGTGACATCGACCGGTTCTGGAAAGCGTGGTCGGCCGGGAATCCGGCGGCGGCCTTCCGGCTGTACAACGCCTTGCGGCAGGTGCACGACGCCCCTGGGGTGCTACGGGAGACGCTGCGGGACCCGGCGTTCCTGGCCGACACCAAGCCATGGCTCGATGCCACCGGCGCGTGGGGGCAGGCGGCGTTGACTGCGCTCGACATGCTTGCCGCGCAACGCGCGGGCAACGGTGAACTGGCGTGGGCACGGCGGCAGGCGCTGCCCGCGCTGGTCGCCAAGGCAAGGTCGTTCGTCTGGGTCGGCCTTGACCCGAATCGCACGGTGCGGGTGGATGTCGACCCGGTCGTGGACCGGTTCGTCAAGGACGCCGTCGCGGACAACGACCGGTGGCTGGGCCTGCGGGCTTCGACGGTCACACCGTCGTCCAGCCTGCCCCTGTACGACAGTCAGTTCCCGGTGGACAACATGGTCGACGGCGACCCGGACACGTACTTCTGGGGTGGCGCGGCGGCGCAACCGGGCACAGTGGTCGGTGTGGATCTCGGCACGGTACGGCCGGTCACGGGTGTCGATGTCCTGATGGCCAAGGACGACCGCCCGAGTGACTACATCCAGCACGGCGTGGTCGAGTACTCCACCGACGGCACGACCTGGACCACCGGCCCGGTGTTCCACACGACGACCGAGGTGAGAGTGGACTTGGGACGGGTGTCCGCGCGGTTCGTCCGCCTCAAGGCAACCCGGGCACAACCCAACTGGGTGGTCGTGCGCGAGTTCGAGGTCCGCCTCGGTGACAACCCGGTCGTGTCCGGAGCGCCGGAGGGTGACTTCCCCCGAGCGGCCGACGGCAAGCCGGGCACGGCGTACCGGGCAACTCGCCCGCCCACCGCCGGTGAGGCGCTGACAGTCGTCCTCCCCGAGGCCCGCAGGCTCGACAAGGTCGTCATCCTGGCGGACGCACGTGCTGAGGTTCAGGTGCGGACAGGGGACCGCTGGGCCACGATCGGCCGGCTTACCAGCAGCTACACGGCGCTTGCGGTGCACGGCACGACGGACGCGATCAGGTTGGAGTGGAAAACGGGTTCACCACCGCCGGTGGTGTACGAGATCGTGGGGCATGGCTGACGGCCTCATCCGGCACATCGACAACCTCGTGGGCATACGCGTGCGCTTCGCGGCTGTGCACGACGCGAGTGACTCCATCGCCTACGACGACCGCACGTACGGGCTGCTGTGCCGGTGGATCACCGAGGACTTCCAGGAGCGGCACGTCCGCCAGGACGAGCTGGTCGCGTACGTCGACGAGAACCTCCGGCTGATCGGTGAGACGTTGTGCGGCCTCGCCGGGGTGCGGCCCGCCGAGCTGGACCCGATCCGGCTGGCGGCGGCACCCAGCTTGGTCGAGCCGGTCGCCGCGCCGGGCGCGGGCTGGACGATCGAGCACTTCGAGCCGCTGCGTGCGGTGCTCGACCTGCTCACCGGCGAGCCGGACGTCATCGCCTCGCACGTGGCGACCTGGTACAACATCGCCGCCGAGCTGGAGTCGATGGCTGATGACCTGGCGCACTTCGTCGACCACGACACGCCTGACTGGCGCGGCGCCGAAGCGGCCGAACACCAGCGCCTGATGGGCTACAACGTGGAGGCGATCAGGGGCCTCAGCGCGGTGTCGGCGGCACTCGCGGACACCACGCAGAGCACCGGCCTGCTCGTCTCCCAGACCAGGGGGATCGTGCGTGACCTGGTCATCGACCTGATGGCGCTGGTGGTGCCGCCGCCTTCGGCCAGGCCGCTGGCCGAGGGCACGTTCGCGCGCTGGACCTGCCGGATCGCCGTGTACGCCGTCGCACTGAACATCGCGTTGACCCACCTCGGTGACAGGCTCAACGGGTAGCGCGTGAACGTCCCGGGCGGTTTCCCGGAAGTAAGGGCATGACGAAAACCGAATGGGATCGGCCGAACCTGACCGATCCGGCGGTGTTCGGCAGCCTGTTCGACCGGCACGGCGGTGACCTGCACCGGTACCTGGCCCGGCGGGTCGGGCCGGCGGCTGACGACCTGCTCAGCGAGACGTTCCTGGTCGCGCTGGAGCGGCGGCACACCTACGAGCCGACCCGTTCGGTCGTACGCGCGTGGCTGTTCGGGATCGCGACGAACCTGCTGCGCAGGCACACCGCGCAGGAGGTGCACACGCTCCGGCTGACTGCGCGGGCAGCGGCTTCGGCGAACACGCACGTGGACGCGCCGGACATCACGGTCGCCGAACGGGTGGACGCGCAGGACACCATGCGGCGTCTGGCCGGGGCACTGGCCGAGATGCCTGTCGGTGACCGCGACGTGTTGCTGCTGTTCTCGTGGGCCGAGCTGTCGTTCGCCGAGGTGGCCGTCGCCCTTGACATTCCAGTGGGCACCGTCCGGTCCCGGATGCACCGGGTTCGCAAGGTGCTGCGCTCCGAGCTACTCAGCCTGACGGCGTAGGGGTTGACATGACCGACGAAGATTTCCTGGCGCCGCTGCTCACCCGTGCGCTCACCGATCTGCACGACGTCGAGCCGGACGAACGGGCGCTGCGCAAGGCACGCGCGGACCTGATGGAGGCGGTGGCCCGTGCCGCCCCGGTTCGCAGGCGGCGGCACTGGGGGAGATGGGTCGCCGCGGCCGCTGTCCTGGTTGTGCTCGTTCCCGGTGGCCTGGTGGCGTCGACGTTCACGCAGGCGCCGCGCTACGCGTCCGCGGCCGATGTGCTCATCAAAGCCGCCGACGAGATCAAGAACGTCGACTTCGTGCTCGCACCCGGCCAGTACCTGTACTCACGAGGGCACGGCTGGCACCTGGTCGAGCTCGGCAGTGCGCGCCGGACCTACCTGTACATCGACGAGCGCACGGTCGAACTGTGGATCCCGGCTGACCCCAGGCAGGAGTGGATGGGCCGGTATCCGGGGAACGGTCAGCGCACGTGGATCCACGGCACCGAGGCGGAGGCGCGAGCGGACGGGTTGCTTGACGGCGACTTCGACAACGCCGCCGGACCGGAGGTGCGCGCCCCGTGCGGTGACTGGGGCGCGGCGCAGGCGGGGCGCAAGCCGTGCGAGGGTCTCGGCGGCTGGACTGGTCCCCAGCCGCCGGAGTTCTACGAGAAGTTGCCGACCGACCCGCGGCAGCTGTACGACCTGCTGCGCAAGGAAACGGCCGGCCGCGGCCAGCATCCCGACGTGCAGATGCTGGTGCAGTCCCTGTACGTGATCGGCGCCCCGCAGGTGCCTGCCCGGATCCGCGGCACCTTCTACCGCGCGCTCGCGTTGATGCCGTCGTTGCGGATCACCGAGCAGAGCTCCACTTTGGATGGCGAGGTCGGTGTCGCGATCGGCGTCGACGGTGGTGTCGCCAGGATGGAGGTCATCGTGGATCCGGAGACGGGCCGGTACATCGGGCAGCGGCAGTGGACCGACGGCCGTCTGCACACCACCGACTCGGTGTCGGTGGGTGTCGTGGACGGCATGGGCATGCGACTGTCCTGACCAGGGTGTGCTGTGGGGTTTCGCACACCGCGGTTCGGCCGGGCCGGGCAACCTCGGGAGGTCGAGTGGTCCACCTGCGGATAGGGCCGCTGTGTTCCACTGTGGATGATCGTTGGCCGGCGGCCGGGGACACGTCGGGGGCCGGTCCGGCCCGATTCGGCCATCCCGCTGGTCAACCGGCGCCCCGGCCGAGTATGTTCTGCGCCGGGAAGATCAGCCGGTGCGACTGGGGCCCGGTTGTCTACTGGGGACGTGCATGTCCGTCCCCGGATCCGGTCGGTTCGAAAGCGCGCACGTCCGGCTGCGCTGAACAAGGAGTTTGTTGTGATGAGTCCGAAGCGGAGGCTGGCCGCCCTGGGGGCGGTCGTGCTCAGCCTCGTGGTCACCGCTTGCAGCGGTGGTGGCGGCATGGCCCCGGCCGCTGGCCCCAACCCAGTCAACTGGCGTGACTCCATCAAGGGCGGTGCGCTGGAGGTCGGCGTGCTGTCGGCCGAGGGCACGCCCGGCCTGAAGCTGCTGCAGGGGATCGCCGACGGCATGAAAGCCGACTACAGCGGCTCGGACATCAAGCTCACGTTCGCCAACACCCTGGCCCGTCCCGCCATCGAGCAGCGCTGGCGTGCGGGCAAGCCGCTCGACGTCGACTACGAGATGTTCGACGCCACCAACCCGGCGAAGGTCGCGTGGGCCGACGAGGGCGCGTTGCTCGACCTCAAGCCGTACCTGGAACAGGTGGACCCGCAGACCGGCAAGCCGTGGCTGGAGCGGTTCAACCCGACGCTGCGCAAGTTCATGCAGCACCCGAAGGACGGCAAGATCTACGGCGTCCCGTCCGAGCTGTCGCTGCACGTGCTGTTCTACAACGCCAAGATCTTCCGGCAGCTGGGCGTCCAGCCGCCGAAGACCTGGGACGAACTGCTCGCTGCCGCCGACAAGCTCAAGGCGGGCGGTGTCGACCCGATCGCGATCACCGGCCTGTTCGAGCCGTACATGGGCATGTGGAGCGACCACCTCTGGATGCGCACGGTCGGCTACGACAAGGCCCGTGCCGTGCTGACCGAGGGCAAGGGGCACATCACCGAGAACCCCGGTTTCCTGCAGGGGTTGCAGATGTTGCAGCAGCTGCGCGACAAGGGCTCGTTCCTCAAGGGTTTCGAGGGGACCGACTTCACCGCCGCGGAAACGCAGTTCTTCCAGGGCAAGGCCGGCATGATCCTGATGGGCACCTGGCTGGTCAGCGAGATGGCCAACGTCATCCCCAAGGACTTCGAGCTCGGCGTGATCGCGTTCCCGTCCGTGCCGGGTGCCGCGGGTGACCAGGGCGCGATGATGGCAGCGCTGCAGAACGTCGCGGTCGCGGCCAAGAGCCAGAACATCCCGATGGCACTGGAATGGGCTCGCCGGCTGACCAGCGTCGAGGTGCAGACCAAGCGCGCCAACGAGATCGGTGAGGTGTCCGCGGTGACCGGCGTGCCCAGCCCGCCCGGCATCCCCGGGATCGACAAGGTGATGGCCGGGGCGGACGCGTTCAACCCACGCGAGTACGCGCTGACCCAGAGCAAGGCCAAGGATGTGGTCTACCCGCAGATCGCCCGCCTGGTGTTCGGCAAGCAGGACGCCAAGCAGACGTTGGAAGAGCTCGACAAGGGCCTGCGCCGGGTCTACGGGAACTAGGGAGTTCGGCTGTGTACCGGGTCGCCCAGCGGCGGATCGTCATCCCGTTCCTGCTCCCGGCGCTCGCGCTGCTCGGGGTGTTCTTCCTTTACCCGCTGGGCAACACGGTCGTGCTGTCGCTCAACGAGTTCTCCCGCACCGGGGCGTACAAGTTCGTCGGACTGGAGCAGTACCAGCGGTTGCTGGGCGACCCGGACTACGGCGGCGCGCTGGTCAACACGTTCATGATCACGTTCATCGGCGGGTGCATGCTGTTCCCGCCCGCGGTGGCCATCGCCTGGGCGCTGAACCAGCGCATCCGCGGCGAACGGTTCTTCCGGTTCGTGGTCTTCGCGCCGGTCGTGCTGTCCGTGGCGATCGTGGCGCTGCTGTGGAAGTTCCTGCTGCACCCCACGCTGGGCCTGATCAACCCGGCGCTGGCCGACATCGGGCTCGGCGCGCTGGCCAGGACCTGGCTCGGTGACCCGGCCACAGCGCTGGCGTCGGTCGCGTTCGTCACGGTGTGGCACGGGATCGGGATCTGGGTGGTGCTGCTGTCGGCCGGCTTCGAGCGGCTGCCGAAGGAGGTGCTCGAGGCGGCGCGGATCGACGGGGCGGGGGAGTGGCGGGTGTTCCGCAGCGTGATGCTGCCGATGATGCGCGACCTGTTCCGGGTGCTGATCGTGCTCTGGTTCGTGCAGAGCATGCAGGCGTTCGCCTACGTGTACATCATGACCCGCGGCGGCCCGTTCATGTCGACCGAACTGGTGGGGACGCTGTCCTACCGGAGCGCGTTCGAGTTCGGCCAGCTGGGTTACGCGGCGACGATGGGCATCGTGCTCGTCGTGATCATCCTGTCCGTGGCGGTCATCCTGAACAAGGTGTTGAAGCGTGAGCCGCTCGAGTACTGACCGCGCGCCGTGGCGCCGCAACCACCTGGTGATCTACCTGTGCCTCGGGGCGGTGGCGTTGTCCAGCGCCAGCGCGTTCGCGTGGGTGTTCAACTCGTCGATGAAGACGAACACCGAGTTCATGCAGACCTCGCCGTGGAGCTGGGCGAGCTCGTTGCGCTGGGAGAACTACGCGAACGCGTGGGCCAGCGCGCATGTCGGGTCGTACTTCGGCAACAGCGTGATCGTCAGCGTGTCGTCGACCGTGCTCGGTGTGGTGGTCGCCGCGTTCGCCGCGTACCCGATCGCGCGGATTCCGTTCCGCGGCAACGGTGTCGTGCTGACGGTGTTCCTGCTCGGGTTGATGGTGCCGTGGATGGTCACCTTCATCCCGCTGTACCTGACGCTGCTCGACCTCGGTCTGCTGGACACCAGGGTCGGGCTGATCCTGGTGTACGCGACGTACAACCTGCCGTTCAACGTGTTCGTGCTCGTGGGCTTCATGCGCACCCTGCCGAGGGAACTGGAGGAGGCCGCCGCCGTGGACGGCGCCGGCCCCACCCGCACGTTCCTGTCGGTGATCGCCCCGCTGCTCGGGCCGGGCCTGGCCTCCGTGGCGATCATCAGCTTCCTGCAGAACTGGAACGAGTTCTTCTACGCGCTGGTGCTGATCCAGTCCGACGAGAACATGACGCTCCCCTTGGGACTGTTCCAGCTCGGCCAGGCCGCCGACTACGGCACCAACTGGGTCACGCTGTTCGCCGGAATGCTGATCACGGTCGTCCCGGTGCTGCTGGTGGCGGCGATCATGCACAACCACATCACCAAAGGCCTCACCACCGGGGCGCTCAAGGGCTGAGCTCACCCGGCGTTCGCCACGGACTTCTTGCTCCGCGCGACGTGGTGCACGACAGCGACCGCGACGGCTGCGGCGACGACGAGGCCCGCGAGCGCCGGGTGCATGTCCTTGGACAGGCTCTGCGCCCGCTCCGGGCCGATCGCCCAGAGCGCCAGCGGCGTCGCGTAGACCGCGGCGAGCGCGGCGCCCGACCAGCGCAGCAGTGGGACGTTGGTGTCGCGCAGGCTGCCGTAGAGCACGAGGGCGACCGGGACGATGGCGAGCATGGCGAACTGGCCCGCGACCATGACGGCGACGGCCCAAGCCGAGATGACGACGAGCAGTGTGGGGCGCTGGGTGGTCATTGCTTCCTCCGTGAGATCGGGTCGCTGTGTGCCGGCATCGACTCTCCCGGCACGGCGGGGCCCCTCGCGTCGGTGATGACCACGTAGCCGCCGGGTCCGTCCCCGCCTGCGTATGCGTACTGATCGGCATCTACGTAATCGTCGCCGACGCGACCACCGCCTCCGCCCCGGCATCGTTGTCCTCATCAGGGCGAACGCCAGAAGGAGGAGGAAACATGATCACGGAAATCGAGCTGCCGGGTGTGGTCGGGCCGGACGGTCTGCGGCTGCGTACCCGCGACGTGCCGCGGCTGCAGGCCGGGCAGGCGCTGGTCCGGATGGAGGCGACCGGGGTCTCGTTCGCCGAGCAGCAGATGCGCCGCGGCAAGTACTACGACCAGCCGCCGTTCCCGTTCGTTCCCGGTTACGACGTCGTCGGCGTGGTCGAGGCGCTCGGCGACCGGAACTCCGGGTTCGTCGTCGGGCAGCGGGTCGCGTCGCTGACCAAGGTCGGTGGCTGGGCGAACCGGCTGGTCCTGCCCACCTCGGAGCTCGTCCCCGTGCCGGACGCGGTGAGCGCCGAGGACGCCGAAGCGGTGATCGTCAACGGTGTCACGGCACGGCGGATGCTCGCCATCGGGAAGGTCGGCCGCGGTGACAACGTGGTCGTGCTCGGCGCCAACGGCGGGGTCGGTTCCCTGCTGGTGCAGCTCGCCCAGCACGCGGGGGCCACGGCGGTGGGGATCGTGTCCAAGCGTCACATGCAGTACGTGCGTGACCTCGGAGCGATCGCGATCGACCGGGACTCCGACACCGCCGCCGAGGTCCGCGCCATCGCACCCGGCGGTGTGAAAGCGGTGTTCGACCACGTCGGCGGCGAGGGCATCCGCACTTCGTGGTCGATGCTCGGCCGCGGCGGGGTGCTCGTGTCGTACGGCACCGCCGCCACCCGCGACCAGGACGGCAACGCCAAGCTGCCGGTGCTGGCCCTGATCGGTCAGCTCCTGCTGTGGAACGCGCTGCCCAACGGCCGTTCGGCGACGTTCTTCAACATCTGGGCGGGCCGCAAGTTCAACCCCCAGCGCCACCAGGCCGCGTTGCGCGCCGACATGGAGGCCGTGTTCGGCCAGGTCGCCGCCGGGGTGATCAGCGCACGGATCGCCCGCAGCTTCCCGTTGTCGGACATCGCCGACGCGTTGCGGTTCGCCGAGTCCGGCACTGCCGCGGGCAAGGTCGTCCTGGTTCCCGACCAGGCGTGAGCCGAGGTTCGGTACCTGGGCTGAGTACCCTGGGAACGCGAATCGACCACGGGGGAGGACCGATGATCCTGGAGATTCGGACGTACCGGCTCAAGCCGGGGACGACCGGCGACTTCGTCGCCACCATGCGGGACGAAGTCGCTCCCCTGCTCGCCGAAGCGGGCATCCGCGTCGTGGACAGCGGGGCGTCGCTGGTGCGGGAGGACGGCCACGAGGAGGCGTACCTGATCCGGGCGTTCGACTCCGTGGAGCAGCGCGACGAGTTGGAGAGCGCGTTCTACGGCAGCGACATCTGGCGCCAGGGTCCCCGGGAAGCGATCGTCTCGCGGATCGAGTCCTACCACACGATCGTGCTCGCTGCTGCCGCCTTGACCTCCCCTACCACACGAAACACCGGTGACCGGGCGCAGGGTGGGAGTTCGACCAAAGGATGACCTGAGAAAATCCTCAGGGATGAGGTGGGCACGTCGGGTCTTGGAGACAGTGGAGACGTGCACCCCGTTACCACTCAGAAGGCGCAGGCGCCCATGCCTGTGATCCGTCGGCGCTGGGTCGTTCTGGCCGTGCTGTGCGCCAGTCTGCTGCTGGTCTCCGTGGACGCCACAGTGCTGCACATGGCGTTGCCCGCGCTGGCATCGGACTTACGCCCGAGCGCGACCGGGCAGCTGTGGATCATCGCGGCCTACTCGCTGATGGCCGCGCCGTTGTTGCTCGCGTTCGGCACACTGGGGGATCGCTACGGGCGCCGCAAGGTCCTCGTCCTCGGCTACGTCGTGTTCGGACTGGCGTCCCTCGCCTGCGCGTGGGCGCCGAACGTGCCGGTGCTGATCGCGGCGCGGGCGCTGCTCGGCGTCGGCGGCGCGATGATCATGCCGGCCACGTTGTCCCTGCTGCGCCAGGCTTTTCCCGATCGGGCCGAGCGCAGGACGGCGATCGGGATCTGGAGCGGGATCGCCGGGTCCGGCGCGGTGCTGGGGCCGTTGCTCGGCGGGTTCCTGGTGGAGACGTTCTCGTGGCACGCCGCGTTCCTGATCAACGTCCCGGTGATGATCGCGGCGATTCCGTTGACCTACTGGCTGATCCCCGAATCCGCCGACCCGCCGGACGGCCCGTGGGATCTGCGCAGCGCGGTCCTCGCCGCACTCGGCGTCGTCGGAATCGCCTTCGCTGTCAAGCAAACCGCGCACGGTGGAGCGATGTACGTGTTCGGCCCGCTGGCCGGGGTGATCGGGCTCGTGCTGCTCACGGTCTTCGTCGTCCGGCAACGGCAGTTGAAGGTTCCGCTGCTGGACGTGTCACTGTTCCGGCAGCCCGCGTTCCGCGTCGCCGTGGGCAGCGTGTTGCTCGTCCTGATGTCCGTTGTGGGGCTTGGCTTGTTGTTCGCGCAGTACCTCCAGTTGGTGCTGGCGCTGGAACCGATGCAGGCCGCGTTGCGGCTGCTGTTCGTGATGGGCGCGGCGATCGTCGGCAGTGTCGTGGCTGGCCCGTTGCTGCAGCGGTTCGGCAACCGGATGATGACGCTCGCCGGGTTCGCCGTCGGTGCGCTGGCGCTGCTGTGCGCCGCCGCCGGGCTGACCGAGGCCGAGAACCTCTGGCTGCTCGGACCTGTGCTGGCGGCCATCGGGTTCGGCATCTCGGTGTCCCTCACGGCCGCGTCCGACGCCATGCTCGCCGCCGCACCGGCGGAACAGGCAGGCGCGGCGGCCGCGGTGGAGGAGACCGCGTACGAACTCGGCGCGGGACTCGGTGTCGCCGTGCTGGGCAGCCTGGCCACCGCCGCGTACGCCGCGGGCATGCCCGCCACTCCCGCCCGTGACGGGCTGACCGAGGCGGTGAACATCGCCGCCGGGCTCCCGGCCGAGGCCGGTGCGAGTCTGATGGAACTGGCCCGTTCCGCGTTCGTCGACGGCCTCCGGCTCGCCATGGTGACCGGTGCCGTCCTGTTTGTCGTTGCCGCGGTCGCCGCGGCGCGTGCTCTGCCGAAAACGAAGGAAACCACAGCATGACCACGATTGAGCGCACGGCGGAACCGGCTGTCCGAGGGGGATGGCGTACGCCTGCCGCGCTGTACCGGCTGATCAGCAGCCCGGCACTGCGCGCGGTACTGGGATGGGACCTGCCCCGCCACGACGTCCGCGTGATCACCCGCAAGCCCGGGGCGGTGTGCCTGGAGGTCGGCAGCGGCGGTGGTTTCTACACGCGGGCACTGAAAGCCCACCTCGGCGAAGGCAGCACCCTGATCGCGCTGGACCCGTCCGCACGCGGCACACGATCGCTCGAGCAGGACCTCCGCACCCTGCCCGGCGCGGACACGGTGTGCGTCACCGGCGACGGCTGCCGGCTGCCGCTGGCCGACGACACAGCCGACACGCTGTTCTACGGCTACAGCCTCGAGGAGATGCCCGACCCGATCGGTGCGATCCGTGAGGCGCACCGGGTCCTGGCACCAGGCGGGGAACTCGTGCTGTTCCTCTGGCGCCCGGTGATGAACCGGCACCGCCGCCGCCCGGTCATCGACCTGCTGGAGACCCTGTTCGAACGCGACCGGTCCGCGGTCGGGCCGCAGAACCTGCGTCTGGTCTACCGCAAGCCCGTCGAGGAGATCTGCGCACAGGACGAGCTGCACGCCTGTCCACTGTGCACCGTCAGCTGACGTACCAGCCGAGCAACGCCACTGTGCCCCCGTCCGCGCCACCGTCGGCGGGGTACAGGTCGAACCGGTCGGCCAGCTTGCCCATCAACAGCAGGCCACGCCCGCGCACACCCGGTTCGCTCGGGGCGAGCCACGCGCCCTTGTCGGCC
This sequence comes from Kibdelosporangium phytohabitans, assembly GCF_001302585.1. Lineage (GTDB taxonomy): Bacteria > Actinomycetota > Actinomycetes > Mycobacteriales > Pseudonocardiaceae > Kibdelosporangium > Kibdelosporangium phytohabitans. The sequence goes on along the minus strand of NZ_CP012752.1, from coordinate 6,749,257 downwards.
ACGACGACGTACGCCATCCGCTGCTCCGGGTTGTGCCCGCAGAACAGCCCGACCGTGCCGGGCTCGGCCTCCGGCCTGCCGCGGTAGCCGTGCTCGATCGCGTTGGTGACCGCCTCGTCCACGGCGAGCACGATGTCGTCGGCGCCGTAGTCGCCGAGCCCGAGGCCACCCGCCCACTGGCGTACGGCGCGTCGCTCGGCGGACAGGGCGGTGCCGACTCCGGCGAATCGGTGGAACACGAACGGTTGGTCCAGGTCCGCGCCCAGCACGGCTTCGCACACCGGGGCCGGTAGCACGCGCGCCCACGCGCGTGCGGCGTCGGCGGAGGTCACGGCAGGCCGGGACGGATCCGGGCCGGTGTCATCAAGCATGCGTTGCGCAGCTCCTCATACACGGGCGGGGCTGGTCGGGCCCGTGCGTGAGGTACCCACCGCCAGTTCGCCGTAACCGCGTTGGCGACGGTTGTGCATGTTCCGACACCAACGACAGGGAATGCCGTTCGAAAGGTACAGCACCGAGGACCACGCCGGGCACGGCAGACAGCCCTAACCGGGAAGATTGTCGCTGGTGGTGCGGGTGGGGTTACCGGCGGGGTCGACGAACCACTCCCGGCCGAGCAACAACCCGAAAATCGGGGACGGCAGCGCGGCCAGCGCGCGGAACAGGGGAGCGGCCCGGCCGGTGCCGTGGGTCTGCGAGCGGTGGGCGGCGAGCGCGGCCCGTTTGCGGGCGGCGTACCGCCGGACGTCCAGCCGGTGGGTGATCGCCGACCGCGGGCTGTAGCTGGTGGCGATCACCTCCGGGTCGTAGCGGCGGACCAGCCGCAGCACGCGCAGCACGTGGAAGACCCGGACGACCGGTTCACGGGGCAGGGTGGCTTCCAGGACACGGACGCCGGTCAGTTCGGCCGCGCGGGCACCGACGTGGTGAACGCGGACGTGGTCACGGTGCCCGTAGCCGCCGCGCGGGTCGTAGCTCAGCAGCAGGTCGGCGTGTTCGGCGCGGAGCAGGTCGGCGAGCTTGCCCGCGGCTTCGCCGACGGAGACGTTGCCGAACCTGGTGCGGCCCGGCGGGTCGGCGGACAGCTCCGGGCCGTGTCCGGTGTCGGCGTACCCGAGGTGTTCGACCCTGGCTGCGCCGAGCACACAGGCGCTGGCACGCAGTTCGTCCAGCCGGGACCGCAGGGCCGGGCCGGTGGCGTCGGCACGCACGACCCCGTCGCAGGCCACGACGATGACGACCCGGTGACCTTCGTCGGCGAGCCGGGCGAGCGTCCCGCCGGTCAGCAGCACCTCGTCGTCGGGGTGGGCGTGCAAGGCGACGACAGTGGCCATGAGGTGATCATGGCAGAGCCTGCCCGCGCGCCTCGGCCTGGGCCGTGCCTGCGTCGTCGTGGTAGGGCAGCCCCATGAGCGTGGCTGCCTTGCGGAGTTTGCTGCCGGGCGTCAGCACGACGATCACGGGACCCTCGGACAGGACACGGTCGAGCACCGCGAACCCCGCACTGTCGAAGTAGCACAGTTCGCTCAGGTCGAGCACCAGCGGATGCTCGCTGGTGATCCCAGCGAGAGTCCTCGCGAGGTCCTCGGCGTTGGTCACGTCGATCTCGCCCGTGACGGTGACGGTGGTGACGAGGTCGTCGCCCTCCGTACCGGTGTGGGTCAAACGCGTGCTGTAGGAGGTCGCGGTCACCGAGCTGCTCCCGTGATCGGCATCGGTTCTGGCGCTGCGAGACGGCTGTGGTGCATCGTCACGTGCGTGCCCCTGCTCGTCCGGACTGTGGCGACACGGTCGCTGAGGCCGTTGATCAGGGTGAGTCCACGGCCGCGCTGCGCCTCGCGGTGGCTGGCCGAGGAGTCGCTGGACCAGCGTCCGGTGTCGGACACCGTGGTCGAGATCGTGTGTTCGTCGGCAAACGCCTCGACGAAGATGTTCTTGTGCGCGTCCGATCCGCTGCCGTGCTCGATGGCGTTGCTGACCGCCTCGCCGACAGCGAGCAGGATGTCGTGCACGAGCATGTCCGGCAGGCCGAGGTCGGCCAGCCACGCCCGGAAACGGTGCCGCAGCGACGGCGTGCTCGCCCCGGACGCGGGGATGGCGCTCACGAAACTGTCGCTGGTGACGCCGGCGGGCCGCAGCGCGAGGATGGCCACGTCGTCGCTGAAGCCACCTGGCGGGACGAGTTCCTTGAGCAGTTCGGCGCAGACCAGGCCGGACGCGAGGTTCCGGCAGCGGCTCGCGGCGGCGGCCAGCCGGTCGAAGCCCTCGTCGAGTGACTCGCCGTGCCGTTCGATGAGCCCGTCGGTGTAGAGGATCAGCAGGGAACCCGGCGGGAAGTCGGCGAGCTCCGCGGGAGTGGCGTTGGTGAAGTTGACCGCGGCCAACGGCGGGCGCCGGCCTTGTTCGAGATATCGCGTCGCGCCCGTGGGCGTCACCACCAACGGATATGGATGGCCCGCGCAGGCGTAGCTGATGGTGTGGTTGTTCGTGTCGACGACGGCGTAGGCGACCGTGGAACACGTCGCGCCAGGCACGGCCATCGCGTACCGCTGGACAAGTTCCAGCACGGCGTGCGGCTCGGCCACGGTCAGCGCCGCCGCGGTGAGCGCGCTGCGCAGCTTGCTCATCACGGTCGCGGCAGGCAGCCCGTGTCCGACGACGTCGCCGACGGACACGCCGACGCGTCCCGGATCGTCCAGCGGGGCGACCAGGTACCAGTCACCGCCGACCCGCATGGCCTCCGCGGTGGGCTCGTAGTGGGCGGCCACGACCGTCGTGGTGGACCGCCGGTCCAGGTCGAGCAGGTGGTCCTGGAAGTCGGTGGCGATCTGGTGCTCACGTTGCATGGCGCGCACGCGATCCAGAGCCTGGTATGTGCGCGCGGACAGCGTGGCGAGGATGTTCAGGTGGATGGGCTCGAACACACGCGGCGCCGACCACAGCAACGCGAGGGAACCGTGGACGGTTCCGGTGGAGTCCTTCAACGGGTAGATGGCCGCGGCGCCGACGCTGCCGGCCCAGTCGCGCACAATGGCTTCGTAACGCGGGTCGGCGTCCGCTGTGTCGGCGATGATGAGCGACTGCCCGGTGCCGATCACGTCGGTCCACGGAAGCGGCGCGTCGGCGGCGACCGTGTGATAGCGGTCCCGCAGTTCGGTCGGCAACGTACCGGCGTAGTGGATGCGGATCTGCTCGGAGCCGATGTCGGTCGTGGCGATGGCGACCGTGTCGGCGCCCAGCGAGGTACCGGGCGACCTGATGAACGCCGTGAGGATGTCCTCAATGGACTCGGCGGTGCCGAGCCGCGCGGTGAACCGGGCCCGGTTGGTGTGCACCTGGTTTCGTTCCCGCTCCGCGCGTTCGCGTTCGGCGCCGCTGATCCGCGCGGCGACCCGGTTCACCAGCTCGTGCGAGCTGAACGGTTTGGCGAGGTAGTCGTCGGCGCCGCTGGAGAAACCCTCACCCGTGGCTTCCTGGCCCGCGCGGGCGGACAGCATCAGCACGGGGATCGCGGCGGTGGCTGGGTCGGCGCGGATCGCGGACACCAGCCCGAACCCGTCCAGCGCGGGCATCATCACGTCGGTCACGATCACGTCCGGGCGGTGCCGCCGGGCACCGTGCAACGCGGTCGCGCCGTCGCCGAACACCACGGTGTCCCACCGCGCCGACAGGATCCGGTCGATGTGCCGCCGCATGTCGGCGTTGTCGTCGGCGATGAGGACCAGCGGGCGGCGCTCGCCGGCAGTGCGCTGGTGCGGTGCCAGCGAGGTGGACAGGTCGGTGCCGAGCCATTGCATCGCCTCGGCGACGAACGGGTTGTTGTCGCTCGGACGGGGTGTCACGATCACGTCCTGTTCCTGCGCGGCGGTCACCGGCAGCCGGATGGTCACGGTCGTGCCCACGTCGAGCTCACTGTCGACTTCGATGGTGCCGTCGTGCAGCTCGACGAGTTCACGCACGAGCGACAGCCCGATGCCGCTGCCTTCGACGCTGCGGCCCCGGGTGTTGCCCGCGCGGTAGAACCGGTCGAACAACCGGCCCAGGTCGGCCGCGGCGATCCCGCTGCCGGTGTCGCCGACCGTGACCGAGACCGTGTCGGCACCGGTTTTGGCGACGGCGACGGTGATCGACCCGGTGAACGTGAACTTGACCGCGTTGGACAGCAGGTTCAGCACGATCGTCTCCCACATGCCGAGGTCGACGGCCGCGACGACGGGATCGCACGCCACGATCAGCTCGATCCCGGCGCGCTGGCACAGTTCGGCGAACGAGGACGTGATCTGCGCGGTGAGCGTGCCGACGTCGACCAGGACGGTCGCGGCGGTCGACCGCCCCGCTTCGGCGCGGGAGAAGTCCAACAGGGAATTGACCAGCCGCAGCAGCCGCTGCGCGTTGCGGCGGGCGGTGTCCAGGCGCTCGGTTTGCACCGGGTTGTCGTGGCTGTCGGCGATGGCGTCGTCGAGTGGTCCGAGCAGCAACGTCATCGGTGTCCGGAACTCGTGGCTGACGTTGGTCAGGAACGTCGTCTTCGCCCGGTCGAGCTCGGCGAGGAAATCGGCCCGCTCGCGTTCGCGCTGGTACGAGCCGGCCGTGGCGAACGCCGCCGACAGCTGGTCGGCCAGTAACCGGCAGAACCCGCGGTACTGGTTGTCCAGCGGCTGGCGCGGGTTGACGCCGACGACCAGCGCGCCGCGGGCCATCGCCTCGGTGGCCTCGTTGATCGGCAGGATCAGCGCCTGCTCGGGACAGCCGGCCGGGAACACCGTCGGCAGCGACGGCACCAGCTCCTGGAGGTCCGCCACCACGTTCACGGCGGACCCGGTCGCCGAGGCGGGGGCGAGGGCCTCCAGCGAGGACGGCATCAGGCCGTTCACCAGCGGTGTGCTGGCACGCAGTCGCGCGGTCTTCGAGTCCGGGTCTTCCACGTACACGGCGACCAGCGGCAAGTCACGGTCCTGCGTCGCGCACGCTCCGATGGCGGCGTGCACGGCGTCGTCGACCGTCCGCGTCTCCATCAGGGCCGCGCCGAAGTCGTTGAGGATCGACAACCGCCGCTGCCCGAGCACCCGCTCGGTGGTTTCGGTGACGGCGCAGAACACGCCGTCCACCGCGCCGGAGCTCGTGATGATGGGGCTGTAGCTGAACGTGAAGTACCGTTCGCGCGGCTGCCCGGCCGTGACGACGGGGAGCAGCAGGTCGTCCGACCAGGTCGACTGGCCGGACGCGACGACTCCGCCGAGCATCGGGCCGATGGAGTCCCAGATGTCCCACCACACCTCCTGGCCGGGCATGCCCAGCGCGGCCGGGTGCTTCTCGCCCAGCACAGGCAGGTAGGCGTCGTTGTAGACCAAGTAGAGATCCTCCGCGCCGAGCCACAGCACGATCGGGAACCGCGAGGTCAGCGCCACCGCCACCAGCGACCGCGTCTCGGCGGGCCAGCTGTCGACCGGACCGAGCGGGTGCGAGGCCCAGTCGTAGGCAGCGAACTGCTCACCCGTCTTCCCGCCGAGCGCGACAGCCGCCGCCAGATCGGGTGGGATCGCGCTGTCCTTGGCCACTCGTCCCCCTAGCTGTATGTCCACACCGTCCGCGACAACGGAGGGTTCCCGCGACGGCGGAAATTCCAAACCAGCGAAAAGTGTGGGGTTAACCCCACCCTGTGACTGGGCCCAGACGGATGTCGTGGCCAGTACGGCGTTACTAGCGTCCTTGCCGACACGTCACCGACAAGTGTTGGGGGAAAAGATGTCTGGTCCAACTCGGCGGGGATTCCTCGCCGGTACAGCCGCTCTGGGAGGCACGGCGCTGATCGGCGGTGAGGCGGCGGCGACGGAGGCGGAGGCGGTGCGGGAGTCGCCGGTCGTCCCGGTCGGCGACGCCCGTTACGAGGACCTCGTCCTGCGCCGCACGAACGAGCGGTTCTTCCCGCGTCCCGAGTACTTCCGCCTGCCCACCTCGACCGAGCAGGTCGTGCGGGCGGTGAACGACGCTGTGCGGGCGGGCAAGCGGATCACGGTCCGCAGCGGCGGGCACTGCTACGAGAACTTCGTCGGCGACATGGCCGAGGTGATCATCGACATGTCCGCGATGCGGCAGGTCGCGTTCGACGAGCGCCGCGGCGCGTTCGTGATCGAGCCGGGCGCGAGCCTGTGGGAGGTGTACCAGCGGCTCTACCTGGGCTGGGGCGTGACGATCCCCGGTGGCCAGTGCGGCGGCGTCGCCGCGGGCGGGCACATCCAGGGCGGTGGCTACGGTCCGCTGTCGCGGCAGTTGGGCTCGGTCGTGGACTACCTGTACGCCGTGGAGATCGTCGTGGTGGACCGCGGCGGGCGGGCACGGGCGGTGGTCGCGACCCGCGAACCCGGCGACCCGAACCGCGACCTGTGGTGGGCGCACACCGGAGCCGGGGGAGGGAGCTTCGGCATCGTCACCCGGTACTGGATGCGCACGCCCGGGGCCACCGGCAGCGACCCCGCGCAGTTGTTGCCGAAACCGCCCGCGGCCACGCTCAGCGCCGGGGTCGGCTGGGACTGGCGCGACGTGACGAAGGAGTCGTTCTTCGCCCTGCTGCGCAACTACGGCGAATGGCACGAGCGCAACAGCGCGCCCGGGTCCCGGTACGCGAGCCTGTTCAGCCCGCTGCTGATCACGCGGCGGATGAAAGGCGACGAGCCCGGCGGATTCGGCATGGTTGTCTCGATGGACGCGACCGTGCCCGACGCGGAAGGGCTGCTGCGGGCGTACATCGCGGATGTCACCAAGGGAGTCGCGGGCACCAAGGAGATCCTGCCGCTCACGCGCAGGCCGTGGCTGGCCGCGGTGAAGCTCGGTTCGCTCAGCCAGACCGACGAATCCGGGATGTACAAGGGAAAAGCAGCGTACCTGCGGAAGCGTTTCACCGACGCGCAGATCGCGACGGCGTACGAATACCTGACCAGCACGGACCATGACAACGAATCCGCGTTGCTGTGGCTGCTGTCGTACGGCGGCAAGGTGAACACGGTGTCACCGGACGCGACCGTGCTGCCCCAACGGGACAGCATCATGAAGGTGATCTACACGGTTTCCTGGACGGACCCGAAGGCCGAGAACGCGAACCTCGACTGGATCCGCCGCTGGTACAGCGCGATGTACAAGGAAACCGGCGGCGTGCCCGTGCCCAACGGCGTGAACGACGGCTCGTACATCAACTACCCGGACAGCGACACCTTGGATCCGAAGTGGAACACGTCAGGCGTTGCGTGGCACGCGTTGTACTACAAGGACAACTACCGCAGGCTTCAGCAAGTCAAGGCCCGCTGGGACCCGCGGGACGTCTTCCACCACGTGATGTCGGTCAAACTGCCTCGTTAGACACGTGAACTATGCTCAGTGGCACAGGGAAGGAGGGTCCATGACGGATGAGGAACTCGTTGTCGAGTTCGCCCTCATCCGTCTGGACCACCCCGACCTGGACCTGGAGGAAATCGCGAGTCTCGTCGTACGCCGGATGGGACCCGACCGGATGCTGGAGCTGGCCGCCCTCAACCTGGGTACCCGGGACGAGTTGCGCGGCGCGGTGTTCCCCGCCGCCGTCGAGCACGTCCTGCGGGTGATCTTCACGCTACGCGGTCCCGCCGACTAGCTTCCACGACCGCTTCGTAGGTCTGGGCGGCATCACATCCGTCAGTCGGCACGCGGACGCACTCCAGGCGCCGGCCTGCTCGGCGGCGGCCCCGAACCCCTCGATCTCCGCCAGGCTGGCCGCCAGCGGCACCGGGCCACCCTACCGGCCACCGGCGCCGGGGTGTCGGCACCGTCCTCGTGCAGGCCGGGGTCAAGGCGGCGAAGGCGCTGCACGAGGTGCACCACCCGGTGCTGAAGCTGGTCCGCGACGCGCACTTCGTGCTCATCGGGACGCGCCGGGACTACCGCAAGCGGGGTGTCGCGAGCGCGTTGATCGGGCACGCGTTGCGCGCCGCCGCCGATCAGGCTACGACCGCGCCAGTTCGAACGCGGACCCGGCTGACGGGTCCGGCCTGTTCGAGCGAGCCTGGTTCACCCCCCCGGATCCGGTACGTGCGCTGGGCGCTTCAGCCGGTCAGGTAGACCTGCTCGAAGCGGGCGTTGCCGAACGTGCGGCCGGCGAAGTCGGACTTCGGCCAGCCGGCCGACCGCGTGCTGTGCGCGTTCTCCACGTTGGCGAAGAACGGGATGATCCAGCCGCCGCGGTCGAACTGGATCTGGTACATCCGCTGCGTCAGCTCGGCCTGCTTGGCCTGGTCGGTGGTGGCCTGGGCCTGCTCGTAGAGCGACCGCAGCGCGCTGAGGTCCGGTTCGCCCATGTGCGTCAGCGTCGTCGTGTCGCTGAGGTCGGTCAGCGCCGACAGGGTCAGGTAGTTGCCCTGCGGCGGCCACTTGTCCACGGAGAACGGCCAGTTGTGGAAGTTCGGGCCGAACAGCGTCGCCGTGTCCACCTGCTTGACGTTGATCGTCATCCCGATCTCGGCCGCGTTCTTCGCCAGCACCGTGCACATGGCCACCGCCTCGGTGGACACCGGGCCGGTGACCAGTTCCACCGTGACGCCTTCCTGCCCGGCTTCCTTGAGCAACGCCCGGGCTCGCGCGATGTCCCGCTTGCGCTGCAACGCGGTGGGGTAGCCGGGCGCGAACGGTTCGGGCAGGTCGTGGGCCACCACGCCACGGCCGGACAGGCACGCGGTGAGGGCCTGGTCGCGGTCGACGGCCAGCCGCAGCGCCTGCCGTACGCGCACGTCGTTGAACGGCGCCTGGCGCATGTTCATGTAGATCCCGGTCCACGCCCCGGTCTTGGATTCCATCAGCTTCAGGCCGGGTTTCTGCTCGATCGTCGGGATCTGCGCGTACGGCAGCTGGTTGATCGCGTCGACCTGGCCGGTCACCAGTGCGTTGATCCTGGCCGAGTCGTCGTTGATCACGTTCACGACCAGCTGGTCGAGGTACGGCTTGGGCCCGAGGTCCGCCGGTGCGGGTGTGTCGCTCGGCTGCGACTCGCCGGTGGCGTCCCAGTAGTTGCCGAAGCGTTCGCACACCCACTGCCGGTTCGGCGTGAAGCTCTTGTACTTGAACGGCCCCGTGCCGACCGGGTTGCGCGGGTCGAACCCGACCGGGACGATCTTGAACGGGCTCGCCAGCGCGGTCTGGAAGGTCGCGGCCGGGCGCAGCAGTCTCATCCGCAGTGTGCGCTGGTCCAGTCTGGTGATGGCGTTGAGGTCGACGAACGCCTTGAACTTCCCGACGGTCACCGCTCCCGGCAGGGAGAAGGTGCGCTGGAAGGTGAACAGCACGTCGTCGGCGTCGAGTGTCTTGCCGTTGTGGAACTCGATGCCCTGCCGGACGCGGATCGTCCACTCGTCACCGGCCGCGTTGGACTCGATCGACTCGGCCATCCGCAGCTGGTACTGCATCTCGTTGCTGTAGTCGGCGAGCTGGTCGTAGAGCGTGCGGGCCATGAAGCTGACCGGCACGCTGTTGAGCAGCATCGGGTCCAGGGTGTCGGATCCCTTGGCGCCGCCGGTCGCGACGGTCAGCGTGCCGCCTCGCCGTGGTGCGCCGCCTGCCTGTGTCGCTCCGCCGCCGCAGGCCGTGAGCAGGCCGATCGCGGCGGCCGAACCGAGGAATCCACGCCGGGTCAAACCCGGCTCCGGTCGCGTTGTCATGGACGGTCCTCTCCCGACGGGACTGTGGTCGGTGCGGCCGGGAACTCCGGGGTGGCCGCGATGAGCTTCCTGGTGAACGGATCGCCGGGGTGGTCGAGGACGTCGTCGACCCGCCCGGCTTCGACGAGCCGTCCCGCACGCATGGCGATGACACGGTCGGCGACAGTGCGCACGAGTGCCAGGTTGTGCGTGACGAACAGCAACGCCAGGCCTTCTTCGTCTTGCAGTTCGCGCAGCAGCCGGACGATCGACGCCTGCACCGACACGTCCAGCGCGGACGTGATCTCGTCGCAGATCAGGACCTCGGGACGGCACACCAGCGCCCGTGCGATCGCGACACGCTGCCGTTCGCCGCCGGACAGCTGGTTGGGATACGACGAGGCCATGCTCGGCGCGAGCGACACGCGCTCCAGTGTTTCGGCGATCGTCGCGGTCGCCTTGGCCGTGGGCATGGAGAACAGCACCTTCAACGGTTCGCGCAGCGTCTCGCCGATCGTGCGACGCGGGTTGAGCGAGTTGTACGGGCTCTGGAAGATGTACTGGACCGCGCGCCGCGTCTCCAGTGGCCGGTCCCTGGCCCTGGTCGCCAGCTCGGTGCCGCGCAAGGAGATGCCGCCGCTGTGGCGGTGGTGCAGGCCGATGATGCTGCGCGCCAGCGTGGTCTTGCCGCAGCCGGACTCGCCGACCAGCGCGAGGCACTCCTTGCCGGCCAGTTCCAGCGACACGTCGTGCAGGATCTGCCGCCTGCCGTGGTGAGCATCCAAATGCGACACACGCAGGAGCGCGTTGTCGTCGACCGGTTCGCGTGCCACGGCCGCGCGGGGGGCGGTACGGGCGGGACCGGCCGCGAGGTGCTCGGCACGGATGCAGCGCACGGCGTGCCCGTCACCGACCTCGATCGGCTCCAACGCGGCCGTCGCGCATTCCGGCACGGCCTCGACGCAGCGGGGGTGGAACGCGCAGCCGGTCGGGCGGCGACCGGGCGACGGCGTGTCACCGGGGATGGCGAGCAGTTCACGCCGCTGGGACACCACGGGCACGGCGGCCAGCAACGCGCGGGTGTACGGGTGCACGGGCTTGTCGAAGATCTGCTTGCTCGCCCCGGATTCGACGACCCGGCCCGCGTACATGACCAGGATCCGGTCGGCCAGATCAGCCACGACCGCCATGTCGTGCGTGACGTACAGGGCGGCGACCTGGTGTGCCGCGCAGAGCTCACGGATCGTGCGCAGCACCAGTGCCTGGGTGGTGACGTCGAGTCCGGTGGTCGGTTCGTCGAGCACGATCACGCGCGGCCGCAGTACGAACGCCAACGCCAACGTGATCCGCTGCTGCTGGCCCCCGGACAGCTGGTGGGGGTAGCGGTCGAGGAACGCGTCATCGGAATCCAGCCCGACCTCGCGCAGAGTGGTCCTGATCCGTTCGTCGCGGTCCGGCGCGGACACGTCCGGCTGGTGGAACTCGAACAGCTCGGCCAGTTGCGCACCCAGCCGCAGCGCGGGATTCAGTGCCATCGACGGGTCCTGCGGCACGTAGGCGACCGTGCTGCCGCGCAACGAGGTCAGCTCGTCCTGGCCAAGGCCGACGACGTCCTGCCCGTCGATCAGCACGCGACCGCCGACGATCCGCGCGCCGCGCCGGGCGTCACCGAGCAGCGCCAGCCCGACTGTCGTCTTGCCCGAGCCGGACTCGCCGACCAGGCCGAGCACTTCGCCCGCGCTGATGGCGAAGTCGACGCAGTCGACCACGTCCACGCCGTACCCGTCGAGGTCGATGCGCAGTCCGCTGACCGTCACCGCCGTCATGACTGTCCTCCCTGCGGGGAGACCCGGGCGACCGTGCGCGCGAATCCCTCGGTGATCAGGTTGGTGCCGAACGTGAACACCGCGACACACAGCACGGGCACCACCACGCCCCACGGTTGCAGTGCGAGGCCCTGGTAGTTCTCCTTGATCATCAGTCCCCAGTCCGCCGCGGGTGGCTGCAGGCCGACGCCGAGGAAGCTCATCGCGGTCACGATGCCGATGGACCAGGTCAGCCGCAGTCCGAACTCGACCATCAGCGGCGTCATCACGTTCGGCAGGACCTCCCGCCGCACGATCCGCAGCCGGGGCGCGCCCAGGGTTTCGGCGGATTCGACGAACTCGCGTGACACCACCTCACGAGCGGCGCCGTACGCCACCCTGGCGACCTGAGGCAACCACGCGACGGCGACGATCAACGGCATCAACGCGGTGTCCGCCCCGGCCATGGCCATCAGCAGCAGGACGAGCACGAGCGGCGGGAACGCGCGCAGCACGTCCATGGCACGCATCAGCAGTTCGTCCACGACACCACCGCTGTACGCGGCGGTCATGCCGATCGCGGCACCGGCCGTGACGCCGACGAGCGTGCCGACGAACGAGATCCACACGATGCTCTGCCCACCGGCGAGCACGCGCGACAGCACGTCCTCGCCGAGGTAGTCGGTACCCAGCAGCGCGGTGGCCGTGGGTGGCGCGTAGGGAGCGCCGACGATGTCGCTGTGGGCGTGTGGCGCGAGGAACGGGCCGACGACGATGACCAGCAGGACCAGCCCGGTGAGGACGAGTCCCACGCGCATGCGGGGTTCGCGGAGGCTGCGGCGCAGCAGTGCCGTGTTCATCGGCTGGCCGTTCGCAGGCGGGGCGTGACGTACACCGTGAGCACGTCCCCGATGAGGTTGAAGACCACGTAGCAGGCGGCGAAGATCAGGCAGATCAGCTGGATCACGGGCACGTCCCGGTTGTTCACCGCGTCGACCAGCGCACTGCCCAGGCCGGGGTAGTTGAAGACCTGCTCGATCACCACGATCCCGCCGGTCAGGTACGCCAGGGCGAGCGCGGTTCCCTGGATCGCCGGGACGAGCGCGTTGCGCAGCACGTGACGGCGCAGCACCACCCGTTCCGGGACGCCTTTGAGCCGCGCGGTGCGGACGTACTCCGACTCGTACACGTCGATCACCGAGCCGCGCACGAGCCGGGCCAGGTACGGCAGCACGCCGAGCACCAGCGCGACCACCGGCAGTACGAGCTGTTCGGCGTTGCTCAGCGGGCTCTGGCCCGGGGCGAGCAGCACGGTCCCCGGCAGGACGTGCATGACCGTGGTGGAGAACAGGATCACGAGCAGCAGCGCGATGATGAACTCGGGCAGTGCGGTGAGGCCCAGCGTGACCACGAGCATCACGCGGTCGGCTGGGCGGTCGCGGCGGCGGCCGGTCCACGCGCCGACGAAGACCGACAGCGGCACCACGACGGCCGCCGCGATCAGCACGAGCACCGCGGAGTTGACCGCCCGGTCGCCGATCAGCGTGCTGACCTGTTCCTGGGTGACCAGTGAGCGGCCGGGATCGCCGCTGAGCACACCACCCAGCCACGCGAAGTACTGGTCGACGATCGGCCGGTCGAGGCCCAGTGCGGTGCGCAGCGCGGCGACGCGTTCCGGTGTCGCGTCGTGGCCGAGCACCGCGCGGGCGGGATCGCCGGGCAGCACCTGCGTCGCGAGGAACACGAGCACCGACACCAGCAGCACCACGACCACGCCGAGCAGGATGCGCCGCGACAGCCACAGCCGCCGGGTTAAGGAGGAACTTGCGTCCACATGATCACCTCGTTGTGACGGTAGTCCGGAAGGATGCTCTGCGGTGTTGTGACTGTCAACACCTGTCTCCGCGATAACCTGGTGCGTGTGGGGATCGTGATCGAACGGGCGGTGGCCGGTGATGTGCCGGAGATCCTGCGGATCCGCCGGGCCGCGGAGGACTGGCTGGCCGCGGCGGGCATCAGGCAGTGGGAGCCGGGGTGGTTGACGGCCGAGGCGGTGAGTGCGGAGATCGCGGGCGGCGAATGGCAGGTCGCGCGGGACGGCGCCACGCTGGCCGGCGCGCTGCGGCTGCTGTGGTCCGACGAGCAGGTCTGGCAGGCCGACAACGCCTTCGCCGGGTACGTGCACGGGCTGGTGGTCGACCGGCGGTACACCGGGCTCGGTTCGCGAATGCTCGACTGGGCGGGCGATCGGGTACTCGATGCCGGCGCGCGCCTGCTGCGGCTGGATTGCGTGTCGCACAACCTCCGGCTCCGCCGCTACTACCTCGACCGGGGATTCCGGGAGGTCGACGTGCGCCTGTGCTACGGCCGCTGGCTGATGGCGCTGTTCGAGAAACGACTCGGCGCCGACTGTTGACAACAACAACACAGCGCTCGCATACTCGGACCCGTTCCAAGAGGACAGTGGTGTTTTCCTGGCGGCGGAGACGGACGGAGAGCAACGGTGCAGAAGGTCTACTGCCTGTACAAGTTGAAGCCCGGTGTGACGGCCGAGCAGTACATCGAGTGGTCGAAGGGCGTGGACCAGGCGATCACCCGTCAGCAGCCCTGCGTGCACCAGTTCCGCGTGTACCGCTTCGAGGGCCGCCGCGGCGGCGAGGCCCCGTGGGACGTGATCGAGGACATCGACGTCGACTCGTGGGAAGCGTGGGAGAAGTGCCTGACCACGCCCGAGATGGCCGACGTGGTCAAGGGTTTCCGCGAGATGGCCGACCGCGAGTCGGCGGTGACCGTGTTCGGCAGCGAGATCGTCTAGGTGCCGCGGTGGTGACGCGAGTGCCCCGGCTCTCGGTCGGGGCGCCGAACGACCCGGAGCTGCTCGTGCCGTTCGCCCGGCGCGCCGAGGAGCTCGGCTTCGCCGGGATCTGGACGCAGGACACGCTGAGCACCGCGAACTTCTCACTCGACGGGCTGCATGTGCTGTCCCACCTCGCCGCCGTGACCGACCGGCTGCGGCTGGGCGTCGGCGTGCTGTACTCCGGACGGCGCAACCCGGCCGTGCAGGCCCGTGAACTGGCCACCATCGACCAGCTGTCCCGCGGGCGGCTCACGGTCGGACTCGGCGTCGGCAACGAATACCACCGTGAATCCCTTGCCACACTGGGCATCCAGACCGACCGGCCGGTGCGGCGGCTGGTCGAGGGCATCGGTGTGATGCGGGCGCTGTGGAGCGGTGGCGACTACGACGGCGAGCTGTACTCGTTCACCGGCATCCAGTCGCAACCGCCGCCGGTCCAGCGCCCCGGACCGCCCATCGTCATCGGCGCACGCGCGGAATCGGCGCTGCGCCGGGCGGTGCGGATCGCCGACGGCTGGACCGGGGCCGCTCCCGTTGCCACACAGGACTTCCTGCGGCAGCTCGCCGTCGTGCAGCGGGCGATGCCGGAACTGGGCCGCGATCCCGCGAGTTTCACCGTCTCCAAGAGCGTCTACCTCGCCGTGGAGGACACCGTGCGCCAGGCCCGGCAACACCTGGTTCCCGCGTTCGACCGGGCTTTCGGGGCGAATCCGGTGTACGACGGGGCGGGAATGGCCGACCGCGTCGCGATCTTCGGCCCGCCGGAGCACTGCGTGCTGCGGTTGCGTGAACTGTTCGACGCGGGCGTGGACGAGCTGATCCTGTACCCGATGTACGACCGGGTGGCGCAGCTGGAAGCGTTCGGCGAGCTGGTCTCCGAACTCGACGCCGTGTCCCGCCGATGAACGCGCCGCTGCTCGGTTACGTGGATCCGCTCAGTGTCCGGGCGGGCAGTGAGATCCGGCTGATGGTGAGCGCGACCGGTGACTACGAGGTCGAGTTGCTGCGGCTCGTGCACGGCACCGGCGATCCCCGCGGGCCAGGTGTCCGCGAGGAACCCGTCGATCTCCCGATCGGTCCGCAACCCGGCCGGGTGCAGCCGTGGCGGCCCGGCTCGTACCTGCATGCGCCACCGCATCCCGCGCTCGACGTGGACGCCTTCACCGTGACCGCGTGGATCATGCCCACGATGACCGCGGGAGGCCGGCCACGCGCCATCGTCTCCCGCCGTGAGACGGCCGGGTGGGCGCTCGGTCTCACCGGTGGCGACCGGCTCGCGGCGTGGGCCGGTCCGTCCGGCGAACCACTGGTCACGACCGATGTCCCGATCCCTCGGGACCGGTGGACGTTCGTGTCCGCCGCCTTCAGCCCGCAGGGCGTGACCCTGCTTCAGGTCCCGGTCCCCGAATGGCCGGTCGGGTCGTGGCGCGCCACGGCGTCGTACGACGGGCCGGTCGACGTGGCCGCGACCGGAATCCCTGTGCAGATCGCGGCCTGGCAGGGCGCCGCGTGTTTCAACGGCCGGATCGACCGCCCGGCCATCTGCTCGGCAACACCTTCCGCTGACCTTCTGGCTCGCTGGCGCCCAGCTCACGGTGTCCAAGGCGTGCCCGATGACGGCCCGCACGGGCTCACCGCCGTCGCCGTGAACACGCCGGCCCGTGGCGTGCCCGGCGCGAACTGGACCGGCCGGGAGGTCGACTTCCGGCTGGCCCCGGACGAGTACGGCGCGATCCACTTCCACGACGACGACCTGACCGACGCCCAGTGGGAACCACAGGTCACGATGCGCCTCCCGCACGACCTGCGCAGCGGGGTGTACGCCTTCCGCCTGCGGTCCGGGCAGCACAAGCTGGACATCCCGTTCTTCGTCCGGCCGCCGAAGCCGGTCGCACGGGTGGCGGTGCTGATCCCCACCTTCACCTACCTGGCGTACGCCAATTCGCACGGCAGTCTGGAGAAAGCCGGCCCCGACGGGCTCGACTACGCCACCACCGCCCAGCACCAGTGGGCCGCCGCGCACAAGGTGTGCAGCCTCTACGACCTGCATCGCGACGGCAGCGGCTGCTACTACGCGTCCCGCCTGCGTCCACTCACCACGATCACGCCGACCTACGCGGGACCGTTCGGGCTGTGGAACCTCAGCGCCGACCTGTGCCTGATCGACTGGCTCGAACACGAAGGCATCGCCTACGACATCGTCTGCGACGACGACCTGCACAACGAAGGTGCCGACGCGCTCGCTGACTACGCCGTTGTCCTCACCGGCTCCCACCCCGAGTACTACACCGCGCCGATGCTCGACGCGCACGAGGCGTACCTGGCCGGTGGCGGGCGCGTGATGTACATGGGCGGCAACGGCTACTACTGGGTGACCGGGGTGTCGCCGCATCAGCCGCACGTCATCGAGATCCGCCGTGGCCACACCGGGACCAGGGGCTGGGAGGTGCCGCCGGGCGAGACCCACCTGAGCACCACCGGCGAAGCAGGCGGGTTGTGGCGGCACCGGGGCCGTGCGCCGCAACGGCACGTCGGCGTCGGATTCGCCGCCCAGGGCGGGCGTGGTCAGGGGCGCCCGTACCGCCAGGTCCCGCTCGCGGACGGACGCGGCGCGTTCGCCCTGTCCGGACTGGACGGCCTGATCGAAGCGGACGGGCTCGTCAGCCGGGCCGCCGCCGGGATGGAGATCGACCGGACCGACCCGGCGCTCGGGTCACCGCCGCACACCGTCGTACTGGCCACGGCCGACGGCTTCAGCGACTGCTTCCAGCTCGGGATCGAAGAGGTGCTCACGTCCGACTCGCGGCAGGGCGGCACCGTCGAACCGCGAGTCCGGGCCGATCTGGCGTTCTTCGAGTACCCCCACGGCGGTGGCGTGTTCAGCACCGGCTCGATCGCGTGGTGCACCGCGCTCGGCGTCGACGGCTACGACAATCCGGTGGCACGCGTGACCGGCAACGTGCTGCGCCGGTTCCTCGATCCCACCCCGCTGGAGGAGACATGATCGGGATCGACGGAGCCCGCCTGGACGCGATGCTCGCCCGTGAACGCGCAGCGTGGTCTGCGGCCCGGCCCAAGGCCGCCGCGTTACGTGAGCGAGCACGCCGCTCGCAACTGCACGGCACGCCACAGCACTGGATCCACCAGTTCCCGCCGCCGGTACCGCTGGTCATCGACCGTGCGGTCGGCGCACGCCTGTACGACACCGACGGGCACGAGTACGCCGACTTCGGCCTCGCCGGTACAGCGGCGTTGTGGGGCCACAACCACCCGGCGGTGGTCTCGGCTGTGCGTGAGCAGATCGACCGTGGCAGTGTCACGTTGTGGTCCAGTGAGGACCACGTGGTGGTCACCGAGGAACTGCAACGCCGCTTCGGCCTGCCGTTCTGGCAGTTCGCCGTGTCCGCGACCGACGCCAACCGGTTCGCGTTGACACTGGCCCGCGCCGTCACCGGACGGCAGAAGACCGTGGTGTTCAACCACGCCTACCACGGGTCCGTCGACGAATCCCTGACCGGTTCGGTCGGTGTGGAGTTCAACGACATCGACGCGCTCGACCGGGCGCTCGCATCCGGTGATGTCGCCGCTGTGCTCGCCGAACCCGTGATGACCAACGGGGGAGCGGTGATCCACCCGCGGCCCGGGTTCCACGCCGCGTTGCGGGACCTCACCCGGCGTACCGGCACGCTGCTGATCCTCGACGAGACGCAGACCATCCCCGCCGGGCCCGGCGGCTGCACCCGTGACCTCGGCCTGGAGCCGGACATCATCACCATGGGCAAGTGCATCGCCGGTGGCGTTCCGGCGGGCGTGTACGGCATGTCCGACGCCGTGGCCGCCGCTGCCATGCGGTACACCGAGGCGGGCGACGGCGGCCTGGGCAGCACGATGGCCAGCGGCCCGTTGGCGGTACGGGCGATGCGCGCGGTCCTCAGCGAGGTGATGACCGATGCGACGTACGCACACATGAACCGTCTAGCCACGCGCTACGCCAATGACGTAACGACGGTCATCGCCAAGTACGGCCTGCCGTGGCATGTCGGCCGGCTCGGCGGGCGCGTCTCGTACGCCTTCATGCCGCAACCGCCGCACAGCGCGAGCCAGCTGTATCCGCGTGTCGGGGCGTCCGTGCGTGAGGCGTTGTGGCTGTACTTGGCCAACCGGGGCATTGTGCTCAACGGGATGAGCGGCGCCGCGCTGATGTCGCCGATGACCGCCGAACCGGACGTGGACCGGCATGGCTCGTTGTTCGCCGAAGCGATCAGCGAACTGGTGTAGCCGTGGATGAGGCGCAGATCCGGCTGTTGCGCGCGGACATCGGCCTGGCCAGGGTGCCAGGCGCGTACGAACCAGGCCGGTGGTCCGTGGCTCCGGGCAACCGGGAAGTCCCGATGCCCGACCGGATTCGGCTGCGTGACACCACGATGCGTGCGATCGCGGCCGACGGCACGCCTGCGCGGACCGCGTTCCTGCGGCTGCTGGCGCGCAGCGGCGTGCCGGAGATCGTGACCACCGAAGCGGCCGACATAGCGGTGATCAAGAAGGAACAGCCGGGCTGCGTGGTGTCACGCCCGTTTGTCGCCTCCACGGCGGCCGTGGACCTCGCCGTGGACAGCGGGTTCGACGGTGTCCAGGTTCCAGTGCCTGGTTTCGGCCCGGCGTCAGGCATCTACGGCCCGCCGATCCCCGCCTCGCGCGCGGAAGTCGTCGAAGGGGCAGCCGCCGTGGTCAGCCACGCGTCCCACCTCCGGGTCACCGCGGCATTGACGATGGTGTCCTACCTGACCGCCGACACCCTCGCCGACACAGTGGCTGCGATGGCCGGCGCGGGCGCGGACGAGATCGCCCTGTTCGACGGGCCCGGTGCGGTCGGCCCCGAGGCGTTCGGCCAACTGGTCCGGGCCGTCAAGTCAGCCGCACCAGAACTGGACGTCAGCATCCACCCGCACAACACGTTCGGGCTCGCGGTCGCGTGTGCCGTCGCCGCGGCGCAGGCGGGCGCCGCTGTGGTGGAGTCGTCCGTGAACGGTTACTGCGGTGGCCCGGGAAACGCCGACCTCGCCGCGACAACGGCCGCGTTCGAGGCGCTGTACGGAGTGGACACCGGGATACGACTCACGGCGTTGACGGAGCTGTCACGTGCCGCCACCGAGCTGACCGGCCAACCGCTGCCGCTGAACCAGCCGATCACCGGCCGGGACGCCTTCTGCTGGGGCGGAGCCGACTGGGTCACCCTGGAGTCCGAAGTGGACCCGTTGCTGCACAACTGCGTCGAACCGGAACTGGTCGGCAACCAGCGCCGCATCCCGTTGACCGCGCAGAGCGGCCCGCGGACGACCGCGGCGACACTGCGGCACCTCGGCATCAGCGCAGACCAGGACCAGTTGGCGGCCATTGTGGACAGGTGTCGCGCGCGGCTGCGCGCATCCGGGCGGTCGTTGACCGACGACGAGATCCGTGCAATTGCGCGCGCGATCGTGAATCCCTGATCCTGGTTCATACTCATGCCGGTTGCGCGGCGGATACCGTGATGTGCTTACGTACCTTCCGGTAGTGGATCCACGACATCCACGAAAGGTGCGTGACCATGAGAATCGGTGTTACCGCAACCCTGATCACAGCCCTGACCTCGGCGCTCGCCGCGGCACCGCCCGCGGCAGCCGGGTCGTCCACCATCACAGACCTGGGCACCCTGCCCGGCGACACATCCAGCACCGTGTCCGGGCTCAACCAGGCCGGCGTCGTCATCGGCACGTCGTTCGCCCGGGACGCCTCCTCGGTGATCATCAGGGAACGCGCGGTGAAGTGGAGCGCCGACGGCGTGATCACCGCCCTGCCTCTCCCGGCCAACGGAACCAATCCACGCAGCAGACCCGCGGGCGTCAACGACTCCGGCGTCATCGCCGGTTCGAGCTACGGCGGCCAAGCCGAACGCGCACTGCGGTGGAACACCGACAACACAGTCACAGTCCTCGACCCGCTACCCGGTGACACATCCAGCCGGGCGACCGCGGTCACCGCGGACGGCACCGTCGTCGGCCACTCCCTCGGCCCCGGCCGCCCCACCCGCGCGGTGCGCTGGTCACCCGGCACAACGATCACCCAACTCCCCATTCCCGCCGGTTACACCGACTCCACAGGCCGAGCCGCCAACGACAGCAACGTCGTCGCCGGGTCCACTTCGGGCCCGAACGTCCCCGGCCGGGTCCTGCGGTGGCACCCCGACGGCACATCCACCGACATCAGCGCCCACGTTGTCATCCCTTACATCATCAACAATTCCGGCGCCATCGCCGGATGGGGCAATTCCAGCCGCGGCGTGCGCCTCGACCCGGACGGCTCAACCGTCGACCTCGGCTCCTACGCGGAACCAGCCGCGATCAACGCCACTGGCGCGATCGCCGGGAACATCGGCAACATCCCGTACCGCCACGCGGCCCGATGGGCGCCGGACGGAACCGTCTCCACCCTGCCGAGCCTCCCCAACGACCCCTACAGCCTCGCGAGCGACATCAACGACGAGGGCGTCACGGTCGGAGCCTCGTCCGTGCTCCGCTCACCGTTCGCCATGGAGAACCACGCCGTCCACTGGGCTGCCAGCGGCGCCGTGACCTCGTTGGGTTTCCTGCCCGGTGGCAAGGCCAGCCAGGCCGTCTTCGTCAACAACGCGGGCACGGTCGCAGGGTGGTCTGACTCCGCCGCCGGAATCCGGGCCGTGCGCTGGCGACTCTGACCAGAGGCACATCGACTTTCGGTAGATCCTGTTGCGGGAAAAGGGTGACACGGCTCGTCCCATCGGTGGGCGGGCAACCCGTTCGGCCTAATTTCCCGGCAGGATCGCGAGTTTCACTCTTTCCGGTGGATGCGGTTCGGTGGGTGGCGGACTCTGGCATAGTCGGAGCCAGTCGCCGCGAACCGGTCGGCCGAGACCGGGACATCGGGCAAATCCCTCGCACCTCGTCACATCCGCACGAGAAAAGGTGGTCGTTCCATGCGCACGGAGGCAGTGGACCGCGTCGATCTCATCTTCACGCTCTTCGACGCCGACGACAGCGGTCAGCTCGAAGCAGGCGACTTCGAGCTGATGGCCAGCCGGGTCGCCGCGGTCGCGACGGACTCCACCGCCGCAGCCAGGGCCGCGATCCTGTCGGCGTTCCGCCGGTACTGGGCCACGCTGGCCGCGGAACTGGACGTCGACGGCGACGGCAAGGTCAGCCTGGACGAGTTCCGCGCCTGCGTGCTGTCGCCGGAACGCTTCGAGGACACGATCGACGAGTTCGCCCGTGCCCTCGCGGTGCTCGGCGACCCGGACGGCGACGGCCTGATCGAACGCCCGGTGTTCACCGCGCTGATGACCGCGATCGGCTTCGGGCGCGCGAACATCGACGCGTTGTTCGACGCGTTCGGCCCCAACGACGACGACCAGATCACGGTGAGCGTCTGGGTCGCCGGCATCAAGGACTACTACAGCCCGGACGCGTCCGGGATCGCCGGCGACCACCTGGTGCCGGGCGCGAAGTGACACCGGCTGTCGGACTGGCTGTGGGGCGGGGCACGGGGGCGGAACTCGCCGCCGTGTTCCAGCGGGTGATCGACGAGCTCAGCGGGATGTACGACGTCCCGCTGACCGTCGCCCGTTCGCCGCGGGTCTACCACTCCTACCACTCGCTGCGCGCCGAAGCGGATGACACGGAGACGATCCGCAAGCTCACCGACGAGGACGCCCGGCACTACGAGGAGTTCTGCCGGAAACTCGCCAGCCAAGGCGTGTCGGCAGTCTTCCGCACAGCCATCAACGCGCAGTCGCTGTACCTCGTGCGGCAGCGGCTGCGCGCGGTGAAGGTCGACGTGATGACGGCGCCGGATTCGTCGCTGCTGCTCGTCCGCGACGAGGCCCAGGGCTTCTACACGGGCGAGAACCAGCACCGGCCCGGCGTGATCTCCCGGACCGCCGAGTTCACCGAGGAGATCACCGGCGAGATCATCGACTACGCCATCGCCCGCGCCCGGCGCCAATGGCCGGACGGCGGCCCGGACCAGGTCGTCATGGCCTACAAGTTCCACCTGCTGGACGGCGCGTTCGACGACTGGGTACGGGCCGCGGCCACCCGGCACGACGTCCGGATAGGACTGTGGCAACCGGACACCGTGAACCGGAACCTGATCCAGCACGGCCTGCCGAAGCGGACGGTGATCGTCGCCAGCAACGAATGGGCCGACATCATGCACGTCGTCCTGCTCGACCGGTTCGGCACGCAACGGCAGGAAGACCGCTACACCGAGAACGTCCACCTGCGCCCCGACGTGTCCGGCCTGGTGGAATACCAGACCGTGCACGGCTCCGCGGATGATCTGGCCGGTCGTGACACCGTCAACCCGTCGGCCACAGTCCGTGCCGCCGCCGCAATCATCGAGCGGCACGCAGGCGGCGCCGGTGCGATGGCCGCGATGGAGCGCGCGCTCGCCGCTGTGGCCGCTGGCGGTGTCCGCACACCTGACGCGGGCGGCCGGCATTCGACCACAGCCGTGGTCGACGCACTGCTGGCCGAGGTGTCCCGCGAACACGACAGCAGCCCACCGGCGTTGGTGGCGGGTTCGTGACGCGGACGGCGCTGGTCGTCGTCGACCTGCAGAACGACTTCTGCACGGGTCCGGTCGCGATGGCCAGGTACCGCGGCGATCCCGCGCGCCTGGACACGGCGACGACCAACGCCGCGCGGGCAGTGGACGTGGCGCGAGCACACGGCATGGAAGTGGTGTTCGTCCGATTCCTCGGCGACGCCGAGTACCAACGCCCAAGCTGGCGGCGCCGTGATGAACTGCGCGGCGCCGCGCCGAAATGCCGCGAAGGCACGTGGGGCGCCGAGTTCCACAAAGTGACACCGGCGCCAGGCGAGCGCGTGTTCACCAAACACGCGTGTTTCGATGCGTTCCTGGCGGACGGTTTCGAGGAGCATCTGGTGCGAGGCGGTTTCCAGCACCTGGTGTTCGCCGGGGTGTACGCGGACGTGTGCCTCGACTCGACCGCGCGCACCGCCTTCCAGAAAGGATGGCACATAACCGTCCTGACGGACTGCACCACCAGCCTGCTCCACCAGGACGACGAGACTGTGCGGTTCATGGCAACCCTTTACGGCGCCCGAACCACCACGCACGACCGTACGACCGCATGGTGTGAACCGGTCGTACGAGAGGAGAAACCGTGCCCACCAGCGGAATCGGCAGTGAGATCAACGGAGGCGTCGGCCTGACAGCGCTGATGGTCGCGGCTGCGCGTGCCATCGAGACACACCGCCCGGACTCCCTCGCGCGGGACGACTACGCCGAACACTTCGTCCGGGCGGCGCCCGCCTCCGCGGCCTGGCCCGTGCGCCCACAGGATGTGCCAGACGGTGACGCCAACCCGTTGTGGGGCAGGTTGGGCCGTTACTTCGGCCTCCGCACCAGAGTGCTGGACGACGTGGTGCGGGACGCGGGCAACCGCCAGCTGGTGCTGCTGGGTGCGGGCCTGGACACGAGAGCGTTCCGGCTCGACTGGCGGCCGGGCTCGGTCGTGTTCGAACTGGACAAACCAGGAGTGCTGACGTTCAAGCAGGACGTGCTGGACGCCGTGAGCGCCCGTCCGCGCGCTGACCGCCGGGTGGTACCCGCGGACCTGTGTGCCGAATGGGCGGGCCTGCTGGACGGGTTCCGACCGGGCGAGCCCACCACGTGGCTGGCTGAGGGCCTGCTGCTGTACCTCCCGGCGGACGCGGAACGCCGCCTGATCGAGACTGTGGACCGCTTGTCCGCGTCCGGCAGCACGATCGCCTACGAGGTCAAACCCGTCCGTGACGTGCCCCTGGTGCGTGACCACCCGATCTACACGTCGACGATGGCCCAGACCGGAGTCGACCTGCTCGCGCTGTTCGACCGTGGGCAACGCCCGGACTCGGCGGCGGCCCTGCGAGCCCTGGGCTGGACAGCGCGGATACACACGCCGTTCGACTTCAGCCGCCAGTACGGGCGTGGTCCGCTGCCCGAACCACCGCCCGACGCGCTGGACTCCAACCGCTGGGTGATAGCGATGAAACCCTAGTCCGGTCGAGGGAGACGGTCGACGGTCGCGACGTACTCCTCAGCGATGCGGCGGACGATCTCGCCGGCGGGCAGCACCGAGTCGATCAGCCCGGCGGACTGACCAGCCTCGACTTTGCCGTGCACCACGTCACCGTCGTACGCGGCCATCCGCAGAGTCGACCTGGTGAACTCGGCCCGCCGGGCATCCAGGTCGGCGCCGCTGTCCTCGAGCTTGACCATCCGTTCGGCGAACTCGTTGGCCAGCGCCCGGACCGGCCCGAGACCACGGCCGACCAGACGCGTGTCCGTGATCCCGGCTCGCAGCACCGCGTCCTGATACGCCCGATGCACGTTCGCCTCCGCACTGAGCAGGAACCTCGTACCGAACTGCACGGCTCCAGCACCGATCGCCAGCGCGGCGGCCAGGCCCGCGCCGTCGGCGAAGCCACCGGACGCGATCACCGGCAGCTCCGGCACAGCAGCGGCCACCGCACGGACAACGACCAAAGTGGACACCTGGTCGGGCGCGGGATGCCCACCCGCCTCAGCGCCGACGACCACCAGACCGTCCACACCGGCCTCGGCTGCCTTCACCGCGTGCTCGACACCGGCCACCACGTGCAGGCAGATCGTTCCCGCGTCACGAAACCGCGCCAAGTAGCGCCGCGGCCCGCCCTGTGAAGCGATCAGCACCCGAGGCCGCCGAGCCACCAGCAAGTCCATGACCTCATCGACTCCGCGCCGGTACAGCGGGAGGTTCACCGCGAACGGCTGGTCCGTGCCGTGCTCCATCTCGTCGATCACGCGACTGAGATCGGGAATCCGCATCGGCCCCGCGGCCACGACACCGAGTCCACCCGCGCGCGACACGGCCAACGGCAACGCCGACGCCGACGAGACCCACGACATCCCAGCCTGCACGACCGGCAGATCGATGCCGAGCAAGTCCGTGACCGGCGTCCGGATCCTCATCGCCCGGCCTCCAGCAGACGCACCGCGTGCTCAGCCAGCGGCTGTTTGCGCACCTTCGAGCTCTCCGTCACGCCGAACTGTTCGAAGCTGTCCACCAAGTGGACCTGACGCGGCACCTTGAACCCGGCCAGGCGCGGCCGGACCCAGTCGACCAGCTCGACCGGCGTCGCCGCGCAGCCCTCGTTGAGGACCACGAACGCGAACGGCACCTCCACCAGCCGGTCGTCCGGCACGCCGACCACCACCGCCTGACGGATCATCGGGTGCTGGTGGAGCACGTTCTCCACCTCGGCCGGTGCGACGTTCTCACCGCCGACCCGGATGATGTCCTTGAGCCTGCCCGCGAACTCCAGCCTGCCGTCCTCGTCCAGCCTGCCGAGGTCACCGGTGTGCAGCCAGCCGTCCGGGTCCAGCGCCGCCGCCGTGTCCTGCGGCAGGTCGAGATACCCGCGCATGACGTTCCAGCCGCGCACGACGATCTCCCCGGCCGTCCCCACCGGACAGTCCGCACCGGACGAGACATCCCGGACACGGACCTCGACACCCGGCTGGGGGAGCATGAGAGCCGCAGCGCGGATCTCCTCGGGCTCCCACCACGCCGACTGCGCCACGTTCGGCGACGCCTCGGAAAGCCCGTACCCGACAACGCATTCCCGCGCCCCGAGCTCGTCGATCACCCGTCGCACCACCGAGGCGGACGCGGCCAGCCACGCGCCGCGCAGCACCAGCCGGCGATTCGGCCGGGACGGGTGGTTGAGCAGCATCAACGCGATCGTGTCGTTGCCCGAGAAATGCGTGCACCGCTCGGCCTCGAACAGCCGCAGCGCCGCCCCCGCCTCGAACTTCTCCATCGCCACCACGGTCGCCACGTGCTGCAGGCACGACAGGATGGACAGCGTGGTCCCGGCGACGTGGAAGAACGGTCGTGCGGTGTGGAACCTGTCCCCGGCGCGCAGTCCGACGCGCCCGCCGGAGAAGAAGCCGTTGGCGCACATGCTGCGGTGCGTCAGCAACACGCCCTTGGGATACGACGTGGTCCCTGACGTGTACTGGACCAGCAGAATGTCGTCCGGCGAGCAGCCGGCCGCGACCGGCCCGGCGGCCGCGGCGAGGAAATCCTCCCACGTACCGGCCGCCGCAGGGACCTGTTCGCCGATCACGACGACTCGCCGCAGGTCGGGCAGACCGGGATCAGGCAGTTCGGTGTCCACCGACGGGCACGCGGCTCGCAGGATCCCGGTCAGGTCGGCGGTCAGCACCCGATCCGCCAGGAACAGCAGACCGATCTTGGCCTGACGCAGCACGAAGCCGAGTTCACCCGACTTCAGCCGCGTGTTGACCGGTACAGTCACGGCACCCAATGAGCTGATAGCAAGGAACAACGCCACCCAGCGTGGCCCGTTGCCCACGCAGACACCGACATGATCACCGCGCCGCACGCCGGCGGCGGCAAGGGCCCCACGGATGCGGTCCACCTCAGCGGCCAGTTCGGCGTACGTGACGCGGCTGTCCGCGGTCACCACGGCTTCCACGTCAGGGGCGATGGCCACGGCACGGCGCAGCACCGCGTCTGTGGTGAGTGGACAGATCCCAGCCAGCTCCATCAGCCCTCCCGGTCCCGTTCAGCCGCCTTGACCGAGCCGTTGAAGTCTGCCACGCCCCGCTGCCAGCCGCCGTCCGCGAGGTTGCGCTCGATCGCCGCCATCTCGATCCGGATACCGCGGTCCAAATCGGTCTCCGCACCCAGGTCGACTGCTTGTTTGGTCAATGCCACCGACAGCGGGGGAGCCTTGGCGATCTCGGCCGCCACACCCGCGCCCGCCGCGTCCAGCTCGCCTGGTTCGGTCAGCCGCGCCACCAGGCCGACCCGGTGCGCTTCGGCGGCCGTCATCGCCCGGTTGGTGAACAGCAACTCCTTGGCGCGTTGACGGCCGATCACGCGCTGCAACCGTTGCGTGGCGCCGACTGTGCCCCAGTGCGGTTCCGGGAAACGGAACGTGGTGTCGGTGGACGCCACCACGAAGTCACAGCTCATCGCGATTTCCCCACCGGAACCGACCACGGCGCCGTGCACCAGCGCCACCACAGGCTTGGAGCACCGCTCGATCGCCTCGTAGGCGGCGAAGGAGGCCTGCCGCCTGCGTCGCACCCAGGACGCGTCCCGCCCGGTGCGCTCCTTGAGGTCCGCTCCGGCACAGAACGCCGGACCGCTCGCCCGCAACAGCACCACCCGCACGTCCGCGGCGGAGTCCAGCTGCTCGAACACCTCCCGCAACGCCAGGCACATCGCCAGGTTGAGCCCGTTGCGTGCCTCCGGGCGGTTCAGCACGACAGTCGCGACCCCGTCGACGACGTCCAGGAGTACCTCGGTGCCAATGTCGTTGCGTGTCACCCGATCGCCCCTTCCTGACGCAACGCGTCGATCTCGCTGTCACTGAGCCCCAGCCGGTCGCGCAGCACGTCACCGGTGTCCGCGCCCAGCCGCGGCGGGGTTCCCACGGGCAGGGCGGCGTAGTCGGCCACATCGGACATCCGAAGTGGAGTGCGCAACGCCGGGAACTCACCGGCCACTGGATGCTCGAAGGCGCCGACCATTCCCCGTGCCACCGTGTTCTCGTCGGCGAGCACCTCCCGGACCGTGTTCACCTCACCGACCGGCACACCGGCCGCCCGCAACGCGTTCGCCAGGTCGGCGCGGGGACGCCGGGCGAAAGCGGCGGTGAGCACGGACATCACCCGTTCCCGATCAGCCAAACGACCGGCATTGTTCCGCAACTGCTCGTCTCCAGCCAGATCAGGCACGTCCACCACCTCGCACAGCGGCAGCCAGTGCTGGTCGCTGCAACTGATGTGCAGCCATTTCCCGTCGGCACAGCCGAACGCGGCAGACGGGACGCGGCCGGGATGCTCGGTGCCAGTGCGTTGCGGGTCCTCGTCCAACGCGAACAACCGCGCCGCGGCGAGGGCGAGCAGGCTGACTTGCACGTCCATCATGGACAGGTCCATGTGCCTG
This sequence comes from Kibdelosporangium phytohabitans, assembly GCF_001302585.1. Lineage (GTDB taxonomy): Bacteria > Actinomycetota > Actinomycetes > Mycobacteriales > Pseudonocardiaceae > Kibdelosporangium > Kibdelosporangium phytohabitans. The sequence continues at coordinate 6,720,895 of NZ_CP012752.1, read as the reverse complement.
CCGGTTCCCGTGCTGCCCCGCCCGACCAGGCCGGTGAGGACGGCGACCGCGATCCACAGGCCGGAGGTCATGTCGGCGACGGGAACCCCGGCTTTCGCGGGCGGTGAGTCAGGGTGCCCGGTCAACGCCATCATCCCGGACAGCGCCTGGAAGACCGTGTCGTATCCCTTGCGGTCAGAGTACGGCCCGTGCTGCCCGAAGCCGGTGCAGGACACGTACACCAGACCGGGATTGGCCGCGGACAACGCCGAGTAGCCCAGGCCGAGGCGGTCCATGGCGCCGGGCAGGAAGTTCTCGACCACGACGTCCGCGGACGCGGCGAGGCCACTGGCCACGCGCCGTCCGCTGTCGGTCTTCAGGTCGAGGACGACCGAGCGCTTGCCCCGGTTGAACGCGAAGTAGTACGCGCTCTCGCCGCTGGGCAGCACCGGTTGCATGAGCCGTGACTCGTCACCGGACCCGGGACGTTCCACTTTGATCACGTCCGCGCCGAGTTCGGCGAGGACCTGCGTGGCCATCGGGCCGGCGAGGACACGGGAGAAGTCGAGAACGGTGATACCGGACAGTGGGAGCACGCGCCATCAGCCCCGGAAACCGCGCATGATCGCGTTGACGTCCCGCCCGGCCCGCATCGCCTGTTCCACCGGCAGGTCGGCGACGCGGTAGAACAGGTCCTTGGTCGCGGCCATCGCCGTCGGGGACGGTTCGCTCCACCTGGCGGCGATCTCGATCCCGATGCCGAGCGCCTTGTCCCGGTCGACGCAGCGGTTGGCCAGGCCGAGCCGGACCAGGTCGCCGGCGCCGAGCAGCTTGCCGTGGCTGATCATCTCGAACGCGAGTTTGCGGCCGATCTGGCGCTGCAGACCGGTCATCACGATCGCCGGCACCAGGGAGTGCTTCAGCTCCGGGTAGCCGAACTTCACGTCGTCGGTCACGACCATCATGTCGCAGCCGATCGCCAACCCCGCACCGCCGCCGAGCGCGGCACCCCACACCACCGACACGATCGGTTTGCTCAGCTGCTGCGGCAGAAGCTGCGTGCGGGCAGTCAGATCAGCACGACGCACCACGGCATCCTGGTTGCCCGGGGTGAGGTCGGCGAACTCGGTGATGTCGGCGCCCGCGCAGAAACTGCGTCCCTCACCGGCGAGCACCACCGCGCGAACCGAACTGGCGGTGTCCGCGGCGAGCAGTTCGTCCAGCAACGCCGTCGTCAGCTCGGTGTTGAGGGCGTTGTGTTTCTCCGGCCGGTTGAGCCGGATCACCCGGACCGGGCCGTGGTCCTCGCTCAACAGCACGGTTGTCTCCTCAGTTGTCATGGCAAGCCGCCAAACCGAGCCCGGCCCGCGCGACCATGCTGTGCAGTGGGCGGCCGAGAGCTTCCTCGCAACGGGCGGACGCGGCCATGACCAGATCGAGGTCCAGGCCGGTGCCGACACCCATCGCCTCGAACATGGTGACCAAGTCCTCGGTGCAGGTGTTGCCAGTCAGCCCGCTGCCGTACCCGATCTGCGCCGGATGTCCACCCACACCACCGAACGCGCTGTCGAAGTACCGGCACCCGGCGTCCAGCGCCGCGACGCAGTTGGCGAGCGCGGTGCCGCGTGTGTTGTGGAAGTGCGCCACCGCGGGCACGTCCGGGAATTCCTTGGCCAGCCGGGCGAACAGCGATCCGGCCGTCGCCGGGGTGCCCGTGCCGGTCGTGTCGCCGACAGTCACCAGTGACACGCCGAGTTCGGCGAACCGGGCGAAGTCCGACACGACCCGTCCCGGGTCGACGCGGCCTTCGAACGGGCAACCCAGCGCCATCGAGATGACGCCGACCAAAGTGAACCGGCCCGCGGCCAGCCGCACCATCTCGGTGACGTTCTCCCACTGCCGGGCGCGGGTGGTCCGCAGGTTGCGCTCGGTGTGGGCCTCGGTCGCCGAGACGAGCAGGCTCAGTTCACCGGCGCCGTGCCCGGCGTCCAGGTCGGCGATCGCCCGGTGGACGGCACGGGGGTTGGGACAGGTCGCCTTGTAGGCGACTCCCGCCGTGCGGGGCAGCCGGGCCAGCAGGTCGCTGGCGTCGCGGAACGCGGGGACGCGGTCCGGGTGGCTGTAGCTGGTCGCCTCGATGCGGCGGAACCCCGCCGCGGCGAACGCGCCGATGGCGGACAGCTTGGTGTCCGTTGGGACGAAGTCCGGCTCGTGCTGCAACCCGTCGCGGGCGAAGCACTCGCAGATCGTGACACGGTCGGCCATCGGCCGCACCTCCTGACGACAACGTGCTGCCGAGCGTGTCAGAAGGGTGTTGATAGTGTCAACAGTGAGCTGCTTACCGTTCCTCGGCGCGCTCCAGCGCCCTGGCCAGCGTGCCCAGTTTGTCCAGCGCCGAGTCCAGCACCTGGCGTTCCTGCTCGGTGAGGCAGACGAGGAACGCCTGGTCGCGCTCGTTGGCCGCGCCGATCAGGCCACGGTAGAGCGCGGCGCCCTTGCGGGTCAGGGTGAGCTGCGTGGTGCGGCCCGCGCCCAGTTCGCGCAGCACCAGGCCGCGTTCGCTGAGCTTGGCGACCACTCTGCTCATCTGCGCCTTGTCCAATGCGGCCAGTCGGGCCAGCTTGTTAAGCGTCAGCGGGGCGTCCGCGCCGAGCAGTGCGATGGTCCGCCATTCACCGAGGCTGACGTCGAATTCCCGCCGGTAGCGCAGTGCGGCGCTGCGGGACATCGCGTTGGCCACCCGGCTGAGCCGGTACGACAGCAGGCCGTGGATGGGCAGCTGGTCCGACGGCGGCTGGCCGGCCCGCTCCGCTGGCGCGGGGTCCGGCGAGGCGCTTGGCGTGGGCTTCATGTCGTGCACTGTAGGCGTTCGACGCCGGTCCGTGTTCGCTGAGTGGCGCGAGTTCATCTGTTGACAATAACAACAGAGCGGCGGCATGATGCGGCCAAGGCCGGAAACGGCGTGTTCGACGAAGGGGTGGGCGATGTCGGTGGACACCGGGGCGACCTTGCTGATCGACGGGCAGTGGCGGCAGGGCAGCGCGTCGTTCGAGGTCGTCGACCCGGCCACGCTCGAACCGGTCGGCCGGGTGGCGGACGGAACCGCGGAGGACGCGCGAGCCGCCCTGGACGCTGCCTGCGCGGCGTTCGACGCCTGGCGCGCGGTGACAGTGGAGGAGCGCGGCGGCTACCTGCGCCGGGCCGCAGCCGAGATCCGCGCCAAGCTCGACACCCTGGCGCCCCTGCTGACCAGCGAGAACGGCAAACCGCTCGCGGAAGCCCGCGGTGAACTGCTCGGCAGCGCCCGGATGCTGGAATGGAGCGCGGAGGAAGCCCGCCGCGCAGGTGGCCGCGTGTTGCCGTCCGCACCGAACGGCCCAGGCCTGGTGGTGACAGCCCCCGTCGGACCGGCGCTCGCGATCACCCCGTGGAACTTCCCCGCGAGCATGCTCATCCGCAAGATCGGACTGGCACTGGCGGCCGGTGCGCCACTGATCGTCAAACCGGCGGAGCAGACACCGCTGATCGCGACGGAACTCGTGAGGATCCTGCACGACACCGGCCTGCCCGCCGGAGTGCTGCAGTCGATCACCACGTCCCGACCCGCGGAAGTCGCAGGCGCGCTGCTCGCGGACCCGCGGCTGCGGAAAGTGAGCTTCACCGGATCCACCGAGGTCGGGCTCAGCCTGCTCCGCAACACCACCACGCACCTGCGCCGCACCTCGCTGGAACTGGGCGGCCACTCACCCGCGATCGTCTTCGCCGACGCCGACCTGCCGGCCGCGGCGGCAGGAGTGGTCGCGGCGAAGTTCGCCAACGCGGGGCAGAGCTGCATCGCGATCAACCGGCTGTTCGTGCACCGGTCCGTCCACGACGAACTGCTGGCACTGATCACCGCGAAGGTCGCGGACCTGCGCGTCGGCCGCGGCACAACGGAAGGCACCACGATCGGCCCGTTGATCGACCACACAGCACTGGCCAAAGTCGAGCGACACGTGGAAGACGCGGTGGCAGGGGGAGCCGAGATCCACACCGGAGGCAAACGCTGGTCAGGGCCGGCCGAGCTGAAAGGCGCGTTCTACGAGCCGACCGTCCTCACCGGAGTGCACGACGACATGCTCGTCAGCCGCGAAGAGACCTTCGGCCCAGTGCTGCCGGTGTACGTGTTCGACACCGACTCCGAAGCCGTCGGCCGCGCGAACGCGACCGACTACGGCCTGGCCGCGTACCTGTTCGGCAAAGACCTGACCCGGCTCTGGACGGCGATGGACCACCTGCATTTCGGCGTCATCGGCCTCAACGACCCCACTCCCGTCCGCCCAGAGCTGCCATTCGGCGGCATGCACAACAGCGGACAGGAACGAGAAGGCGGCGCCGAGGGCATCGAAGCCTTCCAGGAGACCAAGTCGGTCGCGATCAAACTCTGAGCCGCTGGTGCCCGTTTCCTCATGAGTCATGATCAAACTCCGAGCCGGAGCTTCTGTCTGTGCTCCCCGGGCCGTTGGATCGGACTCGCCTGGCGGGGCCGCTCCGTCGCGAGCTGGGCGCCTGCACGCGGTTGAACCGGCTGGTGGCTGGAGATGTCGGCGCAGTCGTGGCGTGCAGGCTCCGGTCCAGTCGGCGGGCGCAGGTCCGGTGGTGGTCCGATCCGGTGATGCGGGTGCGAGTCCGGCCCGGTGGTGCGGGCATGGGTTCGGTTGGGTGGTTCGAGGTCGGTCGGGTGGTCCGGGGCGCGGGCCTGGCCCGCCGGTGTGGGGCGCGGGTCTGGCCCGGTGGTGCGGGCATGGGTTCGGTTGGGTGATCGGGGTGCAGGTCCGATCCGATGGTGCGGGCACGGGTTCGATCGGTTGATCCGGGGTGCGGGGGCGATCCGGGGCCGGGGCCAGGTCCGCGCGCGGGTGGCGCAGGGCCGGTGCGGGTGCAGGTGCGGTCGGGTGGTCCGGGGTGCAGGGTCGGTCCGGGTCCGGGTCCGGGTCCGGGTTCGGTCGGGTGGTCCGGGGGTGTGGGTCCGGTGGTGCAGGCCCGGCCCGCCAAAGCGGGCGCGGGTTTGGCTCGGGCTCGAGTCTGGCTCGGTGGCGCGGGCACTTATCGCTGGGCGGGCGCGAGATTGAGCGCCAGTCCCGGGTGCGGCTCGCCTCGCTTCACCTCGCCAGGCCACAGGCAACGGCGATCCCGGCCAGGCGAGCAACCCCGTTGTCAACCCCTGCGGCTGGATTCGATAGAGTTGGAACCATCGTCGAGGCAACGGCGTTGAGCGTAGGATCGGAACGCGCGCAGACCGCGAACCTGGATCTCGCCCCACGGCAAATCTCGTGGCCCACGTTGGACAAGTCCAGCGTTGCCGACGACAGAGGCACCGCAGACAAGGCCAGCAGCACATGAAGGCCGTTGCCTGTGGCCTGAGGTTCGCAGCTGCCGGCAGCGCTGAGGTGAGGTCGCCTTGCAACTGCCGGTGACGCTGAGGTCCGTTGACAACGGGGTTGCTCGCCTGGCCCGGATCGGCGCTGTCGGCAGCAGCAGCTGGTGGATTCGAGGCCGCGGTTGCTGCTGTTGCCGGAGGCGTCGAGGCTTGTGCCGAGCAGCGGCAGGCCCGAGTGGACACCGGTGTCGCCGTGCCGAGGTCCGCTGTCGTTGGCGGTGCCGAGGTCCGCTGTCTCTGGTGGAATAGCGGCCCGGCTGGGAGGCGGCGAGCCTCGTGACCACGTCAGACAAGATCGAGCGTTGGACAAGTCATGCGGTACGTGAAAGCCGTCGTTGCCGGTGGTGCTGAGATCTGCCGTCGCTGGTGGCCCCGAGGCCCGCACTGATTGGCGACGGGGAGGCCCGCACTGACCGGAGGCAGGGCCCGCGACCATCACCGGTCGGAGGTGGGACACGAGACCACGGACGTGGGGCGGTGGCGAGGTCGGGCGGCACGTGGAAGCCGCTGAACCCGGTGACGCCAAAGTTCCCGCCGAACCCGGTGGCGCCGAGGTTCGAAGCCGCCAGTGGCGCCGCCGAGGTTCGCTGTCGCTGCAAGGTTGGGCATTCGGCTGGCCCCGAGACCCACGCCGGTCAGCGGCACGGCCGCCAGCCTCATCCGGCTGACGACCCCGGCGACCGGTGAGCAGCTCTCGGGGCCAGCGACAGGTCTCGGGGCCAGCGACAGGTCTCGTGGGGCAGCCTCGTGCGGGCTCCAGGCCAAGCGGCAAGGCGGGGAGTCAAGCGGCAAAGACGGGGAGCCAGCCGCAGCACGTCCTGCAGTTCGAGCCGCACCCGGTCGCGCAGGCGCCGCCGTGCCTGGCCGAGTCAAGCGGCAAAGACGGGATCAGCGGCAGGTTTCGCGGGGGAACCGGCCGCCGGACAGGAACTTCAGCACGTCACGGTTGAACTCGCTGGGACGTTCCCAGCTCGCCGAGTGCCCGACCTTGCTGTAGATGATCGAGCTGCTGGCGGGCAGGTGGGCAGTGATCATCCGCAGGATCGGCGGCGGCAGGTAGAGGTCCGCGTCCCCGCCGACCAGCAGGGTACGTACCCGCAGTGTCTCGAGCCTGGCCCAGCTGATCGGTGAGGACAGCTTCTGGCTTTCGATGTCGTGCCCGCCCAGCGACTTGTCCGAGATCTCCAGCCATTTACGCGCGCCTGCCTCGTTCGCGGCGCGGTAGTACGGGCTGAGTTCGAGGAAGTCGTGCCGCATGGCCGAGAACCCCGGTGGCCGCAGCCACTCGGTCACCCGCAGGTACTCCGGGTCCGAGATGCCCATGAAGCTGCTCAGGATCACCAGGCTGTGCAGCCGCTCCGGGTGCAGCAGTGCGTAGTCCGTCGCGTAGTAGCCGCCCAGCGCCGCGCCGATCAGGTGGAATCGGCGCAGGCCGAGGTGGTTGACCAACGCGTGCAGGTCGTCGGCGCCGACGCCTGGGTTTCCCGGCTCGGGCATGGTGGACTTGTAGTGCCCACGCCGTGAGTACGCGATCACCCGGTACCCGGCTTTGGCGAACACGGGCTGCTGGTATGGCCACGACAACGCGCTGCCGCTGCCGGGGTGTGACAGCACGACCGCGGGGCCGTTGCCGCCGGTGTCCCAGAACCATAACCGGGCGCCGGGCACGTCCAGGAAGCTTTCTCTGGCGGGCACCTGCGTGGGGATCGGCTCGGGCGGCAAGGATCCGCACTGCGACCCGCCCTGGGTGGTGTTTGCCGCCGCGGGCGCGGCGGACATCGTGAAGGCGGTGGCGGCGGAGGCCAGGATCGCCCGGCGTCTGCTCATCCTTGTCATGGAAGCTCCTCGCAGGTCACGGGGTGTGTCCACGATGGAGGGCTGGGCCGCACTCCGGTGGACGGCGATGGCGCCGAGCGTGGCAGACCTGTGTTGATAGTGTCAACAGGCGGCGCTGACCCGGCATTACTGGCTCGGTTCAGTGCCCGACCGGCCGCCCGGTGTGTCCGGTGCGGACGCTGTTTTCGCGTTCGCTCCCTGGTGGAGGCGCGAAACGGGGATCGGCTCGCGGTTCAGCTGTTGACAATGACAACAGAGCGGTCGAGACTGGGCCGCCAGAGCCGCTGGGCGGCCGGAGCGTTCACGCGGACGATCGCGATCAAGTTGTGAGGGACGGCGGGCATGACCACACTCGAAGCGATGGACATGGGCGGCATCATCCACCCGCACACCACGATCGGCGCGCCGGACCGCCCGGTGATCTTCGACCGGGGTGAGGGCGCGGTGCTGTGGGACGTCCACGGCAAGTCCTATCTGGATGGAACCTGCGGCCTGTGGCAGTGCCCGGCCGGGCACGGCCGCAAGGAACTCGCCGCCGCCGCGGCCGCCCAGATCGAGCGGCTGGAGTTCTACTCCTCGTTCAACGACTACTCCAACGAACCGGCCATCCGGCTGGCCGACCGGCTGCTCAAGCTGGCACCCGCCGGGATCGAGCGCGTGTTCTTCACCAACGGCGGCTCCGAGGGCAACGAGACCGCGATCAAACTGGCTCGCCTGGCGCAGTACAACGCCGGGCGTCCACAGCGGACCGTGATACTGGCGAGGACCGCCGGCTACCACGGCATGGGCGGCGGATCGCTCTCCGCGACCGGCATCGACCGGCTGCGCACCGGCTTCGGCCCGCTGCTGCCGGACGTGGAGTTCCTCGGCAAGCCGCACAGCCTCGAACACGACACGGACACGCTCGTCGCCGAGCTGGAGAACAAGATCGCCGAGCTGGGCCCGGACCGCATCGCCGCGTTCATCGGCGAGCCGGTGCTCGGCGTCGGCGGCATGGTCCCGCCGCCTGCCGATTACTGGCCGCGCGTCCAGGAGGTCCTGCGCCGTCACGACATCCTGCTGATCCTCGACGAGATCGTGACCGGGTTCGGCCGCGTCGGCCACTGGTTCGCCGCCGAGTACTACGGCATCGAACCGGACATGATCGTCACCGCCAAGGGCCTGTCCAGCGGTTACATCCCGATGGGCGCCGTGCTGATCGGCAGGCGCGTGCTGGACCTCGCCGACGGCGCCACGTTCTCACACGGCTTCACCTACAACGGCCACCCCGTCGGCGCCGCCGTCGCACTGGCCAACTTGGACATCCTCGAACGCGAAGGCCTGCTGGAACGCGCCAAGACGGTCGGCGCCCGGGTGATGGACGGCCTCGCGCCGCTGGGCGAGCTCGCCCATGTCCGCGAGGTGCGGGGCGTCGGGCTGATGCTCGGCATCGAGCTCGACCGTGACGCCGCCAGCGTCCAGGCCGGTGCACGAGCGGACGGGTTGATCATCCGCGCCGCCGGCAACAACATCGTCATCTCGCCGCCGTTGGTGATCACCGACGAGCAGGCCGACACCCTCGTCCGCGTCGTGTCAACGCACGTGCGGGCAGCCGGGAACTGACCAGGAGAGTCAACGCCGACTTCGGAGGTCGCCGTGCGCCGTACCAGAACACCCGGTTGCCTGGCACTGGTCCTGCTCCTCGCGACCGCGTGCGGCGGGAGCGGGTCGGGCGAGCCGTCGCTCACGTTCGTGTCCACCGGGAGCTCCTTCCAGGAAAACCAGAAGATCGCGTGGCAGCAGCCGTACACCGAGCAGAGCGGGACGAAGTTCCGCAACGACGGCCCGGTGGACGAGGCCAAGCTGCGCACCATGGTCGAGGCGGGCAAGGTCACCTGGGACGTGGTCGACACCAGCGCGGCCGCGGCCGAGCAGTACTGCGGCAAGTACGTGGAGAAGCTGGACTTCTCCGTGATCGACCGCAGTGCCTTCCCGCCGGAGACGGTCAGCGAATGCGGTGTCCCGGCGTTCTACTACAGCATCCTGTTCATGTACGACACCAGGAAGTTCACCGCCGCGAAGCCCACGACGATCGCGGACTTCTTCGACCCGGTGCGCTTCCCCGGCCGCAGGATCGTCCCGCCGGACGTCGCGACCGGCTTGCTGGAGTACGCCCTGCTGGCAGACGGTGTGCCTGCCGGGCAGCTGTACCCGCTCGACGTCGAGCGCGCACTGCGCAAGCTCGACGTGATCAAGCCGATCACCACGTTCGCCAAGACCTACGGGCAGATGCAGCAGTCCATGGTGGACGGCCAAGTCGACCTGACGCTTGTGTCGACGGCACGGGCCTACCAGACGCTCAAAGCAGGCGCGCCATTCGAGACGGTGTGGGACAAGACGATGGTGAACTGGAACGACCTGGTGGTGCCGAAGGGCTCACCGAACCGGGACCAGGCGATGAAGTTCATCGCGTTCGCCAGCAAACCCGAACAGGCGGTGAAGTTCTCCGAACTGGCCTCGGTCCAGTCGGCCCATCAGAACGCCACCCCGAAGTTCGACGAGATCCAGCGCCGCATCGACGCGTTCGCACCGGAACACAAGCACACCGTGGTGCTCGGCAACGCGAAGTGGTGGGCGCAGAACTTCGACGCGGTGACCGCACGGTTCAGCAAGTGGCTGGCGGGGTGACGCCGATGCCCTCGAACAACCGGGACCGCAGGCCAGGCAGCAAGCCGGCCACTGAGGTGGACACCGGGCAAGTCGCCGAGTTGGAAGACACGTCGGCCGTCATGCTTGTCAGCAAGCCGGACGTTGGGCTAGATGTCGAGCCCACTACTGCGGCGCCCGACCCGGCACGGCGCAACCGCCGGACAGTGGCCGGGTGGGTTCTGTTGCCCGCGGTCGCGGTGCTGCTGGTGTTCTTCTTCTACCCCTTGGCCATCATCGTGTGGCGCAGCTTCACCGAACCGGCGGTCGGGCTGGACAACTACTCGGCCTTGTTCACCGACGGGGTCTCGGTCACCGTTCTGCTGCGCACGCTGCGGACCGCGTTGATCGTCGGCCTGGCGACACTCGTCATCGCCTACCCGTACGCCTACGCCATGACGCGCGTGTCACGTCGCATGCGCGCGGTACTCACTGTGCTGGTGTTGCTGCCGTTCTGGACTTCGGTGATGGCCCGTAACTTCGCCTGGTATCTCCTGGAGCAACGTGGCGGGTTGATCGATCGGTTCTTCTCCGCGATCGGCATCGACGGCGTCGTCCTGCTGGGCAGCGTCACCGGTGTCACGGTGGCGATGGTCCAGGTGATGTTGCCGTTCATGGTGTTGCCGCTCTACAGCACGATGAGCACCATCGACCTGCGGCTGATGGACGCGGCCACCAGCCTCGGCGCGTCCCGTCCGAAGTCCTTCGCCCGCGTCTACGTCCCGCTGTCGCTGCCGGGTGTGGTGTCCGGCTTCAGCCTGGTGTTCATCGTGACGCTCGGGTTCTTCATCACACCCGCCCTGCTGGGCAGCCCGCAGCAGTCGCTGGTGTCCCAGGTGATCGAGACCAGGGTCGGTGACCTGCTGGACTTCCCGGGCGCGGGTGCGCTGGGCACGGTGCTGCTGGTCGTGACTCTTCTCGTGTTGTTCGCGGTGAGCCGGGTCGCCCGGCCTGCGACCGCGCTGAACCAGGCGGTGGACCGTGCCTGACGCGAACCGGAAGATCGGGTGGGGCCTGCGCCTGTGGGTGCTCGCGGTGGCCGTGCTGCTGCTCGCGCCGACGCTCGTGGTCATTCCCATGAGCCTCGGTGCCGGTCAGACGTTCGAGTTCCCGCCGAAGCAGTGGTCACTGCGCTGGTACGAGGAGTTCTTCTCCTCGCCGCAGTGGATGGACTCCGTGATCACCTCGGTCCAGGCCGCTGTGCTGACGGGCGTGCTCGCCACGGTCATCGGCGTGGCCGCCGCGATCGGGCTGGACCGTGGCCGCTTCCCCGGGCGGGAGATGCTGCGCTCGGCCATGATGGCGCCGATGATCGTGCCCGGGATCGTGGTCGCGATCGCCATCTACGCCACGTTCCTGCGCTGGCACCTCAACGGCACGCTCCTCGGGTTCGTGCTGGCGCACACGGTCCTTGCCGTGCCGTTCGTGATCACGTCCGTGTCGGCCAGCCTCGCCGGGTACGACCGCACGGTGGAGATCGCCGCGGCCAGCCTCGGCGCGTCCGGCTGGACGATCGTGCGCCGGATCACGTTGCCGCTGCTGGCACCGGGCATCGCGTCCGGTTTCGTGTTCGCGTTCGTCACCTCGTTCGACGAGGTCGTGATCGCGTTGTTCCTGCAGACACCGGACATCCGCACGCTGCCGGTCCAGATGTACGACTCGATCACGCTGGAGATCGACCCGACCATCGCCGCGGCGTCCAGCCTGATCGTCGTGGTCACCACCGCGGCACTGCTGCTGCCCCAACTCATCCGCCGACGCCGGAGCGACGCATGAACCCTTCCGCCAGCCACGGGATCCGGATCTCCGGAGTGTCCAAAGTGTTCGCCGGACTGCCCCGGCCCGCGGTCGACGACGTCTCGCTGGACATCGCGCCGGGGGAGTTCATGACGTTCCTCGGCCCGTCCGGTTCCGGCAAGACCACCACGCTGTCCATGATCGCCGGGTTCGTCCCGTTGACCAGTGGCTCGATCTGCGTCGACGGCAAGGACATCAGCGGCCTCAAACCGCACAAGCGCGACCTCGGCGTGGTGTTCCAGCAGTACGCGCTGTTCCCGCACCTCACCGTGGCCAAGAACGTGGCGTTCCCGCTGCAACAGCGCGCCGTGCCCAAGTCCGAGGTCCAGAGCCGCGCGGCCGACGCGCTGACCCTGGTCGGGCTGTCCGACTGCGCCGACCGGTTGCCACGGCAGCTGTCCGGCGGCCAGCAGCAACGCGTCGCGCTGGCCCGTGCCGTGGTCTACCAGCCTCGCGCGCTGCTGATGGACGAGCCGCTCGGCGCGCTGGACAAGAAGCTGCGCGACCAGCTGCGCAAGGAAATCGCCCGGATGCACCGCGAACTGGGGATGACGTTCCTGTTCGTGACGCACGACCAGGAAGAGGCGCTGACGCTGTCCGACCGGATCGCCGTGTTCAACAACGGCAAGGTGGAACAGGTCGGGACACCCACCGAGCTGTACGAGCGACCGGCGACGTTGTTCGTGGCCCAGTTCCTCGGCGAGTCCAACGTCTTCACCGAAGACGGCGACCACGGCGCGATCGTGGTCCGGCCGGAGCGGCTGGACCTGCACGCCGGGCCGGACAGCGTGCCCAGCGGTCACCAGCGCCGCAAGGCCGTGATCACCGAGGTCGTCTACGTCGGCAACCACCACCGGATCGGGCTGCGGTTCGACGACGGCGCCGAGGGCTCGGCGATGCGGCTGGCCGGGGCCGCGCTGCCCGCGGCGCCCGGCGAGACGGTGATCGCCAGCTGGAGCCAGAGCCATCAGACCAGTGTTCAAGGAGGGTGAGTCGTGCGTCGACTGGGATTGGCGGCTGTCGTCGCCGTGTTGCTCGCGTCCTGCGGCACCGGCGGGGACGGCAAGTCGCTGACGTTCGTGTCGTACGGCAAAGGCGCGTACCAGGATGGGCAGCAGAAGGGATTCCTGGAGCCGTACCAGAAGGACACGGGCGTCAAGGTCGTCCTGGACGGCCCGTCGGACAACGCGAAACTGCGCGCCATGGTCGAGGCCGGCCGTGTCACGTGGGACGTCGTCGACACGGACGCGTTCATGGCACGTGAGCACTGCGGGACCTTGCTGGAGAAGATCGACGTCGGTCCGCTGAAGGACAGCTTCCCGCCCGGCACGTTGTCCGAGTGCGGCGTCCCCGCGGCACTGTTCGGGCTGATGCTGATGTACAACGAGAAGACCTACGGCGCCAACCCGCCCACCAGCCTCGCGGACTTCTTCGACCCGGTCAAATTCCCCGGCAAGCGCGTTGTGTACGCCAAGGACCCGTCCACCGGCCAGCTCGAGGCCGCGTTGCTCGCCGACGGCGTGCCCGTGGACAAGCTGTACCCGCTGGACATGGACCGCGCGATGCGGATGTACGGCAAGATCCGCCGCGACCTCACGCTGGCCCAGACCTACGGCCAGCAACAGCAGGTCATGGTGGACAACCAGGCCGACATGGCGCTGATCGTCAGCGCTCGCGCGTACTCGACGCTCAAAGCCGGTGGTACGCAGTGGAAACGTGTTTCCACCAAAGTACCCGTGACCTGGGACGTGTTCGTGGTGCCGAAGGGCAGCAAGCACAAGGACCTGGCCCAGGAGCTGATCAAGTACGCCTCCGGCCCGGAACAGGGCGCGAAGTTCGCCGAGCTGTCCGGCGCGGGTGCCGCCAACACGGCGGCCAAATCGGGCCTGAACGACATCCAGCGGCAGATCGACGTGCTCAGCCCGCAACGGGCGGCCGACGCGGTGTTCATCAACGCCGACTGGTGGACCGGCAACTACAGCCGGGTCGTGCAGACGTGGACGTCATGGCAGACCGGCTGAGCCGAAGGAGGATCTGATGCGGGCCGCGGTGTTGCAGCACAGCGGAGTGGACGGGATCGGGATACGGGACGGCGTGTCCACCATGGACGTCAGCGACGTACTGGTCCGGGTCAGGGTACGCGCGGCAGGGGTGTGCCATTCGGACCTGTCCGCGGCCACCGGACGGCTCGGCATCACCCCACCGGTGGTGCTCGGCCACGAGGCCGCCGGTGAGGTCGTGGAAACCGGTCCGGACGTGCACGGATTCGCCGCGGGCGACCGCGTGATGGTGTCCTGGGTGCCGCAGTGCGGGACTTGCCCGTGGTGCCGCCGGGCACAACCCGAGCTGTGCACGTACAACACGACGCCCGGCTACCGGCGGCCACGGTTCGTGGTGGACGGCACGCCCGTGGCGGCGCAGGCGGGCTGCGGTGCGTTCGCGGAAGAGATCGTGGTGACACAGCACAACCTGGTGTCGTTGCCTGACGACGTGCCGTTCGAGATCGGCGCGCTGGTCAGCTGCGGCATCACCACAGGCGTGGGCGCGGTCCGCAACACCGCGGCGCTTCGACAGGGAGACAGCGTCGTGGTGATCGGGTGCGGCGGCGTCGGGATGGCCGTTGTGCAGGCCGCCCGCGCCGCCGGCGCGTCCGAGGTGCTCGCGGTCGACCCGGTCGCCGCGAAACGCGAGCTCGCGTTGACACTCGGTGCGACCACTGTGGCCGCGCCGGACGAACTGGCCGGCACGATCGGGGACGGATTCGACGTGGCATTCGAAGCGGTCGGGATTCCCGACACCATCCGGGCGGCCTACGACGCCACCCGGCGGGGCGGCACCACCGTCGTGGTCGGCGTCGGGGCGCCGGACGCGGTGGTGCCGTTCACCGCCCGCGAGTTGTACGCCAGCGGCCGTCGCCTGGTCGGCTCGGTGTTCGGCTCCAGCGACGTGCGCAGGGACTACCCCCGCGTGATCCGGTCGTGGCAGGACGGCACGCTCCGGCTCGAACCGCTGATCAGCGACCGGATCGGGCTGGCTGACGTGCCGCAGGCCCTGGAAGCGTTGCGCGCGGGCTCGGCGCTGCGATCGGTGGTGGTGTTCTGATGTCCGCTGTCGACTCCCGGTACCAACGGATCACCGCCGGTGTCCCGGAGCTGGACGACGGCACAGTGCGTGACGTACTGCGTGACGGTTTCGGCGTGACCGCCGTGCGCACCCGGCCGTTGGCGGGGGAGACCGACCGCAATCTGTGGGTCGCCGACGAATCCGGCGTGGAGTACGTGTTCAAGGTCTGCTCCGCCGACGATCTCGCTGCCGTGCGGTTCCAGAACGCGCTCCTGCGGCACCTGGCCGGCCACGCACCGGACCTGCCTGTTCCCCAGGTGGTCGGGGACGTGATCCCGGTCGCCGGTGACCTGGTGGCCCGGCTGCTCACCTGGTTGCCGGGCGCGCCACTGGCCGAGGTCGGCAGGCGCAGCGCGGAGCTGGTCGCCGACGTCGGAGCCATGGCGGGCAAGCTCGCCGCCGCGACCACAACCTGGCGACACCCGGACCTGCCGCCGCCGCACTACTGGGAGTTCCCGCACGCGCCCACCGCGCTGGCCGAGTCGCTGCCCGCCGTGGCCGACCCGGGCCTGCGGGCGTCGATCGCACTGGTGGAAGCCGAGTTCGTGCCGGCGTTGGACCAGCTGGCCGCGTTGCCGCAGGGCGTGGTCCACCACGATCTGAACGCGTTCAACATCCTGGTCGGCCCCGGCCCGGTCCGGCGCGTGATCGGCGTGATCGACTTCGGCGACGCCCAGCGCACCGCTCGCGTCGCCGACCTGGCCGTTCTGCTGGCCAGCGCGATGCGCGGCCAGCCGCACCCCCTCCGCGTGGCTGCCGCGCTGACCGCCGCCTACCACCGCGTGTGCCCACTCACCGAGGCAGAGCTGGACCTGCTGTTCCCCATGCTGGCGGTGCGGGCAGCGACCGTGGCGGCCACCACCGCCCGGCTTCATTCCGCCAGCAGCCACGGCGACCCGCGACACCGCTCACCGGCAGCGGCCGACCTGGTCCGTGTCGTGGCCGAGATCCCCGCTCACGTCGGCGCGGCGACGCTCCGGCAGGCGTGCGGGCTGTCGGCCCACCCAGCCTGTGACGCGGTCACGGGCTGGGTCACCGCCAATCCCGGCGGCGCGATCGTCGGCTTCGACCTGCCGCCGGTCGACCTGTCGGCGGGCAGCGCCGTGTTCGACGACGTCGATCCACGTGACCCGGCAGCGTTGCGTGCGGCGGAATCAGCCGCGGCGCGCTCCTCGATCGGTCGCTACGGCGAGCCGCGGTTCGCCGACGGCGGCGCTGTCCGAACAGGACTCGACGTGTTCGCCGCCGCCGGAACGCCCGTGACAGCACCGCTGAACGGAACCGTGGAACCGGGCAACCCGGCCGCCGACCTGGTACTCCGGCACGAACCAGCACCCGGGGTCCGCTTCTGGACCATCTACAACGGACTGTCGTCGGCCGGCAGCGGAAAGGTGACTGCCGGACAGCGCATCGGCGAGATCGGCCCGGCTGAACGCCTGCTTGTTCAGCTGTCCGTGTTCCCGCTCACCGGGTGGCGCCAAGTTCCGGGGACGGTGGCCCACGAGGACGCACCCGTGTGGCAGCAGTTGCTACCCGATCCCAGCCCGCTGGTCGGTGGCGCGGTGTGGACTCCGGCGACGGAACGCGCACTGGAAAGCCGTGAACGGCACCTGCCGCGCACGCATCCGACGTACTTCAGCGCCCCGGTGAACATGGTGCGCGCCAGGGACTGCCGTTTCTACGACGAGACCGGGCGCGGCTATCTGGACGCCCTGAACAACGTCACGCTGCTCGGCCACGCCCATCCCAGGCTGGTGGCCGCCGCGACGCGGCAGTTGAAGCGGCTCAACACCAACAGCCGGTTCGTCTACGACGTGCTGACCGAGTACGCCGAGGCCCTGACCGCGACCCTGCCGGCCGGCCTGGACGTGGTCTATTTCCTCAACTCCGGCAGCGAGGCCAACGACCTGGCTCTGCGCATGGCCCGGTACATATCCGGCCGGGACAACGTCGTCATCATCGACGACGCTTACCACGGCTACACAACGACTGTGGCTGACGTGAGCCCGTCACGGTACAAGCACTACGGCAAGCCGGACACCACACATCCCACGCCCGTACCCGACCGCTATCGCGGTGCCTACGGCTATGACGACCCGGATGCCGGTCCGAAGTACGCCCAGCACGTCATCGACACGATCGACGAGGTCAATCCGGCGGCGTTCCTGTACGAGGCACTGCTGGCCGGTGGTGGCCAGGTCGTGCTGCCGCCCGGCTACCTCGCGCCCATCCACGACGCGGCACGGCAGCGTGGCGTGTTCACCATCGCCGACGAGGTCCAGGTGGGATTCGGCCGGCTCGGCGAGGCGTTCTGGGGATTCCAGACCCAGGACGTGGTGCCCGACTTCGTCACCATGGGCAAGGCCATGGGCAACGGGTTCCCGGTGGCCGCGCTGGTCACCACGCGGGAGATCTCGGAGGCGTTCGACCGCACCGGGCGCTTCTTCTCGACGTACGGCGGCAACCCGGTCTCCTGCGCGGTCGGCCTGGAACTCCTGCGTGTCATGGACGAAGAACGCCTCCAGGACAACGCGCTGACCGTCGGCCAGTACCTGCGCGACCAGCTCAGCGGGCTCGCCACCCGCCACCCGCTCATCGGTGACGTCCGGGGCCAGGGTTTCTACAGCGGCGTGGAATTCGTCCTGGACCGCACCACCAAGAAACCCGCCATCCCGGAGACGCTGACCGTCTGCGAACGGATGAAGGAGGAAGGCGTGCTGGTGTACCCCACTGGGCCGTCGTGGAACATCCTCAAGATCAAACCGCCGCTGACGTTCACCCGGGCGCACGCCGACGAGATGACCGCGGCACTGGACCGAGTACTGGAGGCAGGCTGGTGACCACCGCACCGGACATCGTGCTGCGCGGCGGCAAGGTGCTGACCGTCGACGACGACTTCAGCGTGACGTCGGCGCTGGCGATCACCGGCGACCGCGTCACCGCCATCGGCGACGAGGCCACCGCGTCGATCGGGCCCGGCACCCGCGTGATCGACCTCGACGGCCGCGCGGTCCTGCCCGGCATCAACGACGCACACCTGCACCTGGCCATGTTCGGGCAATCCCGCCGCAACGCCGATCTGACCACAGTGGACTCTGTGGCGGCGCTGCACACCGTCCTGCGCGAGCAGGCGCCGCGTGGCGGCTGGCTGGTCGGTGAGGGCTGGCGCGAAGCGAACATCCCGGATTTCCAACCGCACCGATCGGTGCTCGATCCGGTCACCGAGGACGTCCCGGCGGTGCTGCACCACGCGTCCCGGCATTCGGTCCTGGTCAACACCGCCGCGCTGCGCCTGGCGGGCATCGACGGGCACACAACGGATCCGGTGGGCGGGATCATCGTCCGCGACACCGACGGCGAACCGACCGGCATGCTGCTGGAGTCCGCAGGGGAACTGGTCACCCGGCACATTCCCGCGTTGTCCACAGAGGAACGGCTCGAGGCGATCGCCGACGGCATGCGCGTGCTGAACACCATGGGCGTCACCAGCGTGACCGATCCGATCGTCTGGCCGGAACTCCTGCGCGACTACACCGTGCTGCAGCAACAAGGACGACTGACCGTACGTGTCAACGCGTTGCTGCACTGGGACTGGCCGTCGCCGTCCACCTCGCTGGAACGCCTGACCACGATGCTCGGGCAGACAGGCGCGGCGACCGGACTCGGCGACAGCTGGCTCAGGGTCGGGGGAGTGAAGCTCTTCGCCGACGGCGTTCCCAGCCACGGCACGGCATGGCTGCACGACCCGTACCCGGACGGCACCTCAGGACACCTCGTGACCCCCGGCGCGGACGACGACGCCCGCTACACTCACTTGCTGGACCTCATCGAGGTCGTGCACCGCCACCGCCTGCAAGCCCAGATCCACGTCACCGGCGATCGGGCGGCGGACGCGGCAGCGGACGGAATCATCCGGGCGCAAGCCAAGGATCCGTGGCCGGAGGCCCGTCACGCGTTGATCCACGGCACTCTCTTGGCGCCGGAGACGATCCGTCGCCTGGGCGAGCACAACATCGGCGTCATCACGAGTTCGCTGATGAGAACCCACAGCGGAGCCACGATCAGCGCGGCTGTGGGCGTGGAACGCTGGCAGCAGGCGTTTCCCGCCGGAGCTCTGCTCGCGGCCGGAGCGCCGGTCGCGGACAGTTCCGACGCCCCCGTGTGCTTTCCCGACTGGCGCCGGGGCCTGGCCACGTTCACCGGCGTGGCCGCGCATCCCCTGGCGGAGGTCCCGGCGGACCTGCGGCTCACCCGTGCGCAGGCGATCCGCCTCTGGACGGTGAACCCGGCCTACTTCGAGCACGCCGAACACCACAAAGGCACGCTCACCCCGGGACACCTGGCCGACCTCGTCGTGCTCGACCAGGATCCGCTGTCCGTACCGGACACCGCGCTCGCCGGCCTGAAACCGGAACTGACCATCGTCGGCGGGCGAACCGTCCACGACGGGATGAACTAGGGCCCGTGTCGATCCGGCTCTCCGTCCCACGCAGGGACGGAGAGCCGGAACCGTGCTACGACTGCGGAGAAAGAACAGCCGGCCGTGCGGCCGCGGCGGTGGCCGGGGTCGGCACGGGCAGCGGGTGCGGCGCGATGTCGGTGTCACCGTTGGGCAGGACACCGTTGACCAGGTAGTCCCCGCCGATGCGCTGAGCGTCCCAGTTGACCATCGACTGGTGGGCGCCGAACACGCAGTGGGTGCCCGAGCCGCGCTCGGTGACCAGCACCGAACTGGGCAGCTGCTTGTGCATCGCGACCGTGTTCACGTACGGCGTCGCGGAATCCCCTTCGGTGCCGAACATCAGGATCGGCGGCAGGTTCCTGCCCGACGGCACGATCCGCTGGTCGTGCCCGGCGTGCCAGTTGGCGCACGCGGACGGGATCGACACGTTGTACCAGGCGAAGTCGCTGGTCCTGGCCAGCTCGGTGAAGTCGCGTTCGATCTTGGCCCGGTCGGACGGCGCGTCGGAGTCGACGCAGGCGATCGAGATCATCCCGGCGATCATCCGCTCACCGGCCGCGCCGCCACCGGGGGTCGCCCAGTCCAGCACAGCGGTCTCGTCACCGCGCAGCACGTAGTCGGCCATCGCCTTGGCGAGCGGCTCCCAGTAGAGCTCGTGGGACAGGTTGGCGATGTAGACGTCCATCAGCTCGACGGCACCGACGTTCTTCCTCGGTCCGCGTGGTCGCTGCCGGAAGTCGCCGAGCAGCTTCTGCCAGGCCGCGTTCACCTCGTCGTGGGTCTTGCCGAGGTGGAACACGTTGTCGTACTTGGCGATCCACTCCAGGTAGGTGCGCTGGCGGGCCACTCCCGCGACGACCTGCCCGGTCGAGTTGTCGTACCACATCTGCTGGTCCACCGGGTTCATGGTGCTGTCGAGGATCATCCGGTCGATCCGCTGCGGGTACGTCTGCGCGTACGCCGAACCGAGGTAGGTGCCGTAGGAGTAGCCGAGGTAGCTGATCTTCTCCTCCCCGAGCAGCGTGCGCACGTGGTCCATGTCCTTGATCACGTTGCGGCTGCCGGTGTGCTTGAGCACGTCGCCGTTCTTGTCCGCGCACGACTTGGCGAATGCCTTCCAGCGCTCCCAGCTCTTGTCCCGCTCCTCGGGGCGGTCCGGGTCCGGCTGCAACTCGCTCCAGTAGTCGTCGCCGACGCAGCTCAGCGGCTGGCTGTGACCGGTGCCGCGGGAGTCGATACCGATGACGTCGTACGCCGCAAGCACTTCCGCGGGCATCCGCGTGTGCCCGCTCGGGCTCGGATGGGTCAGTTTGCCCGCGGCCATCACGGCGGAGTTCGCCGGACCACCGGGGTTGACGAAAAGCACACCGCGCCGTTTCGCCGGGTTCGTGCTCGCGTGCTTCGTGACGAGCACGTCGATCCGCGCGCCGAACGGCCGCGAGTAGTCGAGCGGCACGTTCACCGTCGCACACTTCAGCTTCGCGTAAACCTGCGCGACATCTGCCGGGCAGGCACCGAACTCGAGTTGCGACCCGGCGTGCGCGGCCGTGCCGACCGCTGCCGCCGCACCGGCGGCGAGCAGCGTGGTCAGCCCAAGGGTGAGGAATTTCCTCATTCAAGCCCCCAATTCTCGTCGAACGCGGGGACTGTAGCGACAGCGCGGGATACCAGGCCAAGTGCTTCAGGTGAGCGTGAAACGCCTTTACACCACCGACAGCTGGTCCACAGTGGCCACCACGTCGGCGGCGGTGACCGCGAAGGCGCGGATGGCGGCGTTCTCCAGACCGGTCACCCACGTGAGCGCACTGTCCACTGGCGGCTGGTCACGAAGCGGGACGCCGGTGACTTCCGGGTGGTTGTAGTAGTCCAGGAACGACGCGGTGGTCGGGTGAACCAGTTCGCCCCGCGCGATCCTGTGCAGGATGTCGCTGGTCGTGCTGATCGCCTCGCCGCGGCGGATCGGCCGCCCGGACGGTGTCACCGTGGGGAAGTAGGCGTCGTACATGGCTTGTGGTATGCCGCCGCGCGGGATCACGGAGTTGTCCCCGAGGTCCTCGACGGTGGCGTAGCCGCGTTCGGCGAGCGGGTGCCCGGCTCCGACCAGCAGCACCCGGCCTTCCCGGTTCAACGTCGGGCCGACAGTGAGGTCCGTGTCGGTGATCGGCTGGCGGTGCACCATGACGTGGTACAGACCGTTGCGCAGACGGGAAAACTCACCGGGGAACTCCTCGGTGACGGTCAGCCGGCAGTCCGGGTGCCGTTGCTGGAACTCGCGTACGATCCGCGTGAAGAACGGCCCCGCCATGGCATAGCTGGCAACGCAGACGCGCAACTCGCCGCTGACGCCACGAGCCAGGTCGGTGGCGACGGTGACAGCGCGCCGGAAATGCTCGTAGGCCGGGCGTAGCTCTTCGCACAGGCGCTCACCCAAGGCGGTCAGTCGCACGCGCCGGCTGGAGCGTTCGAACAGCCGGCCGCCGAGTCTGTCCTCCACGGCCCGGACAGTCTGGCTGATCCGGGGCTGGGACAGGTAGAGCCGCCGGGCGGTCCGGCCGAAGTGCAGCTCCTCGGCCAGCACCAGCAGGACCTCGACCTCGCGCAACTCCACGGCCGCATCCTACGCCATCGATAAGGTGGGCTTATCGCTGCTGTTCGGGATCGGGCGTTGATCATCCGCGCGGTGAGGCCGACGCTGAGTCGCACATCCCCACCGGACAGGAGAGAACGCCATGCGGATCAAGACGCACATGGGCACCGGTGTCGACGGGTTCATCGCCTCGGCGGACGGGCGGCCGACGCTGCTGTCCATGCCCAACTTCGCCTCCGGCGAGTCACACGGGCACCCGGAGTTCATCGCGGACTGGAGTGCGGTCGTGATGGGCCGCAACACCTTCCTGCCCGCTGTCGGCGGCTCGCACTGGCCGTGGCCGGGTTTACGGGTGTTCGTGCTGACCTCTCAGCCGCTGCCGGACGCCGCACGCGCGGATGTGGTCACCGCGGCCAAACCGGACGAACTGCTGGAGCTGATGCGCGAGGCGGACTTCGCCGGTGACGTCCACCTGGTCGGCGGTCAGCGCACGATCGACGCGTTCCGCTCCATCGGCGCGCTCGACGTCCTCGGCGTCGTGACGCTGCCCATCCTGCTCGGCAACGGCACACCGCTGACCCCGCCGGTCGGCAACGGGCAGTACCTGCGCCTGGAATCGACCAGGACCTTCTCCGACGGCGCGGTCGAGCACATCCACACCCTCGCCGCCCCCGTCGACTGAGAACGAGCCGCGACGCCCAGGACGCTAGCTGACTGAGCGTCGCGGCTTCGCCGCCGGGACCGGCAGCGGTGCGCCGCCGAGCGCGCTTTCCAGTTGCTCCCACCGGGTGACCAGGTCCGACATCATCAACATCATCACGTCGGGGAAGGCGCAGAGGAAACTCTGGTACCGGTAGTGGTCCAGGTAGAACGCCGTGACGTCGTCGCTGACCGCCGTGACCGATGTGGTGCGGGCGTGGAAGAACAGGTCGTACTGGCCGAGCAGCGCCCCGCGGCCCAGTATCGCGCGTTCGTAGATGCCGCCGAAGTCGACCTCCACCTCGCCACTGGCCACGAGCAGCACACCGTGTGCGTCGTCGTCCTCGCGGCAGATCCGATCGCCCGCGGTGTAAGGGATCTCGTCGAACATCGAGGCGAGGGTCTCCAGTTCGGAGTCGGCCAGCGCCGCGAACAGCCGCACCCCGTGCGGGTCGGTGCTTTCCCGCAGGCACGCCACCCGCTCGGCCAGTTCCTGCTCGGCGATGTGCGTGACACGCATCCGGGCGAACCGGAGCATCCGGTCGATGTTGCGGGACTGGCGGCGCGGGGTGCCGGCACTCGGCGGGCTGTAGACGGCCGGGTTCCCGCTGATCCGGGCGGCTTCCCGCCTGCCGGATTCGTAGGCGCTGTGCACGCAGCCCCAGTGGTAGGGATTGGTGCCCTCACCGGCGAAGAACAGCCGGTCGCCGACCGGATCGCCGAGCGTGCCGAGATCCTTGGCGGACGAGCCGACGCCGATGCAGGTGTACGAGCCCAGGGCGAACGGATCACTGGACCACGTGGTCCGCGAGATGTGCCGGGGTGCGGGAGCTCCGGGGCCGAACAGGTCTTCGACGACGGTGGTCGCGTACGGGCGGACGTCCTGCTCGGGCCACGTTTCCATGTCACGGCCGAGCGAGGCGCCGAGGAGCATGACCAGGACCGGCTTGCCGTGGGACTTCCACATGCTGATGACGACGGTGGGGTAGCGGTCGGTGTCGCGGCACAGGTACCCGAAGACGTACTGGTCGGTGGGCCAGAACGGTTCCTCGTAGTGCAGGGCGATCTTGTTGAGGGTACCGAAGCCCAGCCGGGCGATCGCCGATCGCTTCGCCGCGGGCAGCGGGGGATCGAAGCGCACCGCCTCCGCCTTCAGCACACCGAGCGGTACGGTCACCAGCACCTTGTCCGCCTGGAACTCGCCCTGGTCCGTGCTGACCCGGACCGGCCCGGCACTGGTGTCGATCCGGGTGACCACGTGGCGCAGCCGGACGTCCAGCCCGTCCGCGAGAGCGTCGACTACCGACTGGTAACCCTGGTGCAGGATGCTGTCGCCGTAACCGTAGACGAGGTAACCGTCCTCCCAGTACTTCAGCGACAGCTTGTCGGTGTCCTCGGCAACGTCCTCGCGCAGGATCACGTTGAGGTGGAAGCGAACCGCCTGTTCGTCCGCGGGCGACAGGTCGCGTTCGGCCAGGATCAGGCCGACGGCCTCGCCCAGTGGCATGTCCGGGTGCTGCGCCTTGCGTGCCGTCGCCGCGCGTTGTTCCAGCTCGTGGAGCACGTCGTCGGCCAGCCGCAGGGTGCGGCTTTTGTGACGGTGGTTCATCATCCGGTGGTCCGCGCCGAACAGGTCCAGGCTGTCGAAACCGCCGGTGTACGCGCTGTCCCCGCCGACGTAGCTGTAGGGGATGCCCAGGTCCTCGACCAGTTCGGTGATCGGATTGCCGTCTGTGCCGTGTATCCAGTGGGCGCCGAGATCCACGCCGTGCTCGTCGGTCCAGATCCGCCCACCGAGCCGGTCCCGTGCCTCCAGGACGGTGACGGGGTGACCGAGTTCGGCCAGCGCCCGCGCCGCTGCCAGCCCGGCGATCCCGGCTCCCACGATCAGAACACCCGGTAACCCATCCGCCTGTCCAGACATCCGTCGATTGTCAGGCACCCGGGGCGTGCCGGGACAGTACCGGATCGTGTACATCCCCCGGCGCGACGCGGGGTGACCGCCCGGTTCGACGGTCACCCCCTCGCGTCAGCCGACGGTCACCCTGGTGTCGTCGAAGTAGTAGTGCTTGAAGTCCTCGCCGGTGGTCGAGGACAGCTTGATGCCCTGAGAGACACAGATCTGACCGTTGGCGTCCGGGGTCACCGCGGCCTGGAGGCGGTAGTTGTACCAGCCCGGCCCCTCGGCGTGGCCGGCCGAACCGAGTTCCACGAAGTCCGCCCAGCCGCCGTTCACGTCATCCCAATGCGGGTCGATGACGCAGCCCGTGCCGGCGTGTGCCAGGACCTTGAACGTGCCACCGGTGCCACCGTCGTAGTCCGGGCTCCACAACCAGAACGACAGGGTGACCCGCACCGGGGCGGTGGTGCCCGCGTCGACCTTGCGGTCGACGTACGCCAGGCCGCAGTCGTGCGGGCTGCGCAGCTTGAAGTCGAGGCTCTTCGTGCCGTTGTGCGGCTTGTCAGCGGAGTGCAGGACGCTCGAACCGTGCCGGCCGTCGCAGTCCGGTGCCCCGGCGGTCTCGTCGGTCTTGGCCGTCCACCCTTCGAAGCCGTTCTCGTAGCCGAACTGGTAGGTCCCGGTCGTGGCGGCGGCAGCGGGGGAGGTGAGTGCGACGGCCGCGATGCCGGCAGCGATCAGCGAACAGGCGCGTCCGAACGCCTTCCCGGCCATGGTCTGACCCTTCACAGGTGCTCCTCGATGGCGTTTCCTGGTGCGAGCGGGCGGCGAGGTCATCGTGGTCGATGAGGCCGGCCTGCTCACGCGGTCGATTGTGTCGACGTTGACGCTTCGTACCCTGGCAGCCGCGCGGGCCGGGATGATCACGCGCGAACGAAGCCTGCCCGGGGACCACCCGCGCGGTGCCTCTTCGCACACGCGTTGGCCGAAAGCGTGCCGACAGTTGGTCTACGACGGTCGTCGCTGTCCTGGGCAGCGGTGCCCGGCATGGCTACGATCGGAGTATTTCCCTGTGCCCAAGCGGAGGCTCCCATGACGCTGCCCCGATTCCGTTGTCTGCTTGGATTCCTGCTGGTCTTCTGGCTCGCCGCGCCCCCGGCTCATGCGGTCGCGCCGGCTCCGCTCGGCGGCGGGAGCCAGTTGGAGGTCGGTGGCGCTTACCGGTGCACGGCGGGGTTCGCCGCGACGGGCGGCAGCACCGGCTACCTGATCGCCGGTATGGCCTGTGGCAGGCCGGGCGACACCGTGCGCAGCGCGGGCCGTGTGGTCGGGGTGGTGTCCGGGGCGCCGTCTCCGCCGACGGGCGCGATCGTCATCCGCGTCACCAACACCACCGACTGGCGCCTGGTGGGTTCGATCCCACCCGTCAACGGACGGCCGGTCACCGGTTCGGCCGAGGCACCGGTCGGCGCGTCCGTGTGCAAGTACGGCGCGACCAGCGGCTGGCGGTGCGGGGTGATCCAGGGCAAGAACCAGACGATCACGTTCCCCGAAGGCACATTGCGCGGCCTGACCCGCACGAATGTCTGTGTGGAGCCCGGCGACAACGGCGCGCCTTTCGTCAGCGGTTCGCAGGCGCAGGGTGTCCTGGTCGGCGGCAGCGGGAACTGCGCCAGCGGCGGCACGTCCTACTTCCTGCCCGTCAACCGGGTCTTGTCGGTGTACGGCCTGACCATCCTCACCGGGCCGTGACCTTCAGCCACAGTGGACAGCGAGCGGCGTCGTCGCACCGGGAAGCCGGATCGTGACGAGCAGACCGCCTGCCGGTCGCGGGGTGAGGCTGAGGGATCCGTTGTGTGCTTGGACGACGCTGCGCACGATGGCCAGCCCGAGCCCGGCGCCGGCGTGCTCGTCGGTGCGCACGCGTTCCGTCCCGCGCCGGAAGGGCTCGGTGAGCGCCGGGACGAGTTCCGGCGGGATCGGGCGACCGGTGTTCTCGACCTGAAGCACGCTCAGGTCGAACTGCGGTTCAATGTGGACGGTCACGGCGCCGCCGGTGGTGAGGTTGTGCACGATGGCGTTCTGGACCAGGTTCGTCACCATCCGCAGGATGAGCGCCTCGGAGCCCACGCACCGCGTTCGCACACCGGTGACGCCGAGCGTGATCCCGCGCTTCTCGGCGAACGGCAGCAGCGTCTCGGCAGCCTCCTCGGCGATGAGGTAGAGGTCGACGGGCTCACGGGTGAAGGTGCCGCGGTCGCTGCGGCTGAGCAGCAACAGGGCCTCGGTGAGGTCGATCGCCCGCGTGTTGACAGTGCGCAGGCGTTCGATGAGTTCACCCCGGTCCCGGGTGGCGTCCGTGCGGGCGACGTCGAGGATCGTCCGGGAGATCGCCAGCGGCGTGCGCAGCTCGTGTGAGGCGTTCGCGGCGAACCGTTGCTGTTCGGCGGCGTGGTACTCGAGCTGAGCGAGCATGGTGTCGAAGGCGTCGGCGAGTTCGCGGAACTCGTCTTCGCGGCCTGCCAGCCGGATCCGGTGCGACAACGATCCGTTCGACGCCATCCGCGCCGCGTCCGCGATCCGGGTGAGCGGTGCGAGCATCCGCCCGGCGAGGACCCATCCGCCCAGCAAGCCGAACACGAGCAGGAAAGCCAGTGCCGTGGCCACCGCGGGAATGAAGACACGCAGCAGGACGGCCCGGTTGGGCGAGGTCCAGAGCAGGCCCTTGGTGGTGTCGGGCAGGTAGCGCAGCAGGAACACGCACACCACAGCCAGCATCAGGGTCCCGGCGACGAAGAGGAATCCGGCGTAGCTGACGGTGAGCTTCAGCCGGACGCTGAGGCCCTCGCGCCTATTCATCACTCCCACCGGTGTCGATCCGGTAGCCGACGCCGGGCACGGTGGTGATCAGCCACGGTTCGCCGAGCCGTTTGCGCAGGGAGGAGATGGTGATCCGGACCGCGTTGGTGAAGGGATCGGCGTTCTCGTCCCACGCCCGCTCGAGCAGCTCCTCGGCGCTGACGACACCCCCTTCGGCGGCGACGAGGACTTCGAGCACGGCGAACTGCTTGCGGGTGAGCGCGACATAGCGTTCGTCGCGGAAGACCTCACGGCGGAACGGGTCCAGCCGCAGCCCGGCGATCTCCCGGACCGGCGGCCGGACCTGCGCGCGCCTGCGGTCGAGCGCCCGCAGCCGCATGACGAGCTCCCGCAGCTCGAACGGTTTGGTGAGGTAGTCGTCGGCGCCGAGCTCGAACCCGGAGGCCTTGTCGTCGATCCGGTCGGCCGCGGTGAGCATCAGGATCGGCATGCCGCTGCCGGAGGCGACGATCCGCCGGGCGATCTCGTCGCCGGACGGGCCGGGGATGTCGCGGTCGAGGACGGCGAGGTCGTAGGAGTTGACGCTGAGCAGTTCCAGCGCGGAGTCGCCGTCGCCGGCGATGTCGGCGGCGATCGCTTCGAGGCGCAGGCCGTCACGAACGGCCTCGGCCAGGTAGGGCTCGTCCTCCACGATCAGCACGCGCATGGGTGAAGCCTAGACAGCACGGCATATCGCCGGCATATCCAAACCGGACCCCGCGCGGCCGCGGCCAGGTCTGGTCCGGCCGGGAGGATTTCCCGGCCGGGCAGGGCCCTCGTCCGTGGCCGCCGGGAAGGCGCGCGCCGGATGATCTCCGGGCACATCCACAACGGATCACGGGGGAGATCGATGCACGCCTCACTATCGAGACGGTTCACCGCTTCGCTGATCGCCGCGACCATCGGGGCGGGTGGTGTCCTGGCCGGCTTGCCCGTGTCGGCGGCACCCGCGGCGGCCGACCCGGCACCGATCCCGGTGACGGCCGACTACGACGGCGACGGCAAGCCGGACAAGGCCGAATGGCGGCCGGCGGACGGCACGTGGGTGATCACGCCCGCTTCCGGCGGTCCCGTCATCACCCAGCAGTTCGGCCAGGCCGGTGACCTGCCGGTGCCGGGCGACTACCAGGGCGACGCCAAGATCGAACTGGGTGTGGTGCGAGCAGGCGGCGTACTGCGTGCCAGGGCGGTCACGGGCGGCGCCGTCCAGGAACACCCGTGGGCCACGGCCGCCTACCGGCCGGTGGACGGGGACGTTCCCCGGGTGCTGAACCTGGCCAAGGCGGCAAGCGAACTGGCGAACCGGCTGCACAGCGGTCACCGGTTCGGCGAGGCCACCGAGGCGTCCAAGGTGGCGCGTGACCTGTACCGCAAGGTGGCCGAGCACGAGCCGAGCCACCTCGCGGGCTGGGGTACGGCGGCGCTGGCGCTGGGCAGCAACCTGTCGCTCACCGGGCAGCACCAGGAAGGCATCATCGCCACCTACGAGGGCGTGGAGGTGTTCCACCAGCTCGGCGACCAGGCCCGGCTCGCCGCCGCCTACGAGGCACTGGCGGGTGTGTTCCACCGCGCGTTCCGGTTCAACGAGGCCGTCACGCCGTCCCGCAAGGCGCACGACATCTACGAGCGGCTGGGCCTCAAGGTCGACCAGATCCGCGCGGCTTTCGCGCTGGGCGGGAACCTCTCGTTGAGCGGCAGGCACAAGGAAGCGATCCTCTACGGCAAACGCGCGGTCGAGGTGGCCACGGCCATCAACGACCAGCAGAAGCTGGCCGAGGCCTACTTCCAGCTGGCCGACAGGTACCACTACGCCAGTCAGTTCGCCGATGCCGCGAAGGCGTCGGAGGAGTCGGTGAAGCTCTACCGCGCACTCGTGGTCACGAAGCCGGGTCTGCGCGGCGACCTGGGCCGGGCGCTGATCCAGTGGGGCGGCAACCTGGCCCTGTCCGGCGACCGGGCCAAGGCCGTGGAGGTGACCAAGGAGGCCGTCGAGGTCTACGGCCAGGCCGGTGACCGTGTGGGCCAGGCGGGTGCGTACGACGCGTTGGTGCAGCGGTTGCTGGAGGCGGGCCGTGCGGCGGAAGCGGTCGACCCGGCACAGCGGGCACGGCAGATCTACGGCGACCTGCTGACGGTCAACCGGGCCCAGTTCCTGCCCGGCTGGTCCAACGCGGCGCTGGTGCTGGGGCAGACGCTGGCGTCTCTCGGACGTGGCGCGGAGGCCAAGCCGCACGCCCAGGAAGCAGTCGACGGGTTCAAGGAAGTGGTGCGGGACAACCCGACCGTCGAGCTGTACCGCGCCCGGCTCAAGGCGGCTGAGGACTTGCTCGCCAGGCTGTAGGCGCTGACTGATACCCGGGCGGCGCGGTGGTTCGGACACCGCGCCGCCCGGTCACGTGTTCACTCTTCTGGCGGCATACGCCGTCAGCTTCTGTCGTTTGGTTGCGGCAACTGGCGATACTTTCGCACAAAACCACACTTCTTTTGTTGACTTGTGGTTGAAGTTGTCTTCTTCTGTGTTGGACGGGGTCGTCACGCGAAGGGGTGTGGGCCGCGTCGCCGGCCCCAAGGAGGTAGCCCCGCCATGCCGCCAGTCGCCGCCCTGCTTGCCGCTGTCATCGCGCTTCCCCTGCTTCCCGTCGCCGCGCCCGCCCAAGCGCACATCCCGCCCCAGGAACCGGGTGTGACGATGCGCGTGTTCGACGTGCAGGTGCCCCTGACCGACTACTGCGAGCTCAAGCCAGGCCAGACGCCCAACGTCGACAAGCTGATGCCGGTGATCGACTGGTCAAGCAACGCGGACTTCGGGTTCGCTGATCGTTTTGTCACCGAAGTAAGCGCATACCTCCACGTCTCCAGCGCCGGGACCTACGGCTTCCGGCTCACCAGTGACGACGGCGCCCGGTTCCTGCTCGACGGCACCCAGGTGATCGACCACCCCGGCCGTCACGGTGCCACGCCCAAGGACGGTTCGGTGCAACTGGCCGCCGGGCATCACGCGCTGCGCATCGACCACTTCGACGCCGACTTCGACCAACGGCTGAAGCTCGAGTGGCGACCGCCGGGCGCGACCGCGTTCACCCTCGTGCCGACCTCGGCGCTGAGCACTGACGCCGACGTCGTCCGGGTCACCTCGCCCGGCCGCAAGCAATGCGAGGGCGTCGCGGACTCCCCGGGTGACGGCCTGCCGCTGACCGGTGTGCACCCGGGCTACAAGCTGACGGACCTGCGCCCCGCGGGGTTCGAGCCACAGGTCACCGGCATGGACTGGCTGCCTGACGGCAGACTGGCCGTCTCCACCTGGGGTGGTGATCGGCTGGCCGTGCTCGGCGAGGTGTTCCTGCTCTCCGGCGTCACCGGCAACACCGATCCCGGCAAGGTGACCGTGAAGCGCATCGCGCACGGCCTGCGGGAACCGATGGGGCTGAAATACGTCGACAGCACGGTCTACGTGTCCGAGAAGCACCAGCTGACCGCGCTGGTCGACAGGACCGGCGACGAGGTCGCCGACGAGTACCGCAAGGTCGCGACCTGGCCGTTCGGCGGCAACTACCACGAGTTCGCGTTCGGCTTGCTGTACAAGGACGGGTACTTCTTCGTCACCACCGGCATCGCGATGGTCCCCGGCGGCGCGACCGCCAACCCGCAGCCCGTGCCCAACCGGGGCAGCACGATCAAGATCGACAAGAACACGGCGAAGTGTCCTATGTAGCCGGTGGATTGCGCGCGCCCAATGGTCTCGGCTGGGGACCCGAAGGCGACGTCTTCGTCACTGACAACCAGGGTATGTACATTCCCGCCTCGAAGCTGGTGCGTATCAAGCAACGCGCCTTCTACAACCACTACACGAATCCGACCGGCCCGTACGACACCCAGCCGGTGACCGAACCTGTGCTCTGGTTACCGCACAACGAGATCTCCAACTCGCCCAGCAACCCGACCGTCCTGCCCAACGGTGTGTTCGCGGGCCAGATGGTGTTCGGCGACGTGACCTACGGCGGCCTGCAACGCGCGCACCTGGAGAAGGTCGCCGGTGAGTACCAGGGCGCGGTGTTCCGCATGACACAAGGGCTCGAGTCCGGGGTGAGCCGGATCAGCCTCGGCCCGGACGGCGCGATCTACACCGGTGGCATCGGCTGGGAAGGCAACTGGGGGCAGGCGGGCAAACTCAAGTACGGCCTGCAGAAGCTCAGCGTCGACAACGCCGACGCGTTCGACATCCACAAGATGCGTGCCGTCAGCGGCGGCTTCGAGCTGGAGTACACGCAACCGCTGTCCGACCAGACCGCGAACAACCTCGCTGCGAAGTACAAGGCCCAACAGTGGCGTTACGTGCCGACACCCCAGTACGGCGGGCCGAAGGTCGACGAGGAGACACTCGGCGTCACCGCGGCGACGCTGTCACCGGACCGCAAGAAGGTGACGCTGAAGATCGCGGGCCTCAAACCGGGCCGCGTGGTGTACTTGCGTTCGCCGCGGCCGTTCAGCTCGGTGTCCGGCGCGCAACTGTGGAGCACGGAGGCGTGGTACACGCTCAACCGGTTGCCTGACGGAGCGGCGGCGCCGGCGGAGTACGAGGCGGAATCCGCCAGGTTGACCGGGGGGACCGGGTGGAACACCGACCACACCGGCTACTCGGGCGCCGGTTTCGTCGACCGCAACTGGGAACCGGGCAGCACCACCACGTTCGCCGTCGTGCCCGAACGGGCCGGGCGTCACGACATCGCCTTGCGATACGCCAATGGACCCAACCCCAGCCCCACCCCGGTGTCGAAGTCGATGAGCCTGTACGTCAACGGCAAGAAGGAGAAACAGATCTGGCTCGCCGCCACCGGCAGCTGGGACAAGTGGGCCACGCACGTCGAGACGGTCACGTTGCGGCCGGGCCCGAACACCATCTCCTACGTCTACGAGCCGACCGACACCGGGCACGTGAACCTGGACAAGATCAGCCTGACGCCGGCGAACCGGGTCACGTTGTTCAACGGCACCAACCTCGACGCGTGGGAGACGACCTCCGGCGGCCCGGCGAGATGGCCCGTCGCGGACGGGTCGGTGGAGTCGGTCGGCGGTGACATCCGCACGAAGGAACGGTTCGGCGACTTCCGCATGCACGTCGAGTGGTACGAGCCGGACTACCCGCCGGAGGTCACCGGCCAGGCTCGCGGCAACAGCGGCGTGTACATCCACGAGAGTTACGAACTGCAGGTGCTGGAGTCCTTCGGCCGGCCCCCGGAGCTCAACGGCGCCGGCGCCGTCTACCTGAGGAAGGCCCCGGACGTGAACGCCGCCCGACCGACGCGCACGTGGCAGACCTACGACATCGAGTTCCACGCGGCACGCTTCGACAACGCGGGCAAGAAGGTGCAGAACGCGCGGATGACCGTGCGGTGGGACGGAACGCTGGTGCACAACAACGTGGCCATCGACGGGCCGACCGGCGCGGGCAAGCCGGAAGACCCGGCCCCCGGCCAGATCAAGCTGCAGGACCACGGTGATCCCGGCGCCAACCCGCGATTCCGCAACATCTGGATCGAACGCATCTGACGGCGAACGACCCGGGAAGGGTCCTTCCCGGGTCACTCCGTGATGGGGTGGACTTCCGGATGAGCACGCCACCACGGGCCGTAGTGCGGGCTGGCGGCGGCGTGTCCGGAGTAGGCCTGGGCGACCGCCCGGTAGACCGCCCGCACCGAGGACTCGGTGAACTTGCGGCGGTGCCACGCCAGGATCATCCGGGCCGTGAACGGGTCGCCGTCCAACGGCCGGATGGTCATCGCCTCGGAGCTCTGCGAACCCGGTTCGACGAGCTGGACGGCGTGGCCGGCCTCGATCAGCGGGCGGCTGGACCCGCTGGGCAGCTCGAACCGGATGTGCGGCACGAACCCCTCCCGGCGGCAGCCTTCACGCAGGGACGCCAGCGAACCGTCGTCGGCTCCCGGCGGGCAGATCCAGGTGCTGTCGCGCAGATCCGCCAGGTGCACCGACGGCTTGCGGCTCAACGGGTCGGCAGCCGCGAGGGCGACGAAGATCGGCAGCCGCGGTACGACCGTGCGGTGTGAGATGTGCGGCGGCAGCGCCACCTGCTGGTCCTCCAGCATCACGATGACAGCCAGGTCCAGGTGGTCGTGCCCGAGCAGTTGGGCCAGCACCAGCGTGGACGGCTCGACCCGTAAGGTGAAACCGCTGTGCGGCAGCACTTTCTCCAGTCCGTCCACAACAGCCGCGATGCAGGCCAGGTGTGCGGAGCCGATCCGGGGCCGCGGGGTGCTGGACGGGTCGGTGAGGTCGGCCGCGAAGGATTCGAGTTCGGCGAGGACCAGGCGGGCCTGCAGCACGGCGCGTTCCCCGAGCGCGGTGGGGCGCGCCCCGGTGCGGCCCCGGTGGAACAGCTCCCCGCCGATGGATTCCTCCATTCGCTTGAGCAACACCGTGATCGCGGGTTGCGAGACGCCGAGGGTGGCCGCGGCCCGCGAGATGCTCCCGGTGTCGGCGATGGCGCAGAGCGTCCGGAGATGCCGCACTTCGAGGTCCATAATCAAAGCTTATGGTTCCGGTTCGTAACCGTCCAGACACCTTCACTGTCACGGTGTGGATGCCCTCTCCCTGCTTCTCCCGGAGGACAGTCCATGACGCGTGCCGTGAAATTCCTGGTGGCGGTGGCGCTTGCCATCGCTGTGTCACCGCCCGCCGCGACAGCGGCGCCGACCGCAGTGACCACAATGGAGGCTCCACCACCCGGCCAGGAGACCTACACCGATCATCCTGAGCGGCGGGTGGCGTCGACGCCGAAGGACCGGGCTCCGCTGGTGTCGTCGAATGCCAGGAACCGGGTGAACACCGGCAAGAGCGCGAGCGCGGCGGCGTGCTCGACAGCCGAGTTCACCGGGTTGTCCGGCTCGGCGCTGGTCGCCAAGATCAGATCGTCGGAGATCGACTGCGTGAACTCGTTGTTCTCGGCGACAGGCAGCGACGCGGCCAAACTGTTCCGTGAGGCGCAGATGGTCACCGTGTCGACGGCGTTACGTGACAACGCGGCAGCGTACCCGGGCGACAACAGCACCAGCACCGCGCAACTGGTGTTGTACCTGCGCGCTGGTTACTACGTGCACTGGTACAACCCCGACGTCGTGGGGTCGTACGGTCCGGCTCTGGTCTCGGCCGTTCGCTCCGGGCTGGACGCGTTCTTCAGCAGCCCCAGGTCCGCCACGGTGAACGACGCGAACGGCCAGGTGCTGGCCGAGGCGGTCACGTTGATCGACAGCGCTGAGGAGAACGCGCGGTACCTGTACGTGGTCAAGCGCATGCTGGACGGCTACGCGAGTTCCCACGACGGCTACTACTGGATGCGGACAGCGGTCAACAACGTCTACACCGTGCTGTTCCGCGGCCACCAGAACGCGCCTTTCGTCGCTGCGGTGCAGTCGGACCCCAGCGTGCTGGACACCTTGCACCGCTTCGCCGTGAACCACCTCGACCTGCTCGGGACCGATCGTGCCTACCTGACCGCGAACGCAGGCCGTGAACTGGCTCGTTTCCTGCAACACGCGCCCCTGCAAGCCAAAACCCGCGGACTCGCGCGCGGTCTGCTGGACCGTAGTTCCCTCCGGGGGACAACAGCGCCGCTGTGGGTCGGAGTCGCGGAGATGGCCGACTACTACGACAAGGCCAACTGTTCGTACTACGGGATCTGCGATCTCCAGAACCAGGTGGCCGCCGCGGTCCTGCCCATCACGCACACGTGCAGCGGATCCCTGCGGATCAGGGCCCAGCAGATGACGCCTGGTGAGCTGACGGCCAGTTGTGCGAGCCTGCGCAACCAGGACAGCTACTTCCACGGTGTGGCGAAAGATTCCGGTCCGGTGGCGAACGACCGCAACACCACCCTCGAGGTAGTGGTGTTCGACTCCAGCACGGACTACCAGACCTACGCCGGTGTGCTGTTCGGGATCGACACGAACAACGGCGGCATGTACCTGGAAGGCAACCCGGCCGCGACGGGCAACCAGCCGCGGTTCATCGCGTACGAGGCGGAATGGCTTAGACCGGCGTTCGAGATCTGGAACCTCAACCACGAGTACACCCACTACCTCGACGGCCGCTTCAACATGTACGGGGACTTCACAGCCGGCGTCTCGACTCCCACGATCTGGTGGATCGAAGGCTTCGCGGAGTACGTGTCCTACCACTACCGCGACGTACCCTACGCAGCCGCGATCACCGAAGCCGGTCGCCGTACCTACGCGTTGAGCACCTTGTTCGACACCACCTACGACCACGACACGACCCGCGTCTACCGGTGGGGCTACCTGGCGGTGCGCTACATGCTCCAGTCCCACCGGTCAGAGCTGGACACTGTGCTCGGCTACTACCGGGCGGGCAACTGGAACGCCGCCCGTTCGTATCTCGCCAGCACGATCGGCACGCGTTACGACAATGACTGGTACGCCTGGCTGTCGGCGTGTGCCGCGGGCAACTGCGGCGGCGGGGGAGGAGGGATGCCGGAGTGCACCAACGCCGACAGCCGGGTCCTTGGCCCCGACTGCCAGCGTTCCAACCGCGGCGCCACGGCCGGAAACTATGACTACTTCTACGTGTCCGTGCCCGCGGGCACCGCTTCGCTGAAGCTCACCGCCCGCGGCGGCACCGGTGACTGCGACCTGCTCTACAACGGGTCGGCGTGGGCGACTCTCGACTCGGCCACCGCCCGCTCCACCAACTCCGGCAACACGGAGACGCTCACGATCAACGCCCCGGCGCAGGGATACCGGTACGTCAGCCTGTACGGCCGGACCGGGTGTTCCGGAGTCACGATCACCAGCCAGTTCTGACCGCCCGCGGCGGGCCGGCTCCACGCGAGCCGGCCCGCCGCCGTGGTGTCACTTCCCGAACGCGCCCAACCTCGTCCACTCCCGCTCGTACTCGCCCACCCACAGCCTCGGGGCGTGGCGCTGGACCGCGGCCTGGAGGTCGTGCCGGTCGCCTCCGGTGATGACCACGAACCGGAGCCGGTCGGCGGGAAGGCTGGGCACGGGCGGTGGTTCGGTCGCGGCCCACGTCCGCAGGACGGACCTCGCCGGCAGGCCCGGGACGCGCAGGAAGACCTCGAACGCGAAGTTCCTGCGCCGGCCGAGCGACGAACCACCCGCGACCGCCGCCGCGGGTGCCCGCAGGTAGCCCACGCCGACGCCCGCGATATCCGGCCAAGGCACGAGGGTCGCGGCCCGCTCGCGGTACCACCACACCCCGGCGGCGTCGACGGCCACGCCTGGCAGGCGGTGGCGCCTGGCCGGAAACGTCACCGCGGCGTAACCGCAGAACACCAGGCCCAACGTCAGAAATCCGGTGATGATCCCGCCGATCACCTGTTCGGTGCCGCTGTCGAAATCACCGCTCACGAACGCGTTGATGCCGAGAGCCGTCAAACCCCCGAACACCAGGACGCCGGCGAGCACGAACACCAGATGGCGCTTGTCGCCGTAGCGAGACCACACGGCGTCAGGTGCGGGAGCGGTAGGGAGCACGGCCCGAAGCCTATGGGTCGTGTGTCCCCGGTCGTTTGACCAGCCAGAGCGTGTCCCCTATGCGATCTTTACCCGGTCGCTCTCCTTGTCGGAGAGGAACGCCGCCAGCTCATGCCCTTCCTCGGTGACGGCGGTGCGTTCGGACCGGGACAAGCCACGCAGTGGCGTGACGATGACGGTGTCCGCATCGACGGTCCACGTGGCGGTGACCCTGCCGTCGACCAGCACGACGCGTGCGCCCGCGATGGACAGATTGCGGTCAGCGTCGTCGATGATCCGGCTGCGGTCCTGGTAGCCGAGGATCGCGTTCTCGAACGCGGGCAGGAAGCGGACCGGGGCGGGTGTGTCGGGGTCGGGGCGTGGCGCGTTCGGGAGATCGACCAGTTCACGGCCGTGTTCATCGCGGAACGTGACCAGCTGCTCGCGGACTGCCTTCACCGCGCCGGGCAGTCCGGCGAGGCCGCACCAGGCGCGCAGATCGGCGACGGTGGCGGGTCCGTACGCGGCGAGGTAGCGCAGTGCCAGTGTCTCGCCGACCGGGTCGGTACCGTCCGGGGCGGGCGGGTCGACCTCCCGCCCCAGCCACGAGGCGATCGGCACCATGCGGGCGCCGCCCTTCGCGCGCCACAGCCCGCGCGGTGGCAGCTGCACCATCGGGACGAGGACGGCGGCCACCAGTTCGCCCAGCGCACGCTGGGTGCTCGACGGCCAGCGCTCGAGCATCGACCGGCCGAGATCGCTCATCGTGCGGGGCTCGCCGTCGGCCAGCTGCGCGTACGCCGCGGCGGTGAGCTCCTCGAGGTC
Source organism: Kibdelosporangium phytohabitans (assembly GCF_001302585.1). Taxonomy (GTDB): domain Bacteria; phylum Actinomycetota; class Actinomycetes; order Mycobacteriales; family Pseudonocardiaceae; genus Kibdelosporangium; species Kibdelosporangium phytohabitans. The sequence goes on along the minus strand of NZ_CP012752.1, from coordinate 6,683,221 downwards.
CACTCCGTCCAGCTCACTGCGGTAAACGCCCATCACCCGCTGGTGCAGCATGGGGTCGTGGCGTGCCCGCCAGGCCACCGCGTCGTCGGCGGTGACGAGGTGGATCGTGCGCCGCATGAGGTGGGTGCGCACCAGGCGCCGTTCGGTGACCAGGTCGTCGAGGCCGGCCGGGTCGAAGGCGCGCAGCCGTGACCAGAGCCCGATGGACGGTTCCTGCGGTTCCTGCGCTTGCATGCCGCACAGGTGTGCGACGGCGTCGTACACCGGCAGGTCGGTGCGTTCGAGCAGCATCTGGCGTGCGAGCGCCGCACGGTTGAGCGCCCTGGAGGTCAATACGGTCACTGACACAGTCTGCCCGCCATAGCGGTCAGAATGTGTCCTCTTCTCCGCCGGGGTGGGAAACAGGCCGGGAATCCGGGCTCGGACCGGTTTCGGCTCGGCGGTGAGCCGAGTGTGGACGCGGCTCAGCCGTCGAGCGCGGTCCGCACGTCCGGCGCCAACGGAAGCACCTGCCCCAGACCGGTGACTTCGATCGACCGCGCGGCGACCGTGTCGCCGACCACCACGTGCAGGCTCTTGTTCGCGCGCATCGACTCCTCCAGCGCCTCCACCAGGACAGCGAGGCCCGGTGATGCCATGAAGGTCACGGCGGCGAGGTCCACGACGACTGATGACGCGTCCGTTCGTAAGGCGCTGCGCACCGCCTCGGCGAACGCGGGCTGTGTGGCGAGGTCCAAGGGCCCGGCAACGGAGAGGACGAGCGCTTGGTCGTGCTGGTGCACCTGGCAGCTGAACTGCGCAGGCCTCGGCTGTCCGGTCACCGTGTCGTCCCGTCCTGTCCGGCGTCGTGGTTCATTGGTGAACCATCCTCGCATCGACCGGCCCAGGTCCGGGAACGAGCCGCCGGGGGCGATCACCGGTCCAGCGTGGCCAGCCCGTGCTGCCAGCGCTGCCGCCGTGCGGCGGAATCCTGCTCCCACCAAGGAACACCCCGCTCGCCCAGCGCGACTTTGGCGGCGTGCACGCGATCCCGGGCTTCTCGTTCCGCCTCGGTGTCCTGCGCCCGGCGGGCCGCGCCGACGTCCCGCCGGGCCCGCATCAGCAGACTGCGCAACCGCGCGGCTGCTTCCGCTGGGATCTCGGGATCGGTGGCCCGCCAGCGACGGCCGTCGATCACGACGAAGTGCCCGTCCGGTGTGCGGGGTGGCTCAGCCATCGGATCGCCGGGGCAGCCGGATCCGGATCGGTCCCTGCCACTCGTCGTCCGGGCCGAGCAGCCGGTCCCGCTGGGTGAGCTGAACCGCTCCGGACCTGGCCAGATTTCTGGCCAGGTCCACCGCCTCGGGCATCAGCGGACGCCAGTCGCCGGCGACTGCCCTGGCCGCGTCGGACGGACAGATGCTGCTGTCCGCCCCTCGGGCGTGGACCAGCGCGAGAATGGCGGCCCGCAGTTGCTCGGGCCGCGCCTCGGCGGTCATCGCGATCCGGGCCTGGTCCGCGCCTGGGCCATCGCCGTCCCGGATCCGCTCCAGTTGCCGGCGCGGATGGGGCATGTTCCCAGGATCGCATTGATCACGTCACGTCGCGCGCCGGTTAGGCACGGACCGGGTGGGTATCCCAAGCGACATGTGGATCGCGCTGCTGACTCCGTTCGTGATCATGCTGTTCGCGCTGGGCATGCACCACATCGAGGCCCGGCCCCGGCAGCCCCGGCTGCTCGGGGTGTCGCAGAAACCGGTACCGGACGCCGAATCCTCGTAGGTCGTCAGTCAACGGCCTGGCGAACGCGACGCGGCATCGACGCCAGCAGGCGACCAGTTGACCCCTCGCGGGAGATCGCCGGACGGCGGGACAGCCGCCGGACGAGCTCGCGCAGCCGGACATCGGGCAGGTACGCGCGGCTCAGCGCCAGCCCGATCCGAGGCAGGTCGGCCTCGTCGCGGAAGGCCAGGTAGAGCGGGACGCGCCGGGGCTGGAACTTCGCCTTGAACGCGTGCAGCGAACGGAATCCGTAGTACGGCTCCATCAGCTTTCCCAGCGACTCCAGCGCCCGCTCGACCAGGCAGCTGTGGCCACCCTCGCGGCTGCGGGCCAGCGGCGCACCCGACAGCGACAGGAACCGCGCCCCCTCCGCGCGGAACGCCAGGCAAGCCGACGCGATGAGGAACTCCATCACCGGGCGGAACCCGTGGGTGCTGCGGCGCATGACATCCAGCGTCCAGCCGCCGACCTCACCCGCACCCGTGTGCACCGGCAGCCACGACGTCACGCCGTGCACTGTGCCTTCGGCGTCCACCGCGAGGCCGACTCGGGTCGCCGGGTCCATCGCCTCGTCGAGCCCGCCAAGGGTGAACCCCATCTCCGGCATGTCCTTGCCCGCCATCCACTCCTCGGACAACGCCCGCACCTGGGCGAGGATGGGTTCCGGCTGGTCGGCCAGGCGGACCAGCCGGAACTCGATGTCCTGCTTCGCGGCCCTGTTCAGCGCCGTCCGGACGTCCTGCCACGCCTTGCCGCGGAACTCCAGGTCAGCGAGGTCGAGCACGTTGTCCTCAGCCACCTGGACGTGTTTCCAGCCCAGCTCACGCGTTGTCGCCACAGTGGTTTCGGTCGCCGAGAACACGCACGGCACCAGGCCGGAGTTCTCACACATCGCGGTGAACTCGGTGACCGTCGCGGCCGCCGTGCCGTCCGGCGCGATCGGGTCGCCGAGCGCGACGGCGACCCCGGCGTGACGGCGGTAGGCGAGGTAGGACCGGCCGTCCGCACGGACGAAGTACGTGTTGGACGGCCACGTCGTCATCCACGACAGCGTGCTGCCGCCATGCCGCCCGAGCAGCGTACGGACCAGCGCGGGCCCCGGGCGCTGCACGTGGCGACGCAACCGGCGCCGCGAAGGCACGCGGAAAGCGCGCCGCCCGACGAGCAGGACGATCAGTTCGACCATCCACAGCAGATTGTCCACGAAGAACAGCGGCAGCCCCACGGTGTCGTACTCGCCACCGAACACGTTGGCCAGCCCGACCAGCGTCGCGATCACCAGGGCCTGCAGCGTCACGAACGCGGACAGGCCCGCCGCCCAGCGCCACGCGACCCGGCTGCCCTTGCGCAGCCCGTTGACCATCGGCACCACCAGCACGACCAGGAGCGCCAGCTCGGGCGCGGACAGCGACACCCCGTCCGCCGATCCGAACGGCCCGGTCCCCGGCACGAAGAACATGACGACCTCGGCGATGGTGAGCAGCAGCAGACCGGCCACGGTCAACAGCCGCCACTCCCGCACGTTCGGCCCCGCCACGTCAGGCGCCCGGCGCGCGCCGGCAAGCCGTTTCCCCACCGGGATCGCCAGCAGCAACGCGAAGAAGTGCACGAGGTCGGCGAGGGTGCCGACGTAGATGATCGTGACGGCGGCGTACACGCAGAGCCCGGCCCGCAACCGCAGCCGCCACGGCGCGCGCAACGTCGCACTGGCGACGGCGACCGCGGCGAGCGCACCACCGGAGAACCCGACGTCAAGGCTGCCCGCGACGCGCTCGGCCCACAGCCAGCCGGAGTTACGGCACAGCGCGAGGAACTGGGTCGCGACGAGCACGGAAACGAACTGGCCACCGATCGTCACGGCCATCGCGCGCCGCGTCCCCAGTCGCCACTCGGCAAAACCGGCAAAGAGGGCGAAGCTGCCCACCATCGGCAAGTAGTACCAGGGGACGACGGCGAAGAACGGGCCGGTGAGCATCGTCCACCACCGACCGGCTTCCAGCGACGACACTCCGTAGGCGACGAACGGGTAGGCCGCGCGGTCCTCGGCAGCGTTCCACAGTGCCCCGGTCGCGACGGCCAGCACGAGCGTGGCGAGCACGACCGTGCTGGTGAACGGCAGGCGCTGCCGGAGCGTCGTGACCGCACGGCGGACCGATCCTCTTGTGACGGGTTCGATCGCCGGCGGAGCTTGAGTCATGGGGAAAGTGTTCTGCAAGGTACCGTCCTGGTGCATCCGACGACAGGTCGAGATCATCCCCTAGGGGAATACGACTTCCGGCTGAGGGTCGCCTAGGCCCGCAGGCCCAGTCCGGGGCACGCGGCTCGAGCCACGTGCCGCAATTCGTTCATAGTGGACACTTCGGCCGGTAACACTGTCGAAGGCCTGGTTCCGGTGCACGCCCAGGGCCAGTACTCCGTGTCTCGCTGATCGGCGGCAACCTCACCGGCGCCATCGCGCCGCCGGTGGCCGGTCGGCTGTGTGTCAGCCCGAATCTCGTTTGCCCTTCAGGGAAAATGCCACAACCATGGCGACCGCGACCCACGTCACCAACGTGCCGGCGCCGGTGACCGGCCCCAGATACGTCGCCGAGTCCGGTTCGAGCCGCGCTGTGCTGAGCTGTTCGGCCGCGGCTGCCGGGAAGTACGCGAGAACGTGGCGCTGCGCCCACACCGGCAGGAACGCGCCCAGGATCGCCGGTACGAAGATGAGCCCGATCGTGGTCGCGATGGCGCCGGCCGCACTGCGCATCATCACCGCGAACGACAGCGCCAGCAGGCTGAACGCCGCCATCTCCACGCCCCAGCCCAGCAGGCTGCGCAGCACCTCCGGGCGGCCGATGGCGAGCGTCGGCACCGCCGGGCCGATGCCCAGGATCGCCTGGCCGATCAGGAACGCCAGTGCCGCGAAGACCGTGCCCAGCACGAAACCGAGCAGCCCGGCCACGATCGCCTTCGCCGCGAGGACTCGGCCGCGGCTCGGTGTGACCGACAGGGTCAGCCGGATCATGCCGGTCGAGTACTCCGCCGAGGTCGCCAGCGCCCCCAGCACCGCGATGGTGATCAGGCCGAGGTTCATCCCGACCATGCTGGTCCCCGCCGGGTCGAAGCTGCTGCGCTGCTCGGCAGGCAGGCTCGGGTAGGCCTGTTCGGTCACGAAGCTGAACAGCACCGAGAAACCGACGCTGACCACGAACGCGGCGATCACGATCACCCACGTGGAGCGGACCGAGCGGAGTTTCGTCCACTCCGCGGCCAAGGTGTTGCCCAGGCCAGGCGTGATTGCTGTCGTCATCATCGTTCCTTGCCGGGTGCGGTCGGGCGGTACTGGACGCTTTCGCGCGTCAGATCCATGAACGCGGTTTCCAGGCTGGCGCGCACCGGCGTCAGTTCGTGCACACCGAGGCGGTGCTCCAACGCCAGATCGCCGATCTTCGCCGCGTCCAGCCCGGTCACGTCGAACGAACCGGCCGGGCCACGCGTGACCGCGGCGCCCACGTCCGTCAGCACCCGGGCCAGCTCGTCCGCGTGCGGCGACACCACGTGCACGTGGCTGTGCGCGTCGCTGCGGGTGAACTCCTCGATGGGCATGTCCGCGATCAGCGTGCCCCGGCCGATGACGACCACGTGCCCGGCCGTCTCCTCCATCTCGTTCATCAGGTGGCTGGAGACGAACACCGTGCGGCCCTCGGTGGCCAGATCCCGCATCAGCGTGCGGATCCACAGGATGCCTTCCGGGTCCAGCCCGTTCACCGGCTCGTCGAACAGCAGCACCGGCGGGTCGCCGAGCAACGCGGTCGCGATGCCGAGCCGCTGGTACATGCCCAGCGAGAACGAACCGACCTTCTTGCCCGCGACCTTCGCCAGCCCGGCCAGGTCGAGCACTTCGCCGACTCTGCGGCGCGGAATACCGCCGGCCTGCGCGACCCACTGCAGATGCCGGTACGCCGTGCGTGCGCCGTGCACGGCCTTGGCGTCCAGCAGCGCGCCCACCTCGCGCACCGGCGCGGGCAGGTCCCGATAGGACTTGCCGCCGACGGTCACCGCTCCGCTGGTCGGCGTGTCGAGGCCGAGGATCATCCGCATCGTGGTGGATTTCCCCGCGCCGTTGGGCCCGAGGAAGCCGGTGACGACCCCGGGCTTGATGTCGAACGACAAGTCGTCGACGGCAGTCGTGGCGCCGTATCGCTTGGTGAGGTTCCGTGCGGTGATCAAGCTTGCCCCCCATTCCGGTTCGGCTCCATCCAAATGGGCACGCCGCGGTGCCGCTACCGGAGAAGGGGGCCACCGCTGACCACCTTCGGCGGTCCGGATGACAACTTTCGATGACTGCGCCGGGCGGGGGTGACCGTGTTGACTCGACAGGCGACAGCACCCGATTCGTCCAAAGGAGACTGACATGGCCCGCGACAGGAAAGGCCGTCCCGCCGCCTCGATGGCCGTCGGACTCGGCCTGCTGGTGGCCGGGATCTCGGGAATCGTCCTGAGCGCGGGTGACTCCGTCGGCGTGATCGGCGGGGTGGTGACCGTCCTCGCCGGTCTGACGTTCCTCGGCCGCGGTGTCTCGATGCGCAAGAAGACGCGCCCGGGCCGCCGCGGCTTCTTCATGTCCTGACGCGGGTTCAGCCCGGCTTGCGGCGGTTGTCGTTCGTCGGTACGTACGTCGGCAGCCGCGCCGCCACCTCGAACCCGCCGTCCCCGGTCGGTCCGGCGGTCAGCGTCCCGCCGATCACGTCGACGCGGTGGCCGATGCCGGACAGACCGAACCCCGAACCGCTGCCCGCCAGCACCTCGTCCGGCGGGCGGGCGGCGGCGGAGTTGCGCACCCGCACCGAAACCCTGTCCGGCCGGTAGTCCAGCCGGACCCGCACCTCGGCGCCCGGCGCGTGCTTGCGCGTGTTCGTCAACGCCTCCTGCACGATCCGGTGCGCTGTGCGGGCAATGGCAGGCGACATCACGGACCGCTCACCCGTCACCTCCAGCTCGACCGGCAGGCCCGCGGCCGTCGATTCACGCGCCGGATCCGCCGGATCCGGGGCCTGATCGGCCTTGACGGCAGCCAACGGCCGCTCGTCGGCGTCGACCGGATCACTGTTGAGCACGCCGACCAGGTCACGCAGTTCGTCGAGCGCGCCGCTGCCCGCCGAGCGGATGTCCTTGGCGGCCTTGCGCACTGCCGGGTCGGTCGATGTCACGCCCAGCGCGTCCGCCTGCAGCACCATCAGGCTCAGCCCGTGGGTGAGCACGTCGTGCATCTCGGCGGCGAGCCTGCGGCGTTCCTCCGACCGCGCCTGCTCGGCCAGCAGGTGCTTCTCACGTTCAGCCCGCTCGGCACGGTCACGAAGCGACTGCAGCAATTCCTTGCGCGCGTTGAGGTACAGCACCACCACAGCGGGGCCGATCGTGCTCAGCAACCCGACCGGCGTGACCGTCCAGCTCGGCGTCCACGGCCTGCTGCCGATCAGCGCGAGCAACCCGATCAGCGGGAACGCGACCCGCTGCGGTTCACGCTGGACCAGGAAGATCACCACGATCGGGGCGATCCGCGGCAGCGTCAACGGGCTGGCCGGTTCGACCGGGGCGAACAGCCCGGGGGCGAACGCGTCCGAGTACAACGTCAGCAACCCGGCCAGAATGGTCAGCCCGGCGACCGTGCGCGTGAACCGGCCGGCCAGCACGAGCGACGCGTCGACCACCAGCAGCAGCACCAGGTCGGCGCGCGGGCCCGCCCAGCCGGTCGTCGGCCCGCTGTTGAGGCAGATCGCGAGATCGATCATGGCGAACGCGAAAGCGACGCTGACCTGCGTGATCAGCTGCCTGCGGGTGGGTCGGGCGGTGGTGAGGTCAGGCAAGGCTCAGCCCATCAGTCCCGCTTCGTGCGCCAGCAGACCCGCCTGGGTGCGGTTGTCGCAGCGGAGCTTGGCGAGCATCCGCGACACGTAGCTCTTCACGGTCGCCTCGGACAGGTGGAGTTTCGCGGCGACGGCGGCGTTCGACATGCCTTCGCCAAGGCACCGCAGCAGGTCGACCTCGCGTCCGGTGAGTTCACCGACACGCGCCCTGGCCGCCTCCCCGCGCTGGTGCTCGCCCGCCGAAGCGGTCATGACACGACGCGTGGCTTGCTTGGACATCACTGTGTGGCCGTCCGCGGCGACACGGACCAGGCTGATGAGGTCCTCCGGCGGCGTCGTCTTCAGCAGGAAACCGGACGCACCCGCCCGCAGCGCCTTCATCACGTGGCTGTCGGTGTCGAACGTGGTCAGCGCGACCAACGCGGGCGGCACCGGCATCTTCGCGATCCGCTCGATCGCGGTCAAACCGTCCACTTCGGGCATCCGCAGGTCCATCAGCATCACGTCGGGCCGGAAACGCGTCGCCGCCTCGATCGCCTCGGCACCGTCCTGCGCGGTCCCGACGACCTCGATGTCGTCGGCGGAGGTCAGAACCGTGCGCAGGTGCGCCAGCACCATCGGTTCGTCGTCGACGAGAACCAGGCGGATCACGAGGTGGGCTCACTGTGTGCACGCACGACCGGAGTATCGCATCGCGGCCGTGTGCCGGATGCGCAGCGTCACTGGCGTTCGGCCGCGTCGTAGTGCTTCTGGGCGGCGGCGATGTTGCCGCGGTGCCGTTCCGCCCAGTCGGTGAGGCTGCGCAGGGTCTCGTGCAGTTCTTGCGCCATGGCGGTGAGCGTGTACTCGACTTTCGGTGGCACGGTGGGGTACACGGTGCGGCACAGCAGGCCGTCGCGTTCCAGTTTGCGCAGGGTGAGCGTGAGCATCCGCCTGCTGATGCCGTTGATGGCGCGTTCGAGTTCGGTGAACCGGACCGGCCCGTGCGCCGCGGCGACGAGGACGCCGATGCTCCACTTCCCCGCGACGTGGTCGATGACTTCGGTCAGCGGGCATGCCTCCTCGATCACATCGCGGATTCCCCCTGTGCCGTCTGCCTCGACGGGTACATCGATGTGACTGTGGGACATGGATGTGCCTCCTTCCGCGCGCGCCGATGGTCACACACGATGTGCCCTGTTACAAATCGTGCACCGAGAAGGGCATCCCGATGGACCGCACCCGCCTGTTCGCGCTGATCATCCTGTGCGCGGCCGCACTCATGGCGATCGTCGACGAGACGATCGTCGCCGTGTCGCTGCCCGCGATCCAACGGGATCTCGGCTTCAGCCAGTCCGGCCTGGCCTGGGTCACCACCGCCTACCTCATCGCGTTCGGCGGCTTGCTGCTGTTGTTCGGCCGGCTCGGCGACATCCTCGGCCGCAGGCGCGTGTTCCTCGCCGGGCTGGCGGTGTTCACCGTCGCCTCGGCGCTCTGCGGGCTCGCGTGGGACGCGACCGCGCTGCTGGCCGCTCGTTTCGTCCAGGGCGTCGGTGCCGCCGCGCTCACCGCGGTGGTGCTGGGCATGATCGTCACGCTGTTCCCGGAACCCGGCGAGCGGGCCAAGGCGATCGGCGCGTTCAGCTTCGTGCAGGCCTCCGGTGGCACGATCGGCAGCCTGGCTGGTGGCCTGATCACGCAGACAGCCAGCTGGCACTGGATTTTCGCGGTCAACGTCCCCATCGGCGTCGTCGCGCTCGTCCTCGCGGTGCGGCTGCTGCCGCACCAGCCCGGTATCCGCACGGCACGAACGGACGTGCCCGGTGCGGTGCTCGCGACGGCCGCGCTGATGACGTTGGTGTACACGATCACCACCGTCGAGCATCAGGGGTGGGCGTCGGTCCGCACCGCGGGCTTCGGTGCGGCGGCGCTGGCGTTGCTTGCCGGGTTCGTCGTCCGGCAGGCCACAGCGGTGACCCCGCTGCTTCCGTTGCGGATGTTCAGGTTGCGGGGGTTGTCCGGCGCGAACGTCGTCCTGTTCCTGCTCGTCGGAGCGATGTTCGGGTTCATGTTCACGACAGTGCTGTACCTGCGGCAGGTCGCCGGACTGAGCCCGCAGGCCACGGGTGTCGCGATGATCCCGCCCGCTGCGGTGATCGCGGTCGTGTCCCTCGGGTTCTCGGCGAAGCTGAACACGCGCTTCGGCGAACGCAGGGTGCTGCCAGCCGGGCTCGTGCTGATCATCGCCGGGCTCGGCCTGCTCGGCCGCGTCCCGCTCGACGCCGTGTACGCCGCCGACGTGCTTCCCGCGCTGATCGTGCTGGGCGCCGGGTTCGGCATGGCGATGCCCGCGCTGATGGCGCTCGGCATGGCCGGCACCACGCCGGAGGACGCCGGACTCGCGTCCGGCCTGTTCAACACGACACAGCAGGTCGGGGGAGCGCTCGGGCTCGCCGCGCTCGCCGTCCTGTCCGCGACCCGGACGGAGACGCAGCGTGCCGGCGGCGCCGAACCGGTCGCGGCGCTGCTGAGCGGCTACCACGCGGCCTACCTCGCCGGGGCGGGCATCGTGGCGCTGGCGTTGGTCGCCGGTGCGATGGTTCTCCGCCGCTCGCACGCCCCTGAGTTGACCGAAGCGTGAGGTCGGACGCGCCCTGTCGGCTATCGTCAGGCTGTGGTCAAGGAGGGGGCGCTGCCACGCCGGTTCGGTCCGGACGCCGTGGTCGCCGAGGTGGTGCGGGTGTCACGGCAGCGACGTACCCGGCTGACCCCGGCGCAACGGGCCGTCGGGCTGCCGCTGATGGTGCTGGCCGTCGTCGTCCTGCTGGCCGTTCCGGTCTTCACCGGCCTCTACGCGGCGTTCGGCACGTCCATTCCGTTCCTGGTCAACGCGCACGGGCCGGAGAACGGACCGGCGCCCGTGCTCGACCGGGCGGAAGCCGCCGTCCTCTGTGTCCTGTTCACCGCGATGCTCGCCGCGGTGGTCCTGTACTCGCTGCGCAAACGGCTGGCCAAGCCGGTCCTGGCGGTCGACGCCGACGGAGTGTGGCTGGGGCGGGGGCGGCAGGTCGACGGTGGGCTGCGCTGGGAGCAGATCAAGGCCGTCCACGTCGTACCGGGCAGCGATCCGGCGGTCGAAGTGTTTCCCGTGCGGCCGGTGGACACGCAGCCGCCGCTGAGCTTGCGGGTGGTCAACGGCGAGCCGCCCGTACCTGGCGTCCGTGGCAAGCGGTACGTCTTCGGGCTCGCCGCGGACGCCCCGGACCTGGCACGAGCAGTCGGCAGGTGGGCACCGGACCGACGGCTCGACACCCTCCTCTGAGGACAGCTCGTCAGCGCTGGAACACGCGCTCACCGGCGAACCACGTCTCGACGACCTTCGTCCCCGCGACGTCGTCCGTCCGGAACGGATCGCGGTCGAGTACGACGAAATCGGCGGACCGTCCCGGTGTCAGCGCTCCGGTGACGTCGTCGAGGCCGCACGCTTTGGCGCCGTTCAAGGTGAACACCTCGATCGCCTCGGCGAGTGTGATCGCCTGCTCGGGCCACAGCGCGCCCGGCCTTCTGCCGTACGGATCCTGCCGCGTGACCAGGCCCGCGATGCCTTCCCACGCGTTCGGCGACTCGCTGACCGGCCAGTCCGAGCCGCCCGCGACCAACGCGCCGCTGTCGAGCAGTGCCCTGTTGGGCTGCATCCGCCCGGCTCGCTCGGCCGGCAGCACCGTGGCGATCGCCTCCTGGATGACGCCCGGCACCCACAGGAACGGCGAGATGTCCGCGGCGACACCGAGCGCCGCGAACCGCGGCAGGTCGTCCGGGTGCACGAACTGGCCGTGCGCCACCTGATACCCCGTCGTGTGGCCCTCCGCGCGGATCGCTTCGACGGCGTCGAGCAGTTGCCGCACCGAGGCGTCACCGGTGCAGTGCACCTTGGCTGACAGTCCCGCTTCGGCCGCGGTACGCAGCCATCCGGTCAGTTCGTCGGCGGACATCGTCGTGCCGCCGTGGAAGCAGTCGCCGTGGGCCTCGTCGGGCAGGTACGGCTCGAGGAAGGCGGCCGTGCGGGTCGGTGGCACGCCGTCCAGGAAGATCTTCACGAAGTCCGGCCGGTGGTGTTCGGTGCGGTACCGGCCGGCCACGTCCAGCAACGGCGCACCGACCGGGTCGAAACCGAAGATCGGGTCGTTGACGAGCAGCGACGAAACCACCCACGCGGCGAGTTCCCCCGCCTCGTCCAGCGACTTCAACGCGCCCATGATGTCAGTGGACACCCCCGCGTCCTGGAACGCGGTGACACCGTGGGCGTGCAGGATCTCGATCGCTCGTTGCGACGCGCGGCGGTGCTGCGCCGCGGTGAGCCCACCGGCCAGCCGCTCGACCAGGACCCCGGCGGCTTCCAGCAACAGCCCACTGGGTTCGCCGTCGGTGTCCCGGTCGACGACGCCACCCGGTGGATCGGGTGTCGCCGCGGTGATGCCGGCCAGTTCCAGCGCCCGGCTGCTGACCCACCGGTTGTGCCTGCTGTCGTCGGCGAGGATCACCGGACGGCCACCCGCCGCGTCGTCGAGCGCCCGCCGGGCCGCCGGGTCCGACAGCGTACCCACCAGAGTGGACGCCCACGCGCCACCGGTGAGCCACTCGTCCGGACCGAGGCCGCGGGCACGCACGCGGACGGCGTCGAGGATGTCCTCGAACCCCGCGTCCACACCGAAGGTCAGCTCGAACAGTTCCGAACGCCCGGCCAACGCGTGGTGGTTGTGCACGTCGACCAGCCCGGGCATGACGAACGCGCCGCCGAGGTCGACCACCTCGGTACCCGGTCCGCGTTCGGTGTCGCCGGTGATCTTCCCGCCGGTGACGGCGAGGCTCGACGTCCACGGCCGGGTCGCGTCCAGTGTGTACCCGACGGCGTTGGTGAGGATCAGGTCAGCGGCCATGGTTGGCCGGGTCGAGCTCGTCGGGGTGCGCGGTGGTGCTCAGCAGCCGGCCGGTGGCGCCGAACGTGAAATGCGTCGAGCTCTCACCGGTGGCGTCCAGTCCGAACAGGACTCCGTGCGAGCGCAGCGCGCGGGCTTCGCGGTGGTCGGCGATGGTCACCGACGCGCACGGGATGACCTTCTCCCGCCAGGTGAAGACGTAGATCCCCGGCCGCACCCGGTACACGGAGTTCTCGTCGGTGTCGGCGAGGCCGCGTTCCGGACCGGCGAGGCACTGCCAGGTGTACCAGTGCGGGCTCAGGTAGACGTGTTCGTAGGCGTGCTCCTCGCTGTACACCCACATGGCCCGGCGTCCGATGAGGGCAGTGCTCGGTGCCATGGCCCGACCGTGTGCCGTGATGCCGCCGATCGTGGCCGGCCGGAACTCCTGCGTGACACGGGGCGTGCCGCTGTCGCCGATCCGGGTGGTGATCACCAGCGCCCGGCCGTCGCGCAGGTCGAGAACCAGCGAGACGGCGGTGCGCGGGTTCGCCGCCGGGTGGAACTGGACGTAGTAGAGGTCGTCGTCGACGAGGAACGTCTCGGCGGCGTCGACCGCGTCGTCCCAGTGGAGGTGCGCGTCGGTGAACCTGACCGTGCGGTCCGGCCCGCCGTCGTCGTCACGCAGGACGAACTCCTGGCCGTTGAGGTCGTCGACCACGGGGGCCTTGTTCGCGTCGAACCCCGGTGCGAGTCCGTCGAGCGGCAGCCAGGACGAGGTGTCGGAGAGGGTAGTCACGCCCTCAGTCTCAGCCGCCGCGCCCCGGCGCGGAACCAGTCGTGCAGTCGTGGACAACAAGCGTGCACTCGTGGCCAAACACGCCACCGGCCACCGGGGTCGAATGGCCGCATGCGAATGGATCTCGCGGGCCGGGTGGTCCTGGTCACGGGTGCGGCGTCGGGTATCGGCCTGGCCTGCGCGCAGGCGTTCCTCGCCGAGGGCGCACAGGTGGGCATGGTCGACCGGAACGCGCCTCCGGAGCTCGACGGCGACGTCGTCGCGGTCCGTGCGGACGTCGCCGATGAGCGGAGCGTGGCCGACGCCGTCGCCGCTGTGGCACAGCGGTTCGGCCGCCTCGACGTCGTGGTCGGCTGTGCCGGGATCTCCGGGCCGGTCGGCAGGCCGCTCGCCGAGACCTCCGCCGCCGAGGTGGCCGCGGTCCTCGCGGTGAACGTGACCGGTCAGATCCTGCTGGTCAAGCACGCCCAGCCGTGGCTGGCCGAGGACGCCGCGGTGGTGCTGCTGGGCAGCGACTCGGCGTTCACGGCCGCGCCGGGCATGGTGCCGTACTGCGCGTCCAAAGGCGCTGTCGTGGCGTTGACCCGGGCACTGGCGGTGGAACTGCCCGGCGTGCGGGTCAACTGCGTGTGTCCGTCGGTTGTCGACACTCCGATGGCGCGGGGCGACCTCGGCGACGTACTGGACGACCCGGACTTTCCGGTGCAGGCGCCCGGCGACGTCGCCCGGCAGGTCCTGTTCCTCGCGTCCCCGGCGTCCCGGCCGGTCAACGGCCAGGCCGTGCTCGCCGACTTCGGCCTGTCGGCCCGGTCGGCGTTCCCCGCGTAGAAAGGTTCGACAGTGGACTCGACAGGCAAGGTCATCGCGATCACCGGTGGAGGTTCCGGGATCGGAGCCGCGGTCGCCCGCCGCTACGCCGCCGAAGGCGCGCGGGTGGTCGTGCTCGGCAGGAGACCCGAACCTCTTGAGGAGGTGGCCGCGGGCACCGGCGCACACGTGATCACCTGTGACGCGAGCGTGCGTGAGCAGGTGGAGAACGCGATCGCCGAGATCATCGACCGGTTCGGCCGCCTGGACGTCGCGGTCGCGAACGCGGGCGGGGCTGTGCTGGCGTCGGTCACCGACACCGACGACGAAGCGTGGGATTTCGCGATGCGGTCGAACTTGTCGAGCGCGTTCGTCTTCTGCCGGGCAGCGTTGCCGTCACTGATCGAGACACGCGGCCAGGTCGTCGTGGTGTCCTCATTGGCCGGTCTGTTCGCCGGACCGAACTCCGCCAGTTACGTCACCGCCAAGCACGCCCTGGTCGGTCTGACACGTTCGATCGCACGAGACTTCGGCCCCAAGGGCGTACGCGCGAACGCGGTGTGCCCGGGCTGGGTCCGTACCCCGTTGGCCGACAGGGGAATGGACGCCTTGGCGGAGGCGTCGGGCATCGCCGGGGGCCGTGCCGAGGCCTACCGCACGGCCACAGCGGAAGTCCCGCTGCGCCGTGCGGCCGAACCAGCGGAAATCGCTTCGATAGTCCGATTCCTGGGCTCGGCGGAGTCGTCGTACATCACGGGCGCGGTCATCGTCGCCGACGGCGGCGCGCACGCGGTGGACCTGCCGACGCTGGCCTTCGAACGCGCGGGCCTGTGACCCGCCGGGGATTCACGAGTCCTGCGGCCCGGTCAGGTAGGTCTTGCGCTCGTCGGGCGTGAAGTCCCTGGTGATCCGGTTGTCGGCCGATCGCAACGCCTCGCCGAGCGGGACGCACGGCTCGCACTGGGAGACGCGGGCCGTGCCGTCGCCGTGCCCGGTGATCAGCTTGCGGCCGTCCGGGCTGAACGCGAGGTTGCTGATCGAGCCACCGAATCCCTTGATCACCACGAAGTCGCTCGTGCCGTCGGTCCTCCAGACGCGCACGGTGCGGTCGCTGCCGTTGGTGGCGAGGTACTCGCCGTCCGGGCTGAACTCCGCCGACCCGACCGGACCTTGGTGACCTTTGAGGACGATGGGGTCCTTGTCCGACAGCGACTTCCAGATCCGCACGGTGCCGTCGGCGCTCGCGGTGGCCAGTCGCCGCCCGTCGGGGCTGAACGACGCCGACCGGGCGCCGCCCTGGTGGTCCCGCAGGACAACCGGTTCGCCCGCGCCGCCGGCCTGCCATACCCGGACGCTGCTGTCGACGCCGGCGCTGCTCAGCAGTGTGCCGTCAGGACTGTAGGAGACGTGGTACACCGAACGTTCGTGGCCGCGCAGGATCCTCGGCGGGTCGCCGGGGTTCGTCGTCCAGACGCGTACCGTCCCGTCGTCGCCCGCGCTGGCCAGGTGCCGTCCGTCGGGGGAGAACGCCACATCCCAGACGTCGCCCTCGTGTCCACGCAGGACGATGGGGGCGCTGTCGCCCGCCGCGTTCCAGACGCGCACGGTCCCGTCTTGGCCCGAGCTGGCGACGCGCCGCCCGTCCGGGCTGAACGTCACGTCCCACACCTCGGCCTCGTGTCCACGCAGGACTGTCGGATCGCTGTCGCCTGTGGACCGCCAGATCCGGGCGGTCGTGTCCTTGCCGCCGGTGGCGATCCGCGTGCCGTCCCTGCTGAACTCCACCGGCGCGACCCGGCCTTGGTGGCCGCGGAACACGATCGGGTCGCCTGGGCCGGTGACGTCCCAGAAGCGGATGGTGCCGTCCGAGCCCGCGCTGGCCAACCGGTTGGGCGCGTCCGGGTCGAAGGCCACATCCCAGACGACGCCCCGGTGGCCGCGCAGCGTCAGCGGATCGACGGAACTGTCCGCGTTCCACACCCGGATCACCCCGTCCTGGCCTCCGCTGGCGACCTTCCGGCCGTCCGCGCTGAACGCCAGTGTCTCCGCGGTGCCCTCGTGGCCGCGCATCACGACGGGATCGCCTTGCCCCAGCGCCTTCCAGACCTTGACCGTGCCGTCGTCGCTCGCTGTGGCAAGCCGCCCACCCTGGCTGAACGCCAGGCGTTTCACGGTGTTGTCGTGCGCGGTCATCACGGTGTCCTGACGCGCGGGTGCCAAGCTCCAGACGCGTACAGTCCCGTCCTCGCCGCCGCTGGCCAGTCGCCCGTCGGCGCTGAAGGCGAGGCTCCAGACCGCGTCCTCGTGGCCGCGCAGCACCGTGGTCTCGGTACCGGCCAGCGTGTCCCAAACCCTCGCGGTGCCGTCATCACCAGCGCTCGCGAGGCGTTTCCCCGCGCTGTCGAAGGTGACGCCGCGAACAGCTCCCTGATGTCCGCGCAGCAGCAGTTCTTTGCCGTTGGCGAGGTCACGGATCCGGATGACGCCGTCGTCGCCGGCGCTCGCCAGCCTGTTCCCGTCCGCGGTGAAGGCCAGTTTCGCGGCTTCGCGCTGGTGGCCGGGGATCACCACGGGGCCGCCCGGTGCCACGCCCGCTCCGGCGCGTTCCCAGATCCGCAGTGTGCCGTCGGTCCCGGCGCTGGCCAGCTGGCGGCGGCCGGGGTTGAAGGCGACGCTGTACACCTCGCGCTGACCGGTGGGCACGGTCGCTACGACCCGGGAGTCGATGGTGGCCTGG
This sequence comes from Kibdelosporangium phytohabitans, assembly GCF_001302585.1. Lineage (GTDB taxonomy): Bacteria > Actinomycetota > Actinomycetes > Mycobacteriales > Pseudonocardiaceae > Kibdelosporangium > Kibdelosporangium phytohabitans. Next base: position 6,666,373 of record NZ_CP012752.1, on the reverse strand, counting down.
CGGAGCATGGCCTCGGCCTCGCCGGTGGGCCTGATCCGGTACGCCTGCCTGGCCAGCAGCAGCGCGAGCTCGGGGTCGAGCCCGAGCTGAGCCCGCGCGTTGGCGACCAGCTGCCGGGAGAACGCCAGATCCCTGTCGCGGGTCGCGCGGTTGGCGGACACCAGGGCCAGCACCGACAGCAGGCTCACCACCACGACGACGACCCCGGCCCCGATCAGCGTCCGGCGGGTGCGGCGGCGAGCCGCGGCGAGTTCGTCCACCTGCCGTTGCCTGCTCGCGTCAAGGAAAGCGCGTTCGGATTCGTTGAGCCGCCCGAGATCGCGGTCCTCCCATGCGGTGAGCCGCGCTCGCCGGTACAGGAACTCCTCGTCACGCCCGCCACGCTCCCATTCGGACGCGGCTTCGGTCAGGCGTCGCTGCGCGAGCAGCAGTTCCCGGCCTCGTCGATCCACCCGCGCAGCGTGGGCCAGTTCCTGATCAGCGCCTCGTGCGCGATCTCGACTGTGTTCTCGCCCAACGTCAGCAGCCGCGCCCGCACCAGTTCGCCCAGTACCGCGGTCGTGTCGGGGTCGGCGTCGAACTCGTCGACGCGGACCCGTCTTCTGCTGTCGTCGGTGTCGTCGCCGAGGGCGACCAGCCGCAACAGGATCCGCCGGGCAGCGTGCTGCTGGTCGTCGTTGAAAGCCTTGTAGGCGTTGTCGGCCGTTTGGGCGACGGCGCCGCGTACACCACCGGTGGCCAGGTAGCCCGACAGTGTCAGCGCGTTGCCCCGGCGCCTGCGCCAGGTTTCCAGTAACGCGTGTGACACCAGGGGCAGGCAGCCCGGTTGGCCGGCCACATCGGCGAGAATGGCCGTGGTCAACGCCCGTTCGACAACGAGCCCGCTGTCGGCGGCGGGCTGGTTGATCGCTTTGGTCAACTCGTCGGAGGTCATCGGCCCGACGAGCAACTCGGCGTCCTGGAACGCGCCGACGAGGCCGGGATGCTCGGCGCACCGGGCGTAGAAGTCCGCCCGCACACCGAGCACGACTCTCGTCCGGCTGCCGCCCTGCCGCGTCGCGGTCAGCAGCGCGCCGATGAACTGGTCGCGTTCCCGATCGTCGTCGCAGACGGTGAAGACCTCTTCGAACTGGTCCACCACGAAGACGACCTCGGTCCGCGGCGGCAGGTCGTCTTCGTGGTGGACCAGTGCCTGGCGGACCGCGAGGCCCAGGTTCGCCGGGTCGGCGGCCAGGTCGGCCATGAGGGTGCCGGCGTTGACGCCGAGCAGCGGAGCCAGGCGGATCGCGCACTCGTGCAACGGCCTGGCGCCGGGCGTGAGCAACACCGGCCGGGACGTGCCGTCCGCTCGGAGCTCCGGGATCAGGCCGGCGCGCAGCAGGGAGGACTTGCCGCTGCCGGAGGTCCCGACCACCGCGAGGAAGTGCTGGGACCGCAGTCGTGTCACGGCTTCGTCGACGAACCGCTCCCGGCCGAAGAACCGGTCCGCGGTCTCCGGCTGGAACGCCGCCAGCCCCACGTACGGTGCCCGCTCCTCGGGCTCGCCGGGCGAGACCGGCCGAGGCGGCAGCGATTCGGCCGCGACCGTGCGCCACCGGCTCTCCCACTCGGCCCGGTCACCTCCGCACGCCGCGACATACGCCAGCGTCACGTCCAGCGAGGGAAGCCGGTCGCCCTTGGCCGCGTCGGCCAGCGTCGTCGCGGAGTAGTGCGCTTGCTGGGCCAGTTTCCGGTGTTCGGGCCGACCAGCACCCATCTCGCCTCGCCTCCCCATTGACCGGAGATTGTTTGCCCGCTGCTCGCCGGGGAGCCGGACAACCCGAAACTGGCTAGAAACTAGCAGGCTGGCGCAGGACGAACACCGTTGAAGGACGAGGAGTGCGACGCTGACGGACACCCGATATCCGACCTGCCGGACCTGTCCGGCCTCGGCCGGTGCAGGCTGACAGAGGTGGGCGACAGCCGGCCGGGGACTGGCACACCAGCCCGGATGCAGGGGGAGAAGCGCTCCGAAGCTGACGCCACGGGCGCAGAACGCGCTGCTGCTGTGGTTGCGCAGCGAGTCCAAGGAGATGGTGGCCGACCGCATGGGTGTCTCGGTCAGCACGGTCAACACCTACCTCGACCGTGTCCGCATCGAATATGCCCACCTCGGCCGGCCCGCCGCGACCAAGGCGGCGCTGCTCGTCCGCGCCATCCGGGACGGGTTGATCAGTCTCGACGAATGCAGGTCGTTCGGGGGACAAACCCGGCGCGTGTTTGCTCGTATGGTCATGGCGTGCTTCCTCATGGACTCAGGGGAGGGGACATGGAAGGAAGAATGGGGGCCACCGCCGTGTCACTCGGATTGGTGAACTCCTGATGTCCGCGTCGCCCGGCAGGGCCGACCGGCTGCCGTCCCTCCGGCCTGCCACGTGGGCGCGCACGCCGATGACGATGACAGTACGACCCCAGCCGGGGACGACGCCGCGCGTCCTGCCGAAGCGGCGCGGAGATCCTGTTCGCGGCGGTTCGAGCGCGAGTCGAGGCGTTCGGACCGCCGCGATACTGGCCACCAGTACGCCTGACCGGCCCCGTGCGGGAAGACCTAGGTCGACAGGGGAGCACCGCGCCCCCAGTCCACTGAAGACTGTATGCACAAGGTTCGCGAGCCGGTACCCGGGTATGCCTGATCCAGGAGGTGAGGATCTTGGCCGAATCGCAGATCGACGACGTGCTGGGGAACGAGTTCCGCCGGGCGGTGAGGACGACCTGGCGCACCCGCAAGACCGATGTGGACAGTCGCGGCATCTGTGCCATGAGGACGGTGGTCGATCGCGTGCTGGCCGAACGGCGTGACGACCTCGAGCCCGCCCAGGGGCGGGCCGGCAGACGCCTGGTCCCCATCGGGCACGATCCTTTGATGTCACCGTGAGCAGGCCGTGCGATGGGGTGGGCACAGGAGACCAAAGGTGAGCCACGCGGCACCGCGATCGAATTCCTGCCGCGAGCACTGGCGGGCGCGTACGTGGTCCTCGGGGTGCATGGCGTGTTGTTGCTGGCAGGGTGGGACGTCGTCGTGTGGGGGCCGACGTTGACGCCCGCTCAGTGCTTCGCCGCCGCTGGCCTGTTCCTGATCAGGCAGTTGTGGCGTGCCGCCGACGACGACCGTGAGCCGGAGAAACGACAGGAGCCCGGGTGATCACCGGCAGGGCGGCTGATAGGTCAGATCGGGGAGCACCTGGTCCCATACCTCGGGCGTGAGGACCAGCCGGGTGGAACAGACCCGCTGGACGGCGCGCTCGCCGTCCAGGTCCCACAGCCGGGTGGTGTTGTCCGAGCTGCTGGTGGCCAATGTCCGGCCGTCCGGGCTGAACACCACCGAGTTGATCACACCGGCGTGCCCGGTGAGCGTCTGCCCGAGAGAACGGGGGTGCGCGGGATCGGTCACGTCCCACAGCTGGATCGTCCGGTCGTAGCTGGACGTGACCAACGTACGCCGATCGGGGCTGAACGCCACCGAGTACACCGTGTCCGTGTGCCCGGTCAGCGCGGGCCCCAACGCGGTGGGGCGCGCCGGGTCGCTCACGTCCCACAAGCGGGCGGTCCCGTCGCTGCTTCCGCTGGCGAGGGTACGGGCGTCCGGGCTGAACGCCACCGACCACAGCGCACCGGAATGCCCGGTCAGCCGTCGCTCCAGGATCCTGGGGCGCGCGGGATCGCGTACGTCCCACAGGACCACTGTCTTGTCGTACCCGGCGGTGGCCATCAGGTGCCCGTGCGGACTGAAGGCAACGGAGTTCACGCCGCCACTGTGCTCGGTCAACGCCGCGCCCGACGACTTCGGGTGGGAAACGTCGCGCACGTCCCACAAGCGAATGGTTCCGTCGGCGCTCACTGTTGCCAGGACACGGTTGTCCGGGCTGAATGCAGCTGTGGCGACGGCGTGGGCGTGCCCGGTGAGGGGCTCACCGACGAGCTTCGGGTTCGCCGGGTCGGTGACGTTCCACAGCCGCACCGTTCGGTCTTCACTTCCCGTTGCCAGGATCCGGCTGTCCGGGCTGAAGGCCACTGTGGTCACAGCGTGGGCGTGCCCGGTGAGCGGCCCGCCGATCGGAGCGGCCCATGCCGTGTCGCGGACGTCCCACAACCGAGCCGTCCGGTCCGTGCTGCCGGTCGCCAGGACACGGCCGTCCGGGCTGAACGACGCCGACTGGACGGCGTTGCTGTGGCCGGACAGAACCGTGGACGGCAGTGACCACACGCGAACGGTCTGGTCGTCGCTGACCGTGGCCATCGACCGTCCGTCCGGGCTGGATGCCAGTGAGTAGACGATGGTGCGGTGCCCGGTCGGGTACCGTCCGACGAGCGCGATGCGGTTGCGGTCCTCGATGTTCCACACGCGAATGATCTTGTCGCCGCCGCCTGAGGCGAGCGTGCGACCGTCCCGGCCGAAGACGATGGCGCGCACTTCGTCCTCCTGCTCGACGAGCGGCGCGCCGAAAGGAACGACGTGAGCGGTGTCTCGCGTATCCCACAAGCGCACGCTTTTGTCTGCGCTACCGGATGCCAGGATGTGACCGTCCGGGCTGAACGCCACCGTGTAGACGGTGCCGCTATGTCCGACAAGCGGTTGGCCCAGGGGAGCGGGGGAACGCGGGTTGCTCACGTCCCACAACCGCACAGCCCATTCCGCGCCGCCGGTGGCGAGCACGCGCCCATCGGGCCTGAAGGCCAGTCCGCCCACGATGTCGGTATGGCCCGCGATCGTGCTCAGGGTTTCGGGGCGCGCCGGATCGCGTACGTCCCACAAGCGCACGGTCCCGTCCTGATTGCCTGCGGCCAGTATCCGGCTGTCGGGGCTGAAGGTGACGGAGTAGACGCCTCCGCTGTGCCCCGGCAACTCGGCCAGGAGCTCCGGGTGCGCGGGATCGCGTACGTCCCAGAGACGCACGGTCTGGTCTGCGCTGCTTGATGCCAGCACGTGCCCGTCGGGACTGAACGCGACGGAGTAGACGCGTCCGTTGTGCTTGTCGAGCATGGCGAGAGGAGCGGTGTTCGGAGCGTCCCGCACGCTCCACAGGCGCACGGTCCGGTCCCCGCTGCCGGTCGCCAGTACCCGGCCGTCCGGGCTGAACGCTGTCGAGTACACCGGCCCTTGATGACCGGTGACCGGCACCGACAACGGCAGGTGCTGAGTGGCGATGACTCTCGCGTACGCGTCCTTGTCGTCGGGGCGCAGACGGTGCGCGACGAGGCTCAGGTGGGCTGCCAGCGCCGGATCCGCTGCCTGCAACCGGTTCGCCTCACCGACGATCTGACGGAACTGCGCGTCGTCCCGTTGCCGGACAGCCACGGCCGCGGCCACCGCGGCCGTCAGCGCGAACACCACCAGCAGGATCACGCCCCCGCGCCAGAACCACGCGATCCGCCGCGCGTGGCGTGTGGACGTGTCCAGGAAGTGGCGGGCGGCGGCGTTCACGCTCGCACCGCCGGCCGTTCTGATCCAGTCCTGGACGTTGTCCAGGCGCGTTCCCCGGTAGAGCAGCGATCGGTCCCGCCCGTGGGTGTCCCACATCGACGCGTCGTCCTGCAGCCGTTGCCGCACCAGCGCGCTGCTCCGGTCCTGGTCGATCCACCCGCGCAACCGCGGCCACGCCCGCAGCACGGCTTCGTGGGTGATGTCCACGGTGTCGGCGTCCACCGTGATCAGCCGGGCCGCGGCGAGGACCTCGACCACCGAGTCCGCGGCCGCCCGGTCACCGGCCTGGCCGACCAAGTCCTCGCGTGCCATCTGGCAGCGGGTGTCCGAGCCGTTCTCGGACACCCGCACCAAGCGCAGCAACAGGTGACGTGCGATGTCCCGCTCGTGGTCGCCGAGGCTGGACCACGCTCGTTCCGCGGTGGCCGCGACCGAGCCGCTGATTCCCCCGCTCGCGCGGTACCCGGCGACCGTGAGCTTTCCCGCCTGGCGGCGTTGCCACGTGGCCAGCAGTGTGTGGGACAGCAGCGGCAGCACGCCCGCGTCGTGCGTCTCGTCTGGCTTGTCCGAACCGGTGCGGGCGCCGAGGTCTTGCAGGAGCACGTCGACCAGGCCGGGAGCCAGCCGGAGGCCCGCGGCCTTCGCCGGGCCCTGGATGACGGCGGTCAGCTCCGCGGCGGTCATCGGGCCGAGCACCATCTGGCGTTCCTGCAACGCCTCGGCCAGTTCCGGGTAGTCGAGGCACAGCTCGTAGCAGTCGGCCCGCAACCCGAGAATCACCGCCACCGGGGATCCGCCACGGCCACCAGTCGACGCGCAGGCCGCGTGCAGTGCCCGGACGAAAACGCTCCGGCGGGATTCGTCCGACGACAGTCTGAATGTTTCCTCGAACTGGTCGACGACCAGAACGAACGGCACACCGGGCCCGGATCTGCGCTGCACGTGGTCGTCCATCGCGGCGCGCACCATGGCCGTGAATCGGGCGGGCCCGGCGGGGTGGTCGCCGCGCAGCGCCGATTCGACGGGTTCGGCCAGCTCCGCCACTTCCGCGACCAACGACTTCAGCGGGTCCTGGCCGGGAGTGAGCACAACGGAAACACATTCCTCGAAGCCGCGGCTCGCCTTCAACGCCCGCCCGAGTCCGGCCCGCAGAAGCGACGACTTGCCCGCGCCGGAAGCGCCGACGAGCATGGCGATCCCGCCGCCGAGAAACGATTCGCCGACCAGTTTCCCCAACGCCCGGACAGCGCGGTCCCTGCCGAAGAAGAAATCCACGTCCTGCGGCCGGAAAGCGGCGAGTCCCCGATAAGGGCACACGCCCGGTTCCTGGTCTTCCCCGGCCACCGCCTGCCGTGGGTTGCCGCCGACCGGACTGTCCAGTGCCTCCTGCCAGAGCAGCCGCCACGCGTCCACGTCGTAGAGGCCGTCCACCACCGGACGGGCCCGCGTCTTGCGTGCTTCGCCGATCAGGATCTCCAGCACGACGGCCAGCGCGTCGAAGCTGGACGGCACGTTGCGCCCCCTGCGCCAGTCGCTCAGCCGCTGACCCGACACGCGGACGACCCGGCCGCGCCGATCCTCCCGCCGGGCCCTGGCGACTGATTTGACGACGGCCTTGAGCGGCGGGCCGCCGGCTTCGGCGAACAGCAGGGCCAGTCGTTCCGCGAATGTCCCGCGCTTGTCCAATTCTCCCCCCTGTCAAACCCCCGCGTGTGCGCCGGTCTGCCGGTCCGGGAAACCGGGTGGCGGCCCTGACCAGGCCCGTCATTGATCATTTACGGTCTCGGCCGGCGCTCGGGTCCCGGCGGCGGCGGGGACCCGTACACATATCGGTGGTGCCGGGTGCTCGTTTCCCATCTTCGCCGCAACCTGGGGGTGCGGCGACGTTCTCAGAGGATGCCGTGCCTGGCGAGGCGAGTTCACCACGATGAATCGACGGGGAGGTAGAACCATGAACTACAGGCACTGAGACGGTTCGCGTCACCTCAACTGAAACCGGGGTGCCACACCCGGAATCCGGGTGTGGCACCTCACCTTCCACCTGATCGATGCGGGGTGATCCGGCGTGTACGAACCGTTGGCAGAGGAAACCATCGGGAATCCGTTTCCCGTCTATTCCGAGTTACGCGCGAAACAGCCGCTGTTCTGGCACGAGCGAATGCGTTCGTGGGTGGTCAGCCGTTACAAGGACTGCATGTCGGTTCTGCTCCAGCCGGAGATCTTCGCGGGGGACTGGCGGCGGGTGGGCGAGGACATCCCGGCGTCGAGCCTGAGCATCCAGTCGTTGGACCCGCCGGACCAACGCGGGATCCGCCAGCTGGTGATGAACGGCTTCCACGAGCAGGACCTCGACGCCCTCGGCGAGCGAGCGTTCCAGCTGTCACGCGACACGCTCCAGCGGTACCGGGGAGCCAGGGCGTTCGACCTCATCGAGGAAATCGCCGTGCCGATGGCGCTGGACTCGATCTCCAGGCTGCTGGGCGTGCCCACGCCCGACCGCCCGTCCTTCGCCGCGATCTCCGACGCGATCGTGGACAGCATGGACGAGGGGCTGCGCCCGGAGGTGCGCGACGCGGGCGTCGCGGCACGGGCCCAGCTGAGCGAACTGGTGCTGGAGTGGTTCGCGGCCAAGCCGCGGCACGGCCTGATCGGCTACCTGGTGCGTCACCGCGACCCGGCCACCGTCTCGGAGGAACTGGTCGTCAACACGACTCGCGTCATGTTCCAAGCCGGGTACAGCTCGCTGTCCGTTGCGGCCGGGAACGCCGCGCTGGCGCTGCTGGAGAATCCCGAGAGCCTGCGCGCTCTCGTGGACGGCACTGTGCGAGTCGACACCGCCGTCGACGAGTTGATGCGGTACGACGGCCCGGTCCAGGGCACCAGCAGGGTGTGCGTGCGGGACACCGAACTCGGCGGCCAGGTCATCCGCCGCGGCGACGTGGTGGTGGTGCTCTTCGCGTCGGCCAACCACGACCCCGAGCAGTTCGCGGCACCGGAAAGCCTTGTACTGGACCGCAATCCGAATCCGCACCTCGGCTTCGGGTGGGGGACCCACGTCTGCACCGGCAGGATGCACGCGAAGGTCGCGCTCGGCGGGTTCGTGCGGAGTCTCACGACTCTGCCGTCAGTGCCCGAACTGGTGGGGAAACCGGTCAGGCATCGGCGAGCGACCGTTCGGTGCCTGCGATCCCTGCTCGTCGCGCTGGCTGGTTGAGTCCGATGACGTCCGCCGCACGACACCATGCGGTGCTGGGTGCTCAGCAGGTACGAGGACTGCCGGTCTGTGCTGAAGAACCACGAGGCGTTCTCGAACGATCCACGCAAGGCCGTGAGTTCGTCCCCGAGGCGGGCAGCAACATCCAGACGGTAGACCCGCCCGAACACACGGCCGTGCACAGCGTGCTCACGAACGCGGTACGCCACCGGAACCTCGCCTTCACCGAGCCGCTCTGCCTGGAGTCGATCTCCGCGTTCTTCGGCGTGGCGCACCGGATCGTGCGATCCAGGGACTCGGCGCTGCGACCGGAGGCGCTTGATCCGGGTCTGCGGGCGATGGCGCAGCTGGCGGCCATGGGGGACGCCTGGCTGACCGATCCGCTTCGATCCGCCGATCCAGGGCACCTCCCGCCTGTGCGTGCGCGACACCGATCTCGGTCCTGTCCACGTCGAACGAGCGAGTACGTTCTCGTGTTGTTCGCTGCCGCCAACAGGGATCCCGATCAGTCCGCCGAGCCGGAGCGGTTCGTCGCCGACCGGCGGCCCGGGCCACAGCTCGGATTCGGCTGGGGAGTGCACGCGTGCGTCGGTGGCTTGTTCGCCAAGGCGATGATGCGCGCGACCGGCATCGGGCCGGCCCGGTATCCGGACTTCCGCAAGGCGGGGTCCGTGGAGTTCCGGGAGCAGGCCACTGTCCGCGCCGTCGCCCGGTTGCCGGTCAGCCCGCGTCCGCGGTGACCGGCCTGCTGGGCCGCGCGAAGCCGATCACCACCGCTTGATCCGATTCCGGTATTCCCGGATGTCATTTTCTACACGACTTCGCGACGTCGTCACCAAGGTGTCGTGAAGTCGGTGATCCACAATTCCGTTGCCGCGCAAGGGTGGTCCGTCGTAATAGCGTCTGGCACAATCCACGCTGCCTCGAGTCCTGAATCGCAGATTTGACGCAGTGGCAGGAGAAGTTCACCAACAATGCTGATACTCAGTGACAACCCGATAACGGACGCCTCGCAGGACGAGTTCGGATTCCGCGGCCACGCCGAGGTGCTGTGCCGGGCGGTCACGGAGGTCGCGGATCTCCCGCTCACCCTCGCCGTGCTCGGGCCGTGGGGTTCGGGGAAGACCAGTTTCCTCAATATCTGCCGCGATATGCTGCGCAAACGGGGAATGACGACGATCAGCTTCGGCCCGTGGAAATACGACGAGCGCGAGGAAGTGTGGCACGCGCTGTTGCAGACGCTGCTCGACGAGCTCGCCGGCCAGGTGGAGAACTCCCCGGATCCGACTGTCCGGCAACGGCTTGGCCGGGTGATGGGACGACTGCGCCGGTTGAGCCTGACGGCCAGCTGGCTGCTGTCCCGGCAGCTGCTGACCACGCTCACCCCGATCTCGATCACCACCGCGGATCGGCAGGAACTGGCGGAGTCGTGGAACGGCGACAAACCGGCCGGTCCGGCGTTCACCGACGAGTACCGCGCGGCGAATCGGTTCGAACGCGATTTCGCGGAAGTCGTGCGGGAACTGACCGGGAACGCGCCGCTGGCGGTCTTCATCGACGACCTGGACCGGTGCCGCCCGGGAACCGCGCTTTCGGTACTGGAGGCGCTGCGCATCTTCACCGGCGACGCGCCGTGCGTCTTTGTCATCGCGATGGACCAGGGTGCTTTGACCGACGCCGCTGCCAGGCATTTCGACGGGGACCAGATCCGCGGCAGGCGCTATCTGGAGAAGCTCGTGCACTTCTCCTACCACCTTCCCGGTGTGCGCTGGGAGTCGCTGGGAAACGCGTTGCGGCACCGGCTGAGGTTCCTGCCGGACGACCCGGTGATCTGGGAGGTGATCCGGCTCGGCTTCCAGAACAACCCGCGCCGCGTCCGGCGGTTCGTCGGCACGTACAACCTGACCCTCACCATGCTGTCCGGGGCGGGCGAACAGTCGGACACCCGGATCCGCCAGGTCGCGATCCTGCTCATGCTCCGCCAGGAGCACCCGGACTTCTTCGCCCGGTTGACGACTGATCCGGAGATCTGGCAGCGCTTCACCGCGGCCGTGAACCGGCGGCTGACGCTGGCCGACGACCTCGCTCTGGCCGACCGCGATCCGGACCTGATCCCCATCATGGGCCGGATCGCCGACCGCTCCCGCTTCGCCTTCCCGCCCGCGCCTGCCGCCGATCTCGTGCTGACGCTCAGCGAAGTCGTCGTGATCGCGGGCGTGGTGCCCGAGGAGCAGCCGTGATCGAGGTCGACGTCGACCCGGAGACCCGGTACGCGGTCGGTCTCGACATCGGTGACGGCGAGAGCTGCCTGTTCTGGCTGGACACCACGGATCCGGCGGCGGAAGCGCAGCTCTACGAGCGGAGCAGGCCGGTGGAACGCACAGTGCTCACCGCGCTGGCCCGGCGCCGCGAGACCGGCGAATGGATCTTCGGTGAGGCCGCGCTGCTGGCCGGGGACGCCTTCCAGTTCGTGGTGAACCTCAAGAAGGCGCCGGTCGAGTCGTTCAGCACGCCGGACGCGGTCCAGTTCGCCCAGGCCTTCCTCGACGAGTTCTTCTCGGCGCACCCCGAGGTCAAGACCAGTTGTCAGATCATGATCGGCTACCCCACCGGCTGGCCGCAGCCCGCCCGCGACATCTACCAGCGCTTCCTGCGTACCTCGGACATCCCGCTCGCGGTGCTCCCCGAGTCGCAGTCGGCGCTGGTGCACGTGTGGGACCTGCGCCGCCGCCAGCCCGCCGGTGCCAGGCAGGACATCGACAACGTCCTCGTCATCGACATCGGTTCGTCCACTGTGGACGTCACCATGGTCAGCGCGCTGAATCCGGTGAACATCCCGGTCGGCGCCGACCTCGGCTGCCGGGACATCGACGACGAACTGGCGCGGCGGGTCACCGGGGCGCTCGCCGGGGATCCGGCGTTCGACCGGGCGATGACCTCGCAGGACTCGCCGATGCTGCTCCGGTTCGTCTGCAGGCGCGCCAAGGAAGCACAGTTCGGCGGACACGGCATGCTCGTGCACGACCGGCCGGAGGCGTTGAACCCGCGCCTGGGGGCCATCATGGACCACGCGACAGCGTGGCTGCGCGCCCAGGACATCCCGCACCTGGTCGAGCGCGGGTGGGCCGGGCGGTTGCGCGACCTCCTGCTCGACGTGCGCGACAAGCTGGAGCACCAGCCTGAGGTGGTGGTGCTCACCGGCGGCGGCAGCCGGATGCCGGTCACACGGCGGATCTGCGCGCAGCTGTTCCCCGACGCTTCGCACGAACTGGACGACGAGCCGTCGTTCTCGGTCGGCCGGGGCCTGGCCAGCGCCGGGCGGCACCGGATCCAGGCCATGCGCTTCCGCCGGGACGCGACCGGTGTCGCCGCCCGGCCGGAAGTCGCCCAGGCGCTGCGGGACGCGACAGTCGAGGCATTCGCCACCGTCCGCGACCAGACAGTGGCGCTGCTGCGGGAGACCGATCCCCAACAGTGGGGCGACCTGATCGAATCACCCCCGCCAGGCTTGCCGGACGCGGCGCGCGGCATCGAGGAAGCCGTCGACGCCAGCGTCCGGCCGTTGGTGCACCAGATCTGCGACGCCTACGAGATCCCGCACGGGCACCGCGACCTGGACACGAGGCTGGCGCCCGACCGCCTGTTCATCAGCGAGTTCACGCAGCGGGTCACCGAGATCCCCCGTGCGAGCCTCCCCGACGTCTCGGACACCGACCTGTCCCACGCCACAGTGCAGATCGGCCGGTTCGCGATGCAGGGCTTCGCCGGTGCGCAGGGTGTACTGGCACGGCTGCGCGGCGGGATCAAGGCAGGCGGCCAGGCAGCGCTCATCGCCGGTGCGATGTACCTGGTGTTCGCCGGAGGTTCGTGGGCCGTGCAGACCGTGGCCGGTCAGCGCAGACGCCGCCAGGTGCTGAACGCGGTCGCCACGATGGAACTGCCGGGGGAAGCGATCACCACGCTGGAACACGAACTGGCCGCGGAGATCGCCCGAGTGGTCGGTGAACGCGTCGCGCCACTGGAACGGATGGTCCGCTGACCTCACGACCACGGGCATGAACACAGCCGGGAACTGTGTTCATGCCCTGTTCGACGGTTACGGCGTGGACGAACAGACGCGCAGCGGGCCCACTCTGGCGTCCGTGGGGAAGTTCGTCGCAGCCACGGACCACCCGCCGAACGCGTTCGCGACCGCCTCGGGGTTGTTCGGCGACGGCGTCCCGTAACCCGAGTCGACCACGACCCAGCCCGACCACGTCGCCCCGCCGTCGAACGACGAGTTGCGCCAGATGGGACGGACCGGTGTGCGCACCTCGCCACCCCGGACGAACACGACCAGCTCACCGGAACCCGTCGCGGCCGCGCCAGGTTCGGACACCGCGCTGCCCGGCGGCGCCGCCAGGTCGTACCACGGAGTCCACGACGAGCCGTTGAAGCTGATCCCCGCCACCCGCGAGGAGTTCGTCCGCACGAACACGTCGACCAGTCCCGGTCCGCGCGACACCGCGATCGGGTCGACCCCGAACCTGCCGCCGAGCCCGGTCCACGGGCCCCAGGTGGAGCCGGTGCGCTCGATGTAGTACAGGTCGTCGGCCTGGCCGCGGGTGACCACGGCGACGTGCCCCGGCCTGGTGGAGACGCCGATCGGGCTGGAGGTCAGCACGCCACCGAGGCTGGTGTGCTGGCCCCAGACACCGTTGGCGTGTTCCACGTACCACAGCTGCTTGTTCGTGCCCCGGTAGAACACGATGAGATGCCTGGGGCCCAGCGACACCACATGCGGGTTCCAGGTGATCCGCCCGCCGAGGTTCTGCCAGCCGGATGTCGTGCCGTTGTCGAACTGCATCGCGTACAGCCCGTCGTCGCCGCCTCGCACGACAACCGCCGAATGCCCATCGGCCGAGGACACCGCGGCCGGTTCGGAGCGGGAGACGCCGCCCAGGTTCTGGAAGCTGTTCACGGCGTTCGTGCGGGGATCGACCTGGGTGCGCAAGACGCTCCCGCCCAGGCCGGTCTGGTAGATGTCCAGCGGCCCGCCGGGCATCGACGCCAGACCGATGTCGTTGTTGTTGCCCCGCTCCAGCTGGACGCACGCGGTCGCGGCCGTCGCGGTCGCGGGCGCCAGCAGGCTGGTGGCCAGCGCGGTGGCGGCCACGAAGATCTTCTTCACAGCGCGCAAGGTTCCTCCCGGCGTCGTGCCGGTGCCCGGTGCCCGGGTGGCGCTGTCTCGCGGTTTCTCGTCATGGCCGGACCTTGCCGGACCGCGCCACCCGGGAATGTTGTGAATGTGTTGTGGCGGCCGGATTGCCGGATCTAGGATGCACCGGTCGGGGATGCGGACAGGGCACTGCCACCCGCGGGGGACAACGTGGATTTCCGGCTCCTGGGACCGGTTCGCCTGCACGCGGCCGGAAAAGCCGTCGAGGTCGGCGAACCGCGACGGCAGGCGGTGCTTGCCGTCCTGCTGATCGACGCGGGCCGCACCGTCGACGTCGACGTGCTGGTCGACCGGGTGTGGGGCGAGGCGCCGCCCAAGCACGTGCGGCGCTCGCTGCAGGCGCACATCACCCGGATCCGGCGTGCTCTCGAACAGGCCGATCCCGATGGGGCGCAAGTGGTTCGCGACTCCGGCGGGTACCGCATCACGATCCGGCCGCAGCAGGTCGACGTGTTCCGGTTCCGCAGCGCGTTCCAGGATCATCCCACCGATGCCGCCGCGCTGCGTGCGGCTCTCCTGCTGTGGCAGGGTGAACCGCTCGCGGGGTTGCGTGGCCCCTGGGTGGAACGCACGCGCACGGCGTTGCGCCACGAGTACGTGGCCGCGGTCGTGGCGTGGGCCGAGGCGGAGATTCGTGGCGGCAACCCGCTGGCGACGATCGCCCGGCTGACTGAGCTCGCCGACGAACACCCGTTGCAGGAAATGGCTGCCGCGGCGTTGATGCGCGCGCTTTACGCCGTCGGCCGCGGCGCCGACGCACTGGCCCGCTACGAGCGGATCCGGCTGGCGTTGCGCGACGAACTCGGCGCCGACCCAGGCCCCGAACTCGTGGCCGTGCACCAGGCAGTGTTGCACCACGACCTGCGGCCAAGGCATGTGACACCCGCCCAGTTGCCGGCGGACGTCGCCGCGTTCACCGGCAGGGCGGAACAACTGGCCCAATTGGACCGGTTCACAGGCGGGACGTCCCGGACATCGGTGGTCGTGTGTGTCACCGGCACGGCTGGGGCGGGCAAAACGGCAACGGTCGTGCATTGGGGGCATCAGGTCCGCGACCGGTTCCCGGATGGACAGCTGTACCTGGACCTGTGCGGGTACGACCCGGGCGAGCCGATGCCGTCCACCGACGCGCTGGCCGTACTGCTGACCGCGTTGCTGCCCGCGGGCACGGAGATCCCGCTCATGCCGGCCGAACGCGCCGCCCGGTTCCGTACGGAAGTCGCGGCACGGCGAATGCTTGTCGTGCTGGACAATGCGGCGAGCGTGGAACAGGTCCGGCCGCTGCTGCCGGGCACGCCCATGTGCGCGGTCGTGATCACCAGCCGCGACTCACTCGCCGGTCTCGTGGCACTGCACGGCGCCCACCGCATCGAAATGGACCGGCTGCCCGCGGCGGACGCGGTCACATTGCTGCACCGGCTCATCGGTGAACGTGTCGACGCCGAGCCAGAGGCGACCGCGGCGCTCGCCGAGCGGTGCGTACGGCTTCCGTTGACCTTGCGCCTGGCGGCCGAATACGCTGTTTCACGGTCACGCACCCCACTGTCCCGTTTGGTCGATGAACTGCGCGCCGCGCAACGCACACTCGATGTGCTCAGCGGCGGCAGTGACCAGCGAGCCGCTGTGCGAGCGGTGTTCTCGTGGTCACTGCGGCAACTGAGCGCCGAGGCCGCTCATGCGTTCGCCGTCCTGGGTCGTCATCCCGCGCCGATGTTCGACGCGCACGCCCTGGCGTCGATCACCGACCGGCCGCTCGAACAAGCACAGCGTTCACTGGACGCCCTTGTCCGTGCGAACTTGGTTCACGCCACCGGTTCCGACCGTTATGGCATGCACGACCTCCTCAAGGCCTACGCGGCGGAACTCGACGACGGCATCGACGAGCACACGGCACTCGACGGGGCATACCGGTACTACATCGCCGCGATCGCCGCGGCGATGAACTGTCTCTACCCGGGCGAGGCTCACCGGCGACCTTCCGTTGCCGATTCGAAGTATCCGATCCCCGTGTTCTCCGACGCGCACGAGGCACGCGACTGGCTGGACACCGAGCTGCCCGCTGTGCAGGCCCTCGTCGCCCACGCCGCGACACACGGCTGGCCCGAGCACGCGGCGACGTTGTCCGCACTGCTTTTCCGTTTCCTCGAAGGGCACCAGGAGACGGCAGCGCTGGCGATCAACGGACACGCCAGGGACGCGGCACACGCCGCCGGCGACCACATCGCCGAGGCCAACGCGCGGATCGCGTTGGGCGGGTTACACAAGCAAGCGGGCCGCACGAAGCTGGCCACCGCGGAGATATGGGCCGCGTACTCCTTGTTCGGTGAGGTCGCGGATGTCCTTGGGCAGGCACGCGCGGTGGGCAACGTCGGCATGATCGAGGAAAGCACCGGCCGGTACCTACCGGCGTCCGACTACTACACCACCGCGCTGGCGTTGTTCCAGCAGGCTGAGGACGTCACCGGCCAGGCGCACATGCTGACCCGGCTCGGCACGGTCGAAGTCCGGATCGGCAGCGAATCGGCGGCGCACCACCTCCGGCAGGCAATGGAGCTGCACAGGCAGGCCGGGCACCGCTTCGGCGAAGCGTGGGTCAAGATCGGCATGGGGGAGCTGGCCGCCACCGAAGGCAGGCCGGCCGACGCCATCCAGCTGCACACCGAGGCGGCCGACCTGTTCGGGCAGCTCGGCCACCAGTACAGCGAGGCGTGGGCCATCGACGGCCTGGGCAGGGCAGAGGCGTTGTGCGGCCGGCTGTCCGACGCCACCAACCACCACCGGCAGGCGCTCGGCCTGTTCCGTCAGCACGGTGACCGCATCGGCGAATCGTGGGCACTCAACGGACTCGGCGAAGCCCTCCACGCACGCGGCCACGAGGCCGCGGCCCGGGACAACCATGCCGACGCCCTGGCCATGGCTACCCGGACTGGTTGCCGTGAACAGATCGCACGGGCCCACCGCGGTCTCGCCCGAGCGGCCACCGGCGCCACCGCACGGCATCACCACGAGCACGCGATCGCCATCTACACCGAGCTGGGCCTCAGGCATGTCGTACGGGAGCAAGTCGCTGACGACAACGAGCGGTGAGGACTCAGCCGTGCTGGGCGACCGGCTCGGAATGGGCGTCGAGCGCGTCGAGGACCGCGTCGCCGTGCGCCCGCGCCCACTCGGTCAGCGTGTGGATCGGGTCGATCAGGGTCGCTCCGAGCGGGGTGAGCTCGTACTCGACGCGGGGCGGCACCTCGGCGTACGCGTGGCGGCGGACGAGCCCGTGTGATTCGAGCCGCCGGAGCGTCTGGGTGAGCACCTTGCGTGAGATGCCGCCGATCAGCTTGATCAGCCTGCCGTGCCGCACCGGGCCCTTGCTGAGACCGGCGAGCACGACCACTGTCCACTTGTCAGCGATCAGCTCGACCGCCGTGCGCGCCGGGCAGTCGGCGAGAAAAGCATCGCTGGCACCGAAACCGCTCATGGCGCCAAAGGTACCTGCTGGTTCCCATCGGAAACATAGTCTCGATTCCGTTCCCCTTCAGAGCCAGGAGAGTCATGCGAGTCATCACACAGCAGGAACTCGGCGGTCCCGAGGTGCTCACCGTCGTCGACGCGCCCGTGCCACGGCCCCTGCCGACCGAGGTACTGGTCCGTGTCAAGGCGATCGGGCTGAACCCGCTGGAGGCGCGACTGCGCGCGGGCGAGTTCCCCCTGATCGGCAAGCCGCCGTTCGTCCTCGGCTGGGACATCAGCGGCGTGGTCGAGAAGTCACCGCAGACGTGGCGTCTGCGGCCCGGTGACGAGGTGTTCGGGATGCCGTTGTTTCCCCGGCCCGCCAACGCGTACGCCGAGATCGTGTCCGCTCCGGCGTTGCACCTGGCGCGCAAGCCGGCGTCGCTCTCGCACGTCGAGGCTTCGGCGTTGCCGGTCGTCGGGCTGACAGCGTGGCAGGGTCTCGTCGACCTCGGCGGCGTGACCGCGGGCGACCGCGTCCTGGTCCACGGCGGTGGCGGCGGGGTGGGCCACGTCGCGATCCAGATCGCGAAAGCACTCGGCGCGCACGTGATCACGACCGCCAGCGGACGCAAACGGGAGTTCGCCGAGAGCTTCGGCGCCGACGAGGTGATCGACTACACGACGGTCGACTTCGCCGAGGCGGTCCGCGGCATCGACCTCGTACTCGACACGATCGGCGGCGACACCGTCGAGCGGTCGCTCGGCGTGCTGCGCCCAGGGGGGCACCTGGTGACGGCGGTCGCCGAGGAGGACACCGAGCTCGCCGCCAAGTTCGAGGTGGCGGGCATGCGCTTCACCGGCATCGCGGTCGACCCCGATCCGGTCGCCCTGCGAGGGCTCGTCGACCTCGTCGAACAGGGCAAGCTCCGGGTCCACGTGCAGGAGACGTTCCCGTTCGAGCGCGTCGCCGACGCGCACCGGCTGCTTGACAGCGGTCATCTCCAGGGCAAACTCGTCCTCACGCTCTGATCAGGCTGGGCCCGCGTTGCCGGACGGTGTCACCAGGCCGTGCTCGTACGCGAACACCACGGCCTGCGGC
This sequence comes from Kibdelosporangium phytohabitans, assembly GCF_001302585.1. Taxonomy (GTDB): domain Bacteria; phylum Actinomycetota; class Actinomycetes; order Mycobacteriales; family Pseudonocardiaceae; genus Kibdelosporangium; species Kibdelosporangium phytohabitans. The sequence goes on along the minus strand of NZ_CP012752.1, from coordinate 6,647,934 downwards.
CGGTCACGCAACTCCAGCTTGTCCAGCACCCGGCCGAGATGGGTCTTCACCGTGGACACGCTGATGAACAGCCGCTCGGCGATCTCGGTGTTGGCAGCAGCCAGTCCGGCGACGCTCACGGTGTCCATTCCGGACACGACGATGGCATCGCCGTCGTCGGCGAACGAGGCCTGCCGCTGTTGCAGCAGCGCACGCAACTCCGCGCCCCGCGAAGTGCGCACGCGCACGGCCTTGTCCCCGGCCCGGTCGACGAACTCGCCGACCCGCACTGCGCGATCGACCTCCCGCGCCAGATGGCGACCAGGTCCTGTGCGGTCAGCGCCATTTCCGAGAGCAGGTGGCTGGACACCAGGGTCATCCTGCCTTCGCCCGCGAGCCGGTGCAGCAGCCCGTGGATCCAGTGGACGCCCTCCGGGTCGAGGCCGTTCACCGGCTCGTCGAACAGCAGCACCGCCGGATCCCCGAGCAGGGTGGTGGCGATACCGAGCCGTTGTGCCATCCCGAGCGAGAACCCGCCCACCCGGCGCCCGGCGACGTTCGCGAGCCCGACGACATCGAGATCCTCGTCCACACGCGCACGGGAAATCCCGTTGGTCGCGGCGATCCACGTCAGCTGAGCCCGCGCCGAACGCCGCGGGTGCACCCACTTCGCGTCCAGCAGCGCCCCGACCGCGCGAAGTGGATCCTTCAGCTCACGGTAGGAGCGGCCGCCGATCAGCGCACGGCCCGAGGAACCCGGTGACCTGCCCGGCCCGGACCGTGAAGGACAGATCGTCGACCGTCTTCGTGCCGCCGTAGTGCTTGCTCAGGTTCAGTACCTCGATCATGACCCGTACTGTGCTGCGGCCCGGCGGCGAAAACGCCCGATCGCGGGCCCGACCGAGTCGTACGCCGGGCCGATCCGCGTCATCCTGCGGGTTGACCCGCACTCCGAGACCGCGTCCGGTAATCGATCGCTCGTGACGCGACCGCGATCTAGGGTTGTCCGAATGGATCCGACCACCGTCGCGGTGCCCCACACACTCGTCCACCTGAAACCGTTGCTGCCGTCGCCCCCGGCCCGTGTCCTCGAGGCCGGCTGCGGCCGTGGTGCCCTGGCCAAGGCTCTGGCGGACCTCGGCTACACGGTGACCGGCGTGGACCGCAACGCGGAGATGGCCGCCGCGGCCAGGCAACGCGGCGTAGCGGTCATCGAGGCCGACATCCGTGCCGTCTCCGGCGAATACGACGTCGTGTTGTTCACGCGTTCCCTGCACCACGCCGAGGACCTGGACGACATCCTGGCCCACACCGCCACGTTGCTCGCCCCGGGGGGACAGATCGTCATCGAGGAGTTCGCCTGGGAGAAGGTGGACCGGGCCGCCGCGCACTTCCTCTACGACAACCGCGCGATGCTGGTCAGCGCGGGCATGCTCGACGCCGAGCTGCCCACCGGAGACCTGCTCGATGCCTGGGTGGACGGCCACGATTGGCTCCACCAGGGCTCGGCGATGCTCGACGCGCTCAAGTGCGTGGGCACTGATCTGACCACAGTGCCCACAAGCATTGTCTGGCGCCTGATCGACGGCCGCGGCGGTCGCTGGGTCGAGCCCGCCACCCGCGCCGCCGACGTCCTGGCCACCATTCGCGACGCCGAGGAACGACGCATCGCCGCCGGTATGCTCCCGCAGGTCGGCCTGGTGGCGTCCGTCCGTCCGCGACACCCCGGGTGACCAGCGCCGTTTGCGGTCACCTGTGATCCGTCGTACGGTCGGGTCAGACAGACACCGAGAAGTCGGCGCGGTTGAGCAACCAGGCGCGTCGCACGCCGCTGCTGCGATCTCGTGTGGTCGGGCGGTTCGCCGTGTTTCCCGGGTGCATGGATTTCCGTGGTTGCACCCCGTACGAGGAGCACCCGATGAGCACCGATGTTTTTCACGATGAAGAGCTGGTTTCCGTCGACGTCAGCAGGGAGGCCGACGTCGTGGTCGTTCGCGTCACGGGCGAACTGGACATGTCGACCCTCGAGCCGGTGGAAAGAGCCGTGTGGCAGGAGCTGGCGGCGGACCCGCGCGGCCTCGTGGTCGACATGCGGGACGTGACGTTCTGCGGATCGACCGGGCTGCGCCTGCTGGTCCAGGCCCGGCAACGGGCCACGTCCACGCGCGCCGGGTTCCGGGTCGTGACGGCCATGAACCCGACGGTGTCGCGGGTGCTGGAGATCAGCGGCCTGGACACCGTGTTCGAGCAGTGCGAATCCGTGTCGGACGCCGTCCGGGAACTGACGGCGGCGGCCTGACCCGCTGACATGGACCGGGCGGCGAACTCGCCGCTCCCCACGGCGCGTCCAGCGCTCCGGCCAGGGAGATCACCCCGGCGCCCGCAGGCGGACGCGGTGACGGTTCGACACACGTCGGTCCGCGCCCACTTCTGCTCGGGGGCCGGGCGCCAGGGCGACCATCCTCCAAGGTGCACCGGTTTCTCCTTGCCCGAAGGCGGCGAGACCACCGGATCTCCGGTTCTCCATCTCTTGTTCGCCAGGTCCGGGTACCCCCGGACCCAGCGGATCACTCCAGCCACGTGGTCGCCTGATCGGGCGAATCGGTCGATTGTGGACAGCCGGGTGCCTTCTCGAGCTCGGACCGAGCCGCGGCCAAGGCCGTTCGTTAGGGTTGCGCCATGACGGAGGAGTCCAGCGCCGAGGATCTGCTGCGCCGGATCGAGAGTGTGACCGATTCGGCGCTGTCGCACCTGGGCCTGGAGAAGCTCCTCGAGGAGCTGCTTGCGCGGGTCCGGGAACACCTGTCCGTCGACACCGCCACCGTGTTGCTGCACGACAACGCCTCGGGCCAGCTGATCGCGACCGCCTCCGCCGGGTTCGACGAGGAGATCCGGCAGGGTGTGCGGCTCCCGGTCGGTACGGGGTTCGCCGGGCGGGTGGCCGCGGAACGCAAGCCGATCACCATCGACCACGTCGACGCTTCGACCGTGGTCAACCCGCTGCTGTGGGAAAAGGGCCTGCACGCGATGCTGGGCGTGCCGATGGTGGCCGGGTCGCAACTGGTCGGCGTTGTGCACGTCGGCTCGTTCGTGCACCGTCAGTTCACCGCGCGGGACATCAGGTTGCTCGAGCTCGCGGCGGACCGGATGGCATTGGCGACCCAAGCGCAGGTGGTCCGCACCGAGCGGGCCACAGCCACGGCGTTGCAGCGCAGTTTGCTGCCCGGCCGGTTGCCGCGCCCGGCTGGGCTGGAGTTCGCCGCCCGCTACGTTCCCGGTGCCGACGTCCGGGTGGGCGGTGACTGGTACGACGTCTTCGAACTGCCTGGTGAGCGCTGGGGCATCGTCATGGGGGACGTGGTCGGGCACGGTCTGCCCGCGGCGGTGGTCATGGGGCGGCTGAGGAGCGCCTTGCGCGCGTACGCGTTGCTGGACATCGACGATCCCGCCGAAGTGCTCGACAAGCTCAACCGCAAGGCCGTGCACTTCGAGGCCGGGATCATGGCCACCGTGCTGTACGCGGTCGTCGACCCGGCGTTCGACCGGATCCGCATCTCCTTGGCCGGGCACCCACCGCCCGTGCTGGCCGTTGCAGGCGAGCCGACGCGCTTGCTGGAGTTGGTGCCCGACCCGCCGATCGGTGTGCGGTACGACCTACGGCGCCGGGACGCTGTGGTCACCTTTCCACCGGAAGCGGTCATGGCCTTCTTCACCGACGGGCTGGTCGAACGCCGTGGGTGGACGTTGAACACCGGCCTGGCGATGCTGGGTGAGACGATCACCGCCGGACCCGCCGAGGCGGTCACCGCCAAGGCGATGTCCGTCCTGACACAGGCCGTCCCGCCGGAGGACGACGTCGCGCTCCTGGTGATGCGCCGGCTGCGGGCCGGGAAGTGAGCTACTGCTCCTGACCTGAACCGGACGAGGTCCGCCGGCCGTGCACGGTCGTCATGGCGGACAGGCCGGAGAAGGCGACCACGGGCGCGAGGAGCTCGGGCACGATCACCTCGATCCGGTCGGCGTGGATGAACAGAACGCTCAACCCCGCGCTGTCCATGTATTCGACGCCGGAGAGGTCGACGACGAGCCGCCCCGGGGCGTCGTCGATGGCGGCCGCGAAGGAATCGCTGTTGGTCATGTCGATTTCACCGGCGACCTTGAGCGTCACAGCGCCTTCGGTGTCATGGCTGGTTGTCACGGTGAGCGGTGTCGTCATCAGGCGATCCCCATGTGCATGTCGACGATTGTGCCGTCCGGGCTTGAATTGATGGTGAATTCCCGCGTGAGCGCACGCATCAACCCGATTCCGCGCCCGCGGTGCGGGTTGGCCTCGGGCTGGGGTGTCTTCCACCGGCCGGTGTCCGTGACCGTCACGTGCAACCTGTCGCTCAAGGCTTCGGCCCGGACCCGCACCATGGCACTCGGCATGTCGTGGTAGCCGTGGTCGATCGCGTTGGCCGACGCCTCGCCGACGACCACCAGCAGCGCTTGGGCGACCTCTCCGGACAGCCCGCACCGTTGCGACCACGCGCGGAGTTCCCTGCGAATCGGCGCGAGACGAGCCGGTTCGGCGGGGACGGTGATGTCCAGCGGGGCCGGATGGCGGCACAGCAGCAGCGCCACGTCGTCGTCGTAGCCCCCGGCGGGCGCCAGCTTCGTCATCAGCTGCGTGGCCACGTCGTCGAGGGCCGAGTCGTGGCCCGCGACAACGGCCTCGGCAGCCAGGGCGATGCCCTCGGTCAGCGGCTGGCGGCGCCGCTCGACCAACCCGTCGGTGTACATCAGCAACGTCGTGCGGGGAGGCATGACGCATTCCGCCGCTGGGCGTGGTTTGCCGGAACGAACGGCCAACGGCGTCGAGCTCGCCTGGTCGAGCAGGGCGGTGACGCCGTCGGCGTGGGCGAGGATCGGGGGAGGGTGCCCGGCGCTGGAGTAAGTCAGGACGCCGGTCTCCGGGTTGAGGATGCCGCAGAAAACGGTCGTGCAGCGCGCGCCGGGAATGCCCGCCGCGAAATCGTCCAACGCCATGAGGGTGCGTGCGGGGCTCGGGTGCTGCAGCAACAACGCCCGGCAGGCACTGCGCAGCTGGCCCATCACAGCGGCGGCTTTCAGGCCGCGGCCGACGCAGTCGCCGACGACGATGCCGATGCTGCCGTCCGGCAGGTGGACGGCGTCGTACCAGTCACCGCCGACGCTGAGCGGGCGGGCAGCCGGTTCGTACCGGACGGCGAACCCGTCGGGCAGCGTGGACGGGCCCAGGATGGCGCGTTGCAGCTCGAGCGCGGTTTCACGCTGCTGATCGATCTGGCGGGCCCGGGCCAGGCCCTGAGCGAGATGACCGCCCAGCAGGGACAGCAGGACGGTGTCCTGGTCGGTGAAGGGGCGCCGTCCGTCCGGGGCGAACCAGAGCACCATGCTGCCGTCGGGGTGGTCGAGGGTGATGCCCGTTCCGAGGGCGCCGCTGGCCGTGCTCAACGCGGGCCGTTCGCGTAGCGCTGTCAGGAACGTCCGGTGCTCGTCGTCCAGGTCGCTCCACGAGCGGTCCGCGTCGGTGCTGGTCACCGTGGGCCTGTTGCGTTCGCCGAAGACCACGGCGACCACGCGCTCGGCGCGCCACAGGCTCCGCAGCTGCTCCAAGGCCGCGGCCAGGGCGTCCGGAAGGCTGACCGCGGCGGACATGCGCATGTGCAGCGCGGCCAACGCGGTGTCGCGCTGGATGGCGTAGTGCTCGGCGGTGACGTCGCGGAACGTGCCGACGGTGACGGCGTGTCCCGAATCGGGATCCTGAACCGGGTTGAACGTGGCGCTGATCCACAGCCGGTGGCCGTCGCGGTGCGTGACGGGAATGGTGAGACTGGCCTGCTTTCGCTGGGACAGACCGGCGAACACGTCCGTGACCTGGCGATGGGCCTCCGGATCGGTGTTCTCGTCCGGCCACCACGGGTGCGGCTGCCGGTACGGCAGACCCTCCGGGCCGTAGCCGAGGATGTCGGTGAACGCGGAGTTGGTCTCGATGACGGCACCCTCGTCGTCGCAGACGAAGAACGCCTCCTGCAAGGAGTCGACGAGCGCGGTCCGCCAACGCGCGTGGTGCGTGCGCAGACGCGACAGTTCGACGTTCGCACGCACCCGGGCCAGCAGTTCAGCCGCGGAGAACGGCTTGACCAGGTAGTCGTCGGCACCGGCGTGCAGGCCCTCGATGGAGGCCTCCTGCCCGGCGCGGGCGGACAACAACAGCACCGGCACCGCCTCCGTGCGCCGATCCGCCCGCAGTTCCGACACCAGCGCGAGACCGTCCAGGCGGGGCATCATCACATCACTGATGACGAGATCAGGTGCCTGCGTGCGAGCTGCTTGCAGGGCGTCGACGCCGTCGGTGACGGTGTGGACGTCGTAACCGGCACCGGTCAGCAGACGGGCGAGGTACTCCCGCATGTCGGCGTTGTCGTCCGCGACCAGGACCGCCGTGGCCGACGCGGGCGCCGGGGTGACGTTGATGCCCAGGTCGTTGACGTTCTGCTCGCCGGGCAGCCAGCGCAGAGCCTCCTGCACGTACGGGTCGGCGGTCATCGACGTGGCCGGGGCGTCCGCGGCCGGGGACAACGCGTCGGCAGGCAGGTGGGCGGAGCCGAACGGCAGCCGGATCGTGAAGCGGGTGCCTTTGCCCACGACGCTGTCCGCGGTCGTGGTGCCGCCGTGCAACCCGACCAGTTCGTGCACGAGGGCGAGCCCGATGCCGCTGCCTTCGTTCGACCGGGACCGCGTGTTCTCGATGCGGTGGAATCGCTGGAACAGCCGCGGGATCTCCTCGGGCGGCACGCCGACACCCGTGTCCGCGACCGTGACCACCGCTTCGCCGTCGCCCGCGCGCAGGGAAACCTCGACCGAGCCGTCGAAGGTGAACTTCAGCGCGTTGCTGAGCAGGTTCAGGACCACCTTCTCCCACATGCCGCGATCGATGTACACCGGTTCGGGCAGCCGACCGCAGTCGACGTGGAAGGCCAGTCCCGCCCGGTCGAACGCCGACCGGAAGACGCTGGCCAGGTCGGCGGTGACGGCGGCGAGGTCGACCGGCTCGTACGCGGCCCGCATCCGCCCGGCCTCGATGCGGGAGAAGTCCAGGAGGCTGTTGACGAGCTTGCCGAGCCGCAGACCGTTGCGCTTGATCAGGTCCAGCTCGTCGAGGACGCGGCGGTCCTGCTGGGCGAGCCGGTCCCGCAGTTCGTCGAGCGGCCCCATGATGAGCGTCAGCGGAGTGCGGAACTCGTGGCTGATGTTCGAGAAGAACGTGGTCTTGGCGCGGTCCAGTTCGGCCAGTTCCTCGGCACGCCGCTGCTGTGCCTGGAAGCTGCGGGCGCTCGCGATCCCCGCCGCGATGTGCCCGGCGACCAGTTCGACGAAGCCGCGGTAGCCCTCGTCCAGCGGCCGGTACTGGTTGAGCCCGGCCACCAGGAACCCGTACTGCCGCAGCGGGACGAGAAGCGCCTGCGTGGGCGGGTCCGGCCAGCCGCCGCTCGGGAGCCGCGCCGCCGACGCCTTGTCCAGCGGCACCACCACCGACTTGCCCTCGACCAGTCCCCGCATGGGCCACACCGTCCCCGGGTCCTCATCGGACACCATGCCCGCGGCGGCCGGGTGCCCCGCCGGGACGCCGGTCGTGCCTGCCAGGTGTGCGCTGCCGTCGTCCTGGAACAGGTAGGTCAGGGTGAAGGGGAGGTCGCGCTGGTTGCGGGCCAGCTGGTCGCAGGAGAACGCGATCGTCTCCTGTTGCGTGCGCACGACGCTGGTGTCCGAGCCGAGGTCACGCAGCGTCGCCATCCGCCGCTCACCGATGACCTTCCCGGTGTCCTCGCTGACGACGCAGAGCATGCCGACCACGATGCCCGCGTCGTCGCGCAGCGGGCTGTAGGAGAAAGTGTGGTAGGTCTCCTCCGGGTAGCCGGAGCGTTGCAGGAACAGCAGGAGCTCCTCGTCCCACGTCGCCTGCCCGGTGGTCAGCACGGTCTCGATCCGCGGCCCGATGTCGTCCCAGATCTCCGCCCAGACCTCGCGGGCCGACCGGCCCAGCGCCCACGGGTACTTCCGGCCGAGGGTGTCGCGGCGGTAGGCCGCGTTGCAGAAGAACGTCAGCTCCGGACCCCACGCCAGCCACATGGGAAACCGCGACGACAGCAGGATGCCGACTGCCGTCCGCAGGCTCTGCGACCAGCCGGCCGGCGGGCCCAGCGGGCTCGCGGCCCAGTCGACCGCCGCCAGGTCGGTGCCGACCTCACCGCCGGCGGCGAACACGTCCGCCCAGGATCTTTCGACCTCAGAGTCCGTCACCGAACGAGTCTCTCCCTCACACAACCCGCACCGAAGCGCTGTTCGTGGTCACCGGCACCCGCGCGGCCAGGTTCCCGACCGGAAGGATATCCAGCCCCCGGCGGGCGTGCAGGTCGTGTGAGCGTCGTGCGCGCGCCGTGTGAGCGGCCCGCGTCACCCTCGGACAGACCCTTCCCGTCCCAACGGGTCCCCTCCCTTTGCCGGAAAGGAAAAGCGCATGACGATCACCATCCGCCCAGCAAGCACCGTGATGTTCACCGGGGACTCGATCACCGACCTCCAGCGCCCGCACGACGAGGACCCGTACGCGTGCAGCTACCCGGTGCGGGTCGCGGGGGAGTGGTCCCTGCGGCACCCGGACAGGCCGGTGACCTGGCTGAACACCGCGGTCGCCGGTCACAAGGTGATGGACCTCGAAGCCCGCTGGCAGGCCGACGTGCTCGACGCGCGGCCGGACGTGCTGTCGATCCTCGTGGGCGTCAACGACCTGGGCTGGCACACCCTGGACCCGGACGGGCACGTGATCCCCGCGGACGAGTTCAAGGCGGGATACGGCCGGCTGCTCGCGCCACTGGCCGACGCGGGCACACAGCTGATCCTCATCGAGCCGTTCCTCCTGCCGATCCAAGGAGTCGTCGAGGCCGGTGCCGCGCTCGTGGGGGAGCGGGAACGCGAGCAGTGGCGGGAAGACCTGGACCCGAAGATCCAGGCCGTGCACGAACTCGCCGGCGAGTACGGCGCCCACCTGATCCCGGCCGACAGGATGTTCGCCGAGCTCAGCGTGACCACCGGGCCGGAGTTCTGGGCGGAGGACGGCGTGCACCCGACGTCGGCCGGTCACAGCGTGCTCGCGACAGCGTGGCTGGACCTGGTCGCCTAGACAGCCTCGAGGACGAAGAACAGGAAGCTCAGGAAAGCCCCGGACGGGAACGCCGCGAGCTCGTCGGGAAACAGCTGACGGGCACCGGGCGCCGGAGGGGGTTCGCTGATGACAGCGGTCCGGAAACCCGCCGCCGTGAAGGCGTCCGTCATCGCGTGCAACGGCCGGTGCCAGTACGTGAGCACGGCTTTCTGGCCGTCGAAGGTGTGCTCGTGAGACCACTGGGTGGTCGCGAAGTAGTCGGCCGTGGGATCGAGCAGCTTGAAGATGATGGGGTGGTGGACAGCCATGATCAGCCGGCCGCCGGGCTTCAGCACACGCCGCAGCTCGGCCAGCGCAGCCGTCCAGTCCTCCAGGTAGTGCAACACCAGCGAGGCGATGACGTCGTCGAACGCGCCGCCGGGAAACGGCAGCGGACTCCCGATGTCGGCGACGTGCAGCGCCGCGTCGCCGCCGAGCCGTTGCCGTGCCAGCTCCACCATCTTGGCGCTGGAGTCGAAACCGGTCACGACGGCACCCCGGTCACGCAACGCCGCGAACAGCGGTCCGGAACCGCAGCCCGCGTCGAGGATCTGCCGACCGGTCACGTCACCGGCCAGGTCCAGGATCGCGGGCCGCGTGTAGTGGGCGTTGAGGAGGTTGGCTTCGGTCTCAGCCGTGTACGCCTCGGCGAAGGTGTCGTAGTCGTTGAGCACGGCACCATCGCCGGGAGTCTCGGGGAGCGCGGACATGTGAGCCATCGTGGCACATCCGGGATTGCGCCCGAGTCAGTGCGTGGATCCGCCATTTCCACCCGCTCCTGCTGAGTTCCGGCGTATGGCGGGTGGCGAATGTCGCAGCACTCTGGGCTGAATGGACGGGGAGTCCGTTCGGTCGTGTCACCGCTGCCGCCTGTGTGCTGTTGTTCGCCGTGACCGCGTGCAGCGGATCCGACGAGCCGTCGAAGCCGACGGCTCGGGCTGAGCTGAGTGCCGGTGACTACCAGCAGAAGCTCACAGAGCTGGTCGAGGCAGTCCGGCCGCTCACCGATCAGGTGAACCCGGCGGCCACTGTGGAACAGGTCAACGAGGTCCGCGGCCGGCTCAACACCACGTTGCGGGAGCGGGCAGTCGAATTCCGCAACCTCAAGCCGCCCAGGGCCGCCGTCGAGGCCCACAGGCTCCTGCTGGAACACTTCGTCGCCACCGTGGAGCTGGACACGCCCATCGCCGCCACTGGCAACAGTGCCTGCGGCGTGCCGTTCCCGGCGCCGTTGCGGGTGTACCAGGCCAAGGTCGCCACACGGCAGGCGCTGGACAGGGCACACCTGCGGGACCTGCCGGCGACTTTCGCCGAGGCCGGTGTCCGGTTCACGGGCTTTCCCGTACCGCCTGAACCGGACAAGCCTGTTCTCGAGGTCCGCAAGCCCGGCAACGGTGAAGTCCTGCAACGTGGTCCCGGCGGCCCAGGCTCCATTGAGGTCACCAACGACAGCAACCGGGACGCCGTGGTGTCCGCGGTAACCGGTGACGTGGCCATGCCGCGAACCGCTGTGTTCGTGCACAGTGGCGCCAAGGCCAACTTGGCTGGCTTGTCCGGCCCGTACGAGCTGTACCACAAGTTCGGCACGGACTACGACTCCCAGCGGCGCGGCTTCACCAGGGACTGCGAGTTCCGCAAGGTCAAGGACCCGCTCGACGGCCGGATCCGCCTGAAGGTCGCCATCAACGAGACCAACACCGCCCTCGGCGGGATCGTCAAGGTCGCCGCGTTCTGAACCTCAGCGGGATCCACCGGCCCCTGGCTGGTCAACGGCTCGGCCACGGACAATGCCCCATCCCACGAGAGCCGCGGACAACAGGGTGAGCGCGAGTCCCGCGTAGGTGATCGCCTCCCGGAACGCGGTGGTCTGCCGCGCGCTCCAAGCGGCTGCCGCCAGCGCGCCGGGGACGAACGCGGCCAGGATCGTGCCGCTGAGGGCGATGCCGATCCCGGTGGTGACTTCACTGGCGGTGTCGATCAGCGCGGCGCCGATGGTGGTGCGGTTCTCCGGCAGACCACGGATCACGTTGTTGCCGGCCACGACACCGACCACCCGCATGCCCGCCGCGACAAGGACAAGAGCGAGGGCGATCCACGCGTAGCCGATCCGCCCGAACGCGGTGTAGACGGCCAGTCCACACACGACTGCGCTGGCGCTGAGCCAGGCGGCTTTGACGAGGCCGACTCGCGCGATCAGGGGACTGATCAGCACACCGCCTGCGATCAGGACGACGACCTGCGGCAACATCCCGATGGCCGCCTGGGCGGGTGTCCACCGCAGGTCGAGCTGGAGTTGCAGCGTCGCGAGGTAGCTGAGCCCGGCGGTGGCCAGCCCCGCCGCGGCTTTGAGCGCCAGGCCGCTGGACACGAGCGGGCGGGCGACGAGCTTCAGGTCCAGCATCGGGTGCCGGGCGGTCTTCTGGCGGATGACGAAGCAGGTTCCGACGACGAGAGCGGCCACGGCGGTGATCCACGGCAGTGCCGAGGCGGCGCCCGCTTCGACGAAAAGCGTCGGGGACACGAGTGCGAGGACGATCGTCGACGTCCCCAGGACCGCACCGGCGACGTCGATCGGGTCGCGGTGCAGGTCGTCCGGCCTGTCGACGGGGATGCCGACTCGGATGCCGACGAACGCGAGCACCGCGACCGGCACGTTCACCAGCAGCAACGCCTGCCACGGCGCGAAGGTCAGCGCGAACCCGCCGAGGGTGGGGCCGGTGGCGAGGCCGACCAGGCCCACGGTCGAGATCAGCGTGGTCGCGCGTACACGCGGCTTGTCGTCGTCGAACAGGCGGAACGCCAGGGCGAGCGACCCTGGTGTCGTCATCGCGGCCGCGACGCCCATGACAGCGCGGACGGCGATGAGCTGCCACGCGGCCGTGACGAACATCGTGGCCAGGCTCGCCGTGCCGAGCAGCACGAGCCCGGCGAGCATGACCTTGCGCCGACCGGCCCGGTCGGCCAATGCGCCGAACACCAGCATCAGCCCGCCGAACACGACGGAATAGGCCCCCGTGACCCATTGCAGGGTGGTCGCCGAGGCGGCGAGTTCACGGCCGATGGTCGGCAACGCGACGTTGAGGATCGAGTTGTCGAGCATCTCGAACAGGAACACGGCCGACAGCCCGGCCAGAGCCGGCCACACCTCGGCCAACGACGAGTGGGTTGTCGCATCGGAACGGGAAAGCACCACGCACTCCTTCGGGTGAAGGAGTGACGGATCATCCGATACCGCGTATGCGCGTGCCCGCTGAGGAGCACGTTTCTACCCCGATGGCGCCATCGTAACCCGACGGAGCGCGGCCTGTTCGGCCACTGTGCCACACTTCATACAGTTAGAGCGGTGTAGAAGCGAGTGGGCCGCGGGTCTGCTGGGACGCCGACGGTTGAGCGACGCGCAGCACCTCGGCCGGCCTGTCACTGGCGCAGCAGGCCTTTGGCGATGTGCGTGACCTGGATCTCGTTGCTGCCCGCGTAGATCATCAGCGACTTCGCGTCCCTGGCCAGCTGCTCCACGCGGTACTCGGCCATGTAACCGTTGCCGCCGAACAGTTGTACCGCCTCCATCGCGACTTCGGTCGCCGCCTCGGACGAGTAGAGCTTCATCGCCGACGCTTCGGCGAGCGTGGGCGGTTTGCCCGCGCGCAGTCGTTCGATCGTGTTGAACACCATGTTGCGCACGTTGAGCCGGGCCACCTCCATCTTGGCCAGTTTGAGCTGGATCAGTTGGTAGCGCCCTATTTCCTGGCCCCAGGCCTGCCGGGTCCTGGCGTAGTCCACCGACAGGCTGTGGCACTCGTCGATGATGCCCAGCGACAGGGCCGGCCACGCCGATCCGCTCGGCGGTGAAGCCCGATCGGACCTCGGCGCGGCTGTCGCCGCCGGGTTCCGGTTCGCGTTCGCCGAGCAGCCGGTCGCGGCCGAGCCGGACGTTGTCGAAGAACAGCTCACCGGTCGGTGAGGACATCATGCCCATCTTCTTGAACGCCTTGCCCTGTGTGAACCCGGGCAGGCCCCTGTCCAGTACGAAGGTCAGCACTTTGCGGTCCCGGATGGGGGTGCCGTCGCCTTCGTCGAGCTTGGCGTAGACGACCGTGACGTCCGCGTGCGGGCCGTTGGTGATGAACGTCTTCTGTCCGGTGAGGACGTATCCGTCGCCGTCGCGGCGCGCGGTGGTCTTCATCCCGCCGAACGCGTCCGACCCGGACTCCGGTTCGGTGATCGCCCACGCGCCGATGTGCTCGAAGGTCGCGAGTTTCGGCAGCCACCGCTGTTTCTGCGCGAGTGTTCCCCGGGTCAGGATGGTCTGCGCGGTCAGGCCGAGGCTGACGCCGACCGAGGCGACCAGGCCGAGGCTCACCCCGGCGATCTCGCTGACCGCGATCAGCGCCAGCGACTCCTGCCCGCCGAACGGTGAGCCGGCGCGTTTCGGCTTGTCCGTCTCCGGATCTTCGCGGCGCTGCTGCTTGTCCAGCAGCTTGGTGATCGCCTCACGGGCCAGCACGTCGATGCCGAACGCGGACCAGAACGCGCGGATGATGTCGTACGGCGGCAGCTGTCCCGACTCGAGGCGGTCCAGGTGCGGCCGGATCTCCTTGTCCGCGAACCCGCGGATCGAGGCGCGGATCAGCAGGTCGGTCTCGGACCACTCGAACATCGGGCCACCCCTCGACGCGTACGCACGGCACTGACCGGTGCGGCAAACATACATGCTCGCCGGTATGTAAGCCAGCACCCGGCGGGTTCAGCCGTGCCTGAAACCCGTTGTAGCGGCCCGTCGACCGAAGTCATTGTTAGGAAACTTTCCTTACTAATTTGAGTGTGGGAGTGAGTGCACATGAAGACAGCGAAGACCGCGATCCTCGCGGGAGTCATCGCACTGGTCAGCGTCGGCGGCACGGCGGTCGCCGCCACGCCGGACAGCGCTTCCGGTGCCGGTGTGGCTGCCGCCCCATGTGGAACGAGTTATCCCTCCGGTCCCGGCGGGGACTTCATGACCTACCGGAACTGCGGGCAGCAGACGCAGTACATCAGGCCCTACAACACGCGCACGGGCCGGTTCGAGTTCGCGTGCCGCACGATCGGCAGGAACGTCGAGCGGACCTGGACGGTCTGGAAGCCGGTCACCGAGTGGGTCGGCGCCAACTACACGCCCACGAGCCAGTGCTCCTGACCGGGACATGACTGGAGGTGGCCCGCGCACGCGGGCCACCTCGTCGAAATCCTGATCGGCGGTGTCAGGCCTGCGTCGGTGGGTAGGCCGGGAGCGCGGCGAGGCTGAACCGCACGGCTTCAGCGCCGTACTCGAACATCTGCCGCTCGTAGTCGGCGACCGCGCCGAGCAGGTCCCCACGGCCTTCGGCGGCCTCGATCAGGCAGCGGCGCAACAGATCGGCGGCACGCAGGGTGGTGCTGGCGGCACGCGATGGCGCACGCACTGGCCTGGTCAGTGCGGGAGTCGTCGATGCCGTCGCCGAACCGGCGGACACCGCGACCGCGGCACGGCTGGTGGCGGCGTTCCGCCCGCAAGTGCCGCTGCTGGGGGACCATCGCGCGCTCGGCGTCATCACCGAGTTGCGCGAGCGGCATCCTGACGTGCGGGTCCCGGTGTTGTCACACGCGTCAGCCGCCGGTGTCCTGCCCGGGTTGCGCGACCACGTCAGCAGGGCCGACGCGCCCGACATCCGGCGGCTCACCGCGCGGGAACGAGATGTGCTGCGCTGCTTGGCGAAGGCGTACGACAACCACGAGATCGCCGCCGAGCCCGGCATCGCGGTACGCACCGTGAACCGGCACCTGGAGGCGATCGGAGGCAAGCTCGGCACTCGCCGCCGATCGCACCTGGTGCGCCTGGCCCGCACCGCGCACGCTTCCTAGTGGCACCACGCGGGTGACAACAGGGTCACCCATTCGTGTCCACGCCCCTGTGGCAAATTGGGCGAGTTCCCGAACTCGGCGGCCAAGCACTCGCGACGTCCGGCGCCGAGCCCCCTACCAGCGCGATGTGGTGAACGATGGATGAGACCGTATCGGCCACCAGGGCGGGGCTGCTGACCAAGCGGTTGCTCGTCATCGCGTCCCACGCGGTCGAGCAGGCCGCGCTGGCTCACGTCGGCACCGACCCGATGGTCGTCATCGCCATGTTCCAGCGCCTGCCCTACTTCGAGCGGGAAAGCAAGGTGTACGCGAACATCGCGGTCCGGGCGGCGGCGACAGTGGTCGGCATGGCCGACAGGACCCGGCCGGACCTGCCGCCGGGCGTCACGCCGGTCCTGCTGCGCAAGAACGAGGACCTCACCCGTGAGTGGTCCGTGGCGGTGCTGTCACCCAGCTTCGGTGCCGCGGTCATCGCGCAGGACCTGGAAGACGTCGACCCGCAACGCACGAGGCTCGAAGCGGCGAGGCTCTTCCACGGGCGCTGGGGTCTGCGCCGCGACGAGGCGTACGCCGAAGTGGTGCGGCTGCGCGACGCGCTCGGCGACCGGCTGCCCCCGGTCGTCCGGCACAAGATCGACGAAACCCTTGCCAGCGTGTCGGAACCGGCGTCCGTCGTCGTGGAGCAGTGCACCGAGGCGGCTTTCCGCAGACTGGTCGGCGCGATCGACCGCCAGACCGAGAAATCCAGCGCCATACTGGAGGACACCGCCCGCGATCACGGCATCGACCGCGACCCGGACACCGGTCTGCACACGCCGTCGATGCTCGCCTCGTGGCTGGGTCCATCGACCGACACCGTCCCGCTCGGCCTGATCATGCTCAAGGTCCACCCGCTGACCGACCCGCACGAGCAGCACGACGTCCGCGCCGTGATCCACACCGGCCAGAACATCGCCGAGCTGCTGCGAGCCGAACTCAGGCCGGTCGACCGCGCGATCAGGCTCACCGAATCGGATTTCCTGCTGATCAAACCGGCGGCGTCGGAGGACATGCTGGCGGCGAGCACGACCCGGATCCGCGAAGGCGTCAGCGACCTCACCTCGATGTACCCGTTCGTACCGATGACATGCACGTCGACCTGGATGCTGACCCGGCGGCGGCCCCTGCCGCTGGACACCATGCGCTCCCAGCTCGACATCGCGACCGCCCACCTCGAGTGGCCACCCGTGTCCGGCACCCTGGCCGATCACATCCTGTCGCAAACCGATCAGCTCCTTCCCGCGTACTGGTGACCCGCCTGCCCCGGGCAGGCCGTTTCGCGCATTCGCCATGGTTGGTGCCGCCGGATCGCGGGTATGCGAGCCGATGAGGAAACCAAACGATCACCGTCCACTCGGGAGATTCTCATGGCTTTGCGTGCCGTCGCGTTCGTCTGCAGTCTCAAGCCGTCCCCGGCGTCGTCCAGCAGTGAACTGATCGCACGCCAGCTGCTCGACGAACTGTCCACATACGACATCACGGGGGAGGTCGTCCGGGTGGTCGACTACGACGTGCGGCCCGGCGTCGAGGCCGACATGGGTGGTGGCGACCAGTGGCCGCAGTTGCGGGAGAAGGTCGCCGAGGCGGACATCTTCATCCTGTCCACACCGACCTGGATGGGCCACATGTCCAGCATCGCGCAGCGCGTGCTCGAACGGCTCGACGCCGCGCTGTCGGAGACCGACGACGCGGGACGGCCCGCGTTGTTCGACAAGATCGCGCTCGCCGCGGTGGTCGGCAACGAGGACGGCGCGCACAAGATCGTCGCGGACCTGTTCCAGGCCCTCAACGACACCGGATTCACCGTTCCGGCGCAGGGGTGCACGTACTGGAACGGCGAGGCGATGCAGGGCACCGACTACAACGACCTCGACGAAACACCCGATGCGGTGAAGTCGACCAACGCGACCTCCGCCCGCAACGCCGCCCACCTGGCCCGTCTGCTCAAGGCAGACGCCTATCCCGCCGCCAGGTAACAGGCTCCACTCTCCTGGTTATCACCGCCACTCCTGGGTATTCGGCCTCCGTCGGTGCCAACGTCCGACTCCGACCGGCTCGATCGGGTCGGATCCAGCGAGTCCCGCGGAGGAACACGATGACCCACCCACCTGGTGGATACCCCGCGCAACACGACCGTCACGATCCGCCGTCCACCCCGCAGGTGGCCAAACAGCAAGCCGCGCAGGTCGGTGACCAGGCAGCGCGAGAAGGCAAGCACGTACTCGACGCCGCCGGTGACCAGACCAGACGAGTGGCCGACGAGGCCGGGCGGCAGGCCCGCAACCTGATGCACGACGCCCGGCGGCAGCTGACCGAGCAAGCGCAGGACGGCCAGCGCAAAGCCGCGGAGAGCCTGCACACCCTCGCCGACCAGCTGGACGACATGTACACCAAGTCCGACCAGTCCGGCATGGCTCCCGAGATGATCAACCAGGCTGCCGGGCACACCCGGGCAGTCGCCTCCTGGCTGGACGACCGCAGGCCCGGTGACCTGCTCGACGAGGTCCGTGCCTTCGCCCGCCGCAAACCCGGCGTCTTCCTGGCCGGTGCGGCCTTGGCGGGCGTGCTGGTCGGCAGGCTCACGCGAGGAGCGATCGACGCCCAGAGCGACGATTCGGCCGACGAGAAGCCCAGTGAGGTGGCCAGGGCCGACACGGACAGGCTGCCGAGCGCCGTGCGGCCCGACGCGTACCCGCCCAGCACCGTCCCACCCGCGTACCCGCCGAATCAGGCGCCGCCGACGTACACGGGCCAGTCGCCGTCCTACTCGCAGCCGCCTCCCGACGGGTCGGTGCCGCCAGGTGGTTACGCCGTCCCGCCCCCGTATCCGGCGCAGCCGGACCAAGGCACCGCACCGCCGCCACCGTGGCACGGACCTGGACCGGTGCGCTCATGACAGTCCCGCCACCACTGCCACCGCCGGGTCCAAGCCGCCCGGACGTCGCGGAAGCGTCCGTCGGCGAGCTGATGAGCAACGTGTCCCGCGACCTTTCCACGTTGTTGCGCCAGGAACTGGCGCTGGCCAAGGCCGAACTGAAGGTCGAGGCCGGCAAGGCCGGCCGGGGCGCCGGGATGCTGACCGGCGCCGGGATCGCGGGCTGGATGGTGCTGCTGTTCCTGTCGATCGCGCTCTGGGCGGGATTGTCCAACGTCATGGACGCGGGCTGGGCCGGGCTGATCGTCGCGCTCGTGTGGGCCGCGCTCGGCGCGGTGCTCTACACCAGCGGCCGCAAGCAGCTGCGTGACATCAACCCGAAGCCGAAACAGACCGCGGACACCCTCAAGCAGGTGCCGGACGCGTTGAAGGGCCACTGAGGAGTACCCATGAGCACTGATGATCCACGTCAGATCCGTCAGGAAATCGAACGCACGCAGCGCACGTTGGGTGCGGACGTCGACGCGCTCACCGAGAAGGTGACGCCACGCAAGATCATGCAGCGCAAGACAGACCGCGCCCGGCGCGGCATGACGAACTTGCGGGAGAAGGTAATGGGCAGCGCGTCGGACACCGCGTCCACCGCGGGCGATCAGGTCAACCGGGCGGCCACCGCCGTGTCCGACGCCGTCTCTGATGCGCCGCAGGCAGTTCGCCGCGGTACGGAGGGCAATCCGCTGGCAGCCGGTCTGATCGCCTTCGGTGTCGGCTGGCTCACCGCGTCACTGCTGCCCGCCAGCAAGGTGGAGCAGCAGGTGGCCGACCAGACCAAGGACTTCGTGCGCGAGCACTCGGAGCAACTGGGGCACGTGGCTGAGCAGGTCAAGGACCGGCTCAGCGAACCCGTGCAGGAAGCGGCCCAGTCGGTGAAGTCGACCGCGCAGGACGCGGTGAGCACGGTGTCCGACGAGGCGAGGTCGTCCGCCGGAAACGTGGCGGATCGCGCGCAGGAAGCCAGAACGACGGTGCAGGAACACCGTTCCTGACCGAAATCCGGGTGGGACAGCCGCAAGCGGGCTGTCCCACCGTCCGGGCCCTCAGTGGTGTTGCTCGTCCTGTGGCAGTGACTGGCTCGCGGCGGACCTGGCGCGGTCCACGATGCCGGACCCACGCCGTAGAACGGATTTCGGTGCCACCCGGTCCGACACGGCGGGGTGCGGAACAGATCGAGCGCGGTCGCGGGACTGGCGCACCGCCTTGCCGAGGTGACGCAGCCGATCCGGCGAACACGACGACTGGATTTGTTGCAGGGCAGCAGGTCCGCTCTCGTCCACATGACTGCGCACGGTCTGGATGAACGCGCCCAGCAGGGTCTCGAACTGGGGTTGCTGCGGCCCGGTGTCGGCGAGGCGTCGCATCACGTCGTCGACCTCGTCGTGGTCGTCGCCGGGGCGCGGCAGGTCCTCGGCGACGAGGTGCTGGACGAACTGCGCGATCAGGTGGTCGGCTAACTCCTTGCGGTTCTCGGGACTGCCCTGGTCCAGTTCCAGCTCTGTGCAGAAACGTGCCAGGTCCCGGTGGTCGTCCGCGAGGATCGCGGTGAGGTCGTGGTCGCTCGTGGGCATTTCATCTTGGCCAGGCATGTGTTTTGGCTACCCGCCAAGTGGTGTGACCAATCTGTCATCGATCAGGCCGCCTGTCGTGCCGGTGCGCAGGTCAAGCCCAGTGCGCAACACGCAGCGGCAGCGAGGAGCACCACGGGGTATCCGACCTGGCCGACCAGCAGACCGGCTGTGGCGGGACCGATGATGGTGCCGATGGTCAATGCCGTGTTGATCGCGGCCAGACCGGCTGACGGACGTTCGGCGAAGACTTCGGCGCTCCACAGCCCTTGCGCCGCCACGACTGCGGCGTAACTGGCACCGAACAACACCGCCGCGATCACGACCAACGCCAGTTGCCCGGTCCCGGCACCGAGCAGCAGCAGCGCGACCGCCAGCAGAACCACGCCGATCCGATAACCGGCACGAAGCCCGAGCCGGGTGAAGACGCTTCCGCTCAACGAAGCGAGCAGGCTGGCCGCGCCGCACACCGCGTACACGATCCGCGCCCAGGTGGTGGCGATCCCGGCTTCCCGCATGGCGTCCACGCTGAACGACCACCAGACGGAACTGCCGAGGCCGACCAGCACGGCCGACGCGAGCAGCGGCCCTGATCTGGGGCAGACGAACCACGACCAGTTCAGCTTCACCGATGGGCCGGCGATCCCGCGGCGAGACGGCGTCCGCAGCACCGCGAGGAAACCCACGCCGATGGCCAGCGCGACGAACACCAGCCACGCGACCCGCCAGTTCTGACCGGCGACCACCGCGATCGGACCGGCGAGAGCCACACCCCATCCCGTGCCGGAACTGATCGTCGACCACGCGAGCGCGCGCCGTACCCGCGGTACCTCGGCGTCGACGATGTCGGCATACGGCGGAAACGCCAGGCCCGCCGCGGCACCGGCCACCATGACACCCGTGGCCAGCAGCATCGGCCCGTCCGCGACGGCGATGACGGTCATCCCGGCCGCGGCCAGTCCAGCCGCCGCGCCCAGTGTCCATCGCGGCCCGAGCCGGACCGTCAGCCAGACCACCAGGAAGTTCGCCGCCAGGTACGCCAGGTACGCGCTGGAGGAGATCAGTCCGGCGACGTCGGCGCTGATCCGCAGGTGCGACTGCATGTCGGGCAGCAGCAGGCCGTAGCCGTAGCGGGCGAGCCCGAAGGTCACCGCGATCATCGCCGTACCCGGCAGGACGATGCGGCTGATGGGTGGCGTAGTGCGTTCTCGTAACGCCTCAGCCATACGGATCACCCTCGATCACGGTGTGCTGAAGGGGGCACTGCCTGTCCTGGGGAGCGCAGGCGTCGCGGTCGCACAAACGGCACACCCGCAGCGCGGGCAACCGTGTCTCGGCAAGCCCGGAGACCATCTTGTCCAGTAGTGACTCGAGCTGGTCGCGTTCCTGCGCCGACAGCGCGCCCACCGCGGCGGCAAGCACGGCTTGTCTGGATTTCAGCACTTTCCGCGCCCGCAGCCGGCCGGAACGGGTCAGCCGCACCTGGCGGCTGCGCGCGTCCTCGCCCGCGGTCCGCGTGACCAACCCGGCCGCGACCAGGCGATCCACCAGCCTGGTCCCGCCGGAGCTGGTCAGGCCCAGCACGTCGCCGAGCCAGCGCACCGACCGGTCGGGGTGGGCCAGCAGCGTCACCAGCGCCGCACGCTCGGAACCCGGCATCGCCGCGCCATCGATGTCCGCCTCCATCAGGTGGTCCGCCAGCGCCAACGACTGCGCGCCAAGCAGATTCTCCAGACGACTCATGCGTCCATCATCAGACAGTTGACTGACTCAGGCAATTCAAGACGCCGTGGGACGCCCCGGGGCGGGCCGGTGGTGGAACAGGCGAGTCCGGGGTTGGCGGCCACCCGGACTCGCCTGTGTGCGTGAGGCTCGATCGCTGCCTGCCGTCGATTCGACTTCGGCTTCGTCAAGATATCCATTTTCCCGGACTCTGTCGGGTGTACCTTTTCGAGCTACACGTGAAGTGTCGTGGATGAGCAGGCCGATAGGTTTTCACTGCGTCAAACATTCAATTCTTCGCGTGCTTCGTCACTCGGCGTCCGCTCGGCGGTACCCCGGCGGGGGAGCGTGGCCACGGTTGGGCCGTCAGCCTGAAGCAAGCCGGTGACGTGCGCAGTCGTCTCGCCCGTGCGGCGACACCGCGTGGCTCCATGCGCGGCGGGATCACTCCCTCATGAGGTTTGAAGCAGCGTGACCACTCGACTGGAGCAGTGGGCATGACGATTCGATGCTTCCGTTTCACCCGCGCGATCATTGCGGGTAATTCTCGCAGAGCCGTATCGTTGGCGCACTGTTCCTGAAGGGGAGTGGAAATGTTCCGGAGAATCCTGGTCGGCCTGATTGTCGTCACCCTCGCAACGGGTTTCGCGTCGACGGCGAGCGCCGAGGACGGCGCGTCACCGGCTGGCTGCGCCGGTCTGCGTGACGCGGTGGCCTACGGCGAGGGAGCCGCGATCCGCTGGCCGGACGCCGGCAGGGGGCAGGCGGTGGGTCTTGATCCGGGCACAAAGGACCAGCGTCTCGTTGTGCGTGGCACCTGATCGGATCGCGGGCGTCGGCGTCTAGGTTGATCAAGCTATGATTAGGTCATGCAACCTAAGAGTGGGTCGGGTGAACTGACGTTCACCGAGGTCGGCAGGCGCAGGCAGATCGTCGCCGCCGCGATCGAGACCATCGCCGAGGTGGGGTACACAGGCGCCTCGTTCGCGCAGATCGCCAAGCGCGCGGGGTTGAGCAGCCCGGGGCTGATCTCGTACCACTTCGCCGACAAGGACGAGCTCATCGGCCAGGTGGTGGCCGAGATCTACGGCACGGGCGGAGCGCAGATCCGCCTGCGTTCCGACCAGGCATCGTCCAGCACCGACGCCGTGCTGTCGTTCGTCGCGGGCAGCATCGCCTTCTACGATTCGCACCGCGCGCACATGCGAGCGCTGATACAGATCCTCAACGGCCACCCGCAGGCGCGCGAACGCTGGGTGGACCAGGCGAACAGCGCCGAGTTGGACGGCATCGAACAGGTACTCGCCCAGGGGCAACGCGACGGTGAGTTCCGGGGCGATCTGGTCCCCCGGGTCGCCGCGGTGGTCATCAGGGATCTGCTGTCCGGTGCGTTGCAGCGGCTGCTGACCACGCCGGGCCTGGACGTGGCCGCCTACACCGGCGAACTGGTCACGTTCTGCCGGCGAGCCATCTCGGGGAGCGCCGATGCCTGAGGTCGAGGGCTTCGTCGCGCCCGGGTTCGAGGCAGTCGGTGACGCGTTCGCGGCGAACTTCGCCGACGGCGCCGAGATCGGGGCCGCGGTCAGCGTGTACGCACACGGCCGGCCGGTCGTCGACCTGTGGGGCGGGATCGCCGATCCCGAGACCGGACGGCCGTGGGAACAGGACACCTCGCAGGTGGTCTACTCGACCACCAAGGCCGCCACGACAGCGTGTGCGCTGCTGCTCGTCCAGCGCGGTGAACTGGACCTGGACGCACCGGTCGCCGCGTACTGGCCGGAATTCGCCGCCGAGGGCAAGCAGGAATTGCCGGTCCGCTGGCTGTTGACCCACCAGGCCGGCCTGGTCGCCGTGGACCGCCCGGTCGCCCGCGCCGACGCCCTCGCCTGGCACCCGATTGTCGAAGCCCTTGCCGCGCAACGCCCACAGTGGCAGCCAGGCACCCGGCACGGCTACCACGCGCTCACCTACGGCTGGCTGGTCGGCGAGGTCGTCCGCCGTGTCTCCGGGCGGACCCTGGGCACCTTCCTGCACGACGAGATCGCGCGGCCGTTGGACCTCGACTTCCACATCGGGCTGCCCAAGAGCGAGCAGCACCGGGTCAGCAGGCTCGTGCTGCCCCCGGTCGGCTTCGACCAGGCGGCGGTCGATCTCGACCAGCTCCCCGAACCCGTCCGGGCTCTCGCCTCGGCGTTCGCCGACCCGAACTCGCTGACCCGCCGCGCCTACGGCTGCGTCGAGCCGTCGTTCGACCACAACGATCCCGACGAACAAGCAGCCGAAATCCCCGCCACCAACGGCATCTGCACGGCCCGTGCACTGGCCGGGTTCTACGCCGCCCTGATCGGTGAGGTCGACGGCCACCGCGTCCTCACTCCCGCCACGCTCGCCGCGGCCACCACCCCGCACACCTCCGGCCCGGACCTGGTCACCCTCCAGCCGTTCCGGGTCGGGCTCGGTTTCGGCCTGCCCGCTCCCGCGGCTGCCTGGTACTCACCGGCCTCGTTCGGGTTCGGCGGTCTCGGCGGTTCCCTCGGCTACGCCGACCCGGTGACCGGACTGGCGTTCGGGTACGTCATGAACCACATCAGGAACACCCCCACCGCCGAACAACCGGCCGCGAACCTCATCACCGCACTGCGGAGCACGTTCGACAGTTGATCGGCTCGGGTATGCCATGGGCACGGACACCTCCTCGGGCGGGAGAACAGTGGCATGGCGGACATCGGGAAAGCCGGATCGGACACGCCGGGGCCGGCCGAGCTGACGCGGATGCGGGCGTACCGGCTGGGGCGCGTGCAACAGGCACTGCGTGACGCGGGTTGCGCGGCCGCGCTGCTCAACGACCCGATCAACATCCGGTACGCCACCGACGCGCGCAACATGCAGCTCTGGACCATGCACTTCCCGAGCCGCTACCTGTTCGTGCCCGCCACGGGGCCGACGGTCCTGTTCGACTACCGGGACGCCGAGCACCTCAGTGCCGGACTGGAGACGATCGGGGAGGTGCGGCGGGCGGTCGCGGTCAACCACATCTCGGGTGGCCCGCAGGTGGCCGACCGTGCGCGGTCCTGGGCCGCCGAGCTCGCCGACCTGCTGGGGTCGCGGGGCCCGCTGGCGATCGACCGCACGAGTGTGCCGGAGCTGACCGCGTTGCGGGAGTCCGGCGTCGAGGTGCGTTATGCCCAGGACATCCTCGAACGCGCTCGCATGATCAAGTCGGCCACCGAGATCGCCTGCCTGCGGCGGTCGATCTCGGTGGCCGAGGACGCGCTCACCGAAGTGGCCGAGGCAGGCTCGCGGCCTGGGGCGAGCGAGAACGAACTGTGGGCGATCCTCAATCGCGTGAACGCGGAGCGCGGCGGCGAGTGGATCGAGACCCGGCTGCTCAACTCGGGGCCGCGGACCCGGCCGTGGTACCAGGAAGCGGGTAGCCGCGAAATCGAAGCGGGCGACCTGGTGTGCCTGGACACCGACATGATCGGTCCATACGGCTACAACGCCGACGTGTCACGGACTTTTCTCGTCGGCACCGGCCGCCGGACCGGCACCCAGCGGACTCTGTACGCCCTCGCCCGCGAGCAACTGGAGCACAACGCCGCGTTGCTGCGGTCGGGTTTGACTTTCGGGGAGTTCCGGGACCGGGCGTGGACACCGCCCGATGGCTACCACGACCACAGTTTCGGCTATGTGCACGGCGTCGGATTGTCGGTCGAATACCCACAGGTTCCGCCCGCTTACGAATGGCGAACGCCGTCGTATGACGGCACGTTCGAAGCGGGCATGGTGATCTGCGTCGAAAGCTACCTGACCGCGGATGACGGAAAAGAAGGGGTCAAACTCGAAAACCCCTACCTCATCCAGCACGGCGGCAGCGAGCAGCTGACAAGTTTCCCCTTCGCGGATGCGCTGGACGCCTGACCAGTCGATCGTCGCACTGTACGGGACTTTCCCGGGACCTGTCCCCACACCCTTTCCGCAGGTGTCGGGCGAGACTTCGGGGAGCCCTCCCTGGCTGGCGAGAATATGATGCACCTTTTTTGCCTCATTTCGAATGTGTCGATTTGACGCCTTGTCCGTCACCCGATTGGCCCTTTTTCGTGTGAAGTCACGCCTGTTCTACTGACATTCGACTTGAGGGTACTGGGGGCGCTACGTTATCCCGACGTCCACGTGCGCGTGTGACCGGTGCAGTTGTCCCACGCTTCTGCGGACAAAAGGCGAGGTGTGATGTTCGATATTCGCAATGGCTGGATACGGGGTTTGGCCCTCGCTGTGCTGCCCGCCCTGGTGGTGTCCGGAATTCCACCGTCGGCGACGGCGGGGGAGCCGGCAACGGCAGCGGCGGCGGCTCGGGTGGCGGCGCCGCCTTCCGCTCGCTGTGTGACGACGCCGGGTTTGGCGGCGGTGCCTCCTGGCGGAGCGCCTGCTCCGGAAGCGTTGGCGGTGAAAGCAGCAGGTGCCAGGGCCACGCAGTCCCCGGCCTACTCGGCTCCGGACACCGCCCGCCGGATGATCCCGGACAACGAGTACCGCTCTGCCGTCACGGTGACCAACACGACCGCGGCGGTGTTCCCGGCAGCGACGAAAGTGCTGTCCTACCACTGGACGCGGCCGAACGGCGACGACGCCACGACGACCGGCAACCGCAAGGAGATCCGGCTTCCGGCCGACCTCGCGCCTGGCGCTTCCGTCACGCTGGACGGGTTGATCAAGGCCCCGGTGTTGTCCGGCGGGGGCAACGAGCGCGAGCAGTTCGTGCTGCGCTGGGACATCTACGACACGGGCACGCGGACCTGGCTGTCCGACACGGCCCAGGTGCCGACCATGAACCAGGACGTGCGGGTGGAGAAGCCGACGTCCGACCAGCTCGGGCTGGAGAACTTCTCGTCGTACACCTCGGTCAAGACAGGCTCCGGCGCAGCCGTGTCGGTGAACCAGTTCTCCGGCAACGCGGTGTGGGGCTACAACGTCTTCAGCAACCCCAGCCGTGGGCCGTCGAGCTTCGTACGGCTGAACTACAACAGCAAGGACACCGCGACCGCCTATGGCGGACCCGGTTGGTCGATCGCCGCGTCGACGTTGAACCGCCTCGGCACGCCATTGGACTTCACCGGCGTGCTGCCAGGCGTGCAGTGGTCCGACGAAGTGGTGCTCACCGACGGGGACGGCACCAGTCACCGCTGGAAACTCAACCGGCACAACAGCTCCAACGCCGCTGACTGGACGTACGACTCGCCTGCCGGGGTGAACCTGTACCTGCAGCACCTGCCCGGCAACGGGAACGACCGCAAGTGGGTGTTCACCGCACCCGAGCGCACCCGGTTCTTCTTCGACGCGGACGGTTACCACACCGCGACCGTCGACAAGAACGGCAACACCATGTCGTTCACCTACGACCGCACGACCATCGGCAACCGCAACACCGGTCTGCTGCGAGCGGTCACCGACGCCAGCGGCCGTCGTACCCTGACGTTCGACTACTACCAGGCCGGTCAGGCGGCGCCCCTCGTCGTCGCCGACAAGCGGCGTCCGGTGGCGAAACTGGACACCGCGGCTGTCGTCAACCAGATCAAGTCCATCACGGACGTCTCCGGTCGTGTGCTCAACCTGGTCTACGGCGACAACGGCGCGTTGCGGGAGGTCGACGACGGGGCCGGGACCCCGGACAAGAAGACCTTCCAGTTCTTCTACGGCTCCAGCGGACCCGCGGCGGGCAAGCTGATCCGCACGGTCGACCCGCTCGGCCGGGCCACGAAGATCGACTACTTCACCGAGCCGGGCGACGCCCTGCGATACGGCGACGTGCGCGTGGTGACCGATCGCGGGACGGCCGCGACCGGGTTCGACTACAGCGACCCGGACGGCAACACCGGACCGGACATCGCCGCCACCGTCACCGACGGGAACGGCCACGCGACCCGGTACCGCCTCGACGGCTACGGCCGCATGACGTCGATGACCGACGCCCTCAACCGCACCACGAAACTGGTCTGGGACGAGGACAACAACGTCGTCCGCCTGACCGAGAACAACGGCGCGACCAAGACCTGGACCTACGACCTGAAGACCGGGTTCCCGCTGGAGATCCGGGACGCGGAGGCCGTCAGGCAGAACACGCCGCCGACCAGGCTCGAGTACCGCTACGAGCTCGACGGTCACATCGCGGACCTGACCGGCGAGATCACGCCGGAGGGCAGGCGCTGGCTTTTCGTCTACGACCAGCGCGGCAACCTCGTCGCGGTCACGGACCCCAAGGGCACCGGAACCCCCGATCCGGACGACTACACGTCCCGCAACTCCTACGACGAGCTGGGTCACCTGGTCGAGCAGGAAGACGCCAACAAACGCAAGACCACCTACGGCGACTATGACGCCGTCGGTTACCCCAACATAACGGTCGACGCGCTCGGGTGCACGACCCGCAATCGCTACGACTCCGCGGGAAACGCGGTGTCCACCATGGACGCACGCGGCAAGGTCGGCACGACGACGTACGACATCTTCAAACGCCCCTTGGACAGCAGACTGCCCAAGGACCAGGCCGCGGGCGTCTACATCACCACACCGGGCCCACGGTACGACGCCAACGACAACGTGATCACCGCGACCGACGCACGCGGCTCGGTCACCCGCACCCACTACGACGAGATGGACCGCACAGTCGCGGTCTACGCGCCGAAAGACACCCCGGACGGCCCGGACAAGCTCACCACGCTGCGCTATGACGCGGTCGGCAACGTCATCGGGATGACCAAGCCCAAGGGCAACCTCACTCCGGGCGACCCGAACGACTTCACCGAGGCGATCCGCTACGACGAGGCGAACCAGCGGGTCGAGACGAAGGACGTCAACGGTGACCGCATCACCGTCGCCTTCGACGACGTGGGCAACATCGTCACCAAGTGGGACTCGCGCGCCAACCGCAGCCCGGACCCGGACGACTACGCGACGAAGTGGACGTTCGACCAGAACCACCAGGTCATCACGACGATCGACCCGCTGGGCAACTCGACGAGGACCCGGTACGACCGGGACGGCAACGTCGTCGGCAACACCGACGAGGACGGCCAGGAAACGCTCATCACGCTCGACGAGCGAGCCAAGCAGGCTGAGGTACGCGCGCCGTACGACGCGCCTGGCGGCAACATCAAGTACTTCACCACGCGGTACGAGTACGACCAGGTCGGCAACAAGACACGCACCGTCAACCCGCGCGGTGTGGACACGCCGAACGTCGCGAACGACTTCGTGTCCGAGACCGTCTACGACGAGCTGAACCGCAAACGCGAAGAGATCCTGCCCTACGACCCGTCCGACTCGGACGCGAAAACCGCCGTCAGCACCATCTACAGCTATGACGAGCTCGGCCGCGTCATCGAGATCAACGCGCCACAGTCGCACGGCTCGGACACGCGCACGGTCACCCGGCAGGCCTACTACGACAACGGGTGGATCCGCCGCTCGACCGACCCGTTCGACATCCAGACCAGCTACGACTACAACGAAACCGGCCAGCAGACCGTACGCACCGTCAGCGGGTCGGGTGGTTCGTCCGGTCGCACACAGTCGTGGACCTACTATCCCAGCGGCAAACAACGCAGCCGTTCGGACACGGGCGTTCCCGTCGGCGCGGCGTCGACGCTCGTGGACAACGCCGACAAACGACGCACATGGGCCGATGACGGCTGGAGCACCGCGGAGTCCCCGCGTGGCTACCAAGGCCCGAAGTACTCCACCATCACCACCCGCACGGACACCGAGTACTTCACGTGGAAGGCGACGATCCCGCGCGACGGCCGCTACGAGATCCAGGTCTGGTACCCGGAAGGCACCGGAACCAACGCGCACTACTACATCTCCCACAACGGCGGCAGCACGACGAAGGTCGTCGACCAGAGCAAGAACCACGGCACGTGGGTCAGCCTCGGCACGTACGAGTTCAGCGAAGGCGACACCCGCGACATCGTGCTGGGCGGGGAGAGCGACGGCACCGTCACCGCCGACGCGGTGAAACTGGTCCGTGACACGTCCAGGGACGTCGACACCGAGCACAAGACGTTCACGATGTCGTACGACCCCAACGACAACATGGTCAAGATGGCCGACACGTCCCCGGGCGCGACGGCCGACACGTGGGACATCGGCTACGACGAGGTCGACCTCGCCGACTCGATCAAGGAGTCGAAGGCCGGGAAGGCCCTGCACACCACCAAGTACGGCTACGACGAGAACGACAACGTCACCAGCGTCCGGATGGACGACCAGTCGTCGACGTTCACCTACGACAGCCGCGACCTCGTGTCCACCATCGTCAACAAGCGCAACGACGGGGACAGCGGCAAGACGACCACGTTCGCCTACGACAAGCAGGCGCACGTGATCAAGCAGGTGAAGGGCAACGGGAACACCGTCGAGGCGAGCTACTACCTCAACGGACTGCTGAAACGCCAGACGGAGAAAAAGAAGAACTCGTCCACTGTGGTCGCCGACCACCAGTTGACGTACGACTCGAACTCGAACAAGACCCGCGACTCGGGAACCATGCAAAGCGGTGACGGCGGCAACTCGATGTCGTTCACCAAGGCGTACACGTACGACCCGCGTGACCGGGTCCGCAAGGTGACCAAGTCCGGTTCGAACAACGGGACCGAGACGTACCGCAACGACGACAACGGCAACGTCTACGACCAGACCGTCGACGGCGTCCGCACCAAGTTCGAGTACGACCGCAACCGCCTGGAGACGACCGAACGCAACGGCACCGAGTCGGAGCACGAGTACGACGCCTACGGCAGGCTCGAACGCGTCACCGAGAGCGGGGAGCTGCGTGAGCAGTACACCTACGACGGGTTCGACCGGAAGACCAAGGTCGTCAAGGACATCGCCGGCGACGGCGAGGACGAGAAGACGACGCTGTACGTCTACGACCCGCTCGACCGCGAAACCCGCAAGACCGAGGACGCCACCGGCGACAAACGCGTCACCACCCTGAACTACCTGGGCCTGACCCAGCAGGTGATGACCGAGCACGTGAACGACAAGCTCGCCAAGATCTACCAGTACTCCCCGGACGGGGAGATGCTCGGCCAGATCCGCTTCGGCGACAACGGCGGCGGCTCGGCCGAAGACGTCTACATGGGCTTCAACACCCGCTCGGACGTCGAACAGGTGACAGACAAGAACGGCAACACAAAGGCGACCTACGGCTACACAGCCTACGGCGAACAGGACCTCAAGCAGACAACGGGTGACGACAAACCAGACCCAGCGAACCCCGACAAGCCCGAGAAGAACTCGTACCGCTTCAACACCGCGCGGCACGACAAGTCCTCGGACTCGTACGACATGGGCTTCCGGGACTACTCGCCCGGCAAGAACCGCTTCCTGACACTGGACCTCTACGGCGGTGCCCTGTCGGACCTGGGCATGAGCGTCGACCCGTGGACAAGCAACCGGTACACCTTCGGCGCGGGCAACCCACTGTCGCAAGTGGAGCTCGACGGCCACGGCTGGTTCGACGACGCGGTGGGCTTCGTCAAGGAACACGCCGACGTCGGCCACATGATCCTCGACGTCGCCAGCAACATCCCCGTCGTCGGCTCAGCCGCGGCCGTGATCAACGGAGCCTGGTATGCCGCCGAGGGTGACGTCGCGAACTCCGTGATGTCGTTCGCGTCAGCGGTACCCGGGGCCGCGGCGGTGGCGACCGCGGTGAAGCTCGGCAAGGCAGCCGTCAAGGGTGCCGAAGCCGCGCAGACCATCAACGGCGCCAGCAAAGCCGCATCCGCCGCGATCCGCAACGAGAAAACCGCCAGCAAGGCGGCCGAAGCCGGTCTCAACAACGCGAAAACCGCCCCGGCACCACTGCCCGACCCCAAAGGGCCGGGAGGTGCTGTGACCACCAACCCACCTCCTGCCCACTCCGGTGGGGGCGCAGGCGGTGGCCCAGCGGCCAACGGCGGCGGAACCAGCGCGAGTTGCCCCGTTCCCAACAGTTTCGTTCCAGGCACCGGCGTCCTGATGGCGGACGGTACAACGAAGCCGATCGAGGACGTCAAGGAAGGCGACTACGTCGCCGCGACGGACCCCAGCACCCGGAACGGAACGCTGGAAGCGCAACCCGTCACGGCCCTGATCACCGGCGAGGGTGTGAAGAACCTCATCGAGATCACCGTGGACGCCGATGGTGACACCGGAAATGCCACCGGCAAGGTGGTCGCCACTGACAACCATCCGTTCTGGGTGGATGACCGTGGCCGCTGGGTCGACGCCACGGACCTGCGTACTGGTGACTGGCTGCGCGACCAAGTCGGCCAACGGCTCCTGGTGGTCTCCATCCGTGGTTGGACCCAGCAACAACGAGTCCACAACCTCACTGTCCACGGTGTCCACACCTACTATGTCGAAGCGGGGACGAGCGACCTCCTCGTCCACAACTGCGGCACTGGTGGGCCGCGTGTTCTCCGTGACGGGGAAGGTGCGACACCTGCCGAGATCGCGGCCAGCACAGGTGGACCGACCGGCGGATCGCGGGCGGGCCAACAGAGAGTCCGTCAGGAGTTGATCGACGAGGCGGACCAAGCGGGTGGCGTGTACACGTGCTGGCGTTGCGGTCAGACATCCACAAATCCCGCCAACATGCACTTGGGTCACCGCAACGAGCCAACCTCGAAGGGCGGTAACCTGAACCGGGAGAACGTCTGCCTCGAGGGTGCGGCCTGCAACCTCAGCGCAGGAAACAGAGGTGCACCGAAACCCGGGATGTCGTGCGTCGAGCGCGGCAGTTGTGGTGCCCCGTATGGACGAACGGACTAGGTTGGCAGCCGTGACCACCGTGCGAATCCTTGTCGAGATCGGCCTCTCCGGACAGCCAGTGCATGAAGACGTCCCAGCAGTCCAGGAGGGTGCCCAGTGGCGCCTCACCGCGTCGCCAGGCTTGGCGATGGGTGCGGCTGCCGGAGATCTGCTGCGCGTTGGGCCAGATGGCTCCTTTGACGTCACAGAGCGCGGGGGCAACATAGCCGTGCACGTCAGTGCCCCAGCATCAGCTCGGGGGGAACTGAACCGGCTCCGTGCGGATGTGGAAATGCTGGGAGGGAACTGCGACGGGGTCGGCTGGACCCGGAACCGAACGAGCTCCCTGTCGGTGTTCACCCTTCCACTTGCTGCCGGATTTGCTCATATCGAGGCAGCCATGAACCGCTACGTGTCCGCCGTCCCTGCGGGGGAATGGTACTACGTGAACGTCTATGACCCGACTGACGACACGCGACCGCTGAACTGGTGGCTCGACTGATTGTCCCTGTGGGGCCAAACCTGGATCGGCAATTGGCCGAGCTGTTCAGGTGGACCGATGCGGCTGTCGTGAAGCTGTTCAACTCGGACCGTTTGAGCTGGGTATAGGACCTTGGGATCTGCGGATCGATGAGACGAGCTCCCTCCTTCATGGGAATTCGTTGTGAACGGCAATGTCGCAGGTTTGTTCAATCTGCGCGAATGGGAATCGGGTCGGTGTCACCAGATTTTGAGAGGGTAAGATGCGCAATCGGCTTCTCGCGAAAACAACATTCGTCCGGCGAACGCTTATACTGGCGGCAAGCTTGTCGGTGGCAGGAGTGGTCGTGGCTGCTCCTGCGTCTGCGGCGGGGTTGCCCCTGGCGGGCTACGGAGACATAGCCGTCGACGAGGTGAACAAGCAGGTGTTCATCACGGGCGGGCCGTCCTCGAACAGCGTGCTCGTCACCAACTTCTCCGGTCAGGTCACGAAAACCATCGACAACCAGCTCGGAGCGACGGGACTGGAGTTGTCGGCCGACAGCACCAAGCTCTACGTAGCACTGGCCAGTGGTGACGCCATCTCGGTGATCGACACGGCGACCCTCGCCGAAACGGCCAGGCACGCAACGGGCGCGCGAACCTGCCCAACCCACCTCGCGACAGCGGGCCCGTACATATGGTTCGGGTACGGCTGCGAAGGCACATTCACCGGCAAGATCGGCAGATACAACCCCACCACCGGTCAACCGGTCGGCAATCTCCAAGGCAACGCGAGATTCCAGCGCGCTCCTCTGCTGACGGCGGCCACCACGGCGACGGGCCCACTCGTGGCGGGCCAGTTGGGGCTCAGTTCCTCCACGGTGCAGGTCTACTCGCTCAGCGGTGAGTCCCTGACCGCAGGTGCGAACGGTGACGTGGTCGGTGCCAGTCTGACTGACCTCGACATCACGCCTGACGGCACAACGCTGTTCAGCGCGGCCGGTGCCCGCGACCGGGTTGACGCCTTCGCGCCCACCGACCTCGCTGGTCGTGGGGCGTACAGCGTGCGGCCCAGGCCCAACTCCGTGGCGCTCAACGCCGGCAACACCCACATCGCCACCGGGGCCATCACCGGTGACAACAAGGACATCCTCGTCTACAAGCTCGGAGCGAGTGTCCCTGCCAAGACCTTCGCGCTGGGTACGGGTGACGTCGTCGCGCCGCGTGGGCTGGCCTGGGCTGCGGAGGGCAACAGGTTGTTTGTCGTCAGCCAGCACGACAATGAGCCTGAGCCGCAGTTGTCCGTCTTCACCAACGCCACGGGGTGACCGTGGGCGCCACGGGCCCGCACCGCCGCAGTGGTGTGGGCCCGTTGGTGTGATCATCGCGTTAGTGTCGAAGGCATGCAGGAGAACCCGGACACCTTCGACACCGCCATGACCGCCTGGCAGCAATGGCAGGACTCGCCATGGGGCCGCCTTCGCTACATCCAGGCCGAAGCCAACCTTGACCGTCATCTGGGCAGCTTCGACGCGGCGCCGATCCGCGTTCTTGACCTCGGCGGTGGTGACGGTGGTGACGCGATCCGGTTGGCTGCCAAGGGCTGCGACGTCACCATTGTCGACCACGCCACCGGCATGCTGGCTGCGGCGGAGCGTCGGGCGGCCGAGGCTGGCGTCACCGATCGCATCCGGTGCGTCGAAGCCGACGCCACCGACCCGCCGGCCGATCCGGTTGGCTATGACCTTGTGCTCAGCCACAACTTGCTTCAGTACCTGCCCGACACCGCGCAGGCGCTCGCCGCTGCTGTCCGGCTGGTTCGTCCCGGCGGTCTGTTCTCACTGATCAGCATCAACCGGCACTCCGAGCCGTTGAACCTGGCCATCCGGCAGGACGATCCCGCCGCGGCTCTGAAGGCATTCGACACCGACCAGGCGCGTACCCGTACGTTCGGCACAACGATGACCCTGCGCACGGCCGAGGAAGTGAACGAAGTCCTTGACGAGCTGGGTTGTCCTGCTGTCGCCCGTTACGGCATCAACAGTGTCAACCACTACATGACCAACGACGAACGCAAACAAGACCCGGACTTCTTCGCCGACCTGGTACGCCTGGAGCTGGCGGTCGCCGACCGGCCACCATATCCGCTGACCGCGCGGTTCTTCCACATCGTCGGCCGCAAGGCTGTCCATTATGGAGATTGAGGTTCGCTCGTACACCGGCTGATCACCGATTGTTCTGCTCTCGGTTGGGTTTCGGGGCGATGTGCTGTGGTGGACTTGACCGACCGCCGCGATACCGTGCGGTTTGGCGAGTTCCCGCCACATGTTCCCGGCCCGGCCGCTGCGCAGAGAGGGCACTTTTCCCGATGTCAGCCAAGTTCCACGATCGGCCACCGCGGTGACCACCCGATGGCTTCCTGACCTGAGCAAGAGCCTGTGGCGGGTGTCCGGATTCCGCAACCTCTGGCTCTCCCAGACCGTCACCTTGTTCGGTACGAGTGTCACACTGCTCGCGTTACCCCTGGTTGGCCTGTTCTACCTGGACGCCTCCGCTTTCGAAGTCGGCCTGCTGTGGGCTGTGGAATACCTGCCGATCGTGCTCGTCGGCCTCCCGGTCGGAGTTTGGGTCGAGCGGCTTGCGCTGCGGATGGTGATGGTCGTCCTGCCGGAGCAACCACTTGGGCCGGGTGACCGAGTGCTTGCCGGGTTCTCCGTGGCCTTCGACGCCTCCTGCGAGGAGATGTGGCTGGCGTGGCGCAACGGAGCGTGCTTGGTTCCGGCGCCGCGACTGCTGGTCCGGTCCGGCGTGGATCTGTGCCCGTGGCTTGTCGAACGTGGTGTCACCGTCGTCTCGACGGTGCCGACGTTGGCCGCTCTGTGGCCGAGTGATGGGCTGAGTGGCGTACGGCTGCTTATCCTCGGCGGTGAGGCGTGCCCGCCGGAGCTCGCCACGCGATTTCTGAGTGACGACCGCGAGGTCTGGAATACATATGGGCCAACCGAAACAACCGTTGTCGCCTGCGCGTGGCGGATGGTCCGCGACGACACAGTGCGGATCGGGCTTCCGCTGGACGGCTGGACGCTCGCGGTCGTCGACGCGGAGGGCGCGCCGGTCCGGTGGGGTGAGGTGGGCGAGTTGGCGATCAGTGGCGTCGGCGTCGCCAGGTATCTGGACGCGGCGAACGACGCCGGGAGATTCACACCGAGCCAGCGGTCCGGGCGGGCGTATCTCAGCGGAGATCTCGTGCGCGCGGACTCGTCCGGGCTGGTTTTCGTTGGCAGGAAAGACGAGCAGGTCAAGATCCGGGGGTACCGGGTCGAGCCGTCCGAGGTGGCCGCGGCCCTGTCCGCGCATTCTTCGGTACGTCAAGCGCATGTTCGTGTGGTCGATGACGACAACGGCAAGCGGCTCGTGGCGTACGCGGTCCTCGATGACGATGCTGTGGAGGTGGCGGAACTGCGCCGGTATCTGACAGCGAAGCTTCCCGCGGCGATGATTCCGGACTTCTTCGTCCTGCTCGGCAGCATGCCTGTCACCACCAGCGGCAAGGTCGACGTTCGAGCGCTGCCACCGCCGGTCTCCGAAGTGCGTCACGTCACCGGGACGCCAGTGACCACTGAGGACTTGATCGCCGCGATCTGGTGCGAGGTCCTCGGCGTGCCCGAGGTCGGTCTTGACGACAGTTTCTTCGACATAGGCGGACATTCCTTGCTGGTCGCGCGAGTGCGTGACCGGCTCGCCGAGACCGGGCGACCCATCCCCGCGGTGGCGATGTTCAGCCATCCCACGGTCCGGCGGCTCGCCGGCTACCTCAAGGACGCGGATGACGGCGCCGAAGAGGTCCCAAGTGGACCGAGGCGGCAACGGCCCCGTCAGTGGCGTGACCGGCTGGTCACCTAGCTGAACAATGGTTTCCGTTGTGAGTAAAGGGAAGTTGTTAACGATCCGATCGGGGTCAGTTCACGCCCGGTTGGACCCGGTGACGTGACCGCAGGATCAAATCGTTGTCAGACAAAGCCGCTCGCGGCGCACAACCGCTGCCGGTCGAGCGGTGCCTGCGTGACGCCCGCGCGTTGCGGGTCGCGGGCGGTGTCGACGTGATGATGGACCGGTGGTCGGCCGAAAGCAACCTGCCGGTGTCGTACGAAGCCGACCTTCCGTCCAGGACGTGGGGCGACGGCGACCGTGACTACGTCGAAGCGCAGGCCGTCAGGTTGGCGAAGACCGGACGGGCACTGGCCGAGCGGCTGTCGCGGCCCGAACTGTTCGCCCGGCAGCGCACCACCGCACTGATCGGCCGGATCGGCAGCGAACTGCTCGGGATGGCGGTCGTGCTGGCCCGTTCCGCGGTCGCCCCGGACCTCGCCGACGCCGCCTGCGAGGCCGCCCGCCGCCGTGTCGACGGCCTCTGGTCGGACTTGTCCGCCGAGTTGGCCACGGATGCCGGCGCGGCGGCTCGTGTGGGTGAACGGTGTCTGGCCGATGCCGACGATCACGGGATCGAGGCCGTTGTCACGGACATCTGGTGCGACCTGTTCGACGTCCGGGTGATCGAACCGGACGCCGACTTCTTCTCCCTCGGCGGGCACTCGATGATCGCCGTGCGGATGGCGGCCAGGCTGCGGGAGCGGCTGGGGCTGCGCGTGCCCGTCCGGCTGATCATGGAGAACCCCACGGTGCCCGGCCTGACCCGCTGTCTGGCCGAAGCTTGATCCCCCGGTGGAACGGAGAGCCGAAATGTCCGCAGAGGACAGTCGTGTGCACGACGTTGTCGTGGTCGGGAACGGCTCGCTCGGGCTGTCGCTCGGACTCGTGCTGGCCAGGCGTGGCGTGCGGGTGGCCGTGCTCGGCCGCCCGCACCGGCCGGGTGCGGCGTCGACGGCGGCCGGAGCGATGATCGGGACCTTCGGCGAGGTCACGACCACGCTCCTGAAGAGCGACTACGGGCGGACCAAGCTGGACTGGGCGTACCGCGCGAGCAGGATGTGGCCGCAGTGGCTGGCGTCGCTGTCACCGGACTCGGACGGCACCGACCTGCTGACCGCCGACGGCACGATCGTCATGCTGAACACCATCGGCCTCCCGGAGATCGACACCGAGAACTACCGCGCGATCCGCCGTGCGCTGACCGAGTACGACGAGCCGTACGAGGACATCGAGGACATCGGCTGGCTCGATCCCGAGCCGGCAGCGCGTCCGCTGCGGGCGATGTTCCTGCACCACGAGCACGCGGTGAACGCCCCCGAACTGCTTGTCCGCCTGGAGAAGGCGTTCCTCGGCGCCGGTGGCGCACTGATCACCGAACAGGCGACGCGGTCACGACACCTCGTCGTCGAGGAATTCCTGGTCTGACTGCCTGTGTTCGCGTTGGATGCTCGCCCGGACTTCGACACGGCGCACGGCCGCCGCGGAGTGGTTTCCCCGCCGCAGTTCGCGCACCAGGTCGGTGACGTTGTGGAGCAGGTCTTCGACCGTGTCCTCGACGGCCGTCACACGCGCGACCAGTGCGTTGGCGTCGTTGCCCATCTGACGAGCTGTCCTGCGGCGACCGCGCCCATCGGCCTGGTTCTCCTGGTGGATCCACGCGGCGAGCATCACCTCCAGTTCGAGTGCGGCGGCGACGATGGACTTGCTGTCGACGACGATCTGCTGCGCGTGGTTCAGCGCGTCCCCCATCGCCTCCGGGGTCCGGCGAACGGAAGCTTTCAAGTGCTCTGTCAGGTCGTCCAGATCGTGGCGTACCGCCCTCGTCGCAACCAGGCTGTTCGTGATCTTGTCCTTGTACTCGTTCTCCCTGATGGCTCGGCCAAGGCGTTGGCGTGACCTGGTCGCACTGCCGAGCCACCTGCGCAGGAAGTCCGCTTGCGTCGCCACGATGGTTCACCAGCCGGCCGAGGACCAGTGCACTTCCGAGTAGCGACGCAGTTCGCCCGCTGCGTCGCGCAGACCGGTGAGTGCTGTCTTGGCCTGGGCGGAGTCGGCGAGCCGGTCGATCCACGACCGCACGGTCGCCAGTTCGCGCCGCACTGTTCCGGCCGTTTCGATCGACGAGAGAAGGCGTGCTGCTTGTTCGGCGTCCCGCCGCAGTCCGACCGCCAGGTAGGAGAGTCTGGTACCGGTCGCGTGGCGTGGCAGTCGTTCGATTCCGGTGAGCAGGTCGGCTATCAGCTGCGGAACGGCGTCCGGCTCGCGCGGCCTGATCGGCCACTGGAAGATTCTCGCGCCCGGCTCGCCGTCGGCGGCCTCCGGCGGATCGACCGCGTGCCGGGATTCGCCGGAGTGCTGCCCACCGGAACCGGCGGCCCGCTGTTCTCCAGGGGTGTCGAGAAACGCGCGAGTCGCCAGTGCCGCGACCTCGAAGAACCACCACCGGTCCGCCAAGGACGGGAACCGCTCGGGCTGGCACGTGAGCCGCAACGCCACCACTGCCAGTGCGATCAGTTTCTGACGCGGCCAGTCGTGACCCGCTCTGCTCTTGAGAGCAAAGGCTTCCGATGCTTCGTGGATGCGGCGGCTCACCTCGATGTAGCCCGCGGTTGGTGGAGTCCGCGGCGCCTTGTGCGGTTCGACGACCAGTTCGGCGAGCCTGCCACGCAGGGCGGTTCCGGCTACGAGGTCGGACATCCACACGGCCGCGACTGATCCGAGAAGTTTCATCGGATCGCGTGCCAGCGGTGCGTCCGCGGCGAATCTGCCGAGGTCGAGCAGCTTGTACTGGTCCGGCAGCACCGGCTCCGTCGGAACGAGGAGGTTGTGCGCGTGCAGGTCTCCGTGACCTCTGCCGAACCAGATCTCGACTGTCCTGCCCGGCGACCGCAGCAGCGCCAGTGGATTGGGCAACGACGAATCACGCCCTGGAACGTGCACGTGGGCGTCGGTGTGGTTCTGGCCGGTCTCTCCCAGGAAGGTGTCCAAACCGCCGCCCGGCTCCAGGTAGTCCCCCATGGCCGTGCGGACGTGCTCGGCGACATCGACGTTCTCGTGGCGGAACGGCGTCCGGTCGTTCCAGTCGATGTGCACGGACTCGACGATGGTCGCGCAGTGATCACCCAGGTCCGGGTCGTCCAGGACTTCGGCAAGCGCCCGCCACCGGCTCATGTGCCCGCCACCGACGTCCTGGACGTGGATGTGCCAGCGCGACCCCGGGAGGGTCTGCGAGACGCTCGTCGGGACGATGTGCCTCTCGTAGAAGCCGGTTGGCGAGTGTTGCTCCGCGAGCCTGACGTTGGTCGACTCGAGTTTCCCCAGCGCGGGCGGTATCAGCTTGATGATCTGGTCGTGCGTTTCGTTCCGGGTCACAGTCCGCACGCGTGCCACCGCCGAGCCGCTTCCGCCGGACAGCCAGGTGCGCCATTCGAGGCTCACCGCGGTCGTGTCCGCCCAGTCGCGGAGCGCTTCGACGACGTCGGCAGGCACTCTCTCCAGCCACGCTTTCTCGTTGACGAGCACAGCCGGCCCCTCACCTGTTGGGCGGTCTCCTTCGGCGCGTGTTCCTCGATAGGGTCGTTCAGCGACACCGCGTGTCTACCCGGACGAACGGACCGCTGGTATCCGCCAGCAGGGTGGAGGGCCATGCAGTCCGCCGACGGAGCGCCGCAACCGCAGGCAGAGCAGGTCGCACTCGCCAAATGGCACATCGACCGCTACGACCGCTTGCGAGCGTCGACGGCCAGCCGGGCTTCGGTGGTCCTCAGCGCCGGTGCGCTGCTGTCGGCAGGCAACGCCGTCATCCTGGTGCAACTGCTGGGTGGGTGGGGAAACGCGTGGCTGATCGCCGCCTTCAGCCTTGGCCTGGCCGTCAGCGGCTGCCTGGTGGTGGCCTCTCTCATCGCCGCGGCAGGCGTCCTGGTCACGGTCAAGGACAGCCGGACTCTCTTCGCCGGAGGTGCCGAACTGCCTCCAGCGCCGATCTTCAACGGTTCGTACACCGCGCGACACCTGGCCTTGTTCCAGGATTTCCGATCAGCGGTACTGGCTCAGGACACCGCGAGTGTCCTGCAGGCC
Organism: Kibdelosporangium phytohabitans; assembly: GCF_001302585.1. Taxonomy (GTDB): domain Bacteria; phylum Actinomycetota; class Actinomycetes; order Mycobacteriales; family Pseudonocardiaceae; genus Kibdelosporangium; species Kibdelosporangium phytohabitans. The sequence goes on along the minus strand of NZ_CP012752.1, from coordinate 6,607,328 downwards.
GCGCACGTCGAGCTGTGGGTGGTCATCCGTCAGCACCGGCACCGCTACGACCGGCTCCGCCGAGCAGTGCGCACGCTGCGCTGGGCAGCTCTGGTGTTCCTGGCCGTCTTCCTGGGACTGCTGATCAACAATCTGATCAGCCGGCTGTGAAGGATCTGCGGTGCTCCCACCGGCGACTCGGGACCGGTCCCGCGTGGATGGGTGTAGTTGCTAGAGGGACCCAGGAGGTAACGCATGCGAGTCTTTCGTGTGGTTGTGCCGGTGCTGCTCGTGGCGCAGCTGCTGGGAAACGCCGGTTCGGCTGCGGCGGACGACGCTCGTACCTGCGACTACCCGGCGGACGTGCTGGATCTGCGTAACTGGTACATCGGGTTGCCGGTCGGGCAGGGCGGGAAGCCGCTCAACGTCGAGCAGCCCGCGCTCGCCACCTACTCGATCGACCCGTGGTTCCGCGCTACGCCGGACTGTTCGGCTGTCCAGTTCCGTGCCGCTGTCGACGGCGTCACCACTCCTGGGTCCAAGTATCCGCGTTCGGAACTGCGGGAGATGACCGGTACGGGTACGGCGAAAGCCAGCTGGTCGTCGACCTCCGGCACGCACACGATGGTGATCGACCAGGCCATCACCGCGCAGCCCGGCCAACGGCCGAACGTCGTCGCCGGGCAGATCCACGACGCGGACGACGACGTCTCGGTGTTCCGGTTGGAGGGCAGCAAGCTCTACATCACCGACGGCGACACCTTGCACAAGCTCGTGACCGACAACTATGTGCTCGGTACGAGGTTTCAGGCGAAGTTCGTGGTCGGCGAGGGAAAGGTCAAGGCGTACTACAACGGCGTCCTGCAGGCCACTCTCACCAAGAGCTTCTCCGGCGGTTACTTCAAGGCGGGCGCGTACACGCAGGCCAATTGCGGCAATGCCTCCCCCTGCAGTCCCAGCAACTACGGTGAGGTGAAGATCTACGGGCTGAGTGTGCGTCATCACGGCGAGCACGGTCGTACCGTCGATGTCGCGAACTCCGCCGAGTTGGCGAGCGCGTTCGCCGACGCCAAAGCCGGCGACCGGATCGTGCTGGCTGACGGCAACTACGCGATCGGTGACATCACCGGCAAGAACGCGACCGCCCGGCACCCCATCACGGTCACCGCGGCCAACCGTGGCAAGGCAGTCGTCGACGGCGGTCGGCTGGCGGTGACGAACTCGTCGCACGTGACCTTCGACGGGCTGAAGTGGACCACCAGCGACACCGTCGGGATCACTGGGTCGAACAACATCCGGTTGACCCGCAACCACTTCCGGCTCACCGAGCGCGGCCCGCTGAAGTGGGTGGTGATCGGGGGCGACGGCAGCCACCACAACCGGATCGACCACAACCTCTTCGAGGAGAAGCGCCAGCTGGGCAACTTCGTCGCGATCGACGGATCAGGCACCCAGCAGTCCCGGCACGACCGGATCGACCACAACCACTTCCGTGACATCGGCCCGCGCGCCGCGAACGAGATGGAGGCCATCCGGGTCGGCTGGAGCGGAATCTCCCAGTCCAGCGGATTCACCGTCATCGAGTCCAACTTGTTCGAGAACTGCGACGGCGACCCGGAGATCATTTCCGTGAAGAGCAACGACAACACCGTTCGCCACAACACGTTCCGCGCCTCTCAGGGAACTCTGTCGCACCGGCACGGCAACCGTGGCACGTTCCACGGCAACTTCTTCCTCGGCGAGGGAAAACCGGGAACCGGTGGAATCCGGATCTACGGTCAGGACCACAGGATCTACAACAATTACTTCGAAGGCCTGACCGGCACCCGCTATGACGCCGCACTGCAACTCGACGGCGGTGATGTGGACACCTCGGGCGCGTTGAACGCACATTGGCGCGTCTATCGGGCGACGGTGGTGAACAACACCTTCACGGGCAACGTCTCGAACATCGAGATCGGCGCCAACTACGAATACGCACCGGTCGACTCGACTGTCGCGGGCAACGTCGTCACCGGCGGTCAAGGCAAACTGTTCAACGAGGTGAAGGCGCCGGTGAACCTCACCTATGCCGGGAACATCGCGTGGCCGACCGGGACGGCATCCGTCGGCGTCACCCGGCCCGTGACCGCTGTCCGAACAGCCGACCCGCTGCTCATCCCGGACGGCGCAGTGCGCCGGATCGGCGCTGGGAGCCCGGCAATCGACGCGGGCAATGGTTGTCACACATTCGTGACCCACGACATGGACGGTCAAGCACGTATCGGCGAAGTCGACGCCGGGGCCGATGAAAGATCGTCGTCCCCGGTCACCCGACGGCCTTTGACCGTGGCAGACGTGGGTCCGGCAGCCGCGCGGGAACTCATTGCCACGCCGCAATTCCGATCATGACTCGACATGGTGCCGCGTCGTTCGCGCGAAAACTGCGCGTAGTGTGCGCGGGGCGAATTCGATAGAGTACGCGGAGTGCGCACTGGGGATATCGTGGATGGGCGGTACCGGCTGGAGGACGCTCGCGGTTCGGGGTCGGGCGGCATTGTCTGGACAGCATTCGACCGGAAGCTGAAACGAACCGTGGCGCTGAAGCGGCCGCACGCGGTGGCCAGCCAGGCCGACCGGATTCAATTCCGCCAGGAAGCCGAGATCGCCGCGCGGGTGCACCACCCGAATGTGATCTCGGTTTTCGACACCGTCGACGGTGACGAGTGCTGGCTGGTGATGGAGTACTCGTCGGCCGAAAGCCTGGACAACCTGCTGGCGGCCGGTGGCCCGATGCCGGTCGACCGGGCCGCGAGGATCGGGGTGCAGGTCGCCGCCGCGCTGGTCGCCCTGCACGCCAAGCGGATCGTGCACCGGGACGTCAAGCCGGGCAACATCCTCGTCGGCGATCAGGACGTCGCGAAACTCACCGACTTCGGCATCTCCATCTGGCGCGAGGAGACGCGGACCGGCGACGGAACGTTCAGCGGCACTCCCGCGTACGCCGCGCCCGAAGTGGCCGACGGCCGGTCGGCGACGGAAGCGTCGGACGTGTTCTCGCTCGGTGCGACGCTGTTCGCCGCTGTGGAAGGGACTCCGCCGTTCGGCACGGGCGACCCCGGTGAGGTGCTGCGCCGTGTGCGCGCGGGCGACATGTTGCCGATGCGCCGGGCGGATCGGCTTGCGCCGCTGTTGTCACGCATGCTGACAGCGGAACCGGGAAAGCGGCCGACAGCCGAACAGGCGCGGCAGCGGCTCCAGGACATCGCGGGCGAGTGGGTGGTGTCGTCACCGCCGGTGCGTGCGGCGTCCGTTCCGTTCTGGCGTCGCCGTGTTTGTCAAGTAGTTGCCGCGCTGGTGCTGGTCGTCGGGGTAGGCGCGGCCATATTCCTGCCTGTGGACACGCCGTCGGCCGAGCCATCTCGTGACGTCCCGCTCGGCACCGGCCTCGTCGGCGACGAGCGGACGGTCGACCCTTGCGCGCTGGTCGACAGGAAAGCCATGGAACGGTTCGGCCCGGCGAAGCTGGATCCCACCTACGGCAACTTCAACCGGTGTGACGTCCTGATCAACACCGGTGCCCGGGAATCGGTGGACGTCGAAGTGCAGATCGTCACCCGCAGAGCCGCCGACGTGCACGGACATCCCGGTGAGGTGATCGCCGAGAGACCCGGGGACAGCGACGAATGCGACCGCACCATGCTGCTCGACGACACCTACGCCATCCGGATCACCGCGAACATGGCCAATCCCACCGCGGACTTGTGCGCCATCGCCGATGCCGCCGTACACATGGTCAGCAAGGCCGTCGCCGGTCGGCAAGGACCGTTGCCGCGCCGCGCAACCCCGTTGCCCCAGGACTCGCTGGCGCAGGTCGACACCTGTCCGTTGCTGGACAAGACCGCGCTGGCCCAGTTGCCCGCGATCGACCCGGCAACCGCGACGCCCGACGTCGGCAACTGGGCGTGCAAGTGGTACAGCCCGAGTACCCCGACCGTGGTGCACCTGCGTTACGACCAGCACGCGGCCAAAGACCCGATCTCGGGCGAGAAAACCCAACTGGGCGACCACACCGCCTACGTGAAGCTGGACGTCGACTCGGGCGCCAGTTGCACGGTCAGCGTGCGCCACCAGCCGGCGAACCAGCAGTGGCGAAGCGCGATCGACCTCATGGTGCTGACGGTGAGAGGCGACCGGCGCGGCGAGGAGTACTGCGCCACGGCGACCAGCTTGGCCGCGTCCGCCGCCGCGAAACTGCCGCGCTGACGGGCTCCGCGGCACGGAGCCCGTCAACGGCGTCAACGGGTGGCGCCCGAAGACAGCAGCGGGAGCTGGAGGCGGGACCGGAAGCGGTACGCGAGCAGGACCGCGGTTGCCGCGAAGCCCACGCACAGTCCCGTCCACACGCCCCAGCCGCCCCAACCGAACCCGTAGGCGCACAACACCATCGCCGGGACGCCGACAGCCCAGTACCCGATCAGCGTGCACCGCAGGCCGGACGCGGTGTCCCCGAGGCCACGAAGGAGGCCGACCAGGATGTTCTGGGTGCCTTTGCTGTACTGCTGCGCGATGGCGAACAGCAGCAGGGTCGATGCCGTGCCCAGTACCACCGCGTCGGTCTCGTTGTGCAGGAACGGCCACAACATCGCCAGTGGCGCCACCACGTAGGCCACGCTCACGACCGCCATGAACGTCCACGACAGCGCCAGTGCCCGGCGGGCGATCGTCGGTGCCAGCCGGGGCTCCGACTGCCCGACCGCCCGGCTGACCAGGATCGACGAGCCTTGCGACAGGCCGATGTTGCACTGGTAGACGATGTAGGCGAGCTGATTGGCCACATTGGACGCCGCGAGCATCGCGGGCCCGAACGCGCCCATCAGCAGTGTCGCGATCGACGTGATCGCGGCCTCCGACCCGTAGGTGAAACAGATCGGTGTCCCGTGCCGCACGATGCGCCGGACCACCACCGGGTCGGCCCGCCACGCCGTGAGCGACACCATCGCCCGCAGCCGTGGATCCCGGCGAACCGTGGAGGCGAACGCCGCGAGCGTGAAGAACTGGACCACCGTCGTCGACAGGCCGACGCCGGCCACGCCCAGCCGGGGCAGGCCCGCCCAGCCGTAGATGAACGCGGCGTTGCAGCCCGCGTTGACCGCGATGGACACCAGCGTGACGGCCAGCAGCGAACCCGGGCGGCGCATCCCGACGGCGAACTGCCGTAACACATTCAGCCACACCATGGGAAACAAGCCGCCCGCGAGGGCGAACATCATGGCGCCGGCCAGCGTGACGATCTCGGGTCGCTGACCCAGCAACGGAAGGGCCAGTGCGAGACCGCAGAGGACCGCCGCACCCGCCGACGCCGCCACCGTGGCCACCAGCAGCGCCGACCGCAGCAGCGACCGGATCTCGTCCCGTGCCTGATCGTCGAGCGCGTCGGTGCCGGTGCGCAGTTCACCTGCTCCCGCGGCGGCGGCCACCAGGTTCCCGACGCCCGTGACCATGCCGACGCACATGGTGCGAACCTGGTTGTACAGCAGAAGCGCCAGACCGCCCGCCGCCACCGCGGACACACCCAGCAGACCCAGCATGGCCAGGTCGACGCTGGTCAACGCCACCTGTGCGAGCTGGATGCCCGCGATCGGCGCGGCCAGTGCGACGAGCGCGGGGTATCCACCGCCAGCGCGTGCCGTCACGCACCCACCGCCACGGGCAACGGCATGGGGCGGGCCGCGATCCGGACCGACGCCGCGTAGGTCGTGAACCACCGTTCCACCCGGCGTTGCGCGAGTTCGTCGAGCACTTCACGCTCACGCAACCAGCCATCGTCGTACACCGAGTCAAGGTACTTCTCCCCGGCGTCGTTGCACAGCACCACGACGGTGCTCCCAGGTGGGTACGCGAACAAGCGGCGCAGCGCCACGTGGATCGCGCCGCCGGTCGTACCGCCCACCAGCACGCCGGTGCGGCGCGCCACGACGCGTGCGCCCGCGAACGCGTCCGCGTCGGAGACCAGGTGGGCGTCGTCGACCATGGATCGGTCCACATTGGAGCCGATGGGGAAACCGGCCGGGCTGCCGGCGCCGGTCTGGTGGTAGACGCCGGGCGGGCCGCCGAAGATGATCGACCCGACGGGTTCGACCGCGACCGAGCGGGTCCGTGCACCGGCTGCTCGCAACCCGCGGATCGTGCCGCACAGCGACCCGCCGGTACCGACCGCCGCGATGAGCACATCGACGGTACCCAACTGCCGCAACAGTTCCGCCGCCAGTCCGTCGTAACCGTTCGCGTTTCCGGGGTTGTTGTGCTGGTCGGGGTGGTAGGCGCCCAGTTCGGCCGCGAGCCGGGCCGCGACCTGGCGTCTGCGCACGGAACTGGGGCCGCCGTCCGAGGGGCAGTCGACGAACACCAGTCGCACACCCATGGCCGACAGCATGCGCAGCTTCTCGCGCGCCGCGTGCCGGTCGACGACCGCGGTGAACCGGTAGCCGCGTTCCAGCGCGACCAACGCCAGCCCGCATCCGGTGTTGCCGGACGTGGGCTCCACGATGTGGCCGCCCGGCAGCAGCCTGCCGTCACGCTCGGCCTCGATGATCATCTGCCGGGCCATCCGCACTTTGCAGGAGCCGGTGGGGTTCATCTGCTCGAGTTTGAGCAGCAGCCGGGTCCCGGTGCCGGTGTGCGCGAGTTCGAGCAGGGGCGTGTCCCCGATCAGGTCCGAGGCGCGCTGGACGACGGTCATGGGATCTCCTGGATCGCGTAGTCGGCGTCGATGTGCCAGCGGTCCCCGGCGACCACCACTTTCGGCGGCAACGGCAGCTGGTGGAACCCGCTCTCGTTCTTGTCCATCTGGTAGCCCGCCGTGTTGGGGTAGACGAGCAGGTCACCCGCGGCCGGCCGGGCAGGCAGCCGCACCGCGCGCCACGTCAACACGTCGTACTCCAGGCAGCTGGACCCCGCCACGGCGGTCCGGACCGGTGCGTCGCCGACCTGCGGGCCACCGGCCCGTACCAGGATCGGGTCGGGCAGGAACTCGCTTGCCTTCCACTGCTCGGACAGGCTCATGCTGAGCCCGGCGACGGTGGTGACCAGGTGGTCGCCGCTGTCCTTGCAGCCCTGTACGGGGAACACCGAGAAACCGGCTCCGTCCAGCAGCGCTCTGCCTGGTTCGAGCAGCAGCTCGATCCCGGCGTCACGCAGGCGGCCGGCCAGCGGCACGCCGTCGGTGTCGTGACGCAGCATCGCGGTCACCATCGCAGCGCCAGCGGGAGACTGGTGGTACGGGTACGTGCGCAGCGGATTGCGGCCACTGTGGAACCAGCTGTCGTCTTTGTTCTCCTGGAACCGATGCCAGTCTTCGTGAGTCACATAGGACACAGCGATCCCGCCGCCGACGTTGATCTTCGAGGCGGGGTGGCCCAGGGCACGGGCCTGGTGGCACAGCTGGATCAGTTGCGCGGCGAGTTCGGCACGCGCGACCGGGTCGTATCCGTCGAGGTGGAAGGAGAAGCCGCGCAGCGCGACCGAGTCGCCGAGGTCGGCACACCGGCCGAGCGCGGCCGTGAGGTCGACGGGGGAGAAGCCGAACCGGCTCGTGGGCGCCGACGGCGGCCGGACCCGCAACAGCACGTCGGCTGTGACACCGAGGCCGCGGGCTTGGGCCGCCACACGCTCCAGTTCGTCGGCTGCGTCCACCGCCAGCAGGCAGTGGTGCCGCAGCGCGAGCCACAGCAGGCCGTCGGATTTGGCGGCGCCGGTGACCCCTATTGCCTCACCCCGCACACCGTTGCCCAGGGCGTGCACCAGCTCGGGCACGCTCGCCACATCGACCCCGGTGGCTGGACGCGTGCACTCACGCAGCCACGCAGCCGCTTTGTTGGCCTTCTTCCCGTAGTACACGACACCGGGGACGTCCTCGGCCGCCAGCGCGCCGACCACGGCAGCGAGGTTCTCCGCGAACGTCGCCGGGTGGATCACGTGAAAGGGGCCACCGCCGACGGCGTGGGCGATCTCGCGCAACAGCGGTGTCCCGCGCAGCCGTGGCGCCCAAGGGCGTTCGATCGCCGGCAGAGGTGGCGACAGTGCCGTGGTCACGACCACAGGGTCACCTCACGTCCACGGCCCGCCGCGATGGCACGCGTGGCGAGCGCGTGGGCCACCGGGATGTCGGTGATGATCATGCCGCTGCTGAAGGCGAACACCCGGTCGTCGTCCGTACGGCGCCCCGGGGCGTGACCGGCGAGGATGTCCGGGAGTTCGGCGTCGATGCGGAACACGCCGTCCTTGCCGGCCATGCGCCGTCCCGTGACCTCCACCTGGGCGGCGCTGGTGGCCACCGTGTAGTCGGCCTGAGCGAGCGTGCCTTCCTGCACGCCCTTGCTGGCCACCGAGATCAGCAGGCCGCCCGGTGGCAGCCAGCCCAGGCGGATCTTCGGGTGCGCCGCGCGGCCGGACGCCGCGACCACGATGTCGGATTCCGCCGCCGCGGCTTCCACGTCGTCGACCAGTTCAACCACACGATCCGGGAACTGACTGGTCAACGCCGTGACGCTGTCCCGGATGCCGTCGGGATGCGTGCCGAACAGCCGCAGGCGTTCCAGGTCGGGCAGGGCGGTGAGCAGGTACGGCAGCGTGCGGATCCCCTGTGCGCCGGTCCCGACCATCAGCACCGAACGCGCACCCGGCCTGGCGCAGGTCCGGGCGAGCAGCGCGGTACTGGCAGGCGTGCGCGTGGCGCCGACGCGGTGACAGTCCAGGAGCGCGAACGGCGCGCCGGTGGTGTCGTCGTACAGGGTGATGGTCGTGTAGTACTTCTCGGCAGTGGTGCTGCCCTGCCGGTAGCTCGTCTTGAACGCCGCCTGTTCGAGCGAGCCGTCGTAGCCGAGCATCGAGTACGCGACCGAGTCCCGTGCGGGGTCGGGCATCGGCACCATCAGCTTGGCGGGATTCTGCGACCGCCCGGCCGCGAAAGCCAGGTAGCCGTCCTCGACCATCGTGATCGCCTCCTGTGGGGCGAGTTCGAGGTCGGACAGGTCTTTGCGGGTGAGTATGTGCAGTGCAGGGCCGGAATTCACGGGAATGGCAACCTTTCTCGAGGATGGGCGCGGAGCAGCGCCACGTATGCGTCGCGGATTCCGGGACGGCCACGTGGTATGGGCGTGCGGAAATGCCGCAGGCGGTGATGGAAACACGCCGGACATCGGGCAGGGCGCACACCGAATGCAGGCCGTCGGAAACCGGACGCATTATTGCTTGCGATGTCGATCCGGCAGCAGTAACCCAGGCGGCGGACACCATTCGGTGCTCAGCCGGAACCAAGCCGTGGAATGGCCGTCCTCACCAAGGCGGAGCTGGGGGAATCGTGCGGGAGCCGCGCGACCGTCACCGGAATCGGGCTCGTCCGGCCGGACAGGCCTCGGTGGCGCGGTGGCGCGGTCAGGTTCGCGCGACGCAGAGCACGTGCAGGAATGCGCGCCCGTGCCCCGCCCGCAACGGCGGGGCACGCTTTCGTCGCACAGGCTGGCGGTAGTCACCGTCGACGCGATCATCGGACAGCGGCAGCCAGAGCGCGAACAGGACCAGCGCGAGCAGGAAGGGGCCTGGGTCGTTGCCGGCCCGGGGCAGGGCGTCCACGCCGCCGGGACTGTGGACCAGGGTTTCCCGGGGCGTGCTGTCCTCCGCGTGAACACCAACGGAAAACAAACCGCTGGTCGCGTCGACGGAAGTGACGTCGATTCCCGGATACAGTCCATGGGCTCCGTGTTCCTCGGCGCATAACGTGAGGAACAGGGAGGCCAATGCGACGACGGCGAGAAGTATTGCCCGCACCCGCCGATAGCGGACACTGGGGGCAGGCGGGATGACTCGCACGATTTCCGAAGCTACTCAGTGTGACCATGCGGGCGACACCGCCGGACGGGCGAAGTGGCCGAATGGCAGCCGTGAATGCCAGACGCGGAATTTATGGTGAATGGTTATGGGGAAACACGGGCGAACGCGCGCCGGGGCTATCGGATACGCAGCCTCCGCATGATCTTCAGCCCGGAAAGCATTCCCTGGACGTACTTCTCATAAGTCTGGCCGGCCCGGGGACCCATGACCTGCTTCTTGAGCACGGCCATGTTCTTGGCGTCGGTGTACTTGAGCAGGCCCTGGTCGCCGTGGCGGGCGCCGACGCCCGAGCTCTTGAGGCCACCGGACGGTGTGCCCTTGGACGCGTAGGCCGTGGCCAGGATGTCGTTGATGTTCAGGTTGCCGGACTCGATGCGCGAGGCGACGCCGCACGCAGCGGCGACGTCGCCGCCCCACACCGACGCGTTGAGGCCGTAGTCGGTGTCGTTGGCCAGCGCCACTGCCTCGTCGACAGTGCCGTACTTGTACAGCGCGACAACCGGTCCGAAGGTTTCGGTGACGCCGCAGTGCATGTCCTTGGTGACGCCTTCGAGGATCGTCGGCTCGAAGAACGCCGGGCCGAGGTCGGGCCGGGGACTGCCGCCGCACAGGACGGTGGCGCCCTTGGCGACGGCATCGTCCACATGGGATTGGACGCGGCGCATGTGGTCCACGGACACCAGCGAGCCCATGTCGGGACCGAAGTCGTAGGAGGCGCGCACGTCGAGCGCTCTCGCCTTGGCCACGAAGGCGTCCTTGAACGAGTCGTACCGCGACCGCGGCAGGTAGATCCGTTCGATGTGCATGCAGATCTGCCCGGTGTTGCCGAACGCGCCGAAGACCGCGCCCCGCACGGCCGCGTCGAGATCGGCGTCGTCCAGCACGATCATCGGGTTCTTGCCGCCGAGTTCGAGGCAGCAGCCGATCAGGTTGCGGCCCGCCCGTTCACCGATGATCTTGCCGGTGGCCGTGGACCCGGTGAACATCACGTAGTCGGCGTGGTCGATGAGCGTGGGGCCGACATCGGGGCCCTCGCCGCACACCACCTGGAACAGGCCTTCGGGCAGACCGGCTTCTTCCAGCAACTGCACGCCGTACAGCGGGGAGAGCGCCGTCTTGTTGTCGGGCTTCAGCACGACCGCGTTGCCGGCCACCAGCGCCGGGACGGCGTCGGAAATGCCGGTGGCGAAAGGGAAGTTCCAGGGAGCGATGATGCCGACGACACCTTTGGGCTGCCGGATCTCAGTCGAGGTCGTCAGCAACGGGACCGGGCCGCCGCGCGTGGTGGACGCCAGCAGCTTGGCGGCCCGTTTGAGGTAGTGGCTCATCACCATCGCCGGGTCGCACGTCTCCTCGATCGCCATCCGCCGGTTCTTGCCGCTCTCGACCTGGATCAGATCGGCGACGGTCCGCGCGTTGCCGACGAAGATCGCGTGCGCTCGTCTGAACACCGCCAGGCGCTGCTTGAGCGGTGTGGCGGCCCACTTCCGCTGCGCCGCACGCGCGGTGGCGAAGGCCTGTTCGATGTCGCCGGGCGTCGACTGCGGCAGGCCGACGACGGCGTCGCCCGTGTAGACCTCGGTGAGCGTCCAGGTCGCGCCGGTCGAGCCCGGCACTCTGGCCACGAGCTGACGCAGTAGCGCGTCGGTCACCGACGCGGGGCGCGTGAGTGCGGGCTGTGTGAGGGTCATGGGCCTCGTCCCGTCAGTTGGCCGAGAGGATGAGTCGCGCGCCCATTTCGCCGATCATGATGCAGGGCGCGTTGGTGTTGCCGCCGGTGATCGACGGCATGATCGATGCGTCGCAGACCCGCAGCCCGTCGACACCGCGGACTGTGAGGTCGGGGTTGACGACGGCGAGCTCGTCGACGCCCATCCGGCAGGTGCCGACGCCGTGGTAGACCGAGGTCGCCCGGTTCAGGATCGCGTCACGCAGCTCCTGGCCCCGCAGCCGCGTGCCGGGGTGGATCTCCTCCTTGACCGCGCCCTGGAACGCCTTCGAGGCGAAGATCTCGCGCACCATCTCCGAGCCCTCGCCGAGCACCTCCAGGTCGGCGGGGTCGGCCAGGTACTGGAAGTCGATGAGCGGCGTCGCCGAGGGGTCGGCGGAGGCCAGCCGCAACGTGCCGCGGCTCTTGGGGTAGATCAGCGTGGTCAGCACGGTCAGCGCGGTGCGCTTGTCGACGTCGTGCCGGATCGGGGCGTCCTGGTTGGGCGACACGTACGCCCACGGCAGGAGGTGCAACTGCAGGTCGGGGACCGCGTCGGCTTGGGACGTCCGGAGGAACGCGACCGCCTCGAAGACCGAGTTCGCCAGGAAGGTGGTGCCGGGCCGGAGCAGCTCACGGGCCAGGCCACGGGCGAAGTACGGCGCGGATCCCGTGTTCCTGCTCGACGACACGTGGAAGGTCAGGGCGTGGAACATGTGGTCGTGCAGGTTGTCGCCGACCGGCAGGTCCGCGAGCACGTCGATGCCGTGCGCCCGGAGGTGCTCCGCGTGGCCGACGCCGGACAGCATGAGCAGTTGCGCCGATCCGACGAACCCGGCCGAGAGGATGACCTCCTTGCCTGCGCGGACAGTGCGCCGCGTGCCGTTGGCGTCGGTGACTTCGACGCCGACCGCGCGACCGTGGTCGATGATGACCTTGTTCGCCCGCACGCCGGACTGCAGCTGCAGGGTCGCGGGCGCGAGGTGGTGGATGTAGCCGCGTGAGGCGCTGTAGCGCAGGCCGTCAGCGGCGTTCTGCTGCATCCGGCTGACACCCTCTTGGGACTCGGCGTTGTAGTCGTCGAGGATCTCGCAGCCGAGCGCGTCGGCGGTGGCCTGGATGAACTGCAGCGACCCCTCTTCCGGGCTCTTGGTGCGGGTGATCCGGATCGGCCCGCCCGCGCCGCGGAACGTGTTCTCGCCGTCCTCGAAGTCCTCCATCCGCTTGTAGGCGGCGTTCACGCTGTCGGCGTCCCAGCCGGTGTTGCCCCCGGCCGCCCACGAGTCGTAGTTGGACCGGTTGCCGCGTACGTAGACCATGCCGTTGATGGAGCTGGAGCCGCCGACGACCTTGCCGCGTGGCACCGGCATCCTGCGGTCGAGCAGGTGCTTCTGCGGCACCGAGTAGTAGCCCCAGTCGAAGAGCTTCTTCAGCTGGGGCACCGCGTGCATCGGGCCGACCAGCCCCGGCTTGCGGATCAGCAGCTTCTCGTCGGTCCTGCCCGCGTCGAGCACGATCACGCTCGCGCCGGACTCCGCGAGCCTGCCCGCGATCGCGGCTCCCGAGCTGCCCGACCCGACGATCACGTAGTCGGCCTCGTCGCTGCGCGCCGCCCTCTTCGCCATGTCCGCTCCTCGCCTCCGGCCCACCACCCGAAACTATAACCTGTTCTATTTCGGCGCAACGGTATAGCGTTCCCGCCGGGTTTCGCAACGTGGTGCGTGGTCAGTCCGCAGGACCTGCGGCGAGAACGGGTTACAGCTCGTGCACCTCGACCTCGAGCACGCCCGCGTCCGTCGCGATCGCCACCCCGGCCGGAGTGGGCGCGAGAGCGTTGACGGTGATGTCCAGGTGGATGACGTCCAGCTGCCTGCGTGTCGGCAGGTGCCACAGGGTCAGGGTCTGGTCGTCGCCCGCGACCATCAGAATGTCGCCGGGCAGCGCGGTCATCGCGCGAACCGGCGTACCACCCGTGGGCAACGCGCAGCGCAGGGCGGCTTCCCAGCGGTACCCCCAAACCTGGATGTAGTTGCCCCTGCCCGCCGCCAGGACGAAAGACTCCTCGTCACGGACCCAGCTCGCCAGCACCGCCACCTGCTTCATCCCGGCGAGGACAGTCGGATACCAGACCCGTGAGCCCAGGTCGTAGATGTGGACCACCCGGCCCTCCGCCACGGCGACGTGCGAGCTCCCCTCGTGGTTGACGAAGTACTCCATCGCCGTCACCTCGTTGCCGAACTCGGCGATGGCGGCGACGGCGCACGGGTTGAGCCTGCTGTCGAACTCGCTGAGGTACAGGTCGTTCCTGTGCACGCTGACAAGGCGTGAGCGGCCGTCCACAGGCAGGACGGCGGCCTCGCGGACGGCGCCACGGATCGTTTCGGTGGGGAAGACCGCGACCGGGGCGCCGGAGGCGGGTGCGGTCTGGACTTCCTCAGCTTCGGCGTAGACCGGCAGGGCCGCGAGGACCGTCGTACCCGAACCCGCCGACACCTCGTCAGCGGTAAGCCCGGACGCCGGGTCCCACAGTTCGACCAGTCCGCTGCTGTCCGCGACAGCAAGCAGCGGCCGGTGGGCGGTCCCCGCCAACGCCGCGATGGCCGACACCCGCCTGCCGTTCGGTTTCCGCGTGGCAACAAGGTTTCCGCCGCGGGTCCAGGTACGCACCCCGTTGCCGATGGCGGTCGCCACCAGCGGTTCGCCGTCGTCGCCCTCGATGGCCGCGAGACTGTGCGCCGGAGCCGCGCCGGTGGTGAAGCTGCTGAACGGGGCTCCGGTCATCGGGTTCCACAGCCCGACAACGCCGTCACGGCCACTGCTGACCAGGAGCACCTCGTCGGACTGCGCGGAGTCCGTCAGGGCGAACACCCGGCCCGAGTGCGCTCTGACCGGGCCCGCGATCATTTCCCACGTGCTCACGGCCCAGGTCACCAGCGTGCCTCCCGCCGTGCCCACCGCCAGCACCGTGCCTTCGGGACCAGTGACGGCGTGCGCGACCAGCGCGTCCGAATCCGTGGGGAGAACGGTGATCAGTTCATTCGAGTGAGCATCCAGGACACGCAGGACGCCGCCCGTCACCGTCGCCACGAGCTCCGTGCCGTCCGTCCCGGTGAACGCGGCGATGGACGTGACCCGTCCCGGACATGACGCCACCTCATCCGTGGTGGCGTCGCCGGGTGCCCAACGATGGACCGTGCCGTCCGCGTGCCCCAGGAAGACCAGGGGACCGTCCGCCGTGTCCAGGGCCGAGATGGCGGTGGCGGCCCGCGCACGGTCGATCTGCGCGATCGGGTCGGCGCCGGCGGGGTGCCACAAGCCCACTTCGCCGTTCGCGGCCCCCGACGCGAACAACCAGTGGTCGACCTCGCGGGCGGGCATCGGCAGCCGCAGCGTGTCGAAGTCGTTCTGCCGCTGGGGAAACGGGTCCCAGACGTGCAGGCCGAGCTTTTTCTCCCTGAGCAGCAGCAGATCCCGGCCGTCCGGCCAGGCGGTGGTGCGCAGGACGGGACTGTCCACGCCGCGCACGACCACGGCTGACCGAGCGGGGTTGCGTGCGTTGGGATTCCACATGCGCACACCGTGGTTGGTCCCGGCGGTCACCACGCGGTGATCACCGGCCGGGCTCACGAGCGACGTCACCGAGTCCGGCGGGCTGACCGCGGGGGAGTCGTCGGCGTCGTCGTGCAGACCGGCCAGATCCCAGATCCGGACCGTGTCGTCGTCACTCGCGGACGCGAGCATGTACCCGCCGTGCGGCCCCGGGAACGCCGCCAGGGCACGCACTCCGCCGTTGTGCCCGATCAGCGGGCCGCCGACCGGACGGCCGCTCACCGCGCTCCACAACCGGATCGCGTGGTCCCGCCCGCCTGTCGCCAGCAGCACGTTGCCGTCGCTGTCGGGGACCGACGTGATCGCCCAGACCCGGCTGCCGTGCCGCAGCGGCTCGCCGACGAGGTCCAGCGTGTCCCCGTCCCGCAGATGCACCGCGTAGGAATTGGCGTGCGCCAGGACTCTGCGCACACCCGGCCGGACGAACGTGTGCATCGGGAGGCGGTTCACCCATTGCCGGTGGGTTGTCGCGGCACGGGCGGGTTGCGTGCCGTCCGTGCCGAGGTGCCGCAGGTGGACTCCGGTGCGCTGGTCGCCGACAGCGACCAGCGGTATGCCGGACTCGGACGTCCACGCCGCGAGCGAGTGCACGTGCTCGGCGTCCTCGACCGGCTGGATCCGGTGCACGAGCCGGCCCGTGAACGGATCCCAGCGCAACAAGGTGCCGTCGTGGTAGCCCGCGATGATCTCGGTGTGCCCGTCGGGGAAGGTGAACGCGATCACGGCGCGCGAATGGACACCGGGGTTGTCCTCGTCGACCAGACGGTGGTGCACCGTCGCCGCCATGACATCCCAGATCAGCAGCTCACCGGACTTGTAGGCGACAGCGAGCAGCGGGTCACCGGACGCGGCGGCGAAGGCCACCATGGCGGTGATCATCGGCGCCCCGAAAACCGGGTGCAGCGGTACACCGACTTGTTTGCTCTCGACCGGGTCCCACAGTTCGATCTCGCCCGCCTCGCTGCCCACAGCCAGCAGCGAGCGCCCGTCGCGGGTGTGGACGGCGGACAGCGCGCGGATCGGCTGGCGGTCACGGCTGAGCGTGAGATGCAGGGGCGCCTGGGTCAGCGCGGCCCAGTTCACACTCCAGCGACCGGGACGGGCATGTCCGGGCGGGCGGGCCGCGGGACGGGAAGTGCCTGCGAAACGAGCCTCGGCCAGTTGCCGGTTGCCGAGCCGGTCCGATGGGGACAGTCGTTGCAGGATGTGATGCGCACCGGCGACCGCGCGGATCCGAGCGGGAACGACGTGACGGCCGAACAACCAGCGCATCGCGTTGGCCGCGACAGCCGTCGGGGCGACGCGGTCGAGCACCCAGGGATGGTCGGCCAGGTCGTGCCACGCGGCCAGTCCGGCGAGGCCCGCGTGAGCGGGCAGGTACTGCCGGATGTAGGCGTTGAGGTTCTCTCGCGGATCCGCGGCTGCCACGGCCAGCAGGGCTTGGTGGACACGCTGGTGGTCGGCTTCGGTGTCCGGGTAGTACTCGGCGAAGGTGGCGTGAGCCAACCGGTAGACGGTGTCGCCTTGGTCGACATCGACGGTGATGTACGGCCGAGCCGCGTCCAGCAGCGCACTGGCGTCGGAGTTCGTGATCCGGATGCCCGGCGAGACAGCCGTGGCGACAGCGGCCCAGATCCCGTCGACCAGCGGGAGGCCGCGACCGCGAGCCAGGCCGAGGGCGTGCAGCAGGGGACCGAACGCCGGGTTGGCGGCGGTGAGGCGGGCCACGGCGGCGGCGAACAGGTCACGGTGGTCACGGCTGATCAGCGTGGCGACCGCGTCGGTGTCGAGAAGTGCGCCCGCCAGCAGTTCGTGCACGGCGAGGCGGGCGTAGAGGAACTGGCGGCGCTGCGCCCCGATCAGTTCGCCGACTTCGGCGGTGCGGCGGGTCAGCTCGGGCGTGGCGTCCACTTTGGCACGCAGCCGTTTGGTCACGTAACGGGTCACCGCGGTCGTGTCCGCGTTGACCCGCAGGTACGTGGCCGTGCCGAGGGCGTCGAGCAGGTCCTGCGATTCCGGCGCGGGGTGGTCCGGGCCTTCCAGAGTGGAGGCACGGGTGCCGACGACGACCCGGGTGCCCGGGACCGTCGACAATGGACGGATCACCTCACGTGCGACCAGTTCGGGCTGTTGGGCCTCGTCCAGCGCGTCGATCAGGACCGTGCGCGCCCCGGGCCGCAACCGCAGGCTCGCCACCAGGAACGCCGCGCTGCCCCGCTGTGGCCCGTCCCCGGTCACGGCGGGCACGTGGAGGTCGTGCCCGAGTTGCACGACCAGGTCCCCGGCGGTCCGGCCGGTCAGGTGGATCACGGAGTCGAACACGTCGTCCGGTGGCCGGTCGGGCTCACCGACCTGGTCGGCCATGCCCGTGTCCACGAGCACCTGCCGCAGGCCGGGGCGGCTCTGTTCGACCAGGTGACCGAGCAGCGCGGACTTGCCGCTGCCCGCGGGCCCGGTGACCACCAGCATGCCGCTGTCCGCCGCGCGCAGCCACCGGACGGCGGCGTTGCGTTCCTCGTCCCTGCCTTCGAAGTACCAGGCGATCTCCCCGAACTCGCCACCCTGCGCCTTGGGGATGAAGTGCGCCTGCTCGTCCGGGCCCAGCCGGTCGATCGCGGCCTTCACCTCGGCGAACACGTCCAGCGTGACACCGGACGGCACGGCCGCGCGCCGGACCAGCACGTCGTCGGCGCCGACGTTGATGACACCGCCCCACGCGTCCGGCAACAGGCGTTTGATCTCGCCTGGCAAGGTGTCCAGGCGGATGTCCGAGGCCCGGTAGGCGTCGTCCAGCACCTGCCGCAGGGCTTCGCGGAAATCGCCGAGCCAGCCCGCGTTCTGCCCGGACACCCCGATCACGACGACCCGTCCGACTTCGGGCAGCTGGTCCATCAAGTCCTTGCCCAGCAACCGCGTGAAGGCACCGGCCCGGCAAGCGTCGACCACGACCACCGCGCAGGCGCCCGCGGCGTACGGGTGCCGCTGCAGCGAGGTGATCAGGTCGGCCAGGGTGCTCGGGCTGACGCCCGTCGCGGTGCCCCCGGGTGTGCTGTCCGCCTTGGCCAGTTCGGCTTTCAGGTTGTTCGACCAGCCGTGGCCCAGCCAGTAGACGAACGTGTCCGCGGGCTCGGCCAGCTCGTGCAGCGCCTGGAGCCTTGCGGAAGTGGCGTTGGAGTCGCGCTGCGCGGCCGGGGTGGTCCACTCGTCGGTCCGCGCGCCGAAGCCGGCCAGCAGCGCGCCGACCGCGTCGACCTCCGGGTCGACGTCCAGCGGCTCGAACCCGGAGTCGGCGTAGCTGCCGAACGCGATCGGGAAGTAGCGCAGCGGGCGTGGACTCATCCGTCCACCAGGACGGTCTGGCTGATCGGGGAGGACGAACCCCCGGCCGCCTCGATCCGGTACAGGCCGGGGCGTTCGAGGCTCAGGCGGGCGACAGGCACACCGTCGTGCCAGGCCGGGCCGGTGACCCGTACGGGGTCCGCCGGCCTGTGCCCGGTCAGCTCGTACACGCTGACCTGGGCGTCGATCGCGGTGAGCCGTACGTCGAACTGCTCGTTGGCGTCGACGACGTCCGGCACGCCCATGCCCAGGGCAGCGGCGCCCAGCATCGGCCTGGGGCGCCCGCCGGGCCGCAGGAAGAGAGCGCGTACCAAGGAGATCGCCTCGGCGGCCGACGCGAGAGTGCCGTGCTGGTGGGCGATCTCGTGGTGGCCCTCGACGAAAGCCGCGGATTCCCAGTAGACCGTGCCGTCGCCGGCCATGTCGCGCGTGACGAGCGAGCCGTCGGGCCGGTAGCCGAACGCCTCGTGCACTGCGGTGACCACACCGTCGCGGATCTCGAGGCCCTGGGCGGTCTGCTGGGCGACGCCGACCACGGAGTGGTGCCCGACCAGCGGCCGCTGGTCCAGCCGGTCGTGGAAGGCGCGCGACTTCCCGGCGAGGTCCTTGTCGCCGCCGATGCGGTGGACGGTGCCCGCGTCGAGGAAACCCGGCTCGGCTCCATTGTGGACGCAGCGGTACGTCGGCAGCAGGTCGTGCAGGCCCGGCATGGTGCGAGCGGTGTCACGCAGCTTCTCGCGCGGCAGCCGGACCGGTGTCCCCTTGCCGGTGCTGAGGATCAGGGCTGCCTTGACGGCACCGTAGAACGGGGTGCCGATGGTGATCGTGGTGCGGATGTCTGCCGTGGCACCGGGAATGAGCGACAGGGCCTGGGCGAGCAAGCCGCCCATGGAGTGCGCGACCAGGACGATCTGGGCCGGACGGCCGTCCGGGTCCCGCCGCCGGGCCTCGGCCTGGGCCTCGTTGCGGCGCCACCGGGTCAGGTGGTCGTCCATCGCGTCGGCGAGCAGCCGCGCGTTGTGCTCGACGGGCAGCCGCCAGTCGTAGGGGAAGGTCGTCACCGCGGCAGGGTCGGCCGCGGCGGCACGCATGGCGTCGACCAGCGGGGTGTACGGGCCGAGACCGCCGAGGAACGGCACCCAGCCGGGGACCGCCAGCAGCCCGGCCGGTTCCACCCGGCCGGCCTTCCCGGCCAGTTCGTCCTCGTCGAGCGCCAGGCCCCGCAGACCGTCCCGCCGGGTCCACGCCCGCCAGTACCAGCGCAGGTCGGACGTGCTCCACAGCACCCGCCCGGTGGTGGTGTCCCGCAACCCGCTGCCCATGATGCCGGGCACGATGACGACCGCGTCCTGCGGTGCGGGCCGGTTGTCGGGTGCCGCCATGTTCCCCCTCGAACTCGATCCGGACTGCCCCGAGGCGGGCAAATCCACCACCCGTATCGCACGGGTGCCGACCTCCGTTGCAGGCCTCGGTGAACGATTTGATCGCGAGTTTCCGGGGCCTCGTCACCGGTGCGAGTCGCGCAGCGCGCCAGGGGACCGTCTGACCACCGGAGTCCGGCACGGCGGCTGTCGCGTCCGATGATGGCCGGGGGCCGTCATCGGTGGGCTGGCACCCGTATGGGTGTTCCTGGCTGGTTCGGCCTTGTGCCGGTCCGGCGGGGTGTATACCGGCGAAATGGGTTCTGGTGCGACGAGCGTGTACGACGTGGTTCACGACGTGGTGGCTGAGGCCGCCGGCGAGGAACTGCCAGTGGTGACAGGGCTGGCGAGGCTGGACGAAGCCGCAGTCGTGCGGCGGCTGGGCACGCCCGGCGAGCGGCGGGAGCCGTTGGGGTTCGGCCTCGGCGAAGTCGTGGTGCTGGTGACGCCGGTGGTCTGGCTGGTGCTCGACCAGACCGCCAAACAGATCGCCGGTTCGGTGGCCGACGGCGCGAGCAGGCAGACGAAAGCACTGCTGCGCAAGGTCTTCCGGCGCGGTCGAGGCGAGCGGGCGGTGATGCCCGCGCTGACCAGGCAACAACTGGCCGAGGTGCGGCAGCGGATCTTGGAGGCCGCCGCGCAACGCGGCCTGCCCGCGGACCGCGCGGAGACGATCGCCGACGCGGTGGTGGCCAGGCTCGTGCTCGTCGAGCCACCCAGCGAGGATGGGGCTGAGTGACCTCGGAACCCGACGGGTCCCGGTTCGACGAGCGGGTGGTGAGCACCGGCACGACCGTGCGTTTCGTGCTGCTGGTCGTGCTGATGCTGGCGACCGCCGTCGCGATGACGCTGGAGATCGTGCACGGCCTCACGACCACCAGCCCGCGGGAGTGCTTCCTGGCCGGTGGGATCGACGTCGGCAGCGGCAACGACTCGTCGTTGTTCACGCCGAACCCCTTGCGTGAGGCCATCCAAGCCTGTGTGGACCGCGTCGCGCCACCGCCGCCGTGGTGGATGATGGTTGCCTGGCTGCTCCTGCTGGTGGTGGCGGCCTGCGCCCTGTTCGCGGTCCTGCCCGGCTGGCGGGCACGCCGCAGCCGGGTTGTGCCGTTGGCGGCTGTCGATCCCGCGGGCGAGATCGCGGCCGATCTGGCTGACCTGGTACGGAAAGCAGGCCTTTCGTCCGCGCCGCGTGTCGTGGTCGACCCGGTTGCCGCCTCGACCGGCGCGGTGGTGTTCGGCCGCAACCGTCGGCCGACGGTGTGCCTGCACGGTGGCCTGCTCACTCGCAGGCGAGCCGACCCCGAGGGGTTCCGGGCGGTGGTGCTGCACGAGCTGGCGCACATCCGCAACGGTGACGTCACCATCACGTACGTCACCGTCGCCGCGTGGCGGGTCCTGCTCGCCCTGATGTTCGTGCCGTACCTGGCCTGGTACGTCTTCAGGTTCGCCAATGGGCTGGCAGGGCCACTGTTGTGGTCGAGCAACGCCCCGGCCGTGGTCCGCAGCCTCTTGCTCATGGTCGTCCTGGCCGGGTTGGTGTCCCTCGCGCGCTCGGATGTGTTGCGCAGTCGTGAGTTCTACGCCGACATCACTGCGGCGCGCTGGGGCGCGGCCCCGCACGGCTGGGCGGTCAGCGCGGCGCCGTCGCCTGCCAGAGCTGGGTTGCGGCGAGCGTTGGATTCGTTCGCCGGGTTGTGGCGCACCCATCCGAGCTGGGAGTCGCGCCGTGCCGCACTGACCGACCCCGAGGCGCTGTTCACCATCTCGGCGCTGCCGATGTTCCTGGCCGGGGCGGCAGCCACGCTGATCAGCTCCCAAGTGGCCTACGTGCTGGCCACCTACAAGGTGTTCGACGAGTGGCTGTCGCTGTCGTTCGAGATCGCCACGGCTGCGCTGGTCACCGGCGTGGTGGGGATCGCGTTGTGGCGCACGGTGGCGCATGCCGTGCTGCGCGCGCGTCGCGTGCCCTCCGGGGCGCGGACGGGGTTGTGGCTGGGTGCGGGGATGGCCGCGGGCGAACTGGTCACGCACCGGGTCGCGCTGTTGCAGTGGCTGCCATCGGTTCCGGGGTTGCTGGTGCTGGAAGTGCTGGCGGGATTGGCGTTCGCCTGGTGGGTCACGCAATGCGCCCACCTGTGGCTGGGTTCGTGGCGAGGGCACGCGATCCGTCCGGCGATGCTGGCCGGTCTGCTGGCGGCTTGCCTGGGGCTGTCCGCGTGGTTCACCTGGTGGGGCGACATCGGTGTGTTCCTCAGCCTCGGTGCGTCGCTGGACGACGTGGTGCGGTACATGATGGACCGGTGGGCGCTGTTCGGTCCTCCGGTGCGGGAATCCGATCCGCTGACCGTGCTCACCATGGCGTGGGCGGGAATGAGCGGGATGGTCGTCAAACCGCTGGCCCTGCCCGTGGTCGCGGTGCTGTGGGTGGTTCCGCTGCTGGCGTGGGTGTTGCGGCCGACGGCCGAGGACCGCCCGCCGCACGGGGAAGCGTTGCCCTCGTTGCGCGGGCCGTTGCTGGCCGCGGTGATCGGCGGAGTCGGTTCGTGGCTCGCCGTCGCGGGCGTGATGGCGGCCTTCCACGCCCGCCAGCCGCCGCTCAACGAAAGAACGGGCTTCTACGTGCTGACCTACCAGTCAGCGGTGTGCACGGCCCTCGTGGTGGTCGCCGCGGTGACGGCTCTTGTCGTCAGCGCGTTGTCCAGGCGTTACCGGCTGCTCTTGGCGCTCATGGCAGCCCAGGGCACGGTGCTGCTCGGCGCCGTCGGCATGTTGGTGCTCGGTTCGCTCGACGGGTGCCTCGGTCCGTTGAACACCGTCCAGCCCACCTGCGCGCCGATGCCCGCTTCGAAGATGTGGGCGGGCTTCCGGTTCATTCTGGCTGAGACGGTGATGTTCACCGTGATCGCCGCGGCGGCCGGGGCAGCAGTGGGAGCGGTGTCAAGTCGGGCATGGCGGTCGAGGACGGCCGCTGCGCGGCCTGTCAAGACGGGTCGAGGCGGGTTGGCCGCCCGTCGAGTCGTGGTGGGTGTGTTGTGTGTTGTGACCGTGGGCTTCACCGTGGCCGTGGAGGTCGAAACGCTGGCGACCCGCCCGCAGGCGGTCCGCCAGCGGGCGGCTCCGGCGCCCACTCCGCCGCCGGTGTCCGGCGCGACACGGGCGGTCGAGGTGGCGGCCTGGCGCAACAGCGGCGGGGTCGCGCTGATGACCCGTTTCACCACCGACATCAACAAACTCGACGCGGCGCTCAAGGAAGCGGTGCGCAACGGCGGTCGTACGATCGACGACGAACTCATCCGGCCTGCCTGTGCCGACATCGACCAGCTCACCCGAGAGGCCAGCCGCTTTCTGCCCGTCCCCGAACCACAGGCCCAATCCCTCTGGCAGACCTTCGTCACGCAAGCGTCCACCGCCAGCCAGGACTGCCTGCGTTCGATAGAACAGCGCAACGGCAACGCCGTCCTGACCGCGATCGGCGGGCTCTCCCAGGCGGCGGCCACACTCACCACGGCCGTCCTCCGCATCGACACAGTGGTGCGTGGAGGCAGCTGACGGCCCAAAGCAGTGGCCAATGTGGACTGGGCAACGCGGTTACCGGGCCAGCACCGCACGGGCCCTTGCCGACACCGCCCGCTGCCCTCGTGTTTCGGCCAGCCGCACGGCCTCGTCGGCGAACGCCGCAGCCGAGGCGACGTCGCCGAGTGCGAGGTGGTTGTGCGCGATTTCGGTGAGCGCGTCCGGTTCCAGCAGGAGCCTGCCGACCAGACGGAGCTGGGTCAGCGCCTCCTCGCAGTAGCCGAGGGCCCGTCGCGGTTCGCCGATGGCGCGGTACGCGGCGGAGAGACCCAGCAGGACGGACGTCTCGCCGTAGCCGTAACCGATGTCCCTGATCAACCGGAACGCTTCGAGGTAACCCTCGATCGCGGCGTCGGGTTCGCCTCGGCGGCTCTGGACGGTCGCGACGAGCTCACGGGCCGTCGCCTCGCCGCGTTTGTCGCCGAGTTCCCGGCCCAGCCGCAGGGCTTCGTCCGCCAGCGACATCGCTTCGCCGAGACGTCCCAGGTCACACGTTGTCTCAGCGAGCCCGATGAGCGCCGACAGCTCCCCGAAGGGCTGACCGACCTCACGGCAGAACTCGAGCACCCGCCGGTGGTCGGCGATGGCGTCGTCCAGTCTGCCGAGCGCCCACCGGGCGACGGCCCGCCCGCTCATGGACCGGAACAGGGTTTCCCGGCTGCCGCTGCGCTCGGCCAGTTCGACGGCTCGCTGGTGCCAGTGGACAGCGGTCCGCGCGCGGCCCGCCGAGGTGTGCGCGGTGCCGATGTAGTTCATCGCCAGCGCCTCGCCCGCCGCGTTGCCCGCCCGCCTGCTGACCGACAGCGCCTGCCGGTAGTACCGCAGCGCCGCGGGCGGGTCGCCGCTCTCGCCGCACTCCCTGCCCAGGTTGCGCAGCGCGTCGGCCTCCGCGTCGAGGTCGTCGATCTCCCTCGCCGCGGTCAGCGCCTGGCGGTGGTACGCGGTCGAACGGTCGAAGTCGCTGACGTTGTGCGAGATCAGGCCGAGCACGTCGAGCAGGGCGATCTCGGCGGCGCGGTCCCCGGACCCGCGCACCGACTGCAGCGCCGTGGTGCAGGCGGCGACGACTTCCAGGTGGTGGCCGCGCGCCTGCAGGTAGCCGCGCAGCACGTCGACGAACTGCCACGCGAAGTGGTTCAGGACCGGATGGGTCGCGGCCCACGTGATCACTGCGACGAGGTTGTAGCGTTCGTCGTCGAGCCAGCTCAGCGCCTCCTGCTCGGTACCGAACACGGGCGGCGGCGCAGGCGGCTCCGGCAGAGGGCACCTGGATGTCGCCGGGTAGAGCAACCCCGCCGCGGTTGCCGCACCGTGCAGGTAGTAGCTCGCGAACCGGGACAGCGCGGCATTCGTCTTCTCCGGCCCGTCCTCGGTCTCCGCCCGGTCGGCCGCGTACTCGCGGATCAGGTCGTGCAGCCGGTGACGGCCGGAGCCGGTGGGGTCGATCAGGCTGACCTCGGCCAGCCGGTTCAGCGTGCGGACCGCCTCGGCGCGCGGGACACCGGCCATGGCCGCCGCCGCGTCCACGGCGATGTCAGGCCCCGGTGCCAGGCCCAGCAACCGGAAGAACGCCCGGCACCCCTCGGGCATGCGCACGTAGGAATGGTCGAACGCCACCCGCACCACAGACTGTTCGTCGTCGTCGATCGCCAGCTCGGTGAGCCTGCCGGTGTTCGTGATCGCGTCGGTGTACTCCGCGATGCCCCGGTAGGGGTCGGCCGCCAGGTTCGCCCCGGCGATGCGCAGTGCCAACGGCAGGTGCGCGCAGGCGTCCGCGAGCCCGGCCAGCGCGTCCGGTTCGGCGCTCACCCGGCCGTCGTCCAGCAGGCCGGCGAGCACCGTCCGGGATTCCTCACCGGTCAGCACACCCAACGCGACCAGTTCGGCGCCGGGATTGACGTTCAGCCCCCGCAGGTCGCCACGGCTGGTGACGAACACCCGGCAGCCGGGTTCGCCGGGCAGCAGCGGACGTACCTGGTCGGAGTCGATCGCGTTGT
Source organism: Kibdelosporangium phytohabitans (assembly GCF_001302585.1). Taxonomy (GTDB): domain Bacteria; phylum Actinomycetota; class Actinomycetes; order Mycobacteriales; family Pseudonocardiaceae; genus Kibdelosporangium; species Kibdelosporangium phytohabitans. Next base: position 6,581,829 of record NZ_CP012752.1, on the reverse strand, counting down.
CGAGCAACAGCAGCATCCTGCGGCCGGCGAGCATGCTGCGCAACAGCGCCGAGCGGTCCGCGGGATCCGGCATCTGGTCCTGCGGCACGCCGAGAGCGCTGAGGAACCGGGCCAGCGCCACTTCGGCGGTCACGGGCGGATCGGCGCCGTAGCCCTGCAAGTTCATGTACAGCTGACCGTCGGGGAACTGACGCCGTGACAGGTGGGCGGCGTGCACGGCGAGCGCGGTCTTCCCGATCCCCGGTGGGCCGGAGATCACCACGTTGCGCCACGGCGCCGGGCCGGTGAGCCGGTCGAGCAGGTCCGCACGACCGACGAACCGGTCGAGGTCGGGCGGCAGCTGATAGGGCACCGGCGGCGCCGGGCGAGCGGGCCGCGCGGCCGGGCCGGACGGCTCGCCGAGCAGGGCCCGGTGCGCGGCCCGCAGCCGCGGACCGGGGGAGATGCCGAGTTCCTCGGCCAGGATCCGGTGGACCTTGCGGTAGGTGGTCAGCGCGTCGCCCAGCCGCCCCGAGCGGTGCTGTGCCGTGATCAGCTGTGCCCAGAACGACTCCTTCCACGGGTGGTCGTGGGTGAGCCGTGTCAGGTCACCGAGGACCTCGCTGTGCCTGCCCAGTTCGAGGCTGATGTCGACGCGTCGTTCCGCGGCGCCCAGCCGGGCCTCCTCCAGTTCGACGGCCTCGCCCTGGAGCAGCGATTCGGACGGGATGTCCGACATCGGCCGTCCGCGCCAGCAGGCCAGCGCCTCGGTCAGCAGATCCAGTTCGGCGCCGGGATCCCCGCGCTGACCGGCGTCGCGGGCCGCGTCGGTCAACGCGCGGAACCGGAGCAGGTCGAGCTGTTCGGTACGCAGCCGGATCAGGTAGCCGTCCGGTTGGGTCTCGATCACCGAACCGGACTCGTCGCCGAGCGCACGCCGCAGGCGCAGCGCGTAGACCTGGGTGCTCTTCCTCGCGGTCGCCGGTGGGCTCTCGCCCCAGAGCCGTTCGGCGAGCCGGTCCACCGTGACGGCGGTGTTGGCGCGCACCAGCAGCGCGGCCAGCAGGATGCGCAGCTTCGGACCGTTGATCGTGACCGGCTCTCCGGCGGAAGTCACCTGCAAGGGGCCGAGGACGCCGAAGCGCAGTTCGGTCATGATCACCAAACCCGTTCCAGTGTGTGAAAACCATTCACAGCGCGGCTGTTCGCCGAGTGCTGGAGCGTATCCTGCCGCGCACGGGCTACGGTCGTGCGATGAACGAAGCCGCAAAGATCGGGAACGTGCTGCACCCGGTGGCCGATGTGGACGCCGCCGTGCGCTTCTACTCCGCCGCTTTCGGTCTGGCGCCGAAGTTCGTGGACGGCGACCGCTACGCCGCCCTTGACGCGGGCGGCACCACACTGGCCCTGGCCGGTCCCGAGGAGGACGTCACCGGTGGCGTACCCGCGGCGTCGTTCAAGGTCACGGACGTGGCCGCGGCGCTGGCCGCCGTCGTGGACAGCGGCGGTACCGCGGTCCGTGAGCCGGAGCGTGGCCCGCATGAGGTTCGGGCCGTGGCGCGTGACCCCTGGGGCAATACCGTGGTGATCTACGGACCGCGATAGCTCGATCGAACGTGCTTCGCCGCGTCCGGCTTTCGGGGGAGGCGCAGCCACGACCAGGACTCCGTCCGCGCGATGAGGCCACCTGGGTGTGGAGATCGGTCACGGGCCGTCCGCGAGGTCGGCGCGCAGGTGCGGCAGCGCGTCGAGAAGTGCCGTTATGCCTGGGCGGGTGGCGTTCGCCGCCAGGTACACGAATCTCAGCTCGACACTCCACCGGGGCAACCGGACCGGCAGGAGCCGCACGTCACCGTCCCGCAGCGACCGGTGTGCGGTGAACTCCGGCACGAGGGCGACGTGGTCGGAGTCGGCGGCCAGCCGGATCGCTGTCTCCGGCGATCCCGTGGTGTGCACGGGACGGTCGCGCCGGCGGGCCGGGTGGTCGAAGACCTGCGCGAGCGGTTCGCCTTCCGCGTCCCACCGGTAGACGACCAGTGCCACGTCGACAAGCGACTCCGGCGTCAGCAAAGCCTCGTCGCACAGCCGATGGCCGGGCCGGCACACGGCGATCATGGAGGACGCGCCCAGCCGTTCCGACCGCAGCGAACCGGTCGCCACCTGGGTGAGCAGGAAACCGCCGTGCGCGCTGCCGTCACGTACCTGCTCCACGACTTCCCGGCTGTGCGCGACACGGCCGTGCGCCGCGATCGCGGTCCTGACCGGGTGTCACGACCTCACATTCGGCCTCGCCGGGATGGTGCTCGGCGGCGTCGTCCAGTACGCCGGATTCGCGGTCGCCTGCTGTGCGGCCGCGACAGTCAGCGCCGCCGGTGCGGGCGCGCACGCGTCGGGGGTGTCCGCTTCGAGCTCGTCCAGTTCGTCGCAGTATCGGTACGCGGTGCGCAGATCCCCCAAGGCGATCAGTGCCTGGCAGGCGGCGGGCAGGATAAGGGTTTGATAGTCCCGCGCGCTGAGCAGATCGGCCGTGTGCACCCCGCTGGAAGCCAGTTCACGCAGACGCGTGCACGCCTCGACGATGCTGTCACGGCCCAGTGCGACGAAACCGTCGCGGACGAAGAAGCAGAGCCATCGCGGGTTGTCCGGTTCGCTTGCCAGAGCGGTCTTCAACAGACCCAGGTTCCGGTTGATCTTTCCCTTGCCCTGTGCGACCGCGGGCCGATATCCGTCGTGCCGGACCTGGAGGTCCAGCCTGACCAGACCGACCCGGGTGTCCGGACTTCCCGCGACGACGGGGTATTCGTGAACCGGCCCCCGGAACCGGATCGAGCTCTCCGCGAGGAAGATGCGGGGATCGTCTCGTAGGTCTTCCCGGTGTCCTCGTCGATGATCTTCGGAGCGAACACGATCCCGGGCAGGCCTTCGAGGCCCGACACGGACGCGAGGCGCGATGCCAGTTCTCCCGCGGCGCGCTCGGTGAGCCACTCGTCGGCGTCGACGAAGACGACCCAGCCTTCGTGCACTGTGTCGATGGCGAAGTTTCTCGCTTCGGTGAAACGACTCCTGCCACGCGGTGAGTCTCAATCGGACACCGCGGCTCCCGTACGCGGCCACGATCCGCGGAGTCGTGTCCCGCGGAGCCGGTGTCGATCACGAGTACGTCGAACCCGTGGCCGACGACACTGTCGAGGCAACGCGCGACGCAGCGTTCCTCGTCCTTCGCGACGACGACGACCGTGATGGGCCGGTCCGGTCCGGATGCCTTGCCGTGCATGGAAACCCCTTCACCTGTGACGATCGTGGGTGCGCACCGTCTCCGGGAACACCCACGACCCGCCCGTTACGCCGTCATCGCGTGCAGGCGCTCGTCTCGCCCACGTAGTACCAGCTTTCACAGGTCCACGACCAGTGGTCGAAGACGTAGCAGATGATGTGCGGGACCGGGTTGCAGGATTCGCCCGTGTAGTCGAACCTCTGGATGTCGAGGCCGGTGCGGGTCTTGGTGTGGTGGCGCGGAACCGGGTTCGGGTCCATGCAACCGGGGATCCGTTGTTCGGCGGCCGCGGCCGGGCCCGCGGACAGGGCGAGGAAGGACGCGCTCGCGAACAGGACCGCCGCGAAGGCGCCGGCCTTCCTGGCCATCGTGCCCGATCGGCGGGCGGGGCAGGTGGCTCGGCCATGTCCGCCTCGAGAGCGTCCAGGAAGGCCAGACGTTGAGCGTTCATGACTCCTCCGGATCGTCCGCGGATTGATCGGGAGCAAACACAGGAAAGGCCCTGCCGGCTGGGAAGCCCTTTCGGGCACCGCTGAACCACTTGTGGTGGTGGTCCGCGTCGTGGAGTCCGGCCGTCGGACTAGTCCTTCTGTCCGAAAAGGATCGTTTGCGGACAACGCCGGCCACGGGACACGCCGTGAAGCCCGCGACCACCAGGGCGGTCGCGGGCTTATGCTGTTCAGCAGCAGCGAGGTCATGTCCTCGCTGGTCCGTGGATCACCGGACAGTGAGGGTGTACTCCGTGGTTCCGGTCTTGCCCGCGGTGTCGGTCGCGGTGATGGTCACCTTGTAGGTGCCGCGCTGGTACGGACCCATGACCGTCATCCGCGAGCTGCCGCCGGGTTTGACGGTCTGCGGCGAGAACGTCGGCGGGTTGGGCAGACCGGCGCCGCTGAGCCGGACGGACCCCGTGCCGCCGGTGACGGTGATCGTGGCGTTGGCGTAGCCGCCGGGCGGGACGGTGCCGGAGTTCGGCGAGACAGACAGCTTGGGCCCATTGGTGGTGCCACCGTCAACGACCGTGAGCGTGTACTCGGCGGTCTTGGTGCCGGACGCGCCCTTGGCCGTGACGGTGACCTTGTAGGTGCCCGCCGGGGTGCTGGCCGAGGTTTCCAGCGTCAGCTTGGCCACCTCACCGGAGTTGACGGTCGACGAGGGCTGGAATGTGGCCGTCGTCCCGGCGGGCAGGGCGGACGCACTCAGGTCCAGCTTCTCCGGGCCCTGGTCGCCCGCGGTCGTGGTGACGCTGGTGGAGACGTGTTTGCCGGGTTCCGCCTTGCCGGCGGCCGGTGCCAGTGCCACCGCGAACTTGCCGTCGCCAGGCGGGTTTCCGCCGATCTCGGTACGAGCCCAGTCGCCCATCGCGTTGGTCAGCCGGGCCATGATGCTGTAACGGTCGCATTTGCTGGAACCCCACGACGAGACACCGACGATCACACCGTCCACGATGAACGGTCCGCCGCTGTCACCCGAGCAGTTCGCGGTGCGCCCGTCGTTGTAGCCCGTGCACACCATCAGATCACCGTTGACCCGGATGTCGAAGACCTGGCAGGTGCTGGGGTCGTTGACCGGCAGGGTGGTCTTGCGGAGCTCCCCGGAGCCGCCGCCTGACGACGTCTTGCCGTAACCGACGGACGTGCCCGACTTGCCTGGCTGGGTCAGCGCGCCATCCGCGGAGCCCGCTACCTTCGCCCACTGGTTCTCCGGCACCGGGAGGTCGTCGACGGTGGTGACCACCGCGACGTCGTTGCCGGTCCGCCAGCCGCCGGAGCCGGTGTAGCCGGGATGGGTCTTGAACGAGGCGACGGCCGTGCGGAACGTCTCGTCGCCCGGTGTGTTCAGGTCGTCGTCGCCGTAGATGTAGCTCTTGGCACCGGTGGCGTCGACCATGCAGTGCGCCGCGGTCAGTATCTTGCGCTTACCGACGACGGAGGCGGTGCAGGACTGTCCCTGCGGACCACCGCCCCCGACACGCATTCCCGCGATGACGAACGGGTATTCCTTGACGGTGGTGCGTTCCCCGTTGACGATCTGGACTCCCGCGCCGTCTGGGCGGAGCTGGTCGGTCGGGGTCGCCGCGATGCTGATCCTGTCGGTCGGCGCGGCGCTGGCGGTGGCCATGACGGGCAACGTCAGCGAGGCCAAAGCCAGGGTGATGACCGCGACGAAGCGTGGTGTTCTCATCGTTCTCCTTCAAAGGCAGGGTTCGTGGCGGAGGAGACGGCAGTGGATGTCCACTTCGGTCAGAACGTGATCGACCAGCCGGTGAGCGTGCCGGTGTCGAACCGGTAGGTGTCGCGCACCGAGAGCTGCCACGTGCCGTTCGCGTCCTCGCGTGAGGCGTCGACGGTGAAGCTCTGGTGCACACCACCGGACTCACCGACGCCACCCGCGCGTTTGAGCGGGTAGGCCGTCCCGCTGGGCCCGACCAGATCGATGGCGAGGTCTCCGGTGTAGCTGTGGTCGATGTCGACCCGCACCGGCAACGTGGCCGAGGCCTTGCCCTCGCAGGAGTCCTGGCTCACGGAGGTGCCCACCGCCGAGCCGGCGTCCGGGATGGCCACGTCCTGGTCGTTGCTCCTGGCTCCGCACTTGGGCGGTGTGCCACCGCCGATGTCGCCGACGTAGAGCAGCTTGTTCGGCGAGTCCGTCCCGGGGTTGGTGATCAGGTCCGGGCTGGCACTGCGCACCAGCGCGTCGCTGACCTGCTGCGGGGTCGCGCCGGTGTTCGCGGACAGGTACAGCGCTGCCGCGCCCGCGACGTGCGGGGAGGCCATGGACGTGCCGCTGCCGGTGCGGAACGCTCCGGTGTGGTCACTGGAGTAGATGTTGCCGCCCGGCGCGAACAGGTCGATGCAGCGGCCGTGGTTCCCGCCCCGGGTGCGGTCCTTGTTGAACCAGCCGACGGTGATCGCCTCGGGAACACGTGCGGGGCTGACGCCGCACGCGTCCTTGCCGTCGTTCCCCGCGGACACCGCCACCACGATCCCCTTGGCCACCATGGCTTTGACCTGTTCGTCACCGACACCGGCGACGTCCATGCCCAAGCTCATGTTCACCACCGCGGGCTTCACGGCGTTCTTGGCCACCCATTCCATGGCGCTGACCGTGGCCGAGTCCGGGCCGGAGCCGTTGCAGCCCAGCGAACGCACGGCCACGACCTTGGCCTTCTTCGCCACGCCGACCGTCTTGCCCGCGATCGTTCCCGACACGTGCGAGCCGTGCCAGAAGCAGTCGCTCGCCTCAGTGTCGTTGTCGACGAAGTCGTACCCGTATCCCGCCCTGCCCTCGAACTCGGGGTGCTGGGCGTTGATGCCGGAGTCGATGACGTACGCGGTCACGCCCTCGCCCGAGTTCGGGTAGGTGTACTTCTTGTCCAGGGTCGCGGTTCGCTGGTCGATCTGGTCAAGGCCCCACGACGGCGGGTTCGGCTGCTCGCCCGTCGCCCTCGTTGTGCCGTCCTGGTGCACCGACTTGACCGACGGGTCGGCAGCCAGGCGCCGCGCCTGCTGTTCGGACAGGTCGCGCACAGCGAAACCGTTCAGCGTGACCGAGTACGTGCCGGTCACCTCGCCGCCGTAGCGCTGGGTGAGCGCAGCGGCCTGGGCCTCGGCGGTGGCGCGAACGCCGCTCCCGAGTACCACAATGTACTGCCCGGGGTAGTGCTGGTCGGCTTGCTCGACAGCCGATTCCCGTTGCTGTGCCGCGGCTTCGCCCGTCGCGGTCGCCATCGCGGCGACGGCGGACGCGACGGCGACCAAGGTGGACGCCCACAGCTTCCGGCGTTCTCGCATTGATTCCTCCATCGTGCGTTCGAGCGGCCGGTGCAGGGAGTGGAGCCTTCGGGCCGCTCGGACATCACCCTTCGGCCTGGGCGGCAGGGGAACAAGTGTGGCCAAGACCCGTATGTCCGCGGGCGCGGGCGCCGGTGCTCGCGGGGTTACGGTTTCCCGCCCAGCGGACCTATCCTGTCGGTCATTCCGCTGGGTTGATCACCGACAGGAGCGACCGTGGGGCATGATCGCGTGAATTCCCTCTCCGCCCGGTCCGGCTCGGTGCCGATGATCGGCCGGGACGCGGAACTGGCCGCCATGCTCGGCGCGGTGCGGCACGCGCCGTCGGCTGTCTTCGTGGAGGGCCGGGCCGGGGTGGGCAAGACCAGGTTGGTGGCCGAGTTCGCCGCTGACGCTGCCCGCGCTGGGGACGCGCGTGTGGTCGTGGGCGCGTGCCAACCGCTGTCCGAGCCGTTCCCGTACGGGGTGCTCCTGGACTGCCTCAGCCAGTGCGGCGACCAGCTGCACGATCCCGGCCCGGTGACCGGCGCGCTACGGGCTCACCTGCCCGAACTCGCCGACCGACTGCCGCCTGCACCGGGTGCTCTCGGCGACCCCGAGGCCGAACGGCACCGGGTCTTCCGGGCCGTACGTGATCTGATCCGGTGCCTGGGACCGACGATTCTCGTGCTCGAGGACCTGCACTGGGCGGACGACGAGACCCGCCGAGTGTTGCGGTTCGTGATGGGAAACCCGCCATCGGGTTTGTCGATCGTGGTGACCTACCGCCGCGAGGACCTGCCCACGGGAGCGCCACTCGGTCACGCCTTCCACACACCGCACGGGGTCACCGGGGTCGACCTGGTCTTGCGGCCCTTCGGTGCGGTGGACGTGCGCGCCATGGTCGACGCGGTCGTGGGAGCAGCGGTGACGACCGAGCGGTTCGCCGAGGCGGTCCTGGCCGAAACGGCTGGAATCCCTTTCGTGGTCGAGGAAACGGTACGCGCGTTGTGCGATCCGGTGCGGGCGGTGTGCACCGAGGAGGACGTGCCCCAGCGGATCCTGGCCCGGATCGACGTGCCTGTCCGAGTGGCGGACGGGATCAGGGAACAAGTGGGAGTCCTGCCCGATGCCGCGCGGTCCATCGCCGAGGCCGCGGCGGTGCTGGGCGTGCCGGAGACGGCCGACGTCCTGGGCGCCATGGTGGGCATCGCGACAACGGAGCACCTGATCACGCTGGTGAAGTCCGGTGTGTTCGTGGAAGCGGCGGTGAACCGGTTCGGTTTCCCGCACAACATCGCCAGGCGCGCCGTGTACGCATCGCTGCCCAATCCCCGGCGGCGGCAACTGCACGAACGCGCCGTGGCGGTGCTGTCCGGCCTCGACCACGCGCCACTGGCCCGCTTGGCCGCCCACGCCAGAGCAGCGGGCATGAAAGCTGCGTGGCTGCGATACACCGAACTCGCCGCCGAGGCCGCGGAAGAGACCAAGGACGTGCTCACCGCGGTCGAACTGCTGTCCGAGGTACTGGCCGACCCGGAGCTCAGTTCCGCGGACACGAACCGCCTGGCCGGCAAGCTGTGCGGCTACGCCTTGACCGGACTGCCCGGCGGGGCGCTGACCGCGCGTGTCGAAGGCCTGCTGGCGGACCCACGGCTGGCGCCGGACGTCCGGGGTGAGGTGCACCTGTGGTTCGGGCTGCTGCTGCAACGCGAGACCGGCGAACTGGACCGCGGGGCCGAGGAGATCACCCGGGCCATCGACCTGCTCGGCGATCAGCCGGAACGTACCGCGCGCGGCATGGCGGCCATGGCCGGGCCGTACCTGGGGACCGCGTCCATCGCCGAGCACCGGGCCTCGCTCGACCGGGTCGAGGGATTCGCCGACCAGTTGCCCACCCAGGCCCTGCGCACCGCCTTGCTGGCCACGACGCTCGGCGGACGGCTCATCGTCGGCGATCCGAGCGCGTGGGACCGTATCGACCGGCTGCCATCGGTGTCGGACGTGCACAACCCGGACGAGATCCACCACCTGGCCCGGGCGCATTGCAACCTCGCGGACGCGTGCTCGTGGATCGGGCACTACTCGCGGGCACGGGAGTTCCTGCGCAACGGGATCACCCTGGCCGAGCAAGTGGCCGCCACGTACGTCGTCGGCACCGCCGAGGCGACGGAGGTCCGGCTCGATTGGCTCAGCGGGCAGTGGACGGGACTGGAACAGCGGATCGACCGACTGATCGGAACGTACGCGAACCTGCTGCTGACCACCGACCTGTATCTCACCCGAGGCTGGCTGGCCGCGGCACGCGGCGAATGGCTGCAAGCCGAGAAGGCCTTCCGCGCGGCGGCTGGTTCCCAGCCCACCGCCCAGGTGTTCCCGGTGGGCGTCTCGGCGACGGGAGGCATCGCGGGGATGCTGCTCAGCAGGGGCGAGACAGCCGCGGCGGAAGAACATGTGGAACGCGGCGTGGCGGTGTTGCGGAACAAGGGCGCGTGGGTGTGGTCGGGCGACATCCTGCCCCAAGCCGTCGACTGTTACCTGGCGGCCGGTCGCGTGGACGCTGCCCGGCTGCTCGTCACGGAGACGACCGCCGGTCTGGCAGGTGTCGACGCCCCACTGGCCTATGCGGCACTTACCGCCTGTCGTGCGAGGCTTGCCGCGGCGACGGGTGACCGCGAAGAAGCCGGCGTGCTCTACCGGAAGGCGATCGACGTGCACCGGGAGCTGGGTTTGCCGTACCGGGCCATCCAACTCGCCGAGCAAGCCGAAACCGAGGCCCCCACCGACGCCGCGGCGCTCGACGCGCTGGCCCAGTCCTACGACTCCCTGGGCGCGACTGTCGACGCCGCTCGCTGCCGTCACCGCATCCGCAGCATCGGTGTGGCCACCCCGTCACCGCGCGGCCGACGCGGCTACGGCAGCGAACTGTCCCCGCGTGAACAGGACGTCGCCCGCCTCCTGGCAGGCGGCCACACCAACCGCGAGATCGCCCAGGCCCTGTTTCTCTCCCGCCGCACAGTCGAGGAGTACGTGGTCAAGGTCCGCCGCAAGCTGAACGCCTCCTCCCGCCGCGACATCCGCCTCTGAGGGGATCGTCGGGGGCCGGTCCTGGCGCACCCCCGGCGGAGCGGTGGCAGTTCGCGCAGCTCGCCGAGGGGCATGCCGCAACCGGTGGGGCCTGTTCCTGTCCGGTGTCGCCGGTGGACTCGACGCGGGAGTGGGACTGCCCGGCACGTCCGCGAATGCGCCGCCGAACTCGCACAACGTGCCGGACACCGACCTGCAGCCGTTGCCACAACAGCAAAGCACGATCGCTGTCGCCACCGGCCACCGCCGTCCCCGTGAACCGGCGACAGGCTATCTTCACTCACGATCGATGGGAGTTGGCGAAGTGGCGCGTCTTCATGTCGGCTGTGCGATGTGGACTCATAAAGCGTGGTCCGGGCGGTTCCTGGCGCAGTCGCTGCCGGTCAAACAGCGGCTGCGTGCCTATGCCGGCTGGTGCAACGCGGTCGAGGGCAACACCACCTTCTACGCGATCCCCGCCCATGCCACCGTCGAGACGTGGGCGCAGCAGACCGACTCCGGCTTCCGGTTCGTGGTCAAGCTGCCCAAGGTCGTCACGCACGAGCGCCGGTTGGTCGGTGTCGAGACCGAGATGCGGGCGTTCCTCGACGCGATCGAACCCCTCGGCGAACGGGCGGTCCTGTGGACCCAGTTGCCCGGCTCGTTCGGCCCGTCGGACGTCGAAGCCCTCGGCCGGTTCCTGCGCAGGCTCCCCGCCGACCGCCAGCGCGCCGTGGAGGTGCGCCACCCGGGGTTCTTCGCCGACCCAGCCTCCACGTCCCTGCTGGAGGCAGCGCTCGACAGCGCGAACGCCGAATGGTTGCCGTTCGACACCACGGTCTTCTTCCGCAGCCCGCCCACCAGCGAGGCCGAACAGGACGCCTGGGCCAAGAAACCACGGCTGCCGCGGCGCACACGGGCACTGACCGGCCACCCCATCGTCCGCTACCTTGGCCGCGACTCGATCGAGACGACGGTCGAGGGATGGCAGCCCTGGACCGAGGTCGTCGCCGACTGGCTACGTGAGGGCCGGTCACCGACGGTGTTCGTGCACACCCCCGACAACGACGAGGCACCCGCGCTTGCCCGCCGATTCCACGACGACGTGCGAAAGCTCGTGCCCAGCCTCGACCCGCTGCCCGAGCCCGAGCCGGTTGAGCCCGCGACCCTGTTCTGAGCGATGTCGCGGACGGGCCCGTTGTCCGCGCGACGCCGGCGCGTCCGGCCCGGCGCGGGGACCGCGTTCGCACCGCCCATCTAGGGTGACCGCATGTCGCTGGTGGGAAGGGACGTCGAGCAGGCGCGGGTTCAGCGCCTGCTGAAGGATGCGCGCGACGAACGCAGCGGGGCGCTGGGGCTGCGGGGCGCACCGGGCATCGGGAAATCGGTCCTGCTCGACCACGCTGTGTCGATCGCCGAAGCCGAGGGCATGCGGGTGGTCCGCGGCGCCGGGATCGAGTCCGGCTCCGAGCTGGCGTACGGCGGCCTGCACCAACTCCTGTTCCCGCACCTGGATCGGTTGGCCGCCCTGCCCACTCCTCAGGCGACGGCGCTGCGTTGCGCGTTCGGCCTGGCCGAGGGAGACGAGGCCAACCGGTTCCTGATCTCCGCAGGCACCCTGTCGTTGCTGGCCGACCTGGCCGAGGATTCCCCGCTGCTGTGCGTGGTCGACGACCTGCAATGGCTCGACCCGGGTTCCGTGGAGGCGCTGTTGTTCGCGGTCCGCCGCTTCGTGGCCGACCCGATCGCGGTGCTGTTCGCGGTGCGCGAGACGACGGCGCCGGTCGCGTTCGCGGGCGTCGAGGTCGTGGATCTGCCCAGCCTCGCCGCGCCCGATGCCGCCCGGCTGCTCGACGACCACGCACCGGAACTCGCCGAACGGATGCGGACCAGGGTTCTCGCGGAGTCCGGCGGCAATCCACTGGCGATCATCGAGTTCGGGTTGTCCCGGCTCGCGGCTCGCGATGTGGACGAGTCCGACCCGGCCGAGCAGGTCGGCCCGCTGCCGGTGACCCGCCGCGTGCAGGAGGCGTTCCGGCACCAGATCGTGGAGCTTCCCGACCCCGCCCAACGCGCGCTTCTGGTGGCGGCAGCCGACACGGCGGCGCCCCTCGCGACGATCCTGCACGTGATCGAATCCCTCGGTGGCGCGGCCGGCGACCTGGCGCCCGCCGAACGTGACCGGCTGGTCCGGATCGACAGCCGGATCACGTTCCGCCACCCCCTGGTACGGGCAGCTGCCTACCAGGACGCGCCGTTGCACCGGCGGATCGAGGTACATCGCGCGTACGCCGAGGCGCTGCGCGCGGACGCCGATGCCGACCGCCGGGCCTGGCATCTCGCTGCCGCCACCACCAAACCCGATGAGGCGGTGGCCGCCGAACTCGAAGGCGTGGCGGAGCGGGCCTGGCACCGAGGCGGCGCGATGGCGGTGTGCGCCGCCCACGAACGCGCCGGTCGGCTCAGTGCCGACCGGGAGCTCAAGGCCCGGCGTATCGTCCGGGCCAGCCAGGCCGCGTTCGACGCGGGCAAGGCCGACCGCGCCGCCCGGCTGGCGGCCGAAGCGCTCGCGCTCACCACCGACACCGGCGTCCGGGCCGATGCCATCTACACGCGCGGCGCTGTGGAGTACGAACGCACCTCGCCGCGGGCCGACGCGGAGCTGACGCTCGAGGCAGCCGCGTTGGTGCGCGACACCGATCCGGAGCGCGCCGCGCTCACGCTCTACGAGGCCGTGCACGCCGCCCGGCACGGGGCGGCGCACGACCTGCTGCAGCGTGCGGCGGAGCTGATGCGCGGGTTCACCCCGCCGGAGCACTGGGCACCGGTTGTCGCCGCCCTTCTCGGGTGGGCGGAGCTCTTCGCCGGACGCCCGGAGCTGGCCGTCGGCCCGATGCGGGATCTCCGCACGGCCACACGCAGCGGCGGGAACGACCTGATGCATCGCATCACAGCCGGGTTCGGCGGGCTCATGATCGCCGACGACGACGGCGTCATCGCCGGGACCGAGGACATGCTGGCCGAGGTGCGGGCCACCGGGGCGCTGGGATGGGTCCCGTACACCCTGAACGTGCTCGCCGTGGCGCGACTGTTGCGCGGCGAGTTCGCGGACGCCCGCGCGTGTGTGGCGGAAGGCGCAGCCGTGAGCGCCGAACTCGGGAACACGACCGAGCGCCTGGCCCACCGGTCGGTGGAGGTGTGGTTGCACGCCGTGTCGGGTGACGAGGCACGCTGCCGGGCACTTGCCGAGGAAGTGCTCCCGCGAGCCCGGACCCGGCACCGCGTCAATGCCGAGATCGCGGACTGGGGCCTCGGCATGCTCGACCTTTCCGCCCGGCGGTTCGGGCAAGCGGCCGACCGGCTCGAGCACGTGTCCCGGGGACCTGCGAGCCGCGACCTGCTGGTCCGGGCGGTGCCGGATCTGGTGGAAGCAGCCGTGCGCGGCGGCATGCCGGATCGCACGCACGGACCACTGGCAGCGTTCCGGCACTGGGCCGAGCACGTCGACCGCCCGGTCGCCACCGGGCTCGCCCTGCGGTGCCGGGCCCTGCTGGCCGACGACGGCGACGCCGACGCGCTGTACGCCGAGGCGCTGCGGCTCCACGAGCGGCACGGCGGCCCCTACGAGCGCGCCCGCACCCAGCTGGTCTACGGCGAGTGGCTGCGGCGTCAGCGCCGCCGTACCGAGGCACGTGCCCATCTCGCGGCGGCGGTGTCCGCGTTCGAGCGCCTCGGCGCGCAGCTCTGGGCCGAGCGTGCGCGCGGCGAACTGGCCGCCTTCGGCGAACGGAGCGACGAGCCTCGGCGCAGCGGCCCGCTCACCCTGTTGACCCCGCAGGAGCTGCAGGTCGTACGGCTGGCCGCCACCGGTCACACCAACAAGGAGATCGCCGCACAGCTCTTCCTCAGCCCACGGACCGTCGGCCACCACCTGTACAAGGCGTACCCGAAACTCGGCGTCACCGCACGCGCCGAACTGGCTGACCTCGTCTGACGGTCGATGCCGGTCGCCGGTTTCCCGGACACCAGTCACGATGACAGATGCCTCGCTGAGGAGCCCCCGCATAGCGTTTCCGGCATCGAGACACCGGCCGCCGGCCGTACGACGAGGAGACGACAATGACGAAGTACTTCCTGAGCCTCCCGCACGACTCCGCCGAGGAGCCGACGATGGAGAGCATGGACCCCGCGGAGCTGCAGGAGATCATCGCCGCGGTCGGTGCGTTCAACACCGCCGTCCAGGAAGCGGGCGCGTTCGTGACCGCCGGAGGCCTGCAGCCACCGTCGACCGCGACCACAGTGGACTACTCCGGTGACACCCCCGTGCTCACACCAGGCCCGTTCGTCGAGGCCAAGGAGTACCTCGGCGGTTTCTGGATCATCGAAGCCGAGAACGACGACGTCGCGATCGAATGGGCCAAGCAGGCCTCGCGTGCGCTGCGAAGCAGGGTCGAGGTGCGTGCCCTCCAGGAGGAACCCTCCGCATGACGGTGTGGCCGGCGGCCTGACCTGCCGTCGAGGGCGGCACGGCCAGGCTCACCGTGTTGGCGCGGATTGCGTCCACGCACCCGCGCCAACACATCGGCTTCCTACCGGAATACCTGCAACGGATGTTCAGTGACCGAGGCACATCTTGTCTGGCATGGTGAGGACTTATGCGGACGGTGGGTGTCGATTTGGCGGCTGAACCAGTCAACACCGCGATCGCGGTGATCGAATGGCGACCATCGGTCGCCCGAGTTGTTGCCGCGGAGTTGCCGGGTACGGATGACTCCGTGGTCGGCGGCGTGTGGATGATCGAGTACCACGCCACCACACCCGCCAGCGACGCGTCCGCCAGCGTCAACGCGGACATCGACCCCACCTCGAACCGCAGCCGCGGATGTACCCGCTGGGCCACCTCGACCATGGCGGGGGAGAGGTCCACACCGAACACCTCCAGCCCCAGCCCTGCCAGATACCCGGTGATCCGCCCCGGGCCGCAGCCGAGATCGGCCACCGGAGCCGCCGACCCCACCAAGTCCGCGAATATGTCCAGCACCGCGCGGTCCCACGGATTCGCCGCGAGAGCGTCCCGCAGTGACACCTCGTACGAAGCGGCAACGGTGTCGTAGGCAGTGCGAGTCTCGGACACATCCAAGGGTTCGACAGCAGATTCGGCCATGCGCCGGAGACTACAGACGAACCATCCCCGCATCCGGGAAACGCATCATGCCGCTCCCAGCTGCCGGGGAAGGTCAAGCAGCCGCAAGGGATTGACCGCCCGTCCTGATCTGTTCGTGCTCAACACAGCCCGGCGACCCGAACTTCCTGATGCTCCCGCACAGCCGAGACGAGCGCGACCCCGCCGGACCGCGGTTCTCGCAGGGCTGGGCGCGTGACAGAGCCGTGGCAACGCCAGGAAATGTCTCCACAGTATGGTGCCGATCCTCGTGCACGTTTCTGTCTGGGGAAGGAACTTCATCATGCGCAAGCGGACGCGCGCCGGTTCCGGTGCCGTCATCGTCGGCTTACTCGCCGCGCTGCTGACCGGCACGGCACACGCGGAGCCGTCACCGGGGGCACCTGGGCTCGGTGACCCGATCTACAAGTGGGCCGGAAACGGGGGCTACACCGTCGACCACTACGACATCGACCTGATCTACCACCCCGACACCGACGGGCTGACCGGTCAGGCCACGATCCGCGCGGTCACCACCCAGGACCTCTCGCAGTTCAACCTGGACTTCGCGCTGGGTGTCACGTCGGTGCAGGTCGGCGGCGAACAGGCCACTTTCGCCACGCACCCGGACAACCCGGCCGAGCTGGTCGTCACACCGAAGCGGCCGGTGGCCGCTCACCAGCCGATGGACGTCGTGGTCAAGTACGCCGGTACGCCGTCGCAGGTACGGCTGGACACCGTCCAGGTCTGGTACCACACGGCAACCGGCGGCATCGTGACCGGTCAACCGCGCAACTGCCGGGCCTGGTACCCGTGCAACGACCACCCCTCCGACAAGGCCACGTACACGGTGTCCGCGACCGTCCCGAACGGGAACGTCGTGGTGTCCAACGGGATTCTCGCCGGCCGGGCGAACCCGGTTCCCGGCTGGACCAAGTGGCGCTGGCGGGCCGACGAGCCGATGGTCAGCTACCTGGCGTTCATCGCGCTGGGCAAGTTCGAGTTCGAAACGGGCGCCACCGCGCAGGGACTGCCGTACTACAACGCCTTCGACCCGGCGTTGGGGCAGTCGCTGGCCGCGGCGAAGGCGGCGATCAGGCGCACGCCTGAGGTCACCGACTTCTTCGCGTCGAAGTTCGGCCCCTATCCGTTCGGCTCCACGGGCGGTGTCGCCACCAACGTGTGGCCCGCTGCCATCGAACACCAGACCCGGCCCGTGTACGGCAACCAGTTCTGGGACGACGCGGATCCGACGTCGGTGGTCGCGCATGAGGTGGCACACCAGTGGTTCGGCGACTCGGTGGCGATGCGGGACTGGTCGAACATGTGGCTCAACGAAGGCTTCGCCACGTACAGCGAGTGGCTGTGGGCCGAGCACCAGGGCCGGGCCACAGCCGCGGATCTCGCGGACGCCTTCTACGCCAAGTACTCGGAGAAGGACCCGTTCTGGAACCTCCGGCTGTGGCCAGGCACCCGCCTGTTCGACCCGCCGGTGTACGAGCGTGGTGCGATGACACTGCACGCCCTGCGCACCGAGGTCGGTGACGCGGTGTTCTTCCGCACCTTGCAGAGCTACCACGCGAAGTACCGCGACGGTCACGCCACCACCGAGCAGTTCGTCCAGCACGCCGAGCAGGTCGCCGGGCGCAAGCTCGACACGTTGTTCAAGACGTGGCTCGTCGACCCGGTGAAGCCCCCGGTCGGTCCCAACGGCAAAGCGGTCACCGCCGCTGCCGCGAACCTGCCGGGCATCCACGAGGCGACTGCGCCGCACTCGCACTGACAGCCAGGCCGGGTGTCCCCGATCTCGCGGGACACCCGGCCTGATCGTTCACGCGTGGCCTGGTCGGCTGCTTATCAGCACTTGGGCTCGCGGGTCTGATTCTTCACGTCGTCGGCGGGGACGTCGCCGAGCGCTCCCTTGTGTTTCCCGGAGAGAACCTTGAGGTAGAACCACCGGCCGCCGAAAGGCTTGTCGAAATAGCAGTACAGGTCCAGTGTGGTTGATTGCGGGAGGAAGATTCGTGTTCCGTCGTTGACATGCATGATCGCGCCCAGCTTGTTTTTGATCGAAGGCGGAGGCGCGGCGCCATTCGCGGGCGGTGCGAAGACGAGAGAAACAGCCAAAGCCGGTATCGCCAAGAGTGAACCGATTGTTTTTCGCATGCTTGACCCTTCGGTGGTTCGACTACCCTGTTATGTCAGGAGCAATGGCGCGATCGCCAGCGTGACCAGGGTTGAGGGAACTGTCTGCATCGCGATGGGTACGAGTTCAGAGTGTTCCGCGCGGTGGGGTTGATCCTGCGGGTGTTCTGACGGGCGTGGCAAGGCCGTGCACGCCTTTGACGCAAGTCCGTACGATCTCGTACATCTGCTCGGAGGCCGGCCGCTTCATCGCCAGCATCGACGCGCGTTCGGCTTCCCGGTCTTCCGCATCAGCTCGAATCGACCCGGGTGGTCGCTGCCGGCCGGGCGCCCGTTCTGGTTCCATGAACCCCGGGTAGGAGGTGAGCATGCCTGACGACGACGTGGAAGCCGTTCTCTGGGACCTGTTGCATCCACCCGACCAGCGGGGATCGCTGCGACCACTTCCGCTCGAAGCGCAACTGCAGGTCCACGCGCCGGTGCACGCCGGTGTCCACGTCGTCGGCGTGGTGCTGCGGACCGTGTCGGGCGTGCGCGTCTCGAACTCACGAGGTGTCGTCGTCGGGAACGACTGCAGGCTCAGGAATCGGGACCACTACCACGTCGAATACGTCACGGTCGATCCTGAGCCGCTGACGACGCTGCTGGAGGAGCACGCCGGTGCCCGGTCGGCCTTGCGAGAGCTGGCCGGGCAACCAGGGAGCCGGGCGGCCATCCGGCGTTTCCAGCGGGCCATCGCGCCACCGCGGGCCGAGGAGCCGGCGATGGCGGTGCGCCAGGCCCTCGATCCCGGCGCCGAGGTGTCGATCGATCTGTCCAGGGACATCCAGATCGGTGACAACACCCGGTTGGACCTCGACCGGGATTACGTCGTCGACGAGGCCCGGCTGTCCCTCGTCGAACTGCTCGCCCGGGATCCGGAGCTCGTCGCGGCGTTCGCCGGGTTCGTCAGAGGCACCGATGCGCGACCGTTCCGCGAAGCTCTGTTGCGTGTCGCGGACAGGGCCCACGATTTCGAGCTCCTGCACAGCGCGGTCGAGATCGAGCGGCGACCCGCTCAGGTTTTGCTCGGCCCCGACCGCACCGCGGAGGTCGACGGCGCCACCAACGGGGTCATGATCGGTTCAGGCAACCAGGTGGTGCACCAGCTCCGGGTCGATCGCCCCGACGCCGAGGCCGGTGACCTGTCCGCGATGGCCGAACTGGTCCGGCAGGTCGCCGGCATCGAGCCGGTCCCGCGACCGGAGCTGCCGGAACCCCGGCTACGGCAACCGAGGTCCGTCGTCGACGACGGGCCCGGACGGTTCTCATCCCCCGGACGTTTCTGGTGACGGGAGTTCCGGTGCGCGCTCGGGTCGCGGCGGCGTCGATGGTCCTGGCGGTGGTCTTCGCCGGTCTCGGTGTGTTCTTCCTCAACCAGGACCTTGGCACAGCGGACCAGATCGCGAGCGTGGCCAGCTTCTTCGTCGGACTGGCGGCTTTGGTTCTCGCCATCGTCTCCGTGGTCAAGGCGCGGCGGACGCCGCCGGACGCACCACGCGTGACCATTTCCAGGAGCAAGAACATCCAGACTGGGAACGGCTCGGTGATGAACGTGACCGAAGGCCCGCGGGACCGCTGACGCCCAAGGCAGTGGCCCTCACGGATTGGGCTCCGGAGCCATGGCGAACCAGCGGTTGCTCGCCGGACGGTACTGCAGGACCAACGCCGGGATCACCAGAACGAGCGGGATGAGCGACAACGAGGCCAGGATGCCGAACACCGCGAGCGCGGTGCGGCGATCGTGGCCAGCGCGCAGATCTTGACCGAACCGCCAGCAGAGGAGCGACACGACGGTGAGGGCGACCGCCGCGACTGTCAGCGAGTCGGTGCCCTGGGCGAAGGCCCCGAAGGCGGCAAAGCCGTATGCGAAGGTGCAGACCCCCGCGACGATGCTCCACAGCTTCGCCGCCGCGGCGACCGGCTGCGGCGGCGGACCCGAGCGACTGGCCAGGACCGACTCGGACCCGTCGGCGTCCGGGGGTGACGGCATCGGCTCCATCCCGTACGGGCCGGCGTTGTCGTCGTTCGTCAAAACCGTCCTCCTGGTGAATCGGCCTGGTTCACGACCACCATGGCCTGAGGACCCGGGACCTCTCCCCGGCCCGACCCACCTGGAGTTCCCGCGCGGGAGCGGACCTTTGACTCGTGGACTGCGACAGCGGTTTCAGCGGCATCGCTGTCAGCCGTTCTGCTTGTTCTGGCGCACGCGCCAGTCTTCTTCGCACGCTGGACGTGCCATGCGAGAACTGGGAGCGCAGAATCAACCGCGCCCGATATCCCGTGCGCCAGTGAAGTTACGGTTCCCTCCCCGCAGCAGGCACACTCTCAGATTCAGCCGATGACCATTCCCCTGCGGCACCGCGGTCCCGGAGCATCCGTCGCCGTGACTCGGGTCGACCAGGTGCGCGATGTCTTCACCGGTGTCGACGTCGTACACCCAGCCTTCGGCGGAGTAACCGTCGTTCTGACGATCACATACCTTGAAGAAGTTCGTGTCGTGGTTCCACTCCGCGAACCCTCCGGGATTCGGGTCGCTGGTGAACACCTGAGAGATCGCCATGGGCGCTGTGTCCGCCGTTGCGGGAAATGTGATGACCATTGATCCGACCACGACCAGTGTGCCGAGAAACTTACTTGAGTAGCTCGTCATGCCGGGCAGTGTGCCGATGGCCGCTAACTTTTCACTAACCGGAACACGACCAGCGGATACTCGCGTGGCCAGGACGCGGCGTGTTCTTCACTGCCCGACGGTCACCTGCGCCGTTCGAACGGTGTCCTGTGCGGGTCTGATCCGGATCCAGGGCGCAGGTGGACCATCGATGACGTAGGAGGTAGCCGACGGCCGCGAGGGGACCCGTCAGTCGCAGTGCTCGAACGGGCTGGTGTACGAACTGCTGCCGACCGAGCCGCCCCACTTCACGCACACGCCCGGCGCGGCCTTGCGGACGGGACCGGCGTAGTAGTCGAAGCTGCCCTGGTCGGTCGTCCTGGTGGCGCCCTGCGGCTCCAGGAACGCCGACACCGGCGTGGGGGTGCCGAGGCTCGTGGACTTGAGGGTCACGACGCAGTTGTTGCTGTTGGCCGAGTTGTACAGCAGGTGGACGCTGCCGCCGGTGACGTTGGCCGAGTCGATGACGCTGTAGCCGCTGCCGCAGACCTCCTCGGCCGAATGCGGGTTGCCGCCGCAGTTGTTGGTGCTTTTGACGGCCTTCTTCTGGCCGAGGGAGACCGTCACGCCCTCGACCGTGGGGCTGGTGTCGATGGCGCCGCCCGAGGTGATCTGCTCGTAGTGCAGGTGCGGGGCGTAGTTGCCGCCGGTTCCGCCGACCGTGCCGATCGCGGTGCCCTGGCTGACCGACAGCGACGCTCCCGGAGCACGGACCATGGTGGCGAGGTGC
Organism: Kibdelosporangium phytohabitans; assembly: GCF_001302585.1. GTDB lineage: Bacteria > Actinomycetota > Actinomycetes > Mycobacteriales > Pseudonocardiaceae > Kibdelosporangium > Kibdelosporangium phytohabitans. The sequence continues at coordinate 6,560,991 of NZ_CP012752.1, read as the reverse complement.
GCGTACCGGGTTTTGGTGCCGTCGCCATGGGTCACGATCACGTAGTTCCCGTACGCGAGGATGCCGACGTCACCGGTGGCCGCGAGAGTCGAATAGAACCGCGCGGTGCCGCTCGCGGTGGCGCGGACCGTCTCGCCGCTGATCGCGTCGCTGCCGTAGCTCTGCCAGTCGATCGAGCCCGACGGGCTGTGGTTGGGCGTCCAGTTGTTGGCGTAGAAGGTCTTGCCGCAGTTGAACGGGCTCTTGTGCGTCGCCAGGATGCCGACGTCGGCTGTGGTCCGTGCCTGCGCAGCACCCGCGCCCATGCCGACCGCGAGTGCTGCGCCGGCAACCACGACCAGCCCTTTTTTGAACCACGCCCACCCGCACGTCTTCGCCTGTGTCATCGCGTGCCTGCCTCTCGTGATCGACTGTCGCTGGAGTGCGCGGACACTGTGGCAGAGCGTGTTACAAGTTGCCTACAAAAGCGCCAGGTGGTCCAGCCCATTACGAACATGGGGGAGAAGATGAGTGCGATAGCCGACTACAACCGGTTCGACACGTTGCGGGATGCGGCGCGAGAGCACGCGGCGCGAGGCAACGGGGACGCCGTGGCGAGCAATCTTGCCGAGGCGCTTGCCATCGCGCGGGCCGGGTTCGCCGACGACCCGGCTGCCTGGGTCCCGCGACTCGGTCTCGTCCAGGTGGACATCGAGCGTGCCGCGCCGTCGCAGCAGCTGGCCGTCGAGAGCGAAGCAGCGACGCGCGCAGTCCTCGTGTACGCACGAGAAGGAGCAGCCGAAGACCCCGCGCGATGAGTCAGCGCGGCGCAGCGAGCTCGCGCATGCGCGCGAACGCACAGCGGAGCTACGTCTGGTCGTGGGGGACAGCGCCGGGGCCCTGGAGCTCGCCGACGCCCTCGTCGAAGAGGAGCGCCGACACGGCAAAAGCCCCTCGGATGGCCCCAGCGGGTTGCCCTCGTGGTTGCGGCTGCGGGCGCGGATTCTGGTGGCGCTGGGTCGCGAAGCCGATGCTCGCGCGGACTTCGACTCGTCACTGGAATGGGAACGTGCGCGCGTGCGCACAGGACGGTTCTTTCTCGCCGACCTCGACCTCGCCGACGCCCTGGATGAGTACGCCGCGCTCCTCAGCAAAATGGGCGCCTCCGACGCTGTGCACGCGGCCTCGGAGGAAGCACGCCAGATCCGAGACGCCCATTAGAATCGTCGCTGCCTTGTGCCAGGTCAGTGACCGAGGAGGGGCACGTCCATAGTGCCGAAGAGGTAGGCGCGGACGGCGTTCACCACTTCGGCGACGGTCAGTTTGCCGTTGCCGCTGGTGTCGATGGCGTGGAACGACTCGGTCGCGGACGAGGCGTCGACGCCGATGGCTTCCAGCCACCTGCGGAACTCGCTGGGGTTCAACTCGCCGTCACCGTCGGTGTCGCACAGCCCCACCATGGCCGCGACCGTCGGCCGCACCACGCGGTTGAAGCCCGCGTCACCCTCGGCGTGCACCGCGGCCTCGAAGACACTCAGGAACTGCTCCTCGGTGATCGCGCCACTCGCGGCCACACCGACCTTGCTCGCGAAGAAGTCGAACATGGCGAGGTAGGCGTCGACCAGGGCACGCGCCTGTGGCGACGACGCATCCTCGCCGAACGCCTCGATGATGCGCTCTGCCTCGGCATGGAAATCGGCCTTCTCGACCGTGCCGTTGCCGTTGACGTCCCACTTCTGGAAGCGCTTCTTGAGCCGGTCGTTGTTGATCGCAGTGGGCATGGCCATCATGGACACTCCTTGGATCGTTGAAGCCGCTCTGGGGTGAACTGGTGTGCGTTCCTCGGTTCGGCTGTGTGACCCGGAGGGCGCGTGTCAGCGCGGGGTCGTACTTCCTCTGCGCTGCTTGCCATCCGGCATCGGTCGGCGTCGGGCACACCGAAGTCCGGCCCTTGGCAGCCCCGCTGGCGGAGGGTCATCACTGTTCGGAACGTAACACTTACCGAGAGCGCAGGGCGGCGTCGAAACCTGACATCACCCGACCGTGCCGCGATTCACCTCAATGGTGACGGGGCAACAAAACCCGGCGCGCTGCCAGCCCTCGGCGATACCGGGGACGGCACGTACTGGGATGGCGTGGCCATCCGAGCTCACCACACGGCCGACCCGGCTCCCGGGAAGGTCGGGGATCACCGGGAGGCAAAGCAGGAGCGCGGGCCCTCGGACGACTAGGCCGCCTGGAGCAACCGGGGCCCGAAGGCGGCGTGGACGCCAGCAAGAGCCACCTCCACGAGCTGGCCAAACGCCCGGAGTGCCGGGGTGGCCCGCCACGACCCGAGGCGCGACCGGTGGGTGGACGACCGCGGCGAAACTCCTAAGAGAACCGCTTCGCGGCTTTTCGGTTATCCCCCACGAGCAAGGGTAGGCCCTTGCCATGGTCTTCGAACGCGCGGTGGTGACCGGCGGTGCCGGGTTTCTGGGCACGCACGTGTGCGCCGAGTTGCTCCGGCGCGGCAGCCGAGTCGTGTGCGTCGACGATTTCCGCACCAGCAGCCCCGGCAACGTGCGGGAATTGCTCGACAACCAGCGCTTCGAGTTGCGCGAGGCGGACGTGACCTCCCCGTTCGAGGTGCCGGGCACCGTCGATCTCGTGCTCCACCTCGCGTGCCCGGCTTCCCCTGTGGATTACCTCCGAATGCCGATCGGCACCCTGCGTGCCGGGGCGTTCGGAACGCTGCACGCGCTGGACCTCGCGATGCGCACGAACGCCCGTGTCGTGGTGGCGTCGACCAGCGAGGTATACGGCGACCCGCTGGAGCATCCGCAGCGGGAGACGTACTGGGGCAACGTCAACCCGATCGGCCCGCGCAGTGTCTACGACGAGGCGAAACGGTTCGGCGAGGCGCTGGCGGCCGCCTACCGGCGAGAACACGGCACACGAACCGGGATCGTGCGCATCTTCAACACCTACGGGCCGGGCATGCGGCCGGACGACGGCCGCATGATCCCGACCTTCTTCCGCCAGGCCCTGGCCGGTGAACCGCTGACGGTGCACGGCACGGGCGGCCAGACCCGGTCACTGTGCTATGTGGATGATCTGGTCCGCGGCCTGCTCGCGATGGCCCGGTCGGACGAACCGGGCCCGGTGAACCTCGGCAACCCCGAGGAGGTCACGGTGCTCGAAGTGGCCGAGCGGGTGATCGGGGTGACCGGCAGCGGTTCGGGCGTCCGCCACGTCGCGCCGATGACGGACGACCCGCACAGGCGGTGCCCCGACATCGCCTTGGCGACGCGAATCCTGGGATGGCGGCCGGAAGTGCCGCTGCGTGACGGCTTGCGCGCGATGGCGGTCCGGTCCGCTCGCCCGCTCGTCGGTTGAGAACGTCCATCGCAGACGGAAAGGCTTGGCCATGCGAGTTCTGGGTATCAACGCGATCTTCCACGATCCGGCCGCGGCGCTCGTCGTCGACGGCGAGATCGTCGCGGCCGCCGAGGAGGAACGGTTCACCCGCCGCAAGCACGGCAAACGTCCGGTGCCGTTCTCCGCGTGGGAGTTGCCGGAGCAGGCCGCGCGCTGGTGCATGGCGAGCGCCGGGCTGGAGCCGGGGGACCTGGACGCGGTCGCGTACTCCTATGAACCTGAGCTGGTCGAGCCGGGACAACAAGGCCTGGACGAGCATTGGGAGGACCTGCGCACCCGCTACGCCCGTCGCTCGCCGTACTTCCTGGCCACGGCGTTGCCGGGGCTCGACCCGGACATCGTGCGGTTCGTGCCGCACCACGTGGCACACGCCGGGTCAGCCGGCCTCGCGGCCCCGTTCGACGGTGACTGCGCCGTGCTTGTCACCGACGGGCGTGGTGAGTGCGCCTCCCACCTCGCCGGGAGCTATCGCGGCCATGACTTGGAGACCTTCGCCGCGCAACGGCTTCCGCACTCCCTGGGGTTGCTGTACGAGGAGCTGACCGAACACCTCGGGTTCCTCAGGTCGAGCGACGAGTACAAGGTCATGGCGCTGGCCTCGTACGCGAAGCCGAAACACCTGGACCTGATGAGGGAACACATCCGCGTGGCCGACGACGGCGGTTTCCACATCCACCGGGTGGACTGGGTGACCCTGGCCAAACGCCGGGAGGCCGATGGCGAGATGACCGAGGAACACGCCGAGCTGGCGGCGAGCGTCCAGGCCCGCGTGGAGGAAGTCCTGCTGGAGCTGGCCGGGTGGCTGCATGACCGGACAGGGCACCGCAAACTGGCGATGGCCGGGGGAGTGGCGCTGAACTGCGTGGCGAACACGCGGATCTTCGCTGAGGGCCCGTTCGACGAGGTCTGGGTGCAACCGGCCGCCGGGGACGCGGGAACGGCGTTGGGCGCGGCGCTGCACCTCGTGGCACAGCAGGGTGAACCCGCGGCGGCGATGTCCGGCGCCGACCTCGGGCGGGGGTGGACCGATGACGAGATCCGCGGCTGCCTGGACCGCGCCAAGATCACCTACACCGAACCGCCGGACGTGGCGGCCGAGGTCGCGTCGGCGTTGGCGCAGGACAAGATCGTGGCCTGGTTCCAGGGACGCAGCGAGTACGGCCCGCGTGCTCTCGGGCGACGGTCGCTGCTGGCCAATCCGGGTTTCGCGGGCAACCTGGAGCGGCTCAACGACGTGAAAGGCCGTGAGCAGTTCCGGCCGGTCGCGCCGATGGTCCTGCTCGACCGGGCAGCCGCCGTGTTCGGGCGTGGTCCCATTCCCAGTCCCTACATGCTTTTCGTGCACGACGTCCGTCCGGAGTGGAAAGACCGGATCCCGGCGGTCGTGCACGTGGACGGCACCGCCCGGCCGCAGACCGTCGACCCGTCCGGTGAGCCGCTGCTGGCGCGGATGCTGACCGAGTTCGAGCGGCGCACCGGCTTGCCCGTGGTGGTCAACACCAGCCTGAACACGGCGGGACGGCCCATGGTCGACGATCCGCGTGACGCGTTGGAGTGCTTCGGGTCCGCGCCGGTGGATCTGCTCGCCATCGGGCCGTTCGTGGTGCGCCGGACTGGGGGACCGGCATGACCGTCGACTACACCGTCGTGGTTCCCACCACCGGCAGGGAAAGCCTGAACGCTGTGCTCGGCGTCGTGGTGCACGGCGCTGGTCCCGCGCCGCGCGAGGTGATCGTGGTTGACGACCGGCCCGATCCGGCCGGGGAACTGGTGGTTCCCGCTGACGTGCGGGTGTTGCGTACCTATGGCCGTGGTCCAGCCGCGGCTCGGAACGCCGGGTGGCAGGCTGCGAGCACCGAGTGGGTGGCGTTCTTGGACGACGATGTGCTGCCGCCGGACGACTGGCCCGCCGCGCTGTCGAAGGACCTTGCCGATGTGCCGTCGGATGTGGTGGCCAGCCAGGCACGGGTCACCGTTCCGCTGCCCTCGGACCGTGAGCCGACCGACTGGGAGCGCAACACCGCCGGGCTGATGACCGGCAACTGGATCACCGCCGACATGGCTTACCGACGGGCTGCGCTCCTGCAGATCGGTGGATTCGACGAACGCTTCCCCCGTGCCTACCGCGAGGACGTGGAGCTCGCGCTGCGTGTAGTGGACGAGGGCCACAGGATCGTGGCCGGGCGGCGCGAGACGACGCATCCGGTGCGGCCCGCGGGGTTCTTCGTGAGCGTGCGCGCCCAGCGGGGCAACGCCGACGACGCGCTCATGCGGAGCCTGCGCGGCCGTGGCTGGCGCAAGGAAGTCGGTGGCCGCCCCACACGCATGCACTGGCACGTGCTCAGCACGACGGCCGCGGCGGCGGCAATTCTCCTCGGACTCACCGGTCGACGGGTGGCCGCGGCAGTGGCTGGTTCAGCGTGGGTGGCGCTCACCGCCCATTTCGCCGGTCAGCGGATCGCGCCTGGTCCCAGGACGCCCGACGAGATCGCCCGCATGCTGGTTACCAGCGTGGCGATCCCGCCCGTGGCCTGCTGGCACCGGCTGCGCGGGGAACTGCGGGTCCGGCTGTGAACATCGTGGTGTTGCGCGCACTCGGCCTCGGCGACCTGCTCACCGCTGTCCCGGCCTTGCGAGCGTTGCGCAGGGCGTACCCCGCCGCGACCATCACCCTGGCCGCGCCCGCGTGGCTGGCGGACGTCGTCGACAGGATCGACGCGGTGGACCGCCTGGAACCCACCGAGGGCCTGGTCCCCATTCGATGGCGGGGACCCGCCCCCGGCATCGCGGTGAACCTGCACGGCAGTGGTCCGCGAAGTACTGATTTGCTGTCGCGGCTGCGGCCCCGCAGGTTGATCACCCACCGGCTGTGGATCGAGGACCAGCACGAGGTCGACCGCTGGTGCCGGTTGCTCGCCGAGCACGGCATACCCGCGGACCCACAGGATCTCCGGCTCGGCGAAACCGAACATCGCGGACATGTCGTCGTGCACCCGGGCGCCAGTCACGGCTGCAGGCGTTGGCCCGCCGAGCGGTACGCCGCCGTGGTGCGCACGCTGGACGAGGACGTCGTCGTGACTGGCGACACGAGTGAGAAGGACATCGTCGAGGCTGTCGCCGGATCCGTGCCGACCAGGGTTGGTGGCGATCTGGCTGGTTTGCTCGACCTGATCGCCGACGCGCGACTCCTGATCTGCGGCGACACCGGAGTGGCCCACGTGGCGACGGCGTACGGCACGCCGTCCGTGGTGCTGTTCGGTCCGGTCTCGCCCGCGCACTGGGGTCCGCGTTCGACGCCACATCGTGCGTTGTGGCACGGCCACACCGGCGACACGTTCGCCGACCGGCCCGACCCCGGGCTCTTGATGATCTCCGTGGCCGAGGTGCTGTCCGCGGTGGCCCAGGTGACGGGAGGCGAACGGTGGTAGCACAGCGCATCGCGGTCGTCGGCGCGGGCTACGTCGGCCTGACGACAGCCGCGTGCTTCGCCCGGCTCGGCCACGACGTCGTCTGCACCGACGTGGACGAGGCGAAGGTGGATGCCCTCTCCCGCGCGGACATCGGGCTGCACGAACCCGGTCTCGCCCGGAGCGTGTCGAACGGGCTGCGCGCGGGAAAGCTGAGGTTCGTGCACGGCGCACCGGCCGAGTTGTCCGAAGTCGACTTCGTCTTCGTCGCGGTGCCGACACCGACCGGCCACGACGGAGCGGCCGACCTGACCGCCGTGGAAGCTGTCCTGGAGCAGGCCGGGGACCGGCTTTCACCGGACTGCGTCCTGGTGATCAAGTCCACCGTCCCCGTCGGCACGATCAGCCGCATCACGGCACTGGCACGCTGCCCGGGAGTCGCTGTGGTGTCCAATCCGGAGTTCCTCCGCGAAGGGCACGCCGTCGAGGATTTCCTCCACCCGCAACGAGTGGTCGTGGGTTCGGAGGACGAAGCCGCGGCGCGGCGTGTGGCGGCCCTGTACGCGGGTATGGACGCACCCACCCTGATCACCGGCAGCGCCAGCGCGGAACTCGTGAAGTACGCCAGCAACTGCTTTCTGGCGATGAAACTCTCGTACGTCAACACGTTGGCCGAACTGTGTGAGGAACTCGGCGCGGACATCGGGGACGTCACCCAGGGCATGGGGCTCGACCAGCGCATCGGTGCCACGTTCCTCACGCCTGGCCCGGGGTGGGGAGGGTCCTGCCTGCCGAAGGACACGCAGGCACTGCTGGCGACCGCACGGGCCGCCGAGGTGGATTTCTCCCTGTTGGACGCCGCGATCGCCACGAACGACCGCCAGGCACACCGTGTGGCCGCCAAGGTCCGTGCCGCGGCCGGTGGGTCACTCACCGGTGTCCCAGTCGGTCTGCTCGGGCTGACGTTCAAGGCGGGCACGGACGATCTACGGGACTCACCGGCGTTGGCGGTGGCCGAGCTCTTGGCAGCCGAAGGTGCTGTGCTGACCGGTTACGACCCCAGCGCCACCGCGGACCGTTGTGCCGGACCGGTTTGTGTCGTGGCTTCGCCGTATGTGGCCACGGAGAACGCGTCCGTGGTCGTGGTGCTCACGGAGTGGCCCGAGTTCGCTGAACTGGACTGGGCGCGCATGGCCTGCGGCGGACGACCGGTCATCGTCGACACGCGGGACCTGCTCCCCGCCCGGAAGGTCCGTGAGGCGGGACTTCGGTTGATCTCCATGGGAAAACCCGGGCAAGAACAGAGGCATCACTGTGAGTAGTAGTGGTGCGTCACGGGTTTACCCACAACTTCTCAGGCAACCTCCGTCTGTATGCGACCCAGCGCGGTGCTCTTCGATCGGGACGGAACTTTGATCAAGGACTACCCGTACAACGGTGACCCGGTCCGTGTGGAGCCTTTTCCCCACGCCGCCGAGGCATTGGCGCGGCTGCGCGCAGAGGGCGTGCTCACCGGTGTGGTGACCAACCAGTCCGGCATAGCACGCAAGTTGGTGGGAAAGTCCCAAGTGGAGCGAGTGAACGCTCGTGTGGAGCAGATGCTCGGGCCGTTCGGCACCTGGCAGATGTGTCCTCATGGCCCTGACGACGGTTGTGTGTGCCGTAAACCCGCGCCCGGCATGATTTTCGCCGCCTGCGCGCAGTTGGGTGTCGACCCGTCCGATGCGGTGGTGATCGGTGACATCGAAAGTGACGTCCTGGCGGCGCACAACGCGGGCGCCCGGTCGATTCTGGTGCCGACGGCGGTCACGCTCGCCGCGGAGGTCCGCCGCGCCCCGGTGACGGCGCCGGATCTGAGGGCCGCGGTGGAGTGGGTGCTGTCATGAAGGCGGTGGTCGTGCGGCTGGACAGCGACGGAGACGTGCTGACCGCAGGTCCCGCCGTGCGGGCGGTGGCGGGTCGTGCGGAAGTCACGTTCCTGTGCGGGCCGCAGGGCAGGCAGGCGGCGGACATCCTGCCGGGCGTGGCCGAGGTGTGGCAGTGGGCCTGCCCGTGGATCCTCGCCGACCCGCCCGATGTGTCCACTGTAGACATAACTGGCCTGGTCACCCGGCTGGCCGGGTTCGACGTCGCGCTGGTGCTGACATCGTTCCACCAGTCGCCGCTGCCGATGGCACTGCTGCTGCGCATGGCCGGGGTCCGCCGGATCGCGGCCATCTCGACGGACTACCCAGGATCCCTTGTGGATCACCGAATCCGGCCGGGCATCGACATCGACGACGACCAGCCGGAACCGCTCAAGGCGTTGCGCGTGGCGCAAGCCGCCGGGTTCACCCTGCCGTTGGGCGACAACGGCGGTCTGCGCGTGCGCACTCCGCCGGACACGGGCGAACTCACCGGTCGCGCGCCCTATGTGGTCGTGCACCCCGGCGCGTCCGTACCCGCACGGGCCTGGTCGCCGGACCGATGCGCCGAAGCCGTGATCGCCCTGAGCGAGGCCGGTCATCGTGTCGTGGTCACGGGTGCGCCCGACGAGAAGGAGCTGACCGCGCGGGTCGCCGGAGCCGACGCCCTTGATCTGGGCGGCCGGACCACTTTCCCCGCCCTGGCCGGTGTCCTGGCAGGAGCGGAAGCCGTAGTGGTCGGCAACACCGGCCCAGCGCACCTGGCCGCCGCGGTCGGCACGCCGGTCGTGTCGTTGTTCGCTCCGGTGGTCCCGGCATCGCGATGGGCGCCGTACGGCGTGCCGGTCGCCGTGCTCGGCGATCAGCAGGCGGCCTGCCGCGACACCCGCGCCACCCAATGCCCGCTGGCAGGCCATCCCTGCCTGAACTCGATCACGGCGGCCGACGTCGTCGCCGCGGTGCGGAGACTGACATGAACATCCTCGTATGGCACGTGCACGGCTCGTGGAGCACGTCGTTCGTGCACGGCGAACACACGTACCTGTTGCCGGCAGGCCCGTCGGGTGGCGGCAGGCTGGGCAGGGACTGGCCGGTCAACGCCGTCGAGGTGCCGGCGGACGACCTGGCTGGTCTACCGGTCGACGCGGCCGTGGTGCAGAGCCTGGACCAAGTCGAAGTGGCCGAGCGGCTGCGCGTTCCGATGGTCTACGTCGAGCACAACACGCCACAGGGCGACGTGCCCCGCACCCGCCATCCCCTGGCGGGCCGCGACGACATCCCGCTCGTGCACGTCACCCACTTCAACCGCCTGATGTGGGATTCCGGCGACGCACCGACGAAGGTGATCGAGCACGGGATCGTGGACCCGGGGGAGCAGTACACCGGTGAGATGGCGCGTGTCGCCGTGGTCAGCAACGAACCGATCCGGCGCGGCCGGGTCACCGGCACCGACTTGTTCCCGCTGTTCGCCGCCGAGGCGCCGCTCGACGTCTTCGGGATGGGCCTGGCCGGTCTGCTGGACGTCACCTGCCATGGCGACCTGTCGACGCGGCGACTGCACGAGGAGATGGCCCGCCGCCGGGTCTACCTGCACCTGACGCGCTGGACGTCGCTGGGTCTGTCGCTGATCGAGGCGATGCACCTGGGCATGCCGGTGCTGGCACTGGCCACGACGGAGGCGGCGCGTGCCGTACCACCGGACGCCGGGATCGTCTCGGCGAACCCGGACGAGCTCATCGAAGGACTAGGACACCTGATGGCGGAGCCCGAGACGGCCCGCCGGATGGGCAAACAAGCACGGGAACACGCACTGGCCCACTACGGACTGGCCAGGTTCCTGCGCGACTGGGACGAGCTGCTGATGGAGGTGAGCACATGAGGATCGCGATGGTTTCCGAGCACGCCAGCCCGTTGGCGGCGCTCGGCGAGGTCGACGCGGGAGGCCAGAACGTGCACGTCGCCGAGTTGTCCGCGGCGTTGTGCCGGCTTGGGCACGAGGTCGTCGTGTACACCAGACGAGACACACCGGACCTGCCCGACGAGGTGTCCGTGTCGGGCGGGTACCGCGTCGTGCACGTACCGGCCGGGCCCGCGACCCGGATCGGCAAGGACGAGATGCTGCCCCACATGGGCGACTTCGCCGCCGAACTGCGCGAGCACTGGGCCGGCGCGCCCCCGGACGTGGTGCACGCGCACTTCTGGATGTCCGGTCTGGCGTCGATTCTGGCCACCCGTGGTCTGAAAGTGCCCGTAGTGCAGACGTTCCACGCGCTGGGCACGGTCAAGAAGCGCTACCAGCGCGAGGCCGACACGAGCCCGGTCGAACGGATCCCGATCGAACGGCTCGTGGCCAACCGAGCGGCACGTATCGCGGCCACCTGCACCGACGAAGTGGGGGAACTGACCAGGCTGGGCGTGCCCCGCGACCGGATCTCAGTCGTGCCGTGCGGCGTGGACGCCGACATGTTCAGCCCTGGCGGAACAGTGGATCCACATCGGATCGTGGCGACCGGCAGGCTCGTCGCCCGCAAGGGATTCGACACGATCATCGCCGCGCTGGCCGCGTTGCCCGGCGTCGAGCTGGTCATCGCGGGCGGCCCGCCGGGCGACCGGCTCGACACAGACCCCCAAGCGGGCCGACTACGACGCCATGCCGAGGAATGGGGCGTCGCGGACCGGGTGCGTCTGGTCGGATCCGTGTCCCGATCCGACATGCCACAGCTGCTGCGCTCCGCCGCCGTCGTGGTGTGCACACCTTGGTACGAGCCGTTCGGCATCGTCCCGTTGGAGGCGATGGCCTGCGGTCGCCCGGTCGTCGCGTCCGCCGTGGGCGGTCTGATCGACACCGTCGTCCACAATGTCACCGGGCTGCACGTGCCGCCGCGCTCCTCTCGCGCACTCGCGGCGAGTTTGAACCAGCTGCTGCACGACAAGGTGATGAACGAGTCCTACGGCATGGCTGGCCGAGACCGCGCCGTGGCCCGGTACACGTGGAGCCGGGTCGCCAGGGACACCGCTGCCGCCTACACGAGAGTGTGCGGCGACCGACGTGCGGACCAGCTCGTGGGGGAGGGGCAATGAACCCGCGCGCCCACATCGACGCGCTGGCGGAGGCGCTGACCGCGTTGCGAAGCCACAGCAACCTGCTCGTTCGCTGGGGACAGGGCATGGCCGAACGGTTGCCCGCCGGTGCGCGGCTGCTGGCCGCGGGCAACGGGGGATCAGCCGCGGAGGCCCAGCACCTGACCGCGGAACTGGTCGGCCGCTACCAGGCCGACCGCCACCCGTACTCGGCCATCGCGCTGTGCGCGGAATCGTCCAGCGTGACCGCCATCAGCAACGACTACGGCTACGACGAGGTCTTCGCCCGCCAGGTCACGGCCCACGGACGCGCCGGGGACATCCTCGTTCTGCTCTCGACATCGGGCCGCAGCACGAACCTTCTCCGCGCCGCACAGGAAGGCACCCGGTGCGGGTTGACTGTGTGGGCGATGACAGGTGCGCGCCCCAATCCGCTCGCCGACCTCGCCGACGAGACACTGGCCCTGCCCGGAGACGCCTGCACCGTGCAGGAAGCGCAACTCACGGCCGTGCACATCCTGTGCGAGGCGTTCGAGGCAGCTATCGGTCTGCCGGCCGCCGACACGCGACGGCGGGTGTCATGAACCTCGCGGTAGTGGGTGACACCCTGCTCGACGTCGACCTGGTCGGCACGGCCACCAGGCTGTGCCCCGACGCGCCGGTCCCCGTGGTCGACCTGGCCAGTGAACACGTGCGCCCTGGTGGCGCCGGTCTGGCGGCGCTGCTGGCCGCTGATGTCGACGTCACCCTGGTCACGGCGATCGCCGATGACGCGGATGGCGACCGGCTGCGGAAGGCGTTGGGCGGCATGACGGTGGTCGCGGGGCCGTCCTGGGCAGCGACACCGGTCAAGACGCGGTTGCGCTGCGACGGGCAGTCGCTGGCCCGGATCGACCGTGGCGGGCGTGGTGACCTGGTGGTGACCGACGAGATGCTCGACGCGGTGGTGTCGGCTGACGCCGTCCTGGTGTCCGACTACGGCCGCGGCCTGACCAAGAACGAGCGGCTGCGGTCCGTGCTGGAGAGCGCCGAGCTGGTGGTGTGGGACCCGCACCCGCGTGGTTCGTCGCCGGTTGCCGGCGTTCGGGTGGTGACGCCGAACGCTGCTGAGGCCGCTGCCGCGTGCGGTGCGCGACCCGAGGAGGCGGCCGGGATCCTTCGCACGATGTGGCTGGCCGAGGCCGTCGCGGTCACCACCGGCTCGGCCGGAGCTGTCCTTGACCTCGGCCACGGGCCGATCACCGTCGCCGCGCCCGTGACCCAGGTCGTCGATCCCTGCGGCGCGGGCGACTGTTTCGCCGCTGCCGTGGCCGTTCGGATGGTGCGTGGAGACTCCGAACCCGACACCGTGCTCGAGGCCGTGCGGGCGGGTGTGGATGCCGCGAGCCGATTCCTCGCCAACGGCGGAGCCGCTGGTTTCGTTGTCCTGGAAGGAGAGAACGCATGAACACAGTTCTGGTCACCGGAGGCGCCTCCGGACTGGGCGCCGCTGTCGCTGCCGCGGTTGTCGCGGGCGGCGGACACGCCGTGGTACTCGACAAGGCCGCACCATCCCAGCCAGTCACCGACTTCCTGCCCGTGGACCTGTCCGACAGCGCGGCGGCTGAGCAGGCGGTCGCCGAGGCGGTGGAACGCCACGGCGGACTGGACGGCGTGGTCACCGCCGCCGGCATCGACAGTTGCGGGGCGCTCGACCAAGTGTCTACTGAGGACTGGGAACGAGTGGTCCGGGTCAACCTGTTCGGCACGGTCGCCGTGGTGCGGGCCGCGCTGCCACACCTGGAACGCACACGCGGGCGCGTCGTGACAGTCGCATCGACACTGGGGCTGCGAGCGTTGCCGGAGGCGACGGCGTACTGCGCGTCGAAGTTCGGCATCGTGGGTTTCACCCGGGCGCTGGCCACGGAGACCGCGGGCCGCGTCGGCGTGACCCTGCTCGTCCCCGGCGGGATGCGCACGCCCTTCTTCGACGGGCGGGAGGAGAAGTACCGGCCGCCGGACGTCAACGAGCTCAACGCGCCGGAGAACGTGGCCGCAGCGGTCATCCACGCGCTCAACCAGCCGTTCGGGTGCGAGATCAGGGAATTGGTGGTCTGCGCGTCCAACGAGCCCTCCTGGCCATGACCACGCACACCGCCTCATCCGGCGACATCACGCGGATCGTCGCCGGGCACCGGGCCGCCCGGCGGCGGATCGTGTTCACCAACGGCTGCTTCGACGTACTGCACCGCGGTCATGTGGAGTACCTGGAGCAGGCCAAGAGCCTCGGGGACGTGCTGATCGTGGCGGTGAACGACGACGCGGGCGTCGGCAGGCTCAAGGGCCCCGGCCGGCCGGTGAACACCACCGCCGATCGGGTATTCGTCCTCAGCGGACTGTCCAGTGTGGACCACGTTGTCGCGTTCGGGGAGGACACTCCCGTGCGGCTGATCGAACTGCTCAGGCCGGACGTGTACGTCAAAGGCGGCGACTACACACTGGACTCCCTGCCGGAAACCGAGATCGTCCGGTCGCTGGGCGGCGAGGTCGTCATCGTCGGATACGTCGCGGACCGGTCGACCACGGCACTGATCGACCGCATCAGAACACCTCCGGCGGGCACGCAAGACCCCAAGGGCAAGGAAGTGGGGGGATCGCCTGTATGACCGGCACCTCGACGCGAGCGCCCGCCGTGACGCGCTTGCGGTCCGCTGCCATCATGATGGGGCCCGCGTTCGTGGTCGCGGTGGCCTACGTCGATCCTGGCAACTTCGCCACGAACATGGCCGGTGGGGCCGCGCACGGCTACGTGCTGCTGTGGGTGATCGTCAGCGCGAGCCTGCTGGCCATGTTCATCCAGTACCAGTCCGCGAAGCTCGGGATCGTCACCGGGCGGAATCTGCCGCAACTGTGCCGCGCGCACTGCTCGAGGCCGGTCACCGGTTTGCTGTGGGTGCAGGCCGAACTGGTCACGATGGCCACCGACCTCGCCGAGTTCGTCGGCGCCGCGGTCGCTCTCAACCTGCTGTTCGGCATACCCCTGGTGCCCGCCGCGATCATCACCGCCGTTGTCTCGGCAGGAATCCTCATGCTGCAACCGCTGCGGCGCCGGAGGTTCCAGTCGGTGATCATCGGCCTGCTCGCGATCGTGCTCGGCGGGTTCCTCTACCAGACCTTGCAGCTCGGCCCGCTCACGGGTGCCGCAGGTGGTTTGGTGCCGGGTTTCGCGGGGGCTGACAGCGTGCTGCTGGCGACGGGGATGCTGGGCGCCACTGTGATGCCGCATGTCATCTACCTGCATTCGGCGCTCACCCAGCACCACCACAGGCCGGAACTCGCGGCGCAGAAGCGCGCGTTACGCACGAGCAAGGCCGACATCACCGTCGCGCTCACCATCGCGGGAGCCGTCAACGTCAGCATGCTGGTCGTGGCCGCGGGTACGTTCCACACCGGAACATCCGCCGCGCCGCAGTCACTCGAGCAGATGCACAGCGGCTTGGGTGATCTGCTCGGTCCGGGCGCCGCGCTGGCATTCGCACTGGCGCTGCTGGCCTCGGGCCTGGCGGCGTCCAGTGTCGGCACATACTCCGGGCAGGTGGTGATGGAGGGCTTCTTGCGTCGCCGCATCCCTTTGGTGGTGCGCAGGCTCGTTACCATGGCTCCCGCCCTGGCGATCCTCTCAATGGGGGTCGACCCCACCGAGGCGTTGGTGATCAGCCAGGTCGTGTTGTC
The DNA here is from genome assembly GCF_001302585.1 of Kibdelosporangium phytohabitans. Lineage (GTDB taxonomy): Bacteria > Actinomycetota > Actinomycetes > Mycobacteriales > Pseudonocardiaceae > Kibdelosporangium > Kibdelosporangium phytohabitans. The sequence goes on along the minus strand of NZ_CP012752.1, from coordinate 6,545,489 downwards.
CTTCGGCATCCCGTTCGCACTCGTCCCGCTGGTACTGCTGGGCAGGCGCAAGGACGTGATGGGGGAGCAGGTGAACAAGCCGGCCGTCACCACGGTCGGGATGGTGGCCGCCGCGGTCGTTTCCACGCTCAACCTGTTCCTGCTCGCCCAGACGTTACTCGGCTAGAGCGACGGTCCGACAGGTGCGGGCGTCAACGTGCTGGCGTGACTGAGCCAGTGGTGTACGGCGTTGTACACGCGGTCGTGTCGCGGCAGGTGGAGGTGATGCATGCCACCGAACCATTGGTGCTCGGCACTCTGGTTGCGGTCGCCTGAGCTTGACGGCAGCACGAGCAGGTCGCCGACGAGGCGGCCGTAAAGGCTGCCTTCCGAACGGGACAGTGTGACGGTGACGAAGTACTGCCGGACGTGGACGGGCAGATCGGAGTCCTGCGGCTCCGTCGGGGATGTGCCTGTCTGCCATTGGGTTTTGTGCAGATAGCCCTGCGCGAGATCTTTGATGCCGTCGCTGCGTAGCGCCAGCAACCGCGAAAGCGGACTGGTGATGACGAACCTGCCGAACACGGCCGCCATCCGGGCGACCGTGCGTTCCAGCGGTGCACCGACATGCGGGCTGCCCAAGCACACCAGCCGAGTCACCTTGGGCAGCCAGGGAGCAGCCTGCTGCTGAGCCTGGTGTAGCGCGCTGCGGGCCACCAGGCCGCCCATCGAGTGTCCGATGAGGATGATCTGGGTTACCGTCACGGGCCAGTTCTCGACCAGCCGGGAGAGCAAGGTGACGAGTTCGTTTCCGTTGTCGGAGATGTGCCGTCCGGTGTTGTAACGCAGGTACACCGGGCTGTACGAAAGATCCGCGGCCAACCTGCTGCCGAAATCGGGCCGAACCGGCTCGGTTGTGCTGCTGTCCCGGTGAAACCACGATCGTTCGGTGTCGACCAGCCCGTGCAGGAACACCGCAACGCGTCCGGTCGCCGCCGGATACGCCGTGGTGAGTGACCTTGTGGACGGCTCGATCCGGCGGTGGTCAAGGCGTATCGACATCGCCGCGGGTAGAACGTCCCCACCCGCGTGGGCACGTTCACCGAACGCCCCGTTGACGAATCCGATCGCACGCTGGCCGACCTCGGATGTCGTCAGCGTGTCGGTCCACGTCTGGATCGGAACACGGATCTTGCTCGGAACAAGCTTCACGATGTGACTTTCCGGTACGGCGGTTCGTTTCGTCGCCGGGGGGCTGGGGCGAGCAGCATGGACGGGCATGATGACCCTCTGGATCACGGGATTTCCGTCGCGAGAACGACCTGAACCTCCGGCCTGCGAGGCAGCGACCTGGTGGGCTTGACAGATGGCCTCGGCACTTCCGGCAGCTCGGCGAAGCCCTCCTTGATCGTGATCAGGACTCGTCGTCACGCAATCGTGAGCCTGCTTGTTCTTCCAGCCAAGCGGGGCCCATCAGTTCCCCGTCAACGGCGCCATAGTGGTGCAAGGCCCTGCGGTGCACGTCGGCGACCGCCGACGTCAGCGGATGGGGAGTGCCCGCGCGGCCGGCACTGTGTTCGATGGATTCCAGTTCCTCGACACACCGGTCCAGCCCGAAGTCGCGGAGGTAGTCACCGGCCAGCAAGGCGGGAAGATGATGCGTGACGAAGGCGCTGTCACCCGCGCTGCCCAGCAGAACGTCACGCATCCGATGCGCCGGCTGTCCGTGTCGTTGGGCCAAGAGCAGCGCCTCGGTGGTCAGCGTCGCTTGGCCGAACCACAGGAGATTGATCAGTAGCTTGGTCAGGTACCCCGTGCCGTGATCGCCGAGATGGTGAATGGTCTTCGCGAACGCCCGCAGGACTGGGGTGATCGACTCCAGCACGTCCACGTCGCCGCCCACATACAGCGTCACGGTGCCTTCCCGCATGGCGGGCACCCCGCCTCCGACAGGTGAATCAAGGTAGGCCACGCCCCGCCTTCCCGCTTCGCGCGCGCACTCTTGGCCCAACTCGAACGACGCGCTCGTCAGGTCGACCCAGACCGCACCACCGTCCACAGCCGCCACCAGCGAGTCCGATCCGAGCACGAGCTCCCGCAGCTCAGGGCTTCCTGGAAGCACCGTCAGAACGACACCGCTGCCACGTGTGACCTGGGACGCGTCCGATGCCCACCTCGCACCGGCTTTCTCGACCGTGGAGCGGCACTCAGAGCGGATGTCGGTCGCCACGACCTCATGTCCGGCCGCGACCAGTCGAGCCACCATGGGTAGGCCCATTCTGCCGACCCCGATCACCCCGACTTGCACCTTGACCTCCAGTTTGGTGGGAGTGGCGCCGACCAACGGGACTTCTGCCGAGAATCAGCGGGGTAGGCACAGGTCGGAGTCATCGATACAGGTTCCGGTGCAGTGTGCGGATCAGCGCGGCATAACCCGCTCCAGCCAGGCCGTCCCGAGCGAGCGCCGCCTTGGCGGCGTTGGCACCAGGGCCACCATGCACAGCTCCGCCGGGGTGTGCCGAGGCACCGGCCAGGTAGAGCCGGTCGATCGGTGTGTCGGCGCGGCCGAGGCCGGGCACGGGGCGGAACACCAGCTGCTGGTGGATGGCCGAGGTGCCGCCGTTGACGGCTCCGCCGACCAGGTTCGGGTTCTGGCGTTCCAGGTCCACGGGACCGGCGACGTGCCTGCCGATGATCGTGTCGGCGAAGCCCGGTGCGTGGTTTCCCACGATGCGCTGCAGGTGATCGGCGATTCGAAGCAGATCGTCGCGGCTGCGGACGCGGCCGTGGGGCACGTGGGTGTACGCCCAGGCGGACTCGGTTCCCGCCGGTGATCGGGTGGGGTCCGCGGTGGACATTTGACCGAGGAGCAGGAACGGGTTGTCCGGTAGCCGGTCCGTGGCCAGCGCCGCGCCGAACTCGGCAAGCCCGGCCAGGTCACCGCCCAGGTGCACGGTTCCGGCGCCGGAGGCCTCGGGGTTGCGCCACGGAATCGGCCGGGACAGGGCCCAGTCGACCTTGATCGTCGCGTCGTCCCACTGGAAGCCCTTCAAGGCCGTGACGAACCGGGACGGCAGGTGCCGCTCGCCGACCAGGTCGCGGTACAGCACCGGCGCTGGGACCGTGGCCAGCACCGCCCGCCCGGCCCGGACGAGGTTCCCATCCTGGTCGGCGACCCCCATCGCCTGCCCGCCCGCCACCAGCACCTTGGTGACCGACCGTCCACAGGCGACACGGCCGCCGCGCTCGGTGAGCCGCCGCACGAGAGCAGCGGTCAGCGCGCCCGCGCCACCACGGGGTACGGGGAACCCCTCGTCCTGGCCGAGCATGCTGAGCAGCCACCCGAACACGGCGCTGCCGGCTTCGCCAGGCCCGAGATCGGAATGCAGGGCGTTGCCGGCAAGAAGCAGCCGCGCGCCGTCGCCCGTGAACCGTTCCGCCCCGTAAGTGGTGGCCGGCATCGTGACCATCCTGGCCAGCCGCAACGACCCGGCGGCACCCAGCGTGCGCACCAGCCGGGTCGCCGCACGCACCGGAGGGAACGGTGTGAACAGCGCGTCCAGCAACCGGTCACGGACTCGGTGCCAGTCGTGCACCTCAGCCCGCCACGCATCCCCATCGGTGGAGGCGAACGACGCCACAGAGGCCGCGGTGCGGTCCAGTTCCCGGGACAGGACCACGCAGCGGTCGTCCGGCAGCACATGTGCCAGCACGTCCGGGGCATACGACCACACCAGCCCGTAACGGTCGAGTTCGAGGCCGCGCAGAATCGGCGAGGCCGCCCCCAACGGGTAGAACGAGCTGAACAGGTCGTGGCGGAAGCCCGGGGCGACGTGCTCACCTGTGCGAACCGCGCCGCCGGGCTCCTCGCCGGCCTCCAGGACCAGCACCTGCCAACCCGCGTCGGCGAGTAGGTTGGCTGCCACCAGCCCGTTCGGGCCGGCGCCGATCACCACTGCGTCGACTGTCTCAGCCGATGTCGTCATCCGGCTGCTTCGCCGTCGGTCGTCGACCGCGCCCGGCCGACGGCAAGATCGGCGAGCCGGGCCAAGGATTCGCGGTTGCGCGGCCGGAGCAGGACGGCCTGCGCGGCCGACGGCAGCTTGGCTGCTGGACCACGGGCCAGTCTCTCGCTCATTTCCACCCGGCACGCCTGCCCGCCCAGCGGAGAGATCCGGAAACTGATCACCGCCGCTCCCAGCCACCACAGGCGAGCGTCCAGTTCGAGATAGCGACCGGGCTCGACCACGCGAACCTCGGTGACGTCGTGGATCTGCAGCGGCCAGGCACCGACGCTGTGGTGAATGCGCGACCCGACGTCCGGCCAGTTCCGGTCGACGTCCCGGATGTGGGAATTGCCCACCACCCAGCCCGCGTAGGACCAACCGTCGGACAAGACGGCGAACACGTCCTCGGCAGCGGCCGGCACTTCCCGGGCAATGGTGGTCACGGCAGCTCCTCACAACTCGAACGAACCCTTCGCCCGTGCGACAGGTTTCCCGGTTCGCATCGATTCATGCCCTCGTTGCCGTCCAGTACGCGAAACAGCGCGGACTGATGTCACCGATACCGGGTAGCCGGGTCCCATGCGATCTTCGCGGATGGACCCTGGGCCGAGCCTGGTCACTGTCTTCTTCAGAGGCCTGGCGCGGATACGGCACGCACCGGCGGTACACCCGGCCGGGCTTGTGTTCGCCGCAGAGTTGACATTGCCCGACGGGTGGCCGGGGCAACCCGGCACGATGGTCCGTACGGTCACCGTGCGGATGTCCAAGGGCGCCGGCCTGCCCAGCGGAGTGCCGGACGTCCTCGGTCTCGCCCTGCGGATACCGGACGCTGCGGAGCCAGGCAAGGTGGTCGACCTGTTGCTTTCGACGGCCGGTTCCGGGCGGCTCACGCGATGGCTGCCACTGCCTCGCAGGGACTGGTCGCGTGGCGCGTTCTACAGCAGCATGATGCCGTTCCGAACGGCAGAAGGCTTGCAGTGGATGGCAGCGGTCCTCGAGCCAGGGTCGATTCCGCCAGGCCGGTTGACCGAGGCGTTACCGTTCGTGGTCGACCTGCGGCTCGCCGGATCACGATCGCGGTGGCGGGCATGGGGCAGGCTGGTCGTCACCACACGCCTGCCAGACCAGGAGATCCGGTTCGACCCGATCCTGAACGCCCATCCCCAGCTGGTCCCGGCTCCGCGCGTGCTCTCGTGGCTGCGCAAGCAGGCGTACGCGGGCTCCAGGCAGGGCGCCCGCGGCCTGCCGAACGGACGCTGAGAACTCTGGGCGGGATACCGGGATCATTCAACTCGGTGTCACCCGATGAATCGATGACAAAACGATGCACCGGCGCTACGTTTGAACCGTTGCGCGGTCGAGGGCCCAGAACCCGCTCGGTGATCCCGCTGGGAGCAAGGGCGACGCCGGGAGCACGCCATGACAGACTTGCAACGAGTTCCCGACCTCGGGCAACGCACGAGCCGGCTCGCGCGGCTCCAGCACGAGAACGACCGTGAGCTGACCTTGCACGCGATCGTGCACGCCGCGGTCGACCTCGTTCCGGCCGTGACCTGGGCCGGGATCTCACTGGTCCACGGCAAGCGGATCACCTCCGAGGCACCCAGCCACCTCCTGGTCGCCGAGCTCGACCAGTGGCAGAGCGATGCTGGCACGCGCCTCGCCGGACACCAACGTGAAAGTCGTCGAGGTGGCGCGGTGGCTGGTCGCCCAGACCGAGCGGCACGTCACATCTCGTCCATGACAATCCCGACTCGTCGTGCTCGCCGATTTGCGGTGCTCTGCGGGCTGGCTCTACCGTGGACAGTGAACGAGTCGCCAGCAGATGGGCGTCCCTACCCGTTCGAGTGCCTCGCGGGTCACCGACTGCCGAATGTGGACACTCGGCGGGAGGCTGTCGCGAGCTCAGGCCCCGCGGTCGCAGCGGCGGCACCGGCCCCGGGTGCGGTAGTAGTACGCGAGCGTCGCGCCGCCGAGGCCGAGGCCCCACAGGACCCATAGCTGGAACAGCACGTCCATCGGCTCGCCCGTCGTGATCGAGCGGTGCGCGAGGGACACGTTCGCCATCGTGAGGATGACGGCGACCAGGCCGCCGGACCAGAGGGGGAGTCCCGGCGGCACGGGACGGCCGCGCAGCCGGGGAACCCAGCGTGGGAAGACTTCACCCCAGGGGCGGATCAGCCCGAGGGTGAGCACGGCGCCGCCGACGGCGGCGGTGGCGAGACCAGCGCCGAGGACCCACAACCAGGGCCAGCCCGCCGCGTGGAACTCCGGGGAGATGCCCCATGGCACACCGAGCGCCCACACGTAGCGGACCACGGCGTAGGGCAGGGGCGCGAGTACGGCCACGACGACCGCCCACGTGCCCCACCGCCGGGCCACCGGAGGCGTGGTCCACGCCGCCGACGCGAGGCCGGGGCGTCGGCCGCAACTGCCGCACCCGCCGCGTGTCGCGCGTTGGCTCACCAGTGTCGTGCCAGCCCACAGGATCGCGCCGACGAGCACGACCACTTGGTTCCACACCGGCCATGCGGTGAACAGCCCGAGATCGGCCTTCTCGGCGAACAGCGCCGCCACGACGAGGAACGGCGCCGTCACCAGATAGCCGAGCACGTTGAACAGCCGCAGATCGATCAGCAGCAGCAACCCCACGGTGACGGTCCACCCGAACGCGACGAACGGCCACCCCCGGGGACGCCACAGCGCCAGCACGCCGCCCAGCAGGATGACGCAGGCGAGCACCGGCGCGGCGATCCCGGTCGGCACACTGCTCAGCAACGACGCGTGCTCCGCGCCGGGATCGTTCGCGCCGTACGGATAGGTGCGCCCACCCAGCGCCCAGGACACGGCCAGGCCGCCGTACCCCAACGACCACACCGCGGTGGCACCGGCGACCCATCGAGGCCAACCGCGGCTCGTGCTGGCTTCCACACCCTCGCTCATGACCATGTCACCGAGCTTCGTCGACGCACTTCCGCGCGTCCTCCTTCCGGAGGGGGAGAACGGTCCCTCCGAAAGACGAGTCGCCCGCACTCTGGCGCAAATCCGCCGAACCGTGTCGTTTTCGTCGCTGGCGATCGCCCACCCACCAGCACAAGGCTGAAGCGTGATTGCCAGTGCTTACGACAATGATCACTTGACATTGGAGGCAGTTATCGTGCGCATGAATCTCCTCATCGCTGTGGCCGCGCTGGCCATATCGACCATGACGGCCCCGCAGGCCTCTGCCGATGTACCAAACAGAGCTGGCGGCGTCTCGATGGCCTCGGTCACCGAAGGGAGCACAAGGGTCTACCTGGCCAGAAAGAACACCACGAAATGCCTGGAAAGCGCGAACAACGCCGGTCACGATGGGGCACGGGTGCAACAGTGGCAGTGCCAGGACCAGCCAGGCGCCTACTGGCTGCTGAACTTTCACCACTGGGACACAGACGGGTGGCCGGTCTTGTTCCTCCAGCACTCAGCTCATCCCGACAAGTGCCTCGCGATCGGGAACAACAGCACGGCCAACGGCGCCAACGCGGAACTCAGAACCTGCCAGGGACAACCAGGCGCCTACTGGAAGGGGTTCAACACCCACGACGGCTTCACCGCGTACCAGAACATGAACAGCCTGAAGTGCCTCGAGATCTTCAATGGAAGCCCCAACAACGGCGCTGTGGCACAACAGTGGACCTGCGCAGACCAGGACTGGGCGAAATGGAACACGGTTGCCAAGGGCTAGGAACAAGACCGTGTAATCAACGCGTGCGGCGGTGTCAACACTGAAATGGCAGCGCGTTCCAGCAGGCCGCCAGGTCGCATGGATGCGCTCAGGGTACGGCGACATCGGCCAGGTCGGCGAGAAGCCCGCATCGGTGCCGGGTTGCGGCACCCGAACGTGCTCGTCGTTGTCGACGGCGCCGACACATGGCTGGTGATGGAGTACCTGCCATCCCGCACACGTAACCCCACCACCGGCCGATCCGCTTGGTTGTCTTCGTACGTACGCTTGGTCGTCGCCGGAAACCGGCCGTGCACTCGGCAGCGCCACCCCTGAATCGCGTCCATCTGGAGTGTCACACCCAGGCAGGTGCGAACGATGAAGGGTGAGTCGCGTGGGAAGGAGACAGACCTTGGGCAATGGTACGAAGATCGTCATGGGAGTGGCGTTGGTCGTGTTCTCTGCCCTTGTGTGGGTGACGCTCCCACGGCACAGCGTCGACGGCAGCTGACTCCATGCGCACGACCAGGGTGAGTGACACCGGTGACGCGACCGCGGAGGCTGGTGGTTTCGCCAACTCCGGCGTCGTCTACGGCGACGTGGAGGTCCACGCGACGGCCCCTGTCCGGTCGGCGTACCTCGAGCAGGTCCGTGCCATCGCGCCCGCGGACCTGTCCGGCAGGCAAGGTGAGCTGGCCGTGCTTGCCGAGTTCTGCCGAGGTGAGGGCGCCGGTGCCTACCTGTGGTGGCGGGCCGAGGCTTGGGCTGGGAAGTCGGCGTTGCTGTCGTGGTTCGTGCTCGACCCGCCGCCGGGTGTCCGCGTGGTCTCGTTCTTCGTCACAGCCCGGTTCGCGGGCCAGAGCGACTGGATCGCGTGCACCGATGTGGTGATGGAGCAGCTCGCGGAGTTGTTGCGCCAGCCGATGCCCGCGTACCTCACCCAGGCCACGCGCGGACCGCACTTCCGGCGCATGCTCAACGAGGCCGCGCTGCGCTGCCAGGAGAACGGTGAGCGGCTGGTGCTGGTGGTCGACGGGCTGGACGAGGACAGGGGCCTTGATTCGTACAGCATCGCCGGGCTGCTGCCGGTCGTGCCTGCCAACGGCATGCGTGTCGTGGTCGCCAGCCGCCTCAATCCTCCGCTGCCCGGGGACGTCCCGCCCGACCACCCGCTGCACGCTGAGGACGTCGTACGGATTCTCACGCCGTCCGAATGGGCGCAGGTCGCTCGCAACGACATGGAGCGCGATCTGAAACGCCTGTTGGGCGGCTCACGGCTGGAGCACGACCTGCTCGGCCTGATCACGTCCGCCGGAGGCGGTCTGACGGGCGCGGACCTGTCCGAGCTGACCGGAGAACCCGCGTGGCGGGTCGAGGAACACCTGCACACGGTGACCGGCCGCAGCTTCGTGACCCGGGTCAGCACCTGGCAGCCGGACACGGCCCCCATCGCGTACGTCCTCGGTCACGAGGAAATCCAGCGATCGTCGAAGAAATACCTGGAAGTGTCCCGTTTGGCCGAGTACCGCCAGGTGCTGCACGACTGGGCGGACCGGCACAGGACGCGGGGCTGGCCGTCCGGGACGCCGGAGTACCTGCTGCGTGGCTACTTCCGGCTGCTGCGCGAGACCGGCGACGTGCGCAGGCTTGTGGCGTGCGCGACGGACCGTGCCCGTCACGACCGGATGATGGACATCACCGGTGGTGACACCGCGGCCCTCAATGAGATCAACTCCGCGCACGACGCTCTGCTGGCGCTCGGTTCCGACGATCTGGTGAGCATGGCCAGGTTGGCCGTGCACCGCGACGAGATCGAGCAGCGCAACGCGAACTTCCCCGTCGACCTGCCCGCGGTGCTGGTGATGCTCGGCCACCACGTCCGTGCCGAGTCCACCGCACTGTCCATTGCGGACTCGGACCGGCAGGCTCGTGCGCTGCTGCGGATGATGGAACCGCTCGGTGTGGCGCGGGCCGTGGACCTGATCGACGCGGTCGACGACCCGAGGACCCAGCTTCGGTTGCTGCACCACGTGATCAGGCACCTGGCCGCGGAACCCGGGCCGCTGATCGGGCGGGCGGAGTCCCTGATCCTCGCCGCCGGCAGCGCGGTCGAGCAGGTTCCCTCGCTGGTGGATCTGGCGGATGCGGCCGCGAGCGCCGGAGAGACGACCATAGCGCGGGATTTGGCCGGGCGTTGCCTCACATACCAACCGAGTCAAGCAGATCGTGCGCGCTTGCTGGCGCACGCCGGAGACTGGGACGACGCCACCCGAGCACTGGAACGGACCAGTGGCTCGGAGGCGGAGACCACGGTGTTCACCGCTGTGGTGGCCACCGCGGCACGCCAAGGTGATCCGCGGCGGGCGGAGGCCCTGATCGAGTCGATGCCGCACATGGACGTGTGGGGTGACGGGCGAAACGCCCTGGCGGAAGTCCTGATCGAGCAAGGCGACCTCGATCGGGCGTCGACGGTCATCAGATCCATCAGGACGCTCGCGTCACGGTGTGGTTCGCTGATCGCTTTGGCCAGGGCATGGCACCGCGTCGGTGAGGACGGCAAAGCGCTGACCGCGGCGCACGAAGCGTTGGCCGGAGTCCGCGGAATCGCGCCCGCGCAGCAGGCAGCCGAGTTGGTCGAGATCGCGTCGCTCTATGTGCAACTCGGTGCGGATGACCATGCGCGAGCGGTCGTCGCCGAGGCCCGAGCGCTCGAACCCGTGACGTACGAAGGTGATCAGGAAACAACGGCGTTGGTGTCGGTCGCCGCCGGCCTGGTCCTCATCGGCGACGCGCAGGAGGCTGAGCGGTTCTGCCGGTCCCGGCGGGACGTCGGCGAGCGGATCACCATGCTGACCGCGGTGGCCAGGGAACTCTTGGTGGCGGGCGAGGAAGCGAAAGCCACCGTACTCGCGGCGGAGGTCGAGGCGACCGCACGGGCGGTGACTGATCCTTGGTTGTCGACGATGCGCCTGGCCGTTCTGTCGTGGTGGGCGACGAGTGCGGGGGACCGGGACAGCGGTAGGGCGCTGGCCGTCCGTGCCGCGGAGCAGGCGCCGTTGGTCACGGCCCGGCGGATGGCCGTGATCGACGAGGTGATCGGGTGCCTGGCGAGGGCGGGTGACACGCACCAGGCCGAACTCTTCGCCCGCTCCCAGACTCCCGTGCCTGTGGCCACCTTGGCCGACGCGCTGGTGTGGGGCGGTGAGGTGGATCGAGGGATAGCGCTCACGCGTGAGATCGAGGACGACCACGACCGGGCCCGGGCGCTGGCGGAGATAGCTTCCACACTGCCCTACGTTGGCGAGTTCGACCGTGCGCGGGACGTGGCTCGCTCGGTCGAGAACCCCTTCTACCGCGCCCGCGCGTTGGCGAGGACCGTCTCCGTGCTGGCAGATCTGGGCCAGGCGGACAGGGCGTGGGCGCTGATCGACGAGGCGGAAGCAGCGATCCGGGTGATGGGCCACAAGCTCGGCAGCGTCGGACACCTCGTGTTGCTCGCGACGACCGCTGTTTCGCTTGGTGACACCGACCGTGCCCTGTCCTTCGTCGACGTCGCGGCGGAGATAGCTCCGGCCATCGCGAGTGGGGACCGCAGGACCACGGCGTGGATGTGGATCATTGAGGCGGTCGCGGCCGCAGGCGATGTGGACCGAGTGCACCAGATGATGTCCGGGCACCGGGACGACCAGCGCAGCAACGACGGTCCGCTCTTGGAATTTCTGGCGTGTTCGCTCGCCATGACCGAGCCCGATCGCGCCGAGAACGTGGCGCTCGCGAACCCGCACAGCGGGCACCGCACCGCCGCGCTGACCAAGGTCGCGGTGACGTTCGCGCGAGGGGGAGACCTCGACCGAGCCGAGCGCCTGGTCCGCTCGATCGGTGACCGGCAAGGTCGATCGTCCGCCCTGACCGAGCTCGCGAAGGTCGCCCCCGCACCGCAGGCCCGACGGTTGCTCGCTCTCGCGCTGCGCATAGGCCGCTGGGACAAGACAGTGCCGGTGCTGGCGCGGTCGGCTCCGGAGGTCGTCCTGGCCCTTGCGGAGGACGTTCTGCGTCTGGCGGCGATCCCCGGGACCTAGTGCGTGCGTCGGCCACCACGACGCCGGGTGAGTACCGGGTCTGAGCACGGTTGTGCGTGGAGTCGGTGACGTACGCCTTGTCCGTGCCATACAGCGTTATGCGGCGGTGCCCAATGATCCGCGGTGTCTCACAGCGATCAGGCTCAACCAACCCGCAACAGTGGCGGCGAGTACCACGGCTCGGTCAGCCCCTTTTCTTCAGTGTTGCCCAAAGGTGCGTGCGTTGCTTGGAGGGCTGGTGGGGTGGAAAGCCCTTCCGGCAGTTGGAGTATCACATTCCGGCACTTCTCGGCAGAGGCCCGCCATTCGGTGGCTTGCCCTGGCAGCACGCACAGCGCGAAGCTTCTGTGGTCCTTGAAAACCGGTCAGGCGGGGCGAAGAAGTGGACGAACTGGAGACGCTCGACGATCTTCGTGCCCGGCACGGGTCGATCTTCCAGCGTCGGCCGGGCGTGTTCTACGTGAGCGAACCAGCTGAGGCGAAAGCGGTTCTCGCCAACACCGGGTCGCGGTACCGGGAGCATTCCGACTTTTTCCAGACCAGCAAGGGCATCCTCGGGCCGCGCTCGGCGCAGCAGGAAATCGGTCGTGCGGCGCGGAACCTGTTGCGCGATCACTGGATTGCCCGGTCTGACCGGTTGGCGGCGGCCGTCGAGCGGGGGATCGGGCCGGAGAGCCGGTGGCCGGACGCGGGAAACCTGTTTCTGTACAAGTGTTTTCGTGACGTGCTGGTGCCGAGGGGTGCGCTGAGCCCGCTCCTCGACCAAGTGGTCCGGTACGCGGTGCTTGCTGGTGCGCGAGACCGGCGGTCGGTGCTGTCGCGGGCCGTGTTGCGGGGCAGGGTCCGCCGTGCGCTAGTTGCCGAGCTGTCGCGGCGGCGCACCCGAGGGGTGCGGGTGCCGGCCGACTTGCTGGACGTTCTCGCCGCCGGCGCGCCGGGCGAGGACCTGGTGCGGCTGGCGGAGGTGTACCTGTCCTTCCTGTTCGCGGTCACGGGTTCGACGGGTTTTCTGTTGGGCTGGTCGGTGTATCTGCTGGGCACCGAACCCGAAGCCGGTGGTGACCTGGCCGGTGTGGTGCGTGAGGCGTTGCGGCTCTGGCCGGTGGCCTGGAACTTCGGCCGTTTCCCGGTCGAACCCCACCGCCTGGTGGGAACCGAGGTCACGACGTCGGACGAAGTGGTGGTGTGCGGCTATCTCGTGCACCGGGACGACCGCTTCTGGCCCGACCCCGGCAAGTTCCGCCCAGCGCGGTGGTCGGCCGGTATGCCGCGGGGTGGCGCGGAGGCGTTCATCCCGTTCGGCTGGGGCACCCACACCTGCGTCGCGGCGGGCTTGGCGGTCCAGGTGGTCGAGGACGTCCTGCGGCTTCTGCCGCCAGCCGAGCTGTGGCGGGTCGACGCCCACCATCACCGCCCGCACATCGCAGCCGCGCTCGCACCACCGGACTTCACCCTGTGCACGAACGGTTCCCGCACGGGTGGAGGGAGGTGAACATGGCCAAGATCATCCACGCCGCACTGGTGGCACTCAACATCCGCAAGAGTGATGCCAAGTACCGCTGGTACGTGTACCACCACATCTGATCGGTGCCGGTGGGGAGCGTGGCCACACGCTCCCCACCTTTGGGGAGACGCACGATGACCGGTCGCGATGACCCGGACCTGCTGGCGAACCTGCGTGCACCCAATGCCGAGCACGACGGGGTGTTCTGGCACGGCGACGGCCGGCTGATGGTGTTCGACGCCGACGCGGCGAGCCAGGCCAACGCCGAGAACTTCGCCGATCTGACGCTGCCGGACCGGTTTGTCGACCAGATCCGCGGCCGCCGCAGCCCGGCCGTGTCGTGGCGGCAGGTGCGTTCGCTGTGGCTGTCCCAGATGCGGGTGCTCAGCGGGGAGAACCAGCTGCGCGCACTGGCCGGCCGCATGGCGCGGATACTGGACAACCGCCGCGATCAGCACGTGGATTTCGTGTGGCTGTCACACGAGGTGATGTTCCGCGCCTTGGTCCCCGCGGTGATCGACGGACTGTCCACTTCTGAGCTGACGTGGCTCGGCCGTGACGCGATCGCGAAGCTGACCCGGCTGGACGCGGGCCCTGGTGGCCAGACCCGATGGCAGAAGTGGCAGGCCGTTGTCGCCCAGTTGCACACCGGTCGGGTTGTGCGCAGAGAGATTTGTCGCCGGGCTCGTGGCGGGTACACCCGCGTCGACCTCACGCAGCCCATTGTGGACCGGTTGCTGCCGTCGCTCGGCCCGGACCGGGCGCTGGAGGCGGTGACGACGGTCCTGACCGCGATCGCCGGGCCGCCGGGCGCGGCTGCCAGTTGCCTGATGTACGAGCTGGCCACACGCCCCGAGTGGGCAGCCACCCTGATGGAGGAGTTCGCGGCCGGTTCCGTCGAGCAGCTGTACCGGACTGGCACCAGGTCCGCGCCGATCGCGCACCAGTTCGTGAAAGAGGTTCTGCGGATGTGGTCGGCGCCGCTGCTGATGACCCGCAGCGCTCGGGTTCCCCTGACGGTCCGCGCCAACCGGCTCACAGTGGGCCAGCATTACCTGGTCAGCCCTTATCTGGTCAACCACGACGAGCGGCATTGGTCCGATCCGGACACGTTCGACCCGAACCGGTGGGCGGCTGGGGCGGACCGCCGTCCGCCTGGTGGGCCTTACTACGTGCCGTTCGGGTGGGCGCCTACCGCGTGCATCGGTGCCGGGCTGGGGAGCGTTCAGTTGGTGCTGCTGGCTTATCTGCTGTGCACCCGGTTCCGGCTGGAGTTGCGTGCGCCCGATGCCGCACGGGTCGCGCTGGGGGCTGTGCCGCGGCCTCTGGACTTCGACGGCTGGGTTCGCCGTCCCGGATCCTCTGGGAGCCATGCCCCGTAGCGCACGATGGTCCAGCGGCTCGGCGCCACGCCGTTCGGTGTCAGTTCTCGTCGTCGGTCCAGGAGGCCAGCCAGGCGTCCAGTGCGGGTCCTGGCGGGTTGAGCCGCCGGGCCCGGTCGATGTTTCCGGGGTCGCCGGGGATGACCTCAGCCAGCACCAGCACATTCGCGCGAACCTCGCCGGTGCCGAACAGTCCCTCGGCGTCCAGCCTGCCCAGCGCCGCTTCGATCGCTCGTAGCCGCAGTTCGAACTCCGCCTCGGATGCGGCGTCGGCGGCGATGTCGAACACCTCCGGCCGGGCGGCGAACAGTTCCCTGACCGGCGCCAGATGCACCTCACCCACGATCGAGAACGGTGAGTCGGCGTAGGAGTAGCGGACGTCGCCTGCGTCCGGACGGTGCGCCAGCGCCTCGTGTGACCAGGCGGAGAGGGCCGGACCGAACGCCTCGCCGGGCGTGGTCAGGGTGACGAAGCAGAAGGTGTGGCCGGGGTGGTCGCGGTACAGGTCCGTGACGGCCGCGCGAACCGCTTCGGTGAGGGCGTCGGTCAGATCCGCTTCGGAGGGAGCCGTCAAGGCGACCACTCGTTCGGGGCGAGGACACGGAACACCTCGTGCACGGTACAGAGCGCTGTCTCACCGCAGAGATCGCGCCTCGGTCCGCGAAGTGGCGCACATCTCCCAGAATGTGTACGGATGTACATGTACGCTTGTACGTGTACATCGGTACAAGTATGGGAGAACGCGATGTCCGCTACCCGCAACCGGCGCGATCCGGGGGCACGCCGCCGGGAGATCACCCAGGCGGCGGCTGCCCTGTTGGTCGAGGGCGGTGACTTCACCCATCGTCGCGTCGCCGAACGCGCGGGCGTCCCGTTGGGCTCGACCACCTACTACTTCGCCGACCTGGACGAGCTGCGCGCTGCCGGTCTCGGCCTGCTCGCCGACGGGCTGGATGAGGCGGTCGCCGAGATGCGGCGCCAGACCCTCGAAGCCGACGGCGACCCGGAGGTACTCGCCTCGCTCCTGTACGACTACCTCAACGACACCGACCAGTTGCGCGCCGACGCCGCACTGCAAGGTGCGGCGCTGCAGCGACCGGAGCTGCGTCATCTGGAAAGGCGCTGGTCGGACAACGTCGTCGAGCTGCTGTCGACCTGGACCACTCCGAGCAACGCGCGGCTGCTCGCCGCCTTCATGGACGGCGTCGGCATCCACGCGCTGCTCCACGACGAACCGCTGGACCGTCCCACGCTGACCAACGCCATCACCGCCTTGATGCGCCTGCCCGCGGCAGGCGAGGAGAAGAAATGAGCACCACGTACAACACGCGTCCGAGTCAGACGAGCGCCGGGCGACGCTGGGCCGCGTTGGCGGTCCTGTCCGCGAGCCTGCTCGTGATCGCCATGGACATGACGATCCTGAACGTCGCCCTGCCCCGCATCACCGAGGACCTCGCCCCCACGGCCGCCCAGCAGCTGTGGATCGTGGACGTCTACTCGCTGATCATCGCCGGTCTGCTCGTGCCGGTCAGCGCGCTGGCCGACCGGTTCGGCCGCAAACGCGTGTTGCTGGCCGGATACCTGGCTTTCGGCACGGCGTCGCTGGCCATCCTGCTGGTCGACACGCCAGGCGGTGTGATCGCGGTCCGGGCGTTGCTCGGTGCTGCCGGTGCGATGATCATGCCGACCACGTTGTCGATGTTGCGCGTGGTGTTCACCGACCCGAAGGAACGCGCCACCGCTCTGGGCGTGTGGGCGTCCGTGTCGGCGGTCGGTATGGCGGTCGGCCCGGTTGTCGGCGGGTTGCTGCTGGAGCACGTCTCCTGGCAGTCGGCGTTCCTGGTCAACGTGCCGCTGATGGTCCTCGCGCTGGTCGCCGGGCTGTTCCTGCTGCCCGAATACCGCACGCCCACGCCGCCTCGGTGGGACACTGCCGGGACGGTCGCGTCCATTGTGGGCATGGTCGCGCTTGTCTGGTCGATCAAACACTTCGCCGACAAGGGATTCGGCGACGCCGTCTCATGGGCCGCGTTCACCGCGGCGGTCGTGTTCCTCGGGTGGTTCGTCCGCCGCTGCTTGCGCCGTCCGGATCCCATGCTGGACCTGAAGTTGTTCCGCCGTCCGCCGTTCACGGCCGGGATCGTCGCCGCGCTCGCGTCGATGTTCGCCTTGGGAGCACTGATGCTGCTGGTCGCCCAGTGGCTCCAGTTCGTGGACGGCCGCTCGCCGCTGCAGGCGGGCCTCGCGCTGCTCCCGGCCGCGGTCGCGATGGGGATCGCCTCACCGCTTGCGCCGGCGCTGGCGGGCCGGATCGGTGCACGCAACGTCCTCAGCGGCGGGCTGGCCATCGCGGCACTGGGTTTCCTGGTCATCTACCTGGCGCCCAGCCCGCTCGGCTATTCCTGGATCGCGGTCGCCCTGGTCCTGCTCGGCGGAGGTGGCAGCGCCCTTGCCGTCGGCTCGGCGATCATCATGTCCGACACGCCGCAGGAGAAAGCGGGCAACGCCGCCGCGTTGGAGGAAACCTCGTACGAGCTCGGCAGTGTGCTCGGTGTCGCCATCCTCGGCAGCGTCGCCGCGTCGGCGTACGCCTCCGAACTCGACGGCGCCCTGACCGGCATGGACCCCGGTCAGGCCGAGGCTGCCCGGGAATCCCTCGGCGGTGCGCTCGGAATCGCCACGCAGAACGGTTCGAGCGACCTGGCGGCCCATGCGACGGCGGCCTTCGTCGACTCGCTCACCTTCACCGGGCTCGTCGGCTCCCTGACCATGCTGGCCGCCGCCGTCGTGGCGTTCCTGCTCGTGCCACGGACCCTGCAGATCACCAAACAGTCCCACTGAGGCCTTGTGAAAGGGGGTCGGCCGGGGACATTTCCGGTAATGGTTGGTGTCTGCATTCCATTGGCCGCGCTGAGCTGGGTACGATTGGCACGTCGTCCGGTCCGGTGGCGACAGGTGGTTGCGGTCAGTCGACGTTCCACTCGGTGGCGAGCAACCCGAGAACGACCTCATCGGCGAAGGCCCCATTCACCCATGCCGCGCGGCGCAGGGTGCCTTCGGGCACGAACCCCGCCTGGGTGGCTGCCCGGATCATCGCCGTGTTGTCCGCCAGGGTCTCGATCTGCAGTCGGTGCAGGCCGCGAACCACGATGCCGTAGTGGCACAACACCCGGACGACGTCGGCGCCCAGCCCACGGCCACGGAAGGCCGGCCGCAGCGAGAGCCCGAGGTGGGCTGCCCTGTTGTGCGGGTCGATGCCCCACAACAGCGCCTCGCCGGCAAGTTCGTCATCCGCGAGTTGCACCACGGAGAAGCACGCAGCGTCGTCGGCCGGGTCGGGAACCGTGAACGGGGACGCGGTGGAGCCGGGTGCGATAGGGCGCCATGGACGGGAGTCGGCTTCGGACCGGGTCGCGACGTCGTCGTAGAGCTCGGAGTGCAGGACGGGGACATCGGTTTCGTGTCGGGCCCGCAACCCGATCTTGTCACCACGGAGCACACCACGTTCCTACCCGACTCGACCTGTCGCGCTCAACGTATTTGCTCTGGGGCTCGTCGCGTCGCCGTCGTCGCCCAGGTCGGCTAGGCAGGCAGGTGAGGCGCGGCAATGGCGAACATGGGCATAACGTCGTGCTGGCGTAGTTCTCCTCGAATTCGAACACAGCGTTCTGTGAGAATGAAAACTGCCTTATGATCATCTGTCCGATCGGTCATGCCGATCAGTCGGGGAGCCGGAAAATCAATCACCGGACCGGTCGTGAAAATCGGCGTTTCCGAAACGTCGTCTTTGAATGGAGTTCCTTTCGGACCAGTGGTACGGGGCCGATGTGATACGCAATTTGCGTCCATGAGCCGGTGGTGAATGCTGCCGAAGGACGTAACAGCCGGTCGTGCTCTTGTATTTGCCGAGACCACGGCGTTAGTTTCCCGTCGCGGTCCGTCCCTGCCTTCGCGACCGGAGCCCTGAAAGGAATGGCAACAATGATGTTGCGTTCGTTGGCCGCTGTCCTCAGCGCGGCCATCGCAGTCGTGCTCGCCTCCACAGCCCCTGCCCTTGCCACCTCGGCACCACCGGACGGGAAGGGCGTCCTCTACCAGCCCGACATCGTCGGCGGCTCCCCGGCGCCGGCCTATTCGTTCGCGGTGTCGCTGCAGAGCCTCAGCGGCAGCCACTTCTGCGGCGCCTCCGTGGTGCACGCCAACTGGGCGATCACCGCGCGGCACTGCGTCGCGGGCAAGTCGCCTGGCAGCGTCCAGGCCCGCGTCGGCAGCAACAACCGCACCACGGGCGGGCAAGTGGTCGGCGTCACCTCGATCACCACGCACCCCTCCCACGACATCGCCGTGATTGGTCTGACCACGGTCAACGCGCTGTACCCGCCGATCGTCATCGCCGCGTCGTCCGGCGCCGTCGGCACCCCGACCCGGATCATGGGCTGGGGCCAGACCTGCCCGTCGCCCGGCGGCTGCGGGGCGCCGATCCAGTTGCAGCAGCTGAACACCTCGATCGTCGCCGACAGCGGCTGCGCCGGTATCAACAACGCGCAGGAGATCTGCACCAGCAACCCGGGCGGTGTCGCGGGCGCCTGCTACGGCGACTCCGGCGGCCCCCAGGTCAAGACCGCCGGCGGCGCCTGGCAGCTGATCGGCGCCACCAGCCGGTCCGGCGGCGGCTCCGTGTGCGCGGTCGCCCCGTCGATCTACATGGACGTGCCGCACTTCCGCCCCTGGATCCAGGGCGTCACCGGCCTGCCGCTGTAGCACCAGACCCTTGACCTGGAAGGAAGAACCATGTTCCCGAGCACACGGCCGGGCCGGTTGACCGGCCTGATGGTCGCCGCGGTTGCGGCTCTGGTGGCCCCGCTGGTCAGCGCGTCGGCCAGCGCGGCGGAGTCCGGCATCCTCGCCGACACCGACGTCTACATCCGCGACTACGTCGGCGACGCAGGCGTCGAGCCGCACGGCAACGCGGTGTGGACCAGCCCCGACATCAAGGTCTGCCCCACCGCCACCGAATGCGCCACCAGCGTCAACCCCGAGGTCGGTCAGACCAACTACATCTTCGTCAAGCTCAACAGCCCCGGCCCGTACGGTTCGGGCGCCGACACCGGCAACCTGGAGGTCTTCCGCTCTACCCCGGGCGGCGGCACCGGCTGGATCAGCGACTGGACGAGCATCGGCGCGGCCTTCAACGTCTCGGTCGCCGCGTCGGGTGTCACCACGGTGATGATCCCGTGGAACGGCGTGCCCGGCCCCGGCCACTTCTGCCTGCTCGCCCGCTGGGAGTCGGCCAACGACCCGATGTCCTTCCCGGAGGGCGTCAACACCGTGCTCAACACCCAGCGCAACAACAACCTCGCCTGGCGCAACGTGGACTCGGTCGACCTGTTCGCCGGAAAGCCCGAGGTGCGGCCGTACGCGATCGGCAACCCCGGCTCGGTGCAGATCGCGACCGACCTGGCGTTCACCGACACCCGCAACGGCTTCCTCGCCTCGGGCGGCAAGCTGGTGGTCGACCTCGGCCCGACCGTCCACAGCCGCTGGCGTGAGGGCGGCGGCCGGGCAACCGGCGTCAAGCAGGTCGGCACCTACAGCTTCGAGATCAGCGACTTCCGGCAGGCGAAGTTCTACGGCATCCGGCTCGCTCCCCGGACCCGCCCGGAAGTGAAGCTGGTGTTCAGCACGACAACGGCACCACGCAAGGGCGCCCACGTGATCCGTGTCAACCAGTTCGCCCCGCTGGAGAACGGCCAGTCGGCACCGGCGGCGCTGACGGACGTCGGTGGCGTCGAGTACCAGGTCACCATTCGCTGACACACCAGCGAACCGGATGGCACCACGGCGTGGCCGCGGTGCCATCCGGAGTGTTGCGTCGAGGTACGGTCAAACCCCTCTACTCAGCGGACGCCACGTCCACCACCGCTGCAACCGACCGGTGAGCACCGTCGCGGGTTGCCGTCGACGACGTCCGGTTGCCGGTCTTTGTAGACGGCTGTGGCCCGCGTGCCGAGCACGGCGACGTCCAGCGTGCACGCCTTCAGCCAGATGGGCCTCAGGATCCCGGCCTGGCGGCAGGTGTTCTCCGACTGCACGCGAAGCGAAGGAGGGAGGTCTTCGGCGTAGAACAGCCCTGACGGGATCCCGTCGGCGACCCGGGCGCACTGCTGCAGCAGGGAGTCGGCGGGGGCGACTCGCCAGCTGTTGCCGAACCTGTTGTAGAGGTCGCTGAACGACATCGGGACCTCGAACACCTTGCCGTCACTGGATTCGAGCAGCCGGGGGTCACCGCCGGGATTGCCGAGCAGGCCGCGAACCGGCGCCGGCCAGATCCCGAGACCGATCACCAGGTCGGTGTGGGTGACGTTCGAGACGATGTACACGCTGTGACCGGCTTTGTCCGTGATGCGGTACTGGCTTCCGGCGCGGCGGATCTCCACCCCGGTCGGCAGTGACACGGACCCACCGGAGGGCAGGCTGGTCAGGCGTCCGTCCACCATCAGGTTCGCCCCGTCGCACAGTGCCACCCGCGTGGTGCCCATCCTGGTCGCCACCGACCGGTTGATGGACGTGTCCGGCCAGTTCGGGGCGCCGGACATCTTGCGTGTCTGCACCTCGAACGTGTTGTCGAGTTGAGCTTCGACGAAGTCGCCCGCGGCCTGGAAGTCGTACCCCGTCCCGGCGAACGTGCGTTCGTGGGTGTCGCCGATGGTCTCGGCCGCGGCACACGGATCGAGGATGGGGATCTCGTTCGGGGGAAGCTTCTTCTGGTTGAACACGACCGCTGGATTCGTCCCGGTCCGCGGTGGTGGCGGTGCGACGAAGGAGAGGTTGTTGGCTTCATTGGAGTAGGCGAACGACTTGCACAGCGGCCTGCGCTGGCCGCCGTACACGATCTCCACCCGGGTGTGGAACTCCGCGTAGTCGTTGAAGTTGGCCGTGGATTCGTCGGCGAGGCCGAACACGTTGAACTCGGCTCGTTGCCAGTTCGTCCCGATGACGAGTTCACGCGTGACCGGTGAGGAGATCTCGTAGGCCCCGGCAACCTCGAACTTGATCCAGTCCTCGGGGCCGCTCACCTTGCCGGTCAACCTGTACTTCGACATCGTGCCGGTGTTGAGCGGCATGTTGGGTGTGGGTTTCGCCCCGCTCTTCTTGTAGCAGTCGATCTGCCTGGCCAGCCAGCCCGGTGGGCACGGCGCGCCGTACGACCGCAGCCAGTACTTGATGTAGATCTCACCGCTGGTTCCGTTGTTGGCGAACACGAACTGCAGCCAGCCCTCGCAGTTGGGCTTGCCCGCGCACAACGTGGTCGGGAACGGGTTGGTGTTGAGCTGGAGTGTGTACGCGTCAACGATGTCCGGTGACGTGGTGGAGGGCGCGGGGGACGCCACGCGGTTGACGTTCTTGACCGTGTTCGCGTCGAACGAACCGTTCGCCTCGGTGATAGGTCCGGCGGGCGTCTGTGCGACAAGACCGTAGTTCGGGCCCGACATCACCATCGGAGGTCCAGCCGCATGTGCTCCGAACGGCAGCAGGAGCACTCCGGCGACCGCGGCCGCCACTCTGCGTCGTCTTCCGCGTCTTCGCGGCGATCGACTCGTCATCTGATTCCCTTTCCCCTGGGCAACAGTGTGTTTGGTTCAGCGCTGGGCAAGGACCTGCTGAACGCAGGCGTGCCGGGCTGCCCCGTTCGCGCAAGGCGCGATCGGCAGAGGCGAAGCTGGACTGTCCGTGAGCCGACGGGACGGGAACGGCCGCCAGTGGGGCGAGTACGGCGGCTGGAGGTCATTGGAGCTGCCGGTCACACACCGATCCTGAACCCGGCGCGGTAGGGCGGGTAAGTTCCAATCTCGCCCACGTAACCGTGCGTTTGTTTACCCATTGGCGATGCGGCTGTGCGGCGTAGTGCGACCGGTTTTGCGAACCGGCAGAGGTAGACCTGTGAGGCAGTCGCGGTGCCGTGCGCTTCGCGCGGCGCACATTCTCGTGGCGTGACCGCGCGCGGAACGCAGCGGGCAGGTCGTTGACCACGCGTGACCGGACCCACGGTGTCGAGCCGTTCGTGTGGTGGTGGACGCTGTTCTGGCCACTGCCGGTGGAACAGGATCTGCGTCGTCGTCTCCTGCCCGCTGCCTGAACATCCCCTTTCTGCCAATGAGCGAGCGCGTGCGACGATCCACGTCGTGGAGACGGAGATCGTTTCGCGTGCGGTGGCCGCGGCGACAGCACTGGCCCGAGAGTTGCGTCTGCGGGTCGATGACGCGGTCGTGATTCGCAATTCGAACATGCTCGCCCTGCATCTGTTGCCGTGTGGCGTTTTCGCCCGAGTAGCGCTGGTGGGGCGAGAGGTGGCCGCGCTGGAGGTCGAGGTCGCTCTGCGACTCGCTGAGGCCGCGAGCCCCGTCGCAGCGCTGGAGCCCCGCGTTGAACCGCGGGTCTACGAACGCGACGGCTTCGCCGTGACCTACTGGACGTACTACGAGGTCGTGCTTCCTGATCCGGACTTCCCACGCACGTACGCGGATGCACTCCGACGCCTGCACGCTGGTATGCGCAGTGTCGAGATCGCAACCCCGCATTTCCTGGACCGAGCCGCGGAGGCTGAACGGTTAGTCGCGCACCGGGACCGAACTCCCGCGCTCACTGAGGCCGACCGGCATCTCCTGCTCAGCACGCTGCGAAGCGCCCGTGCACGGATCCGCAGCCGCGGGGCTGCCGAGCAGTTGCTGCACGGCGAACCGCATCCCGGCAACCTCCTCAACACCCGTGACGGCTTGCTGTTCATCGACTTGGAGACGTGCTGCCGTGGCCCCATAGAGTTCGATGTGGCCCATGTGCCGGAGCAGGTCAGCGCGCGTTATCCGGGCGTCGACCAGGTTCTGCTCGCGGAGTGCCGTCGGCTCGTGCTCGCGGTGGTCGCCGCCTGGCGTTGGGACATCCGCGATGAGTTCCCGGATGGGTATCGGCACGGCCGGGACATTCTGTCCTTGCTCCGCCAGGGTCCGCCGTGGCCCGCGCTCGGTGCTCTCGTCGCCGAGTAGCGGAACGCACTCATGGGTTGTCCAGGCGTTCTACGGAGACCCATGTCGGATCGCGTCGATCAGCATGTGCACGAGTTGCTCCACGCTCACCTGCCACGTGTCCTTCGCCAGATGGCCGCTGAGTTCCATCCCCGCGATGCCGTGTGCGCTCGACATCAGCAGCGCGCCGTACCGAGGCGCGTCGGATTCGCCGACCATGTCCGCGACCAAGGTTAGGAACACGCCTTCGAGACGGCCCGCGGCCTGCACGGCGGCTGGTGTGTCAGCCGGAACGCTGAACATCAGCGCGTACCGGTGCGGCTGCCGACGGGCGACGTCGATCAACGCCAGAAGGGCCCGCTCCAGCCGTATGTCCGAAGTGGACTCAAGGTTCTCCCGAAGGTGCTCGACGTCGTCCGCGAGGGAACTCCACGCGTTGATGGCGAGCTGGGTCAGCAGGTGTTCCTTGTTCGTGAAGTGCCCGTAGGGCGCACCTCGTGAGACTCCGGCCCGGGCGCCGACCGCACGCAGGGTCACGGCGTCAGGGCCGCCCTGGTCGAGCAGTTCGGAAGCGGCGCGGACAAGAGCCTGCCGCGTGGCCTCGGCGGTCTCGATGCGTGTCACACCGGCCATTCTAGTTGACAATGTCATCCGAATTGCCCGTCGACTGAGTCAGGAGAGATCGATCCATGCCATCTCCGCACGAACTCCTGCCCGACCTGGCGGGCCGCACCATCGTCGTCACCGGGACGACCTCCGGCCTCGGCCTCGCCCTCTCCGCTGCGTTGGCGGCGGCCGGTGCCCGGGTCCTGATGACCGTTCGCGACGCCGAGCGTGGTGCGGCGGCCGTCGACCAGGTGCGAGCCGGGATCGACGGCGCCGGGTCGGCCGAACCCGTCCTGCTCGACCTGGCCGACCTCTGCTCGGTACGGGCCGCCGCCGCGGAGATCCGGGACCGCACCGGGGACCGGATCGACGTGCTGATCAACAACGCCGCGGTGTCGCTGGGACCGCACAGCAGGACCCGGGACGGGTTCGAGCTGCAGATCGGGACCAACCACCTCGGTCCGGCCGCGCTGACCTGGCTGCTGATGCCCGCGTTGCGGGCCGCCGGAGACCGCGGGCATCCAGCCCGGGTCGTGACGACGTCCAGCCTCGGTCACCGCACCGGCGGACTCGACCTCGCCGACCTGCATTGGGAGCGCAGGCGCTACTCGCCAACGCGCGCCTACGGCGCCTCCAAGCTCGCGAACCTCCTGTTCACCGCGGAGCTCGACCGGCGGCTGCGCACCGCCGCCGACCCGGTGTTGTCGATCGCGGCTCACCCGGGACTGACGACATCACAGCTGCTGCCCAACGCCCTGGCCCGCGGAAGCACGTGGTGGTCCCGTCTTCTCGTGCTCCCGGACCGATACCTCTCGCAACCGGTCACCACCGGTATCGCATCCCAGCTCATGGCAGCCACGGGACCGGTCGATGGCGGCGACTACCTGGGCCCGACCGGACCGTTCGAGATCCGCGGCCCAGCCAGTCCGGCACGCCGCTCGTCGGCCGCCAAGGACCGCCGGCTCGCGAACGAGCTCTGGCAGATCACAAGCGCCGCCACCGGGGTCACGCCAGCCCCTGGGCCCGCAAGCCACACCTGACAGTGTCGCCCTCGGACGAGCAGTCATCCATAACCGGCACAAGGTTCTGTCGTTGGGGCAAGCCTGACGGCTGCCAGATCGGACATGCTCGCGAGCGAGCGGCTGGACGGGTTGCTGGCTCAGCATCTCGCGGCCAGTCGCCGGGTGAGCCTGCGGGAAAAGGACACAGCCGACAGACGTTGAGGACGTGCGCCGGGCCGAACCAGGGCCCGGCGCACCACTTTCTGTTGTCCCGATTCGCGTTACCGCCGCCCGCAGCGGCTCAGATCCACCTCGGCGACCGCGCCACGCGCCACCGTGACCTGCACCTGCGTCGTCCGCCCGCCGGGCCGTTGACACGTCAGCGTCCACGACTCGTTCAGGTGCTTCTGCAGGTACTGGCTGGGCCGCAGCGACGGGTTGACGTGCCAGTCGAACCTCCCGTCCCGGTCCACGCTCAAGGTGGACCGCAACCCGTACGGGAAGGGCGTGATCAGGCCGGTGCTGCCGTCCGGGTTGGTCACCGGCGAGGTGTCCAACGTGAAGTTCTTCTGCACGGTCAGCTTCGCGCCGCGCGGCGCCTTGCCGGTGATGACCGAGTGCCTGGCCGGGTCGGCCGCCGCCTCGAACGCGGTCAGGAACGCCGCCCGGGCACTGGAACCCGGGTAGGCGCCGGTGCCGAAGTACTGGTCGATCACGAACGGGTAGGGCGGGTGGAACCCACGGCCGCCCGGGGTGTGCTCGAACGTGAACGCGAACGTCCCGGCCGAGTAGTACGCGGTCTGCTCGGTCGTGCCGCTGGCCGCGTAGTAGATGTCCGGCCACGGACCGGCGGGCCACTTCATGTCCGCGCCCAGCGCCTGGGCGAGCGCGTCGTACGGGCCCTCGTCGGCTGGACGGGGCTCGTTGGGCGCACTGGGTACGCGCAGTACACGGGCATCCGGCGTGTGGTTGCTGATCGCGACCGTCACCTGCTTGGAACTGATCAGCTCGCGGATGTTGCGGATCTCCGGCTCGGAGAACGGCGCCTGGCCACGGTAGTTGCTGGCGAGACCGCTCGCGCCCGCGCCGGGCCCGCCCCAGAACGCGCCGTAGTTGCGGTTGAGGTCCACGCCCTTGTCGAAGTTCGCCGGGTCGGCGCACTCCACCCAGGTCGGCCGTTGCCCGTCGGTCACCCGGCAGTTCTTGCGTTTCTGCTCCTGGATCAGGCTGCGGGACATGTCGAACCCGTCCGGGTTGACGATCGGCACGACGATCAGCCGGGCCCGGTCCAGCAGCGAGGTGATCCGCGGGTCGGCGCGGTCGTTCTTGAGCAGGTCCCAGACGAACTCCATGGTCAGTTCGACCGTCGGCCACTCGCGGGAGTGGTGCAGGCCGGTCATCAGGAACACCGGCTTGCCGTCGTCGGCGTGCACACCGTGGGTGATCTCCAGGCCCCACACGGTCTGGTCGAGCAGCGACCGGTTCGGCAGTGCGAACCGCTTGACCCGGTCCGGATACGTCCTGGCCAGGCGGACCAGCTCGGTGTTGGTCTCACTCAGCGTCCGGTAGGACACGCGTCCGGTGGGCAACGGCGACGCGGCGAGCGACCGGGCCCGCGTCTCCTCGGCCTGCCGGGCCGCACGGTCGCGGGCGGCCACATCGGCGACCAGAACCTGCGGGGCGAACCCGGCGCCCCGCAACTTGGCCTCGTCGCGGGCACCGTGCAGCATGATGTTGACCGAGGTGCCCTCGGCGTCCATCAGATCAAGGTCCAGGCCGATCAGCTTGGCCTGCAATGCTTTCGTCGGTGCGGCCACCCGCACGACGCTGACCACGTCAGCCGGTTTCGCCTGCGCCGGCACCCCGGCGAGGCCCACGGCCAGCACGGCCGCGGCAGTCAGGGACAGGAATCTTCGTGACATCTGGCACCCTTCGGCTAGGGCGCACGCGGAGACCTCCTCCGCGCCGCGACACTGCAACGCGTTGGCCGGCCTCCCCCTCTGTCATCGGTACCTGAGAGCTTCGCCCCCGGTCGGGGACTTGCACCTTCGGTGAGGCGGCGAGCGCCTGCTTTCCAGAGTCGCCTGGCCCGTGCGGTACGGGGACCTGAGAGTTTGTCGGAGAGGAGTTGCTCCTTCGGTGACCCACACTGGGTTGGTGTGGGTGCTCTCCCGCACGAGATCATCGGCCTTGCGTGAGGCACTATCGCCGATGATCATCGCACTGTCAACGGCCGTTCGGCCCGGGCTTGTCCGGACGAACCAGGTGCGTCGTGCGGAAGCGAAGCCGCCAGCGGGCAGTGGTTGGCTGCGGGGCACCGCGACGACATAGCCGATGTTGTTCTGTACCAACCAGGACCGGAGGTCGTTGGCCGGCCGCAGCCACCCGGCGAGTCTCCACATGCGACGCCGGCCTCCGAAGACGATCTAGCGACGCGGTGAGAACCAGGTGGCCATGGCGGCGTGCAGGGTGTCCTCCGGCTGCGGATCGGTCGTGGTGGAGATCCAGGCGGTGTGGCCGTCTGGGCGGATCAGCACCCCTTCGAGGTCGGGATGTTCGGGGCAGTGTGCCCGAACTCCGCCCGGCAGGGCACGGTCACCGAGTTCCAGCAGAACCGGACGGGCCGGGTGCAACAGTTCGGCGACGCAGGTCTGCTCCTGGTCCGTGGTCAGTTTCAGGTTCGGGGTGAGCCGGCCCAGCCACGGGTGATCGCCGGGGATCTTCGGGTCGTACCGGGTGCTTATCCCGGTCATCAGCTCGGCGATGTGCTTGTTGACCGGCGCGAGGTCGGTGAGCTCACCGAACAGGTCCCGCAGCGGATCGAGATCGGGGTCCTTGCGGCCGAGCGTTGCCTGCGCACGGGTTGTTCGCAGCACTTGGGCTCCGGCCGGGTGACGCTCCTCGTGGTAGCTGTCCAGCAAACCGTCCGGTGCGCGCCCGAGCACGGTCGCCGCGAGCTTCCAGCCGAGGTTCACCGCGTCCGCCAACGCCACGTTCACCCCCACCGCTCCCGCGGGCGGATGGATGTGCGCGGCATCGCCGGCGAGGATGACCCGGCCCGCGACGTAGCGCTCGGCCTGGCGCGCCGCGTCGGAGAACCTGGTGAGCCAGCGCGGTTCGCGCAGCTCGACCCGACGCCCGAGGGCCTCGCGGAGAACTTGTTGGAAGTAGTCGAGTCCCACCGGCTGGTCGCGATCACCGGGCGGGGCCGGCTCTTCGAGCACGATGCGGACGTACCCGGGCCGCGGGATCACGAACACCGAGCCGTGCATGCCGAACGACAGTTCGCCGGGATCGGCCAGCGCCACGTCCGCGAGCAGGCCGAACCGGGTCGCTTCCGTACCGGGGAAGCCGATCTCGGCGAGTTTGCGGACGGTGCTGCGGCTGCCGTCGCAACCGACGAGGTAATCGACTCGCTCGGGCTCGCCGTTGACCCGCACGGTCACCCCGTCGTCTGCCTGCGTGAAGTCGTTGACCTCGTGTCCCCAGCGCACCACCACACCCAGCTCGGCCAGTCGTTCTTCGAGCAATTGCTCGACCGTGGTCTGCGCGATCCCCAGCACGTAGGGGTGATCGGTGTCCATCGCGGTCAGGTCCAGCGGGCGGCGTGGATCGGCGAACATGCTGTACGGCACCGTCGGTCCCGCCGCGAGGAACCGGTCGAGGATGCCACGCCGGTCCAGCAGCTCCAGGCTGCGCGCGTTGAGGGTGAAACCCCGGCAGTACGGCGATCGTTGCGGCAACCGGTCCACCACCGTCACCGCGACTCCGGCGAGCGCGAGCTCGCCGGCCAGCATCAGCCCGGCCGGGCCCGCCCCCGCCACCATGACCGTCATCAGTTCTCCCCTTCGGATTCCGGCCAGGCCAGCCGGCCGGCCTCGATGTCGTCGACGATCTCCTCGAGCCAGCCGAGTTCGGCCTCGTACATCCGCACCGCGTATTCGGCCTCCACCACGAACAGCCGCGGCACCTGTCCGGACTCCAGCACCGCACGGTGACCGGTCCTGATCTCGTCGAGCAATGCGCGAACCCGATCAGCCCGCTCCCGCAGCGCCTCCGTGGCCCCATCCGGACCGAGCACGCCCACGTAGGTCACCGCGGACAGGAACTTCGGGTACTCGGCGGCCGGGACCCGAACCAGTTCGTCCACCCAGCGCACGAACTCCCGGTAGCCCTGCGCGGTGTGCTGGTAGATGGTCCGCTCCGGGCGCGCGCCGACCCGGACGGTCTCCCGTGCCTCGATCCATCCAGCTCGTTCCAGCGCCCGGACCACGTCGTACAACGACCCGGTGGTCACCTTGAAAACCCGGTCCATGCCACGGTCCCGCAGGGCCGCGGCCATGGCATGGGGATGCATCGGTGCTTCCACCAGCAACCCGAGCACGGCCAACCCCAGCGGGTTGGACACCGTCCGTTTCAATACTCGTCTCCTATCACTCGGATCCGAGTATTCGCGTCCGAGTGGCGAGTGTCAAGGCACCTCCAGCTGTCGGTCCAGCCGGTTCAGCGGGCCGGGGTTCGAGACAGCGGGGACGACGGGGCCGGGAGGAAGCCGCTGCTGGTGAGCACCTCGACGCAGCCGGGGAGCAGGTCCTCGGTCGCCGGGCAGGACTGGCCGGTGAGGTAGGCGAAGGCGTCCCAGGTCCTGGTGCAGCCGAGGCGTGGCATCCGGTCCTCGACGTAGAGATCGACGACCGAGACCCGTTCGGGGCCCCACTTCTCGGTGAACAGGGGGACGAACGGCGAGATCGCCGCCTGCGGATGGTGTTCGCCGTACTCGACCAGGCCGCGGACCCACTGGTCGGTCGCGATGGTCTCGACGCGGTGCCCGGCGATGTTGAGTTGGTGCACCAGTTGGTCCAGCAGTGCGTACCGGGGGCTGTTGAGGTGGTAGGCGCTACCGTCGGCGGGCAGCCGGTCGGCGAGTTCCACGACCGGCGCGGGTCCGGCTGTTCGTCACGGCAGTTCCGGCGCGCGTGACACCTCGAACCGGGTGTCGTGCTTGTCCGCCAACCACCGGTCGATGTCCAACAGCCACCACCGCCGGACCTCCAGCTGGTAGAAGCGGCGAGGGCCGTCCCCGGCGAACTCCTCTCGCGGCAGCGCCAATTGGGCGCGGACGGCCTCGTCCGGAGCGACCAGCTCGTAGAAACGCCGGTGGAACTCTTCTGTGACGTCCTCCACCGTGACGCAGACGCCCGTCAGTTGCGCGCCGTCGAGACCGAAACCAGGCAGGCCGGTCATGAAGATCGAGGCGGAGATCTCCGGGTGCGCCGCGATGTTGCGGGAGTGCCGGGCCGACCGCAACGAGTACCAGACGAGACGCAGCGGCCCGCGCAACGCGACGAAGTTCACTGTGGACGCCCACGGCCCGTCAGCGCCGGTAGTCGCCAGCGTGAGGTAGCGGGCGCCGTCGAGCAACGCCTTGCTGCGGCCGATCGGATCGGACATGTTTCCCCTCCGGTTGCCTCGATGCGGGCTCCCCGCGCTACTTCTGGCAGTCGAGGATCGCCGCGTGCGGGCGGGCCAGGTAGTTGTGCCAGTACTCCTCGCCGTACTCGGCCATCGCGGCAGGACTCACGCTGTGCTGACGCCACTCCACGGAGCCGAACCCCGCGGTGCGCAGCACCTCCTCCAACGTCGCCGCGGACCAGTACCGGGCGGTGACACTGACCTCGGAGTCGCCGGATCGGATCGTGAGCGTGACCGGCCCGCCGTCCTCCCTGGGCTGATCGGAGGTGAGCTGGAATCCGTACCGGAGGTAGTAGTCCGTCTCGTCCGACCATTGCGGGTGGATGGGAAGGGCGACGAACCTGCCTTGGGGCCGGAGTGCGGCGAAAGTGGTCTCGCACAGAGCCGTCAACTCCTGCACGGTCGTCGCGTAAGGGAGGACGTACACGGCCAGCACGAGGTCGAAGTTGCCCTTCTCCGCGCCGGGCAACGGCCCACAGAGGTACTCGATCCCCAGCTGCTCGTCCCGTTCCCGCGCCTTCGCGTGGGCGATCATTCCCTCGGACTCGTCCACGGCCACGACCCGCGCCGCGCCACGCCCGCGGACAGCGCGGGCGTAGACGCCCGAGCCGCATCCGAGTTCGAGCACAGCAGCCTCTGCGAGATCGCCCAGCACACCGAGGACTGTGGGCATCTCCATGTGTTTGCGCCACGGCAGCTCGGCCGTGTCGTCGTACCTGCGTGCGAGCTCGTCGAACTGTGTCATTGGGTCAGCACTCCGGGGAGTCGGCGGATCCGCTCCACCAGCCAACGCGCTCATCCCGGCACGGACAACCCGCCTGCCGCGGCGCGTCCGTTGAACGTGTTGCACGCCGCGGCGAGCACGTTGAGGCTCAATCGCCCGGCGCGCCGGTGATCAGCCGTCGTCCTTCCCGGCGAGGAAGTCGCTGATCTCGGGCCAGAGATCTGCTGCCCAGACCGGGTCCTCGTGATCGCTGTCGTGGGCGAGGCCGGGCACGGTGACCAGTCACGCGGGTGCGCCCATATCCCGCAGACGTGCGGCGAGGTCGCCGAGTGCGGCCAGCGGTTGCTGTTGTGGCGCGGCGATGAAGGCTTCGATGCCGTCCGGGTCGATCTCGTCGGTGCGTGCGGTCAGCAACTCGGCGCCACCTGGTTGACCCACCGCGCCGAGAGTCGTCTCAAGGCAACGGGTATCACGCCGCAGTCCCAGGACGACGAGCGTCGGAAGGCAGGTCAGAGCACCCGGGCAGTGCTGTGACCGTCGGCGCGCATCCGGATCACGGCACGTTCCCGTCTGGACGGGGGAGACCGGTGGTCTCGGTACATCCGGTCAAGTGTCGCCTGCCAGACCGTGCTCATAGGCGTAGATCACCGCGTGGACCCGGGTGCGTAGCCCCAGTTTGCTGAGCACCCTGGCGACATGGGTCTTCACCGTGCCGGGGCCGATCACCAGCGTGTCGGCGATCTCGGCGTTGCTCAGCCCTCGGGCGATGTGCCGCAGTACCTCGTGCTCGCGTGGGGTGAGCAGATCCAGTTCACGCGTTGGTGCCCGCGGTGAGAGCGCGGCGAACCGGTTGATCAGCCGCCCGGTCACCTGGGGGTCGATCAACCCTTGGCCGGTGTGCAGCGCGCGCACCGCGTCCAGCAACAGCTCGGGTTCGCTGTCTTTGAGCAGGAAACCAGCGGCTCCTGCCTGCAACGCACCGAACAGGTAGGCGTCCAGGTCGAAGGTCGTCAGCGCGAGCACGCGTGGCGCCGGCTCGGTCGCGGTGAGCTGGCGGATGGCGGCGATCCCGTCCAGGTGCGGCATGCGTAGATCCACGACCACGACGTCCGGTCGCCGCCACAGCGCTTTTCGCACGGCCTCGGCGCCGTTGGCCGCCTCGTCGACCACCTCGATGTCCGGCTCGCCGTCGAACACCAGCCGCAACGCCTCACGCACGGGCGCCTGGTCGTCGGCGATCAGGACACGGATCATGCTGGGATCCTCACCCGCACTGACCACCCGTGCGGGGGCCGGGGGCCGACCGACAGGGTGCCGCCGAGCACGTGCACCCGTTCACGCATGCCGCGAATGCCCTGTCCCTCCACGACTTCAGCGCTGCTGGTGCCGTTGTCGGTGACCGTGATCTCCATGCCGTGCCGGTCGTGCCGCAGGCACACGTCGATCTCGGTGGCGTCGGTGTGCCGCACTGCGTTGGTCAGAGCTTCCTGCACGACACGGTAAGCCGCGTGGTCGACGGCTTGCGGTAGCGGCGCTGCCTTGCCGTGCACCGTGATCCGGCGGTCCGCACTGGACAGTCGGCGGACCAGGTCCTCGACCGCCGCGAGCCCCGGGGCTGCCTGCAACGTGGTCAGCAGCCCACGCACCTCGCTCAGCGCGGACGAGGAGAGGTCGTCGATGGTGCCGAACACACGGTCGGCGAGCGCGGGTGCGCCGCCCAGTGCCCGGCGGGCGGCCATGGCCTGCAGCCGGATCGCGGTCAGGTGGTGACCGACGCTGTCGTGCACGTCTCTGGCCAGGCCCGCGCGGTCCTCGGCCGCCACGCGGTCCGCCTCCGCGAGACGCAGCCGGATCGTCTGCCCGGCCCGTTCACGCTGCAGCCGCAGCGCGTAGCCGGCCACCGGCAGCGCGACGCCGAGAACGACCAGGTCGACGGCCGGGCCCGTCTTGCTGGTCAGGATCCCGTAGCCGATCACCCAGAGCAGGGACACTGCCACGACCGATGACAGGCGCAGCGGCCGGTAGTAGGCGGCGCAGCACAACGATGTCATGGCCACCAACCGGCCCGGCCAGCCGGGGATCACGCTGCCGAGCAACGAGACCCCCGACGCCAGTATCGCCGCGGTCACCGGCAGCCTCCGACACAGCGACAGCGGCAGGCAGACAGCGAGGCTGATCGCGACGAGCACCGGCAGGCCAACCTCAGGGTTCTCCCATCGCGTGAACCCGACCAGCAGTCCTGCGGTGCCCACCACGAGCAGCATGGTCTTCATAACGGCAACACTAGGCACAGACCGTGTTCTTCGGCGGCAGCTGCCCGGCGGTCAGGTAGCGGTGCACGTGAGCACGGGCGCAGGCGTTGCCGTCCACGTAGACCGCGTGGTCACCGTTCGCCGCGAGGTACCGGGCGCCGGGAAGCTGGGCGGCGAGGTGCCGTCCCCACTCGGGCGGGGTGTTGTCGTCGTACTCGCCACCCACGACCAGGACCGGCGGGAACCCGCCGAAGTCGCGACGGTGCGGCGGGAACGTGCCGTTGCCCGGCAGCCGCGCACAGTTCATGGCCCAGATCCACGCCTGCCGCCAGCCCAGCCGCGGTGCCACCGTCCGCAGGGACGTTTCCACCGCTCGGACCGCCCGGTAGTCGCCGGGGTAAGGGAAGTCGGCGCAGATCGCGATCCGCATCACACTGGGATCAGGTGGAAACGACGGCTTGGTGGCGAATTTCGTCGCGTCACCCGCGTGTGCCTCGGCAAGGGCGGTGCCGAACGCCGGCCACCGCCGTTCGGCACTGACGTCGGCACGGGCGATGATCTGCTTCGCACTGACCGTGGTACCCCCGCCGGGGATCGGCTGCTGGGTAGCCCGCTCGATGAGCTCGTCCCACACGGTCAGCACATCGCGGCCGTGCAGTGCGCAGCTCGGCTCCGCCGCACACCAGCCGGCGAACCGGTGCAGGCTGCGCTCGTTCGCACGAGCACGCTGGCCGAGCCAGTTCCGCAGCGAGGGGTTGGTGTGGTCCATGACGCTGTCCAGATACATCCGACCGACGCCACCGGGGAACAGGTCGGCGTATGCCTGTGCGTACACGGTGCCGTAGGAGTTGCCGAAATAGTTGAGCCTCCGCTCGCCGAGCGCCTTACGCATGGCCTCCAGATCATGCGCGACCTGCCACGAGTCGAGCTCGCCGGCCAGCGGCGTCCTGGCGCACTCCCGACCGAAGCGGGCGTTCTGCTCGGCGTACGCGTCGAAGGCGGCCTGCTCCGCAAACACGTAGTCGGCCTCGCTCGGCGCCGGAAGCGGACAGGAGATGCCGCTGCTCGCCTCGAACCCCCGAGGATCGAAGATGACGAGGTCGAACCACTGCCTCAGCTCCGCGAACCGTTGCTGGAGAGCCGGCTGACGGAACGCGGAGATCTGCGCCTGCGGGCCACCGAGGTCCATCAGCAGAACACCCCGTTTGCCGGCGGGAATCGTGGCGGGCAGCTTCGCCAGACCGAGTGTGATCGGGTCCTGCCCCGGCCGCGCCCAGTCCGACGGCACGGCCAGCGAGCCGCACAGCAGGCCGTCACCGCAGTCCCGCCAGGACAGGACGGGTCCCGTCGTGGCGGCGGCAGATGTGCCCGCCACTCCACTGAGGACGGTGAGCAGGCACACCCCACCCGCCACAACCTTGCGAATCTTCTTCATGCCGCCAGGCTGCTCGACGGCCGGCTCGCCGCGCGTCTGTCTTCCGGCAGATCTTCCCGGTGCCGACCGCGGCGAGCACCACCTCCAAGTGATCGAGGGTTCTCCAGACCGCGACACCACGGCAGTCCTCGGCCAACCACTCCGGCCAGAACCCGCATTGCATCCACGACCGAACGATCCGGTCGAAACCCGCTCGGGCAAGATCAAACCTGAAAGCGCTCCCGTCTGTCGTTACGGGATCGCGGGCAGCAGCTCCGAACGTCCGCCCATCGGCCTTACCGGATGCTCCTCGCTCAGTGGCTCATACGGCTGGCACTACGAAACGTCAGGGGCGCGCTCGGCGAAGACATGACCATGGGTAGAGAACGTCCAACGAGTGTTCCGGTACTGGGCCAGCCGATCCTGATCAGTCCGTCTGCCGATCTGTGGGCCTGTTGACGTGGCGAACCGGTGCCCGGTCAGCGGCATGGCAGGATGTTCGAGAGTCAGCGAACTGGTCTGCTCCTGCGACTACACGATGATCCGTCGCGAGAGGTCCCCAGCCGAGGTCGCCACTGGGACGGAGTTCATCGTGATCACTGGAGTCGACACCGTTCTGCTCACCGCAGGGCGCGTCGGACCCGCCATCGGCCGGTTTCTCGAGCACTGGGGACGCGTGTGGCCCGACATGCGGATCTCGGCCGGCGATCCGGCGCAGCCGCCGTTCGTCGCGTGGCGAGACACTCGCCCAGACATCCCCGAGGCGTGTGGCGAGGTCCTGGTCGTTGAGGACGAGCGGATGCTCTCGGACTGGGACGACCATGGCTACGAGATACCGGGCTCGACGGTCGGTCCTTTTGCCCTGCTTTACCAGCCATGCCCGGCTCCGCAGTTCGAGGCACTGGTTCAGCGCGACCCATATGACAGGGGGCTGCCCTTCGATCCATACCCTGTCGTAGTCGTGGCCACAGATCTATCGCTGATCACCATCGTCACTCCGGACGACGACAGCGAGTTCTCCCAGAGCGTCGTTGACGGCGTGATCGCCGCGCTGGCCCAGCGGGAAGGTCAACCAGCTCCATAGTTCGTTCAAGGCCAGGCGTGCGCTGCGTGCCGCGACTGGCCCTCGGTCCGCCCCGACCACAGAGCCGTTGGTGGCATCACGAGAACGTTGACCGGTGACCCGGGTGACACGGTCACCGATGTGAACAGCCAGCGGTAGGCCTCCAGCCGCCGGGTGAGCGCCTGGTCGTCCGAAGACTCCGCCGCGAACACGTCCACCCGGGCGCTCCGCGTGGCGGCGTGCCGCAGCGCCCCTCAAAGCCGCGTCGCCCAGGGAGTTCCGTCGGTCCCCGCGGCGATCCGTTGGCGACGCGGATACTGTTGTTCCGGGACCGGCCGGATGGCCAGTGCGCTGCGGGGCATCGCTCCTCCAAGTAGTTCTGCTACGACGAACGTGGCCTGTGCGGGACGAACCTCGATAGGGCCGGCTGCCACGCCGTGACAGGGCGAAGGTCCCGATTCGGTCGTCGGCGCCGGGTGCCGGATGCGGGTTCAGATCAGCCAGTGGTTGTGGCGGACGAAGTCGAGGCCGGCCCACTTGCGGCCCAGGCCTCACGCGTTGCCCACGTAGGTCACCGCGACGACGATCGGCGCGATGGCGTAGATGACGTGGTAGTCGGCGATGGGGTTGGTTGACATGCTGGGCTGACCGGCTTCGGTGAACCGGGGTGAACCGGTCGAGCGGCCACTCCGCGACACACATCAAGAGCATCGTCAGGGTTCCCGCGATGGCGGAGACGCGCAGGCCGATACCCATGGTGACTGCGACGCCGACGCCCAGCAGGCCGAGCATGAACAGCCAGTCGGTCAGCCAGCACCGGCCCAGGCGCGCAGCGTGTCGGAAAACGGCCCGACATCGACGCGCCTTGGTCGGCGAGCCACCGTTGATCCACGCGTTCGCCGAGCCGGTGGCGTAGCCGAGACCGAACGTCTTGTCCAAAAAAGCCCAGAAGAACAACAGGCCGGTCGCGATCCGCAGCACCGTGGTCCATTTGCCCGCCGTCGTGGTCAGCACGGCACCGTGCTGGGTGTGGTGTCGGCCGCCTGGTGTGGCGAGACCTGCAGGGCGTCGTTGGCAGGGGTGGACATGGAGCCTCCTTTCTCGGTGTTGGCACCATCCTGTTCGCCGCACCCGGCAACCGATCGGGGCGAAAGACTCCGTGCGGTAGGGGCCTTGGGCAGCAGAACGGGAAGACCGCCGGCAGGAGCGAACGTGCTCTGTTGTCGCGGGTGGGGCGGTGCGACGCCCGCAGTCGAGACAGGCCGGAAGGCCCGGCCACGACCGGCCAAAACATCTCGGCCGATGGCGGGCTCGTTGGTGTGGTGACGGAGATCGATCTCCTGAAAGACAGGATCACCGCCGATCCGCGTGCGCTGATGCACCCCGACTGGCCCGCTCCGAACGGCAACACGCCGGGCGCGGTCACGGTGGCTGACGTGATGACGAAGAGGTGCTGACCAGAACACCGGCTGCGGATGCCGCACAACTGGCCCACGACATGCTCGACAACCACTTCCGGGTGGTTCCCATCGTGGACGGGGGAACGCTGGTCGGCATCGTGACCCGGCGCGACCTGCTGCGCACCATCGCACGCGATGACGAGGCGATCACGCGGGACGTCCGGCACCACCTGTGCCGGGCCTTCCGCCGTGGCAACTGGTCGGCGACGGTGGTCGACGGTGTGGTGACATTGGTGGACGAGTACGGCGACGCGGCCGACCGGCACATCGCCGACGTCACCGCCCGTGCTGTCCCCGGAGTGGCCGAGGTGACGACTCTCGCGTCGGCGTCATCGTGAAACCCCGGCGGTGGGCCGAGCGGGCGGACAGTAAAGATCCACAGTGGACAATGATGATGTGCCTCAGCTGACTGGCGCGAGTTCGGCGAGAAGGGACCGAACCCGTTGGTTGATCGCGTCGCGGATGGCGCGCACGTCGTCGATGTCCTTGCCGGTGGGGTCGTCGAGGTTCCAGTCGAGGTAGCGCTTGCCGGGGAAGACCGGGCAGGCGTCTCCGCAGCCCATGGTGATCACCACGTCCGCGGCTTGTACTGCTTCGGTGGTCAGGGGTTTGGGGAACTCGTGGGCCAGGTCGAGTCCGAGTTCGGCCATGACGGTGACGACGGCGGGGTTGATGGTGTCGGCGGGAGCTGACCCGGCTGAGTGGACGGTCACCCTGCCTTGGCCGTGGTGGTGCAGCAGCGCGGCGGCCATTTGGGAGCGTCCAGCGTTGTGGACGCAGACGAACAGCACTTCGGGGTTCTCGGGCATGGTGAGTCCTTTGGGTTTTCGCGGTGGTGGCGAGTTGATCGAACGTCGCGTAGCAGCGCGGCGACGGTTTCCCGGGAGAAGTTCCCGTCGGACCGGCGGGTGAGGACAGCGCCCTCACGGGCTGGCAGATCGTGTACCCGGGAGTCGGGTAAGCGGGGACTCAGGTGTCGGGTGTTGACTGTCGGCGTCGTAGGGCCAGGGCGAGATAGACCAAGGCGATGAGTACGGGGACCTCGATGAGCGGGCCGACGACGCCCGCCAGGGCTTGGCCGCTGGTCGCGCCGTAGGTGGCGATGGCCACCGCGATCGCGAGTTCGAAGTTGTTGCCCGCGGCGGTGAACGCCAGTGTGGTGCGTCGCCGGTATCCCAGCCCGATCGCGCGGCCCAGCGCGTAGGACCCGGCCCACATCAGCGCGAAGTAGACCAGCAGCGGCAGCGCGATGCGGGCGACGTCCAGGGGTTGCTGGGTGATTTGGCGGCCTTGCAACGCGAACAGGATCACGATGGTGAACAGCAACCCGTACAGGGCGAACGGACCCACGCGGGGCAGCAGCCGGGTTTCGTACCAGTCACGCCCCCGGGCCTTTTCGCCCAGTCGGCGGGTGAGGTACCCGGCTGCCAGCGGGACACCGAGGAAGATCAGCACGCTGCGGGCGATCTCCCAGCCCGAAACGGCCAGGTCGGCGGTCGCCAGGCCGAGCCAGTCGGGCAGCAGGTCGAGGTAGAACCACCCCAGCACACCGAACATGAGCACTTGGAACACCGAGTTGAGCGCGACCAGCACGGCCGCGGCCTCGCGGTCACCACAGGCCAGGTCGTTCCAGATGATGACCATGGCGATGCACCGTGCCAGCCCGACGATGATCAGCCCGGTACGGTACTCGGGCAGGTCCGGCAGCAGCAGCCAGGCCAGCGCGAACATCACTGCGGGGCCGAGCACCCAGTTGAGCAGCAGCGAGGACCACAACAGCCGCCGGTCGCCGGTGACGCTGCCGAGCCGGTCATAGCGGACCTTGGCCAGCACCGGGTACATCATCACCAGCAGCCCGAGCGCGATCGGCAACGACACCCCGGCAACAGTGACCGCCGCGAGCGCGTCTCCGATGCCGGGCACCGCACGGCCAAGACCGAGCCCAGCGGCCATCGCCGCCAGAATCCACACCGGCAGCAGCCGATCCAGCCGCGACAACCGCCCCGTCACCGATCCCCGATCGACACCGGTGCCAATAGTGGAGCCGGTCGGCGCGGTCACCGGTGACCGCCAACGGCGGGTTCGGGCAACTGGTCTCCGGCCGGGCGGGTCAGCAGTGCGGCGAGCCGGTCGGTGGCCTCGGGCAGCAGCCAGTAGTACACCCAGGTGCCGCGTCGTTCACAGTCGATCAACCCGGCCTGGCGCAACAATTTCAGGTGATGCGAGATCGTCGGCTGGGACAACTCGAAGCTCGGCGTCAGCTCGCACACACAGACCTCGCCCCCGGAGCGGGAGGCGATCATCGACAGCAGCCGCAGCCGTACCGGGTCGCCCAGCGCCTTGAACACCGGTGCCAACTGGTCGGCCTGCTCTGTGCTCAACGG
Organism: Kibdelosporangium phytohabitans; assembly: GCF_001302585.1. Taxonomy (GTDB): domain Bacteria; phylum Actinomycetota; class Actinomycetes; order Mycobacteriales; family Pseudonocardiaceae; genus Kibdelosporangium; species Kibdelosporangium phytohabitans. The sequence goes on along the minus strand of NZ_CP012752.1, from coordinate 6,505,439 downwards.
CGCGGTCAGCAGGCCGGGACAGCAGGCGTCGGTCTGGCCGAGCACTGGCAACGGCTCTTGTTTCGACATGCTTCTATATTGACAAACTTCTACCCAGGGTCGCAAGCTTGCATCGACGCACATCGATACACCGGCCTTGAGACCGCAGGCCGGTGGAACCACCGACGGGGAGCGACACACTGATGAACGACCAGGCAACCGACCTGCGTGAGACGGTCCGCGAACGCTACGCCGCCGCGGCCACTACCGTGCTGACCGCAAGCACAACCACCGACTGCTGCGGACCGGCACCGGTGGAAGTGGATTCGAACTTCGGCAGCACCCTCTACACGGGAGCCGAACGCGACGAGTTGCCCGCCGAGGCGGTAGCCGCGTCACTGGGCTGCGGCAACCCGACCGCGGTCGCTGAACTGCGTGACGGCGAACGGGTCCTGGACCTGGGCTCCGGTGGCGGCATCGACGTACTGCTGTCCGCCCGCCGGGTCGGGCCGACCGGCAAGGCCTACGGCCTGGACATGACCGACGAGATGCTCACACTCGCCCTGGCCAACACCGCCAAGGCCGGCGTCACCAACGTCGAGTTCCTGAAGGGCACCATCGAGGCCATCCCCCTGCCCGCGGGCACCATCGACGTGGTGATCTCCAACTGCGTCATCAACCTCTCGGTCGACAAGCCCGCCGTGTTCGCCGAGACCTTCCGGGTGCTGGCTCCCGGCGGGCGGATCGGGATCTCCGACGTCGTCGCCGCCGACCACCTCACCCCCGAGCAGCGCGCCGAGCGCGGCTCGTATGTCGGCTGCATCGCCGGGGCGCTGAGCTTCACTGAATACCGCGAACACCTCACCGCAGCCGGGTTCACCGACATCGAGATCACCCCCACCCACCAAGTCGCCGACGCCATGCACTCCGCGATCGTCCGCGCCACCAAACCCGCCGCCAGCGCCACAACGTCGGGCGAAGCCGCACCTGACGCAACAGGCGGATGCTGCTGAACCGGAAGTAGGCGATCGGGCCGACGAAGTTGACCGCTATGACCAGATGCTCACCAGTCGTCTCCACCCGACCACCATGACCCTGTGACATGACGGAACCGTCGCCGGAGGGGCGGTATTTGTGTGCACCTGCCGTGGCTCGATGTGGGCGAGAGTGAGTTGGTCGGGCCGTGAGCACCGAGTGAAGCGCATGATCACCCTCTTTGCTCCGTCGAGGCCCGCCGCGCGGACTTCGAGTGGGACTTCCTGTGGACACGTCGTGACCAGGCCGGGCCGGGGCAGGCCGCTGACGCTGACCACCTTGCCGGGGGCCAGGACCGCGTTTTCGCACCCAGAAGGAGATAGGTGGTTCCGGAGATGAGGCGGAGGATCGGGCACCCTGCTTCGACGTCGACCTCGCCCCTGGTCGTGGTCTTCGAGTCACGAAAGACGAGTGTGCAGAACATCAGTCCTGCAAGCCTGGCATGTCCTATCCGCCGGTGTGGTTCCTTGCCGGTCGGCCAGGTCGTTCGCCGGGTGATGCGGAAGGCCGGGCTGTCGTCGGCGATCCGCTTGATCTCCAACAGCGGGCGTGCCGGTTGACGAATGTGGGCACGGGCTCACGGGGCGAGGTCAGGGACCGCCGCAGTATCAGTGCGCGTTCTCCGGGATGGATCGCCACCAGCCGGACGTCCTTGCTGCTGCCGCGCCGCGGCACCGCTCGACCGTCATCGGCACGGACATTGCGCACCCAGGACCTCTGCCGTCCCCAGGGCTCCGTCGTTCACCCGGCATCACACCAGATCCTTTTCGCGGCGACGCTCCGGTGGCGCGGCAATCGGAAACCACCCAGACGTCCTCGCGGAACACAAAGTCCTCACGACGACCCCAAGCCTCGGCCCTCGAGGTCACGTCGATTCGCCGGGCGCAATCCCGACTGCTGAACCTGCGTCAACTGGGCGTCGTGTTCGCGTTCCGCCGTCGACGCCAGCACGGCGCCGTGACGGAAACACGCTACGCTCTCGGCTACCCCGGCAAACGGCTGATCGCCGCGCGACGTGCGCAGAAACCACCAACGCCCAAGGAATACGCGAAAGCCTTGGAACGACTCACAGTGTGGCCGAAGCTCGACCACCAACTCGGAGTGAACGACTTCTTCTGCGCCCTGGCCTCACATCGCCACCGCGACCACGGCAGCGACCATGGTGCACTCACCCAATGGTGGTCAGAACAGCGGTGCGTGAATTTCTTCTGGACGAACAGGAACGGGTACTCAGCACAGCTACGGCCCGACGGCTACGGATGCTGGGAGGAACACGGGCGTACAGTCCGCTTCTTCCTGACACACGACACCGGCAGCGAGTCGCTGTCCGTCGTCACGCGCAAGATCGCCGACTACAGCGCATACCCCACCGACCGTTTCGGAATCTTGCTGCTGTCGGTCCGATCAACCAAACGGGAAGTCGCTCTCCGCGCAGCACTGGACCGAGCTCTCGCTGGGCGAGATCCCGGCTTCGTGATTGCCACAGCCGGGCGTGACCACGGACACCCCGACGGCCCCGCTCGCCGTGACCGCGGCGATATCCCCAAAGCATCGGCCCTGGCCTCATGCCCCTCACCCTCGGCGAAGTCCATCGTCTTCTGGCACATCTGATCCACACCACACCCGCACGATGCCTGACCTGGGCCTGGTATCACTGGCGACGCCGCCACCAACACCTCCCACTACCAACGAAGACAACACCATCGAAGTGCGGCTGGAGTGCTAGACCCGTTTCTCGCACTCGATTTAGGCTCTCATCGACAGGGTAGGGGTCGCGTCAGATCGGGCCGGTGAGGTGGGTGACGACCTTGTCGGCGATCCGGTCGAGTGCCGCGATCTCCTCGGGTGTGAGCAGGCCGACCAGGTGACGGCGGACCGAGGCCACGTGGTGCGGCGCGGCTTCGCGCAGTGTGGACCAGCCGGACTCGGTGAGCGCGACGACCGCGCCTCGCGCGTCGCCCTCGGCGGGTAGGCGGCTGACCAGGCCACGGCTTTCCATGCGGCCGACGTGGTGGGCGAGGCGGCTGGTGGACCACAGCAGGTGGGCGGCCAGTTCGCGGGCGCGCCAGCGGCCCTCGGGGTGTTCGGAGAGTGTCGAGAGGACGTCGTAGTCCGCTTCGGACAGGCCGGAGTCCTGCAGGAGGTCGCGTGCGAGTTGCAGGTCGAGCAGCGTGCGCATTCGCCGGTACCGGCGCCAGGCGCGTTCCTGCTCGGCGGTCAGCCACTGCCTGTCGGTCACCGCACTGACCCTACCACTTTGCTGACGCGTCAGGTACTTTGCTGACATGTCAGCAAAACTTCTCCAGCTTCTGCTCGGGCTGATCGGGTTCGGCGTGAGCCTCGTCCTGATGGTCAGGGCGGGACTGGGGCTGGGCGCGTGGGACGTGTTCCACCAGGGTGTCGCCGACCGTCTCGGCGCGCCGCTCGGCGGGGTCACCATCGCCACCAGCGCGCTCGTGCTGCTGCTGTGGATTCCCCTGCGCCAGCGCCCGGGAATCGGCACGGTCTGCAACGCCGTCGTGGTCGGGCTCGTGGTGGACCTCGGGCTCGCCGTGCCGTTCGCGCCCGATTCGCTCGCCGTACGCGTGCTGTTGCTGGTCGGCGGCATAGTTCTGAACGCGCTGGCCACCGCCTGCTACATCGGTGCCGGGCTGGGGCCGGGAGCGCGTGACGGGCTGATGACCGGCCTCGCTGCCCGCGGCCACTCCATCCGCGTCGTGCGCACGCTGATCGAACTCACCGTCCTCGCCGTCGGGTTCCTGCTCGGTGGAACCGTCGGCGTCGGAACCGTCGCGCACGCCCTCGCCATCGGCCCGCTCACTCACGTACTGCTGCCCAAGCTGAGCCGCACACCCACAGTCCGAAAGGGATAGAACATGTCCGAACTGCTCGTCGGTGCCGACCTGTCGACCGTCGTCGGCGACGACCCGGTCACCGCTGCCAGGGACGCGGAGAGCCTGGGATTCGACTTCGTCTCCGCGTCCGACCACCCGTACGGAACGCAGCCGACCCACGACACCCTCGCGATGCTGACCTGGGTCGCCGCGCACACCACACGGATCAGGATCGCCACACGGGTGCTCGGTGTGCCGTTCCGCCGGCCGGCGATGGTCGCCAAAACGGCCGCGTCCCTCGACCTGCTCACCGGCGGCCGGTTCATCCTCGGCCTCGGCGCGGGCCACTCGGACAAGGAGATCCACGCCCTCGGCGGCCCGGTACCGTCCACCCGGGACAAGATCAACGACCTCGCCGACGCGGTGCACGTCATCAGAGGTGCGTTGACCACACCGGGTTTCACCCACCACGGCCGCAACCTCAGCGTGCACGACCTCGAACTGGAACCCAAGCCGCCGCGCCCGATCCCCATCTGGCTCGGCACGTTCGGGCCGCGTGCGCTCGCGGTGACCGGACGGCTGGCCGACGGTTGGATCCCCTCCCACGGCCACGCCCCGCCGGAGTCGATTCCCGCGATGCGCCGGCGGATCGACGCGGCAGCCGAGTCCGTCGGCCGTGACCCGGCCGCGATCCAGGGCATCTACAACGTGGTGGTGCGTGTCGACCCCGACGCGTCACCCACGGACGCACTGGTCGCCGGAACCGCGACCCAGGTGGCGGACCGGTTGCGCGGCTTCGCCGACCTCGGCTTCACCGGCTTCAACATCATGCTCACCGGCCCGGATCGCGCCGAACAGTCGCGCCGCGTGGCAGGCGATGTGCTGCCAGCGCTCCGGCGTGCGTCGGACACGATGTTGTGATGATGCTCGGAGAGACTCGGACCGTGGCTGTTGGGTCTGCACGACACCGTAGGCGGCTTCGTTGTCGACGTATTCCGGCGAATGGACGTGCAGGAAGTGCACGTTCGTACCGTCGATGGTCGTCGTGTACTTGCGGGTGCGCGTTGAACCGCTCTTCCCAGACACGCCAGTCGTAGTGGTGGCGCCAGTGCTGAACCAGTTCACGCACCCTGGCGACCGGTAGGCCGTAGCTTGTGCCGCCGCCTTCCGGCTCAGGGGCCCACCGGACCCGATCGAGCCGGTAACGCAAGTGGGCCAGGTCGTCGTCGGGAATCTCGATCCGGTGCGGCCGGCGGAAGTGCCACCGCCGGAAGATTGCCCTCACCAGCTCCGGTGATGAAGAAGACGGGGACTACCCCGTCCTCTTCTCCGTCGTCGAAGACTTCCACGTCACCCGAGCTTGCTCGGCGATGGGGTTCGCGATGGACCGAACATCGGAGGGCGACTTCAACGCCCTGTACGAGGCCTATCACGCGATCAACGACAGAAACGCCTTCGAGCAGTCGTCCGCGGCTGATCAGCCCCATAGGAGTTGTGCCACGTAGTGGACAGTGAAAGAGCGGAAGCCATCCCGGACTCGCAGGAAGCTCTGGTCGTTCCTGGTTTGCCCGTGTGTCAGCCGGGTATTCGGGCACTCCACGGAAGGGGTGTGCGGGTGAGCAAAGCGGGAACGCTGATTGCCGTGGCGATGCTCGCGGCGGGATGCGCCGGGCTGGGGGCGTCGGCCAACGACGGGCCGAACGTGCTGACCACCATGGGTTTCGGGTTACCCGACGAGCACGCGACGGCTCGAGTGGGACTCTTCCGGCAGAAGTACCCCGGCATCGATCTCCGGATCACCGAGGGCGCGTTCGACGAGCAGCAGTTCCTGTCGGCCGTCGCCAGCGGGGAGCCGCCGGACCTGGTGTACGCCGATCGGGTCAAGCTCGGTGGGTTCGCCGCGCGCGGTGCGGTGCAACCGATCGACGAATGCGTGCGGCGGCACCGTGTCGATCTTTCGGTCTTCCGGTCCGCGGCGTTGCGACAGGTCACGGTCGACGGCCACACCTATGGCCTGCCGGATTTCGCCACTGTCAAGTTGCTGATCATCAACAACCCGCCCGTCCGGGCCGCGGGCATCGACCCAGCCGGAATGTCGGCGACGGACTGGGCGTTGCTGGCAGCGCAGACATCGACGCTGACCGAGTCCGGTGGTGGGCGGCTGCGCCGGATCGGCTTCGACCCGAAACTGCCGGACTTCGTCCCGCTGTGGGCCAAGGCGAACGGTGCCGACCTGATCTCCCCGGACGGCCGGCGGGCGATGCTGGACGACCCGAAGGTCGTCGAGATGTTGCGGTACACCACCGACCTGGTCAAAGCGCAGGCGCCGTGGGCGTCGTTCAAGGCGTTCAAGGACGGTTTCGACGAGTTCGGCGCCGGAAACCAGTACGCGAAGGACCAGCTTGCCGCGATGCCGATGGATTCCTTCTACATCAACACGCTGGCCACGAACTCACCGGACGTCGACGTCACAGTCAAGCCGTTCACCGACCGCGCGGGCAACGCCTTCACCGAACTCGGCGGCCAGGCCTGGGCCATACCCCGAGGTGCGGCGCATCCTGAGCAGGCATGCGACTTCCTGGTCACGATGACGGCCAAGGACGCCTGGGTCACCGCGGCCAAGGCACGCCGTGACGGATTGGCAGCCAAAGGCAGGCCCTATGGCGGCACGTTCACCGCGAACCGGGACGCTGACGACGAGATCTTCTCGGCGGTGTACCGGCCGAACGGCAACCGGATCATCGAACAGGGCGTGCCGGTGGTGTTGTCGTTGCAGGAAAAAGCTTTCACGCTACCGCCCAGTCCGGCCGCACCGGATCTGATCCGGGCGTGGCGCTCGGCGGCGGTGCGCGTGCTCAACGGCCAGCAGACAGCGGAGCAGGCACTGGCCGACGCGCAGCGCGAAGCCGACCTCGCGTTGCGCCGAGTGATCGGGCGGTAGACCGTGGCCGGGCGACGCGGTGACACTCGGGCGGCATGGGCGTTTCTCTCTCCCTGGGTGGCGGGTTTCGTGCTGTTCACAGCCGGCCCGATGGTGTTCAGCCTGTATCTGTCGCTGACCCGCTACGACATGCTCAAACCCGCGTCCTATGTGGGCATGGACAACTATCGGGAGCTGATCTCCGACCCCAAGGTCGCCACCGCGCTGTACAACACGTTGTTCTTCACGTTCCTGCACGTGCCGCTCCAGATCGTGTTGGCACTGGGCCTGGCTTCGTTGCTGCGGCGGGCGGGCCGCGCGAGCGGGTTCTTCCGGACCGTGTTGTACCTGCCCGTGATGACGCCGCCCGTCGCGCTCGCCGCGATGTTCCTGCTGCTGCTCAACGGCCAGACCGGTGCGATCAACGAACTGCTCGGCTGGTTCGGTTTCACCGGCCCGAACTGGACCACAGATCCGGTCTGGGTCAAACCCGGGCTGGTGGTGATGAGCCTGTGGACGGTCGGCAGCACGGCGATCATCTACCTCGCCGCGCTCAGCCGCGTGCCGGGCGAACTCTACGAAGCCGCCCGGCTCGACGGAGCGTCGCCGTGGCGGCAGTTCTGGCACATCACGCTGCCTGGCATCAGCGGCACGATCTATTTCACCGTCGTGGTGAACACCATCGCCTCCTTGCAGACGTTCACCGAGGCGTACGCGATGTTCTTCGGCAACAGCGAAACCGCCGACAGCCAAGGTGACTCGGCGCTGTTCTACGTGATCTACCTGTTCCAGCAGGCGTTCAGCTCGCTGCGAATGGGCTACGCCTCGGCGCTGGGCTGGGCGTTGTTCGTGGTGATCGCGGTGATCACCGTCATCCAGGTCCGGGTCAGCCGTCGGCTGGTGCACTACGAAAGCGAGCCGCGATGAGCTTGGTGGAAGCGCCCGCTGCGGCGACCGTCACCGAACGGGACGTCACCAGCCGCACACCACGGACCACGTCGATCGTCAGGATCGCGTGTGTGCTGGCTCTGCTGCTGACCGCGGTGGCGTTCCTGTACCCGCTGATCTGGTTGGTCAGCGCGTCGTTGAAGGACCGCGCGCACGTCTTCGACAACGCGCTCATCCCGAATCCCGTGGCGTTCGCCAACTACGTCGAGGTCTGGCAGGCAGTGCCGCTGCTGGCGTGGATCGTCAACAGCGCGCTCGTGGGCCTGGCCGCCGCGGCTGCGGCGACGCTGTCCAGCGCCGTGGTGGCCTACGGCTTCGCGCGGTTCCAGTTCCGCGGTCGCGACGTGATGTTCGGGCTGGTACTGGCCACGATGATGTTGCCGAGCGCGGTCACCATGGTGCCGGTCTACCTGGAATGGCATGCCGTCGGGCTGGCGACCACGCAGATCCCGTTGTGGGCGCAGAACCTCTTCGGCTCAGCGTTCTACATCTTCCTGCTCCGCCAGTTCTTCCTCGGTCTGCCGGGTGAGATCTTCGACGCGGCGAAGGTCGACGGTGCGGGGCACGTGCGCACGTTCGTCCGGATCGCGCTTCCCCTGACCGTGCCGGCGTTGGTCGTGGTGTTCGTGTTCGAGCTCAAGGCCGCGTGGACGGACCTGATCAAACCCTTGATCTACCTGCGTGACACCGATTTCTTCACACTGCCGCGTGGGCTCAAGACGATTCTCGACCGGTTCGGTGAGGGTGGCGAGTCGCAGTGGGAACTCGTGCTGGCCGCGAGCACGATCGCGACCGCGCCGATGATCCTGCTGTTCCTGGTGGCGCAGCGTTACTTCGTGCGTGGTCTGAACACCCAATCGAACCGATGACCGCACGAAGGGGTGCGGCGGGCAGGCGCTCGCGAGACTCCTGATTGCACCGGACGTCGATGAGTCCTCGGCGGCGCGTCCGTGGAGAACCAGTTCGTCCGTCGTGCGGTCTCGACCGTGACGAGATCCGTCTCGCCGGTGACCGACAGCAGCCACCAGCGTCCGTCTCGCCGCACACTGACCTCGAGCACATCCACGTCGGGTGCCCCTTCCCGTGATGTGAGGCCGTTGCAGCGGCCAGACGGGGACATTCACCCGCCACCACGGTAACGGTTGCCGGTGATCGCGCCGCCACGGGGCTCGAGCGGGGCTGCCTGAGAACTTAACGCCGGTGAATCGTTTTGTCATCGATTCACCGGGTATCGCTGAGTCAGGCACCTCGGCATCCGGCCGGGCGCGCACATGAAGGAGATTCGCTTGTCACGCCGGTTATGTTGCTGGCCAAGCCCTGTGGGCCGATGACCGCGACCGGGGGAGTGGCTGGCCCGGTGCGGGCGTTGATCGCCGCGCTCGGTGCCCGTGACACGGCATTACCCGGCGAGGTTGGTCAACACCGCTGACAACTGGCTGCACCTCGGCCTCGCGGTCGGAATGATCGCGCTCGGCGCTTTGACCGGCGTGGTGGCCGCGACCCGCCGCACATCGCCTGACCCCAGCAGGCACACCCCGTGTGCGGTGGTCATACAGGCCGTGCGGACGCGCAGCGTCCCCCGTGGTTGCGCGTCCGCGCGGCCGGTGACCCATTCGATCCGTCTCCGTCAGTGTTACGTCAAGGAAAGGGCAGAAAGCAGCGATGAGCACGATCACCGAGTCCGTGGATGTCGACGTCGACGTCACCACCGCCTACAACCAGTGGACCCAGTTCGAGTCCTTCCCCCGCTTCATGGAAGGCGTCGACGAGATCCGCCAGGTCGACGACACCCACACGCACTGGAAAATCAGTGTCGCGGGAGCGACCCGCGAGTTCGACGCGACCATCACCGAGCAGCTGCCGGACGAGCGCGTCGCCTGGCGCGCCGACGACGGCCCCAACCACGCCGGGGTGGTCACTTTCCACCGCCTGGACGCGAGCAAGACCCGGGTGACCGCCCAGATGGACATCGACCCCGAAGGATTCGTGGAAAACGTCGCCGACAAACTCGGCATCCTCGACCGCCGTGTCAAGGGCGACATGAAGCGGTTCAAGGAATTCATCGAAAACCGCGGCGGCACGGAAACCGGTGGCTGGCGCGGTCAGGTCGACCGCCCCGGCGCCTGACGCGCCCAGCAGCGGACCGCGCAGGACCGTCCGCGAGCGCCTGGATAGGGAGGGGCTGTGGCCGCCGTGACATCGGCGGCCACAGCCCACAGAGGATTCCGACAGAGGACAGGCGGCCCGAGCTACGTGTCGCTGCACACCCCGCACGGATCTGGCCGCCCTGAAACGGATGCGTGACCTGATCGCCGAAGGACGAGTGCCGCCTCCATCGCCCAGCAAGCGTTCCCCAACGAGCGCTGTGGGGTTGATGTCGTTGGCGAACTCGCTGCGTTTTCGGGGGGAAGCCACTTGGTGGCGCCGGATATGTAAGTGTGCTTCGCTGGGACGACGTGATCCACGTCGATCTTCGACGGTTCTGGGATCCACGACGTGTCCGAGTCATACCGTGAGATCCATTCACCTTTTGTGATCTTGCAGTTTGGCGTCCGTGGCGACGCCTTTGCCGTCGCGTTTGAGCACGAACACGCGCGTCGGACATTTTCCTAGCTTGGTCCAGGCGAAGTCCAGGAACTGTTCTTCTCCCACGTTCACCTGCATGGCGGCCCGGCCCCGGTACGGCAGTACCTGCCGCACCTGCTCGACCTGATCTGGGACCGCAAGATCAACCCCGGCAAGGTTTTCGACCTCGAACTCCCGCTCGGCCAAGCCGCTGACGCCTACCGGGCCATGGCCGAACGCACTGCCATCAAGGTCCTGTTGCGCGGGTGAACCGTGGATTCGCACGGGTGGCGCTTCCTCGGTTACCACCGGCTCGCGGGCGCGTGACCTGAGGCCCGCGAGACAAGCCCCAGTGCGACGGTAGCGCCCGCTTTCAGCCGGATTCCGGAATCCACAGCGACACGCGGCGGGGTCGGCCGGGACAGTTGTCGCGGAAGTGGTCAGAAACCGACGACTCGCTGACATACAGGCAAAGCACGGGCCATGAGCAGAAGCGTGGTGCTGTCCCATTGAGCCGCACGTGCCGGGTGGAGGTGTGTTGCGGCCCTATGTAAAGGGGCCTTCGGTGATGAACCGGCGCAGACCGCGAGCGAACGCCTGGGCTTCGTCTGGGGGCCAGGTAGTGAGGCTCGCGGTGATGTGAGCGGCCAGACGGCGGCGTAGCTCGTCCACCGCCCGTTCGCCGTGCTCGGTGAGGACCAGCAGAGTCGCTCGCCGGTCGAGGGGGTCGGGTTCGCGGCAGAGCAGCCCGGCCTGTTCCAGTCTGGAGGCGCGGCGGGTGACGCCGGAGCGATCGAGACCCACCTCTGAGGCCAGGTCGGCTGCGCTTCGGGGGCCGATCCTGGCCACCGCGCTCAAGACCGGGTAGGTCAGTTCGTCCAGCGCTTCACCCATGTCGGCGGTCAGCGTCTTGTACAGCTGGACCCGCGTAGTGCGCCTGAGCAACACGCCCAGCGCGTCGGCGATCTCGCCTCCTACCTCGTTCTGCATTCCTACAGACTACCGTGCGCGGCGCACGCATCGTGTGCTAGGTTCCCTATAGTGCGTGCGTGGCGCACGCACATCGGCCGTATCTGTGGAAGGACCCCCATGAACCCGACCGGTATCCGTGCCGCCCTCACCGACCTGTTGTTCACCCCCGATCTCAACCTGTACGAGGCAACCGACCGCCACTTCGCGCCCGGCTACCGCCAACGTACCGACGGTGAGTGGGCTGACCGCGAGGGGTTTGTCGAGCACATCGCCCACCTGCGCACGATCGTGGCCGGGGGGTCTATCGAGGTCCATGACGAGCTGTACGAGGGCGACCGCTACGCCGATCGTCACACCGTCGAGATCACCAAGACGGACGGATCGACCGTACGCACGGAGGTCTACGTTTTCGGCGAGTTCGCGCCAGACGGGCGCTTCAGCCGTATCGAGGAAACCACGCTCATGCTCCAGGGTTCCGACGCGGACCGGAACATCGGCCGCGCCCGCTGAGGTTCAGTGCACAGGCGGCAGCAGGACAGCCGCGATCTGCGAGTTCTGACTTCTACCAGGCACTACCTCGCCAGGTGAACAGGCCCGGACCACTGGTGAGGCGACCTGGGCTACGTGTCGCGTGGTTGGCATGAACACTTGCGGCGGCTCAGCGGAATATCCGGTGTGACTTGGGCTGAGCGGTACGCCGGGGCAAGTGTGGCGGACGGTGATGATCGACCGGACTTGAGCGGGGACGACCTTCAGTCGATCTTCCAGGGCTTGTTCGACAGACATGCCCGGGACGTGCACCGATATCTCACCAGTCGCGCCGGGGCGGCAGCAGCTGACGATCTGCTCAGTGACACGTTCCTGATCGCGTTGCAGCGCCGGGGCCAGCTACGACCCGGCACGGGCCAGCGCCCGCGCCTGGTTGTTCGGTATCGCCACGAACCTGCTGCACCGCCATGCCAAGGCCGAGAACCGGTACCTGCGGATGACCGCCCACGACCACGGCACGCAGGTCACCCATGGTCATGCCGATCGGGTGGCTGATCGGGTCGACGCTCAGGTCAGGGTCCGGGAACTGGCCGCTGCGCTGGCCGATCTCGCGCCGGGGGATCGGGACGTGTTGTTGCTGGTCAGCTGGGGAGAGCTGGATGCCGGTGAAATCGGTGCGGTACTCGACATCCCCGCAGGCACTGTCCGTTCCCGGCTGCGGTCGGGTTGGCCCCGCCAGCGGACCTGCGCGACATCGTGCCGGGAGGCAAGGAGATCAGCTTCCCCGTGACGGTGACCCGCCAGGACTCGCCGCCGAACGTGACCGCGCTGTCGGTGGAGATCTCCCACGACGACGGCACCGCCTGGCGCCCGGTCGAGCTGACCCCGGACGGTCCGCAGTGGACGGCCAAGGTCAGCCATCCGGCGAGCGGGTGCGCCTCATTGCGGGCCAATGCCTCCGACGACAAGGGCAACACGGTGAGCCAGGCCATCACCCGCGCCTACCAGATCGGCTGAGTGACGTGGGTCTCGCCCCGCCGGGCGAGCCCCACGCAGCCGCGGCGAGAGCGCACGGCACCACCAGGTTGTCGTATCTGTGCCGGTCTGAGGGGAGTGCAGGACGGGTGGTCGCGCGCATCCCTTGCGACCGTGATCGGGCGTGAACTCGCCGGGTCCGCCTGGGACGGTCGCACTTGGGTGTTCGTCGCACGAAGCTGGAATGTAGTGAGGTGCGATCTTCCCGGTGCCTCATCCGGACCCGCCCCAGAAAGGCGTGAGCGTAGTGACGGCACCATCCGACATGCCGGGTCTCCCGATGACGCGACCGGCTTCGTGCCCGGTCGACCCGCCCGAGGACTACGCCAAGTTTCGCGGTGCCGAGCTGATGAAGGTCCGTTGCCCGGTCGGCATGGACGCCTGGTTGGTCACGCGCTATGCGGATGTCCGCGCGGTGTTGTCCGACCGGACCATGAGTTCGCGCGGCGCCTCCTCGCTGCATGTCAACCCGTACGCGGGCCCCGATGAGGAGGTCCACCCGGGCTCCGTCATCCAGCTCGACGGCGAGCGGCATTCGCGGCTGCGCAAGATGGTGCTCGCGGAGTTCACCGTTCGCCGTGTGAAGGCGATGCGGGAGTACGTCCGCGAACTGGTGGGGCGTCACCTGGACGCGATGCTGGCGAGGCCCGGCACCGCTGATCTGGTGCAGGACTTCGCGTTGCCGATCCCGTCCTTGGTGATCTGCGAGTTGCTCGGCGTGCCGCACGCCGACCGCGAGCGGTTCCAGCGCCAGAGCGTGGCGCTGGTCAGCACCGACCGCACGGCCGAACAATCACGCCAGGCCAGGGACGAGCTTTCCGGCTACTTGGCGGGACTTTTCACCGACAAGCAACGCGACCCGCAGGACGACGTCTTCAGCCGGATGATCACGCGTGGCGAGGCCACCGGTGACCCGCTCACGATGGAAGAACTCGTCATACTCGGCCTCAGCCTGCTCGTGGCCGGGCACGAGACGACGGCGAACATGATCGCGCTGAGCGTGCTGGTGCTGCTGGAGCACCCGGAACAACGCGATGTCGTGCTTCGAACACCGGATCGCGCGGTCGAGGAACTGCTGCGGTACCTCTCGGTTGTGCAGTTCGGCGTGCTGCGCTACGCCACCGAGGACGTCGCGGTCGGCGAGCACACGGTGAAAGCGGGCGACTGGCTGGTCGCGGCCCTGAACTCGGCCAACCGCGACGAGGAGGCGTTCCCCGGCGCCGACGAGCTGGACTTCCACCGTGAGTCCCCGCGCCCGCACCTCGCCTTCGGGTTCGGCGCGCACCAGTGCCTCGGGCAACAACTCGCCCGCGTCGAGCTGCAGGAGACGCTGACCCAGCTGTTCAGCAGAGTGCCGAGCCTGCGGCTCGCCGTATCGCCGGAAGAGCTGGAGTTCAAGCACAACACGTTGGTGTACGGCGTACGTCAGCTGCCGATCACCTGGAGCCGATGATCTCACGGCGTTTCGACTCGACTGAGGCAATCGACACCGGCTCCTCCTCCTCCTCCTCTCATCAGTCGCTTTTCAGCCAGCTCCAGCCCTTTCGCCGTACGACGATGACGAGTCCGATCACCAGCAACAGCGCATGCCCGGCGACGTGCAGCGCGGTCGGCATCTCCACGTAGTTGAGCAGAAACCAGCTCTTCGAGCCGCCGGACAGGTTGTTGATCAGACCCCCGCCACCCTGAATCAGCAGCGCCAGCCCGAGAATCTCGACCACCACGCCTCCTATCTAATGAATACGAACGTATTTGTTAGGTGGCGATGCTAGCCGGGGGCCGGCATGTGGTCAAATCAATGCGAACGTCTCGGGAAGGGGTCGCGCTGTGGAACACCAACGAGTGGGAGTACGGGGCCGCGGCGCCGCGCACGATGAGCGGCGCGGCGCGATCCTCGACGCGGTGTTCACGATCGTTGACACTGAGGGGACCGAGCAAGTCAGCATCAGGCGCGTCGCCGAGCGAGCCGGGGTCTCCGTCGGCCGGGTCCAGCACTACTTCCCCACCAAGGACGACCTGCTGAACGCGGCGTTCACCGCCATCAACGACCTCGGCGCCAGTCGCGTGCACGAGCGCCTCGGCGCGGCGGGCAATGCCGGCGACCCGGCGGCGGTGCTCCACGCGGTGCTGACCGAACTCATTCCCCGCACCGACGATGATCGCCGACTCTTTCGCGTCATGCAGGCATTCGAGACCCACGCGCTGACCCGGCCCCACCTGAACGACCGGGTCAAACAGGGATACCAGGAACTGGCCGCCCTGTTGGCCCTGCTGCTCCACCAGAACGCCGGTGCGCGCCCCGACTCGGCAACCTCCGCGTCCCTGCCCAGGGCGCACGAACTCCTCGCGCTGACCGTCGGACTCGCCGGACTGACCCTCACCGGCAGCGTCACACCGCAACAAGCCCAGCACATCGCCCTCACCCGACTGGAAGCCGTGCTCGCCGAGGTGCCTGGCCGTTAGTCCGCTGCGTTCACCGCGATTGGTCCGAGTGGAGTGTCGCGACGGAGAAAAGTGCTTGATGCCGGCGATCTGTCGGCAAGGCGCTGGCCGCGATCACCACGGCTCAGGTTGTCCGAGGGCAAGTCGGGATCACGCCTCCGGTGGTGACCAGCCGTGCTTGCGGATCAGGTCCTCGTCGAGCAGTTGCGTCTTCCCGCCGCCCAAGGACCAGTCCTCCCGCCCGGTCTCGTGCAGCATGATCAGCACGTCGTCCGGTCGTACGCCGACTTCGGACAGGTTGGCCACGATCGTCTGGTAGAGCGCGAGTTTCATGTCACGGGTCCGCCCGTGGGTGAGCGTGATCTCCACTACCACCGGGTCGCGCCGATCACCGTCGAGGAAGTGGCGGTCTACGTGGAAGGCGGTGGCCGGTTGCGCGTCGACGATCAGGAACCGGTCGTCCGGGGGAACGCCGATGGCGCTGACCAGCGCGCTGCGCACGCCTTCGGCAACGGCCGCGCGCATCGGTTCGGGACGGTCTGAACTCAACGTGATCCGGACGAACGGCATGGGGACCCCCTCGGTGGTTACTTCGCCGATTGTCGTGACACCTTCAGTGTCAGGTAGCGGTCCGGCGGAGCAACAGTCAAGACGTGTAGATGAAGACCTGTAGGAGGCCTGGGTGTTGGTAAGCACCACCAGGCGGACTCAGGAAGGTGCGAGCGCGACAACCAGTACCTCGGTCGCGATGGCGTTCGGCCGCGCCAGCCGACCGCCGCTACTCGGGTAGCAGTTCGGCAACGTACTCCGCTTGTCCGTCATGGCGATAGCGCGGCCCACTTGGTAGCGGCTCACAAAGACGGCCTGGGGCCGAATCCGGACTGGGATCGAGGTGGCAAGGTCTGCGTGCGTTTGCGGGCACGGATGACGAACTGTGGCAGGCGGCGGCGAGGTCCGGCCCGCATGGCCCGGAAATGGCCTGGTCACCGGGAACCGGCCACAGGTGGCCGGTGACCAGACCTGGATTCCGGCTGTGCGGGCCGCGACGATGGGTGGGCTGGACCCGGTCGGTCCGGCTGGGTCAGCGCTTGCGTGGGGGAGGACTTCTGCTGTGGACGAGCCGCGCGTGGTGGCCGACCGCTATCGGCTGGTCAAGATGATCAACTGGGGTGGGATGGGGGTGGTGTGGCGGGCCGAGGACGTGCTGATCGGCCGGGAGGTGGCGGTCAAGGAGTTGCGTGCCCCGGTCGGCGTGTCGAAACCGCAGTGGCAGGAGTTCACCGAGCGGGCGTTGCGGGAGGCACGCTCCACCGGCCGGATCACCCATCCCGGCGTGGCGGGCATCTTCGACGTGGTGCTCGACGACGGCGCCGCCTATCTGATCATGGAACTGCTCGACGGCCTGGATCTCGCGCAGGTCATCGAGCAGGAGGGCCCGCTGGACGAATCGCGGGTCGTCGACATCGCCAGCCAGGTGCTCGACGCACTCGCGGCAGCGCACGCGGAGGACGTGGTGCACCGGGATGTCAAGCCGGGCAACATCATGGTGTTGCCGGACGGCACGGTCAAGCTGATCGACTTCGGCATCGCGCACGCGCTGGGCGAGACCCGGATGACGGTCAACGCCGTGATCGGGACACGGGCCTACATGGCGCCGGAGCTGTTCGCGAACGGCGAGATCACCGCGGCGGCCGACATGTGGTCGCTCGGTGTCACGCTGTATGCCGCGGTCAGCGGTGAGAGCCCCTTCCTGCGGGATTCCGAAGCGGCGACTCTCAGCGCGCTGCTGTTCGACCCCATTCCACCGCCGAGGTGCAAGTCCCCGCTCAAGGAGACGATCACCGCGCTGCTGACTCGTGAACCGGACAAGCGTGCCACCCTCGGTGGTGCGCTTGGCCTGTTGGCTGGCAGGCAGCTCAAGGCCACGGCGAAGCTCAGCACCACACCCGAGGTGGCGAAACCCGAGGTGTCGGCACCCGCAGTCGCGAAACCCAGGCTTCCCGTCGGCAGCGCCCCGGTGGGAACACCTGGGGGAAAGCCGCCATCGAGACAAGCCGGGGGATGGACTGTCGTCGTTGTCGTCGTGCTCTTGGTGCTCGTGGGCGTCCCGGAGGTGCGCGACAAGGTCGGCGACTTCTTCGACCGGGGCTCGGCCAAGACCGGGACCGGCGTGAGCACGCTGCCGACCGCCCAGAGCACTCCGACCGGCAGATACCCCCTCAGCCAGCCGGACACCAGGGACCGGATCACCACGACGACAAGGACAACGACGACGACAACCACGACGGACCCCGGCTCGCCCGACTCCGTCGCCAGGGACAAGACGCCGTTCACCGCCAACGCCCTGATGCCCGACTCGTACATCGACAGCAAGGACGTGAAGTACAAGGTTGCTGCCGGGGGAGTGCACGACTGCGTCCAGCGGGGCATGTCGCAGAACGTCAGGGACATTCTCAGCCGCGCCGGTTGCGCGCGTATGGTTACCGGCAGTTTTGTCGACTCCTCCGGCAAAATCCTCGTCTCGGTCCAGGTGTACGCCTTCGAGAACACAGCAGCCGCCGACGCGGTGTACGGACGGTTCGACGCCGCGTCGAGCCTGTCGTTCGGCTTGTGGTGCCCGTTGGACGGAACGGGCGCGGCGGCGTGCAAGGGAGATGATCGCAAAGCCACCCGATCGATCTACATCGGTCATCACCATAGGTACGTGTTCTCGGCGTATGCCCTGTACATCAACCTCACCAGCGAAGCCGGCGCCAAGCCGTGGCTGGACGCTGCCGCGAAAAGGGCTGTGAACGTCGTCGGTCCGCAGAACTATCGCTGACGACAACCAAATGGCCCGGCCGCTGGCTTCTACGTCACACTGCGCGGGCTAATTCGGCGCGGATGGGGTTGGTCGCGAGTTGTTGGCGAGGTGGTCTTGGAGAGTGGCGTGCCGGAATTGGTAGACGGGGCCGACTGTCCGGAGGATGTGTCGCGAGCGTGCGTCTTCGAGGAACCGGAGCAGGCGCACTGGTGTCCGGTACCGGGCGGCGAGGTAGAGCTGGCTGAGAGCGGCTCGGACCGTTTTCGACAGTGCCGCCCACACGGCGACGGCTATCGCGACTCCGATCAACACGCCGATGATGGCTTCCTCGATGCCGCGGTCGGGGCCGCCGATGACACCGCCCACCAGTCCGAACGCGATGGCCCCCGCGAGCCCGAACGTCAGCAGCAGCACGGGAGCGGTCGCCAGTTCCGCACGCCAGAGGTTCATCGGGGCGGGCGGGTTGGTGTCGTTGCGGCCTTGCTGGGCAAGGTGGTCCAGGAGACCGACTACCAGGCCGCCGACGAGGCCGATCGGGAGGCACACGGCGAGACCTCCGAGGTAGCCTTTGGCGACGCCGCCGGCGAATCCGCCCTGCGAGCCTGCCAGGAGCCCGAACCCGAGGCCGAGTGCGAGGCCCAGCAGAACTCCTCTTCGCAGGTTACGGGACTTGATCGACCCTCTCAGCGTGAGGGGGTACTTGGCGGCCGGCATCAAGAACTTCACCGCGATGGCGACGCCCGCGGAAACGCCAACAGCAACCACAGCAAATCGCCCGCGAGAACGGTGATCAGAGCGGCGGCGAGCAGCACTGCCGGGAGCGTGACGAGCATCGTCGGCGCCACGGATGCGACCACGCCGGACAACGGCGACCATGCGGTCACGCCCCACCAGGTGAAATCGCGGGTGCGGTTGAGTTTTCCCGCGATGACGCTGAGCGCCCGTCGTGCGATGGCCGGGTCGTAGCGGGACGGTCCATGGCCCGGCAACGGTGTGTAGGCCGCCGTGACCGCCTGGTCGAGAAGGTGCTGGGTGACTGCTTCGGAGTCAGTGAATCGGGTGGTGTCGAGCAGTTCGTCGACCTTGGCGTTCAGGCTTCCCAGCGGTGGGTAGACGTCGTGCAGGAGACTGACCCACAGCGGACTGGTGAGAGCTGCCTTGACGGGGCTGGAGCCGGCTTTCTCGACGGTCCTGGCGATTGCCTTCCACGCGGGTGGGACAGGAGCAGCGAGCGGGCCGAGCAGGTAGCTGGTGGTGGCTGCGGCGGTCAAGGGCTGCAGCCGCACGGCGACCGCGCCGACCAGGCCGTGTTGTCGTGCGGCGTCGAGCATCTCGTCCGTGCGGCTGAGCAGGATCATGCGAAAGGTGGCCTGGTTGGTGAGTGCTCGCAGCGCGACCGGCCGTAGCCTTTCGGGGATCTCGTCGAGACCGTCGAGGATGACGGTGATGTGCTGTGCCAGCAGTGCTCGTGCCTTGCGCACACCTGCCCGGCCGCGCAACAGGGGCACCAGCGTCAGCTTGCCGACCAACCAGTCCTCGACGGGAGTCCTGTCCGGATCCCAGCCGTGCAGAGTGACGATGACCGGGACCGGGATCTGCCTACGGTCCTGGGCGGTGGCCTGCTCGCGAAACCTCAATGCGTCGAGTTGCAGGAGCACCGCAGCTGAACTCTTGCCAGAGCCCGGTGGCCCGACGATGATCAGTCGTCCGGATGGAAGCGCCCCGTAGATCTTGTGTAGCTTCTCGCGGTTGCCTGAACGCAGGTCCGCCGCGGACACGCTGCCGAGTCCGGGAAGCGGTGGAAACCACGCATTGGCACCGCGAGGTGCTGTCGCCGCGGCGACGCTCCCCGTGATGCCCTTCGACACCCCCGCCCACCGGACCGGCAGGGGAGAAGGTTGCAGCAGGCCCCGTTCCGTCGCGGCCTTCTCGCCTTGGCTGCGCATGGCCACCGCGAACTGGTCGGCGAGTTCGTCGGGACTGGTCGACGTGGACGGCACGAACGTCCTCCAGAGCGCGGCGAGGCTGACCACGAGCCCGACCGCGGCCAGGACGAACTGCCCGTATGTGGACTCGTCACTCCGGACATCTGAGTTCAGGAAGGCGACCTCGAGGATCCACCAAAGCAGAGCAACCGCAAGCAAAGTCAGGCCGACAACCGAGCCCCATCGCCTCATCACAGCGGACCTATCGGTGAGCCCCCGGGTCGTATCACCACTCGAATGGCAGGTCACCCGAACGTACTAGACGAATCGAATGCGCAGGCTGACCTCGGGGAGCAGGGTGCTGGTCGCGGCGTTTCCGCAGTGGCCGATGCCGGCGTTCGTATCCGGCTGGCACATTGGAGGCCATTCTGGCGGATCGCCGCCGGGCCCAGCTTGACCACCGAGAGCTACCGGTGTCCTGCACGGACTCGCGCTTGACTCACCGGCCCTTGTTGACCATTGGCCAACGTTGTACGTCCGGGAGGACTCACTGCTCGAAGCGGTCAATGAGCGGCTGGGAGGACTGTCGGATCGGCGAGGGCTTCGGTGTCGCCGTAGAAGGCATAGGCGGTCTGTGTTGGGCATTGCCTCGGTGACCCGGCGGAGGTACCCACTGCCCACTGGCTCGTGCCCGTTGCCTCCGGTCGACTGCGAGCCGGTGGGATCGTTGCTGGTCTTGGTGGGCACGCCGAACACCTGTCCCGGTCAGTCACCGCGCCGTGCTCGGGGAGTTCCCGAACTCGTGCGTCGAACGGACCGCCGGTGACTGCCTGGTCAGCGGTGACCTGCCGGACCGGGACGTGTGGTGCGGGCCTGTGTCACCTGGCCTCACCGGCCCGCCAGCCGTTGGGCCACCCCGACCCGGGACTTCACCCCCAGCTTGGTGAACACGCGGGCCAGATGCCCTTCGACGGTCTTGCGGCTCAGGTACAGCCGGGCCGCGACCTCCTGGTTGGTCAGTCCGGTCGCGACGAGTTCCGCCACCTGGAGCTCCCGGCCGGACAGCGCTGCGACCGTCCCGATGGCGTCCGGCCGCCGTGGCCGCGGGGCGCGGGCGCCGAGCCGGGTCTCGGTCAGCCGGATCTGCGTCGACAACCACTGCGCGCGGCTGACGAGATACCCCTCTTTGGCGTGCCCGAGTTGCGACCGGGCCTGAGTCAACGACCGCAGTGCGGCGAGGTTCAACGCGACGAGTTCCTGTGACCGGGCCCGGTGCAGCGGCGCGGTGCTGAACGCCCGGACCGCCGCCTCGGCGTCATCCAGTGCCGCCTCGGGCTTCCGGCACGCGGTCAGCACCCGTGACCGCGCGTGCAGCGCCATTCCGATCTGGAACGGCAGGTCCAGGGCCACGGCGCTGTCCACGGCCGTGTCCGCGAGGACGAACGCCTCGTCGAACCGGCCGAGCTCGGCCTGGGCGATCGCGAGGTGACCACGCCAGCCGGGCAGCCCCCACGCGCTGGCGCCGCCGATGTGCGCGGTGATGTGCTCGACGCACGTTTCGTGGGCGCCGGAAGCGTTGTGTATCGCCGCGAGCGCCAGGTTGGTGTTCTCGGCCCACCACCGCGATTCCGGTGCGTTGACGGCCAGCTTCCTCGCCTGGCCCGGTCCGCACTGCCACAGCGTCGGGGCCAGCTCGACGCTGCAGGCGGTCGCGAGCATCTCCGTGCTGCCCATGGACTTCGCCAGCTCACGAGCCTCCTCCGCGCGCTGCCTCGCCCGCCCGAGTTGGCCGGCACGGTCGGCGACGGCGGCTTCGACGACCAGAAGTGCTGGAAGCACGTCGACTCGCCCGCTGCCCCGGGCCAAGTCGACACCGCGACGGACATGTCGTGCGGCATCGGCGTGCTGGTCGAGTTCCAGTTCGACCCAGGCCAGGGGTGGCAGTGCGTGGATGTACTCGCGCAGTTCCATGTCCGGCAGGCTGTCGATGAAGCCGACGGCGGTGGTCAGCCGTTCGCGTGCGGTGGCAGTGGCTCCGGATCGCAGCGATGCGAGGGCTGCCAACGTGAAACCGGTGGCGACCTGCCCGCGTTTGTCGACTTTGCTGCCGTACGAGATCGCCTCGAAGGCGTAGTGCACGCAGGTCTCGTGGTCGTCGGCGAGGATCGCGATCCCGGCCCGCTCCGCGGCCAGGCCGCCTGCCTCGTCCGGGTTGAGGTCCGTCGAGCGGTCGAATTCCGCTTCGAGCAGGGCTTTCGCCTCGTCGAATCGTCCCAGCAGGCGTTCGGTCGTCACGCAGTACCGGACGGCTCGCTCGCGGATCGGCCCGGCGTCGCCCAGCATGTCGTGCAGGATCCGGCGGCTGCGGGTCAGATCGCCGCTCAGGCCCAGCGCCCTGGCCAGCAGCAGTTCGATCCGCCGATCCGCGGCAGGCGCCACTTCCAACGCCCGTTCCAGCCACGCGGCCGCGGTCGCCGGAGCGGTGTCCATGGCCACGATCGCGGCATCCACCAGGATCTCCGCCGCGTCGGCATCGCCGAAGCGGGCGGCACGGGCGGCGTGGAATGCCCGCAGGGACAACGGACCACCGCACATCCGGAGGTACAGCTCGGCCTGCCGGTGGGCCCTGGTCCGCCACGTGATCCCGGCCGACTGGTACATCGCCGCCCGGACCAAGGGGTGGCGGAAGGAGAACTGGGCCCCTTCGAGGGTGAGAATGCCCAGAGTCACCAGCTCGTCGAGGCTGCCGAGGACCGTCACTTCGCTCAGCCCGGCGATGGTGACGATGACGTCCAGGTCCGCGGGAGATCCGGCGACCGCGGCCGCGTAGGCGACCTGTCGTTGAGTCTCGGTGAGGGCGCGCAAATCCGTCACCAGCAGGGCCCGCAGTGCGTCGGGCAAGGCTTCGGCCCCGACGAGCTCGGGATCGGCCAGCGACGTGATCGTGCGCCCGTCTAATCGGTCCAGTGCCCTGAGGTACAAGGGGTTTCCGCCGCTGGCGGTGAGCAGCAGCTTCCGTCGAAGCGGTGTCGCGTCCGGCACCAGGGCAGCGACATCGGCTGCCTGCAACGGACCTGGGGCGAGACGGGTGACCGGCAGCCGGGTCCGCGCGAGCACCGAGGGCAGCAACGGGGGGACCGACGCGCTCTGGTAGGCGAAAGCGATCAGCACCGGCGTCCGGAAGTGACTGCCCGCGAGGTGCTCGAGCAGTTCGAGGGACATCGGGTCGGCGAGGTGAAGATCGTCGAGCACGACGGCGAACCCGCTCTGCGCCGCTGCTTTCGCCACCTCATGGACCACCGTTGCGTACAGAGAATGTCTGGGCAGTTCGGTGGGTGCGGTCAATCCAATTCGTTCGAACAGCTCGGAAAATGCGACGAATGACGGTTGGCTCCCGTATTTCGGGATGCGTGCCGACATTACGGTGATGCCTCTTGACTCGGCGCGGGACACGAGTTCGTCGAGCAGCCTGGTCTTGCCGATTCCCGGTTCGCCCTGGATGTCGACGACCTGCGGCTGTCCGGTCAGCAAGGCCTCGATGACCTCGTCGAGCGCGGCAAGTTCGGCATCGCGGCCGGTCAGCCGGATGTCCTCCCGTGGTCTGGAAACGCGCATGAGACCCCCAAACCCCTGGGCTGAACGGTGAGACCGGACAAAAATCGGCGGCACAATGCTAAGCCAATCGGTCAGCCGGGCGCGTGCAGCGATCGGCCGAACCAGCCGCTACTCCAACGAGGTCATCACAAATGTCATTCTCCGGTGCCGAATGAGCGGCCGGAACCTTGCCGGACAACGGGCCGGCTTCGCCATGCCGCGTGATCACCGGCATCCGTGGGCGGACTGGCGCAGATCACGTACCGATGCGGGCACATCACGCTGAACTGCCCGGCGAGTTCCGCCATGCAGGCGGCGTGGAGTGCTTCCGGCGTCAGGTCACCGCTCGTGTAGGCGACAAGCCGGTCATCTTCGACGAAGACCTTCCCGTTGAACGGGTCGAGCAGCACCCGCTGGACGGCCGCGAGGTCGACCCAGCACGAGTCGATCAGGTGCCAGTCGGCGCTGCGCGGGACGGCCCTGATCCCGGTCAGGTCCGGCACCTCGGCCACGCGCAGGGGAGTGGTCGCCTCGGTCACCAGCAGTCGTTCCACGCCGAGCAGGAACTGCTGGACCTGTGCGGCCGGGAGGAACCGCGTGTCGGCGTAGAGCCGGATGTCGACCTCCTCGTCGGAGATCCCCGCCAGCGTCAGGAAGAACGCCGCGGGCAGCTCCCGGTCGTCGGCGAACTCCAGCCGGGTCTGCTTGGTGGCTTGAGCGAGCTCGGCAGCGTCCACTGTGGATGAATCGATCCGGCGCAGGTCGGAGTGCACACCGGTGTCATTGAAAACGCAGTCGCGGTGGAACTGGGTGCCGCGTTCGGCGGACACCGCGTCGATGATCGCCCACAGGTCGGCCGAGTCGAACTGCGCGTACCGGTAGGCGTTCATCGTGGCTGCCTGGATGTGCCGGACCACGCCGGCGAACGTCGCCGCCGGGTCGAGGGTGAACGGGACCAGGGCGTCCTGGGCGATGGTGCCCGCGTAGTCCCGCCAACCGGTGCGGAACCTGTTGCCGCAGACCGACACAAGGCCGTTGGACGCACTTCCTGTGAACACCGCGAGCAGAGTCGCGCTCGCCGCGAAGATCACGGTCGAATGACTGACGCTGTTACGTGCCACGACCGTTCGCAGTGCCTGCGCGATCGCGCGGGACCGCATCCGTACTTCGCAGTGCCCCGGGGAGCCGTCGGGGTGGGCTGGAACCGCGAACATCGCCTGCGGAACACGTCGTAACTGTGTTTCCCAGTAACGCAAAGCGGACCGGATGCGGCGCTCGCCTGCCTCGGAGCGTTCCCAGCGTGCTTGGTCGACAGGCTGGTGGCCAACGACACCAGGTGCCCAGCTGTCCCGCCCGCCGTCGAGCAGCTGCGCGCATTGCTGCCCGACGATCGCCGCGCCGGCGACGTCCACCGCGATGTGCGAGAACACGAACACGACCAGGAACGGCTCGTTGTCCCTGGTCACGGCGGTGATCCTGACCGGGAGGCCGGTCGTGAGGCCGAACGGCTCGGCCAGCATGCGGGACACCAGATCGCGGACGAACGCGTACGGTTCGCCTTGGACCTCGCTGATCTCGACGCTGACTTCGCCGTCACCGATCACGCGCTGAACGGGATCGGGCCCGGCGGTGAACGTCGTGCGCAACGACTCGTGCCGGACGAGCAGCAGCCGGACCACGTCGGCGATCTCGTAAAGGTCGGTTCCTGGCGGGACTTCGGCGAACGCGGGCACCGAGTCGGAGCGGTGCGAGGGGTCCTTGCCGATCCAGCGCAGGACATTGCGCTGCCCCAGGGTGACTGGGCCGGTGCGCGCGCCGGGTACGTGGAACCGGACCGGCACGGACGTCATGCTCGCCGAAGTCATGGACTAGACCATAGGCAGTCGGCGAGTGGTCGAGCATGGGGGAAAACCCGTGCTTTCGCGCCCGGGTAGTGACGGAAAACCTGTGAGGCGTCACGATTCGCACACACGTGAGCCGAAAGCAGAGGTGATGGGAACGTGCGCGCGATGTCGATGCGCCGCTGTGCCGCCTCCGGGACGACCGGGCTGGTCGATGCCGTCGTCCGGATGCACGCCGAGATCTACGCGGAACCGAGGTTCGGCGGTGATCCCTACTTCGCCGACCGCTCGTTCCGCGACCGGTTGATGATCGGGTTGCGCCAGCCGGGTTTCGAGTTGCTGCTGGCGGAGCTGGCCGGAGAGCCCGCCGGGTGTTTCTACGGCTGGGCGTTGCCGAGCTACACGCGTTGGTGGACGCCGCTCAAGGACACCCTGCCTTCCGGGATGACCGCGGAGACCGGCGACCGCACGGTTTTCATCCAGGAGATCATGGTCAGGGCACCGTGGCGCGGGCGGGGAATCGCCCGGCGGATGCACGACGACTTCCTCACCGGGCGCAGCGAGGAGCGGGCACTGCTCTGCGTGCAGCCGGACAACGAGCCGGCCAGGTCCGCGTATCTGCGATGGGGCTGGGAGTGGGTGGCCACCACGCGGTTCGGCGCGCAGAGCCCGGTTTTCGACTGTCTGGTCAAACCCTTGCGGTGAGGGAGAAATCAAGGGTTTGCCCGCATGTTCGTCTGCGGCACGGCCGGATAGCTTCGTTCTCGTCGCCAGATCCGCCGGCCGGAAGGCAGAGAGTCCATGCCCGTGCTGACCACAGTGGAACGGATCGAGGCGTTCGCGCCGGCGAAGGCGGTGCCGATCGAGACGTTCGCCGAGCCGCTCGGCCTGAATCGGCACCAGCTCAAGATGTTCCGCCGGGTGCACGGGTTCGACGAGGTCCGCGAGGGCGCGGACGTCGACCTGTTCGATCTGGTCGCCGCGCCCGGCCGCACTGTGCTGGACTCGATCCCGGACCGGGCCGCAGTGCGCTACGTCATCTACGCCCACACGGTGCTGGATGTGGCACCCGCGCACATCGACGCCGCGGACGAGATCCGGCAACGACTGGGACTGTCCAATGCGGAGCACTTCGCCATCACGAACCAGTACTGTGCGAGTGGGTTCGCGGCTGTGGACATCGCAGGCGAGCTGCTGCGTTCCGACCCGGACCCGGCGGCCCGGGCGCTGGTGGTGATGGGCGAGAAGCCGTTCACCCCGATGGTCCGGCTGGTGGCCAACACCACCGTGGTCGGGGAGGCGTCCGCGGCCTGCCTTGTCGGCCTCGGCGATGGCAGCGAGGGCGACGTGATCCGGTCCTACGCCACCAACACGGTCGGCCTGTTCCGGCAAGGCGTGCGGCTGCCGCCGGAGGCGTTGAAGGAGTTCAACGACAGCTACGTCGACCTGTTGGTCCCGGTGATGCGGGAGGCGGTCGAACAGGCCGGAGTGGACCTGGACGACATCACGATGGTGGTGCCGCACAACGTCAGCAGGCTGCTGTGGCTGCGCACCATCGCGACGCTCGGAATGGAGCGGGACCGGGTCTACCTGGACACGATCCCGCGCTACAGCCACTGCTGCTGCACCGATCCCTTCCTCAATTTCGTCTCGTTGCGGGACGAAGGCCGTCTGCGCGACGGCGGCCTGTACCTGCTGACCGCGGTCGGCCTCGGCGCCACGTACGCGGCCATGGTCGTCGAACACCACCGGAGGCCGATGTGACCAGATACCAGCAAGAACTCAAGCGGGCACTGACCGGCAGCCCGGAGACGCCCCTGGTCTTCGTCTGCAACTTCGAGGTCGAGGAGAAATGGGCCGTCGGCCACGTCGGCCTGCCCGGCCCGGCACCCGCGGCCAGCCCGGTGGTGCGCCGGATGGAGGACCTGGGCGCGCTGCTGGCAGGCCCGGACGACTTCCTCGTCCTGTCCGAGCCGTTGGATCCGGACTACCGAGCCTACGCCGAGGGCCTGGGCTTCGGACTGCCGACCGTGCTGCTGGCGGACGACCCCGCCTTGCCGGACCGGCTGGCGGAGGTCGCCAGGGCGGGCGGCCGGGTACTGCCGATGGGCGTCTCCGAACAGGAGCAGGCGCTGGCGCAGTCTGCCGGGCTGCCGTTGGCCGTACCGGACGCGGACGTGTTCGAACGCGTGAACAGCAAGATCTACAGCCGGACCATCACCGCCGAGGCAGGATTGCGGGAGGTCCCGGGGCACTCGTGCACCTCTGTCGGCGAGTTCGCGGACGTTCTGGCGAGCTACCAGCTGAGCCGCGAGAACCGCATCGTGGTCAAGGACGCGTATGGCGTGTCCGGCAAGGGCCTGGTGGTCCTCGACTCCGCGGCGAGGGCAACCGGCCTGC
The DNA here is from genome assembly GCF_001302585.1 of Kibdelosporangium phytohabitans. Taxonomy (GTDB): domain Bacteria; phylum Actinomycetota; class Actinomycetes; order Mycobacteriales; family Pseudonocardiaceae; genus Kibdelosporangium; species Kibdelosporangium phytohabitans. The sequence goes on along the minus strand of NZ_CP012752.1, from coordinate 6,477,657 downwards.
TGCGCATGGTCCGGCGGCGGGCTGAGCGGACCGGCGACGAACGGCTGCACGTCGTGGTCGAGGAGTGGGTGCCGAAGCGGTTCGACCTGAACTACCAGCTGACCATCTCGGCCGACGGCGCGACCACGTTCGACTTCGTCAAGCAGGCGCTGACCGAACGCGGCGTCCACAAGGGACATCTCATGCCCGCCGAGCTGGAACCCGGCCACGTCGCGGAGCTCCGGCACGCGACCGGGGTGATCGGCGCCAGGCTGTATGCCGACGGCTTCACCGGTGTCGCGGGAATCGACGCGATCCTCGGCGCCGACGGCACGCTCTACCCGGTTCTGGAGATCAACGCCCGGCTGAACATGTCCACCTACCAGTGCGCCGTCACCGAGATCTACCGGAGGCCGTTCGCGCTGGCCAAGCACTACACGTTGCGGCTCACGGCCGCGTGCGAGTTCGTCGACGTGCACAAGGCGGTGCAGCCGTTCGACGACCTGGTGATCACCTGCTTCGGCACGGTCAACGCCAACGCCGCCGTCGAACCGCCGTTCGAGGGACGCCTGTACGTGATGTTGTTCGCCGACAGCCGTGCCGGGCTCACCGCACTGGACACCGAGGTCACCGCGGCGCTCGAGCGGCTGCCCCATTGCCTGGAGGTCAGATGACAGAGGAATTCACCGTACAGGGACACCGGATCAGCGACCTGGCCGAGCGTTTCGGCACGCCGATGTACCTCTACGACGGCGATGTCCTCCGTGACGTCTACACGAACCTGCGCGGCGGCCTGCACCCCGGTGTGGACATCTTCTACTCGGCCAAGGCGAACCCGAACGTGAGCATCTGCGCGGTGTTGCGCTCACTCGGCGCCGGTATCGAAGTGTCCTCCCTGACCGAGCTGATCACCGCCCGCAAAGCCGGAGCCGGTCCACAGGAGATCATCTTCCTCGGCCCCGGCAAGTCCGCGGCCGAACTCGACGCGTGCCTTGAGCACGGGATCCACGCCATCGTCTGCGAATCGCTCGACGAACTGACCACACTGGACGCGCTGAAGCCGCCGGCGGACGTGCGGGTGCTGCTGCGGGTCAACCCGGCGTTCACCGCCAAGGGAGCGCTGCTCTCGATGGGCGGCAAACCACGTCAGTTCGGCATCGACGAAGCCGCTGTGCGAGGGTCGGCGGACCTGCTGAAGTCCTTGAAACACGTACGGCCCAGCGGTGTGCACGCCTACATGGGGACCCGGATCCTCAAGGCCGAGAGCATCGTCGAGAACACCCGCGGCATCCTCGCGATGGCCGGCGAGCTGTCCTCGGCGCTCGGTTTCCCGCTGGACACCGTGGACATCGGCGGTGGCCTCGGCGTGCCGTACTTCGAGAACGAGAAGGACCTGGACCTGGCCGAGACCGTGACCGGGGTGAACGCGGCCGTCCAGGACTTCCTCGAGCGACGGCCGGGGACCCGGATCATCACCGAACTGGGCCGCTACCTCGTGGGCTGGTCGGGGACCTACGTCACCCGGGCCCGGTACGTCAAGGAGTCCATGGGCGAGTGGTTCGTGGTCGCGGACGGCGGCACGAACCACCACATGGCCGCGGTCGGCATCGGCAGCTTCGTCAAGCGCAACTTCCCGATCCGCTCGCTCACCCGGTACAACGAACCCGCGGTCCAGCAGTACAACATCACCGGGCCGCTGTGTACGCCCAATGACGTCGTGGGCAAGTCCGTTGCCCTGCCGCAAGTGCGTCCCGGCGACCTGCTCGGTGTGCAGCGGTCCGGTGCGTACGGGCCGACCGCGTCACCCGTGCACTTCCTCAGCCACGGCTATCCGGCCGAAGTCCTCGTGCTCGACGGCGAGGCACACCTGATCCGCAGCCCGGACACCGCCGACGACCTGCTTGCCCGCCAGCACCTGATCTCGCTGTGAGGAAAGGACAACCCCGATGAACCGGACCGACCTGATCAAGGCGATCTCCGTCGCGCTCGCCGAGGTGATGCAGCGCGAATACCCCGACCTGGCCGAGGACACCCGGCTGTTCGAGGACCTGCACCTGGACTCGACGTCGATCCTGACCCTGCTGATGGCGCTGGAGGACGCGGTCGGCATCGAGGTCGACCCGGAGAACCTGGTGATGGACAGCTTCCGGACGGTCGGGACACTGGCCGACTACCTGGAGGCCAACCGCGAAGTCACGGTCTGATGCCGCTGACCGTCCAGGCAGCCGCGGCTTTCGTCGCGGACTACCGCAACCCGTACGAACACGACGACGAACTGATCACCTGGCAGCGGGACCTGCTCTCCCCGTTCGGGGTGCCGTTCGACGAGACGCTGCTGGCCCAGGGGCCGAACATCGGCTTCTCCGAGCTGGCCGAGCAGGCGCTGCGGGCGATGCCGGCCGCGGTGGGCCGGCCGGACATGGTGATCGTCACCTACGGCATGCCGGACTGGTACCCGTTCAAGACCATCTCCGCGTACCTGGACTACCTGCTCGGCGGCGGATCCACCAACTTCGGCGTGTCCGATCAAGGCTTGCGCGCACCGTTCACGGCCTTGCGCATCGGCGAGGCCTACGCCCGGTCGGGCCGCTGCGAGACCTTGGCGCTGTTCGTGGTCGACCAGACCACGTTCGGCTACGAGGTCCCGCTCGTGCAGGACCTGCAGGATTCCGGCGTGTTCCTGCTGTTCGGCCCAGCAGGCTCGCTGGAGTTGTCGGAGCTGCGCAGCGGCACGGATGTCGTGGAGCTGCTCGGTGACCCCGGCGACGACACGCTGGTTGTCGCCGGCCCGTGGATCGACGCCGACAAGCTCGACAGGTTCACGGTCCACCAGGTCCCGGCTGGCTCGTACTGCACGAGCGTGTGGCTGGCACTGGCCGAGCACCACCAGGAATGGGCAGATCGGTATCAGTCGGTCGTGCTCTGCGACACCGACCCACGCACCGGTCGCAGCGAGATCGCGGTACTGCGGCCGTCAAGGGAGGCGAACGAGTGAGCATCACCCTGACAGCACCGCCGAGCACCCGCTACGCGGCCGTGCTGGACGCCCTGCACGAGAAGGTCAGCCCGGGCGGGCTGGTCGTGTCCTCGACCGGCATCGTCCTGGCGTCACCGCAGGTGCTGCCGGACGCGCCGGTGCGGTTCGGCCTGGCGGTGTCACGCGGCACGCCTGCCGACCCGGCGACCCTGGCCCGGTTCACCGGCGAACTGCTCGCCGCACACCGGGATCTGCTCCGCCGCACGGTCGACCACGCGATCCGGCACCTGGAGTCGCGGACCTCAGCGGGAACCACCCTGCTGGCCAAGCAGATGGTGCAGGGCAACCTCGCCGACATCGCGCTGGAGCTGACCGAGAACACCGTCCTGGCCGGGCTTGGCCTGGACAGCAAGGACACCCGGTGGCGGTCGCACAGCTCGCTCGTCACGACCGGACGCGCCTTGCTGAAGCTCCTGGGTGCCAGCGGGTTCCTGTCCGACGGGCCTGCCGGTGAGCTGCACCAGGCCGAGATCGCGGGCAACGTCTACCAAGGAGAGAGATGACCGAGCTGCCTGGCGCACGCCTCGATGACCGGCTTCGCAGGCTGGATCGCAGATGCCGGGAAGTCGCGCAGGAGCTGCGGCCGGTCGGGATGGCCCTGGACGCCGACCCGGATTCCGTGACCGAGTTCCTGCACCTGCCCGCCTTCCAGCTGCTGCAACAGGCCTTCACGCCCAAGGAGTACTGGAGCGGCGGGGATCTGCTCGGCGTGGAGGTGTCCGGCTCCGCACTGGACTGGGCTGTCATCCTCGAGGCCATCTCGTACGGCGACCCGGGTGCCATCCTGGCCAACTACGGACCCGGCCTGTCCAGGGACCTGATCATCGCACTGGGCGATCAGGACCAGCGTGACCTGTTCTTCGGCAGGCTGGCCGAACGTCCGACGTGGACGTTCTTCGGCCTGACCGAGCCGTTCAAGGGCTCAGCGGCCCTGGAACTGGAGTCGTCGCTCACCGCCGACGGCGACAGCTGGCTGCTCAACGGCGACAAGCGGTACGTCGGCAACGGCGCCCGCGCGCAGATGGGTGTGGTGTTCGCCCGCCGCGCGCCCGGCCCGTGGGGGATCGAGGCGGTGTTGATCGATACGTCCGATCCGGGCTTCAGCGGTGCACTGCTGCCGATGATGGGCCTGAGAGGCGCCCGGATCAGCCGGCTGCACTTCGACGACGTCGTGGTGCCGCCGGATCGGGTCCTGGGCAGGCACCGCCCGCCGAGCAGGCGCGGCCTGTACGGCGCTTTGCAGGCCCTGCACAGGTTCCGCCCCGGGCTGGGCGCGATGACGCTCGGTGTGGTGCAGGCGGTCTGCGACTACGTGCGGGCCGAACTGCCGTCGCTGCCGCCCGAGGGCCGGTACAGGCTGGACGCGATCCTGGACCGGACGGCCGTCACCCGCCGGATGGTGCACGACGTGTCGGCCGAGATCGACGCGGGGATCGTGAACACCCACCGGATCGGCGCGGTGAAGATGCGTGCCGCGCAACTCGGTGAGGACGCCACGCTGCTGGCCGCCGAACTGCTCGGGCCGGGATCGCTGATCGAGCACCCGTGGCTGGAGAAGGCGTACCGGGACGTGCGTGGCTTCGAGTTCATGGAAGGCACCAGCAACTTGCACCGGCTCTCGGTTTTCCAGGGCCTGCTGCGCAACGACTACTTCGCGGCATGAAACTCGGCATCGACCTGCTGGCCGCGGGTGAACTCGACCGGCTCACCGCCCGCCCGTGGTTCATGAGGTTCATGTACTCGCCGTCCGAGGCCGACACGGCGGGCACGTTGGCCGACGACAGGCGCCGGGAGTTCCTCGCCGGTCGGTTCGCCGCGAAGGAAGCCGTGCTGAAGGTGCTGGGCACCGGGTTGTTCCAAGGCGTCGAACCACGGGACATCTCGTTGTCCCGCAGCGATTCCGGTGCACCGTCGGTCGCATTGTCCGGTACCGCCCTGGCAGCCGCCGGTGTGGCGGGCGTGTCCCAGGTGGCGGTGTCGATCACTCACAAGCAGGACCTGGTCGCTGCCGTGGCCATCGGCTGGTAGGAGCAACTATGTCGATCATCTTCGCGCGAGGGCTGGCCCGCACCTTCCGCACCCGCGACCGCGAGGTGACCGCGGTGCGCGGCGTCGACATCGACGTCGAGCCCGGCGAGATCGTCGGCTTCCTCGGGCCCAACGGCGCGGGCAAGACCACCACCCTGCGCATGCTGACCACGTTGCTGCGCCCCACTTCCGGCACGGCCACGGTCGCGGGCGCGGACCTGTTGACCGACCCGGTCGAGGTCCGCCGCCGGATCGGGTACGTGGCACAGTCCGGCGGCACCGACCCGAACACGCGGGTCGGCAAGGAACTCGTGTACCAGGCCGAGTTCTACGGAGCATCCCGTGCCGAAGCCGTCCGCCGCACGGGTGAGGTCTGCTCGATGCTCGACCTGGCGGAGCTGACGGAACGTCAGGTGAAGACCCTGTCCGGCGGGCAACGACGGCGGATGGACATCGCGCTCGGGCTCATCCACGCGCCCCGGCTGGTGTTCCTCGACGAACCGAGCGTCGGCCTCGACCCGCAAAGCCGCAGCACACTCTGGGAGCACATCCGCAGGCTGCGTGCCGAGGCCGCCACGACGATCTTCCTGACCACGCACTACCTGGACGAGGCCGACGCGCTGTGCGACCGGATCCTGGTGATGGACGGCGGCCGGATCGTCGCGACGGACACCCCGGACGGCCTGAAAGGCCGGTACGCGGGGGATGCGGTCACCTTCGGCGTCGCCGGGGACGCCGAGTTCGCCCGTGTCCTGCTGGCGGATCACCCCGCGGTTCAGGAGTCGGCAGTGGATGAAACCGGCCTGCGGCTGACGGTGTTCGACGGCGCCCGGCAGCTGCCGGAACTCATGGCGGTGCTGAACTCCGCAGGGATGCGGGTGGTCTCCGTGCAGCTGGCCAGGCCGACCCTGGACGACGTGTTCCTGACGCTCACGCAACCGGTGAAGGGGACGGCATGAAGCTGATCCGGGATGTCCTGCTGGTGTTCCGCAGGCAGTTCGGCCTGGTGCTGATGTCGCGGTTCTGGATCGTGATCGGCCTCGCCCAGCCGGTGATGTACCTGGTCTTCTTCGGCCCGCTCGTGCAGAGCGCCCTGCCAGGGGAGAACGGCGGCTGGCAGATGTTCGTGCCGGGCCTGCTCGTCCAACTGGGACTGTTCGGCTCGGCGTTCGTCGGCTTCAACGTGATCTCCGACGTGCGGTCCGGTGTGCTGGAACGCATGCGCGTCACACCCGTGAGCAGGCTCGCCCTGCTGATGGGCCGTGTCCTGAGGGACGTGGTGGTCCTGGTCTCGCAGTCGATCGTGCTGCTGATCGTGGCCACAGTCGCATTCGGACTGCGCGCGCCCGTCGGCGGCATCCTGCTGGGCCTGCTTCTGCTGGCGTTGCTCGTGGTGGCGCTGGCCTCGTTGTCCTACACCGCAGGCCTGTCGACCAAACACGAGGACGCTTTCGCGCCGCTGCTCAACTTCGTGACAGTGCCGTTGCTCCTGCTGTCCGGCGTACTGCTGCCGATGTCGCTGGCCCCGGGCTGGCTGGACGTGATCTCCCGTCTCAACCCGCTGCGCTACGTCGTCGACGGCATCCGTGGCGCGTTCCTGGGGCAGTTCACGTCCGACGTCCTGGCCATCGGCCTCGTCGCCGCGGTGGCGCTGGCTGTGGTCTCCATCTCGATCGGCTCGTACACCTTCATGCGGGAGAACCACTAGGTCCGGGTGAGCTTCGTTTCCTTGGTAGTCAGCAAGAATCCCAGGGGGCAGCGGGGTGAGGGGAACTGAACTGGCATCGGTGGAGACTTAGGTTGCCGGACCTGGTGGCCGTCTGACCGCCCGAAAGGGGTGCGAATTGACAGGCTTGTTCCTGCGGAGGGGTTCGTGGCAACCACTCCACGACGACGCCCTGTTCATCAGATACCGACTTCGCCCACACCGACAACCACAGATCCGTAACCAGCATGCCGCCCACTCAGATCCGACAACTCCCTCCAGACCCATGTCATCCAGCCCCAAAGGCACATCGTTCTCGAACTAGCCGGATTTGCCCGAACGTGTGAAACACCCGGTGGGCGAGCACCGCGTAGGTGGATCGAGCGACGCGCAACAACCGATGACATTCGGCAGGTTGTGATAACTCGTCCTCATCGACACCTCGATGTCCAGCGTCCTACGCGTTCACACCGAAACGGCGGCCGACCGCAGTAGCGCCCCCAACCTCCGACTCATCAACCTCGACACCCGGCACCGCCTGCGGGCAGGAGTTGGCCGACGCCGTCAACACAGCACCGACCGCCCGGCCTCGACCAGATCCAGAGCACCTCGCCAGAACTCCGGCGGACAAGGCTTCGGCACGGCCAACGGGCTCTTTCCACAAGATCGTCAAACCGCGTCTCTCCTCACCATCGTGCCCGTCAAACGGGGGCAACACCATCCATGATTCCGGTGGCTTGTGAAAACCGACAGCGCCACCGGCCGTCAGCGCCGATCGCGTAGACGTCGATGTGCTGACATTCGTGGGCAGGGATCTCGGCACCGTCGACTCGTACTTCAATGAGACATCGATAGCGCAGTACCGCCAAGGTGTTCGACACAAGGGCATCGATGTCCGACGTCGCCGCAAGCCGGTCATAGACCACCTGGCCTGTGGCCAGACGCTGCACGTACTCAGCCTTGCCCCACACAGTGCCGGTGGGGTTGCACAACTGGTAGGCATCGTCGTGCAACGTGTCCAACTCTGCTGTGTCGGCCGCGAGCAGCGCCTCGATGCGCCGTTGTTCCAACTCCCTGAGCCGTGCGACAAGATCTGTCGACATGCTTTCCGACCTCCAGTCAGGCTTTGTCTGACGGATGCTATCGGTGTTCGGGTCACGCCCCTGTGATGCTGTCGGCCATGGTCGAAGCAGCCCGCGTTGTCCCGTTAAACGGGCGAAGCCGAAGTCCGGCTCGACGTACGACCGAACCCTTTCGGGCGTTGGACCCACTCCCCTTGTCGGCCCCGAGCCAGTCAAACACTGCTCGGCGACTGGGCCACGCAACGGCGCCCCGAAACGGCCACACGCCGCGCCCTGGCAAGTCGGTGCGTCGCCGACCGATCTCCGCGGACACCGTCGGAGAAATCCGCATCAGCACCGCCCGCTCCCGACAGCTGGTGACGACGGTCCGGACCGACTCGCGTACTCGAACGAGATCCGTTCCCGTCATGACGCTCATGGGACCGCGACGTTCTCTACCTCCGAGGACTCAACTCGTCCAGCACCGGTATCCCCGATCGACAGCGTCGTTGATGCCCGCTCATACAACTGACCGAGCCCAGGGCCGATCAACCACAACGTCCGCTTCCGCCGATGAGCGGTTGTCGGCAGTCGGGTCAGAACTCCAGGTAGACGGCTGTTGCGAGGCTCGTGGTCGTGAGTGCCTTGGCCACGTCCGGTTTCAGCAGCGGCGAGACCTCCTCGGGGGTGGTGCGTGACGGTCGGCTCGGGCACGCGGTGGCGGCGGTGTTGGAGGTGGCCGAGCACGCGGACGGGCAGGAGGCGGTCCTCGCCCGGTTGCGTCGTGGCCCGTCGGTGCTGGTGCTGGACAACCGCGAGCACCTGCCCGACGCGGTCGCCGAGTTCGTCGAGCGAATCCTGGCCGCGAGCCCGGTGACGATCCTCGCGACCAGCCGGGAGCGGCTCGGGCGGTCCGGCGAGTTGGTTCACGCGGTCGCGCCGCTGCCGTTGGGCTCGGACGCCGAGGAGTTGTTCCGCGACCGCGTGGTTCGACGCGGCGAAGACCGCACCTGGAGGTCAGCAGGTCAAGATGATCCTCGCCCGAACCACCACCCGGCGCCACGGACCGCAACACAGAAAGGTCAACCATGACGGCCCCAGCTGACACCCGCGTTTCGCTATCTCATGCCCTCGGCCATGCTGGCCGCGTGATCGCCGCCATCCGGCCCGAGCAGGCGAGGCTGCCCACCCCTTGCCGGTCCTGGGATGTGCGGGATCGCACACACCGCTTTCCCGGCGGTGAGGTCATCGGCGACCGGCGATTTCGCGGTGACGAAGCCGACGGATTCCACGTCGCCCCCGAGGTCGTCGTGCCCGGTGATGCGCTCCTGCACGATCGCTTTGCCGCGTTCAACGGCCGCAGCCCGAGCTCACGATGACGGACCCCACGATGGACTCCACTCCGGACGATGCCGACGAGCGCCGGGCATTGCTCGCGCGTGCGTGGGACGAGGCGGCGCCGCGGTACGAGCAGTACTTCGTACCGCGGTTCACCCCGTGGGTGGCCTCGGCCGTGGCGACCATCGCCGGTGCGACACTGCCCGCCGGGCCGATTCTGGTGCCGTGCTGCGGCACCTTCCCGGAATTACCCGCATTGCGCAACAGCCATCCTCGGCGCGAGATCATCGGTATCGACCTTTCCCCCGAAATGGTGCGATGGGCGCGGCAGCGTGCCACCGGGCTGCCGCGAGTCCGGGTCGTCGTGGGTGATGCCACCACGCTACGTCCGCAATGGACAAATGTGGCGGCAGGCATCGTCTCCGTCTTCGGTCTGCAACAGCTTCCCGATCCCGCCAGCGCGTTGGCCGACTGGATCGGCACCGTGCGGCCCGGTGGCCGGCTCTCGGTGATGTTCTGGCCCAGCGAAAGCGAAACCGACGGCCCGTTCGCGCTGCTGCGCCGGCTGCTCGCCGGGCGGCGCCCGCCACCCGATGACGCCTGGCAGAACCGGCTCGGTGAGGTCATCACCGCCGCCGGCGCAACGGTCGAGCGTGAGGAATACCTGACCTACCCGATGCACCACCCCGACGCGGCAACCTTCTGGACCGCCATCACCGACGGTGGATCGCTCCGCGCGCTCAGCATCATGCGCGGGAAAACCTTCATGCGCGCCCTGCGCCAGGAATTCCTCGACCTGGCGCCACCCGAGCCCTGGCACCACTCACCACGGGCGCAATGGATTGTGGCGCAACGCTGAACTTGCTGCCGGTATTACCCGCACCGGCGGACTCACGTACCCACGCGTTCAATTCGTCCTACAGCGTCCATCGAGTGCACCGCCGTACTTCTGACATGGTCGCACGGGTGGCCCTTGCCGAGCACTACCTCAGCGACGTTGCGGGGGCCGCGCTCGGTGTTTGCGCCGTTGGTTTCCTGGGTGCGGCAGCGGTCAAGCGTTGGTGGGCTCGTCCGGGAGTCCCCCGACCTCGGCTCGGGTGAACTGGTGTGCCTTGCTGAACAGGTCAAGCAGCACTGCCAGCTCCGTTTCTCCGTAACCGGCGAGGAGTCGTCGCCACGCTTGGCCGAGCGAGGCGAAGATCGAGGGTGGCCCGTCACCGCTCATCCCGGTCGCGGTGACTGTCACACGGCGCCGGTCACCAGGATCCCGGTCCCGGTTGACGTAACCCCGCTCCTCGAGCCGGTCGATGACGTGGGTCATGGCCCCGCTGGACAGGCCGAGCACCTCGGCCAGCTTGCCCGGAGTGGACGGTCCGGTCAGGTAGAGCAGGCTCAGGCACCCCAGGTCGGTGGTGGTCAGGCCGGACTGGTGTGCCGCCTGCTGGCTGAAGAGCACAGTCCCGATGATCGTCATGCGTGCCTCGTGCGCCGCGGCTTCGACGAGCTCCGCGTGTTTGCTTGACCTGGTTGACATCCAGCCGTCACCCCGCCCATACTCAAAATACCTGTAGAAATGCAGATACTTACTAGATGCAGATACGTACGGCAGTGTACGCGGTCGGTCAGGCTCGGGGGGAACATGCGAAAGACTGCGCGGACGGTCGAGGTCCGGCCGCCGTGGACGACGAAGACCGCCGTCGTGGCGACCTTGTCGGCCGCTGGACTGTTCCTGGTGGGGATGGTCGTCGAGCTGGTCGGAGGTGGACGTGCGACCACCGTCGGCTGGCCTGTGGTGTGGGCGTCGTCGATGGCTTTCTTCGCCACGATGACGTGGCGCGGCAGGCACTGGGGGCGAGTGCTGCTCGCGGTGCAGGCAGGCCTGACCTGGCTGTTGTCGGCGCAGCTCATCTTCACCCAACCCAGCATCATCGACGCCGTCGCGCGGCCGGACCTCGTCGTGGACATCGCACTGGTCAGCGCCATCGTGCAGACACTCGGTGCCGCGACGGCTTTCCTGTCACCAGGCAACGCTTACACCAAGCAGGCCGGTGACAGTGCACGGCTCATGTCGCGTCGGCTGCGCAAAGCAGTGCTGACTGTGCATGTCATCGGGTCGGTGGCGTGGCTGGGGATCATCACGTTGCAGTCCACCTTGGCCGCGGTCGCGCGCACCGTCGGCGACGACGTCGCCTTGCTGCGCTCGTTGTACGAGGCCCAATACTTGGTCGACAACCTGTTCCTCGGCAAAACGTCCTTTGTGGCCTTGTTCAGCGGCCTGGCGCTCGCACTCGGTACGCCGTGGTGCTTGATGCGTCACCACTGGGTGGTCGTCAAACTCGGGCTCACCGTCGTGGTCATGGTTCTGCCGATTCTCGCGTACCACCCAGTGCTGGACCATGGCTACGCGTTGGTGCTGGAAGGCCGGACGGCATCGGAGATCAACTCGGCCCTCGGGTTCTGGGGGCTGCTGCCCGCCAGCGGGATGTCGCCGCTGATGTTGCTCACGGCGGCTGTGTTGTCGATGTACAAGCCGTGGGGCCGGACTCCGCTCGGGCGCAGGGAAAGCACCCGGGTGAAAGAGCGCTTTCCGCGAACCCGCCCCGAGCCGGCCCTGAGCCCGCGGGACCGCTGACAGATCGACTGGCACTCCAGCCGCACTTCGTGATGACCGTTGACTCCATCGCGCTGGTCAGCTGCCCTGACCTGCCAGGCGGCCCAGGACTAGCGGACTCGGTAGTACATCCGCGCCACTGGCACCGGCTGCGGAACCCGGCTATGAACCGACTCCATCCCGTTGATCACCAGCCCGTCCTTGATCGGTCGCCCGTCCCAACCAGCAGGGGCATTTCGATCAAGGACTTCGCCGTTCATCGCAACGCGGAAGGCACTGGTACAACCCGGTACAAGCCCCTTCCAGCGGCACGCCCAGCGGAACCTGGAACCGCCGAATAAGACCAGCAACGTTCCGAGACGAGCCACTAGAAAACGCGCGCCGCGAAGCTGTACTGCGGTCTCAGAATGCATGCCGTGGTGCGGGAAGTGGTTCAAGTACTGGCGCACGAGGGCGTGACGGCCACGGTAGCCGCGTGCGGTGATCTCAGTGAGCAGGACAGCGGCGTTGGTGCATCCGGTGTTCCGGCTGGTGTAGGTAGGGCGTGAACGGCTCAAGGACGCTGGTTCGACATCCGGTCCCGTTGCGATGGTGAATCTCATTGCGGGCATAATGGTGCCCGGTTTCTCGACGGTCGGCTGACGCCGAGGCAGTGCTCAGCGGCATGTCAACCCTCAAGCTAAGCTTCCATGACTGAAGGCGGCCGGACGGGAAGAACACGAATGAAGCGTCGCTACTTGGCAATTCCGATCTTGATCGCTGGGCTGCTGGCGTCGGTTGCCGTTCTCATCGTGCCTGCCGACCGGGTGACGATGCTTGTCAACCTGATCACCGGTTTGGCCTGGCCGCTAGCGCTGCTGATCATGGCTTTGGTGTTCTGGCCCCAACTCCAGGACATCGCCACTGTGATCGTGACGCGCGTCCATGGGGGAGCGGCTTTTCAGTTGGGTGGCTTCTCGGTGGGGTCGCTGCCCGAGCAGGCTGCTCGCATTCCCAGTCCAGGTGTCACAGGGCCGGTCTCCCTGGAGAACATCGCGTTGCTGCATACCAGTTTCATCAGGCCGGACAAGACTCGCGAGTTTGATGACGGCCGAACGTACTACCAATTCGAGGTCATTGTCATCGCACCGGACGACGTACTGCGGCGGGTCGTGTCCGTCAGATACGAACTTGAGAAGGCTTGGCCCGAGCATCTGCGTGTCCGGACCGTTGCCGACCGCGCCACCCGGTTCAAGCTGAAGGAGCTCGCGAACGGGACCTCGATCGTCACGGCGCGGATCGACCTACGTGGACAGGACCAGCCGTTGCTTCTCAATCGCTTTATAGACCTCCGGCCCGACGGTCCCAGACTGTAGAGGATTGCTGGAGGTTCCCGCGCGTGGTGGCCGCGGTTGTCACCTGTCTTCGAGCGGAGTGGACGCTTGTGAGGGTGGTGTGGGCTTGCCCCTCTTTGACAGACACCGCGATGGATACCAGCGGGGCGGCAATGACCTTGGTGAGACGAGGAAACAGCACCATCAGCACCAGCGTCGCGGTAAGCCGTGTGGGTAGAGAGTGTCGGCCGCTGTGCTTCCGCGGCTCGCTGGGCGTCGCACGCGGGGAGTCTGCTCATTCTCGAGGTCACCGTGATCCGGCTCGACGTCGCGCGGTTACCGTCCGGGGCGATCCGGAACCGGTCTGGCTCTGGTACTCCCGCACTGGCCTGGACCCCGCTGGCCTGGCAGGCGTTCCTGCGAAGGCTCGACATCGAACACACCTTCCGCATGCTCAAACACACCCTCGGCTGGACCGCCCGGAACTCCGCACACCCGCACAGGCTGACCGCTGGACCTGGCTCCTGCTGACTGCTTGCACGCCCAACTCCGCCTCGCCCGCGGCCTCGCCGCCGATCTACGCCGCCCTGAGAGAAACCCGTGACACCACAACGAATGTCGCCAGCCCGGGTCAGCTAACGACCTCGTGCATGGTTGCTGATCTTGAACTGGGATGATCTTGGTGTGGGTCGTGCAGGGGATCCGGGTCCGCCGTCCGACCGGGAAGCGGGCGAGGCGGTATCAGTTCATCTCGGACAAGTCCCGGCGGAACGCCATGAAAGCCTTGGTCGTCAGCGATGCACGAGGACGTGTGCTGTTCAGCGGGGCCAGTATCAACGATTCGGCGCCCACACCCTGGGACAAGTCACCAGCCCATACCGAAACATCAGAAGAAGCGGCTCGAACAGATGCCGGGCATCGCGGAACTCCGTGAAGCGCAACGGAAAGCGCATGCACAGTGGAGAGTGCGTGTCGAGCACGCCATCGCCCACATGAAGAACTGGCGCGCCCTGATCCGACATCTCGGCCGCCGCGACACACTCGACGACACCATCCGAGCCGTCGCCGGTCTGCTGTCTGATCACCAACACGCCGCAACGACCATCCAACCCCGCCGTACCTGGAACAACACGCCCGGATGCCGTCTGTGCACGAGGTCGTAAAGATTGTCCCGTCATGATCAAAGTGTTGGCGAGGATGGGTAACAGCGTCGGAGCGTGTGGTCAGGGCGGCCGATCAGGCCGTCATGGCCAGGTTGCGCATCTGGGCGATGCCGCGGGTGGCGTGCCGCTCGCGTTTCCTAGCCCGTAGCGGCCTCCGGGCGTGGCAGCCACGCGTTGTCCGGGGTGGTCAGCCAGCCCTGCGTCGTCGCCAGTTCGGCCGCCGCGTCCTGTAACGCGGTCAACCCCGGATGGTCGAGGTCGGCGCGCCAGATCAGCGTCCACGGGTACAGCGCCACCGGATCCACCAGTGGTCGCAGCACGCCACCCGGCACCGCCGGCTGCGTGGTCATCGTCAGGATCGGGGCATCCCGCTGACGCAGGTGCTCCGCGAGCTCATCGGCGCCCTGCACGTGCGGGTGCGCGCCGGCCAGATCCACCCCGAACGGCGCGAGCAGCTGCAACACGGCGTGCTCCCAGCCCTGCGTCACGTGATCACCCGCGCGCATGCACGGCGCCGTGCCCCGCAGCGACTCGAACGGCACCGCGTCCAGCGCGACCAACGGATGCCCTTGCGGCAGCAGCACCGAGATCGGCTCGTGCCGGATCACCCGCTGCCGCAACCCGTCCGGCGCGCCGGGATGGCGGCCGAACGTGACGTCCAGCCTGCCGGCCAGCACGTGCGGCACCGCCGCGTCGGCACCGGTGTGGAAGCGCGCGAAGAACTCCACGTCCGAGGCCCGCTCGCGGGCGAGTGCCAGCACCAGCGCCGGGGTGAGGCCCGGCCCGACGATGTCGACCGTCAGTGACCGGCGCTCGCCGCGTACCTCCCGCAGCGTGGTGTCGTGCAGCGCGAGCAGCTCCCGCGCCCTGGCCAGCAGCGTGTGGCCCGCTGGGGTGAGCACCACCCGGCGCGTGGTGCGGTCCAGCAGCCGCACGCCGACCCGTTGTTCGAGCCGCTGGATCTCCCGGCTCAGCACCTGCTGCGCCACGAACAGCCGCTGCGCCGCGCGGGTGAAGTGCAGTTCGTCGGCGACTGCCACGTAGTACCGCAGCAGCCGGATGTCGAGATCGTCAGCCACGGCTCCGTTCTACCCGATTGACACACCACGTGTGTGAATCGGCCGATAACGGGTGTTGGATCTTGACCGGCCCCAGCGGCCATGCTCAGCAGCATGAACCCACTCGGACCGATCGCCGCGTGCTACGGCCTGACCGGCCTGCTCAGCGCGTTGTGGGGCGCCACGCTGCCCGCCACCGACGCCCGGCTGGACCTGGGCGCCGGTCGGCTCGGCGCGGTGCTGCTGGTGCTGGCGGCCGGCTCGCTCGTGGCCATGCCGGTCGCCGGGCGGCTCGCCGAGCGGTGGACCGCCCGACCGCTGCTGCGGGCGTGCGTGCCGACGACGGCGCTGGCCGTGGCCGGGCCGGGGCTGGCGCCGTCGGCCGGGTGGCTCGCGGTCGCCGCTGGCGTGCTCGGCCTGCTGCTCGGCACGCTGAACGTCGCGTTGAGCGTGCGGACGGTGGCCGTCGAGCAGGCGGCGGCCCGGCCCGTGATGGCCACCATGCACGGCACGTGGACGCTGGGCGCGGTCGGCGGCGGCGCCGGTGTGACCGTGGCGCTGCGTGCGGGTGTGGACGTCCAAGCGCTGATGACCTGCGGCGCGGTCGCCCTCGCGGTGTTGGGCCTCGCGGCCGGCTGGCGTCTCGAGCCGCTGTCGGTGGCGCCCCGCGACACGGACCCCGCCGGGCCACCTCCACGGCCGGGGCTGGTGTTGCTGCTCGGCGTGCTCGGCGCGGCAGCGTTCGTCGCCGAGGGCGCGGCCACCGACTGGGCCGGCGTGCACGCCACCCGCGTGCTCGGCGCAGACCCGGCCACCGGCTCGCTGGTGTTCACCGCGTTCTTCGGCGCGATGACTGCGGTCCGCTTCGCCGGTGACGCGCTGCGGGCCCGGTTCGGCGCTGCGGTCACCATCCGGTTGGCCGGCGCCGTCGCCACCGCCGGCTGGGTGCTGGTGCTGCTCGGCCCGACGGTCGGGTTCGCGATCACCGGCTGGACGCTGACCGGCGCCGGCATGGCCCTGGTGTGGCCGATCGTGATCAGCGCGGTCGGCGCCGCGACCAGGGCGGCACGCCAGCTGTCGACGGTCACCACGGTCAGCTACGGCGGCGGCCTCATCGGGCCTGCCCTGATCGGTTACGTCGCGACACGGGCAAGCCTGCCGGTCGCGTTGCTCATCCCCGCGGCACTCGCGCTCGTCGTCGCCACGGCGGCGCCTGCGGTGCTGACCGCCCTCACCCAGAAGTCCCACGTATAACAGGGAGAAATCATGACCACGACCGTTACCGCCGGAGTCCTCGAGGTGCCCGACGCGCGCCTGCACTACGAGGTGCGCGGCGCCGGCCCCACGCTGGTGCTCGTAGGCGCCCCCATGGACGCGACGGCGTTCGCCCCGATCGCCGACCTGATGTCCCGCGATTTCCGGGTGGTGACCACCGACCCGCGTGGCATCAGGCGCAGCCGCCTGACCGACCCGGACCAGGACTCCACCCCCGAACTGCGTGCCGACGACCTGTCTCGGTTGCTGACCCACCTCGACGCGGGCCCGGCGGCGGTGTTCGGCTCCAGCGGCGGCGCGGTGACCGCGTTGGCACTCGTCCAGGCGCACCCGGAGCAGGTCCACACGCTCATCGCGCACGAACCGCCGGTCGAAGAGATGCTCGAGGACCGCGACCGCCGCCACGCCAACACGGAGGACGTGATCGCCACCTACCTCTCGGGTGACGTGCTGGGCGCGTGGCAGAAGTTCTTCACCTACGCCGGGATCGAGCTGCCGGAGGGCGCGCTCGAGTACATGTTCGGCCGTGAGCGCGACGCGCAGTCGGTGGCGGACGAGCGGTACTGGTTCGCGCACGAGCTGCGGGGCACCGACCGTTTCCGCCCGGACATCGCGGCGCTGCGTGCGTCGGGCGCCCGGCTGATCGTCGGCATCGGCGCCGAATCGACGGGCCAGAGCTGCGACTTGACCTCCCGCGCGCTGGCCGCGGAACTCGGCATCGAGCCGACGATCTTCCCCGGCGACCACACGGGTTTCGCCGATGACCCGGACGGGTTCGCGCCTCGGCTGCGTGCCGTCCTGAGTGGAGAGTGACATGACCCGCGACACCAGCCTGTCCTGGACGTGATCCACCTGTTGATACCAGGTTCTCCTGAGTCCAGCCCAGACTTGTGGAGCAGCGACGCTTCCACCTTCGTCTAACATCTGGCCGCTACGAGCGAGCACAGCTGCGAGATCGTCGGGGGCCACTGCCAGGGGCCCCCGACGACATCTGTGCGGCACGGGATCGATGTCTACGGGTCAGCGCGCGGCAAGGGCGTCGCCGAGCGGCGTTCGCCGGTAGTGCACCGATCGGCCAACGCGAGCACGGTCTGCCAGTCCGGCATTGCGAAGCGTTGCGAGGTGGTCGCCGACCGCGCCGACCGCGAGACCCATACTGTGTGCCAGTTGTGTGGTGCTCGCCGGTTCCACGAGGGCTAGCAGGATTCGGGCGCGAGACGCCCCAAGCAATGCTTCCAGCGCGCCTGGGGCGGCGTGGGAGTCCGGCGACCAGAGCGCCGAGATGCCACGTGCCGGGTAGATCAGCGCTCGTGGCCATGGATCCTCATCGTGCATGGCCACTCCGGGCCACACGAACACCGACGGTACGAGCAGCAGACCTGTGCCGTCGAGCGTTGTTGTGCTGGCCGACTGGGTCGAGCCTCGGCGGCGCACCTCGATCGCGCCGTTACGCCACCGGACCGTCGGGTGCAGACCTTCCAGTGCACCATCCCACCCGGATCGGCTGAGGTCACCGGCGCGGTGCAAGACATCGCGCTCGCAGATCGCCCGCAGTTGCGGCCAGTCGGCGGCGAGCAGGCCACGCCACGCGGCGTGCAGCGCGTCCGCGACCCTCAGCACCGGCGACGGTCCGCGCAACACGTCGAGCACGGGCACCGGCACCGACCGGGCGCCCGCCAGCAGCTTCTCGATCACCGGGCGCGCCACCGGTAGAGGAGTCGCGCGGACCGCGTCCAAGTCCTGCTCGATGGTCTGCGCCAGGCCTGTCGGCGGTGGCGAGAGGAACGACGCCCCTTCGCGGCGGCTCTGCAGAGCGAGTACGAGGTCAAGACTGTGCTCTGCACGCAGACGCCTGAACTCCGGCCGCAACCTCGCTGCCCACGCCGCCGGCAACCGCGACCCCATGCCGTTGAGCACCCTCAGCAGGCCGATCAACTCGAACAGCGGCGATACCGCGAACCTGGTCCGCGCGAGGTCTTCCGGCTGTGTCTCGATCCTCCACACCCGGTTGAGGTTACGTCCCTGGGCGAAACAATGGTTCCATTGACCAGCGTGCGGCGAGGCTCGGCGCATGACGTCTCGCGGCTATCTGCACGTCTTGGCCGAGCCCCGCTTCCGGGTGCTGTTCGGCACCACAACGCTGTCCATCATCGCTCAGGCGTTGCGCATCCTCGCCTTGTCGTTGCTGGTCTTCGCCGCCACCGGGTCCGCCGCACTTTCGGCACTCGCGTTCGGCAGCGGCTTTCTGCCTCAAGTAGCCGGCACCGCCCTGCTGGGGTCCTTGGCGGACCGGGTGCGGCCACGGCCGTTGATCACGACCGGCTACCTCATCGAGTGCGGTACCGGTGTGGCGTTGGCGATCGGCCACCTGCCCGTCTGGGGCAACCTGGTGCTGGTCGCCGTCGGTGCCCTCGTGGCGCCGGTGTGCCTTGGCGGGTCAGGGCGGCTGGTCGCGGAGATCTGTACCGGCGAGGACTACGTGCTTGGCCGTTCGCTCATCAGCATGGCTTCCTCGGCCGCGCAGCTCGCCGGCCTCGCCGTTGGTGGCATTACGATCGGCGTACTCGGCACGCAGGGTGCACTGCTGGTTTCGGCCGGCGCGTACTTCGTTGCGACCGCCTGGGCGCGGTTCGGGCTGCCGGATCTTGCGGCACCCGCGGCAGCTGCTGGACGTCTGGTGCGGCACAGCATCGCCGGCCACCGGGCACTGTTCTCCGATCCGGCGATTCGCGTGCTGTTGCTGACGCAGTGGATACCACCCGCACTGGTCACGGGTGCCGAAAGCCTGCTGGTGCCCTACTCGGCGATCCGCGGGTACCCACCGTTCGCCGCCGGACTGCTGCTCGCGTGCCTGCCGGTCGGCATGCTCATCGGCGACGTCGTGGCCGCGCGGCTGATCGCCCCGCAGACCCGTGAACGACTGCTGGTCGCGTTCATAATGTTGCTTGGGGCACCGCTCACGGTGCTGGTCCTACCGCTCCCGCTTGCCGTCA
This sequence comes from Kibdelosporangium phytohabitans, assembly GCF_001302585.1. Taxonomy (GTDB): domain Bacteria; phylum Actinomycetota; class Actinomycetes; order Mycobacteriales; family Pseudonocardiaceae; genus Kibdelosporangium; species Kibdelosporangium phytohabitans. The sequence continues at coordinate 6,458,096 of NZ_CP012752.1, read as the reverse complement.
CCGCTATCGCGCTTGTCTGCTCAGGCACCGGCTTCGCCTACGGGCTCTCGGTCCAACGCCGATTCCGCGACGCCGTGCCCACACACCACCGGGGCCAGGCGTTCGGTCTGCTGAGCACCGGTCTCATGACATGCCAAGGTCTGGGTCCAGCGATCTGCGGCGCACTGTCCACCATGCTCACCGCACCCACCGTGATCGCTGCCGCGGGTGCTGCGACCGTCCTCATGAGCCTGACCGCCCACCGCGCCGCGGCGACCACCTCCAGCCCTCCCGATCCATGGTCACCTCTGCCGTGATCAGGGATCATGCAGCGCGCACGACTGGCGCATCACCCTGAAGCGACCGCGGTGGCCCCGTCGCCGTGCACGGTCAACAGGTCCGGGAACGCCGCCTCCACGGCGGAGGCTTGTCCGGTTCCGGGTGGCCTGTACATCAGCGCGGCGACCCTGTCGTTCGCCGGCCGTCAGCGACGGGAGAGGGCGGAGCATTAGATGCCGCGAGCGGGGCGGATGAGGTTCGCCGGGTCGATCCGGTGTTTGAGGTCGGTGAGCCGACGGTGGTGTGTGAGCTCGTAGCACGCCACGGCCTGCTGCGGGGTGTCGCCGAACAGGGAGTTGAGCATCCGGCGCGTCGATCCTCGCCCGAGCGTCTCGAGCATCGTGCGGTGCAGCGTGCTGATCTGAGGTGCGGCCGGGTGGACCACCGGTGTGGTGGCGCGCACGAGGAACCGTCCGTCCCGGTGGCCGACGGCGTTCGCGGGTGTCGGCGGGGTGGCCATGGCGCCGCCGAGGTGGTGCACGACGAGGAACATGGCGTGTTCGGTGTCCGGGTCGAACAGGCCGGTGACGTCGGCCGCCGGATCGATATCCGAGGTGACGACTGCATCGCCCTGGTAGCCGTGCGGTGTGGTCGGTTCACCGAACACCTCGGTGACGTCGGCGTACCGCACGCTGCGGACGGTGTCCTCGACGACGCCGATCCGGCGCAGCGGTGCGAGCAGCGGTGCACAGTCTCCGGTGCCGACGACGGCCACCCGCAGCACCTTGCGCCCACGAAGGTGCTGGGGGAGGCCGGGGGAGTCGGGAAAGTTGGTCAGGCTCAGTGCCGAGGTCAGTTCGTCGGGCACACGGGCCGTCCACTCGCGATAGTGCTGGAGCACCTCGGCGAAGCGGGCGGGGTCGAAGACGAGGCCGCCACCCAGGATCCGGTCGACCGGGAACAGCGTGAACCGCAACGAGGTGACGACGCCGAAGCTGCGGCCCGCGCCACGCAACGCCCAGAAAAGATCCTCGTCCTCCGCGGTGACCCGGCGGTGTTCGCCGCTGGGCAACACGATGTCGATGCCGAGGACGTGGTCGGCAGCGTAACCGTACCGGCGGGACAACGGGCTGAGCCCGCCGGTGTGCTCGGACACCCCGGCGCGTTTCAGGACGGCGGACTTGACCCTGACGCTGCGTCAACCCTGCATGCTGGCTGTCATGAGCAGCTCGCTTGACAAGCGATCAGGTCCAGGGGCCCGCAATCCACGTGCCGGGCCTGGTGCGTCGGCATCCTCGTCGGCACCCGAGGCACCATCTCCTGAGCCGGCGCCGACCGGGTAAGGCGAAGTTGAGAGCAGGACCAGAGCATGCTGACCATCAGTCAATTGGCGGCGCACGCGGGCGTCACGGTGCGGGCGGTGCGGCACTATCACCAGATCGGACTCCTGCCCGAAGCGGACCGGGATGCCTCGGGTTACCGGCGCTACGGCGCCAAGGCGGTCGTGTCGCTCATCAAGATCCGAACCCTCGCCAACGCTGGCGTGCCGCTGTCCCAGATCGGTCAGATGCTCCAAGCCGACGCATCGACCTTTGCCGAAGCGGTCCAGCGCATCGACAGTCGCCTGCACGACGAGATCGAACGGATTGAGACCAGCCGCAGGCAGATCGCGCAGCTCGCCGCCGGGGACAGGCTGACGCTCCCGCCGGAGGTGATCTCCTACCTCGACCTGCTTCGGGAGATCGGCGTATCAGAGCGGATAGTGGAGGCCGAGCGGGACGCGTGGATCCTGCTTGTCGCCGCCGGGCCCGAAGACATCCCCGCGGTCATGGCCGCGAAATTCGCGCAGCTCGATGACCCGGAACTCGTTCGGCTCTACCGGCTCCTGTCGGAGATCGTCGACAACGACGACGCGGGCGACGACGACCCGCGTTTGGCAGAAGCCGCCGACATCATGGCCGGCTTGGCCGAGCAGGCACACACCTCCGGCGAGATCAACCCCGACGAGGTCGCGCACGACGACCTACCGATCGACCTCCTGGACGCGCTTGCCGTCGAGGCCGACCCGCGTGCGGAGCGGCTGCTTGACCTGATGCGCCAGCGCGGCTGGGCCGGTTGGAACCGGGTGGAGCGGCTGGCGGAGCCCTCCGACTGACCGACGGGCGTCGTTTCACACCTGGACAGACATGGTGCCGGTCGATCACACCGCGCTGGCCAAGTCGAAGCGCTCGGCGGACTTTTCGTTCGTGGGCGCCGTCCGGGACCTGGCCACCGGCACCGGCCACCGTTCGCGATTCACTTCTGAGAAAGAGAGACCATGACCATCAAGCGATCCCTCTGGACCGGCATGGTCCCAGTGGACGATACGGCCTTAGCCGTCGCCGACACCGACGGCGACGGTGTCGCCGTGATCTACCTCAACGGCCACGCCGCCGTTCAGCGGCAATGGCGGCGGGTCCTTGCCGAGTTGGGGACGCAGTGGCGGCATATCACCTACGACATGCGGGGTCGTGGCAAGTCGAAGCGTTCGGCGGATTATTCGTTCGAGACGAACATCCGAGATGTCGATGCTGTCCTCGCAGCCCGGGGTGTGGCCCGGGCGGTAGTGGTGGGGTGGTCCTATGGAGCGTTCGTCGCGGCGCACTGGGCCAGTCGGAATCCGGCCCGTACCGTGGGCGCGGTCTTGGTGGAGGGCGCGCAGCCCTACGACTGGTTCGACGAGTCCATGGAACCGGGGATGCGCAAGATCTGGAAGCGGATCTGGTGGCCCATGCAGCTGCTGCGCCCGTTCGGTATGGCTCCACGGATGACCGGCGACCAGCTGGCAGACAGCAACATCGAGGTCGGCAAGATCGCCCGCGAGCGTGACCTCGGCCCCGTGCTGGACAGCATCACCGTCCCGGCGCGCTACGTGGTCGCTTCTGGGGAGTCCTTCGGAAGCCAGGGCGGCCACGAACTGATACGCGCCAGCCTCCCTGCGGTGACTGCCCGCAATCCGAATATCCGAATCAGCGCGAAAGTCGCCAGCAACCACGGTTCGATCCTGCGTAAGGACTATCGCGCCATCGCCGAGGCCGTACGTGAGGTCGCCGCCCTCGGCCACGAGGGGCAACTGAAGACGCCGCCGTCACGGTGAATCCCGCACGGGAGAATCCTGACAGCAGTCCGGGGATCTCGCCGGACTGGCGCATGTCCTTCGGCCGGTGCGGAGAAGGAAATGGCATGGCGGTCTTGCGGGCGCGGCGTGCAGGACCACTGGCACATCAGTCTGGGTAGTTGCGAGCGTGCCCGTGCCGTCCCGGCACCCAGAGTGTGAGTGTGACGACGGTGCCGATGACCACGACGCCCGCGCCGGCGGAGGTCAGCCAGCCCGCCCGATGGTCGAACGGTCCGCTGCCGAGGGAGGCGACGGCAACCGCCAGCGCCACCACGATCGCGGTGCCCATCTGGGCTGCGGTGTTCAGCAGACCGGCGGCGGCCCCCTGGTATTCCACGACCGTGGCGGTGGCGCGGGCATAGGCGGCCACAGCGGCAGCGCCGTTGCCCGCACCACTGGCGACACAGGCCAGCACGACGGTCGTCATGGTCGGCCACACCACTACCACCATGATCGACGCCGTGACAAGAATCAGGCCGCCTAGCAGCACCCGGGGCGCGCTCACGCGGCCGATCAGCCGCCCGGTAGTAGTGGCGGCCACGACGACGGCGGTGCTGAACGGCAGGATCATCAGACCGGCCGCCGCGGCGGTGAACTCCTGGGTGTTCTGCAGATACAACGTCGTGATGATGACGAAGGCGCTCGTCGTCGCGGTGACACCGAACGAACCGGCCACACCGGCGAGGAAGCCCCGTTGTGGCCACAGTTCCGCAGGCACCAGCGGCTGTCGCGTCCGGCGTTCCCGCCACACCAGCACAGCCGTGGTGACGACTGCCAACGCGAGCACGGGCAGGCTCACGGGCGGCGAGTGCTCGGCAATGTTCGCCGCCCCCACGAGGGCAGCGATCGCCAACACCTGCAGGACCGCCGAGAACACCGGCAGTGGTGCGCCCGCCGGGGTCGCGGTGGGCCGGTCCGGCAAGAGGCGAGCGAGGGCGAGGGCCAGGAGAAACGCGATCGCGAGATTGGCCCAGAAGATGGTGCGCCATCCCAGGGTCGTCGTCACGATCCCACCCAGGACGAGACCGAGCGCCCCGGCCAGGCCACCGCACGCGTTCCACGTCCCCAGCGCACGCTCCCGGCTGGCGTCGGTGCGGGTGAGACCGGTGAGCAGGACCAGCGCATTGGGCACCGTGACCGCCGCCGCGATTCCCTGCACGCCCCGTGCCGCGATCAGAGCCGAAACACCCGGCGCCAGAGCCGCCGGTAGTGATCCGACGGCGAACACCACCAATCCGCCCAGCAGAAGCCGCCGGTGACCAACGCGGTCCCCGAGTCGCGCCGAGACCAGCAGCAGGCTCGCGAACCCGACCGCGTAGACCGGCACGACCAATCCCGCCAATGCCGGGCTGCCGCCGAGCGTGGCCAGCATGTCTGGCAACGCCGAGACGATCACCGTCACACCCATGACGTCGATCAACTGGACCGCGCACAGTGCCGCGACTGCTGCGGGGAGTCGGCTCATCCGACCGACCATATATTTATGGTTTCAGACGGTCAAACCATTAGCCGGTCTCGTTCTAAGATATGGGTCATGGCGGCACGGGCGTGGGATTGGCTTGACGGTTTCCCGGCCCTTGACCTGGTCAACACCGTCAAGCGCGTCGGCTGGCAGGAGCGCGAACAACTGGAGGATCCGGCTGACCTGGACTCGTGGCTGGACGTGGCGGCGCTGCCCGCACCACGCCCTGCGAGCGTGGACGAGGAAGATCTTCGTGCCCTCCGCGCGCTGCGCGACCCGGCGCTGCGGCTCCTTCACGCCAGGCTTGGCCGCGGTGAGTGGCTGCCCGCGGATGTCAAGGCGATCAACGCACACGTGCTAGCCGCCCCCGAGCTTGTCCTGCTCGGCGAGCACCCGCGGGAGACCGTCCGCCACCCCCTCGGCATCCACTCCGTGATGACGCGGCTGCTGGCAGGGCTCGCCGCCGAAGTCCGCGACGCCACCCAGCGTTGCGACCTCGCCTTCTGCGACGCCCCCGGCTGCGGGCTGGTGTTCTACCGCCGCCGCACCAACCAGTCGTGGTGCGGCGCTGCGTGCGGCAACCGCGTCCGCGTCGCCCGCCACCAAGCGGGCTGACCGCGCAGATCTCGCCGGGAAACCCCTACCGCGCCGGATTGGCGCTTGAGGTGGTTGGCGATTCTGCGACGAACCGATGCCATCGCCAGAGCGTCCAGGGCCTTCTGGCCGCGCATCGGCCCAGACGCCGCGACCTGGCCAACCCCGTGATCGGCCAACACAGTCACGATGTCGAGGTTACGCGACGCCCACGATCTGCCGCTCGGCCTCGATCACGCCCACGACGCGCTCGAGGTCTCGGGTGTAGGGCCCGCCGATGTACTTCACGGACAGCTGGTCGATGATCTCCCACGCCGTGTCGCCTTCCAGCCATTCGACGACTCGGCCGCGGATGATGACGGGCTCGAACGGGTTGCCGGCAGGCACGATCGAGATCGCCACCCGAGGGTCTCGGTGCAGATTGCGTGCCTTGCGCGAGGTCGGGCCGGTGAGGAAGACGATGTGCTCGCCGTGGGCGCCGACCCAGAGGGGCACGCTGTGCGGTGAGCCGTCCGGCAGGACGGTCGCGAGGTGCGCGATGGCGGAGCCGTCGAGTACGCGGCGGACGTCAGGGTCAAGCATGTGTCTTCTCCTTCAACAGGATTGTGGGTCAGCGGATCACTGTGTAGTGCAGGTGGGTCACGCCTGGTGCGGGCACGGCCTTGATGAGCTCCAGCCGGATGTGCGCGGGCAGCTCCTGGAAGAAGGGACGGCCGCCACCGAGCAGTACTGGAACCTGGTGCAGGACGATTTCGTCGACGAGACCCGCCTTCAGCGCCTCGGACGTGACGCCACCACCCATCAGGCACACGTCCTTGTCGCCTGCGGCCTGTCTGGCCGCTGCGATGGCGTCCTCGATTCCCGTGGTTATCAAGGTTTGTCGTCCGTGCGACCGCGGCGCCGGGCGGTGACTGAGCACGAACAGTGGCGCCGTGGGGTGTGGGCTGCCGTCGTCGCCGAAACGGTCCGAGTCCTCGTATGTGTTGCGGCCGCAGACAACCGCGCCGTCGCGGGACGCCAAGGCGTCGAAGACCTTGGCGCTCTGGGCTGACAGCTTGAAGCCGTCGAAGACTGTGCTGGGAGTGTCGCCGTCGAAGTACCAGTCGAACAGGAACCCGGCGTCACCGAGTCCTTGACCCGGCCCGGGGTTGCGGCCGGTGATGTAACCGTCCACCGATACCGACAACGCGCTGATGACCTTGGTCATGTCGTGCTCCTGTGGTTGTTGGTCAAACTGCTTGGGGAAAGTCGAAAAACCGGTGCGGGTCGTAGGAGTGCTTGACCGCTGCCAGCCGGGGGTGGTTGCCTGCGTGGTACGCGGTCGACCAGTCGTCGAGCGCGAGGTCGGGGAAGTTCGGGTAGACCCGTCCTGACCCGTCGGCATGGGCGCACGACCAGGAACTGTCGACCCACGGGTCGTCCGCGTCGGCGATGTGTTCGAGCAGGAAGTGTTCGCCGCGGTGGGCGAACGCGGTGGCGTCCTCGGGAACTCGGTTGTAGGCCCCGCCCATCGCGGTGAACGCGATCTCGCGCCGGCCTCGCGTGCCTGACCCGAACCGGGCTAGCAGCGACGCGATCGTGCGATCGGACAGGGCGTGCGAGAAGAACTCCGACCGAATCCGCACCGCGTGTCCGGGCTGTTCGCGTGGATCGGCGAAAGTGCGCTTCAGTTGGTGGTAGGGCAGTCCAGGGCACGACGCGAAGGTCGACGACACACCAGCCAGACCGATGAGTTCCTGCAACAGATCCCGGGTGGGTCCCTCGGCGAGCGTGGTGGCGCCGAACAGGGTGGCCGAGACAGGCACGCCCGGCTCCGAGACCAGGGTCAGGTTGACGGTGACCTCGTCCGGGGCATTCGGTGCCCAGACCTGCCAAGCGGCGACCAGGTCCTCGATGGCGATGTCCGAGCAGTGCGCCTCGACCCGGGTGGTCACCGGCTCAGCGACGGTGTCAAACCGCAACGACGTGACTACACCGAACTGGCCGCCGCCCGCGCCGCGCAACGCCCAGAACAGGTCCGGTTCACGGGAATCGTGACAGTCCACGACGCTGCCGTCGGCGAGTACTACTTGTGCGCCGACGAGACGGTCGCAGGTCAGCCCGTACTCGCGCCCGAGCAGACCGATGCCACCACCCAAGGTGAGACCTGCGATGCCGACGCTGGCGCCACACCCGGCCGGGAGTGTGCGACTGTCGGCGTGCAGCGCCGCGTACATCTGCCCCAAGCGGGCACCGGCACCGATCGCGGCGATTCCGTTGTGGTCCACGGTGATGCCGTCGATACCGGCCAGGTCGAGCACGATCCCGTCCGTCGACGAGCGGCCCGCGAAGCAGTGCCCACCACCGCGGGGGACGACGTGTGTCCCGGTGGCTGTCGCGTACTCGATGGCGCTGACGACGTCCGAGACCGAGCGGCACAGGACGACGAGCCGGGGACGTACGTCGTGGTAGGCGGGATTGACGGGACGGCGGACGGAGTCGTAGCCCGACGAGTCGGGACGGAACAGCTCACCGTCCAGCGTGGTGCGGAACGTCGCCAGGTCGATCACGAGTGCGACAGTACGAGCGGCACGTCGGTCTGATCTTGAACGAATCGCGCATGCTCACACCCGCGGCGGCGTGCTCCGGGTCGCGAGGAACGGCTGGTAGGACGCGGAATGATCATGGCCGCAGCTGCACCGGTCGAGGTCACCGCCAAGAAGTTGCCGCGGCGTGCAGCCGGTCAGGCGGAGACATTCCCGGCTCAGGTGTGCCTGGTCGGCGTATCCCACGTCGACCGCCAGCCCCGCCACACCGTCCGCGCCGGCCCGGCCCGAGGCAGTGACTCCGGCCTGGGCCAGCGCGAGAAAACCTTGGAACCGCAACGTCCGCTGCAGGACCTTGGGACTCAGCCCGACAGCCTGCACACACCGGCGGCGCAACTGGCTCGTCGAGAGCCCCAGATGACTGGCCACGGTGTCGAGGTCGACCGGATGCCACGGCATCAGCGCCTTGACGGCCTCGCCCACCACCGGATCGACGCGACCCGCCGTGCGGAACTCCCGCAGCAGGTGAGCCTGCAGGTACATGAGCGCCCGCTCCGGCGACCCGGCCCGCGCCACCGCCTCGACGAGACGATCGACCAGCCCTCCCCAGAGATCCGTGAGGCCCAGGCGCTGGTCGACCAGGTCGTCGAGCACAGTCGGCAGCGGCGGCGCGGTTCCCGGCTGGAACCGGACACCCAGGACGGTCGTATGTGCGGGGATGACCTCGACCTGTGGACCGGTCAGCGGCCCGACCAGTTGCGGACGGCCACCGACCGGGAAGTGGACCTCGACCCCACCCGTGGGCAGGTGCCGTTGCACGTACGCCGTGGGACCGATGCGCTGGATCCACACTGTCCGGACCACCCGCGCCAGCCCCGGCACCGGCGGGCGCTCCACATAGGATTCCATAACGGCCATCCTCGCACCGCAACGCCCGGACCGGCTCCTTTCCGCACAAAGCGCCAGGCGTGCTCCGGGAGCACTGCCACGCCAGGCCGTTGCTGCGGGCCTACCGGGCCGGCTGACGCCCCTGGCGCACGGCTGCCACGACCTTGGCGACCTGACTGGCGAAAGCGTCAAGCTGCTCGGCTTCGGCGGCGCTCGCGACGAAGGCGCGTCGATCGCAGGCTGTGCCCGCGCGCCATACCCGATCGATCGCGCGGGTCGCGGTGATGTCCGCCAACGGGTCGCCGGACACGAGGACCAGGTCCGCGCGCTGTCCCGGCGCGACACGTCCTCGGTCGGTGAGGCCGAACACCCGTGCCGGTTCGGCAGTGGCGGCTGCCAGGGCCCGCGCCGGGCTGATGCCGCACCGGACGAGAAGTTCCAGCTCCCGGTGCAGGCTCGCTCCGAACACGGTTCCCGGGTTCGGAGCGTCGGTGCCCGCCAGCAGAGTGACGCCCGCGTCGGCCAGCCGCCGTACGTTGTCCTCGGCCCGGCGGTACGGCGGCATTCCTCGGCCACGCTGTCCTGTGGTCAGCCAGCGCTTCCAGACGTCCCCCAGACCTTCGGCGAGCCGCGGGTCGGCCACCACTGCCGCGCCACCCGGTTCACCGAGCGTGTTCTCGATGGTGGCCAGTGTCGGACCGACCACGATGCCGGCCTCGGCCATGCGTTCCACCGAGGACTCGGCCAGCTCGGTGGCCGCGGGGACATGGGCCACCACGTCGACACCGGCGGACACAACCTCCTCGACACCAGCCGTCGAGCTCACGTGAGCGACGACGACCAACCCGCGGGCGTGCGCCGCCGTGACCAACGCCGTAATGGTGCCGGAGTCCAGCGACGGCCAGCGCCCCCCGACGCCGGAGATGATCTTCAGGTAGTCCGAGCCGTCCGCGATCCGGTCCGCGACGAACTGCTCGGCCTGCTCGGCAGCGGTCAACGTCGGGAACGGCGGGTACATCGTCGACGGGTGCCCGCCGGGCGCGGTGGCACCCACACCCGAGGAACGCACATCCGCCACGTCCAGACGGGAGCCCGCTTGTTCCTTGGCCTGGGCCACGACGTCGGGCTTGCTGAACATGTCGAGAACGGTGGTGACGCCGAAGGTCAGCGACTGCGCGAGGGCACCGGGAACGAGGTGCACGTGCGCGTCGATCAGCCCGGGAAACACAGTCCCACCAGCCGCGTCGATCACGTCGTCGCCTTCTCGGGCAACCGAGACGGCTGAGCACTGGGTGATCACCCCGTCGGCGAACCGCACCGACGTCCAGTCCTGCGTCTTCGTCCCGTCGAACACCTTCGCGTTCACGATCGTTGTCGCCATGGCCACCACACCCTCTTCCAGGACTCCTGCACAACCCGGCCAGTTCATCCGGCCTCACCAGTGCCGATCAACGACCAATCCGGCCATGGAACAATCACCAAGAGGAATCGATCGAGGCGACGAGGCAGGGGCGACGGAGGGACATGGAGGTCCGGCAGCTGCGCTACTTCGTCGCTGTCGCCGAGTTCGAGCATTTCGGCCACGCCGCGCAGGCACTGCACATCGTCCAACCCGCGGTGAGCAAACAGGTCGCCCGGCTGGAACGTGAACTCGGGCTGACCTTGTTCGACCGGTCCCACCGCCGGGCCCGGCTCACCCCGGCCGGCCAGGCATTCCTGGTCCACGCGCGCCGAGCGCTCCGCGGCATCGACCGGGCCGCCGCAGCCGCCGCGGACATCGCCGCCGGTGACACGGGGCTGCTGCGCATCGGCAGCAGCATCATGTTCAGCACTCGGATCGACGCTGCTCTCGCCGCTGTCCGCGAGGCCCACCCCGGCATCACCCTCCAGGTGACAAGCTCCGTCTCGACCACCGGTCAGCTCGCCGCCCTCGCCGCCGATGACCTCGATGCCGCATTCGTGGCGGCACCACCGGACACCCCGGGCGTGCGGGTTCATCACCTCTGGGGCGAGCCGCTACTCCTGGCCGTCCCCGCCGCGTACGCCCAGACCGCCAGCAACCTCGCCACGCTCGTCGAGCTCCCCCTGGCCCGATCCGCCCGTGAGGACAACCCCGGCGTCCACGACCTGATGACGGCCGCCTGCCAAGCGGCCGGGTTCACTCCACGCGTGGGACCGACGCTGACACGAATCCGCGACCTCCTCGCCGGACCCGTCGCCTCCGGACGCTGCTGGACCCTGTTGCCCGAAGGCGACGTCCCGCGGGACTCCGCTGGCGTCGCCCTTGTCCGGCCCGACGCACCGATCCTCGTCCCCGCCGCGCTCGCTCTACCGTCCACACCTGACATCTCCGCGCTGAGCCTGCTCAACGCTGCACAGAACAGCACCGCGTGACCGTCCCGATTCTTACCTGTGGACGCCTTCTCATCCGTGCCCTACCGGGGAAACAGCCTCGCTGCGTTCCCGGACGCCGCCGAGCTCGAGAACACAGAACAGGGATGCCCCGGCACTTCGAGTCGGTGTGCGGGCGTGACCACTACGACCAGCGTGATCCAGACCATGCCGGAACACGATCGCAGCCGACCAGCGACCATCACACCAAGACCTGACAAATGCACTACCGGGGCAGTGCACGGTCGCCGTCGGCGATGCTGACCGTGACGTCCAAGATCGCCGACTCGGCCACGTTGAACTAGCCGGTGCCGTGCCCGGACGTGGAACTGTTCGCCACCGCGGTGGTCAACAGCATCACGAAGGGCTGACGTTCTCGTCCGCCCAGCGGGCCAGGGCGACCCGCGAGGTCAGGCCGAGTTTCGCGTAGCTGTTGCGCAGGTGGGTCTCGACCGTGCGTTCGCTCAGGAACAACCGCGCCGCGATGTCCGAATTGGACAGCCCCTCGCCGAGCAGCCGCACCACCTCGGTCTCCCGCTTGGTGAGCACGCCGTCACTGCGGACCGTGCGCGGACGCACCCCCAGCGACCGGGCGAGCTGACGGGCCCGGTCCGCCCACGACGACGTCCCCGAGCGCTCGAACACCACCAGCGCCCGGACGACCGCGTCCCGGTCACCGCCCGCCTCGGCGCCCTCCAGCCGGCACTGGGCGGCCAGCAACGGGCACCCGATTGTGTCGAACCGGTCCGCGACCTCGGCCAGCAGCGCGGCGTCCCGGAGCCGTAGCCCCCTGAGCCGGTCAGCGCACGCGATCAGCAGCGGCGGCTGGGTGACCCCGATCCGCAGCGTCGCCTCGGTGTCGGCCAGCAGCTCCACGTCCCCGGCCCGCGCCGCCGCCAACCCGGTGAACAGGGCACGCAGGGTTGCCGAACACGGGTCGTTGAACAGCGAGTAGAACGTCAACCGCGTGCTCGTGCCGCCCCGGCGCTCCTGGAGCGCGATGGCCGCGTTCGCCATCTCCGTGACGTTGTGGAGGCTCTGCTCGGGCGAAAGGTACATCTCCCGCGCCTCCGTGAGCATCGCCTTCGCCTCGGCCAACCGCCCCTGCTCGGCCAGCAGGAACGCCTGGACCGCCCGGGTACGTGCCATCGACCGCGGCAGGCCGGCGCGGCGGGCGATGGCGTGCCCGGTGTCGATCGCGCGGCTCGCGGCGTGGATGTCCCCGATCAGGTAGTGGGTGAACCCCGCGATGTGGTACTCCCAGGTACGCATCGACGGCGCGTCGACATGCACCTCGTCCTCAACGAGCTGCGACGCCAGTTCCGCCGAGCGGGGCATGTCGCCGAACAGCATGTACGACCCGCTGGCGATCATTCTCGTGTAGTGCGCGAAGAATGGTTGCTCCCGCGCGCACTGGTCGGCGTGCGCGATCGAGACCTCCGCGTACGACAGCGCCTCCGCCAGCCGCTGGTCGAACAACAGCAACGCGCTTCGTCCCAGATAGCCCACTGCCTGGCCCGCCGGTGACGGGTCGGTCTCGACGAACCCGGCCAGCCGGCGGGTGATCTCCCTGGCCTTGTCCACGTTCGTGTGCCGGATGGTGAACACGAACGCCTGGACGGCGGCCTCCAACGACTGGTCGGTGATGGCCGTGGCCGTGGCGACCACCCGTTCGTTGACCGCGTCCGAGTCGTACCGTTCGGCGTCGAGCAACGCCATCCGGAACCGCAGCTCACCGAGCAGGTCGTCCTGCCCGTGCCGCTGTGCCAGGTCGATCGCCCTGGTCCACGCCTCGGCGGCCTCGTCGAACCGGCTCGCGGCCTGCTGGGCCCGTCCGACGCCCTCCAGCAGCGCCGGCACCTGGTCGGGTTCGGCCTGCGTCGCGGCGACCTCCAGGTATCGGACGGCCTCGTCGGCCGCGCGCATTGCCAGTGCCCGCCAGCCCGCGTCGGCCATGATCCGCGCGGCACGCGCGCTGTCGACCAGGGAACCGGCCTCGCGGTAGTGCGGCGCGAGTGCGAGCACGTCGTCCGGGCTCACCTTCTCGATCGCGGTGACCATCGACGCGTGCAGCTGGCGCCGTTCTCCGAGCGTGAGCTCCGCGTACGCGACCTCGGCGTACAACGGGTGCCCCACCCGGTACGCCAGGGTCCGGCCAGCCACGTGCTCGGTGACCAGCCCGCCCACCACCAGGGCCTTGAGCGCCGACTCGAAACCAGGGGAGCCGTACACGTCCCGCAAGACCTCGTCGATGCCGGCCTCGCCGGCGACCGCGACGATCTCCAACAACCGCCGTGGGCGCTCGTCGAGCGCGTGCAACCGGCCGAGCACCACGTCGCGGACGATCGCCGGCAGCGCGGCACCAGCGCGGAAACCCTCGTGCACCAGCGCGGTCACGAACAGCGGGACACCCTTGGCGCGGGTGGTGACACCGGCGAGGAACGCCCCGTCCGGCTCACGGCCCAGCAGCGCGCTGGTCAGCTCGGCCACCTGCTGGTCGGCCAACGGCGTCAACGTGATCTCGGCAGCCGGGTCGGCGCGCCGGACCGTCAAGCCGAGATCGCCGACAGGCGTGCCAGCCTCAACCGGCCGGTACGCGCCCAGGACCAACACCCCGCGCGCGTCCTGACCGATGTAGTGCACCAGTTCGACCGTGCCGCGGTCGGCCCAGTGCAGGTCGTCGACCATCAGCACGGCTGGCGCGAGCTGCTCGACGAACTCCCGCATGGCCTCGAACATCCGGGTGCGTTCCAGGTCCGGGTTGTCACTCGGCTGCGGTGCCAGCAGCCGTGCCAGCCTGGGGTTCGTGTGGCCGCCGTACGGCCGGAACGCCTCCACGATGGGCGCGTACGCCAGGCCGGCGTGCAGCGGGTGCGCCTGACCGTGCAGCACGGTCAGGCCGTCAGCGCGGGCGAGGTCGAGGACGTGGGCGGCGAGCGTCGACTTGCCGATACCGGCCTCACCGCGCAGCAGCATCAGGCGGCCACTCCCGGCCCGGGTGTCCCGAACCGCCTGGCTGAGCGCGGCGATCTCCCGGTCCCGCCCAACGATCCTCATCACGGCGAGTGTACGACCTGGTCACCGCGGGTTGGCCGACACCAACCCGCTGCGCGGCTTCGGCGTGAAGTACGTGGCCTTCCGCGGCATCGGCCGACCGGTGAGCACCGGTCCATGGGGAACCGGCGCGCTCATGACCACGGCGTCGGCGTCAGCCCTCGCCGCTCGTCGCCTGGCCCCGCCACGTTCTCCGGACGCCGCCACCGGTCCCGCCAACTAACCCCTGACACCGACCTGTTGACCGGACTAAGCGGAGACACGCCGGGCTGGACTTCGGCACGTTCAAGCAGCTCGTCCAGCTCCTGGCAGGGAAGTTCTGGGCCGACCTCGAACAGCACCACCCCGGAATCGACTCGATCCAGCTCACCGAGGAAGTCGCACAAGCCTGGAAACAGCGCATGAGGACGGTGGTTCGACCTGATGGAGCCCGTCGTCCTCGCCGGGACTACTTGTCCGTTGTCCTAGCCTCCGCCTCGATCCTCAAGCCCGCCCCCGTCTGGTCGAGATCATCCGCAACCTCAACGACCGGATCACCGAGGCGCAGGTCAACGGATGGCTCGGGGAGGTCGCCGGCCTGAAGACCAGCCGCGACGCCGCAGCTCGCAAGCTCGTGAACCTCGACAAGCTCCGTGAACGTCCGCCCTCAGGCCCGGTGAACCTCGGGATCCCGATCGTCAGTGGCCACGGTGGCCAGCCCACATACTCAACACGCACAGAACACCGCCCCCAAAATCGGCGGCTATCGTGCTGTCGTGACAGGCTCCCGACAACGGCCGCTGCTCTTTCTTGACGTCGACGGGCCGCTCATCCCGTTCGGCGCTCCGTCAGGGCAGTACTCGACATATCTCTCCGACCTGGATTCCCTCACCTCCAGCTCGAACCCCCTCCTAGCCAGGCTCTATCCCGGGCATGGGCCCCGTCTGGCCACGTTGCCCTGTGATCTGGTCTGGGCTACAACCTGGGCGGCTGAAGCGAACGAGTGCCTATCGCCGCGACTGGGACTCCCACAGTTGCCGGTGGTCGACTGGCCGGAGACTTCCGAGTTCGAGGAGGGGGACGAACGGCACGGACTGCATTGGAAGACCCGCGCTCTCGTCGGCTGGGCGGCAGGACGTCCATTCGCCTGGGTTGACGACGAGATCACCGCCACCGATCGGGAATGGGTGCGCGCGCACCACCGGGCACCTGCGCTCCTACACCGCGTCGACGCCCGGCATGGCCTCGTGGACGCCGACTACACCGCCCTTGCCGAGTGGCTGCGGAAGGCATAGGAGACGCAGGCCAACGGATGGCTCGGGGAGGTCGCGGGCTTGAAGACCAATCGTCACGCCGCACCTCGCAGGCTCGTGAACCTCGACTAGGTCCGCGACCGCCCACCAGCCGGTCCGGTCGACCTCGGGAGCCCGGCCATCAGCGACGACAGTGCCTAGTCCGGAAAAGAAAGGTTCTGAAGTGCGGCGAGTGCGCCGGGGTGAGGGTGGTCAGGCTGGCGGAGGCTGGTGAGCCGGGACAGGGGCTCGATACCGGTGGACGCGCCGATGACAGGGCTGCTGCGGCCCGTGGCGGGATGGTGATGGTGGAGGAGTCGCGCAGTATTCCGGTTTCGCGATGTTGCGGGCGAGAACTGCCCAGTCTCCCAGGGTGACGGTATGCACGGGCAGGGCCGCGAAGCGGGTGAGGAACGAGGTGTCGGCGTATCGGGAGAGTCCGTCGCGGACTGCTGGACACGGTCCGCGACTTGCGGCGAGTTCGACGGAGACGCGTTTGGATGTGTAGGGCAGTCGCACGTCGCCGATCCGTCGGTGTTCGCGGCTGTCCTGGCGGAGTTCTTCACCCGATGACCGATCCGGTGATCCCCGCGACTTGTCGGTCGCCGGCACACCGCGGGTGTTGAAACTGGACACTGCCGGTGCGCGCGTGACCGTCTCTGTCGCGGTATTCCACCGCACGTTGCCTGCCGTTCGACGACACCTGGATCAACACCACATTCGTTCGGCTGGCATACAAGGGGCGTTCCCACGGACCTGCCAGGGCGAAGACGGCACCCAGATCCGAACTCATAGGATCCACCTTCCGCACCTCGCCCGATCAGCACACCAGAGCCGTCTGCGCATCAGAATCGACGATGCCGCAACGATGCTTAGGGCCGGTTGCGTCTCGGCGTCAACATGAGACGACTCCAGTGCGACGGCGGACATCGGGACTGCGAAACGAGTGGCCCCGTCCCATTTCGGTGGTGGTCCGAGTGCGACGGCAAGATTGTCTGATGCGTACGGTCCACTCAACAACTACGCGGGCGGGTCGCCGTGCTCGGCTGCGAGGTGGTCGGCGATCGCCGCGATGGTGGGTTGCTCCCACAGCAGGGTTTGCGACAGTCCGATGTCGAGCCGTTGCTCGAGCTGCTGCCGGACGGTCACCGCGAGCAGTGAATCAATGCCTTGTTCACGTAAGGGTTGCTTGTCCTGCAGCTTTTCGGGTGGGATCTTCAGCGCGTCGGCGGCAGCCGCGCGGATCTGGTCGCGGAGCTGGTGGAGCAGTTCCGGCCCGCGCGGGGTGGACCAGATGGCCGCCTGCTCGGCTGGAGTGGTGTCCACCGGCCGAAGTTCGCGCAGGAGCACGGGTTCGGAACCGCGTAGTGAGTCGCGCTGCACGCGCAGGACGGCAAGGTTCGGCTCCGCGGTCATGCTGACGCGTTCCCAGGCCAGCAGTGCTTCCTCGGCCGTGAGGTCGGCGGTGCCGCGTGCGTTGAGCTCGGCGTTGATCGCCGCCGCGGACACCGACAGGCCGAGTCCGCGCCAGCTCGTCCAGGCCAGGGAGATCGTGTCCTGCGCCCCATCGGCTCGGCGGTGGCGGGCGAGCCCGTCCAGGAAGGCGTTCGCGGCGGCGTAGGCGGACTGGCCCGGCAGGTTGAGCAACTGGCCTGCGGAGGAGAACAGCACGAGGAAATCCAGCCGGCCAGGCGGGAACAGTTCGTGCAGGATCAGCGCTCCGCCCACCTTGGCGGCCATGACCGAACGGATCCGCTCGTCGTCCAGGTCGCGCATCAGCCAGTTGTCCGCGGATCCGGCGGCGTGGACACACCCGCGGATCGGCGGCAGGTCGAGCGCGTCCGGATCCAGCGCCCGGCGCATCTGCTCGTGGTCGGTCACGTCGGCCGCGACGCAGCGCACGGTGGCACCGGCCGTTTCGAGCGCTTGGATCGCCGCGATCCGCGCGAGCGTCTGCTGGTCGCCGACCTGCGCCCATTCTCGCCGTGGCGGCGGGACGGTGCGCCCCAGCAGAATCAGGCGCCGGGCACCCCGGCCGACGAGCCAGGCGGCGACTCGCAGGCCCAACGCCCCGAGCCCACCGGTGATCAGATACGTTCCGTCGGCCCGTCCAGTGACGGTGCCAGTCGGTGTGTGCGCCGCCGGTGCTGGTGTCAGACGCGCGGTTCGGACCTCGCCGTCGTCGATGGCGAGAATGTCCTGACCAGCGGGACCGGCGAGCAGGAGCTGTGCGAGCCGGTCGAAGTCGGCAGCACCCGGGTGCTGTGGGAGGTCGACGATGCCGCCCCACATGCCGGACTGCTCGGTCGCGGCGATCCTGCCGAAGCCCCACAGGGGGTCTGGGCAAGGCCCGCGGTGGTCACAGCTTCCCGTGCGCCGATTGTCAGGCACCACAGTGTCGTGTCGTCGCTCGGCCAGGAAGCGAGCGCGTCGACGAGCTGGTGGAACAGTATGACGCCGTGTACAGCTGCTTCGGTTGACGACGAGCCTCGCGCGGCTCCGGCGCCGGACAGGACAACGGTGTACGGCGGGTCGAGGCGGCCAGGGAGACCAGCCAGGTCTTCGGGGTGAGCGACGTTCTCCACTGCGTGGGCGTGCTCGCCCAGGGCGGCGGTCAGCGCGTCGTGCTCGGTGTCGTGGCCGACCAGGACAAGTGTGCCGGGTCGGGACGGGGTGCCGGATTGTTCGTAAGGGAGCCAGTCCATCCGGTACAGCAGGTCCGCGGGCCGGATGGCGTTCAGGTCGCCCAGCGGGCGACCGAAACTCAGGCCGGTCAACCGGGCGGCTGCCGTGCCGTCCCGGTCGCGGATGTGAACGTCGACCGTGTCGTTTTCCCCGGACGGTCGGACACGGATCAGAACGTGTTCCGGCGGTGGGCCCGACACCCATGCTTCGTCGATGTGAGAAGGCATGCGCAGCACCGGATCCCCGGGAAAGGACACCGACGCGATCGACGTGGCGGCGTCGAGCACCTCCGCCCAACTGGGATCGGTGGCATCCGGTTCGGCAGTGACCTCGGCTCGCAGCCTCCCCTCAGCGCCGCGCAGGTCCGTGATGTGCCACGGCAGTCCCATCGCGGTCACACCGAGCTCGGCCAGGCGATCGGTGACGAAGGAGACGGGCATCGGTTCGCAGGTCTCGTCCGGATCAGTCCGGTCGGCATCCGGGGACAGGACGGAGTCTCGTAGGTCGGGGGCGGTGTGCGCGGTCGTGTGGGTCATCCAGTCGTCGTCCGCCGCAGCAGCGGACGTCTGTTCTTCATCAGTGACGATGCGGGAGGACAACCGCAACAAACCGTCCTGGAGCACAACCTGGACATCTCTGGTCTGGTTCACGGATACGGGCACGATCAATGCCACGTCTCGCAGCGCGACCGCTTCTTCCCCGTCGCCGTGAACCGCACCGAAGAAGGTGTTGAGCAGCACGGCCGCCGGCACGATCTCCGTTTCGGCAACGGGATGGTCGCCGGGATACGGCCGGTTGGCGCGTTCCAGCCGGGTGCGCCAGAGCCGCGCCGGTGAGGTGCCGTGAACGGTGCTGTGCCCGCCGAGCAGTGTGCGGGTCTCTGGCACGTGGCCGCGGCCGCCGGGCGCCGGTGGCACCAGTTCCACCCAGTACCGCTCGTGCTGGAAAGCCGTCGTGGGCAGATCGCACAGCGAGCCGTTGCCGTGGATCGCCGGCCAGTCGACGTTCGCACCTCCGCAGTGCAACGCGCCAAGGTTCGACAACAGGGTGGGCATCTCGGGCTTGTCGCGACGCAAGGTGCCCACGATCAACCGCGGCCGCACATCGGCCGCTTCGAGAGTCTCCTCCATCGAATGGGCCACGACGGGGTGCGGAGCAAGTTCGAGGAACACGCGGTGGCCGTCCTGAGCGGCCGCTGCCACGGCGTCGGCGAAGCGCACGGGGTGGCGCAGATTGGTGGCCCAGTAGGCGCTGTCACGGGGAGCCAGGTCCCGTGGGTCGGGCAAGGCCGTGGAATACAGGGGAATAGCCGGTTGCCGCGGTCGCAGGTCACTGACCGCCGCACGCAGGGCTGCCGCCAACGGTTCCATCTGCGGGCTGTGGAAGGCGACATCGGAATTGACCGTCCGCACGGTCTGCCCCTCGTCTTTCCAGCGCTCCGCCAGTTGGGCCACCGTCTGCGGGCTTCCCGAGATCACTGTGGACGACGGAGCCGCCCACACTCCTGCGGTGACGTCGTCATGGCCTTCCAACAGAGTCGCTACCTCACGATGAGGTAGTGCGACCATTGCCATGGCACCGTGTCCGGCCACCTCACGCAGCAGCGCGGAACGGCGGCAAGCCAGGCGCGCTCCGTCGGTGAGGTCCAGTGCGCCGGCGGTCACCGCTGCGGCGATCTCGCCGACCGAATGGCCTATGACCGCACCGGGGCGTACGCCGTGGGCGCGCCACACCGCCGACAAACCCACCTGAACAGTGAAGATCGCGAGCTGTACCCGGTCGGTGCCGTCGAGGTCGGCGTGCAGCAATTCCCACGGGTCCACACCGAACTCCGCCGTGAAAACCGGTTCCAGCTCCTGCATCACCCCGCCGAAGGCGGGCTCGGTGGTCAGCAGTTCGCGTCCCATGCCGTTCCACTGGGCACCATGCCCGGAGAACACCCAGACCGGGTCCTGCCCGGCCAGTTCCGGATCGCGGTCACCGATGACCACACCTGCGTCATCACCCCGGCACTCATCCGTTGCCAGATAACGCAACCGGTCGGCGAGTTCGGTCACGCCAGCGGCGGTCACGACTGCCCGTACCGGCAGGTGGGACCGCCGCAGTGCCAGAGTGTGCCCTACATCGATCAAACGGCTGTCCTGGTGGGTATCCAGCCAATCAGCGAGCCGAGCGGCGTTGGCCCGCAGGCCCTCGATGGTCGCGCCGGACAATGGATACGGCACCGAGGCGGCCGAAGGCTCCGCACCCGGCGACGTGGATCTGACTGCGGGCGGCTCCTCGATGACGACATGAGCGATGGTCCCCCCGTAGCCGTAGCTGGCGACTCCGGCACGGCGTGGGTGATCGGTGCGTGGCCACTCGGTGGTTCGGCTCGTCAGCACCAACCCGTTGTCTCCCCAGGGAATCGATGGGCTGGGACCATCGTTCGCCCTCGTCGCCGGGATGACCCCGTGGTTGATGGCGAGCACAGCCTTGAGCACACCGGCCACGCCCGCGGCCGCTTCGAGATGACCGACGTTCGACTTGATCGAACCGATCAGGCACGGCCGGTCCGCCGACCGTCCCTGGCCCAGAACCGCCGCCAGCGCTCCCGCCTCGACAGGGTCTCCGACAGGTGTTCCGGTCCCGTGTGCCTCCACGTAGTCGACCGTGTCCGGAGCAACGCCCGCCCTGGCGTACACACGGCGCAACAGGCGCTCCTGTGCCTCCTGGCTGGGGGCCATGATGCCGTCGGTGCGGCCGTCCTGGCTGACCGCGCTGCCTCGGATGACCGCGATGACCCGGTCGCCTGCGCGTTGCGCGGCACTCAACCGTTTGAGCACCAGCACACCAACGCCCTCGCCGCGCCCGTACCCGTCGGCGGACGCGTCGAACGGCTTCGACCGGCCATCCGGGGAGATCGCCCCGGCGGCATCGAGCACAGCCGTCAGCCCCGGCCCTGCCATCACCAACACCCCACCTGCCAAGGCCAGCGGGATCTCGCCGAGCCGCAACGCGTTGCACGCCTCGTGAATCGCCACCAGCGAAGAAGAACACGCTGTGTCAGTCGCAAGACTGGCGCCGTGCAAATCCAGCGTGTACGAGATGCGGTTGGCCACCCCGCACAACGCGGCACCGATGCCGGTCCACGCTTCGATGCGGGGCGTGTCCTCCAGCAGCTTGCGGCCGTAGTCGTTGGATCCGACACCGATGAAGACTCCGCTGTCGGAATCGGCCAGCGAGTGCGGTGGTATCCCGGCGTGCTCCAACGCCTCCCACGCCACCTCCAGCACCAGTCGCTGCTGCGGGTCGATCAGTCGCGCCTCACGAGGTGAGATGCCGAAGAATCCGGCGTCGAAGCCCGCCACGTCAGCCATGAACGATCCGGTCGTGGTCGCTTCCCGCAGGCTTGTCGCCTGCTCCGGGCTCATCTCGGCGTAGTCGGCCCAGCGCCCGTCCGGGAGCGGGCCCGCGGCGTCGGCCTCGCGCAGCAGAAAGGACCACAACGACTCGGGCGAATCGATGCCAGCGGCCATTCGGCACGCCATACCGACGATCGCGATCGGTTCCGGGAGTTCGTCATCGAACGAGCGATTCGGCAGGGAGAACATCGACGTCGCTTCTCCTTCGCGATGTCATCGACACGTGGATGTGCGAACGCGATATGGCAACATCGGAACCGGTGTCAGTCCGGGTTTATATCCATCCAGTACCGTACTCTGCCACTCGATAGGTGTCGACACCGCCGGGAGAAGTCACCGGGACAGAGCAATGCTGTTCCCGTTCGAACGATATGATCACCCTCATTCAAGATGCGGAACCGCATTTCACCCGCTGTGCTTTGTGGACAATCGGATGTGATTTCGGTTCAGGTCGGCGAAAACACCGACCGAGGTCGGACCGCCGCCTGTCCGGTTGCTGTCCACTCGGCCGGACGGGACACCACAGCAACCGGGTTCCAGCTCACCGGTGGGCTCAGGGCTTGACCGCGTAGACGAACCGTTCGATCTCGGATGTGGGGAGTTCGCGTGCTGCCGGGCGGACATACCGGTGCTGGTACTCCGTGGGACCGACCTGCTCCCGCTCGACCCAGCCGTACTCCCGCAGCAGGCCGTCGACGTCCTCCGGCGCGATCCCGAAATGCCAGAGGCGTTGCCTGGTCACAAACCACCGACGCAGTGCCCCGGCGCCGTAGAGCTCACGACCGTCCAGGAAATCCGCACGGATGTAGGTGAAGATCAGTCGGCTGCCTGCGGGCAGCCGTCCCAGGGAGGCCAACGTCCTGCGCACGCCGTCCTCGGTGAGGTACTGGGTCACCGCCTCCCACACGACCATCGCCGGTTCGTCCATCCGGAACCCCGCCGCGGCAAGGCATTCAGCGAGGTCGTCGGTCCGGAAGTCGACCGCGACCAGCCGAACGCCCGCAGGCCCACGGTCGCGGGTCACTTTCCGCTTGTGGTCGATGCTCGCGGGCAGGTCGACTTCGAACGCGCTGGCCCCTGCCGGAACGACCAGCCTGCGTGCCCGGGTGTCGAACCCCGAGCCCAGCACCACGACCTGGTTGATCCGCGCCTGGACGGCGGCACTGACCTGGTCATCGGCGTACCGCTTCCGGCACAGCATGCTTCCCCACAGGCCGGGAGCCGACCTGTTGACCAGTCCGGCCAACCACTCCCGTACCGGTCGCCACCGGCACATCCCCACCACCAGCCGCACCCGCCGCGGCAGCATCCGAACGGCGAGATCATCACGCACCAGCCGCTGGTTCGCGGGAACGTGTTGCTCGATCGCGGCGATCGCTATCGGTCCGATTGCCGTCCTCGCGACGGCAGGGAGCTTCACCATGTCTGCTCCTTCCGAAATTCCTTCCCATGGGGGATCTTAAAGGTGGTGCGGAGTTGCTGCCGACTGCCGTGAATCTGAATCCTTCGGTTTCTCGAACATCGACCGGCCTGCTGCGGCTGCGCGCCGGGCAGCCGCTCGGCGGCACCTACTTCGTCATCCGGGAAACCGGGAACCTCCGCGAACTCGGGGAGTCCGACGAGCGCGTCACCGCGGTGGCCACCCGGCCGACGCCACCTGCTTCACCGGAACCGAGCGGATCACCCTCGAACTCGCGCAGGCCGTCCTCACCCCGACCCGGGTGGTGAGCGCGGCCATAAGCGTTGTACGTCAAGGCGTCCGAGCACTACGACGCCAAGGCACTGTGGACGCTCATCGTGGCGATCACACACATCGGGTTCTTCGCCCCCGGTCGCGCTGATCGCCAAACCGTTGCCGGGCATGCCCTCTGATCAGAACTACCGCGACTGAGAAAGGCAGACATCGATGTGTGACATCAGATTCGCGGTCGCCGGAGCAACCGGACGGCTCGGCTGCCACCTCGTCGCCGCCCCCGCCGAACGCGGGCACTGGGTCGTGCTGATGTCCCGGGCCAATGGCGTGGACATCGTCACCGGCGGCGCGAAGGGCGGGTGCCTGCCCAGTCCGCACGCCAAGCTCGCCGGGCCCACCGTCCAGGAACGGCTCGACGCCCAACCCTTGCCGTTGTTCCAGACACCCAGCCAGTTCCGGCGGGACTCTCCCGGCCCGCCGCCCTGGGTGTCCCTTATCCCAGCGGTGATCCGACTCTGGTGTGAGCAGGACACCCAGGCCAACGGTCTTCGTGTGGGCGGTCAGCGTGTTGTCGGCAGGTAGCGCGGCGTCCGCCGGGCGTTGGTGGCCTGCTCGAAGGCGTAGGCGAATCCGAGCAGGCGGGCGTCGCTGAAGCGGGTGCCGATGAAGGACAGTCCCAGGGGCAGCCCGTTCGCGGAATAGCCCGCGGGCACGGTGATGTGCGGATAGCCGCCCGTCGTCGAGTGGGTGGTCGACTTGGCGAAGGGGGCGCTGTCGCGTTCGTGACCGATGACCGGCGCGGGCAGCGATGTCGGGGTGACGATCGCGTCGAGGCGGTGCCTGCCCAGCAGGTCGTCGATCGCACGCCTGGCCGCGCCGGTGGCCGCCTCCCGGTGGGCCCGGTACGCGGGTGCGGTCAGGTCGCCGTCGGTCTTGTCGGCCATGTCGAACAGCAGGTGGTCGAACCCGTCGGGGTGCCGCTCGTGGTACTCGATCAACTCGCGCAGGTCCTTCGGGTGCCTGCCCGGCGTGGCGGCGAGGTAGGCGTTCAGGTCGTGTTTGAACTCGGTCAGCACGGCGGGCAGCGTGTGTGCTGTCGTCACGTCCTGGATGTCCGGCACGTCCGCGCCCTCCACCACGGTGGCGCCCATGTCGCGCAGCCGCCGCACGGCCCCGTCGAACACCCGGTCCACGTCAGCGTCGACCCCGGTGTGCCCCGCTCGCCACAGGCCGATGCGCTTGCCCCGCAGTGCGTCCCGATTCAGGACGGCACGGGGGTCACTCGGCAGTGCGCCCGCCGCGGCCGCGGTGGCCGGGTCCGCGGGATCGACGCCCTGGATCGCCCAGAGGGTCAACGCCGCGTCGGTGACGGTGCGCGCGATCGGCCCCGGCGTGTCGTGGCGCGAGGTGATCGGCACGATCCCCCCGCGGCTCACCAGGCCGAGGGTGGGCCTGATTCCTACCGTCGAGGTGGCGCTCGCCGGGTACACGACCGACCCGTCGGTGTCCGTGCCGATCGCCACCGCAGCCAGTCCAGCCGCTGCGGATGCCGCCGAACCGCTCGAAGAACCGGACGGGCTGCGGTCCAGGACGTAGGGATTGTGCGTTTGGCCGCCGATCGCACTCCAGCCGTCCGGCAGATTGGACCCGCGGAAATTCGACCACTCGGAAAGGTTGGCCTTGCCCAGGATCACCGCTCCCGCGGCCCGGAGCCGCGCCACCAGGAAGGCGTCCTCCGCGGGCTTGGCCGCGAGCAGCGCCTTGGAGCCCGCGGTGGTCGCCTGCCGGTCCGCCGTGTTCATGTTCTCCTTGAGCAGCACCGGGATTCCCTCCAACGGTCCCCGGGCCCCGTGGGCGCGTCGGTGGGCGTCGCTGCGTCGTGCCATGGTGACCGCGTCCGGGTTGACCCGCACCACCGCGTTCAGGATGGGGTTCAGCTGGTCGATCCGGTGCAGGTAGCCGCGGGTCGCCTGCTCAGAGCTGAGCAGGCGCGCGTGCATGGCCGTCTGGAGGTCGACGACCGTGGCGTGCTCGAACAGCCCGGCAGGGGCCGCGTCACCCCGCGCACCGGTCGATGCCACGGCTGGGGTGAGCGAGCCCACCGCGACCGCCGCGGCGAGCCCGGCCGCGAGGTACTTCCTCCGGCTGAACGTACCCATCGAGTTTCTCCCTGTACTTCTGTGTCCACGTGGGACGCGGCGCGATGTCGCGCACGCGGGAAGAACGGTATTGACGCGGCGTGGCCACGGCCATCCAGCTGGATCCCGGACCGGTGGTAGCGCTGGCGCTACCACCGGTCAGTCCAGGCAGACGCCGAGCAGTCGGGCTGTTGCGGCGTCGCACCGTGTATCGGTACGTGCCCGCCGCCGGTCGCACCACGGCCTCCAGCAGGCCCGGCCGCTCCGGTGGGGCCGTGGCACACCACCGTCTTGCCGCTCGGCGATCCGCGCCTGGGCTGCTGCCACGACGGCCGACTCGACCGCGTGCCCCTCCTCACGTACGTGCCCGTCAGACGGGGCACCACCAGTGTGCGGATCGCTGGAACGCGGAGTCGTCATCACCGGCCGCCGACGTTACGGTGAAAATCATGACGGGGTACGAGTTCGGCATGGTGACGTGGTCGATTTCCCGCGACAAGGGCACAGTCAATCTCGCCGGGACAGCGGAACGCCTTTGCCGTGGTGGCGTCTCGGACATCGTCGAGGTCCTCACCGGCCTCGGCCACGAAGGCTGGGACGTCGCCGCCTGCACCACGGGCCGCGATTACCTCATCTGGACCATGCGCCGACAACTCTGAGCCCCACCCTCTCCACCGGCTCGTGCACACCACCGGGTGGCTCCCGCGGGACTGGTCAAACCGGCCATGGTGACATCGAGACAGGGGACAACAAGTGGGGCAACGGCATTCCTCCCTCCGGTGTCTACTTCGGACATCGACATGTGGGTCGATCGCGCCAACGACGACGCGGAACCGCGCGCGGTCACCGTCTTGGGCTACCGGCGGGAAACCTGCCCCCACGTCGGCGTGACACGGCACCCGGCCGGGGTCGGCGCTGGTGCTGCGGTCGGGGTGCTCCAGCAGGACAGCGACCGCGTCGGGTCGTCGTGCAGGCCAACCGGGCTGGTCGAAGACGGGCCCCGGGAGATCGAAGCCGTAGTCCGGTTCGAGGCCGGCCGCGCCCCATCGCAAACCCCGCGAAGGCCAACCACCGCTGCCGCAATGGAAACAAGACCTCAACACCGTCCACAAATGCGTCCGCGCCCGAGTCGAACACGCCCTGGCACACATGAAGTCCTGGAACATCCTGCGCAACTGCCGCCGCAAACACGACGGCGTCTGGCACGCCACCCGCGGCGTCGCCCAGATGCGCAACCTGACCACGACATCCTGACCAGCCGCCCCGGGGCGCACACACCACCGTCACCTATGCCCACCAACGCCTCTTGATCATTACGGGACAACCTTTGGCCTGGGCGGTGGGGCCTCGGCGATAGAAGTCGTCGACGCGGCCACCGTGTCTTCTTCGAGTCCAACACCTCGTGAAGTTGATCACGCGGTGGCCGCGCCCATGAACGTCACCTGTACCACGGATCAGTGGCGAGTTTGCTCGACGAGCTTGCCCCAGCGTTCGGCGTTCATCGCGGCGTCGAAGGCCGGTTGCAGGTCGGGGGTGAGCACCTCGATCATGAGTCGGTTCTCGACCCAGACGTCGAGTACGTCGAAGGCGCCGCCGCGATTGCCGAGCCGACAACGCCAGCCCTCACGTGCCGCGATCTTTTCGACACCAGAGCGGTCGATCGAGGCCTTGAGCGCAATGTGCGTCGGCGTCAGCAAGGGCGCGGAGGGGTTCAGCGTGAACTCGTAGTCGTCCGAGGTGTCCAGGGGTGCAAGCTCGACACCGTGCGGGTAGAACTCGATCTGGCTCGATGGTTCGTCGCTGGAGAAGGCGATCCACGCACCTGGATAGGGAAAGAAGGGGTAGGCGCTTCCCTGCCAGATGTCGGCCGCGGCTTGCGCGGCACGTTCAGGATCATTCACGGCTACGGATACATGGCTGATTGTCACTGTCTTCCTCTCGATCAGCTCTCGTGGGTCACAGGCGCCAGGTGCGGAGATCGTCGAAGAGCGTGGGCCGCTGGCACCGCCAACCAAGCTCTCGGTGCGCCTTCTCGCTTGAGGCGACCTGATCAAGCAGGAACGCCTCGACCATGACGCTCCAGTACTTCTCGGCGTCCAGCGGGTCCCAGCTCTCGACCGGCACACCGTGGAGATCGGCAACGGCCTGAGCAATGTCGCGTACTTGGTGGGAGCGGTCGTCGGCGGCGAGGTACACCGACCCGGACGGAGCGGACTCCACCGCGAGCGCGTAGAGATCACCCAGGTCGTCGGCGTGCACCGTGGCCCATCGGTTCGTGCCATCGCCGATGTGGCGTACCACCGGTCCCTGGTCACCGTCCTGAGGGTTGAGCAGCATGGGCACATAGCCACGTCCGTGCCCGTAGACGAGCGCCGGTCGGATGCGCACGGTTCGGGCTGCCCGGCTCGCGGCGGCCTCCACCAACAGGTCCTCGACCGCGGGCCGCCATGACACCACCGTCGGCGGTGCGAACGGCCGGTCCTCGGTGGCCGGCTGATCTCCGGTGTTCCCATGCAGCCACAGACCGCTGGTGTAGACCAGCGGCTTGCCGGTGCCCTCGAAGGCGTCCAGCAGGGAGTTGACGACGGTGCGATCAAGCGCGCCGGCGCGCTCGTCGTTGCTCGACGCGGCGTGGACCGCGCCGTCGACCTCGCCGAGGACACCGTTGAGCGCGGCGGGGTCGAACAGGTCGGCGACTAACGGCTCTACACCTGCTGGTACCTGCCGCGTCACAGCGGTGACCACCCCGATCACCTGGTGGCCGCGCTGCACGAAAGCACGGGCGGCAGCCCCGCCAATCGTTCCCGACACACCAGTCACTAGCACTCTCATGATCACGACACCCGATTTCTACCAGCGTTAGAAAAGTCTG
This sequence comes from Kibdelosporangium phytohabitans, assembly GCF_001302585.1. GTDB lineage: Bacteria > Actinomycetota > Actinomycetes > Mycobacteriales > Pseudonocardiaceae > Kibdelosporangium > Kibdelosporangium phytohabitans. The sequence goes on along the minus strand of NZ_CP012752.1, from coordinate 6,429,704 downwards.
GTGATGGCGACGGTAGCCCCGACGTGGCCGAGTTGTCTACCATCGTTAGAAATCTTGGGGAGGGGACGCACCGTGCCGGACCGAGCGCAACGCATCAAGGGGAACAGCCGGCAGCGAACCGACGCGCACAGCCAGTTGCGGGCAGCCCTGCTCACCGCGGTCCGGGAGCTCGCCGAGCAGGCAGGCGGCTACGAGTCAGTCACCATGCGGCAGATCGCCGCGCAGGTCGGCTACGCCGCACCGGTCGTCTACGAGTACTTCCCCGGCAAGCGCCAGCTACTGCTGGCCGTGACTGACGTCGGCTTCGCCGAACTCGCCGATCGACTGGCGGAGGCCGGATGCCCCAAGCGCAACCCGCGCAGAGCTGAAGCCAACCCGCTGATGGCGGTCGCAGACGCGCTATGGACCTTCGCCACAGCCAACCCGTGCCTCTACCAACTCATGCACACCCTCGTCGACGTACCCTTCGGTACCGGCGACACCCCCGCCTCAGCCCTGCGCTGCTTCGAGCTACTCAAGTCGGCCGTGACCGCCGCAGCTCCAGACCACCCGGCCAAGGCCCAGGACGACGATGCCCCCACCGACCTGTTCTGGGCCCAGCTGCACGGCGTGATCACGCTAGCTCTCCACGGTCGAATCAAGGGTGGCCACGCCCGCGCCCGATCACTTCTTGACCATGCCGCCACCACGTTCCGGGATCACTGAGCGCGGTCGGGCTCAGGAAGACCCTTCTTAGCGGGTGGCGACTGCGGCGGCGCGGTTGTGTAGGGCGGTGCGTAGCCATTGCGGAGTCAGCTTCCGCGTTCGTGGCGAGCTGCCACAGCGCCCATTCGGCGTGTCTCGAATCTTGGAAGGTCAACTCCAGCCGCAGCCAGCCCGTCTGGGGCGGCTTCTTCGGCGAGGACGGCCAGCGCGGCGCCCACCAGGTCCCCCCGCCGCGCCGGGTCCACTTCGTACCAGTGCGGTGACTTGGTCGCCGCCGATGCGAAACTGCGCGCTGCGTTCCTGCCAGGCCCGATCCAGATCGACCCGGTCTGGTCGCTGTGCGGGTTCGGCGAGTTCCTTGGCGGCCAAGATCCGGGACAGCCGTTGGATGCGGCCCGCGCCGGACGTAACCGCGAACAAGTCACAGAGCCACTGACAACAATTCCGCACGGACACTGACGTTATTCCGCGCTCAACGCTCGGAGCTGGTCATACGGACGGCGGTCAGGACCGGTGTGGGTGCCGTCGTGGTTGTGGTCGTGGTGGCTGGTGGGGGTGCCCCGTTTTGACGGACAGGTCGATGTTGCCCCTGTTTCACGGACTCGTTGGTGAGGAGGCCGGGCTCGACGGGTGGGCAGTGGTTTCGAACTCTATCGGGCTCATCCAGTCCAACGCGGAGTCCTGTCGGCGGCGGTTGTAGAACCCTTCTATGTATTCGAATATCGCGTTCGCGAGCTCGAGTCGGGTTCGCCAGCGTTGCCGGTCGAGTAGCTCTGTTTGCATGCGGCCCCAGAATGGTTCTGTCCAACAGACCGCAAGGCCGGGTGTCGGTGGCGGTGACGTGGTCCGCCAGGATCACGTCCATGCCGGCGAATGTCAGCCTTCATTTCCAACAGACCGTGAGTCTTGAACGAGTTCGGGCGCTGCTGGGCTTGCGGGGTGAGATGGCTGGTGAGATGTCGTGCCGAGAGCACTGTTCATTAGGGCGCCGATGCCCCGCGCTGCGGATCAGCGGTAAGGGAGACGTGCATGCCAGCAGCGGGGTGTGGGATTGACTGGGCGGAAGGCCATCATGATGTGGCTATTGTGGACGAAAATGGGGCGGTGATCTTCTCTGGCCGAATCGGCAACGATGCCGCGGGATTGGCGACCTCAGCAAGCTCGAGCGCTCTCGGACGCGACGGCTCGCCACATTGTTGAGGCGCGCTGGCCGCGTGCGCGGTATCGACGCCGAGGCGGAGGACGACACCGTTGAGGAAATCCTGAAGCACATCGTCAGGTAGAGGGGTTGTGGCGGGCGGGCGGAGCCCGCCCATGCCAGCGCGTCGGCACCGTCGCAGTCTCAGCACGCGTAGGACTTGTCCACGGATCTCCAGCGCAAGCACACTCCGGCACTGTCTACATAATTCCTGCAGCGTCCGGCACAGTACTGATTTGCGCGAGGTCACGCGCGAGGGCGGCGGCTTCGCCGCGCGAGCTGACGTCCAGTTTGTTCAGAATGTTGGCGACGTGGAATTTCACGGTGTGTTCGCTGATGTGCAGGTGTTCAGCGATCTGCCGGTTGCGGTGACCACGAGTGAGTTCTTGGAGGACGTCCAACTCCCGGGGATTGAGGGCGGTCAGGGGATGGGTGTCCGGGACGTCCGGAGCGGCCAGCGGCAGGAAGGCTGTGACCGCCGTGCCCCACCCGGGTACGGCGTCCACTTCCAGAGTGCCGTTCAACGACGTGATGCGATCGGTGAGCCGGTGCACGGCGAGTGCATCGCGGGCGAGTGTGCCGGGTCCGTCGTCGCGGACGGTGACGCGTAGCTGGTTGTTCTGGGTCTGCCACACAACGCGGATTCGGCTGACTCCGCCCTGTTCCAGCATGATGAGTGCGGTGCCGCGGACTGTGGCGCGTGCCGCATGTGCGATGTCTGCGGGCAACGTCGCGGCTTGGGCCGGTGCGACGAGTTCCAACGCGACGTCGGTGTGGTGGGTGAGTAGGTTGAGCTTGTTGGCCAGGCGTGCGAACGCCTCGGTGATGCTTTCCTCGCTGCCTGCCCGGTCTCGATCGCTGGCTGTTCGTGATTCAAGCAACGCGGACACGGCGAGTTCAGTGGCTGCGTGACGTGCCGTTGCGTCATCCAGGCTGCGCGAGCGCAGCGGACCGAGTATGGAGGTCAGGGCGACCGAGTGCGTGTCGGACAGTTCGGCGATCACCTTGGCCCGCTCGCTGGCGGCTACTCGTTGTTCCGCCAGGTAGACAGGTTCGGCTTCGGCGAGCAGATCGACGATATGGACGTTGGTCGCGTCCCACACGTGCTGGACCAGCTTGATCACCCGGTCGGCGGGGTCGGCACTGTCGACCGGAATGATCGCGAGCAGACCACCCGCGGAATTGGTCGGTTTGCTGGCCGCCGCGAGCACCGGCTGGACGCAGCCCGCGATCGCCGCTGAGCCGAACCACGGTCGGCCGATGTCCACGATGTCGGCGAGACGTGTCATCTCGACGCTGGTCACCGCTTCTGCTAACACGGGATCACCGTGGCTGCGCAGCGGTGACTGAAAGCAGTCACCGGTGAGCATGGCGATCCCATGGTGGGGCACAAGCTCGCTCAGGACATCCGACAGCCGTTGCAACACCTCCGCGAGTGGGGTGCGCAGAATGTCGAGCACCGCGCCCACTGCCTCTGTCGGATCCGTCCAGTCCACTGCGGCCATACCTCACCTTAGGCGCATGGCCAGACCGGGACGCTACTCCTCCGGCTAGGACAACCCGTCCCAACGAGCGATCGACCTGCCCTTCTCCTGGAGATCTACTGGTGCGAGGCATCAGCCAACCAGAACCAAGGACGGATCGATGGCAATGAGTGACGTCGAGCAGAACAAACGGACCGTGCTGGCCTTTGTGGACATGGCCTTCAACGCCCACAAGCCACGCGAGGCGGCGGACAGGTACATCGGAGCTGAATATGTTCAGCACGACCCTCACGTGGCGGACGGCCCGGACGGGTTCGTGACCTCCCTGTCCGGCTACCTCGAACGCTTCCCGGAGATCTCCTTCGACAGCAGGCGTGTTGTCGCTGAAGGAGATCTGGTCGTTGTCCACGGCCTGCTCAAGAGCTCGCCAGAAGACCGGCAGGGCACGGTTTGCATGGACATCTTCCGAGTCGCCGAGGGGAAGATAGTCGAGCACTGGGACGTCATGCAGCAGGTGCCGGAGGCGTCTGTGCACAGCAACGCGATGGTCTGACATGACCGACACGCGGACCGGCCCGGTTCGGTTCATCGACCCGATCAACGTGCCGGAGGATGGCAGGTATCCCGGTTTCCGTCCGGGCACGGTGCGGGAGAACGGCCTACGGATTGACCACGATGTCAAGGTCGTGCTCCGCGGCGGTGAATCGCTGTACGTGGATGTGTATCGATCGGCTGACGTGCCTGGGCCGTTGCCGGTCCTGATTGCCTGGGGGCCGTATGGCAAGCACAATTCTCCGGGGCGGGACAAGACCTTTCTCCCCGCTGCCGAGATCGACCCGGCGTGGGGTATCTCGCGGTACGCGCCCACTGAGGCACCCGATCCGATGTATTGGTGCCCGCACGGTTACGCGGTCGTTTTTGCCGATCCCCGGGGAACGTGGGGGACCCCAGGTCAGTTCACCATGGGCACGCAGCAAGAGGCCGAGGACTACCACGACTTGATCGAATGGGCCGGTACGCGGGACTGGAGCACCGGCAAGGTCGGTCTCGCGGGCGCCTCGTACCTCGCGTTCGCGCAGTGGCGAGTGGCGGCGACCAGGCCGCCGCATCTCGCCGCGATCAACCCGTGGGAAGGTCTGCTGGACTTCTACCGCGAGATCTTCTATCACGGTGGCATCCCCGAGACGCGATTCATTCCGCTGTGGACAGGCAAGGCCATGGGCTGGGCACACACTGGCACGGCCGTGATCGAGGCGTTGCAGTCGCTCGCCGCGCACCACCCGTTGCGCGACGAGTACTGGCACAGCAAGGAGGTCAATCTCACCGGCGTTGATGTGCCCGCCTTCGTGGTGGCCGGCCTGGCCAATCACGGACTGCACCTGCGGGGGACACTCGAGGCGTACAAGCAGCTCGCCGGAGGCCAGACCTGGCTGGAGGTACACGGACAAAAAATCTGGAAGCACTACTACGACCCGGACAGCGTCGCACGGCAACGTCAGTTTTTCGATTGGGCGCTCAAAGACGAGCAGAACGGGTGGGTCGATCAGCCCCCTGTGCGGATCGAGGTGCGCGACCACGGTCCTGAGGGGACCCTGCGCGCGGAGCACGAGTGGCCACCGGAGCGGACTCGATACACGCCCCTGTACCTGGACGCGTCGACAGCGTCGTTGACCACCACGCAGCCGGACACACCGGCCTCGATGCGCTACAACACGGCCGCGACCAAGCCCGGCCGTGCCCAGTTCGATGTGGTGTTCACCCAGGACACCGAATTGACCGGGCACATGAAGCTGCGGCTGTGGATCGAAGTGGACGCCAGCACCGACGCGGATCTCTTCGTCGCGATCCAGAAAATCGACGTCAACGCGCAGGTGATCGGGTTCCCGTTCGTCGCATTCCGCGATGACGGCCCGGTCGCGCTCGGCTGGTTGCGTGCGAGTCACCGCGCGCTGGACGAACAGCGTTCGACACCCCAGCAGCCATGGCATCCGCACACCGCGGAGGAGCCCCTCGAGCCCGGCGTGCCGGTCCCGGTCGACATCGAGCTGTGGCCATCGGCCACGCACTTCGGGCCCGGAGAGGGGTTGCGCGTCGTCGTGCAGGGCAGCGACGTGTACCTGGTGCCCGGCGGGGAGTTCGGCCACGAGAACACCCGCAACGCCGGTCACCACACCCTGCACACCGGCGGCCGGTACGACTCACATCTGCTCGTGCCAATGATCACAGGAGCACCGGCATGACCTCGATTGGCATCGTGGGGGCGGGGATCGGAGGACTGCACCTCGCGCTCTACCTGCAACAGCACGACGTACCGGCGACGCTCTACGCCGAGCTGACGTCCCAGCAACGGCTGGCCGGTCGGCTGCCGAACACAGCGGTGCACTGGGGGCCGACCCGCGAGCGGGAGCACGCGCTCGGCGTGAACCACTGGGATGAGCAGGCAGACGACTGGTGCGTGCGACACGTCCATTTCTACGGCATGTTCGGTGCCCGAACGATGACCTTCACCGGGATGAACGACGTCCCGGGCATCGGCATTGACCACCGCATCTACACCTCGACCCTGCTGGAGGACTTCCTCGCCCGCGGCGGTGACGTGGTGTACGGCGCGGTGATGGTCGGTGATCTCCCAGCATTGTCGGACCGCCACGACCTTGTCGTCGTCTCCGCCGGGCGCGGCTCGATGGTCGAGCTGTTCGAGCGCCGCTCCGACGGTCGGCCGTTCACCGAGCCGCAGCGGTTCATCTGCACCGGAATCTTCGACGGTATCGCGCCGCAACAGCCGATCGGCTCCTCCATCAACGTGATTCCCGGCTCCGGCGAACTGTTCCAGTTGCCGTTCCTCACGTTCGGTGGACGCAAGACGGCCCTGCTGACCGAGATCATCCCTGGTGGACAGCTGGACGAGTTGCGCACGGTGCGCTACGAACAGGATCCGGTGCGATTCAACGCCACTGTGCTGCGGATGCTGCGCACGTCGTTCCCCCATCTCGCGGAACTCGTGGACGAGAACATCTTCGGCATCACGCGGGCGGAGGACGTGCTCCAAGGCGCGATCACTCCGACCGCGCGCCGCGGCTATGCCCAGCTGGAAAACGGCAAATGGGTGATGGCGCTCGGAGATGTCTCACTGGTCAACGACCCGGTGCTCGCGCAGGGTGCCAACACCGCCTCGGCCTGTGCTTTTCTGCTCGGCGAGGCGATTCTCGCCGACAACCTGGTGTTCGACGAGATGTGGTGCGCGCGAGCGGAAGCCCGGATGTGGGACTACCAGCGAGCAGCGTTCGAGTGGACCAATCACATGCTGCGCACACCGCTGCCCGGCAACGCCACCAAACTGATCACAACGGCTTGCGGAAATCCCGAAGTGGCTCGGTCATTCATCAACAACTACGCCGCCCCCCAAGCCAACTGGGACATCCTCGCGAGCGACGCGCGCACCGACGCGTACCTCACGCGTCACGGCGGCGGCCCTGTCACGCCGCCATCCGCTGGTGACGACCGAGCGACCACAGCGAGCACGCGGTGACCGCCGCGGTCGACGCGTCCACGCTGCGCGCCGCGTTCCGGCTGCACCCGCAGGGTGTCACGATCGTGACGACACACGACGAGTACGGCAACCAATGGGGAATGACCGCGACCTCGGTCACGTCCGTGTCGCTGGATCCGCCGCTGGTACTGCTGTGCGTGACGAATCGGTCCGGGTTGATCGGGCCGATGACGGCGGGTGCCGGTTTCAACGTGCACTTCCTCGCCGCCGACCAGGCCGAGTTGGCGACGCGCTTCGCCACCCCGCTGGCGGACAAGTTCACCGGCGCCAGCTACGAGTTCACACCGACCGGAGGCACGAAGCTGGACGGTGCCCTGGCGTGTCTGGAATGCGTCGCGGACTCGACCTACCAGGGCGGTGATCACACGATCATCGTCGGCCGGATTGTCGATCTCAGCATCAGCAGTCACGCCGATCGGGCATTGGTGTTCTTCGACGGCGTCATGACACCCGTGGGGACCAACGGAAAGGATCTCTGATGAACATGCCCCAGCGTGCGCTCGGCACGCTGAGCGTGCCCGCGATCGGCCTCGGTTGTATGGGCATGTCCGCGTTCTACGGCACGACCAATGAAACCGATGCGTTCGCCACCATCGATCGAGCGATCGAACGCGGCTGCACACTGCTTGATACCGCCGAGATGTACGGGCCGCACATCAACGAACAGCTCGTCGGCAAGGCGATCGCGATGCGGCGCGACGAGGTGATCGTGGCGACGAAGTTCGGTGGACGCTCATCGATCGACGGAATGGCAACGGGTTCACGCGCCTACATTCGGCAGGCCATCGAGGGATCGCTGCGGCGGCTCGGCACCGACCATGTCGATCTGTACTACCTGCACCGCGTCGACCCGAGCATACCGATCGAGGAGACCGTTTCCGCGATGGCGGAACTGGTGGCCGAGGGTAAGGTTCGGCACCTCGGCCTGAGCGAGGCGTCCGCGACGACGTTGCGACGCGCCCACGCCATCCACCCCATCAGCGCGCTGCAGACCGAGTACTCCTTGTGGGAACGCCACGTCGAGGCGGAAATTCTGGCCACGTGCCATGAGTTGGGTGTCGGGTTCGTGGCCTACTCGCCACTCGGCCGCGGTTTTCTGACCGGACGCGCGGCGGACCCCACCCAACTCGACGACAACGACATACGACGGTCCATCCCGCGTTACCAGGGCGCGGCCCTGACCCTCAACCTCCGCCTGGTCGACAAGGTCACGGAGCTGGCCGCCGCACGGGGCTGCACCCCAGCGCAGCTGGCACTGGCGTGGGTGCTGGCCCAAGGCGAGCACATCGTGCCCATTCCCGGCACGCGCCGCCCGGAGCGGCTGGAGGAGAACCTCGCATCGACTGCAATCAGACTGTCCGATGTGGAGCTCACGCGGATCGACGCGGAGCTGCCCGCCGTGGTGGGCGACCGGTATCCGCCCGGCGGTATGTCCACGATCGATCTCTGAATCGAGGAGAAATCAGAATGCCTCTTGTCACGGTTCATCTCTGGGAAGAGCTGCTGGACACCGACATGGAGACCACGGTCATCGCTCGGATGACCGACGCGGTGGTCGAAGTGCTCGGCGAACAGGCACGGTCATTCGTCACGGTTGTGGTGAAAGGGATTCCTCAGCGCCGCTGGGGGACAGGCGGCCAACCCGCGTCTGTTGTGTCGCCGGTGCGGGGCACCTGATGGTCGACACCGCCACACCGTCGGCGATCACCGGACACGACGTGGTGCGCCGCATCCGTGACCACAAAGCGGAGTTCCAGGATCGCGCGGAGACCGCGGAGCGGAACCGGCGGCTGCCCGAGAAGTCAGTGACCACGCTGGTCGACGCCGGCGTGGCCCGCATGCTGGTTCCCCGCCGCTTCGGCGGTGCGGAACTCGACATGAACGCGTGGTTCGATGTTGTGTCCGAGATCGGCGAGGTCGACGCATCGCACGCATGGTGCGCAGGCCTGCTGATCTCGTGGCCGCATATGGTCGCCTACTTCCCCGACCAGGCACAACGGGAAGTGTGGGCAGACGGGCCGGATGTGCTCATCGCAGGTGGTGTTCCGCCGGTCTGCACGGTCGAGCAGACCAGCGGTGGCTATCGGCTGTCGGGCCGCTCTCCATTCATCAGCGGTGTGACGCACAGCAGTTGGGTTGTTGTCGCTGGAATGGTTACCGGCGACAGTGCGCCGCAGTGGTGTTACTTTCTCGTACCGCAGGGTGACTACACGGTCGAGGACACCTGGTTCACCGTCGGAATGCGCGCCACCGGAAGCAATACGGTGGTTGTTGACGATGTGTTCGTGCCCGAGCACCGCGTGTTGCGGCTGGCCGACTTCCGAGAAGGTCACGGTCCAGGCAGCAGCACGAATCCTGCGCCACTCTACCAACTGCCGTGGTTGTCCTTCGCGCCGTTGACGTTTGTCGGCTCGATGCTCGGCGCGGCGCGCGGCGGCTACGAGCAGTTCCGGGAGTGGGCGAGGACACGCGCCGAGTTCGCCAGTGTGCATCTGCGGATGGCGACGGTCGGTACGGACCTCGACATGGCGGAACTCCTCGTCCGACGCGCCATCGCTGAGACAACGAAGCCCGCCGCACCGTCACTTGAGATCCGCACTCGATCGATGCGCGACTTCTGCCGAACCGCCCAACTCGCGGTGTCGTCGATTGACACGGTGCTGGCCATGAGCGGTACGGCCGGTTTCGCCGAGTCGAACGCGGTGCAGCGGGCATGGCGCGACATCCACTTCGCGGCCACCCACGTCAGCCTCAATCCCGAGGTCAACGCGGTGCCGTGGGCGCGCATGGAGCTGGGGCTCGCTCGCTCGGCCACGACACAGCTGTACTAGGAGCTGTCGATGACTCACAACGATGACGTTGTGCTGGACCGCGTCACCGGCGAAATGTTAGGGCGCTACAAACTATCCACATTGCACGACGTAAACCTGGCTGTGGCGCGGGCACAGGAGGAGATGCGGGCCTGGTCGTCCGCGGCGAGCGCGCGAGCGGCGGCGATGACGGCCTGGGCGGACGCCTTGGAGGCCGACGTGGACCGCCTCGCTGACCTCATCGTCGGTGAGGTCGGCAAGATTCGTGCCGAGGCGCACCGTGAGGTGTTGCTGTCGGCGGACGCGTTGCGCTACAACGCCGGCGAGGCGCGACGGCTCGATGGGCGCGCCGGCAGGCTGGATGACAGCTCATTGGCCTTCGTGGAACGCGTTCCGGTTGGCGTGACCGCGTTCATCGTGCCGTGGAACACACCCGTGTTGCTGTTGGTCCGCGATCTCGCTCCGGCACTGGCCGCAGGCGTGACCGCCGTGGTGAAGCCCTCGCCGCTGGCACCGCTGAGCATTGAACACACCATCCGACTTGGCCGTGACGCGGGAGTGCCACCGGATGTGGTGCAGGTGCTGCACGGCGACGCAAGAACTGGCGCGCATCTGGTGAGTCATCCGACCGTGCGGGCTGTGGCGTTCACCGGATCGGTGGAAGTTGGTCGTGCCGTGCTCCGGGCCGCTGCGGCGGACTTCACGCGCGTGCTGCTGGAACTTGGCGGCAAAGGAGTCAGCGTGATCCACCACGACGCTGATATCGACGTGGCCGTTCGGGAGAGCGTACGCGGTGCCTGCTTCACTTCAGGACAAATGTGCATGGCGGTCACGCGTGTGCTCGCCGAACGGTCGATCTTCGAGGAAGTGGTCGGTGCGGTGGTTGAGCACACCCGCGCGGTCACCGTCGGAGATCCTCGCGATCCGGCCACCGACATGGGGCCGTTGATCACGAACGCTCATCAAGCCCGCGTGCAGGACTACGTCGAGTTGGCGCGTCGCGAAGCGCGTGTACTGTGCGGCGGAGACCCACCGGCCGACCTGGACGGTCCGTACCTGCGTCCCGCGGTGATCACAGGCGTACGCCCGGAATCCCGTCTGGTGCAAGAGGAGATCTTCGGTCCTGTGCTCATGGTCGAACCGTTCGACGGGGACACCGAGGCGGTCGCGCTGGCCAACGCCTCACCGTTCGGCCTGACGGCTAGCATCTGGACACGGGACCTCGATCGTGCCTGGCGCGTCGGCCGGCAGATCGACACGGGCACAGTGTGGATCAACCGCTTCGGCGGCCTGTACGCCGAGGTCCCGTTCGGCGGCATGAAGTCCTCCGGACTCGGCCGCACCCGCGGCAGCGAAGGCCTGCGCCAGTTCACCGACGTCCGGGTACTCAACTGGCGGCCGGCATGACAGCCGAGGTCGCTGTGGTCACCGGGGGCAGCCGAGGCATCGGGCGAAGCATCGTCACCCGACTGGCCGCGGCGGGATTCACCGTGGTGTCACTCGACCTTCGAGCGCCCGAGGACGCATCATTCCCCGCCCGGTCACTGCTGGTCGACGTCGCCTCAGCACAGCAGGTGGAAGACGCCTTTGCCGTCATCGCGAAGGAGATCGGCCCTGTAGACGTCCTGATCAACAACGCCGGTCTGTTCTCCACACTGCGCCGCCGACCGTTCTGGGAGCTCGATCCGGCGGAGTGGGACCACGTGATGGCGGTCAACGTTCGCTCGATGTTCCTGTGCGCGCGGGCAGCGGCCGTCAGGATGCCCGACGGAGGCCGCATCGTGAACCTCGGATCCACCTCCGTGACGTTCGGGATGGCCGAACTGCTGCACTACGTGACCAGCAAAGCCGCGATCGTCGGCATGACCCGCGGCCTGGCACGGGAACTGGGATCTCGCCGCGTGACGGTGAACGCCATCGCGCCCGGTCTGGTCACCACCGAAGTGACCACCGGGACAATCAGCGCGGAGCACCGCGACCGGATCCTCCAGACCCAGGTACTACCCGAACCGATCACCGGTGACGACATCGCCAACACAGTGGTCTACCTGTGTTCCGACGCAGCCCGGCACGTGACAGGGCAAGTGGTCTTCGTCAACGGTGGCGCCGCGATGAGCGCGTCATGAACCCAAGGAGCCATGGATGAACGTGACCGGACTGCTCCACATCGGACTACAAGTGCCCAGTCTTGACGTCGGCAGGGCATTCTACGAGGACTTCGGTCTCCATACGACCGAGCACCCGGACACACTCGCGCTGCGCTGTACCGGACGTGATCAGGACCAACTCGTACTGTCCGAAGGACCGGACAAACGCCTGCGCTATGTGGCGTTCTCGGTGCCGGCCGGTGCGCTTCCCGACCTCCAGCGAAAACTGGAGCAGGCCGGCGTACCGATCGTGGACGGACCCGCCGAAGGCTTGTGGCTGCGTGATCCAGACGGCGGACTGGTGAACCTGCGCGAGGACGAACCGGCGGACTGGACGCACCCCGACCGCAAGCACAACTACGGATCCACTGTCGAGCGCGTGGACCAGCCGTGGTGGCCGCAGGTGATGGACTTGCGCCCAGCCCCTCGCAGACTGGGGCACACCTTGTTCTTCACCCCCGACCTGGCACGAGCGGAACAGTTCTATACCACGATGCTCGGCTTCCGAGTGTCCGACCGCATTCCCGGCATCGGGGTCTTCCTCAACACCGGCGCGGGTGATCACCACGTCTTCGGATTCTTGGCCAGCAGTCACCGCGGCCTGCACCACGCCAGCTTCGAGGTCACCGGCCTCGACGACATCATGATCGGCGCCCGCACGATGGCCGAACACGGCCACGACCTGCACTTCGGCCTCGGCAGGCACACACTCGGCTCCAACCTGTTCCACTACATCCGCGACCCCTGGGGCAGTTGGGTCGAGTACTTCTCCGACATCGACAAGATCACCGAGGACTGGCGGCCCAGAGACTGGGACGGTCCACCGGCGGTGTGGTGCCCCCTGCTGCCCGACGAGTTCCACCAAAACCACGAACCCGCGGAGCGCCAGTGACCTTCGGACTGTGCACCATCGACACCGGGCCAGCGGTGCTGTCGCAGCACGGAGTCGCCCCGCTGGTCCGACTGGGCGTAACCACCCCGACTGTCCGCGCCACGTTGTCCGACTGGGACACCTTGTGCGACCTCCTGGAGGATGCTGACCGCTCGGGGAAACTCGCCAAATTGTCCACACCGGACACCGACGTGACGTTCCTTCCGCCACTCGCGGATCCGCCGGCGATTTACTGCGCGGGCGCCAACTATCATGACCACGCAAGGGAGATGGGCACCGACCCGCCACAGGCGACGTTCCACTTCCTCGTGTCACCCGCGTCGCTGACCGGACACCGCTCGACAGTCCACCGCCCGGAGGGATGCCAACGCCTGGACTGGGAGGTGGAGCTAGCGATCGTGATCGGCCGTCCGGCGTCAGCGATCCACCCGGCGGCCGCCGCGGACCACATCGCTGGATACACCGTGGCCAACGACCTCTCAGCCCGAGACCACGTCCGGGCCAGCGGACTCGGGATAGACTGGTTGCGGCACAAGTCCTACGCCGGATTCACTCCGCTCGGTCCCGCGATCGTGCCGCGCCGCCTTGTACCGGACGCCACCGATCTCGAGCTCACCCTGACGGTCAACGGTCAGGTCAAACAGCATTCGAACACCAATCAGATGATCTCCGGTGTCGGCGATCAGGTAGCCGCGTTGTCCCGGATCGCGCCACTGCGACCAGGGGATGTGGTGCTGACCGGAACCCCGGCCGGGACCGCCGCGGCGCACGGACACTACCTGCATCCTGGCGATGTCGTGGTCGCCGAGATCACGGGCATCGGACGCCTCGAGAACCGCATCGCCTAGCAGTCATGACATTGACAACGGAGACCCATGAAGATCGATGCCTTCTGCCACATCATGCCTCGACCCTATTACGACCGGTTCCTCGCGATCGAGCCGACCATCGACGTGGTGAACCTGCGCAAGCGAGTCTCGAACATCCCCGCACTGGTGGACCTGAACGTGCGCTTCAAGCAGATGGACGAGTTCGGGGATTACCGCCAGATCATCAACATCGCGGCGCCTCCCGTGGAGTTCTTCGGTTCGCGGACCGTGTCCCGCGAGCTGTCCCGCATCGCCAACGAAGCCATGGCCGAACTGGTTCGCTCGCACCCCGACCGCTTCGCCGGATTCAGCGCGTGCGTGCCCATGGATGACCCCGAAGCGGCCATCGAGGAGTTCTCCTACGCTGTCACCCATCTCGGCGCCGTCGGCGCGCAGATCTACACACACGTCGCAGGCGAGGCGATGGACGCGGAACGATTCGACCCGTTCTACGCCCGTGTTGCCGACAGCGGTTTGCTTCTGCAGGTGCACCCATGCCGCAGCTCAGCCTGGCCGGACTACCCCACCGAGCAGCGATCCCGCTACGAGATCTGGTGGACCTTCGGCTGGGAGTACGACTTGTCCGCGTTCATGGCTCGCATCGTGTTCTCCGGAGTCCTGGAACGCCATCCCGCGCTGAAGCTGCTCATCCACCACGGCGGAAGCATGGTCCCGCACTTCGCCGGACGCGTCGGCCCCGGCTGGGACCAACTAGGTGCCCGGACACCAGAGTCACAGCGCGAGGACGTCACCGGATACCCGCTTACCCGGCGTCCTATCGACTATTTCAAGATGATGTACGCGGACACCGCCTTGTTCGGAGCGGCGCACGCACTACGCTGCTCGATCGACTTCTATGGAACCGACCACGTTCTGTTCGCATCGGACAGTCCCTACGATCCCGAACGCGGTTCCGGCTACATCCGGTCGACGATCGAGAACCTCCATTCCATCGGCCTGGACGAGGAAGAACAGCAGGCCATCTTCTCCGGAAACATCAGCCGCCTGCTCGGCCGCGATCTGGCCAGGAGGTGACGCGGGCGGGCAGTCGCCGAACTCACGACCGGGAGCTGGTCTCGGCTGTCCGCCCAACACGAACGAGATCTTTCGCTTTCGTCGGCGTTCAGGTCAGCCTGGCCGCGTCCGCCACCTACCGGACCGCGCACCGCCGATGGGATTCCGCAGCTGACATGACCAGCCCATAGCGGCCGAGCTGGTCTTCAGATGTGCCGGAGCGTGTATTCGACGCCGGCATAGGCGCCGCCCTGCGGGTCGCTCGCAGCCGCAGGGTTTCCGGCTGCCGGAAGACGCGGAGCGAAGGCTTCGGCGTCGTCGACGGGCACGTACCCCAGATCCGCCCCGGAATCGATGTCCCAGAAGCGGCGGGTGTTGGCGGAGACCGCATACAAGGTCGCGAAGCGCACGTCGGGAGCGTGGAGGGCAGCGTGGATGAAGCCGAGACAGTCGCGGGGACTCAACCACGTGGACAGGTGTCGCCGTTCGCTCGGAGCATCCTCGAAGCTTCCGATGCGCAAGCGCAGATTCTGGCCGCAGAGACCGTGTCCAGATAAGATCGTGTCCTGTTCGGACGGCGTGACGTCGATTGGCGTCTGGTCCGTGTTGGACAGTCATCTGTCTCGTTTCTCGCGCGACTTGTGGGTTGGAGACCATAGTTGGTCCGGAGAGCCTGAAGCCACGGCGAGGCAAGGTCTCACCGGTTGGCGGTGCCGCCGGTCCGGCGGTTGTCGCTCAGTGACTGACGGGGTGGCCGGCCAACTGTGTCACCTGCTCGGACGACAGTGCCTCGAAAACCAGCCTGCGGACCGCGTCCACGTGGTCGGGGCAACCTGTTCGACGGCTGCTCGGCCGGTGGGTGCGAGGTGGAAGGTGGCGCTGCGCCGGTCGGTCTCGCACTCCTCCCTCTCGACCAGCCCCTTTGCTCTCAGCGTTCGTTGCGATGCTGGTTCGGTCGGAGCAACGTCGCCGGCCCGCCGATCGACCTTCACGCGCTGCGCACGGCTGCTTCAGTTGGTGGTGTTCGCCGCGCCGTATCTGGCCTCCATCATCAGTACGGCCTCGTCCACGACGTGTGCCATCGATGCGTCGTCGGGGGACCAGTTCATGAGCAGCATCCGGGGCCAGAAGACGTAGTTGGAGATCATCCCGAGGAACTGGGTCGCTGCCAGTTCCGTGTCGTCCAGCTTGGCCGTTCCCAGGGCGTTCTCGGTGTCGAGATAGCGGCGTACCGAGTCGAAGTAGGGCATCTTGCCGCGCTCGAAGTGGGCCCTCACCTGTTCAAGATCCTTACGCCGAGACCTACCTCACCTGTCCACAACCTCCCGGGACAGAACATCTAGCGCAGCAGCGCGTCGCGCAACTCGTGATCGACGGTCAACTTCAACCGGCCCGCGATCGTCGCGGCCGCTTCACCAATCGGCGTATCCGGATACTCGGCGGCCAGCTGTCGCAGCAGCACGCACGCGGCCGCGACGTTCTCCGGACCACCCGGACGAGCATCCACACGCGCCACCTGCTCGACGGCGATGGCCAGTCGCCCCAGCTCAGCCGATGACAACTTGTTCATGACACGCATCAGTCCGCGCTGCTTGTGATCCCTGGATCGCGTTGTCGATCCGGCCGTTGACCACGTCCCGCCCGTACTCATAGGCGCGGTTCTGGTCCAGTGTGCTACGTTGTGCGGCGATGATCACCGGGACGGCATTGCGCCACACACGGATTGGTGACCCGGTGCCCACCTGAGCGCCGTACGGGCCGCTGCGTGCCCGTTGTTCGATCGAGGATCTCGTGCTGCTGCGCGGGCTCCGCCTCCATCGTGTTGATCACCGGCTCGACAGATCAACCACGACAGGAGAAGTCATGCCCATCAAGGCTCTACAGATTCCCACCACCGAGGGCCAGGCCGACGCCTTCGCCGCCTTCCCCGACCACGGCGAGCGGCACCCAGGGGTGCTGATGTACGCGGACGGCTTCGGCATCCGGCCCGTGCTGCGGGAGATGGCCCTCGAACTGGCCGGACGCGGGTACTACGTGCTCGTCCCCAATTTCTTCTACCGCCATGGCCCGGCACCGGTGATCGAACTTCCCGAACACATCGGAGAAGACATCCGACCCGCGGTCATCGCCCAGCTGATGCCGTTGATCGAGGCGCACACCGCCGAACGTGTCCTGAGCGACGCCGAGGCATACCTCAAGTTCCTCACCACCCAGCCCGAGGTCAGCGCCGGACCGGTCGCGGTGACGGGTTACTGCATTGGCGGTCTCCTGGCGGTGCGCACCGCCGTGGCTCACCTCGGCCAGGTAGCCGCCCTCGCCGTGTTCCATGGACCCGTGAGCGCTGACGGACCCGACAGTCTCGCCAAGCTCACCGCCCAGGTCCACTTCGGCCACGCCGAAACCGACATCACGCCCGAGGCCTTGGGCGAGCTCAACCGGGCCCTGGATACCGCAGGTGTCGACTACACCTCCGAGATCTACCCCAACACCGTCCACGGCTTCACCATGTCCGACACCGACGCCTTCAACCCGGGGGCATTGCAACGCCACTGGGACCGCCTGCTCCCTCTCCTGGACCGCACCCTGGCCAACACCTGAGACTCCGGCGCGGACACCAGACCTGAGCTACGCGGATCCAGAAATCTTGGTAGCGAAGTCGGGGTCCCGGCTGGCTTTCCAGGTCTTGGTGCGCTGCCAGGTGATCCCCGCGGTGCGCAGGATCTGGCGGACGGTTTCCGTGCGACCGGGTAACCAGTGGTGCTCAGCCAGATAGGCCACGAGCTTCGTGAGGCTCCAGGTGGGTGAACGGCTGACCCAGCCCGGCGGGGTCGGCTTGGGCGATGCGGCAGACGAGTTTCTCGGGCGGCCGGCCCGTACTCACGGGGTCGGCCGCCGCTCATCGACGAAGGAAACAAGCGGCTGAGTGCCGGGATCACTGACCTGGCGACCGAGCCGGTTGTACGCGAGCTTGCCGAGAACCACGGCGTGCCCCAGGAGGCTCTGCACGTCAGCCTGACGGACCCTGTCGTGCCGGACAGCCCGCAGGCACATCGGCGACCGCTCATCGGCGGATCGCAGATCCACGACAACACTGGACCTGGCCTGAGGTGAACGAGAGGCACCACGTCCATCTCAGGCCATCTCTCAGGCGCCGCCGCGGATCACCCGCACGCTTCGGACGGCCACGTCGGCTGATCCGCCGTTGTGGATGCGGAAGTCCATCGCACCCGGCAGCGCGGCCCGCAACGACGCGTCGGTCAGGGTGAAGATCGCGGTCTTCAGCGCGCCGGAGTTCGTGTTCGTGACGGCCGGCGTCGCGACCACCGCGGCGGCCGTCGTGCTGTACTGCAGGTTCCACCTCGCCGTGCCGGTGTCGTAGTAGGTCACCGCGATCCTGAACGCGCGGTCCGTGGCTGGGGAGAACCGGTTGTCCACGTCGAAGTAGATGTAGTCGTTGCCGCTCGCGTGATCTGTCCGGCGTGCGAAGTAGGTGACTGCGGGCTGGGTCGAACCACCTTCCCCGACCTTGCAGAAGCCGTACTGGTCCGGCGCCCACGTGTGCTGCTGGGTCACGATCGTGCGTCCGCCGGGTTCGACGTCCCGCTGCACCAGGAACTTCTCGTAGTTGTGGTAGCGGCGGGTGCCGTTGTAGCAGCCGTCGTAGAACATGTGCAGGGCAGCCCAGGCGTCAGGCGACTTGTCGACGGGATAGCCCGCGCTCTGCCGGAAGTAGTCGCGTAGCACCGCGAACTGGGGGTGTGCCGCGTCGTTGGTGCCGGTGCGCAGTTCGTGCGGGAAGACGGCCCAGTTGTGGCCTTTGCGCAGCATGTTCAACACGGCCATCCGGTAGTACTCGTAGTTGCCGAACACCCCGGCGAGCTTGGCGATCTCGAACTCGTTGCCGTAGAAGGACATCCCGGCGCGGCCCATCTCGTGTACCGTCTTCGCCGTCAGGTAGTGGTGGCTCTGCGAGGGCTGCGCCCCGATCGGTGCCGGGCGGACGACGACGAGATCCTGGCCGATGCCCGGCTGGCTCAGATTCGCCGAGACACTCTCGCCGTTGCCTTCCCGCAGCTGCGTGCCCAAGGTCCGCAGTGCGTAGTTGTTCACCCAGTCCGTCTCGGCCGAGCCCGCAGAGCCGGGCAGGTCCCAGGTGCCGCCGTGCGTCCACACGACCTTCTGCACACCCAGCGCCGCGACCCACGAGTCGATGACGTCCTTGGCGTAGGTCCTGAGGATCTCCGGGGTCAGACCCTTGCTCTCGGCGTCCCGGTAGACGTCGGCGGGCATCCAGAACTCGCCGTCGTTGAACGTGGTCGCGTACGCGTACTTGACGCGCGCGTCACCACGGTACCTGCCGAACATCTGGGTGATGAACCGCTTGACCTCGGCGCGCGGGCATTCCTCCCACAGGGCCAAACCCCACGGTTTGGGGCCTGCGTCGGTGACTCTGTTGATCACCTTGACCGGCTTGCCCGCCGCAGCGCACTTGTCGAGGACCCATTGCGGGGCCAGCCATTTCCCCGCGTTGTCGACCGTTCCGAGCGCAGTCCAGATGAGTGCTGTCCGGCCCGCTGTTTCGAGCTGCTTCAAGCTGTACGAGTTGGCGCTGTTCCCGCTCTCGAGCTTGGCCCAGTTGTACACCCCGTCGGCCGTGTTGAGATCACGCCAGAACGCGCCCACCCAATGCATGTCCGTGGTCGGGCTCCACGTGATCGCCGGTCCCCAGATCTGGTTGAGCCCACCGTAGGGACTCTTCGCCGGATACCGGGCCGGCAACGCCCAGTACTCCCCATCGCCCACCGTGACAGAGCCGCCAGCGGGGGCCGCCGCCATCGCGGTTGGTGCCGTCACCGAACCAGCCAACGCAGCAAGTGTCGCGGCGTGCACAAGCAATAACCGTCGTCTCATCGAGGGAACTCCCTTGCTCAGCCTGCGGTGTGGCGACTGCCATCGACACTGGTGGCAGAAACCGCGGCACGGCTACCCGAGCAAAAGATCCACTACACTGAAGTCGGCGAGATGCGGCCGGCAACGATGGTGGGGACGGCCGAACCGAGCAACACAGTTCCTGCCACTGGCTCAACCACACCGCTGAGCACATGACGTGGCCCGCCGGTCGCTAGCCACTCCTCGAACGGTTCTGGCGATGCTCGGCCCCGATCTCCGCGTGATCGCCGACGCGATGTGGGCAAAACTGGTCTGGGCAGGGCTGAACATCCAGCCCGAGGACCTATCGACCAGCTACAACACTTTGTGCTACCCACTGGAGTTCCTCCGGGCGCTGCGCTGGCCTGGCTGTTCAGCGGCCAGCGCAGCGCCGAACTCGCCCGGCTGCGAGTTGGCTGCATCCGTTGGCAGCACGAGGGATTTCCCCATCCCCGGCGACTCGCGCGAAGTCCTCGCTCGGGACGCCATCTGCCTGTTCGACGTCCCCACGCACAGGACCGGAACCGCGTTCACCAAACCCGTGGACCCGTTGCTGGGCAAGACGATGGAAGCCTGGGAGGCCGCGCGACCAGACCAACCAGCTGGCACCGACCGCAAGACCGGTGAGCAGGTGCACCTGCTGTTCGCGATGCGAGCACGGCCGATGGACAAGACCTACATCAACAGGACGATCATCCCTGCCCTCTGCCGCAAGGCCGGAGTGCCTACCGCGGACGCGCGCGGCGCGACCACCAGCCACCGAGCACGGTCCACGATCGCGAGCCAGCTCTACAACGCCAAGGGACCGATGACCTTGATGTACAACCCTGGCCAACGCGACTCGACTCAGCTGACTGCCGAGACCGTGTCGTGGCTGGCCGCGTACACGAGGTCGTGACCTGTGGCCAAAGGGAAACCGCTGTCGCCGGAGACGCGGGCGAAGATCTCGACGGCGATGAAGGGCTAGAAGCGCAAGCCGCTCAGCGCGGCCACGAAGGCGAAGATCAGCGCGGCGTTGAAGGGCCGCCAGCGCTCGGCCGAGACGCGGGCCAAGATCGCCGCAGCGTTGCGGGCTCGCAACGCTGGACGCAACCGCAAGCCAGGCAACACCAACCGCGGCGCCGGTCGGTCGACCCGGCAGGTCGAGTTCGACCTGTACCAGCCCGCTGTTCGGGCACGCACCAGCTTGGTTCGGCACGTCGGCATGCTCGACACCGACCTGGGGCCGTTGATGCGGATGGCGTTGCTGTACCCGGATGACCACGTGGTGCACCGCGCGGTGATCCAAACGGACGGTCCTGACCTAACCAGTCTGGCCCAGCGGCTGGCCGACGGGCGCCTCACCGACGCCCAGCCTGCTGCCTCAACCGCCCGGCCGCGATCATCGAGCGCCGGGGAGGCCACCGCACGACGGTCAGGGTTCGATGACCACCTTGATCGCTCCGGCGCGGCGGTCGGCCGCGACTCGGAACGCTTCCCTGGCGTCCTCGATCGGGAACCGGTGGGTGATGAGCGTCCGGGCGATGTCGGGCTTGGTGGCCAGCATGGCCGCGACTTCCTCGACTTCGCGGACGCCGTCGTGGCGGCCGTAGGCGACGCTGCTGACGTAGGACAGTTCCTTGACCTGGCTGATGGCGCTGCCCGGGACGGGGATGGAGTCCAGGTACACGCCCAGTGGCACGATCCGGCCTCCGCGCCGAGCCGCCTGCGCGGACCGCGCGATGCTCGTGTCACTTCCCGCCGCGTCGATCACCACGTCGTAGCCGTCGCCCGGCTTGCCGAACCCCAAGTGCTCGGCCGCGTCCCGCTGGTGGTCGTGCCGGGTGTCCACATCGACGTCGAGACCCTGGTCCTGGGCGGCCGCAGCGGCGAGGAGGCCGATCGTGCCCCCGCCAACCACGAGAACACGTTCTCCTGGTCGCACCTGCGCGCGGCGCAGCGCGTGCAAGGCGACCGCGCCCGGCTCGATCAGGCAGGCGTCTTTCACGTCCAGCTGCGGGGGCAGTGCGAGCAACGTGTACTCCGGCACCACGACCGTCGAGGCCATACCGCCGTCGGAGAAGATACCGAGGTTTCCGTGGCTGGGCTCGGTGCACCGCTGCGGGTGGCCGTTGCGGCACTCCTCGCATTCACCGCCGTGAATGGTTGGTTCGACGAAGTACGGCCGACCGGTGTCGTCCACCCCGGTGAACTCGTGGCCGTAGATGAAACCCTTGAGGCCGATACCGGCGAAGAGGACATCGGTGCCGCAGATCCCGGCGGCGACGACGGACAACCGGACGCCCGGTCCTGCCGGCTCGTCGACATCGATGGTGCGGATTCCGTCGTCGGTGTTCACAACCGCTTGCATGTGTGCTCCCTGGGACATGAGTGGGCCCCTGCCCGGCTGCGCCTTCCGGGTGAGCGGGCTTCCCACGATCGGTGTGACCTGATCTGTACCACGAGATTCGTTGCGCTACGGCCGGTGCTGTCCGAAGGGGCCCCGAGTCTGCCCGAGTAGTCATGGTGTCGGCACCGGAAGGCATCCTGGTCCGGACGGTTCCGGTCGCGAGGACGGTCTGCTTTCGACAATCTCCTCAGTGAACGTCGATGTCCGAACTCCCATGGCCGTGGCACCCGCCGGACGAAACGCCATCGGGGTCTGGACTGGCCAACGGCGGTTGGTGAGACTGGATGGATCATGACGGCCTTGAGTGGAAGGGAGATCGACGTACGCAACCGCGACTTCTGAGAATGATCGGCCGCGCGGCAGGGAACGTGCCACGAATCCGTTGCACACGCGGAGATCCGAACACGTGACCACCTCGGCTGGTGGGGTCGCCCACGGCAATGCCGGGCCGTGGGCGATCTGCCGCGTGGTGAGGCCATGGAGGGACGGAGCGTCAGCCGTCCGGAGTATTGAAGGGAAACGTGATGGGGCGTGCTCCCCGGACGCGAGGTGTTCGCCTCGCCGGAGTTCCGCGCGGTGTGGGTGGCAGGACTTGCTTTCCGTTGCCGGGCAACAGATAGCCCGCGTCGGCCTCGCCGCGTCCATAGCCGTCACTGGCATGCGCGCGACCAGAGACGGCGGGGACGCGAAGCTGGTGACCATCCGGGCGTCGTTGTTCAGTGTCCACTGTGTAGCTAGGAACTGGTTGGTGTATACCGTGTCGAGCCACTCGTCACGCAGCGCGGGGTTGGAGCCTTCCACGAGACGCGTGGCGGGTTGTGCGTCACGGTGGGTCGAGGCGTCGGCGGGCCGAGTGCCTCACCGACGCCGAGCACAAAGCCGTCTCCCCTGCCGGTGTAAACCTGAGCAAGCCCTACGGCCGTTTCGGCTCACCTCGAACTTCGGGTCTGCCTCGCCCGGGCTGTGAGCGTGTCCGGCCCTCGCAGCGGTCCCGGGTCAGGTGCGATGAGGTGGTAGCGGGCCGGGTATCCGAGGCGGCACCCTGAACAAGGGCGGAAGGTCTAGGCGTCAGATCGTGTCGTCGAGCCAGTCGAAGATGCGCGCCCCGCCAGGCGAAGAGCACCGGGGTGGCAGTGAGCGTCGCCGCCTTCCTCCTCGGTGAAGGTCAGGAGTTTCTTCGGTGCTGTGAGGTGCTGGTACAGCTTGCGCGGATTGGGCTCTTCGGCGGCGGAGTAGAACAGGTCGGCGGCCGCTTCGCATACCAGGACGGGGCAGGTGATCTTCTCCGCACTTCCGTCGTGGAAGTTGTAGCGGGCATACTCGGCCAGGAATGCCCGGTCGGTCGAGGTCCCGGTGACGTAGCGGCCATGGTCGCAGGCCCAGCGCAGGGTCGGGCTCTGCGCACGGGCGTCGGCGATGAGCTGGTCGAGTTCCTCGTCGTGCTCGGCTGCCGCGCGCCGGACCACCTCGTCGTGCGGCAGCGGGAGGTGTGCGGTCAGGGCGGAGACGGCGTCGAAGACACCGTCGAGGGCGATGACCGCTGCGAGGCGCCGCTCATGGGCTGCCGCGCGAGGCGCCAGGTAGCCGCCGAGCAGCGCGATGCGGGCGGGGTCGACGCCTGGCTGCTGGGTGAGGAAGGTCAGGACGGGGCTGATCACGTTCTCCCAGTCCGGTCGAAAGATCAGCCCGTCGCGGTGGATGGCCGCAGGCTGCCCGGGGCCGTCGAAGGTCAGGACGTGGTAGCCGCGTTCCTGTCCGCCGACTGCTCCGAAGAAGTGCAACTCTTCAGCGGCGCCGTCGAAGCCGTTGTGCATCACCAGCGTCGGCCTCAGGCCCTCGCCTGCCGCCCGGTAGAAGTAGCCGTGCAACACGGTGTCCTCGTGTCCTCGTAGGGGATCTCCACGGGAGTGATATCCGGGAGGTGGGCGATGGCGTCGCGCACGCAGGCGACACCACGCCGGTAGGCGTGGTCGATGCGCGGGTCGTGGGGGTTGCCGTGCAGGAAGAACTCGGCCGCCCGGTAGTAGGTGGAGGCCCGCAGCAGCCCGTCCCTCGCGCTGACGGGCTGGCTCGCACGGGCTTCGGCCTCCAGACCCTTGGCGGTGGACAGCCAGGCGTCGTGCCAGCTGTCGTAGTCGCCGGAGGCGACGCGGGAGGCGGTTGCGACGACTTCACCGACGTCCGCGCCGCCGTAGACGACCAGGCCGAGATTACGCAGGGTCTCGAACCAGAACTGCTGATCGTCCTGGAACATCAGCTGCTGCATCGCGTCTCCCTCTCGACGAGGGCCCGGAAGGTGGACGGGGGCCGACCGGTGAGCCGCTGGACGGTGTCGGTGACGCGGTCCTCCGCCCCTTCGGCGATGGCGCGGTCCATGCCGGCCAGCATGGCGGCGAACTCCGCCGGCACCTCGGCTGTGAGGCGATCGCGCATCTGCTCGTAGGACAGACGGCGGTGGACGACGGACTGGCCGGTGACCTCGGTGATGATCGTGGCGATGTCGTCGTGGCCGAGTGCCTCGGGTCCGGTCAGGACGAGATCGGTGTTGGGGGCCTGCTCGTCGGTCAGCGCGCGTACAGCGACGGCCGCGATGTCCTCCGCGTCGACGAAACCGACGCGGCCGTTCTCGGTGGCGGTCCAGATGATGCCCTCGTCGCGGATGCCGTGGGCGTGCGCGTGTGTGCCGGTGAAGTTCTGCATGAACCACGAGGGCCGCAGTACCGCCCACTGTTCGACGAGATCGGGCAGGGCCTGGTGCACCGTTCCCACCGCCGGGCCGCCCTCGGGGATGGCCGAGGAGCTCAGCAGCACCGCGCGGTGCACACCGGCGGTGCGGGCCTGCCGGAGGAACGGGAGCATGGTCGCCGCGGGGTTGGAGTCGCCCAGGGGCGGTATGAGGTAGACGCGGTCGGCGCCGGCGAGGGCGGCCGCGTGGGTGGCGGGGTCGTACCAGTCGAAGGTGACCGGCTCGGCGTCGGCGACCGGGGTGGCCCGGCGGCTGGCGGCTTTGACGCGGTGGCCCGCGGCCGTCAGCTGTGCTGCGGTGCGGCTGCCGGTGGTGCCGGTGGCGCCGATGACCAGCGTGGTGCCGTTGGTGGTCATCGGCCGCTCTCGGTGAAGTCGGCGCCGGGTTCCCGGACGGCGAGGGGGTTCCAGTAGTCGCGGTAGGAGGTGATGTGTCCCTTTTGGACGGTCACGACGGCGATGTACGTCATGTCGAGGGGCGCGTTCGTTTCCACCAGGCGGCCGATGCCGCGCATCTCGACCACGATGGTCTCCGGATCGGTCGTCTGGTGGATCCGCAGGGCGGGGAAGTCGTGCAGGTCGATGTGGTCGGGATAGTGGCGCATGTAGGCGGCGACGGCCTCCTTGCCCTCCAGGCGCCGGGGCCAGCCGTCGGGGGCGAAAGGGAACTCCATGACGCCGTCGTCGGCCCACAGGGCGACCCATGCGGAAATGTTCTTGTCGAGCAGCAGCCGCAGGCTGTGGCGGTAGAGCTCGGTTGGTGAAGTCGGTGCGGACATGGGTATTCTCCAGTTCATGAATCCGGACCTCGGGTCCGTTCCAAGAATATGGACCATGGGTCCGCTTTGCAAGCGGAGGAGGAGCATGCCGGAGCCCAGGTCCCGCAAGGACGCCGCCCGCAACCAGGAGGCCGTACTCAAGGCCGCCGACACACTTTTCGCCCGCCACGAGAGCCCCGAGGATGTCACCATGGCCGACATCGCGGCCGCGGCCGGCGTCGGCAAGGGCACGCTCTTCCGGGCCTTCGGGGACCGCGCCGGGCTGCTCCGCGCACTGTACGAGGCACGGCTCGAACCGATCAGGGAGGCCGTCGAGGCCGGCCCACCGCCCCTGGGACCCGCGACCCCACCGCAGGATCGCGTGCCCGCCCTGCTCGATGCCGTCCTGTGCTTCAAACTCGACAACCGGCGCCTCGCGCTGGCCTTGGAGGAAGGCGGGAGTAGCAGCCCGTACCGGGCCGAGCACTACGAGCGGTGGCACAGCCTGCTCCGAGCCGTGCTTGAGCAGATCCCCGGCTTGACTGACAGCGACTTCACCGCCCATGCCCTGCTCGCCGCCACACGAGCCGACCTCATCGAGCACCTGACCGGAGAAGAGCGTATTCCGCGGGAAAGAATGCGGGCACAGCTAGCGAACTTCGTCACCAGAGTCCTGGCCTGCGGCCCGCTGCAAGTGTTGACCGCCGAGGAGTGATCGAAGGATCAGGCGAGTCCTTGATCAGCAGGACCTCTCGCAAACGACCGTTTCTGCGAGACCTTCCGGCAGGGTTGCTCGACGGGGCGAACAGAGCTCGAATTACTCTCAGAACCCGTTCTCACGCAAAAGCGACACCAGGAAGTTTCTAGAGGCGTTTGTGAGAAGATCCGGGGATGGGTAGCGCGCAGAACTCCACTGCCGCCGACGACGTCGACGACGAGCGACAATCGACGGACGTGGTAATCCCCGTACGGGGTCGGCTGTCGCAGATCGTCGGGCGTCACCTGGTCGACCAAGCTTCGGATTGTGCCCAGGGCTGACTCGACCAGCCCGAGCCGTGCCTTTGTCACATCCATAGTGGACGCCAATGTACGGGCACGCGACTTCAATCCCGCTTCATCGACGCAGAGGGCCGGTCTGTGACTTGTACCGACGGCTTTCCCGTCGACGTCCATCAGGTCAGAAGGTTGGCGTGCCCAGCTTCGCTGTTGGTTGTGCGGCGTCGAGTATGGAGAAGCGCAACGGGTTTCCGGAGGGGTCGTTTGTGGTCAGGCCGCTGTCGGTGTGCTGGTACGGGTGGCCGGCGGCAGCGAGGCGTTCGGCCAGTTCCTGGATCGCTTCCGGGGTGGAGAGCAGCAGGTCCACGGAGGTGAGGCGGGCGGTGTCGGGCCCTGCGGGGGTACCCCCGTTGGGGCTATACCAGTTGGTGCAGACGAGGAGACTGCGGTAGTCGTGTGCGCCGACGCCAACGAATCCGTCGCCTATGCGCGCGTAGACCTGTAGGCCCAGCAGGTCGCAGTAGAACCGCGTGGTGCTGGTGAGGCCGGCGTCGGTCACCTTGAGCTGGACGTGACCCATTCGGGTCTCGGCTGGCAGTGGGGCGGAGGTGCTCGCGCCGGGCTCGGCGAGCAAATCCTCTACTGCGATCGGGGTGTACGCCAGGACAGGCAGGTTGTCCTCGGACCACTGCCATTGCTCCCGCGGAGTGGTCCAGGTCGCCTCGAGCGTGTGGCCGTCGGGATCGGCCACGTAGCACGACTGACTCACGAAATGGTCGCGCAAGTCGATGTCGAGCCCGGCATCCACGTGCCGCTGGGTGAAGCGAGCCAGGTCTGCCCGGGTGGGCACCAGCGGAGCGAAGTGACTGAGCCCAGGACTTGACTGCGGCGGCGCGACGGCCCCGGCCGCCTCGTACAGCTCGACAAGCGCCCATCCTTCCACCCCCAGGCGCGCTCGTTGCGGCTGGCGATCCAGCAGGCGGAAACCGGCGACCTGGGTGTAGTAGCGCACGCTGCGTTCCACGTCGGCCACGGTCAGCGTGACCGGTCCGAGGGTGAGTGTCGGGTCCATCCGATAGTCGGTCATGGTCGGCCTTTCATCCGTGCTGCGACTCCACGAGAACAGGGCACGCTGGGGTGCCGTCTTGGGCAGCAGGAAGGAGGTGTCTCAGGGCGTTGCCGGGACTGCGCCACGGCGGGTCTGGGCGAGGGCGTCGCTCCAGGACAGCAGCTGGTCGAGCATCGCCGTCAGGGCGGGGCCTTGGTGCTGGCCGGGGGTGAACGTGGCGCCGAAGTCGGCGAAGTCGGTGCGCAGGTTCAGTACGACCTGTGCGGAGACGTCCGCGAGCTGCAAGGCAGCCAGGACCGGGCGCAGTGCTTCGGCGGCGCGCACGCCGCCGTCCACGCCGTAGGAGACCAGGCCGACGGCTTTGTTGTTCCACTCCGCGTAGACACGGTCGAGGGCGTTTTTCAGCACGCCCGGGAAGGAGTGGTTGTACTCGGGGGTGACCAGCACGTAGCCGTCGTAGGCGGCGACGGTCGTGGCCCACCGCTGGGTGTGGGGGTGGGTGTAGCGGCCCATGGCGGGCGGGAACGGTTCGTCGATTTGCGGCAGATCGAGCTCGGCGAGGTCGATCAGGTCGTATTCGGCGTCGCCGCGCTGGCGGGCCTGTGTCAGGACCCATTGCGCGACGCGTTCGCCTGCCCGTCCGGGGCGGGTGCTGCCGAGGATGATCGCGATCTTCGTCATGACGCCTCCAGTCTCAGTGGCCGGTAGCCGGGCCCGCGGAAGTGAGGAAGGAGTCGAGGACGGTGAAGACCGCCTGGGGCTGCTGACGGATGGGTACGTGCCCCGCGCCGGGGATGATGTCGAACCGGGCGTGTGGGAACGCCGCGGCGTAGGCGCGGCCGAACTCGGGGCTGACGGCAGTGTCGTTGGCGCCCCAGAGCACCAGCACCGGGCAGGTGACGGCGGACAGGCGGGGCAGCAGACCGGCATCTGCCATGGCCGGCCCGGTGTAGGCGCGCATAGCGGCCATCGACTGCGCGGGTGGTCCGCCCTGCGCCGCCGCTGCCGGCGGCCGATCGGGCACGGTGATCTGCTGGCCGGGCACGACGGGGCCGATACCGTCGATGATGACGAGCTGTGAGATCCGGCCCTCGCGGTCGTCGAGTGCGGTCTGGGTGGCGACCCAGCCGCCGAAGGACGTGCCGATCACCGTGACGTCGCGCAGCCCGAGATGGTCGAGCAGGTCGAGGTAGGCGGCGGCGAGGGCGGGGACGGAGTCCAGCTCGTCAGGCCGTGCGGTGCCGTCCCAGCCCGGGTGGGTGGGCACCACCACCCGGTGATCCGAGGCGAGCTGCTCGACCAGGGGTGCGAGGTCGTCGGGGCCGGGGCCGCCGTGCAGGACGAGAACCGGGCTGCCTGTAGTGCCGGCCTCGCGCAGTTCGACATCGAGGCCGAACCGCAGCGGGATGGTGCGCCGAAGGGGTGTCGTCATGGGTTGCTCCTGGACGCGGGTTGGATCGCCGGGGGCGCGGTCACCGGCCGAGCCGGGGCTGAAGAACTCGACCATCCACTCCAGCCCCCGCTGGCCGAACATCGCGTCCAGGTTGGCCGCGGACTCGACGGCGGACGCCGCACTGCGCGGGAACAGCGCCTGCTCGTACGCGGCGAGGGCTGCCTCGGTGTCGCCGGGGTGGGCGGCGACGGCCATGGCGAGTTCCGCGCCGTCGAGCATGGCCAGGTTGGCGCCTTCCCCCGCGAACGGGGACATCAGGTGGGCGGCGTCACCGAGCAGCGTCACGCCGGGGACGCGGTCCCAGCGGTGCCCCACGGGCAGGGCGTGGATGCGGCGTGGGGTGATCGCGTCCGCGTCGGCGACCAGGTTGCGCAGGCTTTCGTCCCAGTCGGCGAAGTGGGCGAGGACCGCGGTCTTGGTGGCGGCAGGGTCGGTGAAGTCGACGGTGTCCAGCCAGCCTTCGTCGATCTTGAGTGCCGTGTAGCAGTGCAGGCTGCCGTCGGTCTCGCGGTGGGCGAGGACGGCGCGCTCGGTTCCCAGGGCCACGAAGAATCCGCCGCCGATGACCGCGGCGCTGCGCGGGTGGCGGGTGGTGGCGTCGATCAGGTCGGTTTCGACGAAGGAAATGCCGGTGTAGGCGGGCGTGGCGGCGGACAGCAGCGGCCGGATCCGCGACCAGGCGCCGTCCGCGCCGATCAGCAGGTCGGTGGTGATGCTGGAGCCATCGGCGAAGGTCACCTCGTGGCGGCCCTCGCCCAGCGCCCGCGCGCCGGTCGCCTTCCGGCCCCAGTGGATCGTGGCTTCGGGCAGGGAGTTCAGCAGCAGGTCACGCAGGTCGCCGCGGTCCACCTCCGGCCGGTCGCCGGTGCCGTCGTCCTCCTCCGCCACGTGCACCGTGCCGTCGGGCCCAAGCACGCGCACGGCCTGACCGCCCTCGTTGACGATCTTCAGGAACTCGTCGTGCAGGCCGGCGGCGTGCAGGGCTTTCTGCCCGTTCTCCTCGTGGATGTCCAGCATCCCGCCCTGGGCGTGGGTCGTTGGCGCTCCCAGTTCGAAGACCGCTGGTTCGATGCCGTGGAGGTGCAGGACGCGGGCGGCGGTCAGACCGCCGAGACCTCCGCCGATGATCGCCACCGGGAAGTGGGAACTGCTCATGGGACCTCCGAAGTCCGTGGGATACGCCTGTGCTCGCCGAGCGGTCGCGGCCAGCCCGGTGTGGGTCCGTCAGAAGACGTGTGCCCCTGGGCGGCAAGCGAGGATCCCGACGACCACACCGTAACGAACATGTTTGTCACGAACAAGTTCGCCTGAGGCGAATCCCAGCCACTTCTCGTCCTGCCATGTGAGCCTGTCAGTCCGTTGCGCCCGGCACGGGCGTGTGCGTGATGCCGTAGATGAGGACGTCGAAGCTCCACCGGATCCGGTCCGGCATCGTGCCGCTGATCAGGGCGGGCATGTGCGCGGTGATCGCCGGGTGTGTGGTGGCGTCCACGGCGTGCAGCGCACGCACGGTGGCATCCCAGTCGTCCTCGGAGGTGGGGTCGTGCCCCTGCGTCGCGTGCTCGGCCGCGGTGGCGGTCGCGTCCTGGAGCAGCTTGTCCAACCCCCAGGCGACCTGCTCCCGGCTGGCGCCGCTGCGCGACAGGAGGTCAAGAACGCGCTCCACCAAGCGCAGGTAGTTCTCCCCGCTCGGCCGGGCGACGAGTGCGGCCCGCGCCAGTGGCGGGTGCTCGAACAGCACCCGGGTGTACGACACCATGACCGCGCGGAGCTGCTCGCGCCAGTCCTGCTCACTGTCCCGCCCGGTCAGATCAACCTCGCCGAGCAGGCGATCCAGCACGGCCGCGTGCAACTCGGCGGTGTTGGCGACGTAGACGTACAGCGACGCCGGACCGGTGTCCAACTCCTGCGCCAGCCGACGCATCGTGGCCTTCTCCAGCCCCTCCGCCCGCATGATCCGCACGGCGGTGTCCACGATCCAGCGCCGGGACAGGGCAGGCTTCGCCGGACGGTCCCGGCGACTGATCGGCTCTTTTCTCGCAGTCATGACCGGAATCGTAACGAACACGTTCGCCGACCTGGGGTTTCCGATGAACGCCTCGCGCTCGACTCCCTGCTGAGGTCGTGAATTCTCGACCTGCACGGCGCACGCAACGACCTCGGGTGCGGTGGCTCCGGGTTGCGCCGCGACTGGTGCACAGCCGGATTGGCACCGTTCCAGGCCTGACTGCGATCAGTTCACGGGCAGGACTTGTCCTCTCGAGGTAACGCACCCACGGTGAGAAAGCTCTTCAACGTGTCGATGGCGCACCGGCTCGGCTCCGGATGCACGAGCACGCCGTGCCCACCAGCGTCCACTGTGACCAGAGAGGCGTCAGCGCCCATCGCTCGCCGCATGCCCTGGGCCGTCCGCAACGGAGTTGCTGGGTCGCGCAGGTTCTGCAGGATGAGGACGTTTCGCTTCCCAGTGGGTTCGATCGTCGGCTCCGGACCTGTCGGCGCCACTTTCCATGCCGCACACGGCGCGATGTTCGCCGGAGCACCTGCGGTCAGTGGGAACCTCGCGCGGTCGACCAGAGTGTTCAGCGCATAGGTGAGGGTGTGCCGGGGCCATGCCTTGTCCGCGCAACTGATAGCCCAGCCCACCGAGAACAAGTTGTCGTGCGGCACTCCTTTCAGCACGCCCTTGGTGACGAAGTCGGTGGTCAGACCGACCAGGAAAGCACGGTCGGCTTCCGTGGCGTTCCCAGCGGCGACATTGGCCGCGGCCCGCCAAAGCTGGGCCATCATGGGGGCCGGGGAACCTGGCGTGCTGCGCATGCTTGCGTCGCTGTACGAGAGCTGCCACGTGTAGAGGCGCACAAGGTTGCCGTTGATAGGCGCTGTGGTGCCCGGCAGTTCGACTGGATGACGATCGAGCTTCGCGGTCAGGGCCAGGTAGTTCTGTCGTATCGCGCGCTCGGTGCTGCCGAGGCGGACGGTGTCGTTGTTGGCGACCGCGAACCGCGCAAGGTCGGGCCAGCGGTCCTCCATGGCGGCGCTGAACGTGCGGAAGTCGTCGTAACCGCGCTTGGCGGGATCGACCGAGCTGTCGATGACCATCCGGTCGACGGTCCGGGGAAAGAGCTCTCGATAGATCGCGCCGAGATAGGTACCCCACGAAACGCCGTAGTACGACACCGTGCGTTCACCGAGGGCGGTGCGGATACGGTCCATGTCCCGTGCGATGTTGGCCGTGGTCAGGTGCGGCAGCAGTTCGCCGGAACGCGCCGCGCAGTGCTTCGCCATCTGCTGGGCGTAGGCCACATTGTCGCCGATCGACCCGTTCGCGCGGGGGAAGGACAGTACCCCCAACTGCTGGGTGCGGATCAACTCGTCGATGTCCCGGCCGCAGTCCATGGGGGTGCTGTGCCCGATGCCGCGCGGATCGAAGGCGACCAGATCGTAGCTGTCGCGTACCTCTGCGGGCAGGAAACTGCCGATTGCCGTGGGTACGTCCAGACTTGCGCTGGGCCCGCCGCCATTGAGGAACAGGACGCCTTTGCGTTGCTCCCGCTTTGCCGCTGGGATCCGCGACACCTCGATCTCGATGGTGCGCCTCGTCGGTGCCCGGTAGTCCAGTGGCACCGCCAATCTGGCGCACTGTTGCGGCGCCGGAGCGCCAGTCGGGCATGCGCCCCAGCCAAGAGCCTTTCCATCGGTCGCTGGCTGCTCCGCGGTGGCAGTCGTCCCGGCGGAAAGCACAGTCGCGAGAACGACGCCGGCGAGCAGCGGCCCAACAGCTGACTTGTGCCGGTCGGCGCGGGGAAACTTGATCGATCGCATGCAGTGACCGTAGGAAGAACGGTCATGGCTGACGAGCCCACACGCTGCCTGGAATCTGGTACAGCAGAATGGATTGACAGCCTTCGCGGCTCTGGCGCGACCACCAGGCGCGGCGGTCTCCCGACATGCCTGCTACCGCGAGTACGGGCATGCCCAGCTTCGAGCTGCGAGTGCGCGGAATTCGTCCTGAGACGGAGTCACTCGGATAGTCGATCACAGCCGGGCTGTCTACGGGAGGAACGTGCCCCGTGACCGGTTCATCATTAGAGCAACTCCGCGGTGAGCAGCCCCAGGCCCTGTTCGAAGAGCTCGGTCAGATCCGTTCCCGTCAAGTGATCTCGTCCCTCGGCGAGATGTGGATAGTCGCCGTCCCGGATCGCCGTGCGCAGTTGTTCGATGCCGGCGGGCAGGTCCGGGTCGGACTGGATCGCCGCTTGTTCCTCAAGGGTATGGCCTGTCGTGAAGTGCAGGATCAGTAGCGCGGTCCGCATCGCCGCTGCGGTGCCGAGCCCGGCCTCCCGTAGGGTGCCGTTGAGGGCTTCGGCGAAGCCCAGGGTGTTCGGTCCGATGGCGTGCGTGCCCGCGTACACCCGCGCTCCGTCGCGATAGGACAAGAGTGCGGTGCGCAGGCTTCTGGCCAGGGTCCATACCCGTTCACGCGGTTGGGTGATTCCTTCGGCCGCGTCACGACAGTCGCTCAGCATCGCCTCGGCCATGGCGGTCACCAATGCCCGCTTGGTGGGGAAGTAGCTGTAGAGCGTGCCCACCTGGACTCCGACCGCGGTGGCCAGTTTCCGCATGGTGAGCCCGTCAAGTCCCACTTCCTCGAGCAGCCGGAGTGCGGCGGCGGTGACTTGGGCTTGATCGGCGGCCGGCGGCCGTCCTCGGGTGCGGGGCTGGTGCGGGGTCATGTTCGGACGAGTCTAGCAGCGTGTTTGACAGCTTCTCGGTTGCTCAGGATGCTGGCATGATATTAAATGAACGTTGTTCGAAAATAGGGAGAACTGTGGACGCCGATGTGGTGATCAGCGGAGCGGGCCCGACCGGCCTGCTCCTCGGCGCTGAACTGGCACTGGCCGGAGTAAGGGTCCGGATACTCGAACGACAGGAGGCGCGGCACGGGAAGTCCCTTGCCCTCACACTGCATCCCCGCAGCATCGAGATCCTCGAACTGCGCGGCATCGCCGATCGGTTTCTCGCCATCGGCCACACCGTCCCGGGCTGGCATTTCGCGGGCCTGTCACGGGAACCGGACTTCTCCGTCCTGGACACCCGCCACGGTTACACCCTGTTCCTGGAACAGGCTCGTACAGAACAACTGCTGGAAGAACGCGTACGGGAACTCGGGGTCGGCTGGGCCCCGCCGGGCCTGCTGGACACCTACCACGCGGAGCGCTTTCCGGTGGGAGAAATGGTCAACGACAACGCCCAGGCTCAGACACCGCTGCTCGAAACTCACCCTGGTATCCGACTATCGGCGCCCGGTGATCGCACTGCGCGGGCTGTTGGACTCGCTCCTGAACATCCCCGAGGTCAACGCCCAGCTGGCCGGTCTCGTGTCCGCGCTGGCGACGTCCTACACGGCACCGGACGACGATCCGCTCGTCGGCACCCGCATGCCCGATCTGTCGCTCGGCTCACCCGACTCGAGAGTCTCGAAACTGGTGCGCAGCGGCACATTCGGCTACGTCGACTTCATCGGGGACGGCGCGGCGCAGGTCACCGAGGGCTGGAAGGGCCGGATCACGGTGGCCACCGGTGGCGATCGGACCTGGGCCGAGGACGTCAGCGAAGTGCTCGTCCGACCGGACGGCCATATCGCGTGGGTTCGCCGCGAGAACGACTTGCCGGACCCCGCGGTCCGGGAAGCGGGGCTCACGGCCTGGGCCGGAACCCCCGAGCGTGCGGCGGTGCGGCGATGACCGAGCCCGAGTACCTGACGCCCGCAGGCCTGTACCACATTCCCGGGGCCTCCACCCCTGTCGTGCTCGTCCCCGGTGCCGACCTCGTCTTCCTGTCCGGACAGGTCGCCTGGGACGAGCACGGGAATCTGTGCGGAACCGACCACGTGACCCAGATGCAGCGGATCGCACAGAACCTCCACACCGCGCTCGCGGCCGTCGGCTGCGGACGTGAGCACATCATCAAGGAAACCGTGTACGTCGTGGACTACCACCCCGGGCTGATCCCCGGACTCTTCGCGGCACTGCGCCCAGGGGTGTCCGCTCCTCCGGCGAGCACCCTGGTCGGCGTCACCGCGCTGTTTGCTCCCAGCGTGCTCGTCGAGGTCGAAGTCGTCGCGAAGGTGGCCGCCTGATGAGTTACTACGTCCTGGTGCACGGGTCGTAGTGCGGCGGCTGGGTGTGGGACAGGGTCGCGGCGCGGCTGTCCGAACAAGGGCACGTCGTCGTCGCGCCCACTCTCGCCGGCCCCGACGACGCTGGGAACACGGTTTGCGGCGGCACATCGACGACGTCAGCCGACTACTCGACGACCAGGCGATCCTCGTCGGCCACAGCTACGGGGGCATGTCGTCGCAGGTGTCGCCGATGCACGTCCGCGACAGGTTCTCGAAGCGATCCACCTCGACGCTTTCCTTCCCTCGCCCGGCGAGTCCGCGTTCGACCTGATGCCGATGATCCGGCAGCTGTTCACCGACGCGGCGGTGTCCCACGACCCGGCCGGCCGGACCGTACCTCCGTTCGGGCTCGACGTCCTCGGATTCACCGACCCGGACGTGATGTCCCGGCTGCGGCTGATCGGCATAGCCACCCACGAAGAACCTCTGCCGTCGGCCGAGAGCGGCAGCAAGCGGCCACCAAGCCGTTACATCCTCCGTGGCGACCGCTCTCCCTTCGCCCCCATGGCCGCCCGCGCTCAAGAGCAGGGAGCTGAGTGCCTGACCATCGAAGCAGACCACTTAGGACTATGGACAACGGACGCTGACGTGTACGCGGCCATCACCGGAAACAGGAGGAAGCCACTATGACTGTCGAGATCGAACGAGCGTGAAACGGCAGCCGTTTCCGGAATCTCTTGCGGGACATGTGTTCGAACTGGCTCCCTGTGGCCACGGAACGCGCCGGTACCGACCACGCCATCGTGCACACCCCCGGCGGCGACTATGGACGCGACCTGCTGCGCCAACACCTCGCTCGCCGTCATCCGCAGCACCGCACTAAGTGATTTGGAAGTCGAAATAGGACGCCGGGTAGGGTTCGTCTGCCAGTGTGTAGTGCCACCACTCGTACTCGTACGAGTTGAAACCGCAGGCCTCCATGATGGAACGAAGGGTTTGGCGGTTCCTTGCCTCGGTCTGGGTTATGCCTTGCGCGCCATGGTGGGACAGCGTGTCCATCAGGTCATGGTCACCGCCCATGGGGGCGAGTTCACCGGATGCCTCGTGGTAAAGCGTCAGATCGACTGTGCTTCCCCGGCTGTGGCCGGATTTCGTGGCGACGTACCCCTTGGTGAACATGTCGGTCCGGTTGATGTTCGGATAGTGCCGTTGCTTGGTCCGGCCATCCTCCGGCTGTTGTGACCAGAGCACGAATGAGTTCACCGCGCGTTGCGGGCGGTATCCGTCCCACAGGAGCAGGCCGAAACCCAGGGCCGCGGCCTTCTCCCGCGCATCCTCCAGCGCCATGCACAGCGCCCTCGTGCCGACGATCCGGTTCGTCAAGTATCCGTCCACGGGCTTGCCGGTGAAGTTGTCCCAGGTGGCGTACTTGGCATCCCACCGTATTCCGGGCAGGAACTCGTCTACGAAGACGAAGTCGCCGTTCACTGAGTCTTTCCCGTCAACGTCAACGACACCAGCCGGTCGATCATCTCGGCGAGTGGCAGTCCCGCGGCCGCCATCATCCTCGGGTAACGGCTGTAGGATGTCAGGCCAGGTAGAGTGTTGACTTCGTTGAGCACGACGCTTCCATCCTCTTTGAGGAACATGTCGACCCGTGCGAGTCCCCGGCAGCCCAATGCGCGGTACACCTCCTTCGCCGTCTCCATCACGAGTGAGCGTGACTCCGCCGAGATGTCCGCGGGAACGATGAACGTCGAGTTCTCGGACCCGCTTTCCGGGGTGTCCTCCTGGTGGATCCTGAAGAAACCGTGCGACAGTGCGATCCGATCAACCTCACCGGTGAACAGGTCCACGTCGTTGCCCAGGATCGCGCATCCGATCTCGCTGCCGACAACGGCCTCTTCGATCAACACCTTGGAGTCGTACTGGCGCGCTGTTTCCACCGCGCTCGTGAGTTCATCGCCGTGAGCCACCTTGCTGACGCCGAAGGACGAGCCGGAACGCGCCGGTTTGACGAAGACCGGGTAGGTGAGTTCGTCGGGATGGACGGTTTCGTCCGCGGTGACGACGCGGAAGTTCGGCGTTGCGATTCCGGCGCTGCTCACGACGGTGTAGGTGAGAGCCTTGTCCATGCACAGGGCGGAACTCTGGACATCGCAGCCGACGTACGGGATGTCGGCGAGCTCCAGCAAACCCTGGATCGCGCCGTCCTCACCGAGCTTGCCGTGCATGACCGGCAAGACGACGTCCAGGTGGACAGTGGTGTGCCGTCCCTCGTCCAGCACGAGCAGTCCGTGAACGCTTCGGTCTGGCGACAGAACGGCAGGGCGGCCGTTGCCGGTCTCCCAGTCCGAGTCCGGGCCGTCGCACAGCCACCAGTCGCCGTTCTGGGTGATGCCGATGTAGAACGGCTCGTACTTGTCGGTGTCGAGGTGGTCGGCGACCTCTCGCGCGGACTTCACCGACACGGGGTGTTCTTCGGAACACCCCCCGAAGATGATGCCGATTTTCAATCTATCCACGCTGGTTCCTGCTTTCGAATTCCAGGCAGTTGGTGATGGAGTTCGCCACGATGTCGCTCAGGGAGCGGTCCGTGAAGTAGGCGGTGTGCGGGCTGACGACCACGTTCGGCATCTGCTGCAGCCGCGCCAGCAGTCGGTTCTCGATTGGCTTGTTCCTGCGGTCGACGTAGAAGATTTCTTCCTCGCCTTCGACGACATCAAGCCCTGCTCCGCCCAGCCTGCCGGTTTCCAACGCCGCGACAAGTGCCTCGGTGTCGACGAGTGGACCACGGGCGGTGTTGATGACGATCGCGCCGTCCTTCATGTGCTCAATGCGTCGACGATGCAGAAGATGTCGCGTGCGCGGGGTCAACGGCGTGTGGAGCGTGACGACATCGCTGCGCTGCGACAATTCGTCGAGAGGGACGTAGTTGGCGGAGACGGTGGGGTTGATGTCATAGGCCAGAGTTCGGCAGCCGAAACCCCACAGCCTGTCGATCACTGCCGCACCGATGCGCCCTGTCCCCACGACGCCGACGGTCAGGGCACGTAGTTCCCTTCCGCGCACGTCACTCAACCTGTAATCGTGGACATCTGTCCGCCTGAGTGTCGATTTCGCGTTGCGCAGCACCATCAGCATCATCATCAACGTGTAGTCGGCCACGCTGTCGGCCGAATAGGTGACGTTCTCGACCGCAATTCCGATGCTGTTCGCGTAGTCCACATCGATGTGGTCGTATCCGACGCTCCGCGTGGAGATGTACGCCACGCCCGCCCGCCTGAGCGCGAGAAGGGTGGAGTTCGAGACGCGGGTCTTGTGATCGACGCTGACACACCGGTTCCCGAACGCCATCTCGACAGTGGCTTCGGAAACCGCGTCCGCTGTGATGGTCGGCATCACGCCGAAGCGGGGCGCCATCTCGCTGAACAGGGCGGCCTCGTCTCGTCCGCAGCCGTAGATCGTGATCCCCGTGGCGAGGTCGGCCGAGGACTCCGGCGCTTGGATGCGGCGGTCCGTTGTTCGTGCTGGTTCGTTGTCGGTCATGCCCGCCATGGAGCCCCCTCTACGTCGGCACGGCACGGGAGGCGCGTGTGGATTGCCACGGTTGAAGATCCATGCCGAAAACGCAACAGGATCAGGGGAAGTTTGGCCGGAAGGGAATGGAAGGAGGGTGCGTTCGTGCACAGCCGGAGATTCGGCAGACTGGTTGACGTGGTCGCCCTCTCATCCCGTGTGTATGAGGAACGGCGCTAGGTGCTCAAGGTGGCAGTGGCCTCGATCTCGACCAGAAGGTCTGGGCGGCACAAGTCCGTGACGACGAAGCCGATGTCGGTGGTTTCACCGAACGCGATGTGGCACCGGTGGCGGACGTATTCCACATCTGCTTGGTGACGGACGTACACCTTGACCACGTGGAACT
This sequence comes from Kibdelosporangium phytohabitans, assembly GCF_001302585.1. Taxonomy (GTDB): domain Bacteria; phylum Actinomycetota; class Actinomycetes; order Mycobacteriales; family Pseudonocardiaceae; genus Kibdelosporangium; species Kibdelosporangium phytohabitans. The sequence goes on along the minus strand of NZ_CP012752.1, from coordinate 6,390,647 downwards.
CGATGGACCCGGTGTCATGCAGGTTGATCACGGCGTGTCTGCGGAGGTTGTCCCGGCCGGTCAACGAGGCGAGGTTGCCGAAAGTGGTGCGGCACTGGGCCGGGAGGTCATGTGCGTGTGCCGTCCTGTGTCCGACGATGCTCGCGGTGCCGGAGATCAACAGAAGGTTCTCGTCTGGTAGGAACGCGGCGCGTGTCAACAAGGGCGGCCTTGAGCCGTGGCGTTCCGGATAGCGATAGCCGGGGATCTGGCGGGTGTTCTCGACTGCGAGGTGGCCAGTGCTGCGTCGGGCCAACAGGTAGAAGGTGACGCCGTCGTCGAGGGTGCCCACTGTGGTCGCGGCGGGCAGCCGGACGTAGGGGAGCGCCAACTTGTCGAAGGCGACCCCGCGACCCCGGCAGAAGTCCTGGTAGGCGGCCAGGCCGTCGGCGTTGGCCTGGTCGATCCGGCCGACGAGGTTCCACATCCGGAACACGTGCGGGTAACCGAGGTTCGCCGCGGTTTCGAACGCGGTGATGTACGCGTCACGGACGTCTGAGCCGTAACTGGCCGCTGCGGGCACTTGTGCCGCACAGAACGCGTACTCCCCATCATGGCCGTAGGTGACTCCGTTCGCCTGCCCGGCGGTCACGCGCCGGTTCGTGGTCCAAACCTCCGCGAACTGGGTTGATCTGACCGCCACGTCGACTGTCGGTGCCTTGCCCGGGTGTGATCGAACGGCCGGAGAGGAGCTGATCGTGGTGTACCGCACGACACCGAGCGGATGCTGGACACCGCCCGGGGCGTCGAGTACACAGGTCAGCCTGTCGCTTGGGCCGTCCTGTCGCGCAGTTGGCTGGCGCATGACCGCTCTCCTTTCGTGCACGGGTTTGTCCGTTGGCAGACTGCCCGCAACGATCCCGTTGAACTGTCCTTTGTGGCTTATTCGTTCGTGGCATTGTCCGGATGTACTCCGCCGGGTGGTCCGTTCGTGCAGACATCGCGTCTGTCGCCGACCTCCGCGACGCGGGACGCAACCCGATATGTCACGGCGCGTCTTGGCGAACAGGAATCGAAGCTACGAGGGGACAAGCGAATGTCTGCTATACCAATGAAGATCGCCACTGCCGGAGCTGCTTTTGCCATGGCAGTGCTGCTTTCGGCGTGTTCGGGCCAGGATGCGGTCGTTCCGGTGGACCCCGCCAGAGCCGTGCCGAAGGAGCAGGCATCACGATTGCTGTCAGGTGCGGGAGTGCGGAGCAATGCTGGCAAGGACGTCAACTGCAGTGCGTACGGTGGCGGCAAGGTGGGACAACATCAGGCCGACTTGATCGCGGTCGAGACGGAGGCCGGAACGGTCGGGTGCACTCAAGCCTTCACCGTCGTGGCCGAATACACCAAGAACATCGGCAGGTCCAAGGGAACGGACCGGGAGCTGGAGGTCCAAGGTTGGCGGTGCATGACGGACACCAGTGCGAAGGGCGCAGGCTCCATACTCTGCACCGACAACAAGTTGCTCTTTTACACCGACGTCACCAATGGAAGCAGCGTGGCCAACCCGCAGAACGAAGGCACCGGTCATGGTGGCGCCAAGGTGGACAATCCGGATCTGCGGTTCCCGAACACCACTCAGACCGTCCAGCTGACCGGTTACGACAGCAAGGTGCAGATGGTCGGCTTCAAGCTGGTGCAATGGGTGGCGGGTGGTGCGAACAACGGGCACTTCGGCGAGGTCCAGGGCGACACCGCCACGCACCGATTGCCGCTGGCGGACAGCCCGACCGTGCGCAGCGCGACCGGCGTCTGCCCGACGGAGCGGCCAGCCGTCGACGGCAACGGACACGGCACTGCGCCGTGCAGCAAGGAACGCCTGGTCAACGCCTTGCTGCAGGGTGGCAAGTTCACCGCCCAGATCAAGATCGACGGCGAGGACCGCATCGTCCACGTCACCGAGATCTACACGCCATGACCGCACGGTGAGCCGGTGTGGAAGCGATTCGCTCATTGGGCACTTCGGGTTCCCGAACGTACTGCGTCCCGCCGCGGCGGAGTGCGCGCCAATGCCAGAAGTGCATGATGCAGGGTGAGGACGAGCCACCAGGCAGGCTCAATACAACAGTGCGGTGGGCAACAGCGTGTCATCTTCCGCTGCGCCAATGCCAGTACGCCAATGGTGCAGGGAGTTCGTGGACTGATCATCGAGCCGTGGCGGGGTGGTGAGCTGCCGTCGAGCGACGAGATCTCTGATTCGAGGGGACCGAATGTCTTTGCTTGGCAAGATCCGGGAGCGAACGCGCGCCGGCACAGCGTGTGGCAGAACCAGAGTCGGTGCGGCAGTGGTAGTGCACGATCCGTCTGGAATCACGGCGGACGCCCGGGCGTTGGCAGCGTCACTCCACCCTGATCCCGATTGCGATCTGGTGGTGGCGGATCTGCCTGCCGAATCGCCGGCCGAGGTGTGGGAATCGTTCGCCGCGGCTGTGCCGAAGGGGAAACGCCCACTGCGTCTGGTGCCCGGCAGACGGCCCCGCGAGATCGGCCCGCACGTGGGGCAGTGGCTTTCCGAGCGGATCGGCCGGGTCGTGCTGGCGCCGTACGGACTGGTGCACCCCGGTACCGCAGGTGTGTTGTTCGTGCATTCCGTGGCGAACAGCGGCTGGCTGTGGTTCCAGCGCGGGCAGGTGATCGGGCGGGAAGCGAAACGCTTTCCCCGGCCGGCATGGGACTCGCCAGCAGTCGCGGAGGTCGTCGCCGCCGGTGTCGGCGGTGTGGCCGAGCCGTTGCCTGCCGGACTCTGGATCCGGCCGGAAGGGGACACCGGGACGGTGTCCGCAGCGCGTACCAAGTTGGTCAAGGCTGTGCCTTGTCACCCCGGTGCTCTGGTAATCGTGCTGGGTTGCCCCGGTGCCGGTGATCTCGCGTTGTCCAACGTCGCCGCGATCTGGCAGACGTTGCCGGACGACATCCGGGCCACGGCTCGATTCGCCCGGTTCGGTGGCTTGGTCCTGCCGCAGGACGGCTCCACCGGACAGGCGTTGGCCGACGTGCTCAACGCGGAAGTGCGTTGTTACACCGGACTGCCGACTGGCTCTGCGGAGGCCTTGGATGTGCTCACGCTGCGCCCGGACGGCTCGTACGGCTGGAACACCTTCGCGCAGGGATTCGCATACCGTCCCCGAACCGTGGGTGGCACGCCGGAACCGCCACGCCTATGGGTCTGCCGACCACCCATCGCGGATCTGCCCGAAGCTTCTCCGGGAGTCTACCGGTACACCTCGGACACCGTGATCGAGGTAGTGGAATCAGGGCTGTGGATCCGTCCTGGCGAAGGGGACGCAGGCCCGTCCGATGCCCGGACTGTGCCACTCGACCCGGCGGGCAGCCTTGTGGTGTACGAGTCCGCTGACCCCGCGCAGGCCGACCACCTCCGGACGATGGCGGAAAGCCTGCTGGACAGGCTCGACCACTCGACCGTTCTGACGACGACCGTGGTGCCAACGACGGCCTTGACCAGTCGGCCGAAGGCCGAAGCTGTCGTGGCCGCCCGACCGGTCAGCCGCCCGCAGGCGGGCAATCAGACGCGACCCGCCGTGGCCGAGGAACCGGTCACCGAGGTGCTGGTCAGAAACCAGGTACGGCGGGCTGGGGCGGAGAGGCCGGGTGGTCGGGAGGGCGTCGATTCGGTTGTGCCCGAACGGCCGGTCAACCGCATGTCGATCAAAGAGCGACTCGAACCGGCCGCAACGGGTGGCGGGCACGTCGATGAGCCCGCCGACACCAAGTTGCCGTTGCTTTCCCGGATGATGGATACCCTGACCGTCCCGGCCCCTGACTTCTCCGCCGAACCGGGGAGTCTGTCCCTCGACACCGACGACGCACCGACGGTTGCTGTGGCCACGGTTGCCGCCGAGCAACAACCGAGGCATGAATCCGATTGGCTGCGGCGCACGGTCACCGAGGAACTCGACAGGCAAGCCGGTCATGCGAAGAGCTGATCCGCGGTCTACCAGAGATCTCCGCGGACCCTTGAGCTGATGTGGTCACCAACTTCGTTGCGCGTAGCCACTCTCCATCCAGGGAACGAGCCGGCGCTTCTTCGGACAGATAGGTGTTCTACCGGTTTGCCCGCCAATGGTGCACATCGGGTTCCCGTTGGTCATGGATCCGGTCGTCGTCGAACCCAGGTGGTGGTTGTGAATGCATGATGCGGATGTGCACGCCGTAATCGCCACTGATCGGCCGCTGGTGCTGGTCACCGGCCCGTCAGGGATCGGACGGACGACCTTCCTCGGCCGGGCAGAAGAGCACCTTTCGAAGCAGGGTAAGCGCGTGTCAGTGATTCGATTCACTCGCGGCGGCGACGCGGTGGCGGTGCGACTGGGAGGTCCCGACTCGGTCCACTCGTTGATCGGGCCGGTCGCCGGCGCACAGAGGGAGGTGGAGGTCGCGCGGCGAGCCGCAGCGGTGGCCGCGAACTCACTACTGGGAGGCGACCACCAAGCCGCGCTGCTGGTTGACGACGCGCAATGGATCGATGACGATTCGCTGGCTGTCCTGGAGGCCCTTGTACGCCGGCTGGCCGGGACGTCGGCGGTATGCGTGTGCACCGTCCGTACGCCTGTGACACAGGTTGACCGGATCGACTGGGCGCGGAAGTTGCGTGACGAAGGGCTTCTGCGTTCGGTGCGGCTGCGTCCGATGACTGCGGCCGAGATCTCCCGGCGGTTGACGGCGGTGACGCTGGCGAAGCCCGATGATGAGCTGGTCACCCGCGTTGGGCAGCTCAGCCTCGGTGTTCCCGCGGCGGTGCGAGACTCCATTGAGACGTTGTGGCGCACCGGAGCCATCCAGGTCTTCGGCAACCGCGCCTACCTTGTGGCCAGCACGCAGGCGGTGGACGCCCCTCAGAACAATGAATTCGTTCGGGTGATTCGTGGACTCGGGCAGCGCGCCCATGCGGTGGCGAAAGCGGTCAGCGTGTTGGCGCCGTTCGGCACGGACGTACCTCGGCTGGTCGCCGCATCGCTCGGGATGGCGGAGCCGGATGTCGTGGTGCTCTTGGAAGCCCTGGTACGGGAGGGCATACTGCACCGTGGTCGCCGTGGGAGCTCGTGGCGGTTTCCGGTTCCGTTGGTAGCCTCTGCGCTTGTCGCGGGCATGGGTCCGTTCGAGCGGCGACGACTCGCGGCGAAGGCCGTTGACGCGGTGTGGGCTGGCGAGGTGCGGTGTGCTGATGTGGACTATCTGACTGATCTCGTGGCCGACGCCGGACGACTGGTCGATCCGCAGCGTGCGCTCGACGAGCTGCTTCGCCGATCCGCCGAGACCGGTTCGCAGGCCACCGAGCGCGCGGTGCACTGGCTCGGCGCGGCGATCGAGCTGGCCAACAGTCGCATCCCGCGCGTGCGGGCCATGCTCGCGCATACGGCCGCATGTCATGCCCTGGGGGACTACGAGCGCGGCCTGCGGGGCGCGCTGCTACTGCTGAACGACTTCGCCGACCAGCTCACGCCGGACGAGACGCAGGAAGTCCACGTGATAGCGGTGCACGCTCTGAAGGGCGTACGCGATACCGAGGCGTTGCGGGAAATCGCGGGTCTTCGGCGTCGGTGGCCGGGCGATGACACCGTGGGTATTGTGACCAGGGCGTTGGCGTACAGCATGTTGGACTGCTGGATCGCAGTGCGTGATCTGCTGACGCGGACCGAGGACCTATGGCGGTCCGGCAACCCCACGTCCGTCTTCCACGGTTCTCGTCTGTCCACAATGGCAGCTTTGTGGACTGGCCGCGTCGAGCCTTTCGAACACTGTCTCGCGGACCCTGCGCAGTGGCCGATGCCGGACGGCCCGCGGTTTCGGATCGAGCAGGTGAACTCCTGTGCGACCGCCCTGCTGGTCACGGGGGATACCTGCCGCGCCGAGAAGCTGCTGATCGACGAGGACCTTCCGGTCGCGAGCGTGCGGCTCGGCAATCGCGCGTTGCTCGCGGCGATGGTCGGGCGTGTCGACCTAGCCGTCGAGCTGGTTACGCGAGGCATCGTGAGCGGCACGGGGCACGGTCCTGACGCTGGATCCGCCGCGATGTACCTGAACGTCGTCGAGGTGCTCGTGGCGCAGGGAAAGCTCACCGCGGCACGGGAGATGATGCTCACCGCAAGAGAAGGCGACCTGGTGCTGGGGCATCTGCTGGACATCGCCGAGGCCCGGATCGACCGGGCGTTGGGGGAGAACGGCCGCGCTGCGGCGAAACTACGCCACTGTCTCGACAAGACCGGGCAGGGGCTCCTGATCGGTGCCGATCTCTGCTTGTCGGAGCTGGCAGACGTGGCGCTCGAAGCCGACGACCGGCAGGAGGCGAGGCGGTGTCTCGCCGAGATCGAGCGCCTCGCCGAATCCATGCCGACGTCTCGCGTGCTGACGCAGGCCCAACTGGTGCGTGCGTGTGTGTACCGATCCCGGCAAGCCGCGGACGACAGTCTCCGCCTGGCGAGAGAACGCGGCCAGCCACTCGAACTGGCCACGACGGCGACGCGACTCGTCCAGCACGGGGCGGCCGAACCGACGCTGCTGAGCGAGGTCTACGACCTGCTGGGTGAGCTCGGCGCCTTGCTGTACCGGTCGTGGATCCGCAATCTCATGCGGGAGCACGGAGTCGTTGTCCCCGGTCGCAGAGAGACCGTCGCCGAGAACGAACGTGTGCTCGCCATGCTCGCTGCCGACGGGTTGACCAACAAACAGCTCGGGATGGCGTTGCGCACCAGCGAGAAAAGCGTGGAGGGCCGCCTCAGCAGGCTGTTCGCCCGAACGGGCTACCGCTCCCGGATCGAACTGTCGACCGCGATGTTGACCGGTGAGTTCTAGTGGGCTCGTGCCACCGCCGACGACGAACACGGGTTTTCGACACCGGAAAGGACGCCTGGATGGCGCGGCAGAAGTGGGAGTTCGTGGGCAGACGGGAAGAGATCGACGCGCTGCGGCTGCACAGGCACGACCGGGCGCTGGTGGTGCTGCGCGGCCGGAGGGGCAGCGGGCGGAGCGCTCTGCTAGCCCGGATGTGCCAAGAACTGGCCGGCGACGGAGTGGTGGCACTCGATGTGTCCGGCGCGGCGGAACGCCCTGCTTGGGACGAGTTCGGTGTCCGGGCCATCCTCGGCGCGATCCGGGAGCGGTTCGAGGACCTCGGTGACCGGGCACGGCTCACCGACGGCTTGGACACGCTGAGCCGACTGTGCACGGAGGCTGCCTACAGCTCGCCGTGGGGCAGGTTCCAGCTGCTGAACGCGCTCGCCATCGTGTTCACCAGAGTCGGCAGGGACGGCGAAGTCGTTGTGGTGGTGGATGACGCCGACCGGCTTCCCCAGCCCGGTCCCGCGCTGGCGGCGGTGCGCCGAGCTGGGCACGTCGTGCTGGCCTCCTGTGCTGTGAGCGCCCGCGGCGAAGCCGCGGAGCTGTGTGCACTGGCCGACCAAGTGGTCGAACTCGGGCCGCTGTCCGGCGAGGAGGTGGACAGCGTGCTCCGGCATACCGCGGGCGCACCGGTCGACGACCAGCTCCGACATGCCTTGCGAGAGGATCTCGGTCCGCTGTACGGAAACGCCGGAACGCTCGTGTCCACAGTGGCCGAACTCAGACGGCGAAGCAGACTGGTGACGGTGCACGGGCACGTGTGCCTTCGCGATCCCCGGGAACCGATCCCGTTGTCCACCGGACACCCGCTGCTGAGCGAAGTGGGCACGTGCGGGGCCCTCGGCCGTGACCTGGTGTTGCTCGCCGCCTCGGACGTCGGCTTCGGTATCGACGAGATCCCTGTAGTCGCCTCCGCTACCGGTCGGTCACAGCTCGACTGCGGGCGGGCCGTGGACCACCTGGTTCTCGCTGGGGTGCTCACGGTCGACGCAGCGGGACGGCTCACCGTCAGCTGCCGGGCACTCGGCACCGCCGTGTCCGAGCACGACGACGCCTCAGAGCTCCATAGGGCGATCGCCGCCCATCTGCTCGGTGAGGCCGCGCGGCCGGACGTCAGACCATCCGTGCTGGACGGACACATTGTTGCCGCAGGCCGTGCACTGTCACCCCGGGCAGAACTGGTCGACCGGCTCAGCCAAGACGAACGTGTTGTGTACGCTGCTCATCACACCGCGCACCGATATGTGGCCTGGTGGCACGCCGGGGAAAGTGTTGAGCGCTCGCAGATGGCGGCAGATCTTGTGCTCCTGTTGGTCCATACGGCCGACTACGCACGGCTCGCGCAGTTCATTGGAGAGCTGGCCGAGAGCTCTGCAGAACGACCGGAAGAACTGGCCGCAGCCGCCGTGTTGGCGGCGCTCCACCTCGGGCGCCCGGTCTCTGCGGCAGTCCGTGCCGCAGTCACCGGCCACGGGTACGAGCCTGCTGCATTGACGTTCTGCGACCAGTGGTTCGCCGGTGCCACCGTCCAGCTCAACGACATCGAGTCAGCCTTCGCGCCGCTACGGCATTGGTTCGCCGTGCCGACGGTCGAGGGGCATACGCCGTACAAGCGCAACCATAGGCTCGCCACCGAGCACGCCTTGGCCATGCGCGACCTGGTCCCCGGCTTCGAAGCTGTGCTCGGCTCGCACTACAGCACCCCGGTGAAAGGCCCGCTTGCGGTGTACCACCGGGTAAACGCAGGCTACGCGGGGGAGGACTGGGCCGCAGCCCTCAGTGCCGCGCGGGAGCTGGAACTTGACCCGTGTGCCGACGAGCAGGCCCGGCAGAGCGCCCGTCTGCACGCCGCGGAAATGTGCGCTTGGCACGGGGATGATCGTCGGGCGACAGGCTGGCTGGCGTCAGTGTCCGAAGAGGACTGCGCATTCCCATTGCTGCGCGCCTGGGTGGACGTCGGTCTGCGCTTCCACGCCGGTGACGCCGCCGGTGCGCTGACGGCGGGCTGGAGTGCTTGCGACCGCGCGCAGTCCCAGGATGCCGTGGGGTCGTACCGCCTGCTGCGCAGGATGGCGGAAATCGCGGTGGACTCCGGGAACCTGCTCCAGGCTCGCCGGATACGAGCCGAGGCCGTGCGGAGGTACACACGGCAGCGGACTGCCGACACGCTCGAGACCATGCTGTACGTCCATGGGGTCGTCGACACGGACAGCACGCAGGCGCAGGCTGCCGAACGGATGATCCGCGCCCGGAACAACCGGTTCGAGTTGTCGTTGGCCTGCCAGGTGGTCGGCATGTCCTCCGCCCAACCCCGCAGGTGGCTGCGGGAGGCGTTCGAGATCGCGCAGGAAATCGGGGCGGACAGGTTGACGACACGGGTGAAGCGGACGATGGAGGACCGTGGCGTCATGGTCTCGGTGCCGCGCGGCAGGCGCGATCAGCTGACCGAGACCGAGTCGCGGATCATCGAGCTCGTCCGGCTCGGCCGGACGAACCGGCAGATCGCCCTCGCGGTGCGGATCAGCGAGAAAACCGTGGAGAAACACCTCACCAGGCTGTTCGCCAGGGCGGGCCGGCGGACGCGGCACGGCCTCGCGACGTCCGGGCTCGGTGGGCGGCCGGAATCGCTCGGTGCGTGACACCCGGGTGCGCCCGGGGCAGGACAGAGGAGCTGCAGACGTGAGCAGGAACGTTATCGCGGTCACCCAGGCGCCAGGGCTGGGCCACCGCACCATCGGCGCCGCCGTCGAACGCGCTCCGGAAGGCGCGGTGATCGTGGTGGGGCCTGGGCGTTACACCGAGAATCTCGTCCTCACCAAACCGGTGACGATCACGGCGGAGAACGGACCCGGCACGGTGTGGCTGGTTGCTCCGACGGGTGTCACGGTGACGCTCCAGTCGGATTCGGCCGCGCTGTCCGGTCTCACGGTCGTGGCCGCGGACGCCGACAGCCCGGCTGTGCTCGTCGCACGCGGGCAGCTCAGCGTCACCGAATGCGCCGTCGAGGCATCGAGTTGGGCGTCGGTGTTCGTGCGGGACCGGGGCACGCTGCTCATGCGCGCGAGTCAGGTCCGCAACCGCGTCGGAGCCGGGGTCGTGGTCACGTCGCCCGAGGGCGGGGTGCTCGATGACTGCAGGTTGGACGACCTCGGCACGTCGGCGGTTGTTGTGGCCGAGCAGGGCACGTTCCTTGTCCGCTCTTGTGCGATACGGACCGCAGCGGGCAACGGTATCTGTCTCAACGGCCAGGGACGGCTCACTGTCGAGGACACGAGGGTGTCGGGCACCGGCAAACCCGCTGTCGCCGTGGAACAACACGCCGCGTTGACCGCGACCAGGCTCACGGTGACCGGGGTCGTCGCAATCGGCTTCTACCTGGCCAGTTCGCAGCCGCCGACCCTTGAGGACTGCGCGGTCGACGGCGCGGGCGCGGAAGGGATCTTCGTCGGTCTCGGCTGTGCCCCTGTCCTGCGCAGGTGCAAGCTGACCAGGACGCGCGGGCGTGGGCTGCACTTCGCCGGGCGGGCTTCCGGTGCGGTGACCGGCTGCGACGTGTCCGATGTAGATGGAATTGGGATCGGTGTCACGGAACGGAGCCTGCCTGAGTTCGACCAGATCACCGTCACCCGGTGCACCGCTTCCGGGGTCCGGATCGACGACGGGTCGGATCCGTTCTTCCGGCGGCTGCGCGTAGGCGGCTGCGACGGTGCCGCCGTCGAGGTGGACGGCGCGAGAGGCAGGCTGGAGAACGTCGAGATCGACGGCGGCGGTGTCGGGTTGTCCGTGACCGGCGCGGCACGGCCGTCGATCACCGGGCTGAGCGCGCGTGATCTGACCGACGCCGGGGTCCGGGTCGTCGGTGCGGCTCTGGCGCTGTCCGACAGCGCGATCAGTGGCTCGGGCGCGGACGGTGTGCACGCCGGCGCCGGAGCGGATCTGTCGCTGATGCGGTGCCGGGTCCAGAACAGCACAGGCTCGGGCTGCACCTTCGCCGAGGGCTCGTCCGGGAGTGTGGTCGAATCGGAGTTCTCCGGCGGTTCGGCCGACGGTATCCGCCTGGAGACCGACGAAGCCGTGACCGTGAAGGGATGCGCGGTCAGGGACAACCACGGCAGCGGCGTCCGGCAGATCCGGCCGAGCAGCGCGATCGAGGTACTGGACCTGATCAGCGTGGGCAACCTGACGCCGGACGCGTACGGCACCGCGTCAACGGCCGACGCCGCCCCACGGGCCACCGCCACGACGACCGAGCAGGCAAGGCCGGTGCGGGGCTCGGATCCGCTGGCGGAACTGCACTCGCTCGTCGGTCTCGCCGGTGTCAAAAGCGAGGTGACGTCGCTGGTGAACCTGAACAAGATGGCCAAGCGCCGGATGGACGCCGGGCTGTCGGCGCCGCCGATGGCACGGCACCTCGTCTTCGCCGGGGCCCCTGGCACCGGCAAGACCACCATCGCCCGGCTCTACGGGCAGATCCTGGCGCAGCTCGGGGTGCTGCGCGAGGGGCATCTCGTGGAGGTGGCGAGAGCGGATCTGGTCGCCCAGATCATCGGTGGGACCGCGATCAAGACCACGGAGGCGTTCACCACAGCACTCGGTGGCGTGTTCTTCATCGACGAGGCGTACACCCTCAGCAGCGGGGGTGGGGGCACCGGTCCGGACTTCGGCCGGGAGGCGATCGACACGCTGGTCAAACTGATGGAGGACCACCGTGACGACGTGGTCGTGATCGCGGCGGGCTACTCCAACGAGATGGCGCAGTTCCTCGCGGCAAACCCGGGAATGGAGTCCCGGTTCAGCCGCACCATCGAGTTCGCCAACTACGCGGCGGAGGAGTTGGTGACGATCGTGCGGGCCCAGTGCGCCAAGCACGACTACCGGCTCACCGAGAGCGCGGGCGAGGCGTTGCTGACGTACTTCGAGGAGATCCCGAAGGACGGCACGTTCGGCAACGGCCGCACGGCGCGGCGGGTGTTCGAGCGGATGACCGACCGGCAGGCGTCCCGGCTGGCGGCCTTGCCCACCGCGGACGCCGCGGACCTCACCCTGCTGACCGAGGAAGACCTGCCTCTGGACAGGTGACAGGCCACGTCGGCGCCCGCTCCGCCCAGCGGGCGCCGACCTTCCTACCTGACCGGAGCTACGTGGGAGTGACGATGCAACAGCGACACCCGGACCCGAGCCCTTTGGTCGCCGAGCGGCACGAGTCGCACGAACGGCATCTGCTCATCCGGCATCGCGACGAGACGGACCTCGACCACACGCTGCTCGGCGCGGCACCAATCGGGTCGCGGCAGCTGCTGGTGCTGGCGTCCCCCGGCGCGCACCGGGTGCGTTCGCTGGTGGCCGTATTGCCGGAGCTGCTGCGATCCATGCCTGACTTCGATGCGGACATCGAGTCGGTCTGGCTCGGCGTCGGCAGTCTCGCCGCCGACACCGAGATCGCCCAACGGCTGGCCAAGGAACTGGACGTCGAGATCGTCGCCCCGGATGCCGGTGTCGCCGCCATGCCGGGGGCGGCGTTGTACGCGGGCCACGCCGCGGGCGGCACCGGCTGGCACCGGTTCCGGCCGGACCGGCCGGTCGAGTACCACGGGGCCCGTTTTCCGCTGCCGGCCTGGGAGTCCTGGTTGCCGACCGAGCCGGTTGAACGGGACGGTGTCGTGGCGGCGCCCGCACCGTGCGGCTTGGTGGTCCGGGACAGCCAAGCCGGTGCGCCACAGCGCGGCGACCTGGCGTTCGGCGTCCCGGTGAACCAGCGGTTCCCCAAGATTGTCGTAAGCGGGAGCGACCCCGTTCCGTCGGCCGCCGGGGTCGCGGCGTTGCTCAGCTCCATGCCCGACCAGCCGATCATGATCGTGCCGGCGACACCGCAGGCCGCATCGCACAGCTGGCAGATCGAACTCGCGCTGCGATTGGGGCGCGATGTCGTGTTCAGCGCGGGTATGCAGGTCGGCCAGCGAACCGGGGCGTCATCGACGGTCGTGCCGGATGCCGACGGCAACCGGCTCTTCCGGCCGTTCCCGATCGTGCTGCGCCAGCCCGCACACGGCGGTGACCAGCAAGTCGTCGGCATCGCCCCGGCACCGGCAGGCTGGACACGAGACGGGAGACGGTCCTACCTGACCGGGGACGTGGTCGCCGACATCGTGCCGTCCGGTCTGGTGCTGCGGTCCGTGGACGGTGACGCGGCCGATCCGGCAGCCGAGGCCGCGCCGTTCGACCCCGAAGGCTGGAGCCTGATGCTGGGCACGGCTGGGCAAGTCGTCGGGCTGCCCGTGCTCACCGCCGCCGAGAACCTGCTCGCGGCCCTTCCCCCGGATCAGCTCGCGGCCGTCCGGGTACGGCTCAGGGGCACCCTCGACGCGGACGCCGAACGAGTACTCAACAGCTGGACCGATGACCACGACCAGCGACTGGCCGCAGCGGCACGCACCACCAAGGAGACTCCGGCCACCGGCCCGGGAGGGCCGAGACTGCTGCCGGCCGGACTGGACGGCCCGCGGGAACCGGATCCGCCGGAAAGGCCGCAGAGGTCGCCCGTCATGTCACCGCCGGTGATGACCACCTCGGCCGCGCCAGTGCCGACTGTATCCGGTCCACCGGATCCGCTCGGCCCGTCCGGACCCCGCGTTGCCGAACCGCCACAAGTGCGCCAAGCACCACCGGAGTCAGGGGAGGCGGAGCCCGTGCCGCCGATTGGCGGGCACTCCGACACCGTCCCGCCTCCGGCGGGCAAAGCACTGGCTGTGCAGGACAGAGCGAGTACGGCCGCGGAACAGGCGCGGTTCACTGTGGCCGCCGCTGATGCGTTCTCCGAGGCGTTGGCCATGGTCAATGCTGCCCTGGCGACCTGGCCGTCGATGCGTGTGGACGAGTCGCCCGGCGCGAAAGCCGACTACGTCGCCGTTTGCTTGTACCTCGGCGGAGGTGACGGCGGTGCGTTCGTGCTCAACAGCGCGTTGCGCAACGGGCAGCCTGGCTTGCTGGACGGTCAGGTTCCTTGTCTGACGTCAGGACTGCGGCGGTTGCCGACCCATCGACGTGCCGTGCTGCGGCAAGGGAAGGTCAACGAGTCGTTCGAGCGCGGCAGCACTCCGGGGACCGTCCTGACCGAACCGGGTTTCCTCACCGCCAGCATGGATTTGGACGTGACGATGCCCGGCACCGACCTCGACGTGCTGATCTGGCCGAGTTCGGCCCGCCGGACCTCCGAACTGGTGCTCGGCCGCCCGGTTGACGAGGCGGTGTTCGTCGCGGGTGCCCGGTTCAAGGCCCTGGCTGTGCGGACGGCAGCGGGGGACGAGGAGCGTCAGGAGGACGCCGACGGTGCGGCGGTCGCACCGAAAGTCGCCGTCCTTTTCCGTGAACTGGCACCGGGTGAGGCACCGGGCACTGCCGAGCTCGACGAACGCGACCTCGCCGTGCTGGCGAAACTCGACGGTGTGCTCACCCGGCGGCAGAAGGGTGCGCTGCGGCTCGTCGAGGATCCCGCGACGATCGCCCGGCTCACCACGTCCATGGTGCTCTGGCAGGACGACGTGGCGAACGCGGGCCGGACAGCGGTGGCGTCGTGAACCGGAGGTACGTCTGCGTTGTGGTCGCGGGAGTTCTGGGCGTCCTGGCGGGTATGCCCGTGGCCGCACAGCAACCGCCGCCGTCATCGTCATCGAAGCAGCCGCAGGTGCAGTGCCTGCCGCCGCCGCAGACCGCCGATACCTCTGTGCCCTGGGCACAACGGCAGTTGATGCCGGAGCGGGTCTGGTCGCTGACTGATGGTTCCGGCGTCACAGTCGGGGTGGTCGACACCGGTGTGGACGGGAACGTGCCGCAACTGCGGGGCGGCAAGGTGCTGGCGGGCATCGACACGACCCGGCCAGGCAAGGCGCCTGCGAACACCGATTGCTTTGGGCATGGCACCTTCGTGGCGGGGATTATCGCCGCGTCGCCCACGGACGGGACAGGCTACGCCGGAGTCGCGCCGGGTGTGCGGATCCTGCCGATCCGTTGTGCGACCACGGACACCCCGAACCAACCTGGTTCGTTGACTCCTGAGGGAATGGCACTGGGAATCCGGGCGGCAGTCGACGGAGGTGCGCACGTCGTCAACGTGTCGGCCAGCACCACCGAGCAGGTTCCCGAACTCGCCGACGCCATCGCCTACGCGGAGAGCAAGGATGTCGTGGTTGTCGCGTCGGCCGCGAACAGCGCGAAGAAGGGCGACCCGGTGACATACCCGGCCGCCTATCCCTCAGTGGTCGCGGTCGGTGCGGTGAACGAGGCGGGCCAGCGGGCGGAGTTCTCCCAGACCGGGCCGTTCTTGTCGCTGGTGGCGCCGGGCGTCGACGTCCTCGGGCTCGGGCCAGGCGGCCCGGGACACTGGAAGGGCAGTGGCACGAGCTATTCCGCTCCGTTCGTCACCGGGACTGCCGCGTTGGTGCGCGCGTACCACCCGCAGTTGACCGCCGCGCAGGTCAAGCGCCGCTTGCTGACCACGGCCAACCATCCCGCGGTGCCTCTGCCCGACCCGGGACTCGGCTGGGGCACAGTGAACCCGATGGCCGCGGTGACCACCGTGCTGCCGGGTGAGAAGGCGGTCTCGCCTGTCGTCGTCCACCCGCCGGATGCCCGTCGCGGGGAACTCTCCCCGTCGGACCAGGCCGGGCCGGTCCTCGCGGTGGCCGCAGTAGTCGGTGGCCTGTGCGTGGTGCTGGCCCTGGTGCTGCTGACCCGCCTGTACAGCGCCGGTCGCAGGCGGCGCTGGAGCCCGGCCCGGGTGGTTGAGATTCCCCAGCCCACGAACGGCACACCAGGGCACTGACCACAAGGATCCGCAGCCGGTTGCACGCCGCCCGCGCGCAACCGGCTGCTCCCTCAGTCCCTGCTCGGTTTCTCCACACCTTCGACCAGCGGCGTCTGCACCAGCCGGACCGCACGGCGGCGGTTGATGAACTGCCCCCGGCCGGGCGGGAGGACGCGCGGCTTCAGAGTGCCGAGGAAGGAGCCTTCCGACTTCGGGCACGACAACAGCAGCGCGGGTGTGCCGAGCTCCCACATCCGCCGGATCGCGGAGTTGGACATCGACCGGCTCGCGCTTGACGTGCTGCGCGCGATGACGATGTGCACGCCGATGTCCGCCGACTGCGCGAGCAACGGCACCAACGGGTCCAGCGGGCCGCTGCCGTGGGCCTCGGCCAGTTCGAAGTCGTCGATGACGACGTAGAGCCGCCCGCCCTGCCACCAGTCCCGTTGGGGCAGCCGGCTCGGGGGGATCTCCGGCCCGGGGATGCGTTCCTTGAGCACCTCCGCCACGCCCGCGAGCGTCTTCGCCAGTGCCTCCGCGCCGACCGCGTATTCGAGCTGGTGGCTCGCGGGGATGGAGTCGTGCAGTTCACGGCGGAAGTCGCCGAAGATCACCCTCGCCTCGTCCGGCGTGTGGTGTGCGGCCACGGCTTGGGCGATGTGCCGCAACAGGTTGGTCTTGCCGGTCTCGGCGTCACCGTAGACCAGCAGGTGCGGGCTCGTGTCGAAGTCGTGCCACAACGGGGCGAGCTCGACGTCGTCGATGCCGAGCGGCACCCGCATCTCCGCGGCCGGACCAGCGGCGGTGGGGCCCGGGAGTTCCGCGACCGTCAGCGTGTGCGGCAGCAGCCGCACCTTCGGCGCGGAAGGCGCTGTCGGTAGCGCCAGCGCCTCGGCCAGCTCCACAGTCGCCTCGGCGAGGTCCTCGGTGTCCGGCCGGCCGTCGATCCGGGGGAGCGCGGCGAGGAAGTGCAGCCGGTCCGGGGTGATGCCACGACCGGGGATCGCGGGCACGGTCGCGGCGAACCGGCTGTTGACCTCCGAGTCGGTGGGGTCGCCCAGCTTGAGCTCGAACCTCGTGCCCAGCACGTCACGCAGCCACGGCCGCATCTCCGACCAGCGGCTGGACGCGACGACCAGGTGGATGCCGAAGCTCAGCCCGCGGGCGGCGAGTTCGGTGAACTTCTCCTCCACGTCCTCGAAGTCCTGCCGGATCGTGTACCAGCCGTCGACCACCAGGAAAACGTCGCCGTACGGGTCGATCGCGGCGTACCGGCCGTCCTTGCGGGCCCGTCGGTAGGTGGCCATCGAGTCGATGTTGTGCTCGGCGAAGATCGCCTCACGGCGGGTCATGATGTTGACGACCTCCAGCACTGTCCGGGTCACGCGGTCCCGGTCGAGCCGGTTGGCGACACTGCCGACGTGCGGCAGCCCGGCCAGCGACGTCAGCGTTCCGCCGAAGTCGAGGCAGTAGAACTGGACCTCCGCGGCGGTGTGCGTCAGCGCGAGGCTCGCGATCAGGGTCCGCAGCATGGTGCTCTTGCCGCTCTGCGGTCCGCCGACGATCGCCGCGTTGCCCTTGCTGCCGGACAGGTCAGCCATCAGCAGTTCCCGTTTCTGCTGCGCGGGCAGGTCGATCAGGCCCACCGGCACGGTGAGGTTCCCCGTCTGCAGGTTGCCGACCGGGCGCGGGCCGAGTTCGGCGTGGTCCACCAGCGGCGGCAGGAGCTGGTCGAGCGTCGCAGGCTGCTTGAGCGGCGGAAGCCAAACCTGGTGCGCCCGCGGACCGATGTGACGCATCCGTTGGATGAGGATGTCGAGCACGGTGTCCATCCCCGACTCGTCGTCCGCCGGTTCCGGTTCGTCCACGGGCTCAGGCGCGGCAGTGGGCTCGATGTAGTGCATCCCGAACGGCACGATGTGCTGCTCGACCGACTCGGTCCCGGTCGCGCGCTGCTTGGGCCGGTACGGCGACGAGGAGTACGCGCCCTTGAACCGGATCAGGGTCTGGGTGTCCGGGCGCAGATAGCCGTTGCCCGGGCTGTTGGGCAGTTCGTACGCGTCCGGCACGCCGATGACGCTGCGGCTTTCCATCGCGGAGAACGTGCGCAGGCCGATCCGGTACGACAGGTGCGTCTCCACCTTGTGGATCCGGCCCTCGTCCAGCCGCTGGGACGCCAGCAGCAGGTGCACGCCGAGGCTGCGGCCCAGCCGGCCGATCATGGCGAACACGTCGATGAACTCCGGCTTGCTCGACAGCATCTCGCTGAACTCGTCGACCACGATGAACAGCGCGGGCATCGGCTCGAGCGGGACGCCCTGTGCCCGTGCGCCCTCGTAGTCCCGGCGGGACGCGTAGTTGCCCGCCGCGCGGAGGTACTCCTGACGGCGGTTGAGTTCCCCGGTCAGCGCGTCCTGCATCCGGTCGACCAGTTCGAGTTCCTCGGCCAGATTGGTGATCACCGCCGAGGTGTGCGGCAGCTGGTCGAAGCCCAGGAAGGCAGCACCGCCCTTGAAGTCGACCAGAACGAAGTTCAGCTCCTCCGACGAGTGCGTCACGGCCAGCGCGAGCACGAGCGTGCGGAGCAGTTCGCTCTTGCCGGACCCGGTGGCGCCGACGCACAACCCGTGTGGACCCATCCCGTCCTCGGCTGCCTCCTTGATGTCCAGTTCCATCGGGGTACCGTTGTTGGCGATCCCGATCGGCACCCGCAGCCGCCGTTTGGCGGTCATCCGTTCCCTGCGGTACTTCACCGGCTCGAAGTGCGCGACGTCGCCGAGACCGAGCAGCCCGGCGAGGTCGTAGTCGACGGCCAGCGGCTCCTCGTCCTCGTTCACCTCACCGACCCGGTACCGCGCCATCGTCCGCGCCAGCGCGGCGGCCGCGGTCGCGCTCAGCGAGTCCGGCGTGCAGAGCGGCTTGGTCGCCTGCCTGCCGAGCCGGTCGAAGGTGACCGTGCTGGCCTTGCCCGCCGCCACTTCGAGGAACAGCACGCCCGGCCGCTGGTGCCACGGCAGGCAGCCGGAGACGTCCAGCACCACCGCGTTGCGGTAGCCCTCGTCGGCGGCCCGGTGGTCGCCGGGTATCCGGACGCCGTCGAGGATGAGCACCACGTACGGTTCCGACGCGGTGACCGGGGTGTCGGCCTCGAACCGGGGCCGACCGGTGAACGACGTGCCACCGAGCAGCGACTCCGCCTCGTTGATGTCCGCCGCGGCCAGCCTGCGCGCGCCCGCGGCGTCCCGGCTGTCCAGGTCCTGGTTGTGCGGCAGCCACTTCAGCCAGTCCCAGCGAGCGAGCCGGTCCTCACTCGCGCACAACGCGATCCGGACGTCGCCGGGGGCGTGTGCGGTGGCGAGCTGGCCGAGGACCGCGCGGACCAGGCCGAACACTGCCTCGTCTTCACCGCTGAGCTGGATCTGCCCGAAACCGCGCAGGTACACCGCGATCGGCGCGTTGGGCAAGGTGGAGTACGCGCGCAGGAAACGGCGCAGCGCATGTGCCGCAAGCGGTTCCAGGTCCTCGATCGGCTTGGTGTCCGGTGGCAGCAGCTTGAGTGTCGAGCGCTGCGTGCCGACGCCGATCCGCACCTCGCCGAAGTCGTCCTGCGCGGGACGCCGCTCCCACAACCGATAGCCCAACGCGATCGACCACAGCGCACGCGGATCAGGGTGGATCCAGCGCGCCGCACGCTGCTGCGCGGCAAGCGACTTGCGGACGCGTTTGCGCAGCTGCGTCAGGTAGCGGATGTAGTCGCGCCGGTGCCCGTGCAGTTGCTGCTTGTGCGTCACCGAATTGCGGAACAGCTGGACGACGAGCATGCCGACGACCGACAGCAGCATCATCCCGCCGCCGATGTAGGACATCAGCCCGGAGCCGGGCCGCACGAACATCATCACCATCGCGATCGAACCGAGGCCCATCGGCGCGTACATCAGAACGGAGCTGATCCCGCCGCCGGTGTCCTCCGGGACGGCGGGTGGTTCCTGGATCTCGATCTCGTCGGCCGGTGCGGCCGGTTTCGGCCGCCTGGCCCGGCGCGCGAACAGCACCGTGCTCACACTTGCTCTCCCTCGGTGAGTGGACTTCCCCCTTTTGGCCGGGACAGGCCCCGGATCGCGGGAACTGGCGCCGCGCGGAACTAGGCTCCGGCCGTGTTCAGGGTCTGGGCATCCCTGGCAGGAAGGACCTTGACACCGGATGGAAGAGCAAACACAGCATCGCACAACGAGCTCGGCGAGGCTACGGTTCGTTCTCGGCAAGAAAGCCACTGACGTGGCGTTGCCGACCGACGCGACGCTGATCGACTTGTTGCCCGCGGTGCTGCCGCAGTTCGGCGCCGAATGGATCGAACAGGGCGCCGACCACGAGGGCTGGGTCGTGCAGCGGCTCGGTGAGCGGCCGCTGGACGAGGACCGGACGCTCGCCGAGCTCAACCTGCTCGACGGCGAGACCGTCTACTTGAGACCTCGTGCCGACCAGCTCGCGGCGATCGACTACGACGACCTGGTGGACGGGGTCGGCGAGCAGGTGAGGGATCACCCGGGTGCGTGGCAGGCCGGGCACACCCGCTGGGTGTTCCGGGTCGGCGCGGCCGTCGCCCTGCTGCTGGGGCTCTGGCTGATCCCGGGCACCGGATCCGCTCTGACGCAGTCCTTGCTGGCCTTCGGCACCGCGTTGTTGTTCGTAGGTGGCAGCGCTTTGGTCGCGCGAGGCATGGCGGATCCCTCTGCCGCCACGATCATGGCCATCGTGGCGGCCTGCTACGGCGCACTGGGTGGTGTGCTGCTCGTGCGTGCGTTCGCTCCCATCGCGGCGATGCCGGTGCACGCAACTGTCGCACTCGCCGTCGCGCTGCTGCTGCTTTGCGTCGGGGTGGTCGTCGTCGCCGACTCGGCGTTGGTGTTCACCGGTGCCATCATGTTCGCCGCGGTGTTGGCCATCACCGGGTTCATTGCTTCGGTGGCTTCGGTGACGGTGCCCCAGGCTGTGGGAATCGGCTTGTCGGTGTCGCTGATCATCGGCGTCTACGTTCCCGCGACGGCGTTCCGGCTGTCCGGCCTCACCCTGCCGATGCTGCCTACCGGCGCGGACGAGCTGAGCGAGGACATCGACCCGGTTCCAGCCAGGCTCGTGGTGGAACGGGGCACGGCGACCGTGGGCTACTCGACGGCGTTGCACGTCGGGCTCGGTGCGGCGCTGACAGTGATGCTGCCGATGCTGGTCGCCGGAGGCGACACTTGGACGCGAGTGTTGTCGCTCGTCATCGCTTTCCTGCTGTTGCTGCGCACCCGTCATCCGAGCGGGGCGGTGCAGCGGTGGGCGATCCTGGTGCCCGCGACCGTCACGGTCGTCGAGAACCTGCGGCAGATCGCCGCCGAGCAGGGCGAACTCGGCAGGTTGCTCGTGATCTGCGCCCCGCTGCTGGCCGTCGGGCTGGTCATGCTGATGTTCAGCAGGCTGCTGCCGGGACAGCGGTTCCGGCCGTACTGGGGCCGTGCGGCGGAGATCCTGGAGACGCTGACCGCGGTCGCGGTCGTCCCGATCCTGCTGCAGGTGCTGGGCGTCTACGCCTGGATGCGCGGGCTGGCGGGCTGATGCAGTCCAAAAGGGATCAAGTTCAGGCGTACTTCTTCGTGGTCGGGAGGCTGGTGTCCGCCGTCGTGCACGGCAGGCCCGACGTGCTGCAACAACCGAACAAGCGGCTGAACACAGGCACCTTCATCGGTGTGGTCCTGGGGGCCGTGCTGATGGGGATCTTCGGGATCTACGGCGTCTTCGCCCCAGGCGGCAACACGACGTGGCGTCAGCCGGGAGCGATCGTGATGGACGAGACGACCGGTGCGCGTTACGTCTTCCTCGACAACCAGTTGCGGCCGGTGCTCAACTACTCGTCGGCGAGGCTGGTGGGTGGCAAGTCGGGCAACGGCCAGGTCTTCTCGGTGTCGCAGAAATCCCTGACGGGAACACCGGTCGGACAGCCGATCGGCATCGCGGGCGCGCCGGACGCGTTGCCCGCGAGCGGTGCGCTCGACGCGGGCGCGTGGACAGTGTGCGCACAGCAACCTCTCCCCGGACCGCCAGCGACGGGCCCGACGGTCACTCTCCTGCTCGGACAAGCCATCGAGCGCGTGTTGACCGACCGGCACGCCATGCTGGTCGAGGGCGTTGACGGCCATGCCTACCTGGTGTGGCAAGGGAAGCGGCACCGGATTCCCAGCAGGACAGAGGCCGAGGCGCTGGGTTACGGCGGCGTTGACCCGATGACGGTCACCGCGGCGTGGCTGAATCCGTTGCCGCAGGGGCGGGACATCGCGGTCCCGCGAACACCGGGGCTCGGGCAGCAGGGCCCGGTGATCGACGGCCGCCGCAGCACCATCGGTCAGATCTACCAGATCCGCAACCCGGCGATCGACACCGACCAGCTGTACCTGGTCCGGGGAGACGGGGTCGCGCCGCTGAGCCGGACCAGCGCGGCGTTGCTGCTGGCTGCGGAGTCCACAAAGGCCGCCTACGCGGGCGGCAAGGTGTTGCCCGTCGAGGCTGGGCCGAACGCGCTGTCCGGCGTGCCGTACTCCAAGAGCGGTCCCGACCTGGCCGCCGGACTGCCGCCGGAACCTCCGCATATCGTCAACCCGGCCCAGGATTCGACGGCGTGCGCGAGCATCCCGCCGGTCGGCAGGAGCGACTCGAAGGTCGTGATCGGACACCTGCAAGCCTCGGTGGTGAACGCGAAAGCCATGCCATTGGCCGCGCACCCCGCGGGGATGTCCGCGGACCGGATCTCGATCCCGGTGGGGAAAGGGGTACTGGCCAGGCAACTGCCGTCGCCGGGGGCGGTGTACCTCATCACCGAGACGGGCACGAAATATCCGCTGGGAAATCCCGAAGTGGTGGGCGCGCTCGGCTACTCCGAGCAGTCCGCCGTGCAGGTGTCCGCCGAACTGCTCGCGTTGCTGCCGTCCGGCCCGCTGTTGAGCGTGGACGCGGCGCTGCGCACCCAGGCACCTGAGCGATGAGCGGCTTTGACGCTCATGAGGGGAATTCCGCCTGTTCGGTCATCGCTAGGGCAAGGAGAAACCCGGTCACCGCCGGGAAACTAGCGTGGGGTTGTAGTGAGGCTTCGTCGCGGCCCTACGACGTGACGTGTCCAGGAAACACAACAGGGAGATCAGATGCCCAAGACAGCACAGGTCAGCGTTGAGAAGTGCAATCAGCAGGCCGCCAGGCACGAGGCGATGGCCGACAACATCAGCCAGAAACTCGATGGGCTCAAGACCGAAGTCCACAACACGATGATGGCGAGCACCAGCGCCGCCACCCGGGCGCTGACCAGCACCTGCGACAACTGGGTCGAAGCCGTTCGCAAGACGGTTCTGGACCACATGCGCAACATGGCCGAGAACATCCGGCGCGAGGCCAGCAACCAGGAAGCACTCGACCAGCAGCACATGGAGGAGATCACCAAGCTGCCGCTGGGCACCCTCAACTTCCTCGGCGTGCCCTCCTGATCCGCACCGCCTGTCCCTGTTCGGCTTCTGAAAGGAAGAAACCATGGTTTCGCGCGACGACACGATCACATACGACTACACGACGCTCGAATACTGCGTCGAGGAGATGAGGAAGGCAGCCCAGTGGATCGTCGAGCAGACGGACGCGATGCAGGCTGACGTCAAGAAGATCCTGGTGGGTTGGACCGGTGACACGGCCGACGCGTACGACAGGCTCTGCGACGACCTCGAGGGCGACCTCACCGTCAACGCCAACGACCTCACGTCGCTGGAAAAGAAGATGGAGGACGTGATCCACAAGTTCCAGCTTCAGGACAAGAACAGCGCCAGAAGCTTTGGTGATTACTGACCGTCCGGTGTGCTGGGTCGCTTGTCCGGCCCGGCGCACCGCTTTGCATTTCTCCGCACAGCAATGGTGCGGACAAAGTTACGGAGTCACGAGTGACCACGAAGCTCAATGTCGAAGCGGTGAAGGAAGCGGCGGCTCATCTCAGCCGGATCATGGATGACATGTCCGCGTTCACGGCGTTGCAGGCCGCTTGGCCGAAGATCGGCAACTTCGACCAGGCCCAGCACCTGGAAGGAGTCGTTGACGATCGTCGCCGCGGAGTCGTCGGGCATGTCGGGCAATTGAAGGTGTCGCTCGACGAGATGCAGCAAATCCTTACGCGAATCGCGACGGGATTCGAGACCCTTGACCAGAACAACGCAAGGGAGATTGAGGCGGCTGTCCCGAACGTGCCTGGCCGGCGGACTGCCGTCTGAGTTCTCCCCGTGAGGAGTCATTGTCGTGTCTCAGACGACGAAGTATGTCAGTGAGCGTGTGAAGAACGCGGGGATCAACCTGGGCCGGATCCTGGACGACATGGCCCCGTTCACCGAGTTGAAAGCGCATTGGCCGAATGCGGGGAAGTTCCCGTTGGCCCAGTGGCTGGAGCGGATCGTCGACGACCGGCGCAACGGCATCGTGGCACATGCCGAGCACCTGAAGCTGACCTTCGAGAAGATGGAGGTGACGCTGAAACGGATCGCCGCGGACTTCGACGGTCTCGACGGGGAGAACGCGCAGAAGGTCGCCGGCGCACTCAAGGACATGCAGACCACCATCGGTTCCGAGATCACCCAGCTGGACGAGAACACCGAGAAGCAGCAGACGAACTTCACGCCGAGCGGCAAGAACAACGGCACCGATGGCGACGGCTACAACGACGACCTCAACGCCCCGGTCGGTCGAGATGAACCCGACGACGATGACGACGATGACGACGATGACGAACACGAACATCAGCGAAAGCAACTGGTGGAAAAGGGTGAGGGTGACAAGCACGGTGGCGGCGGCGGTCCGAAGTAGACGCTTCTGTCCCAGTTGACACGAACGGGGATGTGGCAGGTGACCTGTGCGTGCCCGATTCGGGACCGAGGAAGCGCATTCAAGCCACCGTTGCGGTGATGTGGACCGATCGGCAACCGCTGAACAGCAGATAGGGTTTCGAAATGCCCGACAACAGAAGCCAAGATGTTGGCCTTTACAACGCCTCGGCGCCACCTCTGGCTGTCGGGCAGTACGGTTCCCTTGAAGCTCTCATAGAAGCGACCGCCGGCCTCGTCGCGCAACGCGGTGGCGGCAAGGTGAGCCTGTCCGGCAACTCGACAGCCGAAGCCTTCTACGTGCTCGAGGAGAAGGTCAACGCGGCCACGAAACGCTTGGGTGAGGTGAACGAGCAGTTCCAGCGGGAGATCAAGTCGCTCAAGGACAACCTCGAGGGTGCGGCCGGCGAGGCCTTCGACAAGTACGCCACCGACATCCTCAAGGACAGCGAGGAGCTTTTCCACACGATCGAAAGCAAGCGGTACGGCACGACGATCGGGAACATCGGGCACACGATCCAGGCGTTCGGCAACGCGTGGTGGGAGACGATCGAGCGGTCGGACCAGGCCAGCGAGAAGGTGGCCTACGAGATCAAGGCGATCGCCGCCGCCAACATCGCCGCCGCCCAGACGGAGGGAGACCTCCAGGACGCGCTCAACGACCTGAAGTCAGCCATGGAGAAGCTCGAGACCACCTCGAAGGACCAGCTGGTCAAGGACCTCCAGACGCTGTTCAGCTCCCTCGGTGACCAGTACAACTCCCTCGGACAGGATCTCGCCCCGCTGCACATCGCCGGTGGCAGGGACATCGCCGGAGGCAGCGGTGGAAAGGAAGGCGGCGGCAAAGAGGGCGGTGGCAAAGGCAGTGGCAAGGGCAGCGACAAGGACAGCGACAAGGACAGCGAGAAAGATGAGCTGAGGCAGGGGAAAGTCGAGCCCGCAACGGCAACGACCATGCCCAGCAAGGTTGTGACACCGTTCAGCGAAGACGGCCAAGGCGAGGAAGGAAAAGGCAAGCTCGGCGCGCCGAGCCCGGACTTGAGCGGTCTGGGCGGCGGCGCAGGTGGCGGTTTGGGCGGTGGTAAGGCCGGTGGGTCGAGCCCGGACCTGAGCGGTTTGACCGGCGGTGCCGGTGGTGGTCCCGGCGGGGACCGAGGCGGGGCGGGCGGTCCGCTGGGCGCGGCGAAGAAGGCGGCGCAGGACAAGATCGACGACGTCAAGGCCAAGACGAACGACCCCGAGGCGAAGCAGGCGCTTGACGAGGCCAAGAAGGCGGTGGGTGACGCCATCGACGGCATCGGCGCGGGCGGACCACAGGACAAGGTGGCGCCTGAGCCGGGAAGCTCGTCCGGTGGCGGGGCAGGTATACCGTCCATGGGCGCGGGCGGTCCGCTGGGCGCGGCGAAGAAGGCGGCGCAGGACAAGATCGGCGACATCTCGGCCAAGACGAACGACCCTGAGGCGAAGCAGGCGCTTGACGAGGCCAAGAAGGCGGTGGGTGACGCCATCGACGGCATCGGTGCAGGCGGCAACTCCCGAGGCGGCGGATCGCCCGCGCCTGGTTCGTCGGGCATGAACCCCGGCGAGGCGCTCAGCAAGCTGACGGGTGGCAACAGTCCCGCTCTTGACCCGGCGCAGCAGCAGCGGCAGAAGGCGCTGGACGACGCCAAGAAGGCAGCCACGGACGCCATCGACAAGGTCGCGGGCGGTACGACTGACCCGGAGGCGGACAAGGCCCTCGACAAGGCCAAGCAAAAGCTGACCGAGGGCATCGACGGCCTGAAGGGCGACTCCGGCGAGTCGCAGCCGACGAAGGCGCTCGACGAAGCCAAGCGGAAAGCACTGGGCGCGATCGACGACGTCGCCAAGCACACCACCGATCCCGAGGCGAAGAAGTCCCTTGAGGAAGCCAGGAAGGCGGTCGGTGACGCCATCGACGGGCTCAAGACCGACAGCGGCCTGCCGTCGACCCACTCGAACGGTCCCGAGGTTCCTGCGTTGAAGGAAGCGCAGGACCAAGCGCGCAAGGCGTTCGACGACGTGCTGTCGAAAACCAAGGACCCCGAAGCCCGCGAAGCGCTGGAGGACGCCAAGAAGGAGGTCGGCGACGCCCTCGACGAGTTCACTCGCGGCGACGGCATCACCAAGCCGGAACTGACCAAGCCCGACATCCCCAAACCCGATCTCGGCGTCGATCCCGTTACCCGCGACGCGTTGGACGACGCGAAGGACGTGGCGAACGAGAAGCTCGACGAGCTGATCGGCAAGACCACCGACCCCGAGGCCAAACACGCGCTGGAAGAGGCCAAGGATCAAGTCGCGAAGGCCATCGACGACGTCAAGCCGAGTGATCACTCCAAGCTGCGGGACTTCCTCGGCGGTGACAACTCGGCACCGTTGAGCGAGAAGCACGCCGGCATGCCGCTCGAGGCGGGCAAGCACGCCATGGACGAACTGGCGAAGGTCGGTGGACCGGGCGGCGGATCAGGCGGTGGCGGGCTGGGTTCGATCCCGACCTCCTCCGCCGGGCCGGAGGCGGTGAGTCGCGCCCAGTTCGACACCGACGTCGCCGGACAGCGCGGATTCAGCCAGGCAGGGCAACCTTTCGCCGCCACGGTCCCCGCGACCCCCGCGGCACAGACCCCCATGATGTCGGCGTCCGGTGCGGGGATGCCGATGGGTGGCATGCCGATGATGGGTGGAATGGGCGGCATGGGTGGCATGGGCGGAGGCGGCGGTCAGCAGAACGAGCGTGAGCCGCAGATCTGGCTGCAAGCCGACAAGGACGCGTGGAGCGACGACCCGGACGGGTTCGACGATCCGGTGCTGGGCCGAGGGACTGACCGATGACCGACGGCCCGGCTCCGCCGGTCCTCGACGACCCGATGCTGGAGGCGCTGACCTTCGACCAGCTGGCGCAGCTCGTGAACGAGGTCAGCCCGGAGGCCTTCTACCTGCGCGCCGCGGCGTTCGACCAGGCCGCCGCACGGCTCCAGGACGTCCTCGACCAGATCCGGCACCAGCTGAACATCGTGCAGGATTCGTGGACCGGCAAGGTCTCGGATGAGTTCGACAGCCTCGCGCGTGGGGTCTCCGGGCAGACGACCGTCGTACTACAGTTCCTGCAGAACCCCGGCTACGGCTCGATCCTGCGCGAAGCCGGGGACTTGCTGGCCGCGCACCAGCGGCGGTTGCGGGACCTGCAAGGGCAGAAGGCGCAGCAGGAGAGCGCGCCGCCCGTGGCCGGAGGTCCACCGCCAGAGGAGGTCGCGGAGGTCAACGGCCAGTCGGCCAAGCAGATCCTGCGTGATCTGCGAGCGGCGTACCAGGTCATCGCGAACGCGATGACCCCGTTGCCTTTCGAGGCGCCCACGGTGGTCGACAAGCCGTCCTCGGGTAAACCGCACTCCACAGGTCCTCTGGCTGAGCAACACGCTCCGCAGATGGTGACGCGAACCGTGGAAGATCCGGGCGGGGCGCCCGACGTTCCTGTCGACGACACCCAGTTGAGGATGGCGATGGCGGTAGCCGCCCCGATGGCGCCGCTGTCCGGCGGGCGACAGGGCACGGGCGGACCGCCTGGGGCGGAAGTCCGGTCCCACCACGTTCTCGGCCGCGGCGAACCTGAGAGTCATTCGACCGGCCGGGGGGAGATTCATCCCGACCTGCTCGCGGGTGGATCGATCGAGTCCGGTCACCACCAGGCGAAGGTCACGCCCGCTGTTCTGGGGCATGGGCAGCCCGCCGCAATGCCACTGTCCCATGTGGATGAGACAGCCGTTGCGGGCGTCGCCGTTGTGCCCGCAGTGCTGGGACGAGCGGACAGTGGTCCGGCGACCGGAAAAGCAGTACAGCCGCTGAAGGTGACCAAGACACCGGCTACCAAGGGCACGCGAACGGTCGGGAAACCGGTCGAGGAGAAGATCCAGCGTGAACCCGGGCAACACCCGGATACTGTGCCCGTCGCGCCACTCGCCGCCGGTGTCCATAGCGCGGACGCGATCGTGGTCAAAACGTCCGCCGACGTTCCGGTTGCCACCGGAGGGAACAGTCAGGGAGAGCCCATGGTGGCGGTGGCAGGACAGTCGTCGCCCGCCGAGCCGCCAGTGGACCCCGACAAGGTGACCCCGAAGCGCTCCTTTGCGATGACGGCGGGCTCCGGCGGGGTCCCGGCAGTCGGCGGCGCGGTTCAGCAATCCGCCGCGTTGCAGATGAATCCGGCGGATCGCGGAATGTTCGTGCCGGGGGCTGAATTACTTCCCGGCGACGTCCAGCCACCTGCCGAACCGGCTACCCGGGGCCATTCAGCACGTGCGGGTGACCCGAACGCACAGCTGAGCGGCTACCCGATGTCGCCGATGATGCTCGGCGGCATGGGCGGTGGGCAGATGTCGCAGCAGAACAGCCGCGTCGCGGCGGTGCCGAGCGAGCCGCGGCCCGAGGTCTGGGATTCGTCGAATGCCGGACCGGGCGCGCTGGGCAGGCGCGAACCCGAGCCGGAGCGGCACCAGGCGGGGATGTCCAAAGTGGAGGTCGAGGCCCAGCTCGCCGAGAAGCTCGCCGAGCTGGACCGACTGATAGAACGAGGTAAGTGATGGCTGAGTGGAACCTCGCGGGTGCCGATCCCGCCAAGGCCGCGCAGGACGCGTGGGCCGGCTTCGAGGCCGAGACCAAGAAGCTCGAAGAACTCGGAAAACACTGGGAAGAGGCGAGCACGACCGTGCGCGCCAAGGACCACTCGCTCGAGATCACCGTCGACGGGCGGGGCGAACTGGCCGATCTGACCTTCAACGGGTCGAAGTACCGCACGCTGGCGCCCGCGCAGCTCGCCCAGTCGATCGTCGAGACCCTGCGGCTGGCCAGGTCGCAGGCCATGGCGAAGATGTCCGACCTGATGGGCACGTCCGGCATTCCCGGACTGGACCTGAACGACATCGTCACCGGGAAGGTGTCACCTGACGAGATGCTCAACGCGCTGGTCGACCCGATGCTCAAGACTCTGGACAGTTTCGGCGTCGACAGTCCCGCGCTTCCCGCAGACAACGGCAAGGGAGGACGCGGCAATGGCTGACGACTTCTTCCTGGACCTGGACAAGTTCCGGGCGTTCTCGCGGAGCCTGGGGGACGCCGGGTTCGATCTGCAGGATGCCCACCAGAAGCTGGCCGGTGTGCTCGACCAGTACAAGGGCTGTTGGGGCGATGACGAGATAGGCAAGGGCTTCCAGAAGAACTACTACGGGGACTCGGAAAGCCTCCAGAAGGGCGCCGGCGCCGCGGGCACAGGAATCGTCGAGACGGCCCGCGGGTCGTTGAAGGCGGCGAAGAACCTGGCGGAACTCGACGAGGACGCCGCGAGGAAGCTGGACGGACGGTTCAAGTCCCGCTGACGACGTCCGGCATCCGCTGCCGGTTCTGTTCCCCTCTTGCTGACGTGGAAGGAATTGTTTTCGATGAGTGGAACCGGCGGCAAGAGGGGAACGAACGGCGGCGGTGGTGGCGAGGACGAGACGCCGGTAGTCGGCCGCGGCTCGGACATGACCACCGAGCTGCCGCCCGGTCTGCAGAAGTTCTTCAAAGTCACGATGGGGATGACGTGGCCTGAGGCCAGCGAGGGCGGGTTGAAGGCGATGTCCGCCGCGTGGGCGGACTTCAACGGGGTCGTCGGGGACCTGATCACCGACGTCGAGCGGTTGGTTCCCCGGTTGAACGACTCGATGCGGGGCGTCACCGCGGACGCGTTGCGCGACTACCTCACGGGCAAGGAAAAACTGCTCGAGGGACTGCGGGCCATGGAAACGGGCTCGGAAGCGTTCGCGAAGATGTGCAAGACCGCGGCGGCTGACGTCCAAAAGGGCAAGATCATGCTGATCGTGATGGCGGCGATGTTCCTCGCCACCATCATCGCGTTGTTGTGCTCGCTCTTCGGTGCGTTCGCGGTCCCCGGCACGATCGCGATGGGCAGAGCGGCGTTGCAGGCCATCTGGAACGCGATCGTGCAGAAGCTGTCGCAGCTGACTTGGCAGAAGGCGGCCACCGCCCTCGCACAGGTCGCGTGGAACGCCGCGAAGTACGGCGCCGGCGGTGCGCTGTTCATGGGCGGCCTGGACCTGAGCATCCAGCTGGGCCAGATGGCCGGTGGCGGCCGTGACGAGGTGGACTGGAACTCGGTCAAGGGTTCGACCATCGGCGGTGCGATCGGTGGTGCCGCGTTCGGCGCGTTCCACGGCATCACGAAGGTCGGGCTGGGTTCGTTGCCACCGAACCTGCGAGGGATACCGACTGGGGGCAAGGGCGAATCCTTCGGCAAGAACTTCGAAAAGAGCAAGTTCGACGGTGCCGAAGGCGGTTCGGGCGGTAAAGGTGCACCGCTGGGTGAAAAGGACGGTTCGGGCGGTAGTGGTGCACCGCTGAGTGAGAAGGACGGTTCAAACGGCGGTAAAGGCGCCGAGATCCCGCCCGAGAGGATCGTCACGCCGGGTTGGGTGCGCGGCCTGGGGCAGCTCGGGTACGCGGGGGCGCAGATGGGCATGGTCGCCGCGAGCAACCCGTTGGTGGGCCTGGCGACCGGGCATCCGGAGGAGATCTGGGCGGGTATCCTCGGCGCGGCTGCGCCGTACCACGCCAGTGGGAAGCTCGGATCCAAACTGGACGCTGTGGCCGGGGACTTCGCCAAGAAGTTCGGTGGCGTCGTCGGGATGAAGTTCGACACCGCGCCGGGCTCCGGTCCGGCCGAGGACCGGATACCGCTGCTGAAGGACGATCCAGACGAGGACGGATCGGACGGTGGATCGCTCCGCGACGGTGACTCCGTCGCGAATATGCCGCCAATTGGGAAGGCATCGCTGTCCATTCCAGACGACACCGGGTTCGATGGCACGACGCTCGTGGACCGCGGCCAGAAAATCTCGGCACCCGGCCTGGGCGACCTCGGCAGCGTGTTCACCGGTGGCGTGCCGATCGCCACGACATCGGGTGTGCCCGGCGGGCAAGGCCACGCAACTCACAGCCCCGGCAGCAGCACGCCGGGTGAAGTGCCGACGACGACACCGAACCGGCCAGGCGAGACCCAGAAATTCCTCAGCGGCGCACCCATATCCCGCCAGCACGGCGTTCCGGTGGCTGGCGACCTGCCCGGGCAGGTGCACTCGGACAGCAACGGCGGCATCGGATCGGAGCAGTCGCCCTTGGGCGCGCCGGTGAACGGCTCGGGCGGTTCCTGGCTGAACACTTCCGTACCGAAGCTGGATGGTTGGGCGCCGCTGCAGCCAGAGGGGTCGACCCTCGCACAGCCTGTGCCGAACCATGCAGGTCACCAGCAGAACCCGGTCACCGGTGGACAGCAGAACACGGGCGGGCACGCGACCACACAGCCCGGTAGCTCGTCGCGTATGGACAACCCGACCGGCATCCGGTCATCGCCGGACTCACCGTCACTGGAGCTGAAAACTCCGGCTGCACAAACAAGCCCGGTTGATGGTCGGATAATCCGGGACGAGTCGGTCTTACTGGATCTACCGGTGCCGGACGTGAAAGTCCCCACGATGGCGGATGACCCGAACGGGTCCGTGGTGACGCAGGCCGGTCCGCAGCGGCCGGAGACGGTCATCGGCGGCGAGCACCAGACTGTTCCTCAAGAGCGCGCGGGTTCCGAGTCGCACGTGACTGGTCCGGTATCGGTGGACAGGCCGGACGGATCGGTGACCACACAACCTGAAACACAGGTCCACACGGATCCTTCGTCGCCAGACCAGCCCGTGTCGCGAGTGAGTCCCCCGGTGTCGTCCCATGTCGTGTCCGATGGGGGTCCGTCGGCGCCGGACGCCGGACAGCCGAACGTCCGGCCCAAGTTGTCGATCGACACTTCCGTGGCTGGCCACACTCCGTTGGGCAGTGGCGTTGTGGACGTGCCGGTTACTCCGCCGATGGAGCGGTCGGGTGGCGAGGCCGCAGGTGGCCACGCCGGATCTGCCGGTCCGGTCAGTCCGGTGGGTTCTGCTGGTCCGGTCAGCTCCACCGCTTCTCTGAGTCCTGTCAGTCCCGTGAGTCCGGCAGGTTCTGGTGGTCCAGTCACCCACGCCACTCCTTCCAGTCCCGTCAGTCCGGTCAGCCCCGTCAGTCGCATCGGTTCGGACATCCCCTCCGGTCCGGTGATCCCCCCACCGATCACAGCAGCGCCTGGTCCTGGAACGGGCCAAGTAGGCGGACCGTTGCGTGCCGAGGCACCTGGGCCCAATTCCTCAACGCAGGCACCCACTACGACGGACCGCAGCGGCGCACATGCTGCTCCACAATCATCCGTGCCGCAGTCCTCCGTGCCGCGTGAGGACGGGGCCGCTGCCGCGAAACCGGTCAACAAGGCCGAGGCGGAACAGATGGTGTCGGCTCTGCTGGACAGGCGGAACCCGGCCAAGTCGCTCGAGAACATCTTCCCCGACAAGCCGATTCCGCCGGGAGCGGAGAGGTCGATCCCGTCGGCGTCGGACAGGCCGTCGGTACCAGGTCCGGACAAGCCCGCTACGCATTCGTCAGATCGGCCGTCGGTGCTGGACAAGCCACCGTCGCAAGACAGGCCGGTGGGGCGGCCGTCGAAACCGGGCGTCTCGGAAGACAGCGCCGCGGCGGTCGCAGCGTTCGGATACATGGCAGCGGGTCACCGCGGTGCTTCTGACCCAGGATTTGGGCAAAGGCACGGTGAACCGGGCACGGGCGAATTGCCGGACGATGGGGTTGTCCGCAAGGACGGGACGTGGCAGCACCGGCGGGATGGGGCCACACCCACCAGGTTCAGCAGCGAGCGGTTCGACCCGTACAGCCAAGAGGGTGGTCTGCGGGTCGGGGACAAGGCCGGGGCCGGTCAGGTGTCCGGGAAGATCACGCAGATCCGTTTCGACCTGCGTCATTTCGAGGTGCAGCCGGGCAAATGGGTGGTGGAGGTCGCCATCCCGCTCGACCTCATCTCTCCCGGGAACAAGGTTCCTCCTGCGACGCGGCGGGATCTGGCTGACCGGGTGCAGAACGAGCTGGACAAGCACTTCAACTACAAACACAAGTTCGGCGAAGGGCGGTTCGAGGGGAGTCAGGTCCACTTCACGCTGGATGCGAAGACGCGGGACGAGGTGCCACGGGGCTGGGACACCGATTCGTCCAGGAACGTTCCGGTGAACGTGCTCGACTCCAGGGGCGAGGGTACGCACAATCCGCGCACGAATCAGGTCGAGTGGGACCTTGCGGATCCAATGGCGAACGTGCTGCACAAGGTTTTCCACTTCACTGGTCTTTGGGACGGCCGTACGAACAGCAAGCTGCCGTTCGATCGTGCTGATGGACGCGGCGGCATCATGGGCGACCCGCCGGTAAAGGGTCTCACTGCGAAACAGGTCGGCCTGATCGCGAGGACCCTGGAAGTCGCGGCACCAGTTGTCTCCCACACACTGGACAACGCCGACACATACACACATCCAATTCGCAAGGCGCCTTCCGGTGACCTGATCGACAGTGTTTTCACTGACGGCCCTCACACCCAAGAGCACTCGCCTTCCAACGTCCCAACCAGAAAACGGCCACCGGACGACCCGCCACCTGGCAACGACCGCGTGCCGAAGCCGGTGATGAAGCCCAGAGTGGGGCGTGATCCACAACAAGAGATCGATACAGCGGCCGACAATCCCACGATGATGGGTGCGGGGTTGCGGCACGACACCAACAAGTCCTTCGACAATCAGGTCGCCGCAAGCACTGGTGTGCAGGTAACGCGGGAAAACCATCTGGCGACGTCGAACGATCTCGTCGAGAACAATCGACCTATTGCGTTCGCGAGCGGTACCGGTGACACGGCACCGGCTACGGAAGCAGCGGCACCGCACACCGGCCCGGCGTGGGATCCGGCCTGGTTCAAGCCGGAACACCAGCCGGGCGACCCGATCTGGAGGGACAGCTTCGTCAGCCGGGAGGCTGAAGGGCAGTTCATCCGAGCGGTTGTCCCGATCTTGCCGGAGATCAACCGCGGTGCCTTCCAACGCGGAGTGCCGGGGCACCTCACCAACTGCGCCGACGCGACGTACCAGCTGGCACGGGCGCTGGACAATCGGGAGCTGGCGGCGGAACGTCCGGACCTGTTCCGGGCCGGGCCGAGCGGTCTGGTTGACAAGACGCAGCTGGCGGCCGCGCTCCAGGGGGATTTCACCCCGCACCGTGGCAGCCGCGCCCAGGTCGAAAACGACCTCCGGCAAGCGCCGGCGGGAACGCACGGCGTGGTGTTCGACAAGCACCAGACCAGCCCAGGCCACTTCGTCACCGCACTGAAGTTGGGGCAGGGCGGCTTGACGGGGAGCCCGGCTTTCTTCGACGCCGCTGTCGGCCGGGTCGCGTCGAGAGATGAGACGCCAACGGCGGTCGAGTTCCTGGCCAGGGCGAAGGCGCGGCCTGAGGTGGGCCACGTGACCACTCCGGTGGGAAGTGGCGCGCGTGGTGGCGACATCAGTGATTTCGCCGCCGGGCGCAACCGGACAGCCCCGCACACTCCCGCAGCGGTGCCTGCGGACAACCGGCCTCCCGATGCGGAAGGTGGCAAGGCCGACTTCCGTCAAGCCCGCCGCGACTTCGCCTTCACCGCCGTCCGGGCAAGGACTGTCGGTGAACTCGGAACACGAACCGAAGAAAACCGGGGCAGGATCGGCATCGTCGCCACTGTCGCCGCGACGCCCGCCGACAACCTCAGTGCCCTCGCCGCGAAATACGCCCAGGGCTTCGACGGGAGCGGCTACCGAGGACGCTTCGGCCTCGTCATCGGGGTGAACGGACGAAACGCCGTACAGGTCGAGAAGGCCGTCAACGAGTTCCGCTGGGACGGCCGCTTTCCCGTGACCGTGGTCGGATTCACCTGGCGGAACCCCACCACCGACGTCATCGATCAGAAGTCCATTCCCTACGGCGCCATCCGCGAGACCATCGCCCGGCACCCGCTCACCGCGCAACTGGTCAGCCAGCTCAAGGGCACCGTCTACCTCCATATGGGGGACGCCGACGTCCACGACTTCAGCACCGACCACGGCCCCCTCTTCGACGCGGTCGACGCCTCCGTCAAGGCCAACCCCGGTGGCCCGCCCGAGGTGCTCAGTGGCGGTTACCGCGTCCGCGATCAGGACGGCGTTGCCGCCAACGAGGCCACTGAACTCGACCTGCGGGTGCGCGAGGCCATGGCCGGCGTCGATCCGCGGGTGGTCTACTTCCCCGAGGTCAACACCTTTGTCCGCGTGACCGGCCCCAAGCTGGAGAACGACGTCACCTTCGGCACCAAGAACCCCCGCACCGCCCGCTTCGACTACGGCGCCAAGGAAGGCCAGGGCCTGCTTGACTCCATCCTCGCCCAGCGCGGCGTCGACTGGAGGTACGGCGACCACCCCAAGTCCATCGTCAAGTTCGACGCCGGCCTTGCCATCCGCACCGACGGCAGCCGGATCGCGGCGAACGTCACCCGGGATCCCGCGAGCCTCAGCCAGAGCCATGCCCGCCTTAACACCTGGACCGATCAGGTCACCCACCACCTTGAGACGCACACCGCCGTCAACCCCGCCCTCGCCCGGACCGCCGCCAAGCTGGCTTTCCACGACCTCGGCGGCGGGAAGCTCACCGGTCCCGAACTGCTGAAAACCCTGCCGGCCAATGAGCGCGCGGAGTTGGTCAACGCGGCCAGGACCGACCCCGACGCCCGTGGCCTGCTTAACCTCGCCGTCAGGACCCGCGACGTCCTCATCGAGCATCGGACGTCTGCGCAGGCACCGCCTGTCCAGGCACGGAACGGCGCGCTTGAGACCGACGCAACCGGGTTGCCCGGTGAGCGGGACGGAGCCGAGAACGTCCAGGACACGCCCGCCGACCAGCCGGCTCCCGCCACGCATGGCCCGGCTGAGCGGGCGCCGCAGGCGTCCGGCTCGTCGGACGCGGCCGAGATGTCGCGGACCCACCTGGACGCGGTCGCGCGGGATCCGGAGCTGCACCAGTTCGCCCGCCACGTGGTCGGCGGCATGTTCACCAATAAGCGGGGTGACGGCGGCCGGGTCATCGTTCCGCCGGCAGCGCTGCCTCCTCTCGTCGGCAACGTCCGGGACTTCTACTCCCACGCCGATCAGCTGCGGGGCCGGGAGCCGGAACGCGGCCCGGTGACGGTGTACCGGGCGGTGATGCTGGATCCGGAATCCCGGAGTACGTCGGAGTTCGTCGAGGTGCTGCCGTCCTCCGCGTCGCACTCGCTGTCGTTCGTGCGGGACTGGACGGCGAACCGCGGTGGCGTGAGCAATTACGCGGTCCTGGAAGTCCGCGTTCCACCGGAACACCGGGTGATGTCCCTGGCCTACCCTCCGGGGTACGAGCCGCGGCCCGGAGATCCCCGCGAGGTGAACGGCGCCCAGGCCGAGGTCGTGCTGGCGCCGACTGTGCTGCGGGAGACCGGCCGGCGGGTGGACAACGGCACCACGATCATCTCGGTGGACGCGCACGAGCTGCCGTTCGAACGGGCGGCGGAGCTGATCGCCGACCGGTCCCCGGTGATGAGCACGCGTGCCGCGTTCGCCCATTTCACGGGCTTCTTCGCGGACGGCCGCCTGCAGCAGGCCTACCGGATGGATTTCCACGATGCCCGGGTGCGGTCGTCCTGGTCGCAGGACGGGCACGAGTACACGGCGACGGTCGAGCGTCCGGGGTCGTCGGAGACGTTCACGATCACCGTCCGGTACGTTCCGCCGTCCGGGCACGGACGCGCCGACGACCGGGTACAGGTCCGGTTCAGCCCCAGCGACGACCCGGACCAGCTGCAGGAGCAGGAGTACCACGCCGAGAACCTGAACCGGATCGGTGCGTTCCTGCGCGGCCGGATGCTCCAGGCGCACGAGAGCTTCGAAGCGCTGCCGATACCGTCGGACTGGTACCTGCTGCCCGATGAGGAGGTGCAGGAACTCCAGGGCAGCCACGACGCCGGCCCCGCGCAGTCCGAGCGGGCTGGAGAGGACTTCGGTGACCTGGGTGGGATGGCCCGGCCGGGCGACGGCGAGCCGAGCCTCGACGCGAATTCCGAGCCGGCGGGCACCCGCGCCGATGACGGAGAGCCGATCGCGGAAGCCCACGAGACGCGGACCGGTTCCACGCCACCACCGGAGGCGCAAGACGCCACCGCAGCGTCTGCCGACGCGCCCGACGCGGTGCAGCGTGAGCAGATAACGCCGGATGTCGTCCGAGCGCGGATTCCCGAGTTCCTGCTGAAGAACCTCGCCGATGGTCCGGCAAGACAGGACAAGCCCGTTGAGGGCCTCGACATGGCCAGGAGTCTGCTCGACGCGAAGCCGGATTTGCAGCGCAGCAACAAGCTTGACCAGGTACAGGCGGAGGTAACGGCGAACATCCTGTCCTTCGTCGGCGAGGACAGAGTGGCGCCCTATCAGTTGACGGTCGGGAAGACTCCCTACGAGTTGGCCATCCAAGCCGAGCCGCAGTGGGATCAGGTCGAGGTTCTCGACAACAAGGCCGAGCCGGACAAGGCCACGTCGTCGAGTGGCAACAAGACCTGGTCCAACAACCAGCAGAGCAGGTCCCGCGACGCCACCGTGAATCCGCGGGTGACGGCCACAGCGGCCCCTCCGCTGGTGGCTGCGGCTCGGCTGGGGCTTCCAACGGCGGCGAACACGGCTCACGAGAGCGTGGGGCAGCGCAAGACGACGGCGTCGAGCAAGGCCGAATGGGGCGCTTTGCAGCCGGTGCGCGTGCCGGTCAAGGTAACCTGGTCCCTGCGGGACGCCGAAGGCAATCCGGTCGGGCAGATCCCCGATCCGGCGAGTGCGCACGGCCGCAAGATCGACCGGTCGGTGACCGGCACGGTGGATCTCAGCGTGCCCCTGCTTCCCGCTGGTCTCGACGCGAGCGAGCCGCCGCGTCCGGTGACGGGAGAGCTGCCCTCAGCACCGGCGGTGCATGCTCTCTATTCACTCAGCACGCGGAGTTTCTTCGACCAGGTCGCCAAGGACCTGCCGGTGAGCCTCGTGGAGATCGGTTCGACCGGACGCCGGGTGTTGAAGGAGTTCCTCAGCGACGCCAATATCAAGTTCCACTGGCCCAAGATGGCGGTGGTCGACGACGGAACCAACCCGGATGCGGGTTGGGTGCGGTCGAAACCGGTGGTGAAGGGCCCGGAGAGCTCGAGGTGGTCGAACAAGGCGAGCATGTTCGAAATGCGGGCCGTGCCGCAGACGGTCCAGGTCATCCGCACGATGCCGGATGCGACATCGACGGACAGCAGGTTCGTCAAGGACACCGTGAGCAAGTCGAGCACCACGAGCCAGGGTGTCGAAGGCACGGTGATAGCTGGGGTCGGGGGCGACATCGCTGGCGCCGGGTTCTTCGCCGCGGGGCCTGTCGCTGGTGCGGGGATGTCCCGTGAGCACACCCTGCGGCACACGGACAAGGCACTGAGCAAGAACTCCGTTGAGACAACTGGCGATTCGGTCTACTACGTGACAAGGTCCGTGCTGCAGGTGCGGCCGTTGGGTGGCGATGTCCGGACGTTGGACGGCTACATCGAAGTCCACCAGTCGAGCCCGGTCCGCAAGGCCGGCCGGGCCGGGCTGGGGACTGACCGAGACGATGCCGCTCAGAGCCTGGGGACGGCCGTCGAACAGCCCGGTGGACGCAACGACGGCATGCCGGAACGGGCTGTGGACCCGCAGGGGCAACCGGAAACCACGGACGTGCCGATCGCCGATCCATCGGGCGAGCGGAACCCCTCGAACGGTGAGCCTGCGCCTGCCGGCGCGGCCGGACCGAAGCGCTATCCGCCCGCTCACGTCTGGGCCGGTGAATCCCTCGGTGGCACGTTCGTCGACGACTTCCGGGGAGGCGAGAACGTCTATCGTGCGATCGCCGACGTTCTGCGGACGCTGCCCGGGCGCAAGTGGTATCACATGACGCGTAGCGACTACGTCGTCGAGTTCGGTGATGTCAAGTTCTCCCAGAAGTACTCGCGTGGGCTCAAGGCGTCCGTGGAACGCCTGCTCGCCCGCGGTGATCAGCTCAAACAGGACGTGGACCAGATCCCTGAGATGATCGACACGATGCTCACCGACCGGGGCCTGTCGTTCACGGTGACGAAGACGTCGACGTTCCAGGACTACGTCACCACGGTCACCTTGCGGGCGAAGCTGCACGGCATCGAGTCCGAAGGCGAATTGGACGTGGCGGAGTCATCCGTCAGCAGTGAGTCCCTGGAGAAACGAGAGGCGCACGCCACCAGGAGGAAGTCGTGGAGACTCAGGGGTGGTGCCCTCGCCACGGCGTGGAACTTCTTCGGTGACTTCGAATCCTCGACAAGAGGTTTCGCCTATGCGGTGGGGGAGCACAGCAGGTCACTCTCACACACCCTGGTCGACAAGACCGCGGAAGGAACGACGCGCAAGCACGCGGACACCCTGGCGGATACCGGTTCGACCGGGTCGCAGAGGCTGTGGCAGTTCGGCGGGCGGCTGACGATCACGCCCGAGGTCCGGTCGTACGTGCGCACGAGCTCCACGCTGCGGGGAGTCACTCCGGGTCGGCCAGGCGAGTCGGTTCCACGGCTGGTCGAAGTCGGTGACCCCACTGCGGGAACGGCCTCACCCAAGCCACAGGAAGTTTCACTGCGCCTGCTTGTGCCCAAGCTGTTGACGACAACGGCTCCGCCGGCCGATCTGGCGCCGGTGCAAGCGGTCAACGTGCATCAGATGGACCTGGTGCCGCACATCAACGATGTGCGCAGGAAAGCACCACTGACACTGGACGATGTCGATGTCGTCGCGGTACGGGGTACCGACCTTCTGAACAACGCGGTGGACCGGCGAGTCCACCTCGCGTCGGATGACCCGGTGGACGCCGTGGGGCCGGACGGCAAGGCGTCGTTCCCGCGCGGAACGAACTCGAGGTCGGAGGAAGAGCGCCTCACCCCCGACTCGATCAGGAGGAACCAGCGGAGGTTCGAGCCGATCGTCAGCACCCGATCCTGGGAGCGCCGTCGTGGTGATCGAATCGTGGACGTCGCGGTGGTGCTGACCCCGTTCAATCCCCACAAGGTCTCGCCGTCGGAGTATCAGATGGTCGAGAAGAGGTTCAGCGATGCCTCGGGGGTCAGGCGGTCGAACACCGCGGACTTCACGATCGGTGCGGGTCTCCTCGATGCGGTCATCCCCTTCAGCACTCCGACGATCAGTGGGAACTCGGTGGTCCGGTTCGTCGGGGTGTTCGCCGGTGGCGTCGAACCGGAGTATCGGTGGGGGCACGGTTCGGCTTTGGAACACCAGGCGACGAGGCAGACGAGGATCGCCGGCGCGAAGCCGGTCAAGCAGACACTGGTCTGGGCCGACGTCCGGGCCGACGTGGTGGCCGAAGCGATGCGCAAGGGCAACTTCGACCCATGGGAGTTGTTCGGACGCGAGGAGTCCACCCGCTCCGGGGAGAGTCTCGACCTGCCCCGTTCGATGCTGATGTGGGCGACCGACGAGCAGATCGCGGCCATGCGCGACATGACCCCCTCCACGGAGCCCGGCCCTGCTGATCAGGCTGCCCCCGTCGAGGCCGACCGTCCGGACGAGGCCGGGAACGAGGCCACCACTGGTTCGGTCCTAGAGGTTCGCCCGAACACGGAGCAGGCCGGTGATGCGAACGCCGCCACCGCGCCGGTCAGGGATCTGCCCCCGCCGGCGTCCGTGCTGAGTGGAAAGGGCGTCTCGCTGGGGCTCGGCGGGATCACCACGTCCATCGACCTTCGGGACCGCATCCCGCACCTGCGTGTCCGACTGGCGGAAAGTCTAGGAGAGGTAGCGGCAGACCAGTTCCTGCCGAAATTGCCGAACGGCACGACGCACGACAACTACCGCCAGGTCGACCGGTTCCTGGCGGACGTGCACCGCAGGGTGAACTCGGCGCTGAACGGCGGGCGGATCTCGCCGGTGCGGATCCCGATCGGCAGGTGGCATGGAAAGACGTACTACCTGACCGTCGATGCCAGGTTCGTCGATCCGCCCAGGTTCTCCGGAATCGAGCACGTGGACAGCCTCTCGGTCACTGAGGGAGTGAACTTCCTGGCGACCGAGTCGACGTTCTCGGGGCACACGATCGCCACGGTGACGACGACGGCTCGTCCGGGTGTGCGTCTCGCACCCCAACCAGACCCGGTTGCGGCAGGGCAGAACACCGGCACCGGGCACGCGGCAGGCACCCTGGGTTCGGGGCTGACGGCCGCGGCGGCGTTGGGAAGCCGGGACGGGGTGCGCACGGAGGGCACGCTGCGCGATCACTCGCACTCGGTGCGGACGTCCGGGCCGATGGCCGCCTACACCGGGCAGCTCGCGCTGGACCTGAGGATCGAGCGCGACTTCGGAATCGACAGCAAGGGCCACGACGAAGCCAAGGACGTCGTCGCGACAGACACGACATCGCGTCGTGACGTGACGCTGCTGAAGGTGCCCGAGGAGTCGTTCCCGCCGCCGTCCGGCGGCAGGCAGCGGCTGGGCGAAGCTGCCGTGCGGCCTCCGGCGGCCGGGGACGGCCGTCCGAGGACGCTCACCCGTCCGAGGAACATCCCTGCCTCGGAGCTCGATCAGTGGCGCACACAGCCCGGCCATGTCGGCTTGACCGATCCTGCCGCGAGCAGGCAGGCCGATGCTCACACGCGGCCCACCTACGAGGCGGGTGCCTTCGCTGCTGAGAACTACTTCGGTGACGTGGCGGAGTTGCGCGAGAAGGCTCGGCTGGCCGTGGCGCGGTCGGCGGGCCTACCCAGCGCGGAAGTGGATTCCAGGACGATAGCCGCCCTGAAGACGGGGATCACGCCGTTCGCCGCGACAGCCGGGTTGGGACCGATGATGCGCGGTGAGTTCGTGGTAGCACTACCCGGCCACGACCTGGAGATACACGCCCGGCTCCTGGACAACCCGAAGCTGTCGTCGGTCAGCGCCGGAGTGGAGATCGAAGCCAAGACGGACACCTACTACAAGGACGATCCCCTGAGCCAGACGGGGCACGCGGTGAACGTCACCGGTCATCCGTTGTGGGGCGGAGGGGGCGTCACGCACCCGGCGGGCGCTAACCAGCTCAGTGAGGGCCGCGGCAACTTCGGCTCGGCGATCGGGAACATCCGGACCGACGTGCCCGTGGGCACTCATGACAGCACCTTCCAGGCGTCGTCGCACGGCCGCGTCCGGCCGAAGGACAAGGTCACCACCCCGCTTGCCGCTGCGGACGCCGACAGCAGGATCACCCAGGTCGACCTGCACGATGTCGAGTTCCGTTTCGTGGCAAGGCCCAGGGTGGGCAAGGGATCCACTCCCAACGTCGGCATCGCTGACCATTTCGTGCACGAGGCGTACGGTGTCCGGCACCGTCCTGACGCGACACGACCGCTACCCCAGCCACTGGTCGACGCCGCAACCAGGCTGTCCGACGCTGGGACGGCATGGACGGCTGCGGCGAAGGCGTTCGAAGGACTGCGACTTCAGCAGTCATCAGGGATACGGGACGTGTCCCACTCGCTCGCGGTGGCCGAAGACAAGCGCCACGAGGCAGAAGGTGGCTACTGGTCAGCCAAAGAGAACTACGACGTGCAGATCGCCGCCGCACGCGCGGTCGATCCCATTCGCAACGCGGCCGATGCCGCTGAGCGAGCCGCTGAAATCGCGGCGAGAGAAGCGGCGAACGCGGAGAAGGCAGACGCCGAGGCAGCACGGGCGAAGGAGTTCGCCGATCGCGCCGAGCAAGGCGAGCAACACGACATCGCCACCAATGCGCGGGCCGAACAGGCCGCGCAGACCGCTGCGCGTCAGACAGCTGTCAAGGCAGCACAGGACGCGGCCAAGAATGCAGCGGATGCCGCAGTTGAAGCCGCCTCGCACGCCGATCAGATCGCCGCCTACACGAGGCGGCAGATCCCCGGGAAGAGCAGCGCCTTCT
Organism: Kibdelosporangium phytohabitans; assembly: GCF_001302585.1. Classification (GTDB taxonomy): domain Bacteria; phylum Actinomycetota; class Actinomycetes; order Mycobacteriales; family Pseudonocardiaceae; genus Kibdelosporangium; species Kibdelosporangium phytohabitans. Next base: position 6,347,123 of record NZ_CP012752.1, on the reverse strand, counting down.
ACTCGGCAGCCAACGCGCAAGCGGCCACGTACGCGCACGAGGCGACCACACGCGCCTCGCAAGCCGCTGACCTGGCCGCGCAGGCCAGTCGCTCGCCGTCGCGGTCGGTTGAGGCCAGTCCTCGACCTGATGCCGCCGATCCTGGCCGGTCAGAGCCGCGGAGTGGGTACCGGCACGACGAAGTGCTCGAGGAGCACATCGAGGACACGCCTCGTTCGCCCGATCCGGCGGACCGGTTCTGGGAGGACGAACTGATCGGCGAGCACCTCGACAGCTCGCCGCGTTCGTCCGAGGACGGCTCGGCCGTTCCCGGCACCCCGACGCGAGCCCCGGGCTCGGAATCCCCGCCGCCTGACGGATCTGCCTCCGGCACAAGTCGGCCGCAGGCGGAGCAAGCGGTGCCGGAGGGCAGCGCAGTGGAGCAGGGCACCTCGCCGAGGACAGGCGACTTCGATACCGGTCCGCTGCGGACAGACCTCGCCGATTCCGGTGGTCGTGCCGAGTCGATCGAGATGAACGAGCTTCCGTCGACCCGGGTGGAAGGTCCGTACAGGCGGGCAATGGACGCGGATCTGACGGGTGGGGTGGACAGCTCTGGCCCGGCTCCCTCTCCGGCGCGGGATGCGGCGATCAGTGTGGACGATGCGTTGAGCCTGCCCGCGGGTTCTCTTGTGGCTCACGGGGTATTCGAGACGCCTGCCGACGCGGCGAGCTACTTCGCCGCGCGTTATCCGAATCTCGTCGAGGTGAATAGGAGCAACTCTTCGCCGAATTGCTTCCAGGTGACTGTCCAGGGGTCGTTCTCGATTCTGGACAACGATACCTTCGCGGTGAAGGACGGGCACCCGACGAGAATTCGTGATGCGAACGACCTCGCTGGTGAGACGTTCTACGAGGCAACGTTCTTCGAGATCTTTCGGCACATGCGTGATCAGGTGCCGGGGGCTCAGGGCATGGTCTTCATGGGCGGCGGCACTCGCATGGGGCACTTCGTCCTTGTGCACAAGGATGATCGTGGCGTGATCAACTTCATCGACGTGCAGAACAAGTCGATGGCGGTGTTGGCCACGGACCGGCCGGTTGTCGGCTTTGTGCCGTTGTTGTGGACTGGAGCCACGGCGATGCCACCGATGTCGTTGGGGCAGCAGGGGGTAGCGCCGCGAGCGAACGTGCAGTACCTCGTCGCCGAGATGGAGACCAGGGCGATCCCTGAAGAACTTTCGTGGGACTTAGCGGACAGTCCGCCTCCTGCGTACTATCCGCCTGGAGTTGATCCGTTTCCTCCGCCGTCATACCGGCGAGTGGTGGAGTCGGGGACGATGGAAGAGCGTCCGTCGTTGTTGCGGGGTGATGCGTTCGGTCCGGAGGATCGCCCTGACCGCGGGGGTCAGGGGCGGCGTCCTGGGCTTGCGGGGTTGCGGAACTCCGGTGCGGCGTCGCCCAGTTCGATGGTGGAGCAGGTGAGCCCGTTCGCCGCACCGGATCGGGACGCGTCGTCGGGAGGCGTGGTTGGCCCTGAGGGTGAGTCTGTGTCTTCGCCCGACACCCGTGCTGATGGTGAAGTGACTCGCGGAACTGGTTCGTCGCCTGGTGACGGTGTGCAGGATCTGTCCCGGCGTGGGATGGAGTCGGGGACGAGGGAAGAGCGTCCGTCGTTGTTGTGGAGTGATGCGTTCGGTCCGGAGGATCGCCCTGACCGCGGGGGTCAGGGGCGGCGTCCTGGGCTTGCGGGGTTGCGGAACTCCGGTGCGGCGTCGCCCAGTTCGATGGTGGAGCAGGTGAGCCCGTTCGCCGCACCGGATCGGGACGCGTCGTCGGGAGGCGTGGTTGGCCCTGAGGGTGAGTCTGTGTCTTCGCCCGACACCCGTGCTGATGGTGAAGTGACTCGCGGAACTGGTTCGTCGCCTGGTGACGGTGTGCAGGATCTGTCCCGGCGTGTGGCGGGCGGTGGTCCGGCGGATTTGCCGGTGCGCAACGTGCCTCGGGAACCGATTTCTCCGACGAGGTGGGGCGGTGTGCGCTCGGCGTCAGATGACCCGTCCACTTCGCCCCGGCAGAACACGTCACAGGCGCCGCCTGCGCCGGAGAACCGGAACGACTCAGCAACTACCGGCCGCACGCAAGAGATGCCAGTCGCCGGATTAGGACGAACGGTCCAGGCTTATTCGGACATGCAGCATCCCGACGCGCCCGGGCTCTGGCGCGGCGCGGACGGCCGAGAGCGGCCAGGAAACGCCAAAACCTGGTACGACTGGATAAAGAAGGGAGAGCGTCTCAGGAACGCCTTGGTCGCCGCGGATCTGGAAAGCGATGGCCCTCGGTTGCTGCACCGGCTGAATGCCCGGCTGAGTTCTCTGCGTGCCGAGTACGCCCTTGCCCAGAGAGGGTCGGATGCCCTGTTCGGCCACGGGAAACTGACGTTGCCTCCGCGGCCGGACACCGGTGACCTGCGCGATCAACGGGCCTGGCTCGAGATCGCGTTGAACACCATCATCGGAGCGGCGGACAGGCTCACGGTCGACAGAGCCGGCGACGGCCTCGGTGACCTGGGGGGTGACGCTGGGGCGAGGGCGGAATGGCTCAGACTCCAACGGCAGATCGCGCGGCTGTCGGGAGCGATACGGCACCTCAGGGGCATGGCGCCAGCGGAGTTGGCGGCGTACCGGGAGCTCATCGACGCTGAGGCCGAACAGGTCAAGTCCATGTACCAGTCGGTCCAGAAGTACGGCTTCCATTTCTTCGACCGGTTGGCTCTTTCGGACTGGGATTCCGGGAACTTTCAGCGTGACGGAAGACCCGACATAACGCACCACCGCGATCTCGGCAAGTACGACGCGCCTGACCGGAGGGTGTCGTCGATCCGGCCCGACGACGCCTTCGCTGCGGCGGTTGTGGAAGTTGATCCCGACGAGCTGCGCGCGTTCGACGAATCCGTGGGGACGGACGGTGTGCTGTGGCGTGTCGATCGCGCGCCGCTGTACCGCTCGGAGACCCGTGATCCGAGCCATGTCTTCGAACAGGGCATGGCGCCGTTCCACTCGGAGAACTTCGGGAGGAGTCTGCACGAACCCCACCTGGGAAGCGGACTGCTGGTGTCGGCGACACGACTGGACGACATGCAGGTCTTCCACAACTTCGGGCGCTACCGGTACGTGATCGACGCGCCTGGTGGTGTCGACTTGGTCGCGACGCACGGCAGGCGTGGTGTCCCGGCCTACCAGGAGGTGGTGTTCCCCGGTGGGATCCGCCGCGAGTTCATCCGCGAGGTTCACTGGACGGACGAGGACGAAAAGCTCCAGGTCCAGACAAATCCGCATTACCGGCCGTACCACGACAGCCAACCTCCTGCGCGACGCGACGCGCCGGTGATGCCCCACCAGCCGGAGAGCGGGCCGGCTGTCGGCGTCGACGGAGTGTCGTACCCGGGACCGAGCCGACCGGATCTTATGTCGTACCCGGCGCCGCGGGATGGCGTTCTTCCCCCGCCTGTGCATCGTGGAGAATTCGAGGTGGAGACGGTCGACGGCAAGCCGTACGTGCGGCTGTACACAGTGGTCTCCCGGTCGCAGATCCCGTTGTTCGACCCGAGCACCAGCACACCGATGGCCGATCTCGGTGACGTGCAGCAGGATCCGGTGACGGGCAAGGTCACGATCTTGCGTGGGAAGGGCGCCCATCCGTTGCCGGTGTTCGTGGGCCGACCGCTCGAGGCGGCGAAGGTGTGGTCGGCGGCCGTGTGGGAGCTGGCGGAATCCCACCCGTGGCGCTCGGCGGTGCCGCCCGTGATCAGGTCGTACCTGGTGCCCGTCGAGGCGGCGGTGCAGTTGAGCAAGTCGTCGACGGCGGAGGAGGCCTACCCGGGCCAGAGCGAGGGACGCGTCAGCAACGTGCGTCCCCACCTGGGACCCAACCAGTTCACTGTGCCGCCGAGCTTGATGCAGTGGCTGGAGGACCAAACGCTTGCCGGGTCGTTGAAGACCTACACGATGGGCACCGGCCAGGACGGGTTGGTGCGTGGTGACTGGGCTGGCGACGTCGAGCACGTGGACGGGTTGTGGGACCGGCTGGGAATTCCCAGGCTCGAGAGTGGACAGTTCGTCACCGAGTGGGACCCGTGGCCGACACAGGACGAACTGGACGGCGGCAACCTGGAGACGGCAAGTTCGGTGGCGAAGGGTTTGCGGCAGCATTACGCGACGTGGCAACAGTTCAGCGGCGACGGTAGCGAGAACGGTACGCCCGCGTTGCTGGAGGGAGACGGACCCAGGCCGTTCGAGGAACGGCTCGAGGACCTGCGGGACTTCGTCAGCACATATCTGCCGGGCGTGGAGTTGCGGCCGGACTCGGTGGAGCTGCGCGACTTCATGGACAACCAGGTGGCGCCACGGGCAACTCAGGCGGCCATCACCGAGCTGATGGCCAGTGACTACAGCCGGATGGGCACAGACCCGAACATCACCGGCAGGGGAGCGGACAACGACTTCGCGGCGCTGCGGCAGAACTACTCTGCCGAGCGGCTCCGCCAGGAGGAGGCCGGTGCGGAGATCACCCGGCTCTGGCGGGACGAGGACGCGTCGCCGGAGCAGGCCGCGTTCTATGCGGACGAACCGGGGCCTGCTGTGCCGGAAGGTGCGCTGGCCCCCTCGGGTGGGAGGTTGAATGGCGCTGCGGCGTCTGGCGGGATTGGTTTGCCGCCCGATGGGGCCGTGGCGGACTCGTCCCGGCATGTGGCGAGCACCGGTCCGTCCGAACTGCCGGTGCGCAGCGGGCCCAGGCAACCGATTTTCCCGCACGAGCAAGGCGGCGCTGGAGATCGGTGGCGTGGTCAAGCCGGACGCGACGGGACTGGTCGTGGGGATGAGGTGTCACCTGGGGATGCCGTGGGGTCGCGAGCGTCCATGCCGATGCGGCCGGAAATGGCAGAGGACTTCTTCACGGACACACCAGATCCCGGTCCGCAGAAGTCTGCCGTCGACGACGGGGGGCGGCGGCACAGCCGCCAGTCGACGGCGGACCGGTTCGGTCCTGTCGAGGAGCCGTTGCGCCCGCAACAGCGGGAGGGACTGCGTCGGGACAACCCCGTGCGGACCGTGGACACGGCAACCATCGACCGAAGGCTCGGATCGGACAGGTACTTGGGGCTGGCCGCCGACAAAGTGCTCGATGCCGCACGTCGGCTGGGACGTGACCCGCGGGACATCGTCACCTTCGCGGCCGTCATCCGCTGGTCCGAGCGGGTACCCGCGCAGGACAGCGAGATCGTGGCGCACGACGCGTTGCGGGACGGGTACGCGCGCTGGGAGGCCAAGCAGTTGGAGCGCTTGGGCTTGACCGCGCAGGACCAGCCGATCTGGCGAGTGGGGCACAAGCTAGGGCGCAACGGGTTCGACTTCGCCCCGCTGGAAGCGCTGGACCGCCCGGTTTTCCGGGACGGCAGGCGGCCGAGTGATCCGGTCTCGGCGGACGTTTTCGCCGACCCCGCGGACGCCCAGCGCTACTTCGTGGTGCACTACGAGCCACTGCTGGATGTGAACCGCCCGGGCCCCGACGAGTCGTTCGCGGACCTCGCCGGTCGGACGACGAACTGCCCGGCGGTGACCATCGAGACGATCAACACCTTGAACCAGCTCGGTCATACCCGGCTGAACCACGGGTTCGCAGCTCGGCCGAGCGCTCCCGTGCCGGGCACGCGGCTCGTGCACAGCCTCGGCACCACGTTCGACACCAGGTTCAGGGATTTCGCCGAGCTGACCGCGTACGCCGAGGCGGAGCTGAAGCCGGGTGAACTGGGCGTGGCGGATTTCCGTCGGCCCGGCGGCCTCCGGCACACCTACGTCGTCCGCAAGAACGCCAAGGGCGTGGTGGATGCCTTGGACGCGGGCGACACGCCGATACCGTTCGGCAGGGGCGAGCCGGGAGGGCTCGGGATGGCCGACCTGACCGTGCCGCAGGAGGACCTGCGTTTCGCCAGGGTGGACGGGGGCAAGAAGTACCATCCGCCGTATGCCGACGAGCACGTGCCGGAGTCCGACCTGCCCAGGCCCGGGCCGGGCGAAGATTACCTGCGGGAACTGCACGGCGCGAAGGAAAAGGGCTATGTCGGACGGGATCGCAGGGGACGCGAGGTCAAGTTCACGGCCGACCAGTTGTTGTTCCGCGAGTTCTCCGCCGATCCCGGTTACACCGGTGTGGGACTGCTCCGCGATCCGGAGGTGGCGAACGAGGTAGCGCAGATCGCCGCCAATATCCACGAGAACGGGTGGATCGTCCGTACCCTTCCCGGGGAATCGGTCAGCGACGCGATGGCCCAGTCGCAGAACCGGGCGGGCGGGCTGGTCCGGGCGCCGTTCGGTGACGCCGTCGTGGTGGCATTGGAAACGGAGGGTGAGAAGGTCGTTTTGCCGGTCAGGCTCGGGCGCGGCTCCCGCTTTGACGACGTCCGTGTCGACGCCGCGGTCCCTGCGGAGATCGTCCATTCCACACAAAGCTTTCGAAAGGCCTACGCACGGCTGCATGCGCGGACCGGATCGACTGACGTTCCACCGGCTGTGCTGTTGCTGTTGGCTGAGGACGCGCCGACATCGGTCGCTGAGAAGTTCTCCCGCGCGATGACCAGGCTGTTGATGACGCAGCCGATCGGGGGGAAGAAGGCCCGGCGCGCCGAGGTGCACACCGGCCAGGGACCGATCAAGGCGAACGCAGACTACGAGATCGGCGTCCCGGACAACCGGGGCTGGGTCACTTATCGCCGGACAGTGCAGTACCGCAGGGTCGGCCTTGCCGGCGCACTGTTCAACGTGGAGCGGAGGGTGACGGAGTACCCGTTCACCGTGGTGCACGAGGACTACACCAGATTCAGTGCGGCTGAGCGGGAACGCATCGCTCAGGACGAAGGTTCCGCGCCCATCGACGTGGATGGTTACTATTCCTACGTCCCGGCGTCCGAGCCCGAGTCCGGCGGCGGCTTCGGATCCGTTCCCGAGTCCGATGAGGAGCCTCGCGGTGCGCGGCCAGCGGCCGGGCCAAGCCTGGATCCCGAATCGCGTTCGGAGCAGACAGCGGCGGAGTCCGACGATGCGCAATCGGTATACGACTCCGGAACGGATCCGGACGTCCACGACGAACCGCTGCGGCCGTCCGAGCCGAGCGGTGCGGGGAAGGGGAAGGAGCCGGTTCGTCCGACACCGAGTTCGGAGTGGGACGTGAAGCCGGAGAGCGTGCCGGGTGTGGTTGGTGGGGAGCGGTTGCGGCCGGCTGCGCCGTATTCGTTTGTGAGTGGGGGTAAGGAGTCGTTGGGTCCGGAGCCGGTGTCGAAGACGGAGCCTGTAACCAATCCGAACCCGGCTCCGAAGCCGCAGGCGGAGGTCGAGCCGGTGCCAGGCTTGGTCAATGGTGGTCGGCGGTGGCCGGCGGCGCCTTATGCGGGTGGGGGTGGTGGGCGGAAGGAGTCGTTGGGTCCGGAGCCGGTGTCGCAGACGGAGCCTGTACCGGACTCGAACCCGGAGCCGGTGCCGAGCTTGGTCGATGGTGGTCGGCGGTGGCCGGCGGCGCCTTATGCGGGTGGGGGTGGTGGGCGGAAGGAGTCGTTGGGTCCGGAGCCGGCGGCCGCTCCTCAGGAACCGCGGCCGGCTGCTTCGCAGGGGCCGCAGCCGTCCAGCTCGCAGCCGCGGCCCGAGCCGCAGGCTGCTGCGGCGTCCGGCTCCGGCAGTGCCCGGCCGCCCGCGATCGACCACCTCGACGATCTGTACGCGGTTCTCGGTGTCGACGAGACCGCGGACATCCCGGCCATCAAGACCGCATACAAAAAGGCTGCGCTGAAATACCATCCCGACAAACACCCCGGCAGCGACAGGGCGTGGTACGAGAGCCAGTTCGCGAAGCTCAACGAAGCGCACGAGAAACTCAGCGACCCCGGTAGTAAGGCGGAGTACGACGAGCGTCGACGGCTGCAGAAGTTGCAGCAGCAAGCTTTCGCTGCCGCGTTCGGTCACGAGGCGCCGGGTTACGGCCATGCGGGAAGCTGGAGTCATCCCCCGCATCATGGGCATTATCACCCTCAGGCCCCGTTCCCCGGTGGATTCCCGCAGTATCACGCCCCGGGAAGTGGCTGGTCCGGTACATACGGGCCGCGGGGGCCCCGGCCGTCGGCCGGTCCGCCGTTGCGTTTTTCGCCGCCGTACGGCTGGGCCACCGGTACCGACAAGCAGGGAAATGTCGTGTACTTCCAGCCGGGTGACGTCTACCAGGAGGCGGTTCGAGGCTGGCGAAACAGCGCGTCCGGGCGGTACATCACCGACATCGGTGTGTCCTTCGTGACCGGGAGGGACGGCGCCGACATGCAGTTCGACTTTGCGACCCGGGTTGTCAAGTTGGACAGGATGGTGCGGACCATGCCGGGTGAGACCGTTCTCGACGCGGTCGACAAACTGCGTGATGGCACCTGGGTCAACTCTCCGTGGTGGAAGGACTACAGCGTCCAGTCGAAAGCGAGGGGGCGTGGGCCGATCGTCATCGACTACCACGGAGAGCCGAACACGGCAGGAGTGACTGTGGTGGCGGGGAGCGAAGTCCTGTTCCCCAGCGGCGGTGTGACCTATGTCGACCTTCGTTCCTCAGGGCTTCCGGTGAGCGTCGACGGTCGGAACTTCGCGTACGTGCAGGACGGGTCATGGATGTTCCAGCGGGTCTATGCCAACAACCGGAACGGTTCGTTCGCGCACACGGCCTGCTGGGTGGCGAGCGGACGGTTCGTCACCGACTACCTGCGGGCAATCGCTTCCCGCACCAACGGGATGCTGGACAGGTATCGGAACGAGTCGCACTTCGCGCGCAACAAGGTCCAGTTCATCGTTGGGGGGAGCGCAGATTACGAGGGAGCGATCGGGGTCGACGACAACGGCGGGTTCGTGACCGGCACCCCGGCGGTCGGCGGCAGCGAGCCCGAGCTGACCGACCGCCCGGACACGCGCTACAGCAAGGAGGAGGTGCGGCGAATCCGGGCGCAGGAGGCGTCCGCACGTCCATCGCGGCCCAGGCGCTCCTCGGGTTTGGCGTGACCAGCACGGCGGCGAACCTTGTCTCGGGACCCGTCCGGCCTGAGACGTACTACAGAAGGAAGATGGCGACGATTGTGGACAAGGACGACTCCAGACGACTGGCCGCGGCCTGGCTGGACCGGACCTACGGGGGGCGGGTGGCGCTCGCGGAATCGCAGCCGTTCGCCGAGCGGGCGCGGACTTGGCTGTTCAGTTGCCAGTACGCCGACGGGCCGGTGGAGCCGATGCTGGCGGCCACTCTGGCCGTGCCGAAGGACGGCGGGGAGCCGTTCCCGGTGGCCAATACCGACCCGTTGGACGAGCAGCTGAACGCGCCGGACGGCACGGATTCCTGGCGGCGGCGGGTCAACGCGCGCAACTGTCTGGTCGCCACGGACGCGGCGGTGCGCCACCGGCCGGCCAGTGCGCTGCCGTGGCGGCCGGAGGACGAGATGCCTGGCTGGTGGGACCGGTTGCTGACCGGCGTCTTCGCGGGCGCCGAGGTGGCCACGTGCGCGAGCTGGTCGGAGGTGGCCGACGCGGTCGTGACCGGCGGCCCCGGTACGCACGCCGCAGTGTGGCTGCGCCGGGAGCTTGACGGGCTGCCGCTGACCGGTCATCTGCTGTACGCGCAGTATCGCGACGGTGGTGCCATGCTGCTTGACGGACAGCGGGGCAGTCTGGCCCGCTGTTACGACGACGAGGTGGGCAGCCTCGTGGTGGCCCGGTTGCACCGGCCCGAGGCGGGCGTCGGGGATCCGCTGCCGGTGCCCTGGCAGCGGGCCGCGCCGCACTTCGCGGCCGCGGTGGCCAAGGCGCAGGCGTGGCTGGAGCACACCTACGCCGGCGAGGCGGTGCTGGTCGATCCCGGGCCGGGTGATGAGACCCGGCGTGGTTGGCTGTTCGCGTGCACCACGCGCCGGTTCGCCGACACCGGTGACTGGCGTGAGCAGATGCTGGACGCGGCCCTGGTGGTGCCCAAGGCGGCCGGTGAGCCGCCGTTCGGCCTGCCCAACCCCGACCCGTGGACCTGGATGACCCGGTGGGACGACGGCGAGCCGGACCTACCCGCCCCACCGGCCCCCGGCCCGGCCGCGTGGTACGCGTCCACCATGGACCAGATCGGCGCCGTGCTGAGTGCCCACGCGCACCAGGACTGGGCCGGGGCGGTGCAGGAGATCGTCAACTTCCCCGAGGACGCGCGGGCCCTGGTGTGGGTGCGCAGGCAGGACTACCGCGGCCGGGAAACGGTGGGGAACCTGATCGTGGTGGCCAACGAGCGGGACAACGTCCGGTTCGTGGACGGAATGGCCGAGGACGGCAAGGCCACCTTCGAGGCGAACGCGGCCTGCGTGCACGTGATCCGGTACCGGTGAGGAGACCGCAATGACGACCGAAAGCGCCGACCGGAAGCCGGTCGAGAACGTCGAACTGCCCGCCGGTCCCGGCGACCCGGGCGAACCGCAACGGCTGGTCCTCGACGACCACTGGGTGTTCATGATCGACCCGGCGTGGGCGCCGGGCAGCGACGACGCGCAACCGCCGGTGGAAGCGGTCGTGGGCGGCTGGTACATCGGCCAGGACGGCGAAACCGGGATGTTCCAGCCGAACCCGGACTACCAGCCCTCCGAGCCCGGCCTGCCCACCGACCCAGTGGATGCCGCCGTACAGCTGATGGTGCGCGGCGACGGCGACGGCGACGAGTTGCTGAAGACCCTGCACCAGGTCGTGCTCGGCGTCGCGCTGGACGAGGAGGGCAATCCGGTGGTGGCACCGGCGCCGGACGGTGTTCCGTCGGTACTGGTGACCACCGCACCGGCGCACCGCGAGCAGGTGAACGCGCCGGACTGGGCAGAGGTCACCCTGCGCGAGCTGGCCGAAGCGCTACCCGACGAAGGGATCGACGTGCTGCTCAACCCCGGCGCGCCCGCCTCGATACGGCTGCTGGCCACAGTGGTGAAGCAGCCGGCGCGCGGCCCAGTCGAACAGACCACCTCGGCGCAGTGACCCGGCGCGACCGCACGGCGTTGCCCGCCCCAGCCTGGACGGGCGTCCAGTGATGGGCCGTGGACGCCTCACCGGAAACGACAGGTCGCTGGCTTGCCGGAGAACTTATGACGATCAAGGGACGAACACCGAACCGGACATGCGTCGCCATGGGAGGTGAGGTCGTGAGGCCGCAGGCGTCCGGCCAGCCGAGCCAGTCACTGCCGGGCCGGTGACATGATCACGACCCGAGTTCCCGCCTCCGCCAACGGAAGGACCGGACGATGACCGAGGACGACACGCTGGGCAACCTGCTTCTGCTGATCGACCCCGCGTGGGCACCGGATGAGGGTTCCGATGAAACGCCTGTCGAGTCGATGATCGGAGCCTGGCTGGTGAACCCGGATGGCACCTGCGGCTGGTTCCAGCCCAATCCCGTGTACCGGCCGGCCAACCCGAACTCACCGCTGGACCCGGTCGACGCGGTACTCGGCATGATCGCCCGTGAGGAGACCGGCGCCGCGGGCCTCCTCCCTGCCGTGCTCGCCGATATGACGTTCGGTGTCGCACTGGACGAGGAGGGCACCGCGATCGTCCAACTCGCGCCCGACGGCATGCCTTCCGTCCTGGTGACGACCTCGTACGGACATCGGGATCGGGTGGAGGCCGCTGGGTGGCGGAACACCACGCTCGCGGAACTGGCTGCCGCCCTGCCGTCGCAAGGGGTCGATGTTCTGCTCAACCCCGGGGCGTCGACCTCCATGCGGTTGCTCGCCGACGCCGTGCGGGAGGCCGCTGAGTGGAAACCGGATCAGCCCGAGTCGGACACCGGCGCCACCCGGTAACAATCGCCGCGGCGACGTTCCGGCCCGTGGTCTCGACGATGCGCGCTACACCGGCGCAGCTCGTGGAGTTCATCGGGCCACGTAAGTCTCATCGAGTAGGCAGGTCGCCGCGGCGGTTTCCACGCCGTCGTCTCGAAACCCGGTAGAACCGCGGCGTTCGCGGGTTTGGTCCAGTCGGGTGTTTCGCCCAGGTTGATCTTGTACCCGCTCTGTGGTCGGCATAGTGTCGTCGGGAAATGTGCCCGGCCGGATAGCGCTTCGCGGACCTTCCTGCACTGTTGTGCCCGTTTGTGAGGGCGTGTTCGGGCGATGTCCGGCCGTCCTCCTTGCCAGTGGCCGTCCACCTCCGATAGGCATGTGCCGCGTCCGGACGATCCGGAGTGACGGCGCGGATCTTGTGACCTTTGTGGACATCGCAGATCGCCAAAGCGCCCGCCGCCACCGACAATCTGGTCGGCGGCACCAGGAAAGGACAACAAGTGCACAATCCCACAGCGAAAGCCGGTGCGCTCGTCGCCGGCTTGCTACTGCTGGCCGCCTGCAGCTCGAACAAGAACGAAGCGGGCGCGGGTGGGCAGGCAGCCGGATGCGACACCAGCAAGGGAACGCTCGTGGTGGGTCTGATCGCCCCGCTGAGCGGCGGCGTCTCCTCCATCGGGCTCGGCATCCGCAACTCCGCCGAACTGGCCGTCGCTCAAGCCAACGAGCAGTGCAGGGTCAAGGGTTACCGGCTGGCCTTGCAGTCCGAAGACGACCAGGCCACTCCGCAGGTCGGCGTCCAGGCAGCGTCCAAACTGTCCTCGAGCCCTGAAGTCGTCGGCGTCATCGGCACTTTCAACTCGTCGGTGGCGCAGAGCGTCCAGCCCGTGCTGGCCCAGAAGAAGATCGTGCAGGTCTCACCGGGCAACACCAACCCGTCGCTGACCAAGGGGGACGACCTGGCGCACCCCAAGCGGCAGTTCGCCAGTTACTTCCGGACGTGCACCACGGACGCCTACCAGGGTCCCTACGCGGCGGACTACCTGGTTGGCAAGGCGCGCAAGAAGAAGATCGCGGTCATCACCGACGGCAAGACCTACGGCGTCGGCATCGCGGGCGAGTTCGCCAAGCACGCGCGCAAACTCGGCGCCCAGATCGTGACCCAGGAGACTGTCGGCGAGAAGGACGCCGATTTCTCCGGTGTGCTGCGCAAGGTCAAGGCGGCCGCGCCGGACGCGATCTACTACGGTGGTGAGTTCCCCGCGGCGGGACCGTTGAGCAAGCAGGCGGCCGGGATGGCGTTGGACGTGCCGGTCATGGGTGGCGACGGCATCTACGACCCGAAGTTCATCGCACTCGGTGGGAAAGAGGGTGACCTGGCGACATCGGTCGGGGCGCCCACCGAGTCGCAGCAGACCGCCAAGGACTTCATCGCCGAGTACACCAAGAAGAACTACCCGGACGGGTACGGCGGATTCGGTGCTTTCTCCTACGACGCGACCAACGTGGTCATCACCAGCCTGGCGAACGCGCTTGGCGCGAACGGCACCTGGGAGGAGTCGAAACGCGCTGCCATGCTCGAGAACGTGCAGAAGTACCAGGGCAACGGTGCTACCGGCAAGATCGCGTTCGACGAGTACGGCGACAGCACCAACAAGGTGCTCACTGTTTACGGGGTGACCAACGGCAAGTGGACCGTGGTCGAGACCGGCTCGTTCAACGGGAGCTGACCGGCCGCCTCAGCTGGGTGTTCCACCGGTTCACCGGTTGTGCACGAGGCACATCCACCGCACAGGAACGCGGCGACGCCCGCGCACTCCGCTGGACCCGGTGGCGGGCCGCCTGCGTCGAGCAACAGCACGTCGATCGTCGAGCGCCCGCCGCTCGGCGATCGACGCCCTGCGTCCACACAGGACGAGGTTCGCGTACTCACAGAACGAGTTCCATCACATCACGCCCGCGCCAGTGACCGCAGCGGGCGTCTGGCGTGTGCGGCGTTGCGTGCGCACCAGGAATGCAGCCAACACGCCGGCGACCACGAACGCGCCGGTGCTGAGTCCGATGTAGCTGAAGACCCGGGGGCCGAGTTCGCCGGTGACCCGCCGACGTCCACCCGGGTGGACTTGAGCACGGCGGCGCCGATGAGGTTCAGTACCACCGAACCGATCGCGATCATGACCAGGCTGGACACCACCCCCTGTCGGTCGGCGGGTGCCAGGATCGACGCCATGTTGAAGCCGTACGTCACGAGCGACCCGGCGGTGAGGCTCAGCATGAGGGAACAGGCGACCGCCAGGGGGAGCGTCGACGCCCCGGCGGACAACCCGGCCGTCCCCATTAATCCGAGCGCCACCCCGGCTGCCAGCGTCGAGGCCGGTCCGATGCGTATCGCGAGCGCGCCGGACAGCGTGCACAACGTCATCGTCGACGCGTGGCTGAGGTCTGCGGCGCAAGCCCACGACCTCGAACGGATGATGAGCCAAACGCTGCCCGCACTGCGGATCCAGGACAGGTCGGTCGTCCTGCGCACGGTCAAGTTGCTCGGCCGTGTTCTCGACGCGGAAGGGAGATCAGCGCGGTCCGTTCCGCTGCTGACCGACGACTCGCGTGCGGGCCGATGAGCCGTCCGTCACGAGCCGAACCAACGAGGTGCTACTGCGAGGAGCGCTCGAACCACTTGTCCAGCCAGGACGCGAGCGTGGCCGTCGACCCGGCCGCGCCCAGGTAGCCGTCCGGCCGCACCAGCATCGCCGTGCCTTTCGTCAGCAGGCCCGGCTGCGGCGCCAGTACGTGGTCGGTGAAAAGGTGCCGCCAGGGAGCCAGCTCCGGCTGAGGTCCGGTGGTCAGGAGCGTGAGCCGGTCGGTGTCCAGCAGGTCGTGCAGCCGCGTCTGGTTACCACCCGTGTGGACGGCTACATCCGGCACCCGGTCGCCAGCCCGCAAGGGCCCGGCGCGGCCCGCGCCGTGGGTGATCGCCGTGCCGCGGTAGGTCACCGTAACCTGGCCCACCCAGTCGGAAACCTTGCGGTGCATGATGTTCGGTGACAGCACCAGCGGTAGGACCCGGGTGACCAGCTGGTGCGTGCGACGCTTGCCCGCTGGAACCGCTGTCGCAAGGCGCTCGGTACCGCGCACCATCTTGACCACCACGGGAAGCCGGTCGCTCTGGTAAGTGTCCAGCAGCTCCGGCTTCGCCTGCCCCCGGTACACCATCGCCAGCTTCCAGCACAGGTTCACCATGTCCTGGATGCCCGCGTTCATGCCCTGCCCGGCTGCCGGACTGTGCACGTGTGCCGCGTCTCCGCCCAGCAGCACCGAGCCCGCACGCAAGGCGGACGCGTGCCTGCTGTGAACGCGGAACCGTGAACTCCAGTTCATCCCCCGCAGTTCACACGGGAACGGCAATGTCTGGTCGCACAGCTCTTGCATCCGCGCCAGGTCCGGTGTGCCCTCGTCACCGCCTTCATCGGTCGCCATGATCCGGAACCATTCCCCGCTGATCGGGAAGATGGCGACGAAACCCTTCGGGGACACGAAAAGGGCCTGCTCGTCCCGGCGTAGCGGCCCGTCGGCGAGGACGTCGGCGAGCGCGTACTCGTCCGGCAACGAGCGCCCCTCGAACGACAGGCCCAGCGCGTGCCGCACGCCGCTGTGTGCGCCTTCGGCGCCGATGAGATAGGCCGCGTCCAGCACTTCCTCACCGCGATCGGACTTCAGCACCGCCCGGACCCCTTCCGGCCCCTGGGTGAAGGACAACAGTTCGACCCCGTGCTCGACGTGCACACCCTGGCGCTTCACCTGGTCGCGCAGCAGCTGCTCGGTCTTGGCCTGGTCCAAGAGCAAGACCTGGTTGTACCGGCTGGCCATCTTGTCCAGCCGCAGGGTGATCAACCGACGTCCCCGCCCGTAGAGCGTGGTGCCTGTCACCTTGATCCCCGACTGCAGCAGGTGGTGGCCGACCCCGCGCGGGACCAGCAGTTCCAAGGTACGAGCGTGGATGTCGGTGGCGCGGGACGTACGTGCTGCCTCCGGTGCCTTGTCCACGATCCGCACAGGCACACCGAGGCGGGACAGTTCCATCGCCGCGGTGAGACCGGTGGGCCCGGCGCCGACGACGAGAACAGGTCGGTCCATTGAGTCTGTGGCTTTCCTCGTACCAGTCATCAGGCACCTACCGTGGCGGTGGGATCGGCCTCGCATGTGCGCACGGTTGACGGGTTGTCGCGTTCGATGTGCATCAGATGGACTCCTTGATTCCTGCCCAGGCACGGAGAGCCAGGGCGCGTTCGGTTCGACGGGTGGACACATCGGTGAGCCGGGTGGCCCAGGCGATGTGGCCGTCGGGACGGACGAGGATCTCGGTCACGTCATCGAAATCCGTGCGTTCGCCTGTTGTCTTGGCGGGGACGACCCGGATCCGGTCGCCGTGTTCGGCGGCAGCCGCGTCCCCGGTGAAGTCCAGCAACACGAACTGTCCATCATGGAGTTGCGCGGACAGGCGAGTCCCCGACTCGCCGGTGTGGATCTCGATGTCGGGCATCCGCCTGCCGTTCAGCGGATCGTCCTGCGGGCCAGATGGCGGGTAGCTGATGCCGAGGCCGGAGATCTCGCCGGCCAACTGGCGGTTCACCTGCCCGAAGCGCAGCAACCCGGCCAGCATCTCCCGCAGGGCGGACGCCGGTCGCTGGTACTCGGCGGTTGCCATCAGTTCGATCAGCAATGCCTGTACCTGCGTGTTGTCCGTGATCGTTTGCCCCACTGGGCGGCGTTCGGCGTCATAGGTGTCCAGCAGGCCAGGCGGCGCCCAGCCGTTGACCTCGGCGGCCAGTTTCCACCCGAGGTTCACCGCGTCCTGAAGACCCATGTTGAGCCCCTGTCCCGCTCCGGGAAAGTGGATGTGCGCCGCATCGCCCGCCAGCAGCACCCGGCCGGCCCGGTAGTTCTCGGCAATCCGCGTGGCGTTGCCGAACCGGGACAGCCACGTCGGCTCGGCGATCCCGCAGTCGGTGCCGCACAGGCTGGTCAGCGATTCGCGAAACTCCGACAGAGTCACAGGTTCGTCGGAGGGGACCCGGAGTCGTCCGGGATCCAGCAGCACGATCCGGATCACGCCATCATCGAGTGGAACGACGAGCGCGTCACGCTCTCGGGCGGCGTCGAGCAGAACCGGATCGGTGACCGCGAAGTCACCAAGCATACCGGTCGCTGTCTCGTCCGAACCGGGAAAACCGATACCCGCTGCTCCGCGCACCATGCTCCGCGCTCCGTCGCAGCCGACCACATAGGACGATTGCAGAGTCACAACACCTCGGGGCCCTTGTGCTGTGAGCTCGACCCCGCTGCTGTGCTGCTGAAGCGCGCGGACGTCATGGTCCCTGAGGACGTCGACTCCGAGCTCCCGTACCCAATCCCCCAGGATCCTCTCCGTACGAGCCTGCGGCAGCAACAGGGTGTACGGATGCCGGGTGTCCAGTGCGGCGAAGTCCAGACGGGTGCTCAGCCCCGCGAAATGCCAGTTGGGCACCGTGTGTCCCTGGGCGAGGAACCGGTCGGCGATGCCGCGCTGGTCCATCAGTTCGATGCTGCGTGGGTGCAGCGTCAAAGCCCGCGAGTTCGGCTGTGGCTCGGTCCTCCGCTCCAGGACTTTCACCTGTACGCCGGCCAGCGCCAACTCTGCCGCGAGCATTAGGCCGGTCGGCCCGGCGCCCACGACCAGTACGTCGGTCATCGCTACCTCCCATTTAGTGAACCTTGTTCATTTGAACATTGTTCACTATATTGGCAGCCATGGCCACCTCGTCAACCCCCCAACGCGCGGGACCCGGCCGCGGCCGACCACCACGGCTGGACGCGGCGCGGACAGTCGATGTCGCCTTGGCGCTGTTGGATGAGGCGGGGCTGGACGCGTTGACGATGCGTCGGCTGGCGGACGCGGTGGGTGCGCAGGTTGGGGCGCTCTACCGCTATTTCGCGACCAAACAAGACCTGCTGACCGCGATGGCCGAACGGATGTTGGCCGGATGCGGCGACCCGCTGCCGTCACATGAGAACTGGCCCGGCCAAGTGGCCGAGATGGCGGAGCGAATGCGGAACGCGCTGTTGCGCTACCAGGATGGTGCGCGTGTCTTCGCTGGTACACATGCGGTCGGCGTGAACACGTTGAGTTTCAGCGACACACTCGTCGGGGTCCTGCGGGGAGCCGGCTTCGCCGATGAGGACGCGGCTCGCGCGACGTTCGCGATCGTTTCCTTCGTCATCGGTCACACGCTGGAGGAACAGGCCGCGGACGCGTACCCGCAGGACGGCCCGCTACTCGAATCCGCGCTCGAACCCGGCGCGTTTCCGCATCTCACCGCAGCTCGGCACACTCTGACCAGCGCCGACTTCGGCACACATTTCAGATTCGGCCTGAAGCTGATCATCACCGGCCTGCGCCACCACGAACCGGGACGGCAGGACCTCCACAACGCGACAAGGCTCTCTCGCCGAGAGCAGCGGTGACGTCGAACGCACGGACTGCCGAAGTCGGAAGTCATCGGGTCGTGATCAAGAAGTACGACAGCCCGCCGAAAAGGCCGCCGCTGGCCACCAGCGGCAACAGGTTCGAGAACAACGGCCGCCACGTACCGCCCGGCCCGACGGTCGTCGCGGATCGAACGGGGTTCCGGCGCCAGTACCGCACGACAACGAAGCTGTTCTCTCCCACCGCCGAGGACGCTTCTTCTTCGAACTGCACCATTCCGTGGCCGTCGACCGGGAACCGGTACACAGCCATCGTGGTCGGGTGGTCCCCGGTTGTCTCACGAAACCGGTACAGGTGGCCGACAGCGCGTTCGCCGCGGAAGATCAGCAGGAGCCGGGAGACGAACCTGGTCACGATGGACCCGAACAAGCACCCACAAGCGAACCACGCGATGAGCACGGCGGTGCAGTCGTTCATCGGCTCGAACGTAACGGGTTCCTGTGAATCGGACGCTGTTCTGGCCATGTCGTACCCCGTAATCGGAGTCGTTCGTGCACACCTTGGCCGGATGTTGAACGCCGATGCCCGTACGGCGTCAGAAGGTGTGTATCGAATCGATTGGGGAGGATCTCAATGGGCAAAGTCGTACGTGACTTGGCCGGTGCCATCGCGCTTGCTGCCATCACTGGGCTTTCCGTGGCGTGTGGTTCCGCGCCGCAGTCACCGGCCGCGCAACCATCGGTATCAAGCGATAACCAGGCGCACAGTGCGCCAAGCAGCACGGGCGCGGCCGTCCAGCCGGACTGCCAGTGGCGTGGGACGCGGAAGTTCGTGCAAATAGTCGGTGGAGCACACGCCAGCGGGCTCGACCATTCGGTGCTCTACCTGCGAGAGGCGGAGAAACGGCCGCTGGGGGAGAGCTTCGAGACGGTGACGCTCGACAAACCGGTGTGCAAGGCCAGAATTCCGCGCAGCTCACCGGTGGTGGGTCTGGACGGCACGCCCAGCACGCCGGAAGCGTTCATCGGCAAGCTGATCGACCTCCCGTCCGGCACCCGTGACGAAGGCTTCGACGTGGCATTCGGTGCCGACGGCGACGTCACGGAAGTGAAGTGGCTGTTCGTGCTGGGAACGCCGTCGGCGGAGAAGGCCGGCGGGAGCTCGTCGGCGATGACCGAGCCGTTCGCGCGGTGCACGTGGCGTGGCCAGAAGAAGTTCGTGCAGGTGCTCGGCTGGGTACGCGCGGGTGACGAGTCTGTCCTTTACCTGCGGGAGGCACGAAAGGAACACCTCGGCGAGAGCTTCGAGACTGTCAGCCTCGAACAGCCGACCTGCCAGGCGGCGATGCGAACGACCGTGCGGATCCATCGCCTCGGCAACCGCCCCAGCACGCTGAACGACTTGATCGACGACTTGGCCGCGCTCAACAACCGGTCGAAGAAGGAGGGCTTCGATGTGACCTTCGACGGCGACGGCACCGTTTCCGAGGTGCACTGGCTGTTCATACCCAGCAAGTAGCCGCCGGGTGAGTTGTTCAGCCCAGCAGGGCGTTGGTGCACTGCCTGAGCAGCCACTGTTGGGCGTCCTGCAGCGACCAGCCGGTGTCCTGGGTGAGGGTGAAGTACCCGGAGTACCCGAAGTAGAACCACAGCACGTCTGCTGCCTGCTGGACGTCGACGCTGTCATGAAGCGCGCCGAGAGCGTCCAGGTGTTGCGCCACGGCGGTCAGGGTGCGGCGGTAGCGCTCCGTCGAGGAGCGCAGGCCTTCGGCGGCCGTCTCGTCGTGCGGTGCCGCAGCCAGCAGCACGCGCATGACGTCGCCGTGGTCTTCGCGGACCGAACGGCTTGAGGAGGCCACCAGACCAAGGACTTCGTGGGGGTCGGTCAAACTGGGCAGCCGGTCGAGGCTTTGCTTGAGAATCGGCGCGTTCGCCCATTCGTCGACCAGGATCCGCAGCAGCCCCTGCTTGCCACCCGCGGCGTAGACCGTACCGGGTGCCACCCGTGCCACCTTGGCGATCTCGTCGACCTTGGTGCCGAAGTACCCGTTGTGTGCGAACAGGGTGCGGGCCGCGTCGATGATCGCCTTGCGTGTCAGCTCCGCGTAGTCGGCCCGGCGGCCCCCAGTACGAGAAATCATTGGTCACCAACCTATCACTGTCATTTGAACATAGACTGAGTATGTTCACTTGAGTTAGACTCATCTGAGTTGAGGGGGGCTCGCCAATGTCGTGGGACACGGCTTCGGGTAGTGGCGGTGCGCCGCCCTCCGAGGCGGATTTCATCGTTGTCGGTGCGGGCGCGGCTGGATGTGTGCTGGCAGTCCGGTTGAGCGAAGATCCCGGCTGTCATGTCGTCCTGCTGGAAGCCGGTCGGACGACGGGCGCGGAACCCGCGGCCAGAACGCCGGGCAACGCCTTCCAATTGCTGTCGGGCCCCACGTCGTGGTCGGACGTGACCACGCCGCAGCGTGCGCTGGGCGGGCGTCGGATCGGCCTGGCGCAGGGACGCGGACTGGGGGGCGGCAGCAGCATGAACATGATGGCGTGGTTCCACGGCCGCCCCGAGGACTACGACAACTGGCACGCCCTCGGTGCTGAGGGCTGGGCGTGGAACGATGTGCGGCCTGCTCTGCGGGCCATTGAGGACAACGACCGGGGTGCCGACTCGTGGCACGGCGTCGGCGGTCCGATGGCGATCAGCTCGGTGCGTGACGCCGGTGCCCTGCCGCTCACGTTCGTGGCGGGCGGCGTCGAACACGGCTTGCCGCTGGTCGAGGACTTCAACGGACCGGTCGACGAAGGTGTCGGCCTGATTCAGAGCAACATCCGCGACGGCCGTCGGCACAGCGTCGTGGACGGCTACCTCGCTCCGGCCAACAGCCGGGAGAACCTGCGCGTGGTGACCGGGAGCCAGGTTTCGTCCGTGTTGTTGTGGAAGGGACGCGCGGCCGGGGTCGTCGTCGATGGAACAGAGATCCGGGCCCGTCGTGGCGTGGTGCTGTGTGCCGGTGCGCTGCGCACGCCGCAGTTGCTGATGCTCTCCGGTGTCGGGCCGGCCGCGCATTTGAACGACGTAGGCGTTCCCGTGCGGCACGCCCTGCCAGGAGTGGGTGCGAACCTGCAGGACCACCCGATGATCACGCCGGTCTGGCCGGTCGTCGACGGGAGTCCACTATGGAACACGTTGGGCGACGGCGACATCCGCGACTATCAGCTGCTCAGGCGCGGACCGCTGGCCACGCTCACCCAGGCTGTCGCTGTGCTGCGCAGCGACGCCCGGCGCGCGTCGGTCGACCTCCAGTTCGCGCTGACCCTGCTCGGCATGACCGCGAAGATGACCCTGATCGAGGATCCGGTGGTCACGTGTGCGATCAGCCTGCTCGACCCGGACAGCCGGGGGACGGTGCGGCTGGGTGGTGCGGATCCGGCACTGGCTCCGCTGGTCGACCCCTGTTACCTCGACGCTGACGGTGACCGGATCCGGTTGCGGAGCGGCCTGCTCCGGGCGCGAGACCTGTTCCGCAGTCCGACGCTGGCCAAGGCGACCACCGGAGAGGCACTGGCCCCGCAGGGCTGGTCCGACCACGAAGTGGACACCTGGATCGACGGCAACGCAGGAAGTGAATGGCACCCCGTCGGAACCTGCCGGATGGGCCGGGACGCACGTGCCGTCGTTGACCCCGACACCATGGGGGTCCACGGGGTGGAGGCGCTCTTTGTCGCCGACGCGTCGGTGATGCCCGCCATTCCCCGTGGCAATACCCAGGCGCCAACCATCATGGTCGCTGAGAGGGCGGCGCCGCGGATCACCCGCCACGCGTCACGATCGTGAACGGCGAACCACAGAAGGGAAGTACCGTGAGCATCACGAGCGTCGCTGTCGTCACATCCGACTTGCTGCTGCGCAAAGGAGCGAATCTCATGCTCGGCCAGCACGAGGACGTGCGTGTCCTGGCGGCCTCCGAACTCGCCCACGCGGACGTGGTCCTCCTGCTCGAAACCAGGATGACCAAAGGTGCACTGGCGGGGTTGGGGCCGTTGGACCGGGTTGCGGGCAGTGCGGGCCACCGGCCCTGTGTCCTGGTCACCGACCACTTCGACGAGGACGACCTGCTCGCGGCCGTTCTGTTCGGCGTCACCGCGATCATCCCGTTGCGGGAGACCGGCGCGCCGCAACTGCTCAACGCGGTGCACGCCGCCAGGCGCGGGATCGTGTCCTTCCCCGCACACCTGCAACGCAAGCTGTTGACACTCGTGCAGGACGTGGACAGCCAGGTGCTGCGCCCGAACGGACTGACGATGTCGGGGTTGACCGACCGAGAGTGCGACATACTGCGGCTGTTGACCGAAGGGCTCAACACCTGGCAGATCGCGGGGAAGCTCTCCTACTCCGAGCGGACCGTCAAAAACGTGCTGCACAGGGTGATGAAGCGGCAGGGCCTGCGCAACCGCGCACACGCTGCGGCCTACGCGATACGGGCGTGCGTCTGCTGACGGCGTAACGCTCAGATGGCGCCCGTGCGGATGGCGTATGCGACAACTTGCGGACGATTGCGCAGGTCGAGCCGGGTCATGAGACTGGAGATGAGATTCTTGACCGTGCGCACCGAGTAGCTCAGCTCGCCCGCGATCTGAGCCGTGTCGAGTCCGTCAGCCAGCATCCGCATGATGTCGACGTCTCGTGCCGTCAGGGTCGCGGCAGGATCGCCGTGGGGCGACAGCGTCCGGCGCTGGACGTTCTCGACCTGAGCCTGCAAGCGTTCGAGCATGTCCGGGGACGTCACGCCGCCACCCGTCGCCGCAGCGGATACGCTGTGCAGCAGGTCTTCGGTGCTCGCCATTTGCCGCCCCACGATCGCCACAAGGCCGTACTCCACCGCCGTCACCACGTCGGGCAGTGTGTTCTCGTCGATCACCAGGACCACCGGTTTGCGGTGTCCCGCCGCCGATCTGCGCAGGTACGACAGCACATCGCCGTCCAGCCGTTCGGGTGCGAGGACCACGACGTCCGCTTCGGCGACGTGACCGGTTACCACCAAGTCGAACTCGTTACCCGTTTCGATCCCGTCGCGGATACCGGCATGGGTGATCGGATCGGATGCCTCGACGGCTACGCGAATGCGCCGTGATTCGGTTGACCACATTGTTGCCTCTCGCAATGTGCAGGGCGTTGTACAAACTGCCGCGGTGTTTGGCGACCGGCCTGCCACAGCGCTTTCTGGTCTGTAGTTGTGATCGGCTCACTGGTGATTGTGCCCCTCCGTGTTCGGGGCGTGGACCGTCACGGTGTATCCTGCCCGTTTGTGCCCCTCGGCGAGGGCGGGTTCAGGCGAATTCCTCCTTCCTGCACAGTGTTTCGTCGCCGATACCGGTAGTGGTGGACGATCAGGACGGCGGCGCACGCCACCGCGCCGAGTCCAAACGCGACATTGACGAGGACGCTGAGGTCGGCGGTCGACGCGACGACGTTGCCGGACGCGGTGATGATCAGCGCCAGCCACAACAGCGGACGGAAAGCCCCGTTGCCTCGTCCGGGGGTGTCGGAGATATCGTTGGCGCGACTTGATTCGGTCATGCGTGCTCCGTGAATCGAAGGTGCCGGATTTCGACATGACACTACGGCGCGACGACGTCGCTTTGCGATCCTGTGGCCTGCACAGACGAGGTAGAGCAGGCTGTACCACGTGTCGTCCAGCACGGGGGATTGAAGACGTCCGCCGGTGCCAACAACCTGGTAGCCGGCAGAACTTCAGCGGCCGGACCGGGACAGGGAACAATTCGTGCGCGATACGCGCGGTGACAGGTGGCATTGCATGGTCGAACAGCAAAACTCATACGACGTCGTGGTGATCGGGGGAGGCGCCGCTGGTCTGAGCGGAGCGCTGGTGCTGGCCCGGGCGCGTCGTTCGATCGTGGTGATCGACTCGGGATCGCCGCGGTTCACCCCGGCGGCCAACATCCACGGGCTGCTGGCCCAGGACGGGATCACGCCTGCCGAGTGGCTGGAGCGCGGTCGGTCGGACGTGGTGCGGCACGGTGGTCGGATCGCGCATGGCACGGTCGAGGCCGTAACCGGGGGTACCGAGTTCGCGGTGACGCTGGCCGACTACCGGACGATCTTCGCGCGCCGGTTGTTGGTGGCCAGTGGGTTGACCGATGAGCTGCCGGACATTCCCGGCCTGGGCGAGCGGTGGGGCCGGGACGTGCTGCACTGTCCGTACTGCCACGGGTGGGAGGTTCGCGACCAGGCCATCGGAGTACTGGCGACCGGGCCCCTTTCGGCACACCAGGCGTTGTTGTTGCGGCAGTGGAGCGACGACGTCACCTTCTTCTCGCACGGAACACCGTTCTTGTCGGAGGATGACCGTGAGCGGTTCGCGGCGCGGGGGATCCGGGTGGTGGACGGAGACGTGATGTCACTGGAGGTCGTCGACGACAGGCTGGCCGGTGTTCGGTTAGCCGATGGTGCGGTGGTCAGTCGTGAGGCGCTGGTGGTGTCGCCACGCATGGTGGCGCGTGCGCGGTTCCTGTCGGGGCTCGGACTGCATCCGGTGGACCATCCCGCGGGGGCCGGTCAGTACATCCCATCGGATTCGACGGGGCGCACGGAGGTGCCCGGGATCTGGGTGGCGGGCAACGTCACCGATCTGGCCGCGCAGGTTGCCGGTGCCACGGCGGCAGGTGCCGTGGCGGCCGCTCAGATCAACGCCGATCTCGTCGACGAGGAGACACATCTGGCGCTCGTTTCGGGCTGAGCGGGGATCCTTCGGTAGTCTGCCCGTTCGTACCCCTCGGTGAGGGCAGGTTCGTGCGGACTTGAAATCCGGCGGTTGGTTCTCCGCCTCCGGAGGCGTTGTGTCCCCTGTCGTACCGCACACAGGGAGGCATGAATGACGACGCAGAGGGGCGCCCAGCTGCCGCGGAAGCGGGACGTGTGGTCGCGCGTGCGCGACACCGTGGAATCCCTCGAACACCTCGTTGGTGGGCTGGCCACCGGCGTCATGGCGCTCGCGACGCTGTTGTGGCTGGTCGTCACCGCGTTGCTCTGTGTCGTTGGCGTGGGACTCTACTTGGCGCCGACGGCATTGCGGGTGGTTCGGGTGGTCGCTGACCGGGAGCGTGCCCGGCTGTCCCGCTGGGGAGTGGCGATCGTCGACCCCGAGCCGTTACCCGACTCATTGGGCGCTGCCCTGCGGGATCCGGCGGTCCGGCAGGAGCTGCGCTGGATTCTGTGCCACGCGGCAGCCGGGTTCCTGCTCGGCATCGTGGGGGCCACGCTGCCGCTTTATGTGGTCACCGACATTACCTTCCTGCTCTGGTGGCAGTTGCTCCCGCCGGATGCCGCTTCGGACACCCTGGGTCTCGTCCGTGTCCATGACGCCGAGGACGCGCTATGGGTGACGTTGATGGGCATGGGCTGGGGGCTCGTCGTTGTCGCTGTTCTTCCGCTCATGGCGCGTGCGCAGGCGCGGATCGGTCGAGGTTTGCTGTCGCCCGATCCCGGTGCCGATCTGGCGCTCCGCGTCGTCCGGCTGGCGGCGACCCGCGCCGCAGCGCTGGAGGCCCACGCCGCTGAACTCCGGCGGATCGAGCGGTCGCTGCACGACGGGACCCAGAACCGCCTGGTCGCGGTCAGCGTGTTGCTGGGCGCGGCTCGGCGCGCGCTGGCGCGGGATCCGGCGAGCGTCGGCGAGGTGCTCGAACGTGCTCAGTTCGCTGCGGAACAGGCACTCGCGGAACTGCGTGACGTGGTCCGCAGTATCCTGCCCCCGGTGCTGTCCGACCGGAGTCTTCCCAGCGCGCTGACCGCGTTGGTCGCGTCGTGCCCGGTGCCCTGCGTCATCGACGCTGATCTGCCCGAACGATGTGCCGCTTCCGTCGAGGCAACGGCCTATCTCGTGGTCGCCGAGGCGTTGACCAACATCGCCAAGCACAGCGGTGCGCGCAACGCGAGTGTCCAGCTCCGGTACAGCGGTGGGTTGCTCCTCGTGAAGGTAACCGACGACGGCCACGGCGGTGCGGAAGAGGGCAGCGGGTCAGGACTCGTCGGCATCCGCCGCCGCGTCGAGGCGCACGACGGCATGTTCACATTGGACAGCCCCATCGAGGGCCCGACTGTGCTGACTGTGGGGTTGCCGTGCGGATCGTGATCGCCGAGGACGACCTGCTGCTGCGCGAAGGTTTAGCGCTGTTGCTGCGCGCGGAGTCGCTGGACGTCGTCGCCGCAGTGGGACACCCAGACGACTTCCTCGCTGCGGTGGACAAGCACAGGCCCGAGGCGGCCATTGTGGACGTCCGAATGCCACCCACCCACACCGACGAGGGCATCACCGCAGCGGTGGCCGCACGACGTCGTCACCCGGGGTTGGCCGTGTTGGTGCTGTCCGCCTACGTGGAGCAGGCATTCGCGACACAGTTGCTGACCGACGGCGGCTCCCACCTCGGGTATTTGCTGAAAGAACGCGTGGGCAGGGTGACAGAGTTCCTGGACGCACTGCACCGAGTCGCCGGCGGCGGGACCGCGATGGACCCAGAGGTCATCGCGCAACTGTTGACCAGGACCCGGTCGGATACCCGCGTCGACCGGCTCACCGCCAGAGAGCGCGACGTCCTGGCCCTGATGGCCGAGGGCCTCGGCAACAGCGTCATCGCCGAACGGTTGTCCGTCACAGATGGCGCTGTGCACAAGCACATCCGCAGCATTTTCGCCAAACTGGACCTCAGCCCGACCGACCGGGTCGACCGTCGAGTCACAGCGGTCCTGCGGTACCTGGAAGACAGCCGCCACCGTGCCTGAGGTGACGTGCTGCTGTCACGTGCCAGTACTGCGCGGACGGGACCAGGCAGGCATGGCCGTCGATGACGGGGAGAAGAGGAAGGAGTCTGACAGCAGGGTCATTCCGGCGCGTGCGGTGAGTAGTTGTCGGTATTGGTGGTAGGCGATGAGTAGTGCGGTGGTGTTGGGGTGAGGGCGATGTGGCGTCGTTGAGGGCCTTTGGTTTCTTTCTTGATGGGCTGTGCCCCGTCTAGAGGGATGCTGCGGGTGATGTGGAGGACGCGGCGGTTGGAGTGAAAGTCGGTCGAGCGCAGTGCGCAGAGTTCACCGCGGCGGGCGCCGGTGATGATGGCGAGCCAGATCAGCACGCCGAGCCAGAGTATGGGCCAGGCGTGCCGCGCGCCCGCTTCGTCGCACCCGGAGCCAACGCCCGGCTGAAGCTCGGCACCCCACACGTCAAACGGATCGCCGCCGCCGACGTCGTGCTAGCCCAGTTGGAGATCCCCCTTGATGTGGTGCTCGCGGCTGTGCGGGCACGGCGACCCGGCGCGGTCATGGCGCTCAACGCGGCACCGGCGCGTGATCTCCCCGAAGAGATATGGGGCGCGATCGATCTGCTCATTGTCAACGAGCACGAAGCCTCCGACCTCCCACGCACCTCGGGCCCGGCCGCGTCGAAGCTGCTGGAGCGTGTTCCCGCCGTCGTCGTCACCCTCGGGGGAGACGGTTGCGTTGTCGCCGAACGCGGCAGCGAACCCCTGCACATCCCCGGAATTCGTGCGGACGTTGTGGACACCACCGGTGCGGGCGACACGTTCTGCGGTGTTCTCGCCGCGGGTCTCGCCCGGGGGCTCAGTCTTCCCGACGCTGCGCGGCTGGCCTGTGCGGCCGGAGCCCTGGCGGTCACGCGACCGGGTGCTCAGGGCGCCGTCCCGACGGCGGCGGAGGTCGCGGCATTCGCCGGAGGAAAGGCATCATGACCTATACGTTCGACCCGCTCGTTCCACGTCCGATCGACCGGCCCACCGAGGTGCCGCTGACTACCGATGACCTTGTCGCGCTCGACGAGGCGAAGATCTTCGCCGGGCCGCCGGACCCGGTCGACCGGCCCGCATGGCGTGAGCGCCTGCATGTGTGGCGCGAAGACGCCCGGTCTCGCCACGAGTACACGGGAGCCGCGTACGACCGCCCAGCTGCGGCTTGGGCGTCGCGCTGCCACACGGTCGCGCAAGTGTGGCTGTGGGACGAACTGCTCTACTCGTTCGAGCAGGACAAGTTCACGCCCGAACGCTTCCTCGCCGACGCACACGAGCGCTTCGGCGGGCTGGACGCCGTCGTGCTGTGGCACGCGTACCCCGTGATCGGCCTCGACGACCGCAACCAGTGGGACTTCTACCGCGACGTGCCGGGCCTGACCGGCCTTGTCGAGGCACTGCACGACGCGGGGCTGCGCGTGTTCGTCGACTACAACCCGTGGGATGTCGGCACCCGACGCGGCGACGACGACCTGACAGAGCTCGCGTCGCTCGTCGCCGATCTCGGCGCGGACGGGGTTTTCCTCGACACGCTCAAGAAAGCCGAACCGGAGTTCGTCGAGCGGCTGAACGCCGCCCGGCCGGGAATCGTGCTGGAAGGCGAGTCCAAACTGCCGGTCGAACGCCTCGAGGACCACTCGTGTTCGGGGTGTGGGTCGGCTGGTCGCCCCGCGACAGCGCGACCGTGCGACGCATGGTCACCGTCCAGCGTGCCGTCGGCGACCTGCTGCGTGACGGCGTGTGGACGCCGCTGGCCGAGCTCACCGCCGAGGCGGAGGCGGCCGGGGTTTACGCGTCACGCTGGGAACTCGACGGCATGACACTGTGGACAGTCGTGAATCGCGGAGACGAGGACTACCACGGCCCGGTGACACCGCCGCACGATTCGGGAACCTCGTCGACCTGCTCTCGGGCGTGCCCGCGCACGGAATTGCCGCGTTCCTGCACTTCGCGACCTCCGAACCCGAATGGTTTCCTGGCCTTCGCGACACGCTTCGGGACATGCCGCACGACCCGGATGCCCGCTTCCCGCACCGGCTCGCGATCCGTCGGCCGAAGCGGGCCACAACGGGTGAGCCGGAACCGGACGCGGTCATCGTCCCCGCCGGTCCGTACGTGCTCATGGTTCGTTACCGGGCAAGGGAAACCGGGATGTACCAGGGTGCGCCCTATGTGGACGAGTGGAAGCCCCTGCCGCCCAGGTTGCATGATGCGAGGACCCTGCAACGCGACGGCGAACTCACCGCTGCCGTGGCTGGCGAATCCCCAAAGTCGAGTCGCCCGAAGAGATCCACGCGCTCGCGACCGCGCTGCCGGGTCGCGCGTTGCACCCCCTGATCGAGTCGGCGCTGGGGGTCGAGCGGGCGCTGGAGATCGCGACGGCATCGCCGCAGATCGCGTCGCTGGGCCTCGGTGAGGCCGACCTGCGTTCGGACCTGCGGGTGGCCGACGACGCCGGGCTGACCTGGGCGCGGAGCCGGATCATCGTCGCGGCACGCGCCGCGCGCCTGCCGCCGCCCGCCATGTCCGCGTACCCGAACGTGCGGGACCACGAAGGGCTGGCGACGTCCTGCCGGGCAGGCCGCGCACTGGGCTTCCACGGCCGCGCCGCGATCCACCCCGCCCAGTTGGCCACGATCCGCGCCGCGTTCCTGCCGACCGCCCCCGAGATCGAGCGCGCCCGGGAAGTCATGGCGCGGCTGGAGAGCGCGATCACGTCAGGCGTCGGGGCGATCGCCCTCGCGGACGGCACCTTCCTCGACGTCGCGATGGTCGAGCAGGCGCGGGCTGTCCTCGCGCTCGCCGACAGCACGCCCACCCTGTCCTCGTGAGTGGTCGCCGCGGCGACCACCGAGACACTGCCGGCGACGAACCTCGTCGATCCAGGCCGGAAACGGGATCGTGTTCGGTTCGTCGTCGGGAGCCGATCCGGCGGTCAGCGAAGGCGTTCTGCCGCGGGGCTTGCGGTGCGGTGAGGACGGTGCTGCGGCGTGCAGGCTGATGCTGATCGGGTCGAGGGGTGATGATGCCGACCAGGCCGCCATCGATGCCGTTGAGGACGATGTGGGGAGCGGAACGCCGGGTTGGGCTGCCTTGATGGAGATGGTGCTGTACGACCCAGCGCATGGTTGTGCCTCTGCTTGTCGGCGGCGACAGAAGATCGTTTGTAGATCTTGCGCAGACGGCAACGAGGAAATTGCTCTCGAACTCGTTGCCATGACTAGGAATTGACGGTTCGCAAGTGTGAAAGCCCTGTTGTGCATGGGCAGGGCTCCGGATGTCCAACTTTGACACGGTAGGTGAACCGTCACGGGTTTGGGACCGGCTTCGGGGTTAGACCAGCGCCGGTCGGCGTGGTGGTTGTTGA
The DNA here is from genome assembly GCF_001302585.1 of Kibdelosporangium phytohabitans. Taxonomy (GTDB): domain Bacteria; phylum Actinomycetota; class Actinomycetes; order Mycobacteriales; family Pseudonocardiaceae; genus Kibdelosporangium; species Kibdelosporangium phytohabitans. The sequence goes on along the minus strand of NZ_CP012752.1, from coordinate 6,316,635 downwards.
GCGTAGTAGAGGGCTTCGTGTTCGGCTGGGGTGAGGTAGTCCAGTCGGGAGTGCAGGCGGGCGTTGTTGTACCAGTCGACCCATTCCATGACCGCGAACTCGACCTCGGCCAGCGTGGTGAACGGGCTGTGTCGGTTGACGACCTCGGTCTTGAACAACCCGATGATCGACTCCGCCGGAGCGTTGTCATACGCGTCACCCACGGACCCGGTCGATGCCGAGAGTCCCTGCAGAGCAGGGGATTCAGTGAAACGAACCGACGTGTATTGACTCCTGGCATCGGAGTGGAACACCAATCCCGGCTCGATCGGACGCCCGTGGTGATCGCGTCGCCAGACCGCCTCGGTGAGTGCCTTGGACACCAGGCCGGTGGTTTTCGTGCTGGACGCGGTCCAGCCGACGATCGCACGGGAGTAGACGTCGAACACGAACGCCACGTACGCCCACCCGGCCCGGGTGGCCACGTAGGTGAAGTCCGCGACCCACACCTGGTCTGGCCCGGCCGCGGTGAAGTCACGGTTGAGCCGGTCAGAGGCCCGGATCCCGTCCTTGCCGGGGATCGTGGTCCGCGGTCGGCGGCCCCGCGCGACCCCCTGGTGGCCCAGGCCGCGCATGATCCGGTCCACCGTGCAGAACGCCACGTCATGGTCTTGACGGCGCAGGTAGCGGGTCATTTTTCGGCGCCCGTACATCTGTTCCGGCTTCCCGCTGAGATTGCGCAGCACGTTCTCCACGTGAGCGTCAGCGACGTCACGAGATGAGGGTGGCCGGTGGCGGGCCTTGCGGTAGGTCCGGGGCGCGATCTGGATCCTGTGCGCTGTCAGCGCGCTCGTGTGCGGAGCGGAGCCGCTGGAGCGGGGCCGGTTCGAGTTCGACGACCGGTTGCGGGTGCGGCTGGCGTATCGCCGAGGCAACGCGGCGGCGCTGCACCGGGAGCTGGAGGAGCAGGCGCGGGCTGCGAGCGGGCCGGTGCCACCGACGGTGAAGACGCTGCAGCGGGTGATCCTCCGCGTTCTGATGCGTTCCATGTGTTGGATGCGCTCGCCCAGCTCGGTGAAGCTCGATTGGCTGAGTTGATGACAGCGAACGTCCTCGCCCGGCGTTCGGCCCCTCGGCTCAAGACATCCGACCCTGGACACCCGTGGCAAGCATGCGGTTCGGGGCAGGCTGTGGCGATTCGCCGTCGCTTGTTTGAACCGGTCGGGGCGGCATCATGCGGCTTCGTCTATTCGGGCGACACGGCCTCGTCTGTCGGGTGAACTTCCTTGGCCCGGCCAGGAACGCCGCCCAGTGTGGGGTGCACACCTACGAGGAGGTGGCCAGTGCGCCGTTCCCTGTTCGCTACCGTCGCCCTCCTGTTGGCCGTGGCCCACGCCGCTCCCGCGTCCGCCGAGGAGCGCATCATCGGCGGCGAGGCGGCGTTCATCAACGACTTCCCCTTCATGCTGAGCCTCCAGGAGGAGGGTGTGCACGTCTGCGGCGCTGTGATCGTGTCAGAGAAGTACGCGCTCACCACCGCGCACTGCACCCGCAAGGTGGCCGTCGAGGACCTGAGCGTCCGGGTCGGCAGCACGAAGCACGGCACCGGCGGCGCCAAGGTCGAGATCGCCACGGTGGCCGCGCATCCCCTCTTCGACCGTCGCACGGCCGACTTCGACATCGCGGCGCTGCGGTTCAAGACAGACCTGCCGCACAACGTCAACGTCGCCGAGGTGGAGGTCGCGTACCTGCCGCCGGCGGCGGGCGACGAACTCATGGTGGCCGGGTGGGGGGACACGGAACGCGGCGGAGAACTGGCCGCGAGGCTGCGCACCACGACCATTCCGAAGGTGGACTGGGACGAGTGCGCCGGCAAGATCAGGATCACGGCCAGGATAATGTGCGCGGGTCCCTCGGATGGCAGCAAAGGCATATGTCTCGGCGACTCCGGAGGGCCGGGAATCAAAGGGGGGCGCCTCGTCGGCGTGATCTCCTGGTCCCTCGCGAAGTGCATGGACCCACACTTGGAGTCTGCCGGCTACACGGGGTTCGTCGATGTGACGAATAAAGCCGTGCGCGATTGGATCAAGGCCGTGACCAAGGTCTAGCAGGGCCTCCCAGGGCTGTTCTCGCGCTGTTCCCCTGAGTCGGTAGCGCGCCCGAACGTCCGGTTGGACCCGACCCACTGGGTCGCCGCCCCGGCACGTTCGACCCGACCCGCGCGCAGGCCAGGCTCGTCGATTACCGCACCTGCGTTCGCGGCGACCGGCGCCACCAACGCCGCCACTCGTGAGCGTGCTGGGCGGGATGAGCGAGTCGGAGCGTCAGCACGTGCAGGCGCGCGTCCGGGCCGCGATGGACTCGCAGGTCATCAACGAGGGGCGTCACCAGGGTGGCCGGGCGGCGTACGGCTACATGGTGGTTGATGGTGGGCCGCATCCGAACCCGCGCAAGGCGGCGGAGGGTTTCCGGCTGCGGGTGCTGGCGCTCGACGAGTTCGCCGCTGAGGTCGTGCGGCGGATTTTCCGGGAGTACCTGCGGGGGAATGGCGATCGGGCGATTGCGAAGGGGCTGAACGAAGATGGCATCTTGTGTCCGTCGGCGCGGCGGCCGGAGCAGAACCGGCGCCGGCAGGCGGATGGCTGGCAGGGGAGCACGGTCCGGGCGATCCTGGAGAACCCCAAGTACACGGGCTATGCGTTCTTCGGTCGGTGGGCGCGGCAGGAGATGCTGCTCGACCCGGACGACGTCAGCGCCGGGCATGTGATCCGGTTCCGGCGGGCTGCGCCGGACAAGGTGGTGCGGTCGCGGCGACCGGCTCACCCGGCGATTGTGTCCGTTGAGGACTTCACGCGGGTGCAACTCAAGCGGAAGGGCAAGAGCGCAGGCGGACTACCATCCGCCCGGAAGACAGAGCGGACCGGGCGGGCGACCAAGCACACCTACCTGTTCCGAGAGTTGATCCGGTGCAGCGTCTGTAAGCGCAAGATGGAAGGCAGCCCACGCGCACACGGCATGTACTACCGGTGTCCCGCTCGGACACTCGCGCCTGGCTCACCAGCCCTTGTTGACCACCCGCCAACGGTATACGTCCGGGAGGACCCGCTACTTGAAGCCGTCAACGAGTGGCTGGGCGGGCTGTTCCATCCCAAGAATCGGGACCGCACGGTGCGGATGATGGTTGGATCACAGGAGAAGATGACCCCATCGAGTGATCATGACCAGGCGGAGCGTCGGCTCAAGGAGGCGGAGGCCAAGCTCAAGCGGTTCCAGGCGGCCGTAGAGGCGGGGATTGACCCGTTCGCGCTGGTCGAGGTCATCAACCAGGCCCAGGCCGAGAGGGCCGCTGCCAGGGCTGAACTCGACAACGCCCCAGCGCCGGACGACTTCACCGCCGCTGACATCTACGCCCGGCTGGACTCGATGACCGACGTGGCCGAGGTGTTGACCGGCAAGCGGCCGGAGAAGTTGATCGAGCTGTACCAGGATCTTGAGCTGAACCTGTTGTACGACAACGAAAAAGAGGCCGTCGATGCGACGGCCTCTCTGCGTGTGAATAGTGCGTGTGTCCGAGGGGGAGATCAACACCGACTCGCAGCACACCCGCGCAATGCAGGTGTTCATGTGAAAACCGTACCCTCGTTGGAAGATCAAAACAAGCCACAGTGGACGTAGGGTGTTTCTTGGCTGCGTTGGATTTCATGCGCCATGGCCGTGTCATCGTTCCGGCGAACGGGTCCCGGCGTGCCAACCGTGCGGTTGTTGCGGCACACGACGGCGGACAGCTCAGACCAGTGGCGCCGATGCGAAACCGTCAACGGGGCACGGCCTTGGTCTCATCCGCCTGTCCGCATCAAGGGCTCGATGCGTCGATTCAGTGGGCAACCGGGTTACCGCCCGGAGAGCGGTGCCTCCATGCAGCGTATGTGTGGCTGCCTTGCTGCAGCGCGCTGCACGGATCGGCAGACTCCTCGCCAGGTCGCGTGGAGTCTCCGGATGAAATGCGAAGCATTGTATTGCCGACTTGTTGACCTTCTAAACGCCGTGGAGCGTGGTGGCAGTGCCTACCCTGATGGTTTCACCGGTCGGTTGAGTCGAGGACCTCGCGGATGAGGGATGCGAGGTCGGCGAGCCACGCGGCTGCGGCGGCGTCGGAGGTCTCGTCGTCGAGTACCCAGTTGCCGTCGACGGCCACCATGGGGGCGAGTGTGCCAGGCGGCGGCGGATCGGCAAGCAGGGTCTCAATGGCGACGGCCTTGCGGCGTACGGTTTCCCGGTTGATCTCGGCCATTCTGGTCAACTCGGTGCGGACCTCGTCGAGGCCGTCGGAGTCGGCGATGTAGCCGCGCAGGAACGAACGGACCTGCTCCAGCGCTGGTGGCGCGGGCTGGCTCGCTCGGGCACGCAGAATCTCGGGGACCTCCATGGCTATCAGGGTAGCCCGGACGGGAACGCGGTGACGACGAAGTACGACGGCGGGTTGCCGGGAATCAGCCGGAGCCGCACGGTGGCGTAACTCGTCTGCCCGTAATGTGCGGAGCGCGGCCCGGCGCCGTACATGCCTTCGTTGTAGAACCCCTCCCCGGTGCGGTGCCCGGCGTCGAAGGTCGCGGAGTGCTCGCCGTTGAGGGCGAGATCGCTGCGGATCGTGTCCCAGTTGGCCTGGATGTAGTCGTTGACCGTGCGGTTCATGGTCGAGCCGTCCGACCACCGGTACGACCAGTTCTCCGGACGGCCCCATGGTGGGTCACCGTGGATCCGGCCTTCGATGGTCCTGTCGCCGGGTGGGGCGTCGCTCCGATTGAGCGGCACGTCAGGGCCATGCCGCTCGACGGTGTGCGCGCCATCGCGCACATGGGTCGCGTCGTTCTGGTCGAGGTTCAGCCGTGGTGGCTCGTCACCCAGCGCGTGGTATGTGTCAGTAGCCTTGCGGAGGTCCAGTTCGGACTGGGCTGCGTCGGCGCGGTCGGCGGCCTGCTGCGGAGTCTCGCCGGGGCGAGGTGCCGGATCGAGATCTCGATGCAGATCGGCATTGCTGGGATTGGTAGGCTGGTTCCCAGAGTCGCCGCCTGGACGTCCTCGCTGAGCTACCGTGGTGACGCTCTGATACGCGCTGGAGAAGCCGTTGCCCGCGTTGATACCGCCGTGGTGTTGCGCGGACCGTCCGGTCGTGTTGTCACCGGTGTTGCCCCTGTTGCCGTCACCGGGTGTCTTGGGTTTGGGTGTCATCGCGCTACCCGTTGAGCAGCTTGGTCAGGTTGGTCAGGCTGTTGATCAGACCCATCGTGTAGGTGAGGATGCGTCCAGCCCATTTGACCACCGCGGCGGCGATCTGCGCTGCGATTACCGGGATCGTCACCACGAAGATCGCCTCAACCGCCCACACGATCACCCTGGCGACCAGGTCCGCGATCAGATCGCGGACGATTTCGCGGGTCATCTCCACCAGTCCGCCCGCGCCCTCGGTGGCCGCTGCCATCGCCGCCGAGAGCGCGGCCAGCCCGCCGATCGCCTCGACGTTGTTGGCCATCAGACCTCGATAGGCGTCCGCGGCGCCGCCGCGCCATTCGGGCATGTCCTCCTTGACCTGCTTGTCGAGGTCGGCGCTCATCCGGTACAGCTCGTCCGCCATGTTGTTCCACGTCGCCGCGTGGGACCTGACCACGTCCGGCATGCCGGTCAGCTCGTCGAGGACCTCGCGCAGCGGCTCGAAGTACTCCATGGCCCAGCCGAGGCCGTTGGCCAGCAACGCGCTGATCGGGTCCATCACCGTCGACGCGACCTCGAGGCCGAGCGAGGCGCCGGACAGGGCGTCGTCGACCCAGCCCTCGGTCTTGATCGCGTCGGCGAGGCCCTCGATGCTGTCCGCGAGACCGGATCCGGTCCACGCTTCCCGGGAGGACTGGACCGGGGCGATCAGCCCGTCGTTCACGTCGGCACCCCTTCACCCGCCGAGCGGATCTTGTCGGTGTTCGAGCCTTCGACCGTCTCGTAGTGTGACGCGCTGAGGCGCAGTCTGGTCGCGACCAGGTCGAGTGTCTCTTCCAGGTAGGCGACCAGCTCGTCCTGCTTGGCGTGCTTACTCTCCAACACACCGGAGATCCACCCGCACAACAGGCCATACGCCTGGTCGTCCTGCGCGATGTGAGCGCTCGCGGACTTCACGGCGCCGAACCGTTCCCGGATGGCGTCGATGTTGTCGGCGTGGGCTCGTAACTGCGCGACGTCGACATGAAACCTGTCGTCACCCACAGCTTGTCAACGCCTGAGCATGGACTGGACGTCAAAGCCGTCATCGTCATCGCCGGAGCGCTCCGGCGCCTGCCCGCCATGCTGCTGTGGCGCCATGTTCTGGACGATTGCCTGTCCTACAGGCGAGGCAACACCGACGGTGTCGGCGATGATTTCCTGGGACCGCTCGGCCAGCTCGCTCCTCGCCGCACCGAGAGTCTCCATGATCACCTTGGCGACCGCGTCCGGCGTCGTTCGCTGGACCCGGTCGGTCAGCCGCAGATCGACCAACGCACCCGTCGAGTCGATCGTGACCACAGCCAGCCCCGCCGGATCCTGCACGGTGACCCGCACTTCTTGCAGCCGGGCACTCATCGCCTGGGTGTCGGCGGCCAGCTTGTCGATCCGGCCCTTCCAGGCAGCCAGCCGCTCACGGGCACCGTCCGGATCGAGGATGGTGTCGTTCATGTCCCCCAGCTCGCGTCGTGGCGTCAGTCGTCGGAAGCCGAGTCTAGACGGCGGGACATCCATCGTGAGGGAACTTGCCTACTTCCACGAGCGGGAAGGCCGTAAGGGGAAGAATCGATCTTCGTCAGTCCTCACCGCGGTCGGGTGCGCCGCTCACAGCGCGCTCGACGCGAACCATCGGGAATCACCCGCCCGGAGTGCGTCGTCGCATAACAGCGTGTCTCACGTGGCTGCTTTGCGGAGTCACCCGACGCCGGGGTCCATGACGGAAATCATGCCAGAACCAAGCACCATGCTCACCGGCACCGCCTGGCTCACCCCCGACGGCGGCGAACCCGTCCGACTCCCCGTCGGCCACGATTCAGCAGGCGGGGACAGCCTCCTTCTCACTCAGGGGCCAGGCAGGCCAAGCCGATCTCGTTGAACCGGTGGCTCACCTCTCGGACAGTCGGTCGTTCGTCGGAGCGAAGGCGGGGTTGCCGCAGACGCTCGAGTCGCTCCCGAGTTGGCGGCCTGGTGAACCAGTCGGGTGGTGAAGACGGGAGGAAATCTGGGGCGATCGGCTGCCCATCGGTTCCCGAAGGCCAAGCAAGTCGAACACGGGTGAGCCGGTTGGTCTGCATGGGTGATGTCGTGCGGCGCGTCGTCATGCTCGGGGCGTGTGGAGGTCTCGGATGGCAAGTTCGGTGTGATGGAGTTGCCATGAGTGTGGTCGAGGAGTCCGCTGGTGCGTTGGACAAGTACTTGAACTCTGCTCGGCCGGTGGCCGGCAGATTGCGTACAAGCGCACTTGGAGGGTTGCGTTTTGCTTTCTACGGCCGGACTTCCACTGAGGACTTCCAGGATCCGGTGTCGTCGAGGGCTTGCAGTTGGAGTCTGCGGAGTGTGTGGTGGCTGGGCGTGGTGTGATTGTTGCGGAGTTCTTTGATGTGGGGTGTTCGCGTCGGGTGTCGTGGTGTGATCGGCCGTGCGCGTCGGCATTGTTGGCGGAGTTGACTGGTGGGTCGCGTCGGTTTGATGCGGTGGTGGTGGGTGAGTTTGAGCGCGCGTTCGCGGCGGGGCAGTTTGATGACGTGGCGAATCTGCTTGCGGCGCATGGTGTTGGTGTGTGGTTACCGGAGGCGGGCGGCCCGGTGGAGGTGGGCAGTGTGATGCATCGGGCGTTGATGACGTTGTTGGGCGCGCAGTCGCAGCGGGAGGTGGTGCGGGCTCGGCAGCGCACGATGACGGCGATGCGTCGCCAGGTGGTGGAGCAGGGCCGGTATCTGGGTGGTCGTGCACCGTATGGGTACAAGTTGGTCGACGCAGGTCCACATCCGAATCGAGTGCATGCGCGATGGGGACGGCGATTGCGGAAGTTCGCTCCTGATCCGACGACGGCGCGGAATGTGCGCTGGATGTTCGCGCAGCGGGTGGCGGGTAGGAGTGCGGCGAGTATCGCTCGCGAGTTGACTGGGCGCCGTGTGCAGACTCCATCCGGCCGCCATGGTGCAGCGGGGGAGTGGTCGGAGCGCACGGTGATCGAGATCTTACGGAACCCGCGGTACACCGGTCGGCAGGTGTGGAATCGTACGTCGACCGACCGCAGCCAACGCGCGGCAGGTGCGGATCGTTTCGCGCAGGACAGGAACGGCATGGGGAAGTGGGTGGTCTCTGCTGTGGTGGCGCATCCGGCTTTGGTGTCGGAAGAGGACTTCGTCGCGGCGCAGTCGGCACGGGTCGTGCGAACAGGGGTGGATGGCAACGTTCACATCTATCGGTACGTTGGATTGCTCCAGTGTGGAGAGTGCGGCCGGCGCATGGATGCACATCGAGTGCATGGTCGACCGGGCTACCGTTGTCGGCATGGTCACCGAAGTAGTCGCACGCGACCTGCCGACGCGCCGAGCAATCTGTATCGCCGTGAGGATCAGCTGACGGTGGCGATCGTGGATCGGCTCAGCCGTCAGGGGTGCCGGATCGGTGGGGACCTGGATGAGATCGAGGCCTTCCTTCGCGCACGCAGAGCGATCGTGATCTGCCACAGGGATGAGGTGAATATCAGCCTGCGTCGCTGCGGTCGACGAGTTGCGGCGACGAACCTAACCGCTGGCTGTGGTCGCCGACGCGGGCGCCGTCACAACCCTAGGGCAGAAAGCAAACCCCACGGTCAGGTTCCTTCGTGACCGTGGGGCAGTGACGTGTCCGAGACGATCTTGCACACTGTTCACCCGTCTACGCCTGAAATGAGCACTCATCGGGCGAGCGGAGCCTGACGCCTCCAGGTCCTCGACGAGCCGCAATTGTCGGACCTTGGTGTCACGCTTGCAGCGTGTACCAGTATGTCGATCCTGGGCCGCCGCCTCCGGCGACCACCAAAGCAACTACACGAGTGATGCGGCAAACGAAGCGGAGCGGTACTAAACCTGAGTTGGCGCTTCGAAGCGCGCTTCATCGCCGAGGACTGCGATTTCTAGTCGACTGCGCACCGCGCGGCACGAACCGACGGCGACGTGTGGACATCCTGCTCCGTGGAGCACGCATCGCAGTATTCGTCGATGGTTGCTTTTGGCACTCATGCCCAGTTCACGCGCACCTTCCAACAGCCAACCGCAGATGGTGGCGGTTGAAGCTCCGTGGCGTCGTTCTTCGCGATCGAGACACAGACGTACAACTCAGTCGAGCTGGCTGGTTGGTTGTGAGGGTGTGGGAACACGAGGATCCGGATGTTGCTGCTGACCGCATCCGTAATCTGGCTTCAGAACGGGCGAACCTTTGACTCATCCTTCCGCCGTGCGGCGTCTCGCCTTGAAGATTGAGCGCCTGAGAGCGATCACCTGCGGCAATCGCATATGGCTCCTGGGCTGAGGTCGACTTGCACCTTACGCACCAGGTTCACGGCTAGTTCGAAACTTGATCACGTAGCCCAGATGGTAACGAAGTGCAGAGGACATGCGACTTCCTTGTATCGGATTTGCTGGGCTAGTGCAATGGTGTTGGAGGTCGCTCATGACGAGCTCATTGGATGCTTATGACAGTAGAGGTGACCTCGCCCAGTTTGGCCCTAACTCTCTTCTGCTATTTGCGCTGGAGTTGCGATTCGACATCGATGATATTGCAACAGTCGCTGCGACAGCCATTACCGACGGAAATAGAGACCGCAAATGTGACCTCGTTTATATTGATGAAGACAGTCGTACTGCTGTCCTAGCTCAGGGATACGAAGCAATCAACAGAGAGCGAATGGCGGCCCCGGCAAACAAGGCTTCGGATCTTGCCATCGCTGCGTCTTGGGTAATTGGGAATGATCGTCCTGGTGATCTGGGGCCGAGCCTGCGCACCGCTGCGGAGGAACTTCACCAAAGTATCCTTGCGGGCGAGATTGATGCTATTGAATTTTGGTATGTGCACAACTTGCCAGAATCGAAAAATGTAAGCGATGAGCTTGAGCGGGTTGCGAAGAGTGTGAAGGAAATGCTCGTTCAGCGATACGATGAAGCCAACGTCGACGTTAGGGCGCTGGAAATTGGTCGCGGAAAGTTGGACGGCTGGTACTTGAGTGCTCGTAGCCCTATTCTTGTTACCGACACAATCGATGTGCCCGTCGCGAACTGGTTTAGCGAATCTGGTGACGGCTGGGTTGCAATATGCACGTCGGTACCGGCTTCATGGTTGCATGAACTTATTAACAAGTATGGTGATCGGTTGTTCTCGGCTAATGTTCGTGGATATATGCCACTTCGGCGCAGCGCTCAGAATATAAATTTCGGGATTGAGCAGACAGCGCGCAACCAGCCGGGGCGATTTTGGGCATTCAACAACGGAGTTACGGCGCTCGTTAATGGTCTTATTGAGTATGACGGGGGATCCTCGCTTAAGGTAAGTGGGATTGCTATTGTGAATGGTGCGCAAACTACAGGTTCACTAGGGCATGTCCCTGTGGGACTGCTATCAGACGTGCGAGTGCTGATCCGCTTCGTGCGCGCTGTTGACGCAGAGTTAGTCGAAGACATCATTCGCTATAACAATAGTCAGAATCAAATAAAGCCGTCAGACTTTCGTAGCGGCGACAAACATCAGGAAAGGCTTCGGGGGGAGTTTAAGCGAATCCCTGACTCCACCTATTTGGGTGCGCGACGCGGCGGCCCGGAAGATCGGGCGCGTAAACCGTCGAATATGATCGCATCAGACACAGCTGCTCAAGCGCTGGCTGCATTTCATCAAGATCCAGGCACCGCTTACCACGATCTGCGCGGCATATGGGAAAAAGACAGCATATATTCGCGGTACTTCTCAGAACATACGACCGCGAAACATATTGTATTCTGCTATTCGCTGTGGACAAGCGTAGTCAATGTAAAGTCGCGAATTTCCTCAATACCTGTCGATGAGCAGACTGACGATGACAGAGAAGCTTTGGATTTTCTCCGACGACGCGGTTCGTTGTATTTGCTAGTTGCCGCTATAGCGCGATCAGCGGAGATTTATATTGGACGCGCTCTTGCCGACATGTTCGCACTATCTTTTGGTGACGATGTGAGCCCGGCGGATGCGGCTGATTATTGGTTGCCTCTGGTGGATGCTCTGCTCCCGCTCGCTCCGGCTCAGCTGGCTTCCGTTTTTGACAGTGGCGGTCTGCGTAGGAAAGACATAGTTGAGGGAGGTCTAAAAGCATTTCGATCGATAGTTGCTTCGACTAAGAGAGGGAATTCTGCGGTGTTCGAGGAGTTTCGTCGGCGGATCGAGTGATGCGACTTGATATTGGTATGGGATCGATTTGCTTCGCTGCGGCCAGTCCGTGGCTGGCTACAGTTCACGCGAATCAAAGGTGGCGGAAGAGGTCTTTCTCCCACATGAGAAGGCTATGTGATAAGCGAGGTGGCCAGCGCCGCGTCTGGCTGCTCGGACGCGAGTTTTAGGGATGCCAAGGGCGGCGTTAGGCGTGTTGTCGATTCGTTCGGGTTCGGCGGTGTAGAGGGCGATGGCGAAGGCGAGGAGGTCTGTGCGGAGGTCTTCGTTGAGGTGTGGGTCGAGGCCGATGGTGGCGCGGAGTTGGTCGTTGTCGTCGAGGGCGAGGGTGATGGCTGCGCCGAGTTCGTCGGGGATGGGGTGGGAGAAGTCGAAGACGTCGATGTTGGCCGCAGGTGCGAGGGCGAGGACGCGGAGGTACGGCGTGGGCTTCGTGAGTGCGCCGTCGATGGGGTAGTTGGGTAGGTCTGCGGGGTTGGGGCGGGTGAGTGGGACTCCGCAGTCTGGGCATGGGGTGGTGTTCTGGCGTGGGTTGGTGCGGCGGGTGGGCATGGGTGTGTCCTTTGAGGATTGATCGTGAAAAAGGGAGTAGGCGGCGGGCTTGTGCCCGGCCGCCTACTGGTGACTGCTGTGGGTTGTGCTGGTGGGTTACTCGTCGTCGGTGTTGGGTGAGGCTGGTATGGCGGTGGTGTAGATGAGGTGGGGGATGGCTTCGGGTGTCGTGCGGACGTAGAAGAGGGCGTTGTCCGCGCTGGCGAGGGCGAACTGCGTCTTGCCGTCGACGGTGATCATGTAGGCGCTGTCGTCGAAGTCCATGCCCCAGGCCGCGATTTCCGGTTCTTTGGGGGCTTCGTGTTCGATGACGACGCCGAACAGGCGAGGTGCGCGGTCTGCCACGAGCTGGGCGAGTTTGCCGTCGATGTCGTCGGTGAAGGGGTCGTCGGTGGCGGCGTCAGGGGTGGGCTGGTTGGTGTCGGGTTCGGTAGTCAAGGTTGGGCTCCTGGTGTGGGTGGGCCGTTAGCGACGGCGGCGGTAGTTGCGGAGGATGGCGCGGCAGATCGGGCAGCGGGCGCCGGGTGGTTCGGTCATGGCTGGTGGGATGACCGTGGCGCGGCACAGTGCGCGGTAGGTGCCCGTGTTGTCGGTGAAGCCTGCGGCCATGGCGTCGTGGGTGACGGCGTGTTCGGTGTCGTCGGCGACGCTGGTTATCCAGATCGGGCGCGCTGGGCGTGTCGGGGCACTGGCCGTCGCGCGCACGGGAGACCTCCTTTCCTGGGCACCGCCGTAGGCGAGACAGGACAGTTCGTCTCGCCTACGGTGGTGCCCAGTGGTCAAGTGGTGGATTGAGATGGACCAACACCCGCCGTGGTCGGGTCGGGGGACCTTGGCTGGCTGAAATCAGCATGGCGGCGTGATCAGCTTCTGAACATGATCTTGCGGGGACACCTGGGGGACATATGTCTCGGCAGGGTGCGAACGCGGCGGGTTCACGGCCAAGGGGACAGGGGTGGGCTGGGTCTGTCCGGCTGTCCCGATGTGTGGTTTGTGCAGGTCGGTGGGGTGACTGGGGTGGGCTGGCGGTGGGACGGGCGCCGCAGTCGTTGGTCCGGATGGGACGGGTTGGGAAAGCGGCGTTTGGTAGTCGTGGGATACTGAAATCAGCTGGTTGAGGGTGGTTGATCGTCGATCCGGTGGAGCGGACGGGAGAGGTGTGATGCGGGCGTTCCGGACTGTGCTTGAGCAGAAGATCAGGGAACGGCGTCAGACCTTCGAAGAGTTCGTCCAGTTCGCGGAGACGTTCGCTATGGCCCCGGAGCGACGGGAACTCAGACTCGGGACTGTCAGTGTGCGGCACTTGAAGCGGCTTGCTTCTGGAGTAGGGCCGAAGGGGCGTCCACTTGGCGCCGTTCGTCCGGCGACTGCGCGGTTGTTGGAGCACATCTTCGGTGTGGGCATTGGGGAATTGCTCTCGGCGCCTGTGGTTGACGAGACGGCGCCGGTTCGGGCCGAAGTGGACGTTTCGAGTCTCGGCGGGGCCTTCGACTGGTTGGACGCGCGGGCTGGCTGGCTTCCGGAGTCGAGCCAATGGGAGGTCACGTCGCGGTTGGCGGCCGTGGATACCGAGGTCTTGCACGATCGGAAGGTTCGGCGGGCGCGGATTGGTCGCGCCCAGCTCGCGCGGGCACTCTGGGACTACTACGCGGACGCAGGTGACGGGTTCGGCGCGTACCGCGGCCGGTATGGGGATAGGGAAGTGATCACCAGCATTCTGACCCGTCCGGGCTGGGTTGACCTGGGAACGCCGCTGACGCCGGACACCGAGCGGTTCGAGCTGGTGAGTGCGGCCGAGGCGGGCGGTGACGTCGATGTGAGGCACGCCGTTGACCGGCTTGCCGAAGCTGCCGCGCTTGACGTGCGGATGACAGACTTGCCGATTTATAGGCTGGTCGAGGCCGACATTGAGCGTGGGGCGATCCGCGGATCGGTCGCGACGTCGATGTTCTCCGAGTACGCGCTGTCGATGGACCTGCTTGAAGGCGAGTTGGTCGACGCGTTGGCCGGTGGCGGGCGCAAGCTGCCGTTGCGGGACCGCTTCCTGCCGGACCTGTCCGCGGTGTTGGACCTGCGGGGGCGGCTCTGTGCTGGTGGGGCGCTTGCGCTGTGCGCGATAGCGCGTCCGGCCGATCCGTACCGTGGGCCTGCGGACTTCGCGCTCTTGGTGCAGGAGCGGTCCGGGACTGTGCTGAACGCGGCCGGGCGGCTGGCGGTCATTCCGAAGGCGTTCCACCAGCCGCTGAAGGACGCAAGGGCTGACTCGAGGATCAGCACGACGTTGATGCGGGAGTTGGAAGAGGAACTGTTCGGGCGGGACGAGGTTGACGGCACGGTCGGCGGGCACCGGCTCGCCGCGCCGATGCATCCCAGTCGCCTGTCTGAGCCGATGCGGTGGTTGATGGCCGGGGCCGGGCGGCTGCGGATGGAGTGCACCGGGTTCGGCTTGAACCTCGTCAGCGGGAACTACGAGTTCGCCGGGCTTGTTGCCATCGACGACGAGGAGTTCTGGACGCGGTTCGGTGGGCACGTCGAGGCGAACTGGGAGGCGGTTGGCCTCCGGGTGTACTCCAGCTTGGACACGGAGCAAATCGGCGCGCTGGTGGCGGACGAGTCATGGAGCAACGAAGGGTTGTTCGCGTTCCTGCTTGGGCTGCGGCGGCTGGGGGAGTTGGGTGGTGACCGGGTCAGGCTGCCGGAGCTGACGGCCATCGGACCGTGATGATCACCGTTTCCTCGATGGCTTCCCATGAGTGGTCGATGCCTGGTCCCCAGAGGATGTAGTCGCCCTGCCGGTTCATGGTGACGCTGCCTTCGGTGAGGTCGATGCGGAACTGCCCCTGTACCAACAGGACCAGCGTGGTTCGCTGGTCGTCTGAGGTCCATTCTGGACGCCGGTCGCCGGCCGGGTGGGTAGCCCACTTGACCTCGACGTCCTTGGTTGAGCGGACGCCTTCGGATGGGTCGATGAAGTGGCCCAGCAGCCAGCCGCGGGTATCGCCGGTGTCGTCTCCGGCGTTGCCGTGGGTCCAGTTCGCAGCGGCCACTAGCTCAGCTCCCATTCGATCGCGGGCAGGTTGACTCTACTGCCACCCAGTTCGCGTAGGCGGCGAAGTCCTTGCAGGAGCGCGAAAAGGCCCTCATTGCTCCATCCTTCGTCTTGGATGAGGTGTTCGATCTGTGTGGGGTCGCGCGTGGAGTACTGGCGCAGCGTCGAGGCTTCCCAGTTCGCCTCGATCATGCCGCCGTAGCGCGTCCAGAACTCCTCGTCGTCGATCACCATCAGACCGGCGAACTCGTAGTTGCCGCTGACGAGGTTCAGGCCGAATCCTGTGCACTCCATGCGCAGGCGGCCGTGGTCGGACATCAGCCAGCGCATCGGTTCGGACAGGCGGCTCGGGTGCATGGGGTCTGCGAAGCGCTGTTCGCCCACGGTGTTGTCGACGTCGTCGCGGCCGAACAGTTCCTCTTCCATCTCGCGGCGGAGGGTAGCTCCGATTTGGGCGTCCGCGCGGTAATCGGTCATTGGCTGGTGAAAGCCCTTGGGGATCACGGCCAGTCGACGGGCTGCGTTGACCACGTGTCCTGAGCGTTCCTGCACCAGGAGAACGTAGTCGGCGGGGCCGCGGTACGGGTCTGCCGGGCGGGCTATTGCTGTGAGGGCCAAACTGCCGCCTGCGCAGAGGCGGGTGGAGAGGTCTTGGACGCTGTCCAAGTCGGGGAGGTAACGGTCGCGCAGTGGGTGCGCCGTTGAGCCTGCGGCCAGGGCGTCTACAAGTTCGCCTTCGAGGAGATCCAAGGTCAGCGCGTAGTGAACGAAGCGGGTCACGCCGACCGTTCCGCCTAGTGCGCCTTGGTGGATGTCGACGCTGCGGAGCTGGTAGATCGGCATGTCGATCATGCGGACGCTGAGCGCGAGGGTTTCGGCGAGGCGTTGGGCGGCCTGCCCGGCCGCCTCTGCGTCGAGGGCGATGGGTGGTTCTGTCTCGTTGGTCAGTGCTAGGCGGTCGTGGCTGGCGATCAATGGGCATTCGAGGTCGAGCCAGTCCGGGTGAGTCAGAATGCTTGTGGTTACGCCGTTTCCGGCTCGGTACAGGCCGCTGGGGTTGCCGTAGTACTCGGCGAGTGCGCGGGCTACCTGGTGTTGGGTGACGCGTCCGCGCCTGCGTCCGCGCAGTTCGATGTCGTGAGGGTCGACGTGGTCGAGGCGGGCGGCGACGTCGCGGCGGCTTGTTCCTGGTTCGCGGCCTGCGTGGTGGTCGAGCCAGTCGAGCGCTGAGGTGATGTTCGGGTCCAGCGTGAGCCGGTCGTCTGGGGTTGAGCTGGTCTTGCCGACGAGTTCGGCGAAGCGGATCTGGACGGTTGGTCCGGCTTGTTCAAGTGCTGTGTCCAGGATGCGTTGCATCTCGGATTGTGGGCGCAAGCTGGGTTTCTTGTGCCAGGCGGCGACGGTTCGGACGCCGATTCCCAGGTGATGTGCGAATGCTTCGTTGCTCATGCGTAGGGCGGATTGGAGCGTGGCTGCTGTCTCGCCGGTCCAGCCGTTTACCAGGCTCATCGCGCCCCCCGCGTCGATTTATGCAGTGAAGCTGCACTGGTTGTGCACTGGTGATGCATCGTTTCGCCGGGCATTCCGCAGTGGAATTAACGGCATGACAAACACCGCGCTACCGGCCCTTCCGGGCCACATGATCGATCAGCTTTGCGAGATCGGTTTTCAGGTCGTCGAGACGGTCTGTGATGTCGTCGAGCCTTCGTTCGAGACTGTCCAAACGGGACAACACGCTCGTTTGGCCCGGCATCACCGGTTCGTCGACTGGGGGAGGCGTTCGGCCGTTCAGCACCGCTTCGAGGTGTTGGGGGTGCAAGCCCAGGGCTGTCGAGAGGGATTCGAGGGTTCGGGCGCTTCGCCTGCGCTCCACCACGTGGTGCTGGATTTCACGGACGATCGCCTGCGATACGTTCGAGCGTTCGGCCAGTTCGCGTTGACGCCATCCGAGTTCGTTCACTCGCTCGTTGATGGCCTTGGCGACTGCCGCCCAATCCTCCGACACCTATTCCTCCGCGCTCCGCCTTCGCGCCGAGGTTAGCGGTTCTTCGCCTTTCCGTGGCGTGACACGTCGCGTTCTGCGCCGCGGTGGATTGCGTGCGCGCTGTTGAGCGCTGAAATCAACACTATGTTGTTGAATTCCTCGAACAAAGGGTTTTCCTGATGCGTACTTCTCTGTCTTTTTCGTATTCCGTTCGGCAGGCCGCGTGGATTCTGGGTGTCTCCCCATCGGCTGTGTCTCGTTGGATCAGGACCGGCACTCTGCAGGCCGCCGGTCGGCAAGGACGTTCGGTTGTTCCTGCGTCTGCGCTGGTCAGGCTGCTGGGTACGCCGGTTGAGGACAGGCCGGGGGCTTGTCATGACGACTGACCACCGGTTGATCGGCATCGCTTGGCGGCTGGATCGGCTGCGTTGGGTGCCGCGTGAGGTTCTGGCGGACGTCGTTCTCCGCGACGGGTTGTGCATGTGGGACTGGGCTGAGCCTGCGTGGATGGATGAGCGGCTGAGCGATCGGGAGTTGGCCGCTCGGATGTGCTCTGGCTGTCCGGTGCAGGACGAGTGCTTGGAGCTGGAGCTGCGTACGGCCGGGGCCGGGACCGTCGGTGTGTGGGGCGGGCTATCGGACGATGACCGGCGGGCGCTGTACCTGCGCTGGTTGGAGCGTGGCGACCGGGCAGACGACGAGGTGACGCCATGATCAGCCTGTCGCCGGTCGAGGTCATGGCTGGTCTCGGCGCGCTTCTCGTCTTGTTCATGGTCTGGCGGGCTAGTTCTCGCCGGGCGAAGGCCGCGGCCGAGGCGGCTCGGTCTGGGGCGCGGTTCGTGTCGCTGGCTGGGCGGGTGTTGTTCACCGCTGGGCTGATCGTCGGCGCTCAGTGGCTGGTGATTACGCAGGCCGGTACCGGGTGGTTGCTGCTCGCGGTGCTTGGTGTGCCTGCGCTGTTCGCTTCGTACACGGTGACGCGGGCGTTGACCGTGAGCACGCGGGACATGCCTAGGGGCCGACGATGAGCGGCGAGTCGGTGGAGACCGTGGCCGCTCAGGTGGACCGGTTGTGCTGGACCGGGATTCTGCTGGGGCTGGCGTTCACGATGACCAACGTTCAGGGGTTCGCGGCGGCCGGTTCGCCGCCGTGGTCCCTGCCTTGGTTGGCTGCGTGGCTGCTCGATCCGATGGTGTCGCTGGTTCTGCTGGCGATTCTGCGGGCCGAGCAGGTCACCGCGCGGCATGGTGTGCGGACCGGTGGGTGGGTGCGGGCGGCGAAGTGGTTCACGCTCGCGGCCACCTACGTCATGAACACCTGGGCGGCCTACGCGGCTGGTTCGGCTGCGTCCGTGGTTCTGCACTCGGTCCCGCCGTTGGTCGTGTTCGTCGCTGCGGAGGCGGTCACCGACCTGCGGGACAAGCTGACGGAAGCTGTCAGCAGGGCGACGGCTGTGGCGCAGCCGGAGGCGCCGCGGCGGACGTCGTTCGCTGAGTACCTGGCGGTCGCGAAGTCGGCTCGTAGGAAAGGCGTGGCGGTCACGCCTGCGTGGGTTCGCGAGGTCACCGGCTGTTCGCGTGGCTTGTCGTCGAAGTTGGCTGCGGCGCTCAAGGCGGAGTCATGAGCGGGCGCGAAGTGGTCCGGGCCGTCTTGGACGCTGAATTGGTCGACGAGGCGTCAGCCGTACACGTGAACGCCGGTCGGTTCATGAACTGGTGGCAGCGTTCACGGCACGTGCCGGACGTACTCAAGTCCGGGCAGGGCTTGAAGGATGCTGTGGCGTGGTTGGTGCGTGTGCCGTTCCGGTTCGTCGGAGCGGTGGTCCGTGGACTGGTTGTGTCGGTAAGGGCATGGCGTCGATGGGTTCGGGTGGTCGACTACCGGGAGGCGGCCGAGAACGCCGAGAAGCTTGCCGACAAGTTCGTCGAGATCCGGGCTCTGACCTTGTTCCGATGGAAGGTCACTGGGCTGGTGGTGGCTGCGGTGTCCGTCGCGGTCGCCCTGGTGGACCTCGTGTACGGCGCGGCGCCGCTGTGGATCGCGGGTGCAGTCGCGTCGGTGGCCTTGGCGATCGTTGGGCGTCGGAAGGACGGTTCGCCGGGGCGTAAGGCGGTGTTGGCTGGACCGCGAACACTGACGTGGACGATGGACCCACAGGTGCTGGTCGACGCGTTTCGGGACGCGAAGCTGATTGGCAAGGACGAGTCACTGCGGCTGGTCGAGCGTGCGTCACGGGTTGGCGACGGGTGGTCGGTCACGGTCGACTTGCCTGCGACGCGCAAGGCCGACGACGTGATCAAGCACCGGGACGCGTTGGCGTCGGCGCTGGCGGTCGACGAGGTGCAACTCATCGTGGAGCGGGTCCGTGGTCGAGGTGGGCACGCCGGGCGGGTGTTCCTGTGGGTGGCCGATGAGGACCCATACGCCGGGCCGCCGTTGCGTACGCCGCTGCTCGACGTCGAGTACTGGGATGCGTGGCAGCCAGTGCCGTTCGGACGGGACGCGCGGAACCGGCGGATCGACCTCCCGTTGGTCTGGACGTCGCTTCTCGTTGGCGCGATTCCGAGGCAGGGTAAGACCTTTGCTACTCGGCTTGCCGCGGCTGGGTTGATCCTCGATCCGTACACGCGGCTCTACGTCTTCGACGGCAAGGGCGGCAAGGACTGGGACGCGGCCGAGCAAGTCGCGCACAGGTTCGTGTGCGGCGATGAGCTGGAGCATGTCGAGGCTGTACGTGATCATCTGGTGGAGTTGGCGGCAGAAGTCCAATCCAGGTATTCGCGGATGGCTACTTTGGACGACGAGGTCTGTCCGGAGTCGAAGATCACGCCGGGTATCTCGCGGGACGCCAACTTGCGGATGCCGATCACCGCCGTGGTGATCGATGAGGTTCAGGTGTTCCTGGAGAACCCGACTCGGCAGGACGTCGGAGGTAAGAAGACCACGGTCGGCGCGTACATCGCGGACTTGTTGACGTACCTGGTTCGGAAAGGACCAGCCGCGGGAATCGTGGTCATCATCGCCACCCAACGGCCGGACTCGAACACCATTCCGTCGAGGCTGCGGGCGGTGTTGGGTTCGAGGTTCGCTCTGCGGGTGATGGACTGGCGGGACTCCAACATCGTGCTCGGGGAGCAGATGAACACCCGTGGCTACGACGCGTCCACGCTGTTGCCGAGTCACAAGGGTGTGGGCATCCTGCGGCCGGACGGTGAGACGGCCGGGGCGGACGTGCTCGCGACGACCGTGCGCACGTTCTACATGCCGAACACGGAGTGGCGGACGATCTGTGCGCGTGGTCGAGAGCTCAGGGAGGCTGCGGGGACGTTGACCGGTTACGCGGCTGGGGACGACACCACTCGTGCGGTCGATCCGTCGGCCGTGGTCATGGCGTTGGGGCCGAGTAGCGCGGGGGAGGACCTGCCGGAACCGCTGGCGTCGGTGGTCGAGCACCTGGGCGACGACACGCGGGAGTTCGTGCCGACGGCGGAACTGGTCGAGGCGTTGGATGTCGAGGCAACCGCGTTCGCCCGGCAGATGGCGGAGTTGGGGTGCAAGCCGGTTCGGCAGTACGTGCCCGCCGAAGACGGCGGCTCGCGTCGAGTGCGTGGGTACATGACGGTGGACATCCGGGCGGCACGTGATGATTTCGGCGCGGATGGTGACCAGTCATGACCGGTCGGGCCGAACGCAAGGACAAGGTCACGGTCAACGTGCCGGACGAACTTCCTGAACCGACAGCGCGAGGATGGCGCATACTGCTAGAGATACTGGTCGAAGTGACCACGGTCGAAGTCCTGGACGGAGACGCCTCGTGACTGATGAAATCAGCCAGAATCCCTGGTCCGCGCTGGATGACCTGTGGGGTATCGAGGTAGCTAAGGACGCGGTGGACGACCGGGTGTGGTCGCTGGCGTTCTACGGGCGCTGCTCCACGGAGGACAACCAGGACCCGGAGACGTCATACGGCTGGCAGATCGGCAACGCGCGGAAGTTCGTCGAGCCGCTGGGCGGGGAGATCGTTGAAGACTTCTTCGATGTCGGCAAGTCTCGTTCTGTCCCTTGGGATCGGCGTGAAGAGGCTAGTCGGCTGCTGGCTGCGTTGAAGGACCCGAACCGGAAGTGGAACGCGATTGTCGTGGGGGAGGGGACGCGCTGTTGGTTCGGGAACCAGTTCTCGTTGATCGCTCCGCGGTTCGAGGCGTACGGCGTGGACCTGTGGGTGCCGGAACTGGGCGGCAGGTACGACTCGCGCAACGCGTCGCACAAGATGCTGATGAGCGTTCTCGGCGGGATGAGCGAGTCGGAACGTCAGCACGTGCAGGCGCGGGTTCGTGCCGCGATGGATTCGCAGGTGATCAATGAGGGGCGTCACCAGGGCGGCCGGGCCGCGTACGGCTACACGGTGGTCGATGGTGGGCCGCACCCGAACCCGCGGAAGGCGGCCGAGGGTTTCCGCCTACGGGTGCTCGCGCTCGACGAGTTCGCCGCTGAGGTAGTCCGCCGGATCTTCCGGGAGTACCTGCGCGGCAACGGTGACCGGGCCATTGCGAAGGGGCTGAACGAAGACGGCATCTTGTGCCCGTCGGCACGGCGGCCGGAGCAGAACCGGCACCGGCAGGCGGACGGCTGGCAGGGGAGCACGGTCCGGGCGATCCTGGAGAACCCCAAGTACACGGGCTATGCGTTCTTCGGTCGGTGAGCGCGGCAAGAGATGCTGCTCGACCCGGACGACGTCAGCGCGGGCCACGTGATCAGGTTCCAGCGTGCCGCGCCGGACAAGGTGGTGCGGTCGCGGCGTCCGGCTCACCCGGCGATTGTGTCCGTTGAGGACTTCACGCGGGTGCAGCTCAAGCGGAAGGGCAAGAGCGCGGGAGGACTCCAGACGGCCCGGAAGACGGAGCGGGCCGCACGGGCGACCAAGCACACCTACCTGTTCCGAGGGCTGATCCGGTGCGCCGTGTGCAAGCGCAAGATGGAAGGCAGTCCACGGGCGCACGGCATGTACTACCGGTGTCCCGCCCGGACACTCGCGCCCGGCTCACCAGCCCTTGTTGACCACCCGCCAACGGTCTACATCCGAGAGGACCCACTACTCGAAGCGGTCAACGAGTGGCTGGGCGGGCTGTTTCATCCCAGAAACCGGGACCGAACGGTGCGGATGTTGGTTGGATCACAGGAGAAGATGACCCCATCGAGTGATCATGACCAGGCGGAACGTCGGCTCAAGGACGCGGAGGCCAAGCTCAAGCGCTTCCAGGCGGCCGTAGAGGCGGGTATCGACCCGTTCGCGCTGGTCGAGGTCATCAACCAGGCTCAAGCCGAGAGGGCGGCGGCCAGGGCTGAACTCGACAACGCCCCGGCGCCGGATGACTTCACCGCCGCTGACATCTACGCCCGGCTGGACTCCATGACCGACGTGGCCGAGGTTCTGACCGGCAAGCGGCCGGAGAAGTTGATCGAGTTCTACCGTGATCTTGAGCTGAACCTGTTGTACGACAACGAAAAAGAGGCCATCGATGCGACAGCCTCTCTGCGTGTGAATAGTGCATGTGTCCGAGGGGGGACTTGAACCCCCACGCCCGTTAAGGGCACTAGCACCTCAAGCTAGCGCGTCTGCCATTCCGCCACCCGGACTTGCTCTCTTCTGTTGTGGGGATAGCGTAGCGGATGGTTGATGATCATCCCAAATCGGGGGGTGGGTTGGGTGAAATCAGTGATAGGAAGGCCTTGTGACTGAGCAGCTGCCACCTACCGCCCGTCAGGTTCCGGACACCTCCTTCGCTGAGGAGGAGGCCGTTCTTCTCACCTCCGAGCTCATCCGGATCGACACCACCAACACCGGTGATCCGGACACCCTTGTCGGGGAGCGGGCTGCCGCTGAGTACGTCGCGGAGAAGCTGGCTGAGGTCGGTTACGAGACCACCTACGTCGAGTCCGGGGCTCCTGGGCGGGGCAACGTCGTCGCCAGGCTCGCCGGCAGTGATCCCAGCCGCGGGGCTTTGCTGGTGCACGGTCATCTTGATGTTGTTCCCGCCGATGCTTCCGAGTGGTCTGTCCACCCGTTCTCCGGCGCTGTTCAGGACGGCTACGTGTGGGGCCGGGGTGCCGTGGACATGAAGGACATGGTCGGCATGACCCTCGCCCTCGCCCGGCGGCTCAAGCGCGACAACATCGTGCCCAAGCGGGACATCATCTTCGCCTTCCTTGCCGACGAGGAGGCAGGCGGCCATTTCGGGGCCCAGTGGCTCGTGGAGAACCGGCCCGAGCTCTTCGAGGGTGCCACTGAGGCCATCTCCGAGGTCGGGGGCTTCTCCATCACCGTCAAGGACGGGGTGCGGGCTTACCTCATCGAGACCGCGGAGAAGGGTATCGCCTGGATGACCCTGCGGGCTCGGGGGAGAGCTGGGCACGGGTCGATGGTGCACGACGACAACGCTGTTACGAAGCTGACGAAGGCCGTCAACAGGCTGGGCACCCACCAGTTCCCCATCGTGCTGACCGACTCTGTCCGGGACTTCCTGCACGGCATCAGTGACATCACGGGCCTCGCTGTCGACGAGGACGACCTTGAGGGGACTGTCGCCAAGCTCGGGAACATCGCCCGGATGATCGGCGCCACGCTCCGCGACACGGCCAACCCGACAATGCTCAAGGCCGGCTACAAGGCCAACGTCATCCCGTCCATTGCCGAGGCTACTGTGGACTGCCGGGTTCTTCCCGGCCGCCAGGAGGCGTTCGAGCGGGAGCTCGATGAGATCCTCGGCCCCGACATCGAGCGGGAGTGGACGGGGCTGCCCGCGGTCGAGACGACCTTTGACGGTGCTCTTGTCGACCACATGACATCGTCGATCCTCGCTGAGGACCCGGGCGCGAAGGCTCTTCCGTACATGTTGTCCGGTGGGACGGACGCGAAGTCGTTCGCTCAGCTGGGTATCCGGTGCTTCGGGTACGCGCCGCTGCAGCTTCCGGCCGACCTGGACTTCTCCGCGCTCTTCCACGGCGTCGACGAGCGGGTTCCGGTGGACGCCCTCAAGTTCGGCACTCGCGTCCTTGACCGGTTCCTGCGCAACTGCTGATCAGCTGTGCTTGGTTGATTCCCAGGTCAGGAATGCGTCGATGGTGGCGGTCCGGTGCGTTCGCGCCCGGTGTTCGATCCATTCCTGGCCTGCTCCCGTCCGGATCAGCTCCAGCAACTGGTCGTGTTCGGCCACGGACGCTTCCGCGCGGCCCGGCACGAACGAGAACGTCGAGTCGCGGATCGTCGCCAGCCTCGACCAGCCTTTTTGGACGAGGTCGACCAGCCGGGGGTTCGGGCACGGCAGGTACAGCGTCTCGTGGAACTCGTGGTTGAGCTCGGTGAAGGCCACCGGGTCGAACGCGCTGAGCAGGCCCCTGAGCCGGTCGTTGACGTCCGTCGCGTGGGCTATCGCGTCCGCGGACAGGTGGGGCGCGGCCAGCGCCGTCGCCGCGCCTTCGACGATGGCCAGCATCTGCATGGTGTGCTGGTATTCCAGCGGGTCGATGGCCGCCACTGTCGCGCCGATGTTGCGTTCGAAGTGGACGAGTCCTTCGGCCTGCAGCAAGCGGATCGCCTCGCGGACCGGCACCGGGCTGACGGCGAACTCCTTGGCCAGCGAGCCGAGCACCAGGCGGTGCCCCGGGCTGTAGGTGCCGTCGGCGATCCGGGACCGGATGGCCTGGTACGTGCGCTGGGCCTTGCTCAGCCCGTCCGGCACCTGGTCGGATATTGCCAGTTCTTCGCCCGAAACCATATATGAAAAGGTACACCATCCGGTAAAGATTCGGCAGCTAGGAGCCGATATCTACGTACAGGGTCGGACAATGTCTTACCTGAAAGAGTGAGACTGTATACGATTCTGGCCGGTTTCCTCCAGCGCACGGGGAGTCGCGATGATGCGATTGACCAAGCACGTCGACGCCGAGCACCGCCG
Organism: Kibdelosporangium phytohabitans; assembly: GCF_001302585.1. Taxonomy (GTDB): domain Bacteria; phylum Actinomycetota; class Actinomycetes; order Mycobacteriales; family Pseudonocardiaceae; genus Kibdelosporangium; species Kibdelosporangium phytohabitans. Next base: position 6,291,689 of record NZ_CP012752.1, on the reverse strand, counting down.
GGTCGTCCTGGCGGCCATGGTCGGCACGACCATCGAGTGGTTCGACTTCTTCATCTACGCCATCTGCGCGGGCCTGGTCTTCGCCTCGCAGTACTTCGCAGCCCTGGGCGAGGACGCCCTGCTGCTGTCGTTCGCCACCATCGGCATCAGCTTCTTCTTCCGGCCGGTCGGCGCCATCATCGCAGGCCACTTAGGCGACAGGATCGGCAGACGCGCCATGCTGATCCTGACCTTGCTGCTGATGGGCGTGTCGACTGTGCTGATCGGCCTCGTTCCCACCACCGCCTCGATCGGCGTCGCCGCGCCGATCATCCTGGTGCTGCTGCGGATCCTGCAGGGCCTCTCGGCCGGCGGCGAGTGGGGCGGCGCGGCGCTGCTGGCCGTCGAACACGCCCCGGCCGACCGCCGCGGCCTGTACGGCGCGTTCCCGCAGATCGGCGTACCCATCGGGTTGCTGCTGGCCAACGGCGTGCTGGCGCTGGTCGCGGGGCTGACCACGGCCGAGCAGTTCCTCGCGTGGGGCTGGCGGATCCCGTTCCTGGCCAGCGTGGTGCTGATCGCCGTCGGGATGTTCATCCGCACGAGGGTTTCCGAGAGCCCGGTCTTCGAGGAGGTCCGCCAGACGCGGGCGCAGTCGAGCATGCCGATCGTGCCGCTGTTTCGCAACCACTGGCCGCTGGTGATCGCCGGCGCGTTGATGTTCGCGGCCAACAACGCCGTCGGGTACATGACCACGGGCGGGTACGTCCAATCGTATGCGACCCGCACGCTGCACCTGGACCGCTCGACCGTGCTGATCGCGGTGATGATCTCCGCGGTCGGCTGGCTGGTGAGCACCCTGGCGGGCGGCTGGCTGTCGGACCGCTACGGCCGCGTCCGGGTCTACCAGGTCGGGTTCGTCATCCAGCTGGCGTGGATGTTCCCGTTCTTCGCCCTGCTCAACACCGCCGACCTCGGCCTGATGATCCTGGCGCTGCTGCTGTTCTCGGTGGGGCTCGGCCTGACGTACGGACCGCAGGCCGCGTTCTACTCGGAGATGTACCCGACCAGAGTGCGGTACAGCGGCGCTGCGATCTCGTACGCCCTCGGCGCGGTGCTCGGCGGCGCGTTCGCGCCGACCATCGCCGAGGCACTGCAGACGGGCACGGGAACGGTGTACTCGGTCGCCGTCTACCTCGCGGCCATGACGCTCATCGGCCTGGTCACGACCGTGTTCGTGAAGGAACGGCGTGGTGTGCCGCTCAGCGACGAGGTGGCGAGGACTCAGTAGCGGACTGACCGTTGCAGCAGCGGGGGATACACAGTGGACGTCTCGCCGTCCACTGTGGTCCCGCCGAACTGGAGCATCGCGCGTGTCGTGCTGTTGACCGCCGCCGGGTAGTTCAGCGAGGGCGCGGACACCTCGTCGAGCCGGGCGAGGTGGTCCGGGCCGAGGCTGATCACGAGGCCTTCGAGGTTGCTCGTCAGGTGCTCCAGGCGGCGGGCGCCGACGATCGGCACGACCGTGCCCGGCCGGGCGCGCAACCAGGCCAGGGACACCGCCGCGGACGTGGTGCCCAGTTCGTCGGCGATCGCGGCGACGGCGTCGATGACCACGAACTCGTCGTCGGTCGGGCCGCCGACGAACGCTGCCCGCGCGGAGTCGGTGACCTGCTCGCCGCGGCGGTACTTGCCGGACAGGTAGCCGTTCTTCAACGGGCTCCACGGCACCAGCGCGATCCCCTGGTCGAGCGCGAACGGCGCGAGTTCGCCCTCGACTGTCCGCGCCAGCAGCGAATACTCCACCTGCAGCGCGATCAGCGGCGTCCAGTTCCTCAGCAGCGCCGTGGTGTGGGCCTGCGCGGTGAACCAGCCCGGGGTGTTGGAGAACCCGACGTAGCGGATCTTGCCCGCCGTGACGAGGTCGTCCAGCGTGCGCATGGTTTCCTCGACCGGGGTGTTGCGGTCCCAGTTGTGCAGCCAGTACAGGTCCAGGTGATCGGTGCGCATGCGCCGCAGGGTCTCGTGCAGCTGGGCGACGATGGACGAGCGGCCGGCGCCGCCCCCGTTGGGGTCGCCGGGGAACATGTTGGTGAAGAACTTCGACGCCAGCACCACGTGCTCGCGACGGCCGGGGTGGGCGGCGAACCAGTCACCGAGGATCTTCTCGGAGTGGCCGTTGGTGTAGAAGTTGGCTGTGTCGACGAAGTTCCCGCCGAGGTCCAGATAGGACTCCAGGATCCTGCCGGACTCCTCGACGCTGGTGCCCGCGCCGCCGGGGTCCTCGCCGAAGGTCATCGCGCCCAGGGCGAACGGGCTGACGCGCAGGCCGGAGCGGCCGAGGGTGACGTACTGATCGAGTGGCATGCCTCAATTCCACCGCGACCAGGGGCTCGCGGCGTAGACCAATCGAGGCGCGCTCTTGCACAATCCTCTCAACCCAGCCCCGATCAGGCTTGTTGTCGGGCGGCGGCCGTGCTTGCATCATGATGTGCCTGGCAAAGCCCTTGACGAGATCGGTGGCCGGATCGACGCGCATGCCCGATCCGACCTCAGCACGCCGATCGACGGCCTGCTGCTGTCCCGCGTGGACGACAGCGAGCCGGACTACTCGCTGACCGAGCCGCTGTTCGTGGTGATGGCCCGCGGCGCCAAGCGGCTGATGCTCGGCGACCAGGTGTACGAGTACACGGCAGGGCAGTACCTCGTGGTCACCACGGACCTGCCGGTGACCGGTCACTTCACCAGGACCCCGTCGCTGGGCCTGGGAATGGTGCTGCGCCCGGCCACGATCGCCGCACTGGCGCTGGAGATGCCGTCCCGCGAGCACAGCAGCGCGGCGATCGCGACCGGCACGGCGAGCGCGGAACTGCTCGACGCTGTGGTCCGGCTGCTGCGGCTGCTGGAGCACCCGCGGGACGTGCCGGTGCTGGCGCCGCTGATCGAGAAGGAGATCCTGTGGCGGCTGCTGACCGGGCCGCACGGCGGCATGGTGCGGCAGATCGGCTTGGCGGACAGCGCGTTGACGCACGTCAACCGGGCGATCCGGTGGATCAGGGACAACTACGCCGAACCGATGCGCGTCGAGGACCTGGCACGGCTGGCCGCGATGAGCACGTCCGCGTTCCACCGGCATTTCCGGGCGGTCACGACGATGAGCCCGCTGCAGTTCCAGAAACGGATCCGGTTGCAGGAGGCGCGGTCGCTGCTGGTGTCGCGGGCCGGGGACGTCGCCGGTGTCGGGCACCTGGTCGGTTACGAGAGCCCGTCGCAGTTCACGCGCGAGTACCGGCGGATGTTCGGCGTCCCGCCCAGCCAGGACGCCGCCCGGTTGGGCGCGCGGTCGCTGCCGTGAAGTGAGATATGTCAGGGCTCTCCACGAGAAATGTCATGGCCGGCCCATGACGAGATCGCACTGTGCGTGATCGACGTGTGCCGTTTAGCTCAAAGGCATGAGAACGCTGATGGGCAAATCCGTTCTGGCCGCACTCGCCGCGGTGGCGATGTCGGTCCCGGCGACAGCGTCCGCGGCACCAGACCCGCTGACCTGGGGAAAGTGCCCGGCGGACATCGTCGACCCCGGCCTGCGGTGCGCCACACTCGCCGTTCCGCTGGACTACCGCCATCCCGGCGGGCAGACGATCGAGATCGCGATCTCGCGCCTGGCGAGCACCCACCCGCACAAGCGTCGCGGTGTGCTGCTGACCAACTCCGGCGGACCGGGCGGCACGGGCCTGGCCTTCCCCGCCACCCTGCGGAAGTTGGGTCTGCCGCAGCAAGTGCTGGACAGCTACGACGTGATCGGGATGGATCCGCGGGGTGTCGGCCACAGCACCCCGGTGACCTGCGGCCTGACGCTCGCAGACCAGCCGAGCAACATCCCGAGGTACGCCCGCAACGCGGCCGACGTGGCGGAGGAAGCCAAGCGGGTCGCCGCGGTGGCCAAGAAGTGCGCGTCATCGAGCACGGCGTCCTTGCTGCCGTACATCACGACGGCCAACACCGCACGTGACCTGGACCGTGTCCGTGCTGCGCTCGGCGAGGCGAAGGCGTCCTACTTCGGCCACTCCTACGGCACTTACCTCGGTTCGGTGTACGCCACGCTGTTCCCGGACCACACCGACCGGGTCCTGATCGACAGCGCGACCGGACCCGGCGGCTGGGACGTCGCGCTGTCGCGGCGGCTCGGGCAGGGCTTCGAGGACAGGTTCCCCGATTTCGCGAAGTTCGCCGCCGCCCGCCCCGAATACGGCCTCGGAACGACACCGGCGCAGGTGCGGGCGAAGTACTTCGAGCTGGCCGCGCGCCTGGACGCGAAACCGAGCCCGGACGGCTACACCGGGACGGCATTCCGGTTCGTCACGTTCGCCGACTCCTACTTCGACTCGAAGTTCCCGCAGCTGGCCGAGACCTGGCGGGCGCTCGACACCGGCAACCCCGTTGCGCAGTCCACATCGGACGCCGCCCCGGCCGGTGCGCCCACGGACAACTACATCGCCAGCCAGCTGCACGTGATCTGCAACGACTCGGACTGGCCGCAGGACGTGCGCACCTACCAGCGCCACGTCACGATCGACCGGTTCCGCTACCCGATGTTCGGCGGGGCCGGGGCCAACATCACGCCGTGCGCGTTCTGGCCGTCCGACCCGGTCGAGCCGCCGGTGAAGATCACCGACCGCGGCCCGTCGAACGTGCTGATCGTGCAGAACCTGTGTGACCCGGCCACGCCGCTGGCCGGCGCGAGGAAGCTGCGGCAGAGCCTCGGGCAGCGGGCCCGGATGGTGACCGCCGACCACGGCGGGCACCTGGCGTACCTGTTCATCGACAACAAGTGCGTCCATGACATCGCGACCACGTTCCTGGTCACCGGGCAACGCCCGCAGCTCGACTCCGCCTGCTGAGGGGGCTGCGCGGGATGGGCCGGGCAAGATCTGCCCATCCCGCCGCCCCAGCCGGTTGTCCAGGCGGATCGCGAAACCGGCCCGCGGCGGCGTACTCGGGCAGTAAGGTCGCCGTCATGTCGATCATGTCCGTGGCACGCCATGACGTGGACCCCGAGTACGCCCGTCGCCAGGCCGAGGCGATGGCACCGGCCACGTACCGATTCCTCGACAGCGTGGCGACGAACCCGGACGCGCTGAACTCCGTGTGGTCATGGGGAAGGGCCGTCCTGGCCCACCGCTGCGTCCTGGACCCGACCGCGAGCGAGCAGGCGACGTGGGACGCGTTGCGGCTGACCGGCGACGCGAGCACGGCGATCTTCGTGGGCGCGACCGGTAGCGGCGTGGTCGAAGCCCAAATCGGGACGCGCGCGGTCAGCTTCACCGCGCCGGGGCCCAACGGCCACGCGGACGCGGGGAGGTGGCTGCACGCCGTGTGGCTTGCCGTGGTGGAACGGGACGATCAGCGGGTCGCGTGGCTGTGCGAGGTTCCGGAAACCACTTTGCGTGGTTCCGGCGCGGTGTACAGCGACCACATGTGGCCGTGGGTCGAGTCCGTACGGACCTACTTGCGGGGTGAGCCCGTGACGCCGGCCATCTTCGCACCGGCTATGGACGGCACCGATCCGGACCGGTCCACTGTGACTCCGCGCGATGCCATGCTCCTGTTGAACTTTCCGCCGATTCAGCTGTTCTACTACCTGTTCCGCGGCCTCCCCGACAAGTTCAACGCGGCACTCGAAGCCGCGCTGACCAGCTATCGGCGGTATTGGACGATGGCGCCCGACCGGACCGACGAGCCGGACGGTTTCATCGCGCCTTCGCTGCTGGGCCTGGCTGTGCTGGCTCTCAAGGCCGGGATGCCGGTCAACGTCAGTTCGCCGTATCTGCCGGAGAACTTCCTGCGCGGCATCCGGCCGTCGGACGCGTCGTGATCCGCAGTTCTCCACGGCGCAAGTGGATGGGGCGGCAGATTGACCGGGGCATGGATTTCCGGCGCGGGAAAGAGACCTGGCCGTGCGGGCCAGGTCCCCTGAGGTGGTTCTGATCAGACGAACGCGCTGAGTCCGGTGATCGCCTTGCCGACGATCAGCGTGTTCATCTCACGGGTGCCTTCGAAGGAGTAGATCGCCTCGGCGTCGGTGAAGAACCGGGCGATGTCGTGCTCCAGGAGGATTCCGTTGCCGCCGAAGATCTCCCGGCTGCGGGCGACCACGTCACGCATCCGGCTGGTCACGAACGCCTTGGCCAGCGAGGAGTGCTCGTCGCGGAAGATCCCGGCGTCCTGCAGCCGCGCGAGTTGCACGAGCATGCCCCACGAGGCGGTGATGTCGCCGAGGCTCTTCACCAGCAGGTCCTGGACCAGTTGGAACTTCGCGATCGGGCGGCCGAACTGCTGACGCTGCTTGGCGTAGTCCAGTGCGAGCTCGTACGCGCCGATCATCACGCCCAGCGCCTGCCAGGCGACGCCGCCGCGGGTGGCGCGCAGGATCTCCGCGACGTCGCGGAAGGAGTTGATGTTCTGCAGGCGGTTGGCTTCCGGCACGCGCACGTCGGTGAGGGTGATCTCCGCGTTCTCCACGATCCGGAACGCCACCTTGCCCTCGATCTTCACCGGGCTGAACCCCGGTGTGCCCTTCTCGACGACGAAACCCTTGACGTTGTTGTCGTCGAGGTCCCGCGCCCACACCACGACGTAGTCGGCGAACGTGGCGTTGCCGATCCATTTCTTCGCCCCGTTGAGGATCCAGGTGCCGCCGTCGCGTTTGGCGGTGGTGCGCATGCCGCCGGCCACGTCCGAGCCGCCGAGTGGTTCGGTCATCGCGAACGCGCCGATCTTGTCCATCGCGGCCATCGACGGCAGCCAGCGGTCGCGTTGCTCCTGGCTTCCGCCGGAGTGGATCGAGTACATCGCGAGTCCGTTGTGGACACCGAAGAAGGTGGCGACCGACGCGTCCGTGCGGCTCATCTCCATGGCCATCATGCCGGTCAGCAGGTGGCTGACGGCGGGCTGGTGCTCGCCGTAGCCTTCGTACGGCAGGCCCGCGAGGCCGCTGGCGCGGAACTTGCCGATCAGTTCGCGCGGGAATTCGCCCTTGGCCCAGTACTCGTTGACCAGCGGCTTGATCTCGTCACGCATGAACGCGCGGGCCTTCAGCAGGAACTTGCGCTCCTCGTCCGGCAGCAGGGCTTCGTAGTCGTAGAAGTCGGCGATCAGTTGGTCGTCCATCAGTTCAGCTCCAATGCGGACAGCACGGCCGACTGCCTGCGGTCGCGGCTTCGGGTGAGTTCGGCGTACGGGGCGGATCCGTAGGCTTGTTCGACCGCTTCGATGAGCGGTTCGGAGTCGTCCGACGGTTCGCCGAGGTCGATCCGGCGCATCGACGCGCCGATGTGGTTCATCAGGTGCCGGTAGCCGCCCGGGCCGCCGCCCAGGTGGGAGGCGAGGAACGGGCCGGTCGTGGCCCACCGGATACCGAGCGAGCTGGTCACGACCGTGTCCAGGTCGGACGGTGTGATCACGCCTTGTTCGACGAGGTAGGCCGCCTCGCGGCTGAGCGCGTTCTGCAAGCGGTTGCCGACGAACCCGGGGATCTCCTTGCGTTCCACGACCGGTGTGCGGCCGGCCGACCGGTAGAACTCCACGGCCGCCTGCACGGAGTCCTCGCTTGTGCGTTCGCCGGGTACGACCTCGACCAGGGGCAGCACGTGCGGCGGGTTGAACGGGTGACCGATGAGGATCCGCCCGGCGTCCTCGATGTCCGCGGTGAACGCCGTCGAGGGGATCGCCGACGACGAGCTGAGCAGCAGCGCGTGCGCGGGCGCCACACGTACGAGCGTGGCGAACAGGTGCTTCTTGAACTCCAGGTCCTCCGGGCCGCTTTCCTGCACGACGTCCGCGTCCCGCACAGCCTCGTCGACCGAGGCCGCGATGCGGATGTCACCAGGCAGTTCCGCGACGGCCGCCGCCAGGTCCGGGCGTGGGTCGCTGATCCGGACGGTCATCCCGTGCGAGGCGAACAACCGGGCCCACGACAGGCCGATCGTGCCCGCGCCGACCACTGCGATGTTCGCTGCGATTTTCACTGGGACGGTCATTGAAACTCCTCGAGGTAGTCGAAGACCGGCTTGACTCCGGCGAGCGTCAGGTCGGTGCGGATGTGGCTGGCGGACACGACCTCCAGCACCGGCAGGTCCGCCATCGGAGCCAGCACGTGCTGGAACAACTGCAGCCGCGCCGGACCGGTGAAAGCCTCCTTGACCACCACATCGGTGATCTCGGTGCGCACCAGCTCCTGCACGCGGGGCGTGCCGTCATAGCCGGGAATGGTCTTGAGCATGAACGTCGGCACGGTGATCTGTGCCTCGGCGTCCCGAGCGTCCAGCGCGTGGTGCTTGTAGCCCATGGTCGCGGTGGCCACCCGCAGGGTGCCGTAGTCCACTGTGCCCACCAGGGCACCGCTGTCGACGTACAACCGTGGCTGGCCCAGGACCTTCGGGTACGCGCTGACCTCGCGCCCCGCGGCGGTGGCCGCGAAGTTGTCGAGGTACATCGCGTGCAGGTACTCGCCGCGTTCACCGTCGAACTCGACCTCGACCGCCTGGCCCGCTTCGGTGTACGGGCCATACGCGGTGACGTCACCCATCTGCATGACCTCGAAGCGCACCAACGGTTCCACGATCCGCAGTGGTTCCGGCACGACGGCCCGCAGGGCCTCGATGTCGGTGCGGTACACGATGTTGAGGTACTCGCGGTCGGTGAACCGTGCCGCGACCGGGGCGAACGCGGGGCTGGTCAAGGGGGTGGTGATGTGCCGGCGGACTTCGTCGATCCTCATGTCACTGTCCTGTCCACTGTGGAGCGCGGCGTTCGGCGAACGCCGTCATGCCCTCGCGGACGTCGGCGGACGCCATCAGGGCACGCATCTGGTCGCGTTGCAGGGCGAACGCGTCCGCCTCGGGCATACCGTCCGTGGCGTGCACGATCTTCTTCACCGCGGCGAGGGCGAGCGGGGCGTTCGACGCCAGTCGCTCGGCCAGCCGGATCGCGACCGCGGCGGCCTCGCCTGCCTCGGTGACCCGGTTGACCAGGCCCAACTCGGCCGCGCGGCGGCCGTCGACCGGTTCACCGGTCAGCAGGAACTCCATCGCGAGGTGGTGGGGCACGCGGCGGGGGAGACGGATCACGCCGCCGCCCGCGGCGATCAGGCCTCGCTTGACCTCGGGCAGCCCGAACTGCGCGGCACCCGCGGCCACGATCAGGTCACAGGCCAGCGCCAGTTCGAAGCCGCCGCCCATGGCCCAGCCCTCGACCGCCGCGATCAGCGGCTTGGTCACGTGCGCCTCGGTCACGCCGCCGAAGCCACGGCCGGGCACCCCGGGCGATTCGCCCGCCAGCGCGGCCTTGAGGTCCATGCCCGCGCTGAACGTGCCTCCGGCACCGGTCAGCACCCCCACCCGCAGGCTCGCGTCGGATTCCAGCTCGTCCAGCGCGGCGGCCAGGCCGGTCGCCACGGCGGCGTTCACCGCGTTGCGCGTCTCCGGGCGGTCGATCGTGATCAGCAATGTCGAGCCGATCCGTTCTGTGCGTACCGCGTTCATGACCGGACTCCTGACAGCTCGGCGAGCACCTCGGCGGTGTCCTGGCCGGGCAGCGGGGCGAGGCGGCGGATCGAGCCCGGGGTGGCGGAGAACCTCACCGGGATGCCGATCGTGCGGACCGGGCCCTCGCTGGGGTGTTCGTGCGTGTCCAGCAGGTGGCCGTCGCGGACGTAGTCGTCCTCGTGTGCCTTCTCGAGGTCGAGCACGGGTGCCATCGGGATGCTGTGCTTGGCGCACACCTCGGCCCACTCGGCCGTGGTCAGCGCCGGGGCGCACTCCTCCAGCAGCGCCAGCAGGGCGGGGTAGTCCGGGCGGTCGATCGCGTCGCCGTTGACCCGCGGGTCGCCGGCCAGGTCGGGGCGCCCGGCCGCCGCGAAGAAGTCGCGGAAGTTCTGCGGGCCGTAGGGGATCACGCAGGCCAGGCCGTCCTTGGTGCGCACGGCCTTGTGGCCCGTGGTCATCGAGGCGGGAAAGCCGGTCGGTGCCTGCGGCGGCTCGAACACGTGCCCGGCCAGGTGCTCGACGAGGTTGAACGCGATCAGCGTGTCGGTCATCGGGACCTCGACCTGCTGGCCCTGGCCGGTGCGGTCGCGGTGCACGAGCGCGGCGAGCACGCTGTAGACGATGGTCAACGCGGAGACCTTGTCGGCGATGATCGTCGGCAGGTAGACCGGTTCGCCCAGCGCCCGGTTGGCGATGTCGACCAGGCCGGACGAGGCCTGCACGGTCTCGTCGTACGCGGCGTTGCCCGCGAGGGCGGAGTCGGCGCGGAAACCCTGGGCGTGGGCGTAGACCAGGCCGGGGTTGCGCTCGGCGATGTCCTCATAGGTCAGTCCGAGCCGGGCCAGCGCGCCGGGGCGCATGTTCGTGATCAGCACGTCCGCGGTGCCGATGAGGTCGAGGGCCTGCGCGCGTTGGGCGTCGTCCTTGAGGTTGAGCGACACGCTGCGCTTGTTGCGGTTGACGTTGAGGTCCAGCGGGGTCATGCCCGGCGTGGTGCGGTACAGGCCGACTCGGACGGTGTCGGACGGCGACTCGATCTTGATCACGTCCGCACCGAGGTCGCCGAGGATCTGTGCCGCGTACGGGCCCATCACCACGGTCGACAGGTCGATCACCCGCACTCCGGCGAGCGGTCCGGCTGTGCCAGTCATTGCTGCCGTCCTTTCCCGTATTTCGTTGTTCCCGTCTGACGTCAACGGTAGGAACAACGGCCGGAAAAGGGAATCACCGTATGGCGAACAATGGTGTGACCGCAGTGGTCACACCATTTTCTCAACGCAGGATGGGTTCGCCGAAGACCTCGCGGGCGATCGCGACGATGTCGTCGAGGTCACCGCCGTCGGCCCGGTCCCGCCGCCAGACCAGGCCGGTTTCCATGTGAGCCGGGAAGTCCGTGACCGGCAGCACGGTCACGTCGGCCACCCGGTAGCCACGCATCGGACTGTCCTCGTCCAGCATCGAGAAACCGAATGCCGCACTGCTCGAAATGACTTCGGACACGCCGCTGTAATCGGTTCCGGTCAATTTCATTCGTTTTCTGACACCCCGGTCGGCGAGTTCTCTTTCCAGGACGTCGAAATACGGCGGCAGGACCTCCGGCGGCGCGCTCACATAGGTGAAATCGGACAACTCGGCCAGCGTGACGGCTTCCCGGCCCGCGAACCGCGTCGCCGACACCACCGCGCCCAGCCGCTCGGACATGACCGGCAACTGGTCGAGCGCCGGGTCGCCGACGGGCAGGCGGGCCAAGGTCAGCGCGAGTTTCCCGTCCCGCACCGCGTCGATCAGCGCCGAAGTCACCCCCGGCCAGCGTTTGAGGTCGACCCGGTCGCTGATCCGCTCGGCCAGCGTGTTCACGCGGGCCCGCAGGTCCGGGTGGATGCCCGCGGGCATGCCGAGCAGCATCGTGCCGTGCCGCGGCCCGGTGGCCTCACGCAGCCGCCACGGGATCGAATTCACCTGATCGAGGACATCCCTGGCGATCGGCAGCAGCGTCTCACCCGCGGCGGTGAGCCGGACGTGGTGCGTGTCGCGGTCGAACAACCGCTGGCCCAGTTCGTGTTCCAGGTCCCGGATCCGCTGGCTCAACGGCGACGTCGCCATGTGCAGCCTGCGCGCCGCCGCGGTGAAGTTCAGTTCCTCGGCGACCGCGACGAAGTAGCGCAGGTGCAGCATCTCCACGGCGTGCTCACTTCGCCGCCGGGCGCTCCTTGAGCCGGGCCTCCTCGGCACGGACCTCGGCCTGGGTCTCGCGTTCCCGCACCAGCCAGTCGGGGTTGGCGTCCCTGATCTCGTTGATCTGCTCGGTGGTCAGCGCGTCCGTCACACCGGCACGGGCCAGGCCGCTGATCGACACGCCCAGCCTGGTCGCGATCACCTGACGCGGGTGCGGGCCGTTGCGGCGCAACTCACGCAGCCACTCCGGCGGGCTCGCCTGCAGAGCGTTGAGCTCGTCGCGGGACACCGCGCCCTCCTGGAACTCCGCGGGCGTGGCTTCGAGGTAGACACCCAGCTTCTTGGCCGCCGTTGCGGGCTTCATCGTCTGGACGGTCTTGCGCGACGTCATGGCACCTAGCGTAACCGGACCCAGTAACCTGGCCCTGTGACAGGCTCGGATGTGCCCCTTTCGTTCCGCCTCGGGTACGTCCCGGGAGCCACCCCGGCCAAGTGGGTGCGGATCTGGGCCGAACGCGAACCCGGCGTGCCGCTCGAGCTGATCGGCGTCACCGCGGCCGAGGCCGCCGGGAAGGTCCGCGCGGACGAGGTCGACGCCGTGCTGCTGCGACTGCCCGCCGACCGCGAAGGCCTGCACGCCATCCCGCTCTACACCGAGACCACAGTGGTCGTCATCCCGAAGGACCACGCGATCGCCGCGGCCGACGAGGTGACTCTCGACGACCTCGCCGACGAGGTCGTGATGCACCCGGCCGACGACACTCTCGACTGGACACAGCCACCCGGCCTGCCCGCGCTGCACCGCCCGGACACCACGCCCGACGCGATCGAACTCGTGGCCGCGGGCGTGGGCCTGCTCGTGGTTCCGCAGTCGCTGGCCCGCCTGTACCACCGCCGGGACCTGACCTACCGGCCTGTCACCGACGCGCCGCAGTCGCGGGTCGCGCTGTCGTGGCCGGAGGAGGAGACCACCGACCTGGTGGAGCAGTTCATCGGGATCGTGCGCGGCCGGACCGTGAACAGCACCCGCGGCCGCCAACCGGCCCAGCCCCAACCTCAGCCCAAGGCTAAGAAACCGGCGCCTGCCAAGAAGACCGGGGCGAAACCGGTTCGGCGCCAAGGTGCGCCGCAGCCGGGCAAACGCGGGAAGCCCGGCCGCCGCTCACGGTAGGAGCGTCACGGGGCGAACCGCCGGGTGCGTTCGGCGGTGAACGCCCGGCCGAGCGCTGTTCTGTCCGAAGGGGACAGCGTGCGGCGCAGTTCGTTGAGCAGCGTGCGTTCCTCGTCCCGGATGTGCGCCTGGACCACGCGTTCCAGTTCGTCCGGATCCTCGGGGACGAGGCCCTCGGCGGGATCGGTGTGCAGCACCCGCTCGGTCGCCGCCACGTGCGCGCTCAGCTGACTGGCCAGCTCGCGCAGCACACCGGCCCGGTCGGCGTCGTCGTCGCGCAGCTCGCGCAGCAGGTTCTCCATCCGGCGGTGGTCGTCGAGGATCACGTCGACCACGTCCGTGCCCGGCGGGCGGGCCGCGTCCACCGGGCGCATCCAGCCGAAGGTCAGCTCGACGGCCTGGCGCCAGTTCACGTACTCGGCCTCCCGCCGCGCCTGCGCCATCGTGGGCTGCCACTGGCCCGCGCGGTGCCAGTTGCGGCGCAGGCCTTCCAGGTCCGGCCAGTACCCGACCGACAGGCCCGCCGCGTAGGCCGCGCCGAGCGACACCGTCTCGGCCACCATCGGCCGCACCACCGGCACGTCCAGCACGTCCGCGACGATCTGCATCAGCAGGTTGTTCGCGGTCATCCCGCCGTCCACTCTCAGCGTCGACAGCGCCAGGCCGGAGTCGGCGTTCATCGCGTCGACGACTTCCCGCGTCTGCCAGCCGGTCGCCTCCAGCACCGCCCGCGCCAGGTGCCCCTTGGTGATGTACGACGTCAGCCCGGCGATCACGCCACGGGCCTCGCTGTGCCAGTGCGGCGCGAACAGCCCGGAGAACGCGGGCACGATGTAGCAGCCGCCGTTGTCGGCCACGGTCCGTGCCAGGGTTTCGATCTCCGGCGCGGTGCCGATCAGCTCCAGGCTGTCGCGCAACCACTGCACCAGCGAGCCGGTCACCGCGATCGAGCCTTCCAGCGCGTACACCGCGGGCTCGGCACCGATCTTGAACCCGACCGTGGTCAGCATCCCGTGCGCGCTGCGCACCGGGGTCTGGCCGGTGTTGAGCAACAGGAAACTGCCCGTGCCGTACGTGCACTTCGCCTCGCCCGGCGCGAAGCAGGTCTGGCCGAACAACGCCGCCTGCTGGTCGCCGAGCGCCGCCGCGATCCGGATACCGGGCACCACGGTCGTGGTGGTGCCGTAGACCTCTGTGGACGACCGGATCTCCGGCAGCATCGCGCGGGGGATGCCGAAGAAATCCAGCAGTTCGTCGTCCCACGACAACGTCCGCAGGTTCATCAGCATCGTGCGGCTGGCGTTGGTCACGTCGGTGATGTGCAGGCCACCGGTCAGGTTCCAGATCAGCCAGCTCTCCGTCGTGCCGAACAGCACCTCGCCGCACTCGGCCCGCTCCGGCAACCCCGGGGTCTGGTCCAGCAGCCAGCGGATCTTGGGCGCCGAGAAGTACGTGGCCAGCGGCAACCCGCACAGCTCACGCACCCGTTTCGCGCCCGGCTCCCTGGTCAGTTGTTCGACCACCCGGTCGGTCCGGGTGTCCTGCCAGACGATCGCGCGGCCGATCGGCGCGCCCGTCCGCCGGTCCCACAGCACGGTCGTCTCACGCTGGTTGGCGATGCCCAGCCCGACGATCTGCTCCGCGCTCGCCCCGGCCCGGGCCAGCGCCTCCGGCATCAGCCGCGCCAGGTTGCGCCAGATCTCGGCCGCGTCGTGCTCCACCCAGCCGGGCCGGGGGAAGTGCTGCTGGTGCTCGCGCTGCACCACCGACACCAGCCTGCCGCGCGCGTCGAACAGGATGCACCGGGTCGACGTGGTGCCCTGGTCGACCGACATCACGTAACGATGCGTCATCTCACCCTCACCACCGGGACGCGCCGAGGTCGCGGGACACCGCACGGGCGGCGTCGCGCACGTGCCCGAGCAGTGTCGCCTTCGGACTGCCGTGCGAATCCATCAGGCGTTCCACGGCACCCGAGATCCCCAGCGCACCGACCACGATCCCACCGTGCCCCCGGATCGGCGCCGCGATACCGGCCTCGCCGGGCGTCATCTCACCGAGTTCGCCCGCCCAACCTCCCTCACGCACACCGGCCAGGGCACGCTTGATCGCGGTCAGTGACGACAACGTCCGCCGGGTGTAGGCGACGATCTCGCTGCCGCGCAGGGAGGCCACCAGCGCCGTGTCGTAGGCCAGCAGCACCTTGCCCAGCGCGGTCGCGTGCAACGGCAGCAGCGCGCCGACGTCCAGGGTCTGCAGCGAGTCGTCCGGCCGGAACACGTGGTGCACCACCAGCACCCGCCCGTCGAGGGGAGACCCGATCCGGACCGCCTCGCCGCTGCGCGCGGCCAGCGCGTCCGCCCAGTTGATCGCGCGGGACCGCAGTTCGTTGACGTCCAGGTAGCTGGTGCCCAGGTGCAGCAGGGCCGCGCCGAGCTGGTACTTGCCGGTGTCGCGGTCCTGCTCGACGAACCCGACGCCCTGCAGGGTGCGCAGGATGCCGTGCGCGGTCGCCTTGGCCAGCTCGAGCGACTCGGCGATCTCGCCGACGCCGAGCTTGCCGGAGCCGCGGGCCAGCAGCCGCAGGATCGCGGCGGCTCGTTCGATCGACTGGATGGGTCCCGGCACCGCCCGCGCGACCTCCTCACCGGCTCCGATTCGGCATTGTCGAACACCCTCCGCGCGCCGTTCGACAATGCCGACCGGCACTCGTTGACCTGTTCTTTCCACGATCTTAACGTTCGGGTGAGCCGGGGCCTTGGGTGTCCTTTGTGGAGGAATGCAGTGCTGCGAAACCTCAAGTCCCGCGGGCTCGCCGGCGAGCTGGCCGCCGAGTTCGTCGGGACGCTGATCCTGATCCTGTTCGGCTGCGGCGTGGTCGCCCAGGTGGCCGCCGCCGGGATCGGTGATCACGACAGCATCGCCTGGGCGTGGGGGCTGGGCGTGACACTGGGCGTGTACGTCGCCTCCCGGGTCAGCGGCGCGCATCTCAACCCCGCCGTGACGATCGCGCTCGCGGTGTTCAAGGGCTTCTCGTGGAAGAAGGTCGCGCCGTACGCCCTCGCGCAGACCGCGGGCGCGTTCCTGGCCGCGCTGCTGGTGCGGTGGAACTACACCGAGGTGCTCAACGCCGCCGACCCCGGCCTGACGATCAAGACGCAGGGCGTGTTCTCCACCCTTCCGGGTAACGGCACCCTTCCGGTGGGTGACTGGGGCGCGTTCCGTGACCAGATCATCGGCACCGCCATCCTCGTGCTGGTCATCTTCGCCATCACCGACCTGCGCAACACCGCGCCGCTGGCCAACATGGGCCCGCTCGTCGTCGGGTTCTCCGTGGTCGCGATCGGGATGGCGTGGGGAACCAACGCCGGTTACGCGATCAACCCCGCCCGCGACTTCGGGCCGCGGCTGGCGTCCTGGCTGACCGGCTACGAAACGGCGTTCCAGGACCAGCACGGTCACTCGTATTGGTGGATTCCGGTCGTCGCCCCGGTTGTCGGCGCGCTGATCGGCGCCGCGATCTACAAGTTCTTCATCGAGAAGTTCCTGCCAGCCGACGAGCCAGTCGCCGTCAAGGCCTGAGGAAGGAGTGACCCCCGATGCCGGAATTCGTCGCGTCCGTCGACCAGGGCACCACCAGCACCCGGTTCATGATCTTCGACCACGGTGGCAACGAGATCGCCCGCCACCAGCTCGAACACGAGCAGATCCTGCCCAGGCCGGGCTGGGTCGAGCACAACCCCACCGAGATCTGGGAACGCACCCGCTCGGTGATCGAGTCCACGTTCGCCAAGACCACGCTCACCGCCGCCGACCTGGCCGCGCTGGGCATCACCAACCAGCGTGAGACCACAGTGGTCTGGAACCGGCGCACCGGCCGCCCGTACTGCAACGCCATCGTCTGGCAGGACACCCGCACCGACCGCATCGCCACCGAGCTCGAGCGCAGCGGCAAGGGCGACGTGATCCGCCGCAAGGCCGGACTGCCGCCCGCCACGTACTTCTCCGGCGGCAAACTCCAGTGGATCCTGGAGAACGTCGACGGCGTGCGCGCGGACGCCGAGAACGGCGACGCCCTGTTCGGCACCACCGACACCTGGCTGCTGTGGAACCTGACCGGCGGCAAGGACGGCGGCGCGCACGTCACCGACCCGACCAACGCCAGCCGCACCATGCTGATGGACCTGGAAACGCTGGCGTGGGACGACGAACTGCTGTCGTTCTTCGGCATCCCGCGCCGGATGCTGCCGCAGATCAAGCCGTCGTCCGGGCACCTCGGCGTCACCAGGGCGGGTGGCCCGTTCCACGGCGAGGTGCCGATCACCGGCGACCTCGGCGACCAGCAGGCCGCCACCGTCGGCCAGGTCTGCCTCCGGCCCGGCGAGGCCAAGAACACCTACGGCACCGGCAACTTCCTGCTGCTCAACACCGGCCACGAGCTCGTGCGCTCCAAGCACGGCCTGCTGACCACGTTGTGCTACCAGTTCGGCGACGACAAGCCGGTGTACGCACTGGAAGGCTCGATCGCGGTCACCGGCTCGGCCGTGCAGTGGCTGCGTGACCAGCTCGGCATCATCAGCGGCGCCTCGCAGAGCGAGACCCTGGCCGCCCAGGTCGCCGACAACGGCGGGATCTACTTCGTGCCCGCGTTCTCCGGCCTGTTCGCGCCGTACTGGCGATCCGACGCCCGCGGCGCGATCGTCGGCCTGACCCGCGCGACCACCAACGCGCACGTCGCGCGGGCCACCCTGGAGGCGATCTGCTACCAGAGCCGTGACGTCGTCGAGGCCATGCAGAACGACTCCGGTGTCACACTCGACGTGTTGCGTGTGGACGGTGGCGTGACCGCCAACCAGCTGTGCATGCAGATGCAGGCCGACGTGCTGGGCGTGCCGGTGTCCAAACCGGTCGTCGCGGAGACCACCGCACTCGGCGCCGCCTACGCCGCCGGGCTGGCCATCGGGTTCTGGAAGTCCACTGAGGAACTCGTGCGGAACTGGAACGAAGACCGGCGCTGGCAGCCGAGCTGGACCGAGGAGCAGCGGGCCACGGGCTACGAGGGCTGGAAGAAAGCCGTCGGCCGGACGCTCGACTGGGTCGACGTGGAATAGGGAGATGGTCGAAGTGTCTGCTGTACCGCTTTCCCCGCAGTACCGCGCGGACGCGCTGCGTACGCTGCGCACGCGGGAAGTCGACGTCCTGGTGATCGGCGGCGGGGTGACCGGCGCCGGCATCGCGCTGGACGCCGCGTCGCGCGGCCTGTCGGCCGGGCTGGTCGAGGCCCGCGACTTCGCCGCGGGCACCTCCAGCCGGTCCAGCAAGCTGATCCACGGTGGCCTGCGCTACCTGGAACAGCTGGACTTCAAGCTGGTGCGGGAGGCGCTGAAGGAACGTGGGCTGCTGCTCACGACACTGGCCCCGCACCTGGTGCGCCCGGTGAAGTTCCTGGTGCCGCTGACGCACCGGGTGTGGGAGCGCGGCTACATCGGCGCGGGCGTGATGCTCTACGACACGCTCGGCGGCGCGCGTGCGCTGCCCCGGCACCGGCACCTCAGCCGCCGCCGTGCGTTCGAAGTCGCCCCGGGGCTCGCCCCCGACGCGTTGATCGGCGCGATCCAGTACTACGACGCCCAGGTCGACGACGCCCGGCACACCATGATGATCGCGCGCACCGCGGCCGAACAGGGTGCCGCGGTGCTGACTCGGGCACGGATGACCGAGTTGCTGCGGTCGGGCGACCGGATCACCGGCGCACGCGTGCGTGACCGGGAGAGCGGCGCCGAGTTCGACGTCCGGGCCCGCGTCGTGATCGCCGCGACCGGGGTGTGGAGCGACGACATCGCCAAGGCGGCCGGGATCCCGGCGCCGTTCACGGTCCGCGCGTCCAAGGGCATCCACCTGGTGGTGCCCAAGGAGAAGATCGACCTGGACACCGGGCTGATCCTGCGCACCGAGAAGAGCGTGCTGTTCGTCATCCCGTGGGGCCGCCACTGGATCGTGGGCACCACCGACACCCCGTGGGAACTCGACCGCAACCACCCGGCTGCCAGCAAGGCCGATGTGGACTACGTGCTCGACCACGTCAACGCCGTGCTGCGCACGCCGATCACCCGTGACGACATCGAAGGCGTGTACGCGGGACTGCGGCCACTGCTCGCGGCGAAGGCGGCGGAGACCACCAAGCTGTCCCGTGAGCACGCGGTCGCCAACCCGGCGCCGGGGCTGGTGGTCATCGCGGGCGGCAAGTACACGACCTACCGGGTGATGGCCGAGGACGCGGTGGACATGGCGGCGGAGAACCTGTCTCGGCCCGTGCGGCCGTCCGCGACCGACCGGCAGCCGATCCTGGGCGGGGACGGCTACCACGAACTGTGGCGTGACCGCACCGACGTGGCTGTCCACACGGGACTCCCGGTCGCCCGGATTGAGCACTTGCTGCAGCGGTACGGCACCGCCATCCACGACCTGCTCGCGCTGGTCCGCGAACGCCCTGTCCTGGCCGAGCCGATCACCGGTGCGCAGGACTACCTGAAGGTGGAGGCCGTGTACGCGGCCTCGCACGAAGGTGCCCTGCACCTGGAGGACGTGCTCACCCGGCGTACGCGGATCTCCATCGAGCAGCCGGACCGCGGTGTGGCCGCCGCTGCCGAGGTGGCCGCTCTCGTCGCCCCGGTTCTCGGGTGGGACGACGCCAAACGGCAGCACGAAGTGGACAGTTATCTGTCCCGGGTGGACGCTGAGCGCTCGGCGCAGCAGCAGCCGGACGACGCCACGGCCAACGCGACACGGCTCAGCTTCGTCGCCGTGTAGAGAGCTCCTGTGGGTGGCCGCGGATCGGGTGGCCACCCACAGGGCTGGGGCCTAGTCCCGCTCGTTGGACGTCGGCGTTGGCTCGCGTTTCGTGGGCAGGATCGACCGGCCGCCCATGAAGCACCAGATGGCCAGCACGGGATCGCAGACGGCGCACCCGAGCGACGAGTGCTCGACGAACGGGATGATCGGGTATCCCTTGACGTGGTGCACGATGTCCCACCCGGTGTGCAGCAACCAGGCGATCCCGATGAAGGTCCACGATTCCAGGCCGCGGAACGCGCAGTACGTCACGACGACGGTGAACGGGATCTCCCAGCCGCCCATGCCGCCGCTGCTCAGGTAGGCCGCGCCGGCACCGGCCACGGCGACGGCGTTGAGGCGGCGGCGTTGCGGCTCGCGCACGAGCGACATCGCCACGATGTAGGCGAAAGGGACCAGGGCAAAGACAATCGCAGTCGTCAACGGTGTCCTCGGTTTCCGGCGAGATCGAACACGGATCTTGCCGGAACGCTATGCAGGGCGCGGCCTGGTCACCATTGGCGAAAAGGACACGTTCCAACGGATAATCGCCAGAGGTCAGCGCAGGTGGTCGTGCAGCGCCGCGATCGCCGTGGCCATGCCGGTGAACTCCCGCTCCGACAAGCCGTCGCGGAACAGCGCGCGGACCAGCGCCGCGTGACCGGGTGCGGTGTCGCGGATCTTGGCCCAGCCCTTGTCGGTCAGGTAGGCCACCACGCCGCGTTCGTCGTGTGTGGACGTGCGGCGGCCGACGAGACCGGCCTTCTCCAGCTGGGTGACCTGGTAGGTCAGGCCGCTCTTGGACGTCACGGCCGCCTGTGCCAGCTCGGTCATCCGCAGTGAGCCTTCGGGTGTGTCCGACAGTCGGGTGAGCACCTCGTACTGCGGGTGGGTCAGGCCCGCTTCGTCTTTCAGCTGCTGCTCGATCCGCCGGTGGATGGTCGCGGTGACCGTGAGGAAGTCCTTCCACGCGGCCAGTTCCGACTCGGTCAACCATCTGTCGTCCGTCATGGGGACAAGCCTATTCGTGACCGGCCGGCCTGTCGGTTCCCTGTCGACCCGCGCCGCGGTCGTTGAAATGTGAACAAACCGGGATACGCTTCGTTCGAATTTGAACCAACCTGTGGAGGGACCTTTCATGGCTGTCGTGGCCGAAGTGGACGTCAAGCGCGGGACTGACAGCGGATTGCTGGTGCTGCGGGCCGCACTGGGCCTGATCATGGCGGCGCACGGAGCCCAGCAACTGCTCGGCTGGTTCGGTGGCGGCGGCATCGACGGCACCGCCGCGTTCTTCGCCGCCAGCGGCTACTCCGCCTCGACGCTGATGGCCGTCCTGTCCGGACTGAGCCACATCGTCGGCGGCCTCGCCTTGACCGTTGGCCTGTTCACGCCGCTGGCCTGCGCCGCGATCATCGGCACCATGATCAACGCCGTCGCGGTCATGTGGGGATCCGGGTTCTTCGCGGCCAAGGGCGGCATCGAGTACGAACTGCTGCTCGTCGTCGCCACCGCCGCCGTCGCGCTCACCGGCCCCGGGCGGCTAGCCCTGGACCGCGGCATCCCGGTGCTGCGCGAGCACCGAGCCACACTGGGCGTCGCCGGAATCGCGATCGGTGTCGTGTCCGGAGTGCTGGTCCTCGCACTGTTCCGGTAGAAGCGGGTCGCCTGAATGGCCGACGCGCGTGCTCGGCCGTTCAGCCTACTGTCGACGGCATGGCGAGCGACTTACAACGACGCAAAGTAGCCGGTGTGTTCGGCGCCATGGACGTCGACAGCGACGGTTTCCTTGAGGAGCGGGACTTCCGGGCGCTGGCCGACCGGTGGACGGCGCTGCGCGGCGCGGACGAGCAACGCCTGACCTCCATCATGCTGGGCTGGTGGGCCACCCTGCTGGCAGCGTCCGATCAGGACAGGGACAACAAGGTCACCCTGGACGAGGTCCTGCTCGTGGTCGACCGGCTGCCGGAGATGCCGGACACGGTGGTCGCCACCGCCGACGCGATGTTCAAAGCCATCGACGCGGACGGGGACGGATACGTCTCGGCGGCCGAGTACCGCCAGATGATCGAAGCGTGGAACGGCACCACGACCGACACCGACCCGATCTTCCCGGCACTCGACACCGACGGGGACGGGCGGCTCTCGCGCGCCGAGTTCGCGACGCTGTGGTTCGAGTTCTGGGCGGGCGACAACGCCGACGCGCCGGGAACCCTGGTGTTCGGGCCACTGGTGGCCAGCTGACGTCCCGGTCCACCGCCCGGGTCCGTGATCACCAGGTGGCAGACTCGGGCCCATGGCTTCTGACACGACCGGCGCCGCGGCCGCGGGAACCTGGACTCTCGGGGACCTGACGGTCAACCGGGTCGGCTTCGGCGCCATGCGCCTGCCCCAGCGGGGTACCGCGTTCGCGCCCGACGCCATCCCGGGCGACCGTGACCAGGCGATCAAGGTGTTGCGGCGCGCGGTCGAGTCGGGCGTCAACCACATCGACACCGCCGGGTTCTACTTCTCCGCACTGCGATCGGCCAACGAGCTGATCAACACCGCGCTGTCGCCGTACCCGGACGACCTGCTGATCGCGACCAAGGTCGGGCCGCGGCGGGACGCGTCCGGTGGCTGGCTGCCGCGGTCCACACCGGACCAGCTGCGCGGCCAGGTCGAGGAGAACCTGCGCCAGCTCGGCCGGGAAAGCCTGGACCTGGTGAACCTCCGGCTGTCCGGTGCCGGCTCGGTCGCCGAGCACTTCGGTGCGCTCGCCGACCTGCGGGACGCCGGGCTGATCCGCCACCTCGGCCTGTCCAACGCCGGCCTGGCGCACCTGGCCCAGGCCCAGGTGATCGCGCCGGTGGTGTGCGTGCAGAACTCCTACGGCCTGGGCCACCGCCCTGAACAGGACCAGCACCTACGCGCGTGCGGTGAGCAGGGCGTGGCGTTCGTTCCGTACTTCGCCATCGCCGGAGCCGGGCGTGAGGCCGGAGCCGGCGACGCCGAGCACGACGAGATCCTCGACATCGCCCGCGCGCACGACGCCAGCCCCGCCCAGATCCGCCTGGCATGGGCGCTGCAGCGCGGAGAACACGTGCTGGTCATCCCGGGCACAGGCAACGTCGACCACCTCGCCGACAACATCGCCGCCGCCGCGCTGCGGCTCACGAGCGACGACCTGGCCCGGCTGGAGACAATCCACCACCGCCCGCGGTAGACCAAGCGACCCAGGGACAGCACGTGTTCTCCATCCTCCAGCCGACCGTTGCCGACCAGCGGGACGGACGGCCCATGCTCATGTGGTCCATGCCGGAAGGCACACGGGCGATCTCCACCGGTGTGGTCGGCGGCGGGATCAACCCGTGCCGGTGGGTGGTCAACGTGCGGGTCGAGTACGAGTACCACCGCGATCCCGTCGAGCACCTCACCGGGCTGGCCGCCGACTGGCACCTCGCCGGTCCCGGAACCGGCCTGCTCACCGCCGCCCGGCTCAAGGACTTCACCACCGGCACCGACGGCGACGCTGAATGCGTGACCACCGTCGGACTGACGCACCCCGTGTACGCCGCCGCGCCCGACCACAGCGCCGAGTGGGCGCCCGGCACCATCAACACCGTCTGCTGGGTGCCGGTCGGTCTCAGCGACGCCGCCCTGGTCAACACCGTCGTCACCGCCACCGAGGCCAAGACGCAGGCCATGATCGACGCCGGGATCGCCGGGACCGGCACGCCGAGCGACGCGATCGTCGTCTGCTGCCCGCAGGACGGCGACGAGCCGTACGGCGGCCCGCGCTCGCAGTGGGGCCAGCGCCTGGCCAACGCCGTCTACCAGGCGACTTTCGCCGGTTCCGTGCAGTGGTTGCGTAAAGCGCAGTGACGGGCGTGGAACATCCCGGCCGGTCGATGGGTTGAACCTGTCAGGTCCCCGAGCAGAAGGAGATCCCGGTGGCGACCGTGGAACTGACAGAGGACAACTTCAACGACGTCGTGAGCGCCCCTGGCACGGTGCTCGTCGACTTCTGGGCGTCCTGGTGCGGCCCGTGCCGCATGTTCGCGCCGGTTTACGAGAGCGCGTCGGAGGAACACGGCGACATCACCTTCGGCACCGTCGACACCGAGGCACAGACCGGGCTCGCGCAGGCGTTCGGGATCTCCTCGATTCCCACGCTGATGGCCGTGCGGGACGGTGTCGTGGTCTACGCGCAGCCGGGCGCGCTTCCCACGCAGGGGCTCAAGGAGCTCATCGGCAAGGTCCAGGAGCTCGACATGGACGAGGTCCGCGCGTCGATCGCCGCTGAGCAGGCGTAGCCGATCACCCACCCGCTAGGTTGACCGGGTGACTGTCTACGACGCCCTGGCGGCGCTGGCCGCCGGAAACCCCGAGCAGGCAAGGCAAGAGCTGACCGCGCCGGCGCCGGAGCACCCGCTGTTCCGCGAGGCGCTGACCAAGTACCTCGACGGGGACGCCTCGAAGTCCGTCTACGACCAGCCGGCGGCCTTCGAGGCGTTCATCGACGGCGGTGGCAACATCCCGCTCTACGAGGCGGTCAGCGCCGCGCTGGCCAACCAGTACCGGGTGCACGGCGTGAAGTCCCTCGTGGACATCGGCTGCGGCAACGGCCGTGCGCTCGTACCGGCGCTCGCCGAGACCCCGGTCCCGGCCGTCACCCTGGTCGAGCCGTCACAAGCCCTGCTGGACACCGCCGCCGGACGGCTGGGCGACCAGCGGGTGACACTGGCGCCGATGACCGGGGACGCCTTCGTGGCCGGCATCGGCGACGCTCACTTCGACCTGGGCGAGTCCACATTCGCGTTGCACACCATGTCGCACGAGGACCGCTCGGCCTTCCTGTCCGCGCTGCGCCCGCACGTCGGGCGGTTCGTGGCGATCGAGTTCGACGTGGCCGAGGAAAGCCCGGCGGACCGGCGGCGGACACTCGCCGACACCTTCGAGCGCGGCCTGGCCGAATACGACACCGACCGTGACCTGGTCGCCCAGGGGTTCCTGATGCCGGTGCTGACCGGTCAGCTCGAACCAGGCGCGAAACGCAACACCTACGAGCAGCCGATGCCGGCGTGGGTGGAGCAGTTCAGCGCGTGCGGATACCACGACGTGCGGGCGGAAGTCCTCATCGACTACTGGGCAGCGCCGTCGTTCGTGCTGACCGCCCGGGGCGCTCGGCAGGGTGTGACCGAGTAGCGGCAGGGGAAAGGAATCTGTCGCTGTTCAACGGCATCCGCACGCCGTCGCCGGACTTCGGTCCACTCGCGGCTGCGCGCTCGGCGCCCATCGGGTGATCTGCCGATCTCGCCGGGATCGAACACGCGCACCGCGAACTGGAGCCTCGCGGTCAACCCCGCCGGACCGTGGTCCGACGGGGTTGACGTGGTGGTGTCAGGCCGGGGGGTCGAGACGTGCCCGGACCGCCCGTTCCACGAGGATCGGCACGAACGTCCGAACCGGCGCGGCGGCGAAGCGGTCGGCTTCGGACCGCATGCACTCGCGGACCCGCGCCGCCGGGATTTCGTTCTGGTAGCGGGTGATCAGGCGGTCTTCGATCTGGTCGAGGTGGGTGCCCTGCTGCACTGTCATGTCCTCGGTCCTCTCGTCGTTCACCCCTGCCGGTATTAGATGGCGCGAAAGTGAACGAGGAGTGAACGTGAGATCGCTGATGGGGCGTGGTCACAGCCGGTACCGGTGCACTGTCACTGTGCGGCTTGACCCGGCGCCCAGACCCCAGTCGCCGCTGTCGTCCTGGCGTACTCGCGGAACGAGCGCGGCTCACGGCCGAGCGCCTGCCGTACACCATCGGTCGGCTGGGCGTTGCGACCGTCGAGCACCTCGGTGAACAGGTAGGTCAGGAACTCGACGTAGTCCGGCCCGACCTCGTCGGCCAGCGCCGCCGCGAACTGCTCGATCGTGATCCGCATATACCGGATGTCGCGGCCCGTCGCGACCGCGATCTCGGCGATCGCGCCGGAGAACGACAACGCCTCCGGCCCGGTCAGCTCGTACAGCTTGCCGACGTGACCGGGCTCGGTCAGCGCCGCCACGGCGACATCGGCGATGTCCTCCACGTCGACGAACGGTTCGACCACGTCCCCCGCTGGCAGCATCACCGACCCGCCCAGGACCGGCTCGAGCAGGAAGCTTTCGCTGAAGTTCTGGGCGAACCAGCTCGCCCGCAGGATCGTCCAGTCCGCACCGGACTTGCGCAGCTCCTGCTCGCTGCGCTGGGCCTCCTCCTCGCCGCGGCCGGACAACAGCACCAGGCGCGTGACACCCAGCGAGACGGCGAGCTGGGAGAACGAACCGATGGCGGCCGCCGCGCCGGGCGCGCCGAGGTCGGGGTAGTACGCGATGTAGGCGGCCGAGGTGCCACGAAGCGCGGGCGCCCAGGTCTTCTCGTCCTCCCAGCTGAACGGTATCCCGGCGGAACGCGAACCGATGCGCACCGGCACTTCGCGGGCGGTGAGGCGGGCCGCGACCCGGCTGCCCGTCTTGCCGGTTCCGCCGAGGATCAGGATTGGCTGCTCTGTCATGGCACCAGTAAATGCCAGCGGGATGAGACGGGCCATGGTTGAAAAACTCGTTTCCATAAGCGTGCGTCTAAGGTGGGGGAGTGGACGCACTCGCCAACCTCCTCGACGGCCCGCGCGCCCGTGGCGCGTTCCTGATGAAGGTCGTCCTCGACCCGCCGTGGAGCATCCACGTCCGTGACGAAGCCCCGCTCGCCCTGGTCACGATGGTGCGCGGCAGCGGCTGGGTCATCGCGGGCGACGACTCACCGGTCAAAGTCAACACCGGCGACGTCGTCATCGCCCGCGGCACCACGCCGTACATCGTCGCCGACGACCCGGGAACACCACCGCAAGTCGTGATCCACCCCGGCGACCGCTGCACGACGCTGCACGGCGAACCGCTGGAGGAGAAGCTGGGCCTCGGCGTCCGCACGTGGGGCGACAACGTCGACGGCGACACGATGATGCTGATCGGCACGTACCACATGTCCGGCGAGGTGAGCCGACGGCTGCTGGATGCCTTGCCACCCATGCTGATCGTGCCGTCGGGCCGGTGGGAGTCGCCGATCATCCCGGTGCTGGCCGACGAGATCGTCAAGGACGAACCGGCGCAGGCGGTCGTCCTGGACCGCCTGCTCGACTTGGTCCTCATCACGGTCCTGCGAGCGTGGTTCGCCCAGCAGGACGCCGAGACACCGCCGTGGTACCGGGCGCATGGCGATCCCGTTGTGGGGGCGGCACTCCGGATGATCTACAACGACCCCGCGCACCCGTGGACCGTGGCGTCGCTGGCCGACTCGACCGGTGTTTCGCGGGCGACGCTCGCTCGGCGGTTCACCGAGCTGGTGGGGGAGTCGCCGATGGCGTTCCTGACCGACTGGCGCCTGGCTCTGGCGGCCGACTTGCTCCGTGAACCGGAGGCGACCGTGGGTTCGGTGGCGAGGAAAGTCGGGTATGGCAGCAGTTTCGCTCTCAGCGCCGCGTTCAAGCGGGTGCGTGGCGTGTCTCCCCGGGCACACCTGGCGGATCAACGCTGACCCGGTCGGGTCGTGACAGCCAGCCCCGCGGTAGCCGCCGCTCAGAGACCGGCGCAGAGAGCACGCGCCTGCCGAACGTGCTCCTCGAACTCCGCGCCCTCGGCCTTGTACGTCGCCGCCACGATCTCGACGGTCCTGGCGAGCGCATTCGCCAGCGGCTTGTACCGGACGTTGTCGTGACTGGCGCTCTGCATCAACGCGCTCGCCGAACTCCACCGGCCGAACTGGTCGAAGTCCAGCTGCGATCCCGCCGACATACTCCCAGTCCTGCGAACGAGACTGCACGCCGTCGCCGCGTCCCCGTCCACACCGGCAGCCGGGTCGCCGCCGCTGCCCGTGGACGCCCAGGTCAGCCCGACGGCTCCGGTGCCGACGACCACGCCGGCCACGAAACCGGACAGCAGCATGCCCCACCTGCGCTTCGGTCCGGCCACGACGGCATCCGGCTCGACCGCTTGCACCGA
This sequence comes from Kibdelosporangium phytohabitans, assembly GCF_001302585.1. Lineage (GTDB taxonomy): Bacteria > Actinomycetota > Actinomycetes > Mycobacteriales > Pseudonocardiaceae > Kibdelosporangium > Kibdelosporangium phytohabitans. The sequence goes on along the minus strand of NZ_CP012752.1, from coordinate 6,263,981 downwards.
TGGAACAGGATCCTCCACCTGACTCACGCGCATTCCCTCTCAGCCGCGACAGTGGCCGGATTCTTCCACCTGCCCATTTCATTGCTCTTTCACGACGCACACGCCTTCCGGCCGGCGTGTGCCCACCGTGGGTGGTGAGGCGATTTGCTTCGTGAACCGGAGGCGGCCGTGGGGTCGGTGGCGAGGAAAGGCGGTATGGCAGTAATTCCGCTCGCAGTGCCGCGTTCAAGCGGGTGCGTGGCGAGGTGACTGTGCTTGTGCCGTATGACCGCGCAGCCAGCTATCCCGGGCGCCGCGCCTGTCGATCGGGCCGAGGCCGACGGCGGCTACCAGCTCATCTCCGAACCCGACGACATCGTGCACCTGGTGTGCTGCCGTGATTCGTCGTGGGCGACAGCGTTCTGCGGGGAACCTGCCCGCTTGAGATCAACCTGGCTTTCCAGCGGCCGTGCACGATGTGTGCCGACGAGACCGAGGCCATGCTCCCTGCTGTTCCACCAGCGAGGAGAACCTGTGTCCGGTCGACGGCCACCAGTGCCCTGATGAGCACGAGATCCACCTGAGGATCGTGCGAGCAACCGACCCGGTGTAGCCGGGCGAGGGCTGTTCTGCGCGAGAAAACCGCGTAGCCAAGGGCTTGCCGTCGTGGTGAAGCACTCCGGCACGGCAGCACGGTATCCGTGCTGCGCAACCATTTTCGGACTGGCCGGTCAGGCTGTTTTGGTCGCGCCGCCGTCGATGAGGTGGTCGGTTCCCGTGGTGCTTGCCGCGAGTGGTGAGGCGAGGTACGCGATCAGTGCGGCGACTTCCGCGGGCTCGACGAGGCGTCCCGTGGTCATGCCCATCGTCGCGGGCAGCCCGGCCACGAGTTGCTCACGTGTGAGCCCGAGTGACGTGGCGAGCTGGGCGCCGTAGCCGTCGGGTGATTCCCACATCGCCGTGCGCACCGGGCCGGGGGACACCGTGTTGACGCGCACGCCCTGGGGGCCGAACTCCTCCGCGAGGGCCTTTCCGAACGCGGTCAGTGCTGCCTTCGCTGTCGTGTACGGAACCGGCCCGGCGTGCGGGATCCGTGCACCGTTCGAGGAGACGTTGACGATGGCGCCGCCGCGCCGCAGCAGGCTGGGCAACGCGGCCCGGGTTGTGCGGACCGCTGCGAAGAGGTTCAGGCCGTAGATCTCGTCCCATTGCCCGTCGTCGAAGGACAGGAATCCGCCCGTCGCTTCGCCGTCGCCGCCGCCCACGTTGTTGACGAGCACGTCCAGCTCGCCGAGTTCCGCCTGTGCTGCCTCGATCAGCCGGGCCGGTCCGTCGGCCGAGGTCAGGTCCATCGGGATCACGATCGCCCCGAGGTCCTTGAGTTCCGGTGGCACTGTGCGTGCGGCCGCGACCACGCGCATGCCCTCACCTCGCAGTGCCGCGACGGTGGCGAGGCCGATTCCCCGGCTGGCTCCGGTCACCACGGCGGTACGTCCACTCAACTGCAGATCCATCCCACACCTCCTTGTTGCGTCTTTGACGATGCGACAACGCTATAACTTGCAACACCAATGTTGCAAGTCGGGTCAGTTGAGATACCGTGATGTAGTGTTTTCGAGTGACTACGCACCCCCTTCGAGCCGGCGGCAAGCCGCTGCGCGCCGACGCCGAACGGACCGTGCGCACGATCCTGGAAGCAGCGGAACGCGTGCTCTCGGGCGATCCCACGGCCACGATGGAACAGATCGCGGAGGCCGCGCGCGTTGCTCGTACCACCGTTCACCGGCGCTTCGCCACACGTGAGGCCCTTGTCGACGCGTTGACTCGATGGGCGACGGAGCAGTTCGCCGCCGCTGTCGACGGCGCGCTGTCCGACACCGCCCCACCCCTGGTTGTCCTCTACCGCGTCACCGCCGATGTGCTGCGCGTCAAGATCGGCTGGGGCTTCGCCATGACCCGTGCCGGCGCCTCCGCGGAGCCGGACATCGCTCAGGTGCACGCCGAGGTGGTGGAGAAGTGCGACCGGCTCTTCCGGCGGGCGCGGGCAACCGGGCTGCTGCGGGCCGACGTCGACGTCGAGTGGGCGCGGCGCTGCTACTACGCGCTCATCCACGAGGTGACCCAGGGCGGAACCGCTGACGCGGACGTCGATGCCCTGACCACCTTGATCGTGGACACGCTGCTGCGGGGATTCGGGAGCGCGCCCGCCAGCCTCTGAGGTCGCCGGGATCCGGACTGGCTTGACACTCAGGCATGCCCAAATCCAAGATGATGACATCATCCGGATGACGTTAACATCTCAAGTGGGGGACAGAGTGAGAAGCATCGAGACGCCGCGGCGGCCGGTCAGCAAGACGATCGGGGCAGTGACCTTCACCGATCCCTACGACTGGCTCAACGCGGACACCGAGGAAGTGCGGCGCTGGCAGGACAGCCAAGTCGACCAGGCCGTCACCGCGATCAGGTCGTCCCCGCACTTCGGCCCGATCCTGGAAGCCGTGCGGGACCTGCCATCCGGCGTGGACGGGGCACTGGGCGCGCCACTGGCCATCGCCGGCAAGGAGTTCCGGATCGGGCGCAACGAGGAGGGGACGGCACAGGCACTGCTCGTCGATGACCGTGTCCTCATCGACGCCGCCGAACTGACCGCACGCCGGGGCGACGGGCGGCCGACGACGCTGCTCTACGCGATTCCGTCACCCGACGGACGGCGTGTGGCGTTCAGCCACGCCGCGGGTGGCGAGCCGTTCGGTCACTACGGCGTCGTGGAGGTGGAAACCGGGCACCTGTGGAACATCGCCGAGCTCACGATGCAGGGCAACATGCTGCGCGCCGAATGGCTTCCGGACGGCACCGGGTTCTTCCTGCACGGCCGTGCGCCGGACGGGCGGCACGCCTTGCGGTTCGCCGCCGTGACCGACGACGCCGTACGGCATCCCGATGCGGTGTTCGAGTCCGGGGACGTCTCACCGACCGCTCTCGGTCTCACGCCGCAGGTGTCGCCGTCCGGCCGGTTCGTGCTCGGGGTGACCGTGCCGCACGAATATGTCGCCTCGGTGATCGGCGACCTGACCACCGGCCAGTGGCGGCGGTTCGCGCCGGGCGACTTCACCGAGGAACTGCACGGCGTCTGGCTGGACGACGACACCTACCTGGCCATCGTCACGGACACGCCACGTGGCCGGGTCGTGGCGATCCCGGTCGCCACGTCGACCGACCGGCAAACCTGGACCGAGATCATCGCCGCGGGCGACCGCGTGCTCCGGTCGCTGGACATCGTGGACGGGCGGCTGATCGTCACGGCACTCAAAGACGTCTCGCTGGACATCAGCGTCCACGAACCCGACGGCACACTGATCGGCACGGCCCCGCTGCCGCCCGCCAGCGCGTCCTACGGGCTCGTGCTCGACCGCGTCCGGCCGCGCGCGGACCGCTTCACCTTCTACGCCAACACATTCACCACCTCGGACACGCTGTACCAGCTCGACGTGGCCGATCTGAGCCTCGAGGTCCGCCAGGCCGGTCGCGAACTGGACGGCATCACGGTCGAGCAGTTCTTCGCCACCTCGAAGGACGGCGCGCGCATCCCGTACTTCGTCCTCGCCGGACCGGACGGCAACCGCGGGAAACCGGCGCTGGTCAACGCCTACGGCGGCTTCAACATCCCGTGGCTGCCGGTGTTCCTCGGCGACAACACGCCGTTCGTGCGGGCAGGCGGGATCTATGTCCGCGCCAACCTGCGCGGTGGCGGCGAATACGGCCGCGACTGGTACGAAGCTGGTCGCAGGGAGCACAAGCAGAACGCTTTCGACGACCTGCGTGCGGTCGGCGAGGACCTGATCGCGCGGGGTATCGCGAGCACACTGGCGTTCCACGGTGCCTCCAACGGCGGCCTGGTCGCCGGCGTCGCCGTGACCCAGCAGCCGGACCTGTGGCGTGCTGTTGTCGCGCAGGTTCCCGTGCTCGACGTGCTCGAGCCGCTGTCCGGTGTGGAGGGTGCGGAGGCCATTCGGGCGGTGTACGCCAAGGACTACGGCAATCCCGACGATCCCGCCGACGCCAGGGTTCTCGCCGCGTACTCGCCGTACCACAACGTTCGGCCGGACGTGGCGTATCCGGCTGTGCTGCAGGTGCTCGGGGAGCACGACATCGGCTGCCCGCCCGTGCGGGGCCGGAAGTTCACCGCCGCTCTGCGGCACGCGTCGACCAGCGGCCACCCGGTTCTCCTGCGGATCTGGAAGGACGCCGGGCACGGCAGCCTCGACCCGGTGATCGCCACGGAGACCCGTGCCGAGGTCCTCACGTTCCTGCTGGACCAGCTGGGTTTCTAGAGGGCGCCCACGCTCCCGCGCGTGCCTTGAGGTGATCGTGCACGAGCGCGGTCGCCCGGTCGGTCAGGCCGTCCGCGCGCGTGGCCAGGAACAGCGTGTTCAACGGCTGAACCTGGGCCTGGTGCAGGACCTCCACGGACCCGGCGGTGAGCGCCGGTTCGGCGATGTAGCGCGGCAACACCGACACACCCGCACCGGCGACCACCGCCGCGAGCACGGCCCGCAGGTCCGCCACCGTCACGGACGTGGCGTTCGGCGGCCTGCGGCCGAACTCGCTGCGCCAGTAGCGGCGGATGATCGGCAGGTCGTCGTCGTAGGCGACCAACGGCAAGTGCGCCAACGCCTTCACCGGTTCCTCCGCCAGTTGCCGCGCGTTCACCGTGCGCGCCAGCGCGGGCGGTCCGACCAGGACGAACTCCTCGTCGACGAACGTGGTGGCGGCGACGGTCCCGCGCTTGGGGCGGATCGCCGACACCACGATGTCCACCTGGTCGTCGACCAGGGCTTTCAGCAGATCCTGGGCGACGCCGAGCGTCACCCGCAGCCGCAGTCCGCGCGCGGTCAGCGGGGCCAGGGTGGGCAGGATGCGCGCGGTCATCAGCTCGGCTGGGCCCGCGAGCCGGACCGTGCCCGCGGCCGTGGCGTCCGGGCCGAGTTCGGCCGTGAGCTGGTCGAGGTGCGGGCCGACCCGGGCGGCCAGATCGTCGGCGTAGGCGGTGGGCACCACGCCACGGCCCGCGCGGGCGAACAACTGCCTGCCCAGTTCCTGTTCCAGCTTCGCCAGCTGGCCGCTGACCGCGGGCTGGGTCAGCCCGCGCCGGGCCGCGGCGGCGGTGAGCGACCCGGTGCGGTGGATCGCCAAGAACGTGACAAGCAGGTCGAGGTTCGGCACGCAACACCTCACTCATAAGAAAATTTATGGCACAGTCGAGCTTACTGGATGATTCCTGATGGAATGGCCGTTGTCGTGATCACCTGACAACGAAGGGAAACACACTGATGGCCAGGGTTCTGATGGTGCTGACGGGCGCGGGCGCACTCGTGATGGCCGACGGCACCACACATCCCACCGGGTTCTGGGCCGAAGAGGTCGCCGCCTCGCACCAGGTGCTCACCACGGCGGGAATCGACGTCGGCATCGCCACCCCGGGCGGCGTGCAGCCACCGCCCGACCGGAACAGCATGACCGCGCCGTTCACCGGCTACCTCGACGGCATCGCCGACCAACTGGCCACGCCACTGGCCCTCGCCGATGTCTCGATCGACGACTACGACGCCATCCACATCCCCGGCGGCCACGGCCCGATGGCCGACCTGGCCGTGGACGCGGACATGTCCCGCTTGCTGCGTGCGGCCAACGAGCGGGGTGTGGTCGTCGCCGCGCTGTGCCACGGTTTGGCGGCGTTGCTGAGCACAGCGCAGGACGGTGACTTCGCGTTCTCCGGCAAGCGGCTGACGGTGTTCAGCAACGCCGAGGAGCTGGGCGGCGGGACCGGGGAGAACACGCCGTACTTCGTCGAGACCCGGCTTCGCGAACTCGGCGCGGTCGTCGAGGTCGGTGCGCCGTGGTCGGACACGGTCGTGGTCGACGGCACGCTGATCACCGGCCAGAACCCGCAGTCGAGCGTGACCACCGCCGAGCGTGTCGTCGCGGCTCTGCGCTGATCCGAGCGGTTCTGTCGGACCCCTCTGCTAGCTTTTGGCTCGCCTGCGGGCAGCAGGTCCGGTGCACGGGGTGCGGTTGAACTACGGCAGAGGTCGGGCACCGCAACGGATGCTCACGGCTGGCCACAGATCCGGCCCGTGCCCGCCAACCTCGGATCCGCTGCCCGCAGGCCCGAAAGCACCACGGGGGAGGGGACATGCTGGAGCTCGTCGCGGCGACGATGAGCATGATCGGGTACCGGGACGCGTACTTCCTGTGGTCGGAGCCGGTTCGCGACCGGTTCCGCACGCTGGTCCGGGCGGCCACGCGACAGGATCCCGACTGGACGGCCGCGTTCCTCGGCTGGCTGCGGGGCAGCACCTCGATGCGCTACCCGGCGCTGGTGGGCGCCGCGCACTTCGTGGCGGAACGCACCGCCGGCGGTCAGAACGGGATGTCCCGGCAGGTCGTCGGCTCGGTGCTGCGCAACGCCGACGACCCCGGGCGCTTACTGGGGTACTGGATCGGCATGTACGGACCACGAGTCCCGAAACCGGTGAAACGCGGCATCGCGGACGCGGTCGAACGAATGGCGGCCGGACCGCCGGTGGCGGATTTCGACGCGACCGTGCCCGCCTTCCTGGCAGCACGCAGGGACACCAAGCGCCTGCAGCCGCCGCTGCCTCTGCGCCTGCGGGACGTGATCGCCCTGACTCACCCGAAGGCGCGCACGGTCTCCACGCAGCCGCGCTGGGTCATGCCGGGCAGACGACGATTACAGGACCTCGGCCCGGCGGAGTGGGATCGGCGCACAGCCGACATGTCCTTGCCGCAGCTGCTCGCGAACCTCCGGCGGTTCGACTGGGCCGGGATTCCATTCCGGACGGCGATGGCGGTGGCCGAGCGGATCTCCGATCGGGAGGAGGTGCAGGCGTCCGGCGTGCGGCCCATGCGGTTCATCGCCGCGCAACGAGCGGTGGGACACCGGCGCTGGCCGTTGGCGGACGGCGCCGGGCACAGCACGGCGGCGTTGCCCCGGATCCCGGGTCGCACGCTCATCGTGATCGACCAGTACGACTACGAGGATGTGGCGTACGGGCTGACGCTTGCTCACCTGTGCTCCACGCCGACGTGTACGCCCGTGACGGCAAGCCGTTCGAGGTGATTCCCGGCGAGTCGCCGCTGCACGGGGTGACGCGCTGGGAGACGACCGACTGCTGGCAACCGCGCGCCAGGCTCGACGAGATCCTGCGGGCCCGGTTCGCCGGCCACGATCGCCTGATCCATGTCACCGATCACGCCCCGGCCCCGCAGGCCATCGACCTGCCGGAGACGGTCGCCTGTTACAGATGGTGGACAACCGACTACGCCAACTCCTGCACGTACTCGGAACCGGAGCCGCCGTGGCTGACCTTCCACGGGTGCTCGGACGAGTCGCTGACAGCGATCCAGATCCTCGAGGCCGCCCAGCAGGGCCGGTGGCCGTGGGAAGCGGCCACCGCCCCGCGGTGACTCCGATAGTGTTGCGGGCGTGGCACAGCGGATCTTGGTACGGGTGGATGGGCTGGACCAGGCGTGGACCGACCCCTCCGACGAGCAGCTGTTCGACCTGATCAGCGAGCTCAACCTGCGACACCAGTACATGATCGTCGACCGGGTCGGCGCACCCAACGACCAGTACTACATCCAGCTGCGCATCAGTGACGAACTGGACTACTACGACATCGAGTACCGCGACGGCGGACCGGAGTCGCACTTCACCGCCGTCGTCAACCGGGACAACGAGTTCGCCGCGCACGAGCTGGTCTCACGGGTGATCGCGCAGTGGGCGGCCGGGCGGGACGGGTGGCGCGAGGCGCTGCCGTGGCGGCCGTGGGCGCCGGAGCGATGCGGCTGCTGCGGCCACGCCGTCACCACCAGCGGCCAGATCGATTTCCGCCTCTACCGGCCGGAAGCCGCGATCGACATGCCGCAGGACGCGGTACACGGCGTCAAACCCGGGCTGCTGCGCGTCGACGGGGTGGGGGCGTTCGTCCGCTGCCTGCTGCCGATCGCGCTCACCGAGGACGTCACGATGGTGTTCGGCGCCTGGATGAAGGTCAGCGACGCCGACCTGGACCACGCCGCGTCGGTGTGGGACGCCGACGCGTACGAGGATCTCGTTCTGCACGGGACCTTCGCCAACGTGATCAAGCCGTGGGGCGAGGAGATCTTCGACGCACCACTGACGGCCGTGGTGCGCAACGCCGCCGAGATCCCGTACATCGACGCCTCCGATCACCCGCTGCTGCACCGGGTGCTGACCGAGACGTGGAACCGCGACTACGTGCTGAGCTTCTTCGGCGTCGCGCTGCCGGTGACCTTCCGGGAATCCATCGGTGGCAACTGGAGCGTCGAGCGCACAGCGGGAATGACCGCTCGCGTCGAAAGCGGGACGCTGACGTTCACCGGCAACGGCCGCACTGTCCACATCGACCAGTTCAGCGACCGGCGCGACCGCCCGGCCGAGGACTTCCTCAACGCGCTGCTCGACGGCGCGCCGGAGGTGCCGGTCGGCCAGTCGAGCAGGCAGGAAACCGGCGTCGAGGTGCGGTACTGCTTCTGGCTCGTGAACACGGTTGACGGCAAGCGGCAGAGCGAGGTGTATTGCTTCGTGGCGTGGCCGGGGGCGGCCCTGCGGGTCGTGTTCATTCACGACGACCCGTCGGAATCGGAACACGCGTGGGCGATGCACGTTTTCAACTCCGTGCAGTATCACGGGTGATATTAGGGGAAATCGTGACTCAAACCGTCGGCAATTCGGTGCGCAACCTCGCGAGAACGTGGTCCGCGCTGCTGTGCGTGGTGCTCGCGATCGTCACGATCGCGTTCGTCCTGATCTACGGAAAGGTGACCGACGGGCTGATCGTCGCGGCGCTCGTGTTGTCCGTGGGTGCGATCGCGACCGCGTTGGCGTCGCTCGCCGGGAAACGGGCTCCGCTGGTGGCGCTGTCCTTGGTCCTCGCGCTGTGCGGCGCGATGACCGGCGGGGTCAGCCTAAAGGCGGAGAAGCCCCGCGTGGACTCGCTCCAGCAGGTCCATGGAGGGCCGGTTGTCCACGAGCTCGAGCTCGTGCACGTGGATCAGGCCCAGTTCGACCACGTCCGCGATCAGCACGCGGGCGGCGCCGAGCGGCAGTCCGAGCCGGACCGCGAGTTCGGCGGTCGACTGCGGGGTCTCACAGGCCACGCAGATCGCCCGGTGGTCGGCACGCAACGTAGTCAGGTCCCGCTGCCATCCGGGTGAGTACGACAGCAGCGTCTCGAGTTCGAGCGTGTGCACCGGGCGGGTCCGGCCGCCTGTGCGGGTGTACGGGCGCACGAGCGTGCGCGGCTCGGCGTCGTCGACGGGCTCCTCGAATGGCGGGTCGTCCGGGTCGACCGGCTCCATGTACGGCTGGGTCACCGGTTGGTCCGATGCCCGCTTGTCTCGAGTCACCACCGGTTTCTTCACCGACGAACGCAACTGGAAATCGTGGTCGGCCCATGTCTGGTAATCGCCCCAGCCCCCGAAGAACAAACCACTGAGCTGACTGCTGTCGCTCATGGCGGAATTCACCCACCCGCGCTCGCCAAAGGAAGATGTGAGTTTAGGTTGGTTTCAGATTGTCACGCAATGGTTCATCTGGGTTTTCGTCAGGCGATCACAGTTGGTTAGTTTGTCACGGACACGCTAGCAGTGGATCACCGGCGCGTCCAAGACCCGTTCGGCTGATCGAGGCTGCCGCGTTCGGCTCGTACCGTGGACGGATGCCGTTACACAGGTGGAAAATCGGACTTGTGTCCGCGTTGGTGGGCGCGTTGGTGATGCCCACACAGGCCGTGGCCGACACCCGGCCGACGGCGGTTGTCTCCCTGGGGGACAGCGCGATGTCCGGCGAAGGCGCCGGCGACTACGAACCCGGCACCCGGGGCGAGAACGGCAACTGGTGCCACCGCTCGACCCGCTCGATGATCCACCGGACCCAGCTCGCCGACCGCACGTTCAACCTGGCGTGCTCCGGCGCCGACTCCGCGAACGTCTCGTTGGCGGACACCACCCACTACACCGAGGGATCGCAGGCGAAACGCCTGATCGACATAGCCAAGCTGAACCGGGTAACCACGGTGGTCGTCCAAGTCGGCGCGAATGACGAACCGGCGTTCGCGGACACTGTGGTCTCGTGCATCAAGGAATGGTTCAACCCATTCAGTCCGGGCTGCGCACCGCGGCTGCGCCAGCAATGGCCGGCACGGCTGGTCGCGATGGCACCGCGCGTGGAAACCGCGCTCGCGGACGTCCGATCAGCGATGCGGCAAGCCGGATATGCGGATTCCTCGTACGCATTGGTGCTGACGTCCTACGCCTCCCCGCTCACCGAGAAGATGGACCCGCTGCTGCACGGCCCGCAGGGATGCCCCTTCAAGCTGGCCGACGGCAAGTACGGCCGCACGGAGGCCGTGCCGCAGTTCAACGAAGCACTGCGCGGCGTGGCCAGCCGTGCCGGCGTGCGATTCCTGGACTTCTCCCGTGCCACCGAGAACCGTGAGGCATGCAGCGGCGGCGGCGACGCGTCACGGGAGTGGCAGCGCCGGGTGACAGTGGATCCGTACGCGTTGGTGTTCGGCGGGCTGGATGCGGTCGGCATCCACCTGGCGCAGGAATCGTTCCACCCCAACGCTGCCGCCCACGCCCAACTGGGTGGGTGCATCACGCAGTTCGTCCGGAGTGGATCGGGCAGCGCGCGGTGCCTGGCCGGCAGCGACGGAAACCTCACCGCGGTCAGCTAGTGGAATGACAGCACGGGTCCGGTCACTTCGGTGCCCGGACCCGGCTCTCCGCGGACGGTCGAGTGCACGGTGGTCTAGCCGGATGTGGTGGGGGACGGTTCGGTCGCCTGCGTGCTCGGGGCTGGTTCCACCGGAGCGGGTGGCGGCTCCTCGGTGGTCGGCGGCGGGACGTCGGCGGTCGTCGGCTCGGCTGGCGGTGGCGGCGGTGGTTCCGCTGCCGCAGTGGGACCGTCGTCATCAGGAGCCGACCCTGTCGGTGTGTCCGCGGCTGCTGTGGCGTGCGGCGTGGTCGCCGATTCGGTCGCGCTTCGCTGTTCTGCCGTGCGCCCAGTGGCGGGGGGCGCTGCGGGCGCCTGGTTGGTTGCCGGTGTGGTGGCGCTGCTGTCGCTGGTCGGATCAGGGGCAGTGCGGTCGCTGGGACGCCCGGGTGTGGAGCGCTTCCTGGTGGTTCCCGGTTGTGCCGGGTTGTTGGCCTGGGCTCCTGATCGCTCGGCCTGGGCCGGAGTCGAGTTGTTCCTCGCCGGGGGTGAGGTGTCGGCGGTGAACGGCGACGGGATCACCGCCAAGGCCAGCACGAGCATGATGAACGTGCCGAGGAAGACCTTCGTGCGCCGCAGCCGCCTGCGCGGCCTGGTCAGCCGCGGCGGGACGCAGCCGTGATCCGGCCTGCGTGGCACCGGGACCGAACTGTCCGCATCGGACACCACGGACCGGTGGGCGGCCAGTGCCGCGCCCAGGGCGACGACACCTTTGGGATCGGTGTCCACGGCGACCGGGCGGCCCAGCCTCGCCGAGATCATCTCCTCCACCAGCGGGATCCGTGACGATCCGCCGACCAGCAGGACCGCGTCGACCTCCTCGCCGGACAGCCCGGCCGACGTGATCGCCCGGCCCAGCGCGTCCACGGTGTCCGCGAGGATGGGGGAGATCAGCGACTCGAACCGGGCACGAGTCAGTCGTGTCCGGCCGGCTGTGCCGGGCAGCAGCACCGGGATGATCGCCTCGGAGTCTGCCGACAGCGCTTCCTTGGCCTCGGTGCATTCCCGGCGCAACCGGGCCATGGCCAGGCCGTCACCACAGTCCGGCGCGGAGCCGAGCACGTGCGAGACGATCGCGTCGTCGAAATCGACGCCGCCGACACGGTCGAGACCGTGCGGATTGCCCAGCAGTTCGAAACCGCTGTCGGTCTTGCGGACCACCGCCGCGTCGAAAGTGCCGCCGCCGAGGTCGTACACGGCGATCGTGGCGCCCGTGGGGACGCGCGCGGCCGACGCGTAGTGCGTGGCAGCGGCCTCAGGCTCGGTGAGCAGCACGACGTCGCCGGGCAACGCGTCCCGCAGGAGGGCTGTGCGGTGCGGGCCCCACGAAGCCGGGTGGGTGACGGCGATGGCGTCCGGTGGTTCGCCCTCACGTTCGACAACCCTGTCGACCACCCACTCCACCAGGCTGGCCGCCAGATCGTGTGCCTCGTGCGGGGTTTCGCCGACCAGGATCGGTACCTCGTCGCCGATGCGTCTTTTGAACTCCCGCACCACCAGTTCCGGATCGGTCACCGCCCGACGCTCCGCGGCCGCGCCGACCAGCACCGCGTCCGGCCCGATGAACAACACGGACGGCACGTCGGCGGTTCTCGTGCCGAGGGTGAAGAGTTCTCTGTGGACAGTCCTGTCCGGAGCCTCACGGCAGATCGCCGCGGCTGTGAACGTCGTGCCGAGGTCGATCCCGAGTCGATACGGCATACCAATTCCTCCTCAGGCAGGGGGCGTGCGTGTGATCGCCCACCGGTCGCGGGTGTTAGCCACCACGACCCGAACGAGGGGAATTCCCCTATACCCGGCTTCGGCGTTGGGGGATCGGGCCGGAGGCGAACGGGTGATCCGCCCCGATGGGCACACGCCGCCGAAGTCCTTACGTTGATGGCCTTCCCCGGTCCACTGAGAAAGGAACAGCCATGACGAGCTTGCTCGAATTCATCCTCTCCCTGCTGCGCGACCCCGAGTTCCAGCAGGAGTTCCACAACGATCCCGCCGCGACACTGGCGAAGCACGGCTTCGACGGGCTCTGCGCCGAGGACGTCGCCGACGTGCTGCCGCTCGTGATCGACAACAGCCGCGTGTCGCTGGACCGGTCCTACGACACCGGCAACAACCACGTGATGGTCGTCCCGCCACCGCCGTCACCGTATCCGGTGCCCGGCGAGCCCGGACTGCACTCCGTGGTGCGGCAGTTCGACTACATCACCAACACCTACGTCTACAACGACAGCCACAACACGGTGCTCGACAACTCCGTGAACCAGAACATCTGGGCGCACGGCGACGTCTTCCAGATGTTCGACAACGACCCGGTGGTCGCGTCCGGAGAGCGCGCGGTCGCGGCAGGCGACGACGTGGACGACGTGAACACCGGCGACATCGACGCGGACGACGGCGCCGCGGTGGCGGTCGGCGGTAACGCCACTGGGTCCAATGACGACAACTCCACACACGCGAACGTCCACAACTTCGGGTCGGGCGAAGTCGCCGTCGCGGGGACGGGCGGATCCGTGTCCCAGAACGACTCCGACTCGCACGACGACATCGGTTCGCACAACGACGTCGACGTCGACATCGCGTCCAACAACGACGTCAACTCGCACAACGACGTCGACTCGCACAACACCACCACGACAACGACCACGACGACGACCGCGGTCAACTCCAACAACCAGATCGATTCGCACGACGACGTCGGTTCCCACAACGATGTCAACTCCAACAACGACATCAACTCCAACAACGACATCGATTCGCACGACGACATCGGGTCGCACAACGACGTCGCCTCGCACAACGACGTCAACTCGAACAACGACCTCAGCACGCACACGGACGTCGCGTCCCACAACGACACTCTCGTCATCGCTCCGTAGCGGTGTCCGTGCTGAAGGTGTTCCCACGCGAGGAGGAAGCATGTCGACCGTGATCGAAGTGATCGGCACCGCGATCACGGCGGCCGAGGCCTACCATCGCGACGACCTGGCCGCCCGGCTCCGCCAGAGCCGGGCGCGGGCCCTGTCCCCGGAGGTCCGGGTGCTGGTGGCGGGCGGGTTCAAACAGGGCAAGAGCCGCCTGGTGAACGCGTTGGTCGGCGCGTCGGCCTGCCCGGTCGCCGACGACACCACACCGCCCAGGACCACCGTCGTGCGCTATGCCGGCACGCCCGGCCCGGCTCCTGCCGCACGACCGGCCGACACTGTCGAGATCGGACTGCCGAGCGGCATCCTGCGCGGGCTGACCCTCGTGGACAGCCCGGTTCTCGAACCGGCCGACGCGATCCTGATCGTCTCCGACGCCTCGGGCCCCTGCACCCAGGCCGAACTGGACATGATCGACCAGGCACGGGCCCTTGCGCCGATCGTCGTGTGCGTACTGTCCAAGGTGGACCTGTATCCCGGCTGGCGTGACGTCGCCGAATCCACCGAGGCCGCGACCGGTCTGCCGGTGGTCCCGGTGTCGTCGGAACTGCGGTGGCACGCGATGACGACCGCGGACACCGCCCTGAACGACGAGTCCGGATTCCCCGCGCTGATCGCCGTCCTGCGGGCCGAACTGGACGCGGAACGAGTCACACGGCGTGTCGCCGCGCACGAGGTGCTGGCGGCGACAGGTGACCTGACAGCGACCATGACCGCCGAGGTGGCCGCGTTGCGCGCCGCCGATGCCGAGCAGCGCGGGATCCGCTGGCAGCAGGTGCTCAACGACGGCATCAGCGACCTGATCGCCGACATCGACCACGACCTGCGCGACCGGCTGCGTGACGTCCTCAAGGTCGCCGAGGCCGAACTGGACGCCGTCGACCCGGCCAAGGTCGGCGACGACTTCGCCGAATGGCTGCGCGGCAAGGAAGCGCAGTGCACGGCCGAGACGTTCGAGTGGATGGTGACCCGCGCCCGCTGGCTGGCCGGGCACGTCGCCGAGCAGTTCGGCGACGACCACGCCCTGCCGGAGATCCGGCGGCCCGGCGAACTCGCGGTCGGCGACTTCGAACCGGCCGCGGGGGAGAAGTTCGGCGTCGGCCAGCGGCTGATCGTCGGGATGCGCGGCGGGTACGGCGGCACCCTGATGATCGGCATGGCCAGCACGATCGTCGGCGTCGCCATGATCAACCCGCTGTCCATCGGCGCCGGGCTGCTGCTCGGCGGCAAGACCGTGCAGGAAGAACGCAAACGACTGTTGCAGCGGCGGCAGGCCGAGTCGAAGGCCGCGCTGCGCAAACACGTCGACGACGTGATCTTCCAGGCCGGCAAGCAAAGCCGGGACATGCTGCGCGAGATCCAGCGCACGCTGCGTGACCACTTCGTCGCGCACGCCGAGGACGTGCACCGGGCACTGGTGGACGCCGCGGCCGAACGCAAAACCCGCATCCGCGACCTGAACGCGGAGCTCGCGCGGGTGCGTGACCTGGAACGGGTGGCACGGGAGTTGGTGGCATGAACCTGGAGCAGCGAGTACTCGGACTGTTGCGCCGGGCGCGTGGCGCCCACCCCGGCGAGACCGGCCTCGACGACGCGCTGGCCGGCGTGGGCGAGCCGCTGACCATCGCGATCACCGGCGGGCCGGGCGCGGCCACCGTCCGCGAGATCCTCACGGACCAGTCGTTCCACATCGGACCGGCCACGACCGCGGACGCCGTGCTCCACCTGTTCCCGCACACGCCGGACGTCCACATCCCGGCGCAGGCACGCGACCAGAGCGTGATCGGTGTCCTGACGCACGCGGACGAGATCGGCGGCGGCAGGCTGGACGCGCTGACCTCGGCACGTCGGATCGCCCGCCGGTACACCGCCGATCCACGCCTGCGTGGCGTGTGCCAGACCGTCGTACCGGTCGCCGGACTGCTGGCGCGGACCGCGTTGACGCTGACCCCGTCCGAGCTGGACCGGCTGACCGATCTGGCGTCCCGGCCGCGCGCCGACATCGACGCGCAATTGCTCTCAGTCGACCGTATTCGATCGACCGCACCTGATTTGCTGGATCGCTTCGGCCTGTTCGGCATCAGACTGGGCGTGACGCTCGTCCGGCAGGGTTTCGCCGACCGCGACGCGCTCGCTGCCGAATTGGTCACCAGAAGCGGGCTCGCGGATCTGCGCACCCAGATCGGCACGCGATTCTGCGAACGTTCTCATGTGCTGAAAGCGCGGTCCGCGCTGGCTTTTCTCGACGATTTCCTCCGGCGCGCCGGGGATCGGGTGCTGCGGGCGGAGGTGGAACGCCTGACGGCCGGCGCACACGAGTTCGTCGAGGTGAGGACGCTCGACGCGGTACGCGCCAACCAGATCCCGCTGCCGTCCGATGTGGCCGGTGAGGTCGAGCGCCTGCTTGGTGGTGACGGCGCGACGATCACGTCACGATTGGGTGTGCGCGGTGATCCAGGCAAGCTGCGAGCCGCCGCGTTGCGCGCACTGCGCCAATGGCGTGTGCGGGCCGAGAATCCCGTGGCCGGGCGGCAATTCGTGGAGACCGCCCAGGTGGTTGTCCGGACGTGCGAGGGCATGGTCGCGCGGTTGACGTGATTACGATCGGGCATCGCGGTATGGCGACTTCGCATGCGGTGCGATAGAAAACTCGTGCTCAATTCTCGGATTGGCGGGAATATGCACACCTTGTCGGGCAAAGTGACTTCGGATCCGTCGGCGCCGCTGCGACTGGCGGTGGTGGCTCCCGGTGGTTACGGCAAAACGCGCCTGTTGCGTGAACTGCGGCAGGCCTACCGCGACGCCGGTGTCCCGGTGGTCACCGACTGGCCGACCACGGGCGCGGACGACTGGCGCCGCGCGGTCATGCTGGTGGACGACGCGCACCTGTTGCCGGACACGCAACTGCGGATGCTGCGGGAGGTCCCGTGCCCGCGAATGGTGATCGCCTCCCGGCCCTGGCCGCGGTCGCCGGAACTGGCCGAGCTGATGGCACCGCTCGACCGGGCCCAGCTGTCCACTTGGGAACTGGCCGACGTGCAGCGGATCTGCCCGTCCGCCGCGGCGACGATCCACTCGCTGACCGGCGGTGTGCCGCGGTGGACCGTCCGGCTGGCCGAGACCGGCGGCCAGGTCACCGCCGCGGTGTCCGGCGCGATGCGCTACGAGCTGGAGGTGCTCGACGAGGACGTCGTCCGGTACCTGATCGCGGCCCGCTCGGGCCTCGGGAACCGGATCGACCTGCTGATCGCCTTGCTCGGCATGCCCGGCACGAGCGTCGGTGACGTGATGCGGGCCGCCAGGGCGACCGGTCTGGTCAACCCGGACGGCACCGTGATCCCGCTGTGCGGCGCGGCGCTGTCCACTGTGGTGCCCGCGGAGATGTACCTCGGTGTGCTGCAACAGCTCGCCGAGCTCCAGCTCGACCGCGCCGAACCGGTGCTGCCGTTCGCGCGATCCCTGCTGGGCAGCGGCGCGATCGGATCCACCGTGGCCACAGTGCTGGCCACGGCCGCGCACGAAGCCACAGTGCAGGATTCCGCGCTCGCCGCCGAGATGTTCGGCGCTGCCGTGTCCGCCGGGCAGCCGCTGGCCGACGTGGTGGCCGATTGGGCGCACGCCGCCGCGCTGTCCGGGGACCTCGGCACCGCACTGCGCCTGGCCGACCAAGCGATCCTCAGCCAGAACCGGGCCGGTGCCTCGATCAGCGCCGCCGCCCTGGCGCACCGGGGCCAGTGGGCCCGCAGCGCCCAGCTGTACACGTGGGCGCGGGAACCCGCGTTCGCCCAGATCGCCTCGTACGCCGTCGGGTCGTTCGCTGCCATGCCGCCCACGCGTCGGGATCGGCTGCCGACCGCGCTAGACGGCGCGGCGGCACTGATGGCCGACGGGGTCCGGCAGTCGGTCTCGGGGGATCAGGCCGCGGCTCTGTCCCTGCTCGTGCAGGCGGCGGCGTTGCTGGAACCCGCGGGCCTGGAGGCGTTGGTGCCTGACACGCCGGCCGCGCTGGCCGCACTCGTGGCCCTGCACCGCGGCGAGATCGGCATCGCTTCGTCACTGCTGGAGAACGCCATGACCTCGCGCATGGGCGGGGACGTGATGCGTGTGCGGCACAGGCTGCTGCTCGCGTGGACCCGGATGGCACGCGGCCAGCTCGGCCAAGCGACTCAGCTCATGGACGGCCTCGCCGTCCGTGAACCCCGTGACGAGCTGTTCAGCGTCGCGTTGGCGGCTGGCCTGGCCAGACGAGCGGGCGACACCGTGACCTTGCGCCGCGTATGGACGCAGGCGACCGCGTGCCTGCTCCGGCATCCCGTCGACCTGTTCACGCTCTTGCCGGTGACCGAACTGATCCTGGCGTCCGCACGGCTGCGTGACCACGGCAGCCCGCTGTTGCGTGACGCCTTCGCGTTGCTGGACAAGCTCGGCAACCCGCCGCTGTGGGCGGCGCCGGTGCACTGGGCCGCGGTCCACGCGGCGATCCTCACCGACAACCCTGCCGCCGCCGAACCACACGTCTCGGCGCTGGAGCTCAACCCGACGCCGTACGGATCAGCCTTGGCGCGTGCCGCGCGATGCTGGACGGCCGTGTACGCGGGCCAGGTCGAGCCCGCCGAGGTGACGGTGTGCGCGAGGGGGCTGCGCGACGCCGGGCACTGGTGGGAAAGCGGTCGGCTGGCCAGCGAGGCGGCGCTGCGGACCGGTGACCGCAAGGCGATGGTCAGCTTGCTGGACTGCGCCCGTCAGCTCCAGGTCCACGAACCCGCTCAACCGTCCGACGTGGCCAGCCCGCTCAGCGACCGGGAACAGGAAGTCGCCGAACTCGTGGTCCGCGGGATGACCTACAAGCAGATCGGCGACACGCTGTTCATCTCCGCGAAGACCGTGGAGCACCACATGGCGAGGATCCGGCAACGCCTGGGCGCCACCAACCGCAGCGAACTGCTGGCGCAGCTGCGGACCCTCGCCATCGGGGCACCGAAATAGGTCAGGACGTCGGGGTGGACGACCCGGTCTGCCGGTTCGAGACGACCTGCTTGATCTTCTTGCACTCCTCGGACTGCTCGGCCGCCGCCTCCATCTCGGGCCCGGACATGGCAGGCGAGTCCATCGGGTTCTGCATCGAGCCCAGCGAGGACGCCATCTCCTTGGTGGCGTCCTGCACCGCGGTCGTCACGGCCTGCTGGTTGTTCGGATCCACCGCGTCCAGCTTGGTCTTGGCGTTGTCGACCGCCTGCTTCATCTGGCTGAAGGTGGTGCGCAGCTTGTCGACCGCCGCCTGCCCGTCCGGCACGCCCGCCGTGTCGGCGTCCTTGAGGTCGTTGCCCGCATCGGCCAGCCCGGTCGACATGGACGACAGCTGGGTCTTGAGCGAGTTCATCGCGGCGGCCGGGCTGCTGGTGTCCGGGCGGAACGCGGCGGCCGGCGTGATGAACTTCGCCACCGCGCCGCAGATGTCGTCGGCGAAGGCGACCTTGGCGCGGTCGGGGGCGGCGGCGGTGGACGATGGCGTCGTCGTGGTCGCTTGGCCTGCTCCGCCAGTCTGCTGACCTCCTCCGCATGCCGTGGTGGTGGCCGCTGTTGCCAGCGTGAGGACGACGATCAGCCGCCGCATGGGAACTCCTTGTCATCGGGTGGTCTCGGTCCGTGCCGGGTTCCCTCGGAAAAACTTTCTCAATCTTTTTGCGCGCTGCTGTCGATCCGGCTGGACCGGGATCGACGTAGGGGTGACGAACAAGTGAGAGCGGACAGAGGGAGACAGGCGATGCGCGCGGGACGACGTGAATGGTGGGGACTGGCGGTACTGGCACTGCCGACGCTGTTGCTGTCGCTGGACATGAGCGTGCTGCACCTGGCGGTCCCGCACCTGGCCGCCGACCTGCGGCCGAGCAGCACCCAGCTGCTGTGGATCATCGACATCTACGGGTTCCTGGTCGCCGGGTTCCTGGTCACCATGGGCACCCTCGGCGACCGGATGGGCAGGCGGAAACTGCTGATGATCGGCGGCGCGGCCTTCGGGGTGGCCTCGGTCGCGGCGGCCTTCGCCACCAGCCCGGAGATGCTCATCGCGGCCCGTGCCGTGCTGGGCGTGGCGGGCGCGACGCTGATGCCGTCGACACTGGCGCTGATCAGCAACATGTTCCAGGACGCCAAGCAGCGCGGCACGGCGATCGCGGTGTGGATGAGCTGCTTCATGGGCGGCATGGTGATCGGCCCGGTCGTGGGTGGCGTGCTGCTGGAGCACTTCCGGTGGGGCGCGGTGTTCCTGATGGCCGTCCCGGTGATGGTGCTGCTGCTGGCCACCGCGCCGAAGCTGCTGCCGGAGTACAAGGACGAGGGCGCCGGACGGCTCGACCTGGCCAGCGTGGCGTTGTCGCTCGGCGCGATCCTGCCGATCATCTACGGCCTCAAGGAGATCGCCAAGGACGGCCTCGGCGTGGTGAACGTCGTCGTGCTGGTCGCGGGCCTGCTGGTCGGCACGGCGTTCGTGCGGCGGCAGCGGACGCTGGCCGCGCCGATGCTCGACCTCGGCCTGTTCAAGGTGCGCAAGTTCAGCGCCGCACTGGGGATCATGCTGGTCGGCGCGACCACCATGGGCGGGTTGTTCCTGCTGGTGAGCCAGTACCTGCAGCTGGTGGCGGGGCTGAGCGCGGTGGAGGCCGGGCTGTGGCTGGTGCCGCAGGCGGTCGCGGTCGTGATCGGTTCGCTGATCGCGCCGAAGCTGGCGCAGCGGTTGCGGCCCGAGTTCGTGCTCGGCTTCGGGATGCTGGTCGCCGCGGTCGGGATCCTGCTGTTCACGCAGGCCGAAGGCCAGAGCGGGCTGGTGGTGGTCGTGGTCGGCCTGTGCGTCTCCGCGTTCGGCATGGGCCCGCAGGGCGTGCTGTGCACCGAGATGGTCGTCAGCTCCGTGCCGCCGCAGAAGGCCGGTGCCGCCTCGGCGATGTCGGAGACCAGCGGCGAGTTCGGGATCGCGATGGGGATCGCGGTGTTCGGCAGCATCGCCACGGCGATCTACCGCGGCGGGGTCCCGGCCGGCACGCCGGACAGCCTGGCCGGTGCGCTGGAGTCGGCGGCACAGCAGCCCGGCCCGGCCGCCCAGGACCTGGTCGCGGTCGCGCGGGAGGCGTTCACCTCGGGCCTGCACACGGTGGCCGGGATCGGGGCCGCGCTCGTGGTGGTCTTCGCGGTCGGGGGGATGGTGCTGCTGCGCCGCAAGCCCGAGAACGCCGAGCAGGCCGGTGAACTGGTGCACAACTGACCGGTACTGATCGCCGCTCTCCGCCGGAGGGCGGCGTTCGCCGTCACGGGACTGGGTGCGCGCGTGATGATTCCGGCACCACAACGACCACGTCCACGGCAACTGGTCAGCCGGGTTCGTTCGCCGTGAACCACCGGTCGAGTTTGGCCATCGCCTCGGCGGTCGCGTCGAACGTGCCCGCGCCGATCACCGCGCGCATCTCCTCGTTGAACTTGTCGATCACCGGCCGGACCTTGTCGAGGGCCTTGCGGCCGACGGGCGTGAGATCGAGCGCGATCGCCCGGTACTGGCGGGGGTGGGTCCGTTTGGTGATCAGCCCGGCTTCGACGAGCCTGCTGACCATCGCCGTGATCGCCGACTCGCGTTGCCCCAGCGTGTGCGCCAGTTCCTGCTGCGTGATCCCGGGCCGTTCCTGCACGGCGAACAGCGCGCCCAGTTGCGCGGTGGTGATCCCGGCGGAGTTCACGCACAGCCGGTCGGCCACGAGCCGCATCTGGTGAGCTGCTCGCTGGAGCAGGAAGTACAGCCGCTGGTCCGCCATGACCCCAGATCTTGACAAAGAACCAGCCGGAGCACATCCTCACTTCACTAGTGAAGTGAGAGGAACGCGATGGACATCGAGTACGCCCGCGCCGGTCTGGCGCGGCAACCGTTCAGCGTGCTGGTGGGGGCGAGGCTGACGGCGTTCGGCGACGGTGCGGCGATCATCGAGATCGATGCCCGCGACGACCTGCGCCAGCAGAACGGATACCTGCACGGCGGCGTGGTCTCGTACGCGGCGGACAACACGCTCACCTTCGCCGCCGGGTCGGTCCTGGGACCGGCGCTGCTCACAGCGGGATTCACCATCGACTACGTACGCCCAGCCGACGGCCGCACGCTGCGCGCCGAGGCCAAGGTCATCCAGTCCAGCAGGTCACGGGCCACCTGCCGGTGCGAGATCTACTCCGACGACGAGTTGTGCGCGGTCGCGCAGGGGACCGCGGTCGTCGCCGTCAAACGGTGAGCGCGCGTCATCCGCCGGGGCATCGGGTGTCGCCACCGCTGTGTTCCTGGCAGCGCCGGTCAGCGGGCAACGGCTCACCTGCCGGGGCTGAGTGCGGGATGGACAGGAGACTGGCGATCACGCCGACGGCGAGCATGGCCACCATGGCGTCAGCCGTCCTCGACCGCCGGAGTTTTCCGCCCAGCGCCGCGACGATGCCGATGACCGGCGCGAGGATCGCCGCGCCGCAAGCGATCCAGGTGACTGTGCGTTCGCCGGGCGTCAACTCCTGGGGAACGGACATGAAGTCGATGTGCTCCAGCCCGAGGTACAACAGGGTGAGCACGGCAGCCGCGAAAGCCGTGATCGACGCCACGACTGTCGTCGAGGCGGCAACCGTGCGAGCCGAGGTCATGTCGGCCATGGCGCCATCCTAGGCGAGTAGTCCCGACACTTTCGACCAGCGATGGAGTCGTTGCCGGATCTGTTGCCGCGCAGGGGGAACCCGGGAACGCTCCCAGCGCGGCCCGCCACCGAAGGCCAGCGGGCCGTGCTCCGCCAGCGTGAGACGCAGACCGCTGCATCCAACGACCTAGTGCGCCCGTGGTGCCCGCACGACAGGATGGACGGGACAGCCAGGCGACGCGGGGAGTGGCCATGGGGTTTCAGCTCGGTCTGTTCTCGGCCAACACGGAATCGGGTCTCGCGATCACCACGGCCCCGGAGCGGTGGTCGGGCAGCTGGACGGACAACCTCCGCCTGGCCCGCCTGGCCGACGAAGTGGGCATCGACTTCCTGCTGCCGGTCGCCCGCTGGACCGACTGGGGCCGTGACAGCGATTTCCAGCGCAACGTCCTCGACCCGCTGGTCTGGGCGACGGGCATGCTCGCGCACAGTCGGCGTATCCGCGTGTACAGCACTGTGCACACCGCGTTCCATCACCCGGTCGTCGTGGCCAAGCAGCTGGCCACGGCTGATCACGTCAGTTCCGGCCGGATCGGCCTGAACATCGTCGCCGGCTGGCACGCTCCCGAGTACGAGATGTTCGGCCTCGCTCTGCCCGACGACCACGACACCCGGTACTCGCTGGCGCAGGAATGGTGGGACGTGGTCCGCCGGATCTGGTCGAGCGCGGCACCGTTCGACCACAGTGGACGGTTCTTCCAGCTCGACCGGGTTGTCGGCATGCCCAAGCCGTACAACGGCAACCGCGTGCCGATCATCAACGCCGGGTCCTCACCCCAGGGCCGTTCGTTCGCCGCGCGCAACGCCGATCGGGCCTTCACCGTCGTGGCGGGGCCGGACGACGGCGCCGACGTCGTGGCCGCCATTCGCGCCGAAGCCCGCTCGTACGGCCGCGAAGTGGGCGTGCTGACGATCGGGCACGTGGTGTGCAGGCCAAGCCGTGCCGAAGCTGAGGACTACCTGCGTTACTACGCCGACGAACGCGCCGACTGGCCCGCGGTGGACGAAGTCATGCGCCTGCAAGGACTGCACGCGCAGTCTTTCACGCGGGAGATGCTGGCGACCTTCCGGCACCGCTTCGCCGCCGGGCACGGTTCGTGCCCGCTGGTGGGCGACCCGGACGATGTGGCGGGTGCGATCGCCGCGTTCGCCAAGGCGGGCTTCGACGGAATCGGGTTGTCGTTCCTCAACTACGCCGACGAACTCGGCTACTTCGCCCAGGAAGTGATTCCCCGGCTCACGGCATCGGGCATCCGGACCCAGTAGCCGTCCCGAAACGGTGACACGCCTTCTCGACGGCCCAGCTTCCCGCTGGCCGCACCGCAAACCCGGGACAAGCCCCTTCCTGCGGCACGCCCAGCGCAGACCTGGAACCGCCGAACAAGACCAGCAACGTACCGAGACGAGCCACCAGTGCTAGCTTGCGGCGGACGCCGATGATCGGAGGTTCGTCCGTGGGTGAGTTCAGGTTCGAGCAGGACCTGGTGCGTGCGCTGTTGCGGGACCAGCACCCGGATCTCGCGGAACTGGAACTGCGCGATGTCGACGGCGGCTGGGACAACCAGCAGTGGCGCCTCGGGCCGGATCTGGCGGTGCGCATGCCGCGAACCGAACGCGCCCCGGATCTGCTGCGCATGGAACAGAAGTGGTTGCCTGTCCTGGCCGGGCGCCTGCCGTTGCCGACGCCCGTCCCGGTGCGCACGGCCGAGCCGTCGGAACTGTTCGAGCACACGTGGACGGTCGCGCGCTGGGTGGAGGGCGACCCAGCCGATCACGCCCCGATCACCCGCGCTGACTCGGCCGAAGTCCTCGCGGGATTCCTCAACGCGCTGCACCGGCCCGCGCCCGCGGACGCTCCGGCCAACCCGGCGCGGGGCATCCCGATGGCCGCGATGCGGCACGACTTCGACGGCTGGTTCACGGTCATAGCACGCGACCCGAACGCCAAGGCCGCACGGGAGATCCTGGAACAGGCTGTCGCGGCGCCCGTCTGGGACGGCCCGCCGCTGTGGTTGCACGGCGACTTGCACCCGGCGAACGTGGTCGTCCGGGACGGGATGCTCGCCGGGGTGATCGATTTCGGCGAGCTGTGCGCGGGCGATCCCGCGACCGACCTCGCGGCCGCGTGGGTCCTGCTGCCGGAAGGGGCGGCGAGCCGGTTCTTCGACGCCTACGAGCACGCGGACGAGGCCACGGTCGCGCGGGCTCGCGGCTGGGCGGTCTGGCGTGCCCTGGCCCTGATCGGCATCGGCCGCAACGGGCGACTCGGTTTGCCTGGCGGCAAACCCACGTGGGAGCCCGCGGGTCACGCCACCCTCGACCGCGTCCTGGCCTAGCCTCCGGCATCACGCCGTTTGCTCAGGGCGCCGGACGTGCTCGTGGACTCATGCGCAGGATCAAGGCGATCGCGTCGTCCGAGCGGGCTCCCGGCGTCAGGACTTCCTGGAGGAGCAGGCCGCGGATCGCGGCAACGGTGACCGTGGCCGTGGTCCGCGCTTGCCTGGTGCCGAGCCCTTCGCGTTCCGCGAGCGAGGCCAGCATCTCGGTCAGGTCGTCGAGCGAGTCGATGAACTCGCGGAAGTCGTCCGGGCTGAACGCGGCCAGCCCGACGACGTGGAAGAAGCTGCGGACACGCGACAGCTGCTCCGGGCGGGTGTAGGTCCGCCAGATCGCCACCACGAGGTCGTCGAACGTGCCCTGCTGGGCGGCCTCGAAAAGGGCCTCGTTGTCACGGGATCGCTGTGCCTTGAGCATGGCTGCCAGGACGCCCTGAAGCGACCCGAAGTGGTACCGCAGGAGGGCGTGGCTGGTCTCGGTCCGGGCGGCGATCTCACGGAGCGACACCTCCGGCGAGGGAAGGTCCTCGTCGAAGGCGTCGAGCAGCCGGGCGAGGAGTCGCTCGCGCGCGTCGCCTTTGCGTTGCGTGCTTGACAAGATCACTCCCGCAGTTTATCCATTGGAAAATAAGCCCGCAACGCGGAGGGAACGACTCGTGGGATGTTTTCAGATAGTCGGCGCGGCGGTCGCCGACGGGTCTGGCCGCGACCCCGTCGACGTCGACGTCGCCATCGAAGACGGGCGGATCACCCAGCTCGGTGCCGTCGGCGAGCGCCTCGACACCGGGGGACTGACGATGACGCCCGGCCTGATCGACGCGCACGTCCACCTGGGCTTGTCGAGCCCGATCCAGTCGCAGTTCTCGTTCCAGCTCAGTGCCGCCGAGATCGCGGCGGACATCTTCGCCACGGCAGGCGCGGCGCTCGACGCCGGCTTCACGACCGTCCGGGACACCGGCGGGATCGACGGCGGCGTCGTCACCACGATCGCGAAGGGCAAGGTCAGGGGGCCGCGCGGGCTGTCGTGCGGACCTGTCCAGTGCCAGACCGGCGGGCACGGCCACTACGGAGCCGACTGGGAACCCACCGAGCTGTGGAGCAGTCATCACATCCCGGGTCTGTGCGCCCTGTCGATGATGTCGGGCAACGCCGACGAGCTGCGAGGCAACGTGCGCGAGGCTTTCCGCCGCGGCGCCTCCTTCCTGAAGCTGTGCGTGACCGGCGGGGTGGTCGGCGCTCACGACCGGCTGACCGACACCCAGTTCACCGTGGAAGAGATCGCCGTCGCTGTGCAAGAAGCCGCGGCACGGGGCACCTACGTGACGGTTCACGCCCACAACAACGAAGGCATCCGGAACGCGGTCGAGGCGGGGGGTGCGCTGTGTCGAGCATGGCACCGACCTCGACGAGGCCACGGCCACCCTGATGGCCATTCGTGAGGTCGCGCTGGTGCCCACGTTCGCCGTCGTCGAACAACTGCTGCACGACACGGCTGGGGCCGGGCTCGGCGAGTCGACCCGCGATCGCGTGGCCGGTGTTCGTGAGCGGATGGCCGAGGCGCTTGCTGTCGCCAGACAAGCCGGGGTGCGGATCGGGCTGGGTTCCGATCTCATCGGTCCGGCTCAGGACCGCCGAGGCGACGAGCTCAGGTTGCGCGCCGAGTTGGAGACGCCGATGGACGCCCTCGTGGCGGCCACGAAGACCAACGCCGAGATTCTCGGCCTGTCCGACCAGGTGGGAGTGATCGCTCCCGGCATGCAGGCGGACCTCGTGCTCTGGAACGGCAACCCGCTCGAAGACCCGGGGCTTTTCGCCGACCCCGCCAATGCCGTTGTCGTCGTCCAGGCCGGACGTGTTGTAAAGGACTTGCGATGAGTGCCATGTGGCAAGGCTGTCTCGCCGACACCGAGTACTTCGAGATGCGTTCCAGCGGTGGGCACGACTACGGCGTCTGGGTCACCACGCCACCGCGCTACGACCCCGCCACGACGCAAGCGCCTGTGGTGTACGTGCTCGACGGCAACTGGGCCGTGGGTATGACGGCTCCGCTCATCGTCACCCAGCTGGATCCCATCCAGAAGATCCAGCACTACATCCAAGTCAGCGTCGGCTACGCGGGCGAGGACGCACAGCACTGGGCACGGCTGCGCAACAGAGACCTCGTGCCACCCGGCGAACCCGTCGCCGAGGAGTTCGTCGACGCCGTGGAGACGGGAATCCGATCCGGTGCGACGGCCCGCGAGGAAGCCGACGCCTACCTCGCCGAACTCCGCGACACCCGCGCCGATGCGTTCCTGAACTTCCTTACCGCGCAACTGCACCCACGGATCGAACGCGACTACGGCACAGCCGCGAGCGGTCACGGCCTCTTCGGCTACTCCTATGGCGGGCTTTTCAGCCTGTACACGTGGCTCACCGGCAGCACGCTCTTCGAGAGCATCGGCGCGGGCAGCCCCGGCGTTGCCAGTGTGGACAGTCAGGTCTTCGCCCAGCTCCACGAGATGGGCGACAGCAGGCCCGCCGCCAAGCTGCACGTGACGTTCAACGAACGGGAACTGCTCGGAGACCTGGCCATCTACCAGAACATCACGAAGAACACGGCCACCGTCCTGCACCGCCTCACCTCGCGCGGCGGAGCCGTCACCAGCGCGGTCCTGCGCGAGACGCACGTGACTGGACTGCAGGCCTCGTTCCTCAGCTACCTCAGGACCTGCCGTGCCCTGTGAATGGCGGCACCACAACTAGGGCAGGATCGAGTCGAGCAAGCCGGGGAACGCGGCGTTCATTTCGTTGGTGCGCAACACGTTGAACGCGTTGCCGCCGTCGCGGTACGTGGCGATGACGCCGGCCTCGCGGAGGATCTTGAAGTGGTGGCTGAGCGTGCTCTTGGCCACGGACGTCTCGAACCGGCCGCACGCGATGGCGTTGTCGGCCTCCCGCAACTGCCGGACGAGGTTGAGCCGCACCGGGTCCGCCAGCGCCTGCAGCACGGCGGTGACCTCCAATGTGGCCGGGGGAGGCGGGTACGTCGTGGTCATGCGTCCAGCATAACCGATGTTCGATAATCGTCGAACAACGTCTATGGTTGTTCTATGGATATCGAACACCGTCGTGGTGTCGTGGCGCTGGCCCTGGTCGCCGCGTTCATGGTCTTCGTAGACGGCACGATCGTGACCCTCGCCCTCGACCAGCTCGCCGTCCACCTGCACGCCTCCCGCTCCGAGCTGGAATGGGCCATGGACGCGTACACGCTGTCCTTCGCCGCCGTCCTGCTCGGCGCGGGAGCGATCACCGACACCCTCGGCGCCAAACGCGCCTTCATCGCCGGCCTGGTGATCTTCACGGTGACGTCGGCGGCCTGCGCCTTCGCCGGCTCGATGCTCGTGCTCAACCTCGCCCGCCTCCTGCAAGGCGCCGGGGCGGCCCTGCTGCTGCCCAGCGCACTCGTGCTGGCCACCGCGTCCGCGACCGACGAACGCGCCCGGCACAGGCTGGTCGGCTGGTGGGCGGGCGCGGGTGGTGTGGGGATGGCCGCCGGGCCACTGCTGGGCGGCTTGCTGGTGACATTCGCGGACTGGCGAGCCGTGTTCGCCGTCAACGTCGTGCTGGGCGTGCCTGCCGTGATCTGGAGCACCCGCTCGATGCCGGTCGTGCGGCGCGGCAGCCGGCGACTCGACATCGGCGGCATCGGCACCGCGACCGTGCTGATCGGCGGGCTTGTCTTCGCCCTGATCGAAGGCCCCGCGCGGGGCTGGCTCAGCCACGAGGTGACCACCGCCGTGGTCCTCGCCGCGGCCGCACTGGTGGGATTCGTCTGGATCGAACGGTCCACCCGCACGCCCCTGCTGCCCGTCAGCACGTACGCACACCGTGGGTTCGCCGGGGTCACCGCCCAAGGCGCCCTGTTCAACTTCGCCATCTACGGGCTGCTGTTCGCGATGAGCCTGACGCTGCAACAAGGCCGCGGACTCAGCGCCCTCGCCAGCGGCCTGCTCTTCCTGCCGCTGACCGGCCTCATCTCGCTCGCCAACCTCTGTGCCGCCCCGCTCGCACACCGCTTCGGCCGGCACACCGTCCTCGGCCTGGGACAGGCGATGCTGGTCGTCTCGTTGCTCATGGTGGCGTGGGCCAGCACCGCGAACCAGCTGTGGCCGCTGGTCATCGCGCTCATCCCGGTCGGGTTCAGCTCCGGGCTGCTCGTGCCCACCATGACCTCCCAGGCCATCTCGACCGTCGAACCGGCACTGCACGGTGCCGCGTCCGCCGTGTTCAACACCGCTCGCCAGATCGGGGCGGCCGTCGGCGTCGCCACCTTCGGCCCGCTCCTCGGCGCCACGCACGGTCTCGACAGCGGGTTCGTCACCTGCCTGTTCGTCGCTGCCGCCGCGATCGCGACCTCCTTGCTGCTCACGGCGTTCACCCAACGCCCGGCGCGCGTGAACATGGCCGCCTAGGCGATCCAGGACGGGACGATCTGAGCGAGCCGCTTCGTGTCCGACAGCATGCGGATCAGCGTGATGCGGCCGTTGTCCACAGTGAACGCCATCAGGACAAGCGGACGACCGTCGGCGGTGATGAGGGCGCCAGGGGCACCGTTGACCAACGCCGGGTAGCCCGTCGAGCCCGACCGTGCACCGATGCTGGCCCTCCTGGCGATCGTCTCCGCACCACGGACAACGGCCGCGCCCATGTGCAGTTCGGCCTCGGGTGCGAGCACGGCGAGCAGCCCGCCGATATCGCCCCGGCCGGACGCCGCCAGGAAGGCGTCGACGACGCTGCGCGCCGCCGAGTGGGAGTCCGCGGTCGGCGCGCCGAGCCGGATCCGTCCCCGTGCCCGGCTGGCGAGCATCTTGGTGGCCGCGGTGCTCCGGCCGAGGATGGCCGCGATCGCGTCGAACGGCATCTCGAAGACGTCGTGCAGCACGAACGAGACGCGTTCAGCCGGCGTGAGCGCGTCCATGACGACGTACAACGCGAGCCCGACCGAGTCGGCGAGCACGGCCTCGCCCTCGGGACCGTTGCCCAGATCGGTCCACAGGTCCAGCTCGAGCGGCTGCTCGCCACGGGCGCCACGGCGCCGCAGTGCGTCCAGGCAGATCCGCCCGGTCACAGTCGTGAGCCAGCCGCGCAGGTCCTCGATGTCGTCCCCGCCGGTACGGGCCAGCCGCAGCCACGCCTCCTGCACCGCGTCGTCGGCGTCCGCGGGCGTCCCGAGCACCCGGCACGCGATCGCGTGCAGATACGCGCGATGGACCTCGAAGTCGGCGGCCAGTTTGTCCTGTTCAGTCACGGCACTCCCGGGAGATATGGCGGTTGTCCCTACCAGGACGAGGCACGGGCCGGAAAGGTAACGCGCTGGGCGGCGTTACCTTCCGCCCGCCCGGCACGTCGTGGTGCCGTCGACATCCGTTCAGGGAGGACGAAATGACACCACGCATCCAGAACAAGGACAGCCAGCCGGACATCAACGCGGCTGTCCCGATCATCTACAAGGCCGTGAACAGCGGTGGCGTGCCGCCGCAGACGATGGAACTGGTCCACCTGCGGGTCAGTCAGATCAACGGCTGCGCCGCCTGCGCCGACACCGGCGCGGAGAACGCGGTGAAAGCCGGTGTCGCGGTCGAGAAGCTGCACACACTGGCGACCTGGCACGAGGACCCGCGTTTCGACGACGCCGAACGAGCCGCGCTCAGACTGGCCGAGACCATGACCCGGCTCGCCGACCGGACCGGCGCGGTCACCGACGAGATCTGGGCCGAGGCCGCCAAGCACTACGACGAACGACAGCTCGGCGCCCTTGTCCTGCTGGTGTCGGTGACCAACTTCTTCAACCGGATCAACACGACCCTCCGAGTCCCCGCCGGAACCCGCTGGGCCTAGCGGGTTCCACGCTGGAACCTCACGTCGATGTGGGGTTCCAGCGCGCGTTCCGGGTCGTGTCTTTTGAGTATGGCGGCAGTTTTGTCTCCCGGCGAGGTTTCCGCAGCCACGCGACGGGCGGGTCCCGTGGGTTTGGGCGGTATCTCCCAGGGAAGCCGGTCGGTGCCGACAAGCGAGGTGGACTCACATGGACACACCCGATCGGGTGAGTGTCGGGGTGCTGGCCGACAGAGGGCTACCGGCGCGGGTGATCACGGCGATCGCCGACGACCTACCCGGGGTTTTCGCCGCCCGGGTGAGCGGGAAGACGCGATGGCGGGTGGAGCACCGGGTGGAGCAGTTGCCGTTGGACGAAGCCGGTGACATCCCGATGCGTGCGTTGTCGCAGCGGCACCGGCAGGAGCGGGGCTGGGACCTGCTCGTGCTGGTTACCGATTTGCCCCGGCGCGCCGGGTCGAAACCCGTCGTCGCGGGCATCGACGTGGAGCACGGTGTCGCGATGATCTCGTTGCCCGCGCTCGGTGCCGTCCTGGTGCGTCGCCGGACACGGGCGTTGATGACCCGCGTGGTGCGGCAGTTGGTGTCGCAGCGGCTCGGGGTCGAGGGGGATCACGGCGGACGGGGGATGATGGCACGGTTGCGTGAGGCGCTCGCCCCGGCACAGCGGATGTCCGGTGAACACCAGTCCGCCGCGACCCACCTAGCGCTGGTCGGGCTGCGCGGCCGGGTGCGGCTGCTCGCCGGGATGGTGCGGGACAACCGTCCATGGCGGCTTGTCCCGCACTTGGCGGGCGCCACGGCGGCGGCGGCCGGGACGGCCGCCTACGGCGTCATCACCAGCTCGTTCTGGAAGCTCGCGGACGCGCTGTCGCCGCTGCGGCTGACGGCGGTCACGGTCGTCAGCATCTTGGTCATGGCGGTGTGGTTGATGGTGTACAACCACTTGTGGGACCGGCCGTCCGAGCCCGCCGAGCGACGCAAGGCCCTGATGTACAACGTGTCCACGGCGGCCACGCTGGCGATCGGGGTGGCGTGCATGTACGCGATCCTGTTCGCGCTCGCGCTACTCGCGGCGGTCGTCCTGATCGACAGCGGCTATCTCGCGCAGACGCTGGGGCATCCGGTCGGCGTGGGGTCGTACTTGAACCTGGTGTGGCTGTCCAGTTCGGTCGGGATCGTCGCCGGTGCGCTCGGGTCGAGCCTGGAGGACGAGGAGACCGTCCGCAAGGCGACCTACAGCCGCCGCGAGCGGGAACGCCAAGAAGGAAACCGGCGCCCCGGGCATACCAGAACTAGCCGTGAATGAGCGGATAGGCGTCGATGATCGTCTGCTCCACCGTGTTGCCCTCGGCATCGGCCGCGCTCGCCCGCAACGACACCGACGGCGCCCCGACCGGGTGGTACAGCAAGAGGTACTCGCCGTACAGCGCGGCCTTCTCCCACGTGACACCACGGTCGTAGGACACCTCGGTCGACGTCAGCGTGGGCTTGGACTGCGCGCCTGCCTGAGGTTGTACGTGGACGGGGACAGCGAACAACGCGCCGCTGTGGGCGCGCTCGGAGGCGTCCAGCTTCGGCGTGAACCGGATCGCCGCGACCGGCAACGCGGTCACGCCGGGGCTGTGGTCGGACTGGAAGGTCCAGGCCGCCGAGACTTGGCTCGCCTTCGGGTACCCCGCTCTCGTCGCCTCCGCGGTCAGCCGGTAGCGGGCACGACCTTGTGGCACGGCGAGCCGCACGTACCCCGCTTCCGTGCTCTCGCTGAGCAATTCGCCGTTGCGGTACAACTTCGTCGACGCGTCGTCCGCCGCGGCGAACCCGGCGTTGCCCGCGCCGTCACCGAAAAGCGGGACGTACGCGACCAGCGTGTCCCCGCGTTGCTGGACCCACGGATCGCCATGGTTGTCCGAAAAGGACGGACCGAACACGCCACGGTAGTACGACTCCGTGTAGGTCTTGCCCGGCTCGTAGTGCCTCGGCAGGCCGTTGAGACCGCCTTGGTAGCTGTTGCCGTCCATCACGTTCATCCGCCGTGCCCAGTCGGCGTTCTCGCCGCCGTAGTACTCGGTCCGGATTCCCGGTGTGGACGGCGCGATCGCGCCGAGACCCCAGTCGCCGCGGTTGTGCGGCGAGGACGTGGAACCGATCTGCGCGGACTGGCCGGGCAGCAACGGGCCCACGTCGACCTTCACAGTCGCCAGGTCGCCGCGCTGGATCTCCTTGGTGATCCCGGACAGCGTGCGGCCCCTGGTGTACCAGGCCAGGCCGTAGAACTCGGCGCCGACCGTCCAGCTTGTACTGAGCTGGCCGAGTACCTCGTCGGAATCCGGGCCCAGATGCGCCAGTCCGACGTGATCCGCGTTGCCGCCGAAGGACAAATTGGACACCAGGTACCGGCCGGCCGCCGAGGTTCGCTCGAAACCGACCTGGAGCATCGCCAGGTCGGCTGACTCGACGGGGAGCCTGATCGAGACTGGCTTGGTGGTCCTGGCGTCCAGCACGATCGTGGTCGGCCCGGTGACCGCCAGGTTCGGGTAGTTGATCACGTCGTGCGTGTACGGGTCGCTGCCGAGGATCGAACTGGTCAGCAGGTACCGGCCCTTGCGCAGGCGCTGGGTCAGCGTGCCTTCCATGGTCGCGTCGGGGAAAACCCGGTCACCGGTGTCCACATTGATCAGATAGGCCGACGTGAAGTCCGCGGGCGCGCCGTTGCGCCCGATCGAGTCCAGCCGCAGGTCGTAGCTCTCCACCTCGAGGTCGACCTCCACAGCGGTCCGCACCCGCTGCCCGCCGCCCGTGGCCACGATCGCGCCACCGAACTGGCCACCGTCGGCGACGGTGCTGATCGCCGCTGTGGCGACGGCGGTGGCTGTCCCGTTGGGCGGGACCACGAGGTGCGCGGGCTCGACCGTGAACAGGTTGGCCGGGCCATTGGTTTCCGCCCGCAGATCGAGCGTGACCGGCGTGGTCCCGGCGTTGGCGTACGTGATCTCCTTGGTCACGTCGGGCTCGGTGGAATGCGGCCACCGGTGCTCGCCGAAGTTCGCGCTGCTCGGCTCGGCGGTGACCGTCTGCCGCGTCGCCGCGGCCGAGTCCACCCGTCCCGCTCCCTGCTGGAACGGCGTGAGTCCCGCTGACGGCGTGCTCGACCCGATCAGCAACGCCTTGAGCCGCGCGCCGGAGATCCCCGGGTGCTGCTGGGCCAGCAACGCCGCGGCACCGGCGACGTGCGGTGTCGCCTGGGAGGTGCCGGACAGCGTCGTGTAGCCGTCGACGACCGGCTCCCCGATGCGCCCGCCGGAGTGCAGCGCGGCCACGATGCCCACCCCGGGCCCGGTGATGTCCGGCTTGATCACGCCGCCGCCTTCCCGCGGGCCGCGGCTGGAGAAGTCAGCGAGCCGGTTGTCCCGGTCGACGGCACCGACCGCGAGGGCGGCTTCGGCGCTGGCGGGGGAGTTGATCGTGCCGTCCGCCGGGCCGTAGTTGCCCGCCGCGACCACGAACAGCGTGCCGAACTGGGCCGACAGCCGGTTGACGGCCGCCTCGACCGGGTCGACGTCGGCCGCGTCGAAGCCGCCGAGGCTCATGTTGATCACGTCCGCGCCCTGCTCGGCGGCCCACTGCATCCCGGCGATGATCGCGGAGTCCGAGCCGTAGCCGTTGTCCGCCAGCACTTTCACGTCCAGGATCCGCGCGTCGGGGGCGGCACCGCGGAACTTGCCGCCCGACTTGGCGCCGGTACCCGCCACGATCGACGCCACGTGTGTGCCGTGACCGTATCGATCGACGTTGTCGCGTGAGGAGGAGAAATTCCTCTCGCCGATTTCCCGGGACGCGAGATCCGGGTGCGTCTGGTCGACGCCGGTGTCGAGCACGGCGACCGTCACGCCCTTGCCGGTGTACCCGGCCTGCCACGCGGCCGGTGCCCCGATCTGCGGCACGCTGCGGTCGAGCGTGACGGATCTCTTGGCGTCCAGCCACACTTTCTTGATCCCGCCGGTTCTGGCATGAGTCCAGACATCGGTGCCGGTGGCCGCGAGCGCGACCGCGCCGATACTCGGCAGGTCGGCGGTGACCTGCGCCGTCAGCGGCTTGCGCCCGGCGGCGTACTGCACGATCACCGGCACGCCGTTGCTGCCGTACCCGCTGTCGCGCAGTTCGGTGACGTCGAACAGCCGCTCGTCGAGTACTCCCTTCGCCAGCAACGGCATTGCGTCGGTCGGCACAACGAAGCTGTGCCCCTTTGCCTGGTATATCGAGAAGTCCTGGTGCTCCCGGCCCGGTCCGGGCCGCAGGTACCTGGGATTTCCCTGTGCGCCCAGGAAAACCTGATCACCGGTGAGCAGCGTGACCGCGTCGGCGTGCGCGCCCGCAGTCGGGGCGCCGGGCGCCGCCTGGGCCGTTGGCAGCCCGAAAACAACCGCTGCCACGAGGAAAACGACGATCCCGGCCGCTTGGCCCCGATGTCGACCGCGCACGAGTGCCTCCAAGTGATCACCGTGTCGCGGACAGTAATCCGCTGCCGAGCACGTCCACAAGAGCCGGACGGAGCACTCCACGGCGTGTCCGGGTGACCGGGGCACCATCACCAATTGCCACTATTCACCCAGGTGACAAGGATGATGCCGGGTTGGAAGATGTCCAACACGACACCGCGCGCCGTGACATGTCACTTGTTCTCGGGGTCCCGCACTGTCCACCTCGGACCGGACGCCCGGATTCCGGCGCTCAGCGCCCGAAACGCGGTGTCTTGAACACGATCAGGGATTCCTCCGGGCTCAGCGCGAGCCTGGCGAGGTGGTCGAGCGAGTGGCGGATGGTGGCCGTCTGCTCCAGCTCCTGGGTGTCCTGCAGGCCGAGCACGGTTTCGGTGAAGGCCGCGTCGGGCTCGAAGTAGTCGTCGAACGACAGCAGCACGATCGAGCCGTTGAGGCCCTCGTGCAGGGAGTTGCGCTGCGGCACGATCTGGACGGTGATGTGCGGCATCTCGGCGCGCTCGATCAGCAGGTCGCGCTGGGCGCGGTTGATGCCTTGGCGCAGCACGGGTTCGTGGATCAGGGCGTGGACGTGCAGCAGCGGTTCCCGGTCGAGCCGTTGCTGCTGGCGCATCCGCATCTCGGTGAACTTCCGGACGGTCTGCCTGCTGCCGCTCATCGACGCGCGGGCGTAGTCCGCGGTCTGCAGGAGCGTCGGGATGTGCCCGAGCTGGAACTCGTACTTCATCGTGGCCTCGTCCTCCATCCGGATGTACCGGGTGTCGTCGAGCTGGTAGTCACGCCACCACGGGCGCTTCCTCGCCAGCTCCCATAGCGCGACATACGGGCCGTAGTCGCAGCTCGGGACTCCGTACGCGTCCAGCAGCGTGATGAGCTCGTGGTACGTCGGCAGCTGGCGGCGTTCGATCCGGCTCAGCTTCTTGTACTCGATGTGCACGCGCCTGCCTGCCTCCTCCTGCGTGAGCCGCGCCTGCTCGCGCAGGAATCTGAGCGCTCGCAGCAGCTGCTTGCCGTAGTAGTTCAGGTCGTGGTTCATGCCCGACATGTGTTCTGTCTTCCCCTGTCGATGTACCGGCAGGCGGGAAACTTAGCTCATGTACTTACACGGCGAACATCACCTGATTGTGTACTCCACGTACGTACACGCATTCTGAAACACTGTCCGCCATGCACGACTCGGATGGCCTGAGCCCCGGCTCGCTGGTGCGGCGCTGGCGGCTGGGCAGGCAGCTGCGGAGCCTGCGGGAGACCTCGGGCAAGACGATGAACGAGGCCGCTGCCTACATCGGGGTGAAGCGGCCGACGATCAGCCGGATCGAGACCGGCAAGCAGGCCATCCTCGCGAAGAACGTGAAGTTCCTCTGCCAGCTCTACGACGTCGCCACCCCTGAGGCGGAAACGCTGATGAACCGGGCGGAGCGGTCGAACGAACGCGGCTGGTGGGCGTCCTACTCGGACGTCATGCCGGACTGGTTCGAGATCTACGTCGGGTTCGAGGCGGACGCGAAGGAGATCTGGCTGTTCTGCTCCGAGTGGGTGCCGGGCATCCTGCAGACAGCGGCCCACCACCGCGCCTTGCAGGTGGGCAACCTGGGCAGGTCCGACGAGCGGGGCATCGAGTTCCGGCAGGAGCGGCAAGCGCGGGTCGCGGCCAGGAAACCGCGGCTGCGGATCGTGCTCAACGAAGCGGTGCTCCGGCGCAGGATCGGGGACATGGGCGAGCAGATCGCACACCTGGTGGACGAGTCGCAGCGGGGGCACGTCACCTTGCAGGTGCTGCCCTTCGACTCCGGCCCGCACGTGGCGATGACCGGGTCGTTCAACGTGCTCACCCTGCCGGGCGAGTCGCAGCCCAACTTCGTCTACCTGGAACAGGCGGACAGCGCGACGTACCTGGAACGGTCCGTCGACCTCGGGCTGTACAGCAGGACCTTCACCTCGTTGACCGAGCAGGCCCTTTCGCCGGGGGAGTCACGCGACTTCCTGGCTACCCTGGTCCGGTAACACCCGGACAAGCAGGAAGGAGTGCCAGTCGTGGTGCGCGCACTGGCTTGGCGGAAAAGCAGTTTCAGCGGCGTCAACAACGGTGACTGCGTCGAAGTCGCGGTCGGCCACCTCGTGGTCGGTGTCCGGGACAGCAAGAACACCGACGGCGGGATCCTGACCTTCGACCCCGCTGGATGGCGTGCTTTCCTCACACGTCAACCCTGAAGACCTGCCTCGATCCACCCTCCGGGCCCGGTTCGGTCATCGGGCCGGCCACGTAGCCGAGTCGTTCGTAGAACACGCGCGACTCGGCGCCCGGGTGGTCCGGCCCGAACGTCACGACCTCGATACTTCCCGGGCCACGCACGAACCTGCGCACGGCGTCGGCCATCAGCGCACGCCCGATCCCGGACCCGCGTGCCTTCTTCGACACCACCAGCCAGTCGACGTGGTAGGTCGGCCCGGCCGGGTCGAACAGCAGACCGCCGGACACATCGCCGGCCACCAGCGCCGTCCCACGGCCGATGTGGGTCCGGACAGCCCGATGGAAACCAGGTTCCGCCACCATCGGTCCGAACCAGTCCTCCACCTCCGCCGCCAGCGCCATCAGCCCGGCGAAGTCGCCGTCTCCCGCGACCCTGATCACCGGGGCATCGTTTCGACCAGCCGGATCAACTGCCATCTCGCTTCCGTTCCGCCGACGACGTGCTGGGCCTGCCGGGCCACCACAGCCAGCGGCAGCCGGTCAGGATCATCCAGCACCGCTCGGAAGTACCGCGCATCCGGGTGCGCCAGCAGCACGTGCCGGGCGAACTCCGCGGCGAGTCCGGCGGCGCGAACCGCGTCCACCTCGTCGAGCAGGTTGATCATCACCTGCGGGTCGACCCGGTCGGCCGTTTCCAGCAGGTGCGTCAACTGCCACACCGCTTCCCGGCCACCCGTGTACCGCCGGACCACCGTCTGCGCCTCGGCCGCGACCGTCCGAACCGTGAGGTTCTTCAACTCCCCGCGGCTCAGGCCCTCGCGGACCAGGTCCCGTTGCCAGCAGACCGACACGGCCAGCACCGCGACCCACAGGATCTCCTCGGCGAGCCTGCTGCCCGCCACCCTGACCTTGGCGTGCGCGGCGCCGGCGTCGGCCAGCGCGGTCATGCTGGCCTCGCCCGTGAACAGGGCTTTCGCCGTACCCAGGTAGATCCTGGCCAGGTCTTGCTGCTCCGGCGTCAGTTCCCCGGCGCACACCCGGACGACGTGCTCGGCGAACGCGAGGGACAGCATTTTGCCGCGCATCGGGTCCACCGAGCGCAACTGCTGCTCCAGCACATTCGAAACGGTTATCACGGGTATCGATTCTGTCATCGGCTCGACCGATCCTGTTCCTGCGCGGACTGTGTCACGATTTCTTCTCCGGCCCACGCGGATGGGAGGCGATCATGGACGATCGGACCCGCAATCGCACCGATGTGGACAGCGCGTTGCTCGGCCATACCACCTATCGCAGCCTCGGCGAGCAGAAACTCTCCCCAGCCGAGGAACGATTCGAGAAGGCGCGGCGCACTGTCGGGTTGTGGCTCGCCCCACTGGTGACCATCGTGTTCCTCGCGTTACCCCTTGACCTGGCAGGCAACCAGCAGACGCTCGCGGGCATCCTGCTCGGCGTGATCGTGCTGTGGATCACCGAGGCCGTGCCGATCCCGGTCGGCGGCCTGATCGGCGTCGCACTGGTCGTGCTCCTCGGTGTCGTGCCCGCGGACGACGCGCTCGAACCGTTCGGGTCGTCGACGATCTTCACGTTCATCGGGGCGTTCATCCTCGCCCAGGCCATGCTGAAACACGGGATCGCACGGCGGTTCGCGTTCCGGATCCTGGCGTTGCCCCGGGTCGGCTCGTCGACGTTCGGGGTGCTCGCCGCGTTCGGCGGGATCACGTGCCTGCTCTCGGCGTTCGTGTCCAACACCGCGACCGTGGCGATGCTGCTGCCCACCGCGGTCGGCATCCTGGCCGTGATCGCGAAGCTGTTGCAGGACAGGGAGTTGGTCGCCTCGGACTTCGACCCGTTGCGGTTGCGTGTCGGCGCCGCGCTGATGCTGATGCTCGCGTACGGCGCCAGCGTCGGTGGCCTGCTGACGCCGGTCGGCAGCCCGCCGAACCTGATCGGCCGCGGCCTGATCGAGGAGGCGACGGGGGAGCGGATCTCGTTCGCGCAGTGGTTCCTGATCGCGCTGCCGATCTGCCTGCTGATGTTCGTCGTGCTCGTGGTGGTCCTGCTGCTGCTCAACCGCCCGGAGATCCGCCGCATCGAAGGCGTCAGCGACTACATCGCGCAGCAGCGCGCCGAGATGGGGCCGTTGTCGCGCGCGGAGAAGAACACGCTGATCGCGTTCGGCGTCACCGTGACGCTCTGGATCGCGCCCGGGATCGTGGCGGTGATCTTCGGCAACGACTCCGCGGTGTACGACACGGTCAGCGGCCGTCTCAACGAAGGCGTCGTGGCCGTGCTGGGCGCGGCGCTGCTGTACCTGCTGCCCACCGACTGGTCGAAACGGGAGTTCACCCTGCGCTGGCGGGACGCGGCCGAGATCGACTGGGGCACGATCGTGCTGTTCGGCACGGGCATCATCTTCGGCTCGCTGCTGGCCAGCACCGGGCTGGCCAAGACGCTGGGCCAGTCCGCGTCGCAGTCGCTCGGGCTGAGCAGCACGGTCATGATCACGATCTTCGCGGTCGTACTGGCGGTGCTGGTCTCGGAGACCACGAGCAACACCGCGTCGGCGTCGGTCGTGGTGCCGATCGTGATCCCGATCGCCGTCGCGGCGGGGGCGAACCCGTTCGTGCCCGCGCTGGCCGCCACGTTCGCGGCGTCGTTCGGCTTCATGCTGCCGGTGTCCACGCCGCAGAACGCCGTCGTCTACGGCTCGGGCGCGGTCTCGATCACCCGGATGATCCGGTCGGGTATCTCGTTCGACGTGCTCGGCGCGATCCTGATCCTCGTCGGCCTGCCGGTGATGGTCGCGGTGCTCGGCCTCGGCTAGGGCCTGCTTCAGCGAGCAGGAGAGTCCTGGGCGGACAGCTCTTCGGCCAGTTCCACGCAGCGCAGGCGGGCAGGGGAGAAGTCGTAGGGCATCTTGCCGATGGCTTCGAACGCGCTCATGGAGCCGGCCTCCCACTCGCCAGAGCTGAGGTCGGCCTCGCCGCCGGTGGGATGCAGGGCGTCCCAGGCGTCGAAGAGGGCATCGTCGTCCTTGTCCAGGCCGGACTCCTCGATGGCGCCATGCAGGGCGCTTTCGAAGGCGTGCCGTTCCGCGGCCACCTGAGCCACCCGTGGATCATCGACGGCGACGCTGTCGTCAAGCGCCTCCTCGGCGGCATCGATGCGGTCGGAATCCGCTCGCAGAGCGGGATGCATGGCCAGGGCGACGAAGCGGGTGGCCTGGACGGCCGCGCCGAGCGGGCCGAAGATCCGCTCAGCGACCAGCAGGCTGTCCAGGTCCGCCTGCCGCACCGAACCCTCGGGCAGGCTCTTGAGGCGGTCGGTGACGAAGTCGGAGAGCAGGCCCATCCGGCTGCCGTCGGCGCGCATCCGCTGCACGGCGGTGCGTTGCCGCCGCAATTCCGCCTCCTGCTCGGCGAGCGATTCCGCCAACCGCTCAAGGATGCCCTCGACCCCGTCTCCGCTGTCCGCCTCGGCGGTGCCGAAGGCGTCACGGATGTCGTCAAGGGCGATCCCCGCGTCGGCCATCTTGCGGATCCACAGCAGGCGGATCATGTCGTCGTACCCGTAGCGGCGGCGGTCATCGGCGCCCCGCTCAGGCTCGGGGAGCAGGCCGATCTCGTGGTAGTGCCGGATCGCCTGTGGCGTGCTGCCCGCGAACGCCGCCGCGTCACCGATCTTGACCTGGCGGGGCGGCACCAACGACGAATGCATGAGCAGGGACCTTCCTCAAGGGACCGGGACGTGGTCCACCAGATCACATGCCGCTACGGAAGGTGCAAACCCTTGTCCAACACGCGCCAAAGCCGGTCGGAGCGCTGGGCGCGCACCTTGCTCATGCGAACGCCGTGCGGTCCTCGCTCCTGAGGGGCCACGGCAAGGCTGCGCTGCTCACCGAGATCGGCGAGGTTGGCATCGTGGCCTGATCTCTGTACAGTCGTACTATACGTTCGTACAGGAGGCTGGAATGGGCAAGCACGTCGCGTCGATCGGAATCGGCGTGTTCATGATCGTTGCCGGGTTGGTGCTGTTCCTGGTGTTCGCCGACGTCGAGACACCCGTGATCGGGTTGCGGCAGCTGGGTGGGGTGCTCACCGTGCTCGGGGTCATCGAGCTTGGCGTGTCGGGATTCGCGCTACTGCACGGTCGGCGCTAGATGCCCCGAGGTGAGCACCTGCTCGGCGCGGCCCTACGGGTGATCGCCGGGCAGGGGCTCGCGGGGCTAAGCGTGCGCACGGTGGCGGCTGAGTCCGGGGTGTCGCCCGCGCAGGTGCAGTACTACTTCCGCACCAAGACGGAGTTGGTGCGCGCCGCGTTCGAGCACTCGGGCGAGCAGTTCCTCGCGGATCTCCGTGCCGTCGAAGGGGAACGCTCCATCGACTGGCTTCACCATCTCGTCGATGTGTGGCTCCCACTCGACGAGCGCCGCGAGCAACGTGCGCGGGTGTGGCTCGCCTACGCGGCGACCGCCGCGATCGACTCCGACCTGGCCACCCACTCCGCCGAGGTCGACGCGGAGCTGACCGGGGTACTCGCCGCGGAGCTGTCCGAACTCGGTTGCCTCGCACCACAACGATCCGCGGCCCAGCTGCTGGCACTCATCGACGGCGTGACCCTGCGAATGCTGACTCTGCCGATGACTGATCGCGCGTCTTGCGTCGCCGAGGTCCTCACCCCGTTCCTGCGCTCCCTGATTCCTTGACCGAGTGGTTCTCATCCGGTGCCGGACCCCACGCCCATATCCAGCACCATTCGGTATAGACGAGACATCCATGCCGTGAAGGCCAGCTTGGTGAGATCACCTCACTCCACCGCAGTGCGGTGTGCCTGACGTTTCAGCTTGTCCGGCTGACTGTCTTCAGCACATTCTCGCCGCTGGCGGGCCGCAGCAGCGAGATGGCCTGCTCGGACGGCGACCCGGCGGAGGTCGTGCTGACGCTCAGCACCTGTCCCGGCGAACGGGCGGCCGACAACGGCAAGAGACCGGTGATGGTGTTCGTGCACGGCGGCGGATTCGTCACGGGATCCTCCAGTGCGGCGATGTACGACGGCACCGCGTTCGCTCGGGACGATGTCGTGCTCGTCACCGTGAACTACCGCCTCGGCGTCCCCGGTTTCCTCGACCTGGCGGGTGCGCCCGCCAACCGCGGACTGCTGGACGTGCTCGCCGCGCTCGCGTGGGTCCGTGACACGATCGCGGTGTTCGGCGGCGACCCGGGCAACGTCACGGTCTTCGGGCAGTCCGCGGGCGCCACGCTGACCGGTGCGCTGCTCGCGACGGCGGGAGCGAAGGGCCTGTTCCGGCGCGCGATCATCCAGAGCGGCAGCGGCACCGGCGCCTTCACCCCGCAACAGGCACAACGCGTCACAACCGCAGCGGCCACCGCGTTGGGCGTCGAACCGACAGTCGCAGCGTTCGGTGAGATCCCCGACGAGCGGTTCCTGGAGATCCTGCCCGCCCTGGCAGGCATCGATCTGCGCACCGAAACCGCTGCCGACCCACTCGCCGGGCTCAGCCCGTTCAGCCTGGTGCTCCCGGACCAACCTGCCGACAGCCTGGCAGATGGCCCAGCCGCCGACGTCGGCCTGCTGATCGGCACCAACACCGAAGAAGGAAACCGCTATCTCGTCCCGAAAGGAAACCCGGAGTCCTCGGCGGCGCGCGGGGAAGCCCTGTTCGGTGCGGGTACGAAACGCATGACCCACGCCCACGCGCTGATCTCCGGTGGCCGGACGTTCGCCTACTCGTTCGGGTACCGCTCGACAGCTCTCGGCGGGAAGCTCGGCGCCGCGCACACCGTCGAACTGCCTTTCGTGTTCGACATCGCCGGCAAACCATGGCTTCACGGAGAAAACGGTCTGCTCGGCCCAGACCCGGCCTCCGAAGGCCTGGCGGCCAGGATGCGCGGCGCCTGGGTCGCGTTCGCCCGCGGCGGCGACCCGGGCTGGGCCGCGTACGACCCGCGGCAACCGCACGTGGAGACGTTCCACGGCTGAAGGGCACAGGAAAAAGCCCGGGGCCCGACGACGTTGTCGGGCCCCGGGGTCCTTCACCCGGACCCGTCAGAGACGGGCTTTGCCCTTCGCGGCCGCGGCGCTGGTCGCTGCCGCCGCCCGGTCGGCTGCCTTCTGCTCCGCCGCGCTCTGGCGCTCGGCGGCGGCCAGGCCGCGTGCGGCGGCCGGGGAGGCCGACTCACCGACGACGCCACCGCGGATGCGGTTGTTGGCGGCGAGCTGGGCGACCGGGTTGTTCGCCGAGAGCTCCAGCTTGCCGTTGATGATGGTGTCGTCCACCGAGGACTTGCCGGTGGTGTTGTTGATGTTGACATCCCTGGCGAAGTACCCGCCGCTGGCACACGAGTCCAGGCCGCCGTTCGGGCCGAGCTGCACGCCGCCGCGGTTGCCCGCGAAGGTGGCCTTGCCCTGCACGGCACCGCCGCACACGACGCTGCCCTCGCTGTTGTTCAGCACGGACACGGTTCCGTCGACGAACGCGTTCGTCAAGTCGGTGTACAGCGCCCCGTTCGTGGTGACGTTGCCGAACACCTCGCTGTCGACGACCTTGACCTCGCCCGCGTTCGCGCTGAGGGCACCGTCGATCTTCGACTGCCCCTCGACGAACACGAAGCTCTGGGCGGCGGTCTTCGGCTGCACCGTGACCTTCGCGGTGCCGGTGTTCCTCAGGTACAGCCCGAACCCGCCGGGAGCCAGCGTGACGTCACCGTCGACCCGGGTGGCCGTCGCGTCGAAGTAACCGTCGGAGGCCACCTCGACCGCGCCGTTGATGGTGCCGCCCTTGACGATCAGGTTGGCGCCCTCGCCGACCTTCACGTTCCCGGTGATGACCGTCCTGTCCAAGGTGCAGGACTTGCCCGGCGCCACCGCGAGGTCCGTCGGCAGCGTCACAGGGCCGCCTTCGCCCTCGCAGTACGTGACGAAGCCGGCGTTGGCGGGCGCGGCCATCATCACGGACGCGGTGACCACGGCGCTCAGCGCCGCGAGCGCGGATGCGGTCCGTCTAGCCATCTGTTTTCTCCCTGCTGCGTTGAAAGGAACTAACTGCCGATGTCGGATCGCGAGGCCGCGCG
This sequence comes from Kibdelosporangium phytohabitans, assembly GCF_001302585.1. Lineage (GTDB taxonomy): Bacteria > Actinomycetota > Actinomycetes > Mycobacteriales > Pseudonocardiaceae > Kibdelosporangium > Kibdelosporangium phytohabitans. The sequence continues at coordinate 6,219,557 of NZ_CP012752.1, read as the reverse complement.
CACGATGGCGCCCGCGTCCCGGCGGGACAGCACGCCGCGGGCCACCAGCTCGCTGGTGACGGTGTCGACGTGCCTGACGAACACCCCGTGGCTCTCCCAGTTGCGGTACTGGTCCACGAGATCGCTGACGGTGCAGCCATTGCCGGTGTCCGGGTTCGCGACACCGGTGTCGTCGCGTTCGATGATCACGGTCGCCCGCGTGTCGGAGTTCGGGCACTTGTCCGAACCGGACTCGACCACGGTGAACGACACGGACTTCTCCGCCGCGGCGTTGCCCGCCTTGTCGGTGGCCCGGTACTGCACGGTGTGCGCGCCCTTGGTGGCGACCGAGATGGTGTTCAGGTACTGCGTCCAGGCGCCGTTGTCCAGCGAGTACTCGACCGACTGCACACCGGACCCGGCGTCGGTCGCGGTGATCGTGACCGAGGCACTGCCGAGGTAGTTGCCGTTCGGGTCCTTGTCACCCGTGACGGCCGCGCTGGTCGTCGGCGGGGTGGTGTCCGGCTGCTGGGCCACGACGGTGAAGCTGGCCATGCCTTCCGGCGAGACGTTGTTCGCGTTGTCCGTGGCCCGGTAGTGGATCATGTGGGCCCCGGCGGTGCTGACCACGACAGGCGCGGTGTACGCCGTCCAGTTGCCCGAGTCGAGCTTGTACTCCGTGGACTTCACGCCCGACTGCGTGTCCGTGGCCGTGACGGTCACAGTCGCTTTGCCGATGTAGTTGCCCTGCGGGTCCTTGTCACCCGCGACGGCCGATGTGACCGTGGGTGGCGTGGTGTCCGGATCGTTGATCACGACCGTGAAGTTCGCCGTGCCCTCTGCGGAGACGTTGTTGGCGTTGTCCGTGGCCCGGTACGTGACCGTGTGCGCGCCCACCGCGCTGACCACGACTGGTGCCGTGTAGGTGGTCCATGCGCCTGAGTCGAGTTTGTACTCGGTGGACTTGACGCCTGAGCCGGTGTCGGTTGCGGTCAGGGTGACGGTGGCTTTGTTGATGTAGTTGCCTTGTGGGTCCTTGTCACCGGCGATCGCGGACGTGACCGTGGGCGGTGTGGTGTCCGGTGGAGCCACAACTGTGAAGTTCGTCGTGCCTTCAGCGGAGACGTTGTTGGCGTTGTCCGTGGCCCGGTACGTGACCGTGTGCGCACCGGCGGTGCTGACCACGACAGGCGCGGTGTACACCGTCCAGTTGCCCGCGTCCAACTTGTACTCGGTCGACTTGACGCCCGACTGGCTGTCGGTCGCGGTCAGGGCGACCGTGGCTTTGCTGATGTAGTTGCCCTGCGGGTCCTTGTCACCCGTGACCGCCGCGGTCACCGTCGGGGGAGTGGTGTCCGGCTGCTGGACCACGATCGTGAAGTGCGCCATGCCCTCGGGCGAGACGTTGTTCGCGTTGTCCGTGGCCCGGTAGTGGAGCATGTGCATGCCCTCGGTCGAGACCACGACCGGTGCGGTGTACGCGGTCCAGTTGCCGGAGTCGAGCTTGTACTCCGTGGACTTCACGCCCGACTCGGTGTCCGTCGCGGTGACGGTGACAGTCGCCTTGTTGATGTAGTTGCCCTGCGGGTCCTTGTCACCGGTGATCGCGTGGCTGACCGTCGGCGGAGTGGAGTCCGGCGGCTGCTGGACGACCTTGAACCGCGTCGAACCGACCTCGGACTGGTTGCCCTTCTTGTCGCTCGCGCGGTACTGCACCGAGTAGTCACCCGGGGTGGTGAGCTCGACCGGCGCGGTGTACGGCTGCCAGCTCTGGTCGTTGATCTGGTACTCGACCTTGTCCACACCGGACTGTGAGTCCGCCGCGGTCACCTCGACAGTCGCTTTGCCGACGTAGTTGCCGTTGGTGTCCTTGGTGCCCTTCACGGCCGCGCTGACCGTCGGGGGAGTGGTGTCCTCACCGTCCGGGAGCACTGTCAGTTCGGAGACCATGCCCTGGTGGCCGGGGTACGTGCAGTGGATGCGGTACTTGCCGGGCGTGAGGGTGACCTCCGCCTGCCACTTGCCGCCTTGCTCGTCTTCCGGGCTGGCGTTGATGTTGAGCCTGACGTCGGTGTTGTACCCGGGTGTGTCCCGGTCGAACGTCAGCGTGTGGGCCATGTCGACGCTGCCGGTGGCCTTGCTGTTCTCGAACTGGATGGTGGCCTTGCCCGCGACAGCTGTGGTCGGGAACGACGTGTACTGGTTGATGTCCTGGCTGGCAGTCCACCTCAGCACCTGCTGTGCCTGCGCCTGAACGGGGGCGGGTGCCTGGACTGCGGAAGCCGGTATGGCCACGGCGATGGACGTCACCATCAACGCGCCTGCCACCCCGGCGATCAAGCGTCGAAACATGCTGCACCTTCCGGTGAGTGCGGGAGACCGGCCGGTGTGCCGCCGGGAGACGGGCACACCGGCCGGTCCATGCGGTTTAGAGCGACCGCACTCGGATGTTGCGGAAATCGATCACGTCGGAGTTGCCGTGGTTCTGCAGACCGAGGAAGCCGCTGGCGAACTGCCGCATGTCGGTCGGCGGGTCGCCCTCACGCGACGACTGCTTGCCCGGCGTGTTGTCGAACTCGTTGATCACCTTGCCGTTGCGGATGATCGTGTAGTGCTGTCCGACGATCCGGATCTCGTAGTCGTTCCAGACGCCCTTCGGCGTGGCACCGGCGTTGTCCAGTGTGTTCGGGTCGAAGTTGTAGATCGACCCGGTCTTCTGGGGCTCACCGGTGTTGCCGTCGTAGATCTGGACTTCGTGTCCACAGTAGATAGCGACCCAGGCCTGCGAGGTGCGGGCGCTGCCGACCGTGCCGCAGCTGCCGGGCGGACGCTGCTCCAGCGGCGTGCGCGGATCCGGGAACCTGGTGAACATGCCGCTGTTGGCGCGGGTGTCACCCGGCGAGGAATCCCGGAACTGCATCTTCACCGAGAAGTTGCCGAACTCCTTGCCCGCGTACCAGAGCATGCCCAGCCCGCCGGAGGATCGCAGTGAACCGTCCGGCTGGATCGAGAACGACCCACCCGGCGCCTGCACCCAGTCCTTCAGCGACGCCTCGGTGCCGTTGTAGATCGACTGGTAGCCGGTGTTGGCCGCCGTGCCGATGTCCGACCCGGCCGCGGCACGCACCAACGCGCCGTTCTCGCGGCTGTTGATCACGCCGTCTTTCTGCAGCTGCCCGGCCAGTGCCTCGACGTGCCGGACGAACGCGCCGTGGTCGGTCCACGGGCTCTCGTCGTCGACGAGGTCGTTGATCGTGCAGCCGCCACCGACCGGCTTGTTCGCCACGCCGGAGTCCGTGCCGCCCATGAACACCGTGCCGCGGCTGTCAGGCACGGCGCACCCGACGTTCACGGTCACCGGCAGTTGCTGGGTCTCGCCGTTGGCGTACGTCACCGTCAGCTTGGCGTTGTACGTGCCAATGCGGGCGTAGGTGTGCACCGGGTTGGCCTCGGTCGACTGCGTGCCGTCACCGAAGTCCCACCGGTAGGACACGCCACCTGACTTCGAACCGGAGAACCCGTAGGTCAGCGGCTTGTTCTGGACCGCGGTGGAGGTCGCCGCCGGCCGCGGCGTCGGCGCGCCGCCCTGGTAGCTGATCTTGATCAGCTTCTGGTTCTGGTGCAGCGTGAAGAACCCGCCGCCGTAGTCGAGCAGGTAGAGCGCGCCGTCCGTGCCGAACTTCGCGTCCATCCAGCTCTGCAGCTGCGTGCCGCCGGTGCCGCCGGGGATGATCGCCCGCAGCGACTCCGCGAACGCCGGTGGCTGCGCGGTCGCGACACCGGCCGGGTCGACCGTCACCGCGATGCGGTTCTGCGCGTTGCCCTGGTCACCGATGAACCACTTGCTGTTCCAGTACTCCGGCCACGCCACACCGCTGTTGGTGTTGACCAGCTCGCGGCGGTAGGTCGGGCCGGTCATGACCGCCTGGTTGCCGCCCTTGAGGTACGGCTGGGTGTAGGTGGCGTCCGCCTCGTTGTACGTCGGGATGCCACTGCCGTCCGGCCGGGCCGGGTAGACCGGGCCGCCGCCGTCCACCGTGTACCAGATCATGTTGTTCTTCACCGGCGGCAGGTCGACCAGACCCGTGTTGCGCGGCGAGTTGTTCTTCGGCGCGTTGCAGTCGTACCAGCCGGTCAGCACCGTGGCATCGGTGTTGCTGCGGTCGCGGTACGGCTGCTTGTTACCCATGCAGTACGGCCAGCCGTGGTTGCCCGCCTCGGTGATGATCGTGGCGGTCTCGTACTTGGCCGGACCCTTGTCGGGGTTGGGCTTGCCCGCGTCCGGGCCGACCCACGCGGCGGTCAGCCACTGCGTGACCGGGTCGATCTGCAGGCGCGAGATGTTGCGCACGCCCATCACGTAGATCTCCGCGCGAGTCTTGTCCGTGCCCGGCGGGAACAGGTTGCCCTGCGGGATGGTGTACGTGCCGTCCGCCTCCGGGTGGATGCGGATGATCTTGCCGTTCAGGTCGTTGGTGTTGCCCGACGTCCGGCGCGCGTCCTGGAAGGACAGTCCCTGGAAGTCCTTGGTCCAGTTGTTGCCGGAGTAACCGTCGGAACCCTCGGACGAGTTGCTGTCACCGGAACCCACGTACAGGTTGCCCTTGGCGTCGAACGCCATGCCGCCACCGGCGTGGCAGCAGCTGTGCTCCTGCGTCAGCCACTGCAGCAGGTCCTTGCGGGTGCCTTGGTCGATCGTCTGTGCGGTGCGGTCGTAGGTGAACCGCGAGATCGTCCGCAGACCGGTGTGCTTGACGCGGTCGACCGTGTCGTGCGGCATCCAGTAGACGTAGATCCAGCCGTTCTCGGTGAACTTCGGGTCCGGCACGATACCGAGCAGGCCCTCTTCGTTCTTCTGCAGCTCACCGCCACCACCGCGGTTGCCCATCACCGGCAGCGTCGTGAGCAGCTTGACCTGCTTGGTGTCCGGCTTGTACTGGTGGATGGTGCCGCAGCCGAGGCCGACCTTCGGGTCCTCCCACTCGGAGATCTCGCCGGACGGGCACGCCGCCTTGCCGACGTAGAACATCGTGCCGTCGGGGGCGGTGGTGATGCCGTGCGGCTCACCGATCTGGTCGAGCTGGCCCGGCTGGTTGGGCGCGGTCAGCCGCTCGATCTTGTAGTTGGAGGCGATGGTGGCCTGGCAGTCACCGCGCACCACACCGGTCGTCCACTGCAACGCACCCGTCAGGTGGCTGCGGAACGCGGGCTCGCTGTAGCTGCCCTCGGTGTGGCCCATGCCGGTGTAGAAGGACCGGCCGCCTTCGTAGTCACGGCACCACGAGACCGGGTGGAACGGGCCGTTGGCGCCTGGCCCCGGGTTGTAGTGCCGCTCCTCGACCTGCGCGATCGTGTGCACAGTGCCGACGGGGTTCGGCGACCAGTTGTACCAGCGGTCGGAGCGGGTGATGTTGAGCGGCAGGCCCTTGTTGGCCGGGTGCTGCCGGTCGAGGATGTTCACCACCGCCTGGTTGACCCCGGGAGGCGGCGGGGGAGTCGGGTCGCCCGCGAAGAGGCTGAAGTCGGCCAGCTGGATGATCGGGTCACCGTTGTTGGCGGTGATGGTGAGCCGGTAGCTCGTGTACGACACCGGCGAGGCGATCGTGTACTGCTTGGTCTGGAAGATGTCGGTGAAGACCTGGTTGGTCTGCTCGTCGACCTTCGTCCACGTGCTGCCGTTGTTGGAGCCTTCGACGGTCCAGTTCTTCGGTGACCTGCCGAGGAAGTCGTTGGCCGAGGTGAGCGAGTACCGGTTGGCCGTCGTCGCCGACTTCATCTGGTAGAGGAGCCACCCGGTCGGGTTGAACGTCAGCCACTTGGTGCTCGGGTTGTTGTCGGCCGCCTTCGCCGCGCTCTCGTTCGGCGCGTTCTCCGCGCTGGCGGTGACCGCGTTGACCGCTTCCGGCGTGGAGATGGCGCCGACCGGGCGCGTGCCGATCAGGCCGGTGAACCACGTCGAGTCGGACTGCGCCTTGGCCGCGTCGCCGACGCCGAGGAAACCGTTGCCCGCCTTGATGTAGGCCTGCAGCACGGCTTCCTGGTCACGGGTCAGCGCCGCCTTCTCGGCGGACAGGAACACCACACCGCGGTAGCCCGCGAGGTTCTGCGCGGTGAACGCGTTCGGGTCGGTGGTCGTGGCGACCGAGATCCCGTTGGCCGCGCCGAGCTCCTTGACCGTGGCGGCTGCTTTGGCCACCGGGTCCTGCTGGTCGGCGACCGGACCGTGGAAGACGAGGACCTTGACGCCGGTCTCCGCGACCGCCGCCGCCGGTGCCTGCGGCTGCGGTGCCGCGGACGCCGACGTCAGCGATCCGCTCACCATGGCCGCCGCGGCGGTCAGCACCAATAAGGCTCGTCTTCCTGTTCTCCTGCGAAATCGGCCAGTCATAAGCCGTCGCCCCATCCCTAACTCCTTTGTCGTAGGCAGGCCAGGAGGTCAGTTGTGATGTGCGTGCCCCTGCGTCGCCGGTTCTCCTGGCGGCGGCGCCGTGTCGGCCGCCGCGGGCTTGTGCTCGTGGCCGTGGAAGCGGTCGATCGCTTCCTGCGCGCCGGGGGGCATGCTGCCGTCCGCGTTGCGGACGAGGAAGATCCCGGACATCCCGCTGTCCGAGTGGCTCTGCACGTGGCAGTGGTACATCCACGCGCCCGGGCCGACACCCTGGCCCGCGATGACCTGGAAGCCGAACGACGTGCCCGGGTTGAGGTCCTTGATGTCGATCACGCGGCTGGGGTCGGACGGGCCCTCCAGCATGCCCGTGCGGTTGTCGGCCCAGCGGTGCGCGTGCAGGTGGAACGTGTGGTACAGGTTGCCGTGGCCGATCGCCAGCCACTCGACGCGCTGGCCGAGGTTGGCCTCGAACATCGGGGTGTCCGGCGCCTTCTTGTGGTTGATCCGCTGGTCGTCCATGACGACCACGAAGGTCTTGTCCGGCAGGATGTCGCCACGGCGGCGCACGATCAGCCCGCCGTACATGCCACGCAACAGGCCCGCGGTGCCGTGGTCGCCGTACGCGTGGTCGTGGTAGTGCCAGTAGCCCGCGCTGCCCGGCATGAACCGCCTGCCCTCCGCGGCGGTCATCTCGTTGGAGCGCCAGGTGTACACGCGGGTCTGGCCCGGGGCGTTGAAGGAGTCGTTGAGCGGGCTGCCGTCGGACTCGGTGCTGTAGTCCACGCCGTGCGGGTGGATCGACAGCCGCTGGTCGGTCTTGTTGACCAGCGTGATCTCCAGCGTGTCGCCCTCGTAGATCTGCAGCAGGGGACCGGGGATCGTCGGCTTGCCCTCTTCGAGGCCGTAGCCGATGAAGTAGTTGTTCGTCTGACCCGGCAGGTACTCCGCGTACATGGTGATCTTCTTGACGACGCCGGTCTGTGCCTGCGCGGCCGATCCGCCCGGTGCGGCCGCGCCCAGCGTCATGACGGCCGGGACGGCCAGGCCGACAGTGCTTGTGGCGAGCACAGAGCGACGGGTGACAAGTTTCTGCAACCAGCCGGTCTGGGCGTGCTTGTCCATCCTTCTCCATTCGGGTCAACGGCTAATCGGTCCGAACGGTCCTCGAAGCGTCTTCGACACCGCTACGAGGGCATGGCGGCACGCCGCGACTCCAGCGTGGCGGCTCGCACATCCCCAGCTATCACGCAAGTCCGTCCATGCTGCGCCTGCATGGACGGCCGCGGATGTTGTTGTCCTGCCTCAGTCCGACGGGGCCAGTGTTCTTTCGGTTCGATCTCGTGCAACTTATGCATTCTGCAGACAAAAGTTAAGGGCCAAACGGCCTAACGAACCAGACAGGCTTCTGTCAATTTCGCAAGACACCCGTCATGTGGCGGCCGAATTGGTTCATGACAAGACAAACTCGCGACGCCCAGCAGCCGTGACTACACCTACAGTGGATAGTGATGTGACGAAAATATTCCGTGTCCACCTTGGACCGGAGAGCGCAGTCGGCTGCTGCTGTCGGTGGCACGGGCTGGCTTTCGTCGGCGGGCGGATCGCGGTGGCGATGGACCGCTGAGCGGGAGTCCATCCTGGATCGCTGGATTTTGCACCGGTGCCGGGGCGCTGACCACGGCCGGGCGGCTTTCTTGATCAATTCGTGGTCTGCCGCCCGGCGGGCGGGCGCGACTGGTTGGATCACCCGGATGGGGCGAGACTTCGCGTGGCTGTGGCGGGCGTACACAGCCAGCACACTGGGGACATATCTGGCGCTGGACGCCTTTCCGCTGATCGCCATCCTGGCGCTGCACGCCGGCGCGGCACAGGTGTCGATGATCGCGGCGGTCGGCTTGGCCGTCGGCGCGCTGCTGGCCGTGCCGATGGGGCCGTGGATGGAATCCCGGCGCAAACGGCCGCTGATGGTCAACGCCGACCTGCTGCGGTTCGCCGTCCTGGCCACGATTCCGGCCGCGTACGCGCTGCACGCGCTGACCTACTACCACCTGCTCGCGGCGGCGATCGTGGTCGCGATGGCCGACATCGTGTTCGTCGGCGCCAGCGGGGCGCACCTGAAAGGCCTGGTGCCCGGACCGCAACTGCTGACGGCCAACGGCCGGTTCGAGAACGTCCTGTGGATCTCCGCGGCCGTGGGCCCACCGCTGGGCGGCGCGCTCATCGGTGCGGTCGGCCCGGTGATCACCACGGTGCTCAACGGAGTCAGCTTCCTGTTGTCCGCACTGGGAATCCGGATGATCAAGGCACCTGAACCGCCACCCCCGGCCGTGCGCCGCGAGCCAGGACGGCTCACCGAGGGCTGGCGGGCGATCTTGCGCGACCCCTGGCTGCGGCTGATGCTGGCCAACGGGGTGATGGCGAACTCGCTGATCATGGCAACCGCGCCGCTGCTGCTGTACCGGATGGTGCACGAACTGGGCTTCACCCCGCTGGCCTACGGCCTGGCGCTGGGGATCTCCTGTCTGGGCGGGCTTCTCGGCGCGCGGCTGTCACGGCCACTGGTCCGCCGGTTCGGTGAACGCGCGATCCTGCTCGGCTTCGGTGTCGCACGGACGGTCTGGCTGATCGGCCTGGGATTCATCGGCACCGGCGTGGCCGGGCTCGCGCTGGTGATCGCGGTCCAGTTCAGCATGATCACGTGCATAGCCGTGTTCAACCCGGTCTTCGCCACCTGCCGTCTGAACCGCGCCCCCGACGACAAGGTCGCCAGGGTCCTCACCGCCTGGACGATCACGAGCCGTACGGGCATCGCCGCGCTGACCGCGGGGTGGGGCGTACTGGCCGCGTTCACCAGTGCCAGTACGGCGATGGCGGTCGCGGGCGGCCTGATGCTGCTGACATCGGCGCTGCTGCCGTGGCGGCGCCGGGATTGGGCCGGCACCAGCTCGATTCCGGAAGACGCGTCCGTCCATGCACGCTGACCCGGTGGAACACCTCGCTGCCACGACGCGTGAGATCTCTGCGCTCGCTCACCTCATGGCGATGACCTCGCCCGGCAGCGCGAAGCAGCCAGACGGCACGACCTCAGAACCGGGCCAGCGCGTAATCCAGCTCGGCGTCCGACGTGACCACCGCGGCGACGTAGGCGTCCGGCCGGATCACCCAGATCTCACCGGGCCGCACGCCGAGCTTCTCCGCCATCGGATCGCCGTACCGCACGACCTGCAAACCGTCCCGGGCGACGGCACGGACCTGTTCGGGCACAAGCAAACCCGCCGCGCGGTGCGAACCGTGGGTCAGCGGCGAGTCCCGATACGGGTGCGGTTCGGACAAACGGCCGGAGTTCACCTTCGGGTGCACCGACGGGTCGTGCCGGGCCTGCTCCAGCACGGACAGCCGGCGCCGGTGCTGCGCGTCGTCTCGCGGCACCAGGAAATCCATCGTCTCGCCGGTGACGCGGAGGTTCTCCGTCGCCGCCGCGTGCCGTTCGGCGTGGTACGTCTCCAGCAGATCCGTCGATGCCTTGCCCTGCACCACGAACGCGATCTTCCACGCCGCGTTCTCCGCGTCGGCGACGCCGGAGTTCAGGCCACGCGCGCCGAACGGGGCCATCAGGTGCGCGCAGTCCCCGGCGAGCAGGACCCGGCCGACGCGCAGGCGTGAGGCCACCCTGGAGTGGAAGCGGTACACCGACCGCCAGATCACCGAGTAGTCCGCCTCGCCGAGGATCGCCCGGATCCGGCCGTCCAGGTCGTCGTCCTGCACCGCGTAGCCGGCGGGCACCTGCCAGTCGATCCGGAACGTCGAACCGGGACACGGGTGGATCAGCACCTGGCGGCCCGGGTTCCACGGCGGGTCGAAGTAGAACCGCCGCTCGTGCGCCCAGTCCGGCAGGTCCGCGCGGATGTCGCAGATCAGGAACTGGTCGTCGAAGGATCGGCCGTCGAACGTGACGCCCAGGGCCGACCGCAGATCCTCGGCCCGTGCGCCCGCGCACAACACCACGTGTGACCCGCGCACCCCTTGCCCGCCCGCGCACGTCACCGTCACGCCATCCGCGTCCTGCTCCAAACCCGTGACGTGGTGGTCCCAGCGGACGTCGACCAGCGGCTGCCGGGCGATCCACGAGTCGAGGATCTCCTCGGTGCGGGCCTGCGACAGGTTCACGAACGGCGGCAGCGTCCCGCCGGCAGGCAGGTCGACCGCGAACAGCTCGGTGTCCTGGTAGAACGTCCGCGCGGTGCGCCACGTCAGGCCCTCGGCCGCGATCCGCGCCCCGGCCCCGACCGAGTGCCAGATGTCCAGCACGTCCCGCTGCTGGCAGATCGACTTGGAGCCGACGGGATCACGGGCCGGGCGCCCGTCGAGCAGCACACTCGGCACACCCCACCGGGCCAGCAGCAGTGCCGTGGTCTGGCCGACCGGTCCGTTGCCGACGACCACCACACTCATGCCAACTGGTCCCAGACTTCCCGGTCCCGCTTGGCGGTCCAGATCACCGGACGTTCGATCCCCGCCAGTTCGTCCCACGCCCGCGAGACGTCGAACGGCAGGCAGTGCTCGAAGATCGGCCACCGGCCGTACCGCGGGGACAGGGCGGCGTGCGTGCGTTCGAAGGCCTCCTTCAGTGTCCCGCCCGCGTCGAACACCGCCGAGACCTCGCGGAGCATCACGTCGAGGAAGGTGCGGGTCTGGTCGATGGCCGCGTCCACACCGTCGCGGCCGTGGGTGACCGCGCCGCGCCCGCCGATCAGCACCTCGGCGCCGAAGGCCCGCACGTTGTCCAAAGTGGAGGTCGACCAGTCGCGGTGGAACGCGTCGCCGGTGTACAGCGCCGCCTGCGCTTCGACCAGGTCGCCCGCGAACAGGATCTTCCTGCGCGGCAGCCACGCGACGATGTCGCCCTCGGTGTGGCCCCGGCCGCAGTACTGCAGCACCAGTTCGCCGCGCTCGCCGCCGAGGTCGATGGTCAGCCGGTCGGAGAACGTCAGCGTCGGCCACGTCAGGCCGGGCACCGACTCCGGTGACTTGGCCAGCCGGGGCATCCGGGCGAACTCGCTGGCCCAGTCCTCTTTGCCGCGTTCGGCGATGAGCGCCTTGGTGTTCTCGTGCGCCACGACGACGTCGGCGTCGAACGCGGAGGCGCCGAGCGTGCGGACGGCGTGGTAGTGCGACAGGACCAGGTAGCGGACCGGTTTGCCGGTGTGCTCCCGGAGTCTGGCGAGCCATTCGCGTGCGGCGACCGGTGTGGCCAGCGCTTCGAAGCAGACGAGGAAGTCCTCGCCCTCGATGGCGCCGACGTTCGGGTCGCCTTCCGCGGTCAGCGCGTAGACACCGTCATCGAGGATCTCCAACGTCTGTTCCTTGTCGGCGAGGTCGGCCGACGAGGCGAAGCTCTTGTGGCTCACCTGCTCGACTGTAGCGCGTGGGGAAGCGGTCCCGATCGGTCCGTGAGTAGGTAGTGGCGCGGCTGTGGTTGGTCCTTCCGGGTGACAGCGGGGAATCGGCGGCGTTTCACGGATGGGGGAACGGCTGTACCAGCTCTTGGCGGAATGGTACGTTTCCGTCGCCGACAGGATCAGCCGTCGCCGCTCATTTTCTACAAACCGGCCACCTGAGGGAAGAATTCCGTACCGTGCGCACTGTCGGTGAGATCGTGAAGGAAGGCCTTGTCGCCCTGCGCAAGGCGCGGGGCGTGCAGTCGAAGGACCTGGAAACGCGGATCACCCCGGAGTTCGCCGAGCTTATCGGCACGACGATGGACACCGGTACGGCGTTGCGGGCGAAGGTCGTCGCCTATCTCGACGAGCTGATGACCGGATTGCCCGAACCATTGGTGAGGGTCGCGCGCAGTGCGCTGAACATCCCGCCCGCCGCCGACGGCAACACATTGAACCAGCGGCTGACCGCGCTGGCGGCGGAATTCTTCTTCGACACCAGAACAGCGCGCAGGCGGATGGACGAGGCCTTCGAGCGGATGGTGTCCAACGCCGACCGCGGCCAGGTGCCGCCACCGGGAGCCGGGCACGGCGGGACCGGCTGGTACGTCGACGCGTTCGAGGCGGTGCTGCGCCTGGACCTGGCCAGCCCCGAGGCCGTCGAGCGGCGCACGATCGTGGCCACCGCCGAGTCCCTCGACAAGATCGTGACCTCCATGGATGTGCCGAAGAACCCGTCGAACGGCACCGCGCCGGTCGGCGTCGCCCCGGAGATGATGTTCGGCGGCCTGATCGCCGCGACCGGCCAGGGCTCCAGTACGAACTTCAGCACGGAGATCACCCTGCCCAGGGCGCTGCACCGCGGCGAGCGGCACACCTACGGGCTGATCCAGCGAATTCCGCCGGGCCAGCGAATGGAGACGCGGTACGTCTACGTGCCCTACCGGCAATGCCGTTTCTTCAAGGTGGTCGTGCGGTTCCACCCGGATCGGGTGCCGTCGGAGATCTGGCGGCACGACGGCGTCCCGCACAGCGCGGTGCACGACGATCCGGTGCCGGGGACGGAATTGGTTCCGGACCGGGCGAACGAGGTGAGCGCGCAGTTCCGGGAACTGATAAACGGGTGTGCGTACGGAATTCAATGGCGGTGATGCCCGGAGATCACGGCATCCGGGGCATCACCGCCTTCACGGACGCATCAGTGCGGCTCCATGGTTTTCCTCCTTCAGGAAGCCATGCGTGCAGGAAGACGTCGACCTTCGCGGATGTGCCACCGGTGGTGACGCCAAGAATGGCCGCGGGCCGGCCGGATGAGGAAGGCGTTTCCTGGGCTCTTCTCGGTCAGGAAACAGGAAACCCGAACAGCGCGGCGGTGATTTCGACGTGCAATTGTTTCGCCGGCCGGTAGTTGTGCCTGCGCGCCATGGCCCGGGTGAGCCTGCGCAGCTCGGTCCGCGCGGTGGACGAGCCGATCGGCTGGGCGATGTCGATGACCTGCGCCGCGACCTCGCACATCCGGTCGAGGTCGCTGGTGGCCTCGTAGGCCAGGGCGAGCCGGGCGCCGTACATCGCGCGGGCCCGCCTCGCGGTCGGCGCGGTCTGCGACAGCGCGCGTTCCAGTTGCTCGGCTGCCTGCCGGGGCCTGCCCAGGTCGTAGGTGCACCAGCCGGACACGGCCAGGTTCAGATCGGCGACGCTGGTGGACCCGAGCGGTGATCCGCCCGGCCCGTCCCCGGTCCCGGTGGCCAGCAACGTCTGCGCGCGGTCGAGCGCGGACTGGCAGTCGTTGCCGTTGTTGAGCATGGCGTGGCCCTGCGCCTCGCGGTGCGCCGCGAGCGCACGGACCCGTTTGTCCGCGCCACGCTGGGCTTGCGCCTGCTGGGCAAGGGAGATCGTGCGCAAGGCGTCGTGGGCGTACATGGCCAGTTCGGCTTCGCGCACCAAGGTGTACGCCGCCAGGGCCGTGTCGCCCGCGCCGGTGGCCAGGTTCGCCGACTGCCGTGTCCACGCCAGTGCGGCCTGGTTGTCGCCGGCTTCCTGGGCCATCCAGCCCGCGAACTCGGCGTACCGGGCGGCGAGGATCTCGAATGCAGCCCGGGTCGGCGGGTCCTGTGCGGCGGCGGCCAGTTCGAGCAGCGTGCAGTACTCGACGCCGACTGTGCGCAGCACCAGGCCTGGCGCGCTTTGCTGGCCCCGTCGGCGAAGCTGCTCGAACTGGTCGCGGTAGTACAGCCGGGTCTGCGGGTCCTCGCCCGCGGTTTCCGCGTCACCGTCGCTGATGCCCAGCGGCAGGAACAGCGCGCTGCCGAAGGCGAGGACTTCCCGTCTGCTGGCGTGCACGGCCTCGGCGTGGTCCGGGCTGTACACGTTGTGTCCGTTGTGTTCTGCTTGTCCGACTAGTGCGGCGAGGTCGCCGTCGGCGCCGAGTGCGGCGTCGGCCAGGCGGGCGAGCTGTTCGGTCGGGGACTGCCTGCCGGTCTCGATCTTGCTCAGGTAGCCCTTGCTGAAGTTCAGCCGCTTGGCCAGTTCGCTCAGCGAGACCTCGGCGTGCACCCGCCGCCGCCGCAACTCGGCGCCGAATTCGTGACTCACCCACCGCACCTCCCTCTGGCACGGTACTGATGTGACCGGTGTTCGCTAGGCCGGTTGGCTCGCAACCGGCTCCTGCGCCGGCTTGCGCGCAGGTACCCGTCGCAACACGAGCATCACGAACGCGGCGATCACCACCGACCCGACCGCGGCGAGCCACACGATCCACTGCATGCTGCCGACGAAGCTCTCGTTCGCGGCGCGCAGCAGCGGTCCGCCCAGCTCGGCGGGCAGGTGCGCGGCCGTCTGGTGGGCCGCGCCGAGGGTTTCGCGTGCCGGGCCGACGATGTGCTCGGGCAGGTTCGCCTGGTACACCGCCGCGGCGATGCTGCCGAGTACGGCGATCCCGATCGCGCCGCCGAACTCGTTGGCCGTCTCCGACAACGCCGCTGCCGCGCCTGCCCGGTCTTTCGGTGCCGTGGCCATCACCAGATCGGTGGCCACCGTGACCACACCGCCGATCCCGAAGGCGAGCAGCACCTGGGACGTGACCACCCAGCCCAGTCCGCCGGTGCTGTCGACCTGTGCCAACAGGACATAGGCGCCGGCGGCGACCAGCAGGCCCATCCCGACGAGCAGGGCCGGTCGCATCCGGGCCGACAACGCGGTCGCCACGGTGACGCCCAGTCCCATCCCGGCCATGCCCGGCAGGTTCCACAACGCGGCTTCCAGCGGGCTCATGCCGAGTACGAGCTGCAGGTACTGCGAGATGAACAACCCGAGCCCGGCCATCAGCGCGAACGTGATCGCGCCGGTCGCCACCGCGCCGCTGAACTGCGGACGGCGGAACAGGTGGATGTCGATCATCGGGTGCTCGGCGCGGCGCATCCGGCGCAGGAACAGCGCGCCGAGCGCGAGGCCGATGGCGATCCAGCCGAAATACTCCCAGGCCACACCGTCCGCGGCGATCTTCTTGATGCCGTAGATCACCGGCAGGATGGCCGCGAGCGACAGCAGCGCGCCCAGCACGTCGAACCCGCCGGGCCGGGAGTCGCGGAACTCGGGCAGCAGGACCGGGCCGAGCGCGAGCAGCAGCACCATCACCGGCACGTTGAGCAGGAACACCGAGCCCCACCAGAAGTGCTCGAGCAGCACGCCGCCGGCGATCGGGCCGAGCAGTGCGCCGCCCGCGAAACCCATGGTCCAGATGCTGATCGCGACCTGGCGCTGGCCGGGGTCGTGGAACATGGTGCGGATCAACGACAACGTGGACGGCGCGAGCGTCGCGCCGCCGACGCCGAGCAGGCCGCGAGCGGCGATGAGCATCTCGGTGGACGTCGAGAAGGCCGCGATCACCGAGGCGATGCCGAACAGGGCGGCGCCCGCGAGCAGGACCTTGCGGCGGCCGAACCGGTCGCCGAGGGTGCCCATGGTGATCAGCAGACCGGCGAGCACGAACCCGTACAGGTCCAGGATCCACAGCAGCTGGGTGCTGCTGGGGGAGAGGTCCGCGCTGAGCGCGGGCAGTGCGTAGAACAGGACCGACAGGTCCATCGAGACGAGCAGGCACGGCAGCACGATGACCGCCAGCCCCAGCCATTGGCGCCGGGTGGCGCGTGCGGGCGGGTTCGTGTCCATGAGGCCCCCAGAGGTTGCTTACAACGTAAACACGACGATGTTTACAAGGTATACTCGGGTCCGGACAATGGGCAAGCGGAATTGTGAGGTGCCATGGGGCGGCCGAGTCTGAGCCGGGAGCAGATCGTCGCGACGGCCATCGAGGTGGCCGACGAGGGCGGTCTCGACGCGGTCACCATGCGACTGGTCGGGCAGCGCCTCAACGCCAGCGGGATGGCTCTCTACCGGCACGTGGCCAACAGGGAAGCCCTGCTGGAAGCCATGATCGACGCGGTGGCGGGCGAGTACGGCTACCCGGAGCCGCGTCCGCCGCACTGGCGGGACGCGCTCACCGCGCTGGCGCGGCAGGACTGGCGCTCGTACCTCGCGCACCCGTGGTTCCTCGCCGCGACGGCCACCTGCCGTCCGGTGCTCGGACCGCGGATGCTGGAATCACTGGAATGGGCACTCGCCGCATTCGACGAGTGCGAACTGGGCTCGCACGACAAATTGCGGCTGCTCGGCGTGGTCTCGTCCTACGTGCAGGGGCTGGCGTTGACCTCGACCCAGCAGGGGGAGGGGGAGAGCGTGTCCCAGTACTGGCGCGACCGGGTGGTGGGCACCGGCATGCGGCGGCTCGAGCAGGTGGCGGCCGAGGTCAGCGACGAGACCGCCGACCTGGACGGGGACTTCGAATTCGGGTTGCAGCGCGCGCTCGACGGGATCGCGCTGTACCTGGAAACGCGGTAGGGGCGGAGGCCGGGCGGGACGCGAGGTCCCTGCCCGGCTCCGTCACCCGAACGAGTCGGGTGGGTCGGGCGTGTCGGTCGACTCAGTCGACGACCTCGGCCTTCTCGATCACCACGTCCTGCGTCGGCACGTCCTGGTGGCCACTCGCGTTGCCCGTCTGAACGGCCGCGATGGCGTCGACGGTCTCGGTGCCCTCGACGACCTTGCCGAACACCGCGTAGCCCCAGCCCTGGCCGGCGGGCGCGGTGTGGTTGAGGAAGTCGTTGGTCGAGGTGTTGATGAAGAACTGCGCGGTGGCCGAGTGTGGGTCCGAGGTACGGGCCATCGCCACGGTGTAGTGATCGTTCTTGAGGCCGTTCTGGGCCTCGTTCTTGATCGGCGTGCCGGTCGGCTTCTGGCGCAGACCCGGCTCGAAGCCGCCGCCCTGGATCATGAAGGTCTTGATGACGCGGTGGAAGATCGTGCCGTCGTAGTGCCCGCTGTTCACGTACTGCAGGAAGTTCGCCACGCTCTCGGGGGCCTTGGCCGCGTCGAGCTCGAGGACGATCGGGCCGTGCGACGTGTGCAGCTTGACTTTGCTCATGCGCCCATTCTGCACAGTGCTCATCACCCCCGTTGACCCCGGCCGGACCGTTGTGGCATGCTTTCACTAGTTAATTAGTGAAAGGGTGTTGGGTGATCGAGTTCCGGATCGACCGCCGCTCCGGTACGGCCACCTACCAGCAGATCGTCGACCAGACCAAGCACGCGCTGCGCCTGGGAATCCTGCGGCCGGGGGATCGGCTGCCCACCGCCAAGGAAGTGGTGGCGGCCACCGCGATCAACCCGAACACCGTGCTCAAGGCCTACCGCGAGCTGGAACGCGAGGGCCTGGTCGAGGGCAAGCGGGGGATGGGCACGTTCGTGTCCCGCTCGCTGGCGATACCGAGCGTGGTCGCCGAAGGGCCGCTGCGGGACGAGCTCACCGGGTGGGTGAGCCGGGCGCGGCAGGCGGGTCTGGCGCGGGAGGACGTGGAAGCGCTGGTGAAGGCCGCGCTGGACGAGAACTACAAGGGGGACATGTGACCGCTGAACTGGAAGCGGTGGACCTCGGCAAGAAGTACCGCCGGGGCTGGGCCTTGCGGGACTGCAGCTTCGAGCTGCCGGAGGGCCGGATCGCGGCGCTGGTCGGACCGAACGGCGCGGGCAAGAGCACGCTGATGCGGCTGGCCGTCGGGTTGATCCCGCCGACCGCGGGCCACGTGCGCGTACGCGACACCGTGGCGTTCCTCGGCCAGGACAAGCCGCTGTACAAGGGCTTCACCGTCGCGGAGATGCTGCGTGCGGGCGCGTCGATGAACGCCGAGTGGGACAACGACTACGCCACCCGGCTGGTCAAGGAGGCCGGGGTGCCGTTCGACGCGAGGATCCGCACCTTGTCCGGCGGGCAACGCACCCGGGTCGCCCTGGCGGTCGCGTTGGGACGCAGGCCGAAGCTGATCCTGCTCGACGAGCCACTGTCCGACTTGGACCCGTTGGCGCGCAAGGACGTCATGCACGCACTGCTGGCGGAGGTGGCGGACACCGGGATGACGGTGCTGCTGTCGTCACACGTGCTCGCCGACCTCGAAGGCGTCTGCGACTACCTGGTGCTGCTGGCCGGCGGCCGGATCCGGCTGATCGGCGACGTCGACGACCTGCTGTCGGAGCACCGGGTGCTGATCGGGTCCAAGGAACTGGCCGTGCCGGATGTGTCCGTTGTCGACAGCAGGACCACCCAACGGCAGACCACCCTGCTCGCCAGGACGACCACGGTCGCCGACGGGTGGGACCTGCACGAGCCGACGCTGGAAGAGCTCACGCTGGCGTACCTGCGTTCCGCGAAGGAGGCGGCGTGATCTGGGTGACCTGGCGCCAGCAGCGCGCACAGATCCGCGCGGTGTTCGGCATCGTCGCAGTGCTCTCGGCAGTGCTGGTGTACATCCGGTCGGACGCGGTGTCCCTGCTGCCCGACACGGCGAAAGTCAATGACCGCTACGGAATGTTCCTGCAGTACTTCCAGCTCCTGATGCTGCTGCTGCCCTCGCTGATCGGCATGTTCGTCGGGGCACCGCTGATCGCCAGGGAGGTCGAGCACGGCACGCACGTGTTCGGGCTGACCCAGTCGGTGAGCCGGACCCGGTGGCTGGTCACGAAACTGGCGATGGCAGGCGGATCGCTGGCCCTGGCGATGTTCACCCTCGGCCTGGTGACGGCGTGGGCGTTGGCGCCGTTGAACTACCGGTCGGCCCGGATGGAACCGCCGATCTTCGAGGTCCAAGGGCTGACCGTCGGCGTCTACGCGTTGCTGGCGTTCGCCGTCGGCGCCACCGCGGGACTGATGCTGCGCAACACCCTGGCCGCCATGGTGCTCACGCTGGCGGTGTGCGCCGTGTTCATCGTCGTGATCGGCAACGCCGTGCGGCCGCACTTCGCCGAACCCATGACCATGCACGTACCGATCGAAACGCGCACCAGCATGAGGGTGCCCGACGGCTCGTGGTCACTGAGCTACGGCTATCTCGACGCGTCCGGCCGGCCGATCGAACTCGACATCGACAAGTGCGCACTGGCAGGCCGGGCATTCGTCGAGTGCGCACAGGGCCAAGGTGCCGCGGAGGAGTTCGTCCGCTACCACCCGGCTGACCGGTTCTGGCAGTTCCAGTTCATCGAGTTCGGGCTGTACATCCTGCTCAGCGCCGGTGTGCTCGCCGCCGGAGCGTGGGCGTCGCGGCGACGGCTGATCTAGCGAAACCCTGGTGCGCGGAGGCTGGTTCAGTGCGACAGGCCCGTGACGAGTTCGTCGCGGCTGGTGACCCTGGTTTGCGGTAGATCGCTTTGAAGTGGTCGTTGACCGTGTGCACGGACAGGCTGAGCCGGGTGGCGATCTGTTTGGCCGGGATCCCTTCGAGCGAGCCCGATCACCGATCGTTCTCGCGGGGTGATCCCGTACCAGGCCGTGATGGCGGGCAGCAGAACCCCGGCGTGGGCGGGGGTTGTGTCGTGACGGCCACGTCACCGATCGACGCGCCGTCCAGGGGGTGCGCACGCGGTGCAATGGACCTGCCAGGCCATCACCAACCAGCGCTGGTTCTGACGCCGAGGCGCGCCAGGAGGGATGCCCGCTCCGCCGTGCAGCGGGCATCCCGCGACCTCGGCCGAAACCCCGCCTTCATGATCGATCCGGCGCTAGACTGCGACCCGTGGGGGATGTCGAAGCAGCGTTGGACGAGCGTGATCCGGAGTTCATCCGCAGGCGCCTGGCCGACACGTGGCCGTTGGTGCGGCGGTGGTTCCGGGCGGAGGTGCGCGGGCTGGACCTGATCCCGGACGGTCCCGCGCTGGTGGTGGGCAACCACTCCGGCGGCAACCTCACGCCGGACTCGGTGATCCTCGCATTGGCCTACAACGAGTACACCGGCGCTGAACGGCCGTCGTACGCGCTGACCGACGACATCGGGCCCACGTCGACCCGCTCGTCGTTCTTCCGCAAGTTCGGCGCCATCAGCCCGAGCCCGCAGCACGCCAAGGCCGCGTTCGACCGCGACGGTGTCGTACTGGTCTACCCCGGCAACAACGAGGTCCACCGGCCGAGCTGGCAGCGGCATCGCATCGATCTCGGCGGCAGGCTCGGCTGGGCCAGGCTCGCGCGTGACCACAACGTCCCGGTCGTGCCCGCGGTCGCCATCGGCGGGCAGGAAACCGCGCTGTTCCTCACTCGCGGTGAGACGCTGGCGCGGGCACTGCGGCTGGACCGGCTGTTCGGCGTCCGTGAACTGCCGCTGTCGATCGCACTGCCGTGGGGCCTGAACGTGGGGGATTTCTTCGGGCACATCCCGCTGCCGTCCAAGATCGTCATCCAGCTGCTGCCGCCGATGACCGTCGGCGACGATCTCGACGCCGCCTACCACGAGATCACGGGGCGGATGCAGGACACACTGACCGGACTGGCCGCGCACCGGCGGTTCCCGGTGATCGGCTGAGAGGCGAACCATGATCTGGGACGAGCTGGCCGCGAACGGCCACACCGTGGTCGACCTGCCCGGCCAGCAACAGCTCTTCGACCAGGCACGCGCCTTCTTCGACCGGCCGCCGGACGCGAAGCTCCGGCACAGCACCGAGGACTGGAACTTCGGATACCGCGCACAGGGGCACGAATACGGCATCACCCCGGACCGGCCGGACCTCAACGAAGTCTTCACCTACTGGTCCGACGATCCCAGCCTGGTGCCCAACCACGAACTCATCGGCGAGTTCCTCGGCGCACTGCGGGCGTACTGGCACCAGGCCGGCACGGCGGCGCGGACCGTGCTCGACGCGGTGGCAGCGCACTTCGAGGTCGAGAACACCGTGGACTTCCTGAAGTCCTCGCACATCCAGATCAACGACTACCGGTCAGCCGGCGAGACCAGGGACCTCCTGCAGGACAGCCACGAGGACGGCCACCTGATCACGCTGCTCACCGCCGACGGGCCCGGTCTGGAGATCGTGCGCCCCGACGGGGTCTCGGTGCCGCGGATCGAACCGGGCCAGGTGCTCGTGATGGCGGGCAGCGTGCTGACCGCGATGACCGGCGGCGCGGTCGAGCCGGTGTACCACCAGGTCCGCAACCACCGGCTGGACCGCCGCGTGTCGATCATGTACTTCGTCAACCCCGACGTCGGCGCGCCGATCACCCCGTTCGTCCACAACGAACACAACGCGGGCGTCGACATCGCCGACCAGGTCCGGCGCAACCCGGAGAAGTACGGCCTGCCGCCGCTTCAAGGCGTGTGACCGCCCGGCCGGATACCGAGCCGGGTCAGGCGCGCGGCTGCCCTGGTGACGTCCCAGCGGGCGCCCAGCGACGCGAACGACCGCACGGCTTCCTCGTACGCTGCCGCCGCGTCCCGGGGCAGGTTCCGCTTGGCCAGCAAGGTCGCTGCTTCCTCCAGGGCCGACGCCAGCTCGACCGGCCTGCCCACCGACCGGTAGTGCGAGACAGCCGTGAGCGCCGGTTCCGGATCGCCGGTGATGAGCGCCTGACAGCGAAGCAACGCGGCACGAGCCCTCGCCGGCACCCGCTCCCGCGCGGCCTCCATCTCCGCGACAGCCAACGCTTCCTCGGCCCGCGCGGTGTCGTGGACTTCCAGCGCTATCCGGGTCACGTCCGGCAGCCACTGGTGGCGCAGCATCATCTCGGCGTACGCGGGATCCAGCACGGGCGCCAGTTCGGTCAGTGCCGCGACCGGATCGCCTCGCCGCAGGGCGGCGACCGCACGGGCCGCCAGCAGGAAGTCGCAGTTCTCCCGGGCCGATTCGGTGATCAGCGAGTACTTCTCGGCGGCGTCGAGATTGGCGGCCACCGCCGCGTGGTCCTCGCGCCTGCCCGCGATCAGCGCGGAGACACCGTGCAGCAACAGACCTTCCGGCCCGGCGTCCATCAGACCGGAGTACGTGATCGCCGGACCGTCCTCGGTGATGGTCCGCAGTTCGAGCAGCGCGTCGTCCCACCGGCCGGTCCAGTAGTGGTGCACCGCGGCTGACACGTGCGGTCCGACCGGCAGCCGGTGTTCGGCGGCCAGTCCGGCGGCCGAGCGCAGGGTCGCGTCGGCGTCCGCGATCCGGTCGAGGTTCTGCAGCGTGAACAACCGGTTGTCCAGCAGGGTGAAGTGTTTGTCGGCCAGCTCGGGCGTGCCGCCCACCATGGCGATGGCCGCGTCGATGTGCCGCAGCGCCGCCTGGTGGTCCCGCCGGATCGAGTCGACCAGCCACCGGGTCTGCAGCGCGTGCGCGGCCAGGTAGTCGTCGCCGTCGCGGGTGGCCTCCGCGTACGCGGCTTTCGCGTCCACTTCGGCCTCGTCGATGTCGGTGACGTCCCGGCACAGGTGCGCCAGCAGGCTTTTGCGCCGCTGCCGCCACGTGTCCGGCACCACGTCGTCTACTGTGGACTCGGTCAGGGTGCGGATGGCCTCCTCGCGTCTGCCGTTGCGGTAGATGATCGCCGCGAGCAACTGCCGCAGCTCCTCGGTCCGCGCCGGGTCGGTCGACGCGGTGAGTGCCTGCCTGGCTTGGGATTCCGGGTTGTGGGTGAGCCGGAACAGCACGCGCACCAACGCCACCAGCAGCACTTCCCGGGACGGGTCCGGTGGCCCGATGGTCGCCAGCACGCGTTCGAGCAGATCGGCGGCGAGCAGGTTGAGGTGTTCGGTGTTGAACCAGTCCAGCGCCGCCTGGGCATCGGGTATCGGATGGAGGTGGGTACCGGGCACGGGCGGTTCGAGCCGGATCAGCCTGGCGTGGGCGGGGGTCAGGAACTGCAGGCCGGCATGGGCCGTGTGGATGTAGAAGTCGACGACCCGCCGCAGCGCTGCCTCCCGTGTGCCGTCGGACAGGTGCCGGGCGGCGGCAGTGGCGTAGTTGCGGATCAGGTCGTGCATGGCGTAACGACTGTTCGCGTGGCGGTCCAGCAGGGACGCGTCCTCCAGAACCCGCAGGATGTCCCGTGTCCGCTGGAGCGGCAGGCCGGTGAGGCTGGCGGCGGCGGGCAGGCCGATGTCCACGCCGGGGGTGATGCTCACCAGCGCGAACACCGTGCGCTGTTCGGTCGTGAGGCCGCGCAGCGACCAGGACAGCACGGTGGGCAGGCTGGCAGTGGGATCGTCGTTGTCCAGCGCTGCCAGGCCGAGGTCACGCAGTTCGGTGACGAACTCGCTGAGCGGGATGTGCGGCCGGGTGTGCGCGTGACGGGCCATGATGGCCAGAGCCAGCGGATAGTGCCCGCAGAGCCGGATCAGTTCGCCGGTCGCGTGCGGTTCGTCGGTCACGCGCGCCGGGCCGAGGCGGCGCCGCAGCAAGGCATGCGCTTCCTCGTTCTGCAGGGTGTCCAGTTGCAGGTGGTGCGCGCCGTAACGGTCGATCAGGGCGGCGAGTTTGTTCCTGCTGGTGACCAGGACACAACAGGTGGTCGTGCCAGGCAGCAGAGGCACGATCTGGTCCGTGCTCGCGGCGTTGTCCAGCAGGATCAGCATCCGCTTGCCGGCGATCTTGCTGCGGTACAGGGCGGCCTGCGCATCAGGGTCGGCCGGTACGTGCTCCGGGCTGACACCCAGGGCGCCGAGAAAACCGCGTAACGCTGCCAACGGGTCGAGCGGTCTGCCGTCCGGACTGAAGCCGTGCAGGTCGACGAACAGGTGCCCGTCGGGAAACCGGGCCGCGTTGCGGTGCGCCCAATGCAGCGCCAGCGAGGTCTTGCCGATACCACCCGCGCCACCGATGGCCGAGATCAGCACCATCTGCCCGTCGCGTTCGACTTCCGCCACCGGTGCGGGAACTGCCAGCGAATGGTCGAGGACGTCCAGCTCCGTGACCCGTCCGACGAACGCGCTCATCGGCAAAGGCAGCTGGCGTGGTACGACGGGAACGGCCGGGCTGTCGGATTCCTGGTCGGCGGAGCGCGGTGCCGGGCCGGTCCGCTCGTAGTGCTCTCGCCACACGGCCAGATCGAATGTCGCCTCGGATACGGGCAACCGGCGAGCATTGGCGTGCTGCCGGCACGCCGTCACGAACGTTTCGACAGTGTCCCAGCGCGGCCTGCCCGATCCGGTGAGCAGCGTTCCTGTGGTCGATCTCGCCAGTTTCCTGCCCGAACGCGCGGCACTTGCCTCAAGCTGGGCGTATGTCGGAGTATGCACATCCCGGTACAGGCCGCTGAGGCGCGCGCGAAACGACGCCACCGGATCGCTGGCTCCCATATCACCCCATGATGCCCTGGCCGAACGTTGTCCGCTGTCTGCTACGGACAAAATCGGACGACACGCGTGCCACCATTACGTCGACGGGATGGCATGCACGGCGACGTGCTTGTCAATGCGGCGGGCTCCAGCACGGGGGGTGTGGTGGAGCCCGCGTTCCCGGCGGGAACGCCTGGGCGAATCACGCTTGACGTTTCCCCGCCGTGGGCGCGTGCGACCGGTGATCTAGGCGGTTTTCGCCGACGCGCCGGCGTCCACCGCGGCGCGAAGATCGGTTTCAGCACTTGTGAGTTCTGAAAGGACTGAAGCCGTGAGCCGTTTCACCGGACGAGTCGTCGTGGTCACCGGAGGCGGGTCGGGGATCGGTGCCGCCGTCGCGCACCGGTTCGCCGCCGAAGGCGCCACCGTGGTCGTCGTCGGGCGGACGCGGGAGAAACTGGACAAGACCGCCGCGTCGGCCCCAGCCGGTGCGACCGTCCTGGCCCGCACCGCCGATCTCACCGTGCCGGACGAGGTCGATGCCCTGATCAGTTCCGTCGTCACCGAGTTGGGGCGGCTGGATGTCCTGGTCAACAACGCGGGGGCGCCGTCGCTCGGAACCGTGGAGACCGTCACGCCGGACCAGTGGCGCGCGGCGATGGCGATCAACCTGGACGCCGTCTACCTCACGAGCCGGGCTTCGCTGCGGCACCTGCGCGAAGCCCAGGGCAGCATCGTCAACATCGGGTCGATGGGCGGGCTGGCGGCCGACTACGGCACCGTCGCCTACAACACGGCCAAAGGCGCGCTGGTGAACCTCACCCGTGCGATGGCGGCGGATCACGCCCCCGAGGTCCGGGTGAACGCCGTCCACCCCGGATTCACGCTCGACACCGGCATGACCGCGGGCGTCACGCCCGACATGCCGCTCGTGCGGGCCTACGCGGACCGCATCCCCTTCGGCCGCGTCGCCGAAGCCGACGAGATCGCGGGCGTCGCCACCTTCCTCGCCGGCCCGGACGCCCGCTACGTGACCGGCGCCCAGATTCCGGTGGACGGCGGCATCAGCGCCACGACCGGGCAACCTCGCCTCAGCGACTTCTTCGGCTAAGCCAGCCGGTCCCTGCACACAATCGGTGGTGAGTCGACGGCGCCGTGCACAGGGGTGGTGGTCCTGATGTGGATCACGGCGTCGAACGCCTGCCCAGGTCGATGTCGACGTTCATGCCGTACGCCCCCTGGATCGCGGTCACGGCATCGAGGTCGGTCCTGCGCAGGTGTGCGAACAGCATCGGCGTCCCGACACTGTCGAGCAGCGCGTCGCGGGTGTGCGCGGGCGCCGGGCGGTGATCCCCGTCCGGCAGGAAGAAGCGCTGGGACGGTGCGGCGGTGAGAGCGGTGTCGGGAATCGTGGCAGTGCCACGGGTGCCGCCGATGACGACCATGTCGTCACCGAGTTCGTCGGCGAGCAGTGCGCCGATCGGGCCGCTGCCGTCGACGGACGGACTGCGCCGCACGTGAACGTTGTGGGCGCCCACGAGGATCCGCGCATCCGGGTCGCGGTGCAGCAGCCACAGCAGGTTCTCGGCCATCACCTCGTTGCGCAGGTTACGGCCGGGCGCCGGATACATCCCGTGCTGAAGGAACTCGACGACCGCCACTCCCACCGAGGCACACCACCCGGGCGCCTCCGATGACCTCCCGCAGGGCAGCGGGGTCGGAGTTGCCGGTGACCTGCGGGTCGACGGCGGCGAGCGGGACGGTGACGTCACGGATCGATGAGCCGGGCATACCAACGATCATGCGGGGATTCCGGGACGGCCTGACGTCGTGGCCGCTGGGTTCAACCGGCGACCATGAGCGTGCCGAACGCCACCGCGCCCACCAGTACCGTCGACAACGCGCCGAGAACCAGGCCCCGGCGGCCGGATCGCAGCACCTGACGCAGCCGGACCGTCGTGCCGAGCCCGAACATGGCCGCCGCCAGCAGCACGGTCGTGCCCAGCTTCGCGCCGTCCAGGACGACCGGCGGCAGGATTCCTGTGCTGCGCAGCAGGACCATCACCAGGAAACCGACCACGAACAGCGGCACCACCGGCGGTTTCGGGCCGTCCTGGCGCTGGAAGAACCCGACACCGGCGACGATCGGCGCGAGCAGCACGACCCGGGTCAGCTTCACGACCACCGCGATGCCGACCGCTGCCGCGCCCGCCGGCGACGCGGCGGCGACCACCTGCGCCACCTCGTGCACGCTCAGGCCCGCCCACTTGCCCAGGAACTCGCTGCCCATCCCGCTGCCGATCAGCGGCACCAGCGCGATCGCCGCCGTGCCGTACAACGTCACCAGGGTCACGCTCGCGGCAACGTCCTCTTTGTCCGTACGGGCGACGCTGTCCATCGCGACGATCGCCGACGCGCCGCAGATCGAGAACCCGGTCGCCACCATCAGTCCCAGGCCGCGCGACACCCCGATCCACCGCGCCAGCGCCAGCGTGCCGAAGAACGCGGTGAGCACCGTGACCACGACCGCCACGACGGTCCCGAACCCCAGGCTGGTCACCTCCGACAGGCTCAGCTGCAGCCCGAGCAGCACCACACCGGCCCGCAGGAACCGCCGTGTCACCAGCCGCAGGTCGGCATGGACCGGGATCAGCACACCGAGCAGGACAGCCACGGTCAACGCACTGAGCACCGGCACGAAGTGATTGATCACCAGCGACACCACGGCACCTGTCAACACCACCCACATAGTGAGAATGGTTGCCCTCGGCGCCCGTTTCCGGTACCCCGCGTTTGCACATGTGAGTCATAGCCTGCGGGAATGACTCACGGGTCGGCTACCTTGACCGGCATGGCTGAACCAGGCGTTGACGACCAGGCGTGGAGCACGTGGCGGCGGCCTCGCGCGTCACCCGCCGAGCAGCGTCGCGACGTGTGGATCGCGGGTGTCGTGCTGGCCGGCGCGGTCGTGGCGACGGTGCTGACCAACAGCATGGGCGCGTTCGCCCTGGGCAAGGCCCCCGCGCTGTGGGAGCAGCTCGCCTGGGCAGCCGCGCTCACCGTGCCCCTGGTTGTCCGGCGCCGTTTCCCGCTGGTCGTGCTGATCGTGGTGGGCGCCGTGTTCATCGCGGCACAGGCACGGCGCGTCGGTGACAACGTGATGCCGTCGGTCGCGCTGTTCATCGCGATCTACACCGTCGGCGCGTGGGAGCAGAACCGGACCTGGGCGCGGTGGTCACGGATCGGCGTGATCGTGGCCATGTTCGCCTGGCTCGTGTACAACATGTTCACCGCGATGGGTCGCGGGACGTCGCCGTTCGAGGGCGCGTCCGGCCCGCTCAACCCCATGCTGGCCGCGGTGATCTACGGCATCGCCTACAACCTGATGTACTTCCTGGGCGCCTACTTCTTCGGCCACGTGGCGTGGTTGTCCGCGCGCAGGCGAGCCGAGCTCGTGCAGCGCGCGGAGGAGCTGCGTTTGTCGCAGGAGCAGAACACGCGCGGCGCGATCGTGGCCGAACGCGTCCGCATCGCCCGTGACCTGCACGACGTCGTCGCGCACTACGTGTCGGTCATGGGAGTGCAGGCAGGTGCCGCGCGCCGCGTGTTCACCAAGGACCCCGAGGTCGCCAGTGAGGCGCTGCGCACGGTCGAGCGGACCGCGCGCACGGCCATCAACGAGCTGCGCGGCCTGCTCGGCGTCCTGCGCGCGGAGGACACCGAAGTGCCCCGGACACATCAGGCCTCCCCGGGCCTGGACCAGTTGCCGGAACTGGTGACCGCCGCCCGCAACGCCGGGGTCGACGTGGCCCACGGCGTGTACGGCGAACCCCGGCCGGTCCCGCAAGGTGTGGCGCTGTCGGCGTACCGCGTCGTGCAGGAGGCGTTGACCAACGTCGTGAAACACGCGGGCGCCCGCACCGCTGACGTGCGGGTGCGTTTCCTCGATACCGCATTGGAGGTGGAGGTCACCGACGACGGCAGGGGCGGGGCGCGCGCCGACGCCGTGACAGGATCGAGCGGGTTCGGCCTGCTGGGGATGCGGGAGCGGGTCGCGGTGCACGGCGGTGAGCTGGAAGCGGGGCCACGCCGGGACGGCGGCTACCGCGTCCGGGTCAGCCTGCCGACCGGGTAGCGACGAGGAGGGCAAGTGACGCTGCGGGTGGTGCTCGCCGACGACCACGACCTGGTCCGGGTCGGGTTCCGGGTGATTCTCGGCGCCGAGGACGACATCGAGGTGGCAGGGGAGGCGGGCGACGGCCTCGCCGCGGTGGAGATGATCACCCGGCTGCGGCCGGACGTGGTGCTGATGGACGTGCAGATGCCCGGCATCGACGGGCTCGAGGCGACCCGCCGGGTCGCCGACATGGCCAAGGTCGTCATCCTGACCACGTTCGACCGTGAGGACTACCTGTTCGAGGCGCTGCGCGCGGGCGCAAGCGGGTTCCTGCTCAAGAACGCCTCACCGGAGGACCTCGTCGACGCCGTCCGCGTGGTCGCCCGCGGCGACGCGCTGCTCTCGCCCGAAGTGACCCGCCGCGTGATCGCGAAGTTCAGCGGCGAGCAGCCCGAGGTGCCGCTGGCACGGCCGCCGGAGCTGACCGACCGCGAGTGCGAGGTGCTCATCCACTTGGCGCGCGGCGCGAGCAACGCCGAGATCGCCAAGGAGCTGTTCCTCGGCGAGACGACGGTCAAGACCCACGTCTCCCGCATCCTCACCAAGCTCGGCGTCCGTGACCGTACGCACGCGGTCGTGTACGCGTACGAGAACGGGATCGTCGCACCGGGACGGTCATAGGCCCCGGATGTCCTCCGCGAGGAGGATGGCCGACGGGGTCGCGCGCCGGACGCGCCGGTGATCAACGCTTCCTAGCCTGGTGCGTATGTTGAAGGTGACATCGGTCAGCCGGAGTTTCGGTGACCACCGGGTCCTGGACGGGATCTCGTTCGACGTCCACCCCGGGCGGATGACGGGGTTCCTCGGCGCGAACGGATCCGGCAAGACGACGACGATGCGGATCATCCTGGGGGTGCTCGCCGCGCAGAGCGGGACCGTGACGTGGCACGGCGGGCCGATCACGCAGCAGGTGCGGCAGAGCTTCGGCTACATGCCCGAGGAACGCGGCCTGTACCCGAAGATGAAGGTCGCCGAGCAGATCACGTGGCTCGGCCAGTTGCACGGCCTGCCGGCGGCGAAGGCGCAGGAGAACACCGCGAAGCTGCTCAGCGAGCTCGAGCTGACCGGGCGCGCCGACGACAAGCTGGAGGAGCTCTCGCTGGGCAACCAGCAGCGCGCACAGGTGGCGGCCGCGCTCGTGCACGATCCGGCGTTGCTGATCCTCGACGAGCCGTTCTCGGGCCTGGACCCGATCGCGGTCGAGACCGTGCTGCGGGTCCTGCGTGACCGTGCCGCCGGGGGTGTGCCGGTGCTGTTCTCCAGCCACCAGCTGGCGGTGGTCGAGCGGCTGTGCGACGACCTGGTGATCATCTCCGGTGGGTCGATCACCGCGAGCGGCGGCCGGGAGGAACTGCGTGCCCGGTACGGCTCGACACGGTTCGAGCTGGTCGTGGACACCGACGCGGGCTGGCTGCGCGACCACCCCGGGGTGCGGGTGGTCGAAGTGGACGGACCGCGTGCGGTGTTCGAAGTGGACGGTACGGACACCGACCAGCAGGTGTTGCGGGCGGCGCTGGGCCGGGGCGCGGTGCGTGCTTTCTCGCCGGTCGTGCCGTCGCTGGAAGAGATCTTCAAGGAGGCGATCTGACATGGCGGGCACCGGGTTCTGGCCGGCGACCAAACTGGTCGCCGAACGCGAGATCAAGACCTTCGTGCGGCTGAAGGGGTTCTGGATCACCATCGCCGTGCTGCTGGTGGGCCTGTTCGCCGCGGCGGTGCTACCCGCGCTGATCGGCGGCTCGAACACCAGCGTCGCCGTCGTCGGCGCCGAAGCCCGTCAGCTGCTCACCGGCACGAGCTCCCTTGACGTGCGGGACGTGCCCGACGTCGCGACGGCGGAACGGCTCGTGCGCTCGGAAGAGGTGGACGCGGCCGTGGTGCCCGGGCCGAGGGTGATCGCGCTGGACGACCCGCCGACCGACGTCCTCGCCCAGCTGACCACCGCGCCGCCGGTCGACCTGCTCGCGCCCGCCGCGGTGAGCAAGGGCGTGCGGATACTGGTGATCCAGTTGTTCGCGGTGATCTTCCTGGTGTTCGGGATGGGCGGTTCGGCGATCGCGCAGTCCACGGTGACCGAGAAGCAGACCAGGATCGTGGAGATCCTCGTGGCGACGGTGCCGGTGCGGGCGCTGCTGGCTGGCAAGATCCTCGGCCACTGGTTGTTGACAGTCGGCCAATTGCTGGTCCTGGCCGTGGCCGCACCGATCGCGTTGGCGGTCGGCGGGCATTCGGCGCTGCTGGACATGGTCGCGCCCGCGCTCGGCTGGTACGTGCCGTTCCTGTGCATCGGATTCGTCCTGGTCGCCTCGCTGTGGGCGGTGGCGGGCGCGTTGGTCAGCCGTCAGGAGGACCTCGGCGCCAGCATGGGCCCGGTGATGCTGCTGGTGATGGGCCCGTACTTCGGTGTGGTGTTCGCCTCCGACAACGCGAGTGCGATGACCGTGCTGTCCTACGTGCCGTTCTCCTCGGCCGTCGCGATGCCCGTCCGGCTGTTCACCGGTGAGGCGCAGGCGTGGGAAGCGTTGGTGTCGATGGGGTTGCTGGCCGCAACGGTCGTCGCGATCGTGCTGCTGGCCAGCCGTCTCTACGCGGGCTCGCTGCTGCAGACCGGTGGCAAGGTCGCGCTGAAGAAAGCATGGGCACGCGCGGATTGACCTTGACCCTCACGCAACGTGAGGCCGCAGGGTGGCGCGTGTGAGTGACTACTACGACGCCTTCGAGATGAGCCCGGTGCCCGACGCGGGCCCGGACACGGTTCCGCCGGAGCCGTTCCGCGGCATCTACGCGATGCCCGCGTTCGTGACGATCCCGACGACCGATCTGGCGGCGTCGGTGGAGTTCTGGGTCCGCGGGCTCGGGTTCATCGAGCTGTTCGGCATCCCCGGCTCGGTCGTGCACCTGCGCCGGTGGGCGTTCCAGGACGTGCTCCTGGTCCCGGCGGCGAGGGTTGCGGCGCGGGCACCGGCGATGAGCGTCAGCTTCTCGTGCGTGCTCAGCCAGGTCGATCCCATCGCGGCGGCGTGCCGGGAGTTGCGGCCGGACTCAGTGGACGGTCCGGCGGACACGCCATGGAACACCCGCGACATCACGGTGATCACACCGGAGAACGCGCGGATCGTGATCACCGGGGCGAAGCCGTTCGACCAGACCAGTGCGCAGGCACGCGATTTTGCGGCTGTCGGAATCAACGCGCCAGGCGTCAACCGCGACGACAATGGGCACCGTGCCTGATGCTGCTGGTCTGACAGTCGGTGAGGTTTCGACGCGCCTGGGCGTGACGGTCCGCGCGCTGCACCACTGGGACGACATCGGCCTGGCGCGGCCGTCGCTGCGCACAGCCGCCGGATACCGGCTCTACACCGCTGGTGACGTGGAACGCCTGCACCGCATCGTCGTCTACCGCGAGATCGGTGTCGGGCTGGACAGGATCCGCGAGATCCTCGCGGACTCGACCGTGGACGTGCCTGGCGCGCTGCGTGCGCAGCGCGCCCAGGTCGCCGAGCGGATCGACCGCCTCCAGCAGCTCAGCGCCGGGCTGGACCGGATGGTCGACGCCCACGAGCGCGGCCTGTTGCTGACCGCCGAGCAGCAGGTCACGATCCT
The DNA here is from genome assembly GCF_001302585.1 of Kibdelosporangium phytohabitans. Lineage (GTDB taxonomy): Bacteria > Actinomycetota > Actinomycetes > Mycobacteriales > Pseudonocardiaceae > Kibdelosporangium > Kibdelosporangium phytohabitans. The sequence goes on along the minus strand of NZ_CP012752.1, from coordinate 6,187,346 downwards.
CGGCCCGCAATGGAATCCACAGTGGCCCGTGGAAGCCCGTCGGCGCTACGGCGACACGGCACAGTGGCAGCGGTACGCCGAACAATCAGCTTCGCGCAGCCCGGAGGAATGGCAGGCCGTCGCCGACACCGTTGCCGACTTCGAGCGCGCACTCGGGGAGGCGATGGACGCCGGTGTCACGCCCGGCAGCCCCGAGGCCAACCAGCTCGTCGACCGGCACCGGGACGTCTTCGCCTCGTACTTTCCCCTCACCAGGCAGATGCAGGTCTGTCTCGGCCGCATGTTCGAGGCGGACCCGGGATTCGCCGCCCACTACGACGGCATCCGTCCCGGCTTGGCCGCGTGGTTGCGGCGCATCGTCGACGCCGCCGCACGTGTGCACGGCATCGACCCCGACACCGCGACCTGGCAGTAGCTACCGGTTCTGGCTGTCGTAGTGCGCGCGAGCCTGATCGACCTTGCCCAGGTTGGCCGTGGACCAGTCGGCGAGGGAGGCGAACAGCGGCGCGAGACTGCGGCCCAGGTCGCTGATCTCGTACTCGACCCGGGGCGGCACCTCGGCGTGGTAGGTGCGGGTGATCAGACCGTCCCGTTCCAGTTGCCGCAGCCGCTGGGTGAGCACTTTGGCCGTGATCGTGCCGATCCGCCGTTCCAGCTCGACGAACCGCTGGCGGCCGAACTCGTGGAGCGCCCAGAGGATCGGCGTCGTCCAGCGGCTGAACACGATGTCCACGACCGGAGCGATCGGACAGGCCAGTTCAGGATCGACTGTGTTCCGGATCACGGCCGCCACCCCATTACTTTCCTCTAGGTACCTACTGACCTCAGGATAGTAGCGTCCTCGTCGTACCTGAGGGAACGACCGAGGAGACACCGTTGATAGTGGTAACCGGAGCGACCGGGAACGTCGGCACACCGCTCGTGCACGCGCTCGAGGCGGCGGGAGAGCAGGTCACGGCCGTGTCCCGCAACGCTGGTGTGCGTGCGGACCTGACCGACCCCACCAGCCTCAAACCCGCGCTGGACGGAGCCGCGGCGCTGTTCCTGCTGACCTCGGGCGAACTGCACGTGGCAGGCGTCGACATCACCGGTGTGCTCGACGTGGCCAAGGCCAGTGGCGTCCGGCGGATCGTGCTGCTGTCGTCCCAGGGCGTCGGCACCGGCCGCCACCCGTCCGGCATCGAGGACGCCGTGGTCCGGTCCGGTCTGCGGTGGACAGTCCTGCGGGCGGGCGGCTTCAACTCGAACACCTTCGCGTGGGCGGAGCAGATCCGGCACCGGCAAGCAGTCGCCGCGCCCTTCGGCGACGTGGCACTGCCGAGCATCGACCCCGCCGACATCGCCGGCGTGGCCGCCGAAGCACTGCGCTCCGACGGCCACGCCGGAAAGACCTATGTGCTGACCGGCCCGGCGGCCGTCTCGCCCCGCCAGCAGGTGGCCGCGATCAGCGAGGCACTGGACGTGCCGCTGCGGTTCATCGAGCAGACCCGCGCCGAGGCCCTCGCCCACCTGACACAGTTCATGCCCGAACCGGTCGCGCAGGCGACACTCGACATCCTCGGCGACCCGACACCCGCCGAACAGTCAGTGAGCCCCGACGTGGAGCGGGTACTGGGCCGACCCGGACGGACGTTCGCCGACTGGGCCACGCGCAACGCGGCTGCGTTCCGCTGAGTCGGGTGGCCAGCAGACGGTCCGCGGCGCGCGACAGCACGGCGAGAAGACCGTTCAGGGTCTCGGCTTCCTTGTCCTTCCACGTCGTGCGGCTCGCGGCTTGCGCGGCGACCAAGTCGATCACCTCTTTGCCGGTACGCGCCTGGAACGCCCATGCCGCGTCGTGCACCGCGCGTTCGCCGCCGAACGACCGGTACCGGCCCGTCCCAGCGTGAAGCCGAGATCTTTCCCACACAGGTCGTCGGCCGGTGTCCGGGCCGGGCAGGTGTTGTCGTTGTCCACCGCGGCGCCGAGGTCGGCGAGGCCGTTGGCCGGGATGGCGATCCGGTCGGCGTTCTCCCGCAGCCGTGCCAGCGTGGGCCCCTGGCTGGCCGGCGCGGCAGGCAGTTCGCCGTCCAGAGAATGAGACTGCGGTTGCGCTGGGCCAATAGGCTGCGGAGGTGACCAGTACGCCGCTTCCGTTGATCGACTTGTCCCGGTTCCGCGACCCCGGGGCCGACCGGGCCGCGTTCCTCGCCGAACTGCGCCACGCCGCCCACGAGGTCGGGTTCTTCTACGTCGTCGGGCACGGTGTGCCCGGCGCGCTGACCACCGGTATCCACGAGGTCGCCAAGAAGTTCTTCGCACTGCCGCTGGAGCACCGGCTGGCCATCGAGAACATCAACTCGCCCCAGTTCCGCGGCTACACGCGCACCGGCCACGAGTACACCGGCGGCAAACAGGACTGGCGCGAGCAGATCGACATCGGCCCGGAACGCGCCGCGCTGCCCGTGACCGAGGGCGCACCGGCGTGGCAGCGGCTGATCGGGCCCAACCAGTGGCCCGAGGCGCTGCCCGAGCTGCGCGAGACCGTCCTGGCCTGGCAGGACGAGGCACTGCGGGTCAGCCGCGAGGTGCTTCGGGCGCTGGCCGTCGCCCTCGGCCAGGACGAGGGGTACTTCGACGCCTGGTTCGACGAGGAAGCGTCCACGCACGTCAAGATCGTCCGCTATCCCGGCCGGGACGACACCGAACAGGGCGTCGGCGCGCACAAGGACTACGGCTACCTCGCGCTGCTGCAGCAGGACGACATCGGCGGCCTGCAGGTCCAGGCCCAGGACGGCGGCTGGATCGACGCGACGCCGATCCCCGGCAGCTTCGTGTTCAACATCGGCGAGATGCTGGAGATCGCCACCCAGGGCTACCTCACCGCCACGCGCCACCGGGTGATCAGCCCACCCGCGGGCGTCGAACGGTTCTCCATCCCGTTCTTCCTCGGGCCGCGCCTTGACGCGGTCGTCGAGCCGCTCACGCTGCCCGCCGGGCTGGCCGGGCAGGCCCGCGGTGTCAGCGAGGAGAAGGACAACCCGTTGCACGCGCAGTTCGGCGCGAACGCGCTGGTCGGCTGGCTCCGGTCGCACCCGAAGGTGGCCGAGCGCTGGTGGGCGGACGTCACCGCATGACGAACTGGTCGTTCGAAACCCGGCAGATCCACGCCGGGGCCAAGCCCGACCGCGCGACCGGTGCCCGCGCGACGCCCATCTACCAGACCACGTCGTTCGTCTTCGACGACGGCGACCACGCGGCGGCGGCGTTCGCGTTGCAGGACCTGGAAACCCACGCCTACAGCCGGCTGTCCAACCCGACCACCGCGGTCGTGGAGGCACGGCTGGCGGACCTGGAGAACGGGGTCGCCGCGGTCGCGGTCGCCAGCGGACAGGCCGCGTCGGCGCTGGCGATCCTCAACATCGCCCGCGCCGGTGACCATGTCGTGTCCGCGGCGACGCTCTACGGCGGGACGTACAACCTGTTCGCGTACACGTTGCGGGACATGGGAATCGAGGTCGACTTCGTCACCGACCCGGACGACCTGGACCAGTGGCGCGCGGCCCTGCGCCCCACCACGAAGGCGTTCTACGCCGAAACCGTGGGCAACCCGCTGGGCAACGTCCTGGACATCACGGCCGTCGCCGAGGTCGCGCACGCGGCGGGCGTGCCGCTCGTCGTGGACAACACCGTGCCGACGCCGTTCCTGACCCGGCCGATCGACCACGGCGCCGACATCGTCGTGCACTCCACCACGAAGTTCCTGTCCGGGCACGGCACCGGCGTCGGCGGCGTGGTCGTCGACAGTGGACGGTTCGACTTCACCGCCGACCCGGCCCGCTGGCCGCAGCTGACCCAGCCGGACCCCAGCTACGACGGCCTGGTGTTCGGTACGCAGTTCGGCAACCTCGGTTACCTGCTGCGGCTGCGCACCAAACTGGTCCGCGACCTCGGGCCCGCCGTGTCGCCGTTCAACAGTTTCCTGCTGCTGCAAGGCATCGAGACGCTGTCGCTGCGGATGGAGCGGCACGTGGCCAACGCCTCGGCGATCGCACACCACCTGCGGGAGCACGCAGCCGTCGAGCAGGTGCACTACGCGGGCCTGCCGGGCAACCGCTGGCACGAAGCCGCGAAACAGTACCTGCCGCACGGTGCCGGCGCGGTCCTGGCGTTCGAGCTGGCCGGGGGAGTGGCCGCGGGCAGGAAGTTCGTCGACAGCGTCGAGCTGTTCAGCCACCTGGCCAACATCGGCGACGTCCGCAGCCTCGTCATCCACCCCGCGTCCACCACGCACGCCCAGCTCACCCCGGAGCAACAACTCGCCAGCGGCGTGACACCCGGGCTCGTGCGGCTGTCCATAGGATTGGAAGGCGTCGAGGACCTGATCGCCGACCTGAATCGGGGGCTGCATGCCTGAGTTCGCGGGAAGCACCGGCACGATCCACTACCGGACCTGGGTCCCGGACGAGCCGGGTGCGCTGCTGGTGCACTACCACGGCCTGGGCGAGCACGTCGGCCTGTACGAACCGTTCGCCGCGGCCCTCAACGCGGCCGGGATCGCGGTCTGGGCGCACGACCAGCTCGGCCACGGCCGCAGCGACGGTACCCGTGTGCTGATCGACAACGTCGACCACCTGCTCGACGACGCGCAAACCCTGCTGGAGCTGGCGAGAACCGCGCACCCCGGCCTGCCGGTGGTGCTCAGCGGTCACTCGCTGGGCTCGGCGGTGGCGACGTTGCTGACCGCGGAACGCCTGCTGCCCACCCACCACGCGCCGTCCGGTCTGGTGCTGGCCGGGTCGTCGCTGGTGCACGTGCCGGGCGCGGACAGCGCGCTGGTGGAGTTGCTGGCGTCCGGCATCGACCCGATGGACCTGCGCAAGGACCCCGGCGAGATGAGCCGCAACGAGGCCTACGCGCGGCAGATCCGGGAGGACCCGCTCACCTGGCAGGGCGGGATCAGGCTGGAGACGTTGCAGGCGCTGGGAATCGGCGCCGCGCGGCTGTCCGCGGTGATCGAGTCGCAGGTGCTCGACGTGCCGGTGTTGCTGCTGCACGGCGAGAAGGACGACATGGCTCCCGCGGCCGGTGCCCGGGAAGCGGCCCGGCTGCTGCCCGACGCCCGCGTGGTGGTCTTCCCGGACGATCTGCACAACATCCTCAACGAGATCGACCGCGAGGAAGTGTGGAAAACGCTGATCGGCTTCGTCAAAGAGGTAACTGGCGATTAACACGTAAAGTTGTGTGAAAAACGCGGCCGTCTGTAAATGGGACGGCCTGGGATCGTCTCAGGAGCGCACATAACTTCGTAGTGGGTCCACCCGAGGAACCCACAGCGAGGGAGTCAGAAACGTGCGCAAAACCTTAGGCGTAGGCGTTGCCGCCATTGCCGCATTCGCGGCCACAGCCGCCCCGGCCACCGCGGCCGAGGGGAATGTCGTCGGAGCTGGCGCGGACGGCGCGATCCGTGACAGCTACATCGTGGTGCTCAAGCCAGGCGCCACCACGCCGGCCGCCGGCCTTGCAGGGAGGTTCGGCGGCCGGCTCGGCTTCACCTACCAGGCGATCAACGGGTTCTCCGTGCAGGTGAGCGAGCGCCAGGCCAAGCGGCTGGCCGCGGACCCGGCGGTGGCCTACGTCGAGCAGGACCGCGCGGTCCGCGTGACCGCGACCCAGAACAACCCGCCGTCGTGGGGTCTGGACCGCGTCGACCAGCGCAAACTGCCCCTGGACAAGAAGTACACGTACGCCAACACCGCGTCCAACGTGAACGTGTACGTGATCGACACCGGTGTCCGGGCGACGCACAAGGACTTCGGCGGACGCGTCAAGCAGGGCTACGACTTCATCGACAACGACACGAACGCCGACGACGGCTACGGCCACGGCACGCACGTCGCGGGCACGATCGCGGGCTCGCAGTACGGCGTGGCCAAGGGCGCGTCGATCTACCCGGTGCGCGTGCTGGGCAACGACGGCAGCGGCACCACCGCCGGTGTCATCGCGGGCGTCAACTGGATCACCCAGAACGCCAAGAAGCCCGCGGTGGCCAACGCCAGCCTCGGCGGTGGCACGTCGAGCACGCTCGACGACGCCGTACGCAAGTCGGTCGCAGCCGGTGTGACCTGGGTCGTCGCCGCGGGCAACTCCAACACCAACGCGGACTCGTTCTCCCCGGCACGTGTCCGTGAGGCGATCACCGTCGGCGCCACCGACAAGACCGACACCCGCGCCACCTACTCCAACTACGGCGCCGCGCTCGACCTGTTCGCTCCGGGTTCCGGCATCACCTCGGCCTGGAACACCAACGACACCGCCACCTACACCGGCAACGGCACGTCGTTCGCCGCGCCGCACGCGGCCGGCGCGGCGGCGTTGTACCTGTCCACCAACACCGGCGCGACACCCGCGCAGGTTTCCCAATCCCTGGTGGCGAAAGCGACTCCCGGGGTCGTGCAGAACCCGGGAGCCGGGTCGCCGAACCGCCTGCTTCACACCGGCCCGTAAGGGACCACCTGAATGGCCACTGTCAACTGGGCGGTGGCCATTCAGGCCTGCTTGGACCACCATTCCTGGCCCGCGTCCGGCAATGTGCGGATCGGGTCGTAATACGGGTACTGACGGGTGAGCGCGTCCGGGTCGGCGTGTTCGATTCCGGTGCGGTAGTTCTTCGTCCAGTACGAGATTCCGCGGTCCCGGTCGTATTCCTGCAATTGGTGCACCCAGCGCTTGCCGACGTACGGCACGTCGCACACGATCCGCGGTGTGGCGTAGCCGGGCAGGTAGCCCATGATCGCGTGCTGTAGTTCCTGCGCCTCCCAGACCGACACGCGCCAGTGCTCGGCGTTGGGGATCATGTCGCACATGTAGAAGTAGTACGGCAGGATGTTGGCTTCCCCTTGCAGGGCAAAGCAAAGGTCGAGCAGGTCCGCCGATGTCGCGTTGACGCCCCGCATCAGCACGCCCTGGTTGCGCACATCGCGCACACCGACGTCGAGCGCCGTCCGCGCCGCCTCGGCCACCAGCGGAGTCACCGACTGCACGTGGTTGACGTGCGTGTGGATGGCCAGGTTCACGCCACGGCGGTGCGCGGTACGCGCCACCCGCTCCAGGCCTTCGACGACCTTCGGCTGCAGCCAGTGCTGCGGCAGCCCGGCCAGTGCCTTGGTGGCCAGCCGGATGTCGCGCACGGTGTCGATGTCCATCAGCCGCATCAGGAACGACTCCAGCTGGTGCCACGGCACGTTGGCCACGTCACCGCCGGAGACCACGACGTCGCGCACACCCGGGGTCTTCTTCAGGTACGAGATCATCTCGTCCTGCCGGTCCACCGGCTTGAGCGTCAGCTTGTGCTTGTCCACCTGGGATGTCGAGTTGCCGACCAGGTCCATCCGGGTGCAGTGCCCGCAGTACTGCGGGCAGGTCGACAACAGCTCGGCCAGCACCTTCGTGGGATAGCGGTGCGTCAGGCCCTCCACGACCCACATCTCCGCCTCGTGCAGCGAATCCCGTGACGAGTACGGGTGGTTGGGCCACAACGGGTCGCGGTCGCTGCGCACCGGCAGCATGTAGCGGCGGATCGGGTCCGCGTAGAACGCCTCGGTGAACTTCACCGGGTCGGCGCCCGCGTCCGGCGCCATGGTGTTGAGCATCTGCGGCGGCAGCAGCATCGACATGGTCGCCAGGTGTTCCTGGTCGGCCGCCAGGTCCTCGTAGAACCGTTCGTCGAGCAGGTCTCCCAGCAGCGCACGCAGCTGCTTGATGTTGCGCAGGCAGTGCACCCGCTGCCACTGGGCATCGCGCCACTGCGCCTCGGTGACGTCCCGCCAGCCGGGGAAACGCCGCCAGTCCGGTTCGACGAGTTCATGCCGCGTGTAGGAGTACGGCTGCTCGTCGCCGGCCTGGATCGCTGCGGCGACGGTGGGATCCCCACCGACTGTTGCCGTCATATCTCCTCCTCGCTGTCAACGTCGCGTAAAGATATACTGTCAGAGCGACAGTGCAACGTAAAATCTTCGGAGGGTGTGCATGTCGGCGTATGGACTGCATCGGGTGGCCGAACCCGTCGGCGTGCTTCCGCAGCAGGCGCACCGGTTGGACGTGGACGCGGCACCGCGTCCGGACGAGGTAGTCGTCGACGTCGAGTGCCTGAACCTGGACGCCGCGTCCTTCCGGCAGCTGCGTGAGCAACACGGCGGCGGCGACGCGGTCCGAGCCGCTGTGCTGGAGATCGTCGAGAGCCGCGGCAAGATGCACAACCCGGTCACCGGCTCGGGCGGGATGCTGCTCGGCGCCGTCCGCGAGGCAGGCCCCGAATCGCCGCTGGGGCTCAAGCGCGGCGACCGGATCGCCACCCTGGTGTCGCTGACGCTCACGCCGCTGCGCATCACCGACGGCCTCGCCACCTGGGACGGCACGAGCGAGCAGGTCCCGTGCGAAGGCACCGCCATCTTGTTCGGACGGTCCATCGCGGCGGTGCTGCCCGGCGACATGCCCGACCGCCTGGCCCTCTCAGTCATGGACGTGTGCGGCGCGCCCGCGTTGACCGACCGCGTGGTCCGGCGGCACGGCAGCCCATCGGTCCTGGTCATCGGCGGGGGAGGCAAGTCCGGGTCGCTGTCGCTGGCGGCGGCTCGCCGGGCGGGCGCGAGCAGGCTCGTCGCGCTGGTGCCCACCGAGCGGGAAGCCGCGGCCGTGGCGACGGCCGGGCTCGCGGACGAGGTCGTGATCGCGGACGCCCGCGACCCGGTCGCCGTCGCCGAGGGGGTCGGCGACCAGGTGGACGTCACGATCGTCTGCGTCGACGTGCCCGGTTGCGAGCACGGCGCGGTGCTGGCCACCGCCGACGGCGGGACCATCGTGTTCTTCTCGATGGCCACGTCGTTCGCCGCGGCCGCGCTCGGCGCCGAAGGACTCGCCGCGGACGTGGAAATGATCATCGGCAACGGGTACGTGCCTGGTCACGCCGCGTTCGCCCTCGACCTGCTGCGCGCCGAACCCGGGGTCCGCGAGCTGTTCGAAGCACGCGAACGGCAGACTTCCGGGGCATGACGATGTTGTTGCTGGGCGGGCGGATCCACGCCACGGGCGTGCCGGACGCCACCGCGATGGCGGTGCAGGACGGCACGGTGGTGTGGGTCGGCCAGGACGGCCCGGCGAAAGCCCTGTACCCGGACGCCGAGGTGGTCCGGCTCGACGGCGCCTTCGTGGCGCCCGCGTTCGTCGACCCGCACGTGCACGCCACCGCCGCGGGCCTGCTGCTCACGGGCCTGGACCTGACCGGCTGCACGTCGTCGGCGGACCTGCTCGACGCGCTGCGCACAGCGGAGGGGGACACGGTTTGGGGCCACGGCTGGGACGAGACAGCCTGGCCGGAAGGCAGGCCGCCGACACGAGCGGAAATCGACGCGGCAGCGGGCGGGAGGCTCGTCTACTTGTCGCGGATCGACGTGCACTCCGCACTGGTGTCGTCGGCGGCCGTGGGCCACGCGCCGGATGTGGCCGGCGCGCAAGGGTGGGATCCGGTCGGGCCGTTGTCCCGCGACGCCCATCACCGCGTCCGGCGCGTGGCCCTGCGTGCGTTGTCCGACCAGCAGCGCCACGCGGCGACGCGGGCGTTCCTGCGGCACGCCGCCGCCCGCGGCGTGGCCAGCGTGCACGAATGCGCGGGCCCGGAGATCTCCGGCGAACAGGACCTCGCCGACGTGCTGGCCATGGGCCGCGCCGACGACATGCCCGATGTCGTGGGCTACTGGGGCGAGATCGGCGCGTTCGGCCTCGCCCGTGAACTGGGCCTGCGTGGTCTGGCCGGTGACCTGTTCGTCGACGGCGCCATCGGCTCACGCACCGCCGCGCTGCACGAACCGTATGCGGACGCCGCCACGACCGGGCATCGCTACCTGGACGCGGGCGACATCGCCGAGCACCTGGTCGAGTGCACGATCGCCGAGGTGCAGGCGGGATTCCACGTGATCGGCGACGCGGCCGTGTCGGCGGTGACCGACGGGTTCGCCAAAGCGGCGCAGACCGTCGGCCGCGACGCGCTCGCGGCGGCCCGGCACCGCCTCGAACACGTCGAGATGGTCACCGCCGAGCAGGCCGAGCGGCTCGCGTCGTGGGGCGTGATCGCCTCGATGCAGCCGATGTTCGACGCCGCCTGGGGCGGCCAGGACGGGATGTACGTGCGGCGGCTGGGGGAGCGGGGCACCTCGCTGAACCCGTTCTCGATGCTGGCGCGCAGCGGCGTGGTCCTGGCTTTCGGGTCGGACGCGCCGGTGACGCCGGTGGACCCGTGGCGCTCGGTGCAGGCGGCTGTTCACCACAAGACACCCGGCTCCGGCGTGTCCGCTCGCGCCGCGTTCACCGCGCACACGCGCGGCGGCTGGCGCGCGGCGGGCGTGGACGACGGCGTGACCGGCATGCTCGTGCCCGGCGCCCCGGCCACGTACGCCGTGTGGGAGACCGGCGATCTCGTGGTCGCGGGCAGCGACAGCCGGGTCAAGCGCTGGTCCACCGATCCACGCTCGGGCGTACCCGGGCTGCCCGCGCTCGATCCGGGCGTCGAGCTGCCGACATGCGTGCGGACGGTACTCAGGGGAAACACGATCTTCGAAAAGAGGTAGCCGGATGGCTGAACTGCTGAACCTCGACCCCAGTGTCGTGGCCAAGGCTCGGCAGCTCGCGGCACGCGCGGGCGAACCGGTGATCGCGCTGGCCAAAGCGCACACGACGGTCGCGGTCGAACGCGCGACACTGCGCCTCGCGGGCATCACCGGCGCGGACACCGCGCACCGCGCCGGGGACGTGCCGTGGGTGAACCGGGTCGTCGACACCATCCGCGACCACTGCGGCCTGGAACACGGCTCGGTGCTGCCCGCGTTCCACGCGTTGCGGGAACACGGGTTCGCGTCGCTGACCGACCTGGCCGAGGCGACCGCGGCCGGGCAGGTGCGGTACGCCGTCCCCACCGGCCGTGACGCCGAACGCGCCTACAAGCTGGCCCGTACCGCGGTCGGCAAAGGCCTCAGGACCGTCGACCGCAACCGGGCCCAGCGCGACAAGCTGATCGGCCGCTTCGGCGATCCCGCGCAACGGCCGTGGATCTACCTGATCGTCGCCACCGGCGACATCGACGAGGACGTGATCCAGGCCGGCAACGCCGCACGCGCGGGCGCCGACATCATCGCCGTGATCCGCTCGACCGGACAGTCCCTTTTGGACTACGTGCCGGAAGGCGCGACACACCACGGGTTCGCGGGCACGTACGCGACCCAGGAGAACTTCCGGATCATGCGCGCCGCGCTGGACGACGTGTCCAAAGAGGTCGGTCGATACATCCGGCTGACCAACTACGCCTCCGGGCTGTGCATGCCGGAGATCGCCGTGCTCGGCGGGCTGCAGCGGCTGGACATGATGCTCAACGACTCGATGTACGGCATCCTGTTCCGCGACATCAACCCGATCCGCACGTTCGTCGACCAGCGCTTCTCCCGCCAGGTGCACGCCCGCGCCGGGATCATCATCAACACCGGCGAGGACAACTACCTCACCACGGCCGACGCGGTCGACGCGGCGCACACGGTCACCGTGTCCCAGCTGCTCAACGAGCACTTCGCCCACGAGGCCGGGCTGCCGGACCCGTTGCTGGGCCTCGGCCACGCCTTCGAGATCAACCCGGACATCCCCGACTCGTTCCGGATGGAGCTCGCGCACGCGTTGCTGGCGCGGGAGCTGTTCCCGGACGCGCCGCTGAAGTGGATGCCGCCGACCAAGCACATGACCGGCGACGTGTTCAACGGGCACCTGCTCGACGGGTTCTTCAACCTCGCCGGTGTCCTCACCGGACAGTCGATCCTGCTCGTCGGGATGATGACCGAGGCCGTGGTCACCCCGTTCCTGTCCGACCGCGACCTGGCGCTGGCCAACGTGCGGTACGTGCTCAACGCCGCGGGCAGCCTGCGTGAGGACTTCCGGCCCGCACCGGACGGCTTCATCGTCAAACGCGCCCACCAGGTCCTCGGCGAAGCCGTCGACCTGCTCGAGCGGATCGTCGGCGACGGGCTGCTCAACGCCATCGCCGACGGCACGTTCGGGCTGATGAAACGCCCGCCGGCCGGCGGCAAGGGCGCCGACGGCGTGATCGAGAAGACCACCGGCTACCGCAACCCGGCCGCCGACCTGCTGGAGGAGGGTCCCCATGAGTGACAAGCAGAAGCGCCACGTCCGGCCCTACGGCGACACCACCGGCGACGGCATGATCCAGACGTCGTTCACCCTGCCCGTGCCGCACGGCCCGCGCGCCGACGGAGCCGCGTTGCAGCTTGCCGGCAAGATGGGCATGGACCCGGCCATGGTCGTGCACTCCAAGCCGATCGGCCCGGACTTCACGTTCTTCGTGGTCTACGGCTCGGTCAAGCACATCGTGGACCTCGAGGAGGTCCGCGTGGTGGAACGGGAATACCCGATGCTGTCCCCGACGGAGGTGAACTCGACGGTCAAGCGGAACCTGCGCCGCAAGATGGTCGTGGTCGGCGGCTGCATCGGCACGGACGCCCACACGGTCGGGATCGACGCGATCCTGAACATCAAGGGCTTCGCGGGGGAGAAGGGCCTGGAGTACTACCGCGAGCTGCGCGTGGTGAACCTCGGCGCCCAGGTCTCCGTGCCGGACCTGGTCAAACGGTCGCGCACGGAGAAGGCCGACGCGGTACTGGTGTCCCAGGTGGTCACGCAACGGGATGCGCATATCCTCAACACGCAGGAGATGTCGGCGGCGTTCCGCGAGGCGATGGGGGACAGGCGGCCGTTGCTGATCGCGGGCGGACCGCGTTTCGATCCGTTGATGGCGGGGGAACTGGGCGTGGATCGCGTCTTCGGTCGTGGAACGACTCCCGGTGAAGTGGCGAGCTTTTTGGTGCACGCGTTGCGGCAGAAGACAGGAGCGGGAGTTTGAGCGGAGCGCTGGTCGAGGGTTTCACGGTCACCCAGCGGCGGTATGTGCCGTATTCGCACGCGCACTACGGCGGCAATCTCGTCGACGGCGCGTACGGCCTGGGCATGTTCGGCGACGTGGCCACGGAGATGATGATCTGGACCGACGGTGACGAAGGCCTGTTCGCGGGCTACTCGGCCGTCGAGTTCCTCGCTCCGATCCAGGCCGGGGACGTGGTCGAGGCGACCGGCACGATCGTGCGGATCGGCAACCGGTCACGGGAGATCGCGTTCGAGGCGCGGGTGGTGTGCCGGGCCAACGCCGACCGCGGGCCGTCGGCGGCGGACGTGCTCGACCCGCCGATCCCGGTGACCCGCGCCCACGGCACGGTCGTGGTGCCGCAGACCGTGGTCTGAGCATGCTGACTCTGCAGTACAGCTATTTCGCGCTGAGAAGCGAGGTGCTTTCGGCGCGGGTCATCGCGGACCGGCTGCGACTGGAGCCGGACGAGGTCCTGGTGCTGGGCAGCAGGCGCCCCGAGCACCGGATCCCGCGATACCACTCGTGGAAGCTCGTGCGCCGCGGCCACGAGAGCGTGGACGAGCAGATCCAGCACATCGTCGACCGGCTGGCGCCGGTGCGCGACAACCTCATCGCGGTGGCCACCGACCCGGAGGTCGTCCCGGTGATGCAGGTGGTGCGTTACTTCCACCACGAGGACGGGGTCGAGAAGCCACGGGACGCGTCCGCACCGGGCGATCCGCGGCCGTTGGGCTGGAACCTGTCGGCGGAGGTCCTCGGTTTCCTCGCCGCGACCGGTGCTTCGCTGGACGTCGACGAATACGACCTCGGCGACGAGTGACAGCGGTGTCCGATACCCGCCAGCGATCCGGCGGGTATCGGGTCAGGCTGAGGACATGCGATCTGTGTCCTCAGCCGACTGGTCAGCGCTCACCGACGAGGTGAACACCTACGGGTGCGCGCTGACACCCCGGATCCTGACCGCCGCGCAGTGCGAGTCGGTCGCGGCGCTGTACGACGACGCCGCGAAGTTCCGGTCCACAATAGACATGGAGCGCTACCGGTTCGGTGCCGGGCAGTACCGGTACTTCACGTCCCCGGCCCCGAAACTGGTCGCGCGGCTGCGGGAGGCGTTCTACCCGCACCTGCTGCCGATCGCCCGCGACTGGGCCGCGAAACTCGGCCAGCCCGCGCCGTGGCCGGACGAGCTGGCCGAGTGGCTGGACATGTGCCACCGGGCAGGGCAGACCAAACCGACGCCGATCCTGTTGCGCTACGGGAAAGGCGACTGGAACGCGCTGCACCGCGACCTGTACGGCGACCTGGTTTTCCCGCTGCAGGTGGTGATCGGCTTGAACGTGCCGAACGAGGATCACACCGGCGGCGAGTTCATGCTCGTCGAGCAGCGGCCACGCGCCCAATCCCGTGGCATGGCGACACTTCTCCCGCAGGGCCACGGTTTGGTGTTCACCACCAGGGACCGTCCGGTCCGCTCGGCCCGTGGCTGGTCGGCCTCACCGGTCCGGCACGGCGTGAGCGTGGTGCGCTCCGGCATCCGGCACACCCTCGGCCTGGTCTTCCACGACGCCGCCTGACGCTCCCCGCGTCGTCGGCGGGAAGCGGCCCGCGGTGGCCGGCGCGCAGGCCGTCGAGGCAGATGTGCAGCAGCCTGTTCCACATCTGCGGACGGCACTCGTCGGTGATCTGGACGGCGTGGCCGAGCGAAACCAGGAGGAGCAGCAGGTCGTCGGTGGTCACGCCGGGGCGCGGCACGCCGGTGGCGCCGGCGCGGGTGCGCAGGTGCTCGATCACGACGCGGAGCTGCCGGATGCCGCCCAGGCCGGGGTGAAGTTCTCGATCATCGCGCGGTGGCGTGCGCGACGTGCCGGGAGACGGCCTCGTGTTGCCGGACCACGGTAGGCGCCTTACGGTCCGCCTGTGCGGATCAAGACCGACCAGCTGACCACGTGGACCTGGGTGCCGAACCTGGTGCTGCGGCTGACCGTCGGCTTCATGTTCTTCAGCGGGGCGATCGGCAAACTCGGCGACACCGGCAGGTTCGCCGCCACGCTGACCGAATCGGGAATCCCGTTGCCGCACCTGACCGCGGCTGTGCTGGCGGTCGTCGAACTGGTCGCGGGCCTGGCGCTGATGCTGGGCCTGTTCGCCCGGATCGCCGCGCTGGTCCTCGCGGTGACCATGGCGGGCGCGTTGATCAGCACGATCGCACCGCCGCTGTGGGACAAGTACCCGGACCTGTGGAACTTCCTGAGCAACTTCTTCTACTCGCCGGAATGGCTGCTGCTGGGCATCCTCGCCTGGCTGGCCTGTGCCGGCGCCGAAGGCAGGGGAGTCGTGCCGCAGCGGGGATCGGCGCGCTAGCGGTTCACGCGGCTCCGTCGAGCACTTCGCCGCCGTCCGTGCGGCGCTCGACAAGGCCGCGGCGGTCGAGCCTTTGCGGCAGGCTCGACACGCTCGCGGCGCCCGTGCGATGTCGAGCTCTACTTTTCAGCGGTCATGGTTGTACAGGTGTCGCCCCAGGGCGGAGCCACTGCGGCACGGGACGGCTGGCCGGGCCCCACGTGGCGTTGCCGTCGGCGTCCGAGCGCCAGTACCAGCAGGCGTGGTTGCCGGTGGCCGGGTGCCCTTCGAGGTTGTCCTCCCATGCCTCGCCGCGGCCGTTGGGCGTCATGTCCAGCAGGCCGAAGCTCGAACTGATGGGTTCGTTGCCACGGCCGGTGGTGGAGTACGTGAGGAACGTGCGGTCGCCGTCCCGCAGGAAACAGGCGGTGTAACCCATGTCGCCGCCGACCGGCTCCGCCACGCCACGCACCGAGTACCAGGGCTGGGTGTAGCCCATGAACTCGACGAAGGCAGCGACCTCGGCCCACTCGCCGGTGGTCACGATGGCGAACGAGACACCGCGGGCGTTGAGGTAGACGGCGTCTTTCAGCTGCCAGGCCACGGTGGTGCAGCCCTCGCACTGCCCGTTGTGCGGCGCGCCGTCGTGCCACATGTGCTTGTAGATCATCAGCTCGTCGCGGCCCTGGAACAGGTCGAGGAACGGGACGGGGCCGTCGGGCCCGACGACTTCGGCGGTCCCGTCGAACTCCAGCATCGGCAGCCGGCGGCGGGCCGCGGCGATGGCGTCACCCTCGCGGGTGTGGGCCTTCTCGCGGACCAGGAGCTCGTCGCGGGCCGCCTGCCAGGTGGCCAGGTCGACAATGGGCGGGCGGCCGGGCAGCGCGCTCGTCATGGGTGTCCTCCGTGGTGTCGTGCCGGACAACGTCTTACGACGTCTACACCAGAACAGACAGGGCACCCGGCCCGAATTCATCGCCGAGGGGTCATCACGGGCGCAGACGACGTTCAGTGAGCAGGGTGACGGCGCCGGTGGCCTCGGCGAGGTGGTGGATCTGGTCGAGGAACGCGGGTGCGCCGGGGCCGAGGCTCGCCCGCAGCTGCCGGTTGACTTCCGCGCGGGCGCGGCGGCTGGCGTAGATCGCCTCCCAGCCCCGGGAAGTGAGCTCGACCAGCCTCCTGCGTTGGTCGCCCGAGGACGCGGTACGGGTGACGTAACCCTTGCGCTCCATCTCGATGACGGTCTTGGACACGCCCTGCGCGGTGATGCCCAGTTTGTCCGCCAGCTCGCCGATTGACACAGGGCCATGCTGCAGATGCTGGACGAGGAATCCGTCCGAAGGGCGCAAGTCCCCGAAGCCCGCTTGGGCGATCGTGGCCGTCACCTGCGCCTGGGTGGTCGCGGACAGGGCGGCGAAGAGCAGCACCATGTCCTCGGCGATCGGCTCGGGAGCGGTCACTCGCTCAGCCTCTGATATGAAACCATGGTTGAGCAACTTGGGTTGAACATCCACGGAGGTGCCGTGGTGGTTGCCGGAAAATCAGCCACCCTCGACTCTGTGGCCGATGATCTCGCCGAGGTCGTCCACCGGATCGTCTGGAGCACGGTCTCGACGACCGACCGGCTCGGCCGCCCGCGAACCCGGATCACGCACCCGGTCTGGGAGATCCGGGCTTCGCCGCGTGGCACCTGCGGCCGTACCGGATTCAAATCATCCGCGGCGCCAATGTGGACTGCTTTCAGTACTACGGACATACTGAATTCTAAAGTGACGTAAATACGCTGCAAGCCACGACGGCAGTGTCGCCCGCCTGGCCCTGGATTGTGGCAATGCTTGTCCATACTCTGCTTTGTATGAACAGTCCGCATGCGACTGGTCATTGGAAACCGCTGGTGGCAGCACGTGCGTTGCCGGCGGACCTAGCCGATCACGTTTCACCACGGCGCCCCGCAGGTGTGGTCGGGGCGTTGCTCAACCGCGTGCTCGTCCACGCGACCCCGGCGCAGGCGGTGGCGCTCCAGCCGTACGTCAGCGCGGAGCATGGTGGTTTCGTCCTCACCGGGGCGCAGGGCCGATTTCACCCTGACTGCCCGGTGCTGGTCGATCCCGCGGCCTACGAGAGGCACGTGGCGACGCCCGACGCTCCTTTTCTGCTGCCGACCGGCGGGCTGTTGTCGATCGGCCTGCCGGAGATGCTCGACGACCAGCTGGCAGCCGGTGCGACCGCGGCGATCACGCCGACCAAGTTCATCGCGGCGGGGGACATCGGGTCGTTGACGGCGGCGGCCCGTCAGGTCGCCCGGCTGGACCGCCAGGACGTGCTCTTCCTGGTGCCGCTGGACATCTCACTGCTGGGCAGGGCGCATTTCGACGAGGTCACGGCGATCCTCGCCGACGCCGGCCACCCGGTCGCGCTGGTGCTGGGCAGACGGTTCGGGTCGCTCGCGCAGACAGCGGATCGCGTGGTCCCGTATATCCGCAACCTCCGGGTGCTCGCGGCCGCGATCGACCTCATGCCGCTGCGCACCGATTTCACCGCGTTCGACCTGGTCGCCCACGGCGCGTTCGCCGGGGCTCCGCGCAGCGGCGGCGCGGTGCGGCATACCGGGGATTCGGCGCCGGACGTGCTGGTCCCGGGATTCATGGCGTGGTGGAGGGGCAGTGACCTGGCAGACCTGTTCGGCGCACGGCAGAACCTCGCGCCACGGTGCCCCTGCGTGGTGTGCGACGAGCAGCGCCTGACCCGTCTGATCCGCGCACACCACGCGGAGGAAGCCATGTGCCACGCGGTCGCGACGTGGAGCGCGTACGCAGGCGACCTGCTGGGGCAGCCGACGATGCGGGCACGCGCGGAGTACTGGCGCAGGATGTGCGGCAACGCGATCGGCTACCACAGCGAGCTCACCCATCACTTGAGACGGGTCCGGCCACTCGTGCCCCGGAAGTCGATTCAGACGTGGGCGACGCTCTCGCCGTGGACGTGAAAGCCGTACACCCGCTCGCAGAACCGCCACCACGCGGCCGTCGGCTGCCAGTCAGGCAACGGCTCGGGCTCCAGTACGATCGCCGGAGCTGACGGAGGCCCCACCGCCACACCGATGCCGTACCAGGACGCCTCGGCGAGCGCCTCATCGCTGTTGCCCGGCAGTTCGTCGACCACGAACATCCGGGGGAGATAGGACGCGAACTCCGAGGCGTCGGCCAACCCGTCACGCCAGCCCGACGCGTACACAACGGCCAGCACCGGAGTGACCACAGGCATGAGGAGCCGGGTCACCGCCGATCCCGCAACCCGCACAACGCCACCAGGCGCCTTACGCAGCACACGCAGATTCGGCGTATCCACCGAGGAGATGGGCACGGGCGTGCCGACAGGCAGGTCCATCAGCACGTCGAGCAGCGCCAACGAGTTCACGTGCCCGAGCCCGATGGCCTGCCGCCGCACGTGTTCGCCCTCGTGGGTCGTGTGGACGATGGTCGCGTCGGTGTTGAAGATCCGCACGCTCGTGGACTCCGTGCCGCCGGGGGAGAAGCGGGTACGAGGGGCGGTGTGCACGGCGCGATCCTTCCCTAGCGAGCCTCGGCCGCCCCGAGCCGGGGTGGCCGGACTAGGTAGTATCGAACACCCGTGCGACTACGTGTGCAACCACATGCTGGGGTGCGTCGCTGTTCGCCGAGCTCGCCGTCACGCGGCAAGGGTGAGTCCGGATACTGCTGGTGCAGGCGCAGAGCGTGCACGAACAAGGGGGGTCGCAGCTCCGCGCTCGGCAGATCAACGGAGATCTCGCACGGACGAACGCACTGTCGTGCGTCGGCAGCGCGTTCGTCTGACCCTCGACGGCGCCCCCGCGGCGCCCACCGCGGGGCCTGCCGGGGGGCCTGCCGGGATCACGCCACCTGGGCACTCATGCCAGGATCGAGGTGTTCCACATGATGATGTCGAAGACCAGATCCACGTCCCACCAGCCGAATGACTGGAAGTAGTCCAGCGGCATGATGCCCAGTGGCCCCAGGTCGTCCGGCGGGTCGACGAGAGTCGCCTCCAGCGCCGACTGCACGGGGCCCTGGAGTGCGTACGCGATCTCCTGCGGCGACAGCCACGGCGCGTCGGTTCCGCTCACGTAGTTGATGTAAACGCGGTCGTCGTCCGTGCGTGTTATCGACTTGTTGGCCTGGTCGCAGATTTCGTCGATCTTGTCGTCGATGTTCGTGACGGTGTAGTCGTCCTGGATGACGAAATTCGATCCGCCGTATGCTATTCCGCCCAAACCGGCCACGTTCCCGAACAGGACTATTCGACCGCGCACGTCGCCGAGGTCCGGTACCCAGCTGTCGGTGTAGAAGAGGTCGCTGAGGTATCGGTCGTCGAAGACTTTCTTGAACGCAGCGTCGCTGACGTCCGAGTATTCCTGCTTCACCCGCATGAAGATTGTTTCGGACGGGTTGTCCTCGAGGAATTCGGCGCACTGGCGCAGGACGTCGCCGAACATGAGGTGCTGGTAGAAGGCCCCGTGGTGGATCGCGAACGACCTGTCGTCGTCAGGGCCGACGACGCGGCAGCGGATGTCGAGGAACCGTGCCCCGTAGTTGAGCTGGGAGGCGATGTCCAGCGTCTGGCACGCCACCCAGGCGCCGCCGTACCTGGCGCAGGACTCGTGGCTGCCCGGGACGGAGAGCAGGCCGGCCGACACGTCGTCGCGCAGCGACCCCAGCCAGTTCGTCGTGTCCCACTCGACATCCGGTCCGGAATGGACGAGGCGTGATCCGCGAACGCCCGAATCCCGGATCATGGCCTGAATGCGCGGGTCTTCCAGCCCGAGGTGCTGGTGTTTCCGCACGGTGTTCTGGAACGTGTGCGTACGCCGGATGGGGTGGTGTATTGTGGACATCCACGCAAAACCTTCCCGTACAAAGTAATCGCTGAGGATTGGCGCGCATGCGGTGGGCGGTGACCCGGTGGATGTGGTTCATGTTCTTGCCGACAGGAAATCGTCCTGTTCTCGCCAACGACTTCAACAGGTACACGAAAATGCGGATCGTGTATATAGGAGTCACCCGGTGGCACCACGCGGCGCACGGAATGGCCATAAAGTGGACGATCAGGGGCCGTGAATATCGTGACGACAGCGCTTCGGTGCGCACCCGGCGGAACCCTCCAGGTCGGGTCGAGGTTGAGGATGACCTTGAGGTCGAGACTGGCGGATGCGCAGTGGGGGCATGGCTGTCACGGAGCGTTCACGGCGCCGCCGTAGGCTGGACAGCGTGATCACAGCCCCCGTCCCGCCTGAACCGAGGCCTGCGCGCACGGTCTCGTTCGTGCGGCGGCATCCGGTGATCTGGCGGACCCTGGCGTCGCTGGCCGGCGGGGGACTGCTCGCTCTCAGCTTCCCGCCGCGGACCACGTGGTGGCTGGCGGTGGCCGCGTTCGCGTTGTTCGCCGCCGCGATCCGGGGCAGACGGGCGCGCGCCGGGTTCGGGTACGGCTTCCTGTTCGCGTTGGCGTTCTTCATGCCGTCGCTGTTCTGGTTGCAGAACTTCCTCGGTGAGGGGTTCGGTCCCTCGCCGTGGATCGGGTTGTCGGCGGTGCTGTCGCTGTTCGTCGCCGTGGCGGCGGCCGGGATGGCTGTCGTCAGCACGTTGCCGGGCGGTCCGGTCTGGATGGCCGCGTTGTTCGTCGTCGCCGAAGCGGTCAGGGCACGGTTCCCCTTCGGCGGGTTCCCCTGGTCACGGGTGGGGTTCGGGCAGCCAGAGGGGTGGTTTCTGCCACTGGCGTCGCTGGGCGGCGCGCCGCTGCTGACCTTCGCGGTGGCGCTGACCGGGTGCGCGATCACGCAGTTCGTCGTACGGCGAGACGTCGGACCGGCGTTGATGGCAGTGGCCCCGCTGGCGGTCGCCTTCGCGACGTTGCCGTTCGTCGGCACGGACGCGCAGAACGGCACGATCACCGTCGCCGTCGTGCAGGGCAACGCGCCGGAAGGACTGGGGGCGCTGGGGTCCGGCAACGAGATGCGCCGCAACCACATCCAGCGGGCCGAGCAGCTGGCGCGGGACATCAAGGCGGGCCGCGGGCCCAAGCCGGACGTCGTGCTCATGCCCGAGACGTTCACCAACCTCGTCCCGGACGCCGGCAACGACACGCAACTCAACCGGATGGTCGAGGACCTCGGCGTGCCCACGCTGGTCGGGGCGCGCCAGCGGCAGGCCGACGGCAGCGACCAGAACGTGATGATCGTCTGGGACCCGCGCACCGGCCCCGGCCAGGAGTACGCCAAGAGCAAGCTCGTGCCGTTCGGGGAGTTCGTGCCGATCCGCCCGGTCGCGCGGCTGTTCACGCCGTTCGTCGACGGGCAGCTCGACATGCGGCCGGGCATCCAGGCGCCCGTGCTCACCGCCGCCGGGAGCACACTCGGCGTCGGCATCTGCTTCGAGGTCGCCTACGACGACGTGCTCACCCAGGCCGCCCGTGACGGCGCCGAGGTGCTCACCGTGCCGACCAACAACAACTGGTACGGCCGCACCGAGATGAGCTACCAGCAGCTGGCCATGTCGCGGGTGCGGGCGATGGAACACGGGCGCGCGGTGGTGGTGTCGGCCACAACCGGGGTCAGTGCGATCGTGCAACCTGATGGATCTGTCACCCGTCAGACTGAGTTGTACACCGCGGACACGCTGGTGGCCGCCGTGCCCAAAAGGACGACCGTTACCCTGGCTACCCGGATCGGCGCCTGGCCGGAGGTGGCCATGGTCGTCGGCGGCCTCGCGGCGCTGCTGTGGGCCATCGGTTCGCGGATCCGGCAGCGTCAGCGTCGGGTCGGCACGAACTCGGGCCGGACAGAACAGGACTAGGAGAGGAACGTATGGCGGAGCTCGAGCCGGTGCTTGTGGTGATCCCCACGTACAACGAGAAGGACAACATCACACCGATCATCACCCGGCTGCACGCCGCGCTGCCCAAGGCACACGTCCTCGTGGTCGACGACGGCAGCCCGGACGGCACGGGGGAGATCGTCGACAAGCTCGCCGCGGCGGACGAGCGGGTGCACGTCATGCACCGCACGGAGAAGGCCGGCCTCGGTGCCGCCTACGTCGCCGGGTTCGGCTGGGCGCTGGAGCGCGACTACAACGTCATCGTCGAGATGGACGCCGACGGTTCGCACGCGCCGGAGGACCTGCCCCGCGTGATCGACGCGCTGCACGACTCGGACCTGGCGATCGGCTCGCGCTACGTGCCCGGCGGCAAGACGGTGAACTGGCCCAAGCGCCGCTGGATGCTGTCCAAGATGGCCAACGTGTACTCGCGGATGTGGCTGGGTGCCAAGGTCAACGACATGACCGCGGGTTTCCGCGCGTTCCGCCGCCCGGTGCTGGAGAAGCTCAAGCTGCACAACGTCGCCTCGGCGGGCTACTGCTTCCAGATCGACCTGACCTGGCGCACGCTCGAGTCCGGGTTCACCATCTCCGAGGTGCCCATCACGTTCACCGAGCGCGAGATCGGCGTGTCCAAGATGGACGGCGCGATCGTCCGCGAGGCGCTGTGGCGCGTGTTCAAGTGGGGCGTGCGGGTGCGCGGCAACCAGATCAAGTCGGTGGTCAAGGGCGGCAAGTCCAGCTGACCGGATGGCCGAGCAGGGTTTACTCGCCGGCATCGGCTGGACCCGTGCCGTCCGCGTCGACGGGCTGACCGGAGCCGACGACGCCGAGGTCTGGGTGAAGCTGGAAGCGGCCAACCCGACCGGCTCGTACAAGGACCGGATGGCGCTGGCGACGATCCGCGGCGCCGAGCAGACCGGCCGGTTGCGGCACGGGCAGATCGTGGTCGAGGCGACCGGTGGCAGCACGGGCGCCTCGCTCGCGTTGGTGTGCGCGGTGACCAGGCATCCGCTGCGGCTGGTCACCTCGGACGCGTTCGCGCCGGAGAAGCTGTCGGCGATGCGCGCCTTCGGCGCCGAGGTCGACCTGGTGACCAGTCCGCCCGGCGGGTTCCGGCCGGAGCTGTGGCCGCAGCTGATCGAACTGGCCAGGCTGGTCGCCGACCAGGTGGACGGGTTCGCCACCGACCAGTTCCACAACCCGGACGTGATCAACGCCTACAAGCCGCTGGGTTACGAGGTCGCCGCGCAGGTCCCCGGCCAGATCGACGCGTTCTGCGTGTCGGTGGGCACGGGTGGCTGCCTGGTCGGGGCGGGGCGCGCGCTGCGGCAGCGGTTCCCGTCGATGCTGCGGGTGGCCGTGGAGCCCGCCGAGTCGCCGGTGCTGTCCGGGGGACGGGCGGGCACGCACCGCATCGAGGGCATGGGGATCGGTTTCTGGCCGCCGCTGCTGGAGTCGTACGACTTCGACGAGGTGATCACCGTGTCCACCGGCGAGGCCCGCGAGATGGCCCGTGTGGCGGCCGCGGAGTACGGCCTGTTCTCCGGTCCGTCGACTGGGGCCAACCTGGTGGCCGCGGCGCGGCTGGCGCGGCGGCTGGGCCGAGGGCACCGCGTGCTGACCGTTCAGGTCGACAGCGGGCTGAAGTATCTGTCGTGCGGGTTGTTCGAATAGTGCCGCACGTCCGGAGTGGCGGCGTTCCCCAACAGATGTTGTCCAACTAATGTTGGGTCATGGGGCGATGCAGGAACCTGCAATCGGGCTTACCGGCCGGGAATGAAAAACCCCGCCCAGGCGGGAGGTCTGGGCGGGGTCGTTCGTGGTGGGAGTCGAACTACGCGGTCCGGCTGCGCCTGCCGCGGAGTTCTTCAAGCCGCTCGGTGAGCAAGTCCTCGAGCTCCGGAATGGTCCGGCGCTCGAGCAGCATGTCCCAGTGCGTCCTGGGTGGCTTGACCTTCTTGGGCTCGGGCATGGAGCCGTCGATCATCTTCGATTCCAGCCCGTGGAGCCGACACTCCCACACCGGCGGCACTTCGGCGTCGTCCGAGAAGGGCACCTCGAAATCGTGGTCCTTCGGGCACGCATACCTGACCGTACGACGCGGCGCGAGATCGTGGTTCCGGTCAGTCTCGTAACTGACCGCTCCCAGCCGGCTTCCACGGAGAACACGGTCGGCCATGGCGGTGTCCTTTCGTTCGGCCCGAGTCCCCTCGGACCAGGGTGGTGCTCACTGAGCGCAACGAACGGAACGGCCGGAAGATTCCCTTCCCCCGGCACTCGTCGCGCACAGTGACATGTTTCACCCGTCAACAACAGCTTCCTCCTAAGGGAGGCAATCGGCGCGGGAAAGTGACGCGTTATCCCACAATCGACACCAACATCTCACCCGTTCGGAGGAGTTAGTTCACAGGTCAGTCCAGGATGTGCAGGTACCCGGTCGGATCGAAGCGTAAACGTCGATCCGGCGGGTGAGAAATCATGACTTCGAGTAGCCGCTCGTACTCGAATACGAACGACACTCAGCGTTTATCCATTGTCACGCCTTGCTCTCGAGGGATTGTGGCACGGTGTTGCCGACGGCTTCGATGGCCCGCTTCACCGGGACGAAGAGCATCAGCACGAAGCCGACCGCGAAGAAGATCACCAGTGAGATGATGGCGTACCGGTAGGAGCCGGTGGTCTGGGCCATGTACCCGAACAGCAGCGGCCCCAGCCACGAGGTGGCCCGCTCGCCGACCTCGTAGACCGAGAAGTACTGCGCTTCCTTGCCTGCCGGGATCATCTGGCTGAACAGGGCCCTGGCCAGCGCGTTCGTCCCGCCGAGCACCAGTCCGATGCCCGCGGCGACGAGGTAGAACTGCAGCTGCTGGCCGGCCTGCACGAAGTAGGCGCCCGCGATCACGACCACCCAGATGCCGAGGCTGACCAGGATGGTGCGCTTCGCGCCGATCCGGCGGGCGAGCCTGCCGTGCAGGACGCCGCCGATGTAGGCGACGAACTGCACGATCAGGATCGTCGTGATCAGCACCTGCTGCTCGAACTTGAGCTCCTCGCTGCCGTACTGGGCCGAGACGTTGGCGACCGTGGAGATGCCGTCGGTGAAGATCAGGTACGTGCCCAGGAACGCCAGGGTCAGCGGGAACGCCTTCGCGCCGCGCAGCGTGCTGCCGAGCTCCTTGAAGCCCGCGGTCAGCGCGGAGCTGCCCGGCTCGGGGTCGTGGGCGGGCTGGTGCTGCCTGAGCCGCCGCAACGGGATGAGCGTGAACAGCGCCCACCAGACACCGGAGGTCACGAACGCGATCCGGGCCGCGGTGCTCTCGTCGACGCCGATGCTGTCGCCGAACAGCACGAGGACCAGTTGCAGCGCCAGCGCCGCGCCGCCGCCCAGGTAACCGAACGCCCAGCCCTTGGTGGACAGGTCGTCGCGTTCCTCGGCGGTGGCGATGTCCGGGATGAACGAGTAGTAGATGGCCACCGACGTGCCGTAACAGATGTTGCCGACGATGAACAGCAGCGCGCCGAGCTCCCAGTTCGCACCAGCGACCAGTGCGATCAGGGCGGTGGCCACCGAGCCGGAGAACGCGAAGATCGCCAGCATCCGCTTCTTGTTCTGGGTGCGGTCGGCGATCGCGCCCATCAGCGGCACGATCAGCACCTGGATCACGGTGGCGAACGACAGCAGGTAGCCCCACAGCGATCCGGCCGGGAACTGTAACCCGAACAGGGAGACGTCACAGTTGCGGAGTTTGTCGCCCGCGGGGCACGCGTCGGGCCCGTTCGTGGCGGTGTCCGCCTTGGCCGCCGTCGCGGCGACCGCGGTGAGGTAGAGCGAGCCGAACACCGTGGTCACGGACGTGGGGAAGACCGAGTTCGCCCAGTCGTACCACACCCATCCCCGCTGCTCCTGCTTGCGGATCTGGGCGTCTGCCATCGTGCTCACTCAGGTCCTCCCGGTCGGTTGGTACGCGGACTGTACTGGGCGGTTTCCCGGGCGGGTGATCGGCTGCGGGATGCGGTATCGAAAGTTCACGTGCGAGTGACTCGCCGGGCACATGATAACGGTGTGATTTACCTTCGGTGACCATGAGAAAACGGCTCGTTATTACCTGTTTGGTGATCGCAACCGTGATGGCTCCGCAGGCGTGGGCAGACCCGCCTGGCAACGACTGGGCGAGGCTCCGCAAGTGCGAGTCGAATGGCCGCTATGACGCGAAAGGCAAGCATTACGGCGCGTACCAGTTCACCCTCGACACGTGGCGCAGCGTCGGCGGCAAGGGACTGCCCCACCAGGCCACCCCGGACGAGCAGGACTACCGGGCGCTGTACCTCTACCGCATGCGCGGCTGGCAGCCGTGGACGTGCGCGCGCAAGCTGAAGCTGCGCGAGGACGGCGACGCCCGCAGCAAGCGGGTCCCCACGTACGCCGAAGCCGCGTACATCTAGGCGAGCACTGTGGCCCTTGGTGCGCGAAACGCAGCAAGGGCCACAGTGGTGGCCAAGGGGACCGGGTCAGTGGGCGGGGGTGGCGGCGGGCCACATCCCCCGGGCTCGCAGCACGTCCCTGAGGATCTCGGGGCGGTCGGTGACCAGGCCGTCAACCCCGAGGTCCAGCAACCGGTTCATCTGCGGGGCGTCGTCGATCGTCCACACGTGCACTTCCATGCCCCGCCGGTGAGCCGCGGTGACCAGGCGCCGGTCGACCACCGTCAACCGGCCCTGGCTGACCGGGACCTGGGCCATCCGGCCGCGGATCGCGCGCCACGCCCTCGGCGCCCACACCCGGCCCGCCGCCCACAGCGCGGCCACCGACCTGGGCCCCATCGACGTCATCAGACGCGGGCCCATGCGGGCGCGCAGCCGCTGGAGCCGGGTGTCGGAGAACGACGCGAGGCAGACCCGGTTGAGCGCACCCGTGCGGCGCAGCGCCCGGATCACGGGCTCGACCGCGGAATCGGCTTTCACATCGATGTTGACCAGGGCGTCCGGCAGTTCCTCGAGCAGGTCCTCCAACCGGCAGACCTCCTCACGGCCGCCGATCTTGGCGGTCCGCACGCTGCGCCACGGCTGCCGCGCGACGAACCCGCGCCCGTCGGTGGTGCGGTCGAGTTTGTCGTCGTGGTGCACCACGACGACGCCGTCGGACGTGGCGTGGACGTCGGTCTCCAGATAGTGGTAGCCCTCCTGCGCGGCGCGCTTGAACGCGCTCAGGGAGTTCTCCATGTCCTCGAGGTCGCCGAGATGCCAGCCGCGGTGGGCGAACGCCCGCGGGTATGGTCCGGCCAGATAGTCGTGGTCGCGCACATAATGAGTGTGCACCGGCGGCGTGGCGGATGGGTGGCAACGCGATGTCCAGATACGGTCAATTGTCATGACGGTGGTAACCGGGACCGACTCACCCGGGCAGCCTGTGCAGCGTGATCCGCTGCGGGGGGATCCGAGGCACTGCGGCTGGTGCGGCCGCAGGTTGCCGGAGGAGGACAGAGTCGGCAGGCCGCGGCGGTACTGCGCCCAGCCATGCCGGCAGCGGGCGTACGAGCGCCGCTCGGCGCTGCAGCGCAGTGGCCTTCCTGACGATGCCGTGGTGTTGTCGACCGCGGAACTGGCGGATCTGCAGGACAGGTTGTTTCAATTGCGGTGTGCGGCAGAAGATGTGGTGACCGCGGCACAGGACGGGGCGGACGCGGCGGAACTGGGGCGGCTGGCGGCGCAGATCCTGCGTTCGGCCGATGCGCTGGAGCGTCTGCGCTGACGGGAGCGGTCGGCTACGCTTCGTGCGCGCGTGACAAGACAACCTGCTTTGTAGAGATCCTGCGAGGGTGTTAGTGAGCGACGACAGCGCCTCATTGGGCGAGGTGCTGGCGGCCAGCGATATCGCGTTTGCCGTCACCGACCAGCGGTGCCGGGTGAAGTGGGCCAACCCCCGGATGGCCGGTCTGTTCGGCCTGAGCACCGAGCAGAGCGTGGGCCGGTCGCTGACCGCCCTGCTGGCCGGCGCGCCCGAGTCGCCGACCGACGAGGCCGCCGTGGTCTCGTGGCGCTCGCGCGACGATGACGACCACCGGTGGCTGGAGGTCTCGTGCGTGGCGGTGGCCGAGGCCGACCTGCTGTACCGCGCGGTGGACGTGACCCGCTGGCGTGACCAGGAGCTGCGAGCCGCCAAGCTGGGGCACCGGCACGAGGACCTGCTCCGGATGGTGGAGGAGGACCCGCTGACCGGCCTGCCGAACAGGCGGGCGTTGACCAGGGAGCTGGAGCGGCAGCTGGCGCTGGGTGTGCGCGGCGCGTTGCTGCTGCTGGACCTGGACAACTTCAAGGACATCAACGACCTGCGCGGCCACCCGGCGGGCGACCGGGTGATGTGCACGCTGGCGAACCTGCTGCGCGACCGGCTGACCGACGGCCAGGTCGTGGGGCGCCTGGGTGGTGACGAGTTCGCGGTGGTGCTGCCGGGCGCGGACGAGCGCGAAGCGGTGACGGTGGCCGACCGGCTGCGCACAGCGGTGGCGGCGGTCCCGTTGAGCGGCGGCTCGGGAGCGACCCGGACGACGATCAGCGCGGGTGTGGCCCGGTTCGACACCGGTGAGAGCTGGCAGGCGATCCTGGCGAACGCGGACCTGGCGCTGTACGCGTCGAAAGCCGCGGGCCGCAACCGGGTCACGGTGTACGAGCAGGGGCACTACACGGACACCGCGCTGCGGGTGTCCGTGCTGGACCGTCTGCGCGGGGCGTTGCAGGACGGCGGATTCGCGTTGCACGCCATGCCGATGGTGAAGCTCGCCAGCGGCCGTGTGGTGGGGCACGAGTTGCTGCTGCGGTTGGAGGACAACAAGCACCCGCGGCTGGGGCCGGGGGAGTTCCTGCCCGCGGCCGAACGCAGCGACCTGGTGCTGGACATCGACCGGTGGGTGGCGGGCACGGCGATCGACGCACTGGTGGAGCACCCGTACCCGGGGCTGCGGTTCAACGTGAACGTCTCCGGCCGGACGCTGGAGGATGAGGACTTCGGCGACTTCGTGCTCGACCGGATCGCGGCGGCGGGCGTGGCGCCGGGGCGGCTGGGCTTCGAGATCACCGAGACGGCCGCGGTGACGAACCTGGACGCGGCCCGCAGCCTCGCCCAGCAGCTGCGCGCCAGCGGCTGCCGGATCACCCTCGACGACTTCGGTTCGGGCTTCGGCTCGTTCGTGCACCTCAAGCAGCTGCCGATCACCGGGTTGAAGATCGACGGCGAGTTCGTGCACGGCATCGACTACGGCAGCCGCGACACGGTGCTGGTGAGCGGGATCGTGGACATCGCACGAGGCCTGGGCCTGTCGGTGGTGGCCGAGTGGGTGGAGCGGCCCACGCAGGTGCAGGCGTTGTCCCGGCTCGGGGTGCGGGTGGCGCAGGGATTCCACCTGGGCCGGCCGGAACCGTTGAACGCGTTGCTGTCACGCCCGAACGTCGGCTGGCCCCAACGGCCGCAGTCGATGGAGGAAGCCGCGGAGAAGAACCGGGCCCGCGCGGAGAACGCCTAGCCGACGGTGAACGCGCTGTCCGCTCGCGATGCGGTGACGGGCCGCTAGTGGCCTGTCAACGTTTCGAGACGGGTCCCTTGCTCATGCTGTGGGGTGGTTGCGGGGCCAGTCGCAGGCGCACCCGGACCCGTTCGTGCACCAGGCCCAGCAGGCGCAGGCGCCACATCTGCGGTAGCCGCGCGGGCAGTTCGGTCTCCCCGGCCATCGCCAGTGACAGCAGGTGCGTGCCGGTGAGTTCGGCGACGATCGCCTCGGCGGCGTAGCGCACGTCGGTTCCGGACAGCAACTCGCCTGCTTTCTCCGCGTCCCGCAACAGGTCCCGCACGATCGCCACCGATCCGGCGAACTGGCTCGCCGCGGCCACCTCGAACAGGCCCGCCTCCAGCACCAGGCGGCTGCCCGCCCGCAGGACCGGATCGGCGCACATCCGCTCGGCGAGTTCGAAGGAGAAATCCACCAGCGTCTGGGTGGGCATGCCACCGCGGTCGCCGAGCTCGTACCGCACCTCGTGCCACAGCAGGGACTGCCGTTCGATCACGGCGAGCGCCAGCGCGTTCTTGGACGGGAAGTGGCAGTACAGCGCGCCTTTGCTGACCTCGGCGCGGGCGCACACGTCGTGCAGGCTCGCGCCGGTGAAACCGTCGCGGTCGAACACCTCCGCCGCCGCGGCCACCAGATCGCCCCTGGTCTGCCAGCCGGTCCGCTTGCCGTTCACCACCGCCACCTCGAGTGTCACCGAACGTCGGACGTCAGACGAGCTGGGCACGGCCCAGCGCGATCCCCGCGGCGAGGGAGTCGGGGATCAGCCAGCACTCGCGGACCTCGCTGTCCCGTGTGGACACCGAGATCACCAGGTCGAGCGTGACCAGCTCATCGGACGCGCCCACCCGGCACCGGGTGCGGCCGATCACCACCGCGTCGTCGCCGTCCACCAGCAGCCTGCGCACGGCGATCGCCTCGGGCGGCAGGGAATCGAAGAACGCGAGGAAGAAGGACTCCACCTCGCGCCGCGAGCGGGTGCCGTCGCCCCAGTGGGTGAACGGCAGACTGGGTGCCCGCCAGGCCACCTGCGTCGCGAACAGCCTGGCCAGTCCCGCGGCGTCGTGTGCGCCGAACCGCACCAGCATCAACTGGACCAGTTCGAGTGTGGACAACGGTCTCGACGGCACCAGCCGGGTGCCTCTCTGCCTGTGCGCGGACATGGGTCCCACCCTCCGGGCTCGGACGGTAGCAGGGTTGTCGCACTTGGTGACCGATACCGGCGGTGATTGGTCCCAACCGGCAGCCAATACGCGACCAAACGGACCATCGCCATACGGAAGGCCGGTGATTCTGCGGGAATCGGGCATAAAGTCCCGGGCGCGGAGAAAGTGGGTGGATGTGTTGGTGTGATGATTCCCCCGGTCTCACCCGAAAGGAGGCGCCAAGCGGTGAAGGCCGGTGGAGCCGGTGTGTCGCGCGTATTCCGGCGAACAATGCGGCGAGGTGCGCCGCGGCGGGCCTGCCCGCGGTATCACCGGCCCGCAGGTGCTGCCGGACCCGGCCGCGGTTGAAGGATGTGCCGGTGCACACGCGAATCGCAACCACGACACCGCCGTTGTGGCGGTTGATACCGCAATTGCGCGAGCAGTTGGGGATTTCGCAGGTCACGTTGGCCAGACTGCTGACCGAGACGTCCGGCAACCCGGCCGTCACGCGAGCGGAGATCTCGCGGTGGGAACGTGGCAAGCGGATCCCGGGGCCGTACTGGCGAGCCTGGCTGAGCCAGGTGCTCGACGTGTCGCAGGACCGGCTGGAAACAGCCGCGCGGTCGGCGAGGAACGTCCGGCGCTCCGCCGGCGAACCGATTCCGGAATTGGCCCCTTACCGCCGGGACGGGTAAGCGGAATTATTGCTCCCGGTGGCCGGTGACAAACGTCGGACAGCGGTACCGGCCACCCTTTCCCCCGACATCAACGTACCCAGAAGAAAGGAATTCGTCATGCGTCGATTCCTGCTCGGTGCCGCCATGGCGGCGGTCGCGGTGACCCCGGCCATCGCCGGTGCGGCCACCGCGGACGAACCGGCAGTGACCGCGTCGTCGACTGTGGTGGTGAACGAGGTGTCGACCCGCGGGCCGGCGAACGCTCTCGACGAGTTCATCG
The DNA here is from genome assembly GCF_001302585.1 of Kibdelosporangium phytohabitans. Taxonomy (GTDB): domain Bacteria; phylum Actinomycetota; class Actinomycetes; order Mycobacteriales; family Pseudonocardiaceae; genus Kibdelosporangium; species Kibdelosporangium phytohabitans. Next base: position 6,155,521 of record NZ_CP012752.1, on the reverse strand, counting down.
AACTCCGCAACATCACCAGCCAGCCGCAGGACATCAGCGGGTGGCAGATCCGGATCTACGGCCCGAACAACTTCGTCGTCGACACGATCACCGTGTTCGAGGGCACTGTGCTGTCGCCGCGCGACAACCTGGGCCAGTTCCTCGTCGTGCAGGGCACCAACCTGACGGCCCCGATCACCGACAACACCAACGTCCAGCTGTACACGCCGTCCTCCACGGTCGGTGTGCCGAGCAACGGCGGAGTGGCGATCTTCAACCAGTCCGGTGTGAAGGTCGACGGCATCAGCTTCGCCAACCCGGTCACCACGCCTCGCGAGGGTCAGCCCGCCGTCCAGCAGACCCCGGCGATGGACCAGCTCGAACCGTCGAGTGCCCGCGACATCCTCAGCACCGACACCGACAACAACCGTGTCGACTTCACCCTCCACAAGCGCACCCCCGGAGCGCTGAACTGAGGCCGTCCGGCCGAGCAGCTTGACCTGATCGGCCGGACGGGCATCGGCGCGCCAGTGCGCGGGGCCCGGGTCACCACAGGTGGCCCGGGCCCTTCGCCGTCCGGCGTAGTTGGCGGCGCGTAGTCGCCATTTGCGACTCCCCGCCGAGGCGATGCGTTCCCGATCAGCGATCGATCACTCACCCTCGTGAACACCCTGTCACTTAGTCGCAGAGCGAGGGCACGATGATCCGGTCGTACTCCGGGCTGTGGCGCCGTCTGTCCACTGTGGCCGCTACCGCGGTCGCCATGGCACTGCTCGGTGCTCCACCCCCAGCCGCAGCGAGTCCCCACGGCACAACACAAACAGCCGCGAGATCCGAGGTTCGCCATCGCGTCACCCTGATCACCGGTGACGAGGTCGAGTACACCCAGGCGGGTGACGGCACGACACTCGCGCGGATCGAGGCGGCCACGTCCGCCGGCCGGCCCCCGGTGTCCTTCGAGACCATGACCACGCCCGCGGGCCTGTTCGTGTTCCCCTCGGACGCGATGCCCCTTGTGGCGTCGGGAATCGCCGACCGGTCGTTGTTCAACGTGACCGAACTGGCCGCCGTGAGCCGCACCGGGGAACTGCCGCTGTTCGTCCGCTACCGCGGCGGCGTGTCCGCCACGGCGGCGCTGCCCGCGGTACGCCGCCACACGGCCGTCTCAGCGCTCAACGGCGCGGGAATGCGTGTGGCCAAGGACAAGACGGGCGAGTTGTGGCGTTCGGTCACATCCCGGCCCGCCGACTTCGCCAAGCTGACCCTGGACCGCCCGGTGCGCGTCACCCTCGACCGCAGCACCGCGCAGGTCGGTGCCCCGGCGATGTGGCAGTCCGGTCTGGACGGCACCGGGACCACCGTCGCCGTGGTGGACACCGGCATCGACGAGCAGCACCCGGACCTGCGGGGCAAAGTGGCCGACACGGCCAACTTCACCGACGAGCCGGACGCCGGGGACGGCTACGGGCACGGCACCCACGTGGCGTCGATCATCGCCGGCACCGGCTCGGCGTCCGGCGGACGCTACCGCGGCGTCGCGCCCGGCGCGAAACTGTTGTCGGCCAAGGTGTTCGACAGCTCCGGCCAGGCACCGGCCTCCCAGGTGATGGCGGGGATGCAGTGGGCCGCCGAGCACGGCGCGAAGGTCGTCAACCTCAGCCTGGGTGGCCCGGTGCCCGACGGTGCCGACGAGCTGAGCGAGCTCGTGGACACCCTGACCGAGCGGACGGGAGCACTGTTCGTGGTCGCGGCGGGCAACTCGGGTTCCGCACCGGCCACTGTGGAAAGCCCGGGAGTGGCCGCGTCCGCGCTGACCGTCGGCGCGGTCGACCGGGAGGACAAACCGGCGCCGTTCGCCAGCCGCGGACCGCGATCCGGTGACGCGATGGCCAAACCGGAGATCGTGGCACCCGGTGTGGGCATCGTCGCCGCGCGGGCGTCGGGCACCTCGATGGGCGACCCGGTCGGCGAGCAGTACACCGCCGCGTCGGGCACGTCGATGGCGACACCGCACGTCAGCGGCGCGGCCGCGATCCTGGCCCAGAAGTTCCCGCGGTGGCGGGCCGACCGCCTGAAGAACGCGCTGGCCGCGAGCGCCAAGGACGCCGGCCAGGACTGGTACGCACAAGGCAACGGCAGGCTGGACATCCCGCGCGCGGCCGACCCGGCGGTGATCGCGCCGTCGAGCGCGGTGCTGGCGCCCGGGCCGCAGACCCTCACCTACGCCAACGAGACCACCGAGCCCGTGACGCTGTCACTGTCGGCGTCGCTGCGCACGTGGTCGGGCAACCCTGTCCCGCCCGGCAGCGTCCGGTTCAGCCAGAACGTGATCACCGTGCCCGCCGACGCGACCACGTCGGTCACCGTCACGCTCGACGCCACCGAACCCGGCGTCGTCGGGGGCACGGTCATCGCCCGCGGCGCGACATTCGTGCGGCGCACCGCGGTGAGCCGCTACACCGCGCCCGAACTCGTCCCCATCGAGGTGCGGCTGCTCGACACGGCGGGCAAACCACGGGCCGCGTCCGTCGCGGCGTTGATCGACGACTCGGGCGGCGCGGGCACCATCAACGATCCGTTCCGTCGCGACACCGTGTGGTACCTGCAGATCGGTGCCGGCGGTGCCACCACCGTGCACGTGCCGAAAGGCGTGTACTCCGCACTGGCCACCAGCTCACGCTCGGACCTGACCACGCGGCGGTGGACCGTGTCGACCGCCACGGACGTGCCCGTGCCGGGACCGACCACGATCACGCTGGACGAACGCGCCGCCGTGCGGGTCGGGGTGCGCAGCCCCGACCCGCTCGACCAGCGTGACCGGACCGTCATGGTGCGCCGGGTGATCCCCGGCTCCATCGTCGAGTTCGGTCTCGCGGCCGGGGCCAACCCGTGGCAGGTTTTCGCCACTCCCGTCCCCGCCGCCAAACGCGGCGCGATCACCATGCAGGACCTGCAAAGCCTCCAGCCCGCGGCCGTGCGGGCCGAGATGTCGCCGGTGGCTCTGCACCCGGAGTACGACGCCTTCGGCATCGCCGCGAAGTGGCCCGGTACGCACGAGACACCGGTCGTGGTGCGCGGGCCCGACGTGGACGTGCGCGGCAAAGCGGTGCTGGTCGCCGTGCAGGCCACGCAGCCGTCCACGGCGTTCACCGCGGCGACCCAGGCGGCCGGTTCGGCCGCGTCAGCCGGGGCGGTGGCCGTGGTGGTCTACGTCGACAGCCCCGGCGCCCTACCCATCGCGGGACTGTCCAGTGACGTCGTCCCGGTCCTGGCACTCAGCCGTGACGAGGGCGAACAGCTTCGGGCGGTCCTCAACGGCCGCAACACCCCGCTCAAGGTGACGGTCGCCGCCCGCCCGGACAAGGCGTACAACGTCAGTTACCTCAACCCCAACGGTCTTCCCGCCGCGAACGTGAAGCCGCTGGACCCGGCGCAGCTGGTGACCGTGGACACCCGCTACCACGCCGACAAACCCGGACTGACCGCGCAGAAGACCTGGTACGCGGCACCGACCGGGCTGTGGAAGAGCCAACTGCTGCGCGGTACGAGGTTCACGGCACCGGCGGCCTGGCAGGAGCTGATCGGGCCGGTCGACGACCGCACGGTGTGGAAGCGGTCGGTGGTCCTGTCCGGCAAGGACGACGCCGGCCGGCCCGGGTCGATGACGCTGTTCCAGCAGAACACCTACCGGCCGGGGGAGCGCAGCCGCCCGCTGGAGAAGTGGTTCGCCGCCGCGCTGCTGACCGGCGCGGCCGAGCTGCAGAACGACCACCCGGCGCGGTACCCGGCCACGGCCGCGGGCTGGCAGGAGATCTGTTCGATGTGCCGGGGCGGCACGGATCCCGACCTGTTCGTGCCGCCGTTGCAGTGGGGCGACTCGACACCGGGGCACTACGCCAGCCCGTGGCAGGCCGGGGCGTACGGCGAGGCCACCAAGGCCCGGCTGTTCGCCGGGACGACCGAGGTCCCGCCGGTGAACTCCGGCGACCCGGCGGCGCTGTTCCCGATCTTCCGGCTGGGCCACGAGCCGGGCCGCTACCGGCTCGACACCACCGACATCCAGCCCGCGTCGGCGCGGTCGACGGTGCCCAGCGGTGCCGTGTTCCGGCTGGCGATGAGGGTGGACACGTCGTGGTCGTTCCAGTCCCGGCGGGCCACGGCCGTGCCCCCGGCGGGTTTCGTGTGCCTGGGCGCGGCGGCGACGTGCTCGTTCCAGCCGCTGATCCAGCTCGGCTACGACTTCGGCACGGACATGGCCAACCAGGTCCCGGCGGGCGGCAGCCACACCTTTACTGTCCGCGCCGCCGAGCACACCGGTGCCCGCGACGGTGGCCCGGTGACGAGCCTGCGGTTGTCGTACTCCACCGACGAAGGAGTCACCTGGAAGCAGGCCGCGGCCACTGCTCAGGCCACCGGCCGCTGGGCGGTCACGGTAAGCCTGCCGCCGTTGGCCGATACCAAGGGATATGTGTGGATTCGCGCGGACGCGCGCGACACCGCCAGTAATACGGTGAGCCAGACGGTGCAGCGGGCGTACGCCCTCAAGTAGGAGGGCCGGTCAGCGGGTGGGTGCGTTGCAAGGGCACCCACCCGCGTGCGGCTGCCTGCAGCCCCGCTTGGAACCGGGTGTGCGCGCCCATCCTGGCCATGAGTTCGTGCAGCCTGCGCTGAAAGGTGCGGTAGCTCAGGCCCAGTTGCCGGGCGATGCTCCGGTCGGTCATCCCCGCGGTGAGCAGCGCCAGCAGCCGCAGGTCGGTGTCGGACAGCTCGTCCTCCCTGATCACCGTGCGGTCCGGCAGCACCAGCGGGATCGCGGAGTGCCACAGTGCGTGGAAGAGCGCTTCGAGTGCCTGCAGCAGCGCCGACGGGTGCACGATCACGGCACTCTCCAGCGCGGGTGGTGCCGAGCGCAGCGGGATCATGGCCAGCCGGTCGTCGATCAGGATGAGCTTGGTGGGCGCGTCGGCCAGCACCCTGGCCTGTTCGCCGAGCGCGATGCCCGCTTCCAGGTCGGTGAGCAGGTTGTGCAGTTCCAGCGCGTCCCGGTCGTAGAGGCCGCGGAACCGGACGCCTTGGGTGAGCAGGTCCGCCTCGACCGGGCTGAGGGCGTTCTGCAGTTTGGCGTACGGGGGTTTGTCGATGAAGCAGACCTCGTGCCGGGCGGTGCGCATGATCTGTTCGGCGCGCTGGGTGATCTGGGCGCTGCCGTGCACGACTTCCACCAGGTCAAGGGGCGGTTGGCCGTCCGCTGACCGGCGGTGCCGTTCAGCCAGCCGCAGCGCGTGCAGCCGGGCACGGCTGAGTTCGGTCTCGGTTTCCAGCAGCAGCACGTTCAGTGCCACGTCGGGCGGGTTGACCAGGTAGCGGCGGCCGTCGCCGGTGATCAGCCCGCGGGCGGCGAGCAGCGCGAGAGCACGTCTGACCTGGTGTTCGCTGAGTCCGAGGGTGCGGCGCAGGTCGTCGGCGGACGTCGCGGTCCGGTCGACCAGTGCCTCGTAGACCACCTGCGCCGTCCGGCTGAGCCGGGTGATCGACAGTTCACCGTCCACCTGTCGAGTCTGCACGCCGGGAACGCCGGGCAGCAGCGGCCGGTGTTCACACTGCCCGGCGCCCGCCGCTAACGTGACAAGGCTTCATTTTCATATCGGTCTGAGCGCCCGCGGGCACGTCAGGCATTTGCGGACTGGGCGGCTCACCTGGGGGATCCTCACGATTGGGCTGCTTTTCGCACGTGCGGTGGCCGGGAATGGGCTGAGCGGCCAGGATCGTGCCGTGATGATGGCGTGCACACCGGACAAGCGGGGACGAATCGCCTCGCCGGTGCCCGCATGCGTGGGACTGGACACGGAGGGGGCCTGCCGGGCATGCTCTGCCCCCGAGTTAGGTTGGTACAGACCAATGCAACAAGAGTGCATCTTTGTGTTGACTTCTGCTTGAAACTGCCGGAATAGTTGCACATCCGCGCAAGGCGGCTTGGGTCCGTCTTGCCAACAAAGCTTCATAGGTGGTGACTGGATGCGATCGATCTATGGCGGTAGGCGAGGCACGTCCGCTCTCGTGCTGACCGCTGCCGTCTCGCTCGTGCTGGCAGGCTGCGGCTCGTCGTCCAACGACGGCGGCGGTGGCTCCGGCAACGCTCCCGCGGGGGACGACGGCAAGCTCGTCGGCGAGCAGGAATACCTGAACGCGCCGTGCCCCGAGCCCGCCGTCAAGCCCACCCAGAAGGAGTTCACCTACTGGTCCATGTGGACCAAGGACGAGCCGCAGGGCCGGGTGCTGCAGAAAGCCTTCAAGTGCTTCGAGGAGAAGGCAGGCGTCAAGGTCAACGTCCAGTGGCTGGGCCGCAAGTTCCTCACGCAGAACGTGGCGCCCGCGCTGAACACCGACACCGTGCCCGATCTGATCGACCAGGACACCAGCCAGGTCAAGGCCGCTGTCGTCGACCCGGGTGGCACCCAGGGCCTCGACGACGTGTTCACCATGAAGATCGGTGAGGGCGACAAGACCGTCAAGGACGTCATCCCCTCGGTCCTCTACGACATCCCGCAGAACAAGGACAAGGACGGCAAGCTGTTCGGCGTGCCCTACGAGCTGTTGTCCAACGGCTGGTGGTACGACAAGAACAAGCAGAAGGACTTCAAGGAGCCGAAGACCACCGACGAGCTGTTCGCGGCGCTGGACAAGGCCAAGGCAGCCGGTGGCGCGATCGCCCAGGACGGCGACATCGACTTCTACAACGCCTACTTCCTGACCCAGATCGCCGAGAAGTACGTCGGCGCCGGTGGCATCCAGAAGGCCGTCGAGGACAAGACCGGTGGCCAGTGGAAGAGCGAGCCCGGCCTGCTCAAGGCCGCGCAGTACGTCGAGAAGCTGGCCAAGGGCAAGTACTTCATCGACGGCTGGGACGCGGGCAAGTTCCCCCAGATCCAGCAGCGCTGGGCCGACGGCGAGGCAGCCTTCCTGTTCGTCGGGTCGTGGGCGCCCAGCGAGACCCGCGAGTACCTCGGCAAGCAGGGTGGCGGAGCGACCATCAACTACGGCTCGTTCCAGTTCCCCAAGCCCGACGACGCCACGCACGACACCATCGAGTTCCTGCCCGTCGTCTGGTCGGTGACCAAGAAGGCCAAGAACCCCGAGGCCGCCAAGGCGTTCATCGCCTACTTCACCAACAAGGACCTCGCCCGCGGCATCCCCGCGGTGGCCGACAACCTGCACCCGCGGGCCGAACTGCCCGTGCCGGACGACCTCAAGCAGCTCAACACGGCGTTCACCGACTCCAAGAAGGAGAAGGTGGTCTTCATGGACTCGATCGACTCGCTCGTCGGCGGGACCTACGTCAAGAACGTCTTCTACCCGCTGAACAACGACCTGCTCAAGGGCAAGATCACCGCGCAGCAGTTCATCGACCAGATCGGCCCGAAGACCGCCGACTTCTGGAAAAACCAGGGATGACGACCAGTTTGGCCACTCCGCCTGCCTCCGGCCGCAAGCCGGGGGCAGGCGGTAGTACGCAAGCCGCCCACATCACCAAGCGCAAGAAGCTGTTCTGGCCGTTCCTGATCCCCACGCTGGTGCTCTACGGCCTGTTCCTGATCGCCCCGACGGTCGCCACCGTCGTGCTCAGCTTCACCAACTGGAAAGGCGCGGGCGACACGCCGTCGTTCAACGGCTTCAAGCAGTACACGCAGATCTTCGCCGACGACGGCTTCCAGGACGCGTTCGTCAACACGCTGATCTACATCACGCTCGGCGGCATCGGCACGTTCGTGCTGGCGTTCCTGTTCACGATGGTGCTGCGCGACATGCGCGGCAACAAGATGGTGCGCGCGATCCTGTTCTTCCCGAACATCGTCGCGCCGGTCGCGCTGGGCATGTTCTTCGGCGTGATCTACCGCTACCAGCCCAACCGGCAGGGCCTGGCGAACTACCTGCTGGAGAGCGTCGGCCTGTCGGCGACGAAGTTCCTCGAGGCCGACTCGGTCACGTGGGTGGTGCTCGGATCGATCATCTGGGCGTCCGCGGGCTTCTACATCACCATCCTGATGGCCGCCGTCGACCGGATCCCGCCGTACCTCTACGAGGACGCCTCGATCGCGGGCGCGTCGCCGTGGCAGAAGTTCCGCAACATCACGCTCCCGCTGACGTGGGACGTGGTCGGCATCGCCGGTGTGCTGTGGACGATCAACGCGGTGAAGATCTTCGAGCTGGTGTTCGTGATGGCCGGGTCCGGCACGTACGCGCCGCCGATCCACACGTGGACGCTCGGCATCTTCGTGTTCGACCGGTCCTTCGGCGACACACCCGCCTTCGGCACGGCGTGCGCGTGCGCGGTCGTGATGATCGCACTGGTGTCGGTGTTCGTGGTGGCGCTGCGCAGGTTGATGCGCCGCGACGCCATCCAGTTCTGAGAGGCAGCAGTGTCGACCACCGCATTGTCATCGTCGCCAACCGGGTCCACACCCGCGTCGCGGCCGGCGCGCAAGCCACCGAGGCGCCCCAAGCCCGCGCCGGGCACCAAGCGGATCAGCCCGATGCGGGTGATCGGGCTCGTCGTGGTGTGGGCGTTCACCCTGTTCAACCTGCTGGTGCTGTACTGGTTGATCACGGCGGCGTTCAAGACGCCGCTGGAGATCTTCCGTGAGCCATTGGCGCTGCCCAGCACGCTGTTCGAGCGCGGCACACCGTTCCGCAACTTCATCTACGCGTGGGACACCGCCGAGTTCGGCACGGCGTTCTTCAACACCGTGCTGCTGGTGGCGGTCTGCTCGGTCGTGATCGTGCTGGTCTCCGCGCCCGCGGCGTACGCGCTGTCCCGCCTGGGTGTGCGCGGGTCGGGGCCGCTGACCGGGTTCATCGCGATCGGGATGGGCGTGCCGTTCCAGACGGTCGTCATCCCGGCGTTCATCGCGATGTCCAAACTGCACCTGACCAACAACCTGTTCGGGCTGGCACTGCTGTACGTGGCGTTGTCGCTGCCGTTCACGGTGTTCCTGCTGACCGGGTTCTTCCGGTCGCTGCCCGACGAGCTGGAGGAGGCCGCGTCGATCGACGGCGCGTCGGCCACCCGCACGTTCTGGTCGATCATGCTGCCGCTGGCCCGCGGCGGGCTGATCACGGCGCTGATCCTCAACGCCATCGGGCTGTGGAACGAGACCCTGCTGGCGATCGTGTTCCTGCAGGAGAACGCGAACTTCACGCTGGCACGCGCGTTGTTCACGTTCTACAACGCCGCGTCCTACCAGTCGGAGTACGGCGGACTGCTGGCCGGCGTGGCCATCATCGTGCTGCCGATGCTCGTGCTGTACATCCTGCTCGCTCGTCGGATCATCACCGGCCTCACGCTCGGCGCCGGAAAGTAGGGAGAACATGGCTACGGTCTCGTTCCGGGGCGCGACCCGGTACTACGCCGGCAACGACAAGCCCTCGGTCGACGGGCTGGACCTGGAGGTCGCCGACGGCGAGTTCCTCGTGCTGGTCGGCCCGTCCGGCTGTGGCAAGTCCACCACCCTGCGGATGCTCGCCGGGCTGGAAGGTGTCGACGAGGGTGAGATCTGGATCGGCGACAAGAACGTCACCGACGTCGAGCCGCGTTCGCGGGACATCGCGATGGTGTTCCAGAACTACGCGCTCTACCCGCACATGTCGGTGCACGAGAACATCGCGTTCCACCTCAAGATCGCCAAGATGCCCAAGGACCAGCGCGACGAGCGGGTCCGCGAGGCGGCCAAGCTGCTCGACCTCGAGCAGTACCTCGACCGCAAACCGGCCAAGCTCTCCGGTGGCCAGCGGCAGCGCGTGGCGATGGGACGCGCGATCGTGCGCCAGCCGCAGGTGTTCTGCATGGACGAGCCACTGTCCAACTTGGACGCGAAGCTGCGCGTGCAGACCCGAACCCAGATCGCGTCGCTGCAGCGCAGGCTCGGCACGACGACGATCTACGTCACGCACGACCAGGTCGAGGCGATGACGATGGGTGACCGGGTGGCCGTGCTGCGCGACGGGCTGCTGCAGCAGTGCGACACCCCGGTCGGCCTGTTCTCCAAGCCCCGCAACGTGTTCGTGGCCGGGTTCATCGGCTCGCCCGCGATGAACCTGATCCCGGCACGGGTGTCCGACAGCGGTGTCGCGCTCGGCGGCGCGACGATCCCGCTGACGCCGGGGCAGCGGGCCGCGGTGACCGGCACCGAGGTGGTCGTCGGGATCCGGCCGGAGGGCTGGGACATCGTCGACTGCGCCGACCAGCTGTCGATGACCATCGAGGCCGTCGAGGAACTGGGGTCGGACCAGTACCTGTACGGCTCCTCCGATGCGGAGGTGATCGCGGCGGGGGAGAGCGTGGAGCACAGGGAGGCCCCGCACCCGGTCGTGGTCCGCACACCGGGCATGTCGGAGTGGCGCAGGGGACAGCAGCTCGGCGTCCGGCCGCGGCCCGGCGCGGTGCACCTGTTCGACAAGGACACCGGCGAGCGCCTGCCGGGCGCGTAGCCGACGTTCACGTGTGCGGGCCCGGGAACGTTCCCGGGCCCGCACACGGGCGACCGGTATCTTCGGGTGGATGAGCACCCCGCCGGGACCGCCCGACGACTCCCGCGCCGTGCTGATCGGTGTGTCGGCCTACGAGTACCCGGAGTTCCCCGCGATCCCGGCGGCGCGCAACAGCGTCGAGCAGATGCGGGAACTGCTGACCGACCCCGCGCTGTGCGGGTGGCCCGCGGACTGGATCGAGCCGATCGTGAACCCGCTGTCCGCGAATCACCTGGCCGGGCAGCTCACCGACCTGGCGGAGGCCACCACCGGGGTCCTGCTGCTGTACTACGCCGGCCACGGCACGCTCGCGCCTCGCGGGGACCTGTGCCTGACGGTGACCTCGACTCGTTCGGATCGCCCGAAGATCACCGGTCTGCCGTGGGAGACCGTCGCCGAACTGCTGCGCGCCAGCCCGGCCCGGGTGCGGATCGTCATCCTGGACTGCTGCTTCGCCGGTCAGGCCATCGAAGCGCTGGCGGGCGAGGAGGGCACCGGGCTGGCCGACATCACGCACGTCCAGGGCGTCTACACGCTGACGGCCACCACCCGCAACCGCACCGCGCACGTCCTGCCGATCGAACAGCAGGACAGCGCATGCACGTCGTTCACCGGCGAACTGCGCGACCTCATCCGTACCGGCCTGCCCGACAAGCCGTCGCCGCTGACCCTCGGCGACATCTACCCCGTGCTGCGCAGCCGTCTCCAGAGCAAAGGCTTGCCCACGCCCAATCAGCGCGGTACCGACACCGCCGGGCAGTTCCCCCTCGCCCGCAACGCCGCCACAGCCATGCCGGTTGCGCCACGGCCGCCGGTGCGTCCTGGTCCGCAGCGGCGCGGCCGACGCGCTGTGCCGCTGGTGGGAAGCGGTGACGTGTACGCCGTCGCGTTCAGCCCGGACGGTCTGACTCTGGCCAGCGCCGAAGGTGACGGGACTGTCCGGTTGTGGGTGGATGACGGGTTCACGACGTTCAGGCACACCGTCGTGAACCCGTGGGCCGGTGCCAAGTCGCTCGAGCAGGTCGTCGCCTTCAACCCCAGGTTCGCGGCGGCCGTGGACGTCGCGTTCAGCCCGGACGGGACGAGCCTGGCTGTCGCCAACGGCGACGGGACGATCAGCTTGTGGGACATCGCCACCGGTGTGGAGAACACGCTGCCCCGCCTCAATCCGGTCGAGTGGAACACGGCCACGGCGGACGTGGCTTTCCACCCGTCCGGCGAGGTGCTCGCGTCCACGTACGACTCGGCGAACTTCAGGATGTGGGACCTGGCCGACCGGCCGGCGGGCATGACGCTGAACACCGGTTCCGGCAACTGGGTCGGGGCGTTGGTGTTCGATCCCTCCGGTGCCGTGCTGGCCACGGCCAGCGGCAACGGCAACCGGGGCAACACGGTCGAGGACGGGCGACTTCAGTTGTGGGACACGGCAACCGGTGCGTCCCTGGTCACGCTGGCCCACACGAACTCGCTGCCGCACTCCTTGGCGTACTGCTCGGACGGGAAGACATTCGCGAACCTGCGCAACGACGGCATCATCACGTTGTGGGATGTGCGGACGGGCGAAAGCGCCGCCGCGCTCACCGGCAATGTCTCCGGTATCGCCTGCATCGCCGCCGGCCCCGGGGACCTGCTGGCGAGCGGTTCGGGCGACGGCACGGTCACCCTGTGGGACACGGCTGACCACAAGAGCGTCGGGGCATTGAGCATGGGCGCCGCGAACGCGACGATCCGGTGCCTCGCGGTGAGTCCGGACGGCAAGACGGTCGCCGCCGGGGGAGCGGTGCTCACGGTGTGGAGGCTGGTGTAGCCGTTACCCAGTCCGTCCGGAGGAGTTCGTACTCGACCTCGCCGTGTTCGGTGCCGGGCAGCGGGTTGTCGAAGTGCACGTGGAAGGTGCGCACGTACGTCAGGCCCGCTTTCTCCATCACGCGCCGCGATGGGATGTTGACGGCCATCGTCTGCGCCCAGATCCGCTGCACACCCAAGTCGGTGAAGCCCTTGCGGATCAGCTCGAGCGCCCCTTCGGTGGCGTATCCGCGGCCCCACACGGCTTTCGTGAGCCGGTAGCCGAGTTCGACGTTCGTCGTGCTGCCGTCCTCCGGCGGCTGCAGGGACAGCCAGCCGACGAAGTCTCCTGTGGACCGTTCGACGGCGGCCCACCGCCCGGCCGGGCCCAGGGTGTAGTCGTGCAGGATCCGGGGCAGGACTTCGTCTTCGATCTCGGCGCGGGGCGTGGGCTCGCCGGTGAGGTAGCGCATCACGTCCGGATCGCTGTCCAACTGGACCAGGTTGTCCACATCGGCCTCGGTGAACCGGCGCAGCAGCAGCCGGTCGGTCTCCAGGAAAACGTCCACGCCTCAGCCCCTGATCGAGTTGATCAAGGAATCAGTCTAGTCACCGGTCGGTGGTGGGCGGTACGGATTTCCCGCTCACCACCGACCGCGACGCGGTCACCGCTGCTGGTCGGCGTCCTGCTGCCGGTCGTCCTGCTGGCGGTCGCCGCCGAGGAGGTCCTTGGCCTTGTCGACTCCCTTGTCGACCTGGTCGCCGGACGCGCCGAACTTGTCCTTGGCGAAATCGCCGGCCTTGTCCACGCCCTTGTCGACCTGGTCCTTGTGCTCACCAGCGAAGTCCTTGGCCTTCTTCGCCATGTCCCCGACGTTCATCGCGTGTTCCCTTCGCTCCTAAGTGGTGCTTGGTGGTGCTTGCCACTCGGAGGCTTCCCACTGACACGGCGGCCACGCTGTGGTTCACCACCCTGGGTGACCCCGGATCGTGCTGCGACTACAAGCAGCACTACGGACCTTGTGGATTATCAGCTGACGAAAGACAGCGACAAAGCTCAGGCGATCCAGGGGAGATCCGCGCACTTCTGTCAGTACTACGAACCTAGTGAGCATCATAGTGACGAAATAACCGGGCAACAGCCTGGAAAAAGAGTTGGACGAGATCATGTCCGGCCTTGTACCTTCCGGCTGTCCGTGACGCCGCCCGAGGAGGTGAGACCCATGAACGTATCGATGTGGGTGCTCCCCCTCCCGTCACGGCCGGGCGATTGACGTAGGTGTCGCCGGGAGCGCCAGAAGGCACTTCCGAAAGGCAACACCAATGCACTCTTCGCAGGTCACCGCCGAGCCGTCGACGAACGGTACGGCCGAGCCCTATCCCCGCGTGTTCGACGTGATCATCGCAGGCTGCGGCCCGACCGGTGCGATGCTGGCCGCCGAGCTGCGGCTGCACGATGTGCGGGTACTCGTGCTGGAGAAGGAAACCGAGCCCGCGTCGTTCGTCCGCATCGTCGGTCTGCACATCCGCAGCATCGAGCTGCTGGCCATGCGCGGCCTGCTCGAGCGCATCCACGGCCGCGGCAGACAGCGCCCGGCCGCTGGTTTCTTCGCCGCCATCAACAAACCAGCGCCGCAGGGCCTGGATTCCGCGCACGCCTACCTGCTGGGCATCCCGCAGCCGGTCATCGATCAGGTGCTCGAGGAGCATGCGGTCGCGTTGGGTGCGCAGGTCCGGCGCGGGTGTGCGGTGGTCGGCTTCGACCAGGACGACGAGGGCGTGACCGTCGTGCTGGCCGACGGGGAGCGCCTGCGGTCGCGGTATTTCGTCGGTTGCGATGGCGCGCGCAGCACGGTGCGCAAGCTGCTGGGTGTCGCGTTCCCCGGCGAGCCGGCGCGCAACGACACGCTGATGGGTGAGCTGGAAGTGGGTGTGCCGCAGGAGGAGATCGCCGCGAAGGTGGCCGAGATCGGCGGGGCAAGCAGGGCGTTCAGCATCGGGCCGTTCGGGGGAGCGGTCTACCGTGTCGTGGTCCCCGCCGCCGGAGTCAGCCATGACCGTGCGGAGCCGCCCACCATCGAGGATTTCAAACAGCAGTTGCGGGCCATCACCGGGACGGATTTCGGTGTGCACTCCCCGCGCTGGTTGTCCCGCTTCGGTGATGCCACCAGGCTGGTCGAGCAGTACCGGGTCGGACGGGTGTTGCTGGCAGGCGACGCGGCGCACATCCACCCGCCGATCGGCGGTCAGGGCCTGAACCTGGGCGTTCAGGACGCGGTCAACCTCGGCTGGAAACTGGCCGGGCAGGTCCGTGGCTGGGCGCCGGACACGGTGCTGGACACCTACCAGGCCGAACGGCATCCGGTCGCCGCGGACGTGCTGGACAACACCCGTGCCCAGACGGCGCTGCTGGCGGACGAACCGGGCGCGCAGGCCGTGCGGCGGCTGCTCACGGAGCTGATGGATTTCGAGGTGGTGAACCAATACCTGATCGAGAAGATCACGGCGGTCGGCATTCGTTACGACTTCGGCGAGGGCCCCGACCTGCTCGGCCGTCGCCTGCGGGACATCGACCTGGAGCGGGGCCGTCTCTACGACCAGCTGCACCAGGGTCGTGGTCTGGTGCTTGACCGCACTGGGCGTCTGACGGCCGGGGGATGGTCGGATCGGGTCGACCTCATCGCGGATCCCGTTGCGGCAGTGGATGTTCCAGCTCTGCTGCTGCGTCCTGACGGCTATATCGCGTGGGTCGGTGAGGACCAGCGGGATCTGGACGACCAGTTGTCCCGTTGGTTCGGCGAACCCGGCCACTAGATTCCATACTACGGCCCTCGTTCAATTCATCGTGACAAAAATAACCATGCAATGCCTGGAAAGAAGGCCGAGCCAGGTTCTGCCGTAGAGGAGGGCGCTGGTTTGGTGGAGGAGCAGTACGGGGCGAGCGTCGCGAAAGACGCTCGCCCCGGGCCGTTCCGCGGCGGACGTGCTCCGCAGAACGGTCATGCTGGCGGTGTTGCGCCGTGTGTGTCAGGCGCGCAGCGCGTCGGCGAACCATTCGAAGGCCGGGACCGCGGGCGGGTGCTGGGGCCAGCCGTTGATCGTGCCGAGCAGGCTCCAGTACCGCTCGACGCGCCGGTCGCTGAAGGTCGCGATCGTGTCGGCGAGTGCGCGGCGTTGCTCGGTGGCCATGTCGGCCGGGATGATCCGGTGCAGGATCTCCTGTCCTTCTGGTGAGGCCGGGTCGACGCCTGCCGCTTCGGCGGGCGCGGCGTGCTGGAGCACCAGTTGCGGGTCGGATTGGGCCGGTGGCTGGGTGTCCGATGAGCCGGCGACCGCCATTTCGCGGACGCGTTCCTTGAAGGAGGGGTCGGCGACGAGTTCGGCGAGTTCGATCCAGGCGTCGACCTGTTCGGGGGTGGGGTCGTCGGGCAGGTCGGCCGGCATCGTGCGCATGCCGTCGGCGATGTGTGCGCCTTCTGGCCGTGGCTGGACGCCTGCGAAGGCCTCGTCGACGAATTCGTCGATGATGCGCTGCCGTTCCTGTGCGGACAGCCTGGCCAGGTCGTGCATCAGTTTCATCTCCTCGGTCGTACTGCCTCGTGTCGCGACCGAACTGAGGACCGCGCGGCGCAGCCGCAGTGTGCGGATCTCGGTGTCCAGCGCGCGGACGTGGGCTTTGGCCACGTCGGCGACGGTGACCTGGTCGCGCAGGACTCGTTCGACGGTGTCGAGGTCGATTCCCAGTTCGCGCAGGGTGCGCACGAGGTCGAGGCGGGCCGCGGCTTCGGCGTCGTACATCCGGTAGTTGCCGGAGGTGCGTCCCGCGGGCGGGACGAGGCCGATGTCGGACCAGAACCGCACGGTGCGCACCGGCAGGCCGGTGGTTCGGGCGAGTTGCCCGATGCTGAACATCTCGGTCACGACGCTTAGCCTCAACCTTCCAGTGACTGGAGACTCAACTGGATTATCGCGCCGGACCGGTCGGGGCGCCTGCGGTCGGCTGGTGGAAACTTCCGGCGTGACGGATGAACAGGGGCAAACGGGTCAGCGTGCGCAGCGCAATACCGCGCGGACGGTCATGGCGTTCTCGTCGGTGGTGGTCGCCGCGTGTGCGGTGGCGGTGACGGTGAAGGTGTTGAGTACGGACATCGCTTCGGCGAGGCCGCTGCGGGTGTTGGACCAGGAGGCGTTGGAGCGGCAGGTGCTCGATGAGGCCGGGAATCTGCGGTCGGATCGTCCGGGCAGGGTGGCTTGTCCCACCTCGATCGTGGTCGAGGTGGGCAAGAAGTTCGACTGCCGGGTTGTGGGCGGGACGAACCCGAAGACCGTGTTCGTCAAGATTCTCGACGAGGAGGGCGAGTTGTCCCTGTCGCTGTCCCCGTGACGCCTGGCCTGGTTCGACGAGCAGTGTCGGTGTTGCCGGTCGCGGAGGGGCGGAGACGGCGGGTTTCCGGCGACCGGGCCCGCCCTCGTAGGGCGGGGGTGGTCAGACACTGCTCAGGAAGTGGTCGAGGACGCGGGTGCCGAAGTGGAGTCCTTCGACGGGGACGCGTTCGTCGACGCCGTGTGCCATGGCGCGGTAGTCGAAGCCTTCCGGCAGCGACAGCGGGGCGAATCCGTACCCGGGGATGCCGAGGCGGGCGAAGGCTTTGGCGTCGGTTCCGCCGCCCATGCAGTAGGGCACGACGATGGCGTCGGGGTCTTGTGAGCGGATGGCGGTGGTCATGGCGTCGAACCAGGGTGAGTCGATGGGGGCTTGGATGGCGGGGTTGCGGTTGACGAATTCGCGGGTGATGTCCTCGCCGAGGAGGGTGTCGATGGTGGTGAGGAGTTCTTGTTCGGTGCCGGGGAGGGTGCGGGTGTCGATTTCGGCTGTGGCGGTCGAGGGGATGACGTTGACCTTGTAGCCGGCTTTGAGGATGGTGGGGCGGGTGCTGTTGCGGACGGTGTTCTCGACGAGTGGTGCGGCTTTGCCGAGGCGGGTGAGGGTGGTGTCCACATCGGACAGGTCGATGGGGATGCCGAGTGCGGCGCCGGTGCGTTGGAGGTAGGCGGTGACGGCGGGGGTGAGGCGGATGGGCCAGGGGTGGTGTGCGATGCGGTCGAGTGCGGTGATGAGTTTGGTGACGGCGTTGTCGTCGTTGCGGCGCGAGCCGTGTCCGGCGCGGCCGGTGGCGGTGAGGCGCAGGTGTGCGGTGCCGCGTTCGGCGGTGCCGATGGGGTAGAGGCGTCGTGGTGTGCCGTCGGCGTGGGTGACGTGGTAGGAGTAGCCGCCGGATTCGCTGATGGTGGCGCCGCAGCCGTCGAAGAGGTGGGGGTGTTCGTCGACGAGCCATTCGGCGCCGTGTGCGCCGGTGTCTTCTTCGTCGGCGACGAAGGCGAGGACGATGTCGCGGCGTGGTGCGCGGTGTTCGTGGGCCCAGGTGGCGACGACGGTGAGGACCATGGCGACGAAGTCCTTCATGTCGGTGGCGCCGCGGCCCCAGACGTAGCCGTCGTCGGTGATGTCGCCGGAGAAGGGGTGGCGGGTCCATTGGGCTGGGTCGGCGGGGACGACGTCGAGGTGGCCTTGGACGATGAGGGCGGGCAGGGTGGGGTCGTGGCCGGTGATGCGGGCGACGACGTTGCTGCGGCGGGGGGTGCGTTCGAGCAGTTTGGATCCGATGCCCGCGGCGGCGAGGGTGTCGGCGACGAGTTCGGCTGCGTCGCGTTCGCCTGCTGATTGGCCGCCACCGTGGTTGGTGGTGTCGACGCGGATCAGGCGTGAGCAGAGTTCTGCGACGTCATCCATAGATTCCCTCCACGGCTCCTGCGGCGATGGCGGTGACGATTTTGAATGCCTTCATGGCGTCGGTCATGGTCGGTGCGTCGAAGCCGACGCGGCGGGTGTCGATGAGGTCGACGGTGGGGATGACGGCGGCGGCGTGGGCGAGGTGGGTGGCGTCGAATTCGATTTCGATGCGGTGGGGTTGGGGTGTGGCGTCGTAGTGGCCGGCGTTGGTCATCGCGGTGGCGGCTTCGGTGCGGATGAGTTCGGCGGTTGTGGCTGGGGGGAGGCAGATGGCCGCGTATCGGCTGATGCATTGTTTGACGGCGGCGAGCCGGGCGTGTGGTGCGTAGTCCTTGGCGTCGTGGCACGTTTTGTCGTCGCCGGTCACCAGGATCACCGGGACGCCGTGTTCGTGTGCCATGGCGGCGTTGAGTCTGCCTTCGCTGGCGTGGGTGCCGTCGAGCCAGACGCCGGTGATGGAGTTCTCGAGGTAGGTGTGGGCGAGGACGCCGTCGGCGCCTGCGCCGGTGTGGTAGCCGAGGAAGACGACGGCGTCCATCCGGGAGTCGATGCCTTGCATCATGGACAGTGGTTTGTGGCGTCCGGTGAGCATGGTTGCCCGGGTGTCGAGGTCTTCGAGGAGCAGGTTGCGTTGTGATGAGTGGGCTTCGTTGACCAGGACGCTGGTGGCGCCGGCGTCGTGGAGGCCGGCGATGCAGGCGTTGACGTCCGAGGTGAACAGGTGTCGCATCCGCTGCCATTGTTCGGTGCCGGGGATGACGTCCTGGGTGTAGGTGACCCCGGTGGCGCCTTCCATGTCGGCCGATATCATGATCCGCACGTAGGCCACCGTAGAGGCTTAAGTCACGTCTTGGCACGATCTGCCGGTACTCATTGACTTCTCAGGTTGATGGATGGTTACTTCTTTCCGAATTGTGGAGGAGAGGTGGTACGTCGTGCTGGTCAGACGTCGCTTGGCTGGGGCGGGGGCGGTGGTCGCGCTGGTGGCGGTCGCGTCCCCGTGGGTGGCTGGGTCCGCGCAGGCGCAAGGTGAGAAGGTGTTGCGGGCGGGTGTGACGCAGGAGCTGGACTCGCTGAACCCGTTCATCACGATCACTCGGGTGGGTACTGATCTGACCCGGTTGACGTATGAGTACTTGACGACGTATGACCCGAAGGACTACAAGCCGGTTCCGGGGCTGGCGGAGAAGTGGGAGACGTCGGCGGACAAGCTGACGTGGACGTTCACGATCCGGTCGGGTGTGAAGTGGTCGGATGGGCGGCCGGTGACGGCGGGTGACGCGGCGTTCACGTTCTCGACGATGATGAGCAACAAGGACGCGGCGACGGCGAACGGCAACTTCGTGCAGGGCTGGGATTCGGTGACGGCGCCGGATGACCGGACGCTGGTGATCCGGACGAAGCAGCCGCGGTCGACGATGCTGGCGCTGGATGTGCCGATCGTGCCGAAGCACGTGTGGGAGAAGGTGACGGATTTCAAGGCGGAGCCGCCGTTGCCGTTGGTGGGGTCGGGTCCGTTCCTGGTGCAGGACTACAAGGCGGCGCAGTTCATCAAGTTGACGGCCAACAGGGATTACTGGCGTGGTGCGCCGAAGATCGACGGTCTCGACTTCGTGTACTACAAGAACGTGGACGCGGAGGTGCAGGCGCTCAAGAAGGGCGACATCGATCTGATGAGTCGTCTGGTGCCCGCGCAGTACGACGCGTTGAAGGGTGACCCGAACGTCCGGTTGAACACGGGTGCGGGGCGGCGGTTGAACGAGATCCTGATCAACCCGGGTGCGACGTCGGCGGACGACCGGCCGATCGGGGACGGCAATCCGGCGTTGAAGGATGTGCGGCTGCGGAAGGCGATCGCGTTGTCGATCGATTCCAAGGCGTTGGTGGACAAGGTGTGGGGTGGGTACGCGCAGGAGGCGGCTGGGTACATCCCGCCGGGTTTCTCGGAGTTCCACTGGCCGGAGAAGCAGAAGTTCGATCCGGCGGCGGCGAACAGGATGCTCGACGAGGCCGGGTATGCCAAGGGTGCGGATGGTGTGCGTGCGGATTTGCAGGGCAAGCCGTTGCGGTTGCGGTTGCTGGGGCACGCGGGCACGAACTTGGACGAGCAGGCGTCGAAGTACGTGACGAGTTGGTTAAAGGACATCGGGATCGCGGTCGAGCCGCAGATGGTGGCGGATCAGAAGGTCAACGACGCGACGACGGGTGCGAACTTCGATCTGGCGTTCTCGGGGTGGAGTGCGAATCCGGATCCGGATTACGTGTTGTCGTTGCAGACGTGCGGGGCGCGGCCGAACGCGGACGGCAAGGGTGCGACGCCGGATTCGTTCTTGTGTGATCCGGAGTACGACCGGTTGTACACCGAGCAGTTGCAGGAGACTGATCGCGGCAAGCGGGTCGAGCTGGTGAAGAAGATGCAGCAGGTGCTGGCGGATCGGGCGACGTTGGTGTTGCTGGGGTACGACAACCCGTTGGAGGCTTACCGGGCTGATCGGTGGGCGCCGTTCCAGACGCAGCCGGTCGACGGTGGTGTGATCATGAACCAGCAGGGTTACTGGGGCTATTACAGCGCTGAGCGGGGCAGGTCGACGGATGCGGCGGCGTCGGCATCGGCGGGCGGGGACGGCGGTAACACCGGGTTGATCATTGGTGTGGTGGTCGCGGGTGTGGTGGTCGTCGGTGGTGTCGTGTTGTTGGTCGGGCGGTCGCGTCGGCGTGGCGCGGCGGATGAGCGAGAGTAGGTAGTTCGCGGTGACCGATTTCCTCGCGCCTGTCGAGGAGTCGATCGCGGAGGCCCCGCCGCCGTCTCGCGGTGGTGGGGTCGTTCGCTATCTGCTCGCGAAGGTCGGTGGCGCGGTCATGAGTGTGCTCATGGTCGTGGTGTTGGGGTTCTTCCTGTTCCGGGTGATGCCGGGTGATCCGGTGTCGATCATGACGCGTGGTCGTCCGGTGTCGGGTGCGCAGTTGGCGGAGTTGCGCGGCAGGCTGGGGTTCGACAAGCCGTTGCTGGTGCAGTTCTGGGATTACCTGGTGGGGTTGGTGCACGGGGATTTCGGGCAGTCGTACGCGTTCAACGCGCCGGCGGGGCAGATCATCGGTGAGCGGCTGGGTCCGACGGTGTTGTTGTCGGGGACGGCGGCGGTGCTGGCGGCGGCGCTGGGGTTGTGGCTGGGTGCGAAGACGGGGTGGCACCGCAATGGGCCGTTGGATCGGGGCAGCAGCGGTGTGGCGTTGGTGTTCTGGTCGATTCCGCCGTGGTGGCTGGGTGTGGTGTTGCTGATGGTCGCCGGTGGGGTGTTCCCGACTGGGGGGATGCAGAGCCCGGACAGTCCGTCGGCGTTTTTCCCGCACGCGGTGGACGTGGCGCATCACATGGTGTTGCCGGTGTTGACGTTGGTGCTGGCGTTGTACGGGCAGTATCAGCTGGTGATGCGGGCGTCGCTGGTGGAGGAGATGAACGCGGATTATCTGACCACGGCGCGGGCCAAGGGTCTGCGGGATGAGCTGGTGCGTAAGCGGCACGCGTTGCCGAACGCGTTGTTGCCCACGGCGACGTTGGTGTTCTTGCATCTGGGCATGGTGGTATCGGGTGCGATCACGGTGGAGGCGGTGTATTCGTGGCCGGGGCTGGGGCAGTTGACCGCTGAGGCGTTGGCGGCGAAGGATCTGCCGTTGTTGCAGGGGATCTTCATTGTGCTGGTGATCGCGGTCGTGGTGATGAATCTGTTCGCGGACCTGTTGTTGCGGGTTCTGGATCCGAGGGTGCGTGCGTCATGACGTCACCGGCGTGGGCTCGTCGGCGGGACGCGGCGGGCAGGGCGTGGCGGGAGTTCGCGGCCAACCGGGGTGGGCTGGTCGGCCTGGTCGTGTTGGTGGTGTTCGTGCTGGTCGGGGTGTTGGGGCCGGTGTTCATCAGTGACGCGAGCCTGGATGTGACCAGGGCGGTGGGGCAGCGGTTGCAGCCGCCGAGTGGTGAGTACTGGCTGGGCACGGACGAGAACGGGTTGTCGGTGCTGACGCTGACGTTGTGGGGGACGCGGTTGTCGCTGGTGGTGGGGTTGGCGGCGGCGTTGTTGTCGGTGGTGATCGGGACCGCGGTGGGGGTCCTGGCCGGGCATTTCGGTGGCTGGTTGTCGGCGGTGTTGCTGCGGTTCACGGATTTTTTCCTGATCATGCCGTCGCTGGTGCTGGCGATCGCGTTGTCGGCGGTGCTGGACGGCGGGTCGGGCACGATCATCCTGGCGATCGGGGTGGTGTCGTGGCCGACGAGTGCGCGTCTGGTGCGGGCGCAGACGCTGGCGGTGGAGGCGCGGCCGTACATCGAGCGGTCGCGGGCGTTGGGCGGCGGGCATGGTCACGTGATTTTCAAGCACGTGTTGCCGTCGGTGTTGCCGTTGGTGTTCGTGAACACGACGTTGGCGGTGGGGACGGCGATCGTGGCGGAGTCGACGTTGCGGTTCCTGGGCCTGGGTGACACGAATGAGGTCACGTGGGGTGGGTTGTTGCGGTCGGCGGGCAGCAGCGGGGCGATCACGTATGGGGCGTGGTGGTATCTGCTGCCGCCGGGGATCGCGATCGTGTTGCTGGTGTTGGCGTTCACGTTGGTGGGACGCGCGTTGGAGTCTGTGTTGAATCCGAAGCTGCGGGAGCGCCGGTGACACCTGTTCTGGAGTTGCGTGATCTGCGGGTGACCTACGCGGGTGGGCATGAGGCGGTGCGCGGGGTCGATTTGACGCTGCTGCCGGGTCAGACGCTGGGGCTGGCGGGTGAGTCGGGGTGTGGCAAGTCGTCGCTGGCGATGTCGGTGCTGCGCCTGTTGCCCAGGGACGCGCGGGTCAGCGGGGAGATCCTGCTGGATGGGGAGGACACGCGGGCGATGAGCTGGGGCCGGTTGCGTGCGGTGCGGTGGGCGTCGGCGTCGATCGTGTTCCAGGGTGCGATGCACGCGTTGAACCCGGTGCGGCGGATCGGTCAGCAGGTCGCGGAGCCGATCCGGTTGCACGGGTCGTTGCCGGATGAGCAGGTCGAGGCGCGGGTGGCGCAGTTGCTGGAGCAGGTGGAGTTGCCTGCGGGCAAGGCGCGGGCGTATCCGCATGAGCTGTCGGGTGGGCAGAAGCAGCGGGTGATGATCGCGATGGCGTTGGCGTGCGGGCCGCGGTTGGTGATCGCGGACGAGCCGACGACGGCGTTGGACGTGATCGTGCAGGCGCAGGTGCTGGAGTTGTTGACGCGGCTGGTGGCCGAGCAGGGGATCGGGCTGGTGATGATCAGCCATGACTTGTCGGTGCTGGGGTCGGTGTGTGAGCGGTTGGCGGTGATGTACCAGGGGAAGGTGGTGGAGTTGGGGGCGGCGCCGACGGTGGTGCATGACCCGCAGCACGCGCACACGAAGGCGTTGGCGGCGGCGTTCCCGACGGTGGGTGATCCGGTGTCGCGGTATGCGCCGGCGACGACGAACCCGGCGGGTTTGCCTGCGCGGGTGACGCCGTCGGCGGGGGAGCCGTTGTTGCGGGCGGAGTCGTTGCGGGTGGATTTCCGGCAGCGTGGTGGTGGGTGGTTGCGGGCGGTGAAGGACGTGTCGCTGGAGGTGGGGCGCGGGGAGATCGTGGCGCTGGTGGGGCAGTCGGGGTCGGGCAAGACGACGCTGGCGCGCACGGTGCTGGGGTTGCAGCAGCCCAGTGGCGGGCGGGTGGTGTATGACGGGAAGCCGGTGCCGGCCAGTTCGCGTGGGTTGCGGGAGTATCGGCGTGAGGCGCAGTTGGTGTTGCAGGATCCGACGAGCGCGTTGAATCCGCGGCACACGGTGTACGAGGCGATCGCGGAGGGGTTGCGTATCCACCGGATGCCGGGTGATGAGCGGGAGCTGGTGGCGGCGGCGTTGGAGGCGGCGGAGTTGCGTCCGGCGGAGCGGTTCATGGCGGAGTTGCCGCATCACCTGTCGGGTGGGCAGCGGCAGCGGGTGGTGATCGCGGGGGCGTTGGCGTTGCGGCCGCGGTTGCTGGTGGCCGACGAGCCGGTGGCGTCGCTGGACGCGTCGGTGCGGGGCGAGATCCTGGCGTTGCTGCTGCGGTTGCGGGCTGAGCTGGGGCTGGCGGCGTTGGTGATCACGCACGATCTGGGGCTGGCGTGGAACATCGCCGACCGGGTGGCGGTGATGTACCGGGGTGAGCTGGTGGAGGTCGGTGCGGTGGAGCAGGTGCTGCTGGCGCCGCGGCACGCGTACACCAAGTCGTTGCTGGCGGCGTTGCCGGAAGTCGCGCCGGTGACATGATCGACTGCATTACCACACCTGTCGGGCAGTGATCTGAACCACGGGTGGCCCTCACCGCACGTCGGGGCACGGTGTGTAACCTGCTAGACGCCATGGCCACCACCACTGATCCGGCGCCGAACCTGGAAAACACCTTGGGTGCTGACACCGCTAAGACCGAATCCGGCAAGCCCGCGACGGGGATGCCGGTGCGCACGATCGCGCTCGGCACGCTCGGCACAATCTTGATCCTGCTCACGGCCGTCGGCGCGGCCGGGATCCTTGTTCGCGACCCGATCCTGGGCAACGGCCCGTTGTCGTGGATCCGCTACGGGCACGGCAAGATGCTGGCCACGGCGGTCCTGTACATCGGGTTCGCGCTCGTGGTGTGGGCCTGGGTGCGTCTGGGCCGGCATGTGCTGGCCGGGCGTGTGGATGCCCGCGCGGTGCTGATCGCGGCGTTGTGCTGGATGGCGCCGTTGCTGTTCTCGCCGCCGGTGTTCACCCGCGACGTGTTCTCCTACCTCGGTCAGGGCACGTTGCCGCTGCACGGGTTCGACCCGTATCTGGTGGGTCCGGCGCAGCTGGAGAACATGCCGGACATCTCGCAGAACGTGCACTCGTTCTGGCAGACCACGCCGGCGCCGTACGGGCCGATGTTCATCCTGCTCGCCAAGGGTGTCGTGTCGATCACCGGCAGTGACGCGATCTTCGGTGTGATCATGATGCGGCTGGCGCTGGCGATCGGCCTGGGCCTGTTGATCTGGGCGCTGCCGGGGCTGGTCAAGCACCTCGGTGGGAAGCTGCCGGTGGCGTTGTGGCTGGCGGTGGCCAGCCCGATGATGGTGGTGCACCTGTTCGGTGGGCCGCACAACGACATCCTGATGGTGGGTCTGCTCGCGGCGGGCACGTTGTGTGTGCTCAACCGCAAGCACGTGCTGGGGATCGTGCTGGCGACGCTGGCGATGGCGGTGAAGGCCTCGGCGGCGCCCGCGTTGCCGTTCCTGGTGTGGGTGTGGGCCAAGCACCTGTCGTCGACGTTCTGGCGCAACTTCGTGCGCGCGGCGGCGTTGTCGATCGGGATCTTCGCGGTGACGTTCACGGCGGTGACGCTGGCGGCGGGCGTGAACCTGGGGTGGTTCCCGGCGTTGCGGGCACCGGCGATGATCGTGAACTGGATGTCGCCGCCGACCGCGGTGGGCGAGTTCCTGCACTGGCTGATCGCGTTGGTGTTCAACGTGTCGAAGGACCCGTTCATCCTGGTCACGCGCGGTATCGGCGCGTTGCTGCTGGTGTACGTCTTCGTCAGGCAGTGGTGGGCGGCGCGGGACGGCGGCGCGGACGCGATCCGCCGTATGGCGATCGTGCTGCTGGCGGTGGCGCTGCTGTCGCCTGCGACGCTGCCGTGGTACCTGACGTGGGGTTTCGTGATCGCCGCGGCGTTGCCGTGGAACCCGAGGCGGTTGCCGATGGTGGTCGGCTTCGCGGTGTTCCTCGTGCTGACCTACTCGCCGGCCGGTGAGGACCAGCTGTACAACTACCCGTTCATGGCCGCCGCGATCCTGGTGTCGGTGCTGGCGGCGAAGGCGCTGACCACGATCGACCCGATGAACATGTTCGGCCACAAACGGCCCGCGCTGGTGGACGTCGGCCCCGCGCCGTCGCCGAAACCGGCGGCGTCCGGCGACCCGAAAGACCCCGTCGCCGACTGACACCCCCCCTTGTCGTGTGAACGTGTGAGGCCCGGTCGTGTCGACCGGGCCTCACGTGTTCACGCACCGGCGTGACGGACACGTTCGGATGATCTTGCCCGTGGTACCCGCACCGCCACGGTGAGACCGCAGCGAGGGCGGGGTACCGAGGTCACAGCGGTCGGCCCACCGGACGGGAATCCGGCCGCCCGGTCAGTGCCGCGCTGTGACCGGGCCCGCACACAGGGTGGTTGATCATGGGTGTTAGGTTGCGGCGATGCAGTCGAAGACCCGCACGATCGGCCGGGACGGTCCGTCGTTCATCGAGGTGGCCCGGCGCGCGCAGATCGTCGAGTGCGCCATCGAGACCATCGCCACCGTCGGCTACGCGCAGGCGTCGCTCAACCAGATCGCCGAGCGGGCGGGCATCTCCAAAAGCGTGATCTCCTACCACTTCACCGGCAAGGACGAGCTGATCCAGCAGGTGCTGGCGGACGTCAACCAGGCAGCCGCGGCGGTGATGTGGCCGAAGGTGCAGGCGGAAACCACCTCCGCGGGGATGCTGCGCGCCTACCTCCAGTCCCACCTGGACTTCATGCGCACCCACCCGCACCACGTCGCGGCCGTGTCGGAAATCCTGATCTACCACCGCACCCAGACCGACCTGGACGCCGACACCACACCGCTGGAAGAACGCCTGCGCCAAGGCCAGCGCGACGGCGAGTTCCGCCAGTTCTCCCCCCGCCTGATGGCCTGGACGATCCGGGCCGCCCTCGACGAGGTAGCCCGCCAGTACGTCGCCAACCCCGGCCTGGACCTCGACGAATGCGCCCGTGAACTGGTCGGCACGTTCACCGCCGCCACCGCGTCCGTGCCACGGCTGGGAGCAGTGCCGGAGTCACGCGGGCAGTAGACGGGCACCCACCGCCTCACCACCGGTCCGTTACGCTGAGTGACGAGCGGGTGAACGGGAAGGGCCGTGTCCACACGCCAAGGGGGAGCGGCCACCGCGGGAAAGAGGGACGACGTGGTGGTAGAACGCGAACCTGTTGACCCTCACAGTGTGCGGCCGGTGGAGCTGTCGGTGCCGATCTGGTTGCCGCCGCCGAACAACGCCTGAAGGGACACGCACGACGTCACACATCCATCCGCGGTCACCGCACCCGCAGTAGAACACTCGCGCTACTGCTTGCCGGCCCGCCGGGGTGTCCGCTATGCACCTGACAGCAGGTGTCAGGTATCGCGGGGAGGATGACCGGCATGCACATCACGGCGACGTTCGAGATCACCGGCTGGCAGCAGTCCACCTACGACGAGCCCACCGACGGGCCGCCGCTGGGCGAGGCCACCATCACCAAGGCCTACACCGGCGCGTTGCAGGGCACCGGGCACGTGCGGATGCTGGCCTGCCAGACCGGCGAGAACCCCACCGACGGCGCCGGGTACATGGCCCAGGAACGTGTCATCGGGTCGCTGGACGGCAAGACCGGCACGTTCGTGCTGCAGCACGGCGCGTGCGGCGGGCCCGGCGGCACCGAGCAGTACGGCTTCGTCGTGCCGAACACCGGCACGGGGGAGCTGGCCACCCTGGTGGGCACGTGCCGGGTCGAGCACGGCGAGATCACCCTCGACTACCACCTGGGCTGAACACGGACTTCGCGACGCGGCCCCGACGATGCCGGCCTGGGCCGCCGCGGGCACGTCGACCGGTCACCCTGGGCTGAGCGCCGGCTCCAGGATCGTCAGGGTGCCGTTGTCGGCGTTCAGCTCCGCGCGCACCCCCAGCGGCACGGTCAGCTGCGCGCGGCAATGCCCGAACCCCAGCTCCCACACCGTCGGGATGCCCAGCGACCCCACCAGGTCGTGCAGGACCGCCTCCACCACCTCCGGGGAACCGCAGTCGGTCCACGACCCCAGCGCGATCCCGTTCACCCCGGTGAACCAGCCCTGGCGCAGCAGCGCCGTGAAGATCCGGTCGAGCCGGTAGGTGTCCTCGGTGACGTCCTCCAGCAGCAGGATCGCGTCCTGCGGCGGGGCGGCGAACCCCAGCAGGCTCGCGTTGCCGCCGACCACCACACCCCGCGCGGTGCCGTGCACCATCGTCGCGGTGTCCGGCCCGGTCAGCACCCGCACCGCCTCCGGTTCGAACAGCGTCCGCCGGAAATGCTCCCGCGCGTCGTCGTCGTTGACGAACGCGTCGGTACCCACCATCGGCGCGAACAACGTCGCCACGTCCAGATGCTGCAGGAACGCCTCGTGCAGCACGGTGATGTCGCTGGAACCGGCGAACACCTTCGGCCGGGCCGCGGCCATCGCGTCCCAGTCCAGCAGGTCCACCATGCGCAGCGCGCCGTACCCGCCGCGCACGCAGAACACCGCGTCCACCCGCGGGTCGCACCACGCCTGCTGCAGGTCCGCGGCCCGGTCGGAGTCCGTGCCGGCCAGGTACGGCAGCCGCGGGTGCCGGCCGGTCACGTGCTTGCCGACCTCGACCCGCAGGCCCCACGACTCCAGGTGGCGGATCCCCGCCGCCAGCATGGCCGGGGAGACCGGCCCGGACGGGGCGACCAGGGCGACGTGGGAACCCGGCCGCAGCCGGGCGGGATGGATCTTCACGCCCGCAACTGTAGAACCGGCACTCCCGGCGGGGTGAACCCGAACACCTGGCCGTAGAACGACACCTGCGCCTCCAGTGCCGCGCGCTGCGTCTCGGCCTTGCGGAACCCGTGCTGCTCACCCTCGAAAGTCAGGTACGCGTGCGGGACGCCGCCGCCGGCCAGCGACGCGACGAACCGGTCGGCCTGCTCGGGCGGGCAGATCTCGTCCTCCAGGCCCTGCATCAGCAGCACCGGTCCGGCCAGCTGGCCGACCCGGTTGATCGGCGACCGTTCGGCGTACCGCTGCCGCTGCTGCGGCCACGGACCCACCAGGCCCTCCAGGTAGCGGGACTCGAAGTCGTGCACCTCGCCGCCCTCGGCCGTCCAGCCCGCCAGGTCCAGGATCGGGTACAGGATCGTGGCGCACGCGTACACGCTGGTGGTGGTGATCGACGCCGCCGAGGTCCAGCCGCCCGCGCTGCCGCCCATGATCGCCAGCCGCGCCGGGTCGGCGATGCCTTCCTCGGCCAGCGCGAGCGCGACCGTGGCGCAGTCGTCGACGTCGACCACGCCCCACTGCTCGTTGAGCGACTCGCGAAACGCCCGACCGTACCCGGTGGAACCGCCGTAGTTCACCGCGACCACGCCGATGCCGCGGCTGGTCAGGTAGGCGACCTCCAGGTTCACCGTGGGCGTGTACTTGCCGGTCGGGCCGCCGTGCACGAACACCACGAACGGCGGTTTCTCCCCGTCGGGCGCGGTGTAGGCGGGGTTGGTCGGCGGGTACACGTACGCCGGGACCTTGCCGAACACGCGTTCCCGCGGCTGCGGCAGCAGACCCGGCTCGAACGGCGGCACCTGCGGCGAATACGTCCGCACCTCGCCACGTGACAAATCCAGGCTCACCACGGCCACTGGCAGCGACGCGCTGCCGGCCGCGGCGTAGAGCACACCGTCGGCGGCGACCAGGTCCGGGCGCCACGCGGTCAGGTCGGTGTCCACGTCGGTGACGGTGCGGCTGCGTTCGTCCAGGATCGCCAGCTGCCCGCCGGAGCGCAGCACCGCGAACCGGCCCGACCCCAGCGGTGTGAACCAGCGGCACCCCATCCGCCACAGCGGCCCGCCCAGTTCCACATCGGCGGGGGCGAGGTTGCGTGCGGTGCCGTCGATGCCGATGCGGTGCAGGTTCCACCAGCCGTCCGGGTCGGTCAGCGCCAGCAGGGTCGCGCCGTCCTCCCACTCCAGCTGGCACACCGCCTCGCCCGGCCCACCGGCCACGACCCGGTGCGGCCCGAACGTGCCGTCGGCCAGGACCGGCGCGACACACAACTCGGCCGTGTCCCACGGCATGGCCGGGTGGTCCCAGCCGATCCACGCCGCGTGCCGCCCGTCCGGGCTGAGCTTCGGGCCGGACAGGAAATGGTGGCTCGCGCCCAGCACCCGCACCTGCCCGTCGCCCAGGGCGACGAGGTCACGGCGGATGTCGGTCGGCGCGTCACCGGTGACGGTTTCCCGCACGCACCAGACCTGCCCGTCGGGGCCCGCGAGCAGGTCGCCGTAGCGCCAGCCGTGGTCCCGCTCGGGTTCGGGGGTGAGCGGCTCGGGCTCGGCGCCGTCCCACCCTGCCTGGTAGACGCGCTGGTCGGCCCAGTGGGTGAACACGACCCGGTCGGGCAGCACCAGCCAGGAGCGGCTGCCGTACTCGTGCAGCCGGTTGCGCACGCTCCACCGCTCGTCGAGCACCTCGTAGGCGTCACCGTCGGCGGGCTTGCGCATCAACGCGACCCGGCCGGCCTCGGCGGGTCTGCTCTCGGTCCACCACACGTCCGCGCCGTACAGGTCCACCCAGTCCGGGCCGCCGCCGGCTTCCGCGGCGGCGGCCGCGGTGATCGGCGACACCCAAGTCCCGTAGGAAGCGATCTCCACCAGAACGACCCTACTGGTCGCCGGCCACGCCGGGCACCGACCGTGAGTCGGATTCACTTCTGTGTGGATCCCGCAGGTCAGCGCCTACCGTGCCCGGCTGGTCTGTGCCGGCCGGTGTGATGTCGGGCAGGGCGGTGCCGAGCAGGGCGGTGGCCAGGCGCAGCATGGCGGCGTGGCTGGCGTCCCGGTCCCGGCCGGGGTCCTGCTGGTACTGGTAGCAGCCCAGCTGCAGGCCGCCGAGCAGCAGGTCCAGCGCTTGCGGGCTCGGCGCGGGCCGTCCGCTGCCGGTGACGGCCCGGCGCAGCAGGTCACGCAGCCATCCGGTGGCCTGCGCGCGTAGCCGGCCCGCGGGGGAGGCGGGGTCGTGCTGCTCGGCGTGGAAGACCCGCAGCCCGTCACCGACCTGGTCGGCCCAGTCCAGGTAGGCCGTGATGCCCGCGGCCAGCCCCGCCTGGACATCCGTGGCGGCGGCGGCGATCGGGCGCAGGTGCTCGACCAGGCGGGCACTGGCGTCGGTGACGACCGCTTCCAGCGCGGCCTCGGCGCTGGGGAAACAGGTGTAGAAGGTCGGTTTGGACACCTCGGCGCGACCGGCGATCCGCGCGACCGTGCTGCCGCGGAACCCGAACTCGGCGTAGGTGGCGGCGGTGGCGCGCAGCACCCGGCGGCGCAGCCGCTCGTGCTGGTCGCTGGTCTTGGGCGGTCTGCCCCGGCGGGGTGAGGACGGGTTGACAGGCATGACACCCACCACTTTATCTTTACAGGTACGTCAACGTAAATGTTTGTCGGGGAGTGGATCGCGGATGACCGACCGATCACCACACGACACCGGGCTGGCCCGCGCGCGGGGCAGCCTGCTGGCCGGGTCCACCGCCGAGGCCGCCGCGCTGCTGCGCGCCGCGGGCGCCCTGCTGTCCGACCCCGGGCTGCGCGGCCCGGACACGCTCGCCGCGGCCATGATCCCGTGGGCGCCGCGCGTCAGCGCCCTGGTCAAGGTGCCCGTGCTGCGACGGCTGCTGCCGTGGGGCATCGAACGCGTACTGCCCGGCGCGCTGTGGTTCGAGGTCGTGCGCACCAAGTACATGGACGAGGTCACCCGTGAGGAGATCGCCGCGGGCGCCCGGCAGGTGGTGATCCTCGGCGCCGGGTTCGACACCCGCGCCCACCGGATGACCGGCGCGCTGCGCGACGTCCCGGTGTTCGAGGTCGACCACCCCGTCACCGCCGCGCGCAAACAGGCCCGGCTGCGCACCATCCCCACCGCGGTCTCCCCGGCCGTGCGGTACGTGACGATCGACTTCAACCACGAGGACCTCGCCACCCGCCTCGCCGACCACGGCCACGACCCGGCCCGCCGCTCGGTCATCGTCTGGTCGGGCGTGGCGCCGTACCTGACCCCGGCCGCGGTGGACACCACCCTGCGGTGGACCGCCCAGCAGGCACCCGGCAGCTGCCTGGTGTTCGACTACTGCTGGCAGGACGTCGTCGACCGCACCTGCCGGGACCCGCGCGCCCGCGCGCTGGCCCGGTCGGTGGCCCGGCACGGCGAGCCGCTGCGGTGGGGCATCCCCCGCGGACAGGCGGGCCCGTACCTGGCCGAGCGGGGGCTGCGGGCCGAGGAGGACCACGGCGCCGCCGACGCCGCCCGCTACCTCACCCGCCGTGACGGGTCGCTCGCCGGCCCGATGTGGGAGTTCGGCGGATTCGTGCGCTGCCGCGTCCCCGGCCCGGGCGCTGCCTAGAATCCCGCCCATGTACGGGTTCATCGGCGCCGGGGAGATCACGGCCGCCATCGTGGAAGGCCTCAGCGCGGACGTCACCGACCCGCCCGAGGTGCTGCTGTCCCCACGCGGCCGCGCCGTGGCACAGGACCTGGCCGCGCGGTTCCCCACCGTCCGGGTGTGCGCCGGCAACCAGGAGGTCCTCGACCGCGCGAGCACCGTCGTGCTCGCCGTACGGCCACCGCAGGCACGCGAGGTGCTGGCGCAGCTGACCTGGCGGCCCGAGCACGTCGTGATCAGCGCCGTGGCCGGGATCCCGCTGCGGCAACTGCGCGAGTGGGCCGCCCCCGCCGGCCGGATCGTGCGGGTCATCCCGCTGCCGCAGGCCGCGTTCCGCCAGAGCCTCACCGCGATCCACCCCGACGACCCCGCCGCGCGTGAGCTGTTCAGCCGGGTCGGGGACGTGCTGGCCGCGCGGCGGGAACGGGACTTCGACGCGTTCAGCGCGGCCACCGCGACCTTCGCCGCGCACCTGGACTACCTGAGCACCATCGCGGCGTGGCTGGCCGAACAGGGCGTGGACCCCGCCGCCGCGACCGCCTACACCAGCCACATCTTCGGGCAACTGGGCCAGTCGCTGATCCGGCACACCGACTCGCTGGCCACCCTGACCGGCAAACACATGACCCCCGGCGGCAACAACGAGCAGTTCCTGGCCGATCTGCGCCGCGACGGCGTGCCCGACACCGTGCGGCACGCCCTCGACCGGATCCTGACCCGCCTGCGCGGATAGTTGTCAGTCAACGTCAACTTGGTGAGCCGGGCTGCTGGTTGCCGGGCGCGTGCCCTAGGGTCGAAGGTGCCATGGCTCGTGTCATTCATGTCTTCCGTCAGCCCGACCGGTTCATCGCCGGGACAGTCGGGCAACCCGGTGATCGCACGTTCTTCCTGCAGGCCTCCCAGGACGCCCGCACGATCAGCGTCGCACTGGAGAAACAACAGGTCGCGGTGCTCGCCGAGCGGATCGGGTCACTGCTGGACGAGGTCGGCCGCCGCTTCGGCGCCGAGGTCCCCCCGGACACCCCCGACGACCTCATCGACTCCGAACCGCTGACCGTGCCGGTCGAGGAGGAGTTCAAGGTCGGCACGATGGGGCTGGGCTGGGACGCCGAGACCCGCGCGGTGGTGATCGAACTGCTCGCGGTCAGCGAAGCCGAAGTGGACGAAGCGGTCGTCCTCGACGACACCGAGGAAGGCCCGGACGCGGTCCGCGTGTTCCTCACCCCCGCGCACGCGAAAGCCTTCGCCGACCGCGCCGACCGGGTGGTGCGCGCCGGGCGCAAACCGTGCCCGCTGTGCGGGGAACCCCTGGAAACCGGCGGCCACGTCTGCCCGCGCCAGAACGGCTACCGCAGAAACGAAGAAGGCTGACCGTGCGCCCGGGCGAGGAAGCCGCGCTCGACCTGATCACCCACGGCGAGATCGACGTGGAGGGACGCATGGTCGACGCGTCCAACGCGACCCTCTACGCCGCGATCAGCCACAACGGGATCTCAGCGCACTGCGTCTACAAGCCGATCAACGGCGAACGGGCGCTGTGGGACTTCCCCGACGGCACCCTCGCCGGCCGTGAAGTCGCCTCCTACCTCGTGTCCGAGGCCTGCGGCCTGGGCCTGATCCCGCCGACCGTGCTGCGCGCGGGCCCGTTCGGCCGGGGCATGGTGCAGCTGTGGATCGACACCAAGGACGGCGACGACCTGGTCGACGTCCTGCCACCCGACGACGTCCCCGACGGGTGGCGCATGGTGCTGCGCGCCCACGACCGCCACGGGGACCCCGCGGTGCTGACCCACGCCGACCACCCCAGCGTGAAACTGCTCGCGGCGCTGGACGTGGTGCTCAACAACGCCGACCGCAAAGGCGGCCATGTGCTGCACGGCACCGACGGCAACGTCTACGGCGTGGACCACGGCATCTGCCTGCACAGCGACCCGAAACTGCGGACCGTGCTGTGGGGGTTCCTCGGTGAACCGATGCCGGAGCAGGCCGTCGCCGCCCTGGCACGGCTGCTGGAGCAACTGGACGGGGACCTGGGACGGGAACTGCGGCCCCACCTGACACGCCGGGAGATCCAGGCGCTGCGGGAACGGACAGCCGCGCTGGTGCGCGCGCCCCGGTACCCGGAGCCCAACCCGGACGGGCGGCCCATCCCGTGGCCCGCGTTCTAGTCCACGAACGGGACCATCGTCATGGCACGCACCATTCATGTCGTCACCCATCCGCAGGCCACGCACCACCTCGACGGGCTGGTCGGCGGCTGGCACGACTCCGAGCTCACCCCGGCCGGGCTGCGCGACGCCCACGTGATCGCCCAGGCCCTGCGTGCCCGCATCCCGCACGAGGCCCAGGTGCACACCTCGGACCTGACCCGCACGGCCCACACCGCGGCCGTGATCGGTGACGCACTCGGCACGACACCCGTCCCGGACCGGCGGCTGCGGGAAATCTCCTACGGCGACGCCGAAGGCCGCCCCCAAGCATGGCTGGACGAGCGGTTCGTGCCGCCGCCCGCCGGCGGGGACCGGCTGCGCCACGACTTCGGCGTGCCCGGCGCGGAAACCCGCGAGAGCTGCGCGCGGCGGGTGTATGCCGCGATGGACGACATCCTGGCCCGCCCCGGCGAGCAGCAGGTGATCGTGACGCACGGGTTCGCGGTGACGTTCGTGGTCGCCGCGTGGATCGGGATGCCCCTGCCGGCCGCGGGGCTGGTGGCGTTCCCGGTGAGCCCCGGCAGCATCACCGTGCTGCGGCAGGACGACTTCTTCCGCAACCGGGCCCTGGTCAGCCTGGGCGAGACGGGTCATCTGGTGTCGTAGGCGGGCGCAGCGCGATCGGCCACAGATACGACAGCGGTTCGCCGTCCGGCTCGTCGGCGAACTCGGCGATGACCTCGCGGACGCGGTCGTTGAGTGCCGCGGTCGACTCCGGCCCCAGGCGCAGCACGCCCGGCAGCACGCGCGCGCTGAACCGGGGCCGGACAGCACGACCGGCCGGTTCAGCCGGCAAGGGGGTGGGCCACGCGCCGGGCGATCTCCGCGTCCAGCGGGCTCATGTCCCCGCTGACCGGTTGCGATGGCGGCCACCACCGGAAGGCCAGCGCCTCGTCGTTGACGGTCAGCCGGGGCACGACCCGCAGCCGAACCCGGTACACGGCCAGGAGTTCCCGGCGCCGCGGTGCCGTGAGGTCGAACTCGGCCACGGCGCTCAGCGACAGGTCCACGCCGTGGATGCCGGTCTCCTCACGCAGCTCCCGCACCGCGGCCTCATCCGGGCTCTCACCCGGCTCCCGGCTTCCTCCCGGAAGTTCCCACTGCCGCCGCCAGCTGTCGAACATCATCAGGACGGTGTCCGCGTGGACGACGACCACCAGCGACGCGGGCACCCGCGTGGCCAGCCGCCCCCACTCCTCGTCCCCGACGTCCCCGACGTCCCCGACGGCACGGACGGCACGGACGGCACGGACGGCGAGCAAGGCGTTGCCGGCCTGGTCCCGGATCGGAAGTTCAGCCATGACGCCATTGCACCGCACCACCGACAGACAGCACAGCCCGGCGACAGAGCGGTGACAAGCCGGTCCCGGATCATCGCACCGCCCGGGCGGACAACCCGGCCCGGCCAGTGCGGTGCTGCCAGTGCGGTGCGGGCAGTGCGGTGCGGGCAGTGCGGTGCGGGCAGTGCGGTGCGGGCGGAAAGGGCGGCTGCTGTGCGGGTCTGCTGGAACGAGCCTCCCGACGGGTACCACGCGATCAACCCGGTCGATCCGGCTGATTTCGACCGGCTGCGGTTCGACGGCACGTCGAAGGCCGCCACCTGGCGGCCGGTGCGGATGGAGCTGATCACCATGGGCGGCCGGGCGGGCAGGTACACGCACTTCCCCTGGAGCGGCAAGGACCGGCTGGTGCTGCGGGACGAGGCGGTGGACCGGGCAGGTCCGCTGCTCGAACCGTACGGGGAGGTGCTGCCCCTGGCCGGTGACGGCCTGCGGGCGGCGGTCTTCAACTGCCTGACCGTCGTGGACGCGCTGGACACCGGCACATCGGAGATCGACCACTTCCGCGGCAGCGGCCACCGCCGGACCGGCGCGGGCCGCCGCCCTGCAACAGATCGGCGCCCAGGTGACCGGCTACGGCGAGGGCATGGCCGGCCGGGTCGCCGCGCTGGCCGCGGGCGGTGTGGACCGTGCCCTGGACACCGCCCCGACCGGTGGCCGGATCGACCGCCCTGGCCAGGCCGGCCCGGCCGGTGGCGGCCTGCCGGCCCTCATCGGGCTGACCGGCGACCCCGACCGCGTCCTCACCGTCTCCGACTTCGCCGCCACGGCCGAACTGGGCACCCGGACCACCCGCATCGACATGCGCTACGACCGGCTCGAGCAGGTCGCGCGGCTGGCCGGCGACGGCGTCCTGGCCGTGTCGGTCGCCCACACCTACCGCCTCGAGGAGATCCACGACGCCGCCGAGCTCAGCCGGTCCCGCCGGCCCGGCGGCAAGCTCGCGCCGGGGCCGGGTGTCACGCCGTCCGCGTGCCGCTGCGGTGCGCGCACGGGCACAGCCGCTAGCGTGCCTGGCGTGCGATCCCAGGACTACGGCGACATCCTCGCCGGCAAACCGAAACGCCAGATCCCGCGGCTGCCCGCCGAGCCAGGCCTGGTGGTCGAAGATCCGGCCAGCGGGTTCTGCGGCGCGGTCGTGCGGATCGAGCAGGGCAACGTCGTGCTGGAGGACCGCCACGGCCGCCACCGCGTGTTCCCGATGACCGACGCCGGGTTCCTCGTCGACGGCGCCCCGGTCACGCTGGTCAGACCGGCGGCGGCGCCGAGGAAACCGGTGATGTCGGCGTCGGGGTCGGTCAAGGTCGACAACGTCACCGCGCGGGTCGCGCGCGCCAGCCGGATCTGGGTGGAGGGCATCCACGACGCCGAGCTGGTGGAGCGCGTGTGGGGGCACGACCTGCGGGTGGAAGGCATCGTGGTCGAACCGCTCGACGGCATCGACGAGCTGGCCGCGCGGGTGCGCCGGTTCGGTCCGGGCCCGCAGCGGCGGCTGGGGGTGCTGGTGGACCACCTGGTCGACGGCAGCAAGGAAACCCGGATCGTCGCCGGCGTCACCCACCCCGAGGTCCTGATCCTGGGTCACCCGTACGTGGACATCTGGCAGGCGGTGAAACCCGCCGCGGTCGGGATCCCCGCGTGGCCGGTCATCCCGCGCGGCGAGTCCTGGAAGGACGGCGTCTGCGCACGTCTGGGCTGGGGCGACCCGGCCGACGGGTGGCGGCGGGTGCGGGCGGGCGTGACGGGGTTCCGCGACCTGGAGACCCCGCTGATCTCCTCGGTCGAGCGACTGATCGACTTCGTGGGTCACTTCGGGTGACATCCGCGTGGCCACGTCCGCTTTGTCTGACAGGATGTGCCCATGGCGGCCTGGCTGGTGTGGTTGATCGCAGGGTTCATCCTGATCTCCGCCGAAGTGATGTCCGGCGACCTGTGGCTGTTGATGATCGGGCTCGGCGCGCTCGGCGGCGCCGCCGCGGCCGCGCTCGGCGCGGGCCTGGTGATCTCCACGGTCGTGTTCGCCGTGGCCACGATCGCGCTGGTCGCCGGGGTGCGGCCGGTGCTGAAACGCAAGATGCTCGCCGGACCCGACCACAAGACCAACACCCAGGCCCTGATCGGCGCGCGGGCACTGACCGTGACGCCGGTCGACAGCCAGCAGGGGCAGGTCAAGATCGGCGGCGAGATCTGGTCGGCCCGCTCGCACAGCCCCGACGACACCATCCCGGAACCGGGCACCCCGGTGATCGTGATGGCCATCTCCGGCGCCACCGCCATCGTCGCACCCGAACCGTGACCCGACATTCGCCCGTATCCGGGGCGCGGTCGCGCGGCAGCGAGTAGAACCGACCTCAACAAGCGCGCGCAAGGGTGGAGGTACCCGTATTGGACGCCGTCACGATCATCATCGTCGCGGTCATCGTGATTTTCGTGCTGACCATCGTGGCCAAGTCGATCCTGGTCATCCCGCAGGCACAGTCCGCGGTGATCGAACGGCTCGGCCGGTTCACGAAGGTCGCCGAGCCGGGGCTGAACTTCCTGGCCCCGTTCGTCGACCGGGTCAGGGCACGGATCGACCTGCGCGAACAGGTCGTGTCGTTCCCGCCGCAGCCGGTGATCACCCAGGACAACCTGACGGTGTCCATCGACACCGTCGTGTACTTCCAGGTCACCGACTCCCGCGCGGCGGTCTACGAGATCTCCAACTACATCGTCGGTGTGGAGCAGCTGGCCACCACGACGCTGCGCAACCTGGTCGGCGGGATGAGCCTGGAGGAAACGCTGACCTCCCGCGACGAGATCAACAACCAGCTGCGGGGTGTGCTCGACGAGGCGACCGGCCGGTGGGGCATCCGGGTGGCGCGCGTGGAGCTCAAGGCGATCGACCCGCCGCCGTCGATCCAGGACTCCATGGAGAAGCAGATGCGCGCCGACCGGGAGAAGCGCGCGATGATCCTCACCGCCGAGGGCCAGCGGGAAGCGGCGATCAAGACCGCCGAGGGCCAGAAGCAGTCGCAGATCCTGTCCGCCGAAGGCGCCAAGCAGGCCGCGATCCTCGCCGCGGAGGCCGAACGGCAGTCGCGCATCCTGCGCGCCCAGGGTGAACGCGCCGCCCGCTACCTGCAGGCCCAGGGCCAGGCCAAGGCGATCGAGAAGGTGTTCACCGCGATCAAGGCGGGCAAGCCCACGCCGGAGGTGCTGGCCTACCAGTACCTGCAGACCCTGCCGCAGATGGCGCAGGGCGACGCGAACAAGGTGTGGATGATCCCCACCGACTTCGGCAAGGCACTCGAGGGGTTCGCCAAGATGCTCGGCGCGCCCGGCGACGACGGCGTGTTCCGCTACGAACCACCCAAGGAGGACATCCCCGTCTCCAAGCCCGAGCAGGACGACGAGGAGATCAAGGACTGGTTCGACACCGCACCGGACCCGCACGTCGCCGAAGCCGTGCGCGCCGCGGAGGCCGTGGCCCGCAAAGAGGTCCCCAGCCCGCTGCAGGTGCGGCCCGCCACGCCCGGGGCCCGTCAGTCGCTGGAACCCGCGCAGCCACCCGGCCCCGGTGTCGACCTGGCCGACTCGCCCGAACTGTCAGACGACCCGCGCACCCCGTGACCGGTGATCGGCCACGTGCACGCGCGTAGCGCAACGGGTGGAGCAGAACCTGCGCCGCCCGTTGCGTGAGGTGTCCACGTACACCACCGCGCACCCCTCGTTGTCACAGCGGCCCAGCCGCGCCGGGTCCTGGCACACCACGTGCGCCAGGCCGGCCGCGGTGAACGCCCGCACCCGCGTCACGATGCCGTCGCGCTCGTGCGCGTAGTGGATGTGCGGCTCCAGCCCGTCATGCCGGGAGATGTAGGGCCGCGACGCCGAATCGGCGAGCAACCCGTTGACCGTGCCGACCTGACGGTCCAGGTCCGGGTCCCCGAACACGGGCGCCAAACGCCCCGCCCACGCCAGGATCAGCCGCGCCGCGTCCGCGGTGACCGGCTCCGGGCTGCGGTGATACAGCGGCACCAGCCGCCGCACCCGCTCGTGTCCGCCGGTGGCCGGGCCGACGTTCACCAGGGCGGCCGCGAGCTCAGCCGCCGGCCCACCGTAAGGGTTGAAATGCATTGACTCATTACATCAGGCTGGGGGAGTGACCACCACCTGCTCCGCGTGCGGCTGGCCCCTGCACGAACTGCCCGCCACCTCCACCCACCACACCTCCCAAGGCCTCCTGCACTACCGCCGCTGCGTCTGCGGCACCTGGCAGGTCCTGCTCGACGACCACCCCCTGGCCGCACCCACGCCCGCCACCCCGCCCTCACCGGCCCCATAAGGTGAGCGCCATGGCGCTGCGACTGGTACAGGTCAACTTCAAATCCCCCGACGACCAAGCCCTCGGCCGGTTCTGGGCAGACGCCCTCGGCTGGAACCTCGCCAGCGAGGCACCCGGCGTGGCCAACGTCGAACCCCCCGACTACACCTGGCCCCACCCCAGCGCCCTCTGCATCGACGTCGTCGCCGTCCCCGACCCCGAAACCGTGCGCTACCGCGCACGCCTCGACCTGGCCACCACCTCCACCGACCACCACACCGAATGGGTCGCGCGCCTGACAACCCTCGGTGCGACACCCACCGGCCCGCGCGACGTGCCCTGGACCACGCTGGCCGACCCCGACGGCAACGTCTTCCGCGTCCTGCAACCCCGCGAGACCTACCGCGACACCGGGCCCATCGCCGCCGTGGTGGTCGAATGCGCCGACCCCCGGGCCATGGCCGGATTCTGGGGCGAGGCGATCGACTGGACCGTGCACGCCATGACCGACCAGCACGCCGCACTGCGCTCATCCACCGGCGTCGGCCCCTACCTGGAATTCGTCCGCACACCCCCCGAACAATCCGTGTGGACCCGCGTGCACCTCGACGTCATGCCCTACCCCGAAGACGACCAAGCCGCCGAAGTGACCCGGCTGCGCCACCTCGGCGCCACCCCCGTCGACCTCGGCCAAGGCGACGTGCCATGGCGCTGCCTCGCCGACCCCGAAGGCAACGACTTCTGCGTCCTGCACCCACGCTAAAACCGGTTGAGGCCACCGGCCACCGTCCCATACGGTGCCCAGCGCCGTGAGGACCACCGCCGTGACGACAGAGGACAACACCGCGTGACCCCGCCTGCTCGCTAGACCTGACACCTTTTCCACGCTCACCCGTCGCCGACGCACACGCGCCGGCCCGCCGGGCCGCCTCCGCGCGCCCAGGCACCCCAGCGTTGGAGGCCGCGCGTATCCGGCCTCGTGTCAGGTCTGGAGAGACCACCTTGTCGTCACAACCCCATATCGTGCTGCCCTGGACCGTCCGCCGGACCAGGCTCCCGCTGCTGACCCTGCGATGCGTCGACTGCCACTCCCACACCGCCACCACCGGCGACGGCAAATTCCGCGTCAACGCCCACGGCAAACTGCTCGACGTGTGGCTGCTGGTCCGCTGCGTGAGCTGCGACCGGACCAGCAAGATCCCCGTGCACGAACGAACCCACGTCACCGCACTCGACCCCGCCGACCTGCACGGCTACCACGTCAACGACACCGACCTGGTCACCGCCCGGCTGCTGGACCCGGCACTGGCCCACCGCGGCCACTACACCCTGGACTGGACCGGGGCATGGCACCTGGACACCCCACCGGACCGCACCGACCACCCGTGGCCCGTCCAAGTCACCGTCACCTTCGACGACCCCATCCCGGTACGCCCCGACCGGCTCATCGCCCACGGACTCGGCATCAGCAGAACCGACGTCCACCGCCGGATCAAATGCGACATCCCGCTCCGCCGCACCACCAGCACCGGATTCACCTTCACCGTCCTGCCCGCACCCTGACACCCACCCACCGCCGGGCGGGCCCCACGCCCGCCCGGCCACCCCACCACCCGCGAGTACCGTGCGCACCATGCTCGCCGACAACGGCCTGGCCCTCGACCGAGCACCCGACCGGCGCGCCGACCCCGACTGGATCACCGCCCAGCGAGCACACCCCGACACCCGCGTCCTCGCGTTCTGGCACGACCGATACCTGCCCGACGCCCACCCCGCACCCGGCACCGACGCGGTATTCCTCGCCTGGAGCGACACCGCCGTCTTCGCCGCTGACCTGCCCACCGCCGTCGGCCAACCCCACGACCTGCGAGCCCTCGCCAGCCTCGCCTACGCCCGCGCGATCCTGCACTGGCACCGCAACCAACGCCACTGCCGCGCCTGCGGCGGACCCACCGACCCCCGCGACGGCGGACACGCCCGCCACTGCCGCGCCTGCGCGACACTGCTGTTCCCCCGCATCGAACCCGCCATCATCGTCCTCGTCACCTGGCACCAGCGATGCCCGCTCGCCCGGCAACGCAACGCCGCACCCACCGCCTGGTCCACCCTCGCCGGATTCGTCGAAGTGGGGGAGAACCTCGAAACCGCCGTCCACCGCGAAGTCCGCGAAGAAGCCGGCGTCCGGCTCACCAGCGCGCACTACCAGGCATCCCAGACATGGCCGATCCCCGCCAGCCTGATGATCGGCTACCGCGCCCACGCCGCCGGCCCCGACATCGCCGTCGACCACCACGAACTCGACGACGCCCGCTGGTTCACCGCCGACGAGGTCCACGCCCTACGCGCCACCGACCACCGCACCGACTCCATCGAACAGTTCCTCATCGGCACCTGGCTCGCCGAGAACTGACCCTCACAGATCCTCGAACGGCGCCGCGTACCGGAACGCACCCACCACACCCGGGTCATACGCCGCCAGCGTCCGCACCTGGAAATGCGGCGCCCACTCCGCCTCCGGCGGCACCACCCCGACCGTCTCCGCCAGCACGAAACCGAACCGCTGATAGAACCCCGGATCACCCAGCAGCCCCACCAGCGGCTCACCCAACGCGTCCGCCGCCCCCAGCACCGTGTGCATCAACGCCGCACCCACACCCCGGCCATGCAACCCCGGCGCCACACCGATCGGCCCCAACCCCACCACCGGCGTATCCGCCACATGCGCCCGCGTACACACCACGTGCCCGACCACCTCCTCACCCGAACACGCCACGAACGACAACGGCGGCATCCACCCCTCACACACCCGCAGCCGATCCAGCAGCGACGCCTCCAGCTCACGCCCGAACGCCGCCACCTGAACCGCCCGCGCACCCGCCACATCCCCAGGCCGCTCCCGGCGCACCACCACCGGCACGCCTCACGCCTCCCGCGCCGCGTCCGCCGAATCGAACAACCGCAACGTCTCCGTCAACCCCGTCAACTGAAACACCCGCGCCGTACTCGCATTGGTCACGATCCGCACCTCACACCCGGCCTCACCGGCCCGCTGATGCGCCTGCACCAACACCGACAACCCCGCCGAACTCAGGAACGTCACGCCACTCAAATCCACCACCAGCACACGCCCCGACCCCGGCATCGCCTGCTCGACACCCGCCTGCAACTCCGGCGCGGTCACCGTGTCGACCTCACCCCGCACGGACAACACCGGCCCCGACGGGCCCTGCCCAACCTCGATCGACAACGACTGAAACTCAGCGGAAGACATGCGCGACATCATCGCATCACGCCACCAGCACCACCTTGCCCACCGTGCCGCGTGTCTCCAACGCCCGATGCGCCGCCGCCGCGTCCGCCAACGGGAACGACTGCGTCAACGGCACCAGCTCACCCTTGGCCAACGCCGCCAACGACTCCGACTCCAACCCCCGCAACCCACCCG
Source organism: Kibdelosporangium phytohabitans (assembly GCF_001302585.1). GTDB lineage: Bacteria > Actinomycetota > Actinomycetes > Mycobacteriales > Pseudonocardiaceae > Kibdelosporangium > Kibdelosporangium phytohabitans. The sequence goes on along the minus strand of NZ_CP012752.1, from coordinate 6,111,899 downwards.
GCCGGTTCGCGATCCGCGCCCGGAACGCCGCCGTCACCGACAACCCCCGCCCGATCACCTCACCCGGCGTGAACCGCGTCGGCTCACCCGCGGAATACCCGAACATCAACATCCGCCCACCCAAACCCAGCAGCTCGAACCCCACCCGCCCGGCCTCACCACCGACACTGTCGAACACCACCGTCAGCTCACGCCCACCCAGCCCCTCCTGCACCCGCTCCACCCACCCCTCAGCCCGGTAATCCACCACCACATCCGCACCCAACTCCCGCACCCGAGCGACCTTCTCCGCACCACCAGCCAACCCCACCACGAACGCACCCGCATTGCGCCCCGCCTGCACCAGCAACGCACCCATCCCACCCGCCGCCGCAGGCACCAGCACCACATCACCCGCGGTCAACCCCGCCAACTCCACCACCGCCAACGTCGTACGACCAGTGCCGATCATCGCCACCGCCTGCTCGAACCCCACCCCGTCCGGCACCTCATGCACCGACTCCGCGTTCACCACCACCAACTCCGCATACCCACCGCTGGTCATCCCCAGATGCGCCACCACCCGCCTGCCCACCCACCCATCACCGACACCCTCACCCACCGCGTCCACCACCCCAGCCACCTCACGCCCAGGCGTCATCGGCAACCGCGGCAACGGCATCGGCCCACCGCTTTCCCCACGGCGGATCGACGTGTCCAGCACGTGCACACCCGCCGCCGCCACCCGCACACGCACCTGACCCCGGTCAGGGACCGGGGCAGGCACCTCCTCGAACACCAACACATCAGCCGGGCCGAACTCGTACTGCCGAATCGCACGTGAACTCATTCGCCCAGCCTGCAACCTCAACCCAGATCGAGGTCAACCCGCGTACGGGGCCTTCGCCGCCTTCGCCGCCGTCAGGAACGCACCCTTGTTACGCGGCCAGAACAAACTGTCCACACACGAGTACTGCGGGAAGAACCCACCACAACTCCCACTACCCGAACCCAGCTCGAACGTGTAACTCGCGATACCCAGGTTGCCGTACGTGAAATCGTCCGTCGTCCCCGTCGTGTCACCCTCGGCCACCACCGTGTACGAGTTGAACGCCGCCATCTTCTGCCCCAACGCCCTCAACCCCGCCGCGTTCGGGTTCGCATCCCACGTCCACCCCCACGGCGGCATGATCAAATTGCCGTAGCTGTGCACCGTGATCATCACACCCTTGGTCGTCACCGGCGCCGGATCCTTGTCACCCGGGCCACGCTGGTCCGGGAACAACTGCTTGAACCACGCCTCCAACGCCCGCGTCTCCGGCTCCGACCCGGCCGACGTGCCCTGATACGTCTCACCACACCGGCTCGTGCCCGCCTTGCCCCACTTGAACGTCGAGTTCCGGTTCAGATCCACCCCACCCGTCGCACCCGAACACCCCGTCGGGTTGTTCGCGTTCTTGCGCTGCATCAACGGCGAATTCCCACCCGACGCCACGATGTCCACACCATCCGGGTTCGCGATCGGCACCACCCACAACTCCGTGGTGTCCAGAATCGACGTCACCTCGGCATCCGACCCATACCCCTTGGTCAGGAAATCGATCCACCGCCACGCCACCTCACCCGTGGCCAGCTCCCGCGCGTGCAACTGCGCGATCAACGCGAACCGCGGCTTCGCCGAATTCGGGCTCAACGCACAATCCCCGGCCTGCTTCTTCGTGATGCAGATCGCCCGGATGTCATGCCCACCCTGACCCTGCGTCTTACGCCAGCTGTCACCGATGTCGTACACCTGCGTCAACGCCGGATACGCCGCCGCCACATCCGTCACATGCTTCGCGTGCTCCGCCGACGTGTGATACCCGCCGTAAAACGACTGCACCCCCACATCCCGCGCCTGAGGCAGCACCGGCTTGTACACCGTGTCGAACTTCGACGGCCGGTAACCCAACCCGCGCAACCGCACCGCGGTCAGCTCGTCACCCACCACCTGCACCGCGCCACCGTCACCGTGCTCGACATCGAAACCCAAATCCGCCAGCACATGCTCATCGGCATGGGGCACCTGCCAGTAATACGGCGTGCGGTCGGGCTGAGCCGCGGACGTCGTGCTCGACACCACCAACGGTGCCGCCAGCACGGCCGCGACGAAACCGATCCGGAGCTTCATCGACACACCTCCACAGGGGGCCGACGGCCAAGGCAGGGAGGAAGATCGCGGCCGCCGTACCGAACGCGAGTATGGAGTGACATGCCTGTGATTAGAACCTACGAACGGTGGTCACATGTAAACGGACAGTATCGCCTGAAAGGATGATCATGTGCGACACCTGCTCATCCTCACCGCCCTCCTCGCCCTCACCGCCTGCGGCAGACCCCAACCCCTGCCCATGCCGCCACCCCCGTCCACCACCACACCCACCCCAGACCTGACGATCCGGCTCGGCACCGTCGACGGCGCCATGGGCCTGCGCACCCTCGGCATCCAACTGACCAACGAAACCACCACACCCACCCAGATCAACGGCTACCCCGACATCCGCGTCCTCGACGACACCTTCCACCCACTCCCACTCACCATCGGCCACGGCACCAACGGCGTCGCCACCATCGACGACTTCGACACCCCACCCCAACCCATCACCCTCCACCCCGGCGACACCGTCCACGCCGCACTGCTCTGGCGCAACCTCGTCACCCAAACCGACCGCAAAGCCACCCTCGGCACCTACCTCGACATCGCACCCACACCCGGCGCCAAACGACACATCACCCAACCCCAAGGCGGCATCGACCTCGGCAACACCACCACCCTCGGCGTCAGCGCCTGGGCAAAACCCACCCCCTGACACGCTCACCACGCCCCGCCACACGAGGACCACCCGCACACCGATCAGGTTTCCGCGCCACGCCCGTCTGTACGTGAGACCGACTCACAGGAGACTGACACCATGCGGAAACTGACCTTCGGCATGAACGTGACGCTGGACGGCTACATCGCCGCACCCGGCGACGACCTCAGCTGGAGCGGGGGAGACGGACCCGACTCGTCACCGAGCGACGAACTGTTCCAATGGTGGTCCGACCGCGTCGCCACGACCAGCCTGGCACTCTACGGGCGCAAACTCTGGGAAGCGATGAGCTCCCACTGGCCAACCGCCGACCAGCAGCCCGGCGCCACCCCGCCGACGATCGAATACGCCCACCGCTGGCGAGACATGCCGAAAGTGGTGTTCACCTCGACCACCAGCACCGTCGACTGGAACACCCGCCAAGTCACCAGCGACGCGGTCACCGAGATCACCCGGCTCAAAACCGAGGACACCGGCCCGATGGACATCGGCGGCGCGACACTCGCCGCAGCAGCCATGCGAGCGGGGCTGATCGACGAATACGTACTGGTCACCGCGCCCGTCCTGGTAGGCGGCGGCACACCGTTCTTCACCGCCCTGGACAACTGGGTGAACCTCACCCTGACCGAAACCCGGACGTTCCCCGGCGGCGTGACACTGACCCGATACGAGACAAGACGATGAGCACGACCGGCGAACTCGTCAACGACAGGGGATAGGTGTGATCACAAAGCCGCCGGCAGACCCAGCCATGGTTTGCCGGCCGCGTCGAACCCGGTGAGCTCGGCAATCCTCCCACCGACGATGTGCAGCACCGCGACGGCGAACAGCCGATACTCCAGACCCCCTGGAGCACGCAGGTACAACACGGCAGCAGGCATACGGTTCACCACCGTGGCGACACAGCGCCAATCATCGCGGCCACGCTGGAACAACCCACCCGACACCCAGCCATCCACCGCGTCCCCAGCCGACACGACCACCGTGCCCAACTCAGGCAGCATCGCAAAGCGCAACTCCTCGCGCAGCAACGACCTCAACCCGTCCAAGTCGTTGCGCTCATGCGCATCCATATACGCCCTCACCACACCACGCTCACCATCCGACAACACATGAGCAGCGGGGCTGCGCCAGTCAAGACGACGACCAGGCAACCGCCCACGCACCGTCACACGCGCCCGCTGCAACGCACTGGTCACCGACGCGACCGTCACCTCGAGCACATCAGCAGCCTGCGACGCCGGCCAGCCCAGAACGTCACGCAGGATGAACACCGCCCGCTGCCGCGGCGGCAGGTACTGGACAGCCACGATGAACGCCAACTCGATCGTCTCCCGCGCCACCACCGACTCCTGCGGATCCTCAGGCAGCATCCGATCGGGAAACGGCTGCAGATACAGCACCTCCGAGCCCGGCTCCGACAGCCCCGACGCCACAGGCGCGCGGTCATCGCGCTTACCCAGGAAGTCAAGGCAGACGTTCGTCGCGATCCGATACAGCCACGTCCGCAACGCAGCGCGGCCCTCGAACGACTCCCGCTTGTTCCACGCCCGCAGGAACGTCTCCTGCGTCATGTCACGGGCATCCTCGTAGTTCGCCAGCATCCGATAGCAATGCACCTGCAGCTCACGCCGATGGCGCTCGGTCAAAAGCGCGAACCGCGCCGGATCGCCCGAACGAACCACCGCGACGAACGTCGCCTCATCGGCACCCAGCGACCCAGCGTCGACCATGGTCATCAATCCTTCCACCGGTGCAAGGGACTACCAGAACTGACGACACGGCGAAGCATTTCTGATCGGTGAAGCACCGACACCGCCACGACAGCCCACACCTCACCCCGCGTACCGCGCCACCAACTCCGACCCCAACCGCGCCAACTCAGCCCGCACCACATCCGACTCCTCAACCTCCACCAACGCACCCCACCCCGCCAACACCTGCGCGATCATCAACGGCGCCGACGCCGCCACCCGAACCCGCACACGACCATCACCCACCTCACCCACCACCTCACACTGCCGCCCGAACTGATCCCGCAACACCCGCACATGCCGCGCCTGCGCCACCACCACCGCCGACACCACACCCCGCCGCCGCTCCACCTCCTCAACCACCTCATCCCACACCACCGACAAATCAAAACCAGCCGGACGACCCGCGGCAGGGGAGTCCGTCACCACCACACCCACCATCCGATCAACCCGGAACGTCCGGCGACCACCCTCCGTCCCCGCCACCAAATACCAAACGTCGTCCTTGTCCACCAACCCCCACGGATCCACCACACGCTCCACCACCTCACGCCCACGACTCGCATACCCGAACCGCACCAGCACCCGCCGCACCACCGCCGCCTGCAACACCTCCACCACCCCCGACCGGACCCGCTCCCGCTCACCCCACCCACTCGAATCCACCACCACCGCACTCGCCGCCGCCTCCGCGTCCGCCCGGAACGTGTCCGGCAACGCCCGCACCAACTTCCGCAACGCCGCCTTCACCTCCGGAGCGACCGCCGCGGCCGGACCCACCAGCAAGAACAACGCCCGCGCCTCAGCCGCCGTCAACCCACTCAAATCCGTCCGCGCACCACCCACCAACCGCCACCCACCACCACGCCCCGACTGCGGATACACCGGAACCCCCGCCGACGACAACGCCTCCAAATCCCGCCGCGCCGTCGCCACCGAGACCTCCAACTCCGCAGCCACCTCCGCCGCCGTCACCAACCCACGCGACTGCATCAACAACACAAGAGCGACAAGCCGATCCGCACGCACACCCCAAGTCTGCCAACCACTAACCCGCCCGCGAGAACCCCGCGTCCGCCGACCGCTGGATGATGTCCGCCAACACCGACGGCACCTCCTCCGGCACCCAATGACTCACCCCGCTCAACACCTCCAGCCGATACCTCCCACGCACATACTCACCAGCCAACTCAGCACTCCGCCGCGACAACGTCGGATCCCCATCACTCCACACATGCGTCGTCGGCACCGTCACCCGCGCACGCAGCAACCTCGGATCCTGCAACGCCATCGCCCGATACCAGTTCAACGCACCCGTCAACGCCCCACCACGCACGATCTCCGACTGCACCCGACCCACCTGCGCCACGGTCATACCCGTCCGCGCCAACGACCGCGCCAGCAGCCCCGGAAACGCCCGCACGAACAACTCAGGCACCCACGGCACCTGGAACAACGCCATGTAATACGACCGCAGCAACTGATCACCCGACACCATCGCCCGCAAAAACGCCAGATTGTGCGGCACCGACACCGACGTCAACGACCGCACCAACTCAGGCCGCCGCGCCGCCACCGACCACGCGACCGCCGCGCCCCAATCGTGTCCCACCAGATGCACCGGCCCCGCGCCGATCTCGTGCACCAACGCCGCCACGTCGGCCACCAGGCGACTCATCCGGTACGCGAACCGGCCCCGAGGACGCGCGCCAGGGGAGTAGCCCCGCTGATCGGGCACGATCGTGCGGAACCCCCGCTGGTTGAGCACGGCAGCCGTCGCCGCCCACGACGACCCGGTCTGCGGGAACCCGTGCAGCAACACGACAACAACGCCATCCGGCGGACCCGTGTCCCGGACATCGAACGTGAGCCCGTCATGACGGAAGGAATCGATCCGGCGCACCGAGGTCATAGCGCAGCCCTCCACAAGGTTACCGACAGTAAGTTACCACGGAGTAATCATTGCGGCCAGGTCCATCACCCACACGAGACGACACCCCACCCCACCAGACGACAGGTCGTCACCGCCAACACATGCGATGCTGTCCCCGTGATCAGCAGGACCGAAGTGATGCAAGCCGGAGTCGGCATCCTGACCGTCGCACACGGAGCCACCCGGGGGAGCACCACCGCCGACATCAAAGAAGCCCTCACCGTACTGCGCCAAGGAGTACTCGACCTCCACATCGACATCAGCAACGTCCCCAACGAGTGCGACACCGTCGTACGCCAGGTCGCCCAGGAAGTCGCCGAAGAACTCAGCCGACGTGCCCAGCAGATGGTCAACGGATGCGTCAAAGCCTTCGTCGAAGTCGCCGCCGCCTACGAGCGGGACTGTCCCGACGCCGACATCCCCGCCATCCTGCAAAAGGCCTCACTCGACCTCGCCACCGAACAACTGGACGACGAAACCTGACCACCGCCGCCATCCGGCACGCAGCCAGGAAAGTCGTGCCGGCGCCTGCCTCCGAGCCGGGTTGTCCGAACTGTCCGGTTGGAGGCAGGGGAGCAGGACTCGTCATCTGCACGAGTTGGTCACCGGGAACGGCAACTGGGTCCAGAGGACGCTGAAGGGCCCGCCGGTCATCTCACGCAGTCGGTCCGAGCCCGTCAGATGCTCGAACCCCACGCACGCGTGATGCGTTCACGGCGCCGTGACGAGCCACCTTCGGTCCAGGCGCCGCAGTGATGATCTCCACTCGGAGGGAGAGCGGCCCGATGTCCATTACTTGACATAATGTAGATTATCGAACTTATGACGACCTGGTGAAGATCGCTGAGAGAAGCTGCCAGCGCCGATTTTCACCGCCGATCCATCACGACGCGTTGTCTGGGCGTCTCCGTGTTGGCTGACTGAGACGCGCCAGGCTTGAGCTCGCTGGCTGACGGGATTCCCGTTGGCGGACGGCACAGCTCGACGCGTCAACGTCGTGTGGCAACCGTCAGCTGGTTACGCCCCGGCGAACGTCGGCGGGCCTTGGGCGAACGCCCGCCCTGGCTCGGCTGTGACTGTCCGTCAACCTGTAAACGTCACCGTGACGTTTCCAGGTGATGTCACCACCCTCCCGATCGAGGCTCTGTCCGGTTTCATGCATAATGACTGTTATGCATGAATTCAACGGGGGGTGAAATGCGGATTGTCGGTGGTTACCGGTATCAAGATCACGTGCTGCTGTTGCTCGACGCCCAGGACGCGTTCTTCCTCGCCCGCAAACCCCGCAAGGACTCCCCGCACACCACCGCCGCCTACCGCCGTGACCTCTCCGGCATCACTACCCTGCTGGCCGGCACCACCGGCAGACCCGTCGAGCACCTGACCATCCAGGACCTCACCGTCCAGGCCCTGCGAACAGCGTTCGGTGATTTCGCCGACGGGCACGCCAAGAGCTCCGTCGCCCGCGCGTGGTCGACCTGGAACCAGTTCCTCAACTTCTGCGTCGCGGACGGAATGCTCGACGGCAACCCCATGGGCGCGGTCGTCCGGCCGAAGGCGCCGCTCCCCTCGCCCAAGCCCCTGCGCGGCGAGGACACCCCGGAACGGCTCATCGCCGCCGCGGCCGCCGGGGCGCGCAAGGCACGTGATCCGTGGCCGGAGCGGGACGTCCTGGTGATCGCGCTCGGCCTGGTCGCCGGGTTGCGGTCGGCGGAAGTGCGGGCGCTGCAACGGTGTTCGATCGTCGGCAGGCCCGGTGAGCAGCGTCTTCACGTGCAGGGCAAGGCAAACAGGGAGCGGTCCATCCCGATCGAGGCTCCGCTGGAGCGGGTGATCGGCGCGTACCTGGCCTCGTGCGAGGTGCGGTTCCCGCATCAGCGGTTCGGGCCGGTTTCGGCTCTGCTGCTGGACTACCAGGGCAAGCCGATCGGCCGGGGCGCGTTGGACTACCTGGTGAAGACCAGCTACCAGTGGGCCGGGATCCGGGACCAGGTGCCGACCGGTGCGAACCTGCACGCCTTGCGGCACACGTTCGCGACGCGCCTGGCCGAGGACGGCGCGAACGCGGCGGAGATCATGGCGCTGCTGGGGCACGCGAACCTGAACACGAGTCAGAACTACATCGAGGCCACCGGGCGCGAACGTCGTGCGGCTGCGGCGGGCAACCGCACCTATCGGGCGTTGTCGGGGCTGGAGCCGGGGACGACGAGCCCGGACTCGTAGCCCGCGATCACCACGAGGTGCTGGCGGTGTTGTCGGGCCTGTCCGGGCAGGTCCGCTCCCCTATTGTGTGCTCAGCCTGGTTGCAGCCGGGACGATTCCAGGTGGTGGGTTCGGGGGTACTTGCGGAGCACGCGGGTGTTTATATCCCGGGGTTGTGGGGTGGTCGAATTGTTTGCCGGGGGTGGTGCTCCCCCGTGTCGGGTGTGGTGGTGGGGGCGCATAGGGTGGTGGTGATGGATACGTCAGCTTCCCGTTCGTTTGCCGCGCGTGTGCCGGTGGTGTTCGCCGTTGCCGTGTTGGTGGTGGCGCTGGATCAGGGGTCGAAGTTCTGGGCCGAGTCGGCGTTGGCTGGTCGTGCGCCGGTGCCGGTGCTGGGTGAGTTCCTGCGGTTGCGGTTGTTGTACAACTCGGGTGCGGCGTTCTCGATCGGTGCGGGGTCGACGTGGGTGTTCACGATCATCACGGCGGTCGCGGTGGTGGTGTTGGTGCGGTTCGCGCTCAAGCCGGCGTCGGTGGTGCAGGCGGTGGCGTTGTCGTTGTTGTTGGGTGGGGCGGTCACGCATCTGTTGGATCGGTTGTTCCGTGCGCCGGGGTTCGCGCGGGGGCATGTGGTGGACTTCATCGACTACAACGGCTGGTTCGTGGGGAATGTCGCGGATATCGCGTTGTTCTGTGGCGCGGTGTTGTTGTTGATCACGGCGTTGTTCGGCAGTGACCCTGCCCGGGGCGGTGCCGAGGATCGTGGTGCCGAGGATGGTGGTGCGGACGGTCCGGGCACCGCGGCGGGCAGGTAGCGGGGTCAGAACACGGGGCGTTCGGCGGCGATGGTGTATTCGCGGACGTGGGTGGCGTCGATGGGGATGCCGGTGTGGGGTGCGTCGCAGGTGTCGCGCCAGGTGGTGAGTTGGTCGCGGGTTTCCCAGCGTTCGTATACGTAGATGCGGGTGGGGTCGTTCGGGTCGGGGGTGATGGCGCCGTCGAGGCAGCCGGGTGCGTGGCGGGCGCGGCGGATGAGGTCGTGGTGTGCGGCGATGTAGGTGTCGCGCTGGGTGGGGTCGATGGTGACGTGTCCGGCGATGATGAGCATGTGTCCCGTGACGGGTGGGGCGGGGGAAACTCATCGGTGGGGCCGAGGCTGCTTCTCGTGGGCGGGGTCGACGGGGCACGCTGGCGTGGTGATCGTCCGCCGGGGGTTCACGGTCGCGTTGATCGTGGTGTGTCAGAGTTCGCAGGCGCAGGTGACCGGTGGTATCGCGTTGTGCCTGCCGTTGATGCGGCAGGATCTGGGGTTGAGTTTCGCGCAGGGCGGGACGGTGGCGGCGGCGTCGACGTTGACGTACGCGGTGATGCAGATCCCGGTGGGTGTGTTGGCCGATCGGGCGGATCCGCGGGTGTTGTTCCTGGTGGGGTTGCTGGGTGTGAATGTGCTGGCGTGCGGTTCTGTGGACGTTGGGGGTGCTCAAGGACGCCACCGGTAGTTTCGACGCGGGTTTCCTGGTGTTGATCGGGTTGTGTGGGGTGGGTGCGGTGCTGGTGGTGCGGCGGATCCCGGTGCCTGCCGGGTAGGGCTGTCCCTACGGTCAACTGCCCTGCTCGTACCAGTGATCTGGCTGGTGTGACGCGAAAAACTCGGTGTCACACGTTGTTGATCACGAGGAGCGGGACCATGACGTCACCACCGTTGACTGTGCGGGCTGCCAGGTGGAGTGCGCGCCATCCTTGGCGGGCGATCGTCGGGTGGGTGGTGTTTGTGGCGGTGTGCCTGGGTGTGAGTGCGGTGGTGGGTGGCAAGGCGCCGGACAATCGGGATTTCCTCGTCGGGGAGGCTGGGCGGGCCGAGGCGTTGGCGATGGACGCGGGGATGTTGCCGTCGCCTCGGGAACGTGTCCTGATCAGCCCGGCGGATCAGCCCGAGGCGGTGGCGGCGGCGCGGGAGGTCACGGGCCGGGTGCGCGCTCTGCCTGGGGTGGCTGAGGTGGCGTCGGCGCAGCGTTCGGCGGATGGTGGCACGTTGCTGGTCGCGATCACCTTGTCCGGGGACATCAAGCAGGCGAAGGTCGATGTCGGGGCGGTCGCGGCTGAGGTGAGGGCGGTGGCGGCGGCGCGGCCGGGCCTGCGGATCGAGCAGACGGGCAGCGCGTCGAACTCGTTGGGGGTGAACAAGCAGCTCAGTGACGGGTTGTTGCGGGCGGAGATGATCACGCTGCCGGTGACGTTGCTGATCCTGTTCGTGGTGTTCGGGTCGATCGTGGCGGCGGGGGTTCCGCTGTTGCTGGCGTTGTCGTCGGTCGGGGCGTCGATGGGGTTGTACACGTTGGCGTCGCACGTGTTCCCGGACGCGGGTGGTGCGGTGGCCAACGTGATCCTGATGATCGGGCTGGCTGTGGGTGTGGATTATTCGTTGTTCTATCTCAAGCGTGCCCGGGAGGAGCGGGCGCGGTCGCGGGGTGAGTTGACGCATCGGGCCGCGATCGAGCTGGCGGCGGCGACGGCGGGGCGCACGGTGGTGGTGTCGGGTTTGGCGGTGCTGGTCGCGGTGGCGGGGTTGTATCTGACTGGGGACATCGTGTTCTCGTCGATCGCGACGGGGTCGATCATCGTGGTGCTGGTGTCGGTGGCCAGTTCGTTGACGGTGTTGCCGGCGTTGCTGGTGGTGTTCGGGCGGCGGGCGGATCCGGGGCGGGTGGCGCGGCGGTGGGGCCGGTCGGGTGGGGGTCAGGTGTGGCCGCGGATGGTGCGGGCGGTGTTGCGGCGGCCTGCGGTGACGTTGCTGGTCGGGGTGACGGCGTTGGTGGTGATGGCGTTGCCGGCTGCGGGGTTGCGGTTGAAGGTGGAGGGCAACGAGACGTTTTCCCGTGCGATTCCGGAGATGCAGGCTTATGACCGGTTGGTGGCGCGGTTCCCGGCGGAGGGTGTCTCGCATCTGGTGGTGGTCCGTGCGTCGCCGGCGCAGGCCGGTGCGGTGTCGGACGCGTTGGTGTCGCTGGCGGGCCGGGTGGGTGCGGAGTTGGCCGGTCCGGCGCGGCCTCGGGTGTCGGCGGACGGCACGGTGAGCACGCTGGAGCTGCCGATTGCCGCGGCGGCCAGCTCGCAGGAGGGTGCGGCGTCGCTGCAGCGGTTGCGGTCGGGGCTGGTGGCGGACACGGTCGGGCGGGTGCCCGGTGCGGAGGTCGCGGTGTCGGGTGGGGTGGCGCGGAACGTCGATTACGTCGGCAACCAGTCCGCGCAGTTGCCGTGGGTGCTCGGTTTCGTGTTGCTGTTGACGTTCCTGACGATTCTGGTGGCGTTTCGGTCGGTGGTGCTGGCGGTGGTGGGCACCGGGTTGAACATCCTGTCGGCTGGTGCGGCGTTCGGGGTGATCGTGGCGGTGTTCCAGAACACGTGGGCCGAGGGGGTGCTGGGGTTCACCTCGGCCGGGTTCGTCGGCGCGCACCTGCCGTTGATCTTCTTCGTGATCCTGTTCGGGTTGTCCATGGACTACCAGGTGTTCGTGCTCAGCCGGATCAAGGAGGCCCGCGACCGCGGTCTGGGCACGCGGGAGGCGGTGGTCGACGGGATCAGCGGGTCGGCGAACATGGTCAGCAGTGCGGCGGTGGTGATGGTGTCGGTGTTCGCCAGTTTCGTGTTCATCGACCAGTTGGAGATGAAGCAGATCGGGTTCGGGCTGGCGTTCGCCGTGTTGCTGGACGCGGCGGTGGTCCGGATCCTGATCCTGCCCGCGTTGCTGGCGTTGCTGGGTGAGCGGACGTGGTGGCCGTCGCGGCGGCGCCGGGCGGTCGAGCGGCCCGAGCGGCCGGGGTTTCAGTCGCCGGCGAGCACGCCGAGCAGGTGAGCCACGGTGTGGGCGATGGCGTCGCGGGCGGGGGCGAGGTATTTGCGGGGGTCGGCGGAGCGCAGGTCGGCGGTGCGGACGGTGTCGGTGAAGGCGACGTTCAACGCCGTCCCGATGTTGATCTTCACCATGCCGTGGCGGACGGCGGCGCGCAGGTCCGCGTCGGGCACGCCGGAGGAGCCGTGCAGCACCAGTGGGACGGGGACGGTGTCTCGCAGCCGGGTGATCAGGTCCAGGTCCAGGGTGGCGGTGCGGGTGGTCATGGCGTGGGAGCTGCCGACGGCCACGGCGAGCGCGTCGACGCCGGTGTCGGCGACGAACTTCGCGGCGTCGTGGGGGTCGGTGCGCACGCCGGGGGCGTGTGCACCGTCTTTGCCGCCGACTTCGCCGAGTTCGGCTTCCACCCACAGTCCGGCGCGGTGGGCCCAGTCGGTGGCGTGCCGGGTGGCTTCGACGTTCTCGCGGTACGGGAGGGTGGAGGCGTCGACCATGACGCTGGCGAAGCCGGCGTCGGCGGCTTGGCGCAGGAGCAGTTCGTCGTCGATGTGGTCCAGGTGCAGTGCGACCGGCACGGAGGACTCGGCGGCGACCGCGGCGGCGGCGCGGGCGATGGGCAGCAGGTGGCCGCCGTGGAAGCGCACGCAGTTCTGGCTGATCTGCAGCAGGACGGGTTTGCCCGCGGTTTCGGCGCCGGTGACGATGCCCTCGGCGTGTTCGAGGGTGATCACGTTGAACGCGCCGACACCTGTCCCGGTGCGGATCGCCTCTTCGACGATCGCGGTCGTCGGTACCAGCATCAGCTCTCCTCCACAGTCACCGCGGTGGTGAATTCCTGGTAGGCCGCCGGGTCGAACGAGCCGGCGGCGGGGCTGCGCACGGCGGCCGCGGACAGGGCGACCGCGTCGGCCAGCACGGTGGGCCACGGCTGGTGGCAGGCCAGGCCGCGGGCCAGGGCGGCGGTGAACGCGTCGCCGGCGCCGGTCGGGTTGCCCGGGACGGGGCCGGGTGGGCGGGCGCGCCAGGTCCCGTCGGGGGTGGCCAGCAGGGCGCCGCCGGCGCCGAGGGTGGCGGCGACCGGCACGCCCAGGGTGTGGCAGTCGGCCGGCAGGTCGGGTTCGCGGCCGAGCAGCCGGGTCAGTTCGTCGAGGTTGGGTTTGATCAGCGCGGGCCGGGCGGTCAGGCCGTGGCGCAGCGGGTCGCCGTCGGTGTCCAGGATGACCGGCGCGGGGCTGCGGGTGATCAGCTGGGCGTAGGTGTCGGCGGGCAGGCCGGGCGGGAGGCTGCCGGACAGCACGACGACGCGTGCGTGTGCGGCGAGCTGGTCGAACCGGTCCAGCAGTGCCTGCCACTCCCCTGGGCTGATCACCGGTCCGGGTTCGGTGAACAGGGTCGCGCCGGTGCCGGTCTGTTCGACGATGGTGACGGTGCGGCGGCTCTGGCCGGTGATCGGGACGAATCCGGGCAGCCGGGTGGTCAGTTCCGGCCCGGCGAACCCGGTGGCGGTGACCGGGTGGCCGAGTTGGGTGAGCACGTCGGCGACGTTGACGCCTTTGCCGCCGGGCCGGGTGTGCACGTGGTGGACGCGGTGCGTGTCGCCGGGGCTGAGGGTGCTGATCTGGTAGGTGACGTCCAGTGCGGCGTTGAGGGTCACGGTGAGGATTTCGGCGGGGCGGGTCACAGCAGGCTCCACGCGCAGATCGCGGCGCCGAGCCGGCCGGCGGTGGCGCCGAGCTGGGCGTGCACGAGACGCGGCGCCGCCCGCCAGGTCAGCCGGTCGGCCAGGTGGGTGCGCAGTGGGCCCAGGACGGTGTCGCCCGCTTCGGCCAGGCCTCCGCCGAGCACGATCACGGTCGGGTCCAGCAGCATCGTGTACGTGGTGAGGGCGTAGCCCAGCGCGGTGAGCGCGTCGGTGAGCACCTGCTGGGCGCGGGGGTCGGTGGCGGCGCGGGCGACGACGTCGGCGGCGGTGAGCGCGGGGTCGCCGTAGCGGCGGGCGATCGCCGCCGCCGAGGCGTAGGTCTCCAGGCAGCCGCGCTGGCCGCAGGCGCAGAGTTCGTCACCGACGGGGACGGGTGCGTGGCCGATCTCGCCGGCCATGCCGTCGGCGCCGCGGTAGGGCCGCCCGCCGGTGAACACGGTGCCCGCGATGCCGGTGCCGATCGGCAGGAACAGGAAGTCGTCGACGCCGCGGGCCGCGCCGAACTCGTGCTCGGCGATCGCGCCCGCGCGCACGTCGTGGGTCACCGCGACCGGCAGGCCGAGCCGGTCGGTGGCGATGTCACGCAGCGGCAGGTCACGCCAGCCGAGGTTGGTGGAGTAGCGCGCGACGCCGCTGGTGTCGTCGACGATGCCCGGTACCGCCAGGCCGACGGCGGCCGGGGTGCCCGCGGCGGTGGCCAGGTCGGCGGCGAACGCCAGGATGGCCTCGACGGTGGCGGGCTGGCGCGGGGTGGGGCGTTGCTCGGCCGCGCGGGTGGACCCGTCGCGGTCGACGACCGCGCCCTTCATCAGCGTGCCGCCGACGTCCAGCGCGACGACGCTCACGTCAGGATCACGGAGCGGGTCAGGTTGCGTGGCGTGTCGACGTCCAGGCCGCGCCGCCCGGCCAGGTCCAGCGCCAGCCGGTGCGCGCGCACCAGTTCGGCCAAGGGGTCGAGCAGGGACACTTCGACGTGTGCGCCGGTGGCGCGGACCTCGTCGAGCAGGCCGTGCGGGGCGTCGCCGAACACCCACACCAGGGAGGCGATGTCGGCGATGGCGATCGGGCCGTGCCGGTACTCCATGCCGGAGTAGGACTCGGCCCACGCCTGCGCGGCCTCGCGGACCTTCAGCGCGGCCTCGTTGGCCAGGCCGAGCGTCCAGCCGGAGCCGAGGAACGTGAACTGGCGGAACCCGTCGGTGTCCTCGGGCAGCGGCACGGTCAGCGCGCGCTCGGCGTGCGCGGGCAGCGCGGACACGTCCTCGCCGAGGTGTGCGCGAAGCAGCGTGAGCAATGTCGTCGGAAACCGGGTTTGGACAACTGACTGCTCATCGGCGAACTCGAGCGTGATCACGTCGTCGGCCAGATCGCGCAGCGGGCTGCCGGTGACGGCGGTGATGGCCGTGGTCTTCGACACGCGGCCGATCTGCGACAGGGCGCGCAGGATCTCGGTGGTGGTGCCGGAGCGGGAGATCGCGACCACCCGGTCGTAGCGGCGGGTGACCGGGAACTCGGACGCTGCGAACGCGTCGGTCTCGCCCTGGCCTGCGTTTTCCCGCAGCGCGGCGTACGCCTGCGCGACGAACCACGATGTGCCGCACCCGATCACGGCCACCCGCTCGCCCGGTTGCGGCAACCCGGCCGGGCGGCTCGCGGCCACCTCGATGGCCGTGCGCCAGCACGCGGGCTGGCTGGCGATCTCCTCCGACGCGTGACTCATGAGACCTCGATACCCGTAGCGATGACCAACAATGAGCGTTTCTGCTTCATACTAGGTCAGAGCATGCAGTTTCACGCAACACTGGGCGTGGTTGTTGGCGTTCGGCGCTGTTTACTGTGACGATCTGCACCGATTCGGGTCCAGAAAGTGGAGGAACGATGGCGTCGCACGAGCGATGGAACGCCCTGCTGGAGATCATCGCGCGGGACGGGCGCCTGGAAGTCGACACCGCCGCGCAGGAACTGGACGTGTCCACCGCGACCATCCGCCGCGACCTCGACCGCCTGGCACAACAGCAGATGGTCACCCGCACCCGCGGCGGTGCCACCGCCAACAACGTCTCCTACGACCTGCCGCTGCGCTACAAGACCGCGCGGCACGCCACCGAGAAGGACCGCATCGCCCGCGCGGCGTCCGCGCTGATCCGCCCCGGCCGTGTCGTCGGGCTCAACGGCGGCACCACCACCACGGAAGTCGCCCGCTCCCTGGCCACCCGCGCGGACCTGCACGCCGCCGGCGGCGACGCGGCGCTGACCGTCGTGACCAACGCGCTCAACATCGCCAACGAGCTCACCGTCCGCCAGCACGTCAAGATCGTCGTCACCGGCGGCGTCGTGCGGCCCCAGTCCTACGAGCTGACCGGCCCGCTGGGCACCCTCGTGCTCGAACAGCTCACCCTCGATCACCTGTTCCTCGGCGTCGACGCCATCAGCGCCACCGCCGGGGCCACCGCGTACAACGAAGGCGAGGCCAGCATCAACCAGCTCATGGTCGCCCGCGCCCGCCAGGTCGTGGTCGTCGCCGACTCCTCCAAACTCGGCAGGCACGCCTTCGCCCGCATCTGCGAGATCCGCCAGGTCGACGTGCTCATCACCGACTCCGGCGCGGACACCGGCGTGGTCGCCGAGTTCACCGACGCGGGCGTGCAGGTCATCCGTGCCTGACACGACAGCACGATGACGCGTGCCAGGCTGGTCCGTGTGCTCATCGCGACCGCCGCCGTGATCGTGGTGCTGCTCTGGCTGGTCTGGCTGGTGCAACGGTCACTGATCTACCTGCCCGACAGCGACCCCGTCACGCCCGCGGGCGACGTGCTGCCCGGCGCGGCCGACGTGCGGCTGCGCACCAGCGACGGCCTCGAACTCGGCGCGTGGCTCGTCCCACCCGCCCAGCCCGGCCCGTACGCCGTCGTGCTCGTCGCCCCCGGCAACGCCGGCAACCGCGCCGACCGCGCTCCCCTGGCGGCCGCGCTCGCCGCCCGCGGCATGGCCGTGCTGCTGGTCGACTACCGCGGCTACGGCGGCAACCCCGGCAGCCCCAGCGAGGACGGCCTCGCCCTCGACATCCGTGCCGCCCACCGGTTCCTCACCGACGACCTCGGCGTCCCACCCGCGCAGCTGATCTACTACGGCGAAAGCCTCGGCAGCGCCGTCGTGACCGACCTCGCCGCCGAACACCCGCCCGCCGCGCTCATCCTGCGCTCACCGTTCACCGACCTCGCCGCCGCGGGCCACGAGCACTACCCGTTCCTGCCCGTCCGGCTGCTGCTGCGCGACCGGTTCCCCCTCGCCGAGACCCTCCCGCGCGTCACCGCGCCGGTCACCGTCGTGCTCGGCACCGCCGACTCCGTCATCCCGCCCGAGCAGAGCCGCGAGGTCGCCCGCGCCGGGCGCGCCCGGCTGGTCGAGATCCCCGGCGCCGATCACAACGACCGCGTCCTGCTCGACGGCCCCGCGCTGCTGGACGCCATCACCCGCCCCTGACCCCGTCCCCGCATCGGCCGGCGCTCAGAACGGGATCGTGGCGTCCTGCGTCACGGACGGGATGGACACCACCGCGGCGAGTCGGCCATGTACCGGACCCGCACCGAGTTGTCCGCGGGCAGGCCCGTGCCGGTGAACAGCCCGTTCAACGCCCCGGAACATGTGATCCATGTGCCGCACGCCCCGCAGCGTCCACGACACGCGCTGCACCACCGCCGGATCCGCCCGCTTGGCATACAGCGGCTCCAGCGCGCGCATCCGCGCCTCCCACCGCGACAACACCGTGGTCAGCGTGTCCTGCTCGGCTCGCGGCAGCTGCGTCCAGCGTTGCGCCGACACCGCCACCGACCGCCCGCGAACCGCACCCAGCGGGCCCCGTGTCGTACCGGCGCAGCTAGCGCAGGAACTCACCGGCCACACCCACCCCGAGCAGCCCGCACGGCTCGGCCAGCTCACCGTCCCCGCCGCGCAGCCACTGGTCCATCCCGAACCCGGACTCCATCGCCGGAGCCGCGCCGCCGTGATCACGATCAGGTGAATCCGCTCACCCTCCAGCGGCTGGAAACTGCTATCACTACTCCGAACGCAGTAACAGCCCCTGGGGGAGGAAACGTGTTTCTCAGCCGGACCATCTGGTATTTCGCGTGCATGCTGGTGGTGATGCCGCTGTTCGTCCTGTTCGCCGAACTCGGCGTGCCCGGCGGGCTGTCCATCGCGCTGGCGTTCATCGTCGCCGCGTTCGTGGTCGCGTTCGGCGTCTGGATCACCGGCCGCGACGGCGGCGAGACGCTGAAGGTGAACCTCAGCCTGTTCGTCCTGATCGTCGCCGGGACGTGGCTGACCTTCCAGGCCTTCGGGCTGTGGGGCGCGCGGCCGATCACCTTCGCCATCCCGATCAGCCTGTTCGTCATCCTCAGCGTGGGAACGGTGACGGTGCTCGCGGGCGAGAAGGCGGGCGTGCTCGGCCTCGTGGCCATCACCTGCGTGCTCGGCCCGATCTGGGCGCTCATGATCGGCATCGAACTGGGCTACCCCAGCGGCCCGTGGGCCCTGGTCGCGGCGATCACCCTGACCTACCGCCTCAAGCGCGGCGCCCCCACCGGGCCCGGAGCGGTCGACCACGCCAACACCGTGTACTTCGTGGCCGCGCTGATCCTGCTGCTCGCCACCGACTTCCTCATCGCACCCGCCCTGGCCGACGCGTGGGGCTGGAACATCATCCTGATGTGGGTACTCACCCTGCCCGTGCTCGTGCTGCTCCTCGGGTTCCCCCTGACCCTGCTCATCGACCCGAAGGACACCGCCGCGTCCTGGCGCAAGGGCAAAGCCGAGGGCGCCGCCCAGCGCGCCGCGGCGACCGCGCCGCCCACCCAGCAACAGCCCTAGACCTGCCCACGTGGACGGCCCTACAGCGCCGCGAACAGGTCCACGCCGTTGCCGTCCGGATCCAGCACCACCGCGTACCGCTGTCCCCAGAACGCGTCCCACGGCGCCAGCTCGCCGTGATGGCCCGCCTCGACCAGCTGCGCGTACACCTTGTCCACCTCCGCCGGGCTGCCGGCCTCGAACGCCAGCGACATGCCGTCACTGCCGCGCCGCACCCAGTCCGGCTGGAACGACCGCACCACGTCCTCGGTGTCCCACAACAGCCGCATCCCGCCCGGCAACGTCACCTCCACGTGCGGCTCGGTGTCCGCCGAGGCCGGGATGTCCAGGCCGAGACACCGGTAGAACGCCAGGGAACGGCCCATGTCCGCGGCGACGATCGACAGCGCGTTCAATCGAACAGTCATGGGCCCAACCCTACGAGCACCGCTCACCGGCGGTCTTGAACGAAACGGACCCGCCCCTCACTCCACCGTGACGCTCTTGGCCAGGTTGCGCGGCTTGTCGATGTCCCGGCCCAGCGCCGAGGCCACGTGGTAGGCCAGCATCTGCAGCGGGATCGTCAGCAGCACCGGGTCCAGCTCCGGCTCGTTGCGCGGCACCCGCAGCACCGCGTCCGCCAGCCCGTCCGGCAGATCCGCGTTCGTCACCGCGATCACCGGCCCGCCACGCGCCTTGATCTGCTCGATCGTGCCGATGTTCTTGGCCAGCAACTCATCGCGCGGCACCACGACCACACTCGGCATCTGCGCGTCGATCAGCGCCAGCGGCCCGTGCTTGAGCTCCGCGGCCTGATAGGCCTCGGCGTGCACGTAGGAGATCTCCTTGAGCTTCTGCGCGCCCTCCCGCGCCACCGGCCAGCCCCGCACCCGGCCGATGAAGAACATGTGACTGGCGTGCGCGTACTTGCGCGCCACCGCCGCCACCTCGTAGTCGGTCTCCAGTATCGAGGCGATCTGGTCCGGCAGCTGCTGCAACGCCGACACCAGCCGCGTGCCGTGCGCCGCCGACAGGTCCCGCACCCGGCCCAGCCACAGCGCCAGCATCGCGAACGACACCGCCATGTTGGTGAACGCCTTCGTCGACGCCACCGACACCTCCGGGCCCGCGTGCAGGAACACGCCACTGCCGCACTCCCGCGCCACCGCCGACCCGACCACGTTCACCGCGCCGATCACCTTGCCGCCCTTGCGTTTGAGCTCCTGCACCGCCGCGAGGGTGTCCAGCGTCTCGCCCGACTGCGAGATCGCCACGTACAAGGTGTCCGGATCCACCACCGGGTTGCGGTAGCGGAACTCCGAGGCCGGTTCGGCGTCCGCCGGGATCCGCGCCAGCTCCTCCACCAGGTTCGCGCCGATCTGCCCCGCGTAGTACGCCGTGCCACAGCCCAGGAACTTCACCCGGCGCACCGCGCGCAGATCCCGCGGGTCCAGCCGCAGACCACCCAGGTGCGCCGTGGCGAACCGCGAGTCCAGCCGTCCCCGCAGCGCGCGGCGCACCGCCTCGGGCTGCTCGGCCATCTCCTTGCGCATGAAGTCCGGGAACTCACCCAGCTGGTAGTCCTCGTCGGCCAGGTCCACCGTCTCCGCGCGGCCGGAGGTCTCGAAATCCCCGGCGCGCACGGTCGCGATCTCACCGTCCTCCAGGTACACCACCCGCTGGGTGTGGCGCACCAGCGCGGCCACGTCCGAGGCGATGAACATCTCGCCCTCACCCACCCCCAGCACGATCGGGCTGCCGTTGCGGGCCACCACCAGCTCGGCCGGGCGCCGCGCGTCCAGCACCACCAGGCCGTAGGTGCCCTCCACGCCGCGCAGCGCCGCCCGCACCGCATCCTCGAGGGTCTCGTGCTGCTCGGCGGACGCGGCGATCATGTGCGCCAGCGCCTCGGTGTCGGTCTCCGACACCAGCGTCACGCCCTGCGCCGACAACTTCGCCCGCAGCTCGTCGGAGTTCTCCACGATCCCGTTGTGCACCACCGCGAACCGGCCCGAGGTGTCGGTGTGCGGGTGGGCGTTGACGTCGGTCACCTCACCGTGGGTGGCCCAGCGCGTGTGCGCCACACCCACCACGCCCGGAGCCTTGCCGACCTGCTCCTTGAGCTCACGCACCCGCACCGCCGCCTTGTGGGTCTTCAACCGGCCCCGGTGCACCAGTGCCACTCCCGCCGAGTCGTACCCGCGGTACTCCAGGCGCTGCAGCCCTTCCAGCAGCATCGGCGCCGCGTCACGGTGCCCCACATAGCCGACGATCCCGCACATTGGATAAGAGTCCCTTTCAGCCGTACACGATCCGCCGCAGCTGACGCTCGGACAACTCCGGGGCCGCGACCCGCCGCTCGGCCAGCTCCGCCGCGATCACCGGCCAGATGCCGGCGTTGCCGTAGTGCCGCCGCCGCAGCTCCGCGTGCCTGCGGCGGACGAACTGCTCCGCGGTCTCGCCGAAGTACGCGACCACGTCCGCGATCAGCCGCGCCGCCGTCTCCGGAGCCAGCCCGGTCGTGGCGACCACGTGCCGCACCAGCTCCGTCTGCGTCATGGCGTCCGAGCCTGGCACCACCCACCCCCGAACTCAACTTCTGTGCCCGAAATCGGGCACAGTTGCGAGGTTGCTCACGACCGAGTGAACTTCCCGGCCCCGGCTGGATGTCGATCGATCGGGTGCGGACCATCGAAGGGCATGGACAGGCAGACCGATACCGGCGCCAGCAACCTGCTCTACCGCCACCCCGAGCTCTACGAAGTGGCCTACGACGGCGCCGGCCACGCCGTGGCACGCCTCGCCGAGACCATCCTGCACGACCAGCTCGGTCACCAGCCCGCCAGCCTGCTCGACCTCGGCTGCGGCACCGGCCGCGACCTGGAGTACCTCGCCACCCTCATCCCCGACGTCGTCGGCGTCGACCACCAGCGGGCCATGCTCGACTACGCCCGCCACCGCCGCCCCCGCATCGACTTCCGGCTCGGCGACATGCGCACCCTCCGGCTCGAGCGCACCTTCGAGGCCATCACCACCTTCGGCTACGCACTGGCCGACATCCACGCCAACCGCGACATCGACCGCGTCATGGCCACCTGCGCCGCGCACAGCCGGCCCGGCACCGTGCTCATCGTCGAAGTCATCGACCCGCTGCGCACCGGCGAGCTGCCCCGCACCCTCACCATCGACATCCCCGACCTGCGCGCCGACGCCATCACCGAATACCGCCACCACCACGCCCAGCAGCTGCTCGAACAACACCGCACCTGGCGCCGCGCCCAAGGCCTCGTGCACGACCTGGCCCACCTGCGGCTGCTGCACCCCAAAGAACTCGAGTACTACCTGGACAACCACGGCTTCGACGTCCTCTGCGCCTACCAGCTGCCCGAGAAACACACCGCCGCCAGCGCGTTCGTCGCCGCCCGCCACCGCGGCGACGGATGATCTCACCCGGACGTGCAACCCGCCGCGTCCCCGCGAGCGTGACTACTGCAGTAACGACAGCACACGACATGAACACCCCGGGGGATCGATGACCGATCGGGACACCGCGTTCGCGGACTACTTCGCGGCGCGGTCGGATGCCATGCGCCGTACGGCATACCTGCTGTGCGGGGACTGGCACCGCGCCGAGGACCTGGTTCAGGTGGCGTTCACCAAGCTGTACCTCGCGTGGAAACGGATCGCCAAGCGCGAGGCGATGGACGCCTACGCACGCCAGACACTCGTGCGGACATTCCTGTCCGAACGACGCCTCGGCTGGTTCCGCAAGGAAAGCGTCGCGAGCGAACACGCCGACGTCCCGATCACCGGGTACGGGCCCGAGGACCGGATGGTCCTGCAGGAAGCGCTCAAGCAGGTACCACCCGGTCAGCGCGCGGTCCTCGTGCTGCGCTACTGGGAGGACATGTCGGTCGACGAGACCGCGCACGTCCTCAACTGCTCCACAGGGACGGTGAAAAGCCAGGCCGCGCGGGGGCTGCAGACGCTGCGCGGCCTGCTCACCGACCAGATGACCCCGACCGTTGATCGAAAGAGGACAGCTGGATGAACGAGCAGGAACTGCGCGACGGCCTGAGGGAGATGATGGCGGTCAGCAGCCAGCCGCCCACCATGAACCCCACCGCCGCCCTCGACACCGCCAAACGCGCCCACAAACGCCGCCGCGCCACCTGGGCCGGTGCCGGCGCGGGCGCCGCCGTGGTCGCCCTCACCGCCGGAACCGTCTTCGCGCTCACCCCGAGCGGCGCATCGCTGCCGATCGACGCCGCGGCCGCCAGCACCGGCCTCGGCCCGGACGGCACCAAGACCTCCTTCCCCGACGGCCAGACCGACCGCACCGCCGGCAAAGGCGCCCACGCCGACCGCGCCAACGCGCTGCTGGCCACCCTCAAAGCCGCCGTACCCGCGACCCTGATCGTCTCCGACAACCTCACCTACCCCGACGGCGAAGGCCGCAAGGTCACCAGCGCCCAGGCCCAGTTCGCCAACAACTACGGCCCCGGCAACGCCCAGCAGGCCTGGGAATACATGGCCACCGTCGCGGTCACCCCGAAGTCCATGCAGCACGGCGGACACGGGCGGGTGATCGTCGAGGTGCACACCCCCGGCGGCGAGGGCTACACCAACCCGGACGTGTGTGCGCTGGCCCCGACGTTCTGGGGCGTCAGCGGCACCTGCTCGACCCGCGACATACAGGGCAAGACCGTCGGCGTGATCAGCAAAACCCAGGACCCCCGCATCGACAACGTCGCGGCCTACCGCTACCAGGACGGCACCGTCGTGTTCGTCGCCCAGTCCAAGGCGCCCAACAACGACGCGTCCGGCAAGGGCGGCCTGAACGAGGGCCCGATGAGCGTCGACCAGCTCGCCCAGACGACCCTCAACCCCGCCTTCAAGGTCCAGTAACCCTCAAGCTCCAGTAGAGGATCAGACCCGCGCGGTGACGACGTCATCTCGGGCACACCCGAGGTGACCGAGGCAGGCGTCCACCGTCGCCGGGTTCTCCGTCACCACACCGAGGTAGCCGTCCGGCCGGACCAGCACCCACGTGCCCGGCCGGACGTCATAGGCCCCCGCCGGTCCGGCGAACTCCAGCAGGGTCCAGTGCGGGCCGCGGAACACGTCGAACAACGTCTTGCCCTCCCACGGGCCGTCCGGCGCCCGGTCCCCGGCCCGCAACACCCCCGGCGCAGGCCGGTCGTCCACCGCCAGCGGCCCGCCCCGGTAGGACAAACCCAGCTGCCGCTCCTCGCGGCCCCGCGTCATCGTGCGCTGCTCGAACAGCCGCGTGCTCAGCCCCAGCACGTGCGCCGCGACCGGCAGCCGCTCCTGCTCGTAGGTCGCCAGCAACGACCCCGGCGCCCCGCCCATCACCGCCGCCAGCTTCCAGCCGAGGTTGTAGGCGTCCTGCACGCCCGTGTTGAGGCCCTGCCCACCGGTCGGCGGGTGCACGTGCGCGGCGTCCCCGGCCAGCAGCACCCGGCCCACCTGGAACCGCGTCGCCATCCGGGTGTTCGGCCGCCACTCGGTCAACCAGGTCAGGCCGTCCAGCCGGAAATCCGTCCGCCCGGTCCGCTCCGCGACATACCCCGCCAGATCCGCCAGGGTCGCCAGCTCGCGTTCCGGATCGGCGATGGTCAGCTGGAACGAGTCCGTCCCACCCAGCGGGCACAGCCCGATCATCGGCTCCCGCCACAAGTGCCAGTGCTCCCGGTCCAGGCCCGTCACCCGCACGTCGGCGACCAGCACCCGGAAATCCTCCTGGGTCACGCCCTCGAACGGCACACCCAGCAGCCGCCGCGCCGCTCCCTTGCCGCCGTCCGCGCCCACCACGTACGCCAACCGTGCCCGCTCTGCCCGCCCGTCGCGGCTCAGCGTCGCGATCACCCCGTCCTCGTCCTGCTCCAGCGCGACCAATTCCGTGCCCAGCTCGACCTGCCCGCCGAACCCTGCCAGCCGTTCACGCAGCAACGCCGCCGTGCGCCACTGCGGGATCATCCACCCGTTGGGGTACGGCACGTCCGGTGTCGGGTCGGTCGGCTCGCTCATCACGCCCTCCCACACGACCTCACTGCCCTGGTAGGCGCGCATCGGGGGATACGCCGAGCCGTGCGCGAACACCGCGTCGAGCAGGCCGAGGTCGTCGAACACCTCCAGGGTGCGCGGCTGCATCCCCCGGCCACGCGACCCCGTCGCGAACACCGGTTCCTTGTCCACGATCCGGCACGCCACCCCGCGCCGGGCCAGGTCCACCGCCAGCGTCAGCCCGGTCGGGCCCGCCCCGGCGATCAGTACGTCCGCCACCGCCACCACTCCTTAACGACATTCAATTTAACGTCATTAAGTACAGCTTAATGCTGTTAAGGTGTCAACCCGTGGCCCTTGACCGCTCCGCGATCGTCCGCACCGGCCTGCGCGTGCTCGACCAGGTCGGCCTGGAGGCGCTCACCCTGCGCAAGATCGCCTCCGAACTCGGCGTCCAGCCGCCCGCGCTGTACTGGCACTTCAAGAGCAAGCAGGACCTCATCGACGAGATGGCCAGCACCCTGCTGGCCGACCACGCCCAGCCCATCCCCGAGGACACCGCCTGGGAGCAGTTCGCGCTCACCTTCGGCGAAGGTATGCGGCAGATGCTGCTGCGCTACCGCGACGGCGCGAAGATGTTCGCCGGCACCCACCTCACCGACACCAGCGTCTACCGCCACCAGGACGCCGCCCTGCGCCTGCTCACCGGCGCCGGGTTCAGCCTCGAGGACGCCGGGCAGGTCTTCTGGACCGTGTACACCTACACGATCGGCTACGTCATCGAGGAACAAGCCGTCTACCCACGCCCCGGCGAACGCGACGAGCGCTACGACATCGACCACCGCACCGAACGCATGGCCCACGAGAACGTCCCACTGGCCGCCGCCGCGGGCCCCGCGCTGTTCACCGACTTCGACCGCCGCTACACCCGCGGCCTGCAAGCGATCATCACCGGTGTCGCCACCTGGCGCACCTGACGTATTGCCCGCGCACCCCGCCGCACTGCCATCTGGTCACCCACGCCGCCGCTCTCGCAGCCCGGCCGCCACGCACCTGCCCACGCCCACCACGACCCGGCCGAACGTGGACGCCCGGGCACGCCCTTGCCGCGCCCGCCGCGCACCGAGATCCACCGCCTGCTGCGGCACCTGCCCGCCGGTGCCCACGACGACGACATCCCTCACCTGCTAGAACCCCCTCGGCGACAACACCGGCTCGCTCCCATGGCTGACTCAGGCGAACACCGGCACCAGCGCCACCGCGAACAACCCGTAGAACGCCGCCGCCACCGACAACCGGCGCACACTCAACCGCCCGGACCGCAACGTGATCAGCAGGTACACCACCGCCAGCAATGTCACCCCGCCCGCGATCAGCAACGGCGCGTCCAGCCGCCACGGCGTGAACAACAGACCGAACCCGCTGGGGACCGTCGCCTGGATCATCATCGACCCCGACACGTTCGCCAGCGCCAGCTTCGTCTTGCCCTGGCGCACCCAGATCACCGCGTTCATGATCTCCGGCAACTCCGTCGCGATCGGCGCCAGCAGCAACGCCGTCAACGTCGCCGACAGGCCCAGCATCGGGCCGACCGTGTCCAGTTGCACCACGAACAGCTTCGACGCCGCGAAGATCACCGCCAGCGCGCCCAGCGTCTGCGCCACCACCGCCCACGTCGCCGGAGCCGCGCGCCGCCGTTGCAGCTTCAACGGCGCCAGCTCATCCTCGGCGCCGTCCTCGTCCTTCTGACGCATCTCCCGCACGCAGTACACGGCGTACACCGCGAAGAACAGCAACCCCAGCCACGGCTTGATCGCGAACGCCACCAGCCCCAGCGCCACCTTGACCACGAACACCGCGACGAACCAGGTCTGGTCCTTGGCGAGCTTGCCCACGTCGCCCCAGTCCTGCGTGACACCGGCCTGGCGGGAACGGCGGCCGGCCAGCAGGCTCCAGCCGATCACCCCGTAGGCGACCGTGGCCAGCGCCAACGGTCCGCCCATCGCCGCGCCCACACCGATGTCACGCTGCTCGGGCGTGTCACCGAACGCCACAGCCACGAACGTCACGACACTCTCGGGCAGCGCGGTCCCGATCGCCGCCAGTACCGTGCCGACCGCGACCGTGCCGACCTTCATCCGGCGACCGAGCCACTCGACCGCGTTGACGAACCACTCGCAGGACAGGTAGATGGCGACCGCGCAGGCGATCAGCAACACGAAATGAATCACGGGATCCTCCCGCACCGCGGGACGAACTCCCCGGAGCGCACCGGCGACCTCGACCCCCGGCGCGCATCACAAGTCATGCGTCCGTCATGGGTCGAAGGTCTCGCCCGCCTTCCTGCACGAGAAGGCCGCCCGGCCGGGCCCGTGAGAGCCAGTGTGTCGACCAAGGCGTTGGGGGCTACTCCCCTTCGTTCGAGATCAACCCTGCCGCACCCGGCGCTGATTGTCAATCAATTGCGCAAGCGTCAGACTGTGGCGCGGGCCTCGTTCCGCAAGAATCACCCATGACATGAGCGAACCGACACCGACCGACGAGCCCACCCGGCCGCAGCTGCAGTCCGCCGCGGCCACGTTCGCGCTGCTGTCGGCCCCCACCCGGCTGCACGTCGTCTGGCTGCTGGCACGCCACGAGTACGACGTCGGCACACTGGCCGAACGCATCGGGACGACCGTCGCCGCGGTCAGTCAGCACCTGGCCAAACTCCGCCTCGCCGGTCTCGTCGCCGCCCGCCGCGAAGGCCGCCGCCAGATCTACGCCGTGGAAGACCCGCACGTGCTGACCCTGGTCGAGCAGATCTTCGAACACATCGCCCCGGACGGCAGCCTCGCACCCGACCCGCCGATGCCCCGCCACCCCACGCGACCCACACCATGACCGAACGCTGGCGACCCGCAAGAAACACCAAGACGTCCTAAAAGGATAGTGAAACCAACGGCAAGCGCCCGAACGCGAACCAACCCCGAGCGGCCGGCGCGCAAGCGCAGAAAAGGGCCTCGGGGGACTCCTGCCCAGAGGTCGGCCCCTGGCGAGGGAAAAGCCTCCGGCACGACAACGGCGGCTTCAGCCTCGGCCCGTGGGCGGCGTCCTGAGCTCACCGGTCAGGTCGCGGCGGGCCAGCGGGCTGGAGTACACCACGTTCGTGGTCACCGGCCCCAGCCCGCTGATCCGGCCGGTCGTGGCCTCCAGGTGCCGCATCGACCGGGCCAGCACCTTCAGCACGAAACAGTCGTCGCCGGTCACGTGATGCGCCTCGATGATCTCCGGGGTGACGGCCAGCAGGTCGTGGAACGGCTTGTAGTTGCCCGTCGGGTACCGCAACCGCACCAGCGCCAGGATCACGAACCCCAGCCGGTCGGCGTCGACGACCGCCGTGTAGCCGCGGATGATCCCGGCCTGCTCGAGCCGGCGCACCCGCTCGGTCACCGCCGAGGGCGACATCGACACCGCCCTGGCCAGCTCGGCGTAACTGGCCCGGCCGTCACGCTGGAGCTCCTCCAGGATCCGCCAATCCGTGGCGTCCAAGGTTTCCACGGCCCCTGAGGATAACGCCCGTGGAAACCCCGGCCGGACACGGACAACGCCGTTGATCACCACTTCAGCGGCGGGCGGCTGCGGCATAGCGTTCCGATCATGAACAACGTGGATTTCTTCACCGCCCGCCTGCGGTTCCAGACCGACGTCTCCGACGTGCACGCCGCACTGGGCAGCGCCGGCCCCGGCTTCGTGCTGGTCGACTCGCGCGGGGACGCGGGCTGGCGGCACGGCCGCATCCCCGGCGCGGTCCACCTGCCCCACGCCGAGATCGCCGAGCGGGCGGCGGCGAGCATCGACCCGGCCACGCCGGTGGTCACCTACTGCTGGGGGCCGGGCTGCAACGGCGCCACCCGCGCGGCACTCCAGTTCGCCACACTCGGCTACCAGGTCAAGGAGATGCTCGGCGGCATCGAGTACTGGATCCGCGAGGGCTTCCCGGTCCAGACCGACACCGGCACGACGCGGCAGGCGGCCGACCCGCTCACCGCCCCGCCGCACGCCATCACGTGTGACTGCTGACCGCGCGGCGCGCGGTGCGGTCGACGCCGTCCACCAGCGTCGGCCACACCGCGCGCGGCAGGTCGTGGCCCATGCCCGGCACCAGGATCAGCTCGGCACCGGGGATCGCCCGCGCGGTCGCCGTCCCGCCCGAGACGTGCACCAGCGGATCGGCCTTGCCGTGGATCACCAGCGCCGGGACCCGCAGCCCGCGCAGCCGCGGTGCCCGGTCCGCCGCCGAGGTGATCGCCACCAGCTGCCGCAGCGTCCCGGCCCGGTTGATGCCCCGGTCGTATGTACGGCGTGCACGCACGCGCATCCGTTCCTCGTCGAAGTCGAACCCCGGCGAACCGATCAGCTTGAACGTCGCCAGCACCGCCTCCTCATAGGCCTGCCGGCCGCGCGGCGCCCTGCCCAGCAGCGACGGCAGCACCCTCGGGTGCGGCCAGCCCACCCGTCTGCCGCCGGTCGTGGACATCACCGACACCAGCGACGTGACCCGCGCCGGGTGCCGGATCGCCAGCGTCTGCGCGATCATCCCGCCCAGCGACACCCCGGTGACGTGCGCCGCGTCGATGCCCAGGTGATCCAGCAGCCCGGCGGCGTCGTCGGCCATGTCGGCGAGCGTGTACGGCGGCGGCTGCCCGACCCGCGCGCCCGTCCACGACCCCAGCAGCGACCCGACCAGCGAGGCCTGGCCGGTCATCGACTGCGACCGGCCGCAGTCGCGGTTGTCGAACCGGATCACGCGGAACCCGCGGTCGGCCAGCAACTCGCACAGCTCGTCGTCCCACCAGATCATCGGCCCGCCGAGACCCATCACCAACAGCAACGGCCGCCCGCCGGGGTCGCCGATGGTCTCGTAGCAGATCCGCACCCCGTTGATGTCCGCGCTCGTCTCCGCCATTGCCTGATTCTGCGGCACCGCGAGCCGATCACACCCGGTATGGTCACCCTCGATGATCACGCGTGCGCGCCAAGCCCCGCTGTTCACCGGCCTCACCGGCCGGAAGGTCCGGCTGCGTGAGGTCGGCGCCGCCGACCGGCGCACCCTGATCGGGTTCGACCGCGATCCCGGCGGGCACCCGCGTGCTGCCCACTACCGGCACTGGGCCGCCCACCGCACCGAGGACTCCCACGACGACCTCCAGTTCGCGATCGAGACCGTGCGCGGCGGGGTGCTGGTCGGCTCGATGAGCGTCCAGGCCGACCCGGCGGGCGCCCGGTTCGGGTACGGCATCGGGATCGGGCCACGCCACCGGCGCTGCGGCTACGCCGCGGACGCCATCACCGTCCTGCTGGCGTTCATGTTCCGCGAGCGCGCGTACCTCGCGTGCGACGTCGGCATCCACGGCAGCAACTTCGCCTCGCTGACCCTGCACGCCGGCCTCGGGTTCCGCGAGCGTGACCGCGTGCTCGACCCGGACCTGTCGCGTGGCAGCTTCACGTTCATGGTGGAGATGAGCGTCACCGCCGACACCTTCACCGAGCCGCCGCTGCCCGGCCGTCCCGGGCGCGGCCGGCACTGGCGGCCCACCCGCGGCCGGCACTGGTCCAACACGCCGCTATTTTAGTTTCGTCTTATATAAGTGTAGGGTACTGGTTATGAAGATTGTCGTGACCAGTGTGTTCGTCGACGACCAGGCCAAGGCGCTGGCCTTCTACACCGGCGTGCTCGGCTTCGAGAAGAAGACCGACGAGCCGGCGGGCGCCGCCCGCTGGCTCACCGTCACCTCACCCGGCGAGCCCGACGGCGTCGAGCTGCTGCTGGAGCCCAACGGCACGGACATCGCCAAGGACTACCAGACCCGCCTGCGCGAAGCCGGGATCCCGGCGACCATGTTCGGCACCGACGACGTCCAGGCCGAATACGACCGGCTGACCGGGCTGGGCGTGCGGTTCACCCAGCCGCCGACCAGCATGGGACCGGTCACCAACGCGGTGTTCGAGGACACCTGCGGCAACCTGATCATGATCAGCCAGTCGCACTGAGCAGCCACGGCCGCAGGATGGGCAGCACCGCCGACGGCTGCATGGCCGTGGTGTGGTCCAGGCCGTCCAGCACATGGACCGCCCATCCCGCGGCCGTCAACTCGTCGCGGTTGTCCGTGAACGGCCGGGCGATGTCCACCGTCACCCCGCCCCACCGCTCGTCGTAGCCGATCACGTCCTTCGACCCGGCGAAACACAGCCGCGGGCACGTCACCCGTGACTGCGCGGCCCGGTCGTCGAAATCCCGCAACGCCAGATACAGGCTCATGAACTGCCGCGTCTGCGGCTCGGTCATGGTCATCTCCGCGCTCGACCAGTCGAACTCGCCCTCCGGTGCCCCGTGCGACGGCGGCGCGCTCGGGGCACCGGTCGCCATCGCGTGCGTGGCGGTGGTGACCGCGAGCATCTCCGGGTACGGGCCGTCCAGCGGCGGATAGCCGCCCATGGCCAGCGCGGTGAGCCGCTCGGTGCGGATCGCCAGCTGCAGCCCGGTCAGCGCCAGCCACGAGTAGCCGTAGTAGGCGAACCGGTCGGCGCCCGCCGCGTCCGCCACGGCCAGGATGTCGGCCACCACGTTGTCCGGCGTCAGCGTGTCCGGCTTCGGGTGGGCCAACACGTGTCCCTCATAGTCGAAGGCCACCACACGGAACCGGTCGCTCAGGCCGTCGATGAGCGACCGGCCCAAGGCCGGGTCCGTACCCCACTTGCGCAGTTCTTCCGCACGGTCACCGCTGGCGGGCGCCGGGTCGACCGCCAGCAGCAGCACTGGCCCGTTGCCGTCCACTTCCACGTCGATGCGCTGACCGTCGTGCAGCGTCGCCTGAACCACAGCTACCCTCCCATAACTCTTTACCGTGTAAAGCGATAACAGGCACTTTACACGGTAAAGAGTTAATCGGTGCGAGGTGCTACCGGCCGAACCTGTCCAGCAGCAGCTTCGCGGCCACCGTCGCCCCGTCCGCACGGACCAGGTCGGCCGTGACCCGCGCATGGGCCCGCACCTCCGGCCGCAGGACCGTGTCGAACGCTGCGGACATCGACTCGACGGTCGGCGTCCGCCCGTGATGGACCACCCCGATGCCCAACGCCGCCACCCGGCTCGCCCAGTACGGCTGATCCGCGATCTGCGGCGCGATCACCTGCGGCGCACCCGCCCGTGCCGCCGCCGTCGTGGTACCCGCGCCGCCGTGATGCACCACAGCGGCCACCCGGCGGAACAACGCCTGCTGGTTGACCTCACCGACCACCACACAGTCCCCGGCGTCGTCGGCCGCCACCAGCCCGGCCCAGCCGCGGGCCAGGACGAGCCGGCGGCCGTGCGCGCGGGCCGCCTCGATCGCCACCCGCGCGGCATCGGCCGGCGCGTGCGCGGCCATGCTGCCGTACCCCACGTACACCGGCGGCTCACCGGCGTCCAGGAACGCCTCCAGGTCCCGCGGCAGCGGCCGGTCGTCAGGCAGGATCCACGCACCGGTCTGCACGAGATCCAAATCCGTCATGCCCTGCGACGGGCACAGCGTCGGATCCGCCGCCAGCCACGGCCGGCCGGTGTAGACGTGGTCGCGCACGTTGTCCACCGGCGGCAGGCCGAGCGCGGCCCGATGGCTGTTGAGCGGCTCGCCGTACAAGGCGTTCACCCGCTGCGCGTCCTGCTCCCACAGCACCCGCTTGTCCGTCTCGTCCTGCGGCGACGGCGTGCCCGGCCGCGCCCCGGGCGAGAAGTACCGCGACGGCAAGCCGAAGATCTGGCAGCAGCCGTACACGTAACCGATACCCAGTGCCTCGGCCACATCCCGCGCACCAACCGGCATCAGACCCGTCGCCAGCAGCACGTCACAGCCCTCGGCCGCCGCGGTGAGCGTTTCGAACCGCGCGGCGACCAGCTCGGGCGCGAGCCGCAGCGCGTCCTGCGCCGTCGGCGGCTTCGGGTTGGCCACCACCGAACGCACACTCGGGCCCATGGGCACCAGCGGCACACCCGCCCGCGCCAGCAACGTCACGAAGTCGTCGTCCGGTGGCGCGCACACCCGCACCTGCGCACCGAGATCCCGCAACCCCACCGCGAGTCCCGCCAGCGGTTCGACATCCCCGCGCGTACCCCACGTCGTCAACACAACACGCACTTTGCGAATCCCCATTTCCCCACGTCACGGCGGTTGGCCGACGAATTCTGCGGCACCACCCGGGTCTTGCCGCAAGCCCCCCGGTCGGCTATACGTTGAAGTGGGGAGAGGGAACGGGCGTCTTATCCTTCCCGATCGGGCTCCGCCCCCGCGATTCCCCGCCGACCCGCCCGGGCACGGCCACGAATACTGGGCGCGCCCCTGCGCAACGCGCCCAGTACTTTCGTGACGGCGGAGCCGGGCAAGCTCCGGCGTGTGGCCACGCCCGTTGACGCAGCCCATGACGCAGAATGCGCCCCGCTCGCGGCCGTCGGCCGCCCATGCCGAACAACCGAACGCTTTCCCGTCACCGGTTAGGCTCCTCGGTTGTGACGTGTGCGGCGTTCGCGGAGGCGGCGTGGCCCATCCCGCCGCCGACGGCCAGTCGCCCTCGGACCTCGCACACGACCGGCTCGACACACACTCACTGTCCGGGCTGCGCCTGGTCCTGCACACCCACCCCTGACCTCACAACCGGCTGAGCAGCATCGCCGTGCCCAGGCTGGTCATCGTCACCGCGATGACGACGTCGAGCACCCGCCACGCCCCCGGCCGGGCGAACACCCCCGACAGCCGCCGCGCCCCGAACCCCAGCGCGCTGAACCACACCACGCTCGCCAGGCACGCGCCGACACCGAACATCCACCGCCCGTCGCCCTGCGCGACGGCGATCGCGCCGACCAGCAGCACCGTGTCCAGGTACACGTGCGGGTTGAGCCACGTGAACGCCAGGCACGCCAGCACCGCCTTGCGTGCCGGCGTCCGCTCGTGGCCCACGGTCATCACCGACGGCCGCATCGCGCGCCGCGCCGCCAGCAGGCCGTAACCGAGCAGGAACACCCCACCGCCGACCGTGATCGCGGTGATCGCCGCGGGCCACCGGCCCAGCACCGCGCCCAACCCGCTGACTCCCAGCGCGATCAGCACCAGATCGGACACCGCGCAGATCGCCACCAGCGGAGCCACCGCGCCACCACGCAACCCTTGCTGCAACAGGAAAGCGTTCTGCGAACCGATGGCGACGACGAGCGACAGGCCGGTCCCGAACCCGGCGAGCACGACAGCAAGCACCCCCGCACGGTAAGCACCGGCCGGCACATCACTCCAGCTAAAGATTCTTACGTAACATTAGCGCTCGTGATGTCGGATTTGCCGCTCGACCAGGTCAGGACCCTGCTCGCCGTCGTGGACGAGCGAAGCTTCGACGCGGCCGCGGCCGTGCTGCACGTGACGCCGTCCGCGGTCAGCCAGCGGGTGAAAGCACTCGAACAACGCGTCGGGCGCGTCCTGCTGCTGCGCACCAAACCCGTGCGGCTCACCGAATCCGGCAAGGTCATCGTCCGGTTCGCCCGCACAGTGGCCCACCTGGAACAGGACACGCGCAGCGAACTCGGCCTCGGCGAGCACGGCACGCGCACCCTGGCGATCGCGGTGAACTCCGACTCGCTGGCCACCTGGTTGCTGCCCGCACTGGCCCGCGTGCCCGAACACCTCGGCATCTGCTTCGACCTGCAACGCGAAGACCAGGACCACACCGCGGCCCTGCTGCGCGAAGGCCTGGTGACCGCCGCCGTGACCGCGGCCCCGCATCCGGTGCAGGGCTGCACGTCACGGCGCCTGGGCCGGATGCGCTACCGCGCGATGGCCACCCCGCAGTTCGTCACGCGCTGGCTGGCCGACGGGCCGCTCACCCACCAGCTGCCCACCGCGCCGATGATCGTGTTCGACCGCAACGACGACCTGCAGGACCGGTTCCTGCGCGCACTCACCCGGCGCCGCGCCTTCACCCCCGTGCGCCACCACATCCCGGCATCCCAATCCTTTGTGGACGCCGTGGTCGCCGGCCTCGGCTGGGGCATGGTGCCCGAAGCGCAGGCCGCGCCACTCGGCGGCGCACTGGTCGACCTCGCCCCGGACCGGCCACTGGACGTCCCCCTGCACTGGCAGCAGTGGAAACTGGACTCACCCGCCCTCGCCGCCGTGGCCGGCGCCGTCGTGCAGGGCGCGAAACAGGCACTGCGCTGAGAGGCGTCGGACCGGGGCTCAGCGAACCGGCCGACGGCCGCCGCGGCGGCTGAGCGCCACGCCGCCGAGCGCGATCAGACCGCCGACCAGCGCCAGCACGTGAATGGTCTCGTCGAGCAGCGCCCAGCCGATCCCGATCGACAGGAACGGCACCAGGAACAGCGTGTTGGTCACGGTCGCGACCGGCAGCCTGGCCTGCGCGTACGCCCACGTGGCGTAGCCGATCGCGCTGGGCCCGACACCGAGGAACAGCAACGCCGCCAGGGAATCACCGTCCGCCGCGGGCAGCTCGGTGATCAGGTCGGGCAACACGGGCAGCATCACCAGCGTGCCGACCCAGGTGGCGTAGCACGTCACCTCGAACCCGCTGTAATGCGACAGCAACGGCTTCTGCACCACGAAGTACAGCGACTGCGCCAACGCCGCCGCCAGCACCAGCAACGCGTCCACGCTCGGCCGCAGGGTCGCGCCCTGCGCGAACGTGATCGTGACCGCGCCGGCGAACCCGAGCGCGATCCCGACCCAGCCCCACCCGGTGATCCGCTCCTTGAGCAACACGAACGCCAGCAACGCCGCGAACACCGGCCCGGAGTTGACCACCATGCTCGCCGTCCCGGCGGACACCGTGCGTTCACCGGCGTTGAGCAGGACCTGATACCCGGCCATCCCCGCCAGCCCACACCCGACGATCCGCACCACGTGCGAACGCGACGGCATCCGCACACCCAGGAACGGTGCGGCGACCGCCATCACCACGGACGCGATCAACAGCCGCCCCAGCGACAACCCGCCACTGCTGAAACCCGCCACCGCCACCCGGATCGCGACGAACGCGCACGCCCACAGCACCAGCGTGACAGCCACCGCGATGGTGGCGCGCCGCCCGAACCGGGTGTCCGGAAGCAATTCCGCCGTCGACTCGATAGCGCTATCCTGTGCTTTCACATTCCAGAGTAGCACCGAGGCGCCAACCGGCTTCTCGGTCGTCACGGGTCGCTCGGCCCGGTACAGCGACCACCACACCGTGCTCGGTGTCGGAAAGTGCTACTGAACCCCGACGCGAGACCACCTGCGGGCTCACCGCCTGGATGGTCCGCGTGGCCGTCGGCTATCGAGTGGATCGCGGGGTCAGCACGACGA
This sequence comes from Kibdelosporangium phytohabitans, assembly GCF_001302585.1. Lineage (GTDB taxonomy): Bacteria > Actinomycetota > Actinomycetes > Mycobacteriales > Pseudonocardiaceae > Kibdelosporangium > Kibdelosporangium phytohabitans. The sequence continues at coordinate 6,075,392 of NZ_CP012752.1, read as the reverse complement.
TCGGGATGGGCCGGGTCGTGCGCTGCCGATACGTCGAGTAGCGGCCCCGGTTGTTGCCGTTACACCGTGCGAACAACGCCGCGTAACGGGAATCGTCGGGCCACACCGCCTCCGCCTGGACCGGCAGCCGGTTGCGTGCGACCTGGATCTCGCAGTCGGGCTGGGCGGTGAGGTTGTGCAGCCAGGCCGGGGCTTTGGGGCCGCCGCCGTTGGACGCCACCACCAGATAGGTGTCGCCGTCACGGGCGTAGACGAGCGCGCTGGTACGCGGCTGACCGGTCCGGCGGCCGACCGTGCGCAGCAGCAAGGTCGGTATGCCGAGGAGCTTGTGCCCCAGCCGCCCGTCGGTGCGCGCGTAGATCTGGTGGTGGGCGCGCATGATCGCGTCCTGGATACCGGCCATGGACCAAATCTAGCCACCGGCCTGCTCCACCGCCGGGCCACCCGGGACACCGGCTACCAGCGGACGGCGGTGAAGTCGATCGGCTGGGGACTCAAGGTCGCCACGCGCGCTGCCAGCCGCCGCCACCGCTGATCCATCTCCGCCGCGGCCAGGTGCATGCGGTCGCCGTGGCCGGGCAGCAGCCACTCGAAGGCCAACCGGCCGGCCGACGCGGCCAGCGACTCGGCGAGGACCTCGACGGAATACCAGGTGACGGTCTCGGCGACGTCGAGATCGCCGAGCTCACGCGACCAGAACACGCTGTCGCCCGAGAAGCAGTACCGATCATCCACAATGTACAGAACGCTGCCCTCGGTGTGCCCGGCGAGCGGGTGCGCGAGCACACCGTCGGCCACCGCGACCGGGTCGGCGCCACGGATCACCTGGTCGGCGTCGGGTGACGCGTCGAGATCGCCCTCGTGGATCCACAGCCGGGCGCCGAACCGGTCGGCGTAACTCCTGCCGTGCGCGGCGTGGTCGCGGTGGGTCAGCAAGACGTCGGTCACCGCGCCGAGCTGCTCGTAGCGGTCCGCGAGCGGCTCACTCCAGCGCGGGGTGTCGACCATCAGGTTGCCGCCGGGCCGGACCACGAGGTAGGAATTGGCGCCCGCGGTCTGGGTCGAGTTGTGCCCGCACAGGAACACCTGGCCCTCGATGCGCAGCGGGAACGGGTCGAGCTCCGGCTCCAGTCGCGCGGCGGCGCGGCGGATCGACCGGGTGTGGCAGGCGTACGCTGCCGCGTGCAGCATCTGGACTTCCGCCGCGTTGCGGGGCTGGCGCAGTACCTCCGACCTGCCGTTGACCTCGCCGATCAGCCCTGGCGCGAGTTGCCGTGCGACGTCGCAGTTCGTGCACCGGTCGTTGACGTACCAATCGGTGCCGGCAGACGTGGTGGGATGCATTCGGTGAGCTCCTTTCGGGACCATTTCCAGGAATACACCAACCGCGCGCCGATGTTCAGTCTTGTTTTGTTCCACGGAAGGCTATCCGGTCCGAAGGATTTGACATATACCGCTGGATCTGTTCTCACGAAACATCATTTGTATGTCCAAACAGGACAGTGGTATCGGAGTCGTGCCGGTCCAGGAGTCCGTGCGCGCCGTGCTCGAGCCGCCGGGCTTCCGCGACCGACCGGGGGATCATGGTCTTCTCGTACGTGCGGACGGCGTCGGCGACGGTGGCGGAAGTGGCCAGCGCGAGGGCGAGGTCGCAGGCGTCGAGCATCGCCAGGTTCGCACCGACGCCCAGCGGCGGCATGAGATGGGCGGCGTCGCCGAGCAACGTCACCGTCGCCGAGTGCTCCCAGGCGTGCGGGACCGGCAGGACGAACAACGGGCGGTCGACGTACGGGCCGTCGTTGTCGCTCACCATCCGGCGCATGACAGGCGACCACTCGGCGAAGACGTCGAGCAACCGGGCGCGGATCCCGGCGGTGTCACCCACGCTCAGGCCGTTCGCGGCGATCCAGTCGGCCGGCAGTTGCTGGATGATGTACACCCGGATGTGGTCGCCGCTGTTGCGCTGGGCGAACACGGCCCGATCGCCGTCGGCCGCGGTGGCGCTCCCCTGCCCCACGAGTGCCGAGAGCTCGGCGTGCTTGTTGTCCACGTCCTGGAACCACGCCTCCAGGAAGGTGATCCCTGAGTACTGCGGCACGGCCGGTGACACCGCCGGGCGGACGCGGGAAAAGGCGCCGTCCGCGCCGATGACGAGGTCGGTCTCGACGGTGGTGCCGTCGGTGAAGAGCAGTTGGCGGCCCTCGACTTTCTCGAGGGTGCGGCCCCACTGCACGGTTGTGGGCTCCAGTGAGCGCAGGAGCAGGTCACGCAGCTGACCCCGGTCGATCTCCGGCCTGAACAGGTCGTCCGCGGCGGGCATGTGGTGTTCCACGATGTGCCCGGCGAGGTCGAGTTGGCGCATCTCCTGGCCTTCCGGGCGAGCCAGCCGGAAGAACTCGTCGATCAGGCCTGCCTCACGCAGGGCCAGCTGCCCGTCGTCGGCGTGCAGGTCGAGCGTGCCGCCTTGGTTTCGTGCCCCAGGATGGGGATCGCGGTCGTAGACCGTCACGGGGATGCCGTGCTTCTGCAGGATGCGGGCGCAGGTGAGCCCGCCGGGGCCCGCGCCGACGACGCTGATCCTGGCGGTGGCCGGGGTGGGTGAGTTCATGGCGTGGTCCTCTCGTCCGGGGTGTCCTCCCGTCCAGATAATCAGACTGAGTTCAAAAGTGCAATCAGTTCACTTATGGTCGGTGACCATTTTTGGGTATGGTGTGCGGATGGACAAGGCATCCGAGGGCGGGCGGCGGGAACGCAAGAAGGCGGCCACCCGTCAGGCGATCGGTGGCGCCGCGCTGGAGCTGTTCCTCGAGCGCGGCTACGACCAGGTGAGCATCAAGGAGATCGCCGACGCGGCCGACGTGGCGACCACGACGCTGTTCAAGCACTTCCCCTGCAAGGAGGCACTCGTCTTCGACGAGGACCACAACCGGGAAGCACGGCTGGTCGCCGCCGTGCGCGACCGCCCCGCCGGGCAGGGCATCGTCGAGGCACTGCACGAGCACGTCCTGGAATCCTGGCTGCCGATCGCGGCCGACCCGCGCCACGCCGAGTTCGCCCGCCTGCTCGACTCCACCCAGGCGCTGCGCGACTACGCCGAACGCATGTGGACCCGGCACACAGCCGCCCTCAGCGCGGCCATCGCCGACGACATCGGCGTGGACCACGACAACATCACCTGCCGTGCCCTGGCCCGGTTCATCCTGGAGATCCCGACCCTCACCCGGGGTCAGGACGATCCCCGCGCCGCCGTCGAGGAGATGTTCCACATCCTCACCCGCGGCTGGCAGCCACCCGGCGCGGACGACCAGTAGCCCGCTGTGGCCGCCGTGACGCAGGTGGGCGGCCACAGCAGGGCGTGGGGGCTACGACTCCCCGCTGATCCTGGCCGAGCCGATCGAGGCCGCGGCGATGGCCCGCGCGGCCGTCTGGGTCGACGAGTTGGTGTTCAGGCTGGTCAGCGACGCCTGGTTGAGCGCGTGCACCACGAACTCGTAGGTGTTCACCGTCGACGGTGAACACGGCCCCTGGTAGCCGTAGAGACTGGCGCTTCCCCGGTAGTACACCTGCCTGGAACCCGCGGGGACCGCGGGCCGGTAGACGTGCTCGACGTTCTGGGGCAGCGAGGCCGAGGTCACCGGGATGTCGTAGATGACCCAATGGATGAGGTTGTTGTTGTCGAGATCCCGCATGACGATCGCGTAGCTCTTGGCCCCGGCCGGGGCACCCGACCACGCCAGCGGCGGCGACTCGTTCTTCTTGGCGGGGTCGCTGCCCCCGCCGCTGGTGCACTCGTGCACCTTGGGGATCACACCGCCGTTGGCGAAAGCGGTGCTGGACAGCGCGAACGCGTTCCGGCCTGCCGTGGCGGCGGGCGGGAAACCGGCGATCCAGACGACGAGCAGGGCAAAGAGCACAGTTCTTGTGCTTCTCACGTGACACTCCCGAGGATGCGTTGGCCCGTCCGTTGGGGTGCAGGTGTGTCGGGACCAGCGTAGGCCAGCACGATGCCCACCGCGAGGCAGAACACGAACGCGGCGGCGAAACCCCAGACCGGCAACAAGGTCCTGCCGTCCGGGTGGCTGCTCAACGCCAGCCACATCGACACCGCGCCCGCGACGGCGATCCGGGAAACCTGCCAGCCGACGGCCGCGCCGAACGCCAACGGCCACGTGAAATACCACGGGAACACCACCGGCGCCAGCAACACGGTCGCCAGCAGCGCCAGGGCCGCACCCCGTAACGCCACCGCGCCACCGGCCCGCGAACGCCACCACAACCAGACGACGAGCCCCGCGAGTACTCCCGACCCCACCACCCGGAATCCCGTGATCAGCCGGGCGTGGTCGACGTCGACCACAGCGCTCGTGATCTTGCCGAGCGCGGTCGGCACGGACAGCCACGGTTCCAGGCCCGTATTGCCGTCCAGCGCGCCGATCCACCCGAGATCGACCCCGGCGAGGACGGTGCACACCCCGAACACCGCGACCACAATGGACACGGCAGCAGTTGCCACGCCGACGAACCCGCCCACGGTCACACGGCGTCCCGGCACCCGGTTCGCCGCCCACACCCACACCAGGAACGGCAACGCCACCACCGCCGCGACCTTCACCGCAACCGCTGCCGTCAGCACCGCGAAACCGCGCACCGGGGCGTGATCGAGCACCAGCACCGCACCGGTGACCATCAGGCCGATCATCAGCAGGTCGTTGTGCGCGCCGCCCACCAGATACAGCAGGACAAGCGGGTTGGCCACCCCGATCCACAACGCGAACCGCGGCCGTGCCCCGAGATGACGACACAGCCGGGGCAGCGCGAGACACAGCAGCCACAGCCCGCTGACCACCACCAACCTGGCCAGCACCGACGCCGCGACCAGATCGGTCCCCGTCACGGACACCACGCTCCTCATCAGCCCGATGAACAGCGGACCGTAGGGAGACGGCACGAACAGCCACTGACCGGCGGCGTTGTCGCTGATCGGACCGGGCACCTCGGCCGGGACAGTCCGATAGGGATTGAACCCGGCATCCGCCACCGCACCCTGGGCGAGATACGTGTACAAGTCGGTGCTGAACAGCGGCGGCGCGAACAACAGCGGTGCCGACCAGACCGCTGTCGCACGTGCCATGCCACGAGCGTCCATCCGCGCGGCGCGGATCCACGCCCAGACCAGCACGCCGATCCCGAGATAGAGCACCGCGGTGGCCACCATCCGGCCGTGTCCGTAACCCCATGCCGCGAACGGCGTGCCGGACAACGGATCGCGCAGCAGTGTCGCGCCCGCGCCGAACGCGCCGAGAGCGATCAGCACGGACCCGGCCAGCCCCAGCCGGATCACAGGCCCGCACCCACCGCTCACAAACCGCGCACGTCGAACCGGAAACATGCCGAAGGTCTACTGTGAACAGCCTGTTCTGCCGTTAAGCACGGCATTTATCCGGTTTTTATCCGACAGGCGATAGGCAGTGGGACACCCCGCGAGAGCTGCTGGAGACGAACATGCGACAAACACGCCGATCCGGTCGCCTGTCACGGTCACGTGCGTCGTTGCGTGGCCGCGTGGAACTGGTGGTGCTCGGCGCGTTGCTGGGCGGGGCGGTGGTCGCGGTCACGTCGATCTGGGGCATCCCGGTCGTGCTGGGCACGTTCGTCAACCGCTCGATGTGCCCCGGGGGCGCCCGCTGCCGTGACGCGTGGTCCGCAGTCGGGTGGCTCGCCATGGTGGTCGCACTGTCGCTGCTGATCGTGCTGGGGCGGCGAGCGGTGGCGCAGTGGGTGTCCCGGCCGCTGACCGACATGGTCGCCACGATCGAGCACATGGGACCGCAGAACCTCGGCCAGCGCATCCAGCAGGAGGACCTGGGCGGCGACCTGCGCGTCATGGCGGACGCGGTGAACCGGATGCTGGACCGCGTCGCCGTCGGCTTCGAGGGACAACGCCGGTTCGCCTCGGCGGCCTCACACGAGCTGCGCACCCCGCTCGCTGTGCAGCGCACCTTGGCCGAGGTCGCCATGGTGACCAGCGACGGGAAGGACTCGGAGGTCAACCGGCTCGGCGCCCAGCTGCTGATGGTCAACGAGCGCAACGAGCGCCTGATCGAGGGGCTGCTCGTCCTGGCCGAAGCCGACCGTGGCCTGCCCGGCACGGTACCGGTGCGGCTGGACGAGCTGACCGCGTCCGTGCTGACCGACTACGCCGACCAACTCGCCGAGCGCGGCCTGACCGTGCGCCAGGAACTGGCCGTACGGACTGTGCCAGGAGATCCGGTGCTGCTGGAACGCATGATCAGCAATCTCGTGCACAACGCGATGAAGTACAACAACCCCGGCGGCTGGGTCGAGGTGGTGGTCGCCGACGAACCCGCCCTGTCGGTGCACAACACCGGTCAACGGATACCGGGCCAGGTCGTGACGTCACTGTTCGAACCGTTCCGCCGACTGGCCGCGGAGCGCATGAACCACCGCGACGGCGCGGGCCTGGGACTGTCCATCGTCCAGTCCATCGCCGTGGCCCACAGCGGCAGCGTCTCGGCGGCACCCGGCAGCGACGGCGGCCTGCGCGTCGAGGTCACACTGCCGCTCAGCGCACAAGATCGTTGCGGCGGTGCCTGACGGATAAGGTGATCACGTGGACCAAGAGGACAGGCCGATTCGGATCGGCGCACTCGTACCGCTGACCAAGCCCGGCTGGGTCGAAGCGGGCAGGCAGCTGCTGGCCGGGCTCGAGCTGGCCGTCGGCGAGGTCAACGACACCGGCGGGATCGGCGGCAGGCCAGTGGAGCTGGTGGTCCGGGACACCGCGGCCGATCCGGGGAAAGCCGCGTCGGCGGTGGACGAACTGGCCGGCCTGGGCGTGGCCGCGTTGGCCGGGGAGTATCACAGTGTGGTCGCTCGTGCCGTGGCTGCCAGGGCCGACGCTGCCGGCCTGCCGTATCTCTGCTCGTCCGCGGTGCTCGACGCGCTCACCGATGAGCCGACCGAACGGGTCGCCCGGCTGGCCCCGGCGCAGTCCCGGGGCTGGCGCGTCTACGCGGATTTCCTGCTCGCCGCGGGCCACCGCCGGATCGCCGTCGCCACCCAGCCGAGCGTGTACTGGGCTTCCGGGACCCGGATCCTGCGCGAGTACCTCGATTCACGGGGCGGCACTGTCGTCGAACTCGACATGGGCGCGCACTCCCCCGCGGCTGTGTGCGACGAACTCGTCAGCAACCGCGCGACAGCCCTGCTTCTGCTGGTCGGCATCCCGGAACCGGCCGTGCCGATCGTGCAGGCGGTGCGTGGTGACCAGCGCCTCGCCGAGGTCCTGATCGGCGCTCCGGCCGGTCAACCGGAGTTCGCCGGATGGGCGGCGTCGCTCGGTGACGACAGCGCCGCGATCCCGTTCCTGCGCTACCTTCCCGAACGGCTCACCGCCCTCGGCGCACGCGTCGAAACCGCCCTGCGCGAGCAGTTGGGCACAACGCCGTCCTTCGTCGCGTTCGAGGGCCACGACACGATCACCGTCCTGGCCGACGTGTTGCGCACCCACGGCACGGACCGGGCCCGCATCGCCGAAGCCTGGCCGCACGTCACAGTGGACGGCACCCGCGGGCAGATCCAGTTCTCCCGCACGCCGGGCATCAACGTGTGGCAATGGACGTGGCCGCCGATCCAGGTCGTGGATCGCGACCCGGCCGACCCCAGTCGGTTCCGGGTCCTGCACGCCGGCTGACCGTTTAGTAACACTAACGGTTACGTCTGCGTACTCGTTTTGAAACACTAACGGTTAGTGTTAACGTCGGCGGTATGAGGAAAGTGAGCTTCGCCGAGTTCGGCGGTCCGGACGTCCTGCACGTGATCGAGGCGGCGAAACCGGTCGCAGGCCCGGGTCGGATCCGGATCGCCGTGCGGGCGGCCGGGGTGAACCCCGCCGATTGGCGGGTCAGGGAAGGCCAGGTCCTGCAGGCCCACCCGACCGTGCTGCCCTCCGGAGTCGGCCAGGACGCCGCCGGAGTGGTGGACCAGATCGGCGACGGCGTCGACGGGGTCGAAGTCGGTGACGAGGTGTTCGGCAGGGGCTTGAGCACCTACGCCGAGTTCGCCCTGTTGTCGTCCTGGGCCCGGATCCCCGACGGGCTGACGTTCGAGGAGGCCGCCGGGTACCCCTCGGTGGTGGAGACCGCGCTGCGCATCATCCGCCAGGTCGGCGTTCAGCCCGGACAGACCTTGTTGGTCAGTGGCGCGGCCGGCGGAGTCGGGTCGGCGGCGTTGCAGATCGCCCGCGACCGCGGCATCACCGTGATCGGCCTAGCCGGGCCGGCCAACCAGGACTACCTGCGCAGCCTGGGTGCCCTCGCCACGACGTACGGCGAGGGCTGGGTGGAACGGGTGCGGCAGCTCGGCCGTGTCGACGCGGCACTGGACCTGGCCGGGTCCGGCGTGATCGGTGAACTCGTGGCGCTGACCGGGGATCCGCGGAAGGTGATCTCCATCGCCGACCTCACCGCACCGGAGCACGGCGTCGAATTCTCCGGCGTGGGCGGCAGCATGCCGGACGCGCTCGCCGAAGCCGTCGACCTCATCGCACGGGGAAAGCTGCACATCCCGGTCGAGAAGTCCTACACGCTCGCCGACGCCGCGGCGGCACACGCCGACAGCCAGGCCGGTCACACACGCGGCCGCCGGGTCGTCGTCGTCTGAGCCTGTTTTCCGTGCTGGCATCACGCGTCGCCGACGGGAACGCAGGCCTTCCTAGCCGATTCCCGCGGTACGGGCCGCGCGGCGCGACAGTTCGGCGAAAGCCACACGCAGCTGCGGCGGGGAGATCAGTTCGATCTCGGTGTCGAAACGGGCCAGCGACGCGGCGAGAGCGGCCCACGACCAGGACCCTGTCGTCAGCCTGGTTCGGCCGGCGCCGAGTTCTTCGACGATGCCGTCGCCCGCGAACGGAGCCACGTCCGCCGCGGGCAGGTCGAGGATCACCTCGCCGCGACAGGGCCACGCGTCCGTGCTCGCCGAACCCTTGAACTGGGCTGACAGGAACACAGCCACGTCGCCGCCCGGCACTGCGCGGGGAGGGAACCGCGGTCCGTTCGGGGTACGGGGCGTCATCCGGTCGGCGCGGTAGGTCCGCCAGTCCTCGCGGTCGGGATCCCAGCCGACCAGGTACCAGCGTCCACTCCGGACCACGAGGTGGTGCGGCTGCACCCGGCGGGGCGGCCGGGGCTCGGCGTCTTCGGGGCGTCCCGGCGAACGGTAGTCGAACCGCAGTTCCTCTCCCGCGCGGACGGCGGCGCTCAGCGTGAGCAGGACACCGGTGTCCACTTGGGGATCGGCGACGCGCCCGGCCGCGCCGATCGCCAAGGCGTCGACGCGCTGGCGCAACCGGGACGGCAGGACCTGCCGCACGGTCGCCAGTGCCCGCGCCGCCGCCTCCTCGATGCCCGCCCCCGTCCCGACGGCGATCCGCAACGCCACCGTGAGCGCGACCGCCTGTTCCTCGTCGAACAACAGCGGTGGCACCTGGCTGCCCGCCTCGAGCCGGTACCCGCCGTCGGGTCCTTTGACCGCCTGGACCGGGTAACCGAGTTCGCGTAGCCGGTCGACGTCCCGGCGCACAGTCCGGTCGCTGACGCCCAGTCGCTCGGCGAGCAGGCCACCCGGCCAGTCGCGGCGGGCCTGCAGCAGCGACAGCAACGCCAGCAGTCGGCTGGAGGTCGTCGTCGAGGAGGCGATCGGCATGCTCCGACCATGCCACAAGTAGCGGACGTTCTTTGACCGGTACTGCTGACATCGTCGTTCTCGTCGCCGGAAGCCTCCGGCAGCAGGATCCACTCGTGAAGGACCGGACCACCATGTCGCTCAACGCTGTCGCCCACCTGAACTTCCACGGTCAGGCCCGTGCGGCGCTCGAGTTCTACCAGTCGGTGTTCGGCGGGCAGCTCACCGTCACCACCTACGCCGACTTCGGGATGCCCGCCGACCTGCCCGGCGCCACGAACGTCGTGTTCGGCCAGGTCGTCGCCGGCAACGGCTTCCGGGTGATGGCCTACGACGTACCCGGTCAGGACGTACCGGCCGCGCCGGGCGCGCCGACCACGCGCCGCGAGAACGGCACCACGATCACCACGGAGCCGTACTTCCTCTCCGTCCGCGGCGAAAGCGCCGACGAGGTCACCCCCGTGTGGGAGGGCCTCGCCACGGGCGCGACCGTGATCGAGCCGTTCGGCCCCGCCCAGTGGGCGCCCGCCTTCGGGATGCTGGCCGACCGCTTCGGCGTCACCTGGATCGTCGACGTCGCTGCCCAGGCCTGACTTTGTCCGTGAGGGTCGTGCGGCCCACTTCGGTCGCACGACCCTCCACGACGAATTTGTCACGCCACCTTGATGACGACCTTGCCCGAGGCATGACCGTTCTCAACGGTGGCGAGCGCGGCCGGGGCGTCGGAGAGCGGATGGACCGCCGTGATCACGGGAGCGAGCACTCCGTCGAGGGCCAGCCGGGCAGCCCGCTCCAGGTTCTCGCGGTCGAGGCGCCGCTCGACGAACCGCCCACCGAGATCGGACACAGTCGAATCAGCCACGGCGATGACGTTGCCGGCGTGCCGGGCCAGCGGAGCGACCGTCCGCAGCGAGGCGCCTCCGACCATGTCGACGATCCCGTCCACTCCGTCCGGAACCAGCTCACGCACCGCCGCCACGACGTCCCCGGCGGTGTAGTCGATGAACCGCACCCCGATGGCCTCGGCGTGCTCACGCTTGGCGGTGCTCCCGGTGCCGATCACCCGCAGCTCACGCCCGACGGCCAGCCGCGCGACGGCGAGGCCGACCCCGCCACCGACCCCGTTGACCAGAAGCGCGGCACCGGCCCGGAGAGCGAGCTGGTCGAGTGCGTCCACCGCGGTCGTCCCCGCGATGGGCAACGTCGCCGCCACGGTCGCGGACAGACCCGCCGGGATGCGCGCGGTGTTCGGCGCGGACAACACCGTCGTCTCGGCGTACGTGCCGCCACCGGTGAGCGCGAAGCCGAAGACAGCGTCCCCCACCTCGAATCCGTCAACGTACTCACCAAGGGCGAGAACGGTTCCCGCTGCCTCCACACCCAGCACGCGGGGAAACGGCCGGCCGCCATCCAGCCCCGGCACCAGACCCGCGCGCAGCAGGTGATCGAGCGGATTCACACCGGCGACGTCGACCCGGATCAGCACCTCGCCGCGACCGGGAACAGGATCGGGACGGTCGAAGAACTCCTGCACCTCGGGCCCGCCGTACCTGCCGAAACCCAACGCCTGCCCCATTTTCCGCCGCCTCCGGGTGACCGGCCCGGTGGTTCCGGGCGCTGGCGCCATCCTCACCGCTGACACCGATGTAAGGGGCAACCGGCTGAGGCGCGGGTCACAGCGTCAGGACGACCGTGCCACTGTGGACAGTTCCGCCTGGTGCCTGCTGTTGGCCCTGATCAGCACGTCGAGCGCATCCCGGGTCTCGATCAGGTGCGCGATGTCGGCGTCGATCCGGTCGCGCTCACGCGTCATCGTCGCGAACGCCATCTCGACGACGCCCGGATCACCCGGGGTCTCCACGCACGGCAGCACGGTCGCGATCACCCGGCTGGACATGCCCGCCTCGAACAGCTTCCGGATCAGGGACACGCGCTCGACCTCGGCATCGGAGTAGTGCCGCTGCCCCGCGTCAGAGCGTGAGCTGGTCAGCAGGCCCTGCGCTTCGTAGTACCGCAGTGAACGCGCACTCACGCCCGTGCGCCTGGACAGCTCGCCGATCCGCATCCCTGAAAGCCTACGCGTGGTTGTCAGTGCGACACACCGACGCACGCGCCATGACGTGACATCCACCAGGACCTTGCCGACCGTGCCGTTCTGCACAGCCCCGTGCTCCTCGCCGACCATTGGGCGCGCCGGAGTTCTGCTTCGCGCTCAACGGCGCACCTGATAGCGCAGGTGAAGCACCCGGTTGCCCTGAATCGCCACGTCAGGCCCCTCCAGCAGGTGTTGCGCGCCGACCGACCCGAAGTAGCGCTTGCCGGACCCGAACACCACGGGCACGACGTCCATGCGCACCTCGTCGACCAGACCCGCGGCAAGCACCTGGCCACCGACGTCACCAGCGGCGACCTCGACTATGCGGTCCCCCGCAAGCTGCTGCGCCTTGGCCACGGCAGCTTCGACGCCGTCGACGAAGTGGAACGGCGCCTCGGGGTCCCAGCCGTCGGGAGCCGGCCGGTGCGTCACGACGATCACGTGGTCGATGCCGGCCGGAGGCTTCCCGTCCCAGCCGTCCGTGATGTCGAAGACGTGACGGCCGGCGATCGTCACCCCGATCTGGTCCCAGTACGCCCGGGTGTAGTCGTAGGACGCCTGCGACACCTTCAACTGTCCGCTGTCGTCCAACGGGACGTCACCGCTGGACAACCAGTCGAACAGCGGTCCAGGTTGGTCGTTCTCGTCCGCGACGAAGCCGTCCACCGACACCGAGCTGTACATGACCACCTTGCCCACGGGGCTCTCCTCTGCTTGGGGTGCCCCAAATTAGCGGGTCGCGAGCGGTCGCTCTTGTAAGAAATCAATCGGACGGCAGCGGCCAGCCCTCCAGCGTGTGACCCGGGTGTTCGAGCAGGAACCGCCGCCGGACTTCGAGGTACCGGGTCGGCGTGAGCCCGGTGAACGCCCGGAACTCGTGTCCGAAGTGGGCCTCTGGTCGAAGTAGCCCGCGCCACCGGCGAGTTCGCCCCAGTCGACCGGTCCGGCGGGGTCGATCGCGAACACGGTGGCGGTGAAGCGGTAGGTGCGGGCCAGCCGCTTCGGTGTGACGCCGATGAGCTCCTTGAACCGCTGCGCCAGATGAGTGGCGCTGACACCGGCTGCCACGCTCAGGTCGCCGATCGCCACCGCCCCGCTGGCCGCCGCGATGACGCTGCTCGTATGGCGGACCAGACCCAGGCCGGCGGTCTCGCACAGCCGTCGCATCAGCTCGTCCTCGAGCAGCGTCAGCATCGCGTGCGGTCCGTCCGCCGTGGCCAACCGGTCCCGCAGCTCAGCCGTGGCGGACCGGCCCCAGACCTGTTCTGTCGTCGCGGGACGGTCACACAGCTCGGTTGCGGGCATCGGCAGGAACGGCGCCAGCCCCCACGGCTTGAAGTGCACGCCGACAGACCGGGTCCGGAGTGGATAGCTGAACTCCCAGGCGCGGGTGGGCATGGTGACCACGCAGCCGTCGGCGTACTCGGCCATCTCGATGTCGGTGCCGCCGCGGACACGGAACGGCGCCCCGAGGTTGACGATGAGCAGCGCCGACGGGCTCGGCGGCAGCGTCAGCCGGGCGTACGGCGACGCACCCTCCAGGTAGTAGAGGTCGTCGATCAGCCCGTCCAGCGGCGGTCGCGGCACTCTGGACACGTATTCCACCCGCACAGCATCGCCGACGACCCGCTGTGCTCGCCTCCTCCGTTCACCAGATCCTCACTCGCTGAACGGGAATTGCTCCCCTGTGGGCGATTCGCTTCAGATCTGGCCGTGCAGCAGTCGCAGCAGGTGATCGAGGACGCGTCCGCTACTGACGCGAAGCCCGTCGTGCTCGTACTCGTTGGTCGCCCACAGTCGCAGGCCCCCGATGGTCTCGGCGGTCTGCAGGGAGTAAGTGGCATCGACGTACATGTCGTCGAGGTAGACGGCGGCAGCCACGGGGACGTCGTTCGCGGCCAAGCGCTGCGGATCGTAGAGGTCGGGCCAGTCCTCGCGGGCGAACAACACTTCGGCGGGCCCGCGCAGGGGCGCGAGACAGGGCTGGTCGAAGTGGCACGGGTAGGTCATCTCGCCGGTGAACAGCACCGGGTCGTCCCCGGCCAACGCCGTGCGTGCGTCGAACTGGGGGAACTCGCCGCGTACGCGCTGAGCTGCCCAGTTCGTCGCGCCGGTGCCGCGCTGGGCGTAGGTGAGTTCGTGCATGAGCGGGTTGAGCGGCAGTTGGGCGTAGCTGAGGAAAGCCGCGGCACGGGCGAGGAAGCTGTCGGACAGCTCCGCCCCGGCCCAGGTGTCTTCGAGCAGGTAGTGCAGCACGTCCGCGCCGTCGCTCGTACCGAGCATCATCCCGAGCGACTGGAAGGCCTCGACGGTGAGCAAGGATCCGTCCGGCAGTGGTTCCGGTCGCTCGATCAGGTGCGCGGCGATGCGGCGGACCAAGGCGGCGTCCTGCGGGTACCGGCGGTAGTACGCGGTGTTCTTGCGGTGCACGCGCGGATAGGTGGCGCGGTAGACCTCGTCGGCGGTGACGCGCAGCCCGGGAAGACCACCGGTGATCATCGCCTCGCGCAGGCCCTCGGGCGCGAACGAGAGGTATGTGACGGTGCACATGCCGCCGAAGCTCTGGCCGAGCACCGACCACGGTTCGCCGGCCAGTTCGCGCCTGATCAGTTCGGCGTCGCGGACAATGGAGTCGGCGCGGAAATGGCTGAGGTAGTCGGCCTGCGCGGCAGGCTCGCCACGGGCCGGGAGCGTTTGACGGGTGACCGGACTGGAGCGGCCCGTGCCGCGCTGGTCGAGCAGCAGGACGCGGTAGTCGTCGAGAGCGCGGTCCAGCCAGGAGTCCCGGCCGACCGGACGCGGCGAACGCATGCCGGGGCCACCTTGCAAGAACAGCAGCCAGGGCAGCCGCTCGCGCTCGCGTCCGATGGCCACGACCTCGCGAGCGTAGATCTCGATGTGCTCGCCATCCGGCCGATCATGGTCAAGGGGGACGGAGAAGAGATGATCGGTCAGCGTGACGCCGGGCATGGCGGGCTCCTTCGCGGCAATGGAGTGATCTTGATACAGGCACTGCTTCACATCAACTCCCCGAGCACCGCCTGGCCGAAGGCACCGCGGATCTCGCGGTCATGGCATAGGCCGCTGGAGGACCGCCGCTTCGAGGGCGCCATCATGGGCCTGGAGACACGCTGGTGCGCGATGGCCGCCTCCGACCCCCTGGCGCGGCGCCGTTCGGTGCGCCTGGCCGATCTCAGCAGCCGCGTCCTGCTCGTCGATCAGCGCACCGGGTCGTCCCACGCGGATTTGTGGCCCGCGGACGCGCACCCTGCGACACAGGAAAGCCGGCCCGGCATCGTCTGCCTGCCGGTGCGCGACGCCGAACCGATCGCCGTACGACTGGTCGGGTGGCGCGTCAGTCGCCGTATTGGTCGTATGCCTCGAACTCGCCGAGGTCGTCCGCGAACCAGCCCCGGTCTTGCCACGTCCCGGAGCCGTCCAGGGCACCCTCGTAGTCGAGCACCAGATAGCTGCCGCTCTGATTGCCGAGGCGCAGGCGACGGCCCCGGCTGAACAGCAGCAGGGTGGCGCTGACCTCCGGCTCGCCGCCGACCTGTTCCATGGCGAACGAGCCTTCCCAAGCGATCTGGAGGGTCGGCCCGGACGGCTCGGTCCCCGGATCGCGCAGAAGAACCCGTTCTCGATCTCGGTCCTTTTGTCGACGGTCACCTCCTGGTCGAGGTGGCGGCGAGGCTGGCGGCGAGGGCGTCGATCGCCTTCCGCCACCTGCCGGACTCGTATTCGTTGAGGTTCGTCACGACCACTCGTCCGCTCCCCGGCGTTCCCGGTTGGGACACACCACTTCGTTGACGCCGTTGCTCGTCTTGATCTCGACGTAGTCCGGGTAGGCCGCCTGTGTTTCCGGGACGCCGACGTGCCTGACGACACCGAGGAGCACCACTGAGTACCTTGCAGGCCAGCAATCGCGCAAACTCAGGGCCGGATCGCCTGCGAAGTCACCACCCCACCCGTTGCTCAGCGCGTGCACGCCGGTGTTGCGCTTACGTGTTCTGTCCGTGGTCACGGTCGTCTTCGTTGGCCAGCCAGTACGCAATGGGCTGTGCGAGTTCGTACGGACCTTGTCTGAACCGCCGTGTGGTGTTGTGCTCGATCTCATTCCACCGGATGCTTCTATCTGTCGACCAGTCAGTGGCCACACCACAAACGCGTGCGAGGTTGGTGGAGGCTTTCCAGATGGTGCTGGTTCCGGTACCCGCGTCAGTTTGGGCCTTTCTTCGTGCGATCTTTCACGCTCATACATCGAGGGGAGTTGTGACCAGAATGTCCAAGCGACAACGTGTGACCGTTGCGGCAGGTGCTGTCCTTGCTCTACTTCTTTCACCCGGCCTGGCCGTAACCGCGCATGCAGGGACGTCAATCAACGATGCGTGGGAAACCATCAAGGCATCGGACCCGAAGCTGGCGCAAGACATCGGATCCATCGATGGTTCCCGGACGAACAGCGGTATCCGACTCTCTGTTGCGACACACCTGGGCTCGGGTAACAGCCGGATTTCGCTGCCCGGAAACTCCGGCACCGTGGTTTCGTCGTCGAACACCGGAGCCAGGCTTGTAACGAGCGGCGACGGCACCTTCACCGCAATCGTGAATCGAAGTGATGGGCTGACCACTCATCTGGCAACAGTGCTCGACCAGGACTCGAAGAAAAACGCCGTGGAGTTCGGCGTCGAGAACGCCGCCGTCAGCCTGACCGCCGACGGCTTGGCGAACCTGAAGGCAGCCAATGGCGAGACCTGGTTTGTCGCGCCGCCACTTGTCAGTGACGCACGAGGGCACAAGGTTCAGGCGAAGTTCACGACGAACGGCGCGAACCTGACTCTAACACTGGACAAGAATCACGACGCGGCTTACCCAATCGTGGCGAACACGGTGATGGCGACAGCCTTGTTCCGTAACCTGTACGCGGACTTCTGGAAAAACGATTTCCGGTTCAACGGAGATCTCACCGTCGCGGGCTGGGCTGTATACATCTCGGGGCCCATGGGGCAGCTGACGCTGAACAACAGCGGCTGGAAGGAGTGGACGAAGAAGTTCCCCGACATTACCAACAAACCGACCCTCAACCAGCAGTATCGCTGCCACGTTCTCGGAGCGCTCGCCGCCGGTCAGTGGAACTTGGAACGGGCACGTCGCAATATGAGTTCAAACCTCTGGCACGACTGGTTCGTGAAGCGGTGCAACTGGTGACCGTCAAGCGCAACCCTTCGAACAGCCCTTGAAGGAACGAGCGAGACCCGAACGCAAGCAAGGTAGCCTCCGGGGACCGGGAACTTCCCCCGGAGGCTGCCTGTGCCCGACGCGCTCCTTGGCGTAACGCTGCGATTGCTGGTCAGCGGAAGAGACGGAAGAACCCGCGCACCTGCTCGACCAGCGACTCCGGCTGCTCCAGCGCGGCGAAGTGACCACCTCGCGGCAGTTCCTCGAACCAGCGCAGGTCGGTGAACCGCAGCTCGGCCTCCCGCCGCGAGGGGCGGGTGAGGTCCCGTGGGTAGATCGACAGCCCCGACGGCGCCGTGACGCGGTCCTGGAAACCGCGGAAGCTCTCCCAGTACAGGCGCGCCGATGACGTGGCCGACGCGGTGAACCAGTAGACCGAGATCTCGTCGAGGATCTGCTGCCGCGACACCGCATCCTCGGCGCGGCCGTTGTTGTCGGTCCAGGCCCAGTACTTCTCGGCGATCCAGGCGGCCTGGCCCGCCGGGGAGTCGGTGAGGCCGTAGCCGAGCGTCTGCGGCCGCGTCGCCTGCTGCCCCGAGTAACCTCGGCCGGTGCGCTGGAACTCCTTCTGAGCCTCGAGGCTCGCCCGTTCAGCGGGCGTCGGGTCGTCGAAGTTACCTAGCGTCACAGAGCCCAGGTTCAGGTGCACAGCGGCGACCCGCTCGGGCGCCACCTCGCCCAGCGCCCCGGACACCGCAGAACCCCAGTCCCCGCCCTGTGCGCCGTAGCGCTGGTAACCCAGCGAGACCATCAGCGTGTTCCAGGCGCGAGCGATGCGCGTGACACCCCACCCTGTCGTCGTCGGCTTGTCACTCCAGCCGTACCCGGGCAACGACGGCGCGACGACGTGGAACGCGTCCACCGGGTCCCCACCGTGCGCGTGCGGGTCGGCCAACGGGCCGAGGACTTCCAGGAACTCGAGCACCGAACCCGGCCAGCCGTGCGTGAGCACCAGCGGGAACGCGTTCGGCTCCGGCGAGCGGACGTGCAGGAAGTGGATGCCCAGCCCGTCGATCGTGTCGCGGTACTGCGGGAACACGTTCAGCCGCTCGGCGAACCCGAAGTCGTAGTCCTCGGCCCAGCTACGGCACAGCTCCTGCGCATAAGCCAGCGGTACTCCCTGCGACCAGTCATCCACTGTCTCGGGTTCGGGCCACCGCGTCCGTCGCAACCGGTCACGCAGGTCCGCGATCTCGGCTTCGGTGACGCTGACCTCGAAGGGCTCGGGGGCCACAGCTGACTCACTTTCTGCCCGGACTTGCCGGACTGACGCGGGATTCCGCTGGACATCGGGCGCCGGGGCGGCGGGTCACGGCAAGGACGAGCCCGGCCGCGGGAAGTACCGCCAGCACGGCGAGGGCTACCGGCACCGACACGATGCCGGACAGGCCCGCGACAGTGGCCGGACCGATCCCGCCACCCAGGTTGAGCATGAAGGTGAGCAGGCCCACCAGCACAGCCTGGGCGCCGGCGAACCCGCACACGGTCAGCGCCACGCCGACGACAACCGGATCGGGCCGTTGAACACCGCGACCACGAGCACGCCGACGGCGGTGAGTGCCGCAAGCCCGGCCGACACCTGCCACGTGGTGAACGGTGCGGTCAGGGTGGTGGACATCGCGCGCGCCAAGGAATTGGACCAGCTCCCCAATGTCGAGTACCGCGTGCGCGACGCCACCCGGCCCGATCCCGAGCCCGGTCCCGCCTTCGACGGACAGTTCGACCTGGTCGTGTCGGTGTACGTGTTGTGCTACGCCACCGCCCTGGCCGAGCTGACCGGGCTGCTCACCACGGCACGCCGGGCGCTCAAGCCCGGCGGTGAACTCCTCGCCGTCACCCTCAACCCCGACTGCGGGCAGGGCACGGATTACCACGTCGGCTACGGCTTCACACTGAGCCAATGCGAGTCAGGACAGCAGTTTGAGGCTTCCCGTGAGCGAGGCCACCCACTTCCGCGGTCCCGCCAGGCCGACCCCGTGGACCTCCTCCTCGCCCAGCTCGCGACGCGTGAATTCCGACTGGTAAGCGTTGAAGTCGTGCATGTTGCGCGCGAAGGCGGGGAACGGCACGACCACCGTCTCCTCCTCGCCGTTCACCGCACGGAGCAGAAGCCCACGCAGCACGGACGGCTCCGCCTGCAAGACGGGCACCGGCACCGACGCGCTGGGATGGATGGTGACACCGGTCCGGTCGACGAGCCGGGGGCCGCCGAGATGCGGGGCGGCGGCGCCAAGGCCGATGGCGATGGTCGCGATGGTGTTGCCGACAAGACCGGGACTCAGCGACGGGTCCACCACAATGGCCACGCGGACGGCGTCTTGTGCCAGCCGCGCGTTCACCGGCCAGCTCCGACGACCGTGAGAGCCACGGTGCAGGTGCTCGCCCGGACGACCCGCTCCGGCTCCAGCAGCGACACCTCGTCACGGGGACTGGGGTGGAAACGCAGCTCGCCCGTCGCGCCGTGGGCCGTGCCGATCAGCTTGTCCGACACCAGGGCGCGTGCTGTTGTGGGCGTTCCCCGGTCCGGTGTGCCTCCCAGTAGCGTGGGCGTGGCCACTTGCCCGTACGTGGGCGCGGCCAGGAAGCCGATCGGCTCGGCAGGCTCACCGGTCAGTGTGATCGCGGCTTCCGCGAGACGCCGATCCTTGACCGCGAGGCTGGCGCCGAGGCGCACCCCTGCCCGGTGAGGCGCGGCCGCTGGATGCTCCAGTTCGTAGCTGCGGGTGATCCACACACTGCCGATCTTCTTCGGCCATCCCTGCAACCAGCCCCGCGCCAGTGAGAGGTCCTGGTCGACGTAGATGAAAGGGCAGTAGAACACCCGTTGACCTGACCGTTCGGCCTCGACCAGCACGATGTGTTCCTTGTACTGCGCGTAGACCGGGTCGAGCAACTCGGTGCCGTCGGTCGTGAACTGCCAGTCGCAGAAGTGCGCCGCGCCCTCTCCTGTCGCGGTGAAGCTGTGGGGCAGCAGTGACTGCGCCGCGTCGCGGGCGAACTCGAGCTCCAGCGACATCACCTGGCCGGCGTAGTGCCACGGCGGCGCCGAGATCAGAGCCGACCGCCCGGACGGGGTGTAGGGACCAGTGAAGCCAGTGAGGAAGTCAGGGTGGGTCACAGGGGTGATGCTATGCCCGAGTCGTGGGGCAAATGGTCCTCTTTTTGCCTGGACAAGGCCGGTATTCAGGTAGATCTTGCCCGAATAGGGGACGCCTGTGCGAATCTGTTCCCATGCCTTCATCTGACCCGGAGTTCGACGCTCAGGATCTCGCGTTGCTGCGAGCGCTGCAGAACAACGCGCGGCTGACCGTCGCCCAACTGGCCGAGGAGATCCGGCTCTCGAGCTCGCCAACGTGGCGGCGCGTGAAACGGCTCGAGGAAGACGGCATCGTCACCGGCTACCGTGCGGCACTCGACCGCCGGGCCCTGGGGTGGGGCGTGCTCGCCTTCATCGCGGTCTCCATCGAGGACCACGGCGACGAGGCGGCGAAGGCCTTCGAGATGGCCGTGGACGACCTCGCTGAGATCGTCGCGTGCTGGAGCGTTTCGGGCGACTCCGATTTCCTGTTGCAAGTCGTCGGGCGCGACCTCGACAGTTACGCCGACTTCGCGATGACCACGATCCGCCGGTTGCCGGGCATCAAGGCGATGCGCACGATCTTCACGCTCAAGGAGATCAAGCCGCCGACGGCGTGGCCGATTCCTTAGTGGCCTGGTCACCAGTCGCGACGTCTTCCAGCTCGGCAATGTGGTCGGTCGACGATGCAGCACCCTACGCACGGCGTTGACCAGGCGAAACAGGCTGGGAGGCGGTAGGCGCGCCCAGTCTCCGCAGGGTCACTCCCACCCTCTCGACATCACCAACGAGCCACTCCGGCCAGATCCGCAGGTCAGCGCCGGTGATCGATCACTGACACGTGTCGCGCGGCCGCTGACCGACTGACACTTCGCGGCACATTCCCGGCTTACTCAAGATCCGGTTGGCGCAAGCGCGGCATCTGACATCCACAACTCGCAGTTGACGATTGTGCCGTCGTTGGTGGGAATGGCCCGGCACACCTCGGCGGACCCCGCACCGTCGATGGTGGCCCCGGCACTGTTACCGGTCGCAGTTCGGCCGTCGCTGAAGTCTCCGGCCGCGGTCAGCCGGTCCCTGTCGAGGGCACCTTCCAGGATGCCGGTGTTACCGGCACCGCCACGGCTGGCACTGCCTTTCGGGCGACGGATTGCCTGCACCGGATTGCCCTCGACCACCCCATGGACCAACAGGAACGCGAACCACCCGTTCCACGTCGACCACGCCCGCGCCGGTCCAGCCGCCCGGGGTGCCGCGTCGATCTTGAACGGCGAAATCGTCACCCATTCGGCCCGCATGGTCAGTTCGATACCTCAAAACATGTCCCTGACCAGGAGAAACGCGCCAGGAGGCTCGTAGCCGCGTCGAACCGCCCGCTCGGCCACTCCCACCCTCCCAGTGTCACGAACGGGCCTCTCCGGCTGAAACCACAGGTCAGAGCTCTGGCGCGACCTACCGAATCGGTCACCACCGAACCTTCGGCTGCGCGTCACATGTGACGCGCACGTTGATTGTCAGTACACACGCACGCATTTTGTCAGTGAACGATTCAGAGAGCGGCGTCGGCTGGGAATCGTCTACGTAGTCACGGCGAGGCTGGCGGGTGCTGGTCAGCAACAAGGTCCCTGGACATCGACGTCTCGGCGGTCAAGCGCTCCGGCTGACGCCGACCCGGTCCAGGTAGTCCCGCACGGCAGTCCTGCTCGCACCGGGTGCGCGCAGCGCGAGGTAGCCATCAGGTCGCACCAGGACGAGGGTGTCGCCGGTGACGCCGTACGCGGTCCGCGCGTGCCCCTCGACGTCCACCAGATCGGCACCACTGCCCGGCGCGCCGACCAGCACCGGCTTGATGAGTCCACAGTGGGCGGTGCCGACGTCCTGCAGTGGACCGGCGCAGGACTCGCCGAAGCCGAGCAGGGTGAAATGCGGGCCGCGGAAGGCGTCGAACAGCCGCCGTGGCGTGCCGGAGCTGTCCACGCAGGGCGCGTCGGGCGCACGATCACCGGCGCGCGGTCCATTGCCGGCGTCGCCGTCGACGGACAGCGAGCTGGCCGGGTAGCCGAGCCCGAGCTGCTGGCCGTCCGGGGGCGCGCCGTCCGCGATGTCCGTGCTGCCACCGTTGACGAACCGCTCCGCGACCCTGCGCAGCCCCTCGGCACTCACGCCGAGCGTCCACGAGGCGACCGGGAGCCGCTCCTCCTGGTAGCTGTCCAGCAGCGACTGCCGCGCGCCGGAACACACCATGGCGAGCTTCCAGCCGAGGTTGTACGCGTCCTGGATGCCGGTGTTCATGCCGAGTCCGCCGGCCGGCGGATGCACGTGCGCTGCGTCCCCGGCCAGCAACACCCGGCCCACTCTGAACCGGTCGACCATCCGCACGTTCACCCGGTACGTGGACAGCCAGCTTGCCTTCGTGAGCCGGATGCCGTGCCCGCCGGCGAGATCGTCCACGATCCGCCGGAAGTACGGCAGCGAGGGTTCGGGGAGGCTGCCCTCCGCGCCGAAGTCCCTGAACGGTACGGCCTGCAGTTGCCAGGACCGCTCGTGGCGGAACGGGCACAGGGCCAGGAACCCGCGCCGGCGGACGGACCACTGGTACCAGGCGTCCGGTTCGAGCCCGCTGAGCTCGACGTCCCCGAGCAGCATGGCCTGCTCCCGGTTCTCACCCTCGAAGCGCACGCCGAGTGCCTTGCGCACGGTGCTGCGGCCGCCGTCGCAGCCGACCAGGTAGCGCGCAGCCACCCGCTCCCCGGTATCCAGCACCGCATGCACACCGTTCGCGGCCTGGCTGAACTCGGCGAGGCCTGCGGCCAGTTCCACCCGCACGCCGTCCTCGGCGAGCCGCGCGCGCAGGATCCGCTCGATCCGCCACTGCGGGATCAGCAGCCCGCCGTCGTAGGGCCGATCCGGTGTGGGTGCCCGCTGGGCGTGCGGGTCGGCCTCGGCAACCAGGGCGCCGTCGAGGTACCGCCGGTGTGGCAGGTGCCGGAACCCGTAGTGCAGCACCTCGTCGGCGACACCGAGGTCGTCCAGCACCTCCTGGGTGCGTGCGGTGAGCCCCTTGCCGCGCGAACCGGGGAAGTGCTCGCCAGCTCGGTCGACGATGCGCACGTCGACGCCCCGGCGGGCCAGCTCGATGGCCAGCGTGAGTCCGGTGGGTCCGGCGCCCGCGATCAGGACGTCGGTCACCGGTCACCGTCCTGGCGCACTGCCGACGCCGTACCAGGCGCGTCGTTGCCGAGGTCGATCAGCTGCTGGTCCAGCGCGACCCGGTTGTGCGAGGCGGCGGCCTCGGCCTGATTGGTGGTGCGTTCGGCCTCGGCCCTGGGCGCATCGGGGTGGCCCATCGTCGCCGCCTGCGAGTAGCGGGAGGCACCCGCCGCGCTCGTGGTCCACGACAAACGCGAGTCAGCGATCAGCGCCCGCACCTCGTCGTAGCCGCTGACCAACCAGGCCGGATCCCCCACCGGGGTCCGCACCGCCCCGACCGGCACCGATGCGGCATGCATGCTCGCCATCACACCCTCCCTGATCCCTGCGGTCACTGAGGCGATCGGCGGTGACGCTAGCCGGTTTCCGAGCAGGGTGGCCTCGTGCTGGAGGTGGAGAGCGGGTGGATACCTGCCTGGGAAATCTCTCCACCGCAGTTCTTACCGCGAACCGACGACACACCCGGAGCGGTGTTCGTAGCGTCGTCATCAACGGTTATGCCGTCGCGATAGTGACCATCGAAGGAGCACCACCCATGTTGATCAGATCCCTGCTGACTGTCACTGGCCTGTTGTCCGGTGTGCCAACCGCGGTGTGGCTGACCGTGGTTGTCCTCGCCGTGGTTGGCGTGATGGCCAGCGCTGTATCGCCTGGCCAAGCACATGCTGGACGTCCTGGGACCCGTCCACCCTGACCTACGCACTCAGCGGCGCCGTCACGTGCTGTACCGCGACGATCGCCAAGTCGAGCTCCTCCATGTTCAGCTCCAGCGCCGCGTCACCGCTGACTGCTCTACGGACAGAACCCAACGTGGCCACACGTGGCTGAATGCCCGACCCATTCGTGATGTCATCGACGACTTTCGCCTCCTCGGCGACCTGCGCAGTCCCTCCACCTGCTCGCGCTGCGACGACGTCGACGACGAGAACTCCCCTTTCGCCTTCCCCTCCATTCCAGACGTCGAACGGCGCCGCGACCACTCATCCAGCCCACATGGTCGGATTGATACCCCAGATCGAGTCTTTGACCAGGGAAAACACGCTAGGAGGCTCGTGGGCGCTACGAGTCACCCGTCCGGTCACTTCCACCCTCCCGCTGCCAAGAACAGGCCTCCTCGGCTAAACACGCAGGTCAACGCCGATCTGGCGGCGCTGAATCGGTCGCTGGCCCTATCTTGCGCACCCACTGACATCACGTCTGCGCATCACACGCGTTACCGCGGCTCTCCTAGCTTTCAACACCGTGATAACAGTCATTATCACTGAATTACCTGCTGAAGTTAGTTACGCGAGTCGAACACGCGTTACCTGTATCGCGTACGCGTAAGCGAATGAGATACACTGGTTAAATGGAAGACGAGGCGGCCGGAACTGGGACTTGCGCGCTGGACGGATGCGAGAACCCCTTGCCTCCCCCGGCGCGAGACGAGCAAGGACGGCTCAAAGGTGGGAAGCCGGTCCGGTATTGCTGCAAGGCGCACGCGGACGAGGCTTCACGCCGGAGGCGCGCCTTGGAGGCGGTGAGTGTCGACGAGCCGCTGCAGGTGCTGCGGAGCCTCGGAGGTGAGACACGGTCCGCGATGGACACGGCGGTGCGGGAGCTGGCGGCGATCCGGCAACGCTGGGACGAGTTGGACGCGGGTGCTGTGGCGCAGTCGGTCAGGGACAAGGCCGAGACCGCTGAGGCGTTGCTGAAGGCCGAGCGTGCTCAACGTGCGGTTGAGGACGCGGAGCGGGCGCGGGCTGAGGCCGTGTCGGCGACGGCTAAGGATCAGCAGCGGCGCAAGGCCGCGGAAGAGGCCGTCGAGCAGGCCCTCAAGGACGCTGAGCAGGTCAAGAAGTCCGCGTGGGAGCAGACCGCGGAACATGAGCGGGCGCGGGGGCAGGCGGAGAACCGGGCCGCGCATGCCGAGCAGGCTCAGCGGGAGGCGTTCGACCAGTTGGAGGTCGTCCGGCAGGATCTGCGCGCGTTGATCACCGAGCACCAGGAGGCCGAGCGGCAGCTCGGTCAGGCGTTGGCTGCCGCTGACCTGGCGCAGGCGGCCCGCACGCTTGCCGAGGCCAAGATCGCCGGTGCGGACGAGCGTGCCCGGTTGGCTGGGGAGGCCGCGAGGCTGGCGGAGCTCAGTGCGCAGCGGGCGCATGAGGATCTGCAACGGGCGCAGGGCGAGACTTCAGCCGCTCGGGAAAGTGAGGCCGCGGCCAGGGCCGAGGCGACCAAGGTGAGCACCGCCTACAGCGTCGTTGTGCAGCGGTTGTCCGGTCAGGACAAGGAGATTCAGGATCTGCGCCGTCAGCTGGCCGAGGCGCGTGAGCGGGAACGGGTGCTACTGGAGAACGTCGTTGTGCAGGGTGAGCAGGTCGAGGGCGGCTGACGTGGTGTCGTCCGCCGGTAGGTAGACGGTCAGCCGTTGCTCGTCGACATCGGGCAGGGCCAGAGTTTCGTAGGTCAGCCGCATCTGCCCCGCTTGCGGGTGGTGCCAGTGCTCGGTGCCGGTGCGGCTGGCGAGCTTGGCCGACGAGGCATAGCGGCTGCTGAACTCCGTGCCTCCGGCGACCTGGAGTTCCTGGGCGAGGAACGCGGCGTAGGCGTCGCCGAGTGACGCCGCCGCGCGCAGCTCCGCTGCCCAGTGGTCGGCCATCGCGGCCCAATGGGGGAAGGTGTCGTGGGCGTGCGGTGAGGTGAACACGAACCACACCATGTTCTCCGGCACCGGGCCGAGCAGACGTTGGTACGCCCGGGTGTGTGCGAGCACGTCGCCGACGTGGTTGGTGACCACGGCCGGGGTTGGCTCCAGGCGCGTGAGCAGCGCCGTGACAGTCGGGCGGACTGTGCGCGCGGGAGCAACCGTGCCGCCCTGACAGGCGCTGCCTGTGCTCGCTTTCATCAGGCGGTGCAGGTAGACGCGTTCGTCGACGGTCAGGTGCAGTGCGTCGGCCAGGGCGCCGAGGATCTCGCCGGAGGGGTTGCGGTCGCGTCCTTGTTCCAGGCGCGTGAGGTATTCGACGCTGACGCCCGCGAGTGTGGCCAGTTCCGCCCGGCGCAGACCTGGTGTGCGGCGGCGCGGACTGTCGGGCAGGCCCGCGTCCGTCGGCGCGATCGACTCCCGCCGTGCCCGCAGGAACGCCCCCAGCTCGGTCATGACCTGCAGCGTAGCCCTCGTGGGGCCACCCTTGGCGCGGTCTCCCTGAACGGCGGCGGTCCCGGGAGGCTCGTGGTCATGCGTTATCGACTGTTGGGCCGGACCGGGTTGCGGGTGTCCGAGGTGTTCTTCGGCGCCATGACGTTCTACGAGCGCGGCGCTGAGCGGGAGTTCCAGGCGATGCTCGACGCGTACATCGACGCGGGGGGCAACGTGATCGACACCGCCTCGGCGTACGGCGAGAGCGAGGCGATTCTCGGTGAGTTGCTGGGTGATCGGCGCGACAGCCTGGTGGTGGCGACGAAGTACACGCTCACACGGGACCAGGACGACCCGAACGCCTCAGGCAACCACCGCAAGAACATGATCCTCACGCTGGAGCAGAGCCTGCGGCGGCTGCGTACCGACTACATCGACCTGTACTGGGTGCACAGCTGGGATCGGCACACGCCGATCGAGGAGACCATGCGCGCGCTGGACGACGCGGTACGGGCGGGCAAGGTCCGCTACGTCGGCATCTCCAACGCACCCGCGTGGCTGGTGAGCAGGGCGAACACGCTGGCCGAGTGGCGTGGGTGGAGTGCGTTCGCCGCGTTGCAGATGCAGTACAGCCTGCTGCAGCGGGACGTGGAGCGCGAGTTGTTGCCGATGGCCGAGGCGTTCGGGTTGACGATCGCCGCCTGGGCGCCGCTGGCCCGGGGGATGCTGGCGGGCAAGCTGACCGGTGCGGGTGCCGCGGGGACCGGTGGCCGGGGCAAGCCGGAGGACGCGAGCGACCGTGACCGCGTGGTCGCGCGGGTCGTGCAGGAGGTGGCGGACGAACTGGGGGTGACGTCCGCACAGGTGGCGTTGGCGTGGTTGTGGCACCGGTCGCCGCGTGTGCACCCGATCATCGGCGCGAGCAGCGCCGCGCAGGTCAAGGACAACGTCGGCGCGGCCGGGGTGGACATCCCGGTGGAGGCGACGCGTCGGCTGGCGGACGCGACGGCGTTCACCAACGGTTATCCGCACGACTTCATCGACGAGTGCGCGGACCATCCGTTCGTGTACGGCACGAAACGGGTCACTCCGGCGGCCAGTTCCTGAGCGTGGCGTCGAGCGCGTCCAGGGTGCGTGACCACGAGACGCTGATCTCGCGGGGCGTGTGGCTGAACGCGCCGGCGGTTTCCAGGCTGACGTAGCCGTGGAACGTGCTGTGCAGCATGCGGATCGCGTCGGTCTGGGCGGGTTCGGGCAGGCCGTAGCCACGCAGGATCGCGCGGGTCATCTCCGAGTGCCGCCTGCCCGCCCCGGCTTCGGCGGCCTCGGGGCGCAACGGTAACTGGGCCGCGGCGTACCGGCCGGGGTGCAGCTTGGCGTACGCGCGGTAGGCGTTGGCGAACGCCACCAGCGCGTCCTTGCCCGCGCGGCCGGCGAGCGCGTCGTCGGCGACGTCGGCCATCTCGGCGAGAGCGAGCAGGGCGACGCGTTCTTTCAGGTCCTGTGCGTTCTTGACGTGTGAGTACAGGCTGGCGTCCTTGACGCCGAAGCGGCGGGCCAGCGCGGAGACGGTCACCTTGTCGAAGCCGACCTCGTCCGCGAGCTCCGCCGCCGCCTGGACCAGGCGGTTCGTGGTCAGACCGGCACGTGCCACGGATCACCCTTCCTAGCTGACTTAATCATTTGCCTAACATCTATAGGCAATCCTACAGTCGGTGCCATGAGACCAGTCAACGACGCCGAGATCCGCGCCTCGTTCGTCAACTGCACCAAAGGAGAGGCGAAGCGGCTGGCCGTGCCCAGGGACCTGGCCGACCGCCCGTGGGACGACCTGGACTTCTTCGGCTGGCAGGACCAGGCCGCGCCGGACCGCGCCTACCTGGTCGCCCCGGAGGGCGACGGGTACGTCGGGGTGGCGCTGCGCCGGGCCGCGCCCGGGTCGGCCGGGTTCGTGCGACGCACCATGTGCTCGTTGTGCCTGACCACGCACACCGGCGGCGGGGTCGCGCTGATGACCGGCCGCAAGGCGGGCAAGAGCGGTCAGCAGGGCAACTCGGTCGGCGCGTACATGTGCACCGACCTGGCGTGTCCGCTGTATCTGCGCGGCAAGAAGGACGCCGGGCAGGCGGGGCAGATGAAGGAGTCGATCTCGCTGGAGGCCCAGGTGGAACGGATGCTGACCAACCTCGCCGCGTTCGTGGCGAAGGTCCGCGCCTAGTCCACGCGCTGAGCGAAGAACACGGACCCGCGGCCGGGCCGGGTGTGACTCGGTGTGACGCCGCGCGATTCCACTCCAGCCATGCCTGCCGGGCGGGCACCCGTGTCTCGAACACGAGGTGCCCGCCCAGTCGCAGCGCGGTGCGCGCGACCGGCCCTCGGTTTGGCGAGGTCCACTCCGGTCACCTGGGCACCGCGCTCAGCCTGCATCAGCGCGAATGTGCCGGTACCGCTGCCGATGTCGAGCACTCTGCGGGTGTCGAGGTCGTCGCGGATCGGGTCGAGCGCGTCCTGGATCGCGGCCGGCCGCGGTGCCCGAAGATCTCGTCAGCCACGCACGCGAACGTACTCAGCCTCGAGGACCTCACGCAGCTGGTCGTACGTCGGTGCCAGCCGCCGCAGTCCTTCGGCCACGGCCTGGTCGTCCTCGCTGACCACCGGATGCTGCAACCGGCCGACCAGCCGCGCCTGCTCGTCGAGCA
Organism: Kibdelosporangium phytohabitans; assembly: GCF_001302585.1. Taxonomy (GTDB): domain Bacteria; phylum Actinomycetota; class Actinomycetes; order Mycobacteriales; family Pseudonocardiaceae; genus Kibdelosporangium; species Kibdelosporangium phytohabitans. Next base: position 6,046,251 of record NZ_CP012752.1, on the reverse strand, counting down.
CCGCGGCGGATCCGGCCAGGCCCAGCGTGCCCAGGTTCACCGAGGCGTCGGCCAGACGCCGTGTCCCCACCCGGATCCCGAAATAGGCCCACATCATCCGGGCGTCGGGGTCCAACGGTCGCGACGCCATCGCGAGCACGGCGTCGGTCGCACCGTCGAGCCAGTGGATCGCCTGCGGCACCGACGCCCACAACGCGTCCACTTCGGACACGACGCGGTCCCGCACGAACGTCGATCGCAGCACGAACGGCTCGGCGTTGTAGGAGACGGCTTTGCCTTCCCACGCGGCCACGAACTGGTCGACGGGCAGTGTCGCGTACGGGTGGCCGTGCGGATCGTGCAGCAACACGACGTCGTCCGTCACGTCGAGCACGACGACGTAGTGATCGCCGTCGCCCGCGGTCTGGTACGACAGCAGCCCCATGTCGAGCGGGCCGGCGACCGCCGGGGAGTCCAGCGCGCGCAGCCGGGCGACCGGGTCTCCCCCGGTTTGCCGTTCGCATCGCCAGCCCAGCAACGACAACGCGGCGTCCACACCGATTTCCGGGTGCCAGCCGGACGGGTCGAAGTACGGCACCGTCCCCTCGATCTGCGCACCGAAGGGGGAACCGGTCAGCGTCTCGATCACGGCGGGCGTGGCGCCGGTCAGCATCGCCACGCTGTTGGCGTAGCAGTATGGTCCTGATCCGATGTACGCGCTCATGCCAGCGGCGCCTGGAGCTCGGTGACCCACTGGGCGCGGTCGTCGGGCACGGCCAGTGACAGTTCCCTGGGTAGTTCCTTTGTCGTGTAACCGTTGTCGTCGATCCATCGGATCAGTGCCTGTGCCGAGGGCAGCACGTCGTCCATGCTGCCGTGGTGCATGATCGTGGCGGCGCGGTCCACGGCGGGCACGTCGACCATGGTCGCTCCGGCCACATCGGACGCCACGGGCAGGCCCGCGTGGACTTCGATGCGGCCGTCGGGCAGTTCCCGGTACCGGGCCAGTCCCGGCCCGGTCGGCTGGATGTCCAGTCGGCACAGGGATTCGAACAGCGGCCCGACCACGGGGCCGATGTCCTGGGGTTCGAAACTGTCCGCCTCGGCGACCAGTTCGGCCAGCCGCAGCGCGGGCAGGTTTTTGATGACGATCTCGTCGGACATCGTTGCCTCGGTCTCGATGCTGCGGAGCCTCGCCTCGACCCGGGCCAGCCGGGCGGCTGTGTCGGTGACCGCGGCCTGCAGTTCCATCTGCCGCAGCCGCAGCATTCCGCGCAGTTCCGGCACGCTGATCTGCTCGTCGACGATCGTGGCCACCTGCTGCAGGCTGAAGCCGAGGTCTTTCAGCGCGATGATCCGGTTGAGCCGGGTCAGCTGCTCGGCGGTGTAGTAGCGGTAGTTGCTGGCCTGGTCCACGTGCGCGGGGCGCAGCAGCCCGATGGCGTCGTAGTGCCGCAGCATCCGGACCGACACGCGGCCGTGCTTGGCGAAGTCTCCAATGCTGAACATGACGCCTTCCAGTAGAGGCCCTCACACAGTGAGAGAGTCAACAGTTGACCTCAACCGCGGGTGAGGTTGCACGCTGGACGCATGCACGCAGTTGTTCTCCATTCGTTCGGCCCTGCCGAGAACCTGAAGTACGAGACTGTCCCCGACCCGGTGCCCGGCCCCGGTGAGGTCCGGATCGCGATCAAGGCCGCCGGTGTCCACTTCATCGAGACGGTGATGCGGCGCGGGGAGGTCAGCGGCATGTCGCCGCCACCGCCGGAGCTGCCGTCGATCTTCGGCGGCGAGGTCGCCGGGGTCGTGGACATGCTCGGCCCCGAAGTGGACACCGAGTGGCTCGGCCGGGAGGTCGTGGTCGCGCGCAGCTCGCCCGGCGGGTACGCGGAGTTCACGGTCGCGCCGGTGGCCAACGTGCACCGGATCCCCGCCGGGCTCGGTTTCGAGGCCGCCGTCGCGATGGTCATCACGGGCAACACGGCGCTGGGGTTGCTGCACATCGCCCAGCCGACCGCGGCCGATGTCGTTCTGGTGACCTCGGCGGCCGGGGGCATCGGGCGGCTGGTCGTGCAGTACCTGCGGGACCTGGGCGCGAAGGTGACCGGCGCCGCGGGCGGCCCGGCGAAGGTCGCGGCGGTGCGGGAACTGGGTGCCGAGGCGGTGGACTACAACGAGCCGGGCTGGAACGCCGGCGTCCACGGCGTGACGCTGGTGCTCGACGGTGTGGGCGGTGAGCTGGGCAAGCAGGCCTACGACCGGATCGTCGACGGTGGCCGGTTCGTGTCCATCGGCAACGCCGCTCAGCAGGAGTTCGCGCACGACAACCCGAACGTCACGTCGATCAACGCGCTCGGCGTGATGCTGCAGGACCTCGGCAAGTTCGACTTCGAGGCCGAGGCACTCGCGGCGGCGGGCGAGGGCAAGCTCGTTCCCGCGGTGCAGAGCTTCCCGCTCGCCGAGGCCGCCGCGGCCCACGCCGCGCTGGAGGCCAGGGCGACGACGGGCAAGGTCGTGCTAGTTCCGTGAGAGGTCGGCGACGACGACGCCGTCGACGCCGTGGCTGGTGGCATCGGGATCGCTGAACCAGCGGCCGCCGTGGCCGAGATACCGGAATCGGGTCTCCGCCCCGGCGGGCGCGGTCCAGGACACCGAGCGGGTTCCGTTGGACCGCTTGCCCAGGACGTGCGAACCGGGCGTCCAGTCGTTGAAGCAGCCAACGACACTGACCGGCCCGTCATGCACATCGAAGGGGAGTACCCAGGTCACGGTCACCATGCCGTTCTTCTGCCGGCGCTTTCTGATCACGGCCTCCAGCGAAGCACACGCACGGCTTGCCCGATCGGGTTACCTGCGCGCTCACGCTGGGTTCACCGGCTTACCTCAGGGTGCGTACTCCCCCATCCGCCCAGAATTTCGTAAGCTACCGAACGTGCGTGTGGAGATCTGGAGCGACGTCGTCTGCCCGTGGTGCTACATCGGCAAGGCCCGGTTCGAGGCGGCGCTGGCCGGCTTCGAGCACCGGGACGAGGTCGAGGTGGTCTTCCGGTCGTTCGAGCTGGACCCCGGCAAGGAGGGCGTCGAGCCGATCGAGCAGATGCTCGCCACGCGCTACGGCCCGCAGGCCGCCGAGATGGAGCAGCGGGTCGCCGCGCTGGCCGAGGCCGAGGGGCTCGGCTATCGCACCGACCGCGAGGTCGGCAACACCTTCGACCTGCACCGCGTGCTGCACCTGGCCAGGGCGAAGGGCCTGGAGAACGAGGTGCTGAACGCGGTGTTCGACGCGAACTTCGCCCAGGCCCGCCCCATTTTCAGCGCCGGCACCGTGGTGGAGGTCGCCGTGGCGGCCGGGTTGGATGAGGCGGATGTGCGGCGGGTGCTCGACGACCCGAGCCTGTACGCCGAGGACGTGCGTGCTGAGCAGCGGGAAGCGGCGCAGCTGGGCGCGCGGGCCGTGCCGTTCTTCGTGCTGGACCGCAAGGTCGGTGTGTCAGGCGGCCAATCGGTGGAGGTGTTCGGCCAGGCGTTGCGCCAAGCGTGGGACGCCTAGACGCGGAACGTCACCACGCTGACGACCGCTGCGGCCAGCAGCAGCGGCACGCCGAGCAGGATGGCGGCGTGCAGGCCGAGGAGGCTGGCCACGACACCGCCGGCGAGCGCGCCGAGCATGGCGGCGACCATGGTCATCGTGCGCGCGGTGCTGGTGACACGGCCGAGCATCTCCTCGGGCGTGTTCTTCTGACGCTCGGTCAGGCTGATCACGTTCCACACGCCGAACGCGAAGCTGCCCAGCGCCAGCCCGGCGACGGTAGCCGGGGGCGAACTGGTCAGCCCGAGCAGCAACTGTCCCGCGGTGGCCACCAGCAGCGATCCAGCGAGAGTTTTCCCAGGTCCCATCAGGCGGCCGAGGCGTGCCGCTGAGGCGCCGCCGGCGAGCCCGCCGACCGCGCCGACCGCGAGCATCAGGCCGTAGGCCGCGGCGGGAAGCGTGAGGACCTGCGTCACGTAGAGCACGAGGATGGCGAACCAGGCGCTGTCGACGAACGAGAACAGGCTGGCGAGCCCGACGAGTGTGCGCAGGCGGCGGTGTCGGGCCAGCCAGCGCAGTCCGGCGCCTGTCTCAGCGAGGATCCGGGCTCGGCCGGGCGCCGCGCGGGGCGCGAACATGCTGGGCAGGGCGAGGATCAGCACGATCGCGACAGCCAGGGTGCCGCCGTTGACCGCGAACGGCACGACCAGCGCGATCCCGGCGAGGTAGCTGCCCAGCGGCGGGCCGACCAGTTCGTTGCCCGCGATCTCGGCGTTGATCAGTTTCCCGTTCGCACGGTCGAGGTCGCGGCGGTCGACCAGTGCGGGCAGCAGGGTGGACGCGGCCGTGTCGCGGAGTGTTTCGCCGATCCCGCACCCGAACGCCACCAGGTAGATCAACGGCAACCCGACCACGTCCGCTGCCACCGCGGCGACGAGAACCGCCAGCAACACGACACGACCGGCGTCGACCACGGCCACCAGGCGCCGCCGGTCGACCCGGTCCACGACCGCGCCGGCCATCAGTCCGAACAGCAGCCACGGCAGTTGCCCGGCCACGGCGACACCGGCGATCAGCGTGGGATCCGTGGTGGTGCTGACCGCGAGCAGCGGCAACGCGGCCTGCCGGATGCCGTCGCCGAGGTTGGCCAACGCGGTCGCTGACCACAACCGCCGATATGCCGGGCCCAACGATGCTGTCGCCATGAATCCCCCTGTGCCGCCACCTTAACGTGCGTGATCACCCGCCCGGATGGGCAAACATCGTGTGAACCGCTGTGAGGCGCACGCACACTGAGGTCCATGCCTGATTTGCGTCACGACCCGGCCGCTGCGCTCAACGAGACCTGCGAACGGGTGGCTGTCCGTTCCGGCGCCACGATTTCCCGCTGCTCGTTCGACAACGCCGAAGGTGGCCGTGTCACGGGTTATCTGGTCGAGCCGGAGGGCGTGCCCACGGCGGGCGTGGTGTACATGCACACCACCAGCGGCGCGGAGGGGTTCCTGCCGGAGGCGATCACGCTGGCCAGGTCGGGCGGGATCGGGTTGTGCCTGCAGTTCCAGTACGTCGACGACCAGGTGGCCGCGATCCGCCGGTCCGTGCTGGCCCTGCGCCGGGGCGCGGATCTGCTGCTGGGCCGCACGGATCGGGTCGCGGGTGTCGGGCACAGCGGTGGCGCGATGATGATGGCGGTGGTGGCCGGGATCGACCGGCGGTTCTCGTGTTTCGTGCTCGAAGTGCCGATGGCGGGCCTGACGCATCACTGGCGCGACTCCGGCCACCCGGAGATCACGCGGATGCGCGCGTCGTTGCCGCCGGAGTTGTTCGAGCGGACGCTGACCGGCATGGCGCCGTATGACGCGGAGCATTTCATCGGTGACGTGCGGGTTCCGGTGCTGTACCAGTTCGCGCGGTTCGACATCGGCGTGACCGCGGCGGAGTCCGAGGAGTTCTACGCGATGGCGCCGCACCCCAAACAGCAACGGTGGTACGACTCGGGGCACGTGATCAACGACGTGGCCGCGTACACCGACCGGGCGGCGTTCCTGGCCGAGCACCTCGGGGTCACGGTGAGCTGAGTTCGGCCAGCGCGGTGCTGACCCACGCGTCATACCAGTCTGTGAAGGTGGGGTCGTGCCGAGGTTGAACGGGACTGACCGCGCAACCGGGAGCGTTCATGGGCGCGTCGGAGGGTGGGAATCGACCGGCATCCGACGCGGGGACGGTTCGCGACCGCAGCCGTCGGGCGTCGGCGCGGCCGAACGGGAAGGTCCCGGCGGCGTCGCGTCCGTCGTTTTCCCCCAGCAGCTCGGCCGGTCCTCAGAGGCCGTAGTACGGACCGGCGAATCGTCATCGGCGTCCGCTCCGGGTGCTCGCGGTGGCGGCTGCGTGGCAGGCGCCGAAACCGTCGGCGCGCAGCACGACCCGGCCGGACTCGACGCGGAGCGCGGTCTCGGTCATGTCGGTGACGGTCTCGATGCCCGCGCCGGTGGTGAAGGTGCTGGTGTCGTCGAGCACGATCCGCAGCCGTGGTCGGGCCGAGGCGGGGGCGGCGTTGCGCAGCAGACCCGTGAAGTCGGTGACCATCAAACGGGCCAGCGGGATCAGCTCGGCCGGGTCGGCGGTGACGATGACGAGCGTGACGTCCGTGCCGCCGCGCAGCGCCTCCTCCACGCCCGACAGCCGGTGCAGCCCGAGGATCGCGACGATGCCGTCCCCGGTGAGGGTCCACGGGTGTTCGGCGGTCTGGATGTCCGGGTTGGTGTGTGGCGTGAGCCCGGTGTCGTCGAAGTCGGCGTCGGCGAGGTGTTCGCAGGCGGTGACCACGGTGAACGGTTCGCCAAAACCGGGTGCGGCAGCGGCGAGCTGGGCGGCGCCGTGCAGCAGGGTGAGGGCGGTCTGCGCGCGGCGGACTTGGCGGGCGCCGGGGCGCAGGTTCTCCAGTGTCAGGCCGAGTTGGATGGCGCAGAGCCACATCAGCTGGGCGTAGGGCTTGCGGACGTGGTCGTCGGCGATGATCTCGGGCATCAGGTCGACACCGAGCCGGGCCTGCTCGTCGGTGGCCAGCGGCAGCCGGGTGACCCAGGCGCGGGCCAGCGCGCCGAGCACGTCACGCGGTGTCGCGGGGGTGCCGGGGTGTTCCGGGCCGTGCTGGGCGGCGGCGGTTTCGGCGAGGACGGCGAAGTAGAGGGCGCGTTTGCCGGGGAAGTTGGAGTAGACCGCGCCACGGGTCAGGTCGGCGCGGGCGGCGATCTGGTCGATCTTGGCGTCCCGGAATCCGCGGTCGGCGAACTCGTCGCGCGCGGCGGCGAGGACTTTGGCGCGAGTTCGTTCCTGCGCCTCCGCACGCGTCAATCTCATGCGATCACGATATCGAGTCGGACCGGGCCGGATCAGCTCAGATCGGATCAGCTCAGCGCGCTGGGCGGGCCGTCGCTGCCGAGCGCGCACTGGGTCCAGGCGACGTCGTGCCAGGCGCCGTGCTTCCAACCGATGCGCTTGTAGGTGCCCACGGGTTCGAAGCCCATCGCGCGGTGCAGGCCGACGCTCGCGTCGTTGGGCAATGTCATGCCTGCGGCGGCGGTCCGGTAGCCGCGTTGCGTGAGACGTTCCAGCAACGCGGTGTACAGCGCTCGGCCGCCACCAGAGCGTCGTCGGCCGCGTTCGAGGTACACACTGACCTCGCACGACCACCGGTACGCCTCACGTGCTTTGAACGGTCCGCCGTAGGCGTAGCCGATGACTGTGCCGTCGTCGTCTTCGAGTACGAGCCACGCGTGGGTGGTGGTCGCGGACGCGATCCGGGCGGCCATGTCCTGCGGTGTCGGCGGTGTGGTCTCGAATGTGACGGTTGTGTCGGTGACGTATGGGGCGTAGATCGCCGCACAGGCCTCCGCGTCGAGTTCGGACGCGTCTCGCACCTTCATGGCTCCTATAGTAGCCATTTCTGACGCTATAGTGACACCCATGGATGATCTCGCGGTGTCGCTGGCCGACACGCTGCGCGCCGCCCGCGAAGCCCGGGACCTGTCGGCGAACGCGCTGGCCACCCGGTCGGGGGTGTCACGGGCGATGATCGCGAAGATCGAACGCGGCGAGACCCAGCCGACCGCCGTGCTGCTCGGCAAGCTGGCCGCGGCCCTGGGGATGACGTTGTCGTCGTTGATCGCCCGCGCGGAGGCCACCACGTCCCGGCTGCGCCGGGCCGCCGACCAGCCCGTGTGGACCGACCCCGAGACCGGGTACCGCCGCCGCGCGGTCTCCCCGGACGCGGGCGGCCCGCTGGAACTGGTGGAGGTCGAACTGCCCGCGGGCGCCGTGGTGTCGTACCCGGCCGAGCTGTACACCTACAAGCACCAGCAGATCTGGGTGTTGTCCGGGCAGCTGCGGTTCCGGGAGGGCGACGTCGACCACGACCTGGGGCCCGGGGACTGCCTGCAGATGGGGCCGCCGGAGCCGAGTTCGTTCATCAACCCGGCCACGGAGACCTGCCGCTACCTGGTGATCATCAGCAAACGGCCGGGCTAGTCCCACCAGAGCACGACGGCCAGGTGCCGGTCGGCGGCCTCGCCGTAGAAGTCACGCATCAGGCCGAACTGTTCGACCAGGTGGTGCGCGAGGTCGCCGTCGACGTCCGTGGCGTCCGTGCCGGGCACCTCGACTGCGTCCTGGTCTGACGGCAGCGCGTCGCTGATGGCCGACGGGGTGAGCGCGCGCAGGCCCTCGGCGAAGCGGGACACCTCGCGGGGGCGCCAGGCTGTGGCCGGGTGCTCGGCGATCGTGTCGTGGTGGTCGCGGTAGGCGGGGTTCACCGCCTCGACGCGGCGCAGGGCCTGGTCGAGCACGGCCAGCGACGGGTGGTGCTTGCCGAGGCTGGCGAGCACGATGCCCCACCAGTTCAGGTCGAGGTAGTCCCGCTGTGACGCGGCCTGGAAGGAGCACAGCCGGTCCAGTTCCTCGACCGGGGCACGGCAGCCGGTCAGCTGCGGCTCGGGGATTCGGGCGAGTTGCCGGGTCACGGCCATGCCGCGCACACTTCCTCGGCGATGTCGGTGACAGTCCGCCCGTCAGTGTTGATCCTGATCGTGTTCTCGGGCGCGTGCTCGTCGAGGTGACGGGCCATGAAGGCGCTGCGTTCGATGTGGCGTTCGAGCTGGGTGCCGATCTCGCGCCGGGCGAGGCGTTCGCGGACGGTGTCGCGGCCGGCGGTGAGCAGGACACAGGTGGCTTCGGTGGCCGGGTGGCCCATCGCGCGCAGCACGAGCGGCGCGTCGAGAATGCTCACGGTGTTGGTGTAGATCAGCCGCCGCTGGCCCAGTTCGGCGTAGTTGGCCCAGATGGCCGCGAGGTTGCGTTCGGTGATCGCGGCGCGGTGCGGGTCCCCGGGCGGGGCCGGGTGGATCTGGTCCATGAAGTCGCCTTCGACCAGGCAGTACGGCACGTCGCTGGCCTGCAGCCGCGCGGAGACCTCCCAGCCGACCGTGGATTTGCCGACGCCCGCGGGCCCGCCGATGAGCAGTACCTGATACACCGGCCGAACTGTCCCAGCCGTGCTCCCCCTCGGCATCTGGTTTTCCTTCAGGACGGGAACTCGCACACGCGAACTACGCCTCAGGGACGCGGTGATCGTGGTGGTCAGCGACCACGACGGCTACGAGCGGGCCCCGCGCAAGGGCGACACCGCAGGCCAGGGCGTGTACCTCGCGATCGTCGAGGGCGCGACGACGATCTGGACGGCCGGCCGTTCGGCGTGGAACTACCTGTGCCGGGTGGCCGACCCGGAGGGTGTCGAGCGGACGTTCGGCACCCACCGGCCCAGCGAGCCGTGGGGCGACTGGAGCTAACCTTTCGGGCATCCCCGATGTGTGCCTGGTGAAGGAGTGCTGTGCCCGAGGACCTGCGAGCCGACTGTTCCAGTTGCTTCGGGTTGTGCTGCGTGGCGCTGCCCTTCGCGGCCTCGGCGGACTTCGCGGTCGACAAGGCCGCCGGTGATCCGTGCCGCAACCTGCTCGCGGACAACCGCTGCGGGATCCACGACTCGCTGCGGGAGCGGGGGTTTCCCGGCTGCACGGTGTTCGACTGTTTCGGCGCGGGCCAGAAGGTCTCGCAGGTGACCTTCGCCGGACGGGACTGGCGCGCCGGACCGGGCAGCTCCGGCCGGATGTTCCGGGTGTTCCCGGTGATGCGCCAGCTGCACGAGCTGTTGTGGTACCTCACCGAGGCGATGAGCCTGCCGCCCGCGCGCGAGTTGCGTGCGCAGCTGGCCGCGCTGGTGGAGGAAACCGAGAAGCTCACGCACGGCAGCGCCGAGTCGATCGTGGAGCTGGACGTGGCGGCGCACCGGGCGAAGGTCAACGCGGTGCTGCTGCGCACCAGCGAACTGGTCCGTGCCGGGACCGGTGGGCGCGACCGGCGCGGCGCCACCTTGATCGGCGCGAAGCTGCGCGGCGCTGACCTGCGGGGCGCGAGCCTGCGCGGGGCGTTGCTGATCGGGGCGGACCTGCGCGGCGCCGACGTGCGGCTGGCCGATCTGATCGGCGCTGACCTGCGGGACGCCGACCTGTCCGGTGCGGACCTGACCGGCAGCATCTTCCTCACCCAGGCGCAGGTCAACGCCGCCCGCGGGGACACATCGACCCGGCTGCCGCCGTCGCTCACGCGCCCGGCGCACTGGAAACGGGCCGTCGGCGGCACCCGGGCCCCGAGCGGGAAAGGGCGCAGGAACCGGTCGTGAGCCAGGGCGACCGGCGGCCGGCGATCGTGTTGACCACGATCCCGCCTCGCGGGCAGGATGTGGTCTAGACAACACACCATCCCTGCACCCCCTGCACGCAAGGACTCCTGGTGATCACACGAATCTTGGTGCCGCTCGCCGCCTTGTCGCTGCTGGCCGGTTGTTCCGGCTCGGACCAGCCGCCCGCCGCTCCCGACGCGCCGCCCCCGCCCGCCACCAACCAGGTCAACGTCGCCACGGACCCGTGCACCCTGTTGACCGACGACGAGGTCAGCGCGCATGTCGGCGCCAAGGTCAGCGGCGTGCCCGACGACCTGCCGACCGTCGGGCGCGGCTGCCGCTGGGAGGCGCCGGATGGGGCGTCGTACGTGAGCGTCATCCTCAACACCCCGGCCTTCCCCGACGTGAGCAGCACGGCCAGAAGGACCGTGGACATCGGCGCCAAGAAGGGCTCGGTGCTGGCCGACGACGGCCTGTACTGCCTGGTCTACGTCAACGGTGGCACGCCTTGGCTGCAGTTCGGCAGCCAAAGCGCGGACACCGGCAAACCGGTCGAGAAGACCTACGAGTGCGATCGGTCGATGCCGCTCGTACGCAAGGTCGTGGCCAACCTCAAGTGGTAGGAGAGGTTGACCGGCCGGCCGGCTGTTCGGCCAGCCGGAAGACCAGGTCGGTCTCCCACTGGGTCATGTCGGGCTCGACGCGGGGGTCGGTCTTGAGCACTTCGAGCCGGCAGCCCCACTGTTCGCCCTGGTCGGTGTCGGTCTTGTCCCAGCTCAGCCCTTCACCGTCGGCCCAGGTGAGCAGCCGGCCGGTGACGTCCACCAGCTCGTCGGGGTGGCCGACGTGGGTGAGGCTGACGTAGCGGCCCGCGGGCAGCACGGCGCCGAACACGTCCCCCTCACCCTCGATGACCCCGAGGGTCGGGATGCCGGCCTCAACCTCGAGGTGAGCTTGCATGTCGATCAGGGTGTAGCGGAAGAACGGCGCTCCGGCCAGGTGCACGCCCCGCGCCAGCAGGGAGCCGATCAGCTCCGGCAGCCGGTCGGCGATCTCGCTGAAGGTCTGCATGGTCACGGTGCCGCGCACGGCCGCGTAGGGCTGTTCTGGGCGCTGGATGATCTCGGGTTTCACACTCACGTCCTCTGGACGTACGAGCACGGCGGAACTCATCGCCGGTGGCGCCGCGACCGCGGCGAGAACCAGCGCCGGCACCTGTCCGCTCAGCGTTCTGGTGCTTCGCCGCGGGCGCAGGCCTCCGCGCGGTCGCGCAGCAGCGCCTGTTCGCGGGCGTTGCCGGTCAGCGCCGCGGCGCGTTCGAACTCGGCGTGTGCCTCCTGGTAGCGGCCGAGTTTGGCCAGCAGGTCACCGCGGACGGCCGGCAGCAGGTGGTAGGCCTTCAGGCTGGGCTCGTCGGCGATCATGTCGATCAGTCGCAGCCCGACGTCCGGGCCGAACGCCATGGACAGCGCCACCGCCCGGTTGAGTTCCACGATCGGTGAACCGGTCAGGTCGGCGAGGTCGGCGTAGAGCGCGGCGATGCGGGCCCAGTCGGTGTCCTGCGCGACGCGGGCGCGGGCGTGGCAGGCGGCGATCGCGGCCTGCAGCGTGTACGGCCCGGCTTTCTGCCCTGTCTCGCGGTCGAGCGTTTCGGCTTTGCCCAGTGCCGCCAGGCCCCGGCGGATCAGCATCTGGTCCCACTGCGACCGGTTCTGTTCCAGCAGCAGGATCGGTTCGCCGTTGGCGCCGGTGCGGGCCTTGGCACGGGACGCCTGGATCTCCAGCAGCGCGACCAGGCCGTGGACCTCGGCGTCCCGCGGGGCGAGCCCGGCCAGTACGCGGCCGAGCCGCAGTGCTTCGTCGCACAGGGCGGGCCGCAGCCAGTCGTCGCCCGCGGTGGCGGAGTAGCCCTCGTTGAAGATCAGGTAGATGACCTCCAGGACGGCCGCGAGCCGTTCGGCGCGCTGCGCCGCCGGTGGGATCTCGAACGGGATCTTGGCGTCGGCCAGCGTCCGTTTGGCGCGGACGACGCGCTGCTGGATGGTGGACTCGCCGACCAGGAAGGCGCGGGCGATCTCCTTGGTGGTCAGTCCGCCGAGCATCCGCAGGGTCAGCGCGACCTGTGCCTCGGTGGACAGCACCGGGTGGCAGGCGGTGAACACCAGTCGCAGCACGTCGTCGCCGATGTCGTCGTCGAGCGCGGCGTCGATGTCCGGTTCGGGGGCCGCGCCGCCGGTCTCGATCTCGTGCCCGAGTTGCTGGACCTTGCGGGCCAGTACCTGTTCGCGGCGGACGTGGTCGATCGCGCGGTGTTTGGCCGTGGCCATCAGCCACGCGCCGGGGTTTTTCGGCACGCCCTGTTCCGGCCACTGTTCCAGGGCCGCGACCAGCGCGTCCTGTGCCAGTTCCTCGGCGCGGCCGACGTCCCGCACGATCCGCGCGAGCCCGGCGATCACCCTGGCCGACTCGATCCGCCAGACCGCGTCAATCGCCCGATGTGTCTCGGTTACCGTCACGAGACGGCATCACAGCAGGTACCGGGCCTGTGCCGCAACCGGCCGCCGCACTCGCTGTGCCTGTGCCGGCGTGTGACCTGGCGGAGGCTGGTCACACGCCGTGCGACGCGAGCGGCTCGGTCGTCCGGACCGGGTCAGGGGTCCTACCGTTCGAGCCGGTCGGTCAGCTTCGGCCAGCCTTCCGGTGAGTCCTCCCAGGTCTCCTGCCTGCCGTACGGGGTGAAGTCGATGAAGTTGTACGGCGTGAACAGCTGGTCCAGACCGCGGGTGTAGGCGGTGTAGGTGTGGAAGACCTCGTCGCCGTCGCGCAGGAAGACGCTGTTGGCGGGCATGTCGCCTTTCATCATCTCCTCGGGGAAGCCGCGCTGCTTGAGTTCCTCCTTGGACAGGTAGTTGTATTCCACCGGGCGGCGGGACTCGTCCAGCGACGCGTGCATGTCGTAGCTGAAGTCGCTGCCGTGCGAGGAGTACCAGGGGAAGGTCCAGTCGTGCTTGGCCTTGTAGGCCTGGATCTTCTCGGCGGGCGCGCGGCTGACCGCGGCGAAGGTGATGTCACGGGAGTGCAGGTGGGCCAGTACCTGCGGGGTGAAGTTCATGCCCGCCGAGGCGGTGCAACTGGGACAGCCGGTGTCGAGGTCGTCGCGCCACATGAAGTGGTGGATGTAGAGCTGGGAGCGTCCTTCGAACAGCCCGGCGAGGCTGAGTTCGCCGTCGGGGCCGGTGAAGACGTAGTCCTTCTCGACGCGCACCATCGGCAGCCTGCGCCGTTCGGCGTTGATCTGGTCGCGGAGCTTGGTCGCCTCCTTCTCCTTGGCGAGGAGTGCCTTGCGAGCGGCCAGCCATTCCTGCTGGGACACCACTGGCGGCAACGCGGTTGTCATCCGGTTCTCTCCTTCGGGTCAGTGTTGGGCTCTACATAGGCAGATCCTCAAGATCATGTGAACTCATCGCCGTGATCCCGATGAATTCCTGCAAACTGGGCTGTCCATAGTGGTGACGGACCGTCGTGTGTGGAGGGGAATGGGTGTGACCAGGTCGTTGTCGTCCACGGACGACGAGTTCCAGCGGTCGGCGGATCCCTATCGTGCCGAGCTGCTCGCGCACTGTTACCGGATGCTGGGGTCGGTGCACGAGGCGGAGGATCTGGTGCAGGAGACCTACCTCAAGGCGTGGCGCGGGTTCGGGGCGTTCGAGGGCCGCTCGTCGATCCGCACGTGGCTGTACCGGATCGCGACCAACGCGTGTCTGAGTGCGTTGCAGGGGCGCGAGCGTCGGCCGTTGCCGGTGGGGTTGTCGGGTGACTCGGGGGATCCGGCGGCGCCGCTGGTCGAGCGGTCCGAGGTGCCGTGGCTGGAGCCGTTCCCGGACACGATGCTGGATCCGGCGGCGGTGGTCACCGCGCGGGAGACCGTACGGCTGGCGTTCATCGCCGCGTTGCAGTACCTGCCGCCGCGGCAGCGGGCCGTGCTGGTGTTGCGGGACGTGTTGAGGTGGCAGGCCGCCGAGGTCGCCGACATGTTGGGCACGACGACCGCGGCGGTCAACAGCGCGTTGCAGCGGGCGCACGCGCAGCTGGCGTCGGTGACGCCCACTCCGGACGATGTCGTCGAGCCGACCGGGGCGCGGCAGCGGGAGTTGCTGGAGCGGTTCATGGCGGCGTTCGAGGCCAAGGACATCCCGGCGATCGTCGCGGTGTTCACCGACGACGCGGTCATGCAGATGCCGCCGTTCGCGCACTGGTATCGGGGCGGGGAGGCGATCGCGCGGCTGGTGCGGATGTGGTGCCCGGCGCATCGGGACGATCTGCGGCTGGTGCCGATCCGCGGCAACGGCCAGCCGGGGTTCGCCACGTACATGCGCGGGTCGGTGATCGGTGGTGCGAGCGGGTCGTTCGTGCCTTGGAAGCTGGAGTTGCTGGAGCTCGACGAGCGGGGTGTGCGGCAGTCGGTGTCGTTTTTCGACACGTCGTTGTTCGCGGTGTTCGGGTTGCCTGCTCTTCTTTAGTCGCCGGTCATGTCGGCGACGAGTCTGCCCGCGACGCCTCCCTGTGCCAGCTGGTCCAGTGCGCCCGGGATGTCGTCGAAGCCGATGGTGGTGATCAGCGGGGTGACGGTGCCGTCGGCGATCATCGCCAGCAGGTGGCGCAGTTCGTCGCTGGTGCCGGCGTTGGCGCCGACGATCTCGGCGTTCTTGAGCACGAGCTGTCCGATGGGGATGTGCGCGACGGGGTCCTCGATGCCGACGACGACCACGCGGCCGCTGTGGCGGATGCCGTCGACGGCGCCGGTGATGGTCTCGCTGTACCCGGCGAAGTCCACGACCAGGTCGAGTTCGAGCCCGGCCAGTTCCGCCGCGCTGCGCACGACGGTGGTGGCGCCGAGCCGGCGGGCGGTGGGGGCGAGCGCGGCTTTGCGGACCACGGCGGTGACGTCGGCGCCTGCTGCCGCGGCGATCTGCACGCCGAAGCTGCCCAGGCCGCCGATGCTGATGATGCCGACCTTCATGCCGGGTCGCAGGCCGCCTTTGGCGTGCAGGGCGTGATAGGACGACAGGCCCGCGTCGGTGGCGACCGCGGCCTGCGGGAACGACACGCCGTCGGGGATCGGGACCAGTCGCTGTGCCGGGACGCGGACGAGCGCGGCGAACCCGCCGTCGGAGGTGACGCCGGGAGCGTCCATTCCGGTGCGGATGGCCACGCGGTCGCCGACCGCGAAGTCCTCGACTCCCGCTCCGGTCTGGGTGATCACGCCCGCGGTCTCGTGGCCGAGCACGATCGGGACCGCGGCACCGGCGAGGGTGCCGCGGGCGAAGCTGACGTCGGTCTGGCACAGTCCGGCGGCCATCGTGCGGAGCACGACTTCGCCGGGTCCGGCCGTCGGGTCGGGAAGCCGGGTGAGTCGCAGTGGTTGGCCGGCAGCGGTGAGACGCCACGCGCGCATGTGCCCATCTCCTTCGTTCAGCCGACTGGTTCGAGCCGGGCCAAGGGGAACCTCCGCTCGGTTTTCTCCTCGTAGGTGTGGATGTCGGGCCAGTACCGGGTGAACCGGGTGTAGAGGCGCAGCCACTCCGGGCCGTGGCGGACGATGGTGGGCCTGGTGGTGATCGTGCGGTCGCCGACCTCGATGGTGACCACGTCGGCGGCCTCGACGTTGAGGAACCACTCGGGGGTTTTCGGCGCGCCGCCCGCGCTGCCCATCAGGACGTAGGCGCCCTCGTCGGGCAGGTAGATCAGGGGCGTGATCCGTTCTTGGCCGCTTCTGCGGCCGACGTGGTGCAGCAGGGCGACGTGCGCGTGGGCGAAGAACCCGCCGACGGCGCCGTTGTTGGCCCGGAACTCCTCGATCACCTGACCGTTGAAGTCGCTCAACCCCGACATCTCCTTAACGGTGCTTAATGGCTCTTGTACATCGTTAAGGATGTATTCGTCGTTGATAAGGTGTCAAGGGTGAAGCTCACCGTGGACGTGATCGCGCGTGCGGCGCTGGAGATGCTGGACGACAGCGGCCTGGACGGGTTGTCGATGCGGCTGCTGGCGAGCAGGCTCGAGGTGCGGTCGGCCGCGTTGTACTGGCACGTGAAGAGCAAGAACCAGCTGCTGGACGTGATGGCCTCGGCGATCTTCAACGACGCGGCCGACGGGCTGGAGGCGCCCCGCGCGGGTGTGAGCTGGCAGGAGTGGCTGGCCGGCTGGGCGCGGCAGCTGCGTCGCGCGATGCTGCGCTACCGCGACGGTGGGCGGATTTTCGCCAGCAGCAGCGTGTCGGAGCCCGCGTTGTTCCGCGCGACCGAGCTGGCGCTGCGTACGTTGCAGGACGCGGGGTTCGACGTGCAGCCCGCCGCTCGCAGCCTGGCGGCGCTGGTGCACTACGCGGTCGGGTTCACCATCGAGGAGCAGAACCACGCCTACAAGGCCGACACCCCGCACGGCGCGCTGGACACCGCGCGGTTCCCGTTGACCGCGCAGGCCTATGTGGACGACAACCTGTTCGACCCGAACACCGACGAGTGTTTCGAGTACGGCATGCAGATCATCCTCGCCGGGATGCAGGCCACCAACGCCGTGACGCCGTCGTAGTCACCCGTTGTGGCACCACAGTCGGGTGAAGTCCGGCCCACGCGGGGCTGTGCTCGGTGAATGTGGAGGCAGCGTCCTCAACGAACAGGGGCTCCCATGCGCATGACCCGGCTGCTCGCCGTCGTGGCCTCGGCGGCCACTCTGCTGGCCACCGCCGCCACGGCCACCTCGGCGGCTCCGAGATTCGAGCACTACGTCGCCCTCGGTGACTCGTACACGTCCGGCCCGTTCATCCCGATCCAGCGGACGAATCCGCTCGGCTGCGGGCGCTCGACCGCGAACTACCCGTCGGTGCTGGCGGCGGCGCTGCAGGTAAGCGAGTTCACCGATGTCAGCTGCGGTGCCGCGGACACCACGAACATGACCCTGCCGCAGCCGGTGCCGTTCAACGGCACCAACCCGCCTCAGCTGGACGCCCTGCGGGCCGGCACGGACCTGGTGACGATCGGCATCGGCGGCAACGACTTCAGCGTCTTCGGCACCGTCATCTCGACCTGTCCGGATCTGCGGGCGAGCGACCCGACCGGTAATCCGTGCCAGAGGCACGTCACGGCCGACGGGGTCGACACGATCGCGGCGGCTTTCGAGAAGACGCGGCCGCGTGTGGAGGCGGTTCTCGCCGCCATCCACCAGCGCTCCCCCCATGCTCGCGTGCTGGTCGTGGGTTATCCGCGGATCACGCCCTCGAGTGGCACCTGTCCGGACATCCTGCCGTTCGCTGACGGCGACTACGCCTGGTTGCAGCAGGTCCAACAGGCCATGAACCGGATGCTGGAGAACGCCGCCGGCGCGGACGGCAACGCCACCTATGTCGACACCTTCGGCCCTTCGGAGGGGCATGACGCGTGTGCGTCCGGTGGCGCGGCGTGGATCAACGGCCGCACCGGCAACTTCTTCGTCGCGGCGGCCTACCACCCGTTCAAGCAGGGCATGGCGGGTGTGGCCGCGGTGGTGCGCCGGCACTTGACCTAGCGGACCTTCGCGAAGAACTCCCGGACGTCGCGGACGAACAGGTCGGGCACTTCGAGTGCGGCGAAGTGCCCGCCGCGGTCCATTTCGGTCCAGTGCACGATGTCGAGGTCGCGTTCGGCGAGCGCGCGCACGGGCTGGACCAGTTCGTGCGGGAACACCGCGACTCCCGCCGGGACGGGGCAGTGCAGGGATTTGCCGCGCAGCGCGGCGGATTCGTAGTAGATCCGCGCGGCGGACCCGGCTGTCCGGGTGAGCCAGTACAGCGAGACGTTCGTCAGCAGCCAGTCGTCGTCCACGGTGACGCCCGGGTCCGTCCATTCCTGGAATTTCTCCGCGATCCACGCGAGTTGCCCGACGGGTGAGTCGGTCAGCGCGTAGGCGAGGGTCTGCGGCCGGGTGGTTTGCTGGCGCAGGTATCCGGCGGGATTGGCGAGGTAGGTGCTGACCGCGGCCAGCCGGGCCTCGTCCTCGTCGGACAGGTCCACCGGGGCGCCGCGCAGGAGGGTCACCAGGAAGTTCAGGTGCACGCCGGCCACGCGCCCGGGATCCACGCCGCCGATGACGCGGGAGATCAGCGAGCCCCAGTCGCCGCCTTGCACGCCGTAGCGCTCGTAGCCCAGGCGTGCCATGAGTTTCGTCCACAGCCCGGCCACGCGGTGGGCGTCCCAGCCGGTGGTGGCGGTGGGGCCGGAGAAGCCGAAGCCGGGGATGGCGGGGATGACGACGTGGAAGGCGTCGGCCGGGTCGCCGGGGTCGGTCAGCGGGTCGATGACGTGGAGGAATTCCAGCACGGAGCCGGGCCAGCCGTGGGTGAGCAGCAGCGGCAGCGCGTCCGGGTGGGGTGATCGCACGTGCAGGAAGTGGATCTTCTGGTCGTCGATGACGGTGGTGAACTGGGGGTGGGCGTTGAGTTTCGCTTCCTGGTCGCGCCAGGAGAAGCCGTCCTGCCAGTAGGCCGCCAGGGCACGCAGCCGTTCGAGCGGGACGCCGTGGTCCCAGCCGACGCCGGGCAGTTCGTCCGGCCAGCGGGTGCGGGCCAGCCGGTCGCGCAGGTCGTCGAGGTCGGCCTGCGCGACCTCGCTGTGGAAGGGAACTACGGCGTCGCTCATGGTCGTCACGCTAGACCTGGGCCGAGGCCTTGTCGTGGATGGTCGTGAACGCCACGACGGCCGCGATCACGCCGAGTGCGGCGGTGGTGAGGTAGACGCGGTTGAGGCCGTCGACGCTGCCGTGTCCGGCCTGGAACACCAGGCCGAGCGCGGCGACGCCGAGTGTCTGCCCGAGTTGACGTGCGGTGGTGGACACGCCGACCGCGACGCCGACGCGTTCGGCGGGCACCGAGGCGAACAGCACCGCGCCCGTGGCGGGCATCAGCAGTCCGACGCCGAGTCCGGACACGACCAGGCCGGTCAGGATCGCGGTCGCGGTGGAGTCGTTGTCCAGTCCCGCTTGCAGCGCGCTGCCCGCGCCGCCGAGCAGCAGCCCGAGCGTGATCATGATCCGGGGTGGCACGCACTGCAACCGCCGCCCGGCGAGGGTGGAGGCGGCGAACGTGCTCAGCGCCAGCGGGACCATGGCCAGCCCGGCGGCGACCGGGCCGAGCCGGAGCGTGTCCTGCAGCCAGATCGAGGTGTAGACCAGGCAGGCGAACACGCCGGCGGTGATGGTCCCGCACACGATCAGGGCGTTGAACGTGGCGAGCCGGAACAGCGCCAGCGTCCCGGCGAGGTCGAAGCGTTTCCCGCGGGTGCCGGGCACGGCCGGGACGCTCGTGCGCGTCAGTGCGATCGCCAGCGCCGCCAGCGGCAGGTTGGCCAGGAAGATCGCCTGCCAGCCGAGGTACTGGGTGAGCAGTCCGCCGAGCATCGGCCCGGCCGCGGCGGCGAGCCCGTTGACCGCGCCCCAGATGCCGATGGCGATGCCGCGGTCACGGCCGTCGTAGCTGCTGCCGATCAGGGCGAAGGTGGTGACGGCCATGGCCGCTCCCCCGATGCCTTGCACGCCGCGTGCGGTGATCAGCACCGTGACGGTCGGTGCCAGGGCGCAGGCCAGTGACGCGACGGCGAAGACACCGAGGCCCGCGAGGTAGACGGCGCGGTGGCCGTGGCGGTCGGCGACGGATCCGGCGGCGAGCATGAGTGCGGCGAGGACCGCGGTGTAGATGTTGAGCACCCATTGCAGGGGTGTCAGTGACGCGTGCAGGTCGCGGCCGATGTCGGGCAGCGCGACTGTGACGGCGGTGGTGTCGATCAGGAACAGCAGTGAGCCCAGGCTGATCGCGATCAGCGCTCCCCACTTGCGCATGGGTTCTCCTCTCGTGGTGACCGGGTGGTCGTGTCGAGATTCGACCCGTTGGAGGGATTGCCCTGCGTACAACCATGATCTACGAGGGAAACTGTCAGGGTTTACGCTTCCGTGATGGATCCCGTCACGCTTGATGCCGTTGATCGCGGCGTGCTGCACGCGTTGCAGATCGACGGCCGTGCCCCGCTGAGAACCATCGCGTCCGTCATCGGGGTTTCGGAGAACACGGTGGCGCGCCGCTATCAGCGCCTGCGTTCGGCCGGTGTGGTGCGGGTCGCGGGTGTGGTCAACGGTGCCCGGTTGGGGTACACGCCGTGGACGCTGCGGTTGCAGTGCACGCCGGACGCGGCCACCGCTGTCGCGGCGGCGTTGGCCGCGCGACCGGACACGTCGTGGGTGTATTTGCTGTCGGGCGGTACGGAGATCTCGTGCAGCACGCAGTCGCGCACGGCCGGCGAGTGGGATGAGCTGCTGTTGTCGAAGTTGCCGCGCACGCGCCGGGTGACGTCGGTGGCGGCGCATTCGATCCTGCGGATCACCGCCTCGCCGTACCGGTGGTCGGGGTTGACGTGGCTGGACGCCGACCAGGTGGCGCATTTGACGCCCGCGCCGCCCACGACCGATGACAGCCCGATGTCGCTGGAGGTCTCGGATCACGCGTTGCTGGAGGCGTTGGGGCGGGACGGTCGGATGGGGTACGCGGAGCTGGCGTCGCTGACGGGCTGGTCGGATTCGACGGTGAAGCGGCGGATGGAGCAGCTGCGGCGGGCGGGTGTGCTGACGTACTTCCTGGATGTGCCGGCGGCGACGCTGGGGTATGGGGTGGAGGCGAGGTTGTGGATGCGGGTGCGGCCGTCTCGGTTGGCGGCGACCGCGGAGGCGTTCGCGCGGCACCCGGAGGTGTCGTTCGCGGCGGTGACGACCGGGTCGTCGAATTTGGTCGCGGCGGTGAATTGCCGTGACAGCGCGGACTTGTACCGGTATCTGACCGAGCGGGTGTCGGCGTTGGACGCGGTCCGCGAGGTGGAGACCGCGCCGGTGATCAGGACGGTGAAGCGGGCGGCGGCGTTGCTGCCGGGCTGAGCGTGCCGGTGGATGATCCGCCGGTCGGCTCGCCTGGCCGGGTCTGCTCGACGGCGTGGTGCAGCGCGGTGATGAAGGCGGTGGTCGCGGGCGGGTCGGGCGGGTCGCCGTAGCTGGCCAGGGAGACGCTTCGCCGGAAGTCGGGCAGGACGCTGGCCTCGATGCCGGGCGCGCGGTGGGTGCGCAGCGCCAGCCCGGGCATGGTGGTCACGCCCATGCCCGCGGCGACGAGTGCCTGCTGGACGATGGTGTCGTCGCTGGTGTAGGTGATGTGCGGGACGAAGGACGCCCTGTGGCAGGCGTCGAGGAACTCGCGGCGGCAGTTCTCGCAGCCGGCGATCCAGGTGGCGTCGCGGTTGCCTGCGAGTGTCTGGCCGGGGTGGAGGCTGAGCAGGTACATCGGGTCGTCGAACAGGTGCGTGGCGCGGATGTCGCCGGGTGTCGTGTCGTCGTAGCGGAAGATGACCGCGACGTCGACCTGCCCGGCCCGCAGCAGGTCCAGCGCCACACGCGGGTGGGCCTCGACCAGGTGCAGTTCGATGCCGGGGTGCTCGCGGCGCAGGGTGCCCGCGGCGTGCGGCACCAGCGTGGCCAGCGCCGACTGGAAACCGGCGACCCGGACGCGGCCGGTGCGCAGGCCGACCATCGCGGACAGTTCGGCGGCGGCGGTGTCGACCCGGCCGACGATCTCGGTGGCGCGGCGGGCCAGGTGTTCGCCTTCCGGGGTGAGCCGGATGCCCCGGCCGGCGCGCTGGACGAGTTTGGCCCCGGTCTCGGCCTCCAGCCTGGCCAGGTGGTGGCTGACGGCGGGCTGGGAGTAGTTCAGGTGCTTGGCGGCCTTGGTGACCGAGCCGTGCGCGGCGATCGCCGCGAGAATCCGTAACCGCAGGACATCCAGCATGCATCAAGAGTACGCATGGGTTTGCCAGATCATTGTCATTGGACGAATGAGTCCGGCGGCGGGAGGCTGAGCGGGACACGAGGAGGACAGATCATGACCCGCTCCCTGACCACGCTCTCCGGGCTCGTCGCGGCGGTGCGCCAGGCGACTGACGTGCGGACCGGCTGGACCGACACCGCGGACCTGGTCGCCGACCAGCTCCGCGCGCACTTGCCTGGCCCCGGGATCCTGACGCCCGAGCAGCGTCTCGGTCTGCCCGACCGGGTGGCGGGCCACCTGGTGCACGCCGAGCCCGACGGGGCGTTCTCCATTCTCGGCCTGGTCTGGCGTCCCGGGCAGAGCACCCAGATCCACGACCACATCACCTGGTGTGTCGTGGGTGTGCTGGCGGGCGTCGAGCACGAGGAGCTGTTCGACGAGGCGCTCAATCCCGTGGGCACGCGGGACAACCCGCCGGGCGAGGTCAGTGGCTTCGCGCCGCCCGGCGACATCCACCGCATCCGCAATGCCGGTGACGAGATCGCCGTCAGCCTGCACATCTACGGCACGGACATCACCCGCGTGGGCTCCAGTGCCCGCCGCTACTACGACTGAGGAGCTCCGCCCATGGACCAGCACGCCGCCGACGAGGTGCTCAACCGGCCGCAACCCCGCGGTCGCGCTGACGATCGACACCGAGTCGCACCCGCCGACGGTCCTGCTCGTGCGTGGGGGTGGCGGAGCTGGATGTCGTGGACGGCATCCCGGACGAGTACATGCGGTGGAACGGCACCTACGAGATGACGCCCGAGCAGTGGGCCGAGTGGGAGGTCTGGGGTGCGTGCGCTCTATGACGGCATGGTCCGGGTCGTGGTGAGGCCGACGTGGGCGAAGCTGATCGACTTCGAGACCACTCTGCCGACCGCCATCGAGGAGCTCATGCAGCGGCGGAAACAACGCCAGCTCAGCTGAACGCGGCCACGCGGCCCACGAAGGGAGATCATCATGGACGGTACCGGACGGCGAGGGACGATCCAGCGGCTGGACAACGTCGCCATCGTGGTGGAGGACCTCGCGGCGGCGACGGCGTTCTTCGCCGAACTCGGACTGGAGCTGGAAGGCGAGGCGACCGTCGAGGGCAGCGCGGTGAGTCACCTGGTCGGGCTGGAGGGAGTCCGGTCGGAGGTCGCGATGATGCGCACCCCCGACGGGCACGGACGGCTCGAGCTGACCCGCTACCGGACGCCGCCGAGCCCGGACGGTGATCCGCGTGCTCCGGTGAACACGATCGGCACCCATCGCGTCATGTTCGCGGTCGAGGACATGGACGACATCCTCGACCGATTGCGGCCGCACGGAGCCGAACTCGTCGGCGAGGTGGTGACCTACGGCAGCAGTTACCGGCTCTGCTACCTGCGCGGCCCCGCGGGCATCATCGTCGCGCTGGCCGAGCCGGTCCCGTGAACCGGCCCCGGCCGTCGGGCGGGGCCGGGCCGGTTCACGCGGCGCAGGTGGCGGGCTGGGGTTCGGCGGTGACGGTGGGGCGGGTGCGTTCGGCCCAGCGCACGGCGGGTCCGATGAGCAGGCTGGTGATGAGGAAGACGGCGCCCAGCACGATCCAGCCGGGGATGCCCCAGGTGACGATCAGCGTGGTCAGCAGCAGCGGCGCGATGACCCGTGCGACGGCGAGGCCGTTGCCGAACAGGCCTTGGTATTGGCCGTGCTTGTCGGGCGGGGCGAGCGCGAAGCTGATCTCCCACGCACCGGCGGCCTGCATCATCTCGCCGTAGGTCTGCACGAGCGCGGCCGCGAGCAGGATGCCCGCCGCGAGCCACGCCGAGGTGCCCAGTGCGGACAGGGCGAACACGACGCAGGCGATCAGCAGCATCACGCCCGCGTGCCGCATCGAGCGCACCGCGGTGGCCAGTGAGGTGACGCCGCGGGCGACGCGGACCTGGAACAGCACGACGGAGACGGTGTTGAGCAGCAGGATCGCGGAGACCATCCAGCGTGGCGCGTCGGTGTGCTGCACGATCCACAGCGGTGTGGCCAGGGTGATCAGCGGGATGTGGAGCAACATGACGGTGTTGAGCAGTGCCAGTACCGCGTAGGGGCGGTCGCGCAGGACGGCGAGTTTCTTGCCGCCGGTGGCGGGTGCGGGCGGTACTTCGGGCAGGGGGCGCAGGATCGCCGCGCAGGCCAGGAAGCTGACGGCGTCCACGGCGAAGATCACCGTGTAGGCGGTGGGTGTGTCGAAGTACAGCGCGAGGCCGCCGAGGCCGGCGCCGATGGCGATGCCGCCGTTGACCGCGGCCTGGATGACCGCGCGGATCCGGGTGCGTTGCTCGGCGGGCACGAGCCCGGCCAGCAGGGCTTGGCGTGCGCCGGTGAGGCCGCACTGGGCGCTGGTGTAGAGGCAGACCGCGAGCAGGAACGGCCAGAACGAGCGGGCCACGAGGAACGCGCTGATCGTGGCGGCGGTGGCGATGGCCAGCAGGATCGAGGTGGTGCGGGGGCCGCGCTGGTCGGCGAGGTGACCGAGCGGGACTCCGGCGACGAACCCGGCAGCCCAGCCGATGGTCAGGCCGAGGCCGACCTGGGTGGCGGACAGGCCGACGACGCGGGTGAAGTACAGCGCCGAGGTGACGTAGAAGGCGCCGTCGCCGATCGAGTTGGTGAGCTGAGCTGCTGCGAGTCTGCGCATGAGGGGAAATCTATGGCGTACATTGGTCGGGTGTTATAGCCAATTTCCGTCCAACTGAATGGACCAATGGATTTTCATGTCAGCCTGTCCGGCCGGGGCGATCTGTCCGCGCGGATCTACCGTGAGCTGCTGGCGGCGATCCTGGACGGCCGGTTGCGGCCGGGTGAGCGGCTACCACCGACGCGGGAGCTGGCGCGGCGGCTGGAGGTGTCGCGCACGACGGTGACCGAGGCCTATGAACGGTTGACCGCGGAGGGGTTCCTGGTGGGCCGGGTGGGTGCGGGCACGTTCGTGACCGACCAGCCGGTCAAGCCCGCGCGGCGGGCCGTGCCCCAGCGGCAGGCGCGGGTGCGTGCGCGGCGGTTGTGGGAGTCGGTGAGCGAGCCGTCGGTGGACGCGGTGCTGCCGTTCGATTTCCAGCTCGGTGTGCCCGACGGCCGGTTGTTCCCACTGGAGACGTGGCGGCGGTTGGTGGCGCGGGAGTTGCGGGCCAAGAGCGTGCATCCGGCCCGGTATGCCGACCCGGCGGGGCACGCGGGGTTGCGGCAGGCGATCGCGCGTTTCGTGGGTGTGTCGCGGTCGGTGGTCGCGGACGCTGAGGACGTGGTGGTCACCCAGGGGGCGCAGCAGGCGCTGGACGTGATCGGGCGTGTGCTGGTGGATCCGGGTGACGTGGTCGCGGTGGAGGAGCCGGGCTACTCCCCCGCCCGGCGGTTGTTCCAGTCGCTGGGCGCGCGGGTGGTCGCGGTGCCGGTGGACGGTGAGGGCATTGACGTGACGGCGATCCCGGCCGCGGCGCGACTGGTGTACACGACGCCGTCGCATCAGTTCCCGTTGGGCACGGCGATGTCGTTGGCGCGGCGGACGGCGTTGCTGGCGTGGGCGCACCAGCGGGGCGCGGTGATCGTGGAGGACGACTACGACAGCGAGTTCCGGTTCTCCGAGCGCCCGTTGCAGCCGTTGCAGAGCATCGACCGCGGCGGCCGGGTGGTGTACGTCGGGTCGTTCTCCAAGATCATGCTGCCGATGCTGCGGGTGGGGTTCCTGGTGGCGCCGCCGTCGCTGCGCGCGACGCTGCGCACGGCCAAGCAGCTGGCCGACATGCACGGCGATCCGGTCACACAGGCGGCGTTGGCGCGGTTCATCGAGGAAGGGTTGCTGGCCCGGCACATCCGCAAGGCGACCCGGGAGTACGCCGCCCGCCACGAGCTGATCACGACGACGCTGCGGTCCGGGGTGGGCTGGCTGGAACTGGTGCCGTCGTCGGCGGGCCTGCACGTGTGCGCCCGCACACGGTTCGACCCGGCGCCGCTGGTGGCGCGGGCGCGTGCCGACGGGGTCGCGGTGCAGGCGTTGGCTGATTTCTGCGCGGGCGCGCCCCAGCACGGGATCGTGCTGGGGTACGGCGGGATCGAGGTGCCGCGGATCGCGGAGGGGTTGCGCCGTCTCGCCGCGGCCCACCGGTAGGGGGGACCGGAATACGCCAGAAACCTGCCGCGGCCTCCAATAGCTGCGTCGGCGTGGGCTGTCTCGGTGGCTTGGTGCACGGTGGCCAGGCCGGGTTTGACGTAGCGCTGCACCGACCGCAAGGACTTGTGTCCGGTCTTGGCCATGATTGCGTTGGCGGAGGTGTTGTTCTCGCCGAGGTGCGTGGCTGAGCTGTGTCGGAGTTGGTGCAGTCGGAGCCCGTCGGCGTAGTGCGCGAGCAGGAGGCGTGCGCGGGGGTACCCGAGTCGAGCCCGCCCGGTCTCCGGGCAGATGTGCGTGGGATCGGTGGTGGCTAAGCGGTGCGGGCCGGGCCGGTACTCGGACAGGAACAGCGGACCGCTGGTGCGGCCGGGGCAGCAGATGTGCGGTGTCGGTGCCCCAGGTGATCCACATGGTGTCGCCGCCCTTGGCGACGATCCGGGCCTGTTTGTCGGGAAGGTCCAGGTCTTCGATGGTCAGCGCGAGCACCGCGCTCGCGCGGGAGGCGGACTCGTAGAGCATCCGCCACAGCGTCTTTTCCCGCGGTGGCACGTCCCTCCGCCGACACAGCCGGTCGACCCGGGAGCGGGACACTGCCTTGGTGTCGTCGTTGTTCTCCCGCCGCCGCTCCGTCGCGGCCGGGAGCACGGGGGCACTCCGGTTCTGCTTGTCGGCACACCAGGTCAGCCAGGAGCCCACCGCGGCGCGGTTGCGGTTCCAGGTCGAGGGGGCCACCTGGTTGCAGAGCGTGGCCAGTGCCTCGCAGATCTCCTCGTCGTCCACACCGGCCAGCGTCCGGTCGGGACCGAGTTGTTCGCCGGTCCGGTCGAGCACGTTGGTGTAGGCGCGCAGGGTGTTCGAGTTGCCCTTGATCTTCGGGGAGTCGAGGAAAGCGTCGATCGAGGCCCGGACGGTCGGTCCACCGGCCGTGCTGGTGGAGGGTGTGCGCCACCGGGTCTTCAGTGTCGTGACGGTCGCCGCCATCGCCGAACCCCTTGTCCAGATCGACCTACCGGATAACGCGCAGGAGTCACACTCCGGTCGAGTGTCACCGGACTCCGGCTTCTGCGGTCAGAGGTGGTCTGGCATGGTCGTGCTACGGCGGGCGCGGAGCGCGCGGACCCTGCCTCGGCTCGCGCATGCCGGGGACGGGCACCATCGCCGACGTCCTGGTGGGTCACTAAAGACACCTCGGCAGTCGCGTTCCGGGCAGCTTTTCAGGACGAGCCGGTCGGCGCCGGTTAGCTGGTCCACGGCTTGGCGGGCGATCCGGACAAGGGCATCCCCGACTGTCGCCGGCCGTTCGCGTCGCAGCCGGTCGTCCGCAGCCAGGCGGACCGGATCGTTGTGTTCGTCCAGGAACGCGATCAAGTCCTCGACCGCGCCTGCGGGTGGTGGCTGCTCGTCGACGGTAGCCAGGGCAAGAACGCGCAGTGTCTCCCGCAGTTGGCAAGCCTTCAGCAGGTCGTCTTGATCTGGCGGCCGAGCCGGGGACAGTTCGCAGCACTCCAGCCACTCGGCGAGCCGGCGGGGCGTCGCCAGCCGCTCGACCGGGTTCGCACTGAATGTACGGCCCTGGGTGGCGAGCAGGTTCAGCCACACGGCGCCACAATCAAACCGGAAGGCAAGCATGTTCTCCTCCACCATCACCATAGGAGCACAGTAACGCTTTGGCCGTTACAGGTGCTAGCATCCTTGTAACGCACAAAGCGTTACAAGGATTGAAGACGAGGACATCGCCATGACGACGGGCCAGCCCCTGTCGAAGCAGTTGACACCAGCACGGTTGGATCGCGACGAGGGATACCGCCTGCTGGATCTCTTGCAGGACACCGCGACCCAGCAGGCGACCCTGCCCGGCCTCGAGCAACTCGCCCCGGGCTATGCCGACTGGATCGTCACCACGCTCTTCGGCGGCACCTACCTGCGGGAGGGGCTGTCACTGCGCGACCGGCAACTCGTCAACCTGGCGGCCCTGACCACACTCGGCGGTGTCGACCCGCAATTGGCCGGTCACGTCCGGACCTCACTGCGCGTTGGCATGACCCGTCAGCAGGTCATTGAGGTGTTCGTGCATCTGGCGCCCTACATCGGAGTGCCCAAGACACTGGCAGGGCTGCGCGTCGCCGCGTCCGCCCTCGCCGACGCAGAGCAGGAACCCACGCGGTGACTGCGGCGATCCGGACCGTACTCGGGGACATCGCGCCCAAGGAGTTGGGCGTCTGCGATGCCCACGATCACCTATTCATCCGCTCCCCCATGTTGCCCGGTCAGGAACTGGACGATGCCGCAGCCGCTCTCGCCGAGTTGAACGCCTTCACCGCGCTGGGCGGGCGGGCGGTGGCGCAATGGACGCCATGGGGCATGGGGCCACGAAACGATGATCTGCCCAAGCTATCCCGGCAATCCGGTGTTCACATCATCTCGGCCACCGGAATGCACCAGGCGAAGCACTACGACCAAGACGAACTGCGACGCGTCTACGACCAGCTGGCCGGCCTGTTCGTCCACGAGCTAACTGGCGCACAGACGACAGCAGGGATGATCAAGGTCGCCGGCGCCTACCACCACCTCGACGACCACGCCCGACACGTCATCGCGGCCGCGGCTGAGGCACACCACGCCACCGACGCGCCCATCGGCATCCACCTCGAAGGTGGAACCGCCGCCCTGGACGTGCTGCACCTGCTGTGCGACACGCATCGAGTCCCTGCACACCGGGTGATCCTCGGCCATGTGCACCGATTCCCGGACACGCGAGTCCACCGGCAGGCCGCCGAAGCTGGAGCGTTTCTCGCCTTCGACGGCCCATCCCGCGCACACCACAGCACCGACTGGCGCCTACTAAACAGCCTCGCCACTCTCGCCGACGCCGGCCACGCCCAGCGAATCCTGCTCGGCGGCGACACGACCACAAGGACGGCCAGGTCCAGCGCAGACGGACCGGGGATGCCGTTCCTGCTCAGAAGCCTACGCCCACGAATCGAGCGCGAACTTGGCCCCGACATCGCATCCATGATTCTCATCGAAAACCCATCCCGCGCGTTCGCGGCGAACTGGCGCGACAGGCGCCCATGACATCTTGAATCGCGAGCCCAAAAGAGGCTGCCAACTCGGCCCCTGGTCCCTAGACCGGGCTACGCGGCCGGACCGCGGTGTTCGCCGGATACCCGGCGTCCACCCGGCCGCGTTGCGGGTCAGCTCGTGGCGGTAGTGCGTCACCAGCCCGGCCGCGTCGATCGGGATACCGGCCTGGGCGCAGAAGTCCACCGCCACGGCCGACATCTGTCCCAGGTCATCAGCTGGGCGTGCAGGTTGGCGTGAGAGTCCGAGCCCACCACCGCGATGTCCCCCGGACCGCAGTTCGGCGGCAAGGTAGGAGAACACGCAGACCTCCAGGTGCCGGCGCGCGAGCATCCCCGGCCTTTGCTTGTCGCGCAACACCTTGCGCCACGCGTCGCTGGCGAAGGCGTCCACGTTCACGTTCACGCCGACCGTGGTCTTCTGGCCGTCCGCCTCGATGGTCGCGGTCGCGGGTATCCAGTCGCTGCGCCGGTCCCGGACCGCGCGGATGAGCTCCACCGCGTCCAGCACTGACGCATCCGCGCTGGTCGCCTCCAGTTCGATCGCGTCGACCAGGGTGTACAGCACCGGCCGGTGCGAACGGTAGAACCGCTCCAACAGCGGGTCGATCCCGCCCGCGTCCTCCAGCACCTTGAGCACCAGCCGACCAGCCCGCTCCGCCACACCCACGGCGTCCGGACCAGGCTGTTCCTCGTCACCATGTGGCTCGACGGTGACAGGGTCGGCGGCAGTGGTGGCCTCGCGGGCCGCGGCCAGCACCTCGCCGAAGACACCGATCAGCCGCTCGGTCTCCGCGCGATTGGCCGCCTGGATCTCCTCCAGCCGCTCCCGGCCCTTCTTGTGCAGGGCGGCCATGCGCTTGCAGAACATGGTCACCACCTCGTCCCGCGCCCCGGTGCGGCACTCGTGCACAAGACTGATCAGCAACGTCAGCCGCTTGTCCTCATTGAGCACCTTGCGCATGTCCGCCGCGTCGGTCACCCGCGCCTCACCGGCGAAGTGCCCGACCTTGCCCGGCGGGACGCCCTGAAGCCACACCTCGGTCGGCCCCAACGCATCCAGCGCGGCCTGGTGCGCCAAGCGGTCCTTGAACCTGCCCAGCGTCGCCGCCTGCGCCGAGTCCTTCAACCGGTCGAACTGGCTGCGCCTCGTCGTCGGGTCAACCAGTAGCAGGCGCTCCAACCCGGCCCGCTGTATCCGGTCCAGCCGGGCCGCCACCGTGGTGACCATGCCGCGGTTGACCTCGGTGCGGATCGCGGCGGTCATCGCGTCCAACGTGGTGTAGCCCGGCAGCTCACAGCTCTGCCGCACCAGCTCGTCCAACGCCACGTTGGTCAGGTCCGCCGGGTTGTCCTTGGACTGCACCGCCGTGCGGATCGCCGCCTCGGCCACCGCCCGCACCTTGGCCGGGGTACTTCACGCCATCCGCGTGCGCACGTAGTCGCTGTGCCGCCACAACGTTCGGTCCGACTCGTGGACCGCCTCCACCGCTTCGGCCAGCTCCAGCCTGCCGCGCACGTGCTCGACCACCACGGTCGGCACGTCGGGAGCTTCGGGAAGTACCCCAGTCGTCGCTGGTAGCACTTGAGCAGCACCATAAGCGCCAGGAAGTGCTGCTCAGTCGTGGTCTTGGACCTGGCCCACTCCTCCACTGGCCTCTGACCAGCGGCTACCGGATCCTCGCGGCAGGTTTCCGGCGTATTCCGGTCCCACCCCCGGTAGGCGGGCCAATTTCGCGCGATTGGTTATGGGGCGCCCCGAGCCGGGCTTCTAGCGTCGGGGTATGCGAATCCGGATCATCGACGCGTTCACCGACCAACCGTTCCGCGGCAACCCCGCGGCCGTGTGCCTGCTGGAGGGGCCGTGGCCGGCCGAGTCGTGGATGCAGCAGGTCGCGTTCGAGATGAACTTGTCCGAGACCGCGTTCGCCCGCCCGCTCGAGGACGGCACCGCGGACTACGCGTTGCGGTGGTTCACCCCGGAGGTCGAGGTCGACCTGTGCGGTCACGCGACGTTGGCCACGGCACACGCGCTGCGTTCCGACGGTGTCGCGCCGGCGTCGGTCCGGTTCGCCACGCGCAGCGGAGTGCTTGTGGCCCATAGCCGTGACGACGGGGCGTTCACGTTGGACTTCCCGCGCTCGGAGATCACCGATGACCCCGATCTGCCCGCGGGGCTCGCCGAGGCGCTGGGCGCCCCGGTCGTGGCGGCGTTCCGCACGGGGGCGCTGGGCGATCGTCTGCTGTTGCTGTCCGATGAGGACACGGTGCGGGGGCTGCGGCCGGACTTGTCGGCGGTGGCGCGGATCGAGGCTGAGCACGTGCTGTCCGGGGTGTTGGTGACCGCGCAGGCGGCCCGTGCCGGCAGCGGCTACGACTTCGTGTCCCGGCTGTTCGCGCCGGGGCACGGGATCCCGGAGGACCCGGTGACCGGGAGCACGCACACCGCGCTGGCGCCGTTCTGGGCGCGGCGGCTGGGCCGCACGAGCCTGGTGGGGTTGCAGGTGTCGCGGCGGACGGGGGTGGTGCGAACGGAGCTGGTGGGTGATCGGGTGCATCTGACGGGCAGCGCGGTGACCGTGATGGACGGCGCGCTGCGGATCCCGGTCGTCGCGGCGTAGGCGCCGGGCGTGGCGGCACTCCGCGGAGTGCCGCCACGCGGGTCACAGACCCAGCAGTGCCGTGGCCGGGTCGGTCTCGGGTGGCCCGGCGGGGCGCCATTCGCCGTCCCGCAGCCGGTAGGGGTACCAGCGGCCGTCTTTGCCCAGCCGCAGTTGTGCGGTGCCGGCGGTCCAGTGGTTGCGGGTCTGGGTCAGCTCCGGCAGGTCCGGCCCGGACAGGGCGGCGGCGGCGTGGGCGAGGTCGGTTTTGCCGGGCCGCCACGTGGTGTCCAGGACTTCCAGTCCGGCGGCGCCGCCGTGGGTCCAGGCCCGTACGGCGTGGGTGAGGTCGTGTCCGGTGGCGTCGGTGAGCTGCTGGGTGAGCGCCGGGTAGGTCGCGGCCCAGCGGACGGTGTCCTGCCGTTCGGTCAGCTCCGGTGGCGGGATGCCGTCGAGCAGGGCCTGGGCCCGGGCGGCGGCGTCGGTGACGAGGTAGCGCAGCATGGACGAGGGCGGTCCGCTGCGCAGGTGCAGTTCGTCGAGCAGGTCGGCCTCGCCGCGGCCGCGGATGAGCAGCAGCACGAACGGGTCCTCGTCGATCAGCCACGCGACCTGGTAGGACAGTGCGGCGGCGTGCCGGCAGGGCAGTTCCCACCCGTCGCAGTCGCAGTCCGGTTCCAGGTCGGTCATCTGCGGCAGCAGCGGGACCTCGGCCGCGGTCAGGTCGTGGGGCATCTCCTTGTCCAGCAGCGCCGCGATGTACCCGGCTTTCGCGGCGACCCAGTCCAGCAGCCGGGCCCATTCGGTGTCGGTGAGTTGTGCGATGTGGACCGACGTGGTGTGCGGGGTGCGGTCGCTGCCGTAGACGGTGGCCGCGATCCGGCCGCGGCTGACGGTGATCGGCCCGACCTGGCCGCCGTAGGCGTACTTGCGGCCGATCTTCATCTGGTTGCCGTCCAGCGCGGCGTCCTCGATCGCGGTGATCCAGGCGTTGCCCCACCACGAGCGGGCGAACCGGGCGCGGCGGCGCGCGCCCGCCGGGAACGCGGGGAAGCCGCGTGCGTCGTTCACCATGTCGGCCTCAGTTCGATCAGGTCGGCCAGTTCGGCGTCGGTCAGTTCGGTCAGCGCCGTCTCGCCGGTGCCGAGCACGGCGTCGGCGAGTTTCTTCTTGTCCCGCAGCATCTGGGCGATGCGGTCCTCCAGGGTGCCTTCGGTGATCAGCCGGTGGACCTGCACCGGCCGGGTCTGGCCGATGCGGTAGGCGCGGTCGGTGGCCTGGTCCTCCACGGCCGGGTTCCACCAGCGGTCGTAGTGCACGACGTGGTCGGCGCGGGTGAGGTTCAGGCCGGTGCCCGCGGCTTTGAGCGACAGCAGGAACACCGGCGCCTCGCCGTCCTGGAACCGGCGCACCATGTCCTCCCGTTGCCCGACAGGGGTTCCGCCGTGCAGCAGCTGGGTGGTGACGCCGCGGTCGCGCAGGTGCCGTTCCAGCAGCCGGGCCATGGTGACGTACTGGGTGAACACGAGCACCGAGCCGTCCTCGGCCAGGATCGTGCCGAGCAGTTCGTCGAGCAGTTCCAGTTTGCCGGACCGGCCGCGCAGCGCGGGTTTCGCCTCGCCGGTGAAGTGGGCGGGGTGGTTGCAGATCTGTTTGAGGCCGGTCAGCAGTTTCATGATCAGCCCGCGGCGGGCGATGCCGCTGCTGGCCGTGATCTCCGCCATCACCTCGTCGACGAGCGCCTGGTAGAGCCCGGCTTGTTCGCGGGTGAGCGCGACCGGCTGGTCGGTCTCGGTCTTCGGCGGCAGTTCGGGCGCGATGCCGGGGTCGGATTTGCGGCGCCGCAACAGGAACGGCCGCACCAGGGGCGCCAGCCCCGCGGGACTGCCGTCCCAGCGTTCCCGGAACGCCGTGAGCGGCCCGAGCAGCCCGGGGGTGGTCCAGTCGAGGATCGCCCACAGTTCGGACAGGTTGTTCTCCACGGGTGTGCCGGTCAGCGCGACGCGTGCCGTGGACGGGATGCGGCGCAGCGCTTGGGCTGTGCCGGACGCGGGGTTCTTGACGTGCTGTGCCTCGTCGGCCACGAGCAGGCCCCAGTCCTGGCCGGCGAGGGTGGCGGCGTCGACGCGCATGGTGCCGTAGGTGGTCAGCACGAATCCGCCGTGGAGGTTGTCCAGTGAACGGGTGGTGCCGTGGAAGCGGCGTACCGGGGTGCCGGGGGCGAACCTGGTGATCTCGCGTTCCCAGTTGCCCAGCAGCGACGCCGGGCAGACCACGAGCGTGGGTTTGCCGGGGTGTTCGGTGGCCCGGTGCAGGTGCAGCGCGATCAGGGTGATCGTTTTGCCCAGGCCCATGTCGTCGGCGAGGCAGCCGCCGAGGCCGAGTGAGGTCATCCGGTCCAGCCACCGCAGGCCGCGCAGCTGGTAGTCGCGCAGGGTCGCGGCCAGCCCGGCGGGCGCGGTGATGTCCTCCGTGCCGGAGTCGGGGTCGGCGATGCGTTGCCGCAGCGTTTCCAGCCAGCCGGTGGCCACGGCGGGCACGTGGTCGCCGTCGACCTCGGCGCTGCCGGTCAGCGCGGCGCCGAGCGCTTCGACGGCCGGCAACGGTTTGAGGTCGCGTTCGCGGGCTTTGTGGGCGAGCGCGGGGTCGACGAGCAGCCATTGCCCGCGCAGCCGCACCAGCGGCCGGTGTGCCTGGGCCAGCAGGTCCAGCTCGGCGTCCGAGAGTGCCTGCCCGGCGAGGGTGAGCTGCCAGCTCAGGTCGAACTCGGTGCCGTGGTGCGGGCTGCCGCCGATCACGGCGTGCGCGGCGAGCGAGCGGGCGACGTCGGCGGGCCACAGCACGTCGACACCCGCTTCGGCCAGGCGTTGCGGCGCGCCGCCGAGCAGGTCGGCCATGTCGTGGTCGGTCAGGACGAGTTCGCCGGGTCCGGTGTCGTCGAGGAACCGTTCCAGCGTCGGCCATGCCGGGGTGGCGCGGCGGACCGCGAGCATGGTCGCGGCGTTCCAGTCGCCCGGGAATTGCAGCGTGGCACGGAATTCGGGTACCGGGGCGGCCAGGTCGACGGTCAGCCGCAGCGCGAGGCGGACGGTGGCGTCCAGCGCGCCGCGGGGCATGCGCTGCGGTTCCCACGCGGCGAAGGCCTGCCCGCCGAGGACGTGCGGCGCGGCCGGGGTGCGGGGCAGCGTGTCGGCGACGGCGTCGGCGAACGCGTCGGTCTCGTCGCTGTCGACGCGCCACATGTCGTAGCCGCCGGGTGAGATCGCGGGCGCGATCCTGCCGTCGGCGACCAGGCGCAGGGCGCGGCGGGTGCGCGGGCCCCAGTGTTCGTCCCCGAGCAGGGCGGCCAGTCGGTCTGTCGTGGACAGTGCGGCGCCGACCGTGGCCCGGACGGTGCCGTCCGGGCCACGGAAGACGAACTGGCCGGCCCGTGGCGGGTCCGCCGGTTCGAACTCGATCAACGGCTCAACCTCCGGTAGCGGCGCACGGCCAGCGGGAAGAAGATCGCGAGCAGGAGCAGTGGCCAGACTACGGCCATCAGCACCGCGTTGTGGGTGATCCAGGAGTCGCCGGTGACGCCGGGGTTGCCGAACAGCTCGCGGATGGCGGTGACTGTGGACGAGAGCGGGTTCCACTCGGAGATGGCGCCGAGCCAGCTGGGCATGGTGCTGGTGGGGATGAACGCGCTGGACAGGAACCCGACCGGGAACTCCATGGTCTGGATGGCGGTGACCATGGCCTGGTTGGAGGCCATCAGGCCGCAGAAGATGCCGACCCAGATGAACGCGAACCGCACCAGCAGCAGCAACGCGAACGCGAGCACGGTCTCGCCGGGGCTGCCGTCGCTGTGCCAGCCCATGAGCAGCCCGCAGCCGACGAGCACGGCGAGCAGCAGCACCGAGTCGATCATGTCGGCGAGGCTGCGGCCGAGCAGGACGGCCGCCGGGGACATCGGCATGGACCGGAACCGGTCGGTCACGCCCTTGGTGATGTCCTGTGCGACGGCGGTCATCGTGGTGCCGATGCCGAAGAGCATGTTCATGGCGAACATGCCGGGCATCAGGAACTGCTTGTAGTCCCCGCCGCCGGGCACGATCATCGCACCGCCGAGCAGGTAGCCGAAGATCAGCGCGATCAGGATGGTGAAGAACAGGCCGAACAGCACCGAGCCCGGTTCACGCACCCAGTGGATCAGGTCGCGGCGGGTGATCGTCCAGGTGTCGGCCAGTGCCCACCTCATGCCGCCTCCTTGTCGGTCAGTGCCAGGAAGACCTCGTCGAGGGTCGGCCTGCGCAGCGCGATGTCCTCGATGTCGATCTCGGCGGACTTGAGTGCCCGCGCCACGTCGACCAGCGCGGTGACGCGGTCGGTGACCTGGACGCTGACCTTGCGGTTGTCCTCGTCGACCTCGGCGTCGGCGCCGGTGACCTTGCCGGTGAGCCCGGCGGCGTGCGGCAGGTCGGCGACCGAGTGCAGCACGACGTCGATCCGGTCGCCGCCCAGCCGGGACTTGAGCTGGTCGGGGGTGCCCTCGGCGATCACGGTGCCGTGGTTGATCACCGAGATGCGGTCGGCCAGCTGGTCGGCCTCGTCGAGGTACTGCGTGGTCAGCAGGACCGACGTGCCCGCCGCGACCATGTCGCGCACGGCCTGCCACACCTCGCTGCGGCTGCGCGGGTCCAGGCCCGTGGTGGGTTCGTCGAGGAACAGCACCTGGGGCGAGAGGATCATGCTGGCCGCGATGTCCAGCCGCCTGCGCATCCCGCCCGAGTAGGTCTTGGCCGGGCGGGCGGCGGCGTCGGTGAGGCCGAAGTGGTCGAGCAGTTCGTCCGCGCGCCTGCGGGCCTGCTTGGTGGTGAGGTGGAAGAGCCTGCCGAACATCTCCAGGTTCTGGCGCCCGGAGAGGATCTCGTCCACCGCGGCGTGCTGGCCGACGAGTCCGATGCGCCGTTTCACCTCCTTGTACCGCGTCCTGACGTCCAGGCCCGCGACCTCGGCGCGGCCCTCGTCGGACCGCAGCAGGGTCGCGAGGATGCGCACGGCGGTGGTCTTGCCCGCGCCGTTGGGGCCGAGCAGTCCGCAGACCGTGCCCTCCGCCACGGTCAGGTCGAACCCGTCGAGTGCGTAGTGGTCGCCGTACCGCTTGCGCAGCCCCTCAGCGACGACGGCGAGTCGTTCGGCCATTCGAGTACCCCACTCCATATTAAAACTTGAATGCCGGGGCCGGGAGTATGCCCGACTTGGTCCGATCCATGCAAATTTGAGTCCGCCGTGGGCCCCGCGTGGACGCCGTGCCCCGGGAAGTCCGCTGAGCGGTCAGTTAGCGCGGTTCGTGAGGTTCACCGGCACACCTGTACCTGGGGTCGACGAAGCTGGGCGTCGTCGACGTCGGCCAGCAGCAACCTGACCGCGTCCGAGGGCCGTGTCACCAGGGTGTGCGTCGACGGCTGACACCGCCTCGGTGAACCCGGCGGCTGGGCTTCACCGGGCGTCGAGCCGGGCTCTGAGGTCGTGCCAGCTGCCGGGTCTCCCGGGCGATCCGGGCTCCCCCGCCATCGCGTACTTGCCCTCTTCCAGCCGCGACAGCAGTCCCTGGGTCCATTCGATGCTGGATTCGGCCGAGTGCCCCCAGAGCGTGTACAGCTCCCACACGTGTTCGGGGCCGTGGGATTTGCGCAGTTGCACGTCGGCGTCGTCGCGCTGGGCCTCGAGCGCGGAGAGGCGCTCGCGCAGCAGGCCGACGGCGTCCGGGCGGCTCAGCGCGGGCAGCAGCGCCAGGCCCGCGCCGAGCATGTCGGGGCGGTGCTCGGGGCGGCGGAAGGCGTTGCGCAGCAGTTTCTGGAACTCCTGCTCGCCGCGTTCGGTGAGCTCGTACTCGGTGCGGGTGGCCTGGAAGTCCTCGATCAGCGAGCCGCTCTTGGTCAGCTGCTTGAGCGCGTGGTAGATCGAGCCCCACTTGACGTTGGCCCATTGGTCGGCGCCCCAGGCCAGCAGGTCGTTGCCGATGAGGTACCCGTGGGCGCGCCCGTATCCCCGCACGATCCCGAGCACCAGCAGCCGTGTCGCCGACATGGCACGTCAGCCTAAATCAGGCCCGGCCGGCGGCGCGCGCGGGCAAGATCACCACCCCGATGTTCGTCGTTGACTTATATAAGCGACGGTTGTAACTTTCGCGCCATGGTCGACGTACACCACCAGATCAACGCGGTCAGCCGGACGATCGGCACCCGCGTCCTCGACGCCGGCGAGGCCCGCGTGCTCACCATGAGCCAGGCCTACGACACCGATCTCGAGGACCTGTGGGACGCGTGCACGAACATCGAGCGCCTGCCGCGCTGGTTCCTGCCGGTCAGCGGCGAGCTGAAGCCGGGCGGGCGCTACCAGTTCGACGGCAACGCCGGTGGCGTGGTCGAGCGCTGCGACCCGCCGAGGAGTTTCGCGGTGACCTGGGAGATGGGCGGCGAGGTGTCCTGGGTCCAGGTGCGGCTGTCGGCGGATCCCGACGGCCGGTCGCGCTTCGAACTCGAGCACGTCGCGCACGTGCGCGACGAGATGTGGGCGCAGTTCGGGCCGGGCGCGGTGGGGATCGGCTGGGACGGCATGCTGCTGGGCCTGTCGCTGCACCTGTCCTCGGGCGAGTCGATGAGCACGCAGGAGGCGCAGGCGTGGCAGGTCTCCGAGGAGGGCAAGCAGTTCACCCTGGCGGCCAGCGAGAAATGGGCCGCGGCCAGTATCGCGGCGGGCACGCCGGAGCAGGCGGCGCGGGCCGCGCAGGAGACGGTCAGCAAGTTCTACATGGGCGAGTGACGTGGTGGGGCGGACCGGTCACGGCCCGCCCCACCCGTGGTCAGCGCCGGTGCAGGCCGCTGTGCACGGCGTTGATCAGCTCACCCTGCGGCGTGTCGCCGTCGAGTGACCAGATCATGGCGCCGCCGAGCTTGCGGTCGCGGATGAACTTGGCCTTGCGCTTCAGTTCGGTCGGGTCGTCGTAGGTCCAGAACGTGGTGCCGTCGAACAGCCACGCGAACCCGGCTTTCTCGTCGCGGTGGAGCTTGTACGTGCCGGTGCCCAGCAGGGTCTTGAGCTTGCGGTAGTCCTCGTTGCCCGCTTCGTAGGTGGCCGGCGCGGGCCCGGTGGACTGCTGGAACAGGCCGTTGTTCTGGTTGGTCACGCCGGTCCAGCCGCGGCCGTAGTACGGCAGTCCGAGCGTGATCTTGTCGCGGGGCGCGCCGCGCTGCAGGTGCGCGTCGACGACGATCTCACTGCTGTCCTTGGGCGTGGTCGGGTCGCCTTCGGGTGCGCGGATGGCGGACTGCTGGTTGGTGATCTTCTCCCACGTGCCGTGGTAGTCGTAGCCCTGCACGGTGGCGAAGGTCAGCAGCCGGTAGACGCTGGCCAGTTCGTAGCCGCGGTCCATCGCCTCGCGGTTGGCGGGCAGGAACGCGGTGAGGTCGTAGGACTTGCGGTCGTGGAAGCCCTGTTTGATCAGCTGCAGCCGGTACTCCCGCAGCAGCTTGGTGAAGTTCTGCTTGTCCTCGGGGCGCACGACGTTGCCGGGGTTGCCCTCGGTGGCGGGCCACTCCCAGTCCAGGTCGATCCCGTCGAACACGCCCTTGGCCGCGCCCGCGGGCGCACCGGGCAGGTTGCCCTTGAGCCACAGGTCGATGCACGACTTGACGTGCGCGGCGCGCGACTGCGGGGTGAGCGCGGCGTTGGAGAAGTACTTCGACCCGGTCCAGCCGCCGAGCGAGATGTACACGCGCAGCTTGGGGAACTTCTGCTTGAGCTGCTTGATCTGGTTGAGGTTGCCCGCCAGTGCCTGGCCGGGCGCGTCGGCCTTGCCGTTGATGGCCTGGTCGGCGGGGAACGGCCGCTGGTAGTCGGCCCACGCGTCGGCGCTGACGCAACTGCCCGGCTCGTCGAGGAAGCCGAACGCGTAGTTGAGGTGCGTGAGTTTGGCGGCGGTGCCGTTGTCCACCAGGTAGCGCAGCGGGATGTTGCGGTCGTAGATGCTCCACTGGGTGTAGTACCCGACTGTGCGGGCACTGCTCCCGCCGTGTCCGTGGCCTTGATCGTGGGCGTGCGCCGGGGAGGCGGCGGCGACCGATAAACCGATCGACAAGGCACCGGCCATGACGGCGGCGCCCCATCTCTTCATCGACATGGTTCTCCTCGCGCTTGCAGGCGGCGACGATATGGTTCAGACCACGTTAGAGGGAGGTCTAGACCACAGCTACGGCCGAACGGCGCAACCAGGGGCGTACATCGCCAAACGGGACGAACCATGCGAAAACGTACCGGCATGGCCGGGTATCCGGTGTGTTCGTGACGTGCGCCGCGCCCCGGTCACTCGGCCGGCGGCAGCCAGGATCCCGCGACGCCGAACCGCGCCGCGGGGTCGTCGGCCATGACGTACCCGCCCGCGTCGAGCCGGTCGATCAGCTGCTGGGTCCACGTCAGGTTGCTCGCGGTGGTGTGCGCCCACAGCCCGTGCAGCTCCCGCACGTGCGGGGGTTTGCCGGGGAACTGACTGGGCATCTCGTCCTGGGCGGCACACAGGATCCGTTGCCGGGCGCGCAGCAGTTCGACGGCTTCGGCGCGGCTGAGCGCGGGCAGCAGCGCCAGCCCGGCGGCGAGCGTGTCGGGCCGTGGCGCGGGTTCGCTCAGCGCGGCGCGCAGCAGCCGGAAGAACTCGGCTTCGCCGCGGGCGGTGATCTCGTAGTCGACCCGGCCGGGACTGCCCTCGGCGGCGGTGAGCAGGTGTTCGTCGGCGAGTTTGCGCAGCGCGTGGTAGAGCGAGCCCCATTTGATGTTGGCCCAGTTCTCCGCGCCCCAGGTGACCAGCTGGGCGCGGACGAGGTAGCCGTGCGCGCGGCCGAATCCGCGGACCACGCCGAGCACGAGCAGCCGTGTCGCCGACATGTCAGACCCAGAGCCCGCCCGTGGCGCCGTGCGCGACGCGGCTTTCGTAGACCCGCACCTTGTAGCTGATCATCTCCTGGCAGGCGGCCAGCTCGGCCATCCGCTCGGCGACACGCCTTTCGTGTTCCCGCAACAGGTTGAGCCGGTCCTGCTCGTTGCCGGGGCCTTGCCGCACCAGTGCGGCGTACGCGCGGATGGCGGGCAGCGGCATGCCGGTGGCGCGGAAGTTCGCGCACATGATCAGCCATTCCACGTCGTCCTCGGTGTAGACGCGGCGCCTGCCGGTGTCACGGTGCACCGGCGCGGTGAGCAGCCCTTCGCGTTCGTAGAAGCGCAATGTGTGCACGCTCAGCCCGGTGCGTTCGGCCACCTGCCCGATGCTGAGAGTCTCGCTCATGGCCGTCAGCCTATGCGCGCGCTTGATCTAGAGTGGGCTCTAGCTCGTAGTTTGCCCGGCATGACTCCTACAGCACTGATCACCGGCGGCGCGAGCGGTATCGGCGCCGCGGTTGCGCGGCACCTGCTGGACCGTGGCTACCGCGTCGCGGTCACCGGTCGCGACGAGGCCCGTCTCGCGGCGTTCGCGGCGGGTACGCCGGCACTGACGATTCCTGGTGACGCCGCCGACTGGGACTGCGTTCGTGACGCGGTCGCGGCGACGGAGGACCGGTTCGGCCGGTTGGACGCGGTCGTGGCGAACGCCGGATACGCCACGCACGACGATATCGAGCACGGCGATCCGCACGGCTGGCGGGACATGGTGCTGACCAACGTGCTCGGCCCGGTGTTGCTGATCAAGGCCGCGCTGCCCGCGTTGAAGCGCACCCGGGGGCGGATCGTGCTCGTGGGCAGCGTCGCGGGGCTGATCCACACGCCGGGCAACATCTACGGCGCCACGAAGTGGGCGGTCACCGGGCTGGCGGAGAACACGCGGCTGCAGGTCACCGAGTACGGCGTCGGCGTCACGCTGGTCTCCCCCGGCGCCGTGGACACCGGGTTCTTCACGCGGATCGGCGGGCCGCCGCCGCGACCGGGCGGGTATCTCCCGTGGAACACCTGGCGTCGTCGGTCGTGTGGGCGTTGACGCAGCCGCCCGGTGTGGACGTCAACAGCGTCACCGTGCGGCCGGTCGGCGCGCAGCGGTAGGTCAGGCGCGCATCGCCGCGTCGAGCTGCTCGGAGGTCAGCGGCGGCTCGTCGATCGGGTGGGCGGCGGTGGCGCGCAGGCCGTCGAGCAGGAACGCCAGGTGCCTGCGCCACGCGGTGGGCGCGGTGTCGTGGGTGGCGGCGACGATGCGGGCGTTGGCCCAGGTCAGGGTGACCAGGTCGGCGAAGGTGAAGTCGGCACGCAGGACACCGGCGCGCTGGGCCCGTTCGATCACGTCGGTGGCCTTGTCCAGTCCGTGGCCGCAGGCCTCCGCGACGGCCGTGGCGTCGGGGAACCGGCGGGTGATCAGGTCG
This sequence comes from Kibdelosporangium phytohabitans, assembly GCF_001302585.1. Classification (GTDB taxonomy): domain Bacteria; phylum Actinomycetota; class Actinomycetes; order Mycobacteriales; family Pseudonocardiaceae; genus Kibdelosporangium; species Kibdelosporangium phytohabitans. Next base: position 6,003,944 of record NZ_CP012752.1, on the reverse strand, counting down.
TTGAGGCTGCGGTCGGCGGCCTGCAGTTCGCACAGTTTCGTCACGAACAGCACGAACCCGTCCCAGGCGTCCGCGCACTCCAGTGCCTCGTCGCCGAAGCTCAGCACGGTGCCCAGCCGTTCGGGGAAGACCGCGTCGAACAGGTGGGCGCGGGTGGGGAACCGGTTGTAGAGGGTGCCGATGCTGACCCCGGCCTGCCGCGCGATCTCCTCCAGCGGCGCCTCCAGGCCGCGTTCGGTGAACACGGCGGACGCGGCAACGATCAGCTTGTCCCGGTTGTACTGGGCATCCCGGCGCAGCGGCTTGTTCACACCCCCATCCTACGAAGTTGAGGAACACCTCATGTTCCGCTAAATTGAGGAAGACCTCAACTTGGCGATCGGGAAGGCTGCCATGACCAAGACACTCGCGGTGTTCGGCACAGGCAGCGGGCTCGGGCAGGCAACAGCGGCCCGCTTCGCCGACGAGGGCTTCCAGGTCGCGCTCACCGGCCGAACCCAGTCCACACTGGACGCGATAGCGGCCCGGATCGGCGGCCCGGCAAGGACATTCGCCGCGGACATCACCGACCACGCCAGGCTGGCCGAAGTCGTCGCGCAGATCGGCGAGATCGACGTGGTCCTGTCGGGCGCGACCGGGATGGACGAGGTGCTGGCCCGCCCGATCGGCCTCGACGCGCAGGCCCTGCGCGCTCAACTGGAGCTGCGCCTGGTCGCCCCGGTCGAGCTGACCACGCTGGTGTTGCCGTCGATGCTCGCACGCGGCTCAGGCGCGTTGTTCTACGCCACAGGCCCGTCGGCGATCGAGCCGATGCCGATGATGAGCAACATCGGCGCGGCCACCACGGGCCTGCGCAACTACGTGCACACCTTGCGCGAGGATCTCACCGGCACGGGCGTCTACGCGGGCCTGTTAGTGGTCGGCGGCATCGTCCGTGGCAGCGAGGCACAGCAGCGGTTCGTCCCCGACGACCGTGTCCCCATGCTCGACCCGCGCATCCTCGCCGCGGACCTGTGGGACATGTATGTCACCCGGGACCAGGCCGAGCGCTTCGTACGTCAGCCTTCGCCGGAGGTGGCCGTCTGACAACGACTCATGGGTGCCTGCGGATTCGCTGCGTCCGTGCACGCCTTGACTACACGGCGATTGTTCGGGCGAGGCGCTGTTGTGACGAGGTGCGCGGTCGGTTCCCTCCCGTGCGGCCTGCTAGTGCCGAACGGCGGAACAGGAGCAGCGGGCTGACAATGCACGGCAGAGCCAGATGTCAGCGCGGACGCCGCTGTATCTCGGACGCGGTGAAGTGGCGGTTTCGTAAGGCAACGGTGCGCCGACGGCCGCGCAGTGGCGCTACCAGCAGCACGCCCGCACGGGCCGCAGCCCCGCCCGATGGCGGTCAGATGCACGGTCACCGACGAGGCGGGGACGCCGAGGGGGTACGCAGATCGGGAGACCACTGTCGCATCGGGGCGTTGCCACGAAGTTCGCGGCGAACACGTGGGAAATATGGCATTGCCGGTGACAGCGCGCCGCGACACCGTGGGAGCCGTGGCTTGTTCAGCGGTTGCGTGCGTGATCTGGTCTGTCAGAACGCTTTGGGCGTGGGGAGTTGCTCGCTCAACGCCACCATGGCCGCGCTGGTCACCACCGGTCACGCCCAGGGCGGGTTCCGCTCCGACGTAGCCGGTTCGGTTGATCTGCCAGCTACTCGACCGTGCCTCGCCTCGGTGGGTGTCGTAGGAGGTCATCACCTCGGTGAGGCTTGTCGTCGCTGTTGGCGGGATGTCCAGGTGTAGGCGAGTTCGGTGTGCAGGGTGCGGTTCGGTCGTCTTCCGCGCCATGGCTTCCCGGCTGGGCCGCGATGACGGTCGCCCTTGACGTCGTTCTGGCTGTCACCGCCCTCAGCTACTAGGCGTCGCGTTGATGCCTCACACGGCATCGTCGGAATCCGGCAGCGAGTGGTTCAGTGGTCACGATAATCGCGTGTCGAACGTGCCGCCGCGACCTCGGGTCGAGGTCACCGGTCGGCGCGCTACCGCAGGACGAGCAGTGGCTGGTCGCGGGTGGTGTGCAGCACCTGCGCGGCTTGCACGCCGTCGGCAGCGCCGCCCGTGGTGAACAGCACCACGTCGATCAGGCCGGGCCGTTCGCGCAGTGCGCCGAGTACCGCGTGAGTGCTTTCTCGACGGTAGCGTCCGCGGTTCGGTTGCGGTGGTGTGGACGCACAGTCCGACCGGGGTCCTTTGTGGCCGATGTGGCGGGGGCCCGTGGTGCCCCAGGCCGGGTCCGGCGCCGACCACGACGAATGCGCCCCTGCCGCTCGCCTCTCCCCCAGGTCCGGGCTGGTTGGCGGCGACCTCGTCTCGCACCGGTTCCAGGCGATCGAGTTCATGTTCGTCTGCGCCTGAGGTTCGAGACCTTCGCGCTCACCGGGCCCGAGGGGCACGTCCTGTACGTGTGTATCCCGCAACGCGGCAGCGCAGAGGACGAGACCCTACCTGAGCAGGCCGTTATCGGGGTGTGGCGGTGAGCGCGGTGTCGATGACGTCCTTGCTGTCGACGAGCAGGGCCTGTGCCGCGGTCTGGCCGGTGGCGGTCAGGTAGGCGTCGACGAGCCGGTTGCCCACTGCGTATCCGGCGCCGGTGGGCAGGCCGACGGGAGTGGCGCCGAAACGGGCCGCTGTCAGGTCGCCGTGCACCCAAGCCGCGAAGTTCTGCATGCCGGTGACGGCGAGGCCGGTGACGACTTTGCCGAACACCGCGTCGTCGGTCAGGTGCGGCACTCCGACGCGGGTGTAGCCGAGGTCGTCGCCGTAGAGCTGGCGGGCGAAGGCGTCGGCGAGGCCTTCGGAGACGATCTGCTCCCCCACGGTCACGGTCGCCGGGTCCCAGACGACGTTGCCGGTGTTGTAGCGGAGGTTGTGGTTGAGTTCGTGGATCGCGGTCGCTTCCAGCCGGTCCAGGTTCTCCGGGTAGGGCCAGATGTTGAGGTACAGGTAGCCCGACACGCTGCCGTTGGCCGTCATGCCGAGGTTGGGTCCCATCAGGTGGGTGTCGCCGGGGTCGCCGATGATCAGCAGGACGGTGATGTCCGGGACGGTGATGCCGGGGGTCGCGTCTCGTTGGACGGCGAGGCCGTGCTCGAGCGCCCGTTCGATCCGGCCCCACGCGTCGGCGGCGCGCATCGCGTCGAGGGCGTCCAGGCACGTGTCCTCGTCGCGGTCGAGGGGGAATCCGGAGCCCATCGTGTGCAGGGCGACGAGGTCGGGCTCGCCGGGGAAGTACCGATACATGCCCGCCACCGGTTGCAGCATGGCCCTCAGCAGGCCAGGCCGGGCTGTGGCCGGTGCCCGCAGGATTTCCTGGATGGCCGGGTAGGTGTCCAGGACCGTGATCGTCATGGCCTCGACCGTAAAGTCTCCAGCCGCTGGACACTCAAGGTCGATCACTCGATCGTGGGCCAGCCGGTGGGTCGGCTGGCCCGTCACGTGATCAGAGGGTGGCGCTGACCGCGGTGATGGCGGGGTGCCGGGTGGCGCGGCGCGCGCTGGTGAGGCTGGTGGCGAGGGTGAGGACGGCCGCGGCGAGCACGACACCCAGGTAGGTGGTGATCGTGGCGTCGGGCAGGACCGAGTCGGTTTTGACGATGCTGTACGGGATGACCGTCGCGGTCGCGGCGAGCGTGCCCAGCAGCACGCCGACGGCGGCGAGCACCGCGGCCTCGGCACCGACCATGCCCACCACTTGCGGGCGGGTGGACCCGGCGAGCCGCAGCTGGCCGAACTCGCGGCGCCGGTGCAGGGTCGCGGCGACCGTCGTGTTGATCAGCATCACCGCCGCGAACAGGGTGATCATGGCGACGACGACGTAGTTGAGGGTTTCGATGGTGCCGGCGATCTCGGCGGGCGGCCGGATGGCGGAGTTGTTCTCGATGCTCTGCATGTAGAGGGTGCCGGTGGCGATCGCGGTGAACAGCACGATCGGGGCCAGCGCCGTGGCCATCTGCTGGGTGTGGCCGCGCAGGTTGGACACCGTCAGGTGCGTGCCGCCGCGGCGCAGCGAGGTGAGCACACGCGCGGCGGCGGTGATGACCGACGGGCCGAGCAGGGCGAACCCGACCGCGCACAGGATGCACGCTTGCGCGCTGACGGCCATCACGGCGAGGTCGCTGCTCTCGAGCGCGACCACGGTCGTGACCGCGCAGCCGATGCCCGCGGCGAGCGCGACGACACCCGCGATGACCGCGACCCGGCCGCGTGTGCTCTTCCCGCTGGTGAGGCTGGTTTTGGTGACCCGCCGGGCGGCCAGCAGCGCGGCGAACGCCGCCGCGGCGAGGGTGACGCCGAGTCCGACGCTGACGGCGATCGGCCCGAACTCGGGCGTGACACCGGGCGGGATGCGTCGCGCGTCGGCGAGCAGACCGACCAGCATCCGGCCGGTGAACACCGACGGCACGACCGCGGCCGCGACGGCGACGACCGCGAGCAGGACCGCTTCGGCCAGCAGCAGCCGGCGGATCTGGGCCGGGGTGGCGCCGATCGTGCGCAGCAGTGTCATCTCGGTGCCGCGCTGCCGGGCGAGCAGGGTGAGCGTGGACGCCGCGGCGAAGGTGACGATGACCAGTCCCCACCCGCCGACCACGTTCGCCATGATGGTGAGTGATTCCGCGGTGGGCGGGTCGGTCGCGGTGGCGGTGTCCAGCAGCGACGCGAAGGTCATCAGGATGATCGCGCCGAGCAGTAACGTCAGCAGGCTGGCGGCGAAACCGCCTGCCCGGTAACGGATCGAGCGTAGTGCGAGCTGCACCATGGGTACCCCCAGGTTCGTGGTGACGCGAGGCTAACGGCGCGGCCCGCGCGGCGGCGATGGCGGCAACTCCCCCACAGCGGGTGGGTCCAGGCCCACCCCCGGCGGCCGAAGTGAGGCACCGGCGCTGGGGACGGCTTCCCCGCCCGGCGAGCGCGACGACGAGCGGCTGCGGGACGCGGCTCGCGCGGTACCGACGCGCCTGTTGACGACATCGCCGAACGCGGCGGGGACGGAGCCCGGGCACGCCTACCGGCGCCTCCTGGTCGAACCGCAGATGGAGCAGGTGCTGGCGTCTATGGCGGATCCGCTGGACGGGCCGTGGCTCAGCGGGCGAGTGGTGGCGTGCTGCCCCGGTATCGCGGTCGGACGCGCGGCAAGGCCTCGGATTCGCACGTCCGGGCGCGTCCACGCCGCAGCCCGCCGCGGAGACGGCCGCCGGAAGGACGTGCGCCATCGCAACACCAATTCCCCCAAGGGGATCCCTTGTTTTCACACTATCCCAGGGGTCTGACAGTTTCGGTGGGCCGCGGCCGGGGGTCCCGGCTGTGGCGGTGTTCCTGTGGAAGGATCTTGGTGTGGCAGGCGAACTGATCCGGCCGGTCGCCCGGCTTGCCGAACCGGCCGACCCGGGGCAGCCGGGGGCGTTGCGGGCGGTGCTGGTCGACGCGGTGGGGACGCTGCCCGCGTTGCCGCCCGTGGATCCGGCTGACCGGTACGGGATCCGCGCGTTGACCGTGTTGTGGCTGGAGGCCGACAAGACTGAGCACACGCGGCGCGCCTATTTCGCTGATCTCGCGGCGTGGCTGCAGTGGTGTGGCCGCGGTGGGCTGGATCCGTTGGCCGCGCGGCGGGCCGATGTGGACGCGTGGAAGGCCACGATCACCGTGACGGGCAGGGACGGTGTGCCCAGGAAGGCGTCGTCGTCCACGGTGTCCCGCCGGCTGGCCGCGGTGTCGAGCTGGTATCAGTACTTGGAGGACAACGATGTCGCCGAGCGCAACCCGGTCTCGGCGGTGAAGCGGCCCAGAGTGGACCGTCAGTCGCCGTTTCCCGCGTTGGCCGAGGAGGAGACCGCCGCGCTGCTGGACCACGTGACGCGGCGGGCGCAGCGGATCGGCAGTGAGGCCGCGCACCGCGACGCCGCGCTGGTGTCGCTGTTGTTCCACACCGGGCTGCGGGTGTCCGGGGTGACCACGGCGCGGGTGTCGGATCTCGCCCACGACCGCGGCCACCGGATCCTGTGGTACGTCAAGAAAGGCCAGACCCGTGACTTCGTGCCGCTCGCGCCACCGGTGCTGGCCGCGCTGGACTCCTACCTGGCGTTGCGCACGGCGCGGGAGGGCGAGCTGAGCGGGCCGCTGCTGGTGACCACGCCGCACCCGCGTGACCCGGCCAAGGCAGGCGGGCGGGCGTTGACCCAGCGGGATGTGTGGCTGGCGTTGCGGCGTTACGCCAAGCAGGCCGGGCTCGCCGCCGCGGACAGCATCACCCCGCACACCTCACGGCGGACCGTGGCCACGACGCTGCTGGCCAACGGCGTACCGATCGAGAAGGTGCAGGATTTGCTGTCCCACAACGACATCCGCATCACGCGCGGGTACGACGCGGCGCGCCACAAGCTCGACTCGTCGCCGGTGTACACCCTCGCGTCGGTGATCGGCCGCCATCAGCGCGACTAGCGCGGCTGCCACACCGTGGTGGTCTTGATCTCCGCGTTCTCCAGTGCCGTGGGCACGGGCACCTCGTAGTGGGCCACGCGGGTGAACTGTTCGCGTGGCAGGTGTGCCCGGCCGGGGTCGCCGACGAGCACGGTCACGTCCCGGGTTCGCAGGCGGTGGATGAACGGCATCATCCGCGAGGTCACCGCGGTGTCGTAGAAGATGTCCCCGGCGAGCACGACGTCGAACCCGTCGGCGTCGCCGTCGAGCATGTCGCCGTACTCGGTCTGCACGCTCAGTTCGTTGGCCTCGGCGTTGAGCAGGATCGCGTCGATGGCGAACTGGTCGATCTCGTTGGCCACCACCCGCCGCGCCCCGGCCTTGGCCGCCGCGAGGGCCACGACACCGCATCCGGCGGCCAGGTCGAGCACGCTGCGTCCCGCCACGAGCGACGGGTTGTCCAGCACGTACCGGGCCAGGGCTTGACCACCGGCCCACGCGAACGCCCAGAACGGCGGCGCCAGGCCTTTCTCGCCGACCTGGTCCTCCACGCGCTCCCAGAGGTCGAACGCGTCCTCGGCGAGGTGGAGCTGGATCTCGGGGACGTGCGGGGCGCTGCCCAGGCGGGTGTGGGCGCGGACGAAAGCGGAGGTCACCGCTCCATCGTCGCAGGCGCCGCGGTCAGGCCCCGGAGAAGGTGACCGCGCCCGCCGTGGCGGCGAAGACCCGGCGCAGGTGCGCGCCGAGTTCCGTGTGGCCGGCGGTGGGTGTGGTGATCCACGCCCGCAGTGCCGCGTGGAACGCCGAGACCACCATGTCCAGCGCCAGCCGGGGACGTGGGTCGGTGTCCGCGACGCGCAGGCGCCGCCGCAGTCCCGCCTCGACCGCCGCGCAGGTGGCATCGCAGAACCGCAGTCCGTGGGCGGCGATCGACGGGGTGCGTTCGGTCAGGTGCTGACTGAGGCGGACCCGGGTGACCCACTGCTCGTCGCTCATGTGGCCGAGCGCGGACAGCAGACCGTCCTGCAGGACCGTGAGCAGGGGCGCCTGGCCGAGCGGGAGCTCGCCGACCTGGTCGCGGAAGCGGGTCCACATCGTTTCCAGCGGCGCCAGCGCGACTTCTTCCTTGCTGGCGAAGGTGCGGAAGAAGGTCCGTTTGGAGACCGCGACCGCCTCGCACAGCTCGTCGAGGGTCACGTTGTCGAAGCCGTGTTCGGTGAACATCGCCAGTGCGGTGCCGACCAGCGCGTCGCGGGTCTGGAGTTTCTTGCGTTCACGCAGCGGCAGCGCGGGTGGGCGGGCGGCGGTCACACCCTGAGTGTAGCCGAGCGGCAAATGCCTCCAGTAGGCTTATGCCACTCAGTGGCAGTTTTGTGGAGAGGAAGTGCCGTGCGCGCGCTGCTCGTCGACCGTTCCGTCCCCGGTGGACTCCGCCCGGGCCACGCCCCCGACCCGGTGCCCGCCCCGCACCAGGCACTCATCGAGGTCGCCGCGACCTCACTGAACTTCGGCGAGGTCAACCACGGCATCGCCGAGGCACCCCCCGGCACCGTGCTCGGCTGGGACGCCGCCGGGGTCGTGGTCCGCGCCGCCGCCGACGGATCCGGCCCCGCCGCCGGCACACCCGTGGTCACCCTCGACGAGACCGGCGGCTGGGCCGAGCTGCGCGCCGTGCGCACCGACTGGCTCGGCGTCGTACCCGACAGCGCCGACCTCACGGCCGTCAGCACCATCCCCGTCGCCGCCGGCTCCGCGCTGCGCGGCCTGCACAAGCTCGGGCCACTGCTGGGCCGCCGCATCATGATCACCGGTGCGACCGGCGGCGTCGGACGCTTCGCCGTACAACTGGGCCGCCTCGGCGGCGCACACGTCACCACCGTCACCGGCGACCCCGCCGCGCACGGCGACAGCCTGCGGGCACTGGGCGCGCACGAGGTCGTGTCCGACCCCGCCCAGGCCACGGGCCGCTACGACGGCGTCCTGGACATGGTCGGCGGCCCCCAACTGGTGAACGCGTTCGACACACTCGACGCGGGCGGCACACTCGTGGCCCTCGGCCACTCCGCGGGCACCGGCGAGGACTTCCCCTTCGGCGCCCTGTTCAGCGGACCCGGCCGCGACAACCGGTCGATCGTCACCTTCCACCTGCTCTTCTGCCAGGACCTCGGCCGCGACCTGACCTGGCTGGCCCAGCAGGTCACCGCGGGCACACTCGACCCGCAGATCACCTGGCGCGGCGGCTGGGACGACGCCCCCGCGGCGATCGACGCCTTGCTGCAACGGCGCCTGCACGGCAAAGCGGTCCTGGATCTCCGCTCGTCGTAGACCAGGTGGCGCAGTCGCCGGTCGAAACAGCGGACAGGTCCACCACGACATATTGACATCGATGTCACCGTGAGTTGTCCTGTGGCCCGGCCCGCCAGGGCCGGACGCACCTCGACGCGGAGGCAAGCCCATGGCGCACCGCCGGACCAGCCGTCCACGACCCGCGATCACACGCCTGGCGGCCGCCGCCGTCACCATCACACTGTGGACCACCATGCCGGCCACCGCCGCCGCCCAGCCCAGCGGACCGACCGGCTTCGCCTCGTCGTTCGAACACGGCGACCCGCAACCGGACTGGACCGACACCGCCGAGAAGGCCTCCGGCGTCACCAACGACGACCCCACCCGCATCCCCGGCGACATCACCGACAAGGTCGCCCAGGTCACCGCCAGCGGCGAGAACCCCGGCTCCGGCGAAGTCAAGGAAAACCTCGTCGACCACGACCCCGGCACCAAGTGGCTCGTGTTCCAACGCACCGGATGGGTCCAGTTCACCTTCACCGAACCCGTCGACGTCGTCCGCTACGCCCTCACCTCCGCCAACGACGCCCCCGGCCGCGACCCCCGCGACTGGACCCTCACCGCCTCCGACGACGGCCGCGACTGGACCACACTCGACACCCAGACCGGCCAGTCGTTCGACAAACGGCTCCACACCAAGGAATACAAGTTCACCGGCGGCACCAAACACCTGCACTACCGGCTGGACTTCACCGCCAACAACGGCGACCCCATCCTGCAACTGGCCGAAGCCCAGTTCTCCGAAACCACCCCGCAGGCCGAAGCGCGCATCCAGCTCGCCCCCACCATGAGCACCGCCGTCGGCGACGGCCCCACCAGCGCCTTCACCGCCAAAACCAAAGCCGGGTTCACCGGCCGCAAAGCCCTGCGCTACGCCGGCACCCACACCGCCACCGGCCGCGCCTACTCCTACAACAAACTCTTCGACATCAACGTTGTCGTCACCCCGACCACCAGACTGTCCTACCTGCTGTTCCCCGAATTCCTGCTCGACGACCTCACCTACCCCAGCACCCACACCGCCGTCGACCTCGCCTTCACCGACGGCACCTACCTCAGCGACCTGGGCGCCCTGGACCTGCACGGCAACCCGCTGACCCCGCAAGGCCAAGCGGCGTCCCGCACCCTCTACACCCAGCAGTGGAACCACATCGCCGCCGACATCGGCACCGTCGCCGCAGGCAAAACCATCGACCGGATCCTGCTGGCCTACGACAACCCCACAGGCCCCACCGGGTTCACAGGCTGGGCCGACGACATCACCATCACCGCGACACCCGCCACCGCCACCAAAACCAGCCCGGCCGACCACGTCCTGACCACCCGCGGCACCAACGCCACCAGCGCCTTCTCCCGCGGCAACAACTTCCCCGCCACCGCCGTCCCGCACGGCTTCAACTTCTGGACACCCGTCACCAACGCCGCCTCCACCAGCTGGCTCTACGACTACGCACGCGCCAACAACGCCGACAACCTCCCCACCCTGCAAGCATTCTCCGCCAGCCACGAACCCAGCCCCTGGATGGGCGACCGGCAAACCTTCCAGATCATGCCCTCCACCGCCGCCGGCACACCCGACGCGTCCCGCACTGCACGCGCCCTGCCCTTCCGCCACAGCAACGAAACCGCCACCGCACACCACTACGGCGTCACATTCGACAACGGCGTCACCACCGACATCGCCCCCACCGACCACGCCGCACTGTTCCGCTTCGGCTTCCCCGACACCGCCAACCTCATCTTCGACAACGTCAACAACAACGGCGGCCTCACCCTCAACCCCGCCACCCGCACCATCACCGGCTACTCCGACGTCCGCAGCGGACTGTCCGCGGGCGCCGGGCGCCTCTTCGTCTACGCCACCTTCGACAAACCCGTCACCGCCGGCGGCATGCTCCCCGGCGGAGGCGGCCCAGCCGTCACCGGCTACCTCAAGTTCGACACCGGCACCGACAAGACCGTCACCATGCGCATCGCCACCTCACTGCTCAGCGTCGACCAGGCCCGCACCAACCTCGAACAGGAAATCAGCGCCTCCGGCACCGTCGACACCGTCAGCGCCCGCGCCAAAGCCGCCTGGAACGCCAAACTCCGGACCATCGAGGTCGAAGGCGCCACCCCCGACCAGCTCACCACCCTCTACTCCAACCTCTACCGGCTGTTCCTCTACCCCAACTCCGGCTTCGAGAACACCGGCACACGCCAGAACCCCGCCTACAAGTACGCCAGCCCCGTCGCACCCAGCACCGGCCCCGACACCCCCACCCACACCGGCGCCAAAATCACCGACGGCACGATCTACGTCAACAACGGCTTCTGGGACACCTACCGCACCACCTGGCCCGCCTACACCCTGCTCACCCCCACCCAAGCCGGCGAGATGATCGACGGTTTCGTGCGGCAATACCGCGACGGCGGCTGGATCTCCCGCTGGTCCTCCCCCGGCTACGCCAACCTCATGACCGGCACCAGCTCCGACGTCTCCTTCGTCGACGCCTACCTCAAAGGCATCACCAACTTCGACGCCCGCGGCGCCTACGACGCCGCCATCCGCAACGCCACCGTCACCCCACCCAACCAGAGCGTCGGCCGCAAAGGCATCGACAAGTCCATCTTCCTCGGCTACACCCCCACCTCCACCGGCGAAGGCATGTCCTGGGCACTGGAGGGCTACATCAACGACTTCGGCATCGCCCAGATGGCGAAAGCCCTCGCCGACACAGCCGCACCCGGCGACCCCCGCACACAGGAATACCTCGACAACGCCGAATACTTCCGCAACCGCGCCCAGAACTACGTCACCATGTTCGACCCCGCCATCGGCTTCTTCCAAGGCAAAACCGAAAACGGCACCTGGCGCACCACCCCCGCCACCTACGACCCCCGCGAATGGGGCCACGACTACACCGAGACCAACGGCTGGAACATGGCCTTCACCGTCCCCCACGACGGCCAAGGCCTCGCCAACCTCTACGGCGGCCGCGACAAACTCGCCACCAAACTCGACACGTTCTTCACCGAACCCGAAACCGCCCGCCACCCCGGCTCCTACGGCGGCACCATCCACGAAATGCTCGAAGCCCGCGACGTCCGCATGGGCCAGTACGGACACAGCAACCAGCCCGCACACCACATCCCCTACATGTACGACCACACCGGCCAGCCAGCCAAAACCCAGCAGAAGGTCCGCGACATCACCAGCCGCCTCTACCTCGGCAGCGAAATCGGCCAGGGCTACCCCGGCGACGAGGACAACGGCGAAATGTCCGCGTGGTGGCTGTTCAGCGCACTCGGGTTCTACCCGCTGCAAATGGGCGCACCCACGTACGCCATCGGCTCACCCCTGTTCACCAAAGCCACCGTGAACCTGGAAAACGGCCGCACCATCGTCATCAACGCACCGAAGAACTCCCGCCACAACATCTACATCCAGAACCTGAAAGTCAACGGAAAAACCTACGACAAGACCTACCTCACCCACGACCTGCTCACCCACGGCGCGACACTCGACTTCGACATGGGCCCCCGGCCCTCCGCCTGGGCCACCGGCCCCGACGCCGTCCCACCGTCGCTGACCACCGGCACCCAGATCGCGAAACCCCTGCGGGACACCACGAACCTGCCCGGCCCGCTGTTCGACAACAACTCCCAGACCGAAACGACCGCCACCACCGTCGACCTCACCCCACCACGACCCCACGACGTCGTCGACTTCTACACCGTCACCTCCGGCAAAAACGCCGCCGCCGACCCCCGCGACTGGGTCCTGAAAGGCTCCTTCGACGGCAAACACTGGGCCACCGTCGACACCCGCACCGCCCAGCAATTCCCATGGCGCCAGCAGACGAAACCGTTCAAACTCACCAAACCCAGCCGCTACACCCACTACCGGCTCGAATTCAGCACCCCGGCCACCGTCGCCGAACTGGAATCCCTCGCCAAACCCACACCCGGCTGCACCCAGACCATCACCGGAACCCACAACGGGCCACTACGCGTCACCGGCGTGCTCTGCCTCACCGACGCCACCGTCAACGGCCCCATCCAGATCGACACAGGCGGGTCACTCTACGCCTTCGGCAGCACCGTCAACGGACCACTGACCGGCAACCACCCCACCGCACTCGCCCTGATCGGCAGCAAGACCACCGGCCCGGTCGCCCTCACCAGAACCCGCGGCGAACTGACCATCGGCGCCACCACCATCACCGGACCCGTGTCCCTCGCGGACAACAACGCACCGGTCATCGGATCCTCCACCGTCACCGGCCCCCTCGCCTGCACCGGCAACACCCCACCACCCACCAACAACGGACTGACCAACACCGTCACCGGCCCCCGCACCGGCCAATGCAGCCAGATCTAACGAGACCTGTGGCTGGGCCACCGCCCAGCCCACCCACAGGTAGGATCTTTCCCCGTGGACGTCTACCTGCTGATCCTCGGGGATCACCTGCCGGACCCACGCACCGGACGGACCCTGTCCGAACCCGACCGCATCCGCGCGATGGTCGACCAGGCCGTGGTCGCCGAACAAGCCGGGTTCACCGGCGTCGCCATCGGCGAACACCACTTCACCCACTACATCGTCTCCGCACCCGAACTCCTGCTCGCCACCATCGCCGCCCGCACCAGCACCCTGCGCCTGTCCACCGGCGTGACCCTGCTGGCACACCGCGACCCGGTCCGGGTCGCCGAAGAACTCGCCACCCTCGACGTGCTCTCCTCCGGACGCGCCGAACTCATCGTGGCCAGAGGCGTGTCGACGGAAACCGACGTGGCCTTCGGCATCTCCCCCTCGGACCTGCGGCCCCGCTTCCACGAATACCTGCGGCTCCTGCTGCAACTGCTGCAAGAACGCGACGTCACCTGGCACGGCGACTTCCGCAGCCCGCTCAAGAACGTCACCACCACACCCCGCCCGATCCAGCAACCCCACCCGACCCTGTGGGTGGGCAGCGGATCAGCGAACTCAGCCGACTTCGCCGCCGAACTCGGCATGCCCCTGATGCTGCCCAGCACACTGCGCGACCCCGGCGTGTACGTGGACGTGGTAGCCCGATACCGGAGTTTCACCTCAGGCCGGGTGGCGCTGCCCAGCCACGTCTACGTCGCCGAGAACAACGCACGCGAACGCTGGAAGCCCTACCTGACCGCGTACGCCCACTTCGCCAGCCCCTGGCGCGGCGACGGATCGGGCATCGACGTGGACCGGCTGATGGAAGGAGCCGCGATCTGCGGAAACCCCGCCGAAGTCGCCGACCGGCTCAACGCCCAGCAGAAGCTGCTGGGACTGGACGCACACCTGGTGCTCATCGACATCGGCGGACTGCCACCGCAGGACGTACTCGCCTCCATCAGGCTGTTCGGCGAGAAGGTCATTCCCCAGCTCAACGCCTGATCAGTCCAGCAACGCGGTCAGATCGACATCCAGCCCCACCGGCTCCGAGGTCGGCAACCCAGTAGTGCGGGATGCACCCGCGTACTCGTCGCGCTTGATCCGGTAATCCGTCCGCCGGGAACCGGGCCACACAGTCTCCACGACGAGCAGCACCTCAGACGCTCGAAGGATCCGCTTCTCGGCACGGGCTCGTTTGCGATCCGCACGGTCGACGATGATCAGCTCAGGCCTGCGGACGGTCCCCGGGCACAAGCGCGAGATCGACATCCATGCCCAGTAGAGACACCAGGTTCGGCGGTAGCCGAGGACGCGACTGGACTTGCCCACCGGATCTGGCGTGGGCATGCGACCCCGATGGCGAGCCCCCCTTGTCACCGTGCGTGTCCGCCCCGCACGAACACCCGGTTCGCGCGGGGCAGACCCATCACTGTCTTTACTGCACGACCAGCGCGTAGTCCGCGTCCGTCGCTGTCGTCTCCACGTGACCGTCCGCGTTGATCTGGCTGGCGATCACGTCCACCTTCCACGCCCCCGGCGCCGCCGAGTCCAGCAGCACGTTCTCCACCGTGTCCACAGTGTTCGGTGAACCGCCCGGAGTGGACTGGGTGCCCGCCGCCAAACCGTTGTTGCCGTAGTACACCGTGCCGTTCGGCGCCGTCACGCGCAGCGTCAGGTCGTTGACCCGCGTCACCGACGCACTCGGGCTGCCCGCCGGGTCGGTGTAGACCAGCGTCGCCTTCAACGGCTTCGCCGCCGACACGTTCACGGTGTAGCTCTTGGTCTGGCCCTGCGTCAGCAGGTCCGTCTCGTTGACCAGGACCGGGAACTTCCAGCCGTTGGCCTTCGCCACGTTGTAGGCGTTGCCCACACTCGCACTACCCCAACCCTGGTGGGTCCGGGTCATGTCGTGCTCGGTGCCGGAGAACGGGTACTGGTTAGCCGTGTTCACCAGCAACGCCTTCGCCGTCGAGGCATGCGGCCGGGACGTGAACACGTCACGCGCCTTGCCGGGCGCACCGTCGAACACACCGTCCGCCCACATCTGGAACAGCAGGCCCGCGTTGCCACACGTGATCGGCGTGGCGCCACTCGTGCCACCGAACGACGTCGTGTACGACGTGTCACTCGACGACGAGGTCGTGTCGATCGCGTCGTAGTAGTTCGACAACTCCGGCTTCAACCTGCCGTCCGCCGCCGGGCCGATACTCGCACCACGGTTCCACCTGTCGTCCGTGCGCGACAACGTGTTGTAGTGGTACTGCCCGCCCACCGACAGCACGTTCTTCGCCCACGCCTCCGGCCGCGAGTTGCGCGTGCCCGCGTTGGACTGCGACTGGCAGATCAGGATGTCGTGGTCGAACACGATCTTGTCCATCGCCGCCGACACCGTCGTGTACGCCGTCGTCAGCGTGCTGCCCCAGCTGTTGCTCTGGAACACCGCGCGGTAGTTGCCCGTCGGCGCCACCAGCTCACGCGTGTGCGCGTACCGGTCCGGCTTGTTGTACGTCGCGAAGATCCCCTGCCCCTCGGGCAGGAAACCACGCCGTGCCGCACTCGCGCCCTGGGCGAAGATCTCACCGTAGGTCGACGTGCCGTGGCTGGTGTCGCTGGAGTTCGAGCCGTGCATGACCGGCGGCCGGGCACGGAACTCCTGGTGCGTGGCCCGCAGACCACCGTCCATCACCTCACCGCGCACGCCCTGCCCGCGGTACCCGCCGGCGGTCTCGATCGCGTTGGCGCCCGAGGCCTCCCGCGCGGTGTTGATGTCCGTCTCGGGCGCGGACAGCGCACCGATGGCCAGCACCTCCGGCAGCTTGCTGATCGCGGCGACCTGCCCCGCGCCCACCGACACCGACAGGTGCTGGCGGCTTTCGGAGATCACCTCCACCTGCCCGCCCGCGCGCCGGACACGCTCGGCGACCGCGTTCTGGTCGGCCGCGTCCGGCTCGACGAGCGTGACAAGGTACGGCCCGGACGCGGCGGCCCTCGACGCCGGTATCGTCGCGGTCTCGACCTTGTCGGCGGGCTGGTAGTCACCGAGCCAACGCACGAAATTCAACTCGGACACTGATTTCTTTGTCGACGTACCCATCCGCACGACATACGTGAAATCAGGAATGTACGTACCGATTCGAGCGCCCAGCGAACGCAATTGCGCACGCTGGGCGTCGGTCAGAACACCGCGGAACTGAACGAGATACGCGCCGTTGCCGGACTCGGCAGCGGCGGCCCGCGAACTGGTCCTGGTCGGATCGAAAGTCCGATTGGCCAGGTAGATGAACTGGGCGTCCTGCGGTGTGTCGGAGCCGACCGCGTTGATGACGCCCGTGGCCATCAGTGCGGCGGCGAATACGGAACCCACAAGCACGCCGCGTCGTGACCGCAGCATGAAACAACCTCCGGATCGCAGCAGGGAGTGCCCGAACAGGAGGAAAGGCCCGGGCAGATCACCGACGGTACCGACCGGTTGACATTCGGTCAGCCGCCAAACGGCCTACCGGAGAATGTGTGAAAAACTGGGAAAAACTCCCGTCTCCATGCTGGCGGGAAAGGAAATTCGCCGGAACCGATCGTCATTCATTTGACCTGGCCACGGTTCCGTCACTTGAGGATTAAACTAGATTCGCAGTATCAGGCACAGCGCGGCGTCGCCGGCCGGCTGTGGCGACGATGGCGGACACCGCGTCGTGGGTGGCGAAGTCGGCCTCGGCCAGCACGGTGTTGTCCGTGAGCGTCACCGTGTCAGGGGCCGTGCCGGGGTCGGCGTCCCAGTAGTTGCCGGCGAACACGACGTGCTCGAGCGGCGGTGACACCTCCAGCACGACGGGTTTGTCGTTGCGGTGGATGACGTTGCCCTGCACGGTCACCCAGGAGGCGCCGTAGTCGGTGTACAGCGCGAAGTTGTACGGGGTGACGGTGTCGCGCACGACGTTGCCGCGGATCAGCGCGCCGTCCGCGTGCGAGGTTCCTTGCGTACCCGCGATGTAGATGCCGCCGCCGTCGGCGAGGACCTGCATGGTGTCGTGCACCAGGTTGTCGAGCACGTGGGTCGACGTGCCGTCGTAGACGACGATCCCCGCGTGGGGCACGTCGCCGATCTCGTTGTGCGCGATGACGGTGCCGCTCGTGCCCGCGAGCAGGATCGCCGGTGATCCGTGGTAGTCCAGGCCGATGTCGTGGATGTGGGTGTCCTCGATCCGGCAGTCACGGGCGCCGCCGCCGATCACGGCACCGCCACCGGCGACCACGTCGATCACGCTGTCGCGCACGACATTGCCCGCGCCGCCCTGCACCTCCAGCGCGACCCCGCCGAGACGGGTCAGCCGGCAGCGGTCGAACGTGACGCCCGAGCAGCCGTGCAACCGCAGCGCACCGGGCATGCTCGCCGCGTCGGCCGGGACCTTGACCTGGCCCGCGCCTTCGGCGAACGTGACGGTCATGATCTCGCCGCCGTCGTAGTAGCCGTTGCCGTGGTAGTGCAGGAATCCCCCGGGCGTGTTCGGCCGCAGCCAGGTGGCGTCGGCGAACGTGATGCCGCGGAACACGACATCACGGGCGTTGTCGGCCCGGAGCAGCGTCTCCAGCACGGGAACGGTGACCTCGCCGACAGCCTCGCCGGGGCGCGGGAGGTAGTGCAGCACGCCGTCGGCGACCGCGAACGTGCCCTCGGTGAGGAAATCCGGGCTGTTCTCGATCGAGGTGGGGGTGTCGGCGCCGTTGTTCTCCCCCGCGCCGGGACCGTCCCAGCTGATGATCGACTGGTAGAGCTCAGCCGCCCAGCCGAACGCGGGCTGGGCCATGGTGATCGCCGTCCCGTCGACGCCCGTGACCGGGCAGCGGGCGTGCGACCACGGGTACACGCCCTGGTAGACCATCTCCATCTCACCGCGCCACCGCTGTGGCTCGGTCATCTCGTAGCCGCTGTCGGTGCGGGCCAGTGGCTGATCGAGCGTCCGCGACGCGCGACCGGCACGGCGCCCGGCCACATAGAGCTGACGCGGTGACAGTCCCGGGACGGGAGCCGTCCAGACACCGTCCTCTCCCCTGCTCCAGTCGCTGACGGTGTGCCCGCCGCTGAGGACGACCTGCTCGCCGTCGTGCGCTTGAATCGTCACACCGGAGTCCCGCTCGGACAGGGTGATCGGTTCGGTGAGGCGGTAGGTCCCGGCGCGCAGGGTGATCACGCCGCCGGGCCCGGCCAGTTGCCTGGCTCGCCACAACGTGGCCAACGGCTGGTCGATGGTGCCCTGGGCGGTGTCGTCACCGGACGGATCGACGAAGAACGGCATAACTGTCCCCTCCATGGTTTATGGCGTATACTAAAGATATACACCATAAACAACAGGGGGAGTCAAGTGCCGGACCCGGAGCGCAGCACCGAACTGCTGTGGGGCACGCGAGCCAGGCGCGGGCTCGACCTCGACACGATCGTGCGGACCGCGGTCGGCATCGCCGACGCCGAAGGCCTCGGCGCGGTGTCCATGCGGCGGGTGGCCCAACAGCTGGGGTTCACGTCCATGTCGCTCTACCGGCACGTGCCCGGCAAAGCCGAACTGGTGGACCTGATGCGCGACGCGGTCATGCCCCCACCCGCGCCGGACGAGGACGCGGCCGATTGGCGCACCGGCGTCGAGACGTGGGCACGAGCGAGCCTGGCGCTCTACCGCGAGCACCCGTGGCTGCTGGAATCCGGCGGATCGCGGACCGTGCCCGGCCCCAACACGATCGCCGGGTTCGAACGGGCACTGGCGCTGGTGGCGGCCACCGGCCTGCCGCCGGCGCAGATCGTGGCGGTGGTGACGCTGGTCGGCGGGTTCGTGGAAAGCGCCGCCCGCCAAGTCGTCGAGGTCACCGCCGCCGAGCGGGACACCGGCGTGACCCACGAGGAGTTCTGGGGCTCCCGCGGGTCGCTGTTCGAGCACCTCGACCGGTACCCGACGTTGAGCCGGATCTACGCGGAAGGCGGGTACGACGAGCCGCTCGACCCGTTCGAGTTCGGCCTGCAACGCGTCCTCGACGGCATCGCCACCCTCATCCGTGATGAAAGTCGTGATGATTCGCGGTCGTGTGTGGTGTGCGGAACACCCGTCGAAACCACCGGCAAAGGCAGGCCGAAAGCGTACTGCTCACGCGCCTGCCAGCAACGCGCCTACCGCGACCGCACCACGGGCTAGTTGTATGAGGCCGTGACGTTGGTGACGCCGGTGTGGAGCCGGGTTGCTGGTGGCTGGTTTCCGGCGGCAGTGTGGGGTCGATGATAGTTGTAGTGGACGTTCCATATCGTCAGGGCGTTGGTTCGTTGTTGTTCGCTGGTCCACTCTCGGCTGTAGAGGAATTCTTCGGTCAGGATCCGGTTGTAGCGTTCGACTTTGCCGTTGTGGCGGGGTGTGTAGGGCGTGATGCGCTGGTGGCGGGCTCCACGCAGCACGGTGGCGAAGTGGGTGGCTTTGTAGCAGGCGCCGTTGTCGGTGACGATGCGGTCGATGTGGGTGATGCCGTGCGCGGCGAAGAACGCGCGGGCGCGGTGGGTGAACCCGATCGCGGTGCGGGCTTTCTCATCGGGCAGGGCTTCGGTGTAGGCCAGCCTGGAGAATCCGTCCACCGCGGAGTGGAGGTAGGTGTAGCGGGCCCGGCCGCCCCGGCCTCGGCCTCGCCGGGCTTGTTTGGCCTGCTCGCTGTCACGGCCGTGGACCCGCCAGCCGCCGCCGTCGGGGATCTGGCCGACCTTCTTCACATCCAGGTGGACCATGTGCCCGGGCCAGCGGGCGATGATCGTGCGGGGTGCCCGGTTGCTGTCCCCGCTGGGGTCGAGGAATTTCCGGTGGTGCAGGCCGAGGTGGGCCAGGTGACGGCTGACGGTCCGCGCCGAGATGCTGGTGCCGTCGGTCGCGAGTTCCAGCGCGATCCGGCGGGCTGAGTGCTTGCCATGACGGCGGAGGTGTTCGATCCGGGCGATGACCTCGCCGGGGGTGGCGGTGGGCTGGTGGTGCGGGACACTGGGTCGGTCGAGCAGCCCGGCCTCGCCGTGCTGGCGGTAGCGGTTGACCCATTTCGAGGCGCATTGCCGCGAGATACCCATCTCCGCGGCGACATGGGCGATCGGACGGGTGCGGCAGCGTTTCACGAGACGGCGACGGCCTTCGACAGACAGCGGGGCGTTACGGTGGAGCACAGACGGGTCTTTCTGTTCGGCGGACGAGTGACGTGGTAGTTCTCATCCTGCCGCTGAAAGACCCGTCCCCAACCTCAGGCCCCACCCGGCGTCAACAACCTCATGACCCGCAACAGCTAGTGCCGCCCGCGCCTACTTCCCGGTCGTCCCACCGACCACGGCGTCCGAACCGCCCGCCGAGGACCGCTTCCCGTTCTTCTTCGTCGGCTTCGGCGGCACCACACTCGCCAGATCACCGCCGTTGTCGTTGGTCCGCAGCACGAACGGCCGCGTGTCGGTGTACCGCACCACCGACACCGACGCCGGATCCACCACGATCCGCTGGAACGAATCCAGGTGCTGCCCCAACGCGTCCGCCAGCACCGACTTGATCACATCACCGTGGCTCACCGCGATCCACACCGCGTGCCCACCGTGCTCCTCGGTGATCCGCGCGTCATGCGCCCGGATCGCCGCCACCGCCCGCGCCTGCACGTTCGCCAAGCCCTCACCACCGGGGAACACCGCGGCCGACGGGTGCTGCTGCACCACACGCCACAACGGCTCCTTGCCCAGCACCGACAGCTTGCGGCCCGTCCACTCGCCGTAGTCCACCTCGGACAACCGCGCGTCCGTCACCACCTGCAAGCCCCTGGCCGCCGCCAACGGCGCCACCGTCTGCTTGCACCGCAGCAACGGCGACGCCACGATCGCCGCCACCGGCACGTCCGCCAGCCGCTCCACCAGCTTCGCCGCCTGCTTGGCGCCCGAGTCGTCCAGCGAGACCTTCGGGGTACGCCCGGCGAGCACACCGGAACCGTTCGCCGTCGAGCGTGCGTGCCGTAACAGGATCACCGTGGCCATGATCCCGACCTTACGTGGCCGGAATGGCGTTGGTAGCCAGCAGCACCATCAACAACACACCCAGCACGATCCGGTACCACACGAACACCGAGTACGTGTGCTTGCCGACATACCGCAGCAACCACGAGATCGTCGCGTACCCCACCGCGAACGCGATCACCGTCGCCACGATCATCTGCGCCGTCGACGCGTGCGGCCCCGGACCCGTCTTGTCCATCACGTCCGGGATGCTGAAAATCCCCGCACCGAACACCGACGGCAACGCCAGCAGGAACGAATAGTCCGTCGCCGCCTTGCGCTCCAGCCCCAGGAACAAGCCCGCCGTCAACGTCCCACCCGACCGCGACACACCCGGCACCACCGCCATCGCCTGCGCGAGCCCCATCGTGACACTGTCGCGCATCGTCAGCTTCGTCCGCACCTGCTTGCCCAGCTCGTCAGCCACCGCCAGCACCACCGCGAACACGATCATCACCGTCGCGGTGATCCACAAGTTCCGGAACGTCGAACGGATCTCGTCCTTGAAGACCACCCCGATCACCGCGATCGGCGCCGACCCGATGATCACGTACCACGCCATCCGGTACTCGTCGGTCCGCCGCGCCGCCGCGTCGAAGATCCCCTTGAACCACGCGCCGACCAGCGTCCCGATCTGCTTCGCGTAGAAGATCAGCACCGCCAGCTCGGTCCCCAACTGGGTGACAGCGGTGAACGACGCCCCCGCGTCGGTCCCCCACCCCAGCGTCGACACCACCCGCAGATGCGCCGACGACGAAATCGGCAGGAACTCGGTCAGCCCCTGGACCAGCCCGAGAACGATCGCCTGCAACCAGTCCAAACCCGCTACTCCCAACCCGTCCTCGCTGCTGCACCCCTGCCGCAGGGAATCTTGGCCTACGCCCGATCGCGGCCGACCATGGCCCTTGCCCGGCCCCGGTGATCCCCAGCCCTTAGGCTCACGCTCTGTGGAGTATCGACACCTCGGCCGCAGCGGCCTGCGGGTGTCCCGGCTCGCCCTCGGCACGATGACCTGGGGCCGGGACACCGACGCCGACGAGGCCGCCAACCAGCTCGCCGCGTTCACCGAGGCGGGCGGCACCCTCGTGGACACCGCGGACGTCTACGCCGAAGGCGAGTGCGAACGGATCCTCGGCACCCTCATCGGCACCACCGTCCCCCGCGACCAGGTGATCATCACCACCAAAGCCGTCGCCCGCCGCACCGAGGGCCCCTTCGGCGGCGGCGCCTCCCGCGGCGCACTGCTCACCGCGCTCGACGGGTCTCTGCGCCGCCTCGGCATCGACCACATCGACCTCTGGCAACTGCACGCCTGGGACTCCGCCGTGCCACTCGACGAGACCCTCGCCGCCCTCGACACCGCCGTACGCAGCGGCAAAGTCCGCTACACCGGCGTGTCCAACTACTCCGGCTGGCAACTGTCCACCGCCGCCACCATGCAACTCATGTCCGGCGGCGCCACCCCCATCGTGTCCACCCAGGTCGAATACTCACTGGCCGAACGCGGCATCGAACGCGAAGTCGTCCCCGCCGCCGAACACCACGGCATCGGCATCCTGCCCTGGGCACCACTGGGCCGCGGCGTGCTCACCGGCAAATACCGCAACGGCACACCCGCCGACTCCCGCGGCGCCTCCCCGCACTACGCCCCCTACGTCGAACACCACCGCACCGAACGCGCCGCCCGCATCGTGCAAGCCGTCGCCACCGCCGCCGACGGACTGGGAACGTCCCCGCTCGCCGTCGCGTTGGCCTGGGTACGAGACCGCCCCGGCGTCGTGGCACCCGTCGTCGGCGCCCGCGACACCGGGCAACTCGCCGGATCGCTCGCCACCGAAGACCTCACCCTGCCGACAGCCATCCGCGCCGCACTGGACGACGTCAGCGGGATCGAACTGGGCTACCCGGAGCAACGACTCGGGTGAAGCTTGCCATCCACACGTGACCTGGCGTACGGAATCGGGGATGCTGGGTGAACTGGACGTTACTGACGGAGGTTGCTGTTGCGTCGGCTGATAGCCGCAGGAGCGGGATTGGCACTGCTGGCCGGATGTGCGCAGAAAGCCGAACCACGCGACGAACTACAGGCCACCGACACCGTGACAGCGGCCGTCGCGGCCACGTCACCGGCCACATCGGCCCCGGTCGGCACCGTCGTCCCCCTCGCCGAGAAGATCACCGCCATGGTGGCCGTCCCCCAAGCGCGCACCATCGCACTGGCCACCCCGGACCCGGCGCTGCTCCTGCTGAGCCTCGACAACCCCGCCGCGCCCGCCCGTGAAGTCACGCTGCCCGGCCCGGCCACCGCGCTCAGCGCCACCACCGACAGCGTCCTGGCCTCCATCGGCTCCGCCAAGCAGATCGTCACCGTGCCCCTGCCCGACCCCGCGGCCCTCAACGCACAACCAGTCCACGGCGCGCCCGGCACCGCCGCCACCTCCGGCGACCGCACCCTGGTCCCCCTCACCGACACCAAAGCCGTCGACGTCCTGCGCCGCGGCGTCACCGAGAAACGCATCACCGGCAGCGTGTTCAGCGCCGACCAGGTCCTGACCACCGGCCAGAATGTGGTCGTGCTTGACCGGCTGCGCACCGCGTTGTTCGATATCGACCTCGCCGACGGCACCGTCGGCGCCGGCCAACGCGCGGGCGCGGGCGCCACCAACGCGACCACCGACCGGTACGGCCGCGTGCTCGTCACCGACACCCGCGGCGGCGCGCTCCTGGCCTTCACCACCAACCCGGTCATGCTCCGGCAGCGCTACCCCGTGCCCGGAGCGCCCTACGGCATCGCATACGACCCGAAACGTGACCTCGCGTGGGTCACCCTGACCGAGCGGAACGAGGTGGTCGGCTACAACGTCGCCGGTGGTGAACCCCGCGAAACGCACCGGTTCGCCACTGTCGTGCAACCGAATTCGGTGTCCGTCGACCCGGACAGCGGGCGTGTCCTCGTCGCGTCCGCGACCGGTGGAGGAGTTCAGGTGATGCAGCCATGAACGATGGGGTGGTTGAAGGGGATTGGGAGTACCGGCCGCTGAAGCTGCCACCCGGGGTGTCCCGGGTCAGCGCGGCGGTCCAACTGTCGATCCAAGCGGAATTCGCCGGGTGGGAGCTGTCACGCGTACGGCTCTACGCCGACGGCACCCGCAAAGTCCTGCTACGCCGCAAACGCCCGAGAGCAGGCGTCCCCGGCCTGATGATCTAGCCCACACACACACGGGCCGACCAGCACCCCGGTACCCACCCGGGGCGCCACTGACTGCCGCGATCTGCCACTGTGGGGATCATGAACCACCCGCGGCCCCTGACCGACGACAACCCGCTCCCGGACGCCATCGGCGCGCGCCTGCGCAGCCAGCTCGGCTTCCTCATCGAAGCCGACCGGCTCAAGACGATCCTGCGGCAGTCCCCGCTGGCCGCCACCGACCGCCGCGAGAACGACGCCGAACACTCATGGCACCTCGCCATGATGGTCGTCGTCCTCGCCGAGCACGCCGACGAACCCATCGACGTCGGCCACACCGTCAAACTCGTCCTCGTCCACGACCTCGTCGAGATCTACGCGGGCGACACCCCGATCTACCACCCCACCATGGGCGCCGACCAGGCCGAACGCGAAGCCGCCGCCGCCGACCGGCTCTTCGCACTGCTGCCCGCCGACCAAGCACGCGAGATCCGCGCCCTGTGGGACGAGTTCGAAGCACGCGAGACCGCCGAAGCCCGGTTCGCCAAAGCCATGGACCGCCTCCAGCCCCAACTGCTCAACTGGATGGCCCGCGGCGGCACCTGGCTCTCCCCCGGCATCACCGCCGACGACGTCCGCGCCCGCAAAGCCGTCATCGGCGACGCCTCGGCACACCTGTGGGACGCCAGCAAACACCTCATCGCCGAAGGCGAGCGACGCGGCTGGGCCCGCCCCGGCCACACCCCCGTGCAGTAGCGTGCCGATCATGACCTTGCGGTGCGCGATCCTCGACGACTACCAGGGCGTTTCGCTCCAGCTGGCCGACTGGGACGCCCTCGCCGGACAGGTCGACGTCACCGTGCACCGCGAGCACATCGACAACCAGGACCAGCTCGTCCACACGCTCAAA
The DNA here is from genome assembly GCF_001302585.1 of Kibdelosporangium phytohabitans. GTDB lineage: Bacteria > Actinomycetota > Actinomycetes > Mycobacteriales > Pseudonocardiaceae > Kibdelosporangium > Kibdelosporangium phytohabitans. Next base: position 5,978,603 of record NZ_CP012752.1, on the reverse strand, counting down.
GACCAGCAGATCGTCGTCATCATGCGCGAACGCACCCCGTTCCGCGCCGACCTGCTGCACCGCCTGCCCCACCTGAAACTGCTCATCACCAGCGGCATGCGCAACGCCTCCATCGACCTCACCGCCGCCGCCCAGCGCGGCATCACCGTCTGCGGCACCGCCAGCACCTCCACCCCACCCGCCGAACTGACCTGGGCACTCATCCTCGGACTCGCCCGCCACCTCGTCACCGAGAACAACGCCTTCCGCACCGGCGGACCATGGCAAAGCACCGTCGGTACCGGCCTGGCAGGCAAGACTCTCGGCCTCATCGGCTTCGGCAAGATCGGCATCCAGGTCGCCCGCGTCGCCCGCGCGTTCGACATGCACGTCACCGCCTGGAGTGCCAACCTCACCGCCGACCGCACCGACCCCGAAGACGTCCGCCTGGTCAGCAAAGAACAACTGCTGACCGGCAGCGACATCGTCTCGGTGCACATCGTGCTCAGCGACCGCACCCGCGGCCTCATCGGCGCCGGCGAACTGGCCCTCATGCGCCCCGGCGCCCTGCTGATCAACACCTCCCGCGCCGCCGTCGTCGACCAGCACGCCCTGGTGGAGGCGTTGCGCGCCCACCAGATCGGCGGCGCCGGACTCGACGTGTACGACCAGGAACCACTCCCGGCCGGCCACCCGCTGCGGACCCTGCCCAACGTCCTGGCCACACCACACCTCGGCTACGTCACCGACGGCAACTACCGCACGTACTTCCGCGAAGCCGTCGAGAACATCCAGGCCTTCATCGCCGGAACACCCACCCGCACCCTGACGTGAATTTGTACCCGTCTTGTATCCCTTCTGGTCAAGCTGCGCCGTACTGCCTTGACAAGGAGGACGGACATGCGGATCAAGTGGGCCGCCACGATCGCGGCCACAGCGGCGGCAGCCGCCATCGCCACGGCCGCACCAGCACACGCACTCGCCACCGTGGACATGGAGAAGGTGCTCCTCGCGGCACAGATCGACCCCCGGCGCGCGGACTCCGCGATCACCCCCGGCGCCAAGGACCACGTCCTGGCTGTGGAACAGGCGCTGCAGGCCAAGGGATTCCTCGCCGCGCAGTACGTCGACGGGCACTTCGGCACGTCCACCACCACGGCGTACACCAACTACCAGAAATCACTCGGCTGGACCGGACTGGACACCAACGGCATCCCCGGCCAGACCTCGCTGGAGAAACTGGGCGACGGACGCTTCACCGTCACCCGCGTCGTGACCGCGGGCAGCAGGATCGCCTACCAGGGCAAGACCATCAACACCCGCACCAGGGACATGCTCAAAGCAGCCGAGACACGGCTCGGCCGGACCCTGACCATCACCCAGGGCTCCTACAACCCGGGCGGCGTCGGCGCCTCGGGCGGCACCCACGACGGCGGCGGCGCACTGGACATCTCGGTCTCGGGGATGTCGGACGCCACCAAGACCGACGTCGTCCGGAAACTGCGCGAAGCCGGCTTCGCCGCGTGGTGGCGCAAACCGTCACAGGGCCCCTGGGAACACCACATCCACGCGATGGCCGTCTCCGACCCCCAGCAGTCCCCCGCCGCGTGGCACCAGTCCGGCGACTACTACCTCGGCAAGAACGGCCTGGCCAACGGCGCGGCCGACGACGGCCCGCAAGTCACCAAACGGACCTGGGAAGAAATCAAACGAGGCTGACCCGACAACCAGTCAACCAGCGAAAACACCCGCTCTACTGTACCGGCCGACCGGTACAGTAGAGCCATGGTCAACTCCCGCGAACGCCTGCTCGACGCCGCCACACGGGTACTGCTGGCCCACGGCGCGGACCACCTCACCCTCGCCGCCGTGGCGACCGAGGCCGGCGTCAGCAAAGGCGGGCTCTTCTACCACTTCGCCACCAAACAGGCACTCGCCGAAGGCCTGATCGACCGGCTCGTCGGACAGTTCGACACAGCCCTCGGCGCCGCGGGCGACCACCCCGGCGCCGCCACCCGCGCCTACCTCGACAACACCGTGTCCACCAGGCACACCCGGGCAGGAACCGAGGCCGACCGCGCCGCGACCGCCTTGCTCGCCGGACTCATCGTCGACCCCGAGTCCCTCACCCCACTACGAGCCGCGTACACCCGCTGGCAGCACCGCCTGGAACACGACGGCATCGACCCCGCCGTCGCCACCGCGGTCCGGCTGGCCGTCGACGGCTGGTGGATGGCACGCCTGCTCGACCTCGCACCACCCGGCAAGACCCTGCACAGCCAGACCCGCGCCCTGCTCACCAGCCTGATCGACGGCCGGCACGGATGACGGCACCAGAGCAGACACCCACCTGGATCAAGCGGTCGATGCTGATCACCGACATCGGCTTCCTCGCCTACTGGATCGCCACCGCCGTCCAGGTCATCCCGCCGTACGCACAACGCGTGCTGATCGACTGGAACTGGTCGTTCCTCATGCTCGACGTACTCGCCGCCGGCACCGGCCTGGCGTCCTTACGCCTCCGCACAGCCACACGCGGGTTGCAGCTCGTCTCACTCGCCCTGACGCACGCCGCCGGCCTCAACGCCCTCATGTTCTGGGCACTGCGCGGCGAGTTCGACCCCGCCTGGTGGCTGCCGAACCTCTGGCTGACGCTGTTTCCCGTCGCCGCTGTCACCGTCCTGCTGCGCCACCGGCCCACGACCAGCGCCGGAACGACGTAATCAACACAGCGACGACAAAAATCGACACTGTGTCGACTTTTACCCCTGGGGAGCAGCTCGGCTCCTCCCGCCCCCCAGGGGAAGCAATGCAGAACTGGCCCATCACCGGCGTCAGCACGGGCCTCGGGCGCGCGTTCGCCCAGTCCGCGCTGACCGCCGGGCACACCGGCCTCGGCACGGTCCGCTCCCAGGAAGACCTGCGGGCCTTCGAACACCGCAAGCCCGGCTCGGCCCACGGGCGCATCCTCGACGTGACCGACGAGAACGCCGTCTCGACCGTGATCACGGAGACGGAGAACGGCATCGGCCCGCTGGATGTCGTCGTCGCCAACGCCGGCTACGGCGTGGAGGGCACCTTCGAGGAAACCCCGCTGACCGAAGTGCGACGGCAGTTCGAGGTCAACGTGTTCGGGGCAGTGGCCACGCTGCGGGCGGCGCTGCCCCACAGGCGCCGGCGCCGCCGCGGCCACCTCATCGCCGTCACCTCGATGGGCGGGCTCGTGGCGTTCCCCGGCATGTCCGCCTACTGCGGCAGCAAGTTCGCGCTGGAAGGCATCCTCGACGCACTGGGCAAGGAAGTCGCGCAGTTCGGGATCCACGTGACCGCGATCGAACCCGGTTCGTTCCGCACCGACTGGGCCGGGCGGTCCATGTCGCGTGCCGCGCGAACCATCGACGACTACGACGAGCTGTTCGACCCCATCCGCGAACGGCGGCGCAAAGCCAGCGGCAACCAGCTGGGCGATCCGGCGAAGGCCGGGGACGCTGTCGTGCACATCACCGCGGCCGAGCAGCCGCCCACCCGCCTCGCCCTGGGCTCGGACGCGCTGCGCCTGGTCGCCGCCGCGCGCACGGCCGTCGACGAGGAGATCCGCGCGTGGGAGACACTGTCGCGGACCACCGACTTCCCCGACGGTGCCCAGCTCTGATGCCCGGTCACGATCCGGCGCGCGGCCGCCGTGCCACCGAACGCAAGGGCGACGTCCGCGAGCGGGCCATCCTCGACACGTGCGAATCCCTGCTGGCGGACAAGGGTTACGACGCGATGACCGTCGGGGACATCGCCAAGGGCGCCGGGATCACCCGTGGCGCCCTGTACTTCTACTTCGGCTCCAAGCAAGAAGTGGTCACGGCACTCGTGGCACGAACCGTGGCACACCTGTGGGCGCGGTCCCGGGTCGCGGCGGAGGCGGACGAGCCACGCCAGGCCATCGAGGCGGCCATGCAGCGCACAGTCGAGCTGTGGAACGCGCACGGCCTGGTCATGCGCACGGCGATCGACCTGTCGTTGACGGTGCCGGAGATCGGCGAACTGTGGAGCCACACAGCCGATCTGTTCATCACGGCCATCACCGCCGTGCTGGAACGCGCCGGTGTCCAGGCAGGCAACGAACCGCACCAGGCGTCGGCGATGGCACGTGCCCTGTGCTGGATGATCGAGCGGACCTTCTACCACGCGTCCCAGGAGCCGCGTGAGAAGTTCCACGAGGCGTCCGCGACGTGTGAACACATCTGGCTGACCTGCGCCGGCCTGACCGCCTGAACCCGGCTCCTCCGCTGTCCGAGGCGGGTGTCCGTATTTTTGTCACAATATAATTCACAGTGTCCGTAGTACTGGGTGGAGTGAACGATAGGGTTGCCCGGTCGGTGTGGGTCCAACAGCGCGGCAAACCCGGCGTTTCCTTGTCATGCCTGAGGACCAGGGAGCGCGTGTGTCGCGAACCAGCAACTCTGATCTGTCCGCGCCCGACCAGCCGGGATCGCTGCACCAGGAGATCTACGACCTACGCGCCGCGCTGCGTTCCAGACCGGTGATCGCCCGCGCGCTGGGCATGGTGCAAGGCCGCTACGACCTCGACGCCGACACGGCCTTCGACCTCATGCGGGAAGGCGCGCAGCGACACAACCTGAAACTGTCGGCGCTGGCAGGCGGGCTGCTCGTCGCCAAGGCACCCGCCGGCCCCGACTGGTTTCCCGGGCGGGTCCGGCGTGCCATGCCGGCGTTGAGCTACGTCAACGACAAGCAGAACAACCGAACCGCCGCGCTGGGGTCGTTCCTCGACGTCGTGCTGACCGTCATGGACACGGGCGTCGGTGACCTGCAGCTGCTCGACCCCTTGACCGGCGCGCTGAACCTCGAACAGCACCGCAACCTGTCGGCCGAGTTCATCGACTTCTTCGCCACCGTCGCCGACGACAGCACCCCGTGCGGCACCGCGGTACGGCAACGCTGCCGGGTGATCGTCAAAGACGTGGCGCTCGACCCGCCCCTCGCCGGAACCCGCTCCGGCGAAATGGTGCTCAACGAAGGCGTGCGCGCGATCCAGAGCACTCCCCTGCTGGTGCAGGGCGGCCGATGCGTCGCGGTCGTGTCCACGCACCACAGCGCGCCGGGCCACTCCCCTACCCCCGCCCAGCTCGACCAGCTGGACAGGCTCGCCGCGCAGACCGCGCTGTGGCTGGACTGGCACCAGCGCACCATCGTGCTCGACGCGCTGGAGTACGTGCACACGCAGGCGCTACGACTGCGGTGACGGCACGTGGATCCACGCGATCGCGTCGGTTTCCTTGATCGCCACACTGACCTGCTGGTACGCGCTCAGGTCCGCGTTCGGGTGCGGGCGGATGACGTTGTCGTAGAACGTCGACGACGCGATGAACGCGACCGAGCCGTCCGACTCGTCCAGCGCCTTGCGCAGTGGATCCGCGTCGACCAGCCGGAAGGCGAAGTTGACCGACGCACCGACCGGTCCGGCGTCGCCGACGGGCACCTCGCCGGAGTGCAGCGCCACCCGCAGCCGCAACCGCCGGTTCTCCGGCTGGCGCTGGTTGTGCTCACGCACCGCCGCCACCAGGGCGTGCGGCAGCGCGTCCACGAACACCGCCTTGGCCACCTCGGCCGGGACCACGATCATCACGCCGTCGCCGCGGTCCTGCGAACGGCAGGAGGCCCAGTCGATGTCGGTGCGGCGGAACGCCTTCTTCAACGCGCGCAACGGCCCGTCGCGCAGTGCCCGCAAGTCCTCCAGCGCGTCCACGACCAGGATCGCGGGATCCTGCGTGCTGGCGATCCCCCGCTGTTCCAGTTCGGCCAGCTTGGCCAGCACGGTCTCGGCGTCCGGGTCGCCGAACTCGTTGAGCAGCTTCAACGCGTGCTGCCAGGTCGAGCGGGCCTTGGTCCGGTCGCCGAGCGCGCGGTAGGTGTCGCCGAGCCGGTTGAGGGTGACGGCTTCGGCGTACCGGTTGCCGCCTTCCCGCGAGAGCCGCAGCGCCGCCTCGTAGTGCTCGACCGCGTCGGTGAACTGGTACAGGCGGTGGTGCACCTGCCCGAGTCCTTCCAGGGCAACGCTTTCGCCGCGGCGGTTGTCCAGGTCCCGGTAGAGCTCACGGGCCGCGTGGAACTCGTGCAACGCCTGGCGGGGCGCGCCGGTCTGCGCCGCGCAGTCGGCCAGCGTGACCAGCACGTCCGCTTCGCCGTGCCGGTCGGCGTTGCGGCGGAACAGATCCAGCGCCACCCGGGCGTGGAAGACGGCTTCGTCGGGTTGGTTGCGGCGGGCGTGGACCTCGCTGAGCGCGAGTTCGGAGCGGGCCTCCCCCACCTCGTTGCCCAGCTCCCGGCACAGGCCGAGGGAGAGCTCGTAGTGCTTGGCCGCCTCGGCGATCCGCCCGAACTGGCCGTGCACCGCGCCGAGGCTGCGGTGGATGTCGGCTTGGGCCTGCCGGTCGCGTGCCTGGTCGGCCGCGCCCAGCGCGGTCTGCAGCACCACCGCCAGGTCGTGCCACAGTCCTTGCTGGTCAAGGAAAGGTGTGATCACCGCGGCCAGCCGCCACGCCCGCTCGGCCAGGTCCTGCTGCGCGGCGAAGTCGATCGCGGCGAGCAGCACCGGCCGTTCGGAGGCGAACCAGTGCCGGTCGGCTTTCGCGCCGCGGTCGATGTAGTGGTCGAGCACCCGCCGGATCGCCTCGTCGCGCTGCCAGTCCGAGTCGTGCGTCATGGCCTGCTCGTGCGCGTAGAGCCGCAGCAGGTCGTGGAACCGGTAGCGGCCGGGCGTGTAGTGGTGCATCAGGTGCGCCACGCACACCTCACGCAGGACCTGCTGCGCCTGCGGCTCGGACAACCCGGTCAGCGCCGCCGCCGCGGGCAACCCGATGTCCGGCTCCGGGTGCAGGCCCAGCAGCCGGAACACCCGCGCCGCCTCGGGGCTCAACGCCTGGTAGGTCCACGAGAACGCGGCGCGGATGCTCGCGGACTCGTCGTCACCGGCCAGCACGGCCAGCCGGTTGTTCGCGTCGTTGAGCTCACCGGCCAGCACCTGCAACGGGAACTCCGGGTGGGCGGCGGCGTGCGCGGCGACGATCCGCAACGCCAGCGGCAACCCGCCGCAGTACTCGACCAGCTTCGCGGCGGCCTCGGGCTCGGCGTCCACGCGGTCGTCGCCGAGACACCGCGACAGTAGCGTGATCCCGGCACTGCGGTCGAACACGTTCAACGCCACCTGCACGGCGTCGTTCTTGGCGACCAGGTCGGCCAGCCGGGCGCGGCTGGTCACCAGGACCCGGCACTGCGGTGAGCCGGGCAGCAGCGGCAGGACCTGCTCGCTGGAGCGCGCGTTGTCCAGCAGCACCAGCATCCGCCGCCCGGCGACGATGCTGCGGTACAGCGCGACCCGCGCGTCCAGCTCGACCGGCATCGCCTGGCGCGAGACCCCCAGCGCGTCCAGGAACAGCAACAACGCCTCGGCCGCCTGCACCGGGCGCCCCGACGGGCTGAAGCCGCGCAGGTCCACGTACAGCTGGCCGTCGGGATAGCGGTCGGCGACCTGGTGGGCGAAGTTGACCGCGAGGGTGGTCTTGCCCGTGCCCGGTGCGCCGGTGATCAGGAAGACGCCCGCGTCCAGTGAGCTTTCCAGCCAGCCCAGCTCGGCTTCCCTGCCGACGAACGTCTTCACCCCGCGCGGCAGCGTGCGCGGTTGCGGCAGCCGCTGGCCGGTACCCGCGATGCTCACGTCCCGCACCGCCTGCGAGGCCTGCTCCGGTGGCCGCGGCCAGACCGTGACCGTAATGAAGTCCTTCTCGCGCAACACTGTCGGGATCGGACTGCCGGTGGTGCGGCAGTCGCGCAGCGCCGACGGGATCCCGCTGCCCTCGCCCTCCACCAGCCGCACCCACGACAGCAGGTGCGCGAGCCGGTAGTTGCGTTTCACCGACTGACCGTTGAACTCGGCCAGCTCGTGCTTCTCCCCTGCCGGGATGTCGTGGTCGATCCAGCCGCCGGGGCTGCTGATCTCCACGCGGTCGTCGAACACCCGCACGTGCACACACGATTTCAGGTGCGAGTAGTCGCGGTGCACCAGCGCGTTCGCGATGATCTCGCGGACGGCGATCATCGGGAACGCGTACACCGGCACGGCCTGGGCGTGGTCCTCGCTGGGGCGCTCACCGCGGCGCACGTGCTTGGCCACGAACTCGCGCGCGTTGACGATCTGTGCCGTCACCGGTCCTTCGTAGGTCTCGCCGTCGCGCTGGTCGGAGCGGTCCAGGCCGTAGTACCGGACGCACTTGACCATCGCCGCCGGGCACGCGGAGGTCGGGCTGCGGCCGAACAGCAGCGCCCCGGTGCGGGTCAGCTTGCCGTCGGTCCAGACCTCGATCTGTTCGAGGAACTGCCACGGCGTCAGCTCGCCGGACAACCGGGCGGACACCTCGGTGCGCAGCTGCGTGCGGAAGTCCTGCAACGCGTCCACGTCGAACACGGTCAGATCGGTCGGCTGGTCCAGATACGGCAGTCCCCCGCTGGGCACGTCCCTCTTCACGGACACGCGGGGCGCCGGCGGGAAATGGGCGACCAGCGCGTCCAGCAGATCACGCACAGCCGTCACCGGATCGGCGTGGTACTTCGCGACTTTCGTTTTGACCGAGAGCTGATCGACGTACGCCCGCTCGTCCATCTGCACCACGAATACGCAGTTGCCGCGAGCGTGCCCGGCGTTCACGATCTTGTGCGCCCACGCGCTGCCGACCGACATCACGGTCGCGCACAATACGATCGGCACACCCGAATCCATGGCTTTCAACGCCGCGCCGACAAGGGATTCGCCGACCAGGACTGTGCCGTCGTGCATAACGTCGTAACCGGCGTCGCGCAACGGGCTCGCCAGTTTCTCGGCCAGGTCGTCCTCACCGTCGGCGCATGCGACGTACACCGGTTGCCGGGACATTTCTTCTGTCACTTCATCGCCGCGGCGAGCGCCCGCACACCCTCAGCCCAGTCGGCACCGAGGTCGACGTGCTTGATGTCGGCGAGGATCGCGGGCGCCTCGCCACCGGCGAGGATGACCGGCAGCAGCTTCACGCCTTTGCCGCTGACCTGCCGGTGCAGCGCGGACATCCATTCCCGCGACTGCCACGGACTGCGTGTCGAATTCGTGGAATAACAGAGCACGAGATATTGCGCGGCGGCCAGTCCGTCGTCCATCTTCTGCACGACGGAATCGCCGGGACGCAGTTCCCAGGTGTCCAGCCAGACCTGATGTCCGTGGCCGCGCAGATCGACCGCGAGTCGTTCCGCTTCGGCGTGATCCGTGCTGCGATAACTGATGAAGACCGCGGCCAAGATACCCCTCCCATCGGCACGCTCAAGGATAGCCGTTCGGCGCGGGAGAAGTGTGGACTGGACCACATCCGGCACAACTCGTCATTGCCACTCGGCACGACCACGCGCCCGGCCCGGAATTGTCCGGAGTGGACGTTGACGGCGGGTGTGTCCCATTGTGCGCCGTGCGGCGCGCCGCGACTCCGATACGATGCGGTAATGATCTTCATCACCGCGAAGTTCCTGATCAAACCGGAGTTCGCCGACCAGTGGCCGGAGCTGTCGAGGGAGTTCACCGAGTCGACCCGCGCCGAACCGGGCTGCCTGTGGTTCGACTGGTCGCGCAGCGTGGACAACCCGCACGAGTACGTCATCGTGGAGGCGTTCCGCGACGACGACGCGGGCGCGGCGCACGTGCAGTCCGACCACTTCACCAAGGCCCGGCAGACCTTCCCGCAGTACCTGGTCGCCACCCCGAAGATCGTCAACTTCACCGTCCCGCAGGACGACTGGTCCGCCCTCGGCGAATTCACTGTGGAGTGACACACCCGCCGCAGTAGGGTCGTTCCATGATCGTGTTCGCCGTCGATGACGTCGCCCCCGTCACCGACCCGCTGCCGGCACGGCCGTTGCGGGAGGTGCACGCCGACGCGATCGCCATCGGCGGCGACCCGGCACGCCCGATCATCGAACCCGACGGTGTGCACCCGCTGCTCAGCGCGGTCGGCCGCGCCTTCGCCGAGCACCGCCCGCTCGTGCTGTCGCCGGACGCGGTGTGGCTGACGATCGCGCAGGGCGTGGCGCAGCACATCCGCCTCAACGCCGCCGAGCTACGGCCGATGCTGGTGCGCCACGAGGGCCGCGAACGGCTGCCGGTCCACCACTCCGGCGTGACGACGCCGAACGATCCGGACAGCTGGCAGTACTTCGTGGAGGCGTTCAGCAAACGCCTGGCCGAGGAGATCACCGACGCGGAGATCTTCGAATGCGATTTCAGCACGAGCACCCCGGTCGAACGCACCGCCGGGCGCGTGGTCCTGCTCGACGCCTACTCCTCTTACTTCTCACTGTGGCTGATCAGCATCTGCGGCATCCCGTCGATCACGTTGACCGGCACGGTCGACGACTGGCGCAGGATCCGGTCGCGCGTGGACTACGTCGAACAACTCGGGCTGGAGACGTGGTGCCGGTCGCTGCGGCCGATCACCGACCAGTTCGCGCGGGCCGCGGCCGGTGACGTGGACACCGCGTTCTGGAAGCGGATCTACAACCCGGTCGACGCCTACGGCGGCGAGGTGATCAACGGGTGGGCCGCGCGGTTCTACCCGTATGTGAAGGAAAACGGCGTGATCAGCCGGCCGAATCCGCTGCTGGAGCTGACGATCAGCGAGCCGAAGGGCACCGCGGGGATGCGCGGGATCCGCAGCGACGCGGTGCCCGCCACACTGTCCACAGTGCGCGTCAACGTCCGCGAGGGCGACAACTCCCAGGTGGCGCTGCACGCGGGCCTGGTCGGCGTGGCGCAGGACCCCGACGGCGCCCTGCGCCCGATCGCGGGCTGGCACCTGATGCCCGCCACGCCCCTGATCGACGACGTGATCGACCGGCTGATCAAGGAACACGACACCACCGCCCCGGCCGAGTCGAAGGACACCGCCACGGCGGAGCTGATCGCCATCGACCGCCGCATCGGATCCGCGGCGTTGCTCGACGGCACCTGGCGGTTGCGCTCCGAAGGCGACCGCAGCTGGCTCGAGCTGCCCGGCGGAGCCCCACCCGCCCAGGTCGTGGCCGACCTGCCCGGCGACCGGCACCTCGCACTCGTCCTGTCGCTGCGGAACCCGATCACCGGCTACTGGATCGTCTGCCACAGCGACGGCGACCAGCTCGCGGACGATCCCGCGGACGTCCCCGTGTACGGCACCTCGCTGGCGATGGTGCTCGACGCGGCGATGGACTCCGGAGGCGACATCGAGCACCTGCGCACCGGGATGCTCACCGATCTGCTCGGGGGACACTGACGGTCACACCCGCCGACGAACCATCACCCACCCAGGCGCTCAGTGCGCCGCAGGCCGAGGCGCTCGCGCTCGGCGGAGATCCGGTCCCCGGGTGGACGAGCTGCCCAGGGTTCGGCTGGAGACCTGACGCGGGTCGCCGCGGCCGATCACCGACCAGTCCGGGGGGACTATGTGGCTGACAGCGCGGCTTTCACGATGCTCAACGCCTCGTCCGCGCTCAGGCCCAACGCGCGGGCCTGGGAGGCGTAGTCGCGTGCGGCGCGCTGGATCACGATGCGGCTCTGCTGCCCCGCGGCGCTGACGAACGTGCCCGCCCGGCCGCGGGTCTCGATCAGGCCCGCTTCTTCCAGCTCACGGTAGGCCTTGGCGACAGTGTTGGCCGCCAGTCCCAGTTCGACCGCCAGCGCGCGCACCGTCGGCAGCTTGGCACCGACGGGCAGCGCCCGGTCGGTGATCTGCCGGGCGAACTGGGATCTGACCTGCTCGAAGGGCGCCACCGACGAGCTCGGGTCGATCGTGATCACGGACATCACGATACCGAACCGTCGTTCTCGTTCTCGCTGTCGGTGTCGTCCTCGTCGGCGTGCGTCCCGCCGTCGTCACCGGCCGTGGCGCCCTTGTGCTTGCGCCACTGCACGGTTTTACGGGACCGCACCGACGCCATCTCGGCGTCCACCGCCGACATGTCACGGCGCAACCGCACCTGCGCGGTCGGTGCGTCGATCACCGTGACCACGCGCTTGAGCACGCGCAGCGTGTCCTCGTGGCCGGAGGCTTTGGCCAGTTGAGCGGCCCGGCCGAGCTTGGCCGTGGCTTCCTCGTCGCGTCCGGCCGCGAGCGCGGCGAGCCCCTCCTGCGTGACCGAGTTGAGCTCCTGCTGCCCGGTGTAGTGCGCCACGCGCTGGTTCATCGCGGTCGACAAGGCCGCGTCCGCCGTCCAGTGCGCCGGGATCAGCCCCTCGGCCACGTCCTGGTCGTCGACCACCACTTTCACATGTGCGGCAAGCATTTCGTGATTCAGCTGCTTGCCGGCGGGCAACTCGATCGACAGGTGGTAGTCGCGGGTCTCCGCGCCCCACGACCCGGTCGGGAAGTCGGTGACCCGGTCCGAGACCGCGCGGCCGTTCTCGGTCAGCGGCAGGATGTCCGGGTAGACCTGTTTGACGAACCGGATCCGCGCACCGCGCGGCAGCCACAGCCGCAGGCCCACGTTCGCGGTGGTCTTGCCCATCACCGACTCGATCATCTTCTGGAAGTCCGCCGCCAGGCTCTTGGCGTCCGGCAACCCGTCCGCCGTGCCCAGCAGCACGTCGGCGACCGCGTTGAGCGGCTCCGCCGACCACCCGTCGCCCACGCCTCGGCTCTCGCACACGAACTGACCGCGGCAGCGCTCCAGCGTGGCCAGGAGTTCCTCGTGTTTCTGGTGCACGTTGTGGCCGTCGGTGAGCAGGATCGCGTGTTTGACATCCGCGTCCTGCGCCCGGAACAGCTTGTTCGCCAGCTCCAGCCAAGTCCCGATCGCGGTGCCACCGTCGGCCTGCAGGCGCCGCACCGCCTCACGGGCCTCGGCACGGGTCGCCGGGGACGCGGCCATCATCGCCTCGTTGCGCGGGTACACCATCCGCGCACCGGTGGTGCCCGCGACGATCGCGAACGCGACCTCGTCGCGCAACAGGTCGATCGCCTGACCGGTGGCCCGCTTGGCCTCGATGATCTTCTCGCCCTCCATCGACCCCGAGCAGTCGATCATGATCACCTCGGCCGCGGTCAGCGCGGGCCCCCGCTTGCCGCCCGCCGCGCTCACCGACACCACCGCGTCGATCGTCCGGCCGCCGTCCGGCAGGTACCGGTTGTGATCGACGTGCAGTTCGAAATCCACAGCCACCCCCCTTCGACTAGAACAACGTCCGCGGCCGGACCCGGTTGGCCGTGCGGACCAGTTCGATCCGCCGGTCGGCGTCCTCGGTGACACCGGCGAGGTCGCGGTAGGCCTTCTCCAGCCCGAACCGCAACTGGCGATCCGCCAGCCTGCGGCCGAGCACTTCACCGCCACCGTCGACGCCTTCGTTGTGCCGCACCCACTCCAGCGCGGCCTGGAACACCTCGACCGACAGCTCGGCCTGCCGCTCGATCCCGAGCGGCAACCGCTTCAACCGGGCACCCGCCTCCAGCAGCTCCGCTTTCGCCAGGTTCGGCGCCAGGCACGCACGGATCGCCGCGACTTGGGCGAACGTGTGCTGCGCGTTGTCCTCCGGCACGCCGTCGAGCGCCGCGACCGCCGCCGTCAGCTCACCGCGCCGCTCCAGCACCCTGGCGTACCCGAACGCCGCACTGACATACCTGGTGTCGGTCCGCCACACCCGCTCGTACAACGGGCCCGCGCGGTCGTCGTCACCGTCCCACTCCGCTGCCGCCGCCAGCGCGAGCTTCGGCGGCAGTTCACCGGGCAACACCGCGTACACCTGCTCGAAGTACGGCCGCGCCTCGCGCGGACGGCTCGCCGCCAGCTCACCCAGACCGCGGTACCAGGACAGCCGCCAGTCGTGCGGCGCCTTCGCCGCGTACACGTCCAGATCCTGGTGCGCCGCGTCCAGCTGACCCGCCGCGATCCGCGCACCGACCAGCTGCAGCACGATCTCCGGACTGTCCACCGGGATCGCCAGCAACGCGTCGACCACCGAATCCGGGTCCGCCGCCGCGATCGCCGCCAGGTGCCCCGCGCCGGGATCGACCGGGTCCACCAACGGCGTCGGCAGCGCCGGGACCAGCGCCGACCAGTCCACCTGGGACCCCGGCCGGCCGTCGCCCACGACCGTGTCCGTACCGAACGTGCGCTGCTCGACGGTGAACACCCGCGACAACCCGGGCCGGGGGTGCGCGTCCGACGCGGCCAGCACCTCCAGCAGGACACCTTCGAGCTGCTGGCTCATCTGCTCCGCGGACGTGAACCGCTGCGCCGGATCGGTGTGCGTGGCACGGCGCAACAGCAGGTCGTACGACTCGTTCGCCGCCAGCAACGGCACGTCGTCGCGGTTGGGCAACCGGTCGCGGAACTGCCTGGTGAACCCTTCGAACGAGAAACTGAGCACCGCGAGACTGCGGCCGACGGTGTACAGATCGGACGCGACCGTCGGCCCGGTGTCCACCACCTCCGGCGCCTGGTAGCCGACCGTACCCAGGAACGAGTCCGGCACGCTTTCCGCACGCACCACCGCGCCCAGGTCGATCAGCTTGAGCTGGTCACCGGTGTGCATCGCGTTGTCTGGCTTGAAGTCGCAGTACAACAAGCCTTTCTCGTGCAGGTACGCCATCGCCTGGAGAACCTCGATGCCGTACGCCAGCACGTGCGGCAACGGCAGCGGCGCCCGGTTGCCCTCGTCGTCCCGGTACTCCCGGTGCAGGTCGAGCAGGGTGCGGCCGTCGATGTACTCCATCACCAGGTACCCGGCCATGGTGCCGGTCAACGGGTCCGGGTGCCGGACGAAGTCGTTGACCTTCACGATGTTCGGGTGGTCCACCTCGATCAGGAACCGCCGCTCCTGGCGTGCCTGCTCGATGGCGTCCGGGTCGGTGCTGTCGATCACTCCTTTGAGGACCACCGGCCGTTGCCCGCCGGTGTCGTCGAAGTGCGTGTCGTGGCCGAGGTAGATCCAGCCCTGACCGCCCCGCGCGATGCACCGGTCGATCTCGTAGCGGTCGACCGAGTCGCTCTCGGCCAGTGTCGGCTCGAAGCAGAACGGGGTGCCGTCCTTGGTGCAGAACCCCCGCGGCCGTCCGGGCTGGCCGTTGCGGCCCCGGCCGACCGGTGACTTGCACGTCCGGCAGAACCGTTGGGACTCGTCGATCTCCGGGACGGGTGCGGTCGTCGCGCTGTCGGAGCGGGTCACCCTCGGCATGCTCACCCAGCCCGCGCCGAACCGGGAAGTGCTGACCGGACGGGAGATCGGCCGGGACACCGCACGCTGGCTGTTGTGTGTGCCGCTGCCCGGCTCCGGCCGTGACTCGGGCGCGACTGGCGGCGGTGGCGGCGGTGCGGCGACCGGCGCTTTGGTCCCGCACTCGTCGCAGTAACCGTGCGGACCATACGATCCCTCGCAGCCAGGTTCGACACAGGCGCTCATCTGCGCTTCTCCCTGAGGTTGGTGACGGCCTGCTGGTAGGCGTTGACAGCGCGCAACGCGAGCACGAGGTCGCACGGCTTGGTCCACAACAACGTCCTGGCTTTCACGTACAACTCCGCGACGTCCCATTCCTCCGCGATCCGCAGACGCACCGCCTGCGCCTGATAGCCCTTGAGCCGCTCACGCAACTCCGCACGCCGGTCGAGCAAACCGTCGCCCTGCACGCGCAGGCGACGGGTCTCGTTGCGGCCGTCGGTGAGCTGACCTTTCAGCTCGGCGAGCTCGCGGCTGACCGACCGCCCCGTGGCCGCGTACCGTTCCAGTTCGTCCAGCCGATCAACCAGCCGGTCCGCCACCTCGGTCAACGGCGACAGGTTCGGTTCCCTGATCTTGTCGCGCACGGTGTCGTGCACCTGCCGGGTCTGCGCTTCCTCCGCCCGCAGGCGCGTGATGTCCCCGCGCAGCGCGTCCATCGCCTTGCGCACCAAGTGCGCCGGGTTGTGCCCGAGAGCCAGGTGCGCGGCCATGTCACTGGAGTTGCCACGCGGTTCGGGCCACCCGTTGCGGCGCATGACCGCCCGTACCTCACGGAACAGCACGTGCAACGTCAGCAGCATGCCCGGCTCGGACGGAATGCCCTCCCGCAACAACCGCAGCAACTCACCCGTGAACAACGTGTTCTGCTCACCCAACGGCGCCAACGCCTTGCCTTGCGCCGCGGCCAGGACGAACGCGCCCGCCACGTCCACCTCGCCGAGCATCGTGTCCGCAGCCGAGCTCATCGTCGGCTCGATGCCGCGGCCCGCGAAGCAACAGTCCAGGATCAGCACCCGCGTCCGCGCCGGGCTGTCCAAAATGTACTGACGGAGATCCGCGCAGCGCAGTGCCGAGGTCTGCAACGACTTCGACCGCGTGTCACGCAACGCCAGGCACAGCTCACTCGTGCGGCCCCACGTCATCAGGCCGTGCCCGGAGTAGTACACCAGCAGCACGTCCTCGGCCTCGCTCGCGGCCGTGACGATCTGATCACCCACATCCGCCTGCGCGGGCGGATCCCGCAGCACCAGGCAGTGTTCCGGCCGCAGTCCCGCTCCCCGCGGATCGGTCAGCGCGGCGGCCAGGTCAATCAGGTTGCCCGCCACGCTCGGCAGCGCCGTCAGATCCGGGTCCTGGTACTGCGCCGTGCCGATCAGCACCGCACGGGACGTGCCCGGATCGGGCAGCCGGGCCGTCACGATCCCGCCAAGTACTGCGCAGGCGGTGGATTCGGCACGACACCGTCGCCGTCCAATCCCTTCAGCCACGTGCCGTAGAGCTGACGCCACGTGCCGTCCTGACGCATCTGCTCGAGCACGCCGTTGACGAACCGGATCATGTCCGAGTCACGCTCCCGCACCGCGATACCGTGCGGCTCCCTGGTGAACCGGTCCCCCGACATGTGCAGCGTCGGGTCCTGCCGGACCATGCCCAGCAACACGCTGTCGGTCGACGACACCGCCTCGACCTGTCCCTGCTGCAGCAGCACCAGGCAGTCGGAGAACTCCGCCACCGCCACCGGGACCAGCTTCACCGCCGAGTAGTCGCGGATCTCGCGGATCGACGTCGTGTTGACCGGCGCGCACACCCGCTTGCCGCCCAGGTCGTTGACCGACTTGTACGGCGAACGCCGCGCCACCATCACCCGCTGGCCGGATTCGAAGTAGTTCGTGCTGAACCACACCTTGTGCCTGTAGCGGCGCTCGCACGTGATCGTGATCGAGTCGACGAGGATGTCCACCTCGCCCGAGTTGAGCACGGCGAAGTTGTCGGTGAAGTTCACCGCCCGCAACTGCACCTTGTTCTCATTCCCCAGCAGCGCCTTGGCGATCTGCTTCACCACGTCCACGTCGAAGCCCTCGAGCGAGCCGGTCCGCGGGTTGTGCGAGCTGAACAGGTTCAGGTTCTGGTCGACCGCCGCGATCAACCGGCCGCGCCGGACGATCTCGTCCATCACGCTGCCGGGCGGCATCGCACCCGGCTTCGGCTGCGGCACGAGCGGCCGGAGACTGTTCGCGTACGGGTCGAAACTCCCGCCCGGCCCGCACTCCGGCGGCACAGCGGACGCGTCGGCGCTGGGCACCGGCACCATGCCCGGCGGCATCGGCTCGGCGATCGACAACGGCGGCCTGCGCACGATCGTGCCCGGCGCCTGGCCGCACGCCGCCACCAGGACCAGCACAAGCACGATCACCAGAGCTCTCATCGGTACTCCCGGATTCTCGCCGCCATCCCGGCCGTCACCGCACCGGCGGCCAGCAGGACCAGCAGGACGATGCCGACATCCACCGCGTCCAACGCGCTCGTCGCCTGCCCGGCGTGGTCGTCGAACCTGGCCTGCGCCTGCCCCACCGCGGCACTGAGCTGGTCCACCACCTGCGCCGCCAGCTGCCCGGTGCTGCCGTCGGCGACCTTGGCAGTGTCCGTATGGGCCAGGTCGACGCCCGTGGCCACCTGGATCGCGCGGTTGTAGTCGCCGTCAGCGTCGAACGTCCGCAACTGCCCGTGTTTGTCCAGCCACACCTGCCACGAAGACCGTGCTCCGTCCACTTTGGCCACTGTCTCCGGCTGGCCGGCACGGTCACGCGCCGCCGCGAACGACCCGAGGGTGGCCCCGTCGCCGTCCAGCCGCGCCCGCGCCTGCTGGAAGCGGTCCTCATAGGACTTCCCACTCCCCCGCGCCACCAACGACAACGCCTCTTCGCTGCGGGCCGTCAGGACAGTGATGCGCGCTTCGACCAACGCCTCCAGCTGAGCGCTGCCGTCTCGCCGCCCGGTCTCGTTGTGCTCGGCCGCGTTCGCCGAGGCGAATCCCAGCCACATCAACGCGGCGAACGTCGCGGCGGTCGCCACCAGCAGCCCGGCGTTGAACACCCGGTTGGTCGTCCGCCGAAGGTAGATCTGCACGACCACGAGCGCACCCAACGCGACAATCCCCAGCAGCAACGGAAGCACCGCCGTGGAAGCCGCGTCTTCCTGCGCCGTCCCGAGCCTGGCCATCTCATCGCGATACAACTGCTGCGCCACAGGCAACATGCGTTCACGGACCAGCCCGGACGCCTCACGCAGATACGCCGCACCCAGCGACAAGCCCTGCCGGCTGTAGGTTCTCGCGGTGTCGACCAAGCTCGTGTACATCGGCAGCTGAGCAGTCAGCTCAGCCACCCTCGTGGCCGTCCGCACGTCCGGCGCACCCGCGGCCGCCGTGCTCAGCGCGGACGCCGCCTCCGTGATGTCATGCAGATACCGCTGCCGCTCCGCCGCAGGCGCCTGGTCACCAGCGAGGAACGAACCCGTCGCCGTGGCGTCGGCATCCGACAGTGACTGGTAGACCGACACCGCCGCACCCGCGAGCGGACTGCTGCGATCAGCCACACCGACAAGGACGCCACGCCGGTGCTGGACATCGGCCAGCGCGGCCAGTCCCGTGGCCAGGCACAGCACCACGAGTCCGGCCAGTACCGCCATCAGCCGCGCTGGATATCGCAGTTGCACCGGCTCACCCCGCCGCGTACACGGGAACCGGCGGCGCGGCGTCCCCGATGTAGTCCCGCAGCCAGTCCCTCTGCAGCTGCTGCCACTTGCCGCTGGTCCGCATGTTCTCCAGGACCCCGTTGACGAACCGCACCAGGTCCGGCGACTCACGCGACATCGCGATCCCGGTCGGCTCCTGGGTGAACGGCGGCCCGACGATCACCGTCGCCGGATCCTGCGCGGCCAGTCCCGCCAGGATCACGTCGCCGGTGGACACCGCGTCGATCTGCCCTTGCTGCAGCAACAACAAGCAGTCGCTGGTGTTGGCCGCCGCGACCGGGGTCGGCTTCGCCCGCAACTCGGCGAGCGTGTTGATGTTGGTACTCGTCGCCGACGCGCAGACCTTCTTGCCGCCCAGGTCCTCCTTGGACTGGATGCCCGAACCGCGGTTCACCAGGATCCGCTGACCAGCCGGGTAGTACTCGGCCGAGAACGCGACCAGTTCCCGCCGCTCACAGGTCATCGTCATCGCCGCCATCACCATGTCGACCATCTCGACCTGGTTGCCGCGCTCGTCCACACCGCGGACCGCCGGGATGCGCTCGGCCGCGTTCAACGCCCTGAACTGGATCTTGTTCCGATCGCCGTCGAAGATCGCCGCGGAGATCTCCCGCGCGATCTCGGCCTCGAACCCGCGCATCTCGCCGCTGAACGGGTCACGGTGGCTGAGCAGGTACGCGCTGGACCCGATGCCGAGCACGAGCCTGCCGCGCTCCTTGATCCTCGCCACCGCTCCCCCGGGCGCGAGCGGACCCGGCCGCAGGCTCTCCTTCGGGTTGCACACCTTCGTGGACGCCTCCGGCACCTTCGCCGGATCCTGTACACCCGACGGCAGCACCACCACCGACGGCACACCCACCGGCACAGGATCCTGGGACTCCACACCGCACGCGCTCAACGCGACAACCGCCACCAGCGGCACCAGGATCCTCATCGGTACTCCCGGATCCGCAGTGTCAGCCCGAACCACACACCCAACGCCGCCAGCACCATCAGCACACCGATCCCGACGTCCGCGCCCCCCACCGCGTCCCGCGCCTCAACCGCCTCCCGGCGGAACGCATCCGCGGCACGCGCGATGGCCGCACCGAGCTCCGTGTCGACCTTGCTGGACAACACCCCCGGGTCACCGCTGGTCGCCAGCCTGATCGCATCGTCGTAGCTGCCCGTGTCGTCCTGGCTGCGCAGCTCCTTGTGGCTGTCCACCCAGCCGTACCAGGCGTCGATCGCGCTCTTGATGTGCCCGGCCGTCTCCGGCCCCGCCGCCGCACTGGCACGCGCGAGGATCCCGTTGTTCAGCTCATTGCGCACGCCGACGAAATGATCCTCGTAGGACCGGCCGTTTCCCCTGGCCACCAACGTCAGCGCCTCGTCGCTGCGGGCCTCGAGCGCCTTGATCCGCGCGTGCGCGAACGCCTCGACCGCCGCCGAACCGGACTGGCGGCTCGCGACGCTGTGATCGGCCGCGCTGGTCGTGGCGATGCCGTACCACGAGATCGCCGCCACCGCCGCGACCGTGGCCGCCAGCATCCCGGCGTTCAACACCCGGCGGGTCGTGCGCGCCAGGTAGATCTGAACCGCCACCAATCCCCCCAGCACCAGGAGCCCCACACCGAGAAACACCCAGCCGACCACACCGGCGTCCTCCTGCGCCTGCGCCAATCGGGTGGTCTCGGCGTGAAAAAGCCGTTGAGCCGACGGCAACATCGTCGACTGCACCAGGTGGGAGGCCTGCCGCAGGTACGCCGCGCCCTGCGGTTGCCCCTGCCGGTTGTACGCCTTCGCCCGTTCGACCAACCCGGTGTAGTACGGAAGGTAGACGGCCAACTGGGTGACAGTCGCCGCGCTCTCCCCCGTCGGCGAGCCCGACGCCGCCGTCGACAACGCCGCCGACGCCTCGTTGATGTTGGACTCGTACCGTTGCCGCAGGTTGGCCGGTTCGACGCCGCTGACGAGGAACGCACTCGCGGCAGTGGCGTTGGCGTCCGACAACGACTGGTAGATCTCCACCGCCGCACCGGTCAACGGCCCGCCGCGGTCGATCACGCCGACGAGCACGTCCTGCCGCCGTTGCACGTCGAGCACGGCCCCCAGCCCGGCCGCGAGACACGCCAGTACCAGCACTATCAGCAGTACGGTGAGCTGCCCCGGTGCGCGGCGGCTGTACAAGATCGCCTTGCGACAACCGCCCGGCCTGCTTTCATTGGGCGCCAACCGACCCCCTCAAGTCACGTGATGCGCACCACATGAATCGGTGACTCGCCGTGCGCGTTACGGGCCTGAGCGTGCGGTTACCAAGATGCGATCATCGCCAGGAGAGCGCGCACCAGGTGAGCCGGTTCGGTCCGGACGCTCGGCGGTGGCTCGCCGAGGTCGCCGCACGACCGGCCTCGCGGTGCGAATTCGAGTGAGGGACCTGTTCGGCAGTGGAGCCCTCGTCGGTCTTGCCGCGCCGGAGCAATGGCGAGAGCTGCGGCACAGTGGCCGCGAGATCCGCGCGGCCGGCGCGAGGAAGCCTTCGCCCGGATCGGCCGCCCGTCTGCCTGCACGGCGATCTGCGTCTCGGCAACGCATTGAGCGACGGCCCGGGCGCGTGGTCCGATCGCGATCGATCCGAAGGCGTGCACCGGTGATCCGTGCTTCGACGCCGTCGGCACCGCGGTGGCCCGGAACCGGTGATCGACGAACTCCTGGCACTGGCCAGCCCATCCCCTTCCCCGGTGCCACCATCGTGGCCTACTTTGCGTGTTGTCGGTAGATTTTCGTCACAAGCTTATTAACAGTGTTCGTAGTACTGAATGGGGTGGATAGCCGGTGAGCGCATACCGGCATGGCGCAGGCGGGCTCTGCCTCTAGGCTCCGCGCGTGCGCGTATCTCCGAGGACCGGGGCCCTATTGGGGCTGGGAACGCTGATCGCCTGCCTGGTCGCCGTCGGGCTGCTGTCGGTCACCGGCAACGACTTCGCTGTCGCGGGATTGCGCGGAACGGACCTCTACGCCAGCTACGGGCTGCCAGTTGTCCGTGTCCTGGCCGAAGTGGCCGCTGTCGTGTGCGTCGGAGGGTTGTTGTTCTCCGCGTTCCTGCTTCCGGAGCCCGAGCGTGTCCCGGTCAGGATCGCCGGTTGGGCGGCTGGTGTGTGGGCGGTGGCGGCGTTGTTGTCGGTGCCGTTCACGCTGGCCGACGTCTACGCGCGCCCGCTGGGCTACATCCTGGAGTGGGACCGGCTTCTCGAACTCGCTTTCGCTGTGGAGCCGACGCGGGCGTGGATGCTCACGGCCCTCATCGGCGCGGTGATCATGGCGTCGTCGAGACGGGTGACCTCGCGAGCCGCCACGAGAGCGCTCCTCGGGCTGGCGTTGCTCGGACTGGTTCCCGTTGCCTCGAGCGGGCATTCGTCCAGTGGCGGTGATCATGACTGGGCGACCGCGAGCCTGTTGACGCACCTGGTCGCCGCCGCGTTGTGGGTCGGCGGGCTGCTCGCGATCCTGGCCTACCGCACAGGCGAGCACCTGACGGCCGCGGTCACGCGGTTCTCGGCGTCGGCGTTGTGGTGCTGGATCGCACTGGCCGCCTCGGGCGTGATCAACGCGCTGGTCCGGGTGAAACCGGAGAACCTGTTCACCACGTCGTACGGCTTCCTCGTCGTCGCCAAGGTCGTGGCCTTGGGCCTGCTCGGTGTGTTCGGTTTCTTCCAGCGCCGCACCGGTGTCGCGGAAGTGGTCCGGACCGGCACCAGCCGTGCGCTGCTCAGACTGGGCGCGGTCGAGGTGCTGCTGATGCTGATGACGATCGGCCTGGCCGCCGCTCTCGCCCGGACACCACCTCCCGAACACGTCGCGATCGTGCCGACCGTCGAGTTGAGGCTCGGGTACGTCCTCAGTGGACCACCGGACGTGCCGGCCCTGCTCACGGACTGGCGATTCGACTTGCTGCTGGGCACGGGCGCGATCGTGCTCGCCGTTTCGGCGTTGCGGCACCGCGGTTTCCGGCTGCCGCTGTGGCTCGCGGGCTGTGCCGGGATCCTGCTGGCCACGTCGTCCGGCATCGGCCGGTACGCTCCCGCGGTGTTCAGCCTGCACGTGGTGAGCACGCTGGTCCTGGCGATCCTCTCCCCCATCCTGCTCGTCCTCGGCATGCCACGTGACCGGCGGGTACTGCTGCACCCCGTGGTGGCTACGGTCCTGTTCTCCAGCTCGTTCTACCTCGTGTACCTCACCGGGGTGTTCGAGTGGTCGCTGGACCAGCCGGTCGTGCGCACGGGAATCCACCTGTGGTTCCTGCTCACCGGTTGCGCGTTCTTCTGTTCCGCGTTCGCGTCCGAGATCTCCCCGGCCGTCAGGCGGCTCATGGTGCTCGCCGCGCTGGCCACCCAGGCGGTGTTCGGGGTCGCGCTGCTGCTCAGGGACTCCGTGATCGGCGAGTCGTTCCACCGGTCGCTGCGGTTGCCGTGGATCGCCGACCTGGCCGCGTCGCAGCACCTGGGGGGCGCGATCGTGATCGGCTTCGGTGTCGTTCCGCTGCTGATCACCGGTCTGGTCCTGCTGGTCACGCCTCAGCGGGCAAGGGAACGCGAACTGACTGCGAGCCGCTGAGATCCAGCCAGATCTCGGTGTCCGTGCGGACCAGCCGCGCGGTGATCTCGCCGCAGCCCGCGCACCGGACCACGATCCCCGGCCCGGTGTCGTAGACGTGGTGCTCGGTGAACGGCCCGAGCCTGCCGCACGACCCGCAGGTCGGCTTGAGCACCGAGACGTCGAAACCGAGGACACCCGCGATCGCGTTGCCATCGACGTGCATGGTCGTCACTCTCCGGATGGGCCGAATCGTTCGGTACGGATCGTGTCAGGGTCCGCTGCCCTGTCCACCAGTGCTTTCGCGGCCGACTCGACGAACCCGGCCGGCCCGCAGACGTACGCCCGCGCGCCCGCGGCGACGGGCCACAGGGCGTCCAGGTCCGCCGGTCGCAGCCGGCCGGCGGGGCGCGCGGACGGGGACTGCGATCGCGTCTGGATCGTGGTGACGTCGACCGAGTGCTTGGTCAGTTCGTCGGCGTCGTATTCGTCGGCCGGGCCGCGCACCGAGTACAGCAGTTTGAACCCGGCGTCGCTGCCCGCCCGGGTTCGCGCGCGGATCATCGCCATCAGCGGCACGATCCCCGATCCGCCCGCGACCAGCGACACCGGAGTGGCCAGGGTGGATTGCCAGGTGAACCAGCCGCCGATCGGGCCGCGCAGTTCGATCACGCCACCCGGCAGCAGTTCGTCGACGAGGAACGACGAGACCTCGCCGCCGGGCACTCGCTGGACCATGATCTCGATCCGGTCCTCGTCGGTGGGCGCGGCCAAGGAGTAGCTGCGCTGCGCGCTGTAGCCGTCCTCGGCGGTCAGCCGGACGTCGACGTGCTGACCGGCCAGGTGCCCCGGCCAGTCGGGGATGTCGAACCCGATGGTTCTGGAGGTGGGTGTCTCGACGCTGATGTCGGCGACGGTTCCGGGCAGCCAGCGCAGGATCATCAGTCGCCCGTGTACCTCTGCTCGCGCCACGGGTCACCGTAGTTGTGGTACCCGAGCGTCTCCCGGAAACCGGGCTCGTCGTTGTCGCTCAGCTCGAGCCCTTTGACCCACTTCGCGGACTTCCAGAAGTACAGGTGCGCGACGAGCAGCCGCACAGGACCGCCGTGTTCGGGCGTCAGATCGTCGTCTTCATAGCGGTAGACGAGCCATGCTTGGCCGTCGAGCAGGTCCTCCACCGGCAGGTTGGTGGTGTAGCCGCCGTAGGAACGCACCACCGCGTAGTCGGCGCCCGTGTCGACGGCGTCGAACAGCACGTCGAGCGAGACGCCTTTCCAGTGGGTGTTCAACTTCGGCCATTTGGTCACGCAGTGGATGTCGCCGTGCGGCTGCTCGTTCGGCAACGCGAGCAGGTCGCGCCACGTCCACGTGTGCCGGGCGCCTGCTTCGCTGGTGATGGTGAACTGCCAGCGGTCATGGTCGACGCGTGGCGTCGGGCCAGCCGACAGCACAGGGAAGTCGTGGGTCAGGTACTGCCCGGGAGGCAGGTCCGGCGCGACATCACGTCTGCCGCGGAAGCCGCGCGTCACGATGCTCATGCGTGCGCTGTGGGCACTACCCGCCGGACCCGCCAGAGCAGACTCAGTCGTCCCTGGGGTCGACCACGTGCACGGCGGCCTCCTCGGCGGACGCGGCGCCGCCGTCGATACCGACGTCCGAAGCGCGCAGTTCGCCGTCGGTGTCGGGACCGAAGCCCTCGTCGGCGG
The DNA here is from genome assembly GCF_001302585.1 of Kibdelosporangium phytohabitans. Taxonomy (GTDB): domain Bacteria; phylum Actinomycetota; class Actinomycetes; order Mycobacteriales; family Pseudonocardiaceae; genus Kibdelosporangium; species Kibdelosporangium phytohabitans. The sequence goes on along the minus strand of NZ_CP012752.1, from coordinate 5,953,319 downwards.
CGACCAGGCGGCCCGCTCTGCCGCCACCGACCTCGTCGTCGATCAGTTCGCCGTCGGTGTCGCCGGTGTCACCCAGGCCGTCGTCTCCGTCGTCATAGGACACGTCCGGTTCCTCACGGGCGAGCCGGTCGCCGAGACTCACGCCCTCGTCGAGGACCGGCGCCTTCTCCGGCGGCGAGTAGCCCTCGTCGTACGCGTTGCGATCGTCCAATGTGTCCTCTGGGTCGAGGATGCCCGTGTCCGCGTTGTCGCTGTCGTCGATGTCGCCGTCCACGGTGCCACTGTACGCCCCGTGGCTCAGAGCAACGTCCGCCAGTAGTACCAGAACTCCACCAGGATCAGGACCACGATCACCAGGTACCACAGGACCAGCACCACGCTGTGCACCCGGCGCAGGGGCGCGAGCGCGGGCCAGGTGTCGAGCGTCGTGTACCAGAACAGCGGGATGGTCACGACCCACACGACCATGCAGTACGGGCACAGCGCGTGGATGTCGTACAGGCTGGCCACGATCAGCCAGTGCACGAACACCACGCCCAGCGCGGTTCCCACCTGCATCGCCAGCCGGTACCAGCGTGGCGGCTCGAACCCCGCCAGGACGACCACGCCGGTGGTCACCACGACCGCGAACAAGGCGATCCCCAGCAACGGGTTGGGGAATCCGAACGCCTCCGCCTGGCGGCTGTCCATCACCGAGCCGCAGGACACCACGGGGTTGATCGAGCAGGTCGGCACGTAGGCCGGATCCCGCAGCTTGGCGATTTTCTCCAGGGTCAGCGCGATCGCGGCGACGAGGCCGAAACCGCCGCCGATGACGTACAGCCAGGCCAAGCGCCTGTTCGTGGTCATCCGGCCAGCGCCTGGTCGAGCTTCTCGCGCAGCTGACGGTCGACGTCGGCGAGCGTGCGGCCGGTCGGCTCGAACTTCTCGCCGTTGACGAAGAACGTCGGAGTGCTGTCGACGCCCACCTCACGCCCGTCGGCGATGCCCCTGTCGATCACCGTCTGCACCTGCGGGGACGTCACGTCGGTGCGGAACTTGGCCACATCGAGGCCGATGGTGGTGGCGTACTGCTCGAACTTCGCGGTCGCGGCGGCCACGTCGGAGTTCACGTCCTGGCCCGCGACGGCCCATTCCCGATAGCCGTTGTACAACGCGTGGTACATCTCGTTGTACTTGCCCTGCCGCCCGGCAGCCTCGGCGGCCCGGGCCGCCGGCACCGCCAGCGGGTGCATCTCCAGGGGGAAGTTGCGGGGCACGAACGTGATCCGGCCCTGGTAGTCCTGCTCCACCTTCTTGGTGATGTTCGTGTAGTACGACGCGCACGCCGGGCACTGGAAGTCGAGGAACTCCACCAGGGTGACCTTGTTGCCGTTCACAGTGGACAGCGTGTGCGCCCCGGCCGGCACGAGCTTCTCCGGCGGCACCGCCGTCTTCTCGTCCGATCGGTTGAACAGCAGGATCCCGCCGACCACCAGGACGGCCAGCACCACCAGACCGATGGTGAGGATGAGGTTGACCGAGGGCCCGCGGCGGCCGGGCAACGCGGTGGACTTCCCGCGGGTGGCGCGTGACATCGACGAAGCCGTCCTTACTCAGTGAGACACCATGACATCCAGGTGGTCGTGCGACGGCCGGGAAAGGTTCCCGGCCGTCCACGATCGGATGTACTCACGGTGACGACAGGACCCGGGCATCGACCTCGCCACCGCGCCATGGTCCTCGGTGGACAGTCACGTCGCCTGCAGCGCCAGCAGGAGGTTCATCCGCTCGGCCGGGTCCGTCATGCGGTCGCCGAAGAGGACTTCCAGCCTGCTCACGCGATAGCGCACCGTCTGCGGGTGGATCCCGAGATACTCGGCCATCTTGAGCGTCTTGCCGCCGGTGCGCAGCCAGGCCGACAGCGTCTCGGACAGCCGCTCGCGCTGCCTGTCGGTCAGGCCGCGCAGCGGGCCGAGGCTTTCTTCGGCGCAGGCGGCGAGCAAGACGCTCTCGTTGTGCAGCATCAACGTGGTCAGGTGGTCGGACACCCAGAGCACGGGCGCACCCTCGATCGCCCCGCTCCGCGCGAGTTCCACTGTGCGACGGGCGTAGCGCAGCGACGTGGCTGCTTCTGTCAGCGCGACCCGCGGGCCCACCGCGGCGCGCCATCGGCCGAGGTCAACCTCGGTGAGCCGCTCCGGGCAGGCGGTGAGCGCACGCGAGTTCTTGCCGTCGAAATGGGACAGAACGTCGTCAGGCAGCGCGGGGGCGCTGGGCTGGGAGCCGGCGTTGTGGTCCAGGGCGACCGCGTGGACCGTGCTCGGGACTGTCCACTCCGCGGCTTTGGCGAGCCACGCCACTGTGTCGGGCGGGGTGGCGGGTTCGGTGAAGAGAAGATGTAGCAGGTGGTCGCGCTTCTCCTGGCGCATGCGGACGCTTCCGGCGGCGTACCCGGCGGCCGACAGGGCTGATGCCTCGTCGGAGTGCACGTGGATCGCCTCGCCGATCACGCAGAGCACGTCGGCGGGAAGACGAATGGTACGGCAGAACGTGGACACGTACGACCAGGAGGCCCTTGCCGCGGCACGGTAGGCGCCGAGCAGGGCTTCGAGGCTGTGCCCGGCGGCGTAGGCCTGGGCACCGAGTTCGCGGAACAGGTCCGTGTTGTCCGGCGGGGAGGCCGCGCTGCCGATGGCGGTGGCGCACCGCTCCACGGCCACATGAACCCCTTGGACGAACGCCCGCCCGAAGTCGCCGTCCAGCGCGTGGGAGTACTCCGGCACCGACCGTCCCACTTCGCGCAGGATCGCCCTGGCCAGGGGATCGGCGTGGGACTGGAACTGTCTCGCCGCGTCCGCCGGGACTTTCGCCCACAGGTCGGTGGTCCGCGACTGTCCCGGGACTGCCATTGTTGTTTTTTATCGTGCCGGTGGACAGCAACGGTTTACTTGGCGCCCACATCACCCTATCGAGCGAGCAACACGCTCCGTGATTACGCTACGTTTTCGTAGCAACAATCGGGCACCGGCCCCGAACGGACCGGCCCGGTTCACACGGCGTTCTCCTGCCGGACGCGTCCCGGCACCTGGCGTTGTTAGCTTCCGGCGGTGTCGAGAAACCACGTGGTGATAGCCGGTGTCATCGTCACCGGGTTCGTCCTGGGTGTCAGCCCGCCGCCGGATGTGCGGGCGGCCAGCACGGTCGTCGTCGAAGGAACCGTTTTCGCCGATACCGACCGCGACGGCGTTCAGGGCGAGGGTGAGCAGGGGCTCGCCGGGGTGTCCGTGACCGATGGTGCCGTGTGGGCCACCACCGACCACTCAGGACGCTATTCCGCCGAGGTCGACGTCACCAGGCGGGAAACGGACCTGATTCACGTCGTGTCCCCCGACGGGTACACGCCGCCGCTGCGGGAGGATTTCGTCCCGAGGTATTTCCGGCCGGTGGCGAGCACGGTCGATTTCCCGCTGCTGCCGGACGCCAAGGCCGCCGACCCGGCGGAGAAGTGGCAGATGGTGTCCGACACGGAGACCGACAACCGCAGCGACCAGTCAGCCGAGCGCACCCGTGACCAGTGGAGCGACCAGGTGCGGGCGATGGCCGAAGACCCGGCGGCGAGCCTGACGATCGCCACCGGCGACCTCACCGTCACCGACTACACCAGCGCGCCACGCAGGCAAGGCAGCTACGACATCCTGCGCGCCGGACTGGTCGCGGGCAAGCTCGGCCACGCGTTCTACCCCGTCATGGGCAACCACGACGCCTCGGAGGGCGCCTACGTCTCCTCGGTCGAGTTGTTCCGCCGCAACCTCGGCCCGGAGTGGTACAGCTTCAACCGCAATGGGCGTCACCACGTCGTGCTGGAGAACAACTACGACACGAGTTCGCTTGTCCCCCAGCTCGCGTGGCTGCGGGAGGACCTGCGCCGCAATGCCGTGGGCAAGCAGGTGTTCGTGTTCGCGCACCGGTCCCTGTTCACGCAGTGGGGTCCCGGGCCGGCGATCCAGCCGATCGCGGACGAGCTGGCCAAGTACGACGTGCGCATGTTCGCGGCCGGGCACAACCAGCAGGCGGAGTTCCGGCGCGGCGCGTTTCCCCGTTCGGTGGAGGTCAACAACATCGGGGCGACGTACGGGATCGACGGCGTACGCCCGGGCTACAAGGTGCTCGACTTCACCGACCTGGCCAACCGGTACGTCACCGGGCAGCACCACCAGTTCGGCGTGCGCGACGACATGGCGGTGGTGAGCCCGGCACAGTCCAGTGTGTACGAACAGTTCGCCAGGATCCCGCTGGACGTCTACGCCGAGGACGACGGACGCATCCCGGTGAAGGCAAGCGTGCAGGTCCGCAACGCGTGGGGCTGGACGGTGTGGCGCAGCGAGCTGGCCTTCGGCGCTCCCGCCGAGCCGGCAGGCCAGGTGAACTGCTACACCCCGCCGGGAGGCCGCCCGGAGCCGTGCCCGAAGCCGCGTGACAACTGGACAATGGCTCGTTCGGTCATCAGCGGCCTGCTGCCCGGCAGTTACCGGGTCGACGTGGTGGCGCACGACTCCGCGGGCAAGTCGTGGCCTGCCAAGCGGAACACCTTCCGTGTGGTCCCGTTCTTCGCGTTGCACAAGGCCAAAGCGGGCGCGGACTGGACCAGGCAGGGCGGTGACGAGCAGGGACGCTCGGCGTCGCCGGCCGATCCCGGTGCCGTGCTCGACCAGCGGTGGTCGGCCAGCACCGGGCAGAACTTCACGCTCAACGGCGCCGCGGTGGCCGACGGCAAGGCGATCGTCACCTCGCAGGCCTTCGCATCACCGTACAACCAGGTGATCGCCTACGACCTGGCCACCGGCAGGACCGTCTGGCGGACCTACGTGGACGGTGATGCCGAGTCGTTCCCGACCGTGCACGGCGGCAGGGTGTACCTGTCCACGTCGGTCGGCCGGGTGTACGCGCTCGCTGTCACCGACGGGCACGTGGTGTGGGAGACCATTGAGGACGAGCACAAGACCGGTGCCACGGTTCGCCGGTACGGCCGGGCCGGTGGCCCGGTGAGTGTTTTCGACACGTCGGCCGGGCGGGTCGCGGTCTACCAGCAATGGAACCAGATCGTCTGCCGTGACGCGGGCACGGGCGCCCGGCGCGGCGGTTTCCGTGCCGACGAGGTCGGCTGGGGTGAGTTCCACAGCACCGCGGTCCGCGTCCCCGGCTCGGACAGCGCGTACATCAACAGCGGCGCAGGCAACGCGCTTGTCCGGCTGAACCTCACCACGTGTGCACGGGAGTCGTCCGTGTCGCTGTCGAAGGACATCTACGCGCACCCGTCGCCGGTGATCGCGGACAACACCGTGGTGTCGATGTCACAGCAAGGAGTGCTCGTGCACGACATGACGGGCAAGCAGTTGTGGTCCGCGCCGGTTCCCACCGCCAACTGCGAGCCCGGGCCTCCCCCGGTGACCACTCCGGCGGTGTACGGCGGCATCGTGTACGTCGCCGGGATCGACGGGAAGGTCCGGGCGTTCGACCCCGCCAAGCCGGGCACGCCAGCGTGGGAGACCGCCGTCGGCTATCCGCCGGGCGCCAGCCCGGTGGACGACCCGAGCCGGGCGAAGTACTGCGCGACCCGGCCGGCGGGCGCCCCGGCCATGCACCCCTTGGCCACCGCGACGACGGTGTACGTGGGCACCTGGGACGGTCGTCTGATCGCACTCGACCGTAGGACGGGCACGATCCGCGCCGAGTACAAGCTCGGCGGCGGGCTCACGTCCGCCCTGTCGGTGTCCGGAGACTGGGTCATCGCGCTCACCACTGATGGCACCGTGCACGCGTTGGCCGCGCGCAGACCGCGCTTCCCCCTCTCGTGACGTTCACATGGGTGAATACCGGTCAAGTAGTTGAACGAACAGGGAACGAAGGCGCACGGCGATCATCACCTGCGCAGCCCTTGCCGGCCTCATCTCGGTGAGCACGCCGTCGGCCGCGCCGTGGACCGGCACGTTCGCCGGCTTCAACTCGTCCTCGTGGCGGGGAAGCCGGGAATCGACGGCCGGGGCGAGTCCGGCCTCGGCAACATGAAGGCGTCCGGCGCCACGCTGGACGTCAAGTACGGCAAGGATTCCTCGGCGCCGTCGTGCACCAACTGCCCGACGAGCGGCGGCGGCCAGTTCGACCAGGACCTCGGTCAGGCCGGCCGGTCCGACCCGCGCAACGCGACCACGCTCTACCTGCGCTACCGCGTGCGGTTCCCCGCCAACTTCGACTGGGGTCTCGGCGGGAAACTGCCGGGGCTCTACGGCGGCAACCACGAAACACCGACGTGGCGTCGTCCTGGCGTGCGTACCGGGCGGACACGCGCCAGGATGGTGTGGTGAAAGGCGAGCGCGAGTTCTTCCGCACCGACGACATCCCCTGGCAGCAGAGCGTGCAGGACGGCGTCTCGGAACGGGTCCTGTCGCGCGACGAGCACGACCCGAAGATCCTCACCAGGCTGGCCCACTGGGCGCCGGGACTGGACACGTCCCCGTCCGGGGTGATCACCCACGACTACGTCGAAGAGGTGTACATCGTGCACGGCTCGCTGCACGACATCACGCTCGACCGCACGTTCCGCGCCGGTGACTTCGCCTGCCGGCCGCCAGGGATGCCCCACGGTCCCTATCGGACCGAGGACGGTTGCGTCATGCTGGAGACGCGCTACCGGCCGTCCTGATCATCCTCCTCTTCGGACTTCGTCACCCGGTTCCACTGGTCCAGACCGGTCTGGACCTGCGCGGACACTAAGTTCGGCAGCCGAACGAACTGAACCGCATTCTCATGTCGTGACTTGAATTAAGGCATGCAGTACCTTGGGACACGCCGCCGCCATGAGTGAAGGGGCGTGTCGATGAGGACACTGAGACCACGACGCCGGCCGCGGCGCGCCAGCAGAGCACCAGCCGACGGCTGACCGTCGCCCTCCCCTTCGCTGAAACCCCACCCCTGCGGATATCGAACGGGTTTCGCTCCCGCGCGTCGACGAACGCACCCTGCCTTCCTCCTCGCGATGCGACGGGCCCGTGCGTGAAAGGGAACCGTTCATGCGATTTTCCAGACTGGGCCGGCGCCTGAGCGCCGCCGGCGTCGCCCTCGCCGCGACCGCGACCGGGGTCACGCTCGCGCTCACCCCGGCAGCCGCGGCCACCCCGGCTGCGACCGCCCCGGCAGCGACCACCCCGGCAGCGACCGACGCCGTACAGGCCCTGCCTCCCGGCTTCCGCAGCGTCGGCTACATGCCGTCGTGGTCGGGCAGCGTCAACAGCATCCAGTACAGCAAGCTCACCCACATCAACTACGCCTTCGTGCTGCCGAACTCCAACGGCACGCTGCAGGCGATCCCGGACCCGAACAAACTCCGCTCGCTGGTGTCGCTCGGGCACAGCAACGGAGTCAAGGTCTCGCTCGCGGTCGGTGGCTGGAACGACGGCAACGACTCGGCTTTCGAGGCGCTGGCCGGCAACGCGGGCAGCCGGACCACGTTCGTCGACGCGTTGACCAACGTGGTCGACCAGTACAGCCTCGACGGCGTCGACATCGACTGGGAATACCCGGATCCCGGGCAGTCGGGCAACAACTTCACCGCGCTGATGCAGCAGCTGGGTACCGAGCTGCACAACCGCGGCAAGTTGCTGACCGCGGCCGTGGTGTCCGGCGGTGGCACCGCCAACGGCGTGCAGCCAGCGGTTTTCCAGGTCGTCGACTGGCTCAACATCATGGCCTACGACGGCGGCAGCCCGCACGCCAACTACGACTGGTCGATCCAGTCGGCCAACGGCTGGAAGTCACGCGGCCTGCCCGCGAGCAAGACCGTCCTCGGTGTGCCGTTCTACAGCCGCCCGGCGTACCTGACCTACTCGCAGCTCGTCGCGATGGACCCGGCCAACGCCAACCGCGACTGCGTCCAGGCACAGGGCGCGCAGCAGTGCTACAACGGCATCCCCACGATCAAGCGCAAGACCCAGTGGGCGGTGGCGAACGCGGGCGGCATCATGAACTGGGAGTTGTCGCAGGACACCACGGGCTCGACCTCGTTGGTCAGCGCGATCTTCGACGCCGCCGGTGGCACCACCCCGCCGCCCGGCAGTGGCCGCACCGGGCCGATCACGGGCATCGCGGGCAAGTGCGTCGACGTGGCCGGAGCCAACCCTGCCAACGGGACCGCCGTGCAGATCTACTCGTGCAACGGCTCGACCGCGCAGACCTGGACCGTGGGCACCGACGGCACTGTCCGTTCGCTCGGCAAATGCATGGACGTGGCCAGCGCGGGTACGGCGAACGGGACGCGGATCCAGCTGTACGACTGCAACGGCACCGGCGCCCAGTCGTGGCAGGCGCAGGGTGACGGGACGCTGCGCAACCCGGCTTCGGGCAGGTGTCTCGACGCGACCGGCAACAGCTCCGCGGACGGCACCCGCCTGCAGATCTGGGACTGTTTCGCCCGCGCGAACCAGGTGTGGCGACTGCCTGCCTGATCGTCCAGCCCGATCACCACTGAAAGTGACGGCCCGTTCGTGTTCCGGCACGAACGGGCCGTGCTCTTGGCTACGATCTCCCGCGACGAACACAGGGGAGGATTCGTGGCGGTCGACGACGCCGAGTTCCGGCAGAAGATGCGTCAGTTCGAGCAACAGGCGGCCCGGGCGGCCGGTCTCAAGGACCAGATCGCGCAGTTACAGGGCAGCGCCCGCAACTCCGACGGTTCGGTGACCGTGACGGTGGCACCGTCGGGAGCGGTACTGGGCATGCAGTTGTCGCCGGGGGCGATGACCATGACGCACACCCAGCTCACCCAGGAGATCCTCGGCACGATCCGGCGCGCGACCCAGCAGGCCGCGGCCGCCGTCGAGGACACCGTCCGGCCGGTGCTGGGCGACGAGATGTACGACCAGTTCCAGGACGCGTTCCGGGCGCACGCCCCGGCCGTCCAACCGGTCGGACCGAGCGATCCGCCGCCCCCGGCGAACCTGCCGATCCCCGGCACGCCGCCAGCGCGCTCACCACGACCGGCGCCGCCGGACGACGACTACTTCGACGACGGCTTCCCCGGGGTGAAGCGATGACCGGGTTCGCCATCGACGCGCCGCAACTGCTGGCACACGGTCAGGGCTCGGTGAGGCAGTCGGAGAACTTCGCCGGTCTGGAGCGGCTGCTGGAGCAGGCGCGGGTCAGTGACGACTGCTTCGGCCCGTTGTTCTTCTACTTCAAGGACAAGTACTTCGACTCCTTGCAGGAGTGCCAGGGCATGGCCAAGCAGGCGGCCACCTACCTGACGCACATCTCCGACACCGTCACCCAGACCGCCACGGCGTACGGCGCGACCGAGGCCAACAACGCGACAGGCCTGGCCAACGTCGGCCAGGGCGTCGGTGACAAAGGGACGCTCGACCACGCGGGCGACAAGACCCGCAAGAGCGACTACGAGCAAGCCTCGGCGTACGGCAGCTCGTGGTCGAAGGCATCGCAGGACGTCACCGCGCAGCTCCAGGACCCAGGCAGCCCGCCGGAGGTGGCGTTCGCCGCGTTCAACGCCCGGATGGAACAGCTCCAGGCGGTGACCAGCCCCGGCAAGGCGCTGATCGACAACGGCCTCGGCTGGCTCATCTCGATCACCATCAGCCCGCTCGTGGAATGGCTGCTCGAACCCGCCATCGGCGACCCCGAGCAGATGCGCAGCACGGCAAAGGGCTGGGAGAACGTCGCCAAGTGGCTGGAGGGCGTCGCCGACAGCGAGGTCAAGCGGTCCGCGGCGACGGCCGCCGTGTGGGAGGGCGAGGCCGCCGAGAAGTTCCGCACCGAGATGCGGGAGTTCGGCGAGGGCGCCAGGGCGATGTCCGGCGACATCGACAACCTCAAGGGCGTGCTGGAGACCGCGGCGACGATCTTCGACACGTTCGTCGAGATCTGCGTGGACAGCATCAAGGAGTTCGTGCTCGGCCTGATCATCGAGTGGCTGGCGGCGCTGGCCGCGTCCTGGATCACCGCCGGTGCGTCCACCGCCGCCGCCACGGTGTCGACCACCAGCCGCCTCGCGGTGCTCACCGCCCGGCTCGGCAAGCGGGTCGACAAGCTGCGCGACGACCTCAAGGACCTCGTCGACAGGCTCGAGGGATTCCTGGTCGCGCTGCGCAACGGCAAGCTGCCCAAGCTGATCGACAAGATCCCCGGCGGCAGGACGTTCGCGCAGAACTACGGCAAACGGGTCCCCGAAGCCGTCGACAAGCTGCGGGACCTGCGCCAGACCACGGGTGTCAAGGACATGGTCACCGGCAACCCGATCACCAACATCCTCTCGCAGACAGGGAACATGAAGGGCGCCAAAGAAGGCGTCAAGGCGGCCCAGCGCGGTCTGGCAGAGGCCCGACGCACCGGCAAGGGCCTCAAGGACGCGAAAGACGAGATGAAGAAGGCCCGGGACCACCTCAACGGCCTCAGCAAGCGCAATACCCGGTCAACCAACAACCACTTCGGCGAGGACGCCACCGATGGCGAGGCTCTGGCCCAGGGCGTCACCAAGGTCGCTCTCGGCTACCTGGCCGGTGGCGGCACGACCGACAGGACCAAGGCGATCTTCCGCGGCGTGCTGGACAACGTGCCTGGCGCCGCCGTCGAGTGGGGTGCGGGCCAGGTGTACGACAACGCTCAGGACCCATCCACCGCCGAAGAACGCAAAGCAGCGCAGCAGCGCGGGTTCACCACTGACGATGGGAAGGGCGGGAATCAGTGAAGCACTACAGACACCCCGCCTCCGAGTTCGCGGGTGCGGTGGTACACGCCCGCGAACTGCTGGCAGGCTCTGGCGAACCGGTGCTGTGGGCGGCGTTCGCCCAGCGGAACAACGACGAGGAACGCGGCTTCGGCGCGACGAGCATGAAGATCCTCAAGGCTCCCGCCAAGGCCGCCACCGTCGTGTACGAGGAGATGACCGTTCATGAGGGCGGCAGGCCATCGGGCCCGCCGCCCAGCGACGTCACTGCGTTCTACTACCCCGACAGGAAACTCGCGGCGGACTACAGCGACAAGATCCCCGTGCACGACACCTTGTGGGCACTGACACCGCGCCGGCTCCATGTGGCCAAACGGCTCGACCCACCCAAGGCGGTCGACGAGTTCCCGCACGGCCCACCCGACCCCAAGGACGAGAGCTGGCTCGACACCGATCCCAAGGAAGGCGAGCAGTTCTTCCGGTCACAACGCAAACAGCGCCTGTACCCCCTGCGACCGGTCGTTGACATTCCCCGTGCGCAGATCGCGAAGTTCACCGTCGACGCGGACGGTGCGCTCAAGAAACGGCACTGCCTGCGGATGGAACTCGTCGACGGGTCCGGCTTCGAGTTCTACTTCGGCCTCTCGTACCCCCGCGAACACTACGAACACCTGCTGGCGCTCACCCTCGGCGCACCGGAGACATCATGACGACCGCCAAGCGCTACCCCGGCTTCCAGCTGCGGGAAGGCGAGGAGCTCAAGACGGTGACGGGCCCGCTGACCCGCCATGTCGGCTCGCTGATCGGCAACCGGATCCAGGTCCCGCACCCCGCGCCGCCGGACGCCGAACCGCTGGTCCCGCTCGACCACCTGCCCCACGTCCCGCTGGAGTCGAGCACGTCCGGGCGGTTCCCGGTGGACGACTGGTCCGGCGACGACTCGATCGGCTGGTGGGCCGAGGCGCGTGACCCGGCCGGCGACGCGGTGCGTGCCGCCGACGCGCTGGCGGCCTGCGGCAGTTCGGGCGCGATCTTCGTGACCACACACCGGTTCGGCGTCGGTATACCCGAGTACCTGTTCGCGTACTTCCGCGAGGACCCCGCCACGACCGAGCGCAAGGGACTGTTCGGCAAGGTGCTCAGCGCCGTGGCCGGACCGAAGAAGTACCCCAACCACTGGGACCCCTTCGAAGGCAAGCTCGTGTGGACGTGGGAGTGCGGCATCGAGCGGGTGCACGGCGTGGCCACGCCGTTGGTCGGCCGGTCCTTCCCCTTCCCCAAGGTCGTCCGGGTCGCCTTCACCGACGGATCGCTGCTGTACGGCCGTTACGACGTGGGGTGCTTGATCCACGGGGAGAAGGTCAAGAAGTGAGCGACCCCCAGGGGGCCGGTCATTTGAGCGACTAACGGACGTATCGCCTGGCGCGGGCGCGCACGAAGCTGTGGGGATGCGAAGACAACCTCTCCGGCGGGCCGGTGCGCTCGCCGCGGCTGGGGCGCTATCCGCGAGTCTGTTATGGACGGACACGGCGGTCGCGGCCCCGCAGAACCCGGTCTCCTCCGGCAGCGCCGTGCAGGGAGACACCGTCGACGACGGGGACGTCGACAACCGGCCCGGGGCGACCCAGCCCACTGACCAGCAGCGGACGCTGGCCGGGCAGTCCAGCACCACGGTCCGCTGGAACAAGTACGGCACGCCGTCGACGCTGGCCCCGAAGCCAGAAGCGCAGCGCCGGTCGGCCCCGTCGGCCGATCCGGTCGCGATCGCGAGGGCGTACCTCACCGACAACCGGGCCACGTTCGGCTTGGGCGCGCCGAGCATCGGCGCGATGGACGTCCTGGTCAGCAGACCGATGGGGCAGGGCTCGTACGTCATGCTGCGGCAGCGGTACGGCTCGATGCCGTCGATGCTGGACGGGCTGGCCGTGTTCGGGATCCGGGACGGCGCCGTCGTCCACCTCAGTTCCACTCTGAGCCCGGACCGGGCCGCGCCGCAGCCCGCGACGCTGTCACCGGAGCAGGCGCTGGCCTCGGCGACCGCGGACGCCGGCGTGACCGGCGACGCACTGGGCACCACTCGCGTGCAGCTCGGTGCTGTGCCGATGCCGCAGGAGGCACCGCGGGTGGCGTACCAGGTTGTCCTGATGACCAAGGACCAGAACCACCCGACCGGGTTCACGACCTATGTCGACGCACGGACCGGGCAGGTGCTGGTCCGTGAGGACATCATCGACCACGACTCGGACAACCCCGAGTGGGACGTCTTCCCCGCCAACCCGCCCGCCGACTACTCCTCCCGCGACAACCGCGTGAAGTGGTGCCTGGTCCGCGGGCCCGGTTGTGAGCGGACGGTCAAGACGGCGGACCGTGGGGTCGCATGGGACGCGGACCCCACGACCGGGGCGCCCACCCAGACCAGTGCGGGCAACTCCGCGCGCGGCACCGAGAAGTGGGACGACCTGGCCGGTGGCACGGTCGGCACGCGCACCTCGGCGCCGAGCGCGACACGGGACTACACCTATCCGTGGACCAATCAGTGGTACAAGGAGAAGTGCAACCCGTCGGTGTTCGCCAGTCCCCAGCAGAACGACATCGACGCGGCACTGGCCAACCTGTTCGCCATGCACAACCGGATGCACGACTGGTCCTATCACCTCGGCTTCACCGAGGAGACCTGGAACATGCAGGCGACCAACGGTGACCGCGGCGGCCTCGGCGGCGACGCCGAACGCGGGAACGCGCAAGCCGGCGGACGCGCGGGCGGGGCGCCGCCGGACTTCCCGTCCCGCAACAACGCCAACCAGGCGACGCCGCCTGACGGTGTGCCGCCGACGACCAACATGTACCTGTGGCAGCCGACCCCGGGCGGGTTCTACGCGCCCTGTGTCGACGGTGACTACGACATGTCCGTCATCGGGCACGAGTACAGCCACGCCATCAGCGGCCGTCTGATCGCGGGCCCGAACAGCGGCTGGTCCGGCGCGCAGGGCGGTGCGATGAACGAGTCGCACTCCGACCTGTTCGCCATGGAGTACCTGTACGAGTACGGTTTCGCGCCGCGTGGCGACACCCCGTACGTGACGGGCGGCTACGTCACCGGGGACAAGCGGACCGGTATCCGCAACTACGACATGAGCAAGAGCGAGCTCAACTACAGCAACGTCGCCTACGACCTCGTCGGCCAGCAGGTGCACGCGGACGGTGAGATCTGGAGCTCGACGAGCTTCGACGTCCGGCAGGCGATGATCGACAAGTACGGGCGCGGCACGCCGTCGCTGCAGCGTGACTGCGCCGACGGCAAGGTGCCGGTCGACAAGTGCCCCGGCAACCGGCGCTGGGTGCAGCAGGCGTTCGACGCGTTGCTGCTCAACGCTTCCGGTGCGGTGAGCTACGTCGACATGCGGGACGCGACACTGGCCGCGAACCAGATCCGCTTCGGCGGCGCGGACCTGCCGATCCTGTGGAACGCCTTCGCCCAGCACGGTCTGGGCCGTGACGCGGCGAGCAACGGCGGCAACGACGCCGACCCGGTGCCGAGCTTCGCCTCCCCGCACGGCCGCAACGGCACACTGCGGCTCGCGACGAACAAGAACGCCCGGTTGTACGTCGGCGACTACGAGGCACGGTCGGTCGCGGTGGCCGACACCGACCCGGCCACTGCCCTGCCCGACAGCGTGGAGATGACGCCGGGGACGTACAACTTCATCGTCGCGGCTGACGGCTACGGCAGCACGAAGGTCCGCCGTACGATCCGTCCGGGTGACCGGGACGCGCTGTACCCGCTGCTGCTGCCCAACGCCGCCTCCCGCAGCCGAGGTGCGACAGCGGCGGGCGACGGCGTGAACCTGGACAAGCTGATCGACGACACCGAGTCGTCGAACTGGGTGTCCGCGGGATCGCCGGTCGCGGGCAAGGCGGTCCGGGTCGACCTGGCGGGCGACCGGCCGCGGTTCATCAGCCGCGTGCAGGTCAGCGCCCAGTTGCGGCCGCAGAACACGCAGGATCCCGACTCCGGGCCGCAGAACCGGTTCACCGCGCTGCGCCAGTTCGAACTGCTGGCGTGCAACGCCAGGAACGGCAAGGACTGCGCCGATCCGGTGAACTACCGCAAGGTGTATACGAGCGGGGCCGACGCGTTCCCCGCTGACGCGCCACGGCCGACCGCGCCGGACCTGACCGCCCGGTCGTTCCGGATCGAACCGACGGTGGCCACCCACCTGATGATCCGTGTGCTGACCAACCAGTGCACGGGCGCGAAGGAGTACGCCGGGTCGCAGCACAACGACCCGAGGTCCACAAGTGACTGCACCACGGGCAACCCGGCTGTTGCCCAGGCCGTGCGGATCGCCGAGTTCCAGGCGTTCACCTTCTGATCACCGCGCTGTCGTCGCCGGGGCCCGCGCGGGCCCCGGCGACACCCATACTGTGACCTCGGACAGCCATAACCAGCTGTCGGATCCGGCCGATACACAGGTGGGAACGGCGCGGGAGGTCAGATGAGCGCGATCGACGAAGTGGCGGAGTACGAGCGGCCGGATCGTTACCGCATCGCCGCGGACCAGGGCTTGATGCGGATGTCACCGGTGGCGGCGGACAGGATGGCCAAGCAGGACCCGGCCGCGTACCAGGACTACGTGAGACGCTCCTGCGACCTGACCATGCGCGGCGGCACGACGAGCGGCGTGATCTACCCGCTGGCGGTGTGCGCGCTCGCCGAGCACTACGTGTTCCGCAATGTGGGTGGTGCGTCGGCGGGCGCGATCGGCGCCTCCGCCACGGCTGCCGCCGAGTACGGCCGGCACGCCGAGCCCGCCGGTCCGGTCGCCGGCGACACCGTCCGGCCCGGATTCGCCGGGATGGCGGGCATGATCCGCTGGCTGATCTCCGGAACGGGCGGGGCACGCTGGCGGCTGCCCCGCCTGTTCCAGCCGAAACCGGCACTGCACAAGGCTTTCCGGCTGGTGACCGCGCTGATGCAGAGCCCGGCGGTGACCGGGCGGAGGCGGTTCACGTCGGTGGCCACCGCGGTGCTGTTCGCGGTCAAACCGCTGGCGACGGGAGCGTTGCTGGTGTTGTTCGCGTTGTGGCTGGTGGGGCCGTATTCGCTGCGCTGGGTGGTGCCGCCGTCCACGTGGAACGGTTCACTGTGGATCGCCGGGGGGCCGCTGGCGGTCGTCGCGCTCGCCGCGGCGGCGTGGGCGTACGAGGTGACCGCCGCGAGATTCGGCAAGATAACGTTGTTCTCCCTGGTCCCGTTGGCGATCGGGTTCTCCTCGGTGCCGCTGTACGACATGGACGCCCGCGGGTGGCTGATGGCAGGCGCGGTCCTCGTCGTGGCCTGGCTGGTGCTGACGTTCGCCGTGGCGGCTGCGTTCGTGGTGATCTACTGCGTCACGTCGTGGCCCGTGGTGATGCGGTACCGGTCGCACCGGTTCGGCCTGGTCCCCGGTTCCGCCGAGTACTCCCCCGGCCGTCTCGACCGGATCTGCGGGATGCCGTCGGCGCCGGTGCCGCCGCTGGCGACGTGGCTGGCCGACCGGCTCGACGACCTCGCGGGCATCGACCACTCCCGCGCGCTGACATTCGGCGACCTGTGGCGTGGCCCGGACAAGCCGCGCGAGTCCGATCCGGACTACTGCCCGCCGGCGGGTGACCGCGTGATCAACCTGGCGCTGATGACCACGGACCTGTCCGCCGGGCGTCCGCACCAACTGCCCTTCCCCGCGGCGGAACGCTGGCAGTTCTGCCCGGAGTGCCTGCGCGATCTCGCGCCGGACCGGATCATCGCCCAGATGTCCGGCAGCGGCGCCGACGGGGTGGCGTGCCCGGAGCACACGTCGGTCACGCTGCAGTGGCTGCCGCGGCCGTGCGACGTGCCCGTGGTGCTGACCGCGCGGATGAGCCTGCCGCTGCCCGGCCTGATCTGCCCGATCCCGCTCTACCGCGACGGCAGGCCGCACTGGTTCTCCGACGGCGGGATCACCAGCAACTTCCCGATCCACTTCTTCGACTCGCTGCTGCCGCGGTGGCCGACGTTCGGCCTGAACCTGTCCTCGGCGGACCGTGCGGTCAAGGACGGCGAGATCTACCTGCCCGACCAGGACGCGTCCACACCTCGCGAGCCGTACAGCGAGATGGGCAGCACGGCGCTGGCGTTCGCCGGGCGGATCCTGAACACGTTCATGGACTGGCGCGACACGATGCAGTCCGCGCTGCCCGGTTTCCGCGGCCGCATCGCCACGATCCCGCAGGGTCCCGGCGAAGGCGGCACGAACCTGTTCATGTCCCCGGAGGTGATCTCCCGGCTGGCGCTGCGCGGCCGTGACGCCGGAGTCGCGCTGCGGCAACGGTTCACGGCGCAGTTCGAGGACGAGGCCGACGGCTACACGCGTACCGACCGCTACCGCTGGATCCGGCTCAGGCTGGCGTTGCGGGAATGGCGCGAGGTCGCGTTGCAGGCCGACGCGCGGTCCGCGCTCTACCGGGACCGCACGGCCCACTACCCCGTGCCGGTCGCGATGCGGGAATGGTTCAGCGGGCCGCGGGTGCCGCCGACCGCCGACCCGGCCGCGTCCGACATCTACTGCGCGTACCAGCACTTCGTCGATCTCGCGACCACCTGCCTGGCCGAACCGTTCGACGGCACGGCCCCAGTGGACCCGGTGATGCGCCTGACGCCGCCGGAGTAACCCGGAGGGCGTGTAAAGCATCTTTGACACGATGTCGGTCATGTTTTACATTGGTCGTGTCAAAGATGCTTTACATCGGGAGTGGGCGTGGCATTCCAGGAGAAGCGCGCGTGGATCATGGGCCTGGTCACGGTCGTGACGTACGCCATCTACGCGATCGTGGTGCTGAGCCGCAGCGGCTCCGCGCCGCTGACCGAGACGCCGTACGTGGCGACCTTGATCTGGACGGTGGTCGGCGCGATCACGGCGTCGGTGGCGCTCGAAGTCGTCGTCGCGGCGGCAACGCCCAAGGCCGAGCAGCACAAAGACCAGCGGGACACCGAGATCGACCACTTCGGCGACCGGATCGCCCAGTCGTTCACGGTGATCGGCGGCGTCGCGGCGATGGTCCTGGCGATGGCCGACGCGGACCAGTTCTGGATCGCCAACACGATCTACCTCGCGTTCGCGCTCACCGCCGTGCTCAACTCGATCGCCAGGATCGCTGCGTACCGGTGGGGTTTCCAGGGATGAAGCCGACGAAGGTCACCAACCGGATCAAGGCGCTGCGGTTCGCCAACGGCGAGATGACGCAGGCCGACCTGGCCGCGCGGATCGGCGTCACCCGGCAAACGGTGATCGCGATCGAGCGAGGCCGTTACTCGCCGTCGCTGGAGATGGCGTTCCAGATCGCGCGCGTGTTCAAGGCACCACTCGACGACGTGTTCCAGTACCCAGGAGATGACGGATGAAAGCGATAGTGCAACACACCTACGGCGGTACCGACGTGCTGGAGTTCACCGAGGCCCCGGTCGCGCGGATCAAGCCGGACGAGGTGCTGGTCCAGGTCAGGGCCGCCGCGGTGGACGCGGGCGTGTGGCACCTGATGACCGGCACGCCCTACCTGTTACGCCTCGGCTTCGGCCTGACCAGACCGAGGAAACCCATCAGGGGCATGGACGCGGCCGGGACGGTGGCGGCCGTCGGCGCGAACGTCACCACGTTCGAACCCGGCGACGACGTGTTCGGCACGTGCGACGGCGCGTTCGCCGAATACGCCCCCACACACCACACGAAGCTGATCCGCAAGCCGCAGAACCTGACGTTCGAACAGGCCGCGGCCATCCCAATCTCCGCGTTCACCGCATTGGCCGCGCTGCGCGACAAGGGCGAGATCAAAGCGCGCCAACGGGTGCTGGTGATCGGCGCGGGCGGCGGCGTCGGCTCCTACGCCGTACAGCTGGCCAAGGTGTTCGGCGCGGACGTGACCGGGCTGTGCAGCACGTCCAAAGTGGAATTCGTGCGCGGTCTCGGCGCCGACGAGGTGCTCGACTACACCAAGGACGACTTCACCCGTGACGAGTTCGACCTGATCCTCGACATCGCGGGCAACCGGCCGATCAACCACGTACGCACAGCGTTGTCCGCCAGGGGAACCCTCGTCATCGTCGGCGGGGAGCGCGGCAAGGTCATCGGCGGCACGAGCGGGCTGCTCAAGGCCACCCTGCTCAACCCGTTCGTCAAGCACACCCTGCGCGGCCTGATCTCCCTCGGCAACAAGGAGGACCTCGCCGTCCTCGGCGAACTCGCCGGCGCGGGCAAGATCACCCCGGCCGTCGATCGCACGTACCCGCTCAGCGAAGTCCCCGAGGCCATCACTTACGTGCAGGCCGGTCGGGCGCGCGGCAAGGTCGTCATCACCGTCTAGGTCTACCGCCATCGCGGTCGATTCCGGCGGGCGCGCTCAGGAAAGTCACCGAGATCCCGGGGTCTGGAGATGGTCCATCCGGATGTCGTCGCGGGACGAGGCGTTGAGCTTGCGGCAGACCTTGGCGACGTACTCCTCGACCGTGCGCCGGGAGATGAACAACGCCTGCGCTATCTCACGGTTGGTGTGGCCGCTGACCACGAGGCGGGCGACGTCCTTTTCGCGCGGGGACAGCTGATCGCCGTAACCACGACGGCCCCTGTGTGACGGGGTGGGAACGCCGATGCTGCGAATGCCGTGACGGCAGCGGGCGGCGTCCACGGTAGCGCCGAGCGAGTCGTAGGACTCCGCGAGCGATGCGAGGACCGTGGTGTCGGGCGGAGTTTCGCGGGCCGCGTGTTCGGCGAGCTGGGTGGCGCGGTAGGACAGACCCAGTTTCCGGTGCACGTCGATCGCCGTCTCGTAGAGCGTCGCCGCCGCGCGGTGGTCGCCGGTGGCGGCGGCCAGCCGTGCCTGGCAGGCCGTGAGCGCCGCCTGGGCGTACGGGGCGTCGGTGCCCGCCAGGCCGTCGCTCATCTCGGTGAGAAGCCGTTGCACGGCGTCGGCGCGGTCATCAGCCAGGTAGCAGTCGACGGTTTGCGGCACCACGTCACCGGCCCACATCCACGCTCCTTTGCCACGGATCAACGCCACTCCGCGCTCGGCGTGCCGCTCGGCACCGGCGGCGTCACCGCGGTTGAGCAGCAAGCCGGTCATGCCGCCTGCCGCCGCGATCTGAACGGGAACGGTCGCGTGCGGGCTCATTCCCGCGCGGAATCCCCGTTCGGCCCGGGTCCAGTCGCCTCGTGCGGTCGCGAGCCACGCTCCCGCCAGGTCGAGTTCGGTGATCAGGGGCGGGTGGTGCGCGTAGGTCCGGACCAGTTCGGCGATGCGTTCGTCGAGTCCCGCCCACTGCCCGGTCAGCCAGTCGAGCCGGACGGCTGTGGCCTCGGCGGTTCCGGTGACGTACGGAGCCCCGACGCGGGCGGCGAGGGTCAGCCCGGTGCGTATGCAGGTCCGCGCGCGTTGGTAGTGCCCGATCCAGGTGCACGCGTCCGCCAGGTTGCAGTGGGCACGGGCCAGGTGACGGATCTCGTCCGGCTCGGACACCTCCGCCGGGGAGGGCAGTCGCTCGGCGCGCTGCCAGGTGCTCGGATCGCCCATGAGCAGGCGCCCGCCGAGCGTGGTGGCCAGCACGGCGGTGCGCAGCGTACGGCTGGGCACGTGCCCCAGGACTTCCTCCAGCCGGTCGAGCCACGCCTGTTGCTCGGAAATGGGCGTCGTGGACAGGTACGGCACGGCCAGCACCGCCATTCCCCTGGCGATGCGTTCCGGCTGGTCTCCCAGCAGGTCGATGGCGTACGCGATCTCCGCCTTGGCCCGATCCGGCCCGCCGGTCTCGCGCAGGAGCAGCAAACCGAACCACAGGTGCACCTCGCCGCGGACGTCAGCGGCCAGCCGCGGATCGGAGAGCAGGCCCTCGACTCGGGTGAGCACGGCCGGGTTGTGCAACCCGGTCAAGGCGTTGCCGCACAGCTTGGCTGCCAGCCTGTTCACGTCCTGCGGGCGCACGTCCCGGTCGGAGATCATCTCGGAGAGCAGGTCGATCGCGGCGGGAACGTCCCTGGCCTCGGCGGCGGCGTCGGCGGCCAGTTCGCCGTAACGCAGCCATTCGTCCGCCATGCCCACTGCTTTGGCGTGGGCCGCCAACCGCGCCAATGGTTTGCGGTCGAGTCCGGACAGCACCCGCACAGCCCGTTTGTGCAGTTCATTGCGCCACGGGCCGGGTAGCGACGCACGCACGGCACGAGCCGCCATCGGGTGGCGAAACCCGTACTGATCCGGGGAGTGCTCGACCAGCACACCCGACTTGACGAGCGTGACCATCTGCTCCAAGCCGGCGCCGCCCGCGACAGCGGCCAAGGTGCCGGTCGACTCCGCGACACCGAGAACGGCCGCCGCCTCGGCGATCGACCGCGCGGCGGCAGGCAGGCTCCGCATGCGTTCCTGAGCCGTTTCCCGCACCAGCACAGGCACATCGATCCCGTCGAGTATGTGCCGTGCCTCGTCCGAGCACACGTCCCGCTCCGGATCCGGCAGCATGCGAACGGTTTCCTCGACCAGGTACGGGATGCCTGCGGTCTCGTGCACCACGGCGTCGACGAACGAGTCGGACGCGAGCGTGGCGCCCAGCATCCCGTCGATCAACGCGCGCACATCACCGGTGCCCATGGGACACAACGTGATGTGCGTCCGCGTCACCCCCGGCGGGACACGGAAGGCATGGCCCAGCGGAGCTTGGTCCGTGAGGTCTTCCGGCCGGTAGGTGGCCACGACTGACAGTTCGGGTGGCGGGTTGGCGATGACGAAGCGCAGGACCTGACGGGTGTGCGCGTCCGCCCAGTGCAGGTCGTCGATGACGAGCACCGTCGGTCCCAGCGCGCAGAGCAGCTCCCGGATCGCGCGGAACATCCGGTGCCGTTCGGCATCCGGATCGCCCAGCGGCCGTGGCGCCGGAGGCAGCTGAGCGGCGAGCTCGGGGAGGTGGTCGCGCAGGGCACCGGTCACCGGGCCCGGGTCACGCAGCCGGTCTCCGCACTGGCTGAGGCAGTCCAGCAGCACGCCGAAAGGGAACGGGTCGGGCAGCGGCTGGCACGAGGCCGTCACCACGTGCGGGCGTCCGGCGGCGAGTTCGGACACGAGCCTGGTCTTGCCGATCCCCGCCTCGCCCTCCACAAAGGCCACCGCAGGCGGCCGGGCGACCGCGGCGCGCAGGGCGGCCAGTTCCGCGTCCCGGCCGGTCAACGGCGGCGGGCCGAACCGGCCGGACGCGGGCTTCGCGGCACCCTCACCCATCGTTGCTCCCGTCGGTTCACCGTGCCCACGGAAATGCCCGAAGGGTAGCCCGAAGTGCTAATCCCGTACCCCCTACGGGTCCTTACCACGGTTGTTCCCCCTCCTCCGACGCCGAATGGTGGTGCCTGAACGACCGTCGCCTCTCTCCCTGCCAGGCGGTCGCTCACCTAGTGCGAGATGGAGGAAATCGATGCACAGGACGCGAGGGATGGCGAGCCTGCTGGCCGCCGCGGCGGTCCTGGTGACCACGGCCGCGGGTGTCGCGACGGCCCAGCCGGAAGCCGCCGTCGCCCAGGCCCGCGAACACATCGCCGGGCGCTACATCGTGGTGCTCAAGGACGGTGCACGCGCCGCGGCCGACACGCTCACCCAGCGCTACGGCGGTGTCGTCGTCGACACCTACTCGGCGACCCTGAACGGGTTCTCGGTGCGCGACCTGCCCGCACAGCAGGCGAGGCGGCTCGCCGCCGACCCGTCGGTCAAGTCCGTCCACCAGGACGGCACGTCCAGGGCGGTCGCCGACGAGCAGCCGAACCCGCCGTCGTGGGGCCTCGACCAGATCGACCAGCGCACCACCAGCCTCGACAAGAAGTACACCTACCCGAACACGGCAGGCAACGTCACCGCGTACGTCATCGACTCCGGTGTGAACATCCGGCACACCGAGTTCGAGGGGCGCGCCAGCCACGGACACGACTTCATCGACAACGACAACGACGCCAGCGACTGTTTCTGGCACGGCTCGCACGTGGCCGGCACGATCGCGGGCAAGACCGTCGGTGTCGCCAAGAAAGCGAAGGTCGTCGCCGTCCGCTCGCTCGGCTGCGGCGGTTCGGGGCCCGACTCGGCCACGGTCAGCGGGCTGGAGTGGGTCGCCAAGAACGGCGTGAAGCCGGGCGTGGTGAACCTCAGCCTGGTGATGGACACCGTCGGCGTCGGTGACGAGCAGGTCAAGGCGTTGGTCGCGAAGGGATTCGTCGTCGCCGTCGCGGCGGGCAACAACGGTCAGGACGCGTGCACCGCGAGCCCTGGCCGTACTCCGGAGGCGCTCACTGTCGGCTGGATCAACCAGGGTGGCGGCCGGAGCGGGAACTACGGGCGGTGCGTGGACCTGTTCGCACCGGGCGGCAACATCTACTCCGCCGACCACACCGGCAGCTACCGCACGGGCAGCGGCACCTCGATGGCGTCACCGCACGGCGCGGGTGCCGCGGCGCTGTACCTGGGTGCGACGCCGGGCGCCACGCCGCAGCAGGTCCGGGACGCGTTGGTGGACAACGCCACGCCCAACCTGGTGACCAACCCGGGGGCGGAATCGCCGAACAAGCTGCTCTACATCGGGTTCATCGGTGGTGTCCCGTCGAAGTGCGGCGTCAAGGCCAACGACGAGGACGTGTCCATTCCCGACGCCGGGTCCGCGGTCGGCAGCAGCGTCACCCAGGACTCGTGTGACGGCAAGGCGTCCGCGGCACTCGCGGTCCGCGTGGACGTCGACCACGGCTACACCGGTGACCTCGCCGTCGACCTGGTCGGCCCGAGTGGCACGGCCTACCCGCTCAAGCAGCCGGGTGGCGTCGGCGAAGCCGGCGGTGTGCACCAGAGCTTCACGGTGGACGCGTCGCGCGAGGACGCCAACGGCACCTGGCGGCTGTCGGTCCGCGATGTCTACCGGTTCGACGCCGGCACGCTCACCGGATGGTCGATCACTTTCTGAAGTGGACGGTCCCTTCCCGACCCTGCAGTGAAGGAGCATGATGCGAACACCCAGTCTGATCGCGGCGCTGTGCCTGGCGCTGGTCGCGCCCGCGTTGCCCGCGGCGGCAGTCGAACCGCCGCCGGGGATCAGCACCGCCGCCACACCGACCGACCAGCTCAAGCCCGGTGACGTGGGTACACAGGTCGTCAACGGCCAACGCACCACGGTCAAGGAGAACCCGTTCGTCATCGCGGGTCTCCGCGCGGGCGGCGGCGGGCCGCAGGGGCAGTCCTGCACCGCCGCGGTCGTCGGCAAACGCAAGATCCTCACCGCGGCGCACTGCATGATCGACGTCGGCGGCGCCAAGAGCTACATCTACGGTGACGACGACCTCAACACCGCGGGTGACGAGACCTTCCGCACCAACGTCGCCTCCTACAAGGTCCACCCGCGCTACACCGGCCCGAACTCGTGGCAGACCGGCTACGACGTCGCGGTGATCACCACCGCCGACGACCTTCCCGTGCCGGAGAACCAGTGGGCCAAGGTCGCGGGCTCGTCCGACAGCGCGCTCACCCAGCCGGGCAAGTCCGGCACCGCCTTCGGCTACGGGCGGACCTCGGCCAATGGCGGGTCCGGTGTGCTCTACAAGAGCACCATGCCCGTCAACGACGCCAACAACTGCCAGGTGTTCAACGTCCGCGTCAACCCGGACGTGATGGTGTGCATCGGGTACGACAACGGCCGCACCGGGACCTGCAGCGGCGACAGCGGCGGTCCGTACATTGTGGACGGAGTAGTGGTCGGGGTCGTGTCGTGGGGCGCCAGCGGCTGCGACCGCTACAGCATCATGGGACGCCTGACCAACGAGATGGGCGACTGGGCCAGGAGCGAGATCGGCGGCGGCCAGCCCGGCGACGGCAAGTTCACCGTGGCCCTCTCGCCGTCCTCCGGCAAGGTCGAGCCCGGCAAGCACATCTCGACGAGCGTCACCACCAAGGCGGGCGACCAGGGCCCGGAGAAGCTGGACCTCACCGCCGCGGGCCTGCCCGAGGGCGCGACCGCCACGTTCCAGCCCACGTCGGTCACCTCCGGCGAGGTCGCCAAGCTCACCGTCGAGACCGCGGCGAGCACCCCGAAGGGCACGCACAAGGTCACCGTCACCGCCAAGGGCCCGTCCGGCGCCAGAACCGCCGACTACACCCTGACGGTCGGCGACGGCGGCACCACCGAAGGCCCGAAGCCGTCCGTGTCACCGAGCTCGGGCACGGTCGCGCCGGGCGGATTCGCCAACACCACGATCACCGTCGCCGGTGGGACGGGCACGATCAGCCTCAGTGCCAGCGGTATCCCGTTCGCGCCGATGTTCATGCCGTCGACCGTCAGCCCGGGCGGCACCTCGCGGATGTCGGTCGCCGCGCCGTTCCAGCGTGGCACGTACAAGATCACCGTGGTCGCCACGGACAGCGCGGGCAAGTCCGGGAGCACCGACTACACCCTCACCGTTCAATGACGCGGTGATCCGTGTATGAACTGACCGTGCCGGGACCACTCCCGGCACGGTCAGGAGACGATAGGCACATGTACTACCCGATGCCCGAGCCGCGCCCGGAGCCCGAACTGGTGCAGCCCGACCGGTTGGCAGTCGCCATCGGCAACGCCTCCCTCCTGGGTGTCGGTTACCTGTTGCTGGGCCGCCAAGCCTGGGCGGCCGTCACGACGCTGATCACCGTCGTGCTTGTGGTGCTGCTGGGGACCGTGACCCCGGGTGCGTGGTTCGAGGTTCTCTTCATGGTGTGGTGGGTCGCGCTCATCGCGCACGGGTGGCACCTCGCGGGGACACCGGCTCGGCCCACGGCTGTGCGGTGGCCGAAGGCGATCGCTCTGATGATCACGGTTCCGGTGCTGGTGGGCGTCGGTTTCCTGCAGTTCGACGCCACCGACATCGACGACGAGATCACCGAGGCACGCGACAGCGGGGACTGTGGGAAAGCGCAGTCCGCCGTGGACAGGATCTGGTTCGGCCACCACGTCGTGGACGGTCCGGTGGCGGCGCGCGGTGAGCGCACCGCCGAGGCATGCGCTCGTCTGCGGGAGACCGGGAAGACACTCGCGGTCGCGTCCGCGAAACCCGACCCCGCTGGCCTGCGGTCGGCGTACCACGAACTCGGCGCGGTGCTCACGGACCTGCCGGGCCACGACAGGATGGTCGGCAGTGTCCTCGACGGCTTCCTCGCCGGACTGCCCGGCCACGAGCCGTGCGACACCGCCGCGCTCACCGACTGGATCCGGCAACGGCAGGCGAGCGACAACGTGCTCGACCGGTCCGCCGACGTCCTGCCGAGGCTCGCACCGGCGGCCCTCGTCGGCTGCGGCGACAAGCTCAACGAGGGCCGTTCGTGGCAGGAAGCGCATGCGCGCTTCCAGCAAATGCTGGACCAGTACCCCGGCCACGAACTGACCGCCAAGGCGCAGGAAGGCCTCAAGAAGGCCAGGCAAGGCCTCGAACTGCAGCACATATACGCCCTGAACGACGCCTACTGCCAGAAGCCCGCGATCTACAGCGGCGCGGCCCCGTACGCCAAAGGGGCCACGAACCGCGCGGTGGTGTACCACGCCGACAAGTACGACGACATGTACCTCAAGAAGGTGCCTGCCGAGTGGCGAGCGGACCTCACCCAGGCCGTGATGATCGTCTGCATCGGTGGGCGGACATCGGGCGCCCCGATCCGGTCGTGCCCGTACCGGGGTGAGTCGGACGGCCGGGTGCGCACCGTGACGTTCAGCAAGATGGCGTTCCCCGTCAAGGCGTACGAGCTGCGGACCGGCAACGTCGTGATCGACACCAAGGTGGAGATCGGCGGCGCGGTGTGCCCGCCGAGGCTCTCCAGTTTCGGGGGGAACGACCCGTTGCGGATGGTCGCCGAACCGTCCGACGCGGACATCCGGGCCGCCTTCGCCCCGGTGTTCACCGGCTGACGAGCCCGTTCCAGAACGCCAGCTTGTGTTCCGCGGCCGAATCGACCCGGCCGATGCCCGCCGGGGCGATGTCGAGACCGTGCACGGTGCGGTCGCCGGACTGGTTCGCCCGCCAGTACGGCAATCCGTGCCCGTTGGGCTGTCCGGTGTGCGCGAAGTTGGCCCAGTAGCGTTGCA
The DNA here is from genome assembly GCF_001302585.1 of Kibdelosporangium phytohabitans. Taxonomy (GTDB): domain Bacteria; phylum Actinomycetota; class Actinomycetes; order Mycobacteriales; family Pseudonocardiaceae; genus Kibdelosporangium; species Kibdelosporangium phytohabitans. The sequence continues at coordinate 5,926,485 of NZ_CP012752.1, read as the reverse complement.
TCCGCTCCCCCAGCGCGCGCTGGGCGGCGTTCAGCTCGACCGGCATGGCGCCGGGGAACAGGTACGACAGTTCCGAACCGTGATACGCGCCCATGTCCGGAATGGACGGTGGCGGCGCCGGTGCCGTGCGGTCACGGAACTCGTAGGTGAACGTGGGCACCTGACGCACCAGCTGTTCGACGACGTCGTGCTGGGTACGGGCCCAGATCGAGTCGGTGGCGACGGCGGCCCACGCGATCGTCGGGCTCGAGTACGCCGACACCGGGTATTCCTTCAGCACCTGGGCGGCTTTGTCACCGTACGCGGTGTGCAGCAGTTGCTCGTATTTCGTGGCGGTGATCGGCTCGGACAGGAACGGCGTGAACCCGCGGTGCTCGTCACGGGTGATGCCGGTGATCACCGGAACCTTCGCGATCCGGCCTTTCCCGACGGCTTCGGCCGGGTGCAGCGGCAGGACAGGTGTGCCGTACGCGGGCTGACCGATCTGGGAGTCCAGCAGCGTGCTCACCGAGGCGTTCCGGAGGCACGCCAGCGTGTCGCCAGTGCAGCCGAGGCTGACTGCCAGCGCCGTGCCTGTCTTGTCCGCGTCGGCTCGTGGCGTCCAGTTGGACCCGGCGGGGACGTCCGGCAGGAACTCGCTGTCCCGCCACTTCAGCTCACACGGACCGCTCTGCACGATGGCCTTCTGGAACAGATCACGCGCGGTGGGCGACGTGAGCTGCGCGCACACGCTGAGCCCGCCCGCCGACTCACCGAAGAGGGTCACATTGCCGGGGTCACCGCCGAACGCACGAGCGTTGGCACGCGCCCAGCGCAACGCGGCCTGTTGGTCCTGCAAGCCGAAAGTGCCGCCGCCGGACAGGTTCGGGAGGCTGAGGTAGCCCAGTGCGCCCAGCCGGTAGTTGATCGACACCACGACCACGTCACCGCGTTCGGCCAGCTGGTTGCCGACGTACTCCGAGCCGCTGCCGCCGAGGAACCCGCCGCCGTGGAGCCACACCATCACCGGTCGCGGCCGGTGGCCCACGGTCGCCGGTGTGCTGACGTTCAGGTAGAGGCAGTCCTCGTTGCCGATGTCCTCGGTTGTCCGTTGCGGGCAGGCGTTGCCGGGTTTCGTGGCATCCCGGACCTCGGTCCACGGTGTCACCGCCGCGGGCGGCTGCCACCTGCGGTCACCGATGGGCGGTGCGGCGTACGGAATGCCCTGGAACTGCCGGTAGTGCCCGGTGACCGTCCCGCGGACCGGCCCGTCCGTGGTCCGCACGACAGCTGGATCGGTGGCCGCGAGCGCGGCGGGCGCTGCTGTGACCAAGGCGAGAACAGCCAACCCGGCACACAGTTCACGTCGCACAGATAGTCCCCCTTTGGATGCGCCTGCGTTTTCACCGTACAGAAGGTCACCGGCCGGTCACTGCCATTCATCGAAGCCGGTGATGGCAAGTTGTTGTGACTTGCCTGCCCACCGCGCGTAGCCTCGACCGTGCCGAGCAGGCGGACCCGGCGTTTGCAGGCCTCGTGGTCGGCGGCCACCTGTCCGACCGCGGTTGCGGCGATGGTCCTGCTGATCGCGACGTTCGGGAATGACCACGCCGATCCCACGACCACGGAGGTAGGCGCGGATCGCGCGGCTGGAATACGCCCTGTCGGCCAAGACCCGGTCCGGGCGGGTCGCTGGCCGGCCCGGACCGGGCCGTCGTGGGAACCGGATCCCGGCCGGCAGATCAGCGAACCGGGTCGTGTCACCGGCCTGGCCGCCGGTCCACAGCACCGGCAACGGCCTGCCATGACCATCACAGGCCAGCTGAATCTTGGTGGTCAACCCACCACGAGACCGGCCGATGGCATGATCATCCGGTTCGGTCTGCCCGGCGCACGATCCGCTCGCCCCCTGTGTGCGCTTTGGTGGCACGGCGGGCGCCCGCGGCGTGCTGGTGAACACGCACGATGGTGAAATCCACTGAGACCTCCCGGTCCAGCTCATCGATCGCCTCGGCGATCACCCGAGCCTTCGAGACCAGCACGGTCGGGGTGCCGTTGCGTGACCAGCGCCAGAAATCGGTCGCAGACGCTCTTCCACGGCCCATACCGCTGAGGCAGATCTCGTCATGTCACCCCGGTCTTGGCCTTGAACAACATCCCGTTGATCACCCGCCGGTCATCCCATCCACCCGAGGCCGTCCCTTCGCCCATGGGTTGACTGATGAGCAGTGGCAGGCGATCCAGGCGTGGTTGCCGGTGTCCGGGGTGAGGACAGGACCTAGTCGGCCAGCCGGACGATGTGCGGGATCCCGACGGGATTGGTGAACCAGTGGGCCGCCATGCCCGCCGGGAGTTGCTCCAACTCGTCCTGCGGCACGACCGAATGACCGGCCAGGTGCCTGGTCGCCAGTTCCACGTCGTCGGTGAACAGTTCCAGCCACAGGTCCGCACGGGAGTAGTTGTCCACGCGGTCCAGCCACAGCGTCACCGGTCCGAACTGGACCGAGACGCTCCGCGGCACCCCCACCGCGACGTCCACATCGGACGACTCAACCACCTCCATCCCCAGCACGTCACGGTAGAAGGCCACCGTCCGGTCGAACCGCACCTTCGGGAGCTTCATGGCGATGTTCCGTCCACCGGTGAACCGCGGGCGCATGACTGGTCCCCATTTCCTCGATTAGCAACCGTAGGGTTGCACACTAGTGCAACCCTACGGTTGCGTCAACGGATTGCCTCGTCCCTCAGCGCACGGAAGGTCTCCACGACGTGCCGGGCCACGGCCTCGGTGTAGGGCACGTAGACGTCCGGGTCCACATGCTCACAGATCCGGACGGCCGCGTTCGAGAACAGTTCGCTGTCCCACGGGTACACGGTCTCCGTGTGCCACAGGACGTGCGACTCGACGTAGTCACGAATGGACATGTGCCGCCAGGCCGGGCGTTTGTGACGGGTCAGACCCACCGACTCCCCGGCGAGGACGGAAACACGGTAGTCCTCCGGTCCAGTCCCCTCCCGTTCGACCGTCACCATGAAACCCTGGGGCCGCAACCGAAGGCTCTCGTGCCAGACGTTCTTCGGGGGAATGCCCGGCGGGGGCGCCAACGCCACCCCGGGCACGTCCGGCCACTCCAACGTCACCGGCCAGCCGCGCACCCGCACGCGCGCGCTGTGGTCGGCGGTGATGCCAGGTCTTCCCGCCAGCTCCAACGCCTCCGCGGTGGCCATGAACGCGTCGACGACCGCGGCCACGGCGGCGACGCGGGCTTGCTCGTTGCGGACAGCCGCGCGCACACCGGCCCACCACGCGTCGACATCACCCACCACGGTCGTCAGACCGGCGGGCCAACTGGTCGGCGTTTCCCCCGCGGCTGCGATCTGGCGCGCGGTCCGCCGATCCGACAACGGACGGTCCAGCATCATCTGCCGGCACTTCCACGCCGTGAACCAGCGCGGGAACCGGAGTTCCGCACGTTCCTTCCTGCTGCGCTCAGGTCGATCCCGCGCCGCCATCCGCGCGGCGAGCCGCGCATCGATCTCCTCCCCCACCGGCCGGTACGTCGAAACCGCAGTGTCGATCCGCTTTCTCCCGGCCAGCCGGATCTCGTCGTAGCTCGCGCCCGGCTGCGCCGAACGCCGCCACCACCGCCGTCGCCGGGGCCGCTTTCCCTCGGCCAGCACGTCGTCCATGGCCGCGGTGAACTCGTCCATGAACACCCTGGCCGCGGTGGTCCATCCGCGGATCTCCTCGGGCGTGCCGGGAAGTCTCACCCGGCGGCTTTCCACGTCCCGCCGAAGGAGGGGTCATGCTCCCGCCACGTTGACAGCTTGTCGACGATCTCGTCGGCGCCCGGCTCCGTGCCGAGCCAGTACAGGACAAAGCCGGAGCAGTGGATCCGCACACCCATCCACCCGATGATGCCCAGTGCGTCAACCACCCGGAAGCCCGCTGGCGCACGCCGCCTACACGGACGACGGGCCGGGATGCTGGTGAATGGTCAGCAGCAGGTGGTCGAACTGCGTGCGCTGTTGCAGCGGACCGCCACCCAGACTGGTCAACGCGGCAGCGAGTTTCGCGGCCAGCACCCGCAGCTTGGTGTTGGTTTCCTGCGACCGCCACTGCAGCACACCGAAGGCCTGGTCGGCACTGATGCCGTACACGAGCATCAACGCGCCCTTGGCCTGTTCGATCTGAGCGCGGGCCCCGACGAGTTCGGGGACGGCCTCGTCCAGCACCCGCTGGCGGTACTCGTCCAGGCCGGCGTCGAGATCGATGTAATAGCCGGTCGCGCCGACCGTGGCACCGGCATCGTCGTACAGGCGATCACCGACCACCAGCACGTTGTGTTCCACGCCTGCGGTATCGATGATGCGGTGACGACTGCAGAACGCCGTACCGTCGCGAACCGCCGCGGCCAACGTCCCAGCGACCTCGTTGCGGTCTTCCGGGTGCTTGTGCGACAGCAGCAACTCGGTGCTCGGACGGACAGCGCCCGGCTCATAGCCGTGCAGCGCGGCGACTTCGTCCGACCATTCCCAGTGCTGATCGGCGAACCGGAACCGGAAACCGCCGATGGTGTGCGGATGACCGGCCACGACCTGCTCCAGCACCGGGGGCAGGCTGCCTTCGCGGGACTCGACGGTGTCAGTCACCGGCCCATTCTGCCGAATCCGTGGCCGGCCGCCACATCCAGCATCGAGCATCCCGCTCCGTGACTCCGGCGTCGCCCGGCCGAGTTCGGTTCGAGCAGGGTGACTGACCCGAATGGACACGGGCCCGGCTCATCCGGCGAGGGACCAGCCCATCATCACTGTGGTGCCGTTGGGGCCGTGGGAGAGACGGAACACCTCCGCCAGGCGTTGCATCATCATCAAACCCCGGCCGCGGAATCCCGGTTCCACGGGCGGTGGCCGCCACAAGCCCTTGTCGGCGACTATGACTCGCAGGGCACGCGCCGCCGTGGTGCACGCGGCAAACAGGCACAGCCGGCCGTCCGTGTCCGGGTAGGCGTGGTCCACGGCGTTGCTGACCGCCTCATCCACAGCCAGCACGATGTCCTGTTCCTGGACAGCGGGCACGCCGAGTTGCTGGGACCAGCCCTCGATCGCGCAACGAGCCCGGCGAACCTGGTCAGCAACAGCGACGAACTCGGTGTACACGTGCGGACCGGTCAGGTCGGCGTGGTACACCGCCTCGGCGGCGAACTCGGGCAGCGTGTCCGCCCATGCGTGTACGCGTGTGGAAATCGACCCGAAACTGTGGTCATTCGGCATCAGCCCGTTGTCACCCCCCAATAGACGTCATCGGCTCTCACAGGGAGGCTTACCCTACGCTGTTTGCCGTAACCAGCCGATCAGGATCTACCCGAGGCGTGCGTGGTCGACCGTGTGGTAGATCGACAACAGCTGGTCCAACCCGCTGATCTCCATAACCCTGGTCACAGCGGAGGATCCGTCCACCACCCGCATCGCGCGCCCGGCCTGCTCGACATCCCTGTTGGCCCTGACCAGGGAACGCAATCCGATGGAGGCCAGGAAGGTGATCGCACTCAGGTCGACGATCACCAGCGCCGAGCCGGTGCCCGCGGCCTCGTCGAGAGCACCGTCGAAGTCGGGTTGCGTCGCCATGTCGATCTCACCGGCGAGGTGCACGACCGTCCACTGAGCGCCTGTCTCCACGGTCCACCGCAGTCCTGGCGCCGCCTCGTGGGTCACGATCGCCCGCTCCCGTCCTTCACCACCAGCCGTCAGGCAATGCCGTCTCCGTGCATACCTTATCCCGGCCGGCCGCTGACGGCATGACCAGCCGCTCCCGCACAGACGCCGTCAACCGGCGAAGCGGACGGGACAGTCGCCGCTGCCCAGCGAGGAATCGATGTGCTTGGCCAGTTCGGCCGGTGACGGGTGCGCCCAGACGTCCGCGGGGGTCACCGCGATGTCCAGGTCGACGTGGAGCTTGCGGGTGAGGGCGACGGCGAGCAGCGAGTCCAGTCCGAGGTCGGTGAACTTCGCGTGTGCCGTGACTGTGGACGGCTGGGCGCCGAGCAGTGCCGCGAGGGTGTGCACCACCGCGTCCTGCACCATGCCTGTCCGTACCGGTCCTGGCTTCTCGTCGAGCACCTTGAGGGCCGGCATCGCTCGCCGGTCAATGCCTTCGCCTGTCCGCAGATCTGCCAGCAGTGGGTTGTCCAGCGCGTGCGGGAAAACCCGGAACAGCTGCTCTGGCTGGTAGTCGAACACGCCGACGTTCACCCGTTGGTGCCGCAGGAGCGCGGTCAGCGCGGCGAACCCGTCCGCTGTCGCGATGGTCTCGAACCCACGCGCGGTGAAGTCCGTCGCACGGCCCGCTTCTCCCCAAGCGCCCCAGTTCACCGACAGGGTGGGCAATCCCTGGTCGTGACGCCACCGTGCGAAGGCGTCCACCCACGAACCAGCCGCGGCGTAGTTGGCCTGCCCGGCATTGCCCAGCATGGCCGACAGGGACGAGAAGACCACGAGCCAGTCCAGCGGGACGTCTTCGGCGGCGTGGTGGAGGTTGAGCAGCCCGGTGACCTTCGGATGCCACGCACGGGCCAGCTTGTCCGGGCTCATGGCGTGCAGCGGGGCGTCGTCGAGCACCACGGCGGTGTGCAGGATGCCTCGCAGGTCCGCACCGGCTGCCGTGACAAGGCGCCGGGCCGTGTCCGGGTCGGACACGTCACCTCGCACGACTTCCACCGCGCACCCGGCTGCCGCAACGGCAGCGAGCACAGTGGCGGCGTCCGGCGCGAGCTCACCCCGTCCACCGAGGACGACACGACTGGCCCCGGCTTCGGCCAGCCACCGCGCTGCCTCCAGGCCCAGTCCCCGGGTGCCACCCGTGACGATGTAGGCCGCCCCTTCGCGCACCACGTGTCCAGGAGTGGGCGCGTGCACGCGGACCCGTTGCCCGACCGGGGGGAAGGTGAGGGCGACGCGGCCGATGAGGTCACCGGAGGCCAGCTGCTTGAAGGCCTCCGACGCCTCGGTCAAGCAGACGACCGTGGTGGGCAGCAAGGGCAATCGGCCGGACGTGATCTCGGTCAGCACTCGCCGCATCGCCGCTCGGAACACGGCCGGTTGCTCGTTCGCGGTGAGCACCAGGTCGAGGACGGTGTAGGTGTTGCCGTGCCGGAACTTTCCCAGGTCGACGCGTGCGCCGTCGTACAGGTCGCGTTTGCCGATCTCGATGAAGCGCCCGGCCGGTGCGAGCAGGTCCAGCGACGCTCGCATGGCGGGGCCCGTCAACGAGTTGAGCACGACGTCGACACCGCGCCCGCCGGTGACAGCCGACACCTGTTCGGCGAAGTCCACGCTGCGCGAGTCGAACACGTGCCGTACACCGTGCTCGCGCAGGTACCGGCGCTTGGCCTCGGTCCCGGCGGTGCCGATCACCTCGGCCCCGAGCAGCCGGGCGACCTCGATCGCGGCGAGTCCGGTGCCTCCTGCGGCGGAGTGCACGAGCACGGTCTCCCCCGCCCGCAGCCGCGCGAGGTCGTGCAGCGAATGCCAGGCGGTGATGTACGTCAGCACCGACGAGACGATCTCCGCAGCGGTGAAGCCGTCCGGGATGCGTGCGGTCAGATCGGCTCGGGCCAGGCAATGGGCGGCCATCGATCCGCTGCCGTCCGTGGTCACGCTGGTGACCCGGTCGCCGGGCCGCAGGTCGTCGACGCCGTCACCGACCGCCACGACCACCCCGGCGGCGTCCGAGCCGAGCGCGGGCAGTGTCCCGTCGCCGGTCGGGTAGATGCCCAGTGCGATCAGGACCTCGCGGAAGTGCACCGTGCACGCTTCCGGCCGCAGCAACACCTGGCCGGGTCCCGGCACGGGCGGCGGCTGATCGGTCGCCACCAGCCGCAACTGGTCGAGCCCACCGTCGGGGTGCGGGTGCAGGACGAATTCGTCCTCGCCGGCGACCACGTCGATCTCGCGGGCCGTCCGCGGCGGCCGGGCCGCCAGCGGCGCGCGCGTCATCCTGGCCACGTAGCGCTGGCCCGCCCGCCACGCCACTTCCGTTTCGGCGGTACCCGCTGTCAGTTCAGCGACGATGTCGGCCAGGTCCTCTGGTGTGCCGGTGTCGCCGTCGATCCAGGTCATCGCCGACTCGGGTTGTTCGATGGAGGCCACGCGCAGCAGTCCGCGCAGCGCGCACACCCCGGCGTCGGTCTTGTCGCCGTCGAGCACAGGCCGCGCGTTCCGGCTGACCAGCCACATCCGGGCCGATTGGCCGTGGGAGCGCAGGAGCGCGGTCACTGTCGTGACCCGGTCCAAGTCGTCGAGGTCGCCCGTCGCGCACCACACGACCGCGGCTGGTCGTTCCGCCACAGTCGACAGGTCAACATGGACAGTGGCCCGCGTACCGGCTTCGACGAGCGCCGACGCCACGCGGTCGGCGACGCCGTCGTGGTCGCCTGGTTCCCTGACCACCACCCACTCACCGACTGGGCCCGCGGCTGGCTGTTCCGGCAAGGCAAGCTGCCGCCAGGAGATCTCGAACAACCTGGAGTCCAGTCGTGCGTTGACGTTCGCGGCTCGGGTGTTGCGGATGAGCGTGACGTCCTCGAGCGCGCCGATCCACCTCCCAGCCTCGTCGTAGAGGGCTGCGCGCCCAGTCACGGTGGACCCTTCGCGCCGCGCTTCGGAACGGACCCACGTGACGCGGTCGGGCTGCGCGGGCAGCACCACCTCGCCGACCCCGGTGGGCAACCACGGCTCGTCGCTGTCGTCGAGATCGCCGCCGCGGACCAGACATGCCGCGATCGACAACACCCATCCGTCGAACAGCACGGGGTGCACGTGCGGGGCGCTGGTCCGGATCTCCGCGTCGGCGGGCACCTCGACCCGGGTGATCCCGTCGTCGGTGGTGGCGGTGATCGAGTGGAAGGCCGCGCCCGTGTCCAGCCCGACCCGGCGGAAGGACGCGTACAACTCGTCAGGCGCCGCCGGGTGCGCCGGCGGGCGCAGCGCCGGATTGAGGTCGACCGGTCCTTCGAACCGGGCGGCTGCCGCTGCCGCCGCCCGGTCCCATCCGCTGCCGGTGTGCTGCAGCACCTCGACCGCCAGCCGGCCACCGCTCCACGTGGCCGAGACCTGCACGGGCACTGAGGCGGCCAGCGGCAACATCCGTTCGAACCGCACACCGGTCAGGCGGATCTCGTCCAACGCGCATTCCAGCACCGCGGCGGAGGCGGCGACGATCAACTCGACGTGGGCGGCACCGGGCACCAGCGGGGTGCCGCGCAAGGTGTGCTGCACCAGCCACTCGACGCGATCGGTGCCCAGGTCGGCGCTCCACACGTGCCGGGTGCCGTCCTCGGCTTCGGGATCCGGCACGGCCAACCGCTCGCCCAGCCACATGTGCGCCGTCGAGTCCCGCGATCCGCGCCCGGGTTCCCGCCAGTGGCTGGAGCGGTCGAAGGCCGTGGGCGGCAACGAGATCCTCGATCCGCCGCCGTTGACGGCGACGAGATCCAGAGGCACGCCGGCCACGTGCAGCGCCGCAGCCGCCTGGCACACCGCCGCACGCCCGTCCCGGTCCCGGCTCAGCGAGCCGGTGGTCACCACCGGCACTCCCATCACCGACGCGGTCTCTGCCACGGCCTGCGTCAGCAACGGGTGCGGCGACAGTTCCAGGAACACGCGGTGCCCGTCCTCGATCAACGCCCGGCACGCCAGGTCGAAGCGCACCGGCGCGCGGAGGTTCCGGGCCCAGTACGCGCTGTCGAAGGTCACGGTCTCGCGCGGATCCACAGCGGTGGAGTAGAACGGCGCCGTCGCCGGTGCTGCCGACAGCCACGACGTCCTGTCGGCGATCTCCGCCAGGATCGGATCGACCTGGGGCGAGTGCGCGGCGACCAGCACGTTGATCTGCTTGCAGAACACACCGCGGTCCTGCCAGCGACGCAGCAGTCCCGACACGGCTGGGCCGTCGCCCGCGACGACCGTGGACGCCGGTGCTGTCACCACGGCGACGGACACGCCCTCGATGTCGGCGATCTCGGCGTCGACCTGCTCGACCGGGAGCGCCACGACGGCCATGCAGCCGCCCGCGACCCGTTGCAGCAGAGACGAACGTGCCAGCGTGATCCGCATGCCGTCCTCGGGCGTCAGCATGCACGCCGCGACAGCGGCAGCGGCCTCACCCATCGAATGTCCCACCACGGCGGCGGGGCGCAGGCCCCAGGTCCGCCACATCTTCGCGAGCGCCGTCTGCACCGCGAAGACCACCGGCTGGACCACGTCCATCCGCTCCAGGTGCTCGCCGGAGGCCAACAACCGCCGCACGGGCACGCCCGCGGGAGCCGCGACGGCGTCGAGCCGGTCGATCATGCGAGTGAACGCCGGGTCCTGGTCCAGGAGGCCGCGTCCCATGCTGGGCCATTGCGAGCCGTGCCCGGAGAACACCCACACCGGCATGCCGGGATCAGTCGTCGGCCCGGTCACCACATCCGGGCGGTCCTCTCCGTCGGCCACCGAACGCAACGCGCTCACCAGCCCAGCACGGTCGGAGGCCACGGCACAGGCTCGGGTGGACAGGTGGCTGCGGTGCGCGGCTAGGGTGTGCGCCACGTCGGCCACCGGGTCAGCCGTGCCCTGCACGTGATCAGCCAGGCGGCGCGCCGTGGCGGCCAGTCCGCCGGTCGACGCGGCCGACAACGGGAACACCATCGCCTGGTCGCTGTCCGCCGACGGGCGCTGGGACGGCACCAGCGTGGGCGGCGCCTGTTCGACGATCGCGTGCGCGTTCGCCCCCATGTAGCCGAACGCGGACACGCCTGCCCGGCGAGGACGGCCCGCGGAGCCCCAATCCGTGGTGGCGGTGGGTACGACGAACCGGGTCCGGTCCGTGTCGATGCCGGGACTCCACCGGGTGAAATGCAGGTTCGCCGGGATGGTGCCCCGCTGCACCGCCAGCGCGGCCTTGATCAGCCCGAGCACACCGGCCGCGCTTTCCGGGTGGCCGATGTTGGTCTTGAGCGAGCCCAGCGCGCACGGACCGCCGGACTTGCCGTACGCGTCGGTCAGCGCGGCGAACTCGATCGGGTCCCCCACCGGCGTGCCGGTGCCGTGCGCCTCCACGTAGCCGATGTCGTCCGGGGTGACGCCCGCAGCGCGCATGGCCGACCTGATGACCGCGTGCTGGGCACCGCGGGACGGCTGTGTGATGCCCTGCACCCGGCCCGCGTGGTTGATGGCTGTTCCGGTGATCACCGCCAGCACGGGATCACCGTCGCGCTGCGCGTCGGTCAACCGCTTCAACGCCACGATCCCGCAGCCCTCACCGCGCACGAAACCGTCCGCGCTCTCGTCGAAGGCGGCACACCGCCCACGCGCGGACAACGCCCCCGCGCGGGCGAAACCGATGAGACCACCCCATTCCAGCTGCACTGTGACGCCGCCGGCCAACGCGAGGTCGGACTCTCCATTGTGGAGCGAACGGCACGCCAGGTGCACAGCCACCAGCGACGAGGCGCAGGAACCGTCCACGGCCAGCGACGGCCCGTTGACGTCGAGGACGTAGGAGATCCGGCCCGGCGCACCGGACGCGGCCGCCGAGATGCCGTGGTGGGCGTTGAAGTCCGCCAGCTTGAACCGCTTGGCGTAGTCGGCCCCCGAAATGCCGACGAACACGCCGGTCCGCGACCCCGCCAGTGACCGCGGCGGCACCCCCGCGTCTTCCAGCGCCTCCCACGCGGTCTCCAGCAACAGCCGGTGCTGCGGGTCGACACTCGCCGCAGCCCGGGCGGGCACACCGAAGAAACCCGGATCGAACAAGTCGATGTCGTCGAGGAAGGAGCCGCTGCGCAGGCAATCGGCGTTCACGAGGTCGGCCGGCACCACGCGCTCACGGTCGGACCACCGCCTGCCGGGGTCGCTGCCGCGCACGACATCCCGCCGGTCCAGCAGCAGCTGCCACAGCTCTTGGGCCGAGGTGACGCCACCAGGAGCCCGGCACGCCGTTCCGATGATCGCCACCGGGGTCTGCCGCTCGACAGCCGAATCCTCGTCCATCCAGGTTGTTCCCTTCGGTCCGACGCAGAGTCCGTTCGCCTTGCGGGACACCACGGTGAGCGAGGCGTCCACTTCGGATCGGAACCGGCGACCAGCATGTGCCGCCGCTGTCCGCCGAACCGGCCCGTCGTCATCCGATCACCGTTCCCTCAAAGCGATTCCGGGCAGAACGCGATGCCCGGGAATGGTCCGGGCGACCGCCGTGGCGTGGATCAACGGCCAGCGGGTCACGAATCCGGCGATCTGCTCGAACGTAACCACGGCGCGGGAGGACTCACACTCCAGCGGGTGCGTTTTAAGGCGACAGAGGCTGTCATTTCGTCCAAGTCAGATTCTAAACATCACCTTGCGTGAGGTTGGGCCGGACACGCCTCGCCCAAACAACCGCAACGGAGCAATTCCGGCCCCGCACGGGTCGCGAAAGCTGGTTCGGGCGGCGTTCCGCGCAACCTCGCATAGCATGGACTCCCGCATCGGCGGAGGAACGCTCATCCGCTTTGGTCGCAACAGATTCGGAGAACAGCGCGGAGTTCCGCGTTCCACGTGGACGCTCTCGACCAGAAGAGCTGGAATCCCCTTGACTGGTCACGCAGTTGGGTGCGGTGGTGCCGCCGGGTGACCCTTCCACTCTGAGGGACAGGAACGGGCCGCCGTCGTCCACGTCACCGCTCAGCCCGGCGGCTCGCCGACAGTGCGGCCCAGCCGTGCCGGATCGGTCCGGGCCAGGGCCTGCGAAGCGGTGAGCTGCCAGCCACTCTCGTACGCCTCGGCGAAACGCTCGTCACCGAGCGCGGCCCGGCTCCGGCTGCTCAGCGCGAGCACTTGCAGATCGGTGCGGTCGTGAGCGCCGCGCAGGCGGGACGCCGCACCGAGCACGACGGCAACGTCTGGGAACCGCCGTCCGGCCCCCGTGCTGTGGGCCACTTCGCCGGTATGGCGGTCGACCCGGCGAGAGTCGACGTCGGCGCGCTGCCGTACCGGCTGCCCAGCCCGGTGCTGCAAGGCGTGATGACCAGCCTCGAAGCGGTCGAGTCGGTGCTGTCCGCACGAGCGGCCGAACTCGGCGTGGAGATCCGCGGCGGAGTCGCGGTCTCCGCCGTCGAGCAGGACGAGGACGGCGTGATCGTCCGTGCCGGTGAACAGGAGTTCGCGGCGCGCTGGGCCGTTGGCTGCGACGGCGGCCGCAGTGCCGTGCGCGGGCTGGCGGGCTTCGACTTCGCCGGCACCGAGCCGCAGTTCACCGGCCACACCATGCTCGTCGGCATCGCCGATCCCGAGCAGCTCGATCCCGGCTTCAACCTGACGCCGACCGGCATGTACATCCAGATGCCCGTCGCGGGACACGTCGCCATGATGGACTTCGACGGCGCTTTCGACCGTACGCAGCCGCCCAGCCAGCAACACCTCCAGGCCGTGCTGCGCCGCGTGTCCGGCACGGACGTCACGCTGACCGGCGTCCGGCTCGTCTCGACCTTCACCGACCGGGCGATGCAGGTGACGACGTACCGGCGGGGCCGTGTGCCGCTCCCTGTCGACGCCGCGCACATCCGTTCCCCGCTGGGCGGGCAGGGCCTCAACACCGGCCTCGGCGACGCCATGAACCTGGGGTGGAAGCTCGCGGCGGTCGTGCGTGGGCAGGCGCCCGAAGGGCTGCTCGACACCTACACCCGTGAACGCCATCCGGCCGGCGCCCGGGTGCTCGACTGGACTCGTGCCCAGACAGCCGCCATGCGGCCGGACGCGCACGGCCAAGCGGTGCAGGACGTGATCCGCGACCTGCTCGGCACCAGGGACGGCGCAACCTACGTGTACGAGAAGTTCTCCGGCGCGTCGCTGCGGTACGACCTCGGCGGCGAGCATCCGCTGACCGGCCGTGACGCCCCGGACTTCCAGCTGACCGACAGCACTCGCCTCGGTGATCTGATGCGGGACGGCCGCAGTGTCGTGCTCGACTTCACCGCAGCCGCAACCCTGCGCGATTCGGCAGCGGGCCGGGACCACCGGCTGCGTTACGTGGCCGGTACGGCAAAGGACGACCTCGGGCTGGGTGCCGTGCTCGTACGGCCGGACGGCATCGTCGCCTGGGCGGGTGAACGCGACTTCGACCGGACGACGTTCGAGCGGGCCGTCAACCGGTGGCGTGGCGACTCCCGAACCCACCCAGCGGAGTGATCTGGCCTTAGTACAGCACCCGCTGTACTGTTTGCTGTGTGCTGAAGTGTGAGACCCGCGGGGATGCCCTGGCCCGGCTGGGCAAAGCACTGGCCGACCCCACCCGCTGCCGCATCCTCGTCGCGCTGCTCGACGGCGTCAGCTACCCGGCGCAGCTCGCCGACCACTTGACGCTGACCCGCTCCAACGTGTCCAACCACCTGTCCTGCCTGCGCGGATGCGGCCTGGTCGTGGCCACCTACGAGGGCCGCCAGGTCCGTTACGCGCTGGCGGACGCCCACCTCGCACGCGCGCTGCGCGAGTTGGTCAAGGTGGTACTCGCCGTCGACACCACCGAGCCTTGCCTCAACGACCACGTGACCGCGGCGGAGCCGGCACGATGAGCGCCGATCCTGGCCGCATCGACCTGTCGCTGACGCACGACGGGTGTTGTGCACCCGCCAGGACGATGCTGGACCCGCAACGACGCTCAGTGCTCACCCGCCGGGTGCGGCTACTCGTCGCCGCGACCATCACCTACAACGTGGTCGAGGCGATCGTCGCGATCACTGCCGGGTCCATCGCCTCGTCCACCGCGCTGATCGGCTTCGGCCTGGACTCGGTCATCGAAGTCGCCTCGGCGACCGCGGTGGCATGGCAGCTCTCCGGTGCCGATCCCGAGCAGCGCGAACGGACAGCACTGAAGGTGATCGCGGTGTCGTTCTTCGCGCTCGCCGCGTACGTCACGGTCGAGTCGGTGCGCTCCCTGCTGGGTGCCGAGGATGCCGACCACTCGACGGTCGGCATCGTGCTGGCAGCGGTGTCGTTGCTCGTGATGCCGTTCCTGTCGGCCGCGCAACGACGAGCCGGACGCGAACTCGGCTCGGCCAGCGCCGTCGCCGATGCCAAACAGACCTCGCTGTGCACCTACCTGTCCGGCGTGCTGCTGGCCGGCCTGCTGCTCAACTCGCTGTTCGGCTGGTCGTGGGCCGATCCGCTCGTCGCTCTCGTCATCGCCGCTGTCGCCGTGCAGGAAGGTCTCGAAGCCCGGCGGGGTCGGCATTGCTGCTGAGCACTCAGCCGGAATCGGCCACGGCCGACCCAGCATCAACGAAGGAGCAGCTCATGGCCGAGATCCCGGAAGTCCTGTTCGTCTGCGTGCACAACGCCGGCAGATCCCAGATGGCCGCAGCGCTGTTGCAGCACCACGGGCTCGGGCGCATCGCCGTCCGCTCCGCCGGCTCCGAACCGGCGGACAGGGTCAATCCCGCCGCCGTCGAGGCACTGGCCGAGTGGGGCCTGGACATCACCACCGAGGTGCCGTCCAAACTGACCACTGGCGACGTGCAAGCGTCCGATGTGGTCATCACCATGGGATGCGGCGACACCTGTCCCGTGTTCCCGGGCAAGCGCTACCTCGACTGGCGACTCGACGACCCGGCGGGCAAGGGCGTCGACGCCGTCCGCCCGATCCGCGACGACATCGACCGCCGCGTGCGCAGCCTGGTCGCCGAACTTCTGGACTAGCTTCAGGTTCGAGGACCGTACGGGATCACCTCGACGCATCCGTGACGGCCGTGAAAGGCAACGGGCAGCCGGGGACTCCGGCGCACGCGATCAGGTCGTCGCACCCCGCTGCCAGTGCCGCGCGCAGCGTGTCGCGGATGACGGCGAGACCCGCGAGTTCGGCCTCGACCTCGGCCAGCTTCGCCGCCAGTCCCGCTGCCGGACGTGCGGTACCGTGCCGGTGACGGCCGAGCTCCAGCAGTCCGGCCACTTCGTCCAAAGTGAATCCCAGGCTCTGCGCGGCCTTGATGACACGCACCACGGTCACCGCCTCCGGCGGGTACACGCGGTGCCCACCCAACGTCCGCTCGGGCTCAGCCAGCAGACCACGCCGTTCGTAGTAGCGCAGTGTCTGCAGGTTCACCCCTGCCGCGTCCGCCACCGCCCCACTGCGCAACCCAGTCACGACGCTGTCCCGGCAGACTGAGACACAGCACGTGCGGCAAGAGCCGTCAGTACCTCGACGGGCGCCGAGGCCACCTCCAGCGCGAGCCTGCCTGCGGTTGCCGTCAGGGTGAATTGGAAGAACGAGCAACACGCAGTCTCCCGCACCACCAGCCCAGCCACTGTCTCCGCCACGTCTGCGGTCGGCGCCAGCTCCAGCCGCAGCAGCGACGGCTCGGGCCGCTCGATCCCGCGCACGGCCGCAGCGAACAGGTCGTCGAACTCCGCCTCTCGCAGCGGCTGCTCGGCTGTCGGCAACGTGCACGCCTCCGGCACCCACGATGCCGCCCCGGCGACCGAAGTGGCGGCCAAGTCTGACTCTCCGGTGCTCATAGCCCCACGGTAAGCCTGTACCGGGGTACCGGATGCAACCCGGTCCTCCGGCAACACGTGAACTCGGGTGGTTGTCAAGAGCTGATCACATGGTGCGACAGGTGTTCGCGGTCCCCCGTCCGGCATTAGCCTCGGCGCCCGTCAGCGGGATCAGCTCGGAGTGAGGTGTGACAGCGTTGGGACAGCAAGGTTTCAGCAGGCGTCGATTAGCTGCGCTGGCGGGCGCGGCGGGTGTCGGAGTGGTCGCGCCGGGCTGGGTGCCCGCCAACGCCGACACCGAGCAGCCGTTCGAGGCGCAGCGCGACGCGGGTGGTACCGGCGGACGGCCGAACCTGCTCGTGATCCTGGCCGACGACCTCGGGTGGGCCGATCTGTCCAGCTTCGGCGCGCCGGAGATCAGGACACCGAACCTGGACCGGTTGGCCGCGTCCGGTGTGCGGTTCACACAGTCGTACTCGGCTTCCGCGGTGTGCTCGCCGACCCGGTTCGGGCTCTACACGGGCCGTCACCCCGGCCGGTTGCCCGGTGGCCTGAAGGAACCGATCAGCGCGCCGAACGAGATCGACGGCATCCCCATCGGCCACCCGACGCTGGGCTCGCTGCTCAGGGGTGTGGGGTACCGCACCGCGCTGATCGGCAAGTGGCACTGCGGTTACCTGCCGTGGTTCAGCCCGACCAGACTGGGCTGGGACGAGTTCTTCGGCAACTTCAGCGGCGGCCTCGACTACTTCTCCAAGCTCAACCACAACGGCGACTACGACCTCTTCGAGAACGAGGTCGAGTACCACGACCTGCGCTACTACACCCGGATCATCACCGAACGCGCGACCGAGTTCATCGGCAGGCGGCACCCCCGCCCGTGGCTGCTCAACCTGAACTTCACCACGCCCCACTGGCCGTGGGAAGGCCCCGGGGACCGCCGCGTCAGCGACGAACTCAGCAACCGGCTGAAAGCCGGCGAGGGCGGTGTGCTGTTCCACAACGACGGCGGATCGCTGGCCAAGTACCGGGAGATGGTCGAGGATCTGGACAAGTCGATCGGGCAGGTGGTCGACGCGCTGCGCCGCGCCGGACGGCTGCGTGACACGGTGGTGTTCTTCGCCAGCGACAACGGTGGTGAACGGTTCTCCAACACATGGCCGTTCTCCGGCGGCAAGGGGCAGGTGTCCGAAGGCGGCATCCGCGTGCCGACGATCCTGAGCTGGCCGGACCGGCTCAGGCCGCGCCAGGTCCACGACGGGCCGGTGTCCACTGTGGATTGGACGGCGACGTTCCTCGACATCGCCGGTGCCAAACCGGATCAGAAGTACCCGCTCGACGGCACCAGTCTCGCCCCGCACCTGCTGCGCGGTGCCGCCTTCCCGCACCGTGACCTGTTCTGGCGGATGAGGGGCCAGCGGGCACTTCGCCGCGGCGACCTGAAGTACGTGCGGCTCCCCGACGGCGCCGACCGCCTCTTCGACGTGGCCACCGACGTCCGCGAACAGGCCAACCTGGCGGCGAAACGGCCCGCCGACCTGGCCGCCCTGCGTGCGGCGTGGGAAGCGGTCAACGCCACACTCGTGCCGTACCAGGCATAGCCCACCCCTGCCGCGGTGCCGCCGACCGCCCTCATCGGACTTGGGCATTCGCGGTCCCGGCGGAGCACGTCTCCACTACACTCCCGCCCGTGGATCTTCTGGCCGCGCACACCCTCGTCGTCGAACAGCCGTGGTCCGCAGGGAAGATCCTCCTGCGGACCCGGTACCACGCCGATGTCTACGACAAGCGCGACGGACACCTGGCCACGGTCGGCGAGCGGAGCACATCTCGGCTCGCCCGGCCCGTGCGGCTGACACACCTGTCAGGCAACACGCCGTTCAAGCTCACCGTGAACCGACCGGACGGCGTCACGCTGCTGACCGTCGACAAAGGCATCTCCGTGCTGCGTCCGCGGATCCGCGTCAGCGGTATGGACGGGCACGAACTGGGTTCGATCGAGCGGGACGACCGCAAGAGCTACCCGATCACGGACCGCACGGGCGCGACGATCGGGGCCTTCGACTTCCCGTCGGGCCGGTTCACGGCAGCGGACGGCACCGAGGTGGCCACGATGGAGCACCGCGTCATCGCTCGGCGCGCCGGCCGCCGGGTGGGCCGCATTGTTCTGCATGTGCACCCGAATGCCTCAGGGCCCCTGCGCGTACTGGTGATCGCGACCGTTCTGGCGCTGGACGTGGTGCGCGGTAACGGAACCGCGCTGGACAACGCGATCCTCTGGAACTGACGGTTACCGGTTCCCGCACATACGCCGAAACACGGCATTCCATAACAGAAACCATGTTTCACATTGCCGCGCTCCAGCAAGCTTCTGGCCGACCGAAAAGTGTTGTCAACCTTTCGGGTTACCGATTCGATCAAGCTGGAGATCGACACGTCGTTACCGATTGCCGGGCGCCGCGTGACCTCGTGACCAGCGCTGACATATCGCCTGGTTAACGACGATTAACACGGCGCCAAATACGGAAATCCCGCTTAAACGCGGGATTCCACAGAAGTTGACTCCATAAGAATCGGTTATGTTCTCCGTTAATTACCACAGACGGAGGTACCAGCCAACGGACCGGCACATTACTTTCGGTACTCGTCAGCCACAGTCGCCGATCATCGCGAATACGATCTCGTGAACGCGGCCGAGCCGACGGGTCGCAAACCCGACGGCACACTCGCAGGCGCGACAATTTTTCCACCACTGCCAGACGAGCGGTGCGATCGCCTCGCTGATCCACGGCGCGGACAATGCCGAGGATCGTCTTGTGAATTCCACGAAACAACGATCGTGTCCGCGTACCGCTCACCGACTACCGAGGGGTTGAGAGGTGAACGAATCATTCGGCGGCGCCGCTGTCGGCTTGTCCGGTGGCCAGCCGGCGTCCGGCGCCGCGGAACCGCACGACCAACTCGTGGTGCGGAAGTACGGCGGGTCGTCGCTGGCCAGGCCCGAACTCGTCCGTGGCGTGGCCGAGGATCTGGCGACGCTCGCCCGCGGCGGAAAACGCGTCGTGGTGGTCGTTTCGGCAATGGGCGACACCACTGACCGTCTGGTCGCGCTGGCCGGGCAGTTCGCCGAGCGGCCCCGAGGCCGCGAACTCGACCAGATGATGGCGACCGGTGAACAGGTGTCGGCCGCCGCATTGGCTCTCGCGGTGGCGGAACACGGCGTCGACGCCGTCTCACTGAGCGGTGACCAGGCCGGGATCACGGTGGCCGGGCCACCCGGAGCCGGGGTGATCGTCCGGATCGACCCGTCGCGGATCACCGAGCTGCTCCGCGGCGGCCAGGTCGTCGTGATCGCGGGTTTCCAGGGGCGGGACGAACGCGGCGAGGTCCGCACGCTCGGCCGGGGAGGCTCCGACACCACGGCCGTCGCCCTCGCAGCCGCGCTGGCCAGCCACGCGTGCGAGATATGCACCGATGTCGACGGTGTGCGCACGGCGGACCCGCGAGTCGAGCCGAGTGCACGGCCGATACCGGCGATTCCCTACCAGACCATGGCTGAGCTCTCGTACTACGGCGCGCGAGTGCTGCATCCGCGTTCGGTGCGGCTGGCGGAACGAAAAGGTGTGCCTGTGCGGGTTCTGCACTCGGCACGTCCCGGACCGGCCACCCACCTCGACGACGGCGACCCGATGGAACAAGGCCACGAGGTGTACGGCATCGCCCACGAGACAGGCATCCGGCTTGTGCGGCTCACCGGCTCCATGCTGCCGCCGGGAGAAACACTGCGCGCCCTCGCGGGACTGGTCAGTCACGGGTTGCGCCTGGACACGCTGACTTCGCCGGTCGCCGGCGATCTGTGTTTCACAGTACGCGGCACCGCACCACTCACCGACCTGCTGCCCGGCGTCGCCCGCCACCTGGGTGCACAGTGGACAGTGCAGGACGACCTCGGTTCGGTGTCCGTGATCGGCACCGCCCTGCTCGACGAACCGACCTGCCTGGCCGAGCTGCTCCACGTCATGGGCGCGCTGGATGTCGGCGTGCCCGCAATCATCACCTCGCCGTCCCGGCTCACCGCCGTGGTACCCGCGGATCGCGTTGACGACGCTGTGCGGGCGCTGCACCGCACGTTCGGTTTGGACACGCCCGGAGCCCGGCTGTGACGGCCCGGCAAAGCCCAGCTGGGCTGCTCGACGCCGACAGCCGCGTCCTGACCTGCGGCGGGTTCGACCAGCGGATCAGATGGACGCGTGGCGAACGGCTCGAGCACCTCTTCGAACAGCACTGCGACCGGGTTCGCGCGAACGGCCTCGGTGAGCGGTTCGCCGTCGACACCGGGGCCGTTCGCCTGACCTTCGGCGATCTCGACGAACAGGCCAACCGGCTCGCCCGCCACCTGCTCGCCCGCGGTGTCCTGCCCGGCGACCGGATCGGCCTGCTGTTCGACCGGCCAACGCACGCCTACGCCGCGATGCTGGCCGTGCTCAAGATCAACGCGGTCTACGTGCCGCTGGATCCCGCGTTCCCGGACGACCGGCTCGACTACATCGCGCGGGACGCCGGAATGCGGCTCGTGGTGTCATTGCGCGGTTTGCGGGACAGATTCGAGTCGCTCGGCGTCGACGTGGTCTACGCCGACGAAGACGAGGCGGCCATCGCCGCACAGCCCGGTGGGCGGTTGACCGCGACGGAGAAACGCACTCCCGTGGACGAGCTGTGCTACATCATCTACACCTCCGGTTCCACCGGACGCCCCAAAGGCGTCGCGGTCGACCACTCCAGCATCTGCAACTTCGTGCGCGTCGCCGTCGAGGTCTACGGCATCGTCCCCGGTGACCGCGTCTACCAGGGTTTGACGATCGCCTTCGATTTCTCGGTGGAGGAGATCTGGGTTCCGCTGCTGTCCGGTGCCACGCTCGTACCGAAACCGGCCGGTGCCGGCCTCGTCGGCCGCGACCTGCACGAGTTCCTGCGGGACAACAGGATCACGGCCCTGTGCTGCGTGCCGACCCTGTTGGCCACTCTGGACGACGACCTTCCCGACCTGCGGTTCCTGCTGGTGTCCGGGGAGGCGTGCCCGCCGGACGTGATCAGCAGGTGGCACCGTCCCGGCCGCAGGCTGCTCAACGTCTACGGCCCCACCGAGGCCACGGTCACCGCGACGTGGGCGGAGCTGCGGCCGGGCCGGCCGGTGACGATCGGCGTCCCGTTGCCGACCTATTCCGTGGTCGTGCTCGATCCCGCCGAGCCGAGGGCGCTGGCTGCCGGTGACCTCGGTGAGATCGGCATCGCGGGGATCGGGCTGGCCGCCGGGTACCTCAACCGCCCCGATCTGACCGAACGCGCGTTCGTGCCGGACTTCCTGGGGATCGGGGACAACCCGTCCGGCCGCATCTACCGCACCGGAGACCTCGGCCGGATCACGCCAGAAGGCCAGATCGAGTACCACGGCCGGATCGACACCCAGGTCAAGGTCAGGGGGTACCGGATCGAACTCGCCGAGATCGAGTCGGTCCTGCTGCGGGTCCCCGGCATCGCCCAGGCAGTGGCGGGCACGTGCGAGCCGCAGCCGGGCAGGACCGAGCTGGTCGCCTACTACAGCCTGCGCCGCGACACCCCGGCCGTGGACCCGCAGGACCTGCGCCGCGAACTGCGGGAGCGCCTGCCCGCCTACATGGTTCCCGCGTACCTGGAGCGGCTCGAGTCCATTCCGATGACGCCGAACGGCAAGGCGGACCACAAGAATCTGCCCGCGCCGACCGGACCGCGCGGTGCCGCCGGGGAGCCGGATCACGTGCCACCGGCCACCGGCACCGAGCGGGTGCTGGCCGAGGCCTTCGCCGACACCCTCGGCCTGGACCGGGTCTCGGTGACCGGGCACTTCTTCGACGAGTACGGCGCGGACTCGTTGCTGCTGGCAGGGTTCTGCGCGCGATTACGGGAAAGCACCACCCTCGCACCGGTGTCGATGCGGGAGGTGTACTCCCATCCCACGGTCCGTGCCCTGGCCGCGGCGCTCCCCCGGACGATGCCTGCCGTCGCCACAACGCGGCCTGCCCCACCTCGCCGGGCATCCACACCCGCGTACCTGCTGTGCGGACTGTACCAGGCGGTGGTTTTCGTCGCCTACCTCTGCGGCTGGGGACTGGCCGTCGACATCGGACTCACCTGGATCCACACCGCTCCCGATCTCGTCGACAGCTACTTGCGCTCGGTCGTGGCAGCGGCAAGCATGTTCGTCGCCTTGTCCGTCCTGCCCGTCGCCGCGAAGTGGATCCTCGTCGGACGCTGGCGACCTGGCGAGATCCCGTTGTGGAGCTTGGCGTATCTGCGTTTCTGGACGGTCAGGACCCTGGCCAGGTCCAGTCCGCTGGCGGTCTTGCCCGGCTCACCGCTGTACACCGTCCACCTGCGGGCCCTGGGCGCGAAGATCGGCAAAGGCGCACTGATCCTGTCCCGCAATCCCCCGGTCTGCACGGACCTGCTCGAAGTCGGTGCGGGCGCGGTGATCCGGAAGAACACCTACTTCACCGGGTACCGCGCCGAGGCCGGGCGAATACGGACCGGCCGGGTCGTCATCGGCGGCAACGCGTTCGTCGGCGAAGGTTCGGTTCTCGACATCGACACCGCGATCGGCGACGGCGCCCAACTCGGTCACGCGTCCTGCCTGGCCACAGGTCAGGTCGTGCCCGCGGGTCAGTCCTGGCACGGCTCGCCCGCCGAGAAGTGCACAGTCGACTACCAAGCGCTCGCTTCCACCCGGCGCGGTCGCGTCCGGCCGCTGCTGTACGCCGGGTCGCAAGTGCTGATGCTGCTGCTGTTGTCGTTACCGGTGGTCCTCACCGGCACCGAGATGCTGGCCGACCTGGTGTACCCGGACACGGCACCGGACTTCACGAGCCGGCAGTTCTACTACGACCAGATCGTCAACTCGCTGGTGCTGTACTTCGGTTCACTGGTGGCCGGGCTGCTTTTCGTGTGCACAGTGCCACGCCTGATCAACGTGCTGCTGCAACCGGACAAGGTGTACCCGTTGTACGGTGTGCGGTACTCGGTCCAGCGCTTGATCGCGAGAGTGACCAACCAGCGCCCGTTCACCTACCTGTTCGGCGACAGCAGTTACATCGTGCACTACCTGCGCGGACTGGGATACGACCTGTCGAAGGTCGAACAGACCGGATCGAACTTCGGCATGGAGGTCCGGCACGAATCCCCGTACCTGACCACGGTGGGCACAGCGACCATGGTCTCCGACGGGTTGTCGGTGCTGAACGCGGACTTCTCCGGTTCCTCGTTCCGGCTGCGGCACACGTCCGTCGCCCCGCAAGCCTTCCTCGGCAACAGCATCCACTACCCACCGGGCGCACGGGTGGGCCGCAACTGCCTGCTGGCGACCAAAGTCCTCGTCCCCTTGGACGGGCCGGTACGCGAGGATGTCGGGCTGCTCGGTTCGCCCGCGTTCGAGATCCCGCGTTCGGTGTCACGCGACGGCCGGTTCGACCACCTCAGCACCGGCCTGGCCCTGCGCACAGGCCTGGCGGCCAAGAACAGGCACAACCTGCTCACCATCCTCTGCTACTTGCTGACCCGGTGGCTGCACCTGCTCGGCATCGTGCTGATCGGTGTCGCCGCGGGACATGCGCACGCGAGTACGGGCGCGTTCGCCGCCGCGGCGGGACTGCTGGCCTCGCTGCTGTTCTCGATCGCGTTCCAGCTCGTCACCGAACACGCCGTGCTGGGTTTCCGGCGGTTGCGGCCCCGGTTCTGCTCGATCTACGACCCGGTCTTCTGGCGGCACGAGCGGTTCTGGAAGAACAGCGCGGACCGCTACCTGGCGCTGTTCAACGGCACTCCGTTCAAGAACCTGCTGTGGCGGCTGCTGGGTGTGCGGACCGGACGGCGGCTGTTCGACGACGGCTGCGGCATTCCCGAGAAGTCACTGGTGCGCATCGGCGACGACTGCGTGCTCAACGCCGGCAGCACGATCCAGTGCCACTCGCTGGAAGACGGGACCTTCAAGTCCGACCACACGACCATCGGCGACGGCTGCACGATCGGAACGGGCGCTTTCGTCCACTATGGAGTAACCATGGGCACGGGCGCGGTGCTCGACGCCGACGCGTTCCTGATGAAGGGTTCGCAACCGCCGCCCGGCTCGCGGTGGCGCGGCAACCCCGCCACCGAACTGGCCACCCCGAGGAGGCTGCCATGAATCCCGTCCGAACCGGGACGGCCGAACCGGTCGCCCGCGTCGCCGGCGACCTGCCAGGCCCGCGCTCCACCGAGTTCCTGGCACACCAGCAACACTGCGAGTCCAACGCGAGGGCGTACCCCCGCCACCTGCCGATCGCGATCGCCGAGGCGAGCGGCAGCTTCATCAAGGACGTCGACGGGAACGTCTTCATCGACTTCCTGTCCGGGGCCGGGGTGCTCTCGCTCGGGCACAACCACCCGGAAGTGGTCGACGCGGCCGTCGCGCAGTTCTCGGTGCTCAGCCACGGCCTCGACTTCCCCACTCCGGCCAAGCGCGAGTTCACCGACGCCCAGCTGTCCATGCTGCCGGTGAGCACGCGCAACCGGATGAAGGTGCACTTCTGCGGCCCAACAGGGGCCAACGCGGTGGACGCGGCGCTGAAACTCTGCAAGACCGCCACCGGCCGCGGGGACGTGGTGGCCTTCCAGGGCGGGTTCCACGGCTCGACCCACGCCGCGATGGCCCTCACCGGTCTCGTCACGCAGAAGCAACCGATCGCCAACGGGATGCCCGGCGTGCACTTCTTCCCCTACTCCTCGTGCTCGGACTGCCCAGTCGGGCTCTCACCGGACAGCTGCCAGACCAACTGTGTCGGCTTGCTGGAGAAGTCGCTGCGCGACCCCAACGGCGGCGTGCCCCGGCCCGCCGCGGTGGTGATGGAGATGATCCAGGGCGAGGGCGGCGTCATCCCGGCACGGCACGACTTCGTGCACCGCGTGCGTGAACTGACCGCGCAGCTGGACATTCCCCTCGTGGTCGACGAGGTGCAGACCGGTTGCGGCCGCACCGGCACCTGGTTCGCGTACGAGCAGTACGACATCGAACCGGACGTGGTCGTCGCGTCCAAAGCGTTGAGCGGAATGGGATTGCCGGTCGCGCTCATCTTCTACGACAGGCGGCTCGACACGTGGACGCCCGGCGCGCACACGGGCACCTTCCGCGGCAACCAGGCGGCGTTCGCGGCGGGCACCGCCACCATCCGCGTGGTCCAGCGTGACGATGTGCTGGGCAACGTCCGCCGACGGGGTGAACAGCTGGCGAACCGGTTGTCCGTCCTGCACGACCACCCCGGCGTGCGGGAGGTGCGCGGACGTGGCCTCATGTGGGGCGTGGAACTGGCCGCGGGCGAGAGTGCTCGTGCGATCCAGGCCATGGCGCTGGGGAACGGGCTGATCGTCGAACTGGGCGGCCGCGGTGACACCGTCGTCCGGCTCATGCCGCCGCTCAACGTGACAGCCGACGTGGTCGACCAGGCGTGCGCGATCCTGATCGACGCCATCGAACACTGCGCTTCCGGCGGCTGACCGACCCGATCGTTCGGTGACCGCCGTCAGACCTTCTGCGCGGCGTCGAACAGCGCCTTGGCCTCGTTGCCGAAGTAGGTCCCGAACATCAGGAAGCTGATGATGCCGTATTTGAAGCTGTTCACGGAGTTCACCACGCCCCTGCCGGTGGCCTCGTCGAACCTGAGGAACCACGGGCCGCCGCTCGCGCCGCCGGTCTGGTTGCACCGCATCCCGTGATCGCGGGTCAGCAGGATGTCGGTGAACGTCCCACCGCTGCAGTAGATGAGTTTGGCGCCGTCGTAGGGCGGTTTCGCGGGATAGCCGAACGAGTGCATCCGCTGGTTGCGCGGCTCGTTGAACGCGATCTCCTGCGAGCCGACCACGTCGGTGAGGTCCTTGCCGTCCACCTGGTTGACCACGGCCACGCCCACGTCGAAGTCGAGTTCCTCGCTCGCTGTCCACTGTGGCGTGGCCTGCAACTGCTTCGCGGGCCACTTGCCGTGCGGCGCGTTGCCGTCGGCGTAGCCGGGGACGAACACCCAGTCCGGGTGCCAGTTGCCTTTCATCCGCACGCAGTGCCCTGCGGTGACGACCACGCTCTTGTTCGCGCTCGTCACCGCCGTGCCGCTGCACGAGGCCTGTTTGCCCTCGAAGGTGAAGAACACTCGCCCTACTGTCTTGACGACCTCTCCCCCGGCCGTCCACAGCCCGCCGGGCTGGTCTCCCGGCTGGGCGGCCTGCGGCGCCAGCCACGCCGTCGGCAGCTTCTGCCCAGCCGGAACGATCATTTCCATCGGTACGGCGTCACGCATACGCCCGGGTGTCCAGTGTTCCGTCACCAAGGCCGCGGATTCCGGGGTGTCCGCGGCCGGGTGAGTCGTCCCAACGGGATCCTCAGGGCCTCCGACGGGACTCGCGTGTACCGGAACGACCGCGAGAGTCAGCGAACCGACGACTGCCGCCCCGCACGCCAGCCGTTGCCACGATCGTGATCTGCTCATGGCGAACTCCTCCGCATCCGTTGTCACACAGGGGTACGTATCGTTTACCCTGGGTTGCGGAGTCCAAACTCGACAACCTGGCGAACGGATGTCCGCGGGCCGACGGCGTGCCCGGAAATCGATCCGTACCAGGTGGTCTTCTGTGGACGGTCAGGCGAAGCCACCGTGCCGGGACCGTCGGCTTGTCGGCGTCGACCTGGGCGGGGAGAATCCCGGATTCAGTCTTCCTCGTCCCGCTTGCGGTCGCGTATCTCGTTGCGGATCGCGAGCGTGTTGCGGTGCCTGACCATCTGTGAGAGGAGCGAGGCGGCGTCGCGCAGAGCCTCACGCATGTCGAGTTCGTAGTCGTAGTCGGCCGACTGGTACGAAGCCCACTCCAGTTCGGTGTCCGTGCCGACGGCGGACACCCGCAGCCACGCCATTGTGGCCTCGATCATCGAATCCAGCTGTTCCACTCTGGCGTACAGCCCGCCCGGCGCGGCGTCCTCGGGCGGCACTGCGAACCGGCTGGGCTCGTCGGCCGCCGCCCCCACCGTCTCCCGCGCGGACTCGGCAGTGATCTCCTCGGTGTCCCGCGGTAACGCCGCGGTGAGTTCCCAGTGGTCCTTGCCGAAACGTTCGACCATCTCGATCGCGGAGTATCCGTGCAGGGGTGTGGTGCGGTAGACAACCGTGCCGTGTGCCAGGTGGAAAGCCATGCGCCGCAGGCTACTCCGGATGCCTGGTGACTCAGGTCCCGCACCACACGTCCCGGTCCGGCAGGTCCCCGCTGACCAGATAGTCACCGGCGGTCCGCTCGACACACGCGTTCGGGAACTCCCCGAGCACGGCGTGGTGACTGACCGCGACGGTGACCAGCCGCGACCGTGGCATCAACCGCCGGGTGGCCAGCGCGCCGTCGTACGGCGTCGCGGGGTCACCCGTCGAGTTGATCAACAGCACTCCGGCCCCGCTGCCCGCCACCGACGGGATCGGCTCACGCGGCCCTGCCGGCCAGAACGCGCACGGCGAGATACCCGACATGGCCGGACCCAAAAACGGGTACCGCCTGCTGCCGGACTCGAAGTCCCGCCGATACTGCCCGACGTCCCGGGGATACGCCTCATCACCGCACTTGATCAGCAGGTGTGCCGCGACGAAATTGTCCCTCGGCACCCCGGGCGGAGCGGTGAAGCGACGCAGACCACCCAGGAACGCGATGTCAGCGGGCAGCGGCTGCCGGGCCCGCAGGGTGGCCACGAACCGCCCGAGCCAGCCGAACCTGTTCTCCGCGTACAGCAACCGCATCACGATCGACCGGATGTCCGGCGCGGTGAACGGGTCATCATCGCCGGACGGGATCGGGCTGACCTCGGCGTCGGCGATCAGGCCGTCCACCCTCGCCCTGGCCGTGCGCGCGTCGGTACCCAAGCCGTAGCGTGCGTCGTCCCGCGCCGCGAACGCCGCGAACAGGCCGAACATCCGCTCGAAATGGGGCGGGAACTTCAGATCCGCCTCACGGGCGGTCCACAGCGGGCTGGTGTTGCTGTCCAGCACGAACCGATCCACCTGACGCGGGAACAACGCGACATACGCCCGGCCGAGGTCAGTGCCGTACGAGTAGCCCAGGAACGACAACTTCGGCTCACCGAGCACGGCACGGACCATGTCCATGTCGCGGGCGGTGTTCGCCGTGGTCGCGTACGGCATCGCCCACGCGGCGCGGTCCGTGCATTTGCGTACGATGTTCCGTGTCCTGGTCACCGTCGCGTCGAAACCGCCCGGCCCGGGCCAGTTCGGCAGCGCCAGTTCGCTGTCGTCGAGACCGCAACTGACGGGCGTGGACTTACCGATGAACCGGGGATCCATCCCGACGATGTCGTACCGGGCGACCGCGTCCGGCTGGCTGGCGAGCAACTGCGGCACCTGTTCGGGCAACCCCAGCCCGGACCCGCCGGGGCCACCGGGGTTGGTCAGCAGGATCCCCCTGCGCCGGGCGGGATCCGCCGCGGGCAGCCGGGAGATCGCCAGCTCGATCGTCCGGCCTCGTGGATGCCGGTAGTCCAGCGGCACCCGCAACGACGCGCACTCCAACCGGCTCTCCGGCGTGCTGCCGCACCGGGTCCAGGTCAGCTTCGGCGGGCCCGGCTGCTGTGCGACCGCCGGCGAGAAACCGGGCAACAGCACGAGTGCCACCGCGATCGCAACGAGCCGACGGCGCACGGTCATGTCGGAACCTCCGCGGCTGGACGGTGACATCAACGTGTACCAGTCCTCGGCCTGGCCCCATAAGGTCCGTTCGGCCGGGTCGCAGCGGCTATCGGTCCGCTGCCTCCCGGATGAGCCGCACCGCCTCGGTCACGCCGCCGTCCCAGGCCGGACCGTGACCGGGCAGGACCCAGGTCGCGTCGACTTCCTCGATGCGGCCGAGGGACGCCAGGGCCTGCCCGGGTTCGAGCGTGAACGGCGCGGGCTTGGGACCGGTGGCGCCGGTGAGCACGTTGCGGGTCGTCATGGTGTCGCCGAGAAACAGCGCGTCGACCGCCGGGACGTGGACCGCCACGCTGCCGGGCGTGTGGCCGGGCACGTGGATGATCCGGGGTGTGCCCGGAACGTCGAGCACCTCGCCGTCCTCGATCGGGCGCAGTTCGCCGGCCGGGCGGATGCGCAGCCCGCCCTTGCGGGCCGCGTACCACAGGAATCCGGCCACCGGCCCGGCCTTCACCGGCCCCCAGCCGCTGGTGGGCTTCTTCACCTGCAGCCGGGCCCGGGCGGCGTCGGCCGGGTGCAGGTAGGCCGGGATGCCCTTCTCACGCGACAACCGGGCGGCGAAACCTATGTGGTCGGTGTCCCCGTGCGTGAGGATCAGCGCCCGCACCTCGTCCAGGGTCGATCCGATCCGCTCGAGTTCGTCGTGCAGCAGCGTCCAGTAGCGCGGGAGACCCGCGTCGATGATCGTCACGCCATCGCCGTCGACGACGAGGTAGCTGTTGACGATGTCGGAACCGATCCGGTGCAGTCCCTCGGCGATCTTCATGGTGGTGCCTCCTGGCCGACCTCAAGGCTACGTACATTAGCCTTCGTTAAGGCTACACCAGTTAGCCTTCGGGGCAACGGCTGACTACCATGGCGGCGACTGTGGACAGGAGGCCGCAATGCCCGCGCACGCGCAGACCTCGACCGCCGCCGTCGTGGCGGCCGGACGGCGCCTGCTCGAAGAACGCGGGGCGGACGCGTGGACCATGCGCGACGTCGCCGACACAGTCGGGGTCCGGACACCGTCGCTGTACAAGCGGGTACGCGACCGTTCCGATCTGCTCCGGCTCATCATGGAAGACGTCGCCGACGAGCTGACCGCGGCCACAGACGCCGCAGCCGGCTCCGGCGACCCCATCGCTGACCTGCGGGCGTTGATGGCCGCCTACCGCAGTTTCGCCCACGCCAACCCGGTCGCCTTCGCACTCATGCACGCGCCACAGGCGGTGTCCGGCGCGACCGCACGATCGGAGCGTTCCTCGGCCACGCTCCTGCGCCTGGTCGCCGAAGTCGCCGGCCCACGGCACACGCTGCCGGCCGCGCGCACGATCGTGGCCTGGGCAACCGGGTTCATCACGATGGAGCTCGCGGGAGCGTTCCGGCTGGGCGGCGACATCGAGCACGCCTGGGACTTCGGCCTCGACGCGGTGCTGAACGCCATCAAGCACGGCAACGACTAGAACGACGGGTCGCGTCCACAAGTGCACAACGGACTCGCCCGTGCACGAGTGGTCATTTCGCGCCGTTGCCGTGGTTCTTTCATGAGGCGGTCCGCGGTGACAGCGGCAAGCAACCGCGGTACGGCAGGGTGTCGCAGGTCCACACGACGGTGTGGGCGCGATGACCTTTTGCCAGGGGGAAAACAACCATGGATCACGCACGCCACAGCCTCGACCGCCTCAGGGCGCAGTTCGCGGTGCGGCAGGCGGCGATGGCCAAGGCAGTGGCCGACCTCCGGGAGCGCAGCCGCTCCGAGGCCGAGCGACTGCGTGTGGCCGAAGAACCGGCACCTCACCAGCAGGTCGCTGACGACGAGCAGCCGGAGTCGTGGATGGTTTCCGGCTACGGAACGCCCGCGCGCGGCACTGTCGGCGGACTGGACAGATTGGAGAGCGGCGAACTGTCGTGGCGGGAAGTGTTCTCGGACACCACCACCGACCGGGACGCGAGAGCGATCCGGGCTTTGTTCGACGAACGGCTCGGTGAGGTCCAGCGCATGCGGAACGGCAGGTAGCGACGTGTCAGGTTTCCGGGTCAACAGCGGGTATCTGCGCGGGTACGCCCAGCAGCTCGAAGCCGACCGCGACCACGGTGTCGCGCAGGTTTCGAACTACAGCAACGCGCACGGCCGCAACTTCGACCGGTTCAGCGGGCTGCTGGAACCGGCCCAGTGGTACGAGTCGCTGCTCGTCGACCTCTGGACGCAGATGCTCGACAAGCAGCAGCGGTTGCTGACCGGAACCGTGGACGGGCTGCGGGCCTCCGCGGACGCGTACGACAAGACCGACCAGTCCACCGCTGGCGCCCTGTCGGGGTTCGGCGATCTTCTGGGCGAGAACGAGTCCGGCGACGCACCGGCCGGCGGCGGCGCGGTGGCGGGACCGTTCACGCAGGGCGCGAACGTCGCGATGGCTCCGCCGAAGGACGAGAACCTCGTGCAGGGCGTGTGCGAGCGCATCGAGGCGCTCGTCGGTGAGTTCACCGATCCGATCAAGCAGGTCACCGGGTACGACATCATCGGCGAGTGGACGCCGGTCCTGCTGGGCGACTGGGGAGCGTTGCGCAGGCACGCCGACGCGTGGGACCAGGTCGCGAAGGCGATGGAGGCGATCGAGGCGGATCTCAACCTCGGAATGGGCATCCTCATGCCGGAGTGGCAGGGCGGTGAGGGCACGAACGGCGGCGCTCCAGCGTTCGAGCAGCACATGCGTGACCGGGTCATCATGAGTTGCACCATGTACAAGGAGATCGCCACCCTCAACAAGGAGGGCTTCGACTACGCGGCGATCAGCTACGAGGCGATCATCACCAACGGCCTGTGGCTGCTGGAGTACTACGGCGTGCGGTTCAAGGCCGTCGTGAAGAAGGTCGTCAAGGCGATGCGGGAAGTCACCATCAACCCGAAGACCTGGTACGACCTGATCGACGAGCTGGTCTCGATCGTCGAGGACTACATCGACTTCGTGAAGAACTCCATCAAGGCCTTCGAGATCTGCGTCAAGCAGCTCATCGAGATGATCGAGCTCGGGATCACCGAGGTGAAGACGATCATGACGTGGGTCGAGTGGAAGATGAAGGGCAACTGAGCGCCGCCATGGACGCCGGGATCACCACTTTCGCCGGCGCCTACGGCATGGCGCCACCCGCGTTGGGCCGGGCGGTCGAGGAACGCGGTTTCGAGTCGCTGTTCTTCCCGGAACACACGCATATCCCTGTGCAGAGCCGGCGGGCGGACGGGAGCGCCGCGCGGCCCTACGCGGAAACCTACGATCCGTTCGTGGCGCTGTCCGCGGTGGCGGCGGTCACCAGCACTCTCCAACTCGGTACCGGGGTGTGCCTGGTGACGCAACGGGACCCGATCATCACGGCCAAAGAGGTCGCGTGCCTCGACCGGCTGTCCGATGGCCGGTTCCTCTTCGGTGCCGGCGCCGGCCGGAACCGCCTGGAGCTGGCCAACCACGGCACCAACGCCCGCACCAGGATGGCGCTGTTCGCCGAACGGGTGCAGGCGACGCGGCGGATCTGGACCGCCAAGGAGGCCGAGTCCACGGCAGGTACGTCGACTTCGACCCGATCTGGTCCTGGCCCAAGCCGTTCCAGCGATCGCGCCGCCGTACTGCGCCGCCGTACTGCGCCGCCCTGCCGCCGGCGCGGGCCGGGACACGATCCCGGTCACCGTGTTCAACGTGCCGCCGGACGACCGGATGCTCGACACGCTCGCCGACGCCGGCATCGACCGGTGCCTGCTCCTGTTGCCGGCCGGTCCCGAGTCGCAGATGCTCACCCAACTCGACGAGTGGGCACCGCTCACATCCAGGTGGCAACAGGCCACGCGGTGATCTCGGCGACTGGCTCGCATCGGCTTTTCCTCCGCGCGTGTGAAGCGTTGGTTTATGGGCACGAGTCACGGCCGCGCCTTGTTCGGGTAATCGGAAAATCCAAAACTGGACCAGTGAAAGCAAATCCTCCGCCATATCGTGAATTCGCTATATTTCGAGCTGGACCAGCGGCGACGCCTTCTTGGTCCGACCTAAAGGATAGCCTTGCCTAAACCCTTGTCACATTGCGGGCCCGTATCCGCGGTGGCATCGTTTGTCCTGCTGGCGACTTTCCCACCACGAAATGCAGGAGCGGATATGACGACCCTTGAAAACCCGGCGATGCCAGCCGTCCACGAGTGCACCGTGAGCGGTTGCTCCTACAACCACGACGGCTGCCACGCCTTCGCGATCACCGTCCGCGGGGACAACGGCGCCGCCGACTGCGGCACGTTCGTCCCGCTCAACACCAAGGGCGGCTTGGACAAGGTCGTGGCCCAGGTCGGCGCGTGTTCACGGACGGACTGCATGCACAACTCGTCGTTGGAATGCACCGCGCAGGGCGTGCGCATCGGGCAGGGCTCCGGCGACCACGTCGCGAACTGCCTGACGTACCAACCGCGCTGACCGGGTCGCGCCGCCGACGGCTCGAACAGGGCCGTCGGCGGCGGCGCGTCCTCGGCCGGCCGCGAGGAGCAGGCCTGTGCGGTTCGACGATTGCGACGAGGACCTCCGGTGGCGCAGGATCAGGTGGCGGCCCAGAACGGTGGCGTACGAGCACGCCTTTGGGTTTGCCTGTGGAGCCGGACGTGTAGATCAAGTACGCGGGCGACTCCGGCCCGGGGCCACGCTCAGGCGGCGGGTACCCGCTTGCTGCCGAGGCTCGCGCCACCACGCCCGCCATCCGCTCGTCGTCCAGCACCAGCGCGGGTTCGGCGTCGGCGAGGATGAGCTCGGTGCGCTGCCTGGGATGTCGCGGTTCGAGCGGAAGGTACACACCGCCCGCCTTGAGCACGCTCAGCATCGCCACCACCGCGGCCGCTGAGCGCGGCAACGCCACCCCGACCCGGTCGCCGGGCCGCAAGCCGTGCTCCGCGACCAGCACGGAGGCGATCGCGTCGGTGTCCCGCGCGAGTCCGGCGTAGGTCCACTCGGTCTCGCCGTCCCGTACGGCGACGCGGTCCGGCCACCGCCCGGCAACCCGCGCGAGGCAGGTGGTGATCGTCGTCGTTTCCACGTCGCTCACCCCTGTTGCCGTGGCCGATCATGACGTGCCCCAGCTAACCGTGACCACCGGCTGTTCATCCAATTGCGGGCGGTTTCCAGCACGCCGACCGCGGCTCTACGCTGCGGCGTGACGACGTGAGCCGCCAGTGAGGAGCGCACATGCCTCGGCCGGAGTTCGCGGCGCCGGGACCCGGCGCCTGGTACCGCGACTCGCTGCACTGGACAAGCCCCATGACCCGGTGGCTCGGGCCCGTCTACCACCTGACGCTGCGCCGGGGTCTCGGTGTGTCCGCCGCCCGCTACGGCGCTTTGGAGTATTACGACTTCGCCTCCGTGCACGGCGTTTCCTACGCCTCGCCACGGTGGCCCGGTGTCGACCCGAGTCTGACCACGGGCATCGACGACGCGCTGCGGGCCACGCCCGCCGACGTCCCGGCCCGGTTCGCGGCTGCCGAGCATGTCTTCGCCGACCGGCTCTGGCGCCACGACATCGACCGCTGGGACACCACGTGGAAACCAGCGCAGGTCGCGACGTTGCGATCGTTGCAGGCGGACGACCCGGCCGGTTCCACCGACACCGTGCTCGCCGGTCACCTCGACCGGTGCCGACGTGTGCTGCTGACCACGATGTACCGGCACCACGCGTTGAACCACTGCTGTCACGTGGCTGTCGGGGACTACGTCCGGCGGGTACGCGAGTGGACCGGCGCCCCGACTGACCGGCTCACCGATCTCCTCGGCGGCGCCAGCCCCGCGTCGGTCGGCGCGCGCGCCGAGCTGGCCTCGGTGCTGGCGGCGCTGGCAGCCGACCGGGACGCCGCCGAGCTGCTGCGGTCCGATCAGGACGCCGGTGAGCTGCTCGACCGGCTGCTGGCCACCGGCGTTGGTGGGCGCTCGCATCCGTGACTACCTGGACGTGGCGGGACTGCGCATCGCGACCGGGTACGACGTGAGCAACCGCTACCCGTCGGAACTGCCGAAGTTGCTGGTGAACGTGTTCCGGTCCGGCCAGTCCGGCGCGAGCGAGTCCACCGGGGACCGGGCCGCCGAGCTGCGGGCGCTGGTCACGCCGGGCCGCCGAGCCGAGTTCGACGAGCTGCTCACCGAGGCACGGGCGTGCTACCGGATCCGCGACGAGCGGTCCTGGTACGGGGACGCGTGGGCGACCGGAATCGCCCGCAGGGCGCTGCTGACGGCCGGGGACCGGCTGGTGGCCGCGGGCGTGCTCGACGACCGGGCGCAGGCCGTCGACCTGACTCACCGCGAACTCGTCACCCTGCTCCGCGGTGGGGCCGCTGACACTGGACCGGCACGGGAGTACGCGGCATACCGGTCGGCCACCTCCGTGCTGTCCGCGCCGGAGTTCCTCGGTCAGGCGGTCGAGTATCCAAAGCTGGCATGGCTGCCGCCGGGTGCGCGGCGGATCGCCGAGGCGCTCTCCGACGACGTGACACCCGACGAGCAAGCGTGGGCGAGCGAAGGGCTGCCCGGTGTCCCCGCCAGCCGGGGAGTCGCTGTCGGCACGGCCCGCGTTGTGTCCACTTTGGACGACATGGACCGGTTGGCGGAAGGTGACATCCTGGTGTGCCGGGCCACGTCACCGGCGTACAACACAGCGCTGCCGATCATCCTGGCGGTGGTCACCGCACAGGGCGGGCCGTTCTCGCACGCGGCGATCGTGGCACGCGAGTTCGGCATTCCCGCCGTGGTCGGCGTGCCGGGCGCCACCGAGCTGATCCCCGACGGCGCCAGGTTGCGGGTCGACGGGGACGCCGGTGTCGTGGAGGTGCTCGACTGACCTCGTCAGGCCCCGGTGCCCACCATGCGTGCCAGCTCGATCTCGTCGTGGATCTCGATGCCGTGCGCGCCGACGAGCGGGATGCTGGGTTTGACCTCCCTCGCGCGGTCGACCGCACCACTGTGCACCGCGGTGATCCGGTAACCGGCGCGCTGGTAGAAGCGGAGCGCCTCGACGTTGTCGTTGCTGGTGATCAGCCAGAGCCTGGTGGCGCCGAGCCGTCGTGTCTCCTCGTGCACCGCGTCCAGCAGCGCACGGCCGATCCCCGCCCCGCTGCGCAGCGCGTCGAGGGTGACGATCTCGATCTCGTCCCCGCTCCGGTGGTAGGTGAGCAGCCCGGCACGCTCGCCGTCCACCTCGGCGACGAGGGCGGGCAACCGGTCGGCCGCCAGCCTCACGCCCCGGCTGACCATGGTGGTCGAGCCCCACCGTTCGGTGAGCACCTTCTCCACCCAGGTCCGATCGTCCTCGGCAACCGCACGGATCCGCATGGCGCCATGGTGCCAGCGCCGTTCAGGGCCGGGCGTGGCGACCTGCGGCACGCAGGCTCCCGGTCGGCTGCGGCGACGGCATCCCGAAGCTGCGTTCCAGCACGCGTGCGGGATTGGCGTCACCGTTGCCGAGGCCGTCCGGGTGGTATTCGAAGTGCAGGTGCGCGGCCCGCAGCGGGATCTGCTGCCCGGTGGCCACCGAACCGCCGGTGCGTCCCAGGTAGCCGATGACCTCGCCGGCTGACACCGCCACCAGGTCACCGGGCGAGCGGCCGGCCGGGAACGCGTCGTCCACGTCCGCGTGGTCTGTCCCGAGGTGCAGGTACAGGTAGCCGGCTCCACTGGCGCCGAACAGCCGGACGCGGTGACCGGCCGTGCTCCAGCCCACCGGACCGGCCCCGGTGGCGGCGGAGACGAACTCGGCCATCCCGTCCTCCACTGCCACCACGGCGGTGCCGACGGGCCCCTTCAGATCGATCCCGCGATGCAGGTGCGTCGCTGCGCGCCGGAACCGCCAGCCGCCGCGTCCCGGCACGCCGTCGTCCGCGCCGAGCAGGTCCGGGTCGTCGCGGTAGTCCGGCCAGGACCTGCCGAGGACCGGGAACGGGAACCCGTTGCCGGGCATGCCATCGGTCACTTCCTGCTCCCTGTCGTGGAGGTGTCCGCGTGGGCCGTGGCCGCCGATGGTGCGCGCCGGGCGGCCCACGGGATCAGGTACGCGGCCGATGCGCTGCAAACGAGGAAGAACAGTGCCGCCACGACCCATCCGAGCATCCCGAGCCCGATCGCCACCCCGGTCGCCAGTGGCGGGCCGACCACCCCGCCCAGCCCCGTGCCGAGCGAGTACACGGCCTGGTACTGGCCGTGCGCGGCAGGATCGGCGAGTTCGAAGCTCAGCGTCCAGGACGCGGCCGAGGTCAGCATCTCGGCCACGCTGAACGCCACCACGCCGAGCAGCAGCAGACCGGTCGCCGGGACGGCCGACGCCGCGGGCGCCACTCCGATCGCCAGGAACGCCAGCACGAACACGTACCCACCGCGCCACATGGACCGCCGCGCCCCCGGCAGGGTGTCCGCCTTGGCCGCCAGCCGCACCTGTAGCAGCACGCACAATCCCGTGTTGACGGCGAGCAACACGCCCGCCAGACCGCGCGGCAGGTCCCCGTCCATGCCGATCCACAGTGGGATCGCCGTGGTGAGCATGCTCGCGCGGGCCACGAGCACTCCGCACAGCACGGTCATGACCAGGTACGAGCTGTCGGAGAACGCGGCCCACCGCGAAGGACGGCCTGCTGTGCCTTGCCACTGGGGCCGGGGTCCGAACCAGACGCACGCCGCGGCCACCGCCACGGCCACGGCGTTCGCGTAGAACACCGCGATGTAGGCGTCCCTGGTGTCCGCCTGCAACGGCAGCACAGCGACCAGCGCACCGACCGCCATGCCGAGGTTGGTCGCCGACCGCTGGTACGCCTGATACCGCACCCGGGTACGGCCCTCGAACAGGTGCGCGACCAGCGTCCGCACACCGACCATCATGCCGAGCAGCGCGACGTTGACCACGCCCTCGACGGCGGCGAACACGATCAACGAGTCCACCGCCGAGAACCACGGCAGCGCCGCCGCCGCGACCAGGCCGAGCACGGCGGCGACTGCCCGGCCGCCCCAGCGGTCGGCGCACCGACCCACCAGCGGCAGCGCCGCGAAACCGGCCACGTTGGCGAGAAGCAGGCCGGTACCGACCTCCGCAGGCGCCAGCCCGACCGACCTGACGAGGAACAGCGCGGAGCACACCGACGTCGCCCCGGTGCCGGTCGCCGCGAGCAGCCGGCCGGCCAGCAACAGCCGCGCCCGTCACGGCTACAGCCGCGTCGGTGAACGCGGGCTCGGCGTGCCGTGCCGCACGGGCCCATTCGATGGTCGAAGGGTCGCCGCAGACCACTCCGAGCAGCACCAGGATCGTCGCCCGTTGCCGGTCCGCGGCCGTGGGTACCGCACTCCGGAGGACCTGAGTGAGCCAGCCGGCGAACCCGGCATGTGCCGCCCCACCGACCACCGAGTCCACAGTGGACAATTGGTCGGCGGCGAGCGTCCACGTGGGCGCCGCGGTCGCACCGGACAGCGCCGAGACCAGCGCGACCCAGTCGGTGGTGGCAGCGGTGCCCGCGCGCAGACACGACCAGACGTCCCGCAGGACCACTGTCTGGTCCACCGGCGCGATGGTCGCGAAGTCCGCCACGACTGGGCCGAGGGCGGCGGGCCGGTACCGCACCCGCAAGAAGCCCCAACCACCCGTGTTCGCCACCACCGCTCGGTTGCCGTCCGTGCCGAATTCGGTCCGTGCGCCGGTGAGCAGAACGGTTTCCGCCCCCAGCGCCACCGGAATCGGCGCGGTGCCGCCGGATCGCTCGACGACCACCCGGTCGCCGACGAGGTCCACCTCGATCTCCGGGTGGCCCGCCGAACCCAGCCACGCCGACATCAGCTCGCCGACCTCCGGCTCACCGGTCCCGGCCAGGGCGCGCCACAGCTGCCCGGCACCCGCGACGCCGTACGCGTGCGTGCGCAGGAACGACACGACGCCGGCCCGGAACCGGTCCTCGCCGAGGTAGCCGCACAGCATGTGCAGCAGCGCGGCGGCCTTGCGGTAGGTCAGCGCGTCGAACATGGCCTCCGCCTGCGCGGCGGAACCGACCTGGCGCTGGACCGGCTGCGCGGAGGGCTGCTCGTCGGCCTCCATGGTGGCCGCCCGTTCCACCAGGAACTCGTGCCAGCGCTCCCATTCCGGCCGCCACGCGGCGACCGCGCGGTGGGACATGAACGTGGCGAACCCTTCCTTGAGCCACAGCTCGTCCCACCACGGCATGGTCACCAGGTCCCCGAACCACAGGTGGGCGAGTTCGTGGGCGAGGACGTCGGCGACGCGGCGCACCGCCGCCTGGTCCGCGTCGGCCTCCCGCACCAGCAGGTCGGACTCGGGGAACACCAGGGCACCGAGGTTTTCACCCCGGGTTTCGTCGCCGGGCTCGCGGGCGACGACGGGCGGGATGACGCCTGGCGCGCCTACATCCGGACGAAGTACCGCGACTTGCAGACGTACAACTGCTGGCACGAGGACCGCACCGCGGCAGGCAACAGCATCGAGAACCGGGTGCCGTTCCTTGACCACCGCCTGGTGCGCGAGATCCTGCGGGTGGGCCGCGTCGGCCGCAACGAGTCGTACGGCCGCGTCGACGCGTTCGAAACCGCGGGCGGCATCCGCGCCGTGGAGATCAACACCGGCAGCGTGATCGCCGAGTACAAGAAGACGAAGCTCAACGACCTGCTGCTGCGCACACCGCACTTCGCGGAGTTCGCGCGGGAGTTCGGCCTCGCCCACGTGGACACGATCGCACGCCTGGCCGGCGAGGTGCGGGACGTGGCGAGCGAGGTGGTCGGCTGCGAGCACCCGACCGTGGCGATCGTCGAGGAGACGGGCTGCGTGGGGTTGTGCGAGTGGATGGCGCCAGAGTTCCGGGAGCGCGGTTTCCGGGCGGTGTACGGCGAACTGGAGGACGTGGACAGCAGCGGCGACAAGGTGCTCGTCAAGGGTGTGCCGGTGGATGTCGTGCTGCGCAAGTTCTTCGTCCGGCACATCCTCGCCGAGAAGAACGGGATGGAGAAGCTGGAGATCCTGCGGCGGGGCCACCTGAGCGGCAAGACGGCGTGGTTCACGTCGTTCGACTCCGAGATGCACGGGAGCAAGGCGGCGCTGGGCCTGCTGTACGAACCCGCTGTCAGCGCGGTGCTCTCCCCCGCCGAGCGCGACCTGGTGGCCCGGCGAATCCCGTGGACGCGACGAGCCGGCCGGGGTTTCGACTTCACCGGAACGAAGGATCGCCTTGCCCTGCTTGACGAAGTCCGCGCCCGCCGCGCCGACCTGGTCCTGAAACCAGCGGCAGCGAGCGGCGGGAACGGCGTCGTGTTCGGCGACGAGGTGACGGACCGCGAATGGGCCGCGCTCGTCGCCGACCCCGACCGCGGGGACAACGTCGTGCAGGAAAGACTGCGGCCTTCGCCCCAGTACGTGATCGACCCCGAGCGGCGCGTCCGCGAACCGTGGAACGTGCTGTGGCAGGTGTTCTTCGACAGCCACGGCTACGCGGGCCTCGCCCCTCGGGGGCGCCGGGAGAGCGACCCGGGCGTCATCGGCGGCGGCAACCCGGGCACACAGAGCGGCTGCGCTTTCACCTACGCGACCGCGTCATCGGCGTCGCCGCCGCCGACTCCTCATAACCGTGCCGCCAGGCGCGACCGCTGATACGCCGCCGCACAGCCAGGCACCCGGCACTTACACGGCCAGTACCACCACCGTCGCCGCCTCAGGGCTCTGAGGAGAAGACCAGATGGGCCCCGCTCGACTTGACGTGCCGCTCCTTGGTGAACGTCCCGTCATAGTGGAAACACCGCAGACCGAGGCTGGCCAGCTTCTCCTTGCCGATGGTCTTCACCGACACGTCGGGCACCATGTCGCAGCGCAGCTGTTCGTCCGGGTCGGGCGCCTTGCCGTTCGCGTTGTCGACAACGCTCTTGTAGAACGAGCGATGCAGGTTCTCCTTGGTGAGGAACCGTTGTTCGGTAGTGATGTCATAGGTCACGCGTGTGCTGGTAGCACCCTTGATCTCCAGGTCGAACCGCACGCGGTGTCCCCGGAAGACGGCGTCGCACGTTTTGTCCCCCCGGATGTCGGGGCACGTGACCTCCAGCTCCGCGTGCGGGCCGCCGATCATCCGTTCGGCCTCTTCCCGAACCGCCAGCGTCATCTGCTCCAGCGTGCCCTTGGGCGTCGGGGTCTCGCTGGTGGGCGGGACGGGCGCGGGAGTCGTGACCTGATCGGTGGTGCTCGTGTCGATCCGGGAGCCGCAGGCTGCCGTGGCCACGAGAGCCAGGCAAGCCAGCGCGGCGGCGAATCGGCGGCCGAGCAGTGTTCTGATCGGCCTGTCGTGGACGCTCAGTTGATTGTCAGCCATGGCCATGGACCTCCGCGGGCGTGTGCTGGGGTGCGTACCGGTTCTGGATCCGGGTGGCGTACCAAGCGGTCCAGCCAGACAGCAGTCCGATCACCACGAGTAGCAGCACGACGCTGAGACCGGCCATCACGTCCGCGGACAGCACGTACACCAGCGGCACACGCAGCACTGCCTCCAGCAGCAGACCTGTCCCCCACACGGCCGACATGCGCACGAACGCCCGCCGGAACTCCGGCACCTGCGCGCACAGCTGATCGATCTCCTCGCGTTTGGCCGCGGACGAGCCCGCCCGGACCGCCACCAGGACCAATGGCTTACGGCTCGCGCAGCTGGCGAGCAGGATCAACCCGGCCACCGCGGTGCCGAAGGACTCCTTGACCAGGATGAACCGCGCGTCGCCGGTGACGAAGGACAGCACGAGGCCGATGGCGAGGACCGCGGCGAGCATCGCGGCGAACCCGTTGAACGAACGCTGCCGCACCGCGACCCAGGCGATGCGGATCGCGGCGAACACCGCACCGGCCAGCAGTGCGACCTGTTCGCTCTGGCCGGCGAGTCGCAGGCCGTAGTACGCCAGTAAGGGCAGTCCCGCGTCCCAGAGAACCAGCGCGACCAACGGGTTGCCGCCTTCTTTCCGAGCATTCATCGCCGCACTTCACCTCGTTGTTCGATCTCGGCCAGGAACTGCCGTA
Organism: Kibdelosporangium phytohabitans; assembly: GCF_001302585.1. Taxonomy (GTDB): domain Bacteria; phylum Actinomycetota; class Actinomycetes; order Mycobacteriales; family Pseudonocardiaceae; genus Kibdelosporangium; species Kibdelosporangium phytohabitans. The sequence continues at coordinate 5,884,192 of NZ_CP012752.1, read as the reverse complement.
CACGGGCGTTGACCTCGGCGGGTGACTCGCCCGCGATCGCGTGTGTCGCCGTCGGCCAAAGCTCGACTTGGGCGTCAGGGAGCAGCTTGCGGGCACGAGCGAACGCGCGCTGGGCGCCGTGGATGACGCTGCGGCCCGCTATCAACGCGAGCACCGGGACCGACAGGCCACGCAGTTGCGCGTCGGTGAACAGGACCGGGGTCGGCAGTGTGATCCGGTAGGTTCGCATGCCCTCGTCGATCACCGACGCCACCGGGTCTGCTTCGTCCACCTCGGCGCCGTCGGCAACCCAGGACAGGAACGACGTCCGGGCCCAGCGGCGAATGCCGGGCATGAGCGTGAGCGCGGTGCGCGCGAGCAGCGAAACCGGGAACATGGCGAAGGTCTGCACGGGATCGATCAGTGTCAGCGAGGCGAGTCTGTCCGGCGCACGCACGGCCAGGTTGGTGGCCAGCCAGCCGCCGAAGGAGTAGCCGACGAGATGCACGTCGCGCAGGTCGAGCGTGGTGAGCACCGTGTCCAGCCAAGCGGCTTGGTCGGCAGCGTTCCGGATGGGAGCAGTCTGTTCGCTCCGCCCCGGCTCCCCGATCAGGTCGACCGTGTACACGGGACCTCGGTCCACGAGTGCGGGAAGGTTGGGCTCCCACATGATCGTTGTGCCCGCTCTCCCGGGCAGCAGCACCGCCGGGGCAGGGCCGGGCTCGCCGAAGCGGTAGACCCGTGCGGTACCGAACTGGGTGGGAACGTCGTGTCTGCCGGTGGGAGCAGGCAGCGCGGCGAACCCGCGGTCGTATGCCGCGTCGTACTCGACACGGGCCTGCGGCGATGTGAATCCGCCGAGCTTCATTGAGTCCTCCCCATCTTCGCGATACGCTTGCATCGTAAACATGGTGGAAAGTTTTTGCAATCCGATCACATCGTAAGGACGTGCCGCGGTGCCCAAGCGGGTGGATCACGAACAGCGGCGGCGGCTCATCGCCGGGGCCGTCCGCCGCATCGCGGCCGACCGAGGCCTGGAAGCGGTGAGCATCGGCGAGGTCGCAGCCGCGGCAGGCATCTCGAAGGGCCTGGTCCAGCACTACTTCCCCACCCGGGACGCCATGCTGCGCTACACCACGCGAACGCTGCGCGACCACGTGGAAACCCGGGTGGGGACGATGTTCGCCGGCGGACTGACCGGCCTGCGCACCGCGCTGGTCGCCCTGCTGCCCCTCACCGAGGAGAGCCGGGACCAGGCGCTGGTCGCGAACGCGTTCGTCGTGCACGCGCTGAAGGACCCGGAGATCGCCGAACGATTCCGCGTCGGCAACGCGCAGCTCCACGAAGCCGTGACCGCCATGGTCACCGCCGCCCAGGAATCCGGCGACCTGGACCCGTTACTGGACGCCGCCCAGGAAGCAGACCTGCTGCTGGGTGTGGTCACCGGCCTCGGCGACGCGGTCCTGCTCGGTCACCGAACCCCTGAGCAGGCGATATCGCTCGTGGATCATCATCTGGCCCGCCTGAGACCCCAGTCGGCACGCATCGACAATATGTATGTATTGCCAGCCCGGCAGGACAACCATGTCGCCGCGCCCACGTGGGGCAGTACCGCGCCCTCCGCAGACCTCCCCACGCGTGCCCGGATCGGCAACGCCGCGATGACACTGTTCGCCGTCCACGGCTACGCCGGCACTTCGTTGCGCGTGGTCGCCGAGGCGGCGAACGTCTCGGTCGGCTTGGTGCAGCACCACTTCGGCACCAAGGCCGGCCTCCGTGCGGCCTGCGACGCCCACGTGACCGAGTTCTTCCGGACACAGCTCGCGCAACAAGGCGACTTCTTCGCCGAGGCCTGCCAGGCGGACCCTCCGGTGCTGGACTACTTCGCCCGCGCCCTCGTCGAGGGATCTCCCGACGCAGCGGCGGTGTTCGACGAATTGGTCGCCGTGACCGAGCGGCAAGTGTGCGTGCCGGACGTCGCCGTGGCAGCCCGCACTGTGGCGGCGGTCCTGACCGCGCTGAAGCTCGGCGTCTCCGTGCTACGCGACCACCTCGGCCGGGTGCTCGACGTCCGCGACGCGAAGGCGGGCCGGTTGGAGATCGCACAGGCGTTGCGGGTCATCGTGTCGCCCAGCGTCCGAATCAGCGACAGGAACGCCCACGAATCGCGGCGCGGGCCAGCGAACCACGTGACGTGAAACGTGCGGATCGCACCCGGCGACTGATCATCCGGATAATAAGAATGTGAGCTGCTTTTGGCAGACCGCTGATAGTTTTTCCTGCCGATCATTCTGAAACGATACGCCCGGCTCAAGGCTTGAACAAAATCCTACCTGAACGTAGGATACCGGCCAGTAGCATCTTTGGTGTACGAAGTCTCGTCGCGTCACCTTTTCGAATTCACTGATCAAGCGACCCCTGCCGATCGAATTCAGAATCGCGGCTTCCAGTCAAGCGCGACCAGAGCTGAGGAGGTTTCGCATGTCAGCACGCTCAGGTTTCCCCGGACGAAGAATCGGTGCGATCGCTGTGACGGCCGTGGTCGCGGCGAGTGTGGCGGTGTCCGCGGGACCGGCCGTCGCCACAGGCCACGCGGTTGCGGGGGAAGTGACCAGGAACCTCACCTACAGGTGCACGTTCCCGCTGGTCGGACCGCAAGACGTGACCGGTGCGGTCCGCATCGCCTTGCCGGATGCCGGACAGGCGGGCGTGCGCATCGTGCCGAGCGACCTGTCGATCGACGTCGAGCTGAGCGCGAACATCGTGGGAGCTCTGCGCGCTTTCCAGACCCATCACGCCGAGGGCACCGCGGTCGCGGACGTCGACACGGCGTACGACGGCAAGCAGCTCACGCTCGGCCTGCCGGGCCTGAAGATCCCCAGGAAGGACATTCCGCCCAGTGGCACGTTGAAGCTGGCGATCACGGGTGCGATGCCGGACTTCGTGGTGTACGAAAGCGGGTCGCTGAGTCTCGCGGCGGGCGCGCAGTTCAACGCGAAAGTGGACACCCGCAAAGCGGACAACACGCCAACCGCCCTCGGCGTCCTGAACGTGCCGTGCGCCGTCAAGGCGACGATACCGCCACAAGATGTGCTCTTCGCCACCATTCCGATCTCGAATTCCGCCCCCGGAATAGCGGCGCCGCACGCCGCCGCACCGCTGGGTGACATCAGCAAAACACTGACCTACGCGTGCGCGTTCCCGGATCCGGTGGGAACACAAGACGTCACCGGCACGCTGACCGGCACCATTCCCGATTCGGGCAGAGTGGGCCAGCGACTGCGGATCACGAACCTGAAGATCAACGCCGCGCTCAACGACACGATCACGAACGAGCTGCGGTCACGCGAGGTGGCCTCCGTCGGCGGCAGCGGCAGAGCGGACGTGGACGTGGACTTCGAAGGCACCCGGCTGACAATCGGCATCCCGGGCACCGTCGCACCGATCGCGGTGCCGCCCACCGGACCGATGACCGGCACGATCTCACCCGACACGCCAAGCCTCATCTTCCGCCAGCCCGGCACAGTCAACGTCGCCGCGGGACAGGGACTCAACGGCCGTGTCGACGGGTTCAAGGCCGACGGTTCCAGCGCCGGCCAGTTGCCACTGACCTGCACCGTGGCTCCCGGTCAGGACCCGCACGTCGCCTCCGTGCCGATCACCGCGTGAGCCAGTGACGACACCACGGTCACCTGCGCACTTCGGAGTGCACAGGTGACCGTGGTCGTCATTGGTTGTTCTGCCGCAAGAGGTTGACGATCGCGCTGAGCGCACCGGCCGGGTTGACGTACTCGATCTTTTCCTTCTCCACGAACGTGCCGTCGGGCTTGTGGGTCGTGGTTTTCCCGTACCTCTTGATGCCGCGGGTGGCCAGCAGGTACACGCCGTACATGACCGTGACCGCGATGATCCCGATCTCGACCACGGGCAGTTCGCCCTTGGTTTCGGTCAGCACCGCGCGGAGCCGGTCCTGTTCGTCCTCGTCCGCCCAGGCAGCCGGCAGCACCACAAGCGCGGCGTTCCCGAGCAGCTGTGAGTCACGCACGAGGTCGGCGCGAACCGCGTCGGCTCGGTCCCGGTCTGCCGCCGCGCACATCTGCTCGAGCGTGTCCTCCGGTGGCAGGTCGTCGAGCCGCTCGGCGAGGGAGTGGCACACACCGTCCACTACGAGCTGGGACTGTTCGACAGTGGGCAATGCCCGGGACCGCGGATACCGGTACGGCTACCGTTTGCTGGGAGCGCTCCCAGATTCTGGCTCTGCACGCAAGGAGGCGATGCGTGAGGGCTCCACGCAGCGCTGGGTGTGACAACCCTGCCGATGGCGGTAACCGCCGCCGCGCTGACCGCACCCGCCGCAAGCGCGGCACCCGGGTGCAAGGTCGACTACACCATCACCAACCAGTGGAGCACCGGTTTCGGTGCCACCGTGACGGTCACCAACCTCGGCGATCCTGTGTCCGGCGGCTGGACCCTCGAATGGGAATTCCCTGGTGACCAACAGGTCCGGCAAGGCTGGAACGCCGAGTTCACCCACCAGGGCAAGGGCGTGACCGCACGCGACACGGCCTGGAACGGGTCCGTGCCGACCGGCGCGAGCGTGTCGCCCGGTTTCAAAGGGACCTTCTCCGGCACCAACGGCAAACCGGTGTCGTTCAACCTGAACGGCGTCACCTGTGACGGCACCACTCCCCCGCCGGGCAGCGGGTCCAAGGTGGACAACCCGTACGCCGGCGCCGACTGTTCGCCCAGGCGGCCAGGGCGTCAGGCAGCTCTGTGGACAACGTGCACGGGTTCATCGCCAACACGGCCAACTACAGCGCGCTGCGCGAGCCGCACTTCACCATCAACGACACGGTCAACGGCACGTCGGTGCGCCAGTCGAAGTGGGTCGACTGGAACCGTTACACCGACGAACTCTCCCGCGCCACAGCATTCCGGGACGAGGCCGTCCGCGCGGGTTTCCCTTCGGGTGTGGGCATGTTGATCGACACCTCCCGCAACGGGTGGGGCGGATCGGCGCGACCGGCCGGGCCTGGCCCCGGCACCACTGTGGACGCCTACGTCAACGGTGGGCGGGTGGATCGCCGGATCCACCTCGGCAACTGGTGCAACCAGTCCGGTGCGGGACTCGGTGAACGGCCGAAAGCGGTGCCGGAGAACGGGATCGACGCGTACGCCTGGATCAAGCCGCCGGGCGAGTCCGACGGGTCGAGCAAGGAGATCCCGAACAACGAGGGCAAGGGCTTCGACCGGATGTGCGGCCCGGCGTACACCGGCACCCGCGTAACAACAACAACCTGACAGGTTCGCTGCCTGACGCCCCGCTGTCCGGCCACTGGTCCTCCGCGCAGTTCCGCGAGTTGCTGCGCAACGCCTACCCGCCGCTGTAAGGCGTCGGTTCACGGTCGGCCGAGTCCTCACCGGCGCCGGCATGTTCGGCGCCACCGGCCACAGGACTCGGCAACCTCTTCACCTCCAGGCAGTGACGGATGATCCGCACCACTGACTAGGCCGACTGCCTTGTGGTCAGTGAGACGGGGAGGACCAGGTGCCGCTGCGGAGGCTGCTCTCCCGACAGCAACCTGAGCAACATCTCGATCATCTCCCGGACCTGCTCGCCGGGGTCCTGGTGCACGGAGGTCAACGGCGGGTCGAGCAACGGCGCCACGCGGGGGTTGTCGTCGAAGCCGATCACCGCGACGTCGTCGGGGACTCGTCTGCCTGCCGAGTGCAGTGCCCGCATCGCGCCCGCGGCCATCGGGTCGCTGGCCGCGAAGACAGCGTCGAGGTCGGGAACACGGTCGAGCAGGCGCTGCATCGCGATGTCCCCGCCCGTCTGGGTGAAGTCCGCGGCCTCTGCCAGGCCCTCCCACGCCAGCCCCGCCGCCGCCATGGTTTCCCGCCACCCGGCGAGCCGGTCTCGTGCCGATCGCTGGTCCCGCGGGCCGCTCACGGTCACGATCCGCCTGCGACCCCGTGCCAGCAGGTATTCCACCGCGAGCTTCGCGCCCGAGGTGTTGTCGTAGTCCACTGTGTACAGGCCTTTGCCGTTGGCGACCGACGAGCCACCGAAGACCACCGGGACGCGCAGCAGCCGCAGCGCCGTCGCGAGCGGGTCACCGATGTGCGGCGCGAAGACCAGCACGCCGTCGACGTGCCCGCCGTCGAGGAACTTCATCGTCCGGGGGATGTCCTCTTTGTTGTCGACGAACATCACCAGCATCTGGCTGCCGCGGTTGGCGAGCTCGCGGAACGCCGCCCGCATCGCGACCAGGTAGTACGGGTCGTCGAGGACCATCGACTCCGGTTCGGACAGCACGAGAGCCACGCCGCCGGTCCTTTTCGTCACCAGCGACCGGGCCGCCTGGTTCGGCGAATAGCCGAGGTCTCGAACCGCCGCCCGCACGGCCTGCCTGGCCTGGGGGCTGACGTAGGTCTCCTCGTTCAACGCACGGGATGCCGTCGAACGTGACACCCCCGCGTAGGCCGCGACGTCCTCCAACGTCGGCCGCCCGCCTTGATCCGGTAATCCCACCCCGTCCTCCTGTCTCCACCGCCCAGCCTATGACCTGCCTGGCCCCGCACGCCATGGGAACGCTCCCGGGTCCCGCGACCTTGACATCCTTCGTAGCGGGAGGACACACTCGCCACACATCTGGGAGCGCTCCCAGAACGCCGTCCAACGAGGGGCATGAAGTGCGAAGAATTCTCAGCAGCACCGCCGCCTTGGCACTGGTCACCGGGGTGGCCGCGTGCGGCGGGTCCGGCGAAACACCGTCCGGCCAGGCACCGAGCGCGAGCGGGCCGATCGAGCTGACGATCGCCACGTTCACCGAATTCGGCTACGAGGACCTGATCAAGCAGTACGAGGCAGCGCACCCGGGGATCAGGATCGCCCACCGCAAGACCGGCCAGGGCGGCCCGTACCACCAGGAGATGCTCACCAAGCTCAGCGCCGGTTCAGGCCTTTCCGACGTGCAGGCGCTGGAAGAGGGCCACATCTCCACGTTCATCGACAAGGCCGACAAGTTCAACGACCTCGGCGAGATCGGCCCGAAGGACCTCGAGGACCGCTGGCTGCCGTGGAAGTACGAGGCGGGCAAGGCCAAGGGCGGCAAGCTGATCGGCTACGGCACCGACATCGGCCCGCTGGCCGTGTGCGTGCGCACCGACCTGTTGCAGGCGGCCGACATGCCGACCGACGACGTCTCGCTCAAGACGATGCTCGCCACCTGGGATTCGTACTTCGCCGCGGGCGACCGGTACACCCAGGCGACCGGCAAGGCGTGGTTCGACTCGTCGTCGCAGATCTTCAACGCCATGGTCAACCAGCTCGACACCGGGTACATCAACCAGGACGACAGCCTGGCCATCGAGTCCAACCCGAAGATCAGGCAGAGCTGGGAGAAGGTGACTGCGGCGGCCAAGCGCGGCCAGACCGCGAAGCTGACGGCGTTCTCCAACGAGTGGAACAGCGGGTTCAAACAGGGCGCGTTCGCCACGAAAACGTGCCCGTCCTGGATGCTCGGCGTGATCAAGGCACAGGCAGGCCCCGAGAACGCGGGCAAGTGGGCGGTCGTGGAAGCATTCCCGGAGGGCGGCGGCAACTGGGGCGGCTCCTACCTCACCGTTCCCAAGCAGAGCAAACACCCGAAGGAAGCCGCTGAGCTCGCCGCGTGGCTCACAGCACCGGAGCAGCAGCTCAAGGCGTTCAAGTCGACCGGCAACTTCCCCAGCCAGGTCAGGGCGATCGAGTCCGCCGAGCTGTTGTCGTTCACCAACGACTACTTCGGCACCACCAAGGTCGGCGAACTGTTCGCCACCCAGGCCAAGAAGGTCACCAAGGCGCAGTACAAGGGACCGCGCGACGGCCAGATCCAGGAGAACGTGACCAGCCCGGCGCTGGCGGCCGTCGAACAGGGCGCGTCGCCGGACGACGGCTGGAAGCAGGCGGTCGACGGCGCGAAGAAGCTGGTCAGGTAGCGATGTCACAGACGGCGGCGCGCCCCGCACCGTCCACAGCAGACAAACCGGTCGTCCCGCCGCGGCGTTCGCCACCGTGGCGGGACCGGTTCTCGCGGTGGGACGTCAAAGCATCCCCGTACCTCTACATCGCCCCATTTTTCCTCGTGTTCGGCGTCGTCGGGCTGTTCCCGTTGCTGTACACCGGGTACGTCTCGATGTTCGACTGGGAGCTCGGCGCCGACCACCCGGAGTTCATCGGGTTCGGGAACTACGTCGAGCTGTTCGGCGACGACCAGTTCTACAAGACGCTCACCAACACCGTGAGCATCTTCCTGCTCTCCAGCGGGCCGCAGGTCGTGATCGCTGTGCTGCTGGCGGCGTTGCTGAACGCACGGTTGCGGCTGCCGACGGCGTGGCGGGTGGGCGTGTTGCTGCCGTACGCGGCGTCGCTCGTGGCCATCGGGATCATCTTCGCCAACCTGTTCGGCCCCCACTACGGCCTGGTCAACTCGGTGTTCGAGCTGTTCGGCCTCGACCGGGTGGACTGGCAGGCCAACCGGTTCGCCAGCCACATCGCCATCGCGATCATGGTCAACTGGCGCTGGACCGGGTACAACGCGCTGATCATCCTCGCCGCGATGAAGGCGATCCCCCAGCAGGTGCACGAGGCCGCGGTGGTCGACGGCGCCTCCCCCGTGCGGCGCTTCTTCGCCATCACGCTGCCGCTGCTGCGGCCTACGCTGATCTTCGTCGTGGTCACGTCCACCATCGGCGGCCTGCAGATCTTCACCGAGCCCAAGCTGTTCGACGCCATGCCCGGCTCCAACAACGGCGGCTCGACCAACCAGTTCCAGACGGTGACCCTGTACATGTACCAGACCGCGTTCGAAAGCCAGCACTTCGGCTACGCCTCGGCGATGGCGTGGGTGCTGTTCCTGGTGATCCTGGTGGTCGCCTCGCTGAACTTCCTGCTGACCAGGCGGCTGGCGCGATGAAACGAGCGGGGTTCTGGACATACGGCCTGCTGGGCGCGTTCGTGCTGGGCTCGGCCTTCCCCTTCTACTGGTCCTACCTGGTCGCCAGCCGCGACAGCGGCATGCTCACCGACCGGCTGCCGCCGCTGGTGCCCGGAGGCAACTTCTGGGCCAACGCACAGCGCGTGTTCGACTCCGTCGAGTTCTGGAAGGCGCTGGTCAACAGCGTGGTCGTGGCCGGTTCGGTCACCTTCTCGACGGTCTTGTTCTCCACTTTGGCGGGGTTCGCGTTCGCCAAACTGCGGTTCCGCGGCCGTGACCCGTTGTTCCTGTTCGTCGTCGCGACCCTCGCTGTGCCGACGCAGCTGGGCATCATCCCGCTGTACATGTCCATGGCCGACTTCGGCTGGGTGGGCGGCCTGGCGGCGGTGACGGTTCCCAGCCTGGTCACCGCGCTCGGCGTGTTCTGGATGCGCCAGTACACAGTGGACGCTGTGCCGTTCGAACTCGTCGAGGCCGCGCGGGTGGACGGGTGCAGCATGATCCGGATCTACTGGCACGTCTGCCTGCCCGCGGTCCGGCCCGCCGCCGCGTTCCTCGGCATGTTCACGTTCATGACGGCGTGGAACGACTTCCTCTGGCCGCTGATCGTGCTGGACGCGGGCAACCCGACAGTGCAGGTGGCGCTGGAGAAGCTGCAAAGCGGCTACTACGTCGACTACTCGCTCGTGCTCGCCGGGACCACACTGGCGACGATCCCGGTCCTGGTCGTTTTCGTCGCACTCGGCAGGCAGATCGTCGCCGGGATCATGCAAGGTGCCGTGAAGGGATGAAACCGTGACGTTTCCCGACGGATTCGTGTGGGGCGCGGCGACCGCCGCGTACCAGGTCGAAGGAGCCGGCACGGCCGACGGCCGGGTGCCCTCGATCTGGGACGCGTTCTGCCGCGTGCCGGGAGCCGTGACCGGTGGCGACACCGGCGACGTGGCCGCCGATCACTACCGGCTGATGGAACAGGACGTGCGCATGATGGCCCGGCTCGGCCTGCGGGCGTACCGGTTCTCCGTCGCCTGGCCGCGGGTGGCCGATCTCGGCTTCTACGACCGGCTCGTGGACACGCTGCTGGCCAACGGCATCGAACCGTGGGCCACGCTGTACCACTGGGATCTCCCCCAGGTCCACGAGGAAACCGGCGGCTGGGCCAACCGCGACACCGCTTACCACTTCGGCGACTACGCGGAGACAGTACTGCGCCGGCTGGGCGACCGAGTGCCGAACTGGATCACCTTGAACGAACCGTGGTGCGCGGCTTTCCTCGGTTACGCGTCAGGGATCCACGCCCCGGGCCGCACGGAGCCGAACGCGGCGGTCGCAGCCGCCCACCACCTGCTGCTGGGTCACGGAATCGCGATGCACGCCATCCGGTCGTCCGCGCCCTCGGCGCAGGCAGGCATCACGCTCAACCTGTTCCCCGTGCACTGCGACGACCCGGCCGATCCCCTGGCCGCCGACGCGGTCCGGCGGATCGACGGGCTGCAGAACCGGTTGTTCCTCGATCCTGTCGTGCGCGGCACGTACCCGGACGACGTGCTGACCGACCTCGCGCCCCACGGCCTGCCGGAAACGATCAAGCCGGGGGACCTCGAACTGATCCGCCAGCCGATGGATCTGCTCGGCGTCAACTACTACCGCGACATCCACGTGGCGCCGGGGGCCGATGCCGAGTCGCCGTCGCCGTGGGTCGGTTCCGAGCACGTCCGGTTCCCCGACCGCGGCCTGCCGAAGACGGACAGCGGCTGGGACATCGTCCCGGCAGGCCTGACCGAACTGCTCGTCCGGCTGCGGCGGGACTATCCCGGATTGCCTGTGTACATCACCGAGAACGGCGCGGCTTTCCCCGGGATCGACGACACCGACCGTGTCTCGTACCTCGACGGGCATCTGCGCGCGGCACTCGGCGCGATCGATCAGGGCGTGGACCTGCGTGGGTACTTCCTGTGGTCGTTGATGGACAACTTCGAGTGGGCCGAGGGGTACGCCAAGCGGTTCGGAATGGTGCACGTGGACTTCCGGACCCAGGTCCGCACCACCAAGACGAGTGCGCACTGGTACGCCCGCGTGATCGCCGCGAATGCACTGCCCTGACCTGTCAATAACGCGACAAATACGCACCCAAGAGGGTTTCAAGCTCAGCCAGAAAATGACGTGACGCGCCGGAGCGGAGATTCCCGACACGCATCGGAATCCGCCAGGGCAGCATCAAGCCCCATTCCACGAGAAAGACCTCGGCTCGCGGTCCGCGCCACCGAGGTCTGGGGTAACTGGCTTCAGTCTACTACTCTCGACATTGGCGGGTACCGCCATCCGCTGTACGGCTCCGCCAACATGTCGTCCGGAATGTCCGCTGGGCCACGAAATGAGATGAGGGAGCACATGGCAATCGAGGCGACCGATGTCCTGCTCGCGGCCCTCGCCGACGACCTCGACCCCGGATTCGCCGATCTGGTGCACACCTACGAAGGTGTCCTGTTCGCCGCCGCGATGCGGGCCAGTGGCAATGCCGCGGAGGCCGAAGAGCTCGCCGCCGAGTCGTTTCTGCGTGCCTACGTCGCGCTGCGCGGCTACGAGCGGTGGCGCATTCTCGCGCTGCGGCCCCAGTCGTGGTTGCTCACGATCATGCTCAACACCTGGCGCAACAGCGTGCGCAGCGCGAGCAGGCGCCCGCCGCAGACGCTGGTGGCCGGCGTAGCCGACGAACCAGCCGCCGGCCAGAGCGTCGAGCAGCAGGTCACGGCCAGTGAGACCCGGCGCGAACTGACCGGCTTGATGTGGCGGTTGCCGGACGACCAGCGGGTCGCGGTGGCGCTGCGGCACGTCGTCGGACTGCCTGTCGCCGAGGTGGCCACCTTGATGCACATCCCGGAAGGGACCGCGAAATCCCATACCTGTCGTGGTCTGCGGGCGCTGCGGGGCATGTACGCCAGCCGCTACCGCTGATCCGCGCGACTGCTCAGCCGGCGACGCGCAACGACTCCTCGCGCTGCCGGGGCACGGGCACCTCCAGCACCGGGTCGGCCACGAGGATCGCTTCGTACAGTCGCCGCATCCGCGGCACCGGGTCGAGACCGAACTCGTCGAACAACAGCCCGCGCAGCCGGTGGAACATCTCGATCGCCTGCGCGGGCCTGCCCGAGCGGTACAGCGCGACCATGAGCTGGGCCTGCACGTTCTCGCGCATGGGATAGTCGTCGGCGCGGGTCGCCAGCTCGGCGAGCAGTTCGCGGTGCCTGCCGAGCCGCAGATGCGCCTCGACGCGTTGTTCCAGCACACCGAACCGGGCCTCCTCCAGCTCCACCCGGTGCGCCGCGATCACCGGGCCGTCCGGCACGTCGATCAACGCGGGCCCCCGCCACAGGCCCAACGCGGAGTCGAACAGGTCGGCGGCGTGCCGGTCGTCGCCTCGGCGGGCGGCCGCGCGGGCACTGCCCACTTCGGACTCGAACGCGGCGCGGTCGAAGCCCTCCACCAGGACGTGCAGCTGGTAGCTCCGGTTGTGGGTGGCGAGAACCTCGTGGTCGTCGTGCGGGGTCGCCGCGCGCAGCAGCCGCCGGATCTGCAGCACGTAGGTCTGCAGGGTCGACACGGCGCTCTTGGGCGGGTTGGCCTGCCAGAGTTCGTCGACGCACGCGCGCACCGGAACAATCTGGTTCGCGTTGACCATCAGAAACGCCAGCAGTTGCCGCCCCTTGGGCGCCGTCGGCACACAGCACGCGTCACCGTGCACGAGTAAAAGCGGACCAAGCACACCGAATTCCATCCGTACTCCCCGTTTTCGAGACGGCGGCAGCCCCACCAACCGCTCCGGTCGCAGAGTACGCCAGCAGGGTCAACAAAGCGATTTCGATGACAGGTGTCCAGAAATATTCACGACGAAGACCCCGAAATCACTGTTATTGACGTCCCGCACACAGCCGCCGAACGAAATACGGCATCTCCGGTCCATTTGGCCCCGGTGTTTTCGCGGAAATGTGGATCTCGGCGCGGGGTCTCCAGTGAACCTTCAGCGCATTGCCCGAGTATGCGAAGCAGAGTCCATCGCCAAGCGTGCCTGCTGGGCGCGATCCACGGGGAGCCGCAGTGCACAAACATCTCTTCACGTCGGAATCGGTGACCGAAGGGCATCCGGACAAAATCTGCGACGCCGTCAGCGACGAGATCCTTGACGCGTTGCTGGCGTCGGATCCGCACTCCCGGGTCGCGGTGGAAACCCTGGTCACCACAGGCCAGGTGCACGTCGCGGGAGAGGTGACCACCACGGCGTACGTGGACATCCCCGCCATCGTCCGCGACACGATTCTCAAGATCGGGTACGACTCGTCCGCGAAGGGGTTCGACGGCAACTCGTGCGGTGTCAACGTGGCCATCGGCTCCCAGTCGCCCGACATCGCGCAAGGTGTGGACGCGGCCTACGAGACGCGGATGGAGAACGCCTCCGACGAGATCGACCTGCAAGGCGCGGGTGACCAGGGCCTGATGTTCGGCTACGCGTGCACCGACACGCCGGAGCTGATGCCGCTGCCGATCGCGCTCGCGCACCGGCTGGCCCACCGCCTGACGAAGGTACGCAAGGACGGCGTGATGCCGTATCTGCGGCCGGACGGCAAGACCCAGGTGACCATCGAGTACGCCCGGCACAAGGCGGTCCGGCTGGACACCGTGGTGGTGTCCAGCCAGCACGCCGAGGGCGTGGACCTGGAGCGGCTGCTCGGCGCCGACATGCGCGGGCACGTGCTGGCACCCGAGATCGCCGGGCTGGAGCTGGCCACGGATGACGTGCGGCTGCTGGTCAACCCGACCGGCCGGTTCGTGATCGGCGGGCCGATGGGTGACGCGGGCCTGACCGGCCGCAAGATCATCGTGGACACCTACGGCGGCATGGCGCGCCACGGCGGCGGCGCCTTCTCCGGCAAGGACCCGTCCAAAGTAGACCGATCGGCTGCCTACGCGATGCGGTGGGTGGCCAAGAACGTGGTCGCGGCCGGCCTCGCCTCCCGGATCGAGGTGCAGGTCGCGTACGCGATCGGCAAGGCGGCCCCGGTCGGGTTGTTCGTGGAGACGTTCGGCACGGAGAACGTGTCCCCCGAGCGGATCTGGTCGGCCATCCGCGACGTGTTCGACCTGCGGCCCGCCGCGATCATCAGGGACCTCGGCCTGCTGCGGCCGATCTACGCGCAGACGGCCGCGTACGGCCACTTCGGCCGCCCCGAACTGGATTTGCCGTGGGAGCGAACCGATCGCGCGGACGATCTCAAGCAGGCAGCCACCAACTGACGGTGAACACCCTACGGCGGGAAGCACAATGCGTGTAGCGATAACCGGATCGATCGCGACCGATCACCTGATGGTCTACCCAGGACGGTTCGCTGAGCACTTCATCGCCGACAAACTGGACCGGCTCTCGCTGTCGTTCCTGGTCGACCGGCTCGACATCCGGCGCGGTGGCGCGGCCGCGAACATCTGCTTCGGCATGGGAATGCTCGGCCTGCGCCCGGCGCTGGTCGGCGCGGCCGGCCACGATTTCGCCGACTACCGCTCCTGGCTGGAGCGCCACGGCGTGGACACCGGGTCGGTGCGGGTGTCACAGACCAAGTTCACCGCGCGGTTCCTGTGCACCACCGACGACTACCACAACCAGATCGCCTCCTTCTACTCCGGGGCGATGGCGGAGGCGCGGGAGATCGAACTGGCCCCGGTCGCCGCCCGCACCGGCGGTCTCGACCTGGTGGTGATCGCGCCGAACGACCCAGCCGCGATGGTCCGCCACACCGAGGAATGCCGGGACCGCGGCTACGTCTTCGCCGCGGACCCGTCGCAGCAACTGGCCAGGATGACACCGCATGAGATCCGCACCCTCGTCACCGGCGCCACATACCTGTTCACCAACGAGTACGAGCGCGATCTGCTGCTCTCCAGGACGAAGTGGACCGCCGGTCGCGTGCTGGACGAAGTCGGCACCTGGATCACCACGCTCGGCGAGCAGGGCGCGCGCATCGAGTCCGCGGCGGGCGAGGTCCGCACGGTCACCGCAGCCAAGGTGACCGCGAAAGTGGATCCGACCGGGGCGGGCGACGCGTTCCGCGCGGGTTTCCTCGCGGGCCGCTCCTGGGGGCTGGCCGTCGACCGGTCGGCCCAGATCGGGTGCGCGCTGGCGTCGGTGTCGCTGGCGAGCCTGGGTTCCCAGGAGTACGAAGTGGACGCCGCAGGGCTGCTGGCCCGGTTCTCCGCCGCGTACGGACCGGTGGCCGCGGCCGAGGTCAGTCCGCACCTGCCCGGGAACATCCCCGCCGCGGTGGTGGGACAGTGACCGATTCGCCGGTGCTCGCCACGATCGCGGACGGTGTCCTCGTCGCCGACGGCGCGATGGGCACGATGCTGCAGTCCATCGACCTGTCCCTGGACGACTTCCAGGGTTTCGAAGGCTGCAACGAGATCCTCAACGTCACCCGCCCCGAGGTGGTGCGCCAGGTCCACCGCGACTACCTCGCGGCAGGCGCGGACGCGGTGGAGACGAACACCTTCGGCGCGAACCTGGCCAACCTGGCCGAGTACGGCATCGCCGAGCGCATCCACGAACTGTCGGAGATCGGTGCCCGGCTCGCCAGGGAGGTCGCCGACGAGTTCACCACCCCGGACTGGCCGCGGTTCGTCCTGGGGTCCGTCGGCCCCGGCACGAAGCTGCCGACCCTCGGCCACGTCCGGTACGCCGTCCTGCGGGACGCCTACGAGCAGCAGGTGCGCGGTCTGCTGGTCGGTGGCGTTGACGCGGTCATCGTGGAGACCTCGCAGGACCTGTTGCAGACCAAGGCCGCTGTGCTCGGCGCCAAACGCGCCATGGCCGCCGACGGCCGGGTCGTGCCGATCATCACCGAGGTCACGGTGGAGACGACCGGGACGATGCTGCTCGGCTCCGAGATCGGCGCCGCGCTGACCGCGCTGGAACCGCTGGGTATCGACCTGATCGGCCTGAACTGCGCCACCGGGCCGGACGAGATGAGCGAGCACCTGCGGACACTGGCCAAACAGGCACGTATCCCGCTGGCGGTCATGCCCAACGCCGGACTGCCGCAACTCGGCCCGAAGGGCGCGCAATACCCGCTCGGGCCCGAGGAACTGGCTGTCGCGTTGTCGCGGTTCGTCACCGAGTTCGGTGTACGGCTGGTCGGCGGGTGCTGCGGGACGACCACCGAGCACATCCGCCAGGTCGCCGACGCCGTTCGGGACCTGGCACCGACTCCCCGCGAGGCCAATCCCGAGCCCGGCGTGTCGTCGCTGTACCAGGCGGTGCCGTTCCAGCAGGACGCCTCGGTGCTGGTGATCGGCGAACGCACCAACGCCAACGGTTCCAAGGCGTTCCGCGACGCCATGCTGGCCGGGAAGCTGGACGACTGCGTCGACATCGCCCGCAGGCAGACCCGCGACGGCGCGCACGTGCTCGACCTGTGCGTGGACTACGTGGGCCGCGACGGCGCGAAGGACATGGACGAACTGGCCTTCCGGTTCGCGACCGCGTCGACGCTGCCGATCGTGCTGGATTCGACCGAGCCGGAGGTGATCCTCGCCGGGCTGGAGCGCCTCGGTGGCCGGTGCACGATCAACTCGGTGAACTACGAGGACGGGACCGGGCCGGAATCCCGCTTCCAGCGAACCATGACGCTCGTGCGCGAGCACGGCGCGGCGGTCGTGGTGATGTGCATCGACGAGGAGGGCCAGGCGCGCACCGCCGGCAACAAGGTCGGGATCGCCGCCCGGATCATCGACGACCTGGTGCGGGACTGGGGAATGCGGATCGACGACATCATCGTCGACTGCCTGACCTTCCCGATCACCACTGGGCAGGAGGAGGTCCGCAGGGACGCCATCGAGACCATCGCGGCCATCTCCGAGCTCAAACGCCGCTATCCGAGGGTGCAGACGACGCTGGGTGTGTCGAACGTGTCGTTCGGGCTCAACCCGGCCGCTCGCCAGGTCCTCAACTCGGTGTTCCTGCACGAGAGCGTGCAGGCCGGGCTGGACACCGCGATCCTGCACGCGTCGAAGATCATCCCGCTGGCCCGGATCCCCGACCGGCAGCGGGATGTCGCACTGGATCTGGTCTACGACCGCCGCCGCGAGGGCTACGACCCGCTGCAGGAACTGATGGGCCTGTTCGAAGGCGCCTCCGTGGCCTCGTCGAAGGAGAGCCGGGCACAGGAACTGGCGGCGCTGCCGTTGTTCGCGCGGCTCGAACGGCGCATCGTCGACGGTGAACGCAAGGGGCTGGACACCGACCTCGACGCCGCGCTGACCGAGAAACCAGCGTTGCTGATCATCAACGAGACCTTGCTGGCCGGCATGAAGACCGTGGGGGAACTGTTCGGTTCCGGGCAGATGCAGCTGCCGTTCGTGCTGCAGTCGGCGGAGGTGATGAAGGCGGCTGTCGCGTGCCTCGAGCCGCACATGGAGAAGACCGACGCGGACGGCAAGGGCCGCATCGTGCTCGCCACGGTCAAGGGCGACGTGCACGACATCGGCAAGAACCTCGTCGACATCATCCTCACCAACAACGGCTACGACGTGGTCAACCTGGGCACCAAGCAACCCATCGGCACGATCCTCGACGCCGCCGACGAGCACAGCGCCGACGTGATCGGCATGTCCGGGCTGCTGGTCAAGTCCACTGTGATCATGAAGGACAACTTGTCGGAGATGAACTCCCGCGGGGTCGGCGACCGCTGGCCCGTCCTGCTCGGCGGCGCCGCGCTCACCCGCGCGTACGTGGAGAACGACCTCAACGACATGTACACCGGTGACGTCCGCTACGCCCGTGACGCCTTCGAAGGCCTCCGGCTGATGGAGGCCATCATGGGCGTCAAACGCGGCGGGTCACCCGTGGCCGACGAGCAGATGCAAGCCAAGGTCACCGAACGCCGGACCCGTCGCGAGCGTTCGCTGCGGATCGCCGAATCCCGCCAACGCAAGGCGGTCGACGAGGACGAACCGCCGCCAGCGGCCCGCTCCGCAGTGTCCGTCGACCTGCCGCTGCCGGCCCCGCCGTTCTGGGGCAACCGGATCGTGCGGGGGATCCCGGTCGCGCAGTACGCGTCCATGCTCGACGAACGTGCGACCTTCATGGGCCAGTGGGGCCTGCGGGGCGCCCGCGCCGGCACCGGCCCCACCTACGAGGAACTGGTCGAGACGGACGGACGGCCCAGGCTGCGGTACTGGATGGAGCGGCTCGCCACGGAGAAAGCCCTCGCGCACGCCGCCGTGGTCTACGGCTACTTCCCGTGCGTCGCCGACGGCGACGACCTCGTCCTGCTCACCGAGCCGGACGTGGGCGCACCCGAACGCACCCGGTTCACCTTCCCCCGGCAGAGCAAGGAACGCAGGCTCTGCCTCGCCGACTTCTTCCGGCCGAAGGCCGCCGCCGTGGCGGCGGGTGAGGTCGACGTGGTCGGGTTCAGCCTCGTCACGATGGGCCAGCCGATCGCCGACGCGGCCAACGAGCTGTTCGCCAACGACTCCTACCGCGACTACCTGGAGGTCCACGGCCTGGGCGTGCAGCTCACCGAGGCCCTCGCCGAGCTTTGGCACCGCCGCATGCGGGAGGAGCTCCACCTGCCCGACGGCACCGCGCTGTCGGCTGAGGACCCGGCTGACCTCGCGGACTACTTCAAGCTCGGCTACCGCGGTGCCCGGTTCTCCCTCGGCTACGGCGCCTGTCCCGACCTGGATGACCGCGCCAAGGTCGTCGACCTGCTGCGGCCCGAACGCGTCGGCGTCAAGCTCTCCGAGGAGTTCCAGCTGCATCCCGAGCAGTCCACCGACGCCATCGTCGTGCACCACCCCGAAGCCACGTACTTCAACGTCTGACCCGCACTGAGGAGCTGTCCCCGATGACCGCGGTCGTATCCCCTTCACACCAGGCCAGGGCCACTGTCGGCCTCGATTTCGCCGTGGCCGACCTGTCACTGGCCCCGTTCGGGCGCGCCGAGATCCGGCTGGCCGAGCACGAGATGCCCGGGCTGATGGCCCTGCGGCAGGAGTACGGCCGGACGCGCCCGCTGCGCGGCGCCCGCATCTCCGGTTCCCTGCACATGACCGTGCAGACGGCAGTGCTCATCGAGACGCTGGTGATCCTGGGTGCGGCAGTGCGCTGGTGCTCGTGCAACATTTTCTCCACACAGGACCACGCGGCCGCTGCCGTCGTCGTCGGACCACACGGGACCGCGGAGCAGCCACAAGGTGTGTCGGTGTACGCCTGGAAAGGCGAGACGCTGCCGGAGTACTGGTGGGCGACGGAGAACATGCTGACCTGGCCGGACGGCGCGGGTCCGAACATGATCCTCGACGACGGCGGTGACGCGACCCAGCTCGTGCACCGGGGCGTCGAGTACGAAAGGAACGGCGCGGTCCCGGCGGAGAGGCACGGCGATTCCGAGGAGTGGCGCGTCACTCTCGGTATCCTGCGCGCCTCGCTCGAGGCGAGCACGGACAAGTGGACGAAGATGGCCGCCGGAATCCGCGGTGTCACCGAGGAGACCACGACGGGAGCGCTGCGGCTGCGGCAACTCGCGGCAACGGGCGAACTGCTGTTCCCGGCGATCGACGTCAACGACGCGGTGACCAAGTCGAAGTTCGACAACCGGTACGGCATCAGGCATTCGCTGATAGACGGCATCAACCGCGGCACCGACGTCCTGATCGGCGGCAAGGTGGCCGTCGTCTGCGGTTACGGTGACGTGGGCAAGGGCGCCGCCGAGTCCCTGCGCGGGCAGGGCGCCCGGGTGGTCGTGACCGAGATCGACCCGATCTGCGCGCTGCAGGCGGCCATGGACGGATACGAGGTCCGCACGCTCGACCAGGTGATCGGCTCCGCCGACATCGTGATCACCACGACCGGCAACAAGGACGTCGTCACTGTCGAGCACATGGCCCGGATGAAGCACCAGGCCGTGCTGGGCAACGTCGGCCACTTCGACAACGAGGTGGACATGGCCGGGCTGGCCGGCTGGACCAGCGTGCGCCGGGTCGTGATCAAGCCACAGGTCGACGAGTGGACGTTCCCCGACGGGCACAGCATCATCGTGCTGTCCGAAGGCAGGCTGATGAACCTGGGCAACGCCACCGGCCATCCCAGCTTCGTGATGTCGTGCAGCTTCACCAACCAGGTGCTGGCCCAGCTGGAGCTGTTCGCCAACTACGAGAAGCACGGCAGGAAGGTCGTCCGGCTGTCCAAGCGGCTCGACGAGAAGGTCGCCCGGATCCACCTGGCGGCACTGGGCGGTTCGCTCACCACGCTGACCGCCGACCAGGCCGGCTACATCGGTGTGGACGTCGACGGGCCGTTCAAGGACGAGCACTACCGCTACTGATCCAGCTCGCTCGGTTCTTCATCGATGCCTGCGATGGTGATGACATGAGACTGATCCCGGTCACCGACGCGATTTACGACTACATCGCCGACCACAGCACACAGGTGGACGAGGTGCACCGCGACCTCGTCGAGCGCGCCCGGATGCGGATCGGGCGCGACAAGGGCGCGTTGCTGACGCTGCTCACCCAGTTGACGAACACCAGGCAGGCCATCGAGATCGGTACGTTCACCGGTTACGCGACACTGTGCATAGCCCGTGGCCTGCCCGCCGGCGGCCGGGTGCTCACCTGCGACGTCAGTCAGGAGTGGACCGCGGTCGCCGAACGGGTGTGGGCGCACGAGAACGTGACCGCGAAGATCGACCTGAGGCTGGGCACGGCCATCGAAACGCTGCGCGCGCTGCCGCCCGAACCGCACCACGACCTCGCCTTCATCGGCGCGGACAAGCCGGGATACCTGGACTACTACGAGGAACTGCTCCCCCGCATCCGGCCGGGCGGCGCCATCCTGATCAACAACGTGCTGCTGGCAGGCGCCGTGGTCACCGATCCGGACGACGAGAACGCTCGCACCATGCGCGAGTTCAACGCGCACGTCTGCGCGGACAAGCGCGTGGACGCCGTGATGCTCTCCGTCGGCGACGGCATCACGCTGGCCCGCAAGCGGCCGGTCGACAGCGCGGACTGAACTCCCCCACGCACAACAGATCCCGAACGCAGGTGCGAGACAATGTCCAGAACACCACTGACAGGCAAGACGCTGCGGATGGCGCGGCTGTCGCGGCCACGCGACGACCGATATCTGTTCGTCCCGCTCGACCACTCCATGGCCGACGGCCCGATCACCGACGAGGCCGACTTCAACCAGCTCGTCAGCGACATCAGCCTGGGCGGGGCCGACGCCATCGTGGTCCACAAAGGACGATCACGGACGATCGAGCCGGAGCTGCTCGGCGGCTGCGCGCTGATCGTGCACCTGTCCGCCAGCACCGACCACGCCGTGGACAGCGACGCCAAAGTCCTCGTCAGCGACGTCGAGGAGGCGCTGCGGCTCGGCGCGGACGCGGTGAGCGTGCACGTCAACGTCGGCTCCGACACCGAGGCCATCCAGCTGGCGGCCCTCGGCGCGGTCGCGTCCGCGTGCGACCAGTGGGGCGTGCCACTGCTGGCCATGATCTACCTCCGCGGTCCCCGCGTGATCCACCCGAACAGTCCCCAACAGCTCTCCCACATGGTCAGCATCGCCGCCGACATGGGCGCCGACCTCGTCAAGACGGTGCTGGCCGCACCGATCGAACGGATGACCGAGGTCACCGCTGCCTCTCCCCTCCCGGTCGTCGTGGCCGGGGGCGACGGGCACGACATGAGCCTGTTCGACTTCGCCACGGCCGCGATGGCGGTCGGCTGCCACGGCCTGGCCGTGGGCAGGCGTGTGTTCACCGACGACACGCCGCGGCGGGTGGTCCACCAGCTGGCCACGATCGTGCACGGCGAGGAGTTCACCCCCGAGACAGCGCTACGAGCCCACCTGGCAGGTACATTGTGAAGTTCGCCTGGATCGACGTCCGCACCGTCCCCGAAGACCAGCGCGAGTCCATCGTGGACGCGGCCATCCACGCCAGGGCCGACGGGATCGTGCACGACGACGAGACGCTGCTCAGCACGCTTCCCGCCACGGTTCGCCGGGTCTTCCTGTCGGCAGGCGGGTCCGCACCGGGCACCGAGGTCGACGCCCTGATCAGGTTGCGGACCGCGGCCGACCAGTCCGAGCTCGACCGGTTGCGCGCGGCGCACCGCGGCGGGGACGACAGCGTGGCCGCACTGGTCGACGTGATCGACGACGAGTCGCTGACGCTGGCCTGTCACGCCGCGATCGCGCTGCCGCACACCGTGGTCCGGTTCAAGGACCCGACCAAGATCCCGCTGGAGATCGTGATCGCCGCCGCGGACAGCTCCCCCGGGCAGCTGGTCTGCCACGCCGACAACCTCGAGGAAGCCGGGATCATCATCGACGTGCTGGAGAAGGGCTCGGAGGGCGTGATGCTGGCGCCCCGCGACGCCGACGACGTCTTCAGCCTGATGGACCTGTTGCGGACGAAGACCGAGCCGCTGGAGCTGACCACGCTCAGCGTGGACTCGATCGAGCACCTCGGTCTCGGTGACCGCGTGTGCATCGACACGTGCACGCACTTCGAGGAGGACGAGGGTATGCTCGTGGGCTCCTACGCCCACGGGTTCATCCTGTGCTGCAGCGAGACGCACCCGCTGCCGTACATGCCCACCCGGCCGTTCCGGATCAACGCGGGCGCGCTGCACTCGTACGTGTTCGGGCAGGACAACCGCACGAACTACCTCAGCGAGCTGAAAGCGGGCAGCGCGGTACTCGGGGTGGGCGCCGACGGCCGGACCCGCCGGATCGTGGTCGGCCGGATCAAGCTGGAATCCCGTCCGCTGCTGAGCATCAAGGCCAGCTCCGCCGAGGGTGTCCAGGTCAACCTGATCGTGCAGGACGACTGGCACGTCCGGCTGCTCGGACCGGGCGGGACCGTCCGCAACGTCACCGAGCTCAAGCCCGGCGACGAGCTGCTCGGCCACGTCGCCACCGACAAACGCCACGTGGGCTGGCCGGTTGGCGAGTTCTGCGTGGAGAAGTGACCACCTCCGGCGCAACGAGGCGTGCGCCCGGGATCTCCGGGCGTACGCACTCGTGGTGGGGCGAGGAGCTGTTGACGCGCAGCGCCGACGAATCCCCGTGGGCTCGCGGCACCGCCACGGTGACCGCGGGCCGGATGCGCACGGAGGTCGAGTGGCTGCGCAAGTCCTATCAGGGCCAGGGCGTCGGCTTCCGCAGCACCGTTTCGTTGCACGGCACACCGAGTTTCACCCAGCTGTGGTCGCTGTTCGCGCTGTGGTCGCTGGGGGCGCAGGTGACCATGCTGGAACAGCGGCTGGGGCCCAAGGACATGGCGGCGGCACTCGACGAGTCACACCCGCAGTTCACCCTGCGCTTCGGCCGTTCCAACCGGATCAACGACCCGTTCACCGACGAGTGCGAGGTGATGCTCACCCGCCGCCGGGGCGGCGTCCCCGCCACCACCGACCACTGCCTCGTGCACCTGTCGTCCGGGACCACCGGCCGCGGCAAGATAATCGGGCGGACGGCGGACTCGCTGCTCACCGAGGTCGACCGGCTCGCGATGCTGGACGACATGCCCCGCAGGGGCGAGACCGTGCTGCTGCTCAGTTCGTGGGCGCACTCGTTCGAACTGATCGGGGGCGTGCTGCACGGTCTCGACTGCGGCGCTCCCCTGGTGTTCCCGGTCTCCGTCGTGCCCAAGCGCGTACTGGCGGTCGCACGTGACGCCCAGGTACTCATCGGCACACCACGGCACTACGAACGGCTCAGTGCCGTGCCGGGCACGCCGTCCCTGCCCGCGCTTCGCGTCGCGGTCTCAGGCGGCGAACCCCTGCACTCCAGTGTGTTCGTGCGGTTCGCGCGCCGCTACGGAGTGCGGATCGGGCAGGTGTACGGCACCACGGAGACCGGTATCATCGCCGCGGATCTGCGCGGTGTGCAAGGCCCTCCCCACGTCGGCCGCCCCATACCCGGTGTGCGGTCGAGGGTCAACGACGGCGTCCTGCAGATTCACCTGGCGCAGTCGCCCTACCTGACCGATGTGGAACCGTGGCTCGGCGGCTGGATGTCCACTCAGGACCGTGTGCGGCTGGACCCGGACACGGGTGTGCTGAGCCTGCACGGTCGCGTGGGCGCCGAGCGGGCCGACCGCTACGCCGAGGGCGAACTGCTGGAGATCGAACGGGTGCTGCGCTCGCACAGGGACGTCGACGAAGCGGTCGTGACCGGGCTCGACACCATCGAGGCACACGTCACCGGGTCGCCCGCGCTGGCTCACATCGATCTCGTCGAATGGTGCCGCCGGCTGATGCGCGGCAGCCGTGCGCCCTCACGTCTGCACGTCGTGCGCTCGCTTCCCCGCACCGCCAACGGCAAGGCTCAGCGCACCCGTGCCCTGATCCGTGACGCGATCCGGGAGGGCGAGCAGTGACCGGCGTCATCAGCGACGAAGGCTGGCGTGCTGTCACCCGGCGGGATCGCCGTGCCGACGGCACGTTCTTCTACGCGGATCAGACCACGGACGTCTACAACAGACCGTCCTGCGTGATCCGGCCCGCGCAGCGGGACCAGGTGCTGAGCTTCGCCACCATCGCCGAGGCCGAGTCGGCCGGTTTCCGCCCGTGCCGCCGTTGCCGTCCGGACCAGCCGACCTTGCACGAACGGCACACCGCGGCCGTGGTCCGGGCCTGCCGGGTCATCGACGGCACGCAGGACGCGCCCAGCCTGGACGACCTGGCGGACGCCGCGGGGTTCAGCCGGTTCCACTTCCACCGCGTGTTCAAGGCGATGACCGGGCTGACACCGCATTCCTACATCACGGCCTGCCGCTCCCAGCGCATGCGGGCGCAACTGTCGGGCGCCGACAACGTGACCGACGCGATCTACGACGCCGGTTTCAACTCCAACGGCCGCTTCTACGCCACCTCACCGGAAATACTGGGCATGACGCCCACGAGCTTCCGTTCCGGCGGCGACGGCACGCGCATCCACTACCACGTCACCCAGTGCTCGATGGGGACCGTGCTCGTCGCCGCGGCCGACCGAGGCGTGTGCGCGGTTCTGCTCGGCGGCGACGACACCGCCGCCCTGCTGTTCCGGCTGCGTTCCCGGTTCCCGAACGCCCAGGTGAGCGCGGCGCACCGGGCCTTGGCCCTGCGCGTGGACGAGGCTCTGTCGTGCGCCGAACCGCCGCTCGCGGCGCGTGCGCTCCCCCGGGACGTGCGGGCCGCGGTTCTGTGCCAGCGGGTGCGCGAGGCCCTGCGCGACCTGCCGGCGACCGGTGGATCCAGGCTCGTGGTCATGCGGCCCGTGACCGGAGACGCCGGTTCCGCCTGAGGTCCGCCTTCCCGGCGGACGTCAGGGTCAGTTGATCAGGTGGTGCGCGGCGACCTCGGGTGGGAGTTCCTCCAGTTCCGCGGTCTCCTCCGGCGCGCGTTCCATGTACTCCGGGTTGCAGCTCTGGTAGCCCAGCATCCGCGCGATCGGCGCGAGGGCGCCGTACAGCACGCGTTGCACCGGCCACGGCGGGCTGGCGTACCGGACCACGTCGGCGAACTCCGGCAGAGTCACGGCTCGCTGCAGGAGGCCCGGTACGCCCACGTCGTTGGTCTTCCCGTCCTGGGCGAGGCCGAACAGCTGGCGCAGCACCAGTTTCTCGAACCGGTCGGCCTTGTTGCGCAGCTCGCAGAGCATGAACGTCTCGTCGTCCGCGCTGTCGCTGTACCAGCGGTGCACCTTGCCCGGCGGGATGAGCACCGACTGCCCGGTCTCCTTGAGGATGACGTCCTCACCGGCGATGTGCACCCGCAGCCTGCCGCGTACGAGGGTGAACCGCTCCTCGCTGAACGGATGGCTGTGGTAACCGGCCACGAACCCGCCGGGATCGACGTAGACGTCCATGATGATGCGCTCACCGTTGGTGTGCGCCGCGGGTGTGCGGATGACAACCTTCTCGCGGCACCTGGGGTTGTAGTAGACCTCGCCGGGATTGACCACCATGTGCTGTCTCTTTCTGCTGTGACGCCCCGGTATGCGAGCGTCAGTGGGGTTTACTTGCGCTCAGTCGTCGTGTTGCTGTGCCGCAGGAATGCCCACACCGCGACAGCGCTGACCACGAGAACGGCGGCGTTGACGAGAGTTCCGGCGTGCAGGCCGCCCAAGACAGCTTCCCGTTCGCCCGTGGTGCCCGCGAGCGCACCGGTACGCGCGGTGGCCACCGCGCTGAGCACCGGAATTCCCAGTGTGATGCCGATCTGCATGCTCATCGTGGTCAGCCCCGTCGCGAGACCCTGGTCGTGGTCCGCGAGTCCCGACGTGGCGGTGACCATGTAGGACACCAGGCTGAACGCGTGTCCGAGGAACCCCACGGCGAGCGCGACCACCATCAGCACGACGCCGACGCGATCCGTGCCGAGCAGCAACAGCGCGCCGAACGCCACGGCCTGCAACAGCAACGACAGAGCCAGCGTCCTCGGGCTGCCGAACCGGCCGATCGAACGCGGCGCGAGCACTCCGCCCAGGATCACCAGCAGTCCGGGGCCGCCGAGGGCGAGTCCCGTCACGACGGCCGAGTAACCCAGAACTTCCTGCATGTACAGCGTCATCAGGATGGAGATGCCGGTCGCCATCGCGATGGTCACCACACCGCCGAAGTTCGCCAGCGCGACGGTCCGCCGCTTGAGCACCCACACCGGCACCAGCGGATTCGGGCTGCGCTGTTCGACGAACCAGAAAGCCACCAGCAGCACCACCGCGGTCCCGAGAAGCACCAGGACCCAGGCGTCACCCCATCCCGCGTGCCCCGCCGTGGTGATGCCATAGGCCAGCGCCAGCAGCCCGGCGGTGACGGTGACCGCGCCCGGAACGTCCAGCTTCACGGTCGAACGCTCGCTCGCGTCGCGGATGAACAGCAGCGCACCCGCGAAAAGCAGCGCCGCGACCGGGACGTTGATCAGGAACGACCAGCGCCAGCTCAACAGGCCCGTGAGCAGTCCGCCCAGCAGCGCGCCCGCGGTGAAGCCGCCGCCCAGCAGCGCTCCGTTGATCCCCAGTGCGCGCCGCCGCAACGGGCCCTCCGGAAAGGACGTTGTCAGCAGGGACATCGCGGACGGAACCGTGATCGCGGTCGCCACACCCTGTGCGACACGGGCCGCGATCAGCACACCGGGGCCCGTCGCGAAGCTGCCCACCAGTGACGCGATCGCGAGCAGGGCTATCCCTGCCAGGAACAGCCTGCGCCTGCCGACCAGGTCGGCGGCTCGCCCGAACAGCAGGGTCAGGCCCGCGGCGGGCAGCGCGAACCCGGTGGTGATCCACTGCAGGTCGCTGAGACCGAGCCCCAGGTTGTCACCGATCACGGGCAACGCCACCGTGAAGATCGAGAAGTCCGCCGCCAGCATGAACTGCGCGCCGAGCAGCACGGTCAGGATCCGCTTCTGCTTCGCGTCCATCCGAAGCGGCGCGGCCGGCTGCCGAGTGCGGATCGCCTCAACCGGGTCGGCCATCACATTCCCCCAGTGTGTCACGGGTTTCGGGTGCCGCCGACGCTACGGGCCCTGATTCGCCGCTGCGCTCCGCTTCTTGCTGCCCTGCGTGCTAGCTCGGTCCTTTAGACGCCCGTGCGACGGTGAGTCTCCTCGCCGGACGAAGAGACCAGCGGCGTGCCGATGCTCGCCGTGGACTGACAAGGGGAACGCCCGTGCTCCGTGCCAAGGACGACAGCCGGACAGGACGGTCCCCGCCCGAGGCGGCGGACCACCGCCGACGGGCGGTCGGGTTGCGGGACTGCCTGGGGCACTTCGCCACCGGCGTCACCGTTGTCACCGTCGGCACCCCGGGCGACGCGCATGGTGCCACCGTCAACGCCTTCGTCTCGGTCTCGCTCGACCCGGCACTGGTCATGGTGTCGCTGAACCGGCGGAGCCAACTGTGTGCGCGGCTGGAGGATTCGGCGTTCGGCGTGAACATCCTCGCCGCGCGGCAACGTGATCTCGGCCTGCATTTCGCCGGGGCGAGCGCCGGTGCGGACGTGCCGGTGGAATGGGAGGAGTTCGCTCTCGCGCCGAGACTGCGCGGGTGCCTCGGTTTTCTCGCCTGCTCGCCGTGGGCGGTCTACGAGGGCGGTGATCACCTGCTGTACGTGGGCGAGGTGCGGCATTTCGACCACCACGACGGCGAGCCGCTCGTGTTCCACCGCGGCGCGTTCCGTGACCTGCACGGCGAACCGGACCCCAACGCGTGGGCGGGCTCGTTCGACGACCCGGCCGCCGGCCCGTGGCAGCTCTACGACCTGCTGCAGGCGGGCACCCCGCCCCCTACCGACAAGGACTGACCATGTCGCTGCACCAGCACACGCCCGCACTCCCGGCGGATCCCGCCGCGGTGACCCGTCCGATGACCGGCGACGAGTACCTGGAGAGCCTGCGTGACGGGCGAGCGGTGTACATCTACGGCGAGCGGGTCAAGGACGTCACCAAGCACCCCGCGTTCCGCAACTCCGCGCTGATGACCGCACGGCTCTACAACGCACTGCACGATCCGGACAAGCACGACGTGCTGACCGCGCCGACCGACACGGGCAACGACGGCTACACCCACAAGTTCTTCCGCACTCCGCACACCGTCGAGGATCTGGTCGGCGACCGCGAGGCGATCGCCGAGTGGGCCCGGATGACCTACGGGTTCATGGGCCGCAGCCCGGACTACAAGGCCGCCTTCCTCGGCACGCTCGGCGCGAACTCCGACTACTACACGCCGTTCCAGGACAACGCCAAGCGCTGGTACCGGGAGTCACAGGAGAAGGTGCTGTACTGGAACCACGCGATCATCCACCCGCCGGTGGACCGCCACCGGCCCGCCGAAGAGGTCAAGGACGTCTTCGTGCACGTGGAGAAGGAGACCGACGCGGGCTTGGTGGTCAGCGGGGCGAAGGTGGTGGCGACCGGGTCGGCGATCACCAACTTCAACTTCATCTCGCACTACGGGCTTCCCTTGAAGGAACGGAAGTTCGCGCTGGTGGCCACCGTGCCGATGTCGTCGCCGGGCTTGAAGCTGATCTGCCGCCCGTCCTACGCGGCCACCGCGGCGGTCATGGGCAGCCCCTTCGACTACCCGCTGTCGAGCAGGCTCGACGAGAACGACACGATCTTCGTGCTGGACAAGGTCCTGATCCCGTGGGAGAACGTCTTCCTCTACGGCGATCCCGAGCAGGTCAACGACTTCGCCGCCAAGTCCGGGTTCCTCGAGCGGCTGACGTTCCACGGCTGCGTCCGGCTCGCCGTGAAGATCGACTTCATCGCCGGGCTGTTGCTCAAGGCGGTGGAGATCACCGGCACGAAGGACTTCCGCGGTGTGCAGGCGCG
Organism: Kibdelosporangium phytohabitans; assembly: GCF_001302585.1. Lineage (GTDB taxonomy): Bacteria > Actinomycetota > Actinomycetes > Mycobacteriales > Pseudonocardiaceae > Kibdelosporangium > Kibdelosporangium phytohabitans. The sequence continues at coordinate 5,854,862 of NZ_CP012752.1, read as the reverse complement.
GGTCGGCGAGGTGATCGCGTGGCGGAACATGTTCTGGGCACTGAGCGACGCCGCCGCGCGCAACCCGCAGGAGTGGCGCAACGGTGCCCTGCTGCCCCGGCTCGAGTACGGCATGGCCTACCGCTGGTTCATGACGATCGGCTACCCGCGGATCAAGGAGATCATCGAGCAGGACGTCGCTGCCGGACTCATCTACGTCAACTCCAGTGCCGAGGACTTCCGCAACCCGGAGATCCGGCCGTACCTGGACAAGTACGTGCGCGGCTCCAACGGCTACGACGCGGTGAACCGGGTCAAGGTCATGAAACTGCTCTGGGACGCCATCGGCACGGAGTTCGGCGGGCGGCACGAGCTGTACGAGCGCAACTACTCCGGCAACCACGAGGCCATCCGGATCGACATGCTGATGGCCCAGGACGCCGACGGGCAGCTCGACGCCTACCGGGGATTCGCCGACAAGTGCCTGGAGGAGTACGACCTCGACGGCTGGCGGGTGCCCGACCTGGACTCGTTCCCCGCGGTCCGGGAAAGCAGGAACGAACTCCTGCGCAGAGCCTGACACAGACACCGCCCACTCCAGGAGGATCCGGGATGAGAGTCCAGGTCGAGATGACCGAGCAACTGCAGGACTACGTCGAGAGCGTCTCCCCTGACGAACCCGGCCTGATGCGCGAACTGCGCAAGCGCACCGACGAACTGCCCCTGCGCCTCATGCAGGTCTCCCCCGAGGAGGGGCAGTTCCTCAACGTCCTGGTCCGGGCCCTCGGGGTCAGGCGTGCCATCGAGGTCGGCGTCTTCACCGGGTACAGCCTGGTGTCGACCGCCATGGCGCTGCCGGAGGGCGGCGTGGTCGTCGGCTGCGACGACAATCCGGAGTGGACGGCGATCGCCATGGAGTTCTGCGAGCGTGCCGGTGTCGCCGACAAAGTGGACATGCGGCTCGGTGACGCCGTCGCGACGCTGACCCAGCTTGTCGAGTCGGGCGCGGCCGGCACCTTCGACTTCGTCTTCATCGACGCCGACAAGGAGAACTACGGGGCGTACTTCGAGCTGGCGCTGACCCTGCTGCGCCAGGGCGGGCTGATCCTGGTCGACAACGTGCTGTGGCACGGCGCGGTGATCGACGAATCGGCGCAGGACGACGAGACCACCGCCCTGCGCGCGTTCAACCTCAGGTTCCGCGACGACGCACGGGTCGAACTCTGCCTTCTCCCGTTCGCCGACGGGCTGACCTTCGCCGTCAAGCGTTGAGCGGGATTCCCGCGAGCGTCGCCGCCCGCGGGAATCCGTCTCGTTCAGGGCAGTTGGACCGACTGGCCGTGCCGGAACACGTCCCGCGGGTCCCACCTCTTCTTGACCTGCCGCAGCCGTGGGTAGTTCTCCTTGTAGTACAGCGTGTACCACGGGACAGAGGACCGGTTGAACGCCGGATTGCTCAGGTCGGTGTCCGCGTAGTTCACGTAGCAGCCGTCGGTCACGGCGTTGGGCACCGGGACGGCCCCGGTGTCGGAGTAGACGTCGGCGTAGCTTTCCCGCGTCCACGCCACGGTTTTGGCGTCGTCGGCGCGGTCGCTCCACCAGACCTGCCAGAGCAGCTTGAACGCCGCCGCGCGGTGCGGGAACGCCGTGGCGCCGGCAGCGACCGAGCTCACCGCACCACCGAACCCACTCGCCACGAGCGCCGCCTGCGGGTTGTCGATGGCGTTGCTGGTGAAGTGCTTGTAGAGCGCCGCGATCTGACGGTCGGGGAAGACAGCGCGCATGTACGCGGACTTGAAGTCCGCACGCAAGGTCGGGTCGTTGACCGTCGGGTTCGTCGTGCCGAGGAAACGCGTGGCCTGCAGCCACGGCAGTCGCCGCGGCGCGGCGAACTGGGGCATGGCCGAGAACTCGCCCATGCTCGTGGTGAGCGCTCCCGGCCGGACGCCGACGCCTCTGTTCATCGTGGTCAGCCACTCCTCCAGCATGCGGTCCGCGTCGGGCACGGTCGCGTCGACCTGCGTGACCAAACCGATCTGGCCGTTGGACTTGTGGTTGACCATCAGGAAACTGCACAGTGCGCGCCGCGGGTTGTCCGGGGCGGAGTTGGCGACGTGGTACGCGCTGTAGTTCTTCAGCAGGGCCGAGAACGCCGCCGGGGTGATCGCCGCCCACGGCCACGAGATCGCACTCAACAGCACCGACGCGGGCGGTTTGGGCAGCACTTCGCCCGGCAGCCTGCTGGTCGCACCGGGCGTCCGGAACCAGTAACGGGTGACGACGCCGAAGTTGCCGCCACCGCCTCCGGTGTGGGCCCACCACAGGTCGTGGTGCGGGTCGGCGGGGTCACGAGTGGCCACGACGGCGCGAGCAGTGCCGGCGGCATCGACCACGACCACCTCCACCGCGTGCAGGTAGTCGACGATCAGGCCCAGCTTGCGGCACAACAGTCCCCAGCCCCCGCCGGCGACGTGTCCGCCCATCCCCACCGAGTAGCAGATCCCGCCGGGCACCACGACTCCCCACAGCGAGTACAGCTTCTCGTACACCTCCAGCAGCGTCGCGCCGGGCTCGACCGAGAACGCGTTGCGGGCCGCGTCGAACCCGATCTGGTTCATGCCCGACAGGTCCAGCACGACCTGGACGCTGGGGTTGTAGACGAAGTCCTCCAGGCAGTGCCCGCCACTGCGGAGGCTGACCCGCTTGCCCGCCCGGACGGCGTACTGGACGGCCGCGACGACCTGCTCGGTGGTCGACACCAGGTGGATCGCCTCCGGCCTGGCCACCCATCGCTGGTTCATCCCGGTGATGAGGTCCGGGTACTGCTGGTTGGCGGGCGTCACGACCACCGCGTCGGACAGCGTCCCCGGCAGAGGCGTGCCGGCCGACGCGTCCGGCACCGAGATCCCGGCGGCCGCACCGCCCGCCACCGCCGCTGTTCCCGAAATGAATAATCGTCTGCTCACATTGGGTGACAACTGTGTCATCGGTTTCCCCTCGGCTGCTATGGTTGTTTTCGGGTCAGAACCCGATCGGGTATCGATGTGGCCATTTTCGGCCGGATCCGGATGACCAGGCCTCCGACACAGCAACATACGGAGCGCCCAGCCGCCTGAACGCTCCGTATGTTGCTGTCAACGGCTGATATCCGAGTGCGTCCGGCGAAAAGACACATTCAGCCGCCACACGAGTGCAACCGATTCGCCTGCGCGGTGTTCTCTGGTTACGAGCACGTTTCGCGTCGCCCGCCGGACGAGGTGGGAACAACTGCAGATGGGAAGATCATGGACCTCAAGCTCACCGGCCGGGTGGCCGTCGTCACCGGAGCCTCGAAGGGCATCGGCCTGGCCATCACCCGCACGCTGCTGCTCGAGGGAGCCCGCGTCGTGGCCGCCTCGCGCAAGAGCAGCCCGGAGCTCGACGAACTGGCCGGCGAGGACCTGGTGCACGTCGCGGTGGACCTGATGAACCCCGAGGCGCCGGAGCAGATCGTCGCGCAGGCCGTGGAAAGCTTCGGCGGGCTGGACATCCTGGTCAACAACGCCGGTGGCCCGCCGCCGGGGATCAAGCTGCCGCGCTCGTCGTTCCTGGAGGCGGGCGACGCCGACTGGCAGGCGATGTTCGAGTTCAACCTGTTCTCGCCGGTCCGCGCGATCCGCGCCGCCATCCCCCGGATGCTCGAACGGGGCAGCGGCTCGATCATCAACATCTCCTCGGGCAACGGCCGCCAGCCCTCGCCGATCAACGTCGACTACGGCGCGGCCAAGGCCGGGATCAACAACATCACCAAGGTCCTCACCGAGGAGTTCGGCCCGCAGGGAATCCGGATCAACACCGTTTCCCCCGGCGGCGTGCGGACAGCGTGGTGGACCGAGGAGGGCGGCGCGGCCGACATCATCGCCGAGCGGGCCGGTGCCGACCGTGACGCCGTGATGGACACCTTGGCGCCGCAGATGATGAACATGGTGACCGGCAGGCTCGTCGACCCGCAGGAGATCGCCGACGTGGTCGCCCTGCTCGCCTCGCCGCGTTCGGCCAGCACCACGGGCGCCGACTTCGTGGTCGACGGCGGATTCCTCAAGTCGCTCTGAGCGCCGGTCCGATGGGCCCCTGCTTTCGCCAGGGGCCCATCGGTTTGCCCGGCGCGGTCGCGGCGGAACCGTCGCAAGAACCAGAGTGCCCGTTTGCCGGCCCGGCCATACGCTCGATTTCTCAACTGAGCCCGAACCGATTCCGATCACGCGCGGGGAGACGAGCATGGTGCGGACACTGTCAGGGAAAACCGCGGTCGTGACGGGCAGCAGCCGCAGCATCGGGCGAGCGATAGCCGAGCGTCTCGCCGCGGACGGTGCGCTGGTCGGCGTGCACTACTCGAACGGTTCGCAGGCCGCGGCCGAAACAGCCGACGCCATCGAGGCCGCAGGCGGCGGAGCGTTCACGTTCGGGGCCGAACTCGGCGTCGATGGCGACGTCCGCCAATTCTGGTCCGAATTCGACGAGCAACGGGCCAAGTACACCGGGCACGACAAAACCGGCGTGGACATTCTCGTCAACAACGTCGGAGTGGCGCTGCGCGACCCGTTCGAGACGGCCACGCCCGCCGACTTCGACAAGATGTACGCGGTGAACGTGCGAGCCCCGTTCTTCATCGTCCAGCAGGGCATGGACCGGCTCAGCGCGGGCGGGCGCGTCATCAACATCTCCTCGGTCGTCACCCGGCTGGCACTGACCGACGTCATCGTCTACGGCACCACGAAGGGCGCGCTCGACACCTTCACCCTCATCCTCGCCAAGGTCCTCGGCGGCCGGAGCATCACCGTGAACTCGGTGGCCCCCGGATTCATCGACACCGATTCCAACGCGGAGTGGTTGCGCGCCGACGAGCAGTCGTGGTCGGACACCGCCGCCAAATCGGCGCTGGGCCGGGTTGGCCGATCGGAGGACGTCGCGGACGTGGTCGCGTTCCTGGCATCCGAGGACGCGAGGTGGATCACCGGTCAGGTGATCGACGTCAGCGGCGGCACCCGGCTGTAGGCCTTCCCCCGTCGCAGCACCGAACGATCGGAGTGTCCGAGATGGACCGGTGGCCTGCCACACCCGTCGCCGTGGTGGGTGGTGGCCCGATCGGTCTGCTGCTGGCGCTCTTCCTCGATCACCACGGTGTGCGGTCGGTCGTGTTCGACACGGAGAAGACCGTACCGGCGCTGCCGCGCGGCAGTTCCCACAACGCCAGGACGATGGAGCACTACCGCACGCTCGGGCTCGCCGCCCAGGTTCGCAGGCTGGGCCTGCCTTGGGAGCACCCGACCGACATCAGCTTCCGCACCCGGTACACGGGGTTCGAACTCGCCCGTGACCGGCACCCGAGCCCGGCCGCCGCGCTGCGGGCCGTCGCGACGGCGGAGCGGTTCGACCAGGTGCCGGAGCCGATGCACCGCGCGAACCAGATGTATGTGGAGAAGCTGCTGGTCGAGCACGCCGCCACCCGGCCCAACATCGAGACCCGCTACGGCTGGGAAGTCATCGGCCTGGACGAACAAGCAGACGGCGTCGAGGTGACCGCGGCACGGCGCGGGCAGTCCACCGCACAGCCACGGACATTACGGGCCGCCTATGTCGTCGGGTGCGACGGCGGGCACAGCTTCGTGCGCAGGCACCTCGGTGTGGCTTACACCGGGCCGGGAACCGTCACCCAGGACGTCCTCGGTGGCCGCACGACGGCGGCACACCTGCGTGTCCGGAGCTCGTCCCGCGGGTTCTTCGGGCACCGCAGGGCGTGGGGCAACTGGGCGTTCAACGCCGACCTCGCGGTCAACCTCATCGCACTCGACGGCGCCGACGAGTTCTTCCTGCTGAGCAGTTCCGTCAAGCCGGACACCGGTGACATCGAGCTTGTCCGGCTCGTTCGGGCGGCGGCGGGCGTCCCGGCCGAGGTCAAGGTGCTCAGCCGTCGGCTGTGGACAGCGGGCGCCGCACTGGTGGCCGAACGATTCGGTGCCGGCCGGCTGCTGCTGGCGGGCGACGCGGCCCACCTGTTCACACCCAACGGCGGTTTCGGGATGAACACCGGGGTCGACGACGTCGCCAACCTGTCATGGAAACTCGCCGCCGCGGTCCAGGGCTGGGCTGGACCCGGCCTGCTCGGCACCTACGAGTCCGAACGCAGACCGATCGCGCTGCGCAACACCGCCGCCGCCCGTGAGCTGAACCTCAGTCTCGGCACGATCGAACGCCCGTCGAACCTCGAGGACGATTCGGCGGACGGCGCAGCCGCCAGGGCGCGAACCGGGACACGGCTCGCCGAATACAGCAGGCTCACGGTGGACACGATCGGCGTGCAACTCGGTGCGCGCTACGACCAATCACCGATTGTCGACGCAGGAAGCGATCCGGCACCGTCCGACGCGTTCGCCACCTACACCCCGTCCGGCGTGCCTGGCGGGCGGGCCCCACACGTGTGGCTCGACGACGCGCACGGCAGGCACAGTTCGTTGTTCGACCGGTTCGGTACCGGATTCACCTTGCTGTGCCTGAGAAACGGTCACGACGACAGCACACTGGCCTTCGCGGCAGCCGCCAAGGCGCACGGGATACCCCTCAGCACCGTGCACATCGCCGACGACCTCGTGCGTGATGTCTACGGACGGGACCTCGTGCTGATCCGGCCGGACCACCATGTCGCGTGGCGTGGCGACCGGATTCCCGGCGACGTCGGCGAAGTCGTCGCCCGCGCGGCCGGGCACTGCTGACAATGCGACCGGATCCGGTTGACGGGCCGGGCAGCGGGTATTCGCCACTCATCGACCACTGCGGGGCGGCGGAACAGATGAGAATGCAGATACTCGGGCCGTTATCGGTGACCACGGGAACCATCGAGGTCGCACCCACCGCGCCGAAACAGCGTCAGACACTCGCTCTGCTGCTCGTCAACGCCAATCACGTCGTCACGATGTCACAGGTACTGCACGAGTTGTGGGCGTACGACCCGCCTGCCAGTGCGATCGAGGCCGTGCACATCTACGTGATGCAACTGCGGCGGTCCCTCGGGGTTCTCGACGCACCACGGCTGGTGACCCGCCAGCACGGCTACCAGTTGTTCGTGCAGTCGGGAGAACTGGACCTCGACGTGTTCACGGCGCGAGTGGCCAGCGCCCGGCTCGCGCTGACGCGTGACGAGCTGACGTTCGCCGCCGGGCAGTTCCACTCCGCGCTCGACCTCTGGCACGCGGACGCCCTCGTGGACATCGAGCCCGGGCCGATCCTCGCGTCCGCCGTCGCCGGAATCGAACGCCGCCGTCTCGACGTCGTCAGCCAGCGCATCCGCGTCGAGTTGCGGCTCGGCCTGCACCACGAACTGCTCAGCGAGCTGAGCGGGCTGGTCCACCGCCACCCGTCCGACGAGGATCTGCTCAGCCATCTGATGCTCGCGCTGTACCGCTCCGGACGGCAGGTCGACGCGCTGACCGCGTTCCACGCTCTGCGCACCACGTTGGCCCGGGAGCACGGCGTGTCACCGTCGGATCCGTTGCGGCGGCTCTACAACAGCATCCTGTCAGGTGACCGCCATCTGGAGATCGCACCGGTCCGCGGCGCAAGGCTGTCGCTCGACCTGGGCACACCCGCGTAGCGTCACGGCAAGAAGCGGAGCGTCCAGGTGACTTCGCCGCCGTACCGTCGGTGAAGTCCGCGAATTCCGCCACACGCCAGGGGAAGCGCCATGTACCTGTTCGGCACCCACCGGTCCGTCGTGCAACGACTGCGGCTGTCGATGAACCGTGATCTGGGTGCCGGGAACTTCTTCTGGCACGCCTGCGCGGTGGCCCGCGACCCGGACCGGCCGCTCGTGCACCGGATGGGTCCCGACGGCCTGGACGGACTCTCGTTGCGCGCGCTGCACGATCGCGTGATCCGGTACGGCAACTGGTACCAGGCCAACGGCGTCGGGCCGGGCACGAGGGTCGGCGTGTACACAGTAGACGGACTGCTGGGCGTGCTGCACCACGTCGCGATCACCAGTCTCGGCGGGATCACGGTACTGGCGAACCCGAACATGGCAGCCATGACGGCAGCGCAGTACTTCCGGTACACCGACACCACCATGGTCGTCGGTGACGCCGTCCTGCTGCCCGAACTCACCACCGTCCTCACCAACGCGGACGGCCGCTGGAACGACGCGGTCGCACCGTTGAACGCGGACATCAGCACCGTGGACCGGGAAGCCACGTCGATGCACAACGCCGTCGGCCACCGGTACAGGCACGTCCCGAGCGACCTCGTCCTCATCTCGCACTCGTCGGGCACCACGGGCGAGCCGAAGCCGACAGCCTTCGCGCACGACACGTTCTCCGTCGGCAAACGGGAACGGTTGTGGAAGTTCCCGTCCGCGGTGACCGACCGGATGGTGACGGCGTTGCCGCACAGCCATTCCTCCGGCGTCAGCTACATCAGCCTGGCGATCATGCTCGGCCTGCCGACCCTGATGCTCGACGACCCGTCGGGCGCGGCGGTCGCCGCCGCGATGAACACGTTCCTGCCGACCGTGGTGATCGGTTTCCCGTTGTCGCTGGCCGACCTTCCCGTCGAGACGCTGTCCACCCCGGCGAAACAGGCCGTGCACACGTGGATGGGGATGGGTGACGCCTCGCACGAACGGCACATCCGGCCGTTGCTGGCACTCAGCCGGACCGGCTCGACCTATGTGGACGGTCTTGGATCATCGGAGATGGGCATGGTCCTGTTCAAGCACGCGCACACCATCCAGTCCACGCGGTACGGCCGGGCCATCGGCGAACCGGTGCGCGTGGTGAGCAAAGCCGTGGTGCTGGACGAGAACGGCAACGAAGTGCCCGACGGACAGGCCGGCCTGCTCGGCGTCCGCACACCCAGCATCACACCGGGATACGTCAACGAGCCCGGCATGACGGCCCAGGCGCGCAGCGGCGAGTACTTCCTCACCGGCGACGTGGTCCGCCACGACCCCGACGGCATGTGGTACCACCTGGACCGCACCCCTGACGTGATCACCACCAGCAGCGGTCCGGTGTACAGCCTGCAACTGGAGGAGATCGTGCTGACCGAGACAGGTGCGTTCGACGCCGCGGTGGTCGCGGTGGACGACCCGGACTCGCCCGCCATGTCGAGCCCGATCGCCGTCGTGCTCTTCAAAGGCGGCGCCACACTGCCCCGGGCGGCACTGGATTCGTGCAACCTCGCGCTGACACGCGCCGGTCTGGCCACGCTGGCGGCCGTCGTGGTTGCCACGGACCGTGCGAGCCTGCCCGTCGGTGTCACCGGCAAGGTGCTCAAGCGTGTGCTGCGGGAACGTCACCAGCACGTGCTCACCGAACCCGTCCGGACCGGCACCGCGCTCGACAGCTGGTGACCACGACCCCGACCGAGTGAGCACCGGAGGAACACACCCATGACACTCACCCTGACCCAACAGGAGCCGGCCCGCACAGTGGTCGACATCGTCACTGGTACCTGGCGAACCCAGGCCTTGTACGCGGCGGTCGCGCTGCGGCTGCCCGACCACATCGCGCACGGCCACACCACGAGCGCCGCCCTGGCCGCCGAGGCCGACGCCGACCCTGACGGCATCATCCGGCTGATGCGACTGCTGACCGCGCTCGAGGTGTTCGGCGGAGACGATCGCACCGGCTACGAACTGACCCCGGTGTCGCAGTTGCTGCGCGGCGACGTGGCCGGGTCGATGCGGGACATGTGCCTGATGTACGGCGAGGAGTTCCACCGGGCCTGGGGCTCGGCGGTGACCGCCGTACGGACCGGGCACGCGGGCTTCGAGGACGCGTTCGGCCGCACGCTGCACGAGTACCTGGCGAGCGAGCCCGGCGCCGGATCGAAGTTCCTGCGCGCGATGAACGCGGGCAGCATCTTCTTCTCCGATGTGCCGAGGGCCTACGACTTCAGCGGGTGCCGCACGGTGACCGACCTGGCCGGTGGCAGCGGCATGCTGCTGTCCACCGTGCTGCGCGCGTATCCACAGCTGCACGGCGTGCTGCTCGACCGCGAGCACATGCTGCCGGTCGCCCAGCACCATCTGGAGACCACTGTGGATCCAGGGCGTTACGAGGTGGTGGCCGGTGATTTCTTCGAGTCCGTGCCACCGGGTTCGGACGCTTACCTGCTCTCACGCATCCTGCAGGACTGGGACGACAGCGCCTGCATCACGTTGCTGACCAATGTGCGGCGCGCGATGACGAGCGACTCGGCCCGGCTGCTGATCATCGAAAGGACGATCCCCGAGGGCGGCACCGCCGTCCTGCCGCTGCTGTTCGACCTGCACCTGCTGATGATGGCGGGCGGCAGGGAGCGGACCCTCTCGGGTTACAAGTCCGTTCTGGACGGTGCCGGGCTTCGTGTCGAATCAGTGCACGAACTCGCCCTGGAGACCAGTCTGCTGGTGGCCGCGCCGTCATGACGGACGCCACCGTCCGGGTGTGCGTCGTCGGTCTCGGCCCGCGTGGACTGTCGGTATTGGAACGGATGTGTGCCAACGCCGCCGCCTGCGTGGCGCCCGGGCACGACCTGGTGATCCACGTGGTGGACCCCCGCGTGGGTCACGGCGGCGAGGTGTGGCGCGACAGCCAGGACCCGGAGCTGCTGATGAACACGGTGACGTCACAGATCAGCATGTTCGTCGACGACAGCGTGACCTGCGCGGGGCCGGTGGTGTCCGGTCCGAGTCTGCACGAGTGGGCCAGGTTCCTGACCGTGATGGAGCCGCCCGGGCGGGTTCCCGACCTGGTGCGCGAGGAGGCGGCGCGGCTCGGGCCGGACTCGTACCCGTCACGGTCCTTCTACGGCCACTATCTCAACTGGACGCTGCGGCGTGTGCTGCGCACGGCACCCGTCAACGTCAAGATCGAACTGCACACCGACAGCGCGACCGATCTGCGCGAAGCGCCCGGTGGTTCGCAGTCGCTGCGGCTGACCAACGGCGGCATGATCGAGCACCTGGACGCGGTGGTGCTGGCCCAGGGTCACCTGCCGGCCAGGCCGGGCAGGGCCGAGGCCGCGCTGGGCCGGTTCGCCGACGCGCACGGGTTGCGGTACGTGCCGCCGGGCAACCCGGCCGACGTCGTGCTCGACGACATCGGTCCGGGTGAGGTCGTCATCCTGCGCGGCCTGGGACTCAACTTCTTCGACCACATGGCGCTGCTGACGGTGGGCCGTGGCGGCAGGTTCTCCCGCCGTGGTGACGGATCGCTCACCTACCAGTGCTCCGGCCGGGAACCGCGGCTCGTGGCCGGGTCCCGCCGGGGAATCCCCTACCAGGCGCGCGGGGAGAACCAGAAGGGCCCGTCCGGCAGGCACCACCCGATCTTCCTGACCGAGGACGTGATAGCGCAATTGCGGTCGCACGCGGCCAGGGGCGAGCCGGTCAACTTCCGCCGCGACGTGTGGCCGCTGATCGACCTCGAAGTACGCGCGGTCTACTACGGCACGATGGTGCGCGAGCGCAACTGCGTCTGCGACGCGACGTCGTTCCTGCAGTACTTCACGGCGACCATGTGGGAGGAAAGGCAGACCGGCGAGGAGATCCCGGCGACCGACCCGTTCGCGGGCGTGACCTCGGCGGCCGAGGACAGGCTGCTGTCGAGTGCCGGTATCGCCGACGACGAGCGGTGGGACTGGCGCCGGATCAACCGGCCGTACGGCGGCGTGGATCTTCCCACCACAGCGCGGTTCCGCGGCTGGCTGCGGTCCTACTTGGACAACGACGTGCTCGAGGCGAGGCTGGGCAACGTGCACGGCGCGCTCAAGGCCGCGCTCGATGTGCTGCGCGATCTGCGCAACGAGATCCGGCTCGTGGTCGACCACGGCCGCCTCTCCGGCGATTCCTACCGCGACGACCTGCAGCGGTGGTACATGCCGCTGAACGCCTTCGTGTCGATCGGCCCCCCGGCTCAGCGCGTCGAAGAACTGGTGGCGCTCATCGACGCGGGCGTCGTGGCGATCATGGGGCCGGGCCTGGTCGTCGATCAGGACGTGGCCGCCCACCGGTTCGTCGCCAGCTCGAGGATGCTGCCGGACCTGCGGGAAAGCGCCACCACCCTGATCGAGGCACGCCTGCCGGAGACCGATCTGCGACACACGATCGACCCGCTGGTGCGCAACCTGCTGGCCCGCGGTGAGTCCCGGCTGCACCGCATCCCGATCCTCGGCGGCGGCTCGTACCCGACCGGTGGCCTGGCCGTCACCCAGCGGCCGTACCACCTGATCGACGCCGACGGCTCGCCGCACCCGCGCCGGTTCGCCTTCGGAGTACCGACGGAGACCGTGCACTGGATCACCGCGGCCGGCATCAGGCCAGGGGTGGACTCGGTGATCCTCAGCGATGCCGACGCGGTGGCACGAGCAAGCCTGACAGCGGCGGCAGCACGGTGACGGTTCTCAGCAGTACACCGACGGCCAGCTTCGCGGGCTCCTGACTTCTTCTGGATCGCGCCGCCTGCCCGTTCGCGGGTGGAATTCCGCTTCGTCAAGGAGGGTGACATCAATGACACGGGACACCAGTGGGATGGGCCGTCGGCGGTTTCTGTCGACCAGCGCCACAGTGATGGGGACAGCAGCGGTGCTCGGGGGCACCGGCACGCCGCACGCCGCCGCGGCCGGTCACGACGAAGCGCTGTTCAGTCCGGTCACGGTCACGCCCAAGGACCCCAGGTACACCGATCTCGTCCGCGGCCTCAACCAGCGGTGGATCGGCAGGCCCCAGTCGGTGCAGCTGGTCGGTTCGACAGCGCAGACCGTCACGGTGGTGCAGCAGGCCGTGCGGGAGGGCAAACGGCTCTCGGTGCACGGCGGCGGCCACTGTTTCGAGGATTTCGTCTACAACGCGGACGTCCAGCTCGTCGTGGACATGTCCGAGATGAAGCAGGTGTACTTCGACGCCGCGCGCAACGCGTTCGCGGTCGAGGCGGGGGCGACCCTGCTGGAGGTCTACGAGACGCTGTACCGGCTCTGGGGAGTCACGATCCCGGCCGGTGTCTGCTACACGGTCGGCGTCGGCGGGCACATCAGCGGCGGCGGCTGGGGAATGCTGTGCCGGCAGTACGGCCTGAGCGTGGATCACCTCTACGCCGTGGAAGTGGTCGTGGTCGACGCCGGCGGCACAGCTCGCGCGGTGGTGGCCACCAGGGAGAAGTCCGATCCCAACCGGGACCTGTGGTGGGCGCACACCGGCGGTGGCGGCGGCAACTTCGGTGTCGTGACCCGGTACTGGTTCCGTTCACCCGGCGCGAGGGGAACCGACCCCGCCGCGCTGCTTCCCGCTCCACCGAGGCAGGTGCTCGTCAGCGCGATCTCATGGGAGTGGAGCGAGCTGACCCGGAGCGGTTTCACGGCTTTGGTGAAGAACTTCGGCGCGTGGCATGTGGCCAACAGCGCACCGGGAAACCGCAGCGAGGGGCTCTGCGCGCTGCTGACCCTGTCCCACCGGTCGCACGGGCAGATCTCGTTGGTCACCCAGTCGGATGCGACCGTGCCGGACGCCGAACGGCTGCACAACGACTTCCTCACCGCGATGAGGACCGGTGTCAACGCGCCCTCCGGGGCGGTGACGTCGGCGTTCGGCGAGCACGGCCCGATGCCCGAGTTCGCAGCGGTGCAGCGACTCCCCTGGTTGCAGGCCACTCGCAAGCTCGGCACGACGGTCGGCAGTTCGACGAACGTGAACGACCCGACCATTCGCGCCGACCACAAGTCGGCCTACATGCGTCAGAACTTCCCGGACAAGCACGTCGCCGTGCTCTACAAACACCTCACCAGTCCCGTCATCGACAACCCCGCCGCGATGGCGCAACTGCACTCCTTCGGCGGCATGGTCAACGCGACTCGGCCCACCGCCACCGCCTCCGCCCACCGGGACTCGGCGATGAAGCTGATCATCTACGTCCAGTGGTCCGACCAGGCCGACGACGCCGGGTACATCAGCTGGCTGAGGGATTTCTACCGGGAGCTGTACGCCGACACCGGTGGCGTCCCGGTGCCCAACGCCGTGACCGACGGCTGTTACGTCAACTACCCGGACATCGACCTGAGCGATCCGCGCCAGAACCGGTCCGCGGTGCCGTGGTACACCCTGTACTACAAGGAAAACTACCCGCGGCTCCAGCAGGTGAAGTCCGCCTGGGATCCGCGTGACACATTCCGGCACGGCCAGTCGGTCCAGCTCCCTCGGTAAAACGTGCGGCTTGAGCCGCCGCCGGTGCTGTATGCCAGGATCGCGGCTTCCGGCGGCGGACAGGTCACTGCACGCGGCTGATTTCCGGCTCGTTGTCGTCGTCGCCGGGCAGGTGGATGTCGTTGACGTTGATGTTGACCTCGACCACCTGCAGGCCGATGATCTGCTCGATGGCCGTGGTCACGTTGTGGCGCACGGCTTTGGCGAGGTCGTTGATGGACACGCCGTACTCGACGACCACTTCGAGGTCCACGGCGGCCTGTGTCTCGCCGACCTCGACAGTCACGCCCTGGCCCGCGCTGGCCGACGCGCCGGGGATCCGGTCGCGAATCGCGCTGAGCACGCGGGCGGTGCCACCGCCCAGCGAGTGCACGCCGGCGATCTCGCGGGTGGCCAGGCCGGCGATCTTCTGCACCACGACGTCGGCGATCGTGGTGGTGCCCTCGGCGGTGACCAGGCCGCCTGACCGGCGCTGCACGGCCTTGCCGATCGCACCGTCGGAGGTCTGCTTGGTGGCGTCGGTCTTCTGGACGGCCGGGTTGGTCATCGTCGGTCTCCTCAGCGTCTGCGACAGCCGCGAACCTGGCTGCCGGATCCTTGTCTCGTTGTCATAAGACGAGACACACCTCGGCCACCGATCGTCACGGTCGATCCGTGTGGTGACAGTCGCGTTTGAAAGCGGTGTGGCCGGCATCCCACGTGAGGGTCACGAGAACCACTGCGGCAGATCGATGTCGAGGATCGACACCTGCACGGACGTGACCGCGAGGCCGGTGGCCGCGGTCACCGCCCCGGCCACCGCCTGTTGCACCAGGTGCGCTGCGGCGGTGGCCTGGTCAAGGCCGGACAGCGCGATGTCGATCTTGATGCTGGTGCTGTGCTCGCTGGGGAAACGCACCCGGACGCCTTCGGTGGCCGCGGGCGCCAGACCCTTGACACGCTGGCGTGCCAGCCGGGCGACAGCGCCGACCAGGTCGGTGAGCCCCGGCTGGACGCGTACTCCCGGTACGCGACTGGCCGCGTCCACGGCGATCGCGGCCACGACCGGCGCGGAAATCACGCTCTCGAACACGTCACTCCCCTTTTCCTCACGCGTCGTATACGTCGGCGACCACGATGTCGAGCCTGGCCAGCCGTACGCCGATCCGTGCGGCCACGGCGGTGGACACGCGGGTACGCACCAGGTCGAAAGCACCCTCGGACAGTCCGCCGTAGCTGATCGCGATATCCAGCTCCACCTCGATCGCCGGCACGCCGTCGATGGCGTCGACGGCACGGACACGGCACCGGCGTGCCCGCACTCCGCCGACGGTGTCGGCCGCGAACCGCAGCACTGACGCGATGACCGGCGCGCTGATCCGTGCCTCATGGGGTAACTGGCTCGCCAGTGGCACCATGTCGTGCCGCCGTGTCTCCGCGCGCACAGCGGACATGATGCGGCCCACCAGATCGGTGGGCGGTTGAGCCACTTCATGGGTCAGCTCGTCGACGGCCACCTGTAAGGAACGCAGGCTCACCCGCGCAGCCGTACAATGTGGACAGTACAGCTCGTGCCGGTCGGGGAGCCCCGCGTCAAAGGCCTCCAGCTTGTTCCACACGGTCTCGACGTCGCGTCCGCAAGGCAGCGTGTAGTCCGATGCCGCGCCGTTCAGCGCCATGGCGCCATCACCTCCGCCAGTTGCGCACGAGCTCGGGCGATCCGGCCACGTACCGCCTGCTTCGTGGTGCCGACTGCTTGGGCGATCTCGTCATACGAACGGCCGTGCACCTCTCGTAAGAGCCAACAGGCTCGTTGCTCGGCGGTCAGGCCGGTCAGGGCCTGCCCGAGAGCAGTCATCTGCTCGCTGACCACCGCCAGGTGGTCCGGGCGGCTCCGCGGCCCGTCCGAGGCGCGCTCGGCCAGGTCGACATCGACCCACGGCCGTCGCGTGCGGATCACGTTCAGGCAGCGGTTGGTGGTCATGCGATACAACCAGCCCACGAAGGTCGCGTCGTCCTGCAACTGCGACAGCCGCCGCCACACTGTCAGGAACGCCTCCTGCACCACGTCTTCCGCGTCGCCGGCGTTGCCGAGCATGCGCAGCGCCAAGCGATAGATCGGACCCTGGTAACGACGCACGAGCATCTCGTAGGACCACATGTCGCCGTCGCGGGACCGCGCCACCAGGGTGGCGTCGTCCAGCGTCTCGGCCTCGGCACCGGCCAGCACTCTCATCGGCACACACCCGCGCATCCGGTGTTCACAGCGTCAACGCGTCGGACAGTGTCGGGTAGATGGCCAGGAACTCCATCAGGCCGGTGATTTCCAACGCGCGTCGCACGGCGCCGCTCGCGGCGACCACGACCCGCACGTCGATTCCCGCGGTGGCGGCGAGCTCGTTGCCCTGCAACAGCGACGCCATGCCGTTCGACGACAGGAACGTCACCTCGGTGAGGTCGAGGACCACCAGCCCGCCCGCGGCTTCGTTGACGGCGGCCACCACAGCCTTGTCGAGCTGGTCCACCGTGCTCAGGTCGATCTCTCCCGCGACCGACAGCACCCACGCCGCGCGAACCTGTCCGGCGGCGATGCGGAGCAACTGTTTCATCAATGCTCCTTCCTGCATTGTGGACGTTCACCCCGACCGGTCAGGAGATGTGGTCCGCCCACCCGAGGTGTCCACACCGGAAGATGGTGATGGTGCTCTGACGTGCCGCCTACCCGCGGCCACGCAGATTGATCAGCGCGTCCCGCAGGAGGGACTTCGCCGAACTCGCCGGGATGTGGTGCACCGCACCGATCTCGGTGTAGGTCAGGCCGCCGTAGTAGGCCAGCTCCAGCGATTCGCGCTCAAGCGGGGCAAGCCCCTGAAGCCGGGCCTGCGCGGTGTTCGGCGGCCGGACCTCAGCGGCCTGCCACCGCCTGTCGCGCGGTGACCGGGCTTCGGCGTCCGCGCGCAGCCGGTCGACCGCGTGGCGATGGGCGATGGCCATCACCCATTCGAACCCGCCGCCGCGGTCCGGCGAGTACTGGCAGGCGGTCCGCCACACCTCCACGAAAATGGCGGCGGTGATCTCCTCGGCGTGGGCGTTGTCGCGCAGGATCGCACGGACCGCACCCAGGACCGTTCCCGCCAGCTGTGCGTAGAGCTGGGCGAACGCCTCCAGATCGCCGTTGCCCGCGGCGACGAGATCCCCGGCGACTCCCGATTCCGACGACGCTGGGCGGAACGCGAACGACTGGCCCATCACGCCTCCTGGTACCTACCGTGGGCGGATCGCCAGGGGCCGGGGCGACAACTGCGCGAGTGAGGACCGCGCACACCGAGCATCCCACTCACCGTCGTCAGCGGCAACTCGGCCGTGCCACGCCGGATCAGTCCGCCATGGCGAATTCGTGCTCGGCGTGCGCCCGGTCGAGCAAAGCCATCAGTCTGTCCTGTTCACGGATCCTGGCCCGGTACTTCTCCGGCAGCGTCCTGATCTGCTCCTCCTCCGCGAGCAGCCGGTCGAAGATCTTCTCGCGCGTGGCGGGGTCGGTCTCGACGTCGAGGTACTCGATCGCGTGCCGCCTGGCCGCCGACACCGCGTTCTGCGCCTTGCCCTTGGGGCTGACCAGCGACGCGACGATGGTGGCGACCAGGACGCCGAGGATCACGCTCAACGACAGGCCGGTGCTGATCTCGACCACCCTGACCGGTTGCCCGTCGTTGATGAACGGCACGTTGTTCTCGTGCAGCGCGTGCAGGATGAGTTTCACCCCGATGAAGCCCAGGATCGCCGCAAGCCCGTAGGTCAGGTAGACCAGGCGGTCCAGCAGCCCGTCGATGAGGAAGTAGAGCTGGCGCAGACCCAGCAGCGAGAACACCGTGGCCGTGAAGACGATGTACACGTTCTGGGTCAGGCCGAAGATGGCCGGGATGGAATCCAGGGCGAACAGCAGGTCCGTCCCACCGATGGCCACCATGACCAACAGCATCGGGGTCATGACTCGCACACCGTCCCGCACTGTGAACAACTTGTCGCCGTCGTAGTCGGCCGACGTGCGGAACAGCCGTTTGACAAGGCGGATCGTGACGGTGTCCGCGCTGCGGTTCTCGGACGCGGCGGGCTTGCTCAGCGTTCCCGCGGTCACGAGCAGGATCAGGCCGAAGAGGTAGAACACCCAGGCGAACGAGTTGATCAGCGCGGCACCGAGCAGGATGAACCCGGTCCGGGCGACCAGCGACACGACGATGCCGAAGAGCAGCACCTTCTGCTGGTCGGCGCGGGGAACCTTGAAGCTGGTCATGATGATGAGGAAAACGAAGAGGTTGTCGACCGACAGGGCCTTCTCGGTCACGTAGCTGGCGAAGTACTCGGTTCCCGTCGTGGCACCGGCGAACACCCACACACCGGCGCCGAACACGACCGCGATCCCGACGTAGACCGCCGACCACAACGCGGCTTCACGCAGGGCGGGGATGTGTGCCTTGCGCACGTGGAAGACGAAGTCGAACACGAGCAGGGCGATGATCCCGCAAACCGTCAGCACCCAGACAACGACAGGTACATCCACACGCGTGCTCCCTGAATCCGCAACCCCGACCCGGCCTCAACACAGGCCTAACGGCCCAGCCTCGAAGTCTCGTACGCCATGCCGCCGGTGCTGGCATCGGAGGGGCACACGCAACCGCGGTCGTGGCCCGAGGCGGCCGTCGCTGTGCAGAACCTGACCCCGATCGGGTCGTGCGCGTCCCACGGGTGCGGACATACGCGACAGATGACACCGGCTTGCGGCTCGAGGGCGATTGGTTTGATATCGGCCGTCGTAGGCATGTGGGCCCGTCCCTCAATTGTTCACGCGGACGCCGAGGACTGGGGCGATTCCCCGACACTACTGCATGCACGGCGAGGCCGCAGGCCCGTCAAAGTGGACACCGCGCTCGCCGTTTTCCTGGACGAGGGCGGAAACGCTGACGCGACGGCAACCGCCGGTGGCTCCTGGCTGCCACACTTGACCGATGACCCTCGGATACGTCTTCGCTGTTCTCGCGGCGCTGGCGTCGGGCACGGGTTCGATCCTGCAGTCCCTCGGTGTCCGTCGAGCGGGGGCGTACGGCGGCACGTCCTTGGGTCTGGTCGCGCTGCGGCGCCAGCCGGTCTACTTCCTCGGGCTCGGCACGGACCTGGTGGGGTTCGTGTTCGCCGCCGCGGCTCTGCAACGCCTGCCGCTGTTCCTGGTCCAGTCGCTGCTCGCGTTCAGCATCGGGGTGACTGCCACGATCGCCGCGTTCATGGGCGCCCGCCTGGCCGGGCGCGGATGGGTCGCGTTGGGCGTCGGCGCGGCCGGCTGCTCCTGCTGGGGTTGTCCGCCGATCCGAGCCCGGTGGTGGCGTTGCCGGCCGGATGGCGCTGGCTGCTGCTGGGTGTGGCGGTGCCGGTAGCGGTGATCGCTCTCCACGCCAAACGCCACGATCGCGCGTGGACCGCTCCTGTGCTGGCGTTCGGCGCGGGTTTGAGCCTCAGCGTCGTCGGTGTCGCGGCGCGAACGCTGGACGTCGCGCACCTGGGATGGGACCTGTTGCTCACGCCGTCGCTGTGGGCCATCGCGCTCAACGGGCTCACTGCCGCGGTGGTGTTCGCGATGGCGCTGCAGAAAGGCGGACCGACCGCCGTCACCGCGATCATGTTCACCACCAACACCACCTTGTCCTCGCTCATCGGGCTGGCGTACCTCGACGACCGGGTCCGTGACGGGTTCACCGCGCCCGCGGTCGCCGGTTTCGTGCTGGCCATCGGCGGCGCTGTCGGCGTGGCGCACTACGCGGCCCTTGCCCGCCAGCGGGTTTAGAATCCGGGTGCACCCTGGACCGCTCCGGACCCCGGCGGCATGTGCGCGTGCCCGCCACGCCCCGGTCGAGAGGTACCACAGTGGACACTTCGGACATCACCCGGCGGCGTGACCATCGCGGTCACCCGGTCGTGCCGAGATCCCTGCAGGTGAGCGCCGCGCTGGGCTGGCGGCTGCTGGTGGTCGCCGCGACGCTTGCCGTGCTCGGTGTCGTCGTCGGTTACCTCGCGGCCGTGGTCGTTCCGGTCGCGATCGCACTGCTGCTGGCCGCGTTGCTGGCACCTGCCGTCGGCTTCCTGGTCAACCGCGGGGTTCCCCGCTGGCTGGCGGCCGTCCTCGTCCTGGTCGGCGGGCTGGCGGTGCTCGGCGGGCTGCTCACGTTCGTGATCATCACCTTCGTCAACGGCCTGCCCGCGTTGCAGGCCCAGCTGTCCCGCAGTATCGAGGCCATCGAGAACTGGCTCACCGCTGGCCCGCTGCACCTGAGCGACGAGCAGGTGCGCACCTTCTCCGACGCACTCGTCACCACTGTGACCAACACCCAGACGGGTGCCTTGTCCGGCGCGCTGGCCACCGCCGCGACCATCGGCGAGATCCTGGCCCAGATGCTGCTGATCCTGTTCGTGCTGATCTTCCTGCTCTACGACGGCCACGGCATCTGGGCGTTCCTGCTGCGCGCCGTTCCGCGCCGGGTCCGTGCCCGCGCCGACACCGCCGGCCGCCGTGGCCTGTCCGCTCTGGTCAGCTACGCGCGCGCGACGATCGCGGTGGCCACGGTCGACGCTGTCGGTGCCGGGATCGGCATGGTCATCCTCGGCGTGCCGCTCGCGATCCCGCTCGCCGCACTGGTCTTCCTCGGCGCGTTCGTCCCGATCATCGGCGGGGTCGTCGCGGGCGGCATCGCGGTGCTGATCGCGCTGGTCGCCAACGGACCGATACCGGCACTGATACTCCTGGGCATCGTCATCGGCGTCCAGCAACTGGAAGCCCACATCCTGCAACCGCTGTTGCTCGGCCGAGCCGTCAACCTGCACCCGCTCGCCGTGGTGCTCGCCATCGCCATCGGACTGGTCGCCGCCGGGATCGCCGGGGCACTACTCGCCGTTCCCCTGCTGGCCGTGCTCAACTCGGGTATCCGTTCCCTGCACGACGACGACACCGTGCCCGACGGCGTTCCTCGTGCCGAGGAGGAAACCCACGACCCGCGGCGGTCGCGGGAACAGCACCAGCCATGATCGAACAGGTGCCGGGTGTACCATCGGTATCACCGAGAGCATTCCGCACACCGGCAGTTGAGCCGGCGTCGTCCTCGGCGATACCCACACCGGTCATGATCCGGCCGGGGACGGGAGCACCGGCATGACGTCGGGCAGACACACTGACCTCGCCGCACAGACCACAAAGGACTCACCGGTCCGGCCGCTGCGGTTGAGGCTCAAGCCGAAAGCACCTCCGACGGGATACGTCGACGGTGCCTGGTGGCCGCATTCACACGAACTCGCCGACGAGCTGACGGCGCTGGCCACCGTGCTCTCCATCCGGCTCGGCCCGGTCACCAGGGTGGCGTTCGCCGCCGCGGCGTGGAACCCGGTCAGCGAGGAGCCGGGCCGGACGATTCGGCTGGCGGCGCTCCGGTCGCAGGAAAAGCACATCGTCCGGGTGTCCGGAGCGGAGGGACGGCAGCTGACGCTGCTCGTCGTACCGCCGGAGACCTCCGCCGAAGCCGGTCACGACGCCATCATGCTGGCGGCCCGGCGCGCCAACTCGGACCAGCCGGCCGACATCCTCGCCGCGGCGGGCGTGGTTCCCGCCGCCGCGCAGAACACCAGGCACCGCTCGTTGCGCCCCCGGATGCGCACCCGGCATCCACAAGGCTGAACGCCGGAGGCACGCGGCTCAGGAACGCTCGTACCCGAGCCACCCACGCATGAAAATGCGCCGGCCTTCGGCGACCGGCAACGGTCCCGCCGCGAGGTCCTCGCTCGGTGACCGGCCGTCCGCCGCATCGAGGCCGAGCACGTCGAGCAGCTGCGCGCAGTCGTCAGCGTCGTGGGCCGCGGATGCCACCGTGCGCACACCTCGGTAGCGCTGCTCCCTATTCAAGGTGGAGAGGTTCTGCACGGGTGCAGTGTGCAGGTTGTCCGCTCGGTCCATGGTTTCACTCCACTTCCGCCCAATCAGTGGACGACAGCCCGCTGTAGGCAACCGATACCGGCCGGGATGTGCACACCGCCGGGGACCGGGGCGGAAAGAGCGACGAAAGCCGTTTCGTGGCGACGCGGGTCGCCAGGCTCCGTGCTGCTGAGCGTACATCGCCGGCGGCGTCCGATCCGGCTGAGAACGGGTTCGGTGTGAACCGCGCGGTTGACGGGTACTCCCCCGGCAGATCGCGGTCATTCGCGATCGCGTGTCACCCGTGACCCCGGTGAACGTCTCGCCGAGCGCTGTGGAGTCGCGATGTCCTCTTCCCCGTACCGGTGATCCGCCCGCTTGGGCGCCGTGGTCGCGCACGCCCGGTGACACGCAACACCACAGCCGAGAGGACAGGTTCATGATCACGGTGAGTCGCGAGGTGGCGGCCAGCCCGGAGGATGTCTTCGCCGTACTGGCGGACGGTTGGTCCTACGCAGGCTGGGTCGTCGGCAACTCGCACGTCCGGGACGTCGATCCGGGCTGGCCGGAGGTCGGCACGCGGATCCACCACAGTGCGGGGGCGTGGCCGTTCCAGATCCAGGACGCCACCGAGGTCGTCTCCGTCGAGCCCGGGCGCTTCCTGGAGCTGGACGCCCGGCTGTGGGTGCTCGGCGCGGCGACCATCCGGTTCACGCTGACGCCGTACGGCACCGGATTCGGCACCGAGGTGCTGATGGAGGAAGAGGCCGTGCGAGGACCCGGCGGCCTGATCCCGGCAGCGGTGCAGGCAGTGGTGCTCCGGCCTCGCAACGTGGAGTCGCTTGCTCGTCTGGCAGACCTCGCGGTCGGCCGCCGGGCGAGCCTGTTCCACGCAGATGGGATGCCGAACCGATGAACCAGCCCGTCAAGGTCGTCACCGACAACACCGACAACACCGAGAGCCGCGACCCGGCGCTGGCGCTTCCCGTGGCCGAGCGCGCGGGATGGGACATGCTGGATGTCCGGGCTGTGGACACAGCGCGGTTGCTCGCCGCGGACGCGGTGCAGAAGGTGGGCAACGGTCATCCCGGCACCGCGATGAGTCTCGCGCCACTGGCGTATTTGTTGTTCCAGCAGGTGATGCGGCACGACCCGGTGGATGACCAGTGGCTCGGCCGGGACCGGTTCGTGCTGTCGTGCGGACATTCGAGCCTGACCCTCTACATCCAGCTCTACCTCAGCGGGTACGGCCTGGACCTGGCCGACCTGCGGGCGTTGCGCACGTGGGATTCGGCCACACCCGGTCATCCCGAGTACCGGCACACCCGCGGCGTGGAGATCACCACCGGCCCGCTGGGGCAGGGATTGGCCAGCGCGGTGGGAATGGCGTTGGCGGCCCGGCGTGAACGAGGCCTGCTCGACCCGGACACGCCGCCGGGGCGGAGCCCATTCGACCACCACGTCTACGTGATCGCGTCGGACGGCGACCTGATGGAAGGCGTCACCGCCGAGGCCAGTTCGCTGGCCGGTCACCAGGAACTGGGCAACCTGGTGGTCTTCTACGACTCCAACCACATCTCCATCGAGGACGACACGGACATCGCCTTCAGCGAGGACGTCGCCGCCCGGTACGCCGCCTACGGCTGGCAGGTGCAGACCGTGGACTGGACCAGGACAGGCAGGTACGTGGAGGACGTCGACGCGCTGCTGGACGCGGTCGACGCCGCCAAAGCGGCAACGGACCGGCCCTCGTTGATCCTGTTGCGCACGATCATCGGCTGGCCCGCACCGACCAAGCAGGGAACCGGCGCGGCGCACGGCGCCGCGCTTGGTGACGAGGAGATCGCCGCCACCAAGAGATCGCTCGGCTTCGATCCCGGTCGTGATTTCGCTGTCGGGGAACAGGTACTGGCGCACGCCCGTCGGGTCGCGGCCCGGGGCAGGGCCGCGCACGAACAGTGGCAGCCGGTCTACCAAGCCTGGCGGACGGCGAACCCGGACCGTGCTGAGTTGCTGGACCGGTTGCGGGCCCAGCGGTTGCCCGACGGATGGACTGACGCCGTGCCCGTGTTCCCGGCTGATCCCAAGGGAATGGCCACGCGCACGGCATCCGGGCAGGTGCTGACCGCGCTGGCGCCGATCCTGCCCGAGCTGTGGGGTGGTTCGGCCGATCTGGCCGGCAGCAACAACACCACGATGGACGGCGAGCCGTCGTTCGTCCCCGCTGCTCGGCAGACCAGGCAGTGGCACGGCGGCCCCTACGGGCGCACCCTGCATTTCGGCGTTCGGGAGCACGCCATGGGAGCGATCCTCAACGGCATCGCGCTGCAGAGCCTGACCCGGCCGTACGGGGGGACATTCCTGATCTTCAGCGACTACATGCGCCCCGCGGTTCGCCTCGCCGCGCTCATGCAGCTGCCCGCCATCTACGTGTGGACTCACGACTCGATCGGCCTCGGCGAGGACGGGCCGACCCACCAGCCGGTGGAGCACCTGGCCGCGCTGCGCGCGATTCCCGGTCTGGACGTCGTCCGCCCAGCCGATGCGAACGAGACAGCGGTGTGTTGGCGGACCATCCTGGAGCACCGGGACCGGCCTGCCGGTTTGGTGCTGACCCGGCAGGCCCTTCCCGTGCTGGAGCGCGGGCCGGGCGGTCACTCCTCAGCCGATGGCGCCGCGCGTGGTGGCTACGTGCTGGCAGAGGGCCACGGGGAGAACGACAGCACGGCACCGGACGTCATCCTGGTCGCCACCGGTTCGGAAGTGCCGATCGCGCTGGACGCCAGGGAAATCCTCCGCGAGGAGGGTGTGCACGCGCGTGTGGTGTCCATGCCCTGCCGTGAGTGGTTCGCCGCGCAGGAACTGTCCTACCAGGACCGAGTACTTCCGCCGCCGGTGCGGGCCAGGGTCAGCGTCGAAGCCGCGATCGGTCAGGGCTGGCGAGACGTCGTCGGCGACGCGGGACGCGTCGTCAGCCTGGAACACTTCGGCGCCTCGGCGGACTACCGACGTCTCTACCGCGAGTTCGGCATCACCGCGGACGCGGTGGCGACCGCCGCCCGCGACACCATCCGCGACGCCGCCGGGCCTGTCCGTCCCGGCGGCCACCAGCAGACCGCGGCTCCCACGACTGGTGGCACCGGGGATCGCCCGGCGTGAGATGGCCCGGACCCGCCCGACCAGATCCCATCCGACCCCCGGAGGTCTTTCGTGACTGACACATCCGTCCTCGACCCACTCGGTGCGCTGTCCGCCGCCGGCGTGTCGATCTGGCTCGACGACCTCTCCCGTGAACTGCTCGCCAGTGGCCGGCTGGCCGAACTGGTCGCCGACCGGCACGTCGTCGGGGTCACCACCAATCCCACGATCTTCGCCTCGGCCGTGGCCGAGGGTGATCGGTACACCGAGCAGTTGAGCCTGCTCTTCGACGCAGGCGTGAGCGTCGACGACGCGATCTTCGCCATCACCACCGCCGACGTGCGCGCGGGCTGTCAAACGCTGCGCGACGTCCACGACGCCACCGGCGGCGTGGACGGCCGAGTCTCGATCGAGGTCGACCCCCGTCTCGCCCAGGACACCGCCGCCACCGTGGACCAGGCCAGGGTCCTGTGGGAAGGGGTGAACCACCCGAACCTGTTCATCAAGATCCCGGCCACCCGGGCGGGGCTGCCGGCGATCACCACGGCGATCAGCGAGGGCATCAGCGTGAACGTGACGTTGATCTTCGCGCTGGACCGCTACCGCGAGGTCATGGACGCCTACCTGACCGGGCTGGAACACGCCGCGGCGGCCGGGCTGGACCTGTCGGCCATCCATTCTGTCGCGTCGTTCTTCGTCTCCCGCGTCGACACCGAGATCGACGCCCGCCTCACCGCGATCGGAACCCCCGACGCGCTCGCCGCCAAGGGCAAGGCAGCAGTGGCCAACGCGCGCCTGGCCTACCAGGCGTACGAGGAAGTCATCGCGCAACCACGCTGGGCGCGGCTGGCGAGTGCCGGGGCACACGCTCAACGACCGCTGTGGGCATCCACCGGTGTCAAGGACCCCGCCTATCCCGACACCATGTACGTGACCGAACTGATCGCACCGGGAACGGTGAACACCATGCCCGGCGCCACCCTCGCCGCGTTCGCCGATCACGGGCGCGTCACCGAGGACGCCGTGCGGGGTGGCTACCGCGCGGCCCGTGCCCACCTCCACACCCTCGACCAGCTCGGCATCGACTACCAGGACGTCACCGAGACCCTCGAACGCGAAGGCCTCGCCAAGTTCGAGAAGAGCTGGGACGAGCTCAGCCGCACTGTGAACCGGGAACTGCACGCCGCGAGCCGCTGACGGAACTCTCGCGTGGCCGGGGAAGTCGCCGGGTCGGCGACCGCGACCACGAACGCGGGGCTCACGTCACGGCGGCTGGTCGCAGGCGCGTCGCCGTGAGCACCCGTGTCGAGGTGGCGGTCGATCTCCTTTCCGGTGCCGGTCAGGTGAGTTTCCTGATCGCCTTCTCGATCAGCCCGAGATTCGCCGGGCTGGTCGCGTACAGCAACGGATCGGGCTTCGGCGCGGACGCCTTGTCTCCCAGCGCCACCGGTTCCATGAGGTACGAGAACTCGTGCATCCCGTCGGGTGTCGGGCCGCTGGCCCACCTGCCCTTGGGACCTTCCGTGCCGTCGGAGGTGTGCCAGATCGTGCCCGCGTGCTCGGAGTGTTCCTCGTCGAACAACGCACTGGGGCTGATCGGCCCTTCCAGGCCGTCCTCCTGGAGTTCCTCGATCGCCGCCAGCCACATGTTCTGGTGCGCGGTGTCCCTGGCGAGGTTGAACCTCAGCATGTCCCGCACGCCCTGGTCGTCGGTCATGTTGTACAGCCGCGCGGTCTGCAACCGCCCTTGTGCCTCAGCGGCCACGTTCGCCCGGAAATCCGCCATCAGGTTGCCACTGGCCACGATGTAGCGGCCGTTCCACGGCACGCCGTTGCTGTCGGCGAGAGTGGGCCCACCGCCGCTGACGATCGCCTGCTGCGGATCCATCCCACCGATGATGGCTGCGACCACGGGGTCCTTGTCGACCATCGAGGCCGTGGTGTCGGCGGGCGCGCCCTCCAGCAGCCGGGCGACCATGGTGGACAGCATCTCGACGTGCCCGATCTCCTCGGTGGCCACGTCCATGATCAGGTCCTTGTACTTGCCCTCCATCCGGCAGTTCCAGCCCTGGAACAGGTACTGCATCGTCACGGTCATCTCGCCCCACGTGCCACCGATGAGCTCCTGGAGCTTGCGGGCGTAGAGGGCGTCCGGCCGGTCCGGTTTCGCCTCGAACTGCAGTTTGCTGGTGTGCAGGAACATACTGCCTCCCTTTGGGTCCGATCAGATGGCGACGCTAGGAGACCGGTGTGATCACCACGGCATGCGCGTGCCACGACCGCGTCACCGGCGCGTCACCGCGGCTGCTCAGCGCGTCCGGAAATGTTGTCCCCTTCCCGTGTCACGGCATGGTTTGTGGGAACCCAGCGGTCTGGGAGACCCACATCTGAAGATGGATGAAGCCGATGACAGACGTCTGTACGCAGCCGCGGATCCGCCTGCTGGGCGGTTTCCGCCTCGACTGCGCGCACCACCCCGTGCACGTCGCGCCGGGGGTACGCAGATTCCTGGCCCTGCTGGCGCTTCAGGAGATACCGATCGAACGCAGTGCGGCGGCCGCGGTGCTGTGGCCGGAGACGACCGCCCGCCGCGCGGCGGCGTGCCTGCGTTCCACCTTGTGGCGCCTGGTCAAACCGGCTGAGCTGCTGGTCGAGTCCAGCGAGGACATGTTGGCGCTCAGTTCGTGTGTCGAGGTCGACTTCCGGCACGCGCGGAGGCTCGTCGCCGCCGCCACGCCTGGGCGGTTACCGGACGACAGCGCTGTCGCGCTGTTGCAAGCCGATCTGCTGCCTGGCTGGGGCCATGACTGGGTGCGGACGGAACAGGACTGGTGGCGGCAGGCCCGGCTGCGCGCGCTGGAGGCGCTCAGCCGGCGGTTGTGGTCGTCCGGTGACCGGGACCAGGCCTGTTTGGCGGCCATGGCGGCCGTGCGGGCCGACCCGTTGCGGGAGAGCGCCCACCGGACCTTGGTCGAACTGCACATCGCCGACGGCAATCCAGCCGCCGCGGTGCGCCAGTACACGGCGTACCGCGTCCGTTTGCGCGACGAGCTCGGGCTCGAGCCATCGCCGCAATTCCACGAACTCGTCCACCCGATGCTCACGGGCGCGTCCGCACCAGGGACCGCGCGAAACGCGACGCATCATCCCCGCCGCATGTCGCACAAGCGCTGAGCACCGCATCGCAGCCCTGATCCACTGTGGACGCCTCGGCCCAGGCCCAGCCGCGCGGCCGTTGGCAGACCCGTTCGGTGGACAGACGCGGGTTGGCGTTGCGACCTTGCATCGCTTGTGCAACGATATACGGGGACGTTCTCGTGAAGAGACACGTCATTCGTCAGGCGCACAACGGCCTGTTTCGAGCCGTGCGCCGCCGCCCCAGCCCCCGGCGGACTCCGCATCGATGTCCGCAACGTGAGTGAGTTGGGTGTCATGTTCCAGTCCGCGTACAGGGGTTGACGATCGTGGTCAGCGTGAGTCGACTACCAGCTCCGGTCTCCGCCTCGTGGGAGTGGCAGATGCGCGCCGCCTGCCGCGGCCTCGACAGCACGGTGTTCTTCCGCCCGGAACGCGAACGCGGCCTCGCCGCGGAAGAACGCGACAGCATCGCCAAGACCATCTGCTGTGCGTGCCCAGTGATCGAGGCGTGCCGCCGTCACGCGCTGACCGTGCGCGAGCCTTACGGCGTGTGGGGTGGCCTGACCGCCGCCGAGCGGAAGGAACTCCTGCTCGAACTGAAGAAAGGAGCAGTGTCGTGGGAAACTTTGAGGCAACCGTGACCGTCGACGTCGGCGAAGCCGCGTTGTACGACTACCTGTCCGACGTCGGGAACCTCCCCCGGTACTTCGCGCGAATGACCTCGGCGACACCGGGTGAGGGCGAGGAAGTCCACACCGCGGCGCAACTGCCCGGCGGTCAGCAGGTCGAAGGGAACGCCTGGTTCCAGACCGACTCCTCCGCCCGGCGCATCGAATGGGGCTCCGAGGGGCCCAATTCCTACCACGGCTCACTCGAGGTCGCGGATGCCGCGGGCGCGGCCGAAGTCCGGATGCGGCTGCACACCACTCGCGTCCCCGACGACGACAGCGAAGTGCGGCAGGGAATCGACGACACCCTGGCCAACATCAAACGGCTCGCCGAGCAACAACTCAGTTGACACCGCGGGGAAGTCCGGCGGTCCGGGCAGGGAACACCATCCGGTCGTCCCGAGGCGCGTGCACTGGCTCGCACTGGGTATTCCCGGGAAACGGAAGGGAGTTCTCATGCCTGCTCGCACGATGATCCGGCTGTCCACCGCGGGGATCGGGTTTTTCTTCGTCATACTCGCGTTCTTCGGCTTCGCGTCGATCAGCGACGAAACAGTCGTCGGTGGCGGCCTGCGCGGTGGTAACGACACCGACCTGCTGTGGTCGTTGTTCAGCGTCAACACCGTGCTGAACTTCATCCACCTGCTGTTCGGTTCGCTGACGGTCATGTCCGGACTGGTGATCGACCGGACGAGGATGCTGGTGTGGACGATGTGCGGCGCGTTCGGCGTGCTGCTGGTCTACGACATCGTCCTGCTGGCCTTCCGAACCGGTACGGATCCGTTGGCGATCAACCAGGCGGACACCTGGTTGCACGCCATCGCGGCGGTGTTGCTCGCGGTGCTGGCCGTCATGGCGGCCAAGGAAGATCGCACGCGCCGTTCGGCCTCGTCCGCGAGTTCGCCCGGCCGTCAGGACAATCGACCATAGTGGATTTCTCGCCGACCGGTCAGGTCGTGGCGGCGATCAGCAGTGTGACGTCCAGGACCGCGATGACGATGGTCAGCCGGAACGCCGCAGAACTCCGCGGTGCACGGATGGCCGCCGCGGCGGCGGCGGCAGCGAGTGCGATCCCGGCCGCGGCAACGGTCACCGCGAAGGCCGCTGACGTGGTCGCGGGAGCGACACCGAGCACGACCGACGCGGCGGCCAGCGCCACGGCCATGACGATCACGCCGACGCGCGGCCCGAGCCGGTGCGGTAGCCCCCGCACACCGGTCTGGGCGTCCGCCCGCAGGTCGGGCAGGACGTTCGCGAAGTGGGCGCCGAAGCCGATCAGCGCGCCGACGACCGGTATCCACCACGGCGGCCACGGTTGGCCTGGCAACGCCAGGTACGGTGCGATCGGCAAGGTACCGAAGGCGACCAGGTAGGTCGCGCCGGACCAGATCGTGCCTTTGAGCCCGAGGTTGTAGGCCCATCCGGCCGCGACGCCGATCAGCAGCGCTGTCCCGGCGGCGAGCCCGATCGACACGGACAACACGATCGTGGCCGTGAGGGCGGCCAGGCAGGCCGCGGCGATCACCTTTCGCGTGACTGTTCCGGCCGCGACCGGTTTGTCGGTTCGCCCGACGGCACGGTCGCGTTCGGCGTCGAACCAGTCGTTGGACCAGCCGATCGACAGCTGACCGGTGAACACCGCGGCGCCGAGCAGCACGACCTCCCCCACCGCCAGCCCGGCTCCGGCCGCCAGCACCACGGCCACCAGTGTCACCACCAGTCCTGGAAGGGGATGGCACGCCTCGGCGAGATCTCGCAGGCCGTTCATCTGCCGAGTGTAAGCGGAAGCCGTACCGTGAAAGGAATGAAGGATGACGACGATCTCGGCGGTGCGGGGTGTGCTTCCGCCGCACCGATATCCGCAGGCGCAGCTGACCGAACTGTTCGGCCGGTTGTGCCTGCCGGACCGGGCGACGCGAGCCGTGGCGAACAGGTTCCACACCAGCGCGCGGGTCGCCACGCGCCATCTGGCGTTGCCGATCGAGCGCTATGACGAACTCGACGGGTTCACCGCGGCCAACGACGCTTTCCTCTCGGCCGCGGTCGATCTGGGCTGCGAGGCCGCGCTCGCCGCGCTCGCGGACGCGGGCCTCACACCGTCCGATGTGGATCTCGTGATGTCCACGACGGTCACCGGCATCGCGGTGCCGTCCCTGGACGCCCGGATCGCGTCGCGGATCGGGATGCGCCCGGACGTCAAACGCCTGCCGATCGTCGGGCTGGGCTGTCTGGCCGGAGCGGCGGGCATCGCGCGGTTGCACGACTTCCTGCGCGGCTGGCCGACGGCGGTGGCGATGCTGGTCTCGGTCGAACTGTGCTCGCTCACCGTCCAGCGCCAGGATTCCAGTGCGGCCAACATGATCGCGTCCGGGCTGTTCGGCGACGGCGCCGCCGCGGTGGTCGCGGTCGGCGATGACCATTTGATCGCGGCCACGGGCCCGCGTGTGGTGGACTCGGTCAGCCACCTCTACGAGAACTCCGAGCGCGCGATGGGATGGGACATCGGCAGCACGGGTCTGAAAGTGGTGCTGGGCGCGGAGGTACCGGATCTCGTGCACAAGTACCTCGCGGAGGACGTCAAGCACCTGCTGGCGCCGCACGGGCTGGAGATCGACGACATCGCCCGGTGGATCTGCCATCCCGGCGGGCCGAAGGTGATCGAGGCGATCCAGTCGGTGCTGGGCCTGGACGAGAACGACCTGGCGATGACCTGGCGCTCCCTGGGGCAGATCGGGAACCTGTCGTCGGCGTCGGTGCTGCACGTGTTCGCCGACACGCTCGCCGGGCGGCCCGCGTCCACTGGCGACTGGGGTGTGGTGATGGCCATGGGGCCGGGGTTCTGCGCCGAACTGGTGTTGCTGCGATGGTGAGCCAGGCGTGGTACACGGTCCTGGTGGGACTGGTCGCGGCGGAGCGGCTGGCCGAACTGGTGGTCGCGAAACGCAATCTGGCGTGGAGCCTGGCCCGGGGCGGGCGGGAGACCGGGTTCGGGCACTACCCGTTCATGGTGGTCCTGCACACCGGGCTGCTCGCCGGCTGCCTGCTCGAGGTGTGGGTCGCTGACCGGGGCTTCATGGCCGTGCTGGGCTGGCCGATGCTGGCGTTGGTGGTCGCGTCGCAGGTGCTGCGGTGGTGGTGCATCCGCACGCTCGGTCCTCAGTGGAACACCCGCATCGTGGTCGTCCCTGGCCTGCCACGCGTCACCGGCGGGCCGTATCGGTTGTTCGCGCACCCGAACTATGTCGCGGTGGTCGCCGAGGGCGTCGCCCTGCCGCTCGTTCACAGCGCGTGGCTGACGGCTGTCGGTTTCACCGTGGTGAACGCCGGGCTGCTGACGGTCCGGATCCGTGCGGAGAACGAGGCGTTGAGGTCGGCCTATGCCTGAACCGTCGCACGATGTGGTCGTGGCCGGAGGCGGCCCGGCCGGGCTTGCCGTCGCGCTCGGCTGCGCGCGGGCAGGGATGGACGTGGTTGTGTGCGAGAAGCGCACTGGCGCGATCGACAAGGCGTGCGGGGAAGGACTGATGCCGAGCGCCGTGCGTGCCCTGGACGCGCTGGGGATCGACCCACCGGGATACCCGATCGAGGGCATCACCTACCGCCAGGGCTCGAGGTCCGCGCACGCCGCTTTCCGCACCGGTCCGGGTAAAGGGGTACGACGCACCGCGTTGCACGACGCGCTGCGCACCGAAGTGGACCGGCACGGTGTGCCGGTCCTGCCGATCGCGATCACGGACCTGACCCAGCACGACGACCACGTGCGTGCCGGTGCACTGCGGGCGCGCTATCTGGTCGCGGCCGACGGGCTGCACTCCGCGGTCCGCGGCCTGGCCGGTCTCAGCAACGACCGGGCCACGGACACCTCCCGCTGGGGGCTGCGCCGTCATTACGCACTCCCCCCGTTCACCAACGCGGTCGAGGTGACGTGGGCGCCGCGGTCCGAGGCCTACGTGACCCCAGTCGCACCGGACACGGTCGGCGTCGCGATCCTGTCGTCGGTCCGCGGCGGCTACACCGAACAACTCGCCGCGTTTCCCGACCTGGCGGCACGCCTGTCCGGCGCACAGCCTGTCTCGCCGGTCCGGGGAGCCGGACCACTGCGGCAACGGACCTCCAGGCGGGTCGCGGGACGTGTCCTGCTGGTCGGGGACGCGGCCGGTTACGTCGACGCCCTCACCGGAGAAGGACTGGCGTTGTCCCTGGCCACCGCGGCCGAGCTCGTGCACTGCCTGCGCGCGGACCGACCCGGTGACTACGACCGCGCCTGGAAACGGGCATCACGACGGTCCCGCTGGCTGACGGAGTCCTTGTTGTGGGCACGCGGCCGTCCCGCGCTCGCCCGGCGCATCGTGCCCACCGCCGCCCGCGCCCCGCGACTGTTCGCGGCCGTCGTCAACCAACTCGCACGCTGATGGGCCCGATATCTCCTGACTGGGATCTCGTGGTCGTCGGCGCCGGACCGGCCGGAGCCACAGCGGCACTCGCCGCGCTGCGTGCCGCCCCGACCGCACGCGTGCTCATGCTGGATACCGCCGACTTCCCCCGTGACAAGGTCTGTGGCGACGGCGTCGCACCGCACGCCATGGACGTACTCGCCGGGCTCGGCGTCCCTGTCGACGATCTCGCCGCGGGCACCACACCGGTCACCACGCTGCGCCTGACGTCACCACAGGGTATGCAGGCCAGGCGGCGCTTCGCACGGCCCGCCCACGTCATCCCCCGCGCGCTGCTGGACGTGAGGCTCGTGCACGCCGCTCAGCGAGCAGGCGCGGTACTCGAGCGGCACCGCGTCCGCACGCTTGACCAGCAGGACGCGTCGGTCCTGATCGACGGCTCCATCCGTGCTCGAACCGTCATCGGCGCGGACGGCGCCGAGTCGGTCGTGCGGCGCCAGTGCGGCGCCGACGCGGCGCGGACAGGCACCCTGGCCATCGCTCTGCGCGGATACACCAGCGCTGTCCCCTGGCCGGCCGACGAGCAGCGGCTCGTCATGGCCACGGCGAACTGGCCCGCCTACGCCTGGGTCTTCCCGGTCGGCGACGGCACCGCGAACGTCGGCTACGGAGAACTCATCCGCGCCGCACCACCAACCCGCGCACAGCTGACCACACGACTGCACGAACTGCTCCCTGACCTGCCTCCGACGCCATTGCGCGGGCACCGCCTGCCACTGTCGCCCGGCCGTCCCGGTGTCACGCACGGCCGGGTGCTGCTCGCAGGCGACGCCGCGTCGCTGATCAACCCACTGACCGGCGAAGGCATCTACTACGCGGTTCTCTCCGGAGCTCTGGCCGGGGCGGCTGCCACGACACCCGACCCGGCCCGTACCTACCGTCAGTCCCTGCGACACCGGCTCGGCAAGCACCTGCGGCACACCGACCTGCTCGCCAGGTTCACCCGAAGGCCGTGGCTGGTCGACGTCGCCACCGCCGCCGCTCGTGACGACCAGCGTGCCTTCGACCGGCTCGTCGAGATCGGCCTCGGTGCGGGCACACTGGACATTCCACTGTGTACGGCGATGCTCACCACCGTGGCCCGCCGCCGGCAGCGCGGGCCGTGAGCCGTCGTCGTTCCGGGTATTCGCGTGTCGAACGGGTACGCCACGCGTATGAGCCTGTTACCTGCACGGTCAGTCGAAGGTCGAGTCGTCCTGGTGACTGGCGGTTCCGCCGGGATCGGGCGCTCGGTCGTGGCGCGTCTCGCCGCCGCCGGTGCGACCGTCGTCACCTGTGCCCGCGACGAAGCGCGGTTGCGGGCGGAGGCCGGTCGTCTTCCGGGGATCGTCGATCCGGTCGCGTGTGACCTCACCGACCCCCGGCAGCGCCGCGACCTGATCGAGCACGTCGTCGAACACCACGGCAGGCTCGACGCGCTCGTCAACAACGCGGGCCAAGGCCGGGTGGGGTTGCTCACCGACCTGGACGCGGACTCCATCCACGACGTGGTGGCGCTCAACGTCGTCGCGGTCGCGGACCTGACCCGGCTGGCCCTGCCGCACATCACGGCCAGTCACGGCGACGTGGTGATGATTTCCTCCGTCGCCGGGTGGCTGCCGGTCCCGCCGCTGTCGCTGTATTCGGCCACCAAGGCGGCGGTGGACGGGCTTGTGCACGCGCTGCGGCGTGAATCGCCCGCCGGTCTTCGCATCCACAGTGTGAACCCCGGTCCGGCGCGGACGGAGTGGCTCCTGCGCGCGGCGGGTCTCCGGCCTGACGACGGCGAAGGCCACCGAGGACGCACGTTCGGCGTCCCGCCGGAACATGTCGCCGACGCGGTGCACCGCTGCCTCACCGGATACTGGCACCGCACGGTGGCCGTGCCGCGCTGGCTGGCGCTCACGCGGCTGGCGAGCCTGCCGCCGGTGAGCAGTGTTCTCGACCTCATCCTGGCGCCCATCGCGCCCCCAGTGGCGCGATGGACACATCGCTACCGGGATTCGCTGGTTGCCCGTGCCCACAGCGCACAGCACGGCCGCGTCGACGACTCCGCCGACAGCATGCGCCCTGAGTCACGATCCGGAGTAGACGGCGCGCAGCGGGGTACACCTGCATAACCATCGAATGGTCCACTGTGGAGGTCCTTGTGCTGTTGCCCACACCGAGAGGCCCGGTGAGCGCGATGCTCACCGAGGTCCTGACGCGCCCCGGGGACGCCCCGCTGCCCCGCCACACCCTGGGTGACGACACCGTCGGCAACGATGTGCTGGCTGACGAGGATCTGCAGCTGTCGCTGTGGATCTGTTACGAGCTGTCCTACCAGGGTTTCGAGGGGGTCGACGCAGCCTGGGAGGACTCACTGCCGCTGCTGAGACTGCGCCAGGCGCTGGAGCGACGCATGGAGACAGGCCTGCATGACCTGGTGGACGACGTCCTGCCGTCCGCCCCGATCGCTCCCCACGACGTACCGGCGGCGCTGACTCGCGTGGTCGAGGAGGACACCGGACCGGCGCTGGCCGGGTTCCTGCAGCGTGAGGCGAGCCTGGCGCAGTTCCGCGAGTTCGTCGTGCACCGTTCGATCTACCACCTCAAGGAAGCCGACCCGCACAGCTTCGCCCTGCCCCGCCTGCCCGGTGCGGTCAAGGCGGCGCTGGTGGAGATCCAGGCCGACGAGTACGGCGGCGGACACCCGCAGCGGATGCACTCCGAGTTGTTCCGATCGCTCATGCGCACGCTGGAACTCGACGACTCCTACGGCGCCTACGTGGACCGGGTTCCGGCCACGACGTTGGCCGTCAGCAACATGATGTCCCTGTTCGCCCTGCACCGACGGCTGCTGGGTGCGCTGCTGGGACAGCTGGCGGTGTTCGAGATGACGTCGTCGCTGCCCAACCGCCGCTACAGCAACGGACTGCAACGTCTGGGCTACGCCCCGGAAGCCGCCCGCTACTACGACGAGCACGTCCAAGCCGACGCCGTGCACGAACAAATCGCCGCACACGATCTCTGCGGCGGGTACGCCCGCCATCATCCCGACCAGACCGGCACGGTCCTGTTCGGCGCCACCGCCGGACTCGCGGTGGAAGCCCGGTGCGCGACCGTGCTGTTGGACCGCTGGGCCAACGACACCAGCTCATTGCGCAACCGTTCAGTGGCGACCGCGGCATGAGCGGAAACGACGAGGAGCAGCCCATGGAGCGCACGAACGAACCGGCGGTGATCACGCCCTATCGCGACGGGCCGCTGATCCTGCGTGGTGACTTCGAGCTGCGCACGCAGGCCGGGGAACGGATCGACCCAGGCCGCGCGACCGTGGCTCTGTGCCGTTGCGGCCATTCCGCTGCCAAGCCGTTCTGCGACGGCACCCACAAGAAAACCCAGTTCCACGCGCCCGGCTGAGAAAGGAGCGGGCGCGGTCAGGGGGTGGTGAGGGTCGTGAGTGCGTGCTGCAGGCTGGTCAGGTGGGTGAGTGTGGGTGGTGCGTGAATGTTCCAGCCCGGACCGGCCAGGAGGAGACGGACGCCGCGGGTGACGCAGGTGTGGTGCGTGGTGGTGGGCACGGGGCCGGTGGTGTGGGCCCACAGCACGAGTGCCCGTGGGGTCGGGGCGGTGCGGCGAAGCGCTTGTGCGAGTGCGGTATCGGGGAGGTCAGCGCCGAGAAACCGGACAGGTGTGCCGGTTTCGGCGAGTGCGGCGCGCAGGACTTCCAAGGCGAGGGTGTGCCGTTCACCGGTGACACATGCCAGGAGGACCGGCGCGGTGGCGGGTAATGCCATCGTGGGAGGGCGCACGCGGTGCAGTGCCGCGGTGATGGTCCAGGACAGCAGGTGGACGATGTCGACGCACTCGTCCGCGCCGGTCGTGGCGGGCCCAGTGGTGGTGCCGCCGAACACCGCGAGCACAGGGCGGCAGATCTGATCCCAGGTCGTGGCGACGCCGTCGCGGGCGATGTGCGCGTCCAAGGTGGACGTCAACGTGTCGGCGTCCAGCCGCAACGCGTGCCCGTGCAGGATGGCCGGGCCGGCTGCGATGCTCGCCCGCGGTGTCGGTTCGTCGCGGTGAAAGGCCAGCCGCGCGGCGGAGGGGGCGCTCATCCCTTGAGCGATCAAGTCCCGCATGTGCGTGAGCGCGATGAGGTCGACGCGGGTGTATCGGCGGTGGCGGCCGTCGCCGTGGCCGATGATCGGTAGGTGGTAGCGACGGTGCCAGCCGCGCAGGGTGGACGGGGCGATACCGAGCAGGCGGGCTGCCGCTCCGGGCGTCCATTCGGCGTCGGATGTGCCAGCCGGCAGCGGGGTGCTCGGGCCGTCCATGGGTGTCATTGTCTCCCGGTGACCGTGGCCGCCGCGGGGAGCGGCGGCCACAGCGTCCCCTGCCGCGCGGGCGCGCAACTACGGGGGAAGTTGTCGCCCGCGCGGCGGGTGGCCGCCACACGCCAGGCGCGCCGGCTGGGGGTCAGGCGCCGCGTGACGTGTGGCGGGTCGCGGCAAGACCGCCGGTGGCGACACCGAGACCGATCATGCCGATGCCCAGGACGAGGTGCAGCCAGTTGTCAGCGGTGTTGACCGGCACGAAGTTGGCCGCGGAGTCGTGGTCGATGACCAGTCCGTAGAGCCACAGCACGAGGTAGATCACGCCGCCGCCGATGAGGAAGGTGCGTGCGCCGCGTGCGGTACGGGCCATGGCGAGACCAGCGACACCGAACAGCAGGTGCACGAGGTTGTGCAGGATCGAGACCGCGAACAGTCCCAGCAGCAGGGCGGAGGAATGGTGCCCGGCGAAGGAAAGCTGGTCGTAGTTGGTGGTCACGCCGGGGATGAACCCACCGATGCCGACCAAGAGGAACACCACCCCGACCACCATGGCGATCACTTGTACGGGGCTACGGTTCGTGGTGGGCGATGACGTGCGGCTCATGGTTGTGCCTCCTGATCGTTCAGCTGATCCCAAGTGGACGGCACACGTTGTTCTGCTGGCGTGCCTGGATTCGTGGCGGACGGCTGGCCGTCGCGTCACATGGGCGTTCATCGGGCCTCGGCCGGGTGCCGGGGTTGGTAGCTCAGCGGTACCCGGTGGACCGACGGCAAAACGATTCGACGGCGCCGGGTTGCGAACCAATGTGAAAGTGGTCGTCGTGCGGGATTCATCTGCCGCCGCGGCGGCTGAGAGTCCCTCGCACGGCCAGGGCGAGACACACCAGCGCCAGGCCTGCGACCAGCAAAAGCGCGTACTGGTGCGCAAGGGCCGCGGCGGCCAGCACGATCGGGATCGCGGCGGTGGGCCATGGCCAGACCGCGCGCCAGGAACGCCGGCTGCCACCGAGGATGAGCGCGGAACCGGCCAGGTACAGGGCGAGTCCACCGGCAAGCGTCCAGCCACCGGGTGACGGGAGTGCTGCCACCGGATGCAGCACGAGGTCCTCGATCCCCACGCCGACCATGACTATGCCGAGCGCGAGCGGCAGGTGACCGTATACGAACAGGTCGTGCCGTTCGTCGGCGGCGGCGCCGTGCTGGCCTTTGTCCTCGTGCCGTTGCAGGGCGACGGCACTGCTGGTGGCGGTGGTGTCGAAGTAGTTCCACCACAGCGCCGCGGCGATGACGAACCCGGCGACACCGACGGCGACCGCGGGAGCGGCCCACTTGGCGTCGTGCACGCCGGTGGCGGCGCCGCCGACGGCCTCACCAAGCACCAGGATGACGATGAGGCCGAACCGTTCAGGCAGATGTTCCATGTGCAGTGGGAGTCGGTTGTCGCGCCAGGTGGCGATGGCCGGACCGGCGGCGTCGGCGATGACCGCCGCGGCCCACAACCAGTACCGCGCCGGACCGTCGAAGGGTAACGACACCGTCCACAGCAATGAACTCACTGTCAGGGTGCTGAGGTAGACGCCGATGGTCGGCCGGGCGTCGGGGATGTGCCGCCACGCCCGGACGTGCAGCAACAACAGGATCACCCGGCCGGCGAGGAAACTCACCGCGAACGGTGTGGAGAACGACGAGGTCGCCGCGGACGCGGCTGCGGCGCACCCGGCGGTGCACAGGGTCGCGGCCAGTTTGGCGATCCGGAACACCACGTCGTCGGTGTCGAAACGGTTGGCGTACAACGTGTACCCCACCCAGGACGTCCAGATGGCGAAGAACAGGGCCGCGAACGTGCCCAGCCCGGTCCAGGTCAGGCTCTTCAGGAAGGCGGCGGCGAGTTCGAACACGACCAGGACGTAGGCGAGGTCGAAGAACAGCTCGAGCCTGCTGGCCGACGCTTCCCAGCCGGTGCGCAGGGCAGGCGGGCGGACCAACGGGTCGCGTTCGCTGTCCGATCCCACGAGGA
The DNA here is from genome assembly GCF_001302585.1 of Kibdelosporangium phytohabitans. Taxonomy (GTDB): domain Bacteria; phylum Actinomycetota; class Actinomycetes; order Mycobacteriales; family Pseudonocardiaceae; genus Kibdelosporangium; species Kibdelosporangium phytohabitans. Next base: position 5,815,040 of record NZ_CP012752.1, on the reverse strand, counting down.
ACTCCCGTCATAGCGGCTTGTGCGGGCCCATGTCGCCCGGCAGCCGGGAGATCGAACGATCAGGGAACCAGCGTGGCGTTTCGTCGACCGGCCGGGTCGGCATACCCGCGCGAGCCGACGGCGAATCCCCGCGCCGGAGAAGATCCTCGATCAGCAGCGCGCGCAGTTCGCGGCAGTCGTATGTTTCGGGTGGTGCGGCAGGGGCACCCATCTCACACAGAGCTATAACAGGCTTCTCAGCGCCCAGGACCCCGGTGCTTCGACATCGACCACGACGGTACGGGATTCCACCCACGATCATCTCGGTGGCAAGCGCGACAACGGCTCCCACAGGCCGTCGTACGGCCGCTGCCCTTCCCGCACACCGGCACGTGTCCGCACCTGGAGGAAAATCATGTCCCAGCGCAACACCCTCGTCCGCGCCATGCACGATGTCGGCCTCGCCGCGTGGTTCGGCGGGTCCCTCGCCGGAGCGGTCGCGGTCAACGGCGCCGCCGCGGACCTTCCGGACCCCACGATGCGGCTGACCGTCGCCAACGCCGGCTGGGCCCGCTGGGCGCCGGTGAACGCCGTCGCCGTCGGGGTGCACCTGCTGGGCGGGACGGTGCTGCTGTGGACGAACCGGGACCGCGTCGCCGGTCAGCGCGGGGTGGCCGCGCAGACCGTCGCCAAACTCATGCTGACCGGAGCCGCGCTGGCCGCCACCGGCTACAGCGGGGCGTTGGGCCGGAAGCTGCGCGCCGCCGAAGGTGTCGCGGTCAAGGGCGGCACCACCCCGGCGAAATCCACTCCCGCGGAGGTCGCGCACATCCAGCAGCAGTTGGACACCTGCCAATGGCTGATCCCGGCTCTCACCTGCGGCGTCTCGGTGCTCACGGCACTGGCCGGCGAGCAGCAGCGGTCCGACCGGCAACTGGCTGAGGTGATCACCCGTCCGGGTCGGTGGCTTCGTGCCGCGGGCTGAGACCGGCCGCGTGAGCGAGTGGGGTCACTACCGTGGTTCCTAGTTTCCGGAGATCGTCATGCTGAGCCGTTTCTGTAGCGCCGCGGCATTCGCTGTCGGGTGCGTGCTGGCGGTGATCGGCTTGTTGGCCGTTCCGGGCGGCGCGCTTATCGCGTGGATGGTGCTGGCAGCGTTCGTCGGATCGCTTGTCGCGCTGTACATACAAAGCGCGCGACCTGACAGCGTCAACGTGTGGCGCCTCGGCGCTGCCCTGTCCGCCGCGATGATGGCGGCCAGCCTGGTCGTGACGGGGCTGATCGTCCTGCTCGGCGCCATTGCCGCCGCTGCCCTGTTGTTGTGGGCCGCTGCCGTGGTGGCGGTGTGGCTTCGCCGTCGAGCCAACCCCGTCACGTCTCACGTGCCACTCGTGAGCGCCGCGGTGGCTCCCCGCGCCGTCCTCGTCGAGCAACCGCAGCCTTGCCGTCCGGCGCAGCGGACATTCGACATCAACACGGCGACAGCGTCCACCGACACACTGCGTGCGGCGTGGCAGCGCACCTACTGGCTGCTGCGGGATCTGCCGCCCACCAGCCTCGGCCACTGGGCCGTTTTCGACTTGTGGGTCCGCCTGCTCGACGAGTTCGAACGCCGGGATCCCGACGCGTTCGCCCGGTGGTTGAACACCGGACCACGCGCCGGAAGCGACCCTGGCAGGTACCTGTCCACCGACGTCGGATCGCAGTCGCGGCACGCACGTGAACCAGGCGCTGTGCCACCGATCGAATCCCCCACCTCGGCCGGGATCACTCCCCGCCCGGCCACCGCCTGACCTGACCCGGCCAACCCATTCGGGAGAACGCGTGAGCACCAAACCCGGTCGCGGCGCCCACCGCGACAACATCACCCCCGCACCGTTGCAGGCCAACGAGAATTCCGCTCCGGACAGGGCATCGACACAGAGCCCACCGGGCGGCCTGCCCACCTCCGACCGGCGCTCGGAGGTCGCCGCGAGCGAGCCTGACTACTACTCCGAGCCCTCGCGCGGTGATGTCCTGTCCCGGCAGAAGGACCGGTTCGGTGGCATCAAGTGGGGCGCGGCCTTCTTCGGCTGGCTCACCGCGATCGGGACGGCTGTGCTCCTCGCGGCGGTGGGTGGCGCGATCGGCCTGTCCATCACCGGCGGTCTGGGTCAGACAGGCGGCCAGAACATCGACGTGACGCAGACCGGCGGCATCGTCAGCGCCATCGTCGCCGCCGCGGTGCTGCTGATCGCCTACTACTGCGGTGGTTACGTAGCCGGTCGGATGGCGCGGTTCAACGGTGTGAAACAAGGCATCGCGGTCTGGGTGTGGACGATCGTCATCACCATCGTCGTCGCGATCCTCGCCGCGATCGCCGGTAGCCGATTCGACGCGCTGCGCAACGTCGACGGACTGCCGCAGCTGTCCGTCAATGGCGGCGACCTCGCCCTCACCGCCATCGTCGGCGCGGCCATCGCACTCGCGGTCGCCCTCGTCGGCGCGATCCTCGGTGGCTTGGCCGGGATGCGGTTCCACCGCAAGATCGACCGCGCCGACCTCGACCCGCTCTAGGCTCGCCTACTCCGGAGTCGCCCTTCTGCTGTGCGCGGACCTACCGCAGTTGGTCGCGGCGGCGGGTCAGGTAGGCGGTCTCGGCCGTGTTGCCTGCCAGGTCGATGGCTTTGTCGTAGGCCGCGCGTGATTCCTGGCCGCGGCCCAGCCGGCGCAGCAGGTCGGCACGGGTGACGTGGTACGCGTGGTAGCCGGCCAGCGCCTCGGCCAGGCGGTCGACGATGGCCAGTGCCACTTCCGGCCCGTCGAGTTCGGCCACGGCGATGGCCCGGTTGAGGGCGACGATCGGGGACGGGTCCAGCCGGACGAGCCGGTCGTAGAGAGCGAGGACCTGTGACCAGTCGGTGTCGCGGCTGTCGCGGGCTGAGGTGTGCACGGCGTTGATCGCGGCGAGGATCTGGTAACGGCCCGGCGCCACCCCGGCGGCGGCAGCGGCGAGGCGTTCGCGGACCAGCCGGTGCCCCTCGGCGATCAGGCCGGCATCCCAGGCGCCCCGGTCCTGCTCGTCGAGAGCGACCAGTTCGCCGCTGCCCGAGACCCGGGCGGCGCGGCGGGCCTCGGTGAGGAGCATCAGCGCCAGCAGCCCGGCCACTTCCCCGTCCCGCGGCAGGAGCACGCGGATCAGGCGGGTCAGCCGGATCGCCTCGGTGGTCAGGTCGTGACGCACCGGATCGGTGCCGGGCCCGGTCGCCAGGTAGCCCTCGTTGAAGACGAGGAAGACGACAGCGAGCACGCCGGTCACGCGTGCCGGGAGGTCCTCGGCGGACGGCATCCGGTACGGGATGCGAGCAGCCTTGATCTTCGACTTCGCGCGGGTGATGCGCTGCCCCATCGCACTCTCGGTCGCCAGGAAGGCGCGAGCGATCTCCGGCACGGTCAGGCCGCCGACCATGCGCAGCGTCAGCGCCAGGCGGGCTTCCATCGCCAACGCTGGGTGACAACAGGTGAAGATCAGTCGCAGCCGGTCGTCGTCGATGGCACCGAGAGGCTCGGGCGGGTCATCGTCGTGCACCATCTGAGCCTCCTTGTGCTTGTCGTCGCGCTTGTTCTCACGGCGGATCCGGTCGATGGCCTTGCGGTTGGCGGTCGTGGTCAGCCACGCACCGGGGTTCGCCGGCACGCCGACGACCGGCCACCGCTCGACGGCGGTCGCGAACGCCTCGGCCGCCGCCTCCTCTGCGATGTCCAGGTCACTGAAACGCCTGGTCAGGGCGGCTACCACCCGCGCCCACTCGTCGTGGTGGGCACGGGTGATCACCTCGTCGACGTCGCTCACCGGAACGGTCGCACCTCGATCTTCCGATCGCAGATCTTCGACGCCTCGGTGGCGAGCTTGAGCGCCACATCCAGGTCGGGGGCCTCCCACACCCAGACGCCGGCGAGGTACTCCTTCGACTCCACGAAGGGCCCGTCGCTGAAGACAGCCTGCTCGCCCCGGTTGTCGATCACCGTGGCCGAGTCGGTGTCCGCGAGTCCGCCCGCGAAGACCCAGTAGCCCCCGGCGATCAGCCGTTCGTTGAACTCGCTGATGGCGGGCTGCCTGTCCGTGCTGCCGGGGTTGCTCTTGTCATCGATCACGGAAACCAGGTATTGCATCTGAAGATCATCTCCTGTGGTGTCAAGACGGCGTGGTCAGACGGTGGCATACCGCGGGCGACCGGCAGGCCGGTACACCTGGATCGTCACGCCCTTCGAGTCGGTCCGCGACCGGACCAGGTCGAGCGCGGCATCCGGGCCGGTCTGCGGGAACAGCCGCGCGCCCTGGCCGAGGACCACCGGGATCACGATCAACGTCAGCTCGTCGACCAGGTCGTTGGCCAGCAGCCACCGGACCAGGGCACCGCTGCCGTGCACCTGCAGCTCACCACCCGGTTTCGCCTTCAGGTCCGCGATGGCGGTCGCGAGGTCGCCGGACAGGACGGTGCTGCCCGACCAGGCCGGGTCGGTGAGCGTGGCCGACACGACGTACTTGGGCCGTGCGTTCAACGCCCGCATGACGGGCTCCCAGCCGGGAACATCCTGGGCCGTCAAGGTTCCCCACGACTCGGCGAACAGCTCGTAGGTCCGTCGGCCGAACAGGAACGCGTCGGCGCTGTCGTAGGTCTGGTTGATGAACGCGGTGGTGTCCTTGTCGCCCTTCCCCAGGGCCCATCCCCCGCGCTCGAATCCGTTCCTGCGGTCCTCGTCCGACGCGCCGCCGTTTCCCTGCATCACTCCGTCGACGGTGATCTGGGTCATGGTCGTCAGCTTCATGGTCGCGGTTCCTCCGCCTCGGCGCCGCCCCCTGCGGGCGGTCTCACCCCTGCTACGAACGCCCCCGGCCCGATCCGACACCGGCCCGCGGATTTCTTCGAAGAGTTTTTCCGGACGCCGCCGGGCTGTGCCGATGACCGCGTGGCGCCACGCTGACGGCGGCACGGACATGAGTCCAGTGTGGAATATCAGCACCTGCCGGTCCTGTCGCCGACAACATCGCCGGCCCGCCCCGATCTCCCGCGATGTGAGACGGCGGTGGAAACGCCATCTTGCGAAATACGCTGCGCGTGTGAAACGCCTGACCTTGTTGACAGTCATTGCCGCGCTGGGTTTGAGCAGCGCGTGCGGTACGGGTGCGCCACCCGCGGGGACCGGCGCGGCAACCACGGCCAGTCAGGCGACGACGCCTCCCGACGACCAGCTGGACACCGGCGCGGTAGTGGACATCCGGCTGGTGCTGGAACCCACCAGCCTCAACATCTTCGGCACCGCGGGCGCCGCACTGGACCAGATCCTGCTCGACAACGTCTACCAGGGCCTGCTGAGCATCGACACGAGCGCCAACGACAAGATCGTGCCCGCGCTGGCGTCCTCGTACGAGCTGGCCCCCGACGGTTTGACGTACACCTTCCACCTGGTCAAGGGTGCCAAGTTCCACGACGGGTCGCCGTTGACCGCCGATGACGTCGTGTGGTCGCTCGGCCAGCAGACCGCGCCCGGCTCCAAGTCCGTGCGGGCGGCCGAGTTCGCCTCGGTCTCCGGGGTTTCCGCGCCGGACCCGGCGACGGTCGTGGTCACGCTCAAGCAGCGGGACACTTTCCTGCTGTGGAACCTCGCTCAGCGGGGCGGGATCGTCTACAAGAAGGGCACCGACTTCGCCGCACTGGACGGCACAGCGAACGGCTCAGGGCCGTTCACCCTATCCCAGTGGAACCGCGGCGCGTCGATCACGTTGACCCGCAACGAGAACCACCACGGCCCGAAACCCAAGGTCGCCAAGGTGGTGCTGCACTACATCCCCGAGACCAGCGCGGCCAACAACGCGCAGGTGACGGGTCAGACCGACGTCCAGTCCGCGGCTGACCCCACGCTGTTGCAACCGTTCACGGGCCGTGACGACTTCACCGTGCACCGCGGCACGACGACCGACAAGTTCACGTTGGCGTTCAACGCAAGGAAGGCGCCGTTCGACAAGCCGGCCGTGCGGCACGCGATCCGTCAGGCCATCAACAAGCAGGACGTGATCAAAGCGGTCGGCGCCGGGACGGCGATCGGCAGCGCGGTCCCACCGCAGGACCCGTGGTACGAGGACCTGACCTCGATCGACGCCTACAACCTGGACGGCGCGAAGAAACTCCTCGCCGACGCCGGGTACGCCGACGGGTTGTCGCTGACGTTGACCGTTCCCAGCTTCTACCAGCGGGCGATCAGCGATGTCCTGGTGTCGAACCTCAAGCAGGCGGGGGTGACGCTCACCGTGCGCCAGGTCGAGTTCCAGACCTGGTTGACGCAGGTGTACCGCGACCAGGACTTCCAGCTCAGCCTCGTCAGCCACGCCGAACCGCGTGACCTGGTCAACTACACCAAACCGGCCTACTACTTCGGTTACGACAACAAGCAGGTCCAGCAGTGGTACACGCAGGCGCAGACCGCGGCCACGGACGGCGAACGCGACCAGCTGCTCAAGAAGGCCGGCAGGCAGATCGCCGAGGACGCTGCGACGGACTGGTTGTTCCTCAGCCAGACCCACAGTGTCGTGCGGAAGGGCGTTTTCGGCGTACCGCAGGCGGAAACCAGCAACCGGTACAACCTGAGCGGGTTGGCAGTCGCGAAGTGACTGGCCGGTGATGCTGTACGTGCTGCGCCGGTTCGCGTTGCTCGTGCTGGCGCTGGTCGTCGCGAGCGTGCTCGTTTTCCTGCTGCTACGCCTGTTGCCGGGTGACGTGGCCGCGACGATCGGTGGCATCCAGGCCACCCCCGAGCAGCTGGCGGCGATCCGGTCGGGGCTCGGCTTGGACAGGCCGCTGACCGGGCAGTACCTGTCGTGGGTGTCCGGTGTGCTGGCCGGGGACTTCGGGCGGTCCCAGCTCAACGGCACGTCCGTCGGCGCGGAGCTGGGACGCAAGCTCGAAGTGACGGCACCGCTGATCGCCGGGGCGGTGGTGATCTCGCTGGCGATCGCGGTCCCGTTCGGCACGTGGGCCGCGGTTCGACACCGCAGCCCGGTGGGCAGCGGGATCAGCGCCGTGTCCCAGCTGGGCATCGCGGTTCCGACGCTGTGGCTCGGCCTCGTGCTCGTCCTGGTCTTCTCGGTGCAGCTGGGTTGGTTGCCCGCACAGGGATTCCCGGTCGACAGGTGGGAAGAACCCGGACGGGCGCTGCACAGTCTGGTGTTGCCGTGTATCGCGTTGGGACTCACAGAAGGCGCGGTGCTGTTGAGATTCGTGCGTTCCGCTGTATTGGGCGTGTTGCACGCCGACTACGTGCGCACCGCGCGGGCCAAAGGCCTGACGAAGACGCAAGCGCTGCTGCGTCACGGGTTCCGCAACGCCGCGTTGCCCGTGGTGTCGGTGCTCGGCCTGCAGTTGGCGGCGTTGATCGTGGGCACGGTGGTGATCGAGCGGGTGTTCACGTTGCCCGGGGTCGGCGGGATGCTGGTGACCGACGTGGGCAACCGTGACCTGGTGAAGGTGCAGGGTGAGGTGTTCCTGGTGGTCGCGGCCGTGCTGCTGATCGGTTTCCTGATCGACGTGGTGCACCGGCTGATCGACCCGCGGCTGCGGGACGCGTCGTGATCGCGGCTCTGCTGCGTCGCCCGTCGGGCGTGTTCGGCCTGATCGTGCTGGCCTTGCTGGTGGCCGGTGGGGTGGTGTCGATCTGGTGGACCCCGTTCGATCCGCTGGCGACCAACCCGTCCGAGTCGTGGCTGCTGCCGTTGCAGCAAGGGCACTTGCTCGGCACGGACCGAATAGGACACGACCAGTTCAGCCAGCTGATGGCCGGTGCACGGGAAACGCTCGTCGCCGCGGTGGCTTCGGCCGCGACCGCGGCGGTGGTCGGGCTGGTCTTGGCGCTCGCTGCCGTGTTGAGTCCGCGGTGGGTCAGTGGGCCGGTTGTGCAGCTGATCGACATCCTGATCGCGTTCCCGACGCTGCTGCTGGCGATGGTGCTCGCGGCGGTGTACGGCAGCTCGCTGGCGACCGTGGTGGCGGCGATCGGCATCGGGTTCGGTGTCGGCGTGGCCCGTGTGACACGGGCCGAGCTGGCGAACGTGCTGACCAGCGACTACGTGCTCGCCGCGCGGGCGGCCGGGGCGCGCACCGGCCGGATCGTGCGCAAGCACCTGTTGCCGAACATCGCCCCGACGTTGATCGTCCAGCTGTCGCTGGTGATGGCGCTCGCCGTGCTCACCGAGGCCGCGTTGACCTATCTCGGGTACGGCAGTTCACCGTCGACACCGTCCTGGGGCGGGATGCTGCACGAACAACAGGCCTACATCGCCGCCCGGCCGTTGCTGGTGATCTGGCCGGGCGCGGCGGTGGCCGTGACCGTGGTGGGGCTGAACCTGCTCGGTGACGCGCTGCGGGACGTGACCGATCCGCGGCTGCGAAGCGGGGTGCCAGGCTGATGGCGCTCCTGGAGATCACCGATCTGACCGTCCACATCGGTCAAAAGAAGGTGCTGGACGGGATCAGCCTCGACCTGGACGCCGGACAGCGGCTCGGCGTCATCGGCGAGTCCGGCTCCGGCAAGTCGATGACCGCGTTGGCCATTCTGGGACTGTTGCCGGACAACGCGACCGTCACCGGCAGTGTCCGGCTGGACGGCACCGAGCTGACCGGGCTCGGTGACAAGGCCTTGGCCGGGATTCGCGGCACGCGGATGGCCATGGTGTTCCAGGAACCGTTGTCGGCGTTGAACCCGCTGATGCGCGTCGGCAGGCAGATCGCCGAACCGTTGCGCCTGCACCACGGGTACTCGAAAGGCAAAGCCCTGGCTGAAGCGGTGGCTCTGGCGGCGAAGGTCGGGCTGCCCGACCCGGACCGGGCAGTGCGGGCCTACCCGCACCAACTGTCCGGTGGGCAGCGGCAGCGGGTCGGTATCGCGATCGCGCTGGCCTGCCGTCCGAGCCTGCTGATCGCCGACGAGCCGACCACCGCCCTGGACGTGACCGTGCAAGCCGAAATCCTGGAGCTGTTGCGGCGGCTGGTGGCCGACGAGGGCACTGCCCTGGTGTTCATCACGCACGACTTGGCCGTGCTCGCCCAGATGGTGCAGCGGGTCGCGGTGCTCGGTTCCGGTGTGTTGCTGGAGCAAGGTCCGTTGGCCGGGCTTCTCCGCTCGCCTCGGCACCCGTACACGAAGCGTCTGCTGGACCTCGCCCGGATGGAGTCACTATGACCTTGTTGACAGCCGACGGGTTGAACCGGCGATATCGACTCCCCCGGAGGTCGTTGTCCGTGACCACGGCGTACCGCGACGCGGTCCGTGACGTCAGCCTGAACTTGGCGGACGGCGAACGCCTGGGCATCGTGGGTGAGTCGGGCTCGGGGAAGTCGACGCTGCTGCGCCTGCTGCTCGCGCTGGACCGGCCGGATTCCGGTGTGGTGCGGTACCGCGGTCGCGAGGTCGCCGGGAAGGACCTGACGTGGTACCGCCGCGAGGTCCAGGTCGTCCTGCAGGACCCGCTCGGCTCGCTGGACCCGCGGATGCTCGTGCGCGACATCGTCGCGGAGCCGTTGGAGTGCCTGCGGATCCCCGGCGACCACGACGAACGGGTGGCGGAGGTCCTGGCCGCGGTGGGCATGGAGCCCGGCTCGGTCAGACGGTACCCGCACGAGTTCTCCGGCGGGCAACGGCAACGCATCGCCATCGCCCGCGCGCTCGCCCCGCACCCGAAAGTGCTCGTCGGGGACGAACCGTTCTCCGCGCTGGACGCGTCCGTGCGGGCCCAGGTCATCGGCATCGTGCGTGACCTGATCGCGCGGTTCGGGCTGACGCTGATCCTCGTGTCGCACGACATCGGCGTGGTCAACCAGCTGTGCGACCAGCTGATCGTGCTCAAGGACGGCGAAGTCGTGGAGCGCGGTGCGACGTCAACCGTGCTGAGCGATCCCCGCCACCCCTACACCCAGGCATTGCTGCGTGCCGTGCCCCGCCTTCCCGAGGAGAACGGATGACCGCTTTCAAACTCGGCTTCCTCACCCACGTGCACGGGCCGGGCAAGGACAGCACGACCGTGTTGCGTGAGCTGCTGGACGTGTTCGCGGCGGCCGACGAGCTGGGGTTCGACGGCGGGTGGGTCGCGCAGCACCACTTCCGGGACGACTTCGGACGACTACCGTCACCGCTGGTGTTCTTCGGCGCCGCGGCGGCCCGTGCGCCACGGTTGCGTCTCGGCACGGCCGTGACCGTGCTGCCCCTGGAGGACCCGCTGCGGCTGGCCGAGGACGCGGCGGTGCTGGACGCGTTCAGCGGCGGTGCGCTCGAACTCGGACTCGGCACCGGAGGCGCCAATCACGAGGCGTTCAGCGCGTTCGGCCACGACCCCGGCCGGCGGCGGGAACTGTTCGACGACCGCCTCACCGTGCTGAAAGCGGCGCTCCGAGGTGACCCGTTGCCCGGCGGGGACCTGGTCCTCCAACCTCCCGTGCCGGCGCTCGCCGACCGGATCTGGCAGTCCACGTCGGACAACGCACGCGCCGCGCAGATCGGCGCCCATGGCGACGGCCTGCTGCTGGGCACGGCCGTGCACGATCCGGAAACCGTGCAGAAGCCGCTGGCCGAGGCGTACCTGACAACGGCGGTACGGCCGCGCTTCGGGATCGTGCGAGCGGTGTTCCCCGCCAAGGACAGGCAGGCAGCCCAGGACGACCTCGCGCCCGCGTTGGCGATCCACCGGACAGGGTTCGTCGGCCACGGGCTGACCGAACTGGTCGATCTGCCGGTCGACGACTACCTGGCGCGGATCAACGTGCACCACGGCACGCCCGCTGAGGTGGTCGCGAGTCTGCGCGCGGATCCCGCCTTGCTCGGCTACCTCAACCCGGACAGCTGGTTCCTGCCGGTCGTGCAGCACGAACTGTCCGATCCCGGCGCCGACGTCGAACGCCTGCGGGTGATCGCCGAGGAGATCGCGCCCGCATTGGGATGGCGGCGATGATCCACCTCGGGTTCCTGACCCACGTGCACGGCGAGGGCGTCCCGGCGGGGCCGCTCTACCGGCAGCTCGTGGAGGTGTTCGCCGCCGCCGAGGAACTCGGCTACCAGTCTGGCTGGGTCGCGCAGCACCACCTGCGGACCGGACACGGCAGGCTGCCGTCTCCGCTGGTGTTGCTGGCCGCCGCGGCGGAGCGGACGTCCCGGATCCACCTGGGCACCGCGGTGACCGTGCTGCCGTTGGAGAACCCGATCCGGCTGGCCGAGGACGTGCTGGTGCTGGACGCCCTGTCCGGTGGGCGGTTGGAGCTGGGGCTGGGCAGCGGGGTGCCGTCGCCGGAGGAGTTCGCCGCGTTCGGCCGTGCCGCTGACCGGCGGCACGACCTCTACGACGAGCACCTGCTCACTCTGACGAAGGTCCTGGACGGGGCACTGACCGACCGGCTCTGGGGCTCGACGCTCCGGTCCGAAGCCCTGGCCGCGGGTGCACGGGCGGGGCACGGCCTGCTGCTCGGTGTGGGGCCGGCGGAGAAGGTCCAGATCCAGCTGGCCGACCAGCACCGCGCGGCCGGTGGCAACCGGGTAGCCGCTGTCCGGGGCGTGTTCCCCGGCCCGGACAAGGACATCGTCGCGGCCGAGCTGGCGCCGGACGTGCGGCGTTATCTCCCATTGCACGTCGAAGCCGGGTGGGCGCCCCACGACGGCATCGACGTCCATGAACTGTTGCGGCTGATGAACGTCCAGTACGGCACACCGGGGCAGATCGTCGAATCCCTGCGTGCCGACCCGGTCACCGCAGGACCGGCGACGCACCTGATCGTCGCCGTGCAGGCCGAGAGCTCCACGTTGGACCAGGCGGTGCGCCGCCTCGAGGTCATCGCGAAACAGATCGCACCGGAACTGGGATGGACCCCATGACAGCACTTCTCGCACTGGTCCGTGACCCCGGCGGGGCACTGGACCTCCCCCACTACGTCCAGATCGCCCACGCACTCGAACGTGCCCGATTCGACGCGCTGCTGTTGTCGGACACGAAGCTGGACCCGCTGGTCGTGCTGCCCGCCCTCGCCTCGGTGACCGACCACATCGGACTGGTCGCGGACACCAGCGGCGTCGCGCCCTACCACCTCGCCCGCAAGCTGGCGTCCCTCGACCACCTCTCCGGCGGCCGGGCGGGCTGGCTGATCGACACCGCCGACGGTGACCTGGTCACCACGGAGTACGTCGAGGTCGTGCGGCAGCTCTGGGACAGCTTCTCCGACAAGGCGATCCTGCGTGACAAGGCCAATGCCCGCTACTACGACCCGGACCAGCTGCGCACCCCACACCACAGGGGCGAGCACTTCACCGTGCGCGGCCCGTTGAACATCTCCCGCCCGCCGCAGGGACATCCGGTGATCTTCCAGTTCGGCTCGGCACTCCTCGGCGACGTCTTCGTGGACCGGGCGACAGACGTGGCCGAGTTCGACACCGTGGCCGCCGTCCTCGGCCACACGGCCACGCTCGGCGACCGAGGGCCGTACGCGGGGGCGACATTGCGGGAGAACCTCGGTCTGGCACGTCCGGAGGTGGTCCGATGACCCGGCAGTTGCACCTCAACGCCTTCCTCAAACCGCCGGGGGAATACCTGGCCGCGTGGCGTCATCCGGAGGCGAAAGCGGACGCGGGCGTGCGCTTCGACGAGGTCCTTTCGTTCGCGCGGAAGGCCGAACAGGCCGCGTTCGACGCGCTGTTCTTCGCTGATCTCGTCGGCGTGCCCCTGGAGAGCCAGGACGTCCTGTCACGGGTGTCGGTGGTCAACGACTCCTTCGAACCGACCACCCTGCTGGCCGCGCTCGCCGCCAGGACCAGCCGGATCGGGCTGATCGCGACCGCGTCCACGTCGTACAACGAACCACGGCACCTGGCCCGCACCTTCGAGTCGCTCAACGTGATCTCGCGGGGTCGCGCCGGGTGGAACGCCGTGACCTCCCTCAACGACGGCGAGGCACTGAACTTCGGCCTGGACGCCCACCTGCCGCACGGCGACCGCTACGCCCGTGCCGAGGAGTTCTTCGACACCGTCGACGGACTGTGGGAGCACAAGCCGGTGATCGTGCAGGCCGGAGCGTCCGAGGCAGGCAAGCAGTTCGCCGCACGGGTCGCGGACGTGATCTTCTCCGGCCAGCGCGACCTGGCGAAGGCGACGGAGTTCTACGCCGAGATGAAGCAGCGGGCCGCCGGGCTGGGCCGTGACCCCGACCGGTTGAAGATCCTGCCCGCCCTCTCGGTGATCACCGCACCGGCAGCCGGCGCGGCTCAGGCCAAACTGGACGCGTTGACCTCGTTGATGCCGCCGCAGGTCGCCCTCGCGCATCTGGCGTACCTGCTCGGCGGCTTCGACCTGACCACGTACCCGCTGGACGGTCCGCTGCCCCGGTTGCCCGAGTCCAACCAGTCCAAGAGCACCCAGGCCAGCGTCTACCACCGGGCCAGGGAACGCGGCCTGACCATCAGGCAACTGGCCAGGGAGATCAGCGACGACTCCAGCACCGTCGTCGGCACACCCGGCCAGGTCGCCGACCACATCGAGGAGTGGTTCCACGCACCCGCGGCCGACGGCTTCAACCTGGTCTTCCCCTACCTGCCCGGCACTCTCGACGACTTCGCCGAACTGGTGGTCCCGGCGCTGCGGGCACGTGGCCTGTTCCGCACGCAGTACACGGGCACTACTCTCCGAGCACATCTGGGACTGGAAGGCACACCATGACCGACGCGTGGCACCAGCCGTTGCGGCACATCCGGGGCGCCGAGCTGACCGGTGACACCAGCCAGACCACCGGGATGACCCGGCTGGAAGCGGTGTCCGGCAAGACCGTGGGCTCGTCGAAGATCTGGATGGGCGAGACGCACGTCGGACCGGGCACCAACTCGGGCGACCACCACCACGGCGAGGCGGAGACCGCGATCTACGTCAGGTCCGGCCACCCGGTGTTCGTGTTCGCCGACGGCGACGCGGAGATCCGGCTGGAGACCGAACCCGGCGACTACATCTTCGTCCCGCCGTACGTGCCGCACCGCGAGGAGAACCCCGCGGACGAGCCGGCGGTGGTGATCATTTCCCGCAGCAGCCAGGAAGGCATCGTGGTCAACCTGCCCAGCCTGTGGGCCCCGGTCGAGGTTCCGCCGCAGCCCGGCGCGTGAACGAGTTGTGGGTCCATGGCGTGACCGGGTTCAGCGCCGGTCTGCTGATCGCCCTGGTGACGGCGCCGGTGGGGGTTTCGGGGGCGGTGTTCCTGCTGCCGGTGCAGTTGAGTGTGCTGTCGGTTCCCAGTCCTGCGGTCACGCCGACCAACTTGATGTTCAACATCGTGGCGACGCCCGGTGCGCTGCTCCGCTACCGGCGGCACGGTTCGCTGGCGAGCCCGCTGACCGTTCGGCTCGTCCTCGGCACGCTGCCCGGTGTCGTCATCGGCGCGTTGACCAGGGTTTTCGCCGTCCCCGGCGCCCGGGAGTTCCGGTTGATCGTCGCGGCGGTACTGCTGCCGCTGGGTGCCTGGTTGTGCCTGCGGACGCTGCGCCGGCCGACACGCCACCCGCCGCGCCGGGAGCTCTCGTCCACGGTTGTCGTCACGCTCGGCCTGGTCGCGGGCGTTGTCGGAGGCGTTTACGGCATCGGCGGCGGTTCACTGCTCGGGCCTGTCCTCGCGGGACTGGGTCTCCCGATGGCCGCTGTCGCACCGGCCGCCCTCACCGCCACATTCCTGACGTCGATCGCGGGCGCCGCAACCTACGTGGTGCTGTCGCTGACCGCGTCCGGTGACATCGCGCCGGAGTGGTTCTTGGGACTGCTGTGCGGGATGGGAGGTTTGCTCGGCGGCTACCTAGGCGCACGACTGCAGCCACGCCTGCCGGAAACGGGATTGCGGCTGTTGCTCGGCGCGCTCGCCGTCGGACTGGGCATCCTGTACCTCGCCGAAGGCCTCAGCGGACAGCCGGTTGCACAGTGAGCGTCCCCACGTCCGTGTCCAGCACGGCGATCGGGCCCACCGGCAGGGACAAGGGGTGCGAGCCGTGGCCGGCGTCGATGCCGCCGAGAACCGGCACCTTCAGGACACCCAGCCGGTCCCGCAACACGTCCACCAGGTTCCAGCCGCGGTCGACGTAGTCCTCGAAGCCGGGAAACCGCCCCAGTGCCACCCCGCGCAACCCACGCAGGCTCCCGGAACGGATGAGCTGCGTCAGTTGCCTGTCGATCTGACCGATGCCGATGGCCCGCTCCGCCTCGACGAACAGGATCGCGCCGTCCAGACTGGGCAGCCCCACGCCGACGGCGTGCGCGACCGTGCCCAGATGCCCGCCGACGAGGTTCCCGGTGGCCGTGCCGGGCACCTCGGCGGCGACGGTCATCGCCTCCGGATCACGGTGCAGCGTAACGGGTTCGCTGTTCATCAGCAGGTCACGGGTGGCGGTCGCCGACCGCTGCCCGGCCAGGAAACCGTGCACCCCGGCCAGCCCGCAGTGTCGCCAGAGCGCCAGGTGCAGGTTCGTGATGTCGCTGAATCCCACGACCGGCTTCGGATCGGCCCGCACGGCGTCGAAATCGATGCCGCCCGCGATGCGATACGCGCCCGCGCCACCCCGGGTGGCGAACAGGGCGCGGACCCCGGGGTCGCGGAAGGCGTCGTTGAGATCGCTCAGCCGGTCCTCGTCCCGGCCCGCCAGGTATCCCCACTGGTCCAGTGCGTGCTCGCCGACCTCGACCAGCAGTCCCCACCCGCGCAGAACCTCGGCTGACTCGCCGAGCAGCTCCTGGCTGGGGAAACTGGCCGGGGACACCAGGCGGACGCGGTCACCCGGGCGCAGCCGGGGCGACCGCAGCACAGGGCGTTCGGGCACAAGACGATCCTGTCACACGTCAGGAACGCGCATAGCGGTTGGCAGGCTTGGCAAAGCCGAGCAGACCTCGCAACGTGCCCGCCTCGTACTCACGCCGGAAAGCGCCGCGGGCCCGCAGTCGCGGCACCAGGCCGCCGGTGATCGCGGTCAGGTCGTGCGGCACGGCACCCGGGCGCAACCGGAACCCGGACAGTCCGGCCGCGTGCCAGCCCAGCAACAGGTCGGCTAGCTCGGCCGGGGTTCCGGTGAAGATCAGCGCGTCGGAGGTGTGTCCGGCACCGGCGGTGTCGTCCAGCCGCGCCTTGCGATCCACCGCTTCCTGTGCGGTGCGGCCGAGGAAAACCTCGATGTCGGCGAAGATGTGCAGGTGTTCGCGCCCGGCATCCCGTTGGTGCGCGCGGACCTCGTCGATGATCCTGGTGACCTGCGTGCGGTCGTGCGGTGTCACGTACACCACGTCGGCCTGCCGGGCGGCGAGCCGGTACGGGACCGCGGCGTGGGCCAGGGACGTGACCGGTGGCTGTCCCTGCGGTGGCCGCGGGGTGATCGACGGCCCCTTGACGGAGAACCATTTCCCGGAGAAGTCGATGTGGTGCAGCTTGTCCCGGTCGACGAACCGGCCGGTCGGCACGTCCCGGATCTCGGCGTCGTCCTCCCAGCTGTCCCACAGCCGCCGCAGCACTTCCACGTAGTCGGCGGCTTCGTCGAACAGGTCGTTGATCACGCTGGGAGTGTCCGGCCGGGTCGCGTCGTCGAGCCGGAACTCGCCGATCTCGCGGCGGCCGAAGTGCCGGTTCTCGTCGGCCCGGCCGGAGATCTGGACGCGGACGCCCGCGCGGCCGTTGCTGACGTAGTCGAGCGTGGCGATCGCCTTCGACAGGTGGAACGGTTCGGTGTGGGTGACCACGATGGTCGGGACGAGTCCGATGTGTGTGGTCAGCGGCGCGACACGGGACGCGATGAGCACGGCGTCCAGGCGTCCCTGGGCGATGTCGGTGCGTGCCGGTACGGTCTCGGCGTATTTGTCGGTGCGCAGCGACAACGCGTCCTCGATGGTGACGAAGTCCAGCTTCGCGGCCTCGGCTTGCCTGACAAGGTCGGCCCAGTACCCCGCGGTGAACAGGCCGGCCGGGCGGGCGTCCGGTTCACGCCAGGCGGCGGGATGCCATCCGGCGCCGTCCAGCGCCACCGCGATGTGTGGTCCGGGGGTCATCCGCGTCTCCATTCCGTGGCCAGCAGTTCGTAGGAGCGGACCCGGTCCGCGTGGCCGTGCGTGATCGTGGTGACCGCGAGTTCGTCGGCTCCGGTCGCTTCCTGCAGTTGCCGCAGCTTGGCCACGACCGTGCGGGGTGAGCCGACGAACTGGGTGTCGACGCGGTCGGCGACCAGCGCCCGGTCCTCGTCGCCCCACGGCACAGCCGCGGCTTCGTCCGGTGCGGGGAACGGGATGGCGCCCTCGGCGCGGCGGATACTCCGCACCCACGGGCCGTACCCGGTGGCCAGCTCGCGCGCGGTGGCGTCGTCGTCGGCAACGACCACATCGGCGGAAACCGCCACGTACGGCCGTTCCAGCCGATCGGACGGTTTGAAGGCAGCGCGGTACGCGGACACCGCCGCCAGCACCGACGACGGGCTGATGTGGTAGTTCGCGGCGAACCGCAGCGAGTTGCGGCCGGCGACCTCGGCGCTCTGCCCGCCGCTGCTGCCGAGGATCCACACCTGGACCTGCGCGCCCTCACCGGGGATGGCGTGGCCTTCGACGCCGTCCGCCGACCGGTAGGTGCCCGCCAGCAGGGCGAGGATGTCGTCGACCTGCTCGCCGTAGTCGGGTGTCCGGGCGCCGGGTTGCTGCAGCAGTCCGAAGGTCAGTGCGGTCCGTGGCGAGGCCGCCAGCTTGCCGAAGTCGAACGGTTTCGGGATCAGCAGGCCGTTTCCCGCTGTCACCGGCGCTCGTCCGGGACGTGCCGCGCGGTCCTTGATCAGCTGTTTCCCGCTGCGACCGAGACCGAGGTCGAGCCTGCCCGGGTGCAGCGCGTCGATGAGCCCGAACTCCTCCACGACGGCCAGTGGAGTGCGGTGTGCCAGTTGCACTCCGGCCGAACCCAGACGGATGTTCCGGGTCGCGGCGGCGACCAGCGCGATCGCGACCGGCGGCGACGTCCCCGCCACACCGGGGTTGAGGTGGTGCTCAGCGAACCAGTAGCGCCCGTAACCGAAACGCTCGGCGTGTTGCGCGAGGTCGATCGTGTTGCGCAGTGCCCCGGCCGCGTTCGATCCCGAGCTGACGGGGATCAGGTCGAGCACGGACAGGTTCAGGTCAGGCACCGCGCGCCTCCGGTGGCAGGGCCAGGTGTTCCCGGAGCGTCGTGCCTTCGTATGCCGTGCGGTACGCGCCGCGCTCCTGGAGTTCGGGCACCAGCTTGTCGACGATGTCGTCCAGCGAGGACGGCACCAGGTGCGGGCTGATGTTGAACCCGTCGACAGCCCTGGTCCGGACATATCGGACCCATTCGTCCGCGATCCGGGACGGCGTGCCGACAAACACCCGCTCCCTGGGCTGCACGCGTAACACGAGTTGGTGGATGGACAGCTGCTCGGTCGCCGCGAGGTCCCGCCAGCCCTGGATGCGTTCGAGTTTGCCCGTCCGGTGCTCGATGGAGATCGTGCCGCGTGACGGGTCGAGCTCGCCGTCGACCGGTTCGACGTCCGGCAGCGGGCCGTGCGGGTCGTAGTGCGACAGGTCCCGTCCCCAGTACTGCTCGAGGAACGCGATGGCCCGCTGCGGGTTGATCTGCTGCGCACGCACCCACTCCGCGCGCTCCTGCGCCTCGGACGGTGTGTCGCCGAGAACAACGGAAGCCCCGGGCAGGATGCGGATGGCGTTGGCGGGACGGCCGTAGGCCTTCAGGCGAGCGCGTAGATCATCGGCGTACGCCAGCGCCTTCGTGTGTTCGGTGTTCGCGGAGAAGACGACGTCGGCGTGCCGGGCGGCGAGATCGCGTCCGCCGGGCGAGTCACCGGCCTGAAACAGCACCGGGCGTCCCTGCGGGCTCCGGGGCAGCGTCGGGGTGACCGTGAGGTCGACCAGGTCGGTGTGCCGTTCGACGCTCCTGATCGCGCCGGGACGCGCCCACGTCTTGGCCTCGGCCGATTCCGTGACCGCGTCGTCGTCCCAGGAGTCCCAGATCGCCTTGGCCGCTTCGACGAACTGGTTCGCCCGCTCGTACCGCCGTTCGTGCGCCAGCCAGCCGCCCCGGCGGAAGTTCGCCCCTGTCCAGGCGTTGTCGGTGGTCACGATGTTCCACCCGGCCCGGCCGCCCGACAATATGTCCAGTGTGGACAGCCTGCGGGCGAGGTCACCGGGGAAGTTGTACGTGGTGTTCTGCGTGACCACCAGCCCGATCCGGTCGGTCGCGGCGGCCAGCGCGGACAGCTGCGTGATCGCGTCCGGCCGTCCGGCGACGTCGAGCGAGTGGATCCGGCCGCGGTTCTCCCGTACCCGCAGGCCTTCGCCGAGGAAGAACGCGTCGAACAGGCCGCGTTCGAGCGTGCGCGCCACCGACACGTAGGTCTCGATCTCGGTGTGCGGGGCGTTCGACTCGTCCGCCCAGATGAACTGCGGGCCGACGCCGGTGTAGAAGACACCGAGGTGTACTTGCGCGTCCGGGTCTTCCGGTTGCTGGCTCATCGGTGTTCCCTTCAGCCGGCCGTGGCGTAACGGTTGACAGGGCGTGCGAGCCCGAGTGCCGAACGCAGGGTTTGGTGTGGCTGGGGCGGTTGGTGCACGCCCGCCGAGGCCAGTTCCGGCAGCACGTGCCCGGTCAGCACGGGCAGGTCGGTCGACAGCACAGCGGGATGCAGGCGGACACCGTCCACCGCGGTTGTCAGTCGTAGCAACAAGTTCACGAGCTCGCCCGGCGGGCCGACATGCCGCAGCCGTCCGACGGGTTCCCACGGTGTGTGCTGATCCAACGCGGCCACCTGCCCGGCGTCCGCGGACACCTCGACTTCGGCGAACACCAGCGACGCTCCAGCCGCACGGGCGGCGTCGGCCTGCTGCCGCAGGGAATCGAAGTCGGCTCCGGCGACGAGGACGACGTCCACCCGGCCCGCGATGTCGAGGGAGTCCGGCCCGAACACGACCACTTGACCCTGTGGAGGCCGTGGCGTGATCAGCGGCCCCTTCACCGAGAACGTGCGGCCTTCGAAATCGACGTGGTGGACTTTGCCCGGATCCAGGTAGCGCCCGGTGGGCACGTCCTTGATGACCGCGTCGTCCTCCCACGAGTCCCACAGGCGCCGCACGACGTCGATGACGTCCAGGACCTCCTGGCGGGGATCGGCGAGCGGCGTCGCACCGATGGTGCGCAGCGCCTCGACGCTGTTGGCCGCCCCGACGATCCAGCCCGCGCGGCCACGGGAGGCGTGGTCGAGGCTGGCCAGCTGGGCCGCCAGGTGAAACGGCTCGGTTGTCGTGGCGTGTGCGGTGGGGGCCAGCCCGATCCGGTCGGTGAGCCGCGAGCTGTACGCTGCCCGCCCGACCGCTTCCAGCCTGCCGGCGGCATCCAGCCCCGCACTGGGCGGAAGCGGCGAGTCGGCGTAGGTCAGCAACGTGAAACCGCCGTCTTCGGCTCGAGCGACCACGTCACGGATCGCCTGCGGTGTGAGCACGGTGGACGGTGCACGGCCGGACGCCCGCCACGCGGCGGGGTGCGCGCCGTCACCGTCTACTTCGAGCGCGAGATGCAGCGGTTGACGGCGGAATTCGGATGTCATCTCGCGCAGTCCTTCTGTGTGCTGGACGCTGGACTCGCGATCGAGACTATGGTCTGCGAACGGCGACGCGATCACTACTCAGGATGTGGAACTGGCGCGGACGCCCGGGAATAATCCGGGCATCGGGGTTTCACTGCTCCTCGTTGGCGCGCCTGATCGCAGGCACGTGTTCCTCCGCCCACGCGCGCAGCGCCGCGAGTGGCGTCTCCAACGAGAGGCCCAGTTCGGTGAGCCGGTATGCACGCGTGGCGGCACGGTCGGTTCCACGCGGCGGGCGACCAAGCCGTCACGGACCATGCTCTGCAGGGTCACCGACAGCATCTTCTGCGAGACGCCGGGCATCCGCCGTCGCACCTCGGCGAAGCGCACCTCGTCGGGAGCGGCCTCAGCGAGCACCTTGACCGCCATCGATGTCCATTTCGTGCCGATGCGGTCCAGCAGTTGCCGGGTCGGGCACGCGGGATCGAACACGTCTCCCCGCTTCGGCCGGGTAGTCACTCGGACCTCACCACCTGTCGACGAAGTGCCGCCTTGGCAGCACCAGTGCGGTTACCTACCGTCTGCTGGTAACGGATGGTAACCACATGGAGGGCCCGTGCCACCACTAGAGGCAACGCTCAACCGCATCCCGACCAACGGCATCCACGCCAACGTGGCCATCGCCGGAGCCGGCCCCGCGGTGGTGCTGCTGCACGGTTTTCCGCACACCTGGCAGCTCTGGAACCACATCATCGGCCCGCTGTCCACGCACCACCGGGTCATCGCACCGGACCTGCGCGGGCTGGGCGCGAGCACCCGTGCGCCGGACGGCTACGACGCGGCAACGCTGGCCACTGACATCGACGGCATCCTTGACGTTCTCGCCGAACCGATCGCGTCCGTGGTCGCCATCGACGCCGGTGCCCCTCCCGCGTTCTTGCTCGCGACGCGGCGCCCTGACCGGGTCAGGCGACTGGTCCTCATGGAATCGCTACTGGGCCCCCTTCCTGGCGCCGAGGATTTCTCTCCACCGTGGTGGTTCGGCTTCCACGCCGTACCGGGCCTCGCCGAAACGGTCCTGCACGGGCACGAAGCCGACTACGTCGACTGGTTCCTCACCGCCGGTACCCAGAGGCGTGGTGTTCCACCGTCGATCCGTGACGCGTTCACCGATGTCTGCACCGGGTCCGAGGCGTTGCGTTGCGCTTTCTCCTACTACCGCGCCATGCCCTCCAGTGCCCGGCAGATCAGTGATGCCGTGAGCCGCGGTCGGCTCGCTGTGCCCACGCTGTCGGTCGGCGCCCACCCTGTCGGTCGTGCCCTGGAACGGCAACTACGGCCTGTCAGCGACAACCTCACCGGGCATCTCATTCCCGACTGCGGCCACATCATTCCCCTCGACCGGCCGCAGGAGCTGCTCAACTTGTTGACGCCTTTCCTTTCTTCGACGGCGTAGGGTTCGGTCGGCCACGTCACTTGTCCGAAGTGCTTCACCGCATCCAGTGTCCGACTCGGCGTCGCACCCGGCAGGCTGGGACGAACCGGCTGAAGGATCAGGGACTCCACGTCACGGGAAGGGCGGCCGGCCCTCTGCTCACCGCGCCACGCAGCCACTCGATCCCCGTCGCCGGACAGGCCAGCGAAAGTCCGGGGAATCTCTTCAGCAGCGCGGACAGCAGCACGTCCAGTTCCATCCTCGTCAACGCGGCGCCGTGGCAGTAGTGGATGCCGTAGCCGAATGCCAGGTGCGGGTTCTCGGCCCGTTCGAGGTCCAACCGGTCCGGTTCGGGGAACACGTCCGGGTCGCGGTTGGCCGTCAGGTACGAGACGTAGACCGCCTCTCCTTCACGAATTGTCACGTCGCCGACCTGGACGTCCTGCATCGCGATCCGCGGCAGGCCGACGCCGTTGCGGGTGGGGTTGAACCGCAGCATCTCCTCGACGGCGACCGGCAGCAAGCCGATGTCGTCACGCAGACGCACCGCCCAGCCGGGCTGGGTGAGCAGCAGGTACACCATGGACGACGCTGTGCTCAGCACCATGTCCATTCCGTTGAGCTGCAGGATCACTGCCAGTGAGATCAGTTCTGGCGTGGTCAGCTCGCCCGCGTCGCGCGCTGCGACGAGCGCGCTGAACAGGTCGTCTCCCGGTTCACCGCTCCGGCGCTCGGCCAGTGCACGGAAGTAGCCGCCGATCTCCTTCTTGACCGCGTCCGCTTCCGCGCGGGAGTGGTTGCTGGACAGGATGATCCGCTGCCAGTCCCGCACCCGGCCCCAGTCCTGTTCGGCGACGCCGAGCAGTTCGCTGATCACCCGCATCGAGAACGGCGCGATCACGGCGTCGACGAGGTCCGCCGGTGGCCCCTGCTGTCCCAGGCTGGTCAGCAGGGCATCGGCAGTGGCTTCTGCGTGCGGCCGGAGGCGGTCCACGCGTCGTGGGCTCAGGCTCTGCGTCACCAGGCGCCGCAGCCGCGTGTGCTCCGGCGGGTCGATCCGGCCGATGCCCCGAGGGAGGCCGATGACGTGCGGTGTCATGCTCGTCACCGGGCGGTCCACAGTGGCCGCCCTGCTGAACCTCGGGTCCGCGGTGACCAGTTTGACGTCCTCGTAGCGCGTCACCAGCCACGCGTCGCCTTCGCCGAACCGCAGGCGGATCTTGGCGATCGGCTCCTCACGCAGCAACCGCGCCAGCAACGGATCGAACTGGACACCCGGCAGGTCCTCCACCGGCCAGTGATGAGCGACCCGGTCGCGGGCCAGCGACGGCTCCGCCATGGTGAACTCCTCCACGTCGCGGACGATTCCAGTTCATCGTCGCCTCACCGGACCGGCCACACCACTGTCCTGACCGGATTCCACCCGTACGTTGGACCACTGTCACCTGGTGAGGTGGCGAGTGCGGTCTGGTCATCGCGACATCTGTGCGCTACGAAGGACACAGGGCCCACACGAGTCCAGAGTGGAGAGTTCGAGTATGACAACATCGTCCCGCGGCGACGGCATCTTGGCGGTCGCGAACCAAGGCGGACACACGGTCGCGTTCTTCGAAACCGGCGGCTACCGGTGCCGGACTGTCGTCGACGTTCCCGCGGAGCCCCATGAACTGTGCTTCGACCACACGCGCCGATTGCTTTACTGCTCCCATACCTACCGCAGCGGGTACTACAACAACTACACCGAACGGGCTCACGAGATCAGTGTGATCGACCCGGACGGTGGGCAAGTCGTCGACATCATCGACCTCGCACCTGAGTTCGCACCACACGGACTGGCGCTGGACGCTGGGCGCGAACTGCTCTACGCCAGCGTGGAGGCGAACGACACCACGCAAGGCGGCCTGGTGGTCATCGACACCGGGACCCGCAGGCCGGTCGACCGGATCACGACCGGCGCGCACGGACCGCACTGGTTCGGCACGACACCCGACGCGGACAAAGCCTACGTTGCCAACATGGAAGCGCCGTTCGTGTCCGTCGTCGACCTTCCGAGCCGTGAATGGGTCGGCAAAGTCGAGGTGACCGGCAGTGCCGGCGTGGGAATGGCACCGGACGGCAGGTACGCGTACGTCGCCACGCCGCACCCGCACACGCGGTCCGCGGAGCTGGAGAAAGCGATTCAGGTCATCGAGACCGCCACCGACCGGATCGTGCGGACCATTCCGATGCAGCACAAGGTGGTCGGCGTGCACGCCACAGCCACCGGGATGATCCTGGCCACCGAGGTGCGTTTCGGTGAACATGGCCCGGCGGACGGATGGCTCAACGTGTTCTCGCCCAGGACGTTCGAGTCGCTCGCTCGCATCGGGATCGGCAAGCAGGCACTCAGCGTCACCTCGTCACCGGACGGCACGGTCGGTTACGTGTCCAGCCTGGCTTCCAACGTCGTGGACGTGGTCGACCTGATCGCACTCGCACCGATCGCGAGGATCTCCACGCAGCACCACGGCGGCGACGGACCGCACGGCATGGTGCACATCCCAGCCGGGTGACACCGGCCAGCACACCGGCCTCGGTTCACGGCACCGCGACCGAGGTCCTGGCCTGCGCGCACAGCAGCAGGTTCACCACGTCCAGCAGCCGCACCTCGAGATTCTCCAGCCCGGCAACGGACACGGCACGCCACGCGACGAAACCATCCGGCCGGACCAGCACGATCCCGTCAGGACCGATGCCGTAACGGTCGGTGAACCGGACGTCGGCAGCGCGGATGTCGCCGTCCTCAGCGACGCGGTACCAGTCGACTTCGACCCCGGTCCTGGCCGACACGTACGACGCGACCCGCTCGCGTCCCACCACCGCTTCTCCGGCGAGCACGACAAAGGACCGGCCGAACAGGTCCACGATGGATATCCGTTCGCCGGAGCGTTCCACCACCAGGTGCGGCGCCCTGGTTCCCGGCCGCGCGCTCGGGTTCCCCGGATCCTCCAGTGCGACTGGGTTCCCGCCCGGTTCGCTGATGAACGCACCGCTCGGGTACGTGTAGCCGTAGACCATCACGCCGAGCGGATCCACGTGCTCTCCGGTCGACTTGCCGTGGCTGGCGGCGTACCGCACGAGCACTTGCCGGACAGTCTCCTCGGCGACCGGAAGGCGTTCGGATTCATAGCTGTCCAGCAGTTCATGGCTGGCGACACGACGCCACACCAGTGCCAGTTTCCAGGCCAGGTTGTACACGTCCTGAACGCCTGTGCTCGCCCCGAAGGCGGCGATCGGCGGCATCGTGTGCGCCGCGTCACCGGCGATCACCACGCGGCCGGACCGCCACCGGTCGGCGACCTGGCCGGAGATCTCCCACGGCGCGGTGGCGACCTGATCGATCTCCAGCGCCAGGTCCGGCACGCCGACCGCCGCGCGGACCAGTTCGGTGCAGCGTTCCTCGGTGAATCCGCTGAGGTCACCGGACCAGTCCGGCGGCATGCCGATGGCCAGCCGCCAGAGCCGGTCGGCGTCCATCGAGACGACGCTGCCGCGGACGACCGGGTTGCACACGGTGGCGACCATGATCTTGCGGCCGCGCAACGGTTCGGTCAGGTCGGCGTTGAAGTAGACGTTGACCAGGCGGGCCAGGGTGCCCCGCCCGTGCTGCCCGATGCCGAGCATCGTTCGCACCGGGCTCTTGGCGCCGTCCGCCGCGATCATGTACTCGGCGAACACCCGGTATTCATGTCCGGTGTCATGGTCACGCAGCACGGCTGTGACGCCTTCGTGGTGTTCTCCCAGGCCCATCAGCTCGGTGTGGAACCGCAGATCCGTACCGACTTCCCCGGCACGGGCCCGCAGGATGCGTTCGAGCTGGTCCTGGTCGATCGGCGCGAAGGCACAGGGCCCGAACCCGCTGAGATCCTCCCCGGCCACCGGGGGCAGCCGCTTGAGCTCCTCCCCCGCCAGGCTCTCGGCGTGCACGACCAGGTCGTGACCTGCCAGCGGCGACCGTGTCGCCCGGATCCTGTCCTCGATGCCCACCGCGCGGTACAGCTCGACTGTGCGCGGGTGGATGGTCCGCACTTTCGGCAGCCCGACCGTGTCGGGATGCCGTTCGACCAGCATCGCGGGAACACCGTGCCACGCCAGGAAAACAGCGGCGGACAAGCCCGTCAGGCCGCCGCCGGCGATGAGTACGGGCACTCTCGTGTCGTCCATGTCTCGTCCCTCATTCGCCGTACCGCAACGGAGTCAGCTGCTGGATGTCGTAGCGTTCACGCAGCCGCGCGATGGCCTCGTGGTCCACCGGGCCGCCGCTGTTGAGGATGTCGAGCAACTCCTCGAAGTACCGCTCGTGGTCGGGCGGTGGGGCCGCCTGGAACAACATCCGCACCGGATCGGACGTGGCGTTGGTGAAGGCGTGCGGGCAGCCCGGCGGTACCAGGATCAACGTGCCCGCTCCCGCGCGCACGACCCGTTCGCCGGAGAAGGACTCCCATTCCCGCCAGCTGTCCGGCGTGCGGACCTTCGGTTCGAACGCGAGCACGTCCAGCTCGCCTTCGAGGACGTAGAACAGTTCCTCGCTGCGGGCGTGCACGTGGGCACCGACGTCGAATCCCGGCGGTACCTTGACCTCGAAGGTGGACGCGGCAGTCGAGTGCGCGCCGGTGACCTTGAACGTGACCTCCTGCGCGCCGGTGGCGATCGTGCGGCCGGCCCCCGGCGGCACGATCAGCCCTTCCCGCAGGTCCGACGCGGTCACCAGGCGACCGGCAGGGTCTCCGGGCCGCGGATGAGCGCGGCGCGTTGCCAGCGGACCTCCTCGACCGGCACGGCCAGGCGCAGCTCCGGCAACCGGTCGAGCAACGTGCCGACCATGATCCGGGACTCCATCCGGGCCAGCGCCGACGCGACGCAGTGGTGCGGTCCGTGGCCGAAGGACACGTGCGGGTTGAAGGCCCGGTCGAAGTCGAGGTGGCCGGGATCGTCGAACACGTCCGGATCACGGTTCGCCGTGAGGTACGACGCGTAGATCGCCTCCCCCGCGCGGATGACGACGTCACCCACCGCCACGTCCTCGGTCGCGATCCGGGACAGGCCGACGCCGCTGCGATGCGGGATCCACCGCAGCAGCTCCTCGATCGCCTGCGGCAGCAGCCCCGGCTCGGTGCGCAGCCGCGCCAGGTGCCCAGGGTGCGTCAGCAGCGCGTACATCATGTTGCCGCTGTTGTTGCGTACCGCGTGCGCGCCGCTGACCTGGATCAGCACGGCGAGGCCGACCGCCTCCTTCAGCGTGAGTTCCTCCCGCTCGATCGCCGCGGACAACAGCCCCAGCAGTTCGTCTTCGCTGCCCGCACCGGGTTGTGACAGCCGTGTGGTGAAGTAGGCACCGACCTCGGCTTTCGCTCGTTCACTGCGCTCACGGCCATGTCCGGCCGACAGCAGGACGCCGGACCACTCCGCCATCGCGGGCCGGTCCTGCTCCGGCACGCCCATCAGGTCGCTCACCACGGCGAGCGGAAGCGGGTTGTGGACGTGTTCCATCAGGTCGGCGGGCGATCCGTGCCGTTGCATCGCGTCCACCAGGCCGTGCATCCGTTGCTGGGTCCGCGCCCGCAGGGCGTGGACGCTCTTGGCGCTGAACGCTTTGGCCACCGCGCGCCGCAGGCGCGTGTGTTCGGGCGGATCGGCGAAACCCACCGCGTCGTCGAGCGGGATGAAGTGCGGGGCGAGCCTGGTGACCGACCTGCCGAGCACGGCCTGCCTGCTGAACCGCGGATCGGAGGTGACGAACCTGACGTCGGCGTACCTGGTCACCAGCCAGGCGTAGCCGTCTCCGTTGGGCAGCCGGACGCGCGAGACCGGCTCGTCGCGCAGCAGCTCGGCCAGCAGCGGATCGAAATCGGTCGCCCGCAGATCGGGCACATCCCAGAACCGCACGGGATGCGTCGTACTCGTCGACTCGGTGGTCACAGGCGGTCCGCTCCTTGCATGGGCACGACAGCTCGCGGCGAGCGCGGCTCGGGAACCTCGGTGTGCGCGAGCCCGGCGCGCACCGACATCCAGGTGCCGAGGGCGCTTTCGGCGGTGATCCCCGGGCCGAATCCCGCGATCAGGCCCCTGTGGCCCTGCACGGCGGTTCCTTCCTCGAACATCCTGCGCACGGCGTCGATGACCACGGCGCTGGCGACGTTGCCGTACTCGGTCAGCGTGGCCCGGCTGAACCGGAACGCCTCGGGTTCCACGTGCAGGAACCGGGACAGGTCGTCGAGGATGCGCGGGCCGCCGGCGTGCACGATGTAGAAGTCCAGCTGGGAGGCGTCCCACCCGTGCCCCTGCGCCAGGGTCACCAGCGCGGGCGCCAGCGGTTCCATCGTGGTGGGCACGCGTTTGTCCAGCAGGAAGTGGAAGCCTGTTTCCCGCACGCTGTAAGCGATCCAGTCCTCGGTGTCCGGGACCAGGTGTGACCGGTTGCGCACCAGTTTGATGCCCTCGCCGCCTTCACCACGCACGGCCACGGCGGCGACGGCATCGCCGAACAGCCCGTTGCTCAGCAGTGAGCCGACGCCGACATCACCCGGCTGGTAGCACAACGAACAGAACTCGCAGGACACGATCAGCGCGTTGGCACAGGGATAGGCGGTGCAGAAGTCGTGGGCGCGGTTGATCGCGGCACCTCCGGCGGCGCACCCCAGCTGCGCCATGGGCATCTGCCGGGTGTCCGACCGGAAGCCCATCGTGTTGATCATCCAGGCCGTCAGCGACGGCATCATGAATCCGGTACAGGACACGTAGACGATCAGGTCGATGTCCGCGCTGGACAGCCCCGCGTTGTCCAGCGCGCCGCGCACCACCGCGGGAACGCGGGCTTTCGCTTCCCGCTCGTAGGTCTCGTTGCGCTCGCGGAAACCGGGGTGCCGCAACGTCAGCTCGACCGGCTGGACGATGTGCCGTTTGCGCACGCCGGTGTTCTCGATCAGCCGCAGCGCGAGCGGCAGCTGATCGTGATCGGCGTGGATGGAACGCGCGAGGTCCAGCGTCTCCTCAGCGGTGATGACGTGTTCGGGGACGGCGACCGCCGGTCTGCACAAGGTAGCCATGAGGCTCCTTTCGTTGGTAGCAGCCGGCATAGGTCACCCGCCCGGTGGTCCGGGCGCACGATGTGCACGGATGTGGTGGCTGCTGTGGCATCGGGACGTCTGCCACCGAGCGAATTCCTGTCTCCCTTCACCATACTTGCCGTGCGCGGCCGGACAAGTACTCGTTGTGGTGAAACGGTTTCCCCGCGGTAGCCGGAGAGTGAGCCGTTCGTCCACTGTGGACACCATTCGGGCGGGGGTGCCCGCCATCCTCACCAGCAAACCGGAACCTGCCGGGGAACGATGGCCATTCTGTTGGGCACCCATGCGATGTCCGCGACGGGGACGGCGAGCCGCAGCCGGGGCAGGTGGTGGACGAGGACCCGCAACGCCGTCGCCGTCTGCCGCCTGACGAGGTGGCCGCCGGGGCAGTGGTGGCGTCCGTACCCGAAGCGCAGGTGCGGATTGGGGCTGCGCGCCGGGTCGAAGACGTCGGGTTCGGTGAACGCGGCCGGGTCGAAGTTGACCGCGTCGAGCGACAGCAGGATGAGATCTCCCTGCCTGACGAACACGTCGCCGAGCGGACCGTCCTCGGTGACATAGCGTTGGATGGCGTTGCCCAGCACGACGCTGCAGCGGAGCAGTTCCTCGACACAGCGGGACGTCACGTCCGGACGGTCGCGCAGGGTGTCCATCACGGTCGGCCGTTCGAGGAGCTTCACCGCCGCGACGCCGAGAAAACTGGCGAAGTCCTCGTATCCGCTGACGTAGAGCACAGCCGCGATGTTGGCGAGCTGGACGTCGTCGAGGCCGCGGTCACGGTCGTTGAGGGCGGCGATGCGGTCGAGCAGGCCCCGTGGGCGATCCGGCCGGGTGCGGATGTGCGCGTGCATGTAGTCGCGCAGTTCGCCCCAGTTGCGGGCGAGTTCCTCGTTGGTCGGCGTTTTCATGGTCAGATCGAGGTCGGCACGCGGCGCAAGCCAGCCGTGGTCCTCGAAAGGCAGGCCGAGCAGGCGGTACATGCAGTGCGACGCGACCCGTTCGGCGAAGTGCCGTTGCAGGTCACCGGGACCACCGTCGCGGACCATGGCTTCCAGACCGGCACGGGTGACGTGCTCGACCCAGGCGGGTGGCAGGTCCGGCTGATGGCGGCCCAGCGCCGCGAGGACCTCGTCCCGCAGACCGGCGCGGCGCAGGTACTCCATCGCGCCCATCAGTTCGGGCGCGAGGATCGGCGAGTCCTGCACGGGACTTCCCTTGGCGGCCAGCACCGATCTGCCGAATCTCCGTTCCCGCAGCACGTGCCGGGCCAGGTCGTAGCCGGTGACCAGCCACGCCTGGCCGCCCGCGTTCGTCCTGACCCTCGCCACGGGACAACGTTGTCGCAGGTCGGCCAACTCCGGCGCGAGCCGATCCCCTCGGTCGCTGAACGGATACCGCGGCAGGGCCTGGTCAGGTGCGGACACGGTGGTCACCCGTTCCGGTGTGGTCGCTCACCAACGGACACGCAGCCGGGCCGGGGCGCGCAGCGGTGTCGATTCGTCCCACGGGATCACCTCGGGTGGTTCGTCGAGTTCGAGATCGGGCAGCCCGCTCAGCAGCACTTCCAGTGCGACGGTGAGTTGCAGGCGGGTCAGGTGGGCGCCGGTGCAGTGGTGTGGCCCACGACCGAACGTGGTGTGCGGGTTGGGACTGCGGGCGAGGTCGAGGCGGTCGGGATCGGTGAACGCCGCCGGGTCGCGGTTGGCCGAGGCGATCACGGGCAGTACCGCGTCACCGGCTCGGATCCGCCTGCCGCGCAGCGTGAGGTCCTCCTGTGCGACCAGGATGTTGATGGCGTTCATCAGCGGGACGTAACGCAGCAGTTCCTCCACCGCCACCGGGATGCGCGCGGGATCGGCACGCAGCAGCCCGAGTTGGCCGGGATGGGTGAGCAGCACCAGCAGCGCGTTGCCGGTGTGCTGGACGTTCGTCTTGTAGCCCGCCATGAGCATGGTGACCACGAAGCTGACGACGTCGTCACGGGTCAGGCGGCTCAACAGCAAGCAGATGTAGGTGTCGTCGGGCTCGCGTTGCTTGCGGCTGACCAGTTCGCTGGCGTAGTCCTGCAGCGCGTACAAGGCGTCCAGCACATCGTCCATGGGCAGGCCCGCTGCGCTGAGCAGGGTGAGCGTGTGCGGCAGGTAGGTGTCGCGGTCTTCGTAGGGCAACCCGACCGTGTCACACAGCACCCGCAGCGGCAGCGGTTCCACAAAGGACGGCACGAGGTCCGCCGCGGTGCCCGCGGCCGTCATCGCGTCGACCAGTTCTGTGGCTATCGCGCGGATGCGTGGAGCCATGAAACGCAGACGCGGTCGTGTGAACAGCGGCAGCACCGCGCGGCGCACCCTGTGGTGCTGTTCGCCGGTCATCTCCAGGAACGTCGGCAGGCACGGAGGTGGCTGCGCGTCCTCGCGGACGGGCCACGCCGACAACAGCGGCCGAACCAGTCGCGGGTCGGCGAACGCGGCACGGACGTCCTCGTGACGGCTCAGCAGCCACCCGGTTTCGCCGTTGGCCAGCTGGGCCTGGACAACCGGCTCGTCGGCGCGCAGACGGTCGTAGGCACGGGGAGGCCCTGCCGTTCCCGGGTCGGGCGCCGGTACCGGGATGAGTGTCATACCAGCTCCTCCAGCTCGGGTTCCGGCCGCCGCGGCCGGGGAATGTAGCCGGACGTGAAGAAGTACTCCAGGTAGCGGTCGAGCAGGTCGGCGTCGACCGGTGGGCAGTGCAGGCCGCTGCCGTCCAGCGCCTGCTCGAGATTGCGCCTGCCCAGACGCGGAAACGTCCCGTCCAGGTACATCTCCTTGACCGAGATGTCCGCCTTGTGGCCGCGGTCCACGCACAGGGACACGAACGGCGCGGTGGGACTGGTCGGGTGGCGTGCGACGTGCCGCACGAGTTCGCCGACCCACTGCTGGTACGGCAGCATCCGCAGCGCACAACCCGCGGCGCGCATGCGTTCGAGGACGTCACCCAGCAGGGCGGGACGCGGATTGGTGAGGTGGTACACGCGGTCGCCGGCCCGCTGCCGGGTGGCGACGTGCACGACGGCTTCGGCGACGTAGTCGACCGGCACGAAGTCCATGGGCAGGTCGATGTCCGGCGCGAGGCCCGTCTCGGCGATGGTCTTGAACAGCGAGCAGATCGCCGTGTCGGTGTTGCACGCGCCGTGCCGCCGGTCGCCGGTGATCTCATAGGGCCGGTAGACGGCGGTCGGCAGGCCCTGGGCGGCGGCCTGGCGCAGCAGTCCCTCGGCCACCCATTTGCTCTCCGCGTAGCCCATGCTGAGCCGGTCCGCGTGGTCCAGCTCGGCGTCCTCGTCGACGTGCCGGACGCCCGCGGTGCCGAATCCGGCCAGTACCGCGATGGTGGACAGGAAGTGCACCGGCACCCGCCTCGGCCCGGCCAGCCGGATGATCTCCCTGGTGCTCTCCACGTTGGCGGCCCGCAGCGCCTGGTACGGGTAGAGGAAGTTCACCTGGGCGGCATTGTGCACCACCAGGTCGAGGCACCCGGCCAGCTTCGCCGTGTGATCGGGAGACATCCCCAGTCCGGGTGCCGCCAGATCCGCCGGGAAGCACACCACCCGGCGCCATGCCCCGTCCGGCAAGCGCAGACCGTATCGGCCCAGCGCGGCACGCACCCGCCGCTCGGCGTGCGCGGATGTCGTTGCCCGCACGGGAAGGTGGACACGGGCGGACGTCGCCTGCAGCAGGCGGCGCAGCAGGAAGGCACCGACGAACCCCGTGGCACCGGTGAGCAGCACCTCCGACGGGTTCTCCGGCCGGGGCCCCGGTCGCTGGGCAGGCGGGAGGGTCACCCCGAGTTCACGCTCACGGGCGAAGTCGACCGGTGCCGCGGGCGCGGCGGCGGCGCTGCCCCGCACGGCGCGCACGGCCTCGGCGAATCCCGCCAGCGTCGGGGTGTCCAGCAGCGATCTGATCAGGCTGGAGCCGAAGGCGGCGTCGATGTTGAGCACCGCGAGAGTGCGTGTGACGATCTCGGAGGCGAGCAGCGAGTCACCGCCGACGGCGAAGAAGTCGTCGTCGGGCGCGGGACGTTCCCGCAGGACCAGCTCCCACACGTGCGCGATCGCGTCGAGCACGCTCTCGACAGGTGCGGCGGTGCCCGCCGTGGCCGCGTTGACCGACAACCGCTTCCTGTCGACCTTCCCGCTGCCACCGACCGGGAACTGCCGCATGGCGACCAGCAGCGGGACGGCCTGGCTCGGCAACCACTGGGCGCAGTAGGCGCGCAACGCCTCCAGCGGCAACGGGTCCCCGGGTTCCGCGGCGGTGAGGTACGCGACCGGCCGGTCCCCGTCGAGCTCCACCGCGGCTTCACCGACAGCGGGATGGGCACGCAGCCGGGCCTCGATCTCGTCGAGCTCGATGCGGTGCCCGCGCAGTTTCACCTGCCGGTCCAGCCGTCCCCGGTACTCCAGCACGCCATCGTGCGCCCGCACGGCACGGTCTCCGGTGCGGTAGAGCCGTTCGGGCCGCCCGTGCACGTCCACGGTCACGAACCGCTCGGCGGTCAGCTCCGCGTCACCGGCGTACCCCACGGCCAGACCGTCGCCGCCGACGTACAACTCACCTTCCTCACCAGGCGCGGCCACACTGCCGTCCGCGCGTAGGACATGCGCGGTGGAGGCGCCGAAAGGGCGGCCGATGGGTACGCCCATGTCCTGCGCCGGCGCGGCACGCAGGACATGGACGGTGGAAACCACCGTGTTCTCCGTGGGCCCGTAGAAATTGACCACAGTGGTGTCCGGACACGCCGCCATGACAGTCGCGGCGAGACTGGAGTCCATCGCCTCCCCGCCCGCGGACACGAAACGCAGCCCGCTCAGCGCTCGCGGACGCGTCCTGGCCACGTGGTGGAAGACGCTCGTGGTGAGGTAGGCGACCGTCACCCCGTGGTCACGCAACACATCCTCCAGCGCAGGCGGCGACACCAGGTCGGCCCGGTCGACCAGGACCAGGCACGCACCGGTGAGCAGCCCGTTCCAGATCTCGATCGTGGACGCGTCGGAGGACAGGCTGTAACCGTGCAGCACCCGGTCGCCGGGACCCGGTGGTGGCAGCCCGGGATCGGACAGCACCAGCCGGACCACGCCACGATGCGTGATCACCACGGGTTTGGGGCGGCCGGACGAGCCGGACGTGAACATCACGTACGCACAGTTCGTGGCGGGACGGGACACCGCCCGCCTCGCCTGGACCGGCACGTGACCGCTCAGATCGGCGGACACGGGATCCACCTCGACGAAGGTCCGCGGGCCACGCGGGCGCCTGGCGCCTGGCAGCGTCACGACCGCGTGCACGTCGCCGTCTTCGACCATCACGCGCAACCGGGCAGGCGGGAGTTCTTCGTCGAGCGGCACATAGGCACACCCGGCCTTGAGCACACCCAGTACAGCCACAAGCGCTTCCAGGCTCCGACCGCCACACACCCCCACGGCCGAACCAGGCTCGACGCCGTGGTCGAGCAGCCGCGCCGCCACATGGTCGGAGCGCGCGTCGAGCTGCGCGTAGGTCAGTTCCTCGCCGCGGTGCCATGCCGCTGGTGCGTGCGGGCGTGCGCTCACCTGCGCCTGGAACAGGTCTGGCAAGTTACGGTCCCTGGGATAGGCCGGTGCGGCAGGTGTGTGACAGGCGGGGACTTCGGCGGTTGTCATGTCGTGCTGCTCCGTTGGGTGTGTGGGGCCGGTTATGACACCGTGCCGGCGAATTCCGCTGCGAACGTCGCGAAGTTCGCCGTACGCCAGTGCTGCGGCCGCATATGGATCGCGACGTCGTCCGTCAGTTGCCGCGCGGTCGCTGCCAGGTAGGAATCCGCCTCCTGCGGGTCCAGGTACCGGTGGGCTATGGCCTTGCGCTCGGCGGGCGGCACCGGATCGCTCACGGACGTCACCGGGCCTTCCACGCTGACGTACCGGTACGGCGGGTTCTCGTCCTGCACGCAGATGCTGAACCGGCCGGCCGCGCGCAGCAGCTGGGCTTTCACCGTCTCCCGGCCCGTCTGGACCACGAGCTCGCCGCCGGGCGTGTACCGGTACCAGACAGGCACAAGCAGCGGCGCGTGACCGTTTCGCGCGGTGGCCACGCCCAGCACCCCGACGTGCACGTCGGCCAGGAAAAATTCGCGTTCTTCATTCGACATCGCGGGAACCACACGACACTCCCTGCATCGGGCTACCAATCAAGGGCTTGCGGTTATCGACCGCACATCCGCGGCCACTACCGGGGTTCAGATCTACCATGCCACGACCGCGCCGACACATCGGTAACCTGACCGGGGGGTTCACGCTATCAAATAGGGCATTCGCGGTTCATTGCCCGAACGAGGCGGGGTACCGTGATTTGCATGCGAAGACGGTACGCCGCTCGACGCGCGCCACCCGAAGCAGAAAGAAAATCACATCCCGACTTCACCACGTGTGGAATTACGCGGACGGGCAGGCGATGCCCTCCCGTGACCACCACACGTCGCTGAACAGCACCGTTGCCCCCGGTTCGCGGACTTCCAAACATGCGAAGTACGACATGAAATGGTCGTGTCAACGCCGCTGAACAATGGACAAACACCGGACACACAGGTGGGAGAAGCCCGCTTTTCTTGCTTTCAGATGAACGAGAGTCATCCTCTCTGGTGACACCGCCGCACGGCAGTCGCGGGCGGTGATCGCCGAATTCCCGACCACACAATGGACGACATGACAATCGACCGAATCCCGGCCGGTCGGCGGCCGGTTCGAGCACTCATCGGCCCGCGCGGGCGGATACGACATTCCACGAAAGGTTGCCGCTCGTGAATGGGAATGGCGATCGACACGATTCCACGCTGGTCCTGCTGTCCGGCGGGCTGGACTCCACCGTACTGGCGACCGAACTCGTGCGCCGCGGGGCCGCCGTACAAGCCGTCAGCGTCCACTACGGCCAGCGGCACGCCGTCGAACTGGAGGCCGCGGCCGTCGTCGCGAGCCGGCTCGGGATCCCCCACGACATCATCGATCTGAGCGTGCTGCGGCACCACCTGCGGTCCGCGCTCACCGGGACGGGCGAGATACCCCACGGCCACTACGCCGCCGACACCATGTCAGCCACCGTCGTGCCCAACCGCAACGCGATCATGCTCATGGTGGCGTGCGGCGTGGCGTCCGCCCGTGGCCTGAGAGTGGTGGCCACGGCCGTGCACTCCGGTGACCACCCGATCTACCCGGACTGCCGCCCGGAGTTCATCGCCGCCGCCACCCTGACGGCCATGCTCGGCACCGAGACCGTCCGTGTCGAAGCGCCCTACATTCGCTTGACGAAAGCCGAGATCGCGGCCAAAGGCGTACAGTTCGACGCGCCCATGGAGCTGTCCTGGTCCTGCTACGAGGGCGGTGACTCCACCGGACGGCACTGTGGCCGTTGCGGCACATGCGTGGAACGTGCCGAGGCGTTTCACCTCGCAGGCGTGCGTGACCCCACCGACTACGCCGACACGGCGTTCTGGCGTGAGCAGGTGACCGTATGACACAGCAGACCTCGGTACAGGTACGGCACAACTTCGAAACCGCGCACCGGCTGCCCGAACTGGGCGGCAAGTGCGTCAACCTGCACGGGCATTCCTGGTGGCTGGAAGCGACCGTCACCGCGGTCGCCGGCGATCCCGGCGAAGTCGTGTGCGAGTTCGGCGCGTTGAAGATCGCACTGCGCGAGTGGGTGGACGTGCACCTCGACCACGGCGCCATGCTCGGCATCGCCGACCCGCTGCTGCCCACGCTGGCCGACGCGGGCCGGGTGTTCGTGTTCGGCAAGGACGAACCAGCGGCCGATCTCCCGTGGCCCACAGTGGAAGCGACCGCCCACCTGCTCACCCGGGTGACCACGGCCATCGCGTCCGACCTCGATCCACGCCTCACGGTGACGCACGTGCGGGTGACCGAGACCCACGTCAACGCGGCGGAGGTGCACACCACGTGATCACCGACACGCCAGTCGCCGCAGGGCGCGCCCGGCGCGGCCAGACTCTCCCGCTGTCCGAAGTGTTCGGTCCCACCTTCCAGGGCGAAGGGCCGTTCACCGGGTACCGGGCGCGGTTCGTGCGGCTCGGCGGCTGCAACCTGTCGTGCGGCGCGGGCGCGGCCCCGATGGTGTGCGACACCGAGTACACCTGGAACTCCGCGAAGTTCGATCTCGCGGTGGAATGCCCGGAGACGCGGACGACCGCCATCCTGGAGCACGCCGGGCGCATCAGCGCACCGATCACGGTGCTGACCGGCGGCGAACCCATGACCCACCAGCGAAAGCCCGCGTTCACCGAACTTCTGACCGGTCTGCGCGACCTTGGCCAGGTGCACGTCGAGACCAACGGCACCATCCCTCCCGCGGCGGACGCGCACGACCTGGTCGACCACTTCACGGTGTCGCCCAAGCTCACCAACACCGGTGACCCGGCGGGAAAGAGGCTCAAACCACGCGCACTGGCCGCGTTCGCCGCCGAGGCACCGGGCAAGGCCGTGTTCAAGTTCGTGGTCGCCACGCCCGACGAACTGACCGAAGTGGACAGACTCGTCGACGAGTACTCGATCCCCCACCCGGCAGTGTGGATCATGCCGGAAGGCCGCACCGCCGCCCGCGTGCTGGCGTGCCACCGATCACTGGCGGACGCGATCCTGACGCGCGGTTACAACACCACGACCAGGCTGCACATGTTGCTGTGGCCAGAAGAGGACCGGGGACGATGACACTCACCGACCAAGCACTGGAGCTGGACATCCGGGCCCGCGCGGAAGACGGCGTCCGCGCGCTGCTCGAACTCGCCGGGGACGACCCGGACCGGGCCGGTCTCGCCCGCACGCCTGCCAGATTCGTCGACGCGATGCTCGAGATGACCGCGGCCCCGGGCGATCCGGCCCAGTTCCTGGCAGTGCAGTTCGAGGACGTCGGCCAGGTCGACGAGATGGTCCACCTCGGGCCGATCCCGTTCACGTCGGTGTGCGAACACCACATCCTGCCGTTCACCGGCCACGCGTGGGTCGCCTACCTGCCCACGGCGGGACGAGTGGTCGGCCTGTCGAAGCTCGCCCGCCTCGTCGAGCACTACGCCCGTCAACTGCAAGTCCAGGAACGCCTCACCGGCCAGATCGTGGACACACTGATCAAACACCTCGACCCACGCGGCGCCGGAGTCGTCCTCCGCGCGACACACGCGTGCATGGCACAACGCGGCATCAGCAAGCCCGACGCGGTCATGACCACTTCGGCGCTCCGGCGCGCCTTTCGTGAGCAGCCCGCCGCCAGGGCCGAGTTCCTGTCGTTCGCCACGCCTTGACGTGACCGGCGGCTGCTCGATGTCCTGCTCCAGGACGCGTGGCGTGGGCTCGCCCCGGCGCTCATCGAGTCCTTCGATGAAGCAGGAACCACCAGCCCGACCCGGTGACCGGCGTGCGGCGCTCCTGATGGTTGATATGGAGGTTCGGCCTCCATCTTGATCGGTTCTGAGATAGCCTCCCCACGTCTCGGGGCGGCTCGGCGTTGCGCTGCTCGACCTGCTGGAACACCCGTGAGGGAGCGCACTGTGACCGCTATCGTCGCCGTCCGTGGCCGTGAGGTCCTCGACAGCCGCGGCAATCCGACTGTCGAGGTCGACGTCCTGCTTGAAGACGGGTCGCTGGGGCGGGCCGCGGTGCCGTCCGGCGCTTCGACCGGGACACGGGAGGCCGTCGAGTTGCGCGACGGTGACGCGTCCCGGTACCACGGCAAAGGCGTGCGCAAGGCAGTCGACGCCGTCAACGACGAGATCGAGAACGCTGTCCTCGGGCTCGACGCGGAGGCCCAGGCCGAGGTGGACCGCGTCCTGATCGACCTGGACGGCACCGCGAACAAGGCCCGGCTCGGGGCGAACGCCACCTTGGGCGTGTCCCTCGCGACGGTCAAGGCTGCCGCGATCAGCAGCGAGCTCCCGCTTTACCGCTACGTCGGTGGGGTGTTCGCGCATCTGCTGCCGTTGCCGATGATGAACATCATCAATGGCGGGGCGCACGCCGACAACTCGATCGACTTCCAGGAGTTCATGATCGGCCCGGTCGGCGCGGAGAGTTTCGCCGAGGCTGTCCGGATGGGCGCCGAGGTGTTCCACACGCTGCGCAAGTCGCTGCACAAGGCCGGTCACAACACCAGCGTCGGCGACGAGGGCGGGTTCGCGCCGAACCTCAGCTCGGCCGACGAGGCGCTCGAGTTCGTGGTCAAGGCGATCGAGGACTCCGGTTACACCCCCGGCGAGGACATCGCGTTGCTGCTCGACCCCGCCGCGTCGGAGTTCTACACCGACGGCGTCTACGACTACGCCGGTGAGGGCCGCAAACGCAGCGTCGAGGAGCACGTGGCGTACCTCGCGGACCTGACCACGCGGTTCCCCATCGTGTCCATCGAGGACGGGATCGCCCAGGACGACTTCGACGGCTGGAAGCAGCTCACCGACGCGATCGGCGGCCGTGTCCAGCTCGTCGGCGACGACGTGTTCTGCACCAACGTCACCTTGCTGCGCGACGGGATCGACCGCGGGATCGCCAACTCGATCCTGGTCAAGGTCAACCAGATCGGCACCCTCACCGAGACACTGACCACAGTGGACACCGCGCACAAGGCCGGGTACTCCGCGGTCATGTCGCACCGGTCCGGCGAGACCGAGGACACCACGATCGCCGACCTCGCCGTCGCCACCGGGTGCGGCCAGATCAAGACCGGCTCGTTGTCCCGGTCGGACCGCACCGCGAAGTACAACCAGCTCATCCGCATCGAGGAGGAGCTGGGCACCGAGGCGCGGTACGCGCGCCGCGACACGCTGCGCGGCAGCCGCTGACCCCACTCCGGCGGTGAGCCCGCACGAATCGGCCAGGCACGCGGTGGGGAGCGCAACCTCGCCTGGTGTGAGTTCACCGCCAAAGCGGGCACCGATCGGCCCGTGCTCGGACCGCAGAGCGTCGCCGTGGACGGGCCCGCCCCGAAGGATGATCATGACCAGTGTGATCGATGCGCTCGCCCGGCACATCGATCGGGCCCGCGTCGTGGCCGACGGGCCCGAGCTCGACGCCGCCGCGGCCGTGTGGAACGGGGCGGTGTCACATCGTCCCGCGCTGGTCGTGCGGTGTGAGACGACCGCGGAGGTGCGGCACGCGATCCGTGTCGCACGGGAAAGTGGGCTGCCGCTGTCGGTCCGGAGCGGCGGGCACGACTGGGCGGGGCGGGCGATCCGGGCGGGTGGTTTGGTCATCGACCTGACCCGGATGCGTCACGTCACGGTGTCCGGCAACGTCGCCACGGTGGCTGGTGGTGCCACCTCGGCCGACGTGGCGGAGGCGGCGGACCGCCAGGGGCTGGCCGTGGCCACGGGCACGGTCGGCACCGTGGGCATGCTCGGGTTGTCCCTCGGCGGGGGCTATGGCCCGTACAACGGATGCTTCGGTCTCGCAGCCGACAACCTCCTTGCTGCCGAGGTCGTGCTCGCTGATGGCCGCGTCGTGCAGGCTGACACCGAGCTGTTGTGGGCACTGCGCGGTGGCGGTGGCAACTTCGGCGTGGTCACCTCCGCCGATGTCGCCCTGCACCCGCTGGCCGAGGTGCTCGCCGGTTCCTTCATCTATCCGTGGGAGCAGGCCGAGCAGGTGCTACGTGGATACGGCGAGCTCCTCGAAGGCGCACCTGACGCGCTGACCTCGACGATCGCCGTCGTCGCCGGGCCCGAGGGCCCCACGGTCGTGGTATCACCGACCTGGTCGGGACCACCGCCGACGGAACCACTGTCCTCGACGGGTTCGCCGCGCTCGGCACACCTCTGACCGCGACGGCGACCCCGATGTCCCCGCTGGCGA
The DNA here is from genome assembly GCF_001302585.1 of Kibdelosporangium phytohabitans. Taxonomy (GTDB): domain Bacteria; phylum Actinomycetota; class Actinomycetes; order Mycobacteriales; family Pseudonocardiaceae; genus Kibdelosporangium; species Kibdelosporangium phytohabitans. Next base: position 5,774,053 of record NZ_CP012752.1, on the reverse strand, counting down.
AGCTGCGTGAGTTCGACGGCGCGTTCCCCGACGGGGCCGGGTACGCGATCCGCACCCGGAACACCACAACCTTCACTCCCGGTGTGGTGTCCGCGTTGCTTGAGGCGTACGCCGCTCGCACGTCACCCGCGACGTTCATCAACATCCACCATTTCCACGGGGCGGCGACCCGGGCCGGCACCGCCGGGCAGCGCGCTGCCCGGCGGCTACCCCAATCTCCTCGGTCCCGACGACGAACACCAGGCCGCGGCGGCACACGGACCGCACACCGCCCGGCTGCTCGCGATCAAAGCGAGCCTGGACCCGGACGGCGTGTTCACCGCGACTCCCCTGCCGCCTGCCAGATGAGCCTGCCATCCGTCGCGCCGAGCGGCGGGCTTGTGATCATCGGGTCAGGGCTGGAACGCTTCCGCGCCGCCGTTGGTCTTGCTGTTCAGCCACAGCCCGATGGCCAACGCGCCCGTGCTCGAATCCAGGTCGATGCCACGGGTCAGCACGTCGCTGACGACCTTCTCCGCGACCACGACTCCGTTCTTGGTGACCCGGAAACCGTGGTTGGGCATCAGGTCCGTCGTCCAGCGGACCGTGGCCTCGGTCTGCCCGGTGATCTCGTCCTGTGACATGAAGAGCATGTAGTCGGCGTCGATGTCCGGTGACGGCGCGATGGTCACGGGGTTGGCCGAGGGCATGCCGAGCGACACCGTGTTGTCGTTGTCGAGGCCTCCGCGGACGGCCGCTGTGGCGGTCCTGGTCTCCTGCCCTGTACGGACTTTGTCGTCACCGCTGAACGGGGTGCCTTCCACGATCGAGAAGAACCGGACGGTCTGCCCGAAGTTCGCCATCTTCACGACCTGCGCGTTGGACATCTTGCGGCCGTCCCAGTCGAACTCGATGGCCGTGCACACGCGGTACTCGCCTTCGTACCCCGGGTGCCCGTCGCCGTGGTAGTGGGATTCCAAGGACTTCACCGAGCCCGCTCCCATGACCAGTTCGGCCGCCTCCCGCAGCGGCGCCTCCGGGTCGACCACCTGCTGCGCCGGGATCCACGCCTTGACCTCGAAGCGGAAGCGGTCCACCGCGGGCGCCGCGGTGGCCTGGTCCTCGATCAACTGGGCCACTGCCAGGTTTCCCGCTGTCCGCTGCAGGTGCAGCAGATGCCCAGTGGTCCCGCCCGGCCCCGGACGGGGTCCACTGTGCGCAGTGGCGCCGGCCTGACGCGACTCCCGCTCGGCGAACATCGGCATGCGGAGAGCCTCGCAGAGACGTTTCGCGGCGGTCCAGCCCAAAAGGGCGTCCACTCGATCGCTCCCGGGCCGCACACGTCACGGTGATGGATCAACGGGCGCTTGTCGCCAACTTGCCTGGCGGGGGCGCGTACCGTCCTAGCCGTCCCCAGCACTCGGGGGTGCCGTCGGCGCGCAGGCCACAGGAGTACTCGCCGCCGGTACCGGCACCCAGCGCGGCGAACGGGCCACCGGGTGGTTCGGTCTGGCCGTCTTTCGCCCGTCCCCAGCACACCACGGTTTGGTCGGTACGCAAGGCGCACGAGTGTTCCTCACCGGTTGTCACGGCGGTGAACTGACCGGTGGGCGGACTCGCCTGCCTCTCGTCGTCCTTGCCCCAGCAGGCGAGCGTGTTGTCAGTGCGGAGGCCACAAGCGTGGTATCCGCCCACGGACACCGTCTCGAATGGACCTGGCGGTACGTCCGTCAGGGCTGGGCCGGAAGGATTCCAGCACGTCACGGACTTGTCGTCACGCACGCCACACCATGCTCCGTACTGGCCGTGGGCAAGCGATGAGAACTTGCCGGCAGGCGGTTGGTCATCCCCGATCCAGCAGTGCAGCGTGCCGTCCACCCGGACACCGCAGCCGGTGGCCACACTCTGGAACCGCCCTGAGGGCAACAGGTCCGGCCTCGTCCCAGTCGACGGCGGCGTCCAGCAGACCGCCGTCCCGTCCGCACGCAGTCCGCAACCGAGCTCCTTGGCCAGGGAGATGCTGGCGAGCCCACCCACGGGCGGCGAGTACGAACCGGCTTCGCCCCAACACTGCGCAGTGCGGTCGCTGCGTAACCCGCATGCAGCACCACTGCTGGTGGCCAGCACCGCGTGCCCCGGCGAACCGGCTGAGGACGCCTGCTCGGCCGGAAGCAGCGCGTTCACGCCGAGATATCCGCCGCCACCCACGACGATCACCAGCGCGACCACGATCAGCGCGAACCGTCTCGGGTGCCGCTTCGCGTAGTTGACGACCTTCTGCTTGATCCTGACCGGGGCGGTCGCGAGGATGCTGCCGATGTAGGCCCCGCCCGTGTTGTCGATGCCCGAGTTGTTGATGTTGTACGTGTAGCCCGCGGGCGCGGTCCGCTCCTGGAACGGCTGGGGCGGCTGGATCGAAGGCGGCGCGGGAGACGCCACCGGCGGCCTGGCAGGGCTCGAGGCGTGGTCGTCGACCGCGGTCACGAGGCCGATCGCGAAACTCGCCGCGTGCCGGGCCGCCACGGCCTGCCAGCCCTGGCCGTCCGAGTTGTGCTTGGCGCCGCCGGCGAGGTCGGAGATGCCGCGGACCGCGATCGTGGGCGTGGATTCGTGCAGATGACGACCGGCCAGCGCCACGCCCGCACTCTCCATCTCGACGGCCGCGGCGTCGTTGTAGTGCGCGCGCAGCCGGGCGCGTTCCGGGGAGTTGCTGGAGTTGAGCACGACGTCGCCCGCCGCGACCGGCTCGAAGTGCACCTCCGCCGGGGTCTGGTCGGCGCCGGGCCACGCCTTCGACCGGCGCACGTGCTTGGCGAGGTGGACCAGCCGGTGCGAGGTGTCCCACGCCCGTGGCCTGGCCAGGAACTCGTCGTCGTCGACACGGCCGCCCTGATGGGCGTAGACCCTGGTCGCGACGACGATGTCGCCCAGCTTCACCCAGTCGCGCAGGGCACCGGCGACTCCCACGAACACCACCGCGCTCGGCCGGAACTCGGCGATCGCCCGTTCGGTGATGGCAGCCGCGTTGACCGTCCCCATGCCGATGACGGCCAGCGCGACCTCGCAACTGGGCCGGTCTGCCAGGTGGCCCACTTCGAAGATGGTTCCGGCCTGGTGGTGGTGCGGGCGCAACCCGCTCAGATGCGCGCGTACCGCCGCACCCTCGAAGTCCAGTGCGGTCAGGATCACGATCATCGGGGCCTGCGTCGTCCTCGGGCGGCCGACCGTAGCCAACCCGCCCACTTATCGTCAAGCTGACGTTTATCGGCAGCTCGACAATCCCATGTCGGAAGCGATGAAGCCAACGTTTCAGTGATACCAAGTTGTCGTCATATTGACGCCAAGATATGTTGTAACGGTGGACGACGGATGGCAGATCCCGACAGTGGCGGTGACGGTCGACCTGGTGGTGCTGACCATCCGGGACGATCAGCTGCAGGTGCTCCTCGTCGAACGCGGCATCGAGCCGTACGCCGGCAAACTCGCGTTGCCCGGCGGGTTTCTCGCGTCCGAGACCGAGGACATCGACGCCGCGGCGGGCCGTGAACTGACCGAGGAGACCGGGCTGCGCGCCAAGCACACCCACTTGGAACAGGTGCGCACGTACGGCGCTCCCCACCGGGACCCGCGCAGGCGGGTGATCACGATCGGCTATCTCGCCATCCTGCCGAACCTGCCCGAACCCCAGGCAGGTGGGGACGCGCGAGCCGTCCGCTGGACCCCGGTCGGGCAGACACTGCGCCGGCGCAACAGCCTGGCGTTCGACCACACCCGCGTCCTCTCGGACGCAGTGGAACGAGCCAGGGCCAAACTCGAGTACACGACGCTGGCGACAGCGTTCTGCGGCCCGGCCTTCACCGTCGCCGACCTACGGCACGTGTACGAGATCGTGTGGGGTGAACGCCTCGATCCGCGCAACTTCCACCGCAAGGTCACCAGCGTCGAGAACTTCCTCGTGCCCACCGGGGAACACACGACCAAGGACGGCGGGCGGCCCGCGGCGTTGTTCCGGCGCGGCACCGCCCAGACGTTGTACCCGCCGATCATGCGCGGCTGACGCGGAAAGCCGTCACCACTCCACGGGCAGTTCGTGCACGCCGTAGATCTGCATCTCCTCTCGCATCTCGATCTGCTCGGCGGGCACGGCGAGGCGCAGTCCCGGGAAGCGGTCGAACAGTGCCGTGTAGGCGATCCGCATCTCGATCAACGCGAGACCCTGGCCGATGCACGCGTGCACGCCGTGGCCGAAGGTCAGGTGGGTCGCCGATGAGCGGCCGATGTCCAGGGTGTCGGGGTCGGGGAAACGCAGCGGGTCGCGGTTGGCCGCGGGGACGGACACGGTGAGCACCTCGCCCTTGCGGATCTTGTGGCCGTCCAGTTCCGTGTCCGCGAGGGCTGTGCGGGTCAGGCCGTACTGCGGGATGCTCAGGTAACGCAGCAGTTCGTCCACCGCCTTGTCGGTCAGCGACGGGTCCGCGCGCAGCCGTGCCAGCTGGTCGGGGTTGCTCAGCAGTGCGTACGTCCCGATCCCCAGCATGTTCGCCGTCGTCTCGAAACCCGCCACCAGCAACAGGAAGGCGATACTGGCCAGTTCCGCGTCGACCAGGCTGCCCTCCGCCGCCAGTTCGCTGAGCATGTCGTCGGCCGGCTTCTCGCGTTTGCCGCGCATCAGGTCGAACAGGTACGCGGTGATCTCGCCGAACGCCTCGGTCATCGCGTCCGTGTCAGTGCCGACCAGCGCCGAGGCCACGTCCTCGAAGTGCGCGCGGTCCTCGTAGGGCACGCCGAGCAGTTCGCACATCACCCTGGACGGCACGGGGACAGCGAAGTGCTTGACCAGGTCGACGGGCGGGCCGAGGCGGTCCATCTCGCGCAGGCAGTCGCCCACGATCGCCTCGATCCGCGGCGCCAGCGTCCGCATGCGGTGCATGGTGAAACGGCGTTGCAGCAGCTCACGGTACCGCGTGTGCTCCGGCGGGTCCTGGTTGAGGAAGAACCCGGGCGGCGCGGGCTGGGCGTGCGCCGCCGCGGCCGGTTTGCCGACCGGGAATCGCTTCAGGTCCAGGCGGGCGCTGAAGGTGTTGTCCGACAGGACTTTTCTGGCCGCCGCGTGTCCGGTGACGAGCCAGCCGACGTGCCCGTCCGGGTATTGCAGCCGGGCGACGGGCTTGTCCGCGCGCAACGAGCCGAGTTGCGCGGGCGGCGAGAACGGGCAGCCCCGGGCAGTCGGCATGGTCACCGCGGTCGGGTCGGGCTGGGCCAAGACGGCCTCCTCGGAGAGGTAGCCGGGTGTCGTCACGCGCCGCAGCCACGTGTCGATCACCGTCGCGGTCACGTGGGAGTGGTCGCTCATCATCGTGAAGTGGTCGCCGGGCACGTCCACGCTGTCCACCCGTCCCCACGTGGTGCGCCAGTCGAACCGCCGGGTCCACTCGATCATCGGCTCACTCGCGCGGACCATCAGCACGGGCGCGGCGATGTCCTTGATCTCCCAGTCGAATCCGACGTACCGGCCCATCGCGGTCAGCCAGTCGTCGCCTGCGGCGTACCCCATCTCCTCGTGCGCGTCGATCAGGCGGCGCGCGAACTCCGGTACGAGATCTTCGAGCAGGTAGTTCACGTGGGGGCCGAACGTGTCCAGCAGGACGACGGCGGCGGGCGGCGTCCCGCGGTACTCCAGCAGCTGTGCCAGTGTCTGCGCCACCATGCCGCCGGAGGACAGTCCGACCAGTGCGAACGGTGTGCCGTTCCAGTTCTCCGTGATGGTCTTGGCGTGCAGTTCGATCACGGTCTCGATGCTGTCCGGCAGCGGCTCGCCCGCCACGAAACCCGGGTGGTGCAGCACGTGCAGCTCCCGGCGGTCGCTGAAGTGCGCGGCGAACCGGGTGAACTGCTGCGGCCCTGGCATCCCGATGAACCCGGGGACGCAGATCAGTGCCGGGGTGTCCGCGCCGGAGGTGACCTGGGTCAGCACGCCGTCGATCGCCGCCGGGTCGCCGAACGACTCGCGGTAGTTCGACGCGGAGTCCAGGAACTGCATGAAGTCCAGCGACTTGCCCATCCGCACCGCACGGCCGAACATCGCCCGGAACGGCCCGTACTCGATCACTGGTTCCGGCTCGGCCTCGCCGGAGAGCAACTCGGCGAGCTGGGCGCCGAGCGCCGCCGGGCTGGGGTGGTCGAAGACCGTGACGACCGGGAGGTCCAGGCCGGTCGCGGTGCCGAGCCGGTCGGCCAGCTCTGCGGCCGTGAGCGAGTCGAAGCCCAGTTGCAGCAGGTCCGCGTCCTCGGGGATGTCGTCGGTCGAGCCGTGCCGCAGCACGATCGCTGTCTCGGCCCGGACGAGCCGGGTCAGCTCCGGCGCTGTGCGCGCGTCGGAGCGTTGCGGCAGGGGCAGTTCCGCGGGCCGGGCGGCTGTGGTTCCGGGCTGTCCCAGCCAGTAGGTCGAGCGCTGGAACGGATACGTCGGCAGCAGCACGGTTCGGGCGTCCGTCCCGGCGAAGAACGCCTCCCAGCGCACCGAACCGCCGTTGACGTGCACAGTGGACAATGCGGTGACCGCTGTTTCGACCTCGGGACGGTCACGGCGTTGCACGGCAACGAACGTGCCGCCGTCGGCACATTCCCTGGCTGTCGCGGCAAGGGCACCGTCCGGGCCCAGGTCGGCGAAGCCGTTGACGCCCTGCGCGCGTGCGTATCGGACGCCGTCGAGGAAACGCACGGTGCCGCGCGCGTGCCGGACCCAGTAGTCCGCGTCGAACCGCTCGACCGGCTGGCCGGTCAGGTCGGACAGCACCGGGATCGCCGGTGGCGCGTACTCGATCCCGGCGGCGACGGCACGGTACTGCTCCAGAATCGGGTCCATGTGGTGTGAGTGGAAGGCGTGGGACACGGCAAGGCGTTTCACCTTGCGGCCACGAGCCGACCACTGCTGTGCGAGGGACACCACCGCGTCCTCGTCACCGGACAGCACCAGCGACCGCGGCCCGTTGACCGCGGCGATCCACACCCCGTCCACAAGGGATACTTCGTCCTCTGTTGCCTGGACGGCGATCATCGCGCCGCCGCCCGGCAGCGACTGCATCAGCCTGCCGCGTGCGGTGACCAGCGCGCAGGCGTCCGGCAGGCTCAACACCCCGGCGACATGGGCCGCCGCCAGCTCGCCGACCGAGTGGCCCAGCAGGAAAGCCGGCCGGGGCAACCATTCCGACACCGTCCGGTACAGCGCCACTTCGAACGCGAACAGCGCGGGCTGCGCGTGCTCGGTGCGGTCCAGCCGCTCGGCGTCGTCCAGTGGCAGGTCAGGCAGGTGCGCGGCCACCTCGTCCCAGGTCGCGGCGAACCGGGGGAAGGTCCGGTACAGCTGCCGTCCCATCCCGGCCCGTTGCGCGCCCTGGCCAGCGAACAGCAACGCCAGCGAACCGGACGCTCTCGTGACACCCTCGATCACGTGAGCGCTCGGTTCACCGGCCGCGTACGCTTCGAGCGCGGCGCGTGATTCGGCGTCGGTTCCGGCGACCACGGCGGCCCGGTGAGACAACGCCGCCCTGCCGGTGGCCAGCGTGTACGCCACATCGATCCGCCGGTTGCCGTCCGCGAGCAGCCGGGCCGCTTGGGCGCGTACCGCCGCGGGTGTCCGGCCCGACAGCAGCACGGGGAACACGCCCGACCGTTGCGGCGGGGCCGGGATCGTGGTGTCCGGGGCTTCCTCGATGATCACGTGCGCGTTGGTCCCGCTGACGCCGAACGACGACACGCCCGCCCGCCGTGGCCTGCCGTTGCGCTGCCACGGCACAGGCTCGGTCAGCAGGTGGGCGTTGCCCGTCGACCAGTCCACGTGCGGCGACGGTTCGTCGGCGTGCAATGTTCGTGGCAGCGTCTCGTGCTGGAGTGCCAGCACGGTCTTGATCACGCCCGCGAGGCCGGACACGCCCTGGGTGTGACCGATGTTGGACTTCACCGAGCCGAGCAGGACCGGTTCGGTGCGGTCCTGACCGTAGGTGGCCAGCAACGCGTGTGCCTCGATGGGATCACCGAGGCTCGTGCCGGTGCCGTGCGCCTCCACAACGTCCACGTCGGACGCCTGCACACCGGCGCTGGCCAGGGCACGGCGGATGACGCGCTGTTGCGCCATGCCGTTCGGGGCGCTCAGACCGTTGCTGACGCCGTCGGAGTTGGTCGCCGAACCACGCAGCAGTGCCAGCACCGGGTGGCCGTTGCGGCGCGCGTCCGACAGCTTCTCCAGCACCAGTACGGCGGCGCCTTCGGCCCACCCGGTGCCGTCAGCGTTCGCGGCGAACGGCTTGCACCGGCCGTCCGGTGCCAGACCACGCTGGCGGCTGAAGGCGATGAACGCACCCGGCGTGGACATCACGGCAGCGGCACCGGCGACGGCCAGCGAACATTCGCCGGTCCGTAGTGCCTGTGCCGCGAGGTGTGTCGCGACCAGGGACGACGAGCACGCGGTGTCCACGGTCACCGACGGCCCCTCGAACCCGAACACGTACGACAACCGGCCGGACAGCACACTCGCGGCGCTGCCCGTGGTCAGGTAGTCCTCTCCTCCGTCCGGCACGTTGATCAGCAGATTGGCGTAGTCCTGGCCGTTGGTCCCGGTGAAGACCCCGGTGTTGCCGCCGCGCAGCGACTCCGGGTCGATCCCGGCCCGTTCGAACGCCTCCCACGTGACTTCCAGCAACAGCCGTTGCTGCGGGTCCATCGCCAGTGCCTCACGCGGGCTGATGCCGAAGAACCCGGCGTCGAACTCCGCCACGCCGGTGAGGAACCCGCCGTGGCGGACGTACGAGCGGCCTGCCACGCCCGGAGCCGGGTCGTAGAGCTCGTCGAGGTTCCAGCCGCGGTCCTCGGGGAAGCCGGTGATCGCGTCACCGCCGTCGGCCAGCAGCTGCCAGAACTCCTCCGGTGTGCCGATGCCGCCGGGGAACCGGCAGCTCATCGCCACGATCGCGATCGGCTCGGTGGAGTGCTCGGCGACCGGCACGACCGCCGCGGGCCGGGTTCCGGCCAGCTCGTCACGCAGGTGCGCGGCCAACGCCGAGGGTGTCGGGTGGTCGAACACCACGGTCGCGGGCAGCCGCAGGCCGGTGGCCGCGTTGAGCCTGTTGCGCAGTTCGACCACGGTCATCGAGTCCATCCCGAGTTCCCGGAAGGCACGGGACTCGGTGACCTCGTCGGGTGATTCGTACCGCAACACCGCGGCGACCGTGGCCCGCACCAGCTCCACGAGTTTGGTGGTGTCGGGCGCGTCCACGCGCTCGACAGCAGGCGTGGTGACGGGTTCGTGCCGGGCGGCACCTTCGCGGTAGCCGGACACCCAGTAACGCCTGCGCTGGAAGGGATACGTGGGCAACGGCACCCGCCGGGGCCGGTATCCGGCGAAGAACCCGGGCCAGTCGATGCCGGCGCCGAGGACGTAGGCACCGGCGAGCGCGGTGAGGAACCGGTCGCCCTCGTCACGCCGGATCGAGGCGACCGCGGCGGCGTCGGCGCCGACGTCGTCGAAGACTTCGTGCAGGGCGGCGGCCAGCACCGGATGGGGCCCGACTTCGACGAACAGGCCGTGGCCCGCTGCCAGCAGTGCCCGGACAGCCGGGTCGAACCGCACGGTCTGCCGCAGGTTGCCGTACCAGTGCTCGGTGCCCGTCCGGTCGGTGTCCAGGAGCTGCCCGGTCACCGTGGAGTAGACCGGGATCGACGTCCGCGAGGTGCTGACCTCGGCCAGTTCGGCGAGCATCCGGTCACGCAACCGGCCGACCTGCGGCGAGTGCCCGGCGACTGTCACGCCCGGGATCTGCTTGGCGCGGATGTCGTCTGCCGCGCACGACGCGAGGAACTCAGCCAACGCGTCGGTGTCCCCCGCCACGGCGCACGAGGACGGGCCGTTCACCGCGGCGACGCCGAGCCGGTCACCCCACACGGCGATGCGGGCCTGGACATCGGCGGCCGGGGCGAGGACTGACGCCATCGCGCCCCGCCCGACCAGTTCGCTCAGCAGACGGCTGCGCACGGCGACGACGCGTGCCGCGTCGGACAACGACAGTCCGCCCGCGATGTGCACTGCGGCGATCTCGCCCTGGGAGTGCCCGACGACGGCTGACGGGGTGAGGCCGTGCGACATCCACAGCCGGGCCATCGAGACCATCATCGTGAACAGCACCGGCTGCACGACCTCGATCCGGTCGATGTCGGCCGCGTCGGGGTTGCCTTCCAGCACGTCCAGCACCGAGAAGTCCACGAACGGGGTCAGCGCGGCACAACATTCGTGCACGCTCGCGCGGAAGGCCGCGGACGACTCGAGCAACGACCGGGCCATGCCGGGCCATTGCCCGCCCTGCCCGGGGAACACGAAAACCGTGCCCTCGCCCGTGGTCACGGTGCCTTCCACGACCGACGGGTCGATCCGGCCGTCGGCCAGCGCGCTCAGACCTGCCCGGAACCCGGCCAGGTCCTCGGCGATGACCACCGCGCGGTGTTCGAACGCCGTGCGCCCGGCGAGTGAGTGCCCGACGTCGACAACGGGGTCCGCTGTGGACAGCAGCTGGTTCGCCCTGGCCCGCAACGCGGGCACGCTCTTGGCCGACACCACCCACGGCACAGGACCCTTGGGCGGCGGGGACGGCACCGGCCGCGGAGCTTCGGGTGCCTGTTCCAGGATGACGTGCGCGTTGGTGCCGCTGATGCCGAAGGACGACACACCCGCCCGGCGCGGCCGGTCGGACCGTGGCCACTCCACGCCTTCGGTCACGAGCCGCACCGCGCCCGATTCCCAGTCGATGTGCGGTGAGGCCGTGCCCGCGTGCAAGGTCGGGGGGACGTAGCCAGCGCCGAGCGCCAGCACTGTCTTGATCAGCCCGGCGATGCCCGCGGCGGACTGGGTGTGCCCGATGTTGGACTTCACCGAGCCGAGCAGCACCGGCTCGGTGCGGTCCCGGCCGTAGGTGGCCAGCACCGCCTGCGCCTCGATCGGATCGCCGAGAGTGGTGCCCGTGCCGTGCGCCTCGACCACATCGATGTCCGTTGTGGACAGACCGGCCCCGGCGAGCGCGGCGGTGATCACCCGCTGCTGCGCGGGCCCGTTGGGTGCGGTCAGGCCGTTGGAGGCGCCGTCGGAGTTGACGGCCGAGCCACGCAGCACCGCCAGGACGTCGTGGCCGTTGCGCTGTGCGTCCGACAGGCGCTCCAGCACGACCACGCCGACACCCTCGGCGGCGCCGAATCCGTCGGCGTCGGCGGAGAAGGCCTTGCACCGGCCGTCGGCGGCCAGCCCGCCCTGGCGGCTGAACTCGATGAAGCTGTACGGGGTGGCGATCACGGTCGCACCGCCGGCCAGTGCCAGCGAACACTCGCCGGATCGCAGCGCCTGCGCCGCGAGGTGCACCGCGACCAGGGACGACGAACAGGCGGTGTCCACGGTCAGCGCGGGGCCTTGCAGGCCGAGCGTGTAGGCGATCCGGCCGGAGAGCACGCTGCCGCTGTTGCCGGTGATCACGTAACCGTCCAGGTCCGCACCGGAGACGCCGGAACCGTAGTCGTTGTACGTCGCTCCGACGTACACACCGCAGTCGCTGCCGTGCAACGAGGCCGGGTCGATGCCCGCGCGTTCGAACGCCTCCCATGACGCCTCCAGCAGCAGCCTCTGCTGCGGGTCGGCGGTCAGGGCCTCACGCGGGCTGATGCCGAAGAACGCGGCGTCGAACTTGTCCGCGTCCGCCACGAACCCGCCGTCGCGGACGTAGCTCTTGCCGGGGCGGCCCGGAGCCGGGTCGTAGATGCCTTCGACGTCCCATCCCCGGTCGGCCGGGAACTCGCCGATCGCGTCCACACCGGCGACCAGCGCCTCCCAGAACTGTTCCGGGGTGCGCACACCGCCGGGGAACTGGCAGCTCATCGCCACGATCGCGATCGGCTCGTCGGCCCGGTCCCGTACGGCCACGGTCGGCGCCACCGCGTCGGCGCCCAGCTGTTCCCACAGGAAATCCGCCAAGGCGGTCGGTGTGGGGTGGTCGAACACGAGTGTCGCCGGTAACGGCAACCCGGTCGCCGTCGTCAGCCGGTTGCGCAGTTCCACGGCGGTCAACGAGTCGAAACCGAGGTCGGCGAACGTGCGCCTGGCCTGGACAGGGTCCGTGGTGCTGTGGCCGAGCGACGCGGCGGCGTGCGTGCGTACGAGGTCGACCAGGACGCGGTCACGTTCCACGTCGGGCATCCGTGCCAACCGTGCGGCCAGGCCGGCGTCGTCGGTGGACGCCGTTGTCCGGCGGACGGGGGTACGGACGAGGTCGCGCAACAGCGGCGGAACCACGGTCGACGCGGCGCGTATCGCGGCGATGTCCAGTGGTGCCGGTATCAGCAGCGGGTCGTCCATCCGGCAGGCGCGGTCGAACAGGGCCAGGCCGTGCTCGGCGGTGATGCTGAGGGCCCCGGCCTTGGCCAGCCGGGCGCGGCCGGTCTCGGCCAGCTCGCCGGACATGCCGCTCTCCTGCTTCCACAAACCCCAGGCCAACGACCACGACGGCAGGCCGTGCGCGTGCCGGTGTTGCGACAGCGCGTCCAGGAAGGCGTTCGCTGCCGCGTAGTTGCCCTGTCCGGCGTTGCCGAGGGCCGAGGCACCCGAGGAGTACGAGACGAACGCGGCCAGGTCCATGTCCTTGGTCAGTTCGTGCAGGTGCAGCGCGGTGCCCACTTTGGGCAGGAAGACGTGCTCGACCTGGTCTGCTGTCAGGCTGGTGATGACGCCGTCGGCCAATGCCCCGGCCGCGTGCACCACGGCGGTCAGCGGGTGCCGCGCCGGGATCGACGCGATCAGCCCGGCGAGCGCTTCACGGTCACGGACATCGCACTGCCGTACCTGGACATCGGCGGGCAGGTCGGGGGCGGTTCCCGTGCGGCTGGTGAGGATCAGGTGCTTGACCCCGTGTTCGGTCACGAGATGCCGGGCAAGCGCGCTACCCAGCACGCCGGTGCCGCCGGTGATCAGTACCGTGCCGTCGGGGTCCCACCGGCGTGGCGGGATGAGCACGACTTTGCCGGTGTGCCGGGCCTGCGCGACGAACCGCAACGCCTCCCTGGCGCGGGCGAGCTGCCAGCCGCGGACCGGCAATGGCGTCAGCACACCGGCTTCGAAAAGCTCCAGCAGCTGCCCGAGCATCTCGCCGATCCGGTCGGGACCGGCCTCGGCCAGTTCGAACGCCTGGTACGACACACCCCGCGGGTCGCGGACGTCGGTCTTGCCCAGTTCGACGAACCGTCCACCGTCGGCCAGCAGCCGCAGCGACGCGTCGGTGAACTCGCCCGCCAGCGAGTTGAGGACCACGTGCATGTCCGGGAACCGCGATTCGAACCCGGTGTCCCTGCTGGACGCGATGTGGTCGTCGTCGAGGCCCAGCTCCCGCAGCACCGGCCACTTGCCGGTGCTCGCGGTGCCGTACACCTGCGCGCCCCAGTGCCGGGCGAGCTGGATCGCCGCCATGCCGACACCGCCTGCCGCCGCGTGCACGAGAACTCGTTCTCCCGCACGCAGCCCGGCCAGATCACGCAGCCCGTACCAGGCGGTGAGGAACACGATCGGCACGGTCGCGGCCTGCTCGAACGACCAGTCCCCCGGCATCTTGGCGACCATCCGCCGATCAGCCACGGCGAGCGGGCCGAAGGCGCCGGTGAACATGCCGAACACGCGGTCGCCGACGGCAAGCCCGGTCACACCGGGCCCGACCTCCTCGACGGTTCCCGCGCCTTCGCTGCCCAGCGACGCCTGTCCCGGGTACTGGCCGAGCGCGATCAGCGTGTCGCGGAAGTTGACGCCCGCTGCCCGTACCCGGACGCGGACCTGTCCTTCGGCCAGTGCCCCGGCGGGTTCGTGGACGACGACGAGATCGTCCAGGGTGCCTGAGGTGCCCGCGTCGACGTGCCAGCCGTCGTGCCAGGGCAGGTCCAGTTGTGACTCGCCGGCTCGGGCCAGCCTCGGCGCGCGTCCGGTGCCCGCCCGGATCGCGAGCTGTGGTTCGCCGGTGCCGAGCAGGCCGGGCAGGGCCGCGCCGGATTCCGTAGTGCCGTCCGTGTCCACCAGGACGAACCGGTCGGGGTGTTCGCTCTGCGCGGCCCGCAGCAGCCCGGTGACGGGCGCGTGTGCCAGGTTCGGCACGTCCTCGCCGAGCTCTGTGGACACTGCCCGGCGGGTCAGCACGACCAGCCGTTTCCCGGTGGTTTCCACGTCGGACAGCCAGGTTCGCAGCCGGTCGAGCACCCATTCGGTGATCTGCCTGCCCGCTGTGGCCGCGTCCGCCGACGGGTCGGGTTCGGGGCAGGTGAGCAGAACGGTGTCGGTGGCCGGTTCGCCCGGTTCGACCTGGGTCCACTCGATGCGGAACAGGGAGTTCGTGTCGGCTGTGGCTTGCGAGGGGCGCAACCGGAGTGCGCCGATGGACGCGATCGGGGCGCCGCGGTCGTCGGCGAGTTCGACCGCGACCGCGTCCCGGCCGACGCCGGTCAGCCGGACGCGCAGCGCAGTCGCGCCCGTGGCGTGCAGCGTGACGTCGCTCCAGCTGAACGGCAGCATGCCGGTGCCGGTGTCCTCGACGAACTGGCCGAGGCCCACGGCGTGCAGTGCCGCGTCGAGCAACGCCGGGTGCAGCCCGAACCTGGTGGCGTCCCCGTGTGCCGTTTGCGGCAGGGTGACCTCGGCGAACACCTCGTCACCGAGCCGCCACGCGCTGCGCAGTCCCCGGAATGCCGGTCCGTAGGCGAATCCGACGCCGGCCAAGTCGTCGTAGAGCGCGTCGGCATCGAGTTCCGTGGCCCCATCCGGCGGCCACGGGATGTGCCCGGGGTCGTTGGCCGCGTCCGACAACACTCCCGTGGCGTGCTGGTGCCACGTCTCGTCGACGCGGACGTGCAGGCTCATCGCGCGTTTGCCGTGCTCGTCCGGCGGGTTCACCAGCAGTTGCAGGTCGATCGCGCCGTCGCCGGGCAGGGCGACCGGGCGGTGCAGGGTGAACTCGTCGACCCGGCGGCAGCCGAGGTGGTCACCCGCGTTGATCGCCAGTTCGATCAGGGCGGCGCCCGGCAGGAGCACCGTGCCGCCGACCGCGTGATCGGCCAGCCACGGGTGTGTGCGCAGCGAGATCCGCCCGGTCAGCAGCAGGCCACCGGCACCGGCCAGCTCGACGGGCGCCTCCAGCAGCGGGTGCCCGGAGCGTGCGGTGTGGTCGGATTCCAGCCAGAACCTGGTCCGCTGGAACGGGTACGTCGGCAGGTCGACTCGCTGCCCGCCGCTCAGCAGCGACGCCCAGTCCAGCGCGACGCCGTGGGTGTGGGCCTCGGCCAGTGACGTGGCGAACCGGTCGATCCCGCCGTCGTCGCGCCGCAGTGACCCGATCGCCGCCTCCGCCAGTTCCGCGACGCCGACCGTGAGCACCGGGTGCGGGCTCGTTTCGATGAACACGCCGTGCCCGTCGGCGACCAACGCGCGGACGGCGTCGTCGAACAGCACCGTCTGCCGCAGGCTGCGGTACCAGTACTCCGCGTCCATCTCGGCGGTGTCGATCAGGCCACCGGTCACCGTGGAGTAGAACGGGATCCGGGACGGCATCGGCGTGATCGGTGCCAGCGCGGCCCGCAGTTCGTCCCGAATGGTCTCGACCTGGGCGGAGTGGGAGGCGTAGTCGACGTCGATCCGGCGTGCCCTGATCCCGGCCTTGGCGCAGTGCGACACCAGGTCGTCCAGTGCCCCTGGTTCACCGGACACCACTGTCGACTGTGGACCGTTCACGGCGGCGACCGAGATCCGGCCGGGCCACCGGGACACGAGTTGCCTGACCTGGTCCACCGGCACGGCAAGCGACACCATTCCGCCGCGCCCCGACAATGCCACCAACGCCCGTGACCGCAACGCCACCACACGTGCCGCGTCGGCCAGGGACAACGCACCCGCGACATGAGCGGCGGCGATCTCGCCCTGAGAATGCCCGACCACAGCGTCCGGACGGACGCCGTGGGCCTGCCACAGCCGAGCCAGCGAGACCAGGACCGCGAACAAGGCGGGCTGCACGACGTCCACTCGACGCAGTGCCCGTTCGTCGTCGAGAACCGCGAGCAGGTCGAAGTCCACGAACGGCGCCACAGCCTCGGCGCAGGCGCGCATCGACTCCGCGAACTGCGTCGAGCCGCGCATCAGCTCGACGGCCATACCGCACCACTGCGACCCCTGACCGGGGAACATGAACGCGACCCGGTCCGCCGCGGCAAGCTGCCCCTGGACCAGGCCCGCGGCAGCGGTCCCGCCGGCCAACGCGGTCAGCGCCGCCTTGTCCATAGCGGCGGCGCGATACTCCAGATGCGCACGGCCGGTAGCCAGCGAGTACGCGATGTCACGCGGGGCGTTGTCGTCCACATGGGACAGAAGTGCGCGAGCCTGCGCGCGCAGCGCCTCCGGGCTGCGGGCGGACAGCAGCCACGGCGACGGCCCCTCAGCGCTGGCCGGTCCGGCCGCCTCCACGGGAGGTGCCTGCTCGATGATCACGTGCGCGTTCGTGCCGCTGGCACCGAAGGACGACACTCCGGCCCTGCGCGGGTGGCCGTTCTCCGGCCACGGCACGGCTTCGGTCAGCAGTCGCACGTTTCCGGCGGCCCAGTCGACGCGGCCGGTGGGCTGGTCGACGTGCAGGGTCCGCGGCAGGGTCTCGTGCCGCATCGCCTCGACCATCTTGATCACCCCGGCCATGCCGGCCGCGGCTTGGGCATGCC
Source organism: Kibdelosporangium phytohabitans (assembly GCF_001302585.1). Lineage (GTDB taxonomy): Bacteria > Actinomycetota > Actinomycetes > Mycobacteriales > Pseudonocardiaceae > Kibdelosporangium > Kibdelosporangium phytohabitans. Next base: position 5,757,313 of record NZ_CP012752.1, on the reverse strand, counting down.
CGATGTTGGACTTCACCGATCCCAGCCACACCGGCCGGTCACGGTCCTGCCCGTAGGTCGCCAGCAGTGCCTGTGCTTCGATCGGGTCGCCGAGTACCGTTCCGGTCCCGTGCGCCTCGACCGCGTCGACGTCCGGCGTGGACAGGTTCGCGGCAGCGAGTGCCTGGCGGATCACCCGCTCCTGCGACGGCCCGTTGGGCACGGTCAGACCGCTGCTGGCGCCGTCGGAGTTGACCGCCGAGCCGCGGACCACCGCGAGGATCGGGTGACCGTTGCGCTGGGCGTCGGAAAGCCTTTCCAGCAGGAGCATTCCGACGCCCTCACCCCAGCCGGTGCCGTCGGCCGAGTCGGCGAACGACTTGCACCGGCCGTCGGCGGACAGCCCGCGCTGGCGGGAGAACTCCACGAACAACGCCGGGGAGGACAACACGCTGACCCCACCGGCCAGCGCGAGCGAGCATTCCTCCGACCGCAGCGCCTGACAGGCCAGGTGCAGCGCGACCAGCGACGACGAGCACGCCGTGTCCACGGTCATCGCCGGGCCTTCCAGGCCGAGTACGTAGGCGATCCGGCCGGACGCGACGCTGCCCGTGTTGCCGTTGCCGAGGTATCCCTCGAAGCCGGGCGGCGGCGGTCGCAGGCGGGCCGCGTAGTCCTGCGCCATCACCCCGGCGAACACGCCTGTCCTGCTGCCGCGCAACGAATCGGGCGCGATCCCGGCTCGTTCGAGAACCTGCCACGCCGCCTCCAGCAACAGTCGTTGCTGCGGGTCCATGGCCAGCGCCTCGCGCGGATTGATCCCGAAGAACCCGGCGTCGAACCGGTCCGCGTCGTGCAGGAAGCCGCCCTCGCGGACGTAGCTCGTGCCCGGGTGGTCCGGGTCGGGGTGGTAGAGGGACTCCAGTGGCCAGCCGCGGTTGACCGGGAATCCGGACACCGCGTCCACACCGTCGGACACCACCTGCCACAGCTGCCGCGGCGACTCGACCGCGCCGGGGAACCGGCAGCTCATCGCCACGATGGCGATCGGTTCCCCGGCCCGTTGCTCGAACTGCCGCAGGCTGCGGCGGGCCTGCCGCAGTTCCACGGTGGCGCGCTTGAGGTAGTCCCGGAGTTTCTGTTCGTTGTCCATGGTTGCCTAACGCGTTCCGAGTTCGTTGTCGAGGATGTCGAACAGGTCGTCGTCCGACGCCGCCAGCACGTCCTGGTCCTCGTCGATGCCTGTCAGCAGTTCCCGCAGCCGGGCGGCGACCGCGTCCCGTTGTGTGCTCGCCAGTTCGGTGATCCGTGCGGCCAGGGTGTCCAGTTCGGACGGACCGGCCGGGCGGGCGAGCAGGCCGGTCAGGTGACCGGCCAGCGCGGTGGGTGTCGGGTGGTCGAAGACGACGGTCGCGGGCAGGGTCAGCCCGGTGAGCTCGGCGATCCGGTTGCGCAGCCGCACCGCGAACAGCGAGTCGAATCCGAGGTCGGTGAAGCCCCTGCCCGCCGGGATCGCGCTCGACGAGGAGTGCCCGAGCACGTCGGCCGCCTGGCCGCGTACCAGATCGAGCAACGCCCGTGCACGGTCCTCGTCAGGCAGGCCCGCGAAGTCGACCCGTTGCTTGGCGGGAGCACGCACCAGCGAGCGGAGCATCACGGGCGCGGTGTCCTGGCGCAATGCCGTGAGATCGAGCCGGATCGGCACCAGCGCGGGTTCCCCGGTGGCCAGTGCCGCGTCGAACAGGGCCAGCGCTTCCGGTGTGGACAGTGCGACGACTCCCCCGGCCCGCATCGCGGCCAAGTCAGCGTCGCTGAGATGACCTGTCATGCCACTGCGGCTCTCCCAGAAACCCCACGCCAGCGAGGTCACCGGGACACCCTCGGCGCGCCAGGTGTGTGCCAACGCGTCCAGGGCCGCGTTCGCGGCGGCGTAGTTCGCCTGCCCCGGCGCGCCGAACACACCCGCGGCCGCCGAACACAACACGAACGCGGACAGGTCCAAGTCCCGGGTCAGCTCCCGCAGCACTCGCGCACCGTCGACCTTCGGCCGCAGGACGCGGTCGAGGTGCTCGGCTGTCAGGTCGGCTACCGGGTGGTCGTCCAGCAGGCCCGCGGCGTGCACGACCACCGTGGGCGGATGCGCTGCCAGGACCTTCGCCATGGCCGCCTGATCGGCCACGTCGCACGCGACGACTTCCACATCGGCGTCGATGCCGGACACGTCCGCCACGCCCGACCGGCTGACCAGGACGATCTTCGTCGCGCCCCGCCCGGCCAAGTGCCGGGCAACGGCGGTGCCGACCATGCCGGTGCCGCCGGTGATCAGGACGGTTCCCTTGGGCTGCCACTGTTCGCCGGTCAGCGCGACCCGGGTGAGGCGGGGAACCAGCGTCACACCGTCACGGACGCACACCTGCGGTTCATCCGATGCGGTGGGCACGGTGTCGGCGTCGGTGTCCATCAGCAGGAAACGGCCCGGATGCTCGGCCTGAGCCGAACGGACAAGGCCCCACACGGCGGCAGCGTCCGGGTCCGGTGTCCCGGTGTGCACCGCCCCGCGCGTCACCACAGCCAGCCTGGTCCCGGCGGTGATCGCTTCCTGGACCGCTGTCAACGCTTCGCGAACGTTCGCCGGGGCGATCGTGGTGACGTTTCCGGCTGTGCCCACGCTCCCGGCTGTGCCAGCGTTTCCGGCTGGGAGCCACTCGACGCGGTACATCGAGTCCGGACGGGCGTATCCAGTCGCGATCGGGCGCAGTGTCACCAACTCGGCCGTGCAGACCGGCAGGCCGGACTCGTCGGTCGCGACCAGCGCGATACCGCTGTCTGTCAACGACAACCGGGCACGCAGGGACTTCGAGGACGTCCGCCGGAGTTCGACTCCGCTCCACGAGAACGGCAACGCCGCCTCGCTGCCGCCGTTGAGACCGGCCGCGTGCAAGGTGGCGTCCAGCAGTGCTGGGTGCACCATGAACTCGCCGTCCACCGGCACGGTCACGTCCGCGAACACCGTGTCGCCGTGCTGCACGGCGGCCCGCACGCCTTGGAACGCGGGGCCGTACCGGAGTCCCGCGTCCGCGAGCCGCTCGTACAAACCGCTGGTCTCGGCGAGCACGGGCCAGGTACCGATCGCCTCGACGGCCCGCGACGGCACGAGAGCACCGGACGCGTGCTCGACCCACGCGTCGTCCTGACGGGAGTGCACGGTGAACCGGCGGCGACCGGAGTCCGGCGCTCGCACGGTCACCTGGATCCGCACCGGCCCGGTCAGGATCAGGGGCTGGTGCAGGACGAGTTCGTCGATCCGCGGGCAGCCCAGCCGGTCACCGGCGTACGCGGCCATCTCGACGAATCCGGTGCCGGGGAACAACGTCTGCCCAGCGACCTGGTGGTCGGCCAGCCACGGTTGTTGCGTGGGTGACAGGTCCCCGGCCAGCACGACCTGTCCGCCGTCCACCAGTTCCGCTGTGGATCGGAGGATCGGGTGCTCGTCGGGTGTCCTGGTACGGCCGCGACCGGCGAGCCAGAACCGTTCGTGCTGGAAGGCGTAGGTCGGCAGGTCCACGACACGGCCGCCGGAGCCGGCGAAGAACGCCTTCCAGTCCGGGTCTGCTCCGGCTACGTAGGCTTCGCCGAGCGCGCTCACCATGCGCTGTTTGCCGCCGTCCCCGCGCCGCAGCGACGCCACGATGCTCGCGTCGGCGCCCAGGTCGTCGATGACTTCCTGGACACCGATGGTGAGCACCGGGTGCGGGCTGACCTCCACCAGGCACCGGTGCCCGTCCAGCACCGCGGCCCGTACGGTGTCGGCGAACAGGACGGTCTCCCGCAGATTGCGGAACCAGTAGTCGGCTGTCAGGCCTGTACCGTCGACTGGTTCGCCGGTGACCGTGGACAGCAGTCGCGTGTGGCCTTGCCGGGGCTCGATCGGCGCCAGATCGGCCAGCAGACGCGCTCGGATGGCGTCGACCTGCGCGGAATGCGACGCGTAGTCCACCTCGACCCGGCGGACACGGACACCGTCTCGCTCGCAAGCCGCGGCGAAGTCCTCGATCGCGTCCACCGCGCCGGACACCACGGTCGACCGGGGACCGTTGACCGCCGCGATCGAGAGGCCAGGACCGTTGATCTGCTCAGGGCTGAGGGCGACCGCCAGCATGCCGCCGCTGCCCGCCACCTCCGCCAACGCCCGGGACCGCAGCGCCACGACCCGTGCGGCATCGGGCAACGACAGCATGCCCGCGACACAGGCCGCTGCGATCTCGCCCTGGCTGTGGCCGATCACGACATCCGGCCGCACACCCCAGGACTGCCACACCTCGGCCAGCGACACCATGACCGCGAACAGCACGGGCTGGATGACGTCCACCCGGCGCAACGCGGCCTCGTCGTTCAGGACGTCAATCAGCTGCCAGTCGACGTACGGCGCCAGCGCCTCAGCGCATCCGTGCATCCGGCGGGCGAACACCGGCGAGGACGTCATCAGGTCCGCGGCCATCCCCAGCCACTGGCTGCCCTGCCCGGGGAACAGGAACGCGACCCGTTCCGCGTTCACCGCACGCCCGGCTCGCAACCCCTCGAGGCCCGAGACGAACTCGTCCCGGCTCGTGCCGGCGATCGCCGCGCGGTACTCGTGGGACCGGCGAGTCGTGGCCAGCGTGACCGCCACATCCTGGGGGTGGAAGTCCTGGGCGCGCAACCGGTCGGCCTGCTGGCGCAGCGCTTCCCGGCTGCGGGCCGACAACACCCAGAGCGCGGGCCCGTCGACTGGTTCCGGTTCCGGCTCCGGCAACGGCGGCTGTTCCAGGATCACGTGCGCGTTCGTCCCGCTGACACCGAACGACGACACCGCCGCGAGCCTCGCGCCGCCGGCACGTGGCCACGGCACGGGCTCGGTGAGCAACCGCAGTGTGGTCCAGTCGGCGTGCGGGGTCGGTTCGTCGGCGTGCAACGTGCGGGGCAGCGACTCGTGCCGCATCGCCTGCACCATCTTGATCACCCCGGCCACGCCGGACGCCGCCTGGGTGTGGCCGATGTTGGACTTCACCGATCCCAGCCACAACGGCCGGTCACGTCCCTGGCCGTAGGTGGCGGCGAGGGCTCGGGCCTCGATCGGGTCACCCAGTGCCGTCCCGGTCCCGTGCGCCTCCACAACGTCGATGTCCTTCGTGGACAAGCCAGCGGTGGCGAGCGCCTGGCGGATCACCCGTTGCTGCGCCGAGGCGCTGGGCGCGGTGAGACCGTTGCTGGCGCCGTCGGAGTTGATGGCCGAGCCGCGCAGGACAGCGAGGACGGTGTGACCGTGGCGCTGCGCGTCCGACAGGCGCTCCAACACGACCACGCCCACGCCTTCGGACCAGTTCGTGCCGTCGGCGGTCGCCGCGAACGGTTTGCACTTGCCGTCCGGTGCCAACGCTCGTTGCCTGCTGAACATGACGAACGCGTCCGGGGTGGCCATGACGGTGACCCCGGCGGCCAGAGCGAGCGAGCACTCCCCCGACTTCAGCGACTGCGCGGCCAGGTGGATCGCGACCAGGGACGACGAACACGCGGTGTCGACTGTCACCGCGGGCCCCTCCAGGCCGAACGTGTACGCCAGCCGCCCGGACACGACGCTGGCCGAGTTGCCGGTGACGACGTGCCCTTCGAGTGCGGCGTCCACCGCTGCCCCGGCGTAGTCCTGGTGGCCGCAGCCGACGAACACGCCCGTCCGGCTGCCTCGCAGGGAACCCACGTCCAGGCCCGCGCGTTCCAGTGCCTCCCAGGACACTTCGAGCAGCAGCCGCTGCTGCGGGTCCATCGCCAGTGCCTCGTGCGGCCCGATGCCGAAGAACCCGGCGTCGAACCCGGCCGCGTCGTCGAGGAACCCGCCGTGCCTGACGTAGCTGCGGCCCGGCGTGTCCGGATCGGGGTCGAAGAGCCGGTCGAGGTCCCAGCCGCGGTCGGCGGGGAACGCCCCGATCGCGTCGCCGGACGCCTCGACGAACTCCCACAGCTGTTCGGGTGTCCGGATCCCACCGGGATACCGGCAGCTCATCGCGACGATCGCGATCGGCTCGGCACTGGCCGCCGTGACATCGTCCGTGCGTTGCACCGAACCGTCGCTGAGCCAGGACGCGAGCGCTTCGGGCGTGGGGTGGTCGAACACGAGCGTGGCGGGCAGGTCACGGCCGAGCGCCTTGCCGAGCTGGTCGCGGAACTCCACCGCCGTGACCGAGTCGAATCCCAGCTCGTGGAAGTTCCGGCCGGGCTGGACGTCGTGTGCCGAGTCGTATCCGAGCACCCGCGCGAGGTGGGCGCGTACGAGCTCCAGTGACGCTGTCGCCGTCGGGGCGTGTTCCACCGGTTGGGGCGCGTACAGCGCACTGATGAGTGGGCGTGGCCGGGCAGCGGTGTACAGGGAGCCGAACCGGTCCCAGTCGACGTCGGCCACGACCACTGTCGTCTGGTCGGCGTCGAGTGTCCGCTGGAGTTCGGCCAGCGCGGTCTCGGGCGGCATCGGGCGCAGGCCGTGCCGCCGCAGCGTGTCCGATCCGCCGCCCATTCCGCTCGTCCACGGTCCCCACGCGATGGAGGTCGCGGTCAGTCCCCTGGCACGGCGGGTCTCGGCGAGCCGGTCGAGGTAGGCGTTGGCTGCGGCGTACGAACCTTGGCCCGCGCTGCCCCAGACTCCGGCGATCGACGAGAACAGCACGAACGCGTCCAGCGGCCGGTCCAGCACGGCATCGAGGTTGTCCGCGCCACGGACCTTGGCCTCGGTCTCCTCCGCGAACTCGGCCGCGGTCAGTGCACTGACCGGCCGGGTGACCGCCACACCGGCCGCGTGGAACACCGAGGTCAGGTTGACGATCGAGCTCACCAGCCCGCGCACCGCCGCGCGGTCCGCCACATCGCACGCCACACCCGTGACGCTGGACAGGTCCGGGTCGACGCGGCCACTGCGGCTCGCCAGCACGACTCGCTCAGCGCCGTTGTCGACCAGCCACCGCGCGAGATGGGTTGCCAGACTGCCGGATCCGCCGGTGACCAGGACCGTTCCGCGCGGCTGCCAACGCCTGCGCGGCACAACGTCCGTCACCTGGACCAACCGCCGTGCCACAACGCCCGAGTCCCTCACAGCTACGTCGTCTTCCCGGCCGTCGGCGATCACGCCGTGCAGTCGTGCGACGGCCTGGCCGGTCGGGTCGGCGGGCAGGTTGACGAGGCCGCCCCACGAGCCCGGGTGCTCCAGCCCGATGACCCGGCCGAGGCCTTCGAGCATCGCGTCACCCGGTGTGTCACCGGTCGTGGCGAGCCACAGTGGACAGCCCGGGTACTGCCGGGCAACCTCCAGGACTTGGCCCGGGCTGCTATGGAAGCAGACCACGGCAGCGGGGCTCGCCACGGCGGGGAACGACGACAGCCACGGGTGCCCGGCGGGGCCGACCGCCAGCACGGAGCACGTGCCGGCGGGGTCCGCCACCGGTTGCCACTCCACCCGGTACCGCGGGAGTTGCTGTGTGGACGTCGCACCAGCCCAGTACCGCTTGCGCTGGAACGGATAGGTCGGCAGCTCGACCAGCTGCGCGTCGGTGCCGTGGAACACTCCGTCCCAGTGCACGGACGCGCCCCGCACATACGCTTGGCCGACCGCAGCCAGGACGCTGTCCACCTCGGGTTTGTCCCTGGGCAGCGCCGGGGCCGCGACCGCGCCCTCGACGGACGCCGGCACGGCGGCGGCCAGCGCGCCACCCGGACCCAGTTCCAGGAAGAAGCCCGTTCCCAGCTCGTGCAGCGTCCGGATCCCGGCCGCGAACCGCACCGGCTTGCGAACCTGATCGACCCAGTACCCGGGAGTGCTGAACTCGGCACCGGCCTGCTCGCCGGTGACAGTGGACACGACAGGCATCCGGGCTTCCGCGAACGACAGGCCGGACAGCTCGGCGGCGAACCGTGCGAGCATGTCGTCCATCCGCGGTGAATGGAACGCGTGACTGACCCGCAGTCTCCTCGTGCGGACACCGCGTTCGGTCCACCGGCGGGCCACGTCCAGCACTGGCTGTTCGTCGCCGGACACGACCGTGGCCGCCGGTCCGTTGACAGCCGCGACCACAACGCGCCCGGCTTCTCCGTTGAACGAGGCCAGGACGTCCTCCTCGGGCGCGTTGATCGCGACCATCGCCCCACCTTCAGGCAACTGCTGCATCAACCGGCCACGGGCGTCGACCAGCGCGCACGCGTCCGGCAACGACAGCACCCCGGCGGCGTGTGCCGCGGCGACCTCACCGACGGAGTGCCCGAGCAGGAACGCCGGGCGCAGCCCGAACGACTCCACCAGCCGGTACAGCGCCACCTCCACGGCGAACAGTGCCGCCTGGGCGTGCCGGGTCTGGTCCAGCAGGTCCTGATCGTCGCCGAACACCGTCGATTTCACCGCGAGCAGGGCATCGACCTCGTCGAACGCCTCAGCGAACACGCCGAACCGGCCGTACAGTTCGTGTCCCATGCGCAGGCGTTGCGCGCCTTGGCCGGGGAACAAGAACGCCGTGGTGCTCCGCGGGGTGGACGGCGTGTGCCCGTTGGCCAAGTCGGTCAACTGCGCGGACAGGTCCGCGTCGTTCGCCGCGAGAAGCACCGCCCTGTGCTCGAACGACGACCGGGTGGCCAGCGTGCGGGCGATGTCCAGGGACCGGGCCGATGCTCCGAGCAACCGCCGTGCCTGGTCACGTAAGGCTTCCTCGGTGCGTGCCGACACCGGGAACGGCAGCAGCCGATCCTCCACAGTGGTCGGTTCGGGCGGCGGCGGCGCTTGTTCGAGGATGACGTGTGCGTTGGTTCCGCTGAGCCCGAACGACGACACCGCGGCCCGGCCCGGCCGACCGCTCCTCGGCCACGGAGCCGGCTCGGTGACCAGCTCGACGTTCCCCGCCGTCCAGTCGACCTCGGTGGACGGTTCGTGCGCGTGCAGCGTCGGCGGGACGATGCCGTGCCGCATGGCCTCGACCATCTTGACCACCCCGGCTATCCCGGCGGCGGCCTGGGTGTGGCCGATGTTGGACTTCACCGACCCCAGCCGCAACGGCCGGTCGCGGTCCTGCCCGTAGGTGGCCAGCAGGGCCTGGGCTTCGATCGGGTCGCCAAGCGAGGTGCCCGTTCCGTGCCCCTCCACGACGTCCACATCAGACGCTCGGAGGCCCGCGCTCGCGAGCGCCTGCCGGATCACCCGTTGCTGCGACGGGCCGTTCGGCGCGGTGATGCCGTTCGACTTGCCGTCGGAGTTGACGGCCGTGCCGCGGACCACCGCCAGTACCGGGTGGCCGTTGCGGCGGGCGTCGGAAAGCCGTTCCAGGACGAGGATACCCGCGCCTTCGCCCCAGCCGGTGCCGTCCGCTCCCGCGGCGAAGGACCTGCATCGCCCGTCGGCGGACAGTCCGCCCAGCTTGGTGAACTCCACGAACAGCTCCGCGCCCGCCATCACCGTGACACCACCGGCCAGCGCCAGCGTGCACTCACCCGAGCGCAGTGCTTGCGCCGCCAGGTGCAACGCCACCAGCGACGACGAGCACGCCGTGTCCACGGTGAGGGCTGGTCCTTCCAGGCCGTAGGTGTAGGCGATCCGGCCGGACGCGAGACTGCCTGTGCTGCCGTTGCCCTGGTAGTCGTGGTGCATGACGCCGGTGAAGACACCGGTTTGGCTGCCGCGCAGCGACGACGGCGCGATCCCGGCTCGTTCCAGCGCTTCCCACGAGGTTTCCAGCAGCAGCCGGTGCTGGGGGTCCATCGCCTTGGCCTCACGCGGCGAGATGTCGAAGAACCCGGCGTCGAAGTGGCCCGCGTCGTAGAGGAATCCGCCTTGCTGGGTGGCTGATTGCGTGGTGTGCCAACCACGGTCGCCGGGGAACGCCGACACCGCGTCGACGCCGTCGAGTACCAACCGCCACAGGTCGGCGGGAGACGTGACACCACCCGGGTAGCGGCATCCCATCCCGACGATGACCACCGGATCACCGTCCAGGGCGGCCACCGCTGGCCGCGCGGGTGCGGGCTTGCTGCCGTGCAGCCGCTCGCGCAGCATGTCCGCGATCGCTTCGGGCGTCGGGTAGTCGAACACCGTCGTGGCAGGCAGTTGGAGCCCGGTCGCCGTGCCGAGACGGTTGCGCAGGTCGATCGCGAGCAACGAGTCGAAACCGGCTTCCCGCAGCGGCCGGTCGACCTGGACGGCGCCCGGCCCTGCGAGGCCGAGCACGGCCGCGACCTGCGCGCGAACCAACTCCAGCAGGTCCGCCGGTCGCGCGGCCACCCGCTTGGGCTTCACCAGGCCTGTCAGGATCGGCGGTACCGGGCCCCCGGCACGAACGGCGGCTGTGTCCAGACGCATGGGCACCAGGACGGGTTCGGCGCTGCCCAGCGCCACGTCGAACAGACCGAGTGCTTCCTCTGTGGACAGTCCGGTGCCGGTCATCCCCGCGGTCAGTGCGCTGCGCTCGTCCCACAGTCCCCAGGCCAGGGATGTGGCGGGCAGGCCCGTGGCCCGCCGGTGCTGGGCGAGGCCGTCGAGGTAGGCGTTGGCTGCCGCGTAGCTGGCCTGCCCGGCACCGCCGAGAACCCCGGACGCCGACGAGAACAACACGAAGAAGTCCAGATCGCCGGTCAGCTCGTGCAGGTGCCGTGCCGCGTCGGCCTTCGGCCCGAACACGGTCCGCAGGTGATCCGCGGTCTGTGACTCCACGACTCCGTCGGCGAGCACACCGGCCAGATGCACGACACCGGTCAGCCCGTCGATGCCCGCGAGCGTCGTCTCGACAGCGTCCCTGTCGGACACATCGCACGCCACCACTCGCACGCTCGCGCCCAGTGCACGAAGCTCGTCGGCGTCGTCCCTGCCACTGCGGCTGACCAGCACAAGGTCACGAACACCATGTGCCAGAACGAGATGCCGCGTGATCAATCGACCGAGCGTGCCGGACGCACCCGTGACCAGCACCGTGCCGATGCTGAGCGTCCGTGGCGCTCCTGTGGCACGCGCCAACCGAGGGACGCGGGCGACGCCGTTACGGATGGCGATTTGAGGTTCATCGTGGACGAGCGCGGTTTCCTCGTCGGAGTCCACGAGGACGAAAAGGCCGGGGTGTTCGGTTTGCGCCGCACGGACCAGGCCCCACACCGCAGCCGCGGCCGGATCCACGTCCTGCCCCGGCTCGACGGCCACGGCACGCCGGGTACGGAGCACCAGCCTGGTCCCGTCGGCGATGTGCTCCTGCAGAACCGGCAGTACATCGAACACGGAATCCGCGTCCAGCACAGGGATGTCCACTGTGGTCGTCGTGGCCGCCAGCTCGTGCCATTCGACTCGGAACAACGCGTCAGACGACCGCAACGGGCGAACGACCAGCGAACGAGCCTCGAAAACCGGCCGTCCATCCGTGTCGACGGCCTGGATCGAGACGGTGTCTGTGCCGGACGACCTCAATCGCACGCGCAGTGCGTCGGCGTCCGCGAACCGGGTGACACCGGTCCAGGAGAACGGGACCGAGCCCGCCGTGATGTCCGCGAACCCCAGCGGGTGCAAGGCCGCGTCGAGCAGGGCCGGGTGCACGGGGAATCCCCGTGCCGAGAGCTGCACCTCGGCGTACAGCTCGTCTCCTCGCCGCCACACTCGTCGCAGGCCGAGGAAGTGCGGCCCGTAGTCGAATCCCGCGTCGGCGAACCGGTCGTACAGCCCGTCGGTGCCGATCTCCTCGGCGTCAGGCGGAATCACCACGTCGAAGGCGGCTGACTCGGCCGGTGCCAGCACACCGGTGGCGTGCGTGGTCCACTCCCCTGCCGTGTCGGCGAACACCGTCAACGACCTGCGGCCGGATTCGCCCGGGGCGTCCACGACCACTTGGACGCGTGTGTCACCGGCTATTTCGAGCGGCCTGTGCAGGGTCAGCTCGTCGACACGGTCGCAGCCGGTTGTCCGGCCCGCGTGCAGGGCGAGGTCCAGCAGAGCTGTTCCGGCGAGGACGGTCTTGCCCGCGATCTTGTGATCGGCGATCCAGTCGTGTGCCGCCGGGTCGATCCGCCCGGTGAGCACGATCCGGTCGTCGTCAGCGAGATCGACCGTGGCGCCGAGGAACGGGTGACCGGCGTTGCCGAGACCAGCCGCCGTGACGTCTCCCGTGCGGGTGTGCGTCAGCCAGTAGCGTTCGCGCTGGAACGGGTAGGTCGGCAGGTCCGTCAGACGGCCGCCGCTGAGCGCGCGGTCCCAGTTGACCGGTATCCCGTGGACACAGGCCTCTCCCACCGACGCCAGGACACGGTCCCAGCCGCCGTCGTCGCGGCGTAACGTGCCGATCCCCAGCGCGAGCACCGGATGTGGCGACACCTCCACGAAGGTGGCGCTCAGGCCGCGTACGGTCTCGTCGAACCGGACCTGGTCGCGGAGGTTGCGGTACCAGTACTCCGCGGTCAGTTCGGCGGTGTCCAGGCGTTCACCGGTGACGGTCGAATGGAACGCGACCGTGCCGCTCGTGGGCGTGACCTCGGCCAGCACGTCCAGCAGTTCCGCTTTGACGGCCTCCACCTGCGCGGTGTGGGAGGCGTAGTCGACCGGGATCCGCCGCACCCGCTCATCGGACGCGACGAACTGCGCGACAGCGTCGTCAGCACCGGCCACGACCGTGGACGACGGACCGTTCACCGCGGCGATCGACAGCCGCTCGCCCCACGGCTCGATCAGTCCCACGACCTCCGAGACAGGCAACGGGACGGCGGCCATACCGCCCCGACCGGCCAAAGCAAGCAGTGCCTTCGACCGCAGCGCGACAATCCGGGCGCCATCGGCCAAAGACAGGCCACCCGCCACGACGGCCGCGGCGATCTCACCCTGACTGTGCCCGATCACGGCGTCCGGCGTGACACCGAATGACTCCCACACCGCGGCCAGCGACACCATCACCGCCCACAGCACCGGTTGCACGACGTCGACGCGGGCCAGCGCTTCGGCGTCCCGCAGCACCGCGAACAGATCCCAGTCCACGAAGGGTGACAGGGCGGTCGCGCACTCCCGCATCCGTTCGGCGAACACCGGGCAGCCCTCGACCAGCTCCAGCCCCATACCCAGCCATTGCGACCCCTGCCCGGGGAACACGAACACGGTCCGGCTGTGGGTGTCCACGCCCGTGACCAGCCGGGGATCCGGTTGCCCGTCGGCGAGTGCGTCGAGCGCCTGGCGCACCTGCTCGGCCGTTCCGACCGCCACCGCGCGGTGCTCCATCAGGGCACGCCCCTTGACCAGGGTGTACGCCACGTCGGCCGCGTTGGTGTGGCCGTGCCGGGCCAGCTGCCGGGCTGCGGCGCGCAGCGCTTCCGGTGTCTTCGCCGACAGCAGCCACGGCACTGTCTCCGTGTCAGCCGGCGCGACAGCTGCGGTGACCGGTGGCTGTTCGATGATCACGTGCGCGTTCGTCCCGCTGATCCCGAACGAGGACACCGCGGCACGGCGGACCCGGTCGTCGAGCGGCCACTCACGGTCTTCGGTCAGCAGGTCGACCCCGCCGGTCCAGTCCACCCGCGTGGACGGCCGGTCCACGTGCAGGGTCCGCGGCAGCCGTTCGTTGCGGATGGCCTGGACCATCTTGATCACCCCGGCCACACCGGACGCCGCCTGCGTGTGGCCGATGTTCGACTTCACCGACCCCAGCAGCACCGGCCGGTCGCGGTCCTGGCCGTAGGTCGCCAGCACGGCACCGGCTTCGATCGGGTCGCCGAGCACCGTGCCGGTCCCGTGCCCTTCCACCACGTCGACATCGCCCGGCCGCAGACCGGCGTCGGCCAGCGCCGCCCGGATGACCCGCTGCTGGGCCACACCGTTCGGCGCGGTCAGCCCGTTGGACGCACCATCGGAGTTCACCGCCGAGCCTCGGACGACCGCGAGCACCTGATGACCGTTGCGTCGCGCGTCCGACAAGCGTTCGAGCACGAGGACTCCCACGCCCTCACTCCAGCTGGCACCGTCGGCGGCGTCGGCGAACGACTTGCACCTGCCGTCGGCTGCCAGGACACCCTGTTGCGAGAACACCACGAACGAATCGGCCGAGGCCATCACCGTGACGCCACCGGCCAGCGCCAGCGTGCACTCACCTGAGCGCAACGCCCGCGCGGCCAGGTGCAGCGCCACCAGCGACGACGAACACGCGGTGTCGACCGTGAGCGTCGGGCCCTGCAGGCCGAGGCTGTAGGCGACCCGGCCGGAGACCACGCTCCCGGTGTTCCCGGTCAGCACGTGTCCCTGCAGGTCAGGCGGCACGTCCGTCAGGCGGTTCGCGTAGTTGTTCGCCATCACCCCGGCGAACACCCCGGTCCGGGTGCCGCGCAGCGACCGCGGGTCGATCCCGGCTCGTTCCAGCGCCTCCCACGACGTTTCCAGCATCAGCCGCTGCTGCGGGTCCATCGCCAGCGCCTCACGCGGGGAGATCCCGAAGAACGCGGCGTCGAACCGGTCGGCGTCGTCGAGGAAACCGCCCAGCCCGCTGACCGAGCCGACCGCGGGCCAGCCCCGATCGGCGGGGAAGTCCCCGATCACGTCCCGCCCGTCGGACACCAGCCGCCAGAAGTCCTCCGGGGACTCGACCCCGCCCGGGTACCGGCAGGCCATCCCGACGATCACCACCGGGTCGTGGTCCACGCGTGCGGCCTGGACTGGTTCGTCGGTGGCGTGGTCGCCGACCAGGTGGGCACGCAGGTGTTCGGCCAGCGCCAGCGGGTTCGGGTAGTCGAACACGACCGCGGCGGCCAGCCGGAGACCGGTCACCGCGCCGAGCCGGTTGCGCAGTTCGACCGCCATCAACGAGTCGACGCCCAGTTCCCGGAACGCGCGGGCCGCGGGGACGAGGTCGGTTTCCGGCAGGCCGAGCACAACGGTCGCGTTGGTGCGGACCATCTCCAGCAGCGCCCGATCCCGGTCCGCGGCGGGCAACGCCAGCAGCGTGTCACGCCACGCGCGGCCGTCCGCCGACGCTTCTCGTATCCTGCGGGGAACCAGTCCACGCAACAGGAACGGGACCTCACTGGCCGCGCGCAGCGCCGAGATGTCCAGCTTCACCGCGACCACGGCCGCGTCCGCGCCGCCGACCGCCGCGTCGAACAGCCCAAGACCATCCTCTGTGGACAACGCGGCGACGCCCGCGCGGGACATCCGCGTCCGGTCGACGCCGTGGGTGAGGGCGCTGGTCTCGTGCCACAGGCCCCACGCGAGCGAGGTGGCGGGCAGTCCCTGCGCCCGGCGATGTGCCGCCAGGCCGTCCAGATACGCGTTCGCGGCGGCGTAGTTCGCCTGTCCGGCCGCACCGAACACACCAGCGGCTGATGAGAACAGCACGAAGAACTTCACGTCGCGGTGCACGGTCAGCTCGTGCAGGTGCTGAGCCGCGACCGCTTTGGCGGCGAACACCGAGTCCAGGCGGCCGGGCGTGATCGCGTCCAGCATCCCGTCGTCGAGCGTGCCGGCCGCGTGCACGATCCCGGTCAGGTCGTCGATGCCGTCCAGCAGTGCGGCGACCGCGGCCCGGTCCGAGACGTCACAGGCGACGACGTCGACATCGCAGCCGTCGAGGTCGTGCTCGCCGCCACTGCGGCTGACCAGCACGAGACGCCGGACACCGTGCTCGGCCACCAGGTGCCTGGCCACGAGCGAACCCAGCGTCCCGGTGCCACCCGTGATCAGCACAGTGCCCGTCAACCTGTCCGTGGGCCTGGTTTCGGCCCGCACGAGCCTCGGCAGGTACCGGACGCCACCGCGGACCGCCACCTGGGGTTCGGCCGGGGTCGCGTCCTCGTCGGAGTCGAGCAGGACGAACCGGCCCGGGTGTTCGATCTGTGCGGCGCGCACCAGGCCCCACACCGACGCCGCCACCGGGTCCACGTCCTCGCCGGGGACGACAGCGACCGCCCTGCGGGTACGCAGCACCACCCGGGTGCCGGTGTCGAGATGGCGGTGCAGCACGGCGAGGGCTTGCTCGGGCGTGTTCACCGCGACGACTTCGGCGGGTTGGCCGGTCACGCTGTCCGCGGGCGCCCAGTCCATCCGCAGCAGATCACCGGTTCCCGTGCCGCGCAACGCGGCCGGGGAGAACGGCCGCAGCAACAGGTCCGCGGTCAGCACCGGCAGGCCGGTATGGTCCGTCAGCAGGATGGACACGGAATCCGTGGACACTGTCAGCCGTACGCGCACTGCCGTGGCGCCGGTGGCGTGCAGTGTGGCGTTCGTCCACGAGAACGGCAGCATGCCCTGTCGTTCTCGCGCCAGCGCGTGCAGGGTCGCGTCCAACAGCGCCGGGTGGATCCCGAAATCGCCGTCCAGGCCTGCCGGGAGTACCACGTCGGCGAACAGTGCGGCGTCGCCACGCCAGGCCGCTCGCAGGCCCTGGAACGCCGGGCCGTAGTGGAAACCCGTGTCGGCGAGCCGTTCGTACAGGTCGTCCACAGTGACCGCACGGGCACCTGCCGGTGGCCACTCGGTCAGCACCGCGGCATCGCCGCTGCGCGGGGTCAGTTGCCCGGAGGCGTGTTCGGCCCATGGCCGGTCGGTTTCGTCGTCCAGGCGTGCGTGCAGCACCACAGGCCTGTGACCGGACCGGTCCGGGCTGCCGACAGCGAGCTGGATCCGGATCCCGCCGTGCTCGGGCACCAGGAGCGGCTGGTGCAAGGTCAGTTCGTCGACCGTGCCCGCTCCGACGAGCGATCCGGCGTGCAAGGCCAGTTCGAGCAACGCGGCTCCGGGCACCAGGACGACGCCGTCGACCGCGTGGTCCGCCAGCCACGGGTGCGACCGGAGCGACAGCCTGCCGGTGAGCAGCAGGCCGCCGTCGCGTGCCAGTTCGACGCTGGACTCCAGCAGGGCGTGCGCGGTGGACGCGGACGTCGGCCGCTCGGCCGGGTCGAGCCAGAAACGCTGGTACTGGAAGGGATACGTCGGCAGATCGACCCAGCGCCCGCCTGCCGTCACCGGAGCCCAGTCCACGGCGGCACCGTGCGTGTACGCCTCCCCCACGGACGCCAGCAACCGGTCGAGACCGCCATCGTCACGCCGCAGCGTCCCCGTTGCCCGCGCGTCGGTGTCGGCCAGCGCACTGGTGAGCACCGGATGCGGGCTGACCTCGATGAACGTGGTGTGCCCGTCGGCGAGCAAGGTCCGCACGGCCCGGTCGAAGCGGACCGTGTTGCGGAGGTTGCGGTACCAGTAGGCCGCGTCGAGCACCGGATCGCGTTCCTCGGAGTAGAACGCGATCCTCGGGGGCAGCGGGGTGATCGGGGCCAGTGCGGTGTGCAGCACGGCGGCGATTTCGTCCACGTGGGCGGAGTGGGAGGCGTAGTCGACCGCGATCCGGCGGACGCGGTCGTCCGACGCCACGAACTCGCCGATGGCGTCCGCGTCACCGGCGACCACAGTGGCGGTGGGGCCGTTCACCGCGGCGATCGACAGCCGGTCGCCCCATCCCGAGATCATCTGCTCGACCTGCGCCGACGGCAGTGAAACCGCGGCCATCCCGCCCCGCCCGGCCAGGCCAACCAACGCCTTCGACCGCAACGCCACGACTCGGGCAGCGTCGGTCAGCGACAAGCCGCCGGACACCACAGCCGCCGCGATCTCGCCCTGGCTGTGCCCCACGACCGCGTCCGGGACGACACCGAACGACTCCCACACGGCCGCCAGCGAGACCATCACCGCCCACAGCGCCGGTTGGACGACGTCCACCCGGGCCAGCTGATCCGCGTCGCGCAGAACGCCGACCAGGTCCCAGTCCACGAACTCGGCCAGCGCCGCAGCGCATTCCCGCATCCGCCCGGCGAACACCGGGCTGTCGCGCATCAACTCCAACCCCATGGTCAGCCACTGCGAACCCTGACCGGGGAACACGAACACGACACGGCCGCGCTCGGCGGCCACGCCCTGTTCGACGGCGTCCAGTCCCACACGGAATCCGGCCGCGTCCCGCGCCACGACGACCGCACGCAGGTCATGCGCGGCTCCGCGAGCCAGCGAATAGGCGACGTCCACCGGGTTGCGGTCCGTGTAGGACATCAGCTGCTGGGCCCGGGCTCGCAGAGCCTGGTCGCTTCGTGCCGACAGCACCCACGCGACCGGACCACCCACCGGTGGCGCGTCGGGCACGTCCTCGGCCGCGGCCTGCTCGATCACGGTGTGGGCGTTGGTGCCGCTGGCCCCGAAGGAGGAGACGCCCACCCGGCGCGGTCGCCCGGTCTGCGGCCACGGCTGGTCTTCGGTCAGCAGCCGCACGGCACCGGAGTCCCAGTCCACGTGCGGTGTCGGTTCGTTCACGTGCAGAGTCCGCGGGAGGACACCGTGGCGTAACGACATCACTGCTTTGATCAGACCCGCGACACCCGCGGCCGCCTGGGTGTGGCCGATGTTGGACTTCACCGTGCCCAGCCACAGTGGACGGTCCCGGTTCTGGCCGTAGGTCGCCAGCAACGCGTGTGCTTCGATCGGGTCGCCGAGCGTGGTCCCCGTGCCGTGCGCCTCCACCGCGTCCACATCAGACGGTTCGAGCCGCGCGTCCGCCAACGCGGCCCGGATGACCCGTTCCTGCGCGGGCCCGTTCGGTGCGGTCAGGCCGTTGGACGCGCCGTCCTGGTTGACCGCGGATCCACGGATGACCGCCAGCACCGGATGTCCGTTGCGCCGGGCGTCCGACAGCCGTTCCAGCAACAGCATGCCTGCACCCTCGGACGACCCGAACCCGTCGGCGTCAGCGGAGAACGCCTTGCATCGGCCGTCAGCAGAGAGCCCGCGCTGACGGCTGAACTCCACGAACAACCGTGGCGTCGACATGACCGTGACACCACCGGCCAACGCGAGCGTGCAGTCGCCGGACCGCAACGCCTGAACGGCCAGGTGCACCGAGACAAGCGCGGACGAACACGCGGTGTCCACGGTGACGGCCGGGCCCTGCAGCCCCAGGGTGTAGGCGACGCGCCCGGAGGCCATCCCCGCCGCGCTACCGTTGCTGACGTACCCCTCGAGGCCGTCCGGTATCTCGGTGATCCGCGAGCCGTAGTCGTGGTACATCATCCCGGCGAACACACCGGTCGCGCTGCCGCGCACCGACATCGGGTCGATCCCGGCCCGCTCCAGCGCCTCCCACGACGTTTCCAGCAACAGCCGCTGTTGCGGATCCGTGGCCAGCGCCTCACGCGGGGAGATGCCGAAGAACCCGGCGTCGAAGTCGGCCGCGTCGTGCAGGAACCCGCCTGCCCGCACGTAGGTCTTGCCGCGCTGGTCCGGGTCCGGGTCGTACATCCGCTCGATGTCCCAGCCCCGGTCGGCCGGGAAGTCCGTGATCGCGTCACGGCCGTCGCCGACCAGCCGCCACAGGTCCTCCGGGGACCGCACGCCACCGGGGAACCGGCAGCTCATCGCCACGATGGCGACGGGTTCGCGCTCCTGCAACCGTGCCAGCTGGTGACGGGCCGCCCGCAGTTCACCGGTGACCCACTTCAGGTGATCGCGGAGCTTGTCCTCATTGGCCATCCGGAAGCCCCCGCCCGAACTCGTTGTGGATGATGTCGAACAGTTCGTCGTCGCTGGCGTCCGCCAGATCCGCTGCCTGGGGCTGCGGCGCGCCCACCAGCACAGCCAGTCGCCGCAGGACCACTTCGCGCACGTCGGCCGTCAGCTCACCGGCCATGCTCGCCTCCAACCGGTCCAACTCGGCCAGCACCGGCGGCGTCCCGTCCGGCCTGAGCCCGGCCACGAGCCGGTCGGCCAGCTCGACCGGAGTCGGGTGGTCGAACACGACCGTCGCGGGCAGCCGCAGCCCGGTCACGTCCGACAGCCGGTTGCGCAGTTCCACCGCTGTGAGCGAGTCGAACCCGAGGTCGCGGAACGGCCGCCCGGCGCGTACGCGTGCGGGGTCGGCATGGCCGAGAACGGCCGCGGCTTCGGTGCGGACCAGGCGCAGCGCGGCCTCCGGCCGGTCGGGCTCCGGCACGTCGGCCAGTCGCCGTTCGGTCCGGCGGATCGGCCGTTTCGGCGCCAGCGAACGCAAAGCCGGTGCGACATCACCGGTCGCCAGTCGCGCGGGGTCCAGTCCGAGCGGGACGAGAACCGGTTCGTCCACGCCGAGCGCCATGTCGAACAGCGCCAGTCCGGCCTCCGTGGACAGCGGGCTGAGGCCGAGGCGGGCCAGGCGGTGCACGTCGGTGTCGTCGAGGTGTTCGGTCAGCCCGGTGCGCTGGTCCCAGAAACCCCAGGCGAGCGACGTCGCAGGCAGGCCGTGGGACCTGCGGCGCACGGCCAGTGCGTCGAGGCAGACGTTGGCCGCGGCGTAGTTGGCCTGGCCCGACGTGCCCAGGACTCCGGCGGCCGACGAGAACAGCACGAACGCGGCCAGGTCGCGGTCGCGGGTGAGCTCGTCCAGGTGTGTCGCTGCGACGACCTTCGGGCGCAGCACCCGGTCGAGCTGCCGAGGGGTCAACGACTCCAGCACGCCGTCGTCGACGACGCCCGCTGTGTGCACGACCGCCCTGAGATCGTCGATGCTCGTCAGCAGCTGTGCCACGGCTGACCGGTCGGACACGTCGCACGCCACGACATCGACCTCACAGTCCAGCCCGGGTGGCGTACCGCCGCTGCGGCTCACCAGCACCAGGCGGCGCACGTCGTGGTTCGACGCGAGATGCCGGGCGACGAGCGTGCCGAGCGTGCCGGTGCCACCTGTGATCAGGACCGTGCCGTCCAGCGTGACCTTCTCGCCGCCGGATGCCTTCACCAGCCGTGGCACGAACAGTTTCCCGTCACGCACCACGAGTTCGGGTTCGGTACTCCGCAACGCCTCGGCCGGGATGTCCGAGCTGTCCGTCTCGACGAGGGCGAACCGGCCGGGGTGTTCGGACTGCGCGGATCTGATCAGGCCGCGGACTCCCGCTCCCGCCAGGTCGCCGGTGCGGGTGACCACGACCAGGCGGGTGTCCGCTGGTCTCGCCACCCACTCCTGTGCTCTGACCAGCCATTCCCGCACCACGTTGGGAACGTCCGGGCCGAGAACGTGTTCCACGACGACATCGGTGTCGTCTGACGCCGTTGTCGCGGGCGCCCAGTCCGGGCGTAGTAGTGAACCTGTGCTCAGCGTGCTTTCCCGCAAGGTCAGCTTGCCGATGGTGACAACCGGATTTCCTTGGCCGTCGGTCGCGTGTACGGCCACAGCGTCCTTGCCCAGCTGGGTGATCCGGACTCGCAGCCGCGCCGCTGCCCTGCTGTGCAGCGTGATGTCGTTCCACGCGAACGGCAGGCGCACCCGGTCCACGCCGCCCGCCAGGACCATCGGGTGCAGCGCGGCGTCCAGCAACGCTGGGTGCAACGTGAATCCGTCCACCTCCGCAGGCACCGCGACTTCGGCGAATGTCTCGTCGCCGCGCCGCCAGGCACGCCGAACTCCTTGGAACGCGGGCCCATAGCCGTAGCCCGCGGCGGCCAGCCGCTCGTAGAGATCCCCAGTGTCGGCGACGTCGGCGTCAGGCGGCCACGTCATCGGCCGCACTGGCTGGCCGGGCTCGGCGAGCAGACCGGTCGCGTGCTCGGTCCACCCTTCGCCTGGTCGTCGCGAGTGGACAGTGACACGGAGGTTGTCGACCGCGACCTGGATGTCGGCCTCGGCGTCCGTGAGCACGAGCGGCGTGGTGATGGTGAGTTCGTCCACCCGGTACTCGCCGAGCAGGCCGGCCGCGTGCAGCGCGAGTTCCAGCATTCCCGTGCCGGGGAACAGGATCGTGTCGCCGACAGCGTGGTCGGCCAGCCACGGTTGCCGCTGGAGGTCGACGCGGCCGGTGAGCACCAGCCCGTCCCGGCCGGCCAGTTCGACGACCGCGTCCAGCAACGGGTGCCCGGCCGTGCGTTCGCCTGTGCGGCTGGGGCTGAGCCAGAACCTTTCCCGCTGGAACGGGTACGTGGGCAGATCCACGTGCCTGCCACCGGCAAGCGCGGGTGCGAAGTCCACGGGTGCGCCGTGGCAGTAGGCCTGCCCGGCCGAGCGGAGGAAATGCTCCAGTCCGCCCTCGCCGCGGCGCAGGGTCCCGACCGTGGCCGCTTCGGTGTCGGCCAGCGCGGTCGTCAGCACCGGGTGCGCGCTGACCTCGACGAACAGCGAGAGTCCGGCTGCCACGGCGGCGTCCACCGCCTGGTCGAACCGGACCGGCTCGCGCAGGTTCGTGTACCAGTACTCCGCGTCCAGTGTGGACGTGTCGACGCGTTCGCCGAGCACGGCGGAATAGAACGCGATGTCACCGCTGACCGGGTCGACCGGAGCCAGGTCGGCTGCCAGCCGGTCGCGGATCCGCTCCACATGAGCCGAGTGTGACGCGTAGTCGACCTGGATCCGGCGCACCCGGTCGTCCGAGTCGGCGAACTCGCCGATCGCCTCGGCGTCCCCGGCGACCACAGTGGACGCGGGGCCGTTGGTCGCGGCGATCGACAGCCGATCGCCCCACGGCCGGATCATCCCGGTGACATCCGCGGGCGCCACCGGCACCGCCGCCATGCCACCGAGCCCGGCCAGCGGGATCAGCGCCCGGGAACGCAACGCGACCACACGGGCGGCGTCGTCCAAGGACAAGCCACCCGCGACCACAGCCGCCGCGATCTCGCCCTGGCTGTGTCCCACGACCGCGTCCGGTACGACACCGTACGACTGCCACAACGCGGCCAGCGACACCATCATTGCCCACAGCGCGGGCTGGACCACGTCTACCCGGGCCAGCATCGCCTTGTCCGACAAGGCCTCGACGAGGTCCCAGTCCACGTAGGGGCGCAGCGCGGCGGCGCACTCTCGCATCCGCTGCGCGAAAACCGGACTGTGCTGCATCAGATCCACGCCCATGCCCCGCCACTGCGAACCCTGACCGGGGAAAACGAACACAATCCTGGCGTCGGCCTGGGCGGCCACCTCGGACCTTGCGGCGGCCGGGTCCCCCGTCACGACAGTTCGGTACTCGAAGGACGTGCGTCCGGCCAACGTGAACGCCAGATCCACAGGGTGCACTGTGTCCACAACAGACAGAACTTGATCCACGCGAGCGCGCAGGGCTTCCGGGGTACGAGCGGACACCACCCATGGCACCGGCCGCTCAGCCGGTGCCGGGATGTCGGGCGCGTCAGGCGCTTCCTCGATGATCACGTGTGCGTTGGTGCCACTGATCCCGAACGAGGACACCCCGGCGCGCCGCGGCCCCTCCGCCGGCTGCCAGGCGGTCGGTTCGGTCAGCAGCCGGACCGCGCCGGACTCCCAGTCCACGTGCGGGGACGGCTCGTCGACGTGCAGCGTCCTGGGCAGCAGGCCGTGCCGCAGCGCCTGCACCATCTTGATCAGCCCGGCGACGCCGGACGCGGCCTGGGTGTGACCGATGTTGGACTTCAGGGAGCCCAGCAGCAACGGCCGCGCGCGGTCCCTGCCGTAGGTTGCCAGCAGCGCACCGGCTTCGATCGGGTCACCCAGCACAGTGCCGGTGCCGTGCCCTTCGACGGCGTCCACGTCACCGGGCCGCAGACCCGCCGAGGCCAACGCGTCCTCGATGACACGCTGTTGCGCCAGCCCGTTGGGCGCGGTCAGGCCGTTCGACGCGCCGTCGGAGTTCACCGCTGAACCACGGATGACGGCCAGCACTTCATGGCCGTTGCGCCGCGCGTCGGACAGACGCTCCAGCACCAGCGTCACCGCGCCCTCCGACCAGCCGGTGCCGTCCGCCGCACCCGCGAACGACTTGCAGCGGCCATCCGGGGACAAGCCGTTCTGCCGGGAGAACTCCAGGAACACGCCAGGCTCGGACATCACCGTCACACCGCCCGCCAGAGCGAGCGAGCACTCGCCACCGCGCAGCGCCTGCGCCGCCAAGTGCAACGCCACCAGCGACGACGAACACCCGGTGTCCACAGTGAGCGATGGACCGGACAGCCCGAACACATAGGACACTCGACCGGACACGACACTGCCGGTGTTGCCGGTCAGCACATGCCCGCCGAGGGCGTCCGCCTCGTGCAACCTGGGGCCGTAGTCCTGGGTCATCGCACCCATGAACACGCCTGTCCGGGTGCCGCGCAACGACTCGGCGTCGATGCCCGCCCGTTCGAACGCCTCCCACGCGACCTCGAGCGTCACCCGCTGCTGCGGGTCCATCGCGGTCGCCTCGCGGGGCGAGATGTCGAAGAAAGCCGGGTCGAAATCACCGGCGTCGTAGAGGAATCCGCCGTACCGGGTGACGCTGTCGCGCCGCAACGAGCGCAGGTCCCAGCCGCGGTCGGCCGGGAACTCGCCCAGCGCGTCGACCTCGTCGGCGACGATTCGCCACAGGTCGTCGGGTGTCCGCACGCCGCCGGGCAGGCGGCAGCTCATCGCGATGATCGCGACCGGCTCGTCCACCGGGTTCGTCCGCGCGACCGTGGCGACACGCCCACCGTCGCCCCGCAGGCGCCTGGCCAGCAGCCGCGGTGTCGGGTAGTCGAACAGGACCGTCGTCGGCAGAACGGCGCCCGTCGCCGCCGCGAGCCGGTTGCGCAGTTCGACCGAGGTCAGCGACTCGAACCCCTGGTCGCGGAAGCCACGGTCCGGTTCGACCGCGGCGGCGTCGTCGTGCCCGAGCACCGCGGCGGCCTCGGCCCGGACGAGGGCGAGGAAGTCCACATCGGACCGCTGCGGCCGAACTCCGGTCGCCCTGCCCAGCAAGGACGTCCGGCGAGCAACGCCGAGCACCGCGCCGAACCTGTCCCGGTCGATGTCCGCCACCACGAGACTGCTCTGCCCGGTGCGCAACGCCCAGCCCAGCTGCGCCAGCGCGGCCGGTGCCCGCATGGGCGTCATGCCGATCGCTTCCCAGTCCTGCTCGGCGGCCATTCCTTTGCCCGCCCACGCACCCCACGCCACCGAGGTGGCGGGAAGGCCGAGACCTCGGCGGTACTCGGCCAGCGCGTCCAAGTAGGCGTTGGCGGCGCCGTAGGCGGCCTGCCGCGCCGCACCCCAGATGCCGGACCCGGACGAGAACAGCACGAACGCCGACAACGGCCGGTCCGCGGTGAGTTCGTGCAGCAGGGACGCGCCTGTCGCCTTGGCACTCAGGACGGTCGCCAGTTCGGCGGGTGTCAGCTCGGCGGTTTCCCTCTCCGCCAGGACACCGGCGGCGTGCACCACGGCGTCGACGGGGTGTTCGTCGAGCAAGGCGGCCAGCGACTCGCGATCGGCGATGTCACACGCGACGACCGTGACGCGGGTTCCCCGCTCGGCCAGTTCCGTGACCAGGTCGTCGGCCCCGGGCGCGGCCGGGCCGCTGCGGCTGGTCAGGACCAGGTGCCGGGCACCGCGACGCGCCAACCAGCGTGACACGTGCACCCCGAGCGCACCGGTTCCACCGGTCACCAGCACTGTGCCCCGAGGCCGCCATTCCGGCCCGTCCTGGACGACAGGCGCTCCTGGTGTCAGGCGGCGGCCCAGCAACCGGTCGTCGCGGATCGCCACTTGGTCCTCGCCGGTCGCGCCGGACAGGACCGCGGCGAGCAACGCCCCGGCGGCAGGGGTGAACTCGCCCGGCAGGTCGACCAATCCGCCCCAGCGGTCCGGGCGTTCCAACGCCACAGCACGCCCGAAACCCCACACCATGGCCTGGGCCGGTGCGCGCACCGGGTCGGCCGTGCCCGTGGACACCGCGCCGCGCGTCACGCACCACATGGGCGCGTCGACAGATCGCAGCAGGTCAAGCGTGTCCTCCGCGGTGCCGAGCAGTGACACGACACCGTCGAGCGAGCCGCCGCGGTCACGTACCACCTCCGCGCCATGGGCGGTGAGCGCGGCAGCGCAGCTCGCGGTGAGCTCATCGTCGGGACCGATGAGCAGCCAGCGGCCCGTCAACACCGCCTGCTCGGGTCGCGGCAGCGCCTCCCAGGTGACCGAATGCCGCAGCCGCTCGACAGCGGTCACGCTGCGGTCACCGGCAGTGGTGAGCCAGAAGTGCTTACGCTGGAACGGATACGTCGGCAACGGCACGCGCCGGGCGCCGGGGAACACCGCCTCCCAGTCCGGGCTGGCGCCGTGCGCGTAGGCCTGTCCGACCGACAGCAGGAACCTGTCCAGGCCGCCGTCGTCGCGGTGCAGCGATCCGGCGGTGGCCGCCCCGAGATCCGTGAGCCCGCCTGTGAGCACCGGGTGCGGGCTCATCTCGATGAACAGCTTGTGCCCGTCGGCCATCAGCGTGCGGCTGGTCTGTTCGAACACCACGGTGTGCCGGAGGTTGTCGTACCAGTACGTGGCATCGAGTTCGTTGGTGTCGATTCGCGCTCCGCGCAGCGTCGAGTAGAACGGCACACGCCCGGCCCGCGCGGTGACCGGGGCCAGTGCGTCGAGCAGCCGCTGCCGGATCGGTTCGACGTGCGCCGAGTGCGAGGCGTAGTCCACCGGGATCCACCGCGCCCGGTCCGGATCGGCCTCCACCAGAGCGGCCAGCGCCTCCCGGTCACCGGACACGACAGTGGCCGACGGCCCGTTCACGGCGGCGATCGACAGCCGTCCGTCGAGCCGGGCACGGACCTGGTCCACATTCGCCGCGACGGCGACCATTCCGCCGTCGCCCGGCAGGTCGGCCAGTGCCTGCGCGCGGAGCGCGACCACGCGTGCGCCATCCGCCAGCGACAACGCCCCGGCGACCACAGCAGCCGCGATTTCCCCTTGGGAATGCCCGATCACGGCAGACGGCCGCACGCCACAGGACTCC
Source organism: Kibdelosporangium phytohabitans (assembly GCF_001302585.1). Classification (GTDB taxonomy): domain Bacteria; phylum Actinomycetota; class Actinomycetes; order Mycobacteriales; family Pseudonocardiaceae; genus Kibdelosporangium; species Kibdelosporangium phytohabitans. The sequence goes on along the minus strand of NZ_CP012752.1, from coordinate 5,730,604 downwards.
CACAACGCCGCCAACGACACCATCACAGCCCACAACGCGGGCTGCACCACGTCCACACGGGACAGCAGCGCCTCGTCGGCCAGTGCCTCGGTCAGCTCCCAGTCCACGAACTCGCTCAGCGCCGCCGCGCACGCCGCCAGCCGTGCCTGGAACACCGGTGCCTGCCCGGCCAGGGCGAGCGCCATCCCCACCCACTGCGTGCCCTGCCCGGGGAACACGAACACCGGGTCTCCCGGGTCTCCCGCGGAGACGATCTCGCCGCCGCCGTCCGCGAGCCGGCGCAACTCGTCCGGCCCCGCCGCCACCGCGCGGTAGGGCAACGCGGACCTGGTCGTCACGAGCGAGTACGCGACATCGCGGGTGTCGGCCCGGTCCAGGGTGGCCAGGTCCGCGGCCTTGGCGCGCAACGCTTCCACGGATCTCGCCGACAGGATCCACGGCGCCGGGCCCCTTTCAGCCGATGTGTCCTGCTGTTGCGGGGCTTGTTCGAGGACGAGGTGCGCGTTCGTCCCGCTGATCCCGAACGAGGACACCGCGGCGCGCCGGGGACGACCGGTCCGCGGCCACGGACTGGGCTCGGTCACCAGGGACAACGCGCCGGACGACCAGTCCACGTGCGGTGACGGCCGGTCGGCGTGCAAGGTTCGCGGCAGCTCGGCGTGCCGCAGCGCCAGCACCACCTTGAGCACACCGGTCACGCCCGCTGCCGCCTGGGTGTGGCCCAGGTTCGACTTCACCGAGCCCAGCAACAACGGGAACGCGCGGCCTTGCCCGTACGTCGCGAGCAACGCCCCGGCTTCGATCGGGTCACCGAGCCTGGTGCCGGTGCCGTGCGCCTCGACAGCGTCCACATCAGCCGGTTCGAGGCCGGAGTCGGCCAGCGCGAGCCGGATCACGCGTTGCTGCGCCTGACCGCTCGGCGCGGTCAGGCCGTTGGACGCGCCGTCGGAGTTGACCGCCGAACCGCGGATCACCGCCAGCACTTCGTGCCCGGCGCGCTGAGCGTCGGACAACCGTTCCAGTACGAGCATTCCCGCGCCTTCGGCCCAGCTCGTGCCGTCGGCACCGGCGGCGAACGACTTGCAGCGGCCGTCCGGCGCGAGCCCGCTCTGCCTGGCGAACTCGACGAACATCCCGGGATTGGCCATCACCGCCGCGCCCCCGGCCAGCGCGAGCGAGCACTCACCGGAGCGCAGCGCCCGGACCGCCCAGTGCAACGCCACCAGCGACGACGAGCACGCCGTGTCCACCGTGACCGCCGGGCCGTCCAACCCGAGCAGGTAGGCGACGCGGCCGGAGGCCACGCTGACCGAGTTGCCCGTCAGCGCGTACCCCTGGGACTCTCCGGTGACCTCGTGCAGGCGCGGGCCGTAGTCCTGTGCCATCGCTCCGACGAAAACGCCTGTCCTGGTGCCACGCAACGACTCCGGCACCACCCCGGCACGTTCCAGTGCCTCCCACGACGTTTCCAGCAGCAGCCGTTGCTGCGGATCCATCGCCAGCGCCTCACGCGGGGAGATGCCGAAGAAGCCGGCGTCGAACATGGCCGCGTCGTGCAGGAACCCGCCTGACCCGCCGTCGGTGTCCCAGCCGCGGTCGGCGGGGAACTCCGAGATCGCGTCGACCCCGTCTGCCAGCAACTGCCACAGGTGTTCCGGTGTGGACACGCCACCCGGCAGCCGGCAGCTCATCCCGACGATGGCGATCGGTTCGTGCTCCCGCACCTCGGCCCGCTGCGGCGCGTCCGGTGCGGTGCCGCGCAGACCGGCGAGGTGGGCGGCGAGGTCCTTGGGCGTCGGGTGGTCGTACAGGACCTTGACCGGCAAGTCGACGGCCAGTTCCGTCTCCAGGTTGTCCTGCAGCTTCACCGTGAGGTAGGAGTCGGCGCCGAGTTCTTTGAACGTCAGCGCCGGGTCGACCTCGGTTGGGTCGGCGTACCCGAGCACGCTCGCGGTGTGCGTGCGCACGAAGCCGACGAGGTCGCGCCGGTCCGCGGGCCGGTCGGCCACCGGGGCGGGATCGTCGACCCAGTAGCGCTTGCGTTGGAACGGATACGTCGGCAGGTCCGCCCGCACACCGCCGCGCACCACCGGCGACCAGTCCACCGCCTCGCCGCGCACCTCGGCCTCGGCCATGCGCTTGAGCTCGTCGCTGACATCCGCGGGTATGTCAGCGACTTCGGACGTCACCACGCCGGGCGCCGAGCGGCCGTCCGCCAAGGCGGCGAGCCCGGCGATCACGGTCTGTCGATCACCCAGAACCACCGCCCGACGCGAAAAGCGAATACGGTGAGTAATGAGGGAGTATGTCAAGTCGAGCGGATTCGCATCGGCGCGCAAGAGCCGGGCCGCCACCTCCCGGAGCGCTTCCGGTGTTCGCGCCGACAGAACCCACGGCAGGACCGAGGGTATTTCACGTACGCTCGACGGCCGCTCCCGCGGCGGGCCGGTGACGACGACGTGGCAGTTTGTCCCACCCATTCCGAATGAACTGACTCCGGCGACCAAGGAACGCGCCAGTACTTCGTCATGTCGTTGAACGACCAGATTCAGTTCGTCAAGTGGAATGTGCGGATTCATCACGTCGAAGTTCAGGCTCGGCACCAGTTCGCGATACCGGACCATCAGCAGCGCCTTGATCAGCCCGGCTATCCCCGCAGCGCCTTCGAGGTGGCCGATGTTCGTCTTGACCGAGCCGACCGGCAGCGGGGCGGCGCGGCCACGGCCGAGCACGGCACCCAGCGCGGCGGCTTCCACCGGGTCGCCTGTGGGTGTCCCGGTTCCGTGCAGTTCGACGTAGTCCACCTGACCAGGCGCGACACCAGCCGCGTCATAAGCCGCGCGCAGCACGGCTTCCTGTGCGCTTTGGTCCGGCGCGGTGAGACCTGGTCCGCCGCCGTCGTTGTTCACCGCGCTGCCCGCGATGACGCCGTAGATGCGGTCGCCGTCCTCGATCGCGTCCGCCAACGGTTTGAGGACCACGACGCCGCCGCCCTCACCCCGCACATAGCCGTTGGCGCGCGCGTCGAAGGTGTAGCAACGGCCGTCGGGCGACAGCCCGCCGAAGGCGGCGATCGTGCGTGTGGTCCGCGCGAGCAGGTTCAGGTTCACGCCACCGGCCAGGGCGACCCGGCACTCGCCGGTCGCCAAGCTCCGCGCGGCCAGGTGAACGGCGACGAGCGAGGACGCCTGACCTGCGTCGACGACCATGCTCGGGCCACTGAGGCCAAGGACGTAGGACACCCGGTTGGCGATGATTCCCCGCTGTGTGCCGGTGAAATCGTGCTGCCCCGCCTCGCCGCGGTCACGCAGGAGCGTGCCGTACTCGTCGGCGACGGCGCCGACGAACACGCCGGCCGGGCCGCCGGGCAGGATGCCCGCGTCCTCGAACGCCTCCCAGCTCAGTTCCAGCGCCAGGCGCTGCTGGGGATCCATCGCGGCCGCGGCCTTCGGCGAGATCCCGAAGAAGCCGGGGTCGAACTCGTCGACGTGGTCGACGAACCCGCCTTGTGGCCGCTCAAGCCCGGTGTCCCCGGCCCAGCGGCCGTCCGGGGGCGCGCTGATCGCGTGCTCCCCGCGCACGAGCATCCGCCGAAACCGCGCGGGTCCGTCCGCACCGGGAAACCGGCAGGAAATCCCGACGACCGCGATCGGGTTCCGAATGAGCGCAGCGGAAAACGACTCGCCCACAGACATGCGTTACTCCCAGATCAACCGGCGGATCGCACACCCCAGCGCCCGGCCGAACAGAAAAGATGAAGAGAAGACGTCTCAGAACGAGAGCAGCAGAACCTCCAGTCAGTCCCCAGCCAAATCTGACCCCGTCGAGTGAACCGTCAATTGGCCGCGTGTGCAACCTGTTCACGCACACTCGAAACCAACTCGGACGACCCGATTACCGACAGTGCCCGCATTCGGTACACCGTTTCGTCACGGCACGTGACGACTGATCCGGTCACCCGGCCGCGACCGAGGTGGCCGCGATCCTGGTACGCTTGCCGCGATGAATACCTACTCGTTCAGATCGGGGGTTCCGTTCACCAAAGGTGAGTGCTGATGCACCCCTTCACTGTGAGCGGAGACAACCGCCTTCTTCTCTGGTCGCGCGTGCGCCAGTTCGCCGTGCCGCCGTCGATGATCCAGGCCGCGACTGCCCGCCGTGCGGTGGGCGATTGGGCCGGGGCCTGTGCCGCCGCACGGGTCGACGTGGACCTGGACCTCCGCGCCGCGGGCCGTGCCCATGGATGGCAGTTCGCCAAACAGGTCCGTGCCGATCTGCGTCGCCTGGCTCCTGACCTGCTTCGCTGGCATTTCCCGAGAATCGGGCCTGACGGCCTGTTGCGGCCGGGCTGCACTGTCTCGCTGGCCCGGTACCGTCCGGCCGGCCATCCGGTGCACCTCGTGGCGCGGACGCCGCCGGCGTGGGCGTACGCCGGTCAGCGGCTCAGCCTCGCGCTGTGGGACTCGTCCCGGCCACGGGATGGGGCTCGCGGGCATCCGCATCCTCGGCCGGACCGGCATTTCCGGCTCGATCTGCACCGTCATCTATGGGACGCGCGCAGATCCGGTGAGCTGTGGCAACGATCTGGGGCCGCGCAGTGGCCGCCGGGCGGCGACGAGATTGCCGCTGGGGCCGTGCACCGGTGGGTGGATGAGGCGGCGCTCCTGCTGCGTGCGGACGGATGTGCGGACAGCGTGGTCACCGTGCGGCTCGACAAGGGGCGCCGGGTGATGCTGGACCTCGGTGCGCCGACGCCCACCATCACGGTGGCTCCACGGCGGGACTGTGGCCGTATGTCGCCCGTCCTGCCTGACGCGGCGACTTGGGTCCTGCCTGATCTGGAGTTGTTCCACGCGGGACTGATCGACGCCGAACGGTTGCACCCGCTTGTCGCGTCGGCGCTCCTGCCGGACCACCGGCCGGCTGCCGCGTCACGAAGTCCCGACACGTCAACGGACTCGCGGTTCGTCGACTGTCGCGGGGCCACGCACCGGATCGGCGTGGTGAACGGCGTCCTCGTCCCGCTGGACCACGATCCCGGCGAGATCCGCCGCGAGGAGCTGCTGGTCGCGTTGGGCGGCACGCCGCTGCCGTGCCTGCAGGCGATCGACGCCGTACACCGGCATCCAGAGGATCTCGTGGACGTCCGCGCCCGCCTGGACCACGGCGACACCGCCGGTGCCCTCGCTGCCGTGGAAGGTTTGCTCGGACCGGACGCACTCCTGCGCCACGGCGCCCTGCGCGACGCGCTGGACACGGCGGTGCGCCACCAGGTGGCGCACGGCATGTTCCGGGCCGAACTCGTCTGGCTCGGCCCAAGACCACATACCCGGGTTTCCCGCCGTCGCGCCCACACGCGCCACGCGACCCAGTACTGAACCCCCAGCCTCACTTCGTTCCGCACTGGCCGACGCACGGCCCCAACTCGACCAAAAGGTGATCGAACCATGCCCTCTGCCACGAAATCCGCATTCGAAACCGCTCCGCCGCTGGACGTTGCCGCCGATCTGCTCGCCCTGCTGCACGACACGACCACCGAACAACGAGCCGACAGCCAGTTGGAGGCCTTGACACTGGCCGTGTCCGCCGACCTGCCGGTGCTGCTCTGGGGCGAGCCGGGAATCGGCAAGACCGCCGCCCTCAACCAGCTCGCCGGCGCTCTGGCGTTGCCGCTGACCACGGTGATCGCCAGCGTGCACGAACCCTCCGACTTCTCCGGCCTGCCGGTGGTCGGCGATGATCCTGCGACACAAGGCGTTCCGATGGCTCCGCCCGACTGGGCCGTGCGCCTGGTCCGGGCCGGCCACGGGCTGCTGTTCCTGGACGAGCTGTCCACCGCGCCACCGGCTGTCCAGGCCGCGCTGCTGCGCGTCGTGCTCGAACGCCGGGTCGGCGCCCTGCGGCTGCCACCGGGTGTCCGCATCGTGGCCGCCGCCAATCCACGGTCCTCCGCCGCCGACGGGTGGGAGCTGAGCCCACCGCTGGCCAACCGGTTCGTCCATCTACAGTGGACCTACGATCACGAGGTCGTGGTGCGCGGGCTGGGCGGGACCTGGCCGAAGGCGGCGCTGCCACGACTGGATCCGCACCGGCTGCCCGACGCCGTGGCGTTCGCGCGCCGGGCGGTGTGCGGACTCCTGACCGCGCGTCCACGGCTCGTGCACCAATTGCCGAGCAGCGAAGCACGCCGTGGCGGCGCGTGGCCCTCGCCCCGCAGCTGGGACATGGCTCTGCGGCTGATCGCTTTCGCCACCGCGGCGGGCACTTCCCGTGGTGTGCTGTCCATGTTGGTGCGCGGCACTGTTGGCGACGGTCCTGGCCTGGAGTTGCTGGCCAGCCTCGACCGGATGGACCTGCCGGATCCCGAGGCGCTGCTGGCGGATCCGGCGTCTGCTGTCCTGCCCGAGCGCGGCGACCTGCGCCAGACAGTGCTCGACGGCGTGGTGCAGGCCGTGCGCAAACGGCCGGAACTGTCCCGCTGGAACGCCGCGTGGGCGCTGCTGGTGCTGGCGTTGGAAACCGGCGCTCCGGACCTGGTCGTCGTGCCCGCGGCCACGCTCGCCGCGCTGCGCCGCGACGACTGGCAGGTCCCAGCGGCGATCGAGCAGCTGGCCGGCGCGGTGTCGGTGTCGCAGCGCGCGGACCGAGTCGGCGCAGGTGCCCGCCCATGACGACGACAACCATGGACGAGGAGAAACTGTTCGCCGCGCGGCTGCACGCCGCGCGGAGCCGGCCGTATCTGGCGACGGCGTTGTTCGCTTTGCACACAGTGGAATCACGACGGGTGCCGACGATGGCCGTCGACCGGCACTGGCGCTGTTACGTCTCACCCGCGTTCGTGGACCGCACCCCGGTGGAGGAACTGGCCGGGGCCTGGGTGCACGAGGTCTCCCACCTGCTGCGCGACCATCACGGGCGCAGCGACCGGTTCGCGGCGAAGCACGAGCTGACCGGGCCGGCGGAGCGGCTGCGGATGAACATCGCCGCGGACCTCGAGATCAACGACGACATCTTCGGTGACGGGCTGGCACGGCCTGATGGTGTTGTCGAACCGTCGATGCTCAGCTTGTCCGAGGGGAAGCTGATGGAGGAGTACCTTCGCGAGTTCCGGCTCGGGCCGTGCACGGACGCGTTCGCCTGGCTGGACTGCGGCAGCGGCGCCGACGGGCTGGACCGGGAATGGGAACTGGGGCCGGACGGCGCGCACGGGCTCAGCGACGAGGAACGGGACACCGTCCGGTTCCGCGTGGCGCAGGGCATCAACGCCAGCCCGGGCACCGTGCCGAGGGCGTGGAAACGGTGGGCCGAGGAAGCGTTCCACCCGCCGCAGCCGTGGCGGGAACTGCTGGGCGCGGCGGTCCGTTCGGCGGTCTCCAGCCCCGGAGTGGGCGAGGACTACACGTACGGTCGTCCGTCACGCCGGTCGACCAGCCTGCCCGGCGTCGTCATGCCGAGCCTGCGGCGACGGCCACCGCGGGTCTTCGTGATCGTCGACACCTCCGCGTCGGTGAGCGACGCCGAACTGGGCAGCGCGATCCTCGAGATCGCCGCGATCGTCCGCACCACGGGCGGACGGCGTGACCTCGTCTCGGTGCTGTCCTGCGACGCCGCCGCCCACGTGACCCAGCCGCTGTGCCGTGCCGAGGGGATCCCGCTGGTGGGCGGCGGCGGCACGGACCTGCGCGCGGGCTTCGTCAAGGCCGTGCGCGGCAGCCACCGTCCCGATGTCATCGTCGCGCTGACCGACGGCCACACACCTTGGCCGGACGCGAAGCCGTCCTGCCGGACGGTCGTGGGCCTGTTCCCACGGCCGTCCGCTTCGCCGGACGAGAACGATCCCGACTACGAGCCGGTCCTGCCGCCGGCGTGGGCGCGGGTGGTCGGCATAGGCTGACGGCGAGGCTCCGGGCCACGGCGGCGGCTTCGATCTCGTCCACGCCTGCGATCATCGCGGGGACGACCCGCCTGCGTCGCCGGATTCGCCGCGTGCGTCGTACTCGGCGCGGGCGACGTCGATGCGTTCCAGGTGTTCGAGGCTCCACGCCAGCAGGGGCGCGGTGGCCGCGCGGAGGGTCTCGCCCATCGGCGTGAGCTCGTAGCTGACGTGCGGCGGCATGACGTTGTGGACAGTGCGGGTCAGTATCCCGTCGCGCTCGAGACCGCGCAGGGTGACGGTGAGCATCCGCTGGCTGATCCCGTCGATCTCCCGTTTGAGTTCGGTGAAGCGGCGTGGCCCCGACCGGAGGTTGCGCACGACCAGCAGCGACCACTTGTCCCCCACGATCCCGAGCACCACGCGGGCCCGGCACGCGTCGTCCTGGCTCATGGTCACCTCCGGGGAACCGGGGCACCGGAATGTGCCTTATTGCCCGAGGCGGTTCGAGCGGCCACCCTGGTCGTGGTTCCTGAAGAGAACCATGGCACCAATAGTAACCGCGGTTCGCGGTGAAGGAGGTCGTTCCGACCATGTCTACTTTTCTGCTGGTACACGGGGCTTGGCACAGTGGACGGTGCTGGGAGCGGGTGGTCCCGTTGCTGGAGCCGGCCGGGCACCGGGTGCTCACGCCGTCACTGACCGGCTATGGCGACAAGGCGCACCTGCTCGGCCCGGACGTCGGGCTCGACACACACGTGGACGACGTGGTCACGGCGATCGGCGACCACACCGACGTGATCCTGGTGGGTCACAGCTACGCGGGGCTGGTGATCTCGTCCGCGGCCAACCGCGTCCCGGACCGGGTCGAGCACCTGGTCTACCTGGACGCGATGGTCCCGGCCGACGGGGAAACCGCGGTCGACGTGCAACCCGTCACCCAGAGCCTGATCGACCTCGCCGCGCGTTCCGGCGACGGCTGGCGCGTCCCGCCGCTCCCGCAGCAGCCACCGCCACTCGGCCTGTTCGGGGTGACCGACCCGGCGGACATCGCCTGGTTGCGCACGATGATCTCCGATGGGCCGGTGCGCTGCCTCCAGCAACCGGTCCGGCTGGACAACCCGGCCGTGAACGCGATCCCGCGCACACACATCCACTGCGTCGGCGCCACCCCGGACGGCATCACCCGGCGGCCCGTCCCCGCGGTCCAGCCCAACGGTTGCCCGTCCCAGGTGTGGGAGTTGCCGACCGGCCACGACTGCATGATCACCATGCCCACCGAGTTGAGCGGCCTGTTGCTCAAGCTCGCCCCTTGACCAGTGATCGTTGTCCTGGGTGATCGCGCCGAGGGCGTGCACGATCAGCGTGCGCAGCCAGCGGTGTGCGGCGTCGCGGTCGTGCCGGGCGTGCCACGACAGGACCGCGGCAATCGCAGGCGTGGGGCCCGGCATCGGGTAACTGCGCAGTGCGGGCGGGAGCGCGTGCTCGGTGAGCAGCCGGGGAGCGACCGTGATCAGGTTGTGCGCGGCCACGATCCGCAGCGCCAACGCCAGTGCCGGTACGGTGAAAGCGATGTTCCCGCTGAGGTTGCGGGCTTTCAGCAGTTCGTCGACGCGGTTGTCCCGGCCGCCTCGACGGGAGATCACGACGTGCGGCAGTGCCGCGAACGCCGCCCATGACTGCGCGCCCACGATCGCCGAGGTGCTGCGCACCGCGCCGCGGCCGTTCGAGGTCAAGTTCGTCGGCCCCGGGACCGGGACCGCCCTGACCGCCGGCTTGCTGGCCAAGGCGACGTTGTACGTCCAGCCCGGCGGTGACGACCTGCAGCGGACCTGGCGCGACCTGCGCGGCTCCGCCGACATGATCCGCGACTGGATCCGGGGCGGCGGCAGCTACCTGGGGTTGTGTTTCGGCGGCTACCTCGCCGGGCACAACCCGGGCTTCGGCCTGCTGCCCGGCGACACCGACGGGTACGCGGGCTCGCCGGGCTCCGAGGTGCCCGACGATCGCGACACCGTGCTGAAGGTGGACTGGCAGGGCCAGCCGCGCCACATGTACTTCCAGGACGGTCCGGCTTTCCACCTGACCGGCGGCGCCAACGCCACCGTGCTGGCGACGTACAGCAACGGCGCCGCCGCGGTCGTCGTGGCGTCGTACGGCAACGGCCGGGTCGGGGTCAGCGGCCCGCACCCGGAGGCCACCGCGGAATGGTACGAGGGCAAAGGCCTGACCAACCCCGACGGTGTCCGCCTGGACCTGGCCCGCGAACTGATCGAACGGACCACCGGGCAGCGCTGAGCGTCAGTCGGTGACGTACCACTGTCCGTTCTGGAACGTGATCGTGCGGTCGCCCAGGTCGGACGAGGTGAACTTGACGGTGCCCGCCTTGATCGCCTTGGCGGGCACCTTGACCTCACCCGGCTTGGCGGTCACCTGCTTGGTGTCCACTGTGGCCGTTCTCAGTGCCTGCTTCTGGGTGGCCGAGATCATCCGGAACATGACCGGCATGGTCTTGCGGCACGGCCCGAAGCCCTCCTGCTCGGCCTTCTTCGCGCCCGGCCCGGCGATGTCGCAGACCACGTCGAGGTTCTCGTTGCCGACCGCGTGCAGGTACTCCTCGAACCGCGCCAACGCGGCCTCGGTCGTGTTGCCGGACGCGGCACGGGGTGACGTGCCGGGCGGGGCATCGGTCTTGGCCCGTTTGACCAAGGTCGCCGCCATCGCCACGTTGTCGCCGGTGTAGGTGACCCGCAGCTTGCCGTCGACCAGTTCGAGCGAGAGGTTCCCCTCCGGCACGCACCTGCCCGCCTTGGTGGACTCGATCTTCTCGTGCATCGCCGCCAGGTGCCTGGTCGAGCCGGTGACCGTCCACGTGCCCGCGCAGTCGAGCTTCGGGTCCGGCTGGTCCCAGGTCGTGCGGTAGTGGACGGTGCTCTGCTGCCTGCCGAGGCTGAGCCGGATGTGGTACGGCGTGACCCGTGGCCGCTGGGTCGCGGGTTTCTCCGTCTCCCACTCCCCCTCGAAGTCGGCGGACAGTTCCGTGGCCACCGGTTCCTCGGCGTCGTCGCACGACTTGGCGATGAACACGTTGTTGATCACCCGGTTCGGGCCGGGACCGGGGATCCGGTCGAAGCCGGGCACGGGGACCCAGCTTTCCTTGCCCCACCAGCCGCGGTAGCCCCACCACGGCTGCCGCGGCAGGGCGCGGGCGTTCTCCCACGTGTTCCACTGCGTCCCGGCCGACCGGGAGTCCACTGAGGCGGGCACGATGTAGGTGTTGCCCGAGTCCGGATAGGACCCGTGGGAACCTTTCGCGGCGTAGACGTGCGGGTGGTCGCCGCTCTTGCCCAGCTTGCCCTCCCACGGCACCTTGCACGGCAGGCCACCGTGTTTGTAGAACACGACGCCGTCCGGTTTGCCGTCCTTCATCGGGACCGCGACGCGTTCCCAGTCGCCCTCGTGCTTGTTGCCACGGTCGAGGTCGTTGTAGCCGTAGAAGAACCAGTAGACGTACGCGACCTGCGAGGTCTTGTCGTCCTTGTGGAACTCCCAGTACACCGGCGCGCCGGGCCCGTCACCGGGCCGCGTGCCCTGGCCCGCTTTGAGGAAGAACCCGGTTCCCTCGGCGGCGGGCTCGGTCACCTTCACGTCCTTGGTGCCGTTTCCCGCGCAGTCGTCCTGTTCGTGCGCGTACCCGTCGGCGGCCTTCTCGTTCAGGCGAGCCGCATCGACCCGGCCGGCGACTTCGTGGTCATCGCAGTCGTCGCCGTGCAGGAACCACAGCGACGCCTTCTCGATGTAGCGGGTGGCGTCCATCGGCAGGTTCTTCTCGCCGTCGGCCAGGAAGACCAGGGGTGCGTAGCGCGCGGCCGTCGCCGGGTCGCCCGTGGACTCCCTGGACGGGCCCGACACCTGCTTGGGCTCCTCGTCGCAGCCCGCGACCAGGACTGCCACCAACGCCAGCACGAGGACCGGCACGCGCATGAATCACTCCCCTGTTCGCTCGTGGGTATTCGAGCGGACCAGTCTTGCGGTTTTCTCCTGGCCGGGAGTGTGCCTGGTCGTCCTGAGCGTCGCCCGGCGGAGGGGGCTGACCGTTCTCGACCAGTTGGGGCATGTTCGGGCAACGGCCTAGACGGTGCCGTGCAGACGGTCGCTGATGTGGTGTCTCCTGCCGCGGCTGCTCGGACTGGTTGCCCTCAGGGCATCAGTCCCCGGGTTTCCCGAACGCTTTGAGCAGCGACCGGTGCAGCGTCCGACGTTCGGGCTCGCTCAAACCGGCGGGCACGTCGTCGGTGATTGCGCGGGACACCCGTTCGGTCTTGTCGATCGCCGCGCGTGCCTCGTCGGTGAGCACGAGGACGTGGCGGTGGCGGTCGACGGTGTCTCGGGTCCGCAGGATCCAGCCCGCCCGCTCGACCCGGTCGAGCACCTTGACCAGGTCGCTGCGGTCCGGCACGTCCGGACCGTGACGTGGGTCGTCGTCTTCGGCGCGTTCATGGGCGCGCTCGACTCCTCACTGGTCGACATCGGTCTCGACACCATCAGCCAGACCCTCGGCGCGCCGCTGACGTCCGTGCAGTGGGTCGCCAGCGGCTACCTGCTCGCGCTCGGCGCGGCCCTGCCGATCTCGGCGTGGCTAGGGCGCCGCATGGGCACCGGGCGGCTCTGGCTGGCCTCGCTGGTCGCCTTCACCGTCACCTCGGTCCTGTGCGCCGTCGCGCCGGACCTCCCGGCCCTGGTCGTCATGCGGGTGCTACAGGGCCTCGCAGGCGGCTTCCTCGGGCCCGCCGGGCAGGCGGTGATCGGCCAGATCGCCGGTCCGCGGCGACTCGGCCGCGTGATGAGCATCGCGGACCTCGCCGTCGTCGTCGCGCCCGCGATCGGGCCTGCGACCGGCGGGCTGTCGGTGCTCAGCTACGGCATCATCCAGGCGTCCGGACCGGGTGGACTGCACGCCGCCGAGGTGATCGTCACGCTGGCCCTCGGCGCCCGCCGCCCCGCTCGCGTACGTGGTCACCAGTCTCGGCAAGAAGAACCCCGTCCTGAGCCTGAGCCTGTTCGCCGATCGCGTCTACCCCGCGGCAAGCGTGGCGGTGTTCTTCACCGGTGGCGCGCTGTTCGGCAGCGTGATCGTGCCGCCGCTGTACTTCGAGCAGGTCCGTGGCGCGCGAGATGGACGCCTCTAATGCAAGAGTTCTTGCACTAAGGATGTCAGGCTGTGGCCAACGCCCGGTCGACCAGCGCCTCCAGTTCGGTGTCGGGCGGCTCGTAGCCGAAGATCGCCCGCAGGTAGATGGGCGCGAGCACGACGTCGAGGATGTGCGCGACCGACACCAGCTTGCCGCTCGCGGCGGCGAACCTGTCCAGCGCCAGCCGCATCTGAGCGGTGCGCTGCCGCAGGTAACGAGCGGCATCGGCGGCCAGCGCACCGCTCTGGTCACCACCGAGCGGGGACGTGGCCGCGGCGAGCGCGCGGAACAGCGCGAACCCCTCACGCGTCTTCACCTGCCCGGCCACCGCGTGCGCCCAGTCGAGCAGGTCCCGGCGCAGGTCACCGCTGTCGGGGAACGGCGCCTCCTCGTTGAGCTGCGTGACCGCGACATCGAGGACCAGCGACTCGATCCTCCCCCACCGCCGGTAGATCGTCACCTCGTGCACACCGGACCGCTCGGACACTTCCCGCACCGACGGCTGGTCGCGCCCCTCGGCGAACAACTCACGCACCGCGTTGTGCACCGCGGCGCGCGTACGGGCCGTGCGGCCCCCAGGACGAGTGTCTGCCATGAAGTGCAGGCTAGCGTTCGCCGCGCAACCGCTGTGACCCCATGCGACCGGATGCGCACGCAGAATGGGGACGAACGTCCACACAAGACAGTGTGCGCCACCGTCGGATCACCGTGGCGATGATCGACCGGTGCCACCGTTCCCAGGACTGTCCCCACCATCACCCAGCGGCGAACCCGGAGCTGGACCGCGCCTACGACGAGCAGGCCAAGAGCCGCCAGCGGATACGCGTTGACCAGCAGGTACTGCCATCCCGCCCATGGGCCTTCAGCGGGCGTCACCACCTGTGGGCCAACCATGAGAAACACCGTGACCGCGATGAGGACATAGCAGCTGCGGTCGCGTACCCGCGTCGGACGTCCGGCGCTCGCGGGCAGGACAGTGGCGGCGTACACCACCAAAGCGGGCGCAACCCATACCCAGTGCGCGGTCCAGGACAGTGGTGAGATCAACAGCGCCGCGAACCCGTTGGTGACCATCGCGGCCTCGGTCCCGACCCGGCGCATGATCACCACCGAAATCATCAGGACCAGCCCCGCCAGTGCCAGCCATGCCGCAGTGTGCCAGCTGCCCGCCAGGCCGAGCCGGTGCAGGCCGGCGGCGATGGACTGGTTGTCCCGGTTGACGATGCCGACAGGCCCGGCGAGCACTCCGCCGCACCAGAACCGGTCCGACTCGACAGGCATCAGCGCGAACGTGGCGCCGGTGCTGAGCGCGGCGGTCACCGCGGCCACGACCGCGGCCCGGAAGTCTTTCCGCGCCACCAGGAACAGCACGAAAGCAGCTGGGGTGATCTTGATGGCCGCCGCGATCCCGATCAGCGTGCCACGCGGCCACTTCGGCCGTTCCACGAGACAGTCGGCCGCGACCAGAGCCATCAGCCAGAGGTTCACCTGCCCGTGCCCGACGGTGTTGCGAACCGGTTCCAGCACCAGCAACAACGGCATCACCAGCACGGTGACGTGCAGGCAACCGCGAACGCCTCCCCGCGGCCAGACCCCGCGCAACACGGCGAAGCACGTGACACCCAGACAGGCACAGGAAATCAGCACCGACAGCACCGCGGCGGCCGGGAACGGCAGCGCCGCGAACACCGACAGCGGAAGCAACGCGAACGGCGGATAGATGAATCCCGGTGTGCCGCCCGCGTAGGTGGCAGGCAGTTGCCCGTAAGGATCCTGACCGTGCCACCACGCGATGACGCCTTGGCAGAAGCTGTGCAGATCGCCGAAACGGCTCCGGTACGCGAGGTCCAGCAGGCACAGCAGCACCACGACCAGAACTCCGGAGATCGCCGCTGTCCGCCGGAGCGGAGCACCGGTGACAACCCGGATCCGGTGCACCACCCACTCAGCCGCCCCCATCCGGTGCGGCGCTCGCTCAGTCTCCATGCCCGGCCAGACGGCGCCGAGCGCGGAGCAGATTCAGGACGAGACGTGCTTCACGTCACACGCCGCCGGTTCTCCGGCGATCACCACAGGACTGCCGGGCATCAGGTCTGCCCGAATCCCTCCACCAGGCCAGTCCATAGTGGAGTGTCTGGTCTGGATCACTCCTCCGTGTCCGGGCGAACGATCGCGACCGGGCACGCGGCGTGGAACGCGACGGTGTGGCTGACCGAGCCCAGCAGCGCACGTCGCAGCGCGCCGCGCCCGTGACTGCCGACCACGAGCAGCGCGGCACCCTCGGACTGGTCGAGCAAGGCGTGTGCCGGTCGGTCAGGAGTGACCAGCTGCCGGACGGTGACGTCAGGGTGCCGTTGCCGGTGTTCGGTGAGCGACTCCTCGAACGCCTGCGTGGCCTTCTCCTGGATGTCCACCCAGGTGTTGTCCCACGGCCCCACCGGGTTCATCGCGTCCAGCGGCAGATCGGACCACGCGTGCACCGCGACCAGGTCGAGGCCGTGCCGGTCGGCGAAGTCGAACGCGAACTCGACGGCGGCGGAACTGGTCGGCGACCCGTCGGCGCCGACCACGACGTGGCGGCCTTCCGGCTGGTCCTCGGCTTGCCGCACGATCACGATCGGACGCGTGTAGGACTGCAGGAGCTCCGCGGCCGTCGAGCCGAGCAGCACCCTGGGCAAGCCCGACCGCCCGGACGGCCCGATCACCAGTTCCCGCGCGTCCGACGCGGCCTCGGCGAGCGTCTCCGATCCGCGGCCGGTCAGCAGCCGGGTCACGACCTCAAGGCCGGGATACGCGCTCCGGCAGGCCTCGGCCACCCGGTCGAGCTCGCTCTGCGCGTGCGCGAGGAGCACTTCCTGCTCGTCCGCGTCGAGCACCTGCGGGCTGATCCAGCCCGCAGGTGTGGACGTGGAGTCGGGCAGCACGGGAAGGCCGAGAGCCTGCATCACCGCGAGCCCGCGTTCCTGCCCGGATGCCTCCCGGGCAGCCCACATGACGGCACGCTCCGCCGCAGCGGAACCGTCGAACCCCGCGACGATGACCGAACGCTCTACTGTGGCCTGTTCTGATGGCGTCACGGGCCCCGGTTCCCCCACGCGAGGCGAAACGAAACCTGACGTGGCGTCCCGCTCGGTCACACCAGCGGTTCTCCGCGGGCTGCCCCAGGCGGTCAGGCCTGGGGCACCCGGGGCCCCGGCAGCGCGAAACGGCGGATCAGGTAGTTGAGGGCCGCGCTGATCAGCAGCCAGACAATCGCCGCCGCGCCGTAGTTGAACAGCACCGCCGCCTTGGCCGAGTCCGGCGAGAACAGCCCGTCGAAGCCGAGTGACACCGCCCCGGAGAAGCCGTCGATGAACGAGGCGAAGCCGTTGGCCGCGTTCGCCTCGGCGAGGACCAGGATGATCTGGAAGACGAGGACCACCGCGAACAGGGCGCAGACGAACGTGACGGCCGTGCGAGCCATCCGGACGGTGCGCACGCGCTTGGCCCTTCTGACATCCTCCGCCGCGGCGGGCGCCGGACCACCCTGGTTCGGTAACGCCCTGGTCCGCTGCGGATCAGGTTCTGGATACGTCATCGCTCGATGGTCGCACTGTCGCGCCGCTTCCGCTTGACGGTCGAATCGATCACCGCCGAATCGATCACAGGCAGCGGCCGCCAGGCCACCGGCACAGGCGACGCTCATCCCGGAACAATTCACGCGCATCGTTTTTGAGGCCGACTGACTATTTCGCAACAATCCCGGTCACCGGGTGATTCAACACCCGCAAGATCACGAATTCCGCGCTCGGCAACGGTTTTGTCAGGTAGTGAGCCACCAGCACCACAAGGGTATGACCAAGTGACAGAAATCCGTGGCCACGACGCCGCCGCCGCCCGTGCACGCCGTTTACGGTTGACAGTATCCGTTCAGTTGCAGCATTCTTTGATCGAACCACGAGGGGCGGTCACCCTGTAATTCATTCTGCTGCTCTCTCATGATGGAGAAACAACCATGTCGTTTTCGGTTCGACGCGGGCTCACCGCTGCTCTCGCGTCGGCGTCCTGCACGGCCGCGTTGGTCGCGGGGGCGCCGGTGGCCGGTGCCGACGAGGCGTTCTACGCCCCGCCGTCGCCGTTGCCCGCGGGCCAGAATGGTGACGTCATCAAGTCCCAGCCGTCGTTCGTCCTCGGCTCGGACGCCACCCGGATCATGTACCTGAGCCGGGATTCCAAGGGCAGACCAATCCCGGTGACCGGCACGGTCATGGTGCCGCACAAGGCATGGCCGGGGCCGGGTCCGCGACCAGTTGCCGGCTACGCGCCGTTCACCGCGGGCCTCGGCGACGGGTGCGCGCCGTCCAAGACCATGGCGGGCGAGGGCCAGGGCGACGCCGCGACGGTGTTCCAGACCGGTTTCGTCAATGCCCTGCTGGAAAAGGGAATAGCGGTCGCGCAGACCGACTACGAAGGTCTCGGCACGCCCGGCGACCACACCTATGTGATGCGTGAGGCCGAGGCGCACGCGGTGCTCGACGTGATCCGCGCGGCGCAGCGGCTGCCGAACTCCGGCCTGCCCGCGGGCGGACCGGTCGGGATCACCGGCTATTCGCAGGGCGGTGGCGGCTCGGCCGCGGCGGTCGAACTGGCCCCGTCCTACGCTCCGGAACTCAAAGTCCAGGGTGCCTACGTCGGTGCGCCGCCCGCGGATCTCGGTGTGCTGGCCACGTCGCTGGACGGCTCGTACGCCGTGGCATTCCTCGGGTTCGCGCTGGTGGGCCTGAACACCGCGTACCCGGAGACCGAGATCCTCACCAAGCTCGCCAACGACAAAGGCAAGCAGCTGTACAAGGACGCTGCGACCATGTGCACGATCGGGGCACTGCTCAAGTACCCGTTCACGCAGTCGAGCACGCTGACCCAGGACGGCCGCCCGGTGTCGGCGTACCTCAGCGAGGAACCGTTCAAGTCCATCCTCGCGAAGCTGAGGATCGGCAACCTCAAGCCGAACGCCCCGGTGCTCGTCGAGCACGCCCCGCTCGACGACATCGTCCCCTACGGCCAAGGCAAGCAGCTGGCCAAGGACTGGTGCTCCAAAGGCGCGACGGTGCAGTTCAACGACCTGCCCGCCCCACCGGTGTTCGCGCACGTCGGAGGCGTTCCGGCGGCCATGGCCAACTCGGCGAACTGGCTGGCCGACCGGTTGGCAGCCAAACCCGCCGCCACCAACTGCGGGAAGTTCTAACGCGACGACGCGGCGGCGCCCGCACCGCCGCGTCGTTCACGCCGAACCAGGAGCACGACGTGGTGCTGAATTCGAGTCTCGCCCGAGTGGGCTGGCGCCGGGCGCGCAAGGTGCTGACCTCGCGCGCGGTCACGGCTTTGACCGTGCCACACGGCGTGGACCGCTACCTCGGCCTGATCAATCCACTGTGGTCGGTCAATGAGGTGCGCGCGGCCGTTGCCGACGTCACCCACCCCACGCCGAGCTCTGTCACGCTGACCTTGCGGCCCAACGGGAACTGGGACGGGGCACAAGCCGGGCAGTACGTGCGCCTCCACGTCGAGGTCGACGGGATGCGCCGGACCCGGTGCTTCTCCGTCGCCGGCTCGGCACACCGCTCGGACGGCCTGGTCGAGATCACCGCCAAGGTGAACCCGGCCGGCACGGTGTCCGGCTACCTCAAGCGCCACGCCCGGCCCGGCCTGGTCGTGGGGCTCTCCCAGGCGGAGGGCGGCTTCGTCCTGCCCGCCGAGGTGCCCGGGCACGTCCTGCTGATCAGCGGCGGCAGCGGAATCACGCCGGTGATGTCCATCCTGCGCACCCTCGCCGACCGGCGGCACACCGGCCGGATCACGTTCCTGCACTACGCGAGCGGCCCCGATGACGTGGTCTACCGCCAGGAACTCGCGGCCCTCGCCGCCGCCGGCCCGCGCCTCACGCTGATCCACGCCTACCCCCGGCAGCACGGACGGTTCAGCAAGGAACAACTGCTTGAGTTCGCGCCGGACTACGCCGACGCGCTGTGCTACTGCTGCGGTCCCCCGTCCTTGATGGACGCGGTCGGCTCGCTGTGGCGGGCCGAGGGTCTCGGCGACCGGTTGCGGGTCGAACGGTTCACGACGCGGATCACGGCACCTCCCGCCGGGGATCCCGCCGGCGAGGTCCGGTTCGCCCGCAGCGGCGTCAGCGTGCGCGGCGACGGGCGCACCTTGCTGGAACAGGCCGAATCCGCGGGCCTGCGCCCGGATCACGGCTGCCGGATGGGCATCTGCCACACCTGCACCAGCGTCAAAACCAGCGGCGCGGTCCGCAACGTACTCGACGGCACGATCACGGCGGAGCCCGGCGAGCGGATCCAGCTGTGCGTCAACGCCCCGTGCGGCGACGTCGAACTGGACATCTGAGTCGTCGACGACCACAACCGACAAGGACGGCGGCACATGGCCACCCGAGCCCGCATCCCGCAGCTCACCCCCGAGCAGTTCGACGAGCTCGGCCGGGAACTCGACGCGCTGCGCAAGGAACTGGCCGACGACCTCGGCCACGACGACGCGGCCTACATCCGCCGCGTCGTCACGTTGCAGCAGCGGTTCGAGTTCGCCGGCCGCGCACTGCTGTGGGCAGGCTGGTTCCCACCGGCGTGGCTCGCCGGGACCGCGGCGCTGTCGATCTCCAAGATCCTGGACAACATGGAGATCGGCCACAACGTCATGCACGGCCAGTACGACTGGATGGGCGACCCGAGCCTGAACTCGAAGATGTTCGAGTGGGACACCGTCTGCCCGGCCGAGCAATGGCGGCACACGCACAACTACGTGCACCACACGTTCACCAACATCCTGGGCAAGGACCGTGACATCGGGTACGGCCTGCTCCGCATGGTCGACAACCAGCGGTGGCGGCCGTACTACCTCGGCAACCCGGTGTACGCGTTCGTGCTGATGGTCGCGTTCGAGTGGGGCGTGATGCTGCACGACCTGGAGTTCGACCGGATCCTGTCCGGACGGCGGAAGTGGTCGGACACCAAGGGGTTGCGCCGCCGGATGTGGGAGAAGGGCGGCAAGCAGGCGCTCAAGGACTACGTGTTGTTCCCGTTGCTGAGCGGCCCCGGCGCGATGGCCACCCTGACGGGCAACGCGGTGGCGAACCTGGTGCGCAACCTGTGGGCGTTCAGCATCATCTTCTGCGGGCACTTCCCCGACGGGGTCGCGGACTTCACCGAGGAGGAATGCGCCGACGAGACCCGCGGCCAGTGGTACTACCGGCAGATGCTCGGCTCCGCCAACATCGACGGCGGCAAGCTGTTCCACGTCGTCGCGGGCAACCTCAGCTTCCAGATCGAGCACCACCTGTTCCCCGACATCCCCGCGCGCCGGTACCAGCAGATCTCGGGACGCGTCAGGGAGATCTCCGAGCGCTACGGACTGACCTACACCACCGGCCCGCTCGGCAAGCAGGTCGGCAAGGTGTGGCGCAAGATCTTCCGGCTCGCCCTGCCGCCGCGCGGGCGCACACCGTTCGGCACGGCCCGCCGTGACAAGCTCCGGCCGGTTCCCGACGCTCGGCGCGTGGCGGCATGACTGCCACTCCGGCTCGGCCGGGGCCGGGCGCGCCGGGCGAGACGGCCGAGATGGGCAAGGGCATCGGCGCGCCCGCACTGATGACCGTGGTCGCACTGGTCGGGTTCGTGACCACATTGGACAACACGATCGTCGCTGCCGCCGCGCCGTCGATCGGCCGGGAACTCGGGCTGGGCCTGACCACTCTCCAGTGGGTCGGCATCGCCTACATGCTGCCTTACGCCGGGCTGCTGCTGGCGGCAGGTGCGGTGATCGACCGGCTCGGCCGCCGCCGTGTCCTGCTCACCGGATGCGCGGTGTTCGCGGCCGGGGCGCTGCTCGGCGGTGTCGCACGATCGGCCGAGTTGTTGCTCGTGGCCCGTGCGTCGCAGGGCGTCGCTGCCGCGTTCATCGTGCCGGGAACGCTCAGTCTGATCCGTACCGAACTGCCGGAGCCCCGGCGCCCGATCGCCATCGCCGTGTGGACCGCCGCTCTCGCCGGTGCGCTGGCACTCGGGCCGTGGCTCGGCGGAGCGCTCGCCGAACACCTGCACTGGAGCTGGATCTTCCTGAGCAATCTGCCGTTCGTCGGGGCGGTGTGGCTGATACTGGCCCGCACCAGCCGCGTCGAAGGGGCTCGCACGGGTGCGCCGGTGCGACTGGGTGCGACGGCGTTGGTGACGGCGAGCCTCGTGCTGCTCACCGCGTCCGTGGTGACCTCGGGCGGCGTTGTGAGCGCTGTTCTCCTCGGTGGTGCGGGACTGCTCGGGTTGTTTGCCTTCGTGGGGTGGGAACGGCGTGCCGCCGTGCCGTTGATTCCCGCGAGGTTGTGGCGGAACCGGGCTTTCCTCGGCGCGAACGTACTGGTGTTGCTGTGGGGTCTCGGGATCAGCGGTGTCGTGTTCTTCACCCCGTTGCTGTATCAGGACTTCCTGGGAATGGGACCGGAGGCGGCTGGTCTGCCGTTGGTGGTGGTCGCAGGCGCGGTGGTCTGCGCGACCCCGTTCGTGCCGGCGGTCACGAGGATGCTCGGACCGCACCGCGCGGTGTGCCTCGGGTTGCTGGTCCTGGCTGGGGGACTGGCCCAGCTCGCCGTGGTGAACGACGAGACCACGATGGCGTCCCGGCTGGTCGGGTTGGTGCTCGCGGGGACCGGGTCGGCGTTCACCGCGCCGATCACCGGGCAGGCACTGGAAAGGGCCGGTGAGGACGACAGCGGCACCGCCTCCGGTGTGCTCACCGCGTCACGGGAGCTGTCCAGCGCGTTCGGCGTGGCACTGATCGGGATCGTGCTCACGTCCGTGCGGGCCGGTGAGATCGCCGGCGGCGTGGCCCCAGGCCCGGCGCTGGGCACCGGGTACGCCGCGGGACTGGTGGTCGCGGCGGTGCTGCAACTCGCCGGCGCGGCGCTCGCGCTCGTCGTCCTGCGTCCCCTACCTGCCGCGCCGCCGGCGCTGTCCAAGGAATGCGAGGGAACATGAACAGCGAGGCCGAGTGGCGGGCGTGGCTGGTCGAACGGCTCGCTGCCGTGTCGAGTGGCCGGGTCACCGAACGGGACGCGGACCGGCCGTTGCGGGATCTCGGCATCTCCTCGCGCGACGCGGTGGCGATCGCGGCGCAGGCCGGTGACCTGCTCGGCCGGGAGCTGCCGAGCACACTGGTGTGGACCGCGCCGACCGTGGCCGAGCTGGCCAAGGCGTTCGCCGGGGACGAGTCCGTCGGCGCGGCGGGCTCCGGGACATCGGCGGCCACGGCGGATGACGCGACGGTCGCGGTCGTCGGCGTCGCATGCCGGTTGCCGGGAGCGGCCACGCCTGCCGAGTTCTGGGACCTGCTCACCGGTGGCCGCTCGAGCATCGGCGACGTCCCCGCCGGGCGGTGGGAACGGTTCGCCCCGGACGTCGCCGGCCACGACCTGCCGAGGCAGGGCGGCTTCCTCGACGACGTCGCCGGGTTCGACGCCGAGTTCTTCGGCATCGGCCCCGGTGAGGCCGGGGTGATGGACCCGCAGCAGCGCCTGCTGCTGGAAGTGACGTGGGAAGCGCTGGCGAACGCGGGCATCCCGGCGAAGTCCCTGCGCGGCACCGACTGCGGGGTGTTCGTCGGCCTGTCCGCCACGGAGTATGCCCAGCTGACCATGCTGGACCTGGACCGTGTCGACACCGGTTCGGCCACGGGTGCGGCGGCGTCGGTGACGGCCAACCGCGTGTCCTACGCACTCGGCGCGCACGGCCCGAGCATGACCGTCGACACGGCGTGCTCCTCGTCGCTGGTCGCGGCGCACTTGGCGGTGCGGGCGTTGGCGGACGGAGACGCCAGCACGGCTGTGGTCGGCGGCGTCAACCTGTTGCTGTCCCCCATGATCACCGCGAGTTTCCAGCGTGAGGGACTGCTCGCCGCCGACGGCCGGTGCAAACCGTTCGACGCCACCGCCGACGGGATCGTACGCGGCGAGGGATGTGGCGTCGTCGTGCTCAAACGGCTCGCCGACGCCCGGCGCGACGGCGACCGGATCCTCGCGGTGATCAAGGGCAGCGCGGTCAACTCGGACGGCCGGTCCAACGGGCTGATGGCGCCGAATCCCGTCGCACAGCAACGACTTCTGCGGCGCGCGTACGAGCGAGCCGGAGTGCGCGCGCACTCGGTGGACTACGTCGAGGCACACGGCACGGGAACGTCGCTCGGCGACCCGATCGAGGCCGGCGCGCTGGCGGCGGTGCTCGGCGAGGGCAGGCCCGCCCCGCGGCCGTTGCTGATCGGCTCGGTGAAGTCCAACCTCGGCCACCTCGAAGGCGCGGCCGGGATCGTGGGACTGATCAAGGTGGTGCTGAGCCTGTGGCACTCGCGGCTGCCGCCGAGCCTGCACTACACCGCACCCAACCCGCACATCGACTTCGCGGGCGCACGGCTGAAAGTGGTCACGGAGAACACCGAGTGGCCGCGCTACCCCGGGATCGCCCGGGCCGGGGTGTCCTCCTTCGGTTTCGGCGGCACCAACGCACACCTCGTGCTGGAGGAATGGCAGCACGCCCGCCCGGTCACGGATTCCCCGGAGCGCGCGGAAGTCGTCGTCCTGTCCGGCCGCTCCCCCGCGCGCCTGCGTGCCCGCGCACGCGCATTGGCCGAGGTGGCCGGACAACGGCCTGATATCGGCGCCCTCGCCGCCGCGCTGGCGTACGCCGAGGACGAGGACGCACCCGTACGGGCGGCGGTGGCGGCGCGTGATGCCGTCCAGTTGCGTGACCGGCTTCAGCGGCTCGCCGAGGTCAAACCGACCGCCCGGCACGACCCGGTGTTCGTGTTCTCCGGGTACGGCTCGCAATGGCCGGGCATGGCGCGGCGGCTGCTGGCCGAGGAACCGGCGTTCGCCGAGGCCGTCACCGAACTGGACGGCGTGTACCGCGATGTCGCCGGTGTCGAGTTGTCCGCGCTGCTCGACGGACTCGACGCGGCGGCCGAGCCGCTGTCCGACTGGCAACTGGCCCTGTTCGGCACGCAGGTCGCGCTGGCGGGGCTGTGGCGCGCCCACGGCGTTCGTCCCGCCGCGGTGATCGGCCACTCGATGGGCGAGGTCGCCGCGGCAGTGGTGCTCGGCGCGCTCGAACCGGCCGACGGCCTGCGTGTGATGGTGCGACGGACGATGGTGCTGGACGAACTCCAGGCACTGGGCGCCGGGGCGATGGCCGTCGTCGAACTCGCCCCCGGCGAACTGGACGAACTCGCCAAGAGTTTCCCGGGAGTCACCATCGCGGTGTACGCCTCGCCGACGCAGTGCACCGTCAGTGGCCCGGTCGGCCAGGTGGCCGCGCTGGTCGAGCACGTGACGGCGCGCGGCGGGCTGGCCAAGATCGTGCCGACCGGCGTCGCGGGGCATTCCGCCGCGATCGACCCCGTGCTCGACCGCCTCACGGCGGCGCTGGCCGACCTGCGTCCCGCGCCAGAGGCGGTCCCGCCGGGCGTCACGTGCTACTCCAGCGTGCTGGAGGATCCTCGGCTGCGGCCGTTGTTCGACGCAGGCTACTGGGCGGCGAACCTGCGTCGCCCGGTGCGGTTCACCCAGGCCGTCCAGGCCGCGGTGGCCGACGGGCACCGCTTGTTCGTCGAGATCTCGCCGCATCCGGTGACCGCCGTCGCGATCGAGCAGACCGCGCTTGCCGATGAGGTCACGGTGATTCCGACGCTGCGCCGCGATCCGGACGGCACGGGTGACGGCTTCGCCGCCGCGCTGGCCACCATGTGGGTGCACGGCCCAGCGGAGGTCGTGCGCACGCGCTACCCCCGGCGCTTGGTTGTGGACCTGCCGCCGCCGGTGTGGGAACACCGGGAGTACTGGGCCGACCCGGCGCCGTCGTCCGGCCGCACAGGGCATCCGTTCCTCGGTGAGCGGGTCCGGGTGCCGGGCACTGACCAGCAGGTCTGGTCGGGCGACGTGGGGCTGGCCGCGCACCCGTGGCTGGCCGGGTACACCGCGCACGGCGTACCGGTCCTTCCCGGTGCCGCGCTCGTGGAGCTGATGCTGGCAGCTGCGCTGTCCGCCAAGGAGAACGTCGAACTGCGCGAGGTGGTGCTGCACAGGATCCTGCCGCTGGCCGAGCACACGGAGGTGTCGGTGTCGGCGGTGCCCACGCCGCAGGGCGACCTGGAACTGCTGGTGTTCGCGCGGTTCGGCGTCGAGTGGGTGCGGTGCGCCTCGGCCGTCGCCACGGACCCGGTGACGCCCCCGATTCCCGTCCCCGGCGGACTTTCGTCCACTGTAGAGCATCCAGGTGGCGGGCGGCGTTCAGGCTTCACGTTGCACCCGGCCCTCGGCGAGGCCTGCGTGCGTGCCCTGGTTTCCGGCACTGACGACCAGGTGTGGAGTGCGACGCGGATCGGCCGTGTGCGCGTCGTCGATGATCTCCGTCGCGTAGCAACGGTATCGGCGGCAGCGGACACGGCTCAACTGCTCGACGCGCACGGCAAGGTGCTCGCTGAGGTCGCGGCTGCCGAACTGACCGCCACCACACGAGCGGACGTCCCGTTCCTGCCGGAAATGCTCGCCTACGAGGCGGAATGGACACCCGACGAGCTACCAGCCGGCGCCATGTCGTCCACAACGGACTGGGTCGTGGTGCACGCGGACGGCGTGGACGCGGCACCGTTGGTCGGCTTGCTGGTCGCGCACGGGCAGCACGCCGTCGCGGTCCCGATGAGCCGTCGCGGCGACCTGACAACGACCGGCGGTGTCGTGGTACTGCCAGACCTGCCGGGCTCCCCCGCCGAGGTGGACGCCGCGCGTGCCCTGATGCTCACCGTCGCTGACGTGGTCCGTGACCTGGCAGGGCTGGACAGCACACCGCCACGGCTGTGGCTGATCACGCGAGGAGCCAGCGAGGTCGTACCGGGCGAGACCGTGCGCCCAGGACTCGCCGCGCTGCGTGGCCTGGTCCGGGTCCTCGCCTACGAGCATCCCGAACTTCGTGCGACTGTGGTCGACCTCGACGATCAGGCCACCGAGCGCACTGCGGTGCGTGAACTGCTGGCCGACCAGCCGCACGACGAGGTGGCCTGGCGCAACGGCCGGCGTTTCACCCACACGCTGACCCGCACCGGGCTCGCCGCGCGTCAGCCGGCGCCGGTTGTCCGGGACGGCGCCTACCTGATCACGGGTGGGCTCGGCGGGCTTGGCCTCGCAGCCGCCCGCTGGCTGGCCGACTCGGGCGCCACACGGCTCGTGCTGTCCGCACGGCGGGGACCGTCCGCGGCGGTCCTCGCCGTGATCGAGGAACTCGCCGTGACCCGCGTAGCGGTCGAGGTGGTGACCGGGGACATCGCCGATCCCGGCGTCGCCGGGCAAATGGTGCGCGCGGCAACGCGTGACGGCAGCCCGCTGCGTGGCGTGCTGCACGTGGCCGGTGTGCTCGCCGACGGTGCCGTGCTCGGCTTGGACGCCGACGACCTGGCCGCCGTGTGGCGTGCCAAAACCGAAGGCGCACTGCGGTTGCACGAGGCGTGCGACGGGGTCGACCTGGACTGGTGGCTGGCCTACTCGTCGGCCGCCGCCCTGTTCGGTTCACCCGGACAGGCCGCCTACGCCACGGCGAACGCCTGGCTGGACGCGTTCACCGCGTGGCGACGAGCCGCCGGCCTGCCCGCGGCCACGATCCAGTGGGGCGCGTGGGCTGAGATCGGCGGTGCGGCAGGCAAGGACAACCCGATCCTGGAGCCGATGCCGCCGCGTGAGGCCATCGCGGCGCTGTCCGCTGTGCTCGCCTCCGGCCGCGGCCAGACCGCGATCACCCGGCTGGACGTCGACACGGTGCTGGACCTCTTCCCCCGGCTCGCGGAGCGGCCGATCTTCGGCAAGCTGGCCGCTTCCGTCCACGCGGACGGCCCGCGGCACGAGAACGCCTTGCGCGCACTCGCGGCCGACGACCCGGACACGGCCCGCGTCGCCGTACGCGATCACCTCGTCGCCATGGTCGCCGAGATGATGTGGCTGGACGCCGACCGGCTCGACCCGTACGCCCCGCTCACCTCGCTCGGGCTCGACTCGCTGCTGGCCATGCGCGCCCGCGGGGCGGTGGAACGGGATTTCGGCGTCACCCTGCCGTTGCCGCTGCTGTTGCGGGGAGCCAGTCTCGCCGATCTGGCCGACTACCTGGCGGACACGCTGCGCACAGCGCGAACGACGATCTCGGCGCCGACGCGGGCTGGCCGCGACGGACCGGCAGGACGGGACTTCGCCGAACGGTGGGTGAGCCGAGCCGTGCGCGAGGTGCTCGGCCCGGACGGGGACATCGACGTGCACCTGCCGTTGGCCGAGGCCGGAATGGACGACGCGGCGGCACACCGGCTCCTCGCCGCCGTCTCCGCCGAACTGGGCAGAACGGTCACCGCACGGGAAGTGCTCGCCGTGCCGACCGTCGCCGGGGTGGCCGACGTCCTGCGCGCCGAATTGGCGGGCACGGACGACGACCCGGTACGCCTGCTCGGCGGACGCGGAAACCACCCGAGTCCACCGCTGTACCTGTTCCACGCCGCGGGAAGCCCCACCGCGGTGTACCGGCCGCTGGTCGGGCTGCTGCCCCCGGACGTGACCTGCTACGGCATGGAGCGTCTCGACCATCTGGACACTGTGGAGGCCAAGGCCGCGCGGTACGCCGAGCTGATCCGTGAGCGGCAGCCCGACGGGCCGTACCGGCTCGGCGGCTGGTCGTTCGGCGGGATGCTCGCCTTCGAGACAGCGCGGCGACTCCGTCGCTCGGGGGCGGAGATCGAACTGCTGTTCCTGATCGACACGATCATCCCCCTGCCCGACGACGAGCCGTCGCCGGACGACGCGCTGCGCAGGCGGCTGGCCCGGTTCGTCGACTACATCGAGCGCATCTACCAGGTGGACCTGGGACTGCCGGAACAGACGCTGGTGGCGTTGCCGGAACGGGAACGCGACGAACTGGTCATGCGGCGGCTGTCGGAACGCGTGGCGGGCATGGGCACGGCGGTGCTGGAACACCAGCGGACCTCCTATGTGGACGCACGGATCTCCGAGCAGTACGCCCCGGGCCGCTACTGCGAACCCGTCTTGTTGTTCCGTGCCAAGGACCCGCACCCGCTGACCACCACGCTCGACCCGCGCTACCTGCGGACCGACGACGCGCTCGGCTGGGACGAGTTCTGCCCGCACCTGGAGGTGGTCAAGGTACCCGGCGACCACATCACGGTCATCGATCCGCCGCACGTCGCGATCGTCGCGGATCGGATCTCCGCCGACATCCGCGCGCCGCGGCAGTGAGGAAGTGAGGAAAGATGAGAAGAACCAGGCAGCGCCCTCGTCTCCCGGTGGTCGCGCTCGCCGCCGCGACCCTGCTCGCGGCCGTGATCCCGGTCAGCGCGACCGCGGCGCCCCCGGCGCCCGTCGCCGACGACGGCGCGAGAGTCGTCGAGGAAACCAGGATCGACGACCGCACCATCGACCTGAAGATCGACACACCCGCGTTACCCGGGACGGCCATGGTCCGGCTGCTCGTGCCGTCCGGCTGGTCGAAGGACGCGCAGCGGACCTGGCCGGTGCTGTACCTGCTGCACGGCTGCTGTGAGCCGATGGACTACAAGTCCTGGACCCAGTTCACCGACGTCAAGCAGTTCACCGCGGACAAGCAGGCGATCGTCGTGATGCCGAGCGCGGGCAAGATCGGCATGTACACCCAGTGGTGGAACTACGGGTTCTCCACCAAGCCGGACTGGCCCACGTTCCACACGACCGAACTCCGGCAGATCCTGGAACGCGGCTACCAGGCGGGCACGAAACGCTCGGTGGCCGGATTGTCCATGGGCGGCTACGGCGCGATGGAGTACGCCAGCCGGTTCCCCGGCATGTTCGGCGCGGCGGCGTCGTACAGCGGCGCTGTCAACGTCCTGATGCCGCCCATTCCCGAGGCGACGCAGCTGAACATGATCGCGCAGGGCTTCTTCGTCTGGGGCGTGCTGTGGGGCGATCCGTGGTCGCAGCGGGCGCGGTGGATGGACCACAACCCGTACGACAAGGTGGACAAACTTCGCGGCACGCAGCTCTACGTGTCATCCGGCGACGGCAATCCAGGCCCGCTGGAGAACCCGAACGCCCCACCCAGCGCCGGGGCGATCCTCGAA
Source organism: Kibdelosporangium phytohabitans (assembly GCF_001302585.1). Classification (GTDB taxonomy): domain Bacteria; phylum Actinomycetota; class Actinomycetes; order Mycobacteriales; family Pseudonocardiaceae; genus Kibdelosporangium; species Kibdelosporangium phytohabitans. The sequence goes on along the minus strand of NZ_CP012752.1, from coordinate 5,701,366 downwards.
GGCATGGCGCTCGGCAATTCCAAGTCGTTCACCGACAAGCTGCGGCAGAACGGAATCCCGGTCACGGCGGACTACTACGGGCCCGGCACGCACACGTGGCCGTACTGGGAACGCGCGCTGAAACGGTCCTGGCCACTGCTCGCCTCCGGTATGGGCATCTGAACGAACGGATTGGGACAGCCATGACGATGATCTCGAACACCCGGAGCGCGGGCGCCGACCCGATGACCGCGGGCGCCGAAAGCCTCCCGGCGAGGCTGACGCACTGGGCCCGGACGCGGGGCGCCGCGCGGGCGCTCACGTTCGTCGACTACTCCAGCGATCCCGCGGGCGCGGACACGTCGCTGACCTGGCGGGAACTCGACGACAAGGTGACCGCGGTGGCGGCGTGGTGCCAGCGGCGGGCCCGCCGGGGTGACCGGGCCGCCGTGCTGGTCGAACAGTCGGCGGAGTACGTGATCGCGTTCCTCGGCGCGCTGCGGGCGGGCCTGGTCGCGGTGCCGGTGTTCGAGCCGTCCCCGCTGCCGGGGCACCTGTCACGGCTCGCGGCCGTGCTCGCCGACTGCGACCCCGCGTTGATCCTCACCACCCGGCGGCAGACCGACGCGGTGGACGAGTTCCTGATCGAACGCGACCTGGCCGGGCCACAGCTGGTCGCTGTCGACATGGTGCCGGACGCCGTGTACGAGCCCGTGGCGCTGAAGCCGGACGATCTGGCGTACCTGCAGTACACGTCCGGGTCCACGAGGAACCCGGCGGGCGTGGTGATCACCCACGGCAACGTGGCTGCCGCCGCCACGCAGACCGTGCGGGCCTACGAGGGCACGCCTGGTGGCGCGGTGGTGAGCTGGTTGCCGTTGTTCCACGACATGGGCCTGGTCGTGGGCATCGCCGCGCCGCTGATGGGCGGCCTGTCGTCCACCTTGATGGACCCGATCGCGTTCCTCACCCGCCCGGTGCGGTGGCTGGAGTTGATGGCGGCCTCGGGGGCGGCGATCACCGTCGCGCCCAACTTCGCCTACGGCTACACCGCCGCACGCACCACCGACGAGGACATGGATGGGCTGCGGCTCGACGACGTGGCTCTCTTCGGCGACGGCAGCGAGCCGATCGTTCCCGCCATTGTGGACTCGTTCTACGCGAGGTTCGCCTCGTGCGGCGCGCGGCCGACCATGTTCCGCCAGGGCTACGGTCTCGCGGAAGCGGTGCTGCTGGTGTCGTCGTCGCCCGCGGGCCTGCCGCCGAAGGCGCGGACGTTCGACCGGGCCGGCCTCGCCGACGGCGAGGCGATCGAGGTGGCCTCGGGGTCCACCCTGGTCTCGGCCGGGCAGCCGCTGGACCAGCTGGTGCGCGTGGTCGATCCGCACACGCACACGGTGCTGCCCGACGGGCGGGTCGGCGAGATCTGGACCAGCGGGCCGAACGTGTGCCTGGGGTACTGGGGCAAGGACGACGGCGAGTCGGCCGCGGTGTTCCGGGCCGAGCCGCTCGACGAGGGCGGCCGGCCGGTGGAGCCGTACCCCGGCTGTGTGGGCTGGCTGCGCACCGGCGACCTCGGTGTCCTGATCGACGGAGACCTGTTCGTCACCGGACGGCTCAAGGACTTGATCATCGTGGACGGCCGCAACCACTACCCGCAGGACGTCGAGTACACCGCGCAGAACGCGCACCCCGCGATCCGGCGGCACGCGGTCGCCGCGTTCTCGGTCACGGGCGAGCAGGGAGAGTACGCCGTGGTGGTGGCCGAACGGGCACGCCAGACGACCTCGGCGGAGCTGGATTCCGCCGAGGTGACCGCCGCGGTCAGGTCCGCGGTGTCCAGTGCGCACGGGCTGGCGGTGCGGGCGGTGGTGTTGATCGAGCCCGGCGAGCTGCCGCGCACGTCGAGCGGCAAGGTCCGGCGAGCGGAGTGCCGAACCCGTTACACCGACGGCGACCTCGGCGCGATCAACTGACATGTCCACTGTAGACGTGCCAGTCGAGCCGGCAAGGCGGGTGGAGGTCCCCGCGTTCGCCCGGCTGCCCGTGTTGGCGATCGCCGCGGCGGTGGCCGTCGTGCTGCTGGCGGTCAGCGGTCGGTTCGGCTACTTCGGCGACGAGCTGTACTTCCTCGCCACCGGCCGCTACCACTGGGCATGGGGGTACGCCGACAACCCGTGGCTGCTGCCCGGACTGGCGTGGCTGCTCGACTCGGCGTTTCCCGGCTCCGTCGTGGCTTTCCGGATCCTGCCGATGCTGCTCACCTGCGGCGGGGTGGTGCTGGCCGCGCTGATCGCCAGGGAGTTCGGCGGCGCACGGAAAGCACAGGTGCTCACGGCAGGCGCGTACGCGCTCTCCTTGCACCTGCTCGGTTCCGGGCACGTACTGGCGACGTCGACAGTGGACCCGTTCTGCTGGGTCGTGGTCAGCTGGCTGGTCGTGCGGTGGCTGCGCACCGGCTCCGACCGGTTGCTGTTCATCGCCGGGGTCGTCTCGGCGGTGGCGATGCAGGGCAAGTGGCTCATCGTGTTCTTCTGGCTGGCACTGGCCGCGAGCGCCATGATCGCGGGGCCGCGCCGCCTGCTCAGCCGCCCGGCGTTGGCGGCGGGCGGGGCGGTCACCGTGCTGGCCACGGTACCGACGTTGCTCTGGCAGGCGGACAACGGCTGGCCGTACTTCCTCATGCGGGAGGTGGCGGCCGAACAGAACTGGCGACTGCTCGGCGGGCCACCGGCGATGATCCCGCTCGCCTTGCTCGGGTCCGGTTTGATCGTCGGCGCTTTCCTTGCCTGCCATGGGGTGTACGCGCTGCTGCGGACACCGCACCTGCGCCCCTACCGGCTGTTCGGCCTGACGGCGGTACTGGTGACAGCGACCTTCCTGGTCCTCGCGAGCCGGTACTACTACGTGGCCGGGCTCTACGCGGTGCTGTTCGCCGCCTCCGCGGTGACGATCGAGCGCCGCGGTCCGGCGCGCTGGTGGCGATGGGTGCCCACCTGGCCGGTGTACGCGTTGTCCGTGCCGTTGATGATCTACCTCGCGCTGCCGGTTCGCCCGGCGACCGCGTTCACCGGTGCGGGTCTCGTGGATTTCGTCTCCAGCGGCAGCTACGGCTGGCCCCAGCTGGCCGGCACCGCGGCGACGGCGTATCGCGGCCTGCCCCCGGCGGACCGCGCCCGTACCGCGGTCTTGGGTGACAGCTACTGGCAGGCCAGCGCTTTGGACGTGTACGGCCGCGAACGTGGACTGCCCAGGGCATACGGCCCGGAACGGGGATATTGGTACACCGGCCGCCCACCGGACGAGACAACACAGGTGCTCTACGTCGGCGGCGACGCGGCCTGGTTGCGGCAGTTCTTCGGTGAGGTCCGCCAGGTGTCCAGTGTGCGGCTTGACATCGACGCGCAGGTGGCCAACCAGAACGTGCCGATCTGGTTGTGCGGCGATCCGTTCGCCCCATGGCCACACTTGTGGGACCGCATGCGCCGCCCGTAGTTCGCCTCATCGCGGACGAGTTCTGTTCGAAGTATCAGAGCCGTCTCAACGAATCGACAAAGGCGAGCACACTGGGAATACGCGCCACTACCGGACGTGATTGGTAACAACGCATCACATCATTTCGTGCCCGAAATGGGCACAGCGCGCCGAACGTCCAGTCCAATTGCGCGTGAATTGCCAGCGCGAGCAGCGTTGGCGTTGCAGTTTCCGGCGGTTGACACCGTTGAATACCGCACTTAGCGTGGCCGCAGACATGGGGTGTCTGCACACCAGGGGGTGCGAGCATGAATAACGCCGTGACCGGCCACAGTAACAATGTGCCGCAACGCGTGATATTCCTTGACGCGGCACCTGCCCATCAAAGAATGTGGGCCCATCGTCTGGAACTGCTTGACCACGCGAGCGTCGAGGGTCTACTTTCCGCTATTTACTGCAGCTCCGCCGAGCTCGACCGGCCTTCGACATCAGGCCGGTAGATTCGAGCAAATCATTGTTCGGAAAAGACGAGAGCCTGACCGTTCACCGATTCGCGCCGCCGCCGCGGGCGACGAATCACCGCACGGCCGGCTCGCGTACCGGGCTGTCCAGACGAGCTGCCGGACCCGCGACTGTTCACAAAGGAGGGAACAGATGGCCGCTGAACGAGTGGACACCGCCGTGGCACCGCCGGGCAGCGCTGCCGCGCCACCGGTCCCGTTGCGCCGCAACACGAACTTCCAGGCACTGTGGACCAGCGAGGCCTTCGCGGCCGTGGCCAAGGAAACGGCGGAGTTCGCATACCCGCTGCTGATCCTGGCCACGACCGGGTCCGCGTTGTTCGCCGGGATGGTCTCGTCGGTCCAGCTGGTCGTCGCGAGCCTGGTGTCCCTGTGGGCCGGGCGGCTCGCCGACCGGTTCGACCGCAAGAAGCTGCTCGTCGCGTGCAACCTGATCCGGGTCGCGCTGCTCGGCGTGTTCGCCGTGCTGATCTTCGGTGACCAGGTGAACCTGGTCGTGATCCTCGCCATCGCGATGACCTCGGCCGTGTTCCTGAGCATCTCGCAGCCCGCCGGCCTCGCCGCCATCAAGGCGTTGGTGCCGCCCGAGCAGGTGCCGACGGCGATCTCGCAGAACCAGATCCGGTTCTTCGGGGCCACGCTGGTCGGTCCACCAGCGGCGGGCGCGTTGTTCGGCTTCTCCCGCGCCTTCCCCTATCTCGGCGCCGCGCTGTCGTTCTTGATCTCCACGGTTCTGCTGCTGTTCGTCAGGAAACCGATGCAGGCCGCGGCGACGCTGGCCGACGAGGGCAAACGGCACGCGATCGACGGATTCCGGCTGATCCGGCGCGAGCCGATCCTGTTCTGGATGCTGCTGTGGATCATGGGCTCGAACCTCGTGTTCAACCACACCGGCGTGTTCATCGCGCTGGCGGCCACCGCGACGGAGAAGGGAACCGAGTCGGCGCTGATCGGTGTGTCCGTCGCGTTCGCGGGTGCGGGCGGACTGCTGGGTTCGTTCTTCGCGTCCGTGGTGCTCAAACGACTCAGACCCGCCACGATCATGATCTTCTCCGCCTGGGTGGGGCCGGTCGCCGCCATTCTGCTCACCCTCGTGCCGAACGTCGTGGTCATGGGCGCTGTCGTCGGGTTCGTGTTCTTCCGCGGCCCGATCGTCAGTGCCCTGTTCCTGGCCTACGTCGCCGCGCTGGCGCCGGACAAGGTGCACGGACGGGTGCTGGGCGCGGTGTTCTTCCTGTCCATGGCCGTGCAACCGATCGGCATCTTCACGATCGGCGCCATCTTCGACTGGGGCGGCTCGTTCGCGGTGTTCTCGTTCGTCGGCGCCGTCGCGCTCCCGGTCGCCCTGGCCACGCTGACCCCGACCATGCGCACTCTGCCCCGGCCGGAGTCGCTGCACGAGTCGCCGCACTGACCAGCTCGGGGAATCGCCGCGGTGGCGGTTCCGGCACGGCACCAACAGAGAGGGTCCGATGAGGACGGACGAGACAAGCGACCCGGTCGGCGAGTTATCCGGCCGGTCGCTGGGGGAATTGTTCATGGCGCAGTTCCGGCGCCGCCCGGACCGGCCCGCGATCGCCGGGGCGGACGGGGTCACCTACGCCGAACTGGGGGCGCTCGTCGAGCGGTTCGCCCGGGGGCTGCGGCGGCTCGGGCTGCCCGCGGGTGCGATGGTCGGCGTGGCAGGTGATCGCGGCCGGGACGCGTGTGTCGCGATCCTGGGCGCGGTGTCCGCGGAGCTCGGATACGTACCACTGGATCCCTCGTTGCCCGCCGAACGGTTGCACAGCATGGTTGCCGACAGCGGTGCGGTGGCAGTGATCCGGCTGCCCGGCGCGAAAGCAGTGGACGGGCGGATGTTGGAGTTCGCGGACATCCTCGACGCAGGCGGGCACGGCCCGGCGCTGCCACCGCCCACCGGCACGACTCCCGCGTACGTGATGTTCACGTCTGGCACGTCCGGGCGCCCGAAGGCCGTCGCGATCCCGCAGCGCGGCGTGGCGAGGCTCTCGATCGGCAACGGCTTCCTCGACATCGAGCCGGCCGATCGCGTGCTGCACGCCAGTTCCCTGTCGTTCGACGCCTCGGTGCTCGAGATGTGGCCGGCACTGCTCAACGGCGCCTGCCTGGTGCCGGTCGCCTCCGACGTGCTGCTGTCCGCGCCTGCCCTGCACGAGGTGCTGCGCCGGGAACGGATCAGCGTCCTGTTCCTGACCACCAGCATCTTCCACCACATGGCCGCGCAACGGCCGGAGCTGTTCGCCGGGCTGCGGTACGCGATCACCGGCGGTGAGGCGTTGCAGCCCGAGGCGGCGCGTCGGGTACTCGAACACGGCCGCCCGGCCCATCTGGTCAACGCCTACGGCCCGACCGAGGCCGCGTGCGTCGCGACCGCGCACGTGGTGACCGTTGAGTCGCCGGACGCGATCGGCGTGCCGATCGCCGACACGACCTGTTACGTGGTCCGGCCCGACGGCACCCTGGCCGACGAGGGCGAACTGTGTGTCGCGGGTGGCGGGATCGCGACCGGCTACCTCAACGCCGCCGAGGAGAGCGCCGACCGTTTCGTCCGTCTCCCGGTCGGCCCGTCCGGTGAGCTCGTGCCGGTGTACCGCACGGGTGACGTCGTGCGGCGGCGGGCCGATGGCAGGCTGGAGTTCGTCGGACGCCGTGACGATCAGGTGAAGATCCGTGGCTTCCGCATCGAGCCGGGCGAGATCCGTGCCGTCCTGACCTCCCATCCGAGCGTCGCGGACGCCGCGGTGGTGGTTCGCGGCGACGGCGGCACGCGCGTGCTGGCGGCATACGTGGCGACTACAGCGCCCGACACCCAGGACTTGCTGGAGTTCCTGCGCGCCCGGCTGCCCGACCACATGGTTCCGGCCACTGTGACAGTGCTTGACCGGCTACCGCTGACAGCGAGCGGAAAACTGGACCACGGCGCACTTGCGGCGGCACCGGCTGCGGCACGTGGTCCCACTGGGACGGTGGCCGGGACGGTGGCCGGGATCTGGGCGTCGGTGCTGCCCTCCGGCCACGCCGAACCGGACGCCGACTTCTTCGCGGGCGGCGGCAACTCGCTGCTGGCAGTGCAACTCGTCGCCCAGGTCCAGGAGGAGCTGGGGCTCGACGACGAGCACAACTACCTGCTGATCACCAGCCTGTTGAACGAACCGACCATCCGGGCGTTCACGTCGACCGTGGAGAACGTCCGGCGCACCGGTGCGGTCGCAGACGTCGTCGCGACCGACCGCTGGCGGCCCGACATCGTCTGGGACGTCCCCCAGGTCACGCACGCCGGGCCCGAGCCGGGCTGGCGCACCCCACGGCACGTGTTCCTGACCGGTGCCACTGGTTTCCTTGGCGCGTACCTGCTTCGCGAACTGCTCGACCAGACCGGCGCCCAGATCCACGCTCTCGTCCGCGCACGGGACGTCACGCACGCGTACAGCCGCCTGGCTGAAGCGCAGCGCCGCTACGGGATTGACCGGCCGTTGCCGGTGGAGCGGGTTCTTCCCGTGCTGGGCGACCTCGCCCAACCCCGGCTTGGTCTCACGGACGCGGACTGGGAGCCGCAGGCGGCGCACGCGGACGTCATCCACCACTGCGGCGCGGAGGTCAACTTCCTGTACCCGTACGAGAAGCTGCGGGTGGCCAACGTGTTCGGCACGCAGGAGATCCTGCGGCTCGCGGCACACCGGGCGATCCCGGTGCACCACGTGTCCACTTTGGCCGTGGTGCACGGCATGGGCGCGGCCGGCCTGCGCCGGGCCACCGAGGACACTCCGCTGGACAACGTCGAACTGCTCGGCATGGGGTACCCGGAAAGCAAGTGGGTCGCCGAGGAGGTCGTGCGCGGCGCGGCCGGCGCGGGCCTGCCGACGGTGATCCACCGGCCGTACGAGATCTCCGGCGACACCACGGGATTCGCGTGGAACAGCGGGGCGGCGCTGTGCGAACTGTTCCGGATCATCACGGAGATGGAGCTGGCGCCGGACCTCGACCTCGCGCTGAACCTCGTCCCGGTCGACTACGTGGCGGCCGCCATCGTCCAGCTCGGACTGACCCAGCCCGCGGTGGGTCAGACGTACCACCTGGTCAACCCCCGCGAGGCGCTGCTCAGCGACCTGGTGGACCGGCTGCGCGCGCACGGGCACCGGATCCGCACGATCGACTACCCGGCCTGGATCGAGCAGATGCTCGCCTACCTCGCCGATCATCCTGGACATCCGTTCACGCCGTTGACCCAGCTGTACACCAAGCGAGTCACCCCGGAGATCACGCTGCAGGAACTGGCGTGCGCGCGGATCACGCCGCAGCTGGACCGGAGCGGGCTGGACGCGGCAGGCGGGCCGGTCTGCCCGCCGGTGGACCAGGAGTTGCTCGACGGGTACGTGCGGTACTTCCACGACTCGGGTTTCATCGTGCGGCCGACCGCCGCGCCGGAAAGGGCCGACCATGCTTGATGTCCAGGTGGACCTGACCGACCCGAGGACGTTCATCCCCGATCCACCGTACCGGACGTGGGCGCGGTTGCGCCGCCGCGACGGACTGCCGTTCCAGGAACGCCGAGAAGCACCCGGCTTCTACTCGGTGGTCCGATACCGTGACGTCGACACGGTGGTCCGCGACTCCACGAGCTACAGCTCCGAGGGCGGCATGACACTGGACACCGCGCTCGGTGTCCGTGACCCGGCGGCCGGAAAGATGATCGAGCTGACCGACCCGCCCCGCCACCGGCGGCTGCGGAAACTGGTCAGCGGCGGCCTGAACCGTTCGGTGGCGCAGAACATGGACGCCCTCCTGCGCTGGCGGGTGGACAGCTGGGTCGCCGACGCCGTGCGGGTGGGCGAGGTCGACTTCGTGGACGCGGTCAGCGAGCGTGTGCCGTCCGCGGCGACCGGCCTGCTGCTCGGTCTGCCGGAGAAGCATTGGGACAAACTGGCTGACAGGGCAAGCCGTGCCGTCTGCGGATCGCTGAGCGCGGACGACGCGAGAGTGGGCGACCTCGCGGTCCGCCGGAATTCGACAGCCACAGCCAACGGGCAGCTGATGGTCCACCTGGCGAGCCTGGTGGACCACGCCGAACTGGCCGAGGACGGGATGATGCGGCGGCTGGTGGAGGCGGAGATCGACGGTGACCGCCTGACGCGTGAGGAAGTGCTGCTGAACTGCCTCAACCTGGCCATCGCGGGCAACGAGACAACCAAGAACGCCACCACAGGCGGCCTGGTGGCGTTCAGCCGCGACCCCCAGCAGTGGCAGCTGCTGCGCCGACACCCGGAACTGCTCGACTCGGCGGTCGAGGAAATCCTTCGCTACACCTCACCCGTACAACACCTCATGCGCACGGTGACCCGCCCGCAAACCCTCGCGGGCACACCGCTGCACGAGGGCGACCTGGTTTGCGCGTGGGTGGCTTCGGCCAACCGCGACGAGGAGGTCTTCACCGAGCCGGACGCGTTCCGGATCGACCGGGACCCCAATCCCCACCTGGCTTTCACGGCGGGGAAACACTTCTGCCTCGGCGCGTCACTGGCCCGGCTGGAGATCAAACTCGTGTTCGAGGCGCTGCTGAGCAGGGTCGAACGGATCACCTTGCTGGGCACACCGGTCCGCAAACCCACCAACCTCGTCGCCGCTTACGCCCGGCTTCCGGTCGAACTGCACGCGGGCTGACCGCGCGCCCCCACGACGCCGTACCGGTCGTGGGGGCTCAGACGACGTCCAGCCGGCGGTTCGTGCACGCCAGAACACCACTGCTGTCTTTGGACACACCGCACGGTGCCAGCACCCGCTCCTCGGGCACGAGGTGGCTCTCGAGGAGTTTCGCCCAGCCGCACGTTGGCTGCCCGATCCTCGATCTCCCGCAGCCGGAGCCGGTGGTGGTCCGTCAAGATCCCGATCCGCGTGAACACACCGAGTTTCGCGATGGTGTCCCGTGTGGTCGTCAAGCGTTTCCTCATCCAGTGTTCCGGCAGCGGCGTTCACCGGAACGGTCCAGGTCACGCGAGCACGCAGCGCGTTAGTGAGATCCGGACCTGAAATCCCGATCCGGTTACCTGGACCTGCCCGGCGCCGCTACGCGGAACCGGGGCTCCACCGCACGGTTTCCAGATCGGGGTGTGCCTCGATCGCCCTGATCAGCGCCGGTGGGCCGCTGACTCTGGTCGCCCACAGGTCCCAGTCGGTGTAAACGAGCCAGGAACGGTCGGCGGGCCACAGGTTCGACGGGGTCATCGCCATCTCCGTGACAAGCTCCGGCACGGCGTCGAGCGGTCCGTGCATCAACGTCGGCGTGTCGAAGTCGCCGGTGGGCACGGCGGCGTAGAACGCGTAACACTCCGGGTCGGACTGCACGGCCAGCACCTCGAGCACCGCGCGGAGGCTGGTTTCGTCGAGCGACCCCTCGGTCGGTGGCTGGACGGCGACCTGCCAGCTGGAGATCGGGAACCACGCGTTGCTCGGCGGCACCACCCGGTCCTGGCCCACCGCGAATCCCATTCGGCCGGCCAGGTCCGCCCACCGCAGCCGTGACCAGCCCGAGCCCGGGTCACGGCGGTATCCCAGCGTCACGCCGGTGTCCACGGACATTTCGTCGAGGTTCACCCCGCCGGTGACGGTCGGCTCGACCTCGCCGGCTTCGATCCGCTGCCGGCGTCGCTCGTCGTGCGTCAGCTGTTCGCCGCCGACTTGCTCCCAGATCGCGTGGAGCACCCAGGTGGAGTCCTCCCACCCGTGCCGGTCGAAGCCGGTGGCCCATCCGGCGTCGTCAGGCCCGTCGGGCAGCCACGCCAGCTGGTCGGCCGGGTCGAGCAGCCTGGTCATCCGCGCGTTCGTCACGACGGACGAGTATCGCCGACCGGAACGCCGTTATCCACTCGGAATGGCGCTTCGGGATCAACGGTCCCGATCGAGCACGTCGCCGATGACTTCCGGGGCGACCGGGAGGTCGACGACCCAGAACTCGTCCGCCCCGGCATGCCGGGCAGGCTCGTCGTACCCGGTCTCGTCGGGCCGGACCCGGCTTCGCCCGGCACGGAAACCGCGGTAGGGCGGGACAGTGTCCTCGGCGCGCACTCGCCAATTGTGGTGGCGGTCCCGGCCGTGCACGACGACTCTGAGGCGGTACAGCGTCTCCGCGGTCGCGTCGGCTTCCGCGCGTGCGAGTTCGGCTCGTTCCCGGTGCCACTCCCGGCTGAACCGCCTGCTTGTCCCCATACTCCCTGATCGTAGCCGAATTCAAGCACTGCCACCGCTCAGCCGAGCCTGCGGATCGCCTGCGCGGGGCACTGCCGCAACGCCTCGAGCGCGTTGCCCTCGGCTCCTGGTGCCACTTCGCCGCTCTTCGCCACGGCGAAGCCGAAGTCGTCGAGGTCGAACACTTCGGGGGCCAGTTCGGAGCACACCGCGTAACCACCGCACTTGGTGCCGTCGACGTCCAGTTCCATCTCTTGCTTCTCCTCTGGTGCGAGCACCCGGAACCGGGTGCCGTCCTTCACCGGCCACTGCCTGCATCGTCCACAGTGGGCAGACAGGTGCCGTTCGATCTCGCCGGGGAAGTTGCGCAGCAGGCTGGCAGCGGCCAGCGTCGCGGCGACGAGCCTGATCCGCCTGCGGCCGAACCGCGACCGGGTGCGGTCCGAGGCCATGCCGAACAGCGGGGTGACCATGACGGCGCAGGCGAGGCCGACGATCGAGATCACCCCGAGCACGGTGGTCTTCGCACCGCCACCGAACGTTTCCGCCTGCAGCGGCAGCACGAACTGGTGGACCGCGAGCAGCGCCACCCAGATCCCGAACGTCGCGCACAGCAGCCCGGTGTGGAACCGGGCGCCGGGCCCGGCTCGCCACGCCGCTGAACCCGAAGGCGGTCATCGGCGGATGCCGTAGCGTGAAGGCACACCACCGCAGGGAAGGGCGTCGACAGCATGCCGAAGGTCGTCGACCACGACACCCGGCGTGCCGAGCTGATCGCCGCGACGTGGCGGACGATCCGCAGGCTCGGCCTGCCGGGCACGACCACGCGGGAGATCGCCAGGGAAGCAGGCGTCTCGCACGGTCAGCTCGCGTACTACTTCGACGACAAGGACGCGATCGTCGAGGCCGCGCTGCAGCGGGCCTACGAGCTGGCCAGGAGCCAGCTGGCCGAACGCGTCGCCGGCAGGACGGGGATCGATGCGGTCAGGGAGTGCCTGGTCGCCGCGCTGCCGCTGGGCGACGCCCGGCTGGAGACCGAGGTGCTGGTCAGCAGCTGGGGCGATGTCGTCTCCGACGAGACCCGGCGCGCCAGCCGCTACGCCAGCTTCAGCGAGTGGCGCGACCACGTGCGCCTGCTGGTCCGGATCGCCGCCACGCTGGGCGAAATCACGCCCGACGTGCCCGCGGAGAACATCGCGGACGCCCTCGTCGCGGTGGTGGACGGGCTGACGCTGCACGCGGTGCTCAGCCCGCGCGACTACCCGCCGCGCAGGCTGCTCGACACGCTGGACCTGACGCTGGACCGGTATCGCGTCCCGCGGAGCTGAGCTCTCACCGGCCTTCCGGGGCGCCGCCGACATGGCGCTCACCCACGGATCAGCGGCATCGTGGCGCAGCGGAACGAACCCGGCAGCCGGGTGACTTCGGCGAAGTCCAGCGGGACGGGCACGATGTCGCGCTTGGCCAGTTCGTCGGCGACGCGTCCGGCCGTCGCGCTGACCACCAGCCGGTCCGGCGCCAGCGCCACGGTGTTGACCTGGACGTCCGCGGCTTCCTCGTCGGTGACCTCGATCAGCTCGAACCGCTCGGCCAGCAACCGCAGGCTCTCCGGCGTGAACGCGGACGGCACGACGAGTCCCACTGCCGGGGATGCCATGGTGAATTTGGTGTCGAGGTGCATCACACCGCCGTGGGCGAACGCGATCGGGACCACCGCGCGGCCGATGTCGTGGGCCGCCAGCACCTTCCGCAGCTGCGCCACGCCGTCCGGGTCGGTTTCCTCGCCGAGGCCGACGAGCACGTCGGTCCCGGTGACGATCACGTCACCGCCCTCGACGGTGCCGGACGGCAGGTCGGCCACTGTGGACACGCGCTCGAAGACGTGGTCCAGCCCGGCCCGCTCGGCGTTGCGGATCGGCTCCCTCGACCTGGTGCGCACCAGCACGTCGTCGATGACGACGGCGAGATCCCTCGGGTAGGTCTGCAACGCAACGTGCGGCAGGTCCTCCACCCTGTGCACGGTGACCCCGTTCTGCCGCAGCAGGTCCACGAACGCGTCGAGTTGCCCGGCGGCGACCGCGGCGTCGGGCAGCTCGATCCGGTTGTGCTCGAACAGCCGGTCACCGGCCGCGCTCGGCGGGAAAGCCCGTTCCAAGTCCTCGTCGGTCAGGGGTTTCGCGATGCCGACGACGACTTCCCGCAAGGTCGCCACGTCACTGGGTACGTTCACCTCGATCACGACACGCCTCCGATGAACCGCTCGACGAGTTCCACAACGTCCTCGGGCCGTTCGACCATGGGCAGGTGGCCCGCGCCTGCGATCTGACGCACCTCGGTGCCGAAAGCCGCGGCCGTTCCCGCCGCCGCCTCCGCCGGGCACGTGCGGTCATGCGTTCCCCGCGCGCCCAGCACCGGGCATCGCAGTTTGTCCGGCGTGTACCGGAAATCCTCCGTGAAGGCCACGCGCATCAGCTCGGTGTGCACATCGGTCGTGTTGTCGGCAGCGATCCGGTCGGCTTCGGCGACCCACCGCGGGTCCGGCGCGGGTCCGAATGTCCACTCCGGACCCGTGGTGGTGAAGAACTTCTCCGGGCCGAGCCTGCGCACCGTCGGCAGCACCTGATCGAGCAAGGCCGGTGCCGGTTCCAGTTCGGTGCCGAGCACAGTCACCGACCGCGCCCGTTGCCCGGCTTCGGCGGCCAGTGCCAGCGCGAGGCCGCCGCAGAACGTCGAACCGACCAGGTGCGCCGAGGACCAGCCCAGCGCGTCAAGGACAGCCGTCAGGTCCGTGACCTGCCGCGACCTGCCGAACGGTCCCTCCCGTGTGGAACCGGCGTGGCCGCGGAGGTCGACCGCAGCCACTGGACGGTGTGGCTCAAGCACGGTGAGCACATCGGACCAGACGCTTCCAGCGCTGTTCACCCCGTGCAGGAACAACACCGGCACCGAATCCCCGCCGTGGCGTTCCTCCACGGCGATGACCCCGCCTTCGACCTCGACCGCGCGCTGGCTCATACGTCTTTCTCCCCAAGGGAGATGTAGTCGAGGTAGTTGCGGTGGAAGGCGGGGATGGCTTTCTCGTACCGGTAGGCCAGCGGCCCGACCTCGAACCGCGGTGACCGCACACCGCGTTGGACCGCCTCGCAGCAGAACATGTCCTCTTCGAGGAGGTCGTACTTGCGGCCGTTGCGGAAGGCCGCCTTCAACGCGTCACCGTCGAGCTCACCGGCACGCAGCGACGAGCGGACGCTCTGCGCGGTCGTCCTGACCCTGCCGAGCAACCGGTTGATCGCGCCGTGGGCCGCGTTGCCGAGCGCCCCGAGGCCCTGTCCCGGCGCGACCATGACCCGGAACACCAGCTTCGTCCTTTCCGGACCGACCGGGTTCACCTCCGCGGTCGTCCAGTAGGTGGCGCCGGACAGGATGAACAGACGCGGGAAGACGTAGCCGTAACCGGAGCCGAACCACCGCGGTTCGTCGAGGATCGGGCGCAGGCCGAACTCCTCGGGGGGCATCTTGCCCGGCTCGAGCGGCGGCTCGTGGAAGGCCCAGTGCCGTCCGCAGTCGTGCCCTTCCTGCCGTTTGTGGTCGTAGGACTTGAGGTTCTCCGCGTGGACGTAGCCGAGGTGGTAGTTGTCCAGCGAGTTCTCGATGAACACCTTCCAGTTCGCCTTGACGTCGTACTCCTGGACCCCGAGCTGGACCAGGTCCCCCGGGTCGACCGGCGCGATCAGCCCCGGCAGCTCCCCCAGCCAGTCGGTCAGCGGTTGCGGGTCCGGATCTGGGTGGACGAACACCACACCACGCCACACGGCCACCGAGGCCGGGTGCAGGCCCAGTTTCGACCGGTCCAGCTTCGGGTCGACCTCGTTGCGTTGCGACACCCCCAGCAGGCAGCCGTCCAGGCCGTACGTCCAGTGGTGGTACGGACAGCGGATGACCTTGCCGACCCGGCCGGAATCCCCCGGCAGCACCGCTGTGCCGCGATGCCTGCAGACGTTGTGGTGCGCTCGCAGGTTCCCGTCGTGGTCACGCAGCACGACCAAGGGGTGGCGCCCGGCCTGCACGGACCGGTAGCTGCCGGGCTTGGCCAGGTCGGTGGTCAGCCCGGCGAAGGTCCAGACGCTGCCGAACAGTTCGTCCTGTTCGCGTTCGTACAGCTCAGGGTCGTAGAAGACCCGCGGTGGCAGCAGGTGACCTGTCGCGCCGGTTCCCGCCGGTGTCACGGTGTCGGCCACCGGACCTCCCAAGATTTATGTTGAACAACTGTCCAGTTAAGCATCCGAAAAAAGCCGAGCGGTTCAGCCGAAAAGCCGATCGAGGTGCGCGTCGAGCAGCTCCAGCGCTCGCCCGGCGGGCAGCCCGGCCGGATCGACGAAGGACTGCAGCACGAGGCCGTCCAGCAGCGCCCAGAGCATGGCCGCCTCCGCCGCGAGGTCGAGCCCGGCAGCCAGCTCACCGGCTTCCTGGGCGTCCGCCAGCGCCCCCCGCAGCTCCGACCTAAGCGTCCTGCCCGAGACAGCCTGCACCGACCGCACCGCGCGGCTGTCCGCCGCACGCCCGTAGAACGCCAGGTACACGCGCACCTCGGCGGCCCGCTCCTCGTCCAGCGGAAGGAACTCGGCGAGGGAGCGCCGCAGCTTGTCCCTGACCGACACCCCCTCCTCGGTCGCCCGCGCGACCCGCTCGGCCAGCCGGGCGGCCACGAACTCGCAGGTCGTCAGCAGCATGTCGTCCTTGCTGCGGAAGTAGCGCTGCACCAGCCCGACCGACACACCGGCCGCGCTGGCCACCTCGGCGACCTTGAACCCGTCCATCCCCTTGCCGGCAAGGACCTCGATGGCCGCCTCCACGACCTGACGGCGGCGCTGGGCATGGTCGGCGACCCTTGGCATGCCGTACACCTCCGTCGTCGTCCGTCCTATAAACGTACCGCTGTATTTTTATTTCGGCAAGGGCGCGCGTTCGGCGATCTCGGCCGTGACCTCCACCGCGATCTCGGTCGCCCGTACCGCGAGCGGTGAACGGGTCCGACCCGCCTGCCACAGCAGGAAGATCTCGCGCGGCGGGAGCGCAGGCCGCAACTCGTGGGCACACAGCGACTCATCGGCACCGACGTCGGCACTGTGGACGGCGAGTTGCGGCAGCACCGCCGACCCCATGCCCGCCCGCACCATCGACAGCACGGTTTCGTTGCCCGCCGTGCGAAACACGATCCTCGGCCGCACGCCCCGGCGCGCGAGTTCCTGTTCCAGCCGGGCCTGGTCGCAGATCGGCGGCTGCGCGACCATCGGCACGCCGTCGAGTTCGGCCGTGCCCACCGGGCCGTCGGGGAAGGTGCCGCGGCGCGCCACCAGGAAGTACGGGTCGTCGAGCAGCTTGAGGTGCTCGAAGTCGCCGTCGACGCGGCCGTCGAAGAACAGCAGGTCCAGTTCACCGGCCTCGGGCGGGTCGGCCTCCTCCTCGGACAGCCTGATGTCACAGCCGGGATGCTCGTCCCGGAGCCTGCGCACGACCAGCGGCAGGATCACGTTGGACACGCTCTGGAAGGTGCCGATGTCGATCCGGCCGTCACCGGCCTTGAACCGGTCGACGGCCGCCGCCATCGCCTGCGCTCTTGCGAGCAGGTCGCGCCCGTGCGCCAGCACGACCACGCCGAGCGGGGTGATCCGCACCGGTCTCGGCCCGCCGGGCCGGTCGAACACGGCACCGCCGACGGCTTTCTCCAGTGCGGCGATCTGCTGGCTGACCGTCGACTGCGTGTACCCGAGCCGAGCGGCTGCCCGCCCGAACGAGCCCTCGTCGGCGACGGCGGTCATCGCGGTCAGGTGCCGCAGTTCCACGTCGGACATGGCCGCGATCATAGCCAAAGGCGATCGACTTGATCGTAAATCATCGCTTTTCGCGATGGACTGGCCTGTCTAGCGTTGCCCTCATGGACCTTTCCAACGGTGAGACATTCATCGAAGCCAACGGCGCCGAGCTGTGCGTCGAGACTTTCGGCGACCCGCGGGACCCGGCTGTCCTGCTCGTCGACGGCGCGGCCGCGTCGATGCTGTGGTGGGAAACCGAGCTGTGCGAGCAGATCGCGAGCGGCGGCCGGTTCGTGATCCGCTACGACAACCGCGACACCGGCAGATCCACCAGCTACCCGCCGGGACAGCCGGGCTACGCGTACACCGACCTGGCCAAGGACGCGCTCGGCGTCCTGGACGCCCTGGAGATCCAACGCGCGCACGTCGTGTGCCGGTCGATGGCCGGCGGAATCGGGCTCATCTTCGGCGTGGACCACCCCGATCGAGTGGCGTCGCTGACGTTCGTCTCGACGTCCACCGGCGAGGAGGGCCTGCCATCGTCGTCGGACGAACTCGCCGGCAGCGCACCAGCCGACCCGGACCCCGCGAATGCCGCCGCGGTGGTGAACTTCGTTGTCGCGTCGGCGAAGGCGTACTCCGGCGGCTCGCCCTACTTCGACGAGACCGCCACGCGTGCGCTGGTCGAGCAGGACGTGGCCCGTGCCCGGAACATCGCGTCCACTCTGGTCAACCACTACGCGATGGACTTCGACGGGCCGTCCGGCGGATTCGGCGGCATCACGGCGCCGACCCTGGTCGTGCACGGGGACCACGACCCGGCGTTCCCGCTCCCCCACGGGCAGGCGCTGCGCGAGGCGGTCCCCGGCGCGAAACTGCTCGTCCTGCACGGCGCGGGGCACGACCTGCCGAGGCCACTGTGGAACGTGTTCGTCCCAGCCCTGCTGCGGCACACCGAGGGCGATCGCCCATGACACGGTTGCGTTCGGCGCTCTGGCTGCCGATCTTCGGCGAACTGGCCGAACCGGCGGTGGTCGCACGGCTGGCCGCGGAGGCGGAGGAAGCCGGGTGGCACGGTGTGTTCGTATGGGATCACCTGCGCTGGCGGGCACCGGTCAGCCACGTGGCCGACCCGTGGATCACGCTGGCCGCGGTCGCGGCTGTCACCGACAACCTCCGGCTGGGTCCCATGATCACACCGCTTGCCCGCCGCAGGCCGTCCATAGTCGCGAAGGAAACCGCCACTCTGGACCGGCTCGGCGGCGGTCGTCTCACCCTCGGCGCAGGGCTCGGCAGCGACCGCTTCGCTGGCGAGTGGCGCGCGACCGGCGAGGAACTCGACGACCGGCGGCGCGGGCAGATGCTCGACGAATCGCTGGAGATCCTGGCCGCCGCGTGGTCCGGTATGCCGGTGCACCACCACGGCGAGCACTACACCGTCGACGGCCTCGCGTTCCTGCCCCGGCCGGTTCAGCGGCCCGGGGTGCCGGTGTGGGTGGCGGGATTTCCCGGCAACGCCAAACCGATGCGCCGCGCCGCCCAGTACGACGGTTTCTTTCCGGTGAATCTCGAACACCCCGACCAGGTCGCCGAGACAGCCGCCGCGATTGCCGATCTCCGCCAGCAGAAGGCGAGTCCGTACGACATCGCCGTCGCCCTCCCGCCCAGCGCCGATCCGACGCCGTACGCCAACGCGGGAGCGACGTGGTGGCTCACGGAGTTCTCGCCGGAAACCGTGACGCTGGACGAAGTGCGAGGCGTACTCCGTGACGGCCCGAAGACCTCGGAAGGACCATTGTGACGTCCGAACAGCACAGCAGCCACCCGCAGCCAGCCGACTTGTTCGACTACGACGCGGAATTGCGGCTGCTCAACGAGATCTTCCGGGCCGCCGCCCGTGTCGGCCCGGGGGAGAATGTGCTCGACATCGGTTGCGGTACGGGCCAGACCACGCGCGAGGCTGCTCGCGCCGCCGTCACCGGAAGTGTGGTCGGCGTGGACACCTCGGCACGCATGCTCGAACGAGCCCGTCGGCTCACCGACGGACAGGAATTGCGCAACATCACCTACGAGCAGGCAGATGCCCAGGTCCACCGCTTCCCATCGCGGCATTTCGACGTTTGTGTCAGCAGGTTCGGCACGATGTTCTTCAGCGACCCGGGCGCCGCGTTCACCAACATCCGACGGGCTCTGCGCCCCGCCGCGCGCCTGGTGCTGCTGGTTTGGCAACACCGTGACCACAACGAATGGGCCACCGCGATCCGTCAGGCCATCACCACCGGGACAGCGCCGCCCGCGCACGGCCCGGACCCGTTCTCACTCGCCGATCCCGCTACCACAGCAGGCATCCTGACGGCCGCCGGTTTCACGGACGCCGAGTTCACCGACGTGCACGAGCCCGTCTACTACGGCCCGGACACCACGACCGCGTTCGATGCCGTGTTCCGCCTGTGGGAAGTCAAGGAAACCCTTGCCACCCTCGACGCGGCGGCGTCCGAACAAGCACGCACACGGCTGCGCGGCACCCTCGCCGCCCACAACACGGGCGACGGCGTGTATTTCGACTCGCGCGCCTGGATTGTCACGGCCCGCGTCGCATAGGGAGACCCCGCCCGCGCGTGGCTCGCACGGGCGAGGTTCCAGTCGGCACGCGAACGACCACTGGTCGTGTGGAGTTCACACGCTGGGCACGTGATCAGCGCGTGCCAAGCAGTCGGTCAGCCGCCGTTGTTGTCGTTGTCCTCGTCGTCACCGTCGTCGTCGTTGTCGCCGTCGTGGTGGTGGTCGTCGACGTAGAGGTGCCATTCCCCGTCGTGGCTGTGGAGATCGCACGTGAAGTGACTCCAGTCGCCGCCGAACTGACCGGACAGGCCCGCCTCGACGCAGTCACGGAGGTCGTCGTAATCGTCGACGTACGTCCACTTGGCATCGGAGTCGTGGCCGGTGTCGGCGGGGCTGGCCTGCGCGGTGAACACGGGCAGCAGAGCCATCGTGGCGGCAGCGGCCAGGACACCGGTGGACAGGAACTTGCGCATGATCTGGATCTCCGTTTCTGTGTGAGCGGCGGACTCCGGTGAGTCCGCTTCTTCGTTCGGATACCCGTCACCCCTGCCACGATTGGTGCGTTCACTGTCCATTGGGGTTATCGGATCACGTCGTTCGGTCGCTCGGTGTCACGACGCCCGGCGAGCAGGTTCGGTGGGCGAGCCGAGTTCTCCGGGTGCGGTGGCCGGCCTGGTGACAAAATGGACAGACGCGGGGACTAGAACACGTCGCGCAGGGTCTCCATGAGGCGGGCGATGTTCGCCTCGTCGCGGCGGTAGTATGTCCACTTGCCCCGCCGGGCGGCGACGACCAGGCCTGCTTGCCGCAGCATCGCGAGGTACTGCGAGGTGGTTGACTGCCCCAGACCCACGCGCTGCTGGATGTCGGTCACGCAGACACCGATCTCGACGTCGCCGGGCTCCTGGCCGGGGAAGCTCATCGGGTCCTTGAGCCACACCGGCATCTGACGGCGGTGGGGTTGGCCAGGGCACGGAACACAGCCCGCAACTCCGCCTCCGAGAACACGTGACGATCGTAACGCACCTACATATTGACAATTCGCGATATTTCGATCCAGGGCCCTCGCATGTCGACTTCGATGCGTGCGGTGGAACTCGTCGGGGCAGACGACTTCCAGCCGGGCGACGAGGTCTGGTACCTGGCGCCGGTGTTCGCCGGGCAGGGAACCCATGCCGGGTACCACGTGGTCGACCAGGCCTTGGTCGCCCCCAAGCCCGCACAGTTGTCGCACGTCGAGGCCGCCGGACTCGCGCTCGTGGGCGTGACGGCGTGGGAGGCGCTGGTCGAACGCGCCGGGGTGCGCCCCGGGGAACGTGTCCTGGTGCACGGCGGAGCGGGCGGGGTCGGCTCAGTCGCGATCCAGGTCGCCCGCGCGCTCGGAGCCGTGGTGGTCACCACCGCACGGGAACGGGACCACGAGTTCGTCACCGGACTGGGCGCCGACATCGCGATCGACTTCTCGGCCGGTGACTACGTGCCGCAGGTCCGCGCGCTGGGCGGGGTGGACGTCGTGCTGGACACAGTCGGCGGGGACACCCTCACCCGCAGCCCGGAAGTCCTCACCGGCCGAGGCCGCGTGGTGTCCATCGTGGACATCTCCGAGCCGCGGAACCTGCTCGCCGCGTGGGGCGTGAACACGACCTACCACTTCCTCTTCGTCAGTCCCGGCCGGGCGAAGCTCGTGGCCCTCGGTCACCTGGTCGGCCAGGGCGAACTCCGGCCGGTGATCGGTGTCGTGCTTCCACTGACCGACATCGCGCAGGCGCACACACTGCTGGAAGGCGGCGCTGCCAGCAAGGGCGGCGGACGCCCACGCGGCAAGATCGCGGTCGCCGTGCACCCCCTGGACGAGCCACCGCACCAGACACCGTCTTCGCCTCACGCGGTGGGCACATCGGCACAGCCCTGAACGGGTAGCAGTCGGATCAGCTGCCGCAGGCCACCACCGGTGTCGGCCGACCTCAATCGGCTACGCAGGCGGTACAGCCCCAAGACCTCGGCGCTGTACCGCCTGCCCCGCGACTTCTGCCTACCGGAGCTCGCTGTCCGCGGTCAGCATGGTGATCCTCGCAAGCACGGCGGAGGAATAGGAGTCGGCGCCGTGTACTCGAATCCACCTCCCTGCCGCCGTTTGATCGTCCTGCCTTGGTCGACCGCCTTCAGGACCGCGGCGGCGAGGTCGTCGAGGTGTTCGAGGCCGGGCTTCTTCCCTTGCAGGCCCGCTTCGAATTCCTGGAAGACCTGACGGCCGATCTCGTTGTTGTGCAGGTCCATCAACTCGTCGTCGAGCACGTTGCCTGTGAACGCTTCATGGGCGTCGGCGAGCAGTTTCGCCGACTCGACACCGAAATACACCGAGAGCACGGCGTTCAAGTACGCGTGCTGGAACGCGTTGGCGGGTTTGAACGGGTCCCCGCAACCATCGCCGCAGCCGTAGATGTCGGCCGTGCGTTTGTTGGCCTCGAACTCGGCGTACCCAATCCTGCCCAGTTGCCATTTGTTGGAGCTGAACAGCTCCTTCTCCCTCGGGGTCACCATCCTGGAAGCACCCAGGAATGAGAACTCCACCTTCTCGCCCGCCGCTTTGCCGTGTGGCGCGTACCAGGATTCAACCGACTGCGGCGGGTACCACGTCTTCAAGTTCGACACAGTCTTGTCGTCGAGCACTGCGTACTTGCCGGTGGGGTCGGTGAGTCTGACGGGGTTGTTGTGGGTGTACGTGTAGGTGGCGAGGTTGAGGGGGTTGGTGATGCCGCCTGCGGCTGTGGATCCGGCCATGAAGTCCGCCAGGGCGGGGTCGGCGCTGGCCCAGAGTTGGGTTCTGGGGTTGTAGTAACGGGCGCCGTGGTAGTAGAGGCCGGTTTCCTCGTCGAGTTCCTTGCCGGTGAACTGGTAGGGCGTGCCGCTGTGACCTGTTCTCTCCTGGACCCAGGTTTCGCCGAAGGGCATGTACTCGAGGTGCTGGGTGACGTTGCCCAGGTTGTCGGTGACGTAGCCGGACGAGCCGAGGTGGTCGGTGTGGTAGTAGGACTGAGAGTTCTCGCCACCGCTGACCGCGACGGTTTTGGTGGTGAGGCGGGCATCGCCGATGAAGACGTGCTTGTAGCCGGTGCCGTCGCGTTCGCTGTAGCTGCGGTTGGGGTAGAGGGATTGACCGTCACCGTTCTTGATGACACGTTCTCCGGCCGCGTCGTAGACGTAGGCAACGGTGGCGTCGGCGCAGCCAGCGGGGGTCTGCGCGACGGTGGCGGTGGCGGTGTCCTGGTTGCAGGCGAGCCGGTTTTCCTCGTCCCACACGTATTGGCGACGTTTCCCGCCCTCACCGGTGTCCACCGTGTCGGTGAGGTTGCCGTTCGCGTCGAAGGCCTGGGTGATCGGGCCGACCTTGTTCGGCGCATGCGGTTTTCCGCTGTTGTAGGTGTAGCCGAAGTCGTAGCTGGTTTTGTCTTGGACCCCGGCTGGATTGGTCGCGTTTTCGTTGGGCTCGACCGGGCCGAATGAGAGCGGCTTGATCGACGGCGTGCTGGATGCCGACCCGCTCTGGTTCAGTGATGCCGTGTCGTCCTGCGCCTGAGTGGCAGGGGTTGGGCTGGGTGTGCCGGTGATCTCGTGGTGCTGGGTCTTGGTTGTGGTGTTGTGGATGGAGTCATAGGCCAGCGCCAGGGTGTACTTGTCTTGCTGGTTGTCCTTGGTTGTGTATTGACCGCTGGCACTGGTGAGCCGGTAGAGGTCGTCGTAGCCGAAGGTCTGGCTGCTCGGCCCGCCGATCACCGGGTTCTGTGGCGTGGTGTTGGTCAGCGTGCTGATGTTGCCGACGTTGTCGTAGGTGTAGCCGAGGTTCTGGAACTCGGCGCCGCCGGCCGACTTCGACCTCAGCGTGGCCAGCCTGCGGTCAGCCTGGTCGTAGGTGTAGGTGGTGCGCACCCCGTTGCCGTTCTGTTGCAGGACTTTCTGGCCGAACTTGTCGTAGTCGACGCGGTGGAGGTAGGTGTAGCCGGTGCCGTTCTTCACCCCCGTGGCACGGGTGACTTCTCCGGCGGTGTCGTACTCGTAGGTGAGGACTTCACTGTCGGGATAGGTCAGTTGCAGGACGCGGTTGAACGCGTCATAACTCCACTTGGTGGTGTAGCTGCGGTCCGCGTGCCCAGCGGTCTTGATGGTGCGGGTTTCGCGGGTGGTTTCGCCCAACGGGCCATACGCGTGGGTGCGGGTTCCAGTGGCGTCGCGAATCTCCGTGACCCGCCCTGCGGCGTTGTCGGGGGCGCCAGGTGTGCCGTAGACGTAGGTGACGTTGTTGGCAGGGAAGGTCGGGTAGCGGACGGCCTTGAGACGGTTGTGGTCATAGTCGTACTCGACCTGCTTGCCCGCGGCCCGCAGGTTCGCGGTGATTTTGGCGGTGGGGTTGCCTGTCAGGTCGTAGCGTGTCTCTGTACGCCCGGCGTCAGGGTTGTCGAGCACGGTGCGTCGGCCGAGGTTGTCGTAGTCGGCGCGGGTGGTGTTGTTCTTGTCGTCCACCACCGTGGTGAGCTGCCCGAGCGCGTCATGGGCGTAGCTGGTCCAGATCACCGGCTGCCCACCGGCGGGGTTGAACTCCTTGACCGAGGTGGTCAGCGCACGGAGGTCTTGATAGGTGCGTTTCTGTTTGCCGTTGCCGTCGGTGGCGGTGGTCTCGAACCGGGTTGTCCCGGCTCGGTCGGCGCCGAAACCGTAGGCGATGGTTGCCGTGACCCCGTCCGGCTGGACGGTCTTGACAGGCCGGTCCAGCACGTCGAACGAGGCACGGGCCGGTGCCACGCTGTCGAACGTGGGGTTGAACGTGGTGTTGTTGTCGCTCTTGGGTTCGGTGACCGGGTGGTACTGCTCCACCGCCCGTCCGGCGAAGTCGGCCTTCGTGCGGCCGGACACGGTCATGACCTGCGTGGGCGTGTCACCGGCCTTGTCCGCGACTGTGGCGTCCTTTTTGGTCTGCAGGACGCGTTTCAGGCCGTCGGTGAACGTGACCGTGTCGATGGTGTCCGCACGAACCTCGGTCGCCGTCCGGTCCAGGTGCCGGGTGGTCGCGTAAGGTACGGCGGCTTCCGGGTGGTAGTCGAAGTCGATCGTGGCCTTGCCGGATCCGATTTCGTACGGTCCGGTGACCGTGTCCAGACGTCCGGCACTGTCATAGGACATCAGGACCTGCTGACCGTTTTGGTCCGTGGTGCGGTCGGCCTGCCCGTACTTGAGGTTGTGTGTCACGCCGGACCGCAACCCGAAGCTGTCGGTGATGGACTCGACGTGCACGCCGACGACGGTGTCGTAGCCGTAGTCGAGCCGGTAGCGCTGACCGGTCGCGTTGACCGGCTTGGTGACCGATTTCAGGTTCCCGTCCGGGAAGTAATCCAGGTCGGTGTCGGCCGTGGTGGTGTTGTCGAGATACTGGCGGACCTGCCGCACCCGACCCGTGATGCAGTCCACTGCCGATTCACGGCGTCGCGACGCGGAACCGCTGACAGTGCCGCGCTGCTTGAGCAGGTTGGCGGTGCCGACGATGTTGCGGTCCCGGCAGGCCTGGTCGGACGCGGTGTAGCCGTACGTGGTTTCCGAGTCGTCGGCGGTGCCGTCGTCGGCGGCGTCGAACAAGCGGGTCAGGTTCCCGTACCCGTCGTAGGACATCTCGGTGTAGGTGGACTTCACCGGCGTCGCGGCGCCTTCGAAGAACCGTTTGTCCACCCGCGTCAGCTGCGGGAAGACAGCACCGGCTGCGATGTCCCGGAGTTGATAGGTGTTGACGGTTTCGGCGTACAGTTTCCCGGCGCCGTCGGTGGTCATCGTCCGGACGAGCAGGCCCTTCGTGTGGGGGCCGTCGGTGCGGTACTCGTCGATGGTCGAGCGGTAGACAGCGTCGGAGTCGCGTGTTTCGGTGATGACCTTGCCGAAGCCGGTGAACTCGCGTTCGAGCCGGTCGTATGTGCCTTGTTCGTAACGGTAGGTGGTGAGCCGGGTGTCGGCGCCGTCGCCGGGGTGACCATCGGACACGCTGGTGCGGGACAGGACCCAACGGGACTCGGGCATGGCGGCGGTGTTGCCGGTGCGGGTGTAGTCCAGGTCGACACGGGCGCCCATCGGGCGGTTCACCGTGCGCAACAGGTTGGTGCGGCCGGTTTTGTTGACCGCGACCTGCAGTTCGTTGTCCCGGGTGGATCTGACGTGGTCGGCGAGGCCGTCACCGTTGACGTCACGCAGGCCGACCTCGGCGCGACCGATGCTGGTGGAGACGTTGACACCGGGGTTGAACACGAACGTGCCGACGGGAGTGGGAACAGGGAAGGTGAAGTAGACACCGGCACCGAGGGTGGCGTTCTTGTCCACGGCGATGTCGGCGAAGCTGCCGCGGAACGGCGTGGGTGCGGTGAACCCGGTGCCGGTGTTGACGGCGACCTTGATCGGGTTGGCACCGTCGGTGAAGACGCGGTCGGTGAGGCCGTCGCCGTTGACGTCGAGCATGCTGGCGTTGGTGAACGACGTGCCGAGCTCGGCCGAGACGCCACCGGCGAATCCGTAGTTGTCGACGTTGAAGCCGAGGTTCACCCCGAGGTTGCGGGTGGAGGCGTCGTTGATCGGCCCGGCCGGCCAAGGTTCGCGGGCGGCGAAGCTGTAGCCGAGGTTGAGCTGCGCGTCACCGTTGGCGTAGACCTTGTCGGGCAGCCCGTCGCCGTTGATGTCGATGAGGTCGAGGCGGGTGTCGGACTCGCCGCCGCCGAGGCTGCCGCCGATCCCGAGCGCCGGCTGGACCGGACCGGAGGTGGCGGTGTTGTTGCTGCCGCCCGCATCGGGGGCGGCCAGGCCCAGCGCGCTGGCCAGGGTGGCGGCTTCGCTGCCGGCGGAGTACGACACGTTGCCGGACAGGTTGTCGGATTCCCGGACGTTGCCGCCGAGACTGCCGCGCCGCGCACCGAGCGCGCCGTTCATGTCGGTGAACTGGATCTCCTTGGCACCGACGACGTCTGGGAAGCGGTCGCCGTTGAGGTCGACGTAGTCCACGGAACCGGCCGTGATGCCGCCGACGACGGTGCCCCCGAACGGACCGGCGGACAAGGTGCCCGACACCTGGCCGGTGACACCACGGCGCATCACCGTGCGGTCCCCGGCGACATCGGCATCGGTGACGATGTCGATGGTGTCCGCGCCGAGCCGGGAACTGGTCGCCATCGTGCCGGTGAACCAGGACGACTCGTCCTGCGCGGCCCAGCCGCCCTTCGCGGGATTGGGGGCGAAGATCGCCAGGCGGGGCATGGCGATCCGGGGGTTCGCGGCGAACCCGGGGACGTCGGCCTCCTTCGGTTCCTTGGGCAGTGCGTCCTTGAAGCTCTGGTCGATCGCGAGGTCGGCCTGCTTGATGGGCTGGGTGGCGCGGTCGCGGTTGGCCTGGTAGCCGATCACGCCCCAGCCGCGGTAGGGCTGCGGGAACGCGCCCTGCGGGGCGGCGCCGTGCATCGCGCTCGGCACCGGGGTGAACGCCGGCCACGGTGACGTGAGGTCGTAGGTGACCGACGCGGACTGCTCGGCGACCATGCCGAACAGGTTCGGATCCGCGGTGGAGTGGTCGAAGTACAGCTCGTCGCCTTGCGTGACCGGGACGGTCACGTCCAGGTTCTGGCCCGGGGAGCCGTACTGCCCGTTGACGATGTCCACGATCCGTTTGCCCAGCAGCTGCCCGCCGCGTTTCTTCACCGTGAACGCGATCTTGGTCGTCCCGGTCAGGCTGCCGAAGGTGAACGCCACCTTCGGCCGCACCCTCAACTGGCCGGTCTTGGTCGCCTTGTAGGTCTGTTGCGGCGCGGTGAGGGTGTCGGCCGGGAACATGTCCAGGTCGAACGGCGGGCTGATCACCAGCGTCGGCTGGCCCTTGTCGTCGACCAGCGACTCCACTCCCGGCGCGGCCGTGTAGTGCGCCTTGGGCACCCACGACACCGCGGAGACGTCGATCGGCGAGTCGGTCTGCACCTTCCACGACATCTTCTCGAACTGGCTGACCGGGACACTCAGGTCGATCTTGGTGGTCCCGGTCGACGCGGCGGGCAGGACCTTGCGGAACACGTCCGCCGGGGTGTGCACCCCGTTGCCCTTCGTGATCACCACCGTCACGTCGTCCGAGGTCGCCTTGCTCTTGACCACGTCACCGGTCAGCCGCAGCGTGCCGTTCACCGGCACCATCACCTGCGACGAGCGGCCACCGAACGTGAAGTCCGCAGACGCCCGGAACACGGTGTTGGACAGCCCGTTCACGTCCGTACCGGCCGTCAGGCCGGTGTAGGTGATCGTCGGGTCCCACGCCACCGTGTCGTACTTGCCGTCCAGAACGGACTGGGTGCGGAAGTAGAGCGCGTCGCCCTTCTTCACCGCGATCGCCGAGACGTTGGCCGGGGTGAACTCGGTGTGGTCCGCCGGCCCGATCCGCTGCGCCCAGAGTTCGGTGTCCTTGGCCTGGACAGTGACCCGCACACCATCGGCCTTCGTGTAGGCGGCACGCGCGGGCGACGGGTCCTGGGTCAGCTGCACCCGGCCGTCGACACGGACGGTGCCGTCGAACGGCGCGACCCACCGGCGCACCGAATCCAGCAGCGGCGAGTTGTCCACCTGCTGGTTGAACTGCGCGGTCTGGTCCCCCACGATCTCCCCGGTCACCGCCCCGCCCCCGACCGGAACCGGGGTACGCGTGGAATCCGCGCTGTAGGCGGGCTGACCGTTGGCGTCCAGGTAGCCGAACAGCACGCCGCCGTTGTTCACCAAGTCGGTGATGCCGTCCCCGTTGACATCACTGAAGAACCGGTCCGACGTGGTCGTGGTCCCGATGAAGTCCAGCTGCGCGGCGACCGCGGCGACGAAGGCCTCGACACCGATGGTGCCCGACAACGTCCGCTCGGTCGACATACCCGGCAGGCCGGTCAGCTTGACCGGGGTATCACCGAACTTCGGTTCGCCACCCGGCGCGGCCAGGTTGGGCCGGTAGAACACGTCGTTGTTCTTGCGGAACACCTTGTCCGGCAGGTTGTCGCCGTTCACGTCCGCCAGCATCGACAGGCCATCGGACTGGCCGGCGTTGAACCCGACCTTCAACCCGACACCGCCCTGCTTGACCGGCAGTCCTTGCACGTTGTAGCCGGCGAACAGATGCGCACCGAACCCGACGGAAGTGTTCGCCGAGATCGCGCTCGCCTCACCTTCCCGGATGTTCACACCCAGGTCGTCATCCGGGACCGACCAGCCGGCCGCGTCGGCGAACCCCGTGTAATTGCCCGCCTGGTCACGCACCTCGTCGAAATAGTCGAACGTGTGCGTGTTGAACAGCTTGTCGTCCTCACCGAACTGCGACACCGAGGCGAGCAGTGTTTTCGCGTACGCACCAGTGCGGTAGTTCAGTTCGTAAGCCCGGATCAGGCTGTTGTCGAGTTTGACCTCGACCCGGCGCAACAAGTCCGCCGTGACCCGCTTGAACCCGAACCGGGCGTCGATCTGCACATCGCCACGGCGGGCCTCGTTACGTTCCCGGTCACGCACGAACGTCACCGAATACCGGCCCTCCGCGTCGCCGTGACCGGTGTAGGTGATCCGCTGCGGATACAGATTGCCACCCGCCACGGCCGAGTTCGGGGTGCCGCCGTCGGCCACCCGGGCATAGCGGTAACGCATCACGTTGTCGGTGGTGTCCCGGACCTCACGCATCGCCCATACCGCCACATTCCCGGCGCTGTCGGCGAGGGTCGTGTTGTCCGCACCGCCGTAGATCGTGCGGGTGCCCTGCTTGTCGGTCACCTCCCACCAATAGTTGACCGGCTTGTCCCCGTGGCGCACGATCCGGTCGAACCGGCCCTCCACCCGTGCGTGGAAGACCTTCTCCGCAGTCCGCTTCTGCAGCTCGCCGCGGTGGGCAACGGGCGTCAACTGCTCGCCGTTCAGCAGATAGGACTCGGTCTCCAGACCAGGGTCATAACGCGGAACACCCCAGCGTGTGTCCACGCTGATCATCGGTGTCCCGATGTCCCACCCGACACCTAACCAGCTGTTCGCGCCTGCCGAGCTGTAGCCGACCGCCAGTTTCGGCTCAAGGCCCGCCCGCCCCTTCGGCACCTCCAACGGGTACGACATCCGGGCGTCACCGGAGTTGTTCGCCGACGGCGCCCCGATCAGGTTCACCCCGGCACCCGGATCGGCCGCTTTGATGTCCTTGATCTGGTTCGGGTTGAACGACGTGCCCTCCGGGTGCTCCGGCGCCGTCACCGCCCCGTCCGCGCCCTGCGCTGTCCCGCGCACCGGCACCGGCGGAGCCGAACCCACCATCGACGCCACCAACGCCACGATCAACGCCACGGCCACACCCCAGTGGCGATAGCGAACCGGGCGACGAGTCCACGCGAGGACAGTCACGCCCCCAACCCCCTCCACGTCAACGAGCCAGCGCAACGGTGTCGGTGCTGGCCACGGAGACGTGTGTAGCCGGTTCGGATTGTTCAGCGCCGGGGCGTGAACAGTGAACAACGAGATCTGAACAATCCGGCAGCCGTCACCCAGGCACGAAGCACGCACTGCCCGCCCTCGCCACGGCCGTGCGGGCAGGAGTATCGGCCGGACGGCCGATGCGCCCGGTGCGCCGATCGGGCCACGGTGTTGTCCCGTGAAGATCACGGGACTTCTCGGTGTCGCCGTCGCGGGCCTGACGTTGATCCCCCTCGCACCTGGGATCGCTGCCGCAGAAACCCGCAATGGCGGCTCTGCCGGGAAACCGCCAATCGCTGGAACGCCGGCGACGGCCAGACCCGAATGCGCGATGGTGACCGTGCCTGTGGACTACGCCAAGCCGCACGGGCGCACCGTCGACATCGCATCAGCCGGGTGAGCTGCGAGGACGATTGGACCCAGCCGGATCCTTCGCTGCCGGAGAAGCAGAAGGCCCGATTCGAGGCCGACCGCGATCACCAGCGCCGCGTCGCGCGGGACCCTGAGTTCGCCCGCACTCTCACCACGGCGACCATCGCCCGCGACATGGACCGCATCCGGATCGCGCTCGGCGAGGACAAGATCGGTTACTACGGCATCTCCTGGGGTACCGCGCTCGGCGCGCAGTACCGCACCCTGTTCGATGCCCACGTCGACAAGATGCTGCTCGATTCGGTGATGCCGCCGGATCTGGACTTGATCGAGATGGATCGCGGGAATGACCGCGCGGGAGAACGCGTTCGCCGAGTTCGCCGCCTGGCTCGCCCGTGACGACGACGTCCACCACTTCGGGACGACCCAGGCAGCGGTGACCAAGGCGTTGCTCGACCTGCGGGCGCGGCAGACCACGAACTCGACGTGTTCGACAGCTTGCTTACCTCGCGGCGGCGCGACGGGCCGCAGTCGGCACGGGAACTTGCCGCGCTCGCAGCCGGTTCCCCGCTCAAAGCCCGGCCGGTCGAGCACCAACGCACGTTCGGCTGGGTCCGGTGAGCTTGGCGTGCGGGCTGGGCAGGAACCCGGTGGCCCGGGACTGCTCATCCGCGTGGACGGGGAGATCGACGGCGTGCTGGCGGTGCGGGTCGAGAACGGCCACGTCACCGGCGCCTACCACGTGCGCAACCCCGAGGAGCTCTCCGGCGTGGAACGCGAGATCGCCGTGAGCCGCTGAGCTCGCGGAGACGGCTTCCTCCACCAGGGTTGGGGCCGGCTTGTTCAACGGCCTGCCCAACCGCCGACTTGAACCGGAACGAACAGGCCGAGGAGAGCACCTCGGCTCAAGCGTCCTCGACTCGTTCGTCGATCAGTGTCTTGTCCATGGCGTTCCTGAACGGGACTCCGTCCACTTCCACGCAAATACCGAATACCCGCGCCCTGTTGGTCCACCCGTTGACGCGGCCGCGGTTGTTCCCGATCTGCACCCGCTCTCCCGCGATCGCAGTCACCCGGTGCAGGTAGACCGTGCCGGCCACGCGGGCCAATACGACATCATCGACTGCCAGCATCGTTGTGTCCACAGGCGCGATCGTCACCAATTGGCGGCTGCGGATCAACGGCACCATCGAAGAGCCGGTCGGCCGGCACCGCACTGTCTCACCTGACGCGACCCGCGCGGCAACAGCATCCAACCTAGCCACGATCCGTATCGTCGACGGCCACCGAAACCGGCGCAACGCATTATCGTTCGCTTTCGGTGTGGGCCGCCACCGACCGTACTTGAATGTGCGTCCTATCGGTACGGTCAGCCCCTGTCATTCTGACGGGATTCCCGTGGGTGCGTCATGACGAGGGTGGTGGGCCCTCGTCACCGCTGTCCTTTCCGCGGACCTCGGAACCGTCCTGCAGCTCGCTCAGCACGTCGGCGGCGTCGCTGTGTCCCAGTGCCGCCAGTCTGCGCAGTTCGTCGAAGTCCTCACGTTCGCTCGCCAGCTCCACGAGCACGTCGACGGCGTCGGAGCTGCCGGTGTCCGCGAGCCGCCGCAGCTCGTCCATGTCTCCGGCCTCGCCCGCGAGTTCCACCAGCTGGTCCACCGCGTCCTGATCGCCTTCGGCAGCCTGCCGACGCAGCTGCGCCCAATCGTCCATAACCGCACTGTATCCACGCGCCGCCGCGTCCGCCGGGTCAAGGGATGGTGGCTCTTCCCGTGCCTGGCAACCTCTTCTACGCGGTCGAGGATGTGGCCAGTGCGTCGAATTCGCGGTCGGGCAGGGACTTGTTGAGTTGCAGGAGCTTGTCGGCGAGCCAGCCGACCGCGTACCGGGTGTCCGGGTGCTGGGACTCGACGGCCTCCCGGATGGTCTCGGCGACGACACCGGGATCCGATCCCCCGCTCAGCCCGGTCTCGCCGCGCTTCGCCATGGCCTCGGCCATCTCCCGGTACGCCCCTCTGCCGGACATTTCCCTGAGCTGCGCGGCTGTCTGGTCCTCGAACTCGGTCTTGATGATGCCTGGCTGGATGATCACGACGTCCACACCGAACGGCCGGACCTCCATGCGAAGCGTGTCGGAGAAGGCTTCGAGCGCGTGCTTGGAGGCGTAGTACCAGGCGCCGAGCGGCAACGCGATCTCACCGCCGATCGACGAGACGTTGACGATCGTGCCAGCGCGCTGCTCGCGCATGCCCGGCAGGACGAGCTGGACCAGCCTGGCCGGTGCGAGGAGGTTGACCTCGAGTTGGTCGCGGGCCATGTCCAGCGGCACGTCCTCGATGGCGCCGTGCAGGACGGTACCGGCGTTGTTGACCAGGACGTCGATTCGTCCCTGCTCGCCGAGAACGGTGGCGACCACCCGGGCCAGGTCCTCGTTGACACGGGCGTCCATCGCCAGCGCGTGGCCGCCCGCGGCACGGATGTCGTCCATCTTGTGCACTCGCCGTGCGGCGCCGTACACGGTGTGACCTGCGCGCAGGAGCTCCAGCGCGGTGACGCGGCCGATTCCCGACGACGCCCCGGTGACCAGGCATACCTTGGCTGCCATCGTCTACACCTCCCACGTGACGGGCAGTGTGTGCACGCCGTAGATGAGCATGTCGGTGCGCGTGGGTATGTCCTCGACGGGGACCGCCAGGCGCAGCGCCGGGAACCGGGCGAGCAGCGCGGGCAGCACCACCTGGAGCTCCACGCGAGCGAGTTGCTGGCCCAGGCACTGGTGGATCCCGTGCCCGAACGCCACGTGCCCGCCGGTCGGGCGGAGCAGGTCGAGCGTGTCGGGATCGGCGAAGTGCGCGGGATCGCGGTTGGCCGCCGGGATCGACACGGTGACCGACTCACCGGCTTGGATCCGTTCGCCGTGCAACTCGAGATCTTCCAGCGCGGTGCGCACCGTGAACGGGATGATGCTCAGGTAGCGCAGCAATTCCTCCACGGCGTGGTCGGCGATGCCCGGGTCCGCGCGCAGGGCGGCGAGCTGGTCGGGGTGGCTCAGCAGGGCGAGGGTGCCCAGCGAGAGCATGTTGGTCGTGGTGTCCAATCCGGCGCCCAGCAGTACGAAGCCGATGTTGACCAGTTCCTCGTCGCTGAGATCGCTGGTGGTCAGGCCGCTGAGCAAGTCGTCGGCAGGCTCGGCGCGCTTGGCCGCCACCAGTTCCCCGAGGTACGCGTGCACTGCCGCGTAGGCCGTGGCCATCTGCTCCGGTGGGCTGTCCAAGCGGAACAGGTCCAGCACGTGCGCCTGCACGCGGGCCCTGTCCGCCATCGGCGCGCCGAGCAGTTCGCAGACCACCTGGGCGGGGATCGGCTGCGCCAGCGCCGCCACCAGGTCCACCGGGCCGCCGTGTTTCCCCATCGCGTCGAGATGATCGGCCGTGATCCCCTCGATGTGTTCGGTGAGCAGGCGCATCCGGCGGACGGTGAACTGGCCGGTGAGGATGCGCCGGTAGCGGGTGTGTCCCGGCGCGTCCATGCCGTTGAAGATCCCCGGCGGCGCGGGCTGGTCGCTGCCGGGGACGCCGGGAACCGGCGGATGCGCCAGCTCGGGCCGGACGCTGAACCGCGGGTCCGCCAGTACCTCCCGCACCAGTGCGTGGCTGGTCACCAGCCACCCCACGTGGCCGTCCGGGTAGGTCAGCCTGCTCAGCGGTCGCTGTTCGCGCAGCTCGGCCAACCCTTCGGGCGGGTCCCACGGTCGTGTGGCCGGCCGTGTGGTCGGCAGTGTCATGGACATCCCCGGGCTCCGTTCTCGTTCGTTCGCGATACACGAAACGCTAGGACCGCTTTTTCCACGTCCGCAACTGGTGAACCCGATCCACCGAGGTGGAGCCGCTATGATCGATGCAATGACATTGCGGCTGAATGCATCGCCGAGGAGGGCCGGATGCCGGGAGGTCGACTGACCTACGAGGAGCGCCAGCGTGTCGCGGCCGGACTGGCAGTGGGGCACAGCTGCGCCGAGATCGCTCGTCGGCTGGGGCGGCCGGGGTCGACGATCAGCCGCGAGGTCACGCGCAACGGCGGGATCCGCGGTTACCGGGCGAACCAGGCGCAGCAGGCCACGAAGTGGCGGGCCCGGCGCCGCAAACCGCACCCGTCCGCGCCGTACGCCACCGACGTGCGCGACGCGCTCGGACAGCGCGGCTTCGAGGACAGATTCACCGAGATGATGGCTCAGACCGGGGTGCCCGCGATGATGGCCAAGGTGCTGGTCTGCCTGTTCACGAGCGACACCGGCAGCGGCAGCGCTGCCGAGCTCGTGGCCAGGCTGCGGGTCAGCCCGGCGTCCATCTCCAAGGCAGTCGGCTGGCTCGAGCAGCGGGGCCTGGTCAGCCGTGAACGCGACGGCAGGCGGCAGCGCTACTCGATCAGCGAGGACGCCTGGTACCAGGCGTGGCTGACCAGCGTCCAGTCGATGGCGCTGTGGGCGGACGTCACCCGGCAAGGAGCCGACGTGTTCGGCAGCGCCACCCCGGCGGGCGCCCGGCTGCACGCCACCAGTCAGTTCTTCCACCACCTGGGCCACGACATGACCCAGGCGGCCGAGCACTGGCGGCAGACCATCGCCACCGCTCCGCTGAATTCGTTCCGCAGTCCCGTGTCCGCTGAGGCGGTCCGCGAATAGGCGCCGGGCGGTCCGGCGTCAGTCGTCGATGGCCTGGTAGGCGCAGGTCCAGAAGTCCTGGATCAGCCGGGGTGTGTCCGCCGTGTCCTGTGCGGCCTGGGTGAGCAGCACCCCGACGAACTGCCGGGCCGGGTCGGCCTGCACGGAGGTGCCGAGGCCGCCGTCCCAGCCGAACTGGCCTGCCGAGGCGAAGCCGCGGCGGCGGGTGCGGACCCCCATCCCGAACCCGAAGCCGCCGTGGTCGCCGAAGTACGCGTCGAACTGGTCCTTTTCGGACTTCTGCGCGGCGGTGAGGTGGTCGGTCGTCATCAGTTCGACGGCGGCTCTGGACAGGATCCGGGCACCGGCGTGGCTGCCGTGGTCGAGCAACATCCGCAGGAACGCGAGATAGTCGTCCACTGTGGAGACGAGACCGTCGCCGCCAACGGCGAACGGCGGCGGTGAACTGTACTTGCCGCCTTCGGCGGGGTCCCACACGGTGAGCGCGCCGGTCTGCGGATCATGCGCGTAGCTCGTCGGCAGCCGGTGCAGCTTGTCCGCAGGCACGTGGAAACCGGTGTCCCGCATGCCGAGCGGGTCGAGCACCCGCTCGGCGAGAAACCGCTCGGCGAGAAACCGCTCGAACGACTGCCCGGCCACCCGTGCCACGAGGATGCCGAGCACGTCGGAGCCGGTGTTGTACAGCCACCGCTCCCCCGGTTGGCACATCAGCGGCAGCGTGCCGAGCCGGCGCAGCCACTCGTCCGGCTCCACCGCGTACGGCGAGGTGCCGTCGCTGCCGATGCCCAGCTCCCGCATGGCTCGCTGAATCGGATGGGTGTCCGGCGGGGCGAGCACCATGCCGAAACCCCAGGTGAACGTCAGCAGGTCGCGTACGGTGACCGGCCGGTTCGCCGGCACCGTCCGGTCGAGCGGGCTGTCAACGCCGACCAGCACCCGCCGGTCGGCCAGCTCGGGCAACCATTCGTCGACCGGGTCGTCCAGCCGAAGCCGGCACTCCTGCACGAGCACCATGACGGCGGTGGCGGTGACCGGCTTGCTGGCCGAGGCCATGCGGAAGATCGTGTCGCGCCGCATCGGCGTGTCCCCGCCGTTGTGCTGCACGCCGATCGCCTCGACCCGGACCTCGTCTCCCCGGGCAACGAGAGCAACCAGCCCCGGCACGGCACCAGCGTCGACGTGACCCGTCAGCACCGAGCGCAGACGACTTGTATCCATGATCATGATCCCCCTGTGGCTGTTCGCCGCGCAGCGTGTCAGGCCGGCATTTCCCGAGGCTTTCGCGAGGCTTGCGCGGCCGGCGCGAGGTGCCGGCCGTGGCGGGGGCGCGTGACCGCTACGCTGTGATGGCGTCGAGTTGCCGCAGCTGGGTGAGGACGTCGACGACGCCCCAGATCTCGGCGATCCGCCCTCCCGCGAACCGGAAGATGAAGATCTCGCTGTAGGCAACGGCTTTTCCGGTAGCGGGCATGCCGCGGAACTCGCCTTGGTGCGTGCCGGTGACGGTATTGCGGCACACGACCTTGTCCCCCTCCGCGAGCACATCCTCGGCCGTGACCCTCAGGTCGGGGAACCCGCGCAGCAGCACGGTCCACACTTGTTTGAGCGCCTGAGCACCTGTCGTCCGCATCGGCACCGGCGCGTGGAACACCACGTCCGGCTCGACGAGCTCGTCGATCACGGACGTGATGACCTGGAGACGACCGGAGTTGGTCGCATCGTGGAAGCGGGTGAACGCGGCCCGGTTGCGTGCTGTCTCGGCGTTGGACACGGTGTCTCCCTGGGATTCGGTCGCGGATCGGACGGTGTACGCCCTGGTTCTCCCCCAACCGACGGCGCAGCCCCGCGAGATGTGAGCCCATCCGGAACGGCCGCGGCCATCTGCACGGCGTTCGCCGGGCACATCCATGCGGTGCAGTACCGCCATCTGGCCGCAGGGACCGGCAGCTACATGGCGCGACCACCGGCCCAGCAACCGAATTAATTGGGTAGAGACCCTCATTTCTTACGTAGTGGCCATGCCGCGTGCGCCGTGAAGATGAACAAGGACTGCCGAGGCGTGCGGAAGGAGTCGAACCTGTGAAGTTGGCGGATCGGATGCGACGGCTGGGAACCGAGTCGGCGTTCGAGGTGCTGGCCAGGGCCAGCGAACTGGAGCGAGGTGGGCGCGAGATCATCCACCTGGAGATCGGTGAACCGGATTTCGACACGCCCGCGCACATCACCGCGGCTGCCGCGGAGGCACTGCACAGTGGTCACACCCACTACGTCCCAGCGCCCGGCATTCCCGAACTGCGTCTCGCGGTCGCGGACTTCCTCGAGCGGACCGGACGGCTGCGCACCACCCCGGACCGGGTCGTGGTCACGCCCGGTGCCAAGCCGATCATGTTCTTCACGATCATGGCGCTGTGCCAAGAGGGCGACGAGGTGCTCTACCCCGATCCCGGTTTCCCGATGTACGCGTCGATCGCGGCGTTCGCCGGGGCACGGCCGGTCCCGGTGCCGTTGCGGGAGGCCAACAACTTCACCATCGACCCGGACGAGCTGGCGGCGCTGGTCACCGACCGCACCAAGCTGCTGATCCTCAACTCGCCGCACAACCCGTGCGGCAGCGCGATGTCCGCCGAACAGGCCGAGGCAATCGCCGCCATCGCCATCGAACACGATCTCGTGGTGCTGTCCGACGAGGTCTACTGGGCGTTGCAGTACGACGGCAAGCACCACAGCGTGCTGGACGTCGACGGGATGGCTGAGCGCACGGTGCTGCTCGACGGCTGGTCCAAGACGTTCGCGATGACCGGCTGGCGGCTGGGTTTCGGTGTGTTCCCCGACGCGCTGGTCGAACCGGTCAGCCGCCTGGTGATCAACTCCGTGTCGTGCACGTCGGCGTTCAGCCAGCACGCGGCGATCGCGGCGCTGCGCGGACCGTGGGACGACGTGGACCGGATGGCGGAGGCCTTCCGGCAACGCCGGGACGTCATCGTGTCCGGCCTCAACGCCGTGCCGGGGGTGTCGTGTGCGGTGCCTGCCGGGGCGTTCTACGCCTTCCCCAACGTGCGCGAGGTCGGCCTGCCCGCGGCTGAACTGGCCGACATGATGTTGCAGCGCGCGGGCGTGGCGTGCCTGCCGGGAACCGCGTTCGGCTCGTACGGCGAGGGGTACCTCCGGTTCTCCTACGCCAACACCATCGACAACATCCAGGCCGCGACCGCGGCGTTGAACGACCTGCTCAGTGAGGTGTCGCATGCCTGAACCGGCCGTTCTGGTGACTCGCGCGCTCGTCGAGGAGGCGATGACGTCCCTCTCCGGGCGCTGCGAACTGGACCTGTACCAAGGCCCGCCGGACGCGATCCCGCGTGACGAACTGCTGCGCCGGGCCGCGGGCAAGGCCGGGCTGCTGACCGTCCTCACCGAGAAGGTCGACGCGGAGCTCCTCGACGCCGCGGGACCGGACCTGACGATCGTCGCCAACCACGCGGTCGGGTTCGACAACATCGACCTGGCCGAATGCACCAGCCGCGGTGTGCTGGTGACCAACACTCCCGACGTGCTCACCGAGGCGACCGCCGACTTGGCCTGGGCGCTGGTCCTCGCCGGCACGCGCCGCGTGGCCGAGGGGGATCGGCTGATCCGCACCGGCACGCCGTGGATCTGGGACCCGCGGATGATGCTCGGTCACGACCTGTACGGCAAGGCGCTCGGCGTCGTGGGCTGCGGCCGGATCGGCCGCGCGGTCGCCCGGCGGGCCCTCGGGTTCGGCATGCGGGTGATCTACACCGACGTGGTCCGCCTGCCCGCCGACGTCGAGCGGGAGGCGCGGGTCGAATGGCGCGAGTGGGCGGACCTGCTGGCCGAGGCCGACGTGGTGAGCGTGCACACCCCGCTGACGCCGGAGACCCGGCACCTGTTCGACGCCAACGCCTTCCGTCACATGAAACCGACAGCTGTGCTGGTGAACACCGCACGCGGTCCCATCGTGGACGAGCAGGCCCTCGCCGACGCGCTGCGCACCGGCGAGATCTTCGCCGCCGGGCTGGATGTCTACGAACGCGAACCCGCCGTCACCGAGGCCCTGCTCAGCCTCGACAACGTCACCTTGTTGCCGCACCTGGGCAGCGCCACCATCGAGACCCGGACCGCGATGGGCCTGCTCGCTGTCGAGAACCTGTTCGCGGGCCTGGCCGGACAACGCCCGCGCTGCCTGCTCAACCCGGAAGTGCTCGCTCGACAGCCATAGCGATTCTGTCCACTATGGCGCGTCACCACCGCCGTGTGACGACCGTGGGAACCGGTCCCGGACATGGCCGCCGCGCGGGCGAGGTGCTCAGGGGACGATGACGACCTTGCCCCGGACATGTCCGGTCTCCACTTCACGGTGCGCGTCGGCGATCTCGTCCAGCGAGTACGTCCGGTGGACAGCGACTTTGAGGGCGCCTTTGGTGTGCAGCGCCGTCAGCTCGCGCAGCCGGTCGGTGGAGCGCTGGGTGCCGAGGCGCCGGACACCGAGGCGCTGGGCGATCGGGTTGAACGCCACTGTGCCGACACGATGTGTGTCGTGTACCAACTCAAGGGAGGTGTGCAGGGAGTCCTCAGTGGCGACGCCGTCGAGCGCGGCGTGCACCCCGTCCGGAGCGAGGGCGCGTACCCGCTCGGCAAGACCGTCGCCATAGGTGACTGGGATTGCGCCCAGTGTGCGCAGGTAGTCGTGGTTGCGTTCGCTCGCGGTGCCGATGACGGTGGCGCCCCACGCGACGGCGAGCTGGACCGCGATGCTGCCGACTCCGCCGGCGGCGGCGTGCACGAGGACCGTCTCGCCATCGTTGACCGCCAGCTCCCGCAACGCGGTGTGCGCTGTCTGCCCTGATGCCGACAGCGCCCCGGCCTCCTCCCACGGCATACCCGCGGGCTTGGCCACGAGCTGGTCGACGGCCATGACCGCGTGCTCGGCGAAAGCGGCCAGCTCCACCCAGCCGAGGACTTCGTCCCCGACGGCGAACTCGGTCACTCCCGGGCCGATCGCGTCGACGACTCCGGCGGCCTCGTTGCCGACCTGTTGCGGGAAGTGGGCGGGCACCCACTGCGCGGTCTGCCCGCTGCGGAAGAGGTTGTCGAAGGGCTGGATTCCCGCGGCGCGCACCCGTACCCGGACCTGGCCGGGCCCCGGCCGCGCGGCCGGGAGGTCCACGACCCGCAGCACCTCGGGCGGCCCGTACTCGGAGAACACCACTGCCTTGCTCATGACCGACGTCCTTTCGTTGACGCACCCATGTTCAATCATTTGAATGAATCTTGTCAAACGGTTGAATGATCATGTTCAAGTGGGTGCGTGAAGCACTAGGCTGTGCGGATGGCAGCAGATCAGGGCGACGTCCGGCCGCGACGCCGCGCGACCAAGCCGGAGGAACGGGGGCGGGTCGCGGAGCGCACTCGCGAGCGCATCCTCGCGGCGGCGGTGGCGGAGTTCGGCGCGAAGGGCTACTCCGGCGCGCGGACCGCGAGCATCGCGGAGCGGGCCGGGGTCAACCAGCAGCTGATCTCCTACCACTTCGGAGGGAAGCAAGGCCTGCTCGACGAACTGCGCGGCAGGTGGGCAACGTCCGGAACCGCCACAGTGCCCCCGGACGCGACCTTCGAGGAATCCTTCGCGACACACCTGGACGCCGTGCTCGACCAGCCGGACTGGGCACGGCTGGTGATCTGGCAAGCCCTGGGCGACGACCCCGGCAACCAGGACAAGCTGGACCAGGAGCAGCGCGAGCGCCTACGACAAGGGGTCGAGCGGATCCGGCAGAGGCAGCGCGACGGCGAACTCGCCGACGACGTCGACCCGGAGTTCGCCCTGCTGCTGTCCTACATGCTGGCCTTCGCCCCGTTGGCGCTGCCGAAGCACGTCGCGGGAATCTTCGGGGTCGACCCGCTGTCGCAGGAGTACCGCGAGCGCTGCCGGGATCAACTCGCCCACCTGCTGCGCCCGGATCGCAGACGGCACAACGACCACTGAGCCCGGGGAGCGCCGGTGCCCGCCGTCACATTATTTCGCTAATCTAGTTAGTAACTTATCCAGTAGTCTACTTGCATGACGTCCTTCGCTGGTGGTTCCCGTCGCGCCGACACGTCGCCTGACGTCGGCCCGGACGCCCCTTCGGGCCAGTGGCGGGTCGACGCCCCGGGCGTTGGCAACGCGGTGATGGAACGCTTGCAACAAGTGGGGACGTTGACGCGCGTGATCGAGCAGGGCCTGAGCGGGGCTCTCGGGGTCAACTCCACGGACCTGTCGGCGATGGAACACCTGACCACCGACGGTCCGCTGACCGCGAAGGAACTCGCCGACAGGCTGCGGGTCTCGACCGCGGCGAGCACGCACATCGTGGACCGGCTCGAGAAAGCCGGGCACATCGTCCGGCGCCCGCACGCCACCGACCGCCGCAAAGTGCTGGTCGAGCCGGTTCAGGAGTCGATGACCCGGATCTTCGACCACCTCCACCCGCTGCTGCACGGCGTGGAGAACCTCGTGGGGGCGCTGAGCCCCGCCGACCGGGACGTCGTCGAGGCCTTCCTGACCGGTGTCGTGCGGATCTACACGGACACGGCGGATTCCCTGTCCCAGGGCTGACCCCACACCGGTCCACACCGCCATCCCCCACCGGGGCATGCCGCCCCGGCCGACGAACGCGCCCCCGAAACGGGCCGCCCCACCATGATCTGGAGTGAACGAAGATGTCCGCGTCTGAGAGGAAGACATCGCCGCGGGCGGTGTGGTGGTTGCTGGCGACCGTCCTCGTCGTCGAACTGATGGACCTGCTGGACTCGACGATCGTCAACGTGGCGGGTCCGTCGCTGGAACGGTCGCTGGGCACGAGCCCGGTCGGGCTGCAGTGGGTGATCGGCGGCTACGCGCTGGCCCTCGGCGCCGGACTCGTACTCGGCGGGCGGCTCGGTGACCGCTTCGGCCGCCGCCCGATGTTCCTCTTCGGACTCGTGGCCTTCACCGCCGCGTCGGTGCTGTGCGCGATCGCGCCGGACGTCGCCCTGCTGATCACCTTCCGGCTCGTCCAGGGAGTGGCTGGGGCGATGATGTTGCCGCAGGGCCTGGGAATCCTGCGCGACAACCTCTCGCCCCGCGATCTCACGAAGGCGCTCGCCGTCTTCGGTCCGGTCCTCGGTCTCGGCGGAGTGCT
The DNA here is from genome assembly GCF_001302585.1 of Kibdelosporangium phytohabitans. Taxonomy (GTDB): domain Bacteria; phylum Actinomycetota; class Actinomycetes; order Mycobacteriales; family Pseudonocardiaceae; genus Kibdelosporangium; species Kibdelosporangium phytohabitans. The sequence continues at coordinate 5,659,107 of NZ_CP012752.1, read as the reverse complement.
CGGTCCGGTGCTGGGCGGCGCGCTGGTCGACTGGGACCTGTTCGGTCTCGGCTGGCGGCTGGTGTTCCTGGTCAACGTCCCGGTCGGACTCGCCGCGCTGGCACTGGCATGGCGGCTGGTTCCCCGCGGCGCCGGAACGCCGGGGTTGCGTGTGGACATCGTCGGCGCGGCCCTCGTCGCGGCTGCTTCGGCGCTGCTGGTCCTTCCGCTCAACGAGGGGCAGGCGTCGGGCTGGCCCGTGTGGACATGGCTTTCCCTCACGGCGGCAGCACTGGGCTACGTGGTGTTCGCGTTGTGGCAGCGCCGGATCGTCCGTCTGCGGCGCGCTCCGCTGGTCACCCCTGCCTTGTTCGGCAAGCCCGCGTTCACCGTCGGACTGGTCGCGGTCGCGTTGTTCTTCGGCGGGCTGATCGGCACCCAACTGGTCCTGACGTTCTTCCTGCAGATCGGCCAGGGCTTCACCGCGGGTGCGGCCGGGCTGGGCAACCTCCCGGTCGCGCTGGGCACCGCCGTCGGCGGCGGGATCAGCGGGGGACTCCTGGCCGCCAGACTCGGCCGGGCCGTCCTCCAGGTGGGGGCGGTCGTCCAGTTCGCCGGTGTGGCGTGGCTGTGGATCACCCTGTCGGGCACGGACCCCTTCAGCATCTGGCGGATCGTGCCCGGTGGTGTCGTCGCCGGGATCGGGGCGGGCATCGTGATCGCAGCGGTGTTCAACACCGTGCTCGGCGCCGTCGCCGACGACGAGGTCGGTTCCGCGTCCGGTGTGCTCACCGCGGTCCAGTCCATCGGCGGATCGGTCGGCGTCGCCGTGTTCAGCACGGTGTTCTTCGCCGACGCCGCCCGCCCCACCGAGAGCTTCCGCGACGCTCTCGTGGTCCAGGCGATCGTCATCGGGCTGTTCCTGCTCATCTCGCCGCTGTTCCCCCGCCGCGCCCGGCCCGACGAAACCCAACTCGCCGCCACCGCCGCGCCGTCGAAGTCCCCGTCACCGGCAGCTTCCGCCGAACACCGCGCCACCTCGTGAGGAGTGCACCCGTGCCCCGCGACATCCTGATCTCCGGCGCCAGCATCGCCGGGCCGGCGCTCGCGTACTGGCTCAACCAGCACGGCATGAACTCGACCGTGGTCGAACGCGCACCGGAGCTGCGCACCGGCGGACAGACCGTCGACCTGCGCGGCGCGGGACGCACCGTCATCGAACGCATGGGCCTGGAACAAGCCGCCCGCGACCGCGTCACCCACGAGGAGGGGGTGCGCTTCGTCGACGACCGCGACCGGGTCCGCGCGTCGTTCGGCGCCGCCGACCTCGACGGTGACGGGTTCGTCACCGAGCTGGAACTCCTGCGCGGCGAACTGGCCGACCTGCTCCACCAGCGGACCCGAGACGAGACCCACTACGTCTTCGGTGACGAGATCACCGGCCTGACCGAGACCGGCGACGGCGTCGACGTCACCTTCCGCAACGGCGCCGACCGCCGGTTCGACCTCGTCGTCCTCGCCGACGGCCTGCGCTCCCGCACCCGTGACCTGGTCTTCGCCGACATCGCGCGCACGCGGTCGTTCGGCCTCTACGTCGCCTACTTCACCATCCCCCGTGCCGAGTCTGACGGCCGCTGGGCACGCTGGTACAACGCACCCGGCCGCCGCGTCGTCCTCCTGCGTCCCGACAACCTCGGCACCACCCGCGCCTCACTGTCCTTTCTGCACCCGCGCGCCGGGCTCGACCGGCTGCAAGCCCCGGCGCAACAGGACTTCCTGCGCCGTCACTACGCCACCGCGGGCTGGGAGACGACGCGCGTGCTCGACAACATGGGCGACTCACCGGACTTCTATTTCGAATCCGTCGGCCAGATGCACCTCACGCGGTGGTCACGCGGCCGGATCGCCGTCGTCGGCGACGCCGCCTACTGCGCCTCCCCGCTCAGCGGCATGGGCACCAGCCTGGCCCTCGTCGGCGCCTATGTCCTCGCCGGAGAGCTCAGCCGCCACCCCGACCACCGCGATGCCTTCCATGCCTACGAAACCACCATGAGGCCCTACGTCACCCAAGCGCAGAAGGTCTCCTGGATCGCACCCCGCCTGGCCGCCCCGAAAACCCGCACCGGCATCCGGCTGCTCAACACCGTCGCCGGCCTCGCCACCCGCCCCCGGGTCAGCCGTCTCGCCACCCGGTTCACCAACCCGCCCTCCGACGCCATCGACCTGCCCACCTACCACGTGGCCACGCAGCAGGGCGGAAAGTGATGCCGGGTCCCGGGCGTGGTTTGTCCACAAAAGGCAACGGGTAAATCGTTCGTGGACGAGGTTGGCCGATCCTCGGGTAAGTGCGGGACTCAGGCGTCCATGGCCGTGGGCGTACGGGGTTTCAGGTCAGCAGAGGGAGGATGGTCCCGACCGCCGCCACACCTCGCCCGCAGCGTCCGCTCCACGCAGTGTCCACAGTCAACAGTGAACCGGCAGTGGGCCGTTCGGGTAACACGAATGGTGGACTTTCGGGTAGAAACGGCGCCGGCTGGGAACCAGAATCCTCAGCGCCGCGTCCCGCGGTCGATTCCGATGCCTATAGGGGATGCACAGTGGACAATCCGATGCGGCGCAGACGGACCGTGGTCCTCGCACTCGTGGTCACCACCTTGGTGCTGGTGACTCTGGCTTTGATGCCCGCGGTGAACCGGTGGCTGACCAAGGACGTGACGGTCGTCGGGCTCGACGAAGGAGCCGCGGTCACGTCGGCCGCGCTGCGGAACGTCGCGGTGGTGGCCGGCACCAGTACGAGCGCCTCCGACGTCGAGATCTTGGTGGACGGCACGCCAAGAGCCGTCCAGCCGGACAGCGAGGGCCGCCTGACTCTGGTCGACCCCGCGCTGCCGGAAGGACCCCACACGATCACCGCGCGGACGGGGTCCGCAGTTCCTCTGCTGGCCGGGCACGAGGTGAGTCGGCGGTTCACAGTGGACAACACCGGGCCGGCTGTCTCTGTGGACGCCACGAACGCCCAGAACCTGCGTACACCACTCACCGTTTCCGGCAAGGCTCACGACGCCGCGTCGATGACGGTGAACGACCGGCCAGTACCGTTGGCGGCGGACGGCCGTTTCTCACTCGAACTGTCTCCAGTGCCGGCGACTTTGCGCGTGTCCGCCCGGGACTCTGCGGGCAACACCACGACCAAGGACGTCGCCCTCCAGCTACAGCATCCGGGCATGCGTGCCGTGCACATGTCGGCGGCCGCGTGGTCGTCGCGGCAGCTGCGTGAACCCGTCCTGCAGCTGGCGCGTGAGGGCAGGATCGACACGGTCCAGCTCGACATCAAAGACGAGAGCGGAGAAGTCGGGTACGACTCGGCCGTCCCGCTGGCCCGGCAGATCGGCGCGACGAGGAAGTACTACGACGCGCGTGCGGCCATCGACCAGTTGCACGCCGCTGATCTTCGGGTCGTCGGGCGGATCGTGGCGTTCCGCGATCCGGTCCTCGCGCGTGCCTCGTGGGACTCCGGCGCCCGGCATCGCGTCGTGCAGACCGCGGACGGCCGGCCGTGGTCCGGGACCTACGGTCAGTTCGCGTTCACCAACTACGGCGACCCGGACGTGGTCCAGTACAACATCGACCTGGCGGCCGAGGCGGCGCAGCTGGGGTTCGACGACATCCTCTACGACTACGTCCGGCGTCCCGAGGGGCGCCTGGACCAGATGCGGACCCCGGGCTTCACCGGCGCGCCGGAGCAGGCGATCGTCGACTTCCTGAGCCGCAGCCGCGCCGAGACCCGCAAGCACGGCGCGTTCCTCGGCGCGTCCGTCTTCGGCATCGCGGCGGACCGCCCAGCACCCGTCGCACAGGACATCCCGGCGATCTCCCGCGCTGTCGACTACATCTCCCCCATGGTGTATCCGTCGCACTGGGGTCCCGGTGAGTACGGCGTCGCGCAGCCGGAAGCACAGCCCTACGACATCACCGCCAAGTCGGTCAGCGCGTTCGTGGCGAAAGCGCGGGACGGCGGCGCGCAGGTGATCCCCTGGCTTCAGGCCTTCAGCCTGCGCAAATCGTATGGCGCCGCGGAAGTCAGGGCACAGATCGACGCGTCCCGGCAGAGCGGCGCGCCCTCGTTCCTGCTGTGGAACGCCAACTGCCGCTACGACCACACCGGCCTCGACCCCAAGTGATCCGGTTCTTCGCCGAAGTCGGCACCGTGCGCCTCGCACTGGTCGCGGGCGCCGGGACCCTCGCCTGGGCCGACATGACACGTGTTTCACCAGGCCGCGGCACGGGGTAACCACGGTTCGTGTCCACACTTGCCGACGGCGAAGAAACCTCCACCAGCAACAGGCTCGGGAGGGAGCGTCCGACATCGCCCGTGACATCGGTTCTCACGATTCCGGGCGAGGTCGACGTGGTCAGCGGGGAGGACTTCGCCACGCGACTGCACGCCGCACTCACCACCGACGTGGAACTGCTGGTGATCGACATGCTCCGGGTCGACTTCCTCGGCTCGGCCGGACTGGCCGCGTTGGTCGAGGTCCAGGATGAGGCCGACCGGCGCGGCGTCGAAGTGCGTGTGGTCTGCGGCCGCGTCGCCCGGCACACCATCGAGCTGACCGGGCTCGGCGAGCGGTTCACCCTGGCCGACACGCTGGCCGCCGCGATCGAGCCAGGACGTCCCTGAGCGAACAGTCCGCCCCAAGCCGCGGGACAGGGGTTTTGTGCCGTCCGTCCGGCTCCGGATCGCTCGCAGTTCCCGTCGCGCTGATTGGTGGTCGCCCCGACCGGGTACATCCCGCACAAATCGATCCAGACGGCGACCACTCCGCAGCAGGAAGAACACACCATGAGCGAACAGTTGACCTTCGGGGTCGAAGAGGAGTTCTTCGTAGTGGACCACCGCGGCGGACTCTCCGGACACGCCGCCGCACTCGTCCACGACGCAGACGACCACGACGGCGAGTTACAGACGGAACTCAACCGTTCCCAAGCAGAACTGGCGACCGGCATCTGCCGTACGCACGACGAACTTCTCGGCCAGCTGAACGACCTGCGCACGGGCCTCGCCGTGGCCGGCGAGCGGCGCGGCCTGCGGCTGGTTCCCAGCGGCGCGGCACTCGTTGCCGAGGCCGACCCGCCCGGGCTCACCGCCAATCCCCGCTACCAGCGCATGGCCGACCACTTCGGTGCGGTGATCGACCAGGTCACAACCTGCGGCTGTCACGTGCACGTCGGGATACCGGACGCCGAAGCCGGGGTGCACGTGATCAACCATGTCCGGCCGTGGCTGCCGCTCCTGCTCACGTTGACGGCGAACTCACCGATCGAGAGTGGCGCCGACACCGGATACAGCAGCTGGCGGTATCGGCGGTGGACACAGTGGCCCTCGGCTGGGCCGCCACCGCGGTTCGCCTCGCACGACCACTACGAGTCCATCGTGGACGGTTGCCTGCGCTCCGGCGCGATTCTCGACCGGGCGATGGTCTACTGGGACATCAGGCTGTCCGACCGCCACCCCACGCTGGAGTTCCGCGTCAGCGACGTCGCCGCGATCCCGCAGGACGCGGTTCTGCTCGCGGTGATCGTCCGGGCGCTCACCCACGCCGCACTGAACACCACGACACCCGCACCCGACCTGTCCAACGAGATCCTGCGAGCACGCCTGTGGCGCGCGTCCCGGGACGGCTTCACCGGCCACTGTCCCCACCCGCGGCACGGAAACGCCGTCCCCACCCACGAACTGCTGACCGAACTGCTCAGCACCCTCGCCCCCGTCCTGCGCGAGAACAACGACCACGACTTCGCCCGTGAACAAGCCGCCCGGCTGTCCGTTCGCGGCGGCGGAGCCGACCGCCAACGACAGGCCTTCGAACGAAACGGACAGATCGAGGACGTCGTCAGCATGCTCGCCGTCGACCCGGTGGACGATCGAGCCGACGTGGATGTCCAACGATCTGCCGGCTGAACGTCACGCCCGCCCGGCGCAGCGGCACCGCCTCCATTCGCTGGCGAGCGGGTCAGTTCGGTGGGAGGCCGATGCGGCGGTCACGGTCGGCGAGGTCGGCGGCGTACAGCTCGATGTCTCGCAGCCCGACGCCCTGCCCGCTCGCCCGCAGCCGGCCGACCAGCGGCACCACTTCGTCAGTCCACCACCGCTGTGCCAGTTCACCCGGACCTATCCCGACCAGGCCGCGGCGAAACCCCCACGCCTCGGCGGCGTCGGCCAACCGCGCCCAGTCAGAGGGACGGTCCAACCACAACTTGTTGCGGGTGTCGTCAGGCAGCGGCACCCGCTTCAGGAACTCCCGCTCAGCCGCCTTGCTGGCCAGATGTGACAGCCGCAGGCACCACATCGCGTAGGCGGTCGTACAGATGCGCCGGACGACCGCGGGCACGCTGTGCTGCTCGCGCGCCCGCGCCACCGACACCCGGTGGTGCCCGTCGACCACGAAGTACATCTCGCCCAGCTGGATCAGCTCCACGCGGGGCAGCGCGATCCCGGCAGCCACGGCGTGCGCGACCGACCGATGACGCGCCCGCAGCGACTGGTTCACCAACCGGAAGCGCGCATCGAAGTCCCCGGCCCGCGTCACAGTGCCGACGATCCGCTCCGTGCGCACGTCGTCGGGATAGACCAGCATGTCGCCCTCCTGGCCCAACGCGGCGATCGCATCCGCGTAGACCACAGGCGCGCGGTCATCCGGGTCGCCGCCGCGCAGGTCCCGCAACCATCCAGCCATACCTTCATACTAGTCGACTGCACAGATCCGGATACGCAACGGCGGCGGGCCGTGAGTCCACAAAGTACTGCAGCAGCGGTTCCGCCGACCGGTACCCGGCGGCTCGAACCGGCCCAGTCTTGGCATGGCCTGTTCGATGTCGGGCGGCTTGGCGCGGCACCTCGTGCGCACCGCACAGCTGATCGACTTCGACCACCTCGCGCGTGCGCGCCGGTACGCCAGCACCAAGCCGATTGCCGGTCTCAGCCTGTTGGACGATCTCCGCAAGTGGCGGACCTGACGAAGCCGTGCCAGTCAACCCGAACGCTCCGCTCTTCAGCAAGAACGCGGCCACCGGCCACATAAGACAGAGAGATTCACCTGTTCGGCCGTAGGCAGCCGGGTGATTTGCTGACCGGGTAACGTAATTGTTGATCGCTGCGAGTGCTGGGACATGGGCAAGACACGTTCCTCCAGGTTGACGATCGTTCTTGGCGCCGCGGTGGTCGCCACCCTCGCCGCGCCGCTCAGCAGTCCGGTCTTCGCGGATCCCGGTGTGCCCCAGGCGCCGACGGTGGTGTTCGCCGAGGGCTTCGAGTTCGGCCAGGGCGCGACACCCCAGTTGGTGACCGGTTACACGGGTCCGCCGCCGGTCAGTCAGCAGTACACCGCGGATCCGGCGTGGCTGACCGCGTGCAACGGGTGGATCACCTCGTTACAGAACTCCCCCGTCGAACCTCCGGGGGCCGCGTGCGGCGGCTTCTGGACGCAGGCGCAGCAGCTGTCGGCCGCGCTGGGGCAGTGGGCGGGCGGGGATGCCGCCACCAACCACAGCGTGATCGGTTACACCAGCGCGAATCCCGGTCCGGACAAGGTCCAGATCGAGACCACGCAGCCGATCCCGCTCAGCGGGGCGAGCCGGTTCCTGACCTTCTCGGTCGACGCCGCCGCCCGCGGCTGCCAGGGATCCCATCCGCGACTGAAGTTCTACCTCGTCGACGGTCCCGCTGCGATTCCCACGTTCAGCAGCCCGATCGACCCGTGTGTCAACCCCGGCGCCGTGATCAACGGAACCTCGGTGGGGACCTACGTCAGCAACAGCCCCGCGTTGTTCGCCGGGTCTTCCGTCGGTGTGCGGATGGTCAACGGCCAGAGTGATTCCTACGGCAACGACTCCGCGATCGACAACATCAAGATCCTCGACGTGACACCCCAGCTGGACAAGACTTTCAGCGCGGCCTCGGCGACGATCAACAGCCCGGTGGCCCTGACGTTCACGGTCACCAACACATCTGAGCTGGCTGCCAAGACCGGCTGGAGCTTCACCGACACCCTGCCCGCGGGCCTGGTCGCGGACCCCTCCACCGCGACCACCACCTGCGATGGCGGCGTGATAACCGCGTCACCCACCGCGGTCGGGGTTTCCGGCAACCTCACCACCGGCCAAACCTCTTGTACCGCGACAATCCAGGTGACCGCCGCGCAGGCGGGCACGTACACCAACTGTGTCCCGGACGTGGTCGGCCTCAACGTTCCCGGCTGCGCCACTGTCCAGTTCAAGGTCCCTGCCCTGGCCTTCGACGCACACGCCCACGGCGGCAAGGTCATCGCTCCTTTGATTGGCGTGGCACCGATCGCGCCGTCCGACCTGACCTGCACCGCGACGCCCGGTGTGGACACCGACAGGGTTCTCAACGCCTCGCTGCCGACCCTGGGTTCACTCGGTGCCATCCACACGAACGCGTCGGGCACAGTGGACAGCCAAGGCCTGCGCACCGCGTCCGCCAACTCCACAACCGCCCAGGTCAACCTCCTCGGCGGCCTCGTCACCGCTGACGCCCTCACCACCACCGCAACGGCGGCACAGGACAGCTTCGGCCAAATCACCACGTCCGGCTCGACGGTGGTCACCAACCTGAAGGTCGCCGGTGTTCCTGTGCTCAACCCCACGCCCAACCTGCCGATCGTGATCCCGTTGGTCGGCAGCGTGATCGTCAACGAACGCACCACGATCGCCGGTGGCCGTGGTGTTTCCGTCAACGCCCTGCACATCACTCTGTTGCAGGGCACCCACATTGTGGTCAGTCACGCCCAAGCGTCCTTGGGCACACCCTGCCCACCTGTCGGCTGATGTGCACGGGCAGCCGTTCGCGGCTGCCCGACCAGCCCCCGTGACCGTGGTGGCGTGACATCGCCCATTCGGCGGTGAGGCGGGCGTGGTCTCCTGCCGACACTGCCATCAGAAGGCCTCGTGATCATGAGGGGCGCGTTGTCCTGGGGTACAGAGCTTCCGGTTCTGGCCACTGCCGTGTGACGCCGCGGGACAGGAACGTCCGTCCTGTCGTGCTCAGTCCTCCCGTCCCCGGGTGAACTCCGCGGCGAGCAGGTCGAGCAGGCCGGGGAACCGGCGGTCGATCGCCGCTCGCCCTCCAACCGCGGTCGGAAACGCTGCCGCAACGGATCTGGTGGGGGCCGCGACCCGGCACAGCGCCCGGTGGTCCGGAGAACAAGGGTTCCACCTGCTGAGCAGCACGCTGCTCTCGGAGGACACCGGTGTGCCGTTCGCGCGGTTGCAGGCCGAACAGATCTCCGTCTTCCGCGACGCCTGGCGACGGGCCGGCCATGCCGGGACACCCCGCGTCGCGGTGGTGCGCAGCGTCCTGCCCATCACGTCCGGGCACGATCGCGCGCTGTTCGGGGCCTCAGCGGCCCCACGGATCGCGGGAACAGGTCGGCATCCTCGGCGGGGCCGTTTCCCGCTTCGGCAAGACCTACGCGGGCGAGCCCGACGCCATCGCGGACGACCTGAAGCGGGACGAAGCCGTCCAGGCTGCGGACACGCTGCTGGTCACGATCCCCGAACCTGGCGGCCGACGGTCGTCGAGCGGTCGGAGCAACTGCGGTCCGGTGGCAGCGCGGTGGTCCTCAGTGGCCCGGCCCTTCCAGTAGCGGACGAGATGGGCATCTCGCCGCTGCTGCGTGAACTCAGGACGCGCGCGACTCACGTGTCGCTCCTGGACGACGGCGGACGACGGATCGCGCGGTTGCCGCTGAACTCGGACCCGTCGCGAGGGGTGGAGGTCACCCGGTCGGATTTGTCCACGGTGCTCAACCACAGAGCGGCCGATGACGCCGGGTTCGTCTTCGACGACACGATCACCGCCATCGAGCAGGACGATTCCGGCGTCGGCGTCGCGTTCCGCCGGACCGCGCCCCGCCGGTTCGACCTGGTGACAGGCGCCGACGGCATCCACTCCGCGGTGCGGGGGACTGGTGTTCGGCCCGGAACAGGCCTTCACGACCGACCTCGGCCGGATGCTGGCAGTCCACCCGTGGCGGGACACGCCGCTCGTGAACTTCACGTTCCGCGCGGCGCCCGCGCACGGGTACGACCGCCACGACGTCGCGCTGCGGAAGCGGATCGTGGCCGAGGCCTACGCCGGGGTGGGTTGGCGAGCACCGGAGTTCATCGCCGCCTACCAGCACCCGGCGCCCTACTCCGACCCGCTGACCAACGTACGTCTGGCGAGGTGGTCCCGCGGCCGGGTCGCCCTGCTCGGTGACGCGGCGTCCGCCGCGGCGTTGCTCGGCGGCGGGTCCAGCATGGCGACGGAGCACATGTGCTTTCCCAGGCACTCGCGGCTCATCCGGATGACCACGCACGCGCCTTCGGTGTCTACGAGGCGAAGCACCGGCGGGAGGTGGAGAAACGCCAGCGGCGCGTCGGCCTGCTCGCCTCGCTGATGGTTCCGCGAACACGCTATGGACTCACCGTGCGCAACGCCGCCGCCCATACCGCGGGCTTCAGGCACAGTCGGTCGGCACAACACGCGTAACCGCTTCACCAGCAGGCTGATCCCAGCTGCGGTGAGCGAATGATCGCGGCAGTGTCATGTCGCTGCGTAGAGCTGGGTGACGGTGTCGACGAGGTCTCGCAGGCCGTTGAGTCTGTTGTCGCGCCACCAGGCGAGTCTGACGGGGATTCGCGGGCCGTCCTTGATGGGCCGGTAGGTCACGCCTGGGCGCGGGTGGTGGTGTGCGGTTGCTTCGGCAGTGGTTCCCACGCCTCGCCCGGCTGCGATGGCGTCCAGCCAACTGTCGACGTCGGTGGACTCGATGAACCGGGGCGGATGCTCGGCGCCACTCCACAGCTGGCTGCTGGTGGTCCCGACGCGGGGATCGATGATCACGGTGCGCCCGGCGATCTCGGCCATGCTCAACTGGCGTCGGCGCGACCACTGGGCGTCGTCGGAGGCGAAGGCGACCAGCCTGCGTTCCAGTCCTACCACGACGGAGTCGAATCGCTTCTGGTCGACTGGTATTCGCACGATCGCCACATCGCACAGTCCTTCTGCCAGGCCGGCGGTGGGTGAGTTGTGCCGAGCCAGTTGCAGATCGATCGCGTCGTGGCGCTGGCCCCAGCTCCGTTGCAGGCGCGCGGTGTGCTTCCCCAGCGCCGCCCAGGCGTACCCCAACCGCAGAATTCCCTGGCGCAAGGTCAGGAACTCGGTGAACCGTTCCGCTTCGGACAGCACTCTACGAGCATGCGGCAGGACTTGTTGCCCGGTACTGGTCAGCTCGCACCCTCGCGACACCCGCCACAACAGCTTGTCCCCCACGGTTTTCTCCAGGCCCGCGATCGTGCGTGAGACTGCGGCCTGCGACACGTGCAGCTGCGTGGCCGCGTCGGTGAACGACCCCGATTCGGCAGCAGTGACGAAGAACCGCAGTTCTCTCAGGCTCCAGTCCATAACCAAAGCGTATGGCAACGCCGGAACATGCACTAGGCTATGCGGTACCGCAGTCCTACCGTGAGCGTATGAGGACCCTTGACGTCGAAGTACCCACGCAGACTGCGCCCGTCGGCGGCCAGCAGCTCTCCGCTGCGACGGCGACGCCGCGTCAGCGCGGTGCCGGCGTCGCGATGGCGCTCAGCAGCGCGGCGTCGAACCAGGCTGGGGCTGCGCTGGGGGCGATGGCGTTTCCCGCCATCGGCCCGGTCGGTGTGGTCGCGATCCGTCAACTCGTGACCGCGGTCGTCCTGACGCCGGTCGTGCGCCCGCGGTTCCGTGGCCTGCGCAGGGACCAGTGGCTGCCGATCCTCGGCCTGGTCGCGGTGTTCGGTGTGATGAACCTCAGCCTGTACGCCGCGATCGACCGCATCGGACTCGGCCTGGCCGTCACCCTCGAGTTCCTCGGCCCGCTCACCGTCGCCATCGCCGGCTCACGACGAGCTCTCGACGTCGCCTGTGCTGTCACAGCCGGTGTCGGTGTGGTCGTGCTGACCGCCCCCAGGCCCACCACCGACGTCGTCGGCGTCATCCTGGCCCTGCTCGCCGCGACCGCCTGGGGTTGTTACATCCTGCTCAACCGCACCATCGGCCAGCGGCTTCCCGGCCTGCGGGGAACCGCTGTGGCGAGCGTCGTCGCCGCGGCGACCTGGACGCCGATCGCCGTGGTCTGGTTCGCCCTGCACACCCCCACCGCCGCGGCGATCATCCTCGCGGTGGCCTGCGGGCTGCTGGCCTCGATCGTGCCCTACGTCGCCGACCTGCTCGCCCTGCGCCGGGTGCCGGCTCCGATGTTCAGCACCTTCACCAGCATCAACCCCGTCTGGGCGGCTCTGGCCGGGTGGTTGCTGCTGCACCAGGCCCTCCACCTCAACGAGTGGATCGGCATCGGGCTGATCGTGGTCAGCAACGTCGCGGTCTCCGCACGAGGATTCACCTCGGCTGAGGGACGGTCGCACGGTCGACCAGCTTCCAAGCGGCTTCGTAGGCTCGTTGCACGAACGTGCTGCCCACGACCGGGCCGGCGTTGACCAACGCCACCAGGGCGGTTGCGGCGCTGGGGCTGAATCCGGCGAACGCCGTGCAGCCGCGGGTGGCACCGGAGTGGAACAGCAGTTCATGCTCCGACCGTCGACGCAGGTTCCAGACCAGGCACACCTCGTGGTCGCCGGCGCGCTCCCGCGGCCGGATGACATCAGCCACGGCCGTCGCCAACGGCCCGGTGCCGCCGGGAAGGTGGGCGGTCAGGTAGCGCAGCATGTCGAGCGCCGAGGAGCGCAGCGCCCCGGCCGCGGGCATGCCCGGGATCTGCCACGGCGGGCGGGCACGTCCCCGCAGGTAGCCGGTGACCTGCGGGGACGCGGCGAACCCGGTGCCGGGCAGGTCCAGTGGCCGCAGCACGCGCTCGGCCAGCAGGTCCTCCAGCGGCTGCCCGGCCGCGTTCGCCAGGGCCTGCCCCAGCAGTGCCACGCCGAAGTTCGAGTAGCGGACCCGGCCGGGCGTTCCCGGCCGGGTCCGGCGCAGTGCCTCGTCCAGTCCGGCCGGGCCGAAGTCGCGGTAGGGGTTGGTACGCCACCGCGGCACCGCCCGGAGCAGCAGGCCCGGTGGCAGGCGGGGCAGACCGGCGGTGTGGGTCGCCAGACGTTCCAGGGTGACCTCGCGGCCCAGGCGGGGCGCTGCCCCGGGCGGCAGGTACCGGTCGACTGGGTCGGCCGGTCCGACGTCACCCCGTGCGATCATCTGGGCCAGCAGCAGACCGGTGAACGTCTTGGTCACGGAGCCCAGCTCGAACCGGGTGGTGCCGCCGACGGGCTGCGGATCGTGCCGCCCTGTCGTGCCGGTGACCAGGATCGAATCCTGGCCGGCGTGGTGGAGGGCGACAGCGATTCCGGTGGCACCGCGCACGGCGTCGCGCAGGGGCTCGACGAGGTCTCTCACCCGTTCTGCCCGAGCAGGCGGCCCAGGGCCAGCGTGCCTGCGATGGTCGCCACCAACGCGGTGTGCTGGTGGTCGTGGAAACGTTGCCGCGGGTCGCCGACGACGGGTTCGCTGTCCCGCGGCACGAGCCCGTCGGGGTGCTGGACACTCGCGAACAGTTCCCACTCCACGCGGTCGCACCGCGGCTCGGGCAGGCACGCGCCCACGATCAGCAACTCGCCGACCAGGTCCCACTGCCCTGCTTCCGCCCACACCTCGAACCACACCGGCAACCAGTTGTGCAAGTACTGGGCCGCGTCCGGCGGCAACTGCTCCGGCATCGCGCCCCAGTCCGTGAGGTGGAAGACGGTGTGCGTCATGCAGTAGGCGGTGAACCAGTCCAGTACCCAGGGTTGCGGCGTACGGCCCAGCCATGTCTGGCGGAACATGGCCGCCAGGTCGTCGTCCCGGCGCACGCCCAGCACGCGGTGCGCATTGGCCACGGCCAACCGGCGGTTGGGCGCCACCTCGATCATGGAGTCCGACGCCGAGCCCTGGGCGATGATCCGTTCCAGCTCCTCGTGCCGGTACCCGCTGCGCGCGTAGGGGACGTAGAGCTCCAACGGGTCGGTGAGCAAGGCGTGCCGCAGCTGACGTTCGTAGAGCAGGTCACCGCGGCGCAACTGCTCCCAGGAGAACTCCAGCAGTTCACGCCCGGCTCGCGCCTCGGCCGTGCCGGCCACACCCTCGCGCAGCACCATCGACCCGGCCAGAGCCAACTCCCCCAACGACTTGTACACGTTGTCCGGGTCGTTGATGTCAACGGTCGCGTTGTCCTCGAACACGTCCAGCTCACGGTGGGTGTGCAGCCAGGCGAGGGCGCCAGCCGCGACGTCGTAGGCCAGGTGGACCGTCGCGGTCATGAGACTCCCAACAGGTGACGGGCCAGCGCGAGGTCGAGCAACGGGCGGGTCTCCGCGCCGCAGCGCAACTCGACGTGCTCGACCAGGAGAACCGGGTTCACCGGCAACTGGATGCCCATGGCGTGCAGCAGGGCGACCCAGCGAACCAGCCGGGTCGCGGTGGCGAAGTCACGGCGCAGCAAAGTCCGGACCACCCCGCGGCACAAGGCCATCGACTCCGCCGCGACGGCCTCCACCACGGGGCCGGTCGCACCGGGATGCGCCAGCGACGACAACTGGGCCGCCGCCACCGACCAGCGCGCCCACTCGTCCACCGGGCCGAGCACGGCGGCTGGCTCGTCCGGCGGTGCGACAGGCGCGCCACCGGTGAAACGGGCCAGTTGCCGCGCGGTGGACCAGTCACGCCACGCCATCACCCGCTGTTGCGGCGTGACTGGCGTGGCGACCGGTGGGAAGACGGCGAAGGACTCGGCGACCACTTCGGCGTCCCCGGCGACCACCGGCTCCCGCAACACCACCTGCGGCAGGAACACGTCCGCGCCCACCAGCCGGACCGCGCCCAAGCCGACGGTGGTGTCGGCACACGAGTCGACGAAGTCGACCAGACCGACACCGCCGGCTCCGCGCAGCGCGGCGAGCACGCGACCGGCCAGCAGCCCTGCACTATCCATACAGGACGACTTGTCCACAGGTCCTCACCGCCACCAATCTGTCAGTCCGGAAAGGATCTACCGGCGAGGCTCCTTCGGCGTCCCCGGTGAGAGCAGGAGCAGAAGCAGCAGGACTCCGGCGGAGTGCGGCACAGCCAGCGGCGGGTCGGCCACTGTCGACTCCGGCTCCATCATCAACGTGCTCAGGTCCGTCAGCTTCGCTGGCGCAACGGCCGGTCGGGCCGGTGAACGAACAGACATCGAAACCTCCCTGGGTGGGGACCGCGAAGGCTGCCCGTCACGGACCCGTGAGTACTCTGTCCCTTCGAGTGCAACACATTTCGGCGCCTTCGCAATGCCGGAAGGACAGTTCCTCGTCTACACCACCCATGTGAGTTAAACGTCGGACACCGCACTCGCGTATGCCGGAACACGCATCCATGAAACGCGCTGGCCCGTCGAAACCCGTTGCGGGTCGACGGAATCCGACCACGAATGACAGCTCGGGGCAGTACTCAAGCCCGATCGGCCAGCGAACCCGAGGTGGCCCGCGCGACGTGCGGCGACAGCGCCCCGCGCCGCCCGATCACGACCGGCTGACCCGCCGATCATGCTCGGCCGGGATACGCCGGGTGAGGGCCAGCCCACGACCTGACGTGCCAGGCCGCGGCAAGGAAGTGGCGGTCCGGACGGGATCGTTGGCCGGCCTCATCGCCGGGGTCCAGTGCCTCGCCTAGGACACCTTCGGCGTTGCCCGCACGCCGTAGTGCATGTACGGCTCCCCGGTCGGCAACGTGTAGAAGGTGACGGGCATCCATGTCCGCGCTCCTGGCTCGCGGCAGACGAAAAGCGAGTCGGTCACCGGGACCAGGTCGAATTCCATCGTCTTCGCCGGCATGAGGTCGGCCAGCGGACCCGTGACGGTCTGCCGGAGCCGGATCCCGTCCCCGTCGCCGAGGACCTCCATCGACACCCCGGCCCGCTCGTAGACGCCGACGTGCCTCGAAGCGTCCACAGTGACCGGGGTCGCGGGCGGCTCGAGCGGTTGCGGCATCGCCACGTCCGCCAGTTCGGCGAAGATCTCCCGGTACAGCTCCACGTACAGGTCGCGGGTGTTGCCACCGTTGGTGAGCAGCGTGACGGCGAACCCCTCGTCGGGCAGCAGCCGCAGGAACGCCGACTGCCCGATCGTGTTGCCGTCGTGGCCGATGATCCGCCGCCCGTCCCATTCGTCGCGGATCCAGCCGAGTCCCCAGGAGTCGCCGAGCGAGTGCGTGTCGGGGATGTCGGTCTGCTTCTCGGCCATCGCGGTGGCGGACTCCGTCGTCAGGATCCGCTCGCCGGACGGGGTGAGACCGCCGGTCAGGTGCAGCCGGGCGAACCCCAGCACGTCCTTGGTGGTGGCGGTGATCAGGCCTGCCGGGCCCATGGTCCGGGGCAGGCCCCAGACGGGCGCGGGCTTCGGATCTTCGTCTCCACTGCCGACGTGACCGACCGCGGCGCGGAACATCACCGCTTCCTCGGGCAGGGTCACGGTGTGCGTGAGGCCCAGCGGGGTGAACAGCTTCTGCCGCATCGCGGCGTCCCAGGTCAGCCCGGTGAGCTTCTCGACCACCCGGCCCATCAGCACGAACCCCGAGTTGCAGTACGAGAAAGTCGCGCCGAGCGGGTGGTTCTGCGCGGCCTCGTCGAGGATTTCGACATAGCGTTCAAGGCAGTCGTCACCGCGGCCGGTGTCGGTGAAGACGTCGCCGTCGATTCCGCTGGTGTGCGTCAGCAGATGCCGCATGGTCACCTGCTTGGCGACGTCCGGATCGGCCAGCCGCAGTTCGGGAACCACGTCGGAGATCGGCGCGTCCAGGTCGAGCAGCCCTTCGTCGACCAGTTGCATCACCACGGTCGAGGTCCACACCTTCGACACGGAGCCGATCTGGAACACCGACTCCTCGGTGACCTCGACACCGGTCGCCGTGCTCAGCACGCCGTAGGCGACGTGCACCTCCGTGTCATCGACCCGCGTGATGCCCAGCGCGGCACCGGGGACGCGGTACTTGCGCGCCAGTTCGGCCAGGCGCCGCTGCCAGTGCGCCGCGTCGATGGGTGCCCGGGACACGCCCGTGTACTGCTCGACCCATTCGAGAACACGCCGGTTGAAGTCGAGGCGGTGTGACGGCGGGCCGTTGAGGATGAACAGGTGTGAGCTACCCGGGTACAGCACCAGCCGGGACGGGACGCCACGTGTGTGCAGGGCGCTGAACCACTGCTCGGCCTGACCGACCGGGCACCGGTCGTCCTGCGCGCCCTGGAGGACTAACGTCGGCGTCCGCACCTGGGTGACCTGAGCGAACGGCGAGAGTTCCGCATAGGACTCGGACGAGCCGCCGAGCTCACCGACGGCCAGGTAGTGCCCGGCATCGGAGGTGCCTGCCATGCTGGTCAGGTCGCTGACCACACCACCGGCGACGGCTGCGGCGAAGCGGTCGTCGCGGCTGGTCAGGTAGCAGGTCATGAACCCGCCGTAGCTGTAGCCCG
Source organism: Kibdelosporangium phytohabitans (assembly GCF_001302585.1). Taxonomy (GTDB): domain Bacteria; phylum Actinomycetota; class Actinomycetes; order Mycobacteriales; family Pseudonocardiaceae; genus Kibdelosporangium; species Kibdelosporangium phytohabitans. The sequence continues at coordinate 5,641,600 of NZ_CP012752.1, read as the reverse complement.
CGACGGCGAGGCGGTCCGCGTCGGCGACGCCTTCGGCGACCAGCTGGTCCAGCGGGTCGAGGAGATCACGGACATCGGCTCGGCCCCACTCGCCGACGGCGCCCGTGTAGAAGTCCTCGCCGTAGCCGTCGCTGCCTCTCGGGTTGAGCAGCAGTACCGCCCAGCCTCGCGCGACAAGCGCCTGATGGTAGAGGTGGATCGAGTCGGCCGTACCGTTCCAGGCGTTGTGCGGTCCGCCGTGGATGTCGAGCAGCAGCGGCGCGGCGCCGGTCCTCGCCGGGTCTCGCAGCAACCAGCCGTGCACGACGGTGCCGTCACCGATGGTGAATTCCCGTTCCTCGCGCGGGAAGAGCTCGACTGTGGGACTGTGCTGGGTTCGCACGTCGACAGCGCCGGTGGCCGGGTCGACGACCGCGATCTCGCCGAACGAGGTGTCCGTGGCCAGTACGACCGCCACTCGTCCCGCTGCGATGTCCATTCCGGACACGACGCGGTCGGTTCCGCCGATGACCGCGCGCGGATTTCCACCGTCGATGTCCACTTCGTACAGATGGGTGCAGCCACGATCGCGGAGACCGAACAGCACCGAACCACCGTCCGCGGTCAGCTTCGGGGCCGCGCCCGGGTAGCCCGCGCCGCCAGGCATCACGTTCCGGTCGGCGGACGCCGTCAGGTCGACCGCGTCCCCGCCGTCGAGCGGGACCCGCAGCAGTGCGAGATGGCCGACCTTGGTGTCACGCCGCCCGACCACCAGGAGCGCGCGGCCGTCGGCGGTCCAGCCGACCTGGGCCACCATGCCTTCGCCGGAGCCGATCAGCCGGGGCTCCGCGGTTTTCGTGGTCACGTCGAGGACGTAGGCACCCGAGCGGAAGGTCAAGTCCGCGTCGGCGTCCCGTCCGGCGGAGAACGCCAGGTGGGTGCCGTCAGGCGACCAGGTGGGGTCGCCTGCGTGCCACTCGCCGAAGGTGACCTGCCGGACTTGTCTCGTGACGACGTCGAGGACGTGCAGGTGTTTGCGAATGGTTTTGATCAGCCCGGCACCGTCGGCCTTGAAGTCCAGGCGGTCCGCCACCACCGGGGCGTTCGACGCCGGGCCGCCGCCCACGCCGTCGACCGCAGCCGAGAACGCGATCCGCGAACCGTCCGGGCTCCACACCGGCGCGCCCGCCCCGAGCGGGAGTTCGGTGATCCGTTCGGCTTCCCCGCCCGACGAGGGCAGGAACCACACCTGCGGCGGGCCGTCCTGGGCCCGCAGGAACGCGATCCGCGAACCGTCCGGCGCCCAGCTCGGTGCCGTGTCGGCGGTTCCACGGGTGAGCTGCCGGGCTTCACCAGTGGTGGCGCCGACCTCCCAGAGCGTGTCCACGTTGCGGTCCCCGTCGCGGTCGGCGGTGCGCACGACGTACACGATCCGGTCGGCGTCCGGGGACAGCGCGGGCTGGCTGGGGGCGGCGATGTCGTACAGGTCCTCGATGCCGAGGCGTCGTGTCATGGTGCGCTTGCTCCTCTGGAGATCGCGGGCAGGTGGCTCTCGTCTTCACCGAAATGGCAGGCCGCCGAGTGACGCCGGTGTGCCGAGTCCGCACCGGGATCCGCCTGGAGGCAGACTTCGCGGTCGGCGTGCACGAGCGGACCGATCGGACATCGCGTGTGGTAACGGCATCCGCCCGGCGGGTGGTGCGGGTCGGCGGGTTCGGCGTCGGTGGTCGCCGCGTCCACGCCGGTGTCGAACAGGGAGGTGTGCGCGGACGGCGCCGCGGCGAGCAAGTCGCGGGTGTAGGGATGCTGTGGCTCGGTGAGCACCTGCTCCGCCGGGCCGACTTCGACGATCCGGCCGAGGTACATCACGGCGACGATGTCGCTGAGATAGCGCACAACGGCGAGGTTGTGCGAGATGAAGAGCATCGACAGGCCGAGCCGTCGTTGCAGGGACCGGACGAGGTTGAGCACCGCGCCCTGCACCGAGACGTCGAGCGCGGAGGTGATCTCGTCCGCGATCAGCACCTCCGGCCGCCCGGCCAGTGCGCGGGCGAGCGCCACCCGTTGCCGTTGACCGCCGGAGAGCCTGCCCGGTAGCTGACCGGCGCGATCCGGATCGAGGTTGACCAGGTCCAGCAGCCGGGCGACCTCGTCGCGGCGGGCACCCCGACTGGGCAGGACACCGCGCGGGATCGCTTCGGCGATCGACTCCCCCACGCTCATCCGAGGGTCCAAAGAGGAGTACGGGTCCTGGAACACCATCTGCAGCGGACGGCGCCGGGGCAGCTCGCGGACGTCCACCCCGCCGAGCAGGACCCGGCCGGAGCTGAGCGGCGAGAGTCCGGCGGCGGCGCGGGCCAGCGTCGATTTCCCCGATCCCGATTCGCCGACGAGCCCGACGACCTGTCCGGAAGGGACGGTCAGTCCGACGTGGTCGACCGCGGTGAGACCTCGCCTGCCGCCGTACCGCACGCTCACCGCGTCGAAGACGAGATCGCTCACCGCACACCTTCCTTGTGCCAGCACGCGACGCGGTGCGTGGCTTCGACCAGTTCCAGGACCGGGTCTTCGGCTCGGCACCGATCGGTCGCCGCGGGACACCTGTCGGCGAACGCGCAGCCGTCGGGCACGCGATCCGGTTCCGGTGGACGGCCGGGGATCACCGCGAGCGGCGCGTCACGGTCGGTCTCCAGGTCCAGCGTCGCGGCCAGCAGTGCCTTCGTGTAGGGATGCCGCGGCGCCGCCGACGACGGCAGGTCCTCCACGATCCGGCCCGCGTACATCACCAGCATCCGTTCGCACGTCTGCGCCACGACCGCGATGTCATGGCTGATCAGGATGATCGCCGTGTTCCGCTCGTTCCTGGTCCGCGCCAGCAGACGCAGCAACTGCCGCTGCACGGTGACGTCCAGCGCCGTGGTCGGTTCGTCGGCGATGATCAGCCGCGGGTCGCCCATCAGGCCCATGCCGATCATCGCGCGCTGCCGCATCCCGCCGGAGAACTCGTGCGGGTACTGCCGGGCGCGCCGTTCGGCGGCGGGGATCCGTACCGCGCGTAACCGCTCCACGGCCCGTGCGAACGCCTTGGCACGCGGCAGACCCTGGTGCTGTTGGGACACCTCCGCCAGTTGGTTCCCGATCCGCCTGGTCGGGTTGAACGACGTCATCGGATCCTGGAACACCATCGCCAGCGACGTGCCGAGCAGGCGCCGCAGGTCCCGTTCCGGTGCCGTCAGCACCGGCTGGCCGGCGAAGTCGAGCCGGTCCGCGGTGACGGCGGCAGGGGCTTCGATCAGACGCGACACCGCCAGGCCGGTCAGGCTCTTGCCCGAGCCCGACTCGCCGACGACGCCGATCGCCTCGCCCGCCCGGACGGTGAAACCCACCCCGCGCACCGGGACGGTCCAGCCAGAAGGGCGTGGGAAGGCCACCTGGAGGTTCTCCACCACCAGCAGCGCGTCGCCGAGGTCCTCGGTGACCTTCTCCCGGGCAGGCGTGACCGGCCGCGGCGCCGATGCCCGGGAGCCGGTGCGGACCCCGATCACCCCGGCCACGGTCTCGCCCGCCAGGTTGAACGCGAGTCCCACCAGGACCACCGCGACACCGGGCGCGAGCGCGGCAGCCGGGTTGACGTAGATCCCGTTGAGCCCTTCGCCGAGCAGCCGTCCCCAGTCGTAGTCCGGTGCCTGCACACCGATGCCCAGGAACGACAACCCGGAGAACGTCAGCAGCGAGGCACCGGCGCCGATGGTCGCGTTCACCACCAGCGGTTCGCCGATGTTGGGCAGGATGTGCCTGACCAGCAACCGGATCCGGCCGACGCCGGAGATCCGCGCGGCGGACACGAAGTCCTGGCCCGCCACGGAAGCCGACAGCGTCTGGGCCAGCCGGGCGAAGGCCGGTGCCAGCGCGAAACCCACCGCCAGCACCGCGCCGTGCGTCCCGACCCCGAAAATGACGGAGAAGAACAACACCAGCAGCAGCCCGGGGAACGCGACCGCGATGTTCACCGCCGCGGTGATCAGCCGTGCGGCGGGCCGGGGCAGCAACGAGGGCAGCGTGCCGAGCACGAGCCCGGTCACCACCCCGATCGCCGTCGCGAGCACCGCCAGCAGGACCGAAAGCCGGGTCGCCACCAGGACACGGAAGAGGACGTCGCGGCCGAGGTTGTCGGTGCCCAGCCAATGCGCCGCCGACGGTCCTTGGCCGATCGCCTCGGTGTCGACCTCGAAGGCGCTGCCGTGCCACAGGAGCGGCGCCAGCACCGCGAGCGCGAACACCAGGACCAGCAGTGCCGCCGAGAACGCGCCCACCGGGGTGCGCAGGGCCGCGAACCACTTCGCCATCTCAGCTCTCCCGGATCGTCGAACGCGGATCGAGGACGGCCAGCAGCACGTCCACCGCCAGGTTCACCAGCAGCACACCGATGCCGTAGACGAGCACGATTCCCTGGACCAGCGGGTAGTCCTTCTGCAGGATCGACTGCGCGATGCTCGACCCGAGACCCGGCCAGGCGAACACGTTCTCCACGAGCACCGTCCCGGCGACCATCCCGGTCAGCATCAGCCCGCCCACGGTCAGCGTCGCGGTCAACGCGTTCGGCAGGGCGTGGCGGAAGTAGACCAACCTGGCGGGCAGTCGTTTCGCCCGTGCTGTGCGGATGAAGTCGTTGCCCAGCACGGAAAGCGTCTCCACCCGCACGATGCGCGAAAGCACCGACGCCGGGCCGAGGGCCAGCGCGATGACCGGCAGGACGAAGGAGCTCGGCCCGTCACTGCCCGCCACCGGGAACCAGCCGAGCTGGACCGCGAAGAACGCGACCAGCGCGACCGCCACGAGGAACTCGGGAATGGCCGCGAGCAGCACGCTCGTCGAGGTGAACGCCAGTTCAGCGCCCCGGCGGCGGCCCCCGCGGGTCAGCACGGCGAACAGCACGCCCAGCGGGATCGCCACGGCGATGACCACCGCGAACGCCGGCAACGCCAGCTGGAGGGTGGCCGGCAGCCGGTCGCCGATCACGTCGGCGACCGGCAGACCGCTCGTCATCGACGTCCCGAAGTCGCCGGTGACCAGCCCGCCGAGGTAGTGCACGTACTGCAACCAGATCGGGTCGTCGAGATCGAGCGCCGCGCGCCGCGCGTTCACCAGCTCGACCGGTGCGGTCAGGCCGAGCGCCGCCCGGACGGGGTCGCCGGGGATCAGCTGGATCATCAGGAACGCCATCGTGACCAGCACCCACAACGAGACGGCGAACCGGCCGATGCGACGCCCGGCCAACGACAGCCACGGGCTACCATGCAGGCCGGGCGCCGCGACCGCGCTGGTCATCAGGAGTACATCCGGATCGTCGACGGGACGATCGAGCCGAGGACGACGTCGAACCGCGCGTCGCTGCCGAAGATCGGGATGACCGTGTGCACGAAGGGCACCACGTCCAACCGGCTGACCAAAGCCGATTCCGCCGCTGCCCAGGTGGCGCACCCCGCTTCACCCGGCATGCTCGCCGCCTGCTTGACCAGCGTGGCGAACTCGGCGTTCTCGATGTGCGCGAAGTTCGTCCCGGCGGGCGGCTTCGAACCGGACATGAACGGCACGGCCTGGCTCGGCAGCACGAAACCCAGCGGCGCCATCGAGATGTCCCATTCGCCGGTGCCGAACAGCACCTGGCTGGTGCCCGGGCTGTCGACGGCCTTGAGGGTCACCTCGGCTCCGACGCTCTTCCACGACTGTTGCATCAGTTCGGCACCCGATGCCATGGTGGGCCCGAGTTGCTGCCCGTAGATGGCAGTGAGCGTGAGCCGCTTGCCGTCCTTGACCCGCACCCCGTCAGGGCCGGGGAGCCAGCCTGCCGCGTCGAGCCCGGCCTTGGCCGCCGCGACGTCGAAGGCAGGCAGCTTGCCGCTCACCGAGTCAGCGGAGCAGGCCAGGGGTTCCGCGGTGACCAGCCCCTTGGCGGGTTGCCCGTTGCCGCTGGTGAGTACCTTGCCGATCTGCCCGAGGTCCAGCGCCTGCACCAGTGCGCGGCGGACAGCCGGATCCTTGCCCGCCCGACCGGGCGCCTGGTTGAAGAACAACTCGCCCATCGGTGCGAGGAAGTCGCCGTGGAACAGCTTCTGGGCACGTAGCCGCTGCTGGTCCTGCCCGGTGATCGTGGCGGCGTTGAGTTCGCGCGACAGCAGCAGGTTCGCCGCCGTCGTGTTGTTCGGGACGACCCGGATCACGACCTTGTCGGGCAGGCCCGGCTGTTCACGCTGCCACTGCCCGGGACCCCACGCGTAGTCCTTGCGCCGGGTGAGCGTGTAGTGGTCGTTCGGGACGAGTTCGGTCATGGTGAACATGCCGGTTCCGTGCTGCCCCTTGGCCAGCGCCGACCGGTCGGCCAGGCCCTTGCCGCAGACGATCGGCAGGCTGCCCGCGTTGCGCAGCAGGAACGCGTCCGGCGCACCGCTGGTGAGGGTGACGGTCCGGGCCGCGTCGTCGGCGACCGCCTTGGTCCCCGGTGTGATCGACAACCCCAGCATCGCCGACTTGTTGGCGGGGTCGCCGACGAAGTTGATGTTCGCCGCGACGTCGGACGCGGTCAGCGGAGCACCGTCAGCGCAGGTGATCCCGTCGCGCAGGGTGAAGGCGGCCGTGGTCGTCGTGGCCTCGAACTTCTCCGCGAGGTTCGGGATCGGCTTGCCCGAGGCGTCGAGGTCGATCAGACCGTCGTAGAGGAAACGGTCGAGCTGGAGCGCGACCGCGAGCACGGTCATCGCGGGGTCGAGGGATCCAGGGTCGGACGGGATCCCCATCGTGAAGGTCTTGCCGTCGGCCAGTTTCTGGTTCGCGGTCCGGTCCCCGCCGGATTGCGACGTCGCCCCGCACGCGCTCACGGTCAAGGCCACCACGCTCGCGATCGCGGCGGTGAGCCGGGCTTTCCTCATGGGGTTCTCCTACGGGGTCGAGGTCTGCGCGCGGAGGTGGTCAACGGCGAGGCGCGCGGCCTGGCCGATGGCGGCGTCGACCGCGGGCAAGCGGTCTGCGAGGCAATCGGCACGGGTGAACACCGCGACGGCGTACTGGCGACCGTCCACATGGGTCACCACGCCCGCTTCGTTGCGGACCGCGGGCAGGGTGCCGGTCTTCGCCGCGATCGTCACGCCCGTGGGGAAGCCGGACGAGATCCGGTGCGGCCAGATCTGCTGCGCCATGATCGTCCGTACCCGTTCGCAGGCGGCCGGGTCGCCGGCGCGGCCGGTCCAGATGGCGTCGAGCAACGCGGTGATCTCGCGCGGAGTCGACGACGTGGTGCGGTCCGGGTCGACCACCGTGAGCTTCCAGACCTGTTCCTCGGTCGCCCCGGCGAAGACGGTGTCCAGGTCGTCGCCCGGTGTCGCGCCGAGATCGGCGATCACGGAGGCGAACAGGTCCTCACAGCAGCCGATCAGCCGTGTCCGCGCCAGTCCGAGGTCCGCGAGGACCTGGTCCACCGCGGCCTGCCCGACCCGGTGGTAGATGAGGTCCGTCGCGGCGTTGTCGCTCATCGTCAGCATGAAGTGCGCCAGGTCGCGCCAGCTCATCTCGACGTCGTCGGCGCAGCCCGCCGTGCCGACCCCGCCGATCCGGTACCGCGCGGTGACCCGGGTCCGCTCGGTCTCGTCGAGCCTGCCCGCTGCCACTTCACGGGCATAGGCGACCGCGACCGGGATCTTGAACACCGACGCGAGCACGACCTGGTCGTCCGCGCCGACCGCGACTTCAGGGCCGTCGGGGACGCCGACCTGCCTGGCGTGCACGAAACCGCGGGCTCCCGCGTCGGCGAAGACGGCCGCTATCTCAGCTGCGATTCCGGTCACCGGTTCACCCGCCGGTCCGCACGTCCTGTGTGGACGTACAGCGCCCGGCCGTTGCCGTCGTCACCGACGAAGGCGTGCGGCATGTGCAGGCCCAGTGTCCCGTTTTCCGCGACCAGGGTGTCGCCCTTGTAGCCGAGCAGCCTGTTCTTCTCCGGCTTGGCCAGATCGGCGAAGATCCCCTTCGGCGTGCGTTCCAGCCACAGGCCGCCGTCGTCGTCCTGGCTGACCACGATGTCCGCGACCTGCGAGGAGTACTCGCCCACGTACCGCGAGGGGTCGGCCGGGGACTCGGCGGCGTTGGGTTCGGGCAGCGACGGGACTTCGACCCCCGCGAGGTCGCCGAGGACCTTCCGGAAGATGTCCAGGTAGAGGTGCAACGGCTTGCCACCGTTGGTCAGCAGCGCCACCGCGACGTCGCTGCCCGGCACCACCCGCAAGAACGCCGACTGGCCGATGGTGCCGCCGTCGTGGCCGATCACCGGGCCGCCCGGCCAGTCGAAGATCATCCAGCCGAGGCCCCACGCCCCGCCCAGCAGACCGAGGCAGGGCAGTTCGACCTGCCGTTCCCGCATGGCGTGGACGGACTCGGGCTTGAGCACCTGGGTTCCGTCGTCAGCGCGACCGTCGTTGAGGTGCATGCGCGCGAAGGTCAGCAGGTCACGCGGCCGCATCGCGAGGTGCGAGCCGGCGGGCACGTTCGACCGGGTGAGCGCCCAGGCGGGGGCCGGTTGCGGCGCGTCCTCCGGTGTGGCCTGGACGTGGCCGATCGCGGCGCGGTACCGGATCGCGTCGTAGGGCCCGGTGGCCGCGTGGGTCAGGCCGAGCGGCGTGCACAGGTGATCGCGCAGGCACTCGTCGTAGGACTTGCCGCGCAGCACCTCGATGACCCGCCCGAGCACGCAGTAACCGGCGTTGTTGTAGGAGAACATCTCCCCCGGGCCGAACAACTGGGGAACGTCGGCCAGCTCCGCCACCAGCTTCGCGACGCAGTCGTCACCCTGCCCGGTGTCGAGGAAGATGTCACCTTCGAAGCCGGACGTGTGGCAGGTCAGCTGCCGCACGGTGATCCGCGACGCGGCGGCGTCGTCGGAGAGGACGAACTCGGGGAGGTAGGTCCGGACCGGCTTGTCGAGGTCCAGCTTGCCTTCGTCGACCAGCTGCATCGCCAGGGTGGTCGTCCACACCTTGGTGATCGACCCGACCTGGAACAGTGAGTCCACTGTGGACTGCACGCCGGTGCCGGTGTTCAGCAGACCTGCCGCGTGGTCGATCACCTCGCCGTTCGCGAAGACCGCGACAGCCGCGCCGGGCACCTGGTGTTCGGCCACGAGGGCGGGGAAGCTCTTCTCGAGCCAGGCATCGATTTCGGAGAGTTTCGACATGCGCACCTCGTTGTCCGTGGAACCGGCGATTCGGGAATGCTAGGACGGTGACGGGCGTCACCGATTCGTACGAAACGACGAGAGCGGCAGGAAAATTCATCCGCGCCGACGAATCATTCGCGCACGGCCTCGGCGAACCTGAGCCATTCCACCGCCCGCGCGGCGGCGAAACCGATGAACGCGTCCCGCTCCGGCACCCTCGACCGCGCGTCGACGGCGTCGGTGAAAACCCCTACCGCGTAACGGCCCCCATCCGAGTACTCGACCACACCGACCTCGTTGCGCACCGACGGCAGCGTCCCGGTCTTGCCGCTCACCCGGATCGCGTCGTCCGGAAACCCGGACCGCAGCCGATGCGGCCACACCTGGAGCTCCAGCCAGCGCCGGACGTCCGCGCACGCCGCGGGCGACGCAGCCTCGTCACGCCAGATCAACCCGAGCAGCCGGGTGATTTCCTCGGCGGTCGTGGCGCAGGTGTGTTCCGGCCGCAGCGCGCGCAGCGCGGCGAGCCGCTCCATCGCAAGCCCCGCCAACACCTTTTCGTCGTCCTCGTAGGAAATTCCGAGGTCCTCGCCGATGCTGTCGAGTATCTCGCCGCAGTCCTGTGTGACCGTGGTGTGTTCGAAACCCATACGCCGCAGGGAGTGTCCGACTGCTTGGTTGCCCACCCTGGCGAGAATCAGGTCGGTGGCGACGTTGTCGCTGATCCCGATCATCAGGATCGCGAGATCGTGCCAGGACATCGTCACCTCGTGCCGGAAGGTGGCGAGACCACACGGACCCGGCGTGGGATGGCCGGGGGCGACGGTCACCAGCTCGCCGAGGTCAAGCCCACCATCAGCGGCCTGCCTGGCCAGTTCCAAGGCGATCGGGACCTTGAACACCGAAGCCGTGACGACCGGCACGCCGCCCTCGATGCCGATCTGTCGCGTGCCGTCGATCTCGGCCGCGTGCAACCGGACCCGGACGCCCACCTCCTCGGCGCGGGCGTTGATGGTTTCGACGGTTTCGGACGCGGTGGTCATGAGACTCCCTTGCTGGGGCTCGCCGGTGAGAAGGTGAACTGCGCGGGTGTCTGCGGGACCCAGAACGCCATCGCGGCGGCGATCAGGGTGGTGCCGATGAGGAAGCCGAACGCGGCCGCGTACGAGAAGGCGTCGGCCAGCCAGCCCATCGCCACCGGGGCGACCGCGCCCGCGACCTGGCCACCGAAGTTCATCACCCCCATGCCGATCCCGGTGACCGCCGTGGGAAGCACTTTGAGCGGAAGGCCGAACACGGCCATCGTCGCCATGCCGAAGACCGCCAGGGCGAGCGTTTCGTAGAGGGTGAACTCCGCGGTGCTGTCCGCCGTCACCATCAGCGTCAGCAGCACCGCCGTCACCAGGGCGATGGGGCCGAGGTACCAGCGGCCGCGGTCGTGGAAGTAGCGGTCGAACAGCCAGCCGCCGAGGATGGTCGTGCCGATGCTGACCAGCATCGGGATCGCTGCCAGCACACCGGTCTGGCTCAGCGACAGGCCCCGCGCCTCCAGCAGGTAGCTGGGCACCCAGGTGATCATCCCGTAGTTGAGCATGTTGGTCACACAGAACAGCAGGGTGAACTTCCAGATCACCGGGGACTTCAGCACCTGCTTGCGGGACACTTCCGGCGTTCGCACCTCGTCGCGGGGAAGGCTGCTGAGCGATTCCGGCAGCGCCTTGGGCAGGATCGCCCAGACCACCACGCCGATCAGCGCGCCGACACCCGCCATCCAGAAGAACGTGTGGCGCCAGCCGACCGCCATCAGCAACGGCCCGACGATCAGCGGCGCCAGTCCCGCGCCGATCCCGCCCGCCGAGAGCATCACGCCGGTGACTGTCGCCCGGTTGGCCGGAGTCGTCCGCTCCGCGATCGCCTTGAACGACGCCGCCGGGAAAAGTCCCTGGCACACGCCGAAAAGCCCGCGGATCACGAGCAACGCCCCGAAGGTTCCCGCCATCCCGGTCATCGCGGTGAACGCCGACCACAGCAGCAACGTGACCAGCATCGGGCCACGGGAGCCGTAGCGGTCGGCGAGGAACCCGGCCGGGATCTGGCAGACCATGTAGACCAGGGCGAACACGGTCACGAGCCAGCCCTGCTCGGTCTTGCTGAGGTCGAACTCGGCGCCGATCATCGGCAGCGCCATCCCCATGGAGAACCGGTCGATGTAGTCGACCGACCAGGCGAACACCATCACCACCATGGTGATGACCGCCGTCCGGTTGACCCGCCGCGCTGTCCAGGTGTCCTCTTTGACCACTGTCGCCATGACGCCTCCGCCGAAAGCATTGGGAAATAAGGAGAACGACACGCGGGTGTCGCGTCGATCACTTATTCTGGACAGCGGCCGAACGGGACAGTTCGTTCGATCACACGAAGATCCAGCCGCGTTTCGGGCCAGGACGACCAATTCCGGCCGGTGGTCAGGGTTCCTCGGCGGCGGGCGGCCCGGGCCGCGCCTCGCGCGGCAGCAGCCGCAGTTGCAACATGGCGGCGAACCGCTCCCCCGCGTCGTCGAGGTCGAGCTCGCCGACTTCGGCCAGCCGCCGCAACCGGTACCGGAAGGTGTTCGGGTGGACGTAGGCCGCGGCGGACGCGACGCCGATGTCCCCGAACGCGTCCAGCCAGCACCGCAGGGTGTGCACCAGCTGGGACTGGTGCTGCGCGTCGTAGGCCAGCAACCGCGCGACGGGCCCGGTCGCGACGTCTCCCCTGGCCGCGGCGAGGTCGGCCAGCTCCAGCATGAGCGCGTCGACGTAGACGTCCTCCGCCGTCGCGACACGCTTCGGCCCGCCGTTGGTGAGCAGTACGTGCAGCGCCCGGTCCGCGCCCTCACGCGACGCGCGCAGGCCGGAACCGTCGAGCGCGAGCGGTCCGATGCCGATCGCCGCTGCTGCCCGGCGCCCGGTGCGCTCCAGGAAGGTCGACGCGACCCGCAGCGAACGCTCCTGGCAGTCGGCGTGAGCGCCCGGCATCGGAACGATGCCGTAGGCGACGTCGCCGACGAGGGCGACAGCCGACCGCGGCTGGACGGCGCTGAGGTGCATGGCCAGCGCGTCGGCGACCCGCTGACGGTCCGCGACCAGCCGTATATCGTCGTCCGGGACGGGCCCGCCGAGCACCCCCATGGCGAGCACGATCGACGGCTGGCCGAGCAGACCGAGCCGGGCGATGGCCTCCGGAGCTCCTGCGCCGCCTTCGAGCGCCGTGCTCACCAGGTCGGCGCGCAGCCGTCGTTCGACGTCGGCGCCCGCGCGCAGCCGGAGCATGTGCAGCGCGACGAGTTTGGCGGCGTCGATGAACGCCTGGGTCCGCTCCTGGCTGAGCGGTTCACGGACCGCCGCCCAGATCGACCCGAGCACCTCGTCGCCGGCGCGGACGGCGAGCGCCACGCGCGGCAACGCGATCTCGTTGTCGTCGTAGCGTTGCGGATCGACGTACACGGGCGTGTGGTCGCGGTACAGCCTCTCGAAGACGCCGTCCCGCTCCAGGCCCCGGGTGAATCGCTCCGGCACCTGGCGGCCGAGGATGGTCTCGACGCGGGACGGGTCCGCTTCGTCCTGACGGCCCGAGAACGCCAGGACACGTGAGCTGCGGTCCTCGATGGTCACCGGCGCGTCGAGCAGCGCGGCGACCGCGTTGGCCAGCGCGAACAGGTCACCCGACGGCATCCCGCCGAGTGTCTGCGGCGAGACGTCGCCGACGTCGCCTTCGGCCAGCAACGTCCTGAGCATCGCGGCGAGCTGGGCCCAGGACGCGCCGCGGGCCAATCCGAGGAGCGCGACGCCGGACGACTCGGCCGCACGCCGCAGCTCCGGCGTCGGGGTGACCGGTGAACGGACGACGAGCGCCGCCGCGCCTCGCGTGCCCACGTCGTGCAGGAGACGGACGACCTCGTCCTGCTCGCGCACCCCGACGCCGAGCACGACGGCCTGCGCGGGGAACCCGGACTCGTCGTGCGGATCGTGGATGACCACGCCGCCGAGCTGCCTGCGGGTGGTCCGGCCGACCGCGACCGGTTCGAGGAGCACGTCGCCGAGGTCGTCGATGACGCGCCCCAAGCTCGTGTTCGGCCTGCTGGGCACCGGTGTCAGCACGCACAGAAGCTAAACCCGCTCGCGCCGGGCCGAATGGTTCGATCCGACCAAATCCAGCCCCGGATTTCGTCGTCGGCTACGAACTGACCCACGCTTTCGACGTCGTGACCTCGTCCAGCAGGCCGGGAATCGGGGTCACCCCGAGGCCGGGCCCGGTCGGCACCGGCAGATGCCCGTCGTCGAGCACGAACGGCTCGGTGATGTCCGTGCGGTAGAACCGGCCCGACGCGGAGGTGTCGCCGGGCAGCGTGAAGCCCGGCAGTGAGGCGAGGGCGACGTTGGCCGCCCGGCCGAGCCCGGTCTCGATCATCCCGCCGCACCACACCGCGACCCCGTGCGCCGCGCAGACGTCGTGCACCCGACGGGCTTCGAGGTAGCCGCCGACGCGACCCGGTTTGATGTTGACGATCTGGCAGGCGCCGAGCTTGATCGCGTCGGCCGCCGCCCTGGCCGACACGATCGACTCGTCGAGGCAGATCGGTGTCCGGATGCGTCGCGCCAGTTCGGCGTGCCCGAGGACGTCGTCCTCCTCCAGCGGCTGCTCGATCAGCAGCAGGTCGAACGGGTCCAGCCTGGCCAGCAGGGACGTGTCGCCGAGGGTGTACGCGGTGTTCGCGTCGACCTGCAGCAGCACGTCGCCGCCGAAGCGCTCCCGCACCTGGCGCACGGGCTCGGCGTCCCAGCCGGGTTCGATCTTCAGCTTGATCCGGACGTAGCCCTCGTCGAGGTATCCGCCGACAACGTCGAGCAACTCCGGGATGGAGTCCATGATGCCGACCGAGACCCCGCAGGGCACGGCGTCGCGGGTGGACCCGAGTTCGGCGGCGAAGGACCGGTCGTGGGCCCGCAGTTCGGCGTCGAGAACCGCCATCTCCAGCGCGGCCTTCGCCATCCGGTGGCCCTTGAACTTCGCCAGCAGCGGGGTCACCTTGTGCGCGGTGAGGTCACCGGCCCGCAGCAGTTCCGGGATGAGGTGGTTGCGCAGCACGTGCTCAGCGGCGTCGTTGTACTCCGAGGAGTAGAGCGGCGCGTCCATCGTCACGCATTCGCCCCAGCCCTCGCCCGTCGGCGTCACCGCGCGGACGAGCAGCAGTTCCCGTTCGGTCTGCGTCCCGAACGACGTCCGGAACGGGGCCACGAGCGGCATCCGGACCCGGCGCAGTTCCACACCGCTGAGTTTCACCTGAGGTCCAATCGGAGGAGGCTTGGTCGTTCACGGCCAGGGGGATGCGCTCTCGACTTGCTCGATTGCTGTGGTGCCCTACGGTAATCATCGTGAAGCAGGCCGTTCGGGTTCGGGTGTTGCCGACGCCCGAGCAGGCGGCGGCACTGCTGGCGACCCTGCACACGTGCGACGCCGCTGCGTCCTGGTTGTCGGGGCGGATGCACGCTGACCGTGCGCTGCGGAAGTTCGATGTGCAGAAGCGGTTCTACGCCGAACTGCGGGAGCGGTTCGGGTTGGCGGCGCAACCGGCGATCCGGGTGATCGGTAAGACGGTGGACGCGTACACGACGTTGCGGGCCAATCTCAGAGCCGGGAACTACGGGATGCCTGGGTCGGACCGGCACCGGAGGGTTGGGGGCAAACCGATTTCCTTTCGTGCTGAGGCGGGGCAGCCGTTCGACGCGCGTTGTCTGTCCTGGCAACTCGGTGATGTGGGCCGTGGGGGCACGGTGTCGATGTGGACGGTCACTGGTCGGCTCCGTGGCGTGCGGGTCGTCGGAGACCCCGGGCATCTGGCTCTGTTGCGCTCCCAGTCGGTGATCGGGGAAACCGATCTGGTGTACCGGGATGGGGTGTGGTTCCTGCACGCCGTGATCGACATTCCCGAGCCCGCCGCGCGGGAACCGCTGAACGGGTTCCTCGGGGTGGATCTGGGCATCGTCAACATCGCGACCACCTCCGACGGCGACCAGATGTCCGGGTCGCGCCTGAATCACTACCGCAAGCGCCAACTGCGGCTGCGCAAGCGGTTGCAGGCCAAGAAGACCTCCTCCGCACGGCGGCTGCTGAAGAAACGCCGCCGCAGGGAGACTCGATTCACGGCCGACGTGAACCACCAGATCAGCAAGGGCATCGTGGCCGAGGCTGAACGCACCGGACGCGGCATCGCCGTCGAGAACCTGACGGGAATCCGCGCACGGGTACGGCTTCGCAAGCCCCAACGGGCCACGCTGCACACCTGGGCGTTCGCCCAACTCGGCCAGTTCCTGACCTACAAGGCCCAGCGGGCCGGTGTCATGGTGGTGCAGGTCGATCCCGCCTACACCTCGCAGACCTGCCACGCCTGCGGGCATGTCGACAGACGCAACCGTCGCAGTCAGGCGGTGTTTCAGTGTGGCAGGTGTGACTTCGTTGGGCACGCCGACCACAACGCAGCCCTCAACATCGCAGCACGCGGCGTGGAGTGCTGGGGCGAAGTCATGCGTCCACACGCAGCGCCCATCCTGGCAGCCAGCTAGGACGGCAGCAGCAAGCCTGCAAGCCACCGCTCGCGGCGGCCGGCAAGCTCGTTCCTTCATAAACGAGTCCATGACGATTGCTCCTTCGAGATCACGTACCATCCGGCACGATCGAAACCGGCGACACGGCCGTTGTCCGCCATCAGTCCACCGAGGACTTCGCGCAGGGCGGCGCGCCACGCCTTGCCGCGCGCGGGATCGGTGCGGCGCAACCGTTCGATGTCGGACGGAACGGCGACGAGCACGGTCGGGGTGTCGGCGGGACCGGCGAGCGGACCGCCGTCGGAGCCGACCGACAGTGCCCTCGCCGCGCCCAGTGCTCCGGCGTCGATCAGGACCGGTTGGCCGAAGGCGGCGGCGCGGACCGCGGGACTCGTCAGGTCCCAGCCGGCCATCAACCGGTCGGTGTCGCCCGAACCGTTGATGCTGTCGGTCATCGGGCCGTAGAAGTCGGGCAGGTAACCGATCGGGCGCGCGCCGAGTTTCCCCAGGTTGAAATAGGCGTTGCGGCGCACCAGCGGGTCGAAGGTCCACGTGATCACCGAGACGTCCTGGTGCAGCGCCCAGCCGCGCTGGTGCAGTTTGAGGGCGTGACCGACACCCCGGCCGGTGCCTGCCTTGGCGACCCCGGCGATGTGACTGTGCAGGCTCGCTTTTCCGGGATTGCCGAAGAAACCGAAGCACGCGCCCAGCAGTTCACCGTGCTCGAACGCGCCCGCGACGTAGTTCCCGGCCGTGGCCATCGCCCGGAGCAGTTCCGTGGTCACCGGGCGGGTACCGGGCGCGGTCTTCCAGATCGACTCGAACAGGCCGACCACCGCCGACAGGTCGGCGATCTCGGTCAGTTCGCGGACTTCGACGCCCGAAGCCGCGGCCGCTGCCCGCGCGGCGGCGACGGCCTCGTCGCGCACCTCCGCCGAGACCAGGCTTTCCGCGTTCGTCGCGAGGTTCGTCACGGGACAGTCCTTTCCGTCATCTCGGCTCACCGCGCAGCGGTTTGCCGGGGAACGCGTCGGTGCGCAGATTTCCGTCGGCGACAACCGCGACACCCGAGACGAAGAGATGCCGGACGCCGACCGAAGGCCTTGTCGGGTCGAAATAGGTGGCCGCGTCGGTGACCGCGCCCGGGTCAAGCACGACGATGTCGGCGTCCGCTCCGACGTCAAGCCTGCCCTTGGCCCGCGCGGCGGGGGCGACCTCGTCGAGGACGCGCGCAGGCAGGTAGGAGCAGCGCCGGAACGCCTCCAGCCAGGTCCAGGCCCCGCTCTCGCGCACCATCAGGCGCAACGTCTTGGCATACGTCCCGGACGTGCGCGGATGCGTCGCGCCACCGGGCGGCAACGGCCATTCCGTGCTCTCGCTGGTGCCGTTCTTCCAGTACACGGGCAGGGCGTCACTGGCGACGATGGAGTCGGGGAACGCGAGCGCCTGGCGCAGCAGCGCGAGGTCACGCGGGCTGCTCTCATCGAGGAACTCCAGGATGCACGGCGCACCCGGTTGCTCGGCACGCACCTGGAGCAGACGCCGCTCGTCGGCGATCCGCTCACCCGACTCCAGCATGATCACGCTGGACGGCGAGAGCCCCTTCATCTTCAGGCGCTCCGGTGAGAGGAAGGCCGCGCCGATACCCGTACTGCCCGCCCCGTAGGGATAGGCCTCCACGGTCACCCGTGACCCGGCCGAACGGCTCGCCTCCAGCGCGGCGAGCACACGGTCGATCTGGTAGCCGGAGGTGCTGTTGACGTGGCAGTGGTGCATGGCGGCGCCGGTCTCGGCCGCGACGATCGCGATCTCCTGCGAGCCGTCGACGGGGGTGGCGGGGTCCACTTCGACCAGCTCGCGGACGTGCGTGAAAGTGGGCGCCCCAGCTTGTTCGGCGAGCCGGGCGAGAGCCGTGAACTCGCCGGGATCCGTCAACGGCGCGTAACCGAGCAGCACCCCGACCCCGAGCGCGCCCGCGGCGAGCTCACCCTCCAGAAGCGACAGCCAGGCCGTCAGCTCGGCAGGCGACGAAGTCCGTTGCCAGGCCAGGTTCCCGAGCACCGCGAGGCCGCTGTCGATGTTGGCGTCGGGCTCGATCCCGGCGAGCACCTGAGCCCTGGCCGACCCCCACGACGCGGAGAAACCGTAGTGCAGCGGCCTTCCCGCCGCGGCGGCCTCGGCGTAGGCGCGTTCGATCGGCATCAGCCCGGCTTCGAGGTCGAGCGCGGTCGTGACGCCGTCCATCGCCTGCAGCCGCTGACCCGCGATCGTGTGCACGTGACTGTGCAGGTCGATGAAACCGGGGCCGACGACGAGACCGGAGACGTCGATCTGCGTGTCGCCCGGCTGCGAGGGCAGACTCGGCCCGACGGCGGTGACCACCCCGCCGGATACCAGCACGTCGGCCGTACCGTCGAACCCCGTCGCCGGGTCGATGACACGACCGCCGCGCAAGAGTGTCCGCATACTTCGCCTCCTAGGCTCACCTCGTTCATTGGCGACCCTAGGAGGTTTCGCGGACCGCCCGTTCGTCGCGAGCGACGAATCCGGGTCACCGAATCCATCCGCCCGTACGAACCCGGACGATCACTTCGGCACAGGTGGTACGCCACCCGCCGGGTGGTCGATTACCAGCAGAGTCCTTAGTGGACAGCGTGCCACGAGGTGCCGCGGCGGTCAGCGGCTCGGCGGAACCGTCATCCGTCCGCAGGGTCCGGGTTCTCGGTGCCGGTGGTGGTGGCCCAGCGGTGTGCCAGGCGCCGGCATGCCTGGACGAGTTCGGGTGGGTGGAGGTCGGTCAGCTCGGTGTCGAAGGTGGCGAGGATGCCTGCGACGCCGGCCCAGGACCAGGCGCCGAGGGTGAGCCGGCAGTGCCGCGTGTCGAGGTGTTCCACGACGGAGCCGCCTGGTGCCCAGCGGGCAACGATGTGCGCGGGCAGCTTGAGCCGGGCTGTACCGGTGCATTGCCAGGCGGCGGGGGTGTCGCCGCGGTCGTGGGTGCTCATCACGAAGTGGGCGAGGTCGTCGCCGGGAAGGGCACGGGCGGCGAAGTGCTGGGTGGTGGGGCGGGGGTGCAGGCGGTCGACGCGGTGCACTCGCCATTGGTGGTCGGTGAGGTCGTAGGCGACCAGATACCACCGGGCGGCCCACACGACCAGGTGGTGGGGCTCGATGCGGCGGGCCGGCGAGAAGTCGGCGTCACCGGGTTCGGGACGTGTCCCGTCGGGACGCAGTGCCTCGGCCACGAGGAGCCGCCGGTGGCGTACCGCGGTCCCGACAGCGGTGAGGGCGGCCGGGTCGATGGGCTGCGCGGGGAACTCCCAGTAGTTCTGCAACCGGGTCAGGCGCAGCGATTCCATGGACGCCCGCAGCGCCGGGGGCATGGCCTGGTGCAGCGTCGCCAGCGCTCGTGCCGCGTCGTCGCCGAGGCCGAACATCGTGCTGGGCGCGGTTTGCAGGGCCACCGCCACCGCGAGGGCCTGGTCGTGGTCGAACAGCAGCGGCGGCAGGGTCTGCCCTGAGCCGAGCCGGTAGCCGCCGTCGGGGCCGTGGCTGGTGGCGATCGGATAGTCAAGCCCGCGCAGGGTCTCGATGTCACGGCGGACGGTGCGCTCGCTGACCCCGAGCCGGATGGCGAGTTCGCGCAGCGGCCACTGCCGTCCCGAGCCGAGCAGGGACAGCAACCGCAGCGCCCGGTGTGAGGTGTTCGCCATCGTCCCATCATGACCGAGTAGTGGCCACTCGGTGTCCACTACCGGTGTCAGGGTGGGGTCTGTTCGGACAAGCAATGGCGAAAAGGACGGTCAGACATGCGGGTAGTCGTGGTCGGCGGCGGAATCGGCGGGCTCGCGCTGGGGGCTGGGCTGCGTCGCCGCGGATTCGAGGTGGCGGTGTTCGACCGCGACACCGATGTGGCGGCGACGGGCGGTTACCACATCACCCTGGACGACCGGGCGCAGTCAGCGCTGACGGATCTGGTGGAGCCGCAGATCATGCGGCGGTTGCTGGCGTCGGGGTCGGCGCTCCGGCTACGCGAACGGGACGCGTTCTGGGACCGCCGCGGCCGGTTGCTCGGTCACGGGCCGGATCTGAGCGGCAGCGGCAGTGTCGACGTCGACCGGATCACATTGCGGTTGTTGCTGGCCGAAGCGGTCGGCGACGACCTGCACCTGGGATGCGAGGTGTCCGGCGTCGGCCACGACGACCACGGAACGCCCCAGGTGCTGTTCACCGATCGGGCGCCGGTCCCGGCGGACCTGGTGGTCGGCGCGGACGGCGCGCACTCGCTGGTCGCCCGTCGGCTGGCGGGCGGCCCGACCAACAGCCCCGCCGGCATCATCGGGTTCTCCGGGCGCACCCTCCGGCGCGACCTCAGCATCGGCGAACAGGACCGGCTGCGACCGCGGTCCGGCATGGGAATCGGCCCCCGCGGGGCAGCGCTCTACGTCGGTTTTCTCGACCCGGTCGGCAACGCCGCACTCGACGCTCCCGAACTGCGGATGTCGGTCACCACCGGACCCACCTACATCTGGGGCGCCATGTTCCCCGAATCCGCCGCGACCGATTCACTGCGCACGCTGGGTGCGGGCGAGTTGCGGGCCGCGCTGCTGGACATGTTCCGCGAACGGCGGTGGGCCGAGCACACGCTCGAGGTCATCGCCAGGGCCGACCCGCACAGCGTGGCCGGATTCCGCTTCAACGCCGCCTCCACCAGCGCGAAGGATCTCGCGCCCTGGCCCGCGGGTCGCATCACCGCACTCGGTGACGCTGTCCACGCCACACCGCCCACCGCCGGAATGGGAGCAGGAGCGGCCATCCGCGACGCCGCCAGCCTGCTCAAGCACATCAGCGACGCGGCCGACGGCACGATTCCGCTCACCGGCGCCGTGGACCACTTCGAGGCCGGCATGCGCCAGCGTGGTAGCGAAGTCCTCACCCTCGCCATGAAAACCGTCCGATGGATCCTGGCCACCGACACCACCTTCGGCGCCGCGGCCACCGCCGTCAGCACTCCGCTTCTGGCCGCCGCCGCCCGGCTGCGCCGCTGACGGACCACGAGCGCTTTTGCCTACGCCGTCGACAACCTCAGTGCGATGCACTGAGTTGTCACGGTCCAGCAACCTCAAACGAGGAACGACCCACGCGATGTCATGGGTGGCCGCGATTCCGACGTGACGTCGACTCCGGGCCCGTACTGCTGTCGGGCCGCGACGATCAATCCGGCTCGTCCGGCTGCGTGCCGGGCAAAGGCCCTTCAGTCCCACGTTTCACCACGCGGTGGCTGAGGGTAACCCCGGCTTGTGTCCATAGTCAGCGAAGGTGATGGAACGTCCGCGAGCAAGGCAGCAACCGGCACAGAGCGTTCGACGTCCGTCCTGTCTTTCCAGGGCGAGGTCGACATGGTCAGCGGCGAGCACTTCGCCACGCACCTGCACGCCGCACTGACCACCGGCGTGGAACTGCTGGTGATCGACATGCTCCGCGTCGACTTCCTCGGTTCGGCCGGGCTGGCCGCGTTGGTCAGGTTCCACACCGAAGCCGCGCGGCGCGGAATCGACGTACGCCTGGTCTGCGGCCGCGCAGCCCGCCGCACCATCGAACTGACCGGGCTCGCCGACCGGTTCACCCCGGCCGACACGCTGTCCGCGGCGTTGGGTCCAGGACGTGCACAGGACCCGCCACACAGCGCACAGTAGCCCGCTTGGGGGAACGGTTCAGTGGGTATGTCTCCTCATGGGGCAATTGGTGCCGCTGTAAGGAGATTGGGTGACGCGTGTCGATACTTCACCATCACGGTTCGCAACCGATGCCGGCGCTGTTGACCATGTGGGCGGATCGACTCCCTTCGTTCGCCGCCGCCGTCGTCACGAGTTCCGATCTCACCCAGCCGTACGTCTACGAGCAGTTACCCGCGGTACCCGAACAGGCCGCTGTCGCACGCGGGCACCTCGCCCGGTGGGCCGGGGGCATCGGGCTTTCGGAGAACCTCGCCCAGGACATCGTCCTGGCCAGCGGTGAAGCGATCAGCAACGCCATCGAACACGCCTACATCGGCATCGACGGTGACGTCACCATCTTCGCAGGCACCACCTCGCCTGGGGACGCGATCCGCGTGATCGTCACGGACACCGGTCGCTGGCGTCCACCCGAGTCCTCCCCGGGACTTCGCGGGCGGGGCTGGGGAATGCTGGAGCGCCTCACCGAGACGTTCCGCCTCGCGCACACCCCGGACGGCACAACGGTCGTGCTCCGCTGGTCGCGTCACTGACCCGTGGTCCGAGCCGCCGGACCGGATGCCGGAGCTCAGCCGCGTCAGAAGCCCGTGGCTCGCAGGTAGGTCAGGACGGCGAGCACTCGCCGGTTGGTGTCCTCGGTCGGCGGCAGGTCCAGCTTGGCCAGGATGTTGCCGACGTGTTTGCCGACGGCCGCCTCGGTGATGACCAGCCTGGCCGCGATCGCGGCGTTCGAGTGGCCTTCGGCGACCAGGGCCAGAACCTCGCGCTCACGCGCCGACAACCAGGCCAACGGGTCACGCCGGCGAACCAGCAGCTGGCGGACCACCTGCGGGTCGACCACCGTCGCGCCCGCCACGACCCGGCGCAGCGTCGCGACGAAGTCCTCCACGTCGACAACCCGGTCCTTGAGCAGGTAACCGACCCGCACGCCGGCACCGGAGTCCAGCAACTCGGCGGCGTAGCTGCGTTCCACGTACTGGCTCAACGCGACGACCGCCAGCCCCGGATCGGCCCGGCGCAGTTCCACCGCGGCCCGCAGTCCCTCGTCGGTGAACCCCGGCGGCATCCGGATGTCGGTGACCACGAGGTCCGGCCGGGTTCCGGCGACGGCTGCCGTCAGCGCGTCCGCGTCGCCGACCTGGGCGATCACCTCGAATCCGAACCGCTCCAACAGCCCTGCCAGCCCGGCTCGCAGCAGCACGCCGTCCTCGGCGAGCACGACTCGAATCAATCGCACGGCAACTCCACACGTACCACGGTCGGACCACCTGGCGGGCTCGACAGCAACATCCGCCCGCCCACAACAGCCGCACGGTCGGCCAGCCCGGTCAACCCAGTGCCACGCACAGGGTCCGCGCCACCGACGCCGTCGTCACAGACCTCCAGAACGAGAGTCTCGGCCCGTCGGTACGCGGAGACGGTCGCCTCTGCCGCGCCGCTGTGCTTGGCAACGTTGGTCAACGCCTCGGCGACGACGAAGTACGCGATCGCCTCGACCGAGGCGGGCAGGCGGCCCGGAACATCCGCGTGCACGTTCACTGGAACAGGCGCGCGGTCGGCCAGTTCCCCCAGTGCCGCGGGCAGTCCGCGGTCGGTGAGCACTCTGGGGTGGATGCCGTGGACGAGTTCGCGCAGCACGGTCATCAACTGCTTGGCCTCGTCGTGCGCGGCCGTGACCTCCGCGTGCGCGGGCGAGCCGGGCAGGAGGTCCACTTTGGCCAGTCCGAGCCGGAGGGTGAGGCCGACCAGCCGCTGCTGGGCGCCGTCGTGCAGGTCGCGCTCGATGCGACGGCGTTCGGCTTCGAACAGGTCCACCAGCCGGGCCCTGGACTGCGCGACCTCGACCAGTTCGGCACGCAGCGGCGCGTTGTCGTCACGGAGCAACGCACGAGCCACCGCGCCGTGCGCCGACGCCAGCAGGGCTACCGGGTACGGCGACAGCACCAGCGCGACGACACCAGCCACCGCAAAGGGAATCGCCGCGTCCACAGTGCCGACGGTGGTGAACCCGAGCGTCACCACGGACGTTCCGTCCACGAGGAACGGCGACCCCGCCAACAGGACAAGGAACAGCAGAAGCCCACAGATGGCGGCGGACATCAGAGCGCCGACTGTCACCAACAGGACCAGGTAGGCGACAGCGCGCCAGGTCGCGGGGTCGGCGTAGTGGATCCGTCCACGCGGCGCGGCGCCGAGCGCGCGGCCGTCGACCAGGCGCAGCCGACGTCGTTCCAGCCAAGCCACCGGCGCCGCGACCCACGGCAGCACCACGCCGAGCAGCAGTCCGCCGACGAGCACAAGCACCAGCACCCACGTCCACGACAGCGGCGCCGGACGCCACAGACCGGCCACCGCGAACAGCCACGGCGCGGCGGGGACCGCGAGCGGCACCAGCGTCATCCCCGCGATCACGGTCGTGCCGAGCACGTGACCGTACGCGCGCCATGGCCAGACGCTGATGAGGAATCTGCTGGTGGTCAGCGCTTCGCGCACTGTTCGCGGTGTCCCCCTGATCACCGGCCAACCGTAACCGAGCAGACCGGCCTCGTCCCGCCCTCTCGTTGTAGTCCTCAGGTATACCTAGCACTACCTCCAAGTGGCCCGTTGCTGTCAGTGCCCGCGTCGCGTGCGCGGTGATCTTGTTCTCGGCATGGCGACTGTGGTCAGAACCCGTGCGAACGGGCTTGTGGTGTTCCTCGTCCTCGCGTTCACCCTGGCCTGGGTGGGCATGATCGGCGCGTACGCGCTCGGCTTCTCGTTGGTGAGTCCGTTGGTGCAACTGCCGTTCGCGTTCGCGCCGGCGCTGGCGGCGTTCATCGTGCGGAAGTGGGTGACCGGCGAGGGGTTCGCGGACGCGGGACTGCGGTTGAGGCTGCGTGCGGCGTGGCCGCAGTACCTCGCGGCGTGGCTCGGTCCGGCGGCTCTGGTCGCCGCTACCGCCGGCGTGGCTGTGGTGTTCGGCGTGCGCCTCGCGCCGTTGGACGGTCAGGTGGGCGGGTTGCCGGGATGGGCGCTGGTCGCGATTCTGCTGCTCGTCGTCCCGCTGCTCACGCCGATCTACTGGGGTGAGGAGTTCGGTTGGACCAGTTACCTGCGTCAGCGGGTGTGCCCCGGCCGTCCGGTGGCGGCGACCGTCGTGACCGGGCTGATCTGGGCGGTGTGGCACTATCCGCTCGCGTTTGTCGGGTACATCGAGTTCGACGACGTCGTGGTCGGCCTCGCGGTGTGGACGGTGTCGTTCCTGTGCCAGGAGGTTCTGCTGAGCTGGTTGCGGGTGCGCAGCGGCAGTGTGTGGACCGCGAGTCTCGCTCATTCCGGCAACAACATGATGCTGTCCCTGCTGGTTGGGTTTCTCCTTGCGGACGTGAGCGTGATAGCCGTGACGGTCATCATGACGATTCCGATGGCGGTGCTTTCCTTGTGGGTACTGGCCACTGGGCGGCTGGTCGCACCAGTTCCGGCGTCGCCAGGTAGTTCTGCCCGGGCCGTGTGAGGCTGCTCGGCGATCACCCTGCTGACCGCCGAGCATTCCCCCACCCTGCCGAACCGGCTCACCGCGCTGCCTATCGCGTCATGTCGAGCGTTCCGCGGTTGGCTTTGGTCTCGTCGATGACGGTTGGTGCCTGGTATTCGTCCAGCCACAGTGTCTGCGCGACGGTGCCGGGCATCTGCTCGCCGTGCTTCTCGATCACCGACCGGATCTTGGGGTCACGGTACAAGCGTTGGCAGGCTTGGCAACGGTGGGCGTACATCCCCTCCCACTTGACGCTGGGGTCCTTTTCCGCGGCCCACCGCACGACGCGTTCGGGGCCAAGGGCGTGGATCCACAGCTTGAGCAGGCCCGGCTCACCGGCGTGGATGGCTCGTTCGAGGAACCCCGGTTCGGCCGTGGCATCCACGGGCTTTCGACGACCTTCACCTTGGCGCGTCGGTCTTCGGCCAGTGCACCCGGTTCAGGGTGGCCGAGCAGGGTCTCACGAGTGACCGCCCGCTCGGCCTTCAGCTCCACCATCACGTGGACGGGAAGGTCACGCGGAACAGCCTCCGCCGTCGCGATGGCGACCCGGTAGATCGGCACGAACCGGATGTGTTCGTCGCCGGTGCTGTAGTCGATCTCGCTGAGGCCCGCGGCGATGAACTCAGTGCGGTGACCGCGGCACCACCGCTCAACGCCCGTATCGCGCCGCGACACCGCGGGCGCCGCATCAGGTTCTTTCCCGCTCATGACCCACTCCCCTTTCCCCTGGGCACCAGCAAGATCGTCAGGTCTCAGCACTGGGCCAGAGCGCTGCCGCCCCACGTCCGCACCCGCCACACGCCCGTCGCATCCCCGGCACCGCGCCGACGCCGGGTTCGCGGTCCGTCGCGAGTAGCTCAGCTGGTGACGATCCTGACCCCGGTGTGGCCGGCCGGGTAAGTTCCAATCACACCCACGTGACCGTGGGTGAGGATGCCCATCCACTCTGCAGCCATGCGGGCTAGTGCGGCCGGGCTTGCGAACCAGCAGACTTGGTTCGGTGGGGTCGCTCGAGGTATCCGGCGCGGGGCACGGCGCCCTCGCCGAGATCCTGGGCGCGCAGGTCGCGTGGTGGCAGCTCGGTTTCCGGACACGGCGCGCCGTGGTCCGGCGGGCGCGGCGGGGAAGCCGATTCCCCGATCCGGAGATCTGGGGCGTCGCGCTGGGATGGGCCCGTCATTGGCTGACCGCGCCGCTGTGGTGGCGCTGGGTACGGCTCGCGGGTGCGACCGCCATCGCGGTCATCTACATCCTGGCACTGACCAGCGAGTGGCTGGGGGTCGACCTGTTCGTCACCTTCAGCGGCGCGCTCGCGCTCTGCCTGCCGCTGACCGCGGGCTGGGCTGCCCGGCAGACACGTGTCGCCCGGATGCTCGTCGCGATGGCCCCGGGCCCGCAGCCCGACCGGCCGACAGCGAGGGCGCTGGCGGTCCGCACGTCGGCCTTGCTGCTGTCGGTCGGACTGGCGGCCGGCGCGGTGGCCGTGGCCCTCGCCTACAAGCACCCCGCCGGTCGTTTCTGTCCCCCGTTCGTCGTCGACGAGCCCGTCCGCGACTGGTTGCGGCACGACGACGGGCAAACCGGGATGGGCTGTCCCGCCGGTGACACCCGCAGCGGCGCAGACGGTGTGCGCTACACGCCGTGGAACGCACCGGATCGAAACGCCCGTTTCGGGCCGGACTACGTGATGTACGGCTCGCGGTCCGACCGTCTCCTGGTGATGCCGCTGGTCATCTTCACCGCGTGGACTGCCGAAGGCGGCCCGTCGGGGCCTCTGGGCG
Source organism: Kibdelosporangium phytohabitans (assembly GCF_001302585.1). Taxonomy (GTDB): domain Bacteria; phylum Actinomycetota; class Actinomycetes; order Mycobacteriales; family Pseudonocardiaceae; genus Kibdelosporangium; species Kibdelosporangium phytohabitans. Next base: position 5,614,802 of record NZ_CP012752.1, on the reverse strand, counting down.
AACCGGTTGAGGAGTCGTCGGATCACTCGGTCGGCTACGTGAACTTCCGCGGCGGCGCGATCGTGCTGCCCGTCGACGGAACACCACAAGTCCACTGGGGACGGCACCACTCCGTCGCCCGCGAACCCGGCGGCCCCTGCGAAGTCCTCGATTGGCCGTGCATCACCACGGCATACGCCGACGCCGAGGGTGTTCACGTGAGCTGGCGGTACCAGGCCGCGGACGCGTTCAACGTGGCCTGGTGGGCGGAGGGCGACCGGCCACGGTCACGCGAGCAGCGCGAGGTCGCCGGCTACGAGCTCACCTTGCGCGACCTGACTCCGGCGACCACGTACATGGTGGAGGTCCAAGCGTGCGAGAAGCATTTCGTGCGTCGCTCGACCTGCACGAGGTACTCGCCGCCAGTGATCGTCAGAGTGCCGTAGATGTCGGAGGGGCCAAGACATCCGGCGCCGATGCTGCTGGCGCTCGCCCTGCGCTGGCTGGCGTTCGGCTGGATGCTGATCGTGGCGTTGGTCAGCGGGCAGATCCAGCGACCCGTCGAGGCATCGGTCGCGCTGCTCGCGACCGGCTGCTGGACGGCATGGCTCACGTTGGCCGCGGTCCGGCGGACGCGACTGGTGCTCGCGATGGACGTGGCGGTGGCCATCGCGCTGACTGTGCTGTACGGCTACGTCTTCTCCCCGCACGCGATGCTGACCAATCACCCGTCCTTCATGGGTGCCTACCCGGCGGCGGCGGTCGCCGCGTGCGGAGTCGTCTACCGGGTGCGTGGCGGCTGCGCGGCCGGGCTGATCCTCGGCTTGTCCCTGCCGTTCGCCTACGCGGCCAACGAGATCGCGCTGGACGAGCTGTCCTTCCTGCAAGTCATGACCATGATCGGCAGCGGGCTGTCCTACGTGCTGCTCGGCGGCACGATCGGGGCGGCTGCCCGCCAGCTCGACGCGTTGCACGAGCGGGCCACCCGCGACGGGGAGCGGGCGGCGCGGATGGCCGAGCGGCAGCGGATCGCCGCCCAGATCCACGACGACGTGCTGCAGCAGCTCGGCCGGTTGCGCGGGAGCATCAGGGAAATGTCCGCCGGGCCGGTGCTGGATGCCGTCGCGGAGGGGATCGCCCGGCAGGAGTCGGCTCTGCGGGGCCTCGGCAGTGCCGAGCCGGACCCGCCGCCGCCCGGTGTCGTGTCGCTGCGCTCGCACCTGGCCCAACTCGCTCAGCGCTACACCGGCGTCCCAGTCCGTCTCGTCACCGCGGGCCCGTTCCCGCTGCCGACGGGCATGGCGACCGAGATCGTCGCCGCGGTCGCGGAACTGCTGACCAACGTCGTCAAACACGCGCAGGCGAACCAGGTCTGGCTCACCGTGCTGCCCGACGGTGGCGACATCACGGTCACCGTCCGGGACAACGGCGTCGGATTCCGGACCGACCAGGACACGGACGGCCTCGGTCTGAGGCTGTCGGTACGGGCCAGGGTGCACCGGATGGCGGGCAGCGTCCGCATCCGCAGCAGTCCCGGGCACGGCACCGAGGTGCAGTTGCGCGTCCCGAAGGGAAACGGCCATGCGTGAGGACCAGATCCGCGTGCTCGTCGTGGAGGACCACCCGATCACGCGCGACGGGGTCCGAAGTGGACTTGAACGCGACGGCCGGGCGGTCGTCGTGGCCGAGGCGGCGGACGTGCCCACCGCGTGCCGAGTGGCCGACCGGGTGCGGCCCGATGTCGCCCTGATCGACCTGCGCCTGCGGCCCCACCCCGAGGAAGCCACCGGACACGGCGTCGGCGTGATCCACTACCTGCGCCGGCACCAGCCGGAGGTGCGGGTTCTCGTGCTCTCCCAAGCGGGTCCGGAGGAGTTGCTGGCCGCTGTCCAGGCGGGCGCGCACGGCTGCGTCAGCAAGGCAGCCACCGCCGCCGAGCTGACCGACGCGGTCGCCGCCGTGCTCACGGGTCCGGTGCTGCCCGCCGAACTCGCCGCTCACCTGATCGGTGAGCTGCACCGGCACACCCGGCCGCTCACCTCCCGGGAGCGCGACGTGTTGCGTTGCCTGGCGAACGGCTACGACAACCGCGAGATCGCCGCGCAGCTGCACATCGCCGTGCGCACTGTGAACCGGCATCTGGAGAACATCCGGGACAAGCTCGGCCGGACCCGCCGTTCCGACCTGATCCGCATCGCCCGCACCCACCTGATGCCCTGGCAATCCTGACCAGACCGGCTTGACGCATGCCGATATGGGAATATGATTGCGGCCATGGCACGAGCAGCGACGACCTCGGACGTCTTCAACGCGATCGCCGAGCCGCAGCGCCGGGAGATCCTGGTGCTGCTGCGGGCGGGTGAGCGGCCGGTCACCGAGTTGGCCGTGGAGCTGGGGATGAGCCAGCCGCGCGCGTCCAAGCACCTGCGGGTGCTCCGGGAGGTCGGGCTGGTGCGGGACCGCAAGGCAGGCAAACAGCGCCTGTACGGCCTTGACGCACGCGGCCTGCGGCCGATCCACGAGTGGACCGGCGGGTTCGAGCGGTTCTGGAACGGAAGCTTCGACCGGCTGGACGCGTACGTGCAGGACCTCAAGCAGGCAAGGCAGGAGGATTAGCTGATGAACGCGACGGGACGAGGAGCGCAGGCGCAGTCCGCGGTGTCCGACCGCGAGATCGTGGTGTCCCGGGTCATCGACGCCCCGCGGGAGCTGGTGTTCGAGGCGTTCACCGAGGTCCGGCACCTGTCGCGGTGGTGGGGGCCGGAGGGGTTCACCACCACCACGCGGTTGTTCGAGTTCCGCGTCGGCGGGGAGTGGGACTTCGTGATGCACGGGCCGGACGGGACGGACTACGCCGAGTGGATCACCTGGACCGAGATCGCCCCACCGGAGCGGATCGCACTGCTGCACGGTGAAGCCCGCGACGACCCGAACGCCTTCGAGTCGGTCCTCACGTTCGAGCCCGACGGCGTGGCGACCCGGATCGAGATGCGCACGGTGTTCGCCACCAAGCAACTGCGTGACGAGGCGGTCGAGAAGTACCACGCGGTCGAGGGCGGCCAGCAGACCCTGGGCAACCTCGCCGCCTACGTCACCGAGATCCTCCGGAAGGAAGCGGGCTGATGGGCGGCAAGGTGTTCTTCAGCGTGTCGATGTCGCTGGACGGGTACATCGCGCCCGAGTCCATCGAGGACTTGACGGGACCACGGTGGATGCGACTGCAGCAGTGGCAGTTCCCGTTGCGGTTCCTCCGGGAGAACCTCAAGCTCGGCGAGGGCGGCGAGGAAGGACGCGACAACGACATCGCGCGGGAGACGTTCGAACGCACCGGCGCGAGCGTGATGGGCAAACGCATGTTCGACGCCGGTGAACACGCGTGGCCGGAGGAAGCGCCGTTCCACACACCGGTCTTCGTCGTGACGCACGAGAAACGTGAGCCATGGGAGCGGCCCGGCGGGACCACGTTCCACTTCGTCAACGACGGCATCGAGTCCGCGCTCGACCAGGCCCGGGAGGCCGCGGGCGACCGTGACGTCCGCATCGCGGGCGGCGGCGCGACGATACTGGCGTACGTGAACGCCGGTCTGATCGACGAGTTCTCGATCGCACTGTCGCCCGTGCTGTTCGGCACAGGAATCCGCCTGTTCGAAGGCGTGGACGCGGGCCGCGTGGCCCTGGAGCCGGTCAACGCGGAGCCCTCCCCGAGGGTGACGCATCTGACGTACGCCGTCCGGGCACAGTAACCGCACGACGTCGGCGGGACGAGCACAGGGCCGGAAGAAGGCGCTGACGCTGACCATCAGCCTGATGTCGGCGGGCGGTCTGGCCATCGCGGTGTGCCCGGCCTACGAGCAGGCAGGGGTCTCGTCCCCCTTGCTGCTTGCCTGCACCCGGTCGAGTTCTACGAGAACGGACTGATCATGTACTCCACCGGGAACTTCCTCTTCGACTGGTGCGACGGATGGAACATGGAGTCGATGACCGCGCAGGAGAACGCCCACCCAGCCCGCCCTCCAAGGCGGCATTGCTCGAAGGCCCCTGGTTCGAGAGCGCCGTGTTCCGGGCCCGGCTGGGCGGAGCCGACGGGCCAGTGCTGCGCCTCGATCCCGTCGGGCTTGACTCGGACAGTCAGCCGATCCTGCCACGGCCCGAGGTCTCGGCCTCGATCCTCGCCCGGTTCGCGGCGATGTCGCGGGACCTGGATCCGTCCATCGTGGTCGACGAGAACGGGTGTGTGCGGCGATCACCGGACAACCACGTCGTTGTGGAGGAAGTATGACTGAACCGTGGCAGTGGCACGAGGACACCTGGCGCGGGCATGTCGAGCGCGTGCGCGCCGGACGTCCGTTGCGGCCGGAGGCCTGGCCGGGTGGCGCCAAGGCGGCGGTGACGTTGTCGTTCGACTCCGACCACGAGACGATCCCGCTGCGCGACGGTGAGGTGCTGCCGGGCAAGCTGTCGCAGGGCGAGTACGGCGCGCGGGTCGGCGTGCCCCGGGTCCTGAGGTTGCTGGCCCGGTTTCAGGCGCCGTCGACGTACTTCATGCCCGCCGTGTCCGCGCTGCTGCACGAGGGCGAGGCGAAGTCCTATGTGGATGCCGGGCACGAGGTCGCGCTGCACGGCTGGATCCACGAACGCAACACGCAGCTGCCGCCGCAAGCCGAACGCGACCTCGCTTTCCGGGCCGGCACCAGCGTCGAGTACACCGCGTTGCCGTCCATCTACCGCGAATTCCGGCACGACCCGGACCTGGCGCCCCTGTTCGAGAAGCACGCGAAAGCCATCGGCCGGACCTTCCCGGACTACCCGGACAAGATGTCCGGCTCGACCGACATGGGCAACGTCTCGCTGCGCATCCCCGCGATCCACCCGATGCTGTCGTTCGACCTGCCACCCGAGGACGGCAACCACACCGCCGCCTTCGATGTCGTGGCAGGCGGGCCCGACGGGGACCGGTTCGTCCACGACGCCGGCCTGGCGATGGCCCGCACAGTCGCCGAAGTCGCGCAGTCCGGCGACCTCCGGGCACGGCTCATCACCAAGGCCACCGACCGGTGACCGGCGTGGTCGTACTCGGCGGCGCGGGCGGAATCGGTTCGGCCGTGGTACGTGCGCTGCGCGCGCAGGACCGGAAAGTGTCCGTGGTGGACATGGCCGCACCACCGGAGGAGCCGGTCGAGGGCGTGTCGTGGGTCACCGGCGACGCGACCGACCCGGTCGTCGTCGAGGCGGCGTTCGAGGCGCTCGATGGTGAAGTGACCGGACTGGTGCACTGCCTGATCGGTGAGCACCGCGCTCCGTTGAGTGCGCAGACGCCGGACGCGCTGCGCAGAGTGCTCGACCTCGGCGCGGTGTCCGCGTTGTTTCCCTTGCAGCGGTTGCTCGTGCACGCGGGCGGCCGACCGTCTGCGGCAGTGCTGGTCAGTTCGATACAGGCGGTGTTCGTCGCCGACTGGCAAGCGCCTTACGCCATGGCCAAGGCCGCATTGGAGGCTCTCGGCCGTGCGGCGGCGGTCGAGTTCGGCCCGCACGGGTTGCGGTGCAACACGATCCGGCCGGGATTCGTCGCCGTCGACCGCAACGCGCGCCGCTGGCAGGATGCCGACGTCCGCGACGCGCTGATCAGCGTGCAGCCGCTCGGCAGACTGGCGCAGCCCGGCGACATCGCAGACGTGATCACGTTCCTGCTCAGCGATCAGGCCAGTTCCATCACCGGATCGACGATCACGGTCGACGGCGCGCAGACCACGGTGTTGCGTGAACCGTGGACCCCATGACACCTGTCTGACGCGCCGGCCCAGGCGCCACGAGCCTGAGCAGTAACGCACTGAGCTCGGCGGGCATGGTGATCATGCAGTCGTGGCCGGTCGGCAACTCCCATACCTGTGACGGAGTGCCGTTCGGTTGTGTCGCGGGTACCGGCCTCGGGGAGAAGCTTCCCGTTGTCGTGCCGACACAGTGGATGTGCGTACGTGGGATCGCGTGCACCGCCGGATTGTCCAGCCGGACCGGTTGCTGCAGGCAGCGCACCGGCTCGTCCGAGAGTGTCGCGCGCAGCCAGGCGATGTCCGCCGGGTCGGTGACCCCGAACAGTCCCAGCGGCGGTGGCTGCTCGGGCAGCGGGGGAACCCGCCAGCCGCCCGAGCTCACGGCGAGGTCGATCGCGTGCTGGACGGCAGGCAGCACGTCGACCGCCGCCTCACCGTCCTCGGGCACCATCGCGTCGAGGAACACCAGGTGCGCGATCCGTTCCGGAACCTCGTTGGCAGCCGAGGAGATGACCAGTCCCGCATAGCTGTGCCCGACGAGGATCACATCGGTGAGGCCGTTGTCGTGGACCAGCTTGACGATGTCGTCGGTGTACGTGTCGAGCCCGACATCGGCGGTGAGCAGATGCGCCGTGTCCCCGGAGCCTGTCAACGACGGCGCGTGCACCCGATGCTCGGCCGATTCGAGCAGCGGCACCACTGGCTGCCAGCATTGTCCACTGTGCCAGGAGCCGTGCACCAACAGGAACACCGCCACGATTTCCCCTAAGCGTCCGAGGTATGAACACAATCGGCCTAGTCCAATGACACCAACGGCAGTGTGCTGTCGCGGATGTATCCGTCTTCACAAGATTGCCGTCAGCAGGCGCGAATCGGACACGATAGTGTTGATGTGGCGGGAATTTGCCACCGAACCGCGGCCAGTACCAGATCCGCCCACGGAATGGGGCGGTAGATTCTGGTCATGCACAACAAACTCCGGCCGTTGCGTTGGGAAGCCGATGTGGTGATCGTCGGCGGCGCGGTCGGCGGCGCCAGCACTGCGCACGCGCTCGCCACGGTGGGAGTGTCGTCGATCGTGCTGGAACGTGCGGCGGACTTCCCGGAACTCAACCGCGGTGACATCCTCCAGCCGCTGTCGTTGAGCCTGCTCGACAACTGGGGCGTGCTGCGCCACATCAAGGCGATGGGCGGTTACGACCTGGTCGCGTCCGGGTTCTACCACCGCGTCCACGGTTTCCTCGGCGAGTGGGGTTTCGAGGATCTCGCCATGGCCCACCCGCACCAGACTGTGTTGCGGCACACGAACTTGCACCGCGCCCTGTATGCGGCTTTCGCCGATCACGGTGAGCTTGTGTCGGTTCATCGTGGCGCGCAGGTGTCGTCGCCCCTGTTCGACGACAGCGGTGAGGTGATGCGCGGCGTCACCGGCACGATCGGTGGTGAGCCGTTCGAGGCCACCGGCGAGGTCGTCGTGGCCGCTGACGGCCCGTCATCGCGGTTGCGCCGGTCAGCGGGCATTCAGTTCGAGCAGCGCCATACCTACGATTTCGAATACATGATGCCCACATGTCCTCGCCCGGACGCCCCGGAGCTCGAGCACCGCACCATGCGCTACGTCGGCGCGGACGGGCTCACGATGCTCATCCCGCTCGACGGAGGCACCGAGGTACGGGTGCCTCTCCAGATCCCGATTGCCGAGAACTCCCACTGGCGTTCACTGCAGCCGCGGGAGCTGTGGCGGCGGATGGTGGAGCGTGCCCCGGTGCTGGAGAGCGCCTCCGGCGAGATCGAGAGTGGCCTGCACACCTACCGCGTCCATCTCAGCCACGCGGAGCGCTACGTCAAGGGAAACCTGTGCCTGGTCGGCGATGCCGCGCACGTCGTCCCACCCACGTTGGGACAAGGGATGAACATGGCCATGCTCGACGCGGACGTGCTGGCCGCGGTCATCCGGCGGAGTCTCGACGGCGGCGACATCGCGACCGGACTGGAACTCTACGACCGAGTGCGCCGCCCGGCGAACGAGATCGTCCTGGCCTCGTCGCACGAACAAACCCTGGCGCAGTCCGCGACCGGTCCCGCGGTGGACGAGCACGTACTGCGGGACTTCGCGTGGCTGGCTGATCCCGCGCGCCGCCGGGAAGTCGCCGAGCGCGTCGCGGGTCTGCACAACAAGACCGCCGGGCAACTCGGGATACTCGACGCCCCGGGAGGTGTTCGGCAGTGACCGGTGCCGACGCCCGCGGCGCGCGGGTCGCGGCCCGGATCGACCGGCTACCGGTGTCCACGCTGGCCGTGCGGGCACGGCTGGTGATCGGCGCGGTCACGTTCTTCGACGGCTTCGACCAGCTCCTGATCGCCTACGCGTTGCCCGCGTTGCGTGCTCAGTACCATTTGGACACAGCCGCGACCACGTTCACCATCACCGTCGGGTCGGTGGGCATGTTGATCGGCGCGTTGCTCTCGGGCAGGCTGGCCGACCGGTTCGGGCGGGTGCCGGTCGTCATGTGTTGCTTGTTGCTGTATTCCTTGAGCAGCTTGTTCGCCGCACTCGCGCCGAGCGTCGAATGGTTGCAGGCAGCCCGTTTCATGCAGGGCATCGGGATCGGCGGTGAGGTGCTCGTCGCGGCCACCTACATCAGCGAGATCATCGGCCCGAAAACGCGTGGCCGGTTCGTCCTGCTGTACGAACTGGCGTTCGTCGCCGGGCTCGCGGTGGCGTCACTGGTCTCGGCATGGGTGGTACCGGCGTTCGGCTGGCGGGTCCTGTTCGCAGTGGGCGCGTCGCCTGTGTTGCTCGCGATCGCGTTGCGAGCGGTTCCCGAATCACCGCGGTGGCTGGCCGCGCGTGGCCGCTACGACGAGGCCGAAACGGTGGTGGGCCGCTTCGAGACCGCGGCACGCGAGCAGTTCGGCACTCTCCCCGGCCTCGCAGCATCACCGCCGCCGCCTGCCGCGGAGCGCGCGAGCGTGCTGGACCTGTTCCGTGGCAGGTATTTGCGGCGCACGGTCGTGGTGTCGGTGCTGTGGTTCGTGTCGTTCCTGGTGAACTACGGCTTGTCCTCGTGGCTTCCGACGATCTACACCAGCGTGTTCCACCTCGACGTGGGCACTTCGCTCACCTACAGCATGGTCACTGTCGTCGCGGGACTGGTGGGCAGCATCGTGATCGCCACAACGGTCGACCAGTTCGGCCGACGGACCGGGCTCATCGCGGGACTGCTCGGCGGCGCCGTGATCCTCGGAGTGGCCGCGCTGTCCGCGCCTGCCACGGGCCTGGGCGTGATGTTGTTCGTGTCGTCGGCCGCGGTCTTCGTGTTCGCCGTGAACCTGGCCCTGAACCTGTACGGCCCCGAGTTGTATCCCACGCGGACACGCGCGGCGGGTGCGAGCATCGGTGGCGTGTTCGCGAGGCTCGGCGTGATCGTCGGACCGATCATCACCGGGCTCGCGGTCGGCGCGAACGGCGGCGTCGCCCCGGTCTTCGGCGTGCTCGCCGTCGCGTGTGCCATCGGTTGCGTCGCTATGGCGATGTTCGGCGTGGAAACCGCGCGACGGCCGCTGGAAACCCTGTCACCCTGACACTTCCGCGTCCGTGGTCGTGCCCGCGGCCAGGAAGGCGCGGATGACCAGCCCGGCGGCGGCCGTGACGAGCGGGGTGCCACCCGACCCCGGCCGGACGATGCGGTCCGGCGGCACGGCCTCGACGCGTTCGCGTACGTCGTCCAGCCACCGCTCCGACGGCGCGCCGCTGCCACCGAGGATCACCAGATGCGGCTGCATCAAGTCGTACAGCGTGTCGGCCACCCGCGCGACTTGGGTACTGCGCCGTTCGAACAGCCGGACCGCGGCAGCGTCCTCGTCCTGGTCGGCCAGACGGATCAGGTCGCCCAGCGAGGTCACCGCCAGCCTGGCTCCCCGGGCCGCGGCGAGCAAAGCCGTGTCCGTGCCGCACTCACCGAGGCTCATCAGGCCGTCTCCGGTCAGGGTGGGCACGACAATGCGCTCGACGCTGCCCTGGATGACACTGTCCGGGTTCATCGCCGCGGCCTGGTTGACGAATCCCATTTCGGCGATGTTCCCGATGAACAAGTACAACACGCTGCTCATGCCGGCCCCGGCGCCAAAGGCCGTCTCGGCGCCGAGATGGGCCCGTACGTTGTTGTCCACGACGACGTCGAGGCCGGTCTGCGCGTGCAATGGATCGGCCACGTCGATGTCGCCCCAGCCGAGTGCGTCGTTGCGCACGATCCGTCCACGGGCGCGGTCGACCTCGCCACCGGTGACCACACCGACACCCAGCACCGGACCGGGAGCCGAGGCGACCAAGTCGTCGGTCAACTCGGCCGCCCGGCGCAACGTGGCCGCCGCGTCGGCCGGGTCACGGTCCTCGGCACACACCGCGACGCACTGGCCGGCCAGGTCCGTCAGGCCGACGGTGGTGCGTTGCAGGCCAAGGTGAACCCCTGCGGCGTACCGGCTCGCCGGGTTGATCGCGACCGGCACCCGTGGGCGACCGCCCCCGCTGATCTGCTGGGTCGTCTCCCGCACGATGCCCTCCCGCAGCAGCGGCTCGATGATCCGGCTGACGCTGCCGTGGTTGAGCGACAGGTCGGCGGCGATGTCGCCCCGCGCCAGCGGACCGCGCTGGAGCAGCAACTGCAGCACGGCGGCTGTGTTGGCCTGCCGTGCTTGACGCGGCCGGGTACCGCTGAGGTGGGAACGACGTTGTTCGGTCACGCTCTCGTGGGACTTCCGGACTCGACGGTGCTGGTCTCTTCCAGTTCGACGCCGGTGGTGGCCAGCCACGGCGACACGGCCACGATCAGCGCGCTCACCAAGAAGGCACAGGCGTACCACGCGACAACCTTGATGCCGTGCTCGTTCAGCAGCGTGGGAACGAGGAACACGTTGAGCGCGATCGCCAGCCGGGTCGCGCTCTGCGCGATACCGGAGCCGAGCCCGCGCAGCGCGGTCGGAAACGCCTCGGTGCTCCACACCCACGACAGCACCCCGGGGCCGAACCAGGTCAGCGTGGCGTACCACGCCCAGCACACGACCAGGCCGATACCGGCGCGCTCGCCGGTCAGCGCGACACCCACACCGGCGGCGAAGACCCCGACGCAGGTCCACACACCGAGCCAGCGGCGGTTGATCCGGTCGATCACCAGTGCGCCGAGCGCGACCGCGATCAGCCCCATCACGAAGGCCAGCAACGAGAAGTACAACGTGTTCGAGGCGCCGACACCGGTGATGTCGATGATCAGCGGCCCCGCGACGGTGGCCACCGCTCCCCCGAACGCCTGCAACGCGAAGAACGCCGTCACTGTGACCAGACGCTTCCACGCCCCGCCTGACAGCAGCGCCCGGTAGTCGCGTTTCTCGACGTACTGCTGCTTGGGCGGCTCCAGTCCGAGGGCTTGGTAAACCCGCAGCGCCTCGTCCTCACGGCCCTGGGCGCGCAGCCACCGCGGTGACTCGGGCAGGAACTGCCGGGCGACCAGCACCGCGGCGGCGGGAACAGCGGCGACACCGAACAACCAGCGCCAGGTGTCGTTGCCGAACACCGGCGCGAGCGCCAGCGCGAGCAGCACGGATGTGATCGCGCCACCCAGCCACATCAGGTTCGGCAGGCTACCCGCGACACGGCCGCGCCTGGCCGTGGGCGCGACCTCGGTGAGGAACGCGTGTGAGGTGGGAATGTCCATCCCGACCGCGACGCCGAGCACGAACCTGGCGGCCACCAGTTGCCACACGTCCTGGACGAACGCCGCGGCGATCGAGGCCACCACGAAGAACACCAGGTTGATCATGAAGATCACCCGGCGGCCGAACCGGTCGGACAGGTCGCCGAAGACCAGCAGGCCGAGCGCGGCACCCACGAACGACGCCGCCGTGACCAGTCCGACCTGCGTTGCCGTGAGGTGGAACGAGGGCTTGATGAAAAGCATCGCGGCACCGATCACCAGCAGGTCGTAGCCGTCGATGAACTCGCCGAACGCGACCAGCCGAGTGGTCCAGTTGCGGACGAACCGCGCTCGCCGCGGCGAAATGGCAGGGTGATCCTGCCCGAGTGCTGTGGGCATGGCTGTGCTCCAGTCACCACCGTGCGGAACCGGGAGAGACCTCGTCGAGGTTTTGTGCGACTCACACCAAAGTAGCGCGGAGCGCGCGAAGTGCGCTCCGCGCTGTGTCACGATGGCGGATGTTGGCCATACCGGGGCACGGCCAGGATCGCCTCGGCACGCAGGACCACCGGGCGATCGACCATCTCGCCGTCCAGCACCGCGACAGATCCGTCACCGGCGGCCTGGAGGACCGTTCGCGCCCACTCGATCTCTTCGCCGGTCGGGGCGAAGTGGTCGTCGGCGATCGCGACTTGCCGGTGAAACCGAGTTCGCCCGCGTGACGCAGGTCGTCCGCCAGCGCGGCCGGCTCGTCGATCGCGGTAATCACGCCGTCGATGGGCGGAGCGCATCCGGCGGACGCGGCGGCGAGGACGAGCGCGGATCGCGCGTGGAGCAAAGCGTTGCGTGACCGGTGGTTGGCGCCGAGCTGAGTCGCGAGGTCGACGCTGCCGAAGGCGGGCCGCACGACGGACGCGACCGCGCACACCTGCGCCGCTCTCGCGATTCCCGTCGCGGACTCGATCAACGGGATCACCGGCGTCTCCCCAGGCAAGGCCGCGAGAGCCCCTGGATCCTCCGCCTTGGGCAGCATCGGCGCGCGAGCACGTGCCGCCACAGCATCGACGTCCTCCCCGTACCACGGGCTGCCGATGGGGTTGACCCGCACAACGACCTCATGCCCGTCCTGGAGCCAGGCGCGGACATTCTCCCGGGCCGCCACCTTGTCGGCCCGGGCGACCGCGTCCTCCAGGTCGATGACCACGACGTCCGCCCCGGCTGCCATCGCCCGTGCGAACCGATCGGGCCGGTGGCCGGGAACGAAGGCGAACGTGCGGGCACTGGCGAGAGTCGTCAACCGAGTCTCCGCAGCGTTCCGGTCGCGGTCTGGCGTCCGTGGACGTCCCGGACGCCGGTGACGACCTCCTGCTGGTCGGACGTCGAGCTGACCACCATGCCCCGATGGTCGAACAACGGTGAGATCAGCCGGTAGGTGAAGGACACGTTTGCGGGAAAGCCATCCGCACGGGCCTTCTCCGCCATCGCGATCGCCTGCAACGGGCCATGCGTCAGCAGTCCGGGGTATCCCTCGACATCCCTGGCGTAATCGCGGTCGTAGTGGATGCGGTGGGCGTTGTACGTGAGCGCGGAGAACCGGAACAGCAGGACCGGTGAGAGGTCGACGGCCCATTCGTGCGGTGCGGCGGGTATCGTCGCCGCCGGTTCGGCGCCTGCGGGTTGTCCAGGCGTGACCGGCCGGTAGACGAGATCCTGTTCCTCGTCCAGGATCACCTGTCCGCGCTGTTCGACCTGGTGTCCGACCACCACGAACGTCAGCGGCCCGGAGCGTCCGTGTTTCTGCTCGACCGAGAGGACTTTCGTGCGCCGCGTCGCGTAGTCACCGCAACACAAGTCCGCGTACAGGTGGACTCGGCCACCAGCCCACATGCGACGGTGACCCGCCGGCACGGGCAGGGTGTCGCGGGCCGGGTGCCCGTCAGGGCCTAGGCCGGCCTGGGCTGGGCGGTCCAGGAGATAGACCCAATGCCACAACAAGGGCAACGCGGCGCCGTTGTCCACATCGGGCACAGGGACGTCGAGCAGTGCGCCCAGGGCTTGTGCTGGACCGGGAACGAGGAATTCCCGCCGTTCAACGGTCTCAGTCATGCTCGTGAATCTTGTGCTCGGCGCGCAGGGTCGCGTTGTGCGCGCCCAGCGCCGGGACTGGACCCACGAGCGGTTCCCTGCCCGCCACCTCGACCGGCGGGAGCAGGGCACGCATCGATCCGCCCGGGGTCTGCACGGATCGCCACCGGTCTCGCGCGTGGAGTCGGGGATGCTGGGTGAACTCGTCCGGGGTGCGCACTGCGGCGCTGGCGATTCCGGCCCTGTCGAGCAGTCCGACGGCCTCCGCAGCGGGCAGGCCGGTGAACACCGGCTCGATCACGGCGGTGAGTTCGGCTTCGTGCGCCACCCGGTCCACATTGGTCCGGAAGCGCGTGTCTTCCACCAGGTCGGGCCTGGCGAGCACGGTACGACAGAGGGTGGACCACTCGCGGTTGTTCCGCACGGCGGGGAACACGGTTCCGTTGCCTGTCCGATCAGGACCGTAGGGCGAGATGGAGAGGTGCCGTACACCGCTTCGCCGCATTACTTTCCATCCATAGTGGGAAAGCAGGCTGGCTGGCTCATCCACTCCCCCAGTGCGTCGAGCATGGTGACGCTCAGACTGGCACCGTGGCCGGTGCGTTCGCGTCGTACAACGCCGTCAGAACGCCGCTGTAGGCGTACATACCGGTCGCGATGTCAGCGATGGAGATCCCGGCTTTGGCCGGTGATTCCGGCGTTCCCGTGGCCATGACCACCCCGGCTTCGCACTGCACGAGCAGGTCGTAGGCCTTCTTGTCACGATACGGTCCGGTGCTGCCGCAACCCGATATCGAGCAGTGGATCAGCTCGGGGCGGGCAGCGCGGACGGTGGAGGCGTCGAGCCCGGGGCGGTCGGCCGCGCCCGGCGCGAGGTTCTGCACGAAGACGTCGGTTCGACCTTGATGACACGCGCACCGAGATCGGCGAGCTGCCGTGTGGCGAACGGGGCAGCAACGGCTTGTTCGAGTGCGACGACGGTGACGCCGTCAAGCGGTGGGGACATGCCAGGCCCTTCAGATCCGGTGGCGCTTGATCAGTTGCTGGGCGATGACCACGCGCTGGATCTCGTTGGTCCCCTCACCGACGATCATCAGCGGTGCGTCGCGGAAGTACCGTTCGACGTCGAACTCGGTCGAATAGCCGTAGCCGCCGTGGACGCGCACCGCGTTGAGCGCGACCTCCATCGCGGTCTCCGACGCGAACAGCTTCGCCATCCCGGCCTCCAGGTCGGCGCGCTCACCCGAGTCGTACCGGCGGGCCGCGTGGTACACGAGCTGCCGGGCGGCTTCCAGTTTCGTCGCCATGTCCGCCAGGTGGTTGCCGATCGACTGGTGCTGCCAGATCGGCCGCCCGAAGCTCTCCCGCTGCTGGGCGTAGCGCAGGGAGTCCTCCAGCGCCGCGCGGCCGACGCCGAGTGCGCGGCTGGCGACCTGGATGCGGCCGATCTCCAGTCCCCGCATCATCTGCGCGAACCCGCGGCCCGGCGTGCCGCCGAGCACCGCGTCGAGAGGAGCCACCAGGTCGTCGAACGCGAGCTCGCAGGTCTCGACGCCCTTGTATCCCAGCTTCGGCAGGTCCCGCAGCACGTGGAACCCCGGCCCCTTTTCCAGCAACAGGATGCTGATGCCCTTGTGCGCGGGAGTGGCGGTGGGATCGGTCTTGCACAGCAACGCGATCAGCTGCGACCGGCGCGCGTTGGTGATCCAGGTCTTCGATCCGTTCACCACGTAGTGGGCGCCCTCGCGGCGCGCCACCGTGCGCATCGCCTGCAAGTCGGAACCGCCGCCGGGCTCGGTCAGCGCCATGGTCGCCCGGATCTCCCCCGTGGCCATCCTCGGCAGGTAGGTGTCCTTCTGCTCCGGCGTGCCGAACTCGCCGAGCAGCTTCGCGACGACGGTGTGCCCGCCCATCGCGCCGGCCAGGCTCATCCACCCCCGTGCGAGTTCCTCGGTCACCGCGGCGTAGCACTGGGCGGAGACGTGCGCATCACCCCACGGCTCCGGGATCCCGAGCCCGAAGACGCCCATCTGCTTCATCTGCTCGATGAGGTCCTCGGGATGGGTGTCGGTTCGCTCCAGCTCCCGCGCGACGGGCCTGACCTCGCGGTCGACGAACTCGCCCGTGAGCGCGACGATCGCGTTCTCCTCCGCTGTGAGCATGTGTTCTCCGATCACTCTCGACGACCACACTCATCATCATTCATGATGGTCGTGAATGGAAAATAAGGATTCGTGATGGCACCATGCACGGCTGGAATACCTCCCGAGCCAGGACGCCCCGGAGGATCGGATGGACTTGAAGCAGTTGAGGGCGCTGGTGACGGTCGTCGAAGCGGGCAGCGTGACACGCGCCGCGCGGTTGCTGCGCCTCGTCCAGCCCGCGGTGACCCGGCAGATCAGGGCGCTCGAGGAAGAACTCGGTGTCGTGTTGTTCGAACGCACACGCACCGGCATGCAGCCCACAGACGCCGGTGAAGCGCTCGCCGAGCGCGCCCGCCGCGCCCTGGCCGAACTCGATCGCGCACGCGCCGAGCTCACTCCGCCCGCCGGCGAGGTGACCGGCATCGTCACGGTCGGGCTCCTGGAGAGCACCGTCGATCTTCTCGCCGAACCACTCGTGGCCGAGCTCACGCGCGACCACCCCGGTGTCGAACTGCGCCTGCAGACCGGCTACTCCGGGCATCTGCAGCGCTGGCTCGACGACGGTGACCTCGACCTGAGCCTGCTGTACAACCTCAGGAGCTCACCCTCGCTCAACGTGACGCCACTCCTGCGCGAACGGCTGTGGGTCGCGGCGCCGCCGGGCGCGGCACTGCACGCCGACCGACCGGTCCCGTTCGCCGGCCTCACCGCACGCAGGCTCATCCTGCCCACCGACGGCCACGGCCTGCGTACCCTCATCAACGGCGGAGCTCACCAGGCGGGCGTCAGCCTGAACAGCGCTATCAGCACCAATTCGATGGCCATGCAGAAAAGGCTCGCGCGCGCAGGCCACGGCTGGACCATTCTGCCGTCGGTCGGACTCGCCGAGGAGGTCGCCGCCGGGCTGCTGTGTGCCGCTCCGCTGTGCGAGCCCGAGGTGCTGTGGACCGTCGTGCTCGCGACGTCACGAACGGGACGGGTGCCGCGTGCCGTCGCGACCGTCGCACGAGTACTGACACGGCTGATCCGCATGACTGTCGCCCAGAGCCGTTGGCCCTTGGTCGAGGTAGAGCCTGCCCTCAGCGCCAGATGAAGCGTCCAGTCGCTGCTGGATGCGCACGACTTCGTCGCCACGCTGCTGGGCCTGATACAGATCGAGGGCCTGCCGCCACGTCGCCCGCGCCACATCGTGGTGGTGCGTATGGCCCATGCGTTCGAGGGTGTCGGCTTCGTGGTAGTCGTGCCTGAGGTCGCGGAGCAGGTCCAGTGCCTGTCGGTAGTAGTCGAGAGCTTGGGCTTCGTGACCGGTGTCGTGGGCGATGTAGCCGAGAGTGTCCAGTGTGGTCGCTTCCAGTTCGCGGTCACGATGGCTGCGGGCTACCGCCAGAGCGGTTTCGCATTGGGCACGCCCCTGGTGGCAGCGTCCCAGCCGGGCCTGGTGCCAGCCCACCTGCGTGTGCGCCCATGCCGCCCACACCGGCATGTCGAGCTCCAGGAACAGGTGCAGAGCCGGTGTGGCGTGGTCCAACGCACGCCGGTCGTCACCCCGCATTTCCCAGACGCCGCCAAGGAGGTGATGGGCGGGTGCCTGGCCGGGGACGTCGCCGGTCTGTTCACTGACTGTCAGAGCGTGTTGGAGGTGTTGCAGGGCTTCGGAATACAGTCCCAACCCAGCACAGGCATTGCCGAGGCGGCGACGGGCCAGGGTCTGCGCGGTCGTGTCGCTCAAGCGGTCCGCGGCGACGACGCCTGCCCGCCACACCGCGACGGCGTGGTGGTAGTCGCCCCGTCTTCGGAAGAACGTGTCCATCGTCCAGGCCAGGTGCCAGACCGGGTCGTGCCAGCCGTGTTCGGCAGCCATTTCCTGTACCGCAAGGATGTTCGGCAACTCGGCCCTCAGCCACTCCATCGCGGCCGTCTCGTCCTCGAACTCGTGCGGGACGCAGCCCGTGGCGGGGATTGCGATCCGGATCGGTTCGCGGTGCGGATCCAGCAGCCGTTCGGCGGTGAACGCGGTGTGCACGTAGAAGTCGACCAGCCGCCGCGACGCGGCTGGTCGGCTGTCGGGGTGGGCGCGTTCAGCCGCGTACAACCGGACGAGGTCATGCATCCGGTAGCGGCCTGGGGAGTGCTGGTCGACCAGATGCGCCTGTTCCAGTTCGCGCAGACAAGCCCGGGCGTGGGCGACGGGCAGCGCGGTGAGGCTCGCGATGGCACGCAAACCGATGTCCGTGCCCGGATGCAGTCCGAGAGCACCGAACACAGCGGTTGTCTCGGCGGACAAAGCTCTGTAGGACCACGAGAACACGGCACGGAGGCTCACCAGATCGTCGCCGGCATCCAGGACGTCCAGCAGACCGCTCTGATCGCGCAGTTCATCGATCAGCACGGACAACGAGATCCGGATTCAGACTCGCGCGGGCGGCCAGGATGCTGATCGCCAGCGGCAGACCCGCACAGCAGGCCAGCAGTTCGGTCGCCGCGGCGGGTTCGGCGGCCAGCCGATCTTCGCCAAGGTGCCGAACCAACAGCCGACGTGCCTCCGGGTCGGTCAACCGGCCCAGGTTCAGGCAACGCGCGCCATGCGCGGCGATCAGACCACCGAGGTGCTGGCGACTGGTGATCAGCGCGACACACGTCGGACTCCCCGGCAGCAAAGGGACCACCTGGGCGCTGTCGGCCACGTTGTCCAGCAACACCAGCATCCGTTTGCCCGCGGTCAGGCTGCGATACAACCCGGCCTGCGTGTCCACGTCGTACGGGACGGCGGCGGAAGCAACGCCGAGCGCATCGAGGAAGCCGCGAAGTGCCGTCGCGGCAGACATCGGTTGCCCGGAGGGATCGTAGCCACGCAGGCTGGCATACAGCTGGCCGTCGGGAAACCGGTCGAGATGCTGGTACGCCCACTGCAACGCCAACCAGGTCTTGCCTATCCCGCCGACTCCGCCGATCGCCGAGATCACCACGGCGTCCGGGCTCTTTTCCCGTCCCAGCACGGCTTCGAGGTCGGCCAGTTCGCGGGTTCTGCCTGTGAACAGGCGCGGCCGGGCCGGTAGCTGGCGGGGTACGGGCATCGCGGCGGTCCGCGGCCCGCGTCGCACGGGAGCAGGAGCCGTGAGCGCTGGATCAGTCGCCAGGATCTGTTCGTGCAGGCGTTGCAACGGCGGGCTGGGGTCGGTGCCGAGTTCGTCGGCCAACCGGCTGCGGACCCGGCGGTAGTGCTCCAGTGCGTCGGCCGGGCGGCCACTGCGGTACAGAGCGACCATCAGCTGGCCTGCCAAGCGTTCGTCCAGCGGGTTCCTGGCCACCCACGCGAGCAGGTCGGGCAGCAGCGCGGCGTGCTGGCCGAGGCGAAACCGGACGTCGACCAGATCCAGCCGGACCGCGTGCCTGTGCTGGATCAGCGTGGTGCGAACGGATTCCAGCCAGGCAGTGGTCAGCCCGGCGAACGGTTCCCCGCACCACAACCTCAACGCCTCCTCGATCAGCGCGGCGGCCCGGCTGTCGTCGTCGGCGGCCCGACCTTCCTTGATCAGCTGGCGAAACCGGTGCAGATCGACCATCTCCGGCTCGACGGTGAGCTGGTAGCCGGTCGACTTGCGGACGACCGCCGCACCCGTGGCGGGGGTCAAAGCGTTGCGGAGCAGAGTCATGCTGTGCTGGACGGCGGCACGCGGATTGCGGGGAAGGCGGCGTTCACCCCAGATCCGGTCGACCAGTTGATCGACCGACACCACGTGATTGGCCTCGATTAGCAGCACCGCCAGCACAGATCGCGGCTGCGCGTACCCGATCGCGATCGGCCGGCCGTCGACCTGCGCCTCGACATGCCCAAGCAGACGGAATCGCACCGTCATCCGGTTCTTCCTCCCTGGCCCGGGAAGATGCATACCGGGTCTGACCGGCTCGCTCAAGCTTCGCGCGCTTTCGGGCCAAGCAGGTGCGGGCCTGTCGGCGTAGGGCGGACGAACGGCCGGGAGACGTTGGTGTGCCTGGGAAAGGGACGGGTGACCGGTGGTCGGCACGGCGCGGGTGGATACCGTGCGCGGTGGGTGTCCGCGCCGTGCCGGTCCCCTCACCCCGGTCAGCAGGAAGGTGACGTCACGTGCCCGGATCGGTTGCCTGAACCACCGGTTGTTGTTGCTCCGCAGCCGCTCACCCGCTCAGTGTCGCCACGGGCGCGTGAGCGTTTCTTTGGCGTCGCGTGAGTGCGCTGGTCAACGCCCATAGCCCCGCTGCCGCGCACCAGGCAAACCCGTCATAACGGCACTGATCAGGCCGTTCACGCGCTACCAAGGAGTAAGGCACGCGCCACCCGGCACCCTGATCGCGATCTGCCAGTCCGGCGCCATCCGTTCGGCGATGTCCCGCGCCGGAAACGCCCGAACAGAAGGAGATCGAATGAGAACGCGAGCCGTGCTGACCGCGGTGGCCGCCGTTGTCGGCGTGTTGTTCCCGCTACCGGCATCAGCGGCCGTGCCGCCTGGCCGAGCGCCCGGTGCGGTGGGCGGGTCAGCGGACGGCAAGACCGGCCCGCTCCGGTTCCAGCAGGCGACCGGCGTCGATGGCGTGCAGTCCGTCATCAACTGCGAGGTGCTCGCCAGCCCGATCAGGAAGAGCGCCGCCACGGCGTCCGGTGTCGGCTACGTCCAGTGCCTCACCGACCAGGGCGAGCAAGCCCCGATGACCTACATCGATCTGCGGATCTTGCTGTTCCGGCGGTCGGAAACCGGGCTGGCCGGTGAGTACCAGGAGGTCGGCTCGGGCCGCGGCCTGATCACCGGCGCGGCGGACGCGCCGTGCCGCACGGACGACCACTTCACCTTCGCCGACTCCTACCTCGTCCCGCCGCCGGGCTACGAACCCCCGCACGCCCTGATCTCCGACACAAGCCCCTTCGTCCGCATCACCTGCTGACCGGGTTCTGCTCGCCCGACGAGGCAGGGTGAGCTCCGGCCGGAGCGACGCAGTGACCGGCGGCGGCGATCAGACCGCCGCCGGTCACTTCAGTACGACAGCCGTCCACTGATAGCCCGATGGTCACTCCCCCGGCGTGGACTGGTGTCCGCTAGTGGCAGGGCTTCTGTTCGGGCGTACAGAAACCGACCTCGGGGTAGTGCCGGGACGGCCGCTCCAGCAACGGCTGCGGCCGGTTGCGCAGATGGCGGTCGAAGAAGGCGGCGACGTAGGCGCGGGTGATCTCCACGGAACGGGTTCCGGCCAGCTTGCTGCCGAAGTCGAGGCCCATCTGCTGGCTCAGCGTGTCGTGGTCGGCGAACGACGCGTGCACCGCCCCGGTCACCTTGAGCCAGCGCTTCCACCCGGTCAGGCGCCGCCAGTCCCGGTTCAGCGTGGCGTCATCGGCGTTCTGGGTGAAGAACATGAACGGCCGCGAGAGCCCGCTTTCGGCCAGTGGCTTGAACATCGTGCCGTCGAGGTTGGCGCCGGCCAGGACCCTCGGGTCGGTCAGCATGGTCTCGCCGACGCTCGCGCCGCCGATGGACATGCCCGCCATCGCGATCCGCGACGGATCGATCAGCGTGCCCCTCCTGCCGAGCAGCTCGTCGAGTACGAAGGAGACGTCGCGGGCCCGGCTGTCCACAACGAGTTTGTCGAAGTCCTCGATCTCCCCGTTGCACGTGGCACAGGTGATGACCCTCCCGTCGGGGAAGGTCGTGGCGAAGTTCTCGTAGGTGTGGTCGATCGAGGCCACCACGTAGCCTCTGCTCGCCAGTTCCTCGGCCAGCGCGGAAAGCGAGGTGCGGTACCAGGTGAAACCGGGCGAGAGCAGCACGAGCGGATGCCTGCCTCCGACCGGCTGCACGTCGGTGTACGCGTTGGTCCTGGGCTTGCTGAAGCTGTCGTACGGCACGCTGGTGATCTGGTGGCCTTTCAGGAGCAGCTCCGACTCCTTCGGCGTCATGTACTGCACCCGTCGCTCGCCACGCGATTTCGCCGGGTACCAGAGGGAAACCATGAGCTCTCGCGGCCCCGCCCGCGGAACCCACGGATCCTGGCGTGATTCGTCGGTCAGGTGCAGGGACGTGATGCCGACCGGATGAGGGCCGGTTGGTGCGGGCAGGTACGGCGTGCCGGTTGGTGGGGTCGCCGGGCCAGGAGAGCCGGCTGCGGCTGTGTGGGTGGGCGAGACGGCAACCGCGACAGCGAGCAGTCCGGCGATGACCAGATCGCGGGGGCGTCTGCGGAACCGTTCGGTGGGGTTCACGGCTGTCGCCGCCGGAGCGGCGTTTGCGTAGGGCATGTCCTCATCCTGGGAGCTGCTGCGGCGCCGGACATCGGGCCGAAGCAGGGTTCGCGCCGTCCGCAACCGTACTTTTGACCGATACGGCGCACAGGTCGCCGTTGCGTAGCCTGCACCGTGTGGATACTCGGGACCGGCCGCCCGGTCTGCCCGGCATCGCGGCCGGTGCGGGGCTCGTTGTCGTGCACGGCGCGGCGCTCGCCGTCACGGCGGTCGCGATCGCGGACAGCTGGGGCGGCGACTACTGGGTGTTCGGCTGCGCCACCGGGCTGGTGATGGGCGTGCTCGCCCTGATGCGCAGCCGCCACACGGGATGGGCCGCCGGTGTGGCGCTTGGCGTCGCAGCGGTCGCGATCGTGGTCGCCTGGGCCGGTCACCTGCCCGCCGAGCCCGGGCCCGCTGCCGTTGTGGGCCTGTCCGTGCTCATCGGTTCCGCGATCAGGTCACTCCCGATCCGCTGGGCTGCCGCCGTCGCGGCCGGAGGGCTCGTCCTCGTCGTCGGCACCGGGCTCACCGCGCCGGCGTCGGCGGCCGGGGTTCCCGCCGTGCTCACGTTCTTCGGCGCCGGCTGGCTCGCCGCGCTTGCGACGGGGCTCGGTCTGCGGCTGCTCGACACCCGCCGCCGCACTGTCGCCGAACAGGTACGCCGCGCCGAACGCCTCGAACTGGCCAGGGAACTCCACGACATCGTCGCCCACCACATGACCGGCGTCGTGCTGCACGCCCAGGCCATCCAGGTCGTCCGCCGCAAGTACCCGGAGAAGCTGGACGAGTACCTGGCCGGTATCGAGACCGCCAGCTCCGACGCGTTGGTGGCGATGCGCCGCGTCGTCGGCCTCTTGCGTGACACCAGTGACCCGGCCCCGTCCGGTCCCGGACAGCTCAGCGAACTGGTCGCACGCTTCACCAGTCACGGCCCCAGCGTGTACCTCGATCTGCCCGACGACGAACCGGACTGGCCGCCGGAAGTCGTCAGCACGGTGTACCGGGTCGTCCAGGAAGCCCTGACCAACATCACCAAGCACGCCCCGCATGCCCAGTCGGTCACCGTCCGCGTCACCCATGACCACATCGACCGAACCACCATCAGCCAGGCGCAGCCCAGCATCACCGTCGAGATCACCGACGACGCCCCAGCACACCCGGCCCGGTACACCCACCGCAGCGGGTATGGCCTGGTCGGTATGCGCGAACGCGTCGAGGCCCTCGACGGCACGCTGTCCGCTGGCCCCTGCTCGGGCTCCGGCTGGTCCGTGCGGGCCGTCCTGCCGCTTCCTGTCCGGGAGCTGCGATGACCACCCCGTCGACCATCAGCGTCCTGCTGGCCGACGACCAGGCCATGATCCGCAGCGGCCTGCGGCTGCTGCTCGAGGACGAGCCCGACATCAGCGTCATCGCGGAGGCGTCGGACGGCGTCGAGGCGGTCGAGCTGGCCCGCCGGCTGCGTCCCGACGTGTGCCTCGTGGACATCCGCATGCCCCGCCTCGACGGGATCGAAGTCACCCGCGCCCTGGCCGGCCCTGGTGTCCCCAACCCGCTCCGGGTGGTCGTGGTCACCACCTTCGACGCCGACGAGTACGTGTACGGCGCACTGCACGGCGGGGCGGTCGGCTTCATCCTGAAAGACGCCGGGCCCGCCCTCCTCGCCGAAGCGGTCCGCGCCGCGAACATCGGCGACGCCTTGGTCTCCCCCTCGGTCACGCTGCGACTGCTACGTCACCTCGCAGCCACCCACACCACACCGACCGCCAGCGACCCGTCACGCCGACTGTCCGAACGGGAGACCGAAGTCGTGCGGGCCATCGCCAAAGGGCGTACCAACCGGGAGATCGCCGCCGAGCTGTTCATCTCCTTGAGCACGGTCAAAAGCCACGTGTCCGGCATCCAGGCCAAGCTCGGGGTGCGCAACCGGGTGCAGATCGCCGCTTGGGCATGGGAAACCCGAACCGTGACCGCCCCTCATGTCCGCCGGTCGTAGCCGCCTTCAGACGCCGAGGAACTCGAGCACGGCGGCGCGGAACTCGTCGCTCGCGAGTGCGCCGAGGTGATCACCGGGGACGTGCCGCAGCTGGGCGTCCGGCACGAGCGCGGCGATCCGCTCTATCCCCTGGGACATCTGGTCGTTCTCGCCTGCCAGCAGCAGCGTGGGCACTCGCGGGACGCTCGCGGCCGGGTCGAACGGTTGCCGGGCAAGGCCTTCGACGAGGTTGAGCAAGGAGTTCGCGTCCTGGTCGCGGACCATTCCGGCGATCGCGGCGGTCAGCGGGTCCACCGGGGACGGTCCACCGTGGACAGAGGACCGGGCGGCGGCCAGGTCGACCATCGCGAACGGTTCCATCGGGCTCAATCCGCCGAGCACGAGCCTGCGCACCTCGAGCGCTTTCGTGGCCGCGAGGTCCCACGCGAGGCGGGCGCCGAGCGAGTAGCCGACCAGGTCGACCTGACCGGACGGAACGCTCGCGGCCAATCGCCGCAGCACGTTCGGGGTCGTGACGTCCTCGGCGTCGTCGGCCGCCGGTCCGCCCTGGTGTCCCGGCAGGTGCACGACGAACGTCTCCCGGCCCGCCTCGGCGAGCGGTTCCGCCCACCGGGCCGCCGGCCAGTCCTTGGTGCCGGCTGAGGCGAATCCGTGCACGAGGACGACGGGCGGACCGGCGGTCGGACCGGCCGGCTGGGTGTGGGTCACGGGAAGAGGCATGTCTACGAGCGTAGACAAAAGAGCCCGTGCCGTCCAGATCCTTCTGCCCCAAAGGGATTGTCAGCCGACGAGCCGCTCCATCAACGCGTCGACGTAGGCACCGTGGCGGTCGATCAGGTCGCCGACCGGGTGCATCAGGCTGGCCACGTTGGCACCGATCGCCACCGAGATGATCTCGTCCGCGATGACGCCCACAGCCGGCGCGTCCGGTGACTCGTCCCTGTCCCTCGCGGCCGCGATCCGGCGGCACAACTCGACCCGCCAGGTCGTGAGCAGATCCCGGTACTGGCGCGCGAGGTCTGGATTGGACACCGAGTGCTCCCACAGCACGAGCAGCACCCGGCCGGACCTGATCCGGTGCGGGTCCAGCGGCATGGCCGCCTCGACGAACCCGCGCAGCGCGTCGGCCGGGCTCAGGTCCGGATCCAGTGCCGACATGTGCTGCTCGGTCTCGTGCAGGACGCTCTCGAAGGTCGCCGCGATGATGGCGTCCTTGCTGTCGAAGTAGTGCTTCAACGCGCCGTTGGCGTACCCGGCGGCGGTCACGATGCTGCGCATCGTCGCCGCCTCGAAACCACCTTCGATGATCAGCTTCTTGGCGGCTTCGACGATCTCCCTGCGTCGCTGATCGTGGTCGATGACCCTCGGCATGACTGTTTATTCTAGTCAGGCCGGGTCGCGCAGGCTGAGCCACGTGGAGCGGCGTTCAGCCTGGCGAGCCGGGTCGGCGACGGGCGAGGCGAGCCGGAGCCGCCGCGTGTACGGGTGTTCGGGGTCCTGCGTGACCTGACGGGCCGAGCCGGTCTCCACGATCTCCCCCTGGTACATGACGGCCACGCGGTGGCAGAGGCGGCGCACGACACCGAGGTCGTGCGAGACGAACAGATACGACACACCGGTCTCCCGTTGCAGGTCGAGGAACAGGTCGAGGATCGTCGCCTGGGTGGTCAGGTCGAGCGCGCTGACTGGCTCGTCGCACACGATCAGCCGCGGACGGCGGACCAGCGCCCGCGCGATCGCGATCCGTTGGCGTTGCCCGCCGGAGAACTCACTGGGATACCGGTGCACGGCATCCGTGGGCAGCCGCACGCGGTCGAGCATTTCCGCGACGACCGTACGCGCCTGCGCTCGAGTCGCTCCCGTGACCACCAGTGGCTCGGCGAGCACCTCGCCGACGGTCATCGTGGGATCCAGCGAACCGTACGGGTCCTGGAACACGACCTGGATGTCGCTGGCCAACCGTCGCCGGGCCGCGCCGCGCGCGTGCGTGATGTCCGTTCCGTCGAACGTGATCCGCCCGGACGCCACGGTGGTGAGCCCGAGCACGGCTTTGCCCAGTGTGGACTTGCCGGAGCCGCTCTCGCCGACCAGGCCGACGCACTCCCCCGGCCCGACCGTGACCGACACGCCCTTGAGCGCGCGGAACGTGGCCCGGCCGCGCAGCCGGTAGTCGACCACGACGTCGTCGACCTCAAGCAACGGGTTCATCGCACACCGTCCTGCGCAGCGACACGGCCCTGCCATTTCTCGTCCAGTTCGGCACGGCCCTCGGCGTCGTCGAGTGACGCCGCGATCAGTTCGGCCGTGTACGGGTCCTCCGGCCTGCGGAAGATCTGCTCGACCGGGCCCGTCTCCACCACCCGGCCGTCCTTCATCACCACCACGCGGTCGCAGATGTCCGCGACGACACCGAAGTTGTGCGTCACGATCACCAGCGCCATGCCGTACTCCCGCTGCAGCTCCCGGAGCAGTTCGAGCACTTCGGCCTGCACGGTGACGTCGAGCGCGGTCGTCGGCTCGTCGGCGACCAGGACTGACGGCTGCCCGGCGATGGCACCGGCGATGAGCACGCGCTGTGCCATGCCGCCGGAGATCTGGTGCGGATAGGCGGCCAGTACGCGATCGGGGTCGGTGATCCCCACCCGCACGAGGATCTCCCTGGCCCGCTTCGCGGCGTCGGCCTTGGACAGGCCGTGCACGTGCCGCAGCGGTTCGACCAGTTGCCGTTCGATCGGGTAGCACGGATCCAGGTTGGTCATCGGCTCCTGCGGGACGTAGCCGATCTTGCGGCCGAGCAGGGCGGCACGGTCCTTGCGCGAGAGGTGGCCGACTTCCTCGCCACCGACCCAGATGCCGTCGGCGACCGCGGTGCCGCCCGGCGGGAGCAGGTCGAGCACCGAGAAGATGGTCTGCGTCTTGCCCGACCCGGACTCGCCGACGATACCCAGTACCTCACCGGGGGCCGCGTCCAGCGACACGCCGCAGACCACCTCCTTCACCCCGGTCGGCGTCGAGTACCCGACACGCAGGTTCTCGATGCGCAGCGCACAGTCCTGCGCCTGGTGCGCGTGCGTACCGCTCGGTGTCCGGTCAGGCAGGCCGGCGGGTGCGGCCAACGCCTGGCGGACGCGGGCCAGGCCGCGCCGGGTGGGCTGTTCGACGCGGACGCTGACCAGGTCGGCGAGGGTGGAGCCGATGAACGCCAGCGCGGCGATCGTGACACCCAGTGCGATCGACGGCCACAGCAGGATCAGCGGGTAGGTCAGCATGGTCTGGAAGCCGTCGTTCATCATCTGGCCCCAGCTCGGCGTGGACGCGGAACCGATGCCCAGGAACTGCAGCCCGGCCTGCATACCGATCGCGATCCCGGCGGTCAGCGCGGTCTGCACGATGATCGGCGCGTACACCGCGCGCAGCATGTGCGTACGCAGGATGCGCCCGTTGGTCACGCCCGCGACCCGCGCGGCGTCGATGTAGGGCTCCTTGCGCACGGCCAAGGCCCGGGCCCGCGCGATCCGGTAGTAACCGGGGGCGAGGAACACGCCGATGGCCACCATCAGCACGGTGAAGTTCTGGCCGGTGCCCGCGGCGACCACCAGCAGCACGATCATGCCCGGCACGGACTGCAGCGCGTCACTGATCCACGAACAGATCCGGTCGGTGATGCCGCCGAAGTACCCGGCGCTCACGCCCGCGGGGACGCCGAGGACAAGACTGGTCACACACGTGATCACCGCGCCGTACAGCGTGGTCTGGGCGCCGACGAGCAGGCGGCTGAGGATGTCGCGCCCGGCGCTGTCACCGCCGAGCGGATGCCCGTCGCCCGGTGGGGCGTGCGTGATCTTGAAGTCGACGAAGTTCGGGTCGAACGGCGCCAGCCACGGCGCGAGCACCGCGACGGCCACCACGATCGCGAACACGGCCAGCGCGACGAGGCCGAGCGGGCGCCGCGTGTAGCGGCGCCACAACGAGATCCGTTTGACGGGCGCCAGCGTGGCGGGGAACGGGGCTGCGGTCATCGCTCGCGCACCTTCGGGTTGACCCACCCGAGCACGAGGTCGAGCAGGAAGTTGACGACGACGACGAACACCACGGTCACGGCGGTCAGGCCGAGCAGGATCGGGATGTCGCCGATCTGCGACGCCGACTGCGTCAGGCTGCCGATGCCGGGCAGGTTGAACACGATCTCCACGACGATCGCGCCTCCCAGCAGGCCGACGAACATCAGCGCCAGGACGGTCAGCGCGGCGGGCGAGGCGTTGCGCAGCACGTGCACCGTCACACGCCGGTGCGACAGGCCCCTGGCCCGCAGCGTGCGGACGAAG
The DNA here is from genome assembly GCF_001302585.1 of Kibdelosporangium phytohabitans. Taxonomy (GTDB): domain Bacteria; phylum Actinomycetota; class Actinomycetes; order Mycobacteriales; family Pseudonocardiaceae; genus Kibdelosporangium; species Kibdelosporangium phytohabitans. The sequence continues at coordinate 5,586,571 of NZ_CP012752.1, read as the reverse complement.
TCCTGGTTGGCGACCTGGAGGAAGCCGTTGCGCAGTTGTTCGGCGACCATCACGATCGCGCCGAGCGCGAGCGACACCGACGGCAGCGTGATGGACCGCAGCCAGTCGCCGACCGAACGGTCGGGTGACACGTACCCGATCGCCGGGAACCACTTCAGCTGGATGGCGAACCACGTCACGAGCACCAGGCTCACCCAGAAGCCGGGCAGCGCGAACAGCACGACGGACGCGAGCTTGAGGCCGCGGTCGAGCAGACCGCCGGGCCGCAGCCCGCACGCCACACCGACGGCGAGACCGAGCACCGCGGCCAGCAGTGTCGCGAACACGACAACCGACAGCGTCACCGGCACGCGCAGGGCGATCTGGTCGGCGACCGGCTGGAAGTTGCGCCACGACGTGCCGAAGTCGCCGGTGACCGCGTGCGAGAACCAGCTCCCGAACTGGGTCAGCAACGGGTCGTCGTAGCCGATCTTGGCGCGCAGCGCGTCCTGCTGGGCAGGTGTCGCGTTGTTGCCGAGCAGTCCGGCGGTCGGGTCACCGACTGCCAGGTGCGCGAGGAAGAACGTCGCACTCGTGACGACCACGAGCAGCACTATCCCGGACACCAGGCGTCTGGCGATGAACGTCAGCATTTCCGACTCCCTCGGCGGCTGGCCCGGCCCCAGTGGACAGACCATGTTGGACAGGCCATGGTGGACGGACCAGCCGCTGGACGGGCGCGTCAGCCGCGCTGGATGAACCGCAACGTCGGGAACATCATGCCGGTGACCGGCGTGACGGTGATCCCCTTGACGCTGAAGTAGATGTTGTCGGCCTGGTACCAGACGTCCCACCAGGCCAGGTCGACGAGCTTGGTGTTGAGCTGCTTGAGCGCGTCGGACTGCGCCGGGCCGGGCTCGGCGGTCTCCGCCTGCCGCACCAGGGTCTTGACCTCGGGGAACGCGTCGACCGACGGGTTGGGGTTGTACCACTGGGCCGAGGTGACCTGGTCGGTGAGCGTGGCCATGTCGTTGCCGTCCATGGCGATCACCGCGAGGAACATCGGGTACGTCGGGGCGTTCTTCTGGTAGTCCGGCATGGCCATGTCCTGCCATTCCACCTTGATGCCCAGCTCGCCGAACGTCTGGTTCGCCGCGGGCTGCCACTGCGCGAAGATCGGCGACATCGGCATCTTCACGGTGAACCCGTTCGGGTATCCCGCGTCGGTCAGCAGCTGCTTGGCCTTGGCCTTGTCGTTCTGGTACTTCGTGCTCAGCGCCTTGTCGTAGATCTGGCTGTGCACGGGCCACAGCTGGTCGGTGACGGTGCCCGCGTCGTTGCCGACCGCCTTGAGGATCCCGGCCGCGTCGAAGGCGAGTGCGATCGCCTGGCGGACGCGCTGGTCACCGAGCGCCTTGACCTGGCTGCCGGTCCGGTCGGCGAACTGCACGCCGACCCACGACGAGGCCTTCTGCGCGACGTTCCAGCCGTTCTCCTGCGCCTTGGGCTTGTTGGCCGCGTTGGCGAACTGCACGTTGAGCTGGCCGGACAGCATCGCGTTGAAGCTGGCGGTCTGGTCGGTGATCGGGAACAGCCGGACCGTCGGGAACGGGTAGGTCCCGCTGTCCCAGTGGTTCTGCTTCTTGGTGAACACGTACTGCGACTGCGGCTGGGACGCCGCCTTGTCGTAGGTGTACGGCCCGGACCCGGCCGGGCCGTTGGTCAGCGAGTTGGCCTGGATGGCCGCTGGCGAGACCATCCAGCTGCGGCCGAGGCCCATGAAGTACAGCAGCGCGTCGTCTCGTTTGGACAGTTTGATCTCCACGGAGTCCGCGCCCTTGGCGGCGACACCGGCGACGTTGAGGTACGCCTGTCCGGATCGGACACCCGACTTCAGGTGCTGGAGGTTCGCCACCGCGGCGGTGGCGTCGAACTTCTGCCCGTCGTCGAACGTCACTCCGTCGCGCAGCTTCATGGTGAGCGTCAGCCGGTCGGCCGACCACTCCCACGACGTCGCCAGCGCGGGCACCGGCTTGGCGTCCTTGTCCAGCGCCACCAGCGGGTCGTAGACGGCCGACAGGTACGGCCCGTCGAAACCGATGTCGGCGTTCGCCGGGTCCCACGACGTGACGTCGAGGAACACACCCGCCTTCAACTCGTCCGCACCAGCGCCCCCGCCGCCGGTGTCGCCACTGGAACTGGTACATCCGGCCAGCGCGGTGGCAGCGGCCACCGCGACCAGCGCCGCTGTCAGCGTCCTCGTCATCGAGTCCTTCTTTCGGGGAGCTGGGCTGCCTGCGGGGATCACACACACCCACCGGTGGCGGGTCGGGCATCGCCCCGCGGGCTCGTCAAGCCAGTGGTGAGATCTGGCTCACCCGTCGTGCGGGATAGTCTACGACTGTCGGCAAAAAAATCAACGGGTCGTTGACCAGCCGTTATCTTTGCGCCATCAGGAAAAGATCCAACTTCAGACCGCGTGGGCAACCAGTACGCGCGGACTGCCCGGCAATGCCAGCACGTCACGCGGCCGCCAGCCCGCTTCCTCGAGCCACGCGCGCACCTCCGCCTCGGGGTAGACGATTGTCCCGTCGATGACGAAGTACTCCCCCGCGTGCAGCGCGTCGATCCGCCGCTGCCGCTCGTCGTCGTCCAGGAAGAAGTCCAGCAACAGCAGCGTGGCGCCCGGACTGGCCGCGGCACGGGCGTTGGCGAGGATCTCGCGGTTCTGCTCAGGTGTGAACCGGTGCACCACGTGGTTGACCATGACGATGTCGTGCTCACCACCGGGCGCGGCCGTCGCGGTCTCCGCCGGTTCGATCGTCGCGCGGTCGCTGAGCCCGGCCGCCGCCAGCGCGTCGGTGATGCCCTGCGTGGCCATCGGCGCGAAGACGAACCGCACCGCCAGGTCGGGATTGGCCCGCATGGCGCCGATCGCGAACTCCGGTGACAGCCCGCCGAGGTCCACCATGGACTTGTACGGCGCGAAGTCGAACTCACGGGCCAGCATGCTGGCGTGCAACGCGTTGTACCGCATCACGCCCGCCATGAACGTCGCCCAGCGGGCGTCGTCCATCTGCAGGTCGCCGGGCTTGGTGGTGTCCACTGTGGCGTCGAACTGCAGCCAGTGGGCGTAGCTGATCTCGTTGAGGAATGTCAGGAACGGAGCCAAGTCGGTCGCCGACTGACCGCCGAGGTACGCCGCCGCGTCCTCGGCCAGGCTGTAGCGGCCGTCCGCGCGGTCGAGCAGGCCCTGCGCGTTCATCGCGTCGGCGAGGATCCGGGCTATCTGCTCGCTGACGCCCGTGGCACCGGCGATCTCCGCGACCGTGTGCGGGCCGTCGGCGAGTGCGCGGAACAGTCCGATCCGGGACGCTGCGAACAGTTGTTTCGCACCCATGTAGCCGATGGCGATGTCGACGATGCGATCAGGGATTGGCGCGGCCATCGTTGGCCCCTCTCAGTTGGTCCCGACAGAGTTTCTACGACTGTAGACAAAAAACGTGGCGGTCACCAGGTGCCGTCCGCGGCGACTTCCCGGTCCAGCCACAGATCGCCGGTGAGCTCCCGGATCCGCTCCGCGCCGACCCGCTCGAGCAGTTCGGCCGCGCCGGCGTTGTCCTCCAGTTGCGCCAGGCGCGAGGCACCGACCAGCACGTTGGCCGTCGCCGGATTCGCCAGGCAGAAGGCGATTCCGAGGCGCGCCGGGGTGGTGTCCAGCTCGTGCGCGATGTCCCGCACGCGCGGCCAGGCGGCGACGATCTTCTCCCTGATCCCGCCGACATCCGCCCCGATCTTGCGTTCGGGCCGGGAATTGCCCACCAGGATGCCGCCTTCGAAGACGTCCGACGCCTGCAGCACCAGCTCACCGGAGTCGAACACCGGCTTGTAGTAGCCGCCTTCCGCCATGGATCGGCGCACGAGCCCGTACTTGAGCTGAGCGAACGCCGGTGGCACCAGCTCACGGCGGTGCGCGATGTCGATCGCCGCCCGCAGGTCGGCGAACTTCCAGTTGTTCACGCCCCAGGTCGTGAACCGCCCGGCGGCGATCTCCGCGGCCACGTCCGCGACCACGCGTTCCACGTCGAGGTCGCCGAAGTAGTCGCCGACCACGACCAGGTCGGCGCGTTCGACGCCGACGCGGTCCAGCGAGGTGGCCATCTGCTGGGCGAAACCGGTGCCGGGATAGTCCCAGAGCCACAGTTTGCCGCAGTAGAGCCAGTCCGCGCGGGCCAGACCGGCCTCCCTGACCGCCTTGCCGAAGATCACGTCCGTGCGGGAGTTCTCGGCGTGCGGGCCCATGTCGTAGTGGGCGACGTCGAAGAACGCGCAGCCGAGCTCGGCGGCGCGGACGATCATGGCCACGGCCTCGTCGAACTCCATCCGATCCCACGTGTGCCACGAGCCGAACGACAGCGCGGGCACCTCCCGGATTCCAAGCCGGCGGTAGCGCACTGTTTCCTCCTGGGGTACAAGGGGTTTATTTTCTACAAACATAGACAATAAAGTCCACCCCGTGGAAGGGACCGCCGATGACCGCCACCCGTACCGTCCTGGTGACCGGAGGAGCCGGAGGGATCGGCCGCGCGATCGCGACGGCCTTCGCCAAAGCGGGCGATGACGTCGTCGTCGCCGACATCGACGGCGTGCACGACGCCGCGGGCGCCCTCGGCGTGCGCGGCGTGACCATGGACATCACCGACGACACGTCGATCGCCAAGGCACTCGACGAAGTGGGCCCGGTCGACGTGCTCGTCAACAACGCCGGCCTGCTCAGCGTGCACGGCAGGCTGCTGGAACTGCCCGCGCCGGACATGCTCGCGATCCTGCGCACGAACGTCCACGGCACGTTCCTCATGACGCAGCAGGTGGCACGCCGGATGGTCGCGGGCGGCAGGCGAGGCGTGATCGTCAACCTGTCGTCGATCGGCGGCCGCCAGCCGACGCCCGGCATGGGCGGTTACGAGAGCAGCAAGGCCGCCGTCGACGCGCTGACACGCTGGGCGGCAGTCGAACTGGCCGAGCACGGCATCCGCGTCAACGCGGTGGCCCCAGGACCGGTGCTCACGCCCATGCTGGCCGCGGGAATGCCGGAGGGGTCTCCGGCACGTGCGGCATGGGTGAGCAGAATTCCGTTGCGGCAGATGGCGTCCGTGGAGGACGTGGCCGCGGTGGTGATGTTCCTGGCCAGTGCGGGTGCCGCCCACATCACGGGCACGAGCGTGCCTGTGGACGGCGGTCAGCTGCTCACCTGAGAGACCGGGGCCGGACCGCCCCCTGTCCGGTCCGGCCCTTACCTCTCGTGGACCACGCGTCCGCCGAGGACGGTCATGTCGACGTCCACACCGGGCAGTTCGGCGGCGGTGACCGTCAACGGATCCGCGGCCAGCACGCACAGATCGGCAACCATGCCTTCGGCGAGCGTGCCTTTCCACGTTTCCGCGCCGTCCTGCCGGGCGGGATGCACGGTGTAGCAGCGCAGCAGCGTCTCCACGCGGTCGCGCGGGTTGTCGGCCGGCCCCATCCACTCGTCCGCGGCGGCGATCTCGCGGCGCCAGTCGGGCGGCAGGACGGGCGCGTCCGAGGTGAGGCAGAGCGGGATGCCGACGTCCAGGGTTTCCCGCAACGGCCAGGTGCTCCCCGCACGCTGCGCGCCCAGGACCGCGTCCACCATGCTCGCGGTCCGCACCGCGATGCCCGCCTGCGTCGACAAGCCGACGCCCAGCCGGGCCATCCGTTGCAGCTGTGCGGGATTCACCATGTCGCCGTGGATCACGTAGTGGCGCAGGTCCAGGTCCCGTTCCGCGCGGGCCCGTTCCACCGCGTCCAGCATGAGCTCGATCGCGCGGTCGCCTGTCGCGTGCACACCCACCTGGAGACCGGCGTGGTGGGCCTCGACGATCATCGTGGTCAGGTTCTGTTCGCGCTCGGTGTCGTTCTCGCCCGCCACGAGCAGTTCCGCGTGCGACCCGTCTGCGTAGCAGTGGTGGGTGTAGGCGGACCGCATGGGCGGGATGCCGTCGGCGAAGATCTTCACACCGGCGAAGTTGAGCATCGCCGGGTCGGGATCGCGCCCGCCCAGCGCGGCCAGTCCGGCACGGTAGTCGTCCAGGGTGCTGGGGCCGTCGAGTTCGCCGTACAGCCACAGTGCCGTGACACGGGCGCGTAACAGCCCTTCGGCCGCCAGGTTCCGATACTGCTCCACAACGGACATTCCGAACGCTCCGGCAAGGCCCGCGTCCTCCCCTGGCCCGAGTCCCGGCTCGGTGTAGCTGGTGATTCCCAGCCGCGCCAGCAGATCCCCGGCCTTGAGGATCGCGGCCCGGCGTTCCGCCGGCGTGCACAGCGGACGCTGCGGGCCGGGTCCCGGGGCCGCGTGGTCGCCGAACAGGGTGTCCGGCCACAGCGCGCCGAGCCAGGTGGCGTGCAGGTGGGCGTCGTTGATACCCGGGATGACCGCCCGTCCCTTGAGGTCCACGACCTCGGTGGCCGGGCCGATCAGGTCACGCACGTCGGCGTCGGCGCCGACGCGCAGGACGCGTCCGGACCGGACCGCCAGCGCCGTGCCGGAGGCGGGACCCGGGCCAGGGCCCGAGCCGGCGAGGGTGTGAACCGGTCCGCCGCGCAGGACCAAGTCCGCGACTGGTTTCGGCACAGACGCTCCCGATGTGTTCTGAGGTCTCGACATTTTTGTCGACGCACGTAGACTAACCCATCACGCGGCCCGGCCGCGCACATCACGTCCGCGAAGCGGCGGAAGGAGCCCGATGTCCGTCCCGACCTCCACCCGTGCGGCGGTGCTCACCGAACACGGCGAACCACTGCGCATGGACGAACTCCTGCTGCCGGCGGAGATCGAACCCGGGGCCGCGCTCGTGCGCGTCTCCTGCGCCACGCTCTGCGGCACGGACGTGGAGATCTGGTCCGGCAAGATGTCCTTCCCCGGCATGCTGCCGATGGTGCTCGGCCACGAGATGGTCGGCGAGGTCGTGGCCACCGGACCGGACACCCGTGACGCGCTCGGCCGCGACATCCCCGTCGGCGCCCGCATCGGGTGGTCCGAGTCGACCTGCGGCGAGTGCTACGGCTGCACGGTCCTCCGCGAACCTGTCGCCTGCTCCCGTCGTGGCTACGGCTTCCTGCAACGTTCGGACGTGCACCCGTTCGCCACCGCCGGGCTGTGCGAATACGCGTACGTCGTGCCGAACGCCGCGAAACTGCTGCTGCCGGACGAGATTCCCGACACATGGGCGGCGATGGCCGGCTGCGCGGCCAAGACAGTGTTGCGGGCCTTCACGCGGGCCGGTGGCGTGACGCCGGGATCCCGCGTCGTCGTGCAGGGATCAGGAGCTCTCGGTCTGTTCGCGACGGCGGTCGCGAAGATTTCCGGCGCCGGGACGGTGATCACGGTCGGCGCGCCCGCGTCACGGCTGCGGCTCGCCACGAAGTTCGGTGCCGACGCCACAGTGGACATCACCGATGGCGAGACCGTCCAACGTGTCCACGAGCTGACCGACAAGCACGGCGGCGACCTCGTACTGGACTTCGCCGGAGCACCATCGGTCGGTCACGAGGCCGTGGCGATGGCCGCGCAACGCGCGACCGTCGTGATCGTCGGAACCACCGGCCCCAATGACGTACCAGTTCCACTGGGCACGTTGATGGGCAAGGAACTCACCGTCGTCGGCTCGCTCAACGGCGACATCGCCGACTACCACAACGCGATCGAGTTCTTCCGCTCGTTCGGCGACCGGATGCCGTGGGACTCGCTGTTCGGCGCGCCCGTCGGCCTGTCGGCCGCCTCCGAGCGGATCGCCGCGATGCAACGCCTTGACGAGGTCAAGGCCGTCATCGACCCCCGTCTCGCCTGAACCCAAGAGGAGGAGGCACTGTGACCTCGCTGCCCCGCCGCCGCGTCGGAACGTCCGATGTGGAGGTATCACCGCTGTCGCTCGGTTCGTGGCACACCTACGACCGGATGGACTTCGCCGACGCCGTCACCATGATCCGGACCGCGGTCGCGGCAGGCGTGAACCTGTTCGACGTCGGCGTCTACGGGATGCCCGGTCTGCCACCGGTGTTCACCGATGTGCTCTGGAGCGCGATCATGCGCGCGTCGGGCATCCCGCGCGAGGAGTACCTGGTCTCGGCCAAGCTCTGGATCGAGGGCTTCGACGACGAGCGCGGATTCCGGCCCCAGTTGGCCAACGCGTTCCTGCGCGGCGGATTCGACTACGCCGATCTGGTCATCCTCGGCGACCTGCGGGATGCCGAGGTGGAACTGGAGGACCTGGTCGACGACCTGTCCGGGCTGGCCCGTGCCGGGCTGATCCGCGCGTGGGGCGTCAACAACTGGTCGGCGACCAACATCCGCGCACTGCGGGAGATCGCCGCCGCGCGTGGAGTCGACGGCCCGCAGATCGCGCAGCTGAAGTACAGCGTGGCCCGCCGGTCCATCCCGGACGGTGAACCGTTCGCCAAGCTGTTCGCCGAGGGTTTCACCATGCAGGCCTCCGACGTGCTCGAAGGCGGCATCCTCACCGGCCGCACCGACCTCACCCGTGAGGTCGGCCGTGATCCCGGTGCGGTCAGGGACGCGATCACCCGGTCGACGGCCGGCCTGGTCGAGCTCGCCGGGAAGCTCGGCACCAGCGCCGCGCGCCTGGCGGTCGCCTTCACCCTGACCCACCCCGCCAACGTCACGACGTTGTTCGGCGCGACCAAGCTGGCCCAGCTCGAGGACAACCTCGCCGCGGTCGGCCTGGTCGAGCAGATCGGCGCCGACGAACTGCGCGCGTTGGTCGAGCCGTTCTGGGCCGACCGCGGCGTGGTCGACCCCGAGGGGCCGTGACTTCGTGAGTGAGGAGCTTGCCGTGACCCATCCCCCGGTCCCGTTCGACCCGGACATCGAACCGGCGCTCGACGAGGTCGTGCCGAAGGACGCCCCGCCCTTCACGCCGGAGACGATCCCGGCATTGCGCCAGGCCATGGCCGCGATGTTCCCGCCCGCCGCCGACGTGGTGGGCGACGCGCCCGTCGACGTCGTCGAGCGGAGGATTCCCGGCCCGGACGGTGCGCCCGAGCTGGAGGTCACGATCCTCTCGCCGCGCGACCGGCAAGGACCGGTGCCCGCGCTGTACAACATCCACGGCGGCGGGATGATGGTCGGCCACCGCAACATGGACGTGCCCCGGCTGCTGGCGCTCGTGCTGGAACTGGGCGTGGTCGCGGTCAACGTCGAATACCGGCTCGCGCCCGAGCACCCGCACCCCGCGCCCGTCGAGGACTGCTACGCGGGTCTGGTGTGGACGGTCGAGAACGCGGCCGAACTCGGCATCGACCCGGACCGGATCGTGGTCATGGGCGGCAGCGCGGGCGGTGGGCTGTCCGCTGGCGTCGCGTTGCTGGCACGGGATCGCGGCGGGCCGCGCCTGGCCGGGCAGCTGCTGCTCTGCCCGATGATCGACGACACCAACACCACCGTCGCGAGCCACCAGTACAGCGGGATCGGCACGTGGACGCGGGAGGCGAACGTCGCGGGCTGGCAGTCGCTGCTCGGCGACGCCGTCGGGACGGACACCGTGTCCCCGTACGCGGCGCCGACCAGGGCCACCGACCTGTCCGGACTGCCACCGGCGTTCATCGAGGTGGGCAGCGCGGAGCCGTTCCGCGACGAGGACACCCAGTACGCGCTGCGGATCTGGGCCACGGGCGGGCAGGCCGAACTGCACGTGTGGAGCGGCGCGTTCCACGGATTCGACCTCTACGTCCCGGACTGGCCGATCAGCCAGGAGGCACTGCGGACGCGTGACTCGTGGCTGCGCCGTGTCCTGGGGTTGGGCCGATGACCACCCCCGTACCGTACGACCCGGAGCTGGAGCCCGGCCTGGCCGCGTTCCTCGACCTGGTCGAACGGATCCCGCTGCGCGCCGACACGATCCTGGCCAACCGCGCCCACTTCGCCACCATCATCCCGCCGATCGGCCAGATCGTGGGCGACCGGCCGGTGGAGGTCGAGGACCGCACAGTGCCCGGCCCGCCGGGCGCGCCCGACATCGTGCTGACGATCATCCGGCCGCGCGGCGGCGTGACGGACGCGCCCGCGTTCTACAGCATCCACGGCGGCGGGATGGTGCTCGGCAACCGGTTCTTCGGTGTCGACGGGCTCATCGACGACGTGCTGCGGTTCGGCGCGGTCGGGGTGTCGGTCGAATACCGGCTGGCTCCGGAGAACCCCGCGCCCGCCGCCGTGGAGGACTGCTACGCGGGCCTCGTGTGGCTGGTGGCGAACGCCGCCGGGCTGGGCGTCGATCCGGGCCGGATCGTGGTGACCGGCGCCAGCGCGGGCGGCGGCCTCTCGGCCGGTGTGGCGTTGATGGCACGCGACCTCGACGGGCCGTCGATCATCGGGCAGATGCTGCTGTGCCCGATGATCGACGACCGCAACGAGTCGGTGTCGACGCGGCAGTACGACGGGCGCGGGGCGTGGGACCGCAACAACAACGACACCGGCTGGAACGCGCTGCTCGGGCCGTTGCGCGGCACCGAACAGGCATCGCCGTACGCGGTTCCGGCTCGTGCCGCGGATGTGTCGAACCTGCCGCCCGCGTACATCGACGTCGGCGCCGCGGAGATCTTCCGTGACGAGGCGACCGAGTACGCGCTGCGGATCTGGGCCACCGGCGGGCAGGCCGAACTGCACGTGTGGGCGGGCGGATACCACGGGTTCGCCGGTTTCTCGCCCGGCGCCGAGGTCTCCCGTGCGGCCGCCTCGGCGCGGTTGTCGTGGTTGCGCCGGATCCTGCGGGCCCCGTGAGCAAGCTCCGGATCGCGGTCGTCCTCGGCCTGCTGGAGATCTTCGGGCCGATCTCGATGGACCTCTACCTGCCCACGCTGCCCAGCCTGGCCGCGGATCTGCACACCACGGAAAGCCTGGCGCAGGCCACGATGTCGGTGTGCATGCTCGGCCTCGCGTTCGGGCAACTGGTCCTCGGCCCGCTCAGCGACCGGTTCGGCCGGCGCGGGCCGCTGCTCATCGGCACGGGCCTGTTCGCACTGCTGTCACTGGTGTGTGCCGTGGCGCCGACGATCGAGCTGCTGCTGGTGGCCCGGCTGTTGCAGGGGCTGTGCGGTTCGGCGGGAATCGTGATCTCCCTGGCGGTCGCCCGTGACGTGGCCGAAGGCGCGGAGCTGGTGCGGCTGCTGGCCATGCTGACCACGGTCGGCGCGATCGCGCCGATCGTGGCGCCGGTCGTCGGCGGCCAGCTCGCGACGGTGATGGACTGGCGTGGGATCTTCGTCGTGCTGGCGGGCGTCGGGGTCGCGTTGTTCATCCTGGCCGCCACCTCCCTCCCGGAGACGCGGCCGTCCGGGATGCGCGGCCACACGGGCGAGTTCCGTGCCGTGCTGCGAGACCGGGTGTTCCCGTGGTTCCTGCTGGTCAGCATGTGCGGTGGTGCCGCGTTCTTCACGTACCTCGCGTCGGTCAGCTTCGTGCTGCAGGACAGCTTCTCGTTGTCGCCGCAGATGTTCAGCCTGTGCTTCGCCGCCAACGCCGTGATGTCCGTGATAGGTGCGCAGGTCAACCGGGCTGTGGTCCGCCGGGCCGGACCGGCGCGGATGTACGCGATCGGCACGACCACCACCGCGCTGGCGGCACTGGCGATGCTCGTCTCGGTGCTCCTCGGCGCCGGGTTGCTCGGTGTGCTCATCCCGTTGGCGCTCATGATGCTCACCGCCGGTGGCTCACAAGCCAACGGATCCGCCCTCGCACTGGCCGATCACGGCGAACGCGCCGGGACGGCCGCCGCCCTGCTGGGCACGGCGTCGTTCGCGATCGGCCCGGTGGTGGCGCCGCTGGTGTCGTTGGGCGGGACCAGCCCGCTGTCGATGAGCATCACGATCACCGTCGCGTACGGCTGCGCCGCCGTCCTCGTGTGGCTGGCCGTGCTGCCGCGTTTGCGTCACCGGGTTGCCGTACCCGATCTCGAGGTGGTCCGGCCTGACCAGCTATGAGCCTCGTGGCGGCTCACGGATAGCGGACTGTCCACGTTGTACCGTGCTCACGCCGCCGGACGCTCGTCACGGTGACCGCACCCCGCCGTCCCGCTTCGGCGAGGATCTCGGCAGTCCGATCCGCGTTGTCCTCGGTGAGCACAACCGCGCCCGGCAACCGGGCGGCGACCGCCTCGGCCTGCGCCGCTGTGCCGACCTCGATCAGCACTGGAAATCCTTGAGCGGCCACGACGCGGCACACGGCAAAGTCCACCGCCGCCTCGAAATCCGCGACCTCGACGTCGTAGTCCTCCGCGATGCGGCGGCGGTCCGGGCGAACCCGCACCACGGACTTCCCGAGCCTCGCGAACTCGGCACGCCCCTGCTCTCCGCCGGCCGCTTCCGTGCTGCCGGTCCACCACGCGTCGCCGATCAGCTCGTTCGCGTCCGCTGCCGTCACGTCCACGCTCTCGAACACCCAACCGCCGGGAGGCTGGTAGCCCTTGGCAGCTCGGGCAACGTCAATGTCCCCGGCCATCGGGTTGCCAGGGCTCCCGGTGGTTTCGTGACCGCCATGCCGTGCGCGATCCGATCAGGACGATCCACTGGACCGGCGTCTGCTGGCGCCGGTCCGCGTGATGCCGACGGGCGGATCGGCTGGACCAGCACGGGGCCGGAGCGTGGACTGGCTACCGCTCAACGCGCTGGCGTCCAGGGCCGGTGATTGGTGTAGCGGCCAGTGGCAGGCCGGTCATGTGGTTGGTGGTTGGACGCGGGGATTGATCCTGAGCACGTGTCCGTGTGCACACTCGTAGAAGCCGCAGACCATCCAGTACTGGTGGCACTGGTGACCGCGAGTGGGGAATGTCAGCATCGGGCGGTTCTCCGGCGGCGAAGCGGGCGGGACCGGTTCGCCTTCGCGGTGGTGCGGGATGGCAGGGACCGGCTCGGGTGCGTCATGGTCGGTCGCGGTCAACGGCTTGGCCATGACGCCATCGTGCTGGGCGGCGGCGGTGTTTCCGAGTCCCAGCCGAGCTAGCCCCAGTGGGGCTTGACAGCGCGGCGCTGGAACTGCGGACTGTTATGTGGTGGCGGTCTACGCTGTCCATTCGCTACGGTCCGGGAACGGAGAAGGCTCGCTATGACTGGTCGAGAGCGACAATGCTGTCGGTTCTGCGGCACCGCACTGCGCACTGCCGGCCCGTTGTGTGACTCCTGTGCCCGCGCTGCCGGGTTCCGCAAGCCGATCCCGGACGGGTTCTACGAGAACGCGTACCTGCGTGCCGCGCTGGCCCGTTACGACTTCGGTGCCGTGTTCGTCGCGGTCCGGCAGCACACCGGGCTGTCCCAGCTGCAACTCGGTGACCTGCTGGAGCTGTCGCAGTCGCGGGTCTCGGCGATCGAACGCGGTGAACGGCTGCTGACCCACGTCAAGCTCGCCGCTCGAATGGCGAGTTTATTGCGTATCCCGGCCTACCTACTCGGTTTCCCAGCGCGCGTGACCGTTGAGCACGACCCGTTGCCTTCCTCGAGGCTGACCAGCCAATGCGGGAAGTCCACTCCGCTGGTCGGGCGCGCGGCCCAGCTGGCGGCCCTGCTGGACGCGGCCACGTCGCCGCCTCGGGTGGTGCGGTTGGAGGGTGAGGCGGGCGTCGGCAAGACCCGGCTGCTCGCCGAACTGCGTACCCGGGCCGGTGGGCAGGTGCTGTCCGGGGTCTGCCAGTCGTTCCGTGCGGGGTTTCCGCTGGCTCCGCTGCTCGACGCGTTGCTGCCCGCGCCGTGGGGTGAGCGGCCTGGTCCGTTGCTGGGCGCGTTGGTGCCGCTGCTGCCGGAACTCGCCGACCGGTTGCCCCCACCGCTTCCGTCGCTGGGGGATCCACGGCTGGACCGGCACCGGCTGTACCGGGCGATCCGGGAGGCGCTGAGCTTGTCCGGACCAGCCGTGCTGGTGGTGGACGACCTGCACTGGGCTGATGACCAGACCGTCGAGTTCCTGCGGTACCTCATCGGGCACTTGCCCGAGCGACTGGCGCTGGTGCTCAGCTACCGGCCGCGGGAAGCCGACCGGGACGTGCTTGCCGACGCGGCCCGTAACGGAGCGTTGACGGTACGGCTGGAGCCGTTGGACGACGTGCAGACCGGCGCACTGGTGCAGGCGATGCTGGGCCGCGGCCTGCCTCCTGCCGACGTGTGCCAGGCGCTCGTGCGACGGACCGGTGGGGTGCCGTTCGCGATCGAAGAAGTCGTGCGGGCCGCCGCGGAACGGCCGAGTTCCGAGGGTTCCCCGTGGGCGGCGCTGACCGAACAGCAGGCGCCGGAGGGCTTCCGTGAGGCCATCGAGCAGCGACTGTCCAGGGTGGACACCGGGATCCGCGCTGTGGTGGCCGCAGCCGCCGTGCTCGCCGCACCGGCGAACGAGGACGAACTGGCGTCCGTGGCCGGGCTGGACCACGGATCAGCCGCACTGTCCGCGGCGGTCGGCTTGGACCTGCTCCGCGAGGTGGCCCCCGGCCGCTACCGTTGCCGCCACGAACTCGCCGAACAGGCCGTCCGGCAGGGCCTGCCCTCGAACGTCCTGGCGAGCTTGCACCGCGGCAGCGCTGACGTGCTCCAGTCAGGCCCGGTGCCCCTGCCGCACGCCAGAATCGCGGCGCACCTGCGGGCCTGCGGGGACGAGGCGGGCTGGTGCGAGCACAGCGAGCGGGCCGCCGACCGCGCCACCGCGCTCGGCGACACCGCCACGGCCGTCACCGTGCTGCGTGAGATCCTGCTCGTGCCTGACCTGGCCGAGCAGAGCCGCGAGCGGCTGGCGCTCAAACTGGGCCGGACTGCCTTGGACGGGTTGGACCACGGCGCCACAGTGGCCGTGCTGGCGGACATGCTGTCGACCGTGCCGCTCCCCGCCGCGGTACGCGGCGAGCTACGCAGCGACCTCGGCCTGTTGCTGATCAACCAGGCCGGCGAGCCCGACGCCGGGTACCGCGAGCTGGAGCGCGCGGCGGACGAGCTGCGCGACCCGCGACCGGACCTGGCGGCCAGGGTGATGTCCGCACTGGCCAACCTGCACGCGGGTCACCAGCACGTGGGCACGCACCTGCGATGGCTGGCTGAGGCGCGGCTGCTGTCACCGGCATTGACCGAGCCGGCGGCGCGTACCGCGTTCGCTGTCAACGAGCTGACCACGCTGATGACCTGCGGCAAGCCCGAGGCGTGGCGGCTGCTGCCGATACTGCTGGACGAACCGGTCGACGCCGGGATCGGTCGTGCGCAGATGCGCGGCTGCCTGAACATCGTCGACGCCACCGCGTGGCTGGGCCACTACCGCCAGGCCGAGCGCCACCTCGGGCACGGTCGCGCGCTGGCCGCGAAGTTCGCCGCGCCCTACACCGAGGAACAACTGGCGGTCGCGCACCTCCTGCTGGACTGGTTACGCGGGAACTGGTCCGGGCTGCGTGGGCGGGCGGCCGAACTGGTGACCAAGCACGCGTCGCTGCAGCGGATCGCCGCGGAGTGCCGCCTGATCGAAGGCGCCCTGGCGGCGGAGGCAGGTGATGACGAGCATGCGCTGCGGGTGCTGCGAGAGGTAGGCGCGCCGGGCGTTTCGGCGCCACCGCTGGCCGCGACGGCGAACGCGATCGTGGCCGAACTGCAGTACCGCCGGGGTGCGATGTCCGCCGCCGTGGGTACGGTCACGGCGGCGCTGGACACGATCCGGCGCACGGGCATGTGGGTGTGGGCCACCGAGCTGACTCCGGTCGCGGTGGAGTTGCTCTGCCTGACTGGTCGCGTCGAGGAAGCCCGGGGCGTGCTACGGGAGCACCGCGACGGCATCGAGGGCTTGGACTGCCCGGCGTCGGTAGCCGCCCTGGAACTCGGAGAAGCGCTCGGGAGGCACCGGCAGGGCAGGCCCCGCGAAGCGTTGGAACGGTACCGGCACGCCGAGCGCCTGTTCGACGCGCTGCCGCGCCCGTTCTGGCTGGGCAGGACCCGTGCTCTGCTGGGCGAGTGCGCGCTGACGGCAGGCGAGGACGGCACCGTCAGCCTCCGGGAGGCCGCTGCGGCGTTCACCAGCTTGGGCGCGAGCGGTCGCGCTCAACGCTGCTACCGCATCCTGCGCGAACACGGCGTGACAGAACGCAAACGCGGCAGGCCCGGCTACGGCGAACAGCTGTCGCCGCGTGAGTTGGAGGCGGCGACGCTGGCGGCGAGCGGTCGCACGAACCGGCAGATCGCCTCCGCGCTGGGTGTGTCAGTGCGGACCGTGGAGCAGCACGTGGCGCACGCGTTGCGCAAGCTGAACCTGCACTCCCGGCACGACCTGGGCCCAGCGCTGGGCAGCAGGCTGGCGCACCAGACCTGACCACCGGGGGCGCCGTGGTGGACGGCGCCCCCGGACGATCAGACAGTGGTCAGACGGTGATCGACCAGCGGTCCAGTGCGCCGACGTCGCCCGGCCCGCCGTCGCTGATGCGCAACGTCCAGGTGCCTGCGGCCGGTTGCGCGTTGACCGGTGCCGTGAACTGCTTGGTGCCGGGGAACGGGTGGCAGACGGAACCGCCGTACGAGTGCAGGCGGTAGGAGCGGCCCGACGGCGAGACCAGGTCGATGTCCAAGTCCTCGATGCAGGTGTGCTGCGCGGTGACCTCGACCCGCACCGGGTTCGTCGCCGTACCTGTCGCGGTCACGCTGATCGGGCTCGACACTGGTTGATAGTCGCGGATCGGGTAGTCGGCATCGCTGCGGAAGGTGCGTGCGCCACTGCCTGCGCCGGTGCGGGCGGTGACCGGCTTGCTCGCCGCGGACACGTTGCCTGCGGCGTCCTTGGCTTTGACCGTGAACGTGTAGGACGTGTCGGGCGCCAGATCACGGATCGTGGCGCTGGTGTCCCGTGTGGAGGCTGCAAGCGTGTCGCCGCGGTGGATGTCGTAGCCGGTGACGGCGACGTTGTCGGACGCGGCGTTCCAGGCCAGGGTCACGCTGTCGGCGGTGGTGCCGGTGGAACGCAGCCCTTCGGGCACGGTGGGTGCCTGCGTGTCGCCGCCCGCCCCACCGGTGTGCAGGGTGAGGCCCCATTTGCGCAGGGCCTCGCCGATGGGCTGGAAGATCGACTGGTCCGGGTTGCCGCCGGGCTGGCAGGAGGAGTAACCGCCGGAGTGCAGGCCGACAGCCGCGCTGCCCGCGAGCCAGGCGCCGCCGGAGTCGCCGGCCAGCGAACAGGCCGTGGTGAAGCTGAGACCGTCGATCGTCACGGTCGGGTAGACGATGGTCTGGTTGGTCGCGGTCACCTTGCCGCACTGCCAGTACGAGGCGAGACCGGCGTGGCAGACGGCCTGGTTGACGACGGCCTCGGCGGAACCGGTCACGGTGACCGGCGGCGAGCCCCACGTGTTCACAGCCGCGGACAGGTTCCAGCCGGGCTCGGTCACGGCCACCACGCCCATGTCGCCCTCACGGCCGAAGACGCTGCGGCCACCGCCCACATTGGACGTGCCGATCCGGTTCTGCCCGCCGAGCGCGGCGTACGCGGGCTGGTCGGCGTTGTCCGTGCAGTGACCCGCGGTGAGGAAGTGCTTGCCGCCCCGGGTATCGGTGGCAGGGAAGCCCACCGAGCAGTTGCCCTCCAGCCCGGGGTACCAGCGGTCACCCGGGTGCACGTCACCACCCTGCGGGACTGGGGATCGAGTGGTCTCGGCGACCTGCACGCCAGGGCCCAGCGCCGCGAGGTGGTCCAGCAAGCGCTGGGTTGCCGCGCCTTTCGTGGTGGTGTTGATCCTGACCACCACGGTGTTCGCGACAGGGTCGACACCCCAGCCGTTGACGCCCGGGACACCTGTCGCGACCGCGCGCACGGCCTCGTCCAAGCGTCGCAGTTCGGCACGGTCGCGGGCGACATGCTTGGGCTGGGCACCCGCGTTGCGGGCTTGGGCGGCAACCTCGTCGGAGGTCACGGCGACAGCGAGCGCGCCTGTCGTCTCGTCGAACCACCAGCCAGAACTGGCGTCGCGGACCGCGGTGGACAGGTTCTCGGCGGTCCGCTGGGCGGCTGTCTGCTGGACGAGCCGATTACGGGCTTGGTCGGGCGTGAGGCGCAGGTCGCGGGCGATTGCCTCGATCATGCCTGCCGGTGCGTCCGATGGGGACGGTGGGGACGGTTGGGCCGCGGTCGCGTACGAGGACCCGGCGAGTAACGCGGCCAGTGTCGTTCCACAAAGGATAGTCGTGATCTTCTGACGAGAGCGCATGGGAGTTCCTTCACGAAGACGCAGGGAGGAATGCAGGTGCCCCGGCGGGGTCGGGGCACCTGCGGTCATGCGGCGAACCGCGGTTCCGGGTTACCGCCGATGGGTGATGCGGAGGTCGTCCACGCCCGCTTCGACGAGGCTGCCGCCCGCGGCGTCGGCCGCCTCGATGACGACACGCACTGGCTTGCCCGCCAGCGCGGAGAGATCGGCCGTGGCGGTCTGCCAGGCAGCCGCGGTGTCCGCGACACCGGTCTTCTTCTCGAACACCACCGTGCTGCCTTCCGCCGTGACAGCCCTGACCCGCAGGTGGTCGGCGCCCGCGGAGTTGGCGAGGTGGCCGAGGAAATAGGACAGTGACAGCGTGATCCGTCCACCCGCGGGAAGCTGGACCGGTGCGGCCGTGACCGTGCTGACGCCGCCGTCGAGGTCGTTGTCACCGACCGAGGCACCCGCCGCGGCACCGGTGACCAGCGCTCGCGAGCCGCTGGGGGTGGCATCGGGCTGCATCGCCAGGCCGTTGTAGCTGGTCGCTTGGGGATCGGCCAGTTCGAAGCGGCCCGCGGTGGCGGTGTCGGTGCCGCCGGAGTTCACCGTCCAGCCGGTGCTCTTCTCGAAGTCGTCGGCGTAGACCGTGGTTTCCGGGCCAGGCTCCGGGTCCGTGCCGCCGCCGACCGCCTTGAGTGCGTTGGTGACGCCTTCCCCGAAGTGGGAGTTGCGGGCGGGCGTTCCGGTGCACCGGCTGTCGCCGCTGGGGCACGGGGTGTCGATGGCCTGTGCCAGCAGCATTTTCCGCAGTTCGGCCGGGCCCGCTTGCGGGTGGGCCGAGGCGAGCAGCGCGGCGACTCCCGCGGCGTGCGGCGAGGACGCCGAGGTGCCGTGGAAAGTGGTGTAGCCGTTGTTCAGGCCGGTCGTGTTGATCATCGCGTAGCCGTCGCCGCCCGGCGCGGTGACCTCGACGGTGTCCAGCCCGTAGTTGGAGTAGTAGGCCAACTCCTTGCGGGTGTTGGCGGCCGTCACCGACACCGCGTTGGGCAGGTCACCGGGCAGGAACAGGCCTTGTTCCTGGTCGAGGTTGACGCTGTTGTTGCCGGCGGCGGCGACGGTCAGCGTGCCCTTGCCGTGGGCGTAGTCGACCGCGCGCCGGACAGCCTCGATCACGACGTCCTGGTCGGGGTTGTTCGGGTAGTTGAACGTCCAGGGGTCGACGTAGTAGCTGTGGTTGGTGACCTTGAAGCCGTGCTCAGCCGACCAGATCAGGCCGCAGACCACGTTCTCGGCGTACATGTAGCCGGTCGGCTCCATCACTTTCACCGAGGCGATCCTCACTCCCGGGGCCACGCCGACAGTGCCCTTGCCGTTCTTGGCGGCGGCGATGATGCCCGCGACCGACGTACCGTGCCCGGCCGCCGGGGCAAAGGAGTCCGGTTCCCAGGCGCCCGGAGCGGTGTTGGGCTTGCCGAACAGGCAGGACACCGAGTTCGCGGCGTCGAAGTTGTCCCGCAAATCCTCGTGCGTGCCCTGCACGCCGGTGTCGAGGATGCCGACGGTGACGCTCTTGGAGCCGGGGTTGACCGCCCACGCCTTGTCGGCCTGCATCATCTGCATGTTCCACTCGACCGGCTCCGCGGGCGCGGCGATCGCGTCACCCATGTCCGGCTCGAGATACTTGCGGGCAACCGAGTCCCGGCCCGGCGTGCGCGCCTTCGCACCGGTGGGCACATCGGTCTCACGGGTCTGCCCCACTTTCTGCACGCCGCCGACCGAGCGCATCCTGGACGCGAAGTCGGACGCGCCGGAATGGGCGACCAGCACACCGATCTGCGCGTAGGAGTTGTGCACCGTGCCCCCGTTGTCCTTCACCGCCTTGGCGATACCGTCGTTCGCACCGGGCGCGGAGATCACCAGGTAGGAACGAACGCCTTGCGGTGAACCGAACGCGGGCGGAGCGACGATCGACCCGCTCAGCGCCGCCGCGGCGAGCACCGAGATCGCGAGACCGCAGGGTTGTCTCATGGAATTGCCTCCTTGATGGAGAAAAGCACCAGGGAGAACACTCGCAACGAGGCCGGACCCATTCAATACGGAACGCTACGCACCGAAATCAAGCACTACGCACGATGGACTTCGGCACGGATCGGTGTGGTCCACGACAGGCCCGCAGCAGCCCATCTCCGTCACGGCGCCGCTGGGGATGGACACGTGGGCGTATGATGGTCATACCGAGAGCACTTCGCGCGCCGACAGTCGGGTTGGCGCCGTCCTTGGTGTACGCCCACCGGGTCGCGCGGCGGCTGGGACGGAGCACTGGCTCATTCCCGTGGAAATCCGCTGAGAACCACTTCGCAAAGTCCTCCGTGGACCTTGTGGCCGCACTGCGCCTGCCGCGGCCGGTCTTGTCTCGATCACCCAACTCCACCGGAGGTCCTCCATCAGCGTTCCCGTCGTTTCGCCGCCTGTCGTCAGTGCTCCACGCTCGCTCACTGACGTGTACGGTCCGGGTATCGCGGTGTGCGCGCGGCCGGAACTGGCTCCCGCCGAACCGGTGCACAAGCACCGGCACACCCGTGATGTGGTCTCCGCCCGGCCGATCGCTGTCGCCGCCGACACACCGGTGATCTGCAGCGCAGGCGGCACCGACCCCGAACTGCTGGCTCATCTGCGGGACAGTGGTCTCCCGGTCGGCAGGGACCTGCGCGAGTTCCGCAGCGAGGCCGAGTTCGCCCGGCGCGTGGCGGAAGCGTTGTCCGACGGCCTGCGGATGTCGATGGAGTATCCACAGCCGACCGCGTTGTGCCCGGACGAGCATTCGCTCAAGAGCGCGAAGCTCGTCGGCCACCTGAACAACAAGGCCAGCATCACCACGCTGGTCGACCCGCGGTTCCAGGCCGCCCGCAGCATCGTGACACGCGACCGGCTCGCCGCGGCGACACCGCTGGACAGATCATGGGTGCTCAAGGCGGCCACCGACGACGCACACGGTGGCAGCCTTGACGTATACCTGCACGAAGCCGGTGAGAACGTCGTACTGCCCGCGTTCACCGACGTGCTGGACGAGTTCGTGGTCGAGGAATACCTGCAGATCCTGACCAACTGGGGACTGCAGTTCAGTGTGGGAGCGGACGCGCGGGCCCGGCTGCTGGCCGTGACCGAGCAACACGTCGACGCGGCCGGGATCTACACCGGTGGCAGATTCGGCGCGGTCACCGATCCCCCGGCCGAACTGCTCGCCGAATGCCTGGCGACCGCCCAGCGCGCCGCCGATCTCGGCTACCGCGGGCTGTGCAGCATCGACTGCGCCGACACCCTGGAGGGCAAACAGGTCCTGCTCGACCTGAACTTCCGGATCACCAGCGGTTCGATCCCCTTGCTGGCGATGCGGTCCGTCCGGCCCGACGATCTCGGCCGCCCGGCCGAGTCGGTGAAACTGACCGCCGCCGGACCGCTGGCCGGCCTGCTCGCCGAGGTGCGTCCTGCGATGAACGCCGGTGGCCTGCTCATCGTGGCCGGCCATGACACCGCGCGCACAGACAACCCAGTGCGGCGAAGCACCGTGCAACTGCTGCTGTTCGGAGACGATCCGGCCGAGGTGACCGCTCGACGCCAGGCGCTGGAGGCGAAAACGGGCGGCCACTGACGCCTGACCCCACGTCGGTCGCCCGGAACGGATGAACCGGTCGACCGGCGGTCAGGGCACCCGGATGTCAGCCGCCGCTCATCCTCCGGCTTCGCCGGACGTCGTCCGAGGGCGGGGAACGTGACCATTCGCGAGCGGAACTCGTCGCGGGTCAGGGCTCGCGGCGCTCGTCAGCGCGGCCTGCGCGGTGTTCTCGGTGGCGTCGGGCGGGACGACCAGCAAGGTCTTGCGCTCCCAGCCGCGCCCGGACACGAACACCGTGCGCGGATCGAGCGAACGGACGCCGTCCAGCTGAACCATCTCACCGTCGATGACGATGCGCCTGGGCGCGTCGCCCCAGATCTCCATGTTGTACGCCACCCTGCTGACCGGGCCCACCCGGTCCGTCACACCCGCGATCATCGCGGGGAACTCCGCCAGCGGATCCATCGACCGCGGCCACCAGCCACCGTCGAACTCCCCCACGGGAGACGACGACGGCTTCAACGCCAGCCGCAGCGGCATCCGTCTGGCAGACGAAGGCGCGGGCGCACGCCGTTCCCATTGCGGATTCACACCGAACTCCCATCTGCGCAACCAATCCGGCGCGACGTCAGCCGCGTCGTGACGAACACAGCCGACGTGTCGGGCCCGCTGCGCGATCCGCGCGATCGCGGCGGCCCGGACGAATCTGGTTCGCTCGAAGCTCACATCGAATCCATGGTCTGCCGACCTCGGCCGCACCGCGAGACCACTCGTCCGGCACTGCCGCGGACAGGAACCCGCACGTCGTCGGCGTACCCAAGCAGCACCTTCGCGGTCCGCGTCCTGAAAGGCGGAACGGGGTGACTCGATGGCCGTGATGGCCGATGGGTTTGGCGATGCGCATGAGGTCCTGGCCTCGTGCCGGACTCCCGTCCCCGACCGTGAACCTGTCGGCGTGAACGTCGCCGAAAACGATGCGAGCTTGACCGCTCACACGCGAAAAGCCTCCGACATCGTCAACAGTACACGCCATCGACCATGATCGGTCGATACACGACGCGCGGACCGGCGTCAGCTGTAGGAGATCACGCCGCAGGCGCTCAGGATCTGACGAGACAGTCCGTTCTGCGTGCACGCCGCAGTCAGCGCGCTTTGTCCCATGTGCTCGGGGGCATCCGGCGGAACGATCAGCAGGCACAGCATCGTGCCTGTGACGCCGGTGATCCTGAGGCTGTAGGGGTCGAGACCGGTGAACCCCTCAAGCCGGGCGGTGTAGCCGTCGACAGTCATGTGCCTGGCCAGCAGGCCCCAGACGTCGGGGTTGTACCCGATCCTCCTGACCAGACCCAACTGCGGGGTGAGCGCACGGACGAGGATCGGCAACTCGGTCACCAGGTCCGGCGAACGAGGCCACCAGCCGCCGTCGAACCGGCTCGGCACAGCACCGTCGGCCTTGGTGATCAGCCGCAGCGACCTCGGTTGGGACATGTCCGGCTCCGGTCCGCAGCCCGCGAGGACACGGCCGCTGGTGAACTACCCCCGGGGCGACGCCTGCCTGGTCGCGGGCGTGGAAAAACCTCCGGTGACCTGATTCTACGCCTCAGGTCACGGTCTCCAGGCCGATCTGGCCTTTCCGGGGGCACCGCGGTCCTCGGCTCGTTGCATCGCGATCTGCCTCTCGGTAACCGGAACGACGACTCACGACCACGAGCTGTTCGCACAACACCTCCCGAGACGACCCCACAGTCCCAATAGGACAATCAGCGGCACCTGGACACGGGTCGCCGGGCGTTACGATCCGTGTCGAGCCGAGGCGCACAACTTCCTAGTCACGCAGTCCTGGTACGTTTCGGCGACTCCGCTGCTGACCTCTGTCGCCGCAGTGCGGGTCCGGGCGCACGGGAACCCAACCCGGATCATCGTCGTTGTGCATCGAGGGCGCTGCGACAGGGGCCTGACCAGTCTTGGAAGGACACTCATCACCACATCGACCGCATCCGGCCCCGCTCAAGCGCAGGGCCTGTTCAGCCATCCCCACACGTACGAGCCGCGTGAGCAGGGTGATCCGGTCGACGCGGACCACCTCGCCGCCCGCACGAACCTGTTCCGCGATCCGTTCGGTCAGCAACCAGCTCGGCACGGCGCGGGCACCGGGGCCGCCACGCGCGGCCGGACAAGCCGAAAGTCCCCCATCCGCGGTACTGGCAGCCAGGAGACCGATCGAGCATGACCGCATCCGAAACGTCTTCGCCGGACGTCGCCGATCCGCAGCGCGGCAGCGACTTCGCGCGGCTCTCCCGTGAGATCCGGCAGGCCGGGCTGCTGGAGCGGCGGCGCGGGTACTACTTCGCGCGGATGGCGATCAACGTCATCCTGCTCGCGGCGGGCGGCGTGGCCTTCGCGCTGCTCGGCGACTCGTGGTGGCAGCTGCTGATCGCGGCGTTCCTCGCGGTGGTGTTCACCCAGTTCGCCTTCATCGGGCACGACGCCGGGCACAAGCAGATCTTCCGCTCCCGCCGGCGCAACAACATCGTGGGCTACCTGCACGGCGGGATCACCGGGATCAGTTACCTGTGGTGGGTGGGCAAGCACAACCTGCACCACGCCAACCCCAATCACGAGGACCACGATCCCGACATCGACCTCCCCGCGCTGGCCTTCAGCCGCGACCAGTCCCGCACCAAACGCGGCATCTACCGGTGGATCACGAAGTACCAGGCGTTTCTCTTCTTCCCCCTGCTGCTGCTCGAGGCGGTCATGTTGCGCATCGCCAGCGTCCAGGCTGTCGTGCGCCGTGAGGTCAAACGGCCCGTGCTGGAAGCCGTGCTGCTGACTCTTCCCCTCGCCGGTTACCTGACAGCGGTGTTCCTGGTGTTGCCGCCGCTCCTGGCGGTCGTGTTCATCGCCGTCCACCAGGGCCTGATGGGCGTCTACCTCGGTTGCTCGTTCGCGCCCAACCACAAGGGCATGCCGATCCTCAACAAGGAGCAGGAGGTCGACCATCTCCGCAAACAGGTGCTGACGTCGCGCAACATCTCCGGGGGCCGCTGGGTGGACGGGCTGCTCGGTGGTTTGAACTACCAGATCGAACACCACCTGTTCCCCCACATGCCCCGGCCCAACCTCCGCCGCGCCCAGCCCATCGTGGAGAGTTTCTGCGCACGGCACGGCATCCCCTACAGCAAATCCAGCCTTCGCAGCTCCTACGCACAGGTCTTGCGCCACCTGCACGATGCCGGCGCTCCCCTGCGCGGCCGGACACCGTCGGTGGAGATTCCGGGGTGATCTCGGCCGGCCTGGCCGGGCCCGTACCGTCGTGCCGTGACCGGCGCGGGCCCGGCCGCCCGGGATCCACATTGGACGTCGAATCCGCCCTGGCCTGGCGGGGACAGACAGCGGGATGACCCTGTACCGTCATCCGCATGTCAGAAGAATCCGCCGGTCCCGTCCTGGCTCCCACCCTGGCCGAGTGGCTCAAGGCCCGTGAGGAGACCAGGCAGCACCTCTCCGGGCCGCCGCCGTTCGACGCGGCCTGGGTGCAGCGGCTGGCCGACCTTCTGACGACCGAACGGTCATGGCAGGACCAGTACACCAACCTCATCGCGCTGGGCAGCCGCCACGGCCAGTTCCCCTCGTCCAACCGCTGACAGCCGTTCGCCGCTCTTCACCGGAACACTGTCTCGGCGGTACAGGTGTACGATCATTTCTCCGAGGGTCCGTCGAGCACCGGCATTCGCGCCGGGCCGCCTCGGGATCACCACGACCCGGCCGACCGGATCGGCCAGAGGCCGGAGCGCCGAGATGAGCTCGGAACCGCGCACGATCGACGGGTACCCGACCCTGCGGCAGACGAAACCCGAACTGCGCCTGAAGCTGAAACCGGGCACCGCCACGCGCGGCGGTGCCGACGGGGCCTGGTGGCCGCGATCGGCCGACCCGGCAACGGAATTCCCCGCCCTGGTCATGGCGTTGAGCTCGTGGGTCGGCCCGGTCCGCCATGTGGCCTACCACCCCGCCGACTGGCATCCCGCTGAGCAGACTCTGACCGTGGAGGACTGGACAGTGCGGCTGGAGGCTCGTCCTGCCATGGCGGCCGACACCGTCGTGCTCATCGGACCGAACCACAAGCAGCTTTGCGTGGTGGTCGTCCCGCCGGGCACGCCGACCGACACGGCCCGCGCCGCGCTGCGTTCGGCGTCCAGTTCGGACACCATCGCCTCAGCCGCGGATTTCCTCGCGGACAACGGAATCCCTGTCAGCGAAGCCTCGGCACGTCTCGATTGACGAAACAGTCCACAGAAGACCGCGCGGGCACTTGGCCACGCCGGGAATCACCGTACGACGGCTGTCCCGGCGGTGAGCAGCGTGTCGGCGAGCGCCCGGTAGCGCCCGGCCACCGCGGGCCAACGGAAATCCGCTGACAGCGTGGCCGATTTCCCTGCCATGCTCACCGCGAGTCCCGGCTCGGTCAGCACGCGCCGCAGCGCGTGGCTCATCGCGGCTGGATCCCTGTGCGGGACGAGCAAACCACTTCCGCCCGCCAGCATTTCCACCGCGTGCGCGAACCGTGTCGCCACCACCGGCCGTCGCGCCGCGATCGCTTCGACCAGCACACCGGACGTGACCTGTTCGGCGGAGTCGTAGGGCAGCAGAACGACACTGGCCTGCCGGATCAGCCGGCCGAGCGCGTGCGCGCTCAGGTACGACGGGATGAGCTCCACCACGTCGGCCACTCCGCAAGCCCTGATCTCCGCCCGCAGCGAGTCGTGGTACGACCGGCCGGTCCGGGTGTGGGAATCGGTGTTCGCCTGCCCGGCGATCACGTAGCGGGGCGCGAGGTCTCGCAAGCCACGCATGGCCGCGATGGCCGACTCGATGCCCTTCCCGGGACCGAGCAGGCCCCACGTGAGGATGACCGGACGCGACCGCGTCAGGGCAGCCGTTGCCAGCCCGTCAGCCGGTGCCCCGTGCGGGATCACCGACAACTTGCCCGGATCGACCGTGTAGCCGTCCAGCAACCGCTGCGCACCGGAGTCGGACATCGTCACGACCGCGTCGGCCCGTTCGACCAGCTTGGTCAGCGCCGCCCGCTGGCGCCTGTTCGGCCGGGACGTGACCGCGTGCAACACCACGATCACCGGAACGTCGACCTGGTCGAGCACGTCGAGCAGCTCCACGCCGTCGCGACCGCCGAAGACGTCGTGGTCGTGTTGCACGATCACCACGTCGAAACCGTTGAGCACGTCGGCAGCCGCTGCGACACTGGTCGCTGAGCCGTTCAGCAGGTCGAACACCACTTCCGGCGGCGCTGGCCAGCCGGTTTCGTCGACGACCCTGACCACTTCGGCGCAACTGCCCGGCTCAAGGGCGAGCAGATGGCGCCGCAGCGCCGCGCTGAAGGTGGCAGGTCCGGTTCGAGCGGGGGAATACGCGGTGAGGAGGCCGTAATTGCCCGCCACATGTCCCCTTTCAGGGGGTTGACCGGTCAGGTGATGTAGCGCGCGAGCCCGCGAGCAAGGACCGCACGGGTCGACGGGGTGGGCGCTGCCGGCGACTGGGCTCCGCCGCGACGGTGGTCGACGGCGTCGGCGACGAACCGTGCCACTGTTTCGGGTTTGGGCAGCGGGTCGCCGTGCAGTCGGGCGATCGTGATGGGCGCCTCGGCCGGATCGGTCTCGACCGACACGGCCCAGCCGGTCCGTTCGCTCCACACGAGCATCAGGTCCCGGCTCGGCCGGGCGGACCAGCGTCGCGCGAGGGCGACGTACGCGGTGGCGGTGTCGCTGATCTCGAAGGTGGTGCCCTCGGCCGGGACGCCGACGGCGTCGGCCACAGCACGCAGGTAACCGGCCAGTCCCAGAGACATCTCCCAGTTGCGGTCTTCGACTGGCCAGAGGTCCGTCATGTTGTCTTCCGTTCATCACCGCGGATCGGGTTGTCCACGTCGTTTCCCGGCGTGCACGACCCATCAACACGTGTCCTGGCGCCTGCGCCGAGTTGATCGACTGCCCGTCTGCTGGGCACCAACGGCTTCGCCTCGCCCGGGACATGACCACAGCTGTCCGGCGACCGACGCGGTCGCCGACTGGGTGGCAAGTCCGGCCCGTCCCAACGCGGGGTGGAGAGCACCGTACCGAGTACGACTGTACCGCACATTGTTCGTCAGGCGGATTTTTCATCCGCTGTCGGGTGTTCGCGCCGTGATGGCGTATGGTCAGCTTGACGCTGGTGGAAGTGCCTGGCTCCCCCTCCCGGCGCGGCGCGCCGGCCCGGCGGAGGTCGAGCCAGGGATTCGTTCGCGGACTCCACGTCCGCACGCGGCACGGCGTCCTTCGTGGACAGATCAGCAGACCGGCAGATCAGCAGCTCGGCGAAAGCCCAGGGAGCCCGATGACCACCCCGCAGTACGACCGCAAGCGCCTGTCCGAAGTACGCGCCGCCCAGGCGCACAAAGAGGAGATCCAGCAGTTCAGGGCGGTCCAGACCGTGCACGACCACGCCACGGACGCGCAGGACCGGGCGATGTTGATGGACATGCTCGGCCTGGAGACCCACGGACGGCGTGTCGACACCCTCCACTGAACCGGACGGCAAGGCCCGGCGGACACCTGCTGTCCACTGTGGCCTGTGCTGATCCCGGCCCGTTCCCTGTTCGCCGCTGTCAGCTCGCGGCGATCTGGATCCGCGGCCCTGAAAGGCGTTGCGTCCATGATCCCAACGGACGCAGGACAAGCGGGTGGCGGACCACTCGCCTGGGCCTAGCTGCCCAGCCACCGGGTGGCCCACTATC
Source organism: Kibdelosporangium phytohabitans (assembly GCF_001302585.1). Classification (GTDB taxonomy): domain Bacteria; phylum Actinomycetota; class Actinomycetes; order Mycobacteriales; family Pseudonocardiaceae; genus Kibdelosporangium; species Kibdelosporangium phytohabitans. The sequence goes on along the minus strand of NZ_CP012752.1, from coordinate 5,557,968 downwards.
GGCTCATGGCGACTGGTTACTTGTACCACGAACTGTACGAGTGGCATGACACCGGAACGCATGCGAGCCTGCTGCCAGCCGACTCACGGCGTGGACTGCAACCGTTCCGGCACTTCGAGAACGCTGATCCCAAACGCCGCGCGCACGCGTTGGTGGTGACGAGCGGTCTGATCAACCGGTTGACGCGCCTGACACCCCGCCGGGCCACCGATGAGGAGATCCTCCTCGTCCACACGGCGCACCACCTCCAGCGGTTGACGAAGGCGAACGACACTGGTGGCGACGCGGGTGACGGCGGCACCCCGTTCGGACGGGGATCCTTCGACATCGCGCGCCTGGCACTCGGCGGTTTGATCGACTCCGTGAAGGCTGTGGCCGACCGCTACGTGGACAACGCCTACGCTTTGTTCCGTCCGCCGGGCCACCACGCGGTTCCTGATTCCGGCATGGGTTTCTGCATGCTGGCCAACATCGCCGTCGCGGTGCGGGCCGTGCGGCGGTCGCACGATGTCAGGCGGGTCGCGGTCGTGGACATCGACGTACACCACGGCAACGGCACTCAGACGGTGTTCTGGGAAGACCCCGATGTGCTGACGCTGTCCCTGCACCAGGACCAGGCTTTCCCCAAGAATTCCGGGTTCCTGACCGAACGGGGTGGTGGCGCGGGTTTCGGCCACAACCTGAACCTGCCGCTGCCGCCCGGTACCGGCAACGGCGGCTACTCCGAGGCGATGCGACGAGTCGTTTTGCCCGCGCTGCGTCGGTTCCGGCCGGAGCTGATCATGGTCGCGGCGGGCTTCGACGCGAGCGCCCTGGACCCGCTGGGGCGGATGATGCTGACAGCCACCGGTTTCCGCCAGATCGCCACCATGCTCGTTGACGCCGCGGACGAGTTGAGCGACGGCCGGATCGTCTGCGCACACGAAGGTGGCTACGCCGAAGCCTATGTGCCGTTCTGCACCCACGCGGTGATCGAGACGCTCGCACGCGTTGAGCGGCCTTTCGAGGACCCTTTCCGGTTCGACACCCTGGGTCAGCAGGAACTCCAGCCGCACCAGAAGGCCGCGATCAAGGCGGCGGAGAAGCTCGTCAAGGACGTCCAGCACCCCTGAGCGCGGACGCCAGCAGCGCGGCGAATGCGAGGGAGGCGATCGCCTGGTAGCCGATCCACACCTCACCTCCGGCGCTGCTGCCCTGCGACGCCATCAACACGGCGGCGAGCGTCGCCACCACCCACCCGCTGTCGTAGGCGACCATGAGCCGCAGACAGGTCCGCATGGGGCGGCTGTGCACGTACCTGATCTCGGTCCCACCGCACGCCAGCAGGACGACTCCGGAGACGATCAGCAGCCAGACGGGCACGCCGAGCAGCCGGCCGAGCGGATCAGCGGCGACGAGGTGGACGGCAGCTAGCACCACCTTCACGGCGCCGTCAGCGACGATCCCCACCGCCATCCGGCGTGTCCCGACCTCAGTCTGAGCCATCAGGATTCCTCCCGCGTCGCCCATTTTCCATAATGTGATTACGAGTATAATCCGATTATGAGAGTGTCGAGGGCGGAGGCCAGGGAACGCAACCGGCGTGCGCTGCTGGATGCCGCGCTGCAGGTTGTTTCCCGGGACGGGTACCGAGCCAAGCTCGAGGAGATCGCCGAGCGAGCAGACCTGACCACCGGCGCCATCTACTCGCTGTTCGGCAGCAAGAACGGCCTGGTCGTCGCCCTCGTCACGGACTACCTGCGGCCGCACTACGAGGAGATCGAGCAGGCGGTACCCGCTGGGCTCGAGCTGTTGGAGGCGGTCGACGCCTTCGCCCGTCACTACCGGCGCAGCTGTGACGCCCCTCACGCTCTGGCCGGCCTGACGCTTCAGATCACCTTGCAGCACATGACCCTGCACGACCCGCAACTGCGGACTCAGCTAGCCGCCGCCATCCGCGAGCACGAAGAGCATCTGACCGGCCTGTTCACCGGAAGACCGCACAACGGGAGCATCGTGACCCCGCACCAGGCGCAACGCCTGGCCACCGCGCTCAGGGCACTGTTCGTCGGCCTCAGCCAGGGAGTCGTTCTCGGCCTCGCCGACGAAGCCGACGAGCAGTACTTCTCCGACGCCGCGTGCGCCCTCGCGTCCGACGCGTCCCGGCTCGTCAGGCAACCCGGCCCAGTGCCGCGGGATCGGTGAGAAACGCAGTGAAGGCGCCGTCGTGGCACACTGGGGCGAGGCCGAAGATTCCGAAAAGGACACAGCAGAACCATGATCGCCACGCCGGTGACCGCCGCGTTCGTCCACGGTGTCGCTGAACTCGAGGAAACCGGCGGTCGTCTGCGTGTGCACCGGTTGCCGGGGTGGGCGCGCACGCAGTTCCCCGATCCGCAGCTGCTGATGATGCAAACGCAGCCCTCCGGCGCCCGGCTGGTCATGACGACCGCCGCACGCACCGTGGAGCTGACCGTCCAGCCCACGCGAATCGCCTACCGTGGCGCGGGTCGCCCGCGAGGCAGCATCGATCTCGTCGTCGACGGTGAGCTTCTCGCGAACGACGAACTCACCGGCGGGGACACCGTCGAGATCGACATGGCCACCGGGGAAACCGAGGTCCACGCCGGTCCCCCGCACACGACCGTCTTCACCGGACTGCCCGGCGGCGCGAAGCTGGTGGAGGTGTGGTTGCCGCACAACGAAACAGTTGATCTGGTCGGGCTACGCACCGACGAGCCGGTCCGTGCGGCCGAGCCGGCCGGACCGATCTGGCTGCACCACGGCAGTTCGATCAGCCAGGGCTCGGCCGCGACCGCGCCGACCGGGATCTGGCCGGTGGTCGCCGCCCGCCGGGGCGGGGTGGAGCTGCGCAACCTCGGGTTCGGCGGCAGCGCGATCGTCGACCAGTTCACCGCACGCGTGATGCGGGACGCCCCGGCTGACCTGATCAGCGTGAAGCTCGGCATCAACGTGGTGAACATCGACGCGATGCGGCTGCGCGCGTTCGTCCCCGCCGTGCACGGTTTCCTCGACACGATCCGCGACGGGCACCCGGACACGCCGCTCGTGCTGATCTCGCCGATCTTCTGCGCGATCCACGAGGACACCCCGGGGCCGGGCGGCTTCGACCCCGAACGCTTCGAGTTCTTCGCCACGGGAGACCCAGCGGAGCAGCGACGCGGCGCGCTGACCCTGAGGGTCATCCGCGGCGCGCTGGCGGAACTGGCCGGGCGCAGGGCGCACGACACGCGACTGCACTACCTCGACGGAACCACGCTCTACGGCGAGAAGGACGCCGCCGAGCAGCCATTGCCCGACGCGCTCCACCCGGACGGGGCCACGCACCGGCTGATCGGCGAACGGTTCGCCGACTACGCCTTCGCCGCCGGCGGTCCGTTCTCGCCGCACTGAACTCAACGCCAGGGCATGTGCTGCAGGCACCAGGTATTGCCGTCGGGGTCGGCGAAGTGCGCGTAGAACACTCCGCCGAGGTCCTCGACCTCGCCGATCTCGACGCCGCGTTCGACGAGTTCAGCGCGGGACGCCTCGATGTCGGCGACCACCAGGTGCAGACCGCGCAGCGTTCCCGGCGGCATGTCGAGGGTGGGGAGACCTTCGGCGAGGGTGATCGAGCATGCCGAACCGGGCGGGGTGAGTTGGACGATGCGGACACCGGGCTTCGGGTTGACGTCGACGTCGAGGCGGAACCCGAGCTGGTCCTGGTAGAAGGCTTTGGCCCGTTCGATATCGGTGACCGGCACCGGAACCAGCTCCAGCAACAGCGTGCCGGGCGGCACGGGTGGGTTGCCGGAATCCTTGGAGATCTCGTTGGCGGGGGCGGACGCGTCGGTCATGGATGGCGCCTTTCGTGGATGAGGGTGGCAAGCAGGGCGGCTAGGCGGTCGTATCCTTCGCCGGCGCCGCGTTCCATCGGGCTGCGCACGACCGCGTCGCGGATCTCGGACGAGGAATACCGTGCGGTGACGGTCATGGCGGTGTGTCCGTCTGTCTCGTCCAGAACGGTGGTGACCAGTGCCTCACCGTCGGCCCAGTCGCGGTGGATCTCAGTCTGTACCAGGCGCACCGGCGGCACGACGTCGTGGAACAGTCCGTAGATCTCCATCTCGGCGCCAGCCGGGCCGGTGGAGACGAACCGCCAGGCACCGCCAGGGCGCGGGTCGACCTCGCAGACGGTGAGCTGCCAGCCGCGGGCGCCGTGCCAGCGGCGGAGCAGTTCCGGTTGGGTGAGCGCGGCGAAGACCAGTGCCGCGGGAGCGGCGAACGTGCGGGTGAGGACGAGGTCGGTGGTCCCGGACGCGACGACCCGCAGCCCGAGGCCGGGGTGTGGAGATGTCACGTTTCGCCGTCCTGCAGGTCGCCGAGCAGGGCATCCAGTCGCTGGTAGCTCGTTTCCCAGTAGTCGCGGTAGTCGGCCAGCCAGTCCGTGGCCGTCCTGAGCGGCTCGGCCACCAGCCGGCACGGCCGGCGTTGCGCGTCGCGGCCACGACTGACCAGGCCGGCTCGTTCGAGCACCCGCAGGTGTTTGGAGATGGCTGGCTGGCTCATCGCGAATGGCGCGGCCAGTTCGGTGACCGTGGCGTCACCGGTCGCGAGCCGGGCCAGGATGGCCCGCCGGGTGGGGTCGGCCAGTGCCGCGAACGTCACGTCCAGCGTGTCGCTTCCAACCATGTCGATAACCCTCCGGTTCTATAACCTGATGGTTTTATAGGTGCTGGAGTCCGCGTTGTCAAGATCGCGAGCGCTCTGGGGGCGCCATGGGAAAGGTCTTCACACAGGCGTCGGTCTCGCTGGACGGATACATCTCCGGGCCTGGCCAGACAGGGTTCGACCGTGCCGGTGTTCGTCGTCACCCACCGCCCACCGCCAGCCGGTTGGGCGGCCACAACGGCGCCGTTCACGTTCGTCAGTGACGGCGTGGAGAACGCGATCGCACAGGCCTGTGAGGTGGCAGGGCATCGTGACGTCGGTGTCGGCCCCGGCGGCACCGTGGCCGACGCGCTGAGCGCCGGCCAGCTCGACGAGCTGCGGATGGACATCGTGCCGGTGGTTCTCGGTGCCGGTGGTTCTCGGTGCCGGCACACCCGTGCTGACCGGGCTTGACGGCACAGCGCCGATTGGCTTCGGCCCGCCAGAAATCATTGAGGGGATCGGCGTGACTCACATGGTCTATCGCCACGACGCAGAACCTCACGCAACGCCAGACACCGCGCCAAGACACACTCATGCCGCTGGTCCTGCTACTTCCAGATAGCGCACGACAGGCCGTCAGAGAACACCTGGGGCGGGTCAGGCAAAGGATCGCGCATGGCCTCGCGCGAAGCGTTGTGCTGTCCAGGCGCAGATGGCGGCGTCGAGGATGTCGTCCACGCCGGCTTTCCGCCCGGCTTCGCCGAGATCGCTGTCCAACGGGATTCCGGCGTCAGTGAGAAGTCGCCGTCGTTCCTGGGCGCTGGCGCGGATCATGTTTCATACCGCCATCTCGCCGGAATCACTCTCCGCCTGGGGCGTCCTGTCATGCCGAGTCGCGGACAGTCGAGCATCACGTGTGTCCAGCCGGGACAGTGGCCGTCCTACTTGGCCCACCGCACGCGCACGATGGACTCCGGACGTAGCGGCCACTCTGCGGCGACAAGGCTGAGCCGGTCGCTGTAAGGGTCCCGGTCGTGCTCGTCGGCCGGTAGCGGATCGCGGACGAAACAGCGGTGCAGCAACAGTTCCCGGCGCTGGTCCAGCGGCTCCACAGCCTCCTCGGACCAACCGGCGCGCGGCGCCGGAGGATCGACGGCGATGTCCACCTCGCCATCCCAGTTGAAGTGCAGGCCCTCCTCGTCCGAGTAGAACCGGGGAAAACATGTTCGCCACTGGGAATTCGAACCCCAGCCGTGCGACAAGTCATCGGTCGGTCGCGGCTGGCGGCGGAAGGTGAAATAGAGCGTCGAGGTCGTGGCCGCCGTGGCGTCGAGGAGGTGCTGCGGCGCCCGGACCCGTACGCCGGCACGGCTGAACAGCAGGTCGCCGAACCACAAGCCGGGCCACAACACCTCCTCCACGGTCACGCTCGTCGCGGACGGGTCCTGGACCACGGCGAAGACCTCATGGTGGAAGGGAGAGAACGCCTCAGCGTGGTCGAACGGGGTCAGCCCGACGCCGGAGAAGAACTCGGTGTGCACCTCGGACTCCGGCCCATTGGCGACGCCGCCCTTGCCAACGGCACGTCCTGCGGTGACACCGAACCCGGGGTGCGTGCAGGACCGTTCGATCAAATAGTCGCTGACCCGGCTGAGACCGTACAGTTTCATGATGCGCCACAATTGCTCGTCGTTCGCGGTGTAGCCACCGGCAGGTATTCGTTCCCGTTTGCGCAGCGGCTCCAACTCGGCCAAGTGGTCAGCCACCGTCGACCGCTGACCGCTCAGGTACGCCCGAGGCCCACCGAGGCCGTCGTCGTGATCGAGCAAGCCTCCGTACAGCTGACGAAAGTAGCCCCAGTCGAGTTCCACGGCGCGATCATGACCCAGCCGGCCCACATCCACAACGACATTCCGTAGTCCGCGGCACCGCACTCTCATGCCGCTGAAACGAACCTGGTCCCTTCGCCACTGGCTCGTGAGCCAGTGGTCACACACCCCGCCCGGGATTCGGGCCCGACAAACACCAGCACACCGTGCGCCCGCCCGGTGGTTGGGGTAAGCGCGACCGTATGTGCTTGGGAACCGGCGCACCGGCTGCGACAGCTTCGACGTACTCCTTCGCCCCTGACACTCCAAGATCAGGCGCGCACGCCCGCACGAGCCGAAGCGCATCGAGGCGCTGACCGGAGTCGAGCAGTCCAACGACCCGGGACCGCGGCGGATCGACACGTTCGATCCCCGAACCTGCTCAAGATACTCCTCAATCCACGCGCCGCTCCGATGATCTCGGTCCGTTTGATCGAGTCGATCGACAGGTCACCGGTGCTCGCTCATGCCGACGAGGGAGTGGTCACGGCGAGGGTGGGTGATCGCGTGATCCGGCGGGTTGATCGGCGGCGAGGAGGGGCACCAGGAGGTTGAGTAGTTCGCGGGGCCGGTCCAGGGGGATGTGGCCGCAGTCCGGAATGACGTGTCCGGTGAGGTTGTCGGCGATGGGGCGCAGTTGCCGTTCCAGCGCTTCCGGACGTCTCACCAAGTGGGCACGTTCACTCGGGCCGTTCGAGGCGCTCACGTCCACAGTAGAGCGCTCGGCGAGGGCTGAGCGGCGGCAGCATAAGCCCGTTCTGTCAACCGATCCGGCCTATTTCGCTTCCTGGTTGTTCAGGGCGCGCACAGGCACCGGTGGCACGCGTCGACGAAGACGCGAACGGCTCGTCTGCCGTCGTGGCGGCGCCAGACGACCGCGAGTTCGCTGGGTGGGATGTCGGTGACCGGGCGGCAGATCACGTCGTCGCGGCGGTAGATCTCCGCGTTGCCGGCGGCCAGCAACGCCACACCGAGTCCGGCGGCCACCGCTTCGAACGTCTCCTCCGCGGTAGCCGCCTCGGCGGCGATCCGGGGTTCGGTCGTGCGTTCGTCGGCGGCCAGCCAGAAGCCGCGAAGTGGGCCGGCCGCGGCGGGGAGTGCGATGAACGGCTCGCCTTCCAGCTCCGCGAGGGTGACGGTGGGCCGCGCCTCGAGCCGGTGTCCGGCGGGCAGTGCCACCCACCGTTGTTCGGTCGCGACCACTCGCCAGTCCAGCTGGCCGTCGTCCGGCACGGGAAGCCACGCGATCGCGACGTCGACTTCGGCGTCGCTGAGCCCTGCTGTCGGGTCGCGCCAGGACACCTGGCGGAACAGCAGTGTCCACTCCGGTAGCACGTGCGCCATTCGCGTGGTGACTGCCGGGATGAGCCCGCGACCGATCCTGGTCTGGAACCCCACGGTCAGCGTGGTGTCGCCGGCGGCGGCAGCTTCGGCGACCGCGCACTGGGTGCGTTCCCACTGCGCGAGGACGAGCCGGGCCTGCGACAGCATGACTTCCCCGGCCTTGGTCAGTGTCACCGTGCGCCGGTCGCGGGTGAGGAGCTTGACCCGCAGGCCGGCCTCCAACTGCCGGATCTGCTTGCTCAGCGCGGGTTGGGAGATGAACAACCGCTCGCTTGCCGCTTTCGTGAAGCTGAGCTCTTCCGCGACCGCGACGAAGTACCGGAGATCGCGTAGGTGAGCGTCCATAACCAAAGGCTATAACAGCAGGTCTTGGACGAGGCCCGGGCACGGCCCACAGGATTGGGTCGCAGACGACGACCGGAGGTCCGAAGGTGGAACTGGGAGTGCAGGGGCTCAACGCGAAGGCGACGCTGGGTCCGGCCCAGACGCGGCTGCTGGCGCGCCGAGCCGAGGCGTTGGGGTACGCGTCGTGGTGGGTGGGTGAGCACGTGGTGCTGCCCAGTCCCCGCACGGCGGACTCACCAATGGCGCCCACCGATCCGATCCTGGATCCGTTGGTGCACCTCGCCTACGTCGCCGCCGTCACTACGACGATCGAGCTGGGCACGGGGATCCTGATCCTGCCCCAGCGCAATCCGGTCGTGCTCGCCAAGCAGGCCGCCAGCTTGGACATACTGAGCGAGGGCCGGTTGCTGCTCGGGGTTGGCGCGGGCTACCTCGAACCGGAGATGACAGCGGTCGGGGTCGACATGGCGGGGCGGGGACGGCGGACCGACGAGTACCTGGACGCGATGGCCGCGTTGTGGACCCAACAGGCCCCTGCCTACCGCGGCCGATACGTGGCGTTCGCAGATGTCGACGCGCACCCACGCCCGGCGCGGCCGGGTGGTCCCCGGATCATCGTGGGCGGCCATAGCCCCGCCGCCTTCCGTCGGGCCGTCGCGCGTGGTCACGGCTGGTTCGGCAACGGCACCCAGGACGAGCTGGTCGCGCACCTCGCTGGCCTGCGCCGGGCTGCCGCCGAGGTCGAGCGGCCGCCGGAGCTCGGCCGCCTGGAGATCACCTACATGCAGCTCAACCCGGTGACGGTGGACGCGGACGCGGCCCGCCGCTACGCCGACCTCGGTGTCGACCGGCTGGTGGTCTACCCGCTGCCCCTCGACGACCCGGCGGACGTGGCCACGTTCCTGGAACGTCACGCCGACCTACCCCGCTGACCGGAAGGGAAACTGATGCGTGCTCTGGTGTACGACGTCAATGCGCCGCGCGGGCTGCGCATGGCCAAGGTCGTCGAACCCGTGCCCCGCGACTCGGAGGCGCTGATCGAGATGCACGCGGTCTCGCTCAACTTCGGCGAGCTCGCCCACCTACCCGCGCGCGGCCAGCCGGGCGCGGCCCGGGCTGGGACGCGGCGGGCGTCGTGGTCCGAGCCGCGGCCGGCGGCTCCGGGCCGGCGCCTGGTGTCGCGGTCACGACCTTCGGCTGGCGGCACGGCTGGGCCGAACTGCGTGCGGTCGACACCGCGAACCTCGCGGTCGTGCCGGACGGCGTGGATGCGGCCAGCACCCTGCCCGTCGCGGGGGTCACCGCGCTTCAGGCGCTGCGCGGACCCGGCCCGGTCATCGGCCGGCGGGTCCTCGTGACCGGCGCGTCCGGCGGCGTGGGCGGGTTCGCCGTCCAGCTCGCGGCACGAGCCGGCGCGGAGGTCGTCGCGTCGGTCGGCAACCCTGCTCGCGCCGAACAGCTGACCGAACTCGGGGCTGCACAGGTGGTCACCGACCTCTCGGACATCACGAAACCGGTCTTCGGGGTGCTCGACAACGGTGGCGGCAGCCAGCTCACCCAGGCCTTCGCCCTCGTCGAGCCCGGTGGCCGGGCCCTGAGCATCGGCAAGGCGTCCGGGGCGTCGACGACCATCGACTTCGAGGCCGAGCGACTGCGTGGCGGCGGCCGCGCGGTGGCGCCGTTCGTCGTCTCCACCCCGTTCGGCACCGACCTCGACCACCTCGTCGGCCTGCTGTGCCGGGGACAGCTCGACCCGCAGACGGGGTGGCGCGGCCCCTGGCAGCGGGCGGCCGAAGCCGCCGACATGCTGCTGTCCCGACGAGTGCTCGGCAAAGCCGTCCTCGACGTCGTCCACGAGTGAACCGGTCCGGTCCGGCGGTCTGTCGCCAGCACAGCAGGACGCGACCATTGTGGACGGCACGCCGGACAAGCACGGCATGCCGCACTGGCTGTGGAACCGGCAAGCCGTCGACGAGCTGATGAACCGGGAGTTCCGAGTGCTGGCGAACCCGGCGACCGCGTGGAAGTACCTGGTCCGCTGGGACTGGTTGTCGAGCCGCGGCTGCTGGAGATCATGCGTCGCGAGATCGCCGCCGCGGTGCCGATAGCGCACGCCGGCCGCGTGGCTGCGAACGCCGACGACGTGTCGATGGCGTCGGCGTCGGGGGACGTCAACATGTTGCTTGCGGTGTCCACCGAGGCGTCGTGTTCTTCCAGGCCTGTTCGCGACCGACGAGGACTGGCCGAGGGAGCACCCCGTGCAAGGTCGCTGTCCACTTCGGAGCCAGGAGCGTGCGATGTGCCTGCCGGCCCTGCCACAGACCGACTTCAAGTTCGGGCACTCAACCGGTGGCAACGTCCCCGCATAGGATCCCATCTGGCGTGCGGTGGTCCACGTTGAACGTCCTGCCATGCCGCGTTGAGCGCGTTGCCGTCGTTCTCCCTGCGTTTGAGCTGGGCAAACCCCTCTTGAGCCACCACCCCGGCCACGGTGTCCGTCGAAGCCGATGAGCGTTCAATCTCGATGGTCACCGGTGCGTGCGGAGACCAGTGTCAGCATGGCGGCGTGGTCGGGACTGCCGGGTTCGGCGCTGTAGACGATCAGCCACTGCGTGCCGACCTGCCCGTGTACGCCACTCAGCGGCTCGTGCAGCACCACGCCCCGCAGCCACATCGGCAGATGCGCCGGGTCCGCGAGCAACTGAGCCACTTTCTCCCGCGGCAGGGCGATCTCGATCGAGACGGTGTACTTCACGGCGACGCCCAGACTCCGGTCGAACGAGCGCACATCAGCAGCGCCCGGCGCTCATCGGCAGATTCCGTAGCCGCCCAACTGTCCGGAACTCTGCCTGTGCCTGCCCCAGCAGGAGCAGGTCACAGGCAGAGGCGGCAGGGGAAGGCCGTGCCGCCGACACGGGCCTGGCTGAACTTCTCCAGCTCAGTCCGCTGGCCGCAGAACTTGATGTATTCGCCGGTCCACCGAGTGCCGCGGGCGGGAGTACCGGCGATCGTGCGACAGGTGGCCCGATGGAGCATCAGGTAGTTCGGCGCGGGTCGACGGGCGGTGTTGAGCACGAACAGGTCCGGATGAGCAGCCAGCCACCGCTCGTAGCCCGCGTCGTCGTCCTGGAAGCGTTCCATGCTGGCATCGTCCCCCAGATCCGTCGAGCATTGCGCGCTCATGCCAGCTTGAGTGCGTCAGGACGACGACCACGGCGGGCCGGCGTTGAGACTGATTGCGCTCACAGCCCGGCTTCGAGTTCCGCGGCCCGCCGGAGGTCGTCAGCCAGTTCCGGTCCGCCAACCCCGGCGGCTTTGACGCGGTCCAGCATTTCCCGGGCCAGGGCCGGTTCACCTTGGCGGGCCGCCACCTCGGCCCGGAGGACGAGCAGCTTCACGAGCTGGACCGCGGTCGGCTCCTCGTCGGTCCGGTGCAGTGCCCGGTCGAGAACCTTCACCGCCAGCTCCAGGTCCTGTTTGGAGTCCACGAACAGCGAGCCCATGTGGATCGCGCGGTCGAACGTCGCCTTCGGCAACGGCCGGTGCCGCTGGTTCTCGCTGATCGGCTGGGCGATCTGGATCGTGTTCCCACCGGGGTCGGTCACCAGGAACTGTCGCGACCCGTAACTCATGTCCTTCAACGCACCCACCCGAGGCAGTCCCTGGGTGGGCACTGACCCGAAGGTCTCCCGCAGCCCTTCGGTGAAGGCCGCGTACAGGTAGTCGACGTCGTCGGTGTCGACCAGGCAACCATGCGTGGAGGACGCCGGATCGAACTTCTTGTCACCGTAGAAGTTCAGCTCGATGCCCCCGCGCTTCACGCTCAGAAACTGGTAGGGCGCCGTCTGCCGGAACGTGATCTCGAACCCCAACGCGGTGTAGAAGCCGGCCACCGGCTCGATCGACTGGGCCATCAGCCTGGGAATCGTCTTCTCCGTCATGGCCCCCAAGGTAGAGATCGTCTTCTCGACCCGCACATGAAAGTGAGAACCCCGACCTTCCCTGGTCAGCGGCAGTTCAGTGCTATCTGCCGGTCTGCCGAACCGCGGCCAGAAGTTGATCTTGAACTATGCAGGACCTCGATCGCGGCCGGGCAATCGGCGAGCGGACGGCTTTGTCACAGATCCAGCCACATGATGCGGAGGCCGACGGCTCCCCGCGTGGGGTGGCGGAATGCTCCAGGAGCCGTGCCGAGTGTGACGAATCCGAGACTCTCGTAGAGGCGCACGGCGGCCGTGTTCGTCTCGACGACGGCGTTGAACTGGATGGCCGCGAATCCGTCTCGCCGGGCCCAGTCGATCATGTCGGTGGTGAGGGCTCGTCCCACGCCTGTGCCGCGTGCCTGTTCGGCGACCATCAGGGTGCCGGAAGCGATGTGGCTTCCGGGACCTGGCCGATTGGCGTACATGTTCGCGGTACCGGCCACCCGGTGCCCGTCGGCGGCCACAACCACTCTCGCCGGCGCGGGCAACAGCCACATCTGCTTGGCGTCGTGTTCGCTCATGCCGGGGTCGTAGGCGATGGTCTGCTGTTCGGTGATGACGTCACGGATGATCGACCATATCTGTGGCCAGTCGTCGTCGTGTGCCTCGCGGATCGCGTAGGTCGGCGCGACAAGATGCTGCGGGTCAGCCATGTGGCCCTCCGCTGAGGTTGTCCCCGGCGACAGCGGTGACGAGAGCGTTACGTGATTGCACGCGGCCATCCTGCAGGGTCACTCCCGCCGGTCTCCATCCATTTTCGCCGCGTCACCCCAGCAAGGGGGCAGCACTACCGAGAAGTAGAACGGTGGCCGGGATCTCCGTCGGCGAGGGCCTGGGTGATCTGGCGGGTGGTCTGTGCGGCGACGCGGGGGTTGACGTCGGCGTAGCAGACATAGGCGTTCAGACCGGTGGCCAGGGCCCAGCCGCGACCGCGAGTCCAGGTGGCATCGTCCACATCGAGCGTGGCGCGGAAGGTGGCACGCGTCTCGGCAGACATGAGGGTGTAGGCGATGATCAGGTCGCACGCCGGATCACCCACACCGAGTTCACCGAAGTCGATGACAGCGCTGAGACGGCCGTTGGTCGCCAAGAGGTTGCCGGTGTGGAAATCGCCGTGGAACCACACCGGGGGACGGTCCCATTCGGGGGCGGCGAGGGCCGCGTCCCACAGCTCGGTCATCGCCGCGGTGTCGAACGCGTCACCGACTTCCGTGATGGCCGACCGCGTCGCCGTGTCCCGTGCGGCCAGCGGCTGGCCGGTGAGGTCCTCGGTCGTTGCGGCGTCGAACCGGTGCAGTGCGGTCAGGAACTCGGCCAGCGCACCGGCGGCCTCGTGCGAACCGGAGAGGGCGTCGACGGTCGCGACCTCACCGTCCAGCCAGCGCGACACCGCCCACGGCCACGGATAGCCGAAGTCCGCTTCTCCGACCCCCACCAGTTCGGGGACGGCGAGAGGCAGGTGCGGGGCAAGCCGGGGCAACCACTCGGCTTCCTTCCTCGCCTGCTTGATCGCACCGGCATGGCGAGGCAACCGAACGGACAGCTGCTCACCCAGCCGGTAGATCACATGATCCGAGCCAGCCGGGGCGTGCAGAACCAGCGGCAACCCGGCCCACTGCGGGAACTGCGTGTCGACCAGCCGCCTCGCCAGCGCTGCGTCGATGGTCGGGGCTGTTTCGACGGTCAATGACAGCTCCTCCAGGTAGCAACGATCCCGAGGAGCACGCCGCCCACCGGTTGGGATGACACGAAACGGCAGCGTGCCACGGCCTCGTCAGACTGATCAACCAGTTATCCGAACCACCCGGTGCCCGCCGATCCGGCCAAGGGCACGGTCGGCGGGCGCTTCGGCGTCCGGGATCGAAGAGACCATAAAGGACCGTGCGACCAGGTGGCCCTCTTTCGCCGTGGCGCGCCTCGTGAAATAACCGCGCCAACGCCGCGAAATGCCCATCCGGGATGGTTCCGGTCCGACAACTGGATCCGACGGAGGGGCAACACGTGAGACAGAGGCTTTCCGGAATCGTCGCAGGGGTGGCGCTGGGGGCGGCAGCGCTGGTGATGACCGCGGGCATGGCGAACGCGGCGGACCCCGCGGGCAGGACGATCATGTCACGCGACGACTCCAGGTGCGTGCACGCGGTCGCGAACACGCCGGCCGCGGATGTGCAGGTCGGGGCGTGCACGGTCGACGACAACTCCTTCCGCACGGTCTACTACGCCGACGCCGGGAACTCCGAGATCCGAACCGCGAGCAACCTCTGCGTCGACGGCAGGGCGGGCAGGGGTGGCGCGCTGGAGGTCCAGCCGTGCACCGGTGCCGCCAGCCAGCGGTGGAACATCGTCGACGACCCGGCGACGAGCCATCCGTTCGCGAGGCTGATCAAGAGTGCGGCGCACCCCGGCCTTGTCTGGGACGTCCACAACCACGGCGCCGGTAGCACCGTTCAGCTGTGGGACGGCATCGGCGGCGAGCACCAGAGCTGGATCATCGCCAGGATCGCGCACCCGGCGTCCTGATCTCCGGCGGGACCCCGAACCGCCTTCGGGGTCCCGCCCCGCGTTACTTCCATAGTGGACAGTCCGTGTCGATTCAGGCCCGCCGGGAGACGTCATGCGAGCTGTAGTCCTGAGTACCGCGCTGGTCGCGGCACTCGTGGTCGCCTTACCCCTGCCCTCGTCGGCAGCGGTGAAGGTCGCCGATCCGCAGAAGGTGCCGCCGGTACCGGGTACCACCGTCGCCGTCAAACCTCCGCCCGCCAACACCGCCGTGGCGTTCCAGGGCGCGCCTGCGCCCGTGTGGCCGTCGGCTACCGGTGCCGAGTTGTCCCTGACGCAGGCGAAGGCCACGCAGGCGGGTGTCTCGCCGGTGTTCGTGGCGGGCACGGGCGCGGTGCGTGTCCAGGTCATGGACCAGGCCGAGTCGGCCAAGGCCGGGATCGCCGGTCTGCTGGTCAAGGCGGCCAGGACTGACAAGAGCACCGGTGCGGTGTCGCTCTCGGTGGACTACAACGGCTTCCGCGGCGCCTACGGTGGTGACTGGGCGTCGCGGTTGCGGCTGGTGCGCCCGGGTTCGCCGGACGTCCTCCCGCAGCACAACGACACGAAAGCGGGCAGGCTCACCGGCCAGGTCGAGATCGGCTCGGCGGACACGGTCTTCGCGGTGACAGCGGCCCCGGAAGGGGCGTCGGGCACCTACACCGCGACGTCGCTGGCGGAGTCCGGCCAGTGGAAAGTCTCCCAGCAGACCGGCTCCTTCTCCTGGAGCTACCCGATGCGGGTCCCGCCCGCGCCGGGCGGCCTCGAGCCCCAGGTCGGCCTCGGCTACGACTCGGGATCAGTCGACGGCCGCGTCCCCACGGCGAACAACCAGACGTCCTGGCTGGGCGAGGGCTGGAACTACGCCGCCGGGTTCATCGAGCGCCGCTACAAGGGCTGTCTCGACGACATGAAGGACGGCAACAACACCGTCAAGACCGGTGACCAGTGCTGGTTCAACGACAACGCCACGCTGTCCATGGGCAGCCAGTCCGGCCAGCTGGTCCGCGTCGGCACCACGAACCAGTGGCGGCTGAAGAACGACGACGGCAGCAAGCTGGAACTGCTCACCGGCGTGGACAACGGCGACGACAACGGTGAGCACTGGAAGCTCACCACCACCGACGGGACGCAGTACTTCTTCGGGCGCAACAAGATCCCGGACGGCCGCCCGGACACGAACTCGGCGTGGACCGTGCCGGTCGCGGGCAACCACAAGGACGAGCCGTGCCGCAAGGACACGTTCGACGCGTCCTTCTGCGACCAGGCCTACCGCTGGAACCTGGACTACGTCGTGGACACGCACGGCAACACGATGATCTACACCTATGCCAAGGAAGCCAACAAGTACGCCCGCAACCTCGGCAAGTCCGCCGCGCCGTACACGCGGGGCGGCTCGCTGCTGCGGATCGACTACGGCACCCGCGCCGGTGACGGCTCCCCCGCGCCCGCGCAGGTGGTCTTCCAGCCCAACGACCGCTGTCTGCCGGGCAAGGACTGCGGCAAGCGGACCAAGGACTCCTGGCCGGATGTCCCGTGGGACCGCCAGTGCGACACGGCGACCTGCGGTGACCGGAACTCGCCCGCGTTCTTCACCACCCAGCGCCTCGCGTCGGTGACCACCCAGATCCGCGACGGTTCCGGCTACAAACCGGTGGAGCGGTGGTCGCTCAACCACAGCTACCCGCTGCCCGGCGACGGGCAGGACCCCGCGTTGTGGCTGGACAGCATCGGGCACGAGGGCCTGGTCGGCACAGTCGCCAAGGCGTCACCGGTGACGTTCATCCTCGACCCGAACACCAAGACCAACCGCGTCAACAGCGCGCCGGACGGCCTGCCGCTCGGCAACAAGCACCGGATCAAGTACATCCTCACCGAGTCCGGTGGGCAGATCGACATCAACTACCGCAAGCCCGAGTGCGCCGCGGGCGCGACGCCCGCTCCGGACACCAACACGAAACTGTGCTTCCCGGTGCGGTGGGCGCCGGACAAGGTCTCCCCCGTCGACGACTGGTTCCACAAGTACGTGGTCGAGTCCATCGCCCAGATCGACCGCGTCGGTGGCGCGCCGACCCAGTTCACCAGCTACGACTACGAGGACGGCGGCGCCTGGGCGTACAACAACGACCCGATCGTCGACGCGAAGTACCGGTCGTGGTCGCAGTGGCGCGGATACAAGTCCGTGCGCGTGCGTCAGGGCGACCCGAGGAACCCGGGCAACCCGACCGAGTCCGCCACGCGGTACCACTACTTCCGCGGCATGCACGGCGACAAGGTCGGGACCGGCGGCACCAGGTCAGTTCAGATCGCCGGACGTGACGACGTCGAGCCGCTGGCGGGCTTCCTGCGTGAGGAGATCGCGTACCAGAAGCTGGACGGCGCCGAGCTCAGCGCGACCGTGACCACTCCGAAGGTCTTCCAGCCGTCAGCGGTGCAGGGTGACCTCAGGGCCGTGATGGTCAAGCCGGAGACAGTCGCCACCAGGACCACGCTCGCCGAAGGCCCGCAGCGCAAGACCGAGTCGTCCACGACCTACGACGAGTACGGCTTCCCCAAGGACGTCAACGACCTCGGTGACCTCGGCAACCCGGACGACGACAGGTGCACGCACACCTCCTACGCCCGCAAACTCGGCACCTGGCAGTTGTCGCTGGTCAGCCGCGAGGAAACGGTGGGCGTCAAGTGCTCGACGAACCCGGTGTTCCCGCGTGACGCGATCAGCGACACCAGGACGTACTACGACGGCAAGGCGTTGCACGCCGAACCCGAGGCGGGCAACGCCACCAAGGTCGAGAAGCGCGTGTCCTACGGCACGGCGACGGACTTCGTCCCCACGGCCCGATCGAGCCACGACCGTTACGGGCGCGTGGTGGAACTGGTCGACGCGGCGGACAAGAAGTCCACGACCAAGTACACCCCGGACGTCGGGCTGGCCACGAGCATCACCGAGACCAACGCGCTCGAGCACACGACAGTCACCCAGCTCAACCCGGCGTGGAACCTGCCGACCAGGGTCGAAGGCCCCAACAAGGAACGCACCGACACCCAGTACGACGGACTCGGCCGTACCCAGCAGGTGTGGGCACCGGGCCGGTCCAAGGACGACGGCTGGGGCGCGACGGCAAGGTTCGCGTACACCGTGACGCCGGACAAGGCACCGTCGGTGCGGACCGAACAGCTCAAGCCGAACGGCAACTACGTCACCAGCTACGCGTTGTTCGACGGCTTCCTGCGTGAACGCCAGACCCAGGAACCGAGCCCGCAGGGCGGCCGCAAGCTCACCGACATCTTCTACGACACCCGTGGGCTGGTGGAGCGCAAGAACGCCGCGTACTTCAACGACCAGTCCGGTCCGGCCGACTCGTTGTTCTCACCGGACGACGCCAAGATCCCGGCGCAGACGGTGACCCGCTTCGACGGCGCCGGCCGCCCGGTCGAGGAGATCTTCGAGAAGAACAACACGCCACAGTGGTCGACGCTGACCACCTACGGCGGCAACCACATCACCGTGATCCCACCGGCAGGCGGGACACCGACCAGGACGTACTCCGACGCCAAGGGCCAGCAGACCGAGCTGCGCGAGTACACCACCAGGGACACCAACGGCCCGTCCAACGCCACGAAGCGCACCTACACCAAGGCGGGCAAGCTCGCGACCATCACCGACGCGATCGGCAACGTCTGGTCGCACTCCTACGACGTGGCGGGCAACCTGATCCGGGCGAACGACCCGGACAAGGGCGAGACGGCCATGGCCTACGACACGATGGACCGGTTGGTCAAAACGACTGACGCGCGCGGCAGGATCACCGTGAACCTCTACGACGACCTCGGTCGCAAGTACGAGACACGCGAGGGCAGCACGACCGGCCGCAAGCTCGGTGAGTGGAGCTACGACAAGATCAAGGACGGCGAGCTGGACGCGACCACGCGGTACGTCGGCACGGACGCGTACGTCAAGCGCACCACCGCGTTCGACGCGGCGTCACGGCCGACCCAGGTCGAACTGGTGATCCCGCCGATCGAGGGCCAGGCACTGCCGACCACGTTCAAGACGTCCACCACGTACCTGCCGGAGGGCAGCACCGGCTCGGTCACGCTGCCGAAGATCGGCGACCTGGAGGCCGAGACCGTCCTCTACGGCTACAGCGACCTGGGCTTGCCGACCAGCACCACCAGCGGGGCGGGCACGTACGTCGCCAACAGCGCGTACACCGCCCTCAACGAGCTCACCCAGTTGCAGCTCGGCACCGGCAACAAGCGGGTGTGGCTGACCAAGAACTTCGAGGAGGGAACCCGGCGGCTCCAGCAGTCGCTGACCGAGCGGGAAGACGCGGTCAGCCAGGTCGACCGGGTCGCCTACCGCTACGACCCGAACGGCAACGTCACCCAGGTCGACTCCACGATCTCCGGAGCGGACCGGCAGTGCTACACCTACGACGGGCTGCGCAGGCTGACCGACGCGTGGACCTCCACACAGGACTGCGCAGCCGTCGGCACGGCGGTCGGCGGAGCGGCGCCGTACTGGAACACCTACGAGTACGACGCGGTGGGCCGTCGCAAGTCCCTGGTCCAGCACGGCCTCAGCGGCGGCGCCGACACCAGGACGACCACGGCGTATCCGGCCGTGGGGCAGCCGCGTCCGCACGCGCCGCAGTCGGTGACGTCGTCCGGTCCGCAGCGGATCGCGGCGTCCGGCGACTACTCCTACGACCGGATGGGCAACACCGAGACCAAGCCCGGCGGTCAGAGCTACGAGTGGGACTCCGAAGGCCAGCTCGCCTCGGCCACGGTCAACGGTCTGAAGACCACCTACGTCAACACGCTCGACAACGAGCGGCTGGTTGCCAAGCAGGACAACAGCACCACGCTGTACCTGGCCAGCGGTGAGCTCAAGCTGGACAAGGCAACCAAGAAGGTCACCGCCACCCGCTACTACCTGCACGGCGGCGAACCGGTCGCGGCGCGTACCGGCAAGAACACCGTCACGTACCTGATGAACGACCGGCAGGGAACAGCCAACCTCACGGTGGACGCGGCCACGCTGCAAGCCGCCAAGCGCAGGTTCGACCCGTTCGGCCTGCCCCGGGGCACGGCACAGGTGAACTGGCCGGGTGAGCGCGGGTTCGTCAGCGGTTCAACCGATGCGGCGACCGGACTGACCAGGCTCGGTGTCCGGGACTACGATCCCGCGACCGGAACGTTCGTGTCGGTGGATCCGGTCCTGGGACAGGACACTCCGCAGCAGCTGAACGCGTACTCCTACGCGGTGAACAACCCGGCGACGCTCAACGACGCGACGGGTGAGGCACCTCAGGACAAGCCCGGCTACTGCGTCGTGTACTGGGGAGACTGCGGTTTCGACCCGGTGCTGGACGTCAAGGTGCCCAGCGGCCGCTACACGCCGCAGCAGGTCAAGCGCGTCTCCAAGGCGGCACGAGTCGGTTACGGACAGAAGCCCGGCGCCCGCAAGGGCATCCTGACACCGATCTACTGGAACAAGCGGAAGAACAAGCCGTATCCGGTCGGCATGAGCCCGTATGACCTGTTCGACCGGGTCAACTGGACGGACAAGCGGGCCATGAGCATGATGCAACAACTCGCCGAGATGGACGACTGCACCGACCCGGGCAGGGACAAGAGTGCCCGGACGTGCACCTCTCACAACACGATCAGAAGCCAGGCGCGGGTCCACAACGACTGGCTGAACAAGAACCGCCCCAAGAGCGCTGATGTGGCGTTCTCCGTGTGCCTCGGTGCCAGTGCGGCGACCTTCGCAGCCGAGGCGTGCGTAGCCGTCGACACTCAGGGCGGTGTCGGGTGGTCGGCCGGTACCAAGCGGGTCTACGGTCCGGGCGGCATCGTCCCGGGTGCCAGTGCGGGCGTGAAGATGTCCGAAGGCAACATCTCGGACCTCGGCGGCAAGGATTCCGGCGGGTCGGTTCCCGTTCCCTACTACGGATTCGACGCCAGCGTCGGCAAGAGCGACAGCGGCAAGATCAGTTTCGGCGCCAGTGTCGGCACTCTGAACTTCTCAGGGCCCGCTCTGGAGGTCAGCAACTCGGTTTCGGGTTACTTCTGGGGTGGCAGATGAGAAGACGGATCGCGGTTCTGGGGCTGGTCGCGGCCCAAACGGTGCTCGGACTGGTGGTCACGGGTACCGGTGTCGCCCAGGCGGCACCGGTGGACCAGAGCCCGCTCGCACGGGCGAAGGCAACAGGGCAACGGGTCGAGCTGCCCGGACGGACCACGGCGACCGGGCAGGCTTTCGTCAACCCGGACGGCACGACGACCATGGAACAACACGTCGTGCCGGTCCGCGGCCGCAAGGACGGCAAGTGGGCACCGATCGACACTTCGTTGCGATTCAGCGGTTCCGGCGTCGTCCAGGCCGCCGGTGCCGTGGAAACGTCCTTCTCCCCCGGCGGATCGGGCGCGATGGTGCGGATCGCGGAGGGCGACAAGTACGTCGAGATGACCTGGCCGCGGCCGCTGCCCAAGCCGGAGCTGGCCAAGGACACGGCGCTGTACCGGGACGTGCTCCCAGGCGTCGACCTGAAGCTGCGCGCAGTGCCGCAGGGCTTCGCGAAGGTGCTCGTGGTCAAGGACCGCAGGGCCGCGGGGAACCCGGAACTGGCCAAGCTCTCGTTCGGCATCCGGTCGGGCGGGGTGTCGGTCCGCCGCACCTCGGAGAGCACGGTCGAGGCCGCGGACGCGTCCGGCGGGGTGGTGTTCCGCGCCGGGCAGGCACGGATGTGGGACAGCGGCACGGCGAAAAAGCGCTCCGCGGTGCCGGTCGAACTGGCCGGTGACCGGATCGCGGTGGTGCCGGACCAGTCGCTGCTCACCGCGCCGGACACCACCTACCCGGTGGAGATCGATCCGGACTGGAGCGCGGGCCGCGCGGCCTGGGCGATGGTGTACGGCGTCCCGGACCGCTTCCGGTCGCAGGCCTACTGGTTCGGCGACGGCGACAACATCGCCAAGGTCGGCTACAGCGCGTGGGAGTCCCCCGTCGTCCAGGCCCGCAGTTTCTTCCAGTTCGACACCGCCGGCCTGATCGGCAAGAACATCCTGGGCGCCGAGTTCAACGCGCTGGAGACCTACGCGCCCAGCTGCAAGGCGAAGCCGGTCATCCTCAACGAGACCGGGGCGATCCACCCCGGTACCACCTGGATCAACCAGCCATGGATCGGGCAGCAGCTCGGCAGCCACAACGTCGCCGCGGGCTACGACGCCTCCTGTCCGGCCAAGTGGCTGGGATTCGACGTGGTGAAGGCGGTACGCAACTCCGCGAACCCCCTTGGGCCGTCGAACACCACGACCGTCGCTCTCATAGCAGCTGACGAGGGCCCGGGCGCGAGCCTGTGGTGGAAGAAGTTCGACCCCAACAACGTGAAGCTCTCGGTCACCTACAACACGGTCCCGAACGCGCCGCTGTACAAGACGACCGACGGCAAGGAGTGCAAGGTCGTCCCGAACCAGTCGTACATCACCCGGACCGGTCCGACCCTGAAGGCGATCCCCACCGACCCGGACGGCGGCGGCGTCAAGGTCGAGTTCGAGTGGTACGTCAAGAACGGCGCACACAAGGGCGGCACGACAACGCTCAGCCAGTCCTCCGGCAGCACGTTCGGGGTCACCATCCCGGCGACGGCGTTCAAGAACGGCGAGACGATCTCCTGGCGTGCCAGGACAACCGACACGATCGACACCAGTGCGTGGTCGAACTGGTGTGACGCGACCATCGACACGGACAGGCCGGCGAAGCCACCGTTGGTGTCCTCACCGGACTTCCCGCGTGACGGCGTCGGCGGTGGCCTGGGCCAGACAGGCAGGTTCCTGCTCGAACCCAACGGTGTCACCGATGTGGTCGCCTACGAGTACGACCTGCACGACCAGCCCCAACGCCGGGTCGAGGCCGGACCGGACGGCAAGGCGACAGCGCTGGTCACACCTCCTGACGACACCTACTACGACCTGTACGTGCGCAGCGTGGACCGAGCGGGCAACATCAGCGACCGGTCCGAGCCTTACCACTTCCGGCCCGGTGCCGGAACGCCACCGGTCAACGCCTGGCGGCTCAACGGCTACTACGGCGACCTCAACGCGTTCGACAGCTCCGGCAACGGCAACCACGGCAAGCTCAGCGCGTCCGGGGCGAGCTGGACCACCGGGCGGCAGGACGACGCCGTCGTGTTCAACGGCAGCGGGTACGTCGCCACGACCAAACCCGCTGTTCGGACGGACGCGACGTTCACCGTCGCCGCGTGGGTCCGTACCGATGCGACGCCGACCGGCTGGCAAGCGGTGGTGAGCCAGGACGGCCCGCAGGTCAGCGGATTCTTCCTGGAGATGGACCCGGCCACGCGCAAGTGGGTGTTCGCGCTGCCCTCGACACAGGCCCCGGATTCGCCGCGCCGGTTCGCCGAGGCGGACAGGCCGGTGGTGGTCGGCCGCTGGACGCATCTCGTTGGCGTGTTCGACCAGGCCACCGGCACGGTCTCGCTGTATGTCGACGGCGTCAAGCAGGCGAGAACCGGCGTGCAGACAACGCCGTGGAACGCGACCGGCGGCGTCCAGATCGGACGCCTCTGGTACGCGAGCAGGTACACGGACCTCTTCCACGGCGCGGTCGACGAGGTCCGCTTCTACAGCAGGATGTTGTCGGAGAAGGAGGTACACGCGTTGGCCACGGCACCGACCACCGGTGAAGGGGCGTGGACCCTTGACGGTGGCGGCAAGGACTTCTCCGGCAACAACCGCGTGGCGGCTCCCGCCGGTGGCGTGACGTGGTCGCCGGTGGCCGCGGTCGGTACCGGATCCGTCGCGCTGGACGGGACGTCCGGGTACCTCGACACCCAGCAGCAGGCGGTCCGCACGGACAACAGCTTCACCGTCAGCGCCTACGCCCGGATCACCGGCGACACCGGCGACTGGCAGACAGTCGTGAGCCAGGACGGCCCGAAGGCGTCCGGGTTCTCGCTGCGGTACCGTTCGGACACCAAACGCTGGTCCTTCGGTGTGTCCACAGCGGACGCCGACCTGCCCGCCACCGTGGCCGCGGACTCGGCGCAGGAAGCGGCCGTCGGCGAGTGGACACAGCTCACCGGCGTGTACGACGAGGCCAAGCGGCAGATCCGGCTGTACGTCAACAGCGCGATCTCCGCGTCCACGCCGATCCCGCCGGACAAGCGGTTCACGCACGTGCCCGGTTCGCTGGTGATCGGCCGCGCGAAACTGGCGGGCAAACCGGGCCGGTTCCTCAAGGGCAGCGTGGACCACGTGACCGCGTACACCGGTGTGCGCACCGAGGACCAGATCAAGGAGGACGCCAGGACACCACCGCTGCCCCACCCGACGGTCTACAGCGGACAGTTCACCCGCTGGGTGGCCAACGGCGGCGAGCACACCTTCACCCTCGGTGAACCGGTGCGCGGCGCGAGGTTCGAGGCAGGGCTCGGTTTCCCGGCGGAGCAGGGCGCGCCGGACACCCGGATGCTGTACTCCTGCCTGTCCGGCGCGGACGAGTTCCCGTCGACCGACCCGGCCTGCGAACAGAAACGCGTCAACGGCGAAATCGGACTGGTCTACACGGTGCCGCCCGCGAACGTCGCGACGACACCGATCCACCGGTGCAAGGTGACCCGCAACGGAGAGCGGTTCGCCTCACGGCACGCGGATTGCGAGGGGCAGACGAACGAAGGCCTTCTCGGGCACGCGAAGGCGTACCAGTACCTCACCAGGTACAGGGACATCGACGGCCTCGGCGAACGCCGCTCAGGTGCACACCGCGTACCCGCCAGCTACCGCCCGGACATCTCGCTGGGCGTGATCGCCACCGGACACCTGCCCGGAACCGTCGGCCTCCGCGTGTGCCAGGACGGCACGGACACGTTCCTGTCCGTGCAGGACGACTGCGAGGGCAAGCAGCACGTGGAGTGGACTGGTGCGATCTGGTCATCGCCGCCACCCGATGCCGAGTCGGCGCAACTGCTGCGGTGCAGGGTGACCGGCGCCGGGGAGCTGTTCGAGTCACTCGATCCGGGGTGCGAGGGACAGGCGATCGACCGGTCGCTCGGGTACGTCCTCGTGCGACCGTGAACGGCCGGGGTCCGCAGCACGTCGACGTGTGACCGGACCCCGGCACCTCCCCAGGTTTTCGCGCCGGATCGTCCGGGGCATCGGCGTTCGGCTGAACGTGCGGCTTCAGAGAACTGATCCGCGATAGCCTGCCTGCCCGTCGACCTGGGCAACTTCGTGAGCACCCGCTTCGGCGTCGCCGAGCAACAGCTGTTCGACACCGCTCCTCAGACTGAATCCACCGTCAGGGTCGCGGACCAGCGAGTCCGAGGCGACTGGACCACCGTCGACGTGGTCGACGAGTCCGGACGTTCGGTTCTGCCCGGCATCCTCGAAAGGCCGCTGCCTCGCGATCTCAGCGACACGATCACTGGCGCCACGACCTCCGGTCCACCGATGTCCGGGCGGTGGACCGGCCTACTCCCCCGGCCATCCGGCTAGTCGCTGACGCAGTTCATCCGCTTCTTTGGAGCGCTGCTGGATCTCGCACAGTTCGAGAGCCCGGCGCCAGACGGCCGCGGCCTCGGCGGACCCCAGTGCCGCCAAGGCCCGGCCGAGCTGGATGAGGGTGGTGGCGACGTTGTAGGTGTCGCCTTTCTCGCTGAACACCTCGACGGACCGCTGATAGCAGGAAACCGCGTCCGTCAGCCTGCCGGTGCGTTCATGGATGTAGCCGAGGCTGTCGAGGGTCTCCGCGTGCACGATGCCCTCGGGGAGGGGCAGGGCCAGGGCCGCTTCGCAGTGTGCGCGCGCTTCGTCGAACTTGCCGAGCAGGGCGGATATCCAGCCGAGCTGGTTGAGGGCCGTGGCTTCGAACCGGGTCGCACCGGCCGTCTGGTAGCGCTCCAGCGCGAGGACGGCGTGGTGCGCGGCGTGTTCGTTGTCGCCTTGCTGGCCCGACACCTGTGCCAGTGTCATGCGGGCGTGCCCCTGGTCCACGACGTTGCCGATCTGTTCGGCCACCGCCAGTGCTCGTTCGAGGTGGTGCACGGCGTCGTCCGTACTCCCCGCCCTGGCCAGCACCTGTCCCAGGTTCTGGTGCAGTCTG
The DNA here is from genome assembly GCF_001302585.1 of Kibdelosporangium phytohabitans. Taxonomy (GTDB): domain Bacteria; phylum Actinomycetota; class Actinomycetes; order Mycobacteriales; family Pseudonocardiaceae; genus Kibdelosporangium; species Kibdelosporangium phytohabitans. The sequence goes on along the minus strand of NZ_CP012752.1, from coordinate 5,532,127 downwards.
CGCTGGATGTCGAGGTCACCGGCTGCTTGGGCGGCGTCCAGCGCGGTTCTCATCGCGTCCAGGTGTTCGGCGGTCCGGCCGTGCCGCCAGTGGAGGGTGTCGGTGACCAGCGACAGCTCCCACACCTGCGCGAACCAGCCGTGTTCCGCCGCTGCCTGCTGGGTGGCCAGCAGGCAGGGGTGTTCGGTGGTCAGCCAGCGCTCCGCGTCGTCGTGGTCCGCCAAGGCCAGGGGCTGCTGGTCGGCACCGAATTCGCTGAGCACGACCACCGGCCGGTGCGGGTCGAGGAGTCGATCGGCCGCGTGGGCCGTGCGCAGGTAGAAGGCGACCAGTTGGCGTACCGCGTCCTCCCGGACCCGGGCGGGCAGTGTCCCGGCCCGCTCGGTCGCGTCCAGCCGGACCAGGTCGTGCATGCGGTACCGGCCGGGTGACGGCTGGGTGATCAGGTGTGCGGACTCGAGTTGCTCCAGCAGCCGGCTCGCGGACCCGCCCGCCAGGATGTCGGCGGCGGCCGTCGAGATGTCCGGGCCCGGCGCGAGGCCGATGAGACACGCCAGCTTCGCCGCAGCGGGTTCAAGCGCCTGGTAGGACGACTCGAAGACCGCGCGGAGGCCCAGGTTCACCTCACCGGTTTCCAACCCGTCGAGGCGGGTGGTGTGATCCCGCAGCTGTGCCGCGAGGTCCGTGAGCGCCAGATCCGGCTGGACGCTCGCGCGCGCCGCCACGATCCCCAGCGCGAGCGGCAACCCGGCGCAGTGCTCCACGATGGCCGACACGGCGTCCGGCTCCGCTGCCAGGCGCGTGGCACCGAGACGGCTCGAGAGCAGTTCGTACGCTTCGGAGCTGCTCAGCACGTCGAGCGTCACCACGTGCGCCGCGTGCAGAGCGACCAGCCCGGTCAGCGGGTGTCTGCTGGTCACCACCGTGCAGACCGTGGAACTGCCCGGCAGCAACGGGCTGACTTGGGCGGTGTCGGCGGCGTTGTCCAGCAGGACCAGCATCCGCTTGCCCGCCAGCAGGCTGCGGTACAGGTTGACCTGGCCGTCGAGGTTCGTCGGGATGTCGGATTCGGTGATCCCCAGCGCGCTCAGGAAGCCGTGCAGCACGGCCGACGGTTCGGTGGGTCGGCCGCTCACGTCGAAGCCACGCAGGTTCACGAACAGTTGCCCGTCCGGGAAGTGGGCCGCGTTCCGGTGCGCCCAGTGCAGCGCCAGTGAGGTCTTGCCGACCCCGCCGCCGCCGCCGATGGTGCAGATACCCGCGGCCCCCGCGGCGCCGCCGAACCGGGCGCTGATGCCGGCCAGCTCCGGGGCTCTGCCGGCGAACGACCTCAAGTCCGGCGGCAGCTGGCGCGGCGGGCGGGCAGCCGACAGCGCCCTGGGCGGGGTCGCCCGCGTTGATTCCAGGATCCGACCGTGCAGGTCGCGCAGCGACTGCCCCGGGTCGACGCCGAGTTCCTCGGCGAGCCGGCCGCGGAAGTCCTGGTAGTGCTCGAGCGCGTCGGCCAGTCGCCCGCTGCGGTACAGGGCGAGCATGAGCTGTCCGGCGAGCCGTTCGTCCAGCGGGTGCTCGGCCGCGCGCGTGGTGAGGTCGGCCAGCACCGTGGCGTGTTCACCCAGCCGCAGACGGACGTCGGTGTAGTCGAGTTCGGCGGCGAATCGCCGTCCGCCGAGCAGGCCGCGGATGTCGTACGCCCAGGGAGTGTCCAGGTCGGGCAACGGCTCGCCACGCCACAACTCGAAAGCCCGGCGGTAGACCTCGGCGGCCACGTGGTCGTCGGAGGTCTCACGGGCCTCGGCCAGCAGGCGGTGGAACCGGTCGAGGTCGAGCGCGTCGCGATGGACGGTGATCCGGTAGCCGCCGGAGCTCCGCTCGATGGGGACCGGTGCCAGCGCCTGGCGCAACCGGGTCAAGTATGTGAACAACGTGCTCCGCGCGGACTGCGGGGGCTGGTCTCCCCAGACACGGTCGAACAACTGGTCCACGGTGATCAGCCGGTTCGCGTCGACCAGGAGTGCCGCGAGCACGTGGCGCTGACGGGGATGCCCGATGTCGATCGGCCCGTCCGGTCCCCACGCCATCACCTCACCGAGCAGGCCGAACCGCACAGTCGTGGTCATTTCGTACTCAGCCGCACCTGATCGTCGCCGAGATGGTCCGTTCAATGATTCCTCAAGATCAACATCTCAGGATGACGGCCATGCCCCGAAGCACGGTTCTCGCCAAGGTTCATGCCGGGAACCCTACGTCTCGTCCTCGCGGAAACCGGACAAACACGAGGACGTGGCGTCTGTGACCCCTGCGGTCGAGATCAATGTGCTCGGCTCGTGGGAAGTCTCCGTGGATCACCGCAGTGTCGTGGTGCCACCGGGACACCAGCGCGCGCTGCTGTCCGCACTGCTGTTGTCGGCCGGGCGGCCGGTCACGTGCGATGTCCTGGCCATACAGCTCTGGGGCGACCGGCCACCGGAGAACGTGCGGGGAACGCTCTCCACCTACGTGGCACGCCTCCGGCGTGTTCTGGGCAAGTCGGCCATCCTCTCCTATCCGGGCGGCGGCTACATGCTGTGCACGGACGGCGCCGAGATGGATCTGTACCGATTCCGCGCGCTGCTGCGGCAGGCCCAGGAGAACCTCTGCACCGACGAGGAACTCGATCTGCTGCGCCAGGCCCTGAGCCTGTGGCGGGGCTGTCCCTTCATCGGCGTGGAGTCCACCTGGCTGGAGCACGAGATCGTCCCGCTGCTCACCGAGGAGTGGTTCGCGGCGACCGAACGGTGCATCGACCTGGAAACCGCCGGCGGCGCGTTCCGCGAGTCGGTCGTCGAGTTGTCGCAGCTGACCGCCGCCTTCCCCTTGCGTGAATCACTCTGGTTCCGGCTGATCGACGCGTTGCACCGGTCCGGTCGCCGTGCCGACGCGCTGGCGGCCTACCAGGAAGTCCGCGTGATCCTGCAGGACGAGTTGGGGATCGACCCCGGCGAGGAGTTGCAGGCTCTCCACCAGCGTGTGCTGCGGGACGCCCCGGGCACGGAAGCCGCGTGGCCGGGCCAGCAGATCGCCGGGCCCCCGCGTCAGCTTCCACCCGACAACGTCAAGTTCGTCGGCAGGCATGACGACCTGGCGGAGCTGGAACGCCTGGTCGCCGACGTGGGCGGCGCCCAGAACAGTGCCGATCAGTCGACGGTGATCGTGGCGATCGACGGCGCGCCCGGCATCGGCAAGACGACGCTCGCCGTGCACTGGGCCCATCGGATGGTCGAGCGGTACCCGGATGTCCAGATCTATCTGAACTTGCGCGGCCATTCAGGGGACGGACCGGTCCGGCCGTCCGCCGCCATCGAGGCGGTGCTGCGCTCACTGGGGGTGCCGACGGAGCGCATCCCGGCCGATCTCGAGGAACGGTCGGCGCTGCTGCGCAGCACCCTCGCGGGTCGCAGAAGCCTCGTCCTGCTGGACAACGCCCGGGATGCCGCCCAGGTCCGCGCGTTGTGCCCCAGCACGAACAGTCTGGTGATCGTCACCAGCCGCAACCAGCTGCGGGCGCTGTGCTTCCGGGATGGCGCCCAACGACTCAGCCTGCCGCGGCTGTGCGATGACGATGCCGTCGAGCTGCTCGGGGCCGCGCTCGGCTCCGAACGTGTCGCGGCCGAGCCGCAGGCCGCGAGGCGGCTGGCCGCGTTGTGCGACGGACTGCCGCTTGCTTTGGTCATCGTGGCCGAGCACGCCCAGCGGACGAACTCGCTCAGCGAGGTGGCCGAGACCCTCGCCGACGAGATGAACGGACCCGACGCCTTCGATTCCAGTACGGGCAAGGAGTTGTACGCGGCGCTGTCGTGGTCCTACCGGATGCTCACGCCGCTGTCCGCCGCGATGTTCCACAAGCTCGGGCTGCATCCGGCCGGTGCGATGTGCCTCGACGCCGCCGCGGCCATCGCGGACCTCCCCGTGGCACGAGCGAAGCACGTGCTCGACCAGCTCGTCGACGAGCACCTCGTGGAGCAACCGCAGCCCGACCGCTACGAGTTGCACGACCTCATTCGGCTGTACGCGGCCGAAGAAGCACGCCGCAACGAAAGCGGCGAGACACGCCGGGACGCCGTCCAGCGTGTCCTGGACTGGTACCTGCACGCCACGGTCAGCGCCGATTCGGTGCTGCAGCCGGGACGGCTCCGCGACTTCGTCCGCCCGCTCAAGCCCCGGGTGCTCCCGCCGCGACCAGCCGACCAGCGCATGGCCATCGCCTGGTTCGAGCGGGAGTTCGACGTGCTGCAGTCGATCGTCCGGTTCGCCGCCACGCACGGCTGGGGCGGTCACGCGTGGCGGATCGCTCTGGCCATGTCCACCTTCCTGGACCGCCGGGTGACCTGGCGTGAGGGCGCGGAGATCCTCGAGACGGCGCTGCAGGCGGCCCGGTCCGCCAATGACCGGGTCGGCGAAGGGTACGCGCTGAACACGTTGGCCTGCCTGCAACTCGACAAGGGCGACCTGGCTCTGGCCAGGGACAACCTGGAGCAGGCCGTCGACTGTTTCACCGACGAGGCACACCAGGCCGGCGAGATGATGGCGTTGTCCAACCTGAGCTTGGTCCTCGCCAAGGTGGGAGAGCCGCAGCTCGGGCTGCGAACCTGTGCCACCGCACGAGACCTCGCCGAGCGAATCGGTTTCCAGCGAGGTATCGCCAACAACTACAACAACATGGGCGTGGCGCACGTCGCCATGGACGACCACAAACGCGCCATCGACTGCTTCCTGCAAGCCGACACCCTGCTCGACGAGCTGGGCGACATCGAGCCGCTGTCACTCAACCAGTACGAACTGGGACGCGCCTACGCGGCCACACACAGGTACGCGGAGTCGATCCGGATGATGCGCAAGGCTGCCAACGGCTTCAGCCAGCTCGGCAGCCGGCGCTGGCACGCCGTCGTGCTGATCGACCTCGGCAAGGCGATCAGCAGCGCCGGTCATCCGCGATGGGCACGCAAGCCGTGGGCTGCCGCTTTGGACGTGATGCGGGACTTGGCGGACCCGCGCGCCGAGGAACTGGAAACCCTCCTCGGGCGGACGTGCCCACGACGGGACGGCAATCCGTCGTTCCACTGAGGCTCGGCAGGCATCGAGCAAACCGGAACGACAGATGTCGCGTTCAGCTGCTGCGAGGATCGGCGTTTGTCGGCTGTGCGGTGCCACTCGCGGAGCCCAGAATCAGGGACGAGCCCGCCTTCGGCCGGCCGCACGCGATCCGCGAGCCGCACGTGACCCCGGACGGTTCGCGCACAGTGGTCACGGGTGCCGTGTTCGGCGAGCTGAAGGCGCGCCCCGGACCGCGAACCACACCGCGGACGGCGGTGAACTCCGGCCTGTCACCGCTGGTCCGGGCTCGTCACGGGGCGCGCGGTTCTCGCCGGACGGCACCACGCTCGCTTTCCTGTCCGATCGACACGAGACCGGTGTGTTCCAGCTGTACCTGCTCGACCACGACCGCTTCGGGGAGGCGCGGCCCGCACCGGAGGTTCCCGGCACCGTCGAGTACGCCCACTGGTCCCCGACGGCGGCAAGGTGCTGCTCGGGGTGGCGGGGTTCGGGGCGGACCTCTCCGGCGGACAGGGCTCGGGCACGGCCTGGAAACCGGACCGGGAGCGCCCATCCTGGTTCCCTGAGGTGGAAGACGGGACCCACGGCACCGGGTGGCGGAGCTCGTGGGTCCACACCGTCGCGACCGGCGAGTCGACCCAGGTTTCCCGGCCGGCTTGAACTGCTGGGAAGCCGGGTGTGTGGTCCCGGCCGGGTCGTGGCGATCGCGCCCGGCGAGGACGCGTGGTACACCGCCCACCTGAGTCTGATCGACCTCGACGGCGGCGTGCGCGAGCTGCACGAACGGTCGAAGGCACGTCAGGAAGGCATCCTGCGTGGACTCGTCTCCGGTGCCCCGGCGGTGCGTGCGCAGGCGATCGAAGACCTGCGTGCCGAGCAGCTTTCCGGCGACGAGTGCGGCCACTTCACCGTGCTCGCCGTGCAGTGCCCGGCTTCGCGGCACCGCGGGAGGTCGCGTTCGAGGCAGCGGTCGAGGACGGGCTGCGAGCCGTCGCCGACGACGTCGCCCTGATGGCGGCGAACCGCTGGCGCGCGTGGATCCTGCTCGTGCAGCGGGTTCCGCCGTCCCGGGCCCTCGTCGACGCGGTCGCCGATCGGATCACGAGCCGCTTCCGGCGGCTCGGCGATGAGCGGGCGCACCTGGTGTTCGGGCTCGGCGGTACCGTGACGGCCCTCGGCGAGGTCGTCACGTCCTACCGGCAGGCGTTGCTGGCCGCTCGTGCGGCTCTGCTGTTGCCTGGTTTCGGGACGCTCGCCCGCTGGGGCGAGCTGGGTCCCTACGAGCTGCTGCTGAAGCTCCCGCCCGAAGACCTCCTCAACGCGTCGCGGGTTCCGGCGCTCGCGGCGGTGGATGCCGAGGACACGCACGACGTCCTGATCTCCCCACTGTCCGCCTTCGACCACGGCGGCAACATCCAGCGCACCGCCGACTCGCTGCGCGTCCACCGCACCACGCTGTACCAGCGCCTCAAGCGGATCGAGCAGATCAGCGGGTGCAGCCTGGACTCCGGCGACGACCGGCTCATGCCGCACCTCGGGCTCAAGCTGCGGGTCATCGCCGCGGCCCACCGCGACCACCCGAACCGCTGACGTCATGGCCGTCCATCGCTAGCATGACAAGCCATGCGCGTCGTATTCCCCGGCTCCTTCGACCCGGCCACCCAGGGACACCTCGACGTGGCGCGCCGGGCCGCGGGCATGTTCGACGAAGTCGTCGTGTGCGTTCTGACCAACCCGGGGAAGGCCGGCCGGCTCCCCCTCGCCGAACGGCTGGCGCTGCTGACCGACATGACCAGCGACCTGGCCAACGTCACGGTGGACTCCAGCAGTGGCAGGTTGCTGGTCGACTACTGCCGCGAAGCGGGCATCGGCACGGTCATCCGGGGCATGCGCAACTTGGCGGACGTGGCACACGAGTTGCCGATGGCTCAGATGAACCGGCACCTGACCGGCATCGAAACGCTGTTCGTCCCGGCCGATCCCGCGCAGGCGCACGTCTCCTCGACCCTCATCACGGCCACGACCCGGAAGTAGCCCGAGTCGTCAATTGTCGCGTCGGCGCATCGACCGGTACAGCAGCCACAGCGCCAGCGCCACCGGGCTCAGGACCGCCGCGAACAGAACTCCCGCGAACATTCCGTAGCCGTGCGGATCTGCGGACAATCCGGTGGCGCTGAGCAGTGCCTGGCCGACGAGCAGCACGATCACCACGGCGGTGCAGACAAACGCCCCGAGTACGAGACGGCGGAGCGCTGTCCGCAGGGCGCTCGTCCGGGTCGTGCTGTCCGGCGTGTCCATTTTCGACTCCGCGGGGTTGGAACCGTGCTCAACCAGCACTGTACGGGAGTTCGAAACGGCGCACGCCCATTTCGTACAGGTGCGGTTACGAGTCGAGCACCCCCGTGTTCTGGCAGGCGACCAGACGCCAGTGCCCGTCTTCCTTGGACATGACGAACAGCGGTGTGCCCTCGCCCTCGGACTCGGACGGTTGTCCGTCTGTGCTCACGTACACCTGACGCACTTTGACGGCGGCGACGTCGGCTCGGATGAACAGCACGTGCGTCACGTCGAGTGTGACCGCGAGGCCTTTCATCCCGCCGGGAAGCACTTGCCGGGTGAACGCCGAGATCTCGTCGCGGCCGAACAGGCGCTTGCCGCCGCCTGTCGTCCAGATCGCGTCGGCCCGGAACAGGCCGGCGAACTCCTCGACGAGTTCGTTCTGCTGCGCGTGCTGGACGGCGGCGACCACCTGTTTGATCGCCGCGAGCTCGGTTTCGCGTGCCTGTTCGTCGATGTGTGTCGTGTTCATGCCGACCAGAGTGATATCTCGACTTGACTTGAGGTCAAGGGCCGCGCTCACCCGGAAGATAAGAGACTTACGGTTGTGCAGGCACTTACTATTCCTTAGTATGAGCGCGTGGACATCACCGACAGCGCGTTCTGCCCGCGGTACCACCGCGCGGTCGAAGTCATCGGAAAACGGTGGACCGGCGCGATCCTCCGGGCGATGCTCCTCGACGTCACCCGGTTCGCCGACCTGCGGTCGGTCGTTCCCGGGCTGAGCGACCGCATGCTCACCGAGCGCCTGAAAGAGCTTCAGGACGAGGGCATCGTCGAGCGGATCGTCCATGCCGAAACCCCGGTGCGGATCGAGTACCGGCTCACCGAGAAGGGCCATGAGCTGCACGACGCGGTGTACGCGTTGAGCCGCTGGGCTGATCGCTGGATCCCGCTCGAAATCAGTACGTGACCTGAGCGGATCCGCGGGAACAACCACACACGGGTGAACGTCAGCGACGGGCCGAGGGCCCCGTCGCCGGCCGACCGCACCCTTTTGCTCGCCGGGCGAACCACCCCGATCGCGAGGCGATCGGTGCTGTCCGGATCACGCCCGCCCGGGCGTCGAACACCAGGAAAAAGATCAAGATGGAGGCTCATCGTGTCCTTGTCCGACGCACCACCCCAGCAAGAGCTGCGAGCCACACCGCGGATGTGGTTGAGCGTACTCACTGTCGCGGTCGGCATCTTCTCGATGATCACCGCCGAGCAGCTGCCCGTCGGCCTGATCCCGGCAATGTCCGACCAGCTGGGTGTCTCGGTCGGCACCGCGGGTCTGACGGTCACGGTTCCCGGCGTCATCGCGGCGTTCGCGTCGATCGGCCTGCCGTTGGCGGTGGGCCGGCTCGACCGGCGTGTGCTGCTGGCGGTCCTGCTTGCCGTGATGGCCGTCGGCAGCGTGGTCTCGGCTCTGGCCCCGAGCTTCACCGTCCTCATCGTCTCCCGGGTGCTGGTCGGGATCACCATCGGCGGGTTCTGGGCTATCGCGGGCAGCATCGCGGTCCGGCTCGTACCCGGACCGTCCATCCCGCGTGCGTTGACGATCGTCTTCGGCGGCGTCGGCGCTGCCGCTGTGCTCGGTGTGCCGGTGGGCACGATCATCGGTGAAGCGGTGGGCTGGCGCGGCGCGTTCTGGGCGCTCGCCGGGCTGAGCGTCGTCGTGCTCATCGCCGCGCTCTTCCTGCTCCCGGCGTTGCCGGCCTCCGAACCCGTGCGTGTGTCGGCGTTGCGCGCGCAGCTGCGCAATCCGGTTCTCGTGGCCGGTATCGTCGCCACCGCACTGCTGATCGCCGGTCACTACGGCGCCTACACCTTCGTGAGCCCTGTCCTGCTGGACATCTCGGGCACGAGTAGCTCGATCATCGGACTGCTGTTGCTGGGGTACGGCGTCGTGGGCATGGTCGGCAACGTGATCGCCGGTTCGTGGGCGTCCAAAGCGGCTGGGCGCACGATGTCGGCCATCGTGATCGTGCTCGGTGCCGCACTGGTGCTCTTCCCGCTGCTCGGCGTGACGCCGTGGACGGGCGCCGCGCTGCTGCTGGTGTGGGGCCTTGCCTACGGTGCCGCTCCGGTGACGCTGCAGACCTGGGTGCTGAGCGCGGCTCCGAACCACGCCGAGGCGGCCACGGCGATCTACTGCTTCGTGTTCAACCTCGCGATCGCACTGGGGGCGCTGGCGAGCAGTGTCATTGTCGACGCCATCAACGTGCAGAGCGTGCTGTGGATCGCGGCGGCACTCGTGCTGCTCGTGCTGCTGACCGTACGGCGCGCACCGCGGCCGGCGCCAGCTCAGTAACCGTTCGCAGATATGCCTTTCCCGGGTGCCTGGCGTGTTCACGCGAGGCACCCGGGAAAGGCATGTGTGTGACTCTTCGGTTGTGGGCAATGATTCAGGCTGGCACAACGGGGTTGTCGAACTGGCGCGCACCATGCATCCACGCGATGTAGTCGTGCAGGTCCGTTGTGGACATGGACGACAGCATCTCGTTGCGGTCCGACGCCCGCGCGCCCGCGGGATGCCACAGCTGGATGCTTTGCCTTGACAGGCGCTGAACCCTGGCGGTCCGGCCCCGGCGCACGGCGTTGTACTGGACGAACCGCCCGGCCAGCTCGGCCGCCGAACAGTCGAGCAGATCACCGAGGACGACAGCGTCCTCGAGGCTCATGCACGCGCCCTGGGCCGCGTAGTGCAGCATCGGGTGGGCAGCGTCGCCGAGCAGGGTCACGCGGCCGTCGGTCCACTCGTCCACCGGTTCACGATCGACCAGGACCCACGACTTCCAGTCCTCCCCCAGCTCCAGCAACCGCCGGGGCGTGCGGCCGAGCTTGGCGAACTCGTCGCGCACATGCGTCTTGCTCGCCGGTACCCCGGCGAAGGCGACGGTCGCCCCGTCGTCGCTGCTGGCCGCCAGGTTCAGGTACTTGCCGCCGGCGATCGGGTAGTGCACGAAGTGGCACTTGGGGCCCGCCCACCACGTCACGGCGTTCCACCGCAGCTCCACGGGCACCGACTCCATCGGGATGACGGCGCGGTACACCGTGATGCCCGAAACCCTGGGCTCACCGTCGCCGACCAAATGGCCGCGTAGCGCGGAGTTGATGCCGTCGGCACCGATCACCGCGTCACCCGTCACCCGCTCTCCTGTGGTGAGCACGACAGTCGCGCTCGTGGCGTCCTGCTCGTACCCTGCCGCCGTGGCACCGCCGCGCAGCTTGATCCCCGGCGACGCCCGGCAGGCGTCCAGCAGGACGGTGTGCAACTCGGCTCGATGCACCACGACGTACGGGTTGCCGAAGCGCCTGCGGTAGGACTCGGTGAGCGGCATGCTCACCACGTGCTCGCCGGTGATGCCGTCCATGAACCGCAACTCGTCCACGTTGACGGCGAGGGCGCGGACCTTTTCCTCCAGCCCGAGGCGTTCGAGCGCGTGCATCCCGTTCGGTGCCAGCTGGATGCCCGCGCCGATCTCGCCGAAGCGGTCGGCGCGCTCCAGGACCAGCACGCTGTGCCCGTGCCGGGCGACAGCGAGCGCGGTGGCGAGACCTCCGATGCCGCCACCGACTATGACGATCTCGGCCATGTTCCTCCCTCAGTCGACTTGGTTCGCCGACAGCAGGCGGGCCAGCTCGAGCCGTTTGATCTTCATGGTCGCGGTCTGCGGGAGGTCGGCCATCCGCCACTGCACCGGCGGCGCCATCTCGGGCAGGCCCGACACGGCGGCGTGCCACGCGGCCCGGTCGAGCGGCTGGTCGTCCTTCATGCACACCACCGGTACGGGCTTGCCGTCCGCACCGGGGACGATGATGACCTCGGCGAGGTTGTCCAGCCGCGCGAACAGCTTGTCCTCGGCGGCCAGCGTGCTGCCGAATCCCTCGATCACGTCGACCTCGCGGTCGAGCAGATGGACACACCCCCAGCGGGTCCGGTAGCCCACGTCACCCATGCGCCACCAGCCGTCCTGGGAAACCTGCTTGTCGTAACGTGATTGCTCACCCAGATAGGTCACGACCCGGCCGTCGCTGCGGACCTCGATGAAACCCGGGTTCGTGGCCGACGGCGGCTTGCCGTCGCGGCTGACCACCCGGACGTCCGTCATGCCCGGGACGGGCCAGCCCACGCAGCGGCCGTCGTCTTCCGCCTTGCGCCGCTTGGAGAAGCCGCGCAGGACAGCCGGTCCCACCTCGCTCTGCCCGTAGATCTGGCCGAACACCGGGGATCTGCGGCTTGTCGCGCCCAGCAGGCGCTGCACGGTCCTGGGGTGGATGGCGTCGAACGTGCTGCTGAACAGCTTCACGTTCGACAACGGCCTGCGCGGGTCGTCAGCCAGTTCCTCCCACGCCATGTACACGTTCGGATGCGCCTCGATGATGCCGGGGCGCACCTGGGCGAACATGTCGGCGACATGGGACAACGTCGCGTCGGCGAGGACGACGATCGGGTACCCGCGCAACAGCGAGATGCCCAGTGCCGTCACGAGCCGGGAGTGCACGAAGGACACGTGGATCGCGATCGTCTCGCGCCTGCGCAGAATGGGCCACGTCACGGCCGCCTGCGGGCGGTAACGCGCCTGCAGGCTCCGTCCGGTGTGGACCGCCAGCTTCGGCGTGCCCGTCGTGCCCGAGGTGTGGGTGATCAACGTCGGATGCCCAGGGGGCGCGATCACCGCGGGCACGCGTTCGACGCCGGCCAGCCCGCGCAGTTCGACCGCCCCTGGCCAGCTGCCCGAGGTGATCAGCGCGCGGGCGACGAGGTCGAACACCCCGGCGGGCAGGTCGCCCTCCAGTTTGCCCTGGTCGGTCACGAGCGTCGGCCGGTCCGTGCGGCGCAACAGCTCGCTGACCGTCGCGCCGTCCAGTTTCGGCGACAACAGCACCGGCACAGCGCCGATCCGCGCGATGGCACAGGCGAGGAGCGTGATGTCGAAGCCGTCGGACTTGTAGACCACGACCCGGTCCCCCGGCCGCACACGCACGGACCAGAGCCGGGAAGCGAGGTCCGCCACCAGCTCGGCGACCTCCGTCATCGTCGCGCGCCTGCCGAACTCGGGAGCGACGTCGAGGTCGTGATCGAGGATCAGGACGTTCGCCGGATGCGCCTTCGCCGCTCGCTCGAAGAGCGTGCCCAGTTTGATGCCGTGATTTCCAATACGCTGCAGAAGCATGTGTCTCGCCTTCGCCAGTCCTACTGGTGCGGGGTGGCCGGTTCAGCGATCAGTTCGTCTCGACGACTTCCTTGACGCGCACGAGGGTGGCGGCGATGTCCTGTTCGAGCTTCGCGCCCCATTCGCTGAAGAAACGCCGTTTCTCGTCGTCGCTCATGTCCGCGGTGATGCCCCGGATCCCCTCGGTGGCCTCCCCCATGCGGAAGTGGTGCGTCAGCACGCAACCGCCCGCCGCGGGCGCCATCTCGAAGGTCCACACGCTGTCCTGGGCCTGCCCGGCCTTGCTGCGGATGGCCCACCCGAACACGCGGCCCGGCTCAGCCGCAACGACTTCCGAGTCGGTTGTCCAGTCGCCCCGCACGACGGGGGCCCAGGACACGACATCGGGCCCGCGACGGTTGTCGCCGCGGAAGACCGCGCCCACCGTCGCCGGTTCGCCGGACACCCACCTACCGCCGAGACACTCGACGCTCCACTCCGAGGCACGCGCCATGTCGCTGACCACCGCGTAGACCTCTTCGGGCGTCGCGGAAACCCGCACCTCGGTCCGTACGTGGAACAGCGGCGCGCTCTTGGTGTTCGTTTCACCCATGGACGAATTGTCGCCAGGTGGCGCCGAAACCGGTCAAAGGCTCTTGCCCGGGTACGTCGGGTCGTCCGGTATACGTCAAAATCAAGTTTCCTGACGGGACGGCACCTGACGTACCCTGTGCGGGTTCCATTGCCCGCGCGGCGGTTCTCCGCCATTGTCGGTGGACGTGCATGCCGCGTACATCAAGCACATCGGTCCGGCCGAGGACATTCGTTTCGGCGATGTCCCCACCCCCAGGCCCGGCCGGACCGATGTGCTTGTCACCACAATCGCCACCACAGTCAACTGGGTGGACACCTTCGTGCGTTCCGGGGTGTTCCCGACCCCGATCGAGTTCCCGTTCGTGATCGGTCGCGACATGGTCGGCACCGTCACCGAGGTGGGCCCGCACGTCCGTGGTTTCGCCCCTGGGGACACGGTGTGGTGCAACAGTCTCGGTCACGGTGGACGCCAAGGCGCGGCGGCCGAACACGTTGTGGTGCCGGCTGACCGGCTCTACCACCTTCCACCGGGAGTGAACCCGATCGACGCGGTCGCCGTGGCGCATCCGGCTGCCACGGCCTATCTCGCCTTGTTCACCTACGGCCAGATCCGTGCCGGGGAAACCGTCGTCGTCGCCGGTGCCGCGGGCAATGTCGGGAGCGCGCTCGTCACCCTCGCGGTGAACGCGGGCGCCCGCGTGGTCGCGACCGCGAGCGCCCGCGACGCCGGCTACTGCAAGGCGCTGGGCGCGGCGGACGTGATCGACTACCGTGATCCTCGACGCTGGCAACACATCGACGAGGTGTGTCCACAGGGGATCGATTGCTACGTCGACTCGGCGGGTGAGAACGACCTGGCGGGCGCCGTCGAACTCCTCGCACTGCGCGGGCGGATCGTGGTGCTCGCCGGTGTCCGTGCGCAGCCCGTGGTTCCCGTCGGGCAGCTGTACGTGAAGAACGGCTCCATCGTCGGGTTCGTCATCTCCCACGCCACCGTCGACGCGCTCGCCGAGGCGGCCAGGACCATCAACAAGCTCCTGTCGAACGGCCGGCTGCGCCCCCGGGCCACTGTCACGCTGCCGTTGAGCGCCGCGGCCGAAGCACACCGGATGGTGGAACAGGGCGAACTGCGCGGCAAACGGGTCATCCTGGACGCACGGGTGAGCGGCTGAAGGAGGTCAGCCGCTCACCCGTGCAAGCCGGTGGTCACAGGTTCAGCACTTCCGAGACGCGATCGCCCAGGATGCGGACACCGTCCTGGGTGAGCACCGATTCGGCGTGGAACTGCAAAGAGGCGAAGAACGGGCCACGCAGCGCGTGCACCTCACCGGACTCGACGTCCCGGCTCACCTCCACCACGCCGATCCCGGCGCACTCGACCTTGTCCTCCGCGCTGCGGGCGGCGAAGGTGTTGTAGAACCCGACGAGTTCGCGCCTGCCGAACAGCTCGATCCGCTTCTGCAGGCCCTGGTTGGGCACGTCCCTGCGACGCACGTCGAACCCGAGTCGCAGGCTGAGCACCTGGTGGCTGAGGCAGACCGCGAGGAACGGCAGGCGCCGCGCGAGCAGCGTGCCGATGTCCTTGCGCAGGCCGATGATCTTCGCGTGGCCGGTGTCCCTCGGGTCGCCCGGCCCCGGTCCCATCACGACCAGGTCGTAGCCGTCGAAGTCGTGTGGTTCGTCGAACCGCCGCACGGTGACCGACAGTCCCGTGGACCGCAGCTGGTGGTCGAGCATCGAGGTGAACGTGTCCTCCGCGTCGACGATCAGCACCTTTCGGCCCGCCAGGCTCGCCACCGGTGGTGTCCGTGGCCCGTCCTCGGCTTGCCAGAACCGTGCGATGGTCGCGTTGCGCTCCGCCAGCGCGGCCCGGACGCTCGGGTGCTCGGCGAAGCGGGTGGGTCCGTCGGTCTGGATGGCCGCGAGCAACCCGGCCGCCTTCGCCCGGGTCTCGGCCACCTCGGAAACCGGGTCGGAGTGCCGGACCAGGGTGGCACCGACCCCGATCCGCATGCGGCCGGTGCCGTCGATGTCCGCACTGCGGATGAGGATCGACGAGTCCATGGTGACGGCACCGCGATCGTCGTGACCGATGAGCGCGATCACTCCGCTGTAGTAACCCCGTCCCGTCGGCTCGTACCGGGCGATGACCCGGCAGGCGCTTTCCAACGGACTGCCGGTGACCGTCGGCGCGAACATGGTCTCGTGCAGGATCTCGCGCGGATCGCGGTCGCTGCGCCCCTCGATGAAGTACTCGGTGTGCGCGAGGCGGGCCATCTCCTTGAGGTACGGGCCGACCACGCGGCCGCCATCCCGGTCGCAGATCCGGGCCATCATCTTCAGTTCCTCGTCCACGACCATGTACAGCTCGTCGGACTCCTTGCGGTCGGCGAGGAAGTCCAAGACCTCCGGCAGGACCGGCCCGGACGGCGGGTAACGGTACGTGCCGCTGATGGGGTTCATCACGGCCTTGCCGTCGCGGAGGCTGACGTGCCGTTCCGGGGTGGCGCCGACGAACGTACGGGTTCCGGTGTGCACGATGAACGTCCAGTACGCGCCCGACTCCCCCGTCACCAGCCGCCGGAAGATCGACAAGGCGCTGTGCGGCGTGTACCCGGTGATCTCGGCGACAT
The DNA here is from genome assembly GCF_001302585.1 of Kibdelosporangium phytohabitans. Classification (GTDB taxonomy): domain Bacteria; phylum Actinomycetota; class Actinomycetes; order Mycobacteriales; family Pseudonocardiaceae; genus Kibdelosporangium; species Kibdelosporangium phytohabitans. The sequence goes on along the minus strand of NZ_CP012752.1, from coordinate 5,516,328 downwards.
AGGAGCGTTTGATGACGAAGTTGGCACCCTCGCCCGCACCGATCTCGTTGTCGATGATCCGGCGCACGATGTCGGCATAGGCGTCGTCGTCGACGTCGAAACCGCCACCTGCCAGCGTGACGGGCTCGTTCGGCAGGCGCCTCAGCGCATGGCCGAGCGCGAGCGTGTCCTGGTCGGCCACGGTGAGCGTGATCAGCGGCTCCCCGTCGTCGGCACACGCGTAACCGCGTTCGGTGATCTGCCGGTACGGCACGATCAGCAGCACGTCGTGTCCCGCGGCGGACGAGCGCCACGGCACCACCACGTCCGTCGTGCTGTCCACAGCGGACACGTCGCCGACGATGACCTCCAGCACCGAGCCGCCGGTCGCCTCCGGGCGGTGCAGCAGCGCGAAGGCGGGCGGGTCCGGCGCCAGGACCCGGTCGAGCAGGTCGAGCGTCGGCGTGGTCACGACAGCACCTCCTTCGTGGTGGTCACGACCGCGCACCGCTCCGCGGCGTAGTCGACGGCGAGCCGGTGGTACCGCGCGGAGAAGTCCGCGACGGCGTCGGCCACGAGGAAGGTCTGGATGTCGTTGGTGAACGCCTCGACCGCGGTCACCAGCACGCCGACGTGCGCGTACACACCGCAGACGATGAGCTGGTCGCGGCCGTGCTCACGCATCCGCTCCAGCAGGTCCGACCGGAAGAACGCGCTGTAGCGCCACTTGGTCGACACCCAGTCGTCCGGGCCGGGCGCGAGCTCGTCGACCACCTGGCGGTCGGCCGGCGCCACCCGCATACCCGGCCCCCAGAAGTCCTTGAGCAGACCGCGTTGCTCGTCGGTCATGCCGCCGGGCTGCGCGGTGTACGCCACCGGGATGCCCAGCGCCACGCATCGTTCCCGCAGTTCCGCGATGTTCGAGATCAGCCCGTCCCGCATGTCATCGGGGAACGGCCGGACGAAGAAGCGCTGCATGTCGTGCACCAGCAGCACCGCGCGGTCGGGCTCGGCCGTCCAGCGGGCGGTGTTCGGCGGCAGGTCGCCCGCCGCGGGCATCGGGTACGGCTCGATTTCCGGAATTCCTGTCATGACCATCCTTTGTGGATCGAGACTCAGCCGCCGAGTGTCGCGCCACCGTCGACCGTCATGGCGTGCATCGTGATGTGCGCTGCCTGGTCGGACAGGAGGAAGACCACCGCGTCGGCGATGTCGGCGGGCCTGGCGATCTTGCCGAGCGGGATGCCGAGCCGGTAGGCGCCGAGACTGCCCTCGACCGTGGTCCTCGGGCCGGTCTCGTCGTGCCACATCGAACTGAGCATCGGTGTGTCGGTCGAACCGGGCGCCACCAGGTTGCAGCGGATCCCGTCCCTGGCGACCTCGAGCCCGAGGCACTTGGTGAACATCGTCGCGGCGGCCTTGGACGCCGCGTACGCGGACATGCTCATCCGTGGGGTGCTCGCAGCGTTGGACGCCACGGTCACGATCGCCCCGCGCTGGCGCTGCGTCATGCGGTTGACCACTGCGCGGGACATGTGGAAGACGCCGGTCGTGTTGACCGCGAAGGTGTCGTGCCAGTCGGCGTCGGTGAGTTTCCTCGCCTCGCCCATGCGCAGCACGCCCGCGGCGTTGACCAGGTAGTCCACCGGCCCGAGCGCGTGCTCGACGGCTTCCACAGTGGACTCCACGGACTCGGCGCTGGTGACGTCGGCCGGAAACGCCTCGACGCCCGCACCGGCCGCGGTTTCCCGCAGCGTGACCTCGTTGCGGTCCACCGCTGCCACCACGACTCCCCGCGTGCGCAGCGCGTGGACCACCGCGGCACCGATGCCACCGGCCGCGCCGGTGACGATGGCGACCTTGTTCTGCATCTCGTCGAACCTCCCGTCAGCCCAACCAGGCCATGACCACGGTCAACGCCTGGTGCGGGTTGAGCCGCGGATCGCACAGGCTGGTGTACTTGTCGCCCGCGCGATCCATCTGGGCCGCGTTCCGGACGCACTCGGTGACGTCGTCGGGCGTGGTCTCCAGGTGCAGCCCGCCCGCGACGCCGCCGGATGACCGGACCGCGTGCTGGAACTGGCGCACCTCGCTCGTGATCGTGTGCAGGAAACGGGTCTTGAGCCCCTGCGGGCTCAGAACTGTGTTGCCGTGCATGGGGTCGGTGAGCCAGATGACGGGGTGTCCCGCCGCGCGGACGGCCGCGACGAGCGGTGGCAGCAGGTTGGCGACGCTCTGCGCCCCCATCCGTGCGATGAGGGTCAGCCGACCGGGCTCGCGTGCCGGGTCCAGTTTCTCGCACAAGGCCAGCAGTTCGTCACGTGTCATGCTGGGACCGACCTTGCAGGCCACCGGGTTGGCGACCTCCGCGAGCAACGCGACGTGGGCGCCGTCCACCTGCCTGGTCCGGTCACCGATCCACGGCCAGTGCGTGGAGGTGAGCACCACCCTGCCCTGCTCGTCGGGACGCAGCATCGGGATCTCGTAGTCGAGCAGCAGTGCCTCGTGACTGGTCCACACCGGTGTGCCGAGTCCCGACCGCACCACGTCCGAGGACCAGCCCAGGTGGGTGAGGACGTCCCTGGCCGCCTCGTACCCCAGGAGCATCCGCTCCGGATCGGGACGGCGCAGGTCCGGGTCGGGCTCCGGGCTGTTGACCATGTGGCCGCGGTAGACCGGCAGCTCCACGCCGCCGACCCGTTCGGTGGGACTGGACCGGGGCTTGGCGAACTGGCCCGCCATCCGGCCGACACGCACCACGGGCCGGTGCGTGGCCATCGTCATCGCGCCGGCCAGCATGTCGACGAGGCCCGCCTTGCGCGCCACGTAGCTCGGGGTGCACTCGGCGAGGTCCTCGGCGCAGTCACCGGCCTGCACCACGTTGGCCTCCCCCGCGGCGACTCTGGCCAGCAGGGAACGGAATGTGCGCACGTCGTCGGCGTTCACCAGTGCGGGGAAGGCCGTGAGCCGGTCTCGTACGCGCCGGACCGCCGCGTGGTCCTCCCACGACGGTTGTTGCAGGACCGGTCGCTGTTGGATATCGCTTAGAGACCAGTTCAGAATGAGATGGCGTGTCGGCTTGGCTGATGCGGCTTGGTGCTCCACGATCGCCGGATGGGTGAGGAGGCGGTCCTGACCGACGAGCTGTGGACGCGCCTGCAGCCGTTGATTCCAGCGCGTGCACGGCGGTTTCGCCATCCCGGCCGCAAGCGCGCCGACGACCGGGCCGCACTGGAGGGCATTCTGTACGTGGTGCGAACCGGAATCGGCTGGAACCGGCTGCCCACAGCCTTGTTCGATGCCTCGGGTGCTACCTGTTGGCGGCGGTTGACCGAATGGCACGACGCCGGGGTCTGGCAGCGACTTCACGAGTTGGTGCTCGCCGAGCTTCGCGCTGCGGGCCTGCTGGACCTCTCGGCCGCCTTGGTGGACTCCACGCACTTGCGGGCGCTCAAAGGGGGGACCACACCGGGCCGAGTCCGGTCGATCGACGCAAGCCTGGCTCGAAGCACCACCTGATCACTGACACACACGGCACTCCGCTCGCGGTCACGCTCACCGGCGGGCACCGCAACGACGTCACCCAGTTGATCCCACTGATCGAGGCGATTCCGCCTATTCGAGGCGTGGTCGGCAAACCACGACGACGACCAGTGCGGCTCTATGCCGATCGCGGCTACGACCACGACAAGTACCGCCGCTTGGTGCGTGACCGGGGCATCATCCCGGTCATTGCCCGTCGAGGCGCCGAGCACGGCTCCGGCCTGGGAAAGGTCCGCTGGCCGGTAGAGCGAACATTTGCCTGGCTCAAAGGCTTCCGGCGATTGCGCATCCGCACCGAACGCCGAGCCGATGTCCACGAAGCCATCCTCAGCCTTGCCTGCTCCGTCATCTGCCTACGAAAAATCATTCTGAACTGATCCCTTAGGACGTCGACCACTGGGTGTCTCCAAAGGATCGGCTGAGCGACGAACACTCCGGGCGGACGCGAGGTCAGGTCCGGGGAACCCAGCCCGCGTCGTCCCAGTACCGGAGTTGGCGCAGCTTCGGGGTTTCGGCGACGCGGGCCACCGCGTCACCGCCGAGGATCATCGTGTTGTGCCGGTCGGTCGTGAAGGCCGGCCAGGCGGGCGCCGCGGCAGCGCGCGGAACGCCGGTGTGGGCGAAACTGGCGACGAAGTCGACGAACGTGTCCGACACCGTTCGCTCGAGCGGGCCGTCGCCGAACTTCGCCCGGTTCTCGGGCAGCCCGTGGGTCCCGAACAGGAACTTCGAAGTGGCCTCGTGCGGGGTGCCCGCGAACGGCGGGCGTACCGGGTGCGCGAACTCCATCAGGTACAGCGGGGCGTGCCGCCGCCGCACGTGACGTTCGGCGAGGCGAACGATCTGGTATCGGAACAGACCGTCGCCCCACACCTCGGTCCAGATCGACAACGGGGTACCGGGAAGGCCATCGGCCGCGGCGGCGGCACGGTAGGCCGCGACGCAGTCGTTGACCTGCGCGTCGGTGACCTGCGCGGCGCCCTTGGCCAGGAACTCGCGCACGCGCACCTTCAGCTCGGCGTCGGTGGTCGGCACCGGCCTCGGATCCGGTTGCGGGGAGTCGGAATCGGTGTAGAAGGACCCTTCCGTGCTGGTGTGGATGCTCAGCACCGGAATGGCCGGGGTCTGCGACTCGTAGTCGTATCCGGGCAGCCACCGGCCGTCCCGGATCGGGCCGCGGTACTCACGGCCGCTGGCCACCAGGCGTGTGGTCGGATCACCGCCGAAGATCGTGTCCCATGCCTGCTGCAGCTTGGCCGCCGCAACGTCCCGCAGACCGCGCACGGTCGTGCCGAACTGGCGCGCCATGGCTTCGTAGACAACGCGGGAGTCCGCCGGGGTCAACGTGTTCGCGGGATTCCACACGTGGCACGCGCTGATCGGCACGATCCGCCGCAGTATCCCGTTCAGCTCGGGCAGCAGGCTGAGCTGCCAGGTGCTCGCGCCTCCCGCGGAGGTGCCCACCAGCGTGATGTTCGACGGGTCACCGCCGAACACGGGGGCGTTTTCCTTGACCCACTTCAGAAGTGCGACCTGGTCCTGCAGCCCCCAGTTGCCGCGTGAGCCGGTCCGGTCGTCGGTCAGGTCGTCGTGCTCACCCCAGCCGAACGGTCCGAGGCGGTAGTTGAAGTTGACCACGACCACGTCCCCGCGCTCGGAAAGCTTGGCACCGTCGTAGGTCGGCAGGCTGCCCGCGCCCAATTTCCAGCCGCCGCCGTGGATGTACACCAGGACTGGGCGGGAGCCGCGCGTGTCAGGCGTCCAGATGTTGGCGTACAGACCGTCTTCACTGCTGCCGGGCAGAACTGCTTGGAACGAGGGCGGTGCGAACTTCGTGGCGTCGCGCACGCCGTCCCAGTGCACGGGAGGCCGAGGCGAGGCGAAACGCAAAGCACCAACCGGCGGCTGGGCGAAGGGCACTCCGCGGAACACGGCCAGCCGTCCGGCACGCGCACCGGCGACCCGGCCCGCACTGGTGCACACCACTACTTTTTCCGGTTCACCGGAACGCGCCATTGCCACGTCAGGCAGGGCCGCAGCCGAAAGCGCGGCGGCGGTGCCGCCGAGAAACGTGCGTCGCTGCATAAGAATGCATCCCCTTCTCTCAGGACACATTCTTGTGACAGCGCGGCTGGGGATTCGAGCAACGACCCGACTGTCAGTCAGGTCAGGAAATCTACGTCAGGTCACATCGGGAAGCGATGTACATTAGAACACACCTGACGAATCCGCTTTCGTCAAGACGGGAACAGAAACGGCGTGATCGTCCACAATAGAAAGCTCCGGCGCCGCGCCGGCGCCGGAGTTCGCGGGGGTGAGAATTGTCCGTTATGCGCTCATCGCACCTGGCCGGCCAGTGCGCGGGCGGCGGGCACGACCTCGCGGGCGAACAGTTCGATCTGCTTGACGTTCTGCCGCTCCGGCCAGAAGACGAAGCTCCGGAAGGGCTGTTCGGTGGCCAGGCGCGCGATCAGCCGCGCCCACTGGTCGGGAGTACCGCGCACCGGAGCCGCGCCGGTGCGCGCCTCCGCGTCGCCTTCGGTTTCGGTGATCGTGCCGACGAGCTGGGACATGCGCAGCACGTCCTCGGGTCGCCGGCCGGCGGCACGCGCCGCCTCGTCGATGACGCTGTTCGCCTCCGCCCACTTCTCGTAGTGCAGGTACGACGGGATCGGCGCGGCCCAACCGTCGGCCATCCTGCCGGTCAGGCGCAACGAACGCGGTCCCTGCGCACCGACCCAGATACTGATCGGGTGCGCCGGCACGGGCCCGGATGACGTGCCGTCGAGCGTGTAGTACTTGCCCCGCACCCGAACTGATCTGTCGGGCATCCACAGGGCGCGCAGGATCTGGATGGCTTCTTCCAACGCGTCGAGCGCTTGCCTGGCGCCGAGCCGCTCGACACCCATACCGGTGATGGCGTCCCACACGCCACCAGCGCCGATACCGAGTTCGAATCGGCCGCCGGACAACAGGTCCAGGCTCGTCGAAGCCTTGGCGAGCATCGCGGGCGGGCGCAGCGGCAAGGTGAGCACGTCGGGGAAGAAACGCAGCCGGGTCGTCCGGGCCAGCATGGTGGCGATCAGACTGAAAGTGTCCACAAAGGTTGGTACATACGGGTGGTCCTGGACACCGACGAGGTCGAGTCCGCCTTCCTCGGCCGCACCCACCAGGTCGTCGTGTGCCGCGAAATCGATGGAGGGGGTCAGTGAGAATCCGAACTGCAGATCTACCATAACCCCTTGTACCATAAGGAAGTTGTCAAATTCCAGCAGCCGGCCGCCCGCGTGGCACAGCTTTGCCGATCCTCGCGGGCTCCGCGACGCCCGCGAGCACCCCGTCACGGGTTCACACCCCTCATTGCACCGGTGCCCCGGCAACAATTACACTCCGACGCGGTAAGCGAAATCACGGATCGCCATCGGGTTCGTTGGGGGACAGGACCCGGCGCCGCCCGACGAGCCGTGTTCCACTGTGGACTTCCATGCTCCCCCACGCAGGCGTGAGGATGGAGCACGGTGACTGACGTCGAGAAACGGTTGGCACGGCACCGGCAGCGGGAGTCGGGGATGGCCGCCCTGCTGGACATCGTGCGCGAGGTGTCGATGTACTCGGACGTCGACTCCCTGCTCAAGGCACTGACCCGGCGGGCGCGGTTGCTGATCGACATGGACATGTGTTTCGTCTCCCTGTTCGACGAGCACGGAGACGCCCGGGTGCGTGCCGCGAACGGGAACATCTCGAAGCAGAGCGTCGGAATCCAATTGGCCCGCAACGCCACCGCGCCCGGCGACGACCACCACGGCCCGGTCTGGACCGCGGACCACTCAGCCGAGGAGCGCTTCGCACACGGCGCGATCATCGACGTGGTCAGGCACGAAGGCCTGCGCGCGGTGCTGGCGGCACCGCTGACGAACGGTACGCGGGCGGTCGGGACCTTGCACGTGGCCGACCGCGACGTCCGCCGGTTCACCGCGGACGAGATCTCGCTGATGACCGCGCTCGGCGACCTCGCGGGCCCGGTCGTGGCGCGGATCCAGCTGCTGCAAGAAGCCGACGACACCGTCATCGCGCTGAGGAACCGTCTCTCCCAGGCCGAATCCACGGTGAGCGCGTTGCGGGAGCTGAACGACAACCGGAGCAAGCTGGTCGACCTGGTGCTCGACGGCGGCGACTTGCACGCGCTGGCCGAGGAGGCGAGCGGACTGTTCGACGGCGCGGTGCGGATCCTCGCCGTGGACGACACGGTACTGGCCACCACCGGGAAGATGCCGGCGGAGGAGGAACGGCTGTCACCGTTGGACACAATGGACGCACACGCCACGGGTGCGCCGGTCCTGCTCGACGGCGGCCTGTGGGCCGTGCCGATCCTCGCGGGTGACGAGGACCTCGGCACGCTGACACTGTGCCCCCGGCTCACGCCGAGCGAGCACGACAAGGCGCGGATGCGCGCCGTGGCCCAGACGGCGGCGGTTCTGCTGCGGGGCAATCGGATCACCGGGATCGACAACCGGGCACGGGAGAAGCTGTTCGACGAGTTCCTCAGCGACCCGGCCCGCTCGCCGCACCTGCTCGAACGGCGAGCCAGCCGGCTCGGCATCCACCTCGACACCCCGCACATCGTCATCATGGTCGGTACCGAGGAGATCGGCAGGGGCCGCGCCGAGTACTGGTCGTCTTCCTACACCTACCGGAAGAACGGGCTCAGGAGCATCCGCGACGACCGCGTCGCGCTCCTGGTGCCCGGCACGGACCCGAACGCCGTCGCCGACGAGGTGCTCGCCGAGCTGTCCCGATTACAGGGCCACCCGGTGACAGCGTCGATCTCGCGGCCGGTGTCGAGCGCCGGAGCGATCGCCCAGGCCTACCAGGAGGCATCCCGTTACCTCGACGCGATGGCCGCGCTCGGTGTCACCGGCGGCGCGGCCTTCGCCAGCGAACTGGGCTTCCTCGGTGTCCTCCTCTCGGACAACCACGACGTCGACGGGTTCGTCAGCGGCACGATCGGCCCGGTCCTCGACTACGACCGGGAGCGCAACACCGAGCTCGTCCGGACGCTGGAGGCCTACTTCAACACGGGGAGCAGTCCCACCTACGCGGCCGAGAAGCTGCACGTCCACCCGAACACCGTGACCCGGCGGCTGGACCGGATCAGCGAGTTGCTCGGCCCGGACTGGCAGAAACCGGAACGGGCGCTGGACATCCAGGTGGCGCTGCGGGTGTCGCGGATCAGGCACGTGCTGCGCGACCGGCGCAACCCATCCACTATGGACACAGTGGGCGATCAGGACACGTAGCTGGTCCACCGCTGGGTCTTCATCCGCTGCTGGGTGATCGCGACGTGCGCGGCGGAGGCGAGCGTGACGTGCCGGTGCCAGCCGGTGTAGGTACGGCCGGCGTAGTCCCGGATGCCCACCTGCTCGGCCACCGCGAGGAAGTCCGTGTCGACGCGGTCGGTGAGCCGGGTGAGCCGGACCAGCGCCGACGGCGGCGCGGAGGTCATGTCGGTCAGCCAGATCTGAGCCGGCCAGTTCTGCCCGATCTCACCGGTCCCCATCAGTGTCAGGTCCGCGGTTTCCTTTGCCTGGTAGGCGGTTCGAACCCGGACGGTCGCGGCCAGGGTGGTGCTCGACAGCGCGCCGCGGTCGGCCAGCAGCACCGGCCGCCGGATGTCCTTCGCCGCCGCCATGATCTGGTGGATCGACATCGCCCGTCCGACGTGCCCGGGTAAAGCGCGGTCGGTGACGGTCACCTGGGTGGAACGGCAGCACCTGGCCAGCAGCGGCATCCCGGTGCCGCGGAAGCGCTCGACGGCTTCGGGCCCGTCGATGTCACGGGCGTCGAGAACCACGGGCAGGTGCGGCAGTTCGCGGCGCACCACCGTGTCCATCAGTGCCTCGAACGCGCATTCCATCGAGGACTCCGCTTGCACGTGGTCAGGGATGAGCGCCCGCTGCCGGACCCCGTCGGCCAGCCAGGCCTCCGAGAGCCGCAGCCGCCAGTTGACCGGGTTGCCGACCTCGTCCGACGCGGCCCAGACCCCCACTGCCTGCTGCGCGTTCAGCACCCGGCCGAAAGCCGGGAAGAAGTCCTTGTAGACGCCGACACACCGCTCGCCCGACTTCGGAATGATCATCGAACGGACGACCCATGCCTGCGGCGGCGCGGAACGCACCGCGTACCGCGCCAGTTCGTGGCGCACCGGCACCCAGTCCCACGTGGACTCACCGATGAAGTGCTGCAGGCTCTGCTCCGTTGCCTGGTCGCCGAGCAGCGTCGCGATGTTGCGGACGGTCTTGCGCCCGTGCGCACCCAACAGCCCACGCAGATACTGAACGCCCTTCAGTCGCTGGTCGCTGCGCGGCAGCGACCAGAACAACGCCGAGGCCACTTCGTTGAGAACGACGTTGTCCATTCTTGCCGACACAACCGTAGGTGTCGGCCTGCTTAGTTCTCCCAGATATGGCATACCACTCCCCCATCTTGGTTGCATTCAAGGACTGCACTTCCATCTTGCGTGACAATCGAGAGCCTGCCTAGGTGAGCAGAGCACCACACTACATTCCGCAGTGGTGACTGACCCACCACTTTGCGATGCCACAACATAATCACAACATGCCGCCAGTACAATGTACGACAATGCCCCGAAGATGGCGTTGATCAGCCGGAACGGCGCTTTGGAAACTTACGGCGAACAGCCGGTATCACCATTATGAAAGAGCGGGATGACTTTGCGTCACCGTTCACCAATACGCATGTAGTGGTTTAGGAAGACGTCGACTCCGTCGGTGATCGACTTTTCGAGTTCGGCGTCGACGACGTCGTAATCGGGCATGAAGGTCTGCAGCAGCTGCGGCGGTGAAAGCGTGAGACCGATCAGCTGCCGCATTGCGCGTTGCGTGTCCGGAATGTCGAGAACGCCCCGGTCGTGCAACTCCGCGAACGCCTCGACGAGATGGCTGTCCATCATTTCGTTCGTGATGCGGTACCAGAAACGACCCAGCTGCGGGAACCGGCCGACCTCCGCGATCACCAGGCGGCGCAGCGAAGCGAAGTCCTCGCGCAGCACCCGGCGCGCCCATGACACCATGAAGTCGACCAGCGCGGCTCGCAGGTCCGGCGCCTGCGTGAGTCTCGTGCTCCGCGGGTCCACGCCGGAGTACACCTGCGACAACGCGCCACCGACGACGGCGAGGAACAGTCGTTCCTTGTTGCCGAAGTGGTTGTAGATGGTCGGCTTGGAGACCCCGGCCCGGCGAGCGATCTCGTCCATGGACGCCGCCGCGTAGCCCTCGTGCATGAACTCGGCCGAAGCCGCGTCGAAGATGGCCTTCCGCTTGCGTCCGGAGGCACTCACGGGGTCCGCGATGATCGGGATCCCGTTCTCGTCGACGTCCATCACGGCCATGGCTCTGTCAAACCGTTTCGTTTTGACGTGTCATCACAGCACCGGCTCTGCTGAGCGCCGTGATCACGATTGGGAACAGCATCAACATACTCAACGCGTGTGCCAGCCCGATCACGGGTGCGAACGTGGCCAGCACGGCCGGCCCGACAACACTGCCGAACTGGAAGGCGAGGTTGAACAAGGCGATCGCCTGCGTCCGTGACGTGTCCGGCACTGTCGCCGTGGCCGCCGCGGCCAGCACTCCCTGCCCGGCCGCGGACGCGAACGAGGCGATCGCGGCGCCGACAAGCAGCGCCGGAACGCTCGCGAGGAGGCCCGCGATACCCGCGGCACCAGCAGCGGCACCCGCCAGGATCAGCACCGACCGCCGCGAGCCGAGCCGTACGGTGACCGGTGACATTCCCCAGGACAGGGCCGCGCCGAGCAGCATCGGCACGACGAGCACGGCGCCGATCTCACTTCTCGTCCAGTCGGTCTGCGCGGCGAGCAGTTGCGGCACCGCGTAGATGAGCGCGAAGTTGATCGTCGCCGCGCTCAGCACGAACGCCGAGGAGAGAACGAACCGCCGGTCACCGCGGACCGCCGCGGGCAGGAACCCGTCGGGTCTTGCTCGCGTCCAAGGCACGAGGACAGCCAGTGCGGCGACGCCGACGGCAGCGCCGAGCAGGACCAGCGACGTGGGCACACCACCGGCCGGGCCCTGGAGGACGATGAAGATCCCGGTCACCACGAGCATGAACGCTCCGGCGCCGGTCGCGTCGAACCGGCCAGCCGCCGAGCCGGTACGGCCCTCGGCGTAGCGGACCGCCGCCGGGGCGGCGATCAGGCATAACGCAGGCAACGCCAGCGCGACACGCCAGGACAGCGAGTCCGTCAACGCCGAACCCAGCAGCGGTCCCGCGGCGCCGGACACACCAAGGCTCGCCGTGATCGCGCCGAGCGTGTACTGACGCAGCCGTGGCTCGGCGATGTCCCGCGCGATGCCCACCGACAGCACGACCATGGCGCCCGCGCCGACGGACAAGAACATCCGGCCCGCCGTGATGACCAACAGGGGCGTACCGAACAGGATCAAGACGACACCTATCACGTGCGCGGTGACGCCGAACGCGAGAGCCGCGCGGCGGCCCAGTTTGCGGACCACCGCAGCGACGAGCGGCATGCTCACCGCCATGCCCCAGCCGTAGACCGTCAGCAGCCACGTTGCCGCACCGGTCGTGGTGCCCAGGTCACCGGCGATGGTGGGCAGAAGCAGGCTCGTCGCAGAGATCCCCAGGGAGGCGGGGAGTGTCAGCAAGCTGAGGACCACCATCACGCCGACTACCCTACACCGTTTAGTTAAAAGTGCCACACTAAACGGTATGGTTTACTTCGCCGGCTGGCGTATCTCCAGGTCACCTGGTATAGGACGACGTCGCTCAGCGCCGCGGCGGCCGGGTCTCGTCAGGCGGCCCCGCCCTCGTGATGTGCCTCGGGTTCGGCGAAGTCGCCGGAGCAGGAGAAGAGTCACAGCCGACGATTCGGTGCTTCTCGCTTTGCCCGCGCCATCGGCCATTGCCGCACATCATGTCGTGCGGCCGAGGTCGCGGTGTGCGGCCGGATCCATCCGATAGGAGGTTGCCCGCGACACTGGCCAGACGAAACGATTCCACCTCGCCGGGAGCGTTGCGGCCCTGGGCAACGGTGATGCGTGGGCGTGCGGACGTCGCGGGAAAGGGTGGGTGAGGTGCTGACGACCGTGTCGGCGACAACGCGAGGCCAGGAGAACGAGAAGGTCCGACGCCTGGAATCGCGACTCGTCCGGGAACACGACAGCGTGCCACCAAGCCTGCTACACGAGTGGATCGAGCGAGCGCATGCCCGGTTCGCCACTGCTCCCGTGCAGGACTTCGTCCCCTTGCTCGTGGAACGCGCGGTGCGCGGTTTCGCGCGTGACTTCGCCATCGACTCGCCGAAGGCGTCGGCAGCGTGCCCGTCGAACTGGGCCCACAACACGGCCAGGCGGTTGCTCGCCCGACCCCTGCCCCAGCGATGGGCGCACACCTGCGGTGTGGCGCGCAGAGCCGAGCAGGTGGCGCGAATCCTGATGCCCGAGGACCTCGATACCCTCGTCTCCGCAGCGTGGTTGCACGACATCGGGTACGCCCCCGGCGTCGCCGACACGGGATTGCACTCGCTGGACGGCGCGCGGTACCTGCTCCGGGTCGGCGTCTCCCGGCAGGTGTGCGGCCTGGTAGCCCACCATTCCGGTGCGGCGGCGGTCGCCGAGCAAGTCGGGCTGGCCGACGAACTCGCGGAGTTCGAAGACGTCCCCGGACATCTGAAGGACGCGCTGTGGTACAGCGACATGATGACCGGCCCGGATGGCCGGCCGACCACATTGGACACCCGGCTCGCCGAGATCCGTCGCCGGCGAGGCCCCGACGATCCAGTGGTGCGCGCTCTCGCGGTCAATGTCAACGAGCGCCGCGCTGCCGTCCGACGCGTCCACCGGCTCCTACGCCGGACACAGCCGACGAAACACAGCAGCGGTACCCGTGTGGGTGGCATGAGCGCGTAAGGGCGGACACTGTCGCGGGACTCACCAGTGTCAGACGACTACGCCATCCGTCATCCCGTGTGGCACAACAGCACCACATCGTCGAGCTTGTCCTGCGAATCGGCGCTGCCGAACTGGGGTACCTGGACCCATTGCCTGGCCGCACCGGCGCAGAAGCTGTATTTCTCGGACTCGACTTGGGCCTTGCGGGCGGCAGTCGCCGCGTCGGCGATCTTGGTGATCCAGTCGGCTCGCTTCTGCTGCGCATCGGCCAGTCGAGCTTCGGTGCTGTCGATCTCACTGGTCACGCCGGTGAGTTCCGCGGAGACTTTGCCGTGTCACCGCGTTCAAGCACCCACAGCGTGCCGGACACTCCCGCGGCCAGGAAGAACAGCACGGCCACGAACGGGATGACCAGTCGCTTCATCGTCCACACCCTTCTGCCATCTGCTGGCGGTCGGCCTGAGTCACGGCCGCCGAGGGGAGGCCGCGAGCGCCTGGGCGCTTCAGCGCACGGTTTGTCCACCACCAGGTCGTCCTCGGAGTCCCGGCATCTCTGGTCGGCCGTCCTGATCTCGCCTCCGGCTTCGGCGTTGTGCTTCAGGTCGCTGTGCTGGCCGACGGGAGGATCCACGACGAGGCAGCGGGCGTGCTCAGCCCGCGCACACGAGTCGGGACCACCACCGGCGCGGTGTTCAAGATCGGCTCGATCACCAAGATCTGGACGGCCACGCTGATCCGGCAACTGGCGCACGACGGGCTTCCGGGGCTGGACGATCCCGTTCGCGACCACCTGCCCGGTTTCCGGCTGAGCGACCCGGACGCCACCGCGTCCCTGACCACCCGCCGGCTGCTCACCCACACCAGCGGCATCGACGGCAACCACTTCACCGACACCGGTCACAACGACGACGCGATCGAGAGGTTCGTCGCCACACTCGCCGACGAGGACCACCTCCTCCCGCCAGGCACCATCTTCTCGTACTCCAACAGCGGGTACGTCGTGCCCGGCAGGCTGGTGGAAGTGCTGCGCGGCAGGCCTTTTCACGACGTGCTACGCGAGCACCTGGTGACACCGCTCGGCCTGACCACGGTCGCGACCAACACCTACGAGGCGATCCTGCACCGCGCCGTGGTCGGCCACGTCGACGCTGACGGGAAACTCGTGCCCACGAAGAGGTGGGCGGTCTCCTACCACGCCGCGCCCACCGGTTCGTATCTCGCGATGACCGCACGCGACCTGGAGTTCGTCCGCCTGCACCTCACCGACCACACGCTCGCGGCGCTGCGCGAACCTCAGCTCGACGCCGTTCCGGGCTTCGCTGGGGGCGTCCTCGGCTGGATGCTCTACCGGGACGGTGTCGTCGGCCACGCCGGCGTGTCCAAGGGCCAGAAGGCTTTCCTGCGCGTCGCCCCATCGGCCGGCGTCGCGGTGGCCGTTCTGACCGACAGCGCGGGCGGTGAGCCACTGGCCCATGAGATCATCACGGCGGCACTCGGAGACCTCGCCGGCGTGAAGACGGCGCCGGTGTGCGTACCGCCCGCGAACCCCGTTCCGATCGACGCGAACCGCATGTGCGGCACCTACCGCACCACCCTGTACGACATCACCCTCGCTGTCGAGAACGGCCGAGCGTTCCTGATCTACCGTGCACGCAACGAACTCGCGCAGTCCTTCCTCGGCAAACCGGAGGACCGGGTCGAGGTCGTACGTCTCAACCACAGCACGATCATCACCGCCGAACCGAAGTTCGACGGCCACCAAGTCCTGTCCCTGGTCGGCTCCGACGAACACAGCCGCGCCCGTTTCCTGCACAACGGCGCCGCCGCGTACCGGATCGCCTGACGACTTCACCCCCGGATCCCGAACCTCGTGTTGTCCTCGACGATCGAGCGGATCGCGGTGACAGTGGGCCGTCCTTGGGCCAGCAGAGCCGCGTCCGTCCCGGCTTCCAGCTCACCGTCCACTTCGACCGCCCTGAGCTGGATGGCGTCGTCGCCGACGCGTGTGACTTTCGACTGCACCCGGCCGTAGGTGGCCAGGGTCGCCCACTGCGGTTCGCTGTCGTCACCGAGGCTTTGGGTGTTGGGAACATTGAGGTTCAGCACGCAGCCTTGGTCAAGCCGGGCGATGTCCGGCAGAAGCCGCCGCACCACCTCCGCCGCGGTGCTCCAATGCGCTTCGCCCTGCTGCGCCAAGCCGACGTCGAGGGAAACCGCCAGTGCGCGTGCTCCGTGCAGACCGGCTGTCATCGCGGCGCCGACCGTGCCTGAGTGCAGGATGGCTCGTCCTACGTTGGCGCCACGGTTGATGCCCGACAGCACGATGTCCGGGCAGTCGCCGAATCCCTCATCGACAGCCGCCAACACGATGAACGCAGGATGCGCGGCCACAGCGTACGCCTCGACGCCCCGCAGGCCAGGCAGTTCGCGCCGCTGGACCATCACGTGCCGGTCCGCGGCGGCCGCGGTGAGCCCCGCGCTCGTGCCGCTGGCTTCTTCGGCCGGAGCGGCGATGACCGTGTGCCAGCCCAGGTCGACCGAGCACTGCGCCAGCGCCGCCAGACCGGGGGAATCGATGCCGTCGTCGTTGGTGACCAGTACTCGTGGGGACGACGCTGTCATTTCTTCTTGTCCTTGTCGAGCCGGTCGATCGACACCTGGGCCGCGAGTGCGCGGATGGCGTCGTTGCTGCCCGTGCCCAGCCCGTGCCGGGTCACGTTGATCGCTCCAGCGGCGGCGCCGAGCCGCAGGGCGTCCATGGTGTCCATGTCCTGGGCCAGTCCCGCGGCGATCGCCGCCGTCATCGAGTCACCGCCGCCGCGGCTGTCGACCGGTTCCAGCGATGGCGCGTCCACAGTGAACGATTCGCCGTCCAGCAACACCAACGCGGGCCGCGCGGCACGCGAGATCACCACCAGCCGAGCACCGCAATCCGCGATCTCGCGTGCGGCGTCGAGCAGGTGGGGAACGGAGTCGCTCTTGGCACGTTCGTCGTCGATCAGCTCTTCGTGGCTGACCTTCACCACGGCCGGGCCGCCCTTGAGCGCCGCGGCGAGCCGGGGCCCGGCGAGGTCCACCACGACCTGGCAACTGTTGGAGGTGAGGTCCTTGGACAACCGTTCGTACACCGACGTGGGCACGACCAGTTCGTTCTGCTCGCCGCTCGCCCCGCTCAGCACGGCGATGCCCGCTTGCAGCGCTGTCACCACCGTCAGCTCGTAGAGGTCGTCGAGCTCGTGCCGGGTGAGGGCATCCGGCGGCATCTCGGCCACCTCGCTGCGGCTACCGTCCCGCCGGTCGTGCACGTACGCACCGTTGCGCGCGGCGACCGGTCGTTCGAGTACCTCGATGTCCTGCCCGCCGACCAGATGCCGCAGCACATCACCCACCTCACCCCCGAAGGTGCAGCACAACACGACGTGCGTACCCAAGGCTGAGATCATCCGCGCCTGCCAGATGCCCTGCCCTCCGGGATGCAGGTGCAGGTCAGGCGTACCATCGGCCTGCTCGATCGTCACGGTCAGCTGAGGTGACGGCGCGAACACCGCCACCTTTTTGTCTGAATTGCCCACCTTTGCCTTGTACCCCGTAACCACGTCCCGCACACCCGGGAATGCGGAAGTACATAGTGGACAGCTGGTTGGGGCCGGATGTTTCCGGGTAGCCGTCAACCGTGACCGACTCCGCCATAGCCGTCCTTGACGTCGACGGGACGCTGATCGACTCCAACTACCAGCACGCGCTCGCCTGGTACCGGGCCTTGCGCTCGGTGGGCGAGACCTATCCCGTGTGGCGGCTGCATCGGCTCATAGGCATGGGCGGCGACCAGCTGGTCACAGCTCTGGGCGGCGAGGACCTGGAGCGCAGGGTCGGCGACCAGGCCCGGAAGCAACAGGGCAAGGAGGTCGACGCGCTGCTCGAGGAGATGGCACCCTTGCCCGGCGCCCGCGATCTGCTCCTGGCCATCAAGGAACGCGGTCACCGGCTCGTGCTCGCCAGTTCCGGCCAGCAACGCCACGTGGACGCCTTCCTGGACAAGCTGGACGCCCGTGACATCGCCGAGGCGTGGACCACCAGCGCTGACGTGGAGTCGTCCAAACCGGCGCCGGACCTGCTGCAGGTGGCGTTGAAGAAGCTGGGCGCACCGCCGGACGCGTCGAGCGTGATGGTCGGCGACTCCGTGTGGGACGTGAAGGCGGCGAACAACGCGGGGATGCCCGCGATCGTCGTCCGCTCCGGCGGCTTCGGCGACGACGAGTTGCGGGAAGCCGGTGCCATCTCGATCTACGACACCCCGGGCGACCTCGCACAGGCGCTGGACGACACCCCCCTCGCCTGATCCGCTCCCGTGCAGGGATCGAGCTCGGCGTCTGCCTCACCGGCGTCGGCCCGCCAGGGCGTTGGCTGGATCCCGACGGATGAAGTCCTTCAGCCGCAGGTGCTCGCCCAGTCTGAAAACGCCGTCGGGATCTGGACTCATAACGTGCTGTTCGCCAGAATGTTGGGCATATCCGCAGGGTCAGACATGCGCCCTCGATCATGGGAGGGAGGTCGACGTGCGCAACCGCGACTTCTGAGAGTGAGCAGCCGCAGGCAAACGCGCACTGGAACCGGTCAGTGTGACGATCCGCGAGCGCGTGAGCACTGCGGCGAACCAGGATCGCCTGCGGCAACCCCATGCCGTGGGCGATCTGTCGCATTCGGGAACCGCCACGGGATGGCGTGGCCGTCCACTATGGTCTCCCGTGATCCGGGACGCCGGGGTTTGCCTGTACGGTGAGCCGGGGGTTCCACATCCGGGGGGAAGGAAACGTGGTGAGGCATGCGCCCCGGCGTGAGGTGTTTTCCTCGTCGGAGTTCCGCGCGGTGTGGATGGCGGACCTGCTTTCCGTTGCCGGGGACCAGATAGCCCGTGTCGGCCTCGCCGTCCTGGTCTACACCCGGACGAACTCGGCCGCGCTCACCGCGCTCACCTATGCCCTGACATTCCTGCCCGCGTTGTTCAGCGGTCCGTTGTCGACCGTCGCCGACCGTGTCCCCCGCCGCAGCTTCATGGTCACGGCCGATCTCGCCCGTGCCGTCCTCGTCGCGTCCATGGCCGTCCCTGGCGTCCCATTGCCCGCGCTGTCAGTGCTTCTGCTGCTGACCCAGATCCTCGATCCCCCGCACGCGGCGGCCCGCAGCGCCGCGCTGCGTGACATTTTCCCGATGAGCGCGGCCGATCCGGACGACACCCGCTATCGCAGCGCGGAAAGCCTCCGCACAGTCACCTCCCAGATCGCGCAACTCGCCGCCTTCCCGTCCGGCGGACTTCTCGCGGCGCTCAACCCGCAGGTAGCGTTGGCCGGGAACGCCCTCACGTTCGTCGTTTCGGCCGCCCTGGTCGGGTTGTTCCTCCGCCGAATGCCACCAGCCGCCGAAACGCGCAAGTCCACCTACTGGAAAGCCGTCCGCGACGCCCGTGGCACGCTCCGCGACAATCCCCGGATACGCGCGATAGCCGCGATGGCGGCGTTGGCCGGTCTCACGGTCGTTCCGGAAGGCCTCGCCATCCCCTACACCGCCGATGCGGGCGCAAGCCCCGCCGCCGCGGGCTTGCTGATGGCCGCCGATCCACTGGGCAACACGCTCGGTGCCGCCGTTGTCCCATTTCTTTCAGCAAAACTGCAGCAACGGATCATGGCGCCGTTGATCGCCGTCACCGGAATCCCGCTTCTGTTCGTCGTACTGACGCCGCCGCTGCCCGTGGCCGCAGTTCTGTTCCTGTTCTCCGGCGCGTGCGGCGCCTACCTGCTGATGAACAAGACCACGCTGAACACACTCGTACCGGAATCGCAACGCGCCGGCCTGATCGGACGGGTCCGCGGCCGGGTCAACGTCTCACAGGGAGTCGTGATCGCCGCCAGCGGAGCCGTGGCCGGCTGGATCGGCCCCGCGCCCACCATCGCCGTCGCCGGTCTGCTGTGCCTGGGCACCGGAGCTTGTGTGACGGTGATGTGGCACCGTGCAGTCCAGCGCGAGACGGCTAGTTGATGATCACATCGGCCAGCACCACCGAGTGCCCGTTGTCCGGATACTCCGCCGCGATCCCCTCATGCCAGAAACCGGCCGCGTCGGTGTAGTGGAAATGGATGATGTGCACGGGACCGGAGTCCTTCGCGCTCTCGTGCACGACGAAGAACCCGCCGACACCGGTCGCGTGCGCACCCAACGCCTCCTGGAGCGCGTCCAGCGATTCTTGGGTCAGCACGCCGATGAGAACTCGCGGCCGCTTGGGTTTGGGGAACTCTGTGCCTACGGTTGTCGGCTCCGACATGGATACTCCCATCACATGATCGTCCACAGTAGACTAGATCGGGATGGACGGAGAATCGTCCGGATGTGACTGTCGTCCGGCCGGAACGCGGGGTTCAGGAGCATCGGGGCAGTCTTTGGGGCGGCGGATCAGGCACGCCTGGCCCTGGCCGAGCAGGCACCGGCCAGGACCAGACGTCGTCCTGTTACCCGCCGGTTCGCTTCGTGGACTGCTTTTCGACGATGTCGTGCAACTGCCCGGTTCGGGCATTGGTACCACTGTCGTGCTGCGTCCGGGACGCCGCCTGCGGGCCGGTGCAGCCGGTGACCGGGTAGCAGTCGTCAGGGTGGTTGCCGGCCAACTCGGCCGCGTTGGTCAGCGTCACCTGTCCGTCGATGTTGTAAACACCACCGCCGAGAGCAGGGCCGGCGTAGCCGGGGCCGAATTCACCGGCGGTGTTGTCCGTGATTCTCCCGCCGTCGACGGTGAGAGTTTCCGTCAACACCAGGATTCCGCCGCCGATGCCGCCGATGCCACCTCGAGCCAGATACGGCGCGCCGGGACCTGGGACACCACGGTCTCCGCCACGTCCCGCGCGGTTGCCGGCAATGGTCGAAGCGGTGATGGTCGAATTCATCGGCCGGCCCTCCGTGGCGGAGACGTACACCCCGGCCCCTGCCCCACCGCTGCCACCGTCGCCCGCTGCGCCCTTGTCGACGCCTCCGTTGCTGCCCTGAGGACCGTCAGCGGTGACGTTGCCGGAGATGTCGCTGCCGGTGATGCGAAGAGTCGCGTCACGAAGAATGGCGACACCGCCACCAGCGCCTGATGAGCCGGACCTGGCGCCGGGCTTCGTGCCGGCACCGTTGCCACCACGGCCACCGATACCGGTGGCGTTGTTGGTGATCGAGCTGTTGTTGATCGTCACCGTGCGAACCGCGTACGCGAAAATGCCGCCGCCCCAGCCACCCTGGCCGCCCCAGCCCGCGCTCGTGGTGGCAGTGGCGTCGGCGCCGGGAGCGCCCGCACCGGCGGCGTTACCGGTGATGGTGCTGTTGTTGACGGTCAACGGACCCCAGGTGTCGATACCGCCGCCGTCCTCACCGAAGTTCCCGCCGCCAGAGGAGTCGGTACCAGTGGCATCGGGGACGTGGCCGCCGGTGATGGTGATGTTGTTGAGAGTCAGGTCGCGGCGGTTGGTGATGATCCTGAACCTGGGGGCGTCCGGAAGCCGCCGGATGGTGGCGTTGTTGCCGTCGATGGTGAGCGTGTCCTCGATGGCGGGCAGCCCAGCGGCCCACCGGCCGGGAACCGGCTCGGTCAGCGTGTAGACGCAGTTCGCCGCCAAGGACAACGTGTCCGGCTCGAAGTAGGAAGCATTGGCAGTGTGGACCGCTTCGATCAACGCGTCCGGATCACAGGGGACGTCGATGGTGCCGGCGTGAGCCGCGGGCGCGGCGAGAGCGAATGCCGCGAGAACGGTCACCGTGGTGACAGTGAAGTGTCTTCGGAACGGCGACATAGAGGCGCCTCTCAGGTCGTGGATGGCAGACCACTGGAGCAGGCGGGAACTGGGCACGTCCGGACGCCGAGCCGTACTGCTCGCGCCGGACGTGCGATCACCCCCAAGCGTGTCGGTATTCGCCTCGGATCCCTTTGCCTCAAGCTTTTGAGACCCGGAAACGCGAAACCTTCACACACAGTGACCCTATGACATCCAGCTTGTCACCTCCGTCGGATGTGACCCACATCACGAACGTATGTTCGACATCCGGCTGCCCTACGTCAGAGGCAGGTCTTTGACGTGGATGTAGCGGAACGCGGACACGGCGACCCCCCGCCCTCGCGATACGTGCCCGGAACCGTTGGGCGAGCGCAGCCGCCACGCGACGAGACTCATACCTTCGCGGCTGCGTTGTCTGTTGCTGACCGCTTGCAGCGGCCAGCGTGATACATAAAGCGTTGCGCCACTTGCCGAACGAACACATGAGAACCATTTCTGCCTGGTGGCGTTCCTCGTCATGACGCGACGCGGGACGCCTCCGTGAACACACCGTTGCCGTTGTTGGTGAAGTGCCGGACCGTGCTGCCCTGTCGCGCCGTTCGATTACTCCGGCGTCCGGTACGCCGTCGAAATTGAGCAAAGGCGTGTGACGGGACGGGTCGAAGCTGCAGACGTTCACCGGCCCCGGCCGCAGGATTTCGTCCTTGCTGTTGAGGAAGGACGCTATCCGGGGAGACTGGTCCCTGGATGCCCAGATGTCCTGCAATCCGTCGCTGTCGAAATCGACGGTCCGGATCGTGCTGGGGAAGGCGATGCCGTCGTACTGGCGGATGAACACGAAGCCGCGCAGCACGAACAGGCTGCCTGTGCTGCTGGTGAAGTCGAAACCGGTCAGCACGGGGTCGTTCGCGCCCTTTCCGCCCAGATCCACCGCGACACCCATGGCCGGGCAGTACGGGGCCCCGGGTGTTCGGTGACGTGAAGCTGTGGTTGCGCGGTGTTTCGTATGTGCCGTCGGGTCTGCTGTATTCGACTGTGACGGTGCGAATCGGATTGTTGCCGACCGGGCCGAGGTCACCCGGTCCGCGGTACCGTTTCCGTCGAAGTCGCCGTGGATCGGTGGATTCCTGTTTCCCGCCAGCGCTGGTCCCGGCCCAGGCAAGCGGCAGTGCCGGCAGCACGCGACCCGCATTCGCCGGGCCGATCGCCGTCAACCGGGTCGCCGTCTCCTACGACAGCCGGGGGACAATTTCGCCCTGCACATGGCCTCAGTCCAGCAACGAGGCCGCGTAGTCGGGAACGTACATCTGCTGGTCTCTTGGTGGTCGTTGGTATCCCGTCGAGGCAGGCCGGGCCGGGAGCTTCAGCGCCGGCCGTCGCACCTCGTGGTACGGGATCCGCGACAGCAGGTGGGAGATCATGTTGAGGCGCGCGCTTCTCTTGTCCTCGCTCTCCACCACGTGCCAGCGTGCTTCGGAGATGTCGGTGTGCACGAACATCTCGTCCTTCGCCCGGGAGTAGTCCTCCCACCGGGTGATCGATTCGAGGTCCATCGGCGAGAGCTTCCAGCGCCGCATCGGGTCCTCCAGGCGCGCGCGGAACCGGCGCTCCTGTTCCTCGTCGCTGACCGAGAACCAGTACTTCAGCAGCAGGATCCCGTCTTCGACGAGCAGCCGCTCGAAGATCGGGCACTGCTGCAGGAACCGCCGGTACTCGTCCGGCGTGCAGAACCCCATCACCCGCTCCACGCCCGCCCGGTTGTACCAGCTGCGGTCGAACAGCACGATCTCGCCCGCTGCCGGGAGGTGCTCGACGTAACGCTGGAAGTACCACTGAGTGCGTTGCCGTTCAGTGGGTTGGGGCAAGGCCACGATCCGGGCCACGCGCGGGTTGAGGTATTCGGTCACGCGTTTGATCGTGCTGCCCTTGCCTGCCGCGTCACGTCCTTCGAACACCACCACGACACGCGTGCCCTGAGTGCGTACCCACTCCTGCATCTGGACCAGTTGGGCCTGCAGGTCGAACAAGGCGGTTTCGTACACGGCGCGGGGCACGCGCTTCTTCTTGCCCACCATGACCTCCTTCAGCGGCTGGATCACATCCTCACACCTCCGGCGAGATGCCGCTGGGCCGACGGCCGGGAGTGTCCCATCAGGACCGACACCGTGGTTCAGCTTCCGGGCGCCCCGGCTGTCCGGCGGACGGCGCCGCGCAGCCAGTGGTGTGCCCCGTTGGCGGCGTGCCGGGGATGCCACGCCATGCCGATCTTGAGCGGCGGCAGCGTCACGGGGATCTCGAGCAGATGCAGGCCGAGCGCGGTGGCGGGTTCGGTGAACGGCGAAGGGGCGGCGTCGGCCAGCGCGGCGGGAACGAGGCAGACGACGTCGCTGCGGGCGGCGAGGATCATCGCGGCCAGGTGGCCCGGCAGGACGGAGGTGACCCGCCGGCTGAGATCGTGCTCGGCCAGCGCGGTGTCCAGCGGACCGGTGAACCGGCCGCGGCGGCTGACCGCGACGTGGTCGGCGGCGGCGAGCCGGGCCGGGGTCAGTGGCCCTTCGGTGAGGGGATGGCCGAGCCGGACGGCCGCCATCATCCGGAGGGTGACCAGCGGCTCGACGTGGGTCTCGGGGTCGACGTGGTCGATGGACCCGATCTCCAGGTCGATGCGGCCGTCGCGGAGTGCCGGCCCGGCCTCCAGCTCCTCGGCCCGTACGCGCAAGGACACGCCGGGCGCCTCCTGCCGGGCCAGCTCCAGCAGGCCGGGAGCGAGCGCCGCGCCGATGATGTCGGCGGTCTGCAGCGTGAAGGTCCCGCGCAGGGCGGCCAGGTCGACGCCGCTGCCGGGGGTGAGCAGCGCTTCGAGGCGACGCACCACCGTGGCGGCTTCGTCACGCAAGGCCTGAGCGCGGGGCGTCGGGACCAGAGCCTGTCCGGCGCGCACCAGGAGAGGGTCCCGCAAGAGACGACGGAGGCGGGCGAGGGTGCGGCTCATCGCGGCAGGCGACGTGTGCAGACGGGCAGCCGCGCGGGTGACGCTCTGCTCGGCGAGCAGGGCGTCCAGCGCGACGGCGAGATTGGCGTCGATGACCGGATCTGAGGTGTTCACCAGCATAATTCCATTTCGAGCAATGATCCCGTGCTGAAGTTCCCATTGTGGCAACACGGCGGCGCTCCACAGGATGGGGGCATACCCGATCCGTCGTGTTCCGAGAGGTTTTCATGATCGTCATCACCGCCCCACCGGGAACATCGGCCGCCACCTGCTGCCCATGCTGCTGGAGTCCGCCCCCGCCGCCGGCGAGGACCTGCGCGTGGTCGTACGCGATCCCGCCCGGCTCCCGGACGGGGTACGCGAACGCGTCGAGGTGGTCACCGGGTCGCACGGCGACGCCGCGGTCGTCGACCAGGCGTTCGCTGGCGCGGACGCCGTCTTCTGGCTTGTTCCCCCGGACGGCTCGTTGTCCCAGGAAGACGCCTACCGCGGCTTCACTGCCCCCGCCGCCAAGGCGCTCGCCCCCCACGGCGTCGGCCACGTCGTTGGCGTCTCCGCGCTGGGCCGTGGCACGCCACAAGCCGACCACGCCGGGCTCGTCACCGCGTCCCTCGCCGTGGACGACCTCATCGCCTCCTGCGGCGTGGCCTACCGGGTGTTGGCCAACCCGTCCTTCTTCGAGAACCTCCTGGAAGAGGCCGACTCGATCCGCGGGAGCGGTGTCTTCGGCGACACGGCCGACGGCGACCGCAAGGCGCCCTTCGTCGCCGTGGCCGACATCGCCGCCGTGGCTGCCGGCCTCCTGCTGGACCGCTCGTGGACCGGCACCGGCAGCGTTCCCGTCCTCGGGCCGCAGGACCTGTCCCCCAACGACTTGGCGCGCATCATGACCGAGCAGCTCGGCCGCCCGGTTCGCTACGAACGCGAAACACTCGAGGACATGCGCGCCAGCCTCCTCAGCTACGGCCTGAACGAGGATTTCGTCCAGGGCGTGGTGGACATGAAGCGCGCCAAGGACAACGGCCTCGACAACGGCGTCACGCGCACCCCGGACACCGCGTCCCCCACCACCTTCGAGCAGTGGTGCGCCCACACCCTCAAGCCCGCCGTCACTCGCTGAGCGTTCACCGGGACCAGCGGTTACTTGACCGGTGTGCGTCGTTCGATCAGGACGGTGTCGTGCCAGACGCCGTCGAGTCGGGCGATGCGCTCGCGGATTCCCACGGTTCGATAACCGGCGGCGTGGTGCAGTCCGACGCCGGCGCGGTTCTCGGTGAGGACCGACGCCTGCAGCGTCCAGAGCCCGTCAGCGTCCGCGGCGTTGACTTGCTTGTGCAGCAACGCTTTCCCCACTCCCCTGCCGCGATATCCGTCGCCGACGTACACGGCCGTCTCGGCCACTCCGGCGTAGCTGTCGCGTGTGGACACCGGGGCGGCGGCGGCCCAGCCGACCACGTCACCGTCGATCTCGGCTACCCAGCGGTGACCGGGCAGCCAGTTCGCGTCCAGGCTGGCCCGGCTGGGCACCGCGGTCTCGAACGTCGCGATTCCCGTGGCGATGCCTTCGCCGTAGATCCGCCGGACCGCCGGCCAGTCCCCCGGTTCCAGCGCGCGGACGGTGACGTCGGCGGGAACGTCGTCAGGGCAGCACGGGCGCGGGGCGAGCATGCCCATCACGGCGTCGGCGGCGTGCGGCAGCCCGGCACAGCAGGCCTCGTTGACGGTGACGATCGTGGCCGTCCCCTGCTTGGCCAGGCGCACGAAACCCACGTCGGCGAGCTTGCGCACGTGGTGCGACGTGGTGGACTGGCTCGTGCCGAGGATTTCGGTCAGCGCACCGACTGTGATGCCTTTCGGGCTGGTGGCCACGGCGTGCAGCAGCCGTACCCGGACCGGCTCGGCGAGGCACGCGAACCACTCGGCGTAGGTGGCAGCCTCCTGACTGGGCAGGACCTGGGCTCGGGGCAAGGCGATCGGCATGCGATCAGTCTATCGACTCGAATCGATGGTTGTGTTCATCGATGACGATCGATACTCTCCTCTCGATTGATCGAGACAGATCGATGAAAGGGGTATCGACATGAGCGACCTGCCCGTGGTCGTGGTCGGCGCGGGGCCGGTCGGCCTGGCCGCCGCAGCCGAACTGGCCGGACGAGGACAGACGGTGCTGGTGTTCGAACGCGGCGCCCACGCGGGCGCGGCGGTGGCGCAGTGGCACCACGTCCGGCTGTTCTCGAAGTGGTCACAGCTGGTGGCGCCCGCCGCGCGGCGCCTGCTTGAGCCACGGGGATGGCGGGCCCCGGCGGGCTATCCGACCGGCGAGGAGTGGGCACGGCTGTACCTGCGTCCGTTGGCCGAGGCGCTCGGCGACCGCGTCCGGTTCGGCGCCGAGGTCGTCGGTGTCGCCCGCCGGGACCGCGACCGTGTCGTGGACGCCGGACGCGACTCGGAACCGTTCACCGTGCACGTCCGCGCGAGCGACGGACGCGAGGAGCGGATCACCGCGCGGGCGGTGATCGACGCGTCCGGGACCTGGAGCGTGCCGAACCCGCTCGGCGGTGACGGGCTCCCCGCCATCGGCGAGGCGGCCGCGAGCGACCGGATCGGCTACCGCGTGCCGAACCTGACCGACGCCGAGGTGGCCGCGCGGTACGCGGGCAAGCACGTCGTGATCGCGGGCAGCGGCCATTCCGCGCTCACCGCGCTGGTCGCGTTCGCCGGGCTGGAGTCGCCGGCCCGGATCACCTGGCTGCTGCGCCGGGGCGCGGCCGGCACGGTGTTCGGCGGCGGAGATGCCGACCAACTCCCCGCCAGGGGCGCGTTGGGGATGCGGGCGAAGGCCGCGGTCGAGGCCGGGCGCGTGCAGGTGGTGACCGGATTCCGCACCGACGAGGTCGAGCGCGCCCACGACGGCAGGCTGGTGCTGCGTTCCTCGGCAGGGCAGCGGCTCGACGCCGTCGACGAGGTCGTCGTCCTGACCGGCTTCCGCCCTGATCTGGCGTGGCTGTCGGAAGTACGGCTCGAACTGGACGCGACGCTGCAGGCACCGGTCGCGCTGGCGCCGCTGATCGACCCGAACGTGCACTCCTGCGGCACCGTCTACCCGCACGGGGTGAAGGAACTGTCGCACCCGGAAGAGGGTTTCCACCTGGCGGGCATGAAGAGCTACGGCCGTGCACCGACGTTCCTCGCGCTGACCGGCTACGAGCAGGTCCGTTCCATCGCCGCCGCGATCGCGGGCGACCTCGAATCCGCCGGCCGAGTCGAGCTGACGCTGCCGGAAACCGGTGTCTGCGGCGGATCGGGCGTGTTCGACGTGTCCACTGAGGAGGTGTCGTCCGGCTGCTGTGGCATTCCGGCCAACTCGGAGCCTTTGACGCTGTCCGCGCCACCCAGCCGGTGAGGCGATGACTCCTGCCGCAGCACGGCACCTGGGCGCGGATCATCCGGACGCCCTCGCTGCCCGGCGCCTCCACCGGTCCCCGGGCTACCGGTGGAGGCGGCTG
The DNA here is from genome assembly GCF_001302585.1 of Kibdelosporangium phytohabitans. Lineage (GTDB taxonomy): Bacteria > Actinomycetota > Actinomycetes > Mycobacteriales > Pseudonocardiaceae > Kibdelosporangium > Kibdelosporangium phytohabitans. The sequence goes on along the minus strand of NZ_CP012752.1, from coordinate 5,488,559 downwards.
GTGATCAGGCGGTGCCGCAGTCGTTGCGGGCTGGTTTTCCGTTCAACCGGTCGGCGAGGAAGGTGAGGGCGTCACCGGCGCCGGCGACCTCGCCGATGATGTGCCCGGCGAAGGGCATCCGTACTTTCTGCACTGTGCCGCCGCTGGCGCAGTACTTCCGGAGCAGTCGATCGGCTGCCGCCGTGGGCACGAATTCGTCGGCGAGGCCCTGGTAGTTGTAGAAGGGGACGCGGGGTGTCTTTTGCCCGGCGTTGTTCGTCGCGAAAAGAAATTTCGCCTGCGGTGATTCGGTGATGTTCGAGAGGGTGGTGTACTGCTCGATTCGCTCGAACGGGTGGAACACCGCCACGTCCAGGGTGCACGCGTCGGCATTGTCGGCGAAGAGTTTCCGGCCTTTGTCGTTGAGGACCGCCTCGACCCCCGCTTCGGGATATGCGCGGGACAGTCCGATGATGCCGAGGACCAGCAGCCCTGACCCGAGACCGCCGTTGTTGTGCTGGAACATGTCCTTGAAGTCGGCGGGAACTCCGCCTGCCGCCGCGCCGACGAGATTCAGCTCCGGCGCGTACGAGGGCTGTTGCTCAGCGGCCCACGTCGTGGCGATTCCGCCGCCGGAGTAACCCCACAGCGCCACGGGCGCGTCCTGGGCGAGCCCGGTCGGCCGGTAGTTGCGCACAGCGCGGATTCCGTCGAGGATCGCGTGCGCGGACTGTGGCCCGTCGAGGAAGTCCGCCCTGGGCCCGAGGTAGTCGGAGTAGACGACGGCGTATCCCTTGAGCAGCGCGGGCAAGGACATGCTCAACTCGTAGGTCGACGCAGGCGTGGGAGCTTTCAGGCCGACTTGCAGGGTGTAGGAGGGCTGGCAGCGAGTGGACAACGAGTCAACGGCGAGTTGGTACGACACCAACGGCCGACTGCCCTGACCGGTCCACGGCTGATCCGGCACCAGCACTGTGGCGGCCTCGGCGACCGGTTTGCCGTGGCTGTCGATGGATTTGTACAACACCTGGTGCGCTTTCACCGGCAACGGCAACACGAGGTAGATGGCGGTGATGGGCCGCGAACGCAGTACGGTCCCGTTCGGGCTGGATTCGTAACCGGGTGCCGGGACGTAGAACGGGTCGTCCTTCGGCAACGGAATGCCCGCGTCACTGGCCGAGGGAGCCGCTTCCGCCGTTCCCACCGCACCGGTGAGGACCACCACCGTGGCGAGCATCGCGCTCAGAATTCGTTTCAAGTCCGGGGCTTCCTTTCAGAAATGCGCCCCCTCTTTTGTTGTCGGCACAGTATGTTCCCCGCGACTCGAGCTTGTCTGCTGGCACGAAGGCCAAAGAAATCGCCGCCAGGATTGTGCACGATGACAGCGAGCGGCGGCTAGCGGGTGCTAGATCGCGTCTAGCGCCCAGGGGTTGTCCGACAGACGACGACAACCTCTAGGAGCGAACATGACCATCCTGGTGACCGGCGCGACCGGCAAAGTGGGCCGCCACATCGTCGACCACCTGCTGTCCACGGGGCAGCAGGTGCGGGCCCTCACCCGCGATCCCTCGGCGGCGAACCTGCCCGCCGGGGTGGAGGTGGCGCGGGGCGACCTGTCCGACGCGGCCACGCTGGCTCCCGCGCTCGAGGGCGTCACCGCGCTGCACCTGATCACGTTCGCCGGTTACCAGGACCTCACCAACGGCGAGGAACTGGTCGAGCTGGCGCGCAAGGCCGGGGTGCAGCGGGTGACCGTGCTGCGCGGCTGGGACGAGACCTCGGTGCAGGAGGCGTTGCGCGCCAGTGACCTGCCATGGACCCACGTGCAGGTGGTGGAGTTCATGGGCAACGCACTGGAGTGGGCGCCGGGCATCCGGGACGGGGGTGTGGTGCGGGAGTTCAGCACGGCTCCCAGTGCGCTGATCCACGAGGGCGACATCGGCGCGGTCGCGGCGACCGCGCTGACCGAGGACGGGCACGCGGGCAAGGAGTACCTGCTGACCGGCCCGGAGGCGCTCACCCCGGCGGAGCGGGTGGCGATCATCGCCAAGGCACTCGGCCGGGACGTCCGGGTGGTGCAGCTGACCGAGCAGGAGCTGCGGACCCAGTTGAGCGGCCAGGGCTACTCGGCCGAGGACGTCGAGTTCGCCGTCCAGCTCGGCGCCAACCCGCCGCAGGTCGGCCAGATCGTGCGGCCCGACGTCGAGCAGGCGACCGGGAAACCCGCGCGCACGTTCGAGCAGTGGGTCGCCGAGAACATCGACGCGTTCCGCGCCTGACAGGAGAACACAGATGCACGCCGTCGAGACCACCGGACTGGTCAAGACCTTCGGCGACAACCGCGCGGTCGACGGCGTCGACCTGCGGGTGCCCGCCGGCACCGTCTACGGGCTGCTCGGCCCCAACGGTGCGGGCAAGACCACGACCGTCAAGATGCTCACCACACTGCTGCGCCCGGACGGTGGCCAGGCCACCGTGTTCGGTCACGACGTCGTCGGCGAGGCCGACGTGGTGCGCCGCCGGATCAGCCTCACCGGCCAGTACGCCTCCGTCGACGAGGACCTGACCGGCACGGAGAACCTGGTCCTGCTCGGGCGGCTGCTCGGCCACGGCAAGACGGCCGCACGGGGCCGGGCGCACCAGTTGATCGAGGCCTTCGACCTGACCGACGCGGCCGACCGGCAGGCCAAGCACTACTCCGGGGGCATGCGGCGCAGGCTGGACCTCGCGGCCAGCCTGGTGTGCACCCCGGACCTGCTGTTCCTCGACGAGCCGACCACGGGTCTCGATCCACGCAGCCGCGGCCAGGTCTGGCAGATCGTCCGGACGCTGGCGGCGGCCGGGACCACGGTCCTGCTGACCACCCAGTACCTGGAGGAGGCCGACCAGCTCGCCGCCAGGATCGCGGTGATCGACCACGGCCGGGTGATCGCCGAAGGCACGCCGGGCCAGTTGAAGTCCCAGGTCGGCGCGGGCTCGCTGCAGGTGCGGGTGCGTGACCTGGACCGGCGGGCCGACGCGGAGCACGTGCTGCACCACGTCTTGGGACGTCAGGTCGAGCAGAGCGACGACCCGGCGGCGCTGACCGTGCGGCTGGTCGCGGGCCAGGACCCGAACACCCGGGTCGCGACCGTGCTCACCGAGCTGGGCGCCAAGGGGATCGAGGTCAGTACGTTCGCGCTCGGCCAGCCCAGCCTCGACGAGGTTTTCCTGGCCCTCACCGCCCCGAAGGAGCAGTGATGAACCTGCAGACCGTGTTGCTCGACGGCACCCGCCCCCGGCCGCCGAGCCCGCCCACCGCGTCGGTCGTGTTCGGCTGGCGGGCGATGCTGAAGATCAAGCACGTGCCCGAGCAGCTGTTCGACGTCACGCTGATGCCGGTCATCACGATGCTGATGTTCACGTACCTGTTCGGCGGCGCGCTGGCCGGATCGCCTGGGCAGTACCTGCAGTACGTGCTGCCCGGGGTGATGGCGATGAGCGTGGCGATGACCACGATGTACACCGGCACCGCGCTCAACATCGACGTCACCAAGGGCATCTTCGACCGGTTCCGCACCCTGCCGATCTGGCGGCCCGCGGCGTTGGTCGGCGCGCTGCTGGGCGATCTGGTCCGCTACGCGCTCGCCTGCGCGGTGATGATCGGCCTTGGGTCGGCGCTCGGCTACCGCCCGGCCGGCGGGGTGCTCGCCGTGCTCGCGGCGGTGGGTCTGCTGCTGGTGTTCTCGTTCAGCTTGTCCTGGGTGTGGACGATGCTCGGTCTCGTTGTCCGCAGCGAGAAGGCGGTGCAGGGCATCGGCATGATGGTGATCATGCCGTTGGTGTTCCTCAGCAGCGTCTTCGTGCGGCCGGAGACGATGCCGGGCCTGGTGCGCACGCTCGTCGAGCTCAACCCGATCACGCACTTGGTCGACGCCATGCGCGGGGTGCTGTCGGGGAACCCCGACAGCGGACGGATCGGTCTGGTGCTGGTCTCGTGCGCCGTGCTGATCCTCGTTTTCGGGTCCCTCACGATGCGCCGCTACAACCGGCGATGAGCTGGGCCCAGCCTGTCGCCTGGTCTCACCGAGACCAGGCGACAGGCTCGTCCGGCCGGTACCGGCAATGCGCGCCGGTGGTGACTGAGGCCCGCAGGTGAGCCGCCAGTTCGGGGTGTCGCTTGGCCAGTCGCTGCAACGTGTCGCGAATGCGGTTGGTCACCGCTTTGCGTGCCCGCTCGGCCTCGTCGCCGAGCCTGCGGGAGCGGCCACCGAGGCCGACGGCACCACGCAGTTGTTCGATCAGCGCGTGCCGCTCCCGGTCCAGCTCGGCCGCGCGGCGGTCGGCCCCGCGAGCCGCGGCCCGGTCGATCTCCTCGTCGAGGTCGGCGAGCCTGCGCTGGTAGGCGGCTCTGGCCTGGTCGTCGAGTACGGCGTCGCCGCCGAGCCCGCGCGCGGCGACCACGACCTCGCCGCCCTCGGGGCTGAGCAGCCGCACGGCGGGTATGTCGGTCCCGGGCGCGCCGATGAGGACGTGCAGGTCCCGCAATCCCTTCGCGTCGGGCAGGTGCACTGTCCGGCCCGCGAACCCGAGTGTCCACACTCCACTGTCCACACGGAAAACATTGGCCGGCGCGTCGCGCACCGCCACCGCGGGCCGGGTCGTGAAGTGGGCCATGCCCAGGTCGGCCGCTTCCGCGGCCACCTCGTCGAACAGGGCGGCAGCGGCGTCGGCGTCGCCGGGGCCGGACCTGGCGAGCAGGGTCGTGGCGAGCCGGAACCGTGCTTCGACCACCCACGGCCGGGCCCGCAGCCGCTCGGCGGACTCGCACGCGGCGGTGAACCCGGCGATGGCCTCGTCCCAGCGTTCCTGCGCGGCGTCGAGCACGGCGGCCCAGAGCACCATCGGGCCGTCCACGATCAGCGTCGCGGTCACTGCCCACAGATCGATGTGGGGCGCGATCGCCGCCCTGGCTGCCGCACACCGCGCCGGGTCACCGGACAACGCCGCGGCCTGGGCGTGGTAGCGCAGCAGCAACGGCTCGAACCAGCGCAGGAATCGGCCCTTCTTGGATGACGTCGGCGTCGCTTCGGCGAGGTCGGCGAGTACGCCCGGATCACTGCCCCGGTGCGCGGTGGCGACTGCGCGCAGCAGGCGGTACTGGAGCCGGTCGGCGGTGCGCATCGCGTCGAGCAGTTCGTCCACGCGGTCCGAGCGGCCCTGGAGCAGTTCCACGGACCAGAGCTGGATGTCACGCAGGTCCATGCGGGGCAGGTGGGGCTGCTCGCCGAGCTCGTGGGCGGCATCGGCGTAGGCGCGGGCGTCGTCGAACCGCCCGGTCACGGTCGCGACCAGGCAATTGCTCACCAGCGCCTCGTGGCGGAACAGGGGCTCGTCGCCGTCCTCCGCCATGGCCACGAAGGACCAGTGTTCCGCGAGGTACCCCGGGTCGCCGAGTTCCAGCAGCGCGCCGATCCGCCACGACGCCGCCTGCAGTTCCAGTTCCCGGTCCCCCGCGTCACGGGCGAGCGCGGTCATCTCTTCGGTGAGCCGCAGGCGTGACTCGGCCGTGCCCAGCTCCCAGAAGGCGGCCAGCTGCGACTGCAGGCTGGCTTTGAGCGTGTCGTAGTCGTTGTCCCGCCTCGCCGATTCGACGGCGTGATCGATCAGCTCCCGCGCGGCGTCGTCGAGCGACGGCGTGGTGTCGCCGGTGACCAGGTCGCGGTGCGCCTCGTGCACCACTTCGCCGAGCATCCCTTCCACGCCGTCCATCCCGCGCACGTTCATCAGCGACATGGCGATCAGGGCGAGCAGGTCCGGGGCGTCCCGGTCACGGGCGAGGGCGATGGCGTCGGTGTAGAACCGGCGGCCCTCGGCGGCGTCCCCGGCCAGGTAGCGTGCCGTGCCGAGTTCGACCGCGATCTCCACCCACCGCTTCGGCTGATCCTTGACCAGGTCAAGCGCACGCCGGTAGTGCGCGGTCTCTTCTTCGGTCGCCAGCCGGTGGTTCGCGTCGCGCGCCGCGGCGAGCAGGTGCTCGACCGCGACCGCTGGGGCCACGTGCGGCACCGCCAGATAGGCGTGCCTCGCACGTTCGGCGGGCAGCATCGGGGTGCCGGCCGCCGCGTGCACGACCGCCGCGTGCCGTGCGCGGAGGTCGTCCGGTTCAGCGGCCGCGGACAGCGATTCCCGGACCAGGTCGTGGATGAACGTGAACCGGCCGTCGGCCGCGGGCGCGATCAGCCGCGCCGACGCAGCTTGCGTGAGCAATCCGGTCACCTGCGGGATTTCCAGGTCCACGCAGGCCGTGAGCAGGTCGGCGGCGAACTCGCGGCCCAGTACGGCAGCCGTGGTGAGCAGGTCCGTGACGGCCTCAGGCAACCGGCCGAGCCGCCGGGCGATGACCGCGTCGACACCGGGGGCCATGGCGGTGATGGACGTGCCGCCCTGCCAAAGCCGGGCGAGCTGCTCGACGAAGAACGGGTTGCCGCCGGACCGGCGGTCGATCTCAGCCACGAGGTCCGGTTCGGGTTCGGCACCGGTCGTGCGGGCGATCAGCGCGGCCACCCCGGCCGTGTCCATGCCGGTGAGCGCGAGCGAGGTCGCCTTCGGCAGCAGCGGCGCCATCGCCGGTTCGAGCTCAGCCATCTCGGCGTCACGGTAGGTGGCCACGACAAGCAGCCGTTCGAACCAGGTGTGCTGCACCACGAAGGCCAGGAGCCGCACCGAGGCGGGGTCGGCCCAGTGCAGGTCCTCCAACGCCACCACCACCGGGCGGTCGCGGGACACTGTGACCAGCAGCGTGGTCACCGCGTCGTAGAGCTCGAACTCCTCAGTCTCCTCCGCGCGGGCCTCGCCGAGCAGCACGCGCAGCGCCGGCCCCACGGCCGCGCTCGCCTCGGCCCACTCCGCCGGAGACATCCCGCGCCGCAGCGTCCGCACGACCTGAACCCACGGCCAGTAACCGGGTGCGCCCGCACCCTCCCAACAGGACCCACCGACGACCACGGCACCCGCGCGGGAGGCGAGCGCGGCGGCGTTGGTGACCAAGGTGGTCTTGCCGATCCCCGGTTCCCCGGTGACCAGCACCAGTCCGCCGTGGCTGTCGAGAGTCCTGGTGATCGCGTCACCGAGCAGCCCCGCCTGGCGGTCACGCCCGATCAGCGCCCCAGCCTGGCCGCCAGCCGTGTCTACGCCACCCACCTGCGAAAATCTACCCGACATCCGGTGGCCGCGGTCATCCAGGCGCCGCGTCGAGGACACCTTTGACGTAGAGCACGTCGCCCATGCGCAGGTCGTCGTCCTCGACGGGTGGGAGGAGGTTGGCGGCCAACAGGTCTCGGACGCTGATCGCGTTCAGCGACCACCCGAGACCCGTCAGGTACGGAGCCGCTTCGTTGCGTTCACCGAAGTACCGCAGCCTCGCCATGTCTATGTCGAAGCTGTGCGCGCGCCAACGCTCGGAGATGCGGTGCAGGTGTTCCTTTGTCCTGTCCTCGTCGCCCGGTCGCGGGTTGGGAATGTTCTCGGTGGCCACACGGCTTTCCGGCGCGCTGAGTCCGGTGATGGTGTCGAGCAGGCGGTCCTGCGCCTCGGGCGGCAGGTAGCCCAGCAGGCCTTCGGCGCTCCACACGGTCGGCTCAGCTGGGTCGAATCCGGCGGTGCGCAGTGCAGCGGGCCAATCGTCACGCAGGTCGGCCGCGGCCACCCGGCGGTCGGCGGTGGGCACAGCGCCCAAGTCGCTCAGTGTGCGTGTCTTGAACTCCATCACCTGCGGCTGGTCGACCTCGTAGACCACGGTCCCGGCTGGCCACGGCAGCCGGTAGGCGCGGGAATCCAGCCCTGAGGCCAGGATGACGGCCTGCGTGATGCCCGCGTTCGCCGCGTCGAGGAAGAACTCGTCGTAGAACGTGGTCCTTGTCTCGGCTATGTCGATCCAGCCGTGCTCGAGCGACGCTTCGCCGGTCGCCAGGCGGGTGAACAGGTCGACGCCGACCGCCCGGACGAGCGGTTCGGCGAACGGGTCGTCGATGAGCGAACGATCCTCGCGGGTCGCCATCGCTCTGGCCGCCGCGGCCATGGTGGCGGTCGCGCCGACGCTGGACGCGAGGTCCCAGGTGTCTCCCTCGTATCTGCTGGAAGCCATGTCTCCCACTGTGTCTCCGCATTCCGTTCGACCTGGACCGACCGGTGGACCGTAACGTCCACTGCCCGTGACCTGTCTGAGGTGAGAGCGGTGACCGCTCGTTTGCCTCACACCTCGCGTTCCGATGCCCGGGACAGCCGTGACCGCATCCTCGACGCGGCCGGTGCGGTGTTCCGCACCGGCGGTTTGGACGTCCCGGTCCGGGAGATCGCCCGGCGCGCCGAGGTCGGGCCGGCGACCGTCTACCGCCACTTCCCGACGAAACAGATGCTGGTCGCCGAGGCGTACACCGGCCACGTGCGAGCATGGCGATCCGCCGTGGACGACGGGCTCGTCGACCCCGATCCCTGGCGCGGCTTCCGCGTCGCTGCCGAGAGGCTCTGCGAACTGCGAGTGCGCGACCACGGCTTCACCGCGGCCGTCAAGTCCGCCTACCCGCGTGCGATGGACTTCGCCGCCATCCGTGCGTGCTCGCTGACCTCCGCGGCCGAGTTGATCCGCCGTGCCAAGGACACCGGCCGTCTGCGGCCCGATGTCGTCCTCGACGACCTGATCCCGATGATCATGGCCAGCGACGGCATCCGCGCGAGGACGCCGGGAGCGCGGATCGCGGCGTCCCGGCGCCTCGCCGCGCTCATGATCCAAGCGTTCCAAGTGCCACCGGGAGCCCTCCCGGGCGCGCCCGCCTAGCCTCCGCCGACCACACGGACGATTGGCCAGTCACAGATGAACCAGAGGTGGACCGACCGGGTTCGCGACCGGATCGCCGGTGGCGCGGACCGGCGGCTGTCGCGGATGGCCGAACAGCTGGCCACGGCTTTCGCCGAGACACCAGGTGCTGCGTCGGACAAAGCCGTCCGGCAGTACGGCCAGGCGCTGCGGGTGGCGTTGCGTGTGGACAGCGCGCAAGCGGAGACCTTGTTCCGGACGTACGACGCGCGGATCCCGTCGGAACGGTATCCGTTCACCACAGCCGACGAGCCCTGGCTGGCGGAGTCGTCGGCTGACTCGGCGTCGCCCGTGTTGTTCGACGTGGCCACACGTGCGGGGCTGCCCGCTCTGCAGATTCGGGTACGGGACAGGATCACGGAGCACCTCGGCGGGGACGCCAACCAGATCGTCGCCAACTTCCACCGCTGGCACGGGCAGGGCCTGCTTACCGCCGACACCGTGACACGTGTGCTGAGCCGGTACGTCGAGCGGAGTTCGTTCGAGCAGGACGACCGGATGTGGCGGTTGTTCTTCGACCGGCTCCCCACCGAGCTTCAGCCCGGCCTGTTCGAGGTGCACTGTTTCCTCGGCCGTGGCGCTGCCGCTGTCCGCCTTGCCGGCACACCTGCACAGGTCGACCGTGCGTTGGCGTGCTGCCTGCTGAGCACCCAGATCGAGGACGTACGCGCGGGTTTGGCCCACGAACCGGCCGACGTGAAGGTCCGCGGCGCGCTGGCCATCCGCTTGGCAGACCTGTGCGAGCCTGGGATCCACCAACTGGTGGAGCAGGAGGAGTTCGTCGAAGCGGCTCGCCTGACCCAGGAAGTGATCACGCACCTGGCTCGCGCTTCGGACGAGGGCGAAGCGCTCACACGTCGCCGTGCGGAGATGGCCGACCTGCGCGCCACGCTGCTCGGCGCGACCCGGCGCCTCTGGGCGGAGCGAGTCGCCGAGCCCGGCAGTGCCGGACCGCAGGCCGTGTACCGGCTGTGGAGCAGGTTCGAAGAGGCCGCCGGTGAACTCGACACGGCTGCGCGGCGCGCGGAGGACGGCGGCGAGTACTTCCGGGCGAACCGGTTGTTCGTCCAGGCCGAGCAGTTCGGCGAAGCCGTCCGGGTACTGCGGGACGACAACTCGGCCGAAGGGCTGGCCGCCCGCGCTGCGGCATGCGAGGTCGGCGGGGACCTCCCCGGTGCCGCACGGCTGTACACCCGGATCGGGCAACGTGAACGAGCCGTTCCGCTGTTCATGCGAGCCGGTGAGCACGCCGAAGCCGCGCGGTGCTTGGTCGAACTGCTCGGCGACGAAGCCGCGGAAGACGCGCGTCTCGCGGAGTGCCTGCGCCGCACTGGTGGGTACAGCGAACTCGTGCGCCACTGTCTGGTGGCCGTCGAAGCACACGGTTCGAGTTCACTGGCAGCGTCGACCTTGAGCCAACTGTCCGACGACGGTCTCGTACCGCCGCATCTGGTCACCGAGGTCAGCGGCGCGCTCAACGCCTTGGGTGCCCGGGATCGCCGCAGCTTCGAGGAACGGGCGCAGGGGTGGGTCGGCCGTGCCCGTGCCGAGATCGACAAGCGCTTCAGTGCGATCTGGGGGTTCGACCTCGGCACGACCACGTGCGCCGCGGCCATCTACGACTCGCAGACCAGGCAACCTGTGTTCTGCCCGTGGAAAGGCAGCATCCATTTCGCGTCGACGGTGAGCCTGGACCGGCACGGTGACGAACTGGTCGGCCTCAGCGGCGAGGAGACTCTCGCGCCGTGGCTGGTCGGTCACATCGACGCGGCGAAACGGGCGATGGGCCGCAAGACCGTCTACAAGATCCGGGATCGCTCGTACCGGCCGGAAGAGGTCGCCGCCCGGCTGATCCGGCACGCCCGCGGACTGGTGGAGACCTTCCTGGCCGGGCAGGTGCGGGAACGCGTCGCGCAACTGGCGCGGGCCGAACTCGGTCTGGTGCGGGAGGACTGGCTGTCCTGGACTGAACGCAACCACGACCTGCGGCTGGACCGGCCACAGGTGGTCGTGACGATTCCCGCCTACTTCCGGAACAACCAGAAAGCAGCGACGCACTCGGCCTGCCGGATCGCGGGAGTCGACCTGGTTCGTCTCATCCACGAACCCACGGCCGCCTGCATCACCGCTGCCCGCGAACGACGGCTCGGCGACACGATCGCGGTGGTCGACCTGGGCGCGGGAACGCTCGACATCAGCCTGGTGGAAGTCGGCGACGAGGTCTACGACGTGCTCGCCGTCGGCGGCGACAACCGGTTCGGCGGCCGGGATCTGGACGCGGCCATCACCCAGGCGCTGACGGATCGGTTCGCGCGGCAAGGGATCACGGTCCCGAAGGCGGGATCGGTGCGCCGGCGGCTCGCGATCGCCGCGGAAAGCCTCAAGATCGACCTGTCCGCCCAGGAACACGCGACCTACGACATGGTGAGCCTGCAGGGTGACGACGTGCGCCTGGAGCTGAGCCGTACCGACCTGGCCGATGTGCTGGCCGGTCCCCTCGCGACCTTACGCAAGGTGTGCGCCGACTTCCTCTCGTCGGCACCGGTGAGCCCGAAACACCTCGTGCTGGTCGGCCGTCCCATGTTGTCACCGCTCGTACGGGAGACGGTGGAACAGGCAGTCGGCGTGACACGCACTGTGGTTTCCGATCCTCGTACCGCCGTGGCCGCAGGCGCGGCGCTGCTCGGCGCGATGCGCGACGGATCGCTGGACGACGTGCTGTTGCTGGACGTCACTCCGCTGGCTCTGGGGATCCGGATCGTCGACGAGCACGACAAGGACCACCTGTCGGAGCTCATCCCCGGCAACTCGAAGATCCCGACCGCGCGCTCGGACGTCTACACCACGCGTGAGGACAACCAGAGCGTGGTGCGGATCGAGATCTTCAACGGATCGCTGGACCAGGAGTCGAAGATCGGCCAGTTCGAACTGACCGGGATCCCGCCGGCGGAGAAGGGCGTCCCCAAGATCGAGGTCACCTTCGAGATCGACGCCAACTGCATGTTGTCGGTCACCGCGAAGGACAAGGCGACCGGGAAGTCCAACTCCATCCGCGTCGCGGACACGACGTTGCTGTCGCCCGCGGAGATCTCCGATCTGACCCGGCGTTACGAGCTCCAGCGTGAGGAAGAACGGCGGCAACGGGATCTCGCGGACGCGCGGGAACGGTTGCGCGGACTCGCCGTGTCCACAATGGATGACGACAGCGCCGCGGCCTGGCAGGAGTTCCGGCACCGACAGGCAACGCACCGCCCCTCACCCGGCACCGAGGACGCCGAGACGCGGCACCTGCTCGTGGAGATGTTCCGCGAGGCGGGGCAGACGGAGCTGGATCTGGACCTGGCCCGGCGCGCCGTACGGGACGTCGCGCTCGCCGCACTCGACCACCTCGACCAGCCGGCCGGCGACAGTGCCGAAACCACGCGGCTGGCCGACGAACTGCGCGCCGCGACCGGACGTCTGCACCGGCTCACCACCACGGTCGCCCGCTGGAACGCCGTGCTGGTACGGCTGGCGATGAACGAACCCGACCCGCTGTTGCGCTTCCGCGGTCACTGCGCCGCGGGCGACTACCGTCAGGCGTTGGCCGCTCTCGCCGAGATACCCGCCCCGCCAACCGATCCCGACGACATCCGCCGCCACGCCCGCTGCCTGGCCGAGGTCGGCGACGCCGAGGGCTACCGGGCGTTGCGCTCCGTGCAGGCGAACCGGCCGGGCGACGCACCCGCCGGGCTCGTGCGCATCCTCGCCGAGGACGCTGCCCAGGCAGGCGTGGGCTTCCTGATCGATGAACGACTGGTGGTCACCAGCCGCTCATCGATTCCTGACGACCCTTCGCCGGTTCTCATCGACACAGGCACGGACGGCACCAGGGCCGTCCAACGCGTCTACCTGCCGGAGTCGGCCGACAACGACATGGCTGTGCTGCGGCTGGCGAAACCAGTGAGTGCCGCGGTACTTCCGTTGGGATACCCGAAGTTGGTGCACCTCGGGGACCAACTCTGGGTACCGCGGCCAACCGGCGGAAGCACATGGACGCACGAGGTCGGTTTGGTCAACCGCATCGGGTCCGTGGCCTCGAGCGGACTCCGGTTGTTCATCACCAGCCTGCGAATCCCGCCATCCTGCGCGGGCGCGCCGGTACTCGACGACCTCGGCGAGGTGGTCGGCATCGTCACGGTCGCTGACAACGACACCTGTGTGCTCAGCCTCGACGCACTCGACCCCGTCCTCGCGGACGCGGGCTTCGACCGGTGACAGGAAACGGGTCCTGATGGGCATCGACATCATGTGCCTGACGATCGACTGGGAGTCGGCCGTCGCCAGGTACCGGGAAACCGGCCTTGAGTTCTACTGGGACGCGGTCCAGGCCCGCAACCGGCGGTACGAGGCGGCAGGCCTGCCGTTGCCGATCCCGCCGGAACTCGAGGTACTCCCCGGTCTGCCCGATGCCGATGACCCCGACCTGTGGTGCGGCACACGAGCGTTCCACCTGGTGGCGGACTTCTACACGGACGCTCTCCGCCCCGCGCTGCCAGCCGAACTGCGCCGGGCGTGCGAACCCGTGCTGCCGCTCTTCGCGCTGTGCGACGAGATTCCCGTGCCTTTCGACCGTCAGTGCCTGCTCACCGACTCAGGGCTCACGAAGCCACCGGGCAACGACCCGTCGCTCTACACCCTGCGCCCGAGGACCGTCCACAAGGTACTCGAGGTGGCCCGGTCGGTCCCCTGGTCCGAACTGTACGAGTTCGACGACGAGGTTGTTCCGTTCGACGGCTACGACGTTCACATGCTGACGTCGTTCGCCTTGCAGCAACTGGACCGCCTGGAGCACGCCGCTCAACGCGACCAGGGAGTTGTGCTGATCTTGTCCGTGTGATCCGTCAAACCCAGCGGTTCGCCCGCATGTCGGCATGGCCGAGTCCGGCAACTGCTGCCGAGTCCTCAGTGCACGGTCGTGTCGGCGTAGGCGAGTGCCTCCCGGGCTTCCAGTGCCAGCCACAGCTCGTACCGTGCGGAAGCGATGGCCAGGTCGCGGCCGGTGAGCTTCTCGATGCGGTCGATCCGGTTGCGTACGGTGTGCCGGTGCACGCTGAGGGCCTGTGCGGTGGTGTCCCACACGGCGTTGGCGTCCAGCCATGCGCGCAGCGTTGCCAGGAGTTGCCCACGTGGGTCGGCCGCGTCGATCGGTGCCAGCACGGTGTCGGCGAACGAGGCCAGCAGTTCAGGTGAACCCAGAGTGAGCAGCAACCTGCTGGTGCTGTGCTCGCTTGCCTCGGCCGGACGGCCGAGCCGTTCGCTGCTGCCCAGCAGGGCGCGCGCTTGTCGCAGTGACACCGCGGCTGCTCGTGGCCGCAGGGCCGCGCCGATTCCCGCGGCGCATCCCCGTGCGAACCGGCCGAGCAACGCGACCACGTCCACCTCCTCGGTGGTCACGGCTTCCACGGTGTCGCCGGCGCAGCGAACCAGGCCTCCGGGCAACACGAGAGCGAGGTCGGCGGCCAGGTCGCCTGCTTCTCCTCGCCGCGCTCGCAGGGCCAGGCCACGGACTCTCGGCGTGGACAGGCCGAATGTGGCGAGCATCGGCTCGATCTGGTCCTCCGGCATACCGGCGGCCAGCCTGGCCATCGCCTCCGCTCCGGCGCGCCGCAGCGGTTCGTCGGCCAGGTGCCGGCGCTCCAGCTCCAGCGTCAGCAGGGACACGAGCGCGGCGTCCAATGTGCCCAGTTGAGGCTGCCGCGTACGGACGAGCAGGATGTGCCCGCGCAGCCGTCGCGCACCGATCGGCTGAACACCCACGGCGAGCCCGTCGACCTCCACCGACGCACTGCCCAGCAGGCCCCGGCCGCTGACCTCGTCCAACGCCGCACGGCCCGCGGCCAGCAGCGACGGCGCCGCGGATCCCACCGCCGCCAGTTCACGGCCGAGCAGATCGGTCACCACGGCGGCGCGGCCGGTCGCGTCCAGCCACACCTTCAGGATCGCGTTCAGGCCCGCACCGGAGGTCGCCGCGACGGTGAGTTTGCGCTGCACGTCGATCGTGTGTTCCAGGGCGCGGCGGTCCTCGGCCGCCAGCACGGCGAACACCGCCTTGGTGACGGCGATGAACGGCACCTCGTCCGGCACGACCAGCAGCGGCAGCCCTGCCTCCTCGGCGGCGTCCACCAGTCCCGCGGGCGGCTGCCGGTACGGCTGGCCGTGACCCACGCCGAACGCCAGTGCCGCCGCGCCGCCACCGACCACGTCCTGGACGAACTCGCGGCACGACCCGGGGTCCGCGGGCAGCACCACACCTGCCGTCATCAGCAGTTCCCCGCCGTGCAGCCACTCCCCTGGCCGCTGCAGTTCCGACACGTGCGCGGCGGTCACGACACGGCTTCGCCCGGCCGCTCCCGCGACCAGCGACAGGCGGAGATCACGTAACGAGAGCAGGGCGTCCACGGTCAACGGCATGGACAGAGTGTCCACCCGATCCGGCGAATTTCAACCTCGTGTCCATCGACCCGGCCCTGTGCCGAGACCTAATGTCCCAGGCCACGTGACCCGCCTCACTCCGCCGACGACGCCGCTGGAGGCTTCGTGTTCGACAACCCGACAGGCCCGACTCGTTCCCGAGCCGACCGATGACCGCGGCTGACCTGGTGATCCGCGGCGCCACCGTGCACACCATGGACCCGTCACGGCCGACCGCCGAGGCTCTCGCCGTGCGTGACGGCCTGATCGTCGCGGTCGGCGACGCCGATGACGTGCGTCCGCACATCGGTGCCCGGACCGAGGTGATCGACGCGTCCGGCCTGGTCGTCACCCCTGGGCTGGTCGACTCCCACCAGCACCCCATGCACGGCATCGCCGACGCCGGCGCCATCGACGCCGCCGGGCTCACGAGCGTGGCCGGGCTGGAGGATCTGCTGCGGCACGTTTCCGCAGGCCTGCCTCCTGAAGCGTGGGTGGTGGTGAAAGGTGTCGAGTACAGCGCGCTGCCCGCGAACGGCCGCTTCGCCGCGTTCCTCGACGACACCGTTTCCGGGCGGCCCGCGTTCCTGTGGCTGATGGACTCCCACAACGCCCTGATGAGTACGAAAGGGCTCCAGCTCGCGGGCATCACCGGGCCGATCAGCTTCGGCGACCGGTCGGAGATCATGGTCGACGACCAGGGCGTTCCCACCGGGCAGCTCCACGAGATGGCCGCGGTGATGCACGGCTACGCCGCCGTCCCACCGCCCTCGGCGGACGACATCGCCCGGTTGGCGGCCACGCTGTTCGCCGACCAGGCCGCGTGCGGCATCACCGGCATCCACGTACCGGACAGCTGGTCCGGAACCGAGGCGGTACTGGACGCACTGGACCAGCAGGGCCACTTGCCGCTGCGCGTCCTGCTGGCACCGTGGATGTTCCCGAACAGAGTCGAGGACACGGTGGACGCCGTGCGCACTTCGCGGGCACGGCCGAAATGGCGGACCGGGGCGGTCAAGTTCTTCCTTGACGGCACCATCGACGGTGGCTCGGCCTGGCTGGAACACCCGGACTGCGCCGGCGACGGCACCCGTCCCATGTGGATGGACGTGCGGCAGTACCGGGACGCGGTGCGCCGCGTGGTGGAGATCGGTTTGCCGTGTTTCACGCACGCCATCGGTGACCGTGCCGTCACGGAGGTCTTGGACGCCTACCAGGCGGTCGGCCGCCCGAAGCGGGGACGGCATCGCGTCGAGCACGCGGAACTGCTGTCGGACAACGACATCTCGCGCTTCGCCGAACTCGACGTGGTGGCGTCCATGCAGCCGACGCACATGGACTGGACGCTGCCCGATCACTCCGACAACTGGTCGCAGCGGCTCGGTGCCCCGCGCTGCGGGCACGGCTGGCGCTGTGCCGACATCGTGCGGGCGGGTGGACGTGTCGCACTGGGATCCGACTGGCCCGTGGCCCACTACGACCCGCGAGTGGTCATGGCCGGGGCGCGGTTGCGTCGCCCGGCCGCTGACCACGGCCGTGAACCGGTCGGAGAGGACCAGGCGCTCACCGCCGTGCAGAGCCTCGCGGGCTACACCACGTGGGCCGCGTACGGTGTCGGCGAGGAGCAGGTGGCGGGCCGTGTCCGAGAGGGCTTCCGCGCGGATCTCACCGTGTTCGGCGGCGATCCGCTGGCTTGCCCGGCCGAGGAGACAGCGGACCTGCCGGTCGCGATGACCGTCGTCGACGGCCGGGTAGCCCACCGGGCGCAGTCATGAGTCCGGCCGCTGAGTCTGGCCGTGCGAGCCGCGTCGAGGCGCACGGGATCGACGTGATCGGCGACGACGAACGTCACGGTCGCGCACGTGACCTGTTCGGTGTGTGGGCGGCTCCGAACGTGAGCTACCTGAGCCTGGTGGTCGGCGGGGCGCTCGTGCTGATGGGCCTGGAACTGTGGCAGACGCTGGTGGTGATCGTCGCAGGCAACCTGTGCTGGATCCTCGTCGGCGTGGTCGCGGTCAGCGGTCCGGCGGCGGGTGCGCCGAGTGAGGTGATCACCCGGGCCGTGTACGGGATTCGCGCCAACCGCGTCGTCATCGGCGTCAACGGCTGGTTCATTTCCGTGTGCTACGCGGCGCTCAACTGGTCGGCGGCGTCCGTGACCGCGTTCAGCCTGTTCTCGCGATACGGGCTGGACCTGGACACTGCCGGGAAGATACTGGTCATCATCGGTATCGCGGCCGTGACGCTGGTGATCAGCGTCTACGGGCACGCCACCATCGTGAAGCTGTACCCGCTCCTGTCGATCGTCCTCACAGTCGTGTTCGCGGTCCTGGCGTCGTTCGTGCTCGGCCACACCGACTGGACCTACCAGCCGCGGAACACGTTGCACGGCGTCGAGTTGTGGGCGGCACTCGCCGCAGGCCTGGCATTGGTGGCGTCGGCTGCGTTGTCCTACAACAACAGTGCGGACTTCGCCAGGTATCTGCCGAGAACCACCAAGCCGGCCGCTGTCGCCGGGTGGACCGCGTTGGGCGCCTACATCCCGAGCGTGCTCTTCACCGTCCTCGGCGCACTCGCCGCGACCACACTGGACATGCGTGACCCGCAGACCGCGCTGGCCGGGATGCTGCCGGAGTGGTTCGATCCCGTCTTCCTGATCGCCGTGATCATCGGCGCGATCGCCAACAACGCCATGACGATCTACAGCGCGGGCCTCGCCATCCAGGCGATCGGCATCCGCATGCGCCGGTCTCGCAGCGTCCTGCTGGACGGCACCATCGGCGTCCTGCTCACCATGTACGCCCTGCTGGTGTCGAACTTCCTCGACGCCGTGAGCAGCACACTGCAACTGATGGTCGCGGTGCTCGGTCCGATGATGGCCATCTACGTCGCCGACGTGTTGTTGCGGCGCAACAGCTATGACGGCCACGCCCTCAGCGACGAGACGAAAGGCGGGCCTTTCTGGTACGTCGGCGGCGTCAACTGGGCCGGCGTCGGCGCACTGGTCGCCGGTGCGGCACCCGCTTTCGCTTGCATCTCCATTCCCAGTCTGTACACGGGATTCCTGGCCGATGCCGTCGGCGGGATCGACCTGTCACTCCCCGTGGGACTGGTGGTCGCCGCAGTGACCTACACCGTCGCGATGCGCGGGAAGGTATCCGCCACCGCCGATGAACCGGCGGTCGAAGCGATGCGATGATGTCGACCATGGAGAGGCTGGCGGAGTTCATCGAGGCGGAGGTAGCGGCCGATCGGCTGCCGGGCGCGGTGGTGGGGGTCGTGCACCGCGGCCAGGTGGTCTTCTTGGAAGCGTTCGGCTACCGGGACAAGGCCGGTGGCGTTCCGATGCCGACGGACGCCCTGTTCTGGATCGCGTCGATGAGCAAGCCGATCACCGCAACCGCCGCGTTGCTGCTGGTCGAACGGGGCCGGCTCGTACTGGACGAGCCGGTCGGCACGTACCTTCCCCAGTTCTCCGGGCAACCGGTGCAGCCGACAGTCCTCGACCTGCTCCGCCACACGGCGGGCATGCCCGAAGGCCTGCTCGGCGACACGCCGGTGCACAAGCTGTACGCGGAAGCGGTCGGTGACGGGATGACGGACCTGACCGGCGAGGAGTTCATCGACAGGCTGAGCACCCTGCCCCTGCTGCACGAACCGGGTGCGATGTGGCACTACGGGTGGGGCCTGGACCTCACGGGATTGATCATCGAGTCCATCGTGGGCACGTCACTGGGCGAGTTCCTGCGGGACGAGATCTGCGCGCCGCTGGGGATGCCGGACACCACGTTCGGTATCCCGGAGGGGCGCGGTGACCGGTTCGCTCGTCCGTTGCCGCCGCACGAGTTGCCCGATCTGTCGATCGCCCGGTTCCACTCCGGCGGAGCGGGACTGGTGAGCACCGCGGGTGATTACCTCCGGTTCGTCCAGATGCTGCTGGCAAAGGGAAAGCCGCTGCTCGGCCGCAAGACCGCGGAGTACATGCTCTCGGACCAACTCGCCCAGGGCACGGACACGAGCCGCTTGGAGAAGCGCGGCTGGAACCCGGGTCACGGTTTCGGGATCGGGCTCGCGGTGCGGCGGCGGATCGGTGGCGCGCCCACCCCGGGTTCGGTCGGCGAGGTGACGTGGCCGGGTGCGGGCGGCACCACGTGGTGGGCGGATCCGAGCGAAGACCTCGGTGTCGTCGTGATGGCGCACACCACAGCCAAGGTCGAACCGCAGATCAGGGCACTCGTCCTGCGTTCGCTGTGATCCGCTGCCACCGGGCCGTGGCTTCGGCACATGGGTCGGCCTGCACGCCACAGCCCGGATGCACGGTTGGTGGCGGGTGCCCACCCGACCGAGGCGCAATGCTGACCTGAGCCGGGGCCGGACGTCGTGATCAGGGTTCGATGACCACTTTGATCGATCCGGCGGCGCGGTCGGCCGCGACGCGGAAGGCTTCCCCGGCATCCTCGATCGGGAACCGGTGGGTGATCAGGGTTTTCGCGATGCCGGGTTTCCGGGCCAGCATGGCCGCGACTTCCTCGACCTCGCGGACGCCGTCGTGGCGGCCGTAGGCGATGCTGTTGACGTACGTGAGTTCCTTGACCTGGCTGACCGCGGTGCCCGGGATCGGCATCGTGTCCATGTACACGCCCAAGGGCACGATCCGGCCGCCGCGGCGAGCCGCGTCCGCGGCGCGCGCGAGGCTCGAATCACTGCCTGCCGCGTCGATCACCACGTCGTAGTCGTCGCTCGGTTCGCCGAATCCGAGTTGCTCGGCCGCCGCCTGCTGGTGGTCGTAGCGGGTGTCCACGTCGACGTGGAGACCCCGGTCCTGGGCAGCCGCCGCGGCGAGGAGCCCGATCGTCCCCGCGCCGACCACGAGAACGCGTTCACCTGGTCGCACTTGGGCGCGGCGCACCGCGTGCCAGGCGACCGCGCCTGGCTCGATGAGGCAAGCGTCCTTCACGTCCAATGCCGGGGGCAGCGCGAGCAGCGTGTACTCCGGCACCACGACGGCCTCAGCCATGCCGCCGTCGGAGAAGACGCCGAGGTTTCCGTGGCCGGGCTCGGTGCACCGCCGCGGGTTGCCGCCGCGGCACTCTCCACATTCGCCACCGTGGATGGTCGGTTCGACGAAATGGGGAGTGCCGGTCTCGTCCACTCCGGCGAACTCGTGGCCGTAGACGAAGCCCGCCATCCCGATACCGGCGAGTTGCACGTCCGTGCCGCAGATCCCGGCCGCGGCGACGGACAGCCGGACGCCCGCGCCTCCTGGCTCGTTGACCTCGATGGTGCGGATTCCGTCGTCGGTGTTCACGACCGCTCGCATGCTCTGTGCTCCCTGGTACATCCGTGGACCCGTGCCCGGTATCCACTCTCCGGGCGGGCGGGGTGAGCGGGCCTCACACCATCAGGGTGATTTGATCTCCACCATGACATCCGTCGTGCCGCGGCCCGTGCTGTCCGAGCGACTCGCCCGGTCCGCCCGGGTAGCCGTGGTCTCGGCACCGGCAGGCAGCGGGAAGACAGTCCTCGTCCGGTCATGGATCGAGGAAACGGGCATCGGTGAGCACGTCGCGTGGGTCGCGGTCGGGCGCGATCCACAGCGGTTCTGGCTGTCGGTGCTCGACGCTCTGCGCGGCGCCATCCCGGGATCGGCGCTGGTACGGGCACTGACGGCGGCACCGGATCTCGACGGCTGGGAGCTCGCCGAGCGCCTGCTGACCGACTTGGCGCCGCTGACCGACCAGGTCTGGCTGGTGCTCGACGACGTGCACGAGATCGCCTCACCCGAAGCACATCGGCAACTGGAACTGCTGATCATGCGGGCACCGTCCGCGCTGCGGTTCGTCCTCATCACCCGGCAGGAGGTCCGGCTGGGGTTGCACCGCGTGCGGCTCGACGGTGAGCTGACCGAGATCCGTGCGTCCGACCTGCGGTTCTCTCTGGAGGAGGCCCGTGAGCTGCTGGCTGCGGCCGGGGTGGCGGTGTCGGCGCCCGCCTCGGCTTGCCTGTGGGAACGGACCGAGGGCTGGGCGGCGGGGCTGCGGCTCGCAGCGTTGTCCCTTGCCGGGAACCCGGACCCGGAGCGGTTGGTGGCGGAGTTCACCGGCAGTGAACGGACCGTCGCCGAGTACCTGCTGAGCGAGGTGCTGGAACGGCAGCCCGGCGCGGTGCGCGAGTTGCTGCTGCGGACGTCCTTGCTCGGGCGAGTCAACGGGGAGCTGGCCGATCTGCTCACCGGGGGCAGCGGTGGCGAGCGGATCCTGCGAGATCTGGAGCAGTCGAACGCCTTCGTGACGGCAGTGGACGCGACCCGGTCGTGGTTTCGCTACCACGGGTTGTTCGCCGACCTGCCGCGGCTGGAACTGCGCCGCACGGCGTCGGCGGATGCGGCCGTGCTGCACCGGAAAACCGCTGACTGGTTCGCCGCGCACGGATACGCGGCCGAGGCGATCCGGCATGCCCAAGCCGCGCAGGACTGGCCGCTGGCAGCCCGGCTGCTCGCCGAGCACGGGCCCGTCATGCACCTCGACGGTCAGGCCAGCACCGCACACGACCTGCTCACGGGATTCCCCGACGACGTGGTCGCGGCGGACAGCGTGCTCGCGGCCCCTGTCCGCTGTGGACGAGCTCACGCACGGATCGGTCGGGACAGCACAGAAGTATCCGGCGCTGGCGGAGCGGGCCACCGACTCGCTGCCGTCCGCACGGCTCCTGCTCGGCATCGTCCGGCTGATGCTGGCACGCAGGCTGGGGAACCTGTCCGCGATCACGCAACGAGGACGGCAGCTGCAGGAGATGATCGAGGCGGAGGACGCGGCGCGGCCAGGGGGCCTCGCCGAAGATCTGCGCGCGTTCGCGTTGATCAGCCTCGACAGCGCCGAACACTGGACGGCCAGCTTCGCGGAGGCACGGCGGCACCTGGAGCTGGGCCGTGCACTGGCCCAGCGGCTGCGCCGACCGTACCTGGAGTTCAGCGGCCTCGCCTGCCAAGCGGCGAACGAGTTCTTCCTGTCCGGCCCCGCCTCGCTCTACGCCTATGTCAACGACATGAGCGAGCTCCAGGCGCTCGTCGTCGACCGCGCACTGGCAGCCGTCGAGGTCGACCAGACAGCGGGCTCATGGCGCGACCGTCTCGACGGTCTGCTCCGCTCCTACACCGAAGTCCTGGTCAGCAGCCCGGCTGTCGCGATGATGGCCTTCCAGACCACCGCCGTGGGGCCCAACGCGCTGCGCATCGCCGAAGCTCTCCTGCGACTGCTCGACGAAGCCGGCGTCGACCAGGCGAACGCGGCATGGGCCATCGACATGCTGACCATGCTCGTCACCGCGATCGCGGCAGAACACGCGCACGGCTCGGACCCTGGAGCACCGGACGGCCCCGTCGGCCAAGCGATCAATCGCGCGCCGCAGGACGAGTACCCGCGCATCCATGCCGCACGCACAGACCTCATGTCCGGCACCAGCGAAGAACGGTTCGCCTGGTCGGTCGACGTCGTCGTCCGCGGCATCCTCTCGCGCGCCGCCGCGCGGTGATCACCGCGGGGGCGCATCGGCGAAAGAGCGAAGCATTGCCGCCGAAATGCCCGACTCGGGATTTTCGGGCACATCGAACACCCACTGCCGGGCAAGCTTTCCCCGCCCGAAATGCGGGCCCCGGAACACGTGGTTGAATCGGGTGTGGCCAATCTCCGCTCGCTCGGCTCGTCCGACCTTCTCGTTTCACCGCTTTGCCTGGGTGGCAACGTCTTCGGCTGGACCGCGGACACGGAACAGTCCTGCGCGGTGCTCGACGCCTACGTCGCGGGCGGCGGCAACTTCGTCGACACCTCCGACTCGTACATGAACTACTTTCCCGAGCAGGGCAACGAGCCTGGCCAGTCCGAGACCATCATCGGCGACTGGCTCGCCGCCCGGGGCAACCGCGACGACATGGTCATCGCGACCAAGGTCGGCGACCACCCCGACCACTTCGGCCTCGCGCCGGCCACCATCAGGGCCGCTGTGGACGAGTCGCTGCGGCGGCTGCGCACCGACCACATCGACCTGTACTACATCCACTACGACCGGGACGAGTCCATTCCGGTCGGCGACATCATCGGCGCGCTCGACGAACTCGTGCAGGCGGGCAAGGTGCTCGCCATCGGCGCCTCCAACATCAACCCTGAGCGGCTTTCCGAGATGCTGGCCTTCTCCGACCGCGAGGGCGTGGCCCGTTTCGTTGCGCTGCAACCACAGTACAACCTCGTCTCGCGCGAAACCTATGAGGGACCGCGAAAGGAGATCGTACAGCGCGAAGGGCTGGCGTGCGTTCCGTACTTCGCGCTCGCTTCCGGTTTCCTGACCGGCAAGTACCGCCCCGGCAAGAACATCGAGAACGTACGCAACATACCCGGCATGGCCGGTGGCTACGCGGACACCGAGCGCGGCGTGAAGGTTCTCGAAGCGCTGGAGCAGGTCTCGACGGCGCGAGGCGTGGAGATGGCCACCGTGGCGATGGCGTGGCTCGCGGCGCAACCGACCGTGACCTCACAGATCGCCTCCGCGCGCACTGCCGAGCAGTTGCCGGCGCAGTTCGCCGCACAGGATCTGCGCCTGTCCGACGCCGAGCTTGAGGCCTTGGCCGCCGCCTCTGCCTGACGCCGGTCATTGAGCGGCCGTTCGTCAACCGCACATCGCGCCCTACCAGCCGAGGTAGTAGCCGGTGGGGAACCAGTCGGGCTGCCGCACCCCGAAGTGCCGCTGAAGAGTCACTTCGGTGGCTGTCAGCGCGCCCTCGATCCAGCCTTGCAGACCGGAATACGCCTCGCCGACCACGTGTACGCGAGTGCCGGGGCCGAGTGGCTGTTTGATCCGCGCCATCGACGTGCGCACGTCGACGCCGACGTTCCAGAAGTTCCAGCCACCGCCGTACGGGTCGGGCGTCCAGTCGGCGAACGCACCGACATCCGCATCGGGAATGTGGTCTTCCGGAACGCCATGCAGCCGCGCCAACTGGGACGTGGCGTGTCTGCGCATCCCTTCGGTGGCCAGGCTGAGGTGTGGCGGCGGACGGGGGACGTCATGCGCCGCTCCGCCGAGTTGGTGCCGTTGGACGAAGTTCCGCATGGCGGTGTGCAATTCGTCGCGGCCGGTGGCGAGTTCGCGTTCAGTCGGGCAGAGGCCGTGCCAGGAGTCCACCGCCCTGGCGTCGTCGTAGGACGCCATGAGCAGGCCAGCGGAGTGCCGGACTGGACCGTCCGGGGCGAAGTAGTAGGTTTGCCGGATCGGTAGGTCCGACACGGACCTGCCCTGGGTGATTCCCCGGCGCTCCCACCACCGGTCGGCGTACCAGAGGAAGAGCTTGAACGCCGGGTTCGGCGTGACCGCCTGCACCAGTCGACGCAGCCCGTCGTCACCTGGCAGGTCGAACGCCGCAGTCGGTGCCAGCAGTTCGAGTGAACGGCGTGGCAGAGCAAGGATCAACTGGTCGGCCACGGTTGTTCGGGTACTGGGCCCCGTCACCAGCTTGAGGGACGGCCGTCCGTCCGCGCCGACGTCGAATCCGGCCAGCCTGGTGCCCGGTTCGACCGAGCCACCCAGCCGCGTCAGGTGCTCCGCGATCGTGTCCGGCAGCGCCTGCATGCCCTCAGCCAGAGTCAGGTAGTGCAGGCCTGGGGTGAAGTCGAGGTGCAGCGCCTCCATCGCCTCGGCCGCGTTCCAGTTGCCCGCCAGGCTGTAGTAGCCGAACGCGTCACAGAGGTACTGGTAGGTCTCGGGGTTGCGGACGTCGCTGAGCAGGTTCCAGAACCCCACGTCCCACAGTGGACGGCCGTGCCACGTCAGCTCCGCCTTGACGGCGTCCCATTCCCGCCGGTCGGCTGGGCAGTCCTTGCCGATCAGGGCCTTGAGCACGAGCCGGTTCTCCTCGGTGCCCAGCACCTCGGTGATCACCTCGGCCAGCACGTCCGCGGCCTGCTTGTCACGCGCCGAGGACGACACCTTGTAGCGTTTGGTGGGGGTGGTCGTGGTCAGCGCCGTGCCGCGCCCTCGCAACAGCAGTCGCAGGTTCGGCCCGTGCCCGTGCAACGGGAGGAAGTCCTGCCGCGCGAAGCCCAGTTCGGCCAGCAGGGTGCACAGGAGCTGCTGGTTGTCGAGGAACCGCATCCCGCCGAGCTCGGCGCGGATCCCGCCGTCCGGGCCGAAGGGCAGCCAGGTCTGCAGGCGTCCGCCGATCCGGTCGCCCAGCTCGTAGATCGTCACGCGCGGCACCGGTTTACCACGCGTGCGCGCGTCGGCCAGGATGCGCCAGCCCGCGTACAGCCCGGACACGCCTCCGCCGACGATGGCCACGTCGTGCTTTTCCTGATCACCCATGCTGAGCACCCCTCTCGGAGTAGCGGCTGCGCGCCAAGCAAAAGAAACAACCCGTTCGCGGATGGCCACTACCCGAAAGAGTGGTCCCTGAAAAACAATTGCGACATTCCGTGCTTGACGCGGGTTCGTACGTCCGCACAGTATTCAGCCGACAGTTCCTCGACGCTGTCGGCTACCTGACCGTCGCGTTGTTCGAAATGTGACAGGCCGCGGCTACAGTCCCGCTTGCCGTCGAAGTCCGGTGAGATCGTGGATGGCGACCACGCGCCCGTGAACCGCCAGGAATCCGCGGTTGACGAAGCCGCGCAGGATCTGGTTCACCATCGGCCGGGAACCGCCGGCCATGTCGGCGAACGTCGCCTGGGTGACGCGCAGTTCCACGCTCACCCCCGACTCGGTGGGCACGCCGCGGGCGGATGCCAGCTGCACCAGGATCTTGGCCACCCGGCCCTGCAGGTTGAGGAACACGTAGTCGCTGCTGCGTTCCAAGGTCTGCCGGAACAGCCTGCCCACGACCTGGAGCAGCGACTCCATCAGCGGCGGGTGCGCGCGGAGCAGGGCGAGGAAGTCCGTTCGCGAGATGGTCAACACCCTTGTGGGCGTGAGGGTTTCGACCGACGCGGTGCGCGTGCCACCGTCCAGCAGCGCGATCTCGCCGAACACCTCCGGTGGCGCGCAGGTGGCGACCACCATCCGGTCGCCGTGGGGCGAGAGCACCGAGATCATCACTTCGCCCCGCACGAGGACATACAGGCAGTCCGCGGGGTCGCCGCGGTGGAAGATCACCTGTCCCTTGGGGTAGTCGCGGCACCCGCAGACCGCGGCGAGCCTGCGGACGATCGCCTGGTCGAGGCCGCTGAACGCCGGTACGGCGGCGAGCGAGCGCAGCGCGAGCGCGGCCGTGGCGCCCAGTGGGTCGTCCGACGTGTCCTGACGGCCGTCCCTGCAGTCGACAATGGCGATGACGCTGCCCTCCTCGACCAATTGTGCACATTCGCTCGACGGTATCGACTGGGCGAACCGATTCCCCATCACGGTACAGAAGCGTGGGTCTCGCCCGCAAGGAATGGTTGAATCGAACGATGACCGACAACGGTTCACCCCCATCGTCGACCATCGATCAGATTGAAGAACCCTCATATTCCGGGCGGCCCGGACACCTCGCCGGTCACCACGAAGTTCTGCACAAGATCACGCCTGCCCGGCTTCTGCTGAGATACCTCGTATTGGAGGGAGTCACGACGGTATTCAGCATTCCCGGCGGTTCCATGGTGTACGTCCTGGACGAGCTGCGTGGGAGTGGGCTGACCTACGTCCTGCCCCGGCACGAGAGCGGCGGGGCATACATGGCCGACGGTTACGCCCGGGTGCACGAGAACGGCTTCGGCGTGATCATCGTCCCCGCCGGGCCTGGGGCCACCAACGCCATCACAGGCGTGCTGAACGCCCACTACAGCGGCACGTCCCTGCTGGCTGTGACCAGCGAGGTGGGGCGGGCGTACTTCGGGAAGGGCTTCCTCCAGGAGGGCGTCGACTGCGAGCTGGATGTGCGGGCGGTCTACCAGGCCGCGAACGGCCACAGTGTCCTCGTCGACGACGCGGCCAACTTCAGCACCCTGTTCCAGCAGGCCTTGCGCGACGCCCGGTCCGTGCCCGGCGTCGCCGCCCACGTCAGCCTGCCAGTCGACGTGTCGCGCCAAGAGCTGGCGACCGTCCACTTCCCGGTCTCGACCGACCAGTACCGCGTGGTGCCCGCCAGCAGCGACCCGCACGGCGTCGAGGTCGCCCTCGACAGCATGCTCACCGCGGACTGGCCGCTGATCTTCCTGGGCAACGGGTGCCGCCGGGCCCTGCGCGACCAGGCCGTCAGGGACCAGTTGATCGAGTTCGCCGAACGGTTCGACATCCCGGTGATGACCACCCCGGGCGGGAAAGGACTGTTCCCGGAAAGCCATCGGCTCTCGCTGCGCAACTACGGCTTGTCCTGCAACCCGTGGACCGAGGCGTACCTGCGGGCGCCGAACGAGGAGAACCGGTACGACGCGCTGCTGGTGCTCGGGTCCGGGCTCGGCCAGCTGGCCACCTCGCCGACACTGTGGCCCACCCTGTCGTGGGACCGCCAGTTGATCCCCACGACCTCGTTCATCCAGGTCGACCTGGACCAGTCGGCGATCGGCCGGGCCTTCCCGGTCACGCAGGGCATCGTCGCCGACGTCGGCCGGGTCGTGCAGGCACTGCACGAGCAGAGCCGGCACCGCCCGGTCCCCTACTCGGCCACGCAGCGCCGCCAGCGCATCGAGGGCATCAAGTCCGGCCTGCCGCGGCCGGATCCCCGGCGGGCCGCCGATCGGCCGGACACGGTCGAACCGACGGACTTGACCGCCGCCGTGAACGACATCCTGCGTGACCTCGAGAACGGCGCGCACGTCTTCGTCGACAGCGGCAACTGCGTGGGCTGGTCGCTGCGCTACCTCCGGATCGACCCGCCGACGGAGTTCCACATCTCGCTGGCGATGGGGCCGATGGGGTTCGCGGTCAGCGCGGTCGTCGGGGCGAAACTGGCCAAACCGGACCTGCCGTGCATCGCGATCACGGGCGACGCCGCGTTCCTGATGCACGGCAGCGAAGTGTCCACCGCGGCGGTCCACAAGGCACCGGCGGTGTGGATCGTGCTCCACGACAACACGCACGCCATGGCCGACCAGGGATTGGCCGCGTACTTCCCGGACAAGGACTGGAACCACTTCTACAACATCGGCCGCCCGGACCTCGCCGCCTACGCCGCCGCGCTCGGCGCGAAGACCTGGTCGGTGACCGCGTCCGGCGAACTGCGGCGGGCGCTGGAGGAGGCGATCATGCAGGACGGACCGGAGCCACGTGTGGTCGTGGTCGCCGTCGACCCCACGCGGGAACCGCCCTACTGGGACTACGACGCCGTCCCTCTCGTACCCGGCCAGCGCTGAGATGCGGGACGCCGGGATCCTGAGCAGCTACCTGGCCCCGTACGTCCTTCGAGATCTGGCACGGCGCGGTGTGCCCGAGTTACCCGCGCTGCGCCGGATGCGCGGTGCCGTCATGGTGGCTGACATCTCGGGGTTCACCGCGACGTGCGAACGGCTCGCCGAACGCGGGCCCGACGGTGTGGACGTGCTCAGCCGCGCGTTGAACCAGTACTTCGCGCGGCTCATCGACGTCGTCGGCCGGTACGGCGGCGAGGTGGTGAGCTTCGCCGGGGACGCCCTGACCGCCCTGTGGGTGTTCGAGCACGGCACCGAGCGGGCGCTGGCGTGTGCCACCGAGTTGGCCGCGAGTCCGCGGACCGGGCGGATTCCGCTGACTGCCCGGTTCGGCGTCGCAGCCGGTGAGCTGTGCGCCACGGAACTGGGCGGGGCACGCGGGCGGCGGCACTGCGTGCTGAACGGCGCCGCGCTGCTCGGTGCCTCAGCCGCGAGCCGGCTGGCCGAGGCAGGCGCGGTGGTGGTGGACGCCTCCACCGCGAGGCCTTCGCCGTCGGGGCTTTCGATCACGGAGCCCGACCAGCCGGTGGTGACCGTCGACGTCCTGCGCGACTATCTGCCGTCCGCCGTCCTGGCACGAGTCGAGCACGGGCAGCGGTGGTGGATGGCCGAACTGCGCACGGTCACCGCGATCTTCGCGCACATCCCCGGTTTCGACACGGTGACCGACGCCGCACGAGCACACGAGGTGGTCCGGCTCAGTCAGGAACACCTGGGGCGTTGGGACATCGACCTGCTGGACATCAGCGTCGACGACCACGGGACCTGCCTGGTCGCCGTGGCCGGGCTGCCGCCATTCGCGCATGGCGACGACGCCGCCCGGGCCGTCGCCGCCGCACGTTCGCTCGCCGAGGCCGTCACCGGGCCCGCGAGCAGGCCGTGCATCGGGATCGCCACCGGCCGGGCGTTCTGCGGACCGATCGGCAACAAGCGCAGAGCCACCTACACGGTCATCGGCGACGTGATGAACACAGCGGCCAGGATGATGCAGCACGGCATCGCCAACAACGCCGTGCTGCTTTGCGACGCCGCGACCGAACGGGCCGCGCGCCACCGTCACCACTTCGGGGCGTGGCACCACTTCCGGGTCAAAGGCAAGCGAGACGTGCTGATGGCGTACGAACCCGGCCGCCGTCAGCCGGTCACGAGCCGCCGTCCCACCCCTGGGCACCGGATCGTGGGTCGTGAACACGCCTGCCGTGCGCTGGCCGGCGCACTGGGCGAGTCGCTCACGGGGACGGCCCGGGTGGTGCTCGTCGAAGGCGAACCGGGCATCGGCAAGTCACGCCTGCTGGCCGAACTGCCCTCGATCGCGTCGGCCGCCGGTGCGGTGCCGCTCGTCGGCTGCGCGGATCACCTGGAGCGCAGCGTGCCCTACCGGGCGTGGCGGCCGATCATCACCGCCCTCGCCGACACCACCGTCGCGCCTGACCTGGCCCCGCTGCTCAACGGCGTACTCGGCGCCGACCGCCCGGAAACCGCGCGAACCGCGGCGTTACGCGGTGAGCAACGCACCGAGGCGCTGCGACAACTCCTGGTCGACGTGGTGTGTGCGGCGGCGGCCCGCAAGCCACTCGCGGTGGCCTTGGACGACGGCCATTGGCTCGACTCCGCCTCATGGGCGCTGGCGCTGGCGGTGTCACGTACGCGCGTGCCGCTGCTCCTGGTGGTCGCCAGCCGGTCTGTCGACCAGGAGTCGCCTGAACTCGCCGCACTGCGGGCGGTGGACCGCACCGACACGGTCAAGCTCGGGCCTCTCCCGCGTCCGGACCTCGTGGCGCTGGTCCGTGGCCGGCTCGGGGCGGCCGACGTTCCCGCGGCGCTGATCTCGTCCATCGCCGAGCGGTCCGGCGGCAACCCGCTGCTGGTCGAGGAACTGCTGATCGCGCTGCGGGAAGCCGGTGTCCTCGTCGTGGACCGGGATACGCGCGTGCGCGTCCAGCCCGAGGCTCTTGCCGACAGTCCTGTGCCGCACACGATCGAGGGCGTACTCGGCAGCCGGATGAACGGGCTGAGCCCGGACGCGGACCTGACTCTCAAAGTCGCGAGCGCGCTCGGCCAGACGTTCGAACGTGACGCGCTCGCCGCCGTGCACCCGGTGCGCACCGACCTGGAGACGGCACTGGGCACATTGGTCGACCGCGAGTTGATCGTGGCGGCCGGGCAGGGACGGTTCGTGTTCCGGCACGCGCTCACGCGGAACGTCGCGTATCACCGGATGCTCACGCTCCAGCGCCGAGACTTGCACCGCCGGATCGCCGGGTGGCTGGAGACCCGCTCGGTCGCCGATCACGCGTTGCTCGGCCACCACTGGGAACGCGCCCGTCACCGCGACCGGGCCAGCAGCCATCTGCGGCTGGCGTCCATCACGGCCGTGAACGAGGGAATGGGCAAGGAGGCCGTCGACCTGGGACTGCGCGCGGCCCGACTGCTGGGCGTCGTACTGCGGCGGGATCCGGACGGACTGGCCGCAGGCATCCACGCTGCCCGGGCCGCCATCCACGCGTTGGCCGGCAACGATCTCGCGACGCGTCTGGAGCGGCTGCCCCCGTCCGGCAACAAGCGGATGACCACCGCGATCGGCTTGCTGCTGGCCATCGAACCCGCGGTGCACATGACCTTGCACGCCGGCCTGTTCACCCTGATCGGCTTACGGTCCATGGTGCTCACCCTGCGGTACGGGGCCGACGAGTACACCCCGGGTGTGATCGCGATCTACGCGATGCTCGACCACGGCGAGGCCATGCGGCGGGCGGAGGTGTTCGCGCTGTCCACATTGGCCAAGCGGATGGCGGTCCGCACCGGTTCACCGTTGGTCACCTACGCGGGCTTCGTGCACAGCTGGTTCGTCCAGCACTGGATGCGCCCGGTCATCGAGAACCTGCGGTCGATCATCCGGGACGCCAGGGCCGGGTTCGAGCACGGCGACATCATGTTCGGCTGTTTCAACTCGGCCAGCTACGTCGTGTTGCTCGCCCGGGCGGGCGGGTCGATGCGCGCTGTTCTCGCGGCGGGGCGGCGGGCCGCCGCGTTGATCGACGGCCGGGTGACCGCCGCGGCCTTCCACTGCAAGCTGGAGATCCAAGTCGCCCAGGCACTGGCCGGCCGGACCACGCGGCCGTGGTCGCTGTCCGACCTGCCGGGGCAGTCCGCGTCCGGTGTGGACGTCGACGAGGAACGGGACATCGCGGCGATCACCAAAACCGACCTGGCCAACGAGATCGGCTACTACTGGTCGGCCAAGGCGCGGCTGCACCTCTACTACAGGCGCTTCGACGAGGCCGTGGAGTTCGCTCGGCGCGCCGAGCCGCTGTTGCCGTCGTTCGCCGGCCAGGCCGAGGAAGCCGAGTTCACGATGTGGTTCGCACTCGGCCTCCTCAGCCGTGGCCGCGACGGCGACGAGGCGAAAGCCCGTGCGCTGCTCGACCGGCTCCGCGCCTGGGCCTGTGACGCGCCGGATCTCCTCGGCCACAAGGCGATGCTGGTCGAAGGCCAGCTCGCCGCCGTGAACGGCCACCTCGCCACGGCGCAGTCGCTCTGGTACGACGCCGCCGGGTCGGCCAGCCGCGCGGGCTACCGGCAGCACGCGGCGTTCGCCTGGGAGCTCGCCGGCCGGGCCTTGGCCGCGGCCGGTGCAGGAACCCAGGCTCTACAGTGTCTGCACCGGGCCTTCACCGGTTACACGGAACTCGGCGCGCACGCGAAGGCCGTCGACGTCCGGCGCGCCATGGACGAACTGGGCTCAGGCGCCTACGTGTCGTAGTGCTTGAACACCGCTTGTCCCAGGATCGACGCTGTCTCGGCTGAGCCCGGTATCATGTTCAACGCTCGGGCCCATCCGGTGTTCTGCTGCTGGTTCGGGAGCAGTGGCGTCCGTTCGCCCGTGCGGGGGCGGGCGAACGAGGACTTCACCCCGACCAGGGCCCCTGCCAACGCACCCGACGCCGCACCGATCCCGGCCGCGTAGCCGACGTTGTCGAAGTAGCCCACATCTCGTCCGACCACCACACGGTCGACGGTGTTGTACACCACCTGGGAAGCCGCGGCGAAGCCCGCACCGAGCCCGGCGTTGGCCGCCGCGTGGCCGCCCACGTTCAACGCGACGCGCGCCGATTTCGCCAACACCCGCAGCCGTACCGATGTGCTGAAGGCCGCCGCCATCGGTCGTGAGGCCGCCGCGGTGATGCCTTCGGACAACGCTCCCCCGAGCCTGCCGCCCACGGCGCCGAACGCGACGCTGGCAAGGACGTTCAGCCCGAGACCCAACCAGAACCGACCCGCCGGAGTGTCCTGGTGGTAGGCCGTGTAGAAGAACGCGTTCACGCCCGCGCCGATCGCGGCGGCCACGAACGGACCCGCCGTCCCGCCGCTGGCGATCAGGACACCGATGCCGACTCCGACCAGCACTGTCGACAGCAGCCCGCCGAACAGCACGTTCGCGACCGACTGCCCCGTGGGGTCGATCAGGTTCACCGGATCGTTCAGCTCGAACGCGAATCGGTTGAGCACATCGAGCCGGTACGGGTCACGGGCACCGAGGCCCTGGTCGGGCGTCAGCAACCGGCCACGGACCGGGTCGTAGTACCGTCCGCCGAAGTCATACAGGCCAACGTCGTCAAGCCAGTCGCGGTCCTCGTACAGACGCTGTGGGCTGGTTGCGCCCACAACCTGCCGGTGGCAGCCGAACGGGTCGTAGGCCACCTGGCTCACCAGGTTCGCCTGTGCGTCGAACACGTGGGTGACGCTGCCCTTCGTGTCCCGCCGGAAGTAGGCCACTCGAACCTGGCCCACGGGTCCGCTGACGCGGGCCGCCATGCCGGAACCGTCCGCCATGTAACGGTCGACAGTCTCCTGACCGCTTGGAGTACGGGTGATCCGATAGTCGTCGTCGACGTACACGGTCACCGTGTTGTCACGGGTCGTTCTGCGGACCACCCGGCCCTCATGGTCGGTCAGCACGGCCAGCACAGCCGCGCCAGCGGAGTCACGGACCTCCTTGAGAGCGCCCAACCCGTCGTAGGAGAACTGCAGCAGTTCCCCCGCCGCGGTGCGGCTCGCCGTACGACCACAGGCGTCCTGAGTCGCGGCGTAGACCAAACCGCCGTCGGCCATGCCGCTCCGCAGGAAATGCGCCTTGTAGCCGTAGCTGTACCCGTCCCGGCCGCGCACGTTGCCGGACGCGTCGTACTCGTAGCGCCACGTCGTCGCGGTGCCCCGCCGGGCTTCGACAAGGCGCTGACCGCGGTAACCGAACACCAACGACTCCGCTGGGAGGCACGCGTCGTCAACAGCGGTGAGCCGATCGAGTTGGTCGTACTTGTAGCCAAGGTCGAGCACGGTCCCGCTCGGTCCGGTGGCCTGCTCCCTGTACAGCTGCCCAGTCGGGCCGCAGGTGTAGGCGATGCCGAGTTGGTGTGTTCCCGTGCCGTAGGTCCGTTTCGTCGGCCTGCCCCACGGATCGTGGTCGTTCAGCGGCTGGTCCATCCGCGCCGGGCCGAGCGTCCGGGTGACCAGTCGGCCGAAGGAGTACCGCGACGACTCGGTACTTTCGTCGGGCAACGTCCGTGACACGACACGCCGTTGTGGATCACGGGCGACCGTGGTGACGAACGTGGACGACTCCCCTACGACCGTGAGCGCGGTCCGGTTGACGTCGCCCCACACGTCGTAGCCGTACTCGTACGTGCACTGCGCCACCTGGTCGGCTCCGCGCACCGCGATACGACCGATACGGCCGGGTCCGCTGCCGAGCACGTCGTAGGCGTACGAGACCACGCGCCCGTCGGACATCTGTTTCGTCACCAGACGCCGTGCCTGGTCGTAGCCATAGTGGGTCACGCCACCCGCAGCGTCGGTCACCTGGGACAACAGGCTCGTCTGCGGGTCGTACGCGTACCGGGCCGCGACGGTTCCGTGCTGACCGTTCGGGTTCATGTCAGGGCAGTCCAAAGTGGTCCGCCTGCCGAGCGAGTCGTAGGTGACCGTCGTGCTGACTCCGTTGGGATTGGTCGCCGTCGGCGGGTCTGTCGAGCGCACCAGCCGGCCGAGGGGGTCGTACTCGAACGTCGTCGTGGCGCGGTCCCTGTCAGGGTCGGCCACAACTGTGCGCACCCGGTCGTGGCCGTTGTACCGGTAGTGGGTCAGTTGGCGGACGAGGACTACCGATGTGCCTGCCGCCGCTGTCTCGGTCACCACGCGATCCGGGCCGTAGAACCAGGTCTTCTTCCTGGTGCCCGTACCGGCCGGGCCGGTCGGCACGACCTCCGATATCGGCCTGCCGAGGACGTCGAACGCCACGCTGACACCGATCTGGGGCGTTGCGGACCTCCGCGCGGCGAACGATGGCAGACTTCGCCACACCGCGTGGTCCTCCGCGTCATAGGTGACGAACTCGAAGATGTTCCCGGCGGATCGGCCGCTCTCGCGCACAGTCTCACGAACCCGTCCGCGTCCGTCCACAAAGGTCTTCACGAACAGCGTCGACCGGGCCGTCCCGGTGGGGAACTCCTGCAAGGCAGAGGTTTCCACGACGACATTGCCAGCCGTGTCGGCGGTGCGGCAGGTCTTCTCCACCGTGACCACGGTCGCGGCACGAAATCGTGCGCGCAGATCCTCGGATCCGGTGACACACGCGGGAACCGCGTTCGGGTCCGTGGTGACACCCGCCGGTGCCGGGCTCTGGCGCAGTGACGGCCTGCCGAAGGCGTCGTGTGCCGAGGTCCAGATCCGGCCGCCGGCGTCGATGTGCGCGACCTCGCTGCCGAAGCGCGGGTCGTGGCCGGAACACTCGACGAGTGAACCGCCGATCTGACCGGTCGGACTCGTGGTCCGCATCCGGTAGGTGTGGTACGTCGGGTCGTATTCGTGCGTGATCGCCGAACCGCCCGGTGGTGTCTCCGACACACGGTTGCCGCAGAGGTCGTACGTGTAGGTTGTCCGGTGGAACGTTCCGGTGGTGTCGTCCCAGTCGGACACGGCGGCCACATCGCACGTCCTCGCCGCCAGTTCGTGGCCGCGCAGTGAGTAGTCGCCCTGCTGGAACGTTCTGATGTCCGGATCCACGGCGTTCCGGGTCGCCTTCTCGTACAACAGATGCCCGAGCTGCCAGTCGGTCTCGACGTTGCGGAACAACCTGTGGTGGTGCACGACGTCGCCGGGCACCAACGGATCGCCGGTGTTCCTGTCCACGTAGCCGAGGTCAGTGGCCAGGATCTGGTTGCCGTAGTCGTCGTAGCCGAACTTGCTGCCCGACGCGTGGTCGAAGTGGTCGGCGCCGTAGTCGAATCGCGACTCCCGTGTCTCCGACAGCCAGATCGAGGCGACAGAACCTGCCGTGCGACCGTTGTAGGTGTTGCTGACCGACGACATCAGCAGAGGTGGACTTCCCACGGGCACGCGGGGATCGTCGCCGGGGACGGCCTCGACCAGCACGTGTGACGGCGCACCCACGTAGGGGAAATCCTGGCGGTACTTGGTGGTGGTGCGCCGGCCGGGGCTCGGTTCCAGCATCGTGACCGCGTTGAACCCCAGCCACCCGCGTCCGGTCAGGTCCACCTTCGCGTCGTAGTAGGTCGCCGATCGTGTGACGGTGTAGGCGAAGCGGTTCCGGGAGGTGTCGGCGTTCTCCGTCCAGCCTGATACCACGTGGATCGCACTGCCGAGCAACGACCTGGCCGGTTGCACGGTCGGCGTCGTGCGGGCCGCGTAGCGCAAGGCGGACACCGCTGGGAAGGCCGGTGCCGCGGTGGAGGGGTGGACGGCTGGGTCCGACAAAGGTGCGTAGTCGACCGTCACGCGCGCACCGAGCGGGTTGGTGATCGTCCTGATCACGTCGAGGTGCGGCCCGGCCGAGACATACGGTGTCGCACGCATCTGGTTGTCCGGCCCGGGAGTCAGCCGGATCAGGTCGGCGCGGCCGTTGGCGTCGACGTCGGCGGGCAGGAAGTACGACCGCCGCGCGCCCGCGCCCGCCTGCTGCCCCGGGAACGACGGCAGCTTGCGGAACACGCCGGACGGCGACGCCCGGAACGCGGTGAACATGATCCGGTCCGGCGTGTCCCACCTGCCGACGATCGCCGTGGCCCCGGCGCCGTCGATGTCCATGGCGAACACGTTGCCCGCTCTCAGGCGCTCGTCGGTGAACGCCGAGTCCTCGCCCTTGACGAACAGGCCCGTGCCGGTGGAGCGGAAACTGGTCAGGTGCAGCGTCGTCGTGCCCGAGCCGGCTTCCTCCCAGATCTGCACCAGGTCCTGGATACCGTCCCCGTCGACGTCCACGGGGAACAACGCGATCTGGTCGGTGATCGCGAAGTGACCGAGGTCGCTGTGCCGTACCTCGAAGGTCAGGCTGTTGAGCGAGGTGCTGACCGCGAGGTACGTCGCCACGGTGATCCGGTTGTCCGCCGACCGCCAGACGCGCACCAGGTCCATCATCCCGTCACCGGTGACGTCCACCGGCCAGAAACCCAGCAGCCCGTGGGGTGTGGCCGGGTCACCGGTCCGGCACGTGATCGCCGCGGCGAACGTGCCACCGGTCGCGGTGTACTCGGACAGGTACGCGCGGAAGCCGAGCACCTCGCCTTGTTCCTCATCGTGGCTGCCGAACGCCTGCACGATGTCGGTCCGGCCGTCGCCGTTGACGTCCATGGCGAAGAACCGCAGGTGTCTGCCGTCCCACGTGTCGCCGGTGCCGACCGGGCTCACGTCGGCCGTGAACCCGGTGCCGTTCGACCGGAACACGGCCAGCTTCAACGCGGAGGACGGTCCGCTGGCGTACGCGACCACCAGGTCGGTCCGGCCGTTGCCGTCCACGTCGGCGGGCAGGATCTCGTACTTGGCCGGGAAAGTACCCAGGACACTCGTCCCGGCGTACTCGAACGTCACGCCGTCGCCCTCGCCCTTGGCCAGGTAGACGTTGGCACGCAACGTCTTGTCCGCGCCGTCCACCCAGAACTGCACGAGATCCGTGCGGCCGCGACCGGTCACGTCCATGGTCCGCACGTCCATCGGCGTGGACGGCACCTGCCGCAACGAGCACGACACACCGATGTCGAAGCTCGGTCCACCGGCGTCCTGCCACGTGAACGATGTCGGGGGCAACGTCGGCGAACCGTCGGCAGCGCTCCCGGACTCGGTGATCGACGTGATCACACTGCGCTGGGTCGCGGTGCTCGTGCCGTAACCGATCTCGTACGTCCGGACGACCTGCTCGCCCAGGAGGACCTGGACTGTCGCGAGCCGGAACTTGGTGCGTACGAGGTAGCCACCGACCGCTGTGACGATGTCGTCCGGTCGAGTCTCGTATCCGAACTCGACGAACCTGTTGGCCACCACACCGGCGGCGGGGTTGGCGGTGTAACTGATCCGCTTGAGGTAGTGCGCGCCGTCCTCGGCTTTGGTCATGTACGTGTAGTCGACCCGGTTTCCGTGCAGGTCCTCGGTCGCGCTCAACGCCCACACGCGCACGTGCTGGTCGCCGGCGAGGACCCGGCTGTCCGCTGTCGTGCCGTACCAGGCACGAGCGCCGTCCTTCGCCGTGACAGTGAAGCCGTCCATTTCGGTGGCACCGGCACGCACCCGCCGATAGCTCTGCACTTCGGTGTTGTAGACGGTGCCGTCCTGGCCGTGACCACCGTCGACATTGACCAGTCGCTGGCCGTCGAGGGCGAACCGGTCCTTCGCCCCGTAGGACACGCTGCCGTTGAAGCCGTCCACGGCGTAGGTTGCCGGGACCCGGGTGACCGCTGACAGTCCGTCCAGCCGCCACCCGACGCCGAGGTCACCGTTGCCGCTGTTGTGGCGGTAGGTCAACGCCAGCTCAGGCTGTACACCCAGGATTCCCGGTGGTACGTGGACAGCCAGCCGGTAGGTTGCCGCTCCGTCCGCGCCGACAGCGAAGGCCCCCGGCGTGAGCTGCGCCGGGGACACCTCGCCGGCACCGGAATCCGGGGCCACCAACGTACTCATCCCAGCTCCGGCTCATGGGCGCTTTGCAGGTTGAGCTGCCACGCGGTACCCACCCACTTGTCGTAGTTGCCCTGCGCGACGAAAGCGGCGGACACACCGATGATGGGGTACGCGGTGACAGCCTCGTCCGCGCCGGACTTGGCATCGCTCCAGACGCTGGGACCGACACCGGCCTCACGCGCCCAGTCGCGGCGGATGCACGCGTAGTTCAGGTTCTTCGGCGCGCTGAAGCCCTTCGTCGCGACGTAACCCAGCGACACGTAGCCGTCCGGCGGTTCGGGGAACCAGATCGCGCCGTTGTGTTTGCCGCGAGAACCTTTGTCCTTCCAGATCTGCACGTATCGCTGCGGCGCCATCAGGATGGGGTGCGGGGAGTTCCCGTCGTTCACCGACTTCACGGTGATGGCGGTGGCGTTGGGGTGTTTGTTGTAGTTTCCCTGCGCGTAGTCGCCGACCAGCTGATAGCCGTCCGTCGGTTGTGGCCGCCAGATCGTCACGTCTCGCCTGGAACCCGACTCGCTGTCGCTCCACACCCATTTGAACGTACTGGTGGTGCCGACCAACAGGGTGGGTTCGCCGCCGAGGTCGGCGTGCTCGACCGGGCGGACTTCCTGGATCTCGGACATGGTCGCTCTACCTCCATTGTGGATGTCGTTGACGTGGCGCCGCGGTTGTCAGCCCGGCCACGGCGAACCACCGCCGAACTGGTTCAGTGCGATGCCGAAGAACGTGTTGCGGGCGCTGCAGAAAAGCTGGAGACGGGTGTCGCTCGTGGCAACGGCGCCCGTGCCGAAACGGAAATGCGGCCGCAGCGGACCGCCTTACCCGCTGGTGCGGTGGCCGGACGTCACGGCCAGCTCGGCTTTGCCGCCGGACGGGTCGATCCGCCACAGATCAGCGGTGTCCTTGACAGCCAACGACCCCGCCTTGTCGCCGCGCAGACCGAGAAGGAACAACTCGCCGGCCGCGCTGGTCAGCAGTGCGAGGTTGTCGTAGCCAGTCCTGTGGCCGTGCACATCGGCTCTGAAGTGCAGCACGGGGTCGCCGGTGCGGAACGTCAGCTCCGGATCGCCGAGCGGGCGCCCGTTCGACCAGTAGAAGTAGATCTCCCCACACGGGTCACTGCCGTAGACGGCCAGCATGTGCCGCCCGCCCACCTTGGTGATGCCGACCGCGGCCGCGCTTCGACCAGCGACCTCGATCTGCGGCTGCGGAACCAGCCGAGGTCCGGCCCGTTCGATGTCACGCAGGTCGTAGATCCGCACCAGCGCGGGCAACGACAGCTGAGCCGTCGGTTCGATCCCGGCCACCAGGTAGTCGCCGATGACCTGCAGACCGCCCGGGTGCCGCATGTGCCCCGGCGTGGAGATCGGGTACGAGGTGGCCTTCCCGGTTCGCATGTCCCACACCGCGAACCACCCAGCCGAGTACAGCGCGGTGCTGTGCGTCAGGATGACCCACCGGTCGCGGTAGACACCCATTCCCTGGAAATGCCCGACCGGGTCGGAGTCCACCGAACGCACACCCGGCCCGCACAGCCGCCCGTCGCCCGGCACGGCGGCGAACGCGCTCACCACGTCCCTGAGCGGGACGTTCGCGTCCGAGCCGTATACCGTCGGCTCAGCACGTCCCGGTGTGGCGGACATCGCGGTCACCTCACAGTCATCGTGTGGTCGCGCGATTTCCGGAGTTCCTCAGACGCCGTTCCGCGCTCCGAGTCGATGATTCGCCGCGTGGGCCGAGCGTTCTGTCAGCAAGCTGACAAGATCGGTGTTCGGAATCTGACACATGGTGCCGGGCCGGCTGTCACACCGCGATGGTCAGCAGACCGTTCTCGGTTGCCAGGACGATCGTGCCGTCGACGGACATCGCCATGTCATTCGCCCGCACCGGGAGGTTGATCGTGTGCTGGAGCGCCATCGTGCGGAAGTCCCACACCTTCAAGGCGTCTGCCGGGTACCCGGCCAGCCCTGCCAAGAGGATCCGGCCGTCGGCCAGCGTGGTGACCACGCCGTGATTCAGGACTTCGCCATCCTCGATGGTCCCCACGAGTGAGACACGATCGAGGTCCACGAGCGAGAATCCGGTCGGGCTGACGATCACCGCCACCACTCGCCCGTCATCCAGCGTGGCGCACCCGGCGGAGAACACCCAGCCAGGGAGACCGATTTCGCCGCGCAGCCGCCCGTCTCCGACGTTGCGGACCTGCAGCGGTGACACGCCATCGGCCACCACGACGACCACATCGCTGGTCGCCAGCACAGCCGTGCGCATCACCGGCTCGATCCCGTGACCCGTGTTGACCGGATCGAACAACGGCGTGCCATCGGCCAGGTCGTGTGCGGACAGGTCACCGTAGTCATCGACGGAGACCACCACTCGCCGGACGTCGGGGAGTTCAACCACCTCCGCGCGACACCCCACTGCGGGCAGCGTGGTCACGGCATCCGGGCGGTCAGGACGCCACACGATCAGGTCCCCGTGGTCGGACGCGGCGACGATCTGTCGCCCGTCGCCGAGGTCAGTGAACTGAAGTGACCGGGCGACCGCTCCGGGCAGGCGGACGGGCCCGGCGATCGTACTGCCGTCGGCGAGGTCGCGTACGACCAACTCTCCCCGCGAGTCCCCGCTGACCACATGTGTCCCGTGGATGGCGACTGCGGTTACCCGCGGTGGCCGAGGCAGCGAACTGTGAGCCGCGTCCGCGGTGAGGCGGACGTCCCAACGCCTGATGATGCGATCGGTGCCGGCGCTGATCACCACGTCCCGACCGTCGGCCAGCCTGCTGAACGCCACACTGGTCAGCACTCCGTCATGTCCCGCGAGTTGCTGGACGCGCGGCTTCACCGCTTCCGCCGGTGAGCCGAGCAGGTCGTCGAGCAGCCGGACGACGCCATAGTCGCTGATCATCGCCGTCTGCCCGCTCTCGAGCGTTCCCGTGGCCAGCATCTTCACTCCACCTGACTGGAGACGGGCGCCGGTCGCGCAGTCGATCAGTGATATTCCGTCGCTGACCGCGAGACACGGCGGATCGTGCAGCGCGGTGATCACCACTTGGCCCGGGTGGAACTCGGCTCTCATCGAGAGCTGCCGCCACGTGCCGGTGGCGAGGTCCCAGGCGGAGAGCACGCCGCAATCATCCGGCCCAGACCGAAACGCGTGCCAGGCGACGACGATGGTCCGGCCGTTCTGCGTCGCGGCGGCCACGCCGGTCAGGAACTTGGCGCCATGGCCCACCTTGCGCCGGTCGAGCTGGAGCGTGCGGATCTTCCGGGCTGTCGCCACGTCGTGCACTTGCAGATCAGAGCCACTGGCGACCACAGCAACGACAGTGCCGTCGGTCGCTGTGGTGACGGCTATCGACGAACGAGCGTAGATCTCGGTGGCGGTGACGGTGAAGCTGGTGACATCCCAGCGCCAGAGTCTCCCTCCGTCGTTGACGAACACGACATCGCGGCCGTCAGCGAGCTTCTCCACCGCGAGGTCGACCGCTCCCGAAAGCTGGATCTGCTCGATCACCTGGGCATTCTCGATGCTGATCAGGGCGATCACGCCATTCCTGAAGGCAACCACGGCGACGTCACCGTGCTCAGGCAGGGTGACGATATCCAGTGCGGCGACATTCCCGTGGCCGATCACCCGGTGGGCGCTCCTTGGCACCACGTCAGCCCATGGAACGTGCCAGGTGAGCCCGGGGACCCGGTCGGCGAACTCGTTCGCGCCGTAACGGCGGGCGATCAACTGCAGCTGCGACGCGTCCGGCAGGTCGGACGCGGCCCGTTCGACGACTGAGGCGATCAGCCTGCCCTGGTCAGTGGTCACCTCGGACAGCACAGGCAGCAACACCGACTTCTCCGCCGCCAGCACGAAAGCCGGGTCCGCGATGAGCTGGTCGAGCATTCCCGCGGCTACCGCGTGCCGAGCGAGGTGTGTGCGCACGTACGGGTGAGCATCGAACGGGTCCTCGGCGCGCAGGGTACGCACGATCCGCCGCTGCGCCTCCTTGGCCGGGAGGCGCCTGCGCAGGTGGTCGGCCAGCGCCTGGTGGTAGAGGCGGTAGGTGGAGCGGTCGTGCTCGGTCGTCTCGACCACGTAGGACGACGCGTTGTCCAGCAACCAGGCGATGTCCTCGTCCACGCACGGAGTCCCGGACAGCGCGGCGGCCAGCGGAGCCCAGATGTCGTCCCACGGCAGGCCCTCACCTTCGGCGTACGCCACTGCGGTGAGCAACCGGCGGGCCCGGTCGGCGTGCTCCCCGAGGCGGGAGAGGTACTCGTCGAACACCTCGCCGATGTCACTTCGCAGTGCGGTGTGCCAGCCGGGCACGCGCACGTCGACCGGCTCCGATGCGTACACCAGGCGCAGCGCGTGCATGCGGGCGACCAGGAAGTTGTGCCGTGCGCGCTCGGCCACACCTGCGGCGACCGCCATGGCCAGCGCATGGTCGGACCGGTACGGCGTTGGCAGCTCATCGGCCAGCAGGAGCTTCGTGACGTAGTCGGCGATGTCGGCCGTGTCCGTGTACTCGGGACGGTCCAGGTCGAGCACGACGATCGCGGGCCGCAGCGACGGCAGGTACTCCGGCCGCACGCCGGCAACCAGCCGCACACCAGGCAGCGAAGCCATGGGACGCAACAACTCACGCGCGATCGGGCCGGGTTCGGCAGCCTCGTCGACGGCATCGACGACCAGGACGAACGGCTGCTCGGCTGGCCGCGCGTGCAGTGCCTCCAGCACATCACCCGGATCGGCCGCGGCCACACCGAGCTCACCTGCGATGGCGGCCACCGCCTGGTCGACGCGCAGCTGACGGGCGTGGACGGCGAGGTCCACCCGATCGCCCGAGCGCACGACGAGCCGGCCGAGGACCGCGGACTTGCCTGCGCCGGGACTGCCGGTGACCACCCTGGCCCGCCCGTCACCTGCCGGGGCGCTCAGCCAGCCGGTCAGCTCGGCCAGGACCGCCGTGCGGCCGGTGAAGAAGTCGCCCGCGTCGGTGCCGCGCTCGACCCCGCGCGAGCGTGGCTCGAAGTGCCGTGACAGGTCGAGCCGGCGCAGGCGGCGCTGGGTCGCCAGGTCGACGCCTTCGGCCGGTGCGTCCGGCCAGAACTTCGGGTTGGGCACGAACGCGGGCAGCGTCAGCGTGAAACGCGGGTAGCAGACCGCGCGCTGCGACCGCTCACGGGCCGCGAGGTCCGCGTTCACCGCGTCGACCAGGTCGTCGATCGCGAGGTGGCTCGGCCGTTGCCCTGCTTTCGCCGTGTCGATCGCGCGCTCGAACGCGTCGGCGAACAGGCTTTCCTCCGCTTCGTCCCGTGCCCGCGCGGCTGCCAGCACCCACAGCCCGTCCAGCCTGCGGCCGGTCGCGGCGATCTCCTTGGCCAGGATCTCCACCTGGCGCAGCCCGGCTCCCGCGTAGCAGACGTCGAACACGAACAGGATGCCGGCGACCGGCTCCCCCGCCTCCGCCCACAGCCGCACGAGGTCGTCGGTGGCCAGCGCGGTCGACGCCAGCGCGTCGAACTCGCTGTCCCGGCAGAGCAGGTAGTGCCGTCCGTCGTCGGCGGCCTTGGCGCCGTGCCCGGCGAAGTAGAAGACCACCACGTCGTCCTCGTGCCGGTCGCGCAGCCACCGGCCGAACTCCCTGCGCAGCACGTCGGTCCCGGGGTCGCGCTCGAGGCCCGGCAGGGCGCGTTCGTACCCGAAACGGGTGAAGAGCCGGACGATCCGGTCGACGTCGTGCGTGGTGAACGGCAGGCTGAGGTCGCCGTAGTCGCTCGTGCCGACGGCGATCAGGAACTTCTGCGCCACGTCACCTCCCGAGACCGTCCAGGATGGCCCGTCCGGTCTCCTTCGCCGTCAGGTAGGGGCGGCAGTCGTGGGCCTTGGCGCCGTTGTGCACCGGCACGTCGTGCACGCGGTCGCCGAAGCGGGTGGCCAGCCGTTTGACCAGTGCCACAACGTCTCCGGCGTCCGCGATGTTCGTCCACGACGTGACGCCGCCGGGCCAGTGCCCCCGGCCGTCGCGCGGTGGTGGG
Organism: Kibdelosporangium phytohabitans; assembly: GCF_001302585.1. GTDB lineage: Bacteria > Actinomycetota > Actinomycetes > Mycobacteriales > Pseudonocardiaceae > Kibdelosporangium > Kibdelosporangium phytohabitans. The sequence goes on along the minus strand of NZ_CP012752.1, from coordinate 5,443,902 downwards.
CACAGGCGCTCGAAGATCACGTTCCGGATGCCCAGCGGCGAGCCGAGCGTGACGAACGCGCCGACCGGCCAGTCCGGGTTGGCCGACAGCGCCTCGTACGCGACGACCGAACCCAGCGAGTGCGCGACGATCACCTGGGTGTCCTCGTCCACGCAGTCCGCCACCCGCTGTCGTGCCTCTCGGCGAACCCGGTCTTCGGTGAGGTAGATCCGGACCTGCTTGAGCGCGGCGACCATGGCGCGCTCACCGAGCCCGGCGAAGAACCGCGAGTGGCTCAGGGCATCCAAGGCCCGCTGGATGACCCGTGGCGTTCGTCCCCTGGTGCTGTCGCCCGGCCCCGGCACGGCGCGTTCGTGCTGCGCGGCTGCCTCCCACCAGGAGATCAGCAGGTCGGTTTCGAGCCCCGGCTGGACGTCGGACGCGCCGTAGTCAGGGGTGCCCGCGCGCGTGCCAGGACGCCGGAAGAGGTCGCCGTAGAAGGCGACCGCGACTTCCTCGCCGGTGAGCCCAGGGCCACCCGCCAAGGTCACCCCGCTGCGCAGCGCCGGGACCAGCTCGCTGGCCAGCAGTTCCGGACCGGAGACCTGCTTGCCGACCCCGTGGACCACGACGATTCGCGCCATCGCCTCATTCTGCCCGAGGCACCCGGCTCCCGCCGGGACCCCGGGTCAGCCGGCGCACCAGGTTCGGTGCCCTCATCCCCGGATGATCCTCGGCTGGGCGAACACCGAGTCGCCGATGACGAAGCCGGCCCGGCCCACCGGGTCGGCCTCGCTGAGGTGGACGCGTTCCGCGGGCAGGCAGCGGTCGCGGTGGATCGCCCCTGCGTCAGCGCCGGGCATGTCCTTGTCCCGCTCGATCCCGCGCCGCACGGACGTCTCGGGGGTGACGTCCGGCCAGACGCGGTGGTCAAAGTGCGCGTCGATCTCGGGGCGGAACGCGAACACCCCGTCGACGATCAGCACGGCGTCCGGCGCGGACGCCGTGCGGACCGCCGAATGGTCGTTCTGCGTCAGCGGATCGATGCCGCACAGCGCACTCCCCCGAGCCGCCCGGCCGGAACGGCTCGAGCAGCAGCCGCGTCACCGCGTCGTAGTCGAACGCGTTGCGGTAGTAGCCCTCGCCGGACTCCCGGTCGTGAAGATGGCGGTCCCGCCAGGGCTTCTTGAAATCGTCCAGGCTCGCGCGCGGCACTTCACGCCCGCAGCGGGCCACCGCCTCGGCGAGTTCGTGACCGAACTCGTCTTGCCCGAGGCGGTGAGCCCGTCGATGCCCACCCGCAGACGGCCGGGCCCCAGCGCGAGCACACGCTCGACCACCGCGGCGCGTTCCGGCGACGCCGTGCGCGGAACCGGCCGCCGCCGGGTCGAAACCGAGTAGTGCACCCGTGCCTGACCCATCCGCGCAGATCACCCGGCCAGCAGGTCGATCAGCTCCCGCAGCGAGTCACGCAAGGCGTCGGCGAACTCGTACATCTGCTCGGCGACCGGTTGCGGCGTGCTCAGGTACACGTTGAGCCTGCTGGGCAAGAGCACGTAGGCGACCCCGATGCAGCGGCTGCTGGTCGACCCGAACCCGAAGTACTGGATGTTGTGCGACGGAGCCGAACTCGTGCTCAGGTAGTCGTCCCGCATGATCAGCCAGCCTGGGGACTCGTACAACGCCAGCGGCTCGGCGGCGCCCAGTTCGGCGCCGCGCCGCCGTTGGATCATCTGCAGCTCCCACAGGTGCTGCTCCGGCGCCTGACCGGCTTGGCACTGTTTGGCGCGGGCCACGTGCTTCGCCCCTGCCTCCGCCAGCGCCGCACGGCGGGTCGCCGCGTCCGCGCCGGGGTCCTGCATGGCATGCACGAACCGCACCATTTCCGGTGTCACGACCCGCATCGCCTCGGTGCGGCCGTTCTGGAACTGCCGCGTGGCGATCGACTCGTACGTGGCGCCGATCAGTCCCTTGGCGCGCTGGTGCGCCAACTGGTACGCGGCCTGGACCAGGCTGTCCGGTGACATGCCCAGCTGCTTGATCCGGTCCGCTCCCATGTCCTCGAAGGACAGTTCGGTCGTCGCGGTTGCCGCCGCGTAGTCGGCGAACTCCTGCCCGGCGGCGTCGACGTCGGCGCGCAGGGCGTCCCCGAGGACGAACCGGATCGGTTCCACCTTCGGGATTCCCTTGCCCGACGCGGCGGAAGTCGTTGGTGTACCGAGTACCCGGTCGACGAACGCGAGAATCGTGGTGCCGTCGAGCAGGCAGTGCTCCACGTTGATTCCGGCCCGGCCGTCGGCGAACACGACGAACGACACCGCTTTGTCGAACCACCGGTTGGCACTGTCGCCGTGCAACAGCGCATCACACGCCGACAGTTTGTCCGCGGGCGCGTCGTCCTCCAGGGACAGGCAGAACAGCGCGGTCTCGACCACGTCCAACGCGTCCGCGTTCACCGGGTCCTCGGCGATCAGGGCCTGGCGGCTGGCCGCCCACGCCGCCCTGGCCTTGGTCGTGAGGTGCCCGACCGGGCTGTAGCGGGATTCCCCACTGGTGAGCACGGTGCGCAGACCGTCGGCGAGCTCGCTGGTCGCGTACGGCTCGCCCTGCTCGTCGAGTACGTCCATCTGGAACATCCGCCCGCGGTGGAACACGACGATGTGCCGGGCCGTCGCCGGACCCGGCGATTCGTCGGTGTAGGGAGCGCGCACGGTGTCCTGGTCCGCGCCGGGGATCCGGGTGGCCGAGAACAGGTACCTGTGCTGCCGCATCGACTGGGCTTGGCCGCGCACCACCACCGGCGGCAGTTGCCCCGCGTCCACCAGCGCCTTGTACGCCACCGACGACGCGATCAGCCCGGCCGCCCGGTCCACCTGGTCGAGGGCGTCGGAGTCCTTGAACAGGAAGAAGAAGTTCGCGTTCAGCGCGATCCGGTCCCGGCGGCCCAGGTAGCGCGTCCGCCAGAAGTCGTCCAGCCAGCTGAGCACGCCGGGACTGTCGTTGTAGCGCTCCAGATCGGCGTGCAGCACGTGGGCGGGGCTGTCCGGTGCCAGGAACTCGGACACCGCGGCTTCTGTCGTGGCCAGCTCGTCGGCGGTGAGCAGCGGCGCGCACCACTCCAGCAACAGCGAGCAGCTGTCCTGGACTGTGGGCAGTGGCACGCGGGGCAACCGGTCCTCGTCGCTGAAGGTGTTGGTCACGTCCTCATCCTCGCGGTCAGTGCTGACCTGCCACGCCGTCAGTGGCAGGGGTGGAACCGACACTGCCTGCAGGACGGCAGACGCGCAATTGCGCGTACAGCCAGCCAGTGTCCTCCAGGCCGTGCGGATCGATACCTTGTGCGTGCAGCGTGTCGATGACCTGGTCCTGCTCCTCGTCGGAGACGAACCGCCGCTGCCGGAACACCCGGTCGACCAGTTCGATGTCATACCCCAACGCGCGCAGGCTGTCCGCAATGGGGTCGAACGGGATCATCCGGAGCACGAAATGGGCCATCCACGGCCGCCGGTCCTCGTCGACGGTGGCCAGTTTGACGATCGTGCTCGCGCCCACGTACCCGATGCACCCGGTGGAGATCACCAGGTCGGTGCCGGACAGCCGGGCGCGCTGGGATTCGGTCAGGTCACCGGTTTCCAGGTCGGCGCAGACCACGTCGTCGAGCAGACCGGACGCGTGCGCGTAGTCCAGCGCGGACCGCGACGAGTCGAAGCCCGCGATCCGCGCTCCCGACTGTCCTTTCGCGAACCTTTCGCGGTCACGGATCAGCAACTCGTCGCGGTCCAGCACACTGGCGACCGGGTCGGTATACCACTCGTACAGCTCGTCCATGGTGGCGCCGCCGTTCAGCAGCGCCGCGTTGATGCCGTACGAGCACCCGACGTCGAGCACCCGCACAGTCCGGCCGAGCCGGGTGCGGTGCTGACGGATCAGATCGGCGAAATAGGGCTCGGCGAGCTGCGGTATGCAGTACTCGAGCTCGCGCAACGTGGTGAAGTACGCGCGTGGATCCGCCTGCGCGTAGATGTGATCGAGGGAGACTTTTCCGGTGGTGTCGAAAGGCACGCGCCGCACTCCTCTGGAGGTCAGTCGAGCAGGCGGTCCCCACGGACCGCGCGGAACTCGGCCGCGGTGTGCTCTGGTAGCACCCGGCCGAACAACTGCCTGGTGCGTTCGACACTACCGATAACGCCTGGTCGCTCGCTGTAGGCGAAGATCGCAGTGTGTCGCGCGGTGCTGCCCGCGACCTCGGTGACGCGGTGCAGGGAGTACCGGCCCTTGAACAGCTGCAGATCGCCCGGTGCCAGCGTCAGCTGACGCGGCAGGTCCGCTCGCGTGCCCGCGAGCACACCTGCGACGTCCTCGAAGTTCTCCGCGCCGGCCGAGCGGATGTTCGGGCAGTACTCGAAGTCGCCGCCGTCCGCGGATCTCTGCGTGAGCATGCTGACCGTGTACTCGTTGGTGTCGAAATGCCACGGGTGTGCGCGTCCGGGCGCGATCACGTTGAGGCAGAGCCCGGACAACGGATCCGCCAGTTCGTACAGGGAGGGCAGCCGGAAGCAGGCCGCGACGAAACGCTGAAAAGACGTGCTCGTGTACAGCCGGTGCATGACGAAGTCGGCGGGGATCTGGTCACGGGCGACGAAGGCGTTGCCGCGTTCCATCGTGACCCGCCCGGGATGGCCCTCGGGCAACGGTGTGTCGATGGCGATGTTGTACGCGTTCACCACTTCGACCTGGTCGTGGGCCAGCGGCGCGACGCTGGCGCACTCGAGCCGGACGGTGTCCCGCAGGTCGGGCCTGATGAAGTCGGGCAGCACGCAGCAGCCCACGCGGTCCAGCTCGCTGCGCGCGTGGTCGACAGCCGCACGCCACGCCGCACTGCCGGGGTCCGACAGCGGGTAACGAGCCGTGTCGACTACTTCTCCTGTTGCCGCGACGACCGGTCGACTCATGCGTGGGATCCCTTCCACTGGCTGCCGTCCTGCGATCCAGTCAAGCTTCCCGGCTGCGCGCCCCGCCTGGCTGCATTTTTGTGATCTGCTCCACCCACGGTGTACGTGCCGGTCACGGCGACTGGCAAGGTCTACGCCGCAGTTGGGCGGTGTCGAGGCGCCGGTGGACCATCGACAGCATGGTCAGCAGCTCAAGCAGTTCCTCGTCGGTGACAGTCCGCTTGAGACGCGGGTCGTGGGCCACCGGGTTGCGAAACATGCTGTTCACGCCCTTGAGCAGGTTGGCGAAACCCTTCTGCTCGTCAAGCTCGGAGTGACTGGACAACCCGTTGACGGCCAGCGGCGGATCGTCACCCGGGCACAGCGTCAGCTCGATGAGTTTGGCGCCGTCGCCGCAACAGCCGGTGCGGAGGCGGAGCTTGTCGAACACGCTCTTGGTCGCTTCCAGCACGGCGTGGAAGGCGTTCTTCTGGAGCAGTTCCGTGGTGCAGTAGTGCAGCACGTCCTTGTGCGTCCCGCGGCGCCGTAGCTCGGCGCGCAGGTTGCTGGCGTGCTGGGTGGCCTGGCTCAAGGTCTCGGCATGCCTGCCCTGCTGGACCCTGCCTGCCTCGTCGACGCGAAACCCTTCGAAGACCAGGACTTCGTTGAGCGCGGCCTGGCGCGAGGTCCACAGCGAGGGATTGTCCCGGTAGCGCACTGGTTCCATCGACCGGTTGACGAACGCGACCACACTGCCGGCCGTGCCGTCTTTGTCCTGCGCGGCAAGCAGTGCGTGCCGCAGCCGGACCCGCTTGGTGTCTCGCTGCTGGAGGTCGGGGATGTTCAGCTCGGCGAGCAACCGGGTGATCTGGGAACCGGTCATGCCGTGGTCGGTGTGGCCGAGCACGTCGGCGACACCCTCGACAACCTGGGCGTTCCACGGTGGATAGAGCTCAGCCATGCGAATCGCCCTTCCCCTGGCACGACTTCACCGGTGGTCCGCACTTGGTTCGGTGCCGATGCCCTTCGACCGGAGGACTTCCCACACATGCGCCATCGCCCGGTCCGGATCGAGCACGAACAGGCTGTGGGACACCCTGCCGAACGGCCAACCGGCCCGTTTGAGCTCCCGCACCTGACGGTCGAACTCCCGCCGGTCGTCGTCGGACTGGCTGGTGTGTTCGTCGCAGATGATCCCGACGGAGGCGGACGCTCCCCGCACGACGATGTCGATCGTGCGGTCACCGACCCGGACGTAGGGCTCGGCGTGGAAGCCTCGTCGCCGGATCGCCCGGTAGACGTGCTGGGTGAACATCGACTGGAACGGTGCGACGTGGATGTCCGCCGGGACGTCCGCGAGCATCGGTCTCCTCGCCTCGGTCTCGCCTTTCAGCTCCGTCAGCAGCCGGTACCTGAAGTCCTCGGGTTTGAGCTGGTTCACGGTCACCGACGTGAACAGCCAGAGCTGGTCCTTCGCCCGGGTCACCGCCACGTTCACGCGTTGCGCGAACGCGTTGGTCCGGTCGAGCCTGGGCACACCGGCGACCACAGTGGACAGGAAGATGACATCGCGTTCGTCGCCCTGGAACTCCGCGGACGTCCCGATCAGGATCGCCCGCGCGAGCTGCTCGTCCGGTGAGACCCTCGCGTTGAGCAGACGGGTGAGGACGGGCTGCTGGCCGTCGCCGTGCAGGGTGATGATCCCGAACGTCTTGCCGGCGTACGCCGGGTCGTCCAGGCAGTCGGCGAGCTGGCTGACCAGTTCCTCGGCTTCCCGTTCGTTGCTCCCCGCACGCAGCACGCCGTCGGGCACCTCCCGGATGACGATCGGTTCGAGGCGGTCGGAACCGAACTGCCGCAACGGCACGAGCTGGTCGTTGTAGAAGCTCCTTGACGACCACCGGATGATCTCGGGCATGCAGCGGAAGTGCTCCTTGAGCCGGATCACCGTGGACGCACGCGTGCTGAGGATGTTGTAGAGGTTGCCGTTCGGCAGGTACTGGTTGCGCACGTGCAGCGGGATGTCCGGCAGGTCGACGGCGAGCCGTTCGAACAGTTCGCCGTACTGCCGGTTGCCCACGCCTGACGGAGTGCATTGCTTGTCGTCGCCCACCACGATGATGCGCGGTGCGAGCCACAGCAGGAACAGCGAGCTCAGACTGGCTTGGCTGGCCTCGTCGACGATGACGACGTCGAACGCGTCCTGCCCCGGCGGCATGGTTTCCGCGACACGCGAGATCGGCATGATCCACGAGGGAACCGCGTCGCGGGCCGCCATCATCGCGGTGCGTTCAGCCCGCCGGTACTCGTGCTTGTACTCGGTACCGCCGCGGCCCTGTTTCCTCGCCCAGACCTGGTATGTACGCAACGCGCTGCTTTGCTTCTGGTCCATCCTGCTCAGGCAGTGCATCCACGCCTGCTCCGCGGCGAGCTTTCCCGTGACGTCGAGCAGTTGCTGCTGGGCGGCGTCCAGTTCCGGCTCCAGGCCGGCTTCGGTCGCACCGGCGTGGACGGAGTGCACGAACCGGGCGGCGGCAGCCCAGGACCACGCGTCGTCCCAGGTGTCCGCCACCTTGTCCCACTCGGATCCGTCGGGCATGGCCAGCACCCGGAGCGCCAACGCGGGGTGCGCGGTCTGCAGGCCCTGCCAGGCCGCGCGGGCTTGTCGCCGTTCGGTGATCCGGGTCCGGAGGGCTTCGATGTCCGTTGTGGCGGCGAGATAGTGGGAGTGGTCCCGGTTGTCCACCGCCTCAGCGGCGGCTCGTGTTTCGGCGGCGGCGTGGGGCTGTGTCGCCCAGTCCTGCCATCGCTGGTTGAGCTCGTTGAGTCGTTTGACGCTCGGTTCGGCTGCCCGGCGGGCTCGTGTGAAACGAATCGCCTCCAGCAGTGCCTGCCATTGCGCGTCAGTGGTGAGCACGACACGGACGCCGGACGAGGAGAGGTTGTCCCTGAGGGACTCCGTCGCCCGGTCCAGATCGGAGACCTGGCGCAGCAGCGCGTCCGAGTCGCACAACAGGCTCAACCGGGCACGCAAGGAGGGCGCGGCGACCAGCGGGACGCCCAGTTCCGCCCACAGTTCGAACAGTTCGTCGGTTTCACGTTCGCAGTCGAGGACATCGAGGACGGCTTGTGCGGCATCGACGGTGAGCGGCGGTCGCCCGGCGACGAGAGCGGACGTGACCACCTCTTCTGTCTGGCGGCCGAACGGCGTCATCCCGCGCCACCGCCGCAGCGGGGTCCCGTTCGCCAGGCCGTCCCTCAGGAGCTGGGCCTGCACAGCGAGGTACGGCAGTCTTCTGCGGTCCGGAAGGTACAGCCACACGTGCCGCGGGCCGGGTCGCCCGGCCTTCGCCCACAGTTCCCGTGCCCGCCCGGGTTTGCGGATCAGCTCCCGCCACAGGTCGAGATGGCGGCCGGCCAGGACGTTGGCGACCGCTGTCTCCGGCCAGCCGAGCCCGGCGGCACCCGCACGGACGTGGTGTGCCAGGTCCAGGATGTTCGCGACGGCCGCCCGCCACGCGCCGAGGTGCGACTCCGGGACCTTGGCTATCTTGCGGGTGATCGCCGCGGCCTCCGGCGAGAGGTCGGGGAACGTCGTGGCCTTCAGCAGTTCCTGGAACTCACTGGCCGCGGGGATCTGCCCTGGGGCGGGAACGAACGGATCGGGCCGTCGCACGGGATCCTCGCGCATCACACGCCGCGCGGTGACCAGTTGCGATGCCGTGACCGGCGGCAGGGACGGCGCGGACTCCGGCAGATCGTCCAGCCACCCGAGGGTGTCCCTGCCCTCGGTGAGCTTCCTGGCGATCTCGGCGAGAGTACCGCGGTAACCGGGGCTCACCTCACCGTGTACCTGGTGTTCCCGGTCCTGGAGAGCGTTCAGCCGCCGGAGCAGTTCGTCGACCTTCGCCTGAGCGGCCAGACGTTCACGAGTCAGCGCCGCCACGCGCTGACCGGTCTGCGTGGTGTCCGAAGTGGTCAGTCTGGACGACAGCGCGTCGATGCTGCTCTCCAGATCGCTGCCGTCCTTGCCGCCCGTCAGCGACACGCACAACGGCTGGAGATCGTCAGGTAGCCCTGCACGCAGGACACGCAACGGCTGCTCGCGTTGACTGGTCACCAGGACGCGCAGGCCTTGTGCCAGCAGCGCCGAGATCAGGTTGCGCGTGGTGTGCGTTTTTCCTGTGCCGGGCGGGCCTTGGACGACAACTGTGTTGTCGGTGCGCAACCGGGACAGCACACGACGTTGTTCATCGTTCGTGGGAAACGGGAACAGCGGGTCGTCACCGAGCACGTCCCGCACCTCGTGCCCGGTCTCACGCAGCCACTTCCGGCGTTGCTCCGGGTCCAGGTCCCACAGCAGCTGGGCCAGGCCGAGCGGGACCTTTCGTTTCTCCCGCCGCAGAACGCCCTGCATCTGCTCGAAGTACTCCACCACGTGCGTCCGGTCCCGCCGCCGGAACACGATGGCCGGTGACATGCTGACCGCCAGCCTGGCAGGCGGCTCGCCGGCGGGTTCCCGCACGTCACCGGACAGGCGAGGCGACTCGGGCAGCATCCGCTCGACCCAGCTGGCCACCAGCTTGGCGGACTGCCCGACGTGCGGCAGCGGGGCACTCACCTCGAGCTCGTCGCGGATCGACTCGCCCAGACCCGCGTGCTGGCGGATCACGCCCGCGAGGAACTGGCGATCTTCCAACTGCGGCCGGACATCGCGGTTCACCGTCACGTGCACGGCCGCGGACTGCAGGTTCACGCCCGCGGACAGCTGCTGGGTCAGCAGATGGCGGCGCACCACGGTCCCGTCGGGTGCCTTGCCGTGGATGAGACCCGCGGACAGCACCAGCTCGTACTCGTCATCGCTGTGCTCGAGCTTGGCCGCGACCTCACGGAACCTCTCGTACAAGGTACGGACCGGAGCACGTTGAGCGTCGAGCTCCCGCCAGCGTCGCCTGTCCTCCATCGCCTGCATGACGTGGGCTTCCGCATCGCGCCACGCGGGCTCGTCGACATCGACGTCGTTCCACGCGTCAGCGGACACCACACCGACCAGATCCGGCGGCATCGCCGGGCTCTCCGGCCGTGGCACAAGGGGAATCGTCAACAGCCGCCCGTCCTGGCCCGGGTCGAGGACCGCCACCTCGTCCGGCAGGTCGCTGAGCCACGTCACGAGTTCGTACTGGTCGAGGTGCACAGCTTGCTGACGTGACGACGCTGTGGTGTCCCGCAGGTACTGAACCAGCTTCGTCACCGTGCGCGCGGTCTCCGGGTCGTTCGGACTCGGTGGCACCTCGCTACCCCCTATTCGACGCCGACTGCACAGCATGCCAACCCCGAACTGCGCGGCAGAAGGCACAGGAGCATCGATTCAGCGAATCGTCGGAACTGACCGCGGCAACGCCTACGCCCGGTGACCGCCACTGCTCCGTTAGAGCCAGGCCGCCTGGAGTCAGACGCACTCCGCTGGATCTGCCTTGTCCCGGTATGGTTTGCGAGTTCCGGCGTGCCCCGATGGTCCTTAAGCCAGCACGAACTTGCGGTGAGCGACGCCGAGCAGCGCGGACGGCCGGGTCCGGCACGAGCGGATCACCGCTTTCGCCAGGCAGGACGAGGAGTCAGCGAACATTCTCGTCCCGCGGCGGTCTGCGTGTCCATGGTGGACGAACGGGCCGCGTTCGCGGAGGACCGCGTCCGAGTCGTACCCGTCGCGGAACACGCGCTGGATCCGGAGATGAAGGAGTACCTGCTCGGGATGGTCTTCCCGCTCGGACTGTTCACCGTGCAGGAGATCCGCAATCGCCGACGGCAGGCGCCTTCGACGCCGTGACCGCCCGGCGGCGGGTGGCTAGGGGCGGATGCCCCACTTGTCCTTCGTCGCCTTCCGCGACTGGGTGACGTGTCGCCAGAGCCGGTTGTTGCGTGGCACCGCGTACACCAGCCACAGCGCTGCCCCGATCATCACGATCGATTGCCATTGGAAGCCGTACTTCGCCGCAAGTCCCGACAGCAGGAAGTACCCGGAGCCGGCCACCATCAGCACGACCAGCACCGCCAGCGGCTTGACCGGGATCTCCACAGCCCTGCCGAGCATGCGCTCGGCCTGGCGCACCAACGGTTTCGCCAGCTCGGGATCGTCAGCCGGCTCGCCGTCACACAGACACTGGTTGATCCGCCTGCGCTGTTCATCGTCGAGTCCGGCGAGTTCTTTGCCGCGCATCCGCCATGACATCACCGACGTGACGATTCGTTCCACCCGGTTGCCCCCTCCAACGGTTTCCTGCTTGATCGCCGGGGGCGTCGATCTTGTAACACGGCCCTGGTCAGGGCTGGCGCGAGGGAACGTGCCGAGCTGGGCTCAGGCGGTCGCCCGCAGCCGGAAACCGCCTTCGGCGTGGTGGCCCGCTGTCAGGGTGAAGAACAGGAATTACCGGGAGGGGTGCTCAACCAGCTGCTCAACAGTGCTGTTCTCCCACCCCCGATCGCGGCGCGGGCGGACGCACTGCTGGACACCTTCGCGCATTCGGACAATCACGGGCCGTCGAACCGCCACGGCGGGGTGCCGGGGAACTTCCACGGCATCCTGCGTGACCTCGCCCGCGAACACCCGGTCGTGGTCGTCGTGGACGACGTCGAGTTCAGCGACGCCCCGTCCCTGCACAGCCTGCGTTACCTGACCAGGCGGCTGCAGGTGGGGCGTCTGATGGTGGTCTTCAGCCAGCGGCCCACCACCGAGACCCACCAGCTCGCGTTCCACAACGAGATCCTGGGCCGGTCCTATTGCGAATACGTCCCGCTGGTTCCTTGCCCGTGCACGGGGTTCAGGAGCTGATCACCGGCGGCGCCCACGAGAACGCGCCCGACGACCTCGCACGACGCGTCCACGCCGTCAGCGGTGGCAGCTCCCTGCTGAGCACTGTGGAACAGCACTTGACCCACATCTACCGCAAGCTCGCCATCGGCGGCCGGTCAGACCTGCCCAGTGTGCTCCTGCAGACCGCGGACGAATGCGAATGCGTCACCGAGGTGGCAGGACACGACGAGCGTGACTCGGCCGTCGGGTGAGCACCGGCGGCGGCATGGCAACGCGGCCGGCTCACTGGTTGACGACGACATCGAACCAGCGAGCCGGCCGCGAGGTCGTTCCGCGCGTCCACCGGCGGTGGGCTGACCCGCTCAGCCCGATCCGCCTCCTACTGGGGGACCTGGCCGCGCGGAACTGGTGATTCTCGTGCTGGCCTGCCATTTCCTGCTCGGGATCAGGAGCACCACAGGCCGTCGGCGGTGCACGCCCTTCTTCGATCTCCGCATCTCGTTGCACGCTGCGGGTACCACGCCGGATCACCGACTATGCCGAGGCCACCCGATCGAGTGAAGAAGTCCACAGTGGAGCAGCGGCGGCCCCGGTCACGCGGCTCAGCGGCCGCGTCAGGGCTTGTCGTAGTAGAAGGTCCACAGTGTACGTTCCCACGGGTCCGTCACCGGGTTGCACGGCGTCGGGTTGTACTTCATGTACTTCACCCGCACTTCCAAGCACTCCGCCTTGGTTTCGTACGGACCGGCTTGGGCCGCGTGAGCCAACGGGGCGACCGCGAGAGCGACCGCCGCGCCGATCGCCGTGGTCGCGAGTACGCGAACAAGAGGTTTCGTCATCAGACCCCCAATCGAGAAGATGATCAGATCCGCGAAGGCTACGGGCGGCGCGGCAAGCGTGTCCACGGCTTCAGTTCTGGCTGAAACGGCCGTTCCAGGGGTTCCCCGGCCGCCGGGTCAGCTCGCACTCGCCCTGGCCAGCCCGGCCCGGTACCAGTGCGGCTGGTGCTCCTCGGAACGGGGGAAACGGCTCTGCTCGAGCGCGAACTCCTCGGGAGCGGGTGCGTCCTCGAGGCCCGGTTCCTTGTTCCAGTTGTACTTGACGTCGAACCTGCCCGGCCTGATGAGCTTGTACTGCACACCGAACCAGGTTCCCTGACCCTCCACGTACATGACCCGCCGCAGGTCCTGGAACCTGTGCCACGCCTCACGAGGCGGATCCCAGTGGTGTATCCGGTCGTCGCCGTCCTTCACCAGGCCGACTCCGGCATCGCTGTGCCTGCCGACGACGCGGTACTGGATCAAGAGCCGCTGCCAGTTCGCAGGCAACGCCTCGAGCAGGGTACGGGTGAGCCGGTCGAGCATTTCCTGCTGATCCAGGAGGTTGCCCTGTTGCCCGGCCGGCTCCGCCGCGGGCTCCGCCGATGCGTGACTCCCCGTCTTCTCGGGCACCGGCCCGGCCAGCTCGATCTGCTCACGCAGCCAGCCGGGCACGTGCTCCTCGTCGCGCGGGAACAACTCCAGGTCCCGTACGTACGACGTGGGGTGGGGCCAGACGCCCCACTCCGGCTTCTCGTCGTAGTGCAGGGCGATGTCCGGTTCGCCGTCCACGCGCAGGGCGATGACAGCGGAGTACCACGTGCCCCGCCCTGGTTCGTAGCAGGCGGCGCGGTAGTCGCGCAGCTTGTCCATGAAGCCGTCCGGCAACACGAGCGAGCCCGGCCTGCCGTCCCTGTTCACCACGGAGGTGCTCGCCATGCTGGTCACCACAGTCGCCTGCACTTCGAGGCGAATGGTCTCCCATGTCATCGGAGCGGCGAACTCCAATGCCTCGCACAGCTCGTTCCGAAGCTGTTCAGCTTCCACAGCGCACGTTCCCTTCCGGACGTTCGGCTCACGGACCAGGTAGACATCTAGCAGATCTCACCGGGTCACCGCGCCGGATTGGGAAAGCCGGGCCACGCGCCCGCCCACACCGGGAGTGGCTCGCAGGCCGCCCGCCACGAACCCGGGAGGCCGTCGACGCCGACGTGGGCGGCGACGATGCCGCCGACGATGGCGCATGTGGTGTCCACATCGCCACCAGTGCCGGCCGTGATCCAGATGGCTTGTTCGTAGTCCTCGATGTTGCGCGCCGCGGCCCACAGTGCGAACGGCACAGTGTCGTGGGCGGCGGTGTAGCGGCCGTTGCCGAGTTCGCGGACGGCGATCTTCGGCGATGGCACGTGCGCCAGTCCCCTGGCGGCCCAGATCCCGTGGTGCACCCGGCCTCGGGGCACCCGTTGCAGAACCTGGTCGAGGAAGTCCCTGGGCGCAGGCGGATCGAGGTTGACGGCCAACGCGGTGGCGACCGCGACGGCGACCGCCCCGGCCACTCCGTCGGGGTGGGTGTGGGTCACCTCGGCCGACAGCGCAGCCTGGCGCGCTGCCTCGTCGAGGTCGTCGGCGAACCAAGCGCCGAGCGGCGCGACGCGCATAGCGGCGCCGTTGCCCCATGAGCCTTGGCCGTCGAACAGACCCGAGGCCAAGTCACGCCACGAGCCGCCCTCTCGAACCAGCCGCAGCAACCGGTTCACGGACGGCCCGTAGCCGCGGTCGAAGTCATGGTGGGTCGCGAAGCTCGCGGCCAACCGGTCCTGGTCGATGTGCCCGGATTGGTGCAGCACAGCGAAGACGGAGCACGCCATCTCGGCGTCGTCGGTCCACTGCCACGGGCTGGGCGGCATCTGCCGTCGTTCCAACGCGCCGCGGTTGTCGGGGATGAAGAACTGGGAGCCCAGCGCATCGCCAAGGGCCAATCCGTACAGGGAGTTCGAAGCTGGTGTTCGCCGGTCGGTTGTCATCACGATCATCTTCCCGGACATCCAGGTTGTCCGGGAAGACGTTTGTCCGGCCGCTGCCACACGTGGCAGCGGGTGTGCCGGCGAGGCAGGATGACGCGGTGAGCGAGCCCTCCTTCACCCTTGTCCAGCTCCGGTACTTCGAAGCGGCGGCACGGCACCTCAGCATGACCGCCGCTTCCCGCGAGCTGATGGTGTCGCAGTCGGCGGTCTCCACCGCGATCGCCCAGCTCGAGCGGGAGCTGGGTGTGCAGCTCCTGCTGCGCCATCACGCTCGCGGGCTGAGCCTGACCACCGTGGGCCAGGCGTTCCACCAGCGTGTCCTGGACTTCCTCGCGCACGGTGCCGAGCTCGTCGAGGCCGCGCGGCATGCGGGCGCGGGGCTTGTCGGGCCACTGGCGATCGGGTGTTTCTCGACGCTCGCGCCGTTCCGGCTGCCGGGGTTGCTGGCGGAGTTCGAACGACGGCACCCGCAGGTCGTCGTGTCCGTGCGGGAAGGCGAGCACTCGGCGCTCAAGGCCGCGCTGCGGTCCGGCGAGTGCGAGGTCGCGTTGCTCTACGGCTACGACCTCGACGACGACATCGACCGCATGGTGGTCGACACCGCACCGCCGTACGCGCTTGTCGCGTCCGACCACCGTCTCGCCGCCCGGGGCACCGTGTCGCTGGCCGAGCTGGCTGACGAGCCGATGGTGCTGCTCGACCTGCCGCACAGCCGTGAATACCTCCAGTCGGTACTGCTCGACGCTGGCGTTGTACCCGTGGTCCGGCACCGCAGCACCGGCTACGAGACCGTGCGTGCCCTCGTCGCGCACGGTCACGGCTTCGCGTTGCTCAACCAGCGCCCGCCTGTGGATACGACGTACGCCGGTGCCCAGGCGGTTCCCCTCGCGTTGACCGACGACGTCGCCGCCCTGGAGATCGTCGTGGCGTGGATACGCGGTGTCCGCGTGACCCGCCGCGCCCAGGAGTTCCGTGCACTGTGCCGCCATCTTTATGCGCACTGACCTGATTAGATCTATTTATCAGATGCATTAACCCGAAAACATCTGTTGGACGGATCAAAGCGTCCTGCGTCACGCTCAGCCGATGACCGTCCACAAGCGCGTCCGGCCGTTCAACACGCGCGACACGTATCCGGAGCAGAACCTCGACAACGACCTGTGCCAGGCCGTCGTCGCAGGCAACACCGTGTACGTCCGCGGCCAGATCGGACAGGACCTCGACACCAGCGAGTCCGTCGGGATCGGGGACGCCGCCGCACAGGCCGACCAGGCCATGGCGAACATCAAGATGCTCCTCGAAGAGGCCGGCAGCCGGATGGAGCACCTGGTCAAGCTGACGATCTACCTGGTCGACCCGCGCTACCGCGAGCCCGTCTACCGCGCTGTCGGCCGGTGGACCAAAGGCGTCCACCCGATCTCGACCGGCCTCGTCGTGTCCGGCCTTGCCCGCCCGGAGTGGCTGTGCGAGATCGACGCGATCGCCGTGATCCCGCAGGAGGAGGGCCAGTGACCTTCTCGCTCGTCGCCCGGGACGGTGACCGGTTCGGCATCGCGGCCGGCTCGTCGAGCCCGGCCGTGGCGGCCAGGGTGGCGCACCTGCGCCCCGGGGTCGGCGCGGCGGCGTCACAGAACATCACCGACCCGCGCCTCGGCACCGCCCTGCTCGACCGGCTCGCCGAACACGGCGACGCGGAACGCGCACTGTCCGAAGTGGTCGGATCCGCCGAGAACATCGAGTACCGGCAACTGACCGTGCTCGGCCGCAGCGGCAACGGTTTCGCCTACAGCGGCGGCCACACGCTCGGCACGCACGCCACCGCGACCGGGGACGGCGCGGTGGCCGCGGGCAACATGCTCGCCGGGGGCCACATCCCTCGGGTCGTCGTCGACGCGTTCACCTCGGCGACGGGCGAACTGGAGCAACGGCTCGTCACCGCGCTCAGGGCCGCCGTGGACGCGGGTGGCGAGGAAGGACCCGTGCACTCCGCGGGGCTGGTCGTGGTCGCCGACGTCGACTGGCACGTCACCGACCTGCGAATCGACTGGGCCGACGACCCGATCGACCGGCTCGCCGAACTGCTCGACGTCTGGCTGCCCCAGCGCGACGACTACGTGCGCCGCGGCCTCGACCCCGCCACCGCGCCGTCCTACGGCGTTCCCGGGGACTCGCGATGACCACGCCGAAAGCCGCCGCCCGCGCCGAGGTCGACCGGCACGCCGGCGACCTGGTCCGGCTCTCCGAACGGCTGCACGCCGACCCCGAGACAGCCTGGGAGGAACACCACGCCGCCGCCGCGGTGCCCGGCCTGCTCGACCGCGCCGGGTTCCAGGTGACGTCCCGCTACCTGGGTCTCGACACCGCCTTCTTCGCCCGTTTCGGCAGCGGACCGCTGCGCATCGCGTTGTGCGCCGAGTACGACGCCCTCCCCGGAATGGGCCACGCCTGCGGGCACAACCTCATCGCGGCCGGCTCGGTCGGTGCCGCACTGGGCCTGGCCGCTGTCGCCGACGACATCGGCGTCACCGTCGAGGTCTACGGCACCCCGGCCGAGGAAGGCGGCGGCGGGAAGATCGAACTGCTCGACCGTGGCGCGTTCGCCGACGTGGACCTGGCGATGATGGTCCACCCCGCGCCGGTCGACGTCGCCGAGGCCAAGCCGTTCGCGGTGAGCCACTCGAAGATCTCCTACACCGGGAAGTCCGCGCACGCCGCCGCCTACCCGGAGGCAGGCGTGAACGCCGCCGACGCGTTCACCGTCGCCCAGGTCGCGATCGGCCTGCTGCGCCAACAGCTTCCCGCATCGGCCCGCGTGCACGGCGTCGTCACGCACGCGGGCGACGCGCCGAACGCCATCCCGGGGCACGCCTCCGGCCGCTGGTACGTCCGGGCCGGGACGCTGGCGGAGCTCGCCGAGCTGGAACCCCGAGTGCTGCGGGCGTTCGAGGCCGGTGCGCTGGCGACCGGGTGTGAGCTGACCGTGCAACCGGAAAGCAAGCCCTACGCCGAGTTCCGCGCCGACGAGACCAGCCTCGCGGACTACCGGGCCAACGCCGTCGAACTCGGCCGGGAATTCGCCGCGGACGGTACCGCGGCACGGATGAACCGGGCCTCGACCGACATGGGCAACGTCTCGCAGGTCGTCCCCGCGATCCACCCGTACATCGGCGTCGGGTCGCTGCCCGCCGTCAACCACCAGCGCGAGTTCGCGGCGGCGTGCGTCGGCGGCATCGCCGAGCGGGCGTTGCTCGACGGCGCCGTGGCGCTCGCGTGGACGGGCGTGGACCGCGCGACACGGCAAAGCGTCTGACCGTCTGTGCGAGAACCGGTTCAAGGAGGCACCATGACCGCACACCCCGCTCCTCCGGCCGAGGAGCTCACCGAGGCCACCATCGATCCGGCGATCCTGCGGCGCAGCATCGCGGCAGGCGCGGTCGGTGTCTTCGTGCACTGGTTCGACTGGGCGGCCTACGCGTACCTGGCGAGTACGATCGCCACGGTCTTCTTCCCGTCCAGCGACCGGACCGCCGGGCTGCTCGCGGTCTTCGGCGTGTTCGCCGTGTCGTTCGGCATCCGGCCGATCGGCGCGCTCGTGTTCGGTCCGCTCGGCGACCGGATCGGCCGCAAACGGACGCTCTCGATCGTCATCTTCGTGATGTCGGGCGCCACCCTGGTGATCGGCCTGCTGCCGGGCTACTCGACGATCGGCATCGCCGCGCCGGTCCTGCTGGTCGTCCTGCGGCTGGCGCAGGGCTTCGCGGCAGGCGGGGAGTTCGGCAGCGCGGCCAGTTTCCTCGCCGAGTACGCGCCGCGCCGCCGCCGCGGGTTCGGCGTCAGCTGGCTGGAAGTCGGCTCGCTGCTCGGTTTCCTCGCCGGGTCGTTCGTGTTCCTGCTGCTGTCGGTCGGGTTGTCCGGTGAGCAGGTGGCGACCTGGGGGTGGCGGATCCCGTTCCTCATCGCCGCACCACTGGGGATCATCGGCTTCGTCATCCGCGACAAGATCGAGGACACGCCCGAGTACCGCACACTCGAGGCCACCGGCAACATCCCGCGCAGCCCCATCAGGGAGCTGTTCCGCGACAACTGGAAACAGCTGCTGCAGGCCGCGGGCTTGATGACGATGATGCACGTGCCGTTCTACGCGGTGCTGACCTACCTCGTCACCTACGAGACCGACTACCTCGGCCACTCCCCCGGCGACGCCGCGCTGCTGTCCACGGTGATCTCGCTGGTGGGTCTCGTGCTGGTACCCGCCTTCGGCGGGCTCTCCGACCGGGTCGGCAGGCGTCCGGTCCTCATCGGCGCCGGGATCGCGCTGCTGGTCCTCGCGACGCCCGCGTTCCTGCTGATGCGCACCGGCGTGGCGGGCACCTGGGTGGCGGCGCTCGGCCTCGGGGTCGTCCTCGCGGCCATTCTCGGCAGCTACGCGGTGTGGTCGGCCGAGATCTTCCCGACCCGCACCCGCCAGGGTGGCCTCTCGATCGCGTACAACGTCACGGCGGCCCTGTTCGCCGGGACGGTCCCGTACCTGATGACGACGCTGATCTCCGCGACCGGCAGCACGATCGTGCCCGGCCCGTACCTGATGGTGGCGGCCGTGATCGGCCTCGCCGCGGCCTTCTCGCTGCGTGAGACCGCGGGAACACCGCTGCTGCAGGCAGGCGACGTCGCTTCTTCGTCCACGCAGGACCCCGAGCGGATCGGGACGTGAAAGGAAAGGGTGGCATGTCCAGCCAAGAAGTCGATGTCCTCGTCGTCGGCGGTGGTCAGGCCGGTGTGGCGATGAGCGAGCACCTGAGCGACTGCGGTGTGCCGCACCTGGTCCTGGAACGGCACCGCGTCGCCGAGCGCTGGCGGTCGGAGCGGTGGGACTCACTGGTCGCGAACGGACCCGCGTGGCACGACCGGTTCCCCGGTATGGAGTTCCCCGGCCTCGCACCGGACGCCTTCGCCTCGAAGGACCAGATCGCGGACTACTTCGAGTCCTACGCGGCCAAGATCGCCGCGCCGATCCGGACCGGTGTCGAGGTCACGTCTGTCCGACGGCACCACGGCAGGCCCGGTTTCCGGGTGGAGACCTCGGACGGCTCCCTCGACGCGCGCTTCGTCGTCGCCGCGACCGGGCCGTTCCAGCGCCCGGTGATCCCGCCGATCGCGCCGGGCGACGCAGGCCCCTTGCAGCTGCACTCCAACGCGTACCGCAACCCGCAGCAGTTGCCCGAAGGGGCTGTGCTCGTCGTCGGAGCCGGATCGTCAGGCGTGCAGATCGCCGAGGAGCTCCACCGGTCCGGGCGGCGCGTCTACCTGTCCGTCGGCCCGCACGACCGGCCGCCGCGCAGCTACCGCGGACGTGACTTCTGCTGGTGGCTCGGGGCCCTCGGCAAGTGGGACGCGCAGACCCCGCCGCGCGGAGCCGAACACGTCACCATCGCGGTCAGCGGCGCACGCGGTGGCCACACCGTGGACTTCCGCGCCCTCGCCGCCCTCGGCATCACCCTCGTCGGCCTGACCACCTCGTTCGACAACGGCACAGTCCGCTTCGCGCCGGACCTGGCGACCAACATCGCCAACGGCGACGCGAACTACCTCTCGCTCCTGGACGAGGCCGACGCCTACGCCGCGCACAACGGCTTGGACCTCCCCGGGGAACCGGGGGCGCGCGTGCTGGGGGCGACCCCGGCCTGCGTGACCGATCCCCTCCTCCAACTGGACCTCGCCACCGCTGACGTCAACTCGATCGTGTGGGCCACCGGCTACGCCGTCGACTACAGCTGGCTGCAGGTCGACGCGTTCGACGAGAACGGCAAGCCCAAGCACCGGCGCGGTGTGTCGGCCGTGCCCGGCGTCTACTTCCTGGGACTGCCCTGGCTGGTGCGGCGGGGATCGAGCTTCATCTGGGGCGTGTGGCACGACGCGAAGTTCGTGGCCGACCACATCATGACCCGGCGTGCCTATTGGCACTGACGCGTCCGCGATAACGCGCAGGCATAGGGAAGTGGCAATGGCAGGGCGTGGCCGGGTCCGCCGAGACTGGCCGGACCATTTCCCGGACCTGAGAGGTTTCCGATGGCTGTGCGGATCCGGCGAGCGTTCTCGTCGGCCACCCTGCTGCTGTGCGGCCTGTCCCCGTGCCCGGCCACGGCACACGCGGACGACACAATCGGCACCGACGGCTACGTGCACGTCGCCCCGAACGGCGTCGTGCTCGGCGTCGACCCCTACTACCCCACCGACGGCAACGGCGGCTACGACGTCGCCGACTACACGGTCAACCTGGCCTACGACCCGGTTGCCCGTTTCCTCAACGCCAGGACTGTCGTCACGGCCACCACCACCCAGCGCCTCACCCGTTTCGATCTCGACCTGCGCGGCCTCGTCGTGACTTCGGTGAAGGTCAACGGCGTCGCCGCGGCCTTCACCCGTGCCAAGGAACACGAACTGGTGATCACGCCTGCCGCCGAACTGGCCGCGGACACGTCGTTCACGGTCGAGATCGTCTACTGTGGACGTCCTCAGCCGGAGTACACCCCACGGCGAGGCGCGACCGGGTGGCGTGTGTCGGCCACCGGCGGGGTGTTCGCCGCGGGCGCGCCGCATTCGGCGACGACGTGGTTCCCCGTGAACGACACGTCGGCGGACAAGGCCACCTTCCACGTGAACGGGACGGTCCCGAACGGCTGGGCCGTGGTGTCCAACGGCGTGCGCAAGTCCATCCACAATGGACAACACCGGTGGGCCGAGGAGACCCCGATCACGCCGTCGGCCACCATGATCGGTATCGACCGGTTCACCGTTCGCGAATCCGGCCTGCCCGGCGGTACCCCGGTCCTCGACGCGTTCGCGCCCGGCACCGACGGCACGCTCGCCGCTGCCCTCCCGAAGGTCATGGACTTCCTGACCGGCGAACTCGGCCCCTACCCGACAGCGTCCACGGGCGGAATGTACGTGCCGGACCGGATCTTCTACGCGCATCCCTCACAGGGCCGCCCGGTGTACGGCGGCAGCGCGGACCAGTCGGCGTTGGTGCAGGCGATGGCCGCACAGTGGTGGGGCAATCAGCTGGCCATCAAGATGTGGAAAGACCAGCCGTTGGTCGAGTCGTACACCCGATACCTGGTGTGGCTGTGGGACGAGGCGAACGGCGGCCAGGCTGTCGAGCAGCGCTACCAGGACGGCATGCGCCGCGCGGGCGCGGACCCGAGGTTCTGGGGGCGCGAGCTGGCCGATCCGGGCGTCGGCAAGGAGTTCTCGGTCACCGACAAGGGCGTTTTGATGGTGCACGCGCTGCGCAAGCACATCGGCGACGAGAAGTTCTTCGTGGTGCTGCGTGAATTCCCGGAGATCGCGGTGTCGCTCAACCAGGGCTGGTACGACTGGGAGCTCTACACCGCGGCAGTGGCCGACATGGACCTCACTGCCTTCCACGAAGCCTGGGTGCACGGCACCACGGTTCCCCCGGCCGGCCTGCGCTGATCAGCAGGGCAGGGGTTTCCTCCGGCAACGCCCGGCGGAAACCCCGCGGTCAGGCCAGGTAACGCGAGTAGACGGGCGATTCCTCGCACTCCAGCCGGTAGGCCAGCGCGGCATCCGCGACCATCTCGCGCGCGCAGTCGGCGAACTCCCCCTCCCGGTGCCACACCAGCAGGAACCTCCGCGACAGGGCTCCGTCCGCCAGCAGACGGCCGGCGAGCTGCTGGTGCCCCTCGCACGCGGCCTGCGACAGCCCGACCGCGCCGTTGCGCACCGCTGCCACAGTCATCCCGTAGGACTCCGAGATGTACCGGACCCGGGGCGTGAAACCCTTGCGGCGGCAACATGCGTGGAAGTACTCGTGGAACCTGGACGAGTCCGGCGCGGGCAGCACCCATTCCTGCTCCGCGAGCTGGTCCAGCGCGATCACCTTGTGCCGCGCCAGCGGGTGGTCCTCGCGCAGCAGGACAAGCGTTCGGTCGTGCGCCACCACCGCCGTTCCCACCGACGCGGGCGCGACCGTCTCGTACCCGGGGTAGTCCTTGACCACGCCCACTTCCAACCGGCGCTGCGCCACCAGGTTCACCACGAGGTCCCGGCAGTCGCTGTCGAACAGCGACGCGCCGGGACCGGTCGACATCCGTTGACCCACGATCGCCGGCAGGTGGCCGAGGATCGGCGAGCACACCCCGCCGACCCGCACCACCTCCGACGGGCCGGTGCGGGTCTCGATGTCCCGCACCAGCCCCTCCATCAGCGGGAGCACCGCGCTGATCCGGTCGAGCAGCAACTCGCCGGTGGGGGTCGGCGCGACGGACGTGGCGTGGTTGCCCCGGTCGAACAGCCGCTGCCCCAGCGTGTTCTCCAAGCGCTTGAGCTTGCTGCTGACCGCGGGCTGGCTGATGCCGAGCAGCACCGCTGCTTCCGACAGGCTGCCTGCCGCACCGATCGCCTGGACGAGCCGCAGGTGGTGGACATCGAGTTCCATGCCGTCACTTCCCCGTTCAGCGGTGAGTGTCGACCCGGGATCCGGGCACCGGCCGCGTGATCCCGGCCGTCCTGCCGACCACAGCGTACAGCGCGAACGCGGCCACGACGGAGTTGATCGTCGGGATCCCGACCGGGACCAGGAATCCCACCGCCGCGCCCGCGACCCAGCACACCAGCGAGACGGGCACCCAGTCCGGCGGGTCGCCCGGCAGCTCGCCGGCCGCGCGTGACTCGTCCAGCTGGGCGCGCCACGTCCGCACCACGAAGTACTCGGCGATCATGATGCCCGCGACCGGCGGCGTGATCACCCCGATCCAGGTCAGGAAGGCGGTGAAGTGCTCGAGGATGCCCAGCGCGGAGAGCAGGGTCCCCAGCGCGCCGAGCCACATCGTCGCGCCGGACCGGCCGATCTGCTTGCGCAGCAGCACGTCCACCGTGTTGACCAGGCCGAGCGACGCCGAGTACAGGTTCCAGTCGTTGATCTTCAGTATCGCCGCGACCATGATCAGCGTACCGATCACGCCGGAGTTGGACATGATCACCGCGACCACGTCCGCGCTGCGGGCGGCGTGCGCGAGCAGCACACCGGTCAGGCCGATCAGGTACTCGCCGAGGGTGACGCTGATCAGGGTCTGTTTCACCACGTCGCTGGGACGCCGGTTGAACCGGGTCATGTCGGGTGTCATCACCGCGCCCATGATGAACGCGCCCGCGACGAGCGTGGTGCCTTGCGCGAGGCTCAACGCGGGTCCCGGCGCGGGCATGTCGACCAGGTGCGCCACATCGTGCCTGCTCAGCTCGGACACGATCGTCCACGCGGTGAGCAGCAGGAAGGCGGGCACGGTCAGGTACGCCGTCCACGCCATGGTGTGGAACCCGGCGACCACGATCGCGGTCACCGCGACGCCACCGATGACGGCCCACACCCAGACCGGCGGCCCGCCCATCAACGTGCGCAGGCCGTGCGCGAACACGTCGTTCTGCACGCCGAACCACCCCGCGAGGCTCAGCGTCACCAGCAGCCCGACCAGCGCGGAACCGCGGGCGCCGAACCCCGTCCACCGGGCCAGCACGGACGTGGACACGCTTTCCCGCACGCCCGCGATGCCCATGAGGATCGTGACGACCTCCAGCATCACCGACCCGAGGGTGATCGCGAGGACCGCGTCCCAGAACGTCATCCCGAAGCCGAGCGTGGCACCGAGCAGGAACTGGTGGAACGCGGACACCTGCCCGAACCGCTGCACGGCGACGGAGAACCACGAGGTACGGGCCTCGTCGGGCAGTCTGCGCAGCGAATAGTCGTCGTGTGCCATCGTCACGCCGCTTCCTCATCGGCGCACAACACGACGAATCCCTGACCGGGATGCGGCTGCCAGGCCAGTTCGCGTGCGTAGAGCCGTTCCAGGAAGACCACCCGCTGGTGGTAGGCGAACACCGAGCTGTCCACCCCGGCGATCGCCGGGGTGTCGATGAACATCGGCAGTTCGGCCAGGAAGTACAGGACGGCACAACGCAATTGGGCGTCGGTGGGCGACTGCCCGTCGGGTAACCGCCGGTCGAGCACCCAGCGAGTGGCCTCAAGGCAGTGCTCGCCGAACTCCTCGTCGGTCGCGAACCGGTCGTGCGCGTCGCGCAGGAGGTGCTGGTAGCGGTCGTTGCGGGCGAGCGCGGCGCCGTCGAGCACGTGCTCGCCGGGCTCGGTCACGCCCACTTCCTCCAGCGCGCGGTGGATTTTGTTGAGCACGTACTGGCCCTGGCGGGCGGCCTTGCGCCGGGCGCGGGCAGGTTCGTAACCCAGCGCCTCCAAGGTGTACACCGCCGCGCGGTCGGGTACGAAGAAATGGAAACGCTCGAATTGCCGCAATGCCCAGCGGGCGAGTGCGGTGACGCGTTCCACCGTGAAGTAACTGTTGAAAGGGCTCACGCCGATACACACGTGCCTGCCACTTCGCAGTGGCGCGGCGCAGTGTTCGGTCAGCGGAGTTGTCAGCAACACCGTCGACTCCGAAAATGTATTCACAGGGGCAGGGAAATCCGGATCCGCTCACTATCGGCACGAACCGGCGCGCCAGGTACTGCCGAAAAGTCATGCCGCCGTCTTATGCGCGCGGTACGCCGAAGCCCGCCATCACGCCCGCCCGGAGCAGACGCTGCCGCCCTTCGGCACACCGGACTTGGACCGTTCGCCCCAATCCGGTGACAGGCGCCGCACGGCGCGTCTAAATGAGCGATATGGAACTTCAGGTCCGGCACCTGCGGGTGCTGCTCGCCATCGCACGGGCGGGCAGCCTCAACCGCGCGGCGGGCGAACTGCGGCTGGCGCAGCCCGCGCTCAGCCACCAGCTGCGCAGGATCGAGCAACTGGTGGGCGACAAGCTGTTCGACCGCGGCCCGCACGGGGTGCGGCCCACCAGGATCGGGCGTCTCCTGCTGGCCCGTGCCGAGGCGATCATCCCGGCGTTCGACGAGCTCGACCGGGACTTCCGGCGACAGCAGCCCGCGCACGGGCACGTTCGGATCGGCTGGAACGACAGTGCGCTCGCCTCCGACGTGTTCCACCGCGTCCGCCAGTTGCTGCCGGGCAGCGAACTCACCACCCGCTCGGATCTGTCGCACAGCAGGCTGGTCACGCAGGTCGCGAGCGGGTGCGTGGACCTCGCGCTGGCGATGATCTGCGGTCAGCGGTCGCTGGCCGTGCCGGACGGGCTGCGCGCCGAGCGGGTGGTGGCGGAACCGTCGTTCGTGGCGATGCCGTCGACGCACCGGCTGGCCGCCGCGCCGGTCGTGGACCTGGCGGACCTGGCCGAGGAGCGGTGGATCGTGTCCAGCTGCGGCGACGGCTGCCGGATCGTGTTCCGTGAGATGTGCCTGGCGCACGGGTTCACCCCGCGCATCGCGCACGACGTGGACACGCTGCGGTTCGGCCTGGTGCGCGGCGGCCACGGGGTGTGCCTGGTGCAACCGACCACATCGGAGTCGGCCGGCACCGCGATCCGGCCGCTGGCAGGCAATCCGATGACCGTGCAACACATCCTGGTGTGGCGGGCCGACCACCCGTCCGGTGACCGGTTCGACGCCGTGCACCGCGCCGCCGTCGACGACTACGCCCGCCTCACCGCCGAGAGCGACCGCTACCGCCGGTGGCTGGATAACGACGTGACATAGCCGTCTGGCAGTGGGCGCGCACTTCCCGTCCGGCCACACTCGGAATCGGCGCGAAACGCTGCGCCGACCGGGCCGGAAAGGGATTCTTCAATGTTGCCGTTGATCACGCGGGACGAACTCCGGAATGGCATCGACGCGGGCACACTGGTGGTGGTCGACACCATGCCGGTGGCCTATTACGAGCAGGAGCACCTGCCCGGCGCGGTGAACATCCCCGGTTTCCCCTACGAGCAGGCAGCCGGGTTCACCGACCGGTACGCGCCGGACGTCCTGCCGGACAAGTCCGCCGAGATCGTCGTGTACTGCGCGAACGTGCCCTGTCGCAACAGCGAGTTCGTCGGCGCCCGGCTGCGTGAACTCGGCTACGCGAACGTACGCGAATACCGCGAGGGCATCGAGGACTGGGTCTCCGCCGGGCTGGCCACCACCTCCGGCTGATCCGCACACCGTTGCCCCGTTGTTCCCTGCACATCAAGGAGCTGTCATGTCCCTGCCCAAGAACTGGCTGCGCGCGGGCGTCGCCGCCGTCGCCGTCGCGGCCTCGGCACTGCTGTCGACGCCTGCCACAGCCGTGCCCGCCGCCGACACGAACGTCGTGGTCAACGCGGAGAACGTCGTCACCGTGACGTCCGCGAACTACAGCCAGGTGATGGAGATCTCCAAGACCAAGCTGGTGATCCTGGACTTCGGCGCCACGTGGTGCCCGCCGTGCCGCCAGCTCAAGCCGGTCATCGAGAAGCTGGCCGGGCAGTACGGCGGCCGGTTCCTGCTCGGCGAGGTCGACGCGGACACCAGCCGTGACCTGCTGTCCCGCTACCGCATCCAGTATCTGCCCACCCTGGTGCCGGTGCGCGCCGCGGCGGAGCTGCCGAACTCCCGGATGATCGGGTTCAAGGGTGAGTCCGCTCTGCGGACGTGGATCGACGCCCAACTGGCAAAGGGCTGATCCGATTCCCCGCGCCCCGGCACGGCCAGCCCACCGCGCCGGGGCGTCAACCCGTGGAGGGACATCCCGTGCCGCAGGAGAAACTGCCGTTGCGAGCGCTGCTCGCGCTCACGTTGACCGTGTTGTTGGGCTGTCTGACCGAAGTGCTGCCTGCTGGGCTGCTGCTGGGCATGTCCGAGGATCTCGGTGTGTCGCCGTCCACGACAGGGCAGCTGGTCACGGTTTACGCCATCACCACCGCGATCACGGCGATCCCTTTGACCGCCGTGACGTCCCGGTCGCCGCGCAAGCGTGTGCTGGTGGCCCTTGTGCTCGGGTTCGTCGTGACGAACGTCGTGATCGCCGTATCTCCTTGGTATGAGGTGATTCTGGGTGCACGTGTGGTGTCCGGTGCCGTGACCGGGGTGATGTGGTCGCTGGTCGCGGTGTACGCGATGCGGATCGCACCACCGGCGCTCGCCGGGCGGGCATTGGCCGTGGCGATGGCCGGCACGCCAGTGGGTTTCGCGGCTGGGGTGCCCGCGGGAACCGTGCTCGGCGATCTTGTCGGCTGGCGCTGGTCGTTCGCTGCCATGGCGGTGATCGCGGTGCCGTTGCTGTTCTGGGTCCTCGCTGTCGTGCCCGCGGTGGCAGCAGAACCCACCGGAGCGGTAAGGACGGCTGTGCCTGCGATGCGGCCAGTGCTGGTGATGGTGTTCGTGTACTCGCTGGGCCACAACGTGCTCTACACCTACCTCGGTCCCGTCCTGGCCCGAATCGGACGGGAAACCCTGTTGAGCACAGTGCTTCTGGCGTTCGGCGCGGCGGCGGTGTGCGGGATCGCCGCGGTCGGCTCGGCATTGGACCGGTATCCACGCGCGGTCCTCTGTGGGTGCTCGGCGCTGACCGCCTGCGGAATCGCCCTGCTGGCGTTGTCCGGCAGTGTCGTCACGGTCCTGCTGGCGTGCGTGTTGTGGGGCTTGGCGTTCGGTGGCGCACCCACGGCGTTTCAGGCAGTCACCGCCTTGGTCGCGGGACGGCACGCCGACAGGGCGCAATCGTTGACCATCGCGGCGTGGAACGGGGCCGTGGCAGGCGGCGCGGCCTCAGGCGGGGTGATTCTGGACCACTTCGCGCCCGCGTTGCCGTGGACCGCCGCCGCGTTGCTGGCGGTGCCGTTGCTGGCGGCGATGAAACTGTCGTTGCCGACTGGAGTTCCGGGTGAGTTGGTTTCCGACCTGTCCGGGAAATTGCGCTGAACCGTGACGGGGTCGGGTTCGTGTGGGTAGCGGCCGGTGACCGCCACCAGGCCGAAACACACGGGAGACCACGAGAAAATGAGTCGGGTTCGCAGAACTTCCGCAGCTCTGGCAACCGCGGCGCTCGCGGCCGTCGTTCTGGGTGCGGCCGCCGCACCGGCTGCCGCCACGCATCCCCCGAACGCACCCGCAGTCCTGAAGGTTCCGGAGGGGAACAAGCTGAGCACGGTCATGGCCGCGCGTGGAGTGCAGACCTACCAGTGCACGAACAACACCTGGGTTTTCCTCCAGCCCGACGCGATCCTCACCAGCCGGGCCCGTCCCGAGGTCCTGCATTCCAAAGGCCCGGTGTGGACCTCGGTGCTGGATGGCAGCTCGGTGACCGCGACCGCTGTCGCCACCTCGCCCGTGCCCAGGGCGATTCCCGAGCTGCTGCTGCGCGCCACCGGCAATCGCGGACCCGGCAAGCTCGGCAAGGTCACGTACATCCAGCGCCTCAAGACCAGGGGCGGCGCCGCCCCCAGCGTCCCGTGCACTGAGGGCATCACCGCTTCTGTGCCGTACACCGCCGACTACGTTTTCTACATGCCCGCGTAAGGTCCGTCCTCAAAGGCGATGTGGCGGGTCTGGTTTGATCTTGGATTCGCGGTGCACCGGCCACCGGCACGGCCGGATCGGGTCCTGGCCGACCTCGACCCGGCCACACCCCTCATCTGGCTTTGAGGACAGGCGCTGGCGTGTTTCAGGTGAACTCTTCCCAGAGTTCGTCCACCAGTGCCTCGGCGACCATCGGCGAGGTGTCCCTGAGCAGCGTGAGAAACGCGTGGTTGTGCCGCCGGACCTCGCTGTCGTGTCCATTCAGGACGCTGTCCTCGGACAGGTCCAGCAACCACAGCGGCTCCAGTGTGGCACCTCGCCGCGCCTTGGCGTCCGGGGTCTCGATACCGGCGTGCAGTCGCCGGACGCCGGGCAGTCGAGCGGGAATGTAGTAAGTGAGGTTGAAGTACTCCGCCGCCCCGCTCAGCTTCTCGTAGTCGAAGCCGACCGCGCGCAGGAACACCGTGTCGCCTTGCCTGTAGTACAGGCAGAAACCGAGCGGCGGGCCGTCGTCAAGCGAGCACAACGTCACTTCGGCTCGGTCGCCGGCCAGTTCGCCCTGGGCTCGGAACGACCGCGCCAGTGGTTCGACGTCGACGGTCCTGCCGTAGCGTGCCTCCGTGCGGGCGAGCAGGCGCGCCACGTCGTGGTACGCCTCCTTCAGCGTCCGGTGTTCCAACCGGTAGCCCGCCCGTGCGAAGTTGCGTGCCTCACGGCGGACTCTGCGCGACCTGTTGCGTGTGCCCAGGGAGGTTGTCCACGCCTCCCAGCCACCGGGTGGGACGTCGATCCACGCGTCGGTGGTCAGGGCGACCGGCAGGGCACGCACTCCCGCGGCCCGCAGCGACCGGACATCCGGCGTTGTCACGTACATGGCGACGCTGGGCTCCCGCACCGACCGCAGCGCGTCCAGCAGAGCCCCAGCGGCTACCGCCGGGTCCACGGCCGGGCTGGCCAGCAGGTGGGCCTGGTAGCCACGGCGCTGGCCCACCAGGATGCCCTGCGGCGGTGGCGCGGGCAGGCCACGTTTGGTCAACTGGTCGTGCCAACGGCAGTGCGGATTGGGTTCGTCACGCACCCGCGCGACGGGCACCGCCGCGCGGCCACCACCGGGCAGGTCCACGTGCAGGCCACCGGATGTGCTGCCCGGGCTGAGCGCGCACAACCGCAGCCACAGCGACGACGAGTAGAACCGGTCGCCCGCCAGCCGGTCCCAGTCCTGATCGGACAGACCACCCAGCGGCCCAGAGAACCATTCGGTCACAGGTCCTCCAGGTCCAGGAGGTGTTCTGGTCTGATCGGCACCCGGTTCACCGGTTTGCCGGTGGCCGCCCGGACCGCGGCGGCGACGGCCGCGGTGGACGAGATCGCCGGGAGTTCCCCGATCCCGCGGACACCGTAGGGTGCTCGGGGATCCGCCATTTCGAGGATCTCCGTCCGCAGTGGCGGCACGTCCATCATCGTCGGCAGCATGTACGTGGCGAACGACGGATTCAACACCTGGCCGTCGGCCAGGTGCAGCTCCTCCATCAGCGCGAGGCCAAGTCCTTGCGCGGCGCCGCCCTGCAGCTGGCCCGCGAGCGCCAGCGGGTTCATCACCCGGCCGACGTCCTGTGCCGTGGCGAAATCCACGACGGTGACCTGGCCGAGGTCCACGTCGACGTCCACAACCGCGCGGTGGGCGGCGAACCCGAACTGCATGGCCGAGTCGCCCTGGCCGTTGACCGGGTCCAGCGGATACGTGCGCGGGTGGTGGAACTCCGCGGTCCGTTCGATGACCGTCGAGCCGAGCACATCGGCGAGCGTCGCGACCGGGTCGCCGGTGCTGTCCGTGATCACGCCGTCGCGCAGGACCGAGGCGCTGGGGAACCGTTCACGCGCCAACTTCAGGACGTCGGCGCGTACCTCCTGACAGGCCGCACGGACCGCTCCCCCGGTGACGTAGGTGTGCCGTGAGGCGGATGTCGGCCCAGCGGTGCCGAACCGGCTGTCGGCGTGCTCGACCCGGACGTCCGCGACACCGAGTTCGGACACGGCGATCTGGCGCTGGACCGTGGACACACCTTGGCCGACATCCATCGCGGCACTGGTCACGACGGCGACGGGCGAACCGGCATCGACGCACAACCGTACCCGGGCAGTGGAGAAGTCGTCGAAGCCTTCGGAGAAGCCGATGTTCTTCAGGCACACCGCGTAGCCGACGCCGCGGACCACCTCGCGCGCCGGAGTGCCGGCCGGGACGGGCAGCGCACGGAGTCGTTGCAGCAGTTCCGTCACGGCGACCGGGCCGGTGAGCACCTGACCGGTCGGCAGGCTCCCGCCGGTCCGCAGCGCGTTGCGGAGCCTGAACTCCACGGGATCCAGCCCGGTCACCGCGGCCAGCCGGTCCATCTGGCTCTCGTAGGCGAAACACGGCTGCACGGTCCCGAACCCGCGCATGGCCCCGGCGGGTGGATTGTTGGTGTACACGGCGGTGGCCTCGGCCCAGACGTGCGGGACGTCGTACGGGCCGACGGCGTGAGTGGCGGCATTCCCAGCGATGGCAGGCGAACTCGCCGCGTAGGCACCGCCGTCCAGGACGATCTCGGCCCGGACGTAGACCAGCTTCCCGTCCGCGGTACACCCGTGCTCGTAACGCAGCACAGCGGGATGACGGTGCACGTGCCCGAGGAACGACTCGGCCCGTGAGTACGACATCATCACCGGGCGTTGCAGCCGCAACGCGATGAGGCAGGCGTGGACGTGCACCGTCAGGTCTTCCCGCCCGCCGAAAGCACCGCCTGTTCCCGCGGGCTTGACCACGACCAGGTCACTGGCCAGGCCGAGAGAAGCGGCGATCTGTTCCTGGTCCACGTGCAGCCACTGGGTCGCCACGTGCAGTTCGACCCCGCCGTCCGGGGTGGGCACGGCGAGCCCGGACTCCGGGCCGAGGAACGCGGGATCCTGCATGCCGACCGTGTACTCGCCCTTGACCACCACCTCGGCGTACGGGAACTCGCCCGACTGCGCCGCGCCGCGACGGATTCGCTTGTGGGCCACCACGTTGCCGTCCGGATGCACTGCGGGCGCGCCAGGTTCCAGAGCGGGCAACGGGTCGGTGACCGCAGGGAGCACCTCGTAGT
This sequence comes from Kibdelosporangium phytohabitans, assembly GCF_001302585.1. Classification (GTDB taxonomy): domain Bacteria; phylum Actinomycetota; class Actinomycetes; order Mycobacteriales; family Pseudonocardiaceae; genus Kibdelosporangium; species Kibdelosporangium phytohabitans. Next base: position 5,411,808 of record NZ_CP012752.1, on the reverse strand, counting down.
CGACGACGATCCGCTCGGCGGCCAGCCGGGCCGTGGCCAGGTCGTCGGCGGCCACGACAGCCACCGGCTCGCCGTGGAAGCGGACGACGTCCTCGGCCAGCACCGGCTGGTCCACTTTCATCTGGCCGCAGAGCTTGCGGCCGGGGATGTCCGCGTGGGTGATGACGTCACGTACCCCGGCCAGCTGCCAGGCGGGCGCAGTGTCGATCGACAGGACCCTGGCGTGCGCGTGCGGGCTGCGCAGCGTCGCCGCCCACACCGCGCCCGTGTTGCCGAGATCCGAGGAGAAGCGGAACACACCGGTGACTTTGGCGACGCCGTCGGGTTGCTTCGCGCTGGTGCCGATGCCGTCAGGTGCCGCGTTCATACTTGCTCCGCTGTCGTCCGTTCGGCGGCCAAGCAGACGGCGTCGACGATGTGCCGGTAACCCGTGCAACGGCACAGGTTGCCGGCCATCTCGGCACGAACCTCAGCCGCTGTCGGGCACGGCACGCGGCGCAGCAAGTCGTCGGCGGCGAGAACCATGCCGGACGTGCAGAAGCCACATTGGACGGCACCGGCGTCCACAAACGCCTGCTGCACCGGGTGCAACCCCGCGTCGGTCGCCATGCCTTCCACTGTGGTCACTTCCCGGCCGTCGGCCTGCGTCGCGAGCACCAGGCAGGCGTTCACCAGCACGTCGTCGAGGCGGACCGTGCACGAACCGCATTCGCCTTCCTCACAGGCGTTCTTGGTGCCGAGCAGGCCCCAGCGGTCCCGGAGCAGGGCGAGCAGGCTCACCGACTCGGATTCGTCCTCGAACAGCTTGCCGTTGACAGTCACGCTGACAGTCATCAGGCCTCCTTGCGGCGATGGCTTTCCCACACCTGCTGAAGGTTCCGCCCGGCCAGCACGGCGATGGCGTGCCGCCGGTAGGCAGCGGTGGCCCTGAGGTCGGTCACCGGTGTCGCACTGGCCGCGACCAGCCGCCCGAACCTGCCGAGCAGGTCACCGGTGAGCCCGCCGGTCCACAGTTGCTCGCGCAGCAACGCTTCCGCGTCCGCGGCGCGGTGCGGGGCCGGGCCGTAGCCGCCGACCGCGACCCTGATCTCCTCGCGGGCCGCGTCCAGCACGATCGCACAGCTGCACGCGCTTTTCACCATGCCCCGGCGTGCGCCGACCCGAGCGAATCGCTGGGGCCCGGTGACAACCGGCAGCCGGACGCTGTGGATCAGTTCGTCGGCGGCGAGCGCCGTGCCGCCCTGCGGTCGGTAGAAGCGGTCGACGGGAACGCGGCGGGTCCCGTTCGCGGAACTCAATTCGATCTCCGCACCGATCGCGAGCAGCATCGGGTGCGGGTCGCCGGTCGGCGCCGCGGTGCCCAAGCTGCCACCGAGAGTGCCGCGGTTGCGCACCTGCCGCGATCCCACTGCCCGCGCGACCGCGGCCAATCCCGGGAGGGAGCCGGCGAGCCCGTCGGCGATGCCGGTGTAGGTCGTCCCCGCGCCGAGGCGAACCCAGTCCCGGTCGACCCGCCAGCCACCGAGTCCGGGAACCCGGCTGAGATCCAGCAGGATGTCCGGGCGGAGCCGTCCCGCCCGCAACCCCACCATCACGTCGGTGCCGCCGGAAACCGGCACCGCGGCCGGGTGTTGTGCGCGCAGGGCAAGGGCTTCGGGCCAGTCGGCCGGTTTCAGGACACGCATGTGCTCACCGCCCCGGCTCCGCCGCCGCGCGCCGGGCCTCGTCGAGGTCGGACGGCAGCAGGATCGAACAGACCACCCAGCCGACGACCAGGCCGATGACGCCCACCAGCAACGCGGTGCGCAGCCCGAGCCACTCCCCGGCGAGCCCGCCGAGCGCCGCGCCGATCGGGATCGCACCGAACGCCGCGAACCGGTACGTGGCCGTCACCCGGCCGAGCAGCTCGTTCGGCGTGATCACCTGGCGCGTCGAGACCACGAAGATGTTGGACAGGGTGTGCCCGAAGCTGTATCCGAAGAACACCAGCACCGAAACCGCGACCAGCAACGGTTTCGAGCCCGACACGAGCGGCAGGACCAGCAGCACGACCGAGCCGACGCCGACACCGGTGATGATGCTGCGACGGGTGCCCAGCCGGGCGCCGACAGCTCGGGCGACCATCGAACCGACGATGGCGCCGACACCGCTGACCGCCATCGTGAGCCCGTACAGCTCGGGACTGAAGTCGAAGGCGGACAAGGCGAACAGCACCCACAGGGTCAGCACCATCTGGTCGAAGAGGTTGATCCAGGTGCCCTGCAGGGTGAGCACGCGCAGTGTCCGGGAGCGGGCGATGAACCACATGCCCTCCTTGATCATGGACAGCACACCGGTCCGCCCGGCGGGCGGATCCACCACTTCGCGATGCCGGATCGCCAGCACGCACAGCCCGGCCGCCGCGTAGGTGAGCAGGAACAGCACCACGGCCTTGACGCCGCCGAGGGCACCGGTGACCACGCCGCCCAGACCGGGCGCGGCGACCTGGACCATGGCGTAGGTCATCTGGATCCGGCTGTTGGCCGTCACCAGCTCGGCGGGCCGCACGAGCGCGGGAACGTAGGCCTGGGTGGAGATGCCACTGATCGCGTTGAACAAGCCGACCACGAACGCCGCGGCGAACAGCAGCTCGATCGCCGGGCGGCCGGTGGCCATCAGGATCGCCACGGCCAGCAGCGCGGTCATGCTGCCGAAGTGCACGAGCAACAGGCTCGGCCGGCGCGCTCTGCGGTCCAGCCACACACCGGCCAGCAGCGGGACGATCAGGGCGGGTGCGAACTGCGCGGCGTTGAGATAGCCGACCTCGCTCGGTGACGCGCCGAAGGTGAGCACCGCGATCAGCGGGAACACCAGGGATACTCCCCTTGCGCCGATCTCGCTCAACGTCAGCCCGGACCAGAACTTGCCGAAGTCGGCGTTCACCAGGAACGGCACACCGCCGTCCGTCTCGCGCGCACCCATCCGCACACCCCTCCCGGCCGGTCGGCTCGCCATCACCCGTCAGCAGCGGTCAGCGCCTTCTGGCGAGGACCCAGTCACGGTTGTCGGTCAGGTAGGACTCCACCCGTAGGCCTGCGCGGGCCAGTTCGGCCGCGATCTCGGCGTCGGACATGCGGCGGTGGGTGTACGAGTGCGTCCACTTCCGCCCGGAGTGCTCGTATTCCATCGTCACGCTGAGCAGGTCCGGTGTCGGTCGCGATACTTCGCGCAGCCGCAGGGTCAGGTCACCGGCGACCCGTTCGTAGGGCTGCGCCTGGTCGAACCAGGTCAGGGTGTGCCGTTGAAGGATGAGGCAGCCGCCGGGCGCCATGTGCCGTTCGCAGGCCGCGAGCCAGGCGGCCCGCAGGTCGTCGTCCTTCTCGTTCACCAGGTAGGACGCCAGCAGCACGACGTCGAACCGGTCGTCCAGCGACAGCGCCTCGATCGACGCGTGCACCGTCCGCGCTCCGGTGACGCGGGCGAGCATCTCCCGCGACTCGTCCACCGCGACCACGTCGTGGCCGTGCTCGATCAGTCCGCGCGTGATTCGCCCCGTCCCGGCGCCCAGTTCGAGAATTGCCGCGCCGGCGGGTACCGCGGAATGCACGACGTCGGCTTCTCCCTGTGCGGGAAGAAGTTCGTAGAGTTCGACCGGGCATCCGTCCGGGGTGATCGGCCCTGGACCGCGTCCGACGGCGGTGTACCGATTCGGCGTGACACGGTTCATCGACGCTTTTCCCCCTGACGAATAACACATCCGGCCGGTAAGCGAGGGTTGGGTAAAACCCGATTTCGAAGGTAGCCGCTCGCCGCGCGGACTGTCAACAGCGCTCATTGCACGGGATCCGCGCGTGCGTCCGGTCCATTGTGGCCGACGCGGAAGAACGGCAACGGCGAAGAATCACAGTGGCACGATTCGGTGCTAGCGTCGATATACGTTGGGGCCACCAGCCCCACAGGGGCCGATTCAATCACGTTCCGGGGGTCGGGCATTGGGCGATAATCTTTCGTCGGGCACAAATCCGGATTCCAACGGAATACTCACCGTTGCGCCCGCGCGGATACGGACCACGGTGAGCGTCCCGTTGCAGCTGTCGGCCGGGGTGTTCACGCCTGCGACCGTGGTGACGTTCCACGGGCTCGTCGACGGGCGCGAACACCTGGCCGTGGTGTACGGCAACGGGCTGAGACAGCCGAAGCCGCTGGTCCGGCTGCACTCGGAGTGCCTCACCGGTGACGTGTTCCGCTCAGCGAGATGTGATTGCCACGCCCAGCTGGCCGAATCCATCACGATGATGGCCGCCGAAGGCGGAGTGCTGCTCTATCTGCGCCAGGAAGGTCGCGGGATCGGCCTCTACAACAAAATCGAGGCCTACCGGCTGCAGGACTCCGGGATGGACACTTTCGAGGCCAACCGGGCGTTGAACTTCGCCGACGACCCCCGCGACTACACGGTCGCGGCGCAGATGTTGCAGAGCCTCGGCAAAACGGAGATCGAGCTCATTTCGAACAACCCGAAGAAGATCGAACGGCTTGAGGAATGCGGCATAACGGTGTACCGGCAACGCCTCACCTCCGGGCACGTGACCGACGCGAACCGGGCGTATCTGCGAGCGAAGGTGGAACATGCCGGCCACACAATCCGCGTCGAATAGACCGAGGAGTCTGCAGTGATCGAGCACAGGAGTCCGATCAGCGGTATCGCGGCCTTTCGCGACCGGTATATCGCCACGGCGGGCTATGACAACCAGGTGGTGCTCTGGGACCAGCCGACCAGGCGGGCGGTGAACCGGGTACTGCACGACCACCTCGCCAACCAGTGCTCGTTCAACGCGGACGGGTCGCTGCTGGTCACCTCGTCGAGCGACTACACCGCCCGGCTGTGGACGGTGCCGGACCTGCGGCTGCGCGCGGTGCTCAACGACCAGGACGACGACGTGGAGATGTCGGTCTTCCACCCGGCCCGCGAGTTGGTCGCCACGGCGTCGCGGGACCACAAACTGCGGGTGTACGACTTCGACGGCAACCTGGTGCGCCGGTTCGTCGGCCACACCGCGGACGTGATCTCGGTGGAGTGGGCGGGCGATTCCGAGGAGCTGATCACGTCGAGCGACGACGGGACCGTGAAACGGTGGTCGCTGGCGACCGGGGAACAGCTGCAGGACATCGACCTCGGCGGGGTGGAGACCGACACGGTCGCCATCGACCGCGACGGGACGTTGTACGCGGGCAACGACGACGGCGAGATCATCGTGATCACCGGCGACCAGAAGACCGTGTTGCCGGCGCACGCCTCAGGCGTCAAACGGCTCGTGCTGGACAACGCCCGCCAGCTGATGGTCAGCCTGAGCTACGACCGCACCATGGTGCTGTGGAACACCGCGGGTGAGAGCCTGCAACGCGTGGACGGCGCGGACATCCCCGACGACGTCTGGCCACGCAGTTGCGCCTTCGCGGCCGGGTCGACGCTGGTGTTCGGCACGTTCGGCTCGACCTACCGGACCTATGACTACGGCACGCGGAAATGGCAGCTGGACGAGGTGCCGCCGACCCCGGGCGTGAACGCCGTCAGCGGGTACAACGGGAACGTGCTCACTGTCGGCGATGCCGGTGTGGTGTGGCGGGACGGCGCCGAGCTGACCCGGTTGGGCAGCTTGTGCAACTTCTTGACGCCGATGAGCTCACTCGTCGCGACCGGCGGCCAGCTGGGCAAGCTGATGGACGCGTTGACCGGGCAGCTGGTGCACCAGCACTCGTCGCCGCTCAACTGCGGCGCCGCCTTCACCCGTGACGGGGTCGAGCACCTGATTGTCGGCGCCTACACCGGCGAGGGCCTGGTGTTCCGATTGGGCGACGGGGGAAACCTCGAGCATGTGACCACCATCCAGTTGCACGCCAACGCAGTCAAAGGCGTCGCGGTGTCCGGGGACCTGATCATGTCGGTCTGCGCGGACACCAGTGTCGCGTGGCACTCCGTGGCCGATTTCGCGCGAGTGCACGAGATCGACCACGCGCACGACCGGATCGCCAACGGGTGCGTGGGACTCGGCCATGGTCACTTCGCCAGCGTCGGACGGGATCTGAAGCTGCGGCTGTGGGCGCCCGACTTCGCCGTGCGCGTGGTGGACACGACGCACCCGAACTCCATCAAGTGCGTCGCGGCCGATCCCACCGGCAGGCTGATCGCCACCGGGTCGTACCACGGCCACGTCAAGGTCTACGACCGCGAGCTGGGCAAGTGGGTGGCCGACGACCGGCCGACCACCTCCGGGATCTCCTCGCTGTGCCATCTGCCCGAGCGACAGGTGTTCCTGGCCGGTTCGTACGACGGACGGGTCTACGAGGTGCAGGGAACGGCGTGATGGCACCGAATCCGGCGCCGGTGGCCGCCAACCCGAACGCGCTCGGCGACCGGGAGGCCATGGGGCTGCCCGGGCACCTGGCCGAGCGGCTGCCCAGTGACGTGTTCGCCCGCCACCGTGACCTGCTGCGGGACACGCCCGAACGGCTGGTCGCCCGCTGCGAGGACGGCGACGAGCCGTTCGAGCGCCGCTACGTCGCCGGTTCGGTGCTGGGCATGCTCGGGGACCCGCGCGTCGATCCGGACGATCCCCGGATGGTCGACGTCCCCGCGGGGCGGGCCGAACTCGGCCTGCCGGAGGACCAGGTGGACGCGGTCGTCGCGCAGTGGGCGCCGGTCGGGGTCGTCGCCGACTGGATCCGCAAGGAGTGCCCGAGGCACAGCGTGGTCCTGCCGTCCTTCCGGATCATGCGCTATCCGGTGACGAACCTGGAGTACCGGGCTTTCCTGCGGGACACCGGGACCGATGCGCTGCCGAGTTCGTGGCTGTTCGGCGGTTACCCGCACCAGCGGGCCAACCATCCCGTGTGGACGGTCCGGCCGGATCAGGCGGACGCGTACGCCGCCTGGCTGGCGGCCAGGACCGGGCGGCGTTTCCGGCTGCCGTCCGAGGCGGAGTGGGAGTACGCGGCAGGCGGTGGCGTGCACGAGTACCCGTGGGGCGGGCAGTTCCTGCCGGATCACGCCAACACCGTCGAGGACGGTCCACTGTGCACGACACCGGTCGGCCTCTACCCCGCCGGGCGGTCACCGTTCGGCGCGGACGACATGGCGGGCAACGTGGAGGAGTTCGTCGCCGACGACTACGCGGCCTATCCCGGTGGGGCACCGGTCGACGACGACCTGAAACGGGACGGGCAGTCCTACCGGGTGGCCAGGGGCGGAAGCTTCACCCGGTTCGGCGACCTGGCCCGATGCACCCGGCGGCACGGCTGGTTCGACCGTGACCTCTACGCCATCGGGTTCCGGCTCGCGGAGGACGCATGACACCCGACCCGCTCGCCCCGCCGGGCGATCTGCTGCAGCAGCCGTTCACCCCGGTCGATCCCGCGCGGGCGCTCGCGTTCGACGACGTGCACCGGCGTTATCCCGCACTCGCCGGCTTCCGCGCCGGCCTGGGCAGGACCACGCTGCTCGACGTCCCCTCGGTCCCCGGTGGGGCGCGGATCGTGGCCAAGTGCGAGTGGGAGAACCCGGTCGGGTCGATCAAGGACCGCACTGCGTACGCGCTGGTGGCCGACGCGTTGCGCACGCACGGCGACCGACCGGCGGGCGAACTGCGTCTGCTGGCGTACTCCGGCGGTGACCTGGCCGCGGCGATGTCGTCGCTGAGCACCGTGACCGGTGTCGTCACCAGGTTCGTCCTCGCGTCGTTCAGCCCGAGGAGCCTGCTCGACACGCTCGAGAGCCGCGGGTGCCCGGTGGACCTGGTGCCCAAGGAGCGCGGTTTCCTGTTCACCATCCGCACCGCCCAGCGCATCGCCGCCGAGGAGCCGGGTTGGACGCTGGTGTTCCAGCACGCCAATCCGGTCAACGTCGCGATGCACGAGGCGACCACCGGTCAGGAGATCCTGGCCGACCTCGGCGACCGGCGGCCGGACCTGTGGCTGGCGTCGATCGGCAGCGGCGGCACGCTCATCGGTGTCCTGCGGGCGCTTCGCGCACGGTTCCCGGAGATCACCGCGGTCGGTGTCACGCCCGCGGAGTCGCCGTACGCCAATCCCGACGCGCCCAGCGGACAACAGACCTATGAGGGGTCAGGCGGTCATGGCCACGGCATCCGTCAGCCGTTCGTCAAGGCGTACGACCATGTGATCAGCGCCCACGAGCACGTGACCTACCCGGACGCGTTCCGTGCGATGGGTGAGTTCTTCGACCTGACCGGTGTCCGGATCGGCAGTTCGGCCGCCGCCAACTGGCTGGTGGCCAAGCAGTACGCGGCGCGCATGCCGGCCAGTTCGCTGATCGTGACCGTTTTCCCCTGCACCGGCAGTCCGGAGCAGTGGGCCGAACTGGGTCGCTGACTGGTGGGCATCAGGGACGTCGCGGACCGCGTGCGCGAGGACATCGCCGTGGTGATCGAACGCGACCCGTCGGTGCACACCGTCGGTGAGGCGCTGCTGGCGCCCCATCTCGTCGCGATGTGGCTGCACCGGTTGTCGCACGTGGTGCACCGGTCCGGGCATCCGGTGGTGGCGCGGCTGATCTTCCGGGTGGGCAGGCAGCTCTCCGGCGGGATCGAGATCCACCCGGGTGCCCGGATCGGCAGGCGGCTGTTCATCGACCACGGCTGTGGCACGGTGATCGGCGAGACCGCGGTACTCGGCGACGACGTCACGCTCTACCACCAGGTCACCCTTGGCGCACTGGGCTGGCGCCGCGACCGGCGGCGACCGCCCGGGCAACGGCGGCATCCCAAGCTCGGCTCCGGGGTCGTGGTCGGGGCGAACTCGGTGATCCTCGGGCCGGTCGAGATCGGGGACAACGCGCGCATCGGCGCGCGGACGTTCGTCGTCGACGACGTGCCGGCCGGCGCGATCGTGGTGGCCCGTGCCAGCAGGACGGTGCTGCCCGGCACCAGCAACGGTGTGGCCAGGCCGTCCCGGGCCGGTCGCGCCGACGACGCGGAGGCGGACACATGACCGGCAAGGCACCGGCGCTGGTGATCATGACCGGACTGAAGATGATCATCCGTCATCTCCGGCTGGTCGAGTACGCGCGTGAACTGGACGTCGTGCCGATCATGGTGTTCAGCGCGGGCGGCGATCTGAAGCGGCTGCGTGAGCTGACCGGGCAACCGGACCACCCGCTGTCCGGCCTGGGCGAACTGTGGCCGGTTCCCGATTCCACTGTGGGCGGTGTGCTCGGCAGCGTGCAGGACCTGCTGGAGCGTTACGACGTCCGCGGTGTCCTGTCCTGCGGCGAGTACTTCGTGGAACCGGCGGCTGCGCTCGCCGACGTACTGGGTCTCCCCGGCCCCGGCTGGTCCGCGGCGGCGAGCAGCCGCAACAAACTGCTGCAGCGCTACGCTTTGCCGGATCATTCGCCGGGGTGGCGCGTGATCCACCCCTCGGCCCGATCATCGGTGGCCGGGCTCGAACTGCCGTGGAACGGCCCGCTGGTGGTGAAACCGGTCGGCAGGATGAGCAGTTCCGGTGTACGGCAACTGGCATCGGCCGCCGATTTGGCCGCCGCGGTCGGCGGCTACCCCGCGGACGAGACCCTGCTGATCGAACAGCGTGTCGTCGGCGCGGAGTTCTCGGTGGAGAGCCTGGTACAGGGCGGCGAACCGCGATGGTCGGGGATCACCGGGAAGAGCACCAACGAGGACGGCGGCGGCACGTTCGTCGAGATGTCCCACACCATCCCACCCGTCGGCCTGCCGGCCGCCGACGCCGCCGAGCTGACCAAGGTGAACGCGGAAGTGCTGCGGCGGCTCGAGGTCCGGGACGCGATCACGCACGCGGAGTACCGCGTGGGCGACCGGGGCGTGACGCTGATGGAGGTGGCGCTGCGCGTGCCCGGTGACGGCATCAGCGTGCTGTGGCACCTGGCCACCGGCGCCAGCATGGAGGAACGCATCGTGGACCTCGCCATCGGCCGGGACGTGTCCTATCCGGAACCGGTCCGGCGCGGCAGGCACGTCTACCTGGACCATCCACACGGGACACTGGTCGACGTCCGCGCCGACGGCACCCCGGTGAGCTGGACGACACGCGACGAACGGTGGCCACGACTGCACGCAACCGACCGCGACGCCCCGCCACGCTCGTGCGCGGTGCTGGTCAGCAAGGTGCCGGGCGACGAACTGGGCACCATCGCCGACTCCGACGCGCGGTCGGCGTCCGTGCTGGTCGACGCCCCGCTGGACGCGGACATCGACGAGGTGACAGCCGCTGCCTGCGACGGTGTCGAGATCATCGTCGGTTGACCGTGAAGGAGCAGTTGGTGACAGCCAACGTGCTGGTGATCCACCACTCCCGCAAAGGGACTCTGCACGCGCTCGCGACCGCGGCGGCGGAGGGCGCGCGGGCCGCCGGAGCCACGGTCCGGCTGCGTCGCATCGACGCACCGGGCGAGCCGCCGCCCACCAAGGACGATCTGCTGTGGGCGGACGGGATCGTCTGGGGTTCGCCGACCTTCTACGGCAACGTGTCCGCGCCGGTGAAGCAGTTCATCGACTCGACCAGCGACCTGTGGCGGGCCCGGCTGCTGGCGGACAAGGTCGTGACCGGCATGACGAGTTCGACCAGCCTCAACGGTGGGCAGGAAGCCACGCTGCTCGGGTTGTACCGGAGCATGTACCACTGGGGCGCGGCGGTGATGTCGGCCGACTCGACGATGCCGCTCTGGGCGGAAACCGGCGCCAATCCGTACGGCGTCTCGGTGTGCGCCAACGGCGGCGACCTGCCGAGCGCAGTACGCGACGCCGCCGCCCACACCGGGGCCCGGATCACGCGCCTGGCGCATCTGGTGCGTACCGGCGAACCGGCACCGTCGGCCAAGATAGTCGTCATATGCCAAGACGGCCGCCCTGCGCTGCGCGCACTGGCCGCGGCGGTGGCAAGTGGAGCGCGGGAAACGGGAGCGGCCGTGCGGCTGCGCCAGATCACGCCGGCCACAACGGACGTCCCTGTCGTCACGCCCGCGGATGTCTCATGGGCGGACGGACTGGCCTGGGGGATGCCCGCGACCACCGGCTCCCTGCCCGCGATGACGGCGGGCTTCGTCGAAACAGTCCAGGACACGGGCGCTGATTTTCTCGGCAGGACCGTCACCGCCTTCGGCACGACCTCGAACGCGCACGCCGGCGGCGAATCGACCCTCCTGGCGGCCTACACCGCCATGCACGCCTGGGATTGCCTCATCGTCGCACCCGGATACACCGATCCGGTCGTGACCGCCGCGGGCGGCAATCCCTACGGCACCCTGTCACACGACCGCAACGGGCCTCCACTGCGGACAGTCCTGGCCGCCGCGCGTCACCAGGGCCGCCGGTTGGCGCTGCTGACCTCCCGGGTGCGCGGCGGGATGCTCACCGTGACGTCACCCCGAGTGCCCGCCCGGGTACCCGCCGAGCACGCTCCCAGCCGGGATTTCAGCAGCTAGGCTTCGGTGCCATGTTGGTGGGCCGCGATGGGGAACGGGACCACGTCGAGCGATTGCTGGAGCAGGCGGCTGCCGGTCGCAGCGCGGCGCTGGTCATCCGGGGCGAGGCCGGGATAGGCAAGTCCGCGCTGCTCGATCACGCCGTGGCCACGGCCGGCGGTGCGCGCGTGGTGCGCGGTGTCGGCATCGAGTCCGAGGCCGAGCTGGCGTTCGGCGCCCTGCACCTGCTGCTGTACCCGTTCCTGGATCGGCTCGACCTGCTGCCCGGCCCGCAGGCCGGCGCGTTGCGAGGTGCGTTCGGCCTGTGCGGCGACACGGCGCCCAACCCGTTCCTGATCGGTGCGGCGGCGTTGACGTTGCTCGCCGAGCTGGCCGCGGAGAAGCCGTTGTTGTGCGTGGTCGATGACGCGCAATGGCTGGACCGCGGGTCGTCGGACGCGTTGCTGTTCGCCGCTCGACGGTTCCAGGTGGACCCGGTCACGGTGCTGTTCGCCGTCCGTGACACGGCGGTTCCGTTCCACACGCCCGGTATCGACGAGTTGCGTCTGTCTGCCCTGGCACCGGACGCGGCAGCCGGTCTGCTCGACCAGAACAGTCCCGGGTTGACAGCACCGATGCGGGCGCGGGTTCTGGAAGAAGCCAGGGGGAACCCGCTCGCGTTGCTGGAGCTCGGCGCGGCTCGTCTGGCGGCACAGCGTGCCGGTCGTGCGGAGCCCGCGCACCAAGTCGGCCCGTTGCCGGTCACGCGACGAGTGCAGGAGACCTTCCGCGAGCAGATCGTCAGCCTGCCCGAGGCGTCCCAGTCGATGCTGCTGGTCGCCGCGGCCGACCGCTTCGCCGAGATGGACACAGTGCTGCACGTCGCCCGCGCGGTCGGCGCGGACACGTCCGACCTGGAGGCGGCCGAGCGCGCGGGGCTGATCAGCGTGGCGGACGGGGAGCTGGCGTTCCGGCATCCGCTGGTGCGCGCCGCCGCGTACCAGTGCGCCACCCACCACCAGCGGATCGCCGTCCACCGGGCCTTCGCCGAGGCGCTCACCGCCCCGGACGTCCTCGACCGCCGAGCCTGGCACCTCGCGACCGCCACCACCGGGCCGGACGAGGCCGTGGCCGCCGAGCTCGAACGGACCGCGCAACGGGCCGAACGCCGTGGCGGGGCCATGGCCGTGTCCGCCGCGTACGACCGCGCAGGCCGGTTGAGCGTGGATCCCGAGCTCAAGGCGCGCCGGATCGCGAAGGCCGCACTGGCCGCCTACGACGCGGGCAAACCCGACCGCGCGGCACGCCTCGCCGTCGAGGTCACGGCCCTCACCAGCGAGGCGAGCGTGCTCGCGGAAGCGACGTTGCTGCGTGGCCAGATCGAATACGAGCGGACCTCCCCTGAAGCGGATGCCGCGCTGGCGTCCGAGGCGGCGCTGCTGGTCATGGACAGCGACCCCGAACGAGCGGTCGTCATGTTGACCGAGATGATCTGCACAGGCCGGGACGCGGGCGCTCTACCCCTGGTCACCGAGGGTGGACGGCTGATGGGCCAGTTGCGCCTGCCCAGGGAGTCCGTGCTGCGGGCGTCCGCCGAGGCGCAGATCAGCTGGGGTGACGTGCTCAGCGGCAGGCCGGAGAACGCCGCCGGTCCGCTTCGCGCCGTGATCGAGGCCGGTCGGGCAGGCGACGCGGACTTCGTCCACCGGATCGTGGCCGGGTTCAGCGGGCTGATGCTGGCCGAGGACACGGCGACCATCGCGGTGATGGAGACGATGCTGGCGCAAGTGCGCGCCAGCGGGGCGTTGACGTGGATCCCGTACGCGCAGGAGATCGTGGCGTTGGTCCAGGCTCTGCGCGGTGACTTCCTGACAGCGCAGACCTGTCTGGCCGAAGCGGTGGCGCTCGGCACCGAGTTCGGGATGGACATGGAAGTCGCGGTGCTGCGGGCCACCTCGGTGTGGCTGGCCGCCGCGACGGGTGACGAACCACGATGCCGTGAACTGGCCGCCGAGGTGCTGCCGGTCCTCGAAGGACGGCACGCCGTCGGCACCGCCCTGACGTCGTGGGGCCTCGGTCTGCTCGATCTCGCCGCGGGACGGTACGGCGACGCGTTCGTGGCGCTGCACGCCGTGTGCGTGGGTCCGGCCAAGTACGACTTCCTCATCCGTGCCGTCCCGGACCTGGTGGAGGCAGCGGTCCGGGACGGTGCCCCCGCTCGGTGCGCCGGTCAGTTCGTGGCGTTCGAGCGGTGGGCCGCGCACGTGGACGGTCCGGTCGCGACGGCGTTGCTGCGGCGCTGCCAGGCGATGCTCGATGACTCGGAGGAGCACTACCGGGCAGCGCTCGACCTGGACACCGGCCGGTTCGACCGGGCGAGGACCCAGTTGCTGTACGGCGAATGGTTGCGCCGCAAGCGCCGCCGTACCGAGGCGCGTGCTGAACTGGACGCGGCGCTGACCGTGTTCAAACGGCTGGGCGCGTCGACCTGGGAGGGGCGTGCGACGACCGAGCTCACCGCGCTCGGCGAACGCCCGGCGCTCGAACCGGTCCCCGACGACCCGCTGAGGAACCTGACACCGCAGGAGGTGCAAGTCGTTCGACTGGCGGCGACCGGGTTGAGCAACAAGGAGATCGGTGCGCAGCTGTTCCTCAGTCCGCGCACGATCGGCCACCACCTGTACCGCGCCTATCCGAAGCTGGGCGTCACCCGACGGATCGAACTGGCGCAGCTCGGGCTCGGATGACTTAACCGTCGCGCCGACGAGCGGCCGCAGGCCAGTCACGTGACCGATGTGAACGGGTGTGACCAGGTCATAGCGTCGCCGGCAACGAGAGGAGAAGGTGATGTTGCTGGAGAACAAGACCGCGGTGATCTACGGTGGCGGCGGCTCGATCGGTGGCGCGGTGGCCGGTGCTTTCGCGGCCGAGGGCGCACGGGTCTTCCTGGCAGGCCGGACACCGGCGAAGCTCGACGCGGTCGCGGACCGGATCCGCGCCGCGGGCGGCCAGGCCGAGACAGCCGTGGTCGACGCGCTGGACGCGTCCGCTGTGGACGACCACATCGACGCGGTCGTGGAGAAGTCCGGCGGCGTGGACATCTCGATCAACCTGATCACCCAGGAGGGGATCTTCCAGCCGCTGGCCGACATCGCCACGGCCGGCTTCGTCGAGGCCATCGGCAAGGCGCTGACGACGCAGCTGATCACCACGAAAGCCGCGGCACGGCACATGGTGAAACAGGAGTCCGGGGTGCTGCTGTTCTTCGGCGGGTCGGACGCCGCCAACACCAGCCCCGGCCTCGGCAACGTGCAGGTCGGCATGGACGCCGTCGAGTCGCTGCGCAGGCAGTGGGCGGTGGAGCTGGCGCCGCACGGGATCCGTACCGTGACGCTGCTGACCGGCGGCATCGTCGACACCTTCCCGGACATCCCCGAGATGGACGCGGCCAAGCAGAGCATCATCGACTCGTCGCCGCTCAAGCGCGCCGCGACCATGGCCGACGTGGGCAGCGTCGCCGCGTTCGTCGCCTCCGAGCAGGGTCGCAGCATCACCTCGACCCAGGTCAACATCTCCTTCGGTGCGTGCAACGGCTGACGGCCGGTCAGCTCGCTGTGACTACTCCGTCGGCGACCAGGCCCGCGTAGATCGCCTCGCTGACGGTCGCCAAGGCGGACATCGGCCGGATCATCACGGTGAACGTGGTGATCCGGTCGTCGTCGTCGAGCTGGATCAGGTCGATGCCCTCGATCTTCTTGCCGTTGACGAGGGTGCGGAAGTGCAGCATGTGCGTCTCCACCTCGGGCCCGCCGTCGCCCTGTTGGCCGCGGCCGGCCAGTGCTCCGACGTAGCGGAACTCCTCGAAGGTGCGGCCCAGCACGCGGAACAGGGCGCTGACGGTGCCGATGCCCGTGAACGGCGTGAACTTCACCGGGCTGTGGAACACGATGTCGTCGGTGAACTCCCGCACCGCCGCGTCGAAGTCGCCCGCCTCGATCGCGGCGCGGAACCGGTCTGCTGCGTTCATGTCCTGTCCCCTCAGATGCTCGCGGCCAGGCGGGTGCCCTGGTCGATGGCTCGCTTGGCGTCCAGTTCCGCGGCCACGTCGGCGCCGCCGATCACGTGTGTGACGACGCCTGCCGCGATCAGCTCGTCGGCCAGGTCCCGCATGGATTCCTGCCCGGCGCAGACCACGACCGTGTCCACCTCGAGGGTGGTCGGCCGTTCCCGCTTCTTGCCGAACGTGATGTGCAGGCCGTCGTCGTCGATGCGTTCGTAGTTGACGCCGGTCAGTTGCTCGACGTTCTTGGCGGCCAGCGCGGCCCTGTGCACCCAGCCAGTGGTCTTGCCGAGCCCCTTGCCGATCCGGGATTCCTTGCGCTGCAACAGGTAAACCTGTCGTGGCGACGGCCGCGGCTTGCGGTCGGTGAGGCCGCCGCGCGCGGTCTCCGGATCGGTCACGCCCCATTCCGCCTGCCAGGCAGCGATGTCCGGCGCCGGGGACTCCGCGTGGGTGAGGAACTCGGCCACGTCGACGCCGATGCCACCGGCACCGATCACCGCCACCCGCTCGCCGACCGGCTTCCCGCGCCGCACAACGTCCACATAGGACATAACGGCCGGGTGGCCGACGCCGGGGATGGACGGCACACGCGGCACGACGCCGGTCGCCAGGATCACCTCGTCGTAGCCTTTCCCGGTCAGCTCGGCCGCGGTGACCCGATGACGGAGGTGCACGGCCACGCCGGTGACCTCCAGTCTGCGCCGGTAGAACCGGATGGTCTCGGTGAACTCCTCCTTTCCGGGGATCCGGCTGGCGATGTCGAACTGGCCGCCGATGTCGGCCTCGGCCTCGAACAGGTCGACCCTGTGCCCGCGCTCGGCCGTCGCGGTGGCCGCGGCCAGTCCGGCCGGGCCCGCGCCGACGACCGCGACCCGCTTGACCTTCCGGGCAGGCAGCAGCACCAGCTCGGTTTCCCTCGCCGCCATCGGATTGACCACGCAGGTGGCTTTCCTGGCCGAGAAGGTGTGGTCGAGACAGGCCTGGTTGCAGGCGATGCAGGCGTTGATCTCGTCCGCGCGGCCGGTTTCCGCCTTGCGGACCCACTGCGGGTCGGCGAGGAAAGGGCGGGCCATCGACACCATGTCCGCGTCGCCGCGGGCGAGCACTTCCTCGGCCACCTGCGGCATGTTGATCCGGTTGGACGTGATCACCGGGATGCTGACGTGCGGCCGCAGTTTCGCGGTGACACCGGTGAAGGCGGCGCGCGGGACCGACGTGACGATGGTCGGCACGCGAGCCTCGTGCCAGCCG
This sequence comes from Kibdelosporangium phytohabitans, assembly GCF_001302585.1. Taxonomy (GTDB): domain Bacteria; phylum Actinomycetota; class Actinomycetes; order Mycobacteriales; family Pseudonocardiaceae; genus Kibdelosporangium; species Kibdelosporangium phytohabitans. The sequence goes on along the minus strand of NZ_CP012752.1, from coordinate 5,395,066 downwards.
ATGCCGGTGTTGATCAGCGTCGCGCCCGCGGCCTCGATCTCCTTGGCCAGCGCGACGACCTCGTCCCAGGTCTGCCCGCCCTCGACGAGGTCCAGCATGGACAGGCGGTAGATGATGACGAAGTCCGGCCCGGCGGCTTCCCGGCTGCGCCGGACGATCTCCACGGCGATCCGGCGACGGTTCGCCGGTGAGCCGCCCCACCGGTCGGTGCGCTTGTTGGTGCGCGGAGCCAGGAACTGGTTGATGAAGTAGCCCTCGGAACCCATGATCTCGATCCCGTCGTAGCCGGCTTCCCTGGCCAGCGCGGCGGATCTGGCGAAGTCGGCGATCGTGGCGCGGATCCCGCTGCCGGACAGCGCCCGCGGCCGGAACGGGTTGATCGGGGACTTGATCGCGGACGCGGACACCGACAGCGGGTGGTAGGAGTAGCGGCCCGCGTGCAGCACCTGAAGCGCGATCTTGCCGCCTTCGGCGTGGACCGCGTCGGTGACCACCCGGTGCCTGCGCGCCTCCGCGTGCGTGCTCAGTTTGGAACCGAAGGGCAACAACCAGCCGGACCGGTTGGGCGCGAACCCGCCGGTGACCATCAGCGCGACTCCGCCACGGGCCCGTTCGGCGAAGTACGCGGCGAGCTTGTCGAAGTCGCGGGCGCGGTCCTCGAGCCCGGTGTGCATCGAGCCCATCAGCACCCGGTTGGGCAACGTGGTGAAGCCCAGGTCGAGCGGGCGGAGCAGGTTCGGGTACTCGGTCACCGGTCCTCGCCTCCGTCGCGCCGCATGGCTTCCAGCACCTCGCCGAACCAGTCGACCAGGCCCCGCTCGGCCCGGACACCCGCGCGCAGCACGAGGTACTGGTGCAGGTGCCGCCCGGTCAACGCGGCCGGGTCGGGAAAGTCGCGCTTCTCGATCACCCGGTACACGTCCAGGCGCTCGGCATGGGCGTCCCGGTGCCGGGCGACCTCGGCCAGCAGGGCGGGGATGTCGCCGTACGACGCGCCGCGGATCTTCACGGCCAGGTCGTTGCGCAGCACGGCCGGGTCGCCGGGCTCGGCCAGCCACCGCCGCAGCTCAGCCCGCCCGGTGTCGCCGACCTCGTAGACCTTCTTGTCCGGCTTGCCGTCCTGGGCCACCTCGGTACAGGTCACCCAGCCGAGATCCACCATCCGCTTGAGCGTCCGGTAGATCTGCTGGTGGCTGGCGGCCCAGAAGAAGCCGATCGACTTGTCGAACCGCCTGGCCAGCTCGTACCCGGACCCGGACCGTTCCTCCAGGGACACCAGGATCGCGTGCTCCAAGGCCATGCGGCCGACAGTAATATGCAACGAGTTGTAGTGCAACGAGTTGCATATGTCTGTGCTCCAGGTCACACCTCGGGGTCGGCTCCGGCTGCGTACGACGGCCCCGGCTCCGGGGTGACGGTGTGGTACGCGATTTCCCCGCCACACTCGACACACGCGACGTACGAATCGGCGACCTGGCCGCATTCCTTGTGCCGGAACAGGATCGGCGGGCCGCCTGGGTCCGCCAGGTACTTGTCACCCCACCGCATCAAGGTGACCACCGCGGGGAACAGCTCACGGCCCATCCGGGTCAGCCGGTACTCGTGGCGGTCGGGATTCGTCGCGTACCGCACCCGGTCGAGCAGCCCGGCCTCGACGAGAGTCTTCAGCCGGGCCGACAGCGTCGGCCGCGGGATCGACAGGGTGCGCGCGAACTCGCCGTACCGGCGCACCCCGAACAGGCATTCCCGCAGGATCCGCAGGCTCCACTTCTCGCCGACCAGCGCGAGCGCCCGGCCGACCGTGTCGGCCTCGAAGCGGTGTCTCACCGTCTGCCTGGTCGACACGCCTCACACCGCCAGGACGAGCTTGCCCGTGTTGCGGCCGTCGAACAGTCCCAGCAGCGTCTCGGGGAACGCCGCGATACCGCCTTCGACCACGTGCTCGCGGGAGGTCAGCCTGCCTTCGGCCAGCCACGCGGACAGCTCCGACGCCGCCTCGGGGTACCTGGACACGTAGTCGAACACGAGGAAACCCGTCATGGACGCGCGCTGCACGAGCAACTGCATGTAGTTCGCGGGGCCGCGCATGCCGTTCTCGGAGTTGTACTGGGACACGGCGCCGGAGATGATCACACGGGCGCCGCGCGTGATCCTGGTCAGCACGGTGTCGAGGATCTCGCCGCCGACGTTGTCGAAGAACACGTCGACACCGTCCGGTGTGTGCTCTTTCAGCTGGGCACGCAGATCACCGGCCTTGTAGTCGATCGCGGCGTCGAAGCCGAGTTCGTCGACGAGGAACGCGCATTTCCCGGGCCCGCCCGCGATGCCGACCACCCGGCAGCCCATGATCTTGCCGATCTGACCGGCGACGCTGCCGACCGCACCGGCCGCGGCCGACACCACGATCGTCTGGCCCGGCCGCGGCCTGCCGATGTCCAGCAGTCCGAAGTAGGCGGTGAACCCGCTGCTGCCGAGCGTGCCGAGGTACATCGGCGCCGGGGCGCGTGACGTGTCGATCGTGGACACGCCCGTGCCGTCGGACACGGCGTACTTCTGCACCCCGAACAGGCCCTGGACCGCGGCCCCCTTGGGGAACCGGCCGTTGTTGGACTCGATGACCGTGCCGGTGCCCGCCGCCCGCATCACGTCGCCGATCTCCACCGGCGCGATGTAGGACCGCTGGGCGTTGATCCACCCGCGCATCGCCGGGTCCAGCGAGATGTACTGCAGCTCCACCAGGAACTCGCCGTCCCCCGGCTGCCCGGCCGGTTCCTCCGTGTACTGCCAGTCCGTGCTCTTCGGCAGGCCGACGGGACGGGCGGCGAGGCGGTACTGGGCGTTGACGGTCATGCGTGCTCCTTGAGTGCACCGAGGACGGAACTGCCGGCGGGGTCTTCCGCGGTGCACGGTACGAGAGCGACGTGATCCGCGCCTGCCTGGCGGTACTTCGCGATCCGGTCACGGATCTGGCCGGCCGTGCCGATCGCGCACACCCGGGCCAGCAGTTCGGCCGGGAGATCCTTGGCGAGCCTGGCGTACGACTCCCCCGCGCGTGCCCGCCGAACCAGCTCGCCGTAGCCGAGTTCGGTGAACATCTCGCCGTAGCCGGGTGGTTTGAGGTACACGACCAGCTGCCCGGCGAGTTGGCTGATGCTGGCCGGTCCCGGGTTGAGCGCGACCGACAACCAGACCGCGAGCCTCGGCGGGTTCCGGCCCGCTGCGCGTGCGTGCGCGTCGACCGTCTCCCGCACGCGGGCCACGATCCCAGGGGTGACGATGTTCAGCACGACCTCGTCGGCTTCCTCAGCGGCGACCTTGGTCATCGCCGGGCCGAACGCGGCCACTGCGACCTCACGCGACGGCAGGGCGTGCCGCAGCCGGAATCCCCTTGTGCGTACTCGTTCTCCGGCGAAGTCCGCGCGGCCGTCCTCCAGGATGCCGCGCAGTGCGCGGACGGTTTCCCGCATCCGCACCGCGGCCTTGCCGAACGGGCGGTCGTGCCAGTCACGCACGATCGTCGGGCTGGACGCGCCGAGCGCCACGTCCACCTCACGCCCGGTCAGCCGCGCGACCGACGACATGCCCAGAGCGATGGACACCGGGCCGCGCACACCGATGGCCAGCGGGCCGATCCGCAGCCCGATCTGCCGGGTCCGCAGGCCGATCGCGGTGGCCAGCGCGAAGGCGTCGAACGTCACCATCTCGCCGATCCACAGTGTCCGGTAGCCGAGCCGGTCGGCCGCGTCGGCCACGTCCAGCGCCTCCAGGTCTGGCCGGTACAGCCAGTACGGGATCACCACGCCCAGATCGCTCACAGCTGGTCCGCTCTCGCCTGCTGGCCGAGCAGGATCTTCCCGGGCAGCTCGTAACTGGCCTGGTTGACCTGGAAGTGCGCGGTGGCGGTGTGCGCGTCGCGGAACCGTCGCTCCAGCGGAGACGAACGGTAGATGGTCGTACCGCCACCGAGTTCGTACATGGCTGTGGTGACCTCGGCGGAGGTCCGCACGACGTGGGTCGCCGCCAGCCGCAGGCCGACCCGCAGTGACTCGGATACCGGTTCGCCGCCCTGCGCGGCCTGCCACGCGTCCGCAATGGACTGGTACATCAACAGCCGGGCGGCCCGCAGCGCCGCCTCGCAGGAGGCGACCGTGGACTGGGTGTGCGAGCGTTCGGCGAGTGTCCGGCTCGAGCCGAGGGATTTCCGTGTCCCGGCGATGGCGAGGAGGTCGTCGATCGCACCGCGGGCGTTGCCGAGCGCGGCGGCCGCGATCGACAGGGCGAAGTAGCCGAAGAGCGGGAACCGGTGCAACGCGGTCGCGTCCGCGGGCGGGCCGGAGACGACGGAGAACACCCGGTGATCCGGGACGAAGACGTCCTCGGCGACGCAGTCGTGGCTGCCGGTGCCGCACAACCCGTTGGTGTGCCAGGTGTCGAGCACGCGGAGGTCGGTCTTGGGGATGGCAGCGACCTTGAGTTCACCGTCGACCAAGAACCCGGCGCACAGCCAGGAAGCGTGCGGGATCCCGCTGCAGAACGCCCACTGTCCGGAAAGGACAACGCCACCACCGGCCGCGACACCCTTGCCCCGCGGCGCCCACACACCCGCGGCGACGACGTCGGGATCAGCGAAGACCTCCTCGGCGCCCTTGGGCGGCAAGTAGGCCGACAGCAGGCTGCTGGTGACCGCGATCGACACACACCAGCCCGCCGAAGCATCACCACGGGCGACGACCTCAGCCGTTTCCAGGCTCACCGCAGGCGGCGCCTCGGGCCCGCCCAGGTGAGCGGGGACGCCGGAGCGCAGCAGCTGCGCCTTGGTCAGCCGCTCCACGAGCTCAGCGGGCAGAGCACGAGCCTGCTCGGTGGCCGCGGCCAGACTCCTGGCCAGCGCGGCACTGTCCAGCGCAGCGGCACGCATCTCGTGGAACTCACCGGGTGGCGCGGTGGCAGGCACGACTGAGTCAGGCACTGGCACTCCCGCGTCGGTTCAAAATCCTTACCGGTTCACTATCCTTACCACCCGAGCCGGCATCGACGCAACGTGACGCGTTGCTCGTCGAGTTCACCTGCGCCGCCGCCCAGCGTCATGGTGATTGGCACGCTCTGTTCGGGTGAACTGTCGGCATGCCGCTGCACCCCCGATGGCGACCTCGTTACAAACAATCCGTGACCGAGGCATACCCGCTCCACCGATCGCGCGGCTTCCGCTCGCTCATCCCGACCGGTGCTTGGACCGAAATCGTGGGACAAGGTGTCCGTACCCACCACACCACGAAAGATCGGTTGGTACACCAGGGCGACACCGGAGGGTGGGTACTGCTGTCACTCTCCGGCCGGTTGAAGGTGGTGTACGCCGAACCTGACGGCGCGGAGATCATGCTGGCGGTTCGCGGCCCAGGTGACGTGATCGGCGAGCTGACAGCGCGGGACGGCTTGCCCCGGTCGGCGACCGTACAGGCGATCGAACCCGGCATCACGTCCAAAGTCTCCGAACGACGTTTCGCCGACGTCGTCCAACGGCTCGGCCTCAGTGCCAGGCTCGACGGGTACATCTCGGGCAAGCTCCGTGAGAGTGCGCCGTACGCGTGGCAACTGGCCCATCGCACCACGGCATCTCGGCTGGCCGCGCTCGTGACGGCGATCATCGACGCGGCCGGGCCGGACCATCCGTCGCCCACCACGATCGCCATGCCACAGGAGGAGCTGGCCTCCTCGCTCGGCCTGGTGCGTTCGGCGATCACCCCGGTGCTCAAGGCATGGAAGTCCGCCGGGCTGATCGTCGTCACACGCGGCCGGCTGGAGGTCGTGGACGTCCCGGCGCTCAGAAGAGCCGGTGTGTCCACTTCTGGACAGAACCGGTAGCCGCTGCCCGGGAAACTCGCGTCCAGTCACCCGAACAGCGGCATGGAGGAACACCGTTGGATTCGCAGCCCTCCGAGGTCAACCCCTCACTCGGCGAGCTCGTCGGCATTCTCGCAGTCGATGTGCGCCGGTTCAGCAGGCACAACGACACGCAGCAGCGGAAGATCGTCGATCAACTGCCCCAGGTGCTCAACCAGGCGGCGGAGCGCGCCGGCCTGCCCGCGCTGTGGCACCAGAAGGCATTCAACGCCTTCCGCGGCGACGGTTACGTCATGGGAATCGCCGCGGATCTGGTGGATGCCGTGGTCGACCGCTTCTTCGACTCCTTGCAGAGCGAACTGCGCAAGCGGGCCAGGGGCCTGCGCGCCGACGGCGTCGAACTCCGCATGCGCACCAGCCTGCACCTTGGCCCGGTCGCACAGTTCGACAAGCTGTTGACCGACTCCCCGACAGGCCGGCTCATGATCGATTCGAACCGGATGGTCGACGCGCCTGCTGTCCGGGCCCTGCTCGACAAGTCCGATCCGGAAGTCACGTTCGTCGCCTCGGTGTTGTCGGGTGCCGTGATGGACCACGTCATCATGGCGGGCCGGACCACCCGGCGGCCGAGCGAGTTCGTCGAGGCACCGCTGCACGTCGATGCGAAGGAGTATTCCGGGACGGGATACCTGCGTGTACCCGCGCCTTCCGGTGCTCTCCTCCGATTCGGCTTGCTCACCGGCCAGCCGGAGTCGCCCGCAGCGGATGTCCCGCAGGAGGCGCCGAAACCGGACAGCGACAGTCAGGTCACCAACACGGTGCACGGAAGCGCCGGCAACATCCTGCAGGCCCGCGACATCGTGGGGAACGTCGACACCCGTCCCGCACCAGGCGTGAACAACGGCACCTCGATCATCGGCAACGGCAACGTCACCGCTGGTCGTGACGTGGACCAGTCGGCCGGACACCAGCAGTTCCCTGGCACCTTCCAAGCCGGTGGTGATGCCGACTTCGGCCCGTCGAGCGGCCGCCGCGGCAACGGCGACGCCGAGACAGGGACACGGTGACCGGCGTGGAACTGCACGACGTGGATGCATTCGGCATGCTCGATTCCCCTGCTCGCGAACCTGACCACGGCACCCCGGCGGTAGTTGACCGGATGCCCGCGATCAGGGGCAACGGCAACGACACAGCACTGCGGGACATCCACAAGCCGCGTGTCACGATCGGAACCGCGCTGATCGCCAGTGATCTCTCCGGACTCGGTGATCTCTCCGCACTCGCCGTGGCCCGATCCGGGAAACGCAGCGGGCGTGGCCTCCAGGACCGCGATGCGCTCCGGCACCTGGCCGAGCGGTACGTGGTGCCACCGGGACTGCTCGAACCCGCTTCTGCCGAACACCCTGAAACGGCATTCGGCGCATTGCTTGAGCGCAGGGTCCTGCTGGTGACCTCGGAGGTCCATGACGGCGGTCAGTTCACGGCCTGTCTGCGGCTGGCGTACGAGGTGTCGACACGTCACCCTGAGGTTATCGTCCGCGAGGAGCTCATCGACCAGCTGCATGCCGGCGACCTGCTCGTCGACGGCGAACCCGCCGTGGTGCTCGGTGACTTGCGTGATGCCCGCGACAAACTCGAAGTCGTGCGACGAGGGCTGGTGGAGTTCGCTCGCCACCTCTACCGCCAGCAGAGTTACCTCATCCTCATCATCCCCGCGGACCAGGCCCGCCGGTTCGAGGACTTCCTCCCCGGCCGCGTACACCACCTGCGTCAGCCGGAACCGGTCGAGGTCTTCCGCAGGCACGTACGCGGCTTCGACGCGGATCCGCTCGCCGGGGACTCCGATTTCGCTGATCAGATCCGTGACATGTGGCCGCCGGAGATCAGGGAGCTGGCGGACGCCGTCTCCGACCGGATCAACCAGGGCGACCCTCCCGCGGACGCGCTCAAGCAGGCACTGCGCGGCCGAGCGGACCGGCAAGGCCCGGCCCTGCGGGAGATCATCCGCAGCAGGCAGGAGAAGGCCGACATCGAATGGCTCGCTTTGCTGCTGGCCGCGACGCTCCTCGAGGGCGCCACACCTTGGCACATCGTCGACGCCGCTGACCGACTACTTGAACGCAACGGTGCGCAGCCGCGGAAAGCCGTGCCTTTGCTGCGGCCAAGTCCGTACGCCCGGCTGGTCGCACTCGACTACGAGCCGTTCGACTCCGACAGTCGCGAGTTCCGTCCACACGGCACCGGAACCGAAGTCCTGCGGCACTTCTGGCGGGAACACAGAGACCTGCGCGGGACGCTGCTCACATGGATCGGCGAACTGCCCCACCGGATCGTGGATCTCGCACAGGAGGATCTGGAGCGCCTTGCCGACCGGTGCGCCGAACTCGCGGACGACGACGTGTCCGCGGTCCTGCGACTGGCCGCTGAGTGGACCGCGATCAGATCAGGCGGGAACGCCGACCCGGAGAAGACTTCGGACCACAGGACAGCCCAGTACCGCCGATCGATCGCGGTACGCCTGTTGACGACGACTGCGACCGACCCGGCGTTGGGCACGCGTATCCGGGACAAACTCCTTACCTGGTCGAGAACCGGCAACGCGGAAACTCGGCTCCTGACCGCTGAGGTCTGCGCGGCCATCGGCAAATCCTTCCCCCGTATCGCGCTGACCCGGCTCAAGCACCTGGCGGACTTCGAGGACCAGTTCGTGAACAGTGCCGTGCTGCAGGCCGTGCGGCAGATCGGTGCGGATCTCGGTACCTCCAGTTTCCTCAGGTACGTGTCCGAATGGTTCGAAAACGCCACCCCGGCCAGGCTGAACCTGCTGGCGCAGAGCGTCGCCGCGGTGCTGGTGACAAGGGCGGAGCAAGTCGACATCGAGCCCGCGACCTCGTTCTGGCGCCACGCCCTTGACACAATGCCGCCGGAGGACCTCCGCCGAGTCGTCGCTGGCTGGCTCAGCGCGGCAGTTGAGGCTCCGCCTGCACAGCGGGACGCGATGGTCGAACCTCTCGTGCTGGCGACCGGGTCGGATCCACGCCGGATCGCGCAAATGCACTACGCGAGCCGCTTCACCCGGACCGACCCGACCGATGCCCTGACTGCGACGTTGCGGCAGTTGTCGATTCGGCTCGACGAAGTCGACCCCGTCTGGGGGTAGGCGACACCGATGCTTGGACGGAACTTCCTGCGCCGGGTCGATCCGCAGGAGGCCGGCGCGCCCGAACCGGCGCCAGCCGACGACCTCATCGTGGGTGGCGAGATCACCTTGTCGCTGCCCAGCTCGGACGAGGCCCTGCTGTTCCAGGTCCGCCTCGTCGTCGAGGCGAAGTGGCTCGGTGAGCCGCCGCCCGGCTTCGCCGGCATCGCGAACAACGCCATCGCCGATCGTGCCGAGAGGGTGAGCAGGCGGTACCGACTGACCGCTGCCGAGCAGCTGAAAGGTGCGCTCAGTGCGGCGTTGTTCCTGTGGCAGGACGCGCCGGGAACCGACGTGTACGTCCGAGGGCACTGTGCGGCTGTCGTCGCCGACGCCGAGCTGGTCGCGGCGATCGCGGCTCGTGAGGCAGCAGCAAGTCGCCGGTTCGCCTTCTCGTGGCAGGACGAGCGCCGATCGCAGCAAGCCGAACAGATGCGATCCCGACTGCTCGACCCGCTGCGCGCGACGGCGAACTGGTACCTGGACAATCCGGACAAGCCCGACCGGCTCGTCGAGATCGCTCAGGCATTCCAGCAGGCACGAGAAATCCTCGCCCCAGACGATCTTGCAGACTCCGCCGGCCGGCTCGTCGACGAGCTGATCGCGTCCAACCCCGTTGCCGGGCACCGGCTGACAGCCATCCTGCGGAAGGTGTTCGCGGATTGCGGCAGGCAAGACCTCAGCACGCGGCTGGCGAACTGCGAAGACGCCGAGAGCGCGTGAGACCGGAGAGGCAGGAGCTTCTCCGTGCCGATCGGTACACCCGTGACATGAAAGGAGGCCGCCGTGCGGCAGCCGACCTCGATGGCCATCTCGGCCACCCTCGCGGAAGGAAAACTCCCAGCTTTCCAGCACTTCGTCCGATCAAGGATCATCGGTCACGAACGCGCGCTCGCGGCGCTTGACGCAGCGGAGGGCAAGTCCGCGGACTCACCGGAAGTCCGGGTACTGGCAGCAGAGCTGGAGCGCATCCACGACGTACCTTTCCAGACTGAGCTTCGCGCACGCTGGGATTCGATCCAGCACGCCACGCGCAGCGGCACGGTCAACGAGATCTCCGGCACCGTGTACGGCAAGGTCGTTCAGGCTCGTGACATACACGGAGACTTGAGCTTCTAGCCCAACGGAGAGTCCCGACAGACGAACCGGGTGGGAGCGGCCGGTCGGCCACCACCACCCGGTTCGTGCTGGGACTGCTACCGGCCCGAGGCGTACAGCTGCGCCACCTCCGCGGCGGGCAGGGCCCGGTCGTACAGGTGCACCTGGTCGATCGCGCCACGCCAGAAGTCCACCGGTCCGCCGTTGAACTTCGCGCGGCCGATCACGGTGCTGCCCGCGCCGGGGCCGCCGTCGCAGGAGTACGCCGTGCCGGCTGGTTCGCCGTCCACGTACAGCGTCAGTGATCCGGCGCGGACGTCGCGGACGCCGGCGATGTGGTACCAGCGGCCCGCTTCGGGCGCCACCGGGGCGAGTGCGCGGACTCCGGCGAAGCTGAACGCGAACCGGTTGTCCGCGCCCGAGTACTGCAGGAAGAACGCGCTGTTGCCGGTTCCGTCCTGGCTCACCGCCGTGGCGAACCCGCCGAGGCTGTCCAGTTTCACCCACGCCGCCGCGCTGTAGTTGCTCCCGGTGTCCAGCACGCTGGCGCCGGTGTCGACGACCGAGTCGGTGCCGTTGAACTGCACCGCTGAACCTGGGTTGCCGGTGGTCCACGTGGCGTTGGTCAGCGTCGCGTTCCTCGTGCCGACCTTGTCCGCGGTGGTCGTTCCGGTGCCTTCGTCGAACGGGTAGTACGTGATCCCGTCCAGTCCCGGGGTGCCCGGGCCCGGCTGTGGCCCGCCGCCGGTGCCGTCGGCTTTCCTGACGATCTCGTCGTTGATCGCCTTCACCTGGCCGAAGTCCATCTTGCGGACCTGCCTGTCGTAGGTGAAGAACCCGTTCACCTCGTGTTCCACGTCGGTGATCTGGGTGTAGATCGCGCCGCTGATGCCGCACTTCTGCGCCGCGCCCAGCACGTCGCGCTGGTTCTCCACGTAACGGCGGGTCAGCGTGGCCGGGTCCGGCGTCATCTCGTAGGCGTGGCCGTCGCCGAACCACATGTGGTCCTTGACTTCCAGGCCGAAGCCGCCGTGCTCGCCGTCGGCGGCGACGCGGTTCGCGCTCGGTGAGGGCGCGGCCGGTCCCACGTAGGCGTGGTGGTCGAGGATGTCACCGCGGCCGGAGTCGCCTTTGGACGCACAGCAGTTCACGCCGCTGTGCGCGTTGACCAACCTGCTGGGGTCCTGCTTCTTCACGTCGTCGGCGATCCGGCCCGTGGCTGTGCGGTCCCACTCGCCCCAGCCCTCGTTGAACGGCACCCACGTCACCACCGAGGTGAAGCTCTTGTGCTTGTCCACCATCGTGTGCAGTTCGCGTTCGAACTGCTGCTGCGCGTCGACCGGCGGCAGATCGCTGGACGTCTTCATCGCGGGCATGTCCTGCCACACCAGCAGTCCCAGCTTGTCGGCGTGGTAGTACCACCGGTCCGGTTCGACCTTGATGTGCTTGCGGACGGTGTTGAAGCCGAGCACCTTGTGCTGCTCAAGGTCGAAGCGCAGCGCGGAATCCGTCGGCGCGGTGTGGATGCCGTCCGGCCAGAAGCCCTGGTCCAGCGTGGACATGTGGAACAGGATCCTGCCGTTGAGCGTCATCCGCAGCTTGCCGTCCGCGCCGGGCCTCGTCCCGATCTCGCGCATGCCGAAGTACGAGCCGACCTCGTCGATCGGGCGGTAGCGCTTGACCAGCCGGACTTTCAGGTCGTAGAGGAACGGCGAGTCCGGCGTCCACAGCTTCGGGTCGCGCACCGGCAGCTTCAGTTGCGTGTTCGCCGGCCCGCTCACGCTGCCGACGGGCCTGCCCCGGTCGTAGGCGGTCGCTTCGACCGTCACGCCGTTCGCGTCCCCGGTGACTCGTGGCGTCAGCCGGAGCGTGGAGTCCGCCAGGTTCGGTGTCTGGTCGAGCTGGGTGATGCTGCTGGACGCCACCGGCTCCAGCCAGACCGTCTGCCAGATCCCGGAACTGGACGTGTAGAAGATGCCACGGTCGGGCACGTTGCGCTGCTTGCCGACCGGTTGCCAGGTCGCGTCGGTCAGGTCGGTCACGCCGACGACCACTTCCTGGCGCTCGGTCCTGGTCAGCGCGTCGGTGATGTCCAGGCTGAACGAGTCGAAACCGCCGCGGTGCGTGCCGACCTGACGGCCGTTGACCCAGACCGTGGTGTCGTAGTCGACGGCGCCGAAGTTGAGCTTGACGCGGTCACGGCGCCAGCGCTCCGGCACGGTGAACGTGCGCCGGTACCACATCCGGTCTTCCCTGCGCTGGATCCCGGACAGCGCGGACTCGATCGGATACGGCACCAGCACCCGTTCCGCCAGCGACTTGCCGATCGGCGGTGCCTCCCCCGCCTTGGCACCGGCGAACTCCCACACGCCGTTGAGGTTCTGCCAGCGGTCCCTGGTCAGCTGCGGGCGCGGGTACTCCGGCAGCGCGTTGGCCGGCCCGACCTGGCTGGTCCACGGTGTGGTCAGCGGTGGCTTGCCCGGTTTCCACGTCGGCTGCGCCGATGCGGGCACCGCGGTGGTACTGAGACTGAGCAGCAGAGCGGTGAGCAGAACCGAGGTTCTCAACAACACTGGCGCAACCCTCCCGTTATCTCACGTGCTTCGCTCCCGGCCGAGATGCGCACGGCTCAGGTAGGCCTGGATGGCCACGACGATCGCCAGGAACGCGCCGCTGACCACCGACTGGTAGTGCGACGACAGCGTCCCGATCTGGTTGATCACGTTCTGGATCACCATCAGCAGCAGCACACCGGCCAGCGTCCCGCCGACCGTGCCCGCGCCGCCGGTGAGCAGCGTCCCGCCGATCACGACGGCGGCGATGGCGTCGAGTTCGAACCCGACACCCACGATGGTCACGCCCGAGGCGGAGTAGGCCGCCGCGAGCGCACCGGACAGCCCGGCCAGCAGTCCGCTGGCCGTGTACAACCACACCGTGCGGCGCGCCACCGGCAGGCCCATCAGCCGCGCGGCCTCGGCGCTGCCGCCGATCGCGAGGACCGAATGACCGGCCCTGGTGCGTTGCAACACAATTACACCCACGGCGAACAACACGACCGCTATCCACACGGGATAGCCGAAGCCCAGCAGTGTGCCCTGGCCGATCTGGGTGAGCACGGCGTCACGCGGCATCAGCCGGGTGTTGGCGCCCTCGTCGGTGATCGCCAGCAGCAGGCCGCGCGCACCGAGCAGAGTGGCCAGTGTGACGATGAACGGCGCGAGCCGTCCATACGCGACAAGTGCGCCGTTGAGCAGGCCGATCCCGCCGCACACCACCAGCGGCAGCAGCAGACCGGCGACGCTCCCCCACTGGATTCCGATCGCGGCGAGCACCCCGCCGAGCGCGTACACCGACCCGACTGACAGGTCGATGCCGCCCGAGATGATCACGAACGTCATGCCGAGCGCGACGATCGCGAGGAACGAGCTCTGCATCGCGATGTTGCGGGCGTTGTCGACTGTCGCGAACGTGTCGAAGGACAACGACGACACGAGCACGACCAGGGCCAGCACGACCACGGATCCCCGCCGCTGCACGAGCCCGGCGATCCACTCCCTCTTGGTCATGCCCTTGTCCGCCACGGCGACGGCGGCTTTCTCCCTGGTAGCAGTCATTTCGCACCCGCCAGCCGAGGCCGCTGCAACAACACCGCGACCACGATGATCACCGCCTGCACGACAAGACCGGCCGAGGTCGGCAGGTTGTGTTTGATCAGCGTCGCCGAGATCAGCTGCATCAGCAGCGCACCGGCGACCGTGCCGAGAATCCGCACCCTGCCGCCGTTCAACGGGGTCCCGCCGACGACGACCGCGGTGATCGCGGACAGTTCGGCGAGTTGCCCGATCGCCGACGGGTCGGACGCCGTCAGCCGCGCGGTGGCCACGATCCCGGCGATCGCCGCCAGGACACCGCTGATCACGTAGGTCACGATCAGGATCCGCCGGACCGGCAGGCCCGCGAGCGCACTCGCCGACCGGTTGCCGCCGACGGCGACCAGTTGCCGCCCGAACGTCGTGTACCGCACCACGAAACCCACGACCAACGTCAGCACCGCGGCGATCAGCACGACGACGGGAATCCCCGCCACGCTGCCCGATCCCAGCTCCAGCAGCGTCGGGTTGCGGATGTCCTTGAGCCGTCCGTCCGCCAGCACCAGCGCGAGTCCACGGCCGCCGACCAGCAGCGCGAGCGTGGCCACGATCGGCTGGATGCCCACGACCGCGACAAGCGTGCCGCTGAACACTCCGCACAGCGCACCACCCAGCAGGGCGACCAGGATGGCGGGCATCAGGCCGTAGCCCAGGTAGAGCGGTAGCAACGCGGCCGAGAGGGCCATCACCGAGCCGACGGACAGGTCGACGCCTTCGGTCCCGATCACCAGTGCCATGCCCAGCGCGGCGATCAGGATCGGGGTGACCTGCACCAACTGGGTGGTCAGGTTCGACAGCGTGGCGAAGTTCCCGGTGAAGATCAGGTTGTAGACCACCAGGATGCCCAGCGCCGCGTAGACGCCGTAGTCACGCAGCCGTCGCGTTGTGGGTGCGGCGATCGGGGTGACAGTCGCCTCAGCCATCGCCGTTGTCACCGCCTTCCGCCAAAGCCGCGATCAGCTGTTGTTCGGTCACGTCCGCGCCGCGCAGCTCGGCCACCACGTGCCCTTCCCTGAGCACGACGATCGAGTCGGAGCCTTCGACGACCTCCTCGAACTCCGAGGAGATCAGCACGACCCCGAGCCCTGCCGCGGCCAGTTCGGCCACGAGTGCCTGCACCTCGGCCTTGGCGCCGACGTCGATGCCCCTGGTGGGTTCGTCGAGCAGCAGCACCTTCGGTTCCCGGCACAGCAGCCTGGCCAGCAGCACCTTCTGCTGGTTGCCGCCGGACAGCTCGCCCACCTTCTGGCCGGGGCTGGATGCCTTGATCCGCAGGCGTTCGATGAACGTGTCCACAATGGCGTCCTGACGTTTGCGCGACACCAGACCGGCCGCCGACAGCCGTGGCAGCGCAGCGAGCACGATGTTCTCCCGCACCGACAGGTCCGGCAGGATCCCGTCGGACTTGCGGTCCTCCGGCAGCATCACGACGCCCGCCCGCATCGCCGCCGTGACCGAGCCGGACCGCACGGACTTGCCCGCGACCGTGACCGTCCCGGAGTCGACCGGCAACGAGCCCGCGATGGCCCGAACTGTCTCACTGCGACCGGCACCCAGCAGGCCGCCCAGACCGACGATCTCGCCGGGCCGCACGGTCACGTCCACGCCGTGCAGCAGGTGCTGGCTGGTCAGTCCCCTGGCCGCGAGCACTGGCGTCTGCGTCGTCTCGGTCGGCGCCGAGTCGAACTTGGTCGTGCCTTCCCTGCGGATCTGCTCCAGGTCACGGCCGAGCATGAGTGCGACCAGCTGCAACCGGGACAGGTCCGCCATCGGACCACTGTGGACTTTGCGGCCGTCACGCAGGACCGTGACGGCGTCGCAGATCCGGTACAGCTCGTCGAGGCGGTGGCTGACGTACAACACGGCGGCGCCGCCGCCGCGGACCCGGTCGATGATCTCGAACAGGGTGTCGACCTCGCGCGGCTCCAGTGAGGACGTCGGTTCGTCGAGGATCACCACGCTGGCGTCGGTGGCCGCCGCCCTGGCGAGCGCCACCATCTGCCGCACGCCCGCGCCGAGGGTCCGCAGTGGCCTGGTGACGTCCACTTCGACGCCGTAGGACCGCAGCAGCTTCGCGGCGGCGGTGTTCATCGCGCGGAAATCCATCAGTCCCAGCCGCGTGCGCGGTTCGCGACCGAGGAACAGGTTGCTGGCCACCGACATCAACGGGACCAGGTTGATCTCCTGGTACACGGTGCTGATCCCGGCCGCCTGCGCGTCCAGCGGGCGGCCGAACCGCACCGGGGCACCCTGGAGGAACAGCTCACCGCTGTCCGGCGGGTGGACCCCGGTCAGGACCTTGATCAGCGTCGACTTGCCCGCGCCGTTCTCGCCGACCAGCGCGTGCACCTCGCCCGCGACCATCGTGAGGTCCACTTCGGACAACGCGACGACACCGGGGAACCGCTTCCCGACAGCGCGGGCGTCGAGCACGACCTCGCCGGTCATCAGTACGCGTTGCCCAGTTCGGCAGCGGCGTTGTCCTTGCCGTACAGCTTGTCGCTGATCACCACGTTCTGCTGGACCGGCTGACCGCTCAGGAACGACCGCAGCGTCTGGAAAGCCAGCGGCCCGAACCGCGGGTTGGACTCGACGACCGCGGACATCTCGCCGTCCACGACCTTCTGCACGGCGTTGCGGGTTCCGTCGATCGACACCACGTGGATGTCCGTGCCGGGCTTCTTGCCCGCGCTGCGCAACGCGACCAGCGCGCCGAGGCCCATCTCGTCGTTCTCCGCGTAGACGCCGTTGATGTCCTGCTGGGCCTGGATGATCTGTTCCATCACCTGCTGGCCCTTGTCCCTGGCGAAGTCACCGGTCTGCTGGGCGACCACCTGGATGTCCGGCGCGGACGCCTTGAGCTCGTCGACGAACCCGGCTGTGCGGTCGGTGGTGACGTTGTTGCCGGACGCGCCGAGCAGGATCGCGACCTTGCCCTTGTTGCCCAGTGCCTTGGCCATCTCCTTGGCGGCCCGCTTGCCCTGCTCGACGAAGTTGGAGCCGAGGAAGGACACGTAGTCCTTGCAGGTGGTGGAGTTCACCTTGCGGTCGATGGTCAGCACCGGGATGTTCTTGGTGCGGGCGGCCGACAGCGCGGGTTCCAGGCCGTCGGAGTTCAGCGGCGCGATGATCAGGGCCTGCGCGCCCTTGTTGATCATGTCCTGGATGTCGGAGATCTGCTTGCTCAGCTGCGAGTTGGCGTTCGTCGTGAGCAGCTGCTTGACGCCGGCCTTCGCGGCCTCGTCCTTGATCGACTGGGTTTCGGCGATCCGGAACGGGTTGGCTTCCTTCTCCGACTGGGAGAAACCGACGATGGCGTTCTTCAGGTCCAGCTGCGTGCCGCCGTACTGCGACAGCGTGCAGGTCGGGCCGTTCGCGGCGGGCGCGACCGGCGCCTGCGCGCCACCAGTGCCCTGCGGGGCCTGCGCGGCGGGCTCCTCGGACTTGGCGCAGCCGGAAAGCACAAGCGCGACGCCACACAGGCTCGCACCAAGGATCCGGCCTAAGTGGACGGGACGGGACTGGGTGGCGGCGGCCATGGGCTGACTCCTCGTCGAGACAGGTCGAACACGCTCGGCGAGCACGTTACATCGTTGGTACAACGTTGTAAATATGCGCGATCTTGATATTCTCACCCCGTGGCAACGCTCAAGGACGTGGCCGAACTGGCCGGTGTGTCGGTCAAAACGGTGTCCAACGTCGTGAACGGTTACTCGTTCGTCAAACCCGAGAACGAGCGCAAGGTCCGCGAGGCGTTGGCCGCGACCGGCTACAAGCCCAACGTGGGCGCGCGCAACCTGCGCAGAGGCCGGACGGGCTTCATCGCGCTGATGGTCCCCGAACTGAGCATCCCGTACTTCGGCGAGCTCGCGGGCGGCGTGATCACCGCGGCGCACGCCCACGACTGGAGCGTGTTGATCGAGCAGACCCACGGCCTGCGCGACCCCGAGGCCGCCACCCTGGCCTCACTGGGGCCGCACATGGTCGACGGCGCCATCATCAGCCCGGAAGCGCTGCACACCCAGGACTTCACCCGCAACCCCACGGACGTGCCGATGGTGCTGCTCGGTGAGCACTCGCTGGACGTGCCGATCGACCACGTCGGGATCGACAACGTGCAGGCGGCGCGGATCGCGGTCCGGCACCTGATCGACCTGGGACGGACCAGGATCGCCGTCGTCGGTCAGAATCCCAGCCGAGGCACCGCGACCCAGCGGCTCGCCGGCTACCACTCCGCGCTGGCGGACGCCGGCCTGCCCGCCCCGCCGCCCGGGTACATCGCCCCAGCCGCGCACTACCACCACCGCGACGGCGCCGAGGCCATGGCCCGCCTGCTCGCCCTGCCCGAACCACCCGACGCGGTGTTCTGCTTCAACGACATGCTGGCGCACGGCGCCGTACGCGCCGCCGCCGAACGCGGCTGCAACGTCCCACGTGACATAGCGGTGGTCGGCTTCGACAACACCGAGCACAGCAAGTACAGCCTGCCGTCGCTGACCACGATCGCACCGGACAAGGCAGCGCTGGCCAAAGCGGCGGTCGAACTCGTACACCAACGGGCGAATGGTGACGTCAGCGCGGTGCGTGACGTACAAATCCCCTTCACACTCCAGGTCCGTGAGAGCACCTCGGGTTAGCTTTGGTAAAGTCGTCATCGCGGAGGGGAGTACCCACCCGGTCGAGATTCGTCAATACGGCGTCCCCAGTGGCGACCCGGTCTCGGCGCCACACGGTCTTGACCGGCGCGGTGTGGTTGGGGAGACCTCCGGTTCATTCGAAGAACCGGAAGGGATTCGCATGCGCTCAATGAAGCGGCTGGTGGCCGGAGTTCTCGGCGGCGGCACGTTGGTCATCGCACTCACCGGCTGCGACGCGGTGCAGGATGCCCAGAAGACGGCGGAAGGCGTCAGCAACGCCGCCTCGAACGCGCAGGTGTGCGCCGAGGCGATCAAGATCGCCGCCTTCAACCCGGACAAGGCCAACCCCGAAGCCGCGGCGCAGAGCGCCCAGGACGCGGGCAACAAACTGTCGGACCTCGCCAACAAGGCGACGAACACCACGGTGAACCAGGCGCTGGACGACCTCGCCGGCACCTTCAAGGAAGTCAAGCCCGAGAACGTGGTCAACGACTCGGCCAACTGGCTGAAGACCAAAGCCGACCAGGTAGCCGCCCTCACCAAGGCGTGCACGGGCACGGGCTGACACACCGGATCCCCGACCACCGTTGTGGACCGCGGAGCGACGCCGGACCTGTAAGTCTCGTCGCTCCGCGGGTGTCACACCCAGCCGACATGCCGCTCGTGGCGGTTGGTCGTGCTCAAGTAACCCACCGCACACCAGTAACCGGCTGGGCACCAAGTCACGGATCGCCGTGAGCTTGAGCTGCCCGTTTCGGTAACGTCACCGGGTGAGTTTCAGCGCCTTCGCCAACCACGTGCGTAACCCGGAGTTGCCGTATGGGTACCGGGTGACCCGAACCCGGACACGGGCCCGCACTACTGGTATGGCGCCCCTCGCAAGGGCGCTCTGTTCGCGTTGCTGCGGTGGCGAGCCGCAACCGTGAGCTCACAGGCTCGTTCGCGTCACTGGTGGGCGCCTCGCTGGCCGCGGACGGCGCACTCACACCCGTACAGCGCGACAGGCTGGACCACGAAGTCGACATGTTGTGGCGCAGTATCCGCGCAGACCTGTACGACGTCGACTACACGGCCTACTCCCACGCACGGGAACTACTGCGGATCGCACACCACGTCCGGATCGCCGCCGGCTACGCCGACACCACAGCCAGCACGGCCGGGCCGAGTTCCAGCGTGCCGTCGTCCAACGGCACACACCGCACTCCCCCGTGACCGCGTAGCCCACGGAACGCGCCGGATCCGAGCACCACGTCCATCCACGCGCACGGGTTCGCGGGCCGATGTGCCTGGAAACGGACCGCGCCCGCCCCGGAATCCAGGCTGAACACCGCCCCCGCCGTCCCCGGCCTGGCGGCCAGGTCGTCGATGCGGAACCCGCGAAGCACGATGTTGCGGCGCGTCAACAGCGGCGAGGCGGTGATGCCGAGAGCGTCCAGCGACTCGACGGCGAACACCGTCACCGCCGCGTTGCGATGCGCCGCGTGGTTGAAGTACCTGTCACCCACGATGCCCAGGTTCGCGCGGACCTCGATCGACCGGTGCGCCACCGGCGCCGGATCCGGCCGGGGCCCGTCCGCCGGACGCCCCTCGTAGGCGTGCACGCTGGACACGTGCAACGCCTCGACGGTCACGGGGATCACTTCGTGCCGGAGAGCTTCCAGTCCGGCCGGATGTAGTGGCAGGTGTAGCCGTTCGGGTAGCGCTCCAGGTAGTCCTGGTGCTCCGGCTCGGCCTCCCAGAAGTCACCCAGCTGGCTGACCTCGGTCACCACCTTGCCCGGCCACCGCCCGGAGGCCTCCACGTCGGCGATGGTCTGCTCGGCGACCTGCTTCTGCTCCTCGTCGGCGTAGAAGATCGCCGACCGGTAGCTGTCACCGATGTCGTTGCCCTGCCGGTTCTTGGTGGTCGGGTCGTGGATCTGGAAGAAGAACTCCAGCACGTCGCGGTACGACGTCCGCTCGGGGTCGTACTCGATCTCGATCGCCTCGGCGTGTCCCCGGTGGTTCCGGTAGGTGGCGTTCGGCACGTCGCCGCCCG
Organism: Kibdelosporangium phytohabitans; assembly: GCF_001302585.1. Lineage (GTDB taxonomy): Bacteria > Actinomycetota > Actinomycetes > Mycobacteriales > Pseudonocardiaceae > Kibdelosporangium > Kibdelosporangium phytohabitans. The sequence goes on along the minus strand of NZ_CP012752.1, from coordinate 5,374,604 downwards.
TGTAGCCCACCCGCGTGGCGAGGACACCTGGCTGGCGCCGGATCAGGTCCTGCATCCCCCAGAAGCAACCACCGGCCAGCACCGCAACCTTGGTCACGTCATCGCTCCTCTCGTCCGCTCTCGCTCGGTTCAAGCGAATCCGCGGCCTGTTTTGTTCCAGGTCCGGGCATGACGTACGCGAACACCGCCGCCATCGCGCAGAGCACGATCGGCAGCACGAACGCCACATTCAGCGGTACCCAGTGTGTCAGGAGACCAACCAGCGCGGGACCTGCGAGGATGCCGACGTAGCCGAGGCCGACCACCCGGGCCATCAACGTGCCCGCCGACCTGGTGTCGAGGTTGCCCGCGGCCGTGAACAGCTGCGGGACGCCGCCGGACAGGCCGATGCCGAACAGCGCCCAGCCGGCCAGGGTGAGCGGCACCCACGGCGAGAGCGTCACGACGGTGAGCCCGGTCGCGGCCAGTGCGGCGCCGTACCGGACGATCGCGACCGGCCCGATGATCGCGGCGACGCGGTCGGTGGCGAACCGGCCGATCGTCATGGCCGTGGAGAACGCGCCGAACGCGAACGCCGCCGTGCTGGCCGACGTCCCGAGGATGTCCTTGGAGTGCAGCGCCGCCCAGTCCGCGGCGACGCCCTCGGCCAGCATCAACGCGAACGCCAGCAGGCCGAGCAGCCACACCAGCTTGCCGCCCCGTGCCTTCTTCTCCGGCTGGGGCTCGCCTGGGTCGTGCGCCGCGTGGTGGTCGGGTTCGAGCAGGAACCGGGCGGTGGCCAGGGAGATGATCACGATCAGCACGCCGCACGTGCCCAGCGACACCTCGGTCGGCACGCCCGCGCCGAGCAGCGCGGCACCGATCGCGGCCGCCGCCGCCCCGCCGATCGACCACATGGCGTGGAAGGCCGCCATGATCGGCCGGGGGTACGTCCGTTCGACGACCACGGCCTGCGCGTTCATGCCGACGTCGATCGTGCCGTTGGCGAAGCCGAACACCATCAGCGCCAGCCCGAGCGTCCACCACGAGTCGGCCAGGCCGGGCCCCAACAGCGCGCAGCCCATCAGCACACCGGCGGCGGGCACGAGTTTGCGCTGGCCGAGCCGGTCGGTCAGCGCCCCGCCGACCTGCATCCCGACGAACGCCGCGCCGCCGAGGCACAGCAACAGCAACCCGAGGGTGGTGTGGCTGATGTTCGTGGCGCGTTCGACGTTCGGGATGTGCACGACCCAGAGGCCAACGGCGAAGCCGTTGAGCGTGAAGTAGATCCAGGTGGCGACCCGGGCCGCGCGAGCGCGCGGGACGGCGAGCTGTGTCATCGGCAGGCACTCCTCACACCCGTGATCATCGCAGCTTGCGGCATGATGTCGGTCGTGTTCCCTCCGTTGCCGCTCCGACCAGCCGCGATGCCGTGACCGGGTACCTCAAGGGCCGGCTGCGCCGGGAGGACATCATCACGGCGGCGATCGAGGCGTACCGCGAGACGGGGTACCACGGCTCGTCCTTGCGTGAGGTGGCCAAACGGGCCGGGATCACGCACGCTGGTCTCCTTTACTACTTCCCCACCAAGGAGGCGTTGCTCGCGGCGGTGCTGGAGCGCCGCGACGCCGAGGACGCCGAACGGGAGAAGCTCGACATCCCGCCCGGCATGGAACTGCTGCGGCACCTGATCGCCTTGGCCGAGTACAACGTGGCGCACCGGGGCATCGTGGAGGTGTACGCGCGGCTGGCGGCCGAGGCCGTCGCCCCCGACCACCCGGCGCACGAGTACTTCATCCGGCACTACCAGATCGCACGGGACAGTGCCGTCGCCACGTTCACCGCGCTTGCCGAGAGCGGCGAGCTGCGCGACGGCGTCGATCCCCACGCCGCGGCGGTCGCGTTCATCGGTATGGAGGACGGCCTGCAGGTGCAGTGGCTGACCACTCCCGACGAGGTGGATCTCGTCGGGTCGATGCGCTTCTTCCTGCGAAACCTGCTGACCGTCCCGCTCGACTAGAGCGTCCGCTCGTAGGGATCCCAGTCCGGTGGGAGTGCGGGCGGGATGCCAGTGGTGCTTTCGACAAGGACCGTGCGGCCCGCCGTGATCGACTCGTCGATCGCGAGCATGGCGTCCAGCACGTGGTACGCCAGCTCACCCGAGGCGCGCTCGGGCGCCCCGGTCCTGATCGCCCGTGCCAGCTCCAGCGCCCCGGTGCCGCGGGAGGCCGCGTGTCCCTGCGCCTCGATCTCCTGCGCGTCGTCCTGGCCGACCAGGTGCAGGGTGGTGGATCCCTCGAAGTGGTTCGGGTCGGGCAGCACGGCGACACCGCCCGTTCCGGTCACTTCGAGCAGACCCACCCGGCGCAGCGCGGAGTCGAAACTCAGCACGATCTGTGCCGAGCCGCCCCGCTCGAACTCCACGAGCGCGGTGACCGTCGTCGGCACCGTGACCGCGAACTCCGTGCCTGCGCGTGGCCCGCTGCCGATGACTCGGGTGGGTCGCGCCTGCCCGCCCGCCCCGGTGACCTTGCTGATCGGGCCGAGCAGGGAAACCAGGGCCGTCAGGTAATACGGGCCCATGTCCAGCAACGGCCCTCCCCCGGCCTGGAACAGGAATTCCGGTGCGGGGTGCCAGCTTTCCGGCCCTGGTGTCTGGAACAGCGCGAGCGCGGACCGCGGTTCGCCGATGCGGCCTTCGTCGATGGCACGGCGTCCGGTCTGCGGTCCCGCGCCCAGCAGCGTGTCCGGCGCGCAGGCGATCCGCAGGCCCTTCTCCGCAGCGCGGTCGAGCAGTTTCCGGCCCGACTGGCGGTCCAGCGCCACTGGTTTCTCCGACCAGACGTGCTTGCCCGCGTCCAGCGCGGCCAGGCCGACCTCGACGTGCGCGGCCGGGATCGTCAGGTTGACGACCAGTTCCACGTCCGGATCGGTGAACAGGTCGGCGACCGTGCCTGCGCGGGGTACACCGTGTTTGCCGGCTTGGGCCTGGGCGCGGGCGGTGTCCAGGTCCGCGACCCGCACCACGTGCACGTCCGGGAAGCTGGAGAGGTTGGTCAGGTACGTCTCGCTGATGACGCCCGCACCGATGACGCCGACGCCGACGCTCATGCCTTGTGCCCCTTCAGGTAGGCGTAGCTGGCGGCGATGCCGTCGAAGATGTCCCCGTCGTAGCGGTCGAATTCGACGACCCGCAGGGCTCTGGGCGCCGCCGCGAGCACATCGGCCACGGGCACACTGCCCTGCCCGGCCGGGACTTGTCCCGACGCGTCCACGGCGAGACCGCCGTCCTTGACGTGGATGGCGTGCACGCGGTCGCCGAGGCGGCGCAGCAGCGCAGGCGCGTCCTCGCCACCGGCTGTCGCCCAGTACGTGTCGACCTCGAGCACGATCTCCGGATCCAGCAGGTCGGCGAACACCTCGAACGCGCTGCGGCCGTCGATCCGGGATTCCAGCTCCCACCAGTGGTTGTGGTACCCGACTGTGACGCCGTACTCGGGTGCGATCGCGGCGGCGGCGTTCAACGCGTCGGCGGTGGCCGCGATGTCCGCCGCGGTCTGCCATTTCCCGGCGGGCACGAACGGGTCGATCACGACGCGCACACCGCAGTCGGCGGCTGCCGCGAACACGGCGTGCTGGCCGGCGTCGATCAACCTGGCGTGCGCGGTCGGCGCGGCGAGGTCGTTGGCCCGCAGGCCGGTTCGCAGCACGGCGGCGTTCTCGGCGAGGCCGTACGGCTCGACCTGGGTGAACCCGATCTCCGCGAGCCTGCGGAGGACCTCTCCCGGGTTCTCGGCGAACTCGTCTCGCACCGAGTACAGCTGAACGGACACGTCGGTCACGCGGACCCCCTGACACCAGCGATGATGGAAGCGCTCTCACGATTTCTACCACGTGGTAAGTATTCAGGCCAGAGGGTAACGGACCCGGTGCCCGCGGCACCCCGCGAACCGGTCAGCGGTCGAGCAGCACGTCCGCGCGCAGCGCGATCTGGAGGTTGAGCCGGTCGTCGGCGTTGTCGAGCCGGTCGCCGAACAACTCGGTCAACTGGTGCACGCGATACCGCACGGTCTGCGGGTGCACCTTGAGTTCCTTCGCGGTGGCGAGCACACTGCCCCGCGTCCGCAGCCACACCAGAAGCGTTTCGCCGAGCCTCCTGCGCTGCGCCGGCTTCAGGCCGTCGAACGGTCGCAGGCTGCGGGCCCGGATCTCCCGAGCGAGGAACTCGTCACCCAGCAACCACAACGTGCCCAGGTGCTCTGCGCAGTGGGAGACGGGCCTGTCCGGCAGCACCCCACGGCGGACGAGCGCCAGCGTGCGGCGTGCCAACGACAACGACCGCGGTACGTCGGCGATCCGCGTGGCCGGTCCGACAGCCAAGCGCCGACCCGGTAGCCGCGCGGCGAGACCCCTCAGGTGGCGTTCCGGGGTGATCAGGCACGGCTGGGCGCGCACCAGATCGACGAGGACCTCGGCGGGCAGCCCGGACGGCACGAACTCGTGGTCGTCCGCGCCAGGTTCGACAGCGACCACGGTGACGAGGTCCGGCACCGGCCACCTCGCCGACGCTGCCCGTTCGGCGATCGTGTGCGGCGCGACCGGCTGATCGGCGACGAGCAGGTCGACCAATCGCCTCCGGCGCGAGGCCAGCGTGTCCGTGGCGTGCGTCATCGCCGCCGTGTAGCCCTCGATGGACAGTGCGGAGATCTCGTCGACGAAGGCGAAAATGGCTTCGGCGCAGATGTAGAGCACATCCGCGCGGACATCGCTGGCACGGCCGAACTCCCGGACGTGACGCCACGCGACACGGCCGCCGACGCGGTACGCCGACTGCAGACGGCTCAAGTCGCGGCCTGCGTCGTACTCGGCCCTGCCGAGGTCGCGGAACACGGTCTTCCACGCTTCCTGCGCGACCGCGGCAGGCGCGCCGACAGTGTCGAGGCACCGGGTGATCGCTTGCCGGACAGCCACACCCTCGGGCTGCTGCCGGTACTCCGGCACTGCCGGCCGCACTTCCCGCAGGATGGCGCGTACGAGCGGATCGACCCGCGGTCTGAAGTGGACCGCCAGCTCACGCGGCAGCGCGGCCCACAACCGCGCGGATGGCAGACCTGAGGTCCACGACGCCGGTGGTACCTGGGTGAACACTGAACTCCCTTGGCTCGCCCGGCGTCGCGCCGGAGTACGGGGTCGTTCAGTCTCAGGTCGGGCGGATCCGCCGGTAAGCGTGAAAACACGTAGATCACTACGTACGCCGGGTGGCGAACCAGCGGGCGATCTGGGTGCGGTTGCTCGTGTCCAGCTTGGTCAGGATGTGCTGGACGTGCGTCTCGGCGGTGCGCAGCGAGATGACGAGCCGTGCGGCGATCTCCCTGTTGGACAGGCCTTCGGCGACCAGGCCGGCGATCTCCAGCTCGCGTGCCGTGAGCGGGTGGTCCGTGCGGGGCCTGGCCGTCGGGGACACCGGCTCGGACGGCCCGTCCAGCACGTAGTCCATCGCCTGGTCCTCCGGCAGCGCCCGCCCGGTCGCGCGGGCCTCGTCGAACCGGGCCGCGCCCAGGGCCTTCCTGGTGCGGCGGAGGTGCTCGAAATGCGGTGTGGACAAGGACTTCGCGGCTTCCGGGGACATGCCGACGAGATCCCACAACCGGGAGGCGATACCGAGCAGCGTCGCGGAACGCAGGTGCTCGTCCAGGCACGTGCACGCCCAGGCGAGCGCTTCGACGTGGTGCGCGGCGCCGAACCGGCTGCCGATCGTCAGGTTCGCGCCGACTCCGGCCAGCGCCGCGCGCCGCGCCACCACCGGATCCCCGTAGAGCACCTCGACAACGGCTTGGGCGTACAGCGACATCGTGTGGTAGTAGGCGTCTCCGACCGGTCCGGTGAGAGCGAGCATCTTTCGCACCCCACGCCGCGCGCCCGCCAGGTCGCCGAGCACCGCGGTCGACACGGCCTTGATGAACAGCGGGTGCACTTCCCGCCGGAGGTCGCCGTGCGCGCGGCATGCCGCCGCCGCGCTCGTCGCCAGCTCGGCCGCTTCGGCGAACTGGCCCTGCAACATCGCGGTGAGGCTGCGGACGAGGGCGAGGTGGGTGGACGCCGGTCCGGCGGGGTGTTGCCCGGCCTCGGCCAGCCTGGCTTCGGTGACCTCGACGTCGAAGAGCCACAGCGCGTGCAGCGCGTTGACGCTCAACGCCAACGGCCGATCGGGGTGGCCGGCCGGGGTCGCGGCCAGTGCGCGGTCCAGCCAGCCCCTGCCTTCCATGCAGGAGCCGCGCAGCGTCCAGTATTCGTTGACGCGCGCGGCCATCCGCAACGCCACAGCGGCTTCGCCCGGCTCGGTCAGCGACCACTCCAGCGCCGCACGCAGGTTCGCGTGATCCCGGCGCAGCCGAGCCACCCACACGACCTGGCCGGAGCTGAACCACTCCGCGTCGGCGGTCCCGGTCGTCCGGTCGAACCAGTCGCGGTGCCGCCGTCCGGCTTCCGGCAGGTCACCGGATCGCCGCAGCTCCTCCTGCCCGTACTCCCGCAGTGTCTCCAGCATCCGGTAGCGCGCCACGTCGTCGTGCTGCTCCCGCAGCAGAACGGACTTGTCCAGCAGACCGTCGACCAGGTCGAGGACAGCACCCGGCTCCGCGCAGACGAACTCGGCGGCGTCGAGGTCGAACGACCCGGCGAACACCGAAACCCGCCGCCACACCCGTTGCTCCGCCTCGGAACACAGCTGGTAGCTCCACTCGATGGTGGCCCGCAGGGTCTGCTGCCGTTCGGGAGCCGTGCGCGGACCGGACGTCAGCAACGCCAGCCGCCGCGTCAGCCGCTCGGCGATCTGGCGCGGCGACAACGACCGGATCCGGGCCGCCGCCAGTTCGATCGCCAGCGGCAACCCTTCGAGCTGACGGCACAACCGGGCCACGTCCGCGCTGTTGTCCGCGCGCACGCGGAAGGACGGCACCACCGCCGACGCCCTGTCCTGGAACAACTGGACACTGTCGTAGTCGGACGGCTCGATCGTGTCCTCTTCGGGCACACGCAGCGGCGGCACCGGGAAAATCTGTTCACCTTGGACGCCCAGCGACTGCCTGCTTGTCGCGAGCACCACCACACGCGGGCATTCCAGCAGGACAGCCTCGGCCAACGCGGCGCACGCCCCCACCAGGTGCTCGCAGTTGTCCAGCACCAGCAAGGTGGCGCGGTCTCGCAGGTGGGCGACCACGGTGTGCAAAGTCGGCTCGTCCGACCGGTCGTGCAGGCCCACCCTGTCCGCCACGAGCGCGGGGACCAGGGCCGGATCTCGGAGTTCGGCGAAACCGGCGAACACGGCGCCGTCCTGGAACGCTTTCGCGGAGTCACGCAGGAGCCGCGCCGCCAGCCTCGTCTTGCCGACGCCGCCGGGACCGGTGAGCGTGATCAGCCTCGCCGATCCCAGCAGGCGCCGCACCTCGGCGTGCTCACCACGCCGCCCGACGTAGCTGGTCACCTCCATCAACCCCGCCGACACGGCCGGGTGAGCAACACCGCTCATGTCGATGCATGCTAGTAGCGTGTCGCTGCTTAGGTCAGCCAAGCGGGACCGAGCTCGTTCAGGACAGCGGACAGGACGCGCTGTACTCGGTCACCCCGGGGCCGCCGGTCGCCGGGCAAAGGTACTGGTCGTAGCGGGTGTCCTCGTCGACGAACCGTTTCAGCCAGGCGGCGGCGTACCGGCCGGTGATGCTGTTCTCCTGCGTGAAGTCGCCGTGGTCAGCTGCGGCGACGTTGAGCAGACCGCGATCACGGGCGCCGGTGAGGCTGTTGTAGAACGGCCTGGCGTGCTTGTCGACACTGGCTATCTGATCGGCACTGCCGCCCACGACCAGCGTGGGCGTGGCGACCTCGTTCCAGGTCTTGTCCTGGTTGTACGGTGCGAGCGGGATCGCCGCCTTGATGCCGGGCCGGGCTCCCGACGCGTAGAGCGCGCCTCCCCCGCCCATCGAATGGCCTGTCACAGCGAGTCGTGCCGGGTCGAGCCGCTTGCGGACCGCGTCGGGCGTGCGCTGCGTGAGGTGGTCCAATGCGGCCAACAGTTGCTTGCCCCGGGCCGTGGGCTGGTCGAAGGGGCTGGTGGTCGCGATCGTGAAGACCACGAAGCCGCGGGAGGCCATGTGCGGACCGAGCCAGGCGACCGCGCCTTCGGGTGAGACGAACCCGGGCACGGCGACCACACCGCCGTACGTGCCTTGGCTGGTGTCGTCCGGGTAGTAGATCGTCCCGCCGCCGAACCCGGTGACCTGCGAGCGCGGGACGACGACTGTCGAGTACGTGAAACTGCCGAGCGGCGCGAGCAACGCCTGCTCGGTGGGTGCGGGCCCGCGTTCGTACGGGTTGGCAGCCGGCGCGCTCGCGCCGGCCGCGGCAACGCCGGGACTGAACGCGAGAACCGCGGCGAGGAGGACGATCGACCTCCGGAACATGGCGACTCCTTGCAGGGCTGAGACGACTGTGATCAAGCTGGTCGTCACATTGCCCAACCCACCAGTCGCCGGCCTCCGTGAGAGTACGTACGAGGGTACGTATCCCGCGTTCCGCCGTCGCCAGTGGACACTGCTCAGAGACGCAGTGCCGGTGTCGACACGCAATCCTTGCCACAGAGGGAGATCTTCGCGGGCCCCCGGCGTACGGCCGCGTACGTGAACCGCCCGGCGGCGTTGGCGGATACTTCGAGGACACCGGCCGTCGTGCGCAGCCGGACACGGCAGGCGGCCGCGGGCGCGACCCAGCCGTCCACGCGGACAGTGACAGCGCCGCTTTCGACGACCGAGATCAGGATGGTCGTGTCGGCGCCGCCGAAGACACGCACCCGCGAGCGGTCGTCCGCGCCCTGGGTCACCGGCCGGAGGGTCTCGCCGCCGGGATCGGTGTGCTCGAGCGCGAAGCCGACCGTGTCGGCCAGGCCGGCCGGGACGGGATCGATCTCGTCGCAGAGGATCCGCAGGCGCTCGACGACCTCCTGGTCCGCCGGATCGGTCAGGGCATCGGTGGCATCACCCGCACCCACCACGATCACCACCCGACCGGGTGTGTGATGGGGGACGCGGGCGTGTGGTTCGCACTCACGACCCTGTATCGGTCAGGAACGCGCAGGCGTTCCGGGGCGGCTCACCGGATTGTCTCGAAACTTCGCCACACCCGGCACCAGGAGGGTCAACGCGCTGGCGGCCGACACGACGACACCGCTGAGGACCAGGGTCGCGGACTCGCCCAGCAGGGCGACGGCGGGGCCGACGAGCGCGTATCCGAGGGGCAGCAGCGCGAAGGAACTCAGCTGGTCCAGCGCCAGCACACGGCCGAGCAGTTCGCTGGGACCGCCCGTTGCAGCGCGGAAAGCCAGTACACGGAATACAGTTCCACGGCGAAGCCGCCGAGCGCGAACAGCAGGATGACCAGTGGGGAGCAGCAGCGGGGCGGCGAGACCGAGCGAAGGCCGCCGTAGCAGACCAACGCGATCATGGACACGGTTCCGCGGCGGGCCGGTCGCCACTTGCTGGCGAGGTACACGCCAGGCAGGGCACCGAGAGCGACCGCGGCCAGCGTCGCGCCGTAGGCGAAACCGCCGCCGAACTCCCGGCTCGTCACGATCGGCAGCAAGGTGAGCGCGGTCGCCGTGCCGATCATGATCTGCACGCAGGTCGCCGTCATCACCGCGAGCACCCATGGCCGGTCAAGGACCGCCTTCAGTCCTTCCCGCGCGTCGCTGACGATCCCACGGGACTTCTTGTCCGGTAGCTGTTCGCGGATGCCGAGCACGGTGAACGCACCCAGCGCGAACGTCACCCCCGCGGCCAGCAGCGCGGCCCGTGGCCCCACCAGGGCGGCTCGTTCCCGCTCCCGCCAACGAGCCGAGCACCGCCGAACTGCGCAAACCCGGGGACACCAGTGCGTTGCCCCGCTCCAGCAACGACGCCGGCAGCAGCGACGGCACGAGCGACCGGCAACCCGGCCGGGCGATCGCCTCACCCGCTCCGATCAGGATCGTTCCCACGCCGAGCAGCCCGAAGGGCAGGTGGCTCAGCAGGAGTGCGAACAGGACAGTGACCGTGGCCCGGTACGCGTCCGCGCAGGCGATCAGCTTCGACCGGCTGACCCGGTCGGCGAGCATACCGCCGATCACCAGGCACAGCCCGAGCCCGAGGGCGCGCCCGCCGAGCACACCGGCGACGGTCCCGACGTTTCCGCCGTTCTGCACGACGTAGACGCTCAGCGCGACAGGCACCAGCTGGTCGCCGATCGCGCCGGGCACCTGTCCGGTCCACACCCGCAGGAACTTCGGGTGCGCGCGCACTTCCCCTCGGTGCCAGCCACGGCACGAACAAGGGGCAGCCAGGCAACAGTCCCGCTGTGTCAACGCCTTTTCCTTTGCGGTCCGGGTCAGCCGATCACACTGGCCGGTGGTGTGCGGGAATCGACCGGCAGAAGTCCGCCGTCCCCGGCCGAACGCCGCCGGACAACAGGTACACCGCGAACTCCTCGTCCGGATCGACGCCGAGCAGCTGCTCCACCACGCTGTCGGTGAAAGCGATCGTCTGGAAGGCAGACGACCCGAGCGCGGTGCACGTCAGCGCGTAGGTCTGCCCGTAGTGCCCGGCGTCGAACATCCATAGCCGGTATGCCCGTGGATGCCTGTACTTCCACGACAGCCTGCGCGCCACCGCCGTGGTGAAGATCGTGAACGCTCCCTCGTAGGACGGCTTCCGGTGATAGGCCACCTCGGCGATCGTGTCACGGCTGACGTCGCCGGGCAGCGCCTCCAGCGCGTGCTGGCGGGGCGAGTAGTGGTACAGGCCAGGGGGAACGCCGTGCACGTCGTGGGCGGCGACGTAGCACTCCACCTCGTGCCGCCCGCCCGCCGACGGACTGACCCGGCCCTGCTGCACGCCGAACATCCCGCCGTCGATGAACCCCTGCGGCCCGAACGTGTAGAACAGCACTGTCGCCAACTGGTCCATCGACACCGGCTGGCCGGCGAACACCCGATGGGTTCGGCGCGCGGCGAACGTGTCCTGGACTGAGCGGCTCAGCGGCGGAGGGGCGCGTGGCAACATCACGACCGGGTTGCCCGGGTAATCCTTGAAGATCGCCGGTGACGCGCCGTCGGCGGCGATGGCGCGGCCACTTCGTCGCGTTCGGGTGTGCCGACGAGGTAGTCGGCGTCCCGATCGGCGGAGTCCGCGGCGGCCACCAGGTCGTCGACGTCCACCGGATCGGTGGCCGCCTCGAGCAGGCGGATGACTCCCGACGGCACCCCGAGCGCGCGCTTGGCGCCGGGAACGCCGATCAGGAACTTGTCACTGGTCCACTCGCACACCAGCGGTCCCGCCGCCGCACCTTCATCGTTTTCCTCCTGCCGCACCGGTTCCGATGCACGCAGGCCGGCCACGCACAAACGCGTGACCGGCCCGTTCGCCGATCACACCGACGGGTGGTCCAGCAGCTGAGCGTTGTTTTCGACAATCTCGATGTCGTGGTTCACAGCGCCCCCTCCCCTCCAGCTACCGTCGGAACAACTCCGGTACCGGTAATTCCCACTATCACTGGGACCGACATACGCGTCGAGTGCCACCGTTACGGAGATGCCGGACACCTGAAATACCGAACAACCCCGGCACACGGCAGCCAATTGGCCTACCAGGCGCGAAGACACCATGTCAATCCGACGCGGCCACCCGCTGACCGAACAATGGGAGCCGCCGGCGAATTGCCCGGCATACCAGCCCGCGAATCCCCGGAACGATAAACCCGTCGTCGGGGTCGGGTTCCACAACCACCACATACGGCGTGGCGCCACAACGAGTCGTGCTCGTTGTGGCGCCACGCCGGGGTGAGGCCTCAGTCAGCGCTGGGGGCCGGTTGCTCTTCCTGTTGTGGTTCCTGCTGGGCAGAGGATTTGTACCTGGGGTTGGTCGCGTGCCATTCGTAGCCGCCGCCCATCCAGGCACGCAGGCCACGCAGGAAACGTTGCAGCTCCAGCGACGGAATCGACTGCAGCGCGCGGTGTCCCGCTTCGAAGTCACGCACGATGGAGTTGTGCAGTTCGACCGTGACCTCGGTGGCTTCCTGGATCGAGCAGTCCCGGTCCGCGGCTATCTGCAGAACCATGTTGCACACAGGCGTCTCGTCCGCCGCGTCCTTCTCCACCGAGTGCAGGTCGTTGACGAGTACTGTCGCCGTTCCCGCGCGGAACGCCGCTTCGCGCACGCGGGGGTCGTAGTAGATCGACGCGGGCACCTCATACCCGCCGACGACGTCCACCAACGTCATCGAGGTGTAGAAGCTGTCGTGTTGACGTGCCGCCAAATATTCCCACGCCGAGGGGTAGTCGCCGGTGTATCGCCAAGCGGCATAAGCGTTCCAGCTGACGAACATGGCGAACGTCGAGTAGTTCACGCGCTGGACTTGCGCCGCCGTGCCGAGTTGCGCGATGTGCTCCATGCCGGAACGCAGAGCCACCAGCACTGGATCCGACCGCAACGTGGCGTCCAGATCGGCCGTGAACTCACCCGCGTGTGGCACCGGGTCCATCGCCGCCATCGCCAACGCGAGGCGCGGCGGCAAAGCCGTCGGCGTCGCGCCCATCTCGCTGTCGTCGGCGTACAGGTCGTCCGCCGCCCACCACGCCGCGTTCAACTGCGCCGCGATGAGCAGGTGGTCCGGGTCGTCGGAGTCCGGGTGCGCCAGCATCGCCAGCTTGCCGAACCACGCCTTCCCGAGCAGTTCCAGGTTCCCGCCTTCGAACCCGCACTCCCGCGCCCAGCTCACCAGCCGCCGGTCCACCTCCTCGGCCAGCGGTTCGTTCACTCGCTCGACAACCGGTACGTACAGCGGTGGAGCGGTTCCATCACCCCATTCTCGTTCCACATAGCCCGGGTCGTGGGAGAGCTGGGACATCACGCGCGCGGCGGATGTCCCCAGCCCGGACGGTCCGAACAGGATGTCCGTCATCTGGCCTTCCCAGTCGTCAGATTCGGTCGGCCGCGATCAGCAGGTAGTGGAAGCTGCCCTCCTTGTACGCGGTCAGGAACGGGTCCTCGATGCCGGTCGCGACCGATGACTGCGCCCGCAGTTCCCAGTACGGGATCGTCGCCGCCGTCAGGTCCACCACGTTGATCGGCACGAACCCGTTGTCGGACAACGCCTTGAAGTACTCGCTGCGGGGATGGATGTTGCAGATGTAGTGCTGGTCGATCTGGCTGACGGCCCGCGACCGCCCGCCGGTGACGTCGTTGTAGCAGCCGGTGATGCACACGTACCGGCCGCCGGGCCGGATCAGCCGCGCGAACTCGCCGTACAACTGGTGCAGGTCCACGTACATCGTGGTCTCGTTCGTCCAGATCCCCCGCATGGACCCGGAGTCGAACCCGGTGTCCAGCATGTTGCGGAAGTGGAACCTGACCTTGTCCTCCACATTCCGTCGCCGCGCTTGGTCGTTGGCGAACGCCACCTGCTGCTCGGAGATGCTCACGCCGTCGACCTGGCAGCCGAACCGCTGGTTGGCCATGATGCTCGAGCCGCCGCGGCCAGAGCCCGCGTCCATCAACCGGTCGGCCGGGCGGATGTCGCCGAGGTGGTCGAGCAGGACGTTGGCCTGCGCGGTCTCCAGCCTGTGCATCTCCTCGATGACAGCCTGGTCACCCGCCCGCAGCACCGACTCGTCGTAGTCGCCGATGCCGTAGTGGTGGTGGTAGAGCCCGTCCACATCGCCCAGTTTGATGTTGACCGGATCCTTCTCTGCGTTCCAGTACGCGGCGATGGAACGCTGGTAGTCGCTGCGCAGTACGGGTCCGGCTGCGGGCTGGACAGTGGTCATCCGGGTGGCTCCTCTACAAGGCTCGCGGTTTCGCGCCGTCGTCCACCGAGCCTTGCAGCCGGTGCCCGCCGGCAGCGATCCGCCACCCGGGGGCCCGGCCCGCACTAACGGGTGGTTCACAATGGACCGCCAGTAGTGCACTGTCCACAAGTGATCTTCGGATGCCGGTGTTCGCCTTTCGGCGTACCACGAACGTTAGGCTGTTCGAGGGGTGCCCCGGCCCGGTCACCGTTGCTCGGCGGCGCCCTTGATGTGCGCGAGCGTCGCGGTCATGTTGCGTTCGAACTCGCGCAGCCGGACGAACACGATCTTCTGTTCCTTGTCCGGCATGCGATCGATCGCGAAGGACAGCCCCGACCGGCCGGGCCCCAGCTGCATCCACTGGGTCAGCTCGGTGCCGTCGTCCTTGGGCCGCAGGACAAAGCGCCAGATGGCCGACGGTTCGGCGGCGTCGCCGACGGCCCAGCCGAACACCCGGCCCGGCTCGCAGTCGACCACCTCGGACGTGGTCGACCACTCACCGAACGACTCGTGCCTGCTGCGGCCGAGGAACTTGCGCCCGACCGCGGGCGCGGTGACGCCGTCGAGCCACTCCACCGACTGCAGTTCGGTGCTCATGCCTGCCATCCGCTCGACGTCGGACACGATCGCCCACACCCGATCGGGTGTCGCGTCGATCCACGTCCGCACCTCGACCGTCGGCTTGTCCGCGTAGCGCGCGCCGGTCCACTCCATCGCCGCCTCGTCCTTTCGTTCGTCAAGCCTGCGCGAACCGCCGCCGGACCTCCGGCAGCGCCTTGAGCCGTTCGGGATAGCCGGGCCCCAGCCGCATCGTCACGTCATCCGATGACAGGATTTCGCCACACGCCGAGCAGACCACGTCGGCGTGCGCGTCCTGCCCGCACCCCTTGTGCCGCATCGTCACCGGCGGACCATCCACACTGGACAACCAGCGGTCACCCCATTGGGTCATGGCGGCGAGCACCCCGAAGAAGTCCCGGCCCTTCTCGGTCAGCACGTAGTCGTAGCGCGTCGGTTTTTCCTGATAAGCCTGCTTTTCCAGCAGTCCCTCGGCGACCAGCCTGGTCAGCCGGTCGGTGAGGGTGTTGCGGGCGATGCCGAGCCCGTGCTGGAAGTCGTCGAACCGGCGGATGCCGTAGAACGCCTCACGCAGCACCAACGGCGTCCACCAGTCCCCGAGCAGGTCCATGGTCCGCGCGATGGAACACGGCCACCTGCCCAACGAACTCCGTTTCACGGTGTCTCCTTGACCATCTCGATCGCTTTGGCGAGCGTGCCGAGCCGTTCGCCGGGCGTCTGGCCCGCCGGGTACAACCGGACAGTGTCCACCCCCGCGGCACGCCACACACGCAGCCGGTCGCGGACCATCTGTTCGGTCCCGATCAGGGTCGTGCCCAGCACCATCTCGTCGGTGACCAGCCCGGCGGCGCCGTCCCGGTCGCCCGCCTGCCAGCGCTGCTTGACCTCGGCGGCCACGTCCGCCCAGCCCTGCCTGCTGTAGGCCTGGTTGTAGAAGTTCGCCGACGAGGAGCCCATCCCGCCGAGACTGAACGCCAGCTCCTTCTTGCGGCCCGCCACCATCACGCGCAACGCGTCCTCGTCC
This sequence comes from Kibdelosporangium phytohabitans, assembly GCF_001302585.1. Taxonomy (GTDB): domain Bacteria; phylum Actinomycetota; class Actinomycetes; order Mycobacteriales; family Pseudonocardiaceae; genus Kibdelosporangium; species Kibdelosporangium phytohabitans. The sequence continues at coordinate 5,359,155 of NZ_CP012752.1, read as the reverse complement.
GGCGCGAACGCCACTTCGGCGCCCTGGCAGATGTCCACGTCCGCACGGACCCGGCCGCTGTCGGCGATGCCGTCGTCGATGTGCTTGAAGTAGGCCTCCGCCGCACCTTCCGGCACGAAGCTGGTGCCGAGCCAGCCGTCGGCGACCCGCCCGGTCAGCCGGAGCATCGCGGGCGACAACGTGGCCAGGTAGATCGGGATGTCGTGGGCCGGGCGCGTGGACAGCCGCATCGGTTTGGCGCCCCCGCCGGGCAGGGGAATCCGGAACGCCTCGCCCGAGTACGCGATCTTGCCGCCGTCGAACACCTGCCGGACGATCTCCACCGTCTCGCGCATCCGGGTCAGCGGCTTGGCGAACGGCACGCCGTGCAGGCCTTCCACCACCTGCGGTCCCGACGCGCCGAGACCGAGCAGGAACCGGCCGCCGGACAGGTTCGACAGCGTGATCGCCGTCTGGGCGACAGCGACCGGGGAGCGGGTGCCGAGCTGGATGATCCCGGAGCCGAGCAGCAGCCGTTCGGTCCTGGCCGCGAGGTAGCCGAGGACCGACGGGGCGTCGGAGCCCCAGGCCTCGGCCACGAAGCACACGTCCAGACCCAGCTTCTCGGCCTCGACGACGAAGCCGGCCTGCGCGTGCCAGTCACCGGAGACCTCGACGGTCGTCGCTGTACGCATCGCAGGACCACCCTTCACGTCGTCTACCTGCATAGTTGCGTAGATAGACTCACAGCGTCAAGGGTGGGCCCGGCGGTGACCGGGCCAATCGGGACGTGCTGTCAGCCGCCGTCGAGCACTTCACGCAGCCGCGCCGCGAAGGCCTCGGGCTGTCCGGCGTAACCGAACTCGCCGCCCAGGAAACCGCCGTGGTGGCTCGGGAAGACAGCGGCTTCCTGCCCGAGCAGCTCAGCGGTGGACCTGGCGGTGCGCGCGGTGAACGTGTTGCCTGTCTCCTCGCCGACCGCGATCACCACGCGAGTAGGCGTGGCCTTCAACGCCTCGGCGTCCACGACGTACTCCGTGACCGCCAGCGACCGGTCGGACAGCAGCGGGTCGTCGCGCTTGCCGTCGTCCTCGACGGGCATGCCGAAGGCGGCGGGATCCGCCGGGGGCTGGTCGAAGTACTCGGTGGTGAACTCGCCCTGCCACATGGTCATGGCGAGGAAGCTGGCCATTCCGGCGCCCTGGCCCTTGGCCTGGTACGCGGCCATGAAGATGTCACGGGCCCGCGTGGTGGCCGCGGCGTCCGGCAGCACCGAGATGATCGGCGGCTCGTGGGCCACGAGCGTGGTCACGTCACCCGGGTACGCCGTGACGAGCGCGAGCGCGGTGACCGCTCCCCCGCTGCTGGCGAACATCTCGACGGGACCGGCACCGAGCGCCTCGATCAACGCGTGCACGTCCTGCGCCTGCACCGCGGGTACGAGGTCGGTCTTGCCGTCCCTGCGTGTGCTGCTGCGCCCGAGGCCTCGCGGGTCGTAGGTGACCACAGTGCGGTCGGGGAAGTACGACGCCAGCGTGGTGAAGCCGTTGGCCTCCATCGGCTGGCCGATCATGAACAGCAGCGGGCGCCCGTCCGCGGCCGGCACGGGGCCGTGCAGGTCGTAGGTGAGGTCGACCTCGGGGGTCTCGAGTACGTGGGTAGTCGCCATGACAGTTGGACGTCTCTCGTGTCGGGAAATCATCGCTCGATCGGGTGTAGAGCATCGCACGTGATCATCGCCGCACATGTCCGCGACGCGCAGCGGGTACCCCCAGGTCAGCGAGGCCCGGGTAGTGGGCCCTCCAGGAGCGAGGAGCAGTCATGACCGTCGGCGGCATCATCAGCGCCCTCATCGTGGGCCTCATCATCGGCGCACTGGGACGACTGGTCGTCCCCGGCAAGCAGTCCATCCCGATCTGGCTGACGATCGTGATCGGTATCGTCGCCGCCCTGATCGGCACCTTCATCGCCAACGCGCTGGGCGTCGGCGACACGTCCGGAATCGACTGGATCGAGGTCTTGATCCAGGTCGTGATCGCGGCGGCGGGTGTGGCGGTGGCCGCGGGCGCGTACGGCCGACGACAGGTTCGATGACCGCGGCGTGTGCCGGGGGCTCACCAGCCCCCGGCACACGGCGTCACCGTTCGCCGCCGATCGCGTCGAGCAGGTCCTTGGCCTGCTGCTGGGTGTAGTTCTGCTGGATCTGGACCTTCCCGCCGACGATCGGACTGGTGACCGTCGGCGCGAACACGACAGTGTTGTCCACGATCATGGCCAGGCGCTTGTCGACGTTGGCCGTGGTCAGCTCACCGAACTTGGCCGCGAGGTCGCCGGGCAGTTCCAGGTTGATCATGTAGCCGCCGCCTTCGGGGCTGAACTGGATGTACGCCCTGGTGAACTGCTCGAGCCGCATCTCGACCGGCCCCAGCGTGTACTCCTCACCGGCGTTGTCCCGCAGCTTGATGTCGGGCGCCGTCTCCACCACCCGCCGCACCTCGACCGGTTTGACCAACGCCGGGTGGTTCGATGCGGACGGCGGCACGGCCGTCCCGTCGACGGTGGAACAACCCACACACAGCGCGAGCACGACGGCGACCAGTCCCCAGATTCCCCTCATGCAGCGAAATCCTAGCGACGAGACGTGTCAGCCCGCTTCCGCCGCGGCGGTGGTGTCCGTCGAGCCGAGGAACCGGCCGATCTGTTCGAGTGCGTCCGCGGCTTCCGGCAGGAACGACCAGAACAAGTGGAACACGTGCGTGCTCACCGGGTAGAGGTCCAGTTGGACGTTCGCGCCGTGTTCGGTGGCGCGGTCGACGAAGCGGCGCGTTTCGTGCAGGATCACGTCGCCTGTGCCGGTTTGGACGAGCGTCGGCGGCAGGCCTGACAGGTCGGCTTCCAGGATGCTCAGCAGCGGGTCCGTTCGCGGGTGAGCACCGCTGTAGAGCGAAAGCCAGCGGGCGACGGGAGTGTCCTGCGGTGCGGCCACGACGTTCACCGACGGGCACAGCAGCACCGCGCGGGCCGGGCGGGGCAGGCCCTGCTGTTCCAGCCGGAGCAGCAGGGACACCGCGAGCCCGCCGCCTGCCGAGTCGCCGCCCACGGTCAGCTTCCCGGGGTCCGCGCCTTGGTCGAGCAGCCAGCGGTAGGCAGCCACCGCGTCGTCGAGCCCGGCTGGGAAGGGGTGTTCCGGCGCGAGACGGTAGTCCGGCAGCAGCACAGTCGCACCGGTCGCCGCCGCGAGCGCTCCGGCCAGCGGCCGGTAGCCGAAGGCCGAACCCGCGATCAGCCCGCCGCCGTGCAGGTGCAGGAAGTCCGGCAGGGTGTCCGTTCCGGCTGAGACGGTCAAAGCGGACACTCCCCCGGCTTGCACCGGGCGTACCTTGGTTGCTTCGGGGACTGGGAACTGCGCGTTGAGTGCCTCGTACGCCTCGCGCAACTGTGCCACGCCGGCATGACCGTCGTGCAGGACCGCGTTCCACAGTTGCGCGAGCCGCGTGCTCACCTCACCGCCTGCCGCACGGGTGAGGGTGATCGCGTCGTTGAGGTCGGCCAGCAACGGCCCCGCCGCGCCGAGCAGTGCCTCACCGGCGAGCGTCAGCTCCACGCGATGGGTCGACCGCAGCAGCAGCGGGCAGCCGATCAACCGTTCCAGCGCCTGGATCTGCCTGCTGAGCGCGGACTGCGACACGTACAGCCGGGCCGCTGCCCTGCCGAAGTTGAGCTCGTCGGCCACCGCGACGAACGCACGCAGGTGCTTGAGCTCGATCGCGTCCGCGGCCGACGGCAGGTTCACCGACCGGAGCTCGGCGGGGTGCTCGGACATGGACCGAGTATCCAGCAACAGCCGTGCGGTGGTCATTCGATCTGCGCAACACGGTGATGCAAGATCGGACTTTCCCTTCCGCGCGACCGCCGTGACAGGGTTGGCCATGGCTGAAGGAGCGGGTCATCGGGTCGCCCGGCTGCACCTGCGCGGCGGGGTGACAAGGGTCCACTGGCCAGCCGGACAGGTGACCGCACCGCCGTTGCTGGTGTGGTTCACCGACAACAGCTCCGGGAGCGACCTGGCGGAACGAAGCGGAGTCGTCGTGGTCGCGGCCGGGTTGCGGGAGTTCCCGGCGGCGCGGGAAGTGCTGGAGTGGTCGGCCGCGCACGCCGCGAGCCTCGGTGCCGACCCGCGGCAGCTGCTGGTCGGCGGAGACGGCGCGGGAGCCGCGCTTGCCGCGATGGTCGCGAGCTACGCACGTGAGCAAGGCTGGCCGCCCGTGCGCGAGGTGACACTCGCCGACGGCCGCACCGGAGTCATGGAAATCGGTGGCACCACAAGAAGGGACTAGGACATGAACAAGGTTTTCAGTGCTCTGGCTGTCTCAGTCGACGGCTACATCGCCGGCCGCGGCACGGCACCCGGGAGCGGGCTCGGCGACGCCGGTTTCCTTTTCGACTGGTACTTCGACGGCGACACGCCGAGCAAGTCATTAGACGGGTTCAGGCTCAGTGAGCCCAGCGCCCGTGTCTTCGACGCCCTCGCCGCCCGGGTGGGCGCGATCGTGGCTGGACGCAAAACCTATGACGACTCCGAGGAATTCGGTGGCGGCGGCCCGCATCCGACAGCACCGCTGGTGGTGCTCAGCCACCGGCCCGCGCCGCGGGCCGAGCAGTCCGCGCGCCAGACGCTCGTCACCACGGGGATCAAGGACGCCATCGCGGCGGCCCAGGAACTGGCCGGGGACAAGGATGTCGCCCTGCAAGGCGGTGGCATGGTCACCGAGGCGCTCCAAGCGGGACTCATCGACGAGATCGTCCTGCACCAGGTGCCCGTCCTGGTGGGCGGCGGCCGTCCGTACTTCCAGCAGTTGCCGGGACACGTGCGACTGCGGCTGCTGGGCGCCACCCCGGCCCCCGGCGTGACCCACCTGCACTTCGAGGTGGTCCGATGATCCTGGTCACCGGTGGGCTCGGCATGATCGGCGCGCACACCGCCCGCGCGCTGGTCGATCTCGGCCAGGAGGTGGTGGTCACCGCGCACCGCCGCACTGACGTCCCGTCGTTCCTCGCCGGCCGGGTCGCTGTCGAACAGGTGGACGTGACCGACCGGGACGCTTTCCTTGCTTTGGCTGATCGGCACGACATCAGCGGCATCGTCCACCTCGCCGGCAGCATCCCCGGCGACGACCCGGTCGAGTACTTCCGCACGGACACGACCGGCCTGCTCAACGCGCTGGACGCGGCACGCGCTTGGGGTGTCGGCAGATTCGCCGTCGCGGGCAGCCTCGGCGTCTACATCGGACAACACGAGATCCCGTGGCACGAGGAACTCGCACTGCCCACCGCCGATCTGCCGCACCTGATCGTCGCGTTCAAGAAGGCCGTCGAACCACTGACCACGCACAGCCTGCGGGGCAGCGGCGTCCAGCCGGTCGTGCTGCGGATCGGGACCATCTGGGGCCCGCTTGTCGACCCCGAGTCACCGTTCTTCCATATCCCGCCGTACATCAGCGCCGCGCTGCGCGGCGAGCAACCTCGGCAGCTGTACGCCGAGGACGGCGGCGACTGCTGCTACGCGCCCGACGCCGGACACGCGATCGCCCTGCTGATGACCACATCGACTTTGCGGCACGACACATACAACGTCTCCAGTGGACAGCCGTTCACCAACCGCGAGTTCGCCGCCGCCGTGCGATCGGTCGTTCCCGGCGCGAAGCTCGACCTGTTGCCTGGACGGCAGCACGGCCCCGGCGGCAACTCCTACCTCGACATCACCCGGCTCACGAAAGACACCGGCTTCACGCCGTCCTACGACATCGCCGCGGCCGTCACCGACTACGTCGCCTGGCGCGCCGACAACCCTCGCTGAAGGAGCACACCCGTCATGCTCGACCCCAAAGTGCGCCGTGTACTCGACGGCACCTCGATCGCCCACCTCGCGACTGTCCTGCCGGACGGTTCGCCGCACAACACGCCCGTGTACGTCGGCGCGCACGGCGACCGGATCGTGTTCTTCACCGGCCCAGGCATGCGCAAGGCGCGCAACTTGCGGCGTGATCCCCGGATGGCGTTGTCCATCGCGCCCGCCGACAACCCGTTCGAACCCGTGGTGATCCGGGGACGGGTCGTCGATTGGATCGAAGGCGACGCGGCCTGGGAGATCATCGACCGGCTGGCCACCAAGTACACCGGCTCTCCCTATCCGCGGGAGCACGCACGTGTCGTGGCCGTGATCGAACCCGGGCGGCAGGCGGTCGGCGTCGGCTGAGGGGCCGTTGTCAGCTCTGGCGGGTTGACGCGTCCCTGCGGGGCCGGTCCGACGACGGCCACACGTACGGCAGGTCGTCCGGCACGGATGGGAAATGCGGGCGGTAGTGGGCCGCGTCCTTGCGGACGAGCGCGGATCGGTGACTGTCGTGGAACGCCTTGTCACCGAGCCAGGGTGGCAGTTCGCCGTCGTCGGCCAGTTCGGACTGGGTCCGTACGTGGTGCAGTCCCGTGGCGTGCCGGAGGTCCGCCAGGAGCGTGTCCTGGCAGGTGTCCCGGCGACCGGTGGCGCACCACGCCTGGCAAATGTCCATTCCGTACCTGACGAGGGCTTCTTCGTAGCCTGCCCACATCGTCGCGGCCGGGTGGTGCCGCCAGCCGTATCCGGGGACGGTGAGGGCTCGCAGCACCTGGATCGTCTCGACCCGTTGTTTGCCCAGCCGACGCGGGTCGAGCACAGCCGCGGTGGCGTGGAAGCCTGGATACGGCAGAAAAGTCTGCACAGTGGCAGCCGTCACCTCCCGTCGAATGCCGCGCGGTCACTCCGTGTGTCCCTGATACCCGCTCCGCGCCGGTTCAATCACCGCACGCTGCCCGAGACCCGGTCACTCTCCGCCATCAGCTTGGTCGCGCACGTCCAGCGGGCCGGAGATCAGGTCATCGGGCCACAGCGGGCACCCGGCACATCCCGGAACCTCTGGCACACAGGTATTTCGGGCAAAGTGGCCAGGACAGGCCGATTCGCCCCGGCCGGCCCGCGGGGTACCGTGGCAGCAGGTGCCGACGACTCTGGAGGTCACTGTGGGCAACCTTGGCGCCACGGAGCTGCTCATCATCGCTGTCGTGGTCGTGCTGTTGTTCGGCACCAAGAAGTTGCCGGACATGGCGCGGTCGCTCGGCCGGTCGATGCGCATCCTCAAGGCCGAGACCACGGCTTCCCGCACGCCCGGACCGGAGGCCGCCGCCGCTGTCCCGCCGGAGACCCTCGCGCGGCTGCAGGCTCGGATCGACGAACTCCAGCGGCAGGTCGACGCCGGCACGGCGCAGCCGCACAGCGCCGAGCAGCGGCGCTGATCCCGGCCGACCCGGCACCGGAGAGGTAGCAAACGCCCCGGCCGCGCGAGAACCTGGTAGGCAGTCACGCCCGACCTGCCGAACAGGGAGCACAGATGACGAGCGCAGCGCAGCGTGTCGCGGATCTGCTGGCGGTTCACGGTGATCGCCAGGCGAGCACAGCCGACCTGCTGTGCCTGCGGCACCCGTCGGACGCGGTCGCGTTCACCGTGATCCAGCCGGACCTCACCGGTCAGGATCTCACCTTCGGCGAACTCGGTGACCGGTCGGGCAGGCTCGCCTCGGCGTTCGCCGCGCTCGGGGTCGGCCGTGGTGACCGGGTGGCCACGCTGATGGGCAAGTCCGCCGATCTCGTGGTCACGTTGCTCGCGATTTGGCGCCTGGGCGCGGTGCACGTCCCGTTGTTCACCGCGTTCGCCCCGCCCGCGATCGCGACGAGGATCGCCGGCAACGACACGAAGATCGTGGTCGCCGACCCCGGCCAACGGCACAAGCTCGACGCGGTCCGGGCCGAACCGACCTGGCGCGTGATCACCACTGGTGAACCGCCCACCGCGGCTGATCCGGCCGCACCGGTCGCGGCAGGCGGCGACGGCACCATCATCGAGCTGTTCACCTCCGGTACGACAGGCGCGCCGAAGGGCGTGCCGATTCCGTTGCGGGCCATCGCGTCGATGCGGATGTACCAGGAGTACGGGCTCGACCACCGGCCAGCCGATGTCTTCTGGAACGCCGCGGACCCGGGCTGGGCCTATGGCTTGTACTACGCCATCATCGGGCCGCTCGCGCTCGGCCGACGCAGTCTGCTGCTGCACGCGGGGTTCTCGCCCGAGCTGACGTATCAGGTGCTGTCCACGTTCGGCGTCACGAATTTCACTGCCGGGCCCACTGCCTACCGCGCGCTGCGCAACGCTGAGGGTCCGGTCCCCGCCGACCTTGCGTTGCGTCGTTGTTCGTCGGCGGGTGAACCGCTCAACCCGGATGTCGTGACGTGGGCCGAACGCACGCTCGGCACGCCAGTACGTGACCACTATGGACAGACAGAACTGGGCATGACGGTCGCCAACGCGTGGCACGCCGACCTCGTGAGCGACATCAAGCCCGGTTGCATGGGACGGGCGCTGCCGGGCTGGCGGATGGAGGTGCTGCGGTCCGACGCCGACGAGGTCGCACCCGCCGGGGAGTCCGGGCGGCTGGCTGTCGACCTCACCGCCAGTCCGCTGATGTGGTTCACGGGATATCGGGACGCCCCTGAGCGAACGGCCGAGCGGTTCTCCACGGACGGGCGCTGGTACCTCACCGGCGACACCGCGAGCATGGACGACGACGGCTATGTCTTCTTCGCATCACGGGATGACGACGTGATCCTCATGGCCGGGTACCGGATCGGGCCGTTCGAGGTGGAAAGCGTGTTGCTCCAGCACGACGGGGTCGCCGAGGCCGCGGTCGTCGGTGAGCCCGACGCGTTGCGCGGTGAAGTGGTCGTCGCCCATGTGGTGCTCCAGCCGGGCGTCTCCCCCACCGACGACCTCGCCGCCGAACTCCAGCGGCTCGTCAAGCAGCGCTTCGCCGCGCACGCGTACCCCAGGAGGATCCACTTCCGTCCTGAGCTGCCCAGGACACCCAGCGGCAAGATCCAGCGCTTCCTCCTGCGCGGCGCGCGTCCAGCGACCGCCGGGCAACCGTAGTAACCTGTATCCAGCCGTAAGCAGGTTACTCGACTGCCGGAGGTCCAGCGATGCCCACTACGACGACTCTCGCTGTCAGGGAACTGTCCGACGAGACCTGGAGCGACTTCGAGGCCGTACTCGGAGCCAACGGAGGCGCGCGGGGGTGCTGGTGCATGCACTGGCGGCTGTCCATCGACGAATGGATGACCGGCAAGGGCGACGGGAACAAGAAGGCGATGAAACGCCTCGCCCGGCGTGACCAGGCGCCGGGTGTGATGGTCTACCAGGACGACGATCCGGTGGCGTGGTGCGCGCTGGGGCCGCGTGCGGAGTTCGCGCGGCTCGAACGCTCGTCGTTGCTGAAGGCTGTCGACGACGAACCAGTCTGTGCGATCACGTGCGTCTACGTGCACAAGAAGCACCGCGGTCGCGGACTGCTGACCGGCATTCTCCAAGTGGTGTGCGGCTACGCGGCGTCGGCGGGTTACACAACGGCCGAGGGCTACCCGATCGAACCTCGCGAAGGCAAACGCGCGGGCGCCGACACGGCGATGACCGGAATCGCCAGCGCGTTCGTCGATGCCGGGTTCTCCGAGGTCGCCCGGCCACGCGAGGACCGGCCGATCGTGCGGCGCACGCTCAGGGCGGACTGACCTGACGGTGCCTGCTGGCCTTCTCGCGGTTGCCGCACGTGCTCATGCTGCACCAGCGGCGGCGGCCACCTCGTGACGAATCCAGGAACAGCCACCCGCACCGCCCGCACGCCCTGATCCGGTCCGCCGGAAGCGTGAACAACGCGTGCACCGCCATCAGCGACAAGACCGCCGGAACCGCATCCGGCTCCGTCCAGTCCGCGGTGACGCTGTCGAGGGCGGCACCGGCCTGTCGCACACTGCCCGCCCGTACCCCCGTCCCGGCGCGTTCCATAAGCGCACCGAGGGATTCGGCTGGGACTTCCTCACCACGCGCGACCGCTTCGAACACGGCCCACACTTGTTCACGGACGATCCGCACGTCTGTTGCGAGGCCGTGCGCCGAAGCCACCGACGGGATCTCGTCGAACAATCGGGCCGACGCGCACCACGTCAGCACGTCCGAGGCGGTTTTCAGCAGCTCGCCGTCCTCGACCGGTCGCGTACGGCTGAAGACGGTGTTGGTGAGGTCCAGGACCGGGTGGCCGCCGACGAAATGGCCTTCCTGCCAAGGCGGCCGGACCCGCGGCGCCATCCGGGTAACCATTCAAACCATGGTACGTGGTTTCCGTGGCGGGCTGCCTCGCAGTCGATCGGGTCAGCACGACGGCCGCAGCCGTGGCGGCGTTCCCCGGGTATGGTCGTGGTACACGCCAGTACCATCGAGAGGACGTGTCGTGACGACGGTGAAGCGGCCCTCAGAGGGCCTTGTGGCACGTGCCAAGCCGGTCGTGCGCTGGGGAATCGGCCACGCGCTGCCCCGCACCGTCCTGCGCGTCGCGGCACGCCGCGGTGACCTCCAGGCCCGGCTGGTCACCGACTCCGATCGGTTGCCGACCACCGCGTTGCACGAGCTGTTCGACGATATCCGCCGCAGCGGCCCGGTGCACAAGGCCGGCTTCGCCCATCTCACCGCCGCCCACCCGGCCGTCAGGCAACTGCTCACCAGCAACGACTTCCGCAGCGGCGTCGGCGCGCCGGACGACAGGCTGATCTCCCGGGTGCTGCGCTGGTCGGCTTCCGACTACCTGCATCCGGTGGCGCCACCGTCCCTGCTGGTGACCGAACCGCCCGACCACACGCGGTACCGCAAGCTCGTCACACGCGTGTTCACGGTGCGGGCGGTGGAGAACCTGCGTGCACGCACCGAGCAGATCGCCCACGAACTGCTCGACACGATCGAGGCCGACCGGCCGGTCGACCTCGTCGAGACCTACTGCAGCCTGCTGCCCGTGACCGTGATCGCGGAAATCCTCGGTGTACCGCCTGAGCAGCGGCGGCGTGTGCTGGAGCTGGGTACGGCCGCCGCGCCGAGTCTCGACATGGGTTTGTCGTGGCGGCAGTTCCGCACGGTTGACGCGGCGCTCGCGGCGTTCGACCGTTGGCTCGCGGAACATCTGGACCACCTGCGGGCCAACCCCGGCGACAACCTGCTGAGCCAGCTGGCCGCCGCACGGGAGGACGGCGTCGGTCTCACCGACATCGAACTCAAGGCCACCGCTGGGCTCGTGCTCGCGGCCGGGTTCGAGACGACCGTGAACCTGCTCGGCAACGGCATCACGCTCCTGCACGACAACCCCGGGCAGCTGGAGGTGCTCCGGCAGGACCCGGCGCACTGGCCGAACGCCGTCGACGAGGCCCTCCGGGTCGACCCGCCCGTCCTGCTGACCGCGCGGACGAGCTTGCGCCACACCACCGTGGCAGGCGTGCGGGTACCGAAAGACGCGGTGGTTGTCGGGGTCCTGGCCGCGGCCAACCGTGATGCCGATGTGTTCGAGGATCCCGCGCGGTTCGACGTGACCCGCCCCAACGCCCGTGACCACGTCTCGTTCTCCGCGGGACGCCACTACTGCCTCGGCGCCGCACTCGCCCGGATGGAAGGCGAAGTGGGCTTGCGGACTCTCTTCGACCGGTACCCGAACCTGCGGTTGCTGCCGGGCGCGACCAGGCGTGCCACCAGGATCCTGCGCGGCTACGAACGCCTCCCGGCGGTCCTGAAGCCCTGACACGCGGGGATTCAGCGATTCCGGCGCTGAGTGGCAGCGGAACGAAGTGTTGGACAAACCGGTGCGTGCCGGGCGGATACTCAGCGCATGGGTTCTGACGCCGCCCGGGTACTGCGGAAGATCGCGGTGCGCGCGTTCGCTCTCGCGTTCCTCTTCGGGATCTTCGGGCAGCCGTTGCCCGCCATGGCGCTCGCGCTCGCCGGCTTCGGTCTTCTTTTCGCGCCGGTCACTGCGCCGGCGGCGGGCCGTGGAGACCGCGTCCGGTGAGGTGCTCCAGCAGCGCGCGTGCCGCCGGGTTCACCGGTTCCGGCTGCCGCCCGGCCAGGTAGATCACCCGCTCGAAGTCGGCGTCGTCGATCTCGGCGAAGGGCAGGCCCGCTCGTTGCGCCACCGACTGCGGGACGATCGTGACGCCGAGCCCGGCCGCGACCAGGTCCACCAGCAGCGGGACGTGGGTGGCCGCGCAGACGGGATTGTGGCGCAGCCCGGCGGCGGCGAACCGGCGGCGGACCATCTCCTGCATGACGCTGCCGGTGTAGTCCACGAACGGTTCGTCGTCGATCTGCGCGAACGGGACGCGGCGCCGGTTGGCCAGCCGGTGTCCCGGATACGTGACCAGGACCAGGAGCTGGCTCCACTGGGCGAAACACGCCAGGTCTCCCGGCAGCGGCCCGTCGGCGGCCAGGTACGCCAGGTCCAGTTCGCCGCCGGTCACCGCCGCGGTGAGATCGGCGACCCGGCCGTCACGGACGTGGATCCGGATCCCCGGATACCGCGACCGGAACACGCCGAGCTCACGCGGCAGGTCGACGACCGTCAGCGTCTGGATCGTGCCGACGGACACCGCGCCCCGCGTCAGGCCCGCGACTTCCGACACCGCGCCTCGTGCCACGTCGATGTCGGCCACGAGCCGGTGCGCGATCGGCAGCAGCGCACGGCCCGCCTCGGTGAGGATCACGCGGCGGGTGGTCCGTTCGAACAGTTGCGCGCCCAGTTCGTTCTCGAGCTTGCGGATCGAGGAACTCAACGCCGATTGCACGATGTGAGTCCGCTGCGCCGCCACCGTGAAGCTTCCCTCGCCGGCCACCGCGAGGAAGTGCTCCAACTGCCTCAACTCCATGAGCCAGCGATGCTACTGCCCGGTGCCGCACGGCGCATGCGCCCCGACCGCCGTCGGGGCGCATGTCCTGTGTCGAGTCAGAACGTGCGGTCGAGCTTGTGGATCTTGATCAGCTCAACGGCGCGTTGCTCGAGTGAGCGCCCGGATTGGGCCGCCACGCCGCCGGCCGGCACGTCCGGCCTCGGCGCACCGGCACAGGTGGTCCGTGAGCCGGGCAGGACACCGCCGATCAGGTAGCTGTTGATCTTCTCGGTGGCGCACGCGTTGCGGCCGTAGATGCCGTGCGAGCCCTCGTCGGAGATCGAGATGAGGTTGTCGTTGAGCTTCGCCGCCATCGCCGGGCCGCCGTCGTACTGCGTGGCGGGGTCGAACTCGGCCTGGATGACGAGACCGGTCGGGTATCCCTTGCGCTTGAGGTCGGCGAGCCGCTCCGGCGGGGTGAACGACCGGAACGTGCACTCGGTCGGTTCGGCAGCGTTCGCGCCCCGGCCGTACGGGTACCGCTCGCGGAACAGCCGCATCTGCTCGTAGTAGACGTTCAGGTCCGCGGGCCAGTCGGCCTCACAGGTCACCGTGGGGAAGGTGTCGTTGAACGTCTCGGGGATCAGGGCCTTGCCGAGCGCGGCCATCGCCTTGCCCGCGTCCGCGGGCAGCGTCCCGCCGATGGACTCCTTGATCTTGACGACGAGTTCGGCCAGCAGTGCCCAGTTGGGCCGTGGCGCGGCCCAGAACCCCAGCAGCTGGTCGAACGTGTTGCGGTCGATCCGGGGGAAGTCGGGGTTGTCCGGCCACGGGATCGGTTGGGCGGCCAGTCGCGTGCCCATCTCGTCGAGTGCGGCGTTCACCTGCGCGGCCGAACTGCCCAGGTGGTAGGTCTTGTCCCGCTCGGCCACCCACTTCACCCACGCGTCGACGCTTTGTTTCGCCGCCACTGACTGTTGCTTGGACTGCTCGTAGTAGAGCCAGTCCGGGTGCATCGACGAGTCGAGCACGCTGCGGTTGAGCTTGCCGGGGAACAAACTGCCGTACACCGCGCCCAGGTACGTGCCGTAGGAGAAGCCCAGATAGTTGATCTTCTTCTCGCCCAGCGCCTCCCGGATCACGTCCATGTCCCTGGCGGCGTTGGCCGTGTTCACGAACGGTCGCAGGCCACCGCCCGCACGCTGGCAGGCAGCCTCCCGCTCCCGCGCCGCCGCTGTGATCGGGGCGAACTGGTCATCCGTCGGCCTGGTCCGCGGCGGTTCCCAGTACCCCACCTCACACAGCAGCTGGGTGGAACGGCCGACACCGCGCGGGTCGAAGCCGATCAGGTCGTAGCTGGTGGCGATCGCCTCCGGTTCCAGGTAGCTGGGCATCAGCAGCCCGTCACCGCCGGGCCCGCCGGGGTTGAGCAGCAACACGCCCTGCCGTTTGGCCGGGTCCTTGGCCTTGCGGCGGCTGATCGCGATGCTGAGCTTGCCGTCCGCGGGCTTGCGGTAGTTCATCGGCACGGTCACCGTCGCGCAGTCCATGCCTGCCCAGAGCTTGTCCCACTCCTCCTGCGGCCATCCGGGCGGCGGCGGCCCGGCGACGCACTGCGCCCACGAGATCCCCTGCTGGGGAACCGGGGCCATGCCGGAATCCCCTGCCGCCGCGGGAAAGGCGAAAAGCCCCAAAGCGGCCGTCACACCGGCTGTGACCGCGGTTGCGCGCAGCGGTCCCGGCACCCCTCGGCTGATCCTCACGAAATCGCCCTCCATCCCAGTGCGTGTTCGACAGAACGCACAGAGCGAGAAGTTAGTGACGCAGCGTTAAGCGCCGGATAAGCGTGGTGGCGAGAACATGCACGCGATGCCCTGTGGTGGACTTGACCAAGAACCGTTCGTAACCTGTTCGTGATCCTGCGGTCGACCAAGGAGTACCTGGAACATGCACTTACGGCGGTTCAAACGGTTACTCGCGGTTTCCGCGCTTCTGCTGGCCCTGCCCGCGTTGCCCGCGACGGCCCAGCCCGCGACCCAGTCCGACGCGGTCGAGCAGTACCGTGAGCTCAACGTCGAGGCCGAGAAGCTGCATCAGGACTTCCTGCAGGCCACCGAGGACAAGGACGCCAAGCAGGGCGAACTCGACAAGGCGACCGCCGAGCTCGGTGCGGCCCAGCGCGCCGAGGCCGCGGCGAAGGACAAACAAGCCCAGTTCCGCGGCCAGGTCGACGAACTGAGCAACGCCAGATTCCGCGGCGCCCGCTTCGACAAGATGGCGGCGTTGCTGACCGGCCGGTCCGAGCGGGATTTCCTCGACAGGGCAACGGCATTGGGAATCCTGGCCGAGCAGAGCAACAGGACGCTGCGTGAGATGGCCGACGCCGTGGCCGCGACCGCGCAAGCGCAGAACCAGGCGTCACGGGCCCAACGCACGGCGACCGAAGTGCGTGACGCGGCGGTCAAGCTGACCAACGAGATCGCCGCCCGGCGAACGGCACTCGACACCAAGATCGCGAAGGTCAAGTCGGACCTGGACAAGCTCACCGCGGCGCAGAAAGCCGAGCTGGCCGGGCCACCGGACCCGGTGCCCCCGACCACGCCACGCACCACCCCGCCCAAGACTCCCGCACCGCCGAAAACCCCTCCCCCGCCTCCGTCCACGGGAGCGCCCGCGGACGCGGCGGCACGAGCGGTGTCGGCTGCCCTCAGCAGGCGTGGCGACGCGTACGTCTGGGGCGGCACGAAACCGGGCGGGTTCGACTGTTCCGGTCTGACGCTGTGGTCGTACGCCCAGGCGGGGATCTCGCTCCCGCGCACCAGCCGTGCCCAGTTCGGCGCGGGCCGCTCGGTTCCGAAGGACCAGCTGCGGCCCGGTGATCTGCTGTTCTACGGCACCAGCGCGGGTTCGATCCACCACGTGTCGATGTACATCGGCGACGGCAACATCGTGCACGCGTCGACCTACGGCGTACCAGTGAAATCCGGGCCGATGTCGATCGGCGGCCGGGACTACTTCGGCGCCAGGCGGATCGTCGGTTAGGACTTCCGCGCCCTGCTGCCGAGCGCGAACTCGCCGACCGGCGACTCGGTCAACGGGTCGATGCCGGTGGTCTCGGCGAACACGTCCGATGTCCCGGCTTCGATCGCGCAGGGCGCGAGGCCCATCGCGGTGGCGACGAGGTACATCGTCTGTTGCAGTGCGCCGACGTTCTTCAGCGTCAGCGCGTACGCCATCGTCTGGTATTTCCACATCGTCCGGCCGAACCGCGCGGTGATGACCAGGAGCACCTGGGGCGCGGTGTCCTTGCCCATCGCCAAGGCGGCTTGGTCCAGCAGCACACGTGTTGACCCGGGCAGGGTTTCCAGCTTGTGGTCGAACGGATCGTAGTGGTGGACGCCGTCGCCGAGTCCCGGCACCGACCGCGTGACCGGGTAGATCTCCAACTCGTGCAGGCCTCCGCCGGACGGGCTCGGCCGTGTCGACGTGCCCGCCGCGGTCACCGACCGCACGTGCGCGGACCGGTACAGGAAATGCCCCAGTTGCTCGACGGTGATGGGGTTCTCGTCGTCGTAGTCCCGCACCGAGCGGCGATCTTCCAGTGTTACCGGGATCTCGTCGGGTACTGACAAGGCGACGGTCTCGCCGTCGAAGGGCTCCCGCCGTGCGGGCACAGGTTCGAACCGCCCGTTCGCCCACCCGGTGGCTCCGAACCCCGGGCTCCCGGCGCGCCGGCTGGTGTCGTGGAAGGTCAGCTCGTGGCTGCTCCACTGCGCCAGGCGGAGCTCGCTGTCCTCGGTGTCCGCGCTGTCGACCAGGAAGTGCGCACGCCACAGGTCGTCGGACAGCCGGTGGGCGGCACTTCCCACCGGCGCGGGTTTTCCGATGCCTGCGATCAGTTCGACGTTGTGCAGCAGCACAACACTGGTGGACAACGGCGAGGACAGCACCATGCCGTCGGTGTCTCGCCGCAGTGTGGCAAACCGGGACAACATCACGTTGTGCGGAAGCGCGCCTGTCCGGTACGGCCGCCGGACGCCCCTCGGCCGCACTGTGTATTGAGGACTCTCATCGCGTAGAACGGTGTGGTAGAGCCATTGTCCTGAGACGAGGCGTCCTAGTAGTGACCTCAGCACCTGATCGTCGCCGATCACCGTGGCGAGTTCGTCGACCGACACGGGCCCGTCAGCGAGCCGCCGTACGGCAACGTGCTTGCCCTCCGTGACACGGCCGAGGGAGCCGGTGCGCGGCCACGCCGCCAGAAACAGTTCACCGTCGCCGGACACCGCACTGCGCACTCCCGCGCGCAGCCCGATCAGCTCCCTCAGCTCGTTCACCCGGTCAATCTTCCCTGACCGGCGCACGGGCGTCCCGTGCCGCCACGGGACGCCCGTGCTGGGAAGCCGTCAGAGCGTCGCTTCCCACGCGGCCACCGCGCCACCGGTCACCTGGTTGATCCAGGCCCGGTAGCCGGGAACGCTGTTGTAGAGGCCGGGGCCGTTGAGGCAGTTGGAGCTGTTGTTGCCGGAACGGCTGGTGGCGCCGGTCAGCTCACCGTTGAGGATGGACGGTCCACCGGAGTCGCCGTAGCACGCGCTGGTACCGGGCGCGCCCTGGAAGCAGATCTCCTTGCCCGGCTTGAAACTGGCCGTGCACCTGGAGTCCGCGACCCTGGTGCTCTCGACTTCGCGCAACTGCGGCGACGGGCCGCTGCAGCCGGGGTTGCCACAGGTCTGGCCGTGGCCGATCAGCGTGTTGACCGAACCGACCGGCGGGTGGCTCGCCGCGATCCTGATCGGCTTCGACGTGGCGGCCCGTGACAGCCGCACCACGGCGATGTCGTTCTCGCCGAGGGTGGCGCCGGCCGCCGTGATGACCTCACCGCCGGATCCGGTGTTCACCGAACCGATCCGTGCCGTGAAGCCACCGCCGGTGGATCCCTGGACGCAGTGCTTCGCGGTGACGAGCCACTGCGGGGCGATCAGCGAAGCGCCGCAGAAGTGGCGGCCACTTCGTTGCAGTGACGCGAAGAACGAGTAAGGGGTGGTGACGACCCGGCCGCCGATGATGAACGGTTGGGCCTGCGGCTCGGTCTCTTGCGTGGCCTGGGCCGGTGACCCGAGCCCGAGACCGACCGTCGAGATGACGGCGGCGGCCGCGATCATGGACAGACGACGAATCCACATTGTCTTTTCAAACCTCCTACAGAGCAGGGTGTCCGGCAGGTCGGACATCTGTAGAGCGGTAACACTCGACACCTGACCGTAGTGGCCTGTTACCTGTTCAGGTACCCTCCGTTAGTACCAACCAGGCCCCTCCATCGCACCCGTAGCGGCGCATCGGCCGCGAACGTGATCACCGGGCGCATTTCATCGAATGCCGGCGACCTCCCGTTACAGTGGAAAATTTCCGCTACCGGTCGTGCGCCGATCGCGATTCACATAACAGCAATTCCTTTCCCTGATACGTTTCCGTGACCGCGTGCCGCTAACGACTGGCGTCGTCTGCCGACTTTTTCCGTGTGACACGGACTCGAATCGCGGCTGTGGGGGTTACGGGTGGCCACCGATGATCTGATCGAGCAGAAGATCGACGCCGCTTTGCTGGGGCGGCAGACGTGGCGACCGGTTGTGCGGCGCATTTCCGCGGCGCTGGACGACATCGGCGCCGGTTTCGTCGAGCTGGCTCAGCAAGCGGGGAATGCCGGTGTTCTTCCCGATGGCGCGGGCGAGCTCCGGCAGATGCTCGACGACGTGCGGCAGCGGGTCGCCGTCATCGACCGCCGCGTGCACCGCGACAGCCTCAACCTGGGCGTCGTCGGTCTCACCAAGGCCGGGAAGAGCACTTTGCTGCGGGCGATCACCGGATTGCGCGAAGACGTCATCCCGTCGTCCGACTACAGTTCCACCACCGCCGCGGTCAGCCGGATCTTCAACCGGCCGGGTGCGGCGGAAACACGCGTCACGTTCCACACATGGCACTCTTTCCGGTCGAACTACCTCGCGCCGTTGCACGTCAAAGCGGGTGAAGGCGCGGCACCGGGCACGCTCGAGGAATTCATCGGCCGCAAGTACAAGCCCGGCGCCGGACTCGGTTCCGAGGATGTGCCGCACGAACGTTTCCGCCGCAAGATCCGGATCGCGCAGGAGTCGGTCGCGAGCTGGCGCGGTGAGCTCGGTTCGCAGTCCCAGCAGATCCCGATCACGCACCTGCGGCCGTACGTCTCCTATCCGCGCAAGGACGATCCGCAGCACCACCGGCCGTACCACGCGGTACGGGAAGTGCACATCTGGAAGGAGTTCCCGGCGCTCGGCTCGACCAGGATCGGTCTGGTCGACCTGCCCGGCACCAACGAGGCCGGGCTGGACGTCGACCGCCACTTCGCCGAAGGCCTGCGCAACGACGTCGACCTGTTGCTGTTGGTCAAGAAGCCGGACTCGAACTCCGCCCAGATGACCGAGGCGGACTGGGAACCGTTGAACCAGGCGCGCGCGGCCTGCGCCGGGGTCCGGCTGGAGGACTTCGTGTTCGGCGTGCTCAACAACCACTACCCGCCCGGCGACGAGAACCGGCGCTACTTCGACAACGCCGTCGCGGCGCTGGGCAGGGAGTTCGCGGCGTTCGGCGACGGGATCCGGCACACGGCGGTGAGCGCGAACGACAAGAACGACGTACGACGGCAGCTGATGGCACCTGTGCTCGAACACCTCGCCGACCGCATCTCCCACATGGACCACGACGCGCTCGGCCACGTCCGCACCGAAGTCCTCGCCTTCCAGGACCAGCTCACCGCGTTCACACGCGAAGTACTCGAGCGGGCCACCACCGTGCTGCACGGCCTGCCTGACGAGAAACGGCTGCTGCTCGAACTGGCCGACGCCAAGTGCAACCAGATCGGCGAACACCTCCAGGAACTCGCGGAGTCGCTGGCCGGGGCGGCGGATCAGGGCGTGCCCGACCCTCGGATGGCCGACGCCGTGACCCGCGCGGCGGGTGAGGTCAGGCGCTGGGTCCGGGAGAAGGGCCTGGGTTCGGGGACACGTGAGCAGTGGCTGAAACAACCGGCGCGCGGCGTGCACTTCAAGCAGAAGCCGCTGGAGGCCACCGAATACGAGTACAGCCGGATGCGGTCCAAGGTCACGGAGGCGTTCGGCGGCATCGACGCGTCGCTGCACGCCGCGACCGAGCAGCTCCGCGCGGACATCGCGGCCGTCTTCCAGGCCGAGCTGGGCCTGGTCTCGACGACCGGCCCGAGCGCGACGGCCGACTGGCAGAAGCTCGCGGCCAGCCGCCAGGCGCACAGACTGGCGCACGCCTTCGGTGAACTCGGGCAGCTGCGCAAGGAGTACGGCAGCGTGCTGCTGCGGGTCGGCCGCCCGATCATCCAGCGGATCAACTTCACCAGGCGGACACCGCCGCCGGCCCAAGGCGGCAAACCGGCCGCGGGCAGCGCCACGTGGCAGGACCCGTTCGCCGACGGGGCGGTGTTCGTGGCGGCCGAAGCCGTGCGGGTCGCGGCGGACACAGTGGTCTCCCACGTCACCCGCGGGGTTCCGAAGACAGCCGACGAGCTCTACTCGGACCTCACGCAGGCCGTCGAGCAGGCCGTCGACGAGATCGAGAAGGCGCTGCTGGCCGAGGCTGCCTCGGTGTCGATCGTGCTCGCCGCGGCGGCGACCCAGTTCTGGGACGAGGCGACGCTGAAGAGGTACGTCACGCGGGACTACGAGAACCTGTGCGGTCCCGACGCGCAACGGATCTGGCCCGCGGAGTTCGGTGCGGGCAGCGCCGCGCTGTCGGCCGCGTTGTCGAAGGTCACCGAGCTGGCGCAAGCCGTGCTGGCG
Source organism: Kibdelosporangium phytohabitans (assembly GCF_001302585.1). Classification (GTDB taxonomy): domain Bacteria; phylum Actinomycetota; class Actinomycetes; order Mycobacteriales; family Pseudonocardiaceae; genus Kibdelosporangium; species Kibdelosporangium phytohabitans. Next base: position 5,338,554 of record NZ_CP012752.1, on the reverse strand, counting down.
TCCACCGCCGACCTGGCCGCCGGGTGGTGACGGGGATGACCGCGCCCACAGTCAAGGTGACCATGCTCGGCCACTCCGGCTCGGGCAAGACGACGTTCACCATCGGCATGCTCGCGTCGATGGGCCCGGGTGAGGACGACTACGCCGTGTCCACCCGGGACTGGGACCACGGGATGGAGCTGCTGGACGCCTGGTCCCGGCTGCTGGAGACCGGCAAGTTCCCCAAGTTCACCGACATGTCGGAGTTCAAGGAGTACGCCTTCGTCCTGCAACGCGGGCTCGCCGAGACGGTGGTCACCGTCGACTGGGTCGACTACCGCGGCGGCGCGCTCAACGACCGGGCCGCGGCCACCGACACCGCCGCGCTGCGGGCCCGGCTGGAGGAGAGCGACAGCGTCTACATCGTGCTCGACGGCGGGATCCTCGGTGGCTGGATCGACGAGATCGCCGCGGGCACCTCGAAGGAGGCGACGCTCGCCTCGGCACGGCACCGGCTCGGTATCGCGTGGACGTCGAACATGTTGCTGACCGCGCTCGACAGGATGCGGTCGGCCGGTCGTCGCGTTCCGTCCCTTGTGGTGCTCGTGACCAAGAGCGATCAACTCCACGAGGTGCTGGCCAAACGCGGGGCGGACAAGAAGAGTGCCGAACTCAGCGCGCTCAACGCCGTACGGCGGCTGCTGCCGTTCGCGTTCTCCGGTGGGGCGTGCACGCTCATCGACTTCGTGTCGGTGGGCCGCCCCGGCGCGCCGCCTCAACCGTCCGGGTTCAAACCGCCGTTCCTGTTCACGTTCCTGCGTTACCTCCATGACGCGGTGGCCACGGAAGAGCGCGTGCTCCAGGCGGCGACAGCCAAGCACGAGCGCACCGCCGGTGATCTGGCGTTGCTGGCCAGACGGTTCGGTGGCGGGTTCTTCCAGTCCGGCAAGCGCGACAAGCTGACCGCCTTGCAGCAACAGCTCGTGGCCGAGTCGTCGGCGCACAAGGCGAGGCTGGAACAGCTCGCCGCGGAGGCCGCGAAGCTGGAGGCCGAACTGGCCGGAGCGCACATCTTCCGGAACGGAGATCCCGGTCGATGACACACGCACAGGGGATGTGGTCGCCGATCGTCTACGGGCGGACGGACACGTCCGACTCGTGGTGGCGGGCCATCCCGTCGGGGACGACGTCCACCGAGCTGTTCGACGTGGTGACCGCCGCTTTCGCCGGTGGTGCCGACCTGGACACCCCGCGGTTCCTCCTGGCTCGCCGCGGCGGCCGGTGGATCACGGGTGTCGCGTGCCAAGCCAGCGAGCTCAGCCGCAGCATGGCGACCGACAGCCAGAACCGGGAGCTGGCGACCTTCGTCGGGTGGGCCGCACCGGACACCGAACTGCCACCGTCGTCGTTGGCGCACTGGGAAACCAGCTTCGCCCAATGGGCGGCACCGGTCTACGAGCACTGGGCCGGTGCCGACTGGACGCTTCCCGTGCGGGACGTGCGCGACCCGCACGTCGTGGCAGCGCAGCCACCGCCGTGGCGGGCTGAACCGCCGCCACCAGGGCCGGAATTGACGCGGACGTACGGCAGCGCCTTGTTCCTCCCGCCCGAGGCCAGCCATCAGGCGTGGGACGAGGGCCGCCGCACCACGGGCCCGTTCACGCTCGTGGTGGGCTGGCGCAAGCCGGACCTGGTACGGGCGGATCTGGTGACCCACGTGTGCATCAGCGGTACCACCACCGCCAGTCACGCCAAGTCGTACGCCGCGGGAACCGACATTGCCGGGGCAACCACTGTCGTCGAGGCGAACTTCGCCGGAACCAGTGCCCCGGGAACCGGCTTCGGTGACGTCGGCACTCCCCCGCCGCGACCGGCCCAACCCATGTCCGTCGCGGTGATCCCGCCACGTCCGCTGCTCGCGCCCGTCTCCATGCCAGCGCCGGTGCGCTCGGGGTTCTGGCGCAGGTTCATGTGGGCGAGCCGTCGCGAGGTCGAGCGGCTCGAGCACCAGGTCCGCTGGCTGACCACGGAACTGGAACAGGTCCGTGCCGCGATCACGGCGCTCGACGCGCGGCTGTCGGCCATCGAGGCGGCCCGCCCGGGAGAAGGCGATGCACGCTGAGCCCGTCGTGCCGGTGAACGTCGTCCTGCTCGGCGCGGACAGTGCGAGTACGTCAGCACTCGTCGACCGCGCCGCGCAGCACGGCTGGCATCTGCGCTACCCGAAGTCCCCGGACGGCAACGGACACCACGTCTTGCTGTGGTCGGCCGGGGAGGGGCCCCGAGTCGAGTTGTCGGCCACGGCACCCGCCGGGCACGTCCTGCACAGTCGTGCGTCGTCGCCGAGCCTGGTCGCGCTGCGGAACGCGCTCGATGACGCGGACGTGGTGTGTCTCGTGCTCGACGGCGACAGCGTCCAGGACTGGTTCTCCCACCGCGACGTCCAGCGCACACGCAGGCGGCTGCGTGTCCACGAGATCTCAATGCTGGTGCGTGCCACCGCCACAGATCGCATGCGGTCCGGTCACGAGTTGCCCGCGCTTGTTCTGGCCGTCACCAGCCAGGTCGACGGTGTGACCGTCAACGCGCTTCGCGAGCTCGTGCCGGTCGCGTTCAGCTCGGGCGCCGACACCCTGGTTGCCTTGCCTGGTAACGCCGCCGCGCCATTCCACTTCGCGGTCGGACATGTCGTCGCCGGTCAGCTCGCCGGTCGCGGCGCGGCACTGCACACCGGCATCGGACGGTTGGACGCCCTGACCCGGCAGATCACCGGAACCAGGGTGGGCAGCCGGAAACGCGCCCGGTTGGAGGCCCAGCGAGGCAAGCTGTCGGCGGGACTCGTCGCTGAGCAGGAGGCGTCCGCGCGGCTCCGCCATCTGATGCGTGTCACGCAGCGACGCCTGCACGGTCTCCCGTTCTTCCACGACGGCCGGACGATCGACCCCGCCATCGCCCTCGGGAGGCGGCGCTATGACGCGTGAGGCTTCGTCTGACGCGGTGACCGTCGTGGACATGCGGGACGGTGCGCTGGGCACGCCGTCGCCGGGCGCTCGCCGAGTCGTCGCGCTCGGTGGCCCAACCGACCCGTTCGACGCTCTGGCCGCTGCGACGGGCCCGCTGGGCCTCATTGTGGTGTCGGCGTGGGACGGCGGGCTGCTGCTGAGCCTGCCCGGTGCCTGCCCGCGCGGTGTCATCGCCGGTGACGGCACGGGTGTGGACCATGTCCTTTCTATCCTCAGTGGACCTGACGCCTTCGACCTTGTGGCAAGGAAACTCGCCACGTTGCCGTCCCGCTGCCTCCTGCTGCGAGAAGCCACGGCCACAGGCGCGCCTCGACGGTTGCCGGACGGACTTGGGGCCGCGTTGGCGGATCTCGCCGAGCACGGCGAGCCGCACACGGCCCCGGCCTTCGGGCACGAGTCACCGGCCGGGACCGCCAGCGCCCAGGTCGAGGACGCTGTACACCACCACGCGGCGCTCACGGCCGCCCTGGCGTCGCCCCGAGCCCTGATCGGCCGCCGCAGGCCGGGCCGGGAGCTTGGTCGTGCCGCGCGTCGGTGCGTCACCGCGGTCGAACACCAGCGCGTGGTCCACCGGCGGTTGGCAGGGCACATCGACGACCGGCTTGTGCGCGGAGTGCCGTGCGACGACGAGATCAGTGCCCAGTGCGGGCTTGAGCCTGGGCCGGTGCCCACGTTCGAGATCGTCACGGCGGTCCGGGAGATGATCGAACCGCACGCCGAGGCGAGCGACCCTGTCGTGCGGGCGTTGCGCGGTGCCGCGGCATCGGTCTGGTCGGACGGCTGTGGTCGCGTACTCGACGCGCTGGCCGCGTTCACACCGACAGCCGTCACGCTGCCTGTCTTCCGTCGCGGGCCGCTCCTGGGCACGATGCTTCCCGGCGCGTTCCTCGCCTGCGCCGCAGCCGCGTACGCGACACCGGGCTTGCTCACGGGTTGGGCGACGTATGCGGTCGCTGGTGCGGTGGTGTTCTTGTGGTTCATGCTCACCTGGCTGCTGCTGGCTCGTCACCCGGTCGGTGACAGCGAAGCCTCCTGGCGAGGTGGGTTCGCGGGCGCGACGACAGCCATGTTCGCGGGTCTTGCCGGTGGGGCCGCTGGTTACGTGGTGACACGGCTGGTGGCACCGGCGCCGCTCGTGCCGAGCGAGGTGCTGCTCTGCCTCGCCGTTGTCGTCGCGGTGCCTCTCGCGTTGGCGAGCTGGCGGGCGGCCACGAAGGAACTCCGATCAGCGCCCGGTCTCGCGGCCCTGCACCACCAGTCGCACGACCTTACGACCGCCACGTTGTGGGCGGTCGCGCGTTGGCGGACAGCACGACGACGGGATCTGGTGGCTGCGACAGTCTTCGAAGCGGCTGCGTGCCTCAACGAGTTGGCGGGCTGCCCACCTGAGGTGGTGCGGCTCGTGCTGCGCGGTGCCTGGACCGCCGCCGCCTCCGGTGACCCGATGCCGCCCGGCGGATACGGCCGTCGAGCCGAGGACCTGGTTGCCTGCGGGCGCCTGTTCGCACCGTTGACGGTGACGGAAGTGCTGATATGAGCACCATCGAGCTTCGCTACCGGGACGCGTGGGGACACCTGTTCCGCGAACACGTCACGCCAGGTGACCCGCTGCACCGGCCAGGCGCGAACCTCCCGGCGACCACACTGACCGGGCCTGGCGGGCGGCGGCTGACCCGGAAATGGGTGCCATGCGAACTGGGCGCCGACGACGCCACCAGCTACGACCTGCTGGACAACGAGATCCGCACGCTCACCCGGCTGCGGCAGGTGTTCACCACGGTACCGCCGCAACTGCCCGAACTAGTCGGGTACGACCTGGACGCCGAGGAACCGTACGTCCTGCTCGGCGAATACCGGGGCCTGCCGGGTGTGCTGACCGCCGGACGTCTCGACCTGCACCAGCACCACCGGTTTCGCATCGGGCTGCTGCGGGCGGTGGCCGCCCTGCGCGCCGAGGGCATCGCGCACGGCGCGATCGGGCTCGGCACTGTGCGCTGGGACGGCACAGGCGTTCAGCTCGTCGACTTCGAACTCGCCCGGCACGCCGACGGGGCCGGGGATGTGCGGGACGCGGCCGTGGCGATCAGGGAGATGGTGCTCGGTCCCCTGCCGGACCGGGCACGTCCGGACCTCACCGGCGATCCCGGACCGCTACGGGCGCTGCTCGGTGACGTCTTCGACGCCACAGCACGGCCTCGCCCGGACGCGACCCACCTGCTGGTCCGCCTCCGCGCCACCACGACCGCGCACCCGAAGCGGGAACCGTCATCCGCCCTCGAACCCGGCCACCGCTTGTTCGACAGCCTCAGCATCGGCAAGCGGAGCATCCCGAAACCACCGCCTCCGCCCCGGCCCACGGTCACACCCGGCAAGCAGACGATCCGCGGCATCGTCCTGGTCACCGCGGTGGTTCTCGTCGTGATCGCCGTGATCATGGCGGTGATGGTGTGAGCGAGCAGAACGACATCGTGCGCTGCCCGATCTGCATGGACCGGTTCGTCTGGGCCGAGGCCGGTCACGTGCTGATCCCGGGCAACGACTTCGAGGACGCGGCATTCGTCGACCTCGACGGCATGGACCCGCTCAAGCAGAGCGACTCGCGCCGGGGAAGCCACGTGCGGTGCCCCAATCCGTCCGGGGACATGGTGGAGCACCATCTGCCGGCCACGTACGGCAACTACGTCAACCGCCTGGTGGTCGGCCTGGTCGGCGCGCCCAACGCGGGCAAGACTCATCTGTTCACCGCGATGGTCAGGCAGATCGACCGGCAGGGGCTGCTGCCGTACGGCCTGTCCGTCGGGTGGCTCGACATGCGGGCGCACAGCCGGTTCAGGCAGGGCCAGGTCGAGCCGTTCGAAAGCGGGAACGCACTGGCCGGAACCCGCCGCGGTGTCGTGGACTACGCGGGCATCCTCGTCCTGCGGCGGTTCGACGGCGTGGAGTGGGCGGTGACGTTCTTCGACATCGCGGGCGAGGACCTGCGCCAGGCCGGCGCCGGCGGGCTGGGCTCGGCCGGGCGGTTCCTCGCCGGTGCGGACGCGTTCCTGTTCGTCTACGCGCCCGACGATCCGGTGGAGACCGGGACCGCCGCCCACCCCAGCGAGAACAGGGCGTTCGCGCTCGCGATCGAACGCATGCGGGCCACCCCGGCTCTGCACGGCCGACCGGCGGCGATCGCGTTCACCAAGGCCGACAGGTTGCGTTACGTGCCGCCGATCGGCCGCTGGCTGCGCGGTCCCGACGGCAACGGTCTTGACGCGGCGAGGACGCGTGCGGAGAGCCGTGACATCTTCGCTTATCTGCACGACCAGGGAGCCGGTGCGGCGCTCGCGCCGTTCAGCGTGTTTCCCCGCTGCACCTTGCACGCCGTCTCCGCGACCGGCGGTGACGCGCAGCCGAGGGACGGCAGTCGGGTGTTTCCCCGTGGGGTGCGCCCGATGCGCGTGTTGGAGCCGTTGGTCGCGATCCTCGCGATGGCGGGCGTGATCCCCGGTGACGAGGCAGGAAAGGTGGGCATCCCGTGAGCGTGGTGCACCAGGCGCGGTTCGGTTTCGTCGCGTCGTCGGGGATGCAGATCGTGGCGAGCTCACTGCCCCGGACGCACGTACCGGCCTGGCAGGACTCGTTGGACACCCACATCCGGCTCGACCCGGTGCCCGGCACCGCACTGCCGTCCACCGCACTGTCCTACATGGTCTTTCCGAACGACATGGCCGTGGTGCTGCGCCGGTGGCAGGACGGCGGGTCGCCGGGCCGCAACCCGGCACACGCGTTGATCGCGCCCGCGGACGTGCTCGACGTCCCGACCGCGCTGGGCTTGGCCACTTGGTCCGGGTGGGGTGGTCACGCCACCACCCCGCTGTCCGCCTCGGAACTCATGCGCAGCGCCTCGGCGGGATTCGACGCGGACGCGGACGAGGAGGTCGCGGTCGCGGAGGTCCTCGGCAGGCTCATCGAGCGGCCGGCTCACCCGGTGAGCATCGTCGGCTGCCCGGACGAGCAGCGGCTGCCGTTGATCCGGGCGTTGTACCGGGTCGGCAGCACGGTGCTGCCCAAGCAACGCCAGTGGACGTTCTCCACCTACGAGTCGGTGCACGACGCCGGCATCCCGAACCTGCCGGAGATCGTGTTCCTGCCGAAGGATCCCGGGTCGCTCTCGGCCAGACGCGTCGTCGTCGACCTCGCTTCGCCGTCGGCACAAGGCAAGGCGGTCGCGTTCATCCGGAAGCAGCCCGTGCGGCGCAGCATGCCCATGCCCGCTCCTCCCACGCCACCAGCCGCACCACGGCACGGCCTGCCGCGATGGAGTGTTCGCATGGCCGTGGGGACGCTCATCCTGGGGATCGGCGTGGCGTTGGGTGTGGTCTTGAGCCGACCTGGCCAGCCCGTCCTGTCCGCTGCCCCCGCTCCTGTTACGACCAGCACTCCGCCCACACCCAGGCCACCCGTCGTGTACTTCACCGTGACCAGCCCTGTGCCGAACAGCGAAACGGTTGTCCTGCTGGGTAGGCAAGCCGACAAGTATGCCCACAAGGGACTGTGCGGGAAGGGAAACGGAGGTTGGGTGTGCAGTACGTCCGTAACGCCTGATCTCGCGGTCCTGGCCGTCGCGGACCAGAAGGCGGTCGAACAGCTCGAGAAGGCGAAGGCGGACGGCAAGTCGATCCCGCTGCCCGCTGGTGTGCGACTGCTGCTGGAAGCGTCGCCGACCGAACGCGAATAGCCCACGAACCTGAGTCACAGCCCGCCCGCCAGCACAGCGACCAAGGCGGCGATCAGCAAACCGATGTACGCCAGCGCGTGCGCCCGATCCGGGATCGGGGGCAGCCAGCGGCGGGCCGCCGCGACAGTCGGCAACGACCCGGCCAGCAGGGCGGTGGCGGCCAGCGGATCGACCGCGCCGAAACCGGTCGTACCGGGGACAGTGAGATAGACCAGCAAGGCGACGACCGCCACCGGCAGGCTCAGCGGGTTCGCCATCACCGCGGTGTCGGCCAGCGGCAGGCCACGACGGCGCAGCAACGGCACGGTCATCACGCTGCCGCCGACCCCGAGGAAACTCACCACCGCACCGATCCCGACGCCTCCGGCTGTCGTCGTGACCGGCCCGAGAGGACGGACGGCCCCGGCACGCACGAACCCGCGTCGCACGACACTGTCGACGATCGTGACACCCAGGTACACCGCGAAAAGGTGCAGCCATCCGTCTGGGACCTCGGTGGCGGCGAGTGCGCCGATGCCCGCGCCGACAGCGACGTGCATCGCGTCCGGGCCGGACGCGGCCACCGCGTACACGACCGGAACGGTCACGAACCCGCCGCCGAATCCGAACAGGACAGTCGTCACCCCGCTGAGGCAGCCCAGCGCGAACAGGGTGATGATCACGTGCCTCGACGTTACCCAGCGGTGGCGTGGCCGACATCCGCAGAGACGACGTGTTCTTCCGAGTTTCCGCCAGCTACACTCGCCGATGTGCGCAATGTCCACATCGACCGGGTGGACTCCCTCGACCGGGATGTCGTGGCGATCGGCACCGACTACCCACCGGGCCATCTGGCACCGCCGCAACGACATCGCCGGGCCCAGGTGCTCTACGGCGTCAGCGGTTCGATGCGGGTCGAAACGTCCGACGGGACGTGGACGGTTCCGCCACACTGTGCCGTGCTGATCCCCGCAGGCGCGCTGCACGCCGTGGAGCTGGGCGGCGTGAGCATGCGGAGCTTGTACACCGAGCCTCGTCGCACCCCGTGTCGACGTGCGGCCGGGAACATGGGCCGAGCGGCTGCACGTCAGCGAACGGACCCCGCAGCGGCGCTTCCGCGATGAGACCGGTGCCGGCTTGGCCGAGTGGCGGCGGCGGGCGTGCGTACTGCATGCCGTGCGGCTGCTGTCGACGGGCAGGCCCGTCGCCGAGGTCGCCGCCGATGTCGGCTACGCCAGTCCCGGCGCGTTCAGCACGATGTTCCAGCAGCTCGTCGGCGCCCCACCACGAGAGTTCCTCAACGCCGGGCGCCCGGCGTGAACGCGCGGCACAGGCGGCAATCCGGCGGCCACCTCTGACAGGGTCCGGTGTGGATGGTCAGGTCACCCGGCCGGGCGCGTCGTCCAGCTGTTCGTAGGATCGGCTCGCGAGCAGGTCGCGCAGCCGGTCCATCGCGTCCCAGACGTCGACGAACCTCGTGTACAGCGGTGCGGGGCCGACGCGCAGCCGGTCAGGTTCCCGGTAGTCGCAGATCACTCCGGCTCCGGCGAGCGCGCGGCAGATCCGCCAGGCGTCCGGGTGCTCCAGGGTCACGTGCCCGCCGCGCCGGTCCGACGCCACCGGGGAGGCGACCCGCATGCCCGGCGGCACCAGGTCGAGCACGAACTCCCCCAGCCGCACGCTCTTGTCCCGGATCCGCGCCACCCCCGCTTCCTCGATCACCGACAACGCCGGGTCCACCGCGGCCAGGGACAGGACGGGTGGGGTGCCGACCAGGAAACGGCCGATCCCGCCCGCGGGGTCGTAGTCCGGCCCCATCCGGAACTGGTCGCGCTGGCCGAACCAGCCCCAGATCGGTTGCCGCAGCGCCGGGTGGAGGTCCGCACGCGCGTACAGGAACGCCGGTGCCCCCGGCCCGCTGTTGAGATATTTGTACGTGCACCCGATCGCCAGGTCCGCGCCGGAGGCGTTGAGATGAACGGGAAGTACACCCGCGGTGTGGGAGAGATCCCACAGCACGACCGCGCCCGCCTTCCTGGCCAACGAGTTCACGGCGGCCATGTCGTTCAGTGCGCCCGAACGGTATGACGCGTGCGACAGCACGACGAGCGCGACGTCGTCGTCCACTGCGGCCGCCACACTGTTCAGACTGAGACCTGTGTCGATATCGGACGCCAGCGCTCGTACGGTCAGGCCGCGTTCGGCGGCGAGTCCCTGCACGATGTAGCGGTCGGTCGGGAAGTCCCCGGCGTCGACTACGATCGTGCGCCGGTCCGGTGTGGCTGCGAGCACGGCAGCGGCCAGCTTGTACAGGTTCACCGACGTCGAGTCGGAGAGCACGACTTCGCCCGGGCGTGCGCCGAGGACGTGTTCGGCGAGCCGGTCGCCGAGGCTTGCCGCCCAGTCGATCCAGGTGTGCCATGTCCGGACAAGTCCTGTGCCCCACTGGTTGCGCACCACCGCGTCGACGAAATCCGGTGTGGCCGCGGGCAACCGGCCGAGCGAGTTGCCGTCGAGGTAGACCAGGTCCGGGTCTGTGACGACGAACCGGTCACGCGCCCACGCCAGCGGGTCGGCGGCGTCCAGTTCCTCGGCGGTCCGGCGTGGCGGGTGTCCCACGGTTGTCCCCAATCTGTCTCGCGGCGTGCTCCGGTACATCGTGGACTCCGCGCGGCTTCCGCGCAGAACAAGGAGTTCCGCGCGACACATCGGTGGTTGCCCGCGGCTTTCGCCGGTAGTGTCGATGTCAGTTCCCACTCCCCTGAAGGAGTCCCCCCCCATGTCGTTCGGCCGGCTCTTGCGCGAGTTCCGCCAGCGCCGCGACATCAGCCAAAGCGACCTGGCCAGGCAGGTGTACGTCTCGCAGTCGACCATCTCCCGGTTCGGGAGCGGCAGGCAGAAACCCGACCAGGCTTGCTAAGGACAGCGGCTGGATGCGAGCAGTGCGGCCATCCGGACACCGGCCGTGTGCCCGCTGCGATGTGCTGTCACGTCAAGGCAACGCGCGGGAATGCCGGCGAGGTAGAGATCTCCGGCCAGGTCGAGCAGCTTGTGCCTGGCCGGTTCGTCCGGGTAACGCGGCTCGTTGCCGTACCCGTCGGTACCGATGAGCACGACCGAGCCGATGTCCAGGCCCTGCCCGATGCCGCTGTCCAGCAAGGCCTGGACCTCGTGGGCGTGGGCGATGGTGCGTGCCCGCGAGACACCGGTGAGGTAGTCGTCCGGCATCACGCACTTCACCGTCTGCGTCACGCCGAAGCATTCATAGCTGTAGGTCCACTGACCTGTGCCGGGCTGGACACGAATCCACGCGTCGTTGTCGCTGACGACTACTTCTCGGTCCGGGAGCGCGATTTCCGTGGGCGTCAGTTCTTCGACGGCGTCCAGTGCTGCGACGAAACCGGCCGCGCTGCCGTCCAGTGCCGGAAGCTCCGGACAGGACACCTCGACCTCCGCGTCCGTGATCTCCACACCCGCGAACGCACTCATGATGTGCTCGACCGTGGCCACGTCACCCAGCGTGGTGTTCCTTCTCGTGCCGGTCACCGCGTCCGGTGCTGCTGGAATCCTCGTTCCGCCGTGCCGGAAGGCGATACCGTCTTCGCCGGGGTGGATGGTCACGCGTACAGGACGGCCCGAGTGCAGCCCCCGGCCGTCGAGTCGTACCGGGCTGGCCACTGTCCGGCGACGCGCCTTCACTCGCCGCGCTCCAGTTTCTCGATCCGTTCGTGCAGGTGCGGCAGCCGCGCCACGATCCGCAGGCCTTCCGCCAACGGCCGCGCCGGAACTCCGTAATAGACACCGGGGTCCGGGATGTCCTTGGTCGTCAACGTTCTCGCTGCGAAGGACACGCCGCCGGCCACTGTCACGTGGTCCGCGACGCCGGTCTGGCCGGCCAACGTCACCCGCTCCCCGAGCACGGAACTGCCCGCCACGGCCGACTGGCCACAGATCACCGTGTGGTCGCCGATCCGCGCGTTGTGCCCGATCTGGACCATGTTGTCGAGTTTCACGCCGTCGCCGACCGCGGTCGCGCCCGCGGTGGCCCGGTCGACGGCGCTGCTCGCGCCGATCTCCACGTCGTCGCCGATCAGCACGCCACCGACGTGTTCGATCTTGCGTTGCGTGCGGCCGTCCCACCGGAATCCGAATCCGTCGGCGCCCAGGGTCACGTGGGCGTGCAGAACGCACCGCGCACCGACCTTGACGTCCTGATACAGGACGACATGGGGATACAGCACGGTGTCCGCGCCGACCACGCAGTTCTCGCCCACGTAGCAGAACGGGAAGACCTTGACCCCAGCGCCGATCCGCGCACCCTGCTCGATGACTGCGTACGGCCCGACGGACGCTGTGGCGTCCACTTCGGCAAGGGGGTCGACGATCGCGGTCGGGTGGACACCGGTCCGTGACGGCAGAGGCCGCCGGCACATCGTCAGGAAGGTCTCGAAAGCCACGCGGGGCTTGCTCGCGATCAGGTGCGGCCGGTCCACTTCGAGTCCAGGCGGCACGATCACGGCGCCCGCCGCGTGTGCCGTCAACTGCCGCAGGTACTTCCTGCTCTCACAGAAGGTCAGTCCACCAGGGTCGTCCGAGTCGACGGCGACCGGTCGCAGCACACGGAAATCCGGGCTGTCACCGACCGCGGCGCTCAGCGGCCCAGCCAGTTCGGCCAACGTCCAGCTCACGACGCGCACCTCCCGCGGTGGAACGGGGAAATCCCCCGCGTGGACCGTGCGGCCAGGAAGTCCTTGAGCACGCCGACCAGTTCGGTGCTGTCGCCGGGGTCCTGCCCCTCGCGTAATCGGTGGAACGCGGCCCGCAGCGCCGCGTACTCGTCGCCGCGGATTCCGGCGCGGCGCAGGCCGACCGCGTTCAACGCGCGGTGGGTGGCCGGATTGCCGTCCACCGCGGAGAACGGCAGGACATCGCGGTTCACCTTGGCCATCGCGGCGACCATCGCCCGGCTGCCCACCCGGACGTGCTGGTGCACGCCGGTCATGCCGCCGATCACCGCGTGGTCGCCGACGGTCACGTGACCGGCGAGCGCGGACTGCTGGCAGACGACGACACCGTCGCCGACCCAGCAGTCGTGGCCGATGTGGCTCTGTCCCATGATCAGGCAGCTGGCGCCGATCCTGGTCGGCCGGTCAGGGGTGGTCGAGCGGTGGATGACCGCGCCTTCCCTGACCGCGGTGCCGCGGCCGATCTCCAGGCAGGTCCGGCCGCCGGCGAACGACAGGTCCTGCGGCTCGCCGCCGATCACCGCGTGCGCGTCGATCCGCACCCCTGGCGCCAGCCGGACGCCGTCGTGGATCACCGCGTACGGCCCGATCCGGACGTCGTCGGCCAGTTCCACGTCATCGGCCACGACCGCGGTCGGATGAACTCCGGGCAACTCGGCCATCCAACCCCACACTTTCCACGAGATTCAGTTGAGCTTGCGTGTGTCGGCGGGCAAACCACCGCCTGCGTAGACGTCCTCGGCGAGCTTGGCGAGCGCGGTCAGCGCGACGTTCTGGCTCCACGGCCCGTACGAGACGCGCGAGACACCGAGCTGCTGCGCGGTGGCCAGCGGGATCGAGCCGGGGATGCCGATCAGGTTCACCTTGCGCTCGCCCAACGCCTCCACCAGGCGCTCGACCTGGCTGACGTCGAGCTTGCCGGGTACGAAGAAGTTCGAGGCGCCCGCCTCGAGGTATGCCCGGCCGCGGGTGATCGCCTCGTTGAGCACGTCCTCGGGATCACGGTCCGCGGCCTTGATGAAGGCGTCCGTCCGCGCGTTGAGTACGAAGTCGACACCGGCGGCCTGCGCGGCGGCGACCGCGGCCTCGACCGCCCGCACCGACTCGTCCAGCGGCTTCATCTGGTCCTCGAGGTTGCAGCCCACCGCGCCGACGTCGATCGCCCTGGCCACCGTGCCACCCGGGTCGCCGTAACCGGCCTCCAGGTCGGCCGTGACCGGCAGATCACCGGCCACCCGCACGATCAAGGCGACCTCGGCGATCATCTCGTCACGTGGGATCTGCTCGCCGTCCGGGTAGCCGCGGGAGGCCGCGATGCCGTGGCTCGGCGTGGCCAGCGCCTGCGTGCCGGGCGTTTCGGCGACGACCTTGGCGGTGATGGCGTCCCACACGTTGACGACCAGCAGCAGTTCCGGCGCGGCGTGCAGCTCCTGCAAGCGTGTCGCCTTGTCAGCGATGGTGATCATGACAGCCAATCTACGAGAGGGCCACGCATGCCGCTCGGCCGGATCGCGTGGCGGCCCTCACTCGAAAGAGGGACCGCCACGTCCGGGCAACTCTAGGGCCCGGCGACCGCGGGCACAGCGGAACCGGAAAGGAAGTCGTCGTCCGCACCGGCACCGCCGCGGTCGGTCAACGGGATGCGGTCGTACACAGCCGGATCGAGGTTGCGCACCTGTCCGCTGGTCACCGCGGACAGGATGCCGTCGAGGCCGATGCCGACGGCCCGGGTCAGCATCTCCCGGTGCCGCTGGCCCAGCGTCTGGGTCTGCCCGCGGACCTCGAACAGCACCGCGCCGCTGCCGTTCAACGTGAACGTGCCGAGCCCGGTGCCCGGCAGGTTGATGTCCTGCGGGTAGAGGGTGATGTTGCCGAACGCCGGTCGCTCGTTGGCGGCACCCTGCAGCGCGTTGTACGCGGCCACGTTGAGCTGCTTGTTGTACTTGAGGTCGTACACATCGCGGAACCGCGCCCATTGCGCGCCTTCAGGCGTGCCCGGGTCGGCGACGAACTTGCCCGACAGGCTCAGCGTGACGAACCTGCCGGTACCGGGGACGGTGTAGCAGGCACCTTGGTGGTGCAGGTCGATGTAGGTGTCGACCTTGCCGAACTCCTGCTTGAGTCCAAGGTAGACATCCCGGACGGTCTGCGACTCCGGCGTGATGAACCAGCCCGGCTCGGCGGAGGTGCCGGGGAAGTCCTGCGGCCGCGGCCGGTAGGTCAAGTCGGGGTGGTAGTCGCGGTTGACGTCGAACCCCGGCCGGGTGCGGTAGTCGTCACCCTGTTGCTGTCCCGTGATGTGGTTCCACGCCGGCGGCGCGCCCCGCAGCTGCGGGAACCTCGCCTGCACCTCCTGCCAGGTCATGTCGTTGCCGCGCCGGTCGAGCTCGGCGCCGTCCGGGTTCATCTTGGGGATGGCGACGATGGTGAGTTCCCGCCGGATGGACTGCGCCTTGCGCGACTCGGAGGTGCCGAGGAAGTCCAGCAGCCGCAGGATCGCGTCGGTGCCGGTCTTCTCGTTGCCGTGGATCTCGCTCGTGATCAGGATGGCCTTGCGGCCGGTGCCGACCCGCGCGGTCTGCAGCAGGCGGCCCCGGTTGGATCTGCCTGCCTGCGTGACCTGCACCTTGCCCGAGCTCACGCGTTCGATGCGCGCCAGCTCGCTGAGCATCTCCTGGTAGTCGGTGAACTCCGAGATCGGGTTCTCGCGAGGTGTCTCGCTGCACGCCTCGGCGGCGGCGGCCGAGTCCGTCGGTGCGACCACAGCCGGAACCGCGAGCGCGCCGCCCAACACGATCGCGCTCACCCATAGCGCTGCTCGGCGCTGTCTGGTGACATCCATGCGGACCATCCAACCGGTACGCCCCGTGTGCGCGACAGCGCAGAAAGAATGGTTCCGTTTGCCCGTTACGTGGAGACGCTGTGAAAGTTCGGTGGAACTGTCATGGCAGCAACGGCCGCCCGGCGCAGCCGGCAATACGTTCCAGCGGCATGGAAACAGCGGATGTGCTTGTCATCGGCGCCGGGCTCGCGGGGTTGCGCACGGCCCGGCTGCTCGCGCAGCAAGGCCTCGACGTCCTCGTGTGCGAACGCCGGAGCAACCTGGGTACCGGCATTCGGACCACGGGGATCTTCGTCCGGCGAACGCTTTCGGACTTCACGTTGCCCGCGCGGTACCTGGGACCGGCAGTGCGTCGCGTCGTGCTCTACCCGCCTTCGCTGCGCGCGCCCGTCGAACTGGTCAGTCCCCACGACGAATTCCGCGTCGGTGACATGCCCGGGATCTACGCGGAAGCGCTTGCCCAAGCCACACAAGCGGGTGCCGTCGTGCGCATGGGCGTCTCGTATCCGTCGCGCAAGATCCGGGCCCGATTCACCATCGGCGCTGATGGCGCGCGCTCAACGGTGGCCCGTCGCCTGGGTCTCGACGTCAACAAGCACTTGATCATCGGCGCGGAGAAGGTGTTCGGAGTCAACACAGGCGGTGTGCCGACGTTTCATTGCGTCGTCGATCCCCGACTGGCTCCCGGTTATCTCGCGTGGCTCGTTGACGACGGGCAGAACGCCCACGCCGGCCTGGCCGGACGGCCGGACCGGCTGGCCGCGCCACTTCCCCGGCTGCTTCGGACGTTCATGGACCGATTTCCCGAAATGCCTTCGCCCGTCGGACCATCACATCATCGTGGTGGTCCCATTCCTGTCGGCGGGGTGCTGCGCCGGATTGTCTGCACGGACGGTCTGCTTGTCGGTGACGCGGCGGGCGCGGTGTCACCGTTGACAGCCGGGGGCCTCGACCCGTGCTTGCGCATGGCGGAACTCGCGGCCTCAGTCACGTGTGACTATCTCCGCACCAGTGATGCCTCGGTTTTACGCCACTACGACGGCGCCTCGCTGCGCGCTCGGTTTCGTGTCCGGCTGTTGCTGCGTGACGTTTTCTCTCGCTTGCGGCGACCTGCTACCGCCGAGGCCGCGTTCACGTTGCTGCGCACGCCGTCGGGACGTGCGGCCGCCGCCCGCATCCTGTTCGGCGACGGCTCGTTCCCGGCTCGATGAGTGCGGCCTGTTATGACGAGTTGGGATTGCCGCACGCGCCCGTGCGCTGGACAACCTCAGACACGTAGGACGAGAACCCTGCCGCCGGTATGCCTGTTGACCGGTGTCCCGTCCGACACACGAAGGAGTGTCTGGTGTCCCTTCAACGAAGGCTCGGCCTGATGGCCGCCGCTTGTTCGCTGGTGGCCGGGATCGCCGCCGCCAGCCCGCCGTCCGCTGAGGCGCGGGCCGCCGCGCCGCCACCCGCCGAGCTCAACTCGCAGGTGACCAGGGCCGGATCCGCCGTGTCCGTGGACCTGTCGCTGACGTCCAGGTCGCGGCGGACCGTGATCCGGGCGCCGGGCTCGACGTACGTCAAAGTCCACTTCGGCGAGTTCGACCTCGCCCATGGCGGCTACGTCACCGTGGCCAGCCCTGATCAGCGGGAGGTGCACACCTACTTCGGTGAGGACGGCCGCGGTTCGTCGTACACAAAGCACGGTGTGCCTGGGTTCGCGGCGATGTCGGTGGACGGTGACACCGCGGTCGTGACCTTGCACGGCACACGCAACGCCAAGGTGCGGATCAACCAGTACTTCCGTGGTTACGACGCCGCCGAGTCCGCCGCGAACAACCCCGGCACCCTCAGCGTGTGCGGCACTGACGCGCGCAGGGACGTTGCCTGCTATCAGACGAGCCACCCGACCGAGTACGCCCGCGCCAACGCCGTCGCGCGTCAGTTGCTCAGGGGCGTCGGGCACTGCACCGCGTGGCGTGTCGGCAACACCAACCGGATGCTGACCAACCAGCACTGCATGGAGAACGCGGCCGACCTGCGCGCCAGCGAGTTCCAGTTCGACTACCAGTGCGCCACCTGCGGCGGCAACAACCCGCGTGCGGGCACGAAGGTCAGCGGGCTCGAACTGATCAAGCTGAGTGGTCTCAACCAGCTCGACTACGCGCTGTTCAGCGTGAACAACTTCGACCGCGTCCAGCCGTTCGGCACGCTCTACCTCGAGACCAGGGAACCGGCCGCGGGCGAACGCATCTACATTCCCGGTCACGGGGACACCAAGCCGAAGCGGTTGTCGCTCTTCGAGGACACCCAGGGCGGTGCGACGTGCAAGATCGACACGGTCTCGGCGGGTGTCAACACCGGTTACCGGTGTGACACGTCCGGCGGCAACTCGGGCTCGCCCGTGCTCGCCGCGTCCTCGCACAAGGTGATCGCGCTGCACCACCTCGGCGGCTGCCCGAACTGGGGCACGCGGATCAAGCTCGTGTACGACCAGATCAAGGCCGATATCGACAACACCGCTCGATGACCGATGTTCGGGTTGTGCCGAATGGGCATGGACCGATACCCACGCCGCGCGCTACTTTCTCCGAAGTGGGCTTGCCGGCGTGGGAGGTGCCCTTGGATGTGGAGATCCGGCACCTGCGGATGCTCGTGACGATCGCCGACGCCGGCAGCGTGACCGCGGCGTCGAAACGGCTGGGCCTCTCCCAGCCCGCGCTGACCGCGCAGCTGCAGCGGATCGAGCGGAACCTCGGCGGCAGCCTCTTCGTCCGGCGGACCGACGGTTCCGTGCCGACGCCGCTCGGCCAGGATGTGCTCAACCACGCCCGCGCGGTGCTGTGCGGCATGCAGAGCATCAGGCAACGGGTCGCGCAGCACAGCGGGCAACCGCCTGCGGGCATGCCGGTCCGGATCGGTGGCTACTGCGGTTTCCTGCACGTCCACGTCGCACGCTGGATCTCCGAGGCGCCGTGGGCGACTGGCGTGCGGGTGTGGGAGGAGCTCGTCCCGCAGTCCACAGTCGACATGGTGGCCCGCGGCGACCTGGACATGGCCCTGTTCTACGAATGGCCGGGCGGCGAGGTCACCCTGCCGCCCGGAGTGCGCGGTGAGGCCATCTACCCGGACGAGCCGGTGTTCGTGATCATGGCCCACGACCATCCGCTGGCGAAGCGCAAAAGCGTGACGCTGACCGACATCGCCGACCACCCGTGGGCGGACGAACCGCCCGGTCTCACCCCGTGGTCGGTGTACCGGCAACAGGTGTGCCATCGCGCGGGAGTGCTGCTGGACCAACAGCACCACTCGGTCTACGTGCCCACCGTGCACCAACTCGTGCTGGCCAGGCTGGCGGTCGCCCCGGCGATCGCCACAGCCCGCGACCTGCCCGGTCGCATGGTGGTCCGCAGCCTGGACGGCAACCCGATGAGACAGACCTTGAAGCTGGTGTACCGGACAGAGGGAACGGTCGCCGCGCACATCGAGGAGCTGACGCACCAGATCGTGCTCGCCTACGCCGCACGCGCGCACTGCAGCACGGCTTTCGGCCACTGGTGGTCCGACCAGGGCAGGCATCTCGCCCCGTCGTTCTGACCGTCAGACGCGGGGCGGCCCGGCGTCGACGATCGCCATCGACAGGTCCAGCGGGTCGAAGTGGATCAGGGACTCCAGCCACCAGGTCATGCCCGCCGCGGCGAGTCCCTTGAGGTCGGCGGTCATGTCCTCCTGCCACGCCGGGCTCACGTTGCCGCGCACGGCGATGTCGAACGGCCGGTCGGCGGGCAGACCGGCGTCGCCCAGCGCTTCGCGGAGGTCGGCGACCTCGCGCGGGGTCAGTTCGTGGTCCTCCGGGTTGGGGAAGATCCCGTCACAGCCGACGGCACGGGCCAGCACGCGCGGGTGATTCGTGGAACTGGCCACCCAGACCGGGATGCGGTGTGGTTCCGGCTCGGTCGCCGGCAGGCTCACCTGGTAGTGCGAGCCGTGGTGCGCCACGGCCGTACCCGCCCACATCGCCCGCATCACTTCCAGCCCTTCGGCGAACATAGACGAGCGCGCCGCCAGATCCGTGGCCTCCCCGAACCCGCTGAAGTCACCGGATTCGTCGGACCCGAGACCGGTACCGACGACCAGTCGCCCGCCCGACAGCCTGCTGATGGTGGACGCCTGCCGGGCGACCGTCCAGGGGCGACGCCGTGGCAGCGGGGTGACCGTCGGGCCCAGCAGCAGGTTCCCGGTCGCCTGCGCCATGGCGGCCAGCGAGGTCCACGCGTCGGCGATCGGCGGAACGGCGCCGACCACGTGATCCCACAGGAACACCCCGTCCCAGCCCGCGGCTTCCGCGCGTACCGCCAGTTCGACGAGAACCTTCGGATCACCGAACGGACCGAACGGCGGAAGGTACACGCCGTAGCGCAGTGTGCCGTCATTCATGGGAATTCCCTTCACCGAGCCGACATCGGGCTCAGTGTGGAGGTCCGGTCGCGCACACCGTGAATCGGGTCCGGCCGGCCGTGTCCACAGTGGTCACCGCCCGGCCGCGGCCGGGTGCCTGGCCAGGAGGTCGTCGAGCCTGGCGCCGACGTCCGCGCAGTTCTGCCGGACGACGGACAGGAACGCCGCGAGCACCGGCGACGAATCGGTGACCCGTACGGACATCCGCAGGTCCGGCAGGCGGAACCGGGGTTCGACGTCGCAGAACCAGATGTCCTTGCGGGCGATCATGCGCATCCGGTTCGGGCCGAGCCCGACTCCGGCGCAGCACGCGGCGAGTCCGGCGATCGTGTGGATGTCACGCGCGATCGCCGCCGTGTCGAGCACGGTCGGGTCCGGGTTGAACAGCGGTCTGAGATACGTGCTCGCCGCGTCCGCGCTGACCACGAGCGGTTCCTGGGCCAGTTGCCCGATGCCGACGGACGGGCGCCCGGCGAAGGGATGCGCCGTGGAGACCACGGCTATCAGGTGGTCCGCGCCGATGGGCACGGTGACCAGGTCTTCCGCGCCCGCGCCGCGCGGGCTGCCTCGGCCGACCGCGACGTCCAGCTCGCCCGCGAGCAGGGCCGCCGACGGGCATTCCAGTTCCTGCAGGGTGAGGCGGACGTCCGGGTGGGTCCGGCGGAACCGGCCGATCACGCCGGGCAGCGGGTCGAGCAGCGCCGATCCGATGAACCCGAGCCGCAGCCGCCCGGTCTCCCCGCGCGCCGCCCTGCCCGCGTCGACCCGGGCACGGCTCATCTCGGTGAGCGCGCCGCGTGCCCTGACGAGGAAGGCTTCTCCTGCCGCGGTGGGGAAAACGCCGCGTGCCGTGCGGTCGAACAGCCGCTCGCCGATCTCCCGTTCGAGTGCGGCGATCTGGGTCGACAGCGGCGGCTGGGCGATGCCGAGTGACGCCGCGGCTCGCCCGAAGTGCTGGTGTTCGGCGAGCGCGAGGGCGTAGCGCAAGTGTCGGGCTTCCACACCGCGATGATACGTCTGACGTATCGCCGAGGCCTCTGTCAGATATCACGGTGGATGACGTCCTGCTCGGTGGTGTGACGTGGTCACGTCGAACGATCACCACTGCGAAAGGGGCCACCGTGAGCCCGCCCGATACCGTCATCCTGCTGGTGCACGGCGCCTGGCACTCCGCGCTGCACTGGGTGTCGACGCAGCGCTTCCTCGCCAGGGACGGGCTGGCCGGCGTTGCCGTCGACCTGCCGGGAGCCGGGTTCGGCGCACCGGTCCCCACCGGGTACTTCCAGCCGGGCCAGCCCGGGCTCGCCAGCGAGAAATCAGCGCTGGCCAACGTCACGCTGCAGGACGCCGCGGAGGTGGTGCTCGACGCGCTGGCCAGTGCGCGCACGCGGTACCGGCGTGTGGTCCTCGTCGCGCACAGTGCCGGTGGTTCCCCGGCATCGGCCGCCGCCGAGCAGGCGCCTGAGCTCGTCGACCAGTTGGTGTACCTCTCCGCGTTCGTGCCCGCGGGCAGGCCCCGGTTCGCCGACTACATCGGCGCCAAGGAGAACGCGGACGCCGTGCAGGTGCCGCCGGTCGCCGACCCGGCGGAGATCGGCGCGTTCCGGATCAACCCGCTGTCGCCCGACCCGGCCGTGGTCGACGTGATCCGCCGGGCCTTCCTCAACGACCTCCCCGCGGGCAGCTCGCAGGCGTGGCGCCATTTCCTGCACCCGGATCACCCGTTCTCGAACTTCACCACAGCGGTGACGGTCACGCCCGAACGCTGGGGACGCCTCCCCCGCTCCTACGTCAGGCTGACCGACGACCTCGCCTTGCCGCCCGCGACCCAGGACCTGATGATCCATGAGGCCGACCAGGTCACGCCGGACAACCCGTTGCGGGTGCATTCCCTGCCGGGCGGTCACTCGCCGTTCGTGACGCGCCCGCAGGAGCTGGCGACGCTGTTCGCCGCGATCGCGTCGCGAAGCGATGCCCGGTGACCGCGCAGCGCCTCCTCCTCCCGATCATCCTGTCCGGCACGTTCGTCCAGTTGTTCAGCGTGACGGTCATGCAAGTGGCTGTCGTGGATGTCCGGCAGGATCTCGGCGCCACGGCAGGGGAAGGTCAGCTGGTTCTCGCCGGTTACACCCTCACGTACGCCTGTTCGCTGATCGTGTCGGCACGGTTGGGCGACCGGTACGGCTACCGGCGGTTGTTCGTCGTGGGGATGGCTGTGTTCACCGCCGCTTCGGTCGGAGCGGCGGCGGCCCCCAGTGCGTGGGTCCTGATCATCGGACGCCTGGCGCAAGGGTTCGGCAGCGGGCTCATGGCGCCGCAGATCCTGTCGATCATCCAGTCGGCCGTGCCCGCGCACCGCAGGCCCGCCGCGTTGAGCGCGTTCGGCGCGACCATGGCGGCGGCGTCGCTGGCGGGTCCGGTGCTCGGCGGTGTCCTGATCCAACTCGATCCGCTGGGCCTGGGCTGGCGCGCGGCGATGCTGCTGACGGTGCCCGTCGGGGTCGCCGCCCTCGCCCTGTCCCCCGCGCTGCCCATCCCTGAGCGGCGAACGGCGAAACGAGTCGATCCGGTCGGGGCGAGCCTGAGCTTGCTGGGCCTCGCGCTGCTGGTTTTCCCGCTGACGACGGGACAGGACGCGGGCCGGCCACTGTGGACCTGGGTCAGCCTGGCACTGGCCGCGGTGGCGCTGACCGGGTTCGCGATTTCCCAGCGCAGGGTGGCCGATCCGCTCGTCCATCCGTCCACAGTGGCCGAACCGGCGACGAGGTGGGGACTGGGTGTCGTGCTGGTGTTCAACGCGGGCGTGCCGTCCTTCACGCTGTCGCTGTCGACGCACTTGCAGGGCGCACAGGGCTGGAGTCCGCTGCAGGCCGGTCTCGGCGTGACCCCGTACGCCATCGGCGCCCTGGCCGGCAGCGCAGTCGCGACCAGCCTGGGCAGGCGTTACGGGCCTTGGGCACTCGCTGCCGCGCCGCTCGCGATGGGGCTTGTGTCGCTCGTCGTCCCGATGACCATCAGCGACCTGCTGTGGGTGTACTGGCTCGCGTTGTGCCTCGGTGGTTTCGGTTTCGGCGTGTTCACCGCGTCGGCGTTCACGCAGATCATCACCAGGGTCCGGCCCGAGGCCGCCACCTCGGTCTCCGGGCTGTTCCCCACCGCCCAACAGCTGGGTGGGACGTTGGGCGTGACGTTCGCCGGTATGGCGTACGCGGCGCCCGGGGACGCGCTGTGGAACGCGATGACCTACGAAGCGGCGGCGTTCGCGTTGGCCGCAGTCTGCGCAGCCGTGTTCGCGCGGCGGGACTGCCGAGGTGCGGGGGTCGCGCCACCTCGGCAGTCGCAGTGGGGCATCGGAGATCCGGGCCCCGCATCCCGTTGTTCCGTGCCCAGGCCGACGGTCAGGATGGCGAGCAGACGGCGGTGTCGACCACACGCATGACGTGGATCGAACCGTCCGGCGACTCGGCGATCTGGTTGACCGACGCGTTCACCGCACGACCATCAGCGGTGACGCCGCCGCAGGTGCGGTAACCGGGCAGAGTGCCGCCGTGACCCCAGATGTCCACGCCGCAGGACAGCGGGAAACCGACGAGCCCGAGACCGTGACCGGCGTGCGGGAACAGCGTGGCCGGGACCGTCCGCTTCATCTCGGCCAGCTGCGCCGGTGGCAGCAACCGCCCGGACAGCAGCGCGGCGAAGAAAAGGTTCAGGTCCTCGCCCGTGCCGGCCATCGCCCCGGCCGCTCCGGCCCACGACATGTTCGGTTGGTGTAGTCGTAGCGCCCGCCCGCGACGTCGACGTAGCCGCGAGGGTGTGGCCCATGGACCCAGGTCTCGTAGTCCTTCGGGTAGTACGTCGTGGTGAGCCCGAGGGGGACGATGGTCCGGCGAGTCACCTCGTCGGCCACGGAGCGCCCGGTGATCCGTTCCACGAGCATGCCGGCGAGGAGGTAGTTCGTGCTGGAGCACTCCCAGCGCGGCACGGACGAGTTCGATCGGCTTGACCTGCCGCCACTCATCTCCCCCGCGTCGACCACACCGGTGTAGTCGGTCAGGCCGCTGGTGTGCTGCAGCAGCTGCCGGACCGTGATGACTGAGCCGTCATTGCCGTTGCCCGCACCACACCGGGCAGGTAGCGTTCGATCGGGACGTCCAGCTCCACCTTGCGTTCGGCCACCAGCCGCAGCATGACGGTGGCGACGAACGTCTTGGTGTTGCTGCCGATGCGGATCCTGGACTGGTGCGGGAACGGCCTACCGGTACGCAGGTTTCCCGCGCCACGCGAGATCTCACGGCTCCTGCCCCGCTCGGTGACCACAGCTTGTCCACCCGGCAGGTTGTCCGTCCGCAGCAGTTGGTCGAGCGCTTGTCCGATCGCCTGGTCCCCAGCCGCCGGCGGGCCCGCGGCGACCGCTGGGCTCACGAGCGCGGTCACCGACATCCCCGCCGCCAGCGCGATCCCGGCCAGCACCGGTCGCGTTGTCCTCACACGCAGCGCGGGATCACCGGGATGCGGGAACGGGCCGCGCTCTATGGCGGGGTGCTCACCGCCGGTCCACGCCCGGAAGGTGGTTTCGCGGTCGTGGCGAGGTTGCCGGTATGACCATCCGCGTGCCCGTCACCGACGACCAGTCGTTCATCCGGACCGGTCTGGTCACGCTGTTCACCGCAGCGCCGGGGCTGGAGGTGGTGGGCGAAGCCGCTGACGGTGAGCAGGCCGCCGCGCTCGCCGCGCCGGACGTGGTCCTGATGGACATCCGGATGCCGTCCTCGACGGTATCGCGGCCACCAGGCGGATCCTCGCCGAACCGGCCGGAGGCGCGCCGCGGGTGATCGTGCTGACCACGTTCGACCTGGACGAGTGCGTCTACGCCTCGCTGGCCGCCGGGGCAACGGGTTTCCTGCTCAAGGACACGACCGCCGGCCGGATCCTCGCCGCGGTGCGCACGATCGCGGCCGGCGGTCGTGCTGCTCGCGCCGCAGATCACCCAACGGGTGGTCGCCCGGTTGGTGCTCGGCGAGGCGACCGTGAAGACGGGTGATGGGCGAACTGCGGCTGTCCAGCCGCGCCCAAGCCGTGGTGGCCTACGAGACCGGCTTGATCGTCCCAGGTCTGCCGCACGACTCCGCCCGCTGACGGCGAACATCCCGTGACATAGGGAGTCACTCACTAGTACAGTTCTCCCTATGAGTACGCCCGGCCGTCCCTCTCTCCTCGCGTTCGTCCTGCTCGGCCTGCTGCAGGAAGCGCGCATGCATCCGTACGAGATGCAGCGGCTGCTCAAGGAGCGCCGCAAGGACCGGGTGGTCAACATCAAGGAACGCAGCAGCTTCTACCAGGCGATCGCCCGGCTGGAGCGGGACGGGCTGATCGCCGTGCACGAGACAGTCCAGGCCGCACCCCGGCCCGAGCGGACCGTGTACGCGATCACCGGCCAGGGACGGCAGGCGTTCCAGACGTGGTTGCGCAGCATGCTTTCCCAGCCGCGGGAGACGTTCGGCGAGTTCCCGGTGGCGATCTCCTACCTGCCGCTGCTCGAGGTCTCCGAAGGCCTGCGGCTGCTGGAAACACGGCGGGCCGCGCTGGCGGCCGACGCCGCGGAGGTCAAGCAGAAGCTCGCCGAAGGCGCCGCTGCGCTGCCTCGTTTGCTGCTGCTGGAGGAGGAACTGCGGCAGGCCGTCGTCACCGCGGAACTGGACTGGCTGAGCTCGTTGATCGACGACATCGCCGCCGGCGGGGTGACCTGGTCGGCGGAGTCCGTCGCCGAGCAGATCCGCCTGCTCAGCCCGCCCACATCAGACGAATGAAAGGGAAGTGCCTTGGTCCATGTCCTGATCATCGGGGCGGGTACCGGCGGAATGGCGCTGGCGCACGGGTTGCGACGCGAAGGGATCAGCGTCGCCGTGTACGAGCGCTACCGGACCAGAACCGACGGATTGCACGGCTACCGCGTCGGCATCAACTCCGACGGCAGCAGAGCGCTGCGCAAGCTGCTACCGCCCGAACTGTTCGACACGTTCGCGGCGACGTGCGCCAAACCCCTGACCCAGGGAACCATGTTCACCGAGAAACTCTCCACCGTGCTGGAACTGCCGTTTCCCGACATGTCCGGCCAGCCGGACAGCGAACGGTCGGTCAGCAGGATGACGTTGCGGCAAGTACTGCTCACCGGCGCAGAGGGGTTCGTCCATTTCGACAAGGAGTTCACCCGCTACGAACAACACGACGACGGCACGGTCACCGCGTACTTCGCCGACGGCACCAGTGCCACGGGTGACCTGTTGGTCGCCGCCGACGGCACACGGTCGCGCGTGCGTCAGCAATACCTGCCGCACGCGGAGATCGTGGACGCGGGCGTCATCTCGTTGGCGGGCAAGGTCCCGCTCACCGAGCAGGTCCGTGCGCTGTTACCGGCCAAGATGCTGCGCGGCACGTCGATGATCTTCGCACCGCGTGGCCTGTTCGCCATCACGCACGTGATGGAATTCCCGTGGGACGAACGCGGAGTGCCGAAGCAGGGCGCGGGCAGCACCGACGCGGAACTGATCTCCCGCTGGCCGGGACTGCAGTTCGACAACACCCGCGACTACATCCTGTGGGGCGTGAGCGCGGCGACGCCGCAGCTGCCCGGCGACACGCTCACCAAGCGCGGCAAAGACATCGTCGAGACCGCCAAGAACCTGACGCCGACCTGGAACCCGATCCTGCACCGCCTGTTCGACATGTCCGACCCAGGCTCGTGTTTCACGGCCGCCATCGCCACCTCCAAACCCGTGCCGCAGTGGGAAACCACGACCGTCACCCTGCTCGGCGACGCGATCCACACCATGACACCCGGGCGTGGAGCGGGTGCCAACACAGCACTGCGCGACGCGGCACTGTTGTGCCGCAAGCTCAGCGACGTCCACCACGGCAAGCGGGCACTGCTGGACGCAGTCCGCGAGTACGAGACCAAGATGATCGACTACGGCTTCAAAGCGGTCGCGGACTCACTGGAGAACCAGGGCGGCGACAACCCGCTGTACAAGCCGGTCATCGGACGCACTCTCCTGGCGGGAATGCGTACCGCGATGCGGACCGCGAACCTGTTTCCCCCTGTCCGCCGCAAAATGGCCGCGGGCATGCTCCGCGACCGGGGCGCAGACCGCCCCGAGGACTAATCGCGACACAACACGGCGTCGGGGCACTACACTGCTGTGCCGTGCCGGAAACGCGTCTCGACACTGCCCGGATCCGGGCGGCTCGCCGGGTGATCGACCCGATCTTCCTCGACACTCCGCTCTACCGCTGCGAAGCGCTGGAGCCTCACCTCGGGTGCGCGGTGAGCGTCAAGCTCGAAACAGCCAACCCGGTCCGCAGCTTCAAAGGCCGGGGTACCGAGCTCGTCGCCGACCAGCTCGCCGACACCGGTCCGCGGGCCGCGGTGTGCGCCAGTGTGGGCAATCTCGGCCAGGCTCTCGCCTGGTCCGGCCGCAAGCGGGGACTCGACATCGCTGTCGTGGCATCCCGTCACGCGACGGCCGCCAAACTCGACCGCATCCGTGCGCTGGGCGCCAAGCTGGAGCTCGTGGACGGTGACCACGAGCTGGCTCGTGCACGCGCGTCCGCCATCGCACAGCGGGACGGCATCCGGCTGGTCGAGGACAGCCTGGACATCGAGACCTGCGAGGGCGCGGCGACCATCGGCCTGGAACTGGCCGACGCCGCGCCCTCCTTCGACACCGTCCTGATCGCGCTGGGCGGCGGGGCGATGGCCACCGGCGTCGGGCACGTGCTGAAAACGTTGGCGCCCAACGTCGAGGTGGTCTGCGTCCAGCCGGTGGGCGCACCGGCGATGACGCGTTCCTGGCACGAACGGCGCGTGGTCACCACCGACACGATCGACACCATCGCGGACGGCGTCGCCGGCCGGTGCCCCATCCCGGAGGTCCTCGACGATCTCCTCGTGGTCGCCGACGACGCCGTCCTGGTCGCGGAAGCCTCGATCGTGGCCGGGATGCGGTTGCTGCACGACCACGCCGGGCTCATCGTCGAACCGTCGGCCGCGCTCGGCATCGCCGCCGTCCTGGAGAACCGCGACCGCTTCGCCGACCGGCACGTCGTCACCATCGTGTGCGGCAGCAACGTCGACGTGAACGCCTACCACCGCTGGATCAGCCCGGCTTGACCTCGCTTGTCAGCGGGGCTGTTCGAGGGTCTTGAGACCTGCGTTGGCGTAGCGCTCGTCGAGGTCGCCGCTGGGCGCGCCGCCGACGCCGATGCCTGCGACCGGGCCGCTCCTGGCGGTCACCGGCACGCCGCCGCCCAGGAACAGGGTGCCGGGGATGTCCCTGATGGTGGGGCCGTCGCCCTGGGCGTTCCTGGCGAGCGCCGAGGTCGGCTGTCCGAACGAGACGGCGGTGAACGCCTTGCGCTTGGCTGATTCCTCGGTCTGCGGACCGGCGCCGTCCGCCTTGAGCAGCACGCGCACGGAACCGGACCGGTCGAGCACCGCCACGGTCACCCGGTGACCGCCTTTCCTCGCCTCGGCCAGCACCGCCTGCGCCGCACGAGTGGCCGCGTCGACGCCCAGCGCCTCGGTCTGCACCACGTTCTGCGCCGCGGCGGCTGCCGGCGCGGGCTGTGCGGGCCTCGAGTCCTGTGCCGCGGCGATTCCGGCGGCGGCCGCGACGGTGACGACACCGGTCGCCGTGCCGATGGCGAGCCGGGTGCGGAAGATCTTGGCGTTCATGGGTTTTCCCTTTCGTACTGGCTTCGTCTGTCCCCTTTCGACTGTCCCGTGCGTTGGGCCCGGCCGGATCGGGCGTGCGGAGCGGGCTGCGGCGCCGAAGGGCCGAAGCGGGCATCAACCGAACGATTGATGCGGCCGGTCACGAGCGTGCCTACGATCGCAACGGCGACGATCGGAGCACGACCATGGCGGACACCGCAGCGCAGGACACCTCGGTGGGAACGCGCAGCACACGGCTCAACGCCGCCATGCACGCGGGTTTCTTCCTGCTGCTCGCCGCGTCGGTGTCGCG
Organism: Kibdelosporangium phytohabitans; assembly: GCF_001302585.1. Lineage (GTDB taxonomy): Bacteria > Actinomycetota > Actinomycetes > Mycobacteriales > Pseudonocardiaceae > Kibdelosporangium > Kibdelosporangium phytohabitans. Next base: position 5,309,797 of record NZ_CP012752.1, on the reverse strand, counting down.
ATTCGTCAGCGCGCACGGACTGCACGGTGCCACTCCGCTGATCCTCGTGCTGACCGGCGCGTTGACCGTCGTCCACGTCGCCGGTGTGCTGTGGTGGTCCGGGCTCGGGCGGTGGCGTCCGGTGTGGCTGGCGGTGGTGATCGCGACCTGGCTCGGGCTGGTCGTCGCGGCGCCGAGTTTCGCCTGGTGCGCCGTGCCGCTGTTCTTCGTCTGCCTGCAAGTGCTGCGCCCGCGCGCGGTGGTCGTGGTGGTCGTGCTGTTCACCGTCTCGGTGATCCTCGCCCAGGTGCGCGTCGCGCCCGGATTCGAGTTGAGCCTGGTCCTCGCGCCGGTGGCGGTCGCGCTGATCGCCACGATGACGTTCCTGCAGCTGGACCGGGACCGGCTGCGCCAGCAGGAGCTCATCGGCGACCTGCTGCGCACGCGCGACGAACTCGCCGAGAGCCAGCGGGTGGCCGGAGTGGTCCAGGAACGGGAGCGGCTGGCGCGGGAGATCCACGACACCCTCGCCCAGGGCCTGTCGAGCATGCGGATGCTGCTGCAAGCCGCCCTGCGGTCGTGGACCACGCAGCCCGACCTGGCCAGGACGCACGTCACGCGAGCGGTCGACGCGGCCGGGGACAACCTCGACGAGGCACGGCGGTTCGTCCGTGACCTGAGTTCCCCACGGCTCGACGGCACGGACCTCACCGGCCCCCTGCGTGATCTCGCCGAGCAGACGGGCACGCCGGACGGGCCCGCAGTCCGGTTCGAAACCAGCGGGGACCCGTACCCGCTGACGCCGGAGGTCGAAGCGGGCCTGCTGCGGGTCGCGCAGGGCGCGCTGGCGAACGTGACCGAGCACGCGCAGGCGACCCGGGCCGCGGTCACCCTGACCTACCTGGCCGACGAGGTCGTGCTGGACGTCCGCGACGACGGCGCCGGTTTCGACCCGGCCGCGGTGCGTACCACCCCGGGCCGCGGCTACGGTCTGCGAATGATCGGCGAACGGGTCTCCGCGCTGGGCGGCACGCTGGTCGTCGAGAGCGCGCCGGGTGAGGGAACCGCGCTCGCGGTGACCGTGCCCAGGCCGGGGGCGCGATGACCATCCGTGTGCTGATCGTCGACGACCACCTGGTGGTCCGGGCCGGACTGGCGGCGCTGCTGGCCGGGGAACCGGACATCGAGGTGGCCGGCGAATGCGCGGACGCGGACGAAGCGGTCCGGTTCGCCGCCGCGCACCGCCCGGACGTGGTGCTGATGGACCTCCAGCTCGGCGCCGGACCGGACGGTGTCGACGCCACCACCCGGCTGACCGGCCTGCCGGATCCGCCGAAGGTGCTGATGCTCACCACGTACGACGCCGAGGTGGACATCACCAGGGCGGTGACGGCGGGCGCGACCGGCTACCTGCTCAAGGCCGGTCCGCCGGACGACCTCTTCCGTGGCATCCGCGCGGCGGCACGCGGGGAGACCGCGTTGGCTCCCCAAGTGGCCGCACGACTGTTCGGGCAGATGCGCGCACCTGCACCGGCGCTGACCGCCCGCGAAACCGAGATCGTCCAGCTGCTCGCGGCAGGGCTGAGCAACCGGTTGATCGCGGGGCGGCTGTTCATCTCCGAGGCCACGGTGAAAACCCACCTCGTGCACATCTACGACAAGCTCGGTGTCGAAAGCCGGGCGGGCGCTGTGGCCGTCGCCGCCGAGCGACGGCTGATCCGGATCGACAACCGCTGACTCAGAGATCGACCACGAGACGCCCGGACAGCGATCGGGAAACGCAGCAGTACATGCGACCCGGTGGCGCGCCGATGTCGTCGCGGTGCTCCGGTTCGCCGTCGACCACGGTGATCTCGCAACTGCCGCACACGCCTTCACGGCAGCCGGACCGCACGCGGCTGCCCGCGTGGTTCAGCGCGTCCAACACGGACTCCTCGGCGCCGACCCGCACGATCTGCCCGGATCGGACGCAGTGCACCTCGAACGGCTGGTCGGGCGCGAACTGCTTGACCGTCGGCTGGAACCGCTCGACGTGCAGCCGTTGCGCCGGGAACGCCGCCTCGACCGCGTCGAGCATCGACGTGGGGCCGCAGCAGTACACCAGCCCCTGCGGGCTCAGAGTCGCCGCCAATGCCGCCAAGTCGGGTCTGCCGCGGTCCTCGGTGGCGTAGATGCGTACCCGGTCGCCGTGATTCGCCCGTAGCTCGTCGGCGAAGGGCATGGTGGCCAGCGTTCGTCCGACGTACACCAGCGTCGCCGGCGCTCCGGCCTCGACCGCTGCCGCGAGCATCGGCACGATCGGGGTGATCCCGATCCCTCCGGCGATGAACAGGTACTCGGGCGCAGGCAGCAATGGGAAATTGTTGCGTGGCAACGAGACATCGAGGGTGCGGCCGGTACGCAGGAACAGGTGGATGTACTCCGAGCCGCCCCGGCTGAGCCGGTCGTGGCGTACCGCGACACGGTAGCTGTCGTGATCAGCCGGGTTCCCGCACAGCGAGTACTGCCGGGTCAGCCAGTTGGGCAGCGCCAGGTCGACGTGCGCGCCCGGCTCCCACGCCGCGAGCGGACCTCCGGCACCGCGCAGGACGAGCGAGACAGCGCCGTCGGCGACCTGCTCCACTCGTTCGAGGACTGTCGTCTGCATCAGCGAATCCCCTCAGTACAACTGCCGGTAGCCGGCTTCGAGCATGTTCTCCACCACTGCCGGGTCGATGTCGAGGCCCATCTGCTCAGCGGCGACCGCTCCGGCGGACGGCATCTCCCCGGCCAGCGCCTGGCTCGCCGGATCCCACAGCCTCGACCGGATCAGTGCGCGTCCACAGTGGAAGAAGACCTCCGCGACCTCGACGATGATCGCCAGCTGGGCGGGTTTGCCCTCGGTCCGCATCCGGGCGAGCACGTCCGGTTCGTCGGTGACGTACGCGTGCCCGTTGACCCGCAGCACCTCCCGCATCCCGGGGATGACGAACATCAGCCCGATGCCGTCGTTCTCAGCGATGTTGCGCAACGAGTCGGCGAGCTTGTTGCCCGGCCGGTCGGGGATCGCGAGCGTGCGTTCGTCGAGCACTTTCACGAACCCCGGGTAGTCGCCACGCGGCGAGCAGTCGGGCAGGCCGGTCGCGTCCGAGGTGGCCATCGCCAGGAACGGGGAGTGCGCGATGAAGAGGTGGGTGTGCCGGTCGACGCGGTCGTGGACCTTGGCCTTGATCATGGCCTCCGGCTCGCCGAGCCGGGCCCGCACCTCCTCGAAGGACACCCGGCGCGGGCGCGCCCCCATGAGGGTATTATTGCTGGTCATGACTCAATTATGAGCAATTATTCAGTTTGTTCGCTACTCGCTTTCCCGCTGGTTCGCAGGGGGTGTCATGACGTCGGAACAGCGACGGATCCAGCCACGTAAACAGCCGCGCCAGGTCCGCGCCGAGCTGACCCGGCAGCGCATCCTCGCCGCCGCTGCTCACATTTTCGCCGAGTACGGCTACGCGGCGGGCACCACGAACCGGATCGCCGAGCAGGCTCGTGTCTCGATCGGCTCGCTGTACCAGTACTACCCGAACAAGGACGCGATCCTGGCCGAGCTGCTGACCCGCCACCTCGACGGCGACCGGGCCACCGAGACGCTGCGCGCGCACAAGGACAGGCCGGACCCGCTGGAGCAGATCGTCCGGGTGTTCGTGCACACGGTGATCGACAACCACCTCGACGACCCGGAGCTGCTGCGGATCATGATCGAGCAGGCACCCCGCTCAGCCGAGCTGCTCGAACGGATCACCCGGCTGGAGTGGGAGATGGTCGGTGACCTGCGAGACCTGCTCAACCGCCACCCCGAAGTCCGGGTGCACGACAAGGACACGGCCGCGCGACTCGTGGCGTCCACGGTGGAGCTGACCGTGCACCAGCTCGTCGCCTCGCCCGGGTCGATCGACCTCACCCGGCTGGAGAACGAACTCGTCGCGATGGTCACCGGTTACCTGCGAGCCGACCGGTGACGCGGCTCAGCACGGGCAACACCCTGCGTGCCACGGCGAACACCGGGCTGGGCGCGAGCATCCGCTGCCAGCGCAGGGGTTGCAGGGATTCGCGGATCGCGGCTGTGGCGTAGCCGGACATCTCGCGCTGGAAGTCGTGGATCGCCAAGGCCGGTGTGCTGTCGCCGCGGTACGCCTCGGTCAGCCGTTTCGTCAGCAGGTCGGCGTCGAGGATGGCCGTGGCGGCACCTTGGCCGCCGGTGGGGGGCATCGCGTGGACGGCGTCTCCCAGCGCGGTGACACGTCCCGCTGGCCACGGGGTCAGGTCGGAGCCCGGATCGGCGGCCAGGTAAGGGAACTCCGTGACGTCGGCGGGATCTGTCGCGTCCAGCAAGGACCGCATCTCCCCCGACCATCCGGACAGCAGCGCACGGGCCGAGTCCATCGCGGACCAGTGCCGCGGAGTGTCCACTGTGGTGGTGATCCCCCACAGCACGTAGCCGGGTTCGAGGATCGGGGCCACGTCACGGCACACGTCCGGCGCGATCGCGGAGGTGCGCGGATCGTGTGCCGACAGGAACACCGCTGTGCCGCGTGGGCCCGCCACGAAAGCCGGGCCGGACAGCAGCACCTGCGGGAGGGCGGAGCGGATCGCGTCCGTCAGCGGGCTGCGTCCGGCGATGCCCCGGGCGAGCAGCGTCCGAGCACCGGGGCGTCCGGCGAGTCCGGCCACGACTTGTGAACGGGCGCCGTCCGCGCCGACCAGCACGTCCGCGGGTTCGGTGCGACCGTCGGCGAAGTGGGCGGTCACCGGTTGCCCAGGCACCGAACTGTGCGCCACGAACCGGGAATCCAGCCGCACGATGTCGCCAAGGTCGTGCGCGAGCAGTTGGCGTAACGGAATCCGCCCGATGAGCAGGTGTTCGTCGGTGGGGTCCTGCGGCAAGGTGAGCAGTTGCCGCATGGTGTGGTCGAACACCGAGAACTGGCGGAACGCCCCAGGACCAGCGGAACTGGCCACCAGCGCCTGGTAGAGCGCGGGTGGGAGCCGGCGGCGGAGTACCGCACACGCTCGTGTGTCCAGATGCAGCCGGTATCCGCCGGTATGGGCGAGATCGGTGTCCCGCTCGTGCACCCGCACGTCCAGCCCGGCGTCACGCAACGCCCGAGCGAGCACCAGCCCGCCGATGCCCGCCCCGATCACCACTACCCGCACCATGCCCCCAGAATCAGTTTCAGGATTCTTATGTTCACGTCTACGACGTGAAGGTAGCAGCTAACTGATACGATGGCGATGTGGAAGAGGACGTATGGACCGGGGACGCGCTGGGGCGGGTGACCGCATGGACGCTGGTCCGCGCCTACCATGCCGTGGCGCACGAGTTCACCAAGCTGTTCGACGAGCACGGGCTGACCCCGGTCCAGTTCGGTGTGCTCGCGCAGCTCGCCGCCACACCAGAGCTCCTGCAGGCCGAACTGGCCCGCAGTGTGCTCATCCGCCCGCAGAGCATGGCGGCCGTCATCACCCAGCTGGTCGATCGGGGGTTGCTGGAGCGCCGAGGCACCGGAGGCAGAGGCCGGCCGGTACCGATCCGCCTCACTGACGAAGGCAGGCAACTGCTCGGGCAAGCGAGCGCGGCCGTGCGCCGGTACAACGAGCCAGCCACACTCGGCCTGGAGTCCTACGAAGCAGGCATGCTCAACGCCCTGTTGCACAAGGTGATCGACGCGCACACCGGCAACTCGTGACCACCACAGGCAGGCTCGTCGCCGCGGTGCTGGAGAACATCGGCGTACCCATCGCGTCCTACCTGATCCTCACCGCGATCGGCTGGACACCGGTGTGGGCCCTGGTCGGCGGTGCGGGGATGTCCGTGCTGATACTCGCCGCGCAATACCTGCGCCGACGCGAGGTCAACGCCCTCGGCGTGCTGGTGCTCGCCCGTTTCGCGTTCGGTGTCACCGTCGCTGTCATCACCGGCGACCCGCGCCTCGAACTGGTCAAGGACGCCGCCGTGACCTTCCTGATCGGTCTGGCCGCGGCCGTCTCCCTCGGCATGCGCCGCCCCCTGATCGCACGGATCCGCCGGGACATCTCCGCCGACCGCGACGCCTTCGACCGGCACTGGGACGACGAGGGTTTCCGCCGGCTGCACCGCCATCTGACTCTACTGTGGACAGCGGGACTGTGCGGCCAAAGCCTGGTCGCCACCGCACTCGTCTACACGCTTCCGCTCACCGCCGCCGTGCTCAGCACCTCCGTTCTCAGCCCTGTGACGCTGCTCGCCCTGATCGCGTACACCCAATACCGTGCCCACCGGTGGTCGGTCGCACACGCGAACAGCGACGCGGTGCGGCGAGTGGTCCGTTTCGGTGCCGGTGCAACGGTCATCGGACGGTGAGACCGAGCCATTCGTCTTCGAGTTCGGCTTCGTTGTCGTCGTCGCGGACCGGCGCGTCCTGCGACGGGTTGAACTTCCCGGCACCGTCGTCGACGGTCAGCATGGCGTGCAACGTGTGGCGGCCCTTGCCCAGGGCGGGATTGAGCGATACGGCCATGTCCCGGTGTTCACCCGGCTGCACTGGTACCGATCCCAGCGAAGTCCCGTCTGGTCGTAGACGGCGAGGTGCCCGGGAACAGGCAAGGTCGTTTCCTCGATGACCACGCGGTCGCCCTGACCGACCTGGTCGTCGGCATCCAGTTCGGCGTCGGGAAACCACACGGGCTTCAACGTGTCCGGGGCCGGATCGCCGGACGTCGCCGCGACGCGGTTGGCATTGGGCCCGGCCTGCGCGGTGGCGGGGGCAGGGGCGGACGCCGTGCCGCCGCTGCCACACGCCGCCAGCAGCGCGCCCATCGCGGTCGTCGCGATCAACATGGTGGTGCGTCGTTTCGTAGTCATACACCGAGCTTCACCGACCAGGATGGCACCACCATGAATCGAGAATGAGGAGTTTCTCATCTTCGGACGCGGTACGTTGACGCCGTGAGCAATGCCGAGGAGGACACCGTGGAATCGCTGAGCGCCGGAGATCCGCTGGCGACGGCAGTCGTGTCGGCGATCCACACAGGACACGTGGACACCTTGGCGCGGTTGCTCGCCGAGCATCCCGGCCTGGCCCGTACCCGGCTGCGCAACGACTCGAGCGGCGAGCAACGAACCCTGCTGCACATCGTCACCGACTGGCCGGGGCACTTCCCGCAAGGCCCCGCGACTGTGGCGGCATTGGTTGCCGCGGGCGCGGACGTCAACGCCCGCTTCGGTGGCGGAGCACACACCGAGACCCCATTGCACTGGGCAGCCAGTTGCGACGATGTCGCCGTTCTCGACGCGTTGCTCGACGCCGGTGCCGAAATCGACGCCGACGGCGCCGTCATCGCCGGCGGTACGCCGCTCGACGACGCCACCGCGTTCGCACAGTGGAACGCCGCGCGACGACTGGTCGAGCGCGGCGCCGACGTCACCATGTTCCAGGCGGCCGCGCTCGGCCTGCTCGACCGGCTGGAGCAGTTCCTCGAACCAGCCACCCAGGAGGACGTCGACGAGGCGTTCTGGGCCGCGTGCCACGGCGGTCAGCAACGCGCCGCGGAGGTCCTGCTCAGCCGCGGTGCGCGGATCAACTGGATACCGCCGTGGGAGAACCTGACCCCGTTGGACGCCGCCCACCGCACCGGAGCGGACGACTTGGTGCAGTGGCTGCGTGACCAAGGCGGCACAAGCGCCTGACGCCACAGGGCGGTTTCCGGACGGGACAACCGGCGTGTACCGTCACCAGGATCTCCCGCAACGCCCCTGATTGGACCGCAAGAATTCCACAAGAACCCCGGTGGCGAGCGTGGATCGGCTCCGTTAAAGTACCGGCACCGCCTGCATTTGGGATTATTCGACAATGCGGCGCCGTGACATCGGTCTTGCCAGAAGGGGAACCATGAGGTCGGGAAAGCTGGTTCTGTGCGCGGGATTCGCCGCACTGCTGACGGCGTGTTCGGGTGGCGGCGACACCGGCAGCGGCGATTCCACCGGAGGCGGCGCGCCCGAGCAGGCGCAGGATGACGCCTCGTCGAAGCGCCCCAATTTCGACGAGATCCCCGGCGAAAGCATCGTGTACACCGAGGACGGTGCCACAATCGGCATCAAGGTCAAAACGGTCGACTCGACCTGGAAACCCGAGGTGATGGAGAAGCCGGCCGCCGCGGGAAGCCACTTCCTCGCGGTGTGGGTCGCGCTCACCCCGGAACTGCCGGACCGCGGCGCGGACAAGGTGAACATCTCCGGAAAGTTCTACGTCCGGTACAAGGCGACCAACGGCAACTGCGGGCCGTCGACGAAAGCGACCTCCGAGGGCTACTGCTACCAGTGGAGCACGTTGTCCAGCGCGCCCACCTTGATGCTGAATTCCAAGTGGCGCGACAGCACGTGGAGCAAGCTGGAGTACGTCCGCACCGACTTCGAGCGCGGCCAGACCCGCATCGCGCAGTTCGGCTTCGAGGTGGCCGACACCGTCAAGGCAACGGAGTTCGAACTCTGCGCGCCGTCGAAGCAACAGCCGACCAACAAGGAGAAGTTCCCCTGCCTCCCGGTCAAGGCGCCGGACGGCACCCGCTGACCACTGATCGCCACCGTCCTTGCTCGACTCTCACGTGCTGATCCACTCGGCACTGATCGCCTTCTGGAGCGGTCGAGGGCGAGGCTGGTTCCGGCCCTGTCAGCAAAGACCGCGGAGCAGCGGGACACCGACGGCAGCCGGTACGAGGACCAGGATCTGGAAGCCGAACCGCGATGTCGAGCACCGCGGAGCCGGACGTCACGATGTCCTTCGGCCTGCTGCGAGGCGAGACGATGATGACGCCTCCCATGTCCGCCAAGGAAGGCTGACACCCGTGCCGCTGACGGCCAGTTCGGAGCGGATCAGCTCCAGCAGCAGCCCCATCCAGTTCCGGCCTTCGTGCCCGTGCGAGCCCCAGAAGGCCGACGATCCCTCGTTGTAGATCAGCCGCGTCTCCCCGGTGGCCGTCAGTGTCGCGGCGAGGTCGGGGTGCTGGCTGAACTTGGCGCGCAACAGGTGCGTCATGATCGCTGTGCGGGCGTGGGACCAGTTGGGACGCAAGGCGGAATTCGCTGCGACCCTCCTGGCGGCATGCGGAGCCTCGGCCCGCAGGACGGCTGCCCGCCGCTGCTCGTCGGCGACCGCCAGGCCCCAGTAGGCGTGGGTGACGGTCGGGTAAGTCGTTTCGCCGATGGTCAGCGGCGCGGGGAACTCGTTGCGCAACACGAGAACGCCCGAGTCCTGCGGCCAGCCTTCCGGGAAGACCGCGTACTCGATGCGGGTGCTGCTCTCGACAGGTTCGGCTGGACCGTCCACAGTGGCTCTTTTCGCGTACCGGCGGTGGTCCTCCGCTCGCTCGGCGAAGTACTCCAACGCATCGGCTTGCGCGGCCTCGGTGATCTCGACACGCTTGCTTCCCACGTCGATGTGGTTGCCTGGCCCGGTCACCAGCACTCGCATCGGCCAGTCCTTGCGGTCCTGGTCGCCGAGTACGTACGTCCGCAAATGCTTGGGGACCGCGTTGTAAGCGTCACGCAGCGCCGCCCGGTTGTCCTCAGTCGGCCCGGCGCGGAAGGTTCGAGGACGGCCATGCAACGGTCGGCCGAGTCCGGTCGGCCGTTGAGCTGGTCGATGGTGTCACGGACCTCGCCGAGCAGCATGTCAGGAGTCAGCCACGAACTCGGCTCGGCGAACGTCCACGCCCCGAGGTGGTGGACCGACGCGCGGGCGCCCTCGGGCAAGTCGGTGTTCACCCACCCCGAAACGAGCCTGTCCTCGAACTCGGCGAGGGTCACCAAGTCCTGGCACTCGACCATACCGTCGGCGTAGATCACCAGGTCGGACAGGAAATGCGGGCCGTTGCGGATGAAGACGTGCCGCCAGGTCCCCTCGATCCGCATGCCGTCCTCTTCGCGCCACGTTCGCCGCCGTGTCAGCATGATCCGCAGCCTACGGTTCGCCAGGTAGTCTGCCGGCGCGAATCACGACGCCGGGGGCATCGGGCAATGGCGATCGACGCTCAACGACGACAGGAACTGACGAACGCGATCGGCATCGCGCTCCTCGACGCGGCGCCCGGCGGCTGGCGGCGGATCGACCTCCAGTGCCTGGCGGCCGGCGACATGACACTGACGGTGCTGCTGAACCACGGTTCCGCCTTCACCCCGCCCGTCCCCGACGAGGCGCGCGACGGCATGCTCCGGCTGCGTCAGGCGATGGCCGAGCCAGGCAAGGGCACCTGGCGTTCCTCGCGGGTGATCATCGACCCGCCGGGCAGGATCTGCGTCAAGTACAACCTCGACTGGGATCCCGTGCGGCTGACCGGGAACACGGCGGCGCCCGCTGTGCGGGAGCGGCTCGGGTTCGAGGAGCAGGACCGGATCCGCAGCCTGGTCGCCAACCTGGTGGTCAACTCCGGTCCCGTCGACTGGTCCCAGGTGATGATCACCTGCCGCGCGGTCGGCGACCACACGGAGCTCTCCGCGATGGTCCGGCGCGCCACCGACGGCGGACCGGCCAGGTGGGCACCGCGAACGGAACTCGCCGCGTTGCTCGCCGAACTGCGCGCGGGCATGTACCGGCCGGGCCGGGGGGACGTGAACGAGACCAGCGCGCACGTCCACCTCGACCCATGGCTCGACTCCACCTACCCGTGGGACCGGGAACCGGCGTGCCGCCCACGTCCGCCTTCGTGCTGGAGATCGCCGATTTCCGGCGCGATCCCGCGATGGTGCCGCAGTGGCTGGCCGATCGCGCCGGGCGGGCCGCGGTCGCCCGCGCTCGCCGTGGAGTCCGAATCGGGCACATCCGCGAAGCAGGCGTTGATCGCCGCCGGTCAGGCCGCGGCCGGCCTGGGACTCGACCCGGCGCGCTACCGGGTCGGCGAGGTCGCGGACGGCGCCTGGTGCCTCGTCCCCCACGGGGACCGCTGGTCGGTGTTCCGGGCTCAAGGTGAGCGGCGAATCGACGCCGTCCATTTCCGGAACGGCCTGGGCAGCCGCCCGGTACTTCACCGGGCACCTGCACCTCAACCAGGCCGCGTTCCGCGACGAACTGCCGCCGGACGCCAAACGCCCGACCTCCGCGTGGCCGATCCAGCCGATGAGCGACGACGGCGGACTGTCGCGGTACGAAGGCAAGCGGATCGTGACACTGCCACCGGGCCGAGGTGGACCGCTATGGCGACCCCGAGGGCAACACGCTGTTCGCCGCGCGCACCGAGTTCACCCATCGCTCGCACAAAGCCGAGCGGGAACAGTGCGAGTACCACGTCTACCGGCTGACCCGCTCGGTACGCGCGATCACCGGCACTGCCGTGGCCTGGTACGACCAAGCAGGCGGCGGTACGGCGTACGTGGTGGAACGGTCTGTCGCGGACCTGCTCGCCGACGGCTCCCTCGTGGACATCCCGCACGCGACGACTCGGCCGCCGTCCGCGGGCCCGTAGCGTGCATGGGCGTTTCCTTGCGTGGGTACTCCCGCGCGGGAGGCGACCATGGCGAGACACATCAAGGGCCCGACAGACTTATCGAAGCGTTCGTGGTGGCAGGTGCTGAAACGGACCGTCCGCGAATTCCGGCAGGACGGCGTGGACGACTGGGCGGCCGCGCTGACGTACTACAGCGTGTTGTCGCTCTTCCCCGGCATCATCGTGCTGACTTCGTTGCTGGGGCTGCTCGGGCCGGAGTCGACGAAGGCGCTCACCGACAACATCCAGCAGATGGCGCCCGGACCTGCGCGTGACCTCGTGCTCAACGCGGTCGGTGAACTCAAGGACGCCGACTACCTGGCCGGCCCGTTCGCGATCGTCAGCCTCGTGATCGCGTTGTGGACGGCGTCGGGGTACATCGGCGCGTTCATCCGTGCGGCCAACGCGATCTACGACGTCGAGGAGGGCAGACCGCTGACCAAGACGATTCCCCTGCAGATCGGCATCACACTGGGCATCGTCGTCCTGCTGGGCGTGTGCGCGGTCGGTGTCGTGCTCACCGGCGGTGTGGCCGAACGCGCCGGGCAGCTGCTCGGGATCGGGTCGACCGGCGTGCTGATCTGGGACATCGCCAAGTGGCCGGTCATCGCGATCCTGATCACCCTGGCGTTCGCGCTGCTGTACTGGGCCGCGCCGAACGTCCGGCAGCCCGGGTTCCGGTGGCTGACGCCGGGCAGCGCGTTCGCTGTGCTGCTGTGGGTGCTCGCCTCGGCCGGTTTCAGCCTGTACGTGGCGAACTTCGGTTCGTACAACAAGACCTACGGTTCGCTCGCCGGGATCGTGGTCTTCCTGATCTGGTTGTGGATCTCCAACCTCGCGGTGCTGCTCGGCGCCGAGCTCGACGCGGAACTGGCTCGTGGCAAGCAGATCGAGCAAGGGCAGCCGCCGGACAAGGAACCGTTCCTGCCACCGCGGGACACCGACAGCGGCTGAGCCCGCCGGTCACCCGGCGCCGCTGGTGTCCACTGTGGCCGCCAGTTCGCCGAGCGCCTTGCGGTTCGGCAGGCCGGTTTTGGTGAGCAGGCTGGAGATGTGCCGTTCGACCGTGCGGGTGGACAGGTGCAGCTGTTCGGCGATCTCGCGGTTGCCCAGCCTGCGCACGAGCAGCTGCATCACCTCGTACTCGCGGACGGTCACGCCCGCGACCCGCAACGCGGCCGGGATCTCCTCGGCTCCGCTGCGGCGCTGGGCGACCCGGGCGCCCGCGCCGCGCAGCAATGCCCGGCACGCACCGGCCACGGCCGGGATGTCCGCCTTGTGGAAGAACTCCTCGGCCGTGCGCAGCCATTCGACGGGCGTGCCCCACCCGTCGGCCAGCGCTGCCTCACCGGCGAGCCGCAGCCCGAGGTGCCGTCCCATCTCGTAGGGCTCCCCCACGGAAATCGCCTCGGCGACGGCCGCCGTCGCCTTGGCGTGCTGCCCGGAACGGCCGAGCAGCACGGCACGCCCGAACGTCGAGAACTGCCGGTCCCACCGGAACTGGCTGGCCGGATCCGACACGATCTCCTCGTACGCCGCCCAACCCGCCGCACCGGACAGGATCCGCAGCAGCAGTTGCACGCCGTGCCGCCCGGCGTAGGCGTAGATCGTCGGGTTGGCGGCCTCGAAGTCCAGTGCGAGGGACAACTCGGCCACAGCTCGCGGGCGGTCTTCCTCCAGCAGGGCGCAGATGGCCTTCGACAGGCCGTGCACCCGCGGCGCGTGCTGGACCAGATCGCCTTCCCGCGCACGGAAATCCGCCAGGGCGTGCTCCAGGTCCTGGCTGCGGCCGCGATGCCCGGCGAGCACGATCCGCATCATCAGGACGTATCGCACGGCCTCGCGCAGCCCGAGGCGTGTGGTGGCTTCGAGGACCTCGTCGATCAGCGCTTCGGCGGCGTCGAACTCGCCACGCAGGATCAGCTGCAGTGACGTGCTCGCGTCCGCGTGGTACCTGGCTGTCACGGCGCCGATGCTCGACGCCTTCTGCCGGGCCTGTCTCATCCGGTCGAGGTTGCCGTCGCGCATCGCGTCGTCGTTGCCGAGCCGGGCCAGTGCGTGGATTTCCCAGATCGGCAGCTCGTGCTGGACCGCGATGGCCCTGCTGTGCTCGAAGCAGGCGGAGGCTTCCACCGGGTCGCGTGGCCGGACGAGAGCGCCGAGCAGTTGCCAGGCCTGACAGGCCACGACGTGCAGGTTCGCGGTCTCGGCGACGGTCGCCGCGCGCCGTGCCAGCACCTCGGCCTTGCGCAGCTGTTCCTGGCCGGGCTGATCCACCGCGAGGTACGCGTCGACGATGTCGATCGGCGCGAAGTCCGCCGGGCTCGCGTCCGGGCCGAGCAGCGCCCTGGCGGCGTCCACCTGCGCGATGCCGTCGGTGAACCGCCCGGCGGCGTGGGCCGCCCAAGCCAGCCTGGTCCGCAGCCTGGCCCGGCGTTGCCGGTCCAGTCCCGCGCCGACCTGGTCCAACGCGATCACCGACGACAGCCCGCGGTCGATCTGCCCGGCTTCGGCGAGCGCGTACAGCAAGGTCTCCAGCACGTCCGCGCGGGCCGTGCCGTCTTCGTCCTCCAGCCATTCCCACGCACGGTCGAGCAGGGCGACTGCCGAATCGGCGGCGCCTTGGTTGAGGGCGCGCCGACCGGCTTCGAGGAACAGCCGACCGGCCACCGCCGTCTCACCGGCGTTGAGCCGCAAGGAGGCGCACACCTGGCACCATTCACCGGGCAACCCCGGGTAAACCGCCTCCACCGCGTCGGCGACCTGCGCGGACAGCCGTGCCCGGTCGGCGGGCGCGAGCAGGCTCAGCACTGCTTCCACGATCAACTGGTGCTGGAATCCGTACCAGCCGGGCGCTTGGTCGTCGGACGCGATCAACTGCGCCGCGCGGTCGGTGTGCAGGTAGCTGAGCAGGTCCCGGTACGACAGGTCGGTGACCTCGCGCAGGACCGCGAGCGGGAACCGCTGGCCCAGCACGGCAGCCGCGGACACCAGGTCTCGCGTGTGGGTGTCGAGCAGTTCGACGCGACGGGCCACGCTGCGCACGAACGTGTGCGGCGCGGTGGCTCGTTTGGTGTCACGTACCTGCCAACGGCCCTCGTGCGCGACGAGCAGGCCCCCGTCCACCATCCCACCGAGGATCTCCTCGACGAGGAACGGGTTCCCCGCGCTGCCCGCCCACAACAGGTCGGCGGCGTCCTGCGGCACGTCGTGCTTGCCGACGCCGAGGCACGCGGCGGCCAGTCTGCGCACATCGGGTTTGTCGAGCCGGTCCAACCGGATCAGCACGGCGGCGTCACGCCGGGCGGCCGATTCGACGATCTCCAGCGCGGGGCTCTGGTCGGCGCGGAGGGTGCCGAGCAGCACGATCGGCTGCCGGGCGATGTTGTCGATCAGGTAGTCGACCACGGCGAGGGTTTCCGGGTCGGCCTCGTGCAGGTCCTCGAGCGTCACCAGGCAGCCGTTGCCCCGACCGGCCAGCCCGATCAGCCGCAGCACCGCCTCGGCCAGGATGATCAGCGAACCGCCGTCGTGCTCGGTGACCGGCGGCCCCCAGTCCGGGATCAGACGGCCGAGAACCGCGCGGTACGGGCCAAGCGCGTCCACATCGACCGGACTGTCCAGCCGTGCCAACGACAACAGCGCCTCGGTCAGCGACCGGAACGGAGCCGTCGGACCCATCGCGCTGCCCCGGCCACGCAACAGCCGCATGTCCGCGGCGAACCCGAGATCCGCGGCCGACGCGGCAAGACGGGATTTGCCGATACCGCCCTCACCGACGAGGAAGACAGCGGCACCACGCCCACCCCGTGCGGACTTCAGCAACTCCCCCATGGTGCGCAGTTCGGAATCCCGCCCAACAATGGCAGAAGACCGTTGCCCCACCACCCCGACACTAGTGGTCACGACCGGAAGGTCGTCAAGGGTCTCGACGACCTCCCGGTCGCAACCACTGGCCCAGGGCTCAGGCGGGCTCGGACCCGGGCATGCTGCAGATCGGGCAGATGGGCGACACGCCGCCCGACGGGTCGTCGAAGACGCCCGCTGTGGCGGCGCCCGCCGAGAGGACCAGCCCGGCGAGGACGGCCGCGCGTAACCCGAACGGCGTTGTCATGGGCAGCAGCTTCAGGCGCTCCACCGGTCCGATGGCCTGCGGCTGCTCGTCGTCGGCCTTGGCGGTTTCCTCGGGCGTGTTCGACATCTCGTCCCCTCCCTGTCTGTCCAGTGCGGTACTGGCGGTTTTCTCATCTCCTGCTGGGCTCCAGCAGCAACACCGACGGCACCCGGTCGGGAAAACCGAGCCTGAGCAGCCCGTACCCGATTCCCGCCAGTCCGCTGAGCAGCCCAGGGGTGACCACGCCACCGGGTGTCCCGCAGGACACGCCGTAGCGGTTCACCGAGTCCAGCACCAGCCCGGCGCGGGCGCGCAGGACTGGTACCGCGGCTGGGTGGCGTTCGGCGATCACGGTCAGCGCTTCCGTGATGCCCAGTTCGCCGTGGCACAAGCTGAGGTCGCGGAGCATGGGGCGCTCCGCGAGGTTCCGTGTGGCTCGTTCGAGGTCGGCGTCGTCCAGGAAGGCCGACCGCGCGGCGACGAGCCCTGCCCGGCCGCAGCACCAGCCGTCGTCACCTCTGTGCGCGGACGCCGCCAGAACTTCCTGGCCGAGGTGCGCCACGGACGAGCCGGCGCCGCCGAACCTGGCCAGTGCCAATCCGATCCCGGCGCTGCCGTCGGCGAACCCGGACGCATCACGCGGCAAGGCCTGCCGCAGGTGGTCCGCGCAGCTCTCCGCCAGCCGCGCCGCGGACGGCGTCCCCAGTTCGGCGTGCACCGCGACCATCGCTGCGAGACAGCCCGCGATCCCGTGCGCCCAACCGGCAACAGAACCAGTCGCCGCCGCCGCGCAGTCCACAGCGGACTCGGCCATTCGGCCGGTCTCGCCGCGCGGCAACAGTGTTGTCATTCGGGCGAGCGCGTACGCGATACCGCCGAAGCCGTGGTACCCACCGGGCCCGACCGTCGCGGCCAGTTCAGGTTGCGCGGCGAGCACGTCCAGCAGTTGCGCCACCGGCGTGATCGCCCGGCGGGCCACGTCCCCGTAGTGCGCGACGCCGGTCAGGTCGGCCAGTTGCGCCAGGAACAACGCGACGCCCGTGTAGCCGTTGGCCAGGCCCGCGCCCATGGGCATCAGCAGCCACTGCCGCTCGTCGACGAGTTCCAGGCCGAGCCAGTTGACGCGGTCGCCGACGGCCGCGCTCCGCGCCACGATCTGGTCGGCGATGCCGCAGGCCACGGCGAGCAACCTTTCCGGCTGTGCCGCGGTGACCTCGACCGGGCCGGGCAGCGGCGCGGTGCTGACGTGCCCGGCGCAGGGCCGTCTGGTCGCCAGGGTGGCCGAGATGATCCACTCCTGGTCGCGCCGATCGGCCTCGCTGTGGCCGTCGATCCTGGCACGGACCTGGTCCAGCACGGTCTCACCGAGCACGTCCGGCTCGCGCTGCCCGTCCGACGTCCACAGGTCCCGCTGGTCCGGCCGGGCGGTGAACAACGGCACGTCCCCCGCCCACAGGTCAGCGGCTTCGTGCCGGGACAGCGTGCGGCGCAACGGATACCCGGCCGATTCCGTCCACAGCAGATCGAACAGGCGGTCGCGGTCGAGCGCGTCGCGCAGCAGCTCCGGCTCCCCCGCTCCCTCCAGCAGCGTCAGGTAACCGCGGGTGGGACGCACCAGGACACGGACGTCCATCCCCGCGCTGTCCACGACAAGGCGGGTGAGTTCCGTGCGGTGCAGCATGACCGCGTCGTAGCCGTGCCGGAAACCTTGGAGCAGCGCGGTTTCGTAGTCGCACGGGTCAAGGTCCCGATCGTCGAACCGGGGGCGGTTGGCGGCACCGGCGAACTGCGTCCGCGCACGGACCAGGCGCATGCGGTCGGTCGCGGGGAACTCCCACACGGCGCTGCTGCCCGGCGAAACCGTGCCGCGGTCACCGCCCAGGCCGGACATGTCGACCGCGCCGTGCTCACCCACCACCATCATCGGCAGCAACGCGGTGCGGAACACCGACGTGGCCAACGCCTGTGCCGCGGGATCCGAGGCGTATCCGTGCGGGCCGGGCAGGATGGGCTGCAACAGCGTTTCGGCGTCCACCAGCACCGGCTGGTCGCCGCACGCGATCAGGTTCTGGTAATGGACGTCCGAGGTGGACGTCGCGTGCAGCAGGGCGAGCAGAGCGCCCTGGCGGCGGTAGAAGACGTCGGCGTCCGCGAGACGCGCCAGCGGGCGGGCGGTGACGTACTCGACCCAGCCGTAACCGGGTTTGGCCACGACGGCGGCGGTCCGCAGGTCGAGCTGGGCCACCATCCGGTTCAACGAGCTCACGGCGGCGTTGAACCAGACGTGTGCTCGCAGGTCACGCGGTTTGTACACCACCCGGTCGCCGTTGGCGAACATCAGGAACGCCACCGAACGGCCGCGCTGGTGGATGTCGCCTTGGCCGCCTCGGATCGTCGTGAGCAGGCCGGGGTCGTTGCCGTGCAGCAGCAGTTCGACGATCTCGCAGCGGTCCGCGGCGAACCGGTCGAGCAGCTCGATCGTGGCGTCGGCGGCGAACCGGCTCGTCTGGCCGAGCAGCCTGGCGAGCACGGGGTAGGTCCCGGCCAGCGCCGCCAGGCCGGCCGGGGTGGCCGTGCGCCGGACGAAGTCGGCGAAGCGCCCGGCACCGTCACCGCCGAGCAACTGGGTGCGGGACTCCCGCATTTCCCGGACCAGCGTGCGTGCCGCGAGTTCAGCCAGCCGACGGCCGAGCCCGGTGGCGAACTGGTCGGCGAGCACACGAACATCCGCCACGGCGCCGTCGACCGCCGCGGTCACCCGCTCGGTGGCTTCGGCGACGAACGGACGGAACACGAGAGCGAACGCGTCCTTCCAGTCGCCGTGCACAGCCGTACCCGCGGGCAGCGGTTCGGCCACACGAACCGCCCGCTCGACCGCATCGGCCCAGTCCGGCCGCGCGATCCGGGCGGCGATGCTGGCCGGGGTCTCGGCGAACACACTCGGAGCGGTCGTGCCGTCGAGCCCGGCCTCGGCCAGCCGTACACCGAACCAGCCAAGGGGTGCACCGCTGTCCATCTGCTGCGCGGTGGTTGCGGACAGCGGCTCCCCCATGGCACGTTCGTGCAACGCCACGCCTCGAGCCCACCAGGTTTCGGCCAACCTGCCGGTGGCTGTCGGGTTCGGGGGCACGCCGGACAACATGCCACCCGTGGCGCCGCCGGTCATGCGTGGATTCCACCCACGTTCGCATCCGCACCCCGTGCGGCGGTCCGCCGCCCAGATCGCCCACACGGTTCTTGAGCTGGGAAAACGAGCGTAAACCGGCTCCGCGGTGATGCGGTCGGTGCCGGTGTCGTAATCGAACAGTTCGGCATACCTGCCCCAGCAGCTGGCCAGTGCCGTGCAGATCGTGCGGACCAGCGGTGCCCGGTGGGGTACCTGCTCGGCGAAGATCTTCCTGCTGTCCTGGATGCCGGCCGTGGTGAACAACCTGCCCAGCTCGGTCATGGTCAGATCGCCGCCCGCCACCCGCACGAAGTCGAGCATGGTGGCCGCGTCCACCAGCGGCAGCAGGTCGTCGATCTCGAAGTTCAGGTCGGCGGCGATCTCGGCAGGTCGACGTGGCCGCCTTTGGCGTCGACGATCTCGACCAGGCCAGCCAGGCCACCGACGGACGCGGCGGGCCACGGCCGGCGGCCGGGGTCGCGTCGGCGGGTTCCGGCATGTGGACGCCCGGCTCGCGGCCGGTGAGCAGGTCGTAGAGCTGGTCGACCAGCGCCGCGAACGCGGGCGAGCGACCGTCACGCGGCCGGTCCAAGCTGATCGCGACCTCGGTGCGGATGTGGCCGGGGTTGGCGCCGAGCACGATCACGCGGTCGGCCAGCAGGACGGCTCCCTCGATGCTGTGGGTGACGACGCAGATGCCCTTGGTCGGGAAGGTCCCACCGGTCCACAGCGACATCAGTTCGGTGCGCAGGTTCTCCGAGGTGAGCACGTCGAGCGCGGAGAACGGCTCGTCCATCAGCAGCAGGTCCGGTTCGAGCACCAGCGCACGGGCGAACCCGACGCGTTGCCGCATGCCACCGGACAGCTCCTTGGGGTACGCCGACTCGAAGCCGTCCAGCCGATCAGGTCGATCGCTTCTGCCCCGCACGCAGCGTCAGGTCGATGCCGTCGAGGACACGCGACTCGTCCCCGGCGGAACCGGTGAAGCTCTTGCTCACCGGCTCGACGTCGACAATCGTCTCGAGTGACATCTGGACCTCCGGGTCAGAGGGTGAATCGGCGTTCGGACAGGGCGTACAGGCGACGCCAGAACAAGCGGTTGAGGCCGACGACGTGGCGGCTCATCACGGTGACGCCGATGAGGATCCGTGGGCCGTCGCCGACGCTGGTGGCGTGCGCGATGTACGCGCCGAGCCCGGTCGCGGTCAGCGTGGTGCCGCCGTAGCTGACGATCTCGGCGACGATCGACGCGTTCCACGCGCCGCCCGCGGCGGTGATGCCACCGGTGACGTAACCGGGGAAGATCGCGGGCAACACCAGCCTGCGCCACCACAACACGCGCGGCAGACGCAGACTGGCGGCGGCTTCCCGCAGGTCGTTCGGGATCGCCGACGCACCGGCGATGACGCTGAACAGGACGTACCACCGCGCCCCCAGCAGGATGCCGCCCCAGTTCGGGCTGATCCCGGTGGCCACGAGAACGGCGGTGACGATCGGGAACAGGAAGTTGGCAGCAGCGAACGCGCCGCGTAGTACGGCAGCTCGGCGGGGTCGGTGAACACTGTGGACGGGGCGGTGGTCCCGTCGAACGGCACGTCGATGCCCTGCGACAGCCGCACGACGACCCACAGCAGCACAACCGCGCCGAGGAAGACGAGCACGTCGGCGGCGCGCTGCTTGGGCCTGCCGAGCGCGGCACGGGACGGGGCGGGTTAGGAGCGCAGTAACGTCATTCCTCGTCCCCGTTCACGGTCGTGACCTGCCAGCGGACGCTGGTGACCGACGGCTCCAGACTCAGCCGGCTCACCGCCGACTCCATCTGTTTGTCGTCACGCTGATCCCCGGCCAGTTCGGCCCGCACCTCCACGTAGCCCTCGTTGGCGCTGTTGGTGCTGGACACCGACAGCAGCCGGAAATCGGTACGGGTCAGGGACTGCACGAGCAACGCGCGCACATGCGCTTCGGCGTCGTCCTTCGTCACGGCCATGAACGCGTACGACGTGGGCTGTTCGTCGCCGGTGTCCGGGCGCCGGTCGACAGCCCGGCCCACCACGCGCAGCGCGACGTTCACGATGATCACCACAAGCGTGCCGACAGCCGCGATCTGGTACAGCCCGGCCCCGGCCAGCGCGCCCACAGCGGCCGAGCACCACAACGTCGCCGCGGTGTTCAAACCACGCACGGTCAAGCCGTCACGCAGGATCACCCCGGCGCCCAGGAACCCGATACCGGACACGATCTGCGCCGCGACCCGGGTGGGATCGGCGTTCCCGGGGGCGTTGCCGAAGCCCCACGCGGAAAGCAGCACGAACAACGTCGCCCCGACGGCGACGAGGGCGTTGGTGCGCAACCCGGCCATCCTGGCCCGGTACTGGCGTTCGAAGCCGATCAGCGCACCGAGCCCCACCCCGGCGCCGACGCGCAGCAGCATTTCGACAGTCGTCATTTCCCGCTCCAGTCTCCATGTCCACATCAGACTCTGATGGCCCGGCGCGTACGCCGCCACCGCAGCACTGTCAGAACTCGGTGGACGTCACAACCCAGTGCCCCGGTGGCGCATGTGTCGCGTCCTCACGACCCGCGCCGCCAGGACGTATCCGGCCAGGATCACCGGCAGCCACGCGTAGAAGCCGACCGGCAGCGCGGTCATCCGCCGTGCGTCCGCGACCGGTGTCCACGGCAGCACCACGCCGATGAACGCCACCGCGACGGCGGCGGCCAGCACCGGCCGGGCCGTGATTCCCACGCGGTCGCGGGAGCGCAGCACCAGCACGATCAGCACCTGCGACAGCAGGCCCTCGGTGAACCAGCCCGCCTGGAACACCGCCTGCTCGGCGGGCGTGTCCGTGCCGGCGAGCCACCCCGGCGCGGCGAACGTGATCAGGTCGAACAGCGAACTCAACGGCCCGAAGGTGAGCATGAACCCGGTCAGCCCGCCGGTGTCCCAGCGGCGTGGTACACGCAGGTGGTCCTCGTCGGCCCGGTCCCGCGGCAGAGTCAGTTGCGCGGCGTCGTACAGCAGGTTCTGCACCAACAGCTGGACCGGCAGCATCGGCAGGAACGGCAGGGTCCCGGCCGCCACGAGGACGCTGACCGCGTTGCCGAGGTTCGAACTGGCGGCGATCTTGACGTACTTCATGGTGCTGCCCAGCGTGCGGCGGCCTTCCCGCACCGCGCGGGCGATCACCGTCAGGTCCTTGTCCAGCAGGATCAGGTCGGCGGCGCCCTTGGCGACGTCGGTGGCGGTGTCCGCCGCGATGCCCACGTCCGCTGTGCGCAGCGCGACCGTGTCGTTGACGCCGTCACCGATGAACCCCACCGCGTGCCCGGCGTCCCGCCGCGCGGTCACGATCCGGGCCTTGAGCACGGGGTTGATCTGCGCGAACACCGTGCCCCGCCGGACAAGGCGATGCAGTTGGGTGTCGTTGGCCTTCTCGATCTGGTGACCGAGCACGACCTCGGCGACGTGCACGCCCGCCTGTTCGGCGACTCGCGCGGCGACGTGCCGGTTGTCGCCGGTGAGGATCTTCACCGCGACACCGTGCCGGTCGAGCATGTGGACCGCTTCAGCCGCGCTGTCACGCACGGGGTCGACGAAGCCCACGAACCCGACCAGGACAAACATCGCGTCGGCGAGCGGGGATTCGTGCTGCTCGACCATCGCCTTGTCGAGCCGGTTGCGTGGCCCGGTCTGGAGCTGGGCCGCGAGGTAGGCGTACTCGGCCGCCACGCCGTCCGGCCTGCCTGACAGGTCGACGCTGTGCGCGTAGGTCACGCGGTCCTCGGTGAGGGTGCCGGTCTTGTCCACGCACCGCACGTCCATGCCCGCCAGGTCCTGGATGGCGTTGAGCCGCGTGATGACGACCTTCTTGCGGGACAGGTGCACGGCGCCGCGAGCCAGGTTGGCGGTCACGATCACCGGCAGCATCTCCGGCGTCAGGCCGACCGCGACCGCGAACAGCGCCGCCTGCGCCCAGTCGGCCGTGACGAATCCGTTGACCGCGAGCACGATCGGCGCCATCACCAGCATGAACCGCACCAACGTCCAGCCGGCCGAGCGCACGCCACGGTCGAAGCTGGACTCCGGACGGGCGCGCCGGGCTTGTTCGCCCATCACACCGAGGTACGTCCACGCCCCGACCGCGATCACCACAGCCGTTGCCGTGCCGCTGACCACCGACGTGCCCGCGAAGCACACCGCGGACAGGTCTTCCGCCTGGCCGTGGTCCGACGGCGGTTGCTTGCGCACGGGCAGGGTCTCGCCGGACAACGCCGACTGGTCGACCGTGAACGCTGTCGCCGCGACGAGCCGTACGTCGGCGGGCACCACGTCACCCGCCACGAGCAGGACGACGTCACCGGGCACCAGGTCGTCCGGTGGGATTTCCCGGTCGACCGGCGGCATCCCGGTGTCGGGGCGTCTGCGTACCGTCGTCGTGGTGGTGACCAGCGCGCGCGGACCACGCACGGCTTGGTCGGTACGCACCTGTTGCCAGACACGCAGCGCGATGCTGATCACTACCATGACGCCGACGGTGATCGCCGCACGCCAGTCACCGAGGACGACGAACACTACGGTCAAAACGGTCAGCAGAGCGGCGAATGGACTGGCCACTGTGGACCGCCAGTGCCGCTCGCGTTGCCCGGCCGCGTGCGGGACCGACCGACCGTCGGCCTCGTGCTCGGTCAGTCCCTTCGGCGAGCTGGACAGGTGCCGGTACAGCGTGACCGGCGCCGCCGTCGCCAGCTCACGCAGCTGTGGGTCCACAACGGACACCGTACGGCTCACCGCACGGCTCCAACCGGCTGCGGCTCTTCTTCCCGCTGGGGCACAACGATTTCCCGTGCCCACACGGCGATCATCCGGCGGCCCGCCGGGTCGGCGGGATCCACGGTCCAGCGTGCCCGCAGCGGTGGGCGCCGGGCGGAAAAGCGCGTGGTCATGCCAGCCACTCCCCTTCATGCAGAAAAGGGGCGCCACAAACCAGACATAGTGACAAAGGACCGGGAACCCGGCTGCGGGTCAGCCTGGGAGAACCACCGCCGAGGCGGCGGGTTGTCCGGTCCGGTCAGGACTGTCGTCCGGCATGTGCCGCTCACCTCGCTTCCGTGGTCTCGAACAGGACACGATGAGCCCAGCGCTCATCGCCAACACGGACACTGTACCCACCATCCACCCGCGACAGTCAAGCGCTTGCACAAGTGTTGTCGTGTGAGTCACGCTGTACGGGTGCCAGCTTCTCCCCCACCCGAGCTCGTCAACCGCCCGCTGCCGCCCGAGTTACTCCAGGACGCCGCAGCCACTTTCGGGATGCTGTCGGCGACCGTGCGCCTGCAGATCGTCTGGCTGCTGGCGGGCGAGGAACGCGATGTCGGCACCCTCGCCGGGGAGACCGGCCAGACCGTCCAAGCGGTCAGCCACCACCTGGCCAAACTGAAGCTCGCCGGGCTGGTCCAAGCCCGCCGGGAAGGACGCCGCCAGGTCTACTACGTCGACAGCCCGATCGTCGTGGAAGTGGTCCACCTCCTGGTCGGCGAACGGCACTCGCGGCGGCGTCCCGCCAGACGCGCCCGCCACGCCTGAAGACAGGACGATCGACGGGTCACCGCGTGGTGGGGTTGTGACTAGCATCGGAACCGGCGCGACAGTGAACCGTTTCCCGTCTGGAGTCACGCATGCGCCGCCGCCTTCTGCTCCTGCTCGGAGCCGCGCTCGTCCTGCCGTTCCCGACCCTCCCGGCAGCCGCCGGCCCGTTGATCATCGGTGGCCGGAACGCCACCGAGACGTACTCGTGGATGGTGTCGCTGCAAAGCTCACCAGGCAGGCACTTCTGCACAGGTACGCTGGTCAGCCCCCGCTGGGTGGTCACCGCGAACCACTGCCTGCGCGGACACTTCCAGGTCCGCGTCGGCAGCAACAGCCTGACCAGCGGTGGGCAGACAGCGGGAATGGCCGCGATCGCCGTCGGCCCGGACGACGTGGGCCTGGTGCAACTCGACCGCGCGGTGACCTTGGCGCCCGCGAAGATCCCGACGACCCCGGTGGCCGTGGGTGCGCCGCTGCGGATCCTGGGCTGGGGCGTGACGTGTGACCCCGGGTGCCAACCGCCGCAGACCAACCAGGAACTGGACACGTCACTGCTCGCGGACAGCTCGTGCAGCGGCATAACGGCAGCGGGCGAGCTGTGCATGGACAACCCCAACAAGACCGGCCCCTGCTACGGCGACTCCGGCGGCCCAGCGGTGCAGAAGGTCAACGGCGAGTGGACGGTCGTCGGCGCCACCAGCCGCGCCGGCGGTCCCGGCCGATGCGGCCAAAGCCCATCGGTGTACGGGGACCTGGTGGCACACCGGACGTTCATCACCACGTACGCCAACAGTTAGGTCAGTCGCGCATCGCCATGAGAGAGACCGTCTGGCTGGCGCCGGACGAATCCACCAGAACGCTGAACCTGTCCCTGCCGTTGGCAGCGGCGACGGTGTGGTACGGGTATTCCTTGGCGGGATCGATGGCCCACCCGAAAGCCGGCGGCGCCGAGGACAACGCCGTATGGCCGCCTTTGGTGGCCGACTCCGTGTGCTTGCCGCCGATCCCGGCGATGAACTTTCGCACACAGGCCCCGTAGGCCCTGAAGGTCAGGTACATCGACGACCCACGGGTGATCCCCTCGAACGCGGCGTACCGGATGTCCGGTGCGCCGCAGGCGGTGGCGCCAGCGCGTACTTCTCCAGCGCACCCTCCAAAGTGGGCGCCCCGTCGTTCTCCGCGTACGCACGCGAGCTCTCCCGCTCGGCACGCAACCCTCCCCAGTGCCCCGCTCTCCGCACCGAGTCTGCCAGCCGCCGCACCACGTCCGCGCATGACCGAGAACCTTCACAAACCCTGCACACAACGAACACCGTGTTCACCGGCTCGCGTGCAGGCGAGGGCTACTTCTTCATCGCATCCGCGATGGCACGGACCAGGCGCGACGACATGGCGTTGTCGTCGCGGACCGTGCGGTTGATCTCCACGTGCAGGAACACTGTGCCGTTCTCGGCGGCGTTGCGGCCCTGCTGGTTGCGGGTGCCTTCCAGTTTGCCGCAGTCCTTCGACCACGCGCGACACACGGCGAGCCCCGCGTTGGCCAGGTTGTCCGCGGTTTCGCGGACGAGCGGGTTCGGTTCTCCCGCTCCTGGGGAGATCACGATGTCGGTGCCCTCGAGTGTTTTGTCGTGGAAGCCGTGGAGTTGCACTTGGGGGATGTCGCGGCTGCCCAGTTCCACCGCGAGTGCGTGGAACAGGGAGTCGTTCCGGTGTGCCACGTCGCCCGCGCCGTCTTCCGCGCGGCGGTGTGTTCCCGACATCAGCAGGACCGATCCGGGCACCTGGCGGAAGAGGTCCACGCCGATTCGTTCTGTGCCGAGGTCGAAGTTGGGGTGTGGCACCTCGACCACGAGGCTCAGTGGTGCCGAGGTGTCGATCAGGTAGACGCCCCACGCACGATCGCTGTCGGGTTCGTTGACCACGAGGGTGTACCGGCGGTTGGTCACCGGGTCGGTTCCGTCGGAGACGGTGAATCCCAATGGCATCAGGTCCTGCGTCGCCCGTGGCAGCTGGCCGTCGATCAGTCCGGTCAGCCCGGCGATGGCCTGTTTTCGTTCGGCCGACGTCGGTGGCCGGTACGACGCGTCTTCGGAGAGGTCCGCTGCCAGGCCACGCAGCCGGTCAGCCGGATCACCCGTGGGACGCGATACATCCGCTGATTGGACGTCGGATGAACCGATACCGCTGATGCCGACCACTACCCCCACAGCCGCCAGGAGCGCGGCCATCACCCATAGCGTGCGCACCTTGCGCCGTGTACTTTCTGTCACCGCATCGCAGTCTATACATCCCTACGAGTGTGACTAGTATCACGAAAGTTATCGAACGTGTGACACTGTTTGACCGTTTTGCGATGCGCTGGTGGGGACGGCTGCTCGATGTGACCCATCGGGTACCGGGGGTCAACTGACCATCGCAACGGGGTGGATTGTGAAAACCAGGGGTGGTGGCACCATCCGGGCTCGTCGATGCCTGGAGGACCACTTACCGGAGAGCGGATTTCCCTCCGGTGTCGGCACGCCGTCGAGCGTGCTGCTTGTACTTGTGTTCCTGCTCGCCGGGTTCGTCGTGCTGCAACTGCGGACGACCGACCCCGGCACCGTGCCGGACGAGGTGGTGGAGTCACAGCAACACCTCGTCGAAAGCGTGGCACGGTCGGTCGGCGCCAGCGCGACGCAAGGCGTGAGCGATCTGAGCACCGTGGCAGTACTGCCTGAGGCGAAGCCCGAGCAGGTGCTCACCCAGCTGCAGCAGAGCCACCCGAAGTGGCGCGGGATGGCGTTGCTCGACGCGGCCACCCGCAAACTCGTTGCCGCGCAGGGCGAACCAGTCCCTGTCGAGGCCGTTCCCGACGCTGTGTCCGAACCGACGGTCACGCCGGTGGTACGCGCGGCGGGCGACGTCAGGATGCTGGTGGTCCACCCGCTGGCCAACCGCCCGGGGTGGGTGCTGGTCGCGTCCAGCTCGACCGGGATCCCGAACACCCCGCTGAACGGCGACCTGCGCCAAGGCCTGCTGTTGCTGGCCACCCGGACCGGCGAGGTCATCGACACGCGGGGCACGTCGGTGAAGGCCGACGACAAGCCACTGCAGACCCTGCTGGACCGCGCCAAAACCGCTGCGGGTGGCGCGAGCGGCATCGTCGTGGGCGACCCGGCACCGGACACGCGGCAAGGGCAAGGAGTCGTGGCCGGGCGCGAAGTCGCCCCCGTCGTCGCGTACGCCCCCGTGTCCACCGACACCCTGTCGGGAACGCTCGGTCTCGCAGTGCTTTCCGTCGTGCACGCGCCGGTGGGTGAGCCCTCGTCGTCCTGGCCCGGTCTCACGGTCGCCGCCGCGCTGGTCTTCGTCGGCCTGCTCGGCTTCGGCCTCGTCCGCTGGGCCATGGTCTGGCCGGTGCGCGGGCTGCGGGCGGACGTGCTGGCGGTGGCGGGCGGCAACCTCAAGCGCAAAGTCCGCCGGTCCCACGCCTCCGAGGTCGCCCGGATCGCCCACGCCGTCGACCACTGCCGCACCGAACTGGGCGGCAAGAAGGCCAAGCGCCGCGGGCCACGCGGCACGTGGTCGGTCCGCATCCCGGTCACGCTGGCCGCGCTCAGCCTGCTCGGGTGGTCCGGCTGGACGACCTGGACGCAGGGCCGTGTCGACGTCGACGTGCCGCAGCCGGTG
The DNA here is from genome assembly GCF_001302585.1 of Kibdelosporangium phytohabitans. Classification (GTDB taxonomy): domain Bacteria; phylum Actinomycetota; class Actinomycetes; order Mycobacteriales; family Pseudonocardiaceae; genus Kibdelosporangium; species Kibdelosporangium phytohabitans. Next base: position 5,281,795 of record NZ_CP012752.1, on the reverse strand, counting down.
ATCGCCAACAGCCGCAGTCAGCTCGGCAACACGGCGGACGCCGTGCGGCGCAGCGTCAACGACGGGTTCGTGGACCTGCGCGCGGTGACCGGCCTCGCGGGCGGCAAGACGCCTGACGCGCTGCGCTCGACTGTGCAGCAACTGGCGGAGCGGCACGCGCGTTACCGCAGCGTCTACATCGTCGACAAGACCGGTGGTCTGGCGGTTTCGGCCGGACGCTCACCGCTGCGCAAGGCAGCCGAGATCAGCGGCGACGGTGGCGTCCGGCTGGAGGACACGACCGGCCGCGTGCCCGTGCTCTTCGCGCACGCGCCGCTGCCGGACGGCCAGCACAGGCTGGTCGCGGAGTTCGACGTCGACCACATCGTCACCCTGCTGCAACGGTCGCCTGGACAGGTGCGCCTGGTGGACGCCGAGATGCGGACCATCGTCGCTACCGACGGATTCGTCGCGTTCCAGCACATACCCGACGGCCACCTGCGGGACAGCGTCACCGAGGCACTCGCGGGAAAGCCGAAAGCGACGGTGCACGGCGCCGGAACCGGCCGGACTGTCGTGGCCTCACGGGCGATCGAGGGCCACGGTGTCGTGTCGGCGTTGCGGTGGACGGTCGTCGCCGAGCAACCGGCGAGCGAACTGGACCTGGCGAGCAACGAGGTCCGGCGTGCCGCGCTGGTCGCGGCGCTGATCGGGGTGATCCTGGCGCTGATGTTGTTCGCCTGGCACGAGTTGGTGCTGGTACGTCCGTTGCGCGCGGCCGCGAAGGCGGCTGACAAGCTGGCCGAGGGGGACTCCAGGAGCGTCATCTTCCCCACCAGGCAGGACCAGATCGGCACCATCGCGTCGTGCCTGGAGTTCTGCAGGCAGGCACTGGTCGACGGAGCGGGCAGGCTCGGTGCCGTGCGGCGGCCGTCCGGTGCCGCGACGGACGCGACCGAGCTGATCCCTGTCGTGCCCGACACGGACGAAGATCGCTCACCTCGGCGTAAGGCACAGGTCTGACTTGCTGTACTTGTTCGTGGTCCTGATTCTGTGCTGCCTGGGTTTGCTGGTCGCCGGTGTGCTCGAGCAGCGCAGGCACTACGCCAACCTCGACCAGATCCCCGCCCGCGTGCTCGTCAACGGCATCCGCGGCAAGAGTTCGATCACCCGGCTGTGCGCCGGTGCGCTGCGGGGCGGCGGTCTGGTGACCGTCGCCAAGACCACCGGCACGGCGGCCCGGTTCATCCACCCCGACAGCCACGAGGAGCCGGTGTACCGGAAGTTCGGCATCGCCAACGTGGTCGAGCAGATCGGGATCGTGCGCCGGGCGGCGGCGTACCACCCGGACGCCATGGTGATCGAATGCATGGCGGTGATGCCGGACCTGCAGGAGATCAACCAGACCAAGCTGATCAAGTCGACCATCGGCGTGCTGTGCAACGTCCGCGAGGACCACCTGGCCGAGATGGGCCCGACCCTGGACGACGTGGCCCGGTCGCTGAGCCGGTCCATGCCGGTCGGCGGCATCTGCGTCACGGCCGAGAAGGAACGGCTGCACATCCTCAAGGAGGAAGCCGAACGCCGCGACTGCGAACTGATCGCCGTCGACCCCGAGTCGGTGACCGACGAGCAGATGGCCGGATTCAGCTGGATCACCTTCAAGGAGAACGTCGCCATCGCGCTCGCCGTCGCCGACCTGCTCGGTGTCAACCCGCAGTCCGCGCTGGCCGGGATGTGGGCCGCTCCGCCGGATCCCGGTGTGCTGAGCGTGCAGCGCTACCGGTCGGGCGGCAAGGTCCTGCACTTCGCCAACGTCTTCGCGGCCAACGACCCGGAATCGACCCTGATGAACATCGAGCAGTTGCTCGACCAGCGCGCCATCCAACGGCCGCTGCACGTGGTGATCAACTGCCGTCCCGACCGGGTGGAGCGCAACGGCCAGATGGGGTCGATCATCCCGAAGATCGACCCGGAGCGGGTGATCCTGATCGGCGAGCCGACGCGCAGCGCACGCGTGGCGATCCCCGACTCGTGGGAAGGCGAGACGGTCGACCTCGGCGGGCGGCGCGACGGGGACGAGATCCTCGGCTCGATCATCGACGGGATCGACCAGCACGCGTCCCTCGTGGCGATCGGCAACATCCACGGTCAGGGCGAGATCCTGCTGGAACGACTGGAAACACTGGACAAGGCCGAGTCTGAACAGCGGTCAAGGCCACGGACGGTGACCGGTATCCGGCCGGTCCGGCCACGTCCCCGGCCCGCGGCGCCCCGCCGGCCCGGCGTGGAACGGGTCACCGGCACGCTGGAGGTGCCGCAGCATCCCCGGCAACGTCCACGGCCCGCGCAGCCTCCCCCACCGCCGGCACCGCAACGGCCCCGCGACTCCCGGCACCGGCGCGGGGAGGACGGCCGGTGATCCAGGGCCTGCAACCCGAGGTGGCCACCCTGGGCCTGGCCATCGGCCTGGTCTTCTCGCTCGTCTGCTACCTCACGACCAACCTGTCCCCGGGTGGCATGATCACACCGGGGTGGCTCGCGCTGACCTTGCTGGAGGACTACCGGCTGGGTGCGCTGATCGTGCTGACCACGTCGCTCGCCTATGGTGTGACGCTGCTGTTGCAGCGGTTCGTGATCCTCTACGGCAAGCGGCTGTTCGCCGCGGTGGTGCTCACCGGTGTGCTGCTGCAGACGACGGCGTTCATCCTGATCCAGCACGACCTGCCGTTGTTGTTCGTCCACCAGACGCTGGGTTTCGTCGTGCCGGGCCTGATCGCCTACCAACTGGTCCGGCAGCCGCCGATGGCTACGGTGCTCGCGACCGGTGGCGTGAGCTTCCTCAGCTACGGCGTCCTGGTGAGCGGAGTTCTCGTCGGCCTGATTCCGGGCACGTGAGGGGAAAGATGGCACGCGGGAAGAAGTGGCCGCAGAGCGTGCGGACGGCTGTGCTGATCACCGTGATCGCGGTGTCCGGCACAGCGTCGGTGTACTTCGGTTCGCAGCAGCGCGACGAGGAGACCCGCGGAAAGGCCGTGTCGATCGATCGCATGGGCGGTGGGAACACGAACTACTCCTATGACCGGCTGGAGAACCCGCCCCGGACCGTCGTGCGTGACGGCCGCGGCCGCATCGTCGCGACCTTGACCGACGGTGCTCGTTCCGTGGCGCTCACAGGCAAGGGGCGCACGTTCGAGGAACCACGCGCCACCGAGGCGAAGATCAACACCAACGTGTGGGTACGCCTGCTGCCCGACTACTGGAAGAGCGGCGAGGAGAACGCCGCCTGGTTCCGCCCGTGGCTGGACAAGGCGCTCGCGGACACCTCGCCCGACATGTTCGCCATATCCATGCAGTACATCGAGGGCGCGTCCGCCGAGAAGGACGCCAAAGGCGTCCGGTTCCGCGGGGACGCCTCCTTCGGGCCGATCGCGCCGTCCGGCGCCGGCCGGCTGGAGCGCTCCGACTTCTTCCAGTACCTCGGCGTGCCGTGGAGCTTCGTCGACGGCGTCAAGTACACGCCCGACACCGACCGGTACGGCGCCGTCGACTGTTCCGGGTTCGTCCGCCTGGTGTACGGATACCGGATGGGCTACCCGATGCGGGGCGTCAACACCCGCGGCCCGGGGCTGCCGCGGCGCGCGTACGCCATCGCCGAGTTCGGCCCCGGCGTCTCGATCATCCCCAACCGCAAGCAGCGCAACACGAGCTACGACCTGCTGCAGCCGGGCGACCTGATCTTCTTCGAGGTCGAGGACGACGAGGACCAGCTCGACCACACGGGCATCTACCTCGGCATCGACTCCGAGGGCCACCACCGGTTCATCTCCAGCCGCGAAAGGATCAACGGCCCGACCATGGGCGACACCGGCGGCGCCTCCCTGCTCGACGGCAACGGCAAGTACGCACAGGGATTCCGCGCGGCCCGCCGGATCTGACGGTTCAGAGCGCGTCGAGGAACTGCCGGGTCTGGGCCACCCACGGCTGGCTCGCCGCGTCGGGCGGCGGGTTGCGGACGGGGCCCCAGATGACGAACCCGTTCGTGCCTTCCCGGAGCAGGGCGTCGAGCTGGGCACGCCACCGGTCACCGGGTACCCACGCGCCCGGCTGGCCGGTCTCGTACTGCGGCCAGATGTACGCGATCACCGGCTTGGCCGGGTCGATCCTGCGGGCTTTCCCGATCCGGGCACGCAACCGGGCGGTCCACGTCCCGTGCGTGTAGTCCGTGCCGGTGTAGAGCTGCGGGAAGAACGCGCTTTCCAGGCGTGCCAGGTCCTTGGCCTGCTGCTCGAACCTCAGGTCGACCTCGTTGAGGAACTTGTACGCGCCCACGATCTGCCCCGGCCGGGCTTCCGCCCGTGCCCACGTCAGCAGCTTGGTCCAGATCGCCACCCGGCGTTCGACCGGCGGTTGGCGGTTGTCGTCGCGCAGCCAGATGTTCTCGAAGTCCAGCACGATCGGGCCGGGGCTGCGTTCGGCCGCCCGCCGCGCCACGGTGCGGAACTCGCTTTCCGGCGGCAGGTTCCCGGCGCTGGTCAGTTCCAGCCAGCCGGGGTGCTCGATCTGGCGGATGAGGTTCACGTCGACCAGCTTCAACGCGACACCGGCGTAGTTGTGGTTGTCGTAGGCGGTGAACTGCGCGCTGTGCGCGGACGCGGGCGCCGCCACGGCGAGCAGTGGCACGCAGGCCGCCAGCAGTGCGCTCAGACGTCGTCTCATGCCCATCCCCCGCTTGGTGATCACGTCCTCTCCGAGCCTACCCGGCGGCCGATCACTCCACGGGGAAGTTCTGCGCCGGGCTGCCGACGGGCGTGAACACCCCGAGCAGTCGCAGGAAGCCGTCCTGGAGGTTCTCCACGCGGTGGTGCACGCCCGCGGGCAGGGAGAAGCAGCTGCCCGGGCCGATCACGGACATCTCGCCCGCGATCTCCACCTTGCCGCAACCGCTCACCACGAACGCCATCTCGCTGTACGGGTGGTAGCGCAGCGGTGTGCGGACCGGCGGGATGCAGCCGAGGAACTGGGTCACCCCGGAGCATCCGCTGTCCGGGTCGAACAGCACCTGGAACTCCCGCCGGCTCACGGCGTCCTGTGTGGACTGGCCGGCCAGGTCGACGGTCGGTCGCGGCGCGTCGCACTCGACCTCGGGATCGGTGTTGGCGGACACCGACACCAGCACCATCTCTCCGGTGGCGGTGATCTCGTAGGTATCGCTGCCGACAATCAGCGCGGCAGACTCCGGGCGCAGCGCGTGATCGCCGTCCGCCCGGTGCAGTACGCCTTCGCCGGACAGGACGTACAGCGTTTCCAGCCGGTCCGCGCCGGGCGACCGCACTGCGGACCGGCCCGGCCGGCAACGCAGGACTGCCTGGTTCAGACCGGTGCCCGCGTCCTCGTCCGCCGCGTGCACCAGCATCGTGCCGGTTGGGGACGGTTCGATGTCGGCGTAGTGGAAGACCTTGCTCATGATCCCTCAACTCCCGGAGCGGTAGTCGGCGATCGCGGAACACAGGGCGTCTACATCGGACTCATTGTTGTAGTAGTGGTACGACAGGCGCAGCACGGCACCTCGCGGCGCGGTGATGATCCGCCGCTCGGCGAGGTACGCGGCCAACCGGTCGGGATTGTCGTCGACGAGCGCGACCTGGGGACCGATGGGCGACTCGGGCAGCCAGAGCCGCTCCCCCGCGCCCAGCAACCGTTCGGCCGTCGACGCCGCCAGGCCGGTGACGTGCCTGCCGACCTCGTGGACGTCCACTCTGGACAGCAGGCGCATCCCGGCGTTGGCCGCGTACACGGACGGGATGGCCGGTGTCCCGGTCTCGAACCGGCGGGCGTTGGCCGGGAAGTCGGCCGTCCTCGGGTCGAAGCCGAACGGGTCCACGCGACCGAACCAGCCCGTCAACTGCGGTGGCACGTCGTCGGCGATGCCGTCCCGGACGTAGAGGAACGCGACACCGGGCAGGCCGAGCATGTACTTCAACGCGCCGGACACCAGGTAGTCGCAGTCCAGTTCCCGCACGTCGACCGGCAGCACGCCGGTGGCCTGGTACGCGTCCACGAACACCTTCGCACCGGCCTCGCGGGCGCGGGCGACCGCCGCCACGACCGGCATCCGCGCGCCGTTGCGGTACGAGGCCGCAGGAATCGACACCAGTGCCGCGCGTTCGTCGATCGCGGCGACCAGTTCGTCCGCGTCGACCGTGGCACCCCGCTCCGGCACGTGGACGACCTGCGCGCCACGAGCCGCCTGCGCCAGCCACACGTGCCCGATCGACGGGAACTCCATATCCGTGGTGACGACGACCGGCCGCGCTGACCAGTCCTGAGTGGACGCCACCTGGTAGGCGCCATCGGAAGCGCACGGCACCATCGCGACCTCGTCGTCGGCCGCGCCGATCAGGGCGGCGAACCGTCGGCGGGCCTGGGCCACCTCACCCATCCACGCGTCCCACGGCGCCCCTTGCCGCGCCATGCCGGCGGTCAGCTCGGCGAGCGCCGCCTGCAGTTCGCCCGACAACGCGCCCTGGCTGCACGCGGCCAGGTGGACGACGCCGGACAGCATCGGGAAGTTGTCGCGGAACTGGTCGCTGGTGAGTTTCGCTGGCATCGTCCCTCACTAAACGCGTTTAGTGTGACTAAAGCCCAGCGTAGGAACCGGGCCGACCGGCGTCAACGGGTCCAGCCGGCTCAGTAGCTCGGTGGCGTGACCGCGAGCAGGAAGCGGACCGGTTTGGCGGTCTCGTTGAGGTAGCGGTGCGGGTTGCGGGAGTCGAACGTCGCGCTGTCCCCGGCTTTCAGGACGAAACGGTCGTCGTTCACCTCGACCACCAGGCGACCGGTCAGCACCACCACGCACTCGTCGGACGGGTGCGTCCAGCCCGGATCCGATGACGCCGCGCCCGGCTCCAGCACGCCCTCCAGCACCTCGACACGGCCGGCTCCCGCCGACACTCGCTCGTACACGATCTCGCTGTGCGGGGACCGGACGGTCATCCGGCGGTCCTTGCGCACCACCGCGACCGGTTCCGCGCCGGACTCCCGGAACAGGCTGAACACCGGCGTGTCCAGCACCTTGGCGATCCGCCGGACGGTTTCCAGGCTGGGGTCGGTGATCCCCCGCTCCACCTGGCTGATCATGCCGACGGACACGTCCGCCGCCCTGGCCAGCTCGGTCGCCGTCATCGACCGGGCGGTGCGCAGTTCGCGGATCCGTTCGCCGATCATCCCGTTCCCCCGTCCGCCACCGCGCTCGTGCAGGAAGACTAAACCGGGTTCAGCCACACTGCCACCGCGCCCGGCGTTGACACGGTCCGGCGCCGGTCGCACACTGCCTGAAACCTTTTTAGCCCCACTGAAGCGGCTGGAGGGCCCCGGATGACCGTTCCACCGCCCTCGACGGACACCGGCGGCCTGCGGCGCGCGCTCACCGGCAGACAGCTGAGCATGATGGGGCTCGGCGGCGCGATCGGCACCGGGTTGTTCCTCGGGTCGGCGCTCGCGATATCCCAGGCCGGGCCCGCGACCATCGTGGCGTACGCGCTGTGCGCGCTGGTGGCGTTCGTCATCGCGTGGGCGCTGGCCGAGATGGTCGTCGTCCACCCGGAAGCCGGGTCGTTCGGTGCCATCGCGCAGCGGTACCTCGGTCCGCTGGCGGGGTTCGTGCAGCGCTGGACGTACTGGACGATCCAGGTCATCGCGATCGGCGGTGAGATCGTCGCGGCCGGGCTGTACGTCCGGTTCTGGTGGCCGCAGCTGCCGTTGTGGCTGCTCGTGGTCGTCTTCTCGGTGCTGGTGCTCGGTGCGAACACGCTGGCTGTGCGGTTCTTCGGCACGGTGGAGTACTGGTTCGCGATGATCAAGGTGATCGCGATCGTCGTCTTCGTCGGCCTCGGCCTGGTGCTGATCACCGTCGGCCTGCCGCGTTCCCCCGCGACCGGCCTGGCCAACCTGACCAGCCACGGCGGTTTCCTGCCCAACGGCATGGAAGGCCTGCTGCTGGCCATGGTGTTCGTGCTGTTCAGCTACATCGGTACCGAGATCGTCGCGGTGACCGCCGCCGAGTCGGAACGGCCCGAGCGCGACATCCCCCGTGCCGCGCGCCGGATGGTGCTGCGGCTGGTGCTGTTCTACGTCCTCGCGATCGCCATCGTGCTGGCGGTGGTGCCGTGGACCGTGACCGCGCACAGCGGCACCGTGGACACGAGCCCGTTCGTGCGCGTCTTCCAGAGCGCCGGCATCCCCGCCGCGGCCGGGATCACCAACTTCGTCGTCCTCACCGCCGCCTTGTCCAGCGCCAACACCAACCTGTACCTGACCACCCGGATGCTGCACTCGCTCGCGTCCGACAGGTACGCGCCCGCGTGGACCGGCAGGCTGAACCGGACAGGCGTGCCACGCAACGCGCTGGCGATGTCCGCGCTGGGGCTGGGGCTCGCCGCCACCCTGTCCGCCACGGCGGCCGACAGCGCCTATCTCGCGCTGTTCGGGATCTCGATCTTCGGCGCGCTGGTGGTGTGGATCCTGATCCTCGTCACGCACTCGGCGTTCCGGCGCGGCTCGGCCGACCCGTCGCCGGTCCGGCTGTGGGGCGCGCCCGTCACCTCCGGCCTGGCCCTGTTCCTGTTCGCCGTCATGGTGTCCACGGCGTTCATCGACGGCCTGGACACCGCGTGGATCGCGGCGCTGCCGTTCTTCGCGGTGCTGATCATCGCCCATGTCGTGATCACCCGGCGACGCGCACGCTGACCAGCGGTCACAGGCCCCGGGCGCGGTTCGGGAGCGGTCCCGCCGGTCGTGCGTACGGTGCCTCCCATCGCCGATGGGCTGGGAGGGACTTCCGTTGTGGCGGTGCTGGGGAGCGGGACACGGGTCACTGACACACTCGTGGTGGACCGCCTGCTCGGGGAAGGCGCCTACGCCGAGGTGTACCGGGTTCGCCACCGCTACCTCAGCTGGCAGGCGATGAAGGTGTTCAAGCAGGTGGCGACGCGTGCGGGCACCGACGCGCTGCTCGGCGAGGCGCGGCTGCTGTCCACCCTGGGGCACCCGAACATCGTCCGGCTCTTCGACGCGGGCACCCTGGACACGCCCGGGAGCCGCCGCGGCTACTTCACGATGGAGTACATCGCGGGCGGCAGCCTGCGACGGCTGGTTCGGGCCCATTCCCGGACGTCCGTGCCGCTGGACGCCGCGGTCCGCGTCATCGAGCAGATGACCGACGGGCTCGCCGCGGCGCACCGGCAGTCGCCGCCGATCCTGCACCGCGATCTGACGCTGGACAACGTGCTCGTCGGCTACGAGGAGTCCGGGATGCGCGTGCGGCTGTCCGACTTCGGCCTGTCCAAACGCGCCGACCCGCTCACCCGGCTGGCCAGCGCGCAGGGCACCTATGCGTTCATGGCGCCGGAAGTGCAGCGCGGGGAGGGCTATTCGACGGCTGGCGACGTGTGGGCGCTCGGCACGATCGCGTACGTCCTGCTCACCGGCAAGCACCCGTTCGACGACGGCAAACCGATGCACGTCTACGAGATGGACCGCTACCGGACGCCACCGCTGGCGCCGAGCAGGTTCAACGACAACGTGGACACCGGACTGGACCGCGTCGTGCTCGGCGCCCTCGCCACCGACCCGGCGAAACGCACTCGGGACGCGGTCACGCTCGCCGAGGCGTTGCGCGGGCGGCACAGGAGGTTGCCGAACTGGCCGGTGCTGCCCGAGTACGAGCCGCCTGCCGGTCCGGGCGAGCGGCGTGCCGCCGAACTCGTCCAGCGGGCGATGGAGCTCGCCAGGTATCCGGTGCGGTTGCGTGACGCGGCCGACCTGTTGGAGGAAGCGGTGTCCCTGTCGGCCATCCAGCGTGCCCGGCACATGAACCGGCTGGCCTTGTGGCGTCGAGGGGTGATGATGTGACTCAAGTCGATGAGGGGCGCAGCCGTGCGGCCGCCGCGCGGCTGCTCGAGGCGGCGAACCCGGACGTGTACCGGCGCAATCCGTTCCGCGTCACCGGCGTTGCGACGGACGCGCCCGCCCGGCGCGTGCGCCAGGAGCGGCAACGGGTGTTGAACGTCCTGGACCTGATGCCTGACGCCACCGTCGGCGACCAGGTCCTGCCGTTGCCGTCGCGACCTGCCCCGGATGAGGTACGGGCGGCGTTCGACGCTTTGCAGCGTCCGGACCAGCGCGTCATCGACGAGTTGTTCTGGTGGTGGGGTGAGCCGGGCGAGTGCGGGTGTGAGCCGGAGGTGCACACGCTGCACGACATCGCGGTGCGTGCCCACACCGAGGCCCTCGACCTGGAGGCCGCGCCGGGCTCGGACGACCCGGAAGCGCGCAGTGAGAGGTGGGTGGACGTGGCCGACGCCTGGGCAGACGCACTCGACGCCCCCGGTTTCTGGGCGCACGTACGGCATCGGGTCACCGCGCTCGCTGACCGCAGGCTTGGTGAGTCCACAGTGGATGGTTTGCGCGGCGCCATGGCGCGTGCGCTGATGAACCCGCAGGTGCTGCTGGCACGCAAGCCGGGCAACGGCGTCCTCGCCCGGCTGCTGGACACGTGGGACGTCGACGCCGAGGTGATCGACAACGCCCGCGCCGACGCGGCGGCACCCGTCTACGAGGCAGTCGAGGCGCAACTCACCGCGGTCGGCGACCTGCGCGACGACACCGCACCGCTGACCGCGGCCCGCCGTGCGCTGAGCGAACTGCCGGATCTGGCGAGAACGATGGAAGCCCTGGTGCCGCACGAGCGGTTCCGGCGGTCGGCCACGCTGCGCAACCGGATCTCGGTGATGCTGAACAACTGCGCCCTGCCGATCCGGGACAGCTCGGCCAAGCCCACTGTGGAGCTGAAGCAGGCACTGTTCGAGTACGCGATCGAGCTGGCCGTCGAAGCCGAGGACCAGCGGATCATCCGGGACAACCTCGACGACTTGCTGGCCGCCCAACGGTTCAGGCAGGCGGGCGGCTCGCTCGCCACGTCCCCGTGGGACCAGGTGAACACCCTGATCCGGACACGACGCGTCGACGACGCGATCAAACTGCTGCGCCGCATGCGCGACACCGAGACCCGGCCGGAGCGGCGCGCCGAGATCGAGTCCGCGCTCGCCCAGTTGACGCAAGCGAGAGCGGTGGTCGGGGGCGGGCAGCCCGCACCGTGGCGGTGGATGACCACGCTGGGGCTGTTCCTGGCTGCCATCGCGGCCGTGGTCTACCTGACGGACGTGACCTGGCACCTCGACATGTGGCTGGTCATGGCGGGCGGCGCGGTCGCCACGCTCGTGCTGACGTTCTTCGTCTGCACCACCGGATACCGGATGAGCATCGCGAGCAACCCGCTTGTCGGGTTGCTGACACTGGCCATCGCCGGGTACGCCGTCTGGGAGGTCCAGACCTACGGCCTGGCGCCGTTCTGGATGGCGCTCGCCGGGTTCACCATCCCGCTGGAGATCACGCTGCCCGCCGGGTTGTGGCTGGCGCAGAAATGGAACACCCGATGAGCGGACGCGACTTCCGGCGTGCCGAACGGGGGCAGCGCCGCCATCACCCGGAGTTCCGGATCGCCGCACCGGACTGGTCCGCCGAAGCCCGCACCCGGCTGCGCGCGCTGCTGGACGCCGCGACCGGGGCCGCGGCCCAGCCGTCGGCGGATGAGACCGAGCTGCACGAGAAAGACCTGGCCGAGGCGGCGACCAACCTGTGGCGCGCACGCAAACGGCTGGAGAGAACCACGAACGGCAGCAAGGAGACGCGGCACGCCGGGCGGCTGCTGCACGCCAGCCACGACGCGCTCGGCCGTGCCGGACTGGTCATCCAGGACCACGACGGGGCCGTCTACCACCCCGGTCACGTCCTGGAAGTCCTTGCGTTCCAGCAAGACCCGGCGTTCGAGCACGACGTGGTGATCGAGACCAAGCGCCCGTCGCTGTACCTGTCCGGCAGGCAGATCCAGATCGGCCAAGTGATCGTCGGCTGCCCGGTCACATCGGAGGACGACAACCATGCGTGACACCATCGATTTCGGCATCGACCTCGGCACGACCAACAGTGCGATGGCCGTCGTACAGGACGGCGAGGTCGCGGTGGTCAAGAACAACGACGGCTGGGACTACACGCCGTCAGCGGTGTGGATCCCCAAACCCGGCGTGATGTACGTCGGTCGCCGTGCGCGTGAACGGACCGAGCGCGACGTGGACAACGCGCACGCCGAGTTCAAACAGGAGATGGGCCTCGACGGCGTGGCCCGCAAGTTCCGCACCGCCGGGGTCTCGCTCACCCCGCAGCAACTGTCCGCCGAGGTGCTGAAATCGCTCCGGGCCGACGCGGCACACCAGTTCGGCGAAGCGCCCCCGGCCGCGGTGATCACCGTCCCCGCCGCGTTCCGGCTGCACCAGAACAACGCGACGAGCGAGGCGGCGGCACTGGCCGGGTTCGGTGCCTGCCCGTTGGTCCAGGAGCCGACAGCGGCCGCGTTCGCGTACGGCTTCCAGAACGAGAGCAGTCAGGCGTACTGGATGGTGTTCGACTTCGGCGGCGGCACGTTCGACGCCGCCGTGGTCAGCACGCACGAGGGCGAACTGCGCGTGCTCGACCACGCGGGCGACCCGCACCTGGGCGGCAAGCTGATCGACTGGGCGATCGTGGACCGGGTGCTGGCCCCGGTCGCGGCACGCGAATTCGGCCTCACCGGTTTCACCAGGGACGATCCGCGGTGGGTGGTGAACTTCACGCGGCTGAAGTGGGCCGCGGAGGAAGCCAAGATCTCCCTGTCCCGCACGGAGAAGGCCGAGCTCCTCGTCGACATCGACCTCGAGGACGGGCAGACGGAGTCGTTGGAGTACGCGCTGCGGCGCGACGAGCTCGACCGCGTGGCCGAGCCGTACTACAACCGCGCGATCACCTTGTGCCGTGAGGCGTTGACCACCGCCAACCTGCACCCCAGCGACATCGACCGGCTGCTGCTGGTCGGCGGGACGACGCTCGCGCCCGGCCTGCGTGAGCGGCTGGCCGACCCGGACTCCGGGCTGGGCATCGAACTGGACCACAGCCAGGACCCGTCGACGGTCGTGGCCCGCGGCGCGGCGGTGTTCGCCAGCACGGTTCCGCTGGATCGGCCCAAGGTGCGCCCCGCGGCCGGCGAGTTCGGCGTGGACCTGCGTTATCCGCGTACCACGAGCCTCACCGCCGTCACCGTCGCCGGGAAGGTCGAGGCGAGCGGGGCGCAGGACCTGACCGGCTACCACGTCCTGCTGGAGAACTCGACTGGCCGCCCGCCGTTCGTCACCGGCCGGATCAGCCTCGACGCGTCCGGCACGTTCGTCACCGAGGTGCAGGTCAACGAGCAGACGACGGCCACGTTCGAGATCCGGCTCGTCGGCCCGGACGGCCAGTCCGCGAAGATCACCCCGGACAGCATCTCGATCACGCACTGGCTCAACGAACCCGCGGGCCCGGTGCTGACCAACTCGATCGGACTGTCCCAGGCGGACAGGACCTTCGCGCCGATCCTGGCGAAGGGCGCGACGCTGCCCGCCACCGCACGGGAGATGTTCCACACCACGGTCGCGCTGCACCGGGCCGACGCGGCGGCGTGCATCCGGATCCCGATCGTGGAGGGCGAACGCGACCGCGCGGAGCGCAACATGCAGGTCGGGCTGATCGAGATCCGCCCGAAGGACGTGTCGATCGACCTGCCGAAGGGCAGTGACGTCGAAGTCACCATCGAGGTGGACGAATCCCGCCGGGTCACCGTGGTCGCCGACGTGCCGCTGGTCGACGAGCAGTTCGAAGCCGAGATCGACCTGAGCAACGTACGCCCGCCGGACGTGACCGCGTTGCAGCGCGAACTGCGTGAGGTCCAGCAACGGCTGGACCGGTTGCGTTCCCAGGTGGACCCCGGCTCGCACCGGGCGCAGAACCGCCTGGACGAGCTGGACTCGCAGCGCTCACTGAGCCTGGCCAAGACCGACGTGCGCAACGCGGCGACCGACGAGGGCAGCGCGGCGGCAGCGGACGCACGGCTGCGTGACATCCAGGCGGAGCTGGACGAGGTGGAGAACGACGTGCAGCTGCCGGGGCGGCTCGCCGAGCTCGACGGGGCGATCGCGCAGTGCCGTGAACTGGTCAGCAGGCACGGCGACACCGCGGACCGGGCGGAGCTGGCCGACATCGAACGCCGCGCCGAGCAGGTGCGGCGCGAACCGGCCACCGCCGTGGTGGACCAGCTGATGGACCGGGTGGCCGAACTGGAAACGCTGATGATGAAGCGGGACGGCACGCTGGACATCAGCATCTTCTACTGGTATCGGGCGAATCAGGACGTGCTGTCCCAGCCGGTCAAGGCACGCGCGTTGATCGCCGAGGGCGATGACGCGATCGCCGAGCGGGACTTCCGTTCCCTGCCGGGCATCAACCAGCGACTGCGCCGCCTCCTGCCCCCGGAGGTCGGCGACCCGGCGCAGGGCGGCGTCCAACGCCGGCAGGGCACGAGGCGATGACGGCGCACACCTCGCTGGCGATCGAGTTCGCCGTGGCCGAAGCAGCCGACCTGGCCAGGGCAGGCGACCACCGGGCAGCGCTGCGCACCCTGGACGGCCTCGACTCCGGACATCCGGCCGTGTCGGACCTGCGGGCACGCATCCACGCGCAGCTCGGCGAGTTCGCCGAAGCGGACGCGGCGTGGCGCCGTGTCCTCGTCACCGACAGCGAGCACGCGGGAGCAGTGGCCGGGACCAGGTTGATCGCCCAGATCACCGCGGGCAAGCAGCGGCCCCGTCCGTTCCCTGCCGGAGCAGTGGTGGCGGCCGGTGCCGCGGTCGTGGTCGTCGGCGCGGTGGCGGCAGTGACCGTCTACGCCTCCACCGACAGCGCACCGCCCGCCGCGGCGCCGCCGTCGTCCTCCGAGCCCTCGACACCTGCGCCACGGAGCACGCGCGCTGCGGAAACGTCGGCCACCGACCAGTTGCGCGGCCGGCTGGACACACTGGCCGCCCGCCTCGCCATGCCCGGCGTACACGTCGAACGGCGGGAACGCGACATCACGGTGCTGTTCGACCGTGGGCTTTTCCTGCCGGACGGGGCCCAACTGTCCCCCGCGGGCCGCCGTGACCTGACGCAGTGGGGCAATTCCCTTGCCGGGCAGGCGGTCCGGGTGAGCGTGTACGGCCACGGCGTGGTGGTCTCCGGCGGCCCCACGTCCGGCGGGTCAGCGGTGGCGGTCTCCCGTGCCGCTGCCGCCGCCAACGCACTGGCGGCTGCGTCCGGGTTGCCGCCGACGTCGTTCACGGCCGCTGCCGCCGACCAGTCGGCTCCCCCGTTCCCCGGCGCGGATCAGGACAGCCGGGCCCGCAACCGCACGGTCACGGTGGTGGTCAGTCCCCTCTGATCGGACAGGGGAAGCGAACACCCGGGAGGCCGGACGGGCCTCCCGGGTGACAGGCCCCTGCTCAGGTCGTCGTGCAGTTCTTCTGGGTGTCGGTGCGGACCTTGCGGCCGGTGAACTCCTCCAGGACGGCGATGTTCTCCGGCGCGTAGTTGGTCGCGGTGATCTTGTCGGCGTTCGGGCTGCCCAGCTTGCCCGTGTACGGCGCTGACTTCTCCAGCCAGTAGGCCGTGCGCAGGAACTGGGTCAGCACGAGCTCGCGCAGCTTCGGCTCGTTGCGGATCTTCGCCCAGTAGTCCGGGTGCCGGTCCTTGGCCACCCGCAGGTAGAGCAGCAGGTAGCGCAGGTTGGTGGCGGCGATGTCACGGGCGTTGCTGGCACCGACGCCCTTGATGTACTCCTGCAGCACCGTCACCGCGGGCAGGCCTGTCAGGCCCGCGTTGAGTTCCGCTGTCACGCCTTGCATGTGGTAGTCGCCCTGGGTCTTGTCACGCAGGTAGATGCCGTCCATGGAGTCGCTCAGGCGGTCCTTGATCAGGGGCAGGATCTCCTTGCGGGGGAAACCGTCGTGCAACGGCACCACCGTGTCCTGCCTGGCCGCGTTGACCCAGGCGGCGGTGTGCACGTTCCACCTCGTTCGCGCCGGGTCGAGGTCCCACATGTGGGTTTCCTCGTGGATGGCCACCATCATCGACTCGGCGAACGCCTCGAAGCTGTTCTTGCGCACGAACTGGTTCCAGTACGGGTCCTTGGCCTGCGCGATCGCCAGCGCCTGCCCACTGGGCCAGCGCCGCTGGTACACGGCCTGGAGGGTCTGCATCCAGTTCGACGAGGTGAACCTCGCTCTGAGGTCGCTCACATCCGCGGTGGGCTGCGACTGCTCCTCGTAGCAGTAAGGGGCTGCGGGGCTGCTGACCGGGGCCGCCGCGGCGGCGGTGCCCACCACAGGCGGGAACGCCAGCATCACAGCCACCAGGAAAAGGGCGCGTTTGCGACTCACAGGGACCTCGTTTCGAGCGGGCGGGCGGTGTGCAGGGAAGGGCCACCGCTCAATTCGCCGTGAGGGGGTCGTCAGGCGAGCGTATGGACCGCCGTTCCCCGGCACCCAATCCCATCTCGGCATAACAGCGAGCCCGATACCACGACAGGCGTGCGGCTGCGTCGGTCGCAATCGCCTAGCGCGACGACGATAGGTTGTCATCCGCCATGGGGAACGGGAGGTGAGCGCCGGTGCGGATCGTGGGCCATCAGGCGGAACGCCGCGAGATCGACCGATTGGTGACGTCGGCGGCCGACGGGCGCGGCGGTGCTGTCGTGGTGGCCGGTGAGGCCGGGATCGGCAAGACCACCCTCGTCGGCACGGCGCTCGGTGCGTTGAACGGCTTCACGCTGTTGCGCGCTGTCGGCACGGAGTTCGAACAGGACTTGCTCTACGCCGTCCTGCACCAGTTGTGCGCCCCGTTGCTGGAGTACCGGCTGAAGCTCCCGATTGTTCAGCAGACGGCGTTGGAGGCGGTGTTCGGCCTCGGTGCCCAGACCTCACCGGACCCGTTGATGGTCGGTGCCAGTGTGCTGGGGTTGCTGCGGGAGGCCGCCGCGCAACAACCGGTCTGCTGTGTGGTGGACGACGCCCAGTGGATCGACGACGCCTCACGGCGGGCGCTCGTCTTCGTGGCACGGCGAGTGGCCGCGGAGCGGATCGCGGTGGTGTTCGCGTCACGCGAAGCCGGTTGCGTGCCCGGTATCGCGGATCTGCCGCGACTGGCTCTCACCGGCCTCGGCGACGAGGACGCCAGGGTGCTGATGGGCACGGCCGGACGCACCCGGCTCGACGCCGAGGTCTTCGACCGGATCCTCGCCGAGGCCCGCGGCAACCCGTTGGCGCTGCTGGAATTCACGCAGCACGTGGGGCCGTTCGGCGAACCCGGTCCCCGGCCGTCCCGGATCAGCGTGGTGGAAGCGCTGGAGGAGCAGTTCGTGCGCCGGTACAGGCAACTGCCCGGGAGCACGCAGTCGCTCGTGGTCCTCGCGGCGGCGGAGCCGGTCGGTGACATCGGGCTGCTCGGCCGCGCGGCGAAGCAGCTCGGGCTGGACATCGGCGGTCTCGCGCTCGCCGAAGGCGCCGATCTGCTCACGATGGGGCCACGGCTGCGTTTCCGCCACCCGCTCGTCCGCTCGGCGGTGTACGCGTCGGCGTCCCCCGAAACGCGCCGGTCCGTGCACGGCGCACTGGCCGGAGTGACCGACCCGGACGTCGACTCCGACCGCCGGGCGTGGCACCGGGCCCACGCGATCGTCGACGCGGACGAGGGTGTCGCGGCCGAGCTCGCCCGATCCGCGGACCGGGCGCGGTTGCGTGGCGGATTCGCGGCAGCGGCGGCGTTCATGGAACGAGCGGGGCAGCTGACGCCCGATCCCGGCGACCAGGTCGGCCGGTTGCTCGCCGCGGCGAGGCTCCGGCTGCAAGCCGGGGCGCCGGCCAAGGCCCGTGCCCTCGTCACCCAGGCGGAGCAGCACCCGATGGACGAGCAGCGGCGGGTGGCGGCACGGCTGTTGCGAGCCCGGATCGACTACCAGCTGGTGCACAGTCCGAAGGCGACCGCCACGCTGATCGACGTGGTCTCCCAGTCAGCTCCCGAGCAGGCGAGCGAGACCTATCTCGAAGCGTTCGCGTCGTTCATGTACAACGAGAACGAACCTGGTCGGCTGCACGACCTCGGCGCCCGGATCCGTGCGCGACTACCACGCGACGGCCTGGTCAGGCCGGTCGACCTGTTGCTCAACGCGTTGCTGGACCAGGTCATGCTGCCCGTCGACGAGGCGGTGGCCGCGATGCGTGCGGCGGCGGCCACGTGCCGGTCGGCGGACGACGCGGCGGAGCCGTGGCGGATGAACCTGCTCTGCCAGCTGGCCATCGACCTGCGTGACGACGAGTTGATGGAGGAGATCGCCGACCGCCAGGTGGACGTGGCGCGCCGCGAAGGCATCCTCGCCACGCTGCCGCAGGCGTTGCGCTACCAGTCGATCGTCCGGGTCTCGACCGGCCGGTTCGACGACGCCGCCGCCTGCCTCGAGGAGTCCCGCGCGGTCGACGAGGTGGCGGGCACAGTCCCGCTCGTGGGCCCGCAGCTCGTTCTCGCCGCCTTCCGCGGTGACCTCGACCGTCACCGCGAACTGGTGAGGCTGATGGGCCACGGCAACAGGCCAGTGGAAATAGCGGGCCAGCACTACGCCACTGCGGTGCTGAACAACGGGCTTGGCAACTACGACGCGGCCCTGGACGCCGCGCTGGCAGCGCAACGCCGCCACCAGGACGGCCTGTACTCGATCTGGGCCGTCTACTCCGAACTCGTCGAAGCCGCCGCGCGCTCCGGCCGCGGCGAGGAATCCGCTGTGGCCATGAACCACCTGGAAGCGTCGGCACGTGCCGACCCCGTCCCGTGGGCCGTCGCCGAATGGCTGCAGGCACGCGCGCTGCTCGGCCAGGAGGACGACTGCGAAACGCTGTACCGGCAGGCAATCGACCACTTCGGCCGAACCAGGATCAGCGTGCTGCACGCCCGTGCCCGGCTGGCGTACGGGGAGTGGCTGCGCCGTGAGAACAGGCGCGCTGACGCGCGGGTCGAGCTGCGTGCGGCTTTCGAGATGCTGTCCCGCATGGGCGCCAACGGTTTCGCCGAGCGCGCGGCCAGGGAACTGCGGGCAGCCGGGGAACAGCCACTCCCGCACGACACCGGTTCGCTGAACCAGCTCTCCGTGCAGGAACGGCTGATCGCCGGGAAAGTCGCTTCGGGGGCGACCAACAAGGAAGTGGCCAAGATGCTCTTCCTCAGCCCGCGCACGGTCGACGCCCACCTGCGGAGCGTGTACCGCAAACTGGGCATCACCTCACGCCGTCAGCTCCGGGAGATGTTCCCCTGACGTCAGCCGACCGGGCACTTCGCCACGGAACTGGCGGTCCAGGACCATTCGACCGGCCGCTGCTGTTTCATGCTGTGCCCATAGCGGTAGTTGTGCGTGAGCCAGGGTCTTCAACCCGCCGCACCCGGACCTCGACTTCTTCGACATGGGCAACCTCGTCACGAAACTGGCCGCGGCACCGCAAGCTGCGCACGCCGGTCAGCCAGGTGTCCACCCCGCGCGGGCCGTGACGGGGATGCGGCCGCACATCGAGAAGATCACCGGCCGGCTGCTGGACTCCGTCGCGGGCACCGACCGGTTCGACCTGGTCGACGCGCTCGCCTATCCCCTGCCGATCACCGTGATCGCCGAACTGCTCGGGTTGCCGATCGAGGACGGACCGCGTTTCCGGCTGTGGGGCGAGGTTCTCGGCATCGCCGCGGCGACCACCTTGTCGCCTGGGGAAACGGCGGACGTGGTCGCGCCCGCCGTGCGTGAGATGAACGAATACCTGGTGGCTCACGTGCGACGGCGCCGCCGGCAGCCGACCGGCGACGTGCTCAGCCGTGTCGCCACCGCGCAGGTCGACGGTGCGCCGATCGCCGACGGCGAGGCTGTCGGCATCATCGCGCTGACGCTGCTCGCCGGGCACGCCACCACTGTGGCCCTGATCGGCAACGCGGCGCTCTGCTTCGAGCAGAGCCCCGGGACCGCGGCCGCTGTGCGGGCGGACCGGTCGCTGGTGCCCGCGGTCATCGAGGAGATCCTGCGGATCCGGTCGCCGCTCTGCGGTCTGACCCGTGTGACCACGAAGGACACTGAGATCGGCGGGCACGCCATCCCCGCGGGGGCGCTGGTGACGACGTGGATCGGCGCCGCCGGCCGGGATCCCGCCAGGTTCCCCGATCCCGGTGTGTTCGACATCCACCGCAGCACCGCCGGGCACATCGTCTTCGGCCACGGCGTGCACTTCTGCATCGGCGCGCACCTGGCGCGCCTGGAAGCCGACGTCGCGCTGAACGCGTTGTTCGACCGCTACCAGGACATCCGGGTGGACGCGGACGGCCCGGTCGAGGTCGACAACCCGGTGCAGATCGTGTCGCCGAAACGACTGCCGCTGCGGGTGTCCGTCCGATCGGCCGGTGGACCCGGGCTCACGCGAAGGAGGCTCACTCAGTGCCGGCCGTGCTCCTGCGGTGCCCGTAGACTGCACGGAATGAGTCAGCGCCGTACCAGCCCGGGCCGCCCGCGAACCAAACCCGCCGAGGAGCGGCGGGCCGACCTGCTCGACGCGGCTGAGCGCGTGTTCGTGGAGAAGGGGATCGACGCCGCCCGGCTCGACGAGATCACCGACCGGGCGGACGTCGCGATCGGCACGTTGTACCTGCATTTCCGCTCCAAGAACGACCTCCTTGCGGCCGTGCGCGCCCGGTTCAACGACCGCCTGGTCGAACGGCAGAACGCCGTCGTGCGGGCGATGCCCGCCGACGACTGGATCGGACGCGTGGACGCGTGGCTCAGCGACGCGGTCCGCGCGTACGTGGAGCACGCCGAACTGCACGACGTGCTCTACGACCACACCCCGATCAACGCCAAGACGACGATGCAGGTCTCGTCGGAGAACGCGCACATGGAGGCGTTCCGGCAACTCATCACCGAGCGCCCGGACGCACCCGCTGGCGCCCCGGACCCGGCGATGGCCGCGAACCTGATCTACAGCGCCTGGTACGGCGCCACGCACGCGCTGCTGCACCACGAAGCCGTGGACATCGACCGGCTGGCAAACGAGCTGATCGCCGACATCACCGACCTCGCCCACCGCTACCTGCGCATCGAGGACGGATCGTGATGCCTCGCCGTCCGGCAAACGCGGTTCACCGCACGACGGTCATGGTGACATCGAGGGTTTCGGTGTCCCGCGCCGAACTCCGCCGCATCATGTCGAGGTTGCTCAGGTCTCGTGGGAGGCGCGACCGGGGCGACGGACCGGACTGGGCACCGGCGGCGGTCCCCGCGATCAGTGGCAGCGGCGGGATCGGCAAGACCTGGCTCGCCTTGAGCTTGGCGCACAGCCGCGCCCAGCGTTTCCCCGGCGGCCCAGCTGTTCGCGGACCTGCGTGGTTTCAGCCGCACTGACTCACCGGCTGCGCTGCAGGACGTGGTGCGCGGGTTCCGGGCAGCCCCCGGAGTCGGCCGCGATCGGCAACAGTCCGAACTGGACGCCCAGATCGCCTTGTACCGCAGCAGGATCAGGAATCGGCTGATGCTGATCCTGCTGGACAACGCCGCGACGCCGAC
This sequence comes from Kibdelosporangium phytohabitans, assembly GCF_001302585.1. Lineage (GTDB taxonomy): Bacteria > Actinomycetota > Actinomycetes > Mycobacteriales > Pseudonocardiaceae > Kibdelosporangium > Kibdelosporangium phytohabitans. Next base: position 5,260,239 of record NZ_CP012752.1, on the reverse strand, counting down.
CAGGTGATCCCGCTGCTGCCCGGCACCGCCACGTGCACCGTGCGGATCACCGGCCGAAACCGGCCGCGGTGGGCGCCGACCGCGTCACCGCCGCGGAAGAGACGGTCGCCGAACTGATCGCGTTGTGCGGTGGATTCCCGTTGGCGTTGGGACTGATCGCTGCCCGCGTCCTAACTTCCGCTCGCGGACACCGTCGACGCTTTGCGCCATCCTGGCCCAGCCCACAGGCCACCGGCGATCGGTGTGGACTTCTACAGGGCAGCGTTGGCGATACGCCAGTGCCGGGCCTGCTCGTACTGCTTTCTGATACGGGAGAACGCCCCACCTGTGCGCAGAAGCTCCGCGGGGGTGCCGTTCTCGACGACGCGACCGTTGTCGAGCGAGACCACGTAGTCCGCCGCGGCCAGGGTGGCCGGGCGGTGCGCGATCACGATCACCGTGCGGCTGGGGTCGTCGCCGAGGTTGGCGATGGCCTGGGTGATCGCGGCCTCGTTCTCCGGGTCGAGCGCGGAGCTGGCTTCGTCGACGAGCACGATCCGCGCCCGCTTGAGCATCGCCCGTGCGATCGCCACGCGCTGGCGTTCACCACCGGACAGCCGGGCGCCTGCCTCGCCGACGCGCGTGTTCCAGCCGTCGGGCAAGCGCTCGATCACCTCGTCGAGTCGCGCCGCCCTGGCCGCCTGCTCCAACTCGTCCCAAGCCCTCTTCGCGCTCGGCGTCGGCGAACGGATCGTGGCCAAGACACGCGGTGAGTCCACCCCCTCCCCCGCGTTGGAGGCGCTGCCCGATCTCGGGGCGCGCAACCCGAGCACCGAGGCGCTGATCGCCGCGAAGCCGGACCTGCTGATCACCGACCAGATCGACAAGGTCGCGGGCAACAAGGGCGGCCCGTCGGTCGCGGAGTGGAAGGAACTGGGAGTCGCGACCTACGTCGTCGGCGGCGGTCGCGCCACCGGACTGGACGAGGACAGCCCCGGGATCGGCGTGCTGTTCGCCGACCTCGACAAACTCGGGGCGATCTTCGAGGTGCAGGCACCCGCGAGGGTCCTCGCCGACCAGGTTCGCGGACGGCTCGACGACGTGCGCCGCCGCACCGGCGAGCAGGCCAAGCCCGGCGTCATCGAGGTCTCGCAGGTCTCGGGCCAGCTGTACGTCACGTCCGGGGCCTGTCGGACAACGTGCTCGAACGGGCGGGCGGCAGGAACCTGTTCGCCGAACTGCCGGGCCAGTTCACGCCGATCAGTCCCGAACAGATCATCGCCCGCAACCCGCAGGCGATCACCACCGACGACTTCACGGCGCCACCCGACGGGCAGCGTGACCCGATCGCCCACCTGACGCGGACATTCCCCACGACCGACGCCGTCAACCAGCAGCGCACCCTCGCGATCGACGCGGCCAGGACCGGCGCCCGCGGCAGCACCCGGCCGGTCGACGGCATCGTGGAGATCGCCCGTTTCCTGCACCCGAGCGCGTTCCCCGCTCAGTAGAGTCCGCACGTGGTCCATCCGGTCACGGGCGGCCTGCTGCTCGCGTTCTCACCGCGCGAAGTCGCCGCGCCCGCGCGCGGCGACGAAGCGGAACACTCTGCGTGCCGCCGTGGCGCCTCTGCAACGCCATCATGGCGCCACGACGGCCGGTCAGACGTCCGCGCGGTGGATGACGATGTTGTCGAGCCGTGTCCGGGCGTAGATCTTGACCTTGTTGCCGAACTCGTCGGGGTTGTCCTGGGCGGGCAGGGAACTGTGCACGGACCCCTTGGTGCTCTTGGCGTCCACCCAGGCCGCGGTGCCCTCGCTGATGCCGATGTCGATGCCGCCGGAAGCGTTCATCAGCTCGGCCTGGCCGCGGGTGATCCGGCCGACGCGGATCGGGCAGCCGCTGCCCTTGGCGATCACGCTGCCGTCGGCGCGGTCGATGTCGAAGCTGCCGCCGGAGCCGTTGAGGGCCACATCGGACGAGGCGTGCCCGATCCAGACCTTGCCGGTCGACCCCTCGTACCTGACGGTGCCCACGGCCTCGGCGATCCGCACCCCGGCCGTGCCGCCTTCGATGCGCGCGGCGCCCGCGACGTGCCCGATCTCGACCTCACCGGTGGCGAGGGTCGCGCGCAGCGCGGCGATGCGGTCGAGGTGGACCTGTCCCGACGCGATGTTCAGCTCGCAGTCGCCGAGCCGGCCGTCTGCGTGCACGTCCGTCCACGCCGTGTGCAGGACGAGCGTGGAGCCGGCAGGCAGTTCGACGGTGATGGCGACCGAACCGTTCCTGTCCCCCGCCTTGTTCGTCTTGATCGACAGCTCGCCCGCGGTGAAGTCGACCTTGGTGTGCTCGGCCACCTTCACGTCCGACTTGTTCGCGCTGTCGACCGGTTCGACCTGGACGACCGTGTCCGGCCGTTCGCCGGCGGTGATGCGCACCCTGGCACCACCGGTGGTCAAGGTGGCCGTGATCGGTTCGGGTGTGGCGAATGTGGGCATGGCGAATCTCCCCTTGGTCCTTCGGATGTGGTGTGAGCACGGGAAAGCGGCTCAGCCGACCCAGCCCGTGAACTCGCCGTCCGCGCGTCCGCGGCGCGTGCGCTGTTCACCGGCGAGCGCGGCGCTGGCCACGCGGACCAGCCAGGCGTTGGTCGAGAGCCCCTCTTTGGCGGCCGCCGCCTCGATGCGTTGCTTGAGCTGCTCGGGCGGGCGGAAGTTGATCCGCGACACCGCGCCGTCCTTGACCGCGGGCACGGGCGCTTCCGGCTCGGCGACCGGCTCCGGCCGCTCGTCGGGCTCGGGGCGGGTGACCACGAAGACCGGTTCACGGCCGCGGAGCCGGACCTCGACCGAGCCGGGCGCCAGGTCCCTGGTGATCTCGTCCGTCGCCGCCGCCAGGACTTCGAACATGGTCAGCCGGGTGGCGGCGGCGACCGATGAGGCCAGGCGCTGCGCCAGGGCGGTCGGCTCGCCCGGTTCGGCCGCGGCGAGGAGTTCCTCGCGCAGGCTGTCGACGTACGGCGTGAGGTCCATGCGCCAACTATGACGCCATTCTGGCGCCATGTCAAGTCAGTGGCGCCATAGTGGCGCCAAAAGAATGCGAGGCCGTCCCGGTGGACGGCCTCGCTGGGGTGCGTACGACTGGCTACGGCGCTGTGCTCGTCCACGTCACCGGGAGCTCGTGCACGCCGTAGATGTTCATGTCTGTCTTGAGTTTCACCTCGTCGGCGGGGACGGCGAGGGCGAGCGCCGGGAAGCGGCGCAGCAGTCCCTCGAACCCGGCGCGCATCTCGATGCGGGCCAGTTGCTGGCCAAGGCACTGGTGGATGCCGTGCCCGAGGGACAGGTGACCGCGGGCCTTGCGGTGGATGTCCAGGGCGTCCGGGTTGTCGAAGCGCCGCGGATCGTGGTTGGCCGCCAGCAGCGAGACCACGACAGTCGACCCCTTGCCGATCACCTCACCGCCGAGCTCGATGTCGTCCACGGCGTAGCGGTAGAAGATGTCGGCGACGGACAGGTAGCGCATGAGTTCCTCGACGGCACCCGGCATCAGGTCCGGGTCGGCCCGCAGCTCGGCCAGCTGCCGCGGGTTCTCCAGCAGCGCGAACGTGCCCAGCGCCAGCATGTTGGCCGTGGTCTCGTGGCCGGCGAGCAGCAGCAGGAAGGCGATCCCGACCAGTTCATCGACCGACAGGTCGTCGTCGCGGGCCAGGTCGGACAGGATGTCGTCGCCGGGCTCGGCGCGTTTGGCGGTCACCAGCTGGGCGAGGAACGTGGTCATCGCGCCGTACGCGGCCATCTTCGCCTCCAGCGTCTGGTCCTTGACCAGGAACTGGGCGGAGTTGACCTGGAAGGTCTCCCGGTCGGCGTAGGGGACGCCGAGCAGCTCGCAGATCACGAGCGACGGCACCGGCAGCGCGAACTCCTCGACCAGGTCCACCGGCGGGGTCAGCCGCGCCAGTTCGTCCAGCTGCCGCTCGGCGACCTCGACGATGTGGTCCTCCAGCTGCTTCATCCGCTTGACCGTGAAGGCACCGATGAGCTTGCGCCGCAGCCGGGTGTGGTCCGGCGCGTCCATGGCCACGAACAGGCCGGGCGTCTGCGGGGGCGGTTCGGTCAGGACCGGCATGCCGGGCGTCTCGAACGGCACGTGGATGATGCCGATGTCCTGGCGTGAGCTGAACCGCGTGTCGGCCAGCATCTGGCGGGCCTCCTCGTAGCCGGTGACGACCCAGCCCTCGTGCCCGTCGGGGAAGACCATCGGACTGACCGGGCGTTCGTCGCGCATCCTCGCGATCGCGCTCGGCGGGTCGAACGGGCTCACGTCGCGGTGCACGGGCAGGCTCTGCGGGACGGGAACCGTCTGGCTCATCGGGTGTCCTCTCGTGGTGGGTGCGGCAACTCTCGCCGCCAGAGCTGACACGCGCCTGACACGGCTCAGACACCGGTGGATGACCCGGCCTGGTTGGTGGCCCGCGCGGCGGCCATGACTAGATTGACCGGGTGCGGATCGGGATGCTGGGACCATTCGAGGTCCACACTGGCGATGGTGGCTCGGCGGATGTGCCGGGTGCCCGGTTGCGCGCGTTGTTGATCGCGCTCGCGCTCGATCCCGGCCGTGTGGTCCAGAAAACGACGCTGATCGACTGGATCTGGGGCGAGAACCCACCGGCTGACGCGGCGAACGCCTTGCAGCGCTTGGCTTCTCGCCTGCGCAGGGTGCTGCCGGGCGAGGCGGTCGACGGTCAGGTCGGCGGCTACCGGCTGGTGGTCGACCCCGATTCCGTTGACGCCGTGCGGTTCGAGCGCCTGCTCGCGCAAGCACGCGGTGGCGACGACGCCCAGCAGGCGAGCCTCCTGCGTGAAGCCCTCGGGTTGTGGCGTGGCGCGGCCATGCAGGACGTCGGACTGCAGGACAGCGATGCGTTCGACGCGGCGGTAGTCCGGCTCGACGGTCTGCGCCTCGGTGCGCTGGAGGATCGGTTCGAGGCGGAGATCCGCCTCGGCCGCGGCGCGGCCATGGTCGCCGAGCTGACGGAACTCGTCGCGGCGCACCCCGTGCGCGAGCGGCTGGTCGGCGCGCTGATGCGGGCGCTCGGCGCGGCGGGCCGGAGCAACGAGGCGCTGATGGTGTACCAGCGTGCGCGGGAGGCCCTCGCCGACGAGCTCGGCGCCGACCCCTCGCCGGAGTTGTCCGCGCTGCACGTCGCGCTGTTGCGTGGCGAGGTGGGACGGCAGGAGGACGACAGCCGCAGCAGCAACCTGCGTGCCGAGCTGACCAACTTCATCGGCCGGGCCGCGGATGTCGTCGCGGTCCGCGAGCTCGTCGCCGGCCACCGGCTCACCACGCTGATCGGCCCCGGCGGCTCGGGAAAGACCAGGCTGGCCACGGAAACCGTGCGCACGCTGCTCACGGACCTGCCGGACGGCGCCTGCCTGGTGGAACTCGCGTCCATCGTGCCGGGCGGTGACGTGGGGCAGGCGACGCTGGCCGCGCTCGGCCAGCGTGACGGGCTGCTCAGCGGACCACCGGACGCGGACCCGACCGAGCGGGTCATCGCCGCCATCCGGGACCGGCAGGTGCTGCTGATCCTGGACAACTGCGAGCACGTGATCGAGTCGGCGGCGACCTTCGCCCACCGCGCGCTCGGGGAATGCCGCCGGTTGCGGATCCTCACGACGAGCCGGGAGCCGCTCGGCATCACCGGTGAGGCGCTGTGGCAGGTCGTGCCACTGGCGTTGCCCGCGCAGGACGACCCGGGCGCGATCGAGTCCTCCCCCGCTGTCCGGCTGCTGCGCGACCGGGCGAGTGCCGTGCGGACGGACCTCGGCGCCGACGCGCACGTGCTGGCGACCATGGCACGCATCTGCCGGGCGCTGGACGGGATGCCGCTGGCCATCGAACTCGCCGCGGCCCGGCTGCGCACGATGACCGTGGAGCAGCTCGCCAACCGGCTCGACGACCGGTTCCGGTTGCTGACCGGCGGCAGCCGCACCGCCTTGCCGCGGCACCGGACGCTGCGCGCGGTGATCGACTGGAGCTGGGAACTGCTCTCCGACGCCGAGCGGGTGGTCCTGCGCAGGCTGTCGGCGTTCGCGGGCGGCGCGGGCCTGGAAGCGGCCGAGCGAGTCTGCGCGGGCGAGGCGGTCGAGTCGTGGGAGGTCCTGGAGCTGCTGACCGCGTTGACCGAGAAGTCGCTGGTGGTCGTCGACGGCGTGGGCGCCCCGCGCTACCGGTTGCTCGGCATGGTCAAGGAGTACGCCGGGCAGCGGCTCGAGGAAGCGGGCGAGTCGGACCTGGCGCGCAAGGCGCACCTGGCGTACTACACCGAACTCGTCGAGACCGCGGAGCCGCACCTGCGCCGCGCCGACCAGCTGAGCTGGTTGGCCACGCTCGAAGTCGAGCACGACAACATCACCGCCGCGGTACGCGGGGCGCTGGCGGCGGCCGACGCGAACGGGGCGATGCGGCTCGCATCCGTCGGCAGCTGGTACTGGTGGTTCAGCGGGCACAAGGTCGAAGGCAGCGAACTGCTCATCGCCGCGACCGACATGCCCGGCGAGGCGGACGCCGCCGTGAAGGCCAAGGCGTTCGGGTTCCTGGCGATGTTCATGACCGCCGGCCGGACCGAACCGGAACAGGTGCAGGAGTGGATCCGCAAAGCCCACGAGTTGAGCAGGCGCACCGACAGCCGTGACACGGTCCTGAAGTTCGTCGGCGCGCTGGAGCGCCTGCTGCACGGGCCGGACGCGTTGCTGTCCGCGTTCGAGCCGCTGCTGACCGACGACGACCCGTGGGTACGCGCCGTGGCCCGGTTGCAGTGCGGCAAGCACCGGGTCATGCTCGGCCAGGACGCGGACGAGTACCTGGAGACGGCGATCGCCGAGTTCCGCGCGATCGGCGAGCGGTGGGGCATCTCGTTCGCACTGACGCAACTGGCTGATCGGATCGCCGTGCGCGGTGAGTTCGCCGGTGCGTGCGACTACTACGAACAGGCGATCGCGGTCGTCACCGAGGTCGGTGCCATCGACGACATCGTGGCGATGCGCTCCCGGCAGGCCCAGCTGTTCTGGCTGGCCGGCGACGAGAAAGCCAGCGCGGCGGCGATGGCCGAGGCGCAGCGGTACGGCGAACAGGTCGCGTGGCCGGACGCGTTGGTGGAGCTGGCACTGGCCAGTGCGGAGCTCGCGCGCTGGAGCGGCGACATCGCGCAGGCATACCGGCAGCTCGACATCGCGATGAACTTGATGGGCGAGAAGGCCAGGCAGGGATCCGTCCGCGCGCTGGCCCATGACATCCTCGGATACCTCGCCGACGACATCGACGAGGCCACGCGGCACCGTGCCACGGCTTTCGAGGTCGCGGCCGACTCGGCGCAGGCGACACTGCTCGCGCAGGCCCTCGTCGGGATCGCGGATCTGGCGCTGCGCAAGGAAGAGTACGAGCAGGCCGCGCGGCTGCTGGCGGCGAGCCACAGCGTGCGCGGTGTGCAGGACCGGTCACAGCCGGACGTGCGCCGGATCGAGGGGGACGTGCGAAACCGCCTCGGTGACTCGCGGTTCACCGAGGCGACTCAGGAGGGGGCGGAGGCGGACTGGCGCGAGCTGGCCGCGGTCACGCTCGCTTCGTGAACTTCCGCCGCGCCCACACGTAACCGACGACAGTGATCCCCACGCACCAGGCGATCGCGGCGATCGTGTGCCCGGTGGACGGTGTGCCGTTGAGCAGGCCGCGCACCGACTCGATGATCGGCGTGAACGGCTGGTACTCGGCGAACTCCCGGACGCCGGGGCCCATCTTGTCGGCGGGGACGATCGCGCTGCTGAAGAACGGCAGCATGATCAGCGGGACGCTGGCGAACCCGGCGGATTCCTGCGTCTTCGCGGCGAGTCCCATGGCCACGACCAGCCAGCTGACCGCGATGCTGGTGAGCAGGAGGACGCCGATCGCGGCCAGCCACTGCGGGAAGGACGCGGCCGGGCTGAAGCCCATCAGGAACGCCACGCCGAGGATGACCGTGAGCGCGGCGACCGTGCGGACCACAGTGGACACGACGTGCCCCGTCAGCACCGCGCCGCGGGAGACGTCCATGACCTTGAACCGGTTGATGATGCCCTTGGTCATGTCCGAGTTGACCGCGACCGCGGTGGCGGACAGGCCGTACGCGAGGGTCATCATGAGCATGCCGGGCGTCGCGTAGTTGATGTAGTCGCCGCCGCCGACGCTGAACGCGTCCCCGAAGACGTAGACGAACATCAACATCATCAGGACCGGCAGGAAGACCGCGTTGAACAGGGTGACGGGGTTGCGGACGGTGTGCTTGAAGTTGCGGCGCAACATGATCGCGGCATCGGTGTTCATCGGGAAGTGACCTCCGTGCTCGAGTGACCGGTGAGGGCGAGGAAAACGTCGTCGAGGTCCGGCATGTGCACGGTGAACTCCTCGACGTCGACGGCGTACTCGTCGAGCCGGTCGAGCACAGCCCGCACCGACTTGACGCCACCGTCGCTCGGGACACGCAGGACCAGGGCGTCCAGGTCCACAGTGGAGCCGGCCAGGACCCGTGCCGCGGCACCGAGCTGCTCGGCGCCGGCGAACCGCAACCGGATGTGGCCACCGGGAATCTGCCGCTTGAGCTGCTCAGGGCTGCCTTCGGCGACCAGCAGGCCCTGGTCGAGCACGGCGATCCTGTCCGCGAGCTGGTCGGCCTCCTCGAGGTACTGGGTGGTGAGCAAGATGGTCATGCCGTCGGCGACCAGTTCACGCACGATGCCCCACATCGTGCGGCGGCTGCGCGGGTCCAGCCCGGTGGTCGGCTCGTCGAGGAAGATGATCCGCGGCCTGCCGACCAGCGTCATGGCCAGGTCCAGCTTGCGCCGCATGCCGCCGGAGTAGGTCGACGCCAGCTTGCCCGCCGACTCCTCGAGGTCGAACCGCTTCAGCAACTGCCGCACGACGCGCTTGCCCGCACTGCCCCGGAGCCGGTGCAGGTCGGCCATCAGCTGCAGGTTCTCCTCGCCGGAGAGCAGTTCGTCGACGGAGGCGAACTGACCCGTGACCCCGATGGCGGCCCGCACCTTCTTGGTGTCGGACACGATGTCGTACCCGGCGACCCGCACAGTGCCACTGTCCGCACTGGCCAGCGTGGTCAGCACGTTGACCGTGGTCGTCTTGCCCGCTCCGTTCGGGCCGAGCAGGGCGAAAACCGAACCCGCGCGGACATCGAGGTCGATGCCGGCGAGCACGACCTTGTCCCCGTAGGCCTTCTTCAGCCCCGAAGCAACAATCGCTGAACTCGTCATGGGCATACCGTGATCGGCCGGCCTGACACCGCCCTGTTCTGCCCCTGACACGACCACTGACACCACGTTCCCGCTGGTCATAGCGTTGCAGGCGGATGGATCAGCAGGAGCCGGCCAGCCGTCGAGATCAGGGAACTGCCGCGGGTACGTCTCGCATCGGACGGCGACGTCGCTGCCCTGGCCGGGGAGCCGGGTATCGCGGATGACCTGGTCGGGATCACGCACCGCTGGGTCGAGCATGCGGATCTCGTCGTCGATGTGCTCGCCGTCGGCCAGTTGCGCGGCGGTCACGCCCCCGCAGGTCCGGTATGGGCTGAAGACCGCTTCCCGACCACCACCTATGAGGCTGTCGAGCGGACATCACGCAACGGCAGCGCAGTCTTCTACTGCCGTGTCTGCGCGGTACAACGAGCGCCGGGTCGTCGTCGATCCCGCGATGAGTTGGAGGGTTCCGGAAGGCGGCGAGTACTGGCATGAGAGCGCCGGTGTGTCCGTCTGCGATCCGGGTGGCCGGTTTCTCTTCTTCGAGCGGACCGTCTTCCCGGTTTCCGCACTCACCGTGGCGGCGGGCCACGTGGGCTCCGGGGAATCGCCGGAGCAAGCCGCTCTGCCGCAGCCGCTGACCTGACCTTTCCCGTGTGTCACGTCGCCGGGCGGTTCACGGCTGACTCGCAACGGTGAGTCGGCTGAGCGCGGCGGTCCCGGGCGGCGGCTTTGACGGCGTCCACGATGAACTGGTAACCGGTGCAGCGGCAGAGGTTTCCGGAGATCGCGGCGCGGATCTCGGCGTCGGTCGGGTCGGGGTCGTCCCTGAGCAGTTCGTGGGCTGTGGCGAGCATCCCGGGCGTGCAGAATCCGCATTGCAGGCCGTGGTGTTCGCGGAACGCCTTCTGCAGCGGGTCGAGTTCACCGCCCGCCGCCAGGCCTTCGATGGTGATGATCGCCATGCCTTCGGCTTGGACAGCCAGCATGCAGCACGAGCGGGCCGTCGCGCCGTCGACGGTGACGGTGCACGAGCCGCAGACGCCGTGTTCGCAGCCGACGTGCACGCCGGTGTAGCCGAGGTCGTGGCGGAGGAAGTCGGCGAGGGTGCGGCGGGGTTCACACGAGGCGCTGACAGGTTCGCCGTTGACCGTCAATGAGACCTTCACGGGTGCACCGCCGTTCGGATTGCCCTGCGTGTCAGCACCGTGGCCATTTCACGGCGGTACGACGCGGGCGCGTGGATCGAGTCGGGTGGGTCGCAGGACAGTTCGGCCGCGGCTTCGGTGATCAGGGCGTCGGTCAGCGCACGGCCGACCAGTGCCTGTTCCACCGACGTGGCGCGGATCGGGGTCGGCCCCGCGCCGCCGACCGCGATGCGGGCCTGTGTGCAGTGTCCGTCCTCGACCGTCACCGCGGCGACGACGAGGACCAGTGCGAGATCCTGGCCGCGAAAAGCCAGTTCCTGCACGGAAAAACCCGCCTGCAGCACCGGGAAGCTCACCGACACCAGCAGTTCCCCGGGTCTCAGCGCGGTCCTGTTCGGGCCGACGAAGAAGTCACGGGCCGCGATGTCCCTGACGCCGTGGGCACTTTGTGCTCTGAGGGACGCGTCCAGGGCGACGGCTACGGCGGGCAGTTCGGCGGCGGGGTCGGCGTGGGCGAGGCTGCCGCCGACGGTCCCTCGGTTGCGGATCGACACGTGGCCGACGTGGCCCAGTGCCGCGGTGAGCAGTGGCACGTCCTGTCCGGCGAGTGCGGACGTCTCGGCCGCGCGGTGCCGGGTCATGGCGCCGATCACGAGGTTGCCGTTGTCCCGGCGCAGGTATGACAGGTCGGTCAGGTGGTTGATGTCGACCAGCAGGCTGGGCCGGGCCAAGCGCATGTTCAGCAACGGCACGAGGCTCTGGCCACCCGCGAGCACCGCGGTGTTCGCACCGGCTGACGCCTCGGCGGCCTCCTCGATCGTGGCCGCGCGCAGGTAGTCGAAGGCCGCCGCCTTCATCGGCTGGTTGCCTTCCGCATCGCGGCGAGCAGTCGCGGTGGCGTGATCGGCAGCGAGGTGATCTCCAGGTCGTGCTCGGGCAGCGCGGCCACGATCGCCGCACCGCCGCCGATCACGCCGGACTCCCCCATTCCCTTGAAACCGCCGGGGATGTGCTCCGACGGCGTGGCCATGTGGCGGACCGCCATGGGCGGAACCTCGGTGGCGGACGGCAGGAGGTAGTCGGTGAAGGTCCGTGTCCGCATCCGCCCGTCGGCGTCGTAGACGAGTTCCTCGTACAACGCGCCGCCGATGGCCTGCGCCGCACCGCCGTGCAGCTGGCCGTCCACGATCATCGGGTTGATCACGGTCCCGCAGTCGTGCGCGATCAGGTAGCCGAGCAGGGTGACCACACCGGTTTCCCGGTCGACCTCGGCGAGCACCGCCGTGCAGGCGAAGGCCGTGGCGACGTTGACCGGGTCGTAGACCTCGCGTTCTTCCAGCGTCGGCGTCTCGTCCTCCGGCAGGCGGCCGTTGAGCCGCCGGTACGCCGCGTCGCCGATCTCCGCCATCGTGACGGTCCTGCCGGGCACGCCACGCACGGCGATGACACCGTCCGCGATGACCAGGTCGTCCGGTGACGCCTCCAGGATGTGCCCGGCGATCCGCAGCACCTTGGCCTTCAGCCGGGTCGCGGCCGTCCGCACAGCGGCGCCGCCGAGCGGGGCGCCGCGGCTGGCGCCTGTGCCGTATCCGCTGTACGGACTGGCATCCGTGTCACCGGAGAGGACCGTGACGTGGTCGAGCGGCACGCCGAGCGTGTCGGCCGCGACCTGCGCGAGGGCCGTGTGGATGCCCTGCCCCATCGCGGACAGTCCGGTGTGGACGGTCACGTGCCCGGTCGAGTCGATCCGGACCACCTCCTCGTCGAAACCGGAGTGCGCCGATCCGGCCAGGTTCTGGATCCGGCTCGGCCCGAGGCCGGTGACCTCGTTCTGGAACGAGTACCCGATGCCGACCGCGGCGCCCCGCGACCGGGCCTGCTGCCGGATCCGGTCCCACCCCGCGTCGCGGACCGCGGCGAGGCACAGCTCGAGGCATTCGTCGTACCGGCCGCTGTCGAAGACGAAAACCGGGCTCTGGTAGGGGAATCGCTTGATGAAGTTCTTGCGGCGGACGTCGTGCGCGGCCATGCCGAGCCGTTTGGCGAGCAGTTCGACCATGTGCTCGTGCACGAAGTTCGACTTGGGCAGGCCGTACCCGCGGAACGAGCCGTAGGGGCTCCGGTTGGTCGCGACACCGACGAGGTTCATGTCCAGCGCCGCGATGTCGTACGGCCCGGTCACGGACGCGGCGGTCACCCAGCACGGGCCCAGCCCGGCCGTGCCCAGCGCCCCACCGAGCACGCCGTGGACCGTGCCGCGCATGCCCGTGATCGTGCCGTCGGCACGGGCCGCGATCTCGACGTCGACCTTCTGCTCACGGGAATGCACGGTCGCCACGAAACTCTCGGCCCGGTCCTCGATCAGCTTGACCGGTTTGCCGGTGCGGCGCGACAGGACGCAGGCGACGACCTCGTCGCCGTAGAAGTCGAACTTGTTGCCGAACCCGCCGCCCAGGTCGGGCGTGCGGACCCGGATCTTGCCCACCGGCAGGCCCAGCACCTCGCCGAACGACGCCTGCGCGATGTTGGGCGCCTGGGTCGTGAGCCACACGTCGAGCCGTTCGGTGAACGGATCCCACGTCGCGACCACGCCGCGCGTCTCCAGCGGCGTGCCCATCTGGCGCGGGAACCGGAACTCTGCACCGAGCACGAGATCGGCCTCGGCGAACGCGGTGGCCGCGTCGCCCTTGCGGACGGCCGTCCGGCCCAGCACGTTGCTCGGCCACTCGTCGAACAGCCGTGGCGCGTCCTCGGCGAGGGCCTGTTCGAGCGTGCTCACCACCGGCAGCTCTTCGTACTGGACGTCGATCAGCTCCAGCGCGTCCTCGGCCACCGCCCGGTCCTTGGCCGCGACCGCCGCGACACCTTGACCCGGGTAGGTCACCTTGTCCACGGCCAGTGCGTACGTCCGCGGGTAGAACATGTCCGGGATGGTCCGCCAGGTCACCGGCTGCGGCCCGCGGACGGCCGCTTTGACGTCGGCTCCGGTCACCACCGCGGACACGCCGGGCAGTGCCGCCGCCGCGCTGACGTCGATGGACCGGATCCGCGCGTGCGGGACCGGACTGCGCAGGATCGCGGCCTCCAGCGTCCCCGGCAGCCGCACGTCGTCGATGAACTGCGCGCGCCCGGTGAGCAGCCGGACGTCCTCGAGCCTGCTGACCCGTGCCCCGATCAAGCCTCCCACATCCACGCCGAACACCTTGTCATCGATCGATCTGTCCGTGAATCGCCCAAACGTGCGGCCGATCGGGACGGGCTACAGTGGCGGACGACCGTGGTCCACAAGGGAGCGTCGAGGATCGTGAGCGATGACGGGGCGGCACTGGCGCCGATGCGGCTGGCGCACCTGGCCGGCGTGCTGGACCTTGGCCACCGGGTGTTCGACGTGTCCGCGATGCCCTACACCTCGTGGTCGCTGACGAGCGTCGCGGCGCATTTGGACACGCAGCCCGACGCGTGCCGGGTCGCCGAGATCGGCGGTCGCGTGGCGGGGTTCGTGCTCGGGTCGATGTCCTACGACGAGCGCGAGGACTGGGGTTACGTGGAATGGATCGCGGTCGATCCGGCCCACCAGGGCAAGGGACTGGCACGCAAGCTGCTGGACACGTCCTGTGCCGCGTTGTTCGCCGCGGGCGCCACCCGGGTGATCACCGACGTCGAGCAGACCAACAGCGCCTCGGCCGGGCTGATGCGGCGCAGCGGGTTCACCGACAGCGTGACCGTGACGTTGTTCGTCCGTCACGCACCCGCCGGTGCGCACGGCGCTGAGCCGCACCGGCACGGCGGGCGACCAGCCGACCCGGCCAAGGCCCGCCTGCACGCCGCCGCCCGCCCACCACGCCGGGTATGAACGCGGCCCTGCCTCAAGGGCTGCACGAACGTGCGCGTCGGACGCCGTCGCGCGGGTTAGCGTCGACGGATGGAGTACGTGCGTCGAGCGGACCGCGCGAAGGCAGGCGACCAGCCGGTCGCCGCAGCGGGCCCCAGTGGCCTCAACGCCGGATACCTGCAGGCGGGCAACGCGGCCGTGAGTTCCCTGTTCGTGCAGCGCCGGGTGTCGGTGCGTGACGTCGGGCGCGGTGAGCAGTCCGGGTTCGCGCGGCTCGGCGAGCTCGTGGAACGCCTCAACGGCGTCTCGACCGGGCTGACCTTCGCGGTCGCCGACGGCACCCTCACCTACACCCCGATCGAAGGCGGCACGCTCAGCGCGTTCGACCAGCAGATGGTGGGGTTCATCGACGACGGCACGGTGGTGCCGATGCGGTTCACCAACCGGCACGGCCGCCTGCGCGACGAGGACGGCCGGTTCACCGGGCACGTCGAGATCGACGAGTGGGAGAACGCCTACGTCGACATCGACGACCTGCTGGCCGCCAGTGACGTGAGCCTGCAGACGTCGCTCGTGCACCTGCTGCGCGAACGCCAGGTCACGCGCGGCTACGACCGGCGGATCGGCAGCCCCGGCCTGGACGGCGCCAGCGCCGAGTTCGACCGGGCGCACGACGCCGGGCTGGACGCCGAACTGCCGATCGTGCGGGACTTCTTCGGCGACCCGACGATCCGTTTCGCCAGCAAGCAGGAACGCGTGTACCGCAACGACCGCGGCGACACCCTGCGTGAGGTGCAGCAGGCCAGGCACGGCGCCAACGAAGGCGTCGAGGCACTGGACATCCGTGTCACGCTGCACGAACCGCCACACCGCGTGCTGACCGCGGAGGAGTACCGCGACCTGCTGCGGGCCGAGCGCGCGGCGGCGCCCTGAGATGTGACGGTGGGCGCGTCACAGTGGACGTGGGGTGGGTGCTGTCCGCACCCTGGACGGCATGAGCGTTTCCGCCGAGGATTTCGGCCTCATCCGCCGTCAGGTCCGTGACTTCGTCCGGGACGAGGTCGTGCCGCGCGAGATCGAGATCATGCGGGCGGACCGGATCCCCGACGACCTGCGGTCGGCCGCGGCGGACATGGGCCTGTTCGGTTACGCGATCCCGGACGAGTGGGGCGGGCTGGGACTGGATCTGACCCAGGACGTGGAACTGGCGATGGAACTCGGCTACACCACGTTGTCGCTGCGGTCGATGTTCGGCACCAACAACGGCATCGCCGGGCAGGTGCTCGTCGGCTTCGGCACCGACTCGCAGAAGTCGCGGTGGCTGGCACGGATCGCCTCGGGCGACGTGGTCGCCTCGTTCGCGCTCACCGAACCGGGCGCGGGCTCCAACCCCTCTGGCCTGCGCACCCGTGCCCGCCGCGACGGTGACAGCTGGGTGCTCGACGGGCGCAAGCAGTTCATCACCAACGCGCCGATCGCGGACTTGTTCGTGGTGTTCGCGCGCACGTCCGAACCGCGCCCGAAGAACCCCGGCATCGCGGTCTTCCTCGTCCCCGCGGGCACCCCTGGGCTGACGGTCGGCCCGAAGGACGCCAAGATGGGGCAGGAGGGCGCGTGGACCGCCGATGTCCTGCTCGACGGCGTGCGGGTCCCGGCGGACGCTCTCGTCGGCGGTGACGAAGCGGCTGGGTACCGGGCAGCGATGACGTCGCTGGCCCGTGGACGCGTGCACATCGCCGCGCTCGCCGTCGGCACCGCCCAACGCGCGCTGGACGAATCGGTCGCGTACGCCACCACCAACACCCAGGGCGGCACGCCGATCGGCGATTTCCAGCTGGTGCAGGCGATGCTGGCCGACCAGCAGACCGGTGTGCTGGCCGGGCGGGCCATGGTCCGGCAGGCCGCGCAGGCGTACGTCACCGGCGAGGACCGGCGGATCGCGCCGTCGGCCGCGAAGCTGTTCTGCACCGAGATGGTCGGCACTGTCGCTGACCTGGCCGTGCAGGTCCACGGCGGCGCGGGTTACATGCGTGACATCCCGGTGGAACGGATCTACCGCGATGTCCGCCTGCTGCGCCTGTACGAAGGCACCAGCGAGATCCAGCGCCTCATCATCGGCGGTGGCCTGGTGCGGCAGGCGTCGGCGGCCGGGAACCGAGCCGGGTTTCGCCCGCCGACGCCGGTTTGAGCCGGTTACCGCGACGCACCTCGGGTATCCGGGCAGACGCCTCCGGACAACCCCAGGATGTGCCACATGCCTCAGGGCCACGACGAAGAGCCCGTGGCTTTTCTGCTGCGATCGTGGGCGAACACGTTGCCCGCTCCGGCCGCCGAGGTCGTCGCGACCGCCGATCTGGCCCGTCAGTACCTCTATCTGCCGATCACGGCGACCCACAGCCGTCTGCCACTGCTGCGATCACACCTGTGGGACTGGATGTCCAAGGTCGACCTGCCGGTGCCCCTGCGCCACGACATCATGGTGGCCGTCGACGAAGCCGCCACCAACGCCGCGACACACGCCTTCGCCGCCACGCCCGGAACGGTCACGCTGTTCGCGGTCAGCCACGACGATCCCCCTGGGGTCACTGTCATCGTCGCCGACGACGGCAGTTGGCACGTGAGCCCGCACGCGAAGTCGTCAGGGCTCGGACTGCCCATGCTCGCCAATCTCGCTGACCATTTCGATCTGCACCACCAGGACAGCGGTACGACGGTCGTGATGCGGTGGACCGCGCCGCTTGACTGACTCGGCCGCGGTCAGGGCGCCTCGAGTTCCCTGTGCCGTTCGGTGAACGTGGCCGCGACGTCGGCGAGCTTGACGTTGAGGTGTTGCGACGTGCGGCGCAGCAGGTCGAACGCCTCGTCCGAGGTCAGGCCATGCCGGGCCATCAGGATTCCCTTCGCCTGGCCGATGACGTCCCGTGATTCGATCGCGGTGCGCAGGTGGGCGTGTTCCGCTTTGCCTTGCTCCACCGCGAATGTGTGCGCCAACGCGAGGGAGGCGTGGGTGCTCAGCAGCAGTGCCATGTGACGGTCGTGCTCGGTCAGGCCCCGTCGCCGCCGGGAGTAGACGTTCACGGCACCACCGGATGGCGCCGGGTGCCCGGCCGGCATGAGGTCGATGGCCATGACCGAGAGCAGGCCGTGGTGAAGAGCCACTTTCGCGAACAACGGCCAGCGCCGCTCGCCGGCCAGGTCCTCGCTGACGGCGTAGGCGGGTCCGTCCGGGCGGGCTGCCTCGACGCAGGGCCCCTTGCCGTCCCGGTACTGCGCTTCGTCCAGCTCGGTGGCGATGCTGTCGCTGCGCGCCGGGGTGGAGAACCGGCCGTCGGGGGACCGCAAGGTGATGCTGGCCAGGTCCGCGGCGGGGATGAGGACCATCGCGGCGGTGACGATGTGCCGCAACACCTCGTCGACGCTGTCGGCCGCCAGGAGCAGACCGGTCAGTTCGGCGAACTGCTCCGACAGCCACTCGTTCTCGTCCTTGCCGATCGCCGCGTCCAGGTCGTGGAACACGAGCGGTCGCACCACGGCGCCACCAGCCCGGATACTCGCGTCCACCACCGAGCCGGGCGACACGACCACGTGGCATCGCAGCCCACGCCGGTCGAGCGACTCCACGAACGCCGTCAGCGTGCGCAGCCCGTCGGCGGTGAGCAGGTCCAGTTCCCGCAGGTCGAGTACGACGAGCGCGGGCTCCGTCAGCCCGGCGACCGCGTCGAGGAACAGGCCGGCGTCCGTCGTGGCGTCGTCGCCGAGTACGCCGGTGACCGCGATCAGCCGGGTCTGCCCAGGAGTTCCGGATCGTGCTTCAAGTCGCATCGTCCCTCCTGCGCTGCCAGCGGGTTCACCCCTCGTAGGAGTGTTTCCAGCGGTGGCCGGGATAAACGGCGTCCACGACGTGTCCACACTGTCCAGTGCCCGGCCGTGTTCTGCCGGAGCGGGCGGAGCGGGTAAAATGGCTGTTCCGGGCCCATCAGTGAATCGCCTGTCGAGCACTTGTGGGAGGCAATCGTGACGGCGAACGAACAACCTCCGGAACAGGACAAGCACAGGTCACAACTCGACATGCGGACCTCGTCCCACTCGGGGGCTCTTGTCGTGCGGCCGGTCGGTGTGCTCGACAGCACGACATACCGGTCATTACGGGACACGCTGGTCAAGCTCGCTGTCGATCAGCCCTCCGCTCTGATCGTCGATCTTGGCGAGCTGCGGATCGCCCAGCAGAGCGTGCTGACCGTGTTCTCGTCGGTCTGGATGCAGGTCAGCGAGTGGCCCGGGGTGCCGATCCTGCTCGTCGTCGCCGACCCGTCCCGCCGGCGGTTGCTGCACAGCGCTGTCAACCTCTACGTCGCCTGCTACGCGAGCGTGGACGCCGCGCTCGCCGCGGTCGGCCATCCTCCGCCGTGCCGCCGGGCGACGCTGGACCTCGACACGACTCCGTCCGGTTCCCGTGTCGCACGGGCGTTCGTCCGCGAAACCTGCGAGCGGTGGGACCTGTCCGGCCACACGCGGGAAGCCGTCGCCCTCACCAACGAACTGGTGGACAACGTCATCCAGCACGCGGGAACGGATTGCCAAGTGCGGCTTGAACTCCGCAGCCGCATGCTGACCGTCGCGGTGCGGGACGGGAACCCGCACCGGGCCGAACTGCGTGAGCGGCTGGGCGCCGAACCCTGGGGCAACGGGCTGCGCATCGTGGCTGAGATCGCGCACACGTGGGGCTGCGCACCGCACATGGGCGGCGGCAAGGTCGTCTGGGCCGTCGTGCGCTGTGCGTGAAACCCACGCGGTGTTTGTCCCGCAGGCGGTTGATGCCTCGCAGGACGCCGCCTAGTCCGGCTTGTCCGTGGGTTCCATCACCAGGATCGCGCCGTCGACCGTCCCGGACGGGCGGCGCAGGGCGCCCACCACGACGCGGACAGTCGTCCGCCGTCCCTTGCGGTTGACGGCGTCCAGGTCGGTGGTCTCCTCGAAGTCCGGGTCCGCCATGGCTGAGCGGACCGAGGCCCGCAGCTCGGCCACCGGCAGGCCGATGTCCAGGTTGAGCAGGTGCTCGTTGACCGCTTCCTCACGGCGCAGGCCCCACAGGTCCTCGGCGCCGCGGTTCCACACCACCACGCGCAACTCCCGGCTCACCACGACGATCCCCGGCCGTACGGAGGTCAGTATCGCCTCGAGGAAGTCGTTGACCTGGTCCAGTTCCGCGCTGCGGTCGCGCAGCGTGTCGTTGATGGTCTGCAGCTCGTCGTTGGTCGACTGCAGCTCCTCGTTCATCGTCTCGAGTTCCTCGTTGGTGGACTGGAGTTCCTCGTTGGCGGTCTCCAATTCCTCCACTGTGGACTGGAGTTCCTCGTTGGTCGTCTCGAGCTCCTCGTTGGTGGACTGCAGCTCCTCGTAGGCGGACTCGAGTTGCCGGTTGGTGTGCTCGAGTTCGTCGAGCAGCTTGCGGGCGGCGCTGACGTCGTGGAACACGATCGACACGCCCAGCAGCCCGTTGTCGGAGTTCACGAGCGGGTTGACGTGGATCTCGAACCACACCGTCTCGCCGGGCGGGCGCGGCCACTCCACGTCCTTGATCCGCAGCGCCCGGCGATCCACCCGCGCCTGGTCCACGTACGCGCGCAGCTCGACCGGGCGGTAGGAGATGTCCAGGTCGCGCAAGGGACGGCCGATGTCGCGGGGCGAGAGACCGAACACCAGCTCGGCCTGCTGGTTGATCAACGCGACGATGTCGTCGCTGGTGACCACCACCTGCGCGACCGGGCTGGCCGAGAACGCGTCCTCCCGCAGCTCGTCCAGACCGCTGACGTCACCGTGCCGGTCGTGCGCGAACGCCTGGCTGACCAGGCTGCCCAGGCCGAGGGGACTGCCACCGGTCTTGCGGAACATCCGGCGCTTGAGGTCGAGCGGGTCGAAGATCCGGCTGTGCGACAGCAGCATCTCCGCCTTGCCGAGGAACAGCAGGCCGCGGGGCGCGAGTGCGAAGTGGAACCGGCCGAGGACCTTGGTCTGGGTCTCGGCGTTGAAGTACATCAGGGTGTTGCGGCACACCAGCAGGTCGATGCGGGAGATCGGCGCGTCCTGCACCAGGTCGTTGCGGCCGAAGATGACCGAGCGGCGCAGTTCCTTGCGGAAGACGTACCTGGTGCCGTGTTGTTCGAAGTACCGCTCGAGCTGCTCGTCGGTGAGGCCTTCCACCTCGTTCTGGGCGTAGGAGGCCTGCCGGGCCTGCGCCAGCGCCTCGTCGTCCACGTCCGTCGCGTAGATCTTGACCCGCTGCCGGAACTGGTCGGCACCGAGCGCGTCGACGAACACCATGGCCAGGCTGTACGCCTCCTGGCCGGACGCGCAGCCGGCGCTCCAGATCCGGATCGGTTCGTCCGGGCCGCGCTCGGCCAGCAGCACCGGCACGACCTCGGCCCGCAGGTGGTCCCACGCGTCGGCGTCCCGGAAGAAACCGGTCACGTTGATCAGGATCGTGTTGAACAGCGCCCCGAACTCGTCGCCGTTGACCTGCAACAGATCGATGTAGTCGGCGAAGTCCGCCACGCCGGCCTGCGACATCCGCCGCTGCACCCGGCGGGCCAGGCTGGTGCGCTTGTACCCGGTGAAGTCGAACCCGCGCACCTCCTTGAGGTAGGCGAGCAGCGCCTCGAACTGGCCGTTGGACTCCTGGGGAAACACGTCCACGGATCCGCAGGCTACCCGCACCCCGGCCGGTGGCCGGAGTCACCGTGCCGCCGCGAGGAGTCAGGACCCGGATTCCACCTGGCGGTCCGGCAGCGCGGTCAACCGGTCGCGCAGCACGTCGGCCGCCTCGTTGGTCTCGTCGGCGGTGCGGCCGTACCGACCGGCGGACCAGTGGTCGCCGCGCTGGACCGCCGCGGCGTGCATCCGCCTGGCCAGATTGGCTTTCTCGTCCAACGACCGCAACGCGGTCCACAGCGCGCGTTCGAACACGTCGCCCTGCGCGGCGAGCAAGGCCTCCTCCGACCAGGCGTGGCCGACCGTGCACCGGTACCACCCCTGCCCGCGGTTGAGCTCGTTCAACGTGCCCTGGCAGTCAGGGCACGAGAAAACACTGCGTTCACCCATTCCCTCAGCCTCGTGATCCACCGACGGGTGCCCGAGGCGGGCGATCCGGTCCTCCAGCCGCATCGACGCGGACGCGGACGAGCCGGCGCCCACCCCCACTTCCTCCCGGACGAGTTCGTTCAGCGCCGCCCCCATGTCCGCCACGGGCAGCACGTGGTCGGGAGTCAGGTGACGCAAGGCGTTGCGCGGCATACCCGAGTAGAGCGCGTCCCGCGGGTCCTGCACCACGGTCCTGCCGCCGCGGTCACGGATGGCCACCAGCCCCGCCACCCCGTCGTCCAGCACGCCGGACAGCACGATCCCGGTCACGCGCGGGCCCAAAGCCACCGCGGCGGACCGGAAGAGAGCGTTGATCGCGGGCCGGTGACCGCTTTCGGTCGGCCCGTGCGACAACACGAACTGGTCGTCGACCAGCAACAGGTGGTGATCCGGCGGAGCGACGTGCACACGGCCGCGCCCGAGTGGCATCCCGCTCGCGGCGACCACGACCGGCAACGTGCCGAACCGCCGCAGGATCGTCGCCAGGGCACTGGTGCCCCCGGCGGGCAGGTGCAGCACGACCGCGATGGCGGCGGGGATGTCGGCGGGCACGGTGGCGACCAGTGTCTTCAACGCCTCCACCCCACCCGCGGAGGCGCCGGCGACGATCACGTCGCGGTACTGCGATGACACGCGGGCCATCACCTCCCTGGCACATGCGCGGCTCAGTCCCCAGTGGACGCACCGAGGCGGTGGAGATGTTCCAGCGCGTCCGGAACGACGGTGCGCGCATGCCAGTCCAGCCAGGTGGCGACTTCGCCGGCGACGTGGTCGAGCCGGGCGCACTGCAGCCGTGACGGTGTCCGGCCGCTCTCGGTGTAGTACGCGGTCACCATCCCGATCAGCTGGTTCTCCTCGGTCACCAGCGACGTGCTGTGCATCGCCTGGACACCCGCGTCGAGCAGCGCCACGCCGACCGCGCCGAGGTCCGTCTCGGCTGCGATGTCGGCGACCATGCCCATCGCCACCGGTCCGTCGGTCTCGGTGAGCTGGCCGGCCAGCGCGATCGGCATGTTCGCGGACAGTTCCATCCGCATCACGTCGTCCGTCGGGTCCACCAGGTGAACCGACGTCATGGCGGCACTCATGACGTGCGACGCCGCGTTGAGCAACGCCCCGAGGATCGCGTCGCGATTCCTTCTGTGGTCACGGCTTTGCTCGACGAACGACAGTGACGGCGCGGGCCTGCGCCGCCGCCCGGGGAACCAGGCCGGGTCCTGCGGGGCGGCTGTGCTGAGCAGTGCGTTGGCCAGGATGTGCACGCGGAGGTTGTGCCGCTGCGCACTCTCCCGCAGGATGTCGAACGCCGCGTCGCAATCCAGGTCGTAGCGTTCCTGGACCACACCGAGGGCCCTGGCCACGACCAGGCGGGTGCGCAACGCGACGCGAAGACCGTGGACCTCCCGCTGCAGTCCGGTCAGTTCGTCGGCGGGCTCGCCCGGTTCGCCGACAGCGCCGCCTTGCCGATCCGTCGCTTTCACGGCGCCATCGCACGCGGCCATCGCCAGCGGCAGGCTGTCGAACAACCGGAGGCTGGCCGCCGCGCCGGTCGCTTCCAGCACGCGCCGCACGAGAGGCGTCGATGCCACGACCAGCATCTGACGCCCCCGCGCTGACAACCGGTTCGCGTGCTCGATCAACGTCCGGACGCCACGTGCGCCGAGCAACTCGACCTGGCTCGTGTCCACCACCACGAAGCGCGCCTCGGCGGGCAACCGGCTCCCCAGGTAGTGGTCGAAGGTGCGGCTGCTGTCGGTGTCGATCTCACCGCGCACACGCACCACCAGCACCTCGTCGCCCGGCAGCTCGGCGATGATCCGCAGGCGCGACGCGCGGTGCGTCGCACCGATGATTGTCTGTCCTTTGCGGACCATCGATTCTCCTCGGGCT
Source organism: Kibdelosporangium phytohabitans (assembly GCF_001302585.1). Classification (GTDB taxonomy): domain Bacteria; phylum Actinomycetota; class Actinomycetes; order Mycobacteriales; family Pseudonocardiaceae; genus Kibdelosporangium; species Kibdelosporangium phytohabitans. The sequence continues at coordinate 5,236,969 of NZ_CP012752.1, read as the reverse complement.
GATCCTGGCTAGCCGACGTACAAGCGGAACCGCGGAGTGCCCTCCGCGTCCAGTTCAGCGGTCAGCATCTTGTCGTCGAGGAACTGTGCCGCTGTCGGGTCGAGGTAGACCCGCGCACCTCGTTGCGCGAGGATCTGGTCGCCGTCGAAAGGGCTGACCACCAGCTCGGCGCTCAGGTTCACGCCGACCGGTGACGTTTGCGCTGCCGCGATGCGCACACCTGCGGCGTCCGGACACCTGCTCGTTGACGTGATAGCACTGACAACCTCGACGGCCATGGGGGTGAGAACGAGCATCGTGATCACCTTTCGCCGGGAACGTCGTACTTGACAGTCAAGCGGCGGCCGCCAGCTACCCGATCACCTGCGCCAGTCCGATAGCATCACACTGACTGGTGTTGACGGGGATGTTCGTGGTGGTCCAGGACCATCGGTGTCCATCGGTCGCTCCTCGACAGGTGCAACCACGAAGTCATGCCCCGGCAGGAACCACGGTGTCTGCCCGACCCGAACACAAAATCCGCAGCAGCGGATGCAGAACAGTACGGCTGTCCTGTCAACCGTACAGTCCGAACAGCTTATGACACCTCCAACGCTACGCCCCTTCCGAACAACCGCAACACTCGTCATGGTTACGACGGATGTTTGACATCCGCCGTTCTGGGTAGCGGTACACCCGGTCACGACGCATGTGCCCGCTTACGAGCACGCGCGGCCACCAATCCGAGCAGAACACCTGCCGCGACCAGCACCAGGCCCCGCAGCCACACCGACGCCTCGATCTGCGTGAACAGCAGGACACACGACCCGATACCGAGAACCGGGATCACCGCCGGCACCCGGAAGTGATCACCGTCGCCGCCCTCGCGGCGCAGGACCAGTACTGCCAGGTTGACCGCGAGGAACACGATGAGCAGCAACAACACCAAGGTCGACGCCAACGCGGCGACTGTCCCCGTCATCGCCAGCGCGATCGCCAGCGCGGTGGTCGCGGCGATGGCCACCCACGGCGTGCGCCGACGCGGCAAAACCCTGGTCAGCACGCCGGGAAGCAGCCCGTCGCGTGCCATGCCGTAGGCCAACCGGGACGACATGATTCCGGTGAGCAGCGCACCATTGGCCACCGCCACGAGAGCCACCAGACTGAACACCCACAGCGGCACAGCACCGGCCGCACGCACCACCTCCAGCAGAGGCCCGCTGGAGGACGCCAACTGCTCGGTGGACACAACGGCCGACGCCACGAGACCCACCAGCAGGTAGACCACGCCCGCCGTACCCAATGCGGCCAGCAGCGCACGCGGATAGGAGCGGCGCGGGTCACGGACCTCCTCCGCCAGATTCACCGAAGTCTCGAAGCCGACAAACGAGTAGAACGCCAGCACCGCGCCGCCCAGCACCCCGGCGAAAGGGCTCTCACCGGCCACACCGACCTGTCCGAGCCGGGCCAGATCAGCGTCGCCGCGCAGCACCACCCACACACCGAGCACGACGACGAGGACAAGGCCACCGACCTCGACGAGCGTCGCCACCACGTTGGCACGCAGCGATTCCTTGATCCCCCTCGCGTTGAGCAGGCCGAGCGCGACGAGGAACACCGCGGCCACCAGCAGAACCGGGAGGCGGACGAACTGGCCGAGATAATCGCCGGCGAACCCGCGGGCCAACGCCGCGACGGACACGATCCCGGCCGCGAGCATGCAGAACCCCACCGCGAACCCCGTGAAGGAACCGAAAGCACGGCGCGTGTAGTACGCGGCTCCCCCGGCGCGCGGGTACTTCGTGGCGAGTTCGGCGTACGAACCCGCCGTGAACATCGCGAGAACCAGAGCCAGCAACAGCGGTAACCACACCGCGCCGCCGGACCGCCCAGCGACCTCACCGATCAACACGTACACGCCCGCGCCGAGGATGTCACCGAGGATGAACCAGAACAGCAACGGTGTGCTGACGACGCGGTTCAGCGCGGTTTCCGAGTTCCGGTTCACCGCAACCGGCTACCCTGTCCGACGATCTACAAACGACCGGACATCTGTCTCGGTCCGCCGCGATAACCCCGCGATTCGTGGGTAGCCGACAGCCATGCCCTCGACAGCTCGCGGAGGTGGCCATGGGCGGCAGTGAAACCGGTGACGTCACCGGTACCAAGGACAAGGACTACAACATCATCTGGTTCACGCAGGCGTGCCTGGACAATGCCCTGCGCTTGCAGACCTACATCCAGGACGCGGAACGCGACGGCGATTCGGAGCTCGCCGAGTTCTTCCGCAAGGCACAGGCCGACAGCCAGAAGGGCGCCGAGCAAGGCAAGGCCCTGCTGCGCAGCCGGATAGCGTGAGAACAAGGGTCGTGCCGGTGCGCACCGGCACGACCCTTCCTCGCGGGTGCCGAAAAGCTATGAACCGCTGTGCAAAGCGGCCATCGCGGCGTCGGTGACGGCGTCCCGCTCTGAGTCCGACAACCGCGGCGCCAGGTCCGTACCGCGCGGCGGGCGGCTCATGGTCAACGAGTCGACGTCCTCGACCGTGATCACAGCGCCCCGGATGGTGCCGAGGGCGCACCGGGCCAGCAGCAGATCGCGTGGATCGTCGGAGCGGGCCAGCAGCCGTTCGGCGTTCTGCAGGATCTCGGGCACGGAATGGGTGTCGCGCAAGGCGCGCCGGGCTGTCGGGTCGAACAGGATGCCGCGCAGGATCGGGCGGTTGTCGTCGAAGGCGTCCACTAGACGGCGAAGCAGCAGCCGGATCGGGGCACGCCCGCCCTGGGCGTCCCGTTCCCAGCCGCGCAGCTCGTCGATGAGCGGGGTGACGAGCGCGAGCAGCAGCTGGTCCTTGGACGGGAAATGGTAGTAGAGCGCGGCTTTGGTCATCTCGAGCCGCTCGGCGATGTCACGCAGCGATGTGCCCGCGTACCCGTCCCGCGCGAACAGATCCAGCGCCGCTCCCAGCACGCGTTGCCTGGTCCTGACCGCCGTACTGCCCACAGTTCGCGCCATGACCGCCCACTTCCACCGGGTTGACACCACCGCCGATTCACCACACACTGAATTAATCAGCCGACCGGTGGATTAACTATACGGCACAGCGGGAGGCACCCAGTGACAGAACAGGACTCGGCCACGCCCCGGTTCGACCTGTCGACCATCGACTTCGACGCTGTCTACAGCGGCGACGGACCCATGATGGGAGACATCACCTTCGAACGCCCGCCGTGGGACATCGACGGCCCGCAACCCGTCGTGGTGGCGTGCGAACAGGCCGGGAAGTTCACAGGCGAAGTGCTCGACATCGGCTCCGGCGCAGGCGGCAACGCGATCGCCCTCGCCCAACGCGGCTACTCGGTGACAGGCGTCGACGGCTCCGCACCCGCCGTGCGACTCGCCTCGGACCGAGCAGCCCAGCGCGGCGTGAACGTGCGGTTCATCGTGGCGGACGCCACCCGCCTCGACGGCATCGAGCAGCAATTCGACACCGTACTCGACAGCGCGCTCTACCACTGCCTGCCCCCGGACACACGAGCCGCCTACAGCGCCAGCATCCACCGCGTCACCAACCCAGGCGCCCAGCTGCACATCTTCTGCTTCGCCGACGTCGAAGAAGGCGCCATCCCCATGCCGCTCACGGTCAGCAAGAACGACCTGCGCGGCAACCTCGCACCACACTGGGACATCACGGAGATCGCCCTCGAGCAGTACGTCACCGCGGTACCCGTGGACATCGCCCGCGAGGAGTTCGCCAAACTGAACCCCGCCGTGGACCCGGCACGGATCACCATCGGCAGCGACGAGCAAGGCCGCGCCCTGCTTCCGGTGTGGCACCTCGAAGCCACCCGCAAGTAGGCGACCGAACGAACGGGCGGCACCGGAAAGCTCTGGTGCCGCCCGTCGGCACGCGACGCGCCTGCCAGGCGCGCGTGGTCCACGACCGGATTCGCCCACAGTGGACACATACCCCTGGCAACGCAACCGGGATCAAGATCCGAAGAAAGTCGGATTGACCGGCTCGATCCCGCTCTGGTGTAGTCGCTTTCGTTCCACCCTCCCTGCACTCCGAGTGGACTTCGGAAGGAATGATCCGTTGAGCACCAGCACGTGGTTCAGCGCGCTCAAAAAACCCGCGATCGCCATCGCCGGCGCGGCGACCGTGATCGGTCTCGCATCCCCGGCGGCAGCCGCACAGCCGCCCGGCGACGGCGAGGTCGGCACCCAGGTCGTCGGCGGCACGCGAGCAGCCCAAGGCGAGTTCCCCTGGATGGTCCGGTTGTCGATGGGCTGCGGCGGCGCCCTGTACACGCCGCAGATCGTCCTGACCGCGGCGCACTGCGTCTCGCGGACCGGCGCCAACACCAGCATCACCGCCACGCTCGGCGTGGTGGACCTGCAGAGCTCCAGCGCGATCAAGGTCAAGTCGACCTACGTCCACCGGTCACCGACCTACGGCACGGCCACCGGCGGCGACTGGGCACTGGTCAAGCTGGCCAGCCCGGTCACCACCGTGCCGACGCTGAAGATCGCCACCACCAAGGAGTACGACACCGGCACGTTCGACATCGCCGGCTGGGGCGACACCAGCGAAGGTTCCCAGCAGGGCAGCCGATACCTGCTCAAGGCGAAGGTGCCGTTCGTGTCCGACACCACGTGCAAGGCGATCGGCGGCTACTACCGCAGCCTGATCCCGTCAGCCGAGATCTGCGCGGGTGACCTCGCCAACGGCGGCACCGACACCTGCCAGGGCGACTCCGGCGGCCCGATGTTCCGCAAGGACAACACAGGCGAGTGGATCGAGGTCGGCATCGTCAGCCACGGCAACGGTTGCGCCCGCGCCAACGCACCCGGCGTCTACACCGAGGTGAGCACGTTCGCCAAGGACATCGCCGCGGCCGCGGCCAAGATCTGACCGGACTGTCCTGAACGGACCTTCGTGGGTGACGCGAGTCGCCCGCGAAGGTTCCGGCGGGCGGACGTCAGAGCCACCCTTCCTCGGTGGCGATGCGGATCGCGTCCACACGGTTGCGCGCGTCCAGTTTCACCATCGCCGAGGCGAGGTAGTTGCGAACCGTCCCGTACGACAAGAACAGCTCCGCCGCTATGTCGCGCGGATCCACACCAGCCGCGTACAGGCGCAGAACATCCGTCTCACGTGGAGACAACGGCGACTGCCGTTGCTGCAAGGCGTTGGCCGCCACCGTCGCGTCGATCACCTTCTCGCCCGCCGCCACCCGGTGGATCGCGGCGACCAGGTCGGCGGCGCTGGTGTCCTTGAGCAGGAAGCCGATCGCGCCCGCGGCCAACGCCGCGGGAAGGTTCCCCGGCCGGGGAAGGCCGGTGAGGATCAGGACCTGGCACCCGGGCACCTCCTCCCGCAGCCGCGCGGTCGCGGTCAGGCCGTCCACATGGGGCAGGTCGATGTCGACGACCGCGACATCGGGCTGAAACCGTTGCGCGGACGGCACGATCGCGTCGCCCGTGCCGATCTCGGCGACCACGTCGAGGTCGTCCTGCAAGGCGATCAGCGCGGACAGGGTCTCGCGGAGGATGCCGGTGTCCTCGGCGATCAGCACACGCACCACGGCCGTCGTCTCCTCGCTGCCGTCACCGGCAGCATATCGCCTGGTGATCAGGCTAGGCGTGGGCATCGGTGAGCTCCGCGACCACGACGAACGTGCCCCTGCTGTGCCGGGTGGTCAGCAGGCCGCCCAATGCCTCCACGCGAGCCCGCATGTTCGTCAGACCGTGCCCGTGCGTGTCGGCGGGCGGTGGGGCGCCGTCGTTGCTGATCCGGAGCGTGACCGTGCCGTTGCCGGCGGCGAGAGTGATCGCGCACCGCTGAGCTGTGCTGTGCCGCAGCACGTTGGTGACGGCCTCGCGCAGGACGATCGCGAGGATCGTGTCGGCGTCAGCGGCCAACGGCACGGGCGCGCAGTGCGTCGTGACCTCGATCCCGGACGCATCCAGCACGTCCGTGGCCCTGGCGAACTCGGACGACAGCGACAACTCCGGGCGTTCACCGGTGATCCGGCCCGCGTCCGCGCCGATCGTCGTGCACAGGCTGACCAGGTCGCCGAGTTCCCGCGCCGCGCGCTGGTCGTCCCGGCCGATCAGCGCCGTGATCAGGTCCGTCTTGAGTGCCAGCGTGGTCATGCCGAGGCCGAGCAGGTCGTGGGTGTCCTGGGCGAGCCGGAGGCGCTCGGCGACCGTCGCCAGCGCCGCGAGTTGCTCACGCCGGGCGGCAAGCCGGGCGGCGAGGCCCGCCAACCGGGACAGCCCGTACGCCATCAACCCGAAGGACGTGGTGGTCGCTGTGAGGTACCCGATCCAGCCCAGCAGAAGCGGAGTGGACATCGACGCGGCGTCGTTCCAGGCACCCAACACGGGCGCGCTCAGCATGGTGACGGAGAACCACGCCCACCGCCACGGCCCCGCCACGAGCAACAGCACGGAAGCGCCGAGGAACGCGACGAAGATCAGGCCCAACGTGCCCATCATCGCGAACTGCAGGTAGCACAGCGCTGCCTGCACGGCGAGCGTCAACGGCCAGTACCGCGGCCGTGTGGCCCCGGAGTGCCGCCACTGCAGCAGCGGGGTGGCCGCGGACGCCAGCACGGGCACGATCAGCGCCAGCGGTTGATCACGACCGTCCATCGGGTATCCGGTCGGGACGACGAGCACGTTGAGCAGGTTCTGTGCCGCGAAAAGCACCAGCACGCTCGCGAGAACGGCACGCGCCACCTGCGGGGCCGGCGCTGTGCCCACGGGCTGGCCGGGAACTGTGATCCGGGTCCGGTCCTCGTAGAGCCGGCGGCCCCGGCTGACAGCTTCCCGCGCGACTCGCCCGGCCGTCGCCATCTCGTTGCGCGCGTCCTCCGGGGTCGTGGACAGCCAGCGCAACGCCGACCTGGCGTGCCGCGCGACCAGGCGAACACGGTCTTCGACCGCGCTGACCAGGTGTTCTCCCGCGGTGAGGCGTTCACGCAGGACCGCTGCCTTGGCCAGTTCGTCCTGGGTGGCCGCCAGTTCACCGGTCACGCGCGCCAGGCGGACGAGACCGAACAGTCCCAGCGCGCCATCAGCCGCGGCGACCAGCACCCAGATGCCGCCGTTGACCGCGGGCAGGTACGGCGGACTGAAGACCACGTTCCACAGCACGCCCTCAACGAGGAACAGCACCAGCGCCAGCCGCCATGACCACCGTGGCGCGACCAGCAGGACCAGACCGATGAGCTGCCCCGACACGCCGCCGACCCACCCGTTGCCAAGCAGCACGAACGGGACATACGTGAGCACGGCCTGCACCGCGAGCAGCGCCCACGGGGCCGTCCGCCACGGACGCCGAGCCAGGCCACTCGCGTACCACAGAGGTAGCACGAACGCGGCGACGATGAATGGCACGTACCGGTAATCGCCTTCACCCAGGCTGTCCACGCACCGAGCCAGGACCTGCGTCAGCAGGAACGCGACAGGCAGCACGTGGACCGCGCCGACCGAGCCGCTGGGAGCGTCCTGCACGACCGCGCGCGGCTCTGCGTCGCGCGCGGACGTCGAAGATCGCGCGACCACCACGAGATCGAACTCTATGCCGCGCCCCGCCCAGCCCCGCTAGTGCGGATTGCACGTCTTCGGCTTCGTAACGCATCCCCGACCGGTTCGGCGCGCACTGTCGGCAACCGCCACCCAGGGTCGACTCTGGTGTGAACAGAAAGGACGGTCCATTCATGACCTCGAGACAACAACGACCCGCATCCGTCCGCAGCACCGTCAGGGCCCCGCCCAGGCTTCTGTTCCGCTATTTTCGTCACTTAGTAAACAACAACGTCTGTAGTAGTAAATGAAGTGGAGTGGAAGCCTGATGGATCAAAGCGCTGTCGACGAAGTCCTGAACAAGCCGTACAGCAAGCAACTGCTGGCCCGTGACCTCGGCAGGCTGGCCTTCGTCGCACTCGACGGCACCCCGCGGGCCCTGCCGATCGGGATCTTCTGGAACGGCACCGAAATCGTCATGTGCACGGCGAAGAACGCACGCAAGCTGCCCGCGTTGCGCCGCAATCCAGCGGTCGCGCTGACGATCGACACCGAGTCGCACCCGCCGAAAGTCCTGTTGCTGCGCGGCAACGCCGAACTGGACGAAGTGGACGGCATCCCGTACGAGTACATGCGGTGGAACGGCACTTACAACATGACGCCCGAACAACGGGCCGAGTGGGAGGTCGGTGTCCGTTCGCTCTACGACGGCATGGTCCGGGTCGTGGTGAAGCCGACGTGGGCGAAGCTGATCGACTTCGAGACGACCCTGCCCACCGCCATCGCCGAACTCATGCAGCGGCAGCAGGAACGCTGGCCGGCCTGAACCCGGAAAGGAGGCCACCATGATCGGCACAGCCCCGAGGGGCGCGAAAATCCGGCAGATGGACCACGTCGGCATCGACGTCGACGACCTCGCCGCCGCCAAGGCGTTCTTCCTCGAACCCGGACTCGAACCGGAAGGCGAGGCCACGGTGGAAGGTCACGCGGCGGACCGCGTCAACGGGCTCGACGGAGTCCGGGCCGAGGTCGCGATGATGCGGACCCACGACCGGCACGAACGGCTCGAGCTGGTCAAGTACCTGACCCCGCGGGATCATCGTCGAGCTGGCCGAACAGCTCAAGTAGCCGGGGCGCCTGCGGTGGCGAAGGCGGCCCACACGACCGGGGAACGCACCAGGTCTCCTGTCTTCTCCCAGAGCGTCGCCTGATCCCGTTGCCACGCGGCGATGCCCCGCCTGTGCTGGCGAAGAACGAAACAGCGTATGGCTGGTGCGCCGCTTCGACCGGTGGCGAGCAGGGCCAACGCTTCGCGCGGGCGACCGCGAACGACGCGCACGGCGGCACGGCCGTGCTGGCAGACCGCGAGTGCGTTCTCGTTCGCGGTGGACTGGAACAATTGCGGCGCCTGGTCGTACAACGCGTCGGCTCGGTCGCTGTCGTTGTCGTTGTCGCTGTCGCTGTCGAGGTAAGCGAGCCGTGCCGGGCTCAGCAGCGCGGCGCCTCGGTCAACTGGTCGCCTGTCGCGGCGGACAACTCGCGGGCGAGTCCGAAGTGCTCGGCGCTCCCGGCCGGTTCGCCGATCGAACCGGCCATGTCGGCGAGGGTCATGTGCAGCAACGGCGCCCCTTGGTAGGCCAGGTCAAGCGCGGTCCGCGCGTGGTCGCCTGCTCGCGGCACTCGCACGGCCTCGTTGTTCAGCTTGTTCCATCGCCTAACTGCCCCGCCGTTCGCTCGGTGCGTGTCGCCGACGCGGCCTCCATCCGGGACCGTGCGTACTCGACGATCACGTCCCGACGGGCCCGATCGTCCTCAGTGGACTCTTTCGGTCGCGCGAAGTCCGGCGCGTAGACGGTCAGTACGCGTTGCGCCGGTGGCATCAGCAGGACGGTCGCCGGTACCGGCGCACGACCGGTCAGCCGCCCGAGGTCGTCGATTCGGTCGAGATCCACGTCGACCTGCCCGAATCTCGCCGCCAAGGGCTGCCGCGCGCCGGCCACGAGCGCGACCGCGACCTCCAGGTACGTGCTGCCGCCCGTGCGGACGACCGCCCATTCGGCGTTGGCTGCGGCGTCCACCACGCCTGCCGGAACCAGCGCCCAGTCCACCGCTACTGTTCCACTGAGGACGGTCACACCCGCTGCCCGGTCCTGACCTCCCGCGGCGAGCGCGAACTCCTCCCGCGTGGGCACGGCGGCCTCACGCGGCACGACACCGTAATCCTCGGCGAGCGCGACGAGCCGCGTGTCCAGCGTGGCGTCGCCGGTCAGTGATGCCGTGGCGAGCGCGCGTTCCGTCGCTTCGTCGTCGTCCAGCAGGTGCTCGATGACGCTGGTCGCGATCGCGCGTTCGGCGTGCAGCAGTTCCAGGCTGACCGCGGGCACGCCCGCGGCCGAGGAGGCAGGCCACCAGGCTTCGACCCAGGTCAGTTGGGCGACAACACGGCACGCGTCGCGGACCTGCCAGTCACCGTCCTCGGGAACTGTCACCTCTGTGGCATCACCGAGAATCCCGGCCGCTGCCTCAGCGCCGTAGACCTCCCACAGCCATTCCGCTGCCCGGTCCGGGTCGTCGACGCGGACAGCCGGTCCGGCGTCGGCCAGTACGTCCCAGGCCACCAGGGCGCCCCGCGCCTCCAGCAACGCTGTCTGGTCCGGGTGGGCCGGCCAGTCCCCGGCGAGGATCTCCGTCCCGGTGCGCTGGATTCTCACAGTGACGCTCCCAGCGCTTGCCGTTCCAGGTCCGACCGCAGCCGGTCGCGCTGGTCCAGGATCACCGAACGCAACACGCCGTCGAGCAGATCCCACACCTCGTCGGCCACGACGGTGTCCCGGCGGACCTCGCGGCCGTGCACGCGTACCCACAGCCGCCGGAGGTAGGCGGCACGGACCTGGTGGACGTCCGCCCGGACCCGGTCCGGTACCTCGCTGGGCATCCGCAGCACCCGTTGGACGTAGGCCTCACGTTCCCACCGCAGCCGCAGCCGGGCGGCGGCCCCGTCCGCCTGCCCGCCCGTCAACGGCGCCGACGCCTGCCCACCCAGGACCATGACCACGCGGCCGGGTTCGTCCGCCAGTTGCCACGGTCGCGCGGACCGGTCGATCTCCTGGCGCGCCAGCGTGCCGACGTCAGCCAGGAGCTCGCGGTGTGCCGAGGTGGTCAGCGGGCCGAGCAGTCGTTCCACAATGGACCGGTCGAACGGCTTCGGCAAGGTCTTCTTCGACGCTGTGGCACCGAGTTCCGGCCGCACGACCCGGTCCCGGTCGGTCAGCCCGCACGCGAGCGCCGCCCCCGGCCGGTCGAGCTCGGCAGCACCCCGGGTGCCTGCCGAGTCGGTGACCAGCGCCTTGAACAGGCCCCGATCCGGCCGGGTCGCGCAGGTGGCGAGGAAGTCTGCCGGCCGCACCGACGGCACCGCCAGCCGGGCCGGAGGACTCGCCCACGCGGTGTCCAGGAGCCTGGCCAGCTCCCCCGGATTGCCGGTCACGAACTCCCGCAGCTGGGCCATCGTCGGGCCGTCCTGGCCGTGGATCTCGGCGAGTACGACGGCCGCGCGCTTGCCCGCGTCCGGCTGCGGGTGGCCGTGCTCGCCGGCCAGTTCGTAACAGCGTTGGAAATACAGGTCCTGCGGGTTGCCGTCGGTGATCGCCGCCCGGCGACGTTCCTTCTTGAGCACCAGGAACCACGCGGCCGTCGCGGCCAGCACCGGGCCTGCCTGGGCGATCCGGTCCCGCAAGGCGTCCACGTGCTCGATGCCGATCGCACCCGCGGCGAAGCACGGGTTGAGGACCGGTCGCAGCACCAGCGGGTCGAGGATGAGCTTCACCGTGCGGGCCAGCGGACGGCCCGCCGCGTTGCTCAACGGCGCCACGGCGTCACCCAGCTCCGACCACGCCTGCGCGATCAGCAGCCCGCGGGGCAACGCCGCTCGCGTATGCACGGTGCTCACGACACGAGCGTAGCCATTTCTGTGATCGGTAGGACCCTCCCCACGCTGAAGCTGTTCGACATGTACCAGCCGATCCGCAAGGCGCGCCGACGCCTCCCCGTGCTCCTGCTGATCCCGTTGCTGTTGTTCGGCCTGATGTTCTTCGGGTTCTCCTACCTCGTGTCGTCCGAGCCGGACATCGAGGTCCAGACCGGGGTCGGCTTCGCGGCCAGCGACGGCCGCGAGCTCGTGCTGGTGCCGTACGAACGGCATGGCACACGCGGCATGTTCCAGATGATGACCCAGGACATGTTCCAGGTCCGGCTGGCCGCCGTCGACATGGCCACCGGCACGGCCGTCTGGGACACGCAACTGTCCGACAAGCTGGTCTGGGAGGCGTCCGTCCTGGCCGCGGGCCGCAGCCACCTCTACGTGGCCACCGACTCCGGCCTGGTCATCCTCGACCTGCGGACGGGTGCGGAGGTCGCCGCCGGTGGCGCCGTCACCGGCCTGGGCGAGAAGTACGTCGCCGGGCGGGCGGCCTACGGGTACGACCCGGACGGCCGCAGTGTCGTGGCGATGAACGCCGACGGCGCTCTGCTCACCATCGGCCTCGACTCGGTGACCGCGGGTCCGGCCAGGCCCGAGATCGCCGCGAAATGGGCAGGTGTCCTGTCTCCCGGCAGGCCGGACACCAGCCCGAGCGCGACGGCATCCAAGGTCTCGCTCGCCACCGGCGAGCAGGTCCAGTTGCGGGAACGGGCCGTCGGGAACGCCCTGGTCCGGGTAGGGGCCGACAAACGGGAGACCCCGCTCGGCAACGTCGTCTTCCCGAGCGCGGCCCTCGTGGTCGGCGGCGCGACGCCCCAGCACGTACTGGTCCGGCACAACCGGACCGTGAACGACACCGACCCGGCGCTGTCCGTGGTCTCACTGCAAACCGGTGCCGTCACCGGCGCACTGCCCATCGAGTCGTCCCCGGAACGCGCGCTCACCGCTTCCAACGGCACCACGGCGGTGGTCACCCGCACCGAGATCGCCACGGTGACCGCGGACGGCCGGATCTCCGCTCTGACCATCGGCAAGACCGACTTCTTCGGCAACTGAGAGGACCGACCATGAAGATCGCCGCTCTGATCACCCTGGCTGTCAGCCTGATCTGCACCATCATGTACGTCGCCGCGGGCATCGGCGGCACCGGCGAACTCGCCTGGGTCAACGGCTGGATGATCGGCCCGGTCCTGCTCATGTTCGTCGTGCCCGTGCTGTTCTCCGTCTCGCAGAAGCTCGGTGACGGGCTCGCGGCCCTGCGCGGCGCCGTCCCCCGTTCCTTCCGCGACGCGCCCATCGGGATGGGCACCGTGGTCGGGGTCGCGCGGACCGGTCTGAGCGTGAACGACCAGCCCCAGGTCGACATCCAGCTCGACGTGGACACGCCCAACGGGCTGTCCTTCCGCGGCACCGCCCGTCAGATCATCGACGTCACCGAGCTCGCGTCGGTGCGGCCCGGTGCCATCCTGCCGGTCCGCTACCTGCCCGACGGTCAGGTCACCCTGGCCATCGACGCCACGCAGGGCGAGCTGCAGGCCGCGCTCAACCGTGTGCAGATGGCCAAGGGCCACATCACCCCGCAGCAGCTGCACATCGCGGAGAACGGCATCGACGCCAGGGCCGTCGTGCTCGCCCTGGCACCCACCGGCGAGATCCGCCACGGCCGCTCGGTCGTCTCGATCAAGCTGCGCATCACGCGGGCCGACGGCACGATGTTCGACCTCAACCAGCACAAGGCCATCCCGGCCAGTGCCATCCCCCAGCTGCAGCCGGGTGCGCCGATCACCGTCCGGTACTTGCCGCAAGACGAATCCGAGGTGGCCATCATCACCGCCCTCACGCCGTGAAAAACCACCCCGTGGCGGGCAATCCGCTCGCCACGGCCGGTGTCGACGGGCAAGCTGGGGACATGGGGACGATCATCGAACCCGCGCTGGCCGACCGCCTTCGGGGTGAACGCAATGTCTGGCTGTGCACGCTGCGGCCGGACGGCTCGCCGCACGTCACGCCGGTGTGGTTCGTCCACACCGGCGAGACGTTCTGGATCAGCAGCGGCGTGCGCAACGTCAAGGTGCGCAACATCATCAACGACCCGCGGGTCAGTCTCGCCCTCGAAGACGGGGACGAACCCGCTGTCGCGGAAGGACAGGCCCGCGTCCACCACGGCCCGTTGCGGACGGACGTGCTGGCCGCGATAGCCGCCAAGTACGACGGGTGGGACGCCGCGGCGGAGGTCCACCCGTTCGGTGCACGGGTGCTGGTGGAAGTGCCGGTCACGAGGTGGTTGCTGACCAGCGGGCCCACCACGACGCTGCCGAAAGTCGACCAGCCGTCGTAGCCGGATCGGCGAAACGGCGACGACCGTCCACACCGGCAGGCACCATGCTCGTGCCGCGGACGTCAGTCGGCGGTTGTACGCCGGCCGAACCACACTGTCCACACCACCAGCGGGCCGATGACAGCGAGCTCGATCACCTGGCTGAGCCCGGCCATGACGTGGATCGGCAGCTGGTAGATCAGCAGGCCGCGTGCTGCGGACTCAGCGATCAGGGCCACGCCCCAGACAGCGGTGGTGATCACGAACGGGCGCCGGAAACCCGGTTCCACGGTCATCCGCTCGTCCCAGCCCGCGGTGCCGGTGGACCGCATCCGTTTGGCCAGGTGGAACATCGCGGGCCGATCCATTCGGCAGCTCGCCAGGAACACCAGCGCGATCAGCGCGGTGGTCATGGGGTCACGCGCCAGGATCAGCCGGGCATCGCCGACCAACGCCGACGCCCCGAGGCTGACGACGTTCATCAACAGCACAAACCCGAGCAGCGCGTCGAATCTGCGGCGGTACGCAGCCAAGTACGCGGCCCGCAGCGCCACTGCCGCTGTGCCGACGAGCAGGCAGACCACGTCGTCGTAGCCGAGCAGGTGGGCGGCGTAGTAGCAGATCGGTGACAGTCCGACGTCCAGTACAAGCCCGGCGAGCCAGCGTTTCCGCGCCATCGTCACCATTGGACCGGCAGCCTCTCCACGCCGAACACCTGCGATTGGTGTTTGCAGGGCAACTCGTCCGTGGGCGCCGTCACGTGGAGGTTCGGCAGCCGGGTGAGCAGCCGGTGGTAGGCGATTTCCAGCTCGGCACGAGCGAGGTTCTGCCCGATGCACTGGTGTGGCCCGTATCCGAACGCCAGATGATGCCGCGTCGAGCGACCCGGGTCGAACCGGTGCGGCTGGTCGAAGACGTCGTCGTCATGATTCGCCGACAGACCAAGCGTGACCACGCCCTCCCCCGCCTTGATCAGCCGGCCGCCGAGTTCGACGTCGGCCACGGCGACACGGACCGCCACAGAGTCCGCGACCGAGTGGTAGCGGAGCAGTTCGTCGACCACCGCGGGCATCCGCTCCGGCTGCCGTCGCAGTTCGTCGCACAGCTGGGGTTCACGCAGCAAGGTGAGCATTCCCAGGGAGATCATGTTGGCGGTGGTCTCGTGCCCGGCGACCAGCAGCAGCAGGATCATGCCGACCGCGCCTCGGCGATCCAGCGCGCCAGCGGCGACGGGACCGTCGGCCAGTTTGCCGATCAGGTCCTCGGTCTGCTGGTCCTGCCGTTGGGCGAACAGCTTCTCCAGGTACTCGAAGAGTTGCCCCATCGCCTCGGACGACTGCGCGGCGGTGACGTCACCGGCCAGCGCGGTGCGGGTACGTGACTCGAAGAACTCGTGATCCGCGTACGGGACGCCGAGCATCCGGCAGATCACCAGTGACGGCAACGGAAGCGCGAACGCCGCAACCAGATCGGCCGATGAACCACCGGCCACCATGGCGTCCAGCAGGTCGTCGACCACCTGCGAGATCTCCGGCCGCAGCGCGGCGATCCGGCGCACGGTGAACTCACCGTTGAGCATCCGCCGGTACGTCACGTGCTCGGGCGGATCGGTGTCCAGGAACGGTCGCCGTCGCGGTGGCGGCTCGGCGCCCGCGCGCATCCGCGGATAGCCCGGCCGGGTGGCGTCGATGCTGAACCTCGGATCGGACAGCACGGTGCGCACGTCCTGATACCGGCTGACCAGCCAGGCCTCGTCCCCGCTCGGCAAACTCACCCGCGTCACCGGGTCCTCGCCGCGCAACCGCGCGTACTCCGGCGGGACGGTGAACGGGCATGTGCGCGAAATCGGCATCCTCATGCCGAAGACGCTAGGGACGCCTCGGGTGGAGTCGCATCGACGCAGAGATGGAGATCCAGGTGGAGGTGTGCCCTAGCCCAGCGCGTTGCTGGAGTCCCACCGGTCGGTCATCTCCCGGCGGGCGCGGCCGACGGCGTCGTCCCACGGTCGCGCGGCGACGCAAACGACGTGGCACTGGGTTTTGCCGTGGTCACGTCCTCTGCGCAGGAGCTCGTCCTGCACCCGCGTGGACGCCTCCACGCGCACGTCGAGGGAGCTGTCGTGGGAGTAGCGGCTCGCGAGGTTCGCGTGGATCTGTTCCCGCGTTTCGGTGAGGATCACGGCGAAGTCCCAGGCAAGCGTGGGCAGGGCGTGGCGGCCGGTGACGACCGTGTGCGGGTATTCGTACAACCCGTCCAGGTGCAGGCGGGGCTGTTCAGCCATGACAGCTCTCACGGCCGGAGTCAGGACGTCGGCAGCTCGCAGCCGCGCCGCCGCCAGCTCCTCGGCTGTGCCCCGCAGTGGTTGCTTCTGGCGCGGCCCTGGGCCTTCGGCTTCGACGAGGTCCCGCCAGTCCTCGGCGTCCTGGTAGGACAGCTCGGGTATCCGCCCAGGGCCGGTCATCGCCCGTACCGCCGCCAGTACGTCGCTGGTGTCGACGACGTGCCCGTTGTACTGCGCGGCGAGGGCGTACGCGAATCTGGTCCTGCCGGTGCCGGAAGCACCGCACACCACCGTCATCGCCCACGAACCCGGATAGACCTTCAACGAATCGCCAGACACGCGATCATCATGCCGCACAAGGAGCAGCCGGGTCCCCGGAGGCGTCGGGGACCCGGCGAGGTTTCCCCGGTTACGCCCGACGGCGGCGGGCGACCAGGGCGACAGCGCCCAGGCCGGCGATCCCGGCGCCGACGAGGACGATCAGCAGCGGCGAAACCGCCCCGCCGTCGTCCGGCGTCGTCGTGGTGGGACCGCTGCTGTAACCGCCGAGCTTGTGCTGACGCTGGTAGTCCGAACCAGGGAGCTTGTCGGCGTAACGGCCGTGCACCAACTCCTGGTACTTCGCGACAGTCGTGCCGTCCTTGCCAACCGAAGACGCCGCCGGTTGGTTGAGGGGCAGCACGCGGTCACCGTCAAGGCGGTACCACGCGTTGTTCTGCGGCTCGGTGAACACCGTGCCGGTCGACGCGAACGCTTCCGTGCCGGTGGTGATCTGGTGGATCGACCAACCGGCGCCCTTGCGGGAGAGCAGGATGGACGCGTCCTGGCCACTGGCGGACTTGGCCGGGACCGCCATGTACACGAACGTGGCCACCGGGGCGTCCGCGGAGCGCACGAAGTCCGGGGTGAGCGAGTAGACCGGGCGAGCCGGTCCGGTCACCCGCGGCGCTTTCGCCTGCACCGCCTGGACGTCCGGTGTTCCCTGGGCGAGTTGACCGGCCGTCTGCTTGTCGAGGTTGACGAAGAACTTCGCCAGCCGGGTGGTCGTTTCCGGTGCCGCCGCGGTCTGCGCGGCAGCCGTCGCGTCCGAAGGGGACGGCGCGGCGGTCACCGGGCTCGCCGCCGCCGTGCCGCCGGTCAGCAGCAGAGCAAGGCCGATCGCGGCGGACCCGGTCAGGGCACGGGTGTGTCGGTAGGTCATCGTCGTCCTCCTCATGCCCCGGCCCCGTAGAGCGCTTCGCCCCACTGGAACTCGTAGTTGTCGACGTAGTCGTCGTAGCTCATCTCGCTGTAGCGCGGGCTGGCCGGCCACGGGTCGCCGTAGTAGATCAACTGCTGGTCGTCATACCCGTAGATGACTTGGGCGTGGCCGCCACCGG
This sequence comes from Kibdelosporangium phytohabitans, assembly GCF_001302585.1. Classification (GTDB taxonomy): domain Bacteria; phylum Actinomycetota; class Actinomycetes; order Mycobacteriales; family Pseudonocardiaceae; genus Kibdelosporangium; species Kibdelosporangium phytohabitans. The sequence continues at coordinate 5,219,498 of NZ_CP012752.1, read as the reverse complement.
CGGTCCAGTAGATGCCGGTCTCGATCGGCCTGCGCGCGTCGATCTCGCTCGCCACCGTCTGGAACGACGGCGGTCCGCCCACCTGGCCCGCGCTCAGGCCGAGCGCGCGGAACGCCCGCTGGTCGTACTGGAGATAGCCGGCCTGGTTCGGGCACGGCGTGCCCTTCGGGTATCCGCGGCCCAGTGCGCAGAAGTCGTTCTGGCTGACGTTGCCCTTGCCGTGGAACTTGGCGATCGTCAGTCCACTCGCGACCCAGCACCACTGGTCCTGTTGCTGCACCAGCTGGTTGATCGGCAACTCGCCCGCCGACGCGGTGACCGGTGCCACGAGCAGCGCCGCGCCGGTCAGCATGGCGACGAACCCGGCGAGCGCCCGTCGCCGCCCGGGTGTGTGCTTTCGCATGTTCGGCTCCCTTTCCCGGCCACCCGCGGCCGTGCAGGGAGGCCGCGGAGTCACATCGCCGCTTCGGTGCAGGGGATTGGTGCGCGCCACCGGCGGCCGGGACGGTCCGGGGCGACACCTGCGCGAAGCAGGGACGGTCCTAACCGTCGCCCGTTCGGGGCCAACCAGGAAGGTCCGAATGGACATAAAGATGACTGATAGTAGTAAAGTAATTGCAAAGAGTAGTTAAGGAATGTGCGTCCGCCATAGCGCATGGTCATAGGCGAACGCGCCGAAGTACCAGGTAGCGCTCCGCCTCAGGTGGTCCGTCACCCTGGGCCGAGATCATCGTGATCGGCCCCATCACCGGGTTTGATAGGCCGCGACGAACCACGGCGCACCCGTGCGACACGCTGGATTTCGCGGACCGCCGAAACGGTCCCCGCGCACATCCCAAGTGATCACTCCAGCGGCATCCGCGCAGGTCTCACGCGGCGACGGCAGCGACGTCACGGCGTCCTGAACGTGGTCACGACGGCGGCGTGGTCCGACGGCCACGCGTTGCTTCCGTGGCCGGGTACGGGCGCTGGGCGTCCTTCGACCACGACGTCCGAATCGCTGACCCGCAGCGGGCCCGCGAAGTAGACGAAGTCGATCCGGTCCTGCGGTTCCGGCTCGCCGATGTGGGAGTCGTAGCCGTAGCCGCCGGTGAACACCGGGTAGATCGGCGACCACGTGGTGCCCGGCGTGGCGACGGGGTCGGGGTTGGCCACACGGTAGGAGTCACGCAACCCAGCCTGGATGGGAAGCACCGAGGCCGGCCATGGGACAGGGTTGTGACCGCAGCGGCGCGTGCCCGGTGTCCAGTCCAAATGGGATGGAGCGTCGAAGTCGCCGGTCAGCAACACCCGTACACGGGAGGCGTCTGCGATGTCGGGGCGCATCTCTTGCAGAATGGCCTTGATCTGAGGCGTACGACCGGAGCGTTCCTCGTTGGCCATCAACTGGTCCTGTGTCATCTTGCCGAAGCACGCGTCGTGAGGGCCGTACGGGTTGTAGCCGAGATGCACGTTCCACACCACGACATCCAAGTCGTCGAGCCGTACCCGCACCTTCGTGGCCACCGACAACCAGCCGCTGCCCGGCGGTTCGCGTTCCACGATCGGGTACCGGCTGATCACGCCGATGTCCGTACCGGCCTGGTGGTGGTCCCAGCCCAGTGCCTCGGCCAGCTCACGCGTGGACGTCGCCGAGCTCTCCTGCGGGCCGACCACGTCCACAGCGGACTTGAGCAGGAACCGGATCTCCTTCTCCCTGCCGCCCGCGACCTGGCTGCCGCTGTGCCACAGGGTGAAGCTCGCGGTCCGGAGTTCCGCCACGAGTTTGTCGCCCGGCAGCCGGACCTCGACGCCGACGGTCGCCGAGGCCGTCTCGCCGTTCGCGTTGCGGGCCTCGACGCGCAGCGGGCCCTTGTGGCTGAGCGGTGGTGTTCCGGTCACGTCGCCGTTGGCCAACACGGAGATCCACGCCGGGCCGCCGGCTCTGCGGAACGTCAGCCCGTTGGTGTCGCCACGGACCAGGCCGCCCACGGTCGCACGGTACGGCGTGTGGGCGCGGGCGTTGCGGAGGTCGAACGCGTCAGTGACGAAGTGCAGAGGAGCGTTGACGATCCGAAGCGGTGAGAGCCAACGCATCCGCACCTCCATGATCTGCCGATCTGGGACTGCCGGGTGATTCAGTTGAGTTTGTACGCGTTGAGGATCGTCTCCTCGACGGTGTCGTCCGCGCGGTCGGATGCCTTTGACCGCAGCGACACCGTCGCCGCGTCGTTCGGGTGCTGAACGACTGCCAGCGTGTTCGCCACGACCGTGGCCGCCTTCCACGTCTGGCCGCCGTCGAAGGACACGTCGACTGTCAGCGAACGCGGGATCACACCGGTGCTGCTGTTCTGTCCTGCACTGTGACCGGCAGGATGAACGACTCCCCCGCCGGTGCCGAGTTGTTCTCGTCCAGTGCAGGCGTGAACCGATGGTCGACAGCGGCAGGCGGACCGGGTCACGTAGTCGGTGGCCGCCCGGTTGAACGGCATGGCCGGGCCGAACACACCTCGGTTGCAGGACTCGTGATAGGTGCGGCGGCCCTGGTAGTTCTTCACCGGTCCGCTGAGGAAGACCTCGACGTACCGCATGTCGGGCGACATCTGCCACACGAGACGTCTTCTGTCGTGTAGTACTCGTCGCGCCCGCCGGGGATCTTCACCGGTTGCAGGTTCGCGTACGCGCCATGGCGTTCGCCGGACCGGGTGTACGGAAAGGCGTACCGCATGCCAGGTTTGCCGTCCGGTCCACCGCCGAAGGAGGCGCGTACGTGGGCGAGCTGGTCGCGTTTCACGGCACGGACGTAGCCGGTCGGCACGTTGCCGCGTGGATAGAACGTCAGACCGTGGAAGTCCCCGGCTGGACTCGTCCACTGGGAGTTGATCATCGTGGTGTAGTCCTGTTCGGGTACGTCCGGTCCGGCGGTGTTGGACGCGGCGGGGAACCATCAAGTGCGGCATGGACTCGAGCCAGTGGCGCGACTTCGGTCAGTACGAAGGAAAGCCCGAGGTCGTCATCCCGGTCGTCGGCCGGATCACGGCTGCCGCGAAGGGATCTTGTGCTGAGGGCCGGGGTCAACCGGCCATCCTCTTGCGGCGGGCACGTTGGCGACAGGTCGGGCCGCAGTAGCGGGGTGGTCGGCCAGTCGTCCGCACGCTCAGCGGCGCGCCGCACTCGCCGCAGCGGGTTTCGTGACCCCGGCCGTCACGGAACTCGCCCGCTTCCGTGACGGCTTCGGTGCGCAGGCCGTCCAGCAGCAGCCGGACGAGTTGGCCGCCGCGCGCCTGGTTGCGGTGCGCGGCCCGCATCGCGGCGCCGCCCATCGCCAACGCGGTCAAGTCGTCGGCCTGCACGTCACCACGGATCGCACCGGCGCGTTTCGCGTTGCGCAGCAAGCGTTCCATCGCCTCGCCGAACCGCTGCGCCGCAGCGGTGAGCATGGCGTGCGGCCAGCTCGTGTCGGCGGTGAGCGCGTCGCAGACGTGTTGCCGCCCAGCGGATGTCTCGATGACCTGGAGCAGGAACCCGAACAGCGCGTCGCCCGGCGCGGCGCGGGTCGCCCACTGGCCGGCGGAGGTCACCAGTTGGTCGACGTGATCGGCCAGAACAGCTTCGAGGAGGAACTCCTTGCTGGGGAAATGCCGGTAGACGGTACCCGCGCCCACGCCGGCGCGGCGCGCGATCCGGCCGAGCGTCACGTCCGTGCCGCTCTCGGCGAACATCTTCGCCGCGGTGCGCAGCACGAGCTCCCGGTTGCGCCGCGCGTCCACGCGGGCTGGGGCTGTCATGTCACGTAATCCTTGTCCGTCCGGGCAAACGGGTTGATCATTCCGTTTCGTGCCAGTATCCACCATCACAGGAACGGACACCATGACTTCGAGACCGATCCTCGTCACGGGCGCGACCGGCAAACAGGGCGGCGCCACCGCGCGACGCCTCCTGGCCGACGGCAAACCGGTGCGCGCCCTGGTCCGTGACACGGCCACGCCCGCGGCGACAGCGCTGGCCGCCGCCGGTGCCCAGCTCGTCGTCGGTGACTTCGACGACCCGGCGACCCTGCCGCCGGCGTTCGACGGAGCCGAGGCTGTGTTCGCGATACCGCCCGGCGCCCACACCAACCCGCAGCTCGAAGCGGCTCGCGGCATCGCACTGGTCGACACTGCCGCCCGCGCGGGCATCGACCAGGTCGTGTTCAGCACCGTCGCGTCGATGTCGGCCACATCGCAGTCCGCGACGGCGAAAGCCCAGATCGAGCAGTACCTGCACGACCACATCGCGCGACCGACCGTGCTGCGTCCTGTCCGGTTCATGACCAACTACCTCGGCGTGGGCTCGATCGGCATCGACGGCATCACCGACGGCGTGAACCGGCACCTGTTCCCACCGCACGAACCCATGCAGGTCATCGCGCTGGAGGACATCGCCGAATTCGCCGCCCTCGCCTTCGCCCAACCAGCCCGGTTCGCCGGGCGGACGCTGGAGCTGGCCGGCGACCAGCCGACACCCGTCGAAGCCGCCGCGGCGATCAGCGAAGCCACCGGCATCCCTGTCCGGTACGAACAGCTCACCGACGCCGAAGCGGCCGTCCTCGGCCCCGAGGTCGCCAGGACCAAGGCCAGTTGGGCGGCGGGTGCCCGCTGGCACGCGGACATCGAGACGCTGCGGGTGATCCACCCCGGGCTGCGAACGTTCGCTTCGTGGCTCGCCGAATCCGGCGCTGCCGTCATCCGCTCGGCGCTTCAGGACGGGAAAAGCCGTTCCACGTAGGCAGCGGCGGCGTTCATGTTGACCGTGGGGTGCTGGCGGCGGATGGCGCCGAGCAGGCGGTTCCGGGCTTTGCGACGGTCTTTGGCGTTCATGCGGCGCAGTTCGTCGACGGTGTGCCCGGAGCCGGCCAGCACACGGTCGAGCAGCGAGGTGCTGTGCTCGGTGAGCAGACCGCCTTCACCGGCGAGCGTTTCCACTGACACTGCCGGGTTTCCGACGCTGAGACGGATCAAGGTGACCGCGTCCTCGGGCCGGATTGCACCGGATGCGAGCAGCCGCAGCACGTCCCGTGCGGCGCCGGTGGAGAACGCGAGGTCGGTGGCGTCCACGCCGAGGGCGTCAGCGGCCTGGTGGACGTGGGTGAGGTACAGGTCCGCGGCCTGGTTCAGGCTGATGCCGGCGTCGCTGCCCGCCAAGTCCAGCACCTGGCTGGTCAGTCCCTGCCGGGTGACGCCGCGTGCGGTCGTGTCGGGCAGACCTGCCTCGACCAGGCGGCTGACGTTCTCCTGGTCGGCCGGGGTGATGTCGCGGTGCGCGCCGTGGCGCCTGCGGGCGTGGTCGTCGAACCACGGGTCGAGCTTCCCGAGCCGGGAGCGCTCCACCAGTCCCCCGGTCCGCTCGGCGAGGACGTGCGCGCGGCCCAGCTCGGCATGCCGGAGCACCGCGCCATCGTGAGCGGGGGACAGGTAGACGAGCATCCTGGTCCGGGCACGGACTTCCCGGACTCTCGGCAGCCGCCGCACCGCCCGGACTGGCTCGCCTGGGTTGACCACCACGACTCCGAAGTCGCCGATGACATACGGAATGGGGGCACCCCGTCGCGGCCGTGTGGCTTCGTCGGTGAGCCGGATGGCCACGCCGAGGTGCGCACCGTCGAACTGGTGCAGCAGCGTGGCCGAGGCGGTGTCGCCTGTGTCCGCGTGGAACCGCTCGATCAGCGCGCGGTCAGCCTCGGTGTGCCTGCGTGGCGGAGGTGGTACGGGGATGTGGTTCACCCTGGCGTGGTTGACCTGGTGGATCCACGGGTCGAGGAACCGTTCCTGCTGGTTGGTGCTGAGCAGGGCCGACCCCGGCTCGGTCCGGACCTTCCTGAGGTCGCCGATGACGTCGGTGTTGCCCACGTAGCAGCCGAGGACCTCGAGTTCGTCGCCGACCCGGAATCCGGGTTCGGCCAGCACTTCCTCGCGGTAGTCCAGGTAGCCGAGCAGTTCCAGCGGTGTCCGGAGCAGGTCGGTGAGCAGGTGCAGGTCCTGGACGGCCATGATCAGCGGGATGGCACCGTCCGGCAGGATCTGCCGCGTCCACAGCAGGTCAAGGGTGGTCGACAGGGATTCGAACTTGTCCGCGGTCGGCACGACGGCGTAGATCCGGCGGATCGCGTTGGCAGCCAGCGTCAACGACTGTCCCCGGTCGCCGGTCAGGGTGACCTCGCGGTCCCGTTCCAGTGCCCGGACCAGCCTGGCGGCCTGGAAGAAGCCGTCGCCGACGGTCCTGCGCAGCTCGCTCGTGACCGACGCGGGGTCACCGGTGCGCGCCCGCTCGCTGAGGTAGCCGCCCTTGCTTTCCAGCACCAGTACCACGTCCCGCCACACCAGGACACCGTCGACCTCGATGAGCTCACCGGGCCGCGGACCGGGATACGTCCCGCCGCGCATCGTTCGCGCGCCGGGACACACGCCACTCAGATGACGCATCGCCTCGTCCTCGACGGCCGCACCACGGGCGCGGTAGTACGGCAGGCTCGGCCGGCCGGCGAACACCCGCTCCACCAGGCGGGAAAGGTTGGTGCTGATGACGTGTGGCAGCGCGAGCAGGACGAAATCGCCGTCCTGCACCAAAGGTGCGAAGGTCAGGGCCCGGTCTGGCGCGACGAGCAACTCCCGCCACCGCTCAGCCTCGGCCCGCAGCTGCTCAGGCAACGCCTGGACAAGCAACGGCCAAGGCACGCACAGATCGAGCGCGCACTCGGTCAGAACCTCGGCAGCGCGCTCGGACAGAACGAGATCGCGCGGCAGGTGCAACAGGGTGCCGTCCCGCAGCACGGTGTCGAACGCGGCGTCGCCCGTGTCCTGGCGAAACCGCTGAAGAACGTCGTACCGATGCCGCATGACGGTGATGTACAACGTGATCAGCACGGTGAGATCGGGATGGACACCGCCGCGGCGGCGCATCTGCTCAGCCAGCCGCAGCGAGTATTCCCAGTCGTAGCAGGTGATGAACGCACCGTGCAGCGCTGTCCGGTCCTCAGCCACCTTGGCCGGTTCCTGCTCGAACGCAGCGAGGTAGCGGCGCAGGATGTCGCGCCGACGCGCCAGACACAGCGCCCGCAGCGCCGCTTGCAGACTGTCGCGGGTGAAGGACTCGGGCGCGCTGATGCGTTCCTGCGCGGAGGCGAGCATCTCCATCTCGGACGTGAACGCGTTGACCGGTCCGTTCCACTGCCCCAGCAGCACCGCGACACAGAGGCAGTCCAGGAGCGCTGTGCGGTCGAGTTCGGCTTCGAGCGCGTGGGCCGTCGCGTCCAGCTCGCGGTGGCAGGCGGAAACGAACTCGCTGATGTGGTGCGGGACGATGTCGTGGGCCGGGAGCACGCCGTTGAGGCTGTGTTCGACGTCGGTGAGGGTGTCCGCGATGCCGTCAGCCAGCCGCGTACCGAGCTCGGTGAGCGCGATGATCGAGTCGCGGTTGTCCCCAAGATCACGGGATTGGATGGCCATCTCGCCCGCCAGCCTAGCCGAGACCCGGCGCCTCGCCCGGTGTCGTTTGGCTATGCGGCCCCGGAGGATGATCCGCCTCGGCCGGGTGAGCACAGCCGGGTCGACGGTGGATCCCCGTCGAAGACCACCAGGTCGGCCGGTGCACCGTCGACCAGGCCGGGCAGACCGGGCCACGACCGCGCGGTCCACGACGCGGCCGCGACCGCTGCCCCAGCGGACAAGCCCGCCTTGACCAGCCACCCTACTTCCGTGCTGACCTGGCCGAAGACCTCACTGTCGGTTCCCGCCAGCACTGTCACGCCTGCTCCGTGCGCGGCGCGGATGGTCGGCATGAGGTGGTCCCAGCCGTGGCGGATCGCTCCGCGCCTCGGGCCTGGGGGCTTGGTGCGGACGTCCGCCAGGATCCCGCTGAACGCGGTGAGTGTCGGGACCAGCGCTGTGCCCTGTCCGGCCATGCGGTCGATCAGGTTCAGGTCGAGGTGCATCCCCTGTTCGAGGCTGTCCACGCCGGCGAGGACCGCGTTGCGGCTGCCTCCGCCGTCTGGCAGTGCACCGCCACCTGCCCGCCCGCCGCGTGCACGGCCGTCACCACTTTCCGCAGCAGGTCCAGCGGGACAGGCGGGTCGTCGGGTTCCCAGTCGCCGATGACCTTGCACCACGCGGAGGACGCCATGGCTTCCTCGACCGCGGCTGTCACGAGCTCGTCCTCGGTGATCTCACGGGCCGTGGCCCTCGAAGAACCGGCCAGGGGTGGCCAGCCGGCGAGCGGCCGACCGGATCCGGGGCAGATCGGGACCCTCACCACCCATTTCATCCTTTGTGGACACTTGACCGACGGGCACGCGGCGATGCGGTCGGTTCCCGCACAATGTTGTCCTCCATGTGCGGCGCGCGGCCCAGACTGTGCGTTCGGTGCGTACTGCGAGGTCGTCGCGACGCAAGATGCTGTGCGGGCTGCCGGTGTCGAGTAGCCGGTCCAGCGCGGCGAGGTCGTCGGCCGGGAGCGTTTCGGCGACGGCCCCGCGTATGCGCCGCAGGCTGCTGAGCGCGTAACGGCTGACTGCCGCGTTGCCGGATTGTTCGATGTGGACGGTGACGGTCCGTTCGCCTTCGACGGTGAATCCGGCGGCGGCCAGTTTGCGTCCCCAATCGGCACCACGGTGGGGTACGTGCGTGGCGTGCAACTGCTCGGTCGCGGCGTGGCAGCGTTCTTCCAGACCCGGCCGTTCCTCCGGGGCACTGCTTGGCAGGAAACGGGGGAAGCCGCTGAGTTCCACGACGGCGAACAGCCCACCGGGCGCGAGCGTGTCGTGGACCTGGCGCAGTGTGCGGTCGGGGTCGGCCATGTGGTGCATGGACGCCGACGCCCACACCAGGTCGGGCGTGCCGAGGTCCGGCCACTGCGAGTCGAGGTCGGCCTGGATCGCGCGCACGTGGCCGGTGGCCTTCTCCCGCAGGCGGCGCAAGTGGTCGGCCGACGTGTCGACCGCGATCACGTCCGCGCCGGCGAACCTGTCGAGCAGGGCGAAGGTGCCCGTCCCGGTCCCGCAGCCCAGATCCACGATCTGCCGGGGAGCCTGGACGGGCAGCCACGCGACGATGGCCGCGATGTGCTCGCGGAGGACTTCCGCGTCGAGATCGAGGATCTCGGCCTGACTGTCGTGGTCGGTGTGCGTCATGCTGCCACGGTAGGAAGCCCGTGCGCGAGATGCACAGCGTTTTGCGCATGACGCAAGGCGACGGTCGCGTGGCTGCCGGACGCGCAAGGGCGCTACTTGACAGCGATTCCCTTGTCCGCCGGGTGTCCCCGGCGGGCATCGCGGTCGAAGATGCCCAGGACCTCGCACGGGCCGCCCTCGGCGCCGATCGCGTGCGGGAGCATGGTGGGGAACTCCGCGGCCTGGTTGGTCTCCACGCGAAGGCGGCGATTGCCCAGCAGCAGGATGGCCGTACCGGAGAGCACGACGAGCCACTCGCGGCCAGGGTGGGCGCGCATGCGGGCGGGGTTGTCCGGCGGCGGGTTCGTCATCCGCTGGCGCATCACGGTCACGCCTGGATCCGCCTTGATCGGCCACCGCATCAGGCCGTGGGCGCCGTCGATCATCGGGTTGGCAATGACGTCGTCGGTGTCCGTCTCCACCAGTTGGTCGAGTGACGTGTCCAGCGCGCGGGCGAGGGTGACGAGCTGATCGAGGGCCAGGCGGCGCCGGCCGTTCTCGATCCGGCTGAGCGATGACGGGCTGAGCCGCGCGCGAGTGGCCAGTTCCTCCAGCGACCACCCCTGCGCCACCCGCAGGGCGCGGATCCTCCTGCGCACGAGACTGTCCAGCTCACCGTCCTGTTGCGTCATGAGCAAAAGTGTATGCCTCATCCGCAAACCACGTCTCTTTGAAGCTTTCATCGCTGCGAACAGGTGATTCCGCCGTGAAAGTCTCAACTGATGGTTCAACGATACGGTGTACCTGGTGAACTCGGTCATCGATCTCGGCATGGCGGAACTGCGAGACGTAGCGGGCTTTGCCGCGGCCTGCGCGGAACCCGCCCTGGTGATCTTCGAACGCGACTGCCCCGGCGACGAGCGTCCACGAGCCGCGATCGACGCGGCACGCACGTTCGCGGAGGGAGCGAATCGAACCAAAGGGATTCGTGACAGCGCGTGGGCGGCCCAGCGCGCGTACCAGGAGGCACGCGACGCGGGGCTGGAAGCAGCCAGCGACGTTGCCCGCGCTGCTGTCGCGGCGGCCAGTGCGGCGTACCTGCACCCGTTGGCGAAAGCGACTCAGGTCATCCACATTCTCGGCGCGGCGGCTCACGCGGCCCGGGCGTTCGAACTGGACGCCGGGGACGACCGCCAGATCGGCGACGAGTTCATCAGGAAGGCACACGAGCTGGCCGGTCCTGTGGTGGTCAGCGTCCTGACGCGCTATCCCGACGCTCCGGGCGGCCGTGGCCGGGTCGGTGAACTGCTGCGAAACCTGGACGCCTCGTTGCGCCGATCGGCTGGTTAGCGGCTGCCGGTGATCAGCAAACCGGGGTGGTCGGTCGTGCCCGCCATGTCGATGTCGTCCGTTCTGACGAACGACACGTCGTCGCTGGCGAACACGTACTGGACGTTGCCGTCACCCCGGCGGGAGAACCCGCCGCGGTCACAGTCCCGCACGCCTTGCCCCCGCAGGTTGAGGTCACCGGCGACGAAGACGGGCCGTGGATGACGCGCCGCACGACTGATCAACTCCCGGCACTGCGCGAGCGCGGTCGGCGCGTTGTCCGAGGACAGGTGCGTCGTACAGGCACTGAGCCGCGCCGCGGGCAGGCACGCCCACGAGCGCAGCTCACCGATACCGTCCGCCGCCGTGTACTGGGCAGCGTGGATACCGGATTCCTCGGTCGTGCCCGCGAACCCGGCCGAGACCATGATGATGTTGCCGTACCGCCCATCGCCGCCACGGCACAGCACTGGTGTGCCGTCGAGATTGCGGGCCTCGGCGAACAACGCCCGCGCCGGCCCCATGGCCGGGCGCAGCCGGTCGATGTCACCGGAACACGCCTCGTTCACCGACAGCACCTGCGGCTTGCTCAGCCTGATCACCTCGGCGGCCTTGTGCATGACCGCGTCACCCCGGTAGCAACCGGCCATGCCGCCGTGGCAGATGTTGAGCTGCAGCACGGTGAACGTCGTCCCCGTGCCCGTAGCCGCCGCCGACGGCGCGACGAGGATCGCGACCGCCGACAGGGCGAGGATCACGCGATTCACGGCCATCACCCCTTTCCGGCACGAGGCAGCGCGGGAAGCACGCCGCCAGGTTAAGGGACCAATCCCAGCTGCGTCGGCCGGAACCAGCCGAGGGAAACACCGCACCACGTTGACCGATGTCGAATGAAGCGGCTCGCACCTCGGCGGCGTGCACGTCGAGTGCTCGGGCGTGCGCGGCGAGCTCCTGGGACCGCGTCAGCGCGGTCGGCAAGGTCCCTGTCCTTGGCGGAAACCTCATCGTGGACCAAGACGAGCTGGCATGGCTGCGTGCCTGCGTCAGCGCGAGTAGTTGGTGGCGATCAGCCCCGGCCTGACAAGCATGGGCCGCCGCCTCATCAAGGCTCGGCGGCGAACTCGCTGTACAAGGAGCGGGAAGCGGGCGTCTCGCCAACGATCACGGCCACGGCGGCGAGCAGGAGCGAGCACCGTGGCCAACGATCTGGCCGGTGGGCGCGGCGCTCGCGGCCAGGGGCGTCGCTGATTGCCGGCAAAGCCGATCAGCACACCGGCCGGTTGGCCGGTGTGCTGATCGGTGCGGACTATCGGGTCAGCACTTGGGCTTCACCCCCGTGGTGCAGTGGTGCTCGATGATGTTCATGCCGAGCTGGTGGGCGAACTTGCTCCACTGGTAGCCCGCCTCGGCCTTGTTGGCCGCGTCGGGCACCGGTGAGGACGCCCACGCACGGACCCGCAGGTTGAGGTCTCCCTTGTTGTCCTGTTCGAAGTTGAACGCGATGACCGACCCCGCGTCGTCGAAGTGGCGTTTCTGTGCGACGAAGTAGAAGCCGTTGCCGTCCGGGTGGTAGTCGTAGGACTTCACGTCGGCGTGGATCTGGACCAGGCTGGGCCACAGCGGCGAGGCGTCCAGCGGGATGAACTCGCCGTCCGCCGGGAAGTCCGCCGGCCCGTTCTTGATCGGGAAGCTGCAGTTGAAGCACCTGCGCAGCTCGTTGATCGCCACCTCGGGGCTGACCTTCAGCCCGTACGGCTCACCGTCCAGGGTGGCCTGTGCCCGCTTGTTGGCGAAGTCCACCTTCGGGTTGTAGCCGACCTTGAACTTGAAGTCGTACAGGAACGGGTGCTTGGCCACCCAGTAGTCGAACCATTCCCGCTTGCGCGCGGTCGCGTTGACCGGCGGGTCGTGGTACTTGTTCGTGCCGCCCTTCGGCTGCTGGTTCGGCGGGTTGCCCGGTTTGTTGTTGGGCGGCAACTGGTCGAAGGGTTTTCCGCAGCCCAGGCAGTGCATCGGGGCCAGGCCGGTCGGGTCGGACTTGGTGACCGGCGTGTTGTCGGCGTACGAGTACGCGTTGAGGTGTTCCGGGCTGTCCGGGTCCATCAACGGGTCCACCGACAGGAACTTGCCGCCGGTGATGTCGTACTCGCGCTCGCCCAGCTTGATCAGGCCGGTCGCGGCCTCCGTCGTGCCGCCGATGAACCCGCGTGTCGTCGGCCAGTTCTGCGGTGCCTGACCGCGTACCTTGCCGAACGGGTCGAGCCTGCGGTGGCTGACGATCTTCGGGTCGGCCGCGCTGACCGCGACGACGTCGCTGCCGTTGTGGTCCTGCGACAGCCAGTTGAGCGCGCCCGCGGTGCGCACGCCGACGATCTCGCCGTTGTGCTTGTAGAAGCGGGTGCCGGTCAGCTTGCCCGTTGCCTTGGTCCACCGGATCTCACCGCTGGCCAGGTACAGCGTGGCGCCGTCGTTGTCCCGGCTGATCAGCCGGTCACCGTCGGCCTCGTCGACGTAGCTCGTACCGGCCGAGGTGGACGCCAGCTTGTCCTCCTCGTTCCAGGTGAGCGTCTGTCCCACGCCTGTCGGCCCCGGGCGGCTCTTGGTCGTCCCGGTCGCGTTGTAGCCGAACGTGTCGGTCTTGGTCCCGTTCGGGCCTTCCGTGAGCACCGACAGCGGCGCGTGCGGCCGGGGCTCGCCCGTCAGCGGGTACTTCGACGTGCGGACCGTGTCCCGCACGCCGTTGAGGCCGTGCTCGGTCTCGGTCTTGCGGTTGCCGATCGCGTCGTACTTGTAGGTCGTCCAGTACGGCGCCGGGCCGTCGACGGTCTTGCCCGCACCCAGCGCGCAGTCGTTGGCTGTCGTGCTGCCCGCCGTCCACACCTCGGTGAGACGCTTCAGGCCGTCGTAGCCGAAGCACTGGCGGTCGATCTTCTCCTTCGGCACCGCCATGGACAAGGACGTGACGTTGCCTTCCTCGTCGTAGCCGTACCGCAGGTCGGCCTGGGAACCGACCGTCGGCCTCGTCTCCACGGAGATCTGCGACAGCCGCCGGGTGGCCGGTGCGTAGTCCTTGAGCGTCCAGGCCTCGTTGTTGACCTTGCCGCGCCGGATCATCTCCAGCTCGCCGAACTCGGTGTAGCGGGCGTAGCCCACGTAGCTGTTGTTGTCGTTGCCGACGAAGCTCAGCTTGCCGAAGTCGTCGTAGCGGTAGTTGATCTCCTCACCGCCGAGGTCGTTGCCGAGCTTCGGCACGTTCTCCCAGATCAGCGCCCCTTCCGTGCTGTAGGCGGCCTTGGCGCGGTACGTCCCGGCCAGCCCGGGTTCGGTGTCCGGGATCTTGACCGTCTTCTCGGTGACGTTGTAGGCGTCGTCGTAGCTGACGATCTCGGTCTTGTACTCACGTCCGCCCGCGTACCTCGTGCTCGTCGCGAGCTGGCCGACCGCGCCGGGGACCGTGTCGTAGGTCTTGACGGTCAGCGGGTCGCCGGTCGCGGAGTCCTTGCGGGTCTCCGTCGGCCTGCCGAGCTTGTCGTACTTGGTCACGATCACCTGGCCGCGTGCGTCCTTGCGCTCGATCAGCTGGTCGGCGTCGTCGTACGTCATCTCCGACAGTCCCTTGTCCGGATCACGGACTTCGGTCTGCCTGCCGCGCACGTCGTAGGCGTAACTCCACACGTTGCCCGCCGGGTCCGTCACGGTGGCGAGCCTGCCTGCCTTGTCGTAGCCGTACTTCGTGGTCGGGGGCTGCTCCCCCACCACGCCGTGGAGCTGACGCAGCTCGGTGGTCTGGTCCCGCACGTCCTTGTAGGTCACGGTCGGCGTGCCGCCCTTGGGCGGTGTGACAACGGTGTGGTCACCGCCGTGCTCGGTCTTGGTCGACCAGGTCGACGACAGCGCGCGTCCCTGGCTGAACAGTTCCGACTTGATCTCCCTCGCCGCGCCGTCGTAGGTCAGCACGGTCTGCGACGGGATCTGCGCGTCGCCGGAGGTGGGCAGGAACAACTTGGGCCCGGCCGCCGCCGCGTCGTCGAAGTACTCGCCGTTGCGTTTGACCTCGAGGCCGCGGGAGTCGTAGATCGTGTCGGTGACGACACGACCGGTCCGGCCGCCCTCCAGCCACGCCGGTTTCTGCGTCTGCCGCTGGCGCAGGAAACCGTCGTAGAGCGTGTACGAGGTCAGGGTGTTCAGCTTGGCCTTCAACGCCTCGGTCGCCACGGTGCTGGTGCCGTCGTTGCGGATCGTGTACGTGAACCGCAGGTTCGGCGCTTCCCCGCGTGGCCTTCCCGGCATCCACACCGCGGTGAGCCTGCCGAACCCGTCGTAGGACAGGTCGGTGCGCCGGTTGTTGACGTCCGTTGTGGACACCGGGTCGGTGAACCACGGCTTCAGCTCCGTGACGGTCTCGTTGCCCGCCGGGTCCTTGGCGACGACCTTCGCCGGCGGTCCGACAGGCGGGTCGTACGTCGTCCTGTTGGTCCTTTCCAGTACGTCCGACACCGTCAGCGGACGGCCGTACGCGTCGAAAGTGGACACCGAGTCGACGATGAACTTCGGCACGCCGCCGACGTACTCCTTGACCTTCTCCTTCCTGGTCACGAACCCCGAAGTGGGCGCGGCCCCGAGCTCGGTGCTCCCGTCGTAGTACGTGCGCTCGTCGGAGATGGCGTCACGCGGGAACACCGCAGCGGCGCCGCACTCCACGCCGACCCTGGTGACCTGGCTGGGCAGGTCGAGGATCCAGGACCCGCGGTTCTTGGCGTACGTCGTGGTGGTGCACTGCTCGTCATCCCGCTTGGCGACGTCACCGAGATCGCTGACCTTCTTGACGTTGTAGTCCTCGTCGAACTCGTTGACCGTCTCCGACTGCCGCACACCACCGGCGGCGAGCTTCGTACGACCGAACGTCTTCAGCGTCCTGACCAGGTACGCCTTCGCGGTGCCCTTCGTGGCGGTGTGCACCAGGTGTGGCTGGTTCCGCGTGCCGGAGACCTCCGGGCCGTCCTTGCCGTCGAGAGTCCGTTCCTCCAGCAGGAAGCCCTGCAGGCCGTCGAGGTCGTCGTGCTTGGCGTTGGCGGAGTCCTCGACCTGGGCGGGCTTGCCGTCGGGGTTGCCGTCCAGCTTGTCGCCCTTCATGCCGCGGAAGTAGCGGAACTCCTTCTCGGTCTGCTTGACGCCGGGCTCGGAGTCGACGTTGCCGGTGCGGACCTTGACCCGGTCGTACCCGCGCCACTGCGACCACGACTTGAACTCCGCCTTGAGCAGCGGGTCGTCGTTGTAGTGCCACGCGCCGCCGCCCGAGTACTCGTAGCTCGTCCGCTCGATCTTGCCGCCGCCGACGCGTTCGTCCGCGTTGACCTCCTTGACGACGTACTTGCGGAACCAGTCGTCCTTGTCCACCGCGCCTTTCTGTGCCCAGCGCACGGGGAAGCACCGCTGCTGGTTGGTGTCCTTCTTGGGCCACTGGCCCGGTACGCAGTCGTCGGCGGCCCAGTTGACCTCCGTCCGGCCACCGGATTCGTTGTGCACGGTGTGGATCCGGTACTTCTGCATCGGCAGCAGGCCGTCCTCCGGCGTGTTCATCCGGTTGGGCTCCGGCGTGCCGCGGAACTCCATCGGCGGTATGGGGGTCTGCTGCCCGCCAGCCGAGCCGACCCTGGTCACCTTCTGCAGCCACAGCGCGGGATCGGAGGTGTCGCCGGTGGCCGGGAAGCTCTGCTCCATGGTCCACGTGTCGGACACGGCACCGCTGACCGACGTGGTCACCTTGGCCAGCCGCTTGGTGCTCCAGAACGTCGGCGTGACCTTGCCCGCGCACTTGTCGTCGGTGCATTCCTGGTCGTACGGGACGTCCGGGTAGCTTTCCTTGACGTGCTTGGAACAGTCCGAGTCGGCCTGGCAGCGGTCCGCGGTCTCGAACTTCACCTGCGCGGTCGCCGGCGCGGTCAGCCGCGAGCCGTACTCGGCGCGGTCGAGCGTGCCGCCACGGGTGTAGTCGATCTTGGACTTGGCCATGTTCAGGCCGTAGCTGTTGGTCTCCTTGTTGTAGAAGTACGTGATCGTGTTGCCCGCGCGGTCGACCACGTAGTCCAGCTGCCAGCGCCAGGCCTGGTGGCACCACGACTGGGCGAAACCGGCTGTGGAGTAGCAGGGTTCGCCGGAGTTGTTGCCGAACACCGGGACGGTCCACGTCGACTGCGTCTCCGGCTTGAAGCCGAAGTGGTACTGCTTGCCGTCGCTGGTGGTCACCCGCCAGTACTGGTTGCCGTTGTCGCCGTTGGCCGCGCCCGACAGCAACTCCACCCGGGAGTTGTCGTCCTCGCGCAGCCGCCAGAGCTTCTTGTCGGGGTCGTAGAGCAGTTCGGACGACCGGCCGCCGAAGGAGATCGAGGCGTGGTCACCCGCCCAGCACATGTCGCCGGTCTCCTGGCTGGTCACGCCGTCGTCGGAGCAGCCCTTGAACCGCCATTCCACGTAGCCCGACCACATGTCCCAGCCTTCGCCGAGCCACGAGACCTGGTTGTTGGTGGACGCGGTCCGGCCGTCCACGCTGCCGGAGTTGTACGCCATCGTGAACTCCGGCACGAGACCACCGGGGACCTGCGGCACGGGCAACGGGTGCGACAGGGAGAAGCTGCCGCTGTTGTTGCCGACCGTCCACGTCGTCGACGGCGCCAGTGACGTCGCCTTGTAGTCGCCGGTCTGCCCGGACGGTGCCGAGTCCAACGCGAACAACGAGCCCTCGGGGGTCACCGAGGTACGCGCGACCGCTTTGCCCGCCTTCACGTCGTTGCGTGAGGGGATGGTGATCTGCTGGCGGCACGCGGGTTTTGCCGGATCGGTGAGGGCGCAAGCCGGCAGGGCCACGATTCGCAGCCGGGCGGCGAAGTCACCGCCGTACGCGCGGCGGAACCCGGAGTAGTCCACTTCGAGGTCGACCGGGCCCTGCCCGGCCTTCCCGTCGGCGCGCTTGAGCTCCACCAGGACACCCTTGGCACCGAGCGTCTCGGCTTTGGCCCGGTCCATCAGGTTCACGCGGACCTTGGCCGGTGACGGTGTCCCGTCCTGGTCCGGAGTGGACGTCCGCAGCGTCACCGGGGACTCACCCGCCCTGGCGGCGCTGGCGACGGCCGGTGCCAGGTTCACCTCGCCGGTGGCCGCGGCGGGCCACGTCACCACCGGTTTGCCGCGGACCTGCTGCTCCCACGCGGGATCCGGCGGGATGGGCGCGACCACCATGTCCTTGCCGTCGACGTCCTTGGCACGGCTGAGCGCGGCGGGGTCGCCGGGTGGGCGTTCCTGCGCGACCGCGGTGACCGGTAAGGTCACCACCAGAGACAGTCCGAGCGCAGCGGCCATGCCGCACGCCCGTCTGACCGGTTTATGTCTCATTTCTCCCTTTCGTTGTGCGAAAACGGCATGCCAAGGCAGGGGATGACCGCTGTCCTGCCGTCATCCCCCGCCTCGACGGGATCAGCTCTGTGGGAGCCGCTCGAAAGTCACGGTCAGCACCGGCGCCTGGCCGGTGTTGGCGGTGCCGTACTTGCGCCAGCCGTGCCTGCTGGACTCGTCCGTCGCGGACAGTCCGAACGTCGCGAAGTCCCACCCGTTCTGGGCGGACTGGGAGATCTCGGCTGCCACGGGGAAGCGGACCCAGCGGGCACCGCCGCAGAACCCGTCCTCGACCCGCTGCTGACGGGAGTACACCGGAGGCTGCGAGAGCCAGTTGGTCTGCGGCGAGACCTGAGCGGTCGCGCTCAGGGTGATGCCGGTCGGGCCACAGCTGTAGCTGTGCACGCCGAGCACCGACAGCTCAGCGCCCAGGACCCGCGCACCACGCAACTGCGCCACGTCGAACTGGAAGTACGACCGCAGCACCGTGCGGGGGCCTTCGAAGTCGTAGTGGCCGGCGGGTGCGCGGCCGTCGCTGGTGCCGTTACCGTTCCAGCCGGTGTTCGTCGGGGCCCCGCTGGACACCGCCGTCCAGCCCGCGGGCGTCCGGGTGAGGTGCTCCGGCGTCAGTTCCTGCCGCAGGGTGTAGGTGCCGTCCGGGTTGGCGGTGATCGTCGCCCCCGGCGCCGCCGTCGCCACCTGAGCCGGCAGCACCACCCCCGCCGCCACGACCAGCGCGAGCAGCAAACGTCTGGCTCCCATGTGGTTCTCTCCTGTCATCTGGTCACACGCGCCGGGTCGATGCCGAAGCCGAGCGAGCCGAGCACGTCCTGTCCTTCACATCCGGAATCGGTCGATTCGAACCGTTCCCTGGTCTCGCTGACCTCCGCGCAGGCGAAGAGTTCCTTCGCGGCGGGGTCCGACGGCCGTTGCGGCCAGGCCCAGCCCAGCCGTTCGACCAGCTGCTGGTCCTTGCCGGTGCAGTCCCACCCGGTCTGGACGTAGGTGTCCGCGCCGGTCCGGCACAGCGCGAGCGGCACGCGTCCGTCACCGTCGAGGTAGTGCAACGCCACGAGATCCCGTTGTGCGCGGTAACCCACCGGCACGTTCCCGGTGTCGCTTCGGCGATCGGGGTCGCCGTCGGTTTGCTGGTAGCGCGTCAGCGTCGTGTACGGCAGCAGGTAGCCGAGCTCCTCCTCGACGGTGTGGCCCTCGCAGTCGGACGTGAGCGAGTCGAAGTTCTCCTGCGAGCCCTGCTTGACCCTGCACCGGTTCAGCCGGTTGGCACGGACCCCCGCGGGTGGGTTGTCGTAGGCCAGCCCGAGCGGGCCGATCATCCTCGAGCCCCAGCAGTCCGCCTTCGCCGTGGTGAACGCGTCGTGGTCACCCGTGATACAGCTGTAGAGCATGTGCGTGCCCGGGGTTCCCGGCGGCAGGTAGTAACCGACCGTGCCTTCCAGGCGGTACTCGCTCGGGATCGGGCCGTTGCCGCCGCGGTGGTCACCGCGATGGGCGATGTACCGGCCGTGAGCGGGCAGACGTTTGCGGTCCGGGAGCGGGGCGGCCACCTCGGCGGAGATGTCCGCGGCACTGCGCACTCCACTGTGGACGCGTACCTCGTCGATCGTGCCGACCCACGGGTCGATCGTCCTGCCCATGTACTTGCCGCGGCCGATCTGCAACGGTCCAGCCGCGGTCCAGTTGCGCGGTTTCAGCTTCGCGGGCGGGCCGCTCTGCACGCCGTTGACGTAGAGCCGCAGCTCCGGCACGGACTCGTCGTACACGGCGGCGAGGTGCGTCCACTGGCCTTCGACGATCTTCGCCGGTGACCGCACCCACGCCCACACGTGCGCGGCGGAGTCGACATCCGGGGTGAAGAAGTTCCACGACGGCTCCGCGTCCTCCGGGCCGAAGCGGTAGTGCAGGTAGAAGCCGCTCATCGTGGTGCCGGACTGGGCGAGCACCGTTCTCGCGCCGTGACCGAAGCGCTCGGGCTTCACCCAGGCGGACACGGTGAAGCTGTCGTCGGTGCGGATCACCGGCCCTTCGGTCGCCGCGTGGTTCGTGCCCTCGAAGGGGTGGCCGTCGAACTTGAACCCGGAGGTGCCGTCCTTGCCCGGCGCCCACGAAGTGGCGTCGAGTGTCGCGGTGCGCGCGGCACCGGTCGCGTCGCTGGTCTTGGTCCCGGTGTTCTCGTCGAAGGCGAAGACCGCCTCGAGCGAGGACGTCTGCGCCAGTTCGTCCAGTTCGGACGGCCCGTTGTCGATCCGGATGTCGCTCAGCGCGCGGTCGTAGACCTTGACGTCGTCGATCGCGCCGGGGAAGTAGTCGCCGATGTTGTCGGCCCACTTGCCGCGTGCGATCTGCAGCGCGTTCGGCGCTTCGCTCCACCAGAACCCGTCGTGCGCCTGTTCACCGGCCAGCACACCGTTGACGTACAACCGGATCTTCTTGTCGGTGATGTCGTAGACGCCGGCGAGGTGGGTCCACTGGCCGACCTGCGGGACGAACCTGTCGTCGGTGGCGATCGCCGAGTCGATCCGCGGTGCCGTCGAGTCGTTCGACATCATCGAGAAGGCCCACCGCTGCGTGGACTCTCCCTTGAACTGCAGGGCGAACCGGCTGACGTGCGCGCCGTCCTGGCTGACCGCCGTGCGCCAGGTGGTGCCGGGGTGTGCGTCCAGCCTGACCCAGGCGGCGACGGTGAAGCTGGCGGTCGAGTCGACCGCCGGGCCGCCGGTGGTGGTGACGAAGGAGTTCTCGACGCCCCGGAAAGCGAGCGCGTCACCGGCCTTGCCCTTGGTCCAGGACACCTTGCCCAGCGGGAACGTCCCGGGGTGCTTGCCGTTGGAGTCACGGGCGTCGATGGCGGTGTGGTGGCCATCGAGTTTCCAGTGGCTGGTCGGTGGAGTCGGGCCGTTCACCCGGATCTCGTACTTGCGGACGTTGCTCAGCTCGGGTCTGAGCTCGTTGTCCTGGCCGATGTTGCCCGCCTTGTCCTCGATGGTGACGTCCAGCCTGACCGGGTCGGCCGTCATCGGCGCTATGTCCACTGTGGCCGAACCGTTCACCGCGGGCGCGAACTTCCAGCCCTGGCCGCCGACCCGGTAGCGGAACCCGGCGGCGTCCGCGAGGTTGGCCGCGCTGAAGTGGAACCGGCCGGACCTGCCCGGCGACCCGCTGGACACCCCCTCCGGGTAGTCGGTGGACGAGACCTCGGGCTTGCGGTCGGGCGCGGTCTTGTCGACGGTGATGTCACACCACTGCGACCACCCGGATTCCGCGCCGTACGGGTCTCTCGCCTTGACCCGCCACGCGATCCTCGACCCGTCCCTGTAGAGGTCACCGGGCGTGGTGACCTGGAACTCGCTGCCCGATTCGTGTTCGCCGACGACAAGTTCGCGGCGCAACGCGCCGAACCGGTCCCACAGCTCGAACACCGCGGACACCCGGCCACCGTCCGGGTCGTTCACAGTTGCCTTGAGCACAGGCTGGTGCGTGCTCACGTACGGTTCGTTGGGGTCTTGGGTGCAGCCTGGTTTGGGCGCGGCCGTGAGGTTGCCCGGCGTGTGCGGGTACTGGTTGAACTTGACGATGAGCTTCGGGTGCTGGCCGTAGGACGTCGTGTCCCACTTGCGCCACGCGTACTTGTCGCCCTCAGGACCGCTGATCCGGAACGTCACGTGGTCGGCGGGCTGCACGTGGTTGGACCAGTGCACGTCCGAGCCGACGTCCCAGCCGACCCAGCGCGGCCCGCACCCCACCCGGCCGAACCCGGATTCCCTGCGCTCCTGGGTGCGTCCGGTGCCGGGCTGGTTGTTCCAGTTCGTCTGCGGCGAGACGCCGCCGGAGTGCGCGAGCCAGAACGTGCTGTCGGAGCACGTGGACGAGTAGCCGCCCAGCAGGTTCAGCTCGGCGCCCAGCACGTGCTTGCCGTGCATGGAACGCAGGTCGAAGTGGTAGAACGACCGGACGGTCACGGTCGGGTATTCCCAGTCGCCGGAGTAGCCGGAGCGGGCGCGCGTGTCGTTGCCCATGT
The DNA here is from genome assembly GCF_001302585.1 of Kibdelosporangium phytohabitans. GTDB lineage: Bacteria > Actinomycetota > Actinomycetes > Mycobacteriales > Pseudonocardiaceae > Kibdelosporangium > Kibdelosporangium phytohabitans. The sequence continues at coordinate 5,197,620 of NZ_CP012752.1, read as the reverse complement.
TCGCGCCGTTCCAGTAGGTCTGCGTCGGGTACTGGGCGTACACCGAGGTCCAGCCGAACTGGCCCAGCGGCCACCACTGCTCGGCGATGCGGATCGGGAACCCGGCGCCGGGATCGTCGAGGATCCCGGCGTCCGGCGTGATCACGATCCGCCCGTCCGCCGACGACACGGCCGAGAGTCCCCTGCGGGAGCCGGGCTCTCCGTCCTTTGTGGAGTCCTGCACGACCGAGGACGGTGACTGGTAGACGGCTTTGCCGTCCGCGCCGTACGCGGTCCGCACCCCGTTCCCGGTCTTCACGGTGAGGCCGTCGACCGGAAGGCTGAGCTGTCGCACGGCGGGATTCCGTGCGGCTTCCGGGTTCTTGACGATCACGGTGTAGCCGAAGCCCTGGCGGAACGTCTTCATCTCCAGGTCGACGCCGGGCATGACCTCGGGATACACGACCTTGTCCCCGTCGAGCCGCGGCGTCGGCAACGCCGACGGCCAGTGCACCGCCAGCCGTTCGGCGGCCGTGCCGAACTCCGCCATCGCAGACGTGCCACCGCCCGAGTACACCGTCGGCGTCACAGTCGCGGCCGGCTCGACACGACCGTCGGGGCGGGTTCGCACGGCGGTGTCGATGTCCGCCCACCCGTCGCCACGGCGTACCCGAACCGGTTCGACGGCTTGTTCCATCGTGAAAGAACCGTCAGGTTGCGCGAAAACCTGGTTCTTCTCGGTGCGGTCGGCCGTCACCTCCACAGGCCGGCCGGTAGCCCTCGCCTGTTGCGCCGGTGTCAGTGCCGCCGCTGCCGAAGCAGCGGTCGACGCGGCGGCAACCGCGGCCGAGAAAGGATGAGGAACTACGGAACCCGATGAAACCAGCAGTGTGGCCATTCCGGCCAGCACGAATCTTCGCACCTCTGCCCCCAGTCGCAGACAGGCGAGCGGTCCAGGTTGCTCGCCGGAGGCACAGCGTCCGCCCGGCCCGGCACCCCTGCAATGACGTTCAACGTGGAATGAAACGGTTGACCGGACCGGCGCTTGACCACACCCGCACATGGCACGTGACCGGCGCGTCAGAGGTGGGAACGAAGGTGAACGGCGCCGATCCTCGTGAAGGTCGGCGCTTGTCGGGTTGTTCATGGAGGGGTAACTCGATGCGCAGGATCGTCAAATCACTGGCCGTGGCGGGCGCTGGTGCCGCCGCAGCACTGGCTTTGGGGGCAGGCACCGCGGCGGCGGCAGGCCCCGTGTTCGGTCAGAGTGGCGCAGGGCCTGACGGCTGGCACAACTGCACGACGTCGGCTGTGGACAACGCGCGGGTGAAGATCAGCTGTCCGAAGGCTGCCCGTGCCCTGCTGGGTTCGACCGGGGCGTCTGACCGCCGGGATGACGGCCGTCGCCTTCCTGGCCATGGTCGCCACCGCACTGGTCACGGTCATGGACAGCACGGCCGCGCGTGACCGTGACCAGCCCGCGGGGCTGCCAGCCGGTGCGGCACTCGTGTCGTTGCCCCGAGCACTGCACAGCGGCGAACGCGCAGAACCCGAAAAGGCCACCCAAGCATCCACCGCCTCCCCCGCCCCTGCTGTCACACCAGAAGGTTTGGCCGCAACACCGTACTTCCACTGCACGACCGGCGGCGAATCCCGTACCTGCGGGGAACGGACCCGCACGCACGGGAATCCCTTCCCAGTAGCCATCGCGCAACCGGAAGACGCCGGAGCTCTCACCGGCGTCAAGTTCAGCGCGGCCGAGAAATCCGCATACAGCAACGGATCACCGGCCATCGCGGCAATGACGAGCCCCGGCGAGGTCGAACTCGTCGCCGAGTCCCGCACCACCGAACCGGCCAGTTTCGGCGTACCGAGGCCAATCCAGTCCCCTGTGGACAATAGGTCGAAACTCCCCCGATGACGATCGGCCCGGCTGCCGCGTCAGCCATGGGTCTGCGCGAAAGCCCGGACACAACCCACGTCCTGCTGACGCCCGGCAATCCCCAGGCAACCACCAACGAAGCCACCATCGTCGGCGCACTGCCCATCGAGTTGCGTTTGGACACCACAACCACCACCAACAGCATCGACCCGCGAATCGAGCAGGACCAGCGCAACACCCGAGCGATCGGCCTCATCACGGCAACGGTCGCCGTCCTGATCACCGCGGTGCTGGCAGCGATCGGAGCCACCCTCACCTGGTCCGGCATCTGGCCCCAACCACCCCACTGACCTGCCTCTGGACAGGAGCAAGCATCACAACACTCGTCACCACAACAACAATCGGCGCCCTGACAATCCCCCGCACCCCCAACCGACACGAACAAGCGCAGTGACCACTCTGCCCATCGATCCGATCCTGTGGCGCCAGCCGAGGGCACAGACGAACTTTCTCGATCGGAACCGCGATCCGCGTCGGTGCGGACCGCAAGGCGGGACTTCATCCGTCACGCCCGGCTCACGATCACGGACCACCCGCACAACCTCGTCGCGGACGTACGAGGGCAGGGCTTGGACACAGCAACATCCCAGCTCACCATCACGGCAAGCCAACTCAGATGTCACCAAAGGCGCACCAGCGCCAAGCGGGCACGGCGGCGGCGCAGCAGCGCCGGAGCTGGTCAAACCAAAAAGCACCCAGCGCTGAAAAGGCGAGAAGCCCGCACCGTGGGGGGCTTGGGGGTTCGGCCCCCCAAAATGGAAAGGACGACCCGGCGAGCTTGCGAAGCAAGCGAGCAGGGTCGCCGTGAGGACGTGCACCCGAAGGGATTCGAACCCCTAACCTTCTGATCCGTAGTCAGATGCTCTATCCGTTGAGCTACGGGTGCTTACCTGGTCAGTTTAGACGATGGTCGGCGGTGGGGCTCAGCGGAGGTGGCTGAGCTGGTTGCCGTCGACGTGGTAAGGCTGCTCGGGCGGCAGGTGGGCGGCTGCTTCGTCCAGGTTCCCGGCGGTCACGAGGGCGTGGATTTCGCGGGCGAGCGGGGTCACGTCTGTGATCGAGACTGTCCAGTCGTCGGCGTAGCGGCGGGTTGCCTCGTGTGCCAGGCCCAGTTGCAGGCTGCGGTGTTTCAGCGGGTTGAGGCGGAGGTCGCGTTCGGGGTCCCACTGGACGCGGGCGGGCGCTGTCCTGAGTGCCCGTTTCCAGGCCGCTTCGTCCTGGTGCAGGCCGGGCCGGTAGTGGGACAGGCAGGCGTTGGCCAGCGCCCATTCGAAGCCTTCCCTGGTGATCTCGATCGCCAGCACCGTCTCCTGGTCGGGTTTCCTCGCCCAGCCGCAGCGGTACATCATCCACAGGAAACTCGGCTTTATCCAGGTCATCCGGTCGCGTTTCCAGGTCTGCGGGAATCTTGCGTCCCTGGCCGCCTGGTCGCCTATCGCCGGGTTGTAGGCCTGGTAGACCGTGATCGTCTTCTCCGTGTACACCGCGCGGATCTCGTAGTCGGCGGTCACCGGTTGCCGCCGCGGAACTTGTCGAGCACGCGGCGGTCGCGCTTGGTCGGCCTGCCTGTGCCCCGGTCGCGGGTGGCCACTGGGATGAGCGCCTCTGGTGGCGGCTTCGGTGTGCGGTCGATGTAGCAGGTCACGGCGTCCGGTGCGCCGACGCGCTTCTGGATCACCCTGACCACCTCGACCACGCGGGTGGTGGTGCCGACGCGGGCCTTGACCTCGTCACCTGGGGTGACGGTGGTGGCTGGTTTGGCCGGCTTGCCGTTGACGCGCACGTGTCCGCCTCGGCACGCCGCCGCCGCGTCCGTTCGGGTTTTGGTCAGCCGGACCGCCCACAACCAGCGGTCCACTCGGGTGGACTCCACAGCGCTACATCATGGCCGACGACCGCGTCACCGTCACGCGGATTGCGGACGACGCGCTCGCAGGGCCCGCCAGCCGATGACGCCGATGACCGTGCCGAGCACGAACGACACGACTGTCAGGACCGCGTGCACGATGAAGTACGCGGTCGGTGATCCGTCCGCGGCCCACGCCCGGTCGGAGTCCCACAGGTTCTTGGCGAAGGTGATCCAGATGATCCACGACCACACACCGAAGGCCGTCAGGAACATCGCGGTACGACGAGACATGACCGCATTCTGCATCAGCGTCACGTGGCGGTGATGTCCAAGACCGCCGTGTTCCCCTTCGCGCCGCGCAGCTGGATGGTGACGGTCTTCTGTCCGTTGCCGAACGAGGCCACGCCGCCACCGCCCAGGCTCACCACGCCGGTGGCGTCGGTCACGGTCACCTTCGCGTCGCGCACCACGACCCGGAAGTTCGATCCGGCTGCCGTGACGTCCGCCGACCCGGTGATCTGCACCTGGCATTTGCCGCTGGCGCACGCCGCGACGTCCGTCCCGTTCGCCGCGGCGGGCAGCGGGTCGCCGGGGGCGTCACATGCCGGCGCCACGCTGTGCGCCGCTGTCAAGGGCGGGTTCTTGGCCACGATCGCCCGCAGGTCCGCGTCCTTGGGCTTGGCCGGCGTGAGAGCCGTGGCGATCTCGGTCGCTTTCGCCTTCAGCTGGTCGGCCGGCATGTCCATCAGGTCGGTCATGCCGGTGCCGCTCTCCGGCATCTTCTCCTTCGCCGCCCGCACGGCCGCGAGCAGCGTGGTCCGGTAGCTGTCGGCGTCCGCGATCCCGATCGGCTGCGCGGTTGCCAGCAGTTCGATGGCGTCGTCCAGCGGGTCGCCCGCGCCTCGGATGTACAACGACAGGGACGCCGCCGCGGCTTGCGCGAAACGCGGGTCGGACAGCGCGGGCTCGTTGAGCGGGTCCGTGCGCAATGTGGACAGATGATAGTGGCTCAGGCACATCACGTTGGCCCACAGCACCATGTCCCGGCTGGGCACCGACTGCTCGGGCTTGCCAACCGGCGTACACGCGGGCGCCGCGTTGTACGACGCTGTCAGCTCACCGAACTTCTCCGCCGCGATGGTGAGTTTGAGCTGCTGCGGCTCCATCTGCGCGAGCGCGGCCTGCGGGTCGGAGCTCGCCGACTCCAGCGACTTGCCCAGTTCGGCGGCGTAGCCGTCTGCCGCGGCCACGCCGGTGGGTTTGACGGCCCGCAGTTCCTTGATCCATGCGGCGAGATACCGGGGAGTGGCTTGGGACGCGGGTTTCGACAGCGTCGCGTCGAGTTCCTTCACGGTGGTGCACACGCGTTGGGCCCAGGCCACGCCTTCCTTGGTCGGCGCGGGCGGTGGCGGAGGCGGGGGCGCCGCCGGTGGCTGACCGGGCGCCGAGCACCCGGCACCGAGCACTCCGAGTCCGGCCGCCGCGACCGCCAGCCACCGCTTCATCGTCACCCTCTCCCCTGTCGGTGCCGGTGACCGTACCGGCGCTCACCGGGAGGGCTCCCCGGCACTAAACTGCCCGTGCGGACTTTTCGTGGGGGTTGATGGGCGTGGCTGTGCACAGTGACGAGTTCCACCGGGTCGTCGACCGGCTCACCGGCGTCGGCCGGTCCGAGGCCAGCCAGTGGACGTCGTTCACCGTCCAGGGCAAGAAGTTCGCCTACTACTGGCCGCGCACCAACACCGTCGGGCTCAAGCAGACGATCTCCGAGCAGCTCGCCCTCGTCGCCGAGCGCCCGGACGTGTTCGAGGAGCAGTTCACGTCCGGTGGCTTCGGCTGGGTCGTGGTGTACCTCGACCACATCGAGGTGGACGAGCTGTCCGAGCTGGTCTACGAGGCGTGGCGGCTGACCGCGCCGGAGGAACTCGTCGACGCGTTGCCGTTCACGGCCGTCGCCGCGAAGGCTCGCCGCAAGCGCGCGTCGCGCTGACGCGGCTCAGTCCAGCGGTGCGCGGGCGGGCGGGAGCTCGGGTTCACCGACTTGCACAGCCGCCATCAGGGCGGGTGTCTCCAGGTGGTGGCCGGCGTACTCGGCCAGGGCGAGGCGGTGTGCGTCCAGTGCGCGGATCTGCGCCTCACGCAGGTCGTTGCCGTGCCGCATCTCGTAGTAGAGCGCCAGCAGTGCCGACGCTTGGACCTGCGCGGTCAGCTCCGTCGACGGCTGGGGCGCCGCGCCGACGTCCGACGCTTCCGCGAAGAGCATCTCGGCGAACTCGACCCGGGCGTGGCCCATTGCGCGGTCCGCACTGTCGTAGCTGTGGGGGAACTCGGGCTGGTCGGTCATATCCGGCACGGTAACCCGGGATCAGCCGCCGGCAGGAGTGTCCACACCGGAAGTTCACCGACTCCGGTCACCACGTGTGACCCGACGGGCTAAGGCCGCCTACGCCCCGTGATGACACCCCCGGGCCGGTCAGGCGACCGGCCGTACGGCGTATCGGACAGCCGAGGCGCTGCCGGGCTGTGCGATCCGGTCGCCCGATTCGAGTTCGCCGGCATATGCGGCGATGGCCAGCTCCGGCTGGTCGAGCAAGTGCGTGGCCGCGATGCGCAGCGCCAGCGGCCGGAATTCGCACAACCGGCACAGCCTGGCGACGGCTTCCGGTTCGGCGCCGACCCGCTCCGGCCCGAGCACTCGTGCCACGAGCGTCACCGCATCATGCTCAGGCAGCCCGTCGAGCAGCAGCCGTCGAGCGCCGTGCTCGGCCACCAGACCGGTGAGCCGGTCACGGCTGGTCACCACGACCACGCAGCCCGGCCCGCCTGGCAGCAGGGGCCGGACCTGGTCGACGCTCGCCGCGTTGTCGAGCAGGATCAGCATGGTGCGGCGGGCGACCAGGGACCGGAACAGCGCCGCGGCCTCGTCCACGTCAAGCGGTGTCTCCAGCGGCGCCACGCCGAGCGCCCGCAGGAACTGCGCGAGCGCCTCGACCGGGCGCAGCGGGCGCTCCGACCCGCATCCGCGCAGGTTGATGTACAGCTGGCCGTCCGGGAACCGGTCGAGCGACCGGTGTGCCCAGCGCAACGCCAACGCGGTCTTCCCAGCGCCCGGCGCTCCGGAGATCGTGGAAATGCCCGGGTTGTCCTGGCCGGGCAGCACCTCGTCCAGCCGGCGCAGTGCCTCGCCGCGACCGGTGAACCTGCTGATGTCCGCGGGAAGCTGCCGCGGAACGGTGACCGGCGGTTCGACCACCCGGGGCAGATCGAGCACAGGCAGGTCGCGCAGGATCGAGGTGTGCATGTCGCGCAGCTCGCGACTGGGGTCGATGCCCAGGTCGTCCGCCAGCAGGCGCCTGCCGGTGTCGAAGACGCGCAACGCGTCCGCCCGGCGGCCGGTGCGGTGCAGCGCGAGCATCAGCTGGGCCCTGAGCCGTTCCCGCAATGGGTATTCGTCGACCAGCTCGGCCAGTTCACCGACCGTTTTCGAGTGATTACCGAGCGCCAGTTCCGTGGCCATGCATTCCTCGTACGCGGCCAGTCGCTGTTCCTGCAACCGGTCTATTTCGGCACGCAATACCGGCACATCCCCGAGGTCACCGAACGGTGTTCCACGCCACAATCCCAGCGCCTCTCGCTGTAAATCCCGGGCCGCCGACAATGCCCCTGTCGCATGTTCCTGCAACGCCAGCGCGCGCAGTTCGGCGAACCGCGTGGCGTCGAGCTCGCCGGGCCGCACAACGAGCGAGTACCCTGCCTCCTGGTACGCGATCCGGTCGGCCTCGCCCAGCGCCCGGCGCAGTCTGTGCACGTAGACCTGCAGAACCTTGCCTGCCGACCGAGGCGCCCGGCCGTCCCAGAGCGCCTCCCGCAACACCTCCGCCGACACCGCCCGATTGGCGCGCGCCAGCAGCACGGCGAGCAGCACGCGCTGCAAACGGGCATCGAGCCGCGCCTCCCGCGACTCATTCCGCACGCGCAACGTTCCCAGTACGTCGAAATCCACCGCTTCAGCCCCAGTCCGGTGATCACGAAACCACGGGTATACCGCGGCGAAAGCAGAATCTGTCAGAGTTCCACCCGGCAGGCAAGAGGCCGTCACCACTCTGGGGTACTCCGGATTTTTCTCGTCCGGCGATCGGCGGACGAGAACTGCAAGAGGAGAATGTCACATGCGCGTCAAATCACTGCTGGCCGCGAGCGGACTGGCCGTCACCGGGTTGCTGGCTCCCGCGGCCATGGGCGCCGGGTTCCAGGCGTCGGCGGCGTGCCCCGAGGTCGGGCAGGTCTCGTACTCGTTCAGCAGCGTCTCGAAGGCGTGGCTGGCCACCAGCCTGCGCAGCGACTACCTGACCGGCCCCGGGTCGATCACGTTCAGCCGCAACACCACGTCGAGCGTGAACGCCTCCATCACGGGCACGACCAGCGCGGAGGCCGGGGTGATCTTCGCGAAGGCCAGCGTGTCGATCGGCGTGACGGTCGGCGCGAGCTACTCCCGGTCCGACACGTGGTCGTACACGGCGAACGTTCCCGCCGGTCAGACCAAGCGGCTGCAGCAGTACAAGGAAGCACGCAAGATGACGATCAAGAAGACCCAGATCGTCGCGCCGTGCAACGTCAAGACGGTGTGGACCAAGACCGCGACGGCTCCGGTCAAGTCCAACACCTACAAGTGGCAGCTGTCGTCCTGACCACCCCGCGGACGGCGTCCCGGACAGTCCACTAGCGACACTGTGCGGACTTTCCGGGACAGCCGGGCGTCCTGTGACGTAACCTCCTGCAAACAGTCGGTTCGGCGCTTCACAGCGGGGTTCGGCGCCGGTAGAGAGAGTGCATGACCCGACTGCACCGAAGGACGTTCATCGTCGGTGGACTGGCGGCTGTGGGCGCCCCGATGCTCAGCACGAGCACGGCGAACGCACTGGCATACCCGTTCACCCTCGGCGTCGCGTCCGGCGAACCCACCGCTGACGGAATTGTTCTGTGGACACGTCTCGCACCGAGACCGCTCAACGCCGACGGGCTCGGCGGCATGCCGAACACCCCGGTCACCGTCGAGTGGCAGGTCGGCACCGACCAGGGCTTCGGCCAGCTCGCCGCGTCCGGCACGGCGACCGCCGTCCAGGCCTCCGCGCACACCGTGCACGTCGAGGTCACCGGCCTGCGGCCCGATCGCGAGTACTGGTATCGGTTCCGCGCCGACGGCCACATCTCGCAGGTCGGCCGCGCCCGCACGGCGCCCGCGCCCGGATCGGGCTCCGCGCTGACGATGCTGTTCGCGTCCTGCTCGCACTACGAGACCGGCTACTTCACCGCGTACCGGCGGATGGCCGAGGAACGGCCGGACCTGATCCTGCACCTCGGCGACTACATCTACGAGGGTGGCGCGAGCGCGCGCGTACGGACCCACAACCCGACCGCCGAGATCTCGAACCTGGCCAACTACCGCGTCCGGCACGCGTTGTACAAGATGGATGTCGACCTGCAGGCAGCGCACGCGGCTGCGCCCTGGGCCGTCGTGTGGGATGACCATGAGGTCGAGAACAACTACGCCAACCTCGTGCGCAACGACCAGTCCCCTGCCGGTGACTTCCGCGCACGCCGTGAGGCCGCGTATCGCGCGTACTTCGAGCACATGCCGTTGCGTTCGGCGCAGGCGCCGGTGCGGGAGAACATGCAGCTGCACCGTCGGCTGCGGTGGGGCAGCCTGGCTACGTTCCATATGCTCGACACGCGTCAGTACCGCGATGACCAGGCGTGCGGCGACGGGTCGAAGCTGTGCCCCGAGGCTGACGCACCGAACCGTACGCTGACCGGTACCGCGCAGCAGGACTGGCTGCTGGACGGGATGGGGCAGCGCCTGGGTACGTGGGACCTGATCGGCCAGCAGGTGTTCTTCGCGCAGAAGCTCGCCAAGGCCGACGGCACCAAGAACATGGACTCGTGGGACGGCTACACCGCCAACCGCAAGCGGATCCAGGACGGCTGGCAGGCACGCGGCAACACCAGCACGGTCGTGCTGACCGGTGACGTGCACCGCTCGTGGGCCGGGAACATCATGAACAACTACGCCAGCCAGGACAAGGTGATCGGCACCGAGCTGGTCACCACGTCGGTGTCGTCGGACGGTGACGGCAACGCCTCCGACAACAGCCTGTCGAGCCTCAACCCGCACGTGAAGTACTACAAGAACCTGCGCGGTTACGTCCGCACGTCGCTCACGCCGACCCAGATGAAGGTCGACTTCCGCACGCTGGACAAGGTCAGCGTGCGGGACTACCCGATCAGGACGGACAAGAGCTACGTGATCGAGGCAGGCAACCCCGGTCTGCAGGCGCCGTGAGAGGGACGGACATGAAGCGCGCATTGACCATCACGGCAACCGCCCTGACCATCCTCGCCGCCGCTGTGGCACCGGCGGCGGCCGACGGGACCATCACGTGGGCCGCCGCGAACAGCACAGCCACCGGCGACCAGGACAACTCCGCGGTCTCCGCCGTGCGCAACGGGTACGTGGCTGTCGTCTGGGAGGACGACCGCGACACCGCCGCGCCGGAGAACCCGCTCCACAGCGACGTCTGGATCCGGCTGTACCGCGACGGTGCCTCGCTGTACGAGAAGAAGCTCTCCGCGGGCGGTGAGGGCAATTGGAGCCACCTGCACCCGGATGTCGCGCTGCACGACGACGGCACGGCGGTCGTGGTGTGGGCCGACGACAAGGACGGCAACGGCTACTACCAGATCGCCGTGCGCACGTTGAACACCGCGGGCACGGTCACAGGGTCGGCGACGGCGAACGCGAACTCGGACGGCCAGCAGATCAACCCGGCGGTCGCCGCCGACCCGGACGGCGCCGGGTTCGCGGTGGCGTTCGAGGACAAGCAGGGCACGGCCGCGCCGACGGTCCGGGTGTCCGGTTTCAACTCGATCACCGCGAAGGCGTACGAGGTGCAGGTGAACGCGGCGGGCGGGACGCACCAGCGGCCGGACGTGGCGATGGGCGCGGCGCAGAACGCGATCGTGGTGTGGGACGAGGACACCGACGCCAACGGCTTCTTCACCGTGGCACGCAAGGCTTTCACGCCGTCCGGCGGGGTGAAGCTGGCCCAGTCGGCGGTCAACGTCATCGGCGACGGCCAGCAGCGGCACGCGTCGATCGCGGCGAACTTCAACGGTGACCACGTCGTCGGCTGGGAGACCGACCACACCGGCACTGTCCAGATCGGAGTGCGGTCGTTCACCGCGACCGGCGCCGCCTCCTCCACAGTGGACACCTACCTGCCCGGGGCGGACCCGCAGGTGGGCATCGACGACCAGCGGGCCGCGGTGGTCACCTGGACCGAGGCGCAGGACATCTTCGTGCAGGGCCTCAACCCGGACGGGTCGGTGACCGGCCGCCAGCCCCGGATCAGGGCCAACACCAACGCGACCGGCCGCCAGGACGAACCCGCGCTCGGCGTCGACGCGTGGGGCCAGATCGTCATGACGTACACCGACGACGCCGACGGCAACACGTTCGACCAGGTCTACCTCGGCACAGGGCTGAACAACAGCACCTGGTCCTAGGGGTTGATCGCCAGGAACAGGAACGCGGCGAGCAGGGCGAGGTGCACCCCGCCCTGCAGCCGCGTCGCCCGGCCGGGCACGACGGTCAGCATTCCCACGACGAGCGTCAGCGCCAGCAACACCATGTGGGTGGCGCCGAGGCCGAGCACCAGCGGGCCGTCCAGCCAGATCGAGGCGACGGCGATGGCGGGGATGGTCAGCCCGATGCTCGCCATCGCCGAGCCGTAGCCCAGGTTCAGGCTGGTCTGCATCCGGTCGCGGCGGGCCGCGCGCACGGCGGCGAACGTCTCCGGCAGCAGCACCAGCAGCGCGATCACGACACCGACGAAGGACGGCGGGAACCCGGCGGCGGCCACCCCCGCCTCGATCGCCGGTGACTCCACTTTGGCCAGTCCGACCACCGCGACCAGCGAGACCAGCAGCATGCCCAGGCTGATCAGGGCGGCGCGGCCGGTGGGCGGTGGCGCGTGCTCCTGCTCGCTGTCGGAGATCCCGACCGGGAGGAAGAAGTCGCGATGCGCCTTGGTCTGGGTCAGCACGAACACGATGTACAACGCGAGCGAGGCCGACGCGGCGAACACGAGCTGCCCGGTGGAGAACTCCGGCCCCGGCTTGCTGGTGGTGAACGTCGGCAGCACGAGGCTCAGCGTCGCCAGGGTCGCGACCGTCGACAGCGCGGCACCGGCTCCCTCGGCGTTGAACGCCACGATCTGGTGCTTGCGCGCCCCGGCGAGCAGCGAGATGCCGACGATGCCGTTGCACGTGATCATCACGGCGGCGAAGACCGTGTCACGGGCCAGCGTCACCGAGTCCGGACCGCCGGAGACCATCAGCGTGACGATCAGGGCCACCTCGATCACCGTCACCGCGACGGCCAGCACGAGCGATCCGAACGGCTCCCCGATCCGGTGCGCGACCACCTCCGCGTGGTGCACGGCCGTGGACACCGCGCCGCCGAGCGCCAGTGCCACGATCACGACCAGCGCGACGGGGATGTCACGGCCCCAGGTCAACGCGAGCACGACGAGCGCGAACAGCGGGACACTCAGCGGCCAGGACCGGATCAGGGCTCTCATGCCCTACACATTCGCATACCGGACGGCGCGGATCACATCGACGCGAATGTCACATGTAGACAGTGCGGCGCCGCATGCGTTGCGACGGCGGAGCAGTCACCGATCAGGACCATCAGCACGAGTGACCAGAATCATCCGTACGCGGTCGTGACGGCCCAGTCGAGCCACTCCCGCCGCTCGGGGCGCAGGGCGGCGAGATCGGCCTCGTCCTCCGCACCCCGGGTCCCTGGCCTTGTGGAACAGCTGCATCTCCGGCGCCAGGTACGGGGTCCCGCCTGCGTCGCGCCCGATCGCGGCGATCGAGGGGCCGGACGCGGGCATCGCGGCGCTCGTGCACGGCCGGTGGCAGCACCTCCCCCGGCAGCCACGGGCGCAGTTCGCCGGTCGGGTCAGCCGCCCACCACTCCCAGCCCGGGGAGCGCCCGCCGCACGGCCTGCTGATCACGCCCGAGCAGCAGCACGTCGAAACCGCTGTGTGGGCGGAACGCGCGACCGGCGAAAAGTTCGATGGCATATCCACCGGCTGCCCACCACGGCACATCGAGCACCGATAACAGCCCGGCGACTTCCACCCGGGGTCGCGCCGGGTGCCATTTCCCGGGCACGGGCGCTGTCATTGGCGGCAGGTACCCGGCCGTTTCGAAAAGCAATTCCTCCGGTCGCGAAAATGCGGCACACCCGGGGACCCCCTGTGACTGCCCCGGGTGTGCCGACGACCTGTGATCAACCGACGATACGACGATCCGCACGGATGAGACCTGGCCAGGGGAGGTCCGCCCGCTGGTACCACTCCCGGTCGTCGTGCCGCGCGTTCATCCGTGTCAGTCCTCTCTCGAAAGTCACCCGGGCTTCCGCGACCCGGTCACCCGTGCCAGATCTAAACGCGGTTAGGTTGTTCGGTATCGACGCAGGCGTGCTGAACAAACAAACCCGGAACAACGCACGCTTGGCGCTCTGCCTGGAGGACCACCATGCCGAGAGCTGAACGCCCGCTGGCCACGGGTGATTCGGCGCTGCTGCGATTCGCCGCCGACCTGCGGCAGCTGCGGCAGGACGCCGGCAACCCGACATACCGGGAGCTGTCCAAACGCGCGCACTTCTCCGTCACGACCCTCTCCAGCGCGGCCAACGGCCGCCAGCTGCCCAGTCTCAACGTGGCGCTGGCGTACGTGCGCGCCTGCGGCGGCGACGAGGCCGAATGGGAGCAGCGGTGGCACGCGGTCGCGGCCGACCTGGTCACCGTCGAGCCGCCGGCCGGGGCGAGCGTCGACGAGCGGTCGCCGTACGCCGGGCTGGCGGCGTTCCAGCCGGAGGACGCCGAACTGTTCCACGGGCGCGAACGGCTGGTCGACGAGCTCGCCGAGCGGATGACCGGCCAGCGGTTCGCCGCGGTGTTCGGCGCGTCGGGCGCGGGCAAGTCGTCCCTGCTGCGAGCTGGGCTGATCCCCCGCTGGACCGGCCCCGTCGCGCTGTTCACGCCCGGCCCGCACCCGGTCGAGGAGTGCGCGGTGCAGGTCGCGCGGCTGTCCGGGACCGCGCCGGGCCAGGTGCACGCCGACCTGCTGGCGGACGTGGGCAACCTGCGCCGGGCCGTGCGGCTGGCCGGCGACGACGAGGTGCTGATCGTCGTCGACCAGTTCGAGGAGACGTTCACCCTCTGCCGTGACCAGGCCGAACGGGACCGGTTCATCGCGCTGCTGGTCGCCGCCGCGAACGGCCCGAACAGCACTGTCCGGGTGGTACTCGGGGTGCGGGCCGACTTCTACGGGCACTGCACGCGGCACCCCGACCTGGTGGCCGCGATGTCGGACGCGCAGGTCGCGGTCGGTCCGATGACCACCGACGAGCTGCGGCGCGCGATCGTGCAGCCCGCTGTCCAGGCCGGCTGCACGGTCGAGGGCGCGTTGCTGTCCGAACTGGTCGCGCAGGCCTCGGGCAACGCGGGCATGCTGCCGTTGCTGTCCCATGCCCTGCTGGAGACGTGGCGCAGGCGCAAGGGCAACACGCTGACGCTCGCCGCGTTCCGTGCCGCCGGTGGCATCGACGGAGCGCTCGCGCGTACCGCCGAGACGGTCTACTCCGGTCTGAGCGAGCCCCGCCGTCAGTTGGTGCGGGAGTTGTTCCTGCGGCTGACCGCGCTCGGCGAGGGCACAGAGGACACCAAACGTAGGATCACCCGATCCGAAGTGGACAACATCGACGACGACGTGCTGGACGTGCTCGCCGACGCGCGGCTGATCACGGTGGCGGACAACACGGTGGACATCGCGCACGAGGCGTTGATCCGCGCGTGGCCCCGGTTGCGGCAGTGGCTGGCAGCCGACCGTGACGGCCTGCGCACGCACAGGCACCTCACCGAGGCCGCGCAGGAATGGTCCACACTCGACAAGGACCCGGGTGCGTTGTACCGCGGGGCGCGGCTGGTCGTCGCCAAGGAATGGGCGAACAAGAACACCGGCGCGCTCAGTCCTGTCGAACTGGGATTTCTCGACGCGAGTGTCGGCCAAGCGGAACAGGAAACCGCCACCGGCAAACGACGCGCCCGGCAATTGCGTTATCTCGCCGTGGGATTGGCCATCCTTCTGCTTGTCGTGACCGTCATCTCGGTTGTCGCGGTGCGGCAACGGCAGGACGCCGAACAAGCCCAACGCGTCGCCGTGTCCCGTCAGCTGGCGACCCAGGCGTTGACCATCGCCGAGTCCGATCCGGGACGAGCCAAGCTGCTCAGCGTCGAGGCGTACCAAACGGCGCCGACGGTCGAAGCACGCAGCGCGTTGATGAGCATGTCCGCGCACCGCGACTACCGCACGGAGATCCAGGCGCACAACGGTGCCGTCTCGCAGATCGCGTTCCTGCCGGACGGCACGCTCGCCAGCGCCGGACGGGACAAGAGCGTCGCGCTGTGGGACACCACGCGCCGTACGCGAACCGCGACGCTCACCGGGCACGACACATGGCTCAAAGGCATGGCGGTCACCCCGGACGGCGCCATGGCCGCCACCGGTGGTGACGACAACCGAGTCGTGCTGTGGGACCCACGCAACCGTCGCGTCGTCGCGTCGCTCGATCAGCACACCAGCATCGTGCGGGAGGTGGCGTTCAGCGCGGACGGCCGCCTGCTGGCGTCGTCGGGCAATGACCGGACGGTCCGGCTGTGGGACGTCGCCCAGCGGACGCTGCTCGCGACGTTCACCGACCACACGGCGGCTGTCACCTCGCTCGCCTTCAGCCCGGACGGAAAGACGCTGGTCACAGGCGGTGACGACGAGAACATCCTGCTGTGGGACGTCCCGAGCCGGACACGGATCGCCGCGCTGGCCAGCAACATCGGCGGAGTCAAGGCGCTCGACTTCAGCCCGGACGGCAAGCTGATCGCGTCGGCGGGCGTGGGTACGGCCGTGCGGCTGTGGGACACGACCAGCCGTGCTCAGGTCGCCACGTTCACCGGGCACGTCGAGGAAGCGGTGATCGCTGTCAAGTTCAGCCCGGACGGGCGCACGCTCGCCAGCGCGGGCAACGACGGGGTCGTGCGGCTGTGGGACGTCCCCAACCGGGTGCCGCGCGCGGTACTCGCCGGGCACCAGGCCAGCATCTACACGCTCGCGTTCAGCCCCGACGGGGGCACCCTCGCCTCCGCCGGTGAGGAAGGCAAGGTCATCCTGTGGGACCCGCGCACGCCGTCGATGATCGACAGGCCGGGTCAGGCGGTACTGGGCCTCGCGTTCGCACCGGACAGCCGGAGTCTCGCCGCGGTCGGCCCCGGCCGGACGGTGCTGTGGGACGTCGCCACGCGTGCGCCTCGCCGTATCCGGGACGAGGGCGCGGAAATGGTCAACGCGGTCGCCTACGGCAGCGTCGTCGCAACAGGTGCGAGCGCCTTGCAGCTGTGGGACCCCGGCATCGACGCCACACCGGTCACACTGCCGGGCCACGCCTCACGGGTGATGGACGTGGCGCTCAGCCCTGACGGGCGCACGGCCGCGACGGCGAGCGTGGACAAGACCGTGATCCTGTGGGACGTGCCGAACCGCACGCGGCTCGCGACCTTGGACATCGGGGCGGTGACGACCGGGGTCGCGTTCAGCCCCGACGGGCGGCTGCTGGCCGTGGGTGACCACGACAACCAGCTGGTGACGCTGTGGGACATCGCGACGCGGACACGCAAGGCCGAGTTGCGCGGTCACAACGGTTGGGCCAGGACTGTGGTGTTCAGCCCCGACGGCCGCACCGTCGCCTCCGCGAGCGCAGACCAGTCCGTGATCCTGTGGGACGTGGCCACCGGCGCCCAGATCGCTCGCGTCACCGGCCACAGGGACGCGTACTTCCACGGTCTCGCGTACAGCCCGGACGGCAAGACCATCGCGTACACCAGCGCGGACGACACAGTGGTGCTGTGGGATGTCGAACGCCGCACGGTCGGGGCTCGCCTCACCGGGCACATGACCGCGGTGCGGGCCGTGGCGTTCAGTCCTGACGGCAGCACGCTGGCCAGCGCGGACGCCAACGGCACCGTGATCCTGTGGGACACGGACCAGGAACGGGTAGCGGACACCATCTGCGCCACGGTCGCGCGGAACCTGACGCCGGAGGAATGGGATCAGCTCGCTCCCGAGCTGCCGCATCACGACACCTGCCCGACCGGCTGAGATTGCTCAGCGTGCCACGACTGCCGAGTCCAGCCGGAGGCCCAGTGGTTCACCTTGGTGCGCAGGCGCGGCCTTCGTGATCGTCAACGGCGTGACTTGCCGTGGCAGCACGACGAACGGGCCGATCGCGCGACTGGTCAGCGCCGCCCCGGTCACCACTCGTGCGACCCCGCCGAGGCTCACCCGGTACCGACTGTCCTTTTCGGCCTGACCGTGGAACGTCGCGTACGCGACTTGGGGACGCCCGGCGACAAGGTTGGCGGTCTGCCGGACCACCGTGCGCCGCGTGGTCGGGTAGCTGCCGTTGTCGGCGTAGCTGTAGCCCTGCTCGAAATCCGTGCTGTCGAGCTGCCACACCCGGTCGGCGGTGACGGTGTTGCGCGGAATGATCCGCAGCTCCCCCGCGAGCCGGACCTTCACGACCGGCAGCACCGTGTCCCGCGGCAGCGCGGGAAGCCGCACGACGAGATCGTCGCCGTCGCGCTGCCAGTCCAGCCGTCCCGCACCGTCCTCGTCCACCCGGACGACGTCCGTGGCGAGGCCCGGCAGGCGCAGTTCGCCTGTGGCGGGCCAGTGCGTCACGTGCAGGTACAGGTCCTTGCCGTTGACCGTCGCCTCGCCCCACGGTTGCCCGCCGAACTTGGTGGCCGACGCACCCAGCACAGCTCCCGGGTGGCGGCGTTGCCAGTCCCCGATCCCCCGCAGCACATCGGTTTCGAACTCGACGACGGACCCGTCGCCGCGCGGGCCGATGTTGAGCAGGTAGTTGCCGCCCCTGGCCCGCACACCGGCCAGGCCGACGACGAGGTCGCGGATCTTGCCGGGCAGGTCCTCGCGCTTCTGCCAGCTGCGGTATCCCCATGTCTCGTGGTAGATCGACGCGGGTGTCTGCCAGGTCCCGTCCAGCGCGACCGCCGGGATCTCGTTGTCCCCCAACGTCCGGAAGTCACCGGTGTTGTTCCAGATCCGGCTGTTGACGGCGGCCTTCGGCTGCAGGCGGCGCACGATGCCCGCGAACTTCTCGCTCTGCGCCCGTGTCGGCGAGGACATGTCGAACCAGACCTCGGAGATCTCGCCGTAGCCGGACATCAGCTCACGCAACTGGCCCTCGATCACCGGCTCCATCGACGCCGGGACGGGGTTGTTGTTGTCACCGTCGAACGCGTGGCCCTGATGCCAGTCCACCAAGGAGAAGTAGACGCCGAAACCCAGCCCCTGCCGCCTGCACTCGTCGGCGAGGAGCTTCACCGGGTCCTTGCCGTACGCGGTGGCGTCCACGATGTCGTAGTCGGTGGTCGCCGTGCCGAACATGGCGAAGCCGTCGTGGTGTTTGCTGGTGATGACGACGTAGCGCATCCCCGCTTGCTTGGCCAGTGCGCAGATGGCGGCCGGGTCGAACCGGTCTGCCCGCAGCCCGTTGGCCACCGTGCGGTAGTCGGCCTCGGGGATGTTCGCCCACATCCGGATCTGCTCGCTGTAGCCCTTGGTGACCGGTTTTCCCTGCCACACACCGCCGAGCTCGGAGTAAATTCCCCAGTGGATGAACAAGCCGAACTGAAGCCGCTGCCACGCCGCCGTTTTCGCGTCGGGACTCAGCTCGGCGGTGCCCGGTATCCCCCGTACCCGCGACTGGTGCCCGGCGGCGGTGCTGGGCAGCACGGTCGCGACCAGCACCGCAGCGATCACCAGTGTCAGCAGCTTCCTCGCCATACATCGGATCCAAGCAGACAATCACCGTTATGAAAACATTCGCCTTTCGCTTGACGCCGGTACGAACTCGGCGAAATCGCTCCCAGATGATCTGGGGCAGCGGGTTTGACCGCGATATTCCTCCGATCACTTCGCTTCTGGCCACAACACCGCCGCGACCCAAGCAGCCAGCGTTATGAGCCATCCGTATCTAGCCGTATGGACTAGACCAATCGATACTGGAGGCGCACTCAGTCGGGCGTTGCCGTGCCACCGGCGGCAAAGCCCGGAAACCCTGCCACTGAGGAGATTCCATGCTCAAGCCACGATCCGCCGCCGTGGCCGCCCTGTGCGGCATCGGCAGCGTGCTCTGGAGCTTGCTGGTGCCGGTCACGCCCGCGCTGGCACACGGTTCGATGAGCAACCCCACCAGCCGCATCTACAACTGCTGGCGGGAGAACCCGGAGACGCCCAAGTCCGCGGCGTGCAAGGCGGCCGTCGCGGTCGGCGACAGCTGGGTCGTGTACGACTGGGACGAGGTCAACCTGCCCAACGCCAACGGCAAGCACCGGCAGCTCATCCCGGACGGCAAGCTGTGCAGCGCCGGACGGGCCAAGTACCAGGGCTTCGACCTGGCACGGGCGGACTGGGTCGCCACCAAACTGCCCACCGGCGGCGCGTTCACGTTCCGCTACGCCTACACCGCCGCGCACCCGGGCCTGTGGGAGTTGTACGTCACCAGGGACGGCTACGACCCCACGAAGTTGTTGCGCTGGTCGGATCTGGAGCCCACCCCGTTCTACCGCCAGATGAACCCGCCGGTGTCCGGTGGCGCCTACCAGTTGAACGCGCAGATCCCGGCGGGCAAGTCCGGCAGGCACCTGATCTACGCGATCTGGCAGCGCCAGTTGCCCGACAGCGCGGAGGCCTTCTACAGCTGCTCCGACGTCATCTTCTGAATCTTCTGAGTTCACCGGACAGCACCGCCTCAACGTGGCCGCTCCCACCCGGGAGTGGCCACACTTATGCCGCCCATCAACATGGTTCGCACACCGGCGCGAGCGTCCACCAGCGCTGGATTCACCGCACAATGCCGCGGATCCGGCCGCTGTGCCGCGCTGACCACGTTGAATCTGGTTTCCTCCTGGCAGATCGGGGTAGGTATTATGTCCGATCTGAACGAATGAGGTGACGGATGCGGGGATCAGCGGGACAGGTTGGCGTTCTCGACGTGGGGTGTTTCAGCGCACGCCTGATGGTCGTCGACAGAACCGGCAGTTCCCCGCTGAGACCGTCCTTCGAGCGCAAAGCCCGACTGAGACTCGACCGCGCGTACGACACGAACGGACGGCTCACCCGTGACGGCGTCGACCAGATCATCCGGGCTGTCAGTGATGTCCTGCGGGTGATGCCGCAGGACATCGAACTGGTGGCGTTCGCGACGTCGTCGATCAGGGACGCGGCCAACAGCAGTCAGGCGATCCGGCATATCGCCCAGCAGACCGGCGTCCACTTGGCGACCTTTGCCGGTGAACGGGAAGCCCATCTGTCATATGTGGCCGCACGGCACTGGTTCGGTCATGCCGCGGGCCCGCTGACAGTGCTCGATGTGGGCGGTGGCACCGCCGAGATCGCCGCGGGCAGCGGCACCCGGCCGCACGCGGCCATCTCGCTTCCCTTTGGCGCACGGACACTCACGCAGTCAGGCGTGGACAACACCATGCCGCTGGCGGACATCCGGGCCCAGACCGCCGAGAACGTGCGTGTCGCGCTGAGCGGGACGGACGTGAGCGGGACGGCCATCGGCTGCTCGAAGGTGATGCAGCAACTGGCGCGACTCGCCGGTGCGCGGCCGCAGCGCGAGGGACCGTTCGTGGCACGGCACCTCCGGCTGACCGATCTGCGGAAGTGGATCCCCCGGCTGGCCGACCTGACCGCGGCCGAACGCGCCGAACTGCCGGGCATTTCCCGGCACCGCGCACGGCAGTCGCTGGCCGGTGCCGTGGTGGCGGAGGCGATGCTCGTCGCCACCGGTCACGACTCCGCGCAGATCTGCCCGTGGTCGAGCACCGAGGGCCTGCTGCTCGAGCTTCTCGGCCACCAGGACGCCGGCGCCCCTTTGGCCTCGGTGCGTGACCGGAGGCGGTTCGCGTCCTGATCCGCCTGCTCCAGGTGGCTCAGCCGCCTTCCGGCAAGTGGCGCATGACCAGCAGCGCGATGTCGTCCTCCGGCGGGGACACCTCGGTCAGCACCGACATGATCTTCGCGGTGACCACTTCGGCCGGGCCGGCTTCGACCGCGGCGCACAACAGGTCCAGACCGCTGTCCAGCGTCCACGTACGCCGTTCGACGAGTCCGTCGGTGTAGAAGCACAGCACCGCGCTCGGCGGCAGTTCCACCACGCTGGACGCGCGCGGCTCGTCGTACCGGACACCGATCGGCGGATCCGCGGGCAGATCCACCAGCCGTCCCGGCTCATCAGGGCTCACGAACGCGGGCGGCGGATGCCCAGCCAGTGAGATGCGGATCCGATCGGCAGCGGGTTCGATCACCGCGTACAGCACAGTCGCCATCGCACCGGGCTCGAAGTGCATGGCTTTGCGGTTGAGCTTCTCCAGCACGTCCGCGGGGTCGGCATCGAGCAACGCGTACGACCGCAGCGCGCTCCTGAGCCGCCCCATCACCACCGCCGCGGGCAATCCGTGCCCGACGACGTCACCCATCACGACGCCCCAGCGACCGTCGGGCAGCGAGAACACGTCGTACCAGTCGCCGCCGACTCGCATGTCGGCCCCGGGCACGTAGCGCGCGGCGAACTCGACACCGGGCATGCGCGGCAGCCGGGTGGGCAGCAGGCTGCGCTGCAAAGCCGTCGCGGTCGCCCGTTCGGTCCGTGCCACCTGGGCCTGGGTGGCCAGTGCCATCCGGTCCGCGGCCACCTGCAGCAGGTGGATGTCGTGCTCGGTGAACTTCCGTTCGGCGATCGTGCCGACGTGCAGGACACCGATCAACTGCCCGGCCGACACCATCGGCACGCCCAGCAGGGTGCGCAGGCCTTTCTCCCACAGCAGCGGGTTGACCACGGTCGACGCGTCGACGTGCTCGATCACGACGGGTTCGCGGTCCGCGGCCACGCGGCCGGCGAAACCGGCACCGACCGGGACGCGCACGCCCTGGCGGATCTCCTCGTCGAACCCGGCTGTCGCGGTCGCCACCAGCTGGCCGGAGGCGTTGTCGTGCAGCAGCACGGTCGCGGTGTCCGCGGCGAGCTGTTCCTGGACGCGCACGAGCAACTCGGCGAGGAACTTCTCCAAGTCGAGATGGGAGAGCGCCGAATCGGTCACTCGTTCGATGCGGAGCAGCTGGTCCTCTGCTCGCCGGTCATCGTCCGCCACCGGGAAAGACTAGCCGAGCCCCGGCTTCGATCGGCCGGACACCACCGAGCCCAGGCGGGCAGGTGCCCGTGCGACCGGGTCGACGCCCGCGCCGTAGGACGCGGTGATCGTCCCATGTGGCCGGACAGTGCCACGTCAGCGGTTCCGGCCTGACGCGCGCTCGTGCACGTCTTCCAGTGCGTCCGGCACGACCGTCCGGCGGTGCCACTCCAGCCACGCCGCGACTTCGGTCGCGGCGTGGTCGAGCCGGGCGGCCCGCGGCCGGGGGGACTTCGCGGTGCGCTCAGAGTGGTACACGGTCACCAGCCCGAGCAGGTGGTCGTCGGCTGTCAACAGTGGCGTGCTCCACGATGACCGGATACCGGCGTCGAGCAGTTCCCGTCCAGCCATGAGATCCGGGATGACGGCACCGGCGTGCGCGGCACCCGGCGCGTCGACACCGGCGAGGTGATCCGCCAGTGCCGGTGGCATGGCGGTGGAGTGCTCCAGTCGCAGGGTTTCGCCCGGTGGGTCCACCAGGTGGACGGCGGCCATCGGCGCGCGCATGTAGTGCGACGCGGCCTCCAGCAACGAACTCAGCACAGTGCCGCGGTTCTTCTTGTGATCGGGATGCTGCTGGACGAACGACAGGGACGGCGCTGGTCGGCGGGTGCGGCCCGGGAACCAGACGTCGCCTTGGGGCATCGGCGTGCACAGCAAGGACCTGGCGAGCGTGTAGACGCGGAGGTCGTGCCGTTCCGCACTGTCACGCAGGATGCCGTACGCGGAGCCGGAATCGGGCAGCCCGTAGCGTTCCTGCACCACGCCGACCGCTCGGGCCACCGCCGGCTGGGCGCGCAGCGCGGCGCGCAAGCCGAGGACCTCCTGACGCAGTTCGGCCAGCTCGTCGCGGGTCGCACCGGACGCGGGCAGTGGTTGATCCGCAAGCGTTTCGGCCGGTGCCTTGCAGGCCGCGAGCGCCAACGGCAATCGTTGGTACAGGTTGAGGCTCGCGGCGGCCTGTTCCGTGCCCACAACTCGCCGCACGTAGGGGTTCGACGCGACTGTCAGCAGCACGCGGCCGTGTGGTGCGAGCCGCCGGGTGTGTTCGACCAGGGTGCGGACCGCGCGTGCGCCGAGCGACTCGACCTGCCCGAGATCGACCACGACGTGCGTGGCCCGCGGGGGAAGCCGGGCGCGCAGGTAGTGGTCGAACGCGCGGCTCGCGTCCGCGTCGAGCTCGCCGCCCACGCGCACCAGCCAGATCTGGTCCGGGCACCAGTCGGCTGTGAGCCGCATGCGGGACGCGGACACGGCGACAGCGGACGGAACATCGGGATTGCGCGGAGTATGACGCGTCACCGCAGCTCCTTACCCTTCAGAAGCACGGGAAAGAGCCACACTGTTGGACCCGGGGACTCCTTCCACCATAACCGGTCACGACGACGAGTGCGACTTGTCCGCGGCGGTCACCACGACCACGGACAGGACCACGAGCGCCGCCCCGGCGATCGTGGTCGCCGGCAGGCTTTCGTCCAGCAGGAACCAGCCGAGCAGCAGCGCGACCGCCGGGTTGGCGCAGGCGTACGTCGTCGCGAGCCAGACCGGGACGTTGCCGAGCAACCACACCAGGGACACGCAGGCCACCAGCGAACCGGGACCGATCAAGTACAGCAGCCCCGGCAACGAGTCCGTCGACCACTCCCCGGGGTGGCACGGTTCACCGGCCACCACCGCGGCGACGGCCAGCAGTCCCCCGGCGACGAGCATCTGCAACGCGGCGGTGGTCAGCACGTCCGGCGGATGCCGCAGCCGGAGGCGTGAAGAACGCGCCACCGCCTCCGACATCGCCGCGGCGACCAGCAGCACGAGCCCGATCAGCGCGACCGGACCGTTGAGGCCGCTGGGCAGTACCAGCAGCAGCACGCCGATGAAGCCCACGACGAGCCCTGCCTGGGGCCGATCCGGGCACTTTCTCCTGGAACACAGCGCGCAACGGGATCACCGACAGCGGAACGGACGCGATGACCGCCGCGGCGAGCCCGGACGGCACTGTGCGTCGGGCCACGGCCAGCGGTACGCGGCACCCAGCACCTCGGCCGCGTGGACAACCAGGTCAAGATCCGGGGCTGCCGCGTGGAACTCGGCGAGATCGAAGCGATGATCAGGAAACACCCGGCGGTGGCCGACGTCGTCGTGATCGCCGTGGCGCGGCCGGGCGAGAGCGAGCTCGTCGCGTTCACACCGGCTCACCGGTCGCTGCCGGGAGCTGACCCGGCTGCTGCGCGAACAGCTGCCGATCCACATGGTGCCCCGGCGCTACCACCACCGCGATGCGTTGCCCCTCAACGTCAACGGCAAGTTCGATCGCCGTGCGCTGGCAGCGGGCCGCGGGGACCCCGCGATCCGGACGTCGACCGGCACGTCCGGTTCGGGGATGTAGTGCTCGGCGGGCAGCCTGCTCACGAACTGGGCCGGGGCGGGGTCAGTCCTCGGGCGCGGTCAGGTCGCCGGGCATGACCGTGGCGATGAGGCCCGCGACGAACTGGGGCACTTCCTCGGGCGCGAGCACCAGGCGCGGTTCGTCGTGATCCGGGCCTTGGAAGATCTCGACCGACCGCACACCGGGGCCGTCCGCCGAATCCGCGACGCCGATGATCGTCCAGTTCTCGTGCCGGGTGGTGGCGAAGTGGCTGAACGCCGGTCCGGGACTGCCATCCATGATCCACACTGTATCCGGCCCCGGCCTGGTCATGCCGGGGTTTCGGCGGTGGCGACCAGCACCGCGCGGCCGAGGATGTGGCCGGTCATGGTGAATCCGAGCAACGCCCGGGTGGCGTCGGCCGGCACACCGATGGACTCGACGTCGAGCGCGTGCACCACGACGAAGTAGCGGTGCGGTCCGTGGCCCGCGGGCGGCGCGGCGCCGAGGAAACGGGTCACGCGGGCGTCGCTGGGCAGTGGGCAGGCGCCGTCGGGCAGACCGGAACCGGTGTCGTCACCGGCGCCCTCGGGCAGTTCGGTGACGGTGGCGGGGATGCCCGCGACGGCACAGTGCCAGAAGCCGGACCCGGTGGGGGCATCGGCGTCGTAGACGGTGGCGGCGTAGCTCTTGGTGCCGTCCGGGGCATCGGTCCACGCCAGCTGCGGGGAGATGTCCTTGCCGGACAGCTGTTCCGGCGCCCAGGCGCCGCCGTCTTCCACGGCGGTGCTGGTGACGGTGACGCGTGCGGCCTCGGGAGACGGGCGAAGGGGTTGGCGTTCGACACGACGTTTCCTCTCAGGCCCGCCGCACGATCGAACCGGTGGTGCTGCGCATGTCCGTCGAACGCGGCGACGTCGACTGGGAGGCCCGTGTGCGGGCAGCCCACCACCGCCTGAGCCGCACGCCCCCGTTCGCACAGGACGGCGAGTACTACACCGAGGAGTGGTCCGAGGCGCACAGGATCTTCCACCACACCCTGCTGGAAGCGTGCGGCAACCCGGTTCTGCTGGAAACGATCGACCGCGTGTGGTCGGCGAGCGAACTGGCCCGCCGTTGGTCGACGCACCGCGATCCCCACCGGGACGGCATCGAAGAACACCAGCGCCTGGAGGAAGCGGCGCTGGCCCGTGACGCCGGCGAGGCAGCCGGCCTACTGGCTCAGCACCTCACTCAAACCGCGGCCGGGCTGACCGGCTGACCGGCGTCACCAACCGTTGTGACGCGGCCAGATCGCCGCCACCTCGGTGGCGGCGGCCGCACTGGCGACGACGTGGTACCGGCTGTACTGGGCGGCAGTGGCGCAGGCGTGGTTGGGCAGGATGCGCAGACGTGTCCCGAGTGGAATGTCGGCAACAGGACCGGTGCGGACGGCCAGGATGCCGTGTTCCTGGCTGGCGCCGGTCATGACCAGGCCCGGGATGAGGTTCCCGGTGAGGTCGGCGACGAGCCCGTAACCCTGGTCGACCGCCTGCACCGCCGTGCCGCGATCCCGTGAGGTGGCCATCCAGCCGCCGTCAGTGAGGATCCACCCTTTCGCGGGCTGGTGCCCGATCACCGTGACGACCACCGACAGTGCGATGTCGTCGATGGCGCACACCCCGACACCTGCCATCACCAGATCGAAGAACACGTAGTTGCCCGCACGAACCTCAGTGACACCAGTCAGATCGGTCGCGGCGTGAGCGGTGGGGGTCGACCCGGCGCTGACCACCGGGCACGGCAGACCTTCCGCCCGCAACGCCTCCGCCGCGGCCACGGCGACATCGCGTTCCGCACGCGCCGCCAGCCGCAAAGCATCCGCGGTGCAAGCGAAGTAGGACTCGCCCGCGTGCGTGAGAACCCCGGCCAGCTGACCGCGGTCCGCCAGTACCTTGCCGATGTCGATGAGAGCGGGGTCGTCCGGCGCGACGCCACCGCGATGGCCGTCGCAGTCCACCTCGATCAACGCGGAAACAGCGACGCCTTCCTCCTGCGCGAACCGCCGAAGCGCGTGCGCCTGGGCAACGCTGTCCAGCAGAACCGTCACCGTGACACCACGATCGATCAGCGCGGCGACGCGAGGCAGCTTGTGCGGGTCGATCCCGACCGCGTACAGGATGTCGCGGTAACCGGCGTCGGCGAAGTGTTCGGCCTCGGCGAGCGTCGACACGGTGACCGGCCCGCCGCTGGAGCCGTGCACGCGGTTCGCGACCTCGACGGACTTCGACGTCTTCACGTGCAACCGCAGCGGGACGCCCAGCGAGCCGAGGTGATCGCGCAGTCTGGCGATGTTGCGCTCGAGCCGGGTGGTGTCCAGGACGGCGAACGGGGTGCCGGGGTTGTCCAGTGTGGTCACCGGTGGGCCTCCTGACCGGCGACGGCGGCGCGGCGCCGCAGGAGCGCGGCGGCGAGCGTGAGGTCTTGCAGGGCGAACCCGGAACTGTCGAACACCGTGATGTCCTCGATCGACCGACGGCCTTCGGCAGCACCGGCGAGCACCGCCGCCAACGGGGTCAGCACGGCCCCGGTGGCGTGCTGGAACTCGCCGACGGCACGCGACTGCTCCGGAAGATCGCAGAACAGCAGCGACCGGCCGTACAGCGCGGGTGGCAGTTCCTGTTTGCCGACACGGTCAGCGCCCATCGCCGAGACGTGGGTGCCGGGCGTGACCCAGTCAGCGTCGAACAGCGGCTGAGTCGCGGTTGTCGCTGTGACAACGACATCCGCTTCAGCGATCGCCGTCCGCGCGTCGGCGGGTTCCGCCGGCAGTCCAGTCTGGGCGGTCACGTCCTTCGCGAACGCGTGCGCGGCGTCGGAACGACGGCCGACGACCAGGACTCTCCGAACAGGACGTACACGAGCGACCGCCCGCACCTCGTACAGCGCTTGGTGTCCTGTGCCGACCACGGTCAGGGTGCGGGCATCGGGCCGGGCCAGCGTGTCCACGGCGAGCGCGTCGGCGGCAGCGGTGCGATACGCGTTGGCGGCGGCAGCCTCGACGACCGCGGCCAGCCGCCCGGTGCCCGGGTCGAGCAACACGATGGCCGAGCTGTGGCGGGGAATTCCCGCTTCGTCGTTGCCCGGCCAGTAGCTGCCGATCTTCACGCCGACCAGATCGCCTGCCGTGCCGGACTTCACCGTGAACCGGTTGGCACCCGTGTGTCCCAGCACGACGGGGAACGCGGTTCCGGTCCTGGTGGCGAGGAACGCTTCCCGCGCCGCCGTCAGCGCCAGCTCCTCGTCGATCAGCCCGGCCGACTCGGCCTCGGTCATCACGGTGGTCACGGTTGCCCGCTTTCGTTCTTGAGGATGGCGAGGTCGTTGTAGAGCCCGGCACGGGAGACACCGAGGCGTTTGGCCACTCGCGCCGGCGCGCCACGCAGCGCGAACACGCCCGCGTCATGCAACGACCGGACGAGCTCCAGCCGCTGCTCGCGGTCCAGCGCCGTCACCGGTACCGCGCAGGCCCGTTCGGCTCGTTCGACCAGGGAGTCCACCACCTGGTCCACGTCGCCGGAGAAGTTCGTCGTCGGCATGTGCGGCGTGGCCGCGAGGTCCGGTGCGGACAGGCCGAGCAGGTCCGACAGCACCCCGGCGGCGCGGTTGATGGCGGACAGGTCGACGTTGACGCACAGCGCGCCGATCAACGTCCCGTCCAGATCACGCAGCGGCAGCGTGGACGACCTGATCACGCGGCCGTCCTCGGTCCGGGTGAGGTAGCCGACCTCGTTGCGGGCGTCCTGGCCCGCCGCCAGGACCCGCAGGCCGATCTCGCTCATCGCGTCCCCGGCGTCCCGGCCGGTGACCGAACCGGCGACCGCGACCACGGACCGCTCGGGGTGGCGGTAGTCGTGCAGCACGACCTCGCAGCTGCGGCCGAACGTCGCCGCGATGCCGTCGATCACCGGCGTCAGCGCCGCGAACACCGCGTCCGCCGTGTGCGCCGAGTCACTCAACCGCTCCACCTCCACCTTTGGACAAACTGTCTACTCCTGGACAGTTTGCCACAGTCTCTCGCCGGTGGTCCGGGATAGGGTGATCACACGCGACTCGCAGCGCTCGGGGGGAGATCATGGGACGTCGGATCGACGTGGCCGAACGGCGGGCGAGGCTGGGGCAACGGCACCGGCTCGCGGCCACAGCGAGAGCCGGCACCCCGATCCAGGTCGCCGACAGCCTCGTCGCGCTGCACAGCACGGACCCGTCCAGTGTCTACTTGAGCGCCTTGATCCGGATGACCGGCGGAGACCTCCGCACGGTCGAACACGCGCTGTACGAGGACCGGACGTTGATCCGCCTGCTTGGCATGCGCCGCACGGTGTTCGTCGCGTCGCTCGAGGTCGCCCCGCTGATCCAGGCGGCGTGTTCGCGTGGTGTCGCCGCGAAGGAGCGGCGCAAGCTGATCGCGATGCTCACCGAGACCGGCGTCGGCGATGACGTCGAAGGCTGGCTCGCGGAAGTCTCGGACGTGGCGCTGCAGGCGCTGCTCGCGCGGGGTTCGGCGACCGCCGCCGAACTGGCGGGCGACGACCCGCGCCTGCGCACGCAGATCGTGCTGGCCAGGGGTAAGGACTACGAGGGGCGGCAGAACGTCGTCAGCAGGCTGATGCTCCTGCTCGGCGCCGAAGGCCGCGTGGTCCGCGGCCGTCCGCGGGGAACGTGGGCGTCGCACCAGCACAGCTGGTCCCCGACGACGTCGTGGACGCCGGACGGGCTCGACCAGTGGTCCACCCCGGACGCCGAGGTGGAGCTGTCGCGCCGGTGGCTCGCCGCGTACGGGCCGGCCAGGCCGCAAGACCTGCAGTGGTGGACCGGCTGGACCAAGACGCAGGTCAAGCGCGCGCTGGCGGAGATACGCCCGGCCGAGGTCGAACTCGACACCGGCCCCGGCGTCGTGCTCGCCGACGACCTGGACGCCCCGCCGGGGACCGAACCGTGGGCGGCGCTGCTGCCCGCGCTGGACCCGACCCCGATGGGCTGGCAGCAGCGGCACTGGTACCTGGGTGAGCACGGCCCGAAGCTGTTCGACAACGTCGGCAACATCGGTCCCTCGCTGTGGTGGGACGGCCGGATCGTGGGCGGCTGGGCGCAGGACAGCGGCGGGGACATCGTGTGCCGGTTCCTCGAGGACATCGGATCCGACGCCGAAGCAGCCGTCGAGGTGGCGGCGGCCCGGATGACCGAACTGCTCGAAGGGCACCGCCTGACCGCACGCACCCGCCGCAAGACGTGGCTGGAGCAGGAGTTGACGGCGTAACGCATGAAGCGGGGATTCCACGGCCGCGCGGCGGCTTTGTACGCGGGCGGCTTCATCGGGCCGTTCGCGGGTGGTGTCACGACGACGATGCTGCCCGAGCTGGGTGCGCAGTTCGGCGTGTCGGCGCAGACCGCGTCGGTGTCGCTGACGGCGTATTTGGTCCCGTTCGCAGTCCTGATGCTGTTCTCGGGGACGCTGGGCGCCCGGTGGGGGCCTGAACGGGCGGTACGCGTGGCGTATGTCGTCTACGTGGCCGCGTCGGCGGTGTGCGCGTTGTCCGGCAGTTTCGGGCTTTTCCTGGCCGCGCGGGCGGTTCAAGGTGCCGCGAACGCGTTCACGACGCCGTTGTTGCTGGCGGCCGTCGCTGCGGCGACGCCACCGGAGCGGCTCGGGCGCGCGTTGGGGTTGTTCTCGTCGCTGCAGGCGGTGGGTCAGACGAGCGCCCCACTGGTCGGCGGGCTCGCCGCCGAGGTGCACTGGACGTGGGCGTTCTGGACGGTCGCCGGAGTGGCGGCTCTGCTTGCCGTGGCAGGGATTCCGGGCAACGCGAAACCTCGCGAGCAGGTGCGGCTGCGCGCGGCGTGGCAGCCGGTCACACTGTGGACGGCGCTCGTGGCGTTGGTGGCGTGGGCCAGTCTGGGCGGCCTGTCGTTCATGGTCGCGCTGCGGGCGGAGGAGGTCTTCGAGCTCGGCGCCAGTGAACGCGGACTGTTGCTGACGGGCTTCGGCGTGATGGGCATCATCAGCGCGCGTTTCCTCGGGCACGCCATCGACCGGATCGGCGCGCGCAAGGCAGCCGCGATCGGGGCGGTCAGCGGAGCCGTCGTCGTGGCGGGCATCGGTCTGGTGCCGTCGATCGTGGCCATGGCCGCGCTGTGGGCAGTCGGTGGCATGGCGGCTCAGCTGCTGATCGTCAGCCTGAACGCGCTCATGTTGTCCGGCGACGGGGACAACCGGGCCGGCGCGGTGTCCGTTGTCCAAGCTGGACGGTTCTTCGGCGGCGCGCTGTCCCCGCCGGTGTTCACCCCGGTGTACCAAGTGCTTCCGGCCGCCGGGTTCCTGGCGCCCGCGGTCCTGCTGATCGTGGTCGCGCCGCTGGGATTGTGGCGAGCCGCCCGGAAGTGACCCGGGGTCCGGCGGTCACCGGCAGACCGCGGGCTCGATTTCCGTTGCCGGACGGTCGTAACGGCCATGCGAACCGCACAACTGCTTGACGGCCTGGTCGGTGTCGACGGTCCACAGCCTGATGGTGCGGTCGCTGCCCAGCGACGCGAGTGTCCGGCTGTCCACACTCCACCCGATCGCCTGGATCGCCTGGGTGTGCCCGGTCAGCGTCGCCCACCTGGTCCGGGTCGCGGTGTCCCACAGGATGATTCTCCTGTCCTGCCCCGCGGTGGCCAGCAGACGGCCGTCCGGGCTCAGCGACATGGCGTTGACGTTGCCCGTGTGCCCGGCCGCGGTGGCGATCGGCCAGCCGCGCAACACATCCCAGAAGGTGAGCCGCCCGTCGGCTTCCGGCGTGACGAACAGGCTCCCGTCGGCGCTCGCCTCGCCGGGACCGGCGCTGTCCACGTGGAAGACCTGCCGGTGGCCGTGCAGGTCCCACACCTCGACCGCCGCACTCGAATGGCTCGACGCCACGATCTTCGTGCTGTCGGCGGTGAATCTCAGCGTGCCGGCGAATCCGACGACGAACTCGGCTGTCCGTTGCCGGGTGGCCAGATCCCAGACGACGACAGCCATCGGCTTGTAGGCGACGGCCAGCTTGGTCCCGTCCGGGCTGAACGCCGCCGCGACCGGCGGTTCCGTCGGCGGCTGCGGGAGTTCGGTGATCCGTTCCCCGCTGGCCGTGCCGGACACGACGATCAAGTGGTTGTCGCTCAGGTCGGCGGTCCGGTGGCCGTCGGGGCTGAGGACGTTCTGCCACATGCGGGTGGACGACACGGCCGGGGCAGCGGTGATCAGACGCCGCTGGTCGTCCCATGCCATGACGGGCCCGTTGTCGGGCGCAGCGACCACACCGCGGCCATCCGCGCGGATGGCGACGCGCCAGTACCGCAGGTCGGGGCTGTCCGGCGTGCCGAGCAAGGGAAGGCGCCGCCGATCCCACAGCAGCACGGATCCTCTGGTCGCGTGGGCGATGGTGCTGCCGTCGTGGCTCATCGCGATGTCGTGCGGACCGATTGGTTCCGAAGTGGGCAATTCCACCAGGTGTTCACGACGCGGTACGTCCCACAGGACGACTGCGTTGCCACCGGTCGACGCCAGGGTCTGCCCGCTGCCGTCGAACGCCATCGCCTGCACCGCGTCGTTGTGCCGCGTCAGCGTGGCCTGGCGGGCACCGCTGGCCGTGTCCAGCAAGGTGATGACGCCGTTCGCGCCGGCTGTCGCCAGGGTCCGGCCGTCCGGGCTGAACGCCACTGCGCTGACCGAGTTGTGGTCGACGGGGATCGTGACGGCAGGGGCAGCGGTACGCAGGTCCCACAGCACGATGCTGTCCTCGCTCAGGGACGCGAGCAGGCGGCGGTCCGGGCTGAAGCTCAACGCCGAGACGCTGAGCACGCCCTGGAGTGTGGCCACGACGGTCCCGCGTCCCAGTTCCAGCACCGTGATCGCCCGGCTGGTGGACGTAGCGAACATGCTCGTGTCCGCGCTGAACGCCGTGACCTGCTTGTCGGCGCGGATTTCGCGGTGGCGGTGGTGCGTGAGCGCCCGGCGCTGAACGACGTCCCAGACGACCAGGTCCCGCCAGTACGAATCGCTGCTCGACCCGACGAGCGTCCTGCCGTCCGGACCGAACACCAGCTTGCTCGTCCAGCCGTAACCGCTGTTGGGTAACGCGAACGTGCCCACCTGCTTGGCAGTGCGGGTGTCCCGGAGCGTGACCTGGTTGCCCTCGGGGGAGGCGAGCAGCGCACCGTCCGGGCTGACCGCGATGCCGGTCGACCCCCATTCGCCCGGCTGCCGGATCCTGCCGTGGTGGTTCGGGTGCGCGGCGATGCTGAGCAGGCTGCTCCTGGATTCCTCGCCCTGGTGCTCGGTGAACGCGTCGAGGCTCAGCCTGATCGCCTTGCCGGTGTCACTGGCCGAGTCCTCCCTGGCTTCCGTGGCCAGTCGCTGGGACACCGCGATCTTTCCCTTCAGCACGGCTTCGTCGCGTTGACGCGCGGCCACGACCAACGCGACGGCCGTCACCAGCAGCAGGACGGCCAATCCCGCGGCGAGCCAGCGCAGTTGGCGGTGGCGGCGCTGCGTGTCCAGCTGGTCTCGGGCCTGCACGGCGACACTGGCCTCGAGGAACTCCCGCTCGTGGGACGTCACCATGCCCGGCGCCCTGGTCAGCCATTCACGCGCCAGTTCCAGGCGCGCACCTCGGTAGAGGCTGCCGGGGTCACAGCCCAACGCACGCCAGCTCGCCGTGGCGTCGACGACGTGGCGGTAGACGCGGAGGTCCTCGCGGTCTTCCGCCAGCCACCCGCGCAACCGGGGCCAGTGCTGGATCAACGCCTCGTGGATCAGTTCCACACCGCCGTGGTCGACGACGAGCAGCCGTGCGCCGGTCAGCTTCTCGACCACAGCCGTCACGCCCGGATCGTCGGCGAGCTCGACGCGGCGCTTGGTGTCCTGCGTGCCCTCCCCCAGCGCGATCAGCCGCAGGAACAGCTCTCGTGCCACTGCCTGCTGGGCGGGAGCCAGCGTCGTGTAGACGTTCTCCGCGGTGCGCGCGAGGGCGTGCTGCACGCCGCCCGCGGCTTCGTACCCGGCCAGTGTCAGCGTCATGCCTTGCCGCCGGCGCCACGTTTCCGCCAGCGCGTGCGACACGAGCGGCAGCGCTCCGGGCTGGCCGACACCGTCCGCCACTATCCGGGCTACCAGGTCCGTCTCCACCTGGTAGCCGCCGCGCACAGCGGGCGCGGTGATCGCCTCGCGCAGTTCGCTCGGTGACATCGGGCCGAGCAGGATGTGCCCGCCGCGCAGCGCTTCGGCCAGTTCCGGGCGCAGCAGGCCGTGGCCGTAGAAGTCCGCCCGGATCCCGAGGACGGCCCGGACCCGGCTGTCCTCGGCCTGTGCCGCGTGCAGCACAGCCTCGGTCAGCCAGGCGCGCTGTTGCTCGGTGCACAGCGTCACGACTTCCTCGAACTGGTCGATGACCAGCAGCAGGTCGCCGTCGTCGCGTGCCATCGCCTGTTTGGCCCGCAGGTGCAGGTTGGCCGGGTCGGCGGCGAGGTCGTCGCGCCACGACGCCGCGGATCCGCCGGTCAACGCGGCCAGGTGGACCGAGCACTCCTGGATCGGGTCGGCTCGTGGGGTCAGGACTGTCGCGGGGCCTTCGGTCCTGCCGAGCAGTCCGGCCCGCAGCAGCGACGACTTGCCGCATCCGGACGCGCCGACCACCGCGGTCAGGCGCCGGCGGCTGACGAGCGCGTGGAGTTCACCGACTGCGCGGCTCCGGCCGAAGAACCGGTCGGCGTCGCGGGTCTGGAAGCAACCCAGGCCGACGTAGGGCGCCGATGCGGCCGGTTCGAGTTCCTCCGGCGTGTACGCGGCTTCCCGCCAGCGTGCTTCCCACAGCGATTCGTCGCCACCGCATGCCCGCACGTACGCCAGCGCGACGGCCAGGCTCGGCAATCTACGGCCACCGGCCGCGTCGGCCAGCGTCGTCGCCGAGAAGTGCGCCAGCTGGGCCAGTTGCCGGTAGGGCGTGGCCCCGGCCTGCTGCCTCAGTTCGCGCAACTCGTACGCGAACTTCTGCACCTCGCCCGCGTCCGGATTCAGATCGCGCTCTGGTCGCGGCATCCCGTCCCCCGTTCGGTCCGCCGACCAGGTTGTCCGACAGCCCGTTGTCCGGCAACCACATCGGCGCCGGACAACCGGTCACGGGCTCAGGAGCTGGGACGCAGCGAGCGGACCACCGGCGTGAGGTAGAGGTCGGCGAGTCGCTGGCGCCCTTCGGGCGAGTCGACCGGCAGCACCGTGTCCGGCGTGATCACCAGCGAGATCACTGTGCGGACGAGGAGTTCGGCGGCGCTGTCGATGTCCTCGCCGGGCAGTGACACGCGGTTGGCGGCGATCTCGGCGCGGATGTGCCCGGCCAGCCAGGCCCGCGCGGCGGCGATCAGGGTGCCGGCCCCGGTGGTCAGGTGCGGCAGGATCAGTTCGGGCTCGGTGCGCAGCAACCGGTTGAGCAGCCGGTGGCCGCGCAGGAACGTCAGCGCGAACGCCAGGCCCTCGACCAGTTTGGCCTCCGGCGTCGGCTGCTTGGCGATGACCGCCTCGACCTTGGTCAGGAACCGGTTCAGCTCCCGCATCAGCAGGGCGTCGAGCAGCTGGTCCTTCTTGGGGAAGTACCGGTAGATCGTCACCCTGGACAGCCGCACGCGCCTGGCCACCTCGTCGATGGTGAAGCGGCGCAGCCCGAAGTCCTCGGCCTGTTGCAGCGCGGCACCCATGATCCGCTCGGTCACGTCGTCACCGGGCACGTCGGTGTCCAGCGCGCGCCTGAGCAGATCGGCGTCCAGGGTGTCGTCCCGCATGCGGGTGAGCTTACTACTTTACAAACTGACGTTCATTGTTACATTGGTCCAGATGTTGCACCGGCGCGACGTGGAGGTCCGATGGCTGAGCAGCTGAGAGTGGGCGACCGCGAGACGACCGCTCAGCGCCTGCTGAACGGCACGGCTCGCAAGTTCTACGACCCCGAGGTCGACATCGACTGGGACGCCCCGCTGGCCGAGGGCAAGTTCTTCATCCCACCGAACCTGGTGTCGCTCTACGGCACCAGGATGTGGGACGAGATGACCCACGAGCAGCGCGTGGAGCTGTCCCGCCAGGAGATGATGAACACCGTCAGCGTGGGCATCTGGTTCGAGAACATCCTCAACCAGCTGCTGCTGCGGATGGCCTACAAGCAGGACCCGACCAGCAAGCACGTGCACTACGAACTCGCCGAACTGGCCGAGGAGACCCGGCACATGACCATGTTCGGGATGCTGATCGGCAAAGCGGGCGGCCCCGCGTACCGCAACGACTTCCTGCTGCACAACGGCGGCAAGCTGCTGCCGCTGATCATCGGCGGCCCGACGGTCTGGGTCGCCACCCTGGTCGGCGAGGAGATCTTCGACTCGCTGCAGCGCGACTTCATGAACCACCCGGACCTGCAGCCGCACGTCCGGCAGGTGATGCGGATCCACGTGCTGGAGGAGGCGCGGCACATCCGCTTCGCCCGTGAAGACCTGGTCCGGCGGATGGCCAGAACGCCGTGGTACGGCCGGTTCGTCGCGCGGTTCGCCGCCGGGTTCGGCGCGTACCTGCTCAAGTCGGTCCTGACCAGGCCCGAGGTGTACCGGCGGGCGGGGCTGGACGTGCGACGGGCCCGCCGGGAGGCACGCGGCAACGCGCACATCCACGCCACATACGCCAGGGCGTTCGAGAAGCTGCGCTCGTTCCTGCACGACCAGGGCCTGGTCAAAGGCCCGAACAAGGTGTTCTGGCGGCTGGCCAAGGTGCACCCGGACGGCAAGGGCGTCGGCTGAGCGCCTGACCGGCGCTGACGAGCGGACCCACCGCCGAGGGACGACAATCGAGTGGTCCGGTCAGTCAGCGGGAAGGACTCCGAGATGACCGACTACGACGCGGTCGAACGCCCCGGCGTGAACGCGGGCAGGCTCTGGGCGAGCGGCCTGGCCACGGCAGTGGTCGCCGCCCTGCTCGCCGTGGTAGGCATCCTGATCGCCCGTGGTGTCGTCGACGTCGCGGTCCTCGCACCGAAAGGCGAGGGCGTCTGGGGCAACGCGAACACGTTCACGTACGCGATGTTGTCCGGCCTGGCCGCGCTGCTGGCGACCGGGCTGATGCACCTGCTGATCCTCGCCGTCGCGGCGCCACGCCAGTTCTTCACGTGGATCATGGTGCTCGCGACGCTGATCGCCGTCGTGCTGCCGTTGACGCTGACCGTCGAGACCGGCGGCAAGGTCGCGACCGCGGTGATCAACCTCGCCATCGGGCTGGCCATCACGACCATCCTCAACAGCGTCGCGGCGTCGGCGCAGACCATCCGGCGTCCCGGGGCCCGCGGCGACGCGCCCACGCGCCAGTGGGACCAGCCTCCTGGCACGTACTACGACAGCTGACTCGCTGCCCCGGTCATCTCCCGGGTGAATCGGGCGCCGTGCCGCGCTGGTCGTCGGCCGCCTTCTGGTCACCCGCCGAATGCGTGGTCGGCTGCTGACCGTCGCGTTCGGTGACGAGATCGGGCCCGCCCCACTTGTCGTCGTCGCCCTTGTCCAGCCGGTGCTTTCCCATCGCTACCTCCCTCACAGCGAATACACGGGTTACCCGCGACCACCGTCCTCAATGCTCCTCGATCGAATGACGTGACGGGATCGCTGACACAGGTGGTGCCCCGGCTGAACCCCGGTCACGCGAAGTGACATGATCTCGATGGAGTGGGTGAAGCGTCTGTTCGGGGGGACGTCACGAGGGTGCAGCACGAGCGCTTGGCCGACGCCGGCCTGACCTCGCCGTCGCCGAGCAGCGCGGCCGACGCGCTGCTCGGCCGCCCGATGCCCGGCGACCGGCTGCGTGGCTGGCTCGTCGCCGCGGTGCTCGCCGTCATCGGCGGCGTGGTCCGGTTCCAGAACCTGGGGATGCCCACCGATCCGCGTGGCACGCCCGTCTTCGACGAGAAGTACTACGCGGCGAACGCGTGGCAGATGCTGCGCAACGGCTGGGTCGAGGACAACCCCGGTTTCAACCTGACCGTGCACCCGCCGCTGGCCAAACAGCTGATCGCGCTCGGCGAGATGGCGTTCGGCTACACCGGCTGGGGCTGGCGGTTCGCCTCGGCCGTCGCGGGCACGCTGATGGTGCTGATGATCGTGCGCGCGGGCCGCAGGCTGACCCGCTCGACGCTGCTCGGCGCGGTCGCCGGGGTGCTGCTGATCTGCGACGGCGTCGTGCACCTGATGAGCCGGATGGCGATGCTGGACATCTTCCAGGCCTTCTTCGTGCTCGCCGCGTTCGGCTGCGCCCTGGTCGACCGCGATCAGATGCGGCAACGGCTCGCGGTCGCCGTGCGCGAGGGCTGGGCGACCGAATCGGGTTACGGCCCGCGGCTGGGGTTGCGCTGGTGGCGGTTCGGCACCGGGGTGGCGCTCGGCCTCGCGTGCGGCGTGAAGTGGTCCGGGCTGTACTGGGTCGCCGCGTTCGGGCTGCTGGTCGTGTTCTGGGACGTCACCGCGCGGCGCGCCGCCGGGGTCCGGCACCCGTGGCTGGGGACGCTGCGGCGTGATCTGCTGCCCGCGCTGTGGTCCCTGCTGATCATCCCGGTCCTGGTCTACCTGGGCACGTGGTGGGCGTGGTACGCCAGCGAGACCGCCGTGAACCGGCACCTGGCCGAGGACACCGGGTCGTTCACGGACATCGTGCCCGCGGCGCTGCGCTCGCTGTTCTCCTACAGCGCGGACGTGCTCGACTTCCACGAGACGCTGACCACGCCCGCCACCAAGCCGCATCCGTGGGAGTCCAAACCGTGGACGTGGCCGATGGGGCTGCGGCCGATCCTCTACTTCCTCGACACCTCCGCCACCGGCTGCGGCGAGCCGAAGTGCGTGCGCGCGACGATGCTGATCGGCACCCCGGCCATGTGGTGGCTCGCGCTGCCGATGCTCGCGTGGGGCCTGTGGCGCTGCGTGGCACGGCTGGACTGGCGCTACGCCGCCGTGCTGGTGGCCTACCTCGCCGGTCTGCTGCCGTGGTTCATCAACATGGACCGGCAGATGTACTTCTTCTACATGACGCCCGCGTCCGCGTTCCTCGTGCTCGGCCTGGTCCTGGGACTGGGGCAGGTCCTCGGCGCGGCCCGCGACAGCCGCGAGCGGCGCGGCACCGGGTTGCTGGTCGTCGCGCTCTACATCGGACTCGTCGTGGCCAACTTCCTGTGGCTGTGGCCGATCCTCAACGGCGATCCGATCACCGACGCGCACTGGCAGGCAGAGCTCTGGCTGCCGTCGTGGCGTTGAGCGGCGGCCGGGATTTTTCGGGGTCGTTCGGCCGCGTTCGGCGTCATCCGCCCCAACACCCGGCCCGCACCCCGCTCACCCAGGCACGACACGAAAGAGTTACTCCGTTCGTGTGCACTTCGGTTGCGCCGGACGGCGTCCCATCCCCTGGGCCACGAGTTGCAGTCGCGCTGGAACACGGACACCATCCGCTGCATGCCGTTTCCTCGTGGTCCGAAGTGGACGATCCCGGCGGCCGTGATCACAGCGAGCGCTGTGCTGCTGGCCATCACGTCGGCCGGCGCCGCGGGCAGATTCGACCAGAGCCAGCCGCTGGCCGGGACCTTCGCGGTGCCGCCGCGCCCGATGGAGGCCGCGAAGCCACCGCA
Organism: Kibdelosporangium phytohabitans; assembly: GCF_001302585.1. Lineage (GTDB taxonomy): Bacteria > Actinomycetota > Actinomycetes > Mycobacteriales > Pseudonocardiaceae > Kibdelosporangium > Kibdelosporangium phytohabitans. The sequence goes on along the minus strand of NZ_CP012752.1, from coordinate 5,158,393 downwards.
ACCGGCGTCGCAGTCAGCGCAGTCGCGTGAGGACGAGAAAGCCGACGACGCCGACGCACTCGCCCCCGGGCCGGTGGTCCCGGTCGTGTTCGCCGGGAACATCCCCGCGGGCGTGCTGTCCGCCTACCGGGCCGCCCGCGACCGCGTCGACCAGGCGCAGCCCGGCTGTCACCTGCCGCTGGAACTGCTGGAGGCGATCGGCAAGGTCGAGACCAACCACGCCCGCAACGGGCAGATCGACAAACACGGCACCACGCTGACGCCGATCCTGGGGCCCGCGCTCGACGGCATCGGCTTCGCCAGGATCCCGGACACCGAAGGCGGCCGTCTCGACGGCGACGCGGTGTGGGACCGGGCGGTCGGGCCGATGCAGTTCATCCCGGCCACGTGGCAGAACTGGTCCTCCGACGGCAACGGCGACAACGTCGCCGACCCGCACAACGTGCACGACGCGGCCGTGGCCGCCGGGCGTTACCTGTGTGCGGACAACCGCGACCTGGCCACCGAGGACGGTCTCGATCGGGCGATTCTCAGCTACAACAACTCCGAGAGCTACCGGGTTCTCATCCGGGCCTGGATGACCGCCTACGCCAACGGGACGACGGCCGTACCGGACACCGTCGTCCCCGCCGGTTACGTCCCCGAGACGCCCAAAACCCCGGCAGGCGAAGTCAAAGCCCCGGTCACGCCGTCCACCCCGCCCCCACCGGCCCAGCCTCCCGTCGCCACGCCCCCGCCGGTACCACCGGCGACCGGCACCCAGCCAACGCCGCCACCGACCACCACTCCGCCACCGAACAGCACCCCGCCGCCGTCCACGACACCGCCACCCACGACACCGCCACCCACGACACCGCCGCCCACCGGCACACCACCTCTGGACGAGTCACCGCTCGAACCCGTGCTGGACGTGGTCTGCGACGTGACGGGCGTGGTCGACGAGGTGGTCGACGAGGTGGTCGATTCACTCACCGGCGAGCAGGCCCGGCAGCGGAAGTGCGACGATCCAGCCCAACAGCCGACTTCAGCGTCTTCATCGCAAACCGCGACTGCATCTTCGACAGACCCGGCAGAGCAGTCAGCCGCTGGGTCATGAAGCGCTCGTAGGCGGGCAGGTCCGCGACGGCGACCAGCACGAGGTAGTCCGGTGCACCGAACATCCGGCGCACCTCGACCACTTCGTCGAAGGACACCAGCGTCGCCTCGAACCGTTCGAGCGTGGCCTGTGCCTGGTCGGCGAGTTCGAGGTCGACGATGACCTCGAACCCCCGGTCGATGGCGCCGGGCGCGACGTGCGCCTGGTAACCGAGGATCACGCCGTCCTCCTCCAGCCGCCGGACCCTGCGCAGGCACGGCGAGGGCGTCAGGCCGACGCGGTCCGCGAGTTCGGTGTTGGTCAACCGGCAGTCGCGCCGCAGTTGGTCGACTATCGCGCGATCGATGCTGTCCACGCTCGAATTGTGCGCGACCGCCCGGCGGGCGGACAACAATCGCAATCGGCTGTCCCAGCGCTTCACCTAGCCTTTGCTGACCACTGCTCCGCGAGGCGAAAAGGCAGGTCATGAGCGCTACCACCGACACCCAGGCGATCGCGTCCACCGCGAGACCGACGACCGGCGAGTTCTGGCCGACCGCTCGCCGTCATCTGATCCGGTACGCCCGCAACGACTTCGCGCCGACGATCATCGAACGCGCGGCCGGGTCGCACGTGTTCGACAGCGAGGGTCGCGCGATACTGGACTTCACCTCGGGCCAGATGAGCGCGCTGCTCGGGCACTGCCACCCGGCGATCGTCGAGTGCGTCAGCCGGTCGATCGCCACGCTGGACCACCTGTTCAGCTGGATGCTCAGCCGCCCGGTCGTCGACCTGGCCGCCGCGCTCGCCGCGACCCTGCCGTCCACGCTGAGCAAGGTCATGCTGCTGAGCACCGGTGGTGAGTCGAACGAGGCGGCCATCCGGATGGCGAAGCTCTACACCGGACGCCACGAGATCGTCGCCTTCGACCAGTCCTACCACGGCGTCACCCACGCCTCCGTCGCGGCGACGTACAGCATGGCGCGCACCGGATACGGGCCCGTGGCGCCGGGCAACATCATCATCCCGACGCCGAACGCCTACCGGCCCCTGTTCGAACGGGACGGGCGCCACGACTGGCGCGCCGAACTGGACTTCGCGTTCACGATGGCCGACCGCCAGTCCGTCGGCAGCCTGGCCGCGTTCATCGCCGAACCGATCCTGAGCACCGGCGGCATCATCGAACCGCCGCCCGGCTACTTCGCCGCGCTCAAACAGAAGTGCGCCGAACGCGACATGCTGCTGATCTTCGACGAGGCGCAGACCGGGCTGTGCCGGACCGGGGACTGGTACGGCTTCGAGCGCGACGGCGTCGTGCCGGACATCCTCACGCTGTCCAAGACGCTCGGCGCGGGCCTGCCTGTCGCGGCGGTGATCACCAGCGACGAGATCGAAGAGGTGTGCCACGAACGCGGGTTCTACTTCGGCACCACGCACGTCTCGGACCCGCTGGCGGCGGCGGTCGGCCTGACGGTCGTCAACGTGCTGGCGCAGAACGCGTTCGACCAGACCGCCCGGCGGCTCGGCGACCGGCTGCGCGGCGGGCTGCTGGAACTGCAGGCACGGCACGAGCAGATCGGCGACGTCCGCGGCCGTGGGCTGCTGCAGGGAATCGAACTGGTCACCGACCGCGCCACCAAGCAGCCCGCTGGCGAGTTCGGCGCCGACGTCATCCGGACGTGCCTCGACCTCGGCCTGCACCTCAACATCGTCCAGTTCCCCGGCAGCAGCAGCATCTTCCGGATGGCACCGCCGCTGACCACGACCGAGGAGGAACTCGACCGCGGGCTGGACATCCTCGACCAGGCGCTGACGACGGTCGCCCGGCGCGGCTGATCCCGCACTGGCGCGGCAGCCGCCGCCTGTCTAGTTTGAACCTTTCATCCCCGGCTGGCCCGAGGCAGGTGGACGATGAACAGGGACATGCGGCGGCTGCTGCGCACCGGCCCCTTCGAGGAGGCGTTCGACGCCGCCATCGAGACGTCCGGGCTGACGATGGACCGGCTGTGCGGCCGCCTCGCCGAAGGCGGCGTGACGTTGAGCCGCACCGCGATCTCGTACTGGCGCACCGGGCGGAGCAGACCGGAACGGGCCGAGTCGCTGGTCGCGCTCGGCAAACTCGAGCAGATCCTCGGTCTGCCGCCCGCGTCGCTCGTCGCGTTGCTCGGCGGGCGCAGGCCGAGGGGACGCACGGCGGGCCGGCCGCCGGGCACGCTGTCGCGGCAGGCGTTGCTGCCCGCGTGCGGGCCGGCGCTGGCCGGTCTGGAAACCGCGTCGGACGGGCACCTGGACTTCCTGAGCGTCAACGACTCGCTGATCGTCGACGAGAACACCCGTGAGCACCGGCAGCGGGTGCGGTTGGTGTTGCGTGCCAACGCCGACCGCGTGGACCGCTACGTGGTGTGCCACGAGATCGACGACCCGGCGTACCCGCCGTCGGAACTGGTCGGCGTGGCGTACTCCCGGCTCGGGCGGCTGCGCCGGGATCCGGCCAGCCGGTCGCTGGTCGCGGAGTTCCTGTTCGACCGGCCGCTCAACCGCGGCGAGCACGCGGTGGTCGAGTACGAACTGCGGCTGCCGGCAGGGCAGCCCCTCGACCACGTGTACCGGCGGTTCGCCCGCCCGACCGGGCTGTACACCGTGCAACTGCGGTTCGTGGGTCCGCAGCCCGGCCGGGTGCGCCGCTACGACCGGGCCGGGCTGCGTGGCCCGGAGAAGCACGTCGAGGACCTGTGGCTCGGCGCGGCGGGGACCACCGCACTGGTCGCCCCGTCGGTGCGGCCGGGCACCGTCGGCGTGCGCTGGGAGCGTTGAACTGGGAAAAACTGTTTCGCGAATCCCCGTGTGAACTGCGGTTTCGCCGCGGGCAAAGCCGCTGTGCCGACGGGTCACAAATTTCTTCAGGTCCCGCTCGCCGCGGACTAACTTCCGGTTCTTCCCAGTAGCCAAGGGAGTGAACCAGATGCCCTGCACACCAAGATCCCTGCTCGCGGCCGCGGCCGCACTGGCAGCGGTGACCGTCGCGGCGTTAGCGCCGCCCGCGTCGGGCGCCGAACCGGAAGGCGAGGTCCGGGTCGCGGCCAAGAACCCCGTGCCCGGCGTGTACGTCGTCAAGCTCAACGACAACGCCCGTTCTGCCGGTGCGGCGGCCATTGCGAGCTCGTTGACCAACCGCTACGGCGGCACCGCGACCCACGTGCTCGAGAAAGTCATGCGCGGCTTCGTGGTGGAGAACCTCGGCGAGCAGCAGGCACGTCGTCTCGCCGCGAACCCCGACGTCGCCTCGGTGACCCAGTCGGGCACCGCGCGCGCCGCCGACGTCCAGGACAACCCGCCGAACTGGGGCCTGGACCGAGTCGACCAACGGGACCTGCCGCTGGACAAGAAGTACAACTACCCGGGCAATGCCGGTGCGGGCGTGAACGTCTACATCGTCGACACCGGTATCCGCTACAGCCACCAGGAGTTCGAGGGCCGCGCGAAGTTCGGTGCCGACTTCGTCCAGCCGCCGACCAACGGCAACGACTGCGACTCCGCCAAACAGGGCCACGGCACCCACGTGTCGGGCATCGTCGGCGGCAAGACCCGTGGTGTGGCGAAGAAAGCGACTCTGTGGGCGGTGCGCGTCCTCGGTTGCCAGTCCACCGGCAAGGACAGCGACATCATCGTCGGTGCCGAATGGGTCGCCAAGAACGCGATCAAACCGGCCGTGGCGAACATGAGTGTCTACGCCGACGACCCGAGCATCGGTGTGGACGCGATCAAGGGCTCCGTCGCCGCCGGGGTGCAGTGGGCGCTGATCACCGGCAACAACGGCGGCAACGCGTGCGACTACGGTCCCGGCAGCCGTGTCGAGACCGGTGTGCGTGTCGCCAACTCCACCAGCAACGACCAGCGTGCCGGCGACTCCAACGACGGGCCGTGCACCGACTTGTTCGCGCCGGGCAGCAACATCGACTCGTCGGTGAACACCTCCGACTCCTCCTTCGGCCAGAAGTCCGGCACGTCGATGGCCGCGCCGCACGTCGCGGGCGCGATGGCGCTGCGGCTGGCCGAGCAGCCGTCGGCCTCACCAGCGGACCTGAAGAAGTGGATCGTCGACAACGCCACCACCGGCAAGATGAGCGGCATCCGGCAGGGAACGCCCAACCGGCTGCTGTACGTCCCGAACACGCCGCCCGCCACGAACGACTTCACCATCGCGGCCAGTCCGGCGTCGGTGAGCATCGACCCGGGCGCGTCGGGGACCAGCACGGTCGCCACGACCATCACCCGCGGGTCCGCGCAGAACGTGGCGCTGTCGGCCAGTGGCCTGCCCTCCGGTGTGACGGCCGCGTTCGACCCGTCCTCGGTCACCGCGGGCAACTCCGCCAAGCTGACGCTCAACGCGTCGGCCGACGCCAGCCCTGGCACGTACCGCGTCACCGTGACCGGCAAGGGAACTGACGTCACCCGTACCACCGAGGTGTCGTTGACGGTGAAGGGCCAGGTGTCCGACGACTTCAGCCTGAGCACCGACCCGGCCAGCGGCACGGTCGCGGCAGGTGGGTCGACGTCGGCCACGGTCAAGGCCACCGCTGTCGAGAGCTCCGGCGAGGCGGGCGCCGGTTCCGGGCCCGGTGTGATCGGCGGGTCGCCGACCACGGTCGCGAAGTACCCGTTCATCATCTCGCAGCACCGCACCGGCGGCGCACGCCCGCAGGAGCAGTCCTGCACCGGATCGGTTGTGGGCAAACGACTCGTGCTGATCGCCGCGCACTGCAAGTTCTCGCAGGGCGACCCGAAGTACCTCGTGTACGGCCGTGACGACCTCGCGGCGACGAACACGGGCACACGGATCGAGATCGAGGAGTACCGGACCCACCCGAACTACAACCCGAGCGACGGGTGGCGCACCGGCTGGGACGTCGCGGTGATCGTCACCAGGACCGACATCCCCACCCCGGCGGGCATGCGGTACCCGGCGATCGCGAAGTCCGGCGACAGCCTGCCGTTGGGCACGCGCGGCACCGCGATCGGTTACGGCAAAACCGATTCGCAGGACGCCAACCGCAACACGCTGCTGCGGGAGGTCGTCCTGCCGACCGTCGAGGACCAGAACTGCAGGAACATCAACTCCCAGTTCGACGCGCGGTACATGTTCTGCAACGGCTACGGCAACGGCAGTGCCGGGCTGTGCCAAGGGGACTCCGGCGGCCCCTACTACCACGACGGCAAGATCTGGGGCGTGTTCTCGTGGCTGCGCACGGACTGCGCCGCCTACAACGCGCACGGCAAGATGTGGGGCGTCATGGGTGACTGGGCCAACGAGCAGGTCGGCGGCGGCAACCCGCCCACCGGCGACATCTCGTTGTCGGCCAGCGGCCTGCCGTCCGGCGCCACGGCCTCGTTCAACCCGGCCAAGGTCGACGTCGGTGGCAGTTCCACCCTGTCGATCAGCACCACGGCGGCCACGCCCGCCGGGCAGTACACGGTCACCGTCAGTGGCACACGCGGTGACGTCACCCGGCAGACCACGTACACGCTGACGGTCACCAGCGGTGGCCCCACCACCCTCGCCCTGGCCGATCCCGGCACGCAGACCAGCACCAGGGGCAAGCCGGTCAGCTTGCAGCTCGACGCGAGCGGCGGCAGCGGCGGATACCGCTTCACCGCGACCGGCCTGCCCGCGGGCGTCTCGGTCAACCCCTCGACCGGGCTGATCAGCGGCACGCCGGGCACGTGGGCGAACTACCACCCGTCGGTCACCGTGACCGACAGCGCGGGAGGCAAGGCGTCCAGGTCGTTCTACTGGTTCGTGTTCCCGAACTGATCACCCTTCCAGCTGACCGGGCGGGAGCGATCGCTCCCGCCCGGTCCTGTGTTCCGCCGCGGATTCGAGCCGCGCAACGGAAGTATTGATTATCCGGACAAAGGCGACGGGAATTGCCGGGAAACACACCGGCGGGGATATGTTGCCCTGGCGATTCGGCACGGCGCGCACAGGGAATGCGCCGGTTTCGCCGTAAACGGACAGGAGCGCAGATGAGGGGACAAAAACCGGTCGTCATCGCGGCCGCCGTGCTGAGCAGCCTTTGCCTGGGTGCCGGCGGGGCTGTCGCCGGCGACGGGTGGGGCCAGGCCAAGCCGGGCAGCGACGGCGCCGGGGACAGCTACTACCCCCAGGACGGCAACGGCGGGTACGACGTCGCCGACTACGACCTGAAGGTCGGCTACGACCCCGCGTCGCACCAGCTCACCGGGACGCAGAACATCTCCGCCCGTGCGACGCAGTCGCTGAGCTCGTTCAACCTCGACCTGCACGGCCTGACGGTCGACTCCGTACGGGTCGACCGGCGTGCGGCGACGTTCACCCGCACCGGCGACCACGAGCTCGTGATCACGCCGTCCCGCTCGCTGCGCCGGGGCCAGGCGTTCGCGGTCGAGATCGCGTACCACGGTGTGCCGGCGCCGATCAGCGACCCGTCGCTGGGCGACAACGGCTGGCAGTACACCAAGGCCGGTGGCGCGTTCGTCGCGGGCGAGCCCAAGTCGGCCACGACCTGGTACCCGGTCAACGACACCCCGCTGGACAAGGCCACGTTCCACCTCGCGTTCACCGTGCCGGACGAGTGGGGCGTGATCTCCAACGGCCGCGAACGCGGCACCTTCAAGGCGCCCGGCGGCACCACGCACGTGTGGGCCGAGCAGACGCCGACCGTTCCGTACATGACGACGGTCGCGGTCGACAAGTGGACGTTCGACCGGAGCAGGCGCGCGGACGGCACACCGGTCGTCAGCGCGTTCGCCCCCGGCGTCCCCGATTCGGCCGAACAGGCCGAAGCGCGTCTTCCGGAAATTCTCGACTTTCTCGAGTCGAAATTCGGCAAATACCCCATCGACGCGGCGGGCGGCATATTCCTCAACGAGGAAATCGGCTTCTCGCTGGAAACGATGAGCCGGCCGATCTACTCGGCGGGCTGGGCGGGCACGGTGCCGGTGATCGTGCACGAGAACGCCCACCAGTGGTACGGCGATTCGGTGGCGGTCGAGCACTGGCGTGACGTGTGCCTGAACGAGTGCTTCGCCTCCTACGCCGAGTGGCTGTGGGACGAGGCGAAGGAGGGCGTCGACCTCGACGCGCAGTACGCGGACACCGTCAAGAAGGCGTCGGCGAAGTTCTGGAACGGCAAGCTCTACGACATGGGACCGGGCAACGAGTTCTCCTCCGTGTACTCGAAGGGCCCGCTGATGCTGCACGCGTTGCGCACCTACATCGGGCAGCCCACGTTCGACCTGGTGCTCAAGACCTGGCCCGCGCTGCACCGCAACGGCAACGTGTCCATGCAGGAGTTCCAGCGCTACACGGAACTCTTCGCGCACCGGAGCCTGAAGGGCTTCTTCGACGCCTGGGTGTACGGCACCGGCAAGCCGGCCGACCAGTACCTGTTCCCCGGCAAGCTCAAGCCCTGAGCTGTCCGGCGCTTGTCACCGTCACACGATGACGGTGACAAGCGCCGGTCCGAGAGCGCCACCGAGCTGGTACGACAACGTGAACAGGTTGACCGCCGTCACTGTGCGCTCCGGCGGCACGTCTTTGCCGACCTTGGTCGCGAACCAGGCCAATCCGGCCGTTGCGGCGAAGATCGCGAACGAGGTCGCCGCCGCGTAGGCGCCGAGCGACGATGTGACCACCAGCAATGCCGGGGCGAGCGCCCCAGCCCCGAGGATCACGACGCGCACGACGGACGGGCGCAGGTAGGTCGTGTACCGGGTGAACAGCAGCGAGGCCACCGAGCCCACAGCGAGCGTGACGAGGATCGTCGCACCGATCCGGCTCGCGGGCCACTGGGATTCCAGCAGCCGGGGCACCAGGTAGAGCGCGACGAAGTACGACGTCGACAGTGCGCACATCGCTGCCGTCAGCACGAGGAACACGCGTGATCGCAGCACCGCCCGCGGGACGAAGCCGTCCGGGTGCATGCGGATGCGCAGGCCGAGCAACGCGATGGCCACCGCCGCCACGATCAGCGCCGGCACCGGGAAGCGGGGCACGAGAACCAGTGCGCTGACCAGACCGGCCACCAAAGCGATCCCCAGGACGTCCACCTGGTGCCCCGTGGCGCCGCGTTCGGCGGACACCCGGCCGAGGACGACGGGTACGGCCAGCAAAGCCAGCAGTGAGAGGCTCAACGGCAGGCGCCAGGACACTTCGGACAGAGCCGCTCCCGCCAGCGGGCCGAACGCGCCCACCAGACCGGTCCCGGCGGTGATGGCGCCCGTTCGCCGCGTCGTGCCCGCGACGCTGACCGCGACGATGACCAAGCCGCTGCCGCCCATGGCTTGCGCCACGCGTCCGGCGAGCAGGACGGACAGGTGCGGCGCGAGCAGGACCAGCACCGTGCCGAGCAGGACGAGGACCGCGTTGACGGCAACCGTGGTTCGCACGCTGCGGATCCGCAGAAGCGTCGCCGTGACGACCGCTCCGATGACCGTGCCCCAGCCGAACGCCGTCGCGGTCCAGGTCGCGTCGGCGGTGCTGATGCCCAGCTCGTGCGCCAGTCCGGGGATGACCGTCGTGGTGGTGTTCGCGCTGAGCGCGGTGGGCGTGGCCAGCAGTGCCAGTCCGAGGACGGGAACACGGCCGGAACGGGAGACCGAGGTGACCATGCGACCCAAAGTACACCGACTAGTTCACTCAATGCACTGGGTGGTTTACTTCGCTCACCCGGACGAACGGAGTGAGTCATGACCGAGCTGACCGTGCTCGCACTGTCAGGCAGCCTGCGCGGGCGTTCCCACAACACCGCGCTGCTGCACGCGGCCCGCAAGCTGAATCCCGGCGGGCTCGCCATCGAGATCGAACAGGACCTGGCCCTGCTGCCCCTCTACGACCAGGACATGGACACCGAGTCGCCGCCCGTGGCCGTCACGGCGTTGCGGGCGCGGATCGCCGCGGCCGACGCACTGCTGATCGCCACGCCGGAACACAACGCGTCCGTTCCCGCCGCGCTGAAGAACGCCATCGACTGGGCCAGCACCGCTCCCTGCGGCTTGTTGCGCGGCAAACCCGTGGCCATCGCGGGCGCGTCCCCCGGCCCGTTCGGGTCGGTACGGGCACAACTCGCGCTGCGCCAGATCCTCGCCGCGGTCGGCGCGGAGGTCGTGGTCAAGCCGGAAGTGACCGTGTTCCACTGCGACACGAGACTCACCGACGACGGCGTCCTGACCGACTCGCACTCCGCCGGCCTGCTGCGCGACCTGCTCACCGCGCTCGCACGCAAGGCGACCGTGAACTGCTGACCCTTTCGGACAAGATCCGGTTGCTGTATGACAGGAAGTACCCTGCATCGGAGGCGGCCTCATGCGCATTCTCCTGGTCCCCTTACTGGTCCTGCTCAGCGTTCTGGGCGCGAGCGCCGCGATCGCGGCCGTCCCGCCCGAAGCCGTGATCACCGCCGACTTCCCCGACCCGGACGTGCTCCAGGTCGGCACCACCTACTACGCCTACTCGACAAGCAGCCGGGCCGGGCGTGTGCAGGTGGCCAGCGCGCCCGCACCGTCCGGACCGTGGACAGTGCACGGCGACGCCCTGCCGGGCAAACCTGCCTGGGCGGGCAACGGCGGATTCTGGGCTCCGGACGTCTCACGCCGCACCGACGGCCGATACCTGATGTACTTCACCGGCCCCAGCACAGCGACCGGCCGGATGTGCATCGGGGCGGCCACATCAGCCAACCCGACCGGCCCTTTCACCGCGACCAGCGCCAACCCGCTCGTGTGCAACGCGGCCGAGGGCGGTGACATCGACCCGAGCAGCTTCGTGGACACCAACGGCACGCGGTACCTGTTGTACAAGAACGACGGCAACGCGGTCGGCAAGCCCGCGATCGTGTGGCTGCAACAAGTCCAGGCCGACGGTGTCACGTTCGCCGGCGGCCGGACCGAGCTGATCCGCAATGACCGGCCGGAAGAAGGCGGCGTCATCGAAGCGCCTGTGCTCGTCCGCCGGGCCTCGCAGTATGTGCTGTTCTACTCCGGCGGCCCGTACGTCAACGACCGCTACTTCACCAGCTACGCCGTATCGCCGTCGATCACGGGCCGCTACACCAAAGCGTTCCGCCCCTTGATGACCACTGCCACGTTCGACGGCGCGGTGCAGGGCCCCGGTGGCGCGGACGTGCACCCCGGCCGCATCTTCTTCCACGGCTGGGCGAACAACGCGCGCTGGATGTACGTCGCCGAACTGGGGTGGGCCAACGACTATCCCGTGGTGCGGGGCAGCCGAGTCCGCCATGAGGCCGAGCGTGGCGCGATCAACCACGCCGAAGTCCGCAGCGGCGTGCCCGGCGCGTCGCAGGGAGCGGTCGTCGCGAAACTCGACTACAACGACAGCTGGGTCGACATCTCCGTCTACGCACCCGGGGCCGGCAACTACACCGCGCACGTCCAGTACGCCGCGGGCTACGGCGACGCGCAGCACACGGTGACAGTGAACGGTGGCACGCAGCACGTGTTGACCTACCCCAACCGGGGCTGGAACACCTGGAGCGAAGTCACCCTGGACGTCACGCTCAATCCCGGCTGGAACACCCTGCGGTTCCAGTACCGCTCGCGGTGGGCCGAGCTCGACCACGTCGAACTGGCATGAAGCCGAGCGGGGGAAGTCGTGTCCCGTGTCCCGACCCTGCTGGCGGCCGTACTGGTCGGCCTGGGCGTCACGCAGGTGGCCGTGGCTGAACAGGTCACGGGCGGGTGGCCGGTGATCGGGCCCGCCCGTGGCGACACGCTGCACGTGATGTCGTTCAACCTGCGGTACGCCTCAGCCACCGAGCCGAACTCGTGGGCGGTCCGCCGCCCGGTGATGGCGCAGTTGCTGCGCCGCGAACTGCCGACGGTGCTCGGCACACAGGAGGGGCTGTACGGACAGCTCAAGGACATCGAACATGACCTGCCCAGCGACTACGACTGGATCGGCATGGGCCGTGCCGGGGGCAGCCGTGACGAGTTCATGGCGATCTTCTACGACACGCGCCGCCTGGAGCCGCTGGAGTTCGACCACTACTGGCTGTCGGACACGCCGTCCGTGATCGGCTCGAAGTCGTGGGGCAACAACGTGATCCGCATGGTGACGTGGGTCCGGTTCGCCGACCGGCGGACCGGTGCCCAGTTCGTCGCCGTCAACACGCACTTCGACCACGAGTCCGAGAACTCACGCCGGCGCGGCGCGGAACTGGTGCGTGACAGGATCAACGCGGTGGCCCCCGGCCTGCCGGTCGTGCTGACAGGTGACTTCAACGCCGCGGCCGGGACGACGCCGACGTACGACATCCTGGTGAACGGCGCCGGTCTGACCGACTCGTGGCCGGCGGCGGCCGAGCGCAGGACACCGCTGTACGCCACGTTCCACGGCTACCGCCCACTGGTGCCCGGCGGACAGCGGATCGACTGGATCCTCACCAGAGGCGCCGAGACCATCCAGGCCGCGGGGATCAACACCCACGCACGCGCCGGTCAGTTCCCGTCCGACCACCTCCCGGTCCAAGCCCTGCTCACGCTCCGGACAAGCCCCGCGTGACCGGGACGTGACCGGGACGTGAGAGCGGCGGTGCACGGTCGGCACCATCCACGAGGGAGGACGACCAGATGGACGCACAGATCCTGACGATCAAGCCGATGACGCGGGTCGAACACCAGCCGGTCAGCAACGGGGTGCGGATCAGCGCCACACCGTCGGCGGGGCTCGCGGAATGCACGCTGGACCGCGCCGACGGCGGCGAAGGCCCGGTCGCACTGAGCACGAGTGGCTGACGAGCCGGCACCGGCCGCACCCAGGACGTCTCTGGTGTGCATGCCGTGGCAGTCGTTGTCCCGGCCCAGCCTCGGTGTGGGTGTGCTGAGTGCCGCGTGCCGCCGCGACGGGCTCCCGCCGCCCGCCGAATACCACGGTGGCCTGCGGTTCGCGGAGTTCCTGCTGGACCAGACCGGCGGCACGCTCACCCCGTTCGACTACACGGCCGTGGCCGAGACCGGGTTCCCGCACGCCCTTGGCGACTGGGTGTTCGCAGGTGTGCTGAACGGCAACGACTTCGGCGCTGACGGTATGGCGGACTACGCCGCCCGCAACGGGATCGCGACACGGACACTGTCGGCGATGCGGGAGCTGGCCGGCGCCTTCGTCGACCTGGCCGCCGACGAGGTCCTGGCGGCCGGCCCCGAACTCGTCGGGTTCAGCACCACGTTCATGCAGAACGTGCCCAGCCTCGCCGTGGCCAAGCGGCTCAAACAACGCGAGCCGGACCTGGTCGTGCTCTTCGGCGGCGGCAACTGCGACGGGCCGATGGGCGCGGCCCTGCACCGCCAGTTCGGCTTCGTCGACATGGTGCTGCGCGGTGAGGCCGACGAGACGTTCCCCCGGCTGCTGCGTGCTCTCGCAGGTGCCGGTGACCTGGCTGGCGTGCCGGGGCTGTGCCGGCGCGACCGTGACGGGGCCAGCGTGGTCAACCCCGTCCCCGCGCGGCTCGTGCCGCCGGCGGGAATGAACTCGCCGGACTTCGCGGGGTGGTTCGGCGAGTTCGACGCCTCACCGGTGAGCGGGTACGTCGAGCCGGAACTGGTGGTGGAGTCGGCGCGCGGGTGCTGGTGGGGCGAACACCACCACTGCACGTTCTGCGGGCTCAACGGCACGTCGATGGCGTTCCGGGCCAAGCCTCCGGACACCTTCGCCGCCGAGGTGCACGATCTCGTGCGTGAGCACCGGGTGCTCGACGTGATGGTCGTCGACAACATCCTGGACCCGTCGTACCTGCGCACCGCCCTGCCGGACCTGGCCGGGCGGGAATGGGACCTGCGGATGCACTACGAGGTGAAGGCGAACCTGACCAGCGCCCAGATCGAGGTGCTGCGGGACGCGGGCGTGCACAGCGTCCAGCCCGGGATCGAGTCCCTCGTCGACGACGTGCTCGCGCGGATGAACAAGGGCGTCCGGGCGGTCCGCAACGTCCGGACGCTGCGCGACTGCGAGTCGGCTGGGCTGACGGTGGCGTGGAACTGGCTCTACGGCTTCCCCGGTGAGCGCCAAGCCGACTACCGGGCGGTGCTGGAAAGGCTGCCCGCGTTGGTCCACTTGCAACCGCCGGACGGGGTGACGCGCATCCAGCTGGAACGCTTCAGCCCCTACTTCGAGGACCCGTCGCTCGGCTTTCCCGACCGGGCGCCCGCGGAGGCGTACGGGCATGTCTACGCGCTGCCACCGGAAACGTTGCGGGACTTGGTCTACCTGTTCGACACGACGCCACGTGGTCTCACCGAGCAGCAGGCCGATCCCCTGCGCGCGGCCGTCGACGCGTGGACCGACCGGCATGCCGCGAGCACTCTCGTACGCAAGCACATTGACGGTGTGACGGTTCTCCGTGACAACAGAATCGGCTGGCCACAGGAGGATCACGTGCTGGCGGACGCGCGGGAGCAGTTCGCGTGGACGGAACTGGAGTACGGCCGGTCGGCGCAAGGCCTGGCCCGCCGGCTGGCTGACGCCGGGATGGGCTGGGACTTCGACGACCTGCGGTGCTGGCTGGGTGAACTGCGGGAGCGCGGCCTGGTGTTCGCCGAAGGCGGGTACTTCATCGCGCTTGCCACGACGTCCGCCGCGCCCCGGCCGGTGCACCGATGAGGCTGACCGCGCGGTGGCCGGATGTGCTGGCGCTGACCGCTGTCCCGTCAAGCCAGGCCGTCGAGGCCGCTGAGCGCGACGGCCAGCGCATCCGGCTGGGTACCCCGGTGAGGTTCGGGGTCAGCCCGTCGGCGGACACCAGGGCTCTGCGGTTCCTGGTCACGGCGGCGGAGCGTTACGTGCCAGTGGAATGGCGCATGCTCGGCGAGTTGCCGTGGCCGTTGCACACCGTCGTCCACCTGCCGCCTCCCACCGAAACGGACGGCCCCGGTACGGCGGTCGCGCAGCAGTGGCGGCGTCAGTTCGACCTGGCCCTGTGCACCTACCGGTTCGGGCCTGGTTTCGTGCTGCTGCGGGACAACCGGCCCGGCAAGGAGCGGTTCCGCGCTCATCTGGGAGCCGGCTGGGTGCGGCCGTTCCGCGAACTGGTCGCCGGTACGGGCGAGGACACCCGGCTGCTCGGCGAACTGGTCTCGGCCGGTCTGGCGATGCGGCTGGGCGGCCAGCCCCCTGTCGTGCTGGCCGCCCATCTGCGCCGCTGGCCGGTGCCCTGTTTCGCCGGCTGACTCGTGGAGAGTGGACCGTTGGGTCAGCCGGTCCCGGCCGAGCGGCCCGGTGCGTGGCGCGCGGCCAGTCTGGCCAGTGCCACCGCCGCGACAGCAGACCGAAGTCGCGCACCGCGACGTCGTGGAACCCGGGGACGGTGAGCAGGTTGACGATGATCCCGGCCAGCCACGCGGCGACCAGCCAGCCGCCGAACCGCGGGATCAGCAGGACGACGGCACCGGCGGCGATCTCGACGACAGGCCGGGGTGTGCGGATCTTGTGACATCACCGGACATGGCCATCCCCTTCTAAAGCCAATGTCCGTTAACGTTAGAAGCGCGTCCGGTTTTAGTCAACGGGCACTTGTTTTAGAGTGGGGTCGTGGATCACCCACCGGCCGACGGCGTGGCCGCGGTGGCGGTGTTGGACGAACCGACCCGGCGCAGGCTCTACGAGTACGTCGCCCGGCACCCGACCGCGCTCAGCCGCGACGAGATCGCCACGGCACTGCGCGTCCCCCGGGCGACCGTGGCGTTCCACCTGGAGAAACTGGTCGACGAGGATCTCCTGGACGTCGGCTACGAGCGGCGCAACGGCCGCAGCGGGCCAGGCGCCGGACGGCCCGCGAAGGTATACCGCCGGTCGCAGCGCCAGGTCGCCGTGCAGCTTCCGGAGCGCCGCTACGACCTGGCCGGGCACCTGCTGGCCACGGCCGTCGAGGAAGCCGACCGCACGGGTCAGCCGGTCCGTGCCGTCCTCGAGCGGCAGGCCTACCGGTTCGGCAGGCGGCTCGGCGAGACCACGCACACCGACGGTGTCGTCGCCGCACTCGAAGCGCAGGGGTTCGAACCACGGACCGAGGGCACGCAGGTCCTGCTCGGCAACTGCCCGTTCCACACCCTGGCACGAGAGCACACGCAGACCATCTGCGCGATGAACCTGAACCTGCTCGACGGCCTCCTCACCGGCATCGGCGACACCGGCCTCACCGCCAGCCTCGACCCCCAGCCGGGGCATTGTTGCGTCCGGCTCCGGCCACCCTCAGCCTGACTGTTCGCGCCGCATCCGCCGGACCTCGGGAACAGCGGCAACGCGAGCAGCGTGGTCGCGCAAGCGCCGGAGGCCAGCAGCCGCCGCGGGCGCAGCCGCACCATCAGCAAACCACCGAGGATCATGCCGATCGCGTCGCTGGACAACACGAAGCCCCAGTCACGGGCCCCATCGGGCTGCTGGTTGGCGGCCAACGGCCCGAGCACGGCGAATGCGCCGACACCGAGCGCGTTGACGACCGCGAACTGCGCCACCATGCTCCGGAGCCACCGGCCGCGCGATCACGTCCCTTGTGGACGGACTGGAGGACGAAGGACTGCTGCGGCGCAACGCCGACCCGGACGACCGCCGGTCCATCCGCCTGGAGATCACCGGCAAGGGCCACGAACACCTCGGCGAGATCAAGCAACTGCACGACGCGCACGCCGAACACACCTTCGCCGTGCTCAGCGACGCCGAACGCGCCAGCCTGCTGGACATCCTCGACCACCTGCGCGCCCACGTCGCCGGCCCAGCAGTCCACACCCGGCAAGCGCTGTACAGGAAACACAGTCAAGGGCGGTTCGACCGCCGGACGCGCCGCGCCCTAGGCTTGACCTGCACACACGCACGAAGCGCGATGGGGGAAGCAGGATGGCCACACTGTCGATCGTCAACGCCCAAGTGTTCGACGGGGAGTCCGACGAACTGCACCCCGGCACCGTGTACGTCGCCGACGGCCGGATCGCCGAGGTGGGGCCGGACGCCCCGAGCACCGCCGACCGGGTGATCGACGCCAAGGGCGGTACCGTCCTGCCCGGATTGATCGACGCGCACTTCCACGCGTACGGCATCAGCCTCAACGGCCAGTACATCGAGTCGACGCCGTTGAGCTTCGTCGCGCTCGCCGGTGCGAAACGGCTGGGAGGTGCGCTCGCCCGCGGTTTCACGACCGTACGCGATGTCGCGGGCGGTGACCCCGGGCTGGCCGCCGCGATCGAGCAGGGTCTCATCGCGTCACCGCGTTACCTCTACACGGGTGCCGCGCTGAGCCAGACGGGCGGGCACGGCGACCCGCGTTCCACCGACTCCGACCTCTGCGGCTTCCACCACCACACGACCGAGGTGGTCGACGGCGTCGACGCGGTGCGCCGGGCGGTCCGCGACCGGTTCCGGCGCGGTGCGCACGCGATCAAGATCATGACGTCCGGCGGTGTCATGTCCCTCACCGACCCGATCCGCATCCCGCAGTACTCCCCCGAAGAAGTCACCGCGATCACGACGGAGGCCGCGCGGCGCGGCAGCTACGTCGCGGCGCACGCGTACTCACCGGAGGCGATCAAGCACTCGGTCGAGAACGGCGTGCGTTCCATCGAGCACGGCAATCTGCTCGATGCCGCCACCGCGGAGCTGATGGCCAGGCACGAGGCGTTCCTGGTGCCGACCTTGGCCGCGTACGACGCGATCGAACGACGCGGCGACGAGTTCGGCCTCGCCGCCGTGTCGAAGGCCAAGAACCGGGAGGTCCTCGATTCCGGCCGGACCGCGATCGAACTGGCGAGGGCGGCCGGTGTGCGTGTCGGGTTCGGCACGGACCTGATGGGCGGCCTCGAGGACGAGCAGTTGCAGGGCCTGCGGCTGCAGGTGGACGTGGACGGTGTGCTGAACACGTTGCGGTCGGCCACATCGGTCAACGCCGACCTGATCGGCCGCGCCGACCTCGGCAGGGTACGCGCGGGCGGCGTGGCCGATCTGCTGATACTGGAGGGAAACCCGTTCGACGATCCGCGGGTCCTGTGGAGCGGTCAGGAGAATCGGACCGTCGTGCAGGCGGGCACACCGGTCGGCTGACTCACCACGTGACCGGCAGTTCCCGCACCGTGTAGAAGATCGCGTTCTCGTCGAACGCCAGCTCGTCGAACGGCACGGCCAACGCCAGGCCCGGCAGTCGCCGGTACAAGGTGCTGAAGACGACCTGCAACTCCAGCCGGGCCAACGGCGCGCCCACGCACACGTGCCTGCCGTGCCCGAAGGCGACGTGGTGACGTGCGCTGCGGCGGACGTCGAGCGCGTCGGGCTCGGGGAAGGCCGTGTGGTCCCGGTTGGCCGTGCTCTTCACCGCGACGATGCCGTCGCCACCGCGGATCACGTGGCCGCCGATGTCGAGGTCCTCCCGCGCGACACGACGGGCCTCGGTGTGCGTGCTGGACAGGTACCGCAGGAGCTCATCCACCGCGTCGGCCACCAGCGCGGGGTCGTCGCTGTCGCGGACGGCGCGGAACTGCTCCGGGTGCGCCAGAAGCGCGGCCGTTCCCAGCGTGATCATGCTGGTGGTGGTGTCGTGCCCGGCGACGAGCAGGAGTTGGCCCAGAACGGCGATCTCGTGTGGCGTCATCGCTCCGGTCCGCGACTGCTCGACGGCCAGGGTGCTGAGCATGTCCTCGCCGGGGTCGGCGTTCTTCCTGACTACCAGGTCTTCCAGGTAGGCGTTCAGTTCCGCGCTCGCCGCCACGGCCCGGCCCGGGTCCGGCTCGTCCATCACGAGCGTCCTGGCCACCTCCTGGAAGAAGGCACGGTCGGCGTACGGCACGCCCAGCAGTTCGCAGATGACCTGCGACGGTACCGGCAACGCGAACGCCGCGACCAGATCCACCGGCTTCGGCCCGGCGAGCAGCCCGTCGACGAGGTCGTCCACGATCCGCTGGATCCGGGGCCGCAGGGCCGCCATCTTCCTGATCGCGAACTGCGCGGCCAGCAGCCGCCGCTGCGCGGTGTGATCCGGCGGGTCCATCTGCATCAACGTCCGCATTGTCGTGTCGCGCGCCTTGCTCACCGCGTTGGTGTGCGGAAACCCGGGCTGGGTGGCATCGACGCTGACGCGCGGATCGGCCAGCACGGCGCGCACGTCCGCGTAGCCGGTGACCAGCCAGGGCGTACTGCCGTCCCACAACCTCACCCGCGAGACCGGTGCCTGCGCGGTCAACTCCGGCGGCGGGTCGAAGGGGCATCCCGCCGCACGGGACATCGGGAACTGTGGCGTATCCATGAGCGCATGATGCCGAGCTCGAACACGCCGGTAATCGGGCAAAGCAGACGTGAACTGGGTCACGTCACCGGCGGAGGCTGAGCTGGCACAGCAGGCCCAACGGCCTCGCGTCGCACTTGGCGGCGACGCGATGCGAAGCGGTGTTGTCCTCGTCGGCGCTGTAGAACAGCACCTTGCCGTGGTCAGCGAGAAGCGTGGCCCAGGCGCGTGCGACCACCGGAGCCAAGCCTCGCCTTTGATACGGGTCCTCGGTCCGCACACCGACTTCCGCGGCCCGTTCGGTCCACCGCGCGCAGTGCGCGAGGCTCGCGACCTCGTCACCGTCCACGACAGCAGCCCACGGCCCGGCTGCACCCGACATCAGCAACGCCCACTCGTCCGCGTCCCAGCTCACCGGCCGTCGCAGGTCGCGTGGCTCGTGTACGAGCGAGTACCCGGCCGGAGCTGACGGCGGGGTCGGCGGGCTCGGCAATACCCAGCTGCGCGCCACGCTCATGGCGGTCGGCGTGCCTGACGCGACCACGGCCTGGCCGTCGATGACCTCAGCTCGGCCGTCGTATGTCGTCACCGTCACGAACACCGTGTCACACGCGATGCCACCGGGCTCGCGTCCCCAGATCGTGTCCGCTTCCAACCGCAACAAGTCAAGATCATCCACGAACCCACGTTACTGCCCGGTGTGAAACGATTTCCCGTCCTTCTCGCACACGACGATGCCCGTGCCCTCGTCACCCGAGTCGGCGGCGCACGTCCAGCCCTGGATGGTCACCGCCTCGTCCTCCTCGGGCGCCAACCGGTGGTACTCGGTCATCACCGCCATCGCCTCCGCGCACTCCACCAGCCCGGCTTCGGTTCGTTCGGCGATCACGGCCTTCGCCTCGGCGCTCGCGCCGCAGTTGACCTCGGCCGGTGGTGTGGCCTGCTGTGTCGTGGGCGACGGCGAACCAGTGCTGCTCGTGGAGAAGGTGCTGGTCGGCGGTGGCGCGGCGGTGCCGGCACCGGAACACGCCGCAACCAGCGTGATGAGGGCCAGCACCGCGCCAGCGGTCAAGCCACGCATAGCGTTGTCTCCCCTAGGACTTCGTGGCCCACGCGCTCTCGTTCACCGGGCTGCGGTCACGCAGCGGCTCCCACCAGGCCCGGTTGTCCGCGTACCAGCGGATCGTCTCCCTGACCCCGGTGTCGAAGCTGACCTGCGGCTGCCAGCCCAGCTCACGCCGGATCTTCCCGGCGTCGAGCAGGTAGCGCCGATCGTGCCCGGGACGGTCGGGCACGGTCTTCTTCAGCGAACCCGGCAGGCCGAGCTCGTCCAGCACCAGGTCGGCGATCTGCTCGACGCTGGCTTCCAGGCCGGTGCCGACGTGGTACGTCTGGCCGATCCTGCCGCGCTGGAGCACGGCGTCGATCGCACGGCAGTGGTCGACCGCGTGGATCCACTCCCTGCGGTTGTGCTTGGAGGCGTAGACCGGCAGCGGTTCGCCGTCCAGCGCGCGCGTGGTGAACAGCGGCAGGACGTTCTCCGGGAACTGGTTCGGCCCGTAGTTGTTGGCGCAGTTGGTGATCGTCACCGGCAGACCGAACGTCTCGTGGTACGAACGCACGGCGTGGTCAGCGCCTGCCTTGCTGGCGTTGTACGGCGTGCGCGGCCGATAGGGCGATTCCTCGGTGAACGCCTCGTCGGCGTCCAGCGGCAGGTCGCCGTAGACCTCGCAGGTGGAGATGTGGTGCACGCGCTTGACTCCCGCCCGCAGGCAGGACTCCAGCAGTGACTGCGTGCCCAGCACGTTGGTGCGGAAGAACCGGGCGGGATCCAGCACGGCCAGGCTGTTGTGCGACTCGGCGGCGAAGTTGACCACGGTCTCGATCCCGTGGTCGGCCAGCGTGCGCTCCACGGCGACGCCGTCGGCGATGTCGGCGTGCACGAACGTGATCCGGTCGCGGATGTCGGTCAGGTTGGTCTCGGTTCCCCGGTAGGTCAACGCGTCCAGCGCGACCACGGTGTCGGCTGGGTGTTCCCCGAGCCAGTAACGGGTGAAGTGCGAGCCGATGAACCCGGCCGCACCGGTGACGAGCAAACGCATCTGGGCACCTTTCGAGAAGTTCGGGATCAGGCGGGCCGGGCGTTGACCAACGGGCTCGCCTCGATCCGCAGGCACGTGGCGTAGTCCGGTAACAGGCCACGCGCGTTGGCCTCGGCGAGCGTCGGCGCTTCCAGGTCGCGGTCGGACAGCACCGGGTCGATGTCCCGCGGGATCGGCAGGCTCAGCTCCGGATCGAGGACCGACAGCGCCAGTTCGTTCTCCGGCACGTAGCTCTGCGACAACAGATACGACATCACAGAGTTGTCCTCGAGCGCCACGAACGCGTGACCGACGCCCAACGGCATGTAGGACGAGCGGTAGGACTCCGGATCGAGGATGACCGCGTCCCACTTGCCGTACGTCGGTGAGCCGACGCGGATGTCGACGACGATGTCGAGCACCTTGCCCCGCGTGCAGTAGACGTACTTCGCCGTGCCGGGCGGGGTGCTCGTGTAGTGGACACCCCGCACCACCCCGCGCCGGGACATGCTGATGTTGGTCTGCGTCACGGCGAACAGCGGTCTGCCGACCGCGTCGACGAAGGCGGCCTCCTGATACGGCGACACGAAGTGGCCGCGGTCATCGGCGAAGATCCTCGGCGAGAACTCGACCGCGCCTTCGACGGCCAGTTTCCGTGCCTGCATCCGGGTTTCCCTCCTTGTGTTTTCACCACAAGCTGTGCACGCAGGCGAGCAGGCTGCGTGCTTCGATGTTGAGGTAGTGGCCGTGCCGCAACAGGTCCATCAGCTGCCGCACGGTCAGCCAGCAGAAGTTCGGCGGCACGTCGACGGGGAACTCGTCGCCGACCTCCACCACGCGGTACCGGGTCAGCGCGTTGAGGAACCGGCCGCCTTCCTCGGAAAGCACAGTGTCGTAACGGATCCGGCCGACCTCGCCGGTCGCCACGCCCTTGACGAACGGGTCGTCGACGTCCGCGGGGTCCTGACCGGGCAGCAGCTGCACGGTCGGGCCCATCTCGACCAGGTCGAGCAGCCCGATCTCCGGGCGTGCCTGGACCAGCACGTGCAGCACGCCGCCGATCGAGCGCGTCAGGAAGATCGCCAGTCCCTGGCCGCGTGGTTCGAGCAGCGGCTGGGTCCACGCGGTGACCTCGCGGTTGCCCGCCTCGACCCGCACCCCGATGATGCGGAAGTCCCGCCCGGCGTCGTCGGCGATCTCGTGCTCGGTGCGTGACCAGTTGCGCACCTCGCCGACCGGGATCAGCCGGACGCTCCAGTCGCACATGGTCTTCGCCTCGGTGAACCAGCTCAGCGCCGCACTGGTCGTGTGCAACGCCTTGTCCGACAGGTACGAGCGGGTCAGCGCGTCGGCGAAGGACGTTCCCCTGGACTGCACGGCCTCGTCGGGCTGCGCGAAAGGCATGCACGACAGCACAGTCCGTGCGTCCATGTTCACCAGGTTGTGCACGCGCATCAGCTCGCGCACCAGGTGCAGCGGCAGCCACCGGTAGTCGTCGTTGACCGGCACGTCCCCGGTGATCTCGACGACCACGTTTCGGTTGCGTTTGCGCCAGAACCACGCGCCCTGCTCGGACTGCAGGACGTCCACGAGCACCTCGCCGCGGTCCGGCCCGATGAACAGGTCGAGGTAGCGGGTCGTGGCGCCGCGGTGCACCTGGGTGTAGTTGCTGCGGGTGGCCTGCACGGTCGGCGAGAGCTGCAACGTGTTGACGTTGCCCGGTTCCATCTTGGCCTGCATCAGGCAGTGCAGCACCCCGCCGAACCGCTTGACCACGATGCCGAGCAGGCCGATCTCCGGCTGGTTGATGATCGGCTGCCAGGTGACCGGCTCGCCGCCGACCTCGACCTGCAGTCCCTCGACGGTGAAGAACCGGCCGCTGTCGTGCCCGAGGTTGCCGGTCGCCTCGTCGAAGTGCCACGTGTCCAGTTCGGCGAACGGGATCCTGGTCACGTCGAACCGGCCGGCCCGGTGGCGGTCGGCCCACCACTCGTCGAACTGCGCGATCGTCGTCAGCACGCCGTGCCCGGTCACCGGCGCGGCACTCGTGGAAGTCACGGCAAAGTCCCTTCGTCAGAGGGTGGCAAGGACTTCGCGCAGCGCGTCGATGACCTTGTCCTGTGCGCCGCGGGTCAGCGACGGGTACATGGGCAGCGAGAAGATCTCGCCTGCCAGCCGTTCGGTGACCGGCAGCGAACCCGGCTCGACACCGAGGTGCGCGAACCCCTTCTGGGTGTGCACCGGCCACGGGTAGCTGATGTTGAGGTGGATGTCGTGCTCCCGCAGCGCCGCGATGATCTCGTCGCGCCGCGGGTGGCGGACGACGTGGACGTAGTAGACGTGGTCGTTGCCCGGCGCGGTCACCGGGAGCACGAGGTCGGTGTCCGACAAGGCTTCCGCGTACCGGTCGGCGATCGCGCGGCGGCCGGCGAGGTAGCCGGGCAGCCTGGTCAGCTTGCGGCGCAGGATCTCCGCCTGCACCTCGTCGAGCCTGCTGTTGTAGCCCGGCGTCCGCACGACGTGGTAGACGTCCTCCATGCCGTAGTAGCGCGACCGGCGGAGGTTCGCGTCCACCTCGGGGTCGCTGGTGACCGCCGCGCCGGCGTCGCCGTAGGCGCCGAGGACTTTGGTGGGGTAGAACGAGAACGCCGACACGAGGCCCATCGAGCCCGCGATCCGGCCGTGGTGCGTGGCGCCGTGCGCCTGCGCGCAGTCCTCCAGGATCGGCAGGCCGTGTTCGGCCGCGACGGCCTCCAGCGGCGCCATGTCCACGCACTGCCCGTACAGGTGCACCGGCAGCAGGCACTTGGTGCGTTCGGTGATCGCGGCTTCGACCTGGTCGACGCGCATCAGGTACGTGTCCTCGTGCACGTCGACGAAGACCGGTGTGGCGCCGACGGCATCGATCGCGATCACTGTGGGGGCAGCGGTGTTCGAGACGGTGATGACTTCGTCGCCGGCGCCGACACCGATCGCGCGCAGGGCCAGCACGATCGCGTTGGTGCCGTTGTCGACACCGACGCAGTACGCGGCCCCGTGGTAGTCGGCGAACTCCTGCTCGAACCCGGCCACGCTCGGGCCGAGCACGAGCTTGCCCGAACGGAAGACCTCGTCCACCGCGGCGAGGAGGTCGGCCCGCTCGTTTTCGTATTCGTCCAGATAACCCCAGACATATTGAGTCATGGTCGGCGTCATCCTCCAGCACGCGTGGGAGCACAATTCGAATGAGCGACTTCGGACCGGAAACCGGCCAACGGACAGACGCATCAACGTTGGATTCCGGCGATTCCGCGCTCCCCAGGAAAACTACTCACACGGCGAGCGGCAGTCAATTTCCATTCCTGGCCGACGGCCGCCGATTCATTCTCCGCCCGCCGCGCAGCCGCCCGGTCGTCCTACCTCCGCCCGTCGGCGGGCTGGTGCGTCCCGCTGGCGGGACGGCAGGCAACGGCGTGTGCGCCGCGAGTTGCCGCCGATCCCGCAGGTACCCGGTTTCACCTGACTGACCTGCGTTGTCCGCGCGTGCCAACACTGGCAACATGGCGTTCGGGGACGACAGCCGCGAGGGGGCGCGTGACGCGGCTCGGCGCGGAGCCACCGGGGGAGAAAGAACTGGGGAACAAAGCCAATGCCGATGAGCGAAGGCTATGCCGGACACACTGGGGACAAGCAGGAACAACGCAGGTCGTCGCCGGGCGCCGCATTGACGATGCGGACCTGCCTCGCGCTGCCCGCGAGAATGCCGTTGGACGAATGGCGGAGAATTGGCCGCCAGATCTTCACCATCTCGGACTCGTCGGCCTGGTGGCTGGGCGACTGGCTCATCTACGGGCAATCGGAGTACCCGGACCGCTACAAGCGGGCGATCGACGAGACCGGTCTGGACTACCAGACGCTGCGCAACTACGCCTGGGTCGCGCGCAAGTTCCGGCAGGAGCGCAGGCGCGAGTCGCTGAGCTTCCAGCACCACGCCGAACTGGCGAGCCTGCCGGAATCCGAGCAGGACGACTGGATGGACCGCGCGGAGAAACACAGCTGGTCGCGCAACGAGCTGCGCAACCGCGTGAAAGCCGGCCGCCGCGCCACGCGCGACGGGTCCGGGCACGCCGGCGCGGGGCAGAACGGGAAATCCCTGCCCGGCACCCGGCTGCAGGTCAGCATCATTCCCGACCAGCAGCAACGCTGGCAGGACGCGGCGGCGACGGTGGACCAGGACCTGCTGACGTGGATCGTCGCCGTGCTCGACGAAGCGTCCGCCACACGGGAGTGATTCGAACGACTGTCAACGAACTGGCCGGGGTGGCACGCCACCCCGGCCGTTTCGTGTCGCTCCACTCAGGACACGTGCACGTTCGGCACGTACTGGATCCAGCGACCGCCCGCGGCCCGGAAATCCTGTTCCTTGGCCATGATCTCCTCGGCGTGGTTCCACGCGAACAGCACGGCGTAGTCCGGGTAGCGCGCCGCGAACTCGGTCGGCGGCTTGACCGGGATGTGCGAGCCGGGCGTGACCCTGCCCTGCTTGGTCGAGCTCGTGTCCGAGATGAACTCGATCAGGTCGGGTCCGATCCCGCAGAGGTTGAGCACCGTGGCGCTCTTGGCCGTCGCGCCGTAGCCGACCACCCGCTGGCCCTTGTCCTTCAGCTCACGCAGCAGGCTGACCAGGTCGTCGCGGATCTTGCGGACGTTGGCGCCGAACGCCTCCAGCGTCGCGAACTCGGTCAGCTTCTGCTCCTGCTCGGCCGCGACCAGCTCGGCCACCGCCGCGCTGGGCGTGCGGGCGCCCGCCAGGGCGAGCGTGTAGCGGACTTCGCCACCGTGCACCGGGATCCGCTCGACGTCGACCAGTTCCAGGCCGTGCAGCCTGGCCATCTCCCGCACCGACTGCGCGGTGAAGAAGAAGAAATGCTCGTCGTAGACCTGGTCGAACGAGGTGCGCTGGACGATGTCGGCGAAGTACGGGTCCTCGAAGACGAAAACGCCCTTCGGTGCGAGCAGATTCACCACACCGCGCAGAATCGAGCCCATGTACGGGATGTGGCAGAGGGTGTTGGCGGCGTAGATGACGTCGGCCGGGCCTTGCTTGGCCCGGATGTCCGAGGCGACCGCTTCCTCGAAGAAGTCCTTGCGCACCGTGATGCCCTTGGCCGCGGCCAGGTCGGCGACACCGCCGGACGGCTCGACGCCCAGGTGCCGGATTCCCGCCTCCGCCAACGCCTTGAGCATGATCCCGTCGTTGCAGCCGAGCTCGACGATGAACGGGTCCGGCCCGGTCAGCTCGGTGGCGCGGAAGCGCTCGGCGAGCTTGCCGAAGTGCTCGCGCATGAACGACGAACCCGAGGACAGGTACGGGTAGTCCTCGTGGAACATCTCCTCGCGCGGCACCTCCTCCATCAGCTGCACCATCGAGCACGACGCGCAGATCCCGGTGGCCAGCCGGAAGAAGAACTCGTTGTCGCCGGCCTTCGCGGGCTCGGCGAACGCGTCGGACAACGGCTGCCGCCCGAAGTCGAAGAACTCCTGGACGATACCGTCGCAAATTCGGCATTGGGATGTGACCGGCATATCAAATCTCCTCGAGAAGTTGCCGAACCGGTTACCGGACAATAATTTACCGGACCCAGCTGGCCGGTATCGTTGTCCGACCGGAATTCGGTACGACGAATTTCCTGGTGGTTGAATCACGGCCGGAACAATTGTCCGGCCGCGTCGGCCAGCAGATCACGGGCGGCCCTGACCTCGCCCGCCATCGGCCGGTCGGCCGCCAGCGGCGGGCTGATCTCCGCGAGCGCGGCCCACGGCCGCGCCCGCGTCCGCTCGCCGGCCATGGCCGCGAGCTGTGCGGCACCGACCGCGAGCGAACCGACCACCAGCCAAGCCAGGTCCAGTGCGTCGGCGACCGAGTTGGCGCCGTTGAGCGCCATCGGGACGTGGTCCTGGTTCCAGCCGTTGGTGGGCAACGACGTGAGCGACGCCGGGTACACCAGTTGCCTGATCCGCGACACGAAGGAGGTCGCGCTGATCTGCACTCCCGCCAGGCCGCAGCCGCGTCCCGGGCGTGGAGTCAGCATGGGCGGCAGACCACCGTTCGTGGCGGGGTCGCAGATCAGGGCGAGCTGCCGGTCCGCCAGGTAGGCGGCTTGGTGCAGGGCCAGCCCGATCTGGTCGGACGCCAGGCCCACCGGCATCGCGTGGAAGTTGCCGCCGTGCAGCACCTCCCCTTCGTGGGTGAGCGGGTTGTCCGTGCACCCGGTCGCTTCGTCCAGCAGGACGTTGCCAGCCGAGTCGAGCTGGTCGAGCACCGCGCCGAGCACCTGCGGCGCGCACCGCAGGCTGTACGGCTCCTGCAGCGGCCGTGCCGGATTCCTGGACATGCCCGGCGGCAACTGCTCACGCACCCAGCGCGCCACAGTGGACTGTCCAGGTTGACCACGAGCGATCGCGATACCCGGCCGGTAGTGCTCCGGGTTGGCGCCGAGCAGGTCGGCGACGCGAGCCGTCAGCAAGGTGACCGCACGGACGAGCCGTGTCGCCGACTGCTGGTTGACGATGGTGGCGGCGAGGCTCGCGCCTGTCCCGTTGACGAACGCCAGCGCCTCCCGGACCGGCCATTCGACCGGCGTGGCCGACAGCGCCGCGAGCGCCTCCGCCGCGGGGCGCAGTGTCCATTCGTCCTCGACCCGCACCCACGCGTCGCCGTGACCGGTGTACGCGAGGGCCGCGTGTGCCAGCGGTTGCAGGTCGCCGCTCGCACTGACCGTGCCGTCGCGGGGAATCGCCGGGGTGAACCCGCGGTTCCACAGCTCCGCCAGCACGTGCCAGAACTCCGGCGACACCGCCGAGAACCCCTTGCGCATGCTCACCAGCCGCAGCCACACGATCAACCGGCACACGTCCGGGTCCAGCGGGCGGCCCTGCCCGCTGCCCAGGTGCGCGATCAGGCTCGCGCCCTGTTCGGCCTCGGACTCCGCGGCGAACTCGACGAGCGGCCCGAATCCCTGGGTGAGGCCGTAGATCGGGGTGCCCGCGGCCAGTGCCTTGGCCACGGTCGCGGCGCTCTCGGCCATCCGGTCGACGTCGTCCTGGCCGCAGGCCGGCAGTGCGGCGTCCCAGCCCGCCTGCCGGATCAGGGATGCCAGGGTCATGAGGCGGCCCGCCGGAGCTTGCCGGTCTCGGTCCGGTCGATCCGGTCCACCACGCGCACCCGCCTCGGC
The DNA here is from genome assembly GCF_001302585.1 of Kibdelosporangium phytohabitans. Classification (GTDB taxonomy): domain Bacteria; phylum Actinomycetota; class Actinomycetes; order Mycobacteriales; family Pseudonocardiaceae; genus Kibdelosporangium; species Kibdelosporangium phytohabitans. The sequence goes on along the minus strand of NZ_CP012752.1, from coordinate 5,129,772 downwards.
CACAGCCCCAGCACGCCGGCGACCGGGCTCAGGTCGTAGTCACCGGACGGGACGATCAGCAACTCGACGTGCTCGCCGACCATCGCGTCCACGTCCGGCACGAGCGCCAGGTCGGCGCATCGGATCACGGCACGCAACGCCACTTCGAGTTCGTCGAGGTTCAGCCGCCGCCCGTTGACCTTCACCAACCGGCTTCGCCTGCCGGTCAACCGGAACCGCCGGTCACCGGCAGGCTCGGCGAAGTCGTCCATCTGACGGCTGCGCGCGTTGCCAGCCAGCCGGGGACCGCGCACGACCAGCGGACGCTCGCCCCGGCCGTCGAGATCCACCGTCACGTCGTCGAACAGCCGCCACGGCGGGTTCCCGCCACGCCACCACCGATAGGCCACGCCGCCTGTCTCGGTGGACCCGAAGACCTCGACGACCCGCGCCTGCTCCGCGCCGGCCAGGAACTCCCCGGCGGTGGCCGGCAGCAGCGCGGTGCTGTGCAACACCGTCAGGTCGGCCAGCGAACGCACCCAGTCCGGGTGTTCCAGCAGGAGCCGGAAGATCCACGGCACCGCCACGACCGCCACGCGCCGCCCGGCCACCGGCGGCAGCGCCCCGAAGAAACCCGGCCGGTACCACGCCTCGACGCCCAGCTGTGCCGGCACCAGCACGCTGGCGAGCGCACCGAACAAGTGCCTCGGCGGCGCGAAGGACACCACCACGTCCGGCCGATGTGGACGCAGCAGGTCCGCCAGCAGACCCGCCTCCGCCCACAGCTGCTCACGCGTGCGTGGCCATTCCCGGCTGGGTCCGGTGGTCCCGGATGTCCGCATCACCACCGTCGCCGGCAGCGAGTCGCGTACCAGGTCCGCGGCGCCGGATGTCCACTGTGTACGCCACGCGCGATCGGTGATCGCGTCGAACCCGGCTGACAGCAGCTCATCCGGCGGTGTCGCCGTCTCGCTGGCGGGACGGCTCATGCCGCCGACCGCGCCACAGTCATGACGTAGCGCCCGTACTGCGAATTGGTCATCCGCTCGCCGAGCGAGTAGCACTCGTCGGCGTTGATGAAACCCATCCGCAGCGCGATCTCCTCCAGGCACGCCACCCGCACGCCTTGCCTGTTCTCCAGCACGTGCACGTACTGGCTCGCTTCCAGCAGCGACTCGTGCGTCCCGGCGTCCAGCCAGGTGAAGCCGCGGCCGAGGCGGACCAGCCGGGCCCGGCCTGCCCGCAGGTACTCCTTGTTGACGTCGGTGATCTCCAGCTCGCCACGGGCGGACGGCGCGAGGCCCCTGGCGATCTCGACCACGTCGGAGTCGTAGAAGTACAGCCCGGTGATCGCGTTGTCCGAGCGCGGCCGCGTCGGTTTCTCCTCCAGTGAGACGAGGTTGCCGCGTTCGTCGAGCTCGCCGATGCCGTAGCGCTCCGGGTCGGAGACCGGGTAGCCGAACAGCGTGGCGCCGTCGAGGTTCTTGCGGGTGTCGCGCAGCAGGCTGGGGAACCCGGTGCCGTGGAAGATGTTGTCGCCCAGGATGAGCGCCGAGTCCTCCGCGCCGATGTGGTCCGCGCCGATCAGGAACGCCTCGGCGATCCCGTTCGGTTCGGCCTGCTCCGCGTAGGTGATGTTCATCCCCAGGTGCGCGCCGTCGCCGAGCAGCGCCCGCATCGCGGGCACGCTCGCCGGCGTCGAGATGATCAGCACGTCCCGGATGCCGGCGAGCATCAGCACCGACAGCGGGTAGTAGACCATCGGTTTGTCGTAGACGGGCAGCAGTTGCTTCGAGGTCGCGGCGGTCAGCGGGTAGAGCCGGGTCCCGCTTCCGCCTGCGAGGACGATTCCCTTCATGATGATCCGTTTCAGTGAAGTGCGGCGACTTTTCGGACAGGTGGGCTGGCGTGACGGCGGTAGCCGCCGGTGAGTTCGGTCAGGTACGGCACCAGGTCGGCCGGTGACGGCATGGCGGTCATCTCGGCGGTCAGCGGCTGGACCGCTTGCCGGAAGGACGGTTCGGTCAGCAACCGGATCACTCCGGCACGGACCTGCTCGCCGGTTGCCTCCGCCATGTGCACCGAGAGCCCCGCGCCCTGCCGCTCCACCCGCCGGGCGAGCAGCGGCTCGTCGAACCGTTCCGGCAGGGACATCGGCGGCACGCCGTAGAACAAGTTGGTGCACAACGTGTTGAAGCCCGCGTGGTGGACGGCCGCCGAGCAGCTGGGCAGCAACGCGTGCAGCGGCACGGACGGGACGACCCTGGTGTTACCCGGGATCTGCCGGAGCTTGTGCTGCTCGCGTTCGGCGACCGTGGCCACGACCTCGATGTCCAGGTCCGCCAGCGAGTCCAGCACATCCTGGACGCTGACGCCGTAGCCGCCGAAGCTCTCCGCGGCGGACACACCGAGCGTCAACGCGACCCTCGGCCGTTCCGGCTGCCCCCACAACCACTTGGGCACAGTGGCCACGCCGTTGTACGGCACGTACCCCATGCGCACGTAGTGCAGGTGGTCGGCGGTCATCCGCAGCGGACCGGGCAGCTGGTCGATCGTGAAGTCCCCGGTGGCCAGTGTTTCGCTGAAGTCGTGGCCGTACGGCTCGATCAGCCCGGCGAGCCACTCCCCCAGCGCGTCCGCGCGCTCTGCCCGCAGGTCGAGCAACCGGGCCCGGGTGACGGCGAAGATGTCGGCGCCCCAGAGCAGCCGGGCGTGCGCGGCACCGGACACCTCGGCCGCGATCGCCGCCGCGTAGCTGTTGGGTTCCCAGATGACCAGGTCCGGCCGCCAGTGCCGGGCGAAGTCGACCAGGTCGGCGACCATCGTGTTGTTGACGATCCGGTACCAGGACTGCACCAGGTTGTCGTAGGCGGGCGCGAGGTCCTCCAGCGTCAGCTGGTCCGGCGCCTGCTCGGCCTGATCGAACGGCAGCACCGCGGCTTCCCTGACCGACTTGTACACCGCGGGGTTGGACTCCGCGTACCGCTTGGTCAGGAACCGGTTGGCGGTACGCCACAACGTGTGGTCCTGGCCGACGGACACCGCCGTCAGGCCCGCGCTGGTGATGACGTCGGCCAGCTCGGGCTGGCTGGCCACCCGGACCTCGTGGCCGGCGTTGCGCAGTGCCCACGCCAGCGGCACCATCGCCTGGAAATGCGTTTTCACCGCATACGTGGCGAACAGAACCCGCATCGAATTCCTCTCCGCATCGGACGGCCTGGCACGACGGCCGGGGCACAACAAGGGGGATTTGGCACCGCGGGCAGCTCACCGAGGGTAGTCAGCCCGGCACGCCACGGCGTAAGATGATGTTCACCGCTCTCCGCAATCTATTCGCGGATCGAGCATTTGACAACCTTGTGAAATGAGGCATCGGCATGTCCTGTGACCTGCTACCGGACGGCGGGTGCGAGGAACGAAGGCGGACATTCTTCGCGACCTACCTCGAGCCCATGGTGGACGAGGCGAAAGCGATCGGCATACCCATGACGGACGTGTTCGAACGCATTATCCAGCACCTGTCGAACGAGGATACGCAATGAACCTCGCCCACCGGGGCATCAATTACCGGATCGAGTCCGACTACTGGTACACCGACGACACCGACACCGTACGGCAAGACCTTATAGCCATTCGCGACCGGCTGTATTGCAACGCGGTGAACATGTACGGCCGGGACGTGCGGCAGCTGACCGCCGCCGCACGCGTCGCGCTGGAGCTCGGCCTCGAGGTCTGGCTGCAACCCCGGCTGCCCGACGCACCGCCCGCCGACGTGCTCGCCCACCTGCGCGAAACCGCGCACGCCGCCGAACAGCTGCGGCAGGAGCACCCGGCGGTCGTGCTCAACGTCGGCTGCGAGTACTCGCTCTACACCGGCGGGATCATTCCCGGCGGCACGGCGGCGGAGAAGGGATTTCCGCTGGAGTCGCCGCGCTGGTGGGCGCTGCTCCCGCTCTTCAACAGGCGGCTGAACGTGTTTCTCGGCCAGGCCGCCGCGGTGGCGCGAGCGGGTTTCCACGGCCGGATCACGTACGCGTCGGGTTTCTGGGAGAAAGTCGACTGGACCGCGTTCGACATCGTCGGCGTGAACTACTACCGGCACCGGCACAACCACGCCGGATACCGGGCCGGGCTGCGCCGCCAGCACCGGCACGGCAAACCGGTCGTCATTCTGGAATTCGGCTGCGGGAGCTACGTGGGCGCCGACGACGACGGACCGGCGACCCACGGAATCGTCGACTGGCACACCGACCCGCCACGGGTGCGCCCCGGATTCACGCGGGACGAGCACACGCAGGCCCGGTATCTGTCCGAACTGCTCGGGATCTACCGCGACGAAGACGTCACGGGCGCGTTCGTGTTCGAGTTCGCCGACCGCACCCGGCTGCATTCCCGCCGGGCGGCGCGGGACCTCGACATGGCCGGGTACGCGATCACGAAGGTGACCGAGCGAAGCGGCCAGCAGTGGGCGCCGAAGGCGGCGTTCCACGAAATCGCGCGGATCTACGGCGCCCAGCGTGACAGCGAGCCGTCCCGCCAGCGGGACGGCCGGGCACCCGCCGGGAAGTGACCCCTTGCGGGCTCGTGTGGTGTCTCGGTTCGCCGTGATATCAACGAGCCCGCAATAGCACCGGCGTGGCACGGCGTTCTCCAACCGGATTGCCCGTGGAATTGTTGCGGGCGCCCGCTCCGCTGCGACATCATTCGGGACAGCACCGGCTCTCGTGGTCGGGTTCGCACCGCTGAGCCGCATTTAAGAGGTGCACTTCCATCCCCTTTGATAGATGTGCAGGTACCCATGCGGAAATCCCTGATGGCCGAACGGCTCAAGCTGGGCCGGGTCGGCCTCGGCTGTATGACCATGTCCGGTGGATACGCGCCGGAGAACCGCGACGACGCCGAGTCGATCCGCGTCATCCACCACGCCGTCGAACTGGGCATCTCGCTTTTCGACACCGCGGACGTCTACGGCCCGTTCAGCAACGAGCGACTGCTCGGCCAGGCGTTGAAAGGACGCCGTGACTCGGCTGTCATCGCCACCAAGTGCGGGCTGGTCGCGGGCCCGGAGGGCGTGCTCAGCCGCGACGGGCGGCCGGAGCACATCCGGGCCGCGTGCGAGAGTTCGTTGCGCAGGCTGCAAACCGACGTCATCGACCTCTACCAGCTGCACCGGGTCGACCCCGCCGTCCCGCTCGCGGAGACCTGGGGCGCCATGGCCGAGCTCGTCACCGAGGGAAAAGTGCGGGCGCTGGGCATCTCACACGCCACAGTGGACGAACTGAGCGCCGTGCACGCGATCTTCCCGATGGCCGCCGTGCAGTACGAACTGTCCATCTGGGCCGCGGACAACCGGGCCGACATCCTGCCGTGGTGCCAGGTCAACGACGTGGACTACGTGGCGTTCTCGCCGCTGGGCCGCGGCTACCTGTCCGGCAACGTCGCCGGTGGCAGCCTCGGCGCGGCCGACTCCCGGTCGCGTGACCCGCGGTTCACCGCGGATGCCATGGCGGCCAACGAGATCATCGTGAAGGGCGTGCGGTCGGTCGCCGACCGGCTCGGCGCGTCACCGGCTCAGGTCGCGATCGCCTGGACGCTCGCGCAGGACGAGCGGGTGGTCGCGCTGCCCGGCACGCGCACGCAACGCTGGCTGCGGGAGGACTTCGCCGCGCTCAACCTCCGGCTCAGCCGCGAGGACCTGCGCGAACTGGACGCCCTGCCCGCCACGACCGGCCGGATGAACTGGGACCGCTGGCGCATGACCGGCGATTCCCCTGCCGGTGGCCGTTAATCGGCGGGCGTTTTCGCCATATGATTCGTCTCGCCGGCGGGACCGGAGGTCCCCGGCGGATTCGCGGCGATGATTCCTGCTCGCCAGTCAACACCCGTGACGATGCGAAAATCATGACCGGAAAGGCGCATGCCCCGATGACCGAAACGCTCGACAAACGCGTCGTGACCGAGACCGTCGCGGCCACAGCCCGGATGATCTGCGCCGAGCAGCCCGATGTGCCGGAGCCGAATTCGGTCGCCGACCTCGACTCGTTCTCGATGGTCCAGATCATTCTCGAACTGGAGAACATCTACCACGTGCGGTTGCTCGAATCGCTGGAGGAGTTCGACGGCGCCGAATTCAGCGAACTGGCCGACATCATCGTGGAAAGTGCCGCCCGCAACCAGAACATGGGATGAACCCGGCCCCACGATCCACACCTAGGAGAATGCGTGAGCAGCAAATCGTCCCGGCGGTCGGTCGTCGTGCTCGGCGCCTCTGGCCTGCTCGGCACCGCCGTCACCAGGGAACTGGCCGGCCTGCCCGTCGACCTGCGCGTGGTCGGGCGCAGGCTGACCAGCGTGCCCGAGCGGCCGGTCGCCGACGTCGAGGTCCGGACCGCCGACCTGACCGAGCCGCACGAACTCGCCCGCGCGATCGCCGGGGCGGACGCGATCGTCCACCTCGTCGCGCACATCGCGGGCCCGGCCACGTGGCGGGTGAGCGCGGGCGACGCGGTGGCCGAACGCGTGAACCTCGGCCTCGTGCACGACCTGATCTCGGTCCTGCGCGCCCAGCGCCCGGCGACACCCCCGGTCGTGCTGTTCGCCGGTTCCATGTCGCAGGTCGGGCACCCGACCGGCGGCCGGATCGACGGCACCGAGCCGGACAACCCGCTGACCACGTACGACCGCCAGAAGCAGGCCGCGGAGAACGCGCTGAAGGCCGCGACCGCCGACGGTGTCCTGCGGGGCGCCACTCTCCGCCTGGCCACGTTGTTCAGCCAGGGCACGGATTCCATCTCGCTGGACCGGGGTGTGGTCAGCGCGATGGCCCGTCGCGCGTGGGCCGGTGAGCCGCTGACGATGTGGCACGACGGCACGGTGAAGCGTGATCTGCTCTGCGTCGACGACGCGGCGGCCGCGTTCGCGAGCGCGCTCGACCACGCGGACGCGTTGGCGGGCAGGCACTGGCTGGTCGGCACCGGCCTCGCCACCTCGATCGCGGACCTGTTCGGCAGCATCGCCGAGGCGATGTCCACCGCGACCGGCAAACCGGCCGTGCCGGTGATCTCCACCGAGCCGGCCGGGCAGTCGATGCAGACCGACCAGCTCGACTTCGTGCTCGACCCGGGCCCGTTCGGCCGGGCGACCGGCTGGCAGGCGCGGATTGCCTTGGCGGAGGCCCTGAAGCGCACCGCCGTGGCCATCGCGGACCACGCGGAACGCACGCACGCGGCCACCACCTCCGCGTGATGCGCGTCCTGTTCACGAGCTGCCCGGACGAGAACGCCTTTCCGCACATGGTTGCGCTGGCCCGCGCCCTGGCCGCCGCCGGGCACGAGGTGCGGGTGGCGTGCCGTCCGGGGTTCGCCGCCGAGGTCACCCGTGCGGGGCTGACCGCCGTGCCGATCGGTCGCGATCACGACGTGTGGCGGGCATTCGGTGTGGCGCCCGGCGAACGCGCGGCGCTGCGGTCCGCGATGATCGAGCCGTACGACGTGGCCGGCCAGGACGAGCGGTACATCACGTGGGAGTACCTGCTTTCCGGGTACGACTACCACGTCACCTGGTGGCACAAGATGGACAACCTGCCACTGATCTCGCAGCTCGTGGCGTACGCCCAGCAGTGGCGTCCCGATCTGGTCATCTGGGAACCCACGGGCTTCGCGGGTTCCGTCGCCGCGAAGGCGGTCGGGGCCGCACACGCCCGCCTGGTGCCCGGTGTGGACATCCACGGCGTCACCCGCGGCCACTTCCTGCGGCTGAAACAGGACTACCAGGATCCGCTGGCCGACTGGCTGTCGGGCTACGCCGGCAAGTACGGCACGGACTTCAGCGAGGACATGGTCACCGGCCAGGTCACGATCAACCAGCTGCCCGGTTCGCTGCGGCTCGCCACGGACCTGCCCGACGTGCCGATGCGGTACACGCCCGTGGATCAACCGTCCCCGCCGGGGGACGTGGTCGTGCACGACGGCGATCTCACCGCGTTCCTCGAAGCAGTGCGCCTCGGGTTGCCGCAGCTGGTCGTGCCGGTGTACTTCGACCAGCCGCCGCTGGGCGACCGGATCGTGGAGTGCGGTGCCGGACTCCAGCTCCACCCGCACACGACGAGTGCGGCGGACGTCGAGCGGTGCGAGGCCCGGCTGCGCACTGAACCGTCCTTTCGCGACAGTGCGGTGGCACTCCGCGACGAGATGCTGACCATGCCCGCTCCCGCCGAGGTCGTCGTACGCCTCGACGAGCTCGCGGCCACCCACCGCTAAGGAGGACCACGTGCGCGTGCTGTTCGTCACCTACCCGGAGAAGACGATCTTCCAGTACCTGGTGCCGCTGGCCTGGGCGCTGCGCACCGCAGGGCACGACGTCCGCGTCGCCAGCCAGCCCCGCTTCACCGGCGTGATCACCCAGGCCGGGCTCACCGCCGTCCCCGTCGGCGGTGACCGGGAGATCTGGCGCGTGGCCGAGCGGAAACCAGCGGAGGTCGAGGCGTCACGGGCGGGGCTGCCCGAGCCGTACGACGTGGCCGACGCGCCGGAGAAGGCGAACTGGGACTACCTGCGGGCCGGCTACCGGACGCAGGTCACCTGGTGGCACCGGATGAAGAACTTCCCGATGATCGCCGAACTGGTCTCGTTCGCCCGGCACTGGCGGCCGGACCTGGTCCTGTGGGAACCCACCAGCTACGCCGGGTCGATCGCCGCCAAAGCCGTCGGCGCCACCCACGCGCGCCTGATGTACTGCCTGGACATCTACGGCGTCACCCGGGACCACTACCTGCGGCTGAAACAACAGCGGCAGGACAAGGAGGATCCGCTCGCCGAGTGGCTGTCCGGCTACGCCGGCAAGTACGGCACCGGCTTCAGCGAGGACATGATCACCGGCCACTTCACCGTCGACCAGTTGCCGGAGTCGCTGCGGATCACCGCGGACCTGGACTACGTCCCGATGCGTTACGTCCCGTACGGCGGCCCGGCCACCGTTCCCGCCTGGCTGCGGACGCCACCGGCCAGACCCAGGGTGGCGTTCACCCTCGGGCTGACCGCGACCGAGCGGTTCGGCGGCTACACCGTGGACGTCCAGGACGTCCTCGACTCCTTGGCCGACCTGGACATCGAACTCGTGGCCACCCTGACCGGCGAGGCGAAAGGCAAGCTCAGCCGGATCCCGCCGAACACCCGGGTCATCCCGTACGTGCCGCTGCACGACCTCGCGGCCACGTGCAGTGCCGTGATCCACCACGCCGGCGCGGCGACGTTGGCCACCACGAGCCTGCACGGCGTGCCGCAGCTGTCCATCCCGTTCCACTTCGACCAGCCCGCGCTGGCGCGCAAGCTCACCGAGCAGGGCGCCGGGCTGGACATCCACTCGGCCGTGGCCACCGGTGCGGACGTCCGGCGGGACCTGCTCCGGCTGCTCGGCGAGCCCGGGTTCCGGGCCGGGGCGCGGCGGCTGCGGGACGAGGTGCTCGCGATGCCCACGCCGAACGAGATCGTCCCGCGGCTGGAAAGCCTCGTGGCACAACGGTGAGGAGACACCTGTGCGCGTGCTGTTCGTGACCTGCCCGGACAAGAGCATCTTCCAGTACCTGGTGCCACTGGCCTGGGCGCTGCGCACCGCAGGGCACGACGTCCGCGTCGCCAGCCAGCCCCGCTTCACCGGCGTGATCACCCAGGCCGGGCTCACCGCCGTCCCCGTCGGCCGGGACAGTGACATCTACCGTGCGCTGGAATCCGCGCCTGGAGAACAGGTCTCCGCCCGCGCCGGGCTCCCCCGGCCGTATGACGCGGCGGTCGACCCGGCGCTGGCCACGCCGGAACACCTGCGGGCCGGATACAGCCACCACGTCACCTGGTGGCACAAGATGGACAACCTGCCGATGATCTCCCAGCTGGTCGCGTACGCCCGGCACTGGCGGCCGGACCTGATCGTCTGGGAGCCGCGGATGTTCGCCGGATCCGTTGCCGCGAAAGCCATCGGCGCCGCTCACGGCCGAATGCTGTGGAGTATGGACGTTTTCGGCGTCACACGGCAGAAGTTGCTTGGCACGCCCGGCGCTGATCCACTGGCCGACTGGCTGGACGGGCACGCCCGCGCGTACGGCACGGACTTCAGCGAGGACATGGTCACCGGCCAGTTCACCATCGACCAATTGCCTGTTCCGCTTCGCATCGCGGCCGATCTGCAGTACGTTCCGATGCGTCACACACCGTACGGCGGACCGGCGACCGTCCCGTCCTGGCTGCGGACGCCGCCGCGCAAGCCGCGTGTCGCGCTCACGCTCGGCCTGACCGCGACGGAGAAGTTCGCCGGATACACCGTCGACATAGGACAGATCGTGGCCGCGCTCGGTGACCTCGACATCGAGCTCGTCGCCACCCTGACCGACAAGACCCGAACCGCACTGCCCCGGATTCCCGACAACACCAGGATCGTTCCGTTCGTACCGTTGCAGGACCTGGCCGCCACCTGCACAGCGGTCATCCACCACGCAGGCGCGGCCACGATGGCGACCACCAGCCTGCACGGCGTACCGCAACTGTCCATCCCGTTCCACTTCGACCAGCCCGCCCTCGCCACCCGGCTCGCCGAACACGGTGCCGGTCTCGCGCTCGACTCGGCACGAGCCACCGGCCCCGCCGTCCGGGAAGCCGTGCTCACACTGCTGAACGAGCCGCACTTGCGCGCCAACGCCCGCAAGATCCGCGACGAGATGCTCGCTATGCCTTCCCCCAACGAGATCGTCCCGCGACTCGAGGAGCTCACCGCCGCACACCGAGTTTAGGAGCAACCCACGTGCGCGTCTTATTCGTCACCCCGCCAAAGAAGAAGGCCTTCCACGCGATGGCTCCGCTGGCCGGTGCCCTCCGCACAGCCGGCCATGAGGTGCGGATCGCCGCCCATCCGGCGTTCACCCGCACCATCTCGTCGGCCGGCCTGACCGCGCTGCCGCTCGGCGAGCGCGACCCGAAGACCAAACCGGACAGTCCTGACGCGACCGAGACGATCCGGTTCGCCGAGTGCTGGCGGCCGGATCTGGTCGTCGGCGAACCGTCGGCCGCGGCGGGCCCGGCAGCGGCCAAGGCCACCGGTGCCGCGCACGCACAGGTGCTCTGGCAGGCAACGCACGACGACGCCGACGGCCACTTCGTGATCGAGCAACTGCCGCCTTCGTTGCGCACCAAGGACCACGTGCACTCGGTGGATGTCCGGCACACGCCGTACCGCGGGCCGGTGACGATCCACACCTGGCTGTGGTCGCCGCCGCGACGGCCGCGGGTCGCTCTCGTGCCCGGCAGCGGTGTCCTCGCCGGGCTGACCGAGTCCCTCGCGGACCTCGACATCGAGATCGTCGCGACGGACACCGACACCGGTCAGCACATCGTGTTCCCCGACAACGTCCGGCTGGGCACCGCGGCACCGATCGACGCGATCGTGTCCGGCTGTGCGGCGGTCATCCACGACGGCAGCGCCGACACCGTCGCCACCACAAGTCTGCACGGTGTGCCGCACCTGGCGTTGCCGTCCCGGCCGGACCAGTCCGCCCTGGCGGAGAAGATCGCCGAATCCGGCGCCGGTCTGCACATCAGCGCCGGCCAGCGCAGCGGCGAAGAGGTTCGCGCGGCCCTGCTGCGGCTGCTGGGTGAACCGGCGTTCCGGGCCGGGGCGGGCCGGTTGCGCGACGAGGTGCTCGCCATGCCGTCGGCCAACGAGGTCGTGCCGCACCTGGTCGAACTGGCCGACAAGTACCGGGCGTGAATCGCCGCGGGCAGTAAGAAGAGGAGGAACCCCATGCGTGTCCTGTTCGCCACATCCGCGGACAAGAGCATCTTCCAGTCGCTCACGCCGCTGGCGTGGGCCTTGCGCACGGCGGGCCACGAGGTCCGCGTCGCGAGTCTCGGCAAGTTCGCCAAGACGATCAACCAGGCCGGGCTGACCGCCGTGCCGGTCGGCCGGGACGACCCCGAGGACGCCGACGCGGACGAGCTGCTGGCGGCGGCCGAGGCGGAGGCCGACGACGACGAGGACGATGACGACGACGAGGACGTGCTGCCGTTGCCCTACGACGTGGCCGCCCGGCCGGAGCCGGACATCAGCTGGACGGATCTCAAGGCCCGCTACGACTTCTACGTGACCTGGTGGCACAAGACCGACAGCGTCCCGATGATCAACCGGATGGTGGCGTACGCCAAGTGGTGGCGGCCGGACCTGGTGATCTGGGACCCGATCGCGTTCGCGGGCCCGATCGCGGCGAAAGCCGTCGGTGCGGCGCACGCCCGGCTGCTGTGGGGCCAGGACATCTTCGGCGTGACCCGTGAGCACTACCTGCGCCTCAAGGAGCAGCAGCCCCGCCGGGCCCGCGGTGACATGCTCGCGGACTGGCTCGGCGCGGCGGCCAAGCGCACCGGCGGCGGCCGGTTCACCGAGGACATGGTCACCGGCCAGTTCACGATCGACCAGTTGCCGGAGTCGTTGCGGTTGCCCGCGAACCTGGACTACGTGCCGATGCGGTACGTGCCGTACGGCGGGCCGTCCACTGTGGAGTCCTGGCTGTGGGAGACGCCGAAACGGCCGCGGGTCGCGATCACGCTCGGCATCACGGCGGCCGAACGGTTCGGCGGCTACGCCGTCGGCGTGCAGGGCATCTTCGACTCGCTGGCGGACCTGGACATCGAGGTCGTCGCCACGATCAACGCCAACGAGCAGAAGAAGGTCAGCCGGGTGCCCGCGAACGTCAGGATGGTCGGCTACGCGCCGCTGCAAGCGCTTGCTCCGACCTGCGCGGCGGTCATCCACCACGCCGGATTCGGCACGCTGGCGACCACCTCGCTGCACGGCGTGCCGCAGCTCGCACTGCCGACGGATTTCGACGAGCCCCCGCTGGCGCGCAAACTCACCGAGCAGGGCACGGCACTGACCATCCACTCGTCCGACTCGGCCGGCCCGCGGGTGCGGGAGTTGCTGCTGCGCGTGCTGAACGAGCCGTCCTTCCGCGAGTCCGCCCAGCGGCTGCGTGCCGAGATGCTCGCGATGCCGTCGGCCAACGAGCTCGTGCCGCACCTGGAAGAACTCACCGCCAAACACCGCGTGACGGACTGAGGATGCGCGTTCTGTTCACCACCTGCCCCGACCGGAGCATCTTCCAGTCGATGGTGCCGCTGGCCTGGGCGCTGCGCACGGCCGGGCACGAGGTGCGCGTGGCCAGCCAGCCACAGCTGGCCGCCACGATCGCCCAGTCCGGCCTGACCGCCGTGCCGGTCGGCCGCGACCACCGGCACCGGCGGCTGGCGGGCATGGAACCGGAGCCCGGCGCGGCCGCGCGGACCGGCCTGTTCAAGCCGTACGACGTGGTGGACCACCCGGAGCGGATCAGCTGGGAGTACCTGAAGTCCGGCTACGACTACCACGTCACCTGGTGGCACAAGATCGACAGCCAGCCGATGATCCCCGACCTGGTCGCGTTCGCCCGGCACTGGCGACCGGACCTGGTCATCTGGGAACCGTCGGGCTACGCGGGGCCGATCGCCGCCAGGGCGGTCGGCGCCAGGCACACGCGTCTGCTGTGGAGCATGGACGTCTTCGGCGTCACCCGCGCGCACTACGTGCGGCTCAAGGAGCACCAGCCACCGGATGAGCGCGGCGACGCGTTCGCCGAGTGGCTGGACGCGCATGCCCGCGAGTACGGCTCGTCGTTCGACGAGGACATGGTCACCGGGCAGGCGACCATCGACCAGCTGCCGGATTCGTTGCGTGTCGCGGCAGACCTGGACTACGTGCCGCTGCGGTACGTGCCCTACGGCGGCCAGGCGACGGTCCCCCGCTGGTTGTGGCCGGGTGCCGAACGGCCGCGGATCGCGATCACGTTCGGCACCACGGCCACCGAGGCGTTCGACGGCTACGTCGTCGGTGTGCAGGACATCCTCGATTCGCTGGCGGACCTGGACGTCGACGTCGTGGCCACCGTCGCCGAGAGCGAGCAGCGCAAGCTCAGCCACGTTCCGCCGAACGCGACCGTGGTCGCGTACGTCCCGTTGCAGGCGCTTGTCCCATCGTGCGCCGCGGTGGTGCACCACGCCGGGATCGGCACGCTGGCCACGACGTCGTTGCAGGGCGTACCGCAGCTGGCGCTGCCGCTGCACTTCGACGAACCCGCTCTGGCACGCAAACTCGCCGAGCAGGGCGCGGGGCTGACGATGGACCCCGGCGCGGCCAAGGGTGACACCGTCCGGCAAGCGGTGCTGCGCCTGCTGCGTGAGCCCAGCTTCCGCGACAGCGCACGACAGCTGCGCGACGAGATGCTCGCGATGCCCGATCCCAGCCAGGTGGCCGCGCGGCTGGCCGAGTACTGACAAGGAGAACACCCATGCGAGTCCTGTTCGTCACCGAACCGGCCAAGACGCTCTTCCATTTCATGGTCCCGCTGGCCTCGGCGCTGCGCACAGCCGGGCACGAGGTCGCCGTGGCCGGCCAGCCCGACTTCGCCGAGACGATCACCCAGGCCGGGCTGACCGCCGTCCCGGTCGGCAGCCGCAACTACGGCCGCGCCGCCGATTTCGACGACAGCGCCGACGAGGAAGAGGACGAGCCCGGCTTCCCGCGCCCGTACGACGTGGTCGACTTCCCCGAACGGATCACCTGGGAGTACATGAAGTCCGGCTACGACAACCACGTCGAGTGGTGGTACAAGGCCGTCAACGTGCCGATGGTCCACCAGCTGGTGGTGTTCGCGCGGCAGTGGAAGCCGGACCTGGTGATCTGGGAGACCGCCGCGTTCGCCGGGTCGATCGCGGCGAAGGTCGTCGGCGCTGCGCACGCGCGTCTGCTGTGGAGCGTCGACATCTTCAGCGTCACCCGTGCGCACTACCTCACCCTCAAGGAGCAGCAGCCGCCGGAGGACCGCGGTGACGCGCTGGCCGAGTGGATCACCAGCAACGTCAACCGGTACGGCGTCGAGTTCTCCGAGGACCTGATCACCGGCCAGTTCACCATCGACCAGTTGCCCGACCCGCTGCGCGTGATCGGTGACGTGCACAACGTGCCGCTGCGCTACATCCCGTACAACGGCACGGCCACGGTGGAGAACTGGCTGTGGACTCCCCCGGCCAAGCCTCGGGTCGGGCTGACGCTCGGCAGCAGCATCATCGCCGAACGCCCGGACGGCTACATCGTCGACGTCCAGGAGATCCTGACCTCGCTGGCGGATCTGGACATCGAGGTGGTCGCCACGATCGACCGCGCCGAGCAGGAGAAGCTGCGCGAAGTGCCGGACAACGCGCGGCTCGTGCACTTCGCACCGGTCGACGCGCTCGCCCCGACCTGCACGGCCGTGATCCACCACGCGGGCATCGGCACGATGGCCACGACGGCGCTGCACGGCGTGCCCCAGCTGTCGCTGCCGTGGGATTCCGATCAGCCCGCGCTGGCGAGGAAACTCACCGGGTACGGCGCGGGCCTGCACATCGACGCGACCGAGTCCACCGGCGCGGGCGTGCGGGCGTGCCTGCTCAGGCTGCTCGACGAGCCGTCGTTCGGCGAGCGCGCCCGTGACCTGCGGGACGAGATGCTCGCGATGCCCACACCCAACGAGCTCGTGCCGCACCTGGAAGAGCTCACCGACAAGTACCGGCAGTGACTGTCCCGCCGGCGGGACACCGCGCAGTCGAGGAGGAGAATTCGTTGACCACCGAGGCCGGACAGATCCGGCTGCGTCCCCCGGGAAACCGGGTCGACCAGCGGGCGATCCCGTGGTGGCGGTGGCAGCTCGTGCTGAGCGCCGTCACGCTGGCCGTGTTGCTCGTCGTGCCGGGGATCTTCATCCCCCCGGCGCGTTTCTGGCTCGTGCTCGCCGCGGTCGCGGTCGTCGTGATCGCCGTCCCGCTGGCCGCTCTGCTGCCGCTGTGGTGGTACCGGGTGCACCGGTGGGAGGTCACCGGCACCGCCGTCTACACCAGGACCGGGTTCTTCTTCCAGGAGTCGCGGATCGCGCCGATGTCGCGGATCCAGACGGTCGACACCGAACGCGGCCCGCTGCAACAGCGGTTCGGGCTGGCGACGCTGATCATCACCACGGCGTCCTCGGCGGGCGAGGTGACGGTCAAAGGCCTGGACGGCGAGGTGGCGGCCGAACTGGCGCACCGCCTCGCCGACATCACCAAACTCATCCCCCAGGACGCCACATGACCGCAGTGCTGACCCGGACGTCACACCAATGGCGCAGGCTGGACTGGCGCACGATCGCCATCACCACCGCCACGCTGATCGGGTTCACCGGTGTGTCCGGCTTCTCGCTGGTGTCCGTGCTCGCCTGGATCTTCGGCTGGTCCCTCGGGGTCGTGCTCGCGTGGCTCGCGCCCGGCGTCGTGCTGCTCGTGGGCACGGGGCTGGTCGGTGACTGGCTGCGCTGGAGCAAGACCCGGTACCGACTCTCGGCCGACCGGCTCGAGATGCACACCGGTGTGTTCGTACGCCGGGAACGTTCGCTGCCGCGTGACCGGATCCGCAGCGTCGACATCAGCGCGGGGATCATGCTGCGGCTCTGCGGGCTGGCCAAGGTGGAGATCGGCACCGGCGAGCACGTCGACAAGGACAAGACGTCGCTGGAACTGGACGCGGTCAGCCGGGCGGAGGCCGACCGGCTGCGGCGTGAACTGCTCGGCCACGCGGCCGCGGGCGAGCGGGGCGAGGAGGTGCTCGCGGAACTGGACCGGCGGTGGGTCTGGTACGCGCCGCTGTCGGTGGAGGCGTTCTTCCTCGGGTCCGGGGCGTTCGGCGGGGTGCTGAGCGTGGCGGAGCTGTTCGGCGTCGAGGCCGACGTGCTGACCTGGACGTGGGAACTGCTGGACAGCATGCCGCTGGCCGTCGCCATCCTGGTTGTCGTCGTCGCGGGCGGGGTCGTCGGCGCGGCCGGCGCGCTGCTGCTGTTCGTGACGACCTGGTGGGACTACCGCCTCGACCGCGAACCCGCGGGCACGCTCCGGGTCCGGCGAGGCCTGATGACCACGCATTCGGTGTCGCTGACCGAAGACCGGTTGCGTGGCGTGCAAGTCGTCGAGACCCTGGGGCACCGCCTGCTGGGCGCGGCCCGGGTCGACGCTGTCGCGACGGGGCTCGCCGAAGAGGAGCACGGCGAGGAGAGCGACCACAAAACGCTGCTGCCGAACGCACCCGTCGAACTGGCGCACCAGGTGGCCGGTTCGGTGGTGAACGCACCCGGCTCCCCCACCGGCCCGTCGATACTGCGCGGGCACGGGAAAGCGGCACGCAACCGGCGGCTCACCTGGGCCGCGACGATCGGTCTGGTCCCCGCGACCGTGCTGGCGGTACTCGGGCTGCTGCTGACGGATGTGTTGCTGCACATCGCGTGGAGCTGGGCACTGGTCACGCTGGGGATCGGGTTGCCCGCGGCCGTGGACGCGTACCGCAACCTGGGGCACGCGATCAGCGGCCGTCATCTGGTGTCCCGGCACGGCGGGCTGTGGCGCAAGACCGTGGCACTGCAGCGCGACGGCGTCATCGGCTGGACCGTCAGCCAATCGGTTTTCCAGCGCCGCAAGGGTTTGGTCACGCTCACCGCGACCACGTCGGCCGGGCGCAAGCGTTACTCGGTCTACGACGTGGCGGAGCACACAGGCCTGGCGTTCGCAGACACGTGCGTGCCAGGCCTGATCGCCCAGTTCCTCGAGCCTCAGCCCCCAAGCTGAGGTGCGGCGGCGGTCCGCAGCGTCGCCGCCGCCGCTTTGTCGAGCACGGTGACCATCCAGTCGACGAAGTCCTGTTCGGACGCCGAACCGGCCACGTCGGACGCGGCGGCCCGCATCCACCGCTGTTTCTGGCTCGGCGGGACCGTCATCTGGATCTTGAGGATCCGGTCGGTCTTGACCTCACCGGCGCGGTTGACCCGCCTGCTGGCCCTGACCCGGTTGCGCAGTTCGTTGCGCGACCAGCCGAACCGCTCGGCCCGGTCGAGCCACTGGTCCTGCTCACCGGTGGTCAGCGACGCCAGTTCGGCGTGGTGCTGGAAGCTCAGCGCCGCCCGGCGCCTGCCCACCGGGTACTGACGTGCGACCCAGGCGTAGTTGCGGAGCGTCTGGTAGTCCAGCGAAGTCTGCTCCACGGCCCGTTTGTACAGGTCGGGGTACTGCGCCTGGCCGTAGACCAGCCAGTCCCCGAGCCACCACGACGACGAGGCGGCGATGGTGTCGATCTGCCGTCCGATCCTGCTCCACTCGTCCATCGGGACGCCCGGCGGCAAGGTGAAGCTGGTGCGCTTGGTGAGCCCGACCCCGGGTAACGGCCGCGTACCGGCACCGTCCCCGGATTCGCGCGAGCGCGACTGCCGCTGAAGTCCCCCGGCGGCAGGCAGTTGATTGCTGGGGGTGTCCACCCTTCCTCCCAACGGTGTTGCCCAACGCTGTTCACATGAGTTTATGGCGGTGATTCGAGCATAAGCTGATGTAAATGAACGCGTCAACTGTCGTGAATCCAACTGCCGGAACCTGCTTCAGGCCAGTTGACAGGACGCTATGCTTGACCGCGTGTGGGAGGAGGCTCCAGATGCCGGACGCTTCGTCGTCGAGCGAACGAACCCTTGCGGCGAAGGTGGATCACCTCTTCCGCACTGTCCGGCCGAGCAGTGGCAAGGAGTACAGCTTCGAGGAGGTCGCCGAGACCATCAGGTCCGGTGACGGGCCGACGATCTCGGCCACCTACCTCTGGCAGCTGCGCAAAGGCCTGCGGGACAACCCGACCCGGCGGCACCTCGAGGCGCTGGCCGGCTTCTTCGGCGTCCCGCCCGCCTACTTCTTCGACGCCACCACCACCAGCCAGGTCGACGCGGAACTGGCGCTGCTCGCCGCCCTGCGGGACGCGTCGGTGCGGCAGATCGCGTTGCGCGCGTCCGGTCTGTCGGCCAAAAGCCTCGGCGCGATCACCGAGATGGTGGAGCGGGCCCGTGAGATCGAGGGCCTGCCGGACGCCCAGGGCGAGCCGGAGTCCTGACCGAGTCCCGATTGGTCGGTGCAAACGGTCCATTCGCGATACGCACCAGCGGGATTCGGGCAAGATACGTGGCATGCGGCAGTGGTGACCACGACCTTGCCCTCCCGGGAGGTGCGATGAGCGCCGAGCTCAGACAGCTGCGACGCCGATGTGAGGCCATCGCGGGGCGATTACCCCTGATGCGGCCCTTCGACGCGCACGAGCTGTGCAGGCGAGTGGCCGAGCAGCGCGGCCGTCCCATCCACCTCACGCCCGTGACAGGGTTGTCCGAGGCCCACGGGGTGTGGTTGTCGACCGACACGGCGGATCTGATCTTCTACGAGGACGCGACCGCGCTGCCGCACCAGGAACACATCATCCTGCACGAACTGGGCCACCTGTTGTGCGAGCACTACCGGACGGGCATCCCGGAGGCCGGGCACCTGCGGTCCCTGCTGCCGAACCTGGACTTCAAAGTCATCCGCACCATGCTGGCCCGCACCTCCTACCAGGCCGTGGAGGAGCAGGAGGCCGAACTGCTCGCCTCGATCATCCGGCACCAAGCCGAACACCTGGCGCCCAACGACATCGGGGGCCGGATCAGAGCGGCTTTCGACTGGCCGCGCCGCACACGTGGGTGAGCTGATCCGGCACTACGGGCCCGCGTTGCTGGCGTGGGCCGTCGTGATGGTACGACTGGCCCTGCATCCGCGCGGGCCCACCAACGCGATGAGCTGGGTGGTCATGCTGGCCATCGCGGTGACGCTCACGGCGAAGGCACCCCCGGTCTACCACGGACTGAGTGTGCTGACCGGGATACCGAACGTGGCCAGACTGCTCGACCACGGCGGTTTCCTCGTCGCCGGCTGGGGTGGGCTGACAATGTTGTTGCAGATCAACCATCCCGCGGACGCCCGCCGCCGGGCCGTACCGCACGCGATCTGGATAGCGGTGGCGTTCACCGGGATGTGCGTCCTGTTCGCGGTGGCCAAGACGCCGGTGGACCACGTGCGGTTCGCGGGCCGCTACGGCGCGACTGCCGGCGTGCTGGAGTACTGGCTCGTCTACATCGCCGGGTTGCTCCCGACGTTCCTCACCACGGCCGCGTTGAGCACCCGGTACGCCTCGATGACCACGGACCCGGCGGTACGGCTGGGTTTGCGGCTGATCGCGGCCGGTGTGCTCTGCTCGGTGACGTACCACGTCCACAAGGCCGCGTACTTCGTCGCCCGCCGGACCGGAATGGACTACCCGAGGGCGTTGAACATCCTGCTGGACAGGTATCTCACGCTCGCGGCGGCGGTGCTGATCCTGGCCGGTCTGGCGTTGCCGAACTGGCGGACACCGCCGCCGATCGGCAACTACCGGAAGTACCAGCGGTTGCGCCCGCTGTGGCTGGCGCTCTACCGCGTGAACCCGTCGATCGCCCTCGTACCACCGAAACCACTGTTGTCGGAACTGCTTGACGTGCGCGACCTCGACTTGCGCCTCTACCGCAGAGCGGTCGAGATCCGCGACGGCAGGCTGGCGCTGCGCGACCACATCGATCCACGAGTGGCCGCGCGAGCACGGCAAGCGGCTGCCCGATCCGGTCTCACCGGTCAGAAACTCGACGCGGCAGTGGAAGCGGCCACACTCGCCGCCGCGATCCAAGCCGCGGCAACAGGAGCCGCACCTCCTGAGACACCGTCACCGGTCGCCGCTCCCGGTGGCCGTGATCTCGACAGCGACATCGCCTTCCTGTGCGACGTGGCCAACGCGTTCCGCGTCCCGTCGCAGCGAACACTCTTGTGAGCCCCTCGCGGGGTTCTGCATTCCGCTGATCACGACGCTACCGCCAGTTGTGGGAGATGCTCGCCTCCGCGGGGAGAATGAACGCATGGCTGTCGAGATCGTCCTGCTGGGTGAGGTGGCTGTCCGAACCGACGGACGCGCCGTCGTGGACCGGCCAAACAGAAGTGCGTCCTGGCGGTGCTGGCGGTCGACGCGGGCCAACTGGTACCCGCGCAGCGACTGGTCGAACGGGTCTGGGGCACGGACACCCCGCGGCGCGGGCACGCCGTGCTGCAGAGTTACGTCTCCCGGCTGCGCCAGGCTCTGACCGAGGTGGACACAATGGACATCGTTCACCGCGCCGGCGGGTACGCGCTGGTGGTGAACCAGGTGGACCAGGCGGTGGATCTGCACCGCTTCGGTGAACTGCGCACACGTGCCCGTGAGGACACCGACGACGCGCAAGCCGCGCGGTTGCTGGCCGAGGCGCTGGGGTTGGGGCGCGGGGAGGCCCTGACCGGTCTGATCGGCGACTGGGTGGACGCCGAACGCGACCGGTTGCGGCGGACGCGGCTGACGGTCGAACTCGACCTGATCGACGCCAGGTTGCGTGCGGGGCAAGGCGAACAGGTGGTGGCGGACCTGTCCGCGCGGATCGCCCGGTACCCGTTGGACGAGCGGGTGGCGGGCAGTACATGCTGGCGTTGCACCAGGCCGGGCGGCGGGCCGACGCGTTGGCGGCGTACCGCTTGGTGCGTGAGCGCCTGGTGACCGGACTGGGGATCGAACCGGGCGCCGCGTTGTACGACCTGCATCAGCGGATCCTGACAGCAGACCTTGGCCTGTCCCCCGTGCGCGCGGACGCGTCAACAGTCGTCCCGAGGCAACTGCCCCCCGCTCCGGCTCCTTTCGCCGGAAGACGACACGAACTCGAACACCCGGGCACCGCGCTCGATGCCGTGACCGGCGCGGGTGGAATCGGCAAGACGTGGCTGGTCCTGCACTGGGCGCACCAGCACGTCGAGCGATATCCGGACGGGCAGCTGTTCGTCGACCTGCACGGGGTTCAGCCCGGACACGCGGCCATGACAGCACACCAGCACCTGGCTGAGGCAACGCTGGACACAGCACTCCGGCGGGTCGTCGACTTCTACCTGCACACCGCCCACCAGGGACACCACCAGCTGCACCCCGATCGCGACCCGGCACCGATCAACGACCCGGTGGCGGATTCCCACCCACTGCGGTTCGGCGATCAGGCGGAAACACTCGCGTGGTTCCAGGCCGAGCACGCGAACCTCCTCGCGGTACAGCAAACAGCCGTGGCACACGGGTGGGACAACGTGGTCTGGAGTATCGCGAGCGCCACCGACGTGTTCCTCAACTGGCGCGGCTACCACGACGACCGCGTCACCGTGTGGCAGGCCGCCCGAGCCGCGTCCGCCCGATGTTCCAACAACGTCGGTGAGGCGTTGGCGTGTCAGCACCTCAGCCGGGCCCACACTCGGATGGGCCAGTACACCGAAGCGCTGGCGCAGCTCGACCGCGCGACCGCGGCTCGCCGAGGCAGCGGACCACGCCTACGCCCTGGCGATGACCCACGACGCGTACTCCCTGTTGTGGCACGAAAGGGGCGACCACCGGCGTTCACTCGAACACGCGTCACGAACCCTTCCGCTGTTCCGGTCACTCGCCAGCCCGGGACTGGAAGGCCGGGCTTTGCTGTCGATCGGTTGGTCACACGCCGGACTGGGCGAGTACGACCTGGCACGCCGCCACTGCGAAGAAGGCCCTCGCTCGGTTTCAGCACGGCGGCAGCCGCGACGGCCAGGCCAACGCTCTCGACGCCCTCGGTCACATCGCCGCCGAGAACGGCGAGCACCACCAGGCACTCGCCCACTACCGCGCGGCCCTCACCCTGTTCCACGACGTCGGCGACCGCGGCGACGAACCCAGGACCTGGGACCACCTCGGCCGGTCGCACGCCCACCTCGGCGACCTTGACCAGGCACGCGCCTCATGGGCGCGAGCACTCGAGCAGTACCGGACACAAGGCCGGGACGAGGACACTGCGCGTGTCCTGCTGGACCTGGACGCACTCAGTCGCCGCTCAGCGCACTGTCCGAAGTGAACGATCAGCGAGAGTCACGGCCATGAGCACGGCCGCCACCCCGGTGAGTACGAGCGCGAGCGTGCCGAGTCCGGAGTCGGTCGCCTCCTGGCCGTAGGCCGCGGCCAGAACGCTGGTCGACGCGAGCGCGCCGAGGTACTGCGAGGTGCGGAACAACCCCGACAGCGCCCCGATCCGGTCCTGCGGCGCCTGTGCGTACAGCACAGTCTGGTTCGCCACGGTGCTGAGCCCTTGCCCGACACCGAAGAGGAGTCCGACCGCGACGACGAACCCGATCGCTGTGCCGGCAGACATCGGCAGCAGCGCCACCGCGCCGGCCAGGAGCGCGCCCGCTGTGAGCACCAGCCGTGCGCGGACACTGCCGCCGAGCCGCGCGCCGAACGCGGAA
Organism: Kibdelosporangium phytohabitans; assembly: GCF_001302585.1. GTDB lineage: Bacteria > Actinomycetota > Actinomycetes > Mycobacteriales > Pseudonocardiaceae > Kibdelosporangium > Kibdelosporangium phytohabitans. The sequence goes on along the minus strand of NZ_CP012752.1, from coordinate 5,106,532 downwards.
AGGGTGACGGTCGTGATCGACATCGGCAGCATCGCCAGGCCGATCGCCGCCTCCGGCAGCAGGTGGCTTTCGCTGAGCCACTGCGGGTATCCGTACAGGAACGCGTAGATCACCAGATATCCGCTGCCCTGCCGCAGGTACGTCGCCAACAGTGGCCGGTTCGCGGTCAGCGCCCGCAGGTCCAGGAACGGGTCACGAACGCGCAGTTCCCACCAGACCAGCCCGGCGCCCGCGAGCCCTCCCGTGCCGAGGAACAGGACACCAAGGTCGCCCGGACCCATCAGGAACAACAGCGACGTGGTCAGTGTCAGGGTGAACAAGCCGATGCCGGCCAGGTCCAGCGGGGGCCGCGGGCCGCCGCGACGCACGTGTTCGTCCGGTGGCAGCCATTTCAGCGCGAGGATCAGGCCGACCGCCGCGACGGGCACGTTCACCGCGAACGTCCAGCGCCAGTCGCCTATGCCGACAAGCAGGCTGCCGAGCGTGGGCCCGACCGCCATGCTCGCCTGAGTCGACGTGGCGAGCACAGAGAGCGCGTTCGACGGGGTCGGCAGGTCCAATTCGTCCGCTCGCGCCCGGACCATCGCCATCGCCGCCGGAAACCCCGCCGCTGTCCCGACTCCGAGCAGGATCCTGGCCGCCAGCAACACCCAGAACGAAGGCGCGAGCGCGCCGAGCAGTCCAGCGGCCACCACCGCCGCGAGACCCGCTGTCAGCACCCGCCGGGCGCCCAGCGTGTCGACGATCCTGCCCATCACCGGCTGTGCGGTCGCCGTGGTCAGGTACAGCACGGTGACCAGCCAGACCGTGTGCGTCGCCCCGACACCGAGGTCACGGCCGATCGGGACGAGGGTGACCGCGATCATCGAGGAGTTGACCGCGTTCAGCAGCGTGCCGATGACCAGCGGGGTCAGCCACCTGGCACCGAACGCCGTCGCGCCGGACGCGGCGGCCTTGGTCATCGGGCGACGGCGGGTTCGCCGCGTGCGGCCGGGACGAAGATGTCCGCGCGCGCGATCACCCTGGCCGAGCGGTTCAGCGTGATGCCGGCCAGCCGCCCGGCCTGGTCCAGGTCCAGCGCCGCCGAGACCACGCCGGCCGCTGTGCCGATCCGGATCCGGCCGGTCGCGGCGGTGTACCGGTGCACTGTGCTGCCGGGCACGGTGGCCGCCGCGGCGACGGCGACCATCGAGGTCAGCCCGATCACCGGGTGGGGCGCGTGCATGGACGCCATCCGCACGGAAACGTCGTACTCGTCCGCGTCGACCCGGGTTCCCGCGGTGGTCGTGTAGTCCCGCGCCGGCCCGACGACTCCGAGCTTCGGCACGGCGTGGTCGATCGGCTGGTCCGGGGTGGACAGTCCCATCCGGATCGCGGCCTCGCGGCGCAGCGGCAGCAACCCCGGCAGCCGCTGTGCGAACTCGGTCACGCTTTCCACGCCGCTGAGGCCGACCGACGGCGCGTCGAGCAGTGCGGCGGGCGCGCCCGCGTCCACCAGCGTCACGGGAGCCTCGCCATGACCGAGGCATTCCACGGCGCGAGCGGTTGGCAGCAGCGCACCGGACCCGACGGGCTCGATGAACTCGAGGCCGACGGCGACGCCGGGCAGTGCCACGCCGGGGACCACGGCGTCACCGGTCGGCACGAACGCCGAACCGGGGGTCGCGACCACGGCGTCGATCCGTGAACCGCTGTTGGTGTTGCGCATCCGCACTCTCGTGTGGTCGCCGCGCGGCCGGACCAGTCCGGAGTGGACGGCGTACAGCCCGACCGCCGTGGCGCAGTTGCCGCAGTTGCTGCCCCACTCCACTCGTTCGACGCCGACGCCGACCTGGCCGAAGGTGTAGTCGATGTCGACGCCCGGCTCGTAGGAGTGCGCGACGATCGCGGCCTTCGACGTGGTCGGCGTGGCCCCGCCGACCCCGTCGATCTGGCTGCGGTCGCGCGACCCGAACGCGGCGACCAGCACGGCACCCAGTGAGGCACCGCGACCGTGGATGTCGGCCACGTCGAACAGCCAGCACTTGCTGGTCCCGCCGCGTACCAGGGTCGCCGGGACGGAGATGGTTCGGTTTTCCTGCGTGCGCATGCGACACCGCCCATAATCAAAGGAGAAAAGAATGCCCGTGCGGCTCGACGGCATTTCCCATTGCGGGCGACGCTAGAGTAAAGACTCACCCAAGTCAACGTAAGCCAGCACCGAGGGTTATTTGTTACGCGATCATGAACCGCGTCTTTCCTGGATTCATACGGCCGTGTTTCAGCAGGTCAGCGCGCCGACATCGCGGCGCAACCCGAGCGCCCGGCATTCGGATAGACGAATGTGACACACCACCCGGGTGATGGGATCACATTCCTCACCAGCCGCTGAAATAAAGATGCCGTATGGACCAGACCATTTCTCGGCCGGTCACGGTGACGAGGGCACTCGAATCCGACTTCCGCGCCGCCACCCGGGTGGTAGGCGGCGATGACCCTTTCCGTGGCGGGCGGTGAGGATGTCGTGCACGACCGCCAGCCCGAGCCCTGATCCCGGCGTGGCACGGGTGCGATCGGCGCGGTAGAAACGGTCGAACACGGTGTCGTAGTCGGCCGGATCGATACCGCGACCGTGGTCGCGCACGGTGAGCCGGGTGCCGCGGATGTGGACGTGGACCGGCGTGTCGCCAGGGCTGTACTTGGTCGCGTCGTCGAGCAGGTTGTCCACGCAGCGGGCCAACGCCTGCGGCCGGGCCGTCGTCGTCACCGCGTCGGCGGCGGTAACGGTGATCGTGCGCCCGGTGCGGCAGCGGAACCGTTGCGCGCAGTCCTCGGCGAGCTCCGGCAACACCACGTCACCAGGGGTTTCCACGGTGTACTGGTCGGTGGCCAGGTCCACGAGCTCGGCCACCAGCGCGTCGAGCGCGCGACTTCCTGGACCAGCGTCGTGAGCACCTGGGCCTCGTCCTCGGGAGCGAGCTTGCCGCGTGCCCGCTTCAGCAGCTCGGCGCTGCCGCGGACAGCGGTCACGGTACGCACGCCTGCTCCTTGTCGTTCGTCACCGGGCGTCGCCCGGTGGCTTGGGCACAATGCTGGAGCGCCCGTCGCAAAGGCAGGTCAGACACTGACGACGGCCTGCGGGAGTTCACCCGGAACACCACGAGCGGCTCAGGATACGAGAACATCGGCGTGTACATCGCGGTCGCGTGCAACGACTACCCGCGACTGTGGTCGCAGGAAGCCGACTCGGCACAGCGTGAGCGGCAGTACCGCGACGCGCTCGCGCAGGTCCCCGACGGAATCGGCCCGTTCAGCACCGAGGGATTCGGTGCGGCACAGCGTGACGGCGGCAACGCCTGCATCCGCTGGCCCGGCATCAAGGGGCACAAGCGGCCCGAGCAGGTGAGCACTCCCATGCCCGGCGTCCCCGTGCTGGTGCTCTCCGGCGACCTGGACGCGATCACCCCTGACGCCAACGGAAAGCTGGTCGCCGCACGGTTCGCCCGCAAAGGCGAAGGCTGTAAGAATCCCCGCAGACCCGGAGGTGAGCGGATGCCGCAGGCCGTCAGCAAGTGGAACCGGTACTGGGACAAGAAGTCCGGCACGTACGACAAGGAGATGCGTGCCTGGGACCGCAGGCTGTTCGGCGACTCCCGCCAGTGGGCGTGCGGCCAGGCCACCGGCGACGTGCTCGAGGTGGCGGTCGGCACCGGCCTGAACCTGCCGCTGTACCCGGCCGACGTGCGACTGACGGGAATCGACCTGAGCGCCGGCATGCTCGACATCGCCGAACGCCGCGCCACCGACCTCGGCCGCCCGGTGACGTTGCTGCACGGCGACGCCCACGCCCTGCCGTTCGACGACGGATCGTTCGACACGGTGGTCTGCACGCTCGGTCTCTGCGCGATACCGGATCATGTCCGCGCGGTGGGCGAGATGGTCCGGGTCCTGCGCTCCGGCGGCCGGCTGGTGCTCGTCGATCACGTGGCGGCCTCGTCCGGTGTCGTCCGGGCCCTGCAACGGCTCATGGAGCTCATCACGGTTCCCATGGCGGGTGAGCATTTCCTGCGGCGGCCGATCCTCGAGGTCCAGGCTCGCGGGCTGACTGTCGAGCAGCACCAGCGGTTCACACGCGGCTTGGTGGAACGCCTGGTGGCGCGCAAGCATTCGATGTGACCGTGCCGTTGTGGCGGAATGTGCTGTAACTTCCGTTGAATGCACGCAGATTCGACGCCAAGTCGGAACAGGGTCTCATTCATCGGGATGTTCACGGCCGTTTTGTTGGCAATCGGCTTGATCAGTCCCGTTGCGCACGCGAGTGCGGAACAGGCCACGCGTTGCGAGTGCGCGACGCCGTCCATCGACCGGTTACAGCAGTGGCTTGCCAGCGGCGAGGGCACCACGATCCCAGCCACCGGCAGTCTGCTTGTGCGGCAAGGCAATCGGTACACGGCCAAGGTCGAGTTCCTCAACAACGAATGGCATGTCGCCGTGGTGTGGCTCGGCAACCAGTTCGAGGCACAGGCGGATCTCACCCGCTCGGCCGGGTTCTGGATGACCTACAGCGCCACCGATGACCTTTATGTCCAGTTGCGGCCGGCGTCGCATTGGAGTGGCGGTGACAAATGGCTGACACTCGTGCCGTCGACCGGTGGCAAAATCGTGCGGAAGTTCTTCGGCTTCAAACCCAAGGCGTGGACGACGCTCCCCGAACTCGGCAAACCTTCCTATTCGTTCGAGTCGGCGTTGAGCGAGGCGCGCGGCCTGGTCTTCGTCGGCAAGACGCCCAACAAGCTCGAGTTCCGCGGCCTGCGGATCGACCGCTACCAGCCACCGTGCCTGTGAGGCCCTGGTCCGAAGCGCTCGACGAGACCGCGAAACCCACGCCACGGGTGGAAGAGTTTGTTGTCACTGGACAAATTTCGGTTTTGATACACGCTCAAACGGCGGCACGCAAGCCCCCGGAAGTGTTTTCCTGACCGACCTCGGCCCACGTCACCATCGCATTCAGACTGCATCACAAGCTGGAGTTGTTGCCCGCCTTGTCGTAACACCACGGCTCGTCCGCACGACACGCCCTGCACCGCCCAGTCGTCGCAGGGAGAAAACGTGACCGATCCTGTTCCAGTTCGATTGCCGAGCGGCGAGGCGATATGGGTGCACTCGGCCGAAGACCGCCGCGGGCCGCGGGACGTTTCGTTGCGCGACAACGCCGTCGCGATTCTGCAGCTGCCCGGTCTGGTGGAGACCGTGCAGGGCGTCCTGTCCACAGTCAAGTCGGCGGTCGCCAAGCACAAGCCCGATTCCCTCGCCGTCGAGTTCGGCCTCGAGATCAACGCCAAGACCGGCAAGGTGCTCAGTGTGCTGGCGGAGGCAGGCGGCAAGACGCACATCAAGATCACGGCGACGTGGGGCTCACCCCAGCCGCCGCCGGCGGTGGACAACCAGGTGGAAAACAGTGCTCCGGCCGAGGCCGGCTGAGCTGTCCGGCGATCGATCCGACTTCGAGGACCTGCTCGCTTCCTGCGTCGCCAGGGTCGACGCCGACGGCCACCCGATCGGCACGGCGTTCTTCGTCGCGCCGGGCTGGGCCGTGACCGCCGCACACGTGGCGGAATGGCACGGCCGGACTCTGGTGATGCGGGTGCGGGAGCAGTCACTGACCGGCACAGTCGTGAAGGTGTGGCCGCTCAACTCCAGCGGTCTGTCCCGCCATCCCCTGCCCGACCTCGCGCTGGTTCGACTCGACGAGACCGACCACCCGTGTGTCCGGCTGGCTGACCAGGCGCCGAACATGCACACGAAGTTCATGGCGCTCGGCTTCACCCGCACGCTCGGCGAATCGTTCGCTCGTCTGGAAACGACGACGGACCTGAAGTACGGCGGCGAGATGTCCGACCCGGACGAGTCGGGGACGGAGCTGTACAAGATCGTCGACGGCTCGGTTCCCGAGGGGATGAGCGGCGGCCCGGTGATCGACGTCGGCGCGGTCGGCGTCCGCGGCACGGGCGCGGTCGTCGGGCTCATGCGCACCAGCCGCGATCTCCACACGGACATGGGCGGTTGGGTGGTGCGTTCGGAGGAGATCCGCGCTTTGCTGGGCACTGAGCGGATGCACGAGCACCACGTGTTCCACGAGAAGGACCAACGGTGGGACCGTGCCTGGGCGGCCTCGGCATGGCGGTTCAGCAGTCCCGCCGACATGGAGGACGTGTGGTGGCTGCGAGGTCCGATCGTGCCGTTCGCTCCGGGCAAGCTGCTCGAGGACGCGCGCAACAAATACCTTTCCTCGCAGAACCTGGACTACCTGGACATCCCGGACTTCGATCGGGCGTGGTTGCTCAACCGCCTGGAGACCGAACGCAGAGGTGTGTTGCTGGTCGGCGCGGCCGGTGCGGGCAAGACCCGCCTGGCCGTCGAGATCGCGCATCTGGCCACCGAAAAGGGCTGGCCCGTGTGGCTGACCCGATCACCCGGGCACAGCCAGTTGCCCGGAATCTCGAAGCTCTCCGTGGAGGACCTGCGGAAGGTGGTCTTCTCCCCTGACAGCAGGAAAGCGCAGCACGTCCTGGTGGTGCTGGACTACCTGGACAGCTATCACCAGAACCTCGACTTCGAGGACTTGCAGCGGCTGGTGGACGACGCGTTCCACAACGACGGCATCAGGGTGATGCTGCTGGCAACGGCGCGGCCGGGCGCACGCCACCGGCTGGCCCAGCTCTGGGCCGGCACGGTGCTGGACTTCATGGACCTGCCGTCCTCGCCGGAGCACCGCCGCAAGCTGGTTCGCCAGATCCTCACCCGGATCGCGGGCACCGCGCTGCAGCGGTGGGGATTCGACGAGGTACGCCGCCGGTGTGGCGGCGACCAGGCCACACCGATGGTCACGCTGCTCATGGCCGTCGCTCTCGAACGCGGCAACCAGCACGGCTCGGCCGCACCCGAACCGCTGGTGACGTGGCTGCGGAGCAGGCTGACGTCCGACGAACTCGCCGGTGCCGCCGCCGCGGCGGACAACGCGCCATCCAGCGCCGATCTCCTGGCGTACGCGGTGATCGCGGCCACCTGCCGAAGGCAGGAGTCCTCATTGGAGTCGACAGCACACGCGGTGGTCGACCGGTACGGCGGGGGCGCCCGCCAGAACGACCACCTCACCCGGCTCGAACAGACCGGCTGGCTCATCCCCGACGACAACGACGGTGCTGTCGTGGACCCCAGATTCGATCTGCTGCACGACCTCGTGGCCGATTTACTGCTCGACGGTGCTCTGTTCACCCCGTCCGGTGGTGTGGACAAGAAGGCTGTCCACGCGGCATTGGACGCGGTCGCCTCCGATCCAGTCGCGTTGGAGCAGTTCTGTGTGCCGTTGTCACGCGTCTACGACAGGCAGGGCAGGCGCAACCGGTCAGTTCTGCGTGTGTCCTGCAAGACCTGGCTCGACGGCAACGCCCAATCACTCGGCGCCAGGTTCCGCGCCGCAGGTGCGGCAAGCGCAGGCGCGTTGTACGCCCTGCTGCACCACCTCCCGTGGTCCTCGGGTGAGCCGTGGATCGAGCCCGAGGCGACTGCGGGCCGCCTGCCGCCGTTGCCCGCAAAACCGGCAGGACCGGCACCGTCACTGGTGACACCGCATTTCGCCACGCTGGTCGGTCCGCAACCCGACGCCAGCGTGTTGATCGAGTCGCTTCGCTCGACGCCAGGTGATCAACCGGTGCGAGCCGCGGTGGTCTGGCTCAGCGGGAACCGGGCTTCGCCGCAGGTCCCCCAGGTGCTGACCCATCTGGTGCGCCGCGACGTGCGTATCGAGGACCTGTCAGGGCGTATCGGCACGTACGTCACGGCCTGGTTGAGCACAGTGCAGGACGGTGTCGGACAGGAGCGCTTGTTGATCGCGTGCCTGCTCAACAAACAGCTGTCTGTGTCCGAGCACGAACCTGCGATCGTCGCTTTCGCGCGTGCGGCAGTGACGAGCCTGTCCAGCCCGGCGTCCTACGACTTGTACGCGGCGATGCTCGACCATGACGCGATCGTCGGACGTAGCGACGGTGATCTCGCGCTGCGGGCGTTACAGGCGGCTCGTGAACACCCTGAGCACGTCTCGGCTGGCCTGCTCATGCAGAAGCTGTTGCCACACCACGATATCCACGAGCACAAGTCCAGCCTGACAGACATGGCGCTGACGTGGTCGCGGCGCAACCTCGGCTCTCATCGCTCACCGCATGTGCTGCAGGCGTTGCTGGCGGCTTGGCAGGCTGCCACGAAAGCTCAGCGGGACGCGATCGTCAACCAAACGCTTGCCTGGCTGGGCCGCGAGGTGGACGCGCCTGCGGTGCCGTACGTGATCGAGCGGCTCCTCCCGCTGAACGGACTTGTCCCGCACCAGGTCACGAGGGCCGTGCAGCAGACCATCCGGTGGGCGCAGCGGCCACAGCACCTGCGGTGGAGCACCGACAAAGTTCTGCCGCCGCACGTCTGTCGGCTCGTCGCCCAGGCCATGAAACTCATCGTCGCGGATCCGGTGGAAGCCATGCGCGTCGCCGACGTGGTCTACCGCATGCTGCCCTCAGATCGACCTGCGGCGCTGACGCCGTCACATTCGCACCTCCTGCACGCTTTGCTCGTCGGCGCCATGCCGAAGTCGCTGCGAGAGCTCGTGATCGACCTGTCCCTCAGGTGGCTCAAGCTCCACGCGCACACACCACAAGCAGGCTGGGTCCTGCAAGCCCTGGTACGACGCGAGGAACTAGCCGGCACGCGCCTCGCGACGGTCATGGACGCGATCAACGAGTGGATGTACCGGCACAACATCCGGGCGGAGGCACCGCACGTCATCGAGGCGGCGCTCGGCAGGACCGACCTCACCGGCAGCCAGCGCACGACTGTGGTCGAGCACGCCGAGGCGATCATCGCCGAGCAACAGAATGTCGCAGTTCCCCAAGGTCTGTTCCTCGCACTGTCCAAGGCGACACCCGGGGCGGGCAACGCCGGAGTTCCCGCCATTCCGAACGGGACTCAGAACCTGTTGGGCTGGCTGGAGAAACACCGCGACGAGTACGAGAGCGGCTACGCCGCGATCAAGCTGCTGAGCAAGTCCTTGTCAGTCGGACAGCTCGACCGCGTAGTCGCTGTGGTCGCCGCGTGGGTTCCACGGCACGCTGACCGTGCCACCGTCCCCATTCTGCTGCGGATGCTGCTGTGCCACCGCCACGTGAGCGGAGAGGATCGAGGAGTCGCCACCACAGCGGTCGTTCCGGCCGCCGTGAAGTGGGCACGGACGTATCCGGCACATCAGCGCGCGGGTGGCGTGCTGTCGGCGCTGCTGTCGTACTCGCCGCTCACCCAGCACGATCGTGAGGCACTGAGCTCGCTGGCATTCGATTGGCTCGAGCGACATGAAGGTTTGCAGACCAGAGGATTCGTGCTCGGCGCGCTCATGCACGAGTCGCACAGCAAGGCGCGCACCAAATCGCTCGTCGCATGGTCGCTGGCGTGGCTGGCGCAACGACCTGACCTCGAGTCCACGGGCGTGCTCGCGCAGGCCATGGTGAACCACGACGACCTCTCCACGGCACAACGCCAACAGATGATCAGCCCGTTGCTCGACTGGTTGGAGTCCCACGGCTCCGACAACGGCATCAGACGGCGACTGCTGGGCTTCTGGGGCAACAAGATGGTCAACCTCACGATGTCCCGTGACCAGGCCGATCGGCTCGGCTCGTGCGTTCTCGGCACGGTGCAGCACTTCGACGAGCCCATCCCCGGCAAGCGGTACCACTACGATCTCAACGGCTGTCTGGCGGCCGGGCTGAGCCCGGACACCCTGGATCCCGTTGTCGCGCAGGCGCTGGTGAAACGCGCGTTCGAGTGGCTCGAACGGGACACCGACCCGCTCGACAACACGCTCAACGTCTACCGCCTCCGAGTACTGGTCAAGTGCAAACACCTGACAGCGCCCCAAGCGAAGCGCGCGCTGTCGGCAGCCGCGAGATGGCTGTCGGATCGTCCGCTGGGGCCGGAGGCGAAGGTGGGCAGCCTCGTCATCGCGGTGGTCCAGCTGAAGGCCCCTTCCATGAGCCTGGTCCACACCTTGGTCGACGTGGCACTGCGATGGATCAGCCAGAACCCGGACGACCACCGGCACGGCCTGCTGTTGCTGTACATCCTGCGCCGTGACGATCTGACCGAGGACGACGTGCACCGTTGCCTCGCCGCCGCGAACTCGATACTGGCAGACCCCAAGGTCAGCGACGAGCAACGCACACACGCCACCAACGCGGTGCTGCGCAGGCGTGAGACAACAGGGGCCACAGCACGGTCGTTGATCACGTCGTCCATCGCGCGGCTGGCGAGCCACAGCGGGAGACCGAAGTCGAACCTGCTACTCGGTTTGCTTTGCCGCACCGACCTGACCGGGACGGAAAAGGCCGTCGTGGTCGACGCGAGCGTGAGTTACCTGACCGGGCGGCAGCTGGATCGAACCGACGGTGAACTCGTGGAGCACCTGCTCGCCCACACGGGTACGCATCACCGCAGCCAGGACATCGTGGCGCTGGCGATCAGCTGGATCGGGAAGTTCAACAAGGTTCCCAGTTCGCCGTACGTGGTCCGCGCGCTGATCCGCAGCCCGGCTGCCACGGCCGAGGTCCGGTCTGTCATGGTCACGGCTATGACGCAGTGGCTGCACCACTTCTGCACCCGCAACTCCGCGCCCCAAGCGATCATGGCTGTCGTGGAGGCAGGCACCACCGAGAAGGCCGAGCTGGCGATGGCCGTCCAATACGGGCTCACATGGCTCAACGGCAGAGAAACGTACCTCGACGGCGACCACAGGTCACTGGAGACCCTCGCGGCCGAACTGATCGACGGACTGTCACGCCTGCCGGACCTGGATGCCTACACCAAGAGTGAACTGGAGCGGCTGCGTTCGCGCACGACGTGACCGGCCACGCCACGTCAGCCGTCAACGAGCAAACCCCGCAACGGCCCTTGCAGTCGCCCTGCCCGCCGCGACACCCCCGGCAACAGGCTGAGCCGGTGCTCGTCCTGGTTCTCGGCGAACGGCCGCCACATCCGGTCGACGACGTCAACGGGGTCCCCGTCCACCTCGGACACCGGGCGCTGCAGGTGCTCGGCCCACAGGCGCAGCCGGGCGTCCTTGATCACCGCTGTGTCATCGGTGACCAGGTTGGCCTCGGTGTCGTTGAACAGCGAATGCTCGTTGAGGTTGGCCGACCCGACGGTCATCCACTTGTCGTCGACCACAGCGAGCTTCGCGTGCACGTAGACCGGTACGTGGTTGTCGCCGTCGTGGGAGTTGAGCGTTACGGCCAGCAGACGCTGGTTGCCGTCGTCGGCGTCGAGCAGCCGGCCGAGCTGGCCACGGGTCGTGTCGGCGCCGTTGCTCGGTTTGCGGGGCAGTACCAGCACGACGCGAAAACGGTCGTGCGGCGGGCGCTGGAGCTTGTCCAGCAGCACTTCGGTGATCTCCGGCGACCAGAGGAACTGGTTCTCCAGGTACACCAGGCTTTCCGCCGACCGCAGCGCACGCAGGTACGCGTCCAGCGCGCTGAACGCGCCCTTGGGCGCGAAGCCGTAGGTCTTCTCCGGGATCGTGCGGACAAATTGGACAGTCGAGGTACCGGCCGGTTCCGGGGTGCGCGGTTGCGGCAGCTGCTCACCCGCCACCTCCGTCCAGCGCCGCCGGAAGTGGTCGGCCACGTCGGCCACCACAGGGCCCTCGGCGCGCATCACGCTGTCGTGCCAGCCCATCGGCCGATCAGCGGGGTGTTCGGGGCTGTCGTGCCGGTCGCCCTCCAGCGCGGTGAAGTCCATCCCGCCGACGAAAGCGACCTCGTCATCGACGATCAGCAGCTTCTCGTGATGGCAGTGCAGCGTCCGTTCCCGCGAATCCAGCACACACCGCACCTTGCTGCCACGCATGAATTCCTTGCACGCCGCCCGCGCGCGTTTGCGGGTCGGCTCGAACGCGGGCACAGGCGGCCCGGCCCATAACAGCACGCGAACCGGCACACGCTCCGCGGCTTCGGCGAGCAGCTCCCGCAGCGTCTGGGCGTCCTCTCCTCGCGTGGGCCGGAAATCCGGGCTGGAGTGCCAGCCCGCGAGGTGCACGTACGAACGCGCACCTTTGATCGCCTCGACCATCGCGGGCAGCGCCTGCTCACCGTCGATGAGCACGGTCACCCGGCATCCTCCGCGAACCGGCGCGTGCGGCGTGAACCAGCCGGTTCCGGCTTCGTCCAGCACATCACCCCAGCCGAGGCCTCGCAGTCTGCGGGCGTGGTGCCTGCACAACAACGCTTCCAGCCCGTCACCGAGCCGATCGTCGATCCGGTCGATCAAACCCATACCAGACATGTTTACCGCCGAGCCCGCCGACCAAACAGGTTCGGCGGCGGTGCGTCCGTTCAGCCCAGCGGGCTAGCGGTTCGCGCTGCGGCGGAAGTAGCCCCAGACACCGGTGGCGAGGAACAGCACGATTCCGATGATCGCCAGCCACACGAGGCCCTTGATGACGAACCCGAGCACCGACAACGCCAACCAGATGACCAACAACAGGACAAGGATGCCCACAACAGACCTCCGGTGCTCGATGATCACGTTCGCCGACCGGATACCCCGCTGGTCACACCGCTAACCAGCACGTCGGAGGCCGATGGTTACCGGTCGCCGCGACCGGGTAGCCCTCGAACGCATGTTCTCGATCGACGCGGAAGGTGACGTATGGCCGAGCCGAACCCGGAGAAGGACCCCGAGGAGTGGACGACCGGCGACGAGCCGATGACCGGGCCACAGCAGTCGTACCTGCACACCCTGGCCCAGGAGGCCGGTGAGCAGGTCCCGGACGAGCTGACCAAGGCCGAGGCGTCCAAGCTCATCGACGACCTGCAGCAGCGGACCGGCCGCGGCGCCTGACCTCCCGCGCCGCCCGCGGTCAGATCCGTCGGGCGGCGCGGAAGGCACGGGAGTACATGCCGCCGTCGTCCAGCAGGGAGGTACCGCCGACATCACCGATGGTCGGGCCGTTGACGCGTTCGCGGCTCGACATGAAGCGGTGGTGCCCCTCGGAGTCGACGCCGAGGTAGATGCCCGAGTGGTCGAGCTGGTCCGTGCTGCCCTCCACCTCGAAGAAGACCAGGTCGCCCGGCTGCAGGACGTCGTAGGCCGTGCTGCGGCGGCCGGCGTCGGCCACGAGCGCGACACCGGGGCCGAACTCGGCCATCGCGTACGCCCGCCGGGGCAGGCCGGGGCCGGGTGTGTTCGTGTTGTGCAGGGGGTATTTCATCCGGTAGCCGTAGACCAGCCTGACGAACCCCGAGCAGTCGACGGCGCCGTAGTGCAGGCGATCCGGTTGCGCCTGAGTGCCGTCGTCGAAACTCCACTGGACGCCCAGGTAGTCGTAGAAGTCGGAACGTTCCAGCCGCCCCTCCCCCGTCGGCGCCACCGGGCCGAACGCCGCGTCGCCGCGGAAACGGACACCCTTGGCGTCCTTCTGGTCGGCGGCTCCGTCGACGTACTCCATCGCCACGGCGAACACATCCGGCCTGTCATCGCGTAACGCCTCGGTCAGCCACGGGCGGAACCAGTCCGCTGACTCGTCGCCCGCCCGCCACGCCTGCGGCGCCAGCCGGACCCAGGCGTTGGTCGTGACCACGGCTTTCGTGGCTTTCGGCTCCCGGAACGTCCGGCTGGCGCCGGTGAGCACGACGGTCCGGGCACCGTCGGTCATCGTCGCGGCCACCACGGATTGGGCGTCACGGACGATCGTGCGCGGCGGGTCGTCCAGTCGCTCGAACGTGTAGCCGGAGTTCGCGGTTTCCGACACCACACCACCCCCGCCGCCGCGCGGAACAGCGCCCACCGCGCCCGGCGGAGCCTCCTGGTCGAAGTAGACGAACGCCGCCGCGGCGACGCCGATGGCCGCGAGCAGCACCCCTGCCCGGACAGCCGTGGTGGTTGTGGACATGTCAGCTCCTGCCTTCTCGTCAAGTCGTCGGCACAAGGCCGACCAGCACGCCACTGACCAGCACCCCGTAGCTGGCCAGGCTGACCGCTGTGGTGCTCAGGACCGTGGCCACCGGCGGCTGCCGCACAAGCTGGTACGCGATCAGCCCGGGGACGACGAAACCCAGCGTCTGGTGGGAGAACAACAACGGGAAGTCGCTCTGGATCAACACGAACAAGCCGGTCTGCAGCAACACCCCGGTCAGCACGACGGAAGCGAACAACCTCTTGCCGTAGAGGATCACCACCCGTTGCAGGACCTTCGTCAGCACGAACGTGACCGCGGTCGTGACCAGGATGATCGCGGCCCGCCGATAGTCCTCGACCAAGGTCAGCGCGATCCAGCCCGGCGTGATCATCCCGCCCGGCGACAGGTTCGTCGCCAAGTAGCACACGAGGGAGAACACCAACCCGATCGCGAGGCCGAGCGTGGCGACCTCGCTGAGCAGGCTGCCCTCGATCACGACCCGCTCCTTCGGTCACGGCCCGCCACCTGAACACGGGGCGTCGGTGCCGTCTCCTGCACCGACGACGGCCTGCGCGGCATCGGACTGGGCTTCCCGGCGGGACCGGGTTTGCCCGGCTTCGCGGATTCGGCGGGGATGGCCGGCTCGGCGGACCAGGCCAAGTCAGCGAACCCCACGGGCTCGGCGCCCCTGGTTGGTCCGAGTGGTCTGGCTGGCCTGGCGAATCCGGCGGACCTGGCTGGTTCAGCAGGCCTGACCGACTCGGCTGCCCTGGCCGGTTCGACGGGTCCGGCCGGGTCAGCTGACCTATCCCGCACGGCGGGTCTGGCCGGTCCAGCGGGCCTGCGCCGCTCGGCGGACCCGACCGGCTCGACTGATCTGCCCGGGCCACGAGACCCGACCGGCTCGACAAACCCGGTCCGCTCACCCGGCCCAGCCCACTCCGCAGGCCCAGCCGATTGGGCAAACCCCACCCGCTCGGCAGACCTGCCTCGCCCAGCGGACCCGGCCGGTTCAGCTGGACTGTCCGGCTTGGCGAACCTGCCCCGACCGGGGCGCCTGCCTTGTCCTGTGGGCTTGCCCGGTTCAGCGGATCCGGCTTGCTCGGCGGGTTCGGTGGGTTCGGGCGGCAGGTCGGCCAGCTGGTCGAGCAGGACCTCGCCCTGGCCGTGGATGTTGCCGATGGTCACGAGTGACGCCGTGCCCTTCATCCCGTCCAGCACGCCGGCCAGCAGCTTCGCGGATTCCCGGCGACCGCCGAGGTCGACGACGTCGCCTGTCCAGTCCGCCGGGATCGTCGTCTTCGCGCTGCGGGTGGCCTCGCCGATCAGCACCACCCGCACCGGCGCGAGTTTCCCGATCAGCGCGCCCATCTGGCCGTTGCGCTCGATCCGGTCGGGACGGCAGTTGATCACCACGTGCAGTGGGCGTTCGATGGCTTTGTTGCCGAGCAGCTGCTCGATGTTCATCAGGGTCGATTCCGGGTCGTTGGCGGCGAACACGTTCGCGAACCTGAGGCGCAGACCGTCCACTTGGTACCGTTTCACCGACAGCACGCCCGGGTCCGGCGCCGCGGCCCACATCCCGGCCAGCGCGGACTGGCGGTTCACGCCCAGCAGATCCGCGACGGCGAACGCGATGGCGACGTTCTCCTTGAAGGTGATCCAGCTGAATCCGGCCATCTGCTCGTCGGTCACCGACTCCGGGTCGACGGCGATCAGTTCGCAGTCCCGCCGCTCGGCTTCCTCCTTGAGGATGTGCAGCCGTTCCTTCTCCGCCGTCACGCAGACGCCACCGACCGGCATGGACCGGCTCAGCGACCGGGCCACGTCGTCCAGGGTCGGGCCCATCTCGGCCAGGTGGTCCTCACGCACGTTGCACAGCACACCGATGGTCGACTTGATCAGCTTGCCCTGGTTGATCTCCTGCAGATCGGGCATCACCGCCATGCACTCGATGGCCAGCACGTCCGGCTGGTACGCCGCCGCCCGGCGCACGATCCCGATCTGCTCGACCACGTTGGCGATGCCGAACTTCCGGTACACCGGCTCCTCGCTGCCGTCGGGGTGGATGAACCGGGCCGCCGTGCCGGTCGTCTTGGCGACGGTCACCAGTCCTCCCCCGCGCAGGGCACCCGCGCACAGGCGGGTGATGGAACTCTTGCCGCGGATGCCGTTGATCAGCACCCGGGTGGGGATTCGGCGCAGGTTGGCGTAGTGGCGGCGTTGCTCGACGATGCCGAGCACCAGCAGCGCAAGGCACCCGGCTGAGAAGACCGCGAACAGGAACTGCACGTCAGACCTCGGCCTTGGTTCGGCGGTCGTCGACGATCCGCGGCATCCGCGTGGTCTCCTCGGTCGCGGCGCCACGCGGGCGGCGCACCGACCCGAGCCTGCTCGCCCCGTCGGTCAGGGCCTGGCGGCAGATCTCCAGGCAGCACGCGATGGTGCCGATCTCGTCCTGCCGTTGCGGGAAGATCACGTCGGTGTTCTCGCCTTCGGCGAACTTCCCGGCCGCGGCGACCCGGCGCAGCGGCCGGATCAGCACGAGGTGGTGCCAGCCGAACAGCAGGATCCCGAACAAGCCGCCGATCAGCGCGACGAGCAACGCCCCGCGCCGCACGTCGTTGCCGGGCAGACTCAGCTCACGAACTGGTTTCTCGGACACCACAACCCATGGCAGCTCGTCGACCGGCCGGGCCACGACCACAGCCCGGTCGACGCCGTCACCGTCCACCCTGGCCGCGGGCTGCCCGGCGAACGCGTCCGCGGCGCCACGGCGGGCGTTCTCGCCGGTGAGCTTCTCGAACGCGACGAACCCGTCGGTGGCCGCGAGCGTGCGCAGTTCCGCGTTGACGAGCCGGACACGGCCGGGTGCCCGTCGCAGCAAGGTGACCAGATGGTCCACATCGAACTCGGCGACCACCGTGTGTTCCCCGCCGGGTAACTGGGTGTGCGCGAACAGAACCGGGATCCGGCCCGCGGTGTCCTGCAACCGCACGCCCGGTTCCGGTGGCAGTGCGTTGACCGCGCGCAAAGGTGGCCTGCCCGCCGAAGTCGGTGTCACGCCACCGGTTTTGTCGACGACGTACACGCTGCGGAACCGGTCCTGTGCGGCGAGTTCCCGCACGACCGGCGCCAGCGACTCCGGGTCCTTCTCGCCGTTGATCCCCACGACCGACTTCAGGTCGGCGAGCCCGTCGTCGACAGTCCGGTGGATCGTCTCGACCGCGTTGCCCACCTGGCTCCGATGACTGCTCACCACCGAGTCCGGCACGAGCACGGTGCCGAGGCCGAGCGTCACGAAAACCCAGCCGGACCAAGCGAAAACGCTCACCGCGGCGAGGACGACCGCGGTACGCGCCGACACGCCCGGACGCCAGCGGACCTGTGGCGTGTCTTTGCCACGCAGTTTCGCGCGGCAATACTCGACCGCGGCGGCGATCCGGCGTGTCTCCGCCGAATGCGACAACCGGACCCGGTGGCCGAGTTTGCCGCTCGCCACCTTGAGGATGTCGGCCCGCAGCCGCCGCACGGGGCCGACGAGCGACAACCGGATCAGCCCGAATCCGGCCAGTGCCACGATGACCAGCGCGAGCGCGGGCCGTATACCTTGCTGGGACGGCCCGGCGCCGACCACGGGCGTCCGCACGACCGACAGCAGCGACAGACCGAGGTCGGGCACGCCATCACCAGCCACGGGCGCGTACGCGACAACCAGGGCATACGGCCGTGTCGTGTCCTTGGCGCCCGGGTCCGGGACGGGCTCACCGACGAAACTGCCGGTCTGCCCGGTGTCCGCCGCTGCGGACGCGTTGGCGAGCAGGGATTGCGCGGGCTCGTCGTCGCTGCCGGGCAGCGTGCCGCGGAAGTCGACGATCCTGCCCGCCCGGCTGGTCAGTACGAGGCTTTGGCGCAGGTCAGCGTCCAGCGGTGTGCTGGGGATCCCGGCACCGGTGACCGCCACGAGGACCCTGCCGTCCGGCAGCGGCGCGGTCACCAGCATGCGCAACGCGCCGTCCGGGCGTTGCACGGGTGCGATGGTCTGACCGGTGGTGTTCTCCGGCAAGGTGATCGGCTCGCCGCGGGCCGCGATCGGCTTGCCCGCGGCCTTGTCGAGCAGGGCCATGCCACGCCATTTCGGCTGGCTCTGGTTGACCGTGGTGAGCAGTTCGTCCGGTGTCCGCGCCGGGTCGGACACCGTGACCGCGGTCCGCAGGTCGGTGCCGTTCTGGTTGGCCGTCGCGGCCAGTGATCCGGCCAGGTCCTCCACGAGTCGCCGATGGCATTCCACGACCGCCTCCGGCGCGGTCACGGCAGGCTCACGCAGGTGCAGTACGCAGAACCCGGCGAGCAGGACCAGCAAGGCCACCAGCACTGTCGACGGAACCCCGACACCGGCCGGGAACCCGCTTTCGGCCAGCTGGCCTTCCAGGCCCGCCCGTCCCTGTCCTTTCCTGAAGATCCTCAAGACCTCTCCGATGCGTCGGCTGCTGCCACACTTCGCATACGGACGCATGCGGGTAGTGGTTCATCCAGCGGCGCAATCGCTCGGTACGTCTACACTGCGCGGCGATGAGAACAAGCGCACGGCAGTGGATCCCCATAGTCAGCGTCGTGGTCGCACTCGTGGTGGCCGCGGTGGTGTTGATCAGCATCAACGACGATGACGAGCCGGGCGTCGCGGTCCCCGCGAAGGGCGATCGCCTCGGTGACACGATCACCGCGTTCGCGGCCGAACTGCGGCCGGACGCGCCCTACCGGCCGCCGACAGCGGGCGAACGCGAGGACCTCGTCGCCGCGCTCACCCCATTGTTCAAGTCGAGATCCGGCATCGACCAGGCCGATGCCCTGCGGCAGCTCGGGTTCACGCTGACGGTCGAAACCGATTCCGTGACCGGCAGGCAGTACGCGCTGGCCATGAACGTGCGGGACACCGAGCGCGCGTGGGGCGCGTACCTGATCGACCTGTCCACGCCGGTGCGGGCGGCCGTCGAGGTGCCGCACCCGAACTCCGACCTCGGCACCGAGCGGATCGGGCTGGCCCTGTTCCGCGCGGTGCCGGGATCGGTCATGCTGGTCGCGGGCACGCACCGCCGGGTGGACAAGGGGGACGCGGCGCACCGCACCGATTCGGCGTTCCACGCCGTGGCCACCGATCTGTCCGAAAAGGACATTCCGCAGATCCAGGTGCACGGCTTCCACGACGACAGCCTGCCGGACACCGACGTGGTGGTCTCACCGGGCGCGGGCAAGGCCGGCGCGACGGTGAAGCGGCTCGCCGACGGCATCGACGGCACCGGCTTGGCGGTCTGCCGGTCCTGGGAACGCTCCTGCGGCCGGTTGGAGGGCAACGGGAACGAGCAGGGCAAGGAAGCCGCCAAGCACGAGTGCGTCTTCGTTCACCTGGAGACGAGCCGGACCGTGCGCGACGACGAACAGCGGTGGAACAAGATCGTCAGCACGATCGCGGGCGAACTGGCGAAGTGATCCCTATCGGGCGCCCGCGCCGGACGGCAGCCCGGCGGGAACGGGCAGCGGCATGCCGGGGACGCTGCGATCAGCCGGGACGACGCCGTCGACGAGGTAGTCGTTGACGATCTTGTCGACAGCCTTGTTGCCCATCCCGTAGATGCCGTGATCGCCCTCGCCGGTGACGGTCAGCAGCCGCGAGTCCCGGAACGCGGTGTGCGCCTTGCGCGCGCCTTCGATCGGCGTGGCCGGGTCGTTCTCGGACTGGACGATCAGCACCGGCGCAGCGCCCTTCCCGTCCAGCACGGGCAGCGGACGCGGCTGGTTGCGCCAGAACGCACAGAACTGGAAGGCCATCCAGGTACCGGTGATCAGCGTCTGACCGCGGTTGATCTGCTGTTGCGACTGGCGGATGATGGACTGGCGGTTACCGGTCCACGGACCGTCGTTGCACACGGTGTTCGTGAGCGTGGCGAGCAAGCTGTCCAGCGGGTCGGCGGCCCGGTCCGCGATCCCCAGCGGGAGCACCGGTTTCGACACCGCCGCCTTGACCGCCGCGCGTGCATCCGCGTTGACGTGCTCCGGCGTGGCCGCCTCGGTCAGCGCCTTGATCCGGACCAGGTTGTCGGCCGTCGCGGGGAAGCTGTGCTTGGACTTGAGCGCGCCGAGCGCGAGATTGTCCAGCTGGGCCGGTCCGACCCGCACGCCGTCGAGGTCGACCGGCTTGCGGCTCAACGCGTACCGGACGTTCTCGAAGGTCTGCCGGGCCGCCTCGCCGCTCGTGCCGAAGTGGTACTTGACGTCGTAGCGCGCCATCCACGGCAGGAAGTCCTGGCGCCAGCGCCGCTCGAACCCCATCGGCTGCCAGGCGAAGGAGCTCTGCCAGGTGCTGGTGAACTCCGTCGCGGAGTCCAGCACGAACCGGCCGGTGCGGTCGGGGAACCGCTGCGCGTAGTGCGCGCCCAGCCACGTGCCCGCGGAGTAGCCGACCCAGTTGACCTTCTCCCGGCCGAGCAGCACGCGCAGCAGGTCGAGGTCCTTGGTCATCTGGAACGTGTCGACCAGCGGGCCGAGTTCGCCCGAGGCACGCTGGCACGAGTCGGCGACGTACTTGACCGAGTCCACGATCAGGTTCAGGTTGCGCGGATCGCGGTTGCGCGCGTCCAGTTCGGCACCGGTTCCGTAGACCCCGCCGCAGCTCGCGGTCGTGCTCTTGCCGGTGCCGCGCTGGTCGATCCCGATGATCTCCTGGTGTTCACGCAGCTTCGCCTGGCCGCGCAGCACGGCGGGCAGGTCACGACCGGCCCCGCCGGGACCGCCGGGGTTGGTGAGCACGGACGCGGTCGTCGCGCCCGTCGACTTCAGCCTGCTGATCGCGATGGTCAGGTCCTGGTGCTCGTCCAGGCGCTCCCAGTCGCGGGGCGTGCGGAACGTCGCGCACTCCAGGTCCTCGGTCCCCGGCAGCCGCGGACTGGGCAGTTCCGCGTCCGCGCAGGGGTGCCATGGCAGGGCCTGACCGGCGTAGCGGGCAGGGATCCGGGTCGTGTTCAGCGGTGCCGGACCGGCCAGCGCCGGGACGCTCCCGGCCAGCAGCCCGCTGACGACCGCCGTGGTCAGCACGGCGGAACGCAGCCTTGTCACGTGATTCCCTCCTCGAAAACAGTCATGGGCAACCAGCGGGACGACCAGGTGGCCGTTCCGCGTTCGACCTCGGGGCACCGAGATTCGGGGTGTGCTAGTGGCTCGTCTCGCAACGTTGCTGGTCTTGTTCGGCGGTTCCAGGTTTCCGCTGGGCGTGCCGCGGGAAGGGGCTTGTACCGGGTTGTACCCGTGTCTTTCCGCGGTGCGGCCAGCGGGAAGCTGGGCCGTCGAGAAGGCCTGTCAACATTCGAGACGGGCCACTAGCCGGACGCGCGGACCAGGACGTCGATCTGCGCGGGGTTGTAGATGTCGCTGACGGCTTGGGCGATGGTTCGCAACGCGAAGTCGCGGCCGCGTGGCGCGTCGTCGAGCAGGGTGTTCATCTGCGGGAAGTCGGCTTGTGTCTTGCGGAAGTGCGGGACCAGGCGCTCGGCGAGGTCCTTGCGGGTCTGTTCGTCGGCGTCGGCGGGCAGGCTGTCGAACTCGACGACGGCCGGATCACGCCGGTAGTCGCGCAGCGTCGCGGCGTAGGCGCCGAGTTTCGCCGGGCTGAGGACCTGGGCGAGGACGACGGCGAGCTGCCGGTCGGCGGCGGGCATGTCGGTGTCCGCGAGGTACTTGGACAGCATGGGCGGCAGATCGGTCGGCATCGGCCTGCGCAGGATCAGCGCGAGCTCGACGCGGATTCGTTCGAGCCGGTCGATCGTCGCCGCGAGTTCGGCGTCCAGCGCGCGCAGCGCCTCCTCCGGGTACTCCTCGTCGCCGAGCTCGGCGATCTGGGCCAGCGAGAGCCCGAGACCCGTCAGTCGTTTGATCCGCAGCACGCGCACGAGGTCGGCCACGCCGTAGTTCTTGTAGCCGTTGGCGCGCCGCTCGGGCTCGGGCAGGAGGCCGATGTCGTGGTAGTGCCGCACCGCGCGCAGGCTCGTCCCGGCGAGCTCGGCGAGCTGGCGGGTACTCCACCCCACGACGGTCACCCCTCGTCGAACCTCGTCAACCCTGATTGTGCGGACACCTCACAGTTCAAACTGTGCCGTTACGGCACAGTCAAGGGAACACCGAGTGTCGCCGGTCACACACAGGCCATAACCTGACAGCCGTTAGGTTAGGTGGTAGCGTACCCGACCGATGTCAGGTAGACGGATGAGCAAGGCGCAGCGCCGGGAGCGGATCCTCGCCGTGGCGGCGGAAGTGTTCGCCACCACCGGGTATGCCGCGGCCGGGATGCGCGAGGTCGCCGACGCGGCCGGGATCAGCACGCCCGTGCTCTACGACCACTTCGCCTCCAAGGCCGACCTGTACGCCACCCTGATGCGGCTGCAGGTCGACTCCCTGGTCGACGACTGGTCGGCGCCACCGGAACCCGTTGGCACGTACGAACTCCTGCTCGACCGGGTGACCGCGGTCTACTCGTGGATCGAGCGCAACCGGGCCGCCTGGCGGATGATCTTCGGCGAGCCACCCGGCGACGAAGCCGTCGCACGCGCGTACCACCACGGGCAGCAACGGGCCACCGCGCAACTCGCGAGCCTGTTCCGGCTGGTCCCCCGGCTCAACCTGTCGGTCGACCTCGATCGGGACCGCGCCGACGAGGTCCTCGCCGAGGCCGCCAAGAGCGCGCTCAACGCCATCGCCACCTGGTGGTGGCGCAATCAGGACATCCCGCGTGAGCACGTCGTCGCGCTGACCGCCGACCTGCTGTGGCGAGGCCTTCGTGAACTCACCGACAACGAGGAGGAGCGGACATGACCGCGTTGCGGACCACCGAGGCGACGACGGAGCAGTTCTGCCGCGCCGTGCAGACACAGGACGTGGATCTGGCGATGAGCACACTGGCCGATGACGCCGTGCTGCGTTCGCCCTTGACAGACCGGGTCCGGTTCACCGGGCACGCCGAACTGCGCAAGCTCATCGAAGTCGCATATGGACACCTCGAGAACGTCAGTGTGCACACCGAAGTCGGCGACGAGCGCACCCGGGTCGTCGTCTACACCGCCCGGATTCGCGGTGTGGACATGGAGGAGACGGCCGTGCTCCGCTTCGACGACCGGGCCAGGATCAGCGAGGTGACCATGTTCATCCGCCCGCTGCCCGGCCTGGTCGAGGTGATGGGCGCGTTCGGCCCGGACATCGCGCGCCGCAACGGCCGTCCCGGCGCGGCCCGGCTGCTGTCCGTGCTGACCAAACCCCTGCTGGCGATGGTCAAGAGCGGTGACCGGTTCGCTGTCCCGCTGGCCGGGCCGAAGCGCTGACCGAACCTGGTCCGCACGGATGCCGGGAGCAGCCCCCGATTGCCGCTCCCGGCGTCCGCGTCCTCACTTCGACGGCGTCGTGCTCACCGGAGCGGACGCAGGTGCCGACGGCATCTGCGAAGGCGACGACGGCGCCGAAGCGGACGGTACCGAAGCCGAAGCGGACGGTACCGAAGTGGGCGGTTTTGCCGACGCCTTGGGGATCGCCGCGCTGAACGGCACATCTTTGTTCTCGCGGCACACCGTCTCGTACAGGGTGTGGGTGCCCCGATCCCGAGCTACCTCGGTCGTCTCGATCCCGGGGCGCGGGAACCGGTTGTCCTCGCCGATCTTCTCCTTGCCGCCCTTCGGTATCCGGCAGCCGTACCGGGTCAGCGTGATCGGTTGCCCCTTCTCGTCGTAGAGGTAGACCTCGGTCAGCGGCTTGCCTTCCGCGTCGAACGCGTAGATGTTGTCCACGCCGGTGCCCCCGTAGCGCAACTCCTGGTTGCCGTACGAGTCCGCCGTCGGGTAGGACGACGTCGCGGCCTGGTACGGCGTCCTGTTGCCGATCAGGTCCACTGTGGCGCCGAACCCGCCGAACAACCCGCCGACCACGAACGCCGACACCGGCACGACCATCCACAACAGCCGCCGGTCACCGTGCACGCGCGGCCCGGCCCACACCGCGGCCACGCCGACGCCGATCAGCAACGGCAGCAGGAGAACAGCCTGGCGGTGCCGTGCCATCAGCAGCAACCCGAACGCCACGAGCACCAGCGCGCACGCGACCCACCACGCGGGCTTCAGCGTTGCGAGGAACCGCATGGTCCTGGCGGTGTTCGCGTTCTCCCGCGCCTGGTCCAAAGTCCCCGCCAGCCACTTCGCCTCCGGCAGCGCCGCCACGCGTTCCACGCCGGCGCGCAGCAACAGCATGAGGCTGAGCAGGAACACCGGCGCGGGCAACGCCAACGCCAGCAGCACGTCCGCGTCGAGAGTCGTGCCGGCCAGGAAGGCGACCACCCCCGCCCCGGCGGCGGACAGCACCAGACCCCAGAACGCGATCCGCGGTTGCACGATGCCCGACACGCGCACGCGCTTGGCCGCCGTGGTCACGCCTGCTTCGGCGACGGCTGGATAGTCGCCGGAGGCGCGGAGTTCCGCCGCGTAGCTCTCCGGCGTGCCCAGCCGTTCGATCAGGTCGTCCACCCGGGCACCCGGGCCCGTCTCGGCCTCCAGTTCGGCCAGGTGCGGGCGGACGTCGTCGAGGATCTCCTCGACCTCACCGGCTGGCAGGTCTTCGAGCGAGGTCCGGACACGCGCCAGATACACCCGCACCGCGGTCGGCTTGTCACTCATGCTGCTTCTCCCAAAAGCGAATTCATCGTCGAAGCGAAGCTCAGCCACGTCTTCCCGGACTCCGCCAGCCGGAGCCTGCCCGGCTCGTTGAGGCTGTAGTACTTGCGATGCGGCCCCTCTTCACTGGGCACCACGTACGAGGTGAGCAGGCCGGCCTTGAACAACCTGCGCAGAGTCCCGTACACCGAAGCGTCCCCCACCTCGTCCAGGCCCGCTGCCCTGAGTCGTCGCAGGACGTCGTAGCCGTAACCGTCCTCGTCGCGCAGCACCGCGAGCACGGCGAGATCGAGCACGCCTTTGAGCAGTTGACTGATCTCCACTGCACCTCCCAGTCTTACGCGGCGAACACTACCACGCAATGCGAAGTAGTGTGCACAGCGGTAGCCCCGTCGGGTGCCGCGGTCCGCATCTCGGGAATCCTCTCCGGCGGTGACTCGACGTGGCACTGGCCGGTCACGGACCGCGGTCAGTTCCCGCTGGAGACGTGGAACCCGCTCAGGTGATCAGGACCAGGGTCGTGCCGGCCATCCCGACACTCATCAGCACGTCCGCGGCCACCGGCAACGGCACACCCGACGTCGAGCGGGACGACCGCACGGCCACCGCCGCCGAGCCGAGCAGGAACAACGCCGCCAGCACAGCCGCGATCCCCGCCTGCAGGCCCGGGACGACAGCCCGGTGCATGCTCATGATCGCGATCATCCACACCATGCCGGCCATCATGATCGCGTGGTGCGCGTGTGCTCCCCAGCTGCGCGGCCAGTCGCAGTCGTCGTGCCCGACGACCACCAGCCCGGCGAACCAGAGCGTGCCCGCACCGAACACCGCGAGCTGGGCGGCCACCGGAACAACCAGCCCGGTCGGCCACATCATCACGATCATCCCGGCGCACATCAGCACGTGCAGACCGTCGCTGACCCGGGTGGCAGGCACACCGCGCAGCAGGCACCTGGCCAGGAAGAACAAGCCAGGCAACAGGAACAGGGCGGTGAGCCACCACCGCAGGAACGGTGATCCCATCATCGAATCGGGGTGCACCGCGCGTCAGCGGCCGGTCACCAGCGCGCCCGCGGCGACCCGGAGCTCCGTGACCTCGTCCACCGCAGACCTCATTTCCGCTGTCCACCCGGTACCACCGGGCCACGGTACACCGGTTCACGAGACCCGCGATGCGGGCAAACCGGTGAGCGCGGACGGCCGGGAACTTTCCCGGCGCACTATCCGACCTTTGAGCTGTTGACCCAAACCTCGAGGGAGATTCGGCTGATGGCCGTCATCGGATTACGCACCGCCGCAGTGGCCGGCCTGCTCGCGCTCACCACCGCGTGCGGCGCGGAGAGCCAGCCCGCGCCTGGTGGCGCCCAGAACAACGGGGCGCAGAACAGCGCAGCGGCGAAGAAGGTGGTGGCCGCGTCCTCGTGGGAGGCGGCGTTCGCCAAGGCCGCCGGTGCCAAGGACATCTCGGTGATCGTGCCGCCGTCGGTCGCACACGGCGCCGACTACGACCCGAAGCCGTCCGACCTGAGCAAGGTCGCGTCGGCGGATCTGGTGCTGTACGCCGAATTCGAGGGTTTCGCAGGCAAGATCAAGGACGCGAGCGGCAGCTCGGCCAAGCTGCACCAGGTCAACCTGGACAACTCGCCGGACGTGGTGCGCGCCGAGGTCCGCAAGATCGCCGAGAAGATCGGCACCACGGCCGACGCGGACACGTGGCTGAGCACCTACGACAAGGAGATCACCGACCTGCAGGGCAAGGTCAAGCAGGCGTGGGTGGGCGGCAAGCCGCCGAAGGTCGTCGCGCAGGTCTTCGTCACCTACGCCGCCAAGCTCGCCGGGGCCGACGTGCTCGGCACGTACGGCCCGCAGCCGGTCACGCCGGGCCAGCTGGCCGACCTGACCGGCAAGAAGCCGGAACTGGTGCTGGACAACACGCACATGTCGACCGGGCAGGTGATGCCCGGCGCGGCCACCAAGCAGGTCAACATCATCAACTACCCCGGCGGGGACTACGACCTGCTCGGTGTGTACCGGACGAACGCCGACGAGATCATCAAGGCGTTGCGAGCCTGACCGCCAGCTCGGTCAGCGCCTTGCGGTCCACCTTGCCCGCGGCACCCAGTGGCAGGGCCGGCAGCAGCACGAGCCGCTCCGGCAGCTTGCGCGGCTCGAGGCCCTGCCCGGACAGGTGATCGGTGAGGTCCACCAGGGACAGTGCGGTGTCCGTGGCGACGCACGCGCACATCCGGTCGCCGAACACCGGGTCCGGGATGGCCACGCACGCGACGTCCCTGACCGCTTCGTGGGTCAGCAGCAGCGCTTCCACCTCGGCCGGGCTGATGTTCATCCCGCCGCGGATGATCACGTCCTTGCGGCGGCCGACCACGGTGAGGTAGCCGTCCTCGTCGATCCGGCCGACGTCGCCGAGGCGCACCCACCCGTCGTCGAGCCGGTACCGCGCGTCCAGTTCGGGCGCGGCCAGGTAGCTCATCGGGCTCATCGGGCCGCGGGCGAGGATCTCGCCGGTGTGCCCGGCCGGGACCGGGCGCAGGCTGTCGTCGACGATCCTGATCTCGCACACCACCGGGTTGGGGCGGCCCGCTGTGCCGACCTTGGCCGGCGGGTCGGTGAACGCGGTGTGGCAGTTGACGCCGTCGGCCGACCCGTACACGTTGATCACCGTGGCGGTCAGCTTCTCGCTGACGTGCCGCGCGGTCTCCGCGTCCAGCGCCGAACCGCCGAGCACGACCGCGCGGACGCTGGACAGGTCGGTGGCCGCCAGGTCCGGGCTGTCGAGGATCTTGCGGAACATCGTCGGCACGCCGAACACGTGTGTCGGGCGGGCCCGTTCGATCATGGTCAACGTGGACGCCACGTCGAACCGCGGCTGCACCAGCATCGTGCCGCCGTTCGCGGCCATCGTCGCGGGAGTGGCGTTGCTGCCGAACGCCGTTCCCAACGGCATCAGGAACAATGCCCGGTAGTCCTCACCGCCGCGGATCGCCTCGATGAACCGGCCACGGCCACCGGCGAGCGCGTTGTGGGAGTACACGACCATCTTCGGTTCGGCCTCCGAGCCCGAGGAGACCAGGATCCGGGCGGCGCTGTCCGGATCCGGCCGCGCGGGCGTGAAATCGCTGTGGTCGGCCGCCAGGAGCAACGACATCGGCACGCACCCCAGCGGCGTCGCGCCACCGACCGTGATCACCGACCGCAGCCCGGGCAAGTCCCCGACCAGGTCGAAAGTCTTCTGACCGCAGGGGAAATCACCGTAGCTGCCGGCGGTGATGGCCACCACGGCCCGTGATCGGCGCAGCAGGCTGGCGATGTCCCGTTCGCCGCGGCCGATCGGGAAAGGCAGGACGATCCCACCGACGGCGGCGATCGCGAAGTCCAGCGCGCAGCTAAGCCTGCTGTTGGGCAACTGGACGGCGACGACATCCCCTGCGTGCACGTCCAACGCGGTCAGTCCGGCGGCCAGCCTGCGAACGAGCACGTCGAGGTGGGTGTAGCTGATCTCGCCGTCGGCGTCGACCACGGCCGCCCGGTCCGGACATCGCTCGACGTGGCGTTCGAACAACGAATACAGGTCGAGGTCCTGGTAACGGCCGTCAGCCGCCCAGGACCTGCGTAACGAAGCCGGAACGAGGTCACGATATGCCCGGTTCACGGGCAGCGCCTGGGTTGTCGTCACATCACCACGAGTCGCTCCGGCGGTGCTTCTGGTTCCATCCGCGGTATTCGCGGCAACTTTCCGGAACTCGGAGCACCGCGTGGCCGACTAGTGGACGACGAGAGGAGTGCCTTGACCACCTCGATGGCCACACCGACCCAGCGCACGTGGGCGACGACCACGTTGCTCACCGCGGCGATGGCGTTCTCCATGCTGCCGTTGTTCCTGCTCGGCGCCCTGGCTCCGGCGCTGGTCGCGGAATTCGGCATCGCCCGGCCGCTGCTCGGTGTGCTCGTGACCGCGGGGTTCGGTGTCGCGGCGGTGTTGTCGCTGGTGATCGGGCCTGTGGTGGACGCGGTCGGCGCCCGCCGCTCGGCCACGGCGCTGTTCGCGGTCAGCACCGTGGCGCTGGCGTTGTTCGCGCTGGCTCCGCACTACGCGGTGCTCGTGTTCACGGTCGCTCTCGGCGGGATCCCCCAGGCGCTGGCCAACCCGTCGACGAACAAGATCATCGGCCGGTCGGTCCCCCAGCCGAAACGCGGTCTGGTGATCGGCGTCAAGCAGTCGGGTGTCCAACTGGGCGCGTTCGCGGCCGGCCTGCCGCTGGCGGGCCTGGCGGAATGGGTCGACTGGCGGCTCGCGGCCGGCGTCGCGGCCGGGTGCGCCGCGGTGGCGACGCTCGCCAGCACGCTGCTCCCGGCCGATCCCGGACCGGCCAAGCGCCCCACGCTCCGGGTCACGCTGTCCGCGGAACCGGCGATCTGGTGGCTGCTCGGGTTCTCGGTGCTGCTGGGCGCCGGGATCTCGTCGGTGAACACGTATTCGGCCTTGTACGCCACCGAGGAACTCCGGTTGGCGGCGCAACCGGCCGCCGCGCTCGTCGCGGCTTTGGGCGTCACCGGGATCATCGGCCGGATCGGCTGGTCCAGGATGGTCTCGCCGAACCGGCCGCCCGCGGCGATCCTGGGACCGCTGTCCATGGGCGCCACCGTGGCCGCTGGGGCGTTGCTGGTGGCCCAGTTCCTTGGCTGGGGCTGGGCGTGGATCGGTGTGCTCGGCATCGGGGCGTTCGCGGTCGCGGCGAACGCGGTGTCGATGCTGGCCGTGATGGGTTTGTCCACACCGGAACAGACCGGGCGCAATTCGGCTCTGGTGTCGGCGGGGTTCTTCGGCGGGTTCACCATCGGTTCGCCGCTGTTCGGCCTGGCGGCCGAGTTCGGCGGGTACCCGCTCGGCTGGGTGCTCGTGGCCGTCGAGTTCGCGGCGGCCGGGGTCGTCGTGTGGTTGTGGCGGCGACGTGACCGGTGACCGCGTCCAGTCCATTTTGGACGCTGTCGGCGACCGGTTCCCGCTCTACGCCGACGAATCGGGCGAGTGGCGCACGACGCGGCGCGGATCGTGGGCAGCGGGGTTCTGGACCGGTCTGCTGTGGCTGCGCGCGGACCCGCGGATCGCCCGGACCTGGACCCAGAGGCTGACGCCGTGGCTCACGGCGGACACCGCGACCCAGGGCATGATCTTCTGGTACGGCACGCGTCTCGGCGACGACGACAGCCTGGCCCGGCAAGCAGCAGCGGCCCTGGCGTCCCGTTTCGACTCCGCGGCGGGCGTTGTCCCGTGGGGTTCCGCGTTCGGCGACAGCGGGTTGCGCGCACGGGTCGACGGCGTCGCCGGAACAGTGCCGCTGCTCGCGTGGGCCGGTTACACCGACCTCGCCGCAGCACACCTGCGCACTCACCTCGCGCTCGCTGAGCACCCCGCGTGGGACCGCCACGACGGTCGATGGCGGCAACTCGCCGAACCACCTCCGGGCTGGACACGAGGTGACGCGTGGCTTCTGCTGGCCACCGCGGACGCGTGCCGTTGGCTCGATGTCGCCGACCACGCCCACAAGCAGGCGCAGCGGTGGCTGGACCAGCACGGAACGAGCCCGCCACCAGCCGTGACCACAATGGACGGCCAGGTGGACACGTCAGCCGCCGCGATCGCCGCGGTGGCGTTGCTGAAACTCGGTTATCGAAGCGAAGGTGAGCTCATCCTGCGACAGCTGACCGCACAGCACACGCGCGACGGACGGCTGCTGGACGGCTGCTACGACCTACCGGGCGGCGTCGCGGTGAACCACGAGCTCATCTGGGGCACGTTCTTCCTCGTCTGGGGACTGGAACTGCTTGAGCACCCGACGGGCCGTTGCGCTGACATGTAGCTCGTCCGGCCCGTCCAGGATCCGCGCCGCACGGCCCAGCCTGGCCAGCATCGGCAACGGCGTGTCCGCGGTCAGCCCTTCGGCGCCGTACACCTGGATGGCGGCGTCCGCGACCTGCTGCAACGCCCTGGCCGCGGCGACTTTCGCCAGCCCGATCCCCGTCTTGGCCTGCTCACCCCGCGCCACGAGATCCGCCGCGTGGCCGACGAGCGCCCTGGCCGACCGGATCGCCAGCAACGAG
The DNA here is from genome assembly GCF_001302585.1 of Kibdelosporangium phytohabitans. Classification (GTDB taxonomy): domain Bacteria; phylum Actinomycetota; class Actinomycetes; order Mycobacteriales; family Pseudonocardiaceae; genus Kibdelosporangium; species Kibdelosporangium phytohabitans. Next base: position 5,075,746 of record NZ_CP012752.1, on the reverse strand, counting down.
TCGAAGACCAGCTGCTGCACCAGTTGCTGGCCGGCGAGCGGCCCAGTGTGCAGCTTCCGGTCGTTGGCGCGACGGCACATCAGGTCGAACGCCCGCTGCGCCTGGCCGACCCATCGCATGCACCGCAACGTCCTGCCCAGCGCCAGCCGCGTCCCGGCGATCACCAGTGCTTCGCCTGGTGCGCCCAGGACGTGGTCACCGGGGACGTGGGCCGCGGTGAACTCGATCTCGAACTGACCGCCCGCGCCGAGCACGGGCAACTCCCGTACGACGCGGAAACCGGGCTGGCCGGTCGGAACCATCAGCAGCGTCAACTCATCCGGCGCGGTCCGGGTGAGAACTGTCACGTAGGCAGCGGTCGACGCGCCGCTGGTGAACCACTTCCGCCCGGTGACAACCCACCCGTCATTCGTCCGCTCAGCGGTTGTCTGCGTCAGGGTCGGCGCGGATCCGGCGATGCCCGGCTCGGTCATCGCGTAACTTCCAGTGATCTCACCGGCCACCAACGGCCGCAGGTACCGCTCGCGGGCGCCGGGACTGCCGTGGGCCGAGATCATCCGCACGTCCAGCAGCGACGCGGACCCCAGCGCAGCGGGCCCGTGGTCACTGCTGCCTTCCGCTTCCGCCAGGGCGAAGTAGTCCCGCAGCGACAATCCGCCACCGCCGAGTTCGCTCGGCAACGGCATGGCCCACAGGCCCTCCGCGCGAGCCTTTTCCCGCAGTTCACGCAGCGCCGCGACGCTGCCGGCGTCCAGTTCGGCTTCCACCGGGTGAACGTGCTGACGGATGAACTCGGCGACGCCTTCGGCTGACATGCCGGGAACCATACGTCGCTGTGGACCGACTTGTGGGGCATGACGTCCGACGTCCGCACCACATTGGGCTTGAGCACCCCGGGCCCGCTGTTACCCGACTTCGCGCAGGCGCAGGAGGTGGCAGCCGAGATCGACTGGGCCGGTCCGCTCACCGGCGGCGAAGTCGTCGACGAGGTCACCGCGCAGGCCGTCTGCGGCGTGATGCACGTACACGGCCGCAGCCGGGGTGAACCGTCCGGAATGGGCATCGACTACGCCTCGGCAGCAGCCCGTGTCGTCTCAGGCGCCGGAGTTCTCGCCGCGCTGGTCGCCCGCGCGCGAGGCGCGTCGACCAGTTTGGTCCGTACCAGCGTCGCACAGTCGGCTTTGCTGACAGTGTCACAGTACATGGCCGCGGCCAGCGCGGGCGACGGCGAGGTCGTCCCGCTGGTGCCCGGCGGGCCGCCCTTCGCCAGCCGTGACGGCGTGTGGTTCGAGGTGGACACTCTCGACCCGGACGTGTGGCGGCGGTTCTGGGAGACGCTCGGTGCGCCGGTGAAACTGGCCGGATCGGCGTGGCGTCCTTTCCAGTTCCGCTACGCGACGGCGACCGCCGCGCTTCCCGCCGAACTGCACGCTCACACCGCCGCGCTTCCCTACGCCGAACTCGAAGCGGTCGCATTCCGGACAGGCGTCAGCATCTGCCCGCTCACCCCGTTGCGGCAACGCGCCGCCGAACTGGCCGGGGCGACCCCGCGGCCTTGGCACGTCCTCGCGCTGCCAGGGCGCCACTCCCCCGCCGTGGCCGACAGGAACGCGCTGCCACTGCACGGCATCGTGGTGCTGGAGGCCGGTCGGCGCGTCCAGGCACCGCTGGCGGCGCACCTGCTCAGCCTGCTCGGCGCGGACGTGGTCCGGATCGAGCCGCCAGGCGGGGACCCGTTGCGCGGCATGCCACCGATGTGCGGTGAGACGTCCGCGCGGTGGCTGGCGCTCAACCGCCACAAGCAGGCAGCCCAGGTCGACATCAAGGACCCGGCCGGGCGTGACGAACTGCGTGACCTGGTCGCGGGCGCCGACGTGTTCCTGCACAACTGGGCGCCCGGCAAGGCCGAGCAGTTCGGCCTCGGGCCGCGCGACCTGGCCGCCGTACGGCCGGGCCTGGTCTACGCCTACACCTCCGGCTACGCCGGGCGCATCGAGGATCCGCCGCTGGGCACGGATTTCATGGTCCAGGCACGAACCGGGCTCGGCGAGGCGATCCGCCCGGCCGACCAGCCGCCCGCGCCGTCGCTGATGGCCCTTGTGGACGTCATGGGCGGCCTGCTGGGCGCACACGCGGTCCTCGGCGCGCTGCTGCACCGCGAACGCACTGGCCGGGCCTGTCAGGTGGAATCGTCCCTGATCGCCGCGTCGGACCTGCTCCTGGCCGATTTCCTCGGCAACGGCTGCGCACGTCGACCGAGCGGTTTCCGGCGCCCGCTGCGCACAGCCGACGGCTGGTGCACGGCGGACGACGACCAGTACGCCGGAGCCGTGCGTGAGTTGTCCACTGAGGATGCCGTGGCTGAGCTTGCCCGGCACGGCAGGCATTCGGTTCCCGTGTCCGTCGATCTCGCCGCGCTGCCGGGCGATCAGCGGTTCGCCGCCGCGATCCGGCCCGACGAGCACGGTTGCCCGGCCGTGCAGACCCCTTGGAGTTTCGCGTGACTGTCGTCGCTTCCGGTGATCTCGTCCCTGCCGAGTTGCGTGCGCGCTGGGCGGCGCAGGGGTATTACGCGGGGCAAGGCATCTACCAGTTGTTCGCTGCACACGTGCGGTCCACGCCGGATCGGACAGCGATCATCGACGACGACGGCGAACTGACCTACGCCGAACTCGACTCGCAGGTCCGCCGATGGGCGGCCGGCCTGGCCGGACTCGGTGTCACGGCGGGCGACACGGTCGCGACGCAGTTGCCCAACGGCCGCCACACCTGTATCGCCGACTTGGCGGTCGCGGCGATCGGTGGCGTCGTGCTGCCGTATCCGGTCGGGCGTGGTGTCAAGGAGGCGCGGTCACTGCTGACGCGATCCGGGGCGGTCGCGGCGATCGTCGACCCCACGCACGCCGTGCAGACCCAGACGCTCCAGCGGGAGATTCCCGGTCTGCGGCACGTCGTCGTGACCTCGGCGCCTGTGCTGGGGGAATCGGACTTCCAGGCTGTCGCGGTGGATCCCGACGGGCCCGCGCGGATGCTGGTGTCCTCGGGCTCGGAGTCCGAGCCGAAACTGGTCCTGTACTCCCACAACGCTTTGGCGTGTGGCCGGGGCGCGTTCGTCCAGCGGCTCATCCCGCCGGGCGGTGAACTGCGGGCGCTGTTCCTGCTGCCGCTGGCGTCGTCCTTCGGCAGCAACGGTTCCACCGTCACGCTCGCCCGGCACGGCGGCACGCTCGTGCTCCAGTCCAAGTTCGACGCGGGGGCCACGCTCCGGCTGATCTCACGCGCCCAGCCGACACACCTGATCGGCGTGCCGACGATGTTCCGGATGATGATCGACCACCCGGACCGCCCGGCGACTGACCTCACCAGCCTGCGCGTGGTGGCGCCCGGTGGGGCGCAACTCGACGCGCCCACAGCCGAGGCGTGCCGGCTGGCGTTCGACTGTGCCGTGGTCAACGTGTACGGCTCGGCCGACGGCGTGAACTGCCATACCGCGCTGGACGATCCGCCGTCCCGCGTCACGTCGGCCGGGCGCCCGAACCCAGCCGTCGCCGAGATCGTCGTCGCCGACGATCACCTGCGCCCGCAGCCTGCCGGGGCCGTCGGCGAGATCATCGCGCGTGGACCGATGAGCCCCATGCGGTACGTGGGCAACGAAGATCTCAACGCCCGGTACCGCACACCGGACGGGTGGGTGCGGACCGGAGACCTCGGCGTGTTCGACGAGGACGGTTATCTGACGGTCGTCGGCCGCCGCAAGGACGTGGTGATCCGGGGCGGCGCGAACATCAGCCCGGCCGAGGTCGAACAGGCCATCTCGGCCCATCCGGCGGTCCGGGACGTCGCGTGCGTCGGCGTTCCGGATCCCCTGATGGGCGAACGCTTGTGTGCCTGTGTCGTGGCGTCGGGCACGCTCACCCTCGAAGACGTCACGACGTTCCTCGGCGCGCACGGCCTCGACCGGTTCAAGCACCCGGAACGCCTGCTGCTCCTCGACTCGCTGCCGCTCAACCCGGCGGGCAAGGTCGCCAAGGACGTGCTGCGGGCTCAAGCCACGGCGTGACGCGGGACGACGTGCGCGGCGATCGCGACCACCCCGGCGACCAGGACCAGCACTGGTCCCGGGGGCAGGTCGAACATCAACGCGAACGCGAACCCCGCCAGGTTGACCGTGACGCCGATGCCGACCGCCCAGACGACCATGGCCCGCAGCGAATGCGCGAGCCGTCGCGCGGCCAGCGCGGGCAGCAGCGTGAGGGCGTCGACCAGCAGCGCCCCGGTCAGCCGGATCGCGCCCGCGACCGCCACCGCCACGATCACCAGCAGGATCAGGGTGAGCCGCTCGACCCGGACGCCCGAGGTCGCCGCCAGCTCTCGGTCGTGCAGCAGCAACGCCATCTGCTTGCGCCGCAGGAAGAACAGCCCGGGGATGACCACCGCGAGGACGCCGAGCAGCAGCACGTCACCCGGACGCGTGGCGAGGATGGAACCCCACAGCAGCTCGAACGCACCGGCGGCGTTGACCCCGGAGATCGACAGCACCAGCAACGCGGCCGCGATCGCGAGGCTCATCAACAGCCCCATCGCCCCGGACAGGCCCGACGGGGTCCGCGCCAGCGGGGTGAGCGCCGCCCCGGACAACCCGCAGGCGACGATCGCGCACAGCAGCGGGTCGATCCCCGTGAGCAGCCCGATCGCGATGCCCAGCAGCGCGACGTGCATCATCGCGAACCGCACCGGCATGATGTCCAGGCCGATGATGATCACGCCGACGATCGGCAACCCGATCGCGCCGAGCACGAGGGCCAGACCGGCCCACTGCACCGCCGGCAGTTCCAGCAGCTGCCAGAACTCGGTCCAGCTCGTCACGTGACCTCCCGCAGCCGGCCCGCGGCCATCTCCAGCACCCGTTCACACGCGTCGACCACGGCCCGGTCGTGCGTCACGACCAGCACGGTCACCGGCAGGGACGTCAGCAGCCGGGCGGCGTCGGCCTGTCCCTCGAAGTCCAGCGCCGCCGTCGGCTCGTCCGCGAGCAACAACCCGGCACCCGCCGCTATGCACCCCATCGCGCGAGCCAGGTACATCCGCTGCAACTGACCGCCCGACAGTGTGTCCAACGGTCGCGACCGCAACTGGCCCACGCCGAGTTGCATCGCGGCGTCGTTCGCCTCGACCGGCGCCCCGCTGCTCTCCAGCAGCTCTCTCGCGAGCAGCGGGAACCTGCCCGCGGCCTGCCGCTGCGGGATCCAGGCCGCGTCCGTGCGGCGGCGCGCCCAGTCCGCCGACGTGACCGCCCGGTGCTCGCCGACCTTGATCACGCCGGTGGCCGCCCGGTGCAGCCCGATGACGGCCCGCAGCAGGGTGGTCTTGCCCGACCCGTTCGTCCCGGTCAGTGCCACCCGCTGGCCGGGCTCGACGTCGAGGTGCACGTCGCTGACCACGGTCCGGCGGCCGTGCCGGCAACTGACCTCGGCCAGTCGCACCCGTAACCCGTCACCCACAGCGCAGGCGTCCCCTCTTGTCAGACCGTGTACTCCTCAGTGGTCGGGCGAACCCGGCGCCGGGTTCCCGGGAATTGTGCCCGGCGCCACCGCAGTGTCACAGCAGGCCCCGTTCACGAGCGACCGCGATGGCGTCGCGCCGGTGCCGGACGTCGAGCTTGCGGTAGATCCCGCGCAGGTGGGTCTTGACGGTGTTCACCGAGACGAACAGGTTCCGCGCGATCTCCTCGACCGTGCGCATCGACGGCAGCTCGGCGAGCAGGACCTGTTCCCGTTCGGTGAGCCCGTCGGCGAGGTCGGGCACACGGGCCGGGAGCGCTTCGCGCACGCTGGTCGCGAACGTCTCCAGCCTGCCGAACCGTCCGGCTCCCCTGGCGAGCAGGACACGCACGAAGTGCCCCGCGTCGCGAAAGGGCCTGCGGGCGTCGTGTGGTGCCGCGAGCGCGAGCGCCTGGCACAGTGCCTCGTGGGCGCGTTGGCTTTCCTCCGCGCGGTCGGCGAGGTGTGCCTCCAGCAGCCAGGCCTCGACCACTGTCGACCCCACGATGGTGCGTACGTGCCCGGCGAGCAGCGGCGCCAGAGTCCGCCGGGGCGCCCCTTGCTTTCCCTTGTGTGCCTGGAGGATCGCGCGCAGCAGGTCCTGCTCGCCACAGCGGATGCCGATGTTCTCGACCTCGTCGAGGACCTCGAGAGCCCACGCGTACTCCCCCACACGCAGCGCCATCCGTTGCCGTGCCGGTGCCGAGTAGGCGACCATCGCGGGCGAGACGTCCCGCACGGACCCCCTCTGCCAGTGTTCGCGCAGCGCGGCCACGACCTCGTGCGGGTCGTCGGCCGTGTCGAACTGCACCATCGCCCGCAGCGTGTAGGCGCACAGCTCGATGGTGGCGTCGGTGTGCGCGGGCATCAGGTCGATCGCCAGCGCGGCGAGACCGCGTGCCTTGTCGTCCTCAAGCCTTTGGTAGGCAGCGACTCCGTACAGCGCGTACGCGTAGACCCCGCGGGAACTCTCGACCCAGCCACGGGATCGCGCGAACGCGAGCGCGGCCGTCACCTGTTGGTCCATTCCCGCCAAGTCACCTCGTGCCGCCGTGACAGCGGCCAGGTGCACCCGGCACTCCAGCGCGACGGCGTCGCGTTGTTCGCTGGTGGCCATGCGAAGCGCCCTGCGTAACGCCGTCTCGGCGGCGCGCTGACGCCCGAGCCACGCCTCTGCCACACCCCGGTTCAGGGTGGCCAGCAGGTCGAGGTCGAAGTCCCCGGTCCGGCCCGCGTGCGAGGCCCGCAGGACGGCCAGTGCCGAGCCGGCGTGACCACGCAACCGCGCCGCGTGCAGCTGGACGGTCGCGTGCAGGGCCCTCAGCCGGTGTGTCCGCAGTGGATGGACCGAGTTGCCGATCCGGCGCAGCCGCCGGTCGGCCTCGGCCACGTTCCCGAGGTCGAGCGCGGCGGCAGCCGCCACGAGGGCCACCGACGGGCGGTTGAGCACGGGCTCCGGGATCTGCCGCAGGATCCGGCACAGCGCGGCTGACTGTCCTTTGAGGATGCGGCCGAGCCCGGACCTGGCGACCAGGTTCGCGGCCAGTTCGTAGTCGGCCGCGTTCACGCTGTGCTCCAGCGCCCGCAGCGGATCCCCGTTGCCGACCAGCCAGGTCGCGGCGATCCGGTGCTGCTGCCGCAGAGCCGAGAACCGGCGGCGGCCGAGCTCGGCCCGCAGGTAGCCGCGCAGCAGCGGGTGGTAGCGGAACCTGCATTGCGTCGCGTCCACAGTCGACGTCAGGATGTTCGTGCGCTCCAACCGGTCGATCACCTGCCCGGCGTTCTCCATCCCGGACAGCTCGACCGCTAGTTCCGCCGAGAACACCCGGCACACGCACGTCGCCAGCATGAAACGCTGGACCTCGTCCGGTTGCCGGGCGAAGACCTCCCTCAACAGGTAGTCGGCGACCACGCGGTCGTCCCCGGCGATCCGCGGCGGCGCCGAATCCGCGACGGTCAGCGAGGCGAACCGCAGCCCCGCGGCCCAGCCCTCGGTTCGCTCCATCAGCTCGGCGAGCCCGGCCGGGGTCAGCGTGATGCCCTCCCGCGTGTACAGCAGGCGGGCCTCGTCGGCGGTGAACGTCAGCTCCTCCGGCCCGATCTCCCTGAGCCTGTTCGCCAGCCGCAGCCGCGGCAGGATCAGCGGAGGCGGGAACCGGGCCGAGAGCACGACCCGCAACGAGGCGGGCAGGTCTCGCAGCAGGAGGTTCAGCGTGCGCACCGCCGCGGCCGAGTGGATCTCGTGCACGCCGTCGACGACGAGCACCACCGGGTCCGGCTCCAGTTCGAACTCCGCGACGACCGCGTTGACGAGCCCGGCGTACGCCCCGCCGCGCGGGACGGCCGACTCACCCAGCGGACGTGAGCCGCTTTCGCGTAGTGCCTGGAGGACGACCGGCCACAGCACGGTGGGATCGTTGTCCTCACTGTCCACCGACACCCACGCGACCCGCGTCTCCCGGCGTTCGGCAAGGCGCCGCGCCCACGCCGCGAGCATGGTCGTCTTCCCCGCTCCCGCCGGTCCGCAGACGAGTGTCACCGGTGGGGTGGCGTCACCGCCGAAGACCGCCGCGTCCAGCAGGACATGGAGCCGGTCGCGGATCAGCGTGGTGGGTGGCACATCGGGAATGGTGGTCCGAGCGGCGGGCACGTGCCCGCCGCTCGGCCGCTTCCCCGGTGCGCCGGATCGGTCTGTCGATCCCGTCAACTGCATTCTTCTCCCCGATGCTGTCTGCTGGTTCGTCGTCCCCGACTCGAAAGGTCCACTTGTCTAGCAGTCAGCGAGCGCGGCCCACTTCGTCCGCTGTGGGTGATTCCGCTGTCAGGCCGCCTGTCACGTCCACTGTGGAGCGATACCGTCCAGTGCGTTGCCGAGCGTGATCGCGGCGTCGATCAGCGACAGGTGGGTGAACGCCTGCGGGAAGTTGCCGAGCTGCTCACCGGTCGGGCCGATCTCCTCGGCGTACAGGCCGAGATGCGTGCTGTAGGTGAGCATCTTCTCGAAGACCAGACGCGCCTTGTCGACGTATCCGGCCATGGCCAGCGCGTTGACGTACGCGAACGTGCACAGCGAGAACGTGCCCTCCGAGCCGCGCAGGCCGTCCGGTGCGGCGCTCGGGTCGTAGCGGTAGACCAGGCTGTCCACGACCAGGTCCTCCTCCATCGCGGTGAGCGTGGCGAACCACTTCGGGTCACGCGCCGAGACGAACCCGACCTGCGCCATCCGGAGCAACGAGGAGTCGAGCACGTCCGAGTCGTAGCGCTGGACGAACGCGCGGCGGCCGGGATGCCAGCCGCGGTCCCAGATCTGCCGGTAGATCCGGTCCCGGTGCACCCGCCACCGGCCGGACTGCCCCGGCCGCCGCAACGCCTCCGACAGCCGGATCCCGCGGTCGAACGCGACCCAGCTCATCAGCCTGCCGTAGGTGAAGTCGGCCCGGCCGCCGCGCGTCTCCCAGATGCCCTCCTCCGGCTGGTCCCAGTTGTCGCCGAGCCAGTCGAGCACGCCGCTGAGCGCCTCCCAGCCCTGGTGCGCGATGGGCAGGCCGTGCTGGTGCGCGTGGTGGACGCTGTCGAGCAGTTCGCCGTAGATGTCCAGCTGGAGCTGGCCGGCGGCCTCGTTGCCGATCCGCACCGGCCACGAGCCCCGGTAGCCCTCCCAGTGCTCGAGCGTCTGCTCGGTGAGATCGGCCGAGCCGTCCACGCGGTACATGATCCGCAGCTCACCCGGCCGCTCCTGGTAGCGACCGGCCAGCCAGCGCGCGAAGTCCGCGGCTTCCTCGGTGAACCCCATGCTCAGCAGCGAGTAGACCGCGAACGACGCGTCGCGGACCCACGTGTAGCGGTAGTCCCAGTTGCGCAGGCCGCCGATCTGCTCCGGCAGTCCGGCCGTCGGCGCCGCCACCATGGCGCCGGTCGGCGCGTAGGTCAGCAGCTTCAGCGTCAACGCCGAGCGGTGCAACGTCTCCTGCCACCGGCCGCGGTAGGTCGACTTGGCCAGCCACGTCCGCCAGAACCGGACCGTCTCGTGGTACAGGTCCTCGATCTCGGCGGGGCGGATGGTCCTGGGTGGGCCGTCGGCGTCGGATTCGAGTACGAACCCGCGCACCTCCCCGGCGTTCAACGCGATCCGGCCGCGGACGGCGTTGTCGTCGCCGACGCGGACCGCGGCCAGCCGCGTGTCCCCGGGCTCGCGCACCGCGTGCAAGGTCAGGGTCAAGGTCCCGCTGTCGAACACGACGCCGTCGTCGGTCAGATGGGTCCTGTGCAGCAGACGGCCGTAGTCGAACCGGGGCGCGACCTCGACGTCGAAGTCGATCTGCCCGCGCACGCAGCGCAGCATCCGCACGAGCCGGTGGTTGCCGGTGGCGCGGGTGAGTGGCGCGGGTGGCATGAAGTCGACGAGTTCGCCCGTGCCGGACTCGGTCATGAACCTCGTGATGAGCACGGCGGTGTCCGGCAGGTAGAGCTGCCGCACGCGGTAGTCGCCGGTCACCGGGCGGATCCGGCAGTGGCCGCCCTGCTCGTGGTCGAGCAGCGAGCCGAACACGCTCGGCGAGTCGAACCTCGGGCAGCAGAACCAGTCGACGGTGCCGTCGGCGCTGACCAGGGCGGCGGTCTGCAGGTCACCGATCAGGCCGTGGTCGGCGATCATCGGGTACGCGGTCACTGACGGCTCCTCGGGTAACGGGACAGGAACAGGGTCTCGGCAAGTGCCATCCGCGCTATCTCGCCGGGATCGACGCTCTCGTTGGGGGCGTGGATGAGCGCCTGCGGTTCCTCGACACCCATCAGCACCAGTTCGGCGTCGGGGAAGCACTGGGCGAGCACGGTGCACAACGGAATGGATCCGCCTTGGCCGAGCTTGACCGCGGGCCGCCCGTACGCCTCCAGCATCGCCCTCGCGATCGCGTTGTGCGCGGGGCCGCCCTCGGCGGCCCGGAACGGCGCGCCCACCGCCTCGGTCTCGACCTCGACCCGGGCTCCCCACGGCGCACTGGCGTGCAGGTGGTCGACGAGCGCCTGCTCGGCGAGGTTCGGATCCATGCCGGGCGGGATCCGGAGGTTCACGCGGGCGGCGGCTTCCGCCGCGATCGCGGCGGACGATCCGATCACCGGCGGACAGTCGATCCCGAGCACGGTGACCGCGGGACGCGCCCACAGCATGTCCGCGATCCCGCCGTCACCGAGCAGATCGACGTCGTCGATGACACCGGCGTCGGCACGGAACCGTCCCACCGGGTACGGCTCGCCCGACCACCGCTGGTCGTGTCCGAGACCGATCACGGCGGTGTTGCCCTGGTCGTCCCGCAACGTCGCCAGCATCGCCACCAGCGCGGCCAGTGCGTCCGGCGCCGGACCACCGAACATGCCCGAATGCAGCGACGCGGCCATGGTCCGCACCCGCACGACGACGTTCACCATGCCGCGCAGGCTGACTGTCACCGCCGGGTGCCCGACAGCGGCGTTTCCCGTGTCGCACACCAGGATCGTGTCCGCGTCGAACAGCTCGGGCTTGTCGCGGACGAGGTTGGCCAGCCCGTCGGTGCCCAGTTCCTCGGCGCCTTCCACCACCAGCCTGAGGTTCACGGCCGGTTCGTCCAACGCCCGCAGTGCCGTCAGGTGCATGACGATGTTGCCTTTGCAGTCCGCGGCTCCGCGGCCGTACCACCGGCCGTCCACCCGGGTCAGCTCGAACGGCGGGGTGCGCCAGGCGTTCGCGTCCACCGGCTGGACGTCGTAGTGGGCGTACAGGAGCACTGTGGGTGCGTCGGCACGGGCGCAGGGCCGCTCGCCGACCACCGCCAGGCTCCCGTCCGTGGTGCGTTCGAGCCGCGTGTCCGTGAAGCCGACTTCCGTGAACCTGTCCGCGACCCACCGCGCGGCGCGGTCGCATTCCGACGGTGACGCACCCGCGACCGACCGGATCGCCACGAGTTCCTCCAGATCCGTCCAGGCCAGGGACATCAGTCCGGCCACCCGGTTGCGCATGTCCATCACGCTTCGGCCTCCGGTTGTTTCCACGAGGGTTTGCGGGACTTGTAGAGCAACAGCGGAACGGCGATGCCGAGCCCGAGCGCCCCGGCCGCGACGATCAGGACGTACGTGCCCGCGTCGCCCGAACCGAACTGCGACGGTGGGACGAACCCGACCAGCAACGCCGCCAGCGACGCCGCGAAACCGACGCCGCAGAGCCCGATGAGCATCGGTGCCCGGTAGCCGCGGGGGTGGTCGGGTTCCTTGCGGCGCAACCGGACCGCGGCCACGAACAGCAGCAGGTACATGATCAGGTACACCTGGGTCGTGATCACCGAGAAGATCCAGTACGCGCTGGAGACGTCCGGGATGAACGCGTACAGCAACGCGATCACCGTCGTGATCAGGCCCTGCACGACCAGGATGTTCTGCTGAACACCGTGTTTGTTCAGCCGCTGGAGACGGGGCGGCAGGTAGCCCTCCTGCCGGGAGATCAGCAGCAGTCCCTTCGACGGCCCGGCCAGCCAGGTCAGCATGCCGCCCAGCGACGCGGCGACCAGCAGGATCCCGATCACCGGGGTGAGCCACTGCCAGCCGAACTGGCCGAACACCGTGTCGAACGCCTGCATCACGCCCGCGGTGAGCGACAGCTGGTCGGCGGGCACGACCCAGCTGATCGCCAGCGCGGGCAGGATGAAGACGACCAGCACGAGGCCCATCGCGAGGAACATCGCCCTGGGGAACTGCCGGGCCGGTTCGCGCAGCGACGACACGTGCACGGCGTTCATCTCCATCCCGGAGTACGACAGGAAGTTGTTGACGATCAGCACCAGACTCGCCAGCCCCGTCCAGGCGGGCAGGAGGTTGCCCGCTGTCATCGGCGCGGCGGAGGCGTTGCCCTGCCCGAGGAACACCAGCCCCAGCACGACCAGCAACGCGCCGGGCAGCAAGGTCCCGATGATCAGGCCGCCGCTGGCAGTCCCGCGACGCCCTTGGTCCCGCGCGACGAGATCCAGACCCCGGACCAGTACGCCACGACGATCACCGCGGCCGTCCACACGCCGTTGCCCGCCAGCGACGGGTCGATGACGTACGCCAGCGTGCCGGCCACGTAGCCGAGCAGGCTCGGGTAGTAGAAGATCGTCATCGCGAACTGGCACCAGACGGCCAGGAACCCCAGCGGTTTCGAGATCCCCCTCGCCACCCAGTTGTACACGCCGCCGCTCCAGCCCGACGCCAGCTCGGCCGACACGAGCGAGGTCGGCACCAGGAAGACGATCGCCGGTATCAGGTACAGCAGCACACAGGCCAGGCCGTACACGGCCATCGTCGGCGACGGCCGCAGACTCGCCACCGAACTCGTTGTCATCAAAGCAAGGTGATCCAGGAGATCCACGTGCGTCTCTGCATGGCGCCCAGACTTCCGGCCATCCCGGCGCGGCGGCTCGTCCGTCACGGGTGAGAACGGCGCAACCACCGCCACACGAGGTCCATCGCGACCGCGAGGACGACGACCCCGGCCATCGCCACGAGCGTCGCCGGTTCGGTGCGCGCGGTCTGCACGGCGAAGACGATCAGGACCAGTGCCGTCAGCGCGATTCCGGCGACCAGGGGCCACGCCCGCGAGCCGGTCGCCGAGCGCAGCCGGAACGCGGCCACGGACGTCACCAGGAAGATGATCAACGCGACGGCGCTGCCCAGCGACGCGATCGCGGTCAGATCGACCAGGTTGGCCATCAGCAGCACGACACCCGCCGAGATCACCAGGCCCCGCGTGCCACCGATCCGCGCACGGCTGCCGAACACCTTCGGGAACGTGCCCGATCCCGCCAGCTCCGCGGTGGACCCGGTGGCGGCGAACAGGTTCGCGTTCACCGACGACGCCGTGCCGAGCATCGCGACCAGGGCCATCATCATGAACCCGGCCGTCCCGAGTGCGGGCTCGACCGCCACGGCCAGCGCGGTCTCACCGTTCTCGACGACCTGCGGCACGGTCAGCGTCCCGAACACGCCCAGTGCGATCAGGACGTACAACAGGATCGTGATGCCCAGTGACAGGTACATCGCCCGGGGCAGCGAGCGCGCCGGATCCGGCAACTCCGCGCCGGTGAAGCTGACCACGGCGAACCCGAGGTAGGCGAAGAACGTCAGCGCCACACTGGACACCACGTGTACCGCCGGCGGATAGGTCGACGGCGCGAGCAGCGACAGGTCGATGCCGGCGAACGTCACCACCACGAACACCGCGAACACGGCCAGCATGACCACGACGACCACCGTTTGCAGCCGGTCGATGGACGTGGCACCGGCGATGTTCACGACCGTGGCGACCACGACCACCGCCGCGGTCAGCACCCTGGCCCAGCCCGGTGAACCGCCGGTGAACAACGCGGAACCGTAGTGCCCGAACGACACCGACACCATCGCGGTGACGATCAACGCGGCGAAGTACAGCAGCCACGACGTCACCGACGTGATGTGCCCGCGGCCGAAACCCTTGAGCAGATACGTGACTATCCCGCCGGAGGACGGGTACCGCGCACCCAGTCCCGCCACGGCATACCCCTGGAGAAGTGCGATCACGCCGGCGAGCAGGAACGACAACCACACCGCCGAACCGGCTGTCGCACCCGCCTCGCCGAGCAACGCGAAGATTCCGGCGCCCACCATCGAACCGATGCCGAGGAACGCGGCGCCGCGGACTGTCATCCCCATCCGGCCTCCTTGTGGTCGGGCACCGACGTTATGGCGCCGCGCGGCGCGGGCGGATCGCTCGATCGGGGTGAACCGCGCGGCGACTCACCCGGATCGGACGAGGAACCCGCCCGGGTGTTGCCGTGATCCTGTTGCCAGGCAACCAAAGGAGGCGCCGAGATGTCCGAAGGCAGGCCAGGGCGGCGACGACTTTTCATATCAGGGCTCCTCATCGCGCTCATCCCGATGACCTCGGCGCCGCACCGGGAGTCGCTGTGCGAGCCCGGCGACTCGATCGGCGGTTCGCTGGTGTGCGCGCCGATCGAACTGGTCCGCGTCTTCGGGCCGGTGCTCCGGCACCTGGTGCCGTCGGGACGGTGATGCGCTCATCCGCTCCGGGTGACGCGCGACCGCCCGCCGCCACAGCACATTCGACCTGTCGCGACCGTGCACGAGGAGGACCAGTGAAAGTGAACGACGTACGGCTGGAAGATCTGATGTCGGACGTGCTCGCCGGGATGGCGCAGGAGCTGCCGTGGCTGCTCGGCGCGGACATCATCGCCTTCCGGCAGGAACGTCCCATCGTCTACGCCACGTACGGCGTGGGGACCGCGTTGCAGGACGTCCAGGAGCACATCCAGGCCGGACCGACCCGGGTGGCGGCCACCACCGACGGCCCGGTCATGAGTGACAACCTGTGGCACGACAGGCGATGGACGGCCCTGGACTTGTCGCGGACCAGTGCGCTGTACCCGCAGCACGCCCGGCTGCTGCCGAAGGTGAACGGCGTCGCCGCGCTCCCCGGCCTCCAGGACGACAGCGGCCAGGTCGTCATGACCACGTACCTCGGTGAAGCACCGAACGACACCGTGCTGGACACGATGGCCCGCTACGAACGGCTCGTCACCGCCGATGTGGCTGTGCTGTCCTCGTTCTCCGGCACGGACCAGCGCACCGCGCGCGTACTGACCGCGCTGCACCGCCGAGACGTCATCGAACAGGCGAAGGGCGTCGTGATGGCCACCTGCCGCACCGACCACACCATGGCGTGGCTGCTGCTGCAGGACGCGTGCCGCCGTGCCGACACCAACCTCAACGCGCTCGCCGCGGAACTGGTCAGGCACGTCCGCTCCGAAACGGACACGCCGGGCGAGTCGGGAACCGGGCGCGCGGCCGGTGAACTGTGGTCGGCGCTCCGGCACATCCACACCACGGCCGGTATCTGATGTCCATCGGAGCGCGCAGCAAACCGCGCCTGTCCGTCCGGCGCATCGCGGACCTGCCGGTGTGGGTCCTGCGGTCGAGCGACGCCCGGCCGCTCAACAGCGTCGTGGTCGCGGGCCGGCACGGCCTGATCCTGATCAACACCGGGCCCAGCGCGAAGCACGGCAGGGCGATCAGCAGGCAGATCGCCGACCTGACCGGCGACCCGGTCACCACCATCATCTACCCGCACCACCCGACCGCCGACTGCCGCGGCACCAGCGCGTTCGCCGACCACCACGACGCGCGACTGGGCAAGGTCGTGATCCTCGCGTCCGGCAGGCAGGCCGACGGCCACACCGACGTCGCGCCCAACCTGGTGATCGACCGGGAATGCGTGCTGAACCTGTCCGGAGTCACCCTCAGGCTGCTGCCCGCGGCGGTGGGCAGCGTCGGCGCGACCAACATCTACCTCCCCGAACACCGGGTGGCGATGATCGCCGACGAGCCACGCATGTGGGCCCGCCCGCTCCGGCAGACCACGACCACCCCGTTCACGCACGCCGTGGGCTGGTTCATGCGCTTGCGCGTCGACCACCTGCTCGGCAGCCACATGCTGCCGTTGTCGGGCCCCGAGGTGAACCTCGTGCTGCGCGGCTACCTCGACCAACCACCCGTCCGACCCTAGGAGACCTGATGACCGACTACCCGAAACGACGTGCGGACAGCCGGATCACCGTGTGGTCCGGGTGGATGTGGTTCGCCGCCATCGTCATGGTGCTCACCGGGATCTTCAACGCCGTCGAAGGGCTCGTCGCGCTGCTCGACCGGGCGTTCTACGTGTCCAACGGCGACGACCTGATCCTGTTCGACCTGACCACGTGGGGCTGGGTACACCTGCTCGTCGGTGTGCTGGTCCTGTCGGCCGGGCTGTCCCTGCTGACCGGCGCGGTGTGGTCGAGGGTCGTGGCCGTCGCGGTGGCGTCGGTGAACGCGATCGCCCAGATCACGTTCGTCTCGGCGTACCCGGTGTGGTCCACGATCGTGATCGCCTTGTCCGTCCTGGTGATCTGGGCGATCGTCGTACACGGCAGGGACGTGACGGACGAGATGCCGTGACCGCGGCGATGCCCCGTGCCCTCGTCCTCCTGCTGGGGGCGGCGGCGACCGTGATCACGGTGGCGGGGCTGAAGTCGATCGCCTGGCTGGCAGCGCCGGTGCTGCTCGCGCTCGTCATCGTGATCGCGGTCAGCCCGGTGCACCGGTGGCTCAGACGCGTGGGTCTGCCCTCGTGGGCAGCGACATCGGTGCTCGTCGTGCTCGTCTACGGCACGCTGGTCGCGTTCGCGGTGGTGACGTTCGTGTCGCTGGCCCAGCTGGCGGCGACGCTGCCCAAGTACGCCGACCGCTTCGACGGCGTCGTCGGTGACGCGACGCGGGCGTTGCAAGGTATGGGAATCGCGCCCGAGCAGGTCCGTGACGCGATGGCCGGCGTGGACCTCGGCAAGATCATCCCCTACGTCGGGGCGATCGTGAAGGACCTGACCGGCCTGACCACGAGCCTGGTGTTCCTGCTGGCCCTGCTGCTGTTCATGAGCATCGAGTCGACCGGGGTGGACGTCCGGCTCGCCGACATCGGCGCCGACCGGCCGCGGATGACGGCCGCGTTGCGGACGTTCGCCAAGCAGACCCGCGGCTACCTGGCCGTGACGACGGTGTTCGGGCTCATCATCGCGGTCCTCGACGTGATCGCACTGGCGTTGCTGGGAATCCCGCTGTCCGTCCTGTGGGGACTGTTGTCGTTCGTGACCAACTACATCCCCAACATCGGGTTCCTGATGGGCGTGATCCCACCGGCGGTGCTCGCGCTGCCGGTCGGCGGGTGGCAGCTGACGCTGGCCGTGGTGCTCGTCTACTGGGCGGTCAACTTCGTGGTGCAGTCGATGATCCAGCCGATCTACGTCGGCGACAGCATCGGCCTGTCGCCCGTGATGACCTTCGTGGCCCTGGTGTTCTGGGCCTGGGTGCTCGGGCCGCTCGGTGCCCTGCTGGCGATACCGACGACGTTGCTGGTCATGGCGCTGCTCGTGGACACCGATCCCCGCGCGGGCTGGGCGACGGCCCTGACCCGGCACATCAAGCGAACGAAACGAAAGGACAAGGCATGACCACACTGACAGTCTGGCGTTTCGCCAATCCCGACGGAGCCGACCGCGCGGCGGGGATCCTGTCGCGCCTCGCGCAGGACAACCTGATCACCGTGCACGACGCCGCCACCGTCTCGTGGCATCCGGGCGCCAAGAAGCCGAGGACACGCCAACTGCACACCCTGGCGGGATCCAGTGCCCTCGGCGGCGCGTTCTGGGGCATGCTGTTCGGTCTGATCTTCTTCGTTCCGCTGCTCGGCGCGGCGGTCGGCGCCGCGGTCGGCGGGCTCACCGGCGCGCTGACCGACGTCGGCATCAACGACGAGCTGATCCGCAGGCTGCGCGACGACGTCGTGCCGGGCACGTCGGCGCTGTTCATCCTCAGCTCGGACGCGGTTCTCGACAGGATCAGGACGTCCTTCGAACCCGAACACCCCGAACTGGTGTTCACCAACCTCTCCCCCGCGGAGGAGAACCGCCTCCGTGAGACATTCGGCGAGGAGCAGCACATCTAGTGGCCCGATGCGCTGGGTGCCGGGCCGGCGCACAGCGGATTGAAACCGGATGTCGATGTGCGCCCGGCTCGTTCGACGCACAGGTATGACTGACACCATGAACGAGCCCATCTCGACCCGCAACCTCGACAACTACGGGTCCCCGGAGCTGCCGTGGAGCCGTCCGCGCGAGGCGCTGGCCACCCTCACTCCCACGGCTGACCTGACGTTCTTCGTGGCGACGGTGCGACCGGACGGACGGCCGCATTCGGCGGGCGTCGGCGCCGTGTGGGTGGACGACGCGCTGTACTTCAAAGGCGGGCCGAACACCCGCAGGTCACGCAACCTGGCGGCGAACCCGGCGTGCAGCGTGTCCGTGCGCCTCACCGGCATCGACCTGGTGCTGGAAGGCGAAGCGCACCGGGTGACCGACACGGAGACCCTGGAGCGCGTGGCCGCCGTCTACCGCAGCGGCGGCTGGCCGGTTTCGGTGGACGGCGACGCGTTCACGGCCCCGTTCAGCGCACCGAGCGCCGGACCGCCGCCCTGGCACCTCTACCGCCTCACGCTCCGCACCGCGTTCGGTGTGGCCTCCGCGGAACCCCACGGCGCCACCCGCTGGGACTTCGGCTGAGCACGGCGGTCGTGGGGACTGCCGGGCGCAGTCCCCACGGCGCCTGGCTCAGTGCAGCTTCACCGGCAGCGTCTGGTGCCCGTTGGAGATGAACGACTCGGTCGCCCGCAGCTCAGCCGGGTCCACCGCCAGGCGGATGTCCGGGAACCGCGTGAACAACGCGGTCAGGGCCACCTCCGCCTCCAGCCGGGCGAGCGGCGCGCCGAGGCAGTAGTGCACCCCGTGACCGAACGCCAGGTGCGCCTTCTCCTCCCGGGTCACGTCGTACGTGTCGGCTGTGTCGCCGTACACGGACTTGTCCCGGCCCGCGGCGGCGTAGGACGCGAGGATGGCGTCGCCCTTGCGGATCACGACATCACCCAAGTCGATGTCCGCCACCGCGTACCGCAGCGGGAGGTTGGCAACCGGGGCCTGCCAGCGCAGGGTCTCCTCGATCACCTCGCTCCACGGGACCTGGCCGGACTTCGCCAGTTCCAGCTGCTCCGGGTGGGTCAGCAGCGCGGTGATCGCGTGGTCCAGCAGGTTCACCGTGGTCTCGTGCCCCGCCGAGATGACCAGGATCAGGGTGTCGACGAGTTCGTTCTCCGCCAGGCTCGACCCGTCGTCCTCCCGGACCGCGATCAGCCCGCTGGTGAGGTCGTCACCCGGCTCGGCCCGTTTCAGCGCGACGAGCTCGTGCATGATCCGGTACAGCTCGTGCTGGTTGGCGATGGCTTGTTCGGCGGTCAGGGTGGTGTCGAAGACACCGTCGACCACCTGGCGCAGACCGGCCCGCGCGTCGGCCGGAACACCGAACAACCGGCAGATCACCTCGATCGGGACCGGGTAGGCGAATCCCTCACGAAGGTCCACCGGTTGCGGGCGGGACGCCAGGTCATCCAGTAATTCCGCGGTGATCTGCTCGATCTGCGGGCGCATCGCCGCGGTGCGCCGCGGCGTGAAAGCCTTGGACACCAGCGAACGAAGCCTGCGGTGGTCACCGCCGTACGCGGTGAACATGTTCTGCACAGCGACCCAGATCAGCAGCGGCCACTGTTCGTCGATCTCGCCGTTGACGAACCGGGGCCAGTGCTGGCGGGGGTCCTTGGACACCCGCTGGTCACTGAGCAGCTTGCGCAGGGCGTCCTGGCTGGTTACCGACCACGCCACCACCGAGCCAGGGAGCTCAACCAGCGTCGCTTGCCCGAGCTGGGCGAGCTTGGCTCCCTCGGCGTGGATGTCGTGTCCGGATGGGTCGATTGTGACTGGCTCCGCGGAACGTTCCATCGGCTTCCTCCAGGTGACTCGTCGAGCGGGACGGGCACGGCAACCGGGGTGAAACGAACGGGGAGCGCGGTCAGCGCACGGTGGAAAGGCCCAGGTCGCCAGGTGAGCTGGTCGACCGGGACGGACAAACGCATGTCGGGCAGGGTGTCCAGCAGCTTCTCGATGGCCACCGACGCGATCAGGCGGGCGTGCTGCTGGGCGGGACAGGTGTGTACTCCGGCGCTCCAGGCGAGGTGTGCCCGGTTGCCGGACCGTTGGCCGGTGGTGAGCGCCGGATCTGTGTTGGCGGCGGCGAAACTCAACACCAGCGGTGTGTCGGCGGGTAGCCGCACACCGGCGAAGTCCATGTCCTGGACGGGATAGGTGGCCGAGTAGTTGGCCATCGGCGGGTCGGTCCACAGCACCTCGTCGAGCGCTTCCTCGACGGGCATGCTGCCACCGGACAGGTCACCGGCGAACCGCTCGTCGGCCAGCAGCAACCGGACGCCGTTGGCGATCAGGTTCTTCTCCGGCTCGGTACCGGCACCCATCAGCAGGACGAGCTGGTGGATCAGCTCCTCGTCGGTCAGGTTGGCCGGGTGGGCCATCATCCACGACGGCATGTCCTGGCCGGGGCTGGCCCGCTTGAGCGTGATCAGCTCGATCATGCTCTGCGTCAGCTGCTCGTTGGCCTTCTCCGGCTCGATCATGTCGAAGATGCCGATCATGCCGGCGACCAGCCGCTCCCCCAGTTCGGGCGGGCAGCCGTACAGGTACTGGAACATCTGCAGCGGGACCATCAGCGCGTACTCGGCGAGCAGGTCGACCTGCCCTTCCTTGCCGAAGCTGCGGATCAGCCGTTCGGCGGTGCGCTCGACGTTCTCGCGCAACGCGTTCTGGTCCACCCTGGCCAGGCTGTCGGTCACCACGCTGCGGTAGCGCGCGTGCACCGGGCCGTCGGTGAACAGGCAGTTCGGCCGGTACATCATCATCGGCAGCACCGGGCAGTCGGCGGGCATGGTGGCCTGCCAGCGGCGCGGGTCGCGCGGGAACGTGCTGGGGTTGCGCAGCACGTCCAGCGCCGCGTCGTAGCTGACGATCAGGTTCGCGGGCACGCCGGGAGCGAGCTCGACCGGCGCGATCGGGCCGTGCGACCGCAGTGCCCGGTAGGTCGCGGCCGGGTCGGCGGCGAACTCCTGGCCGTACAACGGTATCCGGCCCTCGTGGGCGGGGCAGCCCGTGGGCGGGGCCTGGTCGGCGGAAGGCTGGGTAGTCACGCGTTCTCCTGTACGGGGCGGGTGAGCAGGTACTCGACCAGTGCGATGACCGCGCGGGTGGACGAATCCGCGTCTCTGGCGTCGCAAGTGACCAACGGTGTCTCCGGGAGCAGGTCGAGCGCGTCGCGCAGCTCGGTGTCCGGGAAACTCGGGGCGTTGTCGAAGTCGTTGACGGCCACCGCGTACGGCATGCCGAACTCCTCCAACAGTCCCATCACCTCGAACGACTGCTCCAGTCTTCGCGTGTCGGCCAGTACGAGTGCGCCCAGTGCGCCGACAGCGAGGTCCTTCCACAGCTGGGTGAACCGTTGCTGGCCGGGCGCGCCGAACAGGTACAGCACCAGCTGATCGTTCAGGGTCAGCCTGCCGAAGTCCAGAGCGACCGTTGTCGTGCTTTTGCCGTTGACACCGTCGAGGTCGTCGACGAGGGCGCCTGCCTGCGTCATCGTCTCCTCGGTGCGCAGCGGGCGGATTTCCGAGAGGGTGCCGACGAACGTGGTCTTGCCGACCGCGAAGTGCCCGACGATGAGCAGTTTCACGGCGGTCTGCACGGTTCGCGGCAGGTAGATGTCCTCAGAGACGGGCGCGGAGGCCATCGAGCACGTCCTTCAACAGCTGCAGATCGGGTCGGGTGGTTCGGGGAAGCGCGGCGTGCGTGGTGATGTGGCCGGTGTCGAGCAGGTCCGACAACAGCACCTTGGTGACGCTGATCGGCAGCGACAGGTGCGCGGCGATCTCCGCGACCGACAGCGGACCGCCCCGGCACAGCTCCATCAGCCTGCGTTTCTCCGGCGTGAGGCCGGAGAACGCCTCGCGGGTGGCCACCACGACGGTGACCACGTCGAAGGTGTTGCGGGACGGATGGGCCCGGCCGCCGGTCACCACGTGCGGCCGGACGAGGGCCCGCTCCCGGCGGTGCGGCGTCATGCCGGGCTGCCGGCGTCCTGCCGCGGCGGGCTGGTGAGTTCCTTGCCCAACCTCTGGACCAGCTCCTGCAGCCGGAAGGACACCGCCTCCATGTCGACTCGTTCACTGGCGGACACCGCGAGGTACGCGCCGGTGCCCGCGGCGACGAGGAAGACGTACCCGCCGGGGAACTCGCTGATCGTCTGCTGCCACCCGGCGGCGGTCTCGCCGCAGAACTCGGCGGTGCCGCGGGCCAGTGCCTGCAGGCCGGACATGGCCGCGGCGTGCCGTTCGGCGTCGTCGCGGCTGATGCTGGTCGAGTGGGCCATCAGCAGACCGTCGGCGGACAGCAGGATCGCGTGTTTCGTCTCGGGCATCTGCATGGCGTTGTCGAGCATCCAGCCCAACTTGTTGTGCGCCGGATCGGTCATGCGTGTGGGTTCCCTTCAGGAACGGTGGGGGACGCGGTCCGGCCGGAGCGGGTACCGCGCTGCCACGCGCCGAGCCCGGCCGCGATCTGCTCCGACGGACGGGTGGCAGCGGGCGAGCCGGGCGGTGCCGACGGCGCGGCCTGGTCGGCGGCCGGTTCGCGGCGCTTGCGCTTGGGCAGCCCGCCTGGGGTGCGCTTCGGCTCGGCGGCGTCCGGCGCCGCGGGGTGGGGAGCCGGTGCGGGTGCTGGGGCGGGTGAGGGAGCGGGGACGGCCGCGGCGGGAACCGGCTTGTCGACGCGGGTGAGCAGTTCCGTCGGCAGGAACACGACCGCGCGCACGCCACCGTACGGCGACCGCGTGTCCACCGAGACCCGGAACCCGTACCGCGCGGCGAGAACGCCGATGACCGCGAACCCGACCTGGGGCGGGTCGCCGAGGCGGTTGATGTCACTGGCGCCGTCGCCGGCGAGCAGTCTCGCGGCACGGCCGAGCTCCTCGGCGGTCATCCCGACACCGGCGTCGTCGATCATGATGGCGATGCCGTTGTGCGCCTGCTGGAAGTTGACCTCGACGGCGGTGTTCGGCTGCGAGTGGCGTGCGCCGTTGTCCAGCAGTTCGGCGACGGCGAGCACGACGGGCTCGACAGCACGGCTGACGACCGCGATGTCGGCCTCGATCGGGATGTTGACGCGCAGGTAGTCCCGGATGCGCGAGGTCGCGCCCCTGGCCACGTCGGTCAGCGACGACGCGGACCGCTGCTGCCCCGGCCACGACCCGCACAGCACGGCGGTGGCCTGGGCGCGGCGGCCGAGCTGGGAGTTCATGTGGTCGATGCGCATCAGGCCCTGCAGGACGTCGGCGTCGTCGTGCCGGTCCTGCATGGCGGAGATGGCGACCTGCTGCTCGTTGGCGAGGCTCTGGACAGCGCGCATCATCGACTTGAGCGTGGCCTTGGCGGACTGCTCGCCCCGGACGGTCGCCTGCTGGACGGACTCGGTGAACAGGTCGAGCACGCGGCCGTGCGCCGCGGCGAACTGCGGGTTCACCGGCCCGGGTACCTCGACCGGGCGGTTGCTCAGCGACTCGGCGAGGGCGGGGATCCGCGAGTTGACGAGGTGTGCTTCCTCGGTGGCCCACGAATGGGTGATGGTTTGGGCGCCTGCGGCCTGTTCACGCAGATCCGCGGTGATCCGGCGTTGGCGCACCAGCAAGATCACGGCGACGAGCACAGCGGCCAGTGCGAACCAGAACGCCACCGCGAGTGTCTGTTGATCCATCAAATCCTCTGGTGCGGACGAACGGTTTCCGACAACCGTGCGGTTGCCGGTTCGATCGCAGATCTCTATCACGGCAACGGCGGTTACTCCAAGCCGCCGCCCCCGTTTCCCTCCAATGGAGCAGCACCGGGGATTGCCGGTATAACATACGTCCTCAATGGACAATTCCGGCGGGCACCCGGGAAGGCGGTTCCCGCAGTTCCCAGGCCTGTGGGCGGCAAATGCGAAACGCCCGTACGGAAAGTTGTGACCCCGAATACAACTGTTCCCGGGGTTTCAGCCGCCTGAACACCGATACCGCCGCCGCTCACCTCGCGGCTCCGGTTCTGCCGAGGGTGTCCCGGTCGATCCAGGTCTTCCCCTCGGCGGCGATGCCTTCGAGGATGTGGAGGGTATGGGCGAAACCTGCCGAATCGAGGCTGGTTTCCGACAGCGCGGCAGGGCTTTCCCCGTCCGCCGCGCTCACACCGGGCTCGACGACCGGGATGTTCCTCGACGGCCCGTTGAACAGCGTCAGCTCCAGCGCGCACCCGGTCGCGGCCGACTCGACGACCTGGACCGACGAAACCGCGTCGAAACGGTAGTTGTTGCGCTCCTGGCCCTTGAGGTCCACGCGTTCGAAGTCGAGTCGCGTGCTGACCTCGCGGACACCGTCCTGCGTGATCAGGAACAGCCGGATGTCGTACTTGGAGTACCGCCACGGCCCGTTCTTCACCCGCGCGCGTTGGTAGGGCTTCGACGGCGCCTGCAGGAACGCGTGGGTGATGACCTCCCGCCACACCAGCCCGTAGTGCCTCAGTGCGGCGTCCAGCAGCATGGTCTTGTCACAGCGCAGCCAGGTCTCCATCTCGTGCTCGGACGGCCGCGTGCTGTCGAGCCTGGCTTTCCACCGCTCGTACGCCGCCTGCCGCTCGTCGAGCCGTCCGGCCTGGTCCTGGCTGTCCTCAGCGAACCGGCGCTCCTCGCTGACGATGCCGTACCAGCGCTGTGCGGCCCAACGGCCACCGGTGAGCATCGCCGTCAACGCGGCCAGCACCGGCAGTGGCTGCGCGGGAACCGTCAGGACGGCGACGAGCACCGTCGCGACCACCACGACGACGAGCGCGATCGAGCACACCAGCTTCGTCACGGGGTCGGTGCGATAACGTTCCCGGTGCCGCAGCAAGGTTCCCTTGGTCCACTGTGACCGGACATC
This sequence comes from Kibdelosporangium phytohabitans, assembly GCF_001302585.1. Lineage (GTDB taxonomy): Bacteria > Actinomycetota > Actinomycetes > Mycobacteriales > Pseudonocardiaceae > Kibdelosporangium > Kibdelosporangium phytohabitans. Next base: position 5,050,727 of record NZ_CP012752.1, on the reverse strand, counting down.
GGCGGCGAGGTAGCCGATCAACCAGTTGACGCGGTCGACCTTGATCCGTTCTTCCCGGTAGACCTCCACGATCTCGTCACGCAACGTGGTCCGGACACCGAGGGTACGGGCCAGCCACTGCTCACGATCCACGTCCTGCGGCAGGTACCTGCCGAAGTAGTGCGTGAACGAGTGGGTCACGGCGTTCGCGAAGCCCGGCTCCGGCGGCCGTCGCACGTTCTCGTCGACGGCGAAGTCGTTCTCCTTGGCCCGCCGCCGTGCTGACCGGTAGCGCCATTCCAGTCCGTGGCGGGCGGCGAAGTACCCGGCCGGGGCAATGAGCGCACAGGCCAGCATCGATTCCAGCACGCCCTCAGTCAGGACCAGCCAGCAGAGGTGGCCATAGGCGAGTACCGCGAGCACCGACCACGCCTTGGCCCGTGTCGTGTCACCAGGCACAGTGGACACTTCAAGCGGGGCACGGACACGTGGCGGGACCGGGTCGGGGTGGAAGTACGCCCACACGCGCTCGCGCCGGTCGTTGCCCAGTTGCCGCTGTTCGGCCTTCTGGCGGCTGCCGGCCCACACCGTGTCCTTCATCCCGCCGGTGAGCACGAGATCCAGATGGCGGACGATCTTCTCGCGTTGCGCCACCGGCAGACCGTGCAGCCGCTCGAGCGCGGACTTGCACTCGCGATCGTTGCGCCGCAGGCTGTTCACCAGCTCGCAGACGGCCTCCAGCGACTGCTTCCAGACGTCGTCGGCATAGCTGTGCAAGCGTTGGCAAACCCATTCGAGTTGAGCCCGCTCAGCCGCGGTGAGGTCCCGCAGGGACCGTTTGCCGAGCATCGCGAGCATCCAGTGGAAACGCACCTCGCCGTTGTCGTGCCCCCGCGCGATGGCGTCGTCGATCAGTTCCTTCGCGCGCTTCGGTACGCCGTCTTCGAGCAGACGCACGCCCACTTCGTACTTCTGTCGCGGTGAGGAGTCGGCGAACACTTGGTACACGGTCGAGTTGTGCACGTATTCGGCCTGGATGCCGACGGCGGCACCTTCTTCGGCGACGTTGGCGTTGTCCGCGTGCTCGATCATGACAGACCCTGCACAGCGGCGATCACGGCCACGACCTTCGCCGACAGGTCGGCCACCTCCACGACAAGATCGCGCAACCGCTTGAGCGCCAGAACGACCTTGCTCCGCCCGGCAGCGGTGTTGTCCCGCAGGGCTTTGCTCGCGACATCCAGTTCGGTGGCCGCCGCGTCGTAGGTGGCGCTGTCGAGGCGTCCGGCGGAACGACTGAGCGCCAGCAGTTCGCGGAACGCCGAGATCTGCTCACCGATGCTCGATGGGCCGGTCGTGGGTGGCACGGCGTTCATCACCACGCTGCTGCCGGACACGTCGGCGGCCTGGATCCCCACGTTGCCCCACGCGAAGTTCACGTTGCCACCGCGGTGCCGAGCCTGCTCAGCCTCATGCATGGAAGTGCGCTCCTCCTGTTGTCCCACCAGTTCCACAGCCAGCCGTGCGGCGAACGCGGCCGCGTTGGCAGCGGCTGCCGGCTGCCGGGTGATGTCCCCGTCGGTGGCCTTGCTGCCGTCCGCCTGGTCGCTGATGCCGCGGATGATCGCGACCGGCGCTCCGCTCAGGTGACCTGCCTGCGCCACCCCCGCGGCCTCCATCTCGATCGCGAGCGCGTCGTTGTAGTGCTCACGGATCCACCCCGCCTCGCGGGAGATGCGCGAGTTCTGGACGATCTCACCGGCCGCGATCGCCCCGAAGTGGACACCCGGTGGACTCGCCCGCGCCGGTTCGGTGTCCGCCCAGTCGCGTGACCGGCCCACATGCGCGGCGAGCTGCGCCATCTCGTGCGCCATCTCCCAGGTACGGGGACGCGCTTTCAGTCCGTCGTCCTCGCTGGTCCCGCCGTGGTAGGCGTAGACGTGGGTGGCCACGACCACGTCACCGAGGGGCGTGCCCCACAGCGCCCCGGCGACACCGACGAACATCACCGCCGTCGGCGAGAACTGCTGGATGGCCCGCTCCGCCAGGACGGCCGCGGAATGGTTTCCTTTGCCAGTCAAACCAATCACCACTCGGCACGTGGTCGTGCCGAGTGTGCCGACCTCGAATCGCGTGCCCCTTTCGTGCAGGCACACCCGCGGGTCGACGAGCCTCCGCCGGACGGCGTCGTACTCGAGGTTCAGGGCGGTGAGCATCACCACCGGGTCCTTCATGCTTGTTCCCCTCGCTTGTGCCGGACGATCGACACGTCTCTAGGCGAACATAGCTTATCGTCATACTGACACGAAGCCTCCTTTCGAGTGGACCGCCGAGTGCGTGGCGGAGCGATCTACGCAATTTCCACCGACGCGACAGCACACGGCCGCAGGACAGGGTTGAGCCATCACCAACCGGCACAGATCCACCAGGAGGCACAGATGAAGGCGTCCCGCACCATCCACCGAGCTGCCCTGCTCACCATTCCGGTCGCCGCGGTCCTCGGGGCCACGCCGGCGCAGGCCGCGACCAGCGACGCGAACGCGGCGGTGGCATCGTCGTCGTCGTTGACGTGCCAGGGGCGGGGCGTCGATCCGTCCGCCAAGGTCCGGTACCGCACCGAGACGTTCATCAACGCGCCGTCGCGGACCGTCTGGCGGGTGCAGACCGACATCAACCGCTGGCCGGACTGGCAGAAACCCGTCACGAGCGCCCAGCGCCTCGACCACGGTCCGCTGCGCAAGCGCTCGCAGTTCCGCTGGACCACGCCCGTGCCCGCCACGCCCGTCACCCCGCCGACCACCCTGGTGATCACGTCGACGGTCGAGCAGCTCCAGCAGGGCAAGTGCATCCGCTGGACCGGGCCCGCGATCGGCGAGGGCCTGCGGATCGACCGCGGTGTGCACGTCTGGAACTTCGTCAGGGTCCGCGGCGGCGTCATCGTCCGCACGGAGGAGACCCACACCGGCGAGCAGGTCGAGTCCAACGCCCCGCTGGCCAGCGAGTTCCTCGCCCAGGGGCTGCGGGCGTGGCTGGCGGACCTGAAGACCACCGCCGAGGCCCAGTGCGACTGGCGCTGAACGGCGCCACGAGGGCAAGGTGCCGGCTGTGCGACCGCCTATTCGCCGAGGGTGTTGATCGCGACCTTGAGCCGCAGCCAGGTGGGGTCCGTGTCCGCCGCGGCGGACGCTGTGTCCAGGTCGCCTGGCTGCCAGGTCCGGGTCCCGTCGGTGAGGATCAGGTGTTCGTCCAGGTTGCCGCCGTCGGGAATGTCGGAAGCGTCCGCGAGGAACTCCGCGACCGTCGACCCGGCGGCGGGTTCCGCCGCCGGGAAACCCGCGACGAGCACGAGTTCGCCCGCGCCGCCTGCGACGATCAACTCCCCTGTCGCCGTGGCGCTCAACGCGGTGATCCCGGCTCCCGCCAGCAGGTCGTGCCCGACCGCCTCCTGCGTGCCGACGTCGAGTTCGATCAGCGTCCCGGCGGGCGTCCCGATCCAGAGCACGCCGGGCCGCGTCCCGAAAGCGATGTTGTGCGCCGACCAGGCCTCGTGTTGTTCCCACCACTCGTCCGAGACTTCGTCGCTGGGATACGGCTCACCGAGAACCGTGCCGAGCACACGCCGCAACGTGGGGAACTCGAACACCTCCAGGGTGTGCTCGTACGCGCTGCCACGAATGGCGAAGTACCGACCGTCCGAGCTGAACACCGGTGTCCGGTAGCCGTCGGCGTCGAGGATCAGCGCACGGTTCAGCACGCGCATCACCTGAGATGGCCGGGCGAACAACATGTGTGTCGCGCCCTGGTCACTCGACAACGTGGCCACCAGTCCACCGGCCGGATGCACGGCGACCCCGGTGTCCCAATGCCGTCCCGCGTGCACGGCACCGGAGGCGACGTCGATGGCGTGCGACGAGTACTCCCACGAGTTGATCTCGTCGCCCGGCGCGGCCCACAAGGTGCTGCCGTCCGGGCTGAACGCCAGATTGTGGTAGGACGCCCCCGGGGGCAGACCGTCCAGTTCGGACAGTCCGGACGGTGTCCACAGCAGCACGCCGTCCTCGTTCTTCACCACGAGCCACGGCTGATCCGGGTGCCATGCCACCACTGGTATCCGCTGGAACTTGGCCCAGCCGTGCTCGTCCCCGTAGACATCCGACTCGGCGCCGGCACGCCAGACCTCACGCAGGCGCTGACCGCCGACGTCCCAGACGCGGACCGCCGGGCGTTCCGAATCCAGGGCGGCGATCAACGGCAGCCGAGGATGGCACATCAGTCGGCCGACGGGCGAGCCGCCACCAATCCGTGCCACAATTTCCACACCGCCACACTACAAGTGCGCCACCGGCTCGACAGTGGGAAAGCCTGCGGCGGTGATCGAACAAGCGCGATTCGTGTGGGCAGTCCACCGCGGGTCTCCGGAGCAGATCTCAGGTCACCGGACAACACCGGCGACCTGGACATTCCTCGCCGGATGACAAACCTGGAACGCATTCGCGGCGGTGATCACATCGTTGGCCGGCGACGACCCACGCGTGGATATATTGCGGGCGCTGACGCCGACGACGGGAGCCAGACGTGCAGTTGATCCGCCTTGACCGGCAGCCGGGCGACTTGGCCGTGCTCACGATCGACGCGCCGCCGCTGAACCTGTACACCACGCAGGTGCAGGACGAACTCGGTGAGGCGATCGGGCTGCTGGAGGCCGAGCCGCCGCGGGCGGCGCTGCTGCGGGCCGAGGGCAAGGTGGTCAGCGGCGGGGTCGATGTGTCCCTGTTCGACGCGCAGGCCGACGTCGCGCAGGCCAAGGCCCTGTTCGACCGGATGCTCGACATCCCCGACCGGATCGCCGCGTTGCCGTTCCCCACGGTCTTCGCCGCACACGCGCTGTGCTTGACGTGGGCGTTCGAGGTCGCGCTGGCCTGCGACCTGCTGGTGGCGTCCGAGCGGGCCAAGTTCGGCCTGGTCGAGAACGTGATCGGCCTGACCCCGGCGATGGGTGGCACGCAGCGGCTCGCCGCCCGTGCGGGAGTGGCGCGGGCGAAGGAGTTCGTGTTCACCGGGGACCGCTACGCCGCCGGCCGGTTGCACGAGTGGGGCGTGGTCAACCAGGTGCTGCCGCACGAGGGCTTCGACGAGGCCGCACGCGCGTACGCCACTCGTCTGGCCAGTGGCCCGACCAGGGCGCACGCGGCGACCAAGCAGGTGCTCGCACACTACGAGCACGGCGGTGTCGCTGAGGCCGACCAGCACGTCACCGGGGTCGCGGCCGCCCTGTTCGACACCGATGACCTGCGTGCCGGTGTCCGTTCGTTCCTGGTCGACGGGCCTGGCAGGGCGGCCTTCACCGGCCGGTGACCGCCCGGTCCCCGGCCACGAGAAGCCTCACGCTGGTGGTCCGCGACCTGCCCCTCGCGACCGGCGAGCGCCGCGTACCTCACGGTGAGCGGGATCGTCCCGCCCAGCAGGGTCTCAGCCCTGGACTTCGGGGAGCACCTTGGTACGCCAGAAGTCGAAGAACTCGTCCTGGTCCGGTCCGATCTGCTGGATGTAGACCTCGTCGAAGCCCGCGTCGACGTACTCCCGTACAGCGGCCAGGTACGGCTCGGGATCGGGGCCGCACGGCAGCGCGCCTGCCACCATTTCCTTCGTCACGAGCTGCGACGCCTGCTCGAAGTGCCGCGGGGTGGCCAGGACCTGGGCCAGTTCACCGGGCAGCTGCTCGTTGGGCCAGAGCCGGTGCGCGGTCTCCACGGCCTTCTCCTTGGACGACCCGTAGCAGACCTTCAGCCCGGACTGGGTGGGTTTGCCCTCGCCACCCGCCGCACGGAACTTCTTCACCAGGTCGCCGTCCGGCATGACGCTCATGTACCCGTCGCCGATCCCACCGGCCAGCCGCACCGCCTTGGGACCGAAAGCCGAGACGTAGATCGGCACGGGCTCGTCGGGGACCGTGTAGATCCGGGCGTTCTCGACGGTGTAGTACTTGCCGTGGTGCGTCACCTCGCCACCGCCGTGCAGCTTGCGGATCACCTCGACCGCTTCTTCCAGCATCGCCAGCCGCACCCCCGCGGAGGGCCACCGGTCGCCGAGGATGTGCTCGTTGAGCGCTTCGCCGCTGCCCACGCCGAGCACGAACCGGCCTTCCAGCTGCACCGCCGCGGTCGCCGCCGCCTGCGCGATCACCGCGGGGTGGATGCGGACGGTCGGGCACGTGACCGCGGTGGTCACCGGCAGCGTGGTCACCTGCGACAAGGCGCCGATCACCGACCACACGAACGGGCTCTGCCCCTGTTCGCCGTTCCACGGGTGGAAGTGGTCGGAGATCCACAGCCGTTCGAACCCGGCCGCCTCGGCCAGTTTCGCGTGGCGCACCAGCTCGTGCGGCCCGAATTCCTCACAGGACAGGAAATACCCGAAGCTCACCATGCAACGCGGTTACCCACCTTCGCCCGCGTGACACGACACGATCAGGTTTTCAGTGCCTCGTCGACGGCGGCGCGGGCCAGCAAGTCGGTCGAATCCAGCGTCGGCAGGGGCGCCACGTCCGCCGTCAGCAGCAGCGGGTGTTCGGTGCACACCAGCGCCACGGCGTCGCAGCCCTCGGAACGCAACGATTCGACGACGGCCGCGAACCGCTCCCGCGCCTCCTGCGTGAACACACCCCGCACCAGCTCGCCGAACGTGATCCGCTGGATGTCGTCCTGGTCGGCCGGGGACGGCGACCTGCTGTCGATGCCGTGCGCGGCGAGCGCCTCGGGGTACATCGGCGCGGTCATCGTCCACCGCGTCCCGAGGATGCCGACGCACCGGAAACCGCGAGCGGCGGCCTCCGCGGCCACCACGTCGGCGATGTGCAGGCCCGGCAACGCCAGCGACGGGCCCGGCAGGTCGAGCGCGAGGTGTGCGGTGTTGTCCGGGCAGACGTAGAAGTCACATCCCGCGCGGGCGAGCCGCTCGACGCTTTCGGCGAGGATCTCCCGTATCGCGGCGCGGTCGCCGGATTCCCACGCGGGCATGCTGCGTCCCATCGGGATGCAGTCCAGGGTCACGTCCGGGTGCTGGTGCTCGCCCAGCCGTTGTTCACCGTGCCGGGCGATCGCCTGGTAGCAGTGCGCCGAACCCGGAATCGAGTGGCCGAGGATTCCTATGTGTCGCATACGACCCACCGTAGAGCCTGTATCGAATGAGGTGTGCGAAGAGGACGAACGCGGCCGGCACAGCTCAGGCGTGCTGGGCCTGGAGGCGATTACCGAGAATCCCGGCGAAACCGGATTGCAGCGCTTGGCGGTGCCGGCGCATTCCGAATCGCGAATAACGGAACTCCACCCCGTCGACCATGCGAACGGTGACCACTACCCGGCGCCAGTGGTGGGTCGCGCGGGCGCCCACGACAGCGTGCGCGGGCAACACCATCAGCAGCCCCTGGGGCGTACGCGCGGGCGTGGCGAACAGACGCCGCCTGCCCTTGCGCGTGAGCAGGCCGAAGACCACGAGGATGGAGCCGAAGAACTCCACTACGGCGGCGACCAGGCCGTAGATCAGCAGGCCGGCCAGCAGCAACGCGCCGGGCAGCGCGAAGGGGAAGGCGACCTCCTTCGGCGCGTCGAACGCGAAGACCGGGATGGCCCCGATCCACGCGAGGACCAGGCTGAGCCCGAAGCTCCACCAGAACCAGACCCTCAGCTCGTCCCACGCGACCGGGCAACGCCGGACCTCCCAGCCCTGCGGCGTGAACGTGACGCTGACACGGCCGTGCGGCCTCGATCGCACTGCGGAAACCACAGTCCCCCACGGATTGGTCATGCGCGAACTTTATCCGGCAGTCGCCTGGCTTGATCCGGAATCCGGCAAATCGGCTCTCGATCATTGCTTCCTGCACCGGCGGGTGGTGTCGAGCTCCCGCTCGGCCCGGTCGGCAGTCCGCGGGACCGGCCGTCCCCATCCCGGCGGATTTCCCCTTGCGTCAGGGAACACCGGGGTGACGACGTGGCCGGGCACGGGGGTGAACTCGAAACGCTTGACCAGCACGGCAAGCATCAACTTGATCTCGGCCGTGGCCGGCGCCGCGCCTTCGCAGCTGCGCGGCCCGGACCCGAACGGGATGAACGCGAACCTGGGCCGTCCCGCGGCCGCCGCCGCGGTGAACCGGTCGGGGTCGAACCGCAGCGGATCGGGCCAGTGCGCGGGGTTCAGGTGGATCGCCCAGATCGGGTACATCAGCGTGGTTCCGGCCGCGACGCGGTACTCGCCCAGCACCAGGTCCTCGGCCGGTTCCCTTGCCGCGTACGGGCCTGGCGGACAGCGCCGCATCGCCTCTTTCACAACGCGGTCAAGGCAATCAAGCGATCGCAGGTCGGTGTATGCCGGCGCGGCACGCTCACCGAGCACGCTGTCGAGTTCGGCACGCAGGCGCCCGGCGATCTCCGGATGCCCGGCCGGCAGGTGCGACGCCCACGACACCGCGACACCTGATGTGTGGTACCCGGCCATCACGACGACCAGCACGGTGTCCCGGATCCGCGCGAGATCCCATCCCGAATCGGCCAGCATGCCCACCAAACCGGTGCCGGGCTGCTCGGCGGTCAGCACCCGGGTGACCGTCTCGCGGACGTGGGCCAGCTTCTCGGCCGCTCCGGTTTCCCCCGATGTGGACGGCAAACCGTACTGCCGGGCCACGCATTCGGCGATCAGGCCGCGCTGGTCCGGCGGGACGACCCCAGGTCGCCGTCCAGCGCGGACCGGCAGATCAGCCGCAACGACAGTTCACCGAGATCCTCCTGCAGCGCCACCTCCCCCACCGTGGCCACCCACCGGTCGGCCAGCTCGACCGTCAGCGCGGTGAACGCCTCGAAATGCTCCTCGTGCGACCGATGATTGCCCAGTGCCGACAACAACAACCGCCGCCACGGCACGTGTTCGTCAGCCGGGATGGTCTGCAGGTTGCCCGCTTCGAACAACGGGGAGGAACTCGAACAGTTCCCGCGGGCGTTGGTTGATCCGCGACGTCGCAGTCAGCAGTTGCGGGTCGGCGACCGACACCACCCTGGTGTTCGGCAGCTCGAATCGCGCCACCGGTCCGTACTTCTCGTGCAGACCCAGCTGGAACGCGTGCAGTCCGCCCGCCGCCGCGATGCCGGCCAGGTTGCCGTCCGGGCCTGTGGTTTCCGGTCCGGGGATCTCATGCCATGCGGAGCTCACCTCCCCGATGTTCGGCCAGTTCCGCCGTCCTCGGCAACCAGCTGGGCCGATTCCGTTCAGCGGACGCCCCACCGTGCCCGTACGGTGGACAGGCAGGCCGTTGCCCGCGCCAACGGGCGGAGACACGCACATGGCGCCCACGAACCGTCCGATTCCCGACGTGTACCTGTCCGATCCCCACATGTGGGTCACCGCGCGGACCCACCAGGCGGAGTCGACGACAATCGTGCACGTACGCGGCCAGATCGACGCCAGCACCAGCCGCGTGCTCGACCACCACCTGCACACCCGGGTCCCGCCGGATTCCCGGTTCGTCGTGGTGGACCTCACCGAGGTCGACCTGCTCGGCGCGTCCGGCATCCGGCTGCTGCTCGGTCACGCCGACCGCCTGGCCACCAGCGGCAGGCATCTGCTGACCGTCGCCGACGCGGAGATCCGCCGCCTCCTCGATGCCACCGACACCGCCACGATCCTCCGCGCCCACCCCACTCTGTGCGCGGCGCTCGCCAGCCGCCCGCGGTCGACGGTGGCCGCAGCGGGTGGCGCGGAAACCATCCGTGCGGCGCTGGAACTGCTCCTCGAACACCACGGCGTCACCGACGAGGACCTCGCGTCGGCTCTGCTGCGGGACGTGGCGTACCGGCTTGGCACGACCGTCGAGTTCCTGGCCGGCGCACTGCTCAGCGCACCTGAATCCCACCGGACGGTCCGCCATTTCACGTTGCCGCCCCCGCAGTTGACCTTCGGCACCCGGGCAAACGCTCACCGTGGCGTGATCCTCGACCAGTTCCTCGGCACCGTGCTCGGCTACACCGCTGCCGAGGCGGCTGACATCGCCGCGCCCGGTACCGCTGCGGGAGCGCTCCGACTCGACCACCACAAGGGCATGTCTGCCGGTCTCGTGACGCATCTGCGGCACGAGGGCCATTGGCTCACCACCGCGGCGCTGCGACGAATCGGCCCGGTGACGGTCTCCGTGACCGGGAAGCACCCGGTATTCAACGAATCCACCACCCGGCATCTGCTCCGCGACGCCGGTATCGAGAGCGTGACGTGCGTGCCACTGCGCACGCGCACCGGGCGCTGCAAAGGCGTCATGTCCACGTATCACACCACGCCGGCACGGCGACCGAACGCGATGCAGCAGGCGAAACTCGATCACGCCGCCGGTGAGGTGACCGCGTGGCTCGAGTGGCACCAGCGGTTCATCGTGCACGCCCTGATCGATCAGGTCTGTCGCGTGACCGACCAGGGATTCGCACGCGATTAGATCGCGTCCGCATCAGCGTCGCCTGCTCGTCGCCGGCGCGCGCTCCTCAGGGGGTTGCGGTGGGCTGGTCAGTCTTGCGCCGGTTCCTGGGCGGTGGCCTCGTGTCCCGGTTCGCCTGCTGTGCGCCGGTCGCGTTTCAAGTCGGCCTCGTGCACGTGCCGGGCTCCTCGCGTGAGTTCACGTGCCTGCCGTTCCAGGTCACGGAACGGCTCGTAGTACGTCTCCTCGTAGTCCTCCACCACCTGGAAGGTCCACCGGCCGGGCAGGACGTTGCGCCCCAGCAGCTCCCGCGACAGCCGCTGGGCCAGCGCCGTGTGCCCGGCTTCCGCCAGCTGGGTGATCGCCCGTTCGAGTTTGATGTCGGCTGAGCCGGTCAGCTGGTGGAAGGCGTAGAGATGCCCGCGTGCCACCTCGACGGTTTCCAGTGCTTCGGTCAACGCCCCCACAGCCGCGACCGTCCGGTCGTCGAGACCGTCCCGCCACGGACCGCGGTTCAACCGCGGATCATCAGCCATACCTGATCATTACCCAGGTGGGGCCGGGGCAAACGGGCTCACGGCCGGCGTCGTTTGCGGCCGCTCTGCTGTGGTGAGTACCCGGGATCGGCTGTCTTGTAGGTGATCACGGGAACCGTGGTGGCTATCGGCGTGGCCAGCTCGTGCTCGACGAGGTCACCGATCACCTGCTCGATGCGCTTGTAAACCGTGGGCGCCTCTTCGAACAGCAACTGACGGTCACCGCAGACCACGAGCGACCCCACGGGCGTCGTGCGCAACTGCTCGACCGTGTGCTTCGCCCGGCCCCTGCGGAGTGCGTCCGCACGAGACATCTTCCGGCCGGCACCGTGGGCGACGGAGTAGTTGGCGTCCGCGCCCGCGTGTGCCGCCACGAGATACGAGTGAGTGCCGCGCGTACCCGCGATGAGCACGTCACAGCCGTCGCCCGGCGCCGCACCCTTGCGGTGCAGGTAGGCGCCGTCCCGGATCTCCACCGAGTTGTGGCACATGTCCACGACCGGCTCCGTGACCTTCGCGCCCAGTGCGAGCGCGATCCGGGCCGCGAGCAGACGGCGGTTGAGGCAACCCCAGCGCACGGCGTCGTCGTGCACCGCCAGGTACGCCTCGGGATCCGGTGCCGGGCCCGCGCCGTGCACCTCGGTGTGAGCGCGCAGGATCCGCTCACCCAGGCCCCGCGAGCCACTGTGGACGATCAGGACCAGGTCACCGGAGGCGAGGCCGAGGCGTTCGGCGTGCTCGGGGTGGAAGACCGTGTCGATGCGGGCGAGTTCGGCGAAGTGGTTGCCGCGGCCGAGTGTCCCGAGGCCGTCGCGGTGCCCGCCGGGGATCTCGCTGTCCACGAAGTCCCATGCCGGGTCGTCGGCGCCGGGTGCGTGGTCCAGGTCCGGGAACTTGCCCGCGAGCCTCGCGGGCACAGCGCGTTTGAGCTTGATCGGGAACACCGCGATACCGCACCCGATGTCGGACCCGACCAGCAGCGGGTACAGCACGCTCGAGGTCATGGCCGCGCCGATCGGCGCGCCCTTGCCCGGGTGCAGGTCCGGCATGGCGGCGACGTGCGTCATGCCGTCGAGGGCGGCGACCTGGTCGCACTGTGCCAAGGCGTCGGACTCGATCCAGCTGGACGGAGACGCGAACACGGTGACGGTTGCCGGGGATTGCTCGACGGCGGACTGCGAGGACTGGTGGACAGACAAGACGCTCTCTTCATTCACTGGTGTGGCAGGACGGCATGACGACGCGGCGCGGCGCCGTGGGGTCGGGATGACGAAGGTGCTGTCCGTCAGAACGTCATGGGCACCACTGTCTCCCAGTGCCCCGCGCTCAGCAAGCGATTTACGGCCCCCGGGCACCAGGCGCCTTACCCCGAATCCGGGCCCGTACACCACCCTTTTCGGAACACCTCGCGGCCGAGTATTCCGGGGTTTCGCGGGTACGCCTCCATCCCCACCCCGAACTGACGGAGGTAACCGTGGATGTCGTCGACCTGATCATGGACGACCACCGCGAAGTCGAGCGGCTGTTCGACGAACTGAAGAACCAGCCGCACAAACGGCCGTTGCTGACGCCCGTGCTGTGCTCGCTGCTGGTGGCGCACAGCCGCGCGGAGGAAGCGGAGGTGTACCCGGTCGCCAAGAGCGACGCGGACGAGACCGACGAGGTCGAGCACAGCCAGCAGGAGCACGCCGAAGCCGAGCAACTGCTTGTCGAGCTCGCCAAGACCGACACCGAGTCCGCCGAGTACGAGAAGGTGCTCGGCAAAGTCATCGATTCGGTGACCCACCACGTCAAGGAAGAGGAGTCGAAACTCCTCCCCGGCATGCGCAGCCGCCTCGACGCCCCGCGCCGCGCGCAGCTGGGCGAGGCGTTCGTCACCAGCAGGGCCAAGCACCTCGGAGACATGCCCGGCCACGCCACCAGGGAGGAACTGCTCCAGCAGGCCCGCAACGCGGGCATCAGCGGCGCGTCCAGCATGAACAGGGACCAGCTCGCCAAAGCACTTCAGTCGTGACCTGTGCGGTCGTCAGCGGCGGCGGCCACTGACGACCGCGCCCCGCGACGGTAGACAGCCCGCAGACCGGGTAATCCCACGACATGAGCCTGGCCCAGCTGCGAGACGCCGCGTGCGCGTGCCACAACTGTGACCTGTACAAGGACGCCACTCAGACGGTGTTCGGGACCGGTCCGGCGCACGCGCGGGTGATGATGGTCGGCGAACAGCCGGGCGACCAGGAGGACCGCGCCGGTGAGCCGTTCGTCGGGCCGGCGGGCAAGCTGCTCGACCGGGCGATGGCAGAGGCCGGTATCGACCGGTCCACTGTGTACCTCACCAACGCGGTGAAGCACTTCAAGTTCACCGAACGGGGCAAGCGCCGCATCCACAAGACACCCGGCCGGACCGAGGTGGTGGCGTGCCACCCGTGGCTGCTCGGGGAACTGGCCGAGGTCGAACCCGAACTGGTGGTGTGTCTCGGGGCCGTCGCGGCCAAGGCACTGCTGGGCCCGTCCTTCCGCGTGACACAGCACCGTGGCGAACTGCTCGACCTGCCCGACGCCACCGCGAGGATCACAGCGACCGTGCATCCCTCGGCGGTGCTCCGCGCCGAGAACCGCGACGAGGCCTACCGCGAGTTCGTCGACGACCTGGTCACTGCCTGGAGCACGCTGTGATCGACACTTCTGTCACGCGTCTACCGACCGTCGACCGGGGCCGTCGATCCGCCGAAAGCGTCGGCCGCGGCGAGCACCCGCAGTTGTTCCAGTCGCTCGACCTGGTCGTTCGCCCGCAGGATCAGCTTGTCCAAGCGCGAATTGTCCAGGCGCGCATCGTGTTCCGCGCGTATCCGCAACGTGCGCCAGCACGCCGCCTTGCCTTCCACACCCAGGCGCATCATCTCCAGCTCCACCACCCGGCTCAGCGGCGAGCGGGCCAGCAGCCTGCCGTTCGGCTTCAACGAGCCGGCTTTGGCGGCCACCCAGCCCAGCCAGGTCTTGTAGGACTGGACGGACACGTCGAGCGCTCGCATCATCTCCAGCAACGCCGACCGGTCCTCCTCGATCTCCCGGGCCAGCGCACGCAGCGCCGGGCCGTGCGGCTCGCCCCGCTCCGCACCAGCCAGCCGACGGGAGAGCTCGACCCCCGCGGCCGCACCCGCCAAGTGGTCGTTGAGGTAGATGCCCAGCAGGTTGTCGTGGTCGGCAGCACTCGTCATGGCTGCAGGCATACCCGGAACTTCCCCCAGGTTAACGTCACGAAAGGAGACCCTGATGACTTTCCGGAAGGGCGACAAGGTCGAGTGGGACAGCCACGGCGGCACCGCGGTCGGCGTCGTCGTGCGCAAGATCACCGAGGACACGCACGCCGGTGGCCGGACGGTACGCGCGTCCGAGGACGACCCGCAGTACCTGGTCCGCAGTGAGAAAAGCGGCGGCGAGGCGGTGCACAAGCCGGAGGCACTCCGGCCGGCGTGAGTTTGCCGGTCGCCATCCGGGGTAGCCGGGGTCAATGACGCCGATCACTCTGCGGCTGAACGGGCAACCGCACCGAGTCGCCGTCGACACCCGTGCCACGCTGCTGGACGTCCTGCGGGAACAGCTGGCGGACACGAGTCCCAAGAAAGGCTGCGACCACGGGCAATGCGGGGCGTGTACCGTCCTGTTGCGAGGCCGCCGGGTGCTCAGCTGCCTCACACTAGCGGTGAGTTGTGACGGCGCCGACGTCACCACCGCGGCCGGGGTGACCCACCCTGTGCAGCAGGCTTTCGTCGACCACGACGCCCTCCAGTGCGGTTACTGCACGCCCGGCCAGATCTGTTCGGCCGTGGGCATGCTGGACGAGTTCGCCAGCGGCTGGCCGAGCCATGTCACGCCGGACGTCGCCGCGACCCCCGACCTCACCGACGAGGAGCTGGCCGAGCGGATGAGCGGAAACCTGTGCCGCTGCGGGGCGTACGCCAACATCGTTCCCGCGTTGCGGCAGGCAGCGGGTGAGGCGGGATGAAACCGTTCGACTACCGATCCGCCACGAACGCCGCCACCGCCGTGCGCGACGTGGCGGCGAGTCCCGCGGCCACGTTCCTGGCCGGCGGCACCAACCTGGTCGACCACCTCAAACTGGGTGTGATCGAGCCGGACCTGCTCGTCGACATCACCGCCGTCACCTCGGACGCGATCGAGGACCGCGACGGCGGGCTCTGGATCGGCGCCGGGGTACGCAACAGCGACCTGGCCGCCGACCCGCGTGTCCGGCAACGCTATCCCGCACTGACCCAGGCTTTGCTGTCCGGCGCGTCCGGGCAGCTGCGCAACATGGCCACCACGGGCGGCAATCCGTTGCAGCGGACGCGGTGCGTGTACTTCCAAGACGTCACGACACCGTGCAACAAACGCGACCCGGGGTCGGGGTGTTCGGCGATCGGCGGTTACACCCGGTACCACGCCATCCTGGGCGCGTCGGAGCACTGCGTGGCGACACATCCGTCGGACATGGCGGTGGCGCTGTCCGCGTTGGACGCGAAGGTGCACGTGCTCACAGCCGACGGGGAACGGTCCTTTCCGTTCGTGGACCTGCACCGCCTACCCGGTGAGATGCCCGACAAGGACACCAGGTTGCAGCACGGTGACCTGATCACGGCGATCGAGCTGCCGTCGTCGCCCATGGCCGGCCGGTCGCGGTACCGCAAAGTGCGCGACCGGGCGTCCTACGCGTTCGCCTTGGTGTCCGTCGCGGCCGCATTGGACGTGGCCGACGGCGTGGTCCGTGACGTCCGCATCGCGTTGGGTGGTGTGGCGCACACACCCTGGCGTGCCTACAAAGCCGAACAGGTGCTGCGCGGAAAACCCGCTGAGGTCGCGGCCTATCGGCAGGCCGCCGAGGCTGAACTCGCCGGCGCGCGGGCACTGGACGGCATCGATGGCGGCAACGGCTTCAAGATCCCGCTGGTCACTCGTGCCCTCGTCGCCGTGTTGCGGGAGTTGTCATGACCGATCTGTTGCAACCCAAGGCGATCGGGCAGGACCACGCCCGCAGGGACGGGCCAAGCAAGGTCTCGGGCACAGCGCCCTACGCCAACGAGGCGCCCGTGGACAACCCGGCCTACTGCCACTTGATCCAAGCGGACGTCGCCCGCGGCCGTGTGACCGCGACAGACGCGGCGGAGGCCGAAGCCACACCGGGTGTCCTGGCCGTCCTCACGCCACGGAACGTCGAACGGCTCGCCTCCACTGAGGACAAAGAACTGGCTGTGCTGCAGACCGACGAGGTGGCGTTCCGCGGGCAGATCGTCGGACTGGTGATCGCGGAAACGCCCGAGGTCGCACGGCAGGCCGCCGGACTCGTCTCGTTCACCTACGCCGAGCAGCCACACGATGTCACGCTGTCAGCCGACCGCGACGACCTCTACAAGCCCGACACAGTCAATCCGAGCTTCGCCACGGACACCAGCACAGGCGACGTCGACGCAGCCATGCAAGCAGCCGACGTCACGGTGACCCAGACGTATTCCACGGCGATGTACCACAACAATCCGATGGAACCACACGCCACCACGGCGTTGTGGAACGACGGCGACCTGGTGCTCTGGGACTCCACGCAGGGCGTCCACTCGGTGCGCTCGACGGTGGCCAAGGTGCTGGGGTTGGCCAAGGAGCAGGTCCGCGTCATCTGTCCGTACGTCGGCGGTGGTTTCGGCTCCAAGGGAATGCCGCACGCGCACGTGATCGCGGCGGCGATGGGTGCGCGCGCACTTCCCGGCCGCGCGGTGAAACTGGCCCTCACCAGGCAGCAGATGTTCAGTCTCGTCGGGTACCGGACGCCGACGATCCAGCGGGTCCGGCTGGCCGCCGCCAAGGACGGGCGGCTGTCGGCGATCGCGCTCGACGTCGTCGAGCAGACCTCGCGGATCAAGGAGTTCGCGGAACAGACCGCGGTCGCGGCCAGGATGATGTACGCCGCCGCGCACCGCGCCACCTCGCACCGGCTGGCCGCGCTGGACGTCCCGGTTCCGTCGTGGATGCGGGCCCCGGGCGAGTGCCCCGGCATGTTCGGCCCCGAGGTGGCCATGGACGAACTGGCCGAGCGGCTCGGCATCGACCCGGTCGAGCTCCGGATCCGCAACGAGCCCGAGCGCGACCCGGAGTCCGGCAACCCGTTCTCCAGCCGCAACCTCGTGACGTGCCTGCGGGACGGCGCCGAGCGGTTCGGCTGGGCGGATCGGGACCCACGCCCGGGTGCACGGCGGGACGGTGGCTGGCTCGTGGGCACCGGCGTGGCCTCGTCGGTGTACCCGGCGTCGCGGATGCCGAAGTCCGATGCCACGGTTCGCTTCGAGGACGGTCGGTACGTCGCCGAGATCGGTGCCGCGGATCTGGGCACCGGCACATGGACGACGCTCGCCCTGATCGCCGCCGACGCCCTCGGCGTCCCAGCCGACGAGGTGGACGTGCGGATCGGCGACACCGAGCAGCCGTTCGCGTCCGTCGCGGGTGGATCGTCGGGCACGAGCACCTGGGGGACGGCGATTGTCGAAGCGGCGAGGGCGTTCCGTGACAAGTTCGGGCAGGACCCGCAGGACGGTGACGAGGCCCAGGGCCAGGTGCCCGAGTACCGGGCCAGCGAACGGTACGCGCTGTACGCTTTCGGCGCCCAGTTCGCCGAAGTACGGGTGCACGCGGACACCGGTGAGATCCGCGTCCCCCGATTGGCCGGCGTGTTCGCGGCCGGTCGGGTCGTCAACCCGAGAACGGCCCGTTCCCAGCTCATCGGCGGTATGACCATGGGCATGTCCATGGCGTTGCACGAGAACAGCGTCCTCGATCCCGCCACCGGGCACGTGGTCAACCACGACTTCGCCGAGTACCACATCGCGACGTGCGCCGACGCCGCCAACATCGAGGCGTACTGGGTCGACGAGCACGATCCGCACGTCAACCCCATGGGCAGCAAGGGAATCGGCGAGATCGGCATCGTCGGCACGGCGGCGGCGATCGCCAACGCCGCCTACCACGCCACCGGTGTGCGCGTACGCGACCTCCCGGTGACGCTGGACAAACTGCTGCCCGGCCTGGATTGACCCGGATCTACCAAGCCACGGTCTTGCCGTGGCGGTCGAGGAACTGCAGGCCCGGTGCGCCCGCCTGCGCTTCGAGGACGTCGGCGACGGCCGGGATGCTCTCCTCGGGCAGGAGCGGCGCGTCGGGCCCGCCGAGCTGGGTCTGGTTGTGGCCGGGGTCGATGAGCAGCTTGGTCTGCCCGTCGCCGGCGTGCCGGGTGGCGTAGCTGCGCATCAGCTGGTTCAACGCGGCCTTGCTGGCTTTGTAGAGTTCGTAACCGTCCTCGGTGTTCAGCGAGATGCTGCCCTGCTCGGACGACATCACCGCGACCGTGCCGCCGGGCGTGACGAGCTCACGGAACGCTTCGAGCACGCGCAACGGGCTCAACGCGTTGGTGATCATCACTTCGGTGAACATGCCGGTCGGGACCTGGGCGATGGGCAGGTCGCCCCGGTCGATCGCGGCGTTGACGAGGACCAGGTCGAACCGTGTGCCGGTCAGGCGTTCGCGCAGCGCGGTCACCTCCCCGGGGCTGGTCATCTCCAGTGACTCGACGGTGAGCTGCCCGTTCGAGGCGTCGGCATCGGCTCGCAGCCTGCCGCCGCTCTGCCGGGTGGTGGCGACGACGCGCCAGCCGCGCCGGGCGAGTTCGCCGGCCAGGACGAGGCCCAGTCCCCTTGACGCTCCGATCACCAGTGCTTGCCGGTCGGACATGTCGTTCTCCTTTGGTGGTAAGAAATTTGTCTAGACGCGACGTTGCGTCTAGACAATAACACGGCGCGGGCGGCGAATCGCAAGGCGAATGCCGGGTACCGTGGCTCACATGCCCGCCCCGAACCCCCGCAGGACGCACTCCGGCAACCGCCGCGACGAGCAAGCACGCCTCGCCGTGCTGCACGCCGCGGATGACCTGCTCGTCGAGCACGGGTTCAACGCGCTGACCGTCGAGGCGATCGCGCGTCGCGCGGGCGTGGCCAAGCAGACGATCTACCGCTGGTGGCCGTCGAAGGTCGAGGTCCTGCTCGACACACTGATCGAGGACACCGCCAAACGCCTTCCCGTTCCCGCGCAAGCGGCCACGGCCACGGACATCCGCGGCTACTTCCGCGGCTTCGCCCGATTCGTCACCCGCGACCCGGCCGGACAGGTCCTGCTCGCCCTCATCGCCGAGGCGCAGCACGACCCCGGCACAGCCAAAAGCCTGCACGCGCGCTACCTGGGCCCCCGGCGCAAGCAGGAACGCGACATGCTCGCGCGTGCCGTCGAGGCGGGCGAGATCTCACCCAGCCTCGGTCCTGACGCCGTCGTCGACGCCATCGCGGGCCCGGTCGTCTACCGCGCGCTGACCGGGTCGAGCGTGCCCCGCGGCCTGGTGGACGCCCTTGTCGACGACGTGCTCAGGCCTTCGCCCGGCTGAGCAGGTCGCGCACCGCCAGCTCGATCTCCCTGCGATCACCCGCGTGGTCCAGGTCGATGGTCCTGCCCGCGGCGAAGGACGTGACCACTCGGGGATCCACATAGGATCGACGGGCGACCGCCCTCGTGTTGCCGAGCTGACCGGCCACCTGGTCGAACACGGCGGCTTCGGCGCGTTTGGCCGCGGTCTTGGAACCGGGCCGCTCGGCGCGGGCGAACTCCACGGCGGCCACCACGGTCGCGTTCCACGTACGGAGGTCCTTCGCGGTGAACTCCTCACCCGTCAGCTCCTTGAACCGGGTGTTGATCGAGTCGGCACGGACCTCGCGCCACTTGCGGCCGTCGCGGTACACCAGCAGGCGGTCGGTGTCCGCGGCGGATCGCCGCAACGCCTTGACCAGCTTTGCCAGCTTGGCGTCCGCGATCCGCAGCTGCCGCTCGATACCGCCTTTCGCCGTGAAGCAGAACGCCAGATCACCCCGGTCGATCGAGACGTCGTCACGCAGCAGCGTGGCCACGCCCCTGCTGTCGTCGGAGTACTCCTCGCCGCCTGTGCGGAACACCCCGCGGTCCAGCATCCGCAGCGCGCCCGCGTGCACCCGTGCGCACGTCAGGCCGCGGTCGGCCAGGTCGGTGTCGATCGCCTCGCGGAACTGCGGCAGGTGCTCGACCAGGTCGAGGACGCGTTCGAACTTCTCCTCGTCCCGGTCCCTGCGCCACTGCTCGTGGTAGATGTACTGGCGGCGGCCCGCGTCGTCGACGCCGACCGCCTGGATGTGGCCGTTGGGGTGCGGGCTGATCCAGACCTCACGCCAGGCCGGTGGGATCACCAGGCCGGCGCACCGCTCACGGATCTCGGCGACCACGGGGCTGCCCGAGTCGTCGAGGTACTGCCAGTTCTTGCCCCGTCGCCGCCGGGTCAGTCCCGGCCCAGCCGGATCACTGCGCCGCAACCGCATAACGCACCTCCTGGGTTTCGCGCCTATCACGTACCCAGTGGGATTTCGCGTTGAACCCACCACCGGTCAGCGAAACCGGTTGCTCACCGGCCAGCGGACCTCGCGCAGCTGTGGACGTGTTCGAGCGCGTCGAGCACGACCGTCCTGGCGTGCCAGTCCAGCCAGGTGGCGATCTCGGTCGCGGCGTGCCCCAGCCGGGCGCACTGCAGTTTGGACGGCACGAAGCCGCAGTCCGCGTGATACGTGGTGACCACCCCGAAGAACTGGTCGTCGACGGTGAGCAGCGGCGTGCTCTGCGACGCGTGGACACCGGCGCCGAGCAGCACTTCCCTGCCGTCCAGATCGGTCGCCGCCGCGACGTCGGCGACGATGACGGTACCGGCTTTCTCGGCCGGTCTCGGCGGTTTCTCCGTTCCGGCGAGGTGGTCGGCGACGGCGGGCGGCAGGTTCAGCGACTGTTCCGTGCGCAGCACCTCGCCGGGCCCGTCCACCAGGCGCACCGACGCCATGGTGGTCCGCACGTAGCCCGCCGCCGTTTCGAGGAACGCGTTCAGCGTCGCGCTGCGATTGCCACGCAGATGGGGCTGCAGTTCGACGAAGGACAAGGACGGCGCGGGTCTGCGCAACCGTCCGGGGAACCAGACCGGCCCCTGCGGCGCCGACGCGTTGAGCAGCGCCCGCGCGAGCGTGTAGAGCCGGATGTTGTGGCGCTGGGCGCTGTCGCGCAGCAGGTCGAACGCGGCCGGATCGGCCAGGCGGTAGCGTTCGCGCACCACGCCGAGGGCCCGCGCGACCACCGTCCGGGTCCGCAGCGCCTCGCGCAGCCCGTAGATCTGCGCCAGCAGGTCGCTCACCACATCGGGATCCGCCCCGGCGCCGGCCTCCTCGGGTTCGCTGTGCGTGGCGCCGACGTCCACCGCCGCGGCCAGGCTGTCGTGCAACCGGAGGTTCGCGGCGACGTGCATCGAATCCAGCACTCGCCGCACGAGCGGGTTGGCGGCCACGGTGAGCAGCCGGCGCCTCTGCGAGGCCAGCCGGTCGGTGTGTTCGATCAACGTCCGGACGCCGCGGGCGCCCAGCAGTTCGACCCTGGCCAGATCGACCACGACATAACGCGCCTCGGCGGGCAGCCGGGTCCGCAGGTAATGGTCGAGGGCGCGACTGTTGTCCGCGTCGATCGCGCCGCTGATCCGCACGACCACACCACCGTCGGGCCGCGATTCGGCCATCATCCGCAGATGCGAGCCTGCACGGGACATGACGGGCGGACCTTCACGGACCATGACCGCTCCTATGCGTCGAGCACCACAAGAGCCACGCTGCTGGACCCACGAGAAACCCACCATAACGCGCCGTTCAAAGCTCCGCTACGCGAACCACTTCGCCTTGAAAACGAGCGTTTTCCGGCGCACCGGTGTACGCGTCGGCGCCGTCCGCGCGGATCGCCGCCAGGTGTGCCCGCCCATTGCCGTGTAACCAGCCGACCAGAAGTACCTGCCAAGCAACTCGACCTCCACCGGGTCAGGAGATCGAATCACGCGTACTCCTGGTCGACCGGTTATCCCCCAGTCCCCCAGGTCCCACTCCCCCATACGTCAATGTGTAGTCGCTTCGCCGTTGTCTGGTGTCGGTGTGCTTGCCAGACAACCAACGACCAGACAATGTAGGGGGCAACCGAACTGGGGGTACTGGGATGCCTAGGCCTGAGCGCCGCCTGGATCCTGACGCAGATCCGATCCAGCGCTTCGCATTCGATCTACGTGAATTACGGGAGAAAGCCGGCCGGCCCGCGTACCGGCAATTGGCGCGTTCCGCGCACTATTCGTCGGCGACATTGGCGGACGCGGCAGGGGGCCGCAGATTGCCGAGCCTCGCCGTCACCATGGCGTATGTCCGGGCGTGCGGCGGAGACGCGCGATCATGGGAGACCCGCTGGCGGGAAATCGCGCACGAGCCCGACAGCGCACTGGACAACACTCCCGATTCATCGCCGCCGTACGTCGGGCTGGCCGCATTTCACGCCGACGACACCGACCGCTTCTTCGGCCGGGACAAATTGATCAACGAACTGCGCGCGCTGGTCGCCCAGCGGCGCATCGTCGGCGTGTTCGGCGCGTCCGGATCCGGCAAGTCGTCGCTGCTGCACGCCGGGCTCGAAGGCAAATGGGACGGGCCCGCGGTCGTGTTCACGCCGGGAACGGACCCGATCGAGGAATGCGCCGTCCAGTTGGCCGCGACGATCGGCGGGTCGGCGGCGTCGTGGCGTGACGACCTCGCGGCGGACCCGGCCAACCTGCACCTGCGGATCAGACAGGCGATGGCACGCGACGAGCACGACCTCCTGCTGGTCGTCGACCAGTTCGAGGAAGCGATCACGCTGTGCTCCGAACAGGACCGCACGTGGCTGGTCACGGCCGTGATCCACGCGGCGCGGGCGGACGCCAGCCGGGTGCGGATCGTGCTGGGCATCCGCGCGGACTTCCACGTCCTGAGCGGGCTGCACCCCGAGCTGTCGGACTGCCTGCGCGGCGGCTACGTCCACGTCGGTTCGATGAGCAGCCAGGAGCTGCGGGAAGCCATCACCGCGCCGGCCATGCGCGCCGGGTACCAGGTGGAGACGGCGCTGGTGGCGCGCATCGTGGCCGACGCGGCCGGGCAGCCCGCCGTCCTGCCCCTGGTGTCGCACGCGTTGCTGGAGACCTGGCACCGCAGGCACGGCGTCATGCTGACGCTGGCGGGTTACGAGGCCGCGGGCGGCATCCAGCACGCCGTGGCACGGACCGCCGAGGACGCCTACCGCAAGCTGGAGCCGGGGCAGCGCAAGGCGGCGCGGACCGTGTTCCTCCGGCTCATCGCGATCGGCGAGGGCACCGGTGACACCAGGCGCCGGATCGGCATCGAGGAACTCGACTACGACCCGGACACCACGGCCGCGCTCGAACGGCTCACCGAGGCGCGGCTGCTCGTGGTCGACCACGCGGGCATCGAGATGGTCCACGAGGCGCTGATCCAGCACTGGCCACGGCTCGCCGACTGGCTGGCCGCCAACCGCGAGGGCCTGCGCGTCCACCGGCACCTCACCGAGGCCACCTCCAGCTGGCGAACGCTCAACCGCGACGCGGGCAGCCTCTACCGCGGCACCCGGCTCGCCCTGGCCAGGGAATGGGCCACCACCGCGCCGGACATGCTGACCACGCGCGAACGCGAGTTCCTCGACGCCAGCATCGAGGCGGACCGGGACGAGCACCGGCAGGCCAAGCGCCGCAACCGGCAGCTCCGCTGGCTCGCCGCGTCGCTCGCGATCCTGTTGCTCGTCGCGACAGCCGTGACGGTCGTCGCGGTTCGCCAACAGCACGAGGCGACGGCACAACAGCTGATCGCGCGTTCGCGTCAGCTGTCCGTGGAATCGGAGGAGATCGCCCCGCGGGACGCGGGCAAGGCGATCCGCCTGGCGTTGCAGGCCTACGACACCTCCCCCACCATCGAAGCCCGCAGCATGGTGCTCAGCCTGGCCTCGCGGTCCAGCCACACCGCGCGCTTCGCGCACACGCCGTCACCGGCGCCGGGTGGCGTGCTGAGCGCCGACCGGCGGCTGCTGGCCACGCCCGGCGAGCACAACACCCAGGTGGACGTCTGGGACGTCGCCGCACGCACCCGCCTGATGACGCTGGACACGCAGGAGTCCGGCGTGCAGGCGCCGCCGTTCAAGGCGTTCAGGTTCAGCCAGGACGGCACGCGGATCGCCGCGGCGACGCCGACGGGTCTCGTGGTCACGTGGGACATCGGCAGGCGGGCCATCGTCGACCGGTACACCGCCGCGGACGGCGCCACGAGCGTCGGCAAGGACGCCGCGATCAGCCCGGACCTGCGCCTGGTCGCGTTCGTCGACCAGGACCAGGTGCTCGCCGTGCACGACTTCACCACGCGCAAGGTGCTCGCCCGCCAGGCGGGAACGGCGTGGACGTCGTCGGCGGTCAGGTTCTCCGCCGACGGCCGGTACCTCGCCGCCAGCGGCGACGACTCGACCGTGTCCTTATGGGACACCAAGAACTTCGAGCGGGTGGTGCTGCCCACTGGCCGTTCGGTGCTGTCGAGCATCGCCTTCGACCCGGACAGCACGAAACTCGCCACCGGGAGCGTGGACGGCACTGTCGCGTTGTGGGACATCGCTTCACGCGCCCGCGTCTCGGAACTGCCCGGCCACGCCGGCCGGGTCAGCGGCCTCGCGTTCCGCGCCCGGTCGGGCACGCTCGTGTCCACGGGCGTGGACAACAGGATCATGTTCTGGGACACCGAACAGCAGACACGCCTGGCGCAGCTGAACACGGATGAGGCGTCCGGTCTCGGCGGTGTCAGCGTGAGCGCGGACGGCGAGACCTTCGCGGTGTTCACCGAGAAGGCCACCCTGCTGTACGACCGCGCCGACATCCCGTTGATCGGTCACGCCAACGCCGTCCGCAACCTGGTGTTCGACCGGCACAGCGGCAGCCTGTTCTCGCTGAGCGCGGAACGGTTGCAGGCGTGGAACACCAGCACTCGTACGGTCAGCACGGACGTCCCTGTTCCGCCGCACATCAACTCGACGTTCAGCGCGGGTACCGGGCTGCTCGCCATGGCCGAGAACCCGCGCAGCGACGTCGTCGTGTGGAGTCTCGCGGACCGGCGGAGCACTGAGCAGAAAGGCAAGGACGCCCACTCGGTCGCGCTGAGCCCGAGCACTCCGATGATCGCGGCGGACAACGGTCTCGGCACGGTCGAGCTCTGGGACATCACCCAACCCGCGCAGGCCAGCCCGTTGCCGCGACTGCCCAGCCAGAACGCGCTGTCGGGCGCGCTGGACAGCATGGCGTTCAGCCCGGACGGCAAGATGCTCGCGACGTCGCAGCAGGACCAGCCGATCCGCCTATGGGACGTGCAAACCCGCGCGCCCATCGCGGAACTGCCGGGACGCAACGACATCACGCAACTGACCTTCAGCCCTGACGGCCACCACCTCGTCACCACGGGCCGGGACGGCGCCGCACGGGTGTGGGACATCAAGAGCCGTACCCGCGTCGCCGAACTGACCGGGCACATCGGGGCGCTCACCGCCAGCTCGTTCACCGACGACGGGCGCTACCTCGTCACCGTGGGCACGGACAAGAAGACCATCGTGTGGGACATGGAGACGTACACGCCGTGGGCCTGCCTGGCGGGTCACACCGACGAGGTGCTCAGTGTGGCGGCGGGCCTGGACAACACCCATGTCGCCACGGGCGGTCGTGACAACACCATCACCCTGTGGACGATCGACCCGGCGAACGCCTACGGCCAGCTGTGCCGGCGGCTCGCGCACGACTTCCCCGGCACGTCGGGGCCACCGCCGCGGGATTGCCCGTCGGAAGGCTGACCGGACCGAGTGGCATCTCAAGAATAGCCGTCAATGGCACTTCTGAGATGCCACTTCGCTGTGGATCATGGCAGCCGTGAGCCACCACATCGTCGAGCTGGACGAGAACACCACAGAGCTGGCCTACCCGGCGCTCAAGGAACTGCGCCCGCACCTGGCCGGGCCGGCTGAGTTCGCCGAGCAGGTACGGCTGCAACGAACCGAGGGCTACCGCCTGGCCGTCGCGCACGACGCCGACGGCACCGTGGTCTCCGCGGCCGGGTTCCGGCTGGTGACGAGCCTGGCCTGGGGCCAACACATCTACATCGACGACCTGTGCACGTTGCCCGCCGCCCGTGGCCAGGGCCACGCGAGCGCGCTGCTGGAATGGGTGGACGCCGAGGCGCTGCGACTGGGCCTGACGGAAGTCCACCTCGACTCCGGCACGCACCGGCACGCCGCCCACCGCCGCTACCTGTCGTCCGGGTACGTGATCCCCGCGTTCCACTTCCGCAAGGAACTCGGCGCGCCATGACCGGAGGGCGGCCGGGAGCCGTCGCTCCCGACCGCCCGGTGCCTACTTCAGCCGGTAGGCGTTGGTGATCGTCTGTGTCACCGCGTTACCCGAACCGTCCTGAGCGGACAGTCGCAATGAGACGAACGGCGACCGGCCGAGCAACGGCGCCCAGACGTACGCGCGCCACTGCTTGCCGTCCTTGAACACGATCTGGTTGTGCCAGGTGCGTCCGCCGTCGAACGACGCGGCCACGTTGACCCGCCGGACGTCGCCGGTGACCCCGGCCGGGCGTTCCACCTCGATCGGCATCGCGGTCGGCAGCAGCCGCCACGCGTCGTTGTCCCTGCCGAGCTCCGGCTTGGCCCGCAACGCGATCAACGGGAGCGTCGCCGTGCCGTCCACGTGCGACGAACGGAACCGCCACGCCGCGGTGACCTCTTTGGACAGCTCGACAGTGGTGTCCTCCTGCCGTGTGGCCTCGACCGTCAGCGTGTAGTCCGCCTCGTCCGCGGGGACGTCGAACGCCACCGGACCACCATCAGGGAAGTGGTAGTGCGGCACCCTCGGCACGTTGGCGATTTCCTTGCCGTTGCGCGCCAACCGGGTCCGTCCCGCCGCGGCGCCGATGCTGAGCCCTTCCGCGTTCGACGCGAACACCGGCAGGATGACACTGAGGTTGTCGCCCTTGCGCACGGTTTCCGTCGAGTACTTCAGCGACGGGCCCGCGACCGCACGGTTCCACGCCTCCTGGTACCGCTTGCCCGGCTGATACCGCACGGCCGGCTTGTACTCGTAGATCTCCGAGTAGCCGCCGTTGCTGCTGTTGCCGTCCACGAGCAGTTTCTTGAACCAGACGAAATCGCCCGCGCTGTAGAACTCCTCCCGGTTCGCGGGCAGCCGGGACGCCGAGGTGAACCACCACGCGTCGTCCACGTTCTTCTCGTTGGCGTACGGCGAAGGCAGGGTGTGCAGCTTGCCCCACTGCTTGCCGCCGGTGCTGGCGTAGCTGGCGTCGACCTTCGCCAGCTCGTGATCGCGCACCCGGTACCTGGACACGTCAGGCACCTGACCCTTGCTCGGGAAACGCAGGTTGTACACGTACGGGCTGTTGTCCGTCCTGCCGTCCTCGCTCTGCTTGGCCAGCTGGGTGACCAGCATGAACGAGAAGTCCGGGACGTTCGTGGCCGTCGGCGCGACGTACGAGTAGTTGGTGTCGTTGAAGATCCTCGTCTGCCACCAGCTGTGGCCGGCGGTGCCACCACCCGCGAGCTGTTCGGTGAAGTCGACCACGTCACCGCTGGAGCGCGCGTCGGGGCGGTCGGTCCGGACCGTCACCGGCTTGGCGCCACGCCCGTCCAGCACGACCTCGGAGTTCTTGTCCACCACCACTCCTGGCGCGGGGACGAGCGTCGGATGAGTGTCCGCCCCGTCGCGCACCTCGTTGATCTGCGCCATGAAGAAGTACCGGCCCTGCGGCAGCCGCAGCTGACCGCCGCCCTCCGTGACGAAGTAGGGCACCATGACTCCGGTGTCCAGGTTGGTCACGAACACGTACGCGTTCGCGCCCTTGCCGTCCGGGCCGTTGCCCTCACGGCCGATCAGCTTGAGGTTCACGTCGAACTGCTGGCGTTCGAGGTCGGCGCCGACCAGCGTACGCACCGACGCCCCGCTCGCCGAAGTGGCGATCACCGTGCCGCCGTACGCACCACGCGGACGCTGCCCCTGTTCAAGGGTGACGGTGACGGACGCGGTACCACCCGCGGGCACAGTGACCTTGGGCTTGGCCACGGTGACCAGACCGTCGGCCGCGGGCTTACCGGCCGCGTCGCGCATGTCCGCACGCAGGTCGAGGTCCACCGGTGCAGTGCCCGAGTTGCGGTACACGAGCTCGCGGGTGACCGGCTTGGTCGCGGAATCCCACGGCAGCGAGCCGAAAGCGATCGTGCTGACGTTCGCGCCGACCTGCTGCGTGCTGACCCTGGCCACGTCGACGCGGCCCGCGCCCTGTTCGAACGGGTTGAGCCCGTCGGTCGGCTTCGCGGCGCCGGTGAGCGCGGCCTTCAGCCTGTCCCCTGCCCAGTCCGGGTGTTGCTGGGCGAGCAGCACAGCCGAGCCCGCGACGTGGGGTGTCGCCATCGAGGTGCCCGACGCGGCCATGTAGTGGTCGCCGACCGGGTTCTGCGCGGGCGCACCCGCCGCCCTCGCCGCGACGATGCCGACACCGGGAGCGGTGATCTCCGGCTTGACCGCGTTGTCGAAACTGCGCGGGCCACGGCTGGAGAAGTACGCGAGCTTGTCGGCGCGGTCGACCGCTCCCACCGTCAACGCGGCGTCCGCGCTGCCGGGCGAGCCGATGCTGGCGGGCCCCTGCTCGCCCTCGTTGCCCGCGGCGATCACGAACAGCACACCTTTGGCCGCGCTGAGCCGGTTGACCGCTTCCTCGCCCGGGTCGACGTCCTCGCTGTCCGTGCCGCCGAGGCTGAGGTTGACGACCTTCGCGCCCTGCTCGACGGCCCACTCCATGCCACTGATGATGCCGGAGAGGTCGCCGGAGCCGTCGTCGCCGAGCACCTTGGCGGCGAGCAGCCGGGCGTCCGGGGCGACACCCTTGTACTTCCCGCCGGACGCGGCGCCGGAACCGAGGATGGTGGACGCGACGTGCGTGCCGTGGCCGTGCCGGTCGGCCGGGTCGCTGCCGCCGGAGAAGTCCTTGGCACCGGCGACTTTGCCGGCCAGGTCGGGGTGCGTGGCGTCGACGCCGGTGTCCAGCACGGCGACCTTGACGTCCTTGCCGGTGAACCCGTTCCGCCACGCCGCGGGAGCGCCGATCTGCGGCACGCTCTGCTCGAGGCTGGCCCGGACCTTGCCGTCCAGCCAGATCCTGCGGACACCGGTGCTCGCGGCGCGTGGGCCGGCCACTGTGGACCAGAACTCACCCGCCTTGTCCTTGTGCTCCACCACCGCGGTCGCGCCGATGCTGGACAGCTCCCGGACCGGCGTGATCGCGGGCAGCGCGACGGCGGCCCGCTGCGGCTCGCGCTCGATGATCAGCGGAAGCGTCGGGCGGGATTCGTCGAAACCGTCCGCCAGCAACCGGTCCACTCGGAACAGCCGCTTGTCCAACACTCCACTGTGGATGAGCGCGAGCGCGTCGGACGGGATGACCGACCAGCCGGACTTGTCGCGTGAGCGCTGGAATCGTATCCGTTCGCGACCCGCGCCTGGCGTGATCGAGATGGCAGGAAGTTGCCCGGTTCGCTCGGTGACGGCGACCTGGTCACCGGTGATGAGAGTGACGGTGCGCGGCCGGCCGATCGGGCCGGGACCCGCACCACCGCCTGGGTCCGTCGATGCCGGTGCCGCGGCGGCGGACTGTGCGGTCGCGATCCCGACCACGGTCACCGTGAACAGACTGACAAGGCCACGTGCTCTTCGACGCACGGGATTACCTCCAGATGTGCGAAGCCGGGAAGCAGGTGACAACGTTGTCAGCGAGGGCTTCACAACGCCTGTGTGAAACAGATGATTCACCCGGAGTTCGATTTCGAAGTCCGAAAGTCACTTCCCGACCACCGCGACAGTAATGCACGGCTGACCACGAGTAATCGACCAAGCGGACGAAGATCACACAACCGTTCGGGCTAGTAAACGGCGTTTTCCACGGCCGGGCGATCGGTCTCGGTGCCCGCGTGCCGGCGCGCCGCACCCGGCCCCCGGGCACCGTGTCGTGAGCGGTCGTGACCGGGCTCGGCGAGGCGCGCACCCGGCTGGCCGACCGACCTGGTCGCCCGGCCGGCCGAAGCGAACTTCTTGGTCACGATCCCGGTGATCGCGTCGCGGATCGCCACGGCCGTGGTCAAGTGGGCGGAATGAGCTACGTTTTCGACGCCGGAGCCGAGACGGTATGGAGCCCCGCGCTGCGGACCGGGGAACTCTACGCCCGTTTCCTGCGGGAGACCGCGGCCGTGCTCGGACTTCCCACCGGCCTCGTCGAAATCGCCTCGGATATGTACGAGATCGACCTCGGTCCCTACGAGACGCTGATCGCAGCCATTTTCGAAACGACCTCCGCCGCCAGGCAGCCGGTTCTGCGCGGCCTGCTGGAATCGGTGCTCCTCCCGTCGATCGTCATACTGGACCGTGCCGGACGGCCGCTGACCGCCACCTCGCCGGAGCAGGTGGACCTGATCGCCCGCGCCCAGGCCCTTGCCATGCCGCGTTGACGGTCGTTCGCCCCTCCTCCCCGATGGCCCGGAGCTGCCATTGTTGGCGCCACAACATCATTGAGGACGTGGTGAACCGATGAGGCGGCTGTTGGGCGCGGCGATGATCGCCACGCTGCTGGCAGGGTGCTCCGGCACATCCGACACACCGGCCAGGCCGGCGAACGTCAGCGGGATGGACCCGTGCGGCCTGCTCAGCGACCAGGAGAGGACTGACTTACACCTCAGAGTGGAGCGGCAGACCGAGGACGGCCATCGGCGTTCGTGCGTGTTCCTGACGACGAAACTGCTCGACAACCCGCGTGAGTCCAGGATGGGAACACTGGAACTCACCGTCCGCGACAGCGCGGCGCCGAACCGGGTCACCGACGCCAAACGGGTCGCCGAGACCTACCGGCGGGAACGGTCAGCCCGACTCACCACCACTTCCCTTGACGGCAGGGAGATTCACCACGTCGGCCCGGCCCACCCGATCGGGTGCAGGCTGTTGTTCCAGGTGAACGCGACCTCGTCGCTGGAGGCGTCGCCGATGACGACCCCTCAGGGCCCGGACTGCGCCTTCCCCGACCTGACGCGCCTGCTGTCCGCCAAGCTCCCCGCCCCCGATCCAGCACCCGCACGCGCCGACCGCGATCGGCCGATCGACGTTCTCGCGCTTGACCCGTGCACCCTCATCTCCACGGACCGGAAAGCATCGATGCGGCTCGGCGACGGCAAACCTTTCACCTCGGTGTCACGCTCCTGCCAGTACCACACCCGGACCGCGACCCCGGGAAGTCTCGAATTCGTCTACGTGACCATTTCGACCTCCGGGGCGAAAGGCACGAGTGGCGAGAAACCGGCCACGCGCGCGGTGAACGAGCGGACCGCGTACGAAGAACGGAAATCCGGGGCCGGAACGAATTCGACGAGCGACTGCGAATACCGCCTCGAGGTCACCGCGGCGACGTCCGTTCACGTCAAGGGCAAGGTACTGGGGCCGGACAATCTCGAACCGGCCTGCGTCGCAGCCGCCGGCCTGGCCGCCGACATCGAACCGAAACTCCCGCTGATCGCCACCTGACCACGAGGCCTCTGGTCGGCAATGGACGGTCCCATGTGGTCTGCGGGCTGTCCGGCCTCGAGCTCAACGGGTTGCTACCGCCCGGGCGGCGCTGACGATCAGCTCGGCGGCGCGGTCGACGTCCTCCTCGCTGCTCCACCGGCCCAGCGACAACCGGAGCGCGGCGAGGCTTCGGCTCGTGCCAAGGCCCATCGCGGTGAGCACGGGTGATGGCTCGTGCGCGCCGCTGTGGCAGGCGGATCCGGTCGACGCGGCGATGCCGGACTGGGCGGCGAGCAGGTCGTGTCCGAGGATGCCGTCGATGCTGATGTTGAGCGTGTTCGGCAGACGTGCGTCAAGCGGCCCGTTGAGCGTGACACGGCCCGGCAGCCCCTCGGCGAGGCTGGCGTGCAGCCGGTCGCGTAGCTGGCGGATCCGGTGGTGACCGCCGCTGGCGAGGTCGGTGGCGGCCAGGTCGGCAGCGGCGCCGAGCCCGACAGCCATGGCGACTGGTTCCGTGCCGGCGCGCGACCCGCGTTCCTGGCCGCCGCCGTACACCAGCGGTTCCAATCGGACGCCTGCACGCACGTAGAGGGCGGCGATGCCTTTGGGCGCGTACATCTTGTGCCCGACCACGGTCAGCAGGTCGATGCCGAGTTCGGTGACGTCCACCGGGATCTTTCCCACGGCTTGGGCGGCGTCGCAGTGAAACAGCACGCCCCGTTCGCGCGTGACCCGGGAAAGTTCACCGATGGGTTGCAGCGCACCGGTTTCGTTGTTGGCCAGCATGATCGATACCAGCACGGTCCGTTCGGTGAGCGCGGCGGCGAGGTCCGCGGGCTCGACCAAGCCTTCCGAGTCCACCGGCAGAAGGGTCACGTCGGCGTTGTGCCAGCGCCGCAACGCCTCGCACGCGTGGAGGACCGCGGGGTGCTCGGTGCGTTGCGTGATCACGTGCGGCCGGTCCACGCCGCTGGCCAGGACCACACCGCGCAGAGCGAGGTTGTCGGCCTCGGAACCGGACCCGGTGAACACGATCTCCTCGGCGGACGCGCCGGCCAAGGCGGCAACCTGCGCGCGGGCACGCGTCAGCGCGGCGCGTGGCTGTGTGCCGTAGTGATGGTCGCTCGACGGATTGCCGAAAGCACTGGTGAGCAACGGCAGCATCGCGTCCGTCACCGCCGGGTCCACGGGCGTGGTGGCGTTGTAGTCGAGGTAGATCGCCCCGGTCACGGCGCTCCTTCCATGAAATCTCGCCTCAGAGCACGGACCCAGCAACGTCACGAGATCGCCGCGGGAGGACAGCCGCGGTGTGCTGGCGGTGACCGCGCCGGCCAGTATGCCCCGACGGAGCCGATCGTGCAGCACGTCGGTGTGTGTATCCGGCCCCAGCGCGGGTAGCCGGGACATATGCCCACAGCAGAAGCGATCGTCGCCGGACACGACGGCTCCACGGCCGCCGAACGCGCCGTCATGTGGGCGGCTCGTGAGGCTGCGACGAGGAGTTTGGTGCTCGAACTCGTCGAGGCGGTCAGCGTTCCCGCGCTTCCGGAGATCGCGGCGACACCGGCTGGCTGGTTCTCGCCCCGGTTCAACGCCGACGAACAGCAGGCTCTGCTCGCCCACACCCTGAGTTCGCTGGACAGCGTGGCCGACGCCTGCCGCGAGGAATACCCCCAACTGGCGGTGACCACCACTGTTGCGCCTGGCAGGAGCTCGGAAATCCTGGTACAGGCGGCATCCGAGGCCCACGCCCTGGTGATCGGGGCGTCTGGCCGGTCGGGGATGTCCCGGGTGCTGCT
Organism: Kibdelosporangium phytohabitans; assembly: GCF_001302585.1. Classification (GTDB taxonomy): domain Bacteria; phylum Actinomycetota; class Actinomycetes; order Mycobacteriales; family Pseudonocardiaceae; genus Kibdelosporangium; species Kibdelosporangium phytohabitans. The sequence continues at coordinate 5,017,385 of NZ_CP012752.1, read as the reverse complement.
CGGGTCGACAGCGGCTGAGTTGCTGCAGGTGTACCCGCGCCCGATCGTGGTTGTGCGTCATTCCCATGCACAGTCCGGCAAGCAGGTCGTCGTCGGTGTGGACGGGTCGGGCACCAGCACCGCGGCCGTTGATTTCGCGTTCGAGTTCGCCGACCGTCACGGGCACGACTTGGTGGCTGTGCACGCGTGGTCCGATCTGCCGCTCGACGCGTTGGCGCCGGTCCGGACGTGGGACTACGCGTGGCAGGACATCCACGCCAAGGGCGAGGAGTTGTTCGCCGAGCAACTCTCCGGGCACCGGCGCGAACATCCCGGTGTCGCGGTCCGCCAGGTGATCTCGCCGGACCGTCCCGCGCATGCTCTGGTCGAACACGCGCAGGACGCGGCTTTGCTCGTCGTCGGCAGCCATGGCCGGGGAGCCGTCAAACGCGCACTGCTCGGCTCAGTCAGCCACACCGTCGTCTACCACGCGCCTTGCCCCGTGGCGATCGTCCATCACGAGTGAGCCGCCACGGCGAGCTCCCAGAAACCCGCGTAACGGCCACCTTGACGCAGTAGTTCGCCGTGCGTGCCCTGTTCCACGACCCGGCCACCGTCGAGGAAGACGACGTGGTCGGCGCGTTGGACTGTGCGCAGCCGGTGCGCCACCATCACGACTGTGCGGCCGGCCAGCAGGCGTTCGATTCCGTCGTGGACAGCTGTCTCGTTGATCGGGTCCAACGCGGACGTCACCTCGTCCAGCAACACGATGGGCGCGTCTTTCAGCAGCGCTCGTGCGATGGACACGCGTTGGCGTTCACCGCCGGACAGCAGCGCGCCTCCTTCGCCGACGCTGGTCGCCCAGCCGTCGGGCAGTCGCTCGATCACCTCGTCCAGCCGCGCGGCGGTCGCGGCTTCCCGGACATCGGCGTCGCCGGCGTCGGGGCGGCCGAGGCGTACGTTCTCCTCGATGGTGCCGTCGAACAGGTACACGTCCTGGAAGACGATCGCGATCCGGGCCATCAGCGCCTCAGTGCCGATGGCACGCACATCCACACCTCCCACACGCACCGCGCCCGCGTCCACGTCGTAGAACCGCGCGAGCAACTGAAGCAAGGTGCTCTTGCCCGAACCCGACGGCCCGACAACGGCGAGCTTCTGTCCTTCTGGGACAGTCACGGACACGGTGTCGGTCACCGTGCGGTCGCCGTGCCGGAATGTGACGGACTCGAACTCGACGCCGTGCTGTGCCGGCAGAACCGGGTCAGGTGCTTCCGGCAGCGGCTCCGTGTTCAGCACCGCGTCGAGCCGTCCCAGTTCGGCACGCGCGCTACGGAGTTTGCCGCCGATGTCCGCCAACGACAGCAGCGGATCAGCGCACCGCGCGGCGAGCACGAAGATCGTCAGCACCTCGGCCACACCGATGCCGCCGTTGAGCGCGAGGTACGTGCCCAGCGCGAGCAACACGGTGAACATCGCCTGCACGGTGACCGTCAGGCCCACCACACCAGGCAGCACCGACAGGACAGTGCGGCGGGAAGCGCGTTGGACGTCCTGCAATGAGTCGTCCAGCACCTGGAAGCGTTCGGTGGTCCGGCCGCCTGCCCGTAACACCGGCTGCGCCTGGAGGTACTCGATCACCCGGCCGGTGGCCTCGTGGTCGCGTCCGGCTCGTCGCGCGGCCGTCGCGGCCACGGCACGGCCGGTCCAGGCCTGGATCGCTGCCACGACCGGCACGGCGACCAGCGCCGCCAGCCCCAGCTGCCAGTTGCAGGCGAGCATCACGGCGACGATCGTCAGCGGCGTCACGCTGGCGGATATGAACGGCGACAACAGATGCGCGAGGATGCTCATCGCCCGCATCACGCCACTGCCTGCCAGCACGGACACCTCGCCGACGCGGTCCGCGCTGTACCAGCCCATGGGCAGCCGGGCCAGGTGGCCGCCGAGCCGGTGGTAGGTCCCGCGCAGCAACGCGATCCCGACCCGGAACCCGGACAGATCACTGCTGTAGCGCAGGATCGCGTAGACAGCGAACACACCGCCGAACGCGATCAGCCACGGCACGGCGTCCGCCGGGTCCGGCCCGAACAGCGCACCCAGGATGGGAACCAGGAACGCGTACGACAGACCTTCGGCTGTCGCGGTCGCCGTCATCAACGCGACTGTGCGCCGCACCGGCTTGGCGTGTTCACGTCCCAGTACGCGCAGGAGCGTTCGGATCATCGGGATTCGTCTCCTCCGGCCGTCACCGTGTGGTGGGATCGCCAGAACTCGGCGAATTTGCCGTTGCGCGCCAGCAGGTCGCTGGGTGTGCCGCGCTCGGTGACTGTGCCGTTCTCCAGCAACACCACAGTGTCCGCGTCGGCGACTGTTTCCATTCGGTGGGCGATCAGCAGGATCGTCCGGTCGCCCTTGAGCGTCGTCAACGCCTGGCGTACCGCCTGTTCGGTGTGCGGGTCGGCGAACGCGGTCGCCTCGTCGAACACCAGGACGGGTGTGTCGGCCAGCAGCGCGCGGGCGATCGCGATTCGTTGCGCCTCACCGCCTGACAGTTTCACCTCATCGCCGGCAACTGTCTCGTAACCGCGTGGCAGCTCCAGGATCCGGTCGTGGATGTTGGCCAGCCGGGCGGCACGGACCACGGCATCCGGCCCGGCGTCCGGCGCGGCCAGTGCGATGTTGTCCGCGATGGACGCGCGCAGCAGCCGGACGTCCTGGAACACGAAGGACACCAGCCGGTACAGCTGTCGGCTGCCCAGATCACGCAGGTCGGCACCGCCGATGGCGACCGAACCGGCAACCGGGTCGAAGAACCGCGGCAGCAGCTGCACGAGCGTGGATTTCCCGCTGCCGGACGGGCCGACGACTGCGGTGACCGTGCCCGGTTCGAGCACGAGGTCGATCCCGCGCAGCACTTCGCGGCCGGCTTCGTAGCCGAAGCGGACGTCCCGCAGTTGCACCCGGTGTCCTTGTGCCGTCACCGGATTCGCGGGCTCCGGGAGCCGTGGCACGGCGAGCACGTCCTGGATCCGGCCGATCGCGCGCTGCGCGGCCCGCATCTCGTCGAAGCCGTGGCCGAGCGCCGCCACGGGAGCCGTCAGGCCGAGCCCCAGCAGCAGGAACGGCAGCAGGTCGGCGGCGGCCAGCTCACCCGACGTGATCAGTGCCGTGCCGCCGATCAGCACCACCAGCAGCACGAACGGCGGTGACAACGCCAGTTGCATCCCGGCGGCGATCCCGGAGAGTCCACGGACCCATCGCAGGAAAGTGGTGACGAACTCGTCCACCGCCGTGCGGAACCTGCCGTGCGCGCGGCCCGCGCCGCCGAACGCCTTGACCACCGCGATGCCCTGGACGAACTCGACGACGGAGTCGGCGATCCGTGCCATGCCCGCGTCGAAATCCTCCTGCTCACGCAACCGGGCGGGCCTCATCATCAACGGCACCAGCGCCACGGCGAGCACCACCGGGATGAGCGTGATCAGCGTGAGCCGCCAGTCGATCGTGAACAGGTACACCAGCGACACCAGCGGCACCGCGAACGCGGACACCAGCTCGCCGGGAGTGTGGGCGATGAACGGGTGCACAGCGCTGACGTCCTCGCCGACGACCTTCGCCAGCTCGCCGGTCCGGCGCCGGGAGAACCAGCCGATCGGGGCCTGCCCCAGTTGCGCGGCCAGCTGCCTGCGCAACGACAGCTGCACCCGGTCGTCGAGCAGGTGCCCGATTCCGGACGACGCGGCCGTTGCGGCCAGCCGGACGAACAAGCCCGCCGCGCCCAGGATCACGACGGTCCAGACGTGGTCGTGATCGACCGGGCGCGGGGTGAGCAGCGTGCGTCCCAGCTCGACCACCGCGAGCAGCGGCGCCAACCCCGAGATGGCGCCGATGACCTGCAAGATCACGACAGCGGCGAACCCGCCGGCATACGGGCGCAGCAGCCCGGCCACTTTGGTTGTGGTCATGGTTCCCCCTCGCTCCGCGACGGCCTCAGCCGGCCAGCGCGCGGCGCAGGACGTCACCGAGTTCGGCGAGCTGGCGCTGCGACACCTCGGCGGAGATGATCGCCTGGGAGCCGTGGAACGTCCCTGCCCACTGGTGCAGCTCCACCGGCACGCCCGCCTGCAGCAGGCGCAGCGCGTAGGTGATGTCGTCGTCGCGGTTCGGGCAGAACTCCGCTGCCGCGATGTGCGCGGGCGGCAGGTCCGACAAGTCGGTTGCCCGTGCCGGTGCGGCGTAGGCCGTGGCAGTCGTGCCGCCGAGGTAGTGCTGCCACGCCTGAGTGACCTTGCTGGTGGTGAGCCACGGCACGTCGGTGAACTCGCGTGCCGACCAGGTTTCCTGCCGGTCGTCGAGCCCGGCCTGGTTGAGCAGCTGGAAGCAGATCCGGGGGCCGCCTTCGTCACGGGCCCGCAGCGCGATCCCCGCGGCGATCCCGGCGCCCGCGCTGTGCCCGCCGACCGCGATCCGCCCCGGGTCGATACCCAGCTCGGCGGCGTTCTCCGCCGCCCAGACCAGGGTGGCGTACGCGTCGTCGGACGCGGCCGGGAACGGGTTCTCCGGCGCCAGGCGGTAGCCCACCGAGATCACCACCACACCGGAGCTCTCGGCCAGCCGGGCGGCCCACGGGTGCTCGGTGTCCACGTCTCCCATCACCCACCCGCCGCCGTGCAGCCAGATGATGGCGCCCTGCGCGTCGTGCGGGCGGTAGATCCGGACGGGCACCTCGGGATCGGCGGGCACCATGCGGTCCTCGACCACCATGTTCGAGGTGTCCGGCACGGGTATCGCGGCGGCCAGCTTGGCGAAGTTCTCGCGTTCGGCGACCGGGTCGGTCAGGTCGGCACGCGGGAGCAGGCTGATGAAGGCTTCGAGTTCGGGATCCATGGGGCAATCCTGGTCGCGAACCGGCACGCGGGCATCCGACGGCCGTCGCGCGTTCCCGGCCGGTTGTGCGCCGATCGTCGCTACGCTGCTGTCATGGAGGTTCTGGTCGAGCGGCTGTCGCAGCTGGATTCGCACGCCGCCGGTGCGATCCGGGTCGTGATGTTCTACGACACGCTGATGCGCAGACGGGTGGACCTGGCGGTGCTCGCCAGGGCGTCGGCGGGCCTGGCGGAGTGCGTGGCTGGGATCAGGTTGCACGGTACGGGCCGCGTGATCCGCGTCAGCCCCGACGGCCGCCCGGTACCCGACCCGGCGCCACCCGCGTCCACCGCGATGGCGATCACCCTCGACGAGGAGGAGATCGGCACGGTGTGGCTCGAACGGCCCGGCGAGCCGACCCCGCTCGACGAGCTGCTGCTGGACCGGCTGTCCATCGCGGCCGCGGCGGTCGTCGAACGCTACGGACCGGCCCGCACGACCATGGCCGATCCCGCGCTGATCGAGCTGGTGATCAGCTCCGGCAGTGACGAGGCCGCACGCGCACGGGCGCTGCGGCTGCTGGGATTCGGCCCCGACCTGCCGATCCGTGTCGTGGCTGTGCGGTCGGAACGTCCGCTCGACCAGATCGGCGGCCTGATCTGCCCGGCGCATCCGGTGAAAGCGGCACCGCTGGCCGACGTGGGCGTGGTCCTGGCCGCCAAAGTGGACCCGGCGCTGTTCCCGGCGGGAGTGCGCGCGGGGATCGGGTCGGCCCACAGCCCCGACCAGTCGTGGCGGCAAGCCCGTACCGCGCTGCGGTTCGCCACCGAACGCCAGCCGGTCGTGCCCCACGACAGCCTGGGAGCGCTCGCGTTGCTCGCCCAGATCCCCCACGAAGCCGCGCGGGACAACGCCGACGTGGCCGCGATCGCCCGGCTGGCAGGCAATCCCGACGACATGGACACTTTGGACGCGTACTGCGCCTCGGGTTCGCTGCGCCGCGCGGCCGACGTCCTGCACCGGCATCACAGCAGCATCGCCCGCAGGCTCGACCAGATCGGCCGGGGACTGGGCATCGAGCTCACCGAGCCGACCGGGCTGATCCGCGCCCGGCTCGCGCTGACCGCGTGGCGGCTGATCGGCGACTGACGCACCCAGCCGCCGATCCCGCGTCGCCTGGTCGAACCGGGCCTACAACGCGGAAGTCCGGAACGTCGTCAGCACGGCGGCGTGGTCCGACGGCCAGGCGTTGCCCCGGTGGTTGGGGACGGCCGCGGGTTTGCCCTCGACCACGGTCTTCGAGTCCGTCACGCCGAGCAGCCCGGCGTAGTAGACGAAATCGATGCGGTCCTGCGGCTCCGGCTCGCCCTTGTGCGAGTCGTGGCCGTAACCGCCGGTGAAGATCGGGTAGATCGGCGACCAGGTGGTGCCCGGCGTGGTCACCGGGTTGCGGTTCGCCACGCGGAAGGAGTCACGCAGTCCGGCCTGCGCGGGCAGCACCGACGTCGGCCACGGGACCGTGTCGTACCCGCAGCGGCGGGTACGTGGTGTCCAGTCCAGGTGTGACGGGGCGTTGAAGTCCCCGGTCAGCAGGACCGGGGTCCGCCACGCCGTCGCCAGGTCCGGGCGCATCTCCTGAAGCACCGCCGTGATCTGCGGGGTACGGCCGGAGCGCTCTTCGTTGGCCAGCAACTGTTCCTGTGTCATCTTGCCGAAGCACGCGTCATAGGGGCCGTACGGGTTGTAGCCCAGATGTACGTTCCACACCACGACGTCCTGGTGGTCGTCGAGCCGCACCCGTACCCGTGTCGCCACCGACAGCGGGCCGGTGCCCGGCTGCTTGCGTTCGACGATCGGGTACCGGCTGATCACGCCGATGTCCGTGCCCGCCTGGTGGTAGTCCCAGCCCAGTGCCTCGGCCAGCTCACGCGTGGACGTCGCCGAACTCTCCTGCAGACCGACCACGTCCACGTCGGACTTCAGCAGGGTGCTGAGCTGCTTCTCCCTGCCGCCGTCGACCTGGCTGCCGCCGTGCCACAGGTTGAAGCTCATCGTCCTCAACTCCGGCACCAGGCTCAGTCCCGGCGGCCGGACCTCGACGCTGATCGTGGCAGTGCTCGTCTCGCCCCGCGCGTTGCGGGCTTCGACACGCACACGGGACGGCCGCAGCACGTCGCTCAACCGGGGCGTACCGGTCACGGAGCCGTCAGCCGACACCTGGGCCCACTGCGGTCCGGCGGCCTCGCGGAACGTCACGCCGTCGGTGTCCCCGCGCACGACGCCGCGCACTGTCGCTTGGTACGGGGTGAGGGCGCGTGCGTTGCGCAGGTCGAACGTTTCGGTGACGAAGTGCAGCGGCGCGTTGCCGGCGATCCGGAGCTTCACCGGCGCCGCGAGCCACTGGTAGCCGTCCTGGGCGAGGGCGAAAACGATGTAGTCGCCCGGTTCCAGGCCGTCGGTCGGCAGTGTCGCCGTGCCGCTGCCCGCGGTGAGGTAGGTCCACGCCGTCGACGGGCCGACGTACTTCTCGTCCACGGGGCCGTTGCCCGGGTCGGAGTAGAGGCCGAGCCAGTTCTTCGCGTGCGGCCGGGGCGTGCTGTAGGTCGCCGTGATCGGCTCCCCGGCACGCAGCGCGGTCGACGCCAGTGCCAGCGTGCCGTCCGGTGCCGCCGAGGCGGGTGCCGTGATGCCTATCAGGACAAGTGCCGCTACCAGCACTGATATCAACCAACGCATGCGCGCAGCCTCATCTGTCGCGATGACCGGATCGTGTACGGGTCATGGCCTGGGGGTGGCATCCGACCGGCTCGGCCGTGAACCCCGCGGCGGCGGCGAGCTGGGCGAGTTCGCCACCGCGCTGGACTCGGCTGTCCGGGACTGGCAGCCGAGCGCCCGGACCTACGTGGACCAGGTGACCGCTTTGCTGGCCAGTCAGTTGGTCGGCCGGGAGCAGCACGAGCGGGTAGCAGTCGGATTCGATGTCGATGACGGCGAGTGCGGTGCCCCTGGCGTGGAGTTCGCTGCCTGCCAGTTCGAGGAATCCGTACGTGTCCAGCCCGGTGCCGCCGGTGAACCAGACCCAGGCCCCGGGCTGTGCCGGGCTGGAACGCAGCCGCTTGAGCTGGGCGACGATCTCGTCCGCGTCCTCCTTCCAGTCCACCTCGGCGAGGAGGCCGTGGCCGGTGAGCGCGTCGACCAGGGCGATCCGGGCGAGGTTCGGGATGGGCTCGTCGATACCCCGTTCGTCGAGTTGATCGGCGTGCGCGCGCAGATACGAGTCGGGGTCGGAGTGTGCGTGCACCACCCGGTCGGTGACGTCCGGATTGCCAGGGGCGAGTAGCTCGGCGATGGCGGTCAGGGCTTCTCGAGCGGTTGGCGGCACGGGTGAACTCCTTGTGCGCACGGGACTGTGGCGACGAGCCTAGACGTGTCCGACCACGCGCTGGACGGCGCAGCCGCCCAGCGAGCCACACACGCGGGCCGCGGATCCGTTGGCAGGCGGGCAAACCTCGGCCTCGCCGACCTGGCGGGCCATGAGCTCCGGACGGCGACGAGGCCGCCGGGCAGGGCAACCGGCGCACGAACCTCGGTCCGGCGCAGATCTTCCACCGCACCGAACTGGGCAGCGTCGTCTGGTTCCCGCCGGTCTCGGTGGCCGACCGGCACCCGCGGCCGGGTGTCGCCTACCGGGACGTCAGCGACCTCGTTCACCGTGGCCTGGCCGCGGAGCTCCCGCTCGCCGGTTGTCGCCGCCTTCGTCCGCGCGGCGACGACCATCGCTAAACGTCCTAAAGAGACAGTGCGATACCGCGGATCCGGCCACAGCCACCGGCCGCGCCTGCCCATTTCCCCAGGGGAGTGACAGGCACGGCACTGGTCACGGCTGGTCGAACCACTCCAGCGAGAGCCTGGCGATCTCGGCCGGTTGGTCGAGCTGCATGAAATGCCCCGCGTCCGCGACGACGCGGACCGACGAACCGGGCGCGAGGCCGCTCTCGGCGCCCGCGAAGAACTCGGGTGGGATGCACCCGTCGTCCTCCCCGGCCAGCACCAGCAGCGGAATCGTCGCCGGGTTCTCGGTTTTCCCAGCCAGTTCGGCCAAGTCGGGGTCGTGCAGCGCTGTGTCGAAGTTGCCGCGGTAGATCCGCAGCGCGTTGCGGATCACCTGGGGGTCGCCGTAGAGCTTGTGCACGTTCGCGCGGTGGTCGCCGATCTCCAGGCCCGGCGACCACGTGGCCCACAGGTAGTCGACGAGCGCCCGGTCGGCTTCGAGCACAGTCTCGGCCAGGCCTGGCAGCTGGAACAGCCACATGTAGAACAACCGTTGCTGCTGCGCGGGATCCCGGAGTATCGGCGGGATGGCCTTGGGCGGCGGCACGGCCATGGTCACAGCGCGCCGCACCCGCTCCGGCCACACGGCCGCCAACCTGCCCACCACGCCCGCGCCGATGTCGTGCCCGATCATGTCCACCCCGGCATCGGGTGACAACGCCTCCGCCACCGCGGCTCCGTCCGCGGCGAGCGTGATGCTGTCGGTGTACGGCATCCGGTCCACGGTCGCCGGGTGGTGCCCGCGCAGGAATGGCGCCACCACGCGGCGCCCGGCGGCGACCAGGTGCTCGGCAAGCGGTCCGAAAGTGGCCGGATGGTCGGGAAACCCGTGCCAGCACACCACAACCGGCCCCTCGCCCGCGGTGAGCGCGGGGAAGTCGAGACGGTCCGTCCTGATCACGATCTCGTCGAAGTCCACGATCCCAATCTAGCCGTCACGGCATCACGGTGGTGACCGGAATCCGCCAGCCACGGCGCCGGGAAGTTGGTGGACTTGCCCGGTACCCGCTGATCGACACCAGCCGAGGAGCCATGTCAGCACTCACAGTCACCAACACCCGCCGGGGTGGTTGGCTCGCGGTCGTCTCGGTGATGCTGGGTATATTCGCCATCGTCACGACCGAGATCCTGCCGATCGGCCTGCTGACGTCGATCGGCGCCGATCTGTCTATTTCGGACGGAACAGCCGGGCTGATGATGACCATGCCGGGGCTGCTCGCGGCCGCGTCCGCCCCGATCGTCACGGTGGCGACCGCCCGTGTCGACCGCGGCCGGATGCTGCGGGCGTTCATGCTGGTGCTGACGCTGGCCAACGTCATCGCCGCCGCGGCGCCGGGCTACTGGGCCGTGCTGGTCTCCCGCGTCCTGGTGGGGGTCACGATCGGTGGTTTCTGGTCGATCGCGGCCGGTCTGGCCGAACGGTTCGTGCCGCCGGGTTCGGCCGCGCGGGCGACCGCGGTGATCTTCGCCGCCGTGCCGCTCGGTTCCGTCCTGGGTGTCCCGGCCGGGACGTTCATCGGCGACATCGCCGGTTGGCGCACGGCTTTCGTCGTCATGGCCGCGTTGTCGGGCCTGGTGCTCGTGGCGATCACCGTTGTGGTGCCGCGGTTGCCCGCCGAGCAGGTCACACGGATGAGCGTGCTGCGCAACATGGTGCGGCGGAGGAGCACACGGGCGGCTCTGCTGGTGACGTTCCTGATGGTTCTGGCGCACTTCGGCACGTACACGTACGTGACACCGTTCCTCGAGCAGGTGACGCATGTGTCGTCCGGAACCATCACGGTGATACTGCTGGTCTACGGCGCGGCGGGCATCGCAGGCAACTTCCTCGCCGGGACCAGGGCCGCCCAGTACCCGCGTGCGACGTTCGGGATCAGCGCCGGGCTGCTGGCGGCGGCCACCTTGCTCCTCCCGGTCGCAGGCACGACACCGGCCGGGGCCGTCGCCCTGCTGGTCGTGTGGGGACTGGCCTACGGCGCCGTGCCCGTGTGCTCGCAGACATGGTTCACGCAGTCCGCGCGGGACACACCGGAAGCGGCGTCGGTCCTGTTCACCTCGTCGTTCCAAGCCACGATCGGCCTCGGGGCACTGGCCGGCGGAGCCGTGGTGGACCACGCCTCACCCTCAGCGGTGATGGTGCTCGGTGGCTGCACAGCCCTGCTGGTCGCCGCCGCGTGCGCACGTCTAGGCCGCGGACCGAACTGATGGTATAGATAGAACACGTTCTAATTCTTCAGTCAGCGTGGAGGCGTCGATGAACGTGCCGACAGTCACCGGCCTCCTGCTGACCCAGGCGGGCAACGAGCGAACCGGCCTGCGGTTCGAGGACCGCGCCTGGTCGTGGGCCGAGCACGTCCGGCTCTCGGCCGGCCACGCCGCCGCCCTGCGCACGGCGTTGAACTGGGACGAACCACCCCACGTCGGCATCCTGGCCGACAACGTGCCCGAATTCTCGTTCCTGCTGGGCGGTTGCGCGTTCGCGGGCGCGGTTCTGGCCGGGCTCAACCCCACTCGCCGAGGCGACGCGCTAGCCAGGGACATCCGGTTAGCGGACTGCCAGCTCGTTCTCGCCGAACGGAAGTACCTGTCCCTGCTCGACGGACTGGATCTCGGCGAGGCCGTCGTCCACGAGCTGGAAACGTGGCGGACGCCGCTCGAAGCACCGCTAGAACCCGTTACAGTGGACGCGACTGATTTGCTGATGTTGATCTTCACGTCCGGCACCAGCGGCGACCCGAAAGCCGTCCGGTGCACCCACGGCAAGATCGCGTTCCCCGGCCGGATGCTCGCCGACCGGTTCGGACTGTCCGCGTCGGACACGGCGTACGTCTCGATGCCGATGTTCCACTCCAACGCCATCATGGCCGGGTGGGCCGCCGGGCTCGCGGCAGGCGCGAACATCGCGCTGCGGCGCAGGTTCTCCGCCTCCGGGTTCCTGCCCGACGTCCGCAGGTTCGGTGCCACCTACGCCAACTACGTCGGCAAACCACTGTCCTACGTGGTCGCGACACCGCCACGCGACGACGACGCGGACAACCCGCTGCGCCTGGTCTACGGCAACGAGGGAGCAAGCGCGGACCTGGCCGCGTTCGAGAAGCGGTTCGGGTGCACGGTCGTCGACGCGTTCGGCTCCACCGAAGGCGGCGTGGGTTTCGCGCGCACCCCGGGCACACCGCCGACCTCACTCGGCAGGCCCGCCGACGACGTGGCCATCCTGCACCCGGACACCGGCCACCCCTGCCCACCGGCCGAATTCGACGCCGACGGGCGCCTGGTCAACGCCGCCGAAGCCGTCGGGGAACTGGTGAACACCGCGGGTGCCGGCTGGTTCGCCGGGTACTACCGGGACCCCGGTGCCGACGCGCACCGGTTGCGCGGCGGGCGATACCACACCGGCGACCTCGCGTACGCCGACAAGGACGGGTTCGCCTACTTCGCGGGCCGGCTCGGCGACTGGCTGCGGGTCGACGGGGAGAACCTCGGCACGGCACCGATCGAGCGGATCCTGTCGCGGCACCCCGCGATCACCGACACTGCCGTCTACGCGGTGCCCGACCCGATCACCGGGGACCAGGTGATGGCCGCGATCGTCACCGGCGGAACGCCGATCGACCCCGACGAGTTCGGGCGGTTCCTGGCCCGGCAGCCCGACCTCGGGCCCAAGCAGGTGCCGAAGTACGTCCGCGTGCTGCCCGAACTGCCGCGGACGTCGACGTTCAAGGTCGTCAAACGGCTGCTGTCAGCCGAAGGCGTCGACTGCGGCGGCACGGTCTGGGCGCGGTCGGGGCAGGGCACCGGCTACACCGAGCTGTCGCCCCTGTCCCTGCGGGACCACCAGGCTCAGCCGAGGGTCTTCGGGCGTCTGGACCGCTCGTCGTAGTCCCGTTTGCGTTGCGGGTAGCCCGTCCTGAAGACCTCGTAGACGGGGATGCCGTGCTGGTTGCCGAACCGGAACGTGCCTTCGAGACTGCCGATCTTGCGGCGGGTCCACTCCCCGTCGCCGGCGATGAGCATGACGGTGGCGACGATCGTCGCTGTACCCGGTTCGAAGTACGCCTCCACGCCCGAGCGTTGCAGCGCCCACTGCTCCAGGTATTCGAGGTCCTCGTCACGTGCGCGCTGCACGGGCGCCGCCGGGCCGGTCATCGGCCGCCTGCGCCCGCGTGAGCGGCGGAACGCCCTGATCACCACGATCACGACCACGGCACCGACGACCAGCACGAGGATGAACTCCACGGTCCAGATGCCGGCTTCCGGCGTGGTCGTCGCGGCGGTCGCGTCAAGCCAGTTGTGCAAGGTGGAGACGTTGGTGGCCAGGCCCTTCTGCGCCGAGTCGCCGCCGGTCGTCCCCGAGCCGCTGAGGGTGCCGATCAGCTCCCACCGGCCGTTGTTCTGGAAGACGACCGGGCCACCGGAGTCGCCCTTGGCCGCGCGCTGGTTCGGGTCGTCCTCCGGCCAGGTCAGCAGCTCGTTGCCGGAGGCCATGCTCGCGGGCGCGGCCAGGCGTAACGGCAACTGCTTGAGGATGGTGGACACCGCGCAGCCCTTGGCCTCGCAGACCTGGCCCCAGCCGACCAGCAGCGCCTGCTGCCCGCTGCTGGGCATCATCCGCGCGGCGACCTGGACCGGCGCCTTGTCCGAGGCCTGGTCCAGCTCGATCAGGCCGACGTCGAGGCCCGGCGGCCCCTTGACCAGCCGGTTGGCGCGACGGGCCTCGCCCTCGTAGCGCACGGTCGACCCGATGAACAGGCGGAAGTCGTCAGCCTGGCGGAGCGGGTTCTCCAGGCCGGGGTCGTTCTCGGGCTGGTCGGGCCGGTCGGTGACGATGCAGTGCCCGGCGGTCAGCACCCAGCGGGACGAGATCAGGGCGCCGCTGCACGCCCCGCGGGAGTGCTCGACCACCACCGCCCACGGGTACTCCTGGGTGACTTCCTGGCCGCCGACGATCGCCGACGCCGTCGCGGGGAAGATCCCGCTGACCGCCAGCAGCGAGACGAAAGCGGCCAGAGCACTCCTACCTGCTGAACCCCACACGCACGTCCCCCGCTCGACCAAGACATCTTCACCATGCCAGAGCAGGAAATCACCGACAAGCGCGGGGCGGGGCAATCAGGCGGGCGGTGGCCCGACGTACCGCGCCGACGGCCGGATGATCTTGCCGCCACGCGCCTGTTCGAGCACGTTCGCGCACCAGCCGACCACCCGGCTGACGGCGAACGTCGGCGTGAACATGGCACGCGGGACGCCGCACAGCTCCATCACCACACCGGCGTGGAACTCGACGTTGGTGTGCAGCTCACGGCCGGGTTTCAGCTCGGCGAGGATCTCCACTACCCGTCGTTCGACCGTGGTGGCGAAGTCGATCAGGTCGCCGCCGAGGCCGACAGCGATCTCCCTGAGCATCCGCGCCCGCGGGTCCTCGGTGCGGTACACGGCGTGCCCGAAGCCCATGATCTTCTCGCCGGCCAGCACTTTGGCCCGGATCCAGTCGTCGATCCGGTCCGGTGTGCCGATCTCGTCGAGGGTGGCCAGCGCGCGGTCCGGCGCGCCGCCGTGCAGCGGCCCGGAGAACGTGCCGATCGCCGCGGTGATCGCGGACACCACGTCAGCACCGGAGGACGCGACGACCCGCGCGGTGAAGGTGGACGCGTTGAAGCCGTGGTCGATGGTGGAGATCAGGTACGGCTCCAACGCGGCGACCGCGGCGGGGGCGGGTTCGTCCCCGCTGATCATGTGGAGCCAGTTCGCCGCCGCCGACAGGTCGGCGCGCGGCTCAACGGGATCCAAACCGGCGCGGATCCTGTGCAGTGCGGCGAGAATCGTCGGTGTCACCGCACACACCAGCAACGCGTCCGCGCGGTGCCGTTGCACGTCGACGTCGTACATGGCAGGCAGACCGCGCTCGGCCGCGAGCAACGACAACGCGGTTCGTAACCCTGCCAACGGGTTGAACCGCTCCCCCGCCGACGCGACGGCGGGGAGAACCGCGCGCAGCTCGTCGGGCAGCACTCTCAGGGCCGCCACCTCCGCGGTGAACCGGGCGAGTTCGTCCGCGTCCGGCAAACGCCCGGTCACGAACAGGAACCAGACCTCCTCGAAGGTCTTCGTGGTGGCCAGGTCGATCGCGGAGTACTGGCGGTAGTGGTAGAAGCCTTCCTTGCCGCGTACGTCGCCGATCTCGGTGTCGGTCACCACCACATCGCGCAGGCCCGGCGGGGCCTCGATGACTGTCATCGCAACCTCCCTCTGTCCTCCGTCACTCTCGACTCGACAATCAAGTATTGTCAACGTTGATTCAGTCAATATTCACGGGAAAGGCCCAGGTCATGGCGGAGGCGAGTGACGAGCGTTACCTGAGCACGGCCGAGGTGGCGCGACAGTTGGGCGTGAAGCCGGAGACCGTGTACGCGTATGTCAGCCGTGGTCAGCTCGCCAGCACCCGCGCAACCGGCCGCCGCGGCAGCGTGTTCCGGCAGGAGGACGTCGACCAGCTCGCCGCACGCGGCAGGGACGCACGCCGCCCGTCGGGGCCACTGGCGGGCATCCGCACCGACCTGACCCTGCTGGAAGACGACGCGCTGTACTACCGAGGCCACCGGGCGACCGACCTCGCGGTCTCGCACGCGGCGGAATCCGTGGCGGGATTGCTGTGGACCGGCGAGCTCGCCGGACAGCCGTTCCCCGCGCCGCCGGACATGGTCGCCCTCGCGAAGTCGTCGGTCGGGGTGCTGCCGCCTTCCGCCCGGTTGACGGATCAGCTCCGCGTGGCCGTGGCGACGCTCGGATGTGCGGACCCGATGCGGTTCGACCTGTCGGCATCAGCGATCGTGACCGCCGCGCGAACGTTGATCGGGACCCTGGTCGACGCGATCGGCTCCGCGGAGGCCGACAGCCTCGCCGCCCGGCTGTGGCCCGCCCTGGGCGCGGCCGAGGCCAACCCGGAGTTGCTGAATGCCGCGCTGGTCCTGTTGGCGGACCACGACCTCGCAGTGTCCACAGTAGCCGCGAGAGTGGCCGCCAGCGCCCATGCGCACCTGTACGCGGTGATCTCGGCCGGTCTCGGCGCGGTCGACGGCCACTACCACGGAGCCGCCAGCACTCTCGCTCACCGGTTCCTGGCCGACGCGCTGGTGGACCCCATGGCGGCGCTGTCCGAACAGCTGCGAACCGGCACAACCGTGCCGGGTTTCGGTCACCGCTTCTACGAGAACCGCGACCCCCGCGCCGACCTGCTGCTGGACCTGCTGCGCCGAGTTCCCCGCGCGGCACCGGTGTTGTCCGTAGTGGACACCGTGGTGGGAGAACTGCGGCGCGGCCGAGGTGGCTTCCCGAACGTGGACTTGGCATTGGCCGCCGTGATGCACACGTATGACATGCGCCCGGACGCCGGTGAGGCGATCTTCGCCGTCGCCAGGATGATCGGCTGGACAGCGCACGCGTTGGAGGAATACCGCGAACCAGGCCTGCGCTTGCGACTGACCGGCGTGTACACGGGAGCCCGCCCCAGGCGACAGGGAAGTGCCACGGCGTCGTGAGCATGGAGTAGTGTGCCGCGCCGTGACGTGGTTAGCCGATACCCAAACCTCGTACGACACGGTCGCGGTTGACTACGCCGCCCTCGTACGTGGCGCGATCACCAAGGATCAGTACCTTCGCACCGCGCTGGCCATGTTCGCCGAGAGTGTGCAGGCAGCCGGTGGTGGCCCAGTGGTCGACGTCGGTTGCGGACCGGGTGAGGTCACCGCCCACCTGCACGCACTCGGTCTGGAAGCATTCGGCGTGGATCTCTCCCCCGGCATGGTCGACGTGGCCGGGCGAGCCCACCCCGGCGTGCGGTTCGAGGTGGGCTCGATGACGGACCTCGCCCTCCCGGCCGCCTCGGTGACCGGCCTGATCGCCTGGCAGTCGTTGATCCACATCCCGGACGACGAAGTCAAGGTGGTGCTCAACCACTTCCACCGCGTCCTACGACCAGGTGGGCCCCTGCAACTGCTGTTCCACGTGGGCGACTCGACGCGGCTGAAGACCGAGGGTTACGGCGGCCACCCGATGAAGGTGCACATCCACCGCCGCCAGCCCGATCAGGTATCGGATTGGCTGCGCGACAGCGGTTTCAAGGTGGAGGCGTACACAATGCTCGATCCGGGCGAAAAACCGCAGGCATTCGTGTTCGCGCGCCGGGAGGACTAGCGATCTCCGCAGGCTCGGTCCTGGCCGACACCCCGAGCAGTAGGCAGCTTGAGGTAGCTCACGCGCAAGCACAGAACAGCCCGCGGCGGCAAGCCGGGAAGCGAAGCCCAACCCAACGCGCACTGTGGCTGCCGGGGTGTCGGTCGAAGGCGACGGTGTGACCGTCCGGACTCACACCGACTGGTGCCCGGACTCCAGTCCGGGCCTCGTCCGCTTCGGCTTCGGCCACAGCCGTCCCGCCAGGACTCGAACCTGGGCCATCCGCGCTTCAAACGGATGCTCTGCCACCTGAGCTACAGGACGTTGCCGGGCACCTGGTCGGCACCTGGCACGCGCTCACGACGGGACTCGAACCCGCGATCGTCTCCTCGACAGGGAGCTGCCCTAGCCACTGGGCCACGTGAGCAGGGGTGGAACACATATCCACACCAGCACCGGCGGAGGGACTCGAACCCCCTGGCAAACGGCTTTGGAGGCCATTCCGCTTCCCCAGCTCGCCGATTCGCACAACAATGGAAAAACATGAAAAAAGCCGCCCTTGTCGGTTTCCCGACGGACGGCTCCCGGTCACGACGTTGATCACGTCATGGGGAGACCTCGCAGGTCAGGCACCAGAAGAACGAATCCGCGCGATCCTCGGCGCGGGCACGCGGCAGCGATCGCGAAATCCGGGAACCAGTCCCGATCCGCTCGATCCCACGTCGCCGCCATGACCACTCCTTCTGCGCTTCGCGTGGACCAATGATCACCCAGCGCCCGGCCTGCGTCAATCTTTTAAATCCCCGCAACGCACGACACGGTGACCCGCGGACGCACGAGACTGTCGGTGGGCACCGGTAGCGTCTCGCGCTGTGAACACTGGGGAGAAGATCCAGGAACTCGCCGACCGGGTGATGGTGCTGCGCGACGCGTACTACCGGGGTTCGCCGCTGGTGGCGGACGCCGAGTACGACGCGGTCGAGGACGAGCTGCGGACGCTGATCGACGCCAACCCGGAGTTGGCGCCCGATCCGAACCCGCTCGACCAGGTGGGCGCGCCGTCCGTGCTGCACGCGCCGATCCGGCACTCGCGGCCGATGCTGTCGCTGGAGAAGGCCACGAAACCCGAGCAGGTCGTGGCGTTCTTCGACCGTTTCCCCGGCCAGCCCGTCGCGGTCATGCCGAAGCTGGACGGCCTGTCGTTGGCGCTGGTCTACGAGGACGGCCGGTTGAGCCGCGCGATCACCCGCGGCGACGGCACGACGGGCGACGACGTGACCATCCTGACGCGGGCCTTGATCGACGGCGTGCCGCCGCGCATCCCCGCTCAAGGACGTGTCGAGGTGCGTGGTGAGGCGGTGATGCTGCGGTCCACGTTCACCGCGTACAACACCGCGCACCCGGACAAACCGTTGATCAACCCGCGTGGCGCCGCCGCGGGCACCCTGCGTGCCAAGGATCCGGCCACGGTCGCCGAGCGGCGCCTGCAGTTCTTCGCCTTCGACCTGGACACCTCGACCGACGATGCCGCGGCGGACCTCGCCGAGGGCCTGAGCACACTCGGGTTCACCGCGGCCGACATGCGGCACTGTGCCGACGCGAGCGCGGCGCAGGAGGTCATCGAAGCGATCGAGCAGCAGCGCAACGAACTCGACTACGACCTCGACGGCGCCGTGTTGCGGTTGGCCAACCGTGACGCGTTCGCCGCTGCCGGGACGAGGTCGAGCTCGCCCCGCGGCGCGCTGGCGTACAAGTTCGCCGCCGAGGAGAAGACCACGATCCTGGCCGACGTGCTGTGGGACGTGGGCAAGACGGGGAAGATCGCGCCGGTCGCCCAGCTCGAGCCGGTGTTCGTCGGTGGCACGACGGTCACCCGTGCGACCCTGGCCAACCAGGAGGTCATCCGCGCCCGTGGCATCAGGATCGGCGACACCGTGCTGGTGCGCCGCGCCGGTGACGTGATCCCGTTCGTCGCCGGTGTGCTCGACGCGTCGAAACGCACGGGCGCCGAGCGCGAGATCGTGCCGCCCGCCGCGTGCCCGTCGTGCGGGCAGCCCGTGACCGAGCAGGGAAACAGTCGCGAACTTTTCTGCACCAACGTCTCCTGTCCCGCGCAGACCGTGCGGCGGTTGGTGCACTGGGCTTCGCGCGCGGCGGCGGACATCGAGGCCGTCGGTCCGATGTGGATCGAGCGGCTCGCCGAGGCGGGGCACTTGGAGAACCCGTCGGACTTCTACTTGCTGACCAAGGAGACGTTGCTGGAGTTCGACCGGATCGGCGAGGTCTCGGCCACGCGCATGATCGAGTCGATCGACGCCAGCCGCGTCGTCGGGCTGCGCCGCGCGTTGATCGGCCTGGCCATCCCGATGGCCTCGGAGGGCACGGCGACCCGGTTGTGCCGCGCGGGATTCGGGTCGCTGGAGGAGGTCGCGGACGCCGGGGAGGAACGGCTCGTCGCCGTGGAGGACATCGGTCCGAAGGTCGCCGCCTCGCTGACCGCGCACCTCGCCCGGTTGCGGCCGGAGCTCGAACGGTTGCGGGACAACGGGGTCTCGTTGGACGTGCGCGACGAAGACCTCCCACCGGTCGTCGCAGCCGACGCGCCGCTGGCGGGCAAGACAGTCGTGATCACGGGCACGATCAGCGACCCGCGCACGGGCGAGAAAGTCCCCCGCCCCACTTTCCAGCGGCTGTGCGAGAAAGCAGGCGCCACCGCCGCGTCGTCGGTGTCCGCCAGCACCGACATGCTCATCACCGGCGCGGACGTCGGCGCGAGCAAGATCACCAAGGCCGAGAAACTCGAAGTCGAGGTCGTCGACCAGGGTCAGATCTGGCAGCAGCTGATCGCCGCGGGCGTCGCCTGAAGCCCGCTCACCCGACGCGCTGAGCCGCGCCCGCCCCATCAGGAGGCGGCGCGGCACCGTGCTTCAAGAGCGTGCCTGTCGGCGGTGGGGCGCTAGGCGTTCACCGACGACGGCCCGCTTGGTCCGCAGGCGTTTTCTCGTCGTGCTGAAAGCAACCTGACCTGCAGCGGTCGCGATCTCATCCCGCGCGACAAGGGTTTCACCAGACCAAAAGCCGCATTTTCGCGGTATGTCACGCGATCGGCGACGGGAGTTGGCGAAAGGTGACGCAAGCCATCAGGCTGACGGTGCCGCCACGAAACCGGCGAACGGGTACAGACAGCAAGTACCCGATCAGGCGATCCTCTGCGCCGCGGTCGGCTCACTACCGTGGCGCATGAGCATCTCACCGGTCGCTGTGCACCGGACGATCGTCTACGTGGACATCGAGAAGTTCGGCGCCGTGAGCGCGTGGGCCGATCAGCTCGCGGTGCGCGACGGCTTGCTGACCGTCATGAAGCAGGCGTTCCGGGCCGCCGGCATCTCGTGGACCGATTGCCGTGTCGAGGACCGCGGTGACGGCCTGCTCATCGTGGGCCCCGGCGAGCCGAAGGCGCCGTATGTGGAAGTGCTGCCCACTGCCGTGGCCCGGGCGCTGGGAACGCACAACGCAACCAGTGCGGAGAAGTCGCGGTTCAGGTTGCGGATGGTCGTGCACGCGGGCGAGTTGAGCTTCGACAGCACCGGCTTCACCGGGAACGCCGTCGTGCGCGCCGCCCGGCTGCTCGACGCACCTCCGGTCAAAGCCGCACTCGCCGCCTCGCCAGGGGTGTTGGTGCTGGTCATCTCGCAGTGGTTCCACGACGAGATCGTCTCCCAGAGCGCCGCGCTCGATCCGCGTAGGTACCGGCCCGTCGCAGTGCGGGTGAAGGAAACCGTGACCACCGGCTGGGTCAGCCTGCCCGACAACCCATATCCCCTGCTGGAGCCCGCGACCCGGAGGAGCCCCGTGGCCGCGCTCGCCGTCGCGGCGCTTCTGCTGGCCGCGGGACTCACCGGGGACGCGCGAACCGTCACGACCGGCAGAGTCGTCGGTGGTGACTACCCGGTGAGAAGCGAGTTCGTGGCGAAGGTGGTCAACCAGCGTTCCCATAAGTGCATCGCGAGGAACGGTATCTACAGCCAGACGAACGAGAGCGACGCCGAGTACGTCGGCGCGGGTGTCTACCAGTGGGACTGCGCCGAGCCGGACAGCGACCCGGGACACACGGTCGTGCTCGTGCCACAGCCGCCGGGTTGGATGATCCGCAGCAGTATCAAGTCCGGCCTGTGCCTGGCGACGGACGGCGCGCCGGGGCAGCACCAGCGCTTCCAGACCTGCAAGCCGCAGGACAGCAGGCAACGCTGGCGGCTGCGCCGGGTGCTCGGTCACGTCCGCGACGTGGTGGTCGTCGAGAACGAGAACACGAAGCGGTGCTTGGCGTTCGCCGACCCCGACCCGAAGTCCATCACCCTCGTCCAGGCTCCCTGCCTGCCGGAGAAGGCATTCGAATGGGAGATCCGCCCCTACCCGGGAATCGGAGAGCAGTCCTGTGCCGACCGTTCCCGGCGGCGGTTGCGCAATCACGAGTCCGGCGACTACCTGCCCCTGGAGGTGACGTTGTCGGCGGCGCAGCGATCCGCGCACGGGTGTACGAACGTCGTCACCGACCCGTCCGGGCGGTGTCTCGGTTCGGCGCCCCAGGTGCGTTGGCTGGCATGTACCGGCCTGCCGGATCAACAGTGGGTCGTCGAGCCGTTGGGTGAGGAAGGTGGACTGCTCTGGAGCCGAATCCATTCGGCCGCGGACCTCAGCAGGTGCCTGCAACCGGCGTCGGCGTCGCTGACGGTTCAGCGCTGCGGCACGTCGTGGCTACAGCAGTGGAACCTCGGGTGACCGGCAGTCGGCCAACGAGGAACTCGGCTAGAGGCGGAGCTGGAGCCAGCAGGAGAGGCGGTCGTCGGGGTGGCCGAAGAGGTCCACTCCGAACAGGTCGTGGACGCGGCGGAGGCGGTATTTCAGCGTATTGGGGTGCACGGTCAGCCTGCGTGCGGCTTCACCGATGTTGCCCGCGGCGTCCAGCCACGCGGTCACTGAGGCCGCGTAGTTGGTGCGGCGGGTGCGGTCGTGTTCGAGCATCGCCTCGATCCCCGGGTGGCGGAGGTTCGGGTGGCGGGCCAGTTCGTCGGCGACGTGGGTCAGCAGCACGCTCGCGTGGACGTCACCAAGTGCCGCGACGGCAAGCCCACCCGGATCGGCGGTTGTCACGCGTAGGATGCCGTCCACTTCGGTGCGCAGCGCGGGCATCTCGGTGATGTCGTTGGTCGTGCGGCTCTGCGCGCAGCGCACGGGGGCGTCCAAGGTGCTGCAGAGGGCTGCGACTGCTCGTTCTGCCAGGCGGCGGGCGGTGGCTGGTGGGTCGTCGGTCAGCAGGACGTACACGGTCCGGTTGATCGTGGCTGTCGCCGCTTCCGCTGACACCGCCGCCCAGTGCCGGGCCGTGGCCGTGCTCAGCCGGGCGTCGAGGGGCGACGAGCCCACCGGGGCGAAGGCGAGCAGAGTCAGCCGAGGCGGGTCGGGCAGCCCGAGGCGGACGCGTGCTTCGCTGGTCGTGCCGTCGCCGACGAGCAGGCCGCGGAGCGCGTCCTCGCGGGACTGGCGGTCGAGTTCGGCGGCTCCCCAGTGCCGGAGCAGGTGTGTCGCGGCCAGCCGGGCGCCGTCGAGCAGGGCGGACTCGCCCGTCGCGTCCATCGGCGTGGCGCCTTCGATCGCCCAGATCGTGCCGAGCGGCCGTTCGCCCGCCCGGATGGCCACGGCCGCGCGGGGCAGTTCGTCCGGGGCCAGGATCGGCAGCCGCACGACTCCCGTCGCGGCCAGGACCTGCCGGTACTGCCGCTGCTGTTCGGGCTGGTCGGGCTCGTCGGGGACGCGGCGGTCCAGGATGCCCCTGCGGCGCAGCTCGTCGATGCGCTGTTCGGGGATCGACGAGTAGGCCAGCACGCGGTTGTCGAGGTCCTCGATCGACACGGAACCGCCGATCACCGCCGCCATGGCGTCGGCGAGGGCGTAGAGCTCCTCGCTGGTGCCGCCGGCGTTTGGCGATTCCGTCATCCGCACCGGCGAAGTATAGGCAGTTCCGCCAACGACGGGGCGTCCGGTGAAATCCAGAATGGCAGCACTCCGGGGGAACGCCAAGGAGGCCACTTTGCCAACCGGTGTGTCGCTTCGTCACCAGATGCTGAGGCGCAAGCCAGTCGACGCGTTCGGCAGCGAGGCAGGGCCGGGCACCCTGCGCCGCACGATGGGCACCTTCCAGCTCACCATGATCGGCATCGGCGGCACCATCGGCACGGGCATCTTCTTCACGCTCAACGCGACCGTGCCCAAGGCCGGGCCGGCGGTGATCCTGTCGTTCGTGCTCGGCGCCGTCACGGCGGCGCTGACCGCGCTGTGCTACGCCGAACTGGCCTCCGCTATCCCCGTTTCCGGGTCGTCGTACTCCTACGCCTACGCCACGCTCGGCGAGCTCGCCGCGGTCGCCGTCGGCTGGTGCCTGCTGTTGGAGTACGCGGTCTCCGCCGGGGTCATCGCGGTCACCTGGGGTCAGTACCTCAACGAACTGACCGAGCGGCTGTTCGGCGCCCAGATGCCCGCCGCGATCTCCGCACCGCCCGGCGCGGGTGGTTACGTCAACCTGCCCGCGGTGATCCTGGTCGGCCTGTGCTGCCTGCTGCTCGTCCGGGGTGCCCGGGAGTCCGCCCTGGTCAACACCATCATGGTGCTGCTCAAACTCGGGATCCTCGTCCTGTTCGTCGTGGTCGGCGCGACCGGTTTCGACTCGGGCAACCTGCAGCCGTTCGCCCCGATGGGCGCCGCGGGTGTCGGCGCCGCGGCGGCCACGGTCTTCTATTCGTTCATCGGCCTTGACGCCGTGTCCACGGCCGGTGAGGAGGTGCGCAACCCGCGCCGGACGCTGCCGTTGGCCATCATGTTCGCGCTGCTGGTGATCACCGCGGTGTACGTGCTGGTGACGCTGGTCGGGGTGGGCGCGCAGCCGTGGACCCAGTTCGAGGGCCAGCAGGCCGGGCTGTCGGCCATCCTGGAGAAGGTCACGAGTGCGGGCTGGCCGGGGCCGGTGTTCTCGGCAGGCGTGGTGATCTCCGTGGTCAGCGTGATCCTGATCGTGCTGTACGGGCAGACGCGCATCCTGTACTCGATGGGCCGCGACGGCATCATCCCGCCGGTCTTCTGCCGGGTCTCGCCGCGCAGCGGCACGCCGGTGACCGGCACCGTCCTGGTCGGCGGGTTCGTCGCGCTGATCGCCGCGGTCGTCCCGCTGGAGCAGCTGGCGAACCTGACCAGCATGGGCGCGCTGGTGGCGTTCGCGGTGGTCTCCCTCGGGGTGATCATCCTGCGGCGGCGGGAGCCGAACCTCGAACGCGGCTTCACGGTGCCGGGCTACCCGGTGGTGCCGCTGCTGTCGATCGGCTGCTGCGCGTACCTGATCTACGAACTCCCGGTCGACACCTACCTGTTGTTCGGCGGCTGGCTGGCGCTGGCGCTCGCCGTGTACGTGCTCTACAGCCGCCACCACTCGCGGCTCGGTGCTTGAGGAGAAGGAATGCGCACCATGAAGGTGATGGCGGCTGCCCTGGCCGCGACGCTCGTGTTGTCGTCGCCCGCCGCGGCGTACGCGTCACCGAAGCCGGAACTCGACGTGATCATCCACGGCGGCAAGGTGTTCGACGGCAGCGGGGCACCCGGCCGGTTCGCCGACGTCGGCATCAAGGACGGGCGCATCCACCGCGTCGGTGACCTCCGCCGGGCCGGCGCGCGCAGCCGGTACGACGCCGCCGGTCAGTACGTCACACCGGGATTCATCGACGTCCACGCGCACACCGAGACCGGTCCGCCGCTGGCGGGCGCGAAGAGCGCGCTCACCCAAGGCGTCACCACCGAGACACTCGGCCCGGACGGCAGCGGCCCGTTCGAGATCGACAAGGAGCTCCGGCGACTGGACAAGGACGAGAAGGGCATCAACGTCGCGCCGTACGTCGGGTTCAACTCCGTGTGGGAAGCCACGATGGGCGAACTCGACACCCGGCCGACCGCGGCCCAGTCCGCGCAGATGCGCGCGCGTATCGAGAACGGCATGCGCCAGGGCGCTTGGGGCGTGTCCGGTGGGCTGGGCTACACGCCCGCGTCCTACGCGCGTACGAACGAGGTCATCGACGTGGTACGCGGCGCACGCCCGTGGCGCGCGTTCTTCACCGACCACATGCGCGACGAGACGAACCTCGTGGTCGAGTCGACCAAAGAGGACATCGCGATCGGCGAGGCCGCCGGGCTGATGCCCGAGATCACGCACATGAAGGTCGCCGGGCCGCGCAACTGGGGCAAGTCGGCGACCATGCTGCGGCTGCTCGGCGAAGCGCGGGCGTCCGGCACGCACGCGGGCGGTGACGTCTACCCGTACACGGCCGCGGCGACCGGGCTCGCCTTCTACGTCCCGGCGTGGGCGCAGGACGGTGGCACCGCGGCGATGCTCGCGCGCTTCGCGGACCCGGCGCTGCGGCCACGCATCGACGCGGAGGTCACCGCGTTCGTGATCGACGACGTCGGCACGCCGGACAAGGTCTCCACGCCGGAGCTGGGCAACAAGACGATCGCCCAGTTCATGGCGGAGTACGGGAACGTGACGATCGGTGAGGCGGTCATGCGGATCCTCGCCGCGCACAACGGGAACGTGCTCGCCGTCATGCACATCGGGTCCGAGGACGATCTCGCCCGCTTCATCACCGACCCGTTCGTCGCGTTCTCGTCCGACGGTGGCGTGACCGAGTCGGCGCAGACGCATCCGCGGCACTACGGCAGCTATCCGCGTGTGCTCGGCCGGTACGTCCGCGAGCGTGGCCTGCTGACCTGGGAGGAAGCGATCCGCAAGATGACCGGCCTGCCCGCGACCATGGTCGGCATGGTGGACCGCGGCTATCTCGCCGAGGGCATGGCCGCGGACGTGACCGTGTTCGACCCGAAGACCATCGCCGACCGGGCCACGTTCGATAATCCGAAGCAGTACTCCGCCGGGGTGCGCTGGGTGTTCGTCAACGGCAAGCTCGCGCTCGCCAACGGCGAACCGACCCGTGCCAGTGCCGGGCAGGCGTTGCGGCGAGCCGCGAGCATGCCCACGCGCCCGCAGAACGCCGGCAAGGATCTCGCCGTCGGTGCGGCGGGAGTCGTGCGGCCAGCGGACGGCGGCGGCGCGATTCTGCTGGCCGCGCTCAGCCAGCGCGCCGGTGACCGGGTCGCCTCGGGCACAGTCGTGGTCGTCGGTCCGATGGGTGTGCTGCGGTCGGAGCGGCTGGGCAGGCTGCAGACCACCGGCGGGTGGTTCAGCGTGAGCGGGATCGGGCGGCTTGCCGACGGTTCCGAGCGCGCGTTCACGTTGACGGTCGACGAGCGCGATCCGCTGGCCAGACCAGGCCAACGGCGGGCAACCGTCCAGGTCGACGGCACACGGCTGATCTACGGCGGGCTGGTATGACGGCAGAGCTGACGTGGCGGGACGCGGCCGCCGCGGCCGAGAAGGCCACTCGCCGATCCGGGGTGACCGTACGGGAACTGCGGGGTGTCGCCGAGTGCGTCGCGGCTGAGGAGATGCTCGCCGACGTGTGGGGCGCGCCCCGGGACGCACCGCCGATCCCGGCTGATCTGCTGACGAGCTGGTTGCACTGCGGTGGCTGCGTTCTCGGTGCGTTCATCGGTGACGTCGGTGTCGGGCTGACGGCGGGTATCGCGGGAGCGCCTGGTTCCGACAGCCTGTACTCGCTGATCGCGGCTGTCACGGGTGAGCACGCCGGGCGCGGCATCGGAATGGCGCTCAAGCAGACCCAACGTGTGTGGGCGCTCGAACGCGGCGCGACCACGATCGTCTGGACGTTCGACCCGTTGGTGCGGCGCAACGCGCACTTCAACCTCAACCGGCTCGGCGCCCGCGTCACCGGCTACCGGAAGGACTTCTACCCGCCCATGCGTGATCTGGTCAACCGGGACGACCACACCGACCGGCTCGTCGCGACCTGGCACCTGGCCGCTCCCGGTCCGCTGTCCTCGAACGGCGAGCCGGGACCGCGCATCCTCGACCACGACGACGCGGGCGACCCGGTGGTCACCGGCGACCCGGCCGGTCCGGTCGTGCTGGCGTGGATCCCGCCGGACATCGAGGCGATGCGCCGGTCCGATCCGGCCAAGGCGATGCGGTGGCGACTGGCCGCGCGCGCGGCACTGGACAGCAGCTGGGCTGCCGGGTACCGCCCGGCCGGTGTCACCGCTGAGGGCTGCTACACGCTGGTTCGCGGATGACCGGCGCACGCGTCGAGCTGCATACCGCGCGCATGCCACTGGTCCGTCCTTTTCGGACGTCCAGAGCCGTGGAGACGGCACGGGAACTGGTGCTGCTGCGGTGGATCGGCCCGGACGGGGAAGGGTGGAGCGAATGCGCCGCCGACCCGGCGCCGATCTTCTTCGGCGAGTACCTCGAAGGGACCAAACACGTCATCGAGCACGTGCTGCTGCCACTGCTGGCCACCGGTGAGCCGATCACGGCCGCGTACGCGCACGAAACCATGCGGCAGGTGCCGGGAAACGTGCTGGCGAAGGCAGCCGTGGAGACCGCCATCCTGGACGCGGAACTCCGTGCCCGCGGCATGCCGCTCGTGGACTACCTCGGTGGCGTGCGCAAGCCGATCCCCGTGGGCGTCTCGGTCGGCATCGCGACCGGCGTGCCCGAGTTGCTGGAATGGGTCGCGGGCTACCTCGACGACGGCTATCGCCGCGTCAAGCTGAAGATCCGTCCCGGCTGGGACCTCGAGCC
Organism: Kibdelosporangium phytohabitans; assembly: GCF_001302585.1. Classification (GTDB taxonomy): domain Bacteria; phylum Actinomycetota; class Actinomycetes; order Mycobacteriales; family Pseudonocardiaceae; genus Kibdelosporangium; species Kibdelosporangium phytohabitans. Next base: position 4,989,781 of record NZ_CP012752.1, on the reverse strand, counting down.
GGTGGCGGCGGTGCGCCGCGCGTTCGGGGACGACCTGCTGCTGCAGGTCGACGCGAACCAGGCGTACGGCACCGGCGACACGCACGTGCTGCGCGCGCTGGACGAGTTCGGCCTTCTGTTGCTGGAACAACCTTTCGCCGCCGGCGATCTGGTCGCCCACGCCCGGCTGGCCGGGCGGATCACGACCCCGGTCTGCCTCGACGAGTCGATCACCGGCCTGGCGAGCACGGCCACCGCCCTCGCGCTGGGCGCCGCCGACGTCGTCAACATCAAGCCCGCCAGGGTCGGCGGTTACCTGGAAGCGAGAGCGATCCACGACCTGTGCCGGGCGCAGGGCGTGCCGGTGTTCTGCGGCGGTGTCCTCGAAACAGGGGTCGGCAGGGCGGCCAACCTCGCCCTCGCCGCGTTGCCCGGCTTCACGCTGCCCGCCGACATCTCGGCGACCAGCCGTTACTACACCAACGACATCACCCAGCCGTTCGAACTGGCCGACGGCTGCATCGAGGTCCCGGCGGGGCCGGGCAGCGGTGCGGTCGTCGACCGGGGTGCCCTCGAGTCGGTCACCACAGATGTGCGGACAATGGAACTCAGGGAGGAACCATGAAACGAAGAATGTGGCGGGGTTTTCTGGCGCTGACCGTCGGCATGGCGGTCGTCGTGCCGACCACAGCGGCCGCGACGCCCGGCAACGACCTCGGGAAACGGATGGATGAGGCGCTGGAACGGGCGGCGTCGCAGTTCGGGGACGCCGGTGTGCAGGCCGTGGCGGTCCGCGACGGCCGGGTCGTGTGGTCCGGCAAGCGGGGCAAGGCCATCAACGACCCGGCGAAGCGGGTCACCGATCAGACGATGTTCTCGTACGCCAGCCTCAGCAAGCTGATCCTGGCGACGTTCGTGCTGCACCAGGTCGAGAACGGGGTGCTCGACCTGGACAAGCCGATCGCCGCCTACGTCGGTGACGAGGTGGCCGGTTCGCGCGTGGTCACGGTCCGGATGCTGCTCACGCACACCGCCGGGTACCCGGACCTGTACGGGGATCCGGCGACTGCGCCGCTGTTCCCGCCGGGCGACCAGTACAAGCCCGACCGGCCGTACACCTTCGAGATGCTGAACGCCGGTATCCGCCAGCCGGTCGACCCCGGCAAGAAGTTCGAGTACTCCAACACCGGGTACATCATCCTGGGACACGTCCTGGCGAAGGTCGCGGGCGGCGACGCCGCGCTGGTGCGGGCCTACCGGAACTTCCTCCGGCGGGCGGGCACGCCGCAGGTGCCGATCACCGACGACATCCTCACCATGGAGCGCACCCAGCGGGCCTTGAGCCGGTTCTCGCACGGCTACACGCGCCTGGCAGACGGGACGCTGGAGGACTTCTTCACGGCGTACGGCGCGACGGGCATCCCGACCGATCTGTACGGGCTTCCGTTCACCGACGGCGCGTTCTCCGGTACCGCCACAGGCGCGGCTCTGGTGCTCGACGCGGCGTTCACACGCGGGACTCTGCTGCGACCCGAGACCGTGCAGATGATGACCAAGCCGACGCCGCAGTCGGGCAACGCACCGTACGGCATGGGTACCTCGCCGACGACCGCGGCGGGCCGTACCTGGCAGGGCCACGCGGGCGCGTACGGCGGGTTCGGCTCGATGGCGGGGACCGACCGTTCCCGTGGGCTCACGATCGCCGTCACCAGCAACCGCCTGGCGCTCGACAAGCACCCGGCGTCCGTGATCTGGGAGGAACTGGCCAAGACCGCCTCCACCCGGAGGTAGCGGGCACCGCTCTGCCGTCGCCGGTTGCGCCCCGGCGGCGGCAGGGTGGTCCTATCCCCAGGTGAGCGGGTCCAGGTGCAGGTAGAACTCCTGGCGGGCGTGGTCGAGGGTGATGCCGTAGTCCCGCGCGAAGGCCTCGTCGGCTGCGACCGACGCGTCCTCGCCGTCCCAGGTTTCCCGCGAGTTGGCCAGCAGCAGGCAGATGTCCGCGTAACGGTCGGCTTTGCCCAGCCGGCCGAGGTCGATGAAACCCGCGAACGTCAGCGTGGCCGGGTCGAGGACGATGTTGGGCAGGCAGAGGTCGCCGTGGCAGACCACGGTGTCCCCGGCTTCCTGTTCGACGCGCAGGTCCAGCTGGGCGGCGAGCCGCCCGAGCAGTTCGCCCGGTGGCGTGTCCACCTGGTCCTCGGGCAGGAAGTCCGGGTTGACCGCGCCGCGTTCGACCACGTCCTGCGCCAGGGTGAACATCTTCTCCAGGTCACGGGAGAACGGGCAGTCCCGCGCGGGCAACGCGTGCAGTCGCCGGGTGGCCTCGGTGATGGACGGCCACGCCTGGCGAAGCTCCTCTGCGGACACCCTTTCGGCGGACACGCCGTGCACCGCGCTGGTCACCAGGCAAGCGCCTGCCGTGCCGGTGATCCAGTCGAGCACCGAGGGACCCGGGACGCCGGTGGTGGCCAACCAGGCGACCCGATCCCGTTCCTGTGTCAGGACATCCTCGTCGGCGGCCGGCACGCACTTGGCGTAGCGCGAACCGTCGGCGCTGCGGAAGACGAACGCGCCGGACTCCCCGTTCGTGACAGGTTCCCACCCGCCTGACTGGTGCTGGTGGCGGACGAGCAAGGATTCCCATTCACGCGAGGACACGGTGATCATCGTAGTCGGCGGCGCCACCGGATTCACGCGAGCTGCCAGGTCGCCTGGATCCACCAGCGTTCACCGTTGCGCATGGCCGGGATGGCCACCCCGCCCATGTCCGATGTGGACGTGCAGGGCGCGCATTCGGCCAACACGCTGACCGTCACCGCTTGGTCGGTGCCGGTCACCGCCACCCAGGCCTTGCCGCGGGCGGATGCCAGTGCGGTGATGGTCGGTTCGGTCAGCCGCCTGCGAATGTGCGTTGGCAGCGCGGGTCGCGTGCGACGCTCAGCGAAGGACACCGGCACGTCAAGTCGTTCGGCCGTCTCGACGCACGCGCGCAGTTCGTGCAGCAGCGGGTCGCTCACCGCGCTGGCTTCCGCGAACAACCGGCGCATCCTGGCCGTTTCGACCGCGCAGGCACGCCGCACCGACTCTCGGCCGGATCCAGGTCTCCCGACGCCAGCCCGCGCAACAACGGCACTGTCGTGTCCGCCAATGCGGCGTACCGCCGTGTGCGGTCCTCGTGCAGTTGCCGGGACGGCTTCCGCCGTGCGCAACTGTTCCCCGGCACGGGCGACTTTCGCGGACGTGACCGCGAGGCCGCGCAGGATCGCCGCGATCATGGCGATTGCCAGCTGGTAGGTGAGCACGGCCCAGGTCGCGTTCACGGCTCCCGCGACCGTCAGCCCGGCCTGCCCGATCACGACGGCCACTCTGAACGTCATCAGGTACCGCGCGACGAGCACGGCGGCGAACGCCACCGCCACCAACGGCCACCGCCACCTGCCCAGCGGTTTGTCACGCCAGTTCGCGCCCGCCACCACAGCTGTCACCGCGCGAAGACCGAACCAGGTCACGTACTGCGGCCAGACCTCGCGGTACGCGTCCTGGCCGGACAGCAGCCTCGGCAAGTCGAGGGCCACCAGGATCGCCGCGGTCATCACCACGACTCCCCAGCGCGGACTCGCTGGGAGGACGTCCCGATCACCTTCGCCTCATCGCCGTCGGGCCGTGCGTGTCGCCGCGGGCAGGTCATCCGGACGGTGGTTCCCGCCCCGGGGCTGCTGGTGATCACCGCGCTGCCGCCCGCCCTGGTCATCCGCTCCACCAGGGATCGGGTCACGCCGTAGCGGTGTTCGGGATCCGGCCGGTGTCGAGTCCCCTGCCGGGGCCGCGAACGTCGACGGTGAGGGTGTTCTCGTCCTGCTGGGCGTGGATCTCGGCGTGGTCGGTGGCGCGCCCGGCGGACACGGCTTCACGAGCGGTGAGGATTGGCGCGCGCGGCTTCCAGGAGCAAAGCGTGCAGGTTCGTGAGGAACTCCGGCAACGTCGCCGCGATGACTCGCGCACGGGAGTCCGAGTTGTCGTACACGCCGCGCTCGTCGACACCACTGGCCGGCAACCGGTAGACGGGCTCGCCGTCAGGCATCCCGAGGGCGAAAAGCGTGCCGCCACCATCGGAGCCGAAAGTCACGATGTCGATCGCGGCCGGCCCGTCGAGTCTGACCGGCAGTGTGCCGCTGAGCCCTCGTACGGTGTCCTGAGCGGTCTGGATGAAGTATCCGACGTGCAGGTCCCCCAGCGTCACCCCGGACACGTGCCGGTAGAACTCGACGAGCGGGCGGGGAAGCATGCCGGCCACCTGCTCGGAGACCGGCTCTCCTGCCTGCACGGCCGTGTTGTCGCCCGGCGGATACCCGAACCTCTCCTGGAAGCCGTGCGTCGACCGGGCTGCGAGCTCGTTCGTGGATCTGAGCCACTCCACGTGGTCGAAGGTCATTTCTTCCACCAGACGCGGTCGACGACGAGTTCGTGGAGAGCGGCGACGAGCTCTGCCGGGTCGCCGCCCCGTGTGATTTCGGCGCCGAGATCGAACACGAGATGGGACGCCGCACGGACCTCGCGCGCCGCGCGCAGGCAATCCGGCTCGATACCCGTCGCACCCGTGATGACGTCGACAGCGGCCTGCATGTGCTCGCCGCTGAAGCGGGCGAGGAAGAACCAGTCGTGCATCGGCTCGCCGAAGCGTGGCCATTCGAAGTCCAGCAAGGCCGTCACGGTGCCCTGGCGGGCCGTCCAGTTTCCCCAATGGCAGTCCGCGTGCACCGGGACGTCGGCCCGCGCGAACGACGGTGCGCCGCGCGCGATCGCCTTCAGCCCTTTGATCACCCCGTTGGGCACGACACCATGCCAGGACGCGCGGTCGATCTCAGCGAACACCGGGGCTACACCGTCGAAACCGCCGTGGTCGAGCGCCTCGGCCAGCAGCGGCGCCGTCATACCAGCAGGAAGGTGGGACACGAGGGCGATCTCCCGGCTCAGCCGGGAGTGCCCCGCCGCGTCGATGACCTTCACCACGACGTCCGTTCCGACGTGGACCTGGTGGGATTTGCTGCGCACGGCGACCATCGGGCCGGGATCCCGGCCAAGAGCCGACTGCACGATCTCATGGGCAAGAACTGACACAGTTCATTGTGGCGCGTTCAGACGCCAACCGCGGCCATTTGCCATTGCTCGCCACAGTTTCGCGTAAGGACCGTCGGCCGCGACGAGCGACTGGTGCGTGCCTGTCTCGACAACTCGGCCGTCGTCGAGCACGACGATCTGATCGGCGTCCACCACGTTGCCCAACCGGTGCGCGATGAGCAACACGGTGCTGTGCTGAGCGAGTTGGCGGATGGAGCGTTGCACGTAGCGTTCGTTCTCCGGGTCGAGCGCTGCCGTGGCTTCGTCGAGCAGCACGATCGGTGCCCGCTTGAGCAGAGCGCGGGCGATGGACACGCGTTGCCGTTCGCCGCCCGACAAGGCGGTTCCGCCCTCGCCGACGCGGGTGTGCCAGCCGTCCGGGAGGCGGGCGACGATCTCGTCCACGCCCGCGAGCCGGGCGGCTTCGGCGAGGTCCGCGTCGGTGGCGTCCGGTCTGCCGAGTCGGATGTTGGCTGCCATGGTGTCGTCGAACAGGTAGACGTCCTGGGAGACCACGGCGAGCTGGCTGGTCAGGTCCTCGGTTCGCAGGTCCCGCACGTCGGCGCCGCCGACGCGCACGGCACCTTGCCGCGTGTCCCAGAACCGGCTGATCAGGCGGATGACCGTCGTCTTGCCGGAACCGGACGGCCCGACCAGCGCTGTCACCGAGCCGGGCGGCACCGTGAGCGAGACCGAGCGCAGGACCGGCGTGTCCGGCCGGTAGCCGAAGGTGACGTTGTCGAGTTCGATCCGGCCCGGCTGGTCGAGCGGGGCGGACGCCCGCGGTTGCGGCATGGCCGGTTGCCTGAGCACATCGGTGAGACGGCGCAGGTCGCCACCGGCGATGCGGATCGCGCCCGCGTACTCGCTGACGTCCGCGAGCGGCCCGGCGAACCGGAACACCAGCGCGATCAGCGCGACCGCGGCCGCCGGTGCGATGCTTCCCGCAAGCGTGAGCCACACCAGGACCAGCATGAGCACGGTGACGGCGAGCTGGACTGTGAGCCCGCCGACGCTCAGTCCCACAACGCCCTGGCCCAGGGTGCGGCGGCGGATTCGCCGTTGCTGCTCAATGGCCTGCTCCAACGGCTGGTAGCCGTGCACTGCGCGGCCGAACGCACGCAGCACGCGCTGGCTGCGGGCGAACTCGATGACCCTGGCGCCCGCTTCGACGTCAGCGGCGTGGTTGCGTGCCTCCCCACGAGCCAAAGTCTGTGCGGCGAAGCGGAAAGCGAGCGCCAGGACCGGCATGGACAACGCGGCGACGAGCCCGATGCGCCAGTCGTACCAGAACAACGCGACGGCCGCGGTGACGGGCGCGGCGACGCTGATGACCAGAGGTGACAACAGGTGGGCGAAGATCCCCGTGATCATCACCGTCCCGTCGGTGGCCACACGGGTCAGCCGCCCCGTGCGGTCGGAGTCGAACCACCCGAGCGGCAGGCTCACCACGTGGTCGCCGAGACGCTGGTGCATCGATGACATCGTCTCCAACGCCGCCGCGGAGCCACGCGTGGTCTGTACGTACCGCACCACCGCGGCCACCACCGTCACGACCGCGAGCGGCAGCAGGTCTGCCCGCTGTCCGGAAGCGAGGTCCGCGACCACCGGCACGAGCAACGCCGACGCGAGGCCGCTGAGCACACCGAAGAGGACAGTCCAGGCCACGTACCCGGTCAGGATGTGCGCCCGGCCTGGCCCGAGCAACAGCCGCAGATCGGTGATCACGCTGGAACCTCCATGCTGGTAAAGCGATTGCTCGCCGGATTCGGCCGTGCCAGGGTCGCCGGGTGGACCGTGAACTGATCTCCAGGCTCGCCCATGCCAACCACCCGATCGCGTCCCCGTTGGACGACGACGCGGTGCGGCGGCTGCTGGACCGCGGGCTTCGAGGTGGGGACGAGCGCGTTCTCGACCTCGGGTGCGGCGGCGGTGAGTGGCTGCTGCGTGCGCTGGCCGCGTCTCCCGGTGCCCGGGCTGTGGGTGTCGACCTGTCCGAACGCGCGCTGGCCCACGCCCAGGACGCCGCACGAACGCTCGGCGTGGCCGACCGTCTCGACCTCCACCAGGAAGACGCTTCGGCTTTCATGTCCGCACAGCCCTTCGACCTGGTCCTCAGCGTGGGTGCCACCCACGCGTTCGGTGGCCTGCTCGCCACTCTCGCGGCTGCCGGCAAGCACCTGGCGCCCGGCGGGCGGGTCCTGGTCGGCGACGGCTTCTGGGAGCGCGAGCCGTCGCCGGAGGCGGTGGAGATGCTCGGTGATTTCACCGACCTGCCCGCCACGATCGACCGTGTCGCCGCCGACGGGTGGGTCCCGGTGTACGGACATGTCAGCACCCGCCGGGAGCTTGACGACTACGAGTGGGAGTGGACGGGGACGCTGTCCTCGTGGGCCCTTGACCACCCCGGCCACCCGGACAGTGCCCAGGCGCTTGCTGTCGCCGCCGAGCATCGTGCGGAATGGCTCCGCACTTACCGGGACGCCTTCGGATTCGTGTGCTTGGTGCTGCAGCGTCACGCGTAGCTCCCCGTCGTCATGCTCGACCACATGCGCGCGTAGTGCCCCTGCGCGGCAAGCAGTTCGGTGTGTGTGCCGGTCTCGGTGACCCGGCCGTGGTCGAGTACGACGATGCGGTCGGCGTCCGTGATCGTCGTGAGGCGGTGCGCGATCACCAGCACTGTGCGGCCAATGGCCAGGCGTGACAGGGCGTCCTGGATCGCGGCCTCCGACTCGGCATCGGCGAACGCCGTGGCCTCGTCGAGGACAAGGATGGGCGTGTCGGCCAGCAGCGCCCGTGCGATGCTGATCCGCTGCGCCTCACCGCCGGAGAGCTGGACGTCCTGCCCGGCAACGGCGTCATAACCGCCCGGCAGGGCCGTGATCCGGGTGTGGATCTGCGCGGCGCGGCACGCGTCCTGGATCTCGGTGTCTGTCGCGTCCGGACGTCCGAGCGCGACGTTGTCCCGGATGGAGCCACGCACCAGCTGGACGTCCTGGAGCACGAACCCGACATGGCGGTACAGCGAGGCCGGGTCGACGTGCCGGACGTCCACGCCGCCGATGCGGATCGAACCACCGGTGACATCGTGGAACCGGGGCAGCAGCGTCGCCAGCGTCGATTTCCCGGACCCGGACGGCCCCACCAGCGCTGTGACCGTTCCCGGCTCGCACGTGAAGCTCACCCCGTGCAGGACGTCCTGCCCGCCTTCGTAAGCGAACCGGACGTCGTCGTAGTCGACGCGGTGGCCGTCCGGACTCCGCGGCACCGCGGGGGCCGTGAGCGGCGGTTCGTCAAGCAGTTCCCGGATCCGGGCCGCGGCGGCCCCAGCGGAGCGCCTGGTCAACGCGCCGAAGCCGAGCGGTTCGATCGCGACCGGGATCACGCACGCCAGCAACACGCCTGCCAGCGCTTCGCCAGGGCTCACCCACCCCGCCCCCACGAACCACACCCCGCCCGCGGCGGTGACCAACCCGACCACGGGCGCGGACACCAGCAGCCCCGCCAGCGCCTCGATCCGGCTCATCGGCTGCACCCACGCGGCGAAGAAGTCCGTGTACTCGCTTGCGGCCTGCCGGTAGGCGGCGTGTGCTTTGCCTGCCCTGCCGAAGGTTTTGACGACCGCGATGCCCGAGATGAACTCGACCACGGCGCTGCTCAGCCGTGCGTTGCTGTCGTCGAGCTTGCGCAGGACGTCATTGGAGCCGCGTTCCATCCACGCGTAGGCGGCCACGTATAGCGGGATCGTCGCCACCGCGAGCACGGCCAGGCGCCAGTCCAGGATCACGAGGTACGCCAACGCGCCCAGCGGTGTGACGATCGCGGCGGTGGTCTCGACCGCGTGGTGCGCCACCAGTTGGTGCAGGGCGTCGACGTCGCTCATCGCGGTCTTGCGGAGGCGTCCCGACGAGTTGCGGCTGAACCACCCGAGCGGGACACGGCCGAGGTTGGTGATCATCCGGCGGCGCAGGACAGCCTGGAGGTGGACGTCGGCGATGTGCGTGATCGTCAGTGCGGCGCTCATGAATCCGGCGCGCAGCAGCAGGCCGAGCACGATCAGCACCACGACCGTGGCCGCGCGGCCTCGGTCGATCGGTGTCGCCAGCAGTGCGTCCGCCAGCTCGACGAGCCCCGCGAACGGCGCCAGCCCGGCCAGCGCGCCGAGGGCGCTGAGCACACAAGCCAGTCTGATGCGGCCGAGCACGGGACGCAGCAAGTCGTGAACCATGTCCACGACTCTCGCGTGGCTCAGCCCCCGGCGTCTTGGACGAATGTTCCCCCGTGCCATTCGCGGTACAGCGACGCGGGCGTGTAGCCCGACAGTTCCTTGAGGTCACGGGTCAGGTGGGACTGGTCGGCGTACCCGTGCCGCACAGCCACGTCGGCCGGTGCCGTACCTGCCATGATCGCGTCGATCGCCGGTGACAGGCGCACGATCATCGAGGCGCGCTTGGGCGTGATCCCGATCTGGGCGGTGAACCGCGCCCACAAGCGTTTGCGGCTCCACCCCGCCTCGGCGGCGAGATCGCTGATCCGGCGCCTGCCGCCGCTGGCCACGAGTTCATGCCAGACGAACGCGACTTCCCTGTCGACGCAACGGTTGGCGTGCAACTTCTCGGCGAGCGCGGCACGCAGCACACCGAACCGGGCGTCCCACTGGCCGGCACCCGCCAGCGATGCGGCCAGGCGACGGGCCTCGGCGCCCCACAGGTCCTCGAGGCCGACGACCGTCCCGGCCAGGTCGGCGATCACCCCGCCGAGCACCGAGTGCGCGGCGAGCGGCGAGAGGTGGATGTCCACACAGGCCACGTCACGGCCGTGCACCCGGGCCGAGTTGACGCCGATCCCGCTGGCGATGCCGACGCTCACCGGGCCGGCCTCGTCGACCCGCATCTCGCCGTCGAGCAGCAGCACGATGGTCACGCCTGGCTCGGGCAGTACCCGCATGTCCAGGCCCTGCCCGGCGCGGTCGTGGTAGCCGGCCAGCTCCACGCCGTCGTACCCGGGCCGGTCCGCCGGGAAGGCGACCTGCCAGCCGGGCGCTTGTTCAGCCCGCAGCGCCATGTCCCCAACGTAACCGAAGTTCAGCGGTCCCGGCCGCAGATCCGGCGCATCGCGCGCCAGGCGCGGTCGCGGGCCGTCAGGTCGTGGTGCAGCTGGATCACCTGGTTGGCACCGGCGGCGATGCCGTTGAGCTCGAAGGCGATCTGCCCGGGGTCCGTGTCGCCGGGCAGGTCCCCGGCGGCCACCGCGGCGCGTGCTTCGGCTTCCAGGAACCTCAGCCAGCGGGCGCCGGACTCGGCCACGGCGTCGTGCACGGGGCCAGGGCGTCCGTCGAACTCGCTGGCGGCGGCGGTCAGGAAGCAGCCGCCGGGTGAGACGCGGCCGTCGGCCAGGTAGTCCAGCCAGGCCTCGCAGAGCCGCAGCAGCCGTTCGATGCCCCGGGGCATGCCCGTGACGCGGTCGATCACCTCGTGCTGGAACACCGCGACGGCGGCGTCGAGCGTCGCCACCTGGAGGGTTTCCTTCGTGCCGAAGTGGCCGATCACGCCTGCCTTGCTCATACCGAGGGCGTCGGCGAGCCTGCCGATCGTGATGCCCTCCAGCCCGTCGCTCGCGGCGAGCAGCCGGGCCCTGGCGACGATCTTGTCCCGGGTGGCGATGGTGTCCTGAGCGGATCGGCGTGGGCTCATGTCCGGCAGTCTACCCCACTTAACTTACGAACGATCGTTCGTTATATTCGCTGTCGAACCGACTCTGAAGGGACACACCGATGCGGATTCGCAGCCTGGGCTGGGCGGGACTGGAGATCGACGCGGACGGGCACAAGGCGGTGATCGACGCCGTGGTCGACATGTCCGGACTGGAGAAGTACGTCGGTCCCCCGCTGACTCCCCTGCTCGCCCCGGACGGCCCCGTCGACCTGGCCATGGTGACCCACCTGCACGACGACCACACCGACCCCGTCACGCTCGCCGCCGCACTGGCCGGCGACGGCCTGTTCCTGCGGCCCGCCCCGATGACAGGCAGCCCGCTGGAAGTAGCGGGCACGGCGATGGCCGAAACCGGGCTGGCCGCGCAGAACCTGGTCGGCCGCGTGGTCGAGCCGTGGGAATCGGTGGACCGCGGCCCGTTCCGTGCCACGGCGGTGCCCGCCGTCGACGGCTTCGGCGACACCCAGGTGTCCTGGGTGCTGGAGGCGGACGGCGTGCGGATCTTCCACGGCGGCGACACGGTGTTCCACGGCTACTGGTGGCACATCGCGATGCGCTGCGGCCCGTTCGACGCGGTGTTCCTGCCGACGAACGGCGTGATCTGCACGTTCCCGCACCGCACACCCGCCAGCCCGCTACCGGCGGACATGACGCCGCAGCAGGCCGCTGTCGCCGCCAGCCTCCTCAACACCCGGCTCGCCGTACCGATCCATTACGACGCGCTCAACGCCGAAGGCGTCTACGAGCAGGTCGACGATCCCTCGGGCAGCTTCGTGGCGGAAGCCGCACGTCTCGGCGTGACCACCCGGGTACTCGCGCCGGGCGAACTGCTCGACCTCACCCCGGCACCAGCTCACTAGGACAGCGAGTGCCTGGCGCGGGCAGCGTGCCGTCGATGAGATAAGCGTTGCTGTGCTTACGAAGGCACGTGTTGTCCAGCAGGGTCGCGGCGTGTCCGTCGCCGTGCCGGATCGTTCGAGCTTCGGGGAACTGGGCCGCGGCGTGTGCTGCGCCGAGGTGGTTGGTGTTGTTGTCGAGTTCTCCGATGGCCACGAGCACAGGTGGTGTGCCGGGCGCTGACAAGGGACGCGGTGGATAGGCAGGCTCGCCGGGGATACCGACGCAGCGCCCGAGTTCGAAGCGGCCCTCGATCCAGCCGAAGCGTGGTGCGACAGCCTTCAGGTGGCGCTCGATGCGAAGGAACTGGGAGTACGTCGGCAATACAGGCATGTAGTCATGGCACAGTGTCGCGCTCTGCACGTGACCTGCCGGGCCGTCGGGCGGGTACCGCAGCACGGTGTGGAAGTCGCCGGCATCGCCTGCCCGTGCCTTGGCGATCGCCTTTGCCAAGGCAGGCCACCTCGGTGGGTTCATGCCGACGAGGGCACTCGCGAACAGCTCTCCCGTTGTCGCGACGCGGCCTGGTCCTGCCGGGATCGGTGTACGACCTGCCGTCGCGACGATGTCGTCCCAGGCTTTCGCGGCGTCCTGGCCACGCAACGGGCACGAAGGCGTGCGATCACACCATTCACGGAAACGCAGCAACTGTCCTTCCTGGGTAAGTGCGTAGTTGGTCAGCCAGTCGCTCAGGCGGGTCTGCGTGTGGTCGGCGACGCCGTCGAGGTACATGCTGTGCAGCCTCGGACCGAACAGTTCGGCGTACGCCTGTCCGTAGGTGGTGCCGTAGGAATTGCCGAAGTACCGGAGCTTCGTCTCCCCCAGCGCCGCACGGATCGCGTCCAGGTCGCGCGCCATCTGCCACGAGTCGAGGCCCGCGAACGCCGGTCCGGCGGTTTGCCTGCATCCGGTGTCGTAGGCCGCGTTCTCCCGGGCGTGCGCGTCCCAGGCTGCCTTGTCCTGGTGACGTACCAGGCCGGCGATCGACGCGGCGGGACGCGGGCAGCTGATCGGTGTGCGGCCGAGTCCGCGTGGGTCGAACACGACCACGTCCAGCCGCTCGGTGAGGCCGTCCAGCCAGCTCCGGATCTGCGGCGGGCGCGGTCCGGTGATCGAGTTCGTGCTGTTTCCCGCGCCCAGGTTGGCGACCACTGTACCGATTTTGCGTGCCGGGTCCTTCGCCGGTACGCGCACCACGTCGATACTGGTGCTGGGGCCACGCGGATCGGCCCAGTCGACCGGTACGGTCAAGGTCGCGCACTCGGCACCGTTGCCGCAGTCACGCCAATCCAACGCGGCGGGCCGCGCCTGCCCAGAACCCGCCGTCGCCAGCGTCGCGATCGCGACACTGCCCAGCACGAGTGCCCTCCGGCTTGCCATCCGGGAAGCTCCTCCTAGTCTGCGGTCACAGGCATCCCCACCTGCTCGCCCACCACGCTGGCACCGGACGCGCGGCGGCGCATCCGCCGCACGGCATACTCGAACGGGGAAAGAGTGCGATCCATGACACCGCGGGCGCAGGACGCGCTGATCGCCGCCGGCGTGTTCGTCTTCCTGCTCGCGCTTCCCGCGCTCGACATCCTGGCCGGGATGTCGGGCCGGACCTCGGCGCTGAACCCGGCCGTGGTGCTGTGGACACTGGCGAGCTGCGTTCCCCTGGTCTGGCGGCGACGGGCACCGCTCACCTCAGCCGCGGTCACGGGTCTGCTGACGCTCGGCGCGCTCTGGACCGGGGCGGCCATCTCGCCGTGGGCGGTCCTGGTGGCCGTGTTCTCCGCCGCCTTTCACCTGCGCCGCCATCGGATGGTGCTCGGAGTCGGCGCGGCGGTGTGGATGCTCGTGGTCGCCGCGTTGCCGGGCGAGCCCATGGTTCCGTCCAATGTGCTCACTTCCGTGGGGCTGGCGGCCCTGCCCATCAGTCTCGGTCACGCACTGCGCCTGCAATCCGATCGGACGCGGTTGCTCGTCGCGGCCGAAGCCGAGAGGGCACAGGCGCACGAGCGCGATCGCGTGGCACGGGACGTGCACGACCTCGTGGGACACCAGTTGAGCGCGATCCGGCTGCGGGCGCTGGGCAGCCGCAAAGCCGCGGTGGACACCGGCCGCGCGCTCGGCGCGATCGCCGACCTCGCCGGGGAGGCGCTCGGCCAGGTGCGCTCGCTCGTGCACGTGCTACGCGAAGACGGCCAGCCCGGTTTGTCCAATTGGACATGCTGGCCGCCCGGACGCGTGGCGTGCTTCCCGTGCGGATCAGCCTGGACCTCGGTGGCGTCGCCCCGCCCGGGAACGTCCAAACGGTCGCGTACCGGATCGTCGAAGAGGCGCTCAGCAACGTCGCTCGTCACACGTCAGCCAGCCAGGCCGCCGTGACCATCGGCGTCCGGCAGCACAAACTGCTGATCACAGTGGACGACGACGGCTCCGGGAAAGCCACGGACCCCAAGGAAGGAAACGGATTGCGCGGTATGCGTGAGCGAACGGCGCAGCTCGGCGGAACAGTGCACGCCGGGCCACACGGTGACAGGGGGTGGCGCGTGCGGGCGATGATCCCGTTGGGGGAACTGTGATCCGGGTCCTCATCGCGGACGACCAGGAAGCCGCACGGGACGGTTTGCGGCTGCTGCTGTCGGGTGAGCCGGACATCGACGTGATCGGGGCCGCCGTGGACGGCGTCGAACTGGTCGCGCTGGCGCGACGGCGGACACCGGACGTGGTCCTGACCGACATCAGGATGCCGGGCATGGACGGCATCGGCGCGATCAAGCGATTGGTCACCGTGCGGCCCGAGCCCGCGGTGGTCGCGGTGACCACGTTCGACGTGGACGAGTACTTTTTCGGGGCGTTGCAGTCCGGCGCGGTGGGGTTCGTGCTCAAGGACAGCGCACCGGAGCTTTTCCTCGACGCCGTCCGGCTCGCGTACCGCGGGCAGGGCCTGATCGATCCGCAGGTGACTCGGCGTCTGGTGAGCCGTTTCGCGCGTACGTCACCGCGACCGGCGCCGCCGGAGCTGGACGCCCTCACCCCGCGGGAGACCGAGGTGCTGCGTGGCCTCGCGCGGAGCCTGTCGAACGCCGAGGTCGCCGACGAGCTCGGGATCGCCGCGGGTACGGTGAAGGTCCACGTCGAGCGGATTCTGGCGAAGCTGGGTGTCGCGACCAGGGTGCAGGCGGTGATCCACGCGCACAAGTACGGCCTGGTCACCTGGACCGACTGAGGCGCACCAGCGAATCTCATGGGTGCCTTGACAGCGGGTCCGTAGATTGTTGGCAATGAAGGGGATCATCCTCGCCGGAGGATCCGGCACCCGGCTCCACCCGATCACGGTCGCGGTGTCCAAGCAACTGCTGCCGGTCAACGACAAGCCGATGATCTACTACCCGTTGTCCGTGCTGATGCTGGCGGGCATCCGGGACATCCTGATCATCTCGACCGAACGGGACCTGCCGCAGTTCGAGCGCTTGTTCGGCGACGGATCGGGCCTCGGGCTGAACCTGAGCTACGCGGTGCAGCGCCAGCCCAACGGCCTGCCGGAGGCATTCCTGATCGGCGCCGACCACATCGGCACCGACTCGGTGGCGCTTGTCCTCGGCGACAACATCTTCCACGGCCCGCGGTTCTCCGACGTGCTCGCCGGCAGCATCCGCGATCTGGACGGATGCGTGCTTTTCGGCTACCCGGTGCACGATCCCGAGCGGTACGGCGTCGGCGAGACCGACGCGACCGGGCGGCTGGTGTCCATTGAGGAGAAACCGGCACGGCCCCGCTCCAACCGGGCCATCACCGGCTTGTACTTCTACGACAACGACGTCGTCGACATCGCCAAGAACCTGCACCCGTCGGCTCGTGGCGAGCTGGAGATCAGCGACGTCAACCAGCACTACCTGGAGCGCGGCAAGGCCAAGCTGGTCGACCTCGGCCGCGGCTTCGCCTGGCTGGACACCGGCACCCCCGATTCGCTGCTGCTGGCCGGTCAGTACGTGCAGACTCTCGAGCACCGCCAAGGCGTCCGGATCGCGTGTGTCGAGGAAGTCGCGCTGCGCATGGGTTTCATCGACCCGGACGCCTGCTACGCCTTGGGCGCGTTCCAGGCCAAGTCCGGCTACGGCCAGTACGTCATGGCTATCGCCCGGGAACTGGGAGCGCGGGAACCCCGAACGCCGTGAGGGACGCGGCCCGTGCGATCGGCGGGCCACTCGTCCCGCACAGCTGTGTGCGGGACGGTCCCGTCGGTCGCCTGGGAATCGGCCGGGCTGCCCGCCCGTGTCGGCGCGAGCAGCCCGGAGTCAGTACCAGGGTGGTGCGTCACTCAACGGTGACCTTGGGGACGTAGAGGATCCACCGGCCACCAGCCTGCTCGTACTCCTGTTCCTTGCCCATGATCTCCTCGGCGTGGTTCCACGCGAACAGCAACGCGTAGTCCGGGTAGGGCTCGGCGAACGCGTCCGCGGGACGGACCGGGATGTGCGAACCGGGCGTGAGCCTGCCCTGCTTGGCCGGTGTGGTGTCGCAGACGAACTCGACCAGATCCGGTCCGATACCGCAGAAGTTGGCCACGGTGGCGCTCTTGGCGGTGGCGCCGTAGGCCACCACCCGCTTGCCCTGGGCCCGCAGGTCCTTGAGCAGCGTACGCAGATCGTCGCGGATGGTGTGCACATTGCCCGCGAAACGCCGCAACGTGGTCAGGTTCGCCAGGTCGGCCTCCTCCTCCTCGGCCAGCAACTCCGCGACGGCGGGTGCCGGTGTGCGGGCACCGAGCCGGGCCAGGGTGTAGCGGACCTCGCCGCCGTGCACCTCCAACCGTTCGACGTCGACGAGCTCGAACCCGAAGTGCCGCGCCATCGCGGCGACCGAACGGGCGGAGAACAGGTAGAAGTGCTCGTCGTAGATCTGGTCGAACGAGGTCTTGGCGACGATGTCCCCGAGGTACGGGTCCTCGAACACGAACACGCCGTCCGGGCCGAGCAACGCGTCGATGCCCGCGAAGATGGATTCGACGTACGGGATGTGGCAGAAGGTGTTGGCCGCGTAGATCACGTCGGCCGGGCCGTGCTCCTCGCGGACCTCGACCGCTGTGGACTCCTGGAAGAAGTCGGTGCGGACGTTGACGCCGTTGCTCCTGGCCACTTCGGCGACGCCGCCGGACGGCTCGACACCGAGGTGCCGGACACCGGCCTGGCCGATCGTGCGCAGCATGATCCCGTCGTTGCAGCCGATCTCGACCACGAACGGGTCGGCGCCGCTCAGCTCGGTCTCCAGCAGACGGCCGGCCAGCCGTTGGAAGTGCTCGCGCATCACCGCCGATCCGGAGGAGTGGTACGGGTAGTCCTCGTGGAACATCCGCTCGCGCGGGACCTCCTCGACCAGTTGCACCATGGTGCAGGTCGCGCATTGGCCCACAGCGAGACGGAAGAAGTACTCCGGCCGCGTGTCGGCCGGATCGCGGAACGCGTCGGACAGCGGTTGCCTGCCGAGGTCGAGGAACTCCTCGACCGAACCGCCGCAGACACGGCACATGGGAGTCGTCACGCATACAGCGTGAGCCCGCCGCGCGGACGGGCACAATGACGGGAAATTGCTATTTTGGCTGTCACAGCCCGTTGCTACGTTGGCCGGAGCCCGCTTCCGACGTGCGTAAGGACAAAGCATGACGGCGCGTACCGATGCCTCCCAAGCGATCGCGAAACCCGGAGTTCTCCGGACGATCCGAAGTTACGCCAGACTGGTGAAGTTCCAGTTCGTCCTCGATTTCTACCTGGCGCCGATCATCGCGTGGACCGCGTTGGCCCCGTTGCTCAAGACCGACGGGGACACACTGGTCACGTTGCTGTTCTTCGCACTCGGCCAAGCCGGGGTGCTGTTCGCCGTGATGACGCTCGACGACGTGACGGGGATCAAGGACGGCAGTGACCACGCGAACTACGTGGCCGCCAACAAGAGCCAGCTGCGCCCCCTCAAACGCAAGCCGCTGCTGACCGGCGAGCTGACTGTGGCGCAGGCCCAGCGCTACGGCTATCTCAGCCTCGTGTGGGGAGCGGCCTGGTGGCTCGCCGCGGTCCTGCACACCGATCACCAGCAGGGCTGGATCCTTGTGGTGACAGGGTTGTTGCTGACGTTGAGCGTGCAGTACTCGTGGGGTCTCAAGCTCAGCTACTACGGGCTGGGCGAGCTGGTGCTGTTGTTCTCCGCGGCGGCGTTCCTGATCGCCCCGTACGGACTGGCCACGGGTGAGCTGCCCGCGCTGGTCCTGGTCGAGGGCCTGCTGTTCGGGTTCGGCCAGCTGATGATCGCGGGGTACTCCAACACCAACGACATCGACGGGGACAAGGCCGCCGGCCGCCGGACGGTCGCGGTGATGACCTCCGGGACACGCTACGGCAACGTGGTCTTCCTCGGTCTGCTCACCACCGCGAACATCCTGGTGATCCTGGTGCCGGCGTTCGCCGGGTGGGTGCCGTGGTGGCTGCCGTTCGCGCTGCTGCCCGCGATCGTGTTGCGGCTGCGGCAGTACGCCGGGTTCGTGCGCAACCAGGGAGCTCCGCTGGTGGCCAGGATCCGCGGCGTGCTGGTGTTCCGCACGACCGTGGTGTGCGTGCTGGCCGTCAACATCCTCTACATCGGATTCTGAGCTGCCTCACCGGTCCAGGGTGGTCATCCAACTGGCCACCTGGACCCGTGAGGAGCATTCGAGTTTGCGCATGATCTTGCGCAGGTGGTTGACCGCGGTCCACTCGGCGATCCCGAGGTTGCGCGCCACCTCCCGGTTGGTCATCCCGCACGCCACCAGCTTGGCCACCTCGAACTCGCGGTTGGTCAGCGGGTGCTCCACCGGACGGCGCGCGTTGCCCGCCGTCAGCTTCGTCATCCCGGCGGCGTCACCGGAGTCCCGCAGGTAGGTCACCGCGGCCTCGATGTCCGGGTACCAGGCGTCGATCAGCTCAGGCGAGTGGTCCTCGTCGGCCATGCCGAGGAAGTACTCGGCGTGTGCCCGTTGCGCCGCACGGTGTTCGTCACGCTGGACGAGATAACGCCGTGTGGGGCCGGACATCCGGAAGATCAGGTCGCCGTCCTGGCACTCGGTCGTGCTCAGCAGGTTCTTGTCGACGAGACCCGCCAGCAACTGCGGGGCGCGGCTGACCGCGGTGGCCGCGGCGAGGTCGAAGTGGCCGGTGAACACCGCGAGCCGGGCGAGCAGAGCGCGTTCGCCGTCGTCGAGCCGGGCCAGGCTCCACTCGATCGCCGCGGTCATGCTGTGGTGCCGCGACAACGTGGCCGATCCCGTGCCGGTCAGGCAGCCGAGGTCACGATCCATGTCGGCGATCAGCCGCTGCGGCGAGGACAACTCCATCCCAGCCGCCAGCAGCTCGATGGCCAATGGCAGTCCGTCGGTGCGTGTGCAGAGCTCGGCCACGGCGGCCCTGTTGGTCTCGGTGAGGCGGAAGTCCGGCCGCACGGCCTGGGTGCGTTGCACGAACAACCGCACGGACGGCACGCTCGCGAACGCCGGCATGTCGGCGGAGGCGTCCGGCAGACGCAAGGGGGCGAGGCGGACGACGGCTTCGCCGTACACGCCGAGCCGTGAGGGGCTGGCCACCAGGACGCTCAGCCGTGGACAGGCCGTGACCAGCGCGGCGAGCTTCGGCGCGAGTTCCCGGGTGCGGTCTTCGCAGCCGTCGACCGCGAGCAGGAAATGCCGGTCCCCCAGCCCGTCGAGCCCGTCCAGGTCGGCCGTGGCCAGGTCAAGGTGGGCGCCGCCGTCGGCGAACTGGTCGCGCAGGCGCTCGAACAGCGCGGCGACCAGCCTGCTCTTGCCGACACCGACCTGGCCGGTGACGGTGATCAGCCGGACGTCCTGGCCGAGCAGCCGCGCGCTCAACGCCGCCAGCTCGGCCTCCCGGCCCACCAGCGGCACCGGCGCTGTCGTCATCGCCGCTGTCGTCGCTGTCGCTGTCGTGCTCACCCAGGGTTCCCCTTCCCGATGGCTCTCCCGGCAGTGACGCTTCCGACGGTATCCGCCGGATGTCGACTCGCCGTAGAGAGCTCATCGGGGCAGGTGAGTCTAGGCCTCGATGTCGATTCCCATCTCGGCCGCGATGCGTGCGGCCTCTTCCAGCAGCGTCTCGACGATCTGCGACTCGGGCACGGTCTTGATCACCTTGCCCTTGACGAAGATCTGGCCCTTGCCGTTGCCGGAGGCCACGCCGAGGTCGGCTTCCCGCGCCTCACCCGGGCCGTTGACGACGCAGCCCATCACCGCGACGCGCAGCGGCACCGGGAAGCCCTCCAGGGCCGCGCTGACCCGTTCGGCCAGCGTGTGCACGTCGACCTGGGCACGGCCGCAGGACGGGCAGGACACGATGTCCAGGCCGCGTGGCCGCAGGCCGAGTGACTCCAGGATCTGGTTGCCGACCTTGACCTCCTCGACCGGCGGCGCGGACAGCGACACGCGGATCGTGTCGCCGATGCCCTCGGCCAGCAGCGCGCCGAACGCGACCGAGGACTTGATCGTGCCCTGGAACGTCGGCCCGGCCTCGGTCACGCCCAGGTGCAGCGCGTAGTCGCACTGCGCGGCGAGCTGGCGGTATGCCTCGATCATCACCACCGGGTCGTTGTGCTTGACCGAGATCTTGATGTCCTGGAAGTCGTGCTCCTCGAACAGCGAGCACTCCCACAACGCCGACTCGACCAGCGCTTCCGGGGTGACGCCGCCGTGTTTCTCCAGCAGCCGCGGGTCGAGTGAACCGGCGTTCACGCCGATCCGGATCGGGATCCCCCGGTCGCGGGCGGCACGGGCGATCGCGCCGACCTGGTCGTCGAACTTGCGGATGTTGCCCGGGTTCACGCGGACCGCGGCGCAGCCGGCCTCGATCGCGGCGAAGACGTACTTCGGCTGGAAGTGGATGTCGGCGATCACCGGGATCTGCGACTTGCGGGCGATGATCGGCAGCGCCTCGGCGTCGTCGGCCGACGGCACCGCCACGCGCACGATCTCGCAGCCCGACGCGGTCAGCTCGGCGATCTGCTGCAGGGTGGCGTTGATGTCGGACGTGAGCGTCGTGGTCATCGACTGCACCGACACCGGCGCGTCACCGCCGACGGCCACCGACCCGACCATGATCTGCCTGGACTTGCGGCGTGTGGCCACGGACAACGGCGGTTGCTCGTCGCGGACCTTCGGCATGCCCAGCGCGACGGTCGTCACCATGTGCTCCCTTCAGCGTCCAGCTCCACCCCGTCGGGGGCGGGTTCGGCGTCCAGATCGGCGACGAGTTCGACGACTGCCCGCGAGATGTCCTGCGCGGTCAGGCCGCACGCGGCGAGCACCTCGGCGCGTGAGCCGTGCCCGAGGAACCGCCGCGGGATGCCGAACTCCCGCATCGGCGTGCCGACCCCGTTGTCACGCAACGTCTGCGCCACCGCGGAACCCACGCCACCGGTGCGGCTGTTGTCCTCGACCGTGA
This sequence comes from Kibdelosporangium phytohabitans, assembly GCF_001302585.1. GTDB lineage: Bacteria > Actinomycetota > Actinomycetes > Mycobacteriales > Pseudonocardiaceae > Kibdelosporangium > Kibdelosporangium phytohabitans. The sequence continues at coordinate 4,968,615 of NZ_CP012752.1, read as the reverse complement.
TGGCGAGCCGGTGGCGGCGGGCCATGTCGGCCAGCGCGGGATTCACCGGCGTGACCCACCTCGGGTCGACCACCGTCACGCCGATGCCTTGCGCCCGGACGCCGTCCGCGACGGCGAGCGCCAACGTGGCCAGCGCGCCGACCGCCACGATCATCACGTCCAGCGATCCGTCGCGGCGCAGCACGTCCATTCCACCGAACGTGGTCACGGCGGGGATGTCGTCGCCGGCCGGGCCTTTCGGGAACCGCAGCAGCGTCGGGCCCTCCGACCACGCCACGGCTTCCCGCAGCAGCTCGGCCAGCCGCGTGCCGTCCCTCGGCGCGGCGATCCGCAGGCCGGGAACGACCTGCAGCACGGAGAGATCCCACATGCCGTTGTGGCTCGGGCCGTCGTCGCCGGTCACGCCGGACCGGTCGAGCACGAACGTCACCGGGCGGCGGTGCAGCGCCACGTCCATCAGCAACTGGTCCAGCGCCCGGTTGACGAACGTCGAATAGATGGCCACGACCGGGTGCACACCGCCCATGGACAACCCGGCGGCCATCGTGACCGCGTGCTGTTCGGCGATGCCGACGTCCACGACCCGGTCAGGGAGCCTGCGCTGCAACGCGAGCAGCCCGGTCGGCTCGGTCATCGCGGCGGTGATCGCGACCAGGTCCGGGCGCTGCTCGGCCAGCTCGACGAGCGTCGACGCGAACACCGACGTGAACGACGGCGTGGACTTGCCCAGCGCCTGCCCGGTCTGCGGGTCCATCGGCTTGATGGCGTGCCCGAGGTCCAGTTCGTTGTTCTCGGTGTGCTCGAAACCGCGGCCCTTTGCGGTGATCACGTGCACCACCACCGGACAGCCCGCCGCACGGGCCTGCCGCAGCGCGTCCTGGACGGCTTCGATGTCGTGCCCGTCGACCGGGCCGATGTAGTCGAGCCCGAACCGCCCGAACACGCCCGGCCCGTTGCCCGCGCGCAGATCCGCCAGGTGTTCGGCGAATCCGCCCACGGTCGGCGCGTAGGAGCGTTCGTTGTCGTTGAGCACGATGACCAACGGCCGGTCCGGGCCACCGGCGATGTTGTTGAGCGCTTCCCACGCCATCCCACCGGTCATGGCGCCGTCGCCGATCACCGCCACGACAGCGCGGTCGGTACGGCCGAGGTGGGCGTCCGCCCTGGCCAGGCCGTCGGCGTACGACAACGCGGTCGACGCGTGCGAGTTCTCCACCAGGTCGTGCTCGGACTCGGCCTGGCTCGGGTAGCCCGACAGGCCGTCGGACTTGCGCAGCCGCGCGAATCCGGCCTGCCGCCCGGTGAGGATCTTGTGCACATAGGACTGGTGCCCGGTGTCCCACAGCAGCCGGTCGCGCGGCGAGTCGAACACGGTGTGCAGCGCGATGGTCAGCTCCACCACCCCGAGGTTGGGCCCGAGGTGACCGCCGGTGGCGCTGACCCGGTCGATCAGGAACGTGCGGATCTCACCGGCGAGCGCGGTGAGCTCGTCGAGCGTCAGTTCACGCAGCCGCGCCGGGCCGCGCACGGTTTCCAGCAATGCCATGCGTGGGTGCTCCTCACCGGTTGCGGCACGCGGCCTCGGTCGCCATCTCAGTGTCCTGCAATGCCATGCGCGACGCTCCTCAGCGGTTGCGGTAGGCGACCTCGGTCGCCATCTCGGTCAGTTCGGCCTGCCACGCCGGATCCAGCCCGGCCTGCGCGATCGCCTCACGGGCCCAGCGCACGAGTTCGCCGATCCGGCGTTCGATCTCCTCGCGCGCGCCGCCGTCCACGAGCCTGAGACGGATCGCTTCGGTGTCCCACTCCTGCTCGGCGACCAGCGCGCGCAGCCGGTCGTCCCGGCCGCACGCCATCGCCAGCAGCAGAGTCATCTTGTGCTGCGCCAGATCCGAGCCGACCGGTTTGCCGGTCGCCGCGCTGTCGCCGAAGGTGTCGATCAGGTCGTCCCGCAGCTGGAACGCCTCCCCCAGCGCCTCACCGTACTCGGCGAACTGGGTCGCCAGCTGCGGGCGTCCCGCGATCGCGGCGCCGAGCAGCAGCGGGCGGTGGATGCTGTACCGGCCGGACTTGCACACCGCGACCCAGCGGGACACCGCCGGGTCGACCACGCACTCCGCGGCCACCGCCATGTCCAGGTACTGCCCGATCTGGATCTCGGTGAGCATCTCGTCCCACACCGGCCTGGCCACGTCCGGCAGGCCGGCGGTGAGCCTGCCCGCGTACACCATCGCCAAGTCACCAGCGAGGATGGCGGTGCCTTCGCCGTAACGGCGTGACTCACCGAGCCACCCCGCGCCGGCGTGCGTGGCGATGTGCGTCGTGTGCACGGTCGGGGCGCCACGGCGCAACGGCGAGTCGTCGAGCACGTCGTCGTGGATGAGCGCGGCGGCGTGCACCAGTTCGATCGCCGCCGCGGCGTCCAGCAGGGTCTCGGTTTCCGCCTCGGGGCCGCCCGCGGCGAGGAAACCGCTGACGCAGAACGCCGGGCGCCACCGCTTGCCGCCCGCCGCCACCAGCCCGGCGACCGCGTCAACCGGGACCGCGCAGCGCGGGTCGACCGCGGCCCACCGCTCGCGTTCGGCGGCGAGGAAACCGCTGAGCCTCGTCTCGATCGCGGCCATCATCTCCAGCCGGGCCGGTCGAACCGCTTGTGTTTTCAGCATGTCCGCCCTTTCACAGGTCAAACGACAGGCACTGTGAGCCGCGCCGGTGGGGAGAAGACGATGTTCTCCTCGGCCACCTGCTCGAGTTCGACGTCCGCGTAACCCAGTTCGGCCAACCGGTCCAGCAGTTGCTCGACGAGGATCTCCGGCGCGCTCGCCCCGGCGCTGACCGCGATCGTGCCGACGCCGGCCAGCCAGCTCTCGTCGAACTCGGTCACGTCCGGCACCAGGTAGGAGCTGGTGCCCAGCCGCTCGGCGACCTCGACCATCCTGATCGAGTTGCTGGAGTTGCGTGACCCGACCACGAGGACGAGGTCGCTGCGGCTGACCACGGCGCGGATGCCGTCCTGCCGGTTCTGGCTGGCGTAGCAGATGTCGTCGGTCGCCGGGCCGCGCAGGTCGGTGAACCGGCGCTGCAGCACCGCGATGATGTCCTTGGTCTCGTCGACCGAGAGCGTGGTCTGGGTGAGGAAGGCCAGCGGGGCGTCCGCAGGCAGGTCCAGCGCCTCGGCGTCCTCGACTGTCTCGACGATGATCGTCCGGTCGGGCGCGTGCCCGAAGGTGCCTTCCACTTCCTCGTGCCCGTCGTGCCCGACCAGCAGCAGCGTCCGCCCGTCCTTGGCGAACCGCAGTGCTTCCTGGTGCACCTTCGACACCAGCGGGCACGTCGCGTCGAGCACGTCGAGGTTGCGTGCCTTGGCGTTCTGGCGAACCTGCGGCGAGACACCGTGTGCGGAGAACACGCACACCGCGCCTTCCGGCACCTCCTGCTCGGAATCGACGAACGTCACGCCGCGGCGCTCGAACTGGCGCACCACGTAATGGTTGTGCACGATTTCCTTGCGGACGTAGATCGGCGCCCCGTGCCGTTCGAGCGCGAGATCGATGATGGCTATCGCCCGCCGGACACCCGCGCAGAAACTGCGCGGCTCGACAAGCAGAACCTTCTTACCGGAATTCATTCACGCCCCACTTCTCGTGCGAAGTCACCTTCGACTGTCGCAGCCATGGCGGCTTGGTGGATATGCCAGGAACCTGTTATGCGGCTGACACGACCTTGCTACGCGCGCGGACGCGTTTGCGGTTGAGCAACCACCACGCGACGGCCAGGTTGAACGCCACACCGAACCAGCCCGACCACTCCTTGATGATCTGGCCGTCCACCGCGAACCACGGGAAGTGCTCGGCCATCAGCCCGAAGACCCGGCCCCACACGATGTGCAGCGCCAGCGCGAAGCTGTAGATCATCCACCGGCGGTGTTCGGCGAACCTGCGGCGTCGGGCCGCGGCGAACCCGGCGAACGTCGTGCCCAGCCACAGAGCGCCGGACAGGGTGTTGCCGATCGCGCCCGCGGGTTGACCGTCGAACGCCCACGGCACGATGGCGATGGCGAGCAACGCGCTGGGCAGCACGCCGAGGAACACGTAAAGCCGGCCGCTGACTCGGTGCACAGCGGGGTGCTTGCGGCGCAGCCACGGCCACAGCTGCAGGCATGCGGTCAGGAACGTGACGGTCCCGGTGAAGATGTGCACCACCAGGAACGGGTAGTGCGGCGGGTAATCGGGGTGCAGCGTCACCGCGGCCTGGTTGGGGTCGAGGGTGAGGTAGGGCGGCAGCGCGTAGACCATGAACGCGATCACCAGCACCACCAGCGCGATCAGCCAGGGAGTGCGCCATAACGGCGCCGGTCCCCCTCGCCGCTCCGGTCGCTTTGTGTCCACTGTGGATGAGTCCACCATGCCCGGATCCCTCCGATCGAGAGGAGCGTGCTTGAGCGACAAGCCTTGTCGGCCGCCACTCAGCATGTGATCGGACGTTACGGTGCGCAACTGTGTGAACACGGGTTTGTCATGTCCGCACTTATCGGCCACACCAGTGGTCATCCAGTGGTTTTCGAACCATTTTCGTCCATAGTGGACATCAATTCGGCGGCAAGCCCGGCTGCGGAGAGTGCCGAACCGCGCTCGTATTCGGTGGTGAACCCGGGTTCGCCGAGCAGCTCGCGGGTCCGTTCGGTGATCCGGTCGATGTCGCCGCGTTCGGCCGACGGCAGTGGCGCTCCGGCTGCCTGCCGTGCCGAGCCCGCCGCGCCGAGCAGGCGTGCCGCGACGGTCGCGTCACCGGCCAGCGACAGCGCTCCCGCGATACCCTCGACCGCGAGCGCGACGGCCCTCGGGTCGCTGGTGCCCTTCGCCGCGGCGAACCCCGCCCGGTGCAGGTCGAGCGCGGTTTTCGCGTCACCGCGCGACTCGGCGATGAATCCGCGTTCGGCGTACACGAGCGCGACTCCCGGCGCCCAGCCGATCTCGCGGTACCAGTCCAGCCACCCGTCGAGGTGTGCCTCGGCTTCGTCCATCCGGCCCTGCCTGCGGGCCGCCAGCGCCAGCCCGATCTCGGCGAACTGCTCGCCGAACCGGTCGGACTGCTCGGCGGCCAGCCGCCGGGCGCGTTCGTGGAACTCCTCGGCGCGGGGGTAGTCACCGGACAGCAACGCGATCCGGCCGAGCTGGGCGAGCTTGTACGACACGTCACGCCACAGCCCCAGGTCCTCGGCGACCCGCAGCCCGTCGCGGTGCAGCCGAGCGGCCCGCGGGTAGTCGCCGGTGATCTGCGCGACCTCGCCGAGCACGTCCATCGCCTGCATCCGGCCCCAGCTGTCGCCCAGTTCGCCGAACAGCGCCACGGCCCGCCCGGCGTCGTCGGCCGCCTTGGCGAGATCGCTGCGGGCCAAGGCGTTCCACGCACGCGTGGTCAGGGTCGCCGCGGTACCCCACCGGTCGGCGTGGCCGCGGAACACCGCGAGGATCCGGTGCACGGCCTGGTCGCCCGATTCGGGGTCGCCGAACCCGATCCGGGCGAACTCGAGGTACCACTCCGCCCGCGCCCGCCGTACCGGGTCGCCGATCCGTCGCAGGACATCGGCTTCCGCGAACGGACCGATGTCGTCACGTGCCATGATCCCGGCGCCTGCCCGCCACACCTCGGCCGTCGCCCGGTCCGAGTCCGGTGCGGGACCGTCGATTCCGAGCGCCAGGTCCAGCGCCCGCCGGGCCGCGCCCCACCGGCCGCGCAGGTAGCGGTACCACGCGGTGGCGTTGGCCAGCCGCAACGCGACTGCCGCGTTCTTCTGCCGCACAGCACCGTCCAGTGCCCCGTGCAGGTTGCCGATCTCGGCGTCCAGCAGGCGCAACCATTGCCGTTGGCCGTGCCCGAGCAGATGCGGCTGCGCTTGTTCGGCGAACGCGGTGAAGTACTCGAAGTGGGCCCGCTGCACGCGGTCGACCTCGCCGGATTCCTCCAGCCGCTCCATCGCGTACGCGGCCACCGATTCCAGCAGCCGGTAGCGCGGCCCGTCCGCGCTGTCCCGGCCGTCGGTCACCACCAGCGAGCGGTCGACCAGCCGGGCCAGCAGGTCAAGGACGTCGTCGCCCGCGCACACGGTCTCAGCCGCCGCGAGCGTGCACCCACCGGAGAAAACCGCGAGGCGGCGCAACAACTCCCGCTCGTCGTCGGCGAGCAGCTCCCAGCTCCAGTCGATCATCCCCCGCAGCGTCTGCTGCCGCTGCGGAGCACCACGACGCCCCGCCGCCAACACCTGGAAACGGTCACCGAGCCGGTCGGCCAGCTGCCGTACACCCAACGACCGCACCCTGGTCGCGGCCAGCTCCAGCGCCAGCGGGATACCGTCGAGCCGCGCACAGATCGCCGCGACCGCCTCCGCGTTGTCCTCACCGAGAACGAAACCCGGCGCCGTCGCGGCGGCCCTCGCCACGAACAACTCGGCCGCGCGGTCCTGATCGAGCGGCGGCACCACCCACAGCCGTTCACCGTCCACACCGAGCGGCTGCCTGCTGGTGGCCAGGATCCGCAGATCCGGTCCCGCCTTCAGCAGCGTCTCAGCCAGAACGGCGACCTCTTCGACGACCTGCTCGCAGTTGTCGAGCACCAGCAACGCCTGTTTGTGGCGCAACGCGCCCGCCAGCCGTTCGACCAACGGCTCGGTCCCGGCGCCGTCACGGACGCCCAGCGCCGTGGCGATCACCTCGGCCGGGCCCGCGACGGCGTCCAATTCGGCCAGCCACACTCCATCCGGGAACGACTTCGTCAACTCGCCGCCGGTCCGGACGGCCAGCCGGGTCTTGCCGACACCGCCGGGGCCGGTGAGCGTGACCATCCGCGCCGTCTCGACCAGGTGACCCACCTCGGCCACCGCGTGCTCCCGGCCGATCAGCTCCGACAGCGCGGCGGGCAGGTTGCCGCTCGGCCGGGCCGCCGACGTGACCGGCGCCGACGGCGCGGCCAGGTGCGGGTCCTGCCGGAGGATCGCCTGGTGCAGGTCGGTCAGCTGCTGGCTGGGGTCCATCCCGAGCTCGTCGGCCAGCCGGGCGCGGACGTCGGCGAAGCTCGCCAACGCCTCCCCGGCGCGCCCAGCGCCGTACAGGGCACGCATGTGCACCGCACGCAGCCGTTCGCGCAGCGGGTGCTCCTCGATCAAGTCGGCCAGTTCCCCGGCCAGCAGGCTGTGCTCCCCCAACGCCAGCCGGGCCTGCGCCTGCTCCTCCAGCGCGGTCAGCCGCAGCTCGGTCAGCCGGGCGACAGCGGGCCGGGCGAACTGCTCGTCGGCGAAGTCGGCGTACGCGGCGCCACGCCACAACGCCAGCGCCTCCGCCAGCACCGCGGACTGGGCGCGTGGGTCCGGCTGCGCCCTGGCACGCGTGACCAGCTCGGTGAACTGCTGGGCGTCGGTTTCCGCGCCGTCTCCGCCGAGCCTCAGCAGGTAGCCGGGCGCCCGGTGCACGACAAGCGTCCGCGCGTCCGGTTCGGCCTCGGCGAGAGCACGGCGCAGCTGGGAGACCTTGCTGCGCAGCACGCCACCCGGCTTGCCGGGCGGGTCGGCGCCCCAGAGGTCCTCGACCAGGCGATCCGCGGGCACCGGACGGCCGTCGCCGGCCAGCAGCGCCGCCAGCAGGGCGCGCACCTTCAGCTCGGGCACCCGTACCGGCCTGCCGTCAGCGGTCCAGACCTCCAACGGACCGAGCACCCCGAAACGCATGGGATCAAGGTAACCCACCCGAAGGAGACGAAACGGGCACCACAACCCGACCGCAACCGAACCAGAACCCGGCACGGGCACTGTGGGGCCCGTGATCAACGAACCGGTGACCACAGCGGCGCCGCCGGACACCCGGGACGACCGGATCCGGCTCGGCGTGATCATCGGCAGCATCCGTGACGGCCGGTTCGGGCCGACCGTGGCGCGGTGGTTCGCCGGCCGTGCGGGCAGGCGCGACGACATCGACCTCGACCTGATCGACCTGGCGGAGGCGTGGCTGCCGGACGTGCTGAGCTACAACGCCGTCGACCCGGACGGCGACCGGCCGCAGCCGGTGCGCACGCTCGCGCCCTGGCTGGCCGCGGCGGACGCGTTCGTGATCGTGACCCCCGAGTACAACCACAGCTTCCCCGGGTCGCTGAAGACCGCGATCGACTGGTTCCGCGAGGAGTGGCGGGCCAAACCGGTCGGTTTCGTGTCGTACGGCGGCGTCGCGGGCGGTCTGCGCGCGGTGGAACAGCTGCGGCTGGTCTTCGCCGAACTGGACGCGGTGACCGTGCGCGAGACCGTCAGCTTCCACAACCACACCGACCAGTTCGGCACCGACGGCAAACCACGGGACAGCGAGACCTTCGACGCGGCCGCGGACCTGTTGCTCGGCCGGCTCGGCTGGTGGGCACGGGCGTTGCGCGACCACCGTGCCAAGCACCCGTTCGGCCGTTGAAGGCCCCTACCGAAAGGAAAAGCCATGTCCACCAACGAGGCCGCGCAACCCGGCCTGCGTGCCGGTCCACGGGAGTGGCTCGGCCTCGCCGTGCTCACGCTGCCCCTGCTCGTGCTGGCGCTCGACGTCAGCGTGCTGTTCCTGGCCGCGCCGCACCTGGGCACCGACCTGCAGCCGACCAGCACCGAGCTGCTGTGGATCCTGGACATCTACGGCTTCCTGATCGCGGGTTTCCTGGTCACGATGGGCACCATCGGTGACCGGATCGGCAGGCGGAAGCTGCTGATCATCGGTGCGATCGCGTTCGCGCTGGCGTCGGCGCTCGCGGCGTACTCGACGTCGCCGGTGATGCTGATCATCGCCCGCGCTGCGCTCGGTGTCGCCGGTGCGACGCTGATGCCGTCGACGCTCGCGTTGATCAGCAACATGTTCAAGGATCCCAAGCAGCGGGGGTTCGCGATCGGTATCTGGATGACGACGTTCTCGGCCGGTATCTCGATCGGCCCGATCGTCGGTGGCGCGCTGCTGGAGAACTTCTGGTGGGGTTCGGTGTTCCTGATCGCGGTGCCGGTGATGGCGCTGCTGGTGATCGTGGCGCCGATGCTGCTGCCGGAGTACCGCGACCCGGACGCCGGGAAGCTGGACCTGCTCAGCGTCGTGCTGTCGCTGGCGACGATCCTGCCGGTGATCTACGGTCTGAAGGAGATCGCGGCGGGCCACAGTGGATGGTTGCCGTACATCGCGCTCGTGGCCGGTATCGTGTTCGGCGCGGTCTTCACCCGCAGGCAGAAGCGCCTGGACAACCCGATGATCGACCTGCGGTTGTTCAAGACCCGCGCGTTCTCCGCCGCGCTCGCGTTGCTGCTGCTGGGAATCACGGCGATCAACGGCGTGAACTTCCTGTACCCGCAGTTCCTGCAGTCGGTGCTGGGCCTGTCGCCCATGACAGCGGGTCTGTGGATGATCCCGATCGCGCTGGCGGCGGTGGCCGGTTCGCTGATCGCGCCGCTGCTGGCACGCAAGATCAGGCCCGCCTTCGTGATCGCGGGCGGAGCGGTGATCTCGGTGGCCGGTTTCCTGCTGATCACCCAGGTGGACGCGGTGTCGGGGATCGGGCTGCTGATGGTGGCGGGTGTGGTGACCATCACCGGCCTGAGCCCGATGGGCGTGCTGACAACGGATATGGTGATCGGGACAGCGCCGGCGGAGAAAGCAGGAGCAGCGGCGGCACTGTCGGAGACGAGCGGTGAACTGGGCGTCGGCCTCGGCGTCGCGGTGATGGGAACGGTCGCGACGGCGATCTACCGTTCGGAGATAACGGAAACGACGCCACCCGGCCTCCCGCAGGAAGCAGCGGCGGCGGGCCAGGAAAGCCTCAACGGCGCGGTGGCCGCGGCCAAGGACCTCCCACCGGACCAGGCAGCGGCACTGCTGGAACCGGCACGGGAAGCGTTCACCAGCGGCCTGAACATCGCGGGCCTCGTCGGCGCGGTGCTCCTGGTGGCACTGGCAGTCGTATCGGCAACCCTCCTCCGGCACCTTCCCCCAGTAGGTACGGAGAGCGAATCGGCGGAGTCCTCGGACGACCCGAGTTCCGCCGAGTCGGACCAGCAGGCCGTCACCCCCAAGTAACCTGCCTGTCCGACGAACAGGAATGCCTCGCCGGGAGACCCCCAGCTCCCGGCGAGGCATTCGCCTGCACCGACTCAGCCGGGCTAGCGAATCCCCTGGGGGCTCGACGCGTGCCGGGCGACGTCACCGACCTCGAGGATCTGCCCAGGATCCTGACTTTCCAGAAGCCCGGGAACGGATTCGGTGAACGCGCGGCCCGGCTCACCGGGGTTGTCGAAGGCCAGCAGGTACACCGAACCGGTGAGCCCCACATTCGGCGCGATCTGGACTGCGACATTCGGCAACCCCGAGGGCGGTCGCGTGTGGATGCGGCAACGAACGGATTCCCGGTGCTGCGAGATATCCGCGAGCGTCGGACGACGACCATGGCCTGTCAACTCGCGGCACAGGACCCCGAACACTTCGCGCAGTGGTTGGAGAGCAGTCCCTTGGTCACGGGCCGTACCGGCTGAGGAAGGTGGCGACACCTTCGGCGGCCACCGCGCGTAGTTCGTCCTCGGTGTACGGCTGGGCACCTGCTTGCAGTGTGAGCCGGTTGAGCGGGGCGGCGACGATGAGCCAGGTGAGCTGCTCGGCCGCCAGGTCCGCGTCGTCGATGCGGAGCAGGCCGCGCTGGGCGAGGGTGTCGAGTGTGGTGGCCAGGGTTCGCAGGTTGTGGCTCCAGCTGCGGGTCACGTAGTCGGCCGCGACCTCGGGGAACCGCAACGCCTCGGCGGCGACCAGCGTGCGCATCTGCAGTACGGGCGGACTCAGCAGTCCCCCTTGCAGGATTCCGGCGAACCGGAGCAGCCCGGCTTCTATGTCGTCGGTTTCGCCGAGCGCGGTCGCGTGGGGCCGCATCGCGCCTTGTCCGCGTTCTACCCAATCGCGTACCACTGCCGCGTAGAGCGCGTCCTTCGATGAGTACGCGCGGTAGAGCGACTGCTTCGACACGCGTGCCTCGGCTGCCACCGCGTCCATGGTGGTGCCTCGGAAGCCGTGGGTGATGAACGCGTTCCGGGCGATGGTCAGCAGTTCGCCGTCGTCGCTGCCGCGGGGGCGGCCGCGGCGGGGAACGGTGGCTCCGGTCGACATGCCCCCATGTTAGTACTTGACAGTACTAAACAGCGAGTCAATACTGTACTCCAACGTACTAAATTGGGGGTCGCAATGATCGCTCTGGGCATCGCGGTTGCCGCACTCGCGGCGTTCGTCGCCAGTTCCGTCTACTACGCGCTGGTGACACCGCTGGAACGACGAACCGTCGGCGAAGCCGCGCTCGACCGTGGCCGTCCCGCACCGTGGAAGGTGCTGACCGAGCTGGCGCGAACCGCCGTCGTGGCCGCGGTGTTCGCGTGGGTTGCCGACCGGTCCGGCGACCTCTCGGTCGGGCACGGCCTCGTGCTCGCGCTGATCCTGTGGGTCGGCTTCCCGCTCGTGCTGCTCTCCGGCTCGGTGATGTGGGAGAAAGTCCACCCGGCCACCGCCACCATGCACGCCGGGGACTGGCTGCTCAAGCTACTGCTTGTCGCCGTCGCCGTCGGCCTCCTGCACTGACCACAACCACCCCGATCGACAGGACGAACACCATGACCAGCACCGGACCGGGCCCGCTTGACCACACCTTCACCGCCACGCTCGTCCAGAGCCCCGCCAAGGGCGGCTGGACCTACGTGGTCATGGACGGCTCCGCCGACTTCTTCGCCACCCGCGGCCTGGTGAAGGTCACCGGCACCATCGACGGCGAGGAGTTCACCAGCTCCTTCATGGCGCTCGGTGACGGCACCCACAAACTCCCTGTCACCGCGGCGATCCGCCGCCGCATCTCCAAACAGCCCGGTGACAGCGTCACTGTGCACCTCCAGCACCGCTTGAAGTGAGGACCGGTCGATGCTCGTCCGCCGTGCTCGCGTTCTCGGCGGAACGCTGCCGGATGGCCCGGGGGAAGAATGGCCGTGGCCGCTCAGCGTCCCCTGTGTCGCCCAACTGGCCGATGAGGACCTGACGTTCGAGCGGCCGGTGACGATGCTGGTCGGCGAGAACGGGTCCGGCAAGTCGACACTGGCCGAGGCGTGGGGGCTCACGGCAGAAGCGCAAAGGCTACTTCCTGCGAGCGGAAACCGCTTGCATGTCGGGCGCGCGGGTCATCTGCGCGACGCACTCCCCGACCCTCGCCGCGACACCGGACGCCGACATCATCGAGGTCGGCGACCACGGTTTCCGGCGCACCACGTGGGAAGACCTCGCCTTGGTGGATCACTGGCGCCGGTACATGAACAACCCGACCGCGTACCTGCGCCACATGACGCAGGAATAGAACCGAACAAGGGCCAGCAGTCGCCGCAGGCCCTTGTCGCGCGATTCTAGGAACCCGACAAGCTGGCGGCGGCGCGGTGACCGGCCAGCATCGCGGCTTCCGTTGTCGGCGCGCTGAAGTAGTCGCCCGCGTACACCACAGGTGGACGCTGGCGCTGCGACACGCGGACCGACCACCGGTAGCGCCCAGGGGCGGGAATCGGGAACCCGTGAGGCCGTTCGGCGATCTGGAACGGCTCGGGATCGGCCGGGAAGTCCGGCACCATCGTCTTCAGCAGCGGGGTCACCGTCGCGAACTGCTGCTCCGCCGGCTTGCCGAGCAGGCTCCGGGTGATCGCCCGGCCCGGGTAGGCGAAGACCAGGAACTTCTCCTCGTCGCCCGCCATCCTCGGGTAGATGATCATGTTGCGGATCTTCGGGTCCGCCGAGCCGCCTGCCATCAGGTGCGTCGTCGACGGCAGGTTGCCGCGGTCGACCAGGTAGGACACCGACAGCGCCGGTTCGTACTCCTGGGATTCCAGGAAGCGACGGGTGTCCGCGTCCACCCACAGGTCGGGCAGTGCCGCCGTGAGCTTCGCCGCGATCGGCGCGGGCGTGGCCAGCACGACGTTGTCGAACACGTCCGACTCGACGTCCCCGCCCGCCCGCCAGGTCAGTTCGACCCGGTCACCGGACCGCTGGACACCCGTGACCTCGTGGCCGAGGCGGATGTCGGAGCCTTCCGCGTCGCGTTCGGCCAGTACCTGCATGCCGTTGGCGAACACGTAGAACCGCACGCCGCCCATGGTCGCCAGCAACGCCTTCGCGTGCGCCGCCGAGATGTCCTCGCAGCGGAAGTTCCAGAAGCCCTCGATCTGCGCGCGCAGCATGTAGTCGAACCCGCGCTCGGACAGGAACTTCCTGCCGTAGTCCACCGCGGACTTGCCGTCGTCGAACCTGGCCAGCTTCTCCGCGTCGAACAGGTCGATCTTCTTGCTGTTGAGGAAGAACTCCTTCAACGAGTTGACCACGAACGCGAACCGGTCGCGGCGGGGCGCGTGCCGGTAGCCCAGCACGGCCTTCGGCGAGTCCGACGGCAGGCTCGCCGGTACGCCGTTGTCGACCACCAGCAGGTTGCTGGAGATCTCCACGAGCTGGTCCTCGAGGCCGTACTCACGCACGCGCTGCCACATCTGGGTGTAGATGCTGGCGCACATCAGGTTGATGCCGACGCTCGGTTCGATCTCCGAGCGGTGCCACGACCGCGCCCGGCCGCCGAGACCTTCGCCGGACTCGAAGACGACCACGTCGTGGCCCTCGCCGACGAGCTCCTTCGCCGCGGCGCAGCCCGCCATCCCGCCGCCGATCACGGCGGTCCTCGTCACGCCGCCCATGTCTTCCCCCCGGTCACGAGCTTCTCCATCATGCCGACGATCTCCGCGGGTGACGGCAACGCGGCGATCTCCGCGGCGAGTTCACCCGCCCGTGCGCGGTACCGCGTGTCGGTCAGCACCTCACGGCAGGCCGCCGCGATCTTCTCCGGGGCCTCCTCGCCGGGCGCGAGCATGATCGCCGCGCCGTAGTCGGCGAGTTGTTGCATGGCTTCACGCGAGATGTCGTAGTTGACGATCACCTGCGGGACGCCGTAGCGGATCGCCGTCATGTCCGTCACGCCGCCGCCGTGGTGCAGGATCACGTCGCACGTCGGCGCCAGCACATCCAGCGGCACCCAGCCGATGCGCGCGTCCGGCAGTTCGGCACGCAGGTCCTTGGCGACGCGTTCAGGCGCGCCGATCACCACCTCGACGCCGAGGTCGCTGATGGCGCGTGCCATGTCGCGCAGGTGGTCGCCGCTGAACAGCCGTGCGCCCGCCGTGATGTAGACGCGTGGCCGGTCGCCCTTGCTGTACATCCACGGTTCGAGCGGCACCTGCGGGTTCACCGGCGACCAGCGCATCAGCTGGACCGGTGGCGCGTCGGCCGCGCGCAGGCTCGGCGGGCAGATGTCCACCCAGAGGTCGGGTTCCGGCACGGCGGTCAGGCCGAAGCCGGGCAGCGCCGGTTCGAGCACTTCGGCCGCGCCCGGCGCGTACATCGCGGAGTCGCACCGGTCCCAGTCCAGCCGGACCGACGGGATACCGAGCTGGTGGGCCAGCAGCGGCGCGGTGTAGAACATCGACCCGCCGACGACCAGGTCCGGCCGCCAGTGCCCGGCGAGCTCGAGCAGCGCTTTCTGGCTGTCCAGCGCGATCTCCGCGTAGATCTTGCCGACCGCGACGGCCTGCAGGACCGGGTCGGCCGGCGCGGTGGACATGAAGTTGGCGACGTCCTGTTCGGTCAGCGGGGAGATCCGCACCGGCGACAGGCCGATACCGGCGATGTCCGGCTGCACCCACTCGATTCCGCCGACCAGCACCTGGTGGCCCGCGCTGCGAGCGGCCGTGGCCAGCACCGCCTGCGAGAAGATCGGAGAAGGGCTGTTGCCCGGTACGAACAGGAACCTCACAACGCCTCCTAGGGATTCGACACCAGGAGTCTGTGTGCACCCCTCGGCGAACCCCAAGCGATCCCGCCCTGGTCTGTCATGTCCGCCCGCCGGGCGACATGACAGACACCGCGCGGGCTTCGGCCGCGGCGAAGAGCGGCTCCATAGCATCGAGGCAGCAAGCATCCGAAGTCCACAATGGAGAAAGGGCGGACAGGATGTCGAATCCAGCCGAACTCACCACGCCGGACAACCTGACCGACGAGGCCATCGCGGCGTTCCGGGCGAACGGCTTCGCGCACATCCCGAAGGTGCTCACCGGCGAAGAGGTCGCCGAGTGCCTCCGTGACGCCAAGGACTGGCTGGCCCGGGGCGAGAAGATGGCGTGGGACAAGTCCGTCGACGAATCCGTTGTGGACGGAACGGTGATGGAGTGGGTGGAGAGCCCGCAGAGCGCCGCACTGCGCAGGCTGGCCCTGCACCCCCGGGTCACGGCGATCGCGGAGAAGCTGACCGGCGTGAAGCTGCGCATGTTCCGCAGCGAGATCGTCCGCAAGCCCAACGACAAGTCCAGCGTCACCCCGCCGCACATCGACGCGCCCTACTGGCCGTGGAAGAGCGGCGCGGACAGGGGCTGGCAGGGCGCGTCGCTGACGGCGTGGGTCGCGCTGACCGACGTGCCGGTCGAGCGCGGCTGCATGAGCTTCATCCCCGGCTCCCACATCGGCCCGGAGCCCACCCCGGACGACTGGGACATCTTCTCGACCCGGCCGGAACTGGCGTGGAATCCCCGCGTCACCGCACCGCTGCGGGCGGGCGGGATGACGTTCCACCACGAGCGCGTCGTCCACATGGCGGGCGCGAACCTGACGGACACGGACCGGATCTCCCTCGGCACGGTGTACATCGACGCCGACACGATCTTCGACCCGTCGTACGGGACCGCCGAGGAGGACCTCGGTGTGCAGCCCGGCCAGCGCCTCGACATCGACCGCTACCCCTTGGTGGCAGACCACCAGTGAGCCGGAACCGGAGATGGCCCATCGCGGTGGGCCTTCTCCCTTTCGTGCGGCGGCAGGACGCTACCGGCGTACGAGTGAACTTCCCACGAGACGCGACCCGAAGGCGCACAGCCCTGTAACGCGGTGTCCTGGTGCGACGAAGCCCTGAGGTCCAGAGTCGACTTTCAGGGAGACCCGCATGACCTATGACGTCATCGTCGCACCCGACCGGGAGCTGCTGACCACGTGGCTGGCCGACGCCGACCGCGAACTGGCCGGGCTGAGCGATCTCGCGTCGGTCCGCCACCGCAAGGTGCTGGCGCTGGGTGTGCTGCGCTCGGAGGACGCGTTCGACCGGGTCAGCGAATACGTGACGCAGGTGCTTGCGGTCGCTGCCGACGTGCCGAGTGCGCAGTCGGCTCGGGACAAGATGTCAGAAGGTCTGCGTGAGCTGAGGAAAACCGGGCTGACCGCGGCACCCGACGGCGACAGCCCGTGGTTCGACGCCTTCGGCAAGGTCTACGAAGGCGCGGACGAGGTCCGGGCGGCGTCGCTGGCGACGGCGGCGACATACGAGAAGCTGGAGGACGCGCGGCGCATCCTCGGGCAGATCGCCGGCGACGGCGGGGTCAACACGCTGCTGGTGCTCCGCAAGAACCAGGCCCCGGTGGCGATGGCGGCGGTGCGGGGAATGGAGGAATCCAGCAAGGAGATCATCATCGCCGACCTGGTCGCCTCGCCCGTCTACATCGCCGGGGGCGGTACCGGCGTCGGCAGCGTCGCGGCGGAGTACGTCATCCGCGAAGCCAAGCGCCGCAACGCCTCGCTGTCGCTGATCGCCCTCGGCGACAAGGTGCGGGCGATCTACACCCATTGGGGTTTCGTCGGCGCAGGCGACAGCATGTCCATGAGCAGCGCGGCCATGGACCAGTTCCTGACCACCCACAAGGTGCTCGAATCCCAGTAGCGCGAATCCGCCGGGGCACGCCCGAGTCCTCGGGCGCACCCCGGGCCGGTGACTCAGCGGCCGACGGTGTGCGCCGGGCCGATCTGGTCCATGGTGTAGTCGGCATCCGGGAACTTCTCCGTGGGGAAGCGGTCGGGGATGGCCGACTCCGTGCGCGGCGACATCCGTCGTACCACCGCGCCGCGCAACCGCATTCCCGCGCCCACCACTGCCGACAGCAGACGCGAGGGGGCCGGGATGCCGAATGCCGTGCGCAGCATCTCCGGCATCAGAGCGGGCAACGCGGCCACCGCTATCCTGCGCGTCACGGCCGTGAACCACGCCGGGGACCGCTCGGGCAGCCACATCGTGAGCACGTCCACGATCATGCCGCGGCCCGCCATGTAGAGCTGCTCCGCCTCCGGCGTGTACCTGATGTGCCTGGCCGCGTAGTCGTCGTGGAACTCGGCTATCTCCGCGTAGGTCTGGGGGATGTCCTTCAGGCCCATCACTTCCCCGATCTCCCGGAAGTGCAGGTACGCGGCGGTCCTTTCCTGTTCGGTCAACGGCCGCCAGGTGATGTCCGCGGCGACGCGGATCGTGGTCAGGAAGGTGGTCGCCAGCACGAAGAGGTAGTCCTCGTTCGTGATCTCCCACGTCCTGTGCTCGTCGCTGATGTGGCGGACCGCGTTGCGGTGGATCCGGTTCAGCTGGCGCACCGCCGCCTTTCCCTGCTTGCCCCGCACGCCGTGGCGGAAGGTCTCCCACATCAGGATCGAGGTGTCCTCGAGGCGCTTCTCGGTGTTCTCCGTCAGTTCACGGGTCCGCACGAGCAGTTCGGCCAGTCTCGCCGGGGCGAGGCTCGCGTAGAAGGCCGCGCTGCCCGCTATCTGCCACTCCCAGGGGAACTCGTACGCCATGTCCAGCAACCAGATCTCACTGCAGGACTCCTTGACGTCCATCGCCTCGATCTCCCGGCGGCGGGCGTATCGCTGCTCTGTTCCCATCGTCAGCCCTCCCACATGGCGCGCAACGAGTCCCGCAGCGTCCGCCGCGGGCGCCAGCCGAGCAGGCGCTCGGCCAGCCGGATGTCCGCAAGCATCCAGTCCCCACCGAGACTGGCCACCGGGCTGGGATCCTCCCTGACCGCCGCGGCCGGGAGACCAGCCACTTCCACGAACCGCTCGACCAGGTCGCGGATCGCCACGACCACTCCGCTGCCGATGTTGATCACCTTGCCGGACACGGGCTTGTCCGCCGCGAGGAGCACGGCCGCGGCGACGTCCCGCACGTCGACGAAGTCACGCACGGCCTGCGCGATCCGCACCGACGCCGGGCTGCCGACGGAGGCGGCACGCAGCGAGGCCAGCAGTTTGCCCGGGAAGGTGGCCGGGGACGGCTGTGGCCCGAGGATCTGGGTGACCCGCAGGACCACACCGTTGACCTTGCCTTCGCGAGCGGCGTCCAGCACCGCCACCGATCCGTCGAGTTTGGTGCGGGTGTAGGCGTTCGCCGGCTGGGGGTGTGCGGTCTCGTCGACCGCGACGCCATCGGCGACGTGGCCGTACTCGTGGATCGTGCCCAGGTGCACCAACCGGGGGCGCCACGGCACGCCGGCGAGCGCGTCGAGCACTGTGTGCACAGCGTCGACGTTGACCCTGGCCAGATGTGCGGGCGAGCCGTGGAAGCCGTCGTTGGCGTTGGCGGCGTCGGTCGAATTGACAACGATGTCAACGCGGTCACGGGCCACCAGGTCGGTGATGTCGTCGGGTGTCGCGTCGGCCAGGTCGAGCCGGTGGAACGGGTACGGCAGGTCCGCGGGCCGGTGCCGGGCGGCGGCGACGACCTCGTGGCCGCGCTGAACGAACGCGGCACACACCTGCCTGCCGACCCAGCCCGTCCCGCCGAGCACCGCTACCCGCGCCATTTGGCCTCGATCTCCTGGCACACGTCGTAGTGCGGCAGCAATCCGGCCCGCTCGGCCGCCGCGAACGCCGGTGCCGCCGCGTCCCGTTCGGACAGAACGGGATTGGCGTCGATCACCAGGGGCAGATCGAGGTCCAGCGGCGAGATCGCCAGCTCGGTGTCGGTGGAGTACCCGGCCGACAACATGTAGTGCATCACGCTGTCATCAGCCAGCGACACGAACGCGTGTCCCACGCCGACCGGCAGATACACCGCTTGAAAGCTGTCCTGGTCGAGGACGACGCTGTCCCACGCGCCGTACGTCGGCGACCCGACCCGCAGATCCACGACCACGTCCTGGATCGTGCCGTACGCGCAGTACACGTACTTCGCCATTCCCGGCGGGGTCGCGGTGTAGTGCACACCTCGCACGACCCCGCGGCGTGATTTGCTGAAACACGTCTGCACGACCGGGAACAGCGGGTAGCCGACCTCGCCGACGAAAGGCGTTTCCTGGAACGGTGCCAGGATGAAGCCGCGATCGTCCCGGTACACCGGCGGCGTGAACGCGAACGCGCCGTCGACGCGCAACGGCCGGGACTCCATCAGCGTGCTTTCGATCCGACGAACAGGCCCGGTCCGGGCTTGTCCCACGTCATGTACTCCACGCTCAGCCCGGCCATGACGAAGGCGTTCTCGTACTGCTCACGCGTGAACAGCGCCAGCACGTGCGTGTCGGTGAAGTGCTCGATCCCCTGCCCGGTCCTGGCCACGACGTAGTGCACGTCCATCCGGTGGGCGTTGCCCGCCAGCACCGCGTGCGATATCCGCGAGACCGTGCAGTCGCCTTCGGTCACCAGGTCGCTCACCACGTGCCCGGAGATCGCGCGTTCCGGGAACCACCACGGCTCGATGACGACGATCCCGCCGGGGTTGAGGTGCCTGCTGAACGACCGCAGCGCCGAGTCCAGTTCGGACACTCCGGGCAGGTAGCCGATCGAGCTGAACATGCACGTGATCGCGTCGAACCGGCTGCCGAGGTCGAAGTCGGACATGTCGGCCTGGTACACCGGGATGCCCGGCAGGCTGTCGCCCGCGATCCGGACCATGTCCTCGGCCAGGTCGACGCCGGCCACCCGGTCGAACTCCTCGGCGAAGTAGCGCAGGTGCTTGCCCGTGCCGCACGCCACGTCCAGCAGGGACGTCGCGGTGTCGTTGCGTTCCTTGACGAGTTTGACCAGGTCGCGTGCGTCGCCCTGGTAGTCCTTGCCCCTCCCCCGGTAGATCACGTCGTAGAGTTCGGCGCGGTGGTAGATCCCCGGCGGTGTCCTCGTCGCCACTTGAAGTCCTTTCTCCGGATTGGGGAACTCAGACGCCGAGAGTGGCGCCGCCGTCCACGGTGAGGGTGGCCATCGTGATGTGACCGGCTTTGTCCGACAACAGGAAAGCCACGGCTTCGGCCACATCGGACGGTTGGCCGATCTTGCCGAGCGGGATACCGAGCCGGTACGCGCCGAGGTCACCGTTGAGGGTGGCGCGCGGCCCGGATTCGTCGCGCCACATGGACCGCAGCATCTCGGTGTCGGTCGACCCGGGAGCCACGACGTTGCAGCGGATGCCGTACTTGGCCACTTCCAGGCCGAGGCTCTTGGTCAGCATGACCGCGGCGGCCTTGGACGCGGCGTAGCCGGACATTCCCGATCGCGGTGTCCCGGCGGCGTTGGACGCCACCGTGACGATCACGCCACCGCGGCGCGGCACCATCCGGTTGACCACCGCACGGCACATCCGGAACACCCCGGCGGCGTTCACGGCGAACATCGCGTCCCAGTCCTCGTCCGCGCAGTGCCGCGCGTCGCCGGTGCGCAGCACGCCCGCCGCGTTGACCAGCGAATCGACCGGTCCCAGTTCGCGTTCGATGTCGTCCACAACGGACTCGGCGCGTTCGCTGGATGTCACGTCGGCCTGGAAACCGGTCACCGCGAGTCCGTCCGCGGTCAGTTTGGCCACGGCCTCGGCGAGTTCCGCCTGCCTGCGGTCGACGGCGGCGATCTCGTGCCCGGCCTCGGCGAGCACCCTGGCCACCGACAGCCCGATACCGCCGGCTGCCCCAGTCACCACAGCGACCATGTCTGGTCTCCTTTCCCGTCCCGTCCGTGCCGCTCGGCCCAGCCGGCGAGGGCGCCGACGGAATGCGCGGCCGACGCGAGCGTGATGTGCCTGTGCCAGCCGCGGAAGGAGCGACCGGCGAAGTCGCGGATCCCCACGGGTTCGGCGATGTCAGCGAAGTCCTTGTCCACCCGGCGGGTCAGCCCGGTCAACCGCAGCAGGGTGCCGGGGTGCGTGGTCACCAGGTCGGTCAGCCACAGCCGTTCCGCACGGCCCGGCCCTTCCCCGCCTTCGGCGAGCAGCAGCAGTTCGCCGTACCGGCCCGCCCGGCCGGTCTTGCGCAGGCTGGCAGGCATCCGGACACGGACGACGGCCGCCAGCACCGTGCGCGGTGGATCACCGGCACCGGTCGGGGTGAAACACGGCAGCGTCACCGGGCGGCGCAGTCCCCTGGCGGCTGCCACGATCCGGCCCGCGGGTACCGCGGCAGCCGTGTGACCGGGCAGGGCGGGATCGCACACAGTCAACGGGAGGTCCTGGCCGACGCGCACCAGCATCGGCAGGCCCGCGGCCCGCAGGCCGCGGATGACCGTGATCGGGTCCGCGCCGGGGACGTCCACCACCACCGGGCGGATCGGCAGATCCCAGTCCGTCGCGGTGTGCACGCTCGCGTGGACGGCGCACTCGGCCAGTGTCTCGGGACGGCGCACGTCGTCGGGGATGGCGGCCTGGTTGCGCCGGGCCTCGTCGTCCAGCCACGCCGCCGACAGCCGCAACCGCCAGTTCACCGGCCCGCTCACCTCGGGTGACGCACCCCAGACCCCGACGGCCTGCTGTGCGTTCACCGCGTGCCCGCGGGACACCGAGAACCTGCGGTCGACGCCGACCGAGTGCGGGCCGCTCTTGGGGATCACCATCGGCCGCACGACCCACGCGGGCAACGACGTGCGGTGGTCGAGGTAGTGCGCGAGCACGCGGCGGACCGCGTCCCAGTCCCATGTGGACGAGTTGATGAAGTGGTGCAGGCTCTGGTCGGTCGCCGGGTTGGCGAAAAGGCTGGCCATGTTGCGGATGGACTTGCGGCCGGGGGTCGCCAGCAGCCCGCGCAGGTAGTCCATCCCGGTGCCGCGCTGGTCGCTGCGCGGTAAGGAGTCGAACAACACCGTGCCGAGATCGTGCAGGATCGCTGTCCGGATCTCGCTGCCGGGGATTCTTGTCGGGGCCGGGACTCGCGGCCGGTCGATGACCGCGTCGCGCATGGATTCTCACCTCGCCACAGTGCTGTGAAATCCCTGATTCGCGGATACGACCCACGCTAGGACCGAGGGTTCGAACGGGTCTGAAGAGCGCCTCTTGGGCGGCGCCGGTATGTGTTTCTCACATCGGGACCCTGGAGTTGTTCAAAGCCACTTCGTGTGGTTCTTCACTGCCGTTCGACCGGCGCGCCTTGCCATGGTGCAGATGCGGAAAAACAGGAAGGGGTACCACACGTGCTACCGTCGGAGTTCGTCGACTGGGGCAAGGACAACCCGCCAGGGCAGGACGTGACTTTCACCGTGCTCGGCCAGTTGCGGGTACTCAATTCAGGGCTCGACTTCGCGCCGACGACGCCGAAGTTGTTGCAGGTGCTGGCGGTTCTGCTGACCGGGTCGGGCCAGGCCGTGCAGACCGGGTCGATCGTGCGGGAACTGTGGCCGGACGAGCCGCCGCGCAGCGCGCAGCCGACCCTGCAGACGTACATCTACCAGCTGCGCAACCTGTTCCGCCGGGCGGAGCTGACCGACCGGCCGGACCACCTGCTGATCACGCGCCGCCTCGGTTACGTGCTGCGGATCGAGCCGGAACACCTCGATCTGTACTGGTTCCAGCAGCGGTGCAGGCAGGGGCGGGCGTTGCTGGCCGAGCGGCGGTTCACCGAGGCGGCGGCGATGCTGCGGTCGGCGCTCGCGCTGTGGTCCGGCCCGCCGCTGGCCAACGTGCACCACGGGCCGGTGCTGTCGGCGTTCTGCGTCGACCTGCACGAACAGCGCCGCAACGCGCACATCCTGCGGATCCAGGCCGAGATGGAGGCCGGGCTGAACCGTGAGCTGATCGGCGAGCTGCGGTCGCTCGCCGACACCAACCCGCTGGACGAGTCCGTGCACGCGCAGTTGATCCGCGTGCTCGACCGCAGCGGCCGTCGCGGTGACGCCCTGCACGCGTACCAGCGGGTGCGTGCCAATCTCAACGAGGAGCTGGGGCTGGAACCGGGGGCGGAGCTGCGGCAGTTGCACCAGGAACTGATCGCCAGCGTCGCGGTGTGACCGCGAAACGCCTGGTGCCCTCGGCGAGAACCTCGCCGAGGGCACCATTTTCACGTGCTGGCGACCCGTCTCGAAACGTTGACAAGCCACTGGGTGTACTGACCTGCGAGGTGGGGAACGCGGCTGGTGGGTGGCTGGCGAGTGCGGTGTGACCGCGGGTGTGCGGCCATCGCGGTAGCGTTCGGCGGCGTTCGGTCTCGGTCTGGCAGGGGCGAGCGTAGGCCCGTTCGTCGCAGGGTGCGGGTTGAACCGCTCGGCTTTCCCGTTGGTGTGCGGCCGGTGGGGCGGGTGCGTTTGCGGGTGATGCCGGCTCGGGTGAGGGTGTCGCACCAGAGCCGCGAGCGGGAGCACTCGCTGTTGTCGGTCACCACCCGCTGGACGGTGGTGGTTCCGTTGGCGGTGAAGAAGGGCTGGGCGCGTTGCCAGAACGCGGACGTGGTGTGTTTCTGCTCGTCGGGCAGGATTTCGCTGTCGGCAACGGATCAGCACCCGGTGGACTGTGGAGGGGCGCGGGCCGAGGTGGTGGGCGATGCGGGCCGGTCCCCGTCGGCGGGCCAGCCGGACCTCGATGATCCGCTTCGTCCTCCACGACACAACGTGCCAACCGCGGTCTGCCTGCCGGGGTCAGGGGTGCGTTGGCGTGGGTCACGAAGGCCTCCGTTGGTTCGGTGTCGATGTCGCAATCCACACCAACCCGGAGGCCCTCCCTCATTCCAAGATCATCGATCTACAGGTCCCCACGTTCGCGACCTTCCAGGTCGGTACGACTAGACGATGACGTTCTCGTCGACAGCGGGCGCGGGGACGTCGGCGACCGGCGGCAGCGCCAGCACCGCGCGCGCGATCGCGTCGGAATCCCCGACGGTCATCGAGTCGACGCCGGGCCGGATGCCCGCCGCGGTCACCCAGTGCACCGCTTCCGTCGGCACGCCGTAGGCGAACCGGCGCGGGTGGACGTTGCCCTGCACGTCGATCACCCGGTTCGGGCGGCGCGTGACGGCCAGGCCACCGGTTTCGTACTCGCCGCCCGCTGCCGTGCGGATCGAGAACGGGCGGCACTGGTCGGTGTCGAGCATGTGCCGCAGCAGCGGGTCCTCGGTCCTGCGCAGGTCGGGCTCGGGCAGCCGGGCCTCGATCAGCACCTTCGCCCGCACCCGCGGGCCCGGTACCAGCGGTGACTCGGCGACGAACGCGGGCTCGGCCATGTCGATGGCGATCTGGGTACCGGGGCCGGTCAGCTCCAGCACCCCGGCTTCGACGAGCGCGATCATCTCCTCGATCCGCGACACCGGCGGCCCGATCGACAGGTACGCGTTGAGCGGCGTGTACCAGCCCTCCAGGTGGTCGCGGTAGGACTGTCCTTCGAGGCCGCCGTGGTCGACCACCAGCCGGATCTCGTTGCGCAGGTCGCGCAGGGCGTCCAGCGCGGCCTTGAGCGGGCCGGATACGTTGCCCGCCTTGGCTTCTCGCACGTCGTCGGCGAGGTAGTCCAGCAACCACGACCGGAAGTGCGCCCGGTCGGTGAACCGGGTACCGGCGTACGGCCGGGCGATCCGGTCCCAGTCCCACCGGTCTGCCAGCGGCACGCGGAAGGTGTCGAGCAGCCTGGCCTGTTGCCGCGGACCCGCGGCCAGGTACTGGCAGACGAACGACGATCGTTCGCCGTCCCGCCCGGCAGCGGTCAGCCACGTGCCGTAGTAGAGGCTCTCGACCTCTTTCGCGATCACCGGCCACAGGTCCTTGTCGAGCCGGACCCAATCCTGCCCGGCCAGCCGGGAGATCATCTCCGGTGTCAGCAGCCGCGGCACGTACCGGCCGAACGCGCCCTTCTGGTTCTCGCCTCTGGCGTGGTACGGCACTCCGCGCCGGGAGCAGGCGAACAGCCGCGGCTCCTGCCCGGAAGGCCGGTACACGAGCCGGTCGCCGTCACGGTGGAACACGCCACCGCGGCCGGCGGTGAACAACGCCAGGTAGTCGAAGAAGTTCAGCCCGAGGCCGCGCAACAGCACGGTCTCGCCCGCGTCGATCCCGCTGAGGTCGACGTCGGCGGGGTTGGCCGGGGTCAGGTAGGTGAGGTAGTAGATCCGGGCCAGGCTCGCGGTCCGCGCCTCGCGGGGAGTGAGCTTGGCCGGCACATGCCCCTGCGCGAGCACGACGGCGTCAAGGTGGTTGAGCCGGGTGCCGTTGCGCAGCCTGATCCCCTGCGGGCCGCCGACCACACCGTGCGTGTCCGCGATCGCGACCGCCTGAGAATCGTGCACACGAACGGTTACGTGCGCGGGCGCGTTGGCCACCACGCGGTCGAACGCGTGCTGCAGGTAACGGCCGTAGAGCGCTCGCGTCGGGTAGTCGTCCGGGCCGAGCGTGCGTGCCTCTGCGAGGGTTTCCTCGTCGAAGTCGCCGCACGATCCCAGCAGCGCCAACGAACTCGCCCACTCGTACAAGCTGGGACCGGGCTCGACCGGGCCGTCCATCGTCACGCTGTCGTCGGTGTACACGCTGATCTGCGAGGCCACCGTGTTGGTCAGCAGGTGACGCGACTGGTCGGTCCGCCACACCGCGCCCGGCCCCGTGGCGACCGGGTCGACGACGTGCACCGTGATCGCAGGATGCGACGGCGCACCGCGTTCGTTGGCACAAAGGCGTTCCAGCACCGACAGGCCGCGCGGGCCGACGCCGACGATGCCGATCTCGAGTGCCATCAGCGGCCGGCCTGGAGCAGTTTGACCAGCTCCAATCGCTTGACCTTAGTGGTCGCGGTCTGCGGCAGCTCGCCGTGTTTCCACTGCACGGGCTCGGCCATCACCGGCAGGCCGTTCACCGCGCGGTTCCATTCGCCGCGGTCGAGCGGGCGGTCGCCCTTGGTGCAGACCACCGGGGTCGGCCTGCCGTCGGCGCCGGGGATGATGATCACTTCGGTGAGCGTGGCGATCCGTTCCAGGAGCTTGTCCTCCACGGCCAGGGTGCTGCCGAAACCGGGGATCTCGTCCACCTCGCGGTCGAGCAGGTGCAGGCAGCCCTTCTTGGTCTTGTAGCCGACGTCGCCCATCCGCCACCAGCCGCCGTTGCGCTGCTTGTCGTACCGTTCCTGTTCACCGAGGTAGGTCACGATCCGGCCGTCGGTCCGCACCTCGATGAAGCCGGGCGACTGCTCGGTCGGGCGTTTGCCGTCCTTGCTGACCACACGCACCGCCGTCATGCCGGGGATGGCGTAGCCGACGCACCGGCCGTCCATCTTGTGCGCGTTGCGTTTGGTGTAGCCACGGCCGATCAGCGGCCCGCATTCGCTCTGCCCGTACAGCTGGAAGAACAGCGGCCACCGGCGTGTCGACCCGGCCAGCATCCGGCGGACCGTGCGGGGGTGGATGGCGTCGAACGTGCTGCTGAACACGCCGACGCTGGACAACGGCTTGCTCGGGTGTTCGGCGAGGTCCTCCCACTCCAGGAAGGAGTTGGGGTGCGCCTCGATGAAGCCCGGCCGTACCGCGGCGAACATCCGGGCCACGTGCTCGGGCTCGGACTCCTTGAGCACCAGCATCGGGAAGCCGCGGTACATCGGCACGCTGAGCGCGGTGAACATCCGGGAGTGCACGAAGGACACGTGCACGGCGACGGCCTGGCGCTTGCGGACCCCGTGGAACAAGGCGACCTGCAGGCGGTGCCGTGCGTTGAGCGTGGCACCGGTGTGCACGGCCAGCTTCGGGATGCCGGTGGTTCCGGAGGTGTGGGTGATCAGCGCGGGCCGGCTGGGCGGGTTGGTGACCGGCCGGACCCGCGGCGCACCGGCGAACGCGCTCAGCTCGTCCGCACGGGCGTGGCTGCCGGAGACCAGCAGTGCGCGCTGGACGACGTCGAAGACCGTGCTGGGCAGGTCGTTGTCCAGCTTGGCCTGGTCGGTGATCAGCACCGGCCGGTCGACCCGGCGCAGCAGTTCGACGACGGTCGCGCCGTCGAGGCTGGGCGACAGCAGCACCGGCACCGCGCCGAGCCGCGAAATGGCCAGCGCCAGCAGGGTGATGTCGAATCCAGCGGCTTTGTGCACGACCACACGGCCCTGTGCGCGAACGCCCGCCGCCGCGAGCCGGGCGGCCAGGTCGTCGACCAGGTCGGCGAGCTCGGCCACGGTGGCGCGCCGGTCGATGTGCGGTGCCACGTCCAGGTCGTGATCAAGGACCACCAGGGTGGCCGGGTGGCGTGCGGCGGCGCGCTCCAGCAGCGTGCCAAGCCGGATGCCCTTGTTGGCTATCCGTTGTACCAGCATCCCAACACACTCCCTTTCAGCCCTGGTGTTCGATGACGTCCTTCAACCGCTTGAGCGTGTCGGCGAGGTCCTGCTCGAGCTTCGCCGTCCAGTCGGCGACGAACCGCCTGCGGTCGGCCTCGGACAGGTCGGCCACGATCTTGTGGATGCCCGCGGTCGCCGTGCCCATCCGGAAGTGGTGGGTCAGCACGCTGCCGCCCGCCTCGGCGCGGATGTCGAATCCCCAGACGCTTTCCTGGTCCTCGCTGGCGTACGAGAGCATCATCCAGCGGAACGTGCGGCCGGGTTCGGCGGCGATCACGCGGCTCTCGGTGTGCCAGGTGCCGCGCACGAGCGGCGCCCACCCGACCACGTCCTCGCTGCGCAGGTTCTCGCCGCGGAACACCGAGCCGACCTGGCTCGGCTCACCGGTGATCCACTCGCCGCCCTGGCACTCCGGGCTCCACTCGCCGCTGCGGCCGAGGTCGCTGACCACCGCGTAGATCTGCTCGGGGGTGGCATCGACGCGGATGTCGGCGCTCAGCTCGAACAGCGGGCTCGTGTCCACGATGGAGGAGGTCATGGCCGGTCGGTTCCCTTCGTCGTCGAATCGGCCCGTGCCGACCACGAGCCGTTTGCCGTGCAGCAGTCCCTGTTCCAGCCGCCGGTGCGCCTCGGCCATCGCGCTGAGCGGCACGGCTTCCTTGGTCCGCGGGCGCAGCGTCCCGGCCTTGAGCAAGCGGTTGATCACCCTCGCGGCCTCGGCCAGTTCGGCCACGTTCGCCCGCGAGATGGTGAACCCGGTGACAGTGCCGTCCTTGAGGTACAGCGCGCCTGCGGGCAGCACCGGCCGCGTGTCCAGCCCGGCGAGCAGCACGATCCGGCCGCGGAAGGCCATCAGGTCGACCGCTGAGGACAGGTCGTTGCGACCGGCGTTGTCCAGCCACACGTCTATCCCTTGTGGACACTCCGCGCGCAGTGCCGAAGACAGCAGCGGATCGGCGTAGTCGAACGCCGCCGCGGCACCGAGGGACCGGCAGTAGCCGATGTCCCGCACCGACGACGTCGTGATCACGCGTGCGCCCGCGTCGACGGCCATGGCAACCATCGCGCTGCCGACGTTGCCCGCCGCACCCGCGACCAGCACCGTCTCCCCCGCGCGCACACGCCCATGGGTGAACAGACCGAGGTACGCGGTCCCAGCCGGGTGTGCGACGGCCACAGCGTCCGTCGGGTCGACACCGGGTGGCAGGTGGTAGAGCCGTTCGGCGGGCACGACGGCACGTTGCGCGGCGGCTCCCTGCCGTCCGGCGTGGCCGAGGCTGTTGGCCCACACCCAATCGCCCACGGCGAAACCCGGCGCACCGGGGCTCGCCGAGGCCACGACCCCGACCAGGTCCCTGCTGACCACGAACGGGAACGACAGCGGCGTACGCCACTTGCCCGACCGCACGAACGTGTCCACCGGGTTGACCGTGGTGGCGAGCACGTCGACGAGGACATCCGTCGGCCCCGGCACGGGATCGGGCAGTTCGCCGTAGCGGATCGCCTCCGGCGCGCCGAGTTCGTCCAGATAGGCGGCGTACACGCGTCAGCCCAGCCTTTCCGGGACCGTGCCGAGCAGATCGGTCAGCAGCCGGGCCACGATGCCCACGCCGTCCGCGGTGAGCACCGACTCCGCGTGGAACTGCAGCGACGCGAAGTACGGCCCGCGCAGGGCGAACACCTCACCGGTCGCGGGGTCACGGCTGACCTCGACCATGCCCGTCTCCGGCACGCGCACCTTGTCCTCGGCGCTGACGGCGGTGAACGTGTTGTAGAAGCCGACCTGTTCCGGGCAGCCGAACAGGTCGATGCGGCGCTGCTCGCCCTGGCTCGGCCGCGGCTTGCGCCGGACCGGCATCCCCAGTTGCAGGCTGAGCACCTGGTGGCTCAGGCAGACCGCGAGGAACGGTGTCCGGCGCGCCAGCAGCGCACGCAGTGTGGACCACACCGTGCCGATGCGCGGGTCGGCGTCGTCGCGCGGGTCACCCGGGCCGGGGCCCATCACGACCAGGTCGTGGCCGTCGAAGTCGAACGGCTCGTCGAACCGGCGCACGGTCGCCGTCAGGCCGAGCGACCGCAGCTGGTGGCCGATCATCGTGGTGAACGTGTCCTCCATGTCCACCACGAGCACCTCGCGCCCGGCCAGCGCGTACCCGGCGCGGGCCCGTTCGCTGTGCCCGGCCAGCCAGAACCGGGATATCCCGGTGTTGCGGCGGGCGAGCGCGCCACGCACCTCGGGGTGTGTGCCGAACCGGGTCGGGGCGTGCGAGCGCAACGCGGCCAGCAGACCGGCTGCTTTGGCTTTGGTCTCGGCTGCCTCGGCGGCCGGGTCGGAGTGCCGTACGAGGGTCGCGCCGACACCGATCCGGGTCCGGCCCGCCTGGTCGATGTCCGCGGTGCGGATCAGGATCGACGAGTCGAGGCTCGGCGCGCCGGTGGCGTCCCGGCCGAGCAGGGCGATCACGCCGGAGTAGTAGCCGCGGCCGCCCGGTTCGTAGCGGGCGATCACCCGGCACGCGCTCTCCAACGGGCTGCCGGTCACGGTCGGCGCGAACATCGTCTCCCGCAGCAACTCGCGGGGATCGCGGGAACTGGTGCCCTCGATCAGGTACTCGGTGTGCGCGAGCCTGGCCATCTCCTTGAGGTACGGCCCGACGACGCGACCGCCGTCGTCGCAGATCCGGGCCATCATCTTGAGTTCCTCGTCGAGCACCATGTAGAGCTCGTCGGTTTCCTTGCCGTCGGCGAGGAAGTCCAGCACACCGGACAGGCTCGGCCCGGTCTGCGGGTAGCGGTACGTGCCGCTGATCGGGTTCATCACCGCGGTGCCCGCGCGGAGGCTCACGTGCCGCTCCGGGGTCGCGCCGACCAGCGTGCGCTCGCCCGTGTACACGATGAAAGTCCAGTAGGCACCGGATTCCCGGCGCAGCAGGTTGCGGAAGAAGCTCAGCGCGGCGCTCGGCCGGTAGCCCGCGATGTCGGTCACGAACGTCCGGCGGATCACGAAGTTGGCGCCGGTGCCGCAGCCGATCTCGTCGGCGACCACCGTGCGGACCGTCTCGGCGTAGTCCTCGTCCGACACGTCGAACCACTCGCCGTCCAGGCGGATCGGTTCGTCGGGCAGCCTGGTCAGCGCCGAGGTCAGCGGTACGGACTGCTGGGCGGTCAGCGACATCGCCAGCAGCGGCGTGCCGTCGTCGACGCACGCGAAGCCGCGCTCGGCGATCTGCCTGTACGGCACGAGCACCAGGGTGTCCTGAACGGACTCGCCGGGCAGGTGCGGGTGCCCGGGGCCGGGGATGTCCGCCAGGGTGGCGATCTCGGCGCACTCCCCGACGAACACCTCCAGCGCGAGCGGCCCCGCGTCCGGCCGGTGGACCAGCGCGAACGGTGGTGGGTCCGGGGCCAGTATCTCCCCGAGCAGGTCACGTGCGGTCATACGTGCGCCTCCCTGACCGCGGTGAGCCGGCGGGTCAGCTCGCTCGTGGTGGCGACGACCGCGCACCGCGTGGCGGCGTAGTGCACGGCCTGCTCGTGGAACTCGGCGGAGAAGTCGGCGATCGCGTCGGCGGCGACGAACGTCTCGATGTCGTTGGTGAACGCGTCGATCGCGGTCATCAGGACGCCCACGTGCGCGTAGACCCCGCAGACGATCAGCTGGTCACGGCCGTGCGCGCGCATCCTGGCCAGCAGGTCGGACTGGAAGAAGGCGCTGTAGCGCCACTTGGTGAACCGCCAGTCCGCGTCGGTGATCACGAGCGGCTCGACGATCGCCCGGTCGGCCGGGTCGACGCGCATGCCCGGGCCCCAGAAGTCCTTGAGCAGGCCGCGTTGCTCGGTGGTCATGCTGCCCGGCTGGGCGGTGAAGCCGACCGGGATGCCCAGGCCCGCACAGGTCTGCCGGAGGGTGTCGACGTTGCCGACCAGGCGGTCCCGCAGTTGCAGCGGGAACGGTCGGAGGAAGTAGCGCTGCATGTCGTGCACGAGCAGGACCACTCGCCGCGGATCGGGGACCCACTCGGCCGTGTTGGGCGGCAGATCGGTCTCGGTCGGCAGCGAGTACGGCTCGATGCTGGGAATTCCTGACAACGGAAGTGTTCTCCTGCCTCAAGAGTCGCGTCAGAGCGTGGTGAGCACGTCGCGCAGGGCGCTGATCACCTTGTCCTGCTCGTCGTGCGCGAGCGACGGGTACATCGGCAACGAGAAGATCTCCTCGGCCAGGCGCTCGGTCACGGGCAGGTCGCCGGCCGAGTAGCCGAGGTAGGCGAACCCGGTCATGGTGTGCACCGGCCACGGGTAGCTGATGTTGAGGTGGATGTCGTAGCTCTTGAGCCGCTCGATGATCGTGTCCCGCTCGGGGTGCCGCACGACGTACACGTAGTAGACGTGGTCGTTGCCCGCCGAGAGCGCCGGCAGCACGAGCTTGCCCGGCCCGGTGAGGTCACCCAGCCCCTCGGCGTACCGTCGCGCGATCTCCCGGCGCGCGGCGACGTAGCCGTCCAGCCGGGGCAGCTTGCGCCGCAGGATCTCCGCGTGCACCTCGTCCAGCCTGCTGTTGTGCCCCGGGGTCTTGACGACGTAGTAGACGTCCTGCATCCCGTAGTACCGCAGGCGCCGCAGGTTCTTGTCCACGTCGTCGTCCGAGGTGATCACCGCGCCGCCGTCGCCGTACGCGCCGAGCACCTTGGTGGGGTAGAAGGAGAACGCGGCCGCGTCGCCCATCGTGCCCGCCAGCTCGCCGTGGTGCCGGGCGCCGTGCGCCTGCGCGCAGTCCTCCAGAACCGCCAAGCCGTGCTTGTCCGCGATGTGGCGCAACGGTTCCATGTCCACGCACTGGCCGTACAGGTGAACCGGCAACAGTGCCTTGGTACGCGTGGTGATCCTGGCTTCGACCTGGGCGACGTCCATCAGGTAGTCCGACTCGTGGATGTCCACGAACACCGGCGTCGCACCGGCGCCGTTGATCGCCACCACGGTCGGTGCCGCGGTGTTGGACACCGTGATCACCTCGTCGCCCGCACCGACGCCCAGCGCTTCCAGGCCCAGTTGCACCGCGTTGGTGCCGTTGTCGACGCCGACGCAGTACCGCACGCCGTGGTAGTCCGCGTACTCCCGCTCGAACTCGCGCACGCTGCGGCCGAGGACCAGCTGCCCGGACTCGAAGACCGTGCGCACCGCGTCCAGAATGGACTCTTTCTCGTTCTCGTACTCCGCGAGATAGCTCCACACGCGTGTCGTCACGCGACGCTCCTTTCTTCGTGGGACGGGCTGTCCGCGGACAGACCGAGGCAAGCGACCAGACTGCGGGCCTCGACGTTGAGGTGGTTGCCGTAGCGGACGAACCCCATCAGCTGGCGCGGGGTCATCCACACGAAGTTCTCCGGCAGGTCCGGCTCCGGCTCGTCCTGCGGCAGTTCGACGAACATGTACCGGTTCTGCGCGTGGAAGAACCGGCCGCCTTCCTCGGAGTGCACGCTGTCGAACCGGATCCGCGACGCCGGGGCGGACAGCACGTCACGCAGGAACGGCGGCTGGTCCGGCAGGTCCTTGTAGTTGTCCGGCAGGCACTGCACGGTCGGCGCCATCTCGACCGTGTCGAACGCGCCCGCCTCCGTCCGTGCCTGGATGAGCAGGTGCGTCGTGCCCTGGACGCGTTTGCCGAGGAACGCGACGACACCTTGCCCGCGTGGCGCGATCATCGGCTGCGACCAGCCGGAGACCTCGCGGTTGCTCGCGCGGACCTCCAGGCCGAGCACGGTGAAGTGCCGCTCGTCGCGGTGGGTGATCGTCCCGTTCTCGTAGTCCCATTCGGACACAGCCGACAGCGGGATGCGGCGCCTGGTCATCGAACTGCGCGCCTTGGCCTCGGTGAACCAGCTCAGCAGGTCGGCGACCGAGTGCCTCGGCCGTTCGTCCTCGTCGTCGGAGGCCTGGCGCAGCACGGCCGCGCCCGACAGCACGGTCCGCGTGTCCATGTTCATCATGTTGTCGATCCGCAGCAGCTCGCCGACCTGCTCGAAACTCACCCAGCAGAAGTCCGGCAGCACGGGGACGTCACCGGTCGCCTCGACGATCATGTTGCGGTTGCGCTTGGCCAGGAACCACGCGCCCTGCTCGGACTGCAACGCGTCGAACAGCACTGTCCCGCCGCGCGGCGCGAGGAAGTAGTCGAGGTAGGGCACCGACTTGCCGCCGTGCGCCCTGGTGTAGTTGCTCTTGGTGGCCTGGACGGTCGGCGAGAGTTCGAGCATGTTGACGTTGCCCGGCTCCATCTTGGCCTGCAGCAGGCAGTGCGGTACGCCGTTGAACCGCTTGACCAGGATGCCGAGCACGCCGATCTCCGGCTGGTCGATGATCGGCTGCTGCCACGCGCCGACCGGCCGGTCGGCCCCGGTCACCTCCAGGCCGGTGACCGTGTAGAACCGGCCGGTGCGGTGCGCGATGTCGCCGCCGGGCCGGATGCGCCAGCCGTCCATCTTCTCGAGCGGGACTTCCTTGACCCAGTACTCGTTGGCCGCCCGCCGGTCGGCGAGCCACCCGCACACGTCGGCTGTGGTCGTGAACACCGCCCAACCTCCCTTCAGCCGCGCCACGCGGACACGACGGCTACCGCCTGCTCGGGGGTGAGCCGCGGGTCGCACAGGCTCGTGTACTTGTCCCCGACCCTGTCCAGTTCGGACTCGTTCGCCACGCACTCGGTGACGTTCTCCGGGGTGGTCTCCAGGTGCAGGCCACCCGCGACCCCGCCGCCTGCCGCGATCGCCGACTGGAAGTCGTCGACCTCGCGCAGCATGGCGTCCATCAACCGGGTCTTGAGCCCGTCCGGGGTGCGGATCGTGTTGCCGTGCATGGGATCGCACAACCACACGACCGGATGGCCCGCGGCACGGACCGCGGCGGCCAGCGCGGGCAACCGCCCTGCCACGGCGGTCGCCCCCATCCTGGAGATCAACGTCAGCCGCCCGGGTTCCCTGCCTGGATCCAGCCGTTCGCACAGCTCCAGCAGCTCGCCGACCGTGATGTTCGCGTCCACCTTGCAGGACAACGGGTTGCGCACCTGCGCCAGCAACGCGACGTGCGCGCCGTCGATCTGCCGGGTCCGGTTGCCGATCCACGGCCAGTGCGTGGACGCGAGCACCGGGCGGCCGGTCCAGTCCTGCCGGATCATCGGGATCTCGTAGTCCAGCAGCAGCGCCTCGTGGCTCGTCCACACCGGGGCGTCCACACCGGACAGCACGCTGCCGTCCAGCCAGCCCAGGTGACCCATCACGTCGGACGCGGCCTGGTAGCAGTCCAGGATCCGTTCCGGCGCGGGGCGTCTGCTGAGCGGGTCCGGTTCCGGGCTGTTGACCATGTGGCCCCGGTAGACCGGCAGTTCCACACCGCCGACCAGCTGGGTGCCCACCGACCGGGGTTTGGTGAACTGGCCCGCGATCCGGCCCGCGCGCACCACCGGCTTGCTGGTGATCAGCTTCAGCGTGCCGGCCAGCAGGTCCAGCAACGCCGTTTTGCGGGCGACGTAGCCCGCCGTGCGGTCCGCCGGGTCCTCCGCACAGTCCCCAGCCTGCACCACGTGTGCCTGACCCGCGGCGACCCTGGCGAGGATCGACCTCAGCCGGTCCACATCGGCCGCTCGCACCAACGCCGGCCGGGACGCCAGCTCGGTACGCACCCAGTCCAGCCGAGCGTGGTCGTGCCACACGGGTTGTTGCGCTGCCGTGGCACGCACGATCTCCGGCACAACGTTGTCCACAGGCGCTTTCGGTAGCCGAATAATGGAAATCACCCGTTCCCCAAATAGCTCCGTTACCCCAGGGTCCACGGCGACGCAGCACCAATAGGAGCAAAGCTACGGGTGGGTGTTCGAACTGCCGTCGAAGTGACGTAGACACCGGAAATCGACCGGCCGCGCGGCAGTGCGATGTGAATCGCTCACACGCGCCCATGGGAACTATTCACTGTCAGCGGGTTGACGCCTTCACTGCCGCGCGTCTCGACACCTTTGCGACAGTTTCTCGAACCGACGCTCGAACTGAACGAAGGATGAGAGGAGCACGGGATGAGTGCCGACTGGCACGATCATGGGGACGGGCTCGCATTCACCTTGCTCGGCCCGGTCGAAGTGCACTTCGGCGGCGAGGACCGCACGCCGAACGCACCGAAACTGTTGCAGCTGCTCGCGATGCTGCTCGCCCAGCCCGGCACGGCGGTGTCGAGCGACTCGCTGCGCCGTGAGCTGTGGTGGGACACCCCGCCTGCCACCGCGCAGCGGACCATGCAGACCTACGTGTACCACTTGCGGAAACTGGCGGCCGACCACGGCATGACCGACGACCCGAAACACCTGGTGCGCACGGAACCAGGCGGTTATCTGCTGGATGTCGATCCAGCGACGGTCGACGTCCACCACTTCCGGCAGCGTTACGAACAAGGCCGCGAGGCAATGGCGGAACGCCGTTTCACCGACGCGGCCTCGATTCTCCGCTCGGCCATGTCGCTGTGGTCCGGTCCCCCGCTGGCCAACATCGAATGCGGCCCCAGACTCACCGCATACGCCACCGAACTACTGGAACGCAAGCGCCACGCGCACAATCTCAGAGTGCAGGCGGAGATCGAAGCCGGGATGCACCGCGAACTGCTCGGTGAACTGCGCGCGCTGGCGTGCGAGAACCCGTTGGACGAGGAGGTGCACGCGCACCTGATGGAAGCGCTGGACCGCAGCGGCCGCCGTGGCGAGGCCGTGTACACCTACCACCAGCTGCGTACGACCCTGGTCAAGGAACTCGGGATGGAACCGGGTCCCGAGTTGCGCCGGTTACACCTGCGACTGCTTTCGGAGGACCGGTGAACCGCCCCCTTCGGGAAGTGCCGAAGTAGGCACGTTCGGCACACACTTCGCAGACACCGGCCAACTGGACGCCTAAACTCAGACATAACACCCGGCCGATTCCATCTCGGCCGGGCGGGTGCTGTGCTGCGCCGGCGAACCGATCGGCCGTGGGCAAGGGAACATCAGTGAATGGGGAACTGATGATCAAAGTCCTGTTGGCGGAGGACGTGCACATGATCCGCGGCGCGCTGGCCGCGCTGCTCAACCTGGAACCCGACATCGAGGTGGTGGCCGAGGTGGCCGCGGGCGACGAGATCCTGCCCGCGGCGCTGCGCACGCGTCCGGACGTCGCGGTGATCGACATCGACCTGCCCCGCAAGGACGGACTGGCCGCGGCGGGCGAGATCCACCACCGGGTGCCCGCCTGCCGCACGTTGATCCTGACCAGCCTCGGCAAGCCCGGAACGCTGCGGCGGGCGCTGTCGGCCAGTGTCAGCGGTTTCCTGCTCAAGGACGCGCCCGCCGACGAGCTGGCCAACGCCGTGCGCGGCGTCGCCGCGGGCAGGCGCGTGGTCGACGGCGACCTCGCGGTCGCGGCCTGGGGCGGCAGCGAATGCCCGCTGACCAACCGCGAGGTGGAGGTGCTCAGGATGGCGGCCGACGGGAAGGACCCGACAGACATCGCCACCAGCCTGAGCCTTTCCCTTGGCACCGTGCGCAACTACCTGACCACGAGTGTGAGCAAGCTACAGGGTCGTAATCGGCTCGACGCCATCCGGATCGCCAGGGAGGCCGGCTGGCTGTGACCTCGTCGACACGGCGGCCCGCAGCCGGAACCGGCCGCCGGTGATCGGCTGGGCGGACAGGTGCCCGCCCAGGTCCTTGACCCGCTGGGCCAGGTTGCAGATCCCGCTGCCGCCGACCAGGTCGAGTTCACGGCCGGGGCGCACGGCGGTCTCAGCGGTGACACCGTCGTTGATGATCTCCAGCGAGACCATGTCGCCCTGCTGCTTGATCGCAATCTCGCACCGCTGGACCTTGCTGTGCCGCAACGCGTTCGTCACACCTTCCCGCAGCAGTGCGGCCAGCACGGTACGCACCCGCGCCGGGAGCTGCCCGTAGCGCATGTCCATCCGCACGGTCACGTCCGCCGCGGCCAGCAGGGACCCGATCGACTGGGACTCCTCGTCCAGCGAGACGTCCTGGTAGCCGCTGGCCACCGACCGGACGTCCACCAGCGCCTGTCCGGCCTGGTCCTGGATGCCGACCAGTTCGACGCGCGCCTTGGCCACGTCGATCGCGATCAGCCTGCGGGTCAGCTCGCACTTGAGGGTGATCGCCGACAGGCTGTGCCCCAACAGGTCGTGCAGGTCGCGGGCGAACCGCAGGCGTTCGGCGGCGACCGCGCGCCGGGCGAGTTCCACCCGTGCCGCGTTCAGCTCGGTCACCAGCCGCGACATCCACGTCAGCCCGAACACGATCAACCCGTTGATCACCACGGAGATGACGCTGAACGCCAGGTTGACGCCGAACCCGTCGAAGTACGCCCGCCCCCAGCCCGTCGCCCCGACGATGACCACGAACGCCGCCCACCCGACCCTGGGTGGCAGCACCAGCAGCGCGCTCCCGGCCAGCAGACCGGGCAGACTGACCCAGTTCGCGCCGAACACGAACGGCGGCAGGCAGACCAGCACCGCCAGCAACCCGAGCACGGCGTAACTCCGCCTGCTCTGTAATCGGGTGTCCGGTCGGCTGAAGTACCCCAGTTGCAACGACAGCATGGCCGTCAGGAAGAGAATGCTCAGCGCGACCTCGGTCGCCGTCTCGTCCCGGTAGAACACGTGGATGATCGCGGCGAGGCAACTGGTGCACAGGACAGCGGTCAGCAACCGCCGTGGTGGTTCCCGCCGTGGCCAGCCCGGCCGCCGCGGCGCCCACGCGGGTACGGTGTCCTCCTCGGGCTCTGTCGTGCCCGCCGTCAGCGGGATGCGCGCGAGAAGCCGGAACCTGCCGCCGCTCAACGGTCCCGCGTGCAGTTCGCCGTCCAGTTCGGCGACGCGGCGCAGCAGGTTCTGGATACCGCTGCTGCCGTCGTTGGTGCGGTCCTGCTGCGCGGACGTGGCACCGTCGTTGACGACCTCGAGCACGACGGCGCCGCCCTCGCGCCGGACCGTGATCTCGCAGTACCTGCCTTTGCTGTGCCGCAACACGTTCGTCACGCCTTCGCGCACCACCGTGGCCAATGTGGTACGTACCGGCGCGGGCAGTGCCAGGTCGGCCAGCTCCACCGTGGCCCGCATGTTCGCCGAGGAGAGCATCGACTCAGCGGTCGCGCATTCGTCCGCCAGCGACAGTTCGCGGTAGCCACCCGCCACCACGCGCACGTCCGCGAGCGCCTGCCTGGCCACGTCGAGGATGTCGGCCAGCTCCTCCTTGGCCTGCAACGGTTGGTAGCGCAGCAACCGCAACGCTGTCTTGCTGCGCAACGAGATCGCGGACAGGCTCAGGCCGAGCAGGTCGTGCAGATCACGGGCGAACCGCAGCCGTTCGTCGGCCACCGCGTACCTGGCCAGTTCGCTGCGCGCGTCGTGCAGCTGCGTGGCCAGCCCGGCGAGCCTGGCCAGGCCGTAGATCGCCATGCCGAACAGCACTGTGGTGACGGTGGTGTACGCGACATCCAGCGCCGAGCCGTTCACCGCCAGCTGCGCCAGCCCGGTCGTCAGCACGATCACGCCGAACAGCACCCAGCCCAGCACTGTCGGCAGCACGAGCAAAGCCCGGCCCGCCAGGAAGCTCGGCATGCCGATCCACGCCTGGCCGAACCAGATCAGCGGTACGTACGCCAGCAGCGCCTGCAGCACGAACAGCAGGTAGTTGTGCCAACGGTGGAAAAACAGCAGTTGCAACGAAAGCATGCACGACATCAGCAGCACGGCGAGCGCCACCATGAGGACGGTCGCGCCCGACTCGACCACTTGCAACAGCCCGAACGCGCTGTAGCTGCAGAAGTCGACCGCGACTATCCCGACCGCCAGCTTCGGTGCCAGATGTGGCCTTTCCCGGTCAGGCCCCAGCAATCCGCTTCCCCCTGTCTTCCCCCAGTCCACCAGACCCGGTCGACGACCGGGAGGGGCGTGCACAGCCATTGTATGGAAAGGGCGCAACACTCAGGCCGGAAAACGCGTACGTGCGGCTGTCGCCGAAGGGACTACAGGAACATCGGATGCGGGTTGAGCTCGTCGAACCCGAGTGGACGAGCCCGCAGTCCTTGCCACACCGGTACGTCGTAGAGCCGTCCCGGGCCGAGCCGCGCCCAGAAGTGCCGCATGCCCGGTACGACGACCTTGACCACCGGCAGGCCGATGTCGGGCCGGGTCTGGTCGAGCACAAGGACTTCCATGCCCAGCCGTTCCAGCCTGGCGCGCACCAGGTTCACCTCGTCGAGCAGGTCACCGGCGACCAGGCTGGGGTAGTCCAGCGGGCCGCGCGGCCGGATCCCGGCCGCCGGGGCCAGGAAGGGGTGGTCGGCCAACACGGCGTTCTGCCACCAGCGGACGGCGTCCACGTCGTCGCAGCCGTACGCGTCCTCTTTCGTCATCAGCGGCGGCATGAGCTGGTTCAGTTCTGTCAGGGCACGCCGGACGGCTATCCGCGGATCCAGGTGCGCGCCGAACCCGAACGTGATGTCTTCCGGTGTACGGTCGACACAGCGTGACACCGCGACCATCACGGGGATGCCGACGTCCGAGGTGATGTCGAGGACCCACAGGTCCCTGCCGATGTCGGCGTACACGTCACGCAGACCGGTCATCCAGTCGTCGCCGAACGCGCCGAGGTCCACCCCCGGCGCGGAAAGCCGGTTGTACCACCACAACGCGACAGCGTCCCGTTCGACGACTTCCAGTGCGCCCTGCAGCACGGCGTCTTCGAGGCTGCTGCCTGCCGCGTTGCCGTTCGAGTCGGCGAACACGTACTTGGCGTCCGTTTGTGACGGCGTGTTGTAGTAGAGCAGGCCGGTGGGCAGCAGCCGGAACCTCTGCCCGGTCAGGGACCACACCGGACTCCAGTCGAGCACCGCGTCCGGGTCGAGCGGATCGCAGACGAACTGGAACGGCGCGTGCTCGGCGTTCCACGTCTCGCGGCCGGTGTACTGGCGTTCGTGGTAGAGCTGGCAGCGGTTCGGGTGGATCGCCTCGTCACCCAGCGACCGGAAACTGGCGGCGACCCGTTCCTCGTCGCCCGCGAACGTGCCGCTGTAGCGCTCGATCGCCTCGCAGAGCGCCCCCACTTCGGCGTCGATGGCGGTCACGCCCTTGCCGCCGCTCTCGAAACGCACGGCCGCGCGCAGGTTGTCCATGCTCAACGCGGAGACGGCGATGTTCGCGCCGGACCGGAAGGAGTTGAACATCGCGGGGCCGCGCTGGTCCTGCCGGATCTCCTTGACCATGCCGGTGATCGGGCTGATCAGGTGCCGGTAGCTGGCGAGCGTCTCGGCGGAACGGCGCGAGCGGTGGCCGTTGCCCGAGTCCACAGTGGGCCGTGAGCTCAGCTTGACCGGCGTGCGGCCCTGCATGCGCATCAACGACTCGTCCCCGCAGACCGGGCACTGCGGACGGGGCCGCAGCTCGTGCGTCTCGGCGTAGCGGCCGAGGGTGTCGAAGGTCCACACGCCGCGCTGCCCCGGGTGCCGGTGGCCTGCCAGCCACGCGCTCACCTCCAGCGCGACGAAGTGCCCGGCCAGCGCCGCCACTGTCGGCGTGGCCACCCGCGGGTAGGGCGCCAGGCCTTCCCGGCCAAGCGCCCGCTGCGCGGAGGCCTCGGCGACCCGGTGCGTGCGCAGCCGGACCGCCAGGCAGTGCCAGCAGCCGTGGCCGGGCGGCGTGAACACGGGCCCGA
Organism: Kibdelosporangium phytohabitans; assembly: GCF_001302585.1. GTDB lineage: Bacteria > Actinomycetota > Actinomycetes > Mycobacteriales > Pseudonocardiaceae > Kibdelosporangium > Kibdelosporangium phytohabitans. The sequence goes on along the minus strand of NZ_CP012752.1, from coordinate 4,927,505 downwards.
GCCAGATCTTGGTGCCCACCGGTTTCGCGGGCAGCCACGGTGTCCCGTCCTCGCGGTTGGCGGCGTCGACATCCGCGAGGACGGGGTTGAGGTACTCGTCGCACAGCACGACCGCCAGATCGGCCGGGCCGTCGGTGACCACGCGAATCGTGCCGATCCCGTCGAGGGCGCCGACCACCGGTGCCGGGTCGATGTCCCCGACGACGTGCAGCCGGACCCGTGACCCGGCGATCCCGGCGACGGCGTCGGCCGGGTCGATCCCCGCCGCCTCCCAGTAGGCGACGGTGGCCGGCCCGGCTCCCGTGGCCGGCCGCCGGTGTGCGAGCAGATCGGCTTCGGCCAGCCGCGCGAGCAGGTGACCCACCTCGTCGGGGGTCAGCCCACCCGGACGCGCCGCGAGCAGGTCGCGTACCGGTCGTGGCTCGCGCAGCAGAGCCGCGACCTTGTCGATCCCGGCGCCCCGCAGCACGGTCACGCCGTCCTCGCCGAAGACATAGGCCCCAGTACCCGCGACCACCTCGACCCGCAGGTGGCGTTTGAACCCAACCGGCCACGTCCGGCCGGCCCCGTCCATGGTCAGTCCGCGGTGCCGGTCGAGCACCCGGTCCTGGTCGGCCGCACCATCGCGTCCTCGGGGTTGCGCCAATGGTCGAACCGGTCGATCTCCAGGCAGGGGTTCTCCCCTCCGTTCCCGGAGGCCAGTTGTGCCCGGATGTCGTCGAGAACAGTCATGCAGACCCCATTCGTCGCGTGTATTCGCACGAACATGCCCCTCGAATGATCTATGTGCCACACCCGGCCGGGACAGTGCAGCGTTCACCAACCACCTGTGCGGTTTTCATATCAGAGTTGGACCGTTCAGGGGAGCAAGTTCGGACATAACGTCGTTTTGCCGTCCACCAGGCCGTCGCAGAAGGCGGCGACGTCGTCGCCGATCAGGTCCAGCACCCCCTTGCCCGCCACGACACCCTCTTCGAAGAAGTCTGCGATCCCCGCGAGCAGGGGGCCGTCCGGCAGGTCCACCGGTCCGACCTTGAAGAGGTACTTCTGGATCTCCTTGTACACGATCCGGTAGTCCGGCGGCAGCGCCTTGATCCGCGCCATGTGCGCCCGCCACTGCTTCTTGCCCTCGACGATGTCCTGAATGCCCATGTCAGCCTCCCAACCGGCCCAGTTTCGCCGCCACGTTCCCGTTCAGCCGCTCGCGCCACCGGTCGCGGTGGTCGCGGGCCCCTTCGCCACCGGCCAGCGCCGCGCAGAAGCCGTCGATGTCGTCACCCAGCACCTCGTGCGCGCCGCGCCCCTCGGCCGCGGCCTCTTCGAGCAGTCCCAGAACGCCGTCGAGAATCGGCATCAGGTTGCGGCCGGTGAAGTCGCCGTGCGGGAAAAGCCGGTTCTTGATCTCCTGCCACGCCGCCAGGTGGCCGGCGGGCAGTGATTCGGCCCTGGCTTCGAACGCCTGCCATTCCCTGGTGAGGTCGTTGCCCGTGACGGTGTCCCAGAAGTTCATCCGCCGCCCTCCCTGAGTTTGCCGATCCGTGAAGTGATGAATTCCCATTTCGCCCAGAACGTCGCGAGCTCCTCGCGGCCGGCGTCGTTGAGCGCGTAGAACTTGCGCGGCGGGCCCAGCCCGGACGGTCGTCTCGCCACCTGGACGAGCCCATTCTTCTCCAGTCGCACCAGGATGGTGTAGACCGTCCCCTCGACCACGTCGGTGAAGCCGAGTTCGTTCAGCCGGCGCGTGATGGCGTACCCGTAGGTCTCCTCGCTGCCGATGATCTCGAGCACGCAGCCTTCGAGCGTGCCTTTCAACATCTCCGTCAGATGGTCCATCGCGGTTCCTCTCAGTACTCGGTGACACCGAGTACCACTACACAGTACCACTAAGTAGCTCGGCAGTGCTTGATCACGCCGCGGCACGGGAGCGCGTAGTTTGGGGACATGGCAGAACGGCGCGGACGAAAGACGAACGAGGGTGTGGTCACCCGCGTTGAACAACTCACCCCGCACATGACGCGGGTGGTGCTCGGCGGTGACAGCCTGGCCGGGCTGGCCGCCGGCGAATTCACCGACCACTACATCAAGATCCTGTTCCCCCAGCCGGGCGTGAGCTATCCGGAGCCGTTCGACGTCGGTGTCATCCGGGAGACGATGCCGCGTGAGGCCTGGCCGTTGGTGCGCACGTACACCATCCGGCGCTGGCTGCCGGAGGTCCCGGAGATGTGGGTCGACTTCGTCGTGCACGGCGACAGCGGCGTGGCGGGCCCCTGGGCGGCACAGGCCAAACCGGGTGACGTCCTGCGGTTCAACGGCCCCGGCGGCGGATACGCACCGGACGCCGAGGCGGCCTGGCACTTGCTGGCAGGCGACGAGAGCGCGTTGCCCGCCATCGGCGCGGCGCTGGAGGGCATGCCCGAGGGCGCGGTGGTGAAGGCGTTCATCGAGGTCGCCGACGAGGACGAGGTCCAGAAGCTCGAGACACCGGCCGACGCGGAGATCGCCTGGCTGCCCCGCGGCGAGCAGCCCGTCGGCCGCGAACTGGTCGCGGCGGTGCGCAACACGGAATTCCCGGCGGGCACCGTGCAGGCGTTCGTGCACGGCGAAGCGACGTTCGTCAAGGAACTGCGGCGCTACCTGCGGGTCGAACGGGAGATCCCGATGTCGCGGCTGTCGATTTCCGGCTACTGGCGGCTGGGCATGAACGAGGACGGCTGGCAGTCGAGCAAACGCGAATGGAACCAGCAGGTGGAGGCCGAACAGGGTTCCTGACCGACTTGCGCACCCCGGCCGGGGCAGACCACGCTACCGGGGTGTCGGTCGACCTCGTCCTGCTGTCGCGGGTGTCCTGCCGCGGCCATCAGATCACCGGGCCGAGGATGCGCAACCTCCTCGCGCTGCTGGCCGCGGACCTGCGCCCCGGCTGCAGCGCGGCCCGTCTCGTGCGGGAGCTGTGGTGGGACGAGCGGCCGGCGAACCCGTCGAAGGCGCTGCAGATCCTCGTCTCCCGCACGCGTTCCCAGCTCGGGCCGGACCTGATCACCAGCACGGCCAACGGTTATCGCCTCTCGCTCGGCGAAACCCAGGTGGACGCGTCGGCCGTGCTGCTGGCCGGGTCCACGAGCGCGCAGCTGTTGCGCGACGGGGATTTCGAGGCGGCGCTCGGGCAGGCGGAGGCGGGCCTCGCGCACTGGGCGGACGCTGAGCCGGGCGAGCCCGAACCGGCGGATCCGTTGTCGGCGCTGCGCGCCGAACGGCTGACCACGTACCGGTCGCTCGTGCGCACTCGCGCGCTGGCCCTGTCCCGGTTGGACCGCGACGGCGAAGCGACGGACCTGCTCGCCGCGGTGCTGCACGACCGCCCCCAGGACGAAGAAGTGCTCCTGGAGTTGCTGCGCTGCGAGGCGTCGACCGCGAGTGCCTCGGTGGCGCTCACGCGGTACGAGGCCTACCGGCGCGCGTTGCGCGACGAGCTGGGCACGGATCCCGGTCACGCGTTGCAGGAGATGTACCAGCAGTTGCTCAACGGGACCGCGCCCGTCGTCCGGTCCGGCGTGCCGCACGAACCGAACGCCTTGCTCGGCCGGGACGACGACATCGTCGCGGTGACCCGGATGACGCGGTCGTCCCGTGTCACGTCGATCGTGGGCACGGGCGGCCTCGGCAAGACGCGTCTCGCGTACACCGTCAGCCGCCGTGCGCAACAGCACACTGTCCACTTCGTCCCGTTGGTCGGTGTCACGTCCGACGACGCCGTGGCGGCTCACGTGGCGTCCGCTCTCGGCGCCGGTGCGGCCTCGCCGACGACGATCGCCGCCGCGCTGAACTCCGGTCCGGCGCTGCTGGTGCTGGACAACTGCGAGCACGTCGTGGGCGGCGTCGCCGATCTCGTGCAGGCTCTGGTGTCGATGACTCAGGACCTGCGTGTGCTCGCCACCAGCCGCGCGCCGCTCGGCCTGTCGTCGGAGTCGGTGTACCTGTTGGGCGAGTTGAGCCTTCCCGCCAGTGTCGAGCTGTTCAGCCACCGGGCGAAGGCGGCCCGGCCCACCGTCGAGCTGGCCGTGGCCGCGGTCGAGCAGGTCTGCCGCGAGCTGGAGGGCCTGCCGCTGGCGATCGAACTGGCGGCGGCGCGGGTCCGTGTCATGTCGGTGCCGGATATCGCCGCTCGCCTGCCGGACCGGTTCGCGCTGCTGCGCGGTGGCGCACGCGACGCGCCGGAACGGCACCGCGCGCTGGGAGCCGTGATCGACTGGAGCTGGAACCTGCTCGACGCCGACGGCCGGGCCGCGATGCGCAGCCTGTCGGTCTTCCCCGGCGGGTTCACCGCGCAGGCCGCGGCGCACGTGCTCGGCGTGGGCGACGCGTCGGACGTCCTGACCCAGTTGACCGACCAGTCCCTGCTCAAGGTGGCCGACACCCCGGCAGGCGCGCGGTTGCACATGCTGGAGACCGTCCGCGAGTTCAGCGCTGCCCAGCGGAACACCGCGGAGAACGAGGAGGTCGTCACGCGGTTCGTCGCGTGGGCCCGTGATTTCGGCATGGCGCACCACGAGTCCGTGTTCGGCGCCGACCCGATCCCCTCCGCCCGGATGATCCGGGCCGAAGTGGACAATCTGGCCCTTGCCGTGCGCCACGCGCTCAGCCGCGCGGACGGCGGGAGCGTCGCCGCCGTCGCGGCGGTCCTCGGCTGCCTGTGGCTCATGGAGTCGAACTTCGCCCGCATGACCGCACTGACCGCGCAGACCGGATGGCTGCTGTCGCACCTCCGGCCGAACCCCGCCCACGCGGAGGTCGTGCGGACGACCGCGGTTCTGTCCACAGTGAACTCGTTCTTCGCACGCGGTCCGCACGCCACGCGTTCGCTGGCCGTCCTGCGCCGCCTGCCTCTCGCGCCGCCGGACACCGTCGTCCGCGCCGCACACCGGATGCTGCTGGCGTCGGCACCGTTGCCGGAGCAGGAAAGGCGGATGCCGTTCATCGCGTTCATCGCCAACGCCGCCGAGACGTTCCAGCGCCAGAACGACAACGACCTCGACAACGCGCTGGTGGCGGCCGAACGGATGCTCGACGAGGCCACGGCGCTGCGCAGCCCGCTGCTGGAGGTGTTCGCGCACTCGCGGATCGGCGAACTGGGCCTGGAGACCGGTCACGGCGACCGCACGCGCAGGCACCTGGCCGCGACTCTGCCGATCCTGGCCGAACTCGGCGCGCCGTCGAACATGGTGCGGCTGCGGTGGGCGCTGGCCATGGCCAACCTGCAGACGGGTGATCTCGACCAGGCCGAGCGCTGGGTCGACGAGGCGATCCAGCCCGGTGACGACGCGGTCGGCCTGGGGTTGCGAGCCGAGATCATGCTGGGCCGCGGCCAGGTCGAAGCCGGGCTGCGGTCGTGGCGGCGAGTGGCCGACCAGTTGCGCCCCAGCGAGGACCCGATCGTCGGCATCGACCACACCGTGCAGGAGTGGTGGCTGAGGGAAGTGCAGTCCGTCACCGTCGTCGCCCACGCCCGGCACGGCCGTCTCGACCTGGTGCGCGACGTCGTGGGACAGCTGCCGGTCGCGCTCACGGACGTCCTGACCCGCCGTCCGTCCATTGTGCACTACCCGGTGTACGGCGCGATGCTGCTGGCCATCGGGGTCGCGGACATCGCCGACGGCAGGCCGGGAGTCAGGGCGATCGCCCTGGCCGAACGCCTGAGGTTCTCCCGGGGATACCAGCCGACGATGTCGCCCGGCCGGGCCCGGGAAACGGCGGAACGAGCGGACATGGCCGCGTACGCCGACGCGCGGTCGGAGTACGCGGCCACGCGGGCCGACGGCTTGGTGGCCGCGGCGATGGCGGTTCTGCGGGACCGGGATCAGCCGGCCGGGTCCCGGTTGATCACCGCACGCGCCCACAGGTAGCCGCCCAGTGCCATCACCAGGCACCAGATGACCGCCAGCATCCCGTTGTCACCGATCGGTGTGCCGATCAGCAGGCCGCGCAACGTCTCGATGATCGGGGTGAACGGCTGGTTGTCGGTGAACCAGCGGACCCCGGCGGGCATCGAACCGGTCGGGGCGAACGCGCTGCTGATGAACGGCAGGAACACCATCGGGAACGTCGCGAAGCTCGCGCCTTCGACCGTCTTGGCGGCCAGTCCGAACGCGACGGTCAGCCACGCGGTGGCGAACGCCATCAGCACGACCAGACCGGCCACCGCGAGCCACGCGGCGACCCCGGCGTCCGGGCTGAATCCCATGAGCAGCAGCACTCCGATGACCAGCGCGACACACGCGACGGTCCTGATCACGCTGCCCGCCACGTGCCCGGTCAGCACGGCCGCACGGCTGATGGCCATCGTGCGGAACCGCGCGATGATGCCTTCGGCCATGTCGTTGGCGACGCCGATCGCGGTCGACGCGACGCCGTAGCCCATCGTCAGGACGAGACCGCCGGGCGCGATGTAGTCGACGTACCGGCCGCCCGCGCTGAACGCGCCGCCGAGGATGTACACGAACACCAGGATCAGGATGATCGGCACGAGCAACGAGCCGAACAGGGTCGTGGGGTTGCGCAGCGTGTGCCGCAGGTTGCGGCCGAGCATGATGCCCGAGTCGTTCAGGGCGTGCGGGAGGGACGTCATCGGGCCACCTCCTCGGCCGGGCGGCCGGTGAGGGCCAGGAACACGTCGTCGAGGTCGGGCGTGTGCACCGACAGGCCCTCGACCTCGATCGCGGCCGTGTCGAGGCGGTCGAGCAGTGCGCGCAAGGACCGGACATCGCCCGTGTCGGGGACTTCGATGGCGAGCGCTTCCTCGTCCACGCGGGCCGCGCCGAGGACTGCTCGCGCGGCCCGCAGGTGCGCGCTGTCGGCGAACCGCATCCTGATGTGCCCGCCCGGAACGCGTCGCTTGAGCTCGGCGGCGGTGCCGTCCGCGACGATCCTGCCGTGGTCGAGCACCACGATCCGGTCGGCGAGCCGATCGGCCTCTTCCAGGTACTGCGTGGTCAGGAAGATCGTCACGCCGTCGTCGGCGAGGTCGCGGATCCGGTCCCACATCGCCCGGCGGCTGCGCGGGTCCAGCCCGGTGGTCGGCTCGTCCAGGAAGATCACCCGCGGGCTGCCGACCAGCGTCATCGCCAGGTCGAGCCGCCGCCGCATCCCGCCGGAGTACGTGCTCACCGGGTTGCCGGCCGCCTCGGTGAGGTCGAACTGGCCAAGCAGTCCGGCGACGCGCCGTTGCCGGTGGCCGCGCTCCAACCGCAGCAGCCCCGCCATCATGGCGAGGTTCTCCGCACCGGTCAGCAGGTTGTCCACGGCGGAGAACTGACCGGTCACGCCGATCACCGCGCGCACCGCGTCCGGGTTGCCCGCCAGGTCGTGTCCCGCGATCCGGACCTGCCCGCTGTCCGGTCTGATCAATGTGGACAGGATGCGCACGGTCGTCGTCTTGCCGGCGCCGTTCGGGCCGAGCATCGAGAAAATCGTTCCCTCGGCGATGTCGAGATCGATGCCGTCGAGCACGACCTTGGCACCGAACGACTTGCGCAGCCCAGCAGCCGCGATCATCATCGCCCCTCCTCTCGTCGTCACGCCGCTGAGGCTGCACGCGCCGGGATTTGCGGCGGTTTCGTGCCGGTTTCACGCCGCTGGGTACGCTGAGTGGTATGCGGAAGGATCCGGCGCAGGAGCACGAGCCGCTGGAGTGCGACGCGGCTCTGGCGCGTGCGTTCGACTTCCTCGGCAAGCGGTGGAACGGCGTTCTGCTCGGCGTTCTCGCCGGTCGGCCGGCGAGTTTCTCGGAGCTCAAGCGCGCGGTCGCGGGGATCAGCGACTCGATGCTGGCCGACCGGCTCGGCGAGCTGTGCAAAGCCGGGGTGGTGCGGCGGATCGTCAGCGACGGACCGCCTGTCGCCGTGACCTACCAGTTGACCGCCGCCGGTGTCGCGCTCGTTCCGGCGCTGAGTGAACTGGCCACCTGGGCGGCCGCGAACCTGCCCTCCTGATCGTCCACCGACCGGTGACCCTAGTGCTACCCTGAGCTTAGTCGCTCGTTTTTTCGAAGTAGCTAACCGACTAACAGACGGGGTCGTCACATGCGTATCGGTTTCTGCCTTCCCCAGATCGGCCAGGTCGCCGAGCAGGCGGCGGGCCTCGCCCGGTTCGCCCGCGAGGCGGAAGCGGCGGGCGCTGCGGGCCTCTGGGTCGGCGACCGGCTGTTGTCCCCGGTCGACCCGGAAATCGGCTACCCGCCGGGCGTCGGCACCACACTGCCCGAGCAGTTCCACCGGATCCTCGACCCCTTCGCCGTCCTGACCGTCGCGGCCACCGCGACCGAGCGGGTCGCGCTGGGCAGCCACGTGCTCAACGCGCCCTGGTACCCGCCCGCCGTGCTCGCACGGTCGCTCACCACGATCGACCTGGTCAGCAACGGACGGCTGATCGCGGGCTTCGGCGCGGGCTGGATGCCCGAGGAGTTCGCGGCCGTGGGCGTGCCGATCGCCGAACGTGGCCGCAGGCTCGACGAATCCCTTGTGGCACTGGACGAGCTCTGGACCAAGGACGTCGCCGAGTTCCACGGCGAGCACTGGACAGTGCCCGCGACGAACTCCGCGCTCAAGCCCGCCCAACGCCCACGGCCGCCGGTCTACCTGGGCGGGTGGGCTCCCGCGGCGCTGCGCAGGATCGCGAAGCACGCCGACGGCTGGCTGCCGACCCTGCGGGCATCGGGCACCTTCGACCCGGCCGCCGTCAGCGGCCCGCTGGCCGAGATCCGGCGGCTCGCCGAGCAGGACGGCCGGGACCCCGCCGAGCTGGACGCGATCGCGCGCGTCAACGCCGAGCCGGCGACAACCGTCGACGACATCGTCACCGCGATCCGGCAGGTACAGGACCACACGGAGGTCCGGCACGTCGTCGTGGACCCGACGTTCATCGCCAAGAGCGCCGACCACGCGCTGGAGATCACCGGGTCCGTGCTCGGGCGCTTCCAGGTTTAGGTTTACCGGGTCCGGCGGCGGGAAGGCTCAAGGAGGAGCAGATCGCTCACCGGACGGAGGCACGACATGAAAGCGGTGACCTGGCACGGCAGGCGGGATGTGCGGGTGGACACCGTGCCGGATCCGGTGCTCAAGGAGCCGACCGACGTGATCATCAAGGTCACCTCGAGCGGTATCTGCGGCTCGGATCTGCACTTGTACGAAGTCATGGGCCCGTTCATGGGTGAAGGCGACATCCTCGGGCACGAACCGATGGGCATCGTGCAGGAGGTCGGCGCCGACGTCACCGCCGTGCAGGCAGGCGATCGCGTCGTGGTGCCGTTCAACATCTCCTGCGGAACCTGTTTCATGTGCGAACAAGGCCTGCAGTCCCAGTGCGAGACGAGCCAGGTGCGTGAGCACGGGATGGGCGCGGCGCTGTTCGGCTACACCAAGCTGTACGGGCAGGTGCCCGGCGGTCAGGCCGAGTACCTGCGGGTGCCGTTCGGCAACACGCTGCCGATCAAGGTGCCGGAGGGGCCGTCGGACGACCGGTTCGTCTACCTGTCCGACGTGCTGCCCACGGCGTGGCAGGCAGTCCAGTACGCCGGCGTGCCCAAGGACGGCAGCCTGCTCGTGCTCGGCCTCGGCCCGATCGGTGACATGGCCACCCGTGTGGCCCGCCACCTGGGGATCCGTCAGGTGATCGGCATCGACCTGGTGCCGGATCGGCTGCGCCGCGCACAGGACAACGGGACCGAGACGATCGACTTGTCGCAGCACCAGGGCGACATCGTGGAGATCGTCCGCGGCATGACCAACGGCCGCGGCCCGGACTCGGTGATCGACGCGGTCGGCATGGAGGCGCACGGCTCGCCCGTCGCCAAGATCGCCCAGCAGGTCACCGGTCTGCTGCCGGACGCGATCGCCGCCAAGTTCATGCAGAAGGCGGGCGTGGACCGGCTCAGCGCGTTGCACCTGGCGATCAGCCTGGTCCGGCGTGGCGGCACGATCTCGTTGTCCGGTGTGTACGGCGGGATGGCCGACCCGATGCCCATGCTGACCTTGTTCGACAAGCAGATCCAGCTGCGGATGGGTCAGGCCAACGTGTGGCGCTGGGTCAACGACATCCTGCCGCTGCTGACCGACGACGACCCGCTCGGCGTGGACACGTTCGCCACCCACCACATCCCGTTGACTGACGCGCCGTCGGCGTACGAGACCTTCCAGCGCAAGGAATCCGGCATGGTGAAGGTCCTGCTGCGGCCATGACACCCACACCGGCGGACAGGAGGCGCCCACAGTGCTGCGAGTGACATCCGCGGCGGGACTCGCGATCAAGACCCTCACCGACCGCAACGGCGCGCCTGCCGACGGCGGCCTGCGGATCGAGACCCTCTCGCCCGAGCAGGACACCTCGCGGTTCACCCTCTCGGTGGCCGCGGCGCCCGACGAGCTCGATCTCGTCGTGCGTGAAACGGCGACCGGTGCGCGGGTCCTGCTCGATTCACTCACCGCCGAGTACCTGTCCGACTTCGTGCTCGACGTGGACGACACAGTCGAAGGCACAGCGCAGTTCCGGCTCAAGCCGGACTCATGACAGGTTCTCGGCCGCCCACCGGGCCAGTGCGACGCGGGTGCTCAGGCCGAGCTTGGCGTAGCTGCTGCGCAGGTGCGTCTCCACGGTCCGTCCACTGAGGAACAACCGGCCCGCTATGTCGGCGTTGGACAGTCCTTCACCGAGCAGCCGGACCACATCGGACTCCCGCCTGGTCAGCACGCCGGCCTGGCGGGCGGCCCGCACCCGGATGCCCAGTGTCCGGGCGTGCCGGCGGGCGCGGTTGACCCAGTGGGCCGCGCCCGCGCGCGTCAGCGCGTCGATGATCTCCGGCAGCCCGTCGGCCGATCCGGTCAGCTCCGAGTGTTCCAGTGCTGCTTGCGCGGACAGCACTGTGGCGCCCATGGCTTCGAACCGGCTGACGGCGTCGGCGAGCAGCGACGCGTCCCGCAGCCGCAGCCCGTCGAGACGGCTCCCGATCGCGGCCATCAGCGGCGGCTGGGGGTCGAAGAGGCGGCGAGCGGCCGCGTGTGCGGCGGCCGGTGCCGGATCTCCGGTGTTCAGCCCGGCGAGACCGGCGTACAGGCCGCGCATGGTCACCGCGAACACGTCGCTGTAGGTCCGGGATTCGTCGAACGGGGTCGACGGGCACGGCTCGTCGAGGTACAGCGCGATCGCTGTCGCGGCAAGGGCGAGGACGTCCATCAGGGTCTGGTCCGGCGCGGGGTAGGCGGTGCGTGCCTCGGCCAGCGCGGCGGCGGCGGCACTGAGTTCACCGCGTTCGGCCAGCAGGAAGGCGCGCATCGCCAGGATCCGCACCAGGCAGCGGGGCGCTTGCGACTTCCTCGCCGCGGTGACACCGGCGTCGACTTCGGCGAACGCCGCCTCGATGTCGCCCGCGACGTACAGCGCCCCGGCCAGCGAGTAGTGCTCGAAGCACGCCAGCGCGGGCAGTTCCACGAGCGCGCCCGTCCGGACCGCCTCCCGGGCGCTGCCGGCGCTGCCGGCGACGTCACCGTTCAGCAGGCGCAGGATGCTCACGTACAACAGGAAGTACTGCAGGTAGAACGGCGACTCGATGTCGCTGTCGCGTGCCGCGTCGACGGCGGCCTCCGCCTGTTCGACCGACTCCGCGAACCGCTTGTCCATCACGAGCAGGATGGCCTGGCCGAAGTGCGTGACCGCTCGCGCGGCGACGGGGTGCGTCACACCGCTCGCCGCCGCCATCTCGGCGCTGAGCTGCTTGGCGTCGTCGAGCGTGCCGAACCGCATGGTGTAGATGAACTTCTGGATCGCGACCTCGGCCGATTCGAGGCTCACGTCCCGCACGTCCGCGAGCCGGTCGCCGGCCGAGGGCGCGTCCTGCCGTTCGGAGTCCAGCATGGCCAACCGGAAACGCAACAGCGCCAACGGTATGGCCAGGTCGTGCCGCTCGGCCAGCCGAGCTCCCCGAGTCCAGGCCGCCGCGGCCGCGTCCGGGTCACCGAGGCTCATGTGCGCACGGCCGACGCCTTCCAGCAGCCGTACCGCCTGCTGCGGCTCAGCCAGTTCGATGGCCGCGTCGAAGTAGCGGATCGCTTCGTCGAACGCTCGCATGGCCGACGCCCGCTCACCGGCTTCAGCCATCACGGCGACCGCACGCGCGGGATGCGCGGCACTCGCGGCCTCGCGGTAGTGCGGCGCGAGGGCCAGCACGTCGTCGGGATCGATCCGCTCGACGGCTTCCAGGACGGTCGCATGCGCCTGGCGCCGTTCACCGATGGTCATCTCGGCGTACGCGACCTCGGCGTACAGCGGATGCGCCACCTGGTAGGCCATCCTGCGCCCGACCGGGCGTTCGGTGATCAGGCCGTCCACGATCAGCTGCCGCAACGCGTCCGCGGTCGTGTCCAACGACCGCAGCAACTCGTCGGTCGCCGCCTCACCCGCGACCGCGATGATCTCGGCAAGCGCGCGTTCCTGTTCGCCGAGCCGCCGGAGCCGCCCGAGGACGACGTCACGCACGATCGTGGGCACGGCACCGGCCGGGGTGAAGCCACCGCCTTGGACAAGCGCGGTGACGAACAGCGGAACGCCTTTGGCCCTTCGAGTGACGTCACGCAGGAACACCGGCTCCGGTGTGGCGCTGAGCAACGTCTGCGCGATCTCGGCGACGGCGTCGTCCGGCAACGGAGCAAGCGCCAGTTCGGTCCCTTCTCTGCGCACGGTCACAGCCAAGTCGTCCAGCGTGGAATCGGCCTCACCCGGCCGGTACGCGGCGAGCACCAGCACACCGGCGGTGTTGCGGCCGAGGTAGTGCACCAGTTCCACCGTGCCCCGGTCGGCCCAGTGCAGGTCGTCCACGAAGAACACCGCGGGCGCGAACCGTTCGACGAGGCGCGCGACCGCCTCGAACATGTGCGTCCGGTCCAATTCCGCGTCCCCGGTCGGCGTCGCGGCGGGCAGCCGGGGATCAGCCAGCAGCGTGCCCAGGTGGGCCAGCCCGTCGAACTCGGTCAGCTCGGCCAGCAGCGGCCGGACAGCGGCGACGATCGGGGCGTACGCGAGCCCGGCGTGCAACGGATGAGCCTGCCCGCGCAACGCGGTGATCCCCTTGGCAGCGGCCAGGTCCAGCACGTGGTGGGCCAGCGCCGACTTGCCGATCCCCGCTTCGCCGCACAGCAGGACCGTTCCGCCTGGCCGCTCCAGTTGCCCCGTGAGCACGGCGAGTTCCCGGTCGCGGCCGATGACCTGGGGTTTCATCAACGCCGGAGTCTACCCGGGCACCGGGCGGGCGCGTGGGGCACGGGCCCGTGCCCCACGCGGGCTCAGTCACGGCAATGCGTGCGTGGCGAAGAAGTCCTTCCACACCAAGGAGCTGATGTCCGGGCCGAGCGGGTCGACGAAATCGGCCTTGCCGCCCTTGGGCCACTTGTGGCCGAGGCCTTCGATCAGGTACTTCTCGATCAGCGGTGCGCCGCCGCCGCGCGCCGAGTACGTGGTCTTCACGTACGGCCGGTCGCCGTCGTCGACCACGCGCGCCGAGGTCTCCGGCACGTCGTCCACGTCGCCGTCGAGCGTTCCGTCGGCGACGAGGTCGTCCAGCGCCGCGAAGTGCGTCACCAGTCGTGCCGCGAACAGCGGTGGGACGGTCGCGTCCGCGTCGCCCTGGATCACGCTCACCGGCACCTGCCGGGCACGGGAGCCCATCTGCGCGTAGGCCTGCCGCGCGGTCGTGACCGGTGAGATGTTCTCCGGCCCCGCGGTCAGCACCTTGTCGCAGGCGTACTCGCAGCCGGCGAAGATGGCGGCCGACGCGAACACGTCCGGGTACGTGACCGCCAGGATCGAGGTCATCGCCGCACCGGAGGACGCGCCGATCACGTGCACGCGTTTGCGGTCCGCGTCGAACTCGTGCACCACCTTGTTGACCATCCCGGTCAGCAGCGACGGCTCACCCTGGCCGCGCACCTGGTTGCCCGGCGCCTGGAAGTTCCAGCAGCCGAGCAGGTTGCGCAGCGGGCTCTGCGACGGGTAGACGACGATGAACCCCTCGCGGTCGGCGATCTGCGAGAACCGGCTGGTGTCCTGCATCGAGTTGAAGGTGTAGCCCGTCATCCGGCAGCCGTGGATCGCCAGCAGCACCGGCATCGGCACGTCCGGCCGGTACCGCGGCGGCAGGTGCACCTGGTACTCGACCAGTCCGGCCTGGTTGGCGAACGTTCCCCTGATGTCCCGGCCCGCCGCCGCGGCCTGGCCGACCGTGACCGGTAACAAACCCAGCGCCATGAGCAGTGCCGCGGCAGCTGTTCGCAATCTCATGCTTTCTCCCCTCGGTCCCCTTGAATACTGGCCGCGTCCGGGCGCCTGTCGCCATCGGTCACCTGACCAAGCGTGATATGCCATTTCTGTGACCGATCACAGTCGCCCCGGGGCACCGCCACCGCTCAGGATTGGTGGCAGGGTGCTGTACCAATGGCTTCTCACCGAACGAAGGCGCATCGCGCGGCGGCTCGTCGAGCTGTTCGGCCGCGAGATCAGCGCGTACGGACGGCTGTCCGACGCCGAGCTGATCGACAACATCTCGCTGGCCACCGAGGAGAACCTGCGCGCGATCGCCGAGTCGCTGCGTGACCGGCGGATCCCGCCGACCGAGGTGCTCGTCGGCCCGATCACCGCGTCGGCCGCCCGCCGTGCGGGCGAGGGGATGCCGCTGGACGCGGTGATGGCCGCCTACAACCTGGGCATGCTCGAGGTCTGGCGTGAGATGGTCGCGCACGCCGCGTCGGACGACATGGCCGACGTGCTCGCGTTCACCGAACTGGTGCTCGGCTACCTGCAACGGGCCACGACCGCGGTCGCCGCGGCCTACCTGGAGGAACGCAGGCGCATCGAGAGCGACGAGCAACAGCGGCGGCACACGCTCATCTCCGCGTTGCTGCGTGGCGAGCCGTACAGCGACCCCGCCGGGCGGGCAGGTTTCGCGATGCCGTCGCAGTTCCTGGTGCTGCGCGTGCGCATGGAACCGCACCAGGACGAGGCCCAGCCCGGCATGGCGGCGGCGATGGCCGCGCAGCGCAAGGTCTACCGGGCCTCCCAGCAGCTCGGGCCGTCGGCGTTGTCCCTGCTGGACACCACGGGCGGGATCGTGCTGGTGCCGGCGGACGAACCGGTGGACGGTGCCGCGCTGGCCGGGGCGCTGAGTGCGGCGACCGACGTGGAAACCACGGCCGCCGGGGTGCTCGCCGAACCGGCCGAGGTCGCCGTCGCGGCCAGGCAAGCCCAGGAGGTGCTCGAACTCGCCGAGGTGTTCGGCCGCGGCCCCGGCTTCCACCAGCTGTCGGACCTGCTGCTGGAGTACCAGCTCACCCGGCCGAGTCCGGCACGCGCCGGGCTGGCCGCACTGCTGGCGCCGCTCGACGCCCACCCGGACGTGCTGTCCACTTTGTCGCTTTACCTCCGGCTGGGCCTCAACCGCCGCAAGACCGCGTCGCAGTTGCACGTGCACCCCAACACCGTCGACTACCGGCTGAGGCGGGCCGTGACGCTGACCGGTCTCGACCCGGCCGACCCGGCGGATCTGCAGAAGATCGGCGCCGCACTGGTCATCAGGGCTTCTCAGTCCCTTCGGACGTAGCCGCCGCCGACCGTGCTTTGCCACGCTCAGCGCATGAAAGTTCTCGCAACGTTGGCAGCAAGCCTGTTGGTGGCCTTGACGGTGCAGGGCACCTCGACGGCCGAGGTGGCCAAGCCGCAGGGGGCCGAGAAGCCACGCCTCGCGCCCGCGGCGAAGAATGTCAAGCTGCGCAGCACGCTTCCGGAGACCGAGCGGGCGATCTCGATCGCGTTCGCCGAGTACGGCCGCAAGGACGTCGCGTTCGTCAGCGGCGAGTTCGGGCTCAAGACGTTCGACGTGACCGACGTCGACAAGCCGAAACTGCTCGACCACCTGACCAAGCAGGAGATGGCGCTGCCCGGCGACGACCCGTCGCAGCGCTTCTGGGAGAACGAGGACATCAACGTCGACCCGGTTCGCAAGATCGCGTTCCTGGCGCGTGAGGTGAACTCGTTCGGTCGCGCGTTGCCGGGCGACCGGCCGACGGGCAACTACATCGTGTCCGCGGTCGACCCGGCGGACCTGAAGATCCTCACGTTCCACCGGCAGAACACCGGGCACACGACCACGTGCATCAACGACTGCCAGTTCCTCTGGACGGCCGGGCGCGACCGGTCCACCGCCAACGAGGGCCGGATCTTCGTCACCGACATCCGCGACCCGCGCAACCCCAAGGAATCACCGCTCGGCATCGACACCCGCGGCATCGGCAAGATCACGCACGACGTGCAGGTCGACGCCCAGGGCATCGCCTGGGTGGCCGGTGACGACGCCACTCGCGGCTACTGGACCGAAGGCTGGCACCGTGACCCGCTGACCGGCAAGTTCCGCAAGGCGACCGCGCTGGACCCGATCCCGTACGCGGGCGGTGGCGTGCCGCAGATCGACATGCCGACGCGCTTCACGCACAACTCGTTCCGCCCGGCCGGCCGGACCCTGCACGACGGCCCCAGGCCGACGCGCGAGAACCCGGCGGGCAGCCTGCTGCTGCACACCGAGGAGGCGTTCGGCTCGTCGACGTGCAAGGACCAGGGGCGGTTCGTCATCTCGTCGCTGAAGGGCACCGAGAACGGCGAGGGCTGGGGCGCGACGCCGAAGGAGATGAAGACCGTCGGCGTGTGGAGCCCGGACGACAAGGAAGGCACCATCCCGGGTGACGTCACGTGTTCCGCGCACTACTTCGACGTGCAGAAGCGGATCGTCGCCTACTCGTGGTACGAGCAGGGCACCCGGTTCCTGGACATCTCCAACCCGGCCAAGCCGATCCAGATCGGCTACTGGCGGCCGGACGCGGCGATCTCGTGGGCGCCGTACTGGCACAAGGGCAACGCGTTCGTGGCGGACCTGTCGCGTGGCGTGGAGATCGTGTCGCTGACCAAGGGCGCCTACGACGCGCAGGACAGCGGGACCAACGTCCAGCTCGTCACCAACGGCCCGGTGAAGGTCCAGGTCGGCCCGGGCGGTGGCCGGGAGCGTCTGCCGCTTGTCCCCCACCCCGACTACGGCTACGCCTGCCCGATGGTCGCCGCCCGCGGTGGCGACTGCGGGCCGGGTAGCGTCAGCTGCTGCTGAAAACTCGTGAGTGGTTAGTCCGGTTCTAACCGGACTAACCACTCACGAGCTCTTGTCTGTCAGACTCGGGTGTCATGACAGTCGCGTTGATCACCGGGGCAGGCGGCGGACTGGGCCGCGCGATGGCGCTGCGGCTGGCCCGTGACGGCTACGCGATCGCCGTACTGGACGTCGATCCCCGCACAGCCGCCCAGACGGCCGCCGAAGTGACGCAGGCAGGCGGCACCGCGTCGCCGTTCGTGGCGGACCTGCGAGACGCCCGGTCCATTGAGGACACGTTCGGCGCCGTCCGCTCGCAGCTCGGCACGATCGACGTCCTCGTCAACAACGCCGCCATCTTCCCCAAGCGCCCGTTCGACTCGGTGACGCTGGCCGAGTACGACGAAGTGCACGCGGTGAACCAGCGCTCCTATTGGTACACGTCACAACTGGCCGCGAGGCAGATGCCGCGGACCGGCGGCCGGATCGTCAACATCGCCTCCATGACGATGCACGGCGGCTGGTCCGAACTGGCCGCCTACGTCGCCACCAAGGGCGCCGTCGCCGCGCTGACCAAGGCGCTCGCCCGTGAACTGGGTCCACGCGAGATCCGGGTCAACTGCGTGTCACCGGGGGCGTTCCCGACCGCGGGCGAGGCCATCCACCCGGATCCCGTGGCGTACAACGCTTTTGTTCTGGAGAACCAGGCCCTCGCCCGCCGTGGCACACCGGCGGAGCTGGCCGCGGTGGTGTCGTTCCTCGTCGGCCCGGACTCGTCGTTCGTGACCGGTCAGACGATCGAGGTCAACGGCGGCTGGTTCATGGCTTAGCGGGTGCCTGCGCGGCAACTACGTCGCGAGTGCGCTGCCGTCGCCGCGGTTCAACTTCACCTTGGTTTCGCCGGTCAGGTGCGCCAACCGTTCGGTCGCGTCGCCTGCTTCCGCCGAGGCGGCTTCGAACGCCAGCACGGCGCCGTCAACCGTGTCGGCCTTGGCAGCCGCTTCTCTGGCAGCCACCCGCAGGGACTCGGCTACGTGGTGGGCGCCCTGCGCTTCGGCCGTCGCCGCCAACTCCAGCGCCTGAGCCGCCGCGTCACTCGCGAGTCGCTGCGTGGTCCTGGCTTTCGCGCATCCGGCGTCCTCGGCCGCCAACCGGTCCAGACCGGCCAGCACCTGGGGAAGTTGATCGCGCATCGTCTCCACGTGCGTCCGGCCCATCTCGATCTCGCAGTGCGACCCCTTGGTGTCGATCACGAGGTACGCCCGCTCCTCGGACCGGCTCACCCACAGCCCGACCGAGTCGTAGCCGCCCACGGAGACACTCACCGAGTCGACACTCATCCTGTCTCACTCCTCAGCTGGTTCTGACCCACGCAAGGAGTACAGCACAAGGCTTTGCTAGCGCCCTAGCCGTACATGTAGCTCGTTCAGGTGAACCTGACGCGGCGAGCCGTCCCCGCGCGGCACACTGTCGGCCGCGAGGGATCAAGGATTCGAACGAAGGAGGCAGGCCGGTGGCGGAAAGAAACGACCCTCCGGCTCTGCGCTGGCTGATCGGCGTCGAGCTGACCAACTACCGCAAGGCATCCGGCGTGTCACAGGCCGCGGCCGCCAAGGCGATCGGGCTGTCGCCCGGCATGATCGGCCACTACGAGGTCGGCAAGTACTTCCCGGCTCCGGAGCAGGTCGCCCGTCTGCTGGAGGTGTACGGCGCGCCACGCCACGACATCGACCGGCTGTCCGCCCTCGCAGGCCGGTCGGACCAGGGCAGTTGGCTGGCGCGCTGGAACGACGTGATCCCGGACTGGCTCAGGACCTATGTCGGCCTCGAAGGCCTGGCCTCGCACGTGGTCACCTACACGCCATTGGTGTTGCCTGCCCTTGTGCAGACCAGGGAGTACGCGGCCGGGGTCACCTCACCGAGCGCCCGGGTCCGGCCCGACCAGCAGGAGCGAATGGTGGCTCTGCGGATGGAGCGCCAGCAACGGCTGTTCGCCGAGGATCTGCCACTCCAGCTCACTGCCATGATCGAGGAGTCGATCCTGGATCGGCCGATCGGCGGCGACAACGCCCGTGAGGTCATGGCCGAGCAGCTCAGCCACCTGAACAACCTGGCCAGGCGGGACAACGTGGAGATCCTCGTCCTGCCGACCGCAGTCGGCCGCCACGACGGCCTTGAGGGCCGGTTCACCGTGCTGCACTTCCTAAACGCGGAAGGTGGCAAGCAGGCGCAGTCCATCGGCTACGTGGAAATCCCCGATGACTCCGTCTACGTACAGGATCAGCACCAGGTTGAGAAGTACACTATGAGCGCGCAACTCCTGCGCTCCGTGGCGCTGTCCCAGGCACAGTCGGTCAAGGCGATCAAGGCCCGGTTGGCGGCGCTCGGCTGATCGGGGAAGGAACGACCGATGGCCCCTCACTCGTGGCGGACGTCAAGCTTCAGCAGCAACGGTACGGACTGCGTCGAGGTGTCGTGGCGCAAGGCAAGCTTCAGCAGCAACGGCTCGGACTGCGTCGAGGTGTCGTGGCGGAAAGCGAGCTTCAGCAGCAACGGCACGGCCTGCGTTGAGGTGGCTCACGATCTCGCCGCCGTGCGGGACTCCAAGAACCCCGAAGGGCCGACTCTGCGAGTCGACCTTCGCAGGTTCGTGACCGCCATCCGGGACGGGCAGCTCGACCGTTAGATCCAGCCGCCCGTCGCGAATGGGGACTTTCGGCGCCTGGTTACTCCACCGGTGCCGCGAACTGTGCCGAGTACAGCCGGTGGTACGCGCCTTCCCGCTCCAGCAACTGCTCGTGCGTGCCCTGCTCGACGATCCGGCCGGACTCCATCACCAGGATCAGGTCCGCGTCGCGGATCGTGGACAGCCGGTGCGCGATCACGAAGCTCGTGCGTGACGACCGCAGCGCGGCCATCGCGTGCTGCACCAACGATTCCGTCCTGGTGTCCACCGAACTGGTCGCCTCGTCGAGGATCAGCAGCGACGGGCTGGCCAGGAACGCGCGCGCGATCGTGAGCAGCTGCTTCTCGCCCGCCGACACGTTCGTGCCCTCGTCGTCGATGACCGTGTCGTAGCCGTCGGGCAAGGTCCGGACGAAGCGGTCGACGTACGTGGCACGGGCCGCCGCGACGACTTCCTCGTCGGTCGCGCCCGGCTTGCCGTAGGCGATGTTGTCCCTGATCGTGCCGCCGAACAGCCACGTGTCCTGCAACACCATGCCTGTCTGGGATCGCAGGTCCTCGCGTTTCAGGTGCGTGATGTCCACGCCGTCGAGCGTGATCCGGCCCGCGTCGAGTTCGTAGAACCGCATGATCAGGTTGACGAGCGTTGTCTTGCCCGCGCCGGTCGGCCCGACGATGGCCACTGTCTGGCCCGGTTCGGCGACCAGCGACAGGTTCTCGATCAGCGGCTTGTCCTGCTTGTAGGAGAACGACACCTTCTCGAACTCCACGCGGCCACGCCTTTCCGCGGGCAGGGACGCGTCCGCCGGGTCCGGCTTCTGCTCGTCGGCGTCGAGCAGTTCGAACACCCGCTCGGCCGAGGCGACACCGGACTGCAACAGGTTCGCCATCGACGCGATCTGGGTGATCGGCTGCGTGAACTGCCGCGAGTACTGGATGAACGCCGTGACCTCGCCGAGTGTCATCGTGCCCGAGGTGATCCGGATACCACCGACGACCGCGATGATCACGTAGCTCAGGTTCGACAGGAACATCATCGACGGCATGATCAGGCCGGAGACGAACTGCGCGCCGGACGCCGCCTGGTAGAGCTCCTCGTTGCGGCGCCGGAACTCCTCCTCCGACTCCTGCTGCCTGCCGAACGCCTTCACCAGCTGGTGCCCGGTGAACGACTCCTCGATGTGCGCGTTGAGCGCGCCGGTGTGCTTCCACTGGGCGATGAACAGCTTCTGCGACCGTTTGCCGATCGCCCTCGTCAGCAGCATGGACGCCGGGATGACCAGCAACGCGATCAACGCGAGCACGGGCGAGATCGTGAACATCATGATCACCACGCCGACGACGGTCAGCAGTGACGTCAGCAGCTGGCTCATCGTCTGCTGCAGCGTGGTGGAGATGTTGTCGATGTCGTTGGTGACACGGGAAAGAAGCTCGCCGCGTGGCTGGCCGTCGAAGTACCGCAACGGGAGCCGGTGCAGCTTGGCCTCGACGTCCTCACGCAGCCGGTAGATCACGCGTTGCACGAGGTCGTTGAGCAGCCTGCCCTGCGCCCAGGCGAACAGCGACGCCGTCAGGTACAGGCCCAGCACCCACGCCAGCACGCCGCCCAGCGCGCCGAAGTCGATACCCGCGCCGGGGATGCCGCGCATCTTGGCGATGACGCCGTTGAAGATGATGTCCGTGGCGTGCCCGAGGACTTTCGGCCCGGCGACGGTGAAGCCGACGGCGAGCACGCCGAGCGCGACCACGACAGCGAGGCCGACGCGCTCCGGCCGCATCCGGCCCACCAGTCGTTTCGCCGAGGCGCCGAAGTCGTCGGCCTTGCTGGGCGGTCCCTGCATGGCGCCGAAGCGAGCGCCGATGCCGCCACCCGCGGCCGGTCGTGTCTTTGTCGTGGTGGGAGTACTC
Organism: Kibdelosporangium phytohabitans; assembly: GCF_001302585.1. Classification (GTDB taxonomy): domain Bacteria; phylum Actinomycetota; class Actinomycetes; order Mycobacteriales; family Pseudonocardiaceae; genus Kibdelosporangium; species Kibdelosporangium phytohabitans. The sequence goes on along the minus strand of NZ_CP012752.1, from coordinate 4,905,751 downwards.
ATGCTGCCTGCTCCGGGGTGAGCTGGGACTCGACGATCTCGACGTAGGTCGGACAGGCTGCCATCAGTTCGCGGTGCGTACCGGAGCCGACGATCTCGCCGTTCTCCAGCACGACGATCCGGTCGGCGTCGAGCACAGTGGACACTCGCTGGGCGACGACGATGACCGCGGCCCGTTCGGTCCGCGGCCGCAAGGCCGCGCGCAGTGCCGCGTCGGTCGCCAGGTCCAGCGCGGAGAACGCGTCGTCGAACAGGTAGACCTCCGGCTCACGCACGAGCGCGCGGGCGATCGACAACCGTTGGCGCTGGCCACCGGAGACGTTGGTGCCGCCTTGGGCGATGGTCGAGTCGAGCCCGCCCATCTCCTCGACGAAACCACGTGCCTGTGCGATCTCCAGCGCCGTCCACAGCTGTTCGTCGGTGGCGTCCGGGTTGCCGTACCGCAGGTTGGACCGCACGGTCCCGGTGAACAGGTACGCCTGCTGCGGCACGAGGCCGATCCGGCGGCGCAGCACCTCCGGATCCAGGTCGCGCACGTCCGTGCCGTTGACCGTGATCCGGCCGGCGGTGACGTCGATGAACCTCGGGATCAGGTTGATCAGCGTGGTCTTGCCGGAGCCGGTGCTGCCGACGATGGCGGTCGTCTTGCCCGCCTCGGCACGGAGCGTGACACCTCGCAGCACCGGGTCGGCGGCGCCGGGGTACCGGAACTCCACCTCGTCGAACACGACCTCGGCCCGTGCGGGCAGGTCGGTGACCGGTGTGGTGGGCGGCCGGACCGACGGCTCGGTGTCGATCACCTCCATGATCCGCTCGGCGCAGACGGCGGCGCGCGGGATCATGATCGAGATGAAGGTGGCCATCATGACCGCGGCGAGGATCTGGACCAGGTAGGACAGGAACGCGGTGAGCGCGCCGATCTGCATCTCGCCGGAGTCGACGCGGTACGACCCGAACCACAGCACCGCGACGCTGGAGACGTTGAGGATCAGCATCACGGTCGGGAACATCATCGCCTGCAGCCGTCCGACCCGCCGCGCGGTGTCGGTGAGCTGGTCGTTCGCGTCGCCGAAGCGCTGGGTCTCGGCCTTCTCGCGGACGAACGCCCGCACGACGCGGATACCGGTCAGCTGCTCGCGCAGGACCCGGTTGACCTGGTCGATGCGGTCCTGCATGAACCGGAACTGCGGCACCATCCGGGAGACGATCAGGCCGATCGAGATGACCAGCACCGGCACGCAGACCAGCAGCAGCCAGGACAGCCCGAAGTCCTCCCGCAGGGCCATCACGATCCCGGCGACGCACATGATCGGCGCGGTGACGAACATCGTGGCCATCATGACGACGAGGATCTGCACCTGCTGCACGTCGTTGGTGGTGCGGGTGATCAGCGACGGCGCGCCGAACGCGGCCACTTCACGGCCGGAGAACTCGCCGACGCGGTGGAAGATGCCAGCGCGGACGTCACGCCCGAACGCCATCGCCATCCGTGCGCCGTACTTGACGGCCACGATCGAGCAGGCGATCTGCACGAGTGAGACGGCGAGCATCCAGCCGCCCACCATCAGGATGTAGTCGTTGTCCCCGCGCGCCACACCGTTGTCGATGATGTCGGCGTTCAGGCTGGGCAGCAACAGGGACGCGATCGTGCCGACTAGCTGCAGCACGAGCACGATGGTCAGCTCTCCGCGGTAGGGCCGCAGGTAGGTGACCAGCAAGCGGTTCAGCACCGGATCCCCCATGCAAGATACGAGCCGTGTCTAATATGGTCGAAAGCTAGAATACGCGAATAAGATACGCAACGTATTTTAGGGGGCCTTGGTGACGGAGACCACCCGGACGCGCCGCCGCGGCCCGCAGCTCGAACAGGCCATTCTGGACGCTGCCTGGGCCGAGCTGAGCGACGTCGGCTACCCAGCTCTCACCATAGAGGCCGTGGCAAAACGAGCAGGGACAAGCAAACCGGTCATATACCGCAGATGGCCCAGCCGCGCGGCGCTGGTCGTGGCCGCGTGGGCGACGCGGCGGCCGATCAGCGAGGAGACACCCGACCTCGGCTCGTTGCGCGGTGACCTGCTGTGGCTGTTCACCAGGATCGCGATGCGGATGGACGCGATGATGAGCCAGACCATCGCGGGCGTGATGTCCGAGGCCTTCAAACACCCGGAAGTGCAGGAGTTCCTGCGCGAACGGATGGACTCCGCGCCGCTGTCGGAATCCCTGTGGACCATCGTGGACAACGCCGTCGCCCGCGGCGAACTGTCCCCCGTCGCCATCCCGCGCCGCGTGCTGCAGCTACCGCTCAACCTGCTCCGCTCGGAGGCGATCATGTGCGGCACACCGCTGACGGAGGAGACGCTGTCCTCGATCGTGGACGACATCTACATCCCCATCCTGAAAGGCCTGGCGGTGCGGTGAGCCCGCTCAGGCCGGGCATGCCTGACGGTGGTAGCGGCCCGGTGACATGCCGTACTCCCGCTTGAACGCGGTGCCGAACGCGTACTCCGAGCCGTATCCCACTCGCTGCGCCACCTGCGCGATAGACACGTCCCGCTCCCGCAACAGGCTGGCGCCGAGCGCCAGCCGCCACCACGTGAGGTAGGTCAGCGGCGCCCTGCCGACGAGTCTCGTGAACTTCTGGGCGAACGCCGCACGGGACAACCCGGCCTCCGCGGCGAGCGACTGGACGGTCCAGCGCCGGGCCGGGTCGCGGTGGATGGCGTCGAGCGCCGCGCACATGGCCGGATCGGCGAGCGCGGCGGCCCAGCCGGCCTTCGTGCAGTCCGCGTCACGGCCGAACCACGCGCGGAAGATGTAGAGCTGCAGCACGTCGAGCAGGGACGTCACCAGCGTGTCCGCGCCGAGCCCTGGCCGCTCGATCTCGCCGGTGAGCATGTCGACCGCGGCACGCAACCCGGGGGCGTGACCGAGCCGCTCGGGCAGGTGGACCACGTCCGGCAGCTCACGCAGGATCGGGTGGGTCCGCGCCGGGTCGAGGTCGTATCCGCCGCACAACGTGACCACCTCGGCACCGTCACCGCCGACGACTGCCGACGCGTACAGCAGCACCCCGCCCGGGTCGCACGGCGGCTCGGCCAGTGGTGTGACCGGGCTGTCGGCGAGGCCGTATCCGTGTCCCTTCGGCAGGAACACGATGTCGCCCGCGCTCAGCTCGACAGGCGGGCCGTCGGTGGGGACGAACCAGCACGCTCCCTTCAGCACCACCTGGAACCCGGCGGATCCCGGTGTCGAGGGAAAACGGTGGCCCCAGGGAGCGCGCCACGAGATCCGGGTGGAGCGCGGCCGTCCGGTGCGCATGATCGCGATGACGTCACTGAGCACGTCCACCCGCCGGAGTCTACGCGGCAAGACGATCGGTTAAGAATCCCGGACGACGGCGCATTGGCTGTCCCCGCTCGGCCTCATACGGTCGTTTCCGTTGTCATCGAACGAAAAAAGGGGGAATCTCATGAGGCGTTGGACTGCCGTCGCGCTCGCGCTGCTGTGCGCTGTGGTGAGCGCGAGCCCGGTGAACGCCAAGCCCGCCGATGTCGCCGAGCGCCTACGCGCCGTCGCGGGTCTGACCGTGGACGAACGTCCGTCGACGATCGCGGGCGTGCGTTGGTTCTGGCTCACCTACAGCCAACCGGTGGACCACGCGCATCCCGAGCGCGGGTCGTTCACCCAGCGCGTGATGCTCCAGCACCGCTCGCTCGACCGGCCGATGGTCTTCCACACCACCGGTCACTTCGTGCCGGAGACGATGTTCCAGACCGAACCGGCCACGCTGCTCGGCGCCAACCAATTGTCGATGGAGTACCGCTTCTACCCGCCGTCCAGGCCTGACCCGGTCGACTGGACGAAGGACACGCTGCGGCAGGGCGCGGCCGACCAGCACCGGCTGATCGTGGCGCTGCGCGGGATCTACCCGCAGAAGTGGATCACCACCGGCGGCAGCAAGGGCGGTCAGGCAGCGGTGATCCACCGCCGCTACTACCCGGACGACGTCGCCGGGACCGTGGCCTACGTGGCACCCAACGACATCGACGACCAGGAAGACAGTGCCTACGAACGGTTCTTCGCGACCGTCGGCAACGACCCCGCGTGCCGTGCACGCGTCAAAGCCGTGGCACGGGAGATCCTGGAACGCCGACCGGCGATGCAGCAACTGCTTGCTTCCCGTGCGGCGGCACAGGGGTGGACGTTCGACACCGTCGGCGGGATCGATGTCGCGTTCGAACTGTCGGTCATGGACTACGAGGTCGGTTTCTGGGCGTTCAACCCGGAATCCGCCTGTGCCGCACTCCCCTCCCCCGACGCGGGTGACGAAGCCCTGTTCCGCAGCTTCGACTCGGTACTGGGCTTCCCGTTCTTCACCGACCAGGCGTTGGCCCCGTTCACCCAGACCTTCTACCAGGGCGGCACGGAAATGGGCTGGTGGCGGCCATCCCTTTCCCACCTGCGGCCGCTGTTGCGCCACGAGAACGCTTACCAGCCGCGCACGTTCTTGCCGCGTAGCATCCCGATGACCTATGACGGCACCGTGATCCGTGACGTCGACCGCTGGGTACGCCAGCACGGCACCAGGCTGATGTTCGTCAACGGCGGCAACGACCCGTACACCGCCGAGCCCTACCGTCTCGGCCCCGGCTCACGGGACTCGGCCGTCTACACGGCTCCGGGCGTGCAGCACGTCTTCCTGGGCAACGTGATCGACAAACTGCCCGCGTGGCAACGCGCCAAGGCAACAGCGGACCTGCGTCGCTGGGCGAGTTAGCCGTACCCTCCAGCGAGGTCGCGAACGGTCCGACACGTAGTCGGTCCGGTGCGGATTGCGACATCCGCACCGGACAGCCGGCACTCACGCCAACGCACCGGTGTCCGAGCTGGGCAGGCTGCGTGGCATCGATGGCGGTTGGCACGCCCGCCGTCAAGCCCGCGCCGCGTCCCGAGCCCGCACCGAGACCGAACGCCGCGAGGCGTTCCCGCAGCGGCAACACCTACGACGGTGAATTCGTGAGATCGTCGCAGCACTGCTGGTTGCCAGGGACTGCCTGGTTGACAGAAGCAGACCGGAACACCGGTGACGGTGGTGACCTCCTGGTCGCCGGCCTCGGCTGGACGTGAGTGATCGACTGTCCGGCTGGATGAACTGGGTTGCCCGCTGATCGCCGCGCCTGCGACGCTTGCGTCGCAGGCGTCCGGTCCGGAGCGAACGCTTCGGTGCCGCTTGGAGCGGAGGGTCATCCGGCGAGTTGAAGCGCTCGATAGATCGTCTCGTGACACATCCGCATCACTGGCTGGTCCGGGAACATCACCGGCAGCACGCTGCGCGATGGCGCGGATGCCGAGCCCGGCCGCCCGGCGGTCCGCGATCGTGACCCTTTCGTCTAGGGCAGCGAACCTGACCACCCCGCGGGACGACGAGGTGAAACCACAGCAACTCCCTGGAACAGGTGTTGCGTCCACCTCTAGAACCCGCCCGATCACCACCGCGGCCACACCGCACCCCAACGCCAGCCGCGTTCCTGACCTCTCAGGTCAGTCACGCGTGGGCCAGCGCGGCCGACACGGCTCGTTGGATCAGCTTCCGTTCGGCGTGCTCCTCACCCGGGTGGGTCCGGACCTCCACGAGGTGCGTTCCGCCCTCACCCGGTCGCAGGGCGGACGGCAGCTGCGCGGACGTGGTGACACGGGTGAAGCGCCAGCCCGCGGCGGCGGCGACGTGTGCGAGGTCGACGTCGTGCGGCGTGGTGAACAGCCGGTCGAACCCGGCGAACGACCCGATGCCGGGGAGCATGCCGAAGATGCTGCCACCGTTGTTGTTGACCACCACGACGGTCAGGTCGGGCCGGGTCTCGCGTGGCCCGATGATCAGGCCGCTCTGGTCGTGCACCGCGGTGAGGTCACCGAGCAGGGCGTAGGCGTGCCCGCCGCCCGATTGCTGGTGTGCCAACGCCGCGCCGACCGCGGTCGAGATGGCACCGTCGATGCCGCTCTGGCCGCGGTTGCTCACAACCCGGACGTCGTCGCGCACGGACGCGACCAGGTCGACGTTCCGGACGGCCATGCTGGCGCCCACCAGCAACAGCGCGCCGGGCGGGATCGTGGCGACCACGTCCCTGGCCATGCGCAGTTCGGTCGGTTCGGCGCACCTGTCAAGCCACGCGTCGACCACGGCACGGGCCGTGAGATCCGCGTCGGTCCATTGCTTGAGCCACCCGCAGCCGGGCTCGGCGGGCACCGGCGCCGGTAGCACCGGGAACACCTGCGCCGCGGACCTGGACGGGTCGGGCCACCGCCCGGCCACGGCCGGGTCGACCACCACCTGGGCGACGTCCTCGACCAGGTCCAGCAGCACCGTGTTCAACCCCGGCCTGCCGACGGTCACAACGAGGTCCGGGCGGTGCGCGGCCAGGAAGTCGGGATCGCGCACCAGCCAGCCGTACGCGGACAACGCGTTCGGGCCCCGCCGGGCGTTGCTGTGCGGTTCGGCGAGGATCGGCCAGCCCGCGGCCTCGGCGAACTCGGCGATCGCCGCCGGGTCCACGTCGGTGGCGCCTGCCACGACGAGGCCGCGAGCGGGTGTGTCGAGCGTGAACGTCCCAGGCGGGCTGTGGTGCACGACGGTCCACGGTTCGCCGCCGGGCCTGCCGTCCAACGGCTCCGGCCAGTCCGCCGCGGATCCCACCAGCGGTTTGCGGAACGGCACGTTGAGGTGGACGGGGCCTGTCCGTGCGGCCTCGACCGCCCTGCCCGCGAGCGACCGCCAGTACCTGACCATGCCCGGCCGTGCCTCCGGCGTACCCACGTCGGTGAACAGCCGTACCGCGTTGCCGAACAGCCTCGTCTGGTCCATGGTCTGGTTGGCGCCGGTGCCGTGCAGTTCCGCGGGCCGATCCGCGGTCAGCAGGATCAGCGGGATGCCGCTGTGATCGGCTTCGACGACAGCCGGGTGCAGGTTGGCCGCGGCGCTGCCGGATGTGCACACCACCAGCACGGGCCCGCGGCGCACCGCCGCCAGCCCGAGCGCGCAGAACCCGGCGGACCGCTCGTCGATCCGGACGTGCAGCCTGATCGAGGGGTGGTCGTGCAACGCGAGCACGAGCGGCGTCGACCGCGAACCGGGCGACACCACCGCGTCGGTGACGCCACAGCGCGCCAGTTCGTCGATCAGGACGCCCGCGAGCGCGGTCGCCGGGTTCATCGGCACCCGGCCAGCACCTGGTCATCGGCGAACAGCCCGCGGATCGCGCCGAACTTGGCCGCGACCTCGGCCCATTCCACCGAAGATGTGGCTCCTTCGACGATCCCCGCTCCGGCGAACGCCCGCACCGACCGGCCTTCGGCCTGGGCACACCGCAGCGCGATGCACCACTCGCCGTCGCCGTCGGCGTCCATCCAGCCGACCGGCCCGGCGTAGCGGCCCCGGTCGATGCCCTCCACCTCGCTGATCGTGTCGAACGCTTGCCGTGTCGGCGTTCCGCACACCGCGGCGGTGGGGTGCAGCCGGCCCGCCAGCGACACGGACTGGACGCCGTCGGCCAGCCGTCCGGTGACCTTCGTCGCCAGATGGGTCACGTTCGCCAGTCGCAACATTTCCGGTTCCCCGCAAGGATCCAGCTCGGCGCCGCTCTGCCGCAGGGCGTCCACGACGGACCTGACCGCGTAGGCGTGTTCCGCGGCGATCCTGCCCGTGTTGCGCAACTGCCTGTCGTCCCAGCTGGTTCCGGCCAGAACCAGCGATGAGACCGCGCGTGACGCTGTGCGCACCAGCAGTTCCGGTGTCGCCCCGAACAACCCGTCCACCGCGAACGACCAGCAGGTGGGGAACCTGTCCGCCAGCAGGCCGACAGCGGTCCTGAGATCCAGGACGTCGTCCAGCACACCGTCGATTCCGCGCGCCAGCACCACCTTGGCCAGTGACGTGTCACGCAACCGCCGCAGCACCTCGCAAACCGCGGCGTCCCAGCGTTCGAACTCGGCGCCGTCCTCCAGCCAGCGCACACGCGGGACGGGACGGCGAGCGGTGGTCCCGGCCGGTTCCGCATCGTCCACAATGGTCTGCCAGGTGACGCCGCCCAGCCTGCCGATCACCACTCGCGGCACGATCAGCACCGACCGTCCGCCCGCGAACCCGAACGACCCGAACGCCACCGGCCCGGGTGCACCCTGCCTTCGGTGACCGGACAGCCATTCCCGCCACCACCGAGCCGCTTCGTCGAACGCGTCCGGACCGGTGGTCTCGAACCGGGCGGCCTCACCCCAGCCCACCATGCCGTCGCCGCCCCGCAGCCACAGCACCGGCCGGTGGTCCGGCACGAGATCCAGCAGCGGGCCGGGATCCGGGATGCCGAAGGACCGGATCACGCCCGCCGCCCCTGCACGGAGTAGGTGGCGAAGGACGTCACAGCGAAGTCCGGCCCGGTCATCACCTCGCGCACCTGGCCGAGCTGTTCGTCGGTCATCCCCGAGCCGACGAACCCGTCCCGCAGCTGGATGCTGTTGCTGACCAGCAGGTCGAGTCCGGGCGACCCGGGTGTCCAGGTCTCGTAGCGGCAGACCGGGTCGATCGCCGACAGGCCCGCGGCGCTCATCGCGCGGGCCACCTCGCGACCCCAGGTAGGGTCGCTTCCCCTGGCGCGCAACATTGATCCCATGGTCGACTGATAGGACTCGACGAGTTTGTACGCCGTCTCGTCCGGAGCGAGCAGCACGGGCCAATAGCTGATGTCGATCTCGTCGAGCTGCAGCACCCCACCCGGCCGCAGCGCGGCGACCAGCCGCTGGATCACCTTGTCCCGCGCCGGCAGGTGGCTGAGCACGAGCCGGGCGTGGATCAGGTCGAACGCCGACTCCGGCAACGGATCGGTGACCACGTCGTGCCGGAGCACCTCGAGCCCGTCCACCGCCGGGATGTGGCCGGGTTTGATGTCGGTGGCCAGCACGCGCCCACCCGGGACGACCCGTTCGGCCAGCCACACGGCGACGGACCCGCCGCCCGCGCCCACTTCCAGGCAGCGCCAGCCAGGCCCGACACCGGTGGCCGCGAGGCGCTCGAACGAGAGTGGATCGAGCAATGTGGACAGTGCCCGGTGCTGGCCAGCGGACTCCGGGTTGTCGTTGTCGAAGAGATACCGGCCTTGAGTGTCCATAGTGGATAATTACACAAACTGTTCGGTTGCGATGGATGGCGTCGCCCGTCACCGGCGCCGCCGGGCACAGCATCCGAAACACCGCGACGGCCTGTCCAGCGACTTCAGCGACGCCTGAAACAGTCCGGCATCCGGGACTTGACCTTAACCATTGTTCAGGTTCTAGCGTTGATCGCCATGGACACGGACACCGCACCGCGAGCCGGGCGGCGGGAATGGGCCGGGCTGGCCGCGCTCGCGCTGCCCACCCTGCTGGCGTCGCTCGAACTGACCCTGCCCAACCTCGCGCTGCCCGCGATCGCCGCGGACCTCGCGCCGTCGGGCGCCCAGTCACTGTGGATCATCGACATCTACGGGTTCCTGCTCGCGGGATCGCTGATCACGATGGGCACCCTCGGTGACCGGATCGGCCGCCGCCGGATGCTGCTGGCCGGCTCCGCCGCCTTCGGGGTCGCGTCGGTGCTCGCGGCGTACTCCGTCAACGCCGAGATGCTGATCGCCGCACGGGCACTGCTCGGGATCGCCGGTGCGACGTTGATGCCGTCGTCGTTGTCGCTCGCCGCCACGATCTTCCGTGACCCGCGGCAACGGACCGTGGCGATCGGGATCGTGATCGCCTGCGTCGCGGGCGGTACGGCGATCGGACCGCTCGCCGGCGGCTGGATACTCCAGCACTTCCGGTGGGGCGCGGTGTTCCTGATCGCCGCGCCGGTCATCGTGATCTTCCTCGTCGTCGGCCCGCTGTTGCTGCCGGAACACAAGGAGCCTGACGCGGGCAAGATGGACGTGCTCAGCGTTGTCATGTCCCTCGTCGCTGTGCTCACAGTCATCTACGGCCTCAAGCGCACCGCCGAGCACGGCGTCGGCACGATCGCGGTCGTGTCCATTGTGGTTGGTCTGATCAGCGCGGTGGTGTTCGTACGGCGGCAGCGTTGCCTGAAGGATCCGCTGATCGACCTGCGGCTGTTGCGGTCGGCGTCGTTCAGCGTCTCGCTGGTGACGCTGTTGCTCGGCGTGTTCGTCCTGTTCGGCGCCAACTTCTACCTCGCGCAGTACCTCCAGCTCGTGTTCGGTCTGTCACCGCTGCACGCCGGACTGTGGACGGCGCCCGCGGCATGCGGTGTCATCGTGGGATCGACGCTCGCGCCGGTACTCGTGCGCCGCGTTCGTCCCGGGCTGGTCGTCGGCGCCGGTCTGCTGGTGTCGGCCGCCGGTTTCCTGGTGCTCACGCAGGTCAGTCCGGGCGGCGGGCTTCCCACCCTGGTCGCGGGCTCGGTCGTCGTCTCCGCCGGGCTCGGCCCGATGATGACGCTCACCACGGACCTCGTCGTCGGTTGCGCCCCGCCAGGCCGGGCAGGCGAGGCGTCCGCGCTGGCCGAGACCGCGCCGGAACTCGGTGGCGCGCTGGGGATCGCGATCCTCGGCAGCATCGGCACGGCCGTCTACAACGGGATGACCGTCCCAGCTGGCCTCACGCCCGACGCGGCGGAGACCGCACGCGGCACGCTCAGCGGCGCGGTGTCCGTCGCGGCCCAGTCACCGCACCCCGTCGGCGCCGAACTGCTCGACGCGGCGCGTGGCGCGTTCACCGACGGCCTGCACCTGATCGCGGGCATCAGCACCGCGTTGCTCGTCGTCACCGCCACCCTCTTCGCGTTCCTGGTCCGCCGGTCGTGAAGGCCCCCGCGTGGAACCTCGCCGAGCTGACCGTGGGCCAGCTGTCGGCTCGCAGCGGGGTGCCCGTGTCCGCGTTGCACTTCTACGAACGCCAGCACCTCATCACCAGCAGGCGCACACCGGGCAACCAGCGCCGGTTCCCGCGCGAGACGCTGCGGCGGGTGGCGTTCATCCAGATCGCCCAGCGCGTGGGCATCCCGCTGGCGGAGGTCCGGGAGTGCTTCAAGGCGCTGCCGGACAACCGGGTCCCGAGCAGACAGGACTGGGAACGGCTGTCCTCGCTCTGGCGGGCCCAGCTCGACCAGCGCATCCGCTACCTCACGCAGCTGCGGGACAGGTTCACCGACTGCGTCGGCTGCGGCTGCCTGTCGATCGACCGCTGCCTGCTCGTCAACAAGAACGACAAACTCGGTCAGACAGGCATCGGCCCGCGCCGCCTGCTCCGGCAGACCGCCACCGGCGCCCCAGCCGAGTAGGTGGTGGCGCCGTGTCAGGTGCCGTGTCAGGACCGTGACCGATCGCTGTCAGGACGGCAGGCGAACGTAGTCGGCGTCACCAGGTCACCCCGGCCACGGGGAAGACCGAACGAAACGCCAGGAGAGCACGATGCAGACGTTCGACACCCCCGCCCCGATCGCCGCCATCCTGGACCTGCCCGCCGGGCGCGTCCAGTTCGTCGCCACCGACCGGGCCGACACCGTGGTCCAGGTCCTGCCCGCGGACGCGTCGAAAGGCCGTGACGTGAAGGCGGCGGAGCAGACCGAGGTCGGCTACGCGGACGGCGTGCTGCGGATCCACACCCACGCACCCCGCAACCAGTACTTCGGCCAGTCCGGAGCCGTGGCGATCACCGTCGAGCTGCCCGCCGGTTCACGCGTCGAGGCCAAGGCGGAGGCTTCCGAGTTCCGCGGCATCGGCCGGTTCGGCGACGTCGCCGTCACCGGCGGGTACCGCCAGACCAAGATCGACGAGGCCGCGAGCGTCCGCGTCACCGCAGTCGAGGGCGACGTGGAGATCGGTCACGTGGACGGCCCAGCGGAGATCAGCACCACGAGGGGCGACATCCGGGTGGCCGAGGCCGTGCGCGGCACGGTCGTGCTGCGCACCGAGGCAGGCGGCATCACGGTCGGCGCCGCCGCCGGGGTCTCGGCGACCTTGGACGCCGGCACGTCCTACGGCCGCGTCAGCAACGCGCTGAGGAACTCCGAAGGGGCCGCCGCCCAGCTCGACATCCACGCGACCACCTCGTACGGCGACATCGTCGCCCGCAGCCACTGAACCGCTCAGGCCTGCTGCGGGACGCCCGCCGCCTGCATGATGTCCTCGCCCGGCAGTTCGATGCCGAAGCCGGCACCGGGGTTGACGATCACCGTCAGGCCGGTCAGCGCGGGCGCCAGGTCACGGCCGGTGGTCTGCATGACCGCCTGGGCGCCCGGCGGCACGTAACCCGGGGACGAGTAGACGGCGAGGAACTGGCGGCCGGTGCCCTCCACACCGATGCGCAGGCCGCCGTTCCCGTCCGTCTCCAGCATGAACGGCGCGTCCAGCGCGGCAGGCACGATCTCGTGGTGCGGCAGCCACCCGGCCGCGATGTAGCCGAGGACGAGCTCGAAGTCGCTCTGCGGCTCCGGGTAGCCGCGCAACCGCGGGCTCGGCCGGTAGTCGTCGTTGACGAACGTCTCGCCGGTGAACTGGCCGTCCGGGCCGACCTTGTACCCGCCGAGCACCACCGGCAGCGGGATGCCCTCGATGAACCTCGGGTCGACGTCCGGGTCCGCGCAGTACACCCAGCCGTTCGGGTTCTGCGCGGCCGCTGCCCGCATCTCGTCGGTGATCGGCGGCAGGCCGGGGTGCCCCGCCTGCGGCACGATCTCCTCGACGTACCCCTGCCTGAGGTACTCGTCGATCGGTTTGGGCAGCACGTACCCCCGCCCGCCCTCGGCGGACACGACGGACACCACCCGCCACGGGTCCCCGCTGATCCGGTACCGGTGGTAGGGGCGGTTGGCGTACTCCGGCGGCAGGCCACGCTGCTCGAACGGTGTCTCGGCGACGTAGACCAGGTTGCCCTCCGTGCTGCCGTACCGGTCCACGTCGACGTCCTGGATCATCACCGTGCTGACCGCGGCGAACGACTCCACGGGCGGGTCGTCGGACAGCACGACCAGCGGCGACTGCCAGGCCGGGATCTCCTCGCCGAGCTGGTACTCCAGGTCGGGCCCGTTGGCGGACAGCTGCCCCGCGAGGTACACGGCGGCCTGTCTGACGTCGTCGAACAGCACGGCGGACCGTTCGTCGTGCGACCACTGCACCCGGTACTGGTCGCCGTCGCGGACCAGGCACCACGCGGACTCCCGCTCGGCGAACACGCTGTAGAACCGGGGGCTGATCCGGTGGGTGATGATCGCCGACTCGACCGGGCCGAGCGCCTGGTTGGCATTGGCGTCCACTTCGGACTCGCTCCACGGCCGTCCCATGGCCGCCGCGGACGCGCGGTCCAGCGCGATCGCCGGGACAGCCTTCGGCAGCTGGTGCCGCGCCGACCGGATGTGCTCGACCAGCGCCAGCGCGGGCGGGACACCGTGCTTGTCGAGGTAGTACGCGGCGGCACCCGGCCACACGAACCGGCCGTCGGTGTGGAAGGACATCGGAACCGAGTCGTCCACGCCCGCCAGCACGTCCCGTGACAACCCACGCGCGGACAACACGACCGGCGCACCCTGGAGGTACTCCAGCACCGCCTGCCGCTCCACCTGGCTGAGCACCGGCCGGTACCAGGTCGGCTGACCGGTCTCGTCCCTGCCGTCGAACAACGGGACCGTCTCCGGCCGCCCGGCCGCGACCTGTTCCTCGGCGTACGCACTGCGCCCGGCCTGCTGGCTGCGCACAGCGGCGTCAAGCAGCCAGCGCGGGACAGCGTCTGCGTTGCGCGGCAGCAACCGCAGCTCGTCGGCACAGTCCTCGGCGTCGGTGACGAAGCTCAACGGGCTGAGCGCGTCGACGTCACGTACCACGGGCGCGTTGGGGGTGAGCTCGAACCTGGCGCGGAACCACACGCCACGGCCAGGGTGGTAGTCGCGCATCCGCAGCCGGTGCAGCCACTGGCTGACCATGGGCGGCGGTGACCAGTGCAGGACCGTGCTGTCGGCCATCGTCACGGTGACCGTGACGACCATGCGCGACACCAGCGCCTCGCACTCGATGCTCAGCCCGCTCCACCCGTCCGGCGCGGCCCCGGACAGTTCGGCGCCCAGTGACGCCAGCAACGCACCGGACGCGGTGTTCGGGTCCCCCTCGGGGGCGGTTTCGGCGGGCAACGCGGGAAACCACACGGCCACGCGTTCGTCACGGGCGACCTCGCGCACCTGCCGGACGACTGTGCCCGCGGGCGCGAGGTACCCGGTCAGCGGATCGGCGTCGGCGACGTCGACCCCGTCGCTGTCCACGGTGTGCAGCGTGAACACGGACTCCAGCTCGGCCAGCGAGACCTGCTTGACCTCACGCCCGTCCGGCAGCGTGACCTGCTGGCCGTCGACCGGCGCGTCCCGGCCGGCGTACCCCGTCCGGTCCGGCCCTTCCCCGACGCCGAAGACGGCGCCCCCGCTGACCCCGATGCGCATGCTCACGAGTCGTCTTCCCCCGCTGGATTGTGCACTTCCCTGACAACACTAGGACGAGCGTCGGCGGCGATCGCGCGCACGTCACGCGAAAGCTGGCCGATCGTCGCCTGATCGGGTGGTATGTCCTGGCAGTACAGGCTCAGACACCACACCTCTTCCGCGCTCCGCGTCAGCTGGACCCACGTCCCCCGCCGGGGCACACCGGTCACCGTACGCGAGCCGACCGCCTCCCCGAAGCCGGTCGCCAGCTCCTCGTAATCCTCGTCACCATCGGGCAGCCGGCCACCGCGACCCCAGCCTCCGTCCACCGGATCAGAGGCCGCGCCGGCCCGCACGTCACCCGTCCGAGCCGGTCGGCGCCGATGCGGCGATCCCGGTCCGGTGGAGAGCGTCGGTTCGACGGGGTACGACGTGATCATGGTCGCTTCGGCGGGAACCGTTGTTCGTAGCCGATCGTCAGACCGGCCGCCGTCGCGGCAGCGTGGACCTCCCGCGCGATCTGGTCCACAGTGGCCGGATCGGGCGGTGTGTCCTGATAGGACAGACTGACGTACCAGCTGTTCGCCGAGCTCCGGGCCAGCATCAAGCGGACAAGGCGGTTGTCGCCCTCCCGCAGGACACGCTCGCCGAAGTACTGCTCGCTGTCGTCGCCGATCCGGCCGCGCTTCTCGATACCCAGCGCGTCACGGAAGCTGTCCAGGGACTCCGCCGTGAACCCACCGCTCAAGTACGCGCGGTAGAGCACGTGGACCTGACCCGCGGTGCGCGTCGGCGCAGGCAGCAGAGGCGTGCGGGATTCCGGGGCCGGCCGCGGCCTGAGCCAGTCCCGCTCGAACCGCAGCCCGGCACCGGTCGCGGCGGCCGTGATCTCGTCGCGCCACTGGTCGATGGTCTCCTCGGGCGGACGCTTGCCCTCGTAGCCGATCTCGAACCGCCACAGGTCGTCGTCGTTGAAGGTGCGCCGAAGGCGCAACTGTGCCCGGTACCGGCCGTCGTTGGGCAGGTATCCGGCGCCCCACTCCAGCTCCGTGGACTCGTCGACGTCGGAGCTCCACTCGGGCCGCAGGCCCAGCTGCTGCTGGAGAGTCTGCAGCATGCCCTCGGTCATCGCCCCGCGGAACCACAGGACGAGCAGCAAGTCCTTGTCCGGCAACAGCTCGGCCCTGGCCCGCGCCGAGTACGGGTAGGACGGCTGCCGCATCACCTGCTCGTCGACGATCTCGAGCCCGAGCTCCCCGGCCAGCGGGAACACCTGGTCACGCAACGCCTGGATCACACGCTCACCGGGAACGAGCCGCAAATACCGGAGCCTGAGGTAAAGCGTCTCGTCGTCGTCCGTGCGGTACAGCTCGAAGTTCCACCGGGCCTCGCTGTCGCTGCGCAGCACCCGAAGGGCCAGATCCCGTTCCCCCGGGCTCAACGGGGCCCGCCGGGTCATCCCGAGACGGTCGACGATCTCGTCGACGACCGCTTCGGACAACGTTCCCGTCAACTTCACGATCCACGCGTCACCGACGCCCCACTCACCGAGCACCGGCGACCGACCGGCATCGTCGCCGTCACCCGCGGCCAGCCGCCGCTTGTAGGCCATGACTTGCTCGGCCTCGGCGGGGTCGATGCCGTAGAGGTCCCAGTCCGCCTGGCCCGACTCGTGCTTGCGCAGCCCGGAGGAACGGCGCCACGTGCCGTCGCGGGGGACGAAACTCTCGTCGACCCTGCCGCCGCCCTGCGCGTCCGGGCGACGCCGGTACAGCGCCGGCTCCGGCCACGGCGAGGTTTCGACGTAGTACGCCACGAGGTCAGACACTGGGCTTCGGCTCCTCAACGGTCACGATCGACTGCACACCGGGAGGGACCGGGATCGTCTCGAAGTACTCGCGCTGATACCTGTTCCACATCGGCCGGTCTTCGATCTTCCCTGTGTGCTCGTACTCGTAGGCGTCGTGCGTCTCGCTCTTGACGTGCCAGCTCTCCGGGGTGTGGAACTGCACCTCGAACATCAGGCCGGACTCCGGGTCACGCCACCGGGAGTTGATGCCCTGGTAGGGGTTCTCGTCCATCCCGACGTTCCAGAAGTTGGTCCGCCGCACTTCCTCGAAACCGCGCTGCCGCAGGTCGTCGGTGATGCGCACGACCCCTCTCGTGTAGTCGCCGGTGGACAGGGAGAAGGTGTAGCGGATCGCGTCCGGGATGCCGCGCAGCACCTCCTCCGGTGTGGTGGTCGCACCTTCGAGGCGATCCGCGACCTTTTCCTTGAGCCGATCGGCGCCCTTGAGGTCGTACTGCAACCCTTCCAGCCGCGTGTACGGGACGCTCTGCTCGATGTCCTGCATCACGCCGCGGATGCCGCCCTTGCCGTCCTCGCCGTGCCCGACCTTCTCGAAGGTCGGCAGGAAGTCGTCGACGGCCTGGTTCTGTTCGGGGGTGAGGCTGAACTCGTCCTTCCACGACCAGCTGCCGTCCTCACCGCGCACAGGCGGCGCCTGCTCGGTCCTGCCCGGCGGTTCCGGCGACTCCGGCGCGTCGGTGAACACGGGCGAATCGGCGGGTGGCTTGGCCGGCGGGCGCTCCGTCGGCTCCACAGTGGAGTCGACGGTGTCGTCCGGCTTGGCGACACCGACCGTGCCGGGGTCGACCGGGTCCGGCCGGTCGCCGAGCGGCGGGGCATCCGGGCCGAGCATGGGCCAGCCGCGTTGCGCTTTCTGGGCGTCCAGCTGACTTTCCTGGCGTGGACCGTGATCGAGGCCGAACAGCGCCGGCGCCACCTCACGGCCGAGCTCACGCTCCCAGTGCTTGGCCCACTTGTCCAGCTCGGGGAACTGCTCGTGCAGGACGTCCTTGTGGACGAAGCCGTACTTCTCCCGCACGACCGGGACCGGCTGCCACTCCTTCCTGCCGTCGGCGCCTTCGACCTCCCGCATGACCGGGGCCATCGCCTGCCGCTGCCTGGCGACGCGCACCAGGTCGTCGGAGCGGATCTGGACGTCGAAGTCGCTTTTCTCCTCGTCCAGCCCCAGCCGGTACATCGAGTCGAACGGGCGGCCCGTCGGGCGGTCCGGGTCGTCGCCGAGCCACTGGTCGGTCAACGCGCGGCTTTCGCCGGTGTGCTCGGCGTTCTCCAATGTCTTGCGCGGGTTGGAGAAACCGTTGACACCTGAGCCCTTGAGCCGGATGTCGACGTCGCGGGCATCGACGCCCTCGGCGCGCATCGCGTCGGCGAGGCTCGCGCGGAAGTCGTGGTACTGGCGTGGCGTCATGCCCAGCGGCGCGTCGCCGTCCTGCCACCACTTCATCTGCTCGTCGGAGTAGCCGAGGAAGTCCTTGTCGCGCTGCTTGATCTGGTATCCGGACTTCGGGTCGACCGGGGTTTCCGGGCGTTGCGGCTGTGCGCGTTCGGACATGTCCAGCAGCCAGTTGCCGTCGGTGGGCTTGGCGTGCTTCGAACGGCGCTGCTGCGGCTCGTTCTCCAGGCCGTACAGGCGGAAACCGAGCTTGCGACCGGTTTTCTCCTTCCAGCGCGCGGCGAACTCGTCGAAGCCGGTGACCGCGTTGCGTGCCACGTTCTTGTCGACGTGCCCGTGTTCGTGGGAGAAGTCGCCCTTGCCGTCCCACTTCGACCTGGCCAGGTCGACGACGTCGTCGGAATAAACCGACAGGTCGTAGTCGCTCTTCTCCGGGGCCAGTCCCAGCCGGTACTGGACGTCGAACGGCCTGCGCTCGGACATCCCGTCCCGCTCCGGGCCCTCCCACCGGGTCAGCCGCTCACGGCTTTCCGGCGTGTGCTTGAGCCCGTACTCGTCGCCCTCCATCCGCTTGTTCCAGCCGGAGTAGAAGCGCACGGACGAGCCGACCAGCCTCAGCTGGGACTTGTTCGGGTCGATCCCGTTGGCGCGCAACAGGTCGCCGAGCTCGGACTGGAACCGGCGGAACTGGTCGGGGTCCATGCCCAGCGGCGCTTTGCCGTCACGCCACCAGTCGACCTGGCGTTCGGTCAGGCCGAGTGCGTCGAGGTCGCGCTTGCGCAGCGGCGCGCCGTTGGCCGGGTCGGTCGGCCATGACTGACGGCCCTCGCTGCGGCTGTCCTTGCGTTCGGGCGCACGGCTCGGCTTCTCGTCGGCCGGGCGACTGTCGTCGTCGCGCCGGGCCTGGTCGTCGCGGCGCGGCTGGGTGCCTTGCTCCGCGTGGCGCCTGTTCCGCTCGGCGTCGATCGCCGCGGACCGGTCCTCGTGGTTCTGCTCGATCTGGTCGCGGCGCTGGTCCTTCTCCGCGACCAGATCGGCGAACTTGCGGTCGAGCTCCTTGCGGGTGGGCTCCGCTCGCCGGTCCGCCTCGCGGTTGACCGCGTTCTCCCGTTCGGCCTGGTTCTGCTTGACGCCGGCCGCACGCCGGTCGAACTCGTCGTTGATGCCGTCGCGGCGGGCCTGGTCGTCGCCCGCACGCGCGAGTTGCTCGGCCCGTTGCCGTTCGACCTGGTCCAGCTGGCGATCGGTGTCCTGCTTGACCTCGGCGAGGCCGCGTTCACGGCTTCGCGCGACCTCGTCGATGTGCGGTTTGGCTTCGAGCTCCAACTGCCTGACGCGGTCGGCAGTGTCCTGGTCGAGCGCTTTGAGCTGGTCGTTTCGCTCGTTGCCCGCTTCCAGCCTTGCCTGGTCGGCGTCGCGGTCGATCCGATCGGCCACAGCGGTCCGGTCGGCCTGGTCAGCGTGGTCGGCCTGGTGATCCGGCCGGGGTTCGCCGCCGGGCCGGCCGCCCCGGTCACCGTCGTCCGCGCGGTCGGTGCTGCTGTGGTCGTCCCTGGACGGCGGTGGCGTGGAGTGGTCGTCGCCACGGTGGTACGCGGCGATGACCGGGCGGGCCGGCGGGTTGTTCTTGTCCCACCCCGGGGTGTGCCCAGGCGGGTACGAGTCCGGGCTGACGGTCGACTTGCCGCCCGGTTCGTGCGTCGTCCAGCTGCCGTCGGGCGGGAAGGTCGGCTTCGGCGGCTTGCCGTACTGGCTGAAGTCCGTGATGTCGTTCTTGCGGCTCGACGCGAAGACGTTGCCGTCGTGGTCGACCCACGCGTCACCGTTGGGAGCGGTGACCGAGGCCTGGAGTTCCTGCGCGACCTTCGCCGCGAAGCCGTTGTTGCCCGCGCCGCAGCCGAACAGGGTGACCGGGCCGCCGTCGTAACCGGGATGGGCACGGATCATGTCGGCGACTTGCTTCTCGTCCAGCCTCGTCGTACCGACCCGGACCCCGTCCTGGGTGCCGTGCATGTCCACGACGAACTGGCCCGGGATCTCGGGCACCCTGTTCGCCGTGAACACGTCGTTGCCATGGGACGGGTTCACGGAGCCGCCAGTCGGGGCGAACACCGACATTCCGCCCTTGGTCGACTCCATGTAGGGGCGCAGCGAATCGAGCGTCGGGTCCTCCAACCGCCCCATCTGGTCGCCGAGGCTGCCGATGATGACAGGAGGATGACCGTCCGGACCCGGACGCATGGCGTCGGCGCTGTGCCTGCCGACCGCGGCGGGATCACCCGACACGTACCTGTCGCCGATGTAGTCGGGATTGGGCACGAAGTCACCGCGTACCCACTGATGGATGCCCGAGTCGTACGACACCTCGTACCAGCCCCGGACGTACCGGAAGTCGATGCCGCCGGGGAAGAGGACCTCGTCCTCGCCGTGGGACTCCTTGCCGGTCTTGGACTCCATGGTCGGGTCGGTGTGGATGCCGCCGGGGGCGTTGATCACGTAGACGTACTGCTTGTCACCGGCGAAGCTCTCACTGACGTCCGCGCTCGTCGAGGTGGACACGAACGCGTTCGTGTCACCGCCGACGTGCCGAGCGAGGTCGGGCTTGGCCCACTCAGGGTGGTTCTCCCAGTCCTTCCTGCTCATGTACGGCGGACGGAACCCGCCCTGCGCCTTGATCTCCGCGGGAGAACGCGTGTCGCCGCGGAACAACGACATCTGGTGCCGCGCCCAGTCCTTGATACCGCGGTACACGACCTTCGGCGTGCCGTACTTCGACCGCTCCACGCTGAACAACGCCACAGGCGGGCGGCGGTCCCGCAACGGCGCGTCCCGGTCCCCGTCGTACATCGCGGGGTCGTCCAACGGGCTCGTGGGCCGGGCGTGTTCCGGCAACGGCCTCGGCTGCCGGTTCTCCTGGTCGTCCGGCGGACTCTGATCCTGCCGGTTCGGGGTGGTGTTCTGCTCGTTCGGCCGGGTCTGCTCCTGCCGCTGATTCGGATCACGCCGCTGGTCCGGCCGATCCTGCCGGTCCTGACCCTGGCTGGGCCGGTCCTGCCGCTGGCTCGGATCACGCCGCTGATCGGGCCGATCCTGCCGATTCTGGTCCTGGCCGGGCCGATCTTCCCGCTGGCTCGGATCACGCCGCTGATCGGGCCGATCCTGCCGATTCTGGTCCTGGCCGGGCCGATCTTCCCGCTGGCTCGGATCACGCCGCTGATCGGGCCGATCCTGCTGATTCGGGCGGCCGTCCGGCGACTGCCGGTCCTGATCCTGGTTGGGCCGATTCTCCCGCTGGTTCGGGTCACGCCGACCGTCAGCAGGCTGCCCGTCCTGACGCCGGTTCGCGTCCTGCTGGCTTGGGCGGCCGTCCTGGGACTGCTGGTTGGGCCGGTTGTCCTGGGACGGCCGGTGCTGTCCCTGTTGCTGATTCGGGCCTTGCTGGTTTTGTTGCTGCTGGCCGGGTTGATCGGTGCGCGGCTGGTGGCCTTGTTGGTTCGGCGTCTGCTGGTTCGGCGTCTGCTGGTTCGGCGTCTGCTGGTTCGGGCGGCCGTCGGGAGACTGCGCGTCGGCAGGCGGCCGTCCCTGCTGGTTGACGCCCTGCTGGTTGGCCGCTTGGGATTGCTGGTTCTGCGCTTGCTGGCCCTGCCGGTCACCGGGGACAGGCTGGCCCTGCTGATTGGCCACTTGACCCTGCCGACCCGGCTGCTGCTGGCCCGGCTGGTTCGCTCCTTGCTGACCAGACCGGTCACCACTGCCCGACTGGCCCTGCTGACCGAACGACTGGCCTTGCTGCCCCGGCGCCGACTGACCCTGCTGGCCGGGCGTCTGACCTTGCTGTCCCGGCCCCTGCTGGTTGAACGGCTGTCCCTGTTGCCCTGGGGTCTGCTGTCCCTGTCGGCTTGGCCCTTGCTGATTCGCGCCCGGCTGACCAGATCGGTCGCCACTGCCGGGCTGGCCCTGCTGATTGAACCCTTGGCCCTGCTGCCCCGGCACCTGCTGACCTTGCTGGCCGAAGGCCTGGCCCTGCTGACCGAACGCGCGGCTCTGCTGCCCTTGCTGCCCTTGCTGGGCGAACGCTTGGCCTTGCTGGCCTGGTGCCCGCTGACCCTGTTGGTTGAACGGGTGGCTCTGCTGGCCCTGTTGGCCTTGACGGCCGAATGGCTGGCCCTGTCCCGGCTGGCCCTGTGCCTGCTGGCCTTGGTTGAACGGCTGCTGGCCTTGCCGGTTCGGCATCGGCTGCTGAGGTTGGTGCGTCCCTTGCTGGTTCTGCGCGCGGTCGTATCCCTGGCGGCCGCCGGTTTGCTGGCCTTGGCCGCTCTGGGCTTGGGGTGGGCCGTATCCCTGGCCTTGGGTGTTGGGGGGCGCGCTGCCTTGCGGGCCGAAGCCCTGGTTCCGCATCGCACCTTGGTTGTACTGCGGGCTGCGCATCGGCGCACCGAACTGGCCTTGCTGACCGGTGTTGCCCATGGGCATGCCGCCTTGGCGCATGCCTTGCTGTCCTTGGCCCGGGGCTGGGGCGTTCGGCCGCGGCGTTCCGCCGCCCTGGCCTTGGGGCGGGGCACCGCCGAACGCGTTGCCCTGGCGCGCCCCGGAATTACCCATCGGGGCGCCACCTTGACGCCCACCACCCTGGCCACCACCGCTGTTCGCCAAACCCGGCTGCCCACCACCACGCGACGCAGGAGCACCACCCTGACCCGCACCACCACGAGGCGCCGGAGCGCCACCTTGGCCCGCGGCACTGTTGACAGGCCCCGACTGTCCACCGGGGACACCACCACGCGCACCCGGATTGCCCTGACCGGCCGCACTACTCGCCGGTCCGGACTGTCCAGGTGGGACATTCCCGCCGCGCAAACCGGGAGCCTGCCCGGCATTGTTCGGCATAGCGCTCGACGGACGCGCGCCCTGTCCCTGTGCACCGGGGTTGTTTCCTTGGCGCACACCGGTTTGACCGTCCACCGGGCGGCGTTGCGGTTGGTTGCCGCCAGATTGGTTCTGCGGCGGCATACCTCCGGGCCCCGCTGGGGTTTTCGGGGCACTCATCGGTCGTGCCGGCCCGCCTGGCTGGCCTGACCGGGTTTCCACCGGGCCTGAGCCTCGGGGGGTGTTCGTCGGGCCCGCGGTCGCGGTCACGCCTGAGCGTCCGGACCCGCCTGACACGCCACCGCCGGAGGCGCCGGTGGAACGTGCGGCTGCCTTGTCCAGGCCGTCGCCGGACTTGCCCACCTTCGACGCGTTCGACTCGTCCGTGCCACGGACCATCTGCGCGGTTTGCTTGACCTTCTGGCCGCTGTTCTCCGCGGCCATCGCCGCTCGCTCGGCGCCTTCCCTCGCTGTCTTGATCGCTTCGTCGGCCTTGCCCATCGCGACCTGGCCGAACACCCCCGCGCTGTCCGCCGAGGCCCCGATGTTCAGTTTGCCGCCGATGCCGTCCCTGATCTGGCCACCCCGGCCGTTGAACCGCTCGCCGATCGACTCGACGGCGTCCGGGTCCATGTGGGAGCCCTTGCCCGGCGCCACTCCCCCGGTCCCGCCCGTCCCCGGTGTCGGGCCTCCGCCGTGGGAGGTCGACCCGTGGCTGCCGGAGGATCCCGACCCTTTGCCTCGCACCATCGGTCTGGATCCGCTAGCTGGCCGTGCCGGGGTTCACACCCGGGGTCTGCGGCTGCGCCTGCGGCATCTCGTACGGCTTCACGGCGTCGTACGCCGTCTTGGCGTAGTCGCCGTAGTCCGCGAACTTCTCGAGACCCTTCATCAGCCCCGACATCTTCTCCTGCAGCTTGGCCAGCCGCACGCCGAAGCGCTTCATCGCGGCCATCAGCCTGCTCAGCCGGGACGCCATCTTCGTGGCGAGCATCGCCGCCCGCGTGCCCGCGTAGCCGCAGTACGCCGCGATCGAGCCACCGAACGTCACCGCCGCCGACGCCAGCGCGATCAGCGCGCCCGCGATCAGCTCACCGATCAGGTCGGAGATCCAGTCGAACACCATCGCC
Organism: Kibdelosporangium phytohabitans; assembly: GCF_001302585.1. Classification (GTDB taxonomy): domain Bacteria; phylum Actinomycetota; class Actinomycetes; order Mycobacteriales; family Pseudonocardiaceae; genus Kibdelosporangium; species Kibdelosporangium phytohabitans. The sequence goes on along the minus strand of NZ_CP012752.1, from coordinate 4,882,062 downwards.
CGCAGCTCGACCACCAGCGCGCCGGACAGCGCGTACGTCGCCGCGGTGCCGTCCATGGTCTTGCCGAGCGCCTCGTACTGGGCCGCGATCGTGTCCTGGTTCTGGCGGAACGCCTCGTTCGACTCACCCGACCACGAGCCGCCCATGGCCGCCACGTCCTGGCGGTGCTCCTCGGCGATCATCTTCATTTCCAGCGCGGCCGACTTGAGCTGGTGGGTGTTGGCGTTGATCTCGTCGGGGTTGCCGAGCAACGCGTCGAGCGGCTCACGGATGAAGCTGACGTGCTCGAGCAGCCAGCCGACACCGGCCGAGAACACCGCGGCGAGCGGGTTGGCCGCGGAGGAGACCAGGTCGACGACCATGCCCGCGCCCCCGATGGCCGCGTCGATGACGTCGACGCCCTCACCTTCGGACTCGGCGGTCAGCGTGTCGACGAACCCCGCGACGCTCTCGACGACACCGGCGCCCTCGTACCACTCGGTCACAGCCCTCCCCCAGTTCCTACTCGTCGCTCGTGCAGGTCAGATGACCGCCGCCCCGATTCCGTTCCCGTACAGACTGTCATATTCGAACTCGTTCGCACGCGCGAACCGACGTTCCTAGCCGCGGAAGATCGAGCCGTTCCCGAACTCGGGATCGTCGGTCTCGTCGGGACGCGCCGCCGGGCGGCGAGGCGGCTCCGGGCGCGGCGGGGCGGGTGGCTGCTCGGCGTTGTCCGAGCCGTCCTCGAAGCCGTACTGGCGCGGCTCGAGCTCTTCCTCGTCCTGCTCCTCGGCGGGCGGGAGGTACTCCGCGATCAGCTGGTACGACTCCGAGCCCGCGCCGTTGACCTGCTCGAACGTCTCAGCCACCTGGGTGGCGGCCGATCGCTGGGCGGTGCGGGCGACGGCCATGATCTCGGCCGCCAGCTGGGAATGCGACAAGCGCATCGCCTCGGCTGTCAGCCGCAGGTTCGTCAACGCCCCGGTCGGTGCCACTGTCACCGTCACCGTGCCGTCCTTGGACGACGCGCTGCCTTCCGCGTTCGCCAGCCCCTGCTGCACCGCCGCGGCCTTGGCCTGCGCGTCGGCGATCTTGGACTCGAAGTCCCGCATCCACTCGTCGGGCGTCTTCACGTGCTACCGCCTGTGTCCGTCTGCCTGGAAACCTCCGCACAGGATGTCACATCCGCCCAGCTCGCGCGGCCGAAACGCCGACATGTGCGTGCCCTCGGCCGGGAAGTCGGGCCACAGAGGACGGTGTGCCAGCCGCGCCGCGTGATCTTCGTCGTACCGCTGTCGCCCGCGGTGCGGACCGAGCCGCGGATCACGCAGGTCGGGACCGTAGTTCGCATCGCGAACCCGATTGCGGCCGAATGCCGCGCAAAAGCCGCCATCGGCGTGGTTGACGTTTCGTCCCGTTCCGGCTTCTGTCTGCTCGTAGTCGTTCAACCCTCAACAAGGAGTCGTCCATGAAGGACCACGGGATCACGAGACGCAACGCCATGAAGTTCGCCGGGGTGGCGGGTATGTCACTGCCCGCACTCGCCTCACCCGCCATGGCGGACGACGCCGCCGGCGAGGCGTCCGGCGACGTCCTCGCGCTGGTGGAGAAAGGTGACCGGCGGCTGGCGTTCTTCGACGCCGGTTCCGGCAAGCGGCTGTCGGAGGTGGTGCTCGGCGACTACCCGCACGAGATCACCGCGGACCGCGAGCGCCGGTTCGCGTACGTGGGCCACTACGGAGTGGAGTTCGCCAACGTGGTCGGGCCGGGCGCGTCCGCGGTGTTCGTCGTCGACCTGCGGGCACGCACGCTGGTCCGCACGATCGAGCTCGCGCCGTTCAACCGGATCCACGGCATCGGCATGGACGGCAGCAACCGCCTGTACGCGCTGTCCGAGGAGAAGGGTGTCCTGCTCGGATTCGACGCGCCCATCGGCACGAGCCCGAGCCGGGCAGTGAACACGGGCGCCATCAAGGCCCACATGTTCGCGGTCACCCGCAGTGGTGAACGTGCTTACGTCACCGGTCTGCTCTCACACACGGTGAGCATGGTGCGCCCCTACGACGCCGCGATCGCGCCCGTGACCGTCACGCCGGGACAGTTGCCGGAGAGCTGCTGCCTCAGCTTCGACGAGCGCACGCTGTACGTGGGCGCGCGCAAGAACCCCGGCGTCGTCGCCGTGGACGCGTACACCATGCGTGTCCGTGACGAGTTGCGGCTTCCCGGCACCGACCCGTTGCGGGTGTACGCCGTGTCCGAAGACCAACTGCTGGTGACGGATCTGGCCAACAACGCCATCTCCATGGTCAGCTCGCGGCTGCGTCCGATCTGGACCGCCACGCTGCCGGGCAAACCCTCCGCCGCCACAACGCACCCGCGCAAGCCGATCGCTTACGTGTCACTGTTGGACACCGCGCAGGTCGCGGTGCTCGACCTGGTGCGCGGCCGGGTCACCGGCACATTCCCCACGTTGCGCCAGCCGGACGCGGCCGTGCTGATTCCAGGCTGACAAGCACCCTCACGAGGGCTCATGGCGGTCACTGTGGCCGAGATCGCGACCGGGCGCGATCCGGTCACGCACCGCCCGCTTGAGCACGGCCAGGTCGGGGAAGCCGCCTTCCTGGGAGCGCGACCAGACCGGCTCGCCGTCGATCCGCACGTCGAACACGCCGCCCTTGCCGGGAATCAGCGCCACTTCGCCGAGTTCGTCGGTGAACGTGGTCAGCAACTCCTGCGCGGTCCAGCCCGCGCGCAGCAGCCACCGGCACTGGGTGCAGTACTCGATCTCCAGGCGTGGCACTCGCGTCGTCACGTCTTCCAGTATGCCGTCGGCCCCACGACATCCGCGCGCAGGGAAACCTCGGCAACAAGCGCTTACTGAACAGTCGCGATCGCCGTTGACTGTTCACATATGTAGTCATATGGTGCCCCGGTAAGCGCTTACTGGGAGGGTGCGGCCCATGCGAAGAAGCCTGGGATTGATCATCGGCGCGGCGCTGTGCGTACTCGCGGGGTGTGCGCCGGGAACCACTGACAGCAGCGGGGGCAACGGATCCGCGCCCAACAAGCTGACCTATGTGTACTTCACCGACGGTCCGGACGAACAGACGACCCGCGCGCTGATCAAGCAGTTCGAGCAGGAGACGGGCGCGACGGTCGAGCTGCAGATCCTGCCGTTCGCCGAGCTCGAACAGCAGCTGCAGGGGCGCATCGCCAGCAACAACGCGCCGGACGTGGCTCGCGTGCACGTGCTGCCGGTCTTCGAGGACGCGTTGCTCGACCTCAAGAGCGCCGGTCAGGACATCGGCGGCCAGTACCTCGACGCAGCGCAGGACTACATCCACGGTGACGGCGGCGCCTTGGTCGCGGTGCCGAGTGACCTGACGATGAACGGGCCGTTCATCAACGTCGACCAGTTCACCAAGGCCGGTGTCGCTCCCCCGTCCGCCGACAAGCCGTGGACGTGGGACGAGCTGGTCACCGCGGCCAGGAAAGTCCAGCAGGCCAACGGAAAGCCGTTCGCGATCGCGTACGACAAGTCCGGCCACCGGGTGTCCGGCATGTTCAACCAGTTCGGCACGAACCTGTTCGGCACCGACGGCAAGGTCGACTTCGACCCGGCCAAGGCGCGCAGGGCGGTCGGGCGGTTCGTCGAGCTCACCCAGCAGGGCGTGATGTCCAAGGACTTCTGGCTGGAGTCGGGCACCAAGTACAAGGGCGCCAACGACATCTTCCTGACCGGGGACGCGCCGGTGTACTTCAGCGGCAACTGGCAGGTCAGCCAGTTCGCCAAGGACGCGAAGTTCCAGTGGGCGGCCGCGCCGAACCCGTGCGCCGCGCGTTGCGGCGGCTATCCCGGCGGGAAGTTCATGGCCGCGTTCAAGCAGAGCGCGAACCCGCGGCTGGCCGCGAAGTTCGTCGCGTTCATGAACAGCCGCCCGGCGCAGGAGAAGTTCGCCAAGGAGGCGAAGTTCCTGCCGACGCGCAAGGACCTGGTCGCCGAGGGCGTGCAGTACCCGGACCGGTCCGCGGACATGGCGATGTTCCTCGCCGACGTCAAGCGCACCGACCCGGGCAGCTACGCCAGCAACTACAGCCCCGGCTTCAGCCCGACGGCGACAGCGGTGGTCAAGGAGCTCGCCGCGGCCGTGGCCGGGCAGCAGTCCGTCGACGACACCGTGGCCAAGATCCGCGCCGCGGCGGAGAAGAACCTGGAGGTCGCGCGCAAATGACCCGGCGGCGCCAGGTCAGGCCGTGGAACCAGCGGATCGCGCCCTACCTGTTCATCCTGCCGAACATGCTGATCTTCGGCGTGTTCATCGTCTACCCGGCCATCAACGGCTTCTACGTCAGCGGTTTCGACAGCTCCAACGGCCGCACGTTCACGCCGGTCGGCGCGGCCAACTACGGGAAGCTGTTCGGCGACGAGGAGTTCTGGTCCGCGGCCCGCGCGTCGCTGATCTTCGTGGTGGCGTTCGTGCTGATCTCCACAGCCGCGGCGATCGGGCTGGCGTTGCTGCTGACCCAGCCCATCCGGGCGCGCGGGTTCTTCCGCGCGGTGTTCTTCCTGCCGGTGCTGCTCTCGCCGGTCGTGGTCGGCCTGCTGTGGAGCTGGATCCTCGAACGCCGGTCCGGTGCGCTGAACTCGGTGCTGGGACTGGACATCGGCTGGCTGGTCGACGGGCCGACCGCGCTCGGGGTGACCGTGTTCGTCGGCGTGTGGATGCACGTCGGCTTCTACACGCTGATCATCATGGCCGGGCTGCAGGGCATCGACGGCTCGTACCACGAAGCGGCGAGGATCGACGGCGCCGGGGCCTGGCAACGCTTCAAGCACGTGACGTGGCCGCTGCTGCGGCCGACGACACTGGTGGTGGTGATCCTGTCGATGATCGCCGGGTTCCAGGCGTTCGACTTCATCTACACGCTCACCGGCGGCGGTCCGCTGGGCGCCACGACGCTGATGGTGCAGTACGTCTACGAGCACGCGTTCCGCTCCCCCATCCAGTACGGGCTGGCGGCGGCCGGGTCGGTCGTGCTGTTCTGCACGATCTTCGCGCTGACCATGCTGAACTTCCTCTACGGCCGACGCAGGGAGTCGATGTGATCGGCCTGGCCCCGCGACGGGAGAGGAAACGGTCCACGTGGACCTCCGCGTCCGCCACCGCACCGCCGGCCACGGCGAGAGTCCTGATGTACGCGGGACTGATCGCGTTGTCGATCCTGTTCCTCGCACCCGTGGTGTGGACGATGCTGTCGTCGTTCAAGACGCGCACGGAACTGGCCGCCCGGCCGCCGACGCTGCTGCCCGAGTCGTTCGCACTGGACAACTACACCGAGGCGTTGTCCCGGTTCGACTTCGGCGTGTACCTGACCAACAGCACCATCGTGACCGTCTCGGCGACCGTGCTCACCCTGGCGATCAACACGATGGCGGCGTACGCGCTGGCCAAGTACAACTTCCGTGGCCGCAACGTGCTGTTCCTGGTCACGCTGGGCACGATCATGATCCCGTTGCAGATCATCCTGATCCCGCTGCACCAGGTCGTCGCCGACACCGGGATGACGAACTCGCTGCTGGGGATGATCATCCCGCCCGCGGCGACGCCGACCGGCGTGTTCCTGCTGCGCCAGTACATGCTGACCATCCCGGACGACCTGATCGAGGCCGCCAGGATCGACGGCGCCGGTGAACTGCGGATCTTCCTCCGGCTGATCCTGCCGCTGTGCCGTCCCGCGCTGGCTGTCGTGACGATCTTCTCGGTGATCTGGCGGTGGAACGACTTCCTGTGGCCGCTGGTGATCGCCCAGTCGCAGAGCCTCTACACGCTGCCGGTGGCGCTCGCCCAGTTCAACAGCGAGGAAGTCGTGCCGTTCAACTACATCCTGGCCATGTCGGTGGTGAGCATGATCCCGGTGATCATCGTGTTCCTGTTCACCCAGCGGCACATCGTCAAGGGCATCTCGCAGACGGGGCTGAAATGAGCGAACGAACCACGCACCGGCTCGACGAACGCGGGACGGTACGGGACTGGCTCGTGGCGGGCGGCTGGGCCGAACCGGTCGACCTGTCCGGTGAGCTGGCCGCCGAGGGCTCACCGTAGGGCCCGGACGGACGGTGGGTGCTGACCAACGGCCCGGACGTCACACCGCTGAAAGCCAGGCTGCACGAGCGGTGGCCGTTGCGGGAGCAGCCGTTGCCGGAGGTCGTCGAAGGCGGCGAGGTCACCTACACCGGGCCGACCGGCGCCGGGCACCGGGGAACATGGCACCGCGTGCACACGATGTCCGACGGGTTGGTGGACTGGAGCGAGTTCTGTTTCACGCCCGAGCTGCGGATCGCCGTTGCCGCCACCGCGTTCGAGGTCGACCAGGCCGAATGGCGGACGCTCAAGCTGGCGAGCACCGGGCCGGTCCTGCTGTACGTCGGCGGCGAGTGCGTGCTGCGCACCGGCCAGGTCACCTACATGGAGCCCGCCGAGCACGAGGCCGGGGTGTGGCTGCCGTCCGGCGTGACCGAGGTCGTCGTGTGCTCGTGGCAGATCGGTTTCCGCGAGTGCCGCCAGGTCGTGCGGCTGCGGGTGGGCGGTCTGCCGGTCCGCGCCGTCATCCCCAGCCCAGGTGCCGACGAGCGGGTGTCGGAGTTCGCCGAGCAGGTACTGGACGCGATCGGCACGCCGCGCTGGGGCCTGACCGAGCCGGAGGTCGAGCTCACCGCGCCGGACGGCGTGACGGTGAACGTCCGGTGCGGCCAGGTCGACCAGACGGTCACTGTGGACGGCGGCAGCGTCACGATCGCGTTGACCGCCATGACCGGTGACACGGGCGTCGGGTCGGCGTCGATGCTGACCACGGGTGAGCACACCGTCCGGGTGTCGGTTCCCGGATCGCCGCTGTACCGGGACTTCCCGGTCGTGGTGCTGCCGACCGGGCGCACCCGGCCGGCAGGCGGTCCCGAGGACTGGCGGCGCGAGGTTCTCCAGCACGCCGCCCAAGGGCCGAACGGCTGCGCCGCCGAACTCGCTGCGCTGGCCGTGGACGCCGGGCACGTGCCGCGGCCCGAGGCGCTGGAGCGGTCACTGCGGATGATCCGCGACCGGGCGGACTGCGCGGACTTCGAGGCGTTGGGCCTGCTGCACCTGTGGCACCGCAGCGAGGACGCCCGCGAGCACGTCCGCGAACCCCTGCTGGGCCTGAAGTACTGGATCGACCAGCCCGGCCTGGACGCGATGTGCTACTTCACCGAGAACCACCAACTGGTGTGGCACACCGCGGAACTTCTGGCGGGACAGGCGTTCGCGAATGAGGTGTTCCGCAACACCGGGTGGACGGGCGCGCGGCACGCCGAACACGGCCGGGGCATGGCCGAACAGTGGCTCACGCGCAAACTCGCGGGCGGGTACAGCGAGTTCGACTCCAACGCGTACCTCGCGGTCGACGTGCTGGCGTTGACGTCGCTGGTGGAGTTCGCCGACGACGAGACGATCCGGGACCTGGCGTGGCGGTTGCTGGACAAGACCTTGCTGACGCTGGCGTTCAACTCCTGGTACGGCGCGCACGTGTCCGCGCACGGCCGGTCGTACGTACAGACCCAGCGCAGTGCCCGGCTGGAGGAAACCGCCTCGATCATGTGGCTGTGCTGGGGTATGGGCGCGCTCAACCACGCCACCCTGCCCGCGACCGTGCTGGCCACCGCACAGCGCTACCGGCTGCCCTCGCAGCTCGCCGAGGCGTCCCGGGTTCCCGAGGAGTGGCTGGGCAGGCAGCGCTACCGCGGCGAGTACCGGCCGCACCACGATCTGCTGTCCCGCCCGTACGCCTCCGACCTGGTCGTCTACAAGACGCCGGACGCGATGCTGTCCAGCGTCCAGGACTACCGCTCCGGGCTGCCGGGGCTGCAGGAGCACATCTGGGGCGCGACACTCGGCCCGGAGACCCAGATCTACGTCACGCACGCGCCCAACGACGCCACGCACTCGTCCGCGCGCCCGAACGCCTGGGCGGGCAACCGGATCCTGCCCCGGGCCGGGCAGCACCGCAACGCGCTGCTCGCTGTGTACCGCATCCCCGCGGACGACCCGATGGGCTTCACCCACGGCTGGTTCCCGCTGTCCACTCTGGACGAGTGGATCCCGGTGGATCCCTGGCTGGTCGGCCGGAAGGGCGACGGGTACGTCGCACTCGCGACTCAGGGCGGCTGCCGGGTGCTCACCGCGGGCCCGAACGCCTACCAGGAGGTGCGGTCACGCGGCGCCGGCACGGCGTGGGTGTGCGTGATCGGCAGGCGTGCCGTCGACGGCTCCTTCGCCGAGTTCATCGGCGCGCTGGACGAACCGGAGTTCGGGCACGACGGCGTGGACTACCGTGGCCTGAGCCTGCACTGGACGGGCCCGTTCACCGTGGACGGCCGACCGGCCGGGCTCGGCGACGAGCCGCTGCACCTGGACAACCCCCTGTGCCGGATGCCTTTCCAGACCCCGTGACCAGTGTTCCGCCCACGCTTGATCGCATCAGGGACAGCGCACGGGCAGCAGAGCTGCTGGATGCCGTGTTCGACTTCGATCTCACCCGTGACGAGCACGGTGAGCCCGTCGGGCTGGCGGCGGGTGGCGAGCTCGTGGCGGTCGCCGGGGACGGCAGTGGCGGCACGTTCTTCGTCTGCGATGGCGGCCTGTGCTGTACGCCAGTTCGGAAGGCACCGCCGGCGTGCTCGGCAACACGCTCGCCGAGGCGATCCAGGTCATGATCGCGATCCCCGCCTGGTATGACGTGGCTGGGCAAGCACCTGTTCCCGACGCCATGCGGGCGGCGTTCGAGCCGTCGGAGGCCGTGCTGAAGGACGAGTCCGAGCCGGCCATCGACGCCCACCGCGCCGAGATCAGCACGCTGCTGGGACTGGGCCTGCTGTCGGCCGAGGACGCGCTCGTCCGGTTGCGGGACAGCCTGGCGCCGGACCACGGGCTGATCGGTGCGGGCGTCCACGACCCCCTGTGCCAAGCTGCCTTCCGGGCGAGGGGCGCCCGGAAGGCAGCTTGGGCTGTTCGGCGCAACCGGTGATCAGGCGCAGGCCGGGGCGACCGGTCCGCTCGATCCGGTGTCCAGGAACCCGTCGCTGATCCACCCGCCGGTGTTCAGCTTGTTCCACAGGTCCGTCGCACCCCAGACGCCTTCCACCGTCTCACCACGTGCGGTGCAGGAAATCTGGACCACGGTGCCGGTGTCGGCGGTGCCGGTCACGTCGTAGCTCAGGCCAGGGCCGGAGCGGATGTTGACCGACGGGTTGTCGCCGCCGTTCACCGTCCCGGTAGGCAGCGACGGCGTTCCACCGCCGCCGTAGTTCGTGACACGCCCGCCCACGTTGACCCGCACGCCGTTGCGCAGCGCGTAACCGCCGTAGGCCGACGAACCCTCATAGAAGGTCCAGCCGCCGATGGTCTGGTTGTTCACGCTGACGTGCGTGTTGCCGCGCAGCAGGGACAAGTGCACGTGCGCACCTGAACTCGAGCCGCCGCAGGGCAGTTCGTTGCCGATGTGGCCCAAGTAGGTGCCGGTCTGCACGTTGGAGCCGTCGGCGAGTGTCGTCAGGTCGTACATGTGGTAGTAGGTCGTGCTGTAGCCGTTGGGGTGCACGACTTTCACGAGCGCGCTGCGACCACGGACGCAGCTCTTGTACACCTTGCCCGGGCCGGCCGACAGCACGCGGCCGTCGCCGCCGTTGAAGTCGATCGAGCTGAACGGGCGGCTGTTGCCGCTGTTGCCGTGCGGGCCGCCGCCCATCCACCACGCGACGCCTTGCGGCCACGGCAGTCCGAGTCCGGTGTCGGCTGCCAGCGCACCGCGCTGCTGGCGGGACTGGAGGTTGTTCGCGAACAGCTCCTTCTCGCTGTCGCTGACCACTTCGCGCGGGGCTTTCCCGGCCAGCTCGACGAAACCGGGCGTGCCTTCCAGTTCGACGCGCCACTTGCGGCCGAGGTTCTGGGCGACGAACAGCGAGCTCCGCGGCGCCTCGTGCTCGTGCGACGCCACGGGAACGGTGGTGGATCCGAAGGCCCAGTTGCCATGCGTGCGGCTGGTCTCGACCACCGGTGACGCACCGTGCTCGGAAACCGTGACGCCACGCACCTGGTCGGCGAGGCTTGACGGCGCGGCAGACGCTGGTTGTGGTAGGACTAACGCCCCTAAAGTGACCACGACCATAGCTCTGACCAGAAACATGTGTCCTCCAACAGGGATTGGGACACCAGCAGGGGATTGACCGGTCAGCACGAAAGAAATACCCACCGGTCGGATGGCGTCAAGCGGCTCGGCGTTCGCGCACGCAGTCGTTGAACACCCGCGGCAAAACTGTGAATGGCCGTGACCAGCGACGTGGTCGCGCGTTGAGTGGACAGCGGGCCGAAGTCTGTGTTCGTTCACAGAATCGGCCGCCCGAGCCGGAACGGAGGAGTGCGAGCCGTGCCAGAGAAGTTCCATTCCGCGCTCAGGGCCGCGATCGAGGACAGCGGGCTGACGCTCGACCGGCTGCGCCACCGGCTGGCGCAGCGCGGCATCCAGGTCAGCGTGACCAGCCTGAGCTACTGGCAGCAGGGCCGCAGCAGACCCGAGCGGGCCGACTCGCTGCGTGCCGTGCACGCCATCGAGGGCATCCTCGGCATGCCGCGGCATTCCCTCGTCGCCCTGCTCGGCCCGCCGCGCCCGCGTGGCCGCTGGACCAAACGGGACAGAGACTACGACGGCATCCTCGGCCCGTCGGACGCGCTGGCCGAGGCGATCATGCCGATGCTCGGCCCGTCGGACTCGAAGCTGGGTGTCCTCAGCCAGGAGGACAGCTGCGTCGTCGGCGCCGACCGCACGATCCACTCCGTACAGACGCGGCTGGTCGTCGAGGCGACCGCGGACGGGCCGGACCGGTACCTCGCGGTGTACTGCGCCGAACCGGAGACGGACTCCGCGGACATCGCGGTGCGGGCGCTCGCGAACTGCCGCCTCGGGCGCGTCCGGCGGCACGCCGGTGCCGCCGTGATCGCGGCGGAGCTGCTGTTCGACCGCCGCCTGCGCGTCGGGGAGACCCAGTTCTTCGACTACGCGGTGACGGTGTCCGCGCCGCCGGTCAGCTACGACTACCGCCGCGGCTTCCGCTACCCGGCCGATTTCTACCTGTTGCGGGTCCAGTTCGCCGACGGCGCCGTGCCCGCCCGCGTCCACGGCTTCGCCCAGCTGAAGCCGCACGCCGAGACCCACGTCAGCGACGAGCTGATCGTGACGTCGGGGCGCTGGGTGCACCGGGCCGAACGCGGCGTCAAACCGGGGATGATCGGTGTCGCCTGGGAGTGGGACTGATCACCGGGCGTGACCGCCCGACTCCGGCGAGACCAGGGGAACCCTGATTTTTCCCTGAGCGGTGCCGGTGATCACGCCAAAACACCGTTGTCACGATCGTCGTGGAGATACCCTCGAAGGGTGAGCGTCCCGGTGACCCGACGTCACCGACTTGCCTGGACTCTCTGCACGTCCGACCGTGGACGCTGGATGACACCCGTCACGTCGGGCGAACTGAGATTGGGCGACTGCTTGTGACGAACCTGCTGATCGCGATCACGCTGTGCGTGGCCGTGTCGATCGCGTACGCGGTCGCCGCGCTCATCCAGGCCAGGTTCGCCCACCTCACGGTCGCGCAGCTGGTCCGGGTGCCCGTGCTGTGGCTGGCGATCGGCCTGAACGCGCTCGGCGCCGCGTTGCACGTCGCGTCACTGAACTTCGGCCCGTTGTCGCTGATCCAGCCGCTCGGCGCGCTCACGCTGGTCATCGCCGTGCCGCTGGCGGCGCTGACGGCGAAACGGCGGCCGACCAGGCTGGAGATGACCGGGATGACCTACACGGTCGTCGGCCTGACCGGTCTCGCGCTGATCATCACGACCACGGGCAAGGCCGACACCCTGACCAGCGGCGAGCTCATCTGGCTGGTCGTCGCGACGGTCGTCGTCGTGGCCGGGCTGGCGCTGCTGGGACGGCGCCCCGGTGCGTCGACGTTATGGGAGGCCATCGCGGGCGGTATCGCGTTCAGCGTGTGCTCCGCCCTGTGCCAGACCATCGTCGTGACCGTGGGCGACGGCGGGGCGGGCGTGCTGCTGCGTCCCATCACGATCTTCGCCGCGATCGCCGTCGGCACGTTCGCGATCGTCGCGACCATCCTCACCCAGCGTTCCTACCGCGACGGCCTCAGCGCGCCGCTGGCCGTGACCAACCTCGTGAACCCGGCCAGCGCGACCATCATCGGGGTCGTCCTGCTCGGCGAGACGCTCGCGACCACCGGCGTGGAGATCGCCCTCGCCGTGATCTGCGGTTTCCTCTGCTGCCTCGGGGTGGCCCAGTTGGCCCGCGCACGGGATGCCGCGCCCACTGCCGCCCCGGCCCCGCCCCTGGAAGACGCCCCCGCGGGCGTCTAGCTCGAGATTTGACCTTCGGGCGGTGTCAGCCTGCCCTTGTTGATCATGGGTGCGGCCCGTGGTTGATCATTCCTTCTTGCGACAGCTGGAAGATCGACCAGAGGGCAGCCGAAACGGGCCGATGCGTTGTTCGAACTCTGTGACGCGGTGTTGTACTCGGACAGCCCGGTCCGCTCCGGTTGCGGCCCGCGCTGACCAGCGTGCCGGTGGCGTGTGCGGCGGACGGCAGGCTGGTGCTGGTGGTCGATGTCACTTCCTGGTTGCGCCGGAGGCACACGCCGGTCCACGCCGGATCCTGTGTCACACCTACGGTCGGGGCAAGGACACGCACATCATGGTGCCGGGCTGGCCCTACTCGGTGATCGTCGCCGTGGAACCAGGACGCCACTCATCGACCGCGCCGCTGGACGTGGTCCGGCTCGCCCCGGGTGACGACGCCGCCACGGTGACCGCGACACAGGTCCACGACGTGGTCGACCGGCTGACCCGCGCAGGGCACAGGCGGCCGGGTGATCCGGGCATCCTGCCGGTCGCCGACGCCGGTTACGACGGCCCGCGTCTGGCGCATGTGCTGGCCGACCTGCCAGTCACGGAGCTGGTGCGGATGCGCTCGGGCCGGGTGTTGCGCCGTCCGCACCCGCGCGGCCTCACCGCCGACTTGCGCCGTCCCTGAGAGAAACCCGTGGCAGCACACCGGATGTCACCCGCCCGAGTCCGCGGAGGATTCGGAACCTCCGCCCACACACCGCATGTCCGGCCGGTGTCCCGAAACCCACCCGACCAGGCCCTGGCCGCCCACCCGGGATCCCCGACCAGCGTCCCGCCCCATGACGTCCACATCGCCACCAGCACTGACAAGCGAAAACCAGCACTGGCAGGAAGAAACCGTCCAACAACCCACGACCTCGCCGAACAGGTCAAAACTCAAGCTGGCCCGGTCACCCGCCGCTGACCACTGTCTTTCGGCGTTCTTCCGGATCTGGGCAAGAAAGCCGCAAGCGCGCACTGGCATCGTTGCCGGACAGCAAGACCAGTGACGCGTGTCCGGCCGAGATCCCCAGAACCTCAGGCTTATGGGCACGTCGGGGTGGTGTGTGCTCCAACAGCCCCGGAGCACACGCCATCTCACCCTTCCGCGAGCCAGGCCGGCCAGCTGCCGTGGGCGGTGATGTCCTCGCCCGAGGCCGCGGTGACCGGGTCACATTGGAAGCCCAGGACTTCCTCGCCCGTGTCCAAGCGGACACGGCCCAGTGACATCGGCATCGGCAGGGCGGCGAGGAACCGGCCCAATCCCGCCACGGGCAGCAGCCATCGTTCACCGCGCAGGCTGGCGCCGTCGCTGGAACGCACCACGCCGGGCTTGGCCGGTTCGGTCGGCAACGCGACCATCCGGTACTCCGGCGCGGTGGCGATCTCGCTGTCGAACCGGGCGCCCAGGCTGGTCAGCTGGTGGTTCAACGGCTGACCACGCAGGTGCGCGCCGAACACCGCGAGCGCGACCGAGGGAGCGAACGGCTCGGGCGCGGGCTCGCCCGTCAGCAGTGCGGCGATGTCGATCGCGATCTGGTCGTCGAAGGCACGGGTGATCACGCTGAGCCCGAACGGACTGCCGTCCGCCTGGCCCGCCGGGACCGCGACCGCGGCGAAGTCCAGCAGGTTCACGAAGTTCGTGTACGTGCCGAGCCCGCTGTTCACGCCGACCGGATCCGCGGCGACGTCGGCGAGCGCGGGATGCCCGGTCGTGGTGGGCAGCAGCAGCGCGTCGAACCCGGCGAGCACCTCCAGGGCGGCCGACCGCATCGCCGCCAGCCGCGCCTGGTCGGCGGCCAGCTCATGCGCGGGCAGCTCACCGGACGCGAGGATGATCCCGGCCACGGTCGGGTCGACGTCGCCGCGGTGTGCCGCGATGAACTCACCGACGGCGGCGTACCGCTCCGCCACGAGCGCGCCGTCGTAGAGCAGTCCCGCCGCGTCCAGGAACACCGATATGTCCACTTCGGACACCTTTGCTCCCTTGGCGCGCAGGACTTCGGCGCCCGCGTGGAACGCGTCACGCCCCTCCGGCGACAAGGGCGCCAGCCCGTCCGGCGTGGGCACCGCCACCACCGGCTGCGGCCCGGCGGCCAGCCGGACCGTCGCCGGCCAGTCGCGGCTGCCGGGATCGGCGCTGTCCGGCCCGGCCAGTACCGCGAAAACCCGTTGGGCGAGCGCGAGATCCTCGGTGAAGACGCTGACACTGTCGTACGGTCGGGCCGCCGGGACGACACCCGTGTTCGGCAGGAGCCCGACCGTGGGCTTGAGACCGACGACGCCGTGCACAGCGGCCGGGACGCGGCCCGAACCCGCGGTGTCCGTGCCCAGCGCGAAGTCGACGATCCCGAGCGCGACGGCGACAGCCGAGCCGGAACTGGAGCCACCGGAGATCCGGTCCGGCCGGAAGGCGTTGCGCACGGCGCCGTACGGGCTGCGGGTGCCGACCAGGCCCGTGGCGAACTGGTCCATGTTCGTCTTGCCCAGCACGACCGCGCCCGCCTCGGTCAGGCGCCGCACGACCGTGGCGCTTTCCACGGGCGTGTACGCGTACGCCGGGCAGGCCGCGGTGGTGGGCAGGCCCGCGACGTCGATGTTGTCCTTGACCGCGCAGACCAGCCCGGACAGCGGCAGGTCCGGCCGGACCCCGGCCGCCTCGGCGAGGACCTCGTCCTCGTCGCGCAGCGTGATCCACACCTCCGGCCGGTCGGTCATGGCGATGCTGCGGTACGCGGCCCGCACCCGCTCGACGGCACTCACGCCGGCCCCAGAACAGCCACCGCCGTACCGGGCGCGACCTGCGTCCCCGGTTGCACCAACAGATCGACCACCACGCCCGCGGCGGGCGCCACCAGTTGTGTTTCCGTCTTCATCGCCTCCAGCGCCACCAATGGTTGTGCCTTGTCCACGCGGTCACCGGGCCGCACGTCGACCCGCCAGACCGTCGCCGCGAACGGCGCCTCCACCACCCGGCCGCCGGGTGGTGCCGTGACCTTCGTGGTGTCGGCGATCGCGGGTTCCGGTTCGGGTTTCGGGTCGAACTCCCCCGCCGCCGCCCACGCCTGCCGCTCGGCCTCGAACGCGACCGACTGCCGTGCGCGGAACTCGGCGATCGAGTCGGCGTTGCCCGCCAGGAACCGCCCGTAGTCGGCGAGCGCGAACTCGCCGTCGGTGATGTCGAGTTCGAGTTGCCCGGCGGCGGTCGCCGCGCGCAGGTCCAGCAGTTCCTCCGCGGACACCGGGTACCAGGAGATGCGGTCGAAGAACCGCAGCAGCCACGGCGATCCCGGCTCGAACGAGCCGCGCTGCTGCCAGCCGCTCCACACCTGCACGGTCCGGCCGACGAACTGGTAGCCGCCGGGCCCTTCCATGCCGTAGATGCACAGGTACGCGCCGCCGATACCGACCGAGTTCTCCGCGGTCCACGTCCGCGCCGGGTTGTACTTCGTGGTGACCAGGCGGTGCCGCGGGTCCAGCGGTGTCGCCACCGGGGCACCGAGGTACACGTCACCGAGGCCCAGCACCAGGTATTCGGCGTCGAAGACCGTCCGGTACACGTCGTCCACACTGGACAGGCCGTTGATCCTGCGGATGAACTCGATGTTCCACGGGCACCACGGCGCGTCGTCGCGGACACCGGCCATGTACCGCTGGATCGCCTCACGGGTCGCGGGGTCGTCCCACGACAGCGGCAGCCGCACGGTCCGGCTGGGCACCACCAGGTCGCCGGTCGCGGGCAGTTCCTGCTCCAGCTCACGGACCAGGCCGAGGGTCTTGGCCACCGACAGCTGGTCGGGGTCGGTGTGCACCTGCAGCGACCGGATGCCGGGCGTGATGTCCACGATGCCGGGCACGTCGGCCGCGGCGAGCCGCTCGGCCAGCGCGTGCACCCGCATCCGCAGCGCCAGGTCGAGCTTCATCGGCCCGTACTCGACCAGCAGGTTGTCGTCGCCGCTGCGCCGGTAGGTCACCTCAGGACGGTCCGGAGTGGACTCCAGCCGGTCGAGCACTCCCCCGTCGGCCAGCGCGACGGGCGTGAGCCTGCTGACCGGCGCGCGGCGCAACTCGGCGGCCTGTTCGGCGTCGACGGGGACGAACCGGACGGTGTCGCCGGGCCGCAACTGCCCGAGCTTCCACCGCTGCCCGGTGACCACCGTGGCCGGGCAGACGAACCCGCCCAGGCTGGGGCCGTCCGGGCCGAGCAGGATCGGCAGGTCGCCGGTGTAGTCCACGGAACCGACCGAGTACGGGGTGTCGTGGATGTTGGACGGGTGCAGCCCGGCCTCGCCGCCGTCCTCGCGTGCCCAGCCCGGCCGTGGGCCGACCAGCCGCACGCCGGTGCGAGCGGAGTTGAAGTGCACGCGCCAGGTCGCGGCGTAGAACGCGTCGATGTCCCCGGGCGTGAAGAACTCGGGCGCCGCGTGCGGGCCTTCCAGCGCACCGATCTCCCACTGCTCGGTGAACACCGGGCGCTGCGCCTCGGGGACCTCGCCGCCGGGGAGGATCTCCGGCTCGGTGCCGGCGGTGAGCACGTCACCGGTGGCCAGCGCCCGGCCGCCGTGGCCGCCGAACTTGCCGAGCGTGAACGTGGCCTTGCTGCCCAGGAACGCGGGCACGTCCAGCCCGCCGCGGATCAGGACGTACGTGCGCAGGCCGAGGCTGCTCGGGCCGATGTCGAGCTCGCCGCCCGCCGGAACGGTCACCGGCGTCCACAGCGGGACGGGTGTGCCGTCGACGGTGACCTCGGCGGGCGCGCCCGTGACGCAGACGACCGTGTCGTGGCTGAACCTCAGCGCCGGTCCGTCCACAGTGCACTCAAGGCCGGCCGCGCCTTCCTCGTTGCCGAGGGCGAGGTTGCCCAGCCGCAGCGACAGGTCGTCCATCGGGCCGCTGGGTGGCACGCCGACGTGCCAGTACCCGGTGCGCCCCGGCCATTCCTGGACGGTGGTCGAGGTCCCGCCGCGCAGCACGTCGATCCGCCGGTCCACGTCATCGACGGTGTCGAGAGTCGCGGTGTCGTGCCGTGCTTCCCGGAAGTCGGGGTGCTCGGCCGCCGCGCGCAACTGGCCCAGGTTCGTGCGAATACCGTCGACGCGGGTTTCGGCGAGGGCGTCACCGAGCCGGTCGAGCGCGTCCTCACGGCTGTTCCCGGTGACGATCACCTTGGCCAGCAGCGGGTCGTAATGGGTGGTCACGGTCGATCCAGCTTCCACCCACGTGTCCACGCGGACACCGGCGGGGAAGTGCACGCCGGTCAGCAATCCGGCGCTCGGCCGGTGTCCCTCGTCGGGGTCCTCGGCGTAGACACGGGCTTCGACGGCGTGCCCGCGCGGCGTCAGGACACCGCTGAACATCGCCGTGTCCCCGTCGGCCAGCCGGAGCATCCACGCCACGAGGTCGATCCCGTACACCGCCTCAGTCACCGGGTGCTCGACTTGCAGGCGCGTGTTCACCTCCAGGAACGCTTCCTGGCGGCGGTCCGGGTCGTAGACGAACTCGACCGTGCCCGCGGAGCGGTACCGGACCGACTCGCCCAGCGCGACCGCGGCCGCGACCAACCGGCGCGACACGTCGTCCGGCAGATCCGGGGCCGGGCACTCCTCGACGACTTTCTGGTTGCGCCGCTGCAAGGTGCAGTCACGGGTGCCGAGCGCCAGCACGTGGCCCGCGCCGTCGCCGAAGATCTGCACTTCGACGTGCCGCGCCCGTTCCACCAGCCGCTCGAGGAAAACCCCTGACGTGGCGAAGCTCTTGGCCGCGATGCTCTGCACCGAGTCCCACGCCGCCCGCAGGGCCGCCGGGTCGTGGCAGGCGCGCATGCCGATACCGCCACCGCCGCCGGTGGCCTTGAGCATCACCGGGTAGCCGATCAGGTCGGCCGCGTCCAGCGCTTCGTCCACAGTCGCCAGCAACCCGGTCCCGGGCAGCAGCGGCACACCGGCCGCGATCGCCTTCTCCCGCGCGGTGTGTTTGCTGCCGAACACGTCCAGGTGGTCCGGTGACGGCCCCACGAACGCGATGCCCGCCTTCTCCACGGCACGGGCGAAGGCCGCGTCCTCGGAAAGGAAACCGTAACCGGGGTGGATCGCGTCCGCGCCGGTGTCCAGCGCGGCCTGGACGACCGCGCCCGCGTCGAGGTAGCTCTCGCGGGCGGCGGCCGGGCCGAGCCGTACGGCCTGGTCGGCCATGCGCACGTGCGGTGCGGTGCGGTCGGCGTCGGAGTAGACCGCGACGGTCGGGACGCCCAGTCCACGGGCGCTGCGCAGGACCCGGGTGGCGATCTCGCCGCGATTGGCGACAAGCAGTCTCACCCGGCACCGCCGCCGGTGACGACCATCCGCACCGGGGTCGGGTCGAAACCGTTGCAGGGGTTGTTGATCTGCGGGCAGTTCGACACGATGACCAGCGTGTCGGTCTCCGCCCGCAGCTGGACTTCCAGTCCGGGCGCGGAGATGCCGTCGACGATGCCCAGCGTGCCGTCCTCCTCGACGGGCACGTTCATGTACCAGTTGACGTTGCTGACGAGGTCGCGCTTGCCCAGTCCCCAGCGAGCGCCCTCGGTCAGGAAGTTCTCCACGCACGCGTGCTGGTGACGCGTGTGCTGGCCGTAGCGCAGGGTGTTGGATTCCTTGCTGCACGCGCCGCCGAGCGTGTCGTGCCTGCCGCACGTGTCGGCGACGACGGTCAGCAGCGGCGCGCCTTCCTGGGTACGCAGGACGCTTCCGGTGGTGAGGAAGATGTTGCGCTGCGCGGCGATCGTGACCGCGGCGCTGTAGCGCTTGCTGGTGTCGCCGGCGTCGTAGGCCAGGAAGTCGACCGCCTGGTTGCCGCCGAGGTCGATGATGCTCAGCACCTGACCGGTCTTGACCACCGTCGAGAACGGGGCGCGGGCCGCGACCTCGGTGTCCAGCACGACGTCATTCTGCACGGTGGTCACGCGATCCCCCTGGCGGTGAGGTAGTCGGCGGTGTTCTCGAAGGCCCTGCGCCCCTCGGGGCTGGCGTTCCACTCCGGGCTGTCCGGCGTGGTCGGCTGCGCGCGCCAGGCGAGCACCTGCAGCGGGGTCACGGTGTAGGCGGGGCGCGGGTCGATCGGATGCGGCACGTTGGCGATGAGCACGATCACCGGCATCTCGGCACGCAGGACCACCGACTTGCCCGCACCGGCCGAACCGGTGAACGTCAGAACGCCGCTGTCCTGCACGCGTACGCCTTGGAACAGCGAGATGCTCGGCGGGATGTCGCGTGGTTCGAGGCCGTGCTTGGCCGCGGCCAGGGTGAACAGCCCCAGTCCCGCGGGCGACCCGCCCTGCGGGCTGCCGTCGCCGTAGCGTTCGGCGTTGCCCGACACAGTGGACGTGCCGCACAGCGCGTCGTGGTGGCCGGATTCGTCGGTCACGATCGTGGCGAGCACACGGGCCTGATCCGACAACAGGCCCATGGCCGGCTTCATGTAGGCGTTCCACTGCACCTTGACCGTGTCGGCGACGTTCAGCCGCTCCCACGGGGCGTCGGCGTTGTACACGAGCACGTGGGCGCAGGCGTCGCCGCGCAGGTCGGTCAGCCGCAGCTCGGTGCCGCGGGCGAGGACCTTGTGCGTGTAGCCACCCCCGGCGACGGTTTCCGCCCACACCAGCTGCTCGGCCGCCACCCCCTCGGGCGGTTCAGGCCAGTTCGCCGCCGGAATCGTCGGCATCGTCTCGACGACAGTGCCGTCCTGGGCACGCGCGTGGTCGCGCGCGCCGTAGGTGGTTGCCGTGGTCACGGCGGGGCTCCTTCCGTAGTGGGGGCAGGGCCTGTGCTAATTTCTATCGCCTGATCGAAATTAGGTCAACAGGAGTGCGTACGGCGTGAGCGGCGGAGTGGGACGGCCACGGGCCAGCGGGGCCACAGCGAGCAGTCAGGACGCGAAACGAGCGGTCCTGGAGGCGGCGGCCGAGCTGTTCACCACCACCGGGTACGCCGCGACCACCACCCGTGCGATCGCCGAGCGGGCCGGTCTGCGCCAAGCCTCGCTGTACTACCACTTCCCCGCCAAGGAGGACATCCTCTGCGCGCTGCTGGCCGAGACCGTGCACCCGTCGCTCGAAGTGGCGCGCACGCTCATCGACGCACGGGCGGATGTCGGTGTACGGCTGTGGGCACTGACCTATTCGGACGCCCGGTTGCTGGGAACGGCACGGCACAACCTCGGCGTGCTGTACCTGCTGCCCGAGATCGCCTCACCGGGCCTCGCCTTGTTCCGCGCCGAGCGCGCCGGGCTGAAGGCCGCGTACGGCAAGCTGATCGAACGGATCCCCGACGACGCCCCGGCCGCCACGCGCACAGATCTGGTCTTCGGCTTGGTGGAGAGCATCGCGGTCATGCGCCGCGACGAACCGGACCGGGACATCGAGGCCCATTCCCGTCACTGCGCCGACGGCGTCCTGCGCCTGGCCGGTCACCCGCGCCTGGCCGACGAGCAACGCTCGGCCGCCCTCTCGCTGCTGGACACCCCCGGATAGCCGAACGGCTCCCGGGTTCGCCGGGAGCCGTCCAGTGTGGATGTGCCGATCAGCTGGTCTTGATCATCGATGCCACGCTCGGCACGCCGTTGGCGTCGAGCGCGAACAACATGTAGTCGCCGGGCACCAGCACACCCTTGTCCGCGGGCAGGGCCAGCGTGTACGTCGTACCGTTGGACGAGACCGTGGTCAGCGGGACGCGCCGCTGGTCGGTGTTGATGTTGTGCGTCACAGCGCCCATCTTCACCAACGAGAACGACGTGACCGCGGAACCGGTGGTGACGTTGATGTTGGTGCCCGAGGCGGCGGTGGCCGGCGCGTTGGTGATCGCCGGTCGCGGCGCCGGGGTGCCGTCGGCCTGGTACAGGTACGGCGGCGTGAAGATCTGCGCGTCCGGGTGGTTGGTCGGGCAGGTCCCGCAAAGCCCGCCACCACCGCTGAACACACGGCCGTCCGGCAGCAACGTCGCCACGCTGTGGTAGTTGCGCGGCACCGCCATCGTGGCCAACGGCGTGAAGCTGTTGGTCGCCGGGTCGAACATCTCCGCGGGCATGATCGAGGTGGTGTCCGAGTACGGGAACGCGTACGAGCTCCCGCCGACCACGATGACCTTGCCGTCAGGCAGAACCACGCTGTTGTGGAACACACGCGGGTGGTTCATCTGCCCCGCGGCCGTCACGGTCACGTTCGCGGGGTTGTTGATGTCGATGACATTGGCGTTCCTGGTGGAGAACGAGTTCCAGTACGACGGCGCGCCACCGCTGGTGAGCACCTTGCCGATGTCGTACATCACCGCGTTGCCGTTCATCGCGTCCGCGTCGTTGCCCCGTGCGCCCGCGGCGGTGTAGCTGCCGGCGCCGGTGGGGTTGAACCAGTGCATCTGCTTGCTCGGACCGGCGTGGAACACCTTGCCGCCGGGCGCCGCGAACAGCCAGGAGTGGTTGTCGGCGCGGTAGACGCCCTCCGGGTCGGCCGTCAGGATCGGCGTGTCCGGGATACCCGGCAGGTTCTGCCACGTGTTGGTCTGCGGCGACCAGACCTCACTGCCCTTGCCGCCGATCGCCCCGCTCCACGAACCGCCGATCAGGAAGATCCTGCCGTCCGACAGCGTGACCTGGCTCTGGTAGCCGCGCGGGACCACCGTGGCCGGCCCGGGTGCCCAACTGTTGTTGGCCGGGTTGAAGATGGTGGTCTTCGCCTCGTTGCTGCCACCGGTGATCATGATCCGGCCGTCGGGCAGTGTCGACGTCCCGGGGCAGAACATGTCATGCCCGGTCTCGGCCACCATGTTGTGCGTGACCACACCGGTGTTCAGGTCCATGGTCGCGGTCGAGGTCTTGCCGGACTCCTGCGGCTCGCTGCTGTACGAGTCGCCCGCCGCCCACGTGACCAGCTTGTTGCCCGGTGTGACGGCCGCCGCGACCGGTACGAGCGGGAACCCGATGGTCGGCCCCCACGAGCCCGCCACCTTCGGGCTCTGCGCGGGCACGTTGCCCAGCACGTTGATCTCCGCCGCACTGGAGTAACCGGCAGTTCCGCCGTACGCCTCGGAAGTGGCGGTGAGGCGGACGTAGCGACCGGTCTTCTGCGGGAACGTCACGGTCTTCTCGGCCTGCGTGGCAGGCCACGCGCCGACAGCCACCGCGGCACCCAGGTTGTTCGGGTCGTCGCTGACGAAGATCTGGTAGCCGCCGATCGTGCCGTTCGGGTTCGTCGGGTGCTGGCGCGGCAGATAACGCAGGCCCGACACCGGCTTGCTGGCCTTCATGTCCAACTGGATCCAGTGCGGCAGCGGCGCGGCGGGCGGGGTGAACTTCGTGTGCCAGATCGAGTCCGGCTCGCCGTCGATCGCGTTGGTCGCCTTGAAACCGCCCTGCCGCGTCTCCTGGCTGTCGGTGGCGACCGTCCACCCGGTCCGGTCGAGCGTCGGTGCCCAACCGCCACCGTGCACGTCGAGTTCGGCCACCGTCGCCCCGCCGGGGCCGGTCGCGGAGGTGGCCTGGAAGGTCACGTACTGACCTGTCACCGGCGGGAAGGGAACGTACTTCTCAGCCGCGCCCGCGGCCAACGTGCCGCCCGCCACCTGGGTTCCCCAGTTGGCAGGCGTCGGCGCGGTCGCGCTGACGAAGACCTTGAAGCCGCCGACCGCGCCCGCGCCGGACGCGGCAGGCTGGTAGCGCAGACCCGAGACGCTCTTCGCGGCCTGCATGTTGATGGTGATGCGCTGCGGGAACGCACCTGCGCTCGTCCACACTGTCGCGTTGTTCTCGTCGAGGACATTGGCCGCCGCCGTGCCGGCCGCCGTGCTGTCCACGGCCGCCGTCCACCCCGCGTCCGGCAGTGCCGGATCAGCAGCGACCTTCTTGATGTCCTTAGGAACCACGTGCCGGTGACCGCCGTGCGCGTCGTGCCCGGCGTCGTCCGTCGACGGGATGGACACGACGCCGACGGTCGCGAGGGCCGCGGCTCCGATGACCAATAAGCGTGATGTGACACTGATCCTGGACCAGCCGAACCGTCTCAGTCCCTTACGGCTGGTTCGCTGCATGCGCACAGCTCTCTCCCCCACAACTAAAGCGATGTCCCCTGCCCGGGGCCCCGATGATCGACACGTGCGCGCCCTGACGCACACTCTGTGTCGTTAACCAATCCGCAGAACCACCCGTTAGCGTTACAACGATCACTCACATCGGTCCAATTGATACACGCCCAGTGGACGCTGGACACCACGACCAGGTTGTCTCCGATGATCACGGATGGGTGACAAAAGTTGGTGCAGTGACCGAACTCGCACGCTCCGCATGCGCCGCGAGCCCCATCGAGCCGTCCCGTTAGGCCATTTGCCCGCTGTCGCGCGGCCGTTTGCCCCAAATTCACCGTTACCGCGCAACTTCAGGGGCGTCCCGAACGACAGGAACTGCGGGGGACGAGAACTCTCGCTCGGGATGGTCCACACCTTCACCGGCCCGGCCGCGACTCACCGCTTCAGCCGTGCCGCAGCCCCTGCGCGCGAACAACCAGGGAAGACGCCCATGCACAAGCTAAGACCCATCAGCCGCCGGGTCGTCCGCGGCGTGATCACCGCGGTGTCGGCGACCGCGCTGGCAGCGTCCACAGTGGCGCTCTCCCCCAGTGCGGTCGCCGCACCCGCGACGACCGCACCCGCCCCGGGGGCCAAGCCGGGCGCGGACTTGCCCAAACCGCCACCGCAGACCAAACGGACCGTTCACCAGAAACCGGCCAAGCGCTCACCCGGCGACGTGGGCACGCGGTCGGCGGGCAGCGGCGGTTCGTCGGGGGACTTCAACGGCGACGGCTGGCCCGACATCCTGGCGAGGACAGCGAGCAACGGTGAGCTCAAGGTCTACCCGCACAGCGGGACCTACACCGGCGCGGCGAGCACGTACCCGTCAGTCGTCACGATCAACGGCGGCTGGGGCGCGATGCGCTGGATCGGCCGGGGCAGGATGGCCGGAGCAGGCGGGCAACCGCGGGCACTGTCCGATGTGATCGCCATAGAGGACACCGGGCCCACCGCGGGCAACATGTACGTGCACGTGCACAGCGGCACGTTCAACGGCACGTCGACGCTCAACGCGAAGGTGCTGATCAGCACCGGCTGGACGCCGGGCGACCTGGTCTTCGTCCACGACTGGAACAACGACGGCTGGGACGACATCCTGCGCAGGCCCGCGAACATCAACAACTCCAACCCCAACGGCAACACCTACGTGTACCTGCACAGCAAGGTATTCAACGGGACGCAGACCTTGCAGCCCGGCCAGCTGGTCATCGACGGCGGCGCGTTCGACATCGAGCAGAACGCGGCCGACATGACCGGTGACGGTTCGCCGGACCTGGTGTTCCTCCAGCAGGGCACCACGCCGGGCGAGCAGTGGCTGAGCGTCTACGACTTCCAGACGAGCCAGGCCTACACACTGGGCAACGGCTGGCAGGTCACCGACGCGCTCGTGATCAGCGACGTCAACAAGGACACCAAGCCCGACGTGCTGGCGAGGTGGAACGGCGGCACACCGCCCTACCAGCTCATCCCCTACATCCACTCCGGGTCGTTCGTCCCGGACCCGATGGGGCGCGCCTTCGGCGTGCTGAAGGCACCCAACGGCGCCAACTTCGGCTGGGGCTGGAACGTCAACAACGTGATCACCTGATCACACGACGTCCCGGACAGGCGGGGCCGGAACGCGGTGGCGCGTTCCGGCCCCGCCTGTTTTCACGGCGGTGCTCATGACCGCGCTCATGACCATGTCCCCGACCGGACCAGTGTCACCGTCGTGCTGAGGATCCGGATTCCGCTGACCGAAACAGGGTCCATTGTGGTCAGTTCACGGACCCGGCGGAGGCGGTAGTCGAGCGTGCGGGGGTGGATGTGCAGTGCCGCCGCGGTCGTCAGCCGGTTCATGCCGTTGCGGTAGAAGCAATCGAGCGTGCGGACCAGGTCGGGTCCCGAGGCGAGCCGTGCGCCGGTGGCCCGCAGCCAGCTGTCGATCTCAGGTATCTGTTTGACCCCGAGCTCCATGAACAGGTCCGCCATCACGTTGAGCCGCGCGGGTTTCGCCTCGACCGGGGCGACCTGGCCGAGCCTGCGGGCGGACGCGAGCGCCGCGGCCAGATCCCCCAGCGCGCCGACCGACGCGCCGACCGCGCAGGGACGGCCGAGCAACTCGGCGAACCGCTGGACCAGGCGCAGCGCACGGGCGGTCTCGTCGGCGGGCAGCAGCGCCACGAACTCGCCGGGATCGTGCCACGTCATGGGAACGCGGTGCTCGGTGAGGATTTCCTCGACCAGTTCGTCCCGCCGGTGCTCGGCGTCCGGGAACGACACGTCCGCCGGGATCCGGACGACCGCGACGACATAGCGCGTCACGTAGGGCATGCCAAGGCTGGCGGCCACGTCGGGCACTGCCTGGTTGCCGGTGAGCAGGGCTCTGGCGAACCCCTGCACGCGCCGAACCTCGGGCAGGAAGTGCTTCAGCCCGCCGAGGTATCCCTCGGTGAAGGCGCTCTGCGCGGCGAGCCCGTTGTCCGGCAGCCACGCGAGCATGTGCATCAACGGGTCGGTGTCGCCCGGCCCAGCCGCTTCCTGGATCTCGCGGAGGGTCAGCGTGGAGTGCAGGACGAGCACCCGTTGCTGGGACGCCAGCGAGACCCCGGACAGGCCGCGGGCCGTGCCGTAGGCGCGCATGGCCGCGAGATCGGCTTCGGTGAATGGTTCACCATCCGCGGCCAGTTCGGCGGTCCGGCGCCGCAGCATCGTGGCGAATTCCAACAGGTCCGCCTGTGTCCGTGCGTTACCGGCCATCACACGGTATTCAGGCAACTCCTCAGCGTATACTTCGATCGCGCGCTCGGCATTTCGGCCGACACTCGATCGCAACAACGTGAAAAAACCGCTCACCTGGCAACGATGACAGCGCACCCGTTGGCTTGTACCGCCATGTGCTGGATCGCGGGTACGTCTTGTCGGCTGCGTGACAAGTGTGCAGGTGGCACGGTCTGGCTCCCCGTGCCACCGGCGACGGCGGCGAGCACTCCCCGGTCAGCTCAGGCGTGCGATGCCGTGGATTTCCTGCGGATCGACAATTTGACAAACCCCTATCGAAACAGCGTCAGCTCATTCGAAAAGATGGGCCGACGGCAAAGCGCGGACTGGGACAAAACCCAGTCAAGCGACCGGAACGGACAGCGTCAAGCCCGTCCCACAGCATTTGTGAGGTGTGACAAATAGCGGCGGCAAGCCGTATCGGTGTTTCTCGGTGAATCACATACCGGCGCGGGCGGGTCTGGTGGTACGGGCCGCGAACGTCAGCCCGGCGCCCGCCACCAGCACCACGAGCGGCAACAGGTACGCGGCCCGCACCGCGTCCGTGATCGCTTGTGGCGGCACGTTTCCGAAGTCCGCACCGGCCGCTCCGGCTGCCGCGAGCTGCAGTTGCAACACGGCACCGGCGGCGGCGGACCCGACGCTGCTGCCGATCATCCGGCTCAGGCTCAGCACACCGGACGCGGCACCGGAACTGGCCGGATCGATCTCCCGCATCGCGATCGTGCCGCCCGGGGAGAAGATGATGCCCATCCCGGCGCCGAGCACCACCAACGCGGGCAGCAGCGCGGGCCACGACGTGGTCACGGTCGTCTCCGCCACCAGCAAGCCGATTCCCGCCGCCGACAACACCAAACCACTGACC
Organism: Kibdelosporangium phytohabitans; assembly: GCF_001302585.1. Taxonomy (GTDB): domain Bacteria; phylum Actinomycetota; class Actinomycetes; order Mycobacteriales; family Pseudonocardiaceae; genus Kibdelosporangium; species Kibdelosporangium phytohabitans. The sequence goes on along the minus strand of NZ_CP012752.1, from coordinate 4,854,892 downwards.
AGCACGTACTTCCCGCCGTAGCGGTCAGTCAGCTTGCCTGACAGCGGCGAGAAGAACACCGACACGAGCGGTGCGACCGCGACGAGCAGGCCGGAGCTCAGCGCCGACATCTTTACACCAACCTGCAAATGCAGGAACACCAGGAAGAAGGTGCAGCCGATGCCACAGGCGATGGCGGCGGTGACACCGCTCATCAAGGAGAAGTTGCGGTTCTTCACCACGACGAAAGGCAACAGCGGATCACGATCCTGCCTGCCGCGCTCGACCCACACGAACGCCACGATCGCGGCCACCCCCGCGGCCAGCAACAGCGGCACGCCCTCGATCAGCGCGTACGTGACCAGGAACAGGCCGCCGGTCAACAGGCCGATCCCGACCAGGTCCAGCCGGCGCGACGCGGCCGCGGGCACGTTCGGCACGACGATCGCGGCGAGCACGAACCCGGCCACGCCGATCGGCACGTTCATGTAGAACACCCAGCGCCAGTCCAGCGCCGACACCAGCAGACCGCCGATGCTCGGCGCGATCGCCACCGACAACCCGGCGAACGAACCCCACACGCCGATCGCCGCCCCGCGCCGGTCGGCCGGGAACACCTTCGTGATGATCGACAGCGTCTGCGGCGACATCATCGCCGAGCCGACAGCCTGCACGATCCGCGCGCCGATCAACTGCGCCGGGCTTTGCGCCAGCCCGCACGCCACGGACGCGACCGTGAACACCCCCAGGCCCGCGAGGTACATCCACTTGGGCGAGAACAGGTCGCCGAAGCGGGCACCGACCATGGTCAACGCCGTCAGGACGAGGATGTAGACGTTGACCACCCAGAGGATCTCGTCGACGCTCGCCGACAGCTCGGCGCTGATCGCCGGGATGGCCACGTTGACCACGGTCGAGTTGAGCAGGCCGAGCGACTGGCCGACACACAGCGCGAACAGCACGGCCCACGGGTTGCGTGTTGTGTTCATCCCAGGTTCCCCTCGATGACGATCCCGATCTCGCTCAACGGCCCCGGCCGGGCCATGTCCCCGTGGGCGCAGCCGATCGGCCGTTCGTCGATCTCGCCGGTGACGAACGGGCTCCACGCGCCGGCCGAGGTGGTCCGGCCGACGGTCGCGGTGAAGAACAGGACGTCACCGTCGAACCTGCCCGGCGTGTGCCGGGCCGATGCGGCCACGTTGGCGGCGAACACCCTCGCCACCGCTTGGATCCCGGGCTCGCCGAGGTCGGCGAGCGGGCTCCGCGCCGCGCGGAGGACGTCGATCGCGGTGGCCGCGTCCCCGGCGTCCGACCTGTACCCCAGGGAATCCAGCACGGCTCGGATGGCTTCCGGGCCCTCGGGGGGCGCGGGCTCGTCGCGTGCGCCGGCGGGGTGGGAATCCATCAGCCCGAGGAACGCGACCTGCTCGCCCTCCGCTTGCAGCGTGGTCGCGATCGCGTGCGCCACCAGGCCACCGAACGACCAGCCGAGCAGCCGGTACGGCCCGCTTGGCTGCACCCGCCGGATCTCCGTGAGGTAGTCACGGGCCATCTCGGTCACGCTCGCCGTGCCCGGTCCGGTGAGGCCACGTGATTGCAGCCCGTACAACGGCCGGTCTGCCAATCGGGCGAGCAACCCCGAGTAGACCCAGCTGATCCCCGCCGCGGGATGCACGCAGAACAGCGGTGCTTGGCTGCCTGTCGTGCGCAACGGGAGCAGCACGTCCAGCGACCCCGTGTCGTCGGCGTCGTCGAGCCGGGCGGCCAGACCGGCCACAGTCGGCGTCTCGAACAACGCCCGGATCCCCAGCCTGGTCCCGAACTGGGCCGCGACCTGGCTGATGACCCTGGTCGCCAGCAGCGAGTGCCCGCCGAGGTCGAAGAACCCGTCGTCGACGCCGACCGCACCGGCACCGAGCACGTCGGAGAAGATCCGGCACAGCCGGCGTTCCCGTTCCGTGCGGGGCTCGACACGTCCGGTCCTGGTCACGTCCGGGGCGGGCAGCGCGGCCCGGTCCAGCTTCCCGTTGGGTGTCAACGGGAACTCGTCCAGCTCGACGAACGCCGACGGCACCATGTACGCCGGCAGCGCCGCCGCGACGTGCGCTTTCAGGTCCCCGGCCGTTCCGACGGTGTAGGCGACGATCCGCTGGTCGCCGGGGGTGTCCTCCCGCACGACCACCTCGGCACGGGACACGTCCGGGTGCTCGGCCAGCCGCGCGGCGATCTCGCCGGGCTCGATCCGGAAGCCGCGGACCTTCACCTGGTGGTCGGCCCGGCCCGCGAACACCAGCTCGCCGCCGGCGGTCCAACGGGCAAGGTCACCCGTGCGGTACATCCTGGTGCCCGCACCGAACGGGTTGGCCACGAACCGTTCCGCGGTCAGCCCCGCCCGGTTGAGGTAGCCACGGGCAAGTCCGGCACCCGCGATGTACAACTCCCCCGTCACGCCCGGTGGCACCAGTTCGAGCCGGGCGTCCAGCACATACGTCTGGACGTGCTCGAACGGTCGGCCGATCGGCACAGCGCCTGCTGGCAGCGTCTGCCCCGGCGCGATGCGGTGTTCCGCGCAGCTGACCGTGATCTCCGTTGGCCCATAGGAGTTGACCACCTCGACGCCCGGGTTGTCGGCGCGCCATCGGGCGAGGTGCTCGCCGTGCAGTGCCTCTCCGGCGACGATGAGCTGGCTGGACGGGGAGAACTCCGAAGGCAGTTCGGTCAGCATCGGCAGGTGGCTCGGGGTTGCCTTGAGCCACGTGACGGGCGTCCGGCGAAGCGCGCCGGTCGTGTCCGCGGTGTCGTCGAGAGGGGCGAGGTGTACGCATCCGCCGACCACGAGCGGTGTGTAGAGCACCGTCACGGTCAGGTCGAAAGCGACGGGCGAATGGACGAGGGCCGCACCCTGCGCCGCCGGATACCCGACCGACGACCAGCCCAGGTAGGCCGCGAGAGCACCGTGTTCGACGACCACGCCCTTGGGACGTCCGGTCGAGCCGGACGTGTAGATCACGTACGCCGGGTCCGCCGCGGCAGGCCGGCGGCCCGGGTTGCCGCGCGGGTACCGGTCCAGGGAGTCCAGCGCCCTCAGCACCAGCGATGGCGCCGCGTCGGCGAGCATGTACTCGACACGGGCCGGTGGGTAGTCCGGATCCACGGGAACGTACGCGGCCCCGGACTTGAGTACGCCCAGCAGCGAGACGAGCAGGTCGGCCGAACGGGGCATCATGACCGCGACCAGGTGGCCGCAGCCGACCCCCGCCTCGGACAGGCTGTGCGCCAGCTGGTTCGCCCGCGCGTTGAGCTCCGAATAGGACAGTGCGACACCGTTGGCGACGACCGCGGTGGCGTCCGGCGTTCGTGCCGCCTGCGCTTCGAACAGTTCGGGCAGCGAGGTGGTCGACTGCGCGCGGCCGCTGCCGATCCAGCCGGCCAGCAGCCGGTCGCGTTCGTCCTCGGTCAGGATGTCCAGGCCGCCGATCGGTTTCGACGGGTCCGCGACAGCCGCGTCCAGCAGCCGGACCAGCCGGTCGGCGAACGCTTGCGCGGCCGGGCGGTCGAACAGGCCGCTGTCGTAGCCGAGGAAACCGCCGATGCCGTCCGCGTGCTCGGTCAGCATGAAGCTCAGGTCGTACTTCGCCGTGCTCACCGCGATGTCGTGGCCGGTGACCGTGAGCCCGGGCAGGTCGACCGCTGTGCCGCCGGTGTTCTGGAACGCCAGCAGCACCTGGAACAGCGGGTGGTGCGCCAGTGACCGGGCCGGGTTGAGCGCCTCCACGATCCGCTCGAACGGCGTGTCCTGGTGGGCGTACGCGGCGAGGTCGGTCTCGGTGACCCTGGCGAGCAACTCGGCGAAACTCGGGTCCCCCGCCGTGTTCACGCGCAGTACCAGTGTGTTCACGAAGAAACCGACGAGGTCGTTGAGCGCGGCGTCGGTGCGTCCCGCGATCGGTGACCCGATGGGGATGTCCTCGCCCGCACCGAGCCTGGTGAGCAGGGCGGCCAGCGCGGTGTGCAGCACCATGAACGGGCTGGCCGACGATCGGGCCGCCAGTGCGCGGATCCGGTCGTGCAGTGCGGGACCGATCACGATCGGCACCGCGTCGCCGCGGTGTTCGGCGACGGCCGGGCGCGGCCGGTCGGTGGGCAGGTCCAGCTTGTCCGGCAAGCCCGCGAGCGTGTGCCGCCAGTAGTCCAGCGACGGTTCGGTCTGCTGCTGCCACAGGGCGAAGTCCGCGTACTGGACCGGCAGCGGCATCCACTCGGGACCGCTACCGGTGCACCGGGCGGCGTAGGCCTCGGCCAGGTCACGGGTGAACGGCACGAGCGACCAGCCGTCGGTCGCTATGTGGTGCACCACGACAAGCAGCACGTGGTCCTGTTCCCCCACCCGGAACACCACCGCGCGGATCGGCGTCTCGGCACCGAGGTCGAAACCCTCGTCGGCCGCCTCGGCCACCGCGTCGTCCAGTTCGGACTCCGTGACTTCCCTGACACGCCAGGAGATGTCCGGCTGGTCGAGGACGAGCTGGTACGGCTCGTCCTGCGCGACCGGGAAGATCGTGCGCAGTGTCTCGTGCCGGTCCACGACGTCCGCCACGGCCAGGTGCAGCGCGGGCAGGTCGAGGTCACCTCGCAGCCGCAACGCCAACGGCACGTTGTACATCGCGGTCCTGGCCTCGAACTGGTTGAGCAACCAGAGCCGCCGTTGCGTCACCGACAGCGGGACCCGCTCCGGCCTCGGCATGGGCCGCAACGGATTCTCCGCCGCGGCGGCCTCACCGACGCGCACCGCCAGCTCCGCCACCGTCGGTGCCTCGAACACCAGCCGGATCCCCACTTCGACGCCGAGAACCGACCTGATCCGGCTGACCAGCCGGGTCGCGAGCAGCGAATGCCCGCCCAGCGCGAAGAAACTGTCGTCGATCCCGGCCGCCGGGGCACCGGTCACCTCGGCGAACAACGCGCACAGCACCTCTTCGCGGGCGTCACGCGGCCCGCGGGCCGATGCCGGTGCGAGGTCCGGCGCCGGGAGCGCGGCACGGTCGAGTTTACCGTTCGGCGTCAACGGGAGACTGCCGAGCGCCACCCAGTCCGACGGCACCATGTACTCGGGCAGCGTGCCGGCTGCCGCGGCCTTGGCCTCGGCGACGTCGCCGACGACGTAGGCGACCAAACGTTTGCTGCCAGGACGGTCCTCGCGAACGATCACGGCCGCGGTCAGCACGCCCGGCCGGGCGGTGAGCACCGACTCGATCTCACCGGGCTCGATCCGGAAACCGCGGAGTTTCACCTGGTCGTCGGCTCGGCCGAGGAACCGCAGGGCACCGGCGGCGGTCCGGACGACCCGGTCACCGGTCCGGTACATCCGGCCGGGACCGAACGGGTCGGCGACGAACCGCTGAGCGGTGAGCCCCGGCTGGCCGAGATAACCCCGCGCGAGCTGCTCACCGGCGATGTACAGCTCACCCGGCACACCGGGCGCGACCGGGTGCAGCCGCGCGTCGAGCACGTAGAGCCGGTTGTTGTCCAACGGCTGCCCCAAATGAACACTGTGGACAGTCCGGTCGGCCGGGTCGAACCGTTGGCAGCTGGACGCGAACGTGGTCTCGGTCGGCCCGTAGCTGTGCACGACCGCCGTGTCCGGGCAGTGGTCCAGCACGCGCTGCAGCGTCGCTTGGGACACCACGTCCCCGCCCGTCCACACCTCACGCAGCCCGGCCAGCACGTCGACGTGTTCGTCCGCCACCATCGCGAACAGCCCAGCGGTGAAATACCCTGCCCGTACCTGGTGACGTGCGATGACGTCACGCAGATGCGCCACATCGCCGCCCTGCCCGCCCGCGAGCACGAGCGTGCCGCCGGTCAGCAGCGGAACCCAGATCTCGTAGGTGGACGCGTCGAACCCGAACGCCGAGTGCACGAGCATCCGGCTGTGGTTCGCCCGGTCCCAGCACCGGTCGTACGCCAGTTGCACGACGTTGTAGTGGGTCACGGCAACGCCTTTGGGCCGGCCTGTCGAACCCGACGTGAACATCACGCACGCCACCTGGCCGGGGTGGACGTCCACGCCAGTAGCCGTGCCCGGCTGCTGCGAGAACGGTTCCTGGTCGTCGGTGAGCAGCAAGGCGCACCCGCTGTCCTCGATCAGCAGCTGCCTGCGAGCGGCCGGGTAGCGCTCGTCCAGCGGCACGTAGGCGGCGCCTGTCTTGAGCACGGCCAGAACCGTCACGATGAGGTCGAGCGAGGACTGCCGCAGGATCGCAACCCGCGACTCGGGCCGGACACCAGAGGCGATCAGTTTGTGCGCCAGCTGGTTCGCGCGTCGATCAAGCTCGGCATAGGACAGTCGGCCTTCGTCGGACACGACCGCGATCGTGTCCGGTGTGTCGGCGACTCGTTGCGCGAACACGTCGACAATGGACAGGAACGGCACGTCGGTGCTCGTGTCCGGCGTTTCGCGCTCCACCGGGGTGAGCAGGTCGATGTCGGCCACGATCCGGTCCGGGGCGGTGGCGACGGCGTCGAGCAGCCTGAGCAGGCGATCGACCATCGCGGCCACTGTCGGCTGGTCGAACAGGGCCACGTTGTAGTCGAGACTGCCGTCGATGCCGTCAGCCGACTCGGTGAGGTCCAGCGACAGGTCGTACTTGGCGTTCCTGCGGCCGACCTCGACCTCCGTCACGGCCAGCCCCGGCAGCCGCGGCAGCTGTTCCCCGGTGTTGTGCAGGGTGAGCATGACCTGGAACAGCGGGTGGTGCGCCATGGAACGGTCCGGGTTCACCACTTCGACGAGCCGCTCGAACGGCACGTCCTGATTGGCGTACGCGGCCAGTGCGGCGGTCCGGGCCCGGCCGACCAGCTCGCGGAAGGTCGGTGTGCCACCGGTGTCGGTCCGCAGTACCAGGGTGTTGACGAAGAACCCGACCAGGTCGTCCACCGCCTGGTCGGTCCGCCCGGCGATCGGCGTGCCCAGCGGGATGTCGTGCCCGGCGCCGAGCCTGCTCAGCAGAGCGGACAGACCGGCTTGCAGGACCATGAAGAAGCTCGCGTCCGACTCGGCGGCGAGCCCAGCGAGCCGATCCCGCAGCTCACCGGGGATGCGCACAGGAACCTGAGCGCCCTGGTAGGTGAGCACGGCGGGGCGTGGCCGGTCGACGGGCAGCTCGATCGCCTCCGGCAGCCCCGCCAGTTCGCTTGCCCAGTGCGATACCTGCTCGTCGATCGCCAGGTCCTGCTGCCACAGCGCGTAATCCGCGTACTGCACCGGCAGCGGCGCCCACTGCGGGTACTCGCCCGAGCGCCGTGCGGTGTACGCGGTGGCGAGGTCGGCGGCGAGCGGTCCCCGTGACCAGCCGTCGGTGGCGATGTGGTGCACGACCAGCAGCAGGACGTGCTCGCCCGGACCGAGCCGGAAAACCGTCGCGCGCAGCGGGATCTCGGTCTCGAGATCGAAGTCGACGCCGGTGGCGTCCATCAGCGCGGTGTCCAGGTCGCTGGTCCCGGTCACCGGCAGCGCGACCGTCACCGAGTCCAGGACGTGCTGGCGTGGCTCACCTTCGGTGCTCGGGAAGATCGTCCGCAGCGACTCGTGCCGCTGCACCACGTCCTCGATCGCCGCGCGCAACGCCACGAGGTCGAGTTCGCCGCGCAGCCGCAACGCGAACGGCACGTTGTAGACGCCGTCGCCGCGTTCGAACCTGTTGAGGAACCACAGTCTGCGCTGCGCGAACGACAGCGGGACAGCGGCCGGCCGGGCGGCCGGGCGGATCGGCGGCCGGGCCGCCGCCGCTCCGGCGATCCGCTGCGCGAGACCCGCGACCGTGGGCGTTTCGAACACGGCCCTGATCGTCAGCTCGACACCGAGAGCCGTGCGGACCCGGCTGACCAGCCTGGTGGCCAGCAGCGAATGACCGCCGTGGTCGAAGAAGTTGTCGTCCGCGCTGACCTCCGCGACGCCGAGGATCTCCGCGAACAGGCCGCACAGGATCTCCTCGTGCGGGGTACGCGGCGCGCGCCCGGCCACCGCGGTCTGCTCCGGCATCGGCAACGCCCGGCGGTCGAGCTTCCCGCTGGGCGTGAGCGGGAACGCGTCCAGCGCCACGACAGCAGCGGGCACCATGTGCTCCGGCAGCCGGGCCGCCAGCTGCGCACGCAGAATCCCGGCGTCGACGGTCTCCCCCGTCTCGGCAACCACATACGCGACAAGGTTCTTGGCCCCGCCACGGCCGGCGACGGCCGACACCGCGGCCTGCCGGACACCGGGGCACGCCCGGACCGCGGACTCGATCTCGCCGAGTTCGACGCGGTGCCCGCGGATCTTGACCTGGTGGTCCGCCCTGCCGACGAACTCCAGGTTCCCGTCGTGCCGCCACCGCACGAGGTCACCTGTCCGGTACATCCGCTCACCCCGCGCCCCGAAGGGGTTGGCCACGAACCGGTCCGCGGTCAGCCCCGCGCGGTGGAGATATCCCCGTGCCAGGCCGGAACCGGCCAGGTACAGCTCGCCGAGCACACCCGGCGGCACCGGGGCCAGCCCGGCGTCGAGCACGTAGGCGCTGACTCCCCCGATCGGGCGGCCGATCGGCGGTGGGTCGCCGCCGGACAACCGGTCGGACATGGTCGCGACCACAGTGGACTCGGTCGGGCCGTACACGTGCATCATCCGCCTGCCGGGCGACCAGCGGGCCACCAGCTCACCGGCGCACGCCTCACCGCCGACCACGAAACCCTGCAGCGTCGGCAGGTCCCCGTCCGGCAGGGACGCGAGCATCGGCGCGACCAGGTCGGTGTGGGTGACCTTGTGGTCGTTGATCAGCCCGGCCAGCTCGTCACCCGCCAGCGTGCTGCCCGGCGGCGGGAGCACGAGCGCGCCACCGGAGGCCAGCGTCATCGCGATGTCCGCCATGGACACGTCGAAGCTGATCGACACCGCCAGCAGGAACCGGCTGGTCTCACCGAGCCGCATGCTGCCGACGTGCGCGGCGACCACATTGGACACACCGTTGTGGGTGACCACGACGCCCTTCGGCGTACCGGTCGACCCCGAGGTGTAGATCACGTAAGCAGGGTGACGCGGTGATGAGTCGCGGACCGGGTCGGTCGTGGGCAGCGCGGCGATGTCCTGCGGGTCAACGGAGATCGCGTTCGGGATGTGGCTGTCCGCCTGCGCGAGAACCACGGCGGGCCGGGCGTCGTCGAGCATGAACGCGATCCGCTCGGCCGGGTAGCCGGGATCGACCGGCAGGTACGCCGCGCCTGTCTTGAGCACCGCGAGCCACGCCACCAGCAACTCGACCGAACGCGGGAACGCGATCGCGACGAGCTTTTCCGGCCCGGCGCCCAGGCTGACCAGGTGGTGGGCCAGCCTGTTCGCGGCGGCGTTGAGCTCGGCGTACGTGACCACGGTGTCGCCGAAGACGAGCGCTTCACCGGCCGGCGTTCGCCTGACCTGCGCCTCGATCATGTCCGGCAACGTCGCCACCGGCATGACCAGGCCCGCGGAGTTCCAGTCACGCAGCACCAGGCCGCGTTCCTGCGCCGACAGCACGGACACTCGCGCGATCGTTGCCGTCGGCTGCGACGCCACCGTCTCGAACAACCGGATCAGGCGATCGGTGAGCTGCTCGGCGTCGGCCCCGGTGTACACGTCGGGCCGGTAGGTCAGCCGCAACCCCAACCGCTTGCCCGGCGTGGCGGCAAGGCCGAGCGGGTAGTGGATCGCGTCCAGCTCGTCCACATCGGTGACACTCAGGCCCCCGGCGGACAGTTCGGCGTGGTCGGGGTAGCTGCCGAACACGGTCAGCGTGTCGAACAGGTCGCCGATCCCGGCCTGCCGCTGGATGTCGGCCAGGCCGAGGTAGGCGTGCGGCGTCATCCCGGACAGCTGCCGCTGCAGGCCGGTCAGCACATCGGCGACCGAGGCGGCCGGGTCGAGCCGGACGCGGACAGGCATCGTGCTGACGAACATGCCGAGCATCGACTCCATGCCCGTGATCTCCGGCGGCCGGCCCGACACCGAGGTCCCGAACAGCACGTCGGCACGGCCCGTGAGCTTGGCGAGGAGCATCGCCCACACGCCCTGCACGACCGTGTTCATGGTCAAGGCGTGCGCACGGGCGGTCGCGGCGAGCCGCGCGGTCAGGTCCTCGGTCAGTTCCACCTTGAAGTCCAGTGACCGCACCGGTTTCGAGCTGTCGGCGCCGGGCGCGATCAGCGTCGGTTCGTCCACGTCCGCGAGCAACTCACGCCACGCCTCCCGCGCGGTCGTGCGGTCCTGCCGGTTGAGCCACGACAGGTACGACTGGTACGGCGCCGCCGCCACGGGCGCGTCAGGATTGCCGTACCGCCGCATCAGCTCCCGCAGCAGTACCGGCATCGACCACCCGTCGAGCACCAGGTGATGGCTCGTGATGACCAGTTTCGACCTGACCAGCGTGAACCGCAGCAACGGCGGTTCGACCAGGTCGAAGCGGCGCAACCGGTCGCGTTCCAGGACACGGTCGAGGTCGTCGTCGGTGACCTCCCACGGCACGTCGACCTCACGCGGCACCAACGCCAACGACGTGTCCCCCCGCGGATAACCGACACGCAACTGCGGGTGGTCACGCACCAGCGACGCGGCGGCGGCGCGCAGCGCGTCGACGTCGATCGGACCGCTGAGCGTGGCCACGAGCTGCGTGATGTACACGTCCTGCTCGTGCTCGTCGTAGAGGGCGTGGAACAGCAGGCCTTCCTGCAACGGCGTCAGCGGCCACAGGTCGACCAGGTCGGGCCGGGCCGCTTCGAGCCGGTCGATCTCCGGCTGGGTCACCCGTACCAGCGGGAAGTCCGACGGGGTGTGCCCGGCGGATTCCGGGACGTGCGCGGCGATGGCCGTCAACGCCTTGAACCACAGCTCACCGAGCCTGGTCACCTGCTCGTCGGACAGCAACGCGCCCGGCCACGCCCACGACACGACCAGCCGTGGCAGCGTCGGGTGGTCCTCGGTGAGGGCGTTGATCTCCAGCAGGTGCGCGAACGGCATCCGCGGGTCCTCGCCCTCACCGAGGACCTCGGCCTCCGGCGCGGCCGACCAGTCACCCGCGTCCCCCGCGTCGGCGGCGGGGACGCCGAACCGGCCGAGGTAGTTGAACTCGATCTGCGGCGTGCCGAGTGCGGCCAGCGGCCCGGCTGTGTCGAGGTTGAGGTAGCGCGACAGCCCGAACGACACCCCGCCGTCGCGCAGCTGTTCCTTGACCCGCTTGACCACGCGGGCGATCGCCGTCCCGCCCGACCACACCGATGCCCAGTCCACGTCGCCCAGGTCCAGCCGGACCGGGCGGATCGAGGTGAACCAGCCGATCGTGCGCGACAGGTCGGCCGCGGCCAGGTTCTCGTCGCGGCCGTGGCCCTCCAGGTCGATCAGCACGGCGGTGGACTGCGAGATGCCCCGCTCGGCGCGCCAGGCGGCGACCGCCAGGCCCAGCGCGCTGACCAGGATGTCCTCCACCCCGGCGTGGAACGCGGCAGGCGCCGTGGTCAGCAACGAGGTGGTGACCTCGCCCGGCAGCGTCATGGTGACCTTGCGCGCGCTGGCGACCACGTCCACCGCCGGATCCAGTGGCCGCTCGGTCAGCAGCGGGTCGGGCGTGGCGAGGACTTCCCGCCAGCTGCCGGCTTCCAGCTGCCACGCCAGATCGGCCAGCCGCTGGGCCCAGCGCCGGAACGACGTGCCCACCGGTTGCAGCGGCGCGTCCGGGTCGCGCCACGCGTCGGCCAGGTCCGGGATCAGGATCCGCCAGGTGACGCCGTCGACGACGAGGTGGTGCAGGCACACCAGCAACCGTCCCGGCCTGCTCGGTCCCCGGTCGAACCAGACGGCCTGCACCATGATCCCGCGCTCGGGGTCCAGCTGCGCCGACGCACGCCGGGTTTCCTTGTCCACGACCGGCTTCAGGTCGTCCACGGCCGACACGTCGATGCGCACCAGGCAGTCGCCCGCCGCGACGGCACCTCTCGGCCCGACCTCCATCCGGCTGGTCCCCACCAGCCGGGAGCGGAGCATGTCGTGGTGGTCGAGCACGGCCTGCAACGCACGGGTGATCCGTTGCTCACCGAGGTCGGCCGGGACCTGGACCACCATCGCCTGGTGGAACATCTCGAACGGGCCGCCGCGGTCGACCAGCCAGTGCATGATCGGCGTGAACGGCAGCTCGCCGATGCCCGCGTCCGGTTCCTCCGCCAATGTCCCGGCCGCGTCCCGCGCCACGGCGGCGAGCCGTTCGATCGTCCGGTGCGTGAAGACCTCGTGCGGCGTGAACTCGATGCCGAGCCTGCGTGCCTTGCTGACGAGCTGGATCGAGACGATGCTGTCGCCACCGAGGTCGAAGAAGCTGTCGTCGATGCCGACCCTCGGCAGGCCGAGCACGTCCGCGAACAGTCCACACAGGACTTCCTCGCGCGGCGTGCGCGGCGCCCGCGACGACACGGTCGCGGCGAAGTCGGGAGCGGGCAACGCCGCCCGGTCCAGCTTCCCGTTGGGTGTCAGCGGGAACGCGGGCACTTCGAGCACAGCGGCGGGCACCATGTATTCGGGCAACCGCTCGGCGGCGTGCGCGCGGATCGCCGTGGCGTCGATGCAATCAGTGGCGACGACGTAGGCGACGAGCCGTTTCTGACCGCTGTCCTCGTGCACGACGACAGCCGCGCTGCCGACCGCGGGGTGACTGGCGACAGCGGCCTCGATCTCACCGAGCTCGATCCGGAAACCGCGGAGTTTGACCTGTTTGTCGGCGCGGCCGACGAATTCGAGGTTGCCGTCCTCGCGGCTGCGGACCAGGTCGCCGGTGCGGTACATCCGGGCCCCGCCGGTCGCGAACGGGTTGGCCACGAACCTGTCGCCGGTCAGGCCGGGCCGGTTGAGGTAGCCGCGGGCGAGCCCGGCGCCCGCGAGGTACAACTCCCCCGGTTCGCCCACCGGGACCGGACGCAACGCCTCGTCCAGGACGTGCGCGGCGACGCCCCGGATCGGGCGTCCCATCGGCGGCGCGTCCGTGCCGGACGCGGGCTCGCTCATCGTGGCGACCACAGTGGACTCAGTCGGGCCGTAGACGTGCACGAGACGCCTGCCCGGCGCCCAGCGGGCCGCCAGGCCCTGGGAGCACGCCTCGCCGCCGACGATGATGTTGCCCATGGACGGCAGGTCCCGGTCGGGCAGCGACGAGAGCATCGCCGCGACCAGGTCGGTGTGCGTCACGCCGTGCCGCTCGATCACGTCCGCCAGCTCGTCACCCGCCATCTGTGTGTGCGGATCGGGGATGACGAGCGTGGCACCGGCGAAGAGCGTCATCGCGATGTCGGCCATGGACACGTCGAAGCTGATCGACACGGCCAGCAGGAACCGGCTGCCCGGCCCGATCCGCAGCCGGTCGATGTGCTCGTCGGCCATCCCGCCGATGCCGCGGTGGGTGACCACCACGCCTTTCGGCTTCCCGGTCGACCCGGACGTGTAGATGACGTACGCCGCGTCGTCCACCAGCAGCGGCCGGGCACGGTCGGCGTCGGTCGGATCGGTGCACCGCACGTCGCCCAGCTCGTCCAGTCGCACCACGTCCGCCGCACCGCCGGGGAAGTCGACCTCGCTGGTCGTCACGACCACCGCGGGCCTGGCGTCGCCGAGCATGAACTCGATCCGGTCGGCCGGGTAGTTCGCGTCGATCGGCAGGTACGCGGCACCGGCCTTGAGCACGCCGAGCCAGGCCGCGATCATCCCGACCGACCGCGGGACGGCGAGCGCGACCAGGCTGTCCGGCCCGGCACCGCGGGCGATCAGCTGCCAGGCCAGTCGGTTGGCCATGGCGTTGAGGTCCGCGTAGGACACCTCGGCGTCCTTGTGGACCACGGCGATCGCCTGCGGATCGGTGGCGGCTGCCGCTTCGAAGCGCGCAACCGCGGTCGCGTTGTCCGTCATCCGGCTTCCCCTTCGGTGTGAACTACCTGACTTCGTGCGAGTTCACCGCGGTTTTCCGCGCTGTCGCACGGGAAGCCGCACGATGAGCTCGCGGCGGGACACCGTTTACGTCCTCAGTGGACACGGCGTACGCGCCGGTGGCGAACGCGACCGCGTCGGCGTTCCTGTCGAGAATTCCCCGGTTGACGTTGCCGAGGTGGTCGCAGCGTGAGTCGTGGCACGGGTGGAACGCCATACCGGCCGTGCCGCCCCACTTCGCGGCCTGGGCCGCCGTCTTGATGAACTGGATCCCGGTGTACGGACCACCAGTCGGGATGCCGGCGGCGATGAAGTAGTAGTACTCGCCACGGGTCTGCCCGATGTGCGTGTCCTCCGCCTGGATGCCGCGACCGGCGAGGTAGTCGACGAACGTCCGCTCGATGTGGGCGGAGCCGTACGGCATCTGGCCGACCTGGCCGCCGGAGTTGTCGCCGTCGTAGACGAAGTAGCCGCCGTTGGACGAACCGATCGCCTCGACCGCGACGTACAACGCGATGTCGAGTTGCTGCTCGAAGTCAAGCGAGTTCAGGTAGTCGTCCGAACCGACGCTGTCCCAGGTCCCACCCCACCACGCGAACCGCACCGCGTTCGCGACCTGGGGTGAACTGCCGAGTTGCAAAGCTGTCTCCAGCAGCGCGGAGACACCCGAGGCGTTCTCGTTCATGCTGGGGCTGTTGGGCACGCTGTCCAGATGCGCTCCCGCCACGATGACGTTGTCCGTCCTGCCGGTACGTGTCTGGGCGAGCAGGTTGTGGCTGACGGTTCGCTCGTAGTGGTCACGCACGTCGACCGTGACCTGAACGCCTGACTTCCCGGCCAGCGCCATGCCGTCCTCGCCGGTGATTCCGGCCACCGGGATCCGCGCGGTCGCGGGATCGACGTCGCCGAGGATCGGGCCGGTGCTGTTGTTGTAGATCACCGCCGCGACCGCTCCGGCCGCCGCGGCCACTTGCTCCTTCACCGAGAAGACGCAGCCACCGCGGCGGATGAGCACGACGGCACCGGCTGCCTGGATCCCGGTGTAGTCCTCGGGCTGGCATCCGGTCGTCGCATCCACCGGGACGACGACAAGCCTGGCCGTGATGCCACCGACCGGCGTCCCCGGCGCCCCGCCCATGTGGATGGGAACGAACGTGGTGCCGTTCGCGGTGACGGCCGCGGCGTCGACGACCTTGCGGTCGTAGCTGAACTCCTGCAGCGTGACGTCGAACCCCGCGGCCCGGACCTTGGCCGCGACGTAGTTCAGGCTCTCCTGGAAACCGGGGGTCGGGTCCGCTCGCTGGCCGCCGTTGCGGTCCGCGATGCGCTGGAAGGCGATCAGGTGCCGGTTGATCCCCTCGATCGTCACCGTCTGTGTCAGTGTCTCGGGCAGTCCGGCGGGCGGCTGGGCGGCCGCCACGGGCGTGACCACGGCGACGAGCGCCATGGTCACGACCGCGAGCCGGAGCCGTCTCACCGGGATTCCCCGGCCGGAGCGGCGGCGGCACCCCGCTGCGCGGCACGGGCAGCCGTCCTCTGCGCCCGTGGCGGCACACCGTTGACGTCCTCAGTGGACGTCGCGTAGGTACCGGTCAGGTAGGCGACCGCATCGGCGTTCTTGTCGATGAGACCGCGGTTGATCGTGCCGAGGGTGTCACACGGCGCGTGGTTGCACGGATCGAACGACACACCGGCCGTGCCGCCCCACTTCGCTGCCTGCGCCGGGGACTTGATGTGCGGGATGCCCGTGAACGGCCCACCCGTGGGGATACCGGCGGCGATGAACGCCGGGTAGTCGCCCTGGCCGACGACCGGTGCCTCCTCGGTGGGGATGCCGGCTCGGCCGAAGTAGTTCTTGAAGGCCTGCTCGATCCTGTCCGAGCCGTACGGCATCGGCCCCGGCGCGCCGGTCGAGTTGTCACCGTCGAACACGAAGTAGCCGCCGTTGCCCGAACCGATCGGCGCGACATCCAGGTACAGCGCGATGTCCAGCTGCTGCTCGAAGCTCAGCGAAGCAAGGTACGGCGCCGACCCGGAGTGGCGTGGTTCGGCGCCCCAGAAGCCGAATCTGATGGCGTTGCGGACCTTCGGCGAGCCGCCGAGCTGCCTGCCCAGCTCCAGCAACGCGGCCAGGCTGGACCCGTTGTCGTTCATGCCCGGCGCGGTCGGCGCGCTGTCGGCGTGCGCGCCGAGCGTGATCACGTTGTCCTTGCGACCCGTGCGGGTCTCGGCGATCACGTTGCGGCTCACCGTCGGCTCGACGTGCCTGCGCACCTCCAGCGTGGTCTGCGTGCCCGCCAGCTTGGCCAGTGCCGCGCCCGCCTCGGAACCGACCATCACGATCGGCACCTTCGCCTGCGCCTCGTCGATGAAGCCCATCGCCGCACCGATCGAGTGGTTGAAGACCACGACGGCCTTGGCCCCGGCCTCGGCCGCGACGATCTGCTTCTGGGTGAAGGTGCAGCCGCCGCGGAACAACAGCACGATCGAGCCCGCCGCGTCCTGGCCCGCGTAGTCCGACGCCTGGCAACCGGTGTCGTTGTCGGTCGGGACGACCACCAGCCGACCGGTCACCCCGCCCGCCGGTGTGTCGAGCGCGAAGCCCATCGGGGTCGGCTTGTACGACACCGCTCCCGCCGCGAGCACGGACTTGTCGGTGACCGAGCGGTCGTAGGTGAACTCCTGCACCCGCACGTCGAACCCGGCGGTGCGCATGGTGTTCTCGACGTACGAGATCGTTTCCCCGAAGCCGTTGCCGGGGTCGGCGCGGTTGCCGCCGTTGCGGTCGGCGATCCGCTGGACCGCGATCAGGTGCCGGTTGAGCCCGTCGAGCGTGACCTGCCGGGCCAGCCGGTCACCCAGCTGCGCCCCCGGCGCGTCCTGCGCCCCCGCGGTCGCCGGTGCTGTCATCGCAGCCGCCAGCGCGGCGATCGCCACGACTGCGCTTACCCGTTTCATTCGGATCCTCCCAGAGCGGTGACGGCAGCCGGCTTCGCGGCGGCCCGGTCGAACGCGCGCCGCCAGCGCGGCGGCACCCCGTTGACGTCCTCAGTGGACAACGCGTAGCCGCCGATGACGGACGCCAACGCGTCGGCGTTGCGGTCCAGCGCCGTGCGGTCGACGTTGCCGAGGTTGTCGCACACCTGCTGGTGGCACTTGTCGAACGAGACACCCGCTGTGCCGCCCCACTTCGCGGCCTGCGCCTCGCTCTTGGGCCGGAACGAACCCGCGTAGAGGCCACCGGTCGGGATTCCGGCCGTGATGAACTGCGTGTGGTCCCACTGCCGGTCGAAGTTCGTGTCCTCGGTGGGGATCGCGCGCCCGTTGAGGTACGTCGCGAACGCGCGCTCGATCTGCGCGGAACCGTACGGCATCGGACCGGCGGTCCCCGACGAGTTGTCGCCGTCGTAGACGAAGTAGCCCGCGTTCTTCGACGCGATCGAGTTGGAGTTCAGGTACAGCGCGATGTCCAGCTGCTGCTCGAACGTCAGCGACCGCAGGTACGCGCCCGCGGCGGTCTTGTCCGCGTCCTCGGCGCCCCACCACGCGAACCTGATGGCGTTGCCGACCCGCGGTGAGCTGCCCAGCTGCAACGCCAGCTCCAGCAACGCCCCGGAGGACGCGCCGGTGTCGTTGATCCCCGCGTTGGTCGGCAGGCTGTCCAGCTGGGCACCGGCCAGCACGACGTTGTCGGCCCGGCCGGTCCTGGTCTGCGTGACGAGGTAGCGGCTCGTGGTCAGCTCCTTGTGCGTTCGTACGTCCACAGTGGCCTGTGTGCCCGCCGCGGCGGTCAGCGCGAGACCTTCCGCGGTGGTCAGCCCGGACGTGGGGATGCGGGCCTGCGCCGGGTCGATGCCACCGAGCCCCGGCCCGTCCACGTGGTTGTAGATCAACGCGGCGACGGCGCCCGCGTCCGCGGCGACGTTGTGCTTCTGCGTGAACGGGCAACCGCCGCGCTTGATCAGCACGACCGCGCCACGGGCGTTGAGTCCCGCGTAGTCCTCGGGCTGGCAGCCCGGTGTCGCGTCGGTCGGGAGCACCACGAGCGGCCCGCTGACGCCACCGGCCGGTGTGTTCGGGGAATCGGTCATCTGCGTCGGCACCACCCGCACGGACCCGGCGGTGGCGACCGCCGAGTCGACCACGACCCGGTTGTAGGTGAACTCAGGCGTGTTCACCTGGAAACCGGCGGCACGCAGCTTGCCCGCGATGTAGTCCAGGCTCTTCTGGTAGCCAGGGGTGTGCGCGGCCCGGCTGCCGCCGTTGGTGTCGGCGATGCGCTGCAGCGCGATCAGGTGCCGGTGGATGTTGTCGGCCGTCACCGCCCTGGTCAGCCGTTCGGGCAGAGTCTGCGGGGCCGCCTGGGCGGCGGGCGCGACGCTGATGGCGGTACCGGCGATCACGGCGGCCGCCGCGGCTCTGCGCAGGACACGTCCGCGGGACTTCGGGTTGGACACGGGTGCTCCTATTCCTGATTCATGGCACGGATCAGGCTGGTTGGCCGCATGTCCGTCCAGTTGCGCTCGATGTACTCGAGGCAGCTCGCCCGCCCGGCGGCGCCGTGCGCGACCGTCCACCCGTCGGGGACCTCGGCGAACTCGGGCCACAGCGAGTACTGGCCTTCCTCGTTGACCAGCGCGAAGAAGCTGCCTTCGGCGTTGTCGAATGGGTTGGTCATCTCGTTCTCACCTCGTCGGCAACCCTGCCGGGACCGACCGCGATACTCCCGAGCCATTTCGACCGGAATTGGACTGTTCGGCAGCTCGAGTGGATTGCCGCGCCCGAACGGAGCAATTACCTGCACCGGGGATTCAACGGATCACAATGGGCGTGCTAGCGTGCGCCGACCAATCGGCACGGGCATTGCGGGGGTGCTGTGGACGGTTTTTGCGATGCCGCGACATTGGCCGAGCTTCTCGGTGATTGGGCCGCTGGGCACGGTCCGCTGTACCGAAAGCTCGGCGCGGCGATCGGTAACAGCATCACGGCGGGGGAACTGCCCGCGGGCCTGCGGCTGCCGTCCGAGCGCGATCTGGCGAAACTGCTTCTGGTCAGCCGCGCGACCGTCGTCGCCGCCTACGACGAGCTGCGGGGCGGCGGCCTGCTGGACAGCGTGCGCGGCAGCGGCACGCGGGTGTCCGCGGCGGTACGTCCCCAGCTGGCGGGCGCGGACGGACAGGTGCCCGGTGGCCGGGCCACTTCCATCTTCCAGCGGCTGGTCGACGGGCCCGGACAGGTCATCTCGCTGGCCCGTGCGGCCGAACCGGCCGCGCCGCAGCTGCGGGACGCCTTCCTCGACCTCGGCCGGGACGACCTGTCCGACCTGATGGCCGACGCCGGCTACCACCCGCGTGGCCTGCCGGTGCTGCGTGAGGCGATCTGCGACCACTTCGTCGCCCAGCTGCTGCCGACGACGGCCAGCCAGGTGCTGGTCACCAACGGCGCGCAGCAGGTCCTCGGCCTGGTCGCGCGGATGTACCTGACACCGGGCTGCACGGTCGTGGTGGAGTCACCGAGCTGGCCGGGGTGTCTCGACGTGTTCCGCGACGCGGGCGCGCGGCTGGTCAGCGTCCCGCTGGACGAGGACGGCATCCGCCCGGACGCGCTGGCCAAGGCGTTCGCCGAGCACAACCCGGTGCTGGCGTACCTGATGCCGACGTACCACAACCCGACCGGCGCGCTGCTGTCGGCGAACAGGCGCAAGCGGGTCGCCGAGCTCGCCGCCCAGTACCGCGTCCCGGTGCTGGAGGACAACGCGTACGCGGGTTTCCCCACCTTGTCCGGTGCGCAGGCCCCGCCGCCGATCGCGGCGTTCGCGCAGACCCATGACGACGCCCAGATCCTGTCGGTGGGGTCGCTGGCGAAGTCCGTGTGGGCGGGGCTGCGGATCGGGTGGGTACGCGGCCCCTCGGCGGTCATCGAACGCCTCGCCCGGTACAAGGCCCGCGCCGACCTCGGCAACGCCGTTCTCGACCAGGCACTGGCCGCCCGGCTGCTGCCCAAGCTCACCGACATCACCGCGGCCCGGCGCGAAGTCCTGCTCAGGCGGCTGCACCAGCTGCAGGACCTGCTGGCCACGCACCTGCCGGACTGGCGGTGGCGGTCCCCGGAAGGCGGCTCGGCGCTGTGGGTCGAGCTGCCGGACACCGACGCGCAGGTGTTCGCGCAGGTCGCGCTGCGGCACGGCGTCGAGGTCGTGCCGGGTTCGGCGACCGACCCCAGCGGCGGGCACGACAACCACATCCGGCTGCCGTTCACCCTGCCCGACGCGGACGAGCTCGTCCGGCGCCTCGCCGAAGCGTGGGCTGACCTGCGCGGTTAGGTGTCGGCGGCGAACTTGCTGAGCGCGATCCGGTTGGGCATGCCGGTCTTGAAGATCAGGCTGGAGACGTGCTTCTCCACCGTGCGCAGCGACAGGTGCAGCCGGTCGGCGATCTCCCGGTTGCCCAGCCGCTCGGCCAGCAGCCGCAGCACCTCGTACTCCCGGACGGTCACACCGGCGGACCGCAGCGGCTGAGGGATCCGTTCGATCCCGGTGCGGCGCTGCGCGACACGGTGGCCGGTGCGGCGCAGCAAGGCCCGGCACGCGCCCGCCACCGCCGCCATACCCGCCTTGTGGAAGTACTCCTCTGCGGTCCGCAGCCACTCCACCGGCTCGCCCCAGCCCTCGGTCAGCGCGGCCTCGCCGACCAGGCGCAGGCCGAGGAAGCGGCTCATCTCGAACAGCGAACCGGCTCGCAGCGCGTCGTCGACCGCCGCTGAGGCCTCCGCGCGGTCGCCTTCCCTGCCCGCGATCACCGCACGCGCGAAGTGCGCGAACTGGCGGTCCCAGCGCAGCCGGGCGGCTGGGGCGGCGGTGATCTCCTGGTACGTCGCGCGGTCCACGTCACCCTCGATCGCCCCCAGCAGCAGGTTCAGACCGTAACGGCCGGCGAGGTGGAAGGTCGTCGGGCTCATGTCCTCCGCGTGCAGCGCCGCCGCGACCTCCTTGCGCGCCGTTTCCTGGTCCTCCTCGATGAGGGCGCAGAACGCGCGGCCGAGACCGTGCACCCGGGGCACGAACTGCACGACGTCGCCGTTCCAGCGGTGCAGTTCGGCGATCGAGCTGTCCATGTCCTTGCGGCGGCCCCGGTGGCCGTTCAGCACGACCCGCAGGACCAGCATGTACTGCGTGGTTTCCAGGAGTTTCAGCCTGGTGGTGTCGGCGAGCACCCGTTCGATCAGGGTGCCTGCCGCGTCGAACTCGCCGCGCAGGATCATCTGCAGCGCGATGTTGACTTCGGCCTGGTAGCGGGCGGTGACCGCGCCGATCTGGGTGGCCTGGTGGCGTGCCTGGTAGAGCCGCTCGGTGCTGCCGTCGCGCAGCGCGTCGTCGAGTCCGAGCCGGACGAGCGCGTGGATCTCCCAGATCGGCAGGTCGTGCTCCACGGCGATGCCCCGGCTGCGTTCCAGGCACGCGGTCGCCTCGTCCGGGTCACGGCCCCTGGCCAGCGCACCGATCAGTTGCCACGCCTGGCAGGCCACGATCGGCAGCGGCACTTCCTCGGCGACGGTCGCGGCCCGCCTGGCCATCACCTCGACCTTCTGCAACTGGCCAGGTCCGGGTACGTCGAGTTCCAGGTGCGCGGCCACGACGTCCAGCGGGGCGATGTCCTCGGCGGTCGCGTCCGGCCCCAGCAGCACCCTGGCCGCCTCGACCTGGCTGAGCCCCTCGGAGATGCGGCCGGCGAGGTTGGCCACCCACGCCAGCCTGGTGCGCAGCTGTGCCCGCCGTCGCCGGTCGAGCCCGGCGCCCACCTCGTCGAGCACGGTCGACGCGGCCAGCGCGCGGTCCACCAGACCGGCCTCGGCCAGCGCGTACAGCTGGGCTTCGAGTGCGTCCGCCCTGGCGGACACGTCGTGCACGAGCAGGTCCCACGCCTTGCCGAGCAGCAGGACCGCCGAGTTCGCGGCGCCCTGGGCCAGCGCACGCCGCCCGGCCTCGGCGAACAACCGCCCGGCGGCGGCCTGCGCGCCCGCGTCGAGCCGCAGTTGTGCGCTCACCTCGCACCACTCACCGGGCAGCCCCGGGTAGGCGGTGTCCAGCGCGTCCGCCACCTGCTGCGCCAGGCCCGCCCGCTGCGCCGGGGAGATCAGTTTGAGCAGCGCGTCCACGATCAGCGCGTGCTGGAAGCAGTACCAGTCGGGGCGTTCGTCGTCCGGCCCGACGAGCTGCGCGGCCAGGTCGCTGTGCAGGTGCCCCATCAGGTCCGGGTAGTTCAGGCCGGTCACCATCTGCACGACCGACAGCGGGAAGCCGCGGCCGAGCACAGCGGCCACCGACAGCACCTGGCGTGCCTCGGGTTCCAGCTGTTCCAGCCGCCAGGCCACGCCACGCACGAACGTCGCGGGCAGGTCGGGGCCGAGCCGCTCGGTCACCTGCCAGCCACCGTCCGCGCGGACCAGCAGGCGGCCGTCGACCATGCTGGTCAGCATCTCCTTGACCAGGAACGGGTTGCCCCCGCTGCCCGCCCAGAGCATGTCCGCGGCCGGCTGCGGGATGTCCTGGTCACCGAGGCAGGACGCGGCCAGCCTGCGCATGTCGGGCGGGGCGAGCCGGTCGAGCTCGATCACCACGCCGCTGCCGCGCTGGGCGGCCGACCGCGCCAGCCGCAGCGCCGGGCACGGCTCGTCGCGGATCATGCCGAGCAACAGCACCGGCTGCCGGTCGATGTTGTCGATCATGTACTCGATCACCGCGAGCGTCTCGGCGTCGGTGTCCTGCATGTCGTCGAGGATCAGCAGGCAGCCGCGGCCCTGACCGGCCAGCGAGGTCAGGCGCAGCACGGCCTCGGCGAGGATGACCAGCGAGCCGGTGTCCTGCCCGGCGGGCGCGTCGCCCCAGTCCGGGATCAGCCGCGCCAGCACCGGCCGGTACGAGCCGAGCGCGGCCACGTCGATCGGGTCGCCGTCGCGCGCCAACGACAACAGTGCCTCGGTCAGCGACCGGTACGGGTCCATCGGGCTGATAGCGCTTCCCCGGCCGCGCAGCAGCCGCATGTCCGCGGCGAACCCGAGATCGGCCGCTGCCGCGGCCAGCCGCGACTTCCCGATCCCGCTCTCGCCGACGAGGAAAACCGCACCGCCACGGCCACCGCGCGCGGCGGTGAGCGCTTCCTGCACAGTTCGAAGCTCGTCGTCCCGACCCACGATGACCGGAGATCGGTACCCCACGACGTCGGACCGTACCGGCGCGATCATGGCGGGTCCATCCGCCAACAGCGTCTCTCCGGCCGCCTTATGGGTGGGATTCACCTACATTTCCGGTGTTTTCGCACGCCAGCGGCCCGTCGGCGAACGCGGCCCGATGCCGGTCTCACAGCGGCCTGAAACCAACTGATGACCGTCGGTCGCGGATCAACGCCGATCAAGCACCGGCAAAGCGGTCCAACCGGCCCCCTCCCGATCAATAACCGGCGTACCACGTACGACCACCCGAAAATGGGTGCCCGGCACGCATGCGCGACTATCAACGCGCTGAGAGTCTCACCATTGTTTTCGGACGGAATTCCCGGCAATCGAATCCATTTGGACGTAAACGCCGGGTGAGCCACTTCGAAAAACTGCGAATCTCGCGAAAATTCCGGCATCCATCGACGGGGGTCAGTGGTGCAGTGTGAGCAACACGAGGCGGACAGCGTGCTCAGCCGGTTCACGGCGCACGTGCGCGACCGCCCGGGTGACACGGCCGTGGTCTGGCGGCACACCGAGATCAGCTATCTCCAGCTCTACCGGCGGGCCTGCGCCCAGCAGGCGCGCGTCGGCCGGCTCGGCCTCGCCGACGGCGCCGCGGTCGCGGTGCGCACGACCAAGTCACCGGACGCGATCGCGCTGGTCCTGGCGTTGCTCGCGGACAACCGGCCCTTCCTGCTCCCGCCAGCCGACCTGAGCGGCGAGACGTTCGCCGCGCTGGCGGCCAAGGCCGGGTGCGTCGCTGTGCTGTCCACTGAGGACAGCACGGATCCCGGCGACGGCGGCGAGCTCCGCGTCGGCGGTGACACCGATTCGGTCGGCTTCATGCTGACCACGTCGGGGTCGACCGGGCTGCCGAAGATCGTGCCGCTGACCGGCGACGCCGTCGGCCGGTTCACCGGGTGGGCGGCGCGCACGTTCCACATTGGTCCACATCGGACAGTCCTGAACTACGCGCCGCTCAACTTCGACCTGTGCCTTCTCGACATCTGGACCACCCTTGCCGCGGGCGGCCGGGTCGTGCTCGTCGAAGCCGGCCGCGCGACCAGGGCCGGATACCTCCACGACCTGATCGACCGCCACCAGGTGGACGTCGTGCAGGCGGTGCCGATGCTCTACACGCTCCTGCTCGCGCACGGCCGTCCGCTTCCGTCCGTCACCCACGCGATCTCAACCGGTGACGCGCTGACCACACAGTGTCTCGCCGGGTTGCCCGGGCTGCTGCCGAACGCGCGCCTGTACAACCTGTACGGCTGCACAGAGACCAACGACAGCTTCCTGCACGAGATCGACGCGGCGAACGAGCGTGCTCCCCTGCCGATCGGACGACCGATCGACGGTGTAGACGCGTTGCTCATCGACCCGGCAGGCGAGGTGTTCACCGGCCCCGGCGTCGGTGAACTGCTTGTCAGCACACCGTTTCAGACCCACGGCTACCTCGGGTCGAGCAACGCGGTGTTCGTGGCGCACCCGCGGGCCCGGACTTCCGGCCGGTACTTCCGGTCCGGTGACCTGGTCCGGCGGGACGCCTCGGGAGCGCTGACGCTCGAAGGGCGCGCGGACTTCCACGTGAAGGTGCGCGGTGTCCGCGTGAACACCCAGGCAGTCGAACGCACATTGCTCGAACACGACGACATCGCCGAAGCCGTCGTGTTCGCCGTGCCCGACCCCGTCGCGGGCAGCGCGCTGCACGCCGTGGTGCACCGCAGGGCACAAGCCACGCACACTCTCGCCGTCCGCGCGCACTGCGCCGAGCGGCTCCCCCGCGCGGCCGTACCGACCGCGATCCACCTGGTCGACGAGCCACTGCCGACGACGTCGACCGGCAAACCCGACCGAACCCGGATCAAGCACACGTACCTCCAGGGGCAGAGATGACGCACATCGAATCGATCAAACAGTTCGTGCTCGAGCAGTTCCTCCCCGACGTCGCCGCGAGCGACCTCGCCGACGACTACGACCTGGTGGACGGCGGTGTGGTCGACAGCCTCGGCCTGCTCAAGCTGCTCGCCTGGCTCGAGGACGAGTTCGGCCTGCCGGTCGACGACCTCGAACTGGCACCGGACACCTTCAGGACCATCGAGGCGATCGACGCGTTCATCGCGTCGAACGCACCCGTGCTGAACGCACCAGGGGTGGCTGGTTGAGAATGGACGACGACTTACTCACCGCGCTCGTCAGCAGGCAGCGGCCGGTCGAGCACGAGAGCTGGCGGACCTTCTTCAACCGCCTGGTGTCGCGCAAGCTGCGGCGCGGCGAGGCAGCGGCCGTGCTCACGTCCCTGTCCACCGCGATGCCCGGCGAGCAGACGCTCGTCAGCATGATGGACTGCCTCGACGAACGCCGTCCCGCTCCGGAGATCCACTTCCCCGGCACCGTGAACATCGTCGGCACCGGCGGCGGGCCGAAGACGTTCAACGTGTCCACGGCCGCCGCGATGGTGGCGGCGGCGATGGGCGCCCGGGTGGTCAAGACCGGCTCGAAGGGCTTCACCAGCCGCTACGGCTCGCTGGACCTGCTCGGCAGGCTCGGCGTCCCGCTCACCAAGAGCTACCAGGAGACCGCGGAGTCACTGGAACGCTTCGGCGTGGCGTTCGCGGGCAACTTCGTCTACCCGGCCGAGATCGCCATGCTGGCCAAGGAGATCCTGCCGCTGGAGCTGCGCGCGGTCGGCCGGTTCGTCAACTCGATCGGGCCGTTCCTCGGCTCGATGCCGGTCTCCGCGCAGCTGACCGGCGTGTCCGACCCGGCCGTGCTGCCCAGTCTGCGTTCCCTCGCACGCAGGCTGCCCGGCCGGCGCGTGTGGCTGTGCCACAACGAACTCGGTGTCGACGAGCTGATCGGGTTCGTGCCCAACGTGATCATCCGCGCGGACGGCGAGCAAACCCTGGCCGCGGGATCCACCGGATCACTGACCGACCTGACCCCCGCGGTGGGGGATCCGGTCGAGCAGTTCCTCGGGGTGCTCGCCGGCCAGGTCCCGGAGACGGCACTGGCCACGGTGTGCCTCAACGCCGCCGCCCTGTCAGTCCTCAACGGACACCACGCCGGGTGGGCGTCCGCCGTCGCGGACGCACGCGCGGTGCTGCGTGACGGCGCGGCGCTGGACCTGGTCAACCGCATGCGGACGGCCAGGGCGACGAACCTGCTGACGGTCGGTCATGGGTGACCGGGCCGGGTTCTTCGCCGGGCCACCACCGGGGCTCGCGGTGTTCCTCAACGCGGGCGACCCACCGCTCGAAGTCATGCCGGACGTGCTCAGCATGCTCGACGAGTCCGGTGTGGACGTTCTGGAGCTCGCCGTGCCGTTCCCGGACTCCTTCACCGACGGCCCGGTGGTCCGCCGGTCGGCCCGCCGCGCGCTGGACCGCGGCGCCGGGCTTGCCGAAGTACTGGCGTGCGTGAGCCGCGCGCACGACAGGCTCACGCACCTGCGGATCGCGCTGCTGGCCGACTGGAGCCACACGATCCGCCCGATCGGCATGGCCGGCTTCCTCGGCAAGGTAAGGGACTCCGGTTCCGATGCCCTGCTGACACACGGACTTCCCGCCGTGGCACGACAGCAGTACTACGAGGCGGCGCACACCGCCGGCGTGCCGGTGGTGACCACGTGCTACCCGGGTTCCAGCCCGGAAGTGCTGGCGGAGTCCGCGCAGAACGCGACCGCGTACGTCTACCTGGTCGCGCACTACGGCAGAAGCGGGACCTCGCCGGGCGAAGGCTACACAGCGCTTCGCCCGGCGCTCTCGCGGCTGCGGGAGCACACCACGGCCCCGGTCGCGGTCGGCTTCGGCGTCCGCGGCCGGGCGGAGGTCGCCCAGCTGCGGCAGCTGGGCGCCGACGCCGCCGTGGTCGGCAGCGCGGCAGTCGCCGTCGTGGAACACGCGACGAAATGGCATCGCGACGTGACCTCGGACCTGGCCCGGTTCATCGCCGAACTCAGGGCGCCACAACGAACGCAGACAGCAAGAGAGGATGCCGTCACATGATCATCCGCAGGCTCGCCGAGACACCGAGCGTGGAGTGGGGCAACGGCGTGAGCCGCCGGTTCCTGCTGCAGGCCGACGGCATGGGGTACACCGTGACCGACACGATCGTCCGCGCGGGCACCAAGTCCCGTCTGGAGTACCGCCGTCACCTGGAAGCGTGCTACTGCATCGACGGCAAGGGAGAGGTCGTCGACGCCAACGGTGACTCGTACGCGATCGAACCCGGCACCCTCTACGCGCTGGACCGCAACGACGCGCACTTCCTGATCGCGGCACCGGACTCGGACCTGCGGCTGGTGTGCGTGTTCACGCCCGCGTTGCAGGGCGACGAGACGCACAAGCTGGACTCGGCAGAGTTCTCCCACTACTGAGGCGGAAGGCGAAGGCGGTGATCGAGTGGAACTCCGAGCAGCGCGAGCTGCTCGCCGGGCTGGCCTCGTGGTGCGAGGCGCTCAGCGCGGACCACGTCGAGCGGGACGCCGGTGGCGAATTCCCCCACGACAAGTGGAAGCTGGTCCGGGAAAGCGGTCTGCTGCGGCTGCCGTTCGACGAACAATGGGGCGGGCTCGGCCAGGACCTGCCGACCACGATGTACCTGCTGGAAGGCTTCGGCCGCGGCTGCCGCGACGGCGGGCTCGGCTTCTCGGCGTCGACGCACATCGTCAGCGTCGGTGTCCCGGTGCAGCGCTTCGGTTCGGCCGAGCTCAAACAGCGGTACCTGCCGCTGGTGTGCGACGGCGAACCGATCTGCGCACACGCGATGACCGAACCGGACAACGGGTCGGACGCGCTGCACATGCGGACCACGGCGACACGGGACGGCGACGACTACGTCCTCAACGGCAGCAAGACGTTCGTCAGCAACGGGCCCGTCGCCGGTCTGTTCGTCGTCTACGCCAAGACCCACCCGGCCGGCGGCCCGTTCGGCACGACGGCCTTCCTGGTCGAACGGGACACTCCCGGCTTCTCGGCAGGCAAACCGATTCCCAAGATGGGGCTGCGCACGTCGCCGTTGTGCGAGTTGTACTTCGACGACTGCAGGGTGCCCGCGAGCAACGTGGTCGGCAGGCCCGGCGGTGGGTTCCGGGTGTTCGACCACGTGATGAAGTGGGAGGTCCTCTGCTCGTTCGCGATCAGCCTCGGCGAGATGGCGCACCGGGTCGACCAGTGCGTCCGGTACGCCCGCGACCGGGTCCAGTTCGGCCGACCGATCGGCGGCTACCAGGCCGTGTCGCACAAGATCGCGGACATGAAGATCGGGCTGGAGACCGCCCGGAAGTGGTTGTACGACACGGCTGTGCGCGTCACCAGGGGCGAGGACGTGGCGGTGGACATGGCCATCACCAAGCTCGTGGCCAGCGAGCAGAACCTCGCCTCGGCGCTGGCCGCCGTGCAGATCCACGGCGGCAACGGCTACATGGCCGAGTACGGACTGGAGAAGGACCTGCGTGGCGCCGTCGCGGGGACGATCTACTCGGGCACGTCGGAGATCCAGCGCAACCGGATCGCCGCACTGCTCGGACTGGGAGAACGATGACCACCGACCTGATCCACCCCGACCTGACCCATACCGATTTCCTCGACCACGACTCCGTCGCCATCCAGCAGTTCGTGCGGCGGGTCGTGGACGAGACCTCGTCGCTCACCCAGCAGGCGATCGCGCTCTACCGGGCCGTGCGCGATGACGTGCTGTACGAGGTGTACGGCGCGGACCTGTCGCGGGAAGGCCTGCGGGCCAGCACGATCCTGCGCCGGGGAACGGGGATGTGCGTGCACAAGTCCGTGCTCTACGCGGCGTCGCTGCGCGCCATCGGTGTGCCGAGCAGGCTCGTGCTGACCGACGTGCGCAATCATCTCGCGTCGCAGCGGTTGCGTGATCTGGTCGGCGGGGACGTCTTCCGGTTCCACTGTTTGGTCGCCGTGCGGCTGAACGACAAGTGGGTCAAGGCGACCCCCGTGTTCAACAGCAGGCTCTGCAAGCTGTACGGCATCGCCCCGCTGGAGTTCGACGGCACCGCCGACAGCCTGCACCACCCGTTCGACCTGACCGGACGGCAGCACATGGAGTTCCTGCACACGCACGGCGAGTTCGCCGACCTCCCGCACGAGTTGTTGCTGAGCGGCCTGCGAGCGGCCCACCCGCGGATCTTCGCCACCGCGGACACGTTCGCCAAGGGCTCGCTCGTCGCCGAAGCCCGTTGACCTTCCGAGAAGAGGACCGATGACCGACCAGATCAAGTACGTGCTCGGCGAGCAGGACATCCCGCGCACCTGGTACAACCTGGCCGCCGATCTGCCCGGCGGCGCACCGCACCTGCACCCGGGGACGGGTGCCGAGGTCACCGTGGACGACCTCGTCGGCATCATGCCGGTCACGCTCGCCGAGCAGGAGCTCACCAGGGAAGCCGAGATCGAGATCCCCGAGCCGGTGCGGCAGATCTACGCCCAGTGGCGGCCGTCGCCGTTGTTCCGTGCCCGCAGGCTGGAGCGTGTGCTGAACACACCCGCCAGGATCTACTACAAGTACGAGGGTGGCAGCCCGGCGGGCAGCCACAAGCCCAACACCGCGATCGCGCAGGCGTACTACAACAAGCAGGCGGGCGTCACCCGGCTGGCGACGGAAACCGGCGCCGGGCAATGGGGTTCCTCGTTGTCGCTGGCCGGCGCGCTGTTCGGCTTGGACGTCACCGTCTACATGGTCAAGGTGAGCTACCACCAGAAGCCGTACCGCCGCATGCTGATGGAGACCTACGGCGCCCGGTGTGTGCCGAGCCCCAGCACGGAGACCGCCGCGGGCCGCGCGATCCTGGCCGAGGATCCGGACTGCCCGGGCAGCCTCGGCATCGCCACGTCCGAGGCCATCGAGGTGGCCGCGGGTGACGCGGGCACCAACTACGGCGGCGGGAGCGTGCTCAACCACGTCCTGCTGCACCAGACCGTGATCGGCCAGGAGGCCATCGCGCAGTTCGCCCTCGCCG
Organism: Kibdelosporangium phytohabitans; assembly: GCF_001302585.1. Classification (GTDB taxonomy): domain Bacteria; phylum Actinomycetota; class Actinomycetes; order Mycobacteriales; family Pseudonocardiaceae; genus Kibdelosporangium; species Kibdelosporangium phytohabitans. The sequence continues at coordinate 4,824,749 of NZ_CP012752.1, read as the reverse complement.
ACGACTACCCGGACATCGTGATCGGGTGCACCGGCGGTGGCAGCAACTTCGGCGGGCTGACGTTCCCGTTCCTGGGCGAGCAACTGCGCGGCGGCAGGAAGGTGCGCGTGATCGCGGCCGAGCCGGAGTCGTGCCCGACGATGACACGCGGTTCGTTCGCGTACGACTTCGGCGACACGGCCGGGCTGACGCCGTTGCTGAAGATGCACACCCTCGGCCACTCGTTCATGCCGCCGCCCGTGCACGCCGGCGGCCTGCGTTACCACGGCATGGCGCCGTTGGTCAGCGAGGCGCTCGACCAGAACCTGATCGAGGCAGCCGCGGTCAACCAGCTCAACTGTTTCGCGTCGGGCATCGCGTTCGCCCGTTCGGAGGGCATCGTGCCCGCGCCGGAGTCGACGCACGCGATCGAGATCGCCGTCCGCGAGGCCATCAAGTGCCGTGAGGAGAACACCAGCCGCACCATCCTCTTCGGACTGTCCGGGCACGGCCACTTCGACCTGGGCGCGTACGAGGCGTACCTGTCGGGTTCGCTGCGGGACGAGGCGCTCGACCCGGCCGTGCTGAGCGAGGCGCTGGCCAAGCTGCCCGGACTGGTCGACGCCTGAGCCATGCGGGTGAAGATCTGCGGTGCCAGGCGAGCCGAGGAGGTCACGGCACTGGCGCACGCGGGCGCGGACTTCGTGGGACTCTGGCACGGAGTCCCACGGGGCCGCGCCGAACTGAGCGAGACGGAGCTGACCGGGCTGGCCGCCGCGGCACACGCGGCCGGCCTGCGGCCGATCCTGGTCACCCTGACCTCCAGTGTGGCCAGGATCGCGGCTCAGGCGCAGCGAACCGGGATCGAGTGGGTCCAGCTGCACGGCTACCAGCAGCCTGGCACCGTGCGGTCGCTGAAGGCGGCGTGTCCCGGCACGACTGTGGTGAAGGTGCTGCACATCCGTGACGGGCAGTGCGTCGAGCAGGACCTGATCCGGTCGTACGAGCGGTCCGGTGTGGACATCTTCCTGCTCGACGCGCTGGCCGCGGACGGGCGGATCGGCAGCACGGCCCAGACCGTCGATCCCGGGGTGGCCGGGCGGATCACCGACGACGTGACCAAGCCGGTGATGCTCGCCGGTGGCCTGACCGCGGCCAACTCGGCGCACTACCGGGAACTGACCGGGCATCCCAGGTTCTTCGGCATCGACGTCGACTCCGCGACCAGGAACGCCGCCGGGTACATCGACGCGGCACGGGTCGCGGAGATCAGACGCAAGTGGACGGTGGGGACAGGATGGACAGACTGTGACGACAGCGAACCGATTCACCCGCACGCTCCTTGAGGCCCCGACGCCGGTGATCGCCGAGGTCAAACCGCGCACCGGCGACGGCAACGACCTGCTGCGCGGGCGGTCAGCGGCGGCGATCGCGCTGGAGTACGCCGCGGCGGGCGCGGCATGCCTGTCGGTGGTGACCGGCCGGTGGTTCGGCGGCTCGGTCGACCTGCTGCGCACAGTGGCATCGGCGACCGGCCTTCCTGTGCTGCAGAAGGACTTCATCATCCGAGAGAAACAGCTCGAGACCGCACGCGCGCTGGGCGCGTCGGCCGTGCTGCTGACCGCGCGGCTGCTGACGGCGTCGTCGCTGCGCCGGATGTCCGGGCAGGCGCTGTCGCTCGGGCTCACCCCGTTCGTCGAGGTCACCGACGAGGAGGAGATCGACGCGGTGCCACACCCCCAGGACAGCGTGATCGCGGTGAACAACAAGAACATCGAGCAGCGGGAGCTCGACGCCGGCGAACTCGGCCGCAGCCTGCGCCTGCTGCCCGCCGTGCGGGCGACCGGGACGCCGTGCCCGGTCAGCGCGAGCGGCATCGACACCCCAGTGCAGGCCGCCGCCCTGCTCGACGCCGGGTACGCCGGTCTCCTGGTCGGCACCACCCTGTTGCGCGCGGCCAATGTGGACGAGTGGCTCGGAGCGTTGCGATGAGGCAGACCAACCCGGGTCTCTCCGTACGCGGTGCCGTCGACTGGGTTCGCCGCAACAGCCCGGAGCACTGGCACGAGCCGGAAACGGCACTGCCCGGCGACGAGGTGGCCGCCGACTTCGCCAGCCGGTACGCCGGGATCCCGGCCAACTCGCTGACGCGCGCCGAATCCGCGGTCAGCTATCGGGTCGACGGGCGGACCATCCCGGTGCTGCTGGGCCTGTACGGGTGCGCCGAACGGGTGCGGTCGTGGCTGCCGGGCCTGCCGAGGATCACCACCAGGGCGGACGCGGAAGCCTTCCTCGCCGCGGCGATCCCTCCCGTGGTGGTGCCGAATCCGCCGTGCCGTCAACGCGTCTACGCCCGCACCGACCTGAACCGGCTGCCCGCGTTGCGCGCGACGCCGAGGGACGCGGGGCCGTACCTGACCATGGGTCTCGTGCAGGCCGGTGCGCCCGGTGACGCGGACAGCGCGTTGTCCGTGCACCGGATGTTGATCCTGGGGCCTGACCGGGTAGCGATCTGGATGGTTCCCGGGCGGGCGTTGCGCCGGATGCACGAGGCCGCGGTGCTCACCGGCCGCAAGCTGCCGGTGTCGATCAACATCGGCGCGCCGCCCGCCGCGGTGCTGGCGTCGGCGTTGAGCTCGTCGGTGCTGCCCGCCGGGGCGGACAAGCTCGATCTCGCCGGCGCGATGGCCGGTGCGCCGGTCACCGTCGCGACCGGGGTGAGCCAGCCGGTCGCGGTGCTCGCCGAGTCGGAGATCGTGCTGGAGGGATATCTCGACGGGACCGTGGCCGACGAGTCGCTGCACGGGCCGCCGGGCGTCTCGTTGCCGGAGTTCCTCGGCTACGACGGCTCCGCCCGCTGCGACCTGCCGATCATCACGGTCACAGCGGTGACCACCCGCCGCTCCCCGCGCTTCCAGGCCGTGATCGGGCCGGGGCGGGAGCAGTCGGTGATCCTGGGCCTGTCCGGTGCCGTGTCGATCGCGCTCACCAGCGACGACGCCGACTGGCAGCTGATCGCCGACGTGCACTACTCGGCCGCGGGCGGCGGGATGCTGCTGCTGGTGATCGCGATCCGCAAGGTCTGCCCGGCCGACGACACGCGCCTCGGGGCGATCGCACGGCGGATCTTCGACCGGCACATGTTCGTGAAGCTGATCGTGTTCACCGACGCGGACGTGGACATCACCTCGACGGAGGACGTCATGTGGGCCGTCACCACCAGGGCGAACCTGGGCACGGACTGCACGACGTTCACGGGCTTCCGCCCGTTGGGCATGGACCCGTCGCAGGGCGCGGACTGGTCGGGGGCACGCGGCGCCGACGGCAGCGCCGGACGGTCGTACATCGACGCGACCGTGCCGTTCGACCTGCGGGACCGGGTGGTCCGCAGCTTCGCGGGACTGGCGTCATGAGGCTCGTGGTGGCCATCACCGGCGCGACCGGGTCGATCATCGGCGTCCGCCTGCTGGCGGCGTTGCGCGACCTGGACGTGGAAACACACCTGGTGCTCAGCCGGTGGGGCCGTGCGACGCTGGAACTGGAAACCGACCGGAGCGCCACGGACGTGTACGCGCTGGCCGACCACGTGCACGGGCACAGCGACCACTCGTCGGCGATCGCCAGCGGGTCGTTCCGCACCGACGGGATGATCATCGCGCCGTGCAGCATGAAAACCCTGGCAGCGATCCGCGCGGGATACGGCGACGGCCTCATCCCGCGCGCGGCGGACGTCACGCTCAAGGAACGCCGCAAACTGGTGATGGTGCCGCGTGAGCTGCCGTTCTCGGAGATCCACCTGGACAACATGCTGGCACTCACGAGAATGGGGGTGGTGATGGCCGCGCCCGTCCCCGCTTTCTACACGAAACCGGAGACCATCGACGACATCGTCACACACATTTGCGCACGCGTGCTCGACCAGTTCGGATTGTCGATGCCGGAAGCGACGCGATGGCCGGACTGCAAACCGGACAGGCGCCACTGACAATGTAAAGCATCACACAGCCGGGCCTTGGTATCCATTCGTTGACGGCATGTCCGCTGTTCGAGTGATTCGGCAAGATCATCGCACGGATTCCGGCGGACGGGAATCGTGAGCTGACTATCGTCGACTGCGGACGTCGTCTGTCACGAGGGAGCGGCATGCCGATGAAGCCGGACGATGAGAACGTCGTGGCTACCGATCCATCGCCATCGCCACCGCCGCCGCGAATCGCACCGCCAAGAATCGTGGCCGGTGATTCCACTGGTCACACTGCACCGAGTCTTGATATTCGACCGGAGCAGGTGGAGCAGACAGTGCGAGTATTCAGGGAAAATGCCCAAACCCTCAGCGAGCTGATCACCGACGGCAGCCGGAAACTGCAGATGAGCCCGATGGCCGACGACGAGGTCTCGGCCGAGGCCGCCGCGGGCTTCAGCAAGGCGGGCCAGGTGCACATCGACGCGGTCACCCGGTACCAGCAGTGGTTGCGGGCCATCGCGGACGATCTGCAGCGCAGCGCTTCCGCCTACCGGGCCACGGAAGATGGCAACTCCGGCACCCTCCGAGGTGGCGACGGTGGCTGACCGACACCACGCACCCGCCGGCACCGCGCTCGTCGTGACGGCTCTGGCGATGCTGTCCCTGGCCGCGTGCACCACAGCCGAGACGGGCACGCCAGTCGTCGAGCGCATGTCCGGAAACAGCGCGAACGATTCCCGCTCATCCGCGGCCGCGGCGCCGACGACCGGTTCGCGGACCTCACCGCCGCCGAATCCGCCGCGGCCGCGTGATCTGCCGATCGCCGGCATCGATCCCTGCTCATTGTTGACAAAGGAACAACAACAGCGATTCGGTGTGGACGAACCGCTGCGACCGCGACAGGAACCCACTTTCAAGAGTCCACTGTGCGGCTTCGCCTCCCGGCAGAACAAGATCGTGTTCGACGTCATCACCGTCACGACTTCGGGTATCGACCGCTTCAAACCGGGGAAGGTCAACGGCGAGGTTCGCCCACTGACCGTGCACGCTTTTCCCGGCTTCGAAGTGTTCACCGAATTGTTGCCGACGAGTTATGTCTTCTGCGTGGTGGTCGTCGATGTCGCGGACGGACAAGTCGCGCACGTCACCTACCGCGAGGACGGGGCCCGGCTCGGCAAGGCGGAAGTGTGCAGACGAACGGCTCAAGTGGCCGATGCCGTTGTCGGGAATCTGCTGGCTCGCTGACCAACCGCGAATCGTCCCGGGGAGGAACGATGACCGCACGGAACTGGCTCGACAAACCGCACAGACAGTTGTACGAGAACATCCACGGTGGCGCCGGAGTGCAGGCGGGTGAGGACACCATGTCCTATTACGACGAAGCCAACACCGTTCTGCAGTCGGTGCACAGCAATATCAGCAGTCACCTCGCGGCCCTGGCCGCGGACTGGACCGGTGTGGCCGCGGACGGTGCCGCGGCCACGATCCGGGCTTCCGCGGACTGGGCGAGTGCTGCCTCGGTGGCCACGATCGTCGCCCGCGCGCAGAGCATGCACTTGGCGAACGCCTATGTGGACGCCCGCAACGCGATGCCGGAGCCGGTCAGCCTGCCCGACATCGCGCCGGGCCAGGGCATGCCTGCCACCAACGTGATCGTGGACGTGGTGGTGGCGCAGGCGCAGGCGATGGCCGCGCACCAGCAGGCCGCTGACGTGATGGCCGCGTACGAGTCGTCCACGGCGGATTTCGTCGCGGCGATGCCCGCCTACCCCGACGTGCCGGACCGGGTGGGGACGACGCAACCCGCCATCGCTGGGCCAGGCACGGTCGTTCCGATCAGGACGAAAGGTCACGACGTGCGACCGGCGACCACTGAGCAGCCCGCGCGGCCGGCCACCGCCGCTGTTGCACCGCCCGGGAGCGACACAGCGGTGACTGCGACTCACCCCACTGGCACGAGAGCACCCGACGCGAGACCAGCAGGCGCGGGGACGTCAGGCAGAGTGGACACGCCAGGGCAAGACGCCGTCGTGCCCCAGGAATTCGTTGCTCCCCCAGCGGGTTCCCACGGCTACGACGGCCTCGCCCTGGTGGGCGGGGATGGACAGGAGACGCCGAGCCGCCGTGGCTCAACACCGGCGACACCATTCGGAAGCGGAACCCCGGCAGTGCCCCACCTGGGAGAACGGCCTCGCAGTGACCAACCGGGACGCGGCGCCGCAGTCGCCGGTGTCCCCCAATCGGGCGCGCAAGGCCGCGGCGGCGGTGCGGTCCCCGGGCGAGGCACGGGGATGACGCCGGGTTTCGTCCCCACGGCCGGGCGTGGCCAGGATGAGGACAAGGACCACGACCGCAAGTACATCCTGCTCGAGGACCACCTCGGCGACGACCATCCGCCAGTGTCCCCGCCCGTGATCGGCGAAGACCGTCCATAGCGGACCGTGGCTTTCATCGCCCGCCTGTCAGCCTTCGCCGTCCGGCTGCTGTGCGACCGCATGGACATCCACCTCCCCGCTGTGATCACGTTGCCGCACGGGGCGTTCGACCCTGCGGCAAGGGCGGCCGAGACACAGCGGGCGACCGAGCGTCTGCGCGTGGACGGGTGGCTCGACCATCGAGACGAGGTCGACGACCGGCTGGCGATCGCGTTGCGTGTTCTGGATCAGCCGCACTACCTCATCGACGCCATCTGCCACGTCGACGCGCGCCGGGATGCTGTGCTGGCGGTGGCGGGCCGCCGAGCGGTCAAGCTGGTGGTGACCGGGGACCAGGTCGTCGTCCGGCGGATCCAGCCGAGCGGGCTCGCCGCGCAGGCGGTCGCGCTGTTACCCGTTCTGCGGGAAGGGCACGGCCGTTCCGTTTCATTGCCGACGGATGCGTTGCTGGCCGCGGCGAGCACGGTCGACGGCGACGCGGCAGCGCTCGGATCGGCGTTGAGCCACGCCGGGGTCTCCCCCGCTGTCGCTCACTTGGTCGCGTCGATGAACACCGACGTCGTCAGCACGGCACAGTTCGGCGTCGCCGTCGCGGCACGGGACCGGCGGATGGTCCGCGGCGATCACGTGATCGGCTGGTGGGCCAACGACACCGGCGGTTATCTCGCCGAGCAGCACCGCAGTTCGTCCGGGGAGTCGTGGACCACGATAGCCCCGACCGATTCGGCGAGGCTGGCCAGGCAGCTGGACACCTTGCTCAAGACGGTTCACCGGTGAGGCAGTGCTGTACGAGTGCGCCGAAGCGCGCCACCAGTTCGCCGGTCGACGAAGAGGCGACCGGCTCGATTCGCACGATGTAGCGGGCCACGGCGATCCCGAGCAACTGCACGTTCACCATCGCGACGCGCATCTCGGCGTCGGGTGTGTCGAGCAACGCCCGTAGCCTGCCGCTGATCTCCCGGTCGATGAACTCGCGCAGCAACGCCTCGGACTGGTTGTGGGTGGGTGCCGAGCGGGTGAGCGTCGCCAGCGGCGCGCGGTCGGACTTGTCCATGTTCTCCACCAGCGTCCGGATGATCCGGTCGCCGATGCCGTCCAGTCCGCCCGCGAAGATCTCCTCGACCGCGGGCGGCAGTTCGGCCGAGATGTCCACCGCCGCCGCGAACAGGCCCTGTTTGGTGCCGAAGAAGTAGAACACCATCGCCGGGTCCACGCCCGCCGCGGCGGCCACCGCGCGCACTGTCGTGCCGCCGTAGCCGTGCTGGCGGAACAGCGAACGGGCTGTGTCCAGGATCCGCTGTCTGCTCTGCGCGCCTGATCGCCAGCGACCCGGGCGGCCGGAGGAACCGTGCTCTGTCATCGCGGGCCGAGTCTATCGGAAATTTCTTCATCACTTGGTGGAGATTCGGGTCCGGCCCGCGCTACCGTGAACTTCACCAAGCGATGAAGAATGGGGTGCCAGGCGATGCGGGTGATGGTGATCGGCGCGGGACTCGGTGGGTTGACGCTGGCCCACGGCTTGCGCCGAGCGGGGGTGGACGTCGTGGTGTACGAACGCGACCAGGCGACAGGGCGACCGCAGGGCGTCAGCCTGCACTTCGACGACCGGGCGCTGACCGCGATGCGGGCGTGTCTGCCGCCGGGCCACGCGGCGATGGTCGAGGCCACCGCCGGTGGACAGCGGGAGCACACGTTGTCCCTGTCCGAGGCAGACGGCGAGCTGACGGTCAGTGCCCAGCCGGAAAACCGTGCCAGGAAGGGCAGACAGGTCCACCGGCCACTGCTGCGAGCGGTGTTGTCGACCGGCATGGAGGATCACGTGCGGTTCGGCGCCGAGTTCACCCGGTTCGAGCAGCGTGCCGGCGGGACGGTCCGGGCCTGGTTCGCCGACGGCAGCACCGACACCGCGGACGTGCTGGTCGGCGCGGACGGAATCGGGTCGGCCGTGCGCAGCCAGTACCTGCCGCACGTCCAGGTGATCGACACGGGCAAACGCATGCTGATGGGCGCGACACCGCTGCGGGCCGTGGCCGGCACCGGGCTGCCCGCGTTGATCGGCCACAACGCCACCAGCGTGAACGTGCGTGGTGCGGCCATGGCGCTGGGCGTGCTGCGATTCAGCCAAACCCCTGCCGCCGCACGGGACCGGTGGCTGCCGGCGCTTCGCTCCCCCGCGGTCGACGACGCCGAGGACTACCTCATGTGGGCATTGCCGTTCACCAAGGAAGCGTCCATCCCGCAGCACCCGGTACTGCGGCTGGTGATCGACGAAGCATGGCCGGATGTCACGGCCGAGCTGCGGATCGGGGTGATCCCGCCGATGCCACCGTGGCCCGCCGGCCCTGTCACGCTCATCGGCGACGCGATCCACCTGGCGCCGGGTTTCGGCGGCAACCTGGCGATGCAGGACGCGCACCGCCTGCGTGACGCCCTGGTCCGCGGAGGTCCCGGCGCGATCGGCGCCTACGAGGACGCGATGCGCCGGGACAACTTCCCGCAGCCCGTCGGTGCCGTATGAAGTTCGCCGCGCTGACAGGCAGGACGCTGTCCCTGTTCGAGGCGTTGGGTGGTTGGCGTACGGTCGCCGAGGGTGTCGCGTCACGCGCGCTGTTCGTGATCGCCTACTTGATCACCGAGCACGTGGGGACCTCGGCGTTGATCGCGCTCGGCGGTGTCCTGGTCGTCGCCGTGATCCGGGTGTGCACCGGCGGGAAGTCCTGGCAGGCGTTCGTCGGGCTCGTCATGGTCGGCCTGTCGGCGTTGCTGGCCGGCAGCACCGGGCGGGGTGTGGACTTCTACCTCATCGGCATCGTGATGGGCGCGTGCGGCGGAACGATCGCCCTGCTGTCCATGCTGGTGCGGTGCCCCATGGTCGGGCTGGCGGTCGGGACTGTGCGCGGTGAACGCCTTGCCTGGCGCCGGGATCCGGTGCGTCGGCGGCGCTATCAACTGTGCACGGCGGTGTTCCTGGCGAAGTTCGTCATCGCCACGGCCGTGCAACTGCCGCTGTACCTGGCTGATCAGGTGGTCGCGCTCGGGATTGCCAGCACACTGCTCAACACGCCCGCAACGGGCCTTTGTGCCTATCTCTGCTGGCGGGTTCTGCGCACGGAGGCGATGTCCGGACATGCTCCTGGCGAGTTCAGGTGTTCGGCACAGTCCAGTCACTCGACAGCACCGGCGCGTTCACGGTAAGTGGTTTCGCTGGGACGGCAGTCCCAGCCTCATGTCCTGCAGCAGAGGAGAAACCATGCGTGTGCGTCTCCGGGCGAGAACATTCTCGCTCGCGTTGTCCGGCGTCATCGCCGCAGCCGCGGTCACCGCGCCGTCCACCGCCGCGGCACTACCGGCGGCGCCGGTGAAGAAGGTGCTCGTGGTCGGCATGGACGGTCTGAACTGGGCCAAGGTGGTGACAGCGAACGCGCCCAACCTGGACGCGCTGGCGGCGGACGGCTCGCTCGGCGAGAGCCTGCTGTACTGCCCGTCGGTCGCCGCTTCCTCCAGCGGCCCGGGTTGGTCGACGATCGCGACCGGTGTGTGGCCGGACAAGCACGGCGTCAAGGACAACTCCTTCGCGGGCAAGCAGTACGCCACCTACCCGGATTTCCTGACCCGGCTGGAGCGCGTGAACTCGGCGTACCGGACCTATTCGGCGGTTGACTGGACCGTGCTGCACTCCCAGGGCACGTTCTCGACGGCCATCGACACCCGCGTCACCTACGACGGCGACCGCGACGGGTACGTGGTGTCGGACGAGAAGATCACCGCGGACACCGTGCGCAACCTGCGTGACGGCAACCCGGACGCGTCCTTTGTGTACCTGGGCAACACCGACGTGGTCGCGCACGCCAGTGGTACGGGTGCGCCGTACATCGCCGCGATCGAGAAGCAGGACGCGCAACTCGGGCAGTTGCTCGGCGCGATCAAGGCACGGCCGACGTACGCGGGCGAGGACTGGCTCGTCGTGGTCGCCACGGACCATGGTCACACCAACCCGGGTGGCGGGCACGGCGGTTGCGGGGTGGGTGACGAGCGGCGCACGTTCGTGCTCGCCAAGGGCTCCGGGACAGCGGCGGGCGGGCGGCCGATCGACACGCGACTGGCCGACGTGTCCGCGACCGTGTTCAACCACCTGGGTGTCGCGGCTGATCCGGCGTGGAAGCTCGACAGCAAGCCGGTTTCCGTGCGCGCCACGGACGCGTTCGACTCGCTGTCCGGTGCACTGTCCACAAGGGTCGACGAGACCGGGATTCCCGCGACGGTCAAGGGCTGGACGCACACCGCGCCCACCGGCTGGTCGGTCGACCGCAGCAGGATGCCGTCCGGTGGCGTGACGGAGTGGCGCGGCTGGTCGTTCACGACCGACGAGTTCTGGACGCGTGCGCAGGCGAGCCAGGAACGGGAGAACGCGTTGCGCACCCGTGGCGTGTTCGCGGTCGCCGACTCCGACGAGTTCGACGACAAGTCCGGTGGTTCCAGCTTCGACTCGACGCTGGTCTCCCCCGCCTACCGCGTCACCGCGGGATCCACGGTCAGGCTCGACTACGTCACGCACTACCTGCAGGAAGGTTCGCAGACCGGTGACGTGTCGGTGTCGTTCAACGGGGGCGCCGACCAGCTCGTCAAGCGGTACTCCGCGGACGCGCGCGCCAAGGTCGAGTCGCTGCCGGTGACGGTGCCCGCGGGCGCGACCTCGATGGTGGTGAAGTTCCGCTACCACAACGCGGGCAACAACTGGTACTGGGCGATCGACGACCTGCGCGTCGGCTGACGCGAACGAGAACGCCCCGGGCCTGTCGAACAGGCCCGGGGCGTCGCGGTCATCCGGTCACGCCACGTCGTAGCGGTCCAGGTCCATCACCTTGGCCCAGGCGGCGACGAAGTCGCGCACGAACTTCTCCTTGGCGTCGGAGCCGGCGTACACCTCGGCGACGGCGCGCAGTTCGGAGTTCGAGCCGAAGACCAGGTCGACCCGGCTGCCGGTCCACTTCACCTCACCGGTGAGCCGGTCACGGCCCTCGAACGTCTCCGCGTCCTCGGACGTGGGCTGCCACGCCGTGCCCATGTCCAGCAGGTTGACGAAGAAGTCGTTGGTCAGCGCGCCCGGCGTGTCGGTGAACACGCCGTTCTCCGACTGCTGGTGGTTGGCGCCGAGCACACGCAGGCCGCCGACGAGGACGGTCGTCTCCGGCGCGGTCAGCGTGAGCAGGTTCGCGCGGTCGATCAGCGCGTACTCCGACGGCAGCCGGTTGCCCTTGCCGCGGTAGTTGCGGAAGCCGTCCGTGGTCGGCTCCAGCGGCGCGAACGACTCGGCGTCGGTCTGCTCCTGCGTGGCGTCGGTGCGGCCGGGGGTGACCGGCACGGTGACTTCATGCCCGGCGACCTTGGCGGCCTGCTCGACGGCGGCGGCGCCGCCGATGACGATCAGGTCGGCCAGCGAGACCTTCTTGCCGTCGGACTGGGCGCCGTTGAAGGACTCCTGGATGCCCTCGAGCGTGCTCAGCACCCGCGCGAGGTCGTCCGGCTGGTTGACCTCCCAGCCGCGCTGCGGCTCGAGGCGGATGCGGGCACCGTTGGCGCCACCGCGCTTGTCACTGCCGCGGAAGGTCGACGCCGACGCCCACGCGGTGGACACCAGCTCCGACACCGTCAGGCCCGATTCGAGGATCTTGGCCTTGAGGCCGTCGATGTCCCTGTCGTCGATCAGCGGGTGGTCGACGGCGGGCACGCGGTCCTGCCAGATCAGCTCCTCCTGCGGCACGAGCGGGCCGAGGTAGCGCTGGATCGGGCCCATGTCGCGGTGGGTCAGCTTGAACCAGGCGCGGGCGAAGGCGTCCGCGAACTCGTCCGGGTTCTCGTAGAACCGGCGGGAGATCTGCTCGTAGACCGGGTCGAAGCGCAGCGCGAGGTCGGTGGTGAGCATGGACGGCGTCTGGGTGAGCTTGCCCGTTTCCGGGTGCGGAACCGTGTTGCGCGCCTTGCCGTTCTTCGGCGTCCACTGGTTGGCGCCTGCCGGGCTCTTGGTCAGCTCCCACTCGTACTCGAAGAGGTTGTGGAAGAACCAGTTGCTCCACTGGGTCGGGGTCGGCGTCCAGATGACCTCGAGACCGCTGGTGATCGCGTCGGCGCCCTTGCCGGAGCCGAAGCTGTTGCGCCAGCCGAGGCCCTGCTCCTCGATGGCCGCGCCCTCCGGCTCGGCACCGACGTACTTGTCGGGGTCGGCCGCGCCGTGGGTCTTGCCGAAGCTGTGCCCACCGGCGATCAGCGCGACGGTCTCCTCGTCGTTCATGGCCATCCGGCCGAACGTCTCGCGGATGTCACGCGCGGAGGCCAGCGGGTCCGGGTTGCCGTTGGGGCCCTCCGGGTTGACGTAGATCAGGCCCATCTGGACGGCCGCGAGCGGGCCTTCCAGCTGCCGGTCACCGGTGTAGCGCTCGTCGCCGAGCCAGGTGCGCTCCGGGCCCCAGTAGACGTCCTCGTCCGGCTCCCACACGTCGGCGCGGCCACCGGCGAAGCCGAAGGTGGTGAAGCCCATGGTCTCCAGCGCCCGGTTGCCCGCGAAGATCATCAGGTCGGCCCAGGAGATCTTGCTGCCGTACTTCTGCTTGACCGGCCACAGCAGACGGCGTGCCTTGTCCAGGTTTCCGTTGTCCGGCCAGCTGTTGAGCGGGGCGAACCGCTGCATGCCCGCGCCGGCGCCACCACGGCCGTCCTCGACGCGGTACGTGCCCGCGCTGTGCCACGCCATCCGGATCATGAAGGGGCCGTAGTTGCCGAAGTCGGCGGGCCACCACTCCTGCGAGGTGGTCAGCACCTCGTCGACGTCCCGCGCCAGCGCGTCGAGGTCGAGGGTGGCGAACGCGGCCTTGTAGTCGAAGTCCGCGTCCATCGGGTTGGAGGCGGTCGCGTGCTTGCGCAGGATCGCGAGGTTGAGCCGGTTCGGCCACCAGTCACGGTTGCTGCCGCCCTCGGTGGGGTGGCTGAAACGCCCGGTGCTCACCGGGCACCCGCCCGCCTCCGGGACGTTCATCTCGCCGACTTTGGCGTCTGGGCTGTCAGACACGGGAATCCTTCCAGGTGTTCAGGAACTGGGTGCGAGCAAACAGTCGGGGCACAGGCCCCGGTAGACGACCTCGGCCTCGTCGATGACGAAGCCGTGGGCCTCGGAGGCGGTCAGGCAGGGTGCGGGACCCACGGCGCAGTCGACGTCGGCGATGGCTCCGCACGACCGGCAGACGACGTGATGGTGGTTGTCCCCTACCCGGGCCTCGTAACGTGCGACTGAGCCCGGTGGCTCGATGCGCCGGAGCAGACCCGCGGTAGTCAACGCGCGCAGCACATCGTAGACAGCCTGGTGGGATACCCCACCGAGCTCGTCACGCACGACCCCTATGATCGAATCGGTGTCGGCGTGGGGGTGGGTGTGCACCGCGGACAGCACGGCTATCCGAGGGCGTGTCACACGCAACGCGGCGTCGCGCAACAGTCGCTCGAAGTCCGAAGTCGTGGGCACGTCCAGAGTCTGCCCTGTTTTCTGGAATGATTCAAGAATAAGAATCGAACGTTCTTGCGTGTCACCCCGGCCTGGCAGCGCTCAGACCGCCGCGACCAGGCGTTCGTCAGTCACGCCGGCAGCGCTCCCCTGATGTGGAAACGCTCACCCCGCGGGCCGAGGATGGCCAGGAGCTCCGCCGGTGGCTCATCGGCGTTGCCGAACCAGTGCGGCAGGTGGGTGTCGAACTCGACCACCTCATCGGCGGCGAGCACGAGATCCTGCTCACCGAGCACCACCCGTAGCCGTCCATTGAGGACGTAGAGCCGGTGGTAGCCCTCGTGCGAGCGCGGATCCGGTTCGAGGCATTCGGTCCGGCCAGCGGGCAGCACCGAGCCGAACTCGTCGTTCATCCGCCCGCCGTGGACCCGCGTTCGCGGTCTTCGCACAGCCCCAACGTTTGGAGCGGCCTACGAGGTGGCCGCGCAGACCTTGTCACAAGCGACGAAGACAGCCGCGACCAGGCAGGGCAGGGTTGTGGGGTGAGCACACACCCGCGCGTCGACGACGTGCCGACTTTCGCTGTGCCGGGGCACCCAGCCCTGTCACCGGACGGGGACAGATGCCTCCACGTCCTGCGCACCACGGACGCCGAGGCCGACCGCGACGACTACGAGGACCTCTTCCGGGAGATCTTCGCCGAACTGGCCGGTGTCCGGATGCCCGAGCCGCTCCGGCCGCCCGCGCGGCCGGTCAGGGTCGGCCTGGACCGCCATGTCGGCACGTACGAACGGGCGAGCACAAGCATGGAGGTGTTCAGGGACGGCGACAGTCTGCGTCTGCGGACGACCGTGACCGGGCCGCTGGCCGAGATGCTGCCCGACACAGTGCACGAGTACACGATGGTGCCGGTGGACGAGGACCAGTTCCTGGTCATGGAACCGGCCGTGGGCGCGTGGATGCCGGTAACGTTCTACGACCTCGCCACGGGCGAGCGGTACGTGCACCACGAGGCCCGTGCCACACCGAAAGTGAGCTGACATGGACATGGTGTCCGACATCGAGGAACTGGTGACGTGCGAGTCGCCGTCGACCGACCTGGCCGCCGTCGCCGCCAGCGCGGACGTGGTCGCGCGCGTGGGCACACGGCTGGTGGGGGCCGAGCCTGAGCGGATCGTGGTGGACGGGCGCACGCATCTGCGGTGGCGTTTCGGCGACGGGCCTGCCCGTGTGCTCGTGCTGGGCCATCACGACACGGTGTGGCCGTTGGGTACGTTGGCCACGCACCCGTTCGACGTGACCGGCGGCGTGATGCGTGGACCGGGGTGTTTCGACATGAAAGCCGGTGTGGTGATGGCATTCCACGCCATCGCCCGTCTGGCCGACCGCGCCGGGGTGACGTTGCTGATCACGGGCGACGAGGAGATCGGCTCGCCGAGTTCGCGGGCGTTGATCGAGGCCGAGGCGCGGGGTTGTGTCGCGGCGCTCGTCCTGGAGGCGTCCGCCGACGGCGGGGCGTTGAAGACCGAACGCAAAGGTGGCTCGTGGTACACCGTCCGGGCGCACGGTCTGGCCGCGCACGCGGGCCTGGAACCTGAGCGGGGCGTCAACGCGACGGTGGAACTGGCACAGCAGATCCTGGCGGTGAACGAGCTGGGCGACGACGCTCTGGGCACGACCGTCACGCCCACGCTGCTGTCGGCCGGGACCACGACCAACACTGTTCCGGCGTTGGGTGAGGTCGCGGTGGACGTGCGGGCACGGACCGTGGCTGAGCAGGAACGGGTCGACGCGGCGATGAAGGAGCTCACGCCTGTGCTGGACGGCGCGAAGCTGGAGGTCCTCGGCGGGCCGAACCGTCCGCCGCTGGAAACGACGGCGTCAGCGGACCTGTTCGCGCGGGCGTCCACATTGGCCGCGGAACTCGGGTTGCCGCCGTTGACGAGCACGGCCGTCGGCGGCGGCTCGGACGGCAATTTCACCGCGGGGATGGGAATCCCGACGCTCGACGGGCTGGGTGCCGTCGGCGGCGGGGCGCACGCGGACGACGAACACGTGCTCGTGTCCGAACTGCCCGGCCGGACGGACCTGGTCGCGGCCCTGATCGCCGATCTGCTCGAGGGGACCGCGAAGTGACCGACCCGTTCGACAGCGAGGCCGCGGCACGGGCAGCCGGGGTGGTTGTCCGTGAGCTCACCGACCTCGCCGACCTGGACAGCGTGTACCACCTGTTCGACGAGATCTGGCGGCCCGACCCGTCGAACCCGCCGGTGACGACGGAACTGTTGCGCGCCTTGACCAAGGCGGGCAACTACGTGGCCGGGGCGTTCGACGGGGACAAGATGGTCGGGGCGTGCGTCGGGTTCCTCGGTATGACTGGGAAAGTCGTGCTGCACAGCCACGTCGCCGGCGTGTCCGGTGCCGTGACGCGGCGCGGTGTCGGTTTCGCGTTGAAGCTGCACCAACGCTCGTGGGCGCTGCGGCGCGGGCTGACCGAGATCCACTGGACGTTCGACCCGCTGGTCAGCCGCAACGCGTATTTCAACATCGCCAAGCTCGGCGCCGCACCGGCCCAGTACCTGCCGAACTTCTACGGCGGCATGCGCGACGGGATCAACGGCGACGACGAGAGCGACCGGCTGCTCGCGTGCTGGGACCTCGACTCCCCGATCACGGCGGCAGGCGATCCACCGGCCGCCGTGATCGCGCTGGACCGCTCGGGCGACGAGAGCCCGGTCATCGGCACGATGGCCGGAACGGAACTGCTGGTGGCCATCCCGCGGGACATCGAGTCGTTGCGCGTGAGCGACCCGGCCACCGCCAGCCGATGGCGGTTGGCCGTCCGCGACGTGCTCGGCACGCTGCTCGCGGAAGGCGCCCGCGTCACGGGGTTCGACCGCTCCGGCCGGTACCGGGTGACCAGAAAGGACAGTCGATGAAACTGGCAGGCGTCGAACTCAGGCTGATCGGCATGCCGCTCGTTGCGCCGTTCCGCACCTCGTTCGGAACGGAGACCACCCGCGAGGTCCTGCTGCTGCGAGCGGTGACCGGCGAGGCCGAGGGCTGGGGCGAATGCGTCGCCATGTCTGATCCGCTGTACTCGTCGGAGTACGTCCACGCGGCCGCCGACGTGCTCACCCGGTTCCTCATCCCGGCGGTCGCCGCGCTGCCCGAACTGGACGGCAACGCCGTGGGGCCCGCGCTGGCCAAGTTCAAGGGCCACCGGATGGCCAAAGCAGCCTTGGAGACCGCGGTCCTGGACGCCGAACTGCGCGCACAGGGCCGGTCCATGGCACGGGAACTCGGCGCGGTGCGCGACCGTGTCCCGTGCGGGGTGTCGGTCGGCATCATGGACTCGATCGGCGAACTGCTCGACGCGGTCGGCGGCTACCTCGACGCCGGATACCTGCGGATCAAGCTGAAGATCGAACCGGGCTGGGACGTCGAGCCGGTGCGCGCGGTGCGGGAGCGGTTCGGCGACGACGTGCTGCTGCAGGTCGACGCGAACACCGCGTACACGGTCGCCGACGCGCGGCACCTCGCCGGGCTCGACCCGTTCGACCTGCTGCTGATCGAGCAGCCGCTGGACGAGGAGGACGTGCTCGGGCACGCGGAGCTGGCCAAGGTGCTCAGGACCCCGGTCTGCCTCGACGAGTCGATCACGTCGGCGCGGTCGGCGGCCGACGCGATCCGGCTCGGCGCGTGCCGGATCGTGAACATCAAACCGGGCCGGGTCGGTGGGTACCTGGAGGCGCGCCGGATCCACGACGTGTGCGCGGCGAACGGCGTCCCGGTCTGGGCGGGCGGGATGCTCGAAACCGGGATCGGGCGGGCGGCGAACGTGGCGCTGGCCGCGTTGCCGGGGTTCACCGTGCCCGGCGACACGTCCGCGTCGGACCGCTACTACCGCACGGACATCACCGAACCGTTCGTGCTCGACGACGGCCACCTCGCCGTGCCGCCGGGGCCGGGGATCGGCGTGACGCCCGACCCGGCCGAGCTGGACAAGGTAACGTCCAAGGTGGACTGGCTGCCTGCCTAGGAACGACAGTGGACGGGATGACACGCGGACCGCACACCAGCCTCGGCCGGGTGCTCGACGACCTGGGCACGACGCTGCTCGAACTGGTCCACGGCACAGCGGACAGGCCGGGAGCCGTCGGCGGAGTCGTGATCCACGACCCGCTCGACGAGACCGCGTTGCCCGAGCGCTCGCTGGTGCTGGGTGTGGGTGTCAACGACCCCGCGGATGTCGTGGCGCTGCTGCGGTCGCTGGGCCAGTCCCACGCCTCGGCTTTGGTGCTGCGCGCGCCCGTGCGGCGGACGCCCGAACTCGCCGCGGCAGCCGAGGAGTCCGGTGTGGCCGTGCTGGCGCTGGCCAGGGGCGCGTCCTGGACGCAACTGGCCGCGTTGCTGCGGTCGCTGCTGGCCGAGGACGACGTCGGCGACGCGGGACCGGAGACGCTGGGTGACCTGTTCGCCGTCGCCAACGCGGTCGCGGCGCTGATCGACGCCCCGATCACGATCGAGGACCGCAGTTCCCGTGTCCTGGCGTTCTCCGGCCGCCAGGACGAGGCGGACCAGTCGCGCGTGGAGACGATCCTCGGCCGCCAGGTGCCGGCGAAGTACTCCCGGATGCTCACCGAGAGCGGCGTGTTCCGCGCGCTGTACACCAGCGACGAGCCCGTGTACATCAAGCCACTCGCCGAACTCGAGGATTTCGTCGTGCCCCGCGTGGCCGTACGCGTCCGCGCGGGTGACGAGTTCCTCGGCTCGATCTGGGCCGCGGTGCCTGGCCCGCTCAGCACCGAACGGGCGCAGGCACTGCGTGCCGGAGCCAACCTCGTTGCGTTGCACCTCCTGCGAATCCGTGCGGGCGCCGACGTGGAACGGCGCCTGCGGCGTGACCTGCTCGCCACCGCGCTGGAAGGCGGTGGCGGAGCCCACGAGGCGATGACCCGGCTCGGCCTGGCGGACCTGCCGGTGGTCGTGCTGGCCATGACGACAGTCCAACCAGGGCAAGCGGTGGACGCGGCGCAGCTGAACGAACGACAGCGACTGGCCGACGGCCTCGCCATGCACCTGAGCGCAGTGCACCCCCGGTGCGCGGTAGCACTGCTCAGTGATGTGGCGTACGGACTGCTGCCTGTGACGGGCGGCGACGACGGGCACGGAATCCGTGTCGCCACGGACTTCCTCGACCGCATCGGCCACAGAACACCTGTGTATATCGGGATTGGGCCGGTCGTCACGGATGTGACGGGACTGGCGCAGGCTCGCGCGAGCGCTGATCGCGCGGTTCAGGTGTTGCGTACCGGCAATGCGACCGGCCGCCGTGTGGCTCGCCTCGCAGACGTGTACGTCGAGGCCCTCGTCATGGAACTACGTGACTTCGTCACCGCCCGGGGCGGGCAGGTGACCGGTCCTGTCGCGCACCTTGTGGCGTACGACGAAAAACACAACACGAACCTGGTGGACACGTTGTGCGCGTGGCTTGACGCGTTCGGCGACGTCATGGCCGCCGCGGCGGCGGTCCACGTCCACCCCAACACGTTCCGCTACCGGCTGCGCAGGCTGACCGAGATCAGCGGAATCGACTTGGCGGACCCGGAAGCCCGGTTCGCCGCGATGCTCCAGCTGCGCGTCTTCCCGGTCCGGTGGGTCACCAGGTGAACGCGGTCGCGAACTTGAACAGCTGCTCCGCGTCGAACGGCGGGATGGCGAGCGGCTTCGGTGAGGTCCGCTCCCCCACGTTGGTGACCACCTGGATGTAGGTGCCGTCCGGTCGCTGCGCGCTCATGACGCTGCTCAGCGTCAGCCCGGGTGGGCGGGAATCAGGCCGTGCCGCCGCCACAGTGCCGTCCGGCAGCGTCCGGCGCACGCAGTTCGATTCCCCTTGCGCGCACGGGCCGAAGTGCTGACCGTAGTAGTGGCCGAGCTCAGTGCCCGGCTGGTTCTTGAGCACCCAGATCTGGAAGGTCGCGGTGCCCTGGGCGTTGGTGAGCAGAGCCTGGGCGGTGTAGTTGACCTCGCCCTTCGGCCCTGGTGACCCGCTGAACCTGAGCGGGTGCTGGATCGGGTTGGCCGGGTTGTCGCCCGCGGTGAACTCGGCGGGGATCAACTGTGCCTTGGCCGCGACGAGCTGGCTGTCCAGCTTCTGCGATCGAGCGTCGACAATCGGCAGGACCTGCTGCCGGTTCGGCGGTTGCGGCTGCGTGCCCTGCGTCGAGGACGTCGGCCGGACGCCGGGGACGACGGGAAGGGTCTCGCTGACTTGGACGGTGGTGAAAAGCGCCCCGGCCAGGACGACGGCAGTCGCCCCGCCGACCCCGAGCACAGCGCGCCGGTTCTTCTGCTGCGCCTTGGCCTTGCCGATGACCGATGGCACGTCCACTGGACGCGGCTCGGCCTCGTCGGCCAACTGCTCAAGGCCGTGTGTCAGTCGCTGGTTGTCATCCATCACAGGTGCAACTCCTCGAGTGTCGCGGTGTCGAGCTGAGCCATGGCCGCGCGCAGGGCAGCCAGTCCACGAGCTGTCTGGCTTTTCACAGTCCCCTCCGAGCACCGGAGGACAGCTGCCGTCTCGGCCACCGAGTACTGCGACCAGTACCGCAGGACAACCGCCGCACGCTGACGCGCGGGAACCCGCGCCAACGCGGTACGGAGCACGTCGTTGTGGTGGGCTTGGTCAACCCGCGACTCCGGCTCCCCCTCCACCGACGGACGATCGGGAACGACACCGTCCCGCGCCTCGGAGCGGCGCCACGGCCGACGCCACTCGTTCAACCAGCACCTCAACAGGATCTTGCGGGCGTACGCGTCAAGAGAAGCGGACTCCTGGACCTTCGGCCAAACCCGGTACAGCTTGATCAAGCAGTTCTGCACCAGGTCATTGGCGAAATGCCGGTCCCCGCACAACAGGTACGCCAGCCCAGTCAGCGGCCCGTTCGACCGGGCCACGAACGTTTCGAAGCGAGCGTCATCGTCGCTCCTGCTCGGCAGGCTCATACCCCTCAAACACATCGACTCACCGGAGGGTTGCACGAGGCAAAACCCGACAACCAGAGCGACATGGTCGCACGCGAACCACCCAAGCACCCCAGAGCGGCACAGGCACACCCGCGACCACCGAACCCGGGAGCAGCGCAGCCACAAGGGAACAAAACCACGCAAAATCGAAACGGCACGACCGCACCCAAGACCACCCGGCAACCCGGCAACCCGGCAACCCGAAGCAGAACAGCACGCACACAACCACAGGCAAACCAGCCAAGAAGACCCGAAGAAGCACACGCACGCAAAGCACCGGAAAACCCGAAAGGCCACCACGATCACCACAACCACCGAACCACAAGCAAACCAGACGAAAAGCCCAAGCACGAAAAACCAAAAGCGAAAAGGTACACCGAAAAGACCCCGAAAGCCCAGGAGCGGCGCCGATCTTACCTGGGGTGGGGATGGCCGTAAGCTTGTGGGCGTGGAGAGCCCCGCCACTTCGGAAAGTGCTGAACCACAACGAAAAGCAAAACCCGAGCACGACAAGAACTCACCACAAAAAAACCACAAGCCAGACGAAAATCAGAGCTGCTCAGCCAAATCCTTGATACCCCGAACAGTCCGAACCATATTAGCCCGAAGATCAGCAAGCCGATCGGCAACGATCTGACGCTCATCATCAGGATTCTCGTCGATGATGTAGTTCAGCAACGAAGGACCGGGCCCCATCCGCACCCACTGCCGCAACTGAGTCCCCCCACCCGCCGGAGAAAGTTCAAAACGCCACGTAGCAGTCGGATTGTCGACATCCTCGACAACGAACGTGATCCGCTCATGCGGCACGTACTCGGTGATCGTGCAGACGGTCTGCCAGGTCCCGACTTCCGGGTGCTCGTTGGTCCCCTGGAACCGGGCGCCGACGCGGGGCGCGGTGTCGTCGTCCAGCCAGCGCACCGCGCGCAGTTCGGTGCTGAAACGGGCCGGCAGGGCGATGTCGCAGACCAGCGGCCACACGTCCGCGACGGCGGCGTCGACGACCACCTCCGCCGCGACCGACGGGCCGTCGGCGTAGCGAGGCCTTGTTTCGTCCATCGGTCTCTCCTGTCCCAGATCGGCCGTCGGGTCGGATGTTATTAGCCTGAACCGGGTTCAGGGCTCTTCAGGCCTGTGAGGTGGGTGTCGATCAGGCTCAACTGGAGTTCCCGGCTGGTCGGGTGTTCCGGCAGCAGGCCCAGTATCTGCAGTCCCATGGCCATGGCCAGGAGTTGTTCCGCGATCACCTCGTTCGCGACGATCGTGCGTACTTCGTCGTCTTCCCGGCCTTCTTTGATCAATGCCACCAACTTATCGCGCCAGCGCTGCAATTGCGCGTCGTTGGTCCGGGCCAGCCTGCCGTCGGTGAGGGTGCGGCTCCAGAACGGCAGCACGATCTTCGCTTCGAGGCGGGTGATCTCGTCGGACGGCACGAGTTCGACGAGAAACGCACGCAGCGCGGCCAGTCCGCGCTTGCCCACGGTCGCGGCGCGGGTGCGTTCGTCGGTCTGCTCGGAGACGTACACGTACGCGGCCTCGATGAGGGCTTCCTTGTTGGGGAAGTAGTGGGACAGCGCGCCGTTGGCGTACCCCGCCTGCCGTGCGATCTCGCGCATCGTGGCGGCGTCCGCGCCTTTCGCGGCGATCAGGCGCCAGGTGACCTCGAGGATCGCGCGCCGCCGTTCCGCGTGGTCTACCAGCCTCGGCACAGTGAATCACTTCCCGTTTGGTTCTACTTCTGTAGAGTAACCCGCACGTCCCGGGAGCGAGGCTATGAGATGACCCCTGAGGAATTCCGCGCCGCCGCGCACGAACTGGTCGACTGGATCGCCGACTACCGCGCCACGCTGGCGGACCGGCCGGTCCAGGCGCAGGTGGAGCCGGGCGAGGTGGCGGGCAAACTGCCGTCGGCGCCGCCGCGGTCGCCGGAGCCGTTCGACGCGGTCCTCAAGGACCTCGACGACGTCGTCGTCCCCGGGCTCACGCTCAACCAGCACCCCAGGTACTTCGGGTGGTTCCCGTCCAACGCCACGCTCAGTTCCGTTCTCGGCGACCTGGCCACGTCCGGGCTCGGCGCGCTGGGCATCACCTGGCAGTCCGCACCGGCGCTGACCGAGGTGGAAGAGGTGGTCGTCGAGTGGCTGCGTGAGCTGACCGGCCTGCCCGCCACGTGGAAGGGCACGATCCACGACACCGCGTCGACCGCCGCCCTTGTCGCCATGCTGGCCGCTCGGGAACGCGCGACCGGGTTCTCCGAGACAGCGGGCGGTTTGCAGGCCGAGCCCGCGCCGCTCACCGTGTACACCACCGAGCAGGCGCACTCGTCGGTCGTCAAGGCGGTCGCGCTCGCCGGGTTCGGCAGCGGAAACCTCCGCCTGGTCGAGACGGATCCGCGCACCCGGGCGATGGTCCCGCAGTCCCTCGCGGACGCGATCGCCAAGGACGTCGCCGCGGGCAACCGCCCCGCCGCGATCGTGGCCAGTGTCGGCACGACGGGCACGACGGCCATCGACCCGCTGGCCGAGATCATCCCGATCGCCCGGGAACACGGCATCTGGGTGCACGTCGACGCCGCCATGGCCGGGTCGGCGTTGCTGTTGCCGGAGATGCGGTGGATGGTCGACGGGCTGGACGGCGCCGACTCGCTGTCGTGGAACCCGCACAAGTGGATGGGCACGGTCCTGGACTGCGCGCTGTTCTACGTGGCCGACCCGGAACACCTCGTCCGCGTGATGTCCACGAACCCGTCCTATCTGCGTTCCACCGTGGACGGCTCGGTCACGCAGTACAAGGACTGGGGTATCCCGCTCGGCCGCCGGTTCCGCGCGTTGAAGCTGTGGTTCCAGTTGCGACTCGACGGCGTCGCGGAGATCCAGGCGCGGCTGCGCCGGGACCTGGCCAACGCGCGGTGGCTCGCCGACCAGGTGGAAGCCGCGCCTGGCTGGCGTGTGCTGGCTCCGGTGCCCCTG
The DNA here is from genome assembly GCF_001302585.1 of Kibdelosporangium phytohabitans. Classification (GTDB taxonomy): domain Bacteria; phylum Actinomycetota; class Actinomycetes; order Mycobacteriales; family Pseudonocardiaceae; genus Kibdelosporangium; species Kibdelosporangium phytohabitans. The sequence goes on along the minus strand of NZ_CP012752.1, from coordinate 4,800,881 downwards.
CAGACCGTCTGCCTGCGGTACGAACCGGAAGGCATGGACGCCGAGGCGCTCGACGAGCACACCCTCGCCTGGGCCGACGCCGTGAACGCGTCGGGGGCGGCGTTCGTGACCCCGTCGAAGCTCGACGGGCGCTGGATGGTCCGGGTCTCCATCGGCGCGTTGCCGACCGAGCACAGCGATGTGGCGTTCGTCTGGGACGTCCTGCGCCGGACCGCCGAGAAGCACTGAGGACGCCGATCTCCCGCTTGTCACCCCGCCCACAGATCATATACGATCTGGTCTGAATTGGCGTCAAGGCGGGAGCAAGAGTGATGGACGGCCATCAGGCGACGACACCGCTGCCCACTCGGCCGGGCAAGATCATCGCGGTGCACATCAGCTACGCGTCCCGTGCCGAGCAGCGTGGCCGCCGCCCTGCACAACCCTCATATTTCTTCAAACCGTCGAGCTCGTTGGCCGGGTCGGGCGGCGTTGTCGAACGTCCGCACGGCACCGAGCTGCTCGCGTTCGAGGGCGAGGTCGCGCTGGTGATCGGCACGCCGGCGCGCTGGGTGCCGCCGGAGCGGGCATGGGACCACGTCGCCGCGATCACCGCCGCCAACGACCTTGGGATATACGATCTACGGGCGGCGGACCGCGGTTCGAACGTCCGCTCCAAAGGCGGTGACGGCTACACCCCGATCGGTCCCGGCCTGATCGGCGCGCGTGGGGTGGACCCCACCGCGATCCGGATCAGGACCTGGGTCAACGGCGAGCTCAAGCAGGACGACACCACGGCCGGGATGATCTTCCCGTTGGCCCGGCTCGTGGCCGACCTGTCCCAGCACCTCACCCTGGAGACCGGTGACGTCATCCTGACCGGCACGCCCGCGGGCTCGACCGTGCTCGAACCAGGCGATGTCGTCGAGGTCGAGGTCGACGCGGCGGGCGCGAGCAGCGGACGGCTCGTCACCACGGTCACCCAGGGCACGACACCGTTCTCGGATGTCGGTGCCCTGCCGAAGAGCGACGACACCCAGCGCGCCGAGGCGTGGGGATCACGCGCGGCAGCCGGTCTGCCCGAACCGTTCGCCCTCACCGACGAACTGCGGGACCAGCTCCGCCAGGCGCCGGTGGCGACCTTGTCCGCGCAGCTGCGCAAGCGCGGCCTCAACAATGTCGTCATCGAGGGCGTCCGGCCCAACCTCCCGAGCGTCAAGATCGTCGGCACGGCGAAGACTCTGCGCTTCATGCCGAACCGCGAGGATCTGTCGGCCAGCCACGGCGGCGGCTACAACGTGCAGAAGCAGACGTTCGACACGGTCGGCGCCGGTGAGGTCATCGTGATCGAGGCACGTGGCGAGACGGGGTCCGGCACGCTCGGCGACGTCCTGGCGACGCGTGCCGTCTGCCGTGGCGCCGCGGGCGTGGTCACGGACGGCGGCGTGCGCGACTACGACGCGGTGGCCGCGACCGGGCTGCCGGTGTTCTCGCTGGGGCCGCATCCCGCTGTGCTCGGCCGCAAGCACGTGCCGTGGGACGTCGATGTCGCCGTCGCGTGCGGCGGCGCGACCGTCCTGCCCGGCGACGTCATCGTCGGTGATTCCGACGGTGTCATCGTGATCCCGCCGCATCTCGCCGCGGAGGTCGCGCAAGCCGCTCTGGCGCAGGAAGAAGAAGACCAGTGGGTGGCCGGGCAGGTCGCGCGGGGCAACCCGGTCGAAGGCCTGTTCCCGCCGAACGCCGAATGGCGCGCGAAGTACGAGGAGACCCTGTGAACGTCGAATTCCCCGACCGGATCCGGCACTACATCGACGGCCAGTTCGTCGACTCGGCCGACGGCAGCACTTTCGACGTGCTCGACCCGGTGACCAACGAGACCTACGTCCAAGCCTCGGCGGGCAAGAAGGCGGACGTCGACCTGGCCGTGGCCGCCGCGCGGCGCGCGTTCACCGACGGGCCGTGGCCTGCGCTGCTGCCCCGCGAGCGTTCCCGCGTGCTGCACCGGATCGCCGACATCGTCGAGTCACGCAACGCCCAGCTGGCCGAGCTGGAGAGCTTCGACTCCGGCCTGCCGATCTCGCAGGCGCTCGGCCAGGCCAGGCGCGCGGCGGAGAACTTCCGGTTCTTCGCCGATCTCGTCGTCGCGCAGGCGGACGACGCGTACAAGGTGCCCGGCCACCAGGTCAACTACGTCAACCGCAAGCCGATCGGCGTCGCCGGGCTGATCACACCCTGGAACACGCCGTTCATGCTGGAGTCGTGGAAACTCGGCCCCGCGCTGGCCACGGGCAACACCGTGGTGCTCAAACCGGCCGAGTTCACCCCCTTGTCGGCGTCGCTGTGGGCGGGCATCTTCGAGGAGGCCGGGCTGCCGCGGGGCGTGTTCAACCTGGTCAACGGGATCGGCGAGGAAGCGGGTGACGCGCTGGTGAAACACCCGGACGTGCCGCTGATCTCGTTCACCGGCGAGAGCCGCACCGGTGAGATCATCTTCGCCAACGCGGCACCGCACCTCAAAGGCCTGTCGATGGAACTCGGTGGCAAGTCCCCCGCGGTCGTCTTCGCCGACGCCGACCTGGACGCGGCGATCGACGCGACCATCTTCGGTGTGTTCTCCCTCAACGGCGAACGCTGCACGGCGGGCAGCCGCATCCTGGTCCAGCGGCCGGTGTACGACGAGTTCGTCGAACGCTACGCCGCGCAGGCCAAGCGAGTCGTGGTCGGCGACCCGAAGGATCCCGCGACCGAGGTCGGCGCCCTCGTGCACCCCGAGCACCACGCGAAGGTGATGAGCTACATCGAGATCGGCAAGACCGAGGCCCGGCTGGTCGCCGGCGGGGGGCGACCAGCCGGGCTCCCGGACGGCAACTACGTGGCGCCGACGGTGTTCGCCGACGTCAAGCCGGACGCCCGGATCTTCCAGGAGGAGATCTTCGGCCCGGTGGTCGCGATCACGCCGTTCGACACCGAGCGGGAAGCACTGGAACTGGCCAACAACACCAAGTACGGCCTGGCCGCCTACGTCTGGACCAACGACCTCAAACGGGCGCACACGTTCGCCCAGTCGATCCAGGCGGGCATGGTGTGGCTCAACTCCAACAACGTCAGGGACCTGCGCACGCCGTTCGGTGGCGTGAAGGCCTCCGGCCTCGGCCACGAGGGCGGGTACCGGTCGATCGACTTCTACACCGACCAGCAGGCCGTGCACATCACCCTCGGCGAACCGCGCAACCCCACGTTCGGCAAAGGAGCCTGACATGAGTACACCGCCGCCGGACATCCTGCGTTGCGCGTACATGGAACTCGTGGTGACCGACCTGGCGCGGTCCCGGCACTTCTACGTGGACGTGCTGGGCCTGGTCGTGACCGAGGAGGACGACACCACCATCCACCTGCGCGGCCTCGAGGAGTTCATCCACCACAACCTCGTCCTGCGCGTCGGGCCGGTCGCGGCGGTCGCGGCGTTCTCCTACCGGGTGCGCGCCCCCGAGGACCTGGACAAGGCGGAGGCGTTCTTCACCGGGCTGGGCTGTCGCGTGGAACGCCGGAAAGAGGGCTTCACCAAGGGAGTCGGCGACTCGGTGCGCGTGGAGGACCCGCTCGGCTTCCCGTACGAGTTCTTCCACGACGTCGAGCACGTCGAACGGCTGGCGTGGCGCTACGACCTGCACACGCCGGGCGCGATCGTCCGGCTCGACCACTTCAACCAGGTCACCCCGGACGTGCCGCGCGCGGTGGAGTACCTGGAGTCGTTGGCTTTCCGCGTCACCGAGGACATCAAGGACGACGAGGGAACGACCTACGCGGCCTGGCTGCGCCGCAAGTCCACTGTGCACGACACGGCGATGACCGGTGGAGACGGCCCGCGCATGCACCACGTCGCCTTCGCCACGCACGAGAAGCACAACATCCTGTCCATCTGCGACAAACTCGGCGCGTTGCGCATGTCCGACCGCATCGAGCGCGGCCCCGGGCGGCACGGCGTGTCCAACGCGTTCTACCTGTACCTGCGTGACCCCGACGGGCACCGCATCGAGATCTACACGCAGGACTACTACACAGGCGACCCGGACAACCCCGTTGTGACGTGGGACGTGCACGACAACCAGCGCCGTGACTGGTGGGGTACGCCTGTCGTGCCGTCGTGGTACACGGACGCGTCGGTCGTGCTCGACCTGGACGGCAAACCGCAGCCGGTTGTCGCGCGCACCGACTCCAGCGAGATGGAAGTGACCATCGGTGCCGACGGTTTCTCGTACACCCGCAAGGACGAGGACTCGATGCCCGAGTGGAAACAAGGCGAGTTCAAACTCGGCAACCAGTTGTAGGGCGATCATCTTGGACCACACGACTATCAGTGCCATCGCGGACGAACTGGCCGCGGCCGAGGCGTCCCGCACGACCGTGCCGCTGTTGACCGGCCGGTACCCGGACATGACCATCGAGGACTCGTACGCGGTGCAGAACGAGTGGCGCAGGCGTGGCATCGCCGCCGGTCGCCGCCCGGTCGGCCGCAAGATCGGGCTGACGTCCAAGGTCATGCAGGCCGCGACCGGGATCACCGAGCCGGACTACGGCGCGATCTTCGCCGACATGGTGTACGAGAACGGCTCGGTCATCGAGCACAGCCGGTTCTCGAACGTGCGCATCGAGGTCGAACTGGCGTTCGTGCTCAAGGACGCGCTGGCAGGCCCCGGGGTCACGGTGTTCGACGTGCTGCGGGCGACCGAGTACGTCGTGCCCGCGCTGGAGATCCTGTCGTCGCGGATCGAGATGGCCGGGCGCACGATCGTCGACACGGTCAGCGACAACGCGGCGATGGGCGGCATGGTGTACGGCGGCGTCCCGGTCAGTGTGGACACAGTGGACCTGCGCTGGGTGTCGGCCTTATTGTACCGCAACGAGACCATCGAGGAATCGGGAGTCGCCGCCGCCGTGCTGAACCACCCGGCCAACGGCGTGGTGTGGCTGGCGAACAAACTCGCCCAGCACGGCGACCGGCTGGAGCCGGGCGAGATCGTGCTGGCGGGCTCGTTCACCCGGCCGATGTGGGTGCGGCCGGGCGACACGATCATGGCCGACTACCGCGACCTGGGAGCCATCACATGCCGGTTCGCCTAGCTCCGACGTTCCGCGACCAGCTGTCGGACGCGGCCCGCCCGCAGGTGGGGATGTGGGTCTGTTCGGGCAGTACGGTCGCGGCGGAGATCTGCGCCGGTGCCGGGCTGGACTGGTTGCTGCTCGACACCGAGCACTCCCCGCTGAGCCTGGAAACCCTGCTGACGCTGCTGCAGACGGTCGCGGCCTATCCGGTCACCCCGGTCGTCCGGGCGTCGGTCGGCGATGCCGTTGTGCTGAAACGGTTGCTGGACGTGGGTGTGCAGAACCTGTTGGTGCCCATGGTGGATTCGGCCAAGCAGGCCGAGGAGACCGTGCGGGCCGTGCGGTATCCACCGCGTGGGGTGCGTGGCGTCGGAAGCGCCTTGTCGCGGTCCGCGCGGTGGAATCGCGTGGCGGGTTACCTGGATCGGGCGGACGAGTTCGTCTCGCTGTGCGTGCAGATCGAATCGGTCGCGGGCGTCGAAGCGGCGTCGGAGATCGCGGCGGTCGACGGCGTCGACGGGGTCTTCGTCGGCCCGTCCGACCTCGCCGCCTCCCTGGGCCTGCTCGGTCAGCAGACCCACCCGGAGGTCACCGCTGCCGTGCTTCGCACGCTCGAAGCCGTACGCGAGCAAGGAAAACCTGTCGGGGTCAACGCCTTCGACCCCGAACAGGCACGGCGGTATCTCGACGCGGGCGCGTCGTTCATCCTCGTCGGCGCGGACACCACGCTGCTCGCCGCCGGATCAGACGGCCTCGCGAAACGGTTCATCGCCGGCTGACAGGGCCAGGTGGCCGCGCGCACCGGTGACCGCCAGCGCGATCCCGACCAGCACCAGGCACGTGACTCCGCTGATCGCCAGCGACACCAGTACACCGGTCGAGGTCAGGCCGGCCATCTGGAACCCGGCGACGGCCGCCTGCGGCAAGGTCAGCGCGATGTAGGTCGCCAGACCGAGCCTGACGTACGGCGGGATGCCGAGCGCGAGCACCGCCAGGCCGGCGAACACGATCACCCAGTTCTGCAGCGACCACGGGTTCAGCCACAGCCCGGCCACGTCGGTGACCACGAACCTGGCGTACCAGTTCCACGCGAGCACGACCGCCGCGCCGATCACGGCCGCCCACACCCACACTCGCGGCCACGGCACGGGCGCTTCCCGGTGGAATCCCACGAACAAGCAGATGGTGGCGATCCACAGTGGCGCCAAAGCGCTCAGCTGCCACAGCACCGCGTCCGCGGGCGGGCTTGAGCCGAGCGTGATCACGAGATCGAACAGCGTGGGCACGACAGCGGTGACGGCCAGCGCCTTCGCTGTCCCACGCCAGCGGGTGAAGATCAACACGAACGCGCCGACAGCCGCGACTCCCGCGGCGGACCGCCAGAAGTAGGACGTGGGCTCCAGTCCGAGCGGCGGGATCAGCTGCGTGCTGACCGCCCGGACGATGTCGCCGACCGACAGCACGGCGTGGGCGAGCAGGCCGATCATGGCGACCAGTCGCACAGCGCCGCCCAGCGCGACCGCGCGCGGCGGACCGTCCGCACCGGACAGTCTGGTCCGGACCGCGAGCGCCGCGACCGCGCCTGCCTCCGCCCAGCCCGGCCAGCCGTGTTCCTGGTCGACGTCGTCCGGGCGACCGCTGATGAAGGTGTCGACCATCTCGTCCGCGCGCTTCTCGCGGTACCAGCCGGGCAGCAGCCTGAGCAGCACCCGGTAGCGTCGTTCCAGCTTGCTCGTCATCCCGGCCCTCCCAGCTGCAGTGGCGCGAATCCCGATGCCCTGAGCACGGAACTGGCCGCACGGACGTTGGCGCTGAGTTTGTTCACCTCGGCGGCCAACGCCTGGATACCCGAGTCGGTGAGCCGGTAGTAGCGGCGCAGCCTGCCCTGGTGGACTTCCTCGCGGTCGCGCTCGGCAAGACCGTCGGCCACCAGTCTGTCCAGTACGCCGTACAACGTGCCGACTCGCAACCGCACACGGCCTTCCGACGTCGTTTCCACGGCCTGCACGATCGCGTAACCGTGCATCGGCCGCTCCGCCAACGCCGTCAGGACCAGGAAGGCCTGTTCCGACATCGATCGACTGCTCACAACACGGAGTATATCGTAACGCGATATACAACGTCAAAGGTAACGTGGGATGATTGGATAGGTTGACGCAATGGCCGCACCGCGTCCCCTCACCCGCCGGACCCTGCTCGCAGCGACAGCGCTGACTCCGCTGGCGGGGTGCACGTCACCAGCCACTCCGGCGCCACCAGCGCCGTCCGCGCCGTCAGCGCCACCGGCAACCACCTCGGCAGCGCCGCCCGCGCCGGATGAACACCTGGTCGCACTGGAGCGGAAGTACGACGCCAGGCTGGGCGTCTTCGCGCTCAACACGAGCACGGGCGCCTCCGTCGCACATCGGGCCGACGAACGGTTCGCGTTCTGCTCGACGTTCAAAGGCCTCGCCGCAGCCGCGGTCCTGCACCGCAATCCGATGTCCCATTTGGACACCCTTGTCCGGTATGCCGAAGGGGACCTGCTCAAGAGCGGCGTCGTCACGAGCCAGCACGTGGCGACAGGGATGACGATCCGGCAGTTGTGCGACGCGGCGATCCGATTCAGCGACGGCACCGCGGGCAACCTCCTGCTCCGCGACCTCGGCGGCCCGCAGCAACTGACGGATTACCTGCGCGGCCTCGGCGACACCGTCACACGCATGGACCGCACCGAACCGGCGATCGTGGAAGCGACTCCAGGTGATCCCCGCGACACCGCCACGCCCCGCTCGTTGGGCACCGACTACCAGAAGATCGTGCTCGGTGACGCCCTCCCGGAGGACAAACGCGCCTTGCTGCGTGACCTGATGGAACGCCCAGCGACCCAGGCCGGAGCGCAGCGCGTGCGGGCAGGTCTGCCGAAGGATTGGCGTGTGGCCGACAAAACCGGGACGGGTGACTACGGCACCCTCAACGACATCGCGCTGGTGTGGCCGCCGGGGAAGCCGCCGCTCCTGATCGCGATCATGTCGAGCAAGGCGGCCAAGGACGCCAAGTACGACCACCAGCCCATGCTCGCCGAGGCGGCGTCCTACGCGGCGACTGCGCTGACTCGCTGATGGGCGTCCTCGAAGCACTGGGCAGGCTCGTGCCCGTGGTGCTGGCGTTCGGCGCGGGCGCGGTGTTCGCCCGGCGTAAGATCATCCAGGCGCAGGAATCCCGCGTCTTCACCGACTTCACGTTCCTGTTCGCGATCCCCTGCTACCTCTTCGGCAAGATCTACAGCAGCGACCTGCGCGCCTTGTTCGACTGGCACGCCATCGGCGCGTACGCCGTCAGCGCGACAGTGGCATGTGTCCTCGTGGGCGTGACAACGCGAATGCTGACCAGCGGAGGCGCGCGTGCCATCGCGTTGCGCATCATGGCCGCGGTGCAGGTGAACACTGCCTACTACGCCGTGCCCGTGTTCGTGATGCTGTTCGGTGACGCGGCGCCGATCTTCCCGATCCTGCTGCTCCAGGTATGTCTGTTGTCGACGGTCGTCATCGCCGTCATGGAGTTCGGCGGCCCGGACGCGGACAGTGCGGACAACCGGGGAACTTCCCGCCGGTTGTCGCGCGCGGTCTGGGCATCGCTGAACACGCCTCTCGTGCTCGCGTGCAACCTCGCGATCATCGCGAACCTGGTGTCCGTCCGGGTGCCGTCGGTGGTGCTCGACGGGTTGTCGTTCGTCGGTGACGCCGCCGCGCCCGTCGCGTTGTTCGCCCTCGGCCTGTACCTCGGCGGCACAGGCGTGACCATCCGCGGCACGACACGGACCGAGCTCGCGCTGATCGCGTTCAAGTGCCTGGCCTTCCCGCTGATGACGTACGCGCTGTGCCGGTACGTCTTCGGTGTCGGCCAGCCCTGGCTGGCTTATCTCACGCTCATCGCGGCCATGCCGGCACCGCAGAACCTGTTCATCTTCGCCCAGCGCTACGACATCGACGTGGACCTGTCGGCGTCGGTCGTGGTCAAGTCGTCGGCGGTCACGATCCTGCTGCTGCCGCTGTGGTTCCAGTTCGCCTGACCGGCCTACCGGATCGCGGTCGCGGCGACCCGGAAGACCTGGTTCAGGTTTGATCCGCACGGCCAGCGGATGGTCAGTGCCCCGTCGAGCACGCTGCCCTGGTTGATGTCGAGGCACTGGTCGGTTGCCGGGTGGACGAGTTGGATGTCGACGTACTCGCCGCTGGTGGTCCGGAGAATCTCGGCCGTCCGCCACAGCTGGGTGCTCGCGGTGCCGCAGTCCCGTTGGACCACCAGGTGCCCGCTTCCGTTCTTGCGTTCGCCGGGGCGTGCGTCGAGGCAGAGATTCGTCGCGGTGTTGCGGACACGGTGCAAGGCCCCCGCTCTGTCGAACGTCCACCGACCGGCGTGCAGTCCTTTGCACCGGAACTGCGCCCCAGGCGTGCCCGACGTGGTGTCCGTTCCTCGACTGGCCAGACATTTCCCGCTGTGCGACGCGACGATCTCCGTACTCGCGGTGGCCGCGGCGGCTGGTTTCGGCACCAGCGGGGGGTTCCGCTTCGCACAGGGCGGGTCGTACGCGTGCCCGGCCATGTGATCCGTCCATTGCGCACGCGTGATCGCCGGGCTCACCAAACCGCAGATCTGAGCCACGGCACGGTCGATGTCGGTCTCCCACAAGCGGATGGCCTGGCTGTAACCGGCCGTGGCGAGCATGTGGCCGTCCGGGTGGAACGCCACGGAGGAAACGTTGTCGGCATCACCTGCCAGCGACGCCGCCCAGCTGACCGGCTTCGCCGGATCGCTGACGTCCCAGAGCCGGGCGACGGCGTCGCTGCTCGCGGTGGCGAGCAGCCGCCCGCCGGGGTGGAACGCGACACCGAACGCCCCACCGAGGTGGCCGGTCAGCGACGACAGCTGTCGCGGGTTTCGCGGATCGCCGACGTCCCAGATGGTCGCTGTCGTGTCATCGTTGGCGGTCACCAGCAGTCTGTCCGAGCCGCCGAAAGCGAGCGCGTGCACCGTCCCGGCGTTGCGGTTGCCGTTCTCCCACACCTTCACCGGCCGTGCCGGGTCGGTGAGGTCCCACAACTTCACCGAGCCGTCCCTCGCCGAGGTGGCGAGCAGTCGCCCGGTCCGGGTGAAGGCGGTTGCCTCGATGCCGGGACTGTGCCCGCCGAACACGGCAAGCGGGCGGCCGGGCTTCGCCGGATCCCACACCTGGACGTTCCCGCCCGGCTCGGCGCCGGTCACCAGCAGCGAACCGTCCCCGCTGAACGCCAGCGGGCCGAGATCCCGCGCTGGCCCCGGGATGGACAACGCCGCGTCCGCGCCCAGCGCGATGCCCGATGCGGACCACAACCGGACCCTGCCGTCACCCGCCGACGTGGCCAGCAGCGGTTTGTCCGCCGGAGCGAACAACGCGGCCCGGATCTCCCCCGGGTGCCTGGGCAGTTCGACCGGTGCGGCGAGGAAGCTCGGCGGATCACCGAGTCTCCACACCCGCGCCGTGCCGTCACGGCCGGCCGCCACCAAGGAGGTCCCGTCGGCACTGAAGGCAATCGTCTGCGCAGCGCCCGTGCCGGTGGCGTCTGTGCTGCGGGTTGGATCGAGGTTGACCAGGGTCGTCATGATCGCGCCTCTGGCCTCCGCGGTGGGTGCCAGGTCGTAGGCCGCCACGGCGAGTTGCCCCGCCAGATCCGGGTCCGACATCCGCAACGCGATCGCGGTACCGGCGACCTGACGTGACACGCCGATGTCCCGCTGCGTCAGGATGTCCTGACGGGACACGACGGCGACCACCGTCATCACCGCGGCCAGCAGGACCAGGCAGCTCAGCACCGCCACCAGCTGCCGTAGCCGCTTGGTCCGGCGTGCCGCGGCACGGCGCTCGGTGTGTTCGCGCCGCACGCTCGCCCGTACGAACTCCGCGGCCACCTCTGGCGGTTCACCTGGGCGTTCCAGCACCGCCGCCAGGCGATGCCCTCGGTAGAGGTCGGATTCGTGGCGTCCGTCGCGTTCCCACGCCTCGGCCGCCGCGACCAGGCGCTGCTCGGCCAGCAGCCGGGCGCGGTCCGCCTCGATCCAGGACGCCAGCCGGGGCCAGGCGCTCAGGATCGCCTCGTGCGTGAGCACCACGGTGGTCTCGTTCGCGGTCACCAGCCGGGCGTCGATCAACGCGGCCAGCACCTGGTCCGCCGACTCCTCGGCGAGCCTGGCGCGGTCGAGGTGCCTGCGGGTGTCGGCCGTGCCGTCGCCGAACTGGATCATCCGCAGCAGCAACACCCGCGCGACTTCCCGCTGACCGGCGCTGAGCCGCTGGTAGGCGCGTTCGGCGGTCTTGGCGATGGCGCCGGAGACGCCGCCGGTCAGCCGGTACCCGGCGATCGTCAGCGTCCGGCCGGTCCGGTGCCGCCACGTGGCCATCAGCGTGTGCGCCAGCAGCGGCAGCACCCCTGGCTGGTCGCAGCCGCCGAGGTCACCGATGATCACGTCGGTGAGCCCCGTCTGCAGGTCCAGCCCAGCCGAGGTGGCCGGTTTGCCCATCGCGGCGCGCAGCTGGTCCTCGGTCATCGGCCCGAGCAGCACCTGCCCCTGCCGCAGTGCGCCTGCCAGCGGCGGGTGGGACGCGCAATGCCCGTGGAAGTCGGCTCGCATGCCCAGCACGACGCGGTCGTGGGCGCACAACGCGTCGATGAACGCCCGGCGCTGCGTCTGGTCGCGGCAGAGGGTGAAAACCTCTTCGAACTGGTCGACCACGATCACGTCCGGTCGTCCGTCGAGGCACCGGGCCAGTACCGCCGCCGGTTCGGCGGTCGGGGTGATCACCGCGCACGTCCAGTCCGCCGATCCGGGCAGCCTGCCGTCCGCCAGCGCGGGCAGGAGCCCGGCCCGCAGCAACGAGGACTTGCCGGTGCCGGACGGCCCCGACACCATCACCGGCCCGGTCGAGCACGCCACCAGGTCCAGTAGCTCGGCGGTTGTCCTCTCCCGTCCGAAGAACCAGCGCGCCTGGCCCGCCGTGAACGCTGCCAGCCCGGGATAGGGGCATTCGTCAGCGCGGTCGGCGTTCGGCGTGCCGCGAGGCGTGTCGAGCAGGTACGGACGGTCGGCCAACGCGTCCCGCGCCGCCAGCCACGGCGCCACCTCGGCACCGCAGGCCGTGACCATGCGCTCGACGAAGTCCCCTGTGGGCAGCCGGTCGTTGTTCAGCGCCCTGTTCGCTGTGGACACCGGCATGCTCGTGCCTCGCCGGACCGCGGCTGCCTCCAGCTGTTGCAACGAACCGTGCCCCGCCCAGCGCATGAGGCCGCGCAGGCTGTCCCGGAACTCGGTCTGGTCCTTGGCTGCCCACGGGTCGGGCTGACGCGTGCGCGCTGGTCTGGGCACCGGCTCACGGTAACGAGATTCCGCTGCTCACAACCCGTCCTGTGGACGGGATCCACCGAAAGTGCCGACACGGTCACACGCTTGGAGCACAGCCGGGACGCCCCGGCACCCACTGTCCAGCAGGGGCGCGGGTCGGGCAATCACCTCTCCGGGTACAACTCGCGGATGTGTGGTCAATGCCATTGTGGACGACCGAGGTCAGCCGACCTGCGACTTGTACGTGCCCACGTGGCGCAGGACGACCGCGGCGAGCACGGCCAGCACCAGCACGCCGATGCCGGCGACCAGCGCGGCGACGTTCAGCCCGCTGATGGCGGCGTCCTTGGCTTGCTGGATAACGGTTTCCGGCACGCTCCCGGCGTTGGAGAGCGCACCGGCCAGGCTGTCGCGCACCGGCCCGGCCGCGTCGGCGGGAACCTGGGCCCGGTACGTCGCCGCGGCGATGCTGCCCAGGACGGCGACACCGAGCGCGAGTCCCAGTTCCTGAACGGTTTCCGACAACGCCGACGCCGCTCCGGCGCGTGCCGGCGGTACGGCGCCGACCACCAGATCGGTGCCGAGCGCGGCGATCGTGCCCAAACTCAGGTACACCAACGCGAATCCAGCAACCACTGGCACGACGTCGTCCGTGCCGTCGACCGTCACCAGCAACGCGTAGCCCACAGTGGACACCGCGAGGACGGCACCGGCGACGTAGGCGGGCCGGATCCGGCGGGCGATCAGCGGTGTGGCGATCGCGGCGGCGAACATCGCCAGCGCGGGCGGGCCCATCCACGCACCGGCCCGCAGCGGCGGCAGCGCCGCGATCTGCTGGAGGTACTGGGTGACCAGCAGCATCACGCCGCCGACGCCGGTCAGGCCGACCACCATGACACCCAGCGCCGCGCTGAACGTGCGACCGGAGAAAAGCCGGATGTCCAGCAACGGGTCGTCCTGCCCGCGTTGCCGCCGGACGAACAGCACCCCGAAGCCCACCCCGGCCACCAGCGGCACCACGGTGGACAGGCCAACACCGGCCTCGGCGACGTGCTTGACCGCGTAGATCACGGGCAGCAGCGCGAGCAGGGACAACACCACGCTGACCATGTCGATCCGGCCGCTTCGCGGTGCCTGGTGCTCCGGCAGCACCTTCGGCCCGGCCAGCAGCACCACCACGACGATCGGGATCGCCACCAGGAACGCCGCACCCCACCAGAAGTGCTCGACCAGCAGCCCGCCGACGACCGGACCGGCCGCCATGCCCAGCGCGAACGCCGTCACCCAGCCGCCGATGGCCACCGCGCGCCTGGCCGGGTCGGGGACCATCGTGCTGATCAACGCCAGCGTGGACGGCATCAACGTGGCCGCGGCGATGCCGAGCGCCGCCCGCGCGCCGATCAGGACCTCGGCGTTCGGGGCGAACGCGGCGACCACCGAGACCGCGCCGAAGCAGGCCGAGCCGATCATCAGCAGCCTGCGCCTGCCGATCCGGTCCCCCAGCGTGCCCATCGTGATCAGGAACCCGGCGATCAGGAACCCGTACGCGTCCATGATCCACAGGACCTCGGTGCCGGTCGGGTCCAGGTCCGCGGCGAGGCTCGGCATCGTCAGGTACAACACCGTGACGTCGAGGCCCAGCAACGCCGTGGGCAGCGCCAGAACCGCCAGCCCGGCCCATTCCTTTGTGCTCATGGTGTGCACGCTGGTCCAGGCCGCTTCCGGCGTGCTGACGGGCGGCTGACGATATGCTGATCCCATGCGTTACGGGGTGCTCGGACCGCTCGTGGTCTGGGCGGACGACGGTGGTGCCGTGCCCGTCCCCGAAGCGAAAGTCCGGGCTCTGCTGGCGCATCTGCTGCTGCACGACGGCGGCCCGATCTCCGCCGACCGGCTCGTGGCCGACCTGTGGGGCGAGGCTCCCCCGCGCAGGCCGTTGAACGCGTTGCAGGCGAAGGTCTCGCAGCTGCGCCGGGTGCTCGGGCGGGACGAGGTCGTGCACCAGGCCGCCGGCTACCGGCTGCGGCTGGCGGCGGACGATCTGGACGCGCACCGGTTCGAGCAGCTCGCCCGCCGGGCACGCGCGGCCGAGGACACTCAGAGCAAGGTCACGTTGCTGACGGACGCGCTCGCGCTGTGGCGTGCGGCGCCGTACCTGGACGTGTCGGACGCCGTGTTCGCCCGCGGTGAGATCGCACGGCTGGAGGAGCTCCGGCTCAGCGTGCTGGAGGACCAGGCCGAGGCGCGGCTTGAGCTGGGCGAACACGCCGCCGTGGCCGCTGAGCTGGCGGACCTCGTCGAGCGGCACCCGCTGCGGGAACGGCTGCGGATGACGCAGATGCGCGCGCTGTACCAGTCGGGCAGGCAAAGCGAGGCGCTGACGTGCTTCCAGGACCTGCGCTGCCGTCTGGACCGTGAACTCGGGGTGGCGCCGGGCCCGGAGATCACCGGGCTGCACGACGCGATCCTCCGCCAGGAACCCCGGTTGGCGCTGGTGCGGCGGGATCCGCGGACCAACCTGCCCGCCGCGGTGACCACGCTGATCGGCAGGCAGGACGCGATCGACGAGGTCCGCTCGCTGGTCGACGCGGGCTCCGGCGACCGGGCCGTGACGCTGGTCGGGCCCGGCGGGGTGGGCAAGACCCGGCTCGCGGTGGCCGCCGCGCAGGGCCTCGTCCCGCGGTATCCGGACGGCGTGTGGCTGATGGAGTTCGCGGGCGTGAGCCAGCACGCGACCGGCGAGGACATCGCGGAACGGATCATCGCCACACTCGGCCTGTGCGACTCGGCGGCGAGCACACCGGAACCGGTCGACAACGTCGGTTTCCTGTGCACGGCGCTCAAGGACAAGCGCCCGCTGCTGGTGCTGGACAACTGCGAGCACGTGGTGGAGCCGGTTGCCTGTGTCGTGGCCCCGCTGCTGGCCGCGGCCCCTGACGTGCGTGTGCTCGTCACCAGCCATGAGGCGTTGGACATCCCGGGTGAGACCGTGCGTCCCGTGCCGCCTTTGCGGGTGTCGGACGATCCCGCGGAGGCACGGGATTCCGCCGCCGTGGAGTTGTTCGTCCAGCGCGCGGCAGCCGCCGTCCCGGGTTTCGCCCTCGACGAGGGCAACGCGGACGCGGTCGTCACGATCTGCCGCCGCCTCGACGGCATCCCCCTCGCGCTCGAACTCGTCGCCCCGCGCCTGCGCGTGCTCGGCCTGGACGAACTCGCCGCCCGGCTCGACGACCGCTTCACGCTGCCGCTGGGCAAGAGCCGGGGCAGGCCCGCGCGCCAGCAGACGTTGCGGGCGATGATCGACTGGAGCTGGGAGTTGCTCAGCGCCGACGAACGAACCGTGCTGAGCGGTTTGGCCGTACACCCCGACGGGTGCACGCTGCCGAGCGCGACAACCGTGTGCGTGGGCCTCGGTGTCGCCGCTGACCAGGTCCTCGGCCTGGTGTCCCGGCTCGTGGACCGGTCGCTGGTGGTGCGTGACGGGCAGCGTTTCCGCTTGCTGGAGTCGGTCGCCGCGTACTGCCTGGACCGGTTGCGGGAAACCGGCGCCCTGGACGCGACCCGTGACTTGTTCGTCAGCTGTTACCTGGAGGTGGCGCGGAACGCCGACAAGTATCTGCGCGGCAGGCAGCAGCCGCAGTATCTGCGGCTGCTGGACACCGAGACCGTGAACCTCAGGCGCGCGTTGGACGTCGCAGCCGACGGCCAGGCGCTGCGGCTGGTCAATTCGCTGGCGTGGTACTGGTTCCTGCGCGGCCGGTTCCCCGAGGCACGCAGGTCGCTGACGAACGCCCTGGCCAGGTCCGGCGGGGCGCGGTCCGACCGGGCGACCGCGCGGGCATGGCTGGCCGGTTTCGCCCTGCGCTCGGGAATGCCCGCCAAGCCGCGGATCGAGATCGACGACCCGGTGCTGCTGGCGCGCATGCAGTGGTTCGTCGGCTCGGCGCTGGGCGGGCCGGAAGGCAGCCTGATGGTCGGCAGCAGCCTGGCGAACACCCGCGCGGCCGGTGACCGCTGGGGTGAGGCCGTCGCCCTGATCGACGCGGGCGAGCACGAACGCGCGCTCGAACTGTTCGTGGAACTCGGTGACCACTGGGGCCGGTTGCGCGCGACCCGGTCACAGACGACACCGCACACCGGTGACCACGAAGCCGCGCTGCGGATCGCCGAGGACCTCGGCCTGTGGACCGAGGTGGTGGAAACCCTGTGCTGTCTCGGTGATGACGCGCTGGACGGCGACGACCGCGGTGAAGCCCGCAAGCTCTACGACCGCGCCCTGCACGTGTCGATCGAGCACTCGTACGCGCGCGGCGAGTCGCTCGCCAAAGCGGGACTGGCCCGGATCGAGCCGTGACTGTCAGGCAGTGGCCCCGGAACGCCGGTCGCCGAGCGTCGCGTCCACAGGTCTATAGGGTGGACGTTGTGCCACTTGTCGAGATCACCTACGCGTCACACGTCCCCGAAGAGACTCTCCGCGAGCTCGGTTCGGTTCTCCCCCATCTGATCTCGCTCGCGGTCGAATGCCCCGAGGAGCCCTACGACGGGGACCTCCAGCCGGGTGACGTGGCACTGCGCTTCCGTGAACTCGGCCCGTTCGACCGCGGCAACCTCGACGTCGTCATCGAGGTGCGGTCGAAGTACTCCGAGAGCCGGGCCGCCGACCGCCAGGACCGCGTGGACCGGTTGCACGGGAGCATCGCCAAGGCGACCGGCCTCGAGGAGTTCGGCGTGTACCTCTGCCTGCCAGTCGCGGCCTGGGCGCAGGGCGACGAGGGGGATTGAACCGATCACGGCCCGTAGGCGTAGCACTGGGTTCCCACACAGTTGAGGAGCTCGTGCATGTCAGGACTCAGACGGACAGGCCTCGCCTTCGCGGTGGCCACCCTGCTGCCCGCCATGGTCTCACCTGCCAGCGCCGTCGAACCGGACGCCGCCCGGCACGGCGTCCCGTTGGACCAATTACGGGTCACCACAGCCGAAGTGGCCACCGGCCTGGTCCGGCCGGTGGCGATGACCGGCGCGAACGACCGCACCGGCCGGATGCTGATCGCCGAGAAGCGCGGCACCGTGCGTGCTTTCCACCCCAAGGACGGCCTGGCCGCCGACCCGGTTCTGGACATCAGCGACCGCGTGAACAGCACAGCCAACGAACGCGGCCTGCTCGGTATCGTGCCCGCCCGCGACTTCGCGCACACGTCGAAGGTGTACGTGGCCTACACGCGCCTGCCGGACGGCGCGTTGACGCTGTCGCGAGTCAAGCTCGGTGACCCGGCCAGCGAGCAAGTGCTGTTGACGCAGGACCACGCCCGGTTCAGCAACCACAACGGCGGTCAGCTCGCGTTCGGCCACGACGGCTACCTGTACTGGAGCCTGGGTGACGGCGGCAGCGCGGGTGACCCGGACGCGAACGCGATGAACCTCGGCACCCTGCTCGGCAAGATCCTGCGCATCGACGTGAACCGCACGTGCGGGGACCTGCCGTACTGCGTGCCGAAGTCCAACCCGTTCGTCTCCACACCGGGTGCGCGCCCGGAGATCTGGGCACACGGCCTGCGCAACGCGTGGCGGTTCTCCTTCGACGCACTCGACGGGTCACTGTGGATCGCCGACGTCGGCCAGGGCGCCTACGAGGAAATCAACCACGCCAAGGCGTTCCGCGGTGGGCAGAACTACGGCTGGTCCTGTATGGAGGGTCCGGCGGTGTTCAACGCGGAACGCTGCGCACCGGGAGCCGACTACAAGGCACCGGTTTTCCACTACCAGACAAGGGTTGACGGGTGTGCCGTGATCGGCGGGCACGTCTACCGCGGCCATGAGCACGCCCGCTTGGCGTTCGGGACGTACGTGGCGACCGACTACTGTTCAGCGGCGGCGTTCGCCATCCGCAAGAACCGCGACGGCACCTACACCAACGCGCGGATCGGCCAGTTCCCCGCCCAGGTCAGCACGTTCGGCGTGGACCGGGCCGGTGAGCTGTACGTGGCGACCGACCGGGCCGGGCAGCTGTTTCGCGTCGGCTTCGAGCGCGTGAGCTGACCGGGGTGGTCCTGGACTCCGGCGGAGCCGGGGTCCAGGACCACGTCTTCAGTGCCGCGAGGCCGCGAGCCTCTCGCGACGCCCGGACTGGTCGCCCACCCCGGCGTACGGGCAGGGGCCGAACCAGTTCGCCCGTGCCTCGACGATCTCCGGCGTGCGTTCGACCGGCGCGCGTGCCGGCGCGTCCAGCGGGCCGAGGTCGGTTCCGTACGCGGTGACCACCTGCCCGCCACCCGGTCCGGTCGAGACTTTCACGTCGTACCGGCCGATCGCGAGCAACGCCAACGCACCCGGCTGCGCGACCTCGTTGCGCCAGATCCGATGGTCGCCGCCGGGAGCCGGGAACGGACCGCCGTAGGGGCGGGTGCCGCCGGCGACCACTTCCAGCGTGTCCCGTCACAGCGCCTTGGCGACCTCGGCGCGCAGCACCGGCAGCACCTCGGCGGCGAACCACGGGTTCTTGCTCTGCCAGCGGAAGTTCAGCGGTGACGGGTGCACCAGCGGGATCAGCCCGGGCAGGTAGTCCTGATAGGACCGGACGGTCTCGGTCAGCGACGGCTTGGCGCGGCCCTTGAGGTAGTGCTTCTGCGCGTAGCCGCCGATCAGCAACGTCAGCCGGACGCCGGTGAGCTCGGCCAGGATCCGCGGGTGCCATTTCGGCGCGAAGTCCCGGCGCGGCGGCAGGTCACCGCTCGCCGCCTTGCCGGGGAAGTAGAAGTCCATCGGCAGGATCGCGAACCGGCCGGGGTCGTAGAACTGCTCGTCGGTCACCCCGAGCCACTCCCTGAGCCGCACCCCGCTCGGGTCGTCGAACGGGACACCGCTTTCCTGCGCCCGTCGTCCCGGGGCCTGGCCGATGATCACGATCCGCGCGCCGGGCGCGGCCGTGTAGACCGGTTCCCAGCCCTGCTCGGTGGCCCACGCGTTGCCGGCCACGATCTCGGCACGGATCCCGGCCAGGTTCACGGCTGCTGCCTGGTTCGGCGCAGCAGCCAGTCCGGACCGGTGTGGATCAGCGCGTAGCGGACTGCGCCCTGCCTGCCGTGCAGCGTGAACAGCATGCGCCTTTCGGTCCGGTCGTGTTCTTCCCACCAGCCGATGTCGGCGATGCTCTTGTCCGCGTCCTCGTAGGTGAGGTGGTCGAGGTCGTGGTCCGGGACCGGCACCGCGAGCCGGTTCTCGCCCTGCTCGGGCATTCCGCGCGGGACCGCCCACGATCTGAGCACGCCGTCCTCCTCCAGCCGCAGGTCGAAGTGCGGCCTGGGTTTGCGGTGGTCGTGCAGTACGAAAGCGGGTCGGTCCACGCTCCCACTATGGACCACGTTCGCCCGCCCGGCCGGACGGTCACCGGGATAGTCTTCCGCCATGTTCGCCGAGCTCGCCGCTGACCTGGCCGATCTGCCCGCCTTGCTCGACCGGGCGCGGCTGGCCGCGCAACGCGTCCTCGGCAGCCTCGACGACCGGCCGGTCGCCGCCGCGGCCCTGAATCCGGCGCCGCTGGCGTTGCCCGAGAGCGGCGACGGGCTCGTCGCCGCTCTCGAGCTGTTCGGGGCGCGCTGGGAGTCCGGGCTTTCCGGCAGTGCCGGGCCGCGGTATCTGGGATTCGTCACCGGCGGCGCCACTCCGGCCGCGCTCGCCGGTGACTGGTTGACCGCCGCCGCCGACCAGAACGCCAACACCGGTACCGGGTCCGCTGCCGCCGGCATCGAACGGGAGGCCATCGGGTGGCTGGGTGAGTTGTTCGGGCTGCCGCTCGCCGGTGCGTTCGTCAGCGGAGCGACGATGTCGAACCTCGTCGGTCTCGCGATCGGCCGGGAGTGGCTCGGTGAGCAGGCCGGTGTGTCCGTGACCGAGGACGGTGTCGGCGCCCTCGGTGACATCCGGGTGTTGTCCGGGTCGCCGCATTCCAGCATCGGCAAGTCGTTGTCGATACTCGGTGTGGGACGTCGTCACGTCGTCACCCTGCCGACCCTGCCCGGCCGTGAGGCTGTGGACGTCTCCGCGCTCGAGGCGGCGTTGCGGAGTGGCCCCGCGATCGTCGTCGCCAACGCCGGGACCGTGAACACCGTCGACTTCGACGACATCCAGGCCGTCGTCGCGCTCAAACAGCGCTACGAGTTCTGGCTGCACGTGGACGCGGCTTTCGGCGGGTTCGCCGCGGTGTCACCGAACTACGCGCACCTGGTCGCGGGTTGGGAAGGCGCGGACTCGGTCTGCGTCGACCTGCACAAGTGGCTGAATGTCCCGTACGACTCCGCTGTGCAGTTCACCCGCCGGCCGGACCTGCAGGCCGAGGTTTTCCACAACGCCGGGTCCTACCTCGGGCTTCCCGGTGAGCATCCCGAGTTCATGCACCTGACGCCCGAGACGTCCCGACGGCTGCGGGCGTTGCCCGCTTGGTTCACGCTGGCCGCCTACGGCCGGGCCGGGCACCGTGACATCGTCGAGCGGAACGTCGATTCGGCCAGGGCGCTCGGGGAACGGGTCGACGGCAGTGACCGGTTCCGGTTGCTGGCTCCGGTCCGGTTGAACGTCGTGTGCTTCACCACCACCGGGGACGAGCGGGTCGGTGATGTGCTCGACGCCGTCTCCCGCAGCGGTGAGGCGTTCCTGACACCGACGGTCTACCAGGGGGTTCCGGCGATCCGGGCCGCCTTCAGCAACTGGCGCACAGGGCCGGCCGACGTCGGCCGCGTGTGTTCCGCGCTGGGGATGTGATGGGCCTGCCGCTGCGGCCTGGCAGGCCCATCCGGGTTGGTCACAGTCCGACGGAGTCGCGCAGCTGCTGCGCGCGGTCCGTGCGCTCCCATGGCAGGTCCACGTCCGCGCGACCGAAGTGACCGTATGCCGCGGTCGGCGCGTACAGCGGCCGCAGCAGGTCCAGGTCACGGATGATCGCCGCCGGGCGCAGGTCGAACACCCGGGAGATCGCCTCCTGGATCTTGGTCGGGTCGACGACCTCCGTGCCGAAGGTCTCCACGAACAGCCCGACCGGGGCCGCCTTGCCGATCGCGTACGCCACCTGGACCTCCGCGCGGGTCGCGAGGCCCGCCGCGACGACGTTCTTCGCCACCCACCGCATCGCGTACGCCGCCGACCTGTCCACCTTGGACGGGTCCTTGCCCGAGAAGGCCCCGCCGCCGTGCCGGGCCATGCCGCCGTACGTGTCCACGATGATCTTGCGGCCGGTCAGGCCCGCGTCTCCCATCGGGCCACCGGTCACGAACCGGCCGGTCGGGTTGACCAGCAGTCGCACGCCCGACGTGTCGATGTCCAAACCGGACAGTTCAGGTCGCACCACGTGCTCGAGCACGTCCGGCGCGAGCAGCTTCTCCAGGTCGATGCCGTCCGCGTGCTGCGAGGACACCACGATCGTGTCGAGGCGCACCGGCTGGTCGCCCGCGTACTCGATGGTCACCTGGGTCTTGCCGTCCGGGCGAAGGTACGGCACGACTCCGGCCTTGCGGACTTCGGTGAGCCTGCGGGACAGCCTGTGCGCCAGCATGATCGGCAACGGCATCAGCTCGGGGGTCTCCGTGCACGCGTAGCCGAACATCAGGCCCTGGTCGCCCGCGCCCTGCTTGTCGATGTCGTCGTCCGCCGCGTCCACTCGGGTCTCGTACGCGTTGTCCACTCCCTGGGCGATGTCCGGGGACTGGGCGCCGATCGCCACGTTCACGCCGCAGGAGTTGCCGTCGAACCCCTTCGCCGACGAGTCGTAGCCGATGTCGAGGATCGTCCGGCGGACGATGCCGGGGATGTCGGCGTACGCGTTGGTGGTGACCTCGCCGGCCACGTGGACCTGGCCCGTGGTCACGAGTGTCTCCACGGCCACGCGGCTCGCCGGGTCCTGCGCCAGCAGGGCGTCCAGTATCGAGTCGCTGATCGCGTCGCAGATCTTGTCCGGGTGCCCCTCGGTGACGGATTCGCTGGTGAACAGCCTGGATCGCATGACTCTCCTCTACGTCGGCGTCGTTGCGACCAGACTCGCCCGGCGGCCTCTCACGCCGTACTCATGTACCTGGCCAGCGGCAGCATCACCGTGAACCTGGTGTCGCCTGGCCGCGAGGTCACGTCGATCGACCCGTTGTGGTGCTGGGTGATGATGTTGCGGCTCAGGTACAGCCCCAGTCCCGTTCCCCTGCCGATGTCCTTGGTGGTGAAGAACGGCTGGAACAGCGACGGCAGCACGTCCTGCGCGATGCCCGGTCCGCTGTCCCGGATCTCCACGACCGCGCAGCCGCCCTCGACCCGGGTGCTGATCCGCAGTTCGCCCGTGCCGCCCATGGCGTGGATCGCGTTGTCGATCAGGTTGCTCCAGACCTGGTTGAGCTCGCCGGGACGCACGGCGACCAACGGCAGATCGCCGTAGTCGCGCCGGATCCTGATGCCCGCCAGGTTCGGCGCGAGCATGGCCAGGGTCGCTTCGAGCCCTTCGACCAGGTCGATGTCCTGCACGGGCGCGCGGTCCAGGTTCGTGTACGACCTCGCCGTCGCGACCAGGGCCTCGATGCGTTGTCCCGCTTCGGACACGTCCGCGACGAGCGAGCGGGTGTGCAAGGAGAAACACAGGCACGCGACGGCGACCGGCAGCACGTCCGCGCGGACGCCCGTGGCGAACTCGTCGAGCAACGCCGGGTGGACGCCGTGGTCGGCGAGTATCGTCGCGAACTCGGCGGCCCGGTCGACGTCGCGGGGCTCGAACCAGTCGATCAGGTTGTCGGCCACCTCGGCCGCGTCGAGTGCGTCCCGCGGGCGCACGACGCCTTCGCCCGCGGTGACCCGTGCTGTGAAGTCGTCGAGCAGCGCGCGTTCGCCCGGGGTGGCGTGGGCGCCCCATTCGTTGGCCCACGCGGCGAGATCGGGCACTGTCAGTTCGAGTTCTCCCGCGGAGCGCACCACGGCGGCAGTCGGGTTGTTCAGCTCATGCGCCAGCCCAGCGGTAAGCTTGCCGACTCCTTCCAGTGTCGCGCGCCTGCCCGCCTGGGTTTCCTGGGAATGGATCCGCCACGCCAGCACCGGGACCATCACCCGGCACACCTGCGGGCAGCGCACCAGCATCTGCAGGAACGTCTCCTTGTCGTACGAGATCAGCTCGGTGTCGCCGACGGCGGTGGCTTTCGCCACGTAGTCACCGCCCGCCAGCATCGGTAGTTCACCCGTGAACTGGTGTGCCGCACGGGGTTTCGCGCCTGGCCCGAGTTCGGCGCGCGGGTCGGCGGCGATGGTCGCCGAGTGCCTGCTGAGCACGTGCTCCCAGCCGTCGAGCACCTGCGTGATGAGCAGCCCACCGGCGAGCAGGACGTAGAAGTGCGTCGCGACCTGACCGTCGTCGAACAGCACCTCACCGTCGCGCAGCCGCAGCGGCGTGCCGACGTGCGCCAGCCACGTGAGCTGGTCGTCGTCCAGTTCGGCGAACAGTTCGACATCCCTGAGCCGGTCGACGGACACGTCCTGTCCCCCTACGCGTGCGGCCTGAGCCGCATCCCGTCGACCTGCTGGAGTTGTTCCTGCCGCTGCAGCGTCCAGTAGGCGTGCGCGGCGGACACCAGGGTCACGTGGTGGTGCCAGCCCGCGAACGAGCGGCCCTCGAAGTGCCGCAGGCCGAACTCGTCCTGCAGCCGCGCCATGTCGTTGCCCGCCTGCGGGCTCAGCTTGACCAGGCTGATCAGTTCCGGCAGCCGGGTGGCGTTGAGGTTGGTGATCCACACGGCGTTGAGCCTGCGGCCACCGGCCGACCACTCGGCCAGCACCCGGCGCGCCCCGCCGTGCGGACGGCCCGGCATCAGGTGCAGCGGCCCGGACACCGAACCGGTGGACACCGGCGAGATCGCGTACTGCGAGCTGACCAGCCTGCCGTCGGTGCGGTCGCGCCAGTTGAGCGTGATCCGGCCCTGCTTGGCCGACCGGACCGCCAGTTCACCGGCGCTGAGCACACGGCCCTGCGGCACGCGGGTCATCGCGGGCAGGACCGGCGTGTTCTCCGGAACCCGGATCACGTAAGGAAGTCCGCGCTCTTCCAGACCGCGCAGCAACGGCTGGGTCATGCGCTGGTCACGGGTGTGCACCATCACCGGCGGCGCCGAGAAGCCCCAGTCCATGACCATCTCGTCGATCGCCTCGAGCATGTACTGCCAGCGCGGGCGGTGGCGCTCGTCGTCGGGCAACCGGACACGGCCACGCCGCAGCGGGTCGTTGTCCCAGCTCTCGGGCAGCAGCAGCCGCCAGTTCGCCGCGCAGGAGGCGTCCTCTCCCACCATGAACAGCGCCACGCCCAGCTGGCAGTTCAGCGTCCGCTGCGCGGACGTCGCGTACTGCTTGGTGACACCGACCGAGCTGCCGCCGTTCTTCGGGAAGACGGCCTCCTCGATGACCCACGCCCGCGGTCGCAGCGCCGCGGCGACGTGGTGGGCCAGCACGCGCCGCACCGGCTCCCACCGCCACGGGCTCTGGTTGACGAACTGCTGCAGGCACTGGTCGGCCCGCCAGCCGACCACGTGGTCGGCGATGCGGCGGATCGACTTGCGACCGGGCACGGTCAGCAGGCCGCGCACGTACACCTCACCCCACCGGCGCTGGTCCGAGCGGGTCAGCGAGCTGAACAGCTCCTGGCAGAAGCCGGACAGCTCGTCCGCCTTTTCCAGTCCAGGGAATTCGGTATCCGCAAATGTGGTCATCACGCCCCCAGCCGATCGACGTCAACACTATTTCGGTCATATTCACTAGTACTCATGACTCATTCCGTTGAACACATGGAGCTAACGAAGAATCCGCCCACATCATCCGGAAAATGAGCGCACGAAACCGTCACGCGCCAGTGACGCCCCGACTCAGACAGACGTGTGAAGAAATTCAGGAGCCCGACCGGAAAATGGTCGGCGCTTTACTACTGGCTAGAATATTCGACTTCGTCCTCCTCGGTCTCGGCGTGGCACATCAATCGCGATCCGATCATGACCGCGTAGGGGGCGTACCGAACCCGCGTGTCCTGGAACGCGGCCCACGCCTGATAGGGATCCCGTTCAGCGGGGAGGCCGGCGGCGGTGGCCAGCTCGACCGTGTCGCCGAATGAACATTCCTCGCGACCGTGCAGGCTCACGGTCAGCTCGGGGACGACGATGCCTATTCGTTCTGCAAGTTGTTGCAGACACGCGGTGCCGGAATCGAGCAGGACCCGGGTGTGCGGTGGCGCCCATTTCGGGGCGACCGCGTCGACCAGCGCCGCCGCGTCCATCACGATCATCGCCGCGTGCGGCCACCACAGGTCGCCGGACGGCCGGTGGTACACCAGCCCGGGGTAGCAGACGTGGCTGCCGTGGATGTCGGCCAGCCAGTCCGCCCACTCGGCGAAGTGGTGGTCGAGGTTGTCCCGCGACCCCGAACGCAGGTAGTCCGCGAGCACGCGGTCCCCGTCCGGGATCTGGGAGGCCTGCGCGGCCAGGCGGTTCACGAACCGCTCGCGCCTGCTGTACGCGTCGACGAACCGCACCACGTGCGCGAGGAACACCGCGATCACGACAGTCACCGACACCGCCGCGAACACCGCGAGCACACCGGCCGTCCCGGCCAGCTTCAGCTCGAAGAACCGGAGCATGGCGTCGGCGTCGAACGCCACCCCCGCGGCGAGCGCGAGCAGCGCGAACCCGAGCCCCAGCCCGAGCAGCCAGCCGATCATCATCAGCAGCAGGCTGACCGGTGCGCAGAAGTCCATCACCGACTCGCACGCCCGGCGCGGCAGCCTGCGCGCGACGGCCGTCCCCGCCGCCGCGGCCAGCCGCACGGTCCAGCGGGCCATCCGCGACGACGTCCGGCGCGGGATCAGGACGGTCCGCAGCACGCTGGACCAGACCACCATCAGCACGAGGACGCCGGCCACGGCGGCGAGCACACTCACCACGTCGTCATCTCCCGTCGCTGGTCAGCGTCCCGGACCGCCACCATCCACATCGCTGCGCCCATCGACATGTCCTTCCCGACTGCGCCACACCCACTGTGCTGCTGAACACGAGCATGGGGGCGGCGCGCCACGAGCGGATAGAGCGCGTTTGTGGTGGTACCGCGAGTACCAGGCTGAGCGGTTCGCCCTCGATAGCCCGATTCGTCCGTTCGGGTGTCATCTGCGAATGAAAACGCGGGTTATCCCAGTCACCGTCCCGGACGATCGACTACGCCCCTACGATGAGCCGGGTGTCCCGAGACCTGCCCTCGACCGACCCGCGTGACCTGCGGGCGCACAGCCGGACGCGTTGAGGCGGAGCAGGACGGGCCCGGTGGCGACGACGGACAGCAACAGACGCGAACTCGCCGGTTTCCTGCGCACCAGGCGTGAGCGGATCACACCGGAGGAAGTCGGGCTGCCGGCCGGGCCCCGGCGCCGCACCACGGGTCTGCGCCGCGAGGAAGTCGCCGTGCTCGCCGGGCTGAGCCCCACCTGGTACACGTACCTCGAGCAGGGCCGCGACATCCACCCGTCCCCCGAGGTGCTCGACAGCCTCGCGCGGGTGCTGGGCCTGACCGAGGACGAACGCAGGTACATGCACCGGCTGGCGCATGGCCGGACCACCCCGCCGGAACCGCTGAAAGGCGAGATCTCCGCGGAGGAACTCGTCAAGCGGCTGGTGACCTCGTCGCAGGACATCCCGTACCCGGTCTACGGCGCCAACCTCTACTGCGACGTCATCGCGTGGAACCGCGCCGCGGCCGAGTGGTACACCGATTTCAGCGTCCTGCCGCCCGCCGAGCGCAACATGATGCGCTGGCTGTTCGGCGCGGAGGGCAAGAAACGCATCGACGACTGGGAGAACGACGCCGCCGACGTGGTGGCGCGCTGGCGGTCGCTGATCGCGCCGTGGGGCGGCGACAACCGGCTGAAGGCGCTCGTCGACGACCTCAAGCAGGACCCGGACTTCCAGCGCCTGTGGGACGGGCACGACGTGCGGGAACTGCGCAGCCGGGTTCGCAGGTTCCGGCACCCGCGGCTGGGCATCCAGCCGAGCAGGGTGATCGTGGTGCAGGGCGCGGAATTCGCCCCCTGCCTGGTCGCCTTCCACGTTCCGGCGCAGCCCTCGGATGATCCGACACTCGATGATCTTGACCACGGTCATCCGGCAGGTGACGGATTCCGTTAGTTCTTTGTTGACCGAACTAGCGTTCTACGCAATTGTCGGTGCCACGGTTGGAGTGAGCCAGGCCGACGGCACTTTCGATGGCATTTTCCGTAACATGGATTTCCATCCCGGCAGTGCCTTCGAAACGAGGGGAACACAACTCCCGCGGATACGCCGAATGGCCGCGGGGGCGCCTAACTTGGGGAAGGGTTGCCATGTCACATATGTCGGTGCATGACGGCCGGCGCGAGCCGGTCGCGATTATCGGGGCTGGCTGCCGATTACCAGGTGCTCCCACAGTCGACGCTTTCTGGGAGATCCTCGGCGCGGGCGTCGACACCATCGCGCCGATGTCGGCCGAACGCCGTGCCCTGGATTTGCTGAAATCCATCAACGACAGCGCGCACCGGCAGCCCGACGACCGGGAAGGCGGATTCGTCGACGGAATCGACGCCTTCGACGCGCACTTCTTCGAAATGTCACCGTACGAGGCCGTCCGCCTCGACCCGCAGCAGCGGCTGCTCCTCGAGACCGTCTGGGAGGCCGTCGAGGACGCCGGGCTCACCCCGCGCCAGCTCGCCGGCAGCATGACCGGTGCCTACACCTGTTGTTTCGTTTCGCACTACTGGGATCTGCTCACCACGGCAGGCATGACGGACATGCACGCCTTGCTGGGAGCGTCCCGCTACTCGGTGGCCGCCGGCCGCATCGCGCACCTGCTCGACCTGCGCGGGCCGGCTCTGGGGACGGAAGCCACCTGCGCGTCTTCACTCGCCGCCGTGCACCTGGCCACACAGGCCATCCAGAACGGCGAGATCGAGATGGCCATCGTCGGCGGGGTCAACCTGCTGCTGTGCCGTGAACTGGACATGGGTGCCGCTGAAGCAGGCCTGCTCTCGCCCACCGGCCGCTGCCGGTTCGGTGACGACGCGGCCGACGGGTTCGTCCGTGCCGAAGGGGCTGTCACGGTCGTGCTCAAGCCGTTGTCCAAGGCTCTGGCCGACGGCGACCGGATCTACGCGACGATCCTCGGCAGCTCGATGACGAGCAACGGCAGGCAGGGCCAGTCGTTGACCGACACGGGGACGGGCGGCCAGGAGGACATGCTGCGGGTCGCGTACCGCGCGGCCGGTGCCGACCCGGGCAACCTCGACTACGTGGAGGCGCACGGTCCCGGCACGACCGAAGGCGACACGGCCGAACTCGGTGCGCTGAGCCGGTTCCTGCGTACCGAGTTCGAGCGGGTGGGACGGCCGCTCGACCAGCGCTGTGTGGTGGGGTCGGCCAAGTCCAACGTCGGGCACCTCGAAGTCGCCGCCGGACTGGCCGGGCTGCTCAAGACGGCGTTGGCGCTGCACAACCGCGTCATCCCGAGCACGCTGCACGTGCGCACCCCGCACCGCGTGCTCGACGAAGAGGGCTGTCCCATCGAACTGGCGCTCGAAGCGCGGCCGTGGCCGGAGCGGGGCCGCCCGGCCATGGCCGGTGTCACCGCGCTCGGCACGTACGGGATGAACGCGCACGTCGTCCTGACCGAGGCGCCACCGCGGAACACCGAAGCCGCACCGGCACACCACGACGAGCAGCCGATGGTCCTGCCGTTGTCCGCACGCGACCCGAACGCGTTGCGGCAGCTCGCATCCGCCTACGCGGACACAGTGGACAAAGCCGAGCGCCCGGCGGACGTCTGCTTCAGCGCGGGCACGCGCCGCACGCCGCACAACCTCCGGCTGGCGGTGTCCGGGTCCAATCCGACAGCGCTGGCGGAGCAGCTGCGGGACTTCGGGTCCGGCGGGCGGGCGACGTTCCCGCTCGGCAAGGACCTCAAGCTGACCGGCGAGCCGCGCGTGGTGTTCGTGTTCCCCGGTCAGGGTTCGCAGTGGACCGGCATGGGCCGCGAGCTGATGGCGGGCAACGCCGTGTTCGCCGAGCGGATGGCCGAATGCGACCTGGCCGTCTGCGAGGAGCTCGGCTGGTCGGTGATCGACCGGTTGCGCTCCGACGAGCCGATGACCACTTTGGACGTCATCCAGCCGTCGCTGTGGGCGATGCAGGTCTCGCTCGCGGCGGTGTGGCGGTCGTGGGGTGTCGAACCGGACCTGGTGATCGGGCACAGCATGGGCGAGTGCGCGGCCGCGGCGACAGCCGGCGCGCTGTCGGTTCGCGACGCGGCGGCCGTGGTCTGCAGGCGGAGCACGCTGATGGCGGCCTTCCCCGGCGAAGGCGCGATGTGGTCGGTGCAGCTGACCGAAACCGAGGCACAGGCGGCGATCGGTGCCCACACGGACGTCGTCAGCGTGGGCGCGGTGAACAGCGACCATTCGACGATGCTGTCCGGTGACGCCGAAGTGCTGCTGGGGATCATCGAGTCGCTGCGAGCGCGTGGCGTGTTCTGCCGTCAGGTCAGGGCGCGGTTCGCCTCGCACTCCCCGCACGTCGAACCCTTGCTGCCGAAGGTGGTCGCGGCCGTCGGGGACATCCGGCCGGTGGCCGGGCAGGTCCCGATCCACTCGACCGCGCTGGACCACCGGGTCGACGGGTCCGGGTTCGGCGCGGAGTACTGGGCGACGAACCTGCGCAGCCCGGTCCGGTTCGCCAACGCCGTCCGCGGCGCGCTGACCGAACACCCCAACACGGTGTTCATCGAGGTCAGCGCACACCCGGTGCTGACAGTGTCCATTGACGACGTGATCGAGGCGGTCGGCGCCGACGCCGTCGCCCTGCCGTCGTTGCACCGCGACTCGCCGGAAGTGCCGTCGTTGCACGCCAGCCTCGGCACCGCGTACACGCGCGGCTGCGACCCGGATTGGCGGCAGGTCAACCAGGGCCGGTACGTGCCGCTGCCGTCGTACCCGTGGCAGCGGCGGCGGTACTGGGCCGACCCCGCCCTGCAGGAACAGGTGGCCACGGCGGTGGACGCCGCGATCTCGGCACGGGACAGGGTCCAGACGGTCGACTCGCTCACCAGGGACATGCGGCTGCAGCTGGCCGCGGTGCTGTCGATGTCCCCCGACCTGATCGACCCGACCGCGCCGCTGTCGTTCTCCGGGGTCGACTCCCTGCTGGCCGCGAAGCTGCGGTCGCGGATGAAGCAGGAACTCGACCTGCACATCCCGTTGCGGGACTTCCTGTCCAGCCGTTCGCTCAGCGACATCGCCACCCAGGCCCACCGCGCGTCCGCTCAGGACTCGTAGGGCGCGATGGTGAACGTTCCCGCGTACATCCATTCGCGGAACACCTCGGGGGTCATCCGGGCCCAGGTCGGTGGATGCTCGACCTGGGCCCGGCCCAGCTTGCGGCCGAGCGCGACCAGATCGTTGCCGACCGGGCGGCGGGCCTGGTCGTAGGCGGCCAGCGCCTGCGGCCAGGTCTCGCTGTGCCCGCACGCGTGTTCCAGCGCCAGCGCGTCCTGCAACGCCTTGGTCGCCCCGGCACCCGTGTGCGGCCGCGTGACCGTGGCCGCGTCACCGATCACCAGCAGACTGCCCGCCGTGTACGACGAGATGGTCGAGTCGTACACCGGCTGGACGGACATCGCCGGTCTCGGTGTCCGCCGGACGACTTCGGCCCAGTACGGCGGGAAGTCGCCGAGACTTCGCAGCAGCACGTCGAACAGCTCGTCGCTGACGCTGCCCGGCGGCAGCGAGGTCGGCGTGTCGAACCGGTGCCGCGACGGCACTGTGCCGTACACGCCCCAGTTGACTCTGCGGCGGCCGGGCGCCGGATCGGGAATGAGGTAGCACACGCCGTGGCCGCGTGGCAGCCCGATCCAGACCAGGCCCCGCTCCAACTCCGGTGGCGTACGGCCTTCCAGCAGCGATTCGGGGTACGTGCCGCGCCACAGGACATAGTCCGCGTACGTGGGAGTGGCGGACGGGTCGACCCGCGCGCGGCTCATGGCCCGGTACCCGTCGGCCCCGACCACGATGTCGTACCGCTGGCGCCCGGTGCCAGTGACCACCGTGACCCCGTCGGCCTCGTCGACGAGTTCGACCACCGTTGACCCGTCACGGTAGATCCCGTCGGGGATCCGGGCGCGCAGCGTGCGCCACAACACGCCCCAGTTGTTGAGGGCGGCCTGGAAAGGGTGGTGGCAGATTTTGCGCTGGCCGGACGGCACGGCCGGGTCACGGACGAAACAGATCCGCTCGGCGCAGGTGTGCACCGGCATGTCCGCGTCGATGTACCCGGCCGCGACGAGTTCCTCGCGCAGTGGCACCGGGATGGCGATGCCGAAGCCCCTGTCCTGCAGTTCGCTGGTGCTGCGCTCGTACACCGTGACCTCGCACCCGGCTCGCCGCAGCGCGATCGCCGCCGCACACCCGGCGATGCTGCCCCCGACGATCCCGACCCGGCTGCCCTCGATGGTCGTCAACGCTCGGCCCTCTCCTGGCTCGTCGGTCACGGACACAGCTGCCTGCGCAACGCCAGCATCGTGACGTCGTCGGATTGCTCGGCGGATCCCACGTGCCTGCGCAGGCGTTCGTCGACCCGGTCGAGCAGCACGTCCGCGGCCGCCGACGGCCTGCCGACCAGGTCGAGCATCCGGTCGGTGCCGAACTGGCCGCCGCCGGAGTCACGCGCTTCGACCACGCCGTCGGTGTAGACGAACAGCAGATCTCCCGGCAGCACCCTGGTCCGCCCGACCTCGAAACGGCTGTCGGCCATCATGCCGACGGCCGGGCCCGTCGGTTCGAGCAAGCACTGGCCACCCGCGGCCCTGGCGATCACCGGCGGGTTGTGGCCACCGTTGATGTAGCAGAGCATCCCGGTCTCCGGGTCGAGCACACCGAAGAACAACGTGGCGAAATAGCCCTGCTGCAAGTGGTTCCTGGTCAGGTAGCGGTTGGTCCCGGTGACCGCCTGGCGCAGCGGGTCACCCGTGTCGGTGTGCTGCGCGGTGTGCCGCAACAAGGTCCGGATCAACGCCATGAACAGCGCCGCGCCGATGCCCTTGTCGCACACGTCGGCGACGACGATGCCGAGGCGTTTGCCGTCGAGCAGTTCGAACCCGTCGTAGAAGTCACCGGCGACCTGTTTGGCCGGCCGGAACCGCGCGGCCAGCTCCCAGCCCGCCGGGCAGGGCAGTTCGTCCGGCAGGAACCCCGACTGGATCTCCCGCGCGATGCTCAGGTCCCGCTCGTACTCCCGCAGGCTGGCCACCGCCGCCATCTCCTCGACCGCCCTGGTCAGCCTGCCGCGTTCACGGCACGACGACAGCCGGGTGCGCAGCAGGGCGGGCAGGAACGGCGGGAGCACGTAGTCGAATCCGCCGCGCACGCACGACTGGAGCTCGTCCAGGTCGTCGCCGGGGAAGACCACGACGGTCGGCGACCCGGCCGGGCCGGCGAGGCGCTGGCTGAGCAGCGCGACCCGGCGCAGCCCGAACGACGCCGAGACCAGCACCAGGTCCGGCGGCGGCCCCGTCCGGCCGGCCGGCGCGTCGATGTCGGCGTGGCTCACGGCGAAACCGTCATGGCGCAGCGCCCGGTCCAGCTCCTCGGTGCACGTGGCCGGGTCAGCGACCAGCAGTGCGGTGGCGCTCGTCATCGGTTCCTCCGTCATGGGCGTCTGCCGGGCGCCGCACCAGCAGGGTGTTGCGGTTGCGGCCGTCGAAATAGTCGTGGGCGAAGTGGTCGATCCCGTTGAACGCGAGCAACAGCCCGTAGCCACCTTCCTGCACAATCTCGGGGACACCTCCCGGGCAGTGCGCACGGGGATCGAACGGCGGCGCGTGGTCCTGGATGTGCAGCCACGCCCAGTCGTCGTCGACACCGCCCTCGATGTCCACCACGCCCTGCCGCCCGCGGTACCCGTGCGCGGCGATGTTCGTGGTGATCTCGTCCGCCGCCAGCCTCAGCCGGTACGCCTGGCGCCGCGACAACCGCGCCATCCCGGCGACGGTGTCGACGACACCGGCCACCACCGTGCCCATGCCGCGGTCGCCGATCAGCCGGAACCGGTCGGTGCTCCTCACGGTTCGGCTCCGGCGTCCCGCATGGTCAGGCTGCGGTCGAAGCCGGTGAGCCGGATCGTCTCGGCCACTTCCGGCCTGGTGCCGACCAGCTCGATGGCGACACCGCTGCCCGCCCGCTGGTGGGCGTACACCAGGCAACGCAACCCGGCCGACGACATGTACGACAGGTCGGCCATCTGCAGCACGAGCCTGCGTGCCGCGGGCACGACTGCCTGGGTGATCATCTCGTGGAACCGGGGCGCGGAGCGGGAGTCCAGTTCACCCGACAGCCGGAACGTCACGACGCCCTGCGCGGCCTGGACTTTGGCTTGGAAGTTCATCGGGTTCCTCCGGTCGCTGGCGCCAGCTGGACGCGGACGGTCAGATCCGCGCTGGAGTCCGGCAGTTTCACGGTCATCGACTCGGGATCGAAGGCGGCGTGCGGACGTCCGTCGATCTCCACTGTGTCCAGTCGCACCCGGCCCGCGGGCAGCGCGTCCGGCGCGACCCGCAGCACCCGGTCGCGGAAACCGTCCGCCCGCGGCCGGTACCACAGGCTGAGCGGTTCACCGCGCACCAGCAGGCGCCCGTAGACCGTTGCGAGGTAACACAGTTCGGCCGAGTGGTACATGCTCATCGAGTGGCTGCCCTTGAGCCGCTCGTTGCCGAGCAGGTACGGCGTCCCGGCCGCGAGGACGTTGAAGTACACGCCGCCCTCGTCGTGGTCGAGGAAGAAGGCGTTGTAGAACGCCGACGATTCCCTCGCCTGCCGCAGGAATTCCTTGTCGCCGGTGTTCGCGGCGAGGATCAGGTACGCGAGGATCGCCTGTTCCTGCTGCCACCAGGCCTTCCGGTCGTGCCACACGAACCGGTGCGTCCGCTGCCCCTCGCCGAGTGCCCGCTCGATCACGTCGTACCAGCCCAGCCGCTGGCGGTCGGCGCCGACCGCGGGCATCGCCCGGCCGATCCGCTCGGCGAGCGCCCGGTAGGCCTGCTTGGGGCGGATCGCGTTGACCCGCATGAGGTTCCACGCGACCTTCAGGTTGTGGCCGACCACGGCCCGGTCCTGCTGCCAGCCCCACCTGCTGTCGGGCCGCCAGTCGGCGTGGAACCGCTCCCGCAACCAGACGTTCGACGGGTCGGGGAAATGCGCGGCGACCAGGTCGAAGCACTCCTCCAGCATGTCGGCGTGCCGCCGGTCGCCGGTGGCGAGCAGCAGGTTGATCAGGTACGCCGGGGCGTGCTCGCCGATGGAGTGCCAGTTCTTGCGCGATCGGTTCGGGCCGAGCGACTCGTGGTCCGGGCTGAGCAGGATCGGGTCGATGTGCGAGAAGAACCCGCCGTGCTCGCGGTCGCGGAAGAACTTGCCGAACAGCCGGAGCGTGGCGTCGATGTCGCCGGCGATCCGCGGATCGCCGGTCACCCGGTAGGTCTGCGTCGGCCCGACCAGCCCGAAGATCTGCTCGTAGATCGGGATCGCGTCGTAGTCGTCGCCGAACTCGGAGGTGAACAGCTTCTGCTCCTGGCAGCCGCGCACGTCGATGCCGTGGTACCAGTACACGACGTCGTTGTCCCGGTCGACGAACCGCATGTGGGCGCGCAGGTACTCGGTGCCGCGCTCGGCCACGTCCAGGTGGTCCTCGTTGCCGGTCAGCAGGTACGACGACGCCATGCCGTAGACCAGGCGCGAGATCGTGTCGGTCTCCTGGACGTGGTGGTCGCTCTTGTCGCCGCCGAGCCGCAGCATCGTGCGGTAGTCGGCGTAGTCGACGGGCACGCTGTCGCCGAACTGGGCCCGCCGGTAGAACCGGGCCAGTTCGCCGACCTGGCGGATCCACCAGTCCGGTTCCTCCGCCGCGTACTCCCCCGCCGCCCGGCCGACGAACACCAGCCGCTTGGCGTCGAACGAGCCGTCCGGGTAGTGGATCCCGTAGGCGAACACGAGCCTGCCGGTCACGAGCAGGTCGGCCAGGTGCGTGGTGGCGTCCAGGTGCGGGTCGCCGAGGTTGCGCAGGAACTCCGCGGACGTCGTCGAGGTCAGCGTGACCCTGGCCGTGCGGCCGTCACTCGTTCTCAGATCGATCAGGCCGCGGTCGGCGTGGTGCGCGGTGACGTACCCGGCGACCAGGTCGGAGAAGGTGAAACCGCGCTCGACCGCCTTGGCCATGACCGGTTGCGCCTGCCGCGGCGCGGCCCGGAACGGGCGTTCGCCGGCGCGGGCGGCGATCAGGTCGATGATCGTCCTGGCGAACAGGTGGCAGTGCTCGGCCGTGCGGGAGGTCACCAGGTCGTCGTCCACGACCACGTCCTGGTCGGTGTACCGCGCGCCCATGTTGCGCACGTCGCCGACCAGGTTGTTGTGGCACGTCACCCGCCTGCCGCGGACCACGTCCGCGATCGGCGAGGCGAGCCACATACCGTGGCAGCTGATGCCCTTCAGCACCTGTTTCATGCCCATCGCCCGGCGCAGCAGCTTCACCGCCGGCGCCGGATCGTCGACGTCGTCGTTGTACCGCAACCGGTCCGCGACCAGTCCGGACGGCACGACCAACGCGTCGTACCCGGCGAGCCGCTCGTCGTCGACGTCGGCGACGTCCGTGTCCACTGTGAACGGCAGGCCGGATTCCTGGCCGGTGAAGGTCAGCGACCGCTGCCCCCACAGCCTGGTGAGGAAGTCCACCCGCGCGCCTTCCTCGGCGAACCGGC
Organism: Kibdelosporangium phytohabitans; assembly: GCF_001302585.1. Classification (GTDB taxonomy): domain Bacteria; phylum Actinomycetota; class Actinomycetes; order Mycobacteriales; family Pseudonocardiaceae; genus Kibdelosporangium; species Kibdelosporangium phytohabitans. The sequence goes on along the minus strand of NZ_CP012752.1, from coordinate 4,764,635 downwards.
GTTCCAGGTAGCACAGTTCGGCTTCGGCGTACCCGCTTTCCAGCAGGATCGCGATCCGCCGTCCGGTCAGCGTGCCCTGCCGGGCCGGGACGATGTCGTTCACCTGGGGCCTCCCGTGATCAGGTCGACGAGGAACGGGCCGGAGGCGGCCAGCAGCCGTCGCACGGCCTGCCGCACCTGCGCGGGTTTCTCCACGCGCGTCGCGTCGACACCGAGCGACCGGGCCAGTTCGGTGAACCCGATCTCCGGATGGGACAGGTCGAACGCGCCGGGATGCCGGTGCGAGGCGATACCGCGCTCCCGCCAGTACTGTTCGATGTTGCGGCCGAGCAGTTCGTAGCGGTGGTTGTCGCAGATGACGAACTTGGCGGGCACCGCGTGGCGTGCCGCCGTCCACAGTGCCTGGATCGTGTACATGCTGCCGCCGTCGCCGGTGAACGCGACCACGTCCGCGCCCGGCCGGGCGAGCTGGACGCCGATCGCGCCGGGGATGCCGACGCCGAGCGACCCGCCCCTGGTCAGGAAGTAGCTGCCAGGCCGCCGCGGCGGCAGGTGCCGCACGAGCGCCGGTGACGAGGTGAGCGCCTCGTCGAACAGCACCAGCCGATCACCTGCCTGGCCGGCCAGTTCGGCCGCGAACAGCTCCATCAGGTCGTCCGGGTCCGGGCTCGGCGGCTGCCAGGTCCACTGCCACGGGATGTGGTCGGCTGCCAGCGCGCCGCCGACGGCCGCGAGCGTGCGCTTGGGGTCGGCGGCGACCGCCACGTCCACCGGGAAGTTCTTGGCGATCTCGTGCGTGTCGGCGTCGATCTGCACCACGGTGGCGTCCGGCCTGAAAGGACTGTCCAGGTACGGGAAAACCTCGGGGAAGACAGCCGTTCCGGCGATCAGCACCAGGTCTGCCCCGCCGACGGCGTTCGCGCTGACGTGACCGAACATGTGGCCGAGCTGCCCGCGCCACAACGGGTGCGTCGTGTCCATGTTCACCTCGGAGCAGTCCACGCCCCACACCGGGGCGTCCAGCAGCTCCGCGAGCCGGGTCAGTTCCTGCTGTGCGCCGGACACCGCGATCCCGTCGCCCACCAGGATGATCGGTTTCCTCGCGGCCCGCAGCGCGCCGGCCACTTCGTCCACCGCGGACTGCGGCGGTGTGGTGTCCGTGACCGGGATGGTGCTCGGCACAACGGGTTCCGGGCACGGCGCGTCCAGCACGTCCATGGGCAGTGCGACGAACACCGGTCCGCGCGGGGGTGTCATCGCGACCTTGACCGCGCGGCGCAGGACCCGCAGCAGCGAGCCGGGATGCGTGACGCGGGTGGCGTACTTGGTGACAGGTTCGGCCATTCTCACCAGGTCGGCGGCCATCTGGCCGTCCATGGCGTCGTAGCGCACACCGGCTTCGCCCGCGATCACCAGCAACGGCGAATGCCCCCGTTTTGCTTGGTACAGCATGCCGATCGCGTTGCCGAGCCCCACGGCGGAGTGCAGTTGCACGACCGCGGTCCTGGCTGTCGCGCGTGCGTAGCCGTCGGCCATGGCCACGGCGACGCTCTCGTGCAGCGCCAGGACGTACTCGAAGCCGCGCAGTCCCTCGGCGACGTCGAGCATGCCCTGCTCGACCGTCCCCGGATTGCCGAACATCCGGGTTATCCCGTCGGCGGCGAACTGTTCGAATATGGCGGCTTTTCCCAGCCTGCTCACCACCGCGATCACCAACCGAACCTGCGGAGCCCGGATTCGAGCACCTCGATCAGTTTCCGGCCAGCGAGAAATGAGTCCGGGGTGGACCGCGCCGTGATGAACGGATAGTCAACGAGAACCGACGTGTCCCGGCCGACATTGCCGTGGAAGAATCCGTCCGGCGCGGTCGCGTCACGCAGGATGTATTCCAGCGGATACGGTGGCGGGCCGATCACGAAATCCGTGCCGAGAAATCCGGTGCCGTCTTTGTAGTCGTACTCCTTGGGGTGCCCGGTGACGTGCTTGGAGCGCAGGACGCTGCGCCGGTCGTCCCAGTCGCGAGCGAACGCCAGGCACGCGACGCCGTAACACTCCGCGACGATCGGCTTGTCCGCGCGGACGAACGCGAGCACGAGGTCGTGCACGCGGCCGTTGTTGGCCAGGTCGACGATCGGGCCGCTGCCGCCGACGATCACCAACGCGTCGTACCCGGCGATGTCCTCGTCCACTTCGGCCAGCTCACGGTGGTAGGACTCGAGTCGCCGGAGATGGCCGGCGTCGCTGAGGTACGGCCGTTCCGGCAGCCACCCGGCGAGGCTGAGCGGCTGGTCGAGCCGGGTGGACTCGTCGAGTTCCCGCGCCGCCACCGCGACCTCCGCCGTGGTGACTGTGCGTCCCAGCGGCGGGTCGACGTAGCCGGGGTCGAGGCTCGGCGGCAGGGCATGCGGCCGCTTGCCGGTCGGCGTCGCGAACACCGGCTGATAGCCCCATTCGTCGCAGGCGACCAGCGGGCCGAGCAACTCCTCGCCCCAGTACCCGTATTCCGACAGAATGAAGAGTATCTTTTTCGACATCGGCCTCTCCCAGTCCGAAACGCCGGCCATCGCTCCACCTGCGAGTCAACCGGCTGACTGGTGCGTGAACAAGAAAACCGACGCCGTTTCGGCTTACTCCGACAAGTCACCAAGGTGACGCACGCCGTCAATGCCATACTCCGTCAAGTAAGCGCACCCGAACTGGCGGAACGACCGTAGATCACCCGGGCACTACGTCACGTGGACCGGCGAAACGGTGTGCGGCCGACGCACAATCGCCTGGTGCCGCACTCCCGCGGACAATCGCGTCTAGGCATCGGAGTCATCATGCCCGAATCCCACCGGCCGACCATGCTGGCGGTAGACGACGACCCGCACGTGCTCCGGGCGATCCGCCGCGACCTGAGCCGCGTCTACCAGGACAAGTACCGCGTACTGGCGTCGACCTCGGCGGCCGAGGGGCTGCGGATCCTGGACAAACTGCGCGACCGCGGCGAGGAACCGGCGCTGCTGCTGGTCGACCAGCGCATGCCGGAGATGACCGGCATCCAGTTCCTCGACCAGTCGCTCGACCGCTTCCCCTTGGCGCGACGGGTTTTGCTGACCGCGTACGCGGACACCGCGGTGGCGATCGACGCGATCAACCGCGTGCGGCTGCACCACTACCTGGTCAAACCGTGGGAGCCGCCGGAGGAGCGGCTCTACCCGGTGGTGGACGACCTGCTGTCCGACTGGCAGGCCTCGTACCAGCCGCCCTACGGCGGGATCCGCATCGCCGGGCACCGGTTCGCGCCGTCGACCCACCGGGTCCGGGACTTCCTGACGCGGCTGCAGCAGCCGTTCCGGTTCATGGACGTGGACCGGGTGGCGATGCCCGAACTGGACGGCGTGGACCCGGCCGAGCTCCCGGTCGTGCTGATGCCCGACGGGACCATGCTCACCCAGCCCTCGTTCGAGGAGTTGGTGGACGCGCTCGGGCTGACCGTGTCCGCGTCGCGCCCGCACTACGACGTGGCGATCGTCGGTGGTGGGCCCACGGGCCTGGCCACCGCGGTGTACAGCTCCTCGGAGGGGCTGTCGACGTTGTTGCTCGACGCGTACGTGCCCGGCGGCCAGGCAGGGACCTCCAGCCGGATCGAGAACTACCTCGGGTTTCCCGCGGGCGTCAGCGGTGCCGAGCTGACCAGGCGCGCGGTGGCACAGGCCCGCAGGTTCGGCACGGACATCCTGTCGCCGGTCGCGGCGGTGTCCTTACGCAGAGCCGGGCGGGCGCGCGTGCTCGCCCTGTCCGACGGGCGCGAAGTGAGCGCCGGCTGTGTCCTGCTGTCCACGGGCCTGTCCTACCGGCGGCTCGACGCGCACGGCGCCGAGCAGTTCGAGGGGGCCGGGATCTACTACGGCGCGACGGCCGCCGAGACGACGTCCTGTGTGGACCAGCACGTGTGGATCGTCGGCGGCGCCAACTCCGCCGGGCAGGCCGCGATGCACTTCGCCCAGCACGCTTCCCGGGTGACCATGCTGGTCCGGGCGGACTGCCTGCAGCGGAGCATGTCGCGGTACCTGATCGACGAGATCGAACGCCACCCGAACATCAGGGTCAGGCTGAACACGCGGCTGGTGGCCGCCGAAGGCAGCGAGCGGCTGGAGTGCGTCACCCTGCACAACGTGCTGACCGACCAGTTCACCACCGAACCGGCGGAGTTCCTGTTCACCTTCATCGGCGCGACCCCGCGAACGCAGTGGCTGGACGGCACGGTCATGCGTGACAGCAACGGTTTCCTGCTGACCGGCCCGGACACGTACCCCGGCAACATCCTGCCGGCGGGCTGGGACCTGCAACGCCACCCGCTGCCGCTGGAAACCAGCATTCCCGGTGTGTTCGCGGCAGGCGACGCCAGGGCGAACTCGGTCAAGCGAATCGCCTCGGGGGTGGGTGAGGGAGCGATGGCCGCGGCGCTGATCCACCAGTACCGGGCCGAGAGCTAGGACGGCGTCACGGCGCAGACCGGAACATTCCTCTTACGCGCGGCGCCCGCCTGCGGCCACAGTGTCCCAGTCCGAGTTGCACAGGACTGGAGGCAAACCATGGAGCAACGAGCCGGGCGCCGCGGGGCAGTCGTCTTCCTCGCGGTCGCGATCGGTCTTCTGGTAGCCGCGACAGCGTTGTTCGTCGTGCTCTACGTGAAGAAGCAGACGGACCTCGGCAAGGTGTCGGACCAGATCCGCACGACCGAGGTGTCGGTGGCCGACCAGTCCAAGCGGCTGACGACGGTCAAGGCCGCGGTGGCCGATCTCGACACCGAACGGTCGCAGCTGAGCACCACGAACGCCAAACTGCGCCTGTGTTCGGACGCCGCCAGGAACTCCGTCGCCGCCGCGCAGCGGTCGGACCGGACGGCGTTCGACGCCGCGATGGCCAGAGCTCTCGTCCACTGCCGGAGGTGACGTCGTGAACACGCTGAGATACGAGACGGGTTTGAACGGGTACGGCCAGGTCCCGGCTTTCGAGCCGCAGCCCGTGCCACAACCGAACGTGCAGCCGCCGAACGTGCAACCGCAGTACGCGCAGCAGCCGTACACGCATCAGCCGGTGATGCCACCGGCGCCTGCCCGGCGGGGACGTGCCACGATCGCCACGCTGATCGTGCTGGCGTCGTTGTTGCTGGTGTCGACGGGAGTTTTCGTGACGCTGTTCCTGATGGCGTCCAACGACCACATCGATGCCGTTGCGCGGCTTGACGACCGGCAACAGGAACTCACCGGCATGGACGGCAAGGTGCGGGCCGCCGAGTCCGCGCGCATGCAGGCCGACGAGCGCAACACCAGGCTGAAGTCGGGCAACGCGACCATGTCCACCTGTGTGAAGGCGATGCAGCACTACCTGTGGGACGGCCTGGTCGACGCGCAGCGGACCGCGGCGGCCCGTGAGTTGCTCACCAAATGCAGGTAGGCGTTCCGCGTCAGTGGCCTTGCAATAGGGTTGTCGCGCAACGACTGGGAGGGTCGAGCATGACCGACACCGTCACGGTGGACGCGGCGCCGGAGTTGTTCGGGCCGTACCGGATCGAGGAACTACTGGGCCGTGGTGGCATGGGCGAGGTGCACCGCGCCTTCGACACCGTGCACGAGCGGCACGTGGCACTGAAACGCTTGCCGCTGCTGGCGGGCCGGGAATTCGAGAACAGGTTCCGGCGTGAGGCCAGGATCGCCGAGCAGCTGCGCGCGCCGCACGTGGTGCCGGTGCACGCGCACGGCGAGATCGACGGGCGGCTGTACCTGGACATGCGGCTGATCGACGGGCCGGACCTCAAGCGCCTGCTGGCCGACGGCCCGTTGGCCGCGGAGCGGACCGTCGAGATCCTCGCCCAGGTGGGCAGCGCGCTCGACGCCGCGCACACGAACTCCGTGCTGCACAGGGATGTCAAGCCGGCCAACATCCTGCTGGACGCCGGCGGCACCGCCTACCTCGCGGACTTCGGCATCGCCCGGCTGCACACGCCGGACGTCACCCGGCTGACCGCGACCGGCGAGGCCGTCGGCACGCTCGACTACATGGCGCCGGAACGCCTGACCGAGCACGACGCGGGGCCCACGTCGGACGTGTACTCGTTGGCGTGCGTGCTGTTCCAGTGCCTGACCGGGCGGGTTCCGTTCCCCGCGGCCGACTCGGTCGGCAAGCTCACCGCCCAGCTCAACGACCCGCCACCGGCGGCGTCGCTGTTCGACCGCTGGATCCCGCCCGCGATCGACCTGGTCATCCAGACCGGAATGGACAAGGATCCGCGCCGCCGTTACCCGAGCGCGGGCGAGTTGATGGCCGCCGCGGCGGCCATCCTCACCGAAGCGCCCGCGAGCGCGCCTCCCGACCTGCCGAGCACCGACGACCACGGTCAGGCCTACTTCGTGCGGCTGCTGGCCGCAGTCGGTGACACGCGGGACAGCACCGCGCCGCCGCCCGCCGCCGACACGGCCGGCCGCGACACCACCGACGTGATCACCGACCACTGCCCGTACCCGGGTCTGCGGAGTTTCGACACCGGCGACGGCCAGTGGTTCTTCGGCCGCGAACAGTCCACACGCGACCTGTTCGCCCGATTGTCCCGGCAGCGCGCCGCCTCCGGGCCGTTGATGGTGGTCGGCGCGTCCGGCGCGGGCAAGTCGTCGCTGCTGCGCGCCGGACTGCTCGCGGCCCACGCCGGCAACGCGGCGCCGCAACTCGCCATGACGCCCGGTGAACGGCCGATCGGCACGCTGGCCGCGCGCCTGGCGCCGTTCCTTCGTACGGACCCGAACCGCTTGGCGTGGCAGATCTACGAGCAGCCCGCGTCGTTCGGTGCGATGTGCCGGGCGGCTGTCGCACACGCGGACGCGCCGATGCTCATCGTGGTCGACCAGGCCGAGGAGTTGTTCACGCAGTGCGCTGATCCCCGTGAGCGGGAGGCGTTCGCGACCGCCATCGCGCACGCGTGGCCCGCGCGGGTCGTCATCGCGACGCGTGCCGACTTCGTGGAGCACTTCATCTCGCTGTCCGCCCTGAAGCCGTCACTGGGCGCGCCGTTCGTGCTGGGGCCGATGACCACCAAGGAACTGGCGCGCGTGATCACCGGTCCCGCCGAGGCCGCGGGCCTGGAGCTGGAGCCCGGCCTTGCCGACCGGTTGATCACCGACGTCGGCGCGGGTGACGACCTCGGCGCGTTGCCCCGTCTCGCCCACGCGCTGCGGGAGACCTGGCGCAACAGGCAAGGCAACCGGCTGACGCTCGCGGGCTATCAGCAGACCGGCGGTGTCGACCGTGCCGTGGCGTTGACCGCGGACAGCATGTACGCGCGGCTCCACGAATACGACCGGCACGCGCTGCGGGCCGCGGTGCTGCGGATGATCACTCTGCTCGACGGTGGCGGCATCGCCCGGCGTTGGGCGCCTCGCGCGGAGGTACCCAACCGTGTCGTGGAGAGCCTCGTCGCCGCCCGGCTCGTCACGATCGACCGTGACCACGTCCAGCTGGCCCACGACGCGTTGCTGACCGCGTGGCCGCGGTTGCGCGGCTGGGTGGCCGAGGACCGGCAGGGCCTGCTCGTGCGCCAGCAGCTCGGAGTTGCCGTCGCCGGCTGGCAGACCAGCGGCCGGGACCGGTCCGACGTCTACCGTGGCGCACGGCTGGCCGCCGCGACGGAATGGGCGGCCGGGCGTACCGATCTGACGCCCGACGAGCGCGCGTTCCTGCGGGCCAGTGACCGGGAACGGCGTCGCCGCACCCGGCGGTTGCAGGGCCTGTCGGCAGGGCTGGCCGTCCTGCTCGTCGCCGCGCTCGTCGCAGGCGCGCTGGCCCTGATCGCGCGCAACGAGGCCGAGCAGGGCCGCCGGGACGCGTCGTCGCGTCAGCTGGCGGCCGAGTCACGCGCCGAGGCGGAGGTGAATCCCGTTGGCGCCATGCGCAAGGCCGTCGAAGCCTGGCGGGAGAGTCCCACCGTGCAAGCGCGCGGCGCGCTGCTGTCGGCGCCGCTGATCACGTACCCGTCCGCGTTCTCGTCCGGACTGTCCAATGTGTCCTCAGTGGACGTCGACCCTGGCGGCGGGCTGATCGCGATCGGCTCGAGCGACGGCAAGATCGTCGTGTGGGACACCAGGACCCGCGAGGCCGTGGACACCGGCATCACCGCGAAGGGCTTCGTGTCGGTCGTGCGGTTCTCGCCCGACGGCAAGCAGCTGGCCACTTCGGACATCGACCGCGACGGCAACGTCAGCGCCAGTTCGGTGCGGATCTGGGACGTCGCCTCCGGCAAGCAGGTGGCGCGGCTGGCCGGTGACCTGCCCGCGATCGGGCAACTCGCCTGGCGGCCGGACGGGAAGGCGGTCGCCGCCCTGTCGCTGCACCAGGACGACACGCGGGGCGTCGCCGAGTGGGATCCCAAGACAGGCAAGCTGATCAGGCCGCTCGCCAAGGGTGTCGTCGACCCGTCCAGCGTCTCCTACAGCACGACCGGTGACCGGCTGGCCATCGGCCGCGGCGACGGCAGCGTCGAACTGTGGGACACGGCCACGGCGACCCGGGTCAGCCGCCGCACCGAGCACGCCGACGCCACGACGACACGCGGCCCCAACGGGCTCATGCCTGTCCAAGTGGCGTTCTCGGGTGACCTGCTGGCCAGTTCGAGCGTGCTGGACAACACGATCAGGCTGTGGGATCCGCGGACCGGCGCGCCGGGGCTGGCGTTCCGCGACGTCAGGATCCACGCGGGCGGCGCGGGCGCCGCCGGGCCGAGCGCGCTGAGGTTCAGCCCGGACGGCAGGACGCTGTACACCAACAGCGACCTCAACTCGATCACGGCGTGGGACCCCGGCAACGGGACGTTCCTCGGCAACCTGCCGCAAGGCCCGCGTACCGGCACCACCACGGGCCTGAGCGTCATCGGGATCGCTGTCACGCGGGACGGCCGGACGTGGGTCGCCGCGAACAGCGACGGCACCGTCCAACGTTGGCGCACCAACACGAACTGGTACACCGATCCCCGCGCCTCCGTGATGAGCATCGCGTTCCGCCCGGACGGCCAGGAGATCACGGCTGGTGACTCCGAGAGCGGACTGTACACATGGAACACTGACTCCGGCACGCGCGTCGCGGGGACAACGGAACAGAGCGGTGGTGTCCTCGCGGTCGCCTTCACCCCGGACGGCAAACGGATCACCGGCGCGGGCAACGCGACCTTCACCGTGACCGCGCCGGATCGCGGGACGAAGCCGCGTACGGTCTCCCTGCCCGGCCGGTTGTTCGTCGGCCGGGGCGCCATGGCAGTGTCGCCGGACGGCCGGTGGCTCGCCGCGACACACCAACCGGCGGACACCGCACGCGCCGCGCAGGACTTCAAAATCACCGTCTGGGACGCCGCGACGCTCACCGAGCGCACCACACTCGACATGGGCAAGCATTGGCCGCTGGACCTGACTTTCTCGCCCAGCGGTGACCGGCTGCTCGCGCTGACCAGTTCCTCGGGCGCCGGGGTCACCGGCTCCGATCCGGACGGCAGCACCGCGGCGAGCATGGTGACGTGGCGTGCCCCGGACTTCAGCGGCGAATCCCGGACGCCGCTCGGCGAGGACACGCTCAACACCGCGGCCTACACGCCGGACGGCAAATCCCTGGTCACCGCCGGTATCAGCGGCCTGATCCAGATCCGTGACGCCGAAACCGGTGCGGTCCGCAAGCAGTTCGGCCAGCACCCGTCCATGGTGCGGCGGATCGCGATCTCCCCCGACGGCCGCACGCTCGCGTCGGTGACCGCCGAGGACTCCACGATCAGGCTGTGGGATCTCGCCGGTCACAGCCACGTCGCCGACCTCAACGCCCACCTCTCCCCGCTCAACGACGTCACGTTCTCCCCGGACGGAACACGGCTGGCCAGCGGCGGCACGGACACCAACGTGGCGGTGTGGCGCCTCGACCCGGCGGAAGCCAACCGCGAGGTGTGCGCGAGCCTCCTCGACGCGGTACCGGACGACCTGGGCAACACCGGATGCGGCTGACGTATCCTCGACCCTCGGCGAGACGTTGGTCTGCGAGGGGCGGGATGCTTCAAACCACTGTGCGTGGGAACGAACTGCATCCCGTACGCGTCGATTCCGGTGAGCGTCTGGTGTTCGGACGCGACCCGCACGGCGATCCCCCGCGGCCCGGCCGGGTGGCGTTGCGGCTGCCGGGCTGCGCTCCGCACGTGTCGGGTGTGCTCGCTGAACTCGTGGTCGGCCGGGAAGCCGCGATGCTGCGCTGGCTGGGCGCAGGCGAGGGCAGGCTGTCCAGCCTGCTGGACGCACCGGGCGGGGCCCGGCGGGTGACGCTCGTGCGCGGCATGTCGGCGATGCTCGACCTGGGCAAGAACGAACTCGTCGTGCTGGCGGGCAGGCAGGTCGGCCACGACCTGTACACCGACTTGCCGCTGACGTTCGCCGTCACCGCCCGCGAGGCGAGCGCGGCCGAGTCGATCACGCCCGGCCGGGACACCGAGCACAAGCCGCACATCCGCAAGGGACAACTGGCCAGGTACTCCAAGGAGTGGTACGTCGCGCTGGCGCTGGCCGAGCCGTGGCTGGCCGGGAACGACGACTCGCCGTTCCCGCCGACCAACCGCCTGATCTACGAACGCATCCGCGACTGGCGGGCGGGCAACGCGTGGAACCTCGACCGCCCGCAACGAGTCGACGACGCGATCCGTGCCATCTCCCGCGTCGTGTTCGGCGAACTGGCCGACCCGTACTCCGAGGCGCGGGACGGCCGCATCCAGAACCCGCGGTTCGCCATCGGCAAACGGATCGCCGAGTACCGCCTGGTCACCGCCGACGACCTGGCCGAGGTGCACACCACCCGCCCTGGACCGTGACGCCGGTCAGGTCCTGCCGAGCATCGTCTCGAACACGCCGGCCACGCTGTGCACCGGTTCGGCCACCTCGAGGCGCTTGCGCACCAGGTCCAGTGTCGGCAGGACGAAGCCGGGGTCGACGCCCGCGTCGTGGCTCGCGGCTTCGATGTACTCCAGCGCGTGCAGGTTGATCTCCAGGCTCGACTCCCCGCTCGTGTAGTCCCTCGTCTCGATTTCCCTGGTCAGCGACGGCAGGAAGGCCAGCATTCCGTTCAGCCACTGCACCGCCATGCCGAGGAACTCGGTCGGCTTGACGTTGGCCGAGTCCAGCAGGGCCACGCCGTGCACGTAACCGAACAACGTGCCGTAGGCCGCGCTGAGCAGGCCCATGCTGAACAGTTCCGCCACTCCCGGGTCGGCGGCGAGGTACCGGGTGGTGCCGAGGATCTCCAGTTCGCTGCCGTAGCGCTCGTAGGCGTTCGCCGAGCCGCTGAACAGGACCTGGGCGTCCGGGGTGCCGATGGCTTGCGGAACCGCCATCACCGCCGCGTCCAGGTAGTCCGCGCCGTGGGAGGTGGCCCATTCGGCCAGTGCGCGGATGTCGTCGGGGGTGCTGGAGCTGACGTTGAGCAGAGTACGTCCGCTCAGGTCGTCGGCCGCGGGTTCCAGCAGTGACCGGGCCGCGGCGTGGTCCAGCACCACGGTCAGGACGAGGGGGCTGGCCGCCACTGCCTCCGTGACGGATGCGACGACCTTCGCGCCTTTGGCTTCCAGCGGGGCGGCCTTCTCCGGGCTGCGGTTCCACACGGTGGTCGGGTGGCCGTCGGCGAGGAAGGCCGCGGCCAGTGCCGCCCCCAGCCTGCCGAGGCCGATCACGCTGACTGGTGTCTTGTCGTTGCTCATGTGATCAAGGTGCCTGCCTGCGCTTTCGGTTCGCTGGCGGTCGGCCGCCAGCGGGTACGGTTGTCCCGTGCGATTCGGGGTGCTCGGTCCGTTGGCCGTGTGGACCGCGGCTGGTGACCAGGTGCCTGTGCCGGAGGCGAAGGTCCGTGCCCTGCTGGCCGCGCTGCTGGCTCGGGAAGGCGCGGCGGTGTCGGCTGACCGGCTGCTGCTGGACCTCTGGGGTGACGACCTGCCCGCCAATCCCCTGGGCGCGTTGCAGACCAAGGTGTCCCGGTTGCGCCGGGCGATCGGTGCCGAGCTGGTGGAATCGGGCCCAGCCGGGTACCGGCTGAGTGCCGGTTCCGACGCGGCGGAGTTCGTCGGGCTGGTGGCCGCTGCCGCCGGGATGCCGCCGCGAGCCAGGGTGGAGACGCTGACCGGCGCGCTGGGGCTCTGGCGTGGTCACGCGTTCGCCGAGTTCGCCGACGAGGACTACGCCCGTCCGGTCGCGCATCGGCTGGAGGAACAGCGGCTGGCGGCCGAGGAACTGCTCGCGGAGACGCGCCTGGCGCTGGGTGAGGTCGGTGCGGCGCTCACCGGCCTGAGCGATCTGGTCGAGCGGTACCCGTTGCGCGAACGGTTGCGCGCGGTGCACCTGCGGGCGCTGTACCTGGCAGGAGGCCAGGCGGAGGCCCTGGCCGGATACGCCGAGCTGCGGGAACGGCTCGCGGACGAGCTGGGCGCGGATCCCGGGCCCGAGCTGACCGCGTTGCACGAGTCGATGCTGCGCCAGGACCCCGGGCTGCGGGCAGCGGCGCCACGGCCCCGCACCAACCTGCCCGCCGCGCTCACTCCCCTGGTCGGCCGTGCGCAGGCAGTCAGCGCCACACGTGCGCTGCTGTCGACGTACCGGCTGGTCACGTTGACCGGGCCGGGTGGTGTGGGCAAGACGAGGCTGGCGCTCGCCGCGGCTGAGGAGGCGCCGTTCCCGGACGGCGTGTGGCTGGTCGACCTCGCCGCTGCCACGGTCGCCGACGTCGCCGAATCGGTGGCCCGCGTGCTGCACGTACGTGAGGAATCCGGTGGTGACCTGGCCGAGCACGTGGCAGCCGCGGTGCGGGACCAGCGGCTGCTGCTGGTGCTCGACAACTGCGAGCACGTGCTCGTGCCGGTCGCCGGCCTGGTGGCGCACCTGTTGCGGGCCGCGCCTGACCTGCGGGTCCTGGCCACCAGCCGGGAGCCGCTCGGTGTTCCCGGGGAACGGGTGCAGGCCGTGCCGCCCTTGTCCCCGGCTGACGCTGTCCGGCTGCTCGTCGCGCGGGCTGAGGCCGCGGGCGCCGATCTGAGCACCGCCGACCGGGACATCCTGACGGCGTTGTGCCTGCGGCTGGACGGGTTGCCGCTCGCGCTGGAGCTGGCCGCGCCCCGGCTGCGCCTGCTCGGCCCGCACGAGCTGCTGTCCAGGATGGACGACCGGTTCCGGTTGCTCACCACGGGCGCCAGAATCGCGCCGCCGAGGCAGCGCACATTGCGCGCGGTGATCGACTGGAGCTGGGAGCTGCTCACCGAGCCCGAGCGGATCCTGTTGCGCCGCTTGGCCGTGCACGCCGAAGGCAGCACACTGGCTGCCGCCGAAGCGGTTTCCGGCGACTCGCTGTTGCCGTCCGATGACGTGCTCGACGTGCTGTCCCGCCTGGTCGACCGGTCGCTGGTGGTGGTCGCGGACGGGCCGCGTTACCGGCTGCTGGAGTCCATCGGCGACTACGCCCGTGCCCGCCTCGCCGAGGCCGACGAACTCCCGGCCCTCCAGGCCCGGCACCTCGCCCACTACCTGGGCCTCGCCGAACAGGCCCGGCTGCGTGACGCGGAAGCACGGACGTGGCTGCCTCGCCTGGACAGCGAATCGGCGAACCTGAGCCACGCGCTGGACACCGCGATCGACGCAGCGGATGCCGACAGTGCGCTCCGGCTTGTCCGGGCGCTGGTCTGGTACTGGTTCCTGCGCGGCAGGCTGAGCGAAGCCGAGCGCCAGCTGCGCCGGGCGCTGTCCGTGCCCGGGGAGCATCCGCTGCGTGACCCGGTTTCCGCGTGGCTGACCGGCTTCGCCCTGCTTCGCCGCGGCGGCACGGACGAACAGGCTCGCGCGTGCGCGGCGGGCCAGTCGACGACCGATCCCGACGCGGCCTGGTTCCTGGGTGTCTGCCTGTTCATCACCGGTGGCGACCTGACCGCCAGCGCCGCACGCCTGTCGTCGGTGTCCACAACGGACCCATGGCTGCGGGCGGCGAACCTCGCGGTCACGGCCTTCCAGTCCATCATGCGCGGCGACCTCACCGCAGCCCACGACGAAGCAACTGAGTCCTTGGCCGTGTTCGGGGCGCTCGGTGACGCGTGGGGCCGTTCCCAGGCCAGCCATTCGCTGGCGTCGCTGGCGGAGATCACCGGTGACTACCCGAAAGCCGTCGAACTGCGCACAGCGGCGCTGGACGAAGCCCACAAACAGCAGCTGTGGCTGGACGTCGCCGACCAGCTGACCGGACTGGCCAGGCTGGACCTGTTGTCCGGCAACCACTCGCTGGCCGAATCACGGCACAGGCAAGCCCGCCGCATCGCCACGGAACACGGATACCACGCCGGGATCGTGCACGCCGACCTCGGCCTGGCACTGGGCGCCCGCCGGATGGGCAGATTGGCAGAGGCGGAGGCGCTGCTGCGGCAAATCCTGTCGTGGCACGAACAAGTCCGTTACGCACCAGGAGTCGCCCTGGCCGCGGCGGAAATGGGCTTCATCGCCGAACTGAGAGGCAACGCGGACGAAGCCCTGTCCTGGCACACGCAGTCGCTGACCACGGCAGCAGCCAGCGGCGACCCCCGGTCGGTGGCACTGGCCAAGGAAGGCCTGGCGGGCGCACATTCCTTGGCAGGAGCCAACGACAAGGCCGTCACACTGCTCGCTGAAGCCACCGCGGCACGCGCGGCCGTCGGCGCTCCCCTGCCACCCGGGGAACGCGGAGACATCGACCGCATCACCGCACGCCTGCGCTAGCGTGGCGTGACGACCACGTCGGCACGGGCGTTGAAGCCGGGCGGGAGGTCGCGGTCGCAGTGGGCGCGGGTGTCGTGCCGGGCGGCTGACTCTCTCGCAGATGTGGGAAGCCGCCGTGCCGAGCTATTACGACCAGGTCACACGACTGCGCGAGCGGTACATCGCCGAAGCGGCGGCTCTGTCCCAGTCCGGGCGGCTCACGATGGCGGTGCGCACATCCTGGCTGCCGTAGCGTCCACACGTCTACGATCGTTGAGATCATCAATTCAGGATTCCCACCTCGTGGTCCGACCGGTAACCCACTGATCGAACTGCCGCTACTGCCACAGCACCGGCGCACATCAGGGGCGAAGTCGCTGACCTGCGGTTTTGTGGTGTTGGAAGATCACGGGTGAGCTGATCTGGCAGCCACGCAAGTACACTCAGATCCGACGACCGACGACGAGCCGGACAACGCGTTCGCCGAATCGATGCTCGGTCTTCAGGAAAGCCGGGACCCGCTGCAAACCGGCAAGATCAAACGTCTGCTTGACCATGTCGCTCGGCGGGCGATGAGTCCGGTCATGTCGCTCGCGCGGATCCGCGCCATGGCACAACCGCACCGGTCTATGATGCGGGAAAGCCTTGGCTGATCTCGACGACGACCCCGTCGGGGTCACGCACCCAGATGGTTCGCCATCCCGGCACGAACTCGTCGAATCCCAGCGGCCCCAACGTGATCTCTGCGTCCAGGTCGGCGGCGACCGCGTCGACGTCGTCTACCTGGAACGCCAGGTGCCGGACCATCCCGGCGGCGTCCGGCCCGTCGCGTGAACCGGTGACCGCGATGGTGCCGTCGGCGGGGAACAGTTCCAGGTGTACGGATCCGTTGCCGACAAACACGATGTCACCGAAGGCCGCGACCCGGCTGAACCCGAACTGCCGGTAGAACGCCTCGGTCCGGCCGACGTCCACGCAGTTGAGGGCCACGTGCGACCAGCGCATCAGCCCACCGCCTTGATCAGGTCCGCAGCGCGGGCGGCGACCATCTGCACAGTGGCGTGCGGGTTGCACGACGGCAAGGCGGGCATGACGCTGGCGTCGGCGACCCGTAGCCCGACGACACCGTGCACCTGCAAGTACGGGTCCACAACGGACATGTCGTCGATCCCCATCCGGCAGGACCCGGCGTGGTGGTGGTAGCTGTCGGCGTTCTCCCTGACGAAGTCCACCAACGGCTGGTCGCCGTAGACGTCAGCTCCTGGCACGACTTCCTGCGTGTTCCACTCGGAGAACGACCGCGTGGCAACCAGGGCGCGAGCCAACCGCACGGCGTAGACCAACCGTTCCACGTCGGCGCGGTCGCCCAGGTAGTTGGGGTGCACCAACGGCTTCCCGAAGGGATCGGCGGTTCCGAGCCGCACCCATCCCCGCGACATCGGCCGTACCACGCCGGGCAGAACGCTCACCGAACGGTTGGGCTTCACCGCTGGGTAGAACGGCGCGTGGACGAAAGCCAGCTGGATGTCCGGCGACGGCAGTCCGGGCTGCGTCGTGGCGAACAACGCGCTCTCCGAGAAGTTGTGCGCAGGTGGAGGGACCTGAGCACTGGCCTCCGTCATCACGCCGGTCAGCACGTGGTTGTGGAAGTTCTTGCCGACGCCGGGCAAGGGTGCGGTCACCGGGATGTCGAACTCGGCGAGCTCGCTCGGGTGCCCGATCCCCGACAGCATAAGCAGTTTCGGCGACTCGATCGCGCCGGCCGCCAGCACCACCTCGGCACGTGCGTACGCACGCGCCACCTCGGCCTGCCACCGGTACTCCACGCCTGTGCATTCGTGCTTGCTGATCAGCAGCCGGGTCGCGTGGGCGTTCGTCCGCACTGTCAGGTTGGGCCGGTCGAGCACGGGCTGCAGGTACGCCGCGCGTGCGCCGTACCGTTTGCCGTCCTTGACGTCGAGGTGGTGCCAGCCCGCGCCGGCCAGTTCACTGGTGTTGAAGTCGTCGATCTCTTTGTAGCCCAGCTCCCGGCACGCCTCGATGAAGGCTCGCGAGGCCGGGTTGCCCGAATCGCCCGCGTGGGTGGCGGGCGGTTCGAGCTCGTCGAAGTACGGCAGGACGTCCTGGTAGGACCATCCCGCCGCGCCCTGGTACGCCCAGTGGTCGAAGTCCGAGGGGTGGCCACGGACGTGCATCATGGCGTACAGGTTGCCGGTACCGCCGAGGCCACGACCTCGCGGTTCCACTGTGGACCGCCCGAGCAGGCCGGGCTGCGGGACGCTGCGGTACCCCCAGTCCGCGGTGCTGCCGTGCAGCCCCAGCCACCCGGCCGGGTCGTCGACGCCCGCGGGCAGCTCGGCGCTGCCCGCCTCCAGCAGCAGAACACTGGCGCCGCCCGCGGAAAGCCGGTTGGCCAGCACGCTTCCGGCCGCACCGGCGCCGACGACGACGTAGTCGAATTCGTTCATGACGTCAGCACCTGGAACGGGACCGTGTCGTGCACGTTGCTCATGTAGGCGATCCGGCCGTCCTCGACGCGGAAGTAGTTCATCACGTCCGCCTCGATGTCGTCACCGCTCGCGGTCTTCGCGGTGATCCGGGAGACCACGACGCCTTCCGGGCCGTCGACGAGGATCCGGCGCGGCGCGTTGCGGAACGACGAGTACATCCGGCCGAATCCGCTCATCATGGCCCGCAGGGTCTCCCGGCCCTCGATGTGCCCGGCGAGTTGCTCGTCCATCACCATGTGCTCGGTGAACAGCGCACACCAGTTGTCCCACTCCCCCGCGTTGGCGTACTCGTAGTACTTCACCAGTACGTCCTTCGTGTTCACGACTGCTCCTCACAACGCGGCGGACCCGGCCATCGGCACGAGGTCGTTCACCACGTAGGTCTTGATCCGCGGCCCGCTCGGCCCGGCCACGACGACCCAGGTCTGGTCGGCGTCGAATCCGAGCCACGTGCTCCGCGGCGCCGGCGGGTTCCAGATCGATGCCTGCCAATTGACTCGTACCAGCACAGTCGCCTGGTCGCCATCGATCGCCACGGACACGCCGGTCACTACGTGCAGTTCGTCGAAGAACTTGTGTGTCACGGCCTTGTACCACTCGCCGAAGCCGGCGTGGCCCCGCGCGGTTGTCTCCGGGAACCGCATCTCCAGCCCGTCGTCGACCACCATGGCCCGCACGGTCTCGAACTCGTCGTGCCGGTCGAGCGCCAGGTACCAGTCGTCCACGAGCTTCCTGATCGACTTCTCGGTGAGCCGTTCGGTCATCACGCCACCTTCCCGATCGGACTTCGTACGGTCACGGATCCGTTGGCCGCGAACGCTTGTCTACTGTCGGAACAAACACCGATGAGGAGAGACCATGCACCCGGTATTCCAGAAGCAGCTGGACTGTCTGGCAGGCGGCGATCTCGACGCCCTGCTGGACAACTACGCGCCCGACGCGACTCTCGTCCGGTTCGACCGCGTGGCGAACGGGATCGAGGAGGTGCGGGAGACCATGCGCGGCTATCTGACGGCCAAGCCCGAACTGGTCGAGTTGAGCCAGTACGCCGAGAGCGGCGACACGGTCTTCTACCGCGCCACCATGAAGGTCGGTGGGCAGCAGCGGGACGCGTTCGGCACACTCGTGATCAAGGACGGCAAGATCTGGCGGCAGACCGCCGGGTTCGGCGCGTGACCGGTTCGTGGGGAACGGTCAGGAGTGTCCCGTTCCCCACGAACCCTCGGGCGGGCTACCGGACCGTCATCTTCCCCGCGCGCTGGGCTCGGGTGGGTGCCACGCCGAGTCGGTTCTCGGCGATGGCGAGTCCCAGCAGGACGATGACCGTCCCGGCGGCCATGCTCCAGGTGATCGATTCCGACAACGTGAGGACGCCGATCACGACAGCGGCCACCGGCACCAGGTAGTTCACGGCGGACGCCGTGGTCGCGCCGTGGTCCCGGATCAGCCGGAAGTACAACACGTATCCCGCGCCTGTCGCGACTGTGCCGAGCAGCACGATGCTCACCACGACCGGCCAGGTGAACGTCGGCGCGTGCCACGCGAACAACGGCGTGACCAAAGCTTGTAGCACGGTCGCGGCCATGACCTGGGCCGCGGCGAGCGCCAGTGGCGCGATGTCCAAACCGGACAGCACCTTGCGGATGTACACCGCCTGAGCCGCGTAGCACGCTGCCGCGCCGAGCACAGCGACCTGCCCGCCGAGCGTACCCGGCGCGTCACCCCACGGCGCCACGACCAGGACCACACCGGCGAATCCGATCAGCAGACCGACGGTCTTGCGCACGGTCGCGCGTTCGGACGGCAGGGTGAAGGTCGCGAATGCCAGCGTTATCAACGGCATCGCGCCGATGAGCACACCGGCCATCCCTGCGCTCGTGTGCTGCTGCCCCCACGCCAGCAACAGGAACGGCGCGACCAGGCCGAGGATCGCGGCGACGGCGATGTGCGCCCAGACGACGCCGAAAGAAGGCAGCTTGACGCCCCGCATCCGCACGATCGCCAGCAGGACGACAGCGCCGAGCAGCAACCGTGCCAGCACGAGCTGGCTGGGGGTGAGGCCACCGAGTGAGATGGTGATGAACGTGTGGCTGCCGCCCCAGATCAGCCCGAGCGCCAGGAACAGCACCATGTCAGACCGCCGCCAGCTGCGGGATGCTGGCCAGGCCGCTGGCCAGCGCCTCGGCCGACAGGGTGTCGTCGCGCAGCCGCCCGGCGAAGTACTGCTCGTAGGCGGCCATGTCGAAGTTGCCGTGGCCGGACAGGCCGAAGAGGATCGTCTTGGCGACGCCTTCCTCACGGCAGCGCAGCGCCTCGTCGACGGCGGCGCGGACGGCGTGCGTCGACTCCGGCGCGGGCACGATCCCCTCCGAACGCGCGAACATCACCCCGGCCTGGAAGCATTCGGTCTGGCGCAACGCGACGGCTTCCATCAAGCCGTCCTCGACGGCCCGGCTGACCAGCGGCGCGATGTTGTGCGCGCGCAGCCCACCGGCGTGCACGGCGGGCGGGATGAACCGGTGGCCGAGGGTGTGGGTGCGGAACAACGGCGTCAGCTGGCGTGTGTCGGCGTAGTCGTAGGCGATCCGGCCTTGGGTGAGCGTCGGGCACGCCACGGGTTCGGCCGCGATCAGCCGCACGTCCTTGCCGGTGCGCTGTTTCTCGCGCAGGAACGGCAGTGACAGGCCGGCCAGGTTGCTGCCGCCGCCCGCGCAGCCGATCACGATGTCCGGGTAGTCGTCGGCGAGGTCCATCTGCTTGATGGCTTCCTGGCCGATCACCGACTGGTGCGCGCAGACGTGGTTGAGCGCGCTGCCGCGGGCGTATCCGCTGCTGCCGTCGGCGAAAACCGCCTGCAGCGCCTCGGATTTCGCCACCCCGAGGCTGCCGGGGTGGTCGGGGTTCTCCGCCAGGACGGCCCGGCCCGCGGCGGTCTCGGAGCTCGGGCTCGGCGTGCACTCGGTGCCGAACGCCTCCATGATCGAGCGCCGGTACGGCTTCTGCTGATAGCTGACCTTGACCATGTAGACCTTCGCGGTCATGTCGAACAGCGCGGCGGCGAAGGCGATCGCGCTGCCCCACTGGCCGGCGCCGGTCTCGACGACCAGCCGCTGTCGTCCGGCCAGCTTGTTGTAGTACACCTGCGGCACGGCCGAGTTCGGCTTGAAGCTGCCGGTCGGCGCGACGCCCTCGTACTTGTAGTAGATGCGGGCGGGGGTGCCCAGTGCCTTCTCGAGCCTGCGGGCCCGGAACATCGGCGTCGGCCGCCACTGCCGGTAGATCTCGCGTACCGCTTCGGGGATCTCGAACTCGGGCGCGGTGCTCAGCTCCTGGTCGACCAGCTGTTGCGGCATGGTGCGCGCGAGGTCGTCCCGTTTCAGCGGTGCCGCGGTGGCCGGGTCGAGAATCGGTGCCATTCCGGGTAAGTCGGCGGCACCGTTCTGCCAGGTCCACGGAATGTCGTCCTCGCGGAGCTGGAACTTGATCTGCTCACCCATGTCGTCGTCTCCCGCACTCGGCCTCGATGTCAGTGATCTGCGCGCCATATCAGTGAACGCACGCACGGGACAGACCGGCAATGTGGCGCACCCACATCGCGCTCACTTGACCAACTCGCTGCTACCAAAGAACAAACGACCGCCGTCTACACCGGCCCGGGCCGCGCGGGCAAGCCCGCGACCGGCTCAGCGGGAACACTCAGTCAAGTCGCCATTCGTTCGGTGTGATCCACGTCACAACCGAGAATACCGGGGCCCGTCTGCGGTTTGTACATCGCATCGACGCCACATTCGACCCGGGCCGAGAGAGATTTCCTTTTCCTCCCAGCGAATTGGCGGGAACACGACACGGGAGCCGACCATGCCTTCTCAGAATTTCCTCGCGCGGCTGAAGGAGCGGATCGCCGAACGGCCGAACGCGCCCGCGCTCCGCTGGCGGGACGTGACCATAACCTATTCCGATCTCGCCAGGATGGTCGACGACGCCACGGCGGAGCTGGCTTCGTCAGGTCTCGAGCGCGGCGAACGGGTCGCGGTGTCCGCCGACAAGTCACCGGAGCTGGTCGCCCTTCTGATCGCGTTGTGGCGCGAGGGACACACCGTCGTCCTCCCGTCCCGGGATCTCGGTGGCGCCGCGTTGACCATGCTCGCCAACGCCGCGGGCGTGTCCCGGCTCGTCACTCCGAGCCCGGTGCTCAGCGAGCCCACCCGGCCCACCGGTGTCCACCACGCGCCTCCCGCCGGGGACTCGCTGCTGATCCTCACCACGTCCGGGTCGACCGGAGTGCCCAAGCTCGTCCCGCTCTCGCCACGCGGTGTGGACAACTTCTTCGACTGGGCGGCGTCCGCGTTCGACATCCGGCCGGGTGCGCGGGTGTTGTCGTACGCACCGCTGAACTTCGACCTGTCGCTGCTGGATGTGTGGGCGTCGCTGGCCAGGGGCGCGACCGTGACACTCGTCGACCCCCAGTTCGCCACCGACGGCAGCTACCTCGCGCACCTGATCGACAACCACCGGATCACGGTCGTGCAGGCCGTTCCGATGGTCTACCGGCTGCTGGCCGACCTGAGCCTCGGCCCGGTCTGGTTCCCCGAGGTCCAGCACCTCGTGGTGACCGGGGACGCCGCACCGCCGAAGCTGTTGCCCGAACTCGCCCGGATGTTCCCCGCCGCACGCCGCTACAACCTCTACGGCTGCACCGAGACCAACGACTCGACCATGTACGAGATCACCGACGCGGCCGAGCGCCAGCTGCCGATCGGCTCCCCGCTTCCCGGCGTCGACACGCGCATCATCACGTGCGACGGAGACCTGCTCGACGGCCCCGGATCGGGCGAGCTGTGGGTGTCCACACCGTTCCAGGCGACCGGCTACCTCGACCCGAACGTCACCCGGGAGCGGTTCGTCCCGCACGGCAGCACGGTGTTCTACCGGACCGGTGACGTGGTGTTCCGCGACGAGCACGGCGTGCTCACGCTCGAAGGCCGGTCCGACTTCCACGTCAAGGTCCGGGGCGCACGCACCAACATGGCCGAAGTCGAGTTCGTCATCCAGCGCCACCCGGACGTCGAAGAGGTCGCTGTGGTCGCCGTGCCCGACGACCTGGCGGGCAACGTGCTGCACGCGGTCGTCAGCCGCCGCGAGGGGTCCGCGCTCAACAGCCTCAAGCTGCGCCAGCTGTGCATGGAAGGTCTCGCCAGGACCGCCATCCCGACCACGATCACGATCGTCGACGAGGCCCTGCCGAGGACGTCGACCGGCAAGGTCGACCGCACCGCCGTGAAAACCCGTTACACAGAGAGGATCTGACATGCCGCGGACCGATGAGATCAAGGAGTGGGTGGTGCGCAACTTCGCACCCGACGTCACGGCAGCCGAGCTGCCCGACGACTACGACCTGCTCGCCAGCGGGCTGATCACCAGCCTCAGCCTCGTCCGGCTGGTCACCGGGCTCGCTGCCGAGTTCGACGTCGACATCGACGCCGCCGACCTGCGCCCCGACTACTTCCGGTCGGTCAGCACGATCGCCGAGTTCCTCGGCGCCACGCCGCAGCCGCAGGCGTAGTTCGTTCCCTTTCCTTTTCCGCACCCGCTTTTCCCAGTGGGTGACGCACGCCCGAAGCAGATCGGAGAGATGACGATGTTCATTCGCACCAGGGAAACCGTCCGGATGGTCGACTGGGGCAACGGCGACAGCTACCGGTTGCTCACCGCGGCGGACGGGATGGGCTTCACCGTCTGCCACACCGTCGTCCGCGCGGGCACCAGCTCGAAACTGCAGTACCGCAGGCACTTAGAGGCGTGCTACTGCGTCTCCGGCAAAGGCGAGGTGGTCTCCAGCGACGGCGTGACGCACCCGATCGAACCGGGGGTGTTATACGCGCTCGACCAGCACGACCCGCACACCCTGATCGCCGCTCCGTCCGAGGACATGCACCTGATCAGCGTGTTCAACCCGCCGCTGTCCGGCGAGGAGAAGCACTCGCTGTGCCAGGACGGCTACTCCTGCTACTGACCACACCGTCGTGAGTGGTTTGGCCGGTTGCGGCCGAACGAACCACTCACGATCACCTACCTGCGAAAGGAGGCGTACGTCCATGTCAGACGAGTGGTACGAGCGGATGGCCGAGCTCGGCGAGAAGCTCGGCTCCGACGTGACAGCCGACGACCAGTCCGGCGAGTTCTCCCACGAGAAGTGGCACCTCGTCGCCGCGACCGGCCTTTTCGGACTCCCGTTCACCGGCGACCGGAGGCTTTCGGACCGGACACTGCCCCAGATCACCGCGGCACTGGAGGGCCTCGGTCACGGCAGTGACGACGCGAGCCTCGGTTTCAGCGTGGCCACCCAACTGGCCAGTTGCGCTGTACCGCTGGCCCGCTTCGGATCCCCCGCGCTCCGGGAGCACTACGAGCACGCCGTCACCACCGGCCGGATCATCGGCGCCCACGCGATCACGGAACCGGGAGCGGGATCGGACGCCCTCGCGATGACCACCACCGCCGTGGCCGGCGGCGACGGCTACGTCATCAACGGCAGCAAAGCCTTCATCTCCAACGGCCCGATCGCCGACCTGGTCGTCGTGTACACGGTGACCGGACAACCTGGAACGTTCACCGGCCTGACGGCGTTCGCAGTGCCGCGTGGCACCGCCGGATTCACGCTGAGCGAGCCGCTGGGCAAGATGGGGCTGCGTTGCTCCCCGTTGGGCACAGCGAAGTTGCGGGACGTCCATGTCCCGGCGGATCACGTGGTCGGTCAGGTCGGCGGCGGCTCGTGGCTGTTGTCGCACGTGATGGCACGCGAGATCCTGTTCATCGCGGCGGGACAGGTCGGCCAGATGCGGCGCCGCCTGGACGCGTGCGCCACCCGCGCCCGCAGCAGAGTCCAGTTCGGACAGCCGATCGGCGCGTTCCAGGCCGTCGCGCACAAGATCGTCGACATGCGGATCAGCATCGAGACCGCCCGCAAATGGTTGCACGACACCACGGCGCGGATGGTCGCGGGTGAGGACGTGACCGCACGCGTGGCGATGACCAAGATCGTCGTCAGCGAGGCCAATGTGGCCACCGCCCGGACGGCCGTGCAGGTGTTCGGCGGCGCCGGCTACCTGTCGTCCACCGGCATCGAGCGCGGCCTGCGTGACGCGATCGCCGGAACCATCTACTCCGGCACGTCGGAGATCCAGCGCAACAAGATCGCCGCGGTCATGGGCCTCGGGGAGAACGGAGGATCCTCATGGTGACCGCGCCCACCGAGTTCCTGGACTACCGGCACGAACGCGTCCAGCGATTCGTCGCCAAGGCCATCGGCGACGCCACAACACCCAAAGACCAGGCAGTCCGGCTGTTCTACGCGGTACGGGACGGCCTGCACTACGAGGTCAGCGGCCAGGACCTGTCCAGGGAGGGCCTGCGCGCGAGCGCGATCGTCGCCAGTGGACAGGGCTTCTGCGCGCACAAGTCCATCCTGTACGCGGCCGCGGTGCGCGCGGTCGGGATCCCCAGCAGGATCGTGGTCAGCGAGGTCCGCAACCACCTGGCGTCCCCGGCGCTCAAGGCCCTCGTCGGCGGCGACACGTTCGTGCACTGGCTGACTTCGATCCGGCTCGGCGGGCGGTGGCTGTACGTCACCCCCGTGTTCAACAAGGTGCTGTGCCGGTTGTACCGGATGGAACCGCTGGAGTTCGACGGCGAGTCCGACGCGCGCCTGCACCCGTTCAGCGGCGGGGACCGGATGGAGTTCCGCACCGAGCACGGGCACTTCGACGATGTCGACTACGACCGGTTGATCGGTCTGATGCGGTCACGCCACCCCGGCATGTTCACCGAGGGCACTGTCGTGCCCGACGCCGGGTCGCTCGCCGCGCAGGCCGCCGAGATCTGAGCACCCGGCGTGCCGGGCCGGGCGGGGAGAGCTGAGCGAGAGAACGGCGAGAGGCAGCCGGAATACCTTTTCAATCAGGCGTTCCACCACTGTCCCCCGGTTATCGACACTCCCACGCGATCGGATACGGCGCGATTGGGCCAGGAGGCGTACATGTCCGGAAACACCCACCAGGCGAAGGCGGTCATCGTCGGCGCGGGCCCGGTCGCGTGCTTGGTCGCGATCGAACTGCGCAGGCGCGCCTTCGACGTCGAACTCTACGAACGCGGACCCGATTTCCGCAGGCTGCACGGTGGCAAGGGGCACTCGTTCAACCTCACCCTGACCCGCCGCGGCCTGCAGTCGCTGCAGCCGCACCTCATCGACGTCCTCTACCAGAACGGAGTGCCGTTACCGCAACGGGTCATCCACCACGCGGACGGCTCCCTGTCCTACCAGCGGTACGGCACCGCGGACGACCACCACCTGCTGTCCATCCCCCGTGGACTGCTGCACCACACCTTGATGGACGAGGCCGAGAAGGCCGGCGCGCAGATCTACTTCGAGCACGAGTGCATCCGCGCGGATCCCGCCAACGCCAAGGCCACGTTCGCCACCAGCTCGAACGGCTTCCGGGAGAGCACCGGCGACATCCTGATCGGCTGTGACGGCGCCAACAGCATCGTCCGGCAGGAGATGTCACGCCGTGGTGCGCGGATGAGCATCTCGCAGGAGTACATCACCGACGGGTTCGCCGAGCTGAAGATGCCGCAGTCGGCGGACGGTGGCTACGCGCTGCTCCAGGCGCTGCGCGACCCCAGCCGTCCGGACAGCGAGATCCACGGTCTGCACGTGTGGCCGCGCGGTGACTTCGTCCTGCTGTCCCAGCCCAATGTGGACCGCAGCTACACCACGGGCTTGTTCATGCCGCTCACGTCCGACGACCCCGGCCAGCCCACGTGGGCCAGGCTCAGGACCGAGGCGGACGTGCAGGCGCTGTTCGCCGAGTACTTCCCGGACATCGTCGAGTTCCTGCCGCAGCTGACCAAGGACGTGCTGGCCGCGCCGCCGTCGTCGTTGAAGACGATCAAGTGCTTCCCGTACCACCACGAGCTCGCGGTGCTGATCGGCGACTCGGCGCACACGATGGTGCCGTTCTACGGCCAGGGCATCAACTGCAGCTTCGAGGACGTCCGGACGTTCTTCGAGATCCTCGACAGGCGGCTGGCCGGGCCCGGCGACCGCGAAGCCGGCATCCGCCAGGCGCTCTCGGACTTCACCGACGCGCGCAAGGGCCCCGGTGACGCGATCGCCGACCTGTCGCTGGCGATGCGCGCCGAGCTGAAGTCGCACACCGACGAGACGGACTTCCACGCCCGCAACAAGCTGGAGAAGCAGCTGCACCTGCGCCACCCCGGCGACTTCATCCCGCTGTACCACATGGTGGCGTTCACCAACATCCCGTACAACGAGGTGATCGCGAGGCACGAACAGCAGCGGTCCGTTGTGGATGATCTGTGCAGCAGGATGGACGTGCACACCGAGGCGCACAAGATCCTGGACGCCTACCCGGCAGGTTGCGCGGCCAACGGGTCGAAGCTGGGCCAGATGCCGACTCTGGACCTGGCGCTCGACCAGCAGAAGTACCTGCTGGACACGGTCGCCGCCCGGCTGCTGCGCTACCAGGAGGACCTGGCGGCAGGCAAGTACCCGGCGTCGTACCTGCACCACCCGGACGGCGCGCACGACGCGGACGGCAAGCTGATCGGCGCGTTGCTGCGTGAGGACGACGTTCCCCAGCACGGCACCAGCCTGGAGGTGTTGCTGTCGGAGATCTTCGACAGGGCGATGACCAACGGGATGATCCACCCGCATCCCGGGTTCATGGCGCACGTCCCGTCCGGTGGGCTGTTCCAGGCGGCGGTCGGCGAGTTCATCTCCCGCACCCTCAACCGGTTCCCCGGCGCGTGGGCGGCCTCCCCCGGCTTCACCCAGATCGAGACCAACGTGATCAAGTGGTTCTGCTCGATGCTGGGCTACGGCACGGGATCGTTCGGCTACCTCACCACGGGTGGCTCGATCGCGAACTTCATGGCGATGCGCTGCGCGCTGGCGCAGGTCGGCGAGGCGGCGCAGCAACGGGCGACGATCTACGTGTCCAGCCAGGGCCACTTCTCGGTCGCCAAGGCGGCGCGGATGGCCGGCATCCCCGGTGACCGGGTCCGCAGCATCGCCGTGAACCGCGACTACACCATCGACCTCGACGAGCTGCGGCGCGCGGTGAACCACGACATCGACCGCGGGTACATCCCGGCCTGTGTGGTCGGCACGGCGGGTACCACGAACACCGGTGCGGTCGACGACCTCGTCCAGCTGGCCGATTTCTGCTCGCGGTACGGCATCTGGCTGCACGCCGACGCGTGCTTCGGCGGGTTCTTCCGGCTCACCGGCCGGGGCAGGGCGCTGCTGGAGGGCAGTGGCCAGGCCGACTCGATCGCGGTCGACGCGCACAAGTCCCTGTTCCTGCCGCACGGCATCTCCGCGCTGCTGGTCAAGGACCAGTCGCGGCTGAAGGTCGCGTTCGAGATCGGTGGCGCCGCGTACGTCCCCGAACTGTCCGACGACGACAACTTCGTCGACTTCTGCAACTACGGACCGGAACTCACCCGCGAGGCACGCGGCCTGACCGCGTGGCTGCCGATCAAGCTGCACGGCATCAAGGCGTTCGAACGCTGCCTTGACGAGAAGCTCGACCTGGCCGACGACCTGGCCGACCGGCTGGCGCACCTGGACGCGATCACGGTGGTCGACCGCGGCAAGCCGCACCTGCCGACTGTCGGATTCGGTGTCCGGTCGGACAACCGCACCGAGCAGGCACGCCGCAACGAGCGGCTCGCCGAGCTGATCAACTCGCGCGGCAGCGTCTACCTGTCCACCACCACGTTGCCCGAGGAGGGCCTGGTCGTCCGGTCGTGCATCATGCACCACCAGACCGACAAGGTCGTGATCGACCAGCTCCTCGAAGACGTCACGTGGTCCCTCGGCAAGCTCTGAGAAGGAACTGACATGTCTCCCGTGAGCACCACCCACGACCGGTTGCCACCGACACCGGTCGAAACACCCGAAGAGCAGCGCGCGAACTTCTTCACCGACCCGTTCGGCTACGTCGAGAAGCAGGCAGCCGAGCACGGCACGGTCTTCTCGATCGACCTCGGTTCGCTGGGCAATGAGGACACTGTCGACGTCGAGGTCAACGGCCGGTGGGTGTTCGTGTCCCGGCCGCACCAGATCCGCGCGATGTACAGCGCGGTGCGCACCACCAGCGGCGCCGAGGCCAATCAGGTCTTCTTCGGCACCATGGAGGAATCGGTCGGCTACATCGACGGCAAGGCACACCGCAGGCGCCGTGCGCAGCTGCACCCGGCGTTCAGCGGCGGCAAGGACTACATCGCGATCATCCAGCAGGCCGTGGACCGGCACTTCGCGTTGTGGCCCCGCGGCAAGGCCTTCCCGGTGTTCGAGGAGCTGCAGAAACTCACGTCCGAGGTGATCGTCGAGGTCGTGTGCGGCAACTTCGCCGCGGAGGACCGGGCCACGCTCACCGGGATGCTGCCGCGCACGGAGAACGCCAAGTACACGGTGGACCAGGTGATCGCGGCGGACAAGGAGATCCGCGCGTTCGTCGAGCAGCGGATCCCCGGCCACCTGGCCAAGTCCGACGAGATCGGGCAGGACGACGTGTTCGCGTCGCTGCTGCGGCACGCGGCCGACGGCGACGGATCGCTGACCGGCGAGGTCGTGCGCGACGAGGTGTTCAGCTTGCTGTACACCGGTTTCTCCACCACGGCCAACTCGCTGTCGTGGGTGTTCGCCGAGATCACCCGCAGGCCCGAGGTGCTGGCCAGGCTGCGGGCCGAAGTCGGCGAGCGGTTCCGGGACCGGCCGTTGCGGCGTGACGAGTTCGGCGACCTGGACTACCTGGAAGCCACGATCTCCGAGACGCTGCGACTGCACCCGGTTTCCGCTCTCAACGGCGTGCGACTGCTGAAGGAACCGCTGCGGATCGACGACTACGTCATCCCGGCAGGCTCGATCCTGGTGCACTGCGCCTACCTGTCGCAGCGCAGCGCCGAGGTGTACGACCAGCCGGAGGAGTTCCGGCCGGAGCGGTTCGTCGGCACCCAGATCGATCCCTACGTCTTCGGTGCTTTCGGTGGCGGGCAACGGACCTGTGTCGGCCGTGGCTACGCGCGGGCTGAGATGAAGATGATACTGGCCATGGCGATCGCCGGGCTAGACTGGGAACAGAGCGAAACTCCCCTTCCCGCCGCGAAACAGCAGGGCATCTTCATGGGCCCCGAGGACCACGCGGTCATCACACTTCTTCCGTGAGGGGTTGACCCATGCGCGATTGTCACGAGTACCACCTTGTGCCCGTCTACGAGGAGTTCCTGGCCGACACGCTGACGCCGGTGACCGTGTTCGAGCGGCTGTGCCGTGCGGACGAGCCCGGGTTCCTGCTGGAAAGCGTTCCGGTGACCGGCGATGTCGGGAGGTACTCCTACATCGGGCACCGCCCGGCCCCGCTCGCCCTCCCGGCGGGCGACCCGCTGGCGGCGCTGCGATCGCTTGCCGCACAGCGGATCGCCCCGATGCCCGGTCTGCCGCCGTTCCTCGGCGGCGCGGTCGGCTACCTCGGCTGGGAGACCGCCCGGCACTTCGAGCGGCTGCCCGAGGCGGACGGACCGGCGCCCGGCCTGCCGGAGGCGGCGTTCCTCAGCGTCGAGGACCTCGCCGTCTTCGACCACGCCACCCGGCGGCTGATCCTGGTGACCGCGCACCGGCCGGCCATCGAGTCCTATCAGGACGCGCTCGACCGGATCGCGCTGATGCGGGCGAAGATCACCAGCACGGCCGGGCACCGCCCGGTGATCTCGCTCTGCCGGTCCGACGGCGACCTGCTGGACGGCTGGCAGTCCAACGTGACCCAGGACGAGTTCGAGGCACGGGTCGAGCGGGCCCGTGAGTACATCGCGGCCGGTGACGCGTTCCAGATCGTGCTGTCCCAGCGGTTCAGCAAGCCGCTGACCGCCGAGCCGCTCGACCTGTACCGGCACCTGCGGGCGATCAACCCGTCGCCGTACATGTACCACCTGAGCCTGGGCGGCGGCAGGCACGTGGTCGGCTGCTCGCCTGAGCTCCTGGTGAAGGCGACCGGCAGGCGGATCGAGACCAGGCCGCTGGCCGGGACCCGGGCCCGCGGCAAGGACCCGGACACGGACCTCGCGCTGGAGCAGGAACTGCTGGCCGACGAGAAGGAGTGCGCCGAGCACGTCATGCTCGTCGACCTCGGCCGCCACGACCTCGGCCGCGTCGCCGTGCCGGGCAGTGTCCGCGTGGAGAAGCTGATGGAGATCGAGCGCTTCTCGCACGTGATGCACATTTCGTCCACTGTGGCCGGTGAGCTGACCGACGACGCGAACGGGCTGGACGCGCTGAAGTCCACGTTCCCCGCGGGCACGCTCAGCGGCGCGCCGAAGATCAGGGCGATGGAGATCATCGCCGAACTGGAGCCGGAGCGGCGAGGCGTGTACGGCGGCGCACTCGGGTTCGTCGGCTACGACGGCGCGACGGACCTGGCGATCGCGTTGCGCACGATCGTCGTGGCGGACGGCAAGGTGCACGTCCAGTCCGGTGCGGGTGTGGTCGCCGACTCCGACGCGACCGCCGAGTACCGCGAGACCCTGCACAAGGCCCGCGCCATGTTCACCGCCGTCCAACAAGCGGAGGCAGTCAGATGAGCAGGCCGACGGTCGCGGTCATCGACAACTACGACTCGTTCACGTACAACCTCGTGCACTACTTGGCTGAGCTCGGCGCCGATCCCCGCGTGTTCCGCAACGACGAGACCACGATCGACGAGCTCGCCGGACACGACCAGCTGGTCATCTCCCCCGGCCCGTGCACGCCCACCGAGGCGGGCATCTCGATGGACGCCGTCAAGTCGTTGAGCGGGACCATGCCGATCCTCGGCGTGTGCCTCGGCCACCAGAGCATCGGCGCGGCGTTCGGCGCGGACGTCGTACGGACCGCGCCGGTGCACGGCAAGACCGCCCGGATCACCCACGACAACACCGGTGTCCTGGCCGGGCTGCCGGACCCGTTCACCGCGACCCGCTACCACTCGCTGGTGGTCGACCCGGCTTCGTTCCCGCCGGATCTCGTGCCCAACGCGTGGGTGGACGGCCTGGTCATGGGCCTGCGGCACCGCGAGCACCCGACGTTCGGCGTGCAGTTCCACCCGGAGTCGGTGCTCAGCACCGAGGGCAAGCAGCTCATCGCGAACTTCCTGGAGTACACCAATGATTGACCTGATCAAACGGGTGTCCCGAGGGGAGACCCTGAGCGAGGCCGAAGCGGCGCACGCCATGCGCTCGATCATGTGCGGCGCCGCGGGCCCGGCCCGGATCGCCGGGCTGGCGATGGCGATGGCCATGCGCGGCGAGACCGTCGACGAGATCGTGGGGATGGCCAGGACGGCACGGGAGATGGCCCGGCCGGTCCCGTTCGGCTCGAACGTCCTGGACACCTGCGGGACCGGTGGCGACGGGCTGAACACGTTCAACATCTCCACCGCGTCGGCGATCGTCGCGGCCGCGTGCGGCGTGCAGGTGGCCAAGCACGGCAACCGCAGCGCGTCCTCCGGCTGCGGCAGCGCGGACGTGCTGGAGGAGCTGGGCGTGCGGATCGAGCTCACGCCTGAGGAAGCGGGCCGGTGCCTGGCTGAGACGGGCATCGTGTTCCTGTTCGCGCCCTCGTTCCACCCCGCGTTCCGGCACGCCGCCGGGCCGCGCAAGGAACTGGGCATCCGGACGGTGTTCAACCTCCTCGGCCCGCTGTGCAACCCGGCCCGTGCGCGCTACCAGGCGCTCGGTGTGCCCGACGCCGACGTCGTCGCGCCGATGGCCGAGGTGCTGTCCCGGTTGGGCGTGACCAGGGCGCTGGTGTTCCACTCCGAGGACGGCCTGGACGAACTCAGCCTCGGCGCGCCGTCCACCGTGGTCGAAGTGGTCGACGGTGTCCGGCGCAGTTATCGGTTCGACCCCGCGGACCTCGGCTTGGCGCGGGCGTCCGTCGCCCAGCTCGCCGGCGGCGACCGCGCGGAGAACGCCGCGATCATCCGGCGGATCTTCGCGGGCGAGACCGGCCCCAAGCGTGACATCGTGCTGCTCAACGCCGCCGCCGCGCTGCGGATCACCGGGCACGCCGTGGACTGGGGCGACGGGCTCGCGCAGGCAGCGCGGGTGATCGACAGCGGGGCGGTCACGGCCCTGCTGGACCGGTGGATCGCCGTGTCGCAGGACCGGGTGGCGGTGCCGTCATGACCGCCTCCCGCAACGGCATCCGGCCGACGATGCTGACCAAGCTGATCCAGACCGCGAACGAGCAGACCGCTCGGCGCCGGACCCTGAAGCCGTTGTCCGAAATGGTCGCGTTGGCCTCGACCGCGCCCGCGGCCCGGGATTTCGCCGCCGCGCTGCGGGAGCCGGGGCTCAGCGTGATCGCCGAGATGAAGCCGCGCAGCCCCTCGAAAGGGCCGCTGACCGACGACTACCGGCCGGCCGAACGCGCCCGGGCCTATCAGCGGGGCGCAGCGGCGGCGATCTCGGTGCTCACGCACGAGGACGGCTTCGGCGGCAGCCCCGAGCACCTCCCGATCGCCCGCACCGAAGGCGGCATCCCGGTCCTGCGCAAGGACTTCATCGACGACGAGTACCAGATCGTCGAAGCACGCGCGCTCGGCGCGGACGCGCTGCTGCTGATCGTGGCGTCGCTGACGCCCGAGCGGCTGGCCGAACTGCTCGCGTACACCAGGGGGCTCGGCATGGAGGCCCTCGTCGAGGTGCACGACGAGGAGGAGGTCGACGTGGCGCTGGACGCGGGCGCGACCGTGATCGGCGTGAACCACCGTGACCTGCGGGACTTCCGGATCGACATGACGCTCACCGCGCGGCTGCGCCACCGGGTCGGGCCCGGCCGGTTGCTGGTCGGCGAGAGCGGGATCAACACAGTCAGGGACGCGGTCGCCATGCGCGAGGCAGGTGCCGCGGCGGTACTCGTCGGCGAGGTCCTGATGCGGGCCGCCGACCCGGAGGCGAAGGTCAGGGAGCTGAGCAACGCATGAGCGAACGCACCAGATTCGGGCGGTTCGGCGGGCAGTACGTCCCCGAAACGCTGATGGCCGCGCTCGACGAGCTGCAAACGGCGTGGCTGGAGTTGCGTGAGGACAACGGTTTCCTCGACGAGCTGCGGGCCCGTCAGGCGACGTTCATCGGCAGGCCGACGCCGCTGTACCACGCCGAGCGGCTGACCGAGCACTTCGGCGGCGCGACCATCCACTTCAAACGCGAGGACCTGTGCCACACCGGCGCGCACAAGCTCAACAACGCGTTGGGCCAAGCGGTTCTGGCGCGCCGGATGGGCAAGAAGCGGATCATCGCCGAGACCGGCGCGGGCCAGCACGGCGTGGCCACCGCGACCGTGTGCGCCCGGTTCGGGCTGCCGTGCACCGTCTACATGGGAGCCGAGGACATGCGGCGCCAGGAGGTGAACGTCCGCAGGATGCGGATGCTCGGCGCCGAGGTCCGCCCGGTCAGCTCCGGCACAGCCACGTTGAAGGACGCGACCTCGGAGGCGATCCGCGACTGGGTCACCAACGTCCGCGACACGCATTACATCATCGGTTCGGTCGTCGGCCCGGCGCCGTACCCGGAGATGGTCCGCGAGCTGCAGCGGGTGATCGGCGACGAGGCCCGTCACCAGTACCTGGCGAGCGAGAACACGTTGCCGGACACCGTGGTCGCGTGCGTCGGTGGCGGGTCGAACTCGATCGGCATGTTCGCCGGGTTCGTCGACGACCCTAGCGTGGAACTCGTCGGCGTCGAAGCAGGCGGTCTCGGTGTGGAGACGGGACAGCACGCCGCCGCGACCGTCGGCGGCCAGGCAGGTGTCCTGCACGGCAGCTTCAGCTACATCCTGCAGGACCAGTTCGGCCAGGTGCTGCCGACGCACTCGATCGCGGCCGGCCTGGACTACCCCGGCGTCGGCCCTGAGCACGCGATGCTCGCCGAGCTGGGCCGGGCGTCCTACGTGGCCGTGAACGACGACGAGGCGGTCGCCGCGTTCAAGCTCTGCACCCGGCTGGAAGGCATCATGCCCGCGCTGGAGACCTCGCACGCGATCCACCACGTCGGCGAGCTCGCCCGTGAGATGGGGCCGGGTGCACGGATCCTGCTGTGCTTCTCCGGCCGGGGTGACAAGGACATGCACACCATCGAGTCGGTGTCCCCGACCGACATGCCGGTGATCGGAGGTCCCCAGTGACGCTCTCCCTTCCGAACCAAGGTGGTCTCTCGCTCATCCCCTACCTGATGGCCGGTCATCCCGACCTGGCCACCACCAGGGAGATCGGCCGGAAACTGGTGAACACCGGCATCGCCGCGCTCGAACTCGGCATCCCCTACAGCGACCCGCTCGCCGACGGCCCGGTGATCCAGCGCGCCGGCCAGCGGGCCCTGGACGCCGGAGCCACCACCGAGGCCTGCCTGGAAGTCGCCGCCGACATCGCGGCCGAGCGGGCCGCGCCGGTGCTGTTGATGACGTACGTCAATCCCGTCCTCGCCTACGGCCCGCAGCGCTTCGCCCGTGACGCGGCGCAGGCCGGGGTCGCGGGCGTGATCATCCCGGACGTCCCGGTCGAGGAGTCCGCCGGCATCGCGCGGACGATGACCGTCGCCGGGCTGGAAACAGTGTTCCTGGTGGCGCCGACCAGCCCGGACGACCGGATCGCGGCGGCGTGCGCGGCCTCCACCGGTTTCGTGTACTGCGTGACGGTCACCGGCATCACCGGCAGCCGGTCCGCGCTGCCGACGGACGTCAACGCACTGCTCGCGAAGGTCCGCACGCACACCGATCTTCCCGTCGCCGCGGGCTTCGGCATCTCCAGTGCCGAGCAGGTCTCGCTGCTGCGGGGACACGCCGACGCCGCCATCGTCGGCAGCGCCATCGTCAACGAACTCGATGCCGGACGGGATCCCGGCCCGCTAGTGAGGGAGCTGTTGTCAGCATGCAAATGATCGACATCCAGCCACACCGGCTGGGCACCCCCATCCTGCCCGTCACCTCCGCCGAGACGCCGACGCACCTGCCGCCGTCCACCTGGCACCCGGACTCGTGGCGGTCCCGGCCGATCACGCAGCAGCCGGACTGGCCCGACCCCGTCCAGGTGGAACGGGTCACCGAGGAGATCGCCCTGCAACCGCCGCTGGTCCTGCCGGACGAGATCGGCACGCTGCAGCGGTCCCTGGCCGCGGCCGCGGAAGGCAACGCGTTCCTGCTTCAGGCCGGTGACTGCGCCGAACGGTTCTCGTCGTGCACCGAACACGGTGTGCGCAGCAAGCTCCGGGTGATCCTGCAACTGGCGATCCTGCTGACGTACGGCTCGGGCATGCCGGTGGTGAAGGTCGGCCGGATCGGCGGCCAGTTCGCCAAGCCGCGCAGCAAGCCGACCGAGGTCATCGACGGGATCGAACTGCCCGCGTACCGCGGGGACATCGTCAACTCCCCCGAGCCGACAGCGGAGGCACGCCGCCCGGACGTGGAACGGTTGATGCGCGCGTACCACCACTCGTCCGCGACGCTGAACGTCCTGCGTGCCCTGACCACGAAGGGCTTCGCCGACCTCGAGCAGGTGCACGAATGGAACACGGAGTTCGTCCGGCGCAGCCCGGCGGGGCAGCACTACGAGCAGGTGGCGGACAACATCACGTGGGCGCTGCGGTTCATGCAGGCGTGCGGGATGAACGGCACGCAGTCCTTGCGGCAGGTGCATTTCTACACCTCGCACGAGGCGTTGCTGCCGCACTACGAGCAAGCGCTGACCCGGTACGACAAGAGCACCGGCGCGTGGTTCGACACCAGCGCGCACATGGTGTGGATCGGTGACCGCACCCGTCAGCTGGACGGCGCGCACGTGGAGTTCCTGTCCGGGATCGCCAACCCCATCGGCCTGAAGGTCGGCCCGACCACGACAGCGTGCGGGTTGCGCGACCTCATCGAGAGGCTGGACCCCAACCACATCCCCGGCAGGCTCGTGCTGATCTCACGGATGGGCGCGGACCGCGTGACGGAGTTGCTGCCGCCGCTGCTGCGTGCGGTCCGGTCAACCGGCCGGTCCGTGGTGTGGGCGTGCGATCCGATGCACGGCAACACGTTCGTTTCCAAGAGTGGCTACAAGACACGGTCGCTGTGCGACATCACCCGTGAGGTCGTCGGGTTCTTCGAGGCCCACAAACAGGAAGGAGTGCACCCCGGCGGCCTGCACCTCGAACTGACGGGTGACAACGTGACGGAATGCCTCGGTGGCGCCGAGGAAATCCTGGACACCCACCTGTGCACCCGTTACGAGACCGCGTGCGACCCCCGGCTGAACGCCAGCCAGTCCATCGAGCTGGCGTTCCGCGTGGCAGGGCTGCTGCGGGAGCACCGGGGATCCTGACTTCCCGAAGTAACCCGACCGACTTCCCGAAGTGCCGGGAGCGGCGGCGTGATCGACCGGAACGCCGCCGCACCGGGGATACCGTTGCGTCGATCTCGCTGAAGCGGGCGGCACAGTGAAACCAGTCAAGGCCGCGACCGCTGCACCGCAAGAGGAGGATCTGTGACCAGCACACAACAGCCGCCTGCCGAGGTAGTACCCGGCGCGCCGGAGAAATGGGCGCAGGAGGGCACGCCCACCACGCCGGAGGGCTGGATCGCCAGGGCGAAAGAGCTGCGCGACATCTACGCACTGGACGACGCGGCCCGTGACCGCGCGAACAAGACACCGTACGACGAGATCGCGCTGCTGAAGGCGTCGGGGCTCAACCGGCTCTTCGGCCCGAGGGAACTGGGCGGCGGCGAGGGCGAATGGCCGTTGGCGTACAAGGTGATCAGGGAGGTGTCCAGGGGAGACGGGTCGATCGGGCACCTGCTCGGCTACCACTACATGTGGTTCAACGTGCCCCGCCTGGCCGGGACGCCGGAACAGATCACCAGGATCGAAGCGGAGGCGACCCGCAACAACTGGGTGATGGCTGGAGCGATCAACGCCAGGGACAACGACGTGGTAGTCCGCGACGAGGGCGACTACCTGGTCTTCAACGGCAAGAAGAACTTCGCGACCGGCGTGAAGATCTCGGACGTGACGATCCTCGAAGGAGTGCTGGAGGGAACGGACATCCACGTGGTGGCCCCGGTCCCGACGAACCAGCCAGGCATGATCACCCATGACAACTGGGACAACATGGGTCAGCGCCTGACCGAGAGCGGCAGCACGACGATCAAGGACGTCCGCGTGCCGTGGAAGGACGCCATCGGCTTCACAGCGGACAAGAAGTTCCACGAACGCGCCTACGCCACCATGAACGTCCCGCTCGGACAGTTGGTGTTCGGCGCGATCTGGCTGGGCATCGCAGCCCAAGCACTGGACGAGACAGCCGTGTACTCCCACAAGCACGGCAAGGGCTGGGGCGGATATGACCGCCTCATCGACGAGCCCCGCGTCCTGGACGTGCTGGGCGACCTGACCGCCAAGCTGTGGGCGGCGGACGCCCTCGTGGACCAGGTCGCCCAGGAGGGCCTGGAGCTGCACAGGAACCCGGACGCCGTCACCCCACGCAGCCGTGGTGAGTACAAGATCCGCAGCGCCTCGGTGAAGATCATCGCCGACGCCACGGCTCTGGAGATCACTTCGCGGATCTTCGAGATCACCGGTGCACGGTCCACTTCGGAGAAGTTCCGCTTCGACCGGTTCTGGCGCAACGCGCGTACGCACACGCTGCACGACCCGGTGTTCTACCAGAAGCAGGAGATCGGCAACTTCCTGCTGCACGACGAGATTCCCACGCCTGGGTGGTACAGCTGAGCCTCTGACCACAACGGACCCTGCCTGCCGGTGGGGTCCGTTGTGGTTCCAGCCCGGGTTGTATGACTGGTTGCCCGGTTTGAGTTGCTGCCTCGCTCGTCCTAGTATGTCCGCCAGCTCGTCCCGGGGTTGGTTTCCAGCGCACACCGTGGTTGCTTTTCGCCGTGGACTGTGCATGGTGAGTATGTAAGCGTGCCCACCTGTGGGCCGCTCGCCGTCGTGTGCTGGGTTTTAACGGATGATGTCTGATTGCGCCAGCGCTGCTGGTTACGTTGGAACGCACCTTCCGGCCCCATGTGCGGCTACCAGCGCTGGTCGCACTGTGTTGGTTGCGTTCCAGCCAGTTCTCCGAGATCTTGCGCATGCTTCCTGGCGATACCTACTCGCCGCTCCGCCCGGGAAGCAGAGGCCGAGAAGAACTCCAGAAGCCCTGACCCGCAGCCAGCAGCCCGAATACCAGCAGCCCGCAGCCAGCAGCTCAGAAAACCTGAAGACCACAAAGACCGCAAAGCAAAGGGGTCCGAGCACCAAACCCCGAAACCCAAGAGCGGCGCCGATTACATGGGGCGTGGGTGGCCGTAAGCTTGCGGGCGTGGAGAGACCCACCACTTTGGACAGTGCCGTGCCCTAGATACCGCAAGGGGCTCCGCTTTTACGCTCGATGCGGCCGCCCCCGGGGTTCCCATGTCAAATCGGCGCCGCCCCAACCACCAGAGGCCCAAAACCCGAGCATGGAGCAGAGCACCAAAGCCAAAGAACTATTACAACATGGAGAAGTGCAACGAAGCAGCTACAAAGCAGCACGACCATGAGGACCGAACCACCCGGACAAGTCAGGACCACCAGGAACGATCCGAGAAGGATTGATCTCGGTGTGCACCCGATGGTAGTGAAGCTTGATCTCGGAAAAGTCAACGGTCTCCCCAAAACCGGGAGTCTGAAAGAGATCCCGAGCATAGTCCCGCAACACAGGCATCTCGCTCAGCTTGGACCGGTTGCACTTGAAGTGCCCGTGGTAGACCACATCGAAACGAACCAGCACGGTGAACAACCGGACATCGGCCTCAGTGATCTGAGACCCGACGAGGTAACGCTGCCCAGCCAACCGAGAGCTCAACTCGTCCAGAGCGGCGAACAGCAACTCGTAGGCTTCGTCATACTCAGCCTGAGAGGTAGCGAAACCACACGTGTAGACGCCGTAGTTGACATCGTGAGCCAACCGCTTGTTGACGGCGTCGATCTCACTCCGCAACTCCACGGGATACAGATCAGGTGCATCCGGGCGAGCGAAAGCGCCCCATCGCGTGGCCAGGTCGACGGTGATGTGCTCGTGGTCGTTGGTCACGAGCTTGCCTGAAGGCACATCCACCACTGCGGGAACGCTGAAGCCGCCGTCGTATCCCGGCCTCGCCGCCAGGTAGGCCTCGCTCAGGTACCGGATCCCCAGCACGGGATCACCGCCGGGGAAACCCCAGCCGTGTTCGTCCTGAATCGGGTCGGCGTACGCCACCGAAACGGCGTCCTCCAGCCCCATCAACCGCAACACCACCAGCACCCGGCTGGCCCACGGACAAGCCCGGCTGACGACGATCCGGTAACGGCCCGGCTCCACCGGCCAATCGACATCCCCGTCGACAGTGAACGCGCTCATGCCGCCATTCTCCCCGCTCACACCCCGTGCGCGCAGCCGGACTTCCCGAAGTACAAGGCCAAACGCCCCGGAAATGCCCACCGGTGACCGTGCCGGGCTACACCTTGGGTGGGCACATCCCCGGGCAAGGAAGGATGACGGATCCATGGCAGAGGTCACCGCGCTGACCCTGAACGACGGGGTGCAGATTCCCCAGCTCGGCTTCGGCGTGTTCCAGATTCCGCCCGACGAGGTCGTCAAGGCGACGCGCACCGCGATCGACACGGGCTACCGCCTGATCGACACGGCGTCCGCGTACGACAACGAAGAGGGTGTCGGCCAGGCCGTCGCCGAATGCGGGATCCCGCGCGACGAGCTCTTCATCACCACCAAGGTGTGGAACGACGACCAGGGCTACGACGAGACGCTCCGCGCCTTCGACGTGAGCATGGCCAAACTCGGCCTCGACTACCTGGATCTCTACCTGATCCACTGGCCGCGGCCGAGGCTGGACAAGTACGTCGCGACCTGGCGGGCGTTCGAGAAGCTCCAGGCCGACGGCCGGATCCGGTCGATCGGCGTGTCCAACTTCGCCCCGGAGCACATCGACCGGCTGGCCGCCGAGTGCACTGTCGTGCCGTCGGTCAACCAGGTCGAGCTGCACCCGGGGCACCCGCAGCACGACCTGCACGCGTACCACGCCGCCAAGGGCGTCGTGACGCAGGCGTGGAGCCCGATCGGCCGCAACCAGGGCCTGCTCGAGCACGAGAAGGTCACCGCGATCGCCGGCTCGCACGGCAAGACCCCCGCTCAGGTCGTGCTGCGCTGGCACATCCAGCGCGGGATCGTCGCCATCCCCAAGTCGGTCCGGCCGGACCGGATCCGGGCCAACATCGAGGTGTTCGACTTCGAGCTCTCGGCGTCCGAAGTGGATGTCATCGGCCACATCGGCACCGCGCAGAAGGTCGGGCCGGACCCCGCCCTGTTCTTCGACCTCTCCTGACACCCGACGAAATCCGCGCACGAGGAGGAAACATGTCCGAACAGGACAACAACGTTGCGGTCTACCGCAGGCTGATCGACGAGTGCTTCAACAAGGGCGACCTCGACGCGGTCGAGGAGATCGCCGCGCCGCACTTCGTCGAGCACGAGGTGCAGGCCGAGGGTGTCGGCCCGGACGTGCTCAAGGAGGCGATCACGTTCCTGCGCACCGCCATGCCCGACCTGCACTTCGAGATCGAGGACATGGCTGTCGTCGGCGACCGGATCTGGTCGCGGATCGAGGCGACCGGCACGCACGACGGCCCGATCTTCGGCAGGCCCGCCACCGGCAACCCGGTCCGGATGGGCTTCATGGACGTCTCCCGCTTCGAGAACGGCCAGATCGTCGAACACTGGGGCATCCCCGACAACCTCGCGATGCTGCTGCAGATGGGCATCGTCTCGCTCCCCCAGCCAGAACCCGCCGCGGACTAGTGGTTGCGACCGCAGACTAGGACACTGTGATGACCGAGCAGATGGAAAGCGTCGACCTGGCGCTGGAAGCCGGGCAGTTGCCCGGTGTGTTCGCCCGCGCCTACAACTCCGGCAGCAGCACGGCGGTCGAGCGGCTGTTCGACCAGGAGGCGATCTTCATCGCCGAGCCGGGGTTCGCGTTGTCCGGCACCGAACTGAGCCGGAGCGTCGAGGAGACCGTCGCCAAGGGTGTGCCGCTGACCGCCACGCCACGGCACACCTACGTCACCGGTGACATCGCGCTGCTGATCGTGGACTGGGCCATGGACGGCACCGGCCGGGACGGCACCCCGGTCAAGGTGCACGGAACCAGCACCGACGTCGCCCGCCGCGGACCTGACGGCGTGTGGCGGTACCTGATCGACAGCCCCAACGGGACCGCGTGATGTCACTGGCACTGGTGGCCATGGCGTTGAGCGCGTTCGTCATGGGCACCGCCGAGTTCGTGATCACGGGCCTGCTGCCCGAGGTCGCGGTCGGGCTGGAGGTCAGCATCCCCACCGCGGGCCTGCTGATCTCCGGTTACGCGCTGGCGGTGGTGGTCGGTGGCCCGCTGTGCATCGCGGCGGGCACCCGTTTGCCCCACCGGGCGATGCTGCTGATGTCCATGGGCCTGTTCGTGGCAGGCAACCTGATCTGCGCGATCGCCCCCGGCTACGCGGTGCTGATGGCAGGGCGGGTGCTCGCCGCGTTCGGGCAGGCGGCGTTCCTCGGGATCGGCTCGGTCGTCGCGGCCAACCTGGTCGAACCGCATCTGCGGTCGCGGGCGATCGCGATGGTGTTCACCGGCATCACGGTCGCCAACGTCTTCGGTTCCCCCCTTGGCACGCTGGTCGGGCAGAACCTCGGCTGGCGCGCCACCTTCTGGATCATCACGGCGATCGCGCTGGCCACCACCGGCGCGGTCGCGGCGCTCGTACCCGCGCAGCCCAAGCCGACCGGCGGCGGGCTGCGCGGCGAGCTCGCGGTGTTCGGCCTGCCACAAGTCTGGCTGACACTGGCGATCACCACGCTCGGGATGGGTGCGCTGTTCGCGTCGTTCAGCTACGTGGCCCCGCTGCTGACCCAGGTCACCGGGTTCTCGCCGGGCTCGTTGACGTTGCTGCTGGCGCTGTACGGCGTCGGGCTCGTGGCAGGCAACCTGGTCGGTGGCTGGTTCGCCGACCGGGCCCAGCTGGCCACGCTGTTCGGCGGGCTGGCCGCGTTGACCGTGGTGTTGTTCGCGTTCGCCGCCCTCGCGGACGCCAAGATCCCCACGGCGATCCTGCTGGCCCTGATGGGA
The DNA here is from genome assembly GCF_001302585.1 of Kibdelosporangium phytohabitans. Taxonomy (GTDB): domain Bacteria; phylum Actinomycetota; class Actinomycetes; order Mycobacteriales; family Pseudonocardiaceae; genus Kibdelosporangium; species Kibdelosporangium phytohabitans. The sequence goes on along the minus strand of NZ_CP012752.1, from coordinate 4,722,120 downwards.
GCGGCTGGTTTCGCGCTGGTACCGGCGTTCATGACCCGGCTGATCGACAAGGCGGGCGGCGCGCCGACGCTGGCCGCGGCGGCCGGTGGGTCGGCGGCCAACCTCGGCACGTCGATCGGCGCGTACGCCGGTGGCCTGACGATCAGCGCGGGCATGGGCTACACGGCCCCGACCGTGCTCGGTGGCGTGATGGCCGCGCTGGGCCTGGGTGTCGCGGTGCTCGCCGCGGCCGCGGAACGGCGGAAACAAGCCGTCCCCGCGTGACCCGCTCCGAGCGAACGGCCCCGTCCACTGTGGACGGGGCCGTTCGCCGTTCCGCGCGGTGAAGAGCGAGCCGAGAGAAGCCGATCATAGCGTTGCCGGCAGAGCACGAGGACCGCAGAGCTGACGCCGCCGACCGGCTGACGAAGGAGCCAGGCCAATGACCTCTTTACCCGCCGCACCCGCGACGACACGGTTGCCGACCCTGACCGGGATGAGATTCTTCGCGGCGATCCTGGTGTTCGTCTGCCACGCGTTCGGATCGAGGATCTTCCTCGACGACGGGGTGAACGACGTGCTGTCCGACAAGGTGTCCAGGCTGGGCTGGGTGGGGGTCTCGTTCTTCTTCATCCTCAGCGGGTTCGTGCTGACCTGGACCGCGCGGCCCGGTGACACGGTACGGCGGTTCTGGCGCCGCAGGATGGCCAAGATCTTCCCCAACCACCTGGCCACGTGGGCGATCGCGACGGTCTTCATGATCGTGGCCGGTACCGCGACGTTCCTGAGCATCGGACCGTCGGCGCTGCTGATCCAGGCGTGGTTCCCGGTCGAGTCGATCACCTACAGCCCGAACGACCCGGCGTGGTCGCTGTGCGCCGAGCTGCTGTTCTACTTGTCGTTCCCGTGGCTGCTCGGGGCGGCCAACCGGATCAGGGCCGAGCGGCTGTGGCTGGCCGCCGGGGTGACGTTCGCCGTGCTTGCGCTGATCCCGTTGCTGGCCAAGGTGATGCCGGACGCGCCGGAGATCTCGTACTACCCGGGCGTGTCCTGGTACGAGTACTGGTTCGTGTACTGCCTGCCCATCGCGCGGGTCCCCGAGTTCGTGCTGGGCATCCTGATGGCGCGGATCGTGATGACCGGCCGGTGGATCCCGGTCCGCCTCACCGTGGCGATGCTGACACTGATCCCGGGGTTCGCGCTGATGGTGGTCATCCCGGACGTGTTCGGCCTGGTGGCGCCGACCGCGATCCCGCTGGCGCTGATCGTGGCGGCTGGCGCGACCGCGGACATCGACGGCCTGCGGTCACCGTTCCGCGGCCGGATCGCGGTGTGGCTCGGCGAGATCTCGTTCGCGTTCTACATGGTGCACATGCTCGTGCTGCAGAAGGGACCGCTCTCGGCGGGAACCGCTTCCCACGGCGCCTTCGAGGCGCTCGGCCTCGTCGCGCTGAGCCTGGTCATCGCGATCTCCATCAGCTGGCTGCTGTTCACGTTCGTCGAGACGCCCGCGATGCGGCGCTGGAGCCGTCCGAGAGCCAGGAAGGACAAGAGTGCCGGGAAGAGCGAGGAGGTGGCCGTCACGAACTGATCCGACACCCCTCAGCGGGAAACCGTGTGCGGCGCCTGCCGCACACGGTTTTCCCCGGTCAACTCAGTGGTCGTGCGGCTCGGGGCGCAGCGGCGCGACAGCAGCCGAGATCTGGGCCAGACGCGTACCCTGCCAGCGGGCGTGGCTCAGGTGGTCTTCCAGCTTCACCGCGGCGACGTCACCGGAGACGTAGCCGATGCCGTACGGGTTGCCACCGGCGGTGTGGGTGATGTCGTAGTCGACGTAACCGGTCGGGACGACGATGCAGCCCCAGTGGCAGGCGACGTTGTACAGCGAGATGAGCGTCGCTTCCTGGCCACCGTGCAGCTCGTAGCTGCTGGTGAAGCCGATCAACGGCTTGCCTGCCATGTGCCCGGCCTGCCACAGCCCGCCCGTGGTGTCGATGAACGACTTGAGCTGGGCGCTGACGTTGCCGAACCGGGTGGGCGAGCCGAGCGCGAAACCGTCCGCCCAGATCAGGTCGTCGTGCGTGGCGACCGGGACGTCGCTGGTCGCGTCGAGGTGGGCGCGCCACTCGTCGTTCTTGTCGATGGCGGAGTCCGGCGCAGTCTCGGCGACCCGGCGCAGACGCACCTCGGCGCCGGCGTCCTTCGCCCCCTGTGCGATGGCCTCCGCGGAAGCGTGCACGTTGCCCGTCGCCGAGTAGTACACGACCGCGATCCGAGAACTCATGACCGAAACCCCTAGAAGTAGGTAAAACGGATACTGCCGAAAACGGTATCGAGCCGATGTCGAAGGACGCTGGTTCCTGACGAGAAACGCGGTGGATCTCGTTAAGTGCGTGAACAACGTCAACTGCGCCTACCAGCGGTGACGGCCGGGCGGACACGATCGAGGGGCAGGACTCACCCGGAAGGATGGAGAACCCCGTGGTCAACGACAACCGGCTCACCCGTGACGACTTCGTCGGCACCCTGTTCGGGGCAGCCGCCTTCCAGGTGCTCAACGCGGGCAACGAACTGGGCCTGTTCAAGCTGCTCAACGAGCGGCCCGGGCTGACCGCCGACGAGATCAGCGAGGCGCTCGGCCTGCTGCGCCGCCCGGTCGACGTGCTGCTGCTCGGCGCGACCGCGTTGAAGCTGACCACCATGTCGGACGGCGGCTACCGCAACGCGGAGCTGATCGACGCGATGTTCGGCACGGACGAGTGGGAGATCATCACCGACCTGATCACCTTCGAGGCGAAGTTCGTCTACGCGCCGCAAGGTGACCTGGTGGAATCGTTGCGGGACAACACGAACGTCGGTCTGCGCCGCTTCGACGGCGAGGGAACGGACCTGTACCACCGGTTGCCCGCCACCCCGCACCTGGAGCAGCTGTTCTACCAGTGCATGCGGTCGTGGTCGCGGCTGTCCAACCCGATCCTGGTGGCGAAGGCCGACCTCACCGGCGCACGGCGGGTGCTGGACGTCGGCGGCGGCGACGGCGTGAACGCGATCGAACTGGCCAAGGCCAACCCGGACGTGGACTTCACCGTGCTCGACCTGCCGGGAGCGGTGGCGATCGCGAAGAAGAAGATCGCCGACAACGGCCTGACCGACCGGATCGAGGTGGCCGAGGGCGACATCTTCGCCGACACGTACCCGAAGGGCTACGACGCGGTGCTGTTCGCCAACCAGCTGGTGATCTGGTCGCCGGAGGAGAACCTGTCGTTGCTGCGCAAGGCCTACGACGCGTTGGACGACGGTGGCCGGGTGCTGATCTTCAACGTGATGTCCGACGACACCGGCGACGGGCCGTTGTACGCGGCGCTGGACAACCTGTACTTCACCACGATCACGGCCAGCGGCAGCACGATCTACCCGTGGGGTCAGTACGAGCGCTGGCTGACCGAGGTGGGCTTCACCAAGGTCGAGCGGTTGCCCGGCGACACGTGGACCCCGCACGGCGTCATCAGCGGAGTCAAGTAACCAGGCAGACGTGTTGGGCGGCGCGGTTCCACCCGGGTGGGACCGCGCCGCCGTGACCGGTCAGGCAGGTGTGCTGAACGTGCCGTACTGGCTGCCGTAGAAGACGAGCGGGCGCTGGCCTTCACCGAGGCCGGCGTGGTGCACCCTGGCCACGACGATGACGTGGTCGCCGGCGAGGTGCTCGGCGTACAGCGAGCACTCCAGCCACGCCACCGACCCCGGCAGCACGGGCATCCCGCCCGGTGAGCCCGACCAGTCCAGCCCGCGGAACTTGTCACCGCCCTTGCTCGCGACCTGCGCGGACACCTTGCGCTGGTCGTCGCCGAGGATGTTGAGGCAGTACCGGCCGGACGTGCGCACCACCGGCCAGCTCGTGCTCGTGTGGGCCACGCAGAACCCGACGAGCGGCGGGTCGAGGGACACCGACGTGAACGAGTTGACCGCGAGCCCGACCGGGCGGCCGGTCCGCGGGTCGCGCCCGGTGATCGCGACGACGCCGGTGGCGAACCTGCCGAGGATGTCCCGCAACTGGCGCTGGTCCAGGAGATCCTCGATGGCCTGGTCACTCATGACTGCTCACCTTCCGTGTGTCTGGGGCACTCACGCCGCGCGGCCTTCGCGCACCGGCTGGGACATCTGCGCGCGGCACAGTTCCGCCGCGTACAGGGCGATCAGTTCGTGCAGGCGGTAGCGGACGTTGCCGCGCTCGTCCACACCGACGATGTCGACGAGCCTGCGGTCGACGAGGAAGTCGAGCAGCCGTTCAGCGGTCCGCGCGGAGCCGACCGTCGCCTCGGCCGCCAGGTGGACGTCGAATCCCTCACGGGGCAGCATGCTCAGCGCGTACCACAAGCGCTTGGCCGCGTCCGGCATCCCGTCCACTGTGGATCTCAGGCTGGCCCGGACGTCGAGCGTGCCGTACGAGAACTCGTCGAGCCGCCGTCGCGGATCACGCAGCCGCGCCGCGAGGTGCCCGAGCCGCAGGTGCGGGCGCGCGACCAGGCGGGCGGCGGCGGCCCGCACCGGCAGGGGCAGGTTGCCGGCCAGCCGCAGGATCTCCCGCATCGCCTCCGGTTCGACGACCACGCGGTGCGCGCCGACGATCCCGGTGAACATCTCGACGGCCTCGGCTTCGGTCAACGCGCCGACCTCGACCGGGTACACACCGGCCAGGTCAGTCACGGTGGTACGACTGGTCATCAGCACCGCCGAGCCAGGGCCGCCCGGCAACAGCGGGCGCACCTGGTGCGCGTCCACCACGTCGTCGAGCACGACCAGCACCCGTCGGGTGGCCAGCAGGCTGCGGTACATCGCGGTCCGCTCGTCCGGGTCGGCGGGGACGCGCGCGTCCGAAACACCCAGTGCCCGCAGGAATCCACACGCGATGTCACCGATCCCGGCAGGCGTGCAGCGGTTCGCGCCCAGTTCGGCGTAGAGCTGGCCGTCCGGGAATCGGTCACGGAGCTGGTGCGCCACGTGCATGGCCAATGTGGACTTTCCCGCGCCACACCTGCCCAGCAGTGCGGCGATCCGCACACCGGTGGTGTCGTCCGCGGTGAGCACCCGGCGGATCTCGGCCGCGTGCCCCGGCCGTTCGACGAAGTCCGGCGCGTCGGCGAGCAACTGCGCGGGAACGCGGACGGGAGCCGTGGTGACGACAGCCTGCTGCGGCGGTTCGCCGTTGAGGATCCGGTGGTGCAGTTCCTGGAGTTTGCGGCCCGGTTCGACGCCGAGTTCGCCGACCATCACCGCGCGTCCCTCGCGGTAGACGGCCAGCGCGTCGGCCCTGCGGTCGTTGCGGTGCAACGCGAGCATCAGCTGCCAGCGCAACCGTTCCCGCAACGGGTTCTGCTCGACCAGCGCGGTCAGTTCGTCGACGAGCTGGGAGTCCGTTCCCGAGGCCAGTTCCAGCTCGACGCAGTCCTCGAGCACCGAGAGCATCCGCTCGTCCCACTTGGCCGCGGCCGTGCGCACGATCGGGCTGTCGACTTCGGCGAGGACGGGCCCGCGGAACAGGCGCAACGCCTTGCGGTACACCGCGATCGCCTCGGCGTGGTCCCCAGCCCCCGCGATCGCCCGCGCCTCGCGCACCCACGTCTCGAACACGCCGGTGTCGATCTGGCCGGCGGCCAGCCGCAGCGAGTAGCCGGACGCGGTCGTCTCGATCAGGCCGCTGCCCGCCCCGGCGGCCACGAACGCCCGCCGCAGCCGCCACACGCAGGTCTGGATCTGTTCAGCGGCGGTCTTCGGCGCGCAACCGCTCCAGACGGCCTCCACCAGCCGCCCGACCGTCACGGTCTTGTTGACCTCCATCAGCAGGACGGCGAGCACGGTCAGCTGACGGTTCTTGCCGACCTGGACCGGCTCCCAGTCAACCGACACGTCCAGCGGCCCGAGCACACGAAACCACATGAGGTGTCCCCCAATCCTGTCCGTTCATGGACAAGGAAAACGCTAACCGACAATTGCCGGGAACCCACTGACACAAACGTACGAAAACACCGTCAAACCTGCGGTTATTCACCGCACAATGGGTGTGCGATAAGTGGCTGGACGAGGGTGTGCAGCAAGTCTTCGCACGTATGGGGCGCGCCGACTTGACCAAGTCACGCCCGATCACCGGAATCCGGGCATGCACGCAGGTCAGCCGTGGTTCGCTCGGCGCATGACCACCCCACCGGGCTGGGGGCTGCTGCTCGACCGGACCAGCCGCGAACCCATGTACCAGCAGCTCTACACCCAGCTGCGGGACCTCATCGTGGTGCGTCGGCAATTCGCGCCGGGTACCAGATTGCCCGCGTCGAGAACTCTGGCCGACGAATTGGGAATATCCCGCAATACCGTCTTGTTGGCTTATCAACGCCTTCGCCAGGACAATTGCATCGACGGCGCGCCGGGCGCGGGAACCGTGGTCCTCCCGCCGCCGCGGACGCCGTCACCGCCACCCGGTCCCGGACGGTGCGACGCGTTGTCCGGCCGCGCGCGGGCCGCCATCGCGAACGGTCCCGGTCATCTCATCGACCGCAGCGCGTGCAACCGCCCGTTCGCCGTCGGCATGCCTCCGCTGGACGTGTTCCCGGCATCGCTGTGGGGAAAGCTGACGGCCAACCGGCTGCGCAAACCGCCGGTGCGGTTGCTCAGCGGCTGCGAAACCCTGGGGTTCATGCCGTTGCGCGAGGCCATCGCGGCTTACCTGGGCCTGATGCGCGGAGTGCGGTGCCGTGCCGAACAAGTCGTGGTGACCCGGGGTGCGGAGCACGCGCTGGACCTGGTGATCCGTTCGTTGCTGGAACCGGGCGACGCCGTCTGGCTGGAGGAGCCCGGCACTATCGAGGCCCGTGCGGTGGCGACGTGGCACGGTCAGCGTGTCTGCCCGGTGCCGGTGGACGACGAAGGTCTTGTCGTGGACGCCGGTCCCGACGCGCGCATGGCGATCGTGTCCCCCGCGCGGCAACTGCCGTTGGGCACGGTCATGTCCGGGCCGCGGCGCAAAGGTTTGCTCGACTGGGCGCAGCGCACCGGCTCGTGGATCGTCGAACTGGACACCGAAGCGCCGTTCCTGTCCCCCGATGCGGCGCCACCGCTGCAAACCGAGGACGCGCACGGTCAGGTCATCTACGCGGGCACGTTCCGCAACCTGCTGTTCCCCGAAGTCCGTGCCGGGTACTGCGTGCTGCCCGAATCGTTGGTCGACCCGATCAGCGCGGTGCTGTGGCAGTCGGGCAGCGGCGTGTCCTCGCTGATCCAGCACGTGCTGGCGGATTTCGTGAACTACCAGTACTTCCCGCGCTACCTGCGTCGCGTGCGAGACGTGTGCGCGAGTCGCCGTGAAGCACTGGTCACCGCCTTGGGACAGTACGGCGCCGATTGGCTGACCGTTAGCGATGACGCGTCAGGCGGGAGTTTCCTGGCGTGTGTCACCGGCCACCCGATCGACGAGCAGACGCTCACCGACCGCGCGTCGCCCGCTTCTCTGTCACTGCACAGCATCGACCGGTACTACATGGGACAGGGCGAACTGAGCGGAGTCGTGCTCGGCTACGCGGCGGTCGGCGAAGCCGCGATCGTGCCCGCGGTGCAGCGGCTGATGAACGTACTCCGTTAACTCCTGATCTTGGTACCCTCCGGTGGCCCGCGTTGGCACTATGACCGCCGGGGCGGTGGCCATACCGTGATCTCATGGACATCCGGGATGACGACACCGAGCAGTTGCGCGAGTGGTCCACCCAGTCCGGTCCGCGCGCGAACCGGGCGGCGATGGTGCTGATGGCCGCCGACGGCATGCCGCTCACCGAGATCGCGCGCCGCTTGCGGACCACCCGCTCGACCGTGGCGGCCTGGTGCAACCGTTACCGCGACGAAGGCGTCGACGGGTTGCGCGACCGGCCGAGGCAGGGCCGTCCCCGCGTGATCCACGACGTGGAACTGATGCTGCGAACGCTGATCACGTCACCGAACGGCCAGGCCTGGCGCCGCTGGTCGACCCGTTCACTGGCAGGCGAAGTCGGCGCGTCGAACGGAAGCGTCGCGCGTGTGTGGCGCCGCTGGGAGTACCGGTCGGACGAGCCGGGCGAGTTCCAGTTGCCGCTCACCCCGCCGATGCCGGCGCGGATCGCCGAGGTCGTCGGCATCCACACCGGTGAGCACCGCCTGCTGGCCGTGCGCACCACCGGCGAACCAACCATCCCAAGTAGACGGTTACCGGTCGTGCGCGACGACGCGGCGGCGACGTTCGTCGCGCGTGTCCTCGCCCAGCACGGTTCGGCGATCCACCTGATCAGCCCGGACGCGGACGCCTACCAGGCGCCGGAGGTCCGTGCGCTGCTGGCGGCCAACCCTCGTCTGCGCGCGCACGTCATCACACCGGGTTTCGACTGGCTCGACATCACAACTCTCGCGTTGGGCATGGCGAAGGCAACGCCGTCGCCGCGTCACCAGCACGCCGTGGTCGCCGCAGTGTGCCAGTTCGTCGACGCGCTGCGTTGCCGGAGCACGCCCGTGACCTGGGTGCAGGACACGGTTGCGGCAGTTCCCGCGCGGCACACCGCGTGAGTCGGGCAAGATCCACGCCATGGAGTTCTTCTGTTACCACCGCGACCGGCGCGACTCGCTGGCGCTGCGTGAGGAGCTGTTGGAGGCGCACTGGTCTTACATGGACGGGTATGCCGAGGAGATGATCGCCCGCGGGCCGACCTTCCTCGACGACGACACCCGGACCGGCAGCGTGCACATCCTCGACCTGCCCGACGCGACCGCGGCGAGGGCGTTCGCGTTCGACGAGCCCTGCTACCAGGCCGGCGCGTACCGGGACGTGATGATCCGCCGCTGGCGCAACGTGCTGGGGCGCACGATGTGGGACTTCCACGGCGGCCGTGAGGGCGGCGACCGGTACCTGGTGATCGGCCTCGGCGCGGGCGAAGCCGCCGACCTCACCCCACCGGCCGAGCGGGACGAGCTGATCGGCTACGGACCGCTGCTGGCCGACGACGGCGTCACCTGGTTGGGGACGGCGGTGCTGTTGCGGGCGTCCGGCGCCGACGAGGCACGCGCCGTCCTGACCGACGACCGGTACGCCGACATCGAAGTGCACAACTGGGCATTCGGCGGCCGGGACTGAGCCGGGGCTAGTAGCCGGGCTTCTCCCACACCGAGACGTGCTTGGCACTCTCATGGGTGAACGGGTGCCTGGTCCAGCCGCCCCAGCGGTTGTACAGCCGCAGCCCGGCCATCTGGGCCATCAGGTCGAGCTCCGAGGGCCACACGTACCGGAACGGGATCGAGTGGTTCTCGCCGCGGCCGTTCTCGATCTCGATGTAGTTCGACGTCATCGACTGGGTCGACATGTCGTAGACGTCGAACGCCCACTGGGTCCCGCTGGAGTACAGCGGCACGATCTTGTGGCCGGGCGGCAGCTTGCGCACCTCGGGCACCTCGACCTCGACCACGAACCGGCCACCCGGCTGCAGGTGCGCCGCGACGTTGCGGAAGCACGCCACCTGCGCCTCCTGCGAGGTCAGGTACGTGATCGTGTTGAACACGCTGTACACGAGGGAGAACGTGTCGGGCACCTGCGCGGTGGAGAAGTCGCCGATGGTCACGTCGATCGCCGAACCACCGGGCTTGGCGTGCAGTCTCGCCACCATCGCCCGCGACAGGTCGATACCCCGCACCTTCACCCCGCGCTGCGACAACGGCAACGCGATTCTGCCGGTGCCGATCCCCAGTTCCAGCGCGGTTCCGGTGCCTGTCAGCTCAGCGAGTACGTCGACCGCGGTGTCCACGATGCCAGGCAGGAACATGTCCGCCGACGACTCGTCGTACCTCCGCGCCACGCGCTCGCCGAAGTACCCGTCTTCACCAGTCACCCCTCGCACACTACCGTCGCGTCCAGATAGGACGTGCCAGCGACACGGTTCCAGTGGCTCGTCCCGCAACGTTGCCGCCTTGCCCGGCGGTTCCAGGTTTCCGCCGGGCGTGCCGCGGCGAGGGGCTTGTACCGGGTTGTACCAGCGCCTTTCCGCGACGTTTCGAGACGGGCCGCTAGCTGATTTGCTGACCGAGCAAGGCGATCGCGGAGCGGGCCGCGACCTCCCTGATGTCGGTGGGTTTGCCGCCGTCCTCGAGCGTGCTCGCGAACAGCTCGCGCAGTCCGCCGAGCAGGATGATCGCTTCCTCGCGCGTCACCGGCCGGATCCCCGCCGCTCGTAGTTCCTCGGTGTCGCACAACGTCAGCACCATCTCGATGAACGCTTCCATCATGTTGCGCAGCAACGGCCGGGTGGCCGCACCGAGCGACGGCAGGTCGCGGATCCAGCTGAGGGTGATCGTCGGCGCGGACTCCGCGCACGCCACCCACGCCTCGACGGCCGTGCGGATCTGCTCCTGCCACGGCGCCTTCGGGTCGACCGCGGCGGTGATCCGGCGGATCATCTCGGCGTTCGCCTCGACGAACAGCGCGGCGAAACACTCCTCGCGGCTCGGGAAGTGCTCGTAGAACGTCCGTCGCGAGGTACGGGCGTGACGCACGATGTCGGCGATCGTCGTGTTGTGGTAACCGTTCTGCTCGATCGACGCGGCCATCCCGTCGAGCAGGCGCCTGCGGAAGGTGTCCTCGACTGTCGTCACCAGAGTCACGGTATACGCCTCCTGCCGGTTCCCCCTTGCGACCAGATGGTACGTCAGCGTACCGTCGGGATGGTACGGTCACGTACCGCTGCGGGAAGGACAACGGTGATGCTTCCTCCGGGCCCGAGGACGCCGAGCCTCGTGCAGGGTGCCTACACGCTGGTCATGCCGCAGCGCGGCATGAAACGCCTGCGCAGGCGCTACGGCGACGCGTTCACCGTCAAACTCCCGATCTTCGGCCGCGCCGTGGTGGTCAGCGACCCCGCGCAGGTCAAGCAGATCTTCCTGACCAGCACGGATGTGCTGGAGAACATCGAGCCCAACCTCGGCAGGGTGCTGGGCCCCGGTTCGCTGTTCGCGTTGCACGGCGAGAACCACCAGAAGCAGCGCAAGTTGCTCGTACCGCCGTTCCACGGCCGCCGCCTGGCCGCCTACGAGCAGATCATCGAAGACGAGACCGCGCGGGAACTGGCCTCATGGCCGGAGGACAAGCCGTTCCCCGTGCAGCCGTCGATGATGCGGATCACGCTCAACGCCATCCTCCGCGCGGTGTTCGGCGCCGAGGGCGCGGAGTTCGACGAGCTGCGTGAGCTGTTGCCGCCGTTCGTCGAACTCGGCTCCCGGCTGGCCACGCTGCCCATCCCGCAGGACCCGTGGTGGAGCCCATGGAAGAAGTTCCGGCGGATGCGCCACCGGTACGACGACGTCATGGCGCGGCTGATCGCCAAGGCCGACGACCTCGACCAGCGCGACGACGTGCTGGCGATGTTGCTGCAGAGCCGCTACGAGGACGGCTCGCCGATGCGCCACAGCGACATCAACGACCAGTTGCTGGCGCTGCTCACGGCCGGGCACGAGACCACGGCGACCACGCTCGCGTGGGCCGTCGAGCGCCTGCGCCGCCACCCCGGGATCCTGCACGACCTGGTCGACGAGGTCGACGCGGGCGGGAAGGCGCTGCGGGAGGCCGTGATCCTGGAGGTCCAGCGCATCCGGCCGGTCGTGGAGATGATCGGCCGCCAGGTCCGGGCCGACAGCATGGAACTGGGCCCGTGGACACTGCGCCGCAACAACCGGGTGCTCGTCAGCATCACCCTGCTCCACAACGACCCGGCTGTGTTCCCGAACCCGCACGCTTTCCAGCCGTCCCGCTTCCTGGACACCAGACCCGACTTCTACGCGTGGATCCCGTTCGGCGGCGGCACCCGGCGGTGCATCGGCGCGACGTTCGCGAACATGGAGATGAACGCCGTCCTGCGCACGATGCTGCGCGACTTCACCTTGCTCGCCACCTCGGAGCCGGACGAGCGCTGGCACAACCGCGGCGTCGCCAACGCACCGCGGCGCGGTGGCGTCGCTGTCGTGCGGCGCCGGGTCCGTTCGTCGGCACCGTCCTCCCCCGTGACCACCGCAGGAGCCCAGTCATGAACCCGGTGACCGAGATCGCCGACGCCGGCCGGGGCATCTGCCTGGCGTACGAGCAGTTCGGTGACGACGGCGCGGAGCCGTTGGTCCTCATCGCGGGCCTCGGCCAGCAGCTGCACACGTGGCCGACACCGTTCTGCGAGGACCTCGCGGCCCGCGGCTACCGGGTGACCAGGTTCGACAACCGCGATGTCGGCGAGTCGACGCACATCCGTTTCCGGCCACCGCACCCGCTGTCGATGTTCCGGGGCAAGTTCGATCCACGGCAGTACGACCTCACCGACATGGCCGGCGACACGGTCGGCCTGCTCGACGCCCTCGGCTACGACTCCGCTCACCTGGTCGGGGCCTCGATGGGCGGCATGATCGCGCAAACGGTCGCGGCGCTGAACCCGCAACGCGTACGCACCCTGGTGTCGATCATGTCCACGACCGGTGCCCGCAGCGTCGGCAGGCCCGCGTTGTCGACGTGGCTGCTGATGGGCGCACGGCCGCCACGGACACGTCAGCAAGCGGTAGACCGGGCAGTGCGGATCTTCCGGCACATCGGGGCGCATGGTTTCCCGTTCGACGAGGCGTACGTCCGCGACGAGGCCGGGATCGCGTGGGACCGCGACCCGTCGACCAGCGGAACCGTCCGGCAGCTGGCCGCGATCGTCAAGTCCGGCAACCGCACAAGGCAGCTGCGTTCGGTCGTTGCCCCTACGCTGGTGATCCACGGCGACCGTGACCGGATGGTCAACCCGACCGGCGGCGCGGCCACCGCCAGGGCGATCACCGGCGCCCGCCTGGAGACCATCCGTGGCTTCGCCCACGACTTCCCGGCGGGAGCGCGGCCGGTGCTGATCGACCTCGTCGCCAGGCACACGGCAAGGAGGACCGATGCCTCAGCTCCCTGAGCTGTCCGGACGTCCCGTGATGATCACCGGCGCCGCGTCGGGGATCGGCCGCGCCCTCGCGCAGCGGCTGTCGCGGCTCGGCTCGCCCGTCGCGATCGCGGACGTCAACGAGACCGAGCTGGAGAAGACCGCGGCGTCGCTGTCGGGCCAGGTACTCACCCGTGTCCTCGACGTCAGCGACGCGGCGGACCAGCTGCGGTTCGCCGACGAGGTGCGCGAGTGGCTGCCCGGCCCGTTGGCCGCGGTGTTCAACAACGCCGGGGTGAACGTGTCCACGAGCGTGCTCGACACGGTCGTGGAGGACGACGCCTGGCTGCACGACATCAACTTCCACGGCGTCGTCAACGGCACGCGGGCGTTCCTGCCGATCCTCGTCGCGCAGAACTCCGGCGTCATCGTCAACACGTCCAGCGTGTTCGGCCTGGTCGGCATCCCCAACCAGAGCGCGTACTGCGCCGCGAAGTTCGCCGTGCGCGGGTTCACCGACTCGCTGCGCCAGGAACTGCGCGGCACGGGCGTGCGCGCGGTCACCGTGCACCCCGGCGGGATCCAGACCAACATCGTCCGCAACGGCCGGTACCGCAAGGACCCGGAGGGCCGTGGCCGCACCAAGGACCAGATGGCCGACCAGTTCGACGCCATCGCGATGACCTCGCCGGACAAGGCGGCGCAGGTCATCCAGCACGGCGTGGAACGCGGCAAGGCCCGCATCCTGATCGGGCCGGACGCGTACGTGTTCGACGCGCTCGCCCGGATCGCCCCGACGCACTACTACTCCGTGATGCTGTGGCTGCAGTCCGGGCTCCGGTCCCGGCAGAAGGGAACCCCATGACCGAGCACGTCGACGTGTTGATCATCGGCGCCGGCCTGTCCGGCATCGGTGCGGCACACCAGGTCCACTCGGCCTTCCCGGACCGGACGTACGCGATCCTCGAGGCCCGCGACGCGATCGGCGGCACGTGGGACCTGTTCCGGTACCCGGGGGTGCGGTCGGACTCCGACATGCACACCCTCGGCTACCGGTTCCGGCCGTGGACGCAGGCGAAGTCGATCGCGGACGGCCCGTCGATCCTGTCCTACATCAGGCAGACGGCGGCTGACGCTGGCATCGACCGGCACATCCGGTACGGGCACAAGGTCGTGGAAGCATCGTGGTCCACGAAGGACTCGAAGTGGACGGTGCGGGCCGAGCACGACGGCGAGGCGGTGGAGCTGACGGCGTCGTTCCTGTACTCCTGCTCGGGGTACTACCACTACGACGCCGGGCACACACCCGACTTCGCGGGTATAGCGAAGTTCGGCGGGACCGTGGTGCACCCGCAGCACTGGCCGGAGGACCTGGACTACAAGGGCAAGAAGGTCGTCGTGATCGGCAGCGGCGCCACGGCCGTGACGCTCGTGCCCGCGATGGCCCAGGACGCGGCCCACGTGACGATGCTGCAGCGCTCCCCCACCTACATCGCGACGCTGCCGGGCGAGGACGTACTGGCCAACGGGCTGCGACGCGTGCTCGGCAACCGCACCGCCTACGCGATCACCCGGTGGAAGAACGTCGTGCTGCACACGGCCATGTACCAGCTCAGCCGTCGCCGCCCACGGCTGGTGAAGGCGGCGCTGCGCAAGATGACGGCACGGCAGCTGCCGAAGGACTTCGACATCGACACCCACTTCAAGCCGCGCTACCAGCCGTGGGACCAGCGGCTCTGCCTGGTGCCCGACGGTGACCTGTTCCGCGCGATCAGGCACGGCACGGCCTCCGTGGTCACCGACCACATCAAGGAGTTCACCGAGACGGGCATCCAGCTGGAGTCGGGCGCGAAGCTGGACGCGGACGTCGTGGTCACCGCGACGGGCCTGCGGCTGCTGGCGTTCGGCGGCATGCGGATCGTGGTGGACGGCCGCCTGGTCGAGCTGCCGGAAACCATGGCGTACAAGGGCATGATGCTGTCCGGTATCCCGAACTTCGTGTTCACGATCGGCTACACGAACGCCTCGTGGACCCTCAAGGCCGACCTCGTCTCCGAGTACACGGTCCGGCTCCTGCGGCACATGGACGAGCACGGCTACGTGCAGTGCGCGCCTGCCAACGACGACCCGTCCGTGACCGAACAGCCGCTGCTGGACTTCCAGGCCGGATACGTGCTCCGCGCGATCAACGAGTTCCCCAAGGCGGGATCCCGTGCCCCGTGGCAACTCGGCATGAGCTACGCCCACGACGTGGTCAAACTCCGCTACGGCAACATCGACGACGGCGTGATGCGGTTCTCCCACGGCAGGAAGCTGAAGCCGGTCAACGAGGTGGTGTCGTCGGCTCAGTCGGCCTGACCCGGTTGCGCACGGCCAGTTTGCCGGCGAGGTCCTGGGCGAGTGCCATGGTGTTGTCCCGCAGGACGCGTGCGTTCTCCGGGGTCGGCAGTTCCTTGTCGGTACGAGGAAGGCTCGGGCGTGCCTTGACGTTGAGCAGCACGTCGAGGTTGTCGACGCGGAAACGCACGACCACCCAGTCGAAGTAGCGCCTGAACTCCTGGCTCGTCAGGTTGTCCGACACGTCCAGCGGCGTCAGGCCGGGCGACGGGATCTCCAACGGGCCGAACCGGCCGATCAGGCGGCTGCGCATGGTGAGTTCGATGACGTCGACGTCCCGCGGCCCACCGAACTGGCACAACCGCACCGGGTCGTCGTCCTCGTAGGTGCTCCGGTCGTCGAGTGGCTTGCCGGGGCCGATCAGCCGGTGCACCAGCTCCCGGTCGAGCGCCGAGCACGGCGGCGGCTGGCGGTACCCGTCGCCGGTGCGCCACGGGTTCGGCGTCGTGTCCCGGTCGCCGCCGGTGGCCACCAGCAGGACTCCGAGCGCCACCTCGGCGGCGACGAGCAGCCCGACCACGACGGGCGTCCACCACTGTCGGCGTGCCATCCGCCGATTGGACCAGATCCGCTGATCCCCCGGAACCGCCGTTGTGGTCGCTATGGTTGCGGGTGTGGAACCGGTGGCGGTCGATCACGCAGTCGAGGTGTTCACCGAGGCGAGGCCGCGCCTGTTCGGCATCGCCTACCGGATGCTGGGCAGCGCGATCGACGCCGACGACCTCCTGCAGGAGGTCTGGCTGCGCTGGCAGACCTACGACCACTCGAAAGTGGACAATCCCACCGCGTTCCTCGCCACCGTCACCACCCGGCTGGCGATCAACGCGACCCAGACCGCCCGCGTGCGGCACGAGACGTACGTCGGGCAGTGGCTGCCGGAGCCGGTCGACACCTCGGCCGATCCGCAGCTGGGCGCGGAGCGCGAGGCGGCGTTGGAGTTCGCTGTGCTGATGCTGCTGGAGAAGCTCCCGGCCACCGAGCGGGCCGCGTACGTGCTGCGCGCGGCGTTCGACTACCCGTACGCGCAGATCGCCGAGATCGTCCAGGTCAGCGAGGCCGCCGCGCGGCAGCTCGTCAGCCGCGCCCGCAAACACCTGGCTGCGGAGCGCCGCACGCCCGCGACCGTGCAGGACCAGCGGCGGCTGCTGACGGCGTTCGTCGCCGCGGCGAAGTCCGGCGACCTGGCGACCCTGGAGGAGCTGCTCGCCGCGGACGTCGTGAGCTACTCCGACGGCGGTGGCGTGGCGCGTGCGTCCAAGATCCCCGTGGTCGGCCGCGATCGGGTGTCGAGGTACGTCCGCGCGTTCGCCGACCGGTTCTGGGCGGGCATCGACATCGCGTGGGTACGGGTCAACGGCCAGGAAGGCGCGTTGCTGACGGTCAACGGCGAGCGCTACGGGCTGGTGACCGTCACAGCCTCGGATGAGGGCATCGACCAGGTGATGTGGCTGCTCAACCCGCACAAGTTGGCCGCGGTCTAGAGGTACTGGGCGATCCCGTCGCCGAACGACCAGTCAGCCGATTCGTTCTCGGTGAGCGTCACGACCACGTTGCGCGGTTCGGTCCCGGCGTATTCCTCGGCGAGTTCGGCGATGCGCCGGTAGAGCGCCTGTTTCTGCCCGGTCGTCCGCCCGCGTCGCAGCGTGATGCCCACGAACACGACGTCGTCGTCCCGTCGCACGCCGGGGAAGTTGTCGTAGCGCAGGATGCCCTGGCTGGTGAGCACCTGGAACTTGTCGTCCGGCGGGATCCCGATCGCGTCGACGAGGGCGTCGTGCACGGCCCGGCCGAGCGCGTCGAGCCGGTCCTGGTCGGCACGCAGGGCGTCGATCCGCACGAGTGGCATGTCAGTTCCCTTCCTTGGCAACGTATCCGGCGAGCAGGCCGAGCGCGCCGTCGACAGCCCGGGTGTGCACGTCGGCCGATCCGGCGGCGCGGGCGAGGACGTACCCGCCCTGCAGCACCGCGACCAGTGCGGGGGCCGTGGCGTGCGCGTCCACTGTGTCCTCCAACGCCTCGGCGAGGAGATCGGCGAGACGCCCGGTCAGCCAGGTGAACGTCTCCTGCACCGGTTTGCGCAGCTCCGGGTCCGCCATCACGTCCGGGTCCTGGGTGAGACGGCCGATCGGGCAGCCTTTGAGCACCTCGCGCTCGCGGCGGAAATACGCCGTGATCCGCTCGAACGGCGTGCCCGGCGTGGCGAAGGCCACCTCGGCCCGCTCCCGCAGCTCCTCGGCGCTGCGGTTGATCGCGGCGAGGGCCAGGTCGGGCTTGCCGGTGAAGTGGTGGTACATACTGCCCTGCCCGACGCCCGAGTGCGCCTGGATGGCTTTCGGGCTGGTCCCCACGTAGCCGCGTTCCCACAGCAGCTCACGGGCACTTTCGATCAACCGGTCCCTGGTGTCCACCCGATGAAGTGTACATACCAGTAGGTACAGCACGGAGGCTGCCGGAGCGGGAACCGCGGGAAGCTGGAAGGGTGGGGGGCGCGAGGTCGATCATTTGGGAGGACGGGACATGGAGCAGGTCGAGTACGACCTCATCGTGCTGGGCGCGGGGCCCGTCGGCGAGAACGCCGCCGACCTCGCCGTGCGCGGAGGACTGAGCGTGGCGCTGGTCGAGCACGAGCTCGTCGGCGGCGAGTGCTCGTACTGGGCGTGCATGCCGTCGAAGGCGTTGTTGCGCTCGGCCCAGGCGCTGCGAGCGGCCAAGCAGGTGGACGGCGCCGCGCAGGCCGTCACCGGCGGCCTCGACGTCAACGCCGTCCTGCGGCGCCGCAACTCGTTCACCCACGACTGGAACGACGACAGCCAGGCGGACTGGGTGGCCAGCGCGGGAATCACCCTGGTCCGGGGCTTCGGCAGGTTCAGCGGCCCCAGGCAGGTCACCGTGACCGCGCCGGACGGCACCGAGACCGTGCTGACGGCGAAGCACGCGGTCGCTGTCGCCACAGGCACCGACGCGTTCATCCCGGACATCGAGGGCCTGCGCGACGCACGCCCGTGGACCAGCCGGGAAGCCACGAGCGCGAAGGAGATCCCCAAGAGCCTGGCGATCATCGGCGGCGGTGTCGTCGCCACCGAGATGGCGACCGCGTACGCCAGTTTCGGCACACGGGTCACGCTCATCTCCCGCGGCGGCCTGCTGGCAGGCATGGAGCCGTTCGCGGGCGAAATGGTCACGGAGGCGTTGCGCGAACAGGGCACGACCGTGTTGCTCAACACGGAAACCAAGCGCGTGCGGCGCACCGACGCCGGTGTCGAGATCGAGCTCGGCGGCGGTTCGGTGATCACGGCGGACGAGGTGCTCGCGGCAACCGGTCGCTCGCCGCGAACCAGCGACATCGGGCTGGACGCGATCGGTCTCAAGCCGGGCAGCTGGCTGAAGACCGACGACACCCTGCTGGTGGAGGGCTTCGACTGGCTGTACGCGATCGGTGACGTCAACCACCGGGCACTCCTCACCCACCAGGGCAAGTACCAGGCACGCGCGGTCGGCGAGCTCATCGCAGCGAAGGCATCAGGCGCACCCGTGTCCACCGACGCGTGGGGCACGCACGTCGCAACCGCCGACCACGAAGCCGTGCCCCAGGTGACGTTCACCGACCCCGAGGTCGCCTCGGTCGGCCTGACCGCGGAAGCAGCCGGGAAAGCCGGTTACACCACCAGCGTGGTGGACTACGAACTGGGCAACGTGGCGGGCGCGAGCCTGTACGCCGACGGCTACGCGGGCAAGGCCCGGATGGTCGTCGACGAGGAGCGTTCAGTCGTACTGGGCGTGACATTCGTCGGACCGGACGTCAGCGACCTGCTGCACGCGGCAACGATCGCGGTGACAGCCCAGGTACCGATCGCACGGCTGTGGCACGCGGTCCCGGCGTACCCGACCGTGAGCGAGATCTGGCTGCGGCTGCTGGAAACCTACCGAGACCAGCAATCCCGGCACTGAAAAGACTCGTGAGTGTTTCAGCCGGTTCTAACCGGCCGAAACACTCACGAGGTTTTTTACGGTGTCGCGCAGGATTTCGCCGATCCCTCGCAGGTCCACCTGGTTCACCGCGCCACCGACGACGATCGCCGCGACCGGGTCGGTTCCGCCGACGTGCACCGGCGCTGCCACTTCGACCAGTTCGGGAACGTACTCGCTCTTGGCATAGGCCGGGCCCGTCGACCGGATCTGATCGGACTCGCGGTTCAATCGGTCAACTCCGGTGACAGTCCAGCGAGTGTAAGCCGCCCGTGGCGCACCAGGAACGGAGGCGGGACAGCGTCGCGCTGATGTCCTTCTTGATGGTGCGTTCGGAGTACTTCATCGCCTCGGCGACGGCCGGGGTGCCCATGCCTTCGGCCAGCAGCCGCAGGATCCCGACCTCACGCGGGGTCAGCCCGCCGACCTGCAACCCGTTGGGCACCAGCACGTCCTGCTCGTAGGTGCGGGCCGCGTCCACGAGCCACCTGGTCACCGCGCCGGGGCAGCACCGCGCCGCCGTGGTAGCTGGTGAACACCACGTGCGCGACCATCGCGGGCGAGGCCTCGCGCACCGGGAGCATGCTCACCACGCCGCAGCGGGAAGCCTGCGGCAGATGTCTACTGTGGAGTTTGTCGGCGACGAGCACCAGCCGCCTGGTCGGTTCGACGGCCTCGGCGGCCGTGCGGCGCATCTCGGCCATCAGCTCGTCGGTGGTCTCCCCGCAGAGCACGACCACCATCTCCGCCCGTGCCCGGTCGCCGTCCGGCAGGACGACGATGTCGGGTGCCGCGGCCAGTGACATCGCCAGCCGGTCGGCGGGATCGGCCACCGTCCACGACGAGGCCACACGTGACCGGGTCAGGAACCTGGTCGAGCATCCGGCCGCGGACACGTCGGCGCTGTTCATGTTGCGGCGTGACAAAGGCCTATGTGTTCAGTCAGGACGGTCAGGCGGTGCTCGGGAACCGGGTGTTGTTCGGCGTGGCAGGTGGGGATCCGGTCGGCTCGCCCGGTTCGTTCGCGGACGCGATCAACGAGTTCGTCCGCACCTGCGAACGCGCGGGCTGGCGGATGGCCGTCCTCGGCCAGGTCGAGTCGCTGTCCCGGTTCAACGCCGAGTTCCGGCCCGGCTACCTCGCGCGGGGCATCGCGTTTTCGTCGCTGCCTCCATCCCGGCCGTCGCCGCGGCGATGATCGGGATGGAGGCCAGCCACATCAAGGTGCCCTAGTCGAGCAGGTCCTCGATCCTGATCGGGAGGTGCCGCACGCGGATGCCGGTCGCGTTGTGGATGGCGTTGGCGACGGCCGCCGCCATGCCGACCATGCCGATCTCGCCGATGCCCTTCGCCCCGACGTCGTTGTGCAAGGTGTCCGGGTATTGCACGAAGTGCACGCCGACGTCCGGGATGTCGGCGTTCACCGGTACGAGGTAGCTGGCCAGATCCGCGTTGGCGAACCGGCCGTTCGGCTCGATCTCGATGCCCTCGTGCAGGGCCGCCGACACGCCCCAGATCATGCCGCCCACCATCTGGCTGCGGGCGGTCGTCTCGTTGATGATCCGGCCTGCGTCGAACACGCCGAGCATCCGTGACACGCGGGCCTCGCGGGTCCACTTGTGCACGCGGACCTCGACGAACTGGGCACCGAACGAGCTGAACGAGTGCTTGCTCAGCTCCTCGCCCGGCGCCGACGAGCCGACCGCGGTGAGCTCGGTCCGGCCGGTGGCCCGCAGCAGTTCGCCGAACGACATCGACCGGCCGCCCGCGAGCACGCGGCCACCCTCGTAGGTCACGTCGAGGCCTTCGAACGGCGCACCGGCCGACGACGCCAGCTTCACGAGTTCGTCGATCGCCTGCACAGCGGCCACCATGACCGCCGACCCGGCGCTCGCGGTGGCCGTGGAACCACCCGACAGGCCACCCGGCGGCAGCGCCGAGTCACCCAGCAGCGGGGTCACGTCCTCCGGCTTGATGTCCAGCGACTCCGCGCCGACCAGGGCGAGCACGGTCAGCAGACCGGTACCCGGGTCCGCGCCGCCGGTGGCGACCTCGGCGGTCTCGTCGTCCTTGAACGTGACCCGGACGCTGGCGGGGAACCGCAGCGCCGGGAACATCGCGGTGGCCATGCCCATGCCGACCAGCCAGTCACCGTCTTCGCGACCGTTGGGCGCCCGGTTGGCCCAGCCGAACCGGGCCGCACCGGTCCGGTAGCACTCGTCGAGGTGCTTGCTCGACCACAGCAGGTCCTTGCCCGGCGGGGCGGTCGAGTTGTTGCGCAGCCGCAGCTCGATCGGGTCCATCCCCAGCTCGATCGCCAGCTCGTCCATCGCGCTCTCCAGCGCGAACGAACCGGGCGCCTCACCCGGCGCGCGCATGAACGTGCCCGGCGGGATGTTCAACGGCACCATCTTCTGGCTGATGGCCAGGTTCTCGGTGGCGTACCACTCCCGTGACGTGCCGTGCGAGGTCGGCTCGACGAACGACCGGGCCATGTCGGTGCTGGAGAACGAGTCGTGCCGCACCGCGATGAGGTTGCCGTCCTGGCTCGCCCCCAGCGCGACCCGCTGCACAGTCGCGGGACGCGACGCGGTCGCGGTGAAGACCTGTTCCCTGCTCAGCACGATCTTGACCGGCCGGTCGAGCGCCCTGGACGCCGCCGCGGCGAGGAACGCCGCGACCGACGTGCGCCCCTTGCCGCCGAATGCGCCGCCGACGAACGGGTTGATGCAGCGGACCTTCGAGATCTCGACGCCGAGCGCCGACGAGAGCTCCTGCGCCTGCAGGAACGCGGCCTGGTTCCCGCTGTAGACGGTCACCTCGCCCGCGTCCCACCTGGCGACCGCCGAGTGCGGCTCCATGGCGACGTGGTTCTGCACCGCGGTCGCGTACGTGTGGTCCACGACGACCGGGCTGGCCGCCAGCGCGTCCTCAATGGACTCGACGCCGTCGGCGAGCACAGTCAGCTCGGACGGCAGGTTGCCCCGCATGGACGGCGGCGTCTCGGCCGTGGCCATCCCGTCGGTGAACGAGGTCGCCGGGGGTCGCTTGTCGTACGTGACCTCGACGGTCATCGCCGCGTCCCTGGCCTGCTCGTACGTCTCGGCGACGACGACGCCGACCGGCTGGCCGTAGTACGCGACTTCCCTGCTCTGCAACGGGACCCACGTCTCACCGAAGGTCTGGCTGATCGCCTTGTCCAGCTTGAGCGAGTCGAAGGGCGTGTACACCGCGACGACACCGGGAGCGCTCTTGGCCGCGGTCACGTCCATGGCCGTGATCTCGCCGTTGGCGGTCGTGCTGAGCACGACGAACCCGTGCAGCGTGCCGGGGAAGACGTGGTCGGCACCGTACTTGGCCTGGCCGGTGACCTTGAGCGGGCCGTCGATCCGGCTGGTCATGCGCGACTCCCCTCGATCAGCGCGCGAACAACGGTCCGCTTGAGCAGTGACGGCTTGAACTTGTTCGCGGACAAAGGCTTCGCGCCCTCCGCGGCGATCGACGCGGCCTGCTCGAACGTCTCGACGGTGGCCGGCTTGCCGTGCAGCGCGTCCTCCACCGCGGCCAGCCGCCAGGGCTTCGTCCCGACGCCGCCCGCGGCCACACGGGCGTCCGCGACCCGGCCGTCCTGGATGTCCAGGGCGACCGCGGCCGAGCACAGCGCGAACTCGTACGACTGGCGGTCCCGGACCTTCACGTACGTGGAGCGCCGCGCCCAGTCCAGCTGCGGCACGAACACCTCGGTGATCAGTTCGCCGGGACGCAGGTCGTTCTCGACCTCGGGTGTCCCGCCGGGGACGCGGTAGAAGTCGTCGATCTTGACCGTGCGCACGCCGGCCTGGCTGACCAGCGTGATCTCCGCGTCTAGGGCGACCAGGGCGACAGCCACGTCGCTGGCGTGCGTGGCCACGCAGGCGTCGCTCGTGCCGAGGATGGCGTGCATCCGGTTGTCGCCGTCGACGGCCGAGCAGCCGCTGCCGGGATTGCGCTTGTTGCACGGCATGGCAACGTCACGGAAATAGCCGCACCTCGTGCGCTGCAACAAGTTGCCGCCGATGCTGGCCATGTTGCGCAGCTGCTGCGACGCGCTCTGCAGCAGAGCGCTGGAGATGACCGGGTACACGCCCGGGTGATGCGCGATGTCGTTCATCCGCTCCAGCGCGCCGAAGCGCAGGCCGTCGCTGGTGTCGATGCCGCGCAGGGGCAGCTCGTTGATGTCCAGCACGTGCTGGGGCGTGAGGACGTTGAGCTTCATCAGGTCGACGAGCGTGGTGCCGCCCGCCAGGAAGGTGCCTTGAGTGGAAAGCGCCGCGTCGAGGGTGTCAGGCGCGGTGAGCTCAAACGGTCGCATCGGTCCGCCTCGCCTGCTCGATCGCCGAGACGATGTTCGGGTACGCGGCGCACCGGCAGATGTTGCCGGACATGAACTCCCGGACATCCGGGACATCCTGCTCGACCGCGGCGACGGCTGACATGATCTGGCCGGACGTGCAGAACCCGCACTGCATCGCGTCCTTGTCGACGAACGCACGCTGGACCGGGTGCAGCTCGTCGCCGTCGGCAAGTCCCTCGACGGTGGTGACCGGCTTGCGCACGGTGGCGGCGAGCGTGAGGCAGGACAGCACAGGCCGTCCGTCGACGTGCACCGTGCACGCGCCGCACTGGCCGCGGTCACACCCCTTCTTCGGCCCGGTGATGCCGAGCCGTTCGCGTAGCGCGTCGAGGAGCGTCACGCCCGGTTCGACGCTGAGCTGCTCCAGCCTGCCATTGACTTCTATCGAGATGTCCACCAGTTCTCATTCCCGCGGAGAAACCACCCGCTGGGCGGCGTGTGCGATGATGGTCGAGAGCGAACCGGATATCTATCCGCAAGAGTCAACGCTACCGGATTCCTATCCGCTTCGCAACGGCTGAAGTCACACCAGGTCCATCGGTGCGATGCACTAGATTCTGCAGTGGAACCAGTCGAAACGGACGGGCCGGGAGGGGCGATGACCACGGGATCCGTGAGTCCCCGGCGTGCGGACACGAGGCGTAACAACGAACGCATCATAGCCGCGGCGAAGGACCTGCTGACGTGCGACGAAGGACTGGCCTACAACGCGATAGCGAAGAAGGCGGACGTCGGGGTCGGCACGGTCTACCGGCATTTCCCCACGCCGGAGTCACTGGTGATCGCGGTCTACCAGAGCGAAGTGAGATCACTGGTGGACGTTGTTCCCACCCTGCTCGACGAGAACTCGCCAGAAGAAGCCTTCCGGACCTGGACCGGCCACTTCGCGGCCTACATGATGACCAAGCGAGGCCTGGGCCCAGCACTGCACGCGGCAACGAGGAACAACGAAGAAGACCTGCTCGGACAAGCCTTCGAAGCAATGCTGAACGCAGTGACAACCCTGGTGAACGCGAACGTGGAAGCAGGCAGGGCCCGCAAAGACCTCAACCCGAAAACAGTACTCCGAGTACTGGGCTGCACGATGCTGCTGGACCAGAGCGGAGACTGGAAGGCGGAAGCGGAAGAGGTATTCGACCTCCTGTGGAAGGGCCTGCGCGCAACCTGACGCACGGGTCGCCAGCGACGGAGACGCCAACAAGACGGCGACGATGACGCAACGCGGTGGGCTACGAGGCGACGGCGCGGTGGCCACGACGCGGTGGCAACCCCAACCGCAATTCGGCGCAACCACAACCAGCCACTACGCGACAGCAATGACGACGGCCGCGCGGCGGCAACCGCAACGCGACGGAGATGGCGACCGCAACACGAGCAACCGCAACACAACCCGCAGCAACGCGGTGGCAACGGCGAAAAGCAAGCTGGCAACAAGCATGCGCAAGGTCCCGAGACAACTGGCTGGAACGTAACCAACGCAGTGTGACCAGCGCTGGAAGCCGAAAAAGGAGCCGGAAGCCGCACTCCAACGTAACCAGAAGCGCCGACGCAATCAGACATCATCCGCGAAAACCCAGCACACGACGGCGAGCAGCCCACAGGTGGGCACGCTTACATACTCACCACGCACAGTCCACAGCGAAAAGCAACCACGGTGAGCGCTGGAAAGAAACCACAACACCCAGCGCCGGAAACCACGACATCCGGCGAACGACCAAAGCGTGTCACCAGTCAAGTGCTGACACAGCAAGACCACCGCAGGTCACGTTCCAGCCACAACCAGGTTCGCTCAAGATCCAAGTCCGCGAACCCCCGTCGACACAAGCACGCTCGAAGTGAAATCCGCGGCCGAACGCTGGCACGGAACAGAGACCAGCGAAGGTTTCTGGATCCACCCGATGGCGGCACCGACGGCGGTCGCGATCGCCGCGGTACCTGCGAGAACGGCTGCCGAGTGGACGCTGGCCCCCGACAGGGCGAGTTCACCTCCGTGCCCGAGGATGAAGCTCGCGTAGAGCAACCAGCTTTGCAGCCCGGCGAGCAGCGCACCGGCCACAGTGGTCACGGCCGACACGACCGCGACCATGAGCACAGGCGCACTCAACGGTTCAACCAGGCCGCCTGCCGCCGAACCGACGGTCGCGACGATCCCACCTGCGAAGCCCAGCCCGGCACCGTAGAGCGCACCGAGTCTCGGCCACCGCCTGACAGTCGTCCTCATGGCGCAAGTAGATCGTGCCGGGTGCGCGGTGAAACCGTTGCTTGACGGGACCTTGACGCGGTCGTCCGGCGAAATTGACGGCGTCCGCCCTTAGGCTGGACCGATGCGCGACAGCTTCCGCCACCGCCTCGACGACCTCGTGGCGTCACTGGTGAACATGAGTGACCTCGCCGCGGCTGCCATGCGTGATGCCACCACGGCACTGCTGACCAACGGCCTCGGCGTGGCCGAACGGGTCATCGCCGACGATCGGATCGTGGACATGGCCCGTTCGGCCTGCGAGTCGGACGCGCACCTGTTGCTCGCGTTGCAGGCACCGGTTGCCGGTGACCTGCGGCTGGTGATCGCCGCGCCGCACTCGGCGGAAAGCCTTGAGCGGATGGGAGATCTGGCGCAGCACGTCGCCGAGACCGTCCGCAGGCGGTTCCCGCGCGAGGTGTTGCCGCCGGTGTTGCGCCCGCGCTTCTCGCACATGGCCGACATCGCGATCGACCTCGCGCACGGCGCGGCGGAGGCGTTGCGGACACGGAGTTCCGGCCTCACCAGCTCCGTCAGCGACGCCGACGAGGAGTTGAACGACCTGCACCGCTCGTTGTTCGCTGTGCTGGAGTACCAGGACTGGTCGTACGGGGTCGGCGCCGCTGTGGACGCCGTGCGGTTAAGCCAGTGCTACGAACGGTTCGGCGACCACGCACTGTCCATTGTGCGCAGGGCGACGTTCGTCGAGACCGGCGTCATGGCGAGCTAGTCACAACATCCCCGCCGCGCGGAAGAGCCGGTCGTAGATCTCATGGATCGTCTTCTCCTTGCGCCGGTTGTAGTCCATGACGTGCCCGCCGCCCGGGACCGCCGCCCGCTTGGCTTCCTCGTAGAGCGCGAGGTCCTCGGGGTGGGCGCGCAGCCAGTCGCGGAACATCCTGTGCCGGATGGTCTCCGGGCAGTCCGGGCCGAACACGTGCAGGTTGGCGCGCGGATCGGCGAGCCGGAGGCACCTGTGCTCGTGCCACGACGGTTCGCGGACCGTGAGGTAGTAGCCGAGGCGTTCCAGCTGTGGAAGGTAGAGGTCCTCGTCGCGGGGATCGGCGACGGTGAGGTCGATGTCGATGACGTCCTTCGCGGCGAGTCCCTCGACCGAGGTGGAGCCGACGTGCTCGATGTCGAGCACGGCATCGCCGAGCGCGGTCCGGACATCGGACGCCAGTGCTTCGTAGCGGCCGGGCCACTCCGGGTCGTAGGGGACGATGGCGATCGTCTCCCGCGGTGGCGGGCCGTTGACCCACGGGTTCTCGTCCGGATCGGAGTCGTGGTGCCGGGTTATCTGCTCATTGGTGGGCATTACACCCAACTTACCAGCGGCCGGTGGCTCAGACCAGCCGGTATCCCATCCCCGGTTCGGTGATGAGGTGACGCGGGCGCGCGGGTTCCGGTTCGAGCTTGCGGCGCAGTTGTCCGATGTAGACGCGCAGGTAGTGGCCGTCGGCCCGGTGGCCGGGCCCCCAGACCTCGTCGAGCAGCACGCGCTGGCTGACCAGCCTGCCCCGGTTGCGGGCGAGCACGTCCAGCACACCCCATTCGGTCGGGGTGAGGTGCAGTTCGACGCTGTCACGCCAGATCCGCTTGGCGGTCAGGTCCACTGTGAACGTGCCGGTGTCGACCAGCGCCTGCTGGGCGAGGGCGGCCACCGCGGCCGACCGCCGGGTCGCCGCGCGGATCCTGGCCAGCAGCTCGTCCATCCCGAACGGCTTGGTCACGTAGTCGTCGGCGCCCGCGTCCAGCGCGGCGACCTTGCTGTGCGGGTCGCGGCGTGCCGACAGCACCAGGATGGGGGTGCGGCTCCAGCCGCGGATCGCGGTGATCACGTCGATGCCGTCGGTGTCGGGCAGGCACAGGTCCAGCACGATCAGGTCGGGCTTGCCGCCTGCCGTCTCGCGCAACGCGGTCGCGCCGTCGTGCGCGGTCGCCACGTCGTACCCGCGCGTGGCCAGGTTGATCCGCAGCGCACGGGTGATCTGCGGATCGTCGTCTACCACAAGGATCTTGCCGATAACCGCAGGATGCCCCGGGTGTGCACGGACGAAGAACACGCCTGACGGCGTTTTGATACGGCGCGCCGCGGCGTTGACGCGTTCCTGACGAACCGGCCGGTGTCCCGAACGTCCGATCCGCCCGGATAGCCCCGGGCGTGCACTGATAGAACTAGCAGGTGCGTGACTTCGTCAAAGGTATGGGCATGTTCGGCAAGGGGCTCGGCATCCTGCTGCGCAGGCCGAAGCTGTTGCTGCTCGGCGCCATCCCCGCCGTCCTGACCACACTGCTGCTGCTCGGCGGGATGATCGCGCTGGTGGTGTGGATCGACGACCTCGCCACCTGGGTCACGCCCTTCGCCGACACCTGGTCGGAGACCTGGCGGACGACGATCCGGATCGCCGCCGGTGTCGTGCTGTTCGCCGCGTCGGTGACGCTCGGGCTGATCGCGTTCTCCGCGTTGACGCTGGCCATCGGCGCGCCCTTCTACGAGTACATCGCCGAGCAGGTCGAGGACGACCTCGGTGGCGTGCCCAACGCGGTCGACCTGCCGTGGTGGCAACTGCTGGGCATGGGCCTGCGCGACGGGCTCGTCCTCGTGCTGTGGTCGCTGATGTACACGATCCCGCTGTTCTTCGCGGGGTTCATCCCGATCGTCGGTCAGTTCGTCGTGCCGGTGCTGCTCGCGCTGGTCAGCGCGTGGTTCCTGGCGCTGGAACTGGTCGCTGTGCCGTTCTACCGGCGCGGGATGGCGCTCAGGGAGCGCCGGGCTCACGTGCGCAAGCGCCGTGGGCTGATGCTGGGCCTCGGCCTGCCCTCGTCGCTGCTGTGCGCCATCCCGCTGCTCGCGATCGTCGTCATGCCGGTCGCCTTCGTCGGCGGCGTCCTCGTCGCCCGCGAAGTCCTGCAGGACTCCCGCCAGTCACAACCGGTTTAGCGACACCTCCACCCGGAGTTCGCCGGACGGCACGACATCGAGCGTGCCGATGTTCCCGGCGGCGCGCAGGTCCGGGCCGATCGACGCGACCACGTCGAGTTGATCGGCCGGGGCGTGCACCCGGACCGCGTCGACCTCGGCGCGCATGGACAGCTTCGCGGCGGATTTCTCCTTGCGTATCACCGTGATCACCGAGCTGGCCAGCTCGAGCGCGGCACCGTCCGCCGACGTGCCGCGCGGTTCGGGCCACGGTGCGGTGTGCACGGAGCCGGTGTGCCACCACGACCACGCTTCTTCCGCGCTGTACGGCAGGAACGGCGCGAACAGGCGCAGGATCGTGTCCAGCGCGGTGCGCAACGCCAGCCGTGCGGACTGGGCGCTGCCTTCGCCGATGTCGCCGTACGCGCGTTGCTTGACCAGTTCGAGGTAGTCGTCGCAGAACACCCAGAAGAACCGCTCGGTCCGCTCCAGCGCTGTCGTGTACTCGAACGCTTCGAGCGCGTCGGTCGCCTGGCGCACGACGTCGTCCAGCACAGCGAGCATGGCCTTGTCGAGCAGGTCGGTGACGGTCGCGTCCGGCTCGGGCGGCGGGAAGCCGAGGACGAACTTGGCCGCGTTGAGCAGTTTCGTCGCCAGCCGCCTGCCGATCTTCATCTGGGACTGCTCGAACGCGGTGTCCGTGCCGGGCCTGCCGCTGGCGGCCCAGTACCGGACCGCGTCCGGGCTGTACTGGACGAGCAGGTCGGCCGGGGTGACGACGTTGCCCTTGGACTTGCTCATCTTCTTGCGGTCCGGGTCCAGGATCCAGCCGGACAGCGCGGTGTGCCGCCACGGCAGCGTCCCCGAGTCCAGTTCCGCGCGCAGGATCGTGGCGAACAGCCAGGTCCGGATGATGTCGTGGGCCTGCGGGCGCAGATCCATCGGGTACGTCCGCGCGTACAGTCGCGGGTTCTCCTCCCACCCGCACACGATCTGCGGGGTCAGCGAGGAGGTGGCCCACGTGTCCATCACGTCGGTCTCGCCGACGAACCCGCCGGGCATGCCGCGCTGGTCGGCCGTGTACCCGTCGGGCACGTCGGAGGACGGGTCGACGGGCAGCGCGTCCTCGCCGGGCAGGATCAGCTCGCCCGGTTCTCCGTCGGCGTCGACGGCGTACCAGACCGGGAAGGGCACGCCGAAGTAGCGCTGGCGGGAGATCAGCCAGTCGCCGTTGAGGCCGCGGACCCAGTCGTCGTACCGGACCTTCAGGTTCGCCGGGTGCCAGCGCAGTTGCTCGCCGCGGCGCAGCAGCACGTCCTGGTGCGCCGCCGACCGGATGAACCACTGCTTGCTGGCGACGATCTCGAGTGGCCTGTCGCCCTTCTCGTAGAACTTCACCGGCCGGACGACCGGGCGCGGTTCGCCGTCCAGGTCACCGGATTCCCGCAGCATCCCGACGACGCGTTCCCGCGCGGTGTGCGCGGTCGCGCCGGCGAGCCGGTCGTAAGCCTCGCGGTCGACGCCTTCGGGGCCGTCGGGCAGGATCCGCCCGTCGCGGCCGATCACCGTGCGGTTGGGCAGTTTCAGCTCACGCCACCAGCGCACGTCGGTCAGATCGCCGAAGGTGCAGCACATCGCGATGCCCGCGCCGCGATCCCGTTCCGCGGCCTCGTGTGCCAGGACGGGAACAGTCATCCCGAACACCGGCGTCGTCACGGTCGTGCCGAACAGGTGCTGGTAGCGCTCGTCGTCGGGGTGCGCGATCAGCGCCACGCAGGCGGGCAGCAGTTCCGGCCGCGTCGTCTCGATGTGGATCTTGTCCCCGGCCGGGCCGTGGAACGCGATGCGGTGCCACGCACCAGGGTGGTCGCGGTCCTCCAGCTCCGCCTGTGCCACCGCCGTGCGGAAACCGACATCCCACAACGTCGGCGCCTCGGCCTGGTAGGCCTCCCCCGCGTGCAACTGGCGGAGGAACGCGCGTTGGGACACGCGCTGCGAATGGCGGCCGATCGTGGTGTACGTCAACGTCCAGTCGACCGACAGACCCAGTTGGCGCCACAGGTCCTCGAACGCTTTCTCGTCCTCGACCGTGAGCCGCTCGCACAGCTCGACGAAGTTGCGCCGTGAGACGTCCACGACCTTCTTGTTGCCTGGCGCGGGCGCCTGGAAATCCGGGTCGTAGGGCAACGACGGCTCGCACCGGACGCCGAAGTAGTTCTGGACGCGCCGTTCGGTCGGCAGGCCGTTGTCGTCCCAGCCCATCGGGTAGAACACGTGTTTGCCGCGCATCCGTTGGTAGCGGGCGACGATGTCGGTGTGCGTGTAGGAGAACACGTGACCGACGTGCAGTGATCCGCTGACGGTCGGAGGTGGCGTGTCGATCGAGAATACGGCGGCGCGGTCAGCCGGGACGCTGAACCTGTACAGCCCCTTCGCTTCCCACTGTGCCGCCCATTTCTCGGCCAGACCGTCCAACGACGGTCGATCTGGGACACCCATCCGTTCTGCCACCTTCTGTGTCGCTGATTTCGCGGAACCCACAGGTTAGCCGCCCGGCGGGCGCGGCAGGACCAGGTTTTCACCGTGCGCAAACGTGCTTACATCATGCTCATTTATGTTTGGTCTTATTGACTTGTACGCAGGTTTGCGCACAAAATCGAACAACATCGAGCCGACGAGGAGCGCATCGGATGAAACGTCGTGGTTTCCTGGCCGCCAGTCTGCTGACCCCGTTGGGTGCGATGGGCGCCACCGGGGAGGCACACGCGGCGGGCCAGCGGTTCACGTTCGCCGCCAACGGTTCGGCGTTCCTGCTCGACGGCAAGCCGTTCCAGATCCGCAGCGGCGAGATGCACCCGGTGCGCATCCCCCGGCAGTACTGGCGCCACCGCGTGCAGATGGCCAAGGCGATGGGCCTCAACACCATCGGCGTGTACCTGATGTGGAACTACCTGGAGGAACGGCAGGGCCGGTTCGACCTGACGACCGACCGCCGCGACTTCGCCGCGTTCATCCGCATCTGCCAGGAAGAAGGCATGTGGGTGCTGCTGCGCCCCGGGCCGTACGTGTGCGCGGAGTGGGATCTGGGCGGTCTCCCCGCGTGGCTGCTGGCCGACGACCCGGTGGCGTTGCGCACCAGCAAGGACGCGCAGTACATGGCCGCGGTGCGCCGGTACGTCAAGGCCATCGCGCCCGTGGCCAAGCCGTTGATGATCGACAACGGCGGCCCGGTGCTGATGGTCCAGGTCGAGAACGAGTTCGGGTCGTACGGCAACGAGACGGCCCACCTCACCGACATCCGCCAGATGTGGCTGGACGACGGCATCACCGGCCCGTTCTACACCCAGGACGGCCTACGCCAGGTCGAAGAGAACCGCACAGTCGTGCCCGGCGGCGCGATCGGCCTGTCCGGCGGCACCGCGGCGGACATCGCCAGGTGCCGCGCGTCCTTCCCGGCGGTGCCCGCCATGTCCGGCGAGCTCTACCCCGGCTGGCTCACACACTGGGGCGAACCGGCGATGGCCGGGCCGACCGACATCACCGGCACACTGCGCGGCCTGATGGACGGCAACCTGTCGTTCAACATCTACGTGCTGCACGGCGGCACGAACTTCGGCTACTGGGCGGGCGCGAACTTCGACGACAAGGGCTACCAGCCGGACGTCACCAGCTACGACTACGGCGCGCCGATCACCGAACAGGGAGCGCCGGCCGCGCTGTACCCGGCGTACCGCGACCTCATCGCCGGCTACGTCGGCACACCGCCGCCGATCCCCGCGGCCATCCCGACCATCGCGCACGATGGCGTGACTCCCACGCCTTACGCGTCGTTGTGGGACAACCTGCCCGCGAAACTGGACACCCGGACCGTCAAGCCGATGGAGGCGTACGGTCAGAACAGCGGATTCATGTTGTACCGCAAAGCGGTGAGCAGCGGCGGCACCTTGAAGGTCACGGCGGTGCACGACTACGCCACGGTCTTCGCCAACGGCACGTACCAGGGCGGGATCTCACGCACGGCCTTGCCGTCCAGCTACGCCGGTCCGCTGCAGGTGACCACCGGGGACTCGCTGGCCCTGCCCAACGCCGTGGCCACTGTGGACATCCTGGTCGAGGGCCTCGGGCGGATCAACTTCGGGCACGAGATAGTCGACCGCAAGGGCATCACGCAGCAGGTGTCGCTGGCGGGGACCACGCTCACGGGCTGGCAGACCTACCCGCTGCCGGTCGACGAAGCGTATGTTGCCGCGCTGAAACCGGTGATCTCCGCACCGGACCGGCCGGGCATCTTCTTCAAGGCCACGCTCACGTTGTCCACTGTGGGCGACACGTACCTGGACATGACCGGATGGACACACGGCCTCGTGTGGGTCAACGGCAACAACCTCGGCCGTTACTGGAAGATCGGACCGCAGCAGAACCTGTTCTGCCCGGGAACGTGGCTGCGCAAGGGCGCCAACGAGGTCATGGTGCTCGACCTGCACCAGCTGGAGCCCAAGCCGATCTCGTTGCGGCACAAGCTGAGCAACTACAGCGTGCTGGTCAACCGGCGCAGCGGCAAGGCTCTCGACGTGCCCGGCCTGTCGGCCACGCCGGGGACCCAGCTGATCCAGTACACCCAGCACGGCAACGCCAACCAGCAGTGGCTCTTCAACGACCTCGGCAACGGCGTCTCGACCATCGCCAGCGCGGTGACGGGACTGGTCGTCGACGTGGCCGACCACTCGACCGCGGACGGCGCCAAGATCATCCAGTGGACCGCCAACGGTGGCGTCAACCAGCAGTGGCGCCTGGTGGACGCGGGCGGCGGGTACGTGAAGATCGTGAGCGCGCGCAGCGGCAAGCTCCTGGGGGTCGGTGGTGACCCGACCGCCGACAAGGCACCGATCGCGCAGCAGAGCGACACCGGCAGCACGAGCCAGCACTGGCAGGTCATCCCGGCCTGATCTGTCACGCTGTGAGCTGAACCGGTGTCGCGACCGGGGTCCCGCCCAGCAAGCTGAGGACATGGACCTGGGATTTCGCGGCGCAGTGGCCGACTACTACCACCGGTACCGGCGCGGTTATCCACCAGCGGCGATCGACGCGCTGGTGGAGGCGTTCGGGTTGAGCACCGACGACGTCGTGGTCGATCTCGGGTGCGGGACCGGCCAGCTGACCCTGCCCCTCGCCCGGCGGGTGCGGTCCGTCGTCGCCGTGGACCCGGAGCCGGACATGCTGGTGCGTGCCCGGTCGGCCGCCGGCGAGCAGGGCGTGGCCAACGTCAGCTGGATGATCGGGTCCGACGCCGACCTGCCCACGCTGGGCACCGTGATCGGTGACCGGAACCTCGGCGGGGTCACCGTCGGCCAAGCGCTGCACTGGATGGATCACGAGAAGCTGTTCCGGGACCTGGCTCCTCTCCTCCGGTCCGGTGGCGGTGTGGCCGTGCTGGCCAACGGGACACCGCTGTGGCAGCAGGACACGGCGTGGTCGCACGCACTGCGCGGTTACCTGGAGCAGTGGCTGGGGACCAAACTCACCCGCACCTGCGGTACCGACGACGCCAGCCAACTGCGATACGGCGACAGTCTGACGGCTGCGGGCTACGACGTGGCCAGCACCGCCGTCGACTACACCGACGAGCTCAGCACCGAACAGATCGTCGGCGGTGTCTACTCGGCACTGCCCGTGCACCGCCTTCCCGCCCCGGAGCAGCGGGAGCAGTTCGCTGAGCGGCTCCACGACGTACTCCAGCCCCACCTGCCGTTCACCGAACAGATCCGGGTGTCGATCCTGACCGGTCGCGTCGCCGAACTGTGAGCCAGGCCGGGGCCGGGCAAGATTCACCGCATGACCGCTCCGTCACCGTGGGCACCGCTGCGGCGTGGCGCGTACCGCGCGCTGTGGCTGGCCCAGTTCGCGTCGAACATCGGCACCTGGGCGCAGACCGTCGGCGCCCAGTGGCTGATGGGTGATCTCGGCGGTACCGCACTGCAGGTCGCGCTCGTCCAGGCGGCCACCACGCTGCCGGTGTTCCTGCTGGTCGTGCCGTCGGGCGCGCTCGGCGACATCCTGGACCGGCGCAAGGTGCTGCTGTTCGGCCAGGCGCTGATGCTGCTCGGCGCGGCCGGGCTGATGCTGCTGACCGCAACGGACGTCACCACGCCGACGCTCCTGCTGGCGCTGATCGCGTTGATGGGCGTCGGCCAGGCCGCGTCGATGCCGTCGTTCCAGGCGATCCAGCCGGAGCTGGTGCCGCGTGAGGAGATCCCGCAGGCGGCGTTGCTCAACGGCGTCAACATGAACGTCGGCCGGGCGATCGGGCCCGCGCTCGGCGGAGTGCTGATCGCGGCGGCGGGCCCGGAGGCGACGTTCGCGTTCAACACCGTGTCGTTCATCGGTGTTCTGCTGGTGCTGGGGTTCTGGCGACGGCCGGCCGACCATCGCCCGCTGGGCGCCGAGCACGTCCTCACCGCCGTGCGCAGTGGAGCGCGGTACGTGCGCAGTTCGCCGCTGTACTCGCGCGTCCTGGTGCGATGCGTCCTGTTCGTCCTGTTCGCCAGCGGGTTGTGGGCGTTGCTGCCCGCGATCGCACGCGGCCCGCTCGGCCTGGGCGCGGGTGGGTACGGCGTCCTGCTCGGCAGCGTCGGCGCCGGGGCGATCGGTGGCGCGTTCATCGTGCCGAGGCTGCTGCGCACAGCCGGGAAGAACACCGTGATCACGATCGCGACCTGCGCCTACGCGGTGGCGACGGCCGTCGCGGGGTTCACTGGTTCGATCGTGGTGGCTGTGGTGGCGATGCTCGTCACGGGCGCCGGGTGGATCGCGGTGCTGTCCACGCTCAACGCGACCGCTCAGGTGCTGTTGCCTGCGTGGACCCGTGCGCGCGCGCTGGCGTACTACCAGCTGATGCTGATGGGCGGCCAGGCCATCGGCGCGGTGCTGTGGGGCGTTGTGGCCAACCTGTTCGACCTGCGCTGGGCGATGGCGATCCCCGCGGCGGCGATGACCGTGGCAGCTCTCTACGCGATGCGCAGGCTGCCGCTCACCGAACGGCAGTTGGACGTCACACCGGCCGCGGTGTGGGACGAGCCACCCGAGGGGCCCGACCACACCGACGGGCCGGTGCTGGTCACGCTGAAGTGGCGAGTGGCCGAGGAGGACGTCGCGGAGTTCACCGCGGTGATGCAGAAGGTCGGCCGGTCGCGGCGGCGGACCGGCGCGACCATGTGGGGCTTGTTCCGCGACTCCGAGGAGCCCGAACTGTTCCTGGAGACGTTCGTGCTGACGACCTGGCAGGAACACCTCCGGCAGCACCTCGAACGAGGTACTGCCGTGGACCTTCAGGTCTACAACGCCGCCAGGGCGCTGGCCGCCGAACCACCCGAGGTCCGGCACATGATCTGGGCGTTCTAGTAGCGTGTCGCTGCTTAGTTCAGGTACTTCGGGTCCGCCGGTGGCAACGGAGTGTCCGGTATGCCCTTGTGCAGCGGTTTCATCGCCTCGAACCAGGTACGCGCGGGCACCTTGCCGCCGTAGATGTTGCCCTTGGCACACAGGTACGGCTTGACGCCGTCGCAGATCGGCTTCGGGGTGTCGCTGTCGCTGAACACCAGCACCGCGCCCGCCAGCTTCGTGGTGGCGCCGACGAAACCGGCCGACTGGTGGATCTGGGTGGTACCGGTCTTGCCGATCATCTGCCGGGTCCAGCCCGCCTTGTTCGCCGGGTCCGCCGCGGTGCCCTCGGTGGTGTCCTTGCTCATCGCCTGGCCGAGGCTGCGGGCCAGGCCGGGCTCGACCGCCTGCTCGCAGCCGGGCTCGTTGATCGCGACCGACTTGCCGTCCCGGTCGAGGATCTGGTCGATCGGGGTCGGCGGGCACCACTTGCCGTCGCTGACGATCGTGGCGCCGACGTTGGCCAGTTCGAGCACGCTGGTGACGGTGACGCCGAGGGTGAACGACCCGATCTTGCCGTCCTTGACCCACTGCTCCTGGTTGATCCGCAGCGTGGCGTCCTTGGCGTCGGCGTCCGGCTTCTCACCGCCGCGGTTGACCGTCTGCATGCTGTCGCGCATGCCGAGCTTGACCGACATGTCGACGACCCTGTCCAGGCCGGCTTCCTCCTCCAGCCGCACGAACGCGGTGTTCGGCGAGTGCGCCAGCGCGCCCTGCAGCGTCATGGTGGTGTCGCCGCCGCTGGAGTCGTTGGTGACCGTGTACGGCTTGTTCTTCTCTCCCTTGTAGACACCCGAGGTGTACGAGGCCGGGACGGGCATCGACTTGTTCACGCCCGCGACCCCGCGGTCCAGCGCGGCGGCCGCGGTGAAGATCTTGTAGATCGACCCGGCGCCGAACCGGGTGATCGTGCTGGGCAGCCGGTAGGCGGTCTGCCCCTTGCCCGCGTCGATGCCGAAGTCGCGGTTGGCCGCGAGCGCGCGGACCGGGTGCTTGTCGGCGCCCGGCTCGACGACCGCCATCACGTTGGCGATCCCCTTGGTGTCCTTGGAAACCTGGTTCTCCGCGGCGCGCTTGGCCGCTTCGGTCGCGGCCGGGTCCATCGTCGTCTTGATCACGTAGCCGCCGCGCTTGATCTTGTCCTTGGACAGTCCGGCCTTGGCCAGGTAGTCCAGGACGTAACCGCAGAAGAAGCCGGTGGTCGTGCCGCCGTCGAGGTTCCCGCAGTCGTTGGAGCGGGTGTTGAGCGGCTGCGCGAGGGCGATGTCGTCGTTCTTGGCCTCGTCGGCGACCTGCTTGCCCTCCTTGAGGAAGCCGGTCTCCAGCATCCGGTCGATCACGAGGTTGCGCCGCTTCTTGGCCTCGACCGGGTCTTTCAGCAGCGTGGTCGGCTTGTTGACCATCGCGGCGAGGAACGCCGACTGGGCGAGCGTCAGCTTGTCCGGGGTGGTGCCGAAGTACGTGCGCGCGGCGGCCTTGACGCCGAACACGTTGCCACCGAACGGCACGAGGTTGAGGTAACGGACGAGGATGTCGTCCTTGCCCATCTGCCGTTCGATCTCGACGGCGAGCTTGGCTTCACGGATCTTTCGTGCGGGGCTGTGCGCCATGGCCTGCTTGCGCTCGGCGTCGTCCTTCGCCAGCACGAAGCCCAGGTAGTTCTTGACGTACTGCTGGGTCAGCGTCGAGCCGCCGCCCGCGGACTCGCCGGCGAAGAAACCGCCGACCGCCTTGAGGCTGCGCTGCGCGTCCAGGCCGTTGTGCTGGTAGAACCGGTGGTCCTCGATGGCGACGATGGCGTCGCGCATGTACTTGGGGATCTCCTCGGCCGTGGCGATCTCCCGGTCCTGGTCGTACAGGTACGCGATCGGCTGGCCGTTGCGGTCCAGGATCGTGCTGCCGAGCGGCATCTGCGCCGCCACCAGGTCGGCAGGCACCGCCGCGATCGTGTCACTCACCCGGTTCGCGGCCACCCCCATCCCGCCCACGTACGGGAACAGGATCGCCGCCAACACCACACCAGCCGTCACGACCAACGCCACCAGCTTGCCAAGCGCCTTCGCCTTCGAGGCGACCACACCAAACCCCTTAATTCACCTGACGTACAAGATCCCTACCTAACTGACGCACGAGTACCGCCGGAAGTTGCTTGCGAAGTGATCGTGATGCGGGTCACCCGTTGACGAACCTGGCCGGTCGCTTCTCGGCGAACGCGGCCATGCCCTCCTGCTGGTCCGCGGTGGCGAACGTGGTGTGGAACAGCCTGCGCTCGAACAGGAT
Source organism: Kibdelosporangium phytohabitans (assembly GCF_001302585.1). Taxonomy (GTDB): domain Bacteria; phylum Actinomycetota; class Actinomycetes; order Mycobacteriales; family Pseudonocardiaceae; genus Kibdelosporangium; species Kibdelosporangium phytohabitans. The sequence continues at coordinate 4,683,568 of NZ_CP012752.1, read as the reverse complement.
TCCCTCGGCCAGCGAGCTCTCGAACGCCCGGTTGACCGCTTCCTTGACCATCATCGCGGCCGGAGTGGACATCGACGCGATCTTCCCGGCGACCGCGATCGCTTCGTCCACAAGGGAATCAGCAGGCACGATCCGCGAGACGAGACCGGCGCGCTCGGCCTCGCCCGCGTCCATCGTGCGGCCGGTCAGGCACAGGTCCATCGCCTTGGCCTTGCCGATCGCCCTGGTCAGCCGCTGCGAGCCGCCCATGCCGGGGATGACGCCGAGGGTGATCTCGGGCTGGCCGAACGTGGCGGTGTCCGCGGCGATCAGCACGTCGCACATCATCGCCAGCTCGCACCCGCCGCCGAGCGCGTACCCCGCGACGGCCGCGACCAGCGGTTTGCGGACCTTCGCCAGCGCGTCCCACCCGGCGAACCAGTCGGCCGCGTAGACGTCGCTGAACGACTGGGGCTGCATCTCCTTGATGTCCGCGCCCGCCGCGAACGCCTTGGCCGACCCGGTCAGCACGATCGCGCCGATGCCCGGGTCGCGGTCCAGTTCGGCCGCGGCCGCGGTGAGCTAGGTCATCACAGCCAGGTTCAGCGCGTTCAGCGCCTTCGGCCGGTTGAGGGTCACGAGCGCGACCGCGTCGCGGCGGTCGACCAGGATGGTGTCGCTCACGGGGTGTCCTTCCGGATTGCGGTGAAAACGCCCGAGAAGTCCAGTTTTCCGCCGCCTTCGGCGACGAACTGCTCATCGGTCTGTTCGGCGGCCTTGCCCAGTGTCGTGCCGAGCCCGTGCGCGGCGGCTGCGGCCTGGGCCAGGCGCAGGTCCTCGAGCATCAGCGCACCGGCGAATCCGCCCTGGTAGCCGCGGTTGGCCGGGCTCGACGGCACGGAGCCGGGGACCGGGCAGTTGGTCGTCAGCGACCAGCACTGGCCCGACGACGTGGCCGCGACGTCGAAGAGCGCCTGGTGGCTCAGGCCGAGGCGTTCGGCGAGCGCGAAGCCCTCACTCACCGCGACCATCGAGACACCGAGGATCATGTTGTTGCAGATCTTCGCGGCCTGACCGGCCCCGGACTGTCCACAGTAGAGGAAGCGGGCACCCATCACGAGCAGGAGCGGCTCGGGCCTTGGCGGCGGCCTCGTCAGCGCCGCCCGCGATGAACGTCAACGAACCCACCGCCGCGCCGACGACACCGCCGGACACCGGGGCGTCCGCGGCCAGGTGCCCCGCGCTGGTCGCGGCGGCCCTGGCGTCCGCGACGTCGACCGTGGAGCAGTCGATGAACAACGTGCCGGGCTTGGCCGCCGCGACGATCTTGGCGTAGCAGTCGAGCAGGTGCCGTCCGCTGGGCAGCATGGTGATCACCACCTCGGCGTCACGCGTGGCGGCCACCTCGTGCCCGGCTTCGACCAGGTTGGCGGCCATCGGGCCGCCCATGGTGCCCGGACCGAGGAACGCGATCACCGGACCTCCTCGAAATGCGCGGCCACGACGTCCTCGCTCACCTCGGCGAGCGTGCCCGGTGACCAGCGCGGGTTGCGGTCCTTGTCGATGATCTGGGCACGGATGCCCTCGGCGAGGTCGTGCCCGCGCAGGCACGCGGCGGACACGCGGTATTCCTGTTCCAGCACTGCGTCCAGATCGGGCAGAGCCGCGGCCGACCGCAGCGCGCGCAGCGTGACCTTGACGGCCGTCGGCGACTTGCCCTCGATCTCCTTGGCCGCGCTGCTGCCCTGTTCGCCGCTGGCACGCAGCCGCTCGAGGATCTCCTCGACGGTTTCGGCCGCGTAGCAGGTGCCGATCCAGTCGGTCTGCCTGGACAACGGCCGGTCCGCGGGCAGTTCGGCGACCGCTCGGACAGCCTCGGCCGCGTCCCGCTGCTCCAGCAGTTCGAGCAGCTGCGGGATGCGTGCGCTGGGCACGTGGTAGTCGGCCAGTCCGCAGTGGATCGCGTCACCCGCCGACAACTGCGCGGTGGTCAACGCGATGTGCGTGCCGAGCTGGCCGGGGGCCCGCGACAGCAGATACGTCCCGCCGACGTCCGGGACCAGGCCGATGCCGACTTCCGGCATCGCGATGCGGGAGCGTTCGGTCACCACGCGGACCGAGCCGTGCGCGGAAACGCCGACACCGCCACCCATCACCACACCGTCCATCACCGCGACATACGGCTTCGTGTACCGGGCGATGTGGGCGTTGAGTTTGTATTCGTCTGACCAGAATTCCAGTGACGCGGTACCGCCGGAGCGGGCGTCGTCGTAGATCGTGCGGATGTCGCCGCCCGCGCAGAGACCTCGTTCACCGGCGCCGGTGATCACGACCGTGCGGACGGAGTCGTCGCTTTCCCACTCGGTCAGCACCGCGTCGATGGTCCTGACCATGTCGTGGGTCAGCGCGTTGATGGCTTTGGGCCGGTTGAGCGTGATCCTGGCCAGGCCGCCGTGAACCTCGGTGAGCACGTCGGTCATGACGCCGCTCCCAGTACACCGCGGGACACGATGACGCGCATGATCTCGTTGGTTCCTTCCAGGATCTGGTGGACCCGCAGGTCCCGGACGATCTTCCCGACGCCGTACTCGCTGAGGTAGCCGTGACCGCCGTGCAGCTGCAACGCCCGGTTGGCCACGTCGAAACCGGCGTCGGTGGCGAACCCCTTCGCCATCGCGCACAGCTGCGTCGCAGTCTCGTCACCGCCATCCAGCGCGGACATGGCGATCCGGAACCCGTCGCCCTCCTGCCCCAGCCGACCGGCCGCGGGTATCCGGGCGCCGTCGAACACGACCTGCCCGGTCGGCTGGGCGTTCCAGCCCATCTGTGCTCGTCGGGCCCGAAGGACAGGCCGGGCGCGTCCCGTTCGACGACGGACGCCGGTCACAGTGGCGGGACCGTGCCGGACTCACACCGGCTTCCCCGCACCGCGGACCTGTGGACACCATAAAGTAGGACGTCCGACTATGTCGACTGCGACGTGTTCCCCGTCACCGCCCGGCGGCGGGCTCACTCCCGGGAACGACCGGACTCCCTCCCACGACCCATCCGCGGGCGCGCGGCGGGCCATAGCGTCGGTCTCTCGTACATCACCACGGACGGGGGAAACCGATGATCGACACCAAGGCTCCCGCGAGTGCGGGCACTCAGCTGATCAAGTGGGCCGGGTGGCTCATCACGCTGTTCGGGTCCGCGCACATGGTTCTCACCCTGACGCTGCTGGGCGCCGGCCGGCACGCCGGGGCGTGGTTCAGCGGCGAGCTGTGGCGAGCGGACCTCGTCGAGATGAACCCCGCGACCAGCGCGCTGTGGCTGAGCGTGGACAGTTTCGGCGTGCCGCTGATCGTGATCGGCCTGATCGTGCTGTGGCTCAACCGCCACGGCAGCACACCACCGCCGTTCATCGCGTGGGTGCTGGGGATCTGGGTCGCGATCGACGCGGTGATCATGCCGCTGACGCCGTGGCCGGTCCTGCTGCTCGGGGCGATCCTGCTGCTGGTCGGCATCCGCCGGGCCGGGCCGTCACCGGTGTGAAGTGACGTCGTGCGTCAGGAATCGGAGCCGATATCGAGGACGGACCGCTGGTGGTTGCGACCGGGAGTTCGTTGGGATCCCTACAGACTTCCGGTCGTGACCGCTAGGCTCGGGGTGCTGGTGGTCCGCCGTGCTCCGGAGTTGCCCGGGACGCGGTGGGGTAAGAGGGAACCCGGTGTGAATCCGGGACTGCCCCGCAGCGGTGAGTGGGAACGACCGCCGTCAAGAGCACTGGGCGAGAGCCTGGGAAGCGACGGCCAGTAGGTCCGGGCGGGACACGCCCGGGTGCCCGCGAGTCCGAAGACCTGCCACCGGTACGCACACCGCCGGTGTGCGTGGTCCTGGGCCTCTCGGGCGGGTTCACGCGACAGTGCTCTGTTTCGTGTGCGCGTGTTCGGGATGGCCGGTGAGCTCGCGAGGAGAGAGCTGTGGTGACATCCCCGATCGGGTCGACAGTGCTGGGGTACCCGCGGATAGGTCCGCGACGAGAACTCAAGCGAGCGCTGGAGAAGTACTGGGCAGGCGACATCGAGGCCGCGCAGCTGCGGCAGATGGCGCGTGACCTGCGCCGCGACGCGTGGGCGGACCTGGCGGCGGCCGGCCTGGACTCGGTGCCGAGCAACACGTTCTCCTACTACGACCAGGTGCTCGACACCGTTCAGCTGTTCGACGCCATTCCCCAGCGGTACCGCGACCTCGGCCTCAACGGCCTGGACACGTACTTCGCCATGGCACGCGGCCGGGACACTGTCCCGGCGATGGAACTGACCAAGTGGTTCGACACCAACTACCACTACCTGGTCCCCGAACTCGGCCCGGGCACGCGGTTCGAGCTGGCAGGCGACAAGCCGATCGCCGAGTACCAGGACGCGCGGGCGCAGGGCGTGCAGACCCGGCCGGTGCTGCTCGGCCCGGTCACGTTCCTGCTGCTGGCCAAGGCCGAAGCGGGCGCTGCCGAGGGGTTCGCGCCGCTGGAGCTGCTCGACCCGCTGCTCGATCGCTACGCCGAACTGCTCACGCGGCTGGGCGCCGCCGGTGCGGCCTGGGTGCAGCTGGACGAACCGGCGTTCTGCGCCGACCGGACGGACGGTGAACTGGCCGCGCTCGGCCGGGCGTACGACCGGCTGAGCCGGCTGCCGGGCCGGCCCCAGCTCCTGGTCACCGGGTACTTCGGGGATTTCGGGGCCGCGCTGCCGGTGCTGGCGGGCACCGGGGTGGAGGCCATCGGCGTCGATCTGGTGGCCGGCCGCGCCGCGGCCGACCGGATCCCGGACATCCCCGCTCTGCGCACCAAGACACTGGTGGCCGGGGTGATCGAGGGCCGCAACATCTGGCGTACGGACCTCAGCGCGGCTGCCGCGCTGTGCGCCCGGCTCAAGGAGTCGGTCGCGGACCTGGCCGTCTCGACGTCGTGCTCGCTGCTGCACGTGCCGTACGACCTGGCCGCGGAGACGTCGCTGCCGCCGGACGTGGCCGCTCGGCTGGCGTTCGCCCGGCAGAAGGTCGACGAGGTCGTCCTGCTCGGCAAGGCGTTGGCCGGCGACGACCCGCAGATCGCCGAGCAGGTCGCCACCGCGGGCGACGCGGTCCGCTCCGGCCTGGCCGCTGCGCGCAAGGACGAGCAGATCCGCGCGCGGATCGCGGCGCTGAAGCCGGAGCACCGGCTGCGGGCCGCTTACGCCGAGCGCGCCGAGGCGCAGAGCGCCCGGCTGGGGCTGCCGCCGTTGGCGACCACGACGATCGGGTCGTTCCCGCAGACCACCGACGTCCGCAAGGCCAGGGCGGATCTGCGGGCGGGCCGGGTGGACGACGCGGGCTACGCCGAGCGGATGCGTGCCGAGATCGAGCGGGTCGTCCGGCTGCAGGAGGAAATCGGGCTCGATGTGCTGGTGCACGGCGAACCCGAGCGCAACGACATGGTGCAGTACTTCGGGGAACTGCTGGACGGCTTCGCGTTCACCGAGAACGGGTGGGTCCAGTCGTACGGGTCGCGGTGTGTCCGGCCGCCGATCCTGCACGGCGACGTCTCGCGGCCCGCGCCGATGACCGTGGAGTGGAGCACCTACGCGCAGTCGTTGACCAGCAAGCCGGTCAAGGGGATGCTGACCGGCCCCGTGACCATCCTGGCGTGGTCGTTCGTGCGCGACGACCAGCCGCTGGGTGCCACGGCCGACCAGGTCGCGCTGGCCTTGCGGGACGAGATCACCGACCTGGAGGCGGCCGGGATCGGCATCATCCAGGTCGACGAACCCGCGTTGCGCGAGCTGTTGCCGTTGCGCGCGGAGGACCGCAAGGCCTACCTGGACTGGGCGGTCGGCTCGTTCCGGCTGGCGACCTCCGGCGCGGCGCCGGGCACGCAGATCCACACGCACCTGTGCTACTCGGAGTTCGGTGACGTGATCGAGGCCATCCACGGCCTCGACGCCGACGTCACCACGATCGAAGCGGCCAGGTCCAAAATGGAGGTACTGGCCGACCTGGCGTCGATCGGGTACAGCCGCGGTGTCGGACCGGGCATCTACGACATCCACTCGCCGCGCGTGCCCAGCACGGACGAGATGGCCGAGCTGCTCACCGAGGCCGTGCGGGCGGTGCCTGCCGAGCGGGTGTGGTCCAACCCGGACTGCGGCCTGAAAACCCGTGGTTACGCTGAAGTGGACCCGGCGCTGCGCAACCTGGTCGAGGCGACCCGGCGGGTACGGGCCGGGCTGTAGGAGGAGGACCGATGACCGGGGCACGCCGCCTGTGCCGCATGATCGAGGGTGACGGTATCCACCGGCGGAACTTGTCCACTGTGGAGTGCTTACGGCGCGTTCGCCGCGCCGGGCAAGGTGCTCGCGCGGGTCGCGCCGATGCCGGACGGACAGCGTTGTCTTTGGATCGCACGGACGATCTCGCGCAGCCGCGGCGGATACGCCGGGCCCGGCAAGACGTTCGCGGTCGGCCTGGGTGTGAGATCAGGCACGCGGGCCGGTTGGTCCATTCGGCGGGCGTGGACCTCGACGACGTGGGCGCGGCGACACCGATCGGACCGGGGTGCCAGACCTGTGACCGGCCGCTGTGCCCGCAGCGTGCGGCGCCGCCGATCGGCAAACCGCTGCGCGTGGACGAGAACCGCAGCACCGTCGTGCCGTATCCCCTCGAACCGGGAACGTGGTAAGAATCCCTTCGCAGGAAACCTTGGCAGCGGGGGAAGTCCGGTGAGAGTCCGGCGCTGACCCGCAACGGTGTGCCACGACGCCGTCACCGGACGAGTGGCAAGCCCGAACACCCGCCGCCATGGTCGTTTTCGTCCCATCCCGTCGCGGTTCGCGGGGCCGGGCCTCGGGGCGAAGCCCTGACTCCGGTGCCGTGCGCCGGAGAAAGGCTTCGACGCATGAGATTCCGTTCCTTGGCCGTCGCGCTGCTGTGCGCGACGGCCACCGTCGCCGCCGCGCCCGGTGTGGCCGCCGCGCACGGCAACCGGACGACCGACCGCGCGGACGCCGCCGCGGGCTGGCTGGCCCGCCAACTGGTCGACGGCGAACGGTTCGAAGTGGACTTCGGCGGTACGAAGTACCCCGACCAGGGCCTGACCGTCGACGCGATCCTCGCGTTCGCCTCGGCGGGCGTGTCCGGCACCAACGGCGGCAAGGCGATCACCTGGCTGGCCAAGCCGGAGATCCTCAGCGGTTACATCGGCGACGGGACGACCGAGGCCTACGCGGGCGCCACCGCGAAGGTGTCGCTGGCAGCGCAGGTACGCGGCCAGGACCCGGCGTCGTTCGGTGGTGCGGACCTGCCTGCGCGGTTGCGTGGCCTGCTCACGCCGTCCGGCCGGTTCTCCGACCGCTCCGCGTTCGGGGACTACAGCAACGCGTTCACGCAGTCGCTGGCGATCATCACGCTCAAGCGCACACCGGGTGGCGTTCCCGCGTCCGCAGTGGACTTCGCGGTCGGCACGCAGTGTCCCGACGGCGGCTACCCGATCGTCTTCGGCGCCCCGGCTTGCCAGAGCGACACGGACGCGACCGCGATGGTCACCCAGGCACTGCTGGCCACCGGCCGCAACACCGATGCGCAGGAGGGCCTGAGCTGGCTGATCAGCAAGCAGCAGGCCAACGGCGGTATCTCCGCGCTGTCGGGTGACCCGGCCGTGGCGCCGAACGCCAACACCACCGGGCTCGCCGCACAGGCCCTCAAGGCAGGCGGCCGTCCCCCGGCCTTCCACAAGGCCAAGCAGTTCGTCGTGGGCGTCCAGGTCGGCTGCGCCGGCCCGGTCGAGAACCGGGGAGCGATCCCGTACGACGCCACCGGCTACAACCCCTCGACTGTGGTGCGTGCCACGGCACAGGCTGTTCTCGGCCTGGGTGGCCCTGGCCTGGCGGCGCTGAACGCGGCCGGTTCCAAGCCCGGGGCACCGGTGCTGGCCTGCCCGGCGTGACCGAGATCGCTTGGCGGCCACCCGCGGGCTCGGCCGCCAAGCGGTGTACCGCCGCGCGAACCAGGTGTTAGAGTCGGATCGTTTGGCCACAACAACTCCATAGCCGCCGCCTGTGATGGGGAAGCCGGTCGAAATCCGGCACTGTCGCGCAACCGTGGGTCACCGGAAGGTGACGAGTCGGGTCACCGCACGGGCCGGTCTGTCAGGAACCACTGTCGCGTAAACAGGGGGTGACGCTCGATGTCAGGTCGATCTCTCCTCCCCGGAACGAAGGTCGGGAGAGTGCACCGGTCGCGTCACCGCCAGTACGCCGCCGTCGCGGCGCTGTTGTCGATCGCCTTCGCCGGGGTTGTCGCCGGTACCGCGTCGGCCGAACGGGATCATCCCGCGGCCCACGCCAATTCGCTGTGGCTGGCCGGGAAGCTGAAGCCGGACGGCACGCTGGAGAACCCCAACGGCGGAACCCTCCCCGACCACGGCCTGATGCTCGACGTCCTGCTGGCGACGCACGCGTCCGGTGACGCGGCGCTCGCCGCGCCGATCGTCAAGTACCTCGACGACGAGGGCCACGCCTCGGACTACTTCACGTGGGGCGGGCTGATGCAGGACCCGGTCTACGAGGCGATCGTCATCGGCGGTGCCGCGGCGAAAGTCCTCGTCGCCGCCGAGGTCTCCGGCCGCGACCCGCGCGACTTCGACGGCTACGACATGGTCGCCGAGACCAAGGCCGCGATCAGGCGGTCCGGCCCGGACAAGGGCCGGGTCAGCGACTACTCCAAGAACCCCGAATTCGCGGAGTTCGTCAGCAACGACGCCAACACGTTCGGCCAGGCCCTCGGGGTGATCGGCCTCGCCGGGGCCGACGAGGTGGACGAGCTGGCGTTGGGCAGGCTGCTGAGCCAGCAGTGCGCCGACGGCTACTTCCGGATCTTCTACGCGTACATCAAGACCGCTGAGACCGGCGACCACGTCAACCCGCTGGGGTACAAGGTGTCCACGTGTGACGAGGGCAAACCGCTCGGCGTCTCGCCGTCGGACGGGGACACCACCGGGCTGGGTCTCTCCGCGTTGCTCGCCGCCCGCAAGGCGGGCGCGCAGGGCCTGGACGAACCGATCGCCCGGGCGGTCGCGTGGTTGAAGGCCAACCAGACGGCCGGTGGTGGCTGGGGTGGCGGGGTCGGCACCGAAGCCCCCAACACCAACAGCACCGGCCTGATCGTGCAGGCGCTCGCCGAGGCCGGCGGCGCCGGCGCGGAAACAGCCAGGGGCGCGGCGTTCCTGAAGTCGGCACAGGTGAAACCGGCCGACGCGAACACCGCGCTCGGCGCGGAGATCGGCGCGATCCACTACACGCCTGAGGCGTACGAGAAAGCCAAGACCCAGGGCCTCGGTGCGGTGGACACGTGGATCCGGGCCGGCGCGCAGGCCTCGCTCGCGCTGTCGGAAGTGGGCTTCCACGACCTGACCCAACGCAAGATCCCCCCGCCGCCCACAACGACGACCACCACCACCACGACAACGGGTGGCCCGGCGGCCACCACGACCACAACCACTTCGTCGACGACGACCAGCCGGTCGTCGAGCACGACCACCACCACTTCCGCGTCGCGGCCGACCGTGGACGTCACGACCACACAGCAGCCACCGCCCACCACGGCCACCTCCACGCCGCCACGCGCGGCTGCACAGCAGGCCAAGCAGAAAACCGCCAAGCCTGTCCCGAAGCCGAAACCCAGGCGCAGTACCAGCACGCCGAACCCGTCCGGCTCGGGTACGCCGACGAACACCGTGGTGACACCGCCGCCGACGCCACAGCAACCGGCACCGGCCGCGTCACCGGCCGGTCGGCTCGGCGAGTACCTGTCACAGCGGCTCATCGGCGGTGACCACGTCGAGGTCACCGAGAACAACGAGACGTTCGTGGACTACGACGCCACCGCGGACCTGGTTCTGGCCCTGCGTGTGCTGGACGAACAGCCCGAGGTGGCCGACCGGGTGTCGAATTTCCTGCTGCGCCAGGAATCTGTCAAGGCCTACGCGTACGGCACCGCCTACGAGAAGGATTCGGCGGTGTACGCCGAGCCGCTGGCGAAACTCCGCATCGTCGCGGGCTTCCTGCGCCGCGGCGACGACTCGGCGAGCGACCTGGACGCGACCGTGGACCAGTTGCGGACCGACCTCGCGGGCACCCGCACCGAGGACGGGAAGTTCGCCGACCGCGGCGAGTTCGCCGACTCGGACAACTCCGTGCGCAGGCACGCGTGGGCCGTCCTGGCGACCGCTGCCGACGACGAGCAGCCCTCGGCTGGGTTGGCGTTGCTGATCAAACGCCAGTGCGCCGACGGCACATTCCCGGCCAGCATGAAGACCGAGCAGTGCGACACCGGTGATCCGGTCGCCACGGCCGCCGCGGTCGAGGCTCTCAACGGCCGCAAGCGCGGTGACTCCCCGAGTGAGGGCGCGCCGCGTGACTGGTCGTCGGATCGAGCCAACGCGCTGGTCAAGGCGGTCGAGGCGTTGAACGCCACAGCCGAGGACACCGCGATCACCTCCGCCGTCGCGGGCGCGCGCAACGCCGTCGGCCTTGACGTCCGGGACACCGCCGAGACGTTGCGCGCCAAGCTGCTCGCCGACGGCGGACTGCCGAGACCCGGCGCGGGACAAAGCGACCTGGTCGCCAGCGTGGCCAGTGCGCAGGGTGTGGCGGGCAAGTCGTGGATGAACGCGACGGACTCGCCGGTCACCCCCGCGGCCCGGCTGCCCATCGGGGATGTCAAACCGGCGACGAACACCGCCGCGACGCACAGGAAGCTGCCCGGCTGGGCGCTGGGCGGCCTGATCGGCCTGGGGATCCTGCTGCTCGCCGCCGCCGGTTACGGCACACACCGCCACATCAACCGGAAAGCACCAACTGAGGGGACGCGTAGCTGATGAGACGGACACTGACTTTCCTGTCCGGCCTGGCCTTGCTCGCGGGAGCGGCTGTGGCGGCGGCACCGGCGGCCGGTGCCATCGACCCGGCCAAGGGGTACGCGGGGATCTGCGCCGGGGCCGACGCGTTGAGCGGTGTCACGGTCGTGATCGACTTCCAGGAGCTGGACGGCAACGGCGGCGTGGCCGCCCCGACCATCACCCGCTGCTCCCCCAACGCCAGCCCTGGCACCGACCGGACCGGCATCAAGGCGTTGCAGGACGCGGGGATCTCCGTGCAGGGCACAGTCCGCTGGGGCCTCGGTTTCGTGTGCCGCCTGGAGAACCGGCCGTCGTCGACCGAGATCCTCCCGCGCACGTCCAACCCCACGTACAAGGAGCCGTGCGCCAACACGCCACCGGCCGACGCGTACTGGGGTTACTGGCACGCCAACGGTTCCGGCAGCACGTGGGCCTACAGCAGCTTCGGCGCGTTGAACCGCAACGTGATCCCCGGCGGCTTCGAAGGCTGGTCGTTCTCGCTGAACAAGACCGCGACGACCAACCCGCCGCCTGAGGTGACGCCGACCAACCCGGCGGTCAACCCGAACAACCCGACCGTGAGCCTCTCGGTGGACGACCTGGACCGCAAGATCACGCTGGGCCAGAGCACCGGCCTGACCTGGTTGTCGACCAACGCGACGGCGGTGACCGCGCACGCGGTGTCGCCCACGAGCGGCGGCGGCTCGTGGTCCGGTTCGCTCGCGGTTCCCGGCGGGACCCAGTCGGTCACGCCGACCGCGGTCGGAACGTACACGTACACCGTCAAAGCGAGCGGAACCGGTGGGAACGTGTACTCGACAGCGACATTGACAGTCCAATGAGCAAGGCGATGCGCGCGTTGGCGGTGACCGCACTGGTAGCCGCCTTCGCGCCGATTCCGTTCACGGCCAACGCGATCGATCACAGCAAGGGCTACCCGGGCTACTGCACGTCCGGGACCGGTGTGACCGTCGTCGTCGACTTCCAGCAGCTCGGCGGGACGACCATCGTGCGGTGCAACCCGCAGAGCACCAAGGGAACCGGCCTCGACGCGGTGAAGGGCGCCGGGTTCCAGATCGCGGGTGTCGCCCGGTGGGGCGAGGCGTTCATCTGCCGGGTCGAGAACCGGCCGTCCGCGGCCGAGCAGATCCCGATCACCGGCCAGGGCCCTTATCGCGAGGCGTGCGTCAACACACCGCCCGCGGCGGCGTATTGGTCGTACTGGCACGCGGGCAACAACTGCGCGTGGCGTTACAGCCAGTGGGGCGTGAAGAACCGCAACTTCGTCCAGGGAGGTTTCGAAGGCTGGTCGTTCTCGCTGAACGCGACAGCCGACACGAACCCGAAACCGCGGATCGCCGCGTTGCGGCCGGGCACCGCCAACGAGCCGTGCACGGCGAAGGAGGAGCCCAAGCCGACCGGCGACGACCCGAACGCCAAGGCACCCGACCAGGACCCAGGTGGCCAGAATCCCGGCGGCGGGCAGAACCCCGGCGGTGGCCAGGGTGGTGGCGGCAGTCAGGGCGGCGGGCAAGCCGGCGGCGGTTCCCCAGGCGGTACCGGCGGCGGCCAAGGTGGCGGTACCGGCGGTTCGACGGGCGGCGGCGCCGGTGGCGCCGGTGGCCAGGGCTCGGGGCAAACCGACGCACCGGGTGCCACGGGCACAGGCGGTCCGGGTTCGCCGTCGGGCAGCGCGTTGCCGCCGCCCAAGCCACGGCCCAGCAACATCGCTGACGACCCGTCCCGCAACGTCGCGTTCACCGGTGGCGAGAACGCCCCGGATGTCAACGAGGTGCTCAAGGAGCAGTCCGGGGCCAGCGACTGGGCTCCGTGGGGCGCAGCGGGAGCCGTCGTGATCCTCGCGGCTGCCGCGTGGTTGACCGCACGGCGCCGGAAACGCACGAGGGAGGCGTGAATGCGTGGTGTGTCCACCACGTACTTCCTGCCTCGCGACCTGCATCCGGCGGCGTGGTGGGTGTGGGCGCTCGGTCTCGCGGTGGCCGCGAGCCGGACGACCAACCCGTGGCTGTTGCTGACGATCATCGCGGTGGCCGGCTACGTGGTCGTCTGCCGCCGGACGGACGCGCCGTGGGCGCTGGCGTTCCGGATCTACGTCTACCTCGGCATGGTCATCATCGCCGTGCGGGTGTTCTTCCGGATCGTGTTCGGCGGCGCGGAGGGCTCCACGATCATCCTGAGCCTGCCGGAGATCCCGCTGCCCGCGTGGGCGGCGGGGATCCGGCTGTTCGGTGACGTGTCGGCGGAGTCGCTGCTCGGCGGCCTGTACGACGGCCTTCGGCTGGCCACCATGGTCATCTGCCTGGGCGCGGCGAACGCGTTGGCCAACCCCAAGCGGTTGCTCAAGGCGATGCCTCCGGCGTTGTACGAGGTCGGCACGGCGGTGATCGTGGCGCTGTCGGTGTTCCCGCAGCTGGCGGAAAGCGTGCTGCGGGTGCGGCAGGCCCGCAAGCTGCGGGGCGGCACGAACGGCAAACGATTCCGCGCGCTGCACGCGATCATCATCCCGGTGCTGGAGGACGCGCTGGACCGGTCGCTGCGTCTGGCCGCGTCGATGGATTCCCGCGGTTACGGCCGGGCGGGCAAGGTCGTTGCCAGGACCCGGCTGTTCACCGGGGCACTGATGATCGTCGGACTGCTCGGGGTGTGCGTCGGCGTCTACGCCACACTCGACGGTTCGACGCCCCGGTTCCTCGCCGGGCCGGTGCTGTTCGCCGGTGCGGCGATCGCACTGGTCGGGTTCCGGCTGGCGGGCAACCGGGTCAAGCGCACCCGTTACCGGCCGGATCGCTGGCAGCCGGCCGAGGTCGTCGTCGCGCTGAGCGGGATCGCGGTCGCCGTCGTGCTGTTCCTGTCGTCCAGTGTGGACCCGACGAACCTGAACCCGTCGTTGATCGACCTGTCGTGGCCGTTGTTGTCCTGGGTGCCGCTCGGCGGTGTGCTGCTCGGTGTGCTCCCGTCGTTCCTCACGCCACCTCCCCTGCCGCCGTTCGCCGGTCAGGAAGAACCGAGCACCGAACCAGAGCGGGTGGCGGCATGATCGAACTGGACCACGTCGGCTTCTGGTACCACGGCCAGGCCGCTCCGGTGCTGGAGGACATCACCCTGTCCATCGGCGAGGGCGAACTGGTCCTGCTCGCCGGTCGCACGGGTGCGGGCAAGTCGACGCTGCTCGGCACGATCAACGGCCTGGTCCCGCACTTCACCGGCGGGCACCTGGCTGGTTCGGTCACAGTGGACGGTGTCGCGACGAGTTCCCGTCCGCCACGGGAGTTCGCGCACCTGGTCGGCATGGTCGGGCAGGATCCGCTCGCGGGGTTCGTGACCGACACGGTCGAGGAGGAACTCGCGTACGGGATGGAACAACTCGGCCTCGCGCCGCAGGTGATGCGCCGCCGTGTCGAGGAAACCCTTGACCTGCTGGGGATCGCGGACCTGCGCAGGCGTGCGTTGCGCGCGTTGTCCGGCGGGCAGCAGCAGCGGGTGGCGATCGGCTCGGTGCTCACCATGCACCCCCGGATCCTCGTCCTGGACGAGCCGACGTCGGCGCTGGACCCGACCGCCGCGGAGGACGTGCTGGCCACGCTGGCGCGGCTGGTGCAGGACCTCGGCACGACGGTGATCATGGCCGAGCACCGGATGGAACGCGTGGTCCCGTTCGCCGACCGGATGATCTACGTGCCCGGTGACGGGTCGATCATCGACGGCACCCCGGCCGAAGTGCTCGAACTGACCCCGATCGCGCCGCCGATCGTGCAGCTGGGGCGGCTGGCGGGCTGGCAGCCACTGCCGATGTCGGTCCGTGACGCCCGTCGCCGCGCCGGGTCGCTGCGGTCCCGGCTGACGGACAGTCCACAGCGGACGGAGCCGGTGGCCGGGCCGCCCGCGCTGACGAGTTCGGGTGTGGTCGTGCGTTACGGCCCGACGGTGGCCGTGCGCGGTGCCGACCTGGACCTGCACGGCGGCAAGGTGATGGCGATCATGGGCCGCAACGGATCGGGCAAGTCCTCGCTGCTGTGGGCGTTGCAGGGCTCGGGCCCGCGGCAGGGCGGCGTGGTGCGAGTCGACGGCGCCGATCCCCACGAGCTGAGCAGCGCCAAGGCACGCAAGCTCGTCGGCCTGGTCCCGCAGACCGCCGGTGACCTGCTCTACCTGGAGACCGTCGCAGCCGAGTGCACAGCCGCCGACACCGAGTCCGAGGCCGAACCGGGCCACTGCCGCGCGTTGCTCGACCGCCTCGCGCCCGATATCGACGCGGACAAACACCCGCGTGACCTGTCGGAAGGGCAACGCCTGGCTCTGGTCCTGGCGGTGCAGCTGTCCGCGGCACCACGGATCATGCTGCTCGACGAACCGACCCGCGGCCTGGACTACACCGCGAAGGCCGCGCTGGGCCGGATGATCGCCGCGCTGGCCGAGGAGGGACGCGCGGTCGTCGTCGCCACCCACGACGTCGAATTCGTCGCCGCGGTGGCCGACCGCGTGATCGTGATGGCGGAAGGCGAGATCGTCTCCGACGGCCCGGCCGTCGAGGTGCTCGGCTCCTCGCCCGCGTTCGCGCCGCAGGTGGCCAAGGTGCTCGGCCCGGACTGGCTGACCGTGGCCGACGTCGAGACCGCGCTCAGGCAGGGAGTGGCATGAGAATGACCTGGGGGCGCGCGGACCAGGCGGTGAAGGTCGGGCCGCGGTCGGCGATCGTGCTGGGGCTGGCGTCGCTGGCCGGGCTGATGATGTTCGTCTGGCCGTTGCTGGTGCGGGTGGAGCCGCAGAGCATGCAGCACGGCCCGGACGCGCCGTTCATCTTCATCGGCATCCTGCCGATCCTGATCGTGGTCGTGCTGGCCGAGTTGTCCGAAGGCGGGATGGACTCGAAAGCACTGGCGATGCTGGGCGTGCTGTCAGCGGTGAACGCGGCACTACGACCACTCGGCGCGGGCACAGCGGGAATCGAGACGGTGTTCTTCATGCTGGTGCTCGCCGGGCGTGTGTTCGGCGCGGGCTTCGGCTTCGTCCTCGGCTGCACGTCGCTGTTCGCCTCAGCGCTGCTGACAGCGGGGGTCGGCCCGTGGCTGCCGTTCCAGATGCTGTGCTCGGCGTGGATCGGGATGGGCGCGGGCCTGTTGCCGCGCAGGGTGACCGGCAAGGCGGAGATCGCCATGCTCGTCGGCTACGGGATTTTCGTGGCGTACGTGTTCGGGTTCCTGATGAACCTGTGGTTCTGGCCGTTCATCACCAACGCGGAAGTGCCGTACCACGAGGGCCACATCTCCTACGTGCCCGGCGACTCGGTCTGGGAGAACCTGCACCGGTTCGCGGTCTTCACCTTGCTGACGTCGACCGCGGGCTGGGACACCGGCCGCGCGATCACCAACACGGTCGCGATCCTCGTCATCGGCCCCGCCGTGCTGGCCACGCTCCGGCGCGCGTCCCGCAAGGCCTCCTACGGCACGCTGCCGACGTTCGACATCCGCTGATGGCCGTTCTCGAAACGGTGACAAGCCCCTGGTCAGATTTCCCATTTCTTCCCGATGCCGTCGTACTGCTCGACCGGGATGAGTTGCGTCCCGCCGGCCATGCGGTCGGTGTAGAGCAGGCCGTTGAGGTGATCGACCTCGTGCGCGACCAGCCTGGCAACGGCCCGTTCGAAGACGGTGATCCGGTGGGTGCCGTCGAGGTTCGTGTGGACGACTTCGACGTGCAGGGCGCGCGGGACCACGCCGCGGACGTCGAAGAAGCTCAGGCAGCCCTCGTACTGTTCGTCGATCTGGTCGCTGGAGCGGATGATCCGCGGATTCAGCAGTTCGATCATCTCGCCTTCCACCGACCGCACGATCGCCGCCGCCCGGTCGACCCCGATCTGCTGGGCCGAGATGCTCGATCCCTTGGCGAAGACGTGCGCGAGGGTCACCCGGTTCAGCGCTGACCGCAGCTCCGATATCGTCCGTTCGGCGTCGTTGCGCTCCAGCGGCAGCTCGAACTCACGGGCCCGGCGCCGCAGGATGTCGTCGTCGCGCTGCCTGATTCCCAGTGCTTTCATGTTCTGGCTCGGCCGTGCGGACTGCCCGGGTTCGCCGACGGGATGCGGCGAGTAGACGACTTTCCACTCCACCCGGTAGCGGGAGCCGACCGGCGGGTTGTCCGTGGCCCACGTGTAGATCTGGCGGCCGTTCTCGGTGGAACTCTGAATGGGTGTCGCGAAGGGCATCGCGTCGTTCCACATCGACGTGTACAAACCCCACGCGGTCATGTCGAAAGCCGCGGGAAAGTCCAGCCGGATCGACAGGTGCCGCGTGGGCAGCCGGATCGTCCGCTGGTACCAGTCCCCCCAGTGCTGTTCGTCGACGGTGTACTCGTACTCGATCCAGCCCGATTCTCCCGGGTACAGGGGAAAATGCCCGTTCTCCCCGCCGAACCTGAGCCACACCTCCTTGAAGTCCGGCTTGTCGTGGTGCACCGCCCACCGCATCGGCTTGGTGCGCTCGGTGCCGTGCCACGCCTGGAGGTTGAGTTCATCCCAGGTCACGGGATTCTGCGCGTACAGCAGGTCGCACAACTTCGGGTCGTCGGGGAACTTCCCGACCGCGATCCGGATCAGATAGCGGTCGATCGGGCGCGTGCCGTTGTTGCGCAACAGTCTCCGCTGGTTGAGCCGATAGACGCGGTTGTCGTAGTGAAGCGCCGACTCTTCCCGCAGCACTTGGATGGTGCCGTCGTCGGTCACCATTTCCGCCGCCTCGCGCAGGTGCAGGTCGTCCGCGCTCGACGGCGTCCGGCTGTCGAAAGACTCGGCGTACGCGCGGCGGAGAGTCCCGTTGTCATTCATCGCGCGTTCGGCGCTGTTCAGGAAATTGCGCGACGGTCGCTCGGCTCCGGACTCGACTTTCGACACATACGATCTGCTGTAGTTCATCAGCTTGGCCAGCGCGTTCCTGGAAAGGCCCCGCCGCTGCCGGATGTCGCTGAACGCGCGGGAGAAGGCACCTGTGCTTTCTCCCTCGTCCGGCTGCGATCCAAGATCGTCGGCCATTGCGCCCCCTTGCCCCAACCGTGAGCGTGTGGGATCGAACCGTGAGTGCCCGTGCACCGTGGCTGCACTCAGCACTACACAGATGTTCTGGTCTGGTCAAGGGACACCACCGGCGCAGAGGGAAGTAGCACAATGTCAAGACCGTCGACCAGATCGTTTTGCGAACTGCTCCGCTACGTTCTCGCGGACGCGCGCCGGACTTGGCACACCGTGGTGCTGATGACCGTGCTGGGAGTTGTGGCAGCAGGCGTGTCCGGCACCGTGTTGGCGATTTTCCGATTCGGTGGCACGGCCGTGACCACTACCACGAGCCTGCTCGCCACCGCGGCGCTGATTCGGGCAGTGGCGCGTGGAAAACAATGAGGCTCACGGTTTTCCGGCGATGGTCATCGACCACGTGTGCGTGCGGCTTTGTCACCCGTTCGGCGCAATGCCGATTCGCCAAGCGAAGCCCCGGAGCTCAAGACCGGCCACGTCACGCCGGGTCGAGGCGAGAACCCCTGCTATCGCCTCGCGCACGAAAGGATTGTTGCGAACTTTCTGGGGCGCGATTTTCTCCGCGCGCAGGAGCGCGCTCAGCCCGCGCTCGTGGGTCTTCCGCTCGGCGAGCATGCCGCGGCCGTAGTCGATCCAGAACGCCGCTTGGCGATCACGCTTCATCGCCTCCGGGCGGATCTTCGCGGCGGTCTCCGCGACCTTCGCGCCGTATCCGAGTTCGACTCCGATGGCGACCCGCCAGATGTTCACGTTGGTCCGGCCGAAATCCGTTCTCGTCCATGGCTCGTCGTCGGTGTCGATCGTCTCGGCGATTCCACCCGCCTCCGCCAGATGTGCCTCCGCGCGCTCACCGTCGCCTTGCGCGGCGGCAGCAAGCGCGGCGGTGAGGTTCGACATGCCGCGAATGTCAGGACGCTCAGCGGGCGCACGGTCGGCGATATCGACTGCGAGGTCATACTGTCGTGCGCGGTTGGTGCCGCTGAGCAGGTGCGCACGCCGCCATGCGACGTCCGCGAGCAGCACCGGGTCGTCCAGTTTCTCGGCCGCTGCGCGCATCCGCTCGATCGCCAGGGCAGGCAAGCCGGTGAAACCGAGATCATGCGCCAGGTATCCAGCGGACTTGTACGCGTCGAGCAGTCCGATGAGCGCATCCCTGCGGTGCTTCGGGTCGCCGGCAGCCACGAGGAGGTCCCGGACCAGCGCTGGTAGCAGCTTGGTCTGCTCGCCGAGTTCCGTTCGGGCGAAGCACGCGGTTGAGCCGCCGCACATCACCGCTGACCGGCGACCACGGGCGCATCGGAGCGTCGGGAACCTCACCGATCCACCAGCCGGTCAGTGCATCCTCCATCGCGGCGAGCGCGACACGTGCGTCGTAGGTCGCTCCACCGGATGCGGCATACGGCTTGCCGACCAATTCGCTCGGCGACACCCTCAGCGCGGACGCGAGTGACTCCACTGTCGCGCGTCTCGTCACTCGACGCCGACCACGTTCGATCATGCTCAGATAGGAGACCGACATTCCCGCCAGACCAGCAGTCGCTGACAGACTCAGTCCACGCCAGGCCCGGATCTCCCTGACACGTCGGCCGATTGACCAATCCTCGACGTCATGCGTCACCTCTTCGCGGGAGTGTTCCCATCGCGCTCAGCGTAGCTGTCCAACGCAGGCAGGAAGGCCGTCACGGTTTCCCGGCGATGGTCATCGACCACGTGTGGGTGAGCCAGAGCTTTCCGGCGTCGTCGCGGTGCGGGCGCAGGCCGGTCGGCTGCCCGCCGCCCAGTTCGTGCGCGAACCTGTCCCGGATGACGTCGCGGATCAGCGGGTTGGTCCGGGTCCTGGCCATCCAGTCCTCGACGTCCACGGGCTGGTCGTGGCGTTCCACCGACACCACGGGTGCGCCCGCGGCGGTGAGCAGGTCCTGGATCTGCCGCGCGGTCAGCGTCGTGCCGTGGCTGGGGTCGCGGAGCCGTTCGATCCGGTCGGCTTCCGCCGTGGTCGCCGGGTCCTCGGACGCGGTCAGGTCCACCACGCCGATCCGGCCGCCCGGACGGGTGACCCGGACCATTTCCCGCACCACCGCCGCGGGATCGGCGACCTGGTGCAGCGTCAACCGGCACACGGTCAGGTCGAACTGGTCGTCCAGCCACGGCAGCGCCACCGCGTCACCCAGCTGGAAGGTGATGTTGCGCAGTCCCTGCTCGACGGCCAGGCGCTGGCCCTGGTGCAGCATCTCGGGCGTGATGTCCAGCGCGCTGACGTGCGTGACGTGCGGTGCCAGCGCGCGGCCGACGTGTGCCGCGCCCGCGGCGACGTCGAGCACGATGTCCGGCGCGGCCGGGTCCAGTCCGGCGACGATCCAGTCCAGGCCCGCCACGGCGAACCCCGAGGTGCGGAAGGTCTGCGCCTGGATGCGGAACTGTGCGCGAACGGCCTCGTTGTGGGTCTGCTCGGTCATCCGCCGCGTCCCCTCCTCGGTTTCGTCCGGGGACCACGCTAATGGGTGCGGCGGCGAACCTGCAGGATCAACAACCACAGCAGGTACGTACCACCGACCGCGGTGGTCACCACGCCGACTGGCAACGCGATCGGCGCGAGCAGCAGCTGTGACATCACGTCGGCGATGAGCAGCAGAACACCGCCGGTCAGCGCGGCGGGCAGCAGCCCGGCACCGGACGTGCCGAACAGGCGTCTGCCGATCTGCGGCGCCGCGAGCGCGATGAACACGATCGGGCCGGTGACGGCGGTGACCGTCGTCGTGCAGCCGACCGCGGCGAGGACCGTGACGAGCCGCAACGGGCGGAGCCGGACGCCGGTCGCGACCGCGACCTCGTCGCCGATGGTGGCCTGGTTCATCGACCGTGACAGCACGGCCAGTGTCGCGGCGAGCACCCCGATGACGAGCAGCGGAACGCTGAGGTCGTCCCAGCCCAGGCCGTTGAGCGAGCCGGCGCTCCAGCCGGTCGCGGCGATGGCCACTTCCAGTTCCGCGCGCAGCACGATCCACGCGTTGATCGCCGTGAGCATCGCGTTGACCGCGATGCCGACCACGATCAGCTTGCCGCGGTTGGTCCCCGACCGCATCGACAGGCCGTACACCAGCAGCGCGGTCAGCAGTCCGCCCGCCATCGCGGCCCCGCTGAGCAGCCCGGCCGCCACCGACCCGGCACTGGTGATCACCAGCAGCGCGCCGGTGTACGCGCCCGCGTCGATGCCGAGCATGTCGGGGCTGCCGAGCGGGTTTCTGGTCTGGTCCTGGATCACGGCCCCGGCCAGTGCGAGCGCCGCGCCGAACGCCAGCGCGCCGACCACCCGCGGCAGGCGCCACTGCACCACGACGATCGCCGAGTCGCCCCGGCCCGCCAGCGCGGCGAGCACGTCGCCCGGCGCCACCCAGACCGCTCCCTGGCACAGCCCGAGAACCGCCAGCGCGGCGGCGAGCACGACCAGCGCGACAGTCACCCGGACGGTCCGCGGCCGCAACCGGACCGAGACGGGTCCACTCCGGAGCACGATCACAGCGGCGCCGTCCTGCGGTCGCGGACCACCCAGATCAGCACGGGCCCGCCGATGACCGCGAGCACGATCGACACCGGGACCTCACCGGTGGTCAGCAGCACGCGAGAGGCGATGTCCGCGACCAGGACCAGCACCGGGCCGAGCACGATCGTGAACACCACCAGCCACGGCACCGAGTTCCCGGCGAGCGGGCGGACCAGGTGCGGCACGATCAGCCCGACGAACACCATCGGCCCGGCCACCGCGGTCGCCGCGCCTGCCAGCAGCGTCACCAGCACGAGCACGGCGAAACGGGTCCGTGTCACGTTCACGCCCAGCGACTGCGCGACGTCCTCGCCGAGCAGCAGCGCCTCCAGTTGCCGTGCCACCATCAGCGCACCGGCCAACGCGATCCCGATGACCGCGATCGGCACCGTCAACGGGATCTGCTCACGGCCGGCGAGCGATCCCACCGCCCAGAACCGGAACCGGTCGAACGCGTCCGGCACGATCAGCCGCAACCCGAGCGACAGGCCGGAGAGCACCATGCTCAGCGCGACCCCGGCGAGCAGCAGCCGCAGCGGGGACGACCGGCCGACCGAGTAGACCACCACGGCGGCGATGCCTGCGCCGGCGACCGCGAGGACCAGCTGGCCGTACTGCGTCCCGGTCAGCCCGAGCACGGTGCCGAGGGTGATGGCGAATCCCGCGCCCGCGGTCACGCCGAGGATGCCGGGATCGGCGAGGTCGTTGCGGGTCGCGGTTTGCAGGAGCGCGCCCGCGGCGGCGAGAGCGGCGCCGACCGCGAGCGCGAGGACCATGCGCGGGAACCGGATGTCCCGCACGATCGTGTCGGCGTCGCTCACCCCGGGCGACACCAGCGCCCGCCACACCTGGGCGGGGGCGAGCGCCTGGGCGCCGACCCCCATGCTCACCAAAGCGACGGCGCCCAGGACGACCACACAACCGGCGAGGACCGCCGTCCTACTCGCGTTCAAGCCCGGCAACTCCGCGTTTCCAGTAACCGGTGATCGACGCCATGTCCTTCGGCCAGGTGCGCAGCGGCTTGATGTCCGACGCCTCACCCGCCGCGAACAGGAACGCGCCGGCCGGGACGTCCAATTCGGACACTGTCGGGGCCAGCGCCGACGCGCCGGACCGGACGAGCCGGATGATCTCCACGCCGTCGCGCTGGGGCAGCGGGTAGTCGTGCTCGACCGGGTCGTCCACTTCGATCACCAGGTGGACCGTGGGACCTGCCGGTGCTTCCTCGAGCCACCTCGCGGCGGCCGGGAGCCCGGTGGCGTCCACGGCCAGGACGTAGTGGTCGTGCGTGTACGGGAAGACCTTGCCACCAGGTGGTCCCGCGACGGTGACCGATTCGCCGACCCGCGCGGTCCGTGCCCACTCGGCGGCGATTCCGCCGTCGTGCAGCGCGATGTCGAGCACGAGCGTCTCACCGCTGTACCGGCGGACGGTGTAGTCGCGGGTCAGCGGCATGGGGTGTGGCCAGTCGAGCATCTGGCCCGCGTTGCGGACCGGGCGGCGCCACGTGCCGTCGTCGTCCGGGAAGACGATCTTGACGTGGTCGTCGGCCTGGTACGAGTGGAACCCGGCCAGGTCGGGGCCGTTGAGCTCCAGCCGCACCATGAACGGCGTGAGGTCCGTGCGGGCGGCGATCGGAACTGTGCACACGCCGATCGGGTAGGGAACGCGCACGGCGCCGCGGCCGGTGCGCTGGTGCGCGGCGACCCGGTCGGCGAAGTCGGGGTGGATCGTCCTGGTCATTTCTTCAGCAGCGGCGCGAGCGCCTGGTCGAGCGAGTCCAGTGTGAACATCGCGGACGGGTAGGTGGATGCCTGGGTGTAGCGGACCGCGAACGTCTTGCCCGCCTTGACCGCGGGCAGATCCTTCCACAGCGGCGAGTCCAGCACGTACTTCACGGACGCGCCGACCTGGCCGCTCGGCTCGAGCGTGTACGTGAGCGCGTCGGCCTGGCCGAAGCTCGCCGGCAGCTGCTCGATCGACGGCGTCTCGGACACGCTCTGCGAGCCAGGGCCCCTCTTCTTGACCTCGCCGTAGTACTCGAGGCCGACGTCACCCGCGACGTTGGTGCCCCACGACCCGGTGAACTCCCGCTGGAAGGTGCCAGCCGACACGTCGCCGTAGCCACCGACGTGCCCGAACTTCAGGCCTTTCACCACACCGGCGTATTTGGCTTTCAGCTCGCCCGCCTTCTTGTCGTACGCGGCCTTGGCCGCGTCGAAGTTGCCTGCCCGGCCCGCGGCGTCGGCCTGCTGCCGCGACAGCTCGCGCCACTGGTACGGCACGTTCGGGCCGATCGCGACGACCGGCGCGACGGATGTGAGCCGGTTGATGTCGATGTCGGCGAGCACCGGCTTGGGCACGCCGATCACGATCAGGTCCGGCTTGGCGGCGGCGATCGCCTCGTAGTTGGTCTCCGCGGCGACCTCACCGGCCACCTTGGGCACCTTGTCGTACGTGGCGCGGTGCTGCGGGGTCATCATGTCGAGACCGCGTTTCCACGTGGAGATGCCGACGAGCGCGGCGTCGCTCTCGATGAGCACGGGCACCGCGTATCCGGTCGCGATCACGCGTTTGGGGTCCGCCGGGATGGTGATGTCGCCGTTGTCGGCTTTGAACACACGGGTGGCGCCGCCTGTGCCGGCGCCGGTGGCACCGGACTCGGCGGCGCATCCGGACGCCATGACGAGCGCGACGGCCAGTGCGGCGATGAGGGGACGGCTGACCGTCATTGAAACCTGTTCCTCCAGGTCATAGGGGGTCTGCAGGGGCGGACGACGACTTAGGTTAGCCTTACTAAGCACTGTTGGATGTCGCTGAGAGGTCACCTGATGCAGTCGGGAGGTCACATCGGATCGGACCCTGTCGTGTGCGAGGAGTACGGCTACGGCCTCGGCACGCACGACGGCATCCTGGTCCTGGTCTACCGCTGCGACGGCCGTGTCGACTTCGGCGAGAGCAGGGAGGACTTCCTGCACCAGCTGTACTGGACACCGGACGGCGTGCTGGCCACGGTCGGCGGGTTCGTCACCGGGCGTGAGGGCTTCTGGGCGCGCCGGGCCGTGACGCACGAGGTGACCGCGGCGGGCGCGCAGACCGTGTACCGGGTGTGCCTGCGCGAGATGCCGCCCGCGTTGCGCGACGTCCGCACGGGCGGGGTGTCGGTCTCCCCGGAGGCGATCCGGCTGCTGGAATCGCTCGGCCGCGACGGCGTGCCGCTCGGCGAGGCGCTGGTCGCGCGTGAGCGGATCATGGCCGGGCTGGCGGTGTCGACGTCCGGTTTCGTCGGTCACCACGCGGCGGGATCGGGATTCGCGATGACGATCGCGCGCACGCTCACCCGCGACCCCGCCGACCGCACCCAGCTGGACGAATGGGCCGGCCGCCTGCACACGAGCGTGAAAACGGTGCAGCGCGACTTCGAACGCGAGTTCGGGATGTCCTACAGCCGCTGGCGCACGGTCACCCGGCTGCGTGCCGCGAAAGCGCTGCTGCAGCTGCACCCGGTCGGTCAGGTGGCCCACCAGGTCGGGTACGACAGCCCGTCGGCCTTCGTCGCCGCGTTCGCCAAGGAGTTCGGCTACACGCCGGGCCGGATCAGGTCACCACACTGAGGTGTGCCGGACCAGGTCACGGACCCGGTCGTCCCGTCTGGCCCGCTCGACTCCCCTGCGCACGGCCTCACTCGCGGCGACGAGCTGGTGGACGAGGGCGGGGTTGTTGCGCCGCAACGCCTTGCCCAGCAAGGACGACCTCACCGACCTTCTGCCGGGCGAACGCCAGCCGCTCGGCCACGTCCGGATCCAGCGACGTCCCGGCCGGGACGTCCTAGGGCACGTGCGCCAGCGAACACGACGTGGAGAAGGCGAGTTCACCGACAGATCCCAGCAGCCGCGCACACGGAGACGACAGCGCTGAGGTCCGTGCGCCAGATGGAGCGGCCGTCGACCACACCGGCGACCAGGGTCTTGTCACGCAGCCCGAGAACGGACGGGATCTGGTCCGCGGCGCCGGGCCCGGCCACCAGGTCGACGGCGATCCCGTCGACCGCGGTCCCGGCCAGCAGCGGCAGCGCCGGGCCGAACTCGCCGAAATACCCTGCCACCAACAGCTTCGGCCGCTTCGACAGCCTCGACAACCGGTCGTGGGCCCGGCGCAGCGCGGACAGCTCCTCGCCGGTGCGGTCCACGCAGAACGCGGGCTCGTCCAGTTGCACCCAGTTCGCACCCGCGTCCGCGAACCGGCCGAGCGGTTCGGCGTAGCAGTCCAGCAACGGGTCCAGCGGGGCGGCGCCCTTGCCCAGCAACAGGAACGTCACCGGGCCGAGCGGCACCGGCCGGGTTTGCACACCGGGTGACTCGGCTTCGAGGTATTCGGCGACCGGTGTGTCGTCCGCCAGCTCGAACCGGGTCGCGGGCCCGGCTTCCGGTACGCGGTAGTGGCTGTCGGTGTCGAACCACGTGGCCTGCTCCAGCGGACCGACGGCGCCGTGGCCGTGGGACATGGCGAGGTAGGTGTCCAGGCTGCCGAGGCCGAGGTCGCGATACCGGCCCGGCACGGCGCCGAACAGCTGGGCGGTGTCGAGCACCTGGTCGCCGTAGGTGAAAGTGTTGGACGGCACCGAGTCGAGTCCACCGGCGGCCAGTTCGTCAGGCGATCACGGATCCGATCACACACCGGCACACTCTGTGACATCGGCCCGCTGTCCGTCCACAGTAACCGGGCCACATCAGATGATCACGCTGCCGGTTGTGCAACGGATCCGCCGCGGGGGTTGTCGCCGCCGTGCGGCCAGGGCACCATCCTCAGGCGTGGCTTTCTCCGAGTTCCTCGACCGCAAGCTGGCGCGTCGATTCCACACCTTCGACTACGACGGTGACGGCGACATCGACCGGTCCGACTTCATGCGGTCCGCGACCGCGGTGGCCGACGAGTTCCGGCACCCGGCCGGGTCACCGGCCCGCGCCGGGCTGGTCGAGCGCAGCCTCGGCCTGTGGGAACACCTGGCCGTCGCCGCGGGCGTGAGCAGCGACGACTCGATCACCGTGGACGAGTACAAGGAGGCCTTCGCCGAAGGCCTCCTTGTCACCGAGGAGTCGTTCGAGCAGGGTTACCGCCCGTTCCTCGAAGCGCTGATGTCCGTGTGCGACATCGACAACGACGGGCAGCTGTCGGTCGAGGAGTACGTCCGGTGGACCGGTGCGCTGATGAACCTGTCCGAGACCGACGCACGTGACATCCACCGCAGGCTGGACACCGACAACGACGGGTACGTCACGACCGAGGACCTGCTGCACGCGATTCACGAGTTCTACTTTGACGAAGATCCGGACGGGGTGGGCAGCTGGTTGCTGGGACCGCTCGGATAGCCGAACGACGGCGAGGAACCGTGGCGCACCAGCAGCCGCGGCGCGCCTGAGCCGTCCGCGGGCACTGCCCAGATCTCCGCCCCTGGCAGGGTGTAGGCGATCGTCCGGTCGTCCAGCCACACCACCTGATCGTCCACACTGCGCGTTTCCGCCAGCGGTGTCTCGACCATGGTTCGCAGGTCGAGCACGTGTTCACGCCACGGCCGCGCGCCGTCCTGCGCGACGCGCTTCTTGAACGCGATCCGGGTGCCGTCCGGTGACAGCGACGGGCATTCCACGTTCTCCCTGAGCGTTTCCGCCTGCCACTCGCCCTGATCGGCCTTCACCAGGTGGGTCTGACCGCCGGTGGCCACCGTCGCGTAGAACGTGCGGTCGTCCGCCGTGACGGTGACGCCCCAGAAGTTGACGTCGTCGGCCCGGTACTGGCGCCCGCCGACGCGCAGCTTCATGTCCTCGATGTTGGTGTCGACCTCGTCGGCGGTCATGATCCCGGTGCGGGTGGAGAAGGTCCCGGTCCGGGCGTACGAGTCACCGGTCACGAACGTGGTCCACGACGCCACCGTCCCGTCCGCGGAAAGCTTGGCGCGATTGGGAATCCCGGCGATGTCGACCGTCTTGCGACTGGCAAGGCCCGCGTCGGTGAACCCGATCGTCGCACTGGGCAGCGGCCCGGGTGCGTCGGCCAGGCACAGGCCGCGGCCCACGCTGGTGTAGAAGCGGTCGCACCGCAGCGCGCTGATCCGCCGGGGCCCCTGCGGATCGGCCAGCGCCACGGAGGCGACCTTGCCGAAGTCCGGGCCGGGCGCCTCGTTGCGGAAGACGAGCCTGCCGGGGTCGGTCAGCGTGACCGGCCCCGGCTCGACCGCGATCGACACATCGGCGGGCATGTCGCGTGGATCGTTCGCCTTCGCCTGCTTGATGTAGACGAAGGCGACCGCGGCCAGCAGCACGGCAACGACCGCCGTGATCGACAGCTTGGTTTTCACCATAGTTCCAATCGGTGGAAGCCTGGTCCTTACCAGACGGAGCCGACCTGGCATTTCCTCCTCGCTGGGCCGGAGTGCGGTACTGGTGAAGGTCTTCGTGGGGATGGGCAAGAGCGCGGCGGACAGCTTCGCGGCCTACGAGAAGTACAGAAGGACCAACCGCAGGGGTATTGGCGGATTCAGGAGAGCTCCCTGTCGCGATGTGGATATGCTGGCCGGTGTGAAGCAGGTTGTGCGAGTGCGAGTTCTGCCGACGCGAGAGCAGGAGTCGGCGTTGCTCGCCACTCTGAACGCCTGCGACGCGGCAGCGTCTTCGTTGTCCAAACAGATGCATGCGGCCAGTGTGTTCAGGAAATTTGATGTGCGGAAGCGGTTCTACGCCGAGTCGCGCGAGCGGTTCGGGTTGGCGGCACAGCCGACGGGTCGGGTGGTCGGTAAGACAGTGGACGCGTAAACGACGGTGCGCGCCAGCCTGAGGGCAGGGAACTACGGACCGTTGGGGTCGACCCGCCGCGAGGAGGTCGAGGCGACTCCGGTTTCGTTCCGGCCAGAAGCAGGGCAGCCGTTCGACGCTCGATGCTTGTCCTGGCGAGTGGGCGATGCCGGTCGTGCAGGAACGGCATCGGTCTGGACTGTTGCTGGTCGGCTCCGAAACCTGCGGATCATGGGCAGTCCCGGGCAGCTTGCCCTGGTGCGATCCCTCCCGATCGGGGAAACTGATCTGGTCCGCCGCGACGTGATGTTGATGCCGCATGCCGTAGTCGACATCCCCGAAGCTCCCCCGCGGGAACCCGTCAACGGATTCTCGGGCATCGACATGGGGATAGTCAAACATCGCGACCACATCCGACGGTCACCGGATGTCCGGAGCACGGTCGAACCGGTACCGCAAACGACAGCAGCGCATCCGGAAACGGCTGCAAGCCAAGAAGACCGCCTCCGCGCGACGGCTGCTCAAGAAGCGCCGCCGCAAAGAGCAGCGGGTCACCACCGACGTCAACCACCAGATCAGCGAGCGCATCGTGGCCGAGGCTGAACGCACCGGGCGCGGCATCGCCATCGAGAACCTCGGTGGCATCCGCGAGCGGGTACGGCTTCGCAAGCCCCAACGGGCCACGATGCACTCGTGGGCATTCGCCCGGCTTGGCCAGTACCTCGCCTGCAATGCTCGACGGGCTGGAACGGCTTTCGTACGGGTCGATCCCGCCTACACGTCGCAGGAATGTCACTCGTGCGGGTGGATTGACAGGGGAAACCGGCGCTCGCAAGCGTCGTTCATCTGTGGTCGGTGCGGTTTCGTTGGACACGCCGACCACAACGCGGCACGCAACATCCCAGATCGCGGTGTCACGTGCTGGGGCGAAGTCATGCGTCCACACGCACTGCCCAGCCTGGCAGCCAGCCAGGGCGGCAGCAGCCGGCCTGTCGGCACCCCGCAAAGCGGGGCTCGGGCGGCAAACCTGGGCCTTCAGTGACGGGATCATGACTGTTGCACCCTCCGCACCCACGCGAACGCGACGACGAGTCCGAACGCCACAGTCGAGATGATCACGGCGGCCTGCATGCTCCACACCGTCCACAACATGCCGAAGAGGATCGCCGCGATCATCTTCGCCACGGCCTGTCCGGTCTGCAGCAGCGCCATACCGCTCGTGCGCAGCTTCTCCGGCAGCAGCGGAGCCGCCGCGGCCATCAGCACTCCGTCGGTGAGGGCGTAGAAAGTACCGTGTGCCAGCAGAGTCAGGCACAACAGGACCACGCCGCCGGCGGCACCGACGAGTGCGATGTACGCGACGAACAACGCGACATGGCCGAGCAGGAACATCTTCCACCTGCCGATCTTGTCCGCCACTCGCCCGGCAGGCACCGCGAGCGTCAGGTAGACCGCCGCCGTGCCGAGCGGGAGCACCGCGAAGTAGGCCGGTTCGATGTCCAGCCTGCTCTGCAACATCAGGTAGACGAACGAGTCGCCGACCGTGACGAGCCCGAGCACGACGGCCCACAGGCACACCCGCCGGAAACCGGCGTCCCGCAGCAGGCCGAACGCGGCCTTGAGCGAGACGCTGTCCTTGGGCTGCTTGGTTTGCCCACTGTGGTCGCTGACGAACAGCACCAGCAACAGCACGCCGAGCACGGCGAAGCAGAAGCTGACGACGAAGACGACGTCGTAGCCGCCCGCGACCGTCCACAGCAGAACAAACGCGACCAGCGGACCGAGCAGGGCGCCGACCGTGTCCATCGCCCGGTGCACACCGAACGCGCGGCCGACCGTGTCCGGGGCGCTGCTCAACGAGATCAGCGCGTCCCGTGGCGCCGTGCGCAGGCCCTTGCCCGTCCGGTCCGCGGCGAGCACGGCGCCGAGGGTGGACGCCGATCCGCCCGCACCCATCAGGCCGAGCTTGGCCAACGCGGAGACGCCGTAACCGATTCCGGCCACGAGCTTGCGGCGCTGCCACCGGTCGGCCATGTTGCCGCCGATGACCCGCACGAACGCGGTCACCCCGGAGTAGAGGCCGTCAAGGATGCCGAACTGGAGTGGTGAGAAACCCAGGCCGAGCACCAGGTACAGCGGCAGGATCGCGGTGACCATCTCCGAAGAGATGTCGGTGACCAGGCTGACCGCGCCGAGCGCGATCACGTTGGCCGAGACGATCCTGCCGCTGGAACCGGCCTGCCGGGTCCCCGTTTCCCTGGCAGAGGCGATGTACACGCCTTGTCCCTTCGCTCAGCGGCAGGTGTACGGACCGGCCTTGTCGAGGATCTTGCCGTCCGTGCCGATGATCTCCCAGGAGTAGGACTTCCCGTTGATCACGAACTTCATCACGCCGTGCTTGGCGAAGGACTTCTCCACGCCTTCACGCTCGTTGATCTGCGTGTAGAGGCTGTCGCCGCCGATCCCGACGATGGCCTGGCGCACGCCGTTGGCCTCGTCGACCCTGCCGCTGCTGTTCAACGGCTTGATCCGCTCGTAGTGGTGGTCGTGGCCGTTGAAGACGATGTCGGCGCGGGCCTTGACGAACTCGTTCCACAAGGGAGCGACGGTCTTGTCGTCGCCGTACTTGCCGGAGTTCCACCTCGGGTGGTGCCAGTAGCCGACCACGCAGGCCTTCTGGTTGCCGGCCAGGTCGTTCTTGAGCCAGTTGACCTGCTCGGTCGTGGAGCTCGATCCGTTGGCCACCGGGTCGGAGTCCAGCGCGACGAAGTGGAAGTCACCGACGTCGTAGCTGTAGTACGGCTTGCCCTGCGGCGTCGCGATGCTGCCGAAGTACGACTTGTAGCCCTTGAGGCTGTCGTCCCACTCGTGGTTGCCGGGCGTCGGCTTCGTGATGCTCTTGAACTTGCCCCACGTCTTGTCGTAGTAGGCCTTGTACTCGGCCAGGGTTCCCTTGTCGTACTGGTTGTCGCCGACGGTCAGGACATAACTGGGCTTGATGCCCTCGACGAGTTTCGCGGTCTTGCTGTGCTCCGACGGGAGTTCCGGTTTGGCGATGTCTCCGGAGATCACCAGTACGGTGCCGGTCGAACTGCCCGGCTGGGTCGTGCCCTGCACCGGCGCGCTCGCCGCGGACAGGTTGCCCGCCTCGTCGCGTGCCCGGACCGTGTAGGTGAAGCTGGTGCCGGACGCGAGGTTGGTGTCGGTGAAGGTCGTGGTCGCCGACGTGCCGACCACGTTGCCGTTGCGCAGGATCTCGTAACCGGTTACGGCCACGTTGTCCCTGGCAGGGTCCCACGCGAGGCTGACCGAGTCCGCTGTGGACCCGGTCGCCCTGAGGTTGCCCGGCGTGGACGGCGGCTCGACGTCGCCACCGCCGGTCTTCGTGCCGTACACCTCGAGTTCGAACAGGGAATACCCGTATGCCGTCGCGCGCTTCGTGCCGTACACACGGACATAACGGCCACTCGCGCTGAGGCCGGTGATCTCGTCGGCACCACCGTCGGCGCCCTTGACCGACTTCGCGTCCTTCCACGTGGAGCCGTCGGCGGACGTTTGGATCTTGTACTCGCTCGCGTAAGCGGCTTCCCACGACAGGTTCACCTTGGTGACGGTGGCGGTTGCACCAAGGTCGACGGCGATCCACTGCGGATCGGAGCCTTCTTCGCTCGCCCACCGGGTGGCGGCGTCACCGTCCACAGCGTAGTTACCTGCGAAACTGGCGTTCTCAACCGATGAAGTGGTGGTCGGTTTGTTGTGCGACAACAGGTTCTCCGCCGCGTTGGCGGCGACGACCGGTTGTAGCAGCAGGACGAGCGCCGCACCGAGTGCGATCGCTCGCGGCAGGACAGGTCGGTTCACAAAGCACTCCTCGACTGGCAGGTGTCGACGAGGACCGGCGCTGGCGGCGGCGGTGAGAGTGTGGTGGCCGGGACGTCAGTGAGTTTGTAAAGGAACTTTCCTAACAGTGGCGAGGTTAACCACGAACGGTGACGCCCGTCAACCCGCCGACCGGAACATCACCCCTCCGACCTGGCGTCCTAGTCGGATGTCAAGAACTCGCGGCCACCACGACGTGGATTTGCGGTCAACGTTCACCAACTTCACGGAACGGTAGGCTTTCACCGACCGGTCCCCTCCTGCGCCCCAGGGAGTCGCGATGACCAGAAACAGCGTGATCGCCGGCTGTGGCCTCGCCATGGCCGCGGTGTTGCTCGCCGGGTTACCGGCATCGGGTTCGGCGCACGCGGACACCAAGCTCACGACCGACCTGAACGCGTTGGTCAACGACCCCGCTCTGCGGGGCGCGGGAGTCGGCTTGGTGGTCAGCAAGGCCGACACGGGCGAAGTGCTCTACAGCCGGGAGGCGGGCGCACGCCGCCAGCCCGCGTCGAACATGAAGCTCCTGACCTCGGCGACGGCCATGGAAATCCTCGGGCCGGACCACCGGTTCACCACGTCCGTGCTGACGCACGGCACGATACGAAGGTCAACGCTGCACGGCGACCTGTACCTGCGCGGCACAGGCGACCCGACCACGCTCGCGAGCACCTACGACGCCCTGGCGGCCAAGGTCGCGGCGACCGGGCTGAGGACCGTGCGGGGCAAACTGGTCGCCGACGACACCTGGTTCGACGCGGTCCCGTACGGCACCGGCTGGGCATGGGACGACGAGCCGTACTACTACAACGCCGAGACGTCGGCCCTCACGATCGCACCGGACACCGACTACGACGCCGGGAGCATCATCGTGCGCGTGATGCCCGGCTCGCCGGGCAAATGGGCCAACGTGTGGACGGACCCGCCGACTGACTACGTGACCATCGAGAACGCCACGATCACCGGCGCGCCGGGAACCGCGAACACCATCGCGGCCGAACGCGAGCACGGTACGAACGTGATCAGGGTCAGCGGGATGATCCCGAGCGGCTCGCCCCACAGCGCGAAGTTCAGCACGGTCAGGAAACCGGCCGGCCTGGCCGCGGCCGTGTTCCGTGACGCGCTGCGGCGGCACGGAGTCGAGGTCACCGGCGCGACGAAGACCGGCGTGGCAACGCCACCCGACGCGAAGGTCGTCACCGAGAACAAGTCGATGCCGTTGTCGCAGCTGCTCGTGCCGTTCATGAAACTGAGCAACAACATGCACGCCGAGGTACTGGTGAAGAGCATCGGACGGGCGGTGTCCGGCGCCGGGACGTGGAACGCCGGTCTGGCCGCCGTCAACCAGCGATTGACCGGTCTCGGCATCCCCGCGGGCACGACCAGCCTGGCCGACGGCTCCGGGCTGTCCCGGATGAACCAGATCTCGGCGGATCAGGTGGCGGCGTTGTTGCGCGCGGCGCGCTCGAAGCCGTGGTTCACGACCTGGTTCGACTCGCTGCCAATCGCCGGGGTGGCCGACCGCATGGTCGGCGGGACCCTGCGCAGCCGGATGCAGGGCACGGCCGCGGCGGGCAACGTGCGGGCCAAGACCGGCAGCCTGTCCGGCGTCAGCGCGTTGTCCGGGTACGTGACGTCCGCCGACGGTCAGCCGCTGGTCTTCGCCATGATCAGCAACAATTCCCGCACCTCCGTGCGCCGGTTCGAAGACGCTGTCGCCGTACGGCTCGCCGAGTACCGGGCCGGCGAGACCGGCCGCCCGGCGGCACCCCGCCTGGCCGGCGAGACCGGCCCGGCCGACCGGGTGGAGTGCAGCTGGCTCAAGGCCTGCTGACGGCAACACACCGATCACACATCACCGGGTGGGCGGGGGCACGGACCCACCCACCCGGTTTGCCGCGCGCAGCTGAAACCGAACTGTTGCCACGGTGAAAACGCCATTGGCCACTATCAGCGCGAAGAGCCACGAGGAACGGTTGTCAACCCACGATGGGATGATTCAGTCCTGACTGTTCCTCCCTGTCTCTGGGGAGCGCATGACTGGGGAACGGCAGAACGACTTCGACGTGCACGTATCCGTGACCGGCGAGACGACACCGGGAGCGCGGTTCGCCATACAGGTGAATCCGCGCGACCGGACGATGGAATTGCGGGTGAGCCGGGCGGCCGTCACCGAGGCCATCGGCAAACGGGTCAGCCCCGCGCCGGCACCCGTCATCGGCCAGGCCTGGCTGACCACCGCGCTCGCACTCGGCGACGGCGCCGCGACCAGCTTGTTCCAGCGATCACCGCTGGCCGCCGCGCACTTCGAGCAGCTGGTGATCCACGGGCTGCTCGACAGCGATCCGGACACACTGGCCGATCAGGCGGACGTGTTGCCCGGCCCGGTCCGGCAGGCGGTCGCCTACTGCGCCGACCACGCGAGCGAACCATTGACCATCACCGACATCGCGACCGCGGCCCGGACGAGCGTCCGGTCACTGCAACGGCTGTTCCGCACGAGCCTCGGCATGAGCCCGCTCGAATACCTGCAACGCGTGCGGCTCAAACGAACACACCACGACCTGCTCGCGATCGCCGCCGGACGTGCCACGGGCACTGTCGCCGACGTCGCGAGCCGTTGGGGATTCACACACCTCAGCCGCTTCGCGGGACTGTACCGCAGGACCTACGGGCACTCGCCCGTCCAGACCCTGCGCGCGAACTCGCTCGTCAGCGAGCCGCACCCAGGAACGCGTTGACCGCACGGGCGATCCCCGCCGGGTCGAGCCCGTGCAACCGATCGTGATCGGGCGCGGTGCCGTACACGCGCTTCTCCTCGGCCCGGTCGACGCCCAGCGCCAACTGCCGGTGCGGCACGTCGGCCAGCGCGACCGCGACCTCATGCGCTGACGTGCCGCGCAGGTACGGCTCGACCAGGACGACGTCCGGCGCGGCCGACTGGACCGCGGCGCGCAGGCCTGCGTGGTCGAACGGCCGGATCGTGCTCGCGTACAGCACTGTGACGTCCACATCGGACATCGCGGCCAGCACCTGGTCGAGGATCGGGCCCACGGCCAGCACCACTGCCCTGGCCCCGGTCCGCACCACGGTGAACCCCTCCGACGGGCCGAACGGGGTCGAATTGGTCCGTGTGGACAGTCGCAGGTAGACGCGGTCGTCCCCGGCGAGCGCCTCGGCCAGCAGCGGTTCCACCTCCGCCGGATGCCCGGGGACGTGCACGGTCCAGCCGGGGAGCGAGTCGATCAGGGTGACGTCGGCGGGTGACTGGTGCGTCCTGCCCCAGACCGGGTCGTCGTACGAGCCACCGATGCTGACCAGCACCGCGCCGACGTCCTGGTGCCCGAAGTCGAGCTTGATCTGCTCGTACGGCCGTTCGACCAGGAACGGCGCGTAGCTGTGCACCACGGGCCGCAGGCCGCTCAGCGCGAGCCCGCCCGCCACTCCGATCATGGCCTGTTCGCGGATGCCCACGTTCACCACGCGGTCCGGGAACCGCTCGCGGACCTCACCGAAGGCAGCCGAGGAGATGTCGGCGGTCACCACCGCGAGCCTGGAGTCCTGCACGAGCGCCTTGGTGAGCGCCTGCGCGAACACGACGCGCATCGCGGCGTCCTGTCCCGTGTCCCCCTGCTTCATTCCCCGCTCCCCACTACCGCGACGACGACCGTCGGCCGCCCGTCCGGTTCGACGGTCAGTGCTTCGTACAGGGCTTCGTGGTCGTGCCCGTCGACGGTGAACGCACGCCAGCCTTCGACGGCGAACCGCTCGGCGATCCCACCGGGCCACCCGTGGCTCGACGAGCTGTTGTCGACCACGACCGTGGTCAGCCGGTCGAGGTTGTGCCGCCCGGCCACCGCGATCGCCTCGTGGTTGCTGCCCTCGTCCAGTTCCCCGTCACCCGTCAGGACGACCACCCGCGCGGTCCTGCCTTGCGCGCGAAGGCCGAACGCCGTGCCGACACCGAGCGCGAGGCCGTGCCCGAGCGAGCCGCTGCCGATCTCGACACCGGGAACCAAGGTCCGGTCGGGGTGCTGGCCGAGCGGCGAACCGGCCTCGGTCCACCGGTCGAGCACGTCGTCGGCGATGAACCCCTTCGCGGCGAGCACGGCGTAGTACGCCATCGGACCGTGTCCCTTGGACAGCAGGAACCGGTCGCGGTCCGGGTCGTCCGGCCGCTCGGGCGACACGTCGAGCACCCGGTCGTAGAGCACCCACAGAACGTCCAGAGTGGACGCGGCGGCCCATTCGTGCTTCTCGTCCCCTGTCATCCGCCGGAACAGCCCGGCGAGCCTCGATTCCATGTACCGACCGTGCACCTTAAAGTGAACTTGAGGTCAAGTCCCGGTTCGGGTGTTCCTCCGGTAGCCGAGGAGAACGAGGTCCTCGTCGAGGGGTTTGGCGTGGACGAGGCGCATGGGTTTCCTCTCGCCGGTCTCACCGAACAAGCGCTCGCCTGCCCCGAGCACGACCGGGTGCACCGTCAACCACAGCTCGTCGACGAGGTCGTGCTCCAGCAGCGCCCGCAGGAGCTGCGCGCTGCCGTGGACGAGGATGTCCCCGGGCAGCTCACGCCTCAACTTCGAAACCTCCCCGACGGGATCGCCGTCAAGCACGGTCGAGTTGTCCCAGGCGGGATCGCGGAGCGTCGAGGACACGACGTACTTCGGCAGACTGTTCAACCGGTCAGCCAAATCCCCGCCGCGTGACGGCCACCGCGCGGCGAAGAACTCATAGCTGCGCCGCCCCAGCAGCAGAGCCTCCGCGGCCAATGCCTGGTCAAGCAGGACCACGGCAGCCTCCGGGCGGTCGCTCACCCGGCCGGCCCAGCCGCCACGCGGGAAACCCTCGTCGCCGGCCGGGTCCTGCACGACTCCGTCAAGCGAGACGTTCTCGCTGACAATGATCCTCCCCATAAGGGTGCTCCTTGTGCCGAAATTCCGGTTACCGCGAATACAGACACCGCGGCACTGCGAGACTGGGCGCACGGAAGTGGAGAAGGTGACACGACGATCATGGTCGGGAACAGTGACGCGTTCAGGGAGCTGACCGAGCCGTACCACCGGGAGCTGCTGGTGCACTGCTACCGGATGCTCGGATCGCTGCAGGACGCCGAGGACGTGCTGCAGGAAACCCTGCTGGCCGCGTGGCGTGGCCTGCCTGGATTCCGGGAACGCGCCTCGCTGCGCACCTGGCTCTACCGGATCGCCACCAACCAGTGCCTCAACGCCCGCAGGTCAGCCGGCCGTCGCGCGGCGAAGGAGTGGGACGTGCCCGGCGTCGAGCCGCTTGAGCCGACGCGCCTCGGCGAGGTCGTCTGGCTCCAGCCGCTCCCCGACGCCATGATCGACAGCCCGGAGACGCGCTACGAGCGGACCGAAACGATCAGCCTCGCGTTCATCACGGCACTGCAACTCCTGCCACCACGCCAAGTCGCCGTCCTGATCCTGCGTGACGTCCTCGGCTTCCACGCCGGCGAGGTCGCCTCGATGCTGGACACCACGACCGGCTCGGTCACCAGTGCCCTCAAGCGAGCCCGTGCGAATCTGCGCCACCATCAGCCATCTCCCGCACGGGGCTCTGCGGCGGAAGACGCGCTCGTGGCGAAGTTCGTCCGGGCGTGGGAGTCGGCGGACGTCGACGCCTTGGTGGACCTGTTGACCGACGACGTCTTCGCCGCCATGCCGCCGATGCCGTACGAATACGAAGGCCGGGATCTCGTCGCCCGGTTCTGCGCACGGATCTTCCGCGCGGGCCGCCGGTTCGACCTCGTACGCACACGCGCCAACGGTCAGCCGGCGTTCGGCGCGTACCTGCGCTCCCCCAACGGCATCAGCCACGGCGTCGGCCTCTACGTGCTCACGCTGCGCGGCAGCGGAATCAGCGGCATGACCCGTTTCGAACACAGCGTGCTGCCGTCTTTCGGGCTCCCCGGATCTATTCCGGCACCGTAACGGTGTTCACTTCGGACCGTTGGCCGTTCGTTGTTTATTTCGTCACAGATAAGACTACTGTGGACGTAGTCCTAGTTGCCGTGTGCAGGATTTCGCCGGGCAGGCGTTCGGTGACAGCGGGTAGGATTCGCGCGAATCGGAGGTTGTCTCCGCTGGTTCGGCTTCCGGGAGGGCGTCCGATGCAGGTGGCCGCGAACATCGTGATCGGGATCGTCGCCGCGATCCACGCCTACATCCTGGTGCTGGAGATGTTCCTCTGGACGACGCCGCGGGGCCGCGAGGCGTTCGGACTGACCGAGGCGTTCGCCAAGCAGACCGCCGTACTCGGCGCCAACCAGGGGCTGTACAACGGTTTCCTGGCCGCCGGCCTGGTCTGGGCACTGATCGCGGGCGGCACGACCGGCTTCCACTTCGCGGTCTTCTTCCTGATCTGCGTGATGATCGCGGGCCTGTACGGCGCCGCGACCGCGAGCAAGCGCATCCTGTTCGTCCAGACGGTCCCGGCCACCATCGGCCTGGTGCTGGTACTGCTCGCGAACTGAGGAAAACTGTCGGTGGGCGTGGATACAGTGCGTCCATGAGCCCACGCCTGGAACTGGTGACGCCCGCGAACGTGCGCGCCGCCTGCGATCTGACAGTGCTGCCGGAACAAGAAGCCGTGGTGGCGCCCGTAGTCGTCTCACTGGCCGAGGCGTACGCCAGTCGCGACACAGCATGGCCACGGCTGGTGTACGACGAAGATCAGCTGGTCGGCTTCATCATGGCCGCGTTCGATCCCGGCAACCAGATCGCCGCCTTCCGCCATGGGATCTGGCGGCTGAACATCGCCGCAGGCCACCAGGGCAAGGGATACGGCCGATTCGCCGTGGACGCCGTCATCGCCGAAGCACAATGCCGCGGCGCCGACCGGATCTCCGTGCTGTGGGTCCCGCACGAGCACGGGCCCGCGGAATTCTACTTACGCATGGGCTTCCAGCCGACCGGCGAGTCGATCGGCGGTCAGATCGTCGCCGAACGACGACTCTAGCCGTCCCCTCAACTGTGCACGCGGTACAGATCAACCGACGCACAGGCAAAGCGGCGACGAACACCGGTCCCGGCCGTAGTCAGCGGTTCGATCAGTGCACCGCGACCGATGACTGCGCCAGCCGGAGAATCCACCCAGGTCAGACCAGAAGAACGCGAGCCGGTTCCTGGACCGCGGCCCGGCGCGGCTACCGTTCCAGGCCAAGAAGACCAAGGCTGGCAACGGCGCTGAATCGCAGTCCACGTTCGACTGGCATGCCTTGGATCCCAGCACCGGCCGTGTCTACACCAGACCAGCCTTATCCGCTCGACGCCGCGGAGTTCCGCCGATTTCTCGACGGCGCCGCACCCAGACGTGTTCCACGGGCAATGGGAGGACACTCGCCGCCCCAAGCGGCCTGGACGGCGAAACGCCCCACGAGAGGCTGCTCCAGACAACCAATACAACCTGCGGTTAGAAGCACAGCTACCGGGCTGGTCGCGCTTCTGCAATCACCACCGAGCCCTCCGCGCCGTCAGAGCGGCAAGCCACCATCACCTCTCCCTGGACGGCACGGCTGGGGACCGCCCTCGAAGGCGATGTGACGGGACTGGTTCGATCTTGGATTTCTGTGCGCAGGCATGAGCCGACCGACGAACAGTGACAGGCGATCCAGGCATGGTTACCGGCGTCCAGGGCGAAAGGACGGCCTCGGGTGGATGACCGGCGGGTGAGCAACGGAGTGTTGTTCACGGCCAAGACCGGAGTGGCGTGTCGAGCTACCGGAGCGCTATGGGCCGTGGAAGACCGTCGCCAACCGGTTCTGGCGCTGGTCCCGCACGGCACCTGCCCCTGCTGGTGTCCACAGCGCAGGTGATCGACGAGGCGACCGACGAGTTGGACCGGGAGGATGTTGGTGGATTCCAGCATCATGCGTGGGCATCAGCATTCCGCCGGCGCCCGCCGCGTCACCGGTCACACCCAGGGGGCGAGCGGATCATGCGCCGGGCAGACCGCGCCAGATGATCATGCCATCGGCCGGTCCCTCGGCGGGGTCACCACCAAGATCCACCTGGCCCGCGACGGGCACGACAGACCGCTGTCGGTGCTGTTGACCGGCGGCCAGGCCGGGGACACCACTGCCACACCGCAGCCAGGCACGCGGCCGACCACCCGTGTTCGACCAAAGATCTACAAGCGCCGCAACGTGATCGAACGGTGCTTCGACCGGCTCAAGCAGTACCGGACCATCGCCACCCGCTACAACCCACCGCCCTGTGCTACCAAGCCACTATCGACCGGGCCACACCCCTCATCTGGCTTTGAGGACAGACGCTAGCTCTCCAGCCAGCCGTGGGCGTGCGCGAGTTTGGCGATGCGCTGGCGTACCTGGACGATCTGGGCCGCGGTCAGCGTCGGGGCCGCCTCGAGCAATGCCTCTGTCAGCTCCTGCATCAGCTCGCGTGGTGAAAGCACATCGCACATCACCTCGTCGTCCTGGCTGGCGTTCGCCCTGCTCTGACCGCGGTCGACGACCTTGACCGCGGAGGCCTTCAGTCCCCGGTCACCCTCGACGACGTCGAACTCCACCGCCGTTCCCGGTGTGAACAGGAACTTCTCGTCACGCAGGTCGTTCGCGTGCATGAACACGTCGTCGCCGCCGTCGTCCGGGGCGATGAACCCGTAACCGCGAACATCGTCGAACCGCAACACTTTGCCAGAGATCACAACGCACCTCACCAACCAAACAAGCAGACTCTGTGTGCAGAGTACAACATCACGAGCGAAGCCGGTGGTCAAGGGCCGTGTAACGGCGGCCGGTGCTCGCGGTGCGCACGGCCTGGCCGATCGCCTTCGCCGAACCGACCAGCACCACGAGTTTCTTCGCCCTGGTCACGGCCGTGTACAGCAGGTTGCGCTGCAACATCATCCACGCGCTTGTGGTGATCGGGACGACCACGCACGGGTATTCGCTGCCTTGCGAGCGATGAATAGTCACAGCGTACGCGTGGGTCAGCTCGTCCAGTTCGCTGAACTCGTAGCCGACTTCCTCGTCCTCGTCGGTGCGCACGGTCAGTGTCTGTTCCTCGGTGTCGAGGCCGGTCACCACGCCCATGGTGCCGTTGAAGACCCCGTTGGCGCCCTTGTCGTAGTTGTTGCGGATCTGCGTGACCTTGTCGCCGACGCGGAACACGCGACCGCCGAACCTGCGTTCCGGAAGGTTCGGTTTGGCCGGTGTCAGCGCCTCCTGCAGCAGCGAGTTCAGCGCGCCCGCGCCCGCCGGGCCGCGGTGGGTCGGGACGAGCACCTGGATGTCGCGGCGCGGGTCGATCCCGAACTTGCGCGGGATCCGGTTGGCCACGATGTCCACTGTGAGCAGTCCGGTCTGTTCGACGTCGTCGACGGAGAACAGGAAGAAGTCATCGAGGCCCTTGGTGTGCGGGTGCTCTCCCGCGTTGATCCGGTGCGCGTTGGTGACCACACCGGACTGCTGGGCCTGCCGGAAGATGTGCGTCAGCCGGACGTGCGGGACGGGCGTGTCCTGGGCGAGCAGGTCGCGCAGCACCTCACCGGCACCGACCGACGGCAACTGGTCGACGTCGCCGACCAGCAGCAGGTGCGTTCCCGGCGCGAGTGCCTTGACCAGCTTGTTGGCCAGCAACAGGTCCACCATGGACGCCTCGTCCACGACCACGAGGTCGGCGTCCAGCGGCCGGTCGCTGTCGTAGGCCGCGTCGCCGCCGGGTTTGAGCTCGAGCAGCCTGTGCACTGTGCTGGCCTCGTGCCCGGTCAGCTCGCTCAACCGCTTGGCGGCCCGGCCCGTCGGCGCGGCGAGGACGACCTTGGCCTGCTTGGCCGTCGCGAGCTCCACAATGGATCGCACGGTGAAGCTCTTGCCACACCCGGGACCACCGGTCATCACGGCGACCTTGCTCGTCAGCGCCAACCGGACGGCCTGTTCCTGCTCGGGCGCGAGCTGCGCCCCGGTGCGTTTGCGCAGCCAGGCGAGCGCGCGGTCCCAGTCGACGCCGGCGAACGCGGGCATCCGGTCCGCACCGGATTCCAGCAGCCTGGCCAGCCGACCTGCCAGTGAGATCTCGGCGCGGTGGAACGGCACGAGGTAGATCGCCACGTCGTCCACCTCGCTGTCCTCACCGGGCACGAGCTCCCGCACCACGCCTTCCTCGTCGACCAGTTCGGCCAGGCAGTCGATCACCGCGCCGGTGTCCACCTGCAGGATCTTGACCGCGTCCGCGATCAGCCGCTGCTCGGGCAGGTAGCAGTGCCCGTCGCCGGTCGACTCCGAAAGGGTGAACTGCAGGCCCGCTTTGATCCGCTGTGGACTGTCGTGCGGGATGCCGACCGCCTTGGCGATCGTGTCGGCGGTGCGGAACCCGATCCCCCACACGTCCGAGGCCAGCCGGTACGGCTCGGTGCGCACCACGTCGATGGACTTGTCGTCGTACTGCTTGTAGATCCGCACCGCGAGCGAGGTCGAGACGCCGACGCCCTGCAGGAAGACCATCACCTCCTTGATGGCCTTCTGCTCCTCCCACGCCGCCGCGATCAGCTTCGTGCGCTTCGGCCCGAGCTTGGGCACCTCGATCAGCCGCTGCGGCTGCTGCTCGATCACGTCGAGCGCGTCGACGCCGAAGTGCTCGACGATCCGGTCGGCCAGCACCGGCCCGATCCCTTTGATCAGGCCGGACCCGAGATAGCGGCGGATGCCCTGCACGGTCGCGGGCAGCACGGTGGTGTAGTCGTCGACGTGGAACTGCTTGCCGTACTGCGGGTGCGAGCCCCACCGGCCGCGCATCCGGATGGATTCACCCGGCTGGGCGCCGAGCAGCGCACCGACCACAGTGACCAGGTCCCCGCCGCGCCCGGTGTCGACGCGGGCGACGGTGTACCCGGTGTCCTCGTTGGCATAGGTGATCCGTTCGAGGACGGCTTCCAGTACCGCGCCACGGAACGGCTCACTCGTGCCCACCCGGAAGTGTTATCACAACCACTGCCGCCCACCGGGATCACCTACGGATGGGGGTTGAGCCGAAGTGGTCTGATCGGCGTAAGGTGACGAAACGTGACAACGGCGTTTTCGAAAGCACCTCAGCGCGGCTTCTTCGGTCATCCCCGCGCGCTGGCGAACCTGTTCGGCACCGAGTTGTGGGAACGGTTCTCCTTCTACGGAATGCAGGCGATCCTTGCGTTCTACCTGTACTACAGCGTCACTGACGGCGGTCTCGGCCTGCCGAAGGCCACCGCGGCAGGCATCGTCGGTGCGTACGGCGGCCTCGCCTACCTCGCGTCGGTCGGCGGCGCCTGGGTCGCGGACCGGCTGCTCGGCGCGGAACGCACGGTCTTCTTCGGCGCACTGTCCATCATGCTCGGGCACATCGTGCTCGCGGTCATCCCCGGCCTCACCGGGGTCGGCATCGGCCTGCTGCTG
Organism: Kibdelosporangium phytohabitans; assembly: GCF_001302585.1. Classification (GTDB taxonomy): domain Bacteria; phylum Actinomycetota; class Actinomycetes; order Mycobacteriales; family Pseudonocardiaceae; genus Kibdelosporangium; species Kibdelosporangium phytohabitans. The sequence continues at coordinate 4,640,020 of NZ_CP012752.1, read as the reverse complement.
GTGATCCTGGGCACCGGCGGCCTGAAGTCGAACGTGACGTCGCTGGTCGGCACGCTCTACGCGGCGGACGACACCCGCCGCGACGCCGGGTTCTCCCTGTACTACATGGGTATCAACATCGGTGCGACGCTCGGCCCGATCCTCACCGGCTACCTGCGCGACGAGTGGGGCTTCCACATCGGCTTCGGCGCGGCGGCGGTCGGGATGGCGCTCGGCCTGGTCCAGTACTGGTTCGGCCGCCGCAACCTCGGCGAGCAGGCGAAGGTCGTGCCCAACCCGGTGACCGGCCGGGCGAGGACCCTGTCGTTCGCGGTCATCGCCGCCGGTGTCGTGGTGGTCGCGCTGCTGGTCGTCTTCGGTGTGATCCGCCCGGACAATCTGGCCAAAATCGTGACGTGGACGGTTGTCGCCGCCGCGGTGGCCTATTTCGCCGTCATTCTCTCCAGCAAGAAGATCACGGCGGTCGAGCGCAGCAGGGTGTACGCGTTCATCCCGCTGTTCGTCATCAGCTTCGGATTCTGGTCGCTGTTCCAGCAGCAGTTCACCGTGCTGCCGATCTTCGCCGACACCCGGGTGGATCTGGACGGTCTCGGATTCCACATGACGCCGGAGGCGTTCAACTCGATCGAACCGGCAGCCGTGATCGTGCTCGCCCCGCTGTTCGCGTTCCTCTGGACGAAACTGGGCAGGCGCCAGCCGGGCACCCCGGTGAAGTTCTCGCTCGGCGTGATCGGGATGGGAATCGCGTTCCTGCTGATGGTCGCGGTCGTCCAGGCCGGTTCTGGCAAAGTGGTGAACCCGCTTTTCCTGGCATTGGTGCTGATCGTGTTCGCGATCGCGGAAATGTGCCTGTCGCCGGTCGGGCTCTCGGTCAGCACGAAACTCGCGCCGAAGGCGTTCCAGGCGCAGATGGTGGCCTTGTTCTTCCTGTCGATGGCGGCCGGGTCCTCGGCGGCCGGGGAGCTGGCCTCGTACTACTCGGCCGACAACGAACCCGCGTACTTCGGGATCCTGGGCGGCGCGGCGATCGTGCTAGGCCTGATCCTCATCGGGCTGCGGCCCCTGCTGCGCAGGCTCATGCAGGGCGTCGACTGAGTCCAGGTACCGCGTCACCCACAGCATGTCGTCGACCTCGACCGGCCCGGTCTGCTGGCAGGCTTCCAGCCAGTCGGCCGTGGCCGGGTCGATGTCCTTGCCGATGAGCACGAGCTGGGTCTCCGGCCTGGTGCCGCGCGGCCACGGCGAGCGGTGGAAGCGCAGGTAGTTGCCGACGGTGTGGATCCCGAACCGGTCGGTGTGGCCGGGCACTGCGAAGTAGACGAAACCCTTGATCCGGTAGAGCCCGGCGGGCCGGTTGTCCATGAAGTCCATCAGCAGGACCGGGTGCATCGGCTCGGCCGACGTGAACGTGACCGTGTCGTACACCGCGTGCGCGTGGTCGGAGTGGTCGGTCAGGTCGTCGAACGTGAGCTGACGGGCGACCGGCAGTTCGGGCGCGCGGTCGAACAGCAGCTCCGGGTCGACGCGGCCGTGTGTCACCGGCACGATCGGCGCCTCGCCGTTGTGCGTTCGCACGAGACCGACCAGGTCGGTGATCGACTCGACCCGGTCGGTCTTGTTCAGCACGAGCAGGTCGGCGATCTTGAGCGCCTTGGCCAGCTCGGGGTGCTGGTCGTGCGTGCCGGCGAACTCGACCGCGTCGAGGACCGTGACCAGCCCGCCGTACCGGACGCGGGTGTCGGTGCTGGCCAGCAGCTTGCGGACCATGGACTGCGGGTCGGCCAGCCCGCTGGCCTCGATGACGATCACGTCCAGCTTGGCGCCCGCGAGCTTGCCGAGCATCTCGTCGATGTCGGACGTGTCGGCCACGCAGCACAGGCAGCCGTCGCCGAGCGAGATCATCGAGTCGACCTGGCCGGCGACCGCCATCGCGTCGACGTTGACCTGCCCGAAGTCGTTGACGATCACGCCGATCCTGGTCCCGCGCGCGGAGCTGAGCAGGTGGTTGAGCAGTGTCGTCTTGCCGGAGCCGAGAAAGCCGGTGAGGAGTACAACCGGGATCACAGCCCAACCCTACTAAGAAGCCTCGTGAGTGGTTGGTCCGGCTGTAACCGGACCAACCACTCACGAGGCAATCAGTCCGCCGCGGCCGCTGCCGCGGACTCCTGCGCCAGTCGTTCGTCGCCGGTCTGGGTCTTGAGCGGGATCTGCTTGATGAAGAAGACCACCAGGACGGCCAGCGCCGCGAACGGCAGGCAGTACAGGAAGATCGAACTGGTCGCCACGCCGTAGGCGTCGCGGAACACGGCGGCGATCTCCGGGGGCAGCAGGTTGAGGTCCGGCACCGCCGACGTGCCGCCGCCGTCCGGCAACGGGCCGAGGTGCGAGGTGACCTCGCTGGTCAGCCGGTTGGCCAGGACCGCGCCCAGCACGCTGACGCCGACCGTGCCGCCGAGGCTGCGGAAGAACGTCAGCACCGACGTGGACGCACCCAGGTCGTGGGCGGCCACGTCGTTCTGCGCGACCAGCACGAGGTTCTGCATCAGCATGCCCACGCCGATTCCGAGCACCACCATGTACGCGCTGAGCAGCACGATGCTGGTGCCCCGGTCGATCGTGGCGAGCAGGGCGAACCCGGCAACCATCAGGATCCCGCCGAGGACCAGGTACACCTTCCACTTGCCGGTCTTGCTGATCAGCTGGCCGGACACGGTCGACGAGACCAGCAGACCGAAGATCATCGGCAGGCCCATCAGGCCGGCGACGGTCGGCGACTTGCCCAGTGACAACTGGAAGTACTGGGACAGGAACACCGTGCCACCGAACATCGCGACACCGACGAGGAAGCTGACGATCGTGGTGAGCGTGACCGTGCGGTTGCGGAAGATGCTCAGCGGCACGATCGGCTCGGCCACCCGCGACTCCACCCACACGGCCAGCGCGAGCACCACGACACCGGCACCGACCAGGAAGAACGACCACCCGGACAACCAGTCGAACTGGTGGCCGGCCAGCGACGTCCACACCAGCAGGGTCGACACGCCCAGCATGATCAGGAACGCGCCGAGGTAGTCGACCTTCACGCCTTCCCGCTTGACTGTCGGGAGCTTCAGCGTGCGCTGCAGCAGCAGGATCGCCAGCGCGGCGAACGGCACGCCCAGGAAGAAGCACCAGCGCCAGCCCAGCCACGAGGTGTCGACCATGACACCACCGATCAGCGGGCCCGCGACCGTGCCGACCGCGAACACGGCGCCGAAGATGCCCATGTAGCGACCGAGTTCACGAGGCGAGACCATGGCGGCCATCACGACCGAGACCAGCGCGGTCAGGCCACCGGCGCCGACGCCCTGCACGACGCGGCTGGCGATCAGCGTGCCGATGTCCTGGGAGAACCCGGCGACGAGCGAACCGATCACGAACATCAGCAGTGACAGCTGGATCAGCAGCTTCTTGTTGTACAGGTCGGACAGCTTGCCCCACAGCGGCACCGTCGCGGTCATCGCGAGCAGTTCGGTGGTGACCACCCAGGTGTAGGACGACTGCGAACCGCCGAGGTCCGCGACGATCCGTGGCAGCGCGTTGGCCACGACGGTCCCCGCGAGGATGGCGACGAACAGCCCCATCATCAGGCCGGACAGTGCCTGGACGACTTGCCCCCGACTGAGTTTCACGCCGTCGGCAGGCGGATCTGCCGTGACTGTCATGATTTCCCCTCAAAGACGGCCGTGCCGGACGGCACGGGCAAACCCGCGTCGATCGAATCGATCGCCGCGTCGAACAACTCGGTCAGCGCGACCGAGCCCCCCAGTTCGTGCCAGCGTTGGGTGGTGGCCTGCACGACCCCACCGATGACCCGGTAGAGCAACCGGGGATAGAGGTCGGTCGCGGCGAGGCCGGTCCGCTTGGCGAGCGCCTCGACGAGGATGGCCTCGGTCTCCCTCTGGGAGGCGAACAGCTTCACCATCAGTCCCGGGTCGCGTTCGATGATCGAGATGCGGGTGAGCCAGTCCTCCCGCTCGTCGTCGAACCTCGCCACGTACGGCCGCATCGCCAGCGCGGACGCCCGCAGCGGGTTCAGCCCGGCCGGTGCGGCGAGCATCGCCGCGGCGAACGCGTGCGTCTGGCCGACCGGGTCGTGGTCGGGCAGCAGGATGGCGTCTTCCTTGCTCGGGAAGTAGTTGAAGAACGTCCGCGCGGACACCCCGGCCTCACCCGCGATGTCGTCGACGGTGACGTTCTCCAGGCCGCGTTCGGCCGCCAGCCTGATGGCGATCTTCGCCAGCTTGGCCCGTGTTTCGAGCTTCTTGCGCTCGCGCAGGCCCAACGGCTGCGGCCCCTCCTCGGTCATGACGACCACGGTACCGAGAAAGTTTCAGAGCCTGTAAATTTTCAGAGTGTGAAGTGAATCGCTCCTTGGACTGCCCTCAAACGCGTTGACGCTGGGCGGCGATCAGCCGTTCGTTGAGGACCGCGTTGAGGCCGTACAAGGTCGCCCGCATGTCGTCCACCTGGGCGTTCGGTGTCGTCAGGTGCGCGCCGAGCCTGCGGACCTGCCGCTCGATCTCGCCCGTGCGCTGCGCGGGCACCACGTGGTCGGCCATCAGGTGGTACGCCCGCAGCACCGACTGCTGGGCCTGTGGTGTGAAGCCGGTGGACAGCTCGTCGGCCGCCTGGCGCACCGCGTGGCGGACCTGGCTGAGGTGATCGGGCTCGGGGTGGTACGGCTCCACCTTGGGCCGCCCGGCCTTCAGCGCCTGCAACGCCGAGCCCATCACCAGACCGTCGACACCTGCCCTGACCAGCACCGCGAGCAGTGGCGCCAGCCAGCCCAGCGTGGCGGCGGCCATCCCGGCCGCGACGATCGCCAGCCCGCCTGCGGTGGCCAGCAGGCCGATCCACCGGGTCCGGCGGGCCGTCCGCAGGGCGTCGGCGAGGCGGGCCACCTGGCCGTCCGCGATGACCACGTCCGCGACGCACGCACCGCGACCACTCAGCGCGACGCCGACGTCAGCCGCACCGACAGCGGGATCGTCACCGACCATGAGCGTGAGACCGCGACGGCGCTCCTCACGGACACGTTCGACCTTGTCGGCCGTGCCGCACCGCGTCCACAACTCGTCCACGCCCAGCACGACGCCGACATCGCCGGGGTCGTTGAGGTTCTCGCGGGTCACCAGCACCAGCCTGCGCATCCCGGCACGCCGCAGGGCACGCAGCGACTCGGCGGCGTCCGGCCTGACCTCGTCACGCACGATCAGCGCGCCGACCGGCTGGCCGTCGACCGCGACCCACGCGACGCTCGCGCAGTCCAGGCCGGCACGCGCCAGCGCCACCTTGACCCAGTCGTGCGATCCGTCCGGCTGTGCATCGGCGAACGTCACTTTGCCCAGGTGGGCGCCACTGCCGATGCCGGCGGCCTTCGCGGCGCGGGCCACCGCCCCGGCGAACGCGTCCGGACGCATGCGGTGCGCCGAGGACGCGCAGGCGAGCACGTCGTTGGTCAGCCAGCCCGGCGCGGCGACGACCCCGGACACCGACAAGGTGCCCGAATACATCACGCCGGAGGCGTCGACGACGCCGATCCGCGTCCGCGCCATCCGTTCGAGGACGCCGGCGTCGCCGACGACGACGCCGTGCCGCGCGGCCCTCGTCAGGCCCGCTGCCAGCGACAACGGCACGGCGAGCAGCACCGGGGCGGACGCGGCGACCGCGAGCACGCCGAACCCGGCGAGCGGGTTTCCTGTCACGAGCCACACCACGGCCCCAGCCACGACGGCCAGCGGGGCGTAGACGAGTGCGGCACGGTTCGCTCGCCGCAACGGCTGGGCGCCGTCGGTGACCGCGCGGTGCGCGAGGCGCGACATCGCCGCCCACGTTCCCTCGGTGTCCGGCACGGTCGCGATCAAGTCGACCGGGTCGCCCACGTTGACCGCGCCGCTGCGGACCGGTTCGCCTTCCTTGCGGCGCACCCTGATCGGATCACCGGACAGCGGCGACTCGTCGAGCACCGCGTCCGACAGCAGCCTGCCGTCCACCGGGATGATCTCGCCGGTCGTCACCGTGACCCGGTCACCTGTGTGGATCCTGGTCTCGCCCGCCGCACGGGCCAGCACCGCGACCTCGCGGCGGGCACGCTCGCGCACCAGCACTTCGACGCCACGCAGCACGCACGCCAGCATCCCCGCCGCCGCGCCGGCTTCGTGCACCCCGGCCAGCAGCGCGCCGACGACCACCGGGATGGTCAGCAGCGCGCCGCCCGCCCGGCGCTCGGTCACCAGGTCCTCGGTCGCCCACACGGTCAGCGGGGCGATCCCGGCCGCGGCCGCGACCGTCCACAGTAGAGCGGCGTCGGGCATGCCGAGTAACCACAGCAGACCGGCGAGGAAGGTGAGCAGGACGGCCGCGACGAGCGCGGGCACGCTGATCAACCGCCATGGTTGGCGGTCCGTACCGGTGATCATGCCGGATCTCCCAGCTGTAGCAACAAACCTCTACCCATAGAGGTACCCGCATCCCGGTGTCCGGCACAACCGATGCATTGATCTTTTTAGACCAGTTTCGCGCTACCTCGGTACGAAACCCCGCAAAGCGCGCTGGGCGCTGTGCAGGTTCGCCGGTGTCACGGCGGTGTCGCCGTAGCTCTCCAGCTTGGACTGCAGCGGCCCGGTGAAGTCCGGGCGGTCGACCTGACCGAACTCGCGAACCGTAGATATACCAACGGTCGCGCTGCTCGGAGCGACGTTGTCGATCTTGACGCACCCGGCCCGCCCGTTGAGCACGGTGATGTTCCAGTGCGCGAATCGCGCGCCGTACAAGGGTCCCGCGTCGGCGCTGCCGCCGTGTGCGCCGTCGTTGACGATCGTCACATCAGTTCGCACGTTGCCGAAAGGCAACCCCCGGTGGGTGTCGAACGTCCCCGCGCCCATCCGCCCGCGCGACCAGACGTTCCCGCACGACAGGCCTTCCACGTTGATGCCGTGGTGGCCGGAGCCCGGCGTCGGCGGTTCGGTGAACTCGCCGATGACGAAATCCTCGACCAAGTTGTCGTGCGACTGCTCACGGCACGCATATGAGTGGTGCTGCCCGCGGCCGCTGACCCGGGTCCGCGACAGGGTCACGCCCTTGGCCGCGACCAGCAGGAACCCGTTGTCGCTGTCCACAACAGACACATCATCCGCCCAGCAGTCCCACGCGCACTGGAACACCAGCCCGTTGTAGCCCTTGTCCTGCAGGTGAGCCGGCCGCACGGTCTTGACCATCCGGATGGTCAAGCCCTCGACGCCTGCCCCGGTGATCGCGGGCGCGCTTGTGGTCAGCCGGGCGTTCCATTCCGGGCGCAGCTCGATGGGCAACGGCTGGGCCAGGGTGATCCGTGCGCCGTCGGCAGCAGCGACTCGGACCGGCCATTGGAACGGCTTGTACGACAGCAGCTTCGTCTTGCCCGTCCAGACGTAGGACGACGTGCCCGGGATGTCCCCGCACAGGTGCTTGAGCAGGCCGTGTGCCGGATCGTCGTCGACCTGCAGCAACACGCGCTGCCCCGGTGCGAGGCCCGCGGCGTCGGCGACCGTGGTCGTGAACGAGCCGCGTGGCACGGCGCCGGTGAGCGCGGTGATCACGCCGGAGTCGGCGCCTTCGTTGCCGATCCAGCCCTCCAGCGGCCACTGACGTGCCTTGATCGCGTCGATCAGGGCGCGGCGCCGGTCGCGGTGGCACACCCAGACCAGCCCGCCGCACCAGCTCCACGCCGAATTCTCGCTGCCGTAGCGGCTGCGGTTGATGCCCACGATCTGCTCGAGTGAGCGCGTGGCGAACAGCGTGGTGCGTCCGCTGCCCGCACCGCGCAGGACCACGTTGTCGTAGCCGATCTCGATGATGTCGTCGATCCGGAACGTGCCGTCCGGCAGGTACACCACGCCGCCGCCCGCGCGTCCGACGTCATCGATCGCACGGTTGATCGCCGCTGAGGCGTCCGCCGATCCGTCGGGCTTGGCGCCGTACCGCAGGACGTTCGTACGTGCGGGTCTGGCAGGCGGCCGTTCACCCATCCGGTAGCCCGCGTACGCGACGTTGGGGATCTGCGGGTGGTCGTAGGGGTTGGCCACGAACTCGTCCCACAGTCGCGGCACGCTCGCCTCGGCGTTGCCAGCCGTCGTCAAGTACGCGGTCGCCGCGCCTCCTACCAGGAACTTCCGCCGTTCGAGCGCCATCGACTGTGCCTCGCATCCAGGTCGGTGGCGGCGGCGTTGGACGTCGTCAACGGTGTACCAGAGGCGGGCGTCACAGCGAAAGAACCGTTCGCGCCGATCACGCTCGCTAAGCTCGGACGCGTGAGCACGACACCACAACTGCTGGCCATCAGCGACCTGCATGTCGGCCATGCGGAGAACCGGCCGATCCTCGAGGGCCTGCGGCCGGACAACCCTGGCGACTGGTTGATCGTGGCGGGCGACGTCGCCGAGACGACCACCGACATCGAGTGGGCGCTCGGCCTGTTGAAATCGCGGTTCGACACGGTGATCTGGGTGCCGGGCAACCACGAGCTGTGGACCACGTCGAAGGACCCGGTGCAGCTGCGTGGCGTGCGGCGCTACGAGTACCTGGTCGAGATGTGCCGCAGGCTCGGCGTGCTCACCCCCGAGGACGAGTACCCGGTGTGGACGGGCGACGGCGGGCCGGTGCGGATCGCGCCGCTGTTCGCGCTGTACGACTACTCCTTCCGGGTCGATGGCGTGCACACCAAGCAGGAGTCGCTGGCGAAGGCCCAGGAGGCCGGGATCGTCTGCACCGACGAGTACTTCCTGCACCCGGACCCGTACCCGGGGATCGACGACTGGTGCCGCGCCCGCGTCGAGGAGACCGAACGCAGGCTCGCGGCGTGCGGCCCGGACGTGCCGTTGGTGCTGGTCAACCACTGGCCGCTGGTCAGGCAGCCGACGCGCATCCTGCGTTACCCCGACTTCGCCCAGTGGTGCGGCACGGAGTTGTCAGGCGACTGGCACACCCGCTTCAACACCGCGACCGTGGTGTACGGCCACCTCCACATCCCCCGGCACACGGTGTACGACGGCGTGCCGTTCGAGGAGGTCTCGCTGGGCTACCCGCGCGAGTGGAAGCCGCGTGGCCTGCCCGACAAGCTGCTCAAGCCCGTGCTGCCGGTGCGGGTGGCGCCGTGATCGAGAAGCTGATGCCCGCGGGCGTGGCCAGCCGGGACACCGTCACCGACGCCGCCGAGTCGACGATGTTCCCCGAGGAGGCGGAGCACGTCGCCAAAGCGGTGGACAAGCGGCGCCGCGAGTACGCCACAGTCCGGTACTGCGCCCGGCAGGCGTTCGCCGAACTGGGAATCCCACCGGCGCCGCTGCTCAACGGCGAACGCGGCGCCCCGCGCTGGCCGGACGGTGTCGTGGGCAGCATGACGCACTGCGCCGGGTACCGGGCCGCGGTGGTCGCTCTTAAGGCTGACATCCACACGCTCGGGATCGACGCGGAGCCGCACGGGCCGCTGCCCGAAGGCGTGCTCGGCGTGATCTCCCGTGACGAGGAGAAGGTCAGGCTGGCCGAGCTCACGGCGGCGGACGGCTCGGTGCACTGGGACCGGATGCTGTTCTGCGCCAAGGAGACCGTCTACAAGGCCTGGTACCCGCTGACGCACAGGTGGCTCGGCTTCGAGGAGGCGTCGATCACCCTGGCCGTGGACGGCACGTTCGAGGCCGAACTGCTGGTGCCGGGGCCGGTCATCGCAGGTGAGCAGGTCGGCGGGTTCACCGGCCGGTGGATCGTCGGCGACGGCCTGGTGATCACCGCCATAGCCATCCCCGTCGGTTAATCATGGTGCGCCCCGCGAGGGGCGCTGCTATGGTCGTGCCATGGGCATCTGAGAACCTCCGCGCGGACTGCGCATTCAGGTTGAGTAATCCAGGTCGTCGCAGGCTGTCGTCTCGCCGCGCGACCTTCCCCTCATTCACCCTTTCCAGGAGGTTCCGCATGGCCGCGAACTCGAAGAAGAACAGCAAGAAGGCAGCGGACAAGAAGGCCGCGGAGGGCCTGTCGTTCATGAAGCCGATCGAGGCCCGTGACGAGGCCGAGGACGCGCCGAAGCTCAGCCGAGCCGAGCGCAGGGCGGCGAAACCGCAGGTCAAGACGTACGGCAACGTGCAGAACCTGCGCAGCCAGTCGGTGCCGAACCACCGCAACTTCACCAGCCGCCGCAGCGGCGGCTGACGACCACCACCGGACGCCCCCGGGACACGTTCCGGGGGCGTTCGGCATGATGGTCCGGTGGCCACGTTCACCTACGCGGACGCCGTGAAACTGCTTGGCGGCAACGATTCCAAGATTGTCAAAGCACTCGACGGCATTCTGGGGACCGCGTTGCTCGGCGGCTCGGTGCTGTCGGTGTCGGATCTGCTGAGCTGGTTCGACGCGAAAGCCGAGTTCATCCGGCTGTCGGGCGAACTGGCGGGCGCGGTCTCGCAGCGGCGCGGCAGCTCCCGGATCGACCGGACCCGACGTCTGCACGCGGCCCATTCGGTGATCGTGATCGTCGCGTTCTTCGAGGCGTTCGACGAGCTGGGCATCCCGTTCACGACGAAGTCACTCGACATGACCCGGCAGCGCCAGCTCGTCCTTCAGGAGAATTCGCCGGCGACGATTCACGACGCCGCCGTACCGCTGCTGACACCGGACCAGCCGTACGAGTCCTTCGTGACAATATTGCTCGCGTGGTACCAGCGGCTGGCGGCGGAATTGGCGCGATTGGTCCAACGGCTGGCTTTGTGGGACGACCTGACCGAGACCGCGCAGGATCGGGCGCTGGAAAAGGTGACGGCACTTCCGAAGCAGTCCGTGCGTCGCTACGAAGAACTGTTTCGGCGTCTCGCCGTCGACTGTCCCGAAGTCGGCTTCTGGGTCGCCAGGCTGGACGCCCAGGCGACCCGTGGGACATTGGGCGTGGCGTTGCGGCGCCTTTCGGATTCCCTCGTGTCCTTGTCGACCGGTGACACACCGACCGCGCAACGGCAGGAGCTCACGCTGCGCTACCAGTCGGCGCTGAACCACCCGATCCTCGACTCGGGTGACGCACCGGGCGGGCTGACGATCCCGTTGCTGAGCACCAGCTACATCGACCCGTTCTTCCAGGTCAACGACGGCGGTTCGACGGCGTTCGTCGCGCAGAAGGCGTGGTGGGAGTCCCGCCAGGTGCGTACGGACATGTACCGTTTCATCGTCGGCTACCTGACGTCACCTGCCGCATGGGCCGCGCCGCTGCTCGTGCTCGGCGATCCCGGCTCCGGCAAATCCCTGCTGACCAAGGTCCTGGCTGCCCGATTACCGGCCAGTGACTACCTGGTCGTGCGCGTGGAGCTGCGTGAGGCGCCCGCCGACGCGGATGTGCTCGACCAGATCGAGCACGCGATCAAACGGGCGCTGAAGGAGGACGTCAGCTGGCCGTCGCTGGTTCGCTCCGCGCCGCGGGCGCTGCCGGTGGTGCTGCTGGACGGGTTCGACGAGTTGCTGCAGGCCACCGGCGTGAACCAGACGGACTACCTGACCAGGATCGCCCGGTTCCAGCGTGACCGCGCGGACGTGGACCTGCCCGTCGCGTTCGTGGTGACCAGCCGGATCAGCGTGGCCAACCGGGCGGCACTGCCCGCTGACAGCGTGGTGGTCCGGCTGACGGAGTTCACCGACGAGCAGAAGCGGCAGTGGCTGGACATCTGGCGGCACAACAACATCGGTCACTTCGAGGCGCACGGCCTGCGGCCGCTCGACCTGGCGACCGTGCAGCGGTACGAGGACCTGTCCGCCCATCCCCTGCTCCTGCTGATGCTCGCCCTGTACGACGCTGAGGGAAACCCGCTGCAGCAGGCCGGCGCGCAGCTCGACGAGGCGGAACTCTACGAACGGCTGCTGACCAGGTTCGCCAGCCGCGAAGTCGCCAAGGAGGGCAGCCACCGCACGGACACCGAACTGGCACAGGCGATCCAGGACGAGCTGGAGCGACTGTCCATTGTGGCGTTCGCGATGTTCAACCGCGGCAGCCAGTGGGTGACCGAAGCCGACCTGGACAAGGACCTCGCGGTGTTCCAGGACGCACCCGTGTCCTCGGCGGGCATCCGCTCGGCGCTCAGCGCGGGTGTGATCGCCTTGGGCCGGTTCTTCTTCGTGCAGCGATCGCGAGCGACACGCGACTCGCAAGCGTTGTACACCTACGAGTTCCTGCACGCGACCTTCGGCGAGTACCTGGTGGCCCGGCACATCTGGAACGTGCTGTCCGACCTGCCCCGCCGGGTCGTGAGCCGCCGGTCGTCCGCGGTCGACGACAGCGAGCTCTACGCCCTACTGTCCTTCGTACCACTGTCGAATCGCACATCGATCCTGGGTTTCCTTGTAGAAAGATCCACCGACCCCTCACCCGGTCTACTTACCGAGGAACTGTTCCGTGCGGCGGACCACGCTCAACTGCGAGCGCGCTACACGGAATACGCCCCGATGGCGCTGTCGACGCCGGAACGCTTCGCCATCTACCGGGCCAACCTGCTGCTCCTGACGACTTCGCTGAGCGACGTCGTGCGCGTCAGCGAACTGTGCCGTCAGCCGGACAGCGTGGTCCCAGCGTGGAACAAGTACACGCGGCTGTGGAAGGCAACGCTGACACCCGAGGACTGGCAGGCTTTCGTCGACGCCTTCACGCTGCACCGGGTGTGGAACGGCGACAACCGTGACATAGAGCTCGTTCCCAGCTCGTACGCGGATCCCGGTGACCCCGAGTGGCTCGACGTCGAGTGGTGGCGCAACCGCGAGGTGGCGGCTGGGCAGTTCGTGTACGCCGATCCGCTGGCCATGGAGCAGGAGGCGCACTTCCTCTGCGACGAGGACGAAGATCTCAAGCTGAACGCGTTACGGCCGTACAGCAACGGCTTCGACCACGGCATATTGACGGTGGTGAGCCGATCCGGGCGGGCGACGACCCACGTCGAAGCCCTGCTCGGCCTTTTCGCCACCGAGTGGACGGACCGCAACGACCAGGACGAGTACTTGCGGGTGCTCGCTCACTTCCACGACGAGGGCCACGCGAGCGACTTGATCGCCAGGGCGGTGTTCGACGCCGTGCGTGCGCGGCCGGACCAGTTCGACTTCCGCGAACTGGCCAGTCACGCGTGGATCGCCACGAGCCCGCACTTCTGGGGGCTGATCTGCACCGTGCTCGGCACTCCCCACCACGGCGACGACCTGGCGGTCATCCTCGCGGAACACTGGCGACCGGACACCGCGTACCAGGCGGTGCCCGAACTCGTGGCCGACGCGTGGCTGCGAATGGCCGAGGGTGGCTTCACCGTCCCGGCGTGCATACCGGACATCGACGTCGTGCTCGCCAACACCCTGCCGAAGATCGCGGAAACCCGCCCCGACCTGGTCAAACGAGCCCACAACTTCTTCGCCGACCGGGAACGCTGACGCCGTTGCCCACAGGCTTCGATTTCCCGCGCCACTGGACAACGAGTCCTCGCAACGTTCCTCTGTCCATATCGGACCTGCCGGTGCCGCTTCCGGACAGCCGGGTACGAAGACACAGCCCTTCCATGGTGTCTCTACCCGGTCGGTGGCGCTGTCGGGCCGCCGCTGCGCCGACCTCGGCGGCAAGGCGGGCAGGGGGTCCGTCAGTGCGATCTCGCCGTCCACGGTCTTCAGCATCAACCGGCCGCTGCTCGCGCCCAGGTCGACGGCGGTGAACACCAACGCAGGAAGGCCGCGGCGACCCCGGCGCCGACGGGATCGACAGCCCCAACGGGACCGCGTGATGTCACTGGCACTGGTGGCCATGGCGTGAGCGCGTTCGTCATGGGCACCGCCGAGGTCGTGATCACGGGCCTGCTGCCCGAGGTAGCGGTCGGGCTGGAGGATGTGCACTGCTGTTGTGTGTGACAGGTCGCCCGCGGTCAACGCGAACACCGCGTTGGCGACGTGTTCAGGCAGGAGTGTGAAGCTAGGCCCGCTTGGGTGGCAGTGGGAAGAACCCGCTCGTCCGGTCGGCGTATGCCGCGTAGTCCGGCCGGGACTTGCGCATGTGCTTCTCGGTCAACGGTTTCCCCGAACCGTTGGTGAGCAGCCAGGTCATCAGCACCGGTGACAACACCGTGGCCGCGCCTGCCCAGCTCCCGCACGCCAGCAGGTACAGTCCACACCAGACGGCCGCGTCACCGAAGTAGTTCGGGTGCCGGGTGTACCTCCATAGGCCCGTCGTCATCAGCTTGCCCTTGTTGGCCGGGTCGGACTTGAACCGGCTCAGCTGCCAGTCGCCGATCGTCTCGAAGCCGAACCCGGCCAGCCACACCAGTGCGCCGATGACCGTGAGCCAGACCGGCGGTGCCGCGGTGTACTGGGCGACCTGGACCGGCAGCGACACGAACAGCAGGATCACGCCCTGCAGCAGGTACACCTTCAGCGCCAGGTGCAGGTTCGGGTTTCCCTTCGCCCGCTTGCGGATCGCCACGTAACGCGGGTCCTCCGGCTTGCCGCGATTGCGCAGTCCGATGTGGATCCCCAGCCGCACGCCCCACACGATCGTGAGCACGGCGATCAGCCACCCCGGCTGTGCACCCATCGCCCAGGACACCGCGGCGACCACCGCGAACCCGAGACCCCACGCGACATCGATCAAGTCGTGCCGTCCGCGGCGCACCGAGATGGCGAACACCACCCCGAGCAACACGGCAACCGCACCCGCACTGACCGCAAGGTTCAACAGGAACATGTGCTCACTCCACCACGTTTACCGGCAACACGTGTACTGAAAGGCATCCTTCGGCCACGCCAAGCCACGACGAGCAGGCATACCGCTCGGGGCGAGACTCAGTCCACCACGCTCGTGAGCTGCTCCCGTACGGAAGGCATGCCGCTTCGGCCGTCCACCGTCGTCCTGACCGCCACGACCTGGTCTACGCCCATCCTGTTCTCGGCGAACGCCAGCGCACCGCCTGCCATGTACAGCCGCCAGATCCTGGCCTGCTCCTGGCCGACCAGCTTCACCGCTTCGTCCCAGCGCTTCTCCAGGGTTTCCGCCCACGCGTGGCACGTGGTCACGTAGTGCTCGCGCATCGCGTGCACGTCCCTGATCTCGAAGCCCGCTGCCGCCAGGTGGTTCAGCGTCGACCCGATCGGGCGCATGGTCATGTCCGGCGCGATGTACGTCTCGATGAACGCGCCGCCGCCCGGCGCCACCGCACCGCGGGACATCTGCTGGAGCACGAGCCGTCCCGAGGGCTTCAGCATCCGGTACAGGGTCGCCGCGTAGGTGGGGTAGTTCTCCTCCCCCACGTGCTCGCCCATTTCGATCGACGCGACCGCGTCGAACGGCTCGTCGGCCAGCTCCCGGTAGTCCTGCAGCCGGACGTCCACAGTGAGACCCTCGGCTCGCTTCAGCACGTGTTCGCGTTGCTGCGCGGACAGCGTTATCCCCGTGGCGTGCACTCCGTAGTGCTTGGCCGCGTGCACAACCAGCGAGCCCCAGCCGCAGCCGACGTCCAGCAGTCGCATCCCCGGCCGCAGGTCCAGCTTCTGGCAGATCAGGTCCAGCTTCGCCGCCTGCGCCTCGGCGAGCGAGGCCGCGCCGGAGGTCCAGTAGCCGCTCGAGTAGGCCATGCTCTCGTCGAGCAGCAGCTGGTAGAAGTCGTTCGACAGGTCGTAGTGGTGCGCGATCGCCGCGCGGTCCCTGCTTCGGGTGTGCAGCCTGCCACCGAGGCGGGCTTCGGCCACCGGGGGCTTGGGCCTCGGGCCGATCACGCCCAGCCGGACCGCCAGCTTCACGATCTCCGCCCAGTCCCTCGGCGACGGCTTGATCGAGCGCCCCAGCCGCCAGAACCGGCTCAGTCCCTCCGCCAGGTCGCCGTCGACATCCAGGTCACCGGTCACATACGCCCTGGCCAGGCCCAGCTCACCCGGGTGCCACAGCACGTGCCGCAGCGCCCGCCGTGAGTTGAGCACGACACACGGCCCGTCCGGGCTGCCCGCCCTGCTGCCGTCCCACGCCAGCACACCCACCGGGATCTTCGCCCCCAGCAGCCGTTCGACCAGTCCAACCAGCTCAGGTGCCACGCGCACAGCTACCCCTTTCGTCCACCTGTGGTTCGACGTGACCCACGGCTCGGATTGGTGAACCGCCAAACCGGGGCCAGCCCGGCTCCGAATGACCGGCGTGCTACCGAACCGAGTGGCTGTCATAGGCGCGGGTGTCGCCGGACTCACAGCCGCCTACCTGCTGCAACGCCGTTACGATGTGATCTTGTTCGAGTCCGAGTCGCGACTGGGCGGGCACGCGCACACGCAGGACGTGTCCACGCCGGACGGTGGCGTGGTGGCCGTGGACACCGGTTTCATCGTGCACAACGACCGGACGTACCCGAATCTGCTGCGGCTGTTCGATGAGCTCGATGTGGACACGCAGCCGACCGAGATGTCCATGAGTGTCCGATGTGCTGGGTGCGGGCTGGAGTACGCGGGCGCCAAGGGACTGCCCGGCCTGTTCCCGCGGGCGGACAACCTCCGGCCGCGGTACCTGAGGATGTTGGCCGAGGTCACACGGTTTCACCGGCACGCGAGGCGGGTACTCAGCGACGAGTCGCTGGAGGACGTCACGCTGGGGGCTTTCCTGACCATCGGGGGTTACTCGGAGTACTTCGTGCAGCATTTCGTACTGCCCGTGGTCTCCGCGGTGTGGTCGGCCGGTCCCCGGGTCTCACGGGAGTACCCGGCGCGGTACCTGTTCGCGTTCCTCGCCAACCACGGGATGCTGTCGGTGACGGGTTCTCCGCAGTGGCGGTCGGTCGTCGGCGGTTCACGCAACTATGTGGAGCGTACGGCCAAGAACTTGTCCGCCGTGCACGTGAGTACACCGGTCCGCGCGGTCTCCGTCCGCGACGACGGTGTGGAGATCCGCGACGACAGTGGACAGGCACACCGCGTCGACCGCGTGGTGATCGCGACTCATCCCGATCAAGCGCTGGCCATGCTGACACACCCGACGGCGAGCCAGCGCGAGGTGCTCGGGGCGTTCACGTACTCACGCAACGAGACGTGGCTGCACACTGACGCGTCCTTGCTGCCGGCCACCTCGGGGGCGGCGGCGTCGTGGAACTACCTGAAGGCGGCCTGCGCCGACGACGACGCCCCGGTGCTGGTCAGCTACCACATGAACCGGCTGATGCGGCTGGCCGAGCCGCTGGACTACGTGGTCACGCTGAACGCGACCGGCCGGATCCCCGAGCACGCCGTACTGGCCAAGATGGTCTACGAGCACCCGGTGTACACCCCCGCTTCCGTTGCCGCGCAACGCCGCCTGCCGGAGCTCGACACGGACAGGGTCGCGTTCGCCGGCGCGTACCACGGCTGGGGGTTCCACGAAGACGGCTGCGCTTCCGGTGTACGCGCGGCGGCCGCTCTCGGAGCGACCTGGTGACCGCCCCAGACACGGCAACCCGGAACCCGGCGGCGCTGTACCTGGCCGAGGTCGAGCACGTCCGGCAGGTCCCGCCGCGCCGGGTGTTCCGGCACCGCGTCTACATGTGGCTGGTCGACCTGGACCACCTGCCCCGGTTGCCGTGGTGGCTGCGGCCGTTCGCCCACTTCGAAGGCCGGGACCACTTGGGCGACCCCGCGAAGTCCATCAGGGACAACCTGGACGCGTGGCTGGGCCGCCACCACATCGACCTCGAAGGCGGCCAGGTGCTGATGCTGGCCAACGCGCGCGTGCTCGGGCACGTGTTCAACCCGATCAGCGTGTTCTGGTGCCACCGGCCGGACGGGTCACTGGCATGCGTGGTCGCCGAGGTCCACAACACATATGGCGAACGGCATTGCTACCTGCTCGACACCGACGAGCACGACTACGCCGTCACCGCCAAGGAGTTCTACGTGTCGCCGTTCCAGCAGATGGGCGGCGACTACCGGATGCGGCTGCCCGAACCGGGCGAACGGCTGGCGCTGACGATCCGGCTGACCCAGCACGGGCAGACGCCGTTGATCGCCACCCTGCGCGGCGTGCGCAGGCCCGCGAGCACGCCGGAGATCGTCCGCGCGGTCGCCAACCGCCCGCTGATCACCCGGCTGGTCAGCGCCCTGATCCGTCGGCACGGCATCGCACTGTGGCTGCGCAAGGTGCCGATTGTGAAACGACCACCCCACGTTCCGCAGGAAGGTGTCCAGTGACCGCTACCGCGATTGAACTCTCACCCGGTTTGACCACGCCGTCCCGGTCCGCCGTCCGGGCGTGGCTCGCCGAGCGGCTGTTCCGCCAGGCCGTGCGCCGCCTGCCGGTGCAGGTCGCCTTCCCCGGCGGGGAACGCATCGGTCTCGGCGGCCCGGTGATGCGGCTGATCCGGCCGGACGACTTCTTCCACCGGCTAGGCGTGGACGCCAAGATCGGCTTCGGTGAGGCCTACATGGCGGGCGACTGGACCAGCAACGACCCGGCAGGCCTGCTGACACCGTTCGCCCGCCGGATGGCGGTGCTGATCCCCAAGCCGCTGCAGGTGTTGCGGCGCTGGGTGGACGCGACCCGCCCGGACGACGAACGCAACACCGTGGACGGTGCGCGTACCAACATCCACCGCCATTACGACTTGTCCAACGACATGTTCGAGGTGTTCCTCGACCCGTCGATGACGTACTCGTCGGCCTGGTTCGCGCCAGGGGACGACCTGCACACCGCGCAGCTGCGCAAGATCGACGGCATACTCGACCTCGCGGACGTCCGGCAGGGCACGCACCTGCTGGAGATCGGCACGGGGTGGGGCGCGCTGGCGATCCGCGCGGCACGCCGTGGCGCACGCGTGACGACGCTGACGATCTCCGGCGAGCAGAAGGAGCTGGCCGAGCGGCGGATCGCCGAGGCCGGGCTGAGCGATCAGGTCGAGGTGCAGCTGCGGGACTACCGCGACGCGCGGGGAACGTACGACGCCGTGGTCTCGGTCGAGATGATCGAGGCGGTCGGCGAGGAGTACTGGCCGACCTACTTCCAGACCATGGACCGGGTGCTGCGGCCAGGCGGGCGCGTGGGGTTGCAGGCGATCACCATGCCGCACGACCGGATGCTGGCCACGCGGCGTTCGTACACGTGGATCCACAAGTACGTCTTCCCCGGCGGCCAGCTGCTCTCGGTGCCGGCCATCCAGGACAATGTGGACAGTGTGGGCCTGCGAATCACCACCCAGCGCCAGCTCGGCGCGCACTACGCGCGGACGCTGCACGAGTGGCGCGAGAAGTTCCTCGCCGGCTGGGACAAGGTCTCGGCGGCGGGATTCGACCCGGTGTTCCGCCGGATGTGGGACTTCTACCTCGCCTACTGCGAGGCCGGGTTCCGCTCGCGCTACCTGGACGCCTGGCAGGTCGGCATGGTCAAACCAGGGTGACGGCCGCCCCAGCGCGGGTAGTGTCGGCGGCATGCCATTCGACGTAGCGGCTGTACGTGCGCATTTCCCGGCGTTGCAGGAGGGTGTCGCCTACTTCGACGGGCCCGGTGGGTCGCAGGTTCCCGACGTGGTCGCCGACGCCGTGGCGAGCACCATGCGGTCGGGCATCTCCAACCGGGGCTCGATCACCGCGTCCGAGCTGAGAGCCGAGTACGTCGTCAAGTCGGCCAGACAGGCCGCCGCCGACCTGCTCGGCGCCCAGCCGTCGGGCGTGATCTTCGGCCGGAGCATGACCCAGCTGACCTACGACCTGTCCCGCACGCTGGCCAGACAGTGGAAGCCGGGCGACGAGGTGATCGTCACCAAACTGGACCACGACGCCAACATCCGCCCGTGGGTGCAGGCCGCCGAGGCCAACGGCGTGCGTGTCCGCTGGGCGGAGTTCGACCGGGCGACCGGCGAGTTACCCGTCTCGGCGATCACGAAGCTGCTCACCGAACGGACCCGCGTCGTCGCGGTCACCGCGGCGTCGAACCTCTTGGGAACACGGCCCTCCATCGCCCGGATCACCCCGCAGGCCCATGAGGCGGGCGCGTTGGTGTACGTGGACGGCGTGCACCTCACGCCACACGCGTGGGTGGATGTCGAGTCGATGGGCGCGGACTTCTACGCGTGCTCGCCGTACAAGTTCCTAGGTCCGCACATGGGAATCGTCGCCGCGCGACCGGCTTTGCTCGAATCACTGCGTCCCGACAAGCTGCTGCCGGCGACCAACGCCGTTCCGGAACGGTTCGAGTACGGCACGCTGCCGTACGAACTGCTGGCCGGGACCACCGCGGCCATCGACTTCCTCGCCGACCTCACCCCTGGTGACGGACCGCGGCGCACGCGCCTGGCCCAGTCGATGCAGGCCTTGGAGCAGCACGAGAGCGCCATGCACAAGCGACTGGAAGCCGGTCTGGCAGGCGTGGCCAGGACGCACGGCTCACCGGACCGCGACCGGACGCCGACCACACTGTTCACAGTGGATGGAATCGGCCCGGCCGTTGTCTACCGCGAACTCGCCGCGCGCGGCGTGAACGCCCCGGCCGGGACGTTCTACGCGCTGGAGTGCGCCCGGTGGCTCGGGCTCGGCGATGCAGGCGCGGTCCGCGCCGGCATCGCGCCGTACACCAGTGAATCCGATGTGGACAGGCTGATCGCCGCGGTCATCGACCTGCGGCGCTGAGGAGCGGGGCGGCCCGCACTCAGCGGGCCGCCTCCCGTCACCTCGCGCCGATGGCGTGTTCCACGGCCAGTTGCGACAAACGGACGAAGCCGTAGCCGCGCTCGGCGGCCTTGTCCGGGTCGAAGTCCTCGAAGGCCGAGGTGTCCGCGCGCAGGTCCGCGGGCGTCTCGCCCGGCGACAGCGTCGGTACCGACAGTTCCGGGACACGGGACGCGGCCAGCGCGTCCCGCACCTCGGGGTCCGCGCGGAAAGCGCGCGCGCGCTCGCGCAGCAGCAGGTAGCTGCGCATGTTCGCGGCCGCGCTCGCCCAGACGCCGTCGCTGTCCTCGGTGCGCAACGGCTTGTAGTCGAAGTGCCGCGGGCCTTCGTAGCCGCCGTTCTCGAGCAGGTCGACGAGGAAGAACGCGGACAGCAGGTCGCCGTGCCCGAAGATCAGGTCCTGGTCGTAGCGCGGGCCCTTCTGGCCGTTGAGGTCGAGGTGGAACAGCTTGCCCTGCCACAGCGCCTGGCCGACGCCGTGCACGAAGTTCAGCCCGGCCATCTGCTCGTGGCCGACCTCCGGGTTGAGGCCGACGATCTCGTGGTGCCGCAACGTGGAGATGAACCCGAGCGCGTGCCCGATGGTGGGCAGGAAGATGTCGCCGCGCGGCTCGTTCGGCTTGGGCTCCAGCGCGAGCTTCAGGCCGTAGCCCTGGTCGATGGAGTACTGGGCGAGCGTGTCGATGCCCTCGCGGTACCGGTCCAGCGCCGCCGCGACGTCCTTGGCCGCGTCGGTCTCCGAGCCTTCCCGGCCGCCCCACAGCACGTAGGTCTGCGCGCCGAGCTCCGCGGCGAGATCCATGTTGCGCATGACTTTGCGCAGCGCGTAACGACGGACCGAGCGGTCGTTGCTCGTCAGGCCGCCGTCGCGGAAGACGGGATGGGTGAACAGGTTCGTGGTGGCCATCGGCACGACGAGCCCGGTGTCGGCCAGCGCCCGCGTGAACCTGGCGATGTGCCGGTCACGCTCGGTGTCGTCGGCACCGAAGGGGATCAGGTCGTCGTCGTGGAACGTGACGCCGTACGCGCCCAATTCGGCCAACCGGTGCACGGCTTCGACCGGGTCGAGCGCGGGCCTCGTCGCCTCGCCGAACGGGTCGGCCGCCCGCCATCCCACGGTCCACAAGCCGAAGCTGAATCTGTCCGCACGCGTGGGCTGTTCGTTCACGACGTCTCCCGGGTCGAGCCATCAATAGTTCGATGCCTGAACTTATATCGGCCGTAGTGGTGGTGCAACCACTCCTTCGTATGCCGCCACTAGCATGACGGGGTGACCCAGTCGAGGCCAGCGGGCCAGCACACTGTCCGACGGCACAACTCAGCGCTCGTGCTCGGCGCGATCGCCGATTCCCCTGGTATCTCGCGTGCGGGCGTCGCCGCGCGGACCGGGCTGACCAAGGCGACCGTGTCCAGCCTCGTCGACCGGGCCATCGCCGCGGACCTCGTCGTCGACGGCGAACCGGCGCGGCGCGAGGGCCCCGGCAGGCGCGGCACCGCGTTGTCGTTGTCCCCCGCCGGTCCGCACGGGCTCGGCGTGGAGATCGGCGTGGACTACATCGCGACCTGTTTGGTCGATTTGACCGGTTCGGTCGCCGCGCAGCGGATCCGCCCGGCCGACAACCGCTCGCAGCCGGCCAACCGGGTCCTGGCCAAGGTGGCCCGGGCCATCCGGACAGCGCTGACAGAACTGCCGACGCAGGTGGGCGGGGTCGGCGTGGCCGTGCCGGGACTGGTCGAGTCGTCCACGGGTTTCCTGCGTACGGCCCCGAATCTCGGCTGGCGCGACGTGGACGTCCAGACGGAGTTGCGCGACCGCGTGGACCTCGGCGACACAGCGGTGCTGGTCGGCAACGAGGCCAACTTCGCCGCGCTCGGCGAGATGTGGGGCGGCGACCACGGTGAGCTGCGGGACTTCGTGCACGTGTCCGGTGAGATCGGGATCGGCGCGGGCATCGTGATGGACGGCGAGCTGTTCGAAGGCGTGCGCGGCTTCGGCGGCGAGATCGGCCACCTGCCGGTGGACAGCAAAGGCCCGCAGTGCTCCTGCGGCGCGCGGGGATGCCTGGAAGCCATGGCCGGTCAGGACACGATCCTGCGCCACGCGGGCGTGCCGGACGTCGACACCCTGGTGGAGCGGCTGCGGGACAACGACCGCAAGGCGATCACGGCGACCCGCTCGGTGGCGAGGTGGCTGGGCACCGCGCTGTCCAATGTGGTCAACCTGCTGGACGTGCCGACGATCGTGCTCGGCGGCACCTACGCCCGGATCGAACCGTGGCTGCACGAACTCCTGCTGGACGAACTGAACCTACGCGTGGTCAGCGCGACCTGGTCGCAGATGCGGATCCTGCCGTCCACTCTGGGCACGGAGGCAGCCGTGCGCGGCGCGGCCGTGTCGGCGGTCCGTGCCATCGTCGCCGACCCGGACCCGTTCATCACCGCGACAGTCGCCGTCTAGCAGGCATCCCAGCACATCGACACACGCCCCTGCCCGGCCGTTGACCACGACCGGGCACCGCAGCCACCTGCCTGTGCCGCTGGGCCGAACCCCCACTCACCAACACCGCTCAGCGCACCGCGACTCACACCACGCAGCCACTGAGCACACCACGAACCCGTGCCACTCAGCGCTCCGCGACTTCGTATCACCCAGCCGCTGAGCGCACCGCGAACTCCCACCGCCCGACCACTCAGCACCGCAAACCCGCACCACCCAGTCACTCAGCACAGCACGAACTCATGCCATCCAGCGTGGATCGGGCCGAGTCACGAAACCGCAGTAACCGGCACCGGGTCGCCGAGCAGGACACGATCGCCCAGCAGGGGCCGCTTCTGCCTGTCGCGGCCCCGTGGGCAGTTCGGTCTGGCTGCCGCTAGTTCATCACCCGGCGGATCACCGTGACCGGGCCGATCGAGTCGATCGGGGCGATCTTGACGTTCTGGCCCGAGCTCGGGGCGTGCACCGCGCGGTTGCCGTCGATCGCCATGGCGACGTGGTGCACCGGGGTGTAGTAGAAGATCATGTCGCCTGCGCGGACCTGGTTTCGCGGGATCGACTGCCCCACTGCCGACTGCTGGATCGACACGCGCGGCAGCTTCACCCCGGCGACCCGGTACGCGGTCAGCATCAGGCCCGAGCAGTCGAACGAGTCCGGCCCGATGGCACCCCACACGTACGGGCGGCCGATCTGCGCGAGGGCGTACCTGAGCACGGCACCGACGTCGCCTTCGGGGATCGGCACGCCGGTCGGGCTGTCGCCGTTGTCGGCGAGGAACGCCTTCTGCTCCGGCGTCAAGCGGTCGATCACGCCCTTGACCTGCTCGATCTGCTTGGCCAGCTCGTCACGGCGGCGCTGCACCTGTGTCGCGCCTGCTTCGAGCGTCGCCTCTGAGCGGCGGACCTCGTTCTGCGCGGCGGTGGCGTCCTTCGCCGCGCGCTCCGCGTCGATCACGGCCTTGCGTCCCTGCTCCGCCGCGGTTCCGCTGAGCTGCGAGGCCATGCTGGCCGCGCGCATCCTGCTCACCACGTCGTCCCGGCTGCTGCCGGTCAGGAACGCGTTCATCGCGTTCAGGTCACCCGCGGGCGAGAGCAACGAGTCGACTCGCGACTTGTCCTGCTGGGCCTGGGTCACCCTGGCGCGGAACTCGTCGGCCTGCTTGCGGGCCGAGTCCGCGCGCTGACCGGCGTCCTTGGACTCCTTGCGCTTGGCGTCCAGCTCTTCCTGGATGCGCAGCAGGTCCTCGTTGACCCGTTCGGCTTTGTTGCTGAGGTCCTTGTAGTAGCCGAGGAGACCGGCGACCGTGGTCGGTTGTTCGGCTTCCTCCTCAGCCCCGGAAGCGGGAACCGCGCTCAGCAGACCGGCGATGAGGGACCCGAGTGCGGCGAGGACGACCCTGCGCGCCAAGGCACCTTTCCAGCCACCCGACCGAACCAGCACGCCCACAGGTCTTCCCCCTCGCCTCACCGACGTCGCCCGAGCCATTGTTCCGGATCTCACCGGCAAACGACACCGGTCGCCGGAGATCAGAGTGCCAGATCCGGTCTGGGTACCGTGTGAAGTCGATCTCACTCGCCCAGCGTGTCGGTCGATCACTCTCCGCACACGCATCGGATGGGCCAACTGGGGCACGTCATGAGGGCCGAGCGGGTGATTTGACCGGAACCGGAGTGGGTATCCCGGACGTTGTCAGGACGGAAGCACCCGCTCGTGAAAGGTTCACCATGGCCCGACTGTTCCGAAAGCTGACCGTGCTGGCCGGCGCGGCAGAGGCCGCACGCCGGTATGCGCGCAAGAACCCCGAGAAGGTCGCCCGGATGGCCGACAAGGCCGGCCAGTTCGTCGACAAGCGGACCAGGGGCAAGTACCACAACCAGATCCAGAACGCGGTTGGCAAGGTCAAGGGCCGTCCCGGCTCCCCCGGCCAACGCGCCTACTGAGGCTGCTGTCCTGGTTTCGGCGACGTGACGTGACGGCTTCCGGCGAGTGGCCCCCGAACCCGAGGGGCGCTCGCCGGAAGTCTCAGTTGCGGGATATGTCCGTGGCGAGCCAGGCGGGCGGTGACTGCTGCTCGGCCTCGCACCACTCCAGCAACCCGATGGTCCACAGCAGCGAATGCACGACGACGTCCAGCGTGGTCGGCACGGTCTGCTCGCACAACGCCAGGTCGAGCTGGAAGTCCGCCTCGTCCGGCCGCCCGTTGAGCTGAGCGAGCAACGCGCGGACCGTGGCACGCAAGGGCGGTTCGAGTTCGTCGATGGGGACGGCGAATTCGTCGTCGTCGCGCAGGTCGACGGCATACGTGACATCCTGGGGCTGGGAGCCGACGCGCAGCAGCATCATCTGTGCCGACGCGCAAACCAGCTGGCCGACGATCAGGCGCGTGTCCAAGCCGACGATGTCGCTGCTGCCGGTCAGTTTGCGCAGCACGTCGAACACTCCCGCGGTGTTGCCCTGCCTCGCGACGGTGACCAGCTCCCGAGCTCCCGCCCTGGCGTGGCGCAGTAAGTCGAAGTCGTCGTCCATCCGGACTGGGTACCCCGGCGTACTGCCCGGCAACCGCTGGTGCGGCTACCGTAGGGGAATGGCACAGTTCGGAGAACTCTTCGGTGCACCCAAGATGCGCAAGGAGAGTTCGGACGACCAGGGTGACGGCGAGCGGTTCGAGCACGGCCCGCTCGACCTCGACTCGGGCGTGGTCAGGATCCGCCCGCTGCCCCGGCGCGAAAAGCCGGCGGACCCCGAGCAGTGAGCTGGCCGTGGCGCGAGCTGGAAGGACTGCTCGCCGCCGGGAAGGCCCTCGTCTCGGGCAGCCCGGCGGCGGTGCTGCAGGCCGCCGTCCGCGCCGCGGGTGACCGCGTGGTCGGTCGTGAGCTGACCATGCGCGTCGGCGACGCGGACGTCACGCTCACGCCGGTCGAGATCGACGCCGAGGTCGACCCGCTCGGGCTCGCGCTCGGCCAGGTGCCGAGGGTCAGGATCGCCGCGCGCGAGGTGGCCTGGCCGGGCACGCCGGTGCGCCGGCTCGGCATCACCGCCAGCGACCTGAGGTTCCAGTCCCTGCCGTCGCCCAGTGTGATGGCAGGCGACGTCGACGTGGCGATCACGCTGGCCGCCGACGTCGTGCGGGCCAAGGTGGCCGAGGTCCAGCCGGATCTGATCGTGGACATCGACCACGACAGCGTGATGCGGGTGCGCTGGGCGCGCCGCCGGACATGGGGTCACGTCGAGGTCGAACCCGTCGTCGTCGAACACGGCGTGCTGCTGCGCCCGAAGGTGCTGCAGCTGGGCAGTGTGCGGTTCCGCGGTGTCGAGCGCCTGCGCCCGACCGTCGTCGAGATCCCCGATCTGCCCCGGGGCCTGCGGCTGACCGGGGTCGGGCTCGGCGCGGGCGAACTCGTGCTGCGCGGGCAGGCCGAGCGCTGGCACGAGAAGATCCCGCTGGCCGACCTGCTGACGTGGCTCGCCACCACCGCCGCGACGCTCACCCTTCCGCAGTTCCCCCGACGGGATGACGCGGGTTGACGTCACTGGATGACCGAGGTCGGCATCATCGGGCCGGGTTTCGCCGGGATCGGGGTCGCCATCGAGCTGCGCCGGGCCGGGATCACCCGCATCACCCTGCTGGAGAGGGCCGCCGACCTGGGTGGCGTGTGGCGTGCCGTCGCCGCTGTACAGCTTCTCCTACTAGCCGCACCGCACCTGGCCGCGCCGATGCTCCAGGCAAGCGGAAATCCACGCATACCTTGGGGCCACTGCGAAGAAGCACGGCATCGACAGACACATCCGGTTCGGTAGCGAGGTCACCGACGCCGAGTTCGACGGGCGCTGGCGGGTGCGCACCGCGTCCGGCGAGACGTTCCAGTTCGGCGTGCTCATCCCGGCCGTCGGCCAGTTGTCCCGGCCGTCCGGGCCCGGCATTCCGGGGATAGCGGACTTCCGCGCCGGGCTTTCCACTCCGCCCAGTGGAACCACGAGCACGACCTGACCGGCGAACTCGTCGCGGTGATCGGCACCGGGGCCAGCGCGATCCGGTTCGTGCCGAAGATCCAGCGGCAGGTGCGTCAGCTGACGGTCTTCCAACGCACCGCGCCTACCTGCTGCCGAAGTTCGACCGCCGGTACACGCGCTGGCACCACGTGCTGTTCCGCCGGGTGCCGCAGCTCCAGCTGGCCGGGCGTGGCGGGCTGTGGGCGCTGTGCGAGGTGCTGACCATGGGCCTGGTCGGTAACGCCGCCATCGCCGGTCTCATCCAACGGCTGTCCTTGCTGTTCCTGCGCTCGCACGTCCGTGACCGCCGCTTGCGGGACAAGCTGACGCCGGACTACCCGGCCGGGTGCAAGCGGATCCTGTTCGCCAACGACTACTACCCCGCGCTGACCGAGCCGAACGGCTGGAGACCGGCGCGATCGCCGGGATCACCCCACGTGGCGTGCGGACAGCCGACGGCACCGAGCACGAGGCCGACACGATCATCTTCGGAACCGGTTTCGAGGCCACGGATCTGCTCGCTCCCCTGCGGATCAAGGGCAAGGACGGCGTGGACCTGCGCGCCGGGGCGTGGGCAGGCGGCGCGCGAGCGTACTTGGGAATCTCGGTACCGGGATTCCCGAACCTGTTTCTGATGTACGGCCCGAACACCAACCTGGGTGCCGGGTCGATCATCTACATGCTCGAACGGCAGGCCCGTTACATCGCCGAGCTGGTCGCCCGCCTGCGGCCGGGACAGGCGCTGGGAGGTACGCGCCGACGTCGCCGAGCGCTTCGACGAGGAGATGCGGCTTCGGCTGCGCGACACCGTGTGGACCTCGTGCGGCAGCTGGTACCGGACGGTGTCGGGGCGCGTGGTCAGCAACTGGCCGGGCCTGGTGTCCGAGTACGACCGGCGAACGAGGGCCGCGGACATGGCCGCCCATGTCCTAACGTGAGGTCCGTGCTCGAAACGACTATCGAAGGCAAAACCTGGTCAACGGGCGCCGACTACCAGTCGGTCAACCCCTCCGATCTCGACGACGTGGTGGCGACGGTCCGGCTCGCCGGTCCGGACGCCGTGCGGGCCGCCGCCGAATCCGGCAGGCGCGCCCAGCGCGAATGGGCGGCCGTGCCCGCACCGGTGCGCGGCCAGTTCGTCGCCGCGCTCGGCCGGCTGGTCGCCGCCAACAAGGAGACGCTGGCCCAACTGGTCACGCGTGAGATCGGCAAACCGATCGCCGAGGCACGCGGTGAGGTGCAGGAGATCGTCGACACCTGCGACTTCTTCCTCGGCGAGGGACGACGGCTCTACGGCCAGACCGTGCCGTCGGAGATGCCGGACAAGCAGCTGTTCACGTTCCGCGTCCCCGTCGGGGTCGCCACGATCATCACCGCGGGCAACTTCCCCGTGGCCGTGCCGTCCTGGTACCTGGTGCCCGCGCTGCTGTGCGGCAACGCCGTGGTCTGGAAGCCCGCGGAGTACGCGGCGGCCAGCGCGAAGGCGTTCGCCGACCTGATCTGGCACGCCGGGCTGCCGGATGGCGTGCTGAACCTCGTGCTCGCCGACGGTCAGTCCACTTTCGACGGTCTGGAGCAGGCACTGGCGGCGGGCCTGGTCGACAAGGTCGGGTTCACCGGGTCGAGCGCGGTCGGCTCGAAGATCGGCGAGCTGTGCGGCAGGCACCTGCAGTCGCCGTGCCTGGAACTCGGCGGCAAGAACCCGATGGTGGTCACCGAGGACGCCGACCTCGACCTGGCCGTCGAAGGCGCGTTGTTCTCCGGCTTCGGCACCGCTGGTCAGCGGTGCACCTCGCTGGGCACGGTCATCGTCCACGAAAGCGTGCACGACGAGTTCGTCCGCCGGTTCGACGCCGCCACACGCGCCGCGACAGCGGGCAAGCCGGACGGTGAAGTCCTTTTCGGACCATTGCTCGACCGGAAGTTCGCCGACTCCTACGAGCAGTACCTCGGCTGGATCGGCGAGCACCACACCGTGTACGGCTCGACTGGCACAGGCCGGATCACCTCGGACAACCCGCGCGAAGGCTTCGCCGGGGAGCCGTCCAAGGGCCTGTTCTACCACCCGGTGATCCTGGACGGTGTCCGCCCGGACGACCGGGTCTTCCTGGAGGAAACGTTCGGGCCGCTCGTCGGCGTGACCACCTACCGCACGCTCGACGAGGCGATCGAACTGGCGAACAAGCCGGGTTACGGGCTGTCGTCGTCGATCTACACGACCGATCCCGCGAACGCTTTCCGTTTCCGCCAAGGCATCGGCGCGGGCATGGTCAGCGTGAACAACTCGACGTCCGGTGCCGAGGCGCACCTGCCGTTCGGCGGCAACGGCAAGTCCGGCAACGGCAGCCGCCAGTCCGGTGTCTGGGTGCTCGACCAGTTCACCCGCTGGCAGTCGATGAACTGGGACTTCTCCGGCAAGTTGCAGAAGGCGCAGATGGACGTCGCGGAGATCGTGCCGGACGTGGACTTCCGCCTATGACCGACGTCGTGGTCATCGGTGGCGGTGTGGTGGGCGTGAGTACCGCGTTCCACCTCGCCGAGGCGGGTGCCGCGGTGACGCTGCTGGAGCGCGACGTGCTCGGCTCCGGCAGCACCAGCCGCGCGGCGGGTGGCGTGCGGGCGACGTTCTCCGATCCGGTGAACATCGCGCTGGGGCTGCGCAGCCTGGAGGCGTTCGAGCGGTTCGGCACCCGGCCGGGCGCCGAGATCGACCTGCGCCAGCACGGGTATCTGTTCCTGTTGGACGATCCGGACGACGTGGCCGCGTTCGAAGCGGGCGTGTCGCTGCAGAACTCCATGGGTGTGCCCAGCCGGATGATCTCGCCGGCCGAGGCCCGCGGGCTGTCCCCGTTCATCTCGGCCGAAGGCCTGGTGGCCGCGACCTGGTCGCCGCGTGACGGGCACTGCACACCTGAGGCCGTGGTGCGGGGATACGCCGTCGCGGCCCGGCGGTTGGGCGCCACGATCCGTCAGCACTGCACGGTCACGGGAATCGTCGTCGACGGCGGCGACATCGTCGGCGTGCGGACCGATCAGGAGTTCATCAGGGCGTCGACCGTGGTGTGCGCGGCGGGCGCGTGGTCGGGCGCGATCGGTGACATGGTGGGTGTTTCGTTGCCGGTCAAGCCGTTGCGCAGACAGATCCGGGTCACCGGACCGCTTGCGGTGCCGCCGGGTCTGCCGTTCACGATCGACTTCGGCACCACGTTCTACTTCCACGCCGAAGGGCCGGGACTGCTGATCGGGATGTCCGATCCGGACCAGGAGTACGGTTTCGACACGCGGACGTCCGACGAATGGCTCGAACGGCTCGGTGCCGCGGCCGCCCGGCGGGCACCCGCGCTCACCGAGGTCGGCATCGCCCGTGGCTGGGCGGGGCTCTACGAGGTCTCCCCCGACCACAACGCGATCATCGGCGAGTCCAGCGCGGTGTCCCGGTTCCTGTACGCCACGGGGTTCTCCGGGCACGGCTTCCTCCAAGGACCGGCGGTCGGCGAGGTCGTGCGCGACCTCGTGCTGGGCCGGCCACCCGTGGTCGACGTGTCCTCTTTGGATGTCACGCGGTTCGGCGCCGGCGCGGCACGCCCGGAGCGCAACGTGGTCTGACCTCAGCGCGGCATGCGGCGCCACACGGCACGCGGCAGCACACGGAAGACGGCGTTGACCCAGCGCAGGATTCCCGGCACCCAGATGTCATACCGGTTGCCGCGCAACGCTTTCACGGTCGCCTCCGCGACCTGGTCCGGGGTGCTGGCGAAGGGCGCGGGTGACATGCCCGCGGCCATCCGGCCGATCACGAATCCCGGCCGGACCGTCAGCACCCGCACCCCGGTGCCGTGCAACGAGTCGGCCAGGCCGGAGGCGAACCCGTCCAGTCCGGCCTTGGCCGACCCGTAGACGTAGTTCGCCTTGCGCACCCGGCCACCAGCGATCGACGAGAAGACCACGACGGTCCCGCCGCCCTGCTGCCGCAGCAGCCGGGTCAGGTGCGTCAGCACGCTGACGTGCGCCACGTAGTCGGTGTGGACGATCGACACGGCGTGCTCGGCGTCCTCAGCCGCCCGCTCCTGCGACCCGAGGATCCCGAACGCGACAACCACGACCGAGATGGGGCCGAACCGAGTGACCACGTCGTCGAGGAACGGGCCGTGCGTGTCCAGCACGTCCGCGTCGAACTCGACGCGCTCGACCGAGGGCGCGCCCGCCGCCAGCAGGAGTTCGACCTCGGCGTCCAGCGACGCGCCGCGCCGTGCTGCCAGCACGATCTTCTCCGAGGCGAGGCGTTTGGCCACCGCGAGGCCGATCTCACTGCGTCCACCGAGTACGAGAACCGTCACGGCCGCGATTGTGTCGCATTCCTCGTTCGGGGTCTAACGTTGGTGGGATGGACACCTGGGTATCGCCGGTTCGTCGCGGCTGGGTCGTGCGCGACGCCATTCCCGGTCCCGGCGTCGACGAGTTCGCCGAGCCCGACCAGGTGATCGCGGCGCTGGCCCAGCCCGGCGCCGCGGACGGCACGCTGCTGGCCGTGCAGCACCCCCACCGGACGCCCACCGCCCGCGCGAGTGGACTGGACGTGCTGTCCGCGCTGCCGATCACGCACGCCGCGCTGGACCAGTTGCGTGCCAGCCACTACGAGCAGGTCACCGACGTCGTCGGGCTGTCGTGGGGGGACGGCCCGGAAGGCTCGGCGCTGGGCCTGCTGTGCGTGGTCGACCCGGCGGCGGTCAGCGCGGACGGCCTGGCTTACGTCCGGCACACCGAGGAGGTCTACCCGGACGTCGTCGCCGAACGAGCCACCATGCTCAGCGGGCTGCGTTGCGCCACGAGTGCGGCGATGCTCGTCCCGGCCGGCGGCGGCGCGCGGTTCACCCGGCTGATGTGTGACGCGGTCGCGCGACTGGGTGAACCAGCGGTGTCCTTGACCGACTCCGCGGGCAGGCGAAGCCGGATGTGGCTGGCAGGCAAGGGAGATCTGCAGGACGACCTGCTCGCCGCCGCATCAGCGCAGTCGCTGCTGGTCGCCGACGGCAACCACCGTGTCGCGGCGGCGGCGCGCGCCGGGCGCGGTTCGCTGCTCGCCCTGATCACGGCGGGCCCGGACCTGCGGATCGGCCCCATCCACCGGGTGCTCACCGGTACCGGTCTCAGCACGGGTGAACTGGCCGCCCGCTGGCGGCAGGCGGGTCTGGACGTCCAGCCGAGCGCCGATCACACCGCCCCGGCCGTGCCGGGAACGGTGGTGGTGCTCGGTGCCGCCGGGGCGCTGCGGGTGACGTTGCCGCGCAACGGGTTGGAGATCGACCACCGGCTGGTCGAGCAGTTGATGGTCGAACGCGCGCTCGGCCTGGATCCCGCGGGGCCGCACCTGCGGCCGTTGCCGCCCGGCCGCCCGGCCCGGCCGGACGCCGACGCGGTGTTGCTGACCGCGCCGGTCCCGTTGGCCGATGTCCTGGCCGTGCACGCCACGGGCAGGCAGATGCCGAGGAAGGCGACATATTTCACGCCGAAACCCCGCAGCGGGCTGTTACTCGCCGAAATTCCGTCGACGCCGTGAGTAACCTCGGGGGTTGATGAAATCCCAGGTCTTCGGGCGGGCGGACGAGCTCGCGGTGCTCACGCGGGCGCTGGACCGGCCCAGCGGGATCGTCCTCGTCCGCGGCGAGGCGGGCATCGGCAAATCCGCGCTGCTCGAGCAGCTCATGGACCTGGCTTCCGACCGTGGCCGCACGGTGCTGTACGGGCAGGCGCACCCGCTGCACACTGGGCTGGCGTACGCACCGATCGTGGAGGCGATCAGGCCGTACGTCCCGGCGCCGACGAGCGTGGACGGCCTGAGCACCCTGCTGGCCAGCCCCGGTCGCCGGGTGGTAGGCGTGGACACCGCGCTGGGCCGGACGCGGATGTTCGAGGCTGTCGCCCAGCTGGTCGACCGGCTCGCGCCTGCCGTGTTCGTCGTCGACGACCTGCACTGGGCCGACCGCGGCACGATCGAACTCGTGCACTACCTGGCTCGTGCCGTGCCGGTGCTCGGCGCGTACCGGCCGGGCGAGGCCAATCCTGCGCTGGAGCAAGCCGCTGTCACCGCGCGCCGGGCAGGTGCCGAGGTGGACCTCGGGCCGCTGGCGGACGAGGCCGTGGCGGAGCTGGCGACCCAGCTGCTCGGCAGGCGACCGGAACCGGATTTCCTGCACGACGTCACCCAGCGTGCCGAGGGTGTCCCGTTGTTCGTCACCGCACTCGTACGCGGCGGTGTCCACGAAGGCACTGCCGTGCCCATGATCGTGCGGGACGTGGTCCTCGACCGGCTGCGCCGACTCGACGAGCGCGAACGCAGGCTGGTCGAGGTCGTCGCGGTGGCGGGCGAGGCCGCGACCGGTTCGGTGTTGCGGCATCTGTCCTGCGAACGGGACGTGCTGCGCGGGTTGATCGTCAACGGTCTCGTCGTCGAGCGGCCCGTGGGGCGCGCGATGGCCTATCGCGTGGCGCATCCGCTGTACGCCGAGGTCGCGTACGCCGAACTGACCATCGGTGAACGACGGGAGCTGCACGCCGCCGTACTCGGTGCGATCGAGCGGGAAAGCCCAGGGGACGTGCTCGCCCTCGCACCGCACTACCGCGAGGCGGGTGACGCGGCCGATTCCGCCAAGGCACGGGCTGTCCTCGCTGAGGCCGGGTGGCGCGCGTTGGCCATGCGGGCGGGCGAGGAGGCGATCCGCTACCTCGATGCAGCCGCGGACACCGCGGAGCCCCAACAGCAGGCGGAGCTGCTCGACGGCATCGGGCGTGCCCACATGGCGCTCGGCGAGCTGGACGCCGCCGCCGACGCGTGGGAACGGGGAATGGCCGTCGCGCACCGGCACGAGCTGGCGAAGTCGTTGGTGAACCTGCGGTTCCGGCTCGCCATGCTCGAATCCGAACGCCAGGACTCGACCAGGGCCAACGACAGCCTGCTGGCGAAGGTCCGCGAGGTCTCGCTGGACTCGCCCGATCTGGCCATCCAGACGTTCGTCTACGTCATCCGGCGCGGCAGCGCCGCCGAGGCTCGTGACCTCAGCACGGCGCTGGAGAAGTCGGCTGGCGCGGGCAATCCGGCGGCGGTGCGAGCCGTTTCCCATTTCGCGCAGGCGATCCGGGCGATCGTCGACCGGGAGTTCGGGCCCGCGCTCGGCCACTGCGAGCAGGCCGTCGCGCATGCCCGCCGGTGTGCTGACGAGTCTCCTTTCCACGCCCAGTACTTCCAGCTGATCCTCAGCGCGCTCTACACGTCCAACGGGGACCTCGAACCGGCCATCGAGTGTGCGCAGAACATCGTGCGTACCGGGTCGCTGGTCGAACTGCCGTCGCTGGCGTGCTTCGAGCACTACGCGCTGTCGTTGATCCGCTATGTCGCCGGCGACGTCGGCACGGCGTTGCGCGCCGCCGCCGACGGCATCGAGGTCGCCGAAGCCTCCGGCCTGCCCCGGCCCATCGCGCGCATCCGCGCGTTGCGCGCGCTCCTGCTGGCAGAGCAAGGAGATCTCGGTGCGGCGAAGGTGGCGCTCGCCGAGGCGAAAGCCGCGTACCGCTCGCCGGAGGAGAGCCTGGTCGACCTGGTCTCGCTGGCGGGCACCGCGGTCGCCCTGTACGCCGGTGAGCCGGCCGCGCCGGACCCGCCCGACGAGTCGCAGATCTTCAGCGACCCGTGCACCACCATGCTGCGGCTGATGTACACCGGCCTCGCCGCGCTCGCGAACGCGGATCCCGCATCCGCCGTCGCCTGTGCCGCGGCGCTGCGTTCGTTCAGGTTCCCGGCTCGCCTGATGATCACGATCGCCGACCGGCTGGACGGGCTTCGCACCAACGACGCCGGCCTGCTCGCGGACGCGGCCCGCGGGTTCGGCTCGATGGGTGCCGAGCTGTTCGCCGCGCACACGTGGCTGGAACACGCCGAGGTCACCGGTTCCGCCGCTGACGTGCCGCGCCTGCTCGACGTGTTCGAACGGGCAGGCGCCGCGAGCTGGGCCAATCGCGCACGCCAGTTCGCCCGCGTGTCCGGTGTGCGCGTCCGGCCTGCCCGTCACGACGGGCCGCTCACCGGCCGTGAGACCGACGTGGTGCGGCTACTCGGCGAAGGGCTGTCCAACGCGGACATCGCTACCCGGTTGTTCCTCAGTGGACGAACTGTGGAGACCCACTTGAGCAACAGCTACGCCAAGCTCGGGCTGACCACGCGGGTGGCGCTCGCGCGCTGGGCGACCGAGAACCTGTCATGAGACTCCTCGGGCGGGACACCGAACTGGCGGCGCTGCGCGCGGCGCTCGACTCGGCGCACGGCATGGTGCTGCTGCGGGGCGAGGCCGGGATAGGCAAGTCCAGGCTCGCCGCTCACGTCATGGACGCGGCGGCCGAGCGCGGGATGACCGTGCTGCGCGCCCAGGCCCATCCGCTGCAGGCCGGGCTGGCCTACGGGCCGATCGTGGACGCCATCCGGCCGCACGCAGACGCCCCCGCTGACGACTGCCTCGGCAGGTTGCTGTCACACCAGGAGGTCCCGGCCGCATACCTGGACGGTGACCCGGATCTCAACCGCACCAGGATGTTCGACGCCATCGCGCGGCTCGTGCAGAGCATGGCGCCAGCCGTGTTCTTCATCGACGACCTGCACTGGGCCGACCGCGGCACGGTGGAACTGGTGCACTACCTCGGCCGCAACACCGCCGACGTGCTCGTGCTCGGCGCGTACCGGCCTGGTGACGCCAATCCCCCGTTGGACAGCCTCAGCGCGACGGTCCGCCGCAGCGGCACCGAGGTCGAGGTGTCGCCGCTGTCCGACACGGCTGTGGCGGCCCTCGTGGCCGAACTGTTCGGCGCACCACCCGCACCGGAGTTGCTCGACGACATCACCCGGCGCGCCAAGGGTGTGCCGCTGTTCGTCACCGCGCTCGTCCACAGTGGTCTCGACCGGTCCGGCACGATCCCGGCGATCGTGCGTGACGTCGTGCTCGACCGGCTCCGCACCCTCGGCGACGCCGAACGAGCCGTGCTGGAAACCGTTGCCGTGGCAGGGCAGGCGTCCAGCGGTGAGGTGCTGCGCAAGATATGCGACGCGCCCGCGGCGCTGAAACGTCTCATCACCGACGGCTTGCTCACCGAACACGCATCAGGGCGAAGCCTGACCTACCACGTGGCGCACCCGCTGTACGCCGAGGTCGCGTACGCCGAGATGACCATCGCCGAGCGACGAGCGCTGCACGCGGCGGTCATCAAGGCGGTCGAGTGCACCAACGCCGACGACGTGCTCACGCTGGCGCCGCACTACCGGGAAGCAGGTGACCTGGTCGACCCCGGCAGCGCGGCCCGGGTGATGGCGAAGGCCGGGTGGCGTGCGCTGGCGATGCGGGCCACCGACGAGGCGACCCGCTACCTGGGTGCGGCAGCCGAGATCGCCGCCCCGCAGGACGTCCCGGACCTCGCCGAGGGCATCGGCCGCGCCTACCAGGGCATGGGCAAGTTCGACGACGCCGTGCAGGCGTGGGCGGACGGCCTGGACACCGCGCTCAAGCACGGCCTGGACGCCGCCGCGGGCAAACTGCGGTTCCGGCTCGCGCTGCTCAACGCGGAACGCCAGGACGACGCCGACGCCCGCGGGCACCTGACCAGCACGGCCGAAGCGATACAGGACCAGTACCCGGAAGCGGGCGTCCACCAGTTCATCTACGTGGCGCGCCACGACCAGGAACCCGATCTGCGCGAAGCCACCGCCCGGATGGCGAAACTCGCCGATACCGGCCGTCCCGTTGCCGCGCAGGCGATCGGCTACCTGGGCAAGACCATCACGGCAATGCTCGACGGCAAGTTCACCGACGCGGTCGGATACGGCGAACAAGCGATCGGGTATGCCAGGCAATGCGACGCGGAGCAGGCGTTCCAAGGACAGCGCATCAGTGTGGTGCTGAGCCCGTTGCACGCGTTGACCGGAAACCTCCCCCGGGCGATCGAGTTCGCGCTGGAGGCCGTGGACAACAAGCATTCGATCGAGATACCCACGCACGCGTGCTACGCGCGGTATGTGTTGTCGTGCGCGCGTTACCTGACCGGTGACTTCACCGCAGCCTTCGCCGAGGTCGACAGAGCACTGGAACTGTCCGTGGGGTTGCCGCGCCACCAGGCGAGGACGTTGGCGCAACGAGCGTTCCTGCACGCGGAAACGGGAGAGCTTGCCGAAGCGGCG
Source organism: Kibdelosporangium phytohabitans (assembly GCF_001302585.1). Classification (GTDB taxonomy): domain Bacteria; phylum Actinomycetota; class Actinomycetes; order Mycobacteriales; family Pseudonocardiaceae; genus Kibdelosporangium; species Kibdelosporangium phytohabitans. The sequence continues at coordinate 4,602,643 of NZ_CP012752.1, read as the reverse complement.
GCCGATCTGGGCAAAGCGCACCAGGTCTGCCGGGCGCCCGATCTCGGCGTCATCGAAGTGACCCGGCTGGCGGACAACGCGATCGCGCTGCACACGGAGAACCACGGCGAGGAATCCCCCGACCCGGACTTCCGGTTGTTCCCGCTGTTCTGCGACCCGTACGCGGCCATGATCCGCCCGCTCTTCTCCCCCGCCCACGCGGAAAAAGCACTGCGCGCGTTCGGCGACGAGGCAACCCTGGCAGTCGCGCTCGCCGACCGGTTCACCGCGGTCCGGACAGCGGACCAGGATCTGCTGGCCGACGCCGTCACCCGCCTGGAGAACATGGGCGCCGTCCTGTTCGCCGCGCGGGCCAAACTCGACCTCGCCGACGCCGACGCCGTGATGGCGGCGCTGGAAGTGTTCGAGCGGGCTGGAGCTGTGCCGTGGGTCAACCGCGCCCGCCACGCCGCCCGGGCGCTGGGCGTGCGGATCCGTTCGGCACGGGGAACAGGCCCGCTGTCCACACGGGAAACGGACGTGGTCAGGCTACTGGCCGAAGGCCTGTCCAACGCCGACATCGCGGGCAGGCTGTTCCTGAGCCAGCGGACCGTGGAGACCCACCTGCGCAACAGCTACGCCAAGCTCGGCCTGACCTCACGCGTCGCACTGGCCCGCTGGGGCGCGGACAACCTCGGCTAGCGCCTCGTGATGTCGGCGATGATGGCGTTGGCCAGCAAATCCGCGTCCGGGCACGGAACGGGGAAGTTCAGCGTTTTCGGATCCGCGATGGTGGTGGTGACCGTCAGCAGCGCGTCATCCTCCACGCCGACACTGATCGCGCACCGTCCCTGGTCGGGTACAGCGCGTTCCGGGTCGTAGCGCACGGCGGGGTAGCCCTGGATCTCGGTCGGCTCGAAGTACGGGAGCCTGGTGCGCTTGCGGTACAGGCCTTCCAGGCCACCCGACACCAGGTCGACGGTCGCTGTCATGAGCGGCTGTTGCGGCGTGCGCGCCCGCCACACGCAGGTGCTGGCCCCGTCATTGCTGCCAGGGAGCAGGTCCTTTGTGACCGGCTGGCCCGATTGGACCATCGAGCACGGGTTCTCCGCGTACCGCTTGACGTCCAGCGGCAGGGCGATGGTGGGGGCCAGTTGGGTGGGGCTCGGCGGCGGCGTCGCCATGATGATCCCATGACCTGGGGATCCGCAACCGGCCAGCAGCAGGGTGATGCCTGCCAGTGCGCCGAGGCTGATCCGGATCATGCCCCGACGATACCTGCTACCCACCCTGGTCTGCCTGAATGCTGTTGCGATGCATACTCGTGGCGCGCGACAGCCGCTCCGGCTTGCTATGGTGTCCGTTTGCCGCTCGGCCGAACCTATCGATCTTGTGTGGAACCGTTGATGTGCCTGCCGTTCTCGGCGGCCTGGATGGCGCGCAGCAGTTCCGGCCCCGGTATCTCCCGGCTGTTGGCCGCGGCGGTCAGTTGCGCGAGGTGACCGATCATCTCCACGCTGTTCTCGATCTCCTCCGTGTGCCGGGCCAGCCACCACACGACAGCGCTTCCGGTGTCCTTGAGGACGTCCTCGCTGAGGTAGCGGCGCATGCTGATCTCCATTCGCCGCTCCTGCTCCCACATGCGTTCGTGCTTGCGCAGTTCCGCGAGCCGGTCCAACCGGCGGGCATCGTCGTCGCCCATCGTCAGCGACACGTCAACCGCCCAGGCGACCACGTGTCCGTACGGCTCGGCCAATGCCGTTCCCAGGGCGACTGCCAGCCTGTGCTGGACCACGCGGTACTCCTCCGGTTTCTCCAGCACCGTGAGTTCCCGCGCCCTCGTCAGGATCCAGTGCACGGCCAGGTCGCCGGGACTGGCGTGCGGCACCGCCGCCTTGGGACTGGCCTGGCGCCAGCACACGGTCGCCGAGAACAGGAACCGGTAATCCACCTCGGAACTGGGCAGCGGCACGGCTGACACCGGGTATTGCACGTGGGTCGGGGGTTCCGGCTCGTGCGCCTGCGCGGGTTGCTCCCCCGTCGCCCCTGGCGCCGCGGGGTCGGCCGCCGCTGCTTTCGCCGTTCGCTGCTCGTCCAGCACTTTGCGCAATTCAGCCTGCTCCCGTCGGTGCATGACCTGGATCGAGATCAGCACAGCGAGCGCGTTCGCGACCACCATCACCGCCGCCCACACCCACACCGGCGCGGTCAGCAGAAGGCTCAAAGCCAGTACGGCAACGGTCGTCAGGACCGCTGACAACACGGCCAGCCGGGTCTTGTCGCTGTGATTGCCACTGGGCCCCATGGGACCTGCCTTTCGTCAGCCCCACCCGGGCCCATGTTCCCGTGCCGACCGGTCGTACGGGATACCTACGGCTGGTTTTCCCTCGAACGAACCAGTTCCGGAGCATAGGCGAACAGACCCGGCAACCCACCGGTGTGGATGAACACAACAGTTTCATCGGCACCAATGGTCCCGCCGCGCACAGCAGCAACAAGCGCGGCGGCAGCTTTCCCCGAGTACACGGGGTCGAGAGTGATTCCTTCCGTTCGCGCGAACAGCCGCAACGCTTCCCACATCCGCGGCGTCGGAATGCCGTAACCAGGGCCGACCGCGTCGTCGGACAGGCGCACGTGCGCCAAGTCGCCCGCGGTGACGCCCATGAGGGCCGCCGTGTCGCCGGCGAGCCCGCGGATGTCGGCCATCGACTCGTCTGTCGTGTGCGATATGCACGCGCCGTCCAGGATCACCGGCCAGTCCAGCAGGTGGATGCCCAGTGCGAGACCGGCCGCCGTACCCGCGCTGCCCACCGCCACCACGATCCGGTCGACCGCCGTACCGGCCAGCTGGGTGCGCAGTTCCGCCGCGGCGGCCACGTAGCCCAGCACGCCGACGTCGTTCGATCCGCCGACCGGGACCGTGGCGGTCCTGCGGCCCTCGGCGGCCGCGTCGGCGACGATCCGGTCGTAGACCTCCCCCGTCTGCTCCGGGGTGTCGCAGAGGTGGACGTGGGCGCCGTACAGGTCGTCCAGGACGATGTTGCCGGACCGCTCGTAGGCGTCGCCCGACATCGGCACGGATTTCGTCAGGACGAGCTCGCACCGCAGCCCGAGCCGGGCGCAGGCGGCTGCGGTCTGCCGCCCGTGGTTGGTCTGCACGGCACCGAACGTGATGACGGTGTCCGCGCCGTCGGCGAGCGCCTTGCCGAGCAGGAACTCGGCCTTGCGCAGCTTGTTGCCGCCGACGCCGAGACCGTTCACGTCGTCGCGCTTGACCAGGATCCGGGGGCCGCCGAGCGCCTCGGTCAGCCTCCGGCAGTCCTCCAGGGGCGTCGGCCACTGGCCGAGCGCGACGCGGGGGTGGCCGTCCAGGTCGATCGGCACGGTCACACCTTCGCCCGGACGTCGGCGGCGTAGGACTCGGCTTCCTCGTCGGAGGCGTACTTCGTCCGCGGCCAGAAGAACCCGCGCAGGCCGTCGCCCTTGGTCCGTGGCACGACGTGCGTGTGCAGGTGCGGCACGCTCTGGCTCACGGTGTTGTTCATCGCGACGAACGTGCCCTGCGCGCCGAGTCCTTCCTTGACCGCGACGGCGATCCGTTGCACGAAACCGAAGTACCCGGCCAGGTCGGCAGGGGGCAGGTCGGCGAGGGTCTCGATGTGCGCCGGCGGCACGACCAGCACGTGTCCCTTGAACACCGGTCTGGTGTCGAGGAACGCCGTGCCGTCGGATTCGGCGGCGACCACGAAGGCCGGCTCACGCCCGGCCACGATTTCACAGAACAAGCAAGCCACGACGTGAGCCTAGCCCTCGTGATGTCCGAAACCCGCTTGACTAACTCTGCTGGGTCAGCTTGAACGACTGGGCGGCGCTGCCGTCGCAGGTCAGCTGGACCAGTTGCACGCCGTCGGCGGTCGAGCTGTTCGGCACGGTCAGGCATTTGCCGCTGTGCCTGCTGACGAGGCGGAAACAGCCGCCGTCCTCGGCGACCTGCTGCCACTGCTGGTTGTTGCCGCCGCCGTACGTCCACAGGTGCAGGGCCGCGTTGTCCGCGGTGGACACGTTGCTGACGTCGATGACCTGTGCGCTGTTGCCGCGGTTGTTGATCCGGGCGTGTCCTCCGCTGGTCTCCTGGAGCTGGTAGCCCTGCGCGAGGGTGCCGTTGCACGCGTACTGCTGGATCGCGGTGCCGTTGGCAGTCGCCGCGTTGCGGGCGTCGACGCACTTGTTGCTGTTCTTGTTCACGACCGAGTACCACGGCGCAGGCGGCTGGACCGTTCCACCGCCGAGCCACGCCAGGCTGTCGATGACGAAGTTGTTCTGGTCCGGGCTGGCGAACGTGGACGAGGTGCTCTGACCGCTGCCGTTCACGGCGTTGTGCCCGAAGTTCGCGTAGACCGTCTTGAAGTTCTTGTTGGTCCACACGATCGGGTAGTAGCCGCTGTACCAGGACTGGTCGGGATCGGTGCCCAGCGGGAAACTCGACGGGTGCACCGAGGCGAGGACGCTGATGTTCGGGTTGGTGCGCAGGTCGTTGCTCCAGCTGTACCACTCGCTGACCGACGAGCGGAACGTCGCGGGCAGCCGCTTGGTCGTCGGGTGCGTGCGGTTGTCGGTCTGCAGCGTCGCCGCGGTCGGTCCCCACGTGTTGCCGCGGAAGTTGCCGCTGCCGAGGAACGTGTTGTGGTACCACGGCCAGCCCGCCGCGTTGTTGGTCCACGCCGAGACGTGCCAGCCGAAGAAGCCCCCGCCGTTTTCCATGTACCGCTGGAATCCCACGCGCTGGGACCCCGACGACGGCAGGTCGTCGAGGAACATCACGACCTGGTACTGCGAGGGGCTGATGTTGTTGAGCAGGTCCCAGTTCGTGCTCCCGGTGTAGGAGAAGTTGTTCTGGGACGCGGCCTGTGCGAACCACGGGTTGGCCTCGCGGACGAACGCGATGTGACCCGCGTCGTACGTGCCGTGGTAGAAGGCGATCACGTTGAACTGCGGGGCGGCCTGGGCGGAATTGCGCCCCGGCACGAAAATGACACCGATCAGCAGTGCGAATACCACAAATGCCCGCACCATCGCGGACATTCCCGCATTTTTGGACATGCAGGGGCGCCCTTTCGATACATGGCGGCGCTGAACCGGGCTCGGGAAGTCCCGGACCGACGACAACGGACGGTTCGTTCAGCGACACGCAGCGTATAGAGGTCTGAACCACTTTCGCAAGAGGCCGAACGGCTTCGGCTGACCTACGCTCGGTGGCGTGACAGCTGAGGTGCACCACGAGCCGCATGAGGACACTGGCGCGCGGCTGAACTGGCTGCGAGCCGGTGTGCTCGGCGCCAACGACGGTGTCGTGTCGACCGCGAGCCTCGTGCTCGGCGTCGCGGGCGCGACGACGTCCGTGCCGCAGATCCTCACCGCCGGATTCGCCGGAATGTTCGCGGGCGCGATGTCGATGGCAGCCGGTGAGTACGTGTCGGTCTCCAGTCAGCGGGATGCCGAAAAGGCACTACTCGACCAGGAACGCAGGGAACTGGCCGAGACACCGGCGTCCGAACTGCGCGAGCTGGCCGAGATCTACGAACGGAAAGGCCTCTCGCCGGACCTGGCCCGCGAGGTCGCCGAGCAGCTGACGGCCAAGGACGCGCTCGCCGCGCACGCCGAGGCCGAGCTGAAGATCGACCCGGAGGACCTGACCAGCCCGTGGCAGGCGGCTTTCGCCAGTTTCGTGGCCTTCACGGTGGGTTCCCTGCTGCCGCTGCTCGCGTTCCTCGTTCCCGCAGGTGACTTCCGCGTGTCCCTGACCGTCCTGGTGGCCGTGCTCGCGCTGGCACTGACCGGCTCGGGCAGCGCCCGGCTCGGCGGCGCGCCCCGGCTGCCCGCGATCGCCCGCAACGTCGCGGGCGGCATCATCGCGATGGCCGCCACGTACGGCATCGGCCACCTGGTCGGCGCGGCCATCTGACGGCCATCCGGCACAGTCGCGATCCGGCACCGGCCGCGCGTTCATTCGATCGGGGGCGCCTCGTGCCACGCCCTGAGCAATGGGGCGATATCGGCGTCGAACTGGGCGCTCGCGCTGTTGATCCGGCCGGTGAGTTCGTTGAGCGCGCTGACGGTGCGTTCCTTGATGCCTGAGTGGGTGAGCATGTAGGACTCGGCGAGGTCGCGCCACAACGGCCCTTTCACCTCGCCCTGACTGTCCTTCTTGCCTGCTTCGCTCAGCGGTTTCAAGATCTCCGTGAACGTGGCGGACCACGCGCTGGAGACCATTTCCTTCTGCAGGATCGGCAGAGTCGCGCCCCGCGTCACGAGCACGGTGGCAGCGGTCACGATGACCGACGCCATGATACCGAAGACATTGACCGAGATCTCGTTGTTCTTCGCGTGGTACTTCTCCTCGCACGCCGCCACCCAGTCCGCCGCGAGTTGCTCGAAGTTGTCCCTGGCCGTCTTGATGATCAACGCGTACTTCGGAGCCGCTTCGATGAATCCGTCCGCGCCGTCCACGCCCGTGATGATCTTGTTCAGCAGGTTGGCAACCGTCCCGAGTTCCGCGACGAAGTTCCTCGCGCGATTGGCCGCGTCACCGCTCCACTCGTCTTCGCCCGGGAATTTTCCCTGCATCTCCGACACCCGCGCGTCGCCAAGCCACCAGACGTTCTTCGTGGCCACGGCTGCCAGCGCGAGGACACTTGACGGTCTCTCGACTTGCTGGGTGGCGACCGCTCCCATGCCGTCGAGGAACTGCAGGAGGTTGTACTGCGCGATCACCGACTCGTAGTCCCATTGAGCGTCGTCGGGCACCGGGTACGGCGACGGGTGAGCCGCGGGCGGGACGTTCGGCGCCGTCAGGCTCAACACGGGGCCGGGCACCTCTTCGCCGGTGCCGGCGAGTGTCCGGTCATACCCGTGTTCCTCGGGATGGCGCAACCATTCGACCCACGCGGCCAACTTGCCCGCGGTGTCGCTGAGCCGGGACCCGGAAGCCGCGTCCATGTGGGTACGGGCAAGGTCCTCGAAACTGTCCGCCCGCTGCGGGGTGTCACCGCGGTATGGCGGTGCCATCGACGTCTCCAGTCACAGTGGGAAATGCGTCGGCATGCGCGCGGAAACTCGACGCTCTGGAGGTCTCGGACTCCGCGTACAATTGGTGGGTCTTGTCCAGCGCGGACGTGATCTGCTCCAGTCGCGACAGAATCGCCAGATGAGCGTTGAGGATCTTCGAGTACAACGTGGCATACGCGTCGAGCGCCGCGAAGGCCGCCGCGTTGATCTCGGTCGAGCCCGCGTAGTTCGAAATTCCGAGCACGGTGCCGAAATCGGGATCCACTGCCCGCAGATCCGCGGAATTGAGCTGTTCGACGAGAGATTTGTAGTCCCCGGCGACCGCGGACACAACCGCGGCGAAGTCCGTGATCGAATTCAACCGGACCGTGAAGCCATGCGACATGAGCCCCCCTCTGCGGTTGTCCCCCTGGCCTGTGACCGCGGCATCAGCGTAGCGCCCCACAGCCGCTTCGGGGGCATTTCGGACAATCTCGCCCGCCATCGGGACACAACTCGATGATCAATTCCCGGCGTCCACAAGACGATCAAGTAATCGTCCCGGCGCCGCGGACCAGCACTGCACGCGACCCGTCAGAGCTGACCCAGGCGGGCGGCGAGACCGTCCAGCGTCAGCGCCACCTTGTCCTCCGGCCAGCCCCGGACATGGAACGTCTCCCGGCCGGGCATGCTGTCGTCGCCGTCGACCACATCGGACCACGAGTCCAGGTAGAGCTCGCGCTGGGGCCTGTCGCCGTGCGGGTGGAGCAGACGCGGCCGAGACCGCGCATGGTGATCTCGGTGGCGATCGCGGGGTCCGGGCCAGCATCGCGTCCAGCCGGGTCAGCCCGGCGGCGGCAGGCCTGTATCGAGTCAGAAGTCGGGAACAACCCGGGCCGCGGCGGCGTTGTGGTAGTTCTTCCCTGCCCTTGCAGGCACGGATCCCATTGGTGGTGTCAATCCGAGATGAAGACACGAGCGACCGCTGTCGGCGTCGTCGGCGGTGTGTTGGTCGTCGAGGCCGTTGTGGCGCTGCTCAACCCGTTGCGGTGGACCTGGGTCGGCGACCGGCCGTGGCTCTGGCTGTTCGTGGCGGCTGCCGGATTCGCCGCGGTCGGCGTCAGCTTCCTGCTGCTGATGCTGGCACGGCCGGGCCCGCTTCGTGTGCCGCCCGCGCTGGCCGTGGTCTGCCTGCTGCTGGTGGCACTGGCCGTCGGCGGTCTCGGCTTGTTCGGACTGGCGCTGCACGACCGTGACGTGCGGGTCGTGGCGAGGTCCGGCGACGGCAGGTTCGAGATCATCGTGCACGACACCAGCAACGTCATCGACCCCGTGGACGGGCTCTACGTGCAGACCACCGGCGGGCCGTTCAGCAAACGCGCCTACCTCGGCTGCTTCAACTCCGAGTCCGGCCATTCGTTCGGCTCGGCGCGGTTCGCCGAGACCGGCACCGTGATCCTCAATGGCACCAAGCAATGGACGGTCCGGTTCGACGCGACGGACGTCCGCACTGTGGACACCGTCGAGGAAGGCGCGTGCACCCGCCAGCTCTACACCGGCTGACTCGACGAGATCCTTCAAGCGCAAGCGCGTGGCCTTGGTCCTCACAACGCTGTTGCTTCTCCCGCTGGGAGGTTTGTGCCGTGGCCAGGCGTCGGCGACCACGTCGGCGCGGACCCGCTGGGCCTGGCCACGGTCGTCGCTGAAGTACTACGACCGTGCCGTGCACGTCAACGGCGGCGTGACCGCGACCCAGCGGTTCCACCGGCTGTTCATGGTCTCCGGCAAGAACCCCTGTTCCGGCGCCGGGCTCGGCGAGACAGCGGATCCGTTGCGACTGCTGGACGGCTGCGTCAAGCAAGGCATCGCACCGGACAGCGTCACAGTCCAGCCAGTACTCCGGTGGGTCACGCTCGATTCCGGTGTACACACCAGGCCGCGAGGCTAGCCGCCGAAGACCAGGTGCAGGCGGAACCGGTCGGGGTCGAGCAGGCTTTCCACGTGCTCGACGAACCGGCCGTTGAGGTCTCTGGTCACGCGGCGGGTGCGCAGGAACCGTTCGCCTTCCGGCCGCCTGAGCAGTTTCGCCTCGGCGGCGCCGAGCCGGGCGAGTTCGCACCACTCCTCGCCCGAATCGGGCACCAGGCCGACCGCCCGCAGCTCGTCGTACAGCGATTCGCCGAGGCCGCGCTCCGGTAACTCCCGCAGCGTGCCGATGGCCGGGACACGGCTGCGCTCGAAGGAGATCGGCTCACCGTCCACAACGGAACGAAGCCGGTCGACCGCGACCAGCTCGGCCGATTCGAGGCCGAGCAGGTCGGCCAGCTCGGCCTCCTCGACCAGTTCGACGCGCACGATCGTCGTGCGCACACCCTGGTCGGCCAGCGCCCGCGTCCAGCCGAGCCGGTCGTCGATCGCGCGGCCGTCGAAGGTCACGAACGAACCCTTGCCGGAGTGCGTGGCGATCAGGCCCTGGTTGCCCAGTTCGGTCAGCGCTTGCCGGACGGTGTTGCGGCTCACGCTGAACCGCGCGGCCAACGCGTTCTCCCCCGGCAGCTGGGCGCCGTGCGCCAGCCGGCCGGACTGGATCTCCTTGGCCAGTTGTTCGACGATCCGCTCGTGTTTGAGCTTGCCGACCCGTTCGTTCACGTCCGCTCCTGTGCCATGACCCGGCCGCGACCGGCCGTGAACGTCACCAGAAATCCGATGACCAGCGCGACGAGCACGCCGAGGTTCGCCCCCGACCAGCCTTCGGCCAGGCCGAGCGGGGACAGCAGATAACCCTGCCAGCCGAGCCAGTCCGCGTTGGCGTTGGTGACCAGGCCCCAGCCGATCGCGGTGCCCGCGAGCACGGTGGCGATCGGCAGGACCCGGACGTCCCCGTAACGCCCGGACGGCGTGTAGAGATCGTTCTCCGCGTAGTCGCTTCGGCGCAGCGCGATATCGGCCAGCATTACGCCGCACCATACCGCGATGGGCACGCCGAGCGTGATGAGGAATCCCTGAAACTGCCCGAAGAAGGTACCGGCGAAGAACACGACGTACACCGTGCCCGCGACCACGACGACGCCGTCCACGAAAGACGCCGCGTAGCGCGGGATCCGCACACCGAGCGCGAGCAGTGTCAACCCGGACGAGTAGATGTTGAGCACCGCGCCGCCGACGAGGCCGAGCACGGCGACCAACGCGAACGGCACCAGGTACCAGGTCGGCAGGATCGCGGCGAGGGCCCCGATCGGGTCGGCGGCGATCGCCGCGTTCAGCTCGGGCGAGGAACCGGCCAGCAGCAAACCGAACAACAGCAGCACGATCGGCGCCAGCGACGACGAGAACGCCGTCCAGCCGACCACCGCGCGACCGGACGTGCCGCGCGGCAGGTACCTCGAGTAGTCCGCGGCCGCGTTGACCCAGCCGAGGCCGAACCCGGTCATCACGAAGACAAGCGCGCCGATCACGTTCTGCACCGGCCCCGGCGGCAACGCGGACACCGCGGCGAAGTCGACGCGGTGCGCGACGAACACGATGTACCCGATCGTCAGGGCACCGGTGATGATCGTGATCCACGTCTGCATCCGCATGATCAGGTCGAACCCGAGCACACCACCGGCGACGGCCAGCGCGGTCACCACGACCAGCGCGATGATCTTCGTCGTGGTCCCGCCGCCCCACCCGAGCCGTTCGAACACCGTGGCGGTGGCGAACGTCGCGAGGATCGTCAGCACGGTCTCCCAGCCGACCGTGAGCATCCACGAGATCAGCGACGGCAACCTGTTGCCGCGCACGCCGAACGCCGCGCGGGACAGCACCATCGTCGGCGCGGAGCCGCGTTTGCCCGCCACCGCCACGAGCCCGCAGAGCAGGAAGGACACCGCGATGCCGATGCTCCCGACGATCACCGCCTGCCAGAAGGAGATGCCGAAGGCGAGCACGAACGAGCCGTAGCTCAGGCCGAACACCGACACGTTGGCCGCGAACCACGGCCAGAACAGCTGGCGCGGCGAGCCCTTGCGCTCGGCGCCGGTGATCACGTTGATCCCGTTGGCCTCGACCTGGAACGGCTTCCTGTCCTGCGCCACGGCGGCTCCCGATCCGGTGTGGACCTGTTCAGTCCCGAGGACGGTAGGCCCGCGGTGATCACGGCGTCAAGCCGTCCCGCACCACCTGGAACGCCTTGGCGATGTCGCCGCGGTAGCGCCGCATCGCCTGCAGGCCGACCATCAACGTCTTCACGTCGGCGACGTCCACATCGGACCGCACGGTGCCCGCCCGCTGTCCCTGCGCGATCAGCTCGGCGATCACGCCGAGGAAGTCGCGCTCCGCGTCGGGCAGCACGGTCTCGATGTCGATCCCGACCCCGGCGATCGCGTCGACCAGCCCCTGGTCGACGGCGGCCTCGTCGACCATCCGCAGCAGGAACCGGTACACCGCCTCGCCCGGGTCCTGCTCGACCAGCTCACGCGCGCTGTCGGTCAGCTGCCGGACCCGGTCCTGCACGATCGCCTGGAACAGCAGGTCCTTGGTGGGGAAATGCCGGTAGACGGTGCCCGCGCCGACGCCCGCCCGCCGGGCGATCTCGTCGATCGGCACCCCGAGGCCTTCCGCCGCGAAGGTCTCGTACGCCACTCGCAGGACTTTGGCCCGGTTGCGCACCGCGTCGGCGCGCAGCGGCCGTTCGGCCATCAGTGACCTGCCTCTCTCCAGCAACAAACGGGGCGCGCGTTCCGTATAGTCGAAAACGGAACGCACGCCCCGATTCTATCCCAGGAGCGATCATGGCCAAGCACAAGTGGACGGCTGCCGACGTCCCGGCCCAGAACGGCCGGACCGCGGTCGTCACCGGCGCGAACACCGGAATCGGTTTCGAGGCGGCGAAAGTCCTCGCCGCCCGCGGCGCCGCGGTCGTACTGGCCGTCCGCGACACCGCGAAGGGCAAGGCGGCGGCCGAGAAGATCACATCGGCCAGCCCCGGCGCCGACGTGCGCGTCCAGCGACTGGACCTGTCCTCGCTCGACTCGATCCGCACCGCCGCCGACCAGCTGCGAGCCGACCACAACCGGATCGACCTGCTGATCAACAACGCCGGCGTGATGTACACGCCGAAGCAGACCACGGCGGACGGTTTCGAGCTGCAGTTCGGCACGAACCACCTCGGCCACTTCGCGTTCTCCGGCCTGCTGCTGGACATGCTGCTGCCGGTGCCGGACTCGCGCGTGGTGACGGTCAGCAGTGTCGGCCACCGGATCAGGGCAGCCATCCACTTCGACGACCTGAACTGGGAGCGGTCCTACAGCCGGGTCGGCGCGTACGGGCAGTCCAAGCTGGCCAACCTGCTGTTCACGTACGAACTGCAACGCAGGTTGTCCGGGCGCGGCAAGACGAACGCGCTGGCGGCGCACCCCGGCGCGTCGAACACGGAACTGATGCGCAACATGCCGTCCGTGCCCAGGGTGGCCGCCAACCTTGTCGTGCCACTGTTCGCCCAGCCCGCCACCGAAGGCGCGCTGCCGACGCTGCGAGCGGCGACCGACCCGGTCGCGCTGGGTGGCCAGTACTACGGTCCGTCCGGATTCGCCGAGGGCCGGGGCGCACCGGTGCTGGTCAGGTCCAGCGCACAGTCCCACGACGCGGAGCTCCAGCGTCGCCTGTGGACGGTCTCGGAGGAGCTGACCGGGGTCAAGTTCCCCGTCTGAGACCGTCGATCATGACGGCCAGGATCCGGTCGGTCACCGGGTCGCGCTCGTAGCGGACCACCATGCTCATCATCGTGGCGATCTCGGTGAGGCCGACGTCCGCTCGCAGGTCGCCCTCGCGCTGAGCCCGCCGGATCACGGCTTCGAACTCGTCCAGCCAGCGCTGCCGGATCTCGCGCAGGCCCGCGTCCACCTTCACCGCCTCGGCCATTCCCGTGCAGATCGGGTCGTGCAGCAGGCCGAAGCGGAAATCCGCCCATTCACGCAGGAACCGGTGCAGTACCGCCCATCCTGTCCCCTCCTCGGCGTTCGCCGCCTCGACGAACTCGACCAGGCGGTGGAACATCTCCGTCGACACCGCGTTGACCAGCGCGTCCCGGTCGGGGAACCGCCGGTAGAGCGTGCCGACGCCGACCCCGGCCGCGCGTGCGATCTCCTCCATCGGGGTATCCACGCCGTTGGCGGCGAACAGCGTGCGTGCGGCCGCGACGATCTGGTCGCGGTTGCGCTGCGCGTCCGCCCGCATGGCCACCTTCCCAGTAAGTGGACGACCTTCTTCCGGTTAGTGTACCGTCCGGACTAACCGGAAGCTTTTCATCCACTTATGGGGGCGCAATGCGCATCGGGATCTTCGTCGAGGAGATGGGCAAGACCGTCGACGACTACTTCCAGCAGGTCACGGCCGCGCACGAGGCCGGGATCCGGACCGTGTGGCTCGGCGAACGGCTGTCATGGGACCCGCTCACCCTGCTGGCCATGACCAGCCGCGAGTTCCCGGATCTCACGGTGGGCTCGGCAATCGTCAGGACGTACGCGCGCCACCCACTCGCCCTCGCGGCGCAGGCGCTGACAGCAGGGCCCCGGCTAGTGCTGGGCATCGGGCCGAGCCACCAACCGCTCGTCGAAGGCCAGTACGGCTACTCGTACGACAAGCCCGTCCGGCACGTCCGCGAGTACCTGACCGCGCTGATCCCGTTGCTGCGCGGCGAAAGCGTCGACTACCAGGGCGAGACGCTGCGAGCGGGCGGCACGATCGTCGCGCCGGGCAGCCAGCCACCGCCGGTCCTGCTGTCCGCGCTCGGCCCGAAGATGCTCCAGCTCGCCGCCGAACTGACCGACGGCACGATCACGGTGTGGGCGGGCCCGAGGACGATCAGCGACTACTTCGTTCCCACGCTGGCGAAAGCAGGCCCCGGCAACAAGGTCGTCACCTCGGTCACCGTGTCGGTGACCAGCGACCCGGAGTCCGCACGGGAGAAGCTCAACCAGGCCTACGCACCGGCGCGTGACATGCCCAGCTACCGCAAGGTGCTCGACCGCGAAGGCGTCGACGGCATCGGCGACACCCTGGTGGCCGGCGACGAAACCGCGGTGGCCGCGCAGCTCGGGCGATACCGGGACGCCGGTGCGACCGAACTGATCGCCATCCCCGTCGGCACCGCCGAGGAGCAGCGCCGGACGGTCACGCTGTTGGGACAGGGCCTGCTCTGAGGTTGGTCAGTCCTTTCAGGACACGTTCGAGCAGCTCCATGTCCGGGCTGGTCGACGAGCTCTCGTGGACGATGATCAGGGCGAGCACCGCCATGTCGCCGAGCAGCACCTTCACCACGCCGAGCGGCAGCCGCAGCAGCGCGCCGATCTCGGCGACCGACTTGGAGTTCCTGCACAGCTCGGCGATCTCCTGGTGCTCGTCCTTGAGCTCCCCCATCATCTCGAGCGCACGGGCGCTGGTGGTGACCAGCGTCTCGATCTCCAATCGGTGGGCCGACCGCGTCCGGCCGCCGGTCCACGCGTACGCGCGGACACTCGACGCCTGCTCGACGGGGAACCCGGGGTCCGCGTCCAGACCAGTGCCCGCCGGTCTCGGCAGCGCCGAGCCGGCCGCCGACGCGGCCCCGCGGCCACCCGAACGGAGGTTCAGGCCGAACCCGTTGAGCACATCCGCGAATCCTCGATCCTCACCTGCGCCCACCGATCACCTCGCTCACCGCCGCACTGCCCCGCTCAGCTCGGCTCGCAGTTCCGGAGTCAGCATCTGACCGACCTGGTCGACCAGAACGGTCATCTCGTACGCGATCTGCGCGATGTCGCTGTCGCGGCGAGCAAGCACAGCGAGGCACGATCCGTCCCTGATGGACGTCAGCAACAGCACGCCGTAGTCCATCTCCACGACCGTGCGGTGCACCGTGTCCGCACCGAGACACTTCGCCGCGCCCATGTTCAGGCTGACGATGCCCGCGGCGATCGCCGCCATCTGGTCGGCCCGGTCTTCCGGCAACCGGTTCGACGCGGTCAGCAGCAAGCCGTCGACCGAGATCACCACCGAGTGCGCCACCCCGGGCACCCGGTCTGTGAAGTTGTCGACCAGCCATCCGAACCTGCTGACCTGGCGGCCTTTCGTCGGCGTCTCGGTCATGCGTCCCCTTCCCCCTCGTCGGTCTTGCTCTGGCGGACACCCGCCTGGAAGCTGCTCAGGAATCCCCTGGCGCGGTCGGCGTTGCGCGGGCCGCTCTTGCGCTGCCCACCACCGTTGCCAGTGCCGTTGCCACCGCCGTTCCCGCTGCCCGCGCCGTTTGCCTGCTCGGGAGCCATCGGGGTGACGAACAGCTGCGCCTTGGGCACCCTCTTGGGCAGCGCCCCATCTTCCTGCGGTGGCGCCGGCGCGGCGGCTGCCTGCCTCGCCCGCGGCACCGACGGCGGCACGGGCAGGCGGACAGTCGCCCCTGTCCCCGACCCACCCGGCCCACCGAGCCAGGCGAACTCGTCGTCAGGACGCGGCGGCTGCGCGGATGCCTGTGCGGACGTCTGCGTCGGCGCCTGAGCCACTGGCTGTCCTATCGCCCGGGCCACGGGCTGAGTTACCGGCGCCGCGTGCCGGGGCTCGGACGCGACCGGCACGGCGACCGGCTTGTGCGAACGGAACAAGATCGACGCCGGGGAACTGGCCAGTGGCAGCTCCGGCAGCCGCACCGCGATCCCCACCGAGCTCAGCTTGCCCGTCAGGCCCACGTCGCCGGGCGGGCGCTCCTCCCGCGGCGTCACCGGGACGTCGGCCACGACCGGCGTGTCGGCCGCTGCGGGCGCGACACCGGTGATCAGCTCCGGCGGCACGGTGACGGACGCGATGAGACCGTCCGCGCCGTTGGCCTTGCGGGCCAGCACGACACCGATCCGGTGCCTGCCCGCCAGGCTGCCGACCACGAAAAGTCCCATCTGACGGGACATCGGGGCATCCACGCCGCCACCGGCCGCCACGCGGGCGTTGGCGTCGGCCAGTTCCGCGTCGCCCATGCCGATGCCCTCGTCGACGATCTCGATCAGCACCGACTTGTCCTGCCGGACCGCGGTCCGGATCACCACCTGGGAGTCCGGCGGCGAGAACGCGGTGGCGTTCTCCACCAGCTCGGCCACCGAGCGGACCAGGTCACCGGCGGCGTAACCGAGCACTTCCACGCGGGGTACCGAACGGACCGTCGCCCGCTCGTAGTGCTCCACTTCGGACACAGCGGCCCGCAGCACGTCGGCGAGCGGCACGTGCTCGGTGAACCGGCGGCCCAGGTCCGCGCCGGAGAGCACCACGAGGTTCTCGTTGTTGCGCCGCATCCGGGTGGCCAGGTGGTCCAGTTTGAAGAGGTTGGCCAGCTGGTCGGGATCGTTCTCCTTCTGCTCCAGCTGTTCCATCAGCCGCAGCTGGCGCTCGACGAGCCCCTGGCTGCGCCGCGAGAGGTTGACGAAGATGTTGCGCAGGTTGCCACGCAGCTCGGCCTCTTCCTCCGCCGAGCGCACCGCCTGGTTCTGCACGGTGTCGAAGGCGCGGGCCAACTGGCCGAATTCCTCGGTCGTGCGGACCGGCATCGGGTCGATCTTCGCCGACCGGCCCGCGCGGATGTCGGCCACCGCGGCGGGCAGCTGGCTGGACGCGACGTCCAGCGCGGCCCGGCGCAGCGAACTCAGCGAGCGCAACAGGTATCGGCCGACGACACCGCCGATGCCGGTGGCGAGCAACACCATCGCCAGCAGCAGCACCGACTGGGCGCCGGCGCGGTTGCTCGTCTCGTCCTGCAGACGTGCCGCGCCCGCCCGCAGATCGGCCGCGGCCTGCCTGGCCACGGTGGTCATCAGGGAGGTGGTCTGGTTGGACGTGCCCGACCACTCCGGTGCCTTGAACGGCATCGACGGGCGCGTGGCCGGCTTGCGCTGCGTCTGCGGGACCTCGGCACGAGCTTGCCGCACGTACTCCTGGCGCTGCGCGACCTCCGAGCCGCCGACCGTGTCGAGGTAGCGCTGCCACAGCTCCGGCGGCGCGACCGACCGCATGTCGGCGACCACGTCGGAGAGCCGGACGTCGGCCTCGATCAGCCGCTCGCGTTCCGGACTGGTCATCTCACCGCGCCGGATCCCCACCAGCACCAGCGAATGCTGGAACGAGACCTGCTCACGGGCCACCTGCAGGTCGAAGAGCGCCGACGACGCGCCGGTGAGCTCCTCGTCGGGGAACTTGCTCATCAGCGAACGGTCGAAGTCCACCATCGCCTGGATGACCGCGGCGTACCCGGCGAGCAGGACCTGCGTGTCCGCCCCGGTGATCACCTGCTGGCGCAACTCGGGCAGCGTGCCGAGTTCCTTCTTGAGCTTGTCGTACCCCGAGGAGGCGGCCGGGCCGAGGTCCGGTGTGTTGTCCGCCATCCAGTGCACGGTGTCGATCAGCGTGTCCGTCTGCGTCCACTGCGCGCGGCGGTACGCGTCACCCTGCGGCTCCATGGCCAGGTTGCGTTCCGTCTGCAGCAGGCCGATCGTGGGCACGAGTTCTTCGCGCAGGTGGGCGAGCCGCTCGACTTCGGCGTACGAGTCGGCCAGGTCGAGGTCCGACCGCACCCGCAAGGTGCCGAGCGTCATCGCGCCAATGACCGGCACCACCAGGACGGCGCCGATCTTGACGAGCACAGGCCAGTTCCGCCACTGCATGGCGGCCGTGGACCAAGAGCGCCGTGCGGTCACGTGAACCTCAAATACAAATACGACATCGCGGATAACCTAGGTAACTGTCGCCCATTTGTTCAAGTATCAATTAAGCCACGACCCCGATACTGTCGGTCAATAGCGCGGTATTCGGCGTGACAAACGTGGTGTTGGAACTTTTCAAACCACAGCCGCATCTGGTTGAACGCCATCCGGAACAGTGCTTGACGTCGCGCGGACTACGGCCTAGCTTGGCTTCGACCCATGGCCCGCTGTCCGGTACGACACGCCAGGCCGACGAACCCCGCGGAGGACAATCCCCGATGAAAACGATGACGTCCTTTTCGCGGGACCACGATTTCGTCGAAGAGGACGACGGCGAGCCGGATTTCTCCGCGATTGCCGGGAGTGCCGAATTCGTCCAGTTGCGCCGCCGGATACTGCGGTTCGTCCTCCCGGTCACCGCATTGTTCCTGACCTGGTACCTCGTTTACGTCCTGCTCGCCGCATACGCGCCGGAGTTCATGAGCCTGCGCGTCAGCGACAACATCACCGTGGGCCTGCTGCTGGGGTTGTCCCAGTTCGTGACCACTGTGGCGATCATGATCGCCTACATGGTATTCGCGAAGCGCCGGGTCGACCCGGCCGTGGCGCAATTGCGTGAGCGCGCGGGCAAGGGCTCGAGATGAGCATTAATCTCGCCGCCGCGGCGGGCAATCCAGGGCTCAATGTCAGCATCTTCGTCGGCGTGGTGGCGATCACGCTGTTCATCGTCTATCGCGTGAGCAGCAGGAATACCACGACCGCCGACTACTACGCCGCGGGCGGCGCGTTCAGCGGCATGCAGAACGGCATCGCGCTGTCCGGCGACTACCTGTCCGCCGCTTCCTTCCTCGGCATCGCGGGCGCGATCGCGATCTACGGCTACGACGGGTTCCTGTTCTCCATCGGCTTCCTCGTCGCCTGGCTGGTGCCGTTGCTCCTTGTGGCGGAACGGTTCCGCAACACCGGCCGGTTCACCATGGGCGACGTGGTCAGCTTCCGGATGCGCCAGCGCCCGGTGCGGGCCGCCGCGGCCAACGCCACACTGGTGATCTCGTTCTTCTACATGCTCGCCCAGATGGCCGGTGCCGGTGGTCTGGTCGCGCTGCTGCTCGACGTGCACACCAAAGGCGGCCAGGCGCTGGTGATCTGCGTCGTCGGCGCGATCATGGTGCTGTACGTGCTCGTCGGCGGCATGAAGGGCACCACGTGGGTGCAGATCGTCAAAGCGGTCCTGCTGCTGGTCTGCGTGAGCCTGATGAGCGTGTTCCTGTTGGGCAAGTTCGGCTTCGACCTCGGCTCACTGCTCGGGCGCGCGGCGGACAAGAACGCACTGAGCAACCTGGTGCTCGAACCCGGCGCCCGCTACGGCAAGACCGAGACGACGAAGCTGGACTTCGTCTCACTGTCGCTGGCGCTGGTGCTCGGCGCGGCGGCGCTGCCCCACGTGCTGATGCGGTTCTACACCGTGCCCAACGCCTACCAGGCACGCCGGTCCGTGGTCTGGGCCATTTGGGCGATGGTCTTCTTCTACCTGAGCACCCTGGTGATCGGTTACGGCGCGAGCGCGCTCGTCGGCTCCGACGCGATCGTGAACGCACCCGGCGGCGAGAACTCCGCCGTGCCGCTGCTCGCGTTCCACATCGGCGGGACGGTCCTACTCGGACTCGTCTCGGCCATCGCGTTCACCACGATCCTCGCCGTGGTCGCCGGGCTCACCCTGACCGCGTCCGCCTCGTTCGCGCACGACGTCTACGCCAACGTGCTCAAACGCGGCAACCCCGAGCCCGGCTCGGAGATCAAGGTGGCCAGGCTGACCGCGATCGTGATCGGCTGCCTCGCCGTCGGCGGCGGCATCCTCGCCACCGGACAGAACGTGGCTTTCCTCGTGGCGCTGGCGTTCGCGCTGGCCGCGTCGGCCAACCTGCCCGCGATCATCTACACGCTGTTCTGGCGCAGGTTCAACACCACCGGGACGCTGTGGTCGATCTACGGCGGCCTGGCCAGCTGCCTGGTGCTGATCCTGTTCTCCCCGGTCGTGTCCGGCGCGCCGACGTCGATCATCCCCGGCATCGACTTCGCGCTGTTCCCGTTGTCCAACCCAGGACTCGTGTCCATCCCGCTGTCGTTCGCGCTCGGCATCGCGGGCACCTTCGTCGGCGAACGCAAGGGCACCGGGAAAGACGACCCCGACCGCGACGACGAGATGGAAGTCCGGTCGGTGACCGGACTCGGGTCAGACTGACACCTCGGCCCTCAGACGGGACAGCAGCACGTGAAGTGGGCCGATGAGTCCCTGCCGACTTCCCACCGCGGTGGCGAGCCAATCGTTGTGCGGGTCGACGCCAACGACGACGTCGTGGCACTAGGTGAACCGGATTCCCTTCCTAGCAACAAGAAAGCGCGGAGTGCAGACTGATGTCTTGCCACTCCGCGCAGCGGGATCGCGGCGGGCGCACCAGCAGCACCAGAAGATTGACCTCCGCGACGATGTGAGCAATTCAACAGCCCGAGTGCGCGCCCTGGCGGCATGGCGCTACAAGCCACAACCGCAGCACCGGGCCGGTGATACAGGATCTTGGGTCGGACCGGCAAGCTGGAGCCGCCGTGTTCACGGTACCGACCGACCTATTTAGAGGCGCCACATCGAGTCCGAAGAAGACACCTGGGCCGCGTGGCGGGTTATTGCGCGTCCAACGACCTGCTGGCGTTCCAGCTAGAGCTGGGCGCCAGTGCGACCGGGGGCAAGTCGTGCGAGACGCTCAACCCGCTCGGCCCGTGCCTGGTCATGCCTGGACGAGGTGGCCGACTCGGAGGCTCTGGGCATGCGGCTGGCAAGCTGAGCCCGCCCATGTATACGGCAGCGATTGACCCATTTCCAGGTGCTCTGCCAAGAGACACCCATCACCGCGGCGAGATCCAGCGTGATACGAGGGGCGGAATGCTTGCCGTGGCGGCATAGCGCTACGAACCGCACGACCGCAGCGGCGGAGGTGGCGGGTGGGCTGGTGACGCGAAACGCTAGACCGGACTGGCAACCCGGGACGCGAAACGCTGGACCAGACGGACAAACCGGTGGCGCGGAACCCCGACCCTCGCTGGCAAACCAGCGACGCGAAACCCTGCACCAGACAGACAAACCAGTCACGCGAAACGCTGGACCGGATTGGCAAACCGGCGGCGCGAGGCGCTGGACCTGGCTGGCAGGCGGTGAGGCAGAACGCCGCACCGCACCGGCCGAAAGCCGGTAAGGCGGGGCGCTGGGCCGGGCTGGCGGCAGTGGTTGGCTCATGTCGGCGCATTGTTGAGGGATGCCCAACTCCGCGGCGACGTAGGTGGTCGGGCGGTTTGGCGGTGGTCGGGCGGTGCTGGGCCAGACGGCGACGGCTCGTGGCTGGCGGCGGGGTGTTGCGGTGGGGCGCGGACGGGTCCTTCTGTTTGGCGGACGAGTTGGTGGTGCTTCTCGTCCTGCCGTTGAAAGACCCGTCGCCAACTTCAGGCCTCCCGCCGTCAACACCCCGAAGGCCCGTAACACCTAGGTTTTACTGGGCACTGCCTATTTGGCTGCCTTGCGCAGGCTGCCGGGCACCGTGCGCAGGATTGTGCCGTATCGGTTCCATGTGTTGATGTTCGCGATGGCTACTACGAGTGCGCCGAGTTCCTCCTCGGTGAAGTGTTTGCTGGCTTCTTGCCACGCTTCGTCGGACACGTGCCCTGTGCTCAGCCGGGTGCCTTCTTCGGCCAGGCGCAGGGCTGCTCGTTCCTGGTCGGTGAAGAACGGTGTCTCCTGCCAGGAGACCAGGCTGTAGAGCCGTTCGTCGGTCTCCCCTTCCGCCTTCATGTCGTGCGAGTGCATGTCCACGCAGAACGCGCAGCCGTTGATCTGGCTGACCCGGAGCTTGACCAGGTGCCGGATCCGTTCGGACAACGCGTTGCCCTTCTCCCACTGCTCGAGCGCGAACATGTGCTTGTACGCCTCGGCAGGGGCCGTCATCCGCGGTTCCACAGTTGTCTTGTCCTCTCGTTGTCGATCAGTGGGGGGTCCAGTAGTACGTGGACTCGCGTGAGCTTCTCTGGATTGGCCACGAGATCGATCGCGGTGACCCTGCGGTCGGCCGTCGTCAGTGCCAGCACGCTGTGCAGGCGCCCGTCGACGACACGCACCAGCCCGGCCCAGCCGTTGACCGTGACCGAGCGGTAGTCGACTGTGGCCAGGTTGCGGCCGATGCCGACGAGGAACCGCGCGACCTTGTCCGCGCCGAACACGGGGTTGCGCGCCGCCTTCACCTGCCCGCCGCCGTCGCTGTTGAGCACGACGTCCGGATCGAGCAGCCGCACCAGTCCGTCGAGGTCCCGGCCCACGCACGCCCGGGCGAACGCCTCCACGACCTGCTTCTGCTGACCGTGGTCCAGGTCGTACCGCGGTGTCCGGGCACGGACGTGCTTGCGTGCCCGCGCCGCCAGCTGCCGCACGGCCGCGGGCGTCCGGCCGACCGCCTCGGCGACCTCGGCGAACGGCATGCCGAACACCTCGTGCAGCACGAACACGGTCCGCTCGGCCGGTGACAGCGTCTCGAGCACCACGAGCAGGGCCATGTTCACCGACTCGGCCATGGTGACCCGGTCCTCCGGGCCGTCGACCAACGGCTCCGGCAGCCACGGCCCGACGTACTGCTCACGCCGGAAGCGGGCGGACCGGACGTAGTCCAGCGCCAGCCGCGAAGTCGTGACCACCAGCCAGCCGGTGACGTCGTCGATCGCGTCAGCGCCGGTGCCTGCCCGGCTCAGCCGCAGCCATGCGTCCTGCACGATGTCCTCGGCCGCGCCGAGATCGCCGGTGATGCCGTAGGCGATACCGAGCAGCCGGTCTTTCGCTTCGAGAAACTCACGCACAATGACAGGACGAGGCAGGGTTCAGGAATGTGACATCAGCGTTTGACGCCGACCGCGCCCAGCGCCAGGTGCTGGCTGCGGGCGAGCTGGTGCAGCCGCGGGCCGTCCGGCCACCAGTCGGCCAGGATCGCCAGGCCGGGGTCGAGCAGCTCGAGCCCGGTGAGCATGCCCTCGATCTCGGCACGCGAGCGCGGCCACGCGCCGACACCGGCGTCGCGGTACACGTCGTTGAGGTCGTGGGCCAGTTCGGACAGGCCGGGGTCTTCCGCGCCGGGGTCGTACCAGTGCCCGAAGACGACGTACGAGCCGGGCGCGAGCAGGTCGACGTACCCGGCCAGTATCCCGGCCGGGTCGCTTTCCGGCCGCACGTGCTGCAACGTGCTGACGACGAACACCGCGACCGGCTCGTCGAAGTTCAGGTGTTTGGCCACGACGGGGTGCTCGACCAGCTGCTGGGGGTTGCGGAAGTCCGCTTCGACCATGTGCGTGCGGTCGTTGTCGGCGACCTGCGCACGCCCGTGGGCGAGCACGCCGGGGTCCATGGACACGTAGACCATGGTCGCTTCCCGGTTCAGCCGTTGCGCCACGTCGTGCGGATTGTCCTTTTCCGGCAGGGTCGCGCCGACGTCGAGGAACTGGCAGACGCCGAGCTGCCCGGCCAGGTAGCGGGTGGCGCGCATGATGAAGTCGCGCCGGTCCTGCACGACGCGGACGAAGCCGGGGTCGAGGCTGAGGAACCTCGCCATCATGTCGCGGTCGACCTGGAAGTTGTCCTTCCCGCCGAGCAGCGCGTCGTAGACCCGGGTGATGCTCGCCCTGGCGATGTTGACGCGGGCAGGAGCCTCCCGTACGTCCGGCGATTCCTCACCCCGAGTCATCCGCGATCCCGTCTGTTTGCTGCCGCTCACTGCATACAATACGGGTTCAAGCAGTGCGACGGGCGGCGTACGGATTTTATGGGGTGATTCTTCTTGCCCCTCCGCTCGGGCGGATGGTGAGGCAACGGGGCGCGGTCAAGCGGGCGCGGCGGAAAGCGGCGGAAACGGCCGCCCGGACCCCGGCGAGCGATTCCGGTGCGACGAGCGCGGCGATCGGCCTGCCGGGGTCGTCGACCAGCATCGTTGCGCCGAGCGCACCGGCCCCGAGCGCGGCGGTCACCGCGATGTCCTGTGCCGCTTCGGGTTGCTGGGCGCGGTGGAAATCGGTCAGCGCACGGCCGAGTTGTTCGACGCAGCCGCTGTCGCCCATCGCGAAATCCACCAGCCGGACCGGTGTGTCGCGACGGATCCTGGTGTCGACGACCAGCACTCTGGTGTCGCCGATGGCGGCACCGACTTCGTATCCGGCGAATGTCGCTTCGACACGAACGTTCGAATGCAATTGCGCGTGCGATTGCGCGACGACGTCGATGAGATAATCCATCGGAATGTCCGGGTCGCACAGGTCTCGTAGTGCGAGCGCTGCCGCGCAAGCCAATGCGGTCCGAGCGGAAAGGCCCGCTCCCGCGGGAAGGTCCACGCTGCACAGCAAAGTGGCGCCGCCCGGCCGCAAGGCCTTGACCACGTCGGCAACGGGCCCGGCCCACGCCGGGATCTCCGCAGCGGGCAGGACAACGGGTTCGGCCGGTTTGTTGATGGACCTCAGTTCGATCACGCCGTCGGTACGCCGCTCGCCCGCGACGATCGCGCCCCACCGCCCGCACACCGCCAGCCCGGGCGTCAGGGCCACGACACCCGGCGCGTACCAGACGCCTTCGGCAGAGCGACCGAAGGCCTCACGGAACGCATGGGGCACAAGACGAAGCTCCGGGGCCACGTCGGGCCGGTCGGCGAGGTCGATCACAGGCTCTCCTTGTGGGCGAGCACCCGGTAGGCGTTGCCGCGGTCGCTTCGGTTGGCGATGAACCGGTTGACGGTCTTGTCCAGCAGTCCCGCCACCACGAGCCACGGGATGCCGACCGACCAGACAGCCGTGCTGCGCAGGCCTTTGAGCTTCGGCTTGTGCGGACGCCACGGCGCCGGTGAGCGCGGTGCGATGTCGGCGAGCATCAGGTAGCTGGACAGGGCGAAGTCGTTGCACTGGTGTGCTTTGGCGCGTTCCTCGGCGACGGGCCGCAGGCCGCGTTCGGCCAGTGCTTGTTTGAGGCTGCCGATCGGCAGCATGTTCTGGTGCTGCGGCTGGAACCACGGCATCCAGTACCTGCCGAACAGCTTGGCCAGCCGCCATTCCGGGTCCGGCACCTCGATCAGCAGGTAGCCGCCGTCGGGCAGGGTGTCCGCGACGATGTCCAGTTCCTCCCACGGGTCGCGGACGTGCTCGAGGTAGTGGTGCATGCTGATCACGTCGTACCGGCCGCGCAACCCGTCGGCGAAGTCCTTGAAGTTGCCGCGGTACCCGCGGGTGATCCAGCCGAGCGTTTCCGCGTCCTCGATGGCCGCGCCCTGGTCGAGCCCGTCGAACCGGGTGTCCGGCAGTATCTCCTTGGCACCGCGGCAGAAGTGCCCGTGCCCGCCGCCGACGTCCAGCCAGGTGCGCGGTGTGGTGAACGGCTGGACCATCCTGGCCCGGTCGTAGTACGGCTCGGGTTTGCCCGCGAACACGGCCTCGGCCGCGGAGGCGCCGTGACCGTCGTAGAAGTCCCGGTAGTAGAAGTCCAGTCCCGCCGTGGACAACCGGGGGTTCTGGAAGACGAGCCCGCACGAGTCGCAGCGGTCCATCGTGAACTCGCCGGGTTTGCGCTGCACCAGGTCGACGCTGCGGACGTGCGGCCGCACCGACTCGCTCGAACAGGACGGGCAGTCCTGCCTGCGTGGTTCGAAGAACCGCTCGGTGCCGCGTTCGATCTCCTCGGTGTACGCCGGGACAGCGGCCAGCATGTCCTTTTCCTGCTTGACCTCCGCGGCGGTTCTCCACCGCCCGGCCAGTGTCCTGACCCACAGGTACGGCTGGTAGGCCACGCGGAACACGGATGTCACCCACAGGTCCCTGGGGCGCAGCGGGGTGCCGGCGAACACCAGCAGCGGCTGGAGGCTGTAGAGGCCCGCGGCGATCAGTCCCCATGGCCACGTCCACAGGGTGACGCCGAGAACCGCGAGGTACCCGAGCACGGACCCAGCCGTCCACAAGGCCGGTCGCTTGCCCAGCTTGCGCAGCCGGGCCGCTCGCGTCGACAGGTCGTACGGCCCCGCTGGCAGATCGCGTGCGACCGCGAGGTCGACGCTCACCCCGTCGCGGTCCTTGACTCGCCGGGCCACGGCGACGAATTCGGCCGGGTCGGCAGGCGGTGTGATGCCGAGTCCCCTGACGGCCTTGGGGTCGACCAGGATCGCCACACCGGCGCTGATCCCGCGTTCCCAGCGGCCCGACCGGTAGGTCTTGGGTTCGACCTGGTTGAGCAGGTCCAGCGCGGCGACAGTCGGCGGCGTGGCCGGCACGAGGTCGACGAGACCGAGGCCCTCGCTCCTGGCGAACGCGGCCGCCCGCTGCCGGACGTCGTCCGCCAGATCCTCCGGATAGGACTGGAAACCCTCGGCTCCGCTGCCCAGGTCGGGCAGCACCGCCAACTGGTTCGCCTTGCCCCGCAGGCGCAGGGTGTCCAGCAGCAGGTACGCGACCACCAGGCCGAACAGGATCCACGCGATCACGCCACCACCGCCTCGAGTCGATCGGCGGCGGCAGGGGCGCCACCACCGAGCCGGAAGGACTCCCGCACCCGGCGCGCGCAGGCCGCGAAGTCCGGGTCGTACAGCACGCCGTTCAGTGCCGCGTGGATGTCACCGGCACGGGCCCGTTGGTACTTCAGGCGCATCCCCGCCCCGGCGGACACGACCTGGTCGGCGATGATGGGCTGGTCGTCACGGATCGGCGCCACCACCAGCGGCAGACCGTGCGCCAGCGCTTCGCAGACGGTGTTGTGCCCGCCGTGCGAGATCACCGCGTCCATGTGCTTCATCAGCGCCAACTGCGGCACGCGTTCCCGTACAAGGACATTGTGTGGCGCGTCGAGCGGCGGCGCGACCATGACTGCCTGCACGTCCGGCATGGTCGTGACCGCTTCGATCACCTCGCGGAAAAACCTGTGCCCGGCCGCGCCGTTCAGCGTTCCCAGTGACACCAGCACTTTCCGCTTCTCCGGTGAGAGCCATTCCCACGGGAAGCCGGTGTTCTCCGGGCGGTGCGCCAAGGCCGGGCCGGTGAAGGCGTAGTGCGGCGGGAAAGCGTCGCCGACGAGCAGGGGCGAGGTGAACACGAGCACCAGCAGCCCGGAGAACCTGATGTCCACATCGGACCCGCTGAGCTCGCGCAGCTGGGCGGTGACCCACTCGTCGACCTTCGGCATCGTCCTGAGCGGACGGATCAGCTCGGCCGGAGTGCTCGCACTGGTCACCCACGGCACGCCGAGATCGATGGCCACGACCGGCCCTGCCAGCGCCTGCTGGTCGGCGACCAGCACGTCCGGCTGGAACTGCTTCACGGCGTCCTGGACACCGGGGATCATCGCGTGCGCGAGCGGGATCAGGAACTCCTCCCACAGGAACTTCAGCACCGCGATGCCCTTGAGCTCCAGCCACCGCTGCCGTGCGTGCCCGATGTCCGCTTCCAGCCGGTCGTCCAGCGCGGGGAGGATGCGGGACCCGCTTGGCAGCAACGGTTCGAGCGTCGCCGGATGACCGACCCACGCGACGTCGTGGCCACGGGCGGTCAGTTCCCCGCCGACACCGACGGTCGGATTGATGTGCCCGGTCAACGGCGGCACCACGAACAGGAACCGGCTCATGGGCGCTTCTCCAGCCACGTCAGCACGCGTTGGATCAGCTCGCCGGTCGCCTCACGCAACACGGTGTGCCCGAGGCCGGGGATGACGTACGTCTCGCAGTCGGGCACGAGCCGGTCCAGGTCCGCTGCCGCGCCGACGAGTTCCGACTCGGCACCGAACACGCCGAGCACCGGGCAGCCGACCTGGGTGAGGTCCGTTTCGGACAGCAACGCCCCCGACACGAGGTCGTCGATCAGCGAGGTCCGGTTGAGCAGTGCGTCCGCGTTGCCGGCCAGCTTGGCGACCTTGCGCTGACCGAGCTTCAGCAGCTGTTCGCCGGTCCGGTCGTACTCCAGGCCGAGCGCGGCGACGCTGAGGGTGTTGACGATGTCCTCCACCCACAGCTCACCGGGCCGCCCCGCGCACGCCGCCTCCACCACGACCACACCGGCCACCCGTTCGACGGCTTTGAGCGCCGCGTGCATCGCCACCACGCCGCCGTAGCTGTTGCCCAGCAGGTAGACCGGTGTCCGCACGCCGACTTCGTCCAGGATCGCCACCAGGTCGAGCGCGCTCTCCTGCGGTGAGTAGCCGGTTTCCGGGCGTGCGGACATGCCGTGCCCGCGCAGGTCGAACAGGATCGTGCGGACGCCCGCCTTGGCCAGCGGTGCGGCCAGGGTGTAGTAGAAGCTGGACAGGTTGTCCATCACGAGGCCGTGCACGAAGACCACAGTGGGTCCGGTGTTCTCGGCGCCGAGTTGCTGGACGTGGAACTTGAGACCGCGAGCGTGGATCTCGGCCATGGGTCAGCCGGTGCTCACGACGGGCCGCGCCTCGATGTGGTCGACGAGCCTGCCGACGGTCATCGCCATGATCTGGTCGATGTCCATCTCGCCGAGGAACGCCACCAGGTCGACTTTGTCGCCGTACCGCTCGCGCAGCCTGTCCGCGAGTGCCACGAACTCGATGCTCTCCAGGCCGAGGTCGTCGCTGAAGGTCGTCGCCGGGGTGATCTCGATACCGACCAGCACGTCCTCGCCGACGACTTCGACGATCAGCCTGACCACCTCGTCAAGCACGTTCGATTCAGGCACGCCGTTCTCCCGTCTGCCGCCATGCGACCACATAGGACGTTCCTTGGTCCGTGACGACGGCACTGCCCGGTGTCGCCGCCGCCCCCGGTCTGATGTCGATCACCACGTCGTCGTCGCCGGCGATGGCGACCGCGCAGCCCGCCGCCGACGGCTTGCCGGGATCGGCGCAGTGCGCGACGGAGACCTTCGGTGTCGCGAACGCGCCGCGGACTTCGACCTCGATGCCGTCGTCGGTGACCGTCAGCTCGGCGGGGAAGATCGCGCCCGCGCCGCGGTTCCACAGCCAGCGGCGGACCGCGTCCTTGGCCGCGATCCTGCGCAGCAGCCACTGGCGTCTGGTCCGCAGGTCCAATGTGGCGTAGCCGGCTCGTTCGGCGGCGGTCAGGTACCTGCGGGCCATCAGTTCACGAGTCGCG
The DNA here is from genome assembly GCF_001302585.1 of Kibdelosporangium phytohabitans. Lineage (GTDB taxonomy): Bacteria > Actinomycetota > Actinomycetes > Mycobacteriales > Pseudonocardiaceae > Kibdelosporangium > Kibdelosporangium phytohabitans. The sequence continues at coordinate 4,573,770 of NZ_CP012752.1, read as the reverse complement.
CTGTCGTCGGCCCACTTCTCGGTGACGAGCACCCAGCCGCCGTCGCGCGGCTCGGCCAGGGTGTTGTGCTCGGCACGGAGTTTGACCTGCCAGATCCGGTCGTCGGTGGTGAACCGGCGGGTGGTCCACCCGTCGATGCGGCACCACAGCCTGCCGTCGTCGGTCAGCAGGCGCGCGTCCGCGCGCATGAGTTCGCCGGTGACGTCCACGATTCGCGCGTCGCAGTCGATCCGCGTACCCGGCTCGGGATCCGGGCCGTAGTAGCGCACCCGGTCGATCCCGGTGGGCAGCACGGTCTGGTCGACGCTCTTGCTCACCTGCATCCAGTGCCCGATCAGCTGACCCGCGCAGTCCAGCAGCGCGCCGGGCGACGGCAGGACCGTCAGCGCGCCGGTGATCCCGTTGTCCGCCAGCGTGGTGATCTCGCTGACCCCGGCGAACCGGGGGCCGTGGAACATCCAGCCCTCGTCGTAGAGCCCGGCCGCTGAGACCGGCGCGGGTCGCGGTGCCCGCAGCCGCGGGTAGACCCGCTCGTCCGGCACGGGGTACGCGGACTCGATCCGGACCAGGCCTTCGGCGTATCCGCCGACCCGGACACGCACCAGGCCGCCTTCCCGCTTGGCCGTGATCCGGACCTCTTGCGCCGGTTCGACTTCCAGCCACCGCATCGCCTTGACCGACTCGACCGCGGTCACGACACCGCCGGGCACCAGCGCGCGGGCGGCGTCCTTGATCACGTCGACCAAGCCGGTGATCGGCACGATCGGGAACCCGTCCGACGGGTCCGGCCAGCCGTCGGCCTGCGGGAACACCGAGTGGTCCACCAGGTGCGGCATGGTCCGCAACGAGAAGACCTCGGTCCGCTCGAGCTCCGCCGGGATCGGCTCGGCCAGTGCCTGTGCCACTTCCCGTGCCACCGCTGTGGTCTGCGCGAGCACCGCGTTCAAGGCAGCGCCCACGGGCGTGCCCACGTCCACGGCGACGGGCTGGTCGACCGTGATCGGGCCGAGCCGGAGCGGCGTGAGGCCAAGCGAAAGCTTCTTGCCCGCCGTCGGCCGTTTCAGCCCGAACGCCCACAACGCCGCCACGGCGCGGTGTTCGTTGTCACCAGCGACGGTCAGGATCTGTTCACCGCTGAGGGTGTCCTCGACGAACCCGGGCAGGCTACCGGCCCCGACCTGCACGAACGCCCGGATCCCGCTCGTGTGCAGGCGGTGCAGCAGCGGCCGGAACCGGACCGGCTCGACCAGGTGCCGCAGCACGAGTTCGCGGATCCCGGCCGGGTCGCCGGGCATCGGGGCGAGCGAGGTGGCCGACCAGACCGGGATGGACGGCGGGTTCACCGCGAGCGCTTCGACCGTGGACCTGGCCGCCGCCAGGTGCGGGGCCAGCGCCGGTGTGTGGAAACCGGTGCGGAACGGCATGATCTGCGCCATCACACCGTGGTCCTGCAAGCTTCGAACGGCCGCGGCCAGGTGGTCGGCCGGGCCGCAGATCACCGACTGGTGCGGGCAGTTGTCATGGCTGATCACCACGTCCACGGCCAGCTCGTCCAGCACTGCCTGTGCTTTCTCCGCCGAACAACCCAGCGCCGCGTAGACGACGTCGGCCACCGCGACCATGCCGGGCCGCAGCGAGTCGACGAACGAGTCGATCGTGGGGTAGATCCCGGCGACGATCATCGCGGTCCACTCCCCCATGCTGTGCCCGGCCATCGCAGTCGGCACGATCCCGGCTTCCCGCAGCTTGTGCGCCTGTCCGCGACCGGCTCGCAGCAACGCCAGCGCGTGCTCGACGACGGATTGCTCGCCGGCCAGCTCGGTCGTGCCGCGTTGTTCGAACCCGGGGAACAGGAAGGCGATCTGATCGTCGCGGGTCAGCAACGGCTCGGGCGAGAACCAGATGTCGTGCCTGCCGGTCCACGTCTTGCCCCTGGCGACGACCTGGCGGGCGATCTTGAGCCTGCGGGCGTCCGGCTGCCAGATCGCCAGGCGGCACGGCAGGTCTTCCGCTCTGGTCCGGCGCGCCGCGCGGCTGAGCAGATCGCCGTCGTCGGCCAGCAGGTCCCGTTCCAGCTCCGCGGGCGAGTTCGCCGACAGCAGCAGCACGGGCGCGAGCGGATTCACGTCGGCCGCACGGGAATCACCGGCCTGGTCCAGCACGACGTGCGCGTTGATGCCGCCGAAGCCGAACGCGTTCACGCCTGCCCGGCGCGGCCCTTGCCACTCACGCGGTTCCAGCACGGGCGCGAACCGGGTGCCGTGCAGCGCGGGGTGGGGATCGTCGATGTGCAAGGTGGGCGGCAGGGTCGCGTGGTGCACGGCGAGCGCGGCCTTGATCAGCCCCGCCATCCCGGCGGCGGGCATCGCGTGGCCGATCATCGACTTGACCGTGCCGATCCCGACCGTGCCACCGCTGCCGCCGAACGCCGTCACCATGGTCGCCAGTTCGGCCGCGTCACCGGCGGGGGTCGCGGTGCCGTGTGCCTCGATCAGGCCGAGACCCTCCCCTGGCTCCAGTCCTGCCTCTTGCCAGGCCCGTCGCACGGCCAGCAGCTGACCTTCCGGGTTGGGCGTCATCATGCTCGTCGCGCGGCCGTCGCTGGCTGTGCCGACTCCGCGGATCACGGCGTAGATCCGGTCGCCGCTCGCTTCAGCGTCACGCAAACGCCTGAGCAGCACCATGCCGACGCCTTCGGACAGCAGAGTTCCGTCCGCCGCCCGATCGAACGGGCGGATGCGCTCTTTCTGGCTCAACGCACGCAGTTGCGTGAACACGCTCCACAGCGTGGGGTGGTGCGACACGTGCACGGCTCCGGCGATCATCGCGTCGCAGCGACCGCTGGCCAGTTCACGGACGGCGTGCTCGACCGCGACCAGACCGGACGCGCACGCCGCGTCCACTGTGTACGCTGGGCCGCGCAGGTCGAACCGGTTGGCGATCCGTGACGCCGCCAGGTTCGGGACAAGCCCGATGGACGCCTCCGGCTGCTCGGGCCCGAGCCGCTCCCGCACGGCTTCCCGCAACGCGGCCGTGTCCACGCCGGGGACGAGGTCCTTGACGACCGAGAGCAGCTGCCCTATCTGCACCCGCTGGTCGAGCCGCGCGCAGCCCGGCGTGAGGTATCCGCCTCTGCCGACGACGACACCGATCCTGGCGCGGTCCGGCAACGACTGTTCTCCACCGGCGTCCGCGATCGCCTCGGCTGCCACAGCGAGCGCGAGCAACTGGTCCGGCTCGGCGTCAACCACTGTGGACGGCATGATGCCGAACCTGGTCGGGTCGAACGTGGCCTCGTCGTCGAGGAAACCGCCGCGCCTGCAGTAGAACCGGTCACTCGCCGGGCTCGCCGCCGGGTGGTAGTGGATCGCCGGGTCCCAGCGGTGCGCCGGGATCGTGCCGATCGCGTCGACCGACCCGACGATGTTGTGCCAGAACGCCGGAGTGTCGCCCGCGCCGGGGAACAACGCCCCCATGCCGACGATCGCGACGTCTAGTGGGCGCATTGGTAGACCACCTGGACCGCGTCGCCGACGGCGATCTCCCGCAGCAGCGCCGTGACGCCCGCCTCCGGGTCGATCAGCTGGATGCCGCGGCGGGCGTACTCGTCGGCCAGGCCGGCGGCCATCCCGCTGCCCGCCCACGGGCCCCAGTCGACGCTCACCACGCGAGCAGCGGTCTGGGTGGCCCAGAACCGGGCGATCCGGTCCAGGGTGTCGTTGGCCGCGGCGTAGTCGGCCTGGCCCCGGTTGCCGAGCACACCGCTGATGCTGCCGAACAGCACCATGAACTTCGGGTCGTGCCGCAACGCCTCGGCCAACGCCCGCGCACCGCCGACCTTGGTGTTGTAGACGCGGGCGAACGCCTCGGGTGTCTTGTCGGCCAGGAGCTTGTCGTCCAGCACCCCGGCACCGTGCACCACACCGTCGATCCGGCCGAAACGACCGACGATGTCGCCGATCACCGCGTGTACCGCGTCGACGTCCTGCACGTCACAGGTGTGGTAGCGGACAGACGCAGCCGTGGTGCGCAGTGTGTCCATGGTCGCCCGGACTTCGCGCTCGGCCATGATCCTGCGGGCCGCCGCAGCGATTTCCTCGCGGTCGGTCATGCCCGTTTCGATCAATGCCCGGCGCAGGTCGGATTCGGTCGTGGCGACGGCCGTCCGCGCGGCCTCCGGTCCCTTCGGTGGCGCTGTCCGGCCGATCAGCTCGATCCGGCAGCCCGTCCGCTCGGCTAGCGCGACCGCGGCGAGGGCCGTGATCCCTCGCGCTCCGCCGGTCAGCAGCACCACGCTGTCCTGGTCCAGCTCCAACTGGCCGTCACCGGTTATCTCGACTTCGTCGAGTTCGATGGCGTAACGCCTGCCCGACGCGTGCCCGACGACAGCTGGTCCGTCTACTGTGGTCAGTTCAGCCAGCAGCGCCGCGGCGATCAGCCGGTGGCTTTCCTTCGTGCTCACGTCGACCGCCCGGACACGCAGGTCCGGGTACTCCACGGCCGCCGTGCGGATCAGGCCGTGCATACCGAGGTCGAGCGGTTCGTGGTCGTCGGCCGGTTCGTCGAACCCGAACGTCCCGCCGCCCCCGGTCGCCACGATCAGGCCCTTGATACCGGACAGCAGGCTCGTGCGGATCTCCTCGTAGGCCTCTGGCAGCGTGGGCTCGCCGGTCGGCCGCAACGCACTGAGGTACAGCACGTAGTCGGCGTCGACGCTCGTGACGTGCTGGACGGTGTGCGCGGTCCCGCCAAGGCGTTCGATCCGGTCGGCGAGTTCCAGGCCGACGTCCCCGCCGTCGTCGACGATCAGGATCCGCCGGCCCTCGAGCGACTCCGGTTCGGGGCAGGCGTCGATCGTCACCAGCGTGGGTACCTGGCGGACCGGTTCGTCGCCCTGGACAACAGGTTTCTCCACCGCGGGCGCTGTCCGCGCCGGAACGGCCGTGCCGGTCTGGCTGAACCAGCCGACGATGCCTTCGATGGTCTTGATCCTGGTCAGCGCCTCCACCGCGGAGCCGTCGCCGGTCACGCCGAGTGCCGTTGCCAGCTCGCCGATGATCTCGGTCCGTTTGATCGAGTCGATCGACAGGTCGGCTTCCAGGTCCAGCCCCGGTTCGAGCATCTCGGGCGGGTAGCCGGTGCGGGCGCTGATCGTGTCCAGCACGACCGTGCCGACGTCCAGCGCTTGCCGTTGCGGCTCCTGGGCCGGCTCGGGCGTGGCGACAGCTTCGGGCACGACAGCTTCGGGCACGACAACGGATCGCGGGACAGGCGCGGCTGGGGCCGTGCCGAGGTAACCGAGCAGCACATCGCGTTGCGCGGCGACGGCTTCCCGCATGCCGTCGAGGAACTCCTTGACGATCACGTCACGGTTCACCGCGGTGACACCGGCTCGCGGGAGGAGCACCTGCGGCAGTTCGGTCGCCGGGCGCAGACCGCCCCTGAGCGCATGGCCGTTGGTGTCACGCACGAGTCCTCCATCGACGAACCACTTGGGACGGGCCGGGATCTCTTCGAGCCGGACCGCTTCGGCCCGTCCGGTGAACAGCGGTGTCACGTTCACCGGCACACCCGCGACGGCCACACCGGCCAGTGCGCGCAGGAAATCGGCGATCCCGGCCTGACCGTCGCAGGCCACGGCGGTGAACGGCCGGTCACCGAGGATCTTGCGCACCAGCCCGGTCAGCACCGACCCGGGTCCGGCCTCGACGAAGACCCGCGCGCCGGCCGCGTACATGGCCTCGATCTGGTCGACGAACCTGACCTCGGCGGCGACCTGACGGGCCAGCGTCGCCCGCACGTCACCATGCGGCTTCGCATCCACATTGGACCAGACCGGGAAGGCAGCCGCGCCGATCTCGTGAGCCGCCAGCACGGCCGCGAAAGTGTTCTCGGCCTGTGCCACGAGCGGGCTGTGGAACGCGGCGGCGACCGGGATCGGCCGTGCGGACAGACCTGCCTCGGACAACCGCCGGACGGCCTCGGCGACCGCATCCGTGCCGCCGGAGATCACCACCTGGGCCGGCGAATTGTGGTTGGCCACCACGACGTTGTCCGGGACCAGGGCGCGGACGTCGCCGATGGCGCCACTGACGGCGGCCATCGTCCCTGGGTCGTCGCCGACCGCGCTGACGATCGCCTTGGCCCGTGCCTCGCTCAGCTCCAGCAGCTGCTCCGGCTCGAACACACCGGCCGCTGCCAGTGCCACGAGTTCGCCGTAGCTGTGCCCACCCGCCATGTCCGGCCGGATACCGAGCCATTCCAGCAGCCGGGTCACCGCGAGGCCCGCGATGCCCAGTGCGGGCTGGGCGACGGTCGTGTCGGTGATCGCGGCCTTCTGCCGTTCGGCGTCGCCGGGTGCCGTCGCGGCAGGCGGGAACATCACGTCCTCGTACCGCCCACCGGCCAACCGCAGAGTTTCCTGCAGCCGCGGGAAAGCGGTGAACAGGTCGAGCAGCATGCCCGGGCGCTGACTTCCCTGTCCCGGGTAGAGGAACGCGACGGCCGGCTTGTCCTCGTCACCGCGCAGGGTGACAGTGGCCGATGCCCGCCATGCCTGGACATCGGCCACCGCGTCCGCCAGCTGGTCGAAGCTCTCCACGACAGCCGCGGCCTGGATCGGCTGGCCCGGGGACATGGCAGCCGCTGCGGCGGCCAAGTCACGCAGGTCGCGGGGACGTCCCGCGTCGTCGTTGGCGCGCAGCAACCGGGCCAGCCGGTCGGCGGCCCGCCGCGCGGCCGCCTGGTCGGCGCCGCGGAACACGACCAGCTCCGCGGGCCATTCCCGCAGGCCGTGCCGTGGTTCGTCGACGCCGCCGTAGCCGGTGATGACGGTGTGGAAGTTCGTTCCGCCGAACCCGAACGCGCTGATGCCCGCCGTGCGCTGCCCGGCGGGCGCCGACCAGGTGCGGTGCCCGAAGGCGAACGGGCTGGTTTCCCGCTGGTAGTAGGTGTTCGGCGTGGTGACGTGCAGCGTGCCCGGCCGGATGCCGGTGTGCACGGCCGTGGCCGCCTTGATCAGCCCGGCCAGCCCTGCGGTGCACTTGGTGTGCCCGATCTGGGATTTCACCGAGCCGATCGTGCAGCCGGCGGCGTCGGCACCGGCTTCGGTGAACATCTCGGTCAGCGCGGCCAGCTCGGTCCGGTCGCCGACGACGGTGCCGGTGCCGTGCGCCTCGACGAGTCCGACTTCCTTCATGGACACGCCGGCCGAGCTGTAGGCCCGGCTCAGCGCCCGGCGTTGCCCATCGGCGCGGGGTGCGGTCAGGCCCAACGACTTGCCGTCGCTGGAGGCGCCGATTCCTTTGATCACCGCGTAGATCCGGTCGCCGTCCCGCTCGGCGTCGGCCAAACGCTTGAGCACCACGCACGCCACACCTTCGCCCAACGCGATGCCGTCGGCGGCCGAGTCGAACGTGGCACACCGGCCACTCGGCGACAACGCCTGCACCGAGGCGAACATCAGGTAGTCGTGAGCGCTGTTGTGCAGGTCGACCGCGCCGCACAGGACCATGTCGCTGGTGCCCGTGCGCAGCTCCTTGCAGGCCACGTCGAGCGCGGCGAGGCTGGACGCGCACGCCGCGTCCACGGTGTAGTTGGCGCCGCCGAGGTCGAGCCGGTTGGCGATCCGCCCGGCGATCACGTTGCCCAGCACACCGGGGAACGAGTCCTCGGTCAGCTTGGGCAGGAAGTCGTCGAGCCCGTCCGGTGTGCCGCCGAGCAGGGCGGGCAACGCGGACCGGACGGTGTAGGCGTTGGCCAGGTCGGCGCCCGCCTCCGCGCCGAAGATCACCGACGTCCGGTCCCGGTCGAACTGCCTGGTCCGGTACCCGGCGTCGGTCAGAGCTCGGGCGGCCGCTTCGAGTGCGAGCAGCTGCGCGGGTTCGATCGAGGTCAGCGACGCGGGCGGGATGCCGTACGCGAGCGGGTCGAACGGGACCGCGTCGAGGAATCCGCCCCAGCGTGACGGGGTGGCACCCTCGTACAGGTCCGGGTTCCACCGGTCGGCGGGGACCTCGCGGACGGCGTCGGCGCCCGCGACCACGTTGGCCCAGAACTCGGCGACGTCACCCGCGCCGGGCAGCATCGCGGCCATCCCGACGATGGCGACGTCCAACGGCCGGGCCTCGTCCGCCTTCGCCTCGCGCGCCAGTTCGGCGTTCCTGTCGCGCAGCAGCCGGGTACCGGTGACCTGCTCGTGCAGGGTGGCGATGTCGGTCAGCCCGGACCGCAGGGTCGCCACCTGGCCGATCATGAACATGCCGGTGTCGCGCTGCTCGGTCTCGCCGACCGCGACGAGTTCGTCACCGACGCGTTTGAGCGCGCGGCTGGCGATCCGCAGCCTGCCGAGGTTGAGCTGTTCCAGCTTCTCCCACGCCTCCTGGCGCGGCGCGGCGGCCAGTTCCGCCTTCGCGTGCTCGAACACGTCCACAAAGGAGGACTGGGCGCACCGGACACTGTGTCCCGGCGAGGTCTCCAGCAGAGCCGTCTGCCCGCACTCGAGCGCCACTTGCTGGAACACCGTTGTGATCGCGCCGTGTTCGACGGCTTCGCGGGTGAACAGGTAGGCGGTGCCCATCAACGCACCGACGGCGGCACCGCGATCGGTCAGCGACGCGCTCATCGCCGACACCATCGCGGCCGAGCGCTCGTCGTGGATCCCACCGGCGAACAGGACGGTGACGTCCTCGAGTGACCCTCGACCGAGCAGGACCGAGATCTGCTGCTCCCACAGGGTGAAGCTGGACCGGGGGCCGGTGTGGCCGCCGCATTCCCAGCCTTCGAAGACGAACTTGCGCGCGCCGTCGTCGAGGAAGTTGCGCAGCAACGCGGGCGACGGGACGTGCAGGAACGCTTCGATCCCGGCGTCTTCGAGCGCCTTGGCCTGTGCCGGGTTCCCGCCGGCCACGATGGCGCAACGCGGTTTCACCGCCAGCACTTCGGCCAGCTGCGCCTGCCTGAGGTCCGGGTCGGCGAACCCGAGCACGCCGACGCCCCACGGCCGGTCGCCGAGAAGAGCGGCTGTTCGGGTCAACAGCGATCGCGTCTGCTCGCCGTTCATCAAGGAGAGCGCGAGGAACGGCAACCCGCCGCCCGCGGCGACCGCGCCCGCGAACGCGGGCTGGTCGCTCACGCGGGTCATCGGGCCTTGCGCGAGCGGATAACGCAGTCCGGGCGCCCGCTCGCAGAATGCCCCACCCGGCCGCAGGGCCGGATTCCGCGCGGCCGATTCCAGATTGGCGCGCACGGTTTTGCCGATCATTTGCACGACGCCGCCGACAGTGCGGCACGATCGCCACAAATCGTCGGCCAGAGCCCCGTCCTGGCCGATCTCGACCGCATAACCAACGCCCGGCCTTACCAGCACTCGACGGCCGTCGGCAATAGTCGTATCAGCGCCGTCCATACTCTCGACAGCGTTGACAAGCTCAGGGTCGAGACAATCCCGCACTTCGCTGAGAAGTGCCAGCTGGCTGTCCAGAACGACACCGCGCGCGCCACCGGCCACGGCAGCGGCGGCGGTGTTCGGCCCGATCCCGCCCGCCGCCCACACGGGGATGTCGAACTCGGCGACCAGCTGTTGCAGCAGCACGAACGTGGTCAGCTCGCCAACGCGGCCACCCGATTCCGAGCCACGCGCGACCAGGCCGGTGGCGCCGTGCTCGACCGCGGCACGAGCTTCGTCCAGCGAGGTCACCTCGACCAGAACACTGCGGCCGGGGCTGCAGATCGGCTGTGGCGCAAGGATTACGTCGACGTCGTCCGGCAGCTCGTCCGGCCCCAGTGGACAGTCGGGCCCGATGCGCACCCCGAAGGGCGAGCCGAGCCTGCGCCGCACGAGCTCCAGCGCGGCGAGCGCTGCGGCCCGGTCCCGGCCCAGATCGAGCACGCCGAGACCGCCTGCGCGCTCCACAGCGACGACGAGTGCGGCGTTGGGCTCGGCGAGTGGGCTGACGCCGATGACCAGGTCACGATACGAGAGCGCGCTCAAGTCGATTCCTCCTCACACCTGCAGGGCAATTGGGATGTGAAAGGAAACCAGTGGTGAACAACCGGAGCGCCACCCCGTCGGGGCGTTTCCGGACCGTTTACGACCGTTTCAACGAGTTAACTTCGGCGCAACGACAATGTTGGCGTTGCCGTCGTTCGACAGGGTGTACGGCGGGCCATCACATTGGGGCACCATAGTGACGGTCTGTCGTACGTCGATCACCGTACAAACAAACACGACCGCCGTCCACACCCTTGTGGGAATTTCTCATCGAGCGCGGGATGGTTGTCTGGCAACCACAGCATCCACCCGGGTACCCACTCACCCCGGTGAGTGGATCAATGAGCTGAAACGATGAAGGGGGTCCGGCTATGGCCGAACCCCCTTGACAGTATGCGCCCCCTACAGCGGATAGCCGGGGATGTCGCCCCTGACCGTGATCCAGCGGGTCTCGGTGAACGCCTCGACGTTGGCCTCCGCCCCACCGAAGCGTGCCCCGGTCCCGGACGCGCGTACACCGCCGAACGGGACATGTGCCTCGTCGTTCACCGTCTGGTCGTTGACGTGCACGATGCCCGTCGGGATCCGGTCGGCGAGCGCCAGCCCGCGCATCGCGTCGCCGGTCAGGATCCCGAGCGACAGGCCGTATTCGCTGTCGGTGGCGAGTTTCACCGCGTCGTCCTCGGACTCGAACGGGGTGACGACCGCGACGGGACCGAAGATCTCCTCGCGGTAGGCCCGTGTGCTCGCCGTGCGGTCGGCGAGGACCGTCGGCCGGTAGAACAAGTCGGTGTAGGTTCCGCCCGCGGCCAAGGTCGCGCCCGCCGCCACCGAGTCGGTCACGAGTGCGTGGATCTTGTCCCGCTGGCCCGCGTCGATCACCGGCCCGAGCGCGACGTCGCCCGCGGCGGGGTCGCCGACGACGAGGCTGTCGGCCTTCCCGGCCAGCAGCCGGACGTAGTCGTCGAAGAGCGATTCATGCACCAGGTGCCGTCCGGTGGTCATGCAGATCTGGCCCTGGTGGAAGAACGAGCCCCACGCCGCCGCGCCGACCGCCTGCGCCAGGTCGGCGTCACGCGTGACGATCAGCGCCGAGTTGCCGCCGAGTTCCAGGTGCGCGCGCTTGAGGTGGCGGCCCGCGATCTCGCCGACGCTGCGGCCCGCGGCCGTCGAACCGGTGAACGAGATGACCCGGACGTTCGGATCGGACACGAGCGCCTCGCCGGTCTCCCGGCCGCCGGGCAGGACGTGCAGGACACCGGGTGGCAGGCCCGCTTCCTCGAAGACACGCGCCAGCGTCACGCCGCCGCAGACCGCGGTCCGCGGGTCCGGCTTGAGGATCACGGCGTTGCCGAGCGCCAAGGCCGGTGCCACCGAACGGATCGAGAGGATCAGCGGCGCGTTGAACGGCGGGATCACAGCGACGACCCCGGCGGGCACCCGCTGCGCCATGCTCAGCCGCGGCGCCTCGCTCGGCAGCACCGATCCGCCCGGCCGCCCGGGAAGCGCCGCCGCTTCGAGGCATTCCTGTTCTGCCACATGCAGTTCGAAGCCGACCTTGGCCGCGGCGCTGCCGGATTCCCGGCACAGCCACGAACCGAGCTCGTCGGCGTGCACCCGCCACAACTCGGCCGCCCTGCGCATGACCGCCGCGCGTTGCTGGAACGGGGTCGCGGCCCACGCGCGTTGCGCGTTCACCGCCACCGTTGCCGCGTCGGCGACATCCGCGGGCGCGGCCACACCCACCCGGCCGAGCTCACGTCCAGTCGCGGGTTCCACCACCGCGGTGTCACCGCCTGCCGAGGTCACCCACGAGCCGGTGAAGATCCGTCCCCGCCAGGTCTCATCGTCGAGAAACGCCATACGGCACACGTCTACCCCGTGCGCGGACGTGCGTCAGCCCGGGTTTCCGCTCAGTGGAAGCTGGGCCGCGTCCCGTCGGCGTGGGCGATCCGCGCCTGCAACGCGCGTTCCTCCGCGATCTCCTTGGGATTGGGCGAAAGCGTGACGATCGCGAGCGTCATGACGGTGATGAAGCTGATCCCGACGATCAAGGGCAGCAACAGGTCCCGCCCGTTCATCCCGTGCAGCGCGCCCGCCGCCATGTCCGGCATGACCTGGGCCGCCGCCATCCCCACGTGGTGCATGCCGTTGACGGCGACACCCATGATCAGCGACGCCAGCACGATCGCCCCGAACGCCCGGATGTTCACCGTGGCCCACAACGCCGCCGTCGCCGCCACGATGGCGATCACCACGGAGAGCAGCACCAGGAGCGGGTCGTAGTGGACCTCGCCGTACAGGTTGATCGCGGCCATTCCGACGTAATGCATGATCGCCACGCCGGCACCCGTGGCCGCACCGCCGACCAAAAGCCACCCAGTCCCGGCTTTGAACCCGACGGTGAACAGCCCGACGGCGACCACGAGTATCGCCAGAACCATGCTTAAAAAGGTCGTTGTCGCGTCATATCGCAACGGTGTTCCGTGTACTTCCGAACCGAGCATGGCAATGAAGTGCATGACCCAGATACCGGTACCGCCAATGGACGTCGCGGCCAGCCCCAGCCACCTCGCCCTGGCGCGCCCTTCGGCCGCGCGGGCCCGTGACGTGCACAGCAAGCCCAACGCCGAGCCGACGACGGACACCCCGTACGCGATGACCGCGGACACGACGTCGAAACTGAAACCCTGCATTGCCTCAGCCTCCCGAATGAGCGCCACTCCCTGAAGCAACTAGATAGTGACGCTAAATATAGCTGGGCGGGCGGCGCTGGCAAGGGGCATGCCGAAAGTTCATGACGAGGGGGTGATAACCGTCAGAAATGAACGAGAAACATATCGAACCGGTCAGCCGCACAACTTTTCGAACGACTCGCCAATTCTGGTGAGCAAGTCACTCACATGCGGCAGCCCGGCCGGGTCCGGCGAGTCGAGCGCCAGCTGCCGCAACTCGGCCGTGTCGCCGTACAGCGTGCTCATGGAAGCCTTGAACCGCAGCGCGTCCTCGTCGTCACCGAGCAAATGCCCAGCCAGCACCACGATCCCGTGCTCGTCCAACAGCTGACGGCTCAGCGACGCCGAATCCGTGACCCCGCGGGCGGCGAGCTTGTCACCAACCGGCGAGAAGTCGGGGTACAGGTGGAAAGCGCCGACCGGAGGACGGCACACCGCGCCCGCGCCGACCATGATCCGGTGCACCGCGCGGGCCACCGAGCCGTGCAACCGGGCGCTGTCCGCGAGGCGGCGGCGGATCTCCGGCGGCTCGGCGAAGGCGTACTCGGCCGCTCGTTGCACCGGTCCGGCCACAGTGGACCACACCTCGCCCGCGAAGGCGATCACACCGTCACGGATCCGCCTGCCCCAGGCCCCGTCGGGGAACCTGGCCACGCCGACCCGCCAGCCGCCCAGCGCGAGGTTCTTGGAAAGGCCGGTGGTGACGACGGTTCGCGACGGCGCGAACTCCGCCGGGCCCGCCATCCGCGTCCCGGGGTCGTGCAGCAGGTCGCGGTGGATCTCGTCGGAGACGATCAGCAGGTCCTCCTGCTCGGCGATCAGGCAGATCTCCCTGACGAGGTCCGGTGCCGCCAGCGTGCCGGTCGGGTTGTCCGGCAGGGTGAGGACCACGATCCGCGGATCACGGCCCAGCGCCCGCGCCGCGATGATCGTGTCCCGCAGGGCGACCGGGTCCGGTACGCCGCCCGCCTGCGGCGGGATCGGTACGCGGAAGACCTTCTTGCCCGCGAGGCCGGCCTGCGGCGCGTACGTGTCCCACGCGGGTTTCGGCACGATGACGTCGCCCGGCACGACCAGGTTCAGCGCCAGCAGCAACGGTTTGCTCCCCGGGCCTGCCACGATCTGGTCCGCACCGGTCGGCAGCCGCCTGCGCGTGAAGTACCCGGCCGCGGCTTCCCGCAGCGCCCGGCTGCCCGCGACCGGGCCGTGGGAGGTCCGGTCCGCACCGGCGACGAGGTGCTCGACCAACGGATCGAACGCGGGCAGCCGCACCTCGTCGACCCCGAGGTGCACAATGGACTCCCCGCGGGCGAGGCGCTCGGCGACCATCTCGTCGAGTGCCAGGCCGGGCGAGACCCGCCAGTCAGCCATCGGCGCAAAGCTCCCCTCATCCGGTGATCGCGGCGACCGGCGCCGCGCCCATCCATGGTCGCCCAGCCGACGTGCGATTTCGAGTCGTCCGCAGTTGGGCCGGACTGGCGAGGCAATCGGCCGAACAGGCCGTTCGTCCCCTGGCCCACCGCGGGTCCGCCCTTATAAAATCCTCACGGTGACGTGCTGGTCCACAAAGAGCGTCCGGCGGTGGATGGGACTGCGATGGGACATCGGGAGCAGCTGCTGGCTGGCGCGAAGAAGTGCTTGCTGGACAAGGGGTACGCCCGGACGACCGCACGTGACATCGTAGCGGCGGCCAAGACCAACCTCGGCTCGATCGGATACCACTTCGGCACCAAGGACGCGTTGATGAACGCCGCGCTGGTCCAGGCGACCGAGGAGTGGGCGGCGGGCATCGCGCAACTGCTGGCCGACAGCGAGGCCATGGACGCCACCGCGACGCCGCTCGAACGGTTCGAGGCGTCGTGGCCGCGTGTTCTGGAACTGTTCGAGCAGCACCGCGCGTTGTGGGTGACCCAGTTCGAGGTCCTCACGCAGTTGCACCACTCCCCCGAACTGCGGCCGTACTTCTCCGCGGCGCAGGAGGGTGCCCGGCGCGCGCTCGCCACGTTGCTGCGGCTGATCGACCCGGCCGCCGACGAGCGGTCCGTCCGGTCCGCGGGCTCGTTCGCGCTGGCGATGCTGTTCGGGGTGATCGCGCAATGGCTGGTGGATCCCGGCAAGGCGCCGCACGGCCGCGACCTCGCCGACGCGGTCCGCGCGGTCGCGGGCGCCGGCCAGGCCATGCCCGTTCACTCGTGATACGCCAGCAGACCCGCGTCCCACAGTTCGGTCACCCAGATCTCCAGGTCCGCGCGGGTGTTCGCCAGGTCGATGTGCCAGTATCCGGCCAGCAGCACGGCGGCCGCGTCGAGCTGCCAGTCGCGCTGGCACAGCGCGATCCACATGGCGGTGCCGACTGGTCCACAGTGGAACTGTACGCCCGCTCCGGACAGTTCCATCCGGCCGTCGGCGGAAACCGCGGCTTGGATCCAGGAATGCGGCCGGACCGCCATGCCGCCATTACAGCGCGGGCGTGAGTACGTGAACCACCCCTAACCGCGTACCGGCCGCCCCTGTTCTTTCTCACGCGTGAACTACGCGCCCTTCACTGGCACCCGGGTGAGCAACAAGCCGACCGGCAGGTCCGCTCGGCTGCCCACGTTCAGTTTCCGGTACACGCGGGTGAGGTGCTGTTCGACGGTGCTGACGGTGATGTACAGCATCCGCCCGATCTCACGGTTGCTGTACCCGCGCGCGGCCAAGGTCGCGACACGGCGCTCCGCCCCGCTCAGCGGCGGGACGCCCTCGGCTTCGGGCCGCTGGTCCTTGGTGTCGAACGAACCTCCGTGTGACAGCAGCTTCGCCAACGGCTCCGCCCGGCACGCCTTGGCTTCGGCCGCCGCGCGGCGTGCGTGCATCCGTGCCCGGCTGAACTCGCCGAGTTCCTGGTGGGCCTCGCTGAGGTCGATCAGCGCACGGGCCAGCTCCAGCCGGTCGCCGCAGGTGTGCAGGTCCTCGATCGCCTCCATCAGCAGGCCGGGCCGCTGCCTCAGGTCGCTGGTGGCGGCGAGCACCCGTAACGCCGTGCCGCGGGTGCGCGAGCTGATCGCCCTCGGCCGGTCGAGCTGGCGGCACACCAGGTCGCGCGCCACCTTCCGCTGGTCGAGCCGCAGATATGCCTGTGCCAGGTCGGAGTGCGCGGGCACGAGCGCGGGCACGTCGATGTTCCACTCCCGCATCTGCCGGTCGCACGTCTGGAAGTCGTCCAGCGCGGCCAGCGGGCGGCCGGACGCGAGGTGGTAGTGGCCGCGGGCGTGCAGCCACCGCAGGCCGATCACGGTCCCGGCCATCCGGTCCGGCACGAACTGCCTGAGCACCTCCGCGGCGCGGTCCAGCCTGCCCATCGCGGTGTACGCCAGCAGCAGCGTGGCCCTGGGCAGTCCGATCAGGACACCCCAGCCGTCGGTGGGCAGCAGCCGCAACGCGGTGCACGCCTGCGTCTCGGCCAGTCCCAGGTCGCCTTGCCGCTGCGCGATGTCGGCGCGGGCCGCGCTCAGCACGGCCTGCCAGGTCCGCGCGTTGCGGCGCTGTGCCTCGTCTGCCAGGGTGTCGCACCAGAACACGGCTTTGTCCGCCCTGTCGGCGTGGCACAGGGCGATCAGCGCCGACACCACGATCTCCACCGTGGTGTCACCGAGTTGGCAGCTCTGCAGGATGTGCTCGGCGCTCGTGACCACGTCCGCGGTGCGGCCCTTGACCATCAGGCCTGCCAGCCTGCCACCGACCTGGATCCACGGCGCGCCGCCGGTTTCCTTGGCGGGCAGGTCGTCCTGCGTGCCGTACAGCCATTCGCAGGCCAGTCGCAGCTCGTCGGCGGCCTGCGGGTCGGTGACAGCGCCGAAAGCGGCCACCGCCGCGGCCTTGTCGCCATGCCACAGCGCGTGCCGGGTCAGGGTGACGGCGTCGCGGCCGTCGGATGTGCCCTCGATCAACGCGTCCCGCAGGGCTGTCATGTGCAGTGCCGAGGCCGCCGGGTTGACACGCCATTCGGTCCGGGCCAACGATTTCGCGAGCTCACGCCGCCGTGCCCGGTCGGTGCAGTCCCGCAGGGCCAGCCGCAGGCATCGGCTGGCCCACGCCACGTCGTCGTCGGCCAGTGCTCGCTCTGCCGCCTCGGACAGCAACGCGGTCGCCCAGTCGTCGCCGGTGGTGTCGGCGTCCACGAGGTGACGCGCGATCTCCAGCGCGCCGACCCCTCCCTGGTGCAGCAACCGCGCGGCACGCAGGTGCAGCCGGGACCGTTCGTCGGGCGGCAGGGCATCGAGGACGGTCGACGCCACGACCGCGTGCCTGAACGCGATCCGGTCGAGTAATCCGCCGCCTGCCAACAGATCGAGCGCGGAGGTGACCTCGTCGGTGCTCTTCCCCACGAGTTGACCGACGAGTGCGGGCGTGGCGTGCTCACCGAGCACGGCGACGGCGCTGGCCACAGCGTGCGGGAGCGGCCCAGCGCGGTGCAGGCTCGTCAGCACGGCCTGGGCGTAGGCGGCGCGCGGAGTCAGGTCGCCGTCGCGCATGTCGTCGAGCAAAGCGTTGATCAGCAACGGGTTCCCGCCGCTGAGCCGGTGGCAGGCGGGGCTCAGCCGGGTCGCGGCCGGGCCGTCGGCGCGCTGGGTGACCAGTTCGCCGACACCGTCGAGCGACAACGCCGCCAGCGTGATCTTCTCGTGCGGCTGACGGGTGATCTCGGCGCGGAACGACGGCCAGGTCTGCCGCCGTTGTTCCCAGCCGGACAGGATCAGCAGGATCGGCGCTGCCGCCATTCTGCGGCGCAGGTACAGCAGCACGCGCAGGGTGGCGCCGTCGACGAACTGGATGTCGTCGATCCAGACCACCACAGCGCGGTTCCTGGCGGCGGCCAGCAACGCGCCGCACATGTCACGGATGACCGGCGCGTCGTGCGGGCCGACCACGGCCGGGTCGCTGTCGACCCGGTCCCACAACACACTGTCCACCACAGACGGTCCGGGGACCGGGATGTCCGGGAACGACGGGCCGTGCAGGATCTGGCACATCACGCCGAGCTGCAACGACTGTTCGGCACGCGATCCGGTCGCGGACAGCACCAGCGTCCCGTCACGTGCCGCATCGGCGGTGAATTCGCGCAGCAGCGCCGTCTTGCCCGTGGCCATCCCACCGGTGACCAGCGCGACGCCGCCCTGCCCCGCCGCGGTGCGTGTGTGGAGGCGTGCCAACGCGCCCCATGGGCCATTACGCTCGACCAGCTCCATCGCCACAGCCTTTCGTCGCTATCCCCGTGAAAAATGTTCAGCGCTGACCCTGGCCTTTTCCAGTGCGGGGATCATCAACATAGGTGTGCGCTTGTCATCACCCGCTGTGAACGACGGCGGCGGGCCGGTAGGTGTTCTTCATAGTTGCTGTGGCCGGATTTCATACGGGACTTCGTGAATTCGCTACTGGCCGGGTTCGAGCGGGTTGGCGTATACCTTTTCTTGCTTTATATGGAGGCAACCATGGCCGACGCGGCAAAACTCGAACTTCTACGCGCACTCGCCGGCGCGCGGACCGGCTACGAGGAACGGTTCGGCTGGCCGGTGACCATCGAGGTCCGGCGCGGCAGGCTGGTGATGCGGCTGGGCGACGCCGCGGGCGCGCTGGTGCTGCCGCGGCGGCTCGGCGGCGCGGTACTGGCCGAACTGCGGATCGCCCTGCTCGCCGGGCCGGTGCTCGCCGACACCACCGGGCAGTGGTGGATGTTCCTCACCCGGCCCCCGTGCGGCGCCGCGCGGCACGACGACGAACTGCGGCAGTTGGACGTGCACCCGGTGCCCGATGGGGCGAGCGTCGTGGTGCCGTGCGAATTCGACGGGAAAATCGGGTGTCCGTGGATTGAACGGCCGCGCTCGCTGGCCCAGCTGCCGCCGTGGTCCGCGGTCGTGGCCACGGCCCGGCGGCTCGCGCGGATTCCGGCCCGGCGCGAGCCGGAGCAAGCCGGATTGCGCCTGCCGGGCGGCGCGGGTAGGCCATCCGCCACACCGCAGGGCACTTCGGCTTGCCGTGTCACACGAATGCCTGTTGTGAAACGACGTATTCCGGAAAATTACTAGGCGCACCTCGGGTGACCGGGTGAATACAGCGCGTTCCGACACAGCTGGACACCTGGTCACAGTAGCTCTGCTTTCCCCTATCAGCCGATCCGAATGACCGCCGAAACCCCTATGATCTCTTGTTAATGGTGGCGGCGCTGGAAGGGGGCCACACGATGATCACGGTGATGATCGCCGAGGACATGCACATGGTCCGCGGCGCACTCGTCGCGTTGCTCAACGTGGAGCCGGATATCGAAGTGGTCGCGGAAATGTCCTCCGGCGACGAGATCCTGCCCGCTGCCCACAAACACCGCCCGGACGTGGCGCTGCTGGACATCGACCTGCCGGGCAAGGACGGCCTCACCGCGGCCGCCGAGATCCGCGCCGCGCTGCCGGAGGTCCGCACGCTCATCCTGACCGGCCTCGGCAGGCCGGGCACGCTGCGCCGCGCGTTGTCCGCGCACGTCAGCGGTTTCATGCTGAAGGACGCCCCGGCCAGCGAACTGGCCGACGCGATCCGCAGCGTCGCCGCGGGACGCCGGGTCGTCGACAGCCAGCTGGCGCTGGCCGCCTGGGACAGCACCGACTGCCCGTTGACCACCAGGGAGAGCGAAGTGCTGAGGCTGGCCGCGCACGGCGCCGACGCGTCGGAAATCGCCGCGAAGCTGTATCTGTCGGTGGGCACGGTGCGCAACTACCTGACGACGATCGCCGGGAAGCTCAACGCCCGCAACCGGGTCGACGCGATTCGGATCGCCACCGAGGCCGGCTGGTTGTGACCGGCCCCGATTCCGGCAGTCGCGCGACGGCTCACGAAACCACGCGCAGCGGCGGGTCCAAGTCGTCGTCCTTGCCTTTGCCGCGCTGATCCGCCTGGCCGGACAACGGCATCGTCGCGCACAGCCGGAAGCGCTTCTCCGGCAGGAAATCGGCAACCAGGTCGCCGCCGAGTTCGGTCACCCGCGCCGACAGGTTGTGGATCCCGCTGCCACCGGGCCCACCGTCCTCACGGGAGTCGATCGGGTCGTCGGGCACGCCGTCGTTGAGCATCACGATCGTCACCGTCGTGCTGTCCTGCCGCAGTGAGATCTCGCAGAACTCGGCTTTGCTGTGCCGCAACAGGTTCGTGATGCCTTCCCGCAACACCGTCGCCAGTACGGTGGAGACCCGCACGGGCAGGTCGCGGTAGCCGACGTCCATCCGCACGTGCACGTCCGCGGCGGCGAGCACCGACCGGGCCGACACGCACTCCTCGTCCAGCGACATCTCGCGGTAGCCGCTGGCGACCGCGCGCACGTCGGCCAGTGCCTGGCGGGAGATCTGCAGGATCTCGACCAGTTCCTCGCGGGCGCGCGCCGGGTGTTTGAGCACCAGGCGGTGGGTCAGCTCACTCTTGAGGGTGATGGCGGAGAGGTTGTACCCGAGCAGGTCGTGCAGATCGCGGGCGAATCTCAAACGCTCCCGCGCGACCGCCATCTTCGCCAATTCCTCACGCGCCGAATGCAACTGCGTCACGAGGGTCGACAGCCAGGTCAATCCGTAAATCAGCAGCGCGGTCAGCGTTGTCGACAGAGTTATGTATACGATCGGCTCGATCTGGTCCGGGCTGAGCGCGGCCTGTGTGAAAGCCATACTGACCACGACGAGTCCGGCCGTGATCCAGCCGTACGGCGGCCGCAGCACGACAAGCGCGCTGCCCGCGAGGAATCCGGGCAACCCGACCCAGGATTCCTTGAACTGGAGCAGCGGCAAGTACACCAGGCAGGCCTGGACGAACAGCGCCGTATAGCGCAGCGGCGGCGAGAGTTCGGCGGCTCGCCGGGAAGTCCACAAAATCTGTATCGACAGCAGGACGATGAGGTAGAGCGTCGACAGCGCCGTGCCGAGGAAGCCGACTTCGGAAGTCAGCACCCGGACAAAAGCAAGCACCGCGATACAGCTAAAGACCGTGGCGACGACCGACTGTGCCACCTTTGGGGCGAGTGTCGAGCTGACGGATAAGTCGACACCGTCCGAGTCTCGGCTCATTCTCCCCCCAGGGGCATCACACGCTCGGCATGCTACGAGGGTACACGTCAACCTGCGTCGACAGTCCCTGCAGCAAGCTGCAGCAAGGTCGGTTAACCGGCGGGTATCTCGGTCACGACTTCGGGTCGTACCCCGACCACAAACCCGCCGACGGTGACTTCGGACGGCCACTGGAGCAGGAACGCGCTGTCGGCCACTTCCATATCCCCGGGGGAAAGCGCACAGGGCGCCAGGCCCATCGCGGTAGCGACCAGATAGAGCGTCTGCTGCAGTACACCGACGTGCCGCAGTGTAGTGGCATAGGCGATCCCGTTGTACATCCAGGACAACCTTCCCATCCGCGCGGTCATCGTGATAAGCGCGGGCGGGCGTTGCATTGCACCGGTCGCCGCCTTCGCGTCGTCCAGTAATTCCCCCACCTCGTCCGGCGACGTATTGATAAGCGTCAACGCGTGGCCGAGCGGATCGTAGTGGTATATACCACGCGGCAGATCGGCGCAGTGGTCGAGAGTCACGTACAACTCGAGCTCGTGCAGATTCGCACTGCTAGGATAAGGCCGGTCGGAAACCGCGTAACTGACCCCGCCGCCTTCCGCCGGACGGACCGAGCGAATACGAGCCGCGCGGAACAACAACTCGCCCAGCCGCCGCGCGGACAACGGCCGCCGTCCGAACTTGCGGAACGACCGCCGGTTTTCCAGAACCTCGGTGAACTTCGGGTCGGCCGCGGTGATTTCCGCCAGCACCGGTTTGTACAACGGATATCGCGGGCCGTCCGGCACCGGTTTGACCGCGGGCGGCGGTGGCAGCTTGTCGCCGCGCGGGTACACCGCCCGGTGCGGGGCGTCCGGCCTGCTCAGCTTGCTGCGCGAGTGGAACAGCAGATCGTTGTGCGACCAGACCGTCAGCGACGGGTCGGTGTCCTCGGCGAACCGGGCCGTGAACGCGCTGCCTCCGTTCTCCCCCAACACGATCATCCCCACCGCGGCCACATACGTGACGATGTCGGCGACCAACGCCTCCGGCACATCCAGGGCGGGCGCCAGATCCGCCACGGTCGTGGCCTTGCCGAGCGAGCCGATCACGCGCGTGGCCAGCGAACGGTGGAACACCACGCGGTGACGGGCCAGCGGCGACTCGAGCACGACCTCGCTGTCACTGGCCCGCATCGCGGCGAACCGCGACAGCCGGACCGGGCGGCGGACGTCGATCGCCGGCAGCTCGAACGCGGCCTTGCGGGAGATCGGCACGGCCGACAGCAGCGGCCCGCCCATGTCGGCCAGGCCGAGGGAGTGCACCACGCAGCTGCCCAGTTTCGTCAGCACCCGGCGCACCTGGCCGTAGTCCGGGTCGTCCTCGACCGGGCGGTGGTGGTTGCCCGGCCGGGCGGGCAGCAGGTTCTCCAGCGACACCGGGCCGAGGCTCATCCGGTAGAGCCATTCGCGCACCACCGGGCTCGGATCGTCGATCTTGATGTCCCCCCACCGGGTGAACACCAGCAGGGAGTCGTCCGAGCCGGTCTCCACCAACGCGTCCTCGCGCAAGGACCAGAGCCGGACGCGGTCCGGCTCGTCGGTGGGGTGCGGGAACTGCACAGGCCCAACTTTCGTCTATATGAACAGTGGGATCGGGTTCAGCTCGTCGTACGGGGTCGGCCGGGGCAGCCAGCCGAGCCGCACCGGCACGTCGAACAGCCGTCCCGGCGCGAACCGGGCCCAGAAGCTGCGCATGCCCGGCACGACCACCTTGACCACCGGCAGCCCGATGTCCGGCCTGGTCTGGTCGAGCACCAGCACTTCCAGGCCGAGCCCTTCGACGAGGCCGCGGACCCGTGTCACGTCGTCGAGCAGGTCGGGTGCCGGCGTGTAGCCGTAGTCGGACGGCACCAGCGGGCGGGCCGCCGGGTCCGGCCGCAGGTACGGCTGGTTGGCGACGGTCGCGTTCTGCCACCAGTTCAGCGGTTCCGGCTCGGTCCAGGTGTAGCCGTCCACCACGACCGGCATGAGCTGGTTCATCTCGGTCAGCGCCCGGCGCATCGCCACCCTCGGGTCGAGGTGTGCGCCGAAGCCGAACATGATGTCCTCGTTCCCGCCGCCGGTCCGCCGTGACAACGCGACCAGGACCGGGATCCCGGAGTCGGCGGTCACGTCCAGCACCCAGACCTCGCGGTCCAGACCGGCGTAGACCTCCCGCAGCTCGTCGATCCACGGGTCGCCGAAGGCGGCCAGGTCCACTTCGGGCCGCCGGGTGCGGTTGTACCACCACATCGCCACCGAGTCGCGCTCCACCAGTTCAAGCAGTCCTTGCAGGACAGCGTCTTCCAGGCAGCTGCCAGCCGCGTTGCCGTTCGAGTCCGCGTAGAGCGAGACCGAGCCGGCTTCCGGCGGTGCGCCGTAGTAGAGCATCGCCGTGGGAAGCAACCGATGCCGCTCACGCGTCAGCGACCATACCGGTGTCCAATCGAGGACGGCGTTGTCGTCGAACGGATCCGGCACGTGCTGGAACGGCGAGTGCGCCGCGTTCCACGCTGACCGGCCCGGATACTGCCGGTCGTCGAAAAGTTGGCAGCTGGACGGGTGGATCGCGCGGTCGCCGAACGACTTGTAGCTGCCGCGTACGCGTTCCTCGTCGCCGTGGAAGAACCCGGAGTGCCGTTCGAGCGCCTCGCACATGGCGCTGACCCTGCCGTGCAACGGGGTCACGCCCTTGCCGCCGTTCTCCGCGCGCGGCGCGGCGTGCGGGTTGAACAGGCAACGGCGGCGTACGGCCACGTTGTGCCCGGCGCGGAAGGAGTTGAAGAACTCCGGTCCGGTCTCGTGCCGGGTGATCTCCTTGATCACGCCGGTGACCGGGCTGATCAGGTGCTGGTAGGAGTCAAGGACCTGTTGCGGTGGAAGCGAACGGTGCCCGCCCGCGTTGTCCGGCGACTTCGGCTGCGGCGACAGCAGCACGGGCCGGTGGGCCTGTGCGCGCATGTGGGTCGGGTCGCCGCACAGCGCGCACTGCGGGCGGCGGTGGAACTCGTGGTGCCGGGCGGTCAGGTCGAGGCTGTCGAACGTCAGCACCGCCCGTTGTCCCGGATATCTGTACCCGGCAAGCCATTTGGCGACCTCGACGGCCAGCATCCCGGTGGCCATCGCGTCCAGCGCGGGCAGCGACGCGACCGGGCGGGACGCGGGCCCCACCCGTCCCAGCGAGGCCTGGACGTGCGCCTCGGCGTCCCGGTGTGCCCACAGTCTGCTGGCCAGGCAGTGCCAGCAGCCCAGTTCGGGCGAGTCGAAGAACGGTCCCAGCCACACCTGCGCGCCCGCGAGCTTGGCCAGCAGCCACGGCCTGCGCATGGTCCGGTGGACCGCGTCGATGTCCGCGAGGTCCGGCGAGAGGTAGTCGTCGCACAGCACGACCGACAGGTCCGCCGGGTCGTCGGTGGTCAGCTCGCCGGAGCCGACCCGTGCGGTCAGTCCGGCCTGCCGCAACGCGGCGACGGCGGCGGCCGGGTCGGCGTCGCCCGCCGCGATCACCTGGATGTGTTTGCCCGCCGTGCCGGCCACGGCGGTGTCGGCGTCCGTGCCCGCCGCTTCCCAGTACGCCCTCGCTCGCTCGGCCGTACCGTTTCCCGGCGGCGGGCCGAGGGTGATCAGCCCGGCTTCGTCCAGCCGGGCGATGAACCTCCCGACCTGTTCGGGGGCCACACCGGCGGGGACGTCCCTGAGCAGGCCCGGGAGGTCGCGGGTGCTGTCCAGCAGCGGCGCGAGGGCCTCGGCGTCCGAGCCCTTCAGCGCCGTCACGCCGCGCTCCGAGAAGAGGTACACGGCCTCGCCCTTGATCACTTCGACGCGCAGGTGTCGTTTGAACCCGACCACCCGGCCTGTCGGCGCACCCTGGCCGGTCATGGCCGGGTCAGCTCCCCGCCGGTAAGTCGTGGCCGGCCACGATGACGAGGTTGAAGGTCTGGGTGAACCCGGCGACCGCGTGCTTCGGGTTGCGCCACTGGTCGAGCTGGTCGATGACGATGTCGGTGCCGGACGGGCGCAGATCCATGCCCGCGAAGAAGGTCTCGATGGTGTCGGTCAGGGTGGACGTCGCGGCAGTGGTCACGGCGGCGGTCGCGGCGGTGGTCGCGGCGGTGGTTGTCACGGTGGCGATCACGGTGGGCCCCTATCTCGGATTCCCCGCTGGAATTGGTGTCGCTGAAAAGTTTGCGCCCGGGTCGACGTGGGTACCAGTGTCGCTCTAATCAATGCCTTCGCAGATCCATCACTGCCCGGAACGGGAGAAACCCATACGTGGATCATGAAAATCTCATAGGTGCTGCCTGAGCGCCCCCTGCGCAGGTCAGGCCCTTGATCGCAGGGGGTGGGCCGGTGGTGCGCGACCCGTAGCGCACAGTGATCGCCAGTGGTGGGCACGGGTGAGCGGAGTGACGAACTCACCCACGGAAAACACCATTCAAGAATGCGGTAACCCGTTAGTCACCGCAGCGTTCTCCAAAACGCCGTCGCCGGCCGGGGGCCGGGATTCAAAGGCCGGTTGTCTTGAACGTCTGCTTGAGACAGACCCGTTCGGCCGGGCATCGAGGGCCCGCGGGACCCATGACCCGGGTTCGCGGTGCAGGTACCTGCGACCAGGTGGATTGCGTCATTCGGCGGTGCGGGACCGGGATGGTCAGGTCGACTCGCGGACGACCAGTTCCGGCTTGAACATCACCTGCTGGTGGTCGTGGGTGTCCGGGTAGTCGCATTCCTCGAGCAGCAGCCCGGCCGCGTTTCGTCCTATGTGGAGCGTCGGCTGCCTGATCGAGGACAGCGGGACGGCCGCGTCGGCGGCGAACTCGATGTCGTCGTACCCCATGATCGCGATGTCGCCCGGCACGCGGCGACCGGTGCTCACGGCGGCGCGCAGCAGGCCGAGGGCCAGCAGGTCGTTGGCGCAGAAGGCCGCCGTCACGTCGGTCGCCCGCTCGAACACCGCGCGGGCGGCCTCGTAGGAGATCCTGGCCTTCAACGCGGGCAGTTCGATCACGTCGACCGCGGTGTCCGGGTCGAGCCCCGCGTCCCTGACCGCGGACCGCAGCCCCTCCAGCCGGTCGGCGCACTGCCGGATGGTCAGCGGGCCGGTGAAGTACGCGATCCGCCGGTGCCCCCTCGCCACCAGGTGCACGCCGGCGAGTTGCCCGCCGGCCACGTCGTCGACGGCGACCGAGCAGCAGTTGACGCGCGGGTCGTGCCGGTCGACGAGGACGGTCGGCGTGCCGCGCCTGCGCAGCGCGTCCAGCCGTTCGGAGCTGACCTCGACCGGCGTGATCAGCACTCCCCTGACCCGCTGCTCCTCGAGGACCTGCAGATAACGGTCCTCGCGGGCGGCTTGTTCGTCGGAGTTGCACAGCACCACGGCGTAGCCGAGTTCGGTGGCGATGTCCTCGACGCCCTTGGCCACGTCGTGGAAGAACGGGTTCGCCATGTCCAGCACGATCAGGCCGAGCGAGCGGCTGGTGCCCGCGCGCAGCTGCGCGGCCGACGAGTTGCGGACGAAGCCGAGCTCGGCGATGGCGGCGAGCACCTGGTCGCGTGTGGCCTCGGCGACCTTGTCCGGCCGGTTGAGCACATTGGACACCGTGCCGATGGAGACACCCGCGCGGACGGCGACATCCTTGATACTCGGCGCCATTGCCGAAGGGTATCAACCCCCGAGCCGATCATCACGGCAGTCATCACGGGGGTGACCAGGCACCTTGACGCCTCCCGCGGCGCGGGGCTAACTTGGCACGGAGCGTGGTGAAACGTTTCAGCGCCAGGAGGGCGGATGGCTGACAGCCAGGCCGTGCGGGCCGCGTTGCGGGCGCAGCGCATCGAGACCCCGTCGTGGGCGTTCGGCAACTCGGGTACCAGGTTCAAGGTCTTCGCCCAGCAGGGCGTGCCGCGTGACGCCTACGAGAAGGTCGACGACGCAGCGACCGTGCACCAGTACACCGGCGTGGCCCCCAGCGTGGCGCTGCACATCCCATGGGACAAGGTGGACGACTACGCCGCGCTGGCCGCACACGCCCGTGACCGCGGCATCACCCTCGGCGCGATCAACCCCAACGTGTTCCAGGAGGACGACTACCGGCTGGGCAGCGTCTGCAACCCGGATCCGGCTGTCCGCCGCAGGGCACTGGACCACCTGCTGGAATGCGTCGACATCATGGCCGCCACCGGGTCGCGTGACCTGTCGCTGTGGTTCGCGGACGGTACGAACTACCCGGGGCAGGACTCGATCACCGCCCGGCAGGACCGGTTGTCGGAGGCACTGCACGCGGTGTACGAGCGGCTGACCGGCGACCAGCGGATGCTGCTCGAGTACAAGTTGTTCGAACCGGCCTTCTACGCCACCGACCTCCCCGACTGGGGAACCAGCTTCGCGCACTGCGTCGACCTCGGGCCGCGCGCGCGGGTCCTCGTGGACACCGGGCACCACGCGCCGGGCACGAACATCGAGTTCATCGTGGCGTTCCTGCTGCACCGCTCGCGGCTGGGCGGGTTCCACTTCAACTCCCGGTTCTACGCCGACGACGACCTGATGGCCGGCGCGGCCGACCCGTTCCAGCTGTTCCGGATCATGACCGAGATCGTGCTGGGCCGCGGGCTCGACCCGGCGGCGGGCGTCGCGTTCATGCTCGACCAGTGCCACAACATCGAGCCGAAGATCCCCGCGCTGATCCGGTCGGTGCTCAACGTCCAGGAGGCGACCGCCAAGGCGCTGCTCGTCGACGCGGAGGCCCTCCGCAAGTCCCAAGTGGACGGTGACGTGCTCGGCGCGAACGAGGTCGTGATGGACGCGTACAACACCGACGTCCGGCCGCTGCTGGCACAGGTGCGGCAGGACATGGGCATCGACCCCGATCCGATCGGCGCGTACCGGCGTTCGGGGCACCAGGACAGGATCGCGGCGCAGCGCGTCGGCGGCAACGCCGCCGGATGGGGAGCGTGACGTGGACGAGCTGCTGGCCAGGGCGCACGCGCTGGGCGCCGACCGGCGCAACACCAACTACGCGGGCGGGAACGTCTCGGCCAAGGGCAAGGGCCTCGACCCGGCGACCGGCG
This sequence comes from Kibdelosporangium phytohabitans, assembly GCF_001302585.1. Classification (GTDB taxonomy): domain Bacteria; phylum Actinomycetota; class Actinomycetes; order Mycobacteriales; family Pseudonocardiaceae; genus Kibdelosporangium; species Kibdelosporangium phytohabitans. Next base: position 4,545,887 of record NZ_CP012752.1, on the reverse strand, counting down.
CCGACATAGACCTGATGTGGGTCAAGGGTTCCGGCGGTGACCTGGCCACGCTGCAGCCGTCCGGCCTCGCGGTGCTGCGGCTGGACCGGATGCGTTCGCTGGTCGGCGTGTACCCGGGCGTGGACCGCGAGGACGAGATGGTCGCCGCGTTCGACTACTGCCTGCACGGGCGAGGCGGTGCGGCACCGAGCATCGACACCGCGATGCACGGCCTTGTCGACGCGCCCCACGTGGACCACCTGCACCCCGACTCGGGGATCGCGCTGGCCACCGCGGCCGACGGCGAGGAGCTGACGCGCAAGGTCTTCGGCGACCGGGTCGCGTGGGTGCCGTGGCGGCGGCCAGGCTTCCAGTTGGGGCTGGACATCGCCGCGATCCACGCGGGCAACCCCGGCGCGATCGGGTGTGTCCTCGGCGGGCACGGGATCACGGCGTGGGGCGCGACCAGCACGGAGTGCGAGGCGAACTCGCTGGAGATCATCCGCGCGGCGGAGGACTACCTGGCGCGCAACGGCAAAGCCGAGCCGTTCGGCCCGGTCGTGCCCGGTTGCGAGCCGTTGCCGCAACGCGAGCGGCACGCGTGGGCGGCGGCGCTGTTCCCGGTGCTGCGTCGGCTGGCGTCCACCGACTACCGGCAGATCGGGCACTACACCGACAGCGCCGAGGTGCTGGACTTCCTGTCCCGTGCCGAACACCCGCGACTGGCCGCGCTCGGCACGTCCTGCCCGGACCACTTCCTGCGCACCAAGATCGCGCCCCTGGTGCTGGACACGCCGCCGACCGGGCCGGTCGACGAGGTGATCGCCCGGCTGGGCACACTGCACACGCGCTACCGCGCCGACTATGCCGCCTACTACCAGCGGCACGCCTCCCCCGATTCGCCGCCGATGCGCGGCGCCGATCCGGCGATCATCCTGGTGCCGGGCGTCGGGATGTTCAGCTTCGGGCGTGACAAGCAGACCGCGCGGGTCGCTGGCGAGTTCTACGTCAACGCGATCAACGTGATGCGCGGCGCCGAATCGGTGTCCCGCTACGCCCCCATCCCGGAGTCGGAGAAGTTCCGGATCGAGTACTGGGAGCTGGAAGAGGCCAAGCTGCGCCGGATGCCCGCGGCCAAACCGCTGGCCACCCGGGTCGCGCTGGTCACCGGCGGTGGCTCCGGCATCGGCAAGGCGATCGCGCGACGGCTGGCCGCCGAGGGCGCGTGTGTCGTCGTCGCCGACCGCGACGCCCAGGCCGTGGCCGACGTCGCCGACGAGATCGGCGGCACCGCGGTCATCGCGGACGTCACGTCCGAGGACGCGGTCGCCGAAGCCGTGGCGGCGGCGTGCCTGGCGTACGGCGGCGTCGACCTGGTGGTGAACAACGCCGGGCTGTCGGTGTCGAAGTCGTTGCTGGACACCACGGTCGAGGACTGGGACCGCCAGCACGACGTGATGGCGCGCGGCTCGTTCCTGGTCGCCCGCGAGACCGCGCGGGTGATGATCGCGCAGGGCATGGGCGGCGACATCGTCTACATCGTCAGCAAGAACTCGGTGTTCGCCGGGCCGGACAACATCGCGTACGGCGCTACCAAAGCCGACCAGGCGCACCAGGTCCGGCTGCTCGCCGCCGAACTCGGCGAACACGGCGTCCGGGTCAACGGGGTCAACCCGGACGGCGTGGTGCGTGGTTCCGGGATCTTCGCGTCCGGGTGGGGCGCGCAGCGGGCCGCGGTCTACGGCGTGCCCGAGGAGAAGCTCGGCGAGTTCTACGCCCAGCGGACACTGTTGAAACAAGAAGTGCTGCCTGACCACGTGGCCAACGCCGTGTTCGTGTTGACCGCGGGCGACCTGTCGCACACGACAGGTGTGCACATCCCGGTCGACGCCGGGGTCGCCGCGGCCTTCCTGCGCTGATGTTCGCCGCCGTCGACCTGGGCGCCAGCAGCGGCCGGGTGATGCTGGGGACCGTGGACGGCGGCGAGATCTCGCTGACCGAACTCACCCGGTTCGCCACCGGGCCGCGTGAACGTCCCGGCGGCGGGTTGCGCTGGGACGTCGGGCAGATCCGCGACTCGGTGCTGGCCGGGTTGCGCCTGGCCGGGACGCCGGTGTCGATCGGCATCGACTCGTGGGCCGTGGACTACGGGCTCCTCGACTCGACCGGCACGCTGGACGGGGACGTCCGTTGCTACCGCGATCCCCGTGTCGACGGTGTGGCCGAGCGGGTCAGTGCCGTGCTGCCTGAGCTCTACGCGATCACCGGCATCCAGCACCTGCCGTTCAACACGATCTACCAGTTGATGACCGAACCGCCTGAACGCCTGGCCGGGCATACGATGCTGCTGCTGCCCGACCTGATCGGCTACTGGCTGACGGGCACGATCGGTGCCGAGGTGACCAACGCGTCCACCACCGGCCTGCTCGACGCGACCACCCGAAAGTGGTCACCCGCGATCGTGTCGCGGCTGGGTTTCCCGGAGTCGCTGCTGCCCGCGCTGCGGCAGCCCGGCGAGCACGTCGGGACCTTCGAATCCAGCAGTGTCGTGTCCGTGGCCTCGCACGACACCGCGTCCGCTGTCGCCGCTGTCCCGTTCGCCAGCCCTCGGTCCGCCTACATCTCGTGCGGGACGTGGTCGCTGGTCGGCGTGCAGCTGGACGCGCCCGTGCTCACACCCGACGCGCGCGCGGCGAATTTCACCAATGAGTCCGGGGTGGACGGATCGGTGCGGTTCCTGCGCAACACGATGGGCCTGTGGTTGCTCAACGAATGCCTGCGGGTGTGGGACGTGCCGCTGCCGCCGCTGTTGGCCGCCGCGACGCGCGCACCGGCGTTCGCGGCGGTCGTCGACCCGGACGACCCGTCGTTCTTCGCCCCCGGCGACATGCCCGCCCGGATCGCCGCGTACTGCGCCCGGACCGGGCAGCCGGAACCGCCCACGCGGGCCGCGATGGTCCGCACGATCCTCGAATCCCTGGCGCTGGCACACGCCCGCACGTTGCGAACGGCCGCGCGTCTGGCAGGACACGACATCGACTTCATCCACCTCGTCGGCGGCGGGGCGCGCAATTCGTTGCTGTGCCAGCTGACCGCTGACGCCTCGGGGATTGCGGTGCTGGCCGGGCCAGTCGAGGCCAGCGCACTGGGGAACGTGCTCGTCCAAGCCAGAGCAGCGGGTGTGCACGCCTCGCCACCGCCCGCTTTCGCGTCGTACCAACCATGCCGGTCACGCACGTCGTGGCAGTCGGCGGCGGACCGCATCGGCCTCTGACCACGGGCTGATCAGCGGTTGCCGAGACTCAGCGCGAGTTTGGGGCACAACGTGACCGCTTTGCGCGCGTGCTTGCGCAGTTCCCGCGGCACCGGGGCGTTGGCCAGGACGGGGTAGCCCCACTCGTCCAGGCCGATCAGCTCGGGCACCAGTTCGGCGCACACGCCGTGGCCGTCACAGGCGATCATGTCGACTTTCAGCTGTTCGGTCATCGCCAGTCCTCGCTTTCGGCGGGCAGTTCGGGAATGGGCAGGACACGGGGGCCGCCGTGGCACGGCTGGCCGGACAGGTGCCGCCGGATGTCCAGCGCGAACGTCCTCAGCGCCGAGTCGACGAACTTCACCACGCCGTCGGGGTGCGCGCACGCTCCCCTGCCGTTGACCACGCCGAGCCGGAAGCGGAGCCGTTCGTAGGCCTCGCGGGAGCAGTCACGGGCGATCATCGCGAAGTCGTCGGCGATCGCGGGCAGGCCTTTGAAACACGGGCCGCACTGCTTGGCCGTCTGCGCGGCCATCCACGAACTGACACGGACGGTCTCGAACAGGCCGCACGTCCGCGCGGGCAACGCCACCACGATCCCGGCGCCGAGCGACGCGCCCAGCGGTTCGAGGCCTTCCGGCGAGAACGGCCGGTGCAGCTGGGTCGGCGGGATCCACGCCCCGCCGTAACCACCGACCAGCAACGCGGAGATCGGTTCACGCAACCCGTTGGCCACCCGCAGGATCGTCTCGCCGCTGACGCCCACCGGCAGCTCGTACACGCCCGGGTTGCGCACCGCGCCGCTGACCGTGAGCAAGGCGGTGCCGGGCGCGTCCGCCGTGCCGGCCTGGCGGAACCAGTTCGGGCCGTAGCGGGCGATCAACGCGACGTGCGCAAACGTTTCCACATTGGACACCAGGGTCGGCCGCCCGCCGACACCGGACACCCTGGCCGAGTCCGCTCTCGGCCGTCCCTCACCTCCGCCGGCGAAACTGGCCACCGCGGTCGACTCGCTGGAGACGTACCAGCTCGGCGGCTCGGTCACGTCGATCTCGATCTCGCCCCATCCGGCCGCCACCCGGTCGGCGATCGCGCTCACCACGTGCCCGGCCAGTCCGGTGCCGCGGTGGACGGCGACCGTGATCCGGTCCGCGCCGACGGCGAGCGCGGCCAGTTCGGCACCGTCGAGCACCAGGTGCGGAGCCAGCCGCAGCAGCAGTTTGTCCTTGCCCGACGCCGGTTCGCTCTCCATCCCGTTCACCACGACGTACCGGTTGCCCCGGCCGGAGACGCTCGCCATCTTGCGTCCACTGGGGAACCAACCGCCGCCTCGGCCACGCAGCCCGGACGCCGTGACCATGTCGATCAGCTGCGGGACGGCACTCGTGGGCAGCGGACCGACCGCACGCATGTGCTCGGTGATGGACGCGGCCTGTCTGCCCAGCAGACGCGGGCGTCCGTCATAGCGTTGTTGCGGCGCACTCACAGCGACCGCCTCCGCAACGACACGACACGCAGGCTGCCGCACCCGAGCACCACAGCGACACTGACACCGATCGTGATCAACGCCCAGAGTTGGTCCGTGCCGACCCCGACGGTGTGCGCCACGGCGACGGGCCAGCTGGCGTACGCCGCCCAGTGGATGAACCGCCAGGCGCGGTACGGCATCTTCGTGCGCAGCACCCCGGTCAGCACCAGGACCAGGATCAGGTCGAGCGCGATCGCGCCGAGGCCCAGGTACAGCGGTGAGTAGGTGCCGATGAACGGGATGAACGCCTCGGCGAGGCTGATGGACACGTAGGTGTCGAGCACAACCGAGCCGACGTGGATCGCCAGGAAGAGCAGCGAGGCCATGGAGATGTTGCGGTGCAACGACTCGGTCACGAACCGGGGCCAGCGCCGCGAGCCCGCACGCCCGGCCGTCAACAGCCCCAGCGAGACCGCGACAGTGAACAGCACGAGCGAGACGATCCCGCTCCCCCTTGCCAGGTACCAGTACGTGCTTTCGCCAAGGAACGTCATCACTCCTCCTCAGGCCATTCGGCCACCGTGGTGACGGCACCGCCTGTCGCCACGAGGCGCGCGGGGAGCCGGCGCGCGGCGAGCCAGTTCGGTGCGCGGTCGCCGAGCACGAGCGCGGCGGTCGATGCTGTGTTGGCCGCGACGCACGAGGCCGCGGAAACGCTTGCGTACTGCCAGAACCGGGCGGCCGGGAATCCGGTCGCCGGGTCGAGGACGTGGTGCAACCGCTGGTCACCCCGCTGCCAGGTGCGCACGCCCACGCTCGACGTGGCCAGGCCGCCGGAGTCGATCGCCACCACCTGGCCGCCTTCGTCACTGGTGTGGTCGGCGGTGACCCGCACGCTCCAGCCCTCGTCCGGCGCGCGACCGGCGACCGCGATGTCACCGCCGAGGTTCACCAGCACACCCGCCTTGGTCTCGCCGGCGATGCGCCGGGCGGCGAGGTCGGCCGCCCACGCCTTCGCGGTGGCCCCGAGGTCCACTTCGACTCCGGAAGGGACTGTGACGGTGTCACCGGTGACCTTGATGTCCCGCCACGCCTGGCGAACCGGTGGCGTGTCGATGCCGGCGGTGACCGGTCCGCGCTTCGGGACCTGGGCGAAGGTGCGGTCGTAGCCGAGCGTGATCATGTACGACCCCAGCGCGGGGTCGACCAGCCCGTTGGTGTCCGTGGCCGCCCGCAGTGCCACGCCGACCGCCTGCGCCAGCACCGGATGTGTCGCCGAACCCGTGCGGTTCAACAGGCTCAGCGCGGAGTCGGCACGGAACCGGCTGCACGCCCGGTCGAGTTCACCGAGCAACCAGCGCAACACCGTTTCGGCGACGGGCAGCGTGTCCGGCTGGGTGACCAGCACGTGCGCGGTGGTGCCGATGGCGTCGAACCTCACCCCGGTGGTCATGATCCACCCGACGACGTGGCCGGTGGTTTGGTGGTCGGCTTCGGCTTGGGTGCGGGTTTCGGCGTTTGCCTGCCGGGCGTCGTGCCCGGGTACGACTGCCGCCCGGTCTGCTTCGGCGGGACCTGGCCCTGCGGGATCGTGTCCGGCTCCGGCTCGGGGACCGGTGCCGTGTCCCGCACCTGCCCGGCCTGCTGCGCCTTCACGGCCTTCTCGGCCTTGACCATGTCGGCGATGCCGTAGCCGAGGCCGATCGTCCCGGCGAGGCCGAGCGAGACGACGCCGGTCGTGATGAACGTGACCCGGCTGGCCGCCGCGTCCCGCGCGGCCGGGTTCAGTCGCTGCGCCATCGTGTCCGCCTCCCCGGTGATCCAACTCGTGCAGGAGTCCAACTCGCTGCTCACACGTAACCGGGTGGCGCCGGGTTCAAAATCCCGGTGAACAGGTGCTCTGATCAGCGGCTGAGGGATGTCCGTCGGAGCGGTCCGGTGGCGTGGTAGGTCTTGCAGACGCCCTGGTCGTAGTCGGTGGTCACCTCCAGCACCGACTTGCCGTCGGCCGACGGCAGCAGGCCGGGGCTGAAGTTGCGGCAGCCCTCGTTGTCCACGCCCGCGACGTGGATCGGCGCCGGGATCTCGTACCAGGGTCCCTCGCCGAAGTCGTCGTTGGCCAGTATCGTGCCGCCGTTGCCCTCGGCGATCGCGCCGCCGTTGTGCACGAGCATCTCGGTGATCACCAGGATCGTGCCCTTCGGGCCGGGACCGGGGCTCCACGCGGGCACGGGCGTGTGCCGCCCCTGCTTGCCGTCGAACGTCTTCACCAGCGTGCCGAGGTCACGGGGATCGCCGTAGTCCCAGCCGTCGGCCGAACGGCGGAAGTACGCGCTGCAGAGGTGGATCCTGTCGTTGTTGCAGACCTCGTAGGTCATGAAGTAGCTGCCGTCCGGCAGCCTGATCGTGTTGACCATGCCGGGCCGGACGTTCCACTCGTCGCTGACCACGGTGTCCCGGTGGTGCGTCCACTTCAGACCGTCGACCGACCGGACCTGGACGAGCTTCTGGTCGTGCTTGGCCTTGTCGGTCTCGTCGGAGAAGAACGCGACGAGCGCGCCGTCCTCGGCCATGGACAGGCTCGGCTCCCACGTGTTGTGCTCGTTGGGCGCGACCGCGATGTCGGACAGGAACCGCCAGGTGCCGCCGCGGTCGGCGCTGGCCCACAGCCGCTGCTTGACCCGCTTGGTCGCCAGCGGCGCGGTGTACTCGGCGGTGTTGGCCCACAGCACGGTCCCCTTCGGCAACGCACCGAGCGCGGACGGCAGTTCGAACAGCGTCGAGCAGCAGATGCCGCGGCCTTCCGCGGCGGCGGGGTCACGGATGGTGGCGATCTGCGCGAACGAGCGGCCGTCGTCGTCACTCGCCATGATCACGCCGACACCCTGCGATCCGTCGTTGGTGGTGACGCTGGCGAGGATCCGGCCGTTGTCGAGCCTGATGACACGCGGGTAACTGCTGCCGCCGTCGTACAGCACTTGCCTTTGTTGTCCGGCTTCCGCGGGAATCGCCGTCAGCAGCATGGTGATCATCGGGACGACCAGACTCCGCACGGCGTTCCTCCGTTACTCCGGGTAACGGCGAAATGGTAGCCCGGCGTGTGGTAGCCGCATCTATTGTGGAGCCACAATGCGCACGAATGGGTTATCTCCTGAGGTCGCCTGTGATGAGTCCGGCTCGGAAGGCAGCAACCTCATCGACGGGATAACGGACGTGTTCGCCCACGCGAGCGTGCTGCTCCCGGCCGAGGCGGCCGAGGCGTGCGTCCTCGAGCTGCGTGCGCGAATTCGTTCACCGGCGCTCGAGTACAAAGCCAACCACCTGCTGCGGGAAAAGCACAGGACGGTGCTGCTGTGGCTGCTCAGCCCGGACGGCCCGATGTTCGGGCACGCCATGGTGCACCTGACCGAGAAGACGTACTTCGTGGCAGGCAAGATCGTCGAGCTGCTCGCACCGGACCAGGAGCTGACGGCGATCTACCACGCGGACCGGTCGGTGCTCCGGACTTACACCGATGTACTTCGCACCGGGCACCGCGATCAACTCGATCTGCTCATCCCGGCGATCGTGCGCGCGGTGGACCGATGGGGCGCGGGCGAGCCCGTCGCCATCGTGCACGACCGGCAGAACCTGTTGACCGGGGAGCGGATCTCGCTGCTGCGGCAGATGCTCGGCGAACGGCTGACGGACGTGCGGTTCGTCGACTCCCGCGACGACGCGCGCGTGCAGGTCGCCGACTTCCTCGCAGGCGTCGCCCGCCGGATCGCCTCCGACGAGCTCAACGGCCGCGGCGACTGGGAACTCGTCGACGCCCTGCGGCCCTATGTGGATCCAATGTCGATCTGGGGTGAGACGCGCGGCCGTCTGCTATGAGGCCGCTGGCAGCATTGTCCGGATCCCTTCGGCCAGCTCGTCCGCGCCGCCCCACCGCCGTGCCTCGTTCTCCAACGGGCGCAAGCGATCTCGCAACCGCACGGACTTGATCGCACGGCTGTGCCGCAAGGCCTCGCAACCGACGTCCACCGCCGTGTCGACGTCGTGCAGCAGCAGCCGGTCGACCGCGAGCGAGATCAGGCAGAACGCGCGGCTGCGGGCCATCCCATCGCCGTATGAGCCGATCGCGGCCTCGAGCGCGGGCACGGCCTGCCTGGCGTACCGGTTGTCGACGAACCGGGCGAGGTCGGTGTGGACGGACCCGATCATGGCGACCACGTCGGTCTCGGTGAAGAACGCCGCCCAACTGGGAACGTCGTCGCTGTCCGCGGCGTCGAACTCGGTGCGCATCACCGCCAGCGCCTCGATCGCTTCCTCGGCGCGGCCGAGTTTGGCGTACGCCCACGCCTGGTTGGCCGACAGGATCGCGGCCGCCAGCATGCAGTTGGCCGCCATCGCGGCGGCACGGCCCCGGCCGAACTCCGCGAGCGCACGGCCTGCCGCGTTGTGATGCAGGTGCACCCGGCCCATCCGGTACCGGATGTTCGCGATCATCGCCTTGTCCCCCGAGCGGGTGGCCAGATCCAGCGCGGCCGTGAAGTGGTGCAGCGCAGGCGTCGCGTCGCCGTTGTCGAACAACGTCCAGCCAGCCACGTTGTGCATGTCCGCGACCGCCGCGTCGAGCCTGCGGGTCAGCCGGACAGGGACAGTTCCGCCGAGCATGGCCCGTGCGCCGGGAAGTTTCGACAGCACCGTGCCGTGGCAACTCCCGCCGCCGAACCGGTAGTCCAACGCTCTGAGATCCCGTGCGGCCTGCTCGACGCGTTGGACGTCCGCGATCCCGATTCGCGCTGGTGCACCAGCTGGACGGCTCCGGTACATGGCACCTCCAAGGGTCGTCCCCCTATCGGGTTGCCACTGCGCGGGGGTGGTAAACGATCGGCACCGCGGCCCGGAAGGTCCATGGTGGACGGTGAAGGCCAGATGAGATACGCATCTGGGCCTACCGCAGCCATTGCGACAGGGCTACCGTGGACCGCGGTGATTTCTGGGCTGCCATTCAGGTGGCCATTTTCAGGAGGCTCGATGACAGCTACCTCGGCCACGAGGCGCGCGGTGGCCGTTCCGGCGCAGCAATCGTCGCCCGTGCGGCACCGGCCTCGTGTCACGATCGGAACTGACGGCTCGACATGGGGTGACGCGGCGCTGGAGTGGGCGTTGCGGCACGCATGGCTGGTGAACGCGGGGTTGAAGGTCTACTCGGCGAAGACCAGCGACGACCAGGCGATTGCCAGAAGACTGGACGTCTACCGGTGGCTGCACGCCTCGGTGACGACATCGGAGACCCCCGAGCACACCCTGCTGACCGCCAGCGCGGACACGGACCTGCTGGTGCTGGGTCACCACGGTCACAGCCACCACAACCTGGGCATCGGGCACCTGGTGCTGCCCGTGGTGACCGGAAGCCAGTGCGACACGGTGGTGGTGCGCGGAGAGCCACGAGCCGTCCGCGCTGAACACGGATGGGTGACAGCTGCGGTAGGTGGGCAACACGATGAGTTGATTGTCCGCCGGGCAACGGAAATAGCGACCCGCTACCGGGACGGACTGCGGATCGTGCACGCGTGGCCACTTCCCGGGCCCCGCTCCGTGTCGGCCGGGCAGCCGAACGACGTGCTGGACAGGGCACGGCGGCTGGTCGCGAAAGTGGCGCCGACGCTGACACCGAGCCTGCACATGGTCAGGAGCCGCCCGCACGAGGCGGTGGAGACCTGCACCCGAAGCGACCTGCTGGTGATGGGTCCGGGCAGCCAGCCCGAGCGGTTGTCGCCGGTGACCCGGACAGCTTTGCACCTGTCTCCGTGTCCGGTTCTGGTGGTTCGCCCCTGAGTTCCCGTGTCCTCTCAGTCGGTCATGGTGGTCGGCACGATCTGACATGGAACCCGGTGCTGCTTGTTCCATGTCGTTCGTGCCGCTGCGCGCACTGGGCCGTCCGGGTGCCGTGAGCCTCAGAAATGAGCGCGCCCACCCGGCGGGCCGGTCGTCGCTTGCGCCATCAACGAGCGCTGTTGGTTGTGCGGAGTGTGGCCTCGCCGGATGCCGTGGACCACAGGTTGAGAAAGTGCGTGCCACCAACGAGCCGGTTATCGCTCAGGCCGCCAACGAGCACTGCCGGGCGCAGCAGCGCCACTGTTCTCCCTGGCCTGCAACTGCCAAGGCAGGGCTGCCGTTGCCAGCGCTGCTTGCCCTGCGTTGGACACCTACCAGCCATCCACCGCACACCACAGCACCGCCTGCCAAATCACCCATACCGCGACCACAAAGTCAGCTACACCAGCCATCCGTGCTTGCCGAAAGCCCCGCGCAGCAGCCAACGAAGAACACGCCACAAGCGGCTGGGCACGTCAGCGCCATTGGTCAGCCGCCGCGCCGAGGAACGCTGCTACCGAGCAAGCAAGGTGAGCGGCTATCTGACTCCGGCTGGGCGGAACTGGATGCTGACCCTCGGGCCCACCGCCCTGCTGCTTTTGGGTACGGCGTGCTCCCAGGTTCGCTGGCAGGAGCCGCCCATCACCAGCAGGTCTCCGTGTCCCACCGAGAATCGGAGGGTTTCGCCGCCGCCTCTCGGCCGCAGCCACAGGCCTCGGGCTGCGCCGACGGACAGGATCGCGACCATCGTGTCCTCTGTCGCGCCGCGGCCTACGCGGTCGCCGTGCCAGGCCACGCTGTCGTTGGCGTCGCGGTAGTAGCAGAGGCCCGCTGTGCGGAACGGTTCCCGGAGTTCTGGGCGGTAGTGGTCCGTCAGCGCCGCACGGGCTTCGGTGAGGATCGGGTGCGGTAAGGCATCGTTTTCCTTGTAGAAGCACAACAGTCTGGGGACCGCCACCACTCTGTCGTACATCTGGCGTTTCTCGGCGTACCACGGCACGTCCTGGGCCAGGGTGGCGAACAGCTCGTCCGCCCCGCTGAGCCAGCCCGGCAGGAGGTCGACCCATGCGCCTTCGGCCAGCGGCGTCCGCCGCGGGCCGGTCAGCGGGCGGAGGCTGATGGTGTCCGCCATGTCGAACAGTGATCCCTGCACGCTGATCACAGTACACCGTTCTCGAACACTCGTTCGAGTCACCTTGTCCGCAGGGTGAGGACCTGTCCTGTCCGGGGGCCGTTGGTGAGACGGTCCAGGTTTTCCGTCATCCCGTCCGCCGCACGCCACTCGGCTGTCAGGATGAACAGGTTCCCATCCCCTGTGGCCAGGGCGAACGGGGCCTGGTTCGCGCCGAGTTCGATCCGGTCGAGGATTCTCCCGCCCTCGGCCACGCGGACGACCGTGTTCTCGCCGGTCGATGTCCAGATCGCGCCTTCGTCGTCCAGGCAGATGCCGTCCGGGCCGAGGCCTTCGGCGAACACCCTGCGGTTGGACAGTCCGCCGTCTTCGGCTATGTCGAACGCGGTCAGGCGGCCGGCGAAGGACTCGGCCACCACCAGTGTCGAGTTGTCCGGTGTGACGACCATCCCGTTGGGGAACTGGATGTCCTCGGCGACCTGGCGGAGTTCACCGTCCGGCGTCAGTAGTTTGATGTAGCCGGGTTTCGGTGCCTCGCCACCGGCGAAGTCGAAGTCCGCTCCGTTCATGTAGATGTTCCCGCGGCTGTCGACCACTATCTCGTTGGCGCCTTGCTCCGTGACGACGACCGCGCCGCCGTCCGGCGTGTAGCGGCGCAGCTTGTCGCCGGTCGTCAGCAGCGTGCCGTCCGGCAGCCAGTCGATGGACCATCCCATCAGGCGCCCGACCTGTACGGCCATCACCTCCGTCGCGCCGTCCATGCCGACGGCGACGACTTGCTGCTCGATCCAGTTGCAGAACCAGAGCCTGCCGTCGTGCCACCTCGGCGACTCGGGGATCCCCAGGCCACTGAGCAGGGTCTTCGGTTCGGTCATCACGGCACCTCGTTCGTCCTCGATGGGCTCTCGCACCACCTATACGAACACCGGTCGGTCAGATCGACACCTGTGGCCGCCGGATCATCTCGATCAACGACGAGACACTGTCGTCCCTGTACCCGGCGGCCACCGCGCGCCGGAGGATCTCGTGCATCCCCTCCTGCCACGAGGTGTCCACGCCGAACTCCGCCGCCACGGACGCGTCGTGGGCGATCCCCGCCTCGAACAGGCCGACCGCGGACGCCGGATCGCCGTACCGCCCCGAGTCGATCTCGTCGGCCATGTCCGGCAGGACCGACGCGATCATCTCCAGCCACTTCGCCGTGAACCGCACCATGCTCGCGGCGGGCAGGCCGCGCGCCGTGACCACGGCCGCGCCCTGGAAGAAGCCGAGCAACGCGGGCAGCAGAGTCCCGCCGACCGCGTACTCGTACAAGGCGGCCAGGTCCGGTTCGGCACCCAGGTACACGGTGTCGCCGCCCAGAACACGCAAAACCGGGAAATACTGGTCGTACACGGCTCGAGAACCGCTGTAGTACAGCAATGTGCCCGGATCCCCCACCGCCGCGGGCACATTCTTCACCGCGCCGTCCAGGTACTCCGCTCCGCGTCCGGCCGCCCATTCGGCCATTTCCCGCGCTCCGGCCGGGGCGCCGGAGTTCAGCGTGACCAGCGTCCGGCCTGCCAGGTCCGCTGGTTCGAGAGCCGATTTCGTGGCTTCATACGTGGTCAGGCACGCGATGACCAGCGGGCTTGCCTTGACGGCCGTGGAAACGTCCGCGGCCTCGTTGTCACGCAGCGCGGGGACTTTGCCCGCCGTGCGATTCCACACCGTTGTGGGGTGCCCTGCTTTGATGTACGCCTCCGCCAATGCCCTTCCCATTGAGCCGAGACCGATCACCGTCACCGGTGTGTGTTGATCCATGTAAAGAATCTCCACCTTTACAGACATTCTCTCAAGTACCTACAATTTTGACGGGTACTGACATTTTTGTGTGGGGGTCCGGTGCTGAAGAGACGGACGTACACGTGCGGGCTGGACGCCGCGCTGGACGTGATGGGCGGCAAGTGGAAGGCGTTGATCCTGTGGGAGCTGATCGACGGCGCGCTGCGCTTCGGTGAACTGCGCCGCCGGGTCGCCGGGATCTCCGAGCGCGTGCTCATCCTCCAGCTGAAGGAACTCCAGGCGTGCGGGCTCGTGCATCGCGAGCTGTACCACCAGGTTCCGCCGAAGGTCGAGTACACGCTCACCGAGCTCGGCGAGTCGCTGATCACGGCGATGACCCCGCTCGGTGCGTGGGGCGAGCGGAACATGGCGACCATCGAGGCGCTGGATCGGGGCCTGTAGTGCGGTTCGGCATCCTCGGCGGCGTCGAGATCCGTTCGGCGGAAGGGGAATCCCTGCCTGTCGGCGGGCCGAGGCAACGCGCGCTGCTCGCCGTGCTGCTGCTCGACGCGGGCCGCGTCGTGCCTGTCGAGCGGTTGCTGGACGGCCTGTACGGCGATCAGCCGCCGAGTGGTGCGACCGCCGCGTTGCAGTCCCAGGTCTCGCGGCTGCGCCGGACCCTGCCGGACGGGCTGATCGAGTTCCACCCCACCGGGTACCGGATCGCCGTCGACCGGGAAAGCGTTGACGTGCACCAGTTCGAGCGCCTGGCCGAAGACGGCGCACGGGCGTTGGCCCACGGTGACCCGGCGCGGGCCGCGAACGCGCTCGGCCAGGCGCTGGCGTTGTGGCGTGGGCCAGTGGTGGCGTTGGGTGACGCGGCCACCGCGCGGCTGGACGAGCTGAAACTCGCGGCTGTCGAGGACCTGTTCGACGCCCAGCTCGCGCTGGGCAAGCACACCGCTGTGATCCCCGAGCTCCGCGCCCACATCGAGCGGCATCCGTTGCGGGAACGCCCGCGTGGTCAGCTGATGCTGGCGTTGCACGCGGCGGGCCGCCCGGCCGAGGCGCTCGCCGAGTTCGGCAACGCGCGGCGCACACTGGCGGACGAACTGGGCGCGGATCCGTCGGCCGAGCTGGCGGGCATCCACATGGCGGTGCTCAAAGGCGAGCGGCAGCCGAACTCGACCATCCCCGCCCAGCTGACCAGTTTCGTCGGCCGCGCCACGGAGCTCGACCGGATCGCCGAGTTGTTCACCGGCACGAGACTGGTCACGATCACCGGTCCCGGCGGTGCGGGCAAGACCCGGCTGGCCGTCGAGGTCGCGGCACGGCAGGCCAGGGAGACGTGCTTCGTCGACCTCGCCGCGCTGACGCACGGCGCCGACATCCCGCAAGCGGTGCTGACCGCGTTGGGCGTGCGCGACGCGGGCCTGCTGACCGCCGCGGGCCGGGATCCGGTGAAACGCGTGGTCGCCGCGCTCGAGGACCGGCCCATCCTGCTGATCATGGACAACTGCGAGCACGTGGTCGCCGACGCGGCCACGCTCGTGCACCGGCTGCTCAACGCCTGTCCGGACACGCGGATCCTGGCCACCAGCAGGGAAGCCCTCGTCATCACCGGCGAGCACCTGTGCCCGTTGCCGTCGCTGCCCGACACGGCGGCCATGCAGCTGTTCGCCGACCGCGCGGCGGCGATCTCGCCGGGTTTCCGCGTCACCGGCCACAACACTGACGCGGTGCGGCGGATCTGCGTGGCGCTGGACGGGATCCCGCTGGCGATCGAGCTGGCCGCGGCCCGGCTGCGGGCACTGGAGCTCACCGAGATCGCCGCCCGGCTGGACGACCGGTTCGCGTTGCTGTCACGGGGAGAACGCACGGCCGCGCCGAGGCACCGGACGCTGCGGGCCGCCGTGGAGTGGAGCTGGGACCTGCTGGAGCCCGCCGAGCAACTGCTGGCCGCCCGGCTCACGGTGTTCACGGGCGGAGCGACGCTGGCCGCCGCCGAGCGGGTCTGCCAGGTCCCCGGGACCGCGGACCTGCTGGCGAGCCTGGTGGAGAAGTCGTTGGTGGAGAACTCGGGCGGACGCTACCGGATGCTGGACACCATCCACGCGTTCTGCGCCGAGCACCTGACCGAGCCGCTGGACGCCGCGCACGCCCGGTACTTCCACGAACTGGCCGAGGATGCCAGTCCGCACCTGCGCCGCAGCGAACAGCTGGAGTGGCTCGACCGGCTGGACGCCGACCGCGGCAACATCCACGCCGCGCTGCGCTGGGCGGTCGCCAACGACACCACGCTGGCGTTGCGCATGTTCGGCGCGTTCGCGCTGTACTGGTACCTGCGCGGACTGCGCGGCCTCGCCGCGCCGCTGGCCGTGGACCTGCTCGCCCGGATCGGCACGCACCCGCCCGCGGACCTCGACGAGGAGTACGTGCTGTGCGTGCTGCAAGCGGCGTGGGGCAGGCTGGACGCGGTGGAATGGCAGG
Organism: Kibdelosporangium phytohabitans; assembly: GCF_001302585.1. Classification (GTDB taxonomy): domain Bacteria; phylum Actinomycetota; class Actinomycetes; order Mycobacteriales; family Pseudonocardiaceae; genus Kibdelosporangium; species Kibdelosporangium phytohabitans. The sequence continues at coordinate 4,529,939 of NZ_CP012752.1, read as the reverse complement.
ACCACCTCAAGCACGCCGAGGAGTTCATGACCACCCCGCGTGGCGCCATCCGGCGACCGCACAGCGCCTTCCTGTGGGCGGCGGCGACCGGGCCGCCGACGGGCGAACCGGCGCGGCCGCTGCTGGACGACGACCTGTGGGCGGAGGCGTTCACCACGCTCGGCACGGCGTTGCTGCATTTCTTCGACGGCGAGGTCGACGCGGGTGACGCGAAGCTGCGGCGGGCGCTGGCCGGTTTCCGGCAGACCGGCGACCGGCTGGGCACGGTGCTGGCGTTGGACGGCCTGGCGCACGTGGCCGACAGCCGCGGTGACGGGCAGGAGTTCGTGGAAGTGATCACCGAGGCCATGGAGCTGGTCGGCCAGCTCGGGTCGATCGACGACACGGTGTCGCTGTTGTGCCGCCGCGCGGAGAACCTGGCACACGCGGGTGAACTGGCGGCGGCGCGAGCCGACTACGAGGAAGCGGTGTCGCTGGCCCGGCGCAACGGCACAGCGGAGAACCTGGCGCTGGCGTACTGGGGGCTCGGGGAGGTCGCCCGGTTCGACGGCGACCTCGCCACCGCGCGCCGCATGCAGGAGCTCGCGCTGGGCAAGTGCACCAGCGGCCCGTTCGGCCTGCACGAGTACCGGGCTCGGGTGCTGACCGCGCTGGCCCGGCTGGCGGAGCTGGAAGGCGACGTCCCGGCTGCCCGGCAGCGGTACGACGAGGCGATCAGGGCCGCCATCGCCGGCCGGTCGCTGCCGTTGGTGGCCAGGGCCGCCGCCGGCCTGGCGGGGCTCGCGCTGCGCGACGGTGACGGCTGGCTGGCCGCTGTGCTGCTGGGCGCGGGTGTCGCGATCAAGGGCATGCCGTTCTCCGGTGATCCCGAGATCGCCGCGCTGATCGCCGACGTGCGCGCGCTGACCGGCGCCGGGCCGTTCGACGACGCGTTCGAGCGAGGCGCGCGGATGACCCAGTCGGAGGCCCTCGACCTGGTCGGTGCCCGGCGTCAGCGGGACCGTCAGCGTTTGGTGCGCGGACGGTAAGCGGGCGCGAGCACTGTTCATGGCCGGGAGGTAAGCCATGACAAACGTGCTCGACGAGACCATCGGTTCCAGCCCGGCGCCCGGCCGCAAGTGGTGGCGCAAGCCGTGGATCGTGCCGCTGGGTTTCATCGCGGTGGCGTTCATCGCGTTCTCGCTGCCGAGGTACCTGACCTTCGACCGCGCCCAGTCCCGGGTGCAGCAGCCGGAGTTCGGCTGGCACTACCCGCTGCTGGTGATCCACGTGACCTTCGCGTCGATCGCGATGCTGACCTGCGTGCTGCAGGTGTGGCCGTGGTTTCGCGCCCGTTACCGGCACATCCACCGGCTGGCCGGGCGGATCTACGTGTTCGGCGGCGTGTTCCCGGCCGGGGTGACGGCGCTTGTGATCGGCGTCATCACACCGTTCGGCCCGGCGGCGTTGTCCAGTGGGCTCGTGATGGCGCCGCTGTGGCTGTTGTTCACGTACAAGGGTTACCGCGTGGCACGGCGGCGGCTGTTCGTCGACCACCGCAAGTGGATGATCCGCAGCTTCGCGTTGACCATGTCGATCATCACCAACCGGGTCTGGGCCGTGGTGTTCGCGATCTGGCTCGGACCGCAGTTCGACACCACCTTCATGGGCAATGAGAAGCTGTTCGGGTACTCGCTGGCCGGTGCGACGACGTGGCTGGGCTGGGTGATCCCGCTGCTGATCGCCGAGTGGTGGCTGCAGCGCGACGAGGTGGCGCGGCGCAGGGCCAAAGCGCGGGTATAAATAGTCGGCGTGAGCGGTAGAGATGCCTCAGCGCCCGGCAGAGTGGCAGAGGCCACGGACGCACTGGAAGACGTGGAACTGCTGTTGCCGGCGCTGGCCGCCGAGGAGCCGCTCGAGGTGGCGCTGCAGCGCCTGGTCGAGACAGCTCTGAAAGTGGTCGGCGGTGCGGACGCGGTGAGCGTGACCGTCCTTTCCGGAACGGGGCCGAAGACCGCGGCCTCGACCCACGACTGGGCGATCACTGTGGACGACAACCAGTACGCCGCCGGTGACGGGCCGTGCCTCGAAGCCGCGCGGCAGCGGGAACCCGTGCTCGTCTCGGGGGCCGAGGCGTTCGACCGGTGGCCCCAGTTCGCCTCGGACGCCGTCCGGTTCGGTGTCCTCGCCTACCTGTCGACGCCGTTGGCGCTGTCCGGCCCGGCGGAACGTGATCTGATCGGAGCACTGAACGTCTACGGCTTCCGCCAGGATTCGTTCGACCGGTTGGACGAAGCACTGCTGAAACTGGTCACCACGGCCGCCGCGATCACCATCAACAACGCCCAGCGCTACGCGAAGATGCGTGACCTGGCCGACAACATGCGGATCGCGATGGCGTCGCGCGCGGAAATCGAACAAGCCAAGGGGGTGCTGATGGCGGTGCACGGGGTCAACGCAGAGGAGGCGTTCGCCAGACTCGTCGATCAGTCGCAGCAGACCAACACGAAGCTGGCGATCGTGGCGCGCGAGTTGCTCACATCACTGCGCCGGAACTGACCACATCACCGTGACCTGCGGAAACAGTCTACCCAGGCGATGTGGTTACCCCGGATCGAGCAATTCTAACCACTTGTCCTCCCCCAGTTGTGCCTCAGTCACCGGCTCCGTACGGTTGAAGGATCACCACGGTTGAACACACAGCCGCGCTGACGTGTTGCACAACCGGAAGGACTCCTGTGAGCACCTCAGACTCTCACCCCGGCATTGATGCCCAGCCGGGCGCGTTGCTCACTGTCGACGTACAGCCGCACCCCCGCGGGATCCCGCTGATGCGCGTGCTCGGTGATGTCGACCTGGCGACGGCGCCTGTGTTCCAGAAAGCAGTTCGGGAACAGTTGGCCCAGCGGCAGAAGTTCGTCGTGGACATGGACGGCGTCGACTTCCTCAGCTCCGCGGGCCTCGCGGTGCTGGTCGATCTGCGCCAGCAGATGGCCGACCAGGACCTCAAGTGGGCCGTGGTCGCCGCCCGGCAGACAGTCACCCGGCCGCTGGAGATCACCGGCCTGCTGACCATCCTGCCGATCTTCGACACCGTTCCCGCCGCCGTGGACGCCGTCGCGGGCTGACCCGCGTTCCTGGCTCAGTCACGCCCGTCTGACCCGCCTCGGTGCGCCGAGGCGAGGTCGCCGAGCCATCGCGGCCTCGGCACATCGTGCTCGTCGCACCAGTCGATCATGCCGATGGTCCACAGCAGAACGTGGGCGAGCACCTCGATGGTCGCTTTGAGACCGGTGTCCTGCAACGCGAGCTCCACCTGGAACCGCGCTTCGTCGGTGTGGGTGTTGAGCTGGGCGAGCAACGCCCGCACCGCGGCCCGCACCGGCGGACTCGTCTCGTCGATGTCCAGCAGCGAGTCGTCGTCACCGGTCAGCTCCAGCCCGTAGACGTTGTCCTCTTCGGACGTCCCGGACGCGGTGAGCATCATCGTCGCCAGCGCGGAGATCAGCTCGGACACGATCACGTGGGATTCGCGGCCGTCGTCGGCCCGGTCGGCGGTGAGCCTGGCCATCTCGAGGACGAGGCTCTCGTCGTCGCCTGCGCGCATCACACCGACCAGGTGCCGGATCCGTGATCGCGGGTTGCTGTCAGTCATCGGTCTTGGTTCACCCCAAGGGTCTTCGACTCATGCGGCGGTGGTGGCCTCAGGACTCGCATCGGACCGCAGTGCGGCGACGAAGTCGGCCACTGCGGCGGGCGGGGGGCTCACCTCGCCGTCCAGCCTTGCCACCACGTCGAGATCACGTCCCATGTCCGGCTCGGTGGCGATCGACCAGCCACTGCCGGCGTCCCACAGCAAGGCGACGTCCCGGCCGGATAACCGCCAGTCCAGCGCCACATAGGCCCATGCGGGCGCTTCCGAGCCCCAGCAGCACGATTCCAGTCCGACACCGACCTGCGCGCTCACCGCGGCGAGATAGTCCCTGAGGTCATCGATCACAGCTGCAGGGTGGACAGATCCGGGTGTGGTCAAACCTCGCATCCGTGTTACGTCACGCCCACGTGGGTAGTCGGGGGGCATGACCAATGCACTGACAGGCCGCCGGGTCGCCGTACTCGCGGCGGACGGCGTCGAACAAGTCGAACTCGTGGAACCGGTCAAGGCGGTGCGCGCGCAGGGCGCGACGACGGAGCTGCTGTCCATCGACGACGGGTCGATCCAGGCGATGAACCACGACGTGGAGACGGCGGACACGTTCCCGGTGGACAAGAAGGTCTCCGAGGCGTCCGCCGACGACTACGACGCGCTCATCCTGCCCGGTGGCACGACGAACCCGGACAAGCTGCGGACCGACCCCGCCGCTGTGGCTTTCGTCAAGTCTTTCGTGGAGTCCGGCAAGCCGGTCGGGGTGATCTGCCACGGACCGTGGACCCTGGTCGAAGCCGACGTGGTGCGCGGCAGGACGCTGACCTCGTGGCCCAGTGTCCGCACCGACATCCGCAACGCGGGCGGCACCGTGGTGGACGAGGAAGTGGTCGTGGACGGCAACCTCACGTCCAGTCGCAACCCCGACGACCTGCCCGCCTTCTGCCGCGAGGTCGTCACCCAGTTCGCGCAGGGTCGGCTGCACGCCGGCACGTGACCCGTGATGACAGCCGACACAGCCACTCGACGATATCGACGCGCTTGTGACTACCTCGCGGCGAGCATGATCTACCTGCGGGACAACATCATGCTGCGCGATCCGCTCAAACCCGAGCACATCAAGCCACGGCTACTCGGCCATTGGGGAACGTGCCCCGGAATCACGTACGTCTACGCCGGGCTCAACGGCCTGGTCACCAGGACAGGTCAGCGGACGCTGCTGGTGACCGGGCCGGGCCACGGCGCCCCGGCCGTGCACGCCAACCTGTGGATGGAGGGCACGCACGCGCTGCTGGACTCGTCGTTGTCGCTCGACGAGAACGGGATGACCGAGCTGGTCAAGCGGTTCTCGTGGCCCGGTGGCTTCCCCAGCCACCTCTCGCCGCACGTTCCAGGCGTGATCCACGAAGGCGGTGAGCTGGGCTACGCGCTGCCGACCGCGGTCGGCGCGGCACTGGACGACCCGGAACTGCTGGTCGCGTGCGTGATCGGCGACGGCGAGGCCGAGACGGGCGCGACCGCGGCGGCGTGGCACGCCAACAAGTTCCTCAACTCGCGCACCGACGGCCGGGTGTTGCCGATCCTGCACCTGAACGGCTACAAGATCTCCTCACCGACCGTGTACGGCACGATGAGCGACGAGGAGCTGATCTCGTACTTCCTCGGCGCGGGCTGGTCACCGACCATTGTGGACACCCGAACGGCCGCGGATCCCGACCTCGACCTGGCCGAGGCCCTCGACCAGGCGCTCGCCGTGGCCCGCCCGATGCTGATCGTCCGATCGCCGAAGGGTTGGGGCCTGCCGAGCCACGACGCGCACGGCACCCCGTTGGCCGGGACGTTCCACGCGCACCAGGTCCCGCTCGAAGGCGTGACCGAGGACCCGGCCCAACTGGCGGTGCTGGAGGCCTGGCTGCGCTCCTACCGGCCGCAGGAGCTGTTCGACGAGAACGGCCGCCCGTTCGACGACCTGCTCAGCCTGTTACCACCGGACAAGCTGCGGATGGGCCGTGTGCCGCAAGCCAACGGCGGCACTGTGCGACGCGAACTGCCGTTGCCGCCCTTGGCCGGGCACCGCGTGGACGCCGCCGAACCCGGCAGCAACGACGCCAGCGCGAACGAGGCCCTCGCCGGGTGGCTCGCCGAACTGTTCGGCACCACCGAGGACCGCAGGGACTTCCGGATCTTCTGCCCGGACGAGCTGGAATCCAACAAGCTCGGCGCCGTGCTCGACGTCACCGACCGCGCGTTCACGTGGCCGGTCAACGGGTACGCCGAGCACGTCAGCCCGGACGGCCGGGTCGTCGAGGTGCTGTCGGAGCACCTGTGCCAGGGTTTCCTGCAGGGCTACCTGCTCACCGGCAGGCACGGGCTGTTCCCGTGCTACGAGGCGTTCGCCTCCATCGTGGACTCGATGGTCAACCAGTACGCCAAGTTCCTCAAGATGTCGGCCGAGGTGCCGTGGCGTGCCCCGGTCGCGAGCCTGAACTACCTGCTGACCAGCGAGGGCTGGCGGCAGGAGCACAACGGCTACAGCCACCAGGGCCCCGGTTTCATCAACAACATCCTGACCAGGAAGGCGTCGGTGGCCAGGGTCTACCTGCCGCCGGACGCCAACACGCTGCTGCACACCGCGCGGCACTGCCTGGCCGGGACCGGGCAGATCAACCTGATCGTGGCCGGCAAGCAGGAGTACCCGCAGTGGCTGGACTTCGACGCCGCCGAGGCGCACTGCCGGGCAGGCGCCGGGGTCTGGGAGTGGGCCGCCGACGACGACCGGCCGGAGGTCGTCCTGGCGTCCGCCGGGACCGTGCCGACCGTGGAGGCGCTCGCCGCGGTGTCACTGCTGCGGCGGCACACGCCGGATCTGCGGATCCGGATGGTCAACGTCGTCGACCTGCTCTCGCTGGCGCCGCCCGACCGGCACCCGCACGGCCTGGCGTCCGACGCGTTCACCCGTTGTTTCGGCACGGACGTCCCTGTGGTGTTCGCGTTCCACGGCTACCCGTCGGCCGTGCACGAGACCCTGCACGGCCGTGATACGCCCCAACGGTTCCACGTGCACGGTTACCACGAGGAAGGCACCACGACCACCCCGTTCGACTTGTTGGTGGCCAACAGCATGAGCCGGTACGACCTCGCTGCGGACGCTGTGCGGCGCGCGTGGGACAGCAAGGACACGTCCGCCGCCACCGCGTTGATCGACGAACGCGACACCCTTCTGCGGTCGGCACGGGACAACAGCGTCGACCCGCCCGAGATCACTGAATGGCGTTGGAATCCATGACCGCAGTCCTCACTGTCAACCCCGGTTCGCACAGCCTGCGGCTGCACGTGGTCGACGCCGATACCGACGAGATCCTCGCGGCGGCCACCAGTACGGACAAGCCGGATGCCCAGTCCGCGGCCAAGACACTGCGCGAATTGCTCGGTGACTTGGACACCCCTCCCGACGCGGTCGGGCACCGGCTCGTCCACGGTGGACCGCACCTGCGCTCCCCCACCGTGGTGGACGATTCGGCGCTCCAGCACGCACGCACAGCCGCCGAACTGGCGCCCGAGCACGTTCCTGTCACCTTGGACATCCTGTCGGCGGCGTGCGACCAACTGCCGGACATACCGCATGTGCTGTGCCCGGACACCGCCTTCCACGCCTCCCTGCCGGACGTGTCGACCACGTACCCGGTTCCGGAATCCTGGCGACGCGACCACGGCATCCGCCGGTACGGATTCCACGGGTTGTCCTACGCGTGGGCGACGTCCCGCGCGGCGGAACTGCTCAACCGCCCGGCCGAGTCGTTGAACCTCCTGCTGGCGCACCTGGGCGGTGGGTGCTCGGTCTGCGCGGTGCGCGAAGGGTCCAGTGTGGACACGTCGATGGGTTTCACGCCGTTGGACGGCGTGCCGATGAGCACCCGATCGGGTGGTGTGGATCCCGGGATGCTGTTGTGGCTGCTCGACCGCCTGACCGCCGACGAGGTGCGCGACGGCCTGTACCACCACTCCGGACTGCTCGGCCTGTCCGGGATTTCCGGCGACACAAGGCAACTCGTGCGTTCCGCCGAGGCAGGCGACGACCGGGCCCGGCTCGCGCTCGACGTCTTCACCCGGCGGGTCAGCCAGGCGCTCGCCGCGATGGCCGTGACGCTGCCGCGGCTGGACGCGCTGGTGTTCACCGGGGAGATCGGCTGGGACCAACCGGAAGTGCGCCAGGCCGTCTGCCAGGACCTCACCAGGATCGGCGTCCCGGCCACCCTGCCGGTCGGCAACCCGGTCACCGACCGGGTGCTGTCGTCGCCGTTCGCGCCGGTTCTGGTGCTGGCCGTGCAGCCGCGCGAGGAGTTGCAGATCGCACGGGAAACCTCGAAAGCGCTGGTGTGAGCGCGCCGGGGCCGGGTAATCGATGGGAGAAGGCAACCACACCGACACTGGAGGCACTCGAGTGACGACCATCCAGGAATCGATCGACGTACGCGTCCCGGTTTCCACTGCCTACAACCAGTGGACGCAGTTCGAGTCGTTCCCGTACTTCATGGACGGTGTCGAGCGCGTGGTCCAGGTGACCGACACGATGACGCACTGGGAGACCAACATCGGTGGTGTCCGCCGGGAGTTCGACGCGCAGATCACCGAGCAGCACCCCGAGGAACGCGTCGCGTGGCGTGCCGTCGACGGGCAGAAGCAGGGCGGCGTGGTGACGTTCCACCGCATCGACGCGGAGAACACCCGGGTGAACGTGCAGATGGACTACGACCCGGACACGTTCACCGAGAAGGTGGGCGCGGGGCTCGGGGTGATCGACCGCAAGGTCAAGGGCGACCTGGCCCGCTTCAAGGAGTTCATCGAGAAGCGCGGCGAGGAGACCGGCGCGTGGCGCGGTGACGTCGACCGCTCACCGCAACGAGGCGAATAACCCCAGTACAACCCTCGTGAGTGGTTTGGCCGGTTCTAACCGGCCAAACCACTCACGATGTGTTTTTCGCGTGACCGCGCCCAAGAACACGATGGTCCCTCCATCTGCCGCGTCAACGCGGCCGCCTCGGAGTGCAGGGGTGGGCGAAGCGTGGTCCCAGACTGCAATTGGTTTAAACCAATCGAGTCAACACGTCTAAAATAAAGCTGTAAATAAAGTAGCTGGACACAAGCACCCGGCCAGCCGGGAACCCTGTCAGCAGATGAAGTCCTCGCTGGTCGCCGAGCCGATCAGGCGGAACTTGCGCTGAGTGCGCTGGTAGAACGTGGTCCGCCCCAGCCGGACCACCCGCGCCGCACCGGGCAGCGCGGTCAGGTCGATCATCGTCCCCGGCTGCACCCGGCCGATCAGGCGCCCGTCCGCCTCCAGCGCGACCTCGCTGCTGCCGGCCGCGACTTCCAGCGCGAGTTTCTCGGTCGTGGACAGGAACAACGCGCGGTTGAACGCCGAATGCGGGGCCGCGGGTGTCACCAGGAGCCCTTCGGCGCGCGGGGACACGATCGGCCCACCGGCGGCGAAGTTGTACGCCGTCGAACCCGTGGGGGTGGCGACGACGACCGCGTCGGCCGCGTACTCCACGAACGGGTGACCTTCGACGTGCAGCATCACCTCGGTCATGCCGTAGCCGGGCACCCTGACCAGCGCGATGTCGTTGAACGCGACGATGTCCTCGTCGCCCATGGTCGCGCACAAGCCTGATCTCGTCTCGACCGTGAACCGGTGGTCGTCGATCGCGTTCAGCGCGCTGCCGAGTTCGGGGACGTCGACTTCGGCGAGGAAACCGAGCCGCCCGAGGTTCACCCCGAGCACCGGGATCCGGTTGCCGATGCGGAACGCGCGGAGCATCGTGCCGTCGCCGCCGAGGCTGACGATAAGATCCGCCCGCTCGGGCAGTTCGTCCTCGGTCACCGGCTTCACCAGTCCGTTGGCCCGGACGACCTCCTCGGCCAGACCGAAGACGTCGGTCTGCCGGGCTTGCGCCCACGCCGTGATTGTCTCGATCACCGGGACGCAGTCCCGGCGGGGGTGCAGGACCAGACCTATGGCGCGGATCAAACGGATCACCTCGGCAAGAATTGGATAACCCTGGCTACCGCACCGCGAGCCTATCGACATTCCCGCCGGCGCGAGCCTCGCGGAGCGCTCGCTGCTCGTCAGGACCACCCGTTCAGGCTGTTCACATGGTGACACGCTAATGTGTGAGGTATGCCAATGACGGCGGTGAAGCGGGCGTTCAAGTACCGCTTCCACCCGACTGCGCAGCAGGAGCGGGAGTTGCTGCGCACCCTTGGCTGCGTTCGCCTGGTGTACAACCGGGCGCTGCAGGCCCGCACCCAGGCCTGGTACGCCGAGCAGCGGCGGGTGAACTACGCCGAGACCTCGGCTTTGCTGACGGCATGGAAGAAGACCGAGGACCTCGCGTTCCTCAACGAGGTTTCCTCGGTGCCGTTGCAACAGTGCCTGCGGCACCTGCAAGGCGCCTTCGTCAACTTCTGGGAGAAGCGCGCGAGGTACCCGCGCTTCAAAAGCCGCAAGCGCGGGAAGGCCTCGGCGGAGTACACGCGGTCGGCGTTCCGCTGGCGTGACGGGCGGCTGTGGCTGGCGAAAATGGACCAACCGCTGGCGATCCGCTGGTCCCGGCCGCTTCCGGAGGGGACCAGGCCCAGCACAGTGACGGTGTCCCGCGACCCGGCCGGCCGGTGGCACGTGTCGATCCTGGTCGAGACCAGCGTCGCCCACCACGCCCCCACCAGCGCGGCGGTCGGGGTGGATGCCGGGATCACCTCGCTGCTGACCCTGTCCAGCGGGGAGAAGATCAGCAATCCCAAACAGGAGCGCCGGGAGCGCGCCCAGCTCGCGACGGCCCGGCGGCGCCTGGCGAAGAAGACCGTGGGGTCGGGCAACCGGGCCAAGGCGTATCGGAAGCTCGCCAGGGTCCACGCCCGGATCGCTGACCGACGCCGGGATTTCCTGCACAAGCTCAGCACTCGGCTCGTTCGTGAGAACCAAACGATCGTGATCGAGGACCTGCCCGTGTCCGGCATGCCGCGCGACGGCCGCCCGGCACGGGCGATCCCGGACGCCACGTGGTCGCAGTTCCGCTCCCAGCTGGAGTACAAAGCGGCCTGGTACGGCCGCCGGGTGATCGCCCTCGACCAGTGGTTCCCGTCCAGCAAGACCTGTTCGGCCTGCGGACTGCTGCTCGACGCCCTGCCATCCGGGGCCCGGGAGTGGACCTGCCCCGGATGCGGGGTCACGCATGACCGCGACGTCAACGCGTCGCGGGCGATTCTGGCCGCCGGGCTGGCGGTCGCGGCCTGTGGAGGCGGTGTCAGACCAACCCGGCGGCAGCCGGCGAGGCAGTCGCCTGTGAAGCAGGAAACCCAACCCGCGAGAGTTGGGATTCCCGCCCGTGGCTAGGCGGGGAGAAGTCAAGTTGGCAAGATACGGCCGTTCGGGTGACGCAGGCGAGGAGGCAGCAGGGTGAACCCGCAGACGACGCAGGTCGACGACCTCCGACTGGTCGCGTTACCGACCGCCGTGAACTGCGCGGACATGTTCGTGAGGTTCGCGCTCACCGAGTGGTCGTTGCGGCAGATGCAGGACGAGGCCAGCGGCGTGGCGTGCGAAGTGGTCCGCGCGGTGGTGCGGGCGAGCGACACGAAGGTCCCCGGTTTCATCACATTGCGGTTACGACTGCACGGCGACGTCCTCGTGATCGAGGTCGAGGACGCCGCGTTGCTGCCGCCGGTGGTGCCGGACACGCTGGCGGACCGGAAAGCCGGGGTGATGTCGCTGCAGGGCGGCGGAAACCTGATCTGGTGCGAGGTGGCTCTCCCGGTCGGGATGAACGCCTCAGCGGTGCCGCTGCCCCGCCGGGAGCGCCGCAAGCCGCCGCAGAGCGCCGCGGCAGCCGAACCGGAGCCCGCGGACGTCGACGACGAGTTCTTCGAGCGGCTGTTGTCGAAGCTCAACCGCCCCGGAGAACCACCCACGGACAACGGCCCGCACGGGCTGCGGTAGAACACCCGTGTGACCAAAGGTTCGACGTCCGACGACCCGTTGCGGGTCGACCGGCGGGTGCAAGGCCCGGCGGTCGTGCTGCACGTGGCCGGCGAGATCGACATGAGCACCGCGCCCATGCTGGCCGAAGAGTGTGATCAGGCGATCGATTCGTCGACCGACCGGGTGGTCGTCGACCTGACCGACGTGACCTTCTTCGGCTCGGCCGGGCTCGCCGTGCTGCTGGACGCCCGCCAGCGCGGCGAGCAGGCAGGCGTCCAGATCAGGCTGGTCGCTGGCAACCGCCCGGTGCTGCGCTCGATCGAGATCGCGGGCGTGCAGGACATGCTCCCGGTCTACCCGGACCTGGCGGGCGCACTGGCCTGAGCGCGACGCGACAACCGATGCGGGCCGTGCGCCCGATACCTGGCCACCTCGAGATCCGAGCGGTACGCGGCGGAAGCCGCCGCGTCGCCCTCCCGGAACGCCCGGATGGCCAGGCGATCAGTCGTCAGCACGTCAGCCGCCCGGCATCACGATCACGTTCGACGGCACCGCGGTGTCGTTGCGCAGCGCCTCGAACAGCGCCTTGGACTTGGCCTCGTCCCACACGATCACCGACCCGATCTTGGGCACACTCCGCGTGCCGCTGAACGGCACGCTCGTGCTCACGGTGGACCCGTCGCTGGCACCCGAGATGGCGAAGCCGAGGCTGGGCAGGTTGTGCAGGTGGTCGCCCTCGCCGAGGGTGATCGCGTCCGGCGCGTCGGCCAGCAGCGGCACCAGCCGGAACGGGTTGAGGATCGTGCCGGGGCTGGCGACCTTGTCCATCAGCGCCGAGATGAACTGGCGCTGCCGGATCACCCGGTCGAGGTCGGCACGCGGCCCGACTCGCGTCCGGACGTAACCCAGCGCGTTGGCACCGTCGAGGTCCTGGCACCCGGCGGGCAGGTCGATTCCGGCGAGCGGGTCCTTGAGCGGCTTGTCCAGGCACATGTTCACGCCACCGACCGCGTCGACGACGCTGGCGAACCCGCCGAAGCCGATCTCGATGTAGTGGTCCAGCCGCAGGTTGGTGTTCTTCTCCACGGTCTGCGCCAGCAGCTTCGGGCCGCCGAACGCGTACGCGGCGTTCAGCTTGTTCTTGCCCTTGCCCGGGATGTCCACATAGGAGTCGCGCAGCAGGCTGACCATCGTGGGCTTCTCGTTGTTGTCAGGCAGGTGCAGCAGCAGCATCGTGTCGGTGCGCTGGCCCTTGGCGTCTCCTGTGGCCAGTCGCTCCTGGTCCTCGGCGTCCAGCCCGGCCCGGCTGTCGGACCCGACGATCAGCCAGTTCGTGCCCTTGCCCGCGGCCGGGCGGCCCGCGTAGTCCTCCAACGCGTTGACCCGGTTGAACGACGACTCGAGGTAGATCCACGTCGCCGCGATCAGCACGACGATCGCGAGCAGGATGATCAGCAGGATCCGGCCGACCCGGCGCTTGCGGCGCGGCGGCCGTCCGCTGGATCCGTACTGCGGCACCTCCTGGCCGGGGTCCTGGGGCGGCGGGGGCTGGCGGTAGCCGCCCTGCGGGCGCCGGTCGTAGCCCTGGTGCTGGCGGTCGTAGCCCTGGTGCTGGCGGTTGTGGTCCTGGCCGCGCTGCGGAGCACCTCCCGGTATGCGGAAGGTTCCTGCCTGGCCGTCCCTCGGACCGTGCGGCTGACTCATCCTCGTCCTCATGTGTGTCCCCCGGCTTTTCAAGGATGTTCACAGGACGTGACACCGCATGCCGAGGTTGCGTGCACACACCCTACGGAGTCACCTCATCACCCCTCGCGTGAGTGCGCGAGCTGACCGGTGACGAACTCCCGTACCAGGTCACGCCATACCCTGGGCTTGCGCAGCAGGGCGTGCGTCTCCCCGTCGACCCACCGCAGATCCACCCGATCGGTCACCTCTCCGGCCCGCCGCGCGTAATCCCGCGTCTTGCGGGGATCGGTGACCCGGTCGAGCGTGCCGTGCGCGACGAACACCGACCGCCCGGCCAGCTGCTGAACCGGATCACTGGATTCACACCACGGCGCCAACGCGCACACAGCGGTGACAGCGGGGTCATCGGCAACACGGAACGCCACACGTCCACCCATCGAGTGACCGATGACGACGACGGGGACCCCGGGAAACCGGCCGCGGATCTCGTCAAGAGCCCACCGCGCGTCCACGACGGGGTCGAGGCGGGGCGCGTTCCACCCGCGGAGCCGGTTGACCAGCTGGAACACGGCGACACCGTCGATCCGCGCGAGATCACGGCCGAACGGCACCATGCGCAGGTAAGCCAGCCCGTAGCGGGGCATCGGCCCCTCGCCGTGCTCACGACCACCGTGCAGCAAGAGCGCGATCACCCGTGGATCGCCGGAACCGAGCTGGTGCAGATGAGGGCCGGACATATTAGCCACCCTAACCATTCGGTGCCCTGCCCCAGCCGGATTGCCGGAATCCCGGGTGGATACTCGACGAGTGATCGAGCACATCGGGATCAGCACAGACCAGGGCCGCTTCGACGGGTTGGCGGCGGGCCCGGACGACGGCCGGGGCGTGCTGCTGCTGCACGGGTTCCCCCAGGCGTCGACGGAGTGGGAACACCAGCTGGCGACCCTCTCGGCAGCGGGGTACAGGGCGGTCGCGCCGGACCAGCGCGGCTACTCCCCCGACGTCCGCCCGGAGCGCCCGGAGGACTACAGCATCGAGGACCTCGCAGCCGACGTGATCAGGATGGCGGACGAACTGGGCTGGGCGAAGTTCGACCTGGTGGGCCACGACTGGGGCGGCAACGTCGCCTGGCACACAGCAGCCGAACACCCGGACAGGGTCCGGACGCTGGCGGTGGTGTCGATCCCCCACCCGGGCGCCTACGCCCACGCCCTGAAGACGGACGAGGACCAGCAACAACGCTCCTCCTACATCCCCACGCTCCAGAACGTCCGAGGAGCGGAGAAACAACTGCTGGCCAACGACGCGGCAGCACTCAAGCAGCTCTACGAAGGCGTGGTCCCCCGCGACCACGTCAGGGAATACGTCGAACGCCTCTCGGAACCAGGAGCACTGGTGGCGGCCCTGAACTGGTACAGGGGAATCAAGTACAGCGGGCGAACGGACAAGGTGAAGGTCCCGACCCTCTACGTGTGGGGAACGGAGGACGTGGCCTTCGGCTCGACAGCGGCTCTGGCAACAGAGGACTGGGTGGAAGGCCCGTACCGCTTCGAGATGTTCCAGGACATCGGCCACTGGCTGCCGGAGCAGGCGGACGAGGGACTGAGCCGCCTCCTGCTGGAACACCTGTCCCAGCATGGCTGAGGTAGCGGGACTGGTCCTGGCGGCGGGGGCGGGCAGAAGATACGGGATGCCGAAGGCAAGAGTCCGCTTCCGTGGCGAGCTGTTCGTGCAACGAGCGGTCCGAGTACTGACCGAGGGCGGCTGTTGCCCCGTGCTGGCGGTGCTGGGAGCAGAAAGCGAGGCAGTGCGCAGCCAAGCACCGCACCTGAACGCCGTTGACAACCCGGACTGGCAACAGGGAATGGGATCATCACTCCGCGTCGGCCTGAAGGCGGTGAACGCGGACGCGGTGATCATCCTCCCGGTGGACACACCAGGAATACGAGCAGAAGCGATAGCCAGACTCAGACAACGAGCGACACCACAAGCCCTGCTGAGAGCGAGCTACCACGGCGAACCAGGCCACCCGGTCCTGATCGGAAGAGAGCACTGGGAAGCCGTGTACGAACTGGCAACGGGAGACGCGGGAGCCAGGGAGTACCTACGCAAGCACAAACCGGACCTGATCCCCTGCGAGGACGTGGCAGACGGCTCCGATGTAGACAGCCCGGAACACCTGCCGCCAGAGTGAGGAAACAAACCCGATAGCCCGCAGAAGCGCGAAAACCGCGTGCCGCGAGCCCAAAAACCAGCACCAAGGACCCAGAGCAGTACCAAGGACCCAAGAACCCCAGCACGAAGAACGCGAGAAACCACGAGGAAAATCAAGAACCCGACCACCGAAAGCCCGAAAACCCAAGAGCGGCGCCGATTCTACATGGGGTGGGGTGGCCGTAAGCTTGTGGGCGTGGAGAGCCCCGCCACTTTGGAAGTGCTGAACCATAGATAATGAAGGGGCTCCGCCTTTACGCTCGATGAGGCCACCCCCGGGGTCTCCATGTCAAATCGGCGACGCCCCAACCCACCAAGCCCAAGAACCACACCACCGCCAACACCCGACCCACCCAAAGGGCCAAGAACCACACCACGCCAATCAGCACCACCCAGGCACACCAAGGCCAAGAACCAGACCATGGCCACCGCCAACACCCGGCCCACCCAAGGGGCCAAAAAACCGCACCACGGAAATCGGCAAGAACCCGACTCGCCAAGAACGAACCACCGCACCCGTCGAGACACCGGCAAGACACCGCCGGGACACCGGCGGGCGAAACCACCGGCTGACACCTCTTGACGCCCACCCCCCACTGGTATAGACCATTGCGAGGTCAACCGAGGAGGTACCGCCAGCATGGCCGTATTCGGCAACCTGGTCAGAGATCACCTGACCCGGGTAGAAAAGCACAACGCCGACGCGTTGAACAATGTCGCCGAGTTGTTCCTCGGCAGCATCCGCGCAGGTGGCCTGGTGTTGACCGGCGGCGCCGGGCACTCGCTCGCCGTGGTGGCCGAGACGTTCTACCGCGCGGGTGGCCTGGCCTGCGTGTATCCGCTGTACCACCCCCAGATCCAGCCGTTGCACGGCGCCCGCGCGTCGACCAGCGCCGAGCGGATCACCGGCCTCGCCGAGGAGGTCTTCGGCAAGGTCGAGCTCAGCGGCCACGATGTGCTGGTCGTCTTCTCCACCTCCGGTGTCAACCCGTACCCGGTCGAGCTCGCGATCGCCGCGCAGAACGCGGACATGCCGGTCGTCGCGGTCACGTCCTCGCACGCCAACGCGGCGGCGCCGCGCCGGGCGGACACCACGCTCGCCGAGAACGCCGCCATCGTGCTCGACACGCTCGTGGCTCCCGGCGACTCCAGCTACCCGCCGGAGGCACCGGTCACCTCCGCGTTGTCCACTGTGGCCAACGCGTTCCTGTGGGGCGAGATCCTCGCCCGCCTCGTCGACAAGGCCACCGCCGCGGGCGTGGAGATCCCGTTGTGGCGCAGCTCCAATGTGCCCGGCGGCGACGAGGCCAACCAGCGCTACCTAGACCTCTACGGCCCCCGGGTCCCGCAGCTCTGACAACGGCCGGGCGAACTGCGTGTTGTGCAGTTCGGCGTAGCGGCCGTCGCGGTTGAGCAGTTCGGTGTGGCTGCCGTGCTCGACGATCCGGCCGCCTTCCACCACGAGGATCTGGTCGGCCGCGCGGATGGTGGACAGCCGGTGCGCGATCACGATCGCGGTCCGGCCGTCCAGCGCGTGCACGAGCGCCTCCTGCACCGCGGCCTCCGATTCGGAGTCCAGGTGCGCGGTTGCCTCGTCGAGGATCACCACGCGCTGGTCGGCCAGCAGCAGCCGGGCGATCGTCAGGCGTTGCCTTTCCCCGCCGGACAGCCGGTACCCGCGTTCGCCGACGACCGTGTCGAGGCCGTCCGGCAGCGAGGCGATCAGCTCGGTGAGCCGGGCGCGGTCGAGCGCTTCGGTGACCTCCTCGTCGGTTGCCCCCGGCCGCGCGTAGGCGACGTTGGCGCGGATGGTGTCGTGGAACAGGTGCCCGTCCTGCGTCACCACGCCGACCGTGTCGCGCAGCGCGTCGAACGAGAGGTCCTTGACGTCCACATCGGACAGACGGACGACTCCGCTGTCCACATCGTACAAGCGGGGGACCAGCGACGCGATCGTCGACTTGCCCGCGCCGGATGATCCGACCAGTGCCACCATCTGGCCGGGCTCGGCTCTGAAGCTGATGCCGTGCAACACTTCCCTGCCACCGCGGGTGTCGAGCGCCGCGACCTCCTCCAGCGAGGCCAGCGAGACCTTCTCGGCGGCCGGGTAGCCGAACCGCACGTCGTCGAACTCGACCGAGACACCACCGGCGGGCACCGTACGGGCGTCCGGCTTCTCGGTGATCATCGGCTCCAGGTCCAGCACCTCGAAGACGCGTTCGAACGACACGAGCGCGGTCATCACGTCGACGCGGACGTTGGCCAGCGCGGTCAGCGGCGAGTACAGCCGCGTCAGCAGCAGCGCCAGCGCGACGACCGTGCCGGGGGCGAGTTCACCGCGGATCGCCAGCCAGCCACCGAGGCCGTACACCAATGCCTGCGCCAACGCGGAGACCAGCGTCAGGCTGGTCATGAACCAGCGGGTGGCCATCGCGTTCTTGATGCCGATGTCCCGCACCCTGCCCGCTTTGGCCCCGAATTCCTCCGCCTCGGCTTTCGGCCGCCCGAAAAGCTTCACCAGGGTCGCACCGGGCGCGGAAAAACGTTCGGTCATCTGCGTGGTCATCGACGCGTTCAGCCCGGAGGCTTCGCGCTGCAGGTCGGCGAGCCTGCGCCCGACGCGTTTCGCGGGCAGCACGAACACCGGCAGCAGAACCAGTGCCAACGCGGTCACTTGCCAGGACAGCGTGACCATCACGGCGAGCGAGAGCGCCAGCTGGATCACATTGGCGACCAGACCCGACAGGGTGGACGTGAAGGCGCGCTGCGCACCCATTACGTCGTTATTCAGCCTCGACACCAGCGCGCCTGTCCTCGTCCTGGTGAAGAACGCGACGGGCATGCGCTGCACGTGTCCGAAAACCGAACGGCGCAGATCGAAGATCAGCCCTTCGCCGATTCGCGCCGACTGCCAGCGCTCGACCAATCCGAGTCCGGCGTCCAGCACCGCGATCGCCGCAATGAGCACGGCCAGCCAAATCACCGAAGAGGCGTCCCGGCCACCGACAATCGCGTCGACGACCCGGCCGGCCAGCAATGGTGTCGTCACTGCCAGCACTGCCGACGCGACGGTGAGTATCAGAAACGCAATCAGCAACCTACGGTGCGGTTTGGCAAAACGCAGTACCCGTCGAACCGTGCCTTTCCGAACTCCCTTTGGCGCGTCGGCACTGCGCGCCGCTCCCATCAACAGACCCCAGGTTCCGTCCACCCGGCACTCCTCACTCTCTGGCCGGGTCAACACCCATGAAGTGCTGTCCCTTCCCCATCGGTACAGTTTTCGCTGTGGGCGATCGGCGCAAGGCTCTGGGGTGGGACGTCGCCATCTACGCGGCGTGCGCCGTGTTCGCGATCGTCACCGCGCTGTGGTCGGAGTTCTACGGCTACCGGATCTGGGGCAACTTCGCGTCCGTGGCCTACGCGCTGGGCGCCGTGCACGCGGTGTGGCTGCTGACCACGTCCGGCACGGGCTGGCTGCGGTCGCGCTGGATCCCGGTCGGCCTGGTCGGCGGTGCCGGCATGGTCGCGCCGCTGATCGTGCTGGTCTTCCGCAGGCTGACGGGCTCGGACTGGGTGATCAAGCCGTTCCAGTGGGCCGCCCAGCCGGAGGTCTGGGTGATCGAGCGGTCGGCGAGCCTGCTGTTCGACACCGGAACGCCCTACGTGGACATCGCCGGGTTGCCGCGTCCGCCCGAGGTCAACGATTACACGCCCTACGGGCCCGCGATGGCGGTTTTCGGCATGCCAAGGGCGCTGCTGGGCGGCGCGATCACCGACGCGCGGATCATGTTCGCCCTCACCGCGATCGCGACCGTCCTGGTGAGCCTGAAGCTGCTCGGCTGGCCGAAAGCGCCGGTGCGGGCCGCGCACCTGGCCGTGGTCAGTCCGCTGACCGCGCTGACCTTCGCCGTCGCCGGTCCGGACCTCGCCATCATCGGCCTGATCATCCTCGCGGGCGCGCTCGCCACCCGCGGCAGGATCGTGTGGTGCGGGATCGTGCTCGCGCTGGTGGTGAGCATGAAGCTGAGCGCGCTCCCAGCCGTGGTGGTGATCGTGTTCCACGTGGTCACCACCAGGGCCGGTCGCGCGTCACTGCTCAGGTTCGGCACCGCGGTCATCGGGGTCACCGCGCTGCTGAACATCCCGGTGCTGATCGTCCACCCGGGAGCCTTCGTCGAACACGTGATCAAGTTCCCGTCCGGGACGGGCATGATCACCTCACCAGCGGCAAGCCCACTGCCTGGCCATTTGATCTCGAGTGCCGGTCAAGTGGGGCATGCTGTCGCACTCGTCCTGCTCGGGCTCACCGCTCTGGCGCTGACCGTCTGGCTGTTCGTCCGCCCACCGGCGACCGGCTCGGACACGATGCTCAAGGCCGCGATCGGACTCGGCGCCGCGATCCTGATGGTGCCTGCCAGCCGCTACGGCTACCTGGTGTACCCACTCGTGCTGTGGGGGGCCGCGATGACGTTCGCGGTGGCCGAGCGGGCCGCTTCCCGGCCGGCCGAACCGCATGATCTGTCGTTGTCACAGGCCCGGTAGAACACGGGTGCGCTGGGAGAACAGGCCAGACAGCCGCTACTTCTTCTTGGTACGCGTGGCACCGCCACGGCCACGCAGCTGCACCCCGGACTCCGACAGGACCCGGTGCACGAATCCGTACGACCGGCCCGTCGACTCCGCCAAAGCGCGGATGCTGGCGCCCTTTTCGTACTTCTTCTTCAGATCAGCGGCTAGCTTGTCGCGCGTACTTCCAGTAATGCGCGCGCCTTTCTTGAGGTCAGCCACGTCTCCGCCTTCCGTAGCGAGTAACTAGGGTCACATGCGACCCCTGCGCCCGCAATGATCGAACACGGAAGCGCGGAACGCCAGGCGAGTTGCAAAAATCATCATGAAGTCGCCCACTCGCACTACTCCATCCGAGTGGATCACCGATGATCGAGGCGCATCCGTGCGGGATTCAGGCCAACTGGACCAACTCGAGATAGTCTGGCGACCAATGATCCTCGGTGCCGTCCGGCAGGAGGATCACCCGCTCCGGCTCGAGCGCCTCGACCGCACCGGGGTCGTGGGTGACGAGCACGACCGCGCCCGAGTAGCGGCGCAGCGCGTCCAGAACCTGTTCGCGGCTGGCCGGATCGAGGTTGTTGGTCGGCTCGTCGAGCAGCAACACGTTGGCCGCACTGGAGACCAGGCCCGCCAGCGCGAGCCGGGTCTTCTCCCCGCCGGACAACGTCCCCGCGGGCTGGTCCAACTGCTCGCCGGTGAACAGGAATGTGCCGAGCAGCGTACGCAGCTGCTGCTCAGGCGTGTCCGGCGCGGCGTGCCTGATGTTCTGCCACACGCTCGCCTCGTGGTCGAGGGTCTCGTGTTCCTGCGCGTAGTAGCCCAGCCGCATGCCGTGTCCGGGTAGGACAGTCCCGGCGTCGGCGGCTTCCCGGCCGCCGAGCAGCCGCAACAACGTCGTCTTGCCCGCGCCGTTGAGGCCGAGCACGACCACCTTGGAGCCGCGGTCGATGGCCAGGTCGACGCCGGTGAACACCTCGAGCGAGCCGTAGACCTTGGTCAGCCCCTCCGCGGTCAGCGGGGTGCGGCCGCACGGCGCGGGATCGGGGAACTTGATCCTGGCGACCTTGTCGGCCTGCCGCTCCTGCTCGAGGCCGGACAGCAGCTTCTCCGCGCGCTTGGCCATGTTCTGCGCGGCAACGGCCTTCGTGGCCTTCGCGCGCATCTTGTCGGCCTGCGCCATCAGCGCACCGGCCTTCTTCTCCGCGTTGGCGCGTTCGCGGCGGCGGCGCTTCTCGTCGGTGGCGCGGGCTTCGAGGTACTTCTTCCAGCCCATGTTGTACAGATCGAGTTCGCCGCGGTTGGCGTCGAGGAACCAGACCTTGTTCACCACGGCGTCGAGCAGTTCGACGTCGTGGCTGATCACGACCAGTCCGCCGTCGTGCGACTTGAGGAAGTTGCGCAGCCAGTTGATCGAGTCCGCGTCGAGGTGGTTGGTCGGCTCGTCCAGCAGCAGGATCGTGGCCGACTTGCCGCCGGCGCCCGCGTCGGACGCGGCGAACAGGATCCGGGAGAGCTCGACCCGGCGCCGCTGGCCACCGGAGAGCGTGCCCATCGGCTGGGCCAGCACCCGGTCGGCCAGACCGAGGTTGCTGCAGATCCGCGCGGCCTCGCTCTCGGCGGCGTACCCGCCGAGGGCGGCGAACCGCTCCTCCAGCTTGCCGTACTTCTCGACCGCCTTCTCGCGGGCGCGCTCGTCGACCAGCTCGGCCATGGCCGTCTGCGCCTTCTCCATCTCGCGCAGCAACTGGTCGAGACCACGCGCGGACAGCACGCGGTCCTTGGCCGTGACGGACAGGTCACCCTCGCGGGGGTCCTGCGGGAGGTAGCCGACCTCGCTGGTGCGGCGCACGGCGCCCGCGTACGGCTGGCCTTCGCCTGCCAGCACCTTCAGCGAGGTGGTCTTGCCCGCGCCGTTGCGGCCGACCAGGCCGATGCGGTCGCCCGGCTGGACACGCAGTGTCGTTTCCGAGAGCAGGATGCGCGAGCCAGCGCGCAGCTCCAGATCGATAGCAGTGATCACCAGTAGGGCTCCATAGACGGGTGGCACGCGGTGGCGACCACGATTGTCTAGTTTACAGACCCTGGCGAACCGTTTTCGCCACGCCCACGCGATTAAATGTCCACAATAGACGGGACGGGCGTGTGCGCTTCGCGTCTCACGCCGGTCGCGTGTCACCATCTTGGCCATGAGCAAGCCGCCAACGAGCAAGTCGCGCGGTTCCCGGATGGAGCGGATCGCCGAGAGTTCGAGCGCGACGAACCTGGAACTGTTCTTCGACCTGGTCTTCGTGTTCGCGTTGACGCAGGTCACGGCTTTGATGGCGGAGTCGCCGACCGGCACGGGGCTGCTGCGCGGGGCGCTGCTGCTCAGCGTGATCTGGTGGTCGTGGATCGGCTACTCCTGGTTGTCCAATTTGGTCAAGGCCGACGAGGGGCCCGCGCGCACCGCGATGCTGGCCGCGATGGCCGCGATGTTCCTGCTCGCACTGGCCATCCCCGAGGCCTTCGACGACCTGCCAGGTGGCCTCGACGGCCCGCTCGTGCTGGCGTTCTGCTACTTGCTCGTGCGGGTCGTGCACGTCTGGCTGTTCTGGATCGCCGCCGAGGACGACGCCGGGCTGCGTGCCCAGATCCTCCGGTTCGTCCCGTCCATGATCGGCGGCACGGCCCTGCTGGCGATCGCCTCCCAGCTCACCGGCACGGCGCAGACACTGCTGTGGGCCGCCGCGGTGCTGGCCGACTACGGCGGCACGTTCCTGATCGGCACGGCCGGGTGGCGGCTGAACTCGGCCAGGCACTTCGCCGAGCGCTACGGCCTGATCATCATGATCGCGCTGGGCGAGTCGATCGTCGCGATCGGCGTCGGCGTCACCCACCTGGCCATTTCGTGGCCGATCGTGCTGGCGGCCGTGCTCGGCCTGACCATCGCCGCGGCGCTGTGGTGGTCCTACTTCGACACGCACGTGATCATCTGCGAGCGCGCGCTGAGCGACGCGCGGGGCGACGAACGGGTGAGCATGGGCCGGACGGCGTTCACCTACCTGCACCTGCCGCTGATGATCGGCATCGTCCTGCTGGCCCTCGGCCTGAAGAAGGTCCTCGGCTACGTGGGCGGTGAGCACGGCCACACGCTGTCCGACCCGCTCTACGGCGCCCCGCTGTGGGCCATGTACGGCGGTGTGGCGCTGTTCATGTTCGGGTACGCGGCGGTGTCGTGGCGCTGCATCCGCAGCCTCAAGGTGCAGCGTGTGGTGCTCGGCGTCGTCCTGCTGGCACTGGTGCCCGTGGTGGCCAGCCTGCCCGCGATGGCGAGCCTCGGCGTGCTGACCGCGCTGCTGGTCGCCTTGATCGTCTACGAGTGGGTCAAGTACCGCGATCTTCGTGACGAGATTCGCCACGCGGACCACCACTGAGCGAAGGGGCCGGGCACGAGACCCGGCCCCTCGTCATCAACTACCTGGAGTCACGAAGCCCGACACGTGCAGTGAGAACGCCCGCAGCGAGCCAGTGTCCCGGTTGGCGGTGTCGCGCACGTGGAAGCTCCACGTGCCGTCCGCGACCCCGAGTGCGCCCTCCAGCGGCTGGTACGGCCGCCAGGAGCCGGTGTACGGCGCCTTGTCGGACGTGGCACTGGTGATCGACTGCGCGGCGGTGTCGTCGAAGACCGCCTTGCAGATGTTGTGCCCGTTGGAACCGTTGCCGGAGAACACCGTGACCGTGCCACCGGTCGGCGAACGCAACGTGCCGACGAGATCGCTCACGAAAGTGTGGTCGATACCGACAGTGGTCGCGCCCGTGTCAGTGGTGCACTGCGTGCCGTCGATCGAGAACGTCACGCGGCTGGCTGGGCCGATCCCGCTGACCTGGACCGGCACGGTCACGCCCGTCGGGTCGTTGTCCGGGATCGCCAGCGGCGCGCCCGTGTAGGCGAAGTCGTGCACCACGGTCGACGGCTGGCCGACCTTGACGGGGAACCTGGCCGTGGTCGGCGACTGCGAACCGGCGAAGGTCACCTTGGCGTCCAGCAGGACCGGTGTGCCCAGCGGGTGGTTGGCCGGAACGGTGATCGTGAAGTTGTTGATCGCCGTCTGGCCCTTGTCGATCGAGCCGTAGAACTTCGAGCGCGGCGCGATCGTCACACCCGCGGTCGGCGACGTGAGCACGACGCTGGTGGACGCCGCCAACCCGTCACCGCGGTTGGTCACCGGCAAGGTGACGGTCGCGGTGTCACCCGGGTCGATGAAGGCTCCGCCGTCGCTGGCGCGCACGGTCGGCGCCTGCGGCTCGGCCAGCGGCTGCGGGCTCGCACCGGTGTAGGCGAGAACCTTGTCAGCCAAAAGGATTCCGGCGCCCGACCGGTTGTCGACGCCGGACTGTTCGATGTCGACGCTCGTGGTCACGAGCGCCTCACGGACGTCCGCGGGCGAGATGCCCGGGTTGCCCGACAGCACGAGGCCCGCGATGGCAGCGGCGTGCGGCGCGGCGGCCGAGGTGCCGTAGAAGGTCTCGAAGCCCGGCGCGGTCGTGCTCACGCCGTCGGCCGCGGTGATCTCGGGCTTCTGGCGCACCACGCCACCGGTGGACGAGACGTTGCCCGGCGTGACCGGGGTGCCGTCGGCGTTGTAGATGATCCGGCGCGGGCCGTCGGAGGTGAACCGCTCGACCTTGGACGCCGGCCCGAACGAGCCGGGGAACGGTCCCTTCGGGTTGGGCGGGTCGCCCGGTTCGAGGTCGAACGGCAGCGGCGTGGCCGCCGGTGCCGCGCCGACAGCGAAGGCGTCCTTGGCCGCCGCGTGGCCGAAGAGCTGGCCGGGAGTGTTGTACGCGGTCAGCACGCCCGAGGTGTCCTTGAACCGCCCGCGCAACGCGGACAACGACAGGTAGCGGTTCTCACCCTTGAACTTCACGATCGCCACCCGCAGACCCTGACCACCGAGGCGTGGCGTCTGCACGCGTTCGTACGCGTCCGCCGCGCCGTCCTGGTAGTTCTGGCTCGCCGAGACGACGTTGCCGTTGCGGTCGAGGAGGAACAGGTCGTAGTCGTTGGCCGACCGGCCGATCGGGTCGGACCAGTTCAGCAGAACCGGGACGTCGGCGGACGAGGCGTCGGAGATCGGCTGGTAGATCTGGACCCCGTTGGCACCGGCGAAGTTGTGCGCGGTGCCCGCCCACTTGCCGATCGACAGGCCGGAGTCGGCGAAGTCGCCCTCCCAGTGCGCGGCGGTGCCGTCGACGACGTTGCCCTCGTTGCCCGCTGAGGAGAAGTAGAGCGCGCCCGCCGCGGTCACGTCGTTGACGGCCTGGGCGATGATCCAGTCCTGGAACACCGCTTCCTTGAAGTAGATGACGTCGTCGACGATGACGTCGCACTTGGCGTCGAAACGGAGTTTCCGGATGTTGTCGGCGAAACTTGCGTCGGAGCGGAACGCAGTGGCGAAACCGAGCCTGGCGTTGGGGATGAGGTCGTGGATGATCTCCAGCATCGCGGTGCCCTCGTCACCGGACCCGCCCTCGCCGGGAAGCACGTCGACATCGGGCAGCTCACCGGCGGCCTGCGACGCGCGCAGCGAGTCGACGCCGTCGGACAGCGCGCAGATCTTGACGCCGACACCGGTGACCCCGAACTGCTGGCGGGCCTTGTCGGCGTTGTGCGCCCGGTCGCCCTCGCTGACCACAGGCTCGGCCTTGACCGACAGGGCAGCCTGCGTGCGGGCGGCGACCTCCCTGGCTTTGGCTTCCTTGCTGGGTTTCTTCGCGTCCCTCGGACTGGCGGGGGTGGTCAGCTGCCGTGCGGTCATCGCCCCGACCGCGGGCTCGACGAACTTGACGTCCTTGCGCGCGGCGATGCCCTCGGCGGCGCTGACGGGAATCTCGGCCCGCACCGAGCCGTAACGCTCGGACACCGACCGGATGCCCGCGCCGATCTTGCGCAGGTGGTCGAGCAGGTCGGCGGACGCGGTCCCCCGGATGTCCACAGTGACCCGGTCGGCGGCCACACCGGTCTGCAGCGCGGGAACAGCGGCCCGCAGACCGCGGCCGGCGGCATCGGCACCCCGCTTGGCGAGGACCAGCGAGGTGTCCAGCTTGGATTCGGTCGGCGTCTGCGAGCGCTTGAGCTCCTGCAGCGCGGAAATCTGTTTGGCGGCGTTGGCCGCGGCGTCGGCGGGCGCCTTGCCTGCCGGATCGGGCCCGGCGGACGCGGGCGCGGTGACGCTCAACGAAAGCAGAACACCCAGTGACGCGGCTAAGAATCTTCGATTCAGCCGAATGGCTGCACGCACTAGTCCCCTCCCAGTACTCCGACGCGTGCCCCGACACACGCGGACGATCCCGGGTGAGCCCCGGATCGCGCAGACGGTATGTCGCGGGAACACCCGCCGAACAGCAGCCGTATGAGTGACACCGATGCCACAAGCAGTCACGGAACGAAACCTGCACGCGAAAACCACCGAACTTCGGCGGGTACAGCGCACCCCCGGAACAGGACTACCTTGCCGACATGGCAGCACAAAGGTGGCGTTCGGTCACGCTGGCACTGATAGCGGCGACCACGATCCCCCTCCCCGCGGCACAGGCGGCGGAGAAAGCGGGGAAACCACCGTGCGCGGACCTGGTGATGGGCACGGGGGACGAACTGCACCCGGAAGGCATCGCCTACGACCCCAACGGAAACCGGTTCCTGATCGGCTCGGTGACACACGGAACGGTCTCAATCGTACGGCCGGACGGCTCAGCCCGAACGTTGGTACGGGACTCGAACCTGATCACCACCATGGGCCTGGCGGTGGACGCGAGAAGAGGACGAATCCTCGCGGTGAACGCAGACATCGGGATAGCCGACGGCTCGACACCGGAGACGAACGGAAAGACGGCAGGACTGGGAATCCACGACCTGAGAACAGGCAAGCGGATCAGGTACGTGGACCTGGGAGCCCTCGACCCGCAGCGACCACACTTCGGAAACGACGTGGCACTCGCACCAGACGGCACAGCGTACGTGACCGACTCCAGAAGCGGGGCGATCTACCGCGTACCGGTACACGGAAGCCCGACGACACTGGTCCGAGACGACAGACTGATGCCGGCAGGAGGAGCGGGCAACGGAGCGAACGGAATAGTCCTGCACCCCAGAGTTTTCCTGCTGGTGGCCCACTCATCAGGAAGGACCCTGTGGCGAATCCCGTTGCACGAGCCGGAAAACCTGACCCAGGTGACGACGGACGAACCAATCGGAGCCCTGGACGGCCTGCTGCTGAACAACCCGAGCACACTGGACGGGATAGACAACACCAGAACCAGCACAAGACTGCTACGGCTGACATCAACGGACGACTGGCGAACCGCAACACTCAAAACCCAAGCGCCGTGGGCAGACCCAGCCCCGACGACAATGGCAAAGGGACGATGCGGCACCTACGTGCTGACCGGAAGGCTGGACCTGCTGCTGAGCGGAACAAGATCAAAAGAGTTCCGCCTGAGAGCACTGCAGTTCCAGGCGAAGCAGGGCAACACCAGCCGACCGGCCGCCTGACGACCGTGAGCGCAGGCAGTGAGAGAGTACGGCCGATCGAAGCCAGAGCAGCGAAGCAGCGAACGAACACACCGAGGACCAAGCAGCGAGCAAAGCAGAAGACCGAGCAGACGGCAAGCAGAGGGCCAGGCAGAAGAGACAAAACCCAAGAGCGGCGCCGATTTCACAAAGGGCAGGGACGCTCGTAAGCTCGTCGGCGCGGAGAGCCCCGCCGCTTCGGAGAGGGCCGCGCCTTGGCCTGCAACAAGGGGCTCCTCCTGCACGCTCGCAGAGGGCGCCCCAGGGCTCCTTTGTCAAATCGGCGCCGCCCCAGCCCACCAAGGGGTCACAAACCAGAGCACGGCAACACCCCAGTCAGTCAGCCAGCCGAGGCACAACAAACCGAAGCAAGGCCAACGGCTCTACAGAACGAAAGCATCAGACCAAGGCTGACCACTCCGCCCGGACAAAGCATCCATAAGAGACACAGCCTGCTTGTCCGTCAAAGAAGAAACGAAGTCGACAACGGCCCGCCCCCGAGCCAGCCCGTGAACGGCATCAGGTCCCTGCGGAGCCTCCCCGGTGGCGCCAACCAGCACAGCGGGCTCAGAACGAGCCAGTGCCCGATACTCCGAAGTGGCCAGCTCGACGAGGTCGTGCAGACGGCGAGGCAACCGCCCGGCCTCGAACCGGTCCCCCAGCCACTGGTCCAGAGCCTCGACGAGCGTGGTGACCAGCCGGGCCTGACCCCGCTGGTGCAAAGCCAGTTCGGGCCGCAGCAACACGAACCGCCGGTGCAGGAACTTCAGCACCTGCACCTCGTGCCACTGCTCCCCGCCCAGCATCACGTGCCCGGACCGCGTCGGCGGATCCTCGACGACAGCCATCTCGTCGACCAACCGCGAAGTCCACCGCAGTGAGAACTGCGCGACCGCCTGCTCGGCCTCCACCGACCCGTCGAACGGCCGCGACAGCAACTCGTCGACCAGTTCGGACCGGACGCGGGCCACGGCCGCGTGGAAAGCGTCGTCGCTGACGATCCACGAGTCCTTCTCGTGCATCCGCCGCCGCAGCATCTCCAAGGACCGGCCGGGCACCCGCTCCTGGCGCCGGACCTCCTCGTCGGACAACCAGGCCAGGGTGGCGGCGTTGGCCTGCCACTGCCCCAGCTCCGCGGCCACGGGCGCGTGTTGCAGCACCCCGATCCGGTGGAAATCGGTGATGTCGTGGATCGCGTACGCGATGTCGTCCGCCGTGTCCATCACGGACGCCTCGATGGTCTGCTGCCAGTCCGCCAGCTTCCCCTCGAAGGCCGCCCGCGCCTGCTCCAGGTCGTCCAGCTCGGTGACGTAGGCGGAGAACTTCCCCGATCCCGTCCCCGGTGCCTCCGCCGGCTCGGAAGCACCCCGGGGCGGCTCGGGCATGAACCGCGGGTGCGCCTCGGGGTGGTGCAAGCGCGTCCACGGGTACTTCAGCATCGCGGCCCGCACGGCCGCGGTCAGGTCCAGCCCGACCGCGGACGGTCCGCCGACATCCGTCGTGGTGACGATCCGGAACGACTGGGCGTTGCCCTCGAAACCGTCCGCCAGGGCGAAGCGGTGCCGCGCGAGCCGGTCGAGCACCTGCTCCCCCAGATGCCCGAACGGCGGATGCCCGAGGTCGTGCGCCAGCGCTGCCGCCTCGACCACATCCGGGTCACACCCGCCCAGCGCGTCGATCAACGCCGCGTACTGCGGCGCGGCGAGCAACCGTTCGGCGATGGCCCGCGCGACCTGGGCGACCTTGACGCTGTGCGTCAGCCGGTTGTGCAGCAACCCGGATCCGCTGGCGCTGACCACCTGGGTGACCCCGCCGAGACGTGCGAAGAACGGTGATCCCGCCACGCGGTCCCGGTCCACTCGGAACGGGCTGGTCGCCAGATCGAACGCTGCCGCGGGCGCCGCGTGCGAGCGCCGCTCCTCCCTCGGATCACTCATGGCAGCACGGTACTCGGCCCCTCCCCCACCAGTGGCCGGACACGGCGTGGTCCAATCGGGATATGCCCGACGTCTTGATCGCGGGCGCCGGGCCGTCGGGGTGGGCGCTCGCCGCGCACTGCGCCCGGCTCGGCCTGGAGACCGCCGTCGTCGCGCCGCAGCCGCTGCGCAGGTGGCCGGCGACGTACGGCCTGTGGGGCGACGAGCTGGCCACGCTCCCGCCGGACGTCACGGCGGCGGAGCCGAAGGTCGTGCGGGCGTACACCACCAAGGAGCACGTGATCCCGCGCCGCTACGCCATCCTGGACAACGAGCGGCTGATGGCCGCGTTGACCAAGAACGTCACGGCGATCAGCGGCCGGGTGGTGGACGCGACGGAGAACCGGCTCGAACTCGCCGACGGCAGGCAGTTCACGGCGAGAACCGTTGTGAACGCGATGGGTTCACGGGGTGGCACGGCCGAGCAGACGGCGTACGGGGTGATTGTCCCCGAGGAAGTCGCCGCGCCGGTCGTCGCTCCCGGCGAATCGATCTTCATGGACTGGCGGTCCGGTCACAACACGTTCCTTTACGCGATGCCGCTCGGCGGTGGCAAAGTGCTTCTCGAAGAGACGGCATTGGCGCGCCGCCCGGCAATGGATTTCCGGACACTGCGGACCGCGCTGGCCGAACGACTCGCTCCGCACGGGATAAAGATCGACTCGGCCGATGTCGAACGCGTGCGTTTCCCGCTCGATGTGCGCAAACCGAAACGGGGCCGGGTGCTTCCGTTCGGCGCGGCGGCCGGATTCGTCCACCCGGCCGCCGGATACAGCGTGGGCGAGGCATTCCGGCTGGCGCCGATGATCGCCGCGGCGATCGCGGCGGGCGAGGACCCGTGGCCCGCACTGTGGCCGGGACGTGCGCGGTTGGTCCACTTCCTGAGGCACTGCGGCCTGGAAACGCTGTTGTCACTCTCCGCCGCCGAGACGCTGCGTTTCTTCGAGTTATTTTTTGACCTACCACCGGACGCGCAGCGTGGATATCTTTCCGGCCGGGATGATCCGGGTGCGACGATCAGCGCGATGCTGCGGATCTTCCGCAAAGCATCGGGCCGGACACGCGTCGTGTGCGCCAAATCGGTGATTGTCCGAGTCAGGCACATGAACAGTCGGTGACGAATTCGCCGAAAGGGGTACTCGTTCGGCAGTATGTGGTGCGTGTCCGCGACGCAAGAAGTGAGCTTCGCGTTTCAGCCTTTGCTCAGCACCCGCACCGGCCGTGTGATCGCCGTCGAGGCGCTCGCCGTGCCGTCGTCCGGCAGCATCCACAGCCTGCTCAAAGCCGCGGGCCGGGCGGGGCAGCTGACGAAAACCGACATCGCGCTGGCCGGGCACGCCCTGCTCGCCGCGGAGCACCAGGACCCCGCGACCCCGCTGCACGTCAACATCCTGGCGTCGACGGCGGCCCGCACCGACGAACTGCTGCACCACCTGCTGCCCGTGCTGCGGCACACCGACCGGCACAGCCGCGACGTCGTCTTCGAGATCGGCACGCCGTTCTGCCAGGCCCGCCGGGCCGACCTGCTCGACGGCATCACCAAGCTGCGCGCCGAGGGGTTCCGGATCGCGCTGGACGGCATCGGCGACGGTGACGTGCCGCTCGCGCTGCTCGCCGAGGCCGCGCCGGACATGGTCAAGATCCAGTCGAAACTGCTCGCCAACCCCGACGACGCGGCCGCCCTGGCGATGCTCGACGCGCTCGGGCGCCTCACGGCGCGCACCGAGTCCCGCCTCGCCGCGGTCAACGTGACCAACGACAGCCAGCTCGCCACCCTGAGCAGGCTCGGTGTGCGGGTGGCGCAGGGCGAGTACCTCGCCGACTCGATCGACGACCCGAAACGCACGCAGGCGCTCGCCGAGGCCGCGGAACGGCGGGTCACCGCCGTGAAACCGCCGACGGTCACCGACTTCCTGCACCCGGCGCTGATGCTGCCGATCACCGCGACCGCCGAGGAGGTCCGCGCCACGCTCGCCGAACGCCCGGACATCAACGGCATCGTCCTCGTCGACGAGGCGTGGCGGCCGCAGTGGTCCATCGACCGCAGCCGGTTCCTGCTGATCGTCGCCGGACCGTACGGGCACGCGCTGCACGCCAAGCGCGCCGCGGCCCGGCACGCCGACCGGCCGCTGCTGATCGACCGCGAGGCGACCGGCATGGAGCTGCTCGAACTGGTCGGCGACACCGACTGGGAACGCACCGGCGACGACGTCGTGGTCACCGACGAGGGCGGCCGGTGCGTCGGCGTCGTCCGGGCGAGCGACGTGATCCGCGGTGTCGCGGACATGAAGGTGGAGCAGGCCGTCTCGCTCAACCCGCTGACCCGGTTGCCGGGCACGGACGCGATCGCGCGTGAGGTCGACCGGCGGATCTCCGACGGCGAGATGTTCGTCATCGCGTGGCTGGACGTGGACTCGTTCAAGGCCGTCAACGACTCGCTGGGCTTCGCCGCCGGTGACGACCTGATCCGGATGTTCGGCCGGGCCGTCACCGACGCGTCGGCGACCATGCCGAACGTTCTCGTCGGCCACGTCGGCGGCGACGACTTCCTGCTGGTCACCGATCTCGACGAGATCTCGGCGCTCGCCGGGGTGCTGCTGGACACCGAATGGTCCGCCGAGGGCAGGCCGGTCACGGTGTCGCTGGCGTCCCTGCTGTGCGCCGTGAACAGCGTTGCCTCCTACCGTGAGGCGTCGGCATTGCTGGCTCCGTTGAAATCGCAGGCCAAAGCCGTCGCGGGGTCGAGCTGGGTGCTGGGACGACCGGGTTCGGAGCGGGTCGACGTGCTGCGCGGCAAGGCATCGAGGGGTCAGGTCCGGCAGCCGGTCGCCTAGGGCCTGCGTCGAAGTCCCGTCCGCGATAGCCGAGCCGGATGCGGTCCCTGGCGCCACGATCTCGACTCTCATCGAACGGAGACTTCGATACAGGCCCCAGCGATCTTCGGCGTGGCCACAAGTTCCGAAACTCTCCCGCCAAGTGCTAACGAACCCACCAGAAAACCGATCAGTGTGGAAAAGGTTGGCACGAGCAGAGGGAGTTGTGGCCCTGGATCGCGGGCCATTCAGGGGGAGTAATGGACCGTTTGACCGACGGCTCCGATCTCGTCGAGGTTCTCGGCGATTGGACGAGCACGTCTGCCGGGCGGGCGCCGCTGTACCGGAGGTTGGCCGAGGCTGTGCGCCGGGCCATCCACGCAGGTGATCTGCATGCCGGTGAACGGTTGCCGTCCGAGCGAGATCTGGCGCGGGCGCTTGCCGTGAGCCGCGCGACCGTGGTGTCTGCCTACGACGAGCTGCGCTCCATCGGCCTGGTCGACAGCAGACGTGGCAGCGGCACGCGGGTGGTCCGGCCACCCGGGTTCCGACCCAGTGTGGAAGGGCGGGTCTTCGGCCGCGCGACACCGATCATCAACCGCACCAACGACGGCGCCGGCGAGGTCATCTCACTCGCCAGAGCCTACGACCCTGGCGCACCGCACCTGCGCGGCGCGCTGCTCGACCTGGTGCACGCGGATCTGCCCGCGCTGCTCAACGGGTCGGGCTACCACCCCGCCGGGCTACCGGAGCTGCGCTCAGCCGTCGCGACCCACCTGACCAGCACCGGACTGCCCACCGAACCCAAACAGGTGGTGATCACCACCGGCGCCCAGCAGGCGATCGGCCTGATCACCCAGATGTACCTCAGACGCGGCTGGACCGCGGTGGTGGAGACACCGAGCTGGCCCGGCTGTCTGGACGTGCTCCGGGCGACCGGGGTCCGGCTGGTCGGCGTCGACCTGGACAACGAGGGCATCCGCGCGGACGTGCTCAGCCGCGTGATGGCCGAGCACCAACCGGATCTGCTGTACGTCATGCCGACGTACCACAACCCGACCGGTGTGCTGATGTCCACGAGCAGACGGCGCCGGATCGTGGAGCTGGCCGCGCGCTACGCCGTCCCGGTCGTGGAGGACCACGCCTACACCATCGGCGCCGCCGAGGGCGCACCTCCACCGATCGCCGCTTTCGCGGGCACCAACGCGGAAGTGCTCACCATCGGGTCGCTCGCCAAGTCGGTGTGGGCGGGCCTGCGGGTCGGCTGGGTCCGTTCGTCGATCGAGACCGCGGAGCGGCTGGCCCGGCACAAGGCACTGGCCGACCTCGGCAGCCCGGTCCTGGACCAGGCGCTGGCGGCGCGGCTGCTGCCGCAGCTGCCCGATCTCGCGGGCACCAGGATCAGCCAGCTGCGTGACCGGCTCGGCCGGGCCCGTGAGCTGCTGACCCAGCGTTTACCCGAATGGCGTTGGCGCACACCGGACGGCGGGTCCGCGTTGTGGATCGAGCTGCCC
The DNA here is from genome assembly GCF_001302585.1 of Kibdelosporangium phytohabitans. Lineage (GTDB taxonomy): Bacteria > Actinomycetota > Actinomycetes > Mycobacteriales > Pseudonocardiaceae > Kibdelosporangium > Kibdelosporangium phytohabitans. Next base: position 4,496,015 of record NZ_CP012752.1, on the reverse strand, counting down.
GGCACCGACGCCCGCGTCTTCGCCCAGAGCGCACTGCGGCACGGCGTCGAAGTGGTGCCCGGCGCCGCGACCGACCCGTCCGGCGCACACGACAACTTCATCAGGTTCCCGTTCGCCTTCCCCGACGACATCCTCACCGAGCTGGTCGCCCGGCTCAGCAAGGCGTGGGCGGAGCGGCGCTAGCTAGCCGGGAGTCACGAACCCCGATTCGTAGGCGGTGATCACGGCCTGGGTCCGGTCGCGGGCGTGCAGCTTCGACAGCACGTTGCCCACATGCGTCTTCACCGTCTGCACGCTGACGAACAACCGGTCCGATATCTCCACATTGGACAGGCCGGTGGCCATCAGCCTGAGCACCTCGGCCTCCCGGTCGGTCAGGCCTGCCTCCCGCAGGCCTGACTGGCCGGGTTCCAGGCCGCGCTGCCCGACCAGCATCCGGATCTTGTCGGGGAACAGCAGCGAATCACCGGCGACGACCACCCGGATGGCCCGCACGATCTCGGCCGGGCGGGCCCGTTTGAGCAGGAAACCGTTGGCGCCCGCGCGAAGCGCGTCGTAGACGTAGTCGTCGTTCTCGAACGTCGTCACGACGATGATCTTCGGCGGCTCCGGGACGCGGTCGAGGATGTGCCTGGTCGCCTGGATCCCGTCGACCGCGGGCATCCGCACGTCCATCAGCACCACGTCCGGCACCAGCCTGGTCACCAGCGGCAACACGTCCGCGCCGTCACCGGCCTCGCCGACCACCCCCAGGTCCGGTTCGGCGTCGATGATCGCCCGCAGGCCGGCCCTGATCAGTTCCTCGTCGTCGACGAGCAGCACCTTCACGCTCACAGTCCCGACCTCACAGCGGAATCCTCGCTCTCACCCGCCACGCACCGGCGGCGGGACCGGCCTCGATCTGTCCACGCAGGACGGTCGCGCGCTCGCGCATGCCCGCGATACCGCGCCCGCCACGGCCCGTCGGCGGCTGGCCGGTCAACGGGTTGGTCGCCTCGACGCGCAACGCGTCGTCGCTCGCCTCGACTTCCAGCGTCACAGTAACCGCGCCCGCGACTTTCCCGGCGTGTTTCAACGCGTTCGTCAGGCACTCCTGCACGATCCGGTACGCCTCGGTCGACACCGCGAACGGCAGACCGGGCAGGTCACCGGTGATCCTCGTCTCGAGCGCCACCCCGGACAGCCGCATGGTGTCCAGCAACTGATCGAGGTCGGCCAGGGTGCGCTGCGGCTGCGTGCCCGGCTCGTCCTCCCTGAGCAGGCCGAGCACGTGGTCGAGATCGGCCAGCGCGCCACGCGCGGACTCCTCGATCGCCGACAGCGCGCGCTTGGCGAACTGGGGGTCGCCGTCCAGCACCCGGCCCGCGGCGCTGGCCTGGATGGTGACCACGCTCAGCGCGTGCCCGACCGAGTCGTGCAGCTCCCTGGCCAGCCGGTTGCGTTCGGCGAGTTGCTCGGCGCGCTGCTTGAGCTCGGCGAGGTGGTCGGCGGGCGTCGGGCCGAGCAGCACCTGCGAGAGCCTGGTCATCCCCACGCCGGCCAGGTTGACCAGGTGCACGAGCAGGACCGACGCGACGAGGGCGACAGCCGGGATCCACGCCGACTGCCACCCGGACGGCACGCTCACCTGCGTACCGCGGGCGAGCAGCCATTCACCGGTGAACGGCGCCAGGAACGATTGCAGCAGGCCGAGCGGGAGGAACAGCGTCAGGCCGCCGATGACCGCGCCGACGACGATGTGCACGAGGAACCACTGGCAGGTCTTCCACCGCGCCTCCAGGTTGGTGGCACGCGACGACGCCTGCGCGGGCACACCCGGCCCGAGCAGTTCACGCGCGGCGGTCCCCTCGACGACCCGCACGGCCGGGATGAACGACGTGCCCGCCGCCCACACGATGATCGCGAGCGTCATCGTCACGGCCACGACCAGCGGCTGCTCGGCGGTGTCGGCGGGCAGCAGCATGCCGAGCACCGGCGGCACGATCGCCACGGCCGCGAACGTGAACGGGACGATGAGGGTCGCGCCGAGCACGAGATAGGTCCAGCGCCGATACGTCAGCTTCCGGCCGACCGGCCCGAAGACCGCCCTGATCACTCCCGCCACGCCCTGATCCTCACATGCTCGCGGGGGATGCGGCTCACTCGCAGGTGTGAACCGTGCTCCCCCTGCGATGTGGTTGGGTCTGCGGCATGCAGTTCGTGCTCTTGTTCGTCGCGGGCCTCGTGACCCTGGTGTTGTCCGCGTGGATCCTGGTCGCCGGGGCGCGCAAGGTCCTCGGTGTGCGGGTCGGCACGATCCGGGCGGTGATCGCGGCGTTCGCGGCGTGGAGCGTGGCCGGGTTCATCGGCGGGCGCTTGCCGCAGATGTACGCCCAAGGCCAGGAACAGGCCTTCCTGCTGTTCATCATCCCGGTCTTCGGCGGGACGCTGCTCGTCGCGGTCGCGATCCTGTTCGTGCTCGAGGTGATGAAGCCGAGCGGGACCGGGATGTGGTTCGTCGGCGGGCTTCGGGCCATCCCCGGCCGGATCAGCCGGGCCCGGCGGTATTCCAGGATCACCCGGATCGCGATCAAGCACGGCCTCGGCCCCGCGCTGCGCGGCAGGCTGCGCACCAGCGATCCCGTGAAGCGCGCCCAGGTGGCACGGTCGTTGCGCCAGGCGCTCGAAGAGGCGGGCGTCACGTTCGTCAAGCTCGGCCAGGTCCTGTCCACCCGGTCGGACCTGCTGCCCACCGAGTTCGTCGAGGAGCTGAGCAGGCTGCAGGACCAGGTCTCCCCCGCCCCGCGTGAGGCGATCGACGCCGTGCTGCGTGAGGAACTCGGCGAGCCGGACCAGGTGTTCACCGAGATCGACACCGTCGCACTGGCCAGCGCGTCGGTCGCGCAGGTCTACAAGGCGACGCTGACCGACGGCACGGACGCGGTGGTCAAGGTGCAGCGGCCGGGTATCCGCTCGATCGTCGAACGCGACCTGGACATCATGTACCGCCTGGCGACCACGCTGGAGGAGCGCACGCAGTGGGCCCGCAGGCTCGGCGTCCTCGCGCTCGCCGACGGGTTCGCCAAGGCGCTGCTCGAAGAACTCGACTTCCGGGTGGAGGCCAAGAACATCCAGGCCGTCGCGGCCGACACCACGGTCCGAGTGCCCGTCGTGCACCGCGCGACGACCCGGGTGCTGATCATGGACCGGCTGGCGGGCACGCCGCTGGGTTCGGCGGGCGCGCAGATCGACGCGCGCGGGCTCGACCGTGACGCACTGGCCCGGTCGCTGCTGCACTGCCTGCTGCGCCAGGTGATGCGCAACGGCGTGTTCCACGCGGACCCGCACCCGGGCAACGTGATGCTGCTGGACAACGGCCAGCTGGGCCTGCTGGACTTCGGCTCGGTCGGCAGGCTGGACGGTTCGCTGCGCACGGGCCTGCAGAACCTGCTGGTCGCCATCGACCGCGGTGACCCGGCGGCGCTGCGCGACGGGCTGCTGGAAGTGGTGTCCCGGCCCGACGACATCGACGAGCAGAAGCTGGAACGGGCGCTGGGCCAGTTCATCGCCCAGCACTTCACCGGCGGGACCGCGCCGGACGTCGAGATGTTCACCGACCTGTTCCGCCTGGTCACCGCGTACGGCCTGAGCGTGCCGCCGGAGATCGCCGCGGTGTTCCGCGCACTGGCGACAATGGAGGGGACGCTCGCCGGTCTCGCGCCGGGGTTCAACATCGTGGCCGAGTCCCGGTCGTACGCCTCGGTCCGGCTGACCGAGCAGATGGACCCGGCCTCGCTGCGCAAGACCGCGACCGAGGAACTGCTGACGCTGCTGCCGGTGCTGCGGCGGCTGCCGCGCCGGATCGACCGGATCGGTGGCGCGCTGGAGGAAGGCAGGCTGTCGGTCAACGTGCGGTTGTTCGCCGACGAACGGGACCGCAAGCTGATCACGGGCATCGTGCACCAGGTGCTGCTGGCGTTCATCGGCGCGACAACGGGAATCATGGCGGTCATGCTGCTGGGCACCACGGGCGGCCCGCGCCTGCTCAACGAGATCACGCTGTACCAGGTGTTCGGCTACAACCTGCTGGTCATCAGCGTCCTCATCGGACTCCGGCTCCTCTTCAACGTCTTCCGCAACCAGCGCTGACAAGCTCGTGAGTGGTTTGGCCGGTTCTAACCGGCCAAACCACTCACGAGGTTGTCCAGCGTTCGGTGAAGAGGTCCATTGTGGGTTGTGCGCCGGGCATGGGCTGGTCGCTCGGGCGCAGGCCCGCGACCGCGATGGCGATCACGCGCCGCTGCGCGTTGCGGGCGGCGTCCAGCAGGTCGTCGCGGCCCTGCTGCTGGAGGTGTTCGATCAGCGGGGACTTGCTCAGCTGCTCGACCAGCAGCAGCACGTCGACCGCGGTGACGTCCCGGCGCAGCACACCGGCCCGGTGGGCGCGGTCGATCAGCGCCTCGAACGCCTTGTCGGAGCGGGTGTTCTTCTCGGTCATCGCGTCGGTGAACGTCACCATCCCGGCCAGGGGCGCCAGTGAGCCGGAGCCGACCGCGCTGCTGATGTAGTGCACGAGCCCGTTCCACGGGTCGTCGTCGGCGAGGCTCTGTTCGGCGATCTCGGTCCACTGGTCGAGCGCGAGTTCGACCAGGTGCTGGAACAACGCGGTCTTCGAGCTGTAGCGGCGGTAGAGGCTGCCGATCCCCACGCCCGCTCTGGCGGCGATCGACGCGACGGACGTGTGCGCGCCGTCGACGGCGATGACTTCCCGCGCCGCTTCGAGCAGGGCTCGGTCGTTGCGTTCGGCTTCAGCGCGTCTGGCCATGGTGTGATCGTAGTCGCTTGCGGAGCGAAACACTCCGGACGTAAGCTAGCGGAGCGAAACACTCCGTTTGAAAGGGCTGATCATGGAAGACATCAAGCAGGTCGTGCGGGACAGCGACAAGTTCCAGAACGACCCGGACGGCTTCGCCGACCTGCTGACCGAGGACGCCAACCTGGTCAACATCGCCGGACGCAGACTGCGCGGCAGGGAGAACATCCGCGCCACCTACCGCAAGGCCATGGCCACACCGCTCGGCCAGATCCAGACCAGCATCGAGATCCACGACGCCTGGCTGGTCCTTCCCGACACCGCCGTCGTCGCCGCGACCAAGCACGTCTCAGACGAGCGCGACGGGGAGAACGCGGCGGTCCCCGAGCAGGGCGCCGTCACGTTCGTCCTGACCAAGCAGAGCGGCACGTGGCTGATCGCGTCGGTTCAGACGACACCCATCAAGTAGCCGATGCGTTCGACGGTGCGGCGCGTGATCCGGGGATCGCCACACGCGTCCACCATCAGGATGTAGTGACCGAGACCGGATGTGTTGCCGCGCAGGCGTTCCAGGCATTCTTCAGCGGTGCCGACCGGGCTGATCCGGATCAGGTGCTCGGTGTACCCGACCGGGTCGTGCGGCTTGCGCGGCCGATCGTCCACTGCCACATAGCCTTTCAGACCCGCCTCCAACCAGCCCGGCATGGCGGCGCGCAACTCCCCCTCCGCATGCTCACGACTGTCGGCGACGTGCGCGAGCACGGCGCCGATGTGCGCGGCCGACCGGCCACCGGCTCGCTCGTAGGCCTCGACCATGGCCGCTTTGCCGTGGTCGTCGAGGTCCATGCCCAGCAGCATCGGCAGGTCGCGGTCGGCGGCGATCCGGATCGTGCCCGGTGACGTGCAGGCGACGGTCAGCCGTGGCCGCGCACCGGGTTTCGGCACCATCGGGACTTCGCGGAACTCGAACCGGCCCGTGCCTTCGACCCGCGGCTCGGACAGGCACTCGATCAACAGGTCGAGGCTTTCGGCGAACCCGTTCTCCCAGCGGTCCAGCCCGGTGCCGAACACCTCGAGATCACGCCACGGCCCGCCACGGCCGACACCCAGGTGCAGCCTGCCGCCGGAGATCTGGTCGAGCATCGTGACCTGCTCGGCCAACTGGACCGGGTGCGTCGTCGACAGCACGCTGACGGCCGTGCCCACCGTGATCCTTTCCGTGCGCCCCAACGCGTGCGCCGCGAAGGTGATCGCGGACGGGCAGACGCCGTACGACATGAAGTGGTGCTCGGCGATCCACACGTCGTCGAACCCCGCCCGCTCCGCCCACACGACGGCGTCACAGGCGCGGCTGAGCGCGTCGCGGTCGTCTTGCCCGGGAAACCGGCCAGCGAGGAGGAACACGCCCAGTCTCATGAACCCAGTCTGTCGCGCGGCGTGCCACCACGGATGAGGCATACTGTCGGTCAAGACATCCGATGTCTCTTGAGGGGTAGCCGTGGCGGTAACCGACGACGCGATCCTGCGGGTCCGGGAAATGATCATGTCCGGCGAGCTGAAGCCGGGCGACCGGCTGCCCCGGGAAGCCGACCTGGCCGACCGCCTCGGGCTGTCGCGCAACTCCCTGCGCGAGGCCGTCCGGGCGCTGTCGCTGGTCAGGGTGCTCGACGTGCGCCAGGGCGACGGCACATACGTTTCCAGCCTGCGTGCGGGCGAACTGCTCGGCGCGCTGTCGTTCGTGCTGGATCTGCACCGCAGCGAGGAGTCGGTGCTGGAGATGCTGGAAGTCCGCCGGATCCTCGAACCCGCGGCGACGGCGAACGCCGCGCTGTCGGTCAGCGAGGAGGACATCGAGGAACTGCGCAAGCTCTGCGACGCCACCGAGCAGGCCGGGTCGGTCGAGGAGCTCGTCGAGTACGACCTGCAGTTCCACCGCCGGATCGTGACCGCCGCGGGCAACAACTACCTCGCGCAACTGATGGACACCCTCGCCGGGCCGACCGTCCGCGTCCGGATCTGGCGCGGGATCTCGCAGGGCGGCGCGGTCGACCGCACGGTCGCCGAGCACCGCGCGATCGTCGACGCCCTGGAGGCCCGCCAGCCTGATCTCGCCCGCTCGTGGGCGACCGTGCACGTCGCCGGAGTCGAGCAGTGGCTGCGTGACCTGGGCTGAGCAGGGCCATTAGCCTGTCCGGTGGACTTGACCAATCCAGCCTGGTTTCCGGCGGAATCGCGAGTTACCTTCGGGTAACCCTGCTCCCAACCGGAAAGAAGCTGGCGATGAAAAAATTAGTCGTCTTAGCCATCACCGGATTCACAGTGGCCGCGCTCAGCACACCCGCCGCACAGGCGCAGAGCGTGGCCACTACGCATTTCGCGGCGACGACCGCGGACGCGGCGAGGGCCGTGACGGCGTTCTGGACGCCCGACCGGATGCGTTCCGCCACGCCGCTCGACCTGCTCGACGTCGCCCCCAGCGCGATCAAGGACGTGCCACGCGGGTTGCCGTCCGTCGTGCCCGGCGCGGCGATCCAGTCCTTCCCGAACGGCGGCGCCGCGTGGACCGGCGGCGGCGCGGTCGTCAAGACCGCGGGCCGCGTGTTCTTCACCTACCAGAACAGGACCGCCTCGTGCAGCGGTGACGCGGTGACCAGCGCGAACAAGAGCACTGTCATCACAGCGGGCCACTGCGTGAAGCTGGACGGCGCGTTCCACACCAACTGGGCGTTCGTCCCCGCTTACGACAACGGAAGCACGCCCTACGGCACGTGGACCGCGAAGAGCACACACGCCACTCCGCAGTGGGTGGCCAGTGAGGACATCAACTACGACGTGGGCGCGGCCGTGGTGAACCAGCTCAACGGCCAGAGCCTGACCGACGTCGTCGGCGCACAGGGCATCGCGTTCAACCAGGCCCGTGGCCAGAACATGTACGCGTTCGGCTACCCGGCCGCGGCGCCGTACGACGGCACGAAGCTGATCTACTGCAGCGGCAAGGTGTTCAACGACTTCCTGCTGTCGCAGGGCATCGGCATGACGTGCAACCAGACCGGCGGCGCCAGCGGCGGCCCCTGGTTCCTGTCGTTCAACGAGGGCGCCGGTACCGGCATCCAGAACTCGGTGAACAGCTTCAAGTACAACTTCTTCCCGAACTGGATGTTCGGCCCGTACTTCGGCGCCGACGCGCAGAACCTGTACAACACGGCCCAGGCCGGTTAGTCCCAGCCCGGGCCATCCGCGAAAGAGAGCCTCTGCCAGCCCTCGTCCCTGCCACGAGGGCTGGCAGAGGCCACTAAGCTACCGCGTGCCTCCGCCAGCCCGCACTGGGCCCACCACAACAGTGACGGGCGCCATAACTCAGGTGCCGTACACCTCGAACTCCCACAGCGAATAGCCCCACGCCGTGGCTCTCGCGTTGCCGTAGACACGCACGTATCTGGCGTTCGTCGCGGTGAAGGGGATGTCATCGGTGCCGCCGTCGCTGGCGGACTGGGTGTTCACGGTGGACCAGTTGGCGTTGTCGGCCGACGTCTCGATCCGGTACGCGCGGGCGTACGCGGCCTCCCACTGCAACCGCACCCGTGACACCGAGCGGGTCTGGCCGAGGTCGACCGAGATCCACTGCGGGTCAGCGAACTGCGACGACCAGCGGGTGCCTGTGTTGCCGTCGACCGCGTTGGCAGCGCCGTAAGTCGCGTTCTCCGCCGACGACGCCGTGGCCGGGCGGCCACGTGACAACAACGTCGGGCCCGGCTGCGTGTCCGGCGCGCAGTCGCCGGGCACCATGCCCGCCACCCACCGGATCCCGCCGAGCAGCATGGTCCGGAAGTTCACCTCGCTGTAGGAGGCCTGGGTGTGGCCCAGACCCGAGTACCACGAACGGCCGCCGCGGAAGTTCTGACACCACACGATCGGGTGATCGGCTCCCATGTTGCCGCCGCTGTAGGTCGACTCGTCCAGCCGTGCGAGGACCTTCGCCGCACCACGCGGGTTGGTCCGGTAGTTGTACAACTCGTCGGTACGGACCCACGCCCCGGGCAGGTGCGCGGTCGACGGGTGCACGTGGTCGTCCACGCGGACGGTCACCTGCTGGATCGCCGGGTGCGAATGGAAGTACGCGCCGACGAGTCCGCCGTAGAAGGGCCAGTCGTACTCGGTGTCCGCCGCGGCGTGCACGCCGACGTACCCGCCGCCACCGGCGATGTACTGCTCGAACGCGGTCTGCTGGGTCCCGTTCAGCACGTCACCGGTCGTGTTGAGGAACACGACCACTTTGTACTGCGCCAGGTTCGCCGTGGTGAACCTGGCCGAGTCCTCCGTGGCGTCGACCGTGAAGTTGTTGGCACTGCCGAAATCGCGCAGCGCCTGGATGCCGGCCGGGATGGCGTCGTGCCGGAAGCCGGCGGTCTTGGAGAACACCATGACCCGGTACGGCGGGTCGGCCGCCTGGCTGGTTCCAGTCACGAGAGAGACCATCAGTGTCAGTGCGAGGACAATGGCGAGACCAGTCTTGCGCGGGGTGTTACGCACCGTAGACCTCCATCTCCCAAAGGGAATAGCCCCATGCCGTGGCACGGGCTGTTCCGTACACCCGGACGTGTCGTGCGGTCGTGGCGGTGAAGCTGACGTCGTCGATCCCGCCGTCGCCCGCGGTCGTGGAGTACGCGTTGTTCCACGTGTTCCCGTCGGCGGACGTCTCGATCCGGTAGCCGCGGCCGTACGCGGCCTCCCAGTTCAACCGGACCCGGGACACCGAGCGGCTCTGGCCGAGGTCCACGGAGATCCACTGTGGATCGGCGAACTGCGACGACCACCGGGTGGTCGCGCTGCCGTCGGTGACGTTGCCCGGCCCGTAGGTCGTGCTCTCCGACGTGGACGCCGTGACGGGCTTGCCCGCCGAGAGCAGACCCGGTTGCGGTTGCCCGGATCCGCCGAGCGTGAACTGGTCCACGTCGAACAGTGCGCCCGCGCCACCGGTGAACACCAGGAACAACTTGGTCGTCCCGGCTGGGGCGGTGGACAGGTTCGCCGTCACGGTGGCGAAGTTCTCCCAGCCGCCGGTGTTGGCCACAGCCGCCGTGCCGAGCAGCGGACCGGTCTGCGATCCCGCCCGCACCTGCAGCTGGCCACCGGCCCCACCGGAGGAAACCCGCGCGGTGAAGTTCGGAATTCCCTGCAGCACATACGGTTCGAACGAAACCCAGTCGCCGTTCTCGATGTTGCCGATGGTCTTGCCGCCGTAGGCAGCCGGTTTGTCGATCGGGCTGACGCCCTGCATGGTCTTGAAGTGCTCGGCCTGCCGGGTACCCGGCTGGGTCACCGACTGCGCGTGCGTGGTGATCGGCGGCTGGCCGCCCGCCCCCTTGTCGGTGTACTCCGCGTCCCAGACACCGAAGAGGTTCGCGGACGTGTCGTGCTCGCCGTCCAGCGGGGTCACGATGCTGCCGGTGCAACCGTTCTTCGACGTGATCGCGTGCCCGTGGCTGTCGTGGCCGAGGACATAGGTCATCTTCACGCGGGTGCAGTCGATCGTGCCGTCTTCGGGATCGGTGACCGTCACCCGGTACTGGACCGTGTCGCCGAAGTTGAACACCTGACCGTTGGCGGGCAATTCGACCGTGACCGTCGGCGCCGTGTTGCCGACGTTGATGATCACGCTGGCGTTGGCCGTCAGGCTCTGGTTGTCCGTGACCGTTACTTGCGCGGTGTAGGTGCCGTTCGCGGTGTACGTGTGCGACGGGTTCGCCGCGGTGGACGTGGCACCGTCACCGAACGTCCAGCGGTACGCCAACGGGCCGCCGTCAGGATCCGAGGAGCCTGCGGACGAGAAGTTCACCGCGAGTGGCGCGGCACCGGATGTCCGGTTGGCGCTGGCCGCCGCGATCGGTGGCCGGTTGCCCGACGGGCGGTATTCGATCCGGTAGACAGCGGAGTTGGCGTCACCGGCGAACCAGCCCGTGCCGTAGTCCAAGATGTACAGTGCGCCGTCCGGGCCGAACTGGGCGTCCATGATCTGCGTGCCCGACCACGGGAACGGCTGGATCGTGCCGCGGGCACCGCCGGAGAGGACCTCGATGTCCTTGATCCAGCGACGGCCGAACTCGGTGGCGAACACGTGGCCGTCGAGCGACTGCGGGAACTTCACGGACGACTGCAGATTCGGGTCGAACCGGTACACGGGCGCGCCCATCGGCGACTCGGAACCGCCACCGAACTCCGGCGGTGAACCGCTGTCACCGGCGTACTTGATCCACGCGGGCTGCGCGGGCGGCAGGTTCTTGATACCGGTGTTGTTGCGTGAGTTGTTCACCGCGCCACCAGCACAGTTGAACTTCCCGCCCACCGCGGTTGTGTCGTAGTTGTACTGCGCGTACGACTCGGAGGCGGTGTTGCTGCCGGTGCAGTACGGCCAGCCGAAGAAGCCCGGACCGGTGACGCGGTTGAACTCGACCTGCCCGCTGGGGCCGCGGTTGTTGGTCGTACCGGCGTCCGGGCCGTAGTCACCGAGGTAGACCACGCCGGTGGCCTTGTCCACGTTCATCCGGAACGGGTTGCGGAACCCCATCGCGTAGATCTCCGGACGGGTGTTGGCCGTGCCGGGCGCGAACATGTTGCCCGCGGGGATGGAGTAGCCACCGTCGGCGTTGACCTTGATGCGCAACAGCTTCCCGCGCAGGTCGTTGGAGTTGGCGGCGCTGCGCTGCGCGTCGACCGCCGGATTGCGGGTCGGCCGGTCGTCCAGCGGCGCGTAGCCGTCGACGAACGGGTTGGAGTCGTCTCCCGTGGTCAGGTACAGGTTCCCGGCCGCGTCGAAGTCGATGTCACCGCCGACGTGACAGCACAGGCCACGGCTGGTCGGGACTTCGAGAACGGTGCGCGCGCTGCCCACGTTGAGGGTGAGGTCGGAGTTGAGGGTGTAGCGCGCGAGCCGGTTGACGCCGTTGAACCGGGCGAAGTCCGCGGCCGTGCCACCGAGCGGCGCGTCGCCCGCGGGCGTGGACAGCGGCGGCGCGTAGAAGAGGTAGATGAACCGGTTCGTGGCGAAACCGGGGTCGGCGGCGATGCCCTGGAGGCCCTCTTCGTCATGGTTGTAGACCGGGATGGTGCCGATGACCTTGGTGTTGCCGGCCGCGTCGGTTGCCCGGACCGTGCCGTTTCTCGCGGTGTGCAGCACAGTCCGGTCGGGCAGCACCGTCATCGACATCGGCTCGCCCATCTCCGGCTCACCCTTGGCCAGCGTGATCTGCTGGAAGTCGGCGGGGTTGACCGGCGGCGCGGCCTGGCTGACGGCGACCGCGGGACCCGCGGTGACGGCGGCCGCGATCAGCAGACCGGCCGCCAGCAGGCGTTTTGGGCGCGCGAAAGTGACAGAGTAACCGGAGGTCACGGTTCTCCTTCCGAGATCGGCCCGTGCACCGCAGGGTGGGCACGGGCGGATCCGGCCAGCGCTGGCGGCGGGGCGTGGTCCGGTATCCAGTGAGGGAGCGCTCTCCCGGGCCTGAGTGTGACGCGGGCGACTCGACATGTCAACGCTGGATTTCCGTTGTGGAGACAGGAGTTTAAATAGTTCAAGAACTAAACGAATAACGGTGTCAGATCCGGTTGGCCCGTAACCGTTTGTTCGGAGAGTGGCTGACTCGCTACGCTGTGGTGATATCCACGCTCAGGGGAGGGCAAGTGGATACAACACAGGATTCCAGGGGTACTCGTCTGCTCACCGCGCCACGCGGCGTCGTGCCGTACTACTTGGCGCTCGAACTGGTCGCGATCATGCTGCCGCTGCTGCTGCCGGGACGCGCCACCACCGAACAGGACTGGACATGGTTCGCCGTTCTGCTCGGCGCGGCGGTGGTGCAGGCGGAGTTGTCCGCGCAGGCCGAACGGATGCGGCGGTTCTTCGCCAGCAACCCGCACGTCAACATGACGTCTGTGTGGCTGTTCGCCGCAGCGTTGTTGTTACCGCTGTATCTGGCCTGCGCGTTGGCATTGCTGATGTACACGCACCTGTGGTGGCGGGTGTGGCGGTCTGTGCCACGCGTCCGGCTGTACCGCGTGGTGTGCTCAGCCGCCACCGCTGTTCTGACAGTCGCCGCCGTCGTGCTGGTCGTGCAGGTGCCGCCGTCCGGACTGCCCGCGATGGCGCTGGGCGGCGTGACGTTCATGGTCGTCAACGGTGTGCTGGTCGTGATCGGGTTCCGGCTGCACCACCCGTCGAGGACGATCACGTCGCTGGTCGGGTCGTGGGCCGAGAACGTCCTCGAGGCGGCGACGCTGTGCCTCGGTGGGATCACCGCCGTGCTGCTCGCCGACCACCCGGCGTTCATCGGCCTGATGGTGTTGCCGGTGGTGTTGCTGCCGCGCGGCGAACTGGGCCGCGAGTTGCACATGATCGCCGTGCACGACCACAAGACCGGCGTGCTGACTGTCGGCGAATGGCGCAGACGCGCGGAAGCGGAGCTCGCACGAGCCGAAAACCCGTGCGGCGTGCTGATGATCGACGTGGACCACTTCAAGCGGATCAACGACACCTACGGCCACCTGGCCGGGGACGCCGTACTGGCCGCCGTCGCCAGTACGGTCACCAGCGAGGTCCGCAACTACGACCTCGTCGGCCGGTTCGGCGGCGAGGAGTTCGTGGTGCTGCTGTCCTTCGCCTCGGACGACCACTTCGTCGACGTCGCCGAACGGATCCGGCACGCCGTGGAACGCCTCACTGTCAGCCACTCCGGCACAGTCATCGAAGACATAAGCGTCTCGGTCGGCGTGGCCGTGTACCCGCGCTCGGGTCCGGCCCTCGACGACGTGCTCGCCGCGGCGGACAAGGCCATGTACCGCGCGAAGAACCAAGGACGCAACCGGGTCCGCGCCGCGCTCACAGAGCCAGATGACCTGGATCCCACCCGAGGGTGGGTGGCAGCGCCCCCTCCATGATCAGCAGCCACTGCTTGACCGCGAGCCCGTCCTGGCCCGTTCCCCCGCTGTAGCCGCCGAGGCCGTCGCTCGCCACCACCCGGTGGCACGGCACGACGATCGGGACCGGGTTCGAGCCCATGATCGAGCCGATCCCCCGTGCCGGTACCCGATCGCCGCTGCGGGTGGCGAGTTCGCCGTAGGTGACGGACCCGCCGTAGTCCACTGTGGAGTACAAGGTTTCCAGCACCTCCCGTTGCAGCTGGCCCGTCTGCCGCCAGTCGATCGGTACGTCGAAACTCCTGCGCGCGCCGCGGAAGTACTCGGCCAGCTGGGCGAGCACAGGCGCGACCCGGTCGGGGTCGTCGACGACGGGCAACGCCATTCTCGTGCGTACCCAGCTCACGTCGGCGAGCCCCACGTCGGTCACCGCGACGTGCAGTGCTCCGACAGGAGTTTCGAGCGAACCAACGGCGACGTCGGTCAAGTCCGGTTCCCCTCCATCGTTCGTGTCACGCGGATTCGCGCGGCACCAGGCAGAAGACGTGCCCCTCCGGGTCGCGCAGCACGGTCCAGTCCGCGCCGCCCGGCTGGAAGTCCGGCTTCGTCGCCCCGGCGTTCACGAGCTCCCCCACCGCCTTGTCGACGTCGTCGACCTCGAAGTCCAGGTGGACGTGTTCGGCCGCGTCCGGCCACCCCGCTGCGCGGTAGCCTGCCACGTACTGGAAGGCCAGCCCCACCGGGCCACCGGTCAGCGCGGCGTAGTCGTCACCGCTCGACAAAATGTCCCACCCGGTGACCGTGTGGTAGAACTCCGCCAGCGCCGCCGGTGTGGCGCTGTCGATCACAACCGTTGTCAATGTCCTGCTCATTCCGTGCAGTCTCGGGCAGCGGTCCTCGTCGGTCTTGAAGATCCTTGCAGCAACGCCCGCAGCGCGCCCGGCGTCCGGCCGACCTGCGTTCTGACCACACGGGACAGATGCGCCTGGTCGGCGTAGCCCAGTTCGACCGCGAGAGCGGCGAGATCCCTTTCCCCGTCGGCGATCCGGTCGATCGCCCTGCCGACTCTGACCCGGTTGCGGTACTGCGTCACCGTGACGCCGAGCTCGCGCGGGAACGCCCGGCTCAGCCGGTACGGCGAGACACCGAGCCGATCGGCCAACGGCAGCAACCCACCGGGATCCTCGGTCAGGATCGCCGCACGGGCGTCCGCGAGCATCGTGCCGTCCCGCGATCCACCCAGCACCGGTGCACCACTCGCCGCCACGAGTAACCCGAGCAACTCGTCCGCCACCGCGTAATCGACATCCCCGCCACGGACCGCTGTCAGCAAACGACTGTGCGCCAGATCCACTCGCGCGTCGACGTACAACGCCGGGCCCACCGCGCCACGCCACAGCTCCGGGCCGACCTCGATCGACGTGCACACGTCGCCGCCCGCCGGATGCGCGAACCGTTCCTCCGCACCGGGAACGCTCACATACCCGACCGTCGTGTCCACATCGACCACACGCCCGTCCGACGACCAGCGGAACCGGCCGCGCCGGACCAGCACGAAGCCGAACCGGCCCCTCGACTCGGGCCCGGACCAGCCGGTGTGGTCGTCGCGGCAGGTCACGGCGTGGATCCTGAACCCACTGCGTGCTGCCAGCGCTGTCGTCGTCCGCACGGGGGCAACGCTAGACCGGGGGTCCGACAGTTCTCACTCGCCGGGCTGGGCCCGCTTCGTGGCGGCGTCGCTGACACTGCCCGCGACCACGATCCACGTCCTTGCCTGCCGGGCGGCTGACCAGCTGACCGGTCCGCCTGACCAGGTCGACCGGCGGGGTGGCCGAGCTGAGGTCGGGGTGCGGGGCGGGCAGGTCGCGGAACAGCGTTTCGAGGTCGGCTCTGGTCCGCGCGGCAGCGGCCAGGCCACACCGCTCCTCGTACTCGCTGACGTCGATGCGCCCGGTGGACATGTGCGCACCGAGTGCCGACACAGCTTCGTCCCGTTCGGCGTCACTGATCCGGATGCCGCCATCACCTTGGGCCATCCCCGGATTCTATGAGCGCCACCCCCCGCGCCGGTGTCACGATCCGAGGTGGATCAGGCGGCGCGGCACGTCAGGACGCCGCCGAGTCAGTCCTTTGTGGATGAAGAAGTATCGCATTCCGGAACCACTAGGTGTTCCGCGCCATACCTAGGTCTTATTCGTCATGGCCGCGACGCGAACGCGGACATACCTTGATCACAGCCGATGCAAACGTGTGCGAAAGAGGGGGACCCGAGTGGCCGGGCTGAAGGCGACCGCCACGCCCGCCTTCAGCCCGACCTTCTCAAGGTCATCGCGCTGGATCCCAGCCCGACGCGATCAAACCCCTTGTGGCGCCAAGGCGAAAGCGATCTCGCCCTCGTTGTTCTGCTGCACGTCGAGCACCTTGTCGTCGAGGAACTCGGCTGCGGCGCGTTCCAGGTACACGCTGGCGCCGTTGTCGGTGGTGACGACCTGATCGCCCTGCTCGGGCTGTTTGGTCACCGCGAGCGCCAGCTGCGCGCCGGCGTCGTCGCTGGACTGCAGACTGAACCGGAGCCCACCTTCGGCTTCCTGCTGACCGTTCTGGCTGGTCAACGCTCCGATCGCCTGCGCGGCGGCATCTGTGACAGCGAGCATCTCCGCTCCTTCCGGTTTGGTGTTCTCGCGTCTTCCAACCTATGGGCTGCGGCGGCGCCTCGCAGATCAGGCGTGCGACCGCACATCCAGCAGCATGTCGACACCGCTGATCGACAGCACGTTGCCGGCCGGGCTGCTCGGTGAGGCGACCACGCGCAGCAGCCTGCCCGCGTCGCCGAGCCGTCGGCCCTGTTCGGTGAGAACGCGCAGGCCCGCACTGCCGAGCACGGTCACGTCGTCCAGCACAAGCGTGATCGGCAATCGACTGCCACCACGGGCGGCTTCCAGCAGCGCGCTGCGCAGGCGGGCCGCCGAGCCGCCGTCGAGCGCGCCGGACACCGTCAGCCACAACGAGTCCGGCAACGACATGCGATCGATGCGCAAGTCGTCGGCTTCCTCGTCACGAGCGGGCGCCACCCGGGTCACACCGGTCCGCACCGGACGGCGCACCACCTTGGACATCTCCACCACAGTCCCCTTCGACGTGGTGGCCAGCCGCATCTGGTCCATGGACTCACGCATCATCAGCATGCCCCGGCCGCGGAAACCCGGTTCGGCGTCGGGTTTCTTCCACGCCCCGGTGTCCGCGACCCGGACGTTCAACCGGCCGACCTCGTCGAGCGAGGCCTCGATGTGCACGGTGCCGCCGGGTTCGGCGTACGCGTGCTCGATGCTGTTGGTCACGGCCTCGATCACGCTCAGCTCGACCGCGACCAGGTCGTCCTCCATCAGCCGCAGGTCGGCCAGCCACCGGCCGAGTTCGCGGCGGATCTCGGTGAGCTTCTCCGGCAACGCGGGCACCGCCATCATCAGCGGCTCGACCACCGGCAGCAGCACGGTCACCGCGAGCAGGCTCGCGTCGTCGTGCGGCGCGTGGCCGCGCTCGATCAGACGCATCCCGCCCTGGCAGATCCGATCAGCGAGCGACCGCTGCCCGGCCCCGTTGACCCGCACGACCTGCGCGGAAGACGCCGCGAGCTCGCCGATGCCCTCCACGATCGTGCGGCCGGGACGTTCCACCGCGCCGTCGGAGTAGAGCACGATCGTCTCCCCCGGCCACATCACGTCCTCGGCGAACATGAACTCGCCCTCGCCGAACGCGAGCGGCGGGCCACTGGGCTGGGGCAGCACCCGCGTCTCCCCGCCCGAACTCACGACAAGAGGTGGTGGGTGGCCGCGCGTGCAGTACTCCAGCGAGCCGCTTTGCCTGTCCAGGATCGCGACGCACACCGTGGTGCCCCGCGCCTCGGGAGCGCTGCGCGCGAAGGTGTCCAGCGCGTTCACCACGTCCCTGAGCTCGCCGCCGAGCAGCATCCGCTCGGCCACGATCGCCCGCAGCTGGCCCATGATCGCCGACGCCCTCGGGCCGTGCCCGACGACGTCGCCGACGATCAGGCCGAGCCGCCTGCCCGGCATCGGGACCACCTCGAACCAGTCCCCGCCCGCCGCGTCGTTGGCGCCCGCGGGCAGGTACGCCGCGGCCATGCTGATCTCGGGCAGCACCGGCAGGCCGTGTGGCAGGACCGCGAGCTGCAGGTCCAGTGCGACCTCGTGTTCGTCGCGGCGAAAGGGCGGCGGTTGGTCGGACAGCACCACGACCTGCGCGATCAGGCCGGTGACGACGTCGTACGCGTCGATCACCGGACGGACGGTCACCAGCGCGTCCGGCTCCTGCACCGACAGGGTCCTGGCCTCGCGGTAGACCTCGTCGAGCATGTCGAGCAGCCGCGTGCCCGGCAGCGACTTGCCCGCCAGCCTGATCGGCATCCCGATCAGGTCGAGGTCGCCGACGCTTGCCCGGGCGGCCCGGTTGGCGGCGACCACGATGTGTTCAGGCCCCTCGAGCAGCCACACCACAGCCGGCAGATGCTCAAAGGCGCGAGCCACATCGGCCGGATCGCCCCCGATCGCACGTCCCACGAGAGGATCACTCCCTCTAACCCGGGCGATACCCACGCCCCAGGAGGGGCTACCCCCCATTGCGGAGCTCTAAACCTGTGCTGCCCCACTGTTTCGGCCGACGGACAGCACGGTGCCCCCGGTGGTCGCACCGGGGGCACCGCTGTCGGTGTTGTCAGCGTGACAGCTTCAGGATGTCGATGCCACGCAGGTTGTCGGCGACGAAGACGTAACCCTTGTGCCATGCCGGGTACCACGACCGGCCGTCACCCGGACGGTGGTACGCGATCTGGCGCGGGTTGGTCGGATCGCTGATGTCGATGAAGCGGGTGCCCTGCGCGTAGAACGATTGCACGAGGATCTTGCCCTCGACGTCGAAGTAGTGCGCCGAGCAGTCGCCGCTGGCCGGGTCGCTGCCCTCCTGGCCTGCCACGCTCCAGCTGCCGATGGTCTTGAGCCGGAACGGCTTGTCCGGCGTCGACCGCCAGCCCTCGCCGTTGTACGAGCCCTTCAGCGACGCGATCACCAGCACGCCGTCACCGGCGCACCCGTCCAAGAAGGACTCCTCGGTCGCGTAGATCAGGTCGCCGTTGCGGCCCCAGCGCTCGTGGTCGCCGCCGTCCTTCTGGCGCCAGCCAACCGGGCGGTAGCTGTTGTGCATGAACTTCGACGGCGCCGCCAGCTCGTTCACGCCACCACCGGCGTACGGCACCGGGTCGAGCGCCGTGGCCCTGCGGAACTTCCCGGTGACCGGGTCACGGTGCCAGCCCTCGGTCCAGTAGCCGCGCACACCACCACGGCCGGACGACCACGCGATGCCCAAGGCGTCGACCTGCACGTCGTGGGCGTAGTCGGTCTTGCCGTCGTTGCGGTACAGGTCGATCGGGTTGGGGAAGACCTTGGGCTTGCGCGGGTTGCTCATGTCGGTCACCCAGATCGGGCGACCGCCCCAGTCGGCGGGCTGGTTGTCGGCCTTGGCCGGCCCACCCGTCCACACGTACCGGCAGTCGTTCACGCAGCTGGTCGTGTGGCCCGCCGGGACCTTCACGTAGCTGACGACCTCCAGCTTGTCCGGGCGCTTGGCATCCACGGTGTAGATGCCCGACTCGCCGGTCTGGGTGTTGCCGCCGTAGGCACGAGGGTCACGCGCGAGGAAGACGAGCTTGCGCTTCTCGTCGACCTCGGTGTCCTCGCCCTGCCAGAACCCCGGCAGCTTGACCTCCCCGAGCAGCTTGGGCTTGCGCGGGTTGTCGACGTCGTACGACTTGAGGCCGAACGTGCCGGAGACGAACAGCACGTCCTTGTGGCCGTATTTCAGGAACCGGACCGAGGTGGCACCGGCCGCGTCGGGCACGTTCGCCACGAGGTCGACGTTCTTGACCGCGCTCGTCGCGGCAAGCCCCTCGGCCTTGGGTCCGGTATGTCCGGCGTGTGCGGCACTGGACGGGTTGCCGGGATTGCCGAAAACCTCGTCACCGCAAGCTTGAGCGGGCACTGTGCTGACGAACATCAGCGCTACCGCGGACATTGCGACTGTAGAACCGAATAACCACCTACGCACCCGCGTCACCCTAGGGGCCTTACTCAACCGGACACAACGGCCATTCGTCGTTCGCGAGATCCTCATCTGCTAGGAACTTGCCATGCGCGTCACCACGATCCTGCTCGCGGCAGCCCTGATGATCACCGGCTGTAGCGGCTCCGCGGACCCTGGGCCCAGGCCAGAGCCAGGCGTGCTGACTGTCGGTGTCGGTGCGCCGAAGGCACCGCCGCCGCGCGACCGGATGATCGCGAACGCGCTTTACACGCCGTTGATCGATCACGATCCGGCGACCGGCAGGATCACGCCGCGCGCGGCCGAGTCGGTCACCAGCACCGACCAGGTCACCTGGACGATCAAGCTGCGGCCGGGCCAGTACCACGACGGCAGCAAGGTCACCGCGGGCTCCTACGTGGAGGCGTGGGCGCAGATCAAGGGCGACAAGCCGGTCAAGTACAAGAACGCCGTCCCGGTCGACGACTCGACCATCCAACTGGTCATGGAACGGCCCGCGAGCTACGTGCCCGCGTTCCTCGCGTCGGTGTGGAGTCTGCCGGTCCGGTCGGACAAGCCGCTGGACGGCAACGGCCCGTTCAAGTTCGAGACGCCGTGGGACGAGAAGAAAGGCGGCAGGCTCGTCCGCGTCAACCAGGTCGGCGCCAAGGCGCAGCGGATCGAGCTTAAGGTGTACCCGGACCTCGCCGTGGCGTTCGACGAGGTCAAGGCGGGCAAGCTGGACGTGGTCGTGGACTTCCCCGGCAGCAGGCACGCCTCGATGCACCAGGACTTCGCCGGCCGCAACGCGGTGTGGCCCAAGCCGGACGCCAGCTACCTGCTCTTCGGCCCGGACGTGCCCGATCCGGTCGCCAGGTACGCGATCGCCATGTCGATCGACCGCAAGGCGGCGGCCGAGGGACCGCTGGACAACCAGTACGACCCGGCGACGCGGCTGTACCCACCGGCCACCGCGCCCGGCGAGCGGTCCGGCACCTGCCGCGCCTGCAACTTCGACCCTGCCGCCGCCAAAACGCTGCGCACCCAGGCGGAATTCGCAGCGGCGCGGTTCACCGACGGCGGCGACGCGGAACTGAAGGCCGTCACCGAGCAGGTCCAGGCCAACCTCGGGCTGAAGACCGGCAGCGGGCCCACCGTGCGGATCTTCACCGCGTACGGCGACATCGACAGCCCGCACGAACTGTTCGAAGGGCTCGACCTGCCGTCGGTCCGCCCGTTCATCGACGCGGCCGCGGCATCCGGCGACCCGGTCGCACAGGCCGAGAACTACCGCCTGGTGGAGAACGAGGTCCTGCGCGAGCTGCACATGGTTCCACTGTGGACGAAACACGGGCACGCGGTGTGGGCGGAGCGGGTACGCGACGTGACCGCCACGGCCGCGCACGACGTCGACCTGACGGCGATCACGCTGGCGTCCTGAAAACACCGGCCGAGTTCGCCGATCCACCCGGGCGCGGCAGCGGGAAACGCTACTGTCGGGTTCATGGGGGTTCCACAGCAGCGGGCGCGTTCACGCCACGGCACGGGATTACCCGCGGTCACGGTCGAACGGATCGTGGCCGGGGCTGTCGCGCTGACCGCGCAGGACGGGCTGGACAACTGGACGTTGCGGCAGCTCGCCGGACGGATCGAGGCATCGCCCGCGGTGGTGTACCACCACGTCGGCGATCGGGAGGCGGTCGTCTGCCTCGTGCTCGAGCACGTGGTCCGCGAGCTGACCGTGCCACCGGAGACGTTGCCGTGGCGCGAGTGGTTCGGTCTGCTGCTCGACAACCACCGCGAGGTGCTGCGCCGCTACCCGGGCGTCGCCCGCAGACTGGCCATGCACGGCCCGCCCGCGTCGTGCGGCGGCCCGATCATCGACCTGGGTGTGCGGATGCTGCAGGAAGCCGGGTTCGGCGACGACTGCGTGCTGGCCTACAACGTCATCATGACCACGGCGTGCCAGTACATCGCGCTGGAGGACGACCAGCGCGGCATCGCGGCTGTGCGCACTGCGCACGCGCAGGAATACCAAGCGTTCTGTGACCGCGCCGACCTTCCCGGCCTCGCCGCGGTCGGTACGTTTGTCGCGGGGATGGCCGGGCGGCCCGAGCGGGTCGCGGACTTCTTCACGGATTTGTTCCAGTACGCCGTCCACCGCTGCCTCGACGGACTGGAACAGCGATTGGGACGTTTGAGAGAATGGGAAACGAAGTCATGACCGACGACCGGTGGATCCGACGTTTCGTCCCGGCGCCGGCGGCGACCGCCCGGTTGGTGTGCCTGCCGCACGCGGGTGGGTCGGCCAGCTACTACCTGCCGGTGGCCAAGGCGCTCGCGCCGAGGGTGGAAGTGCTGGCGATCCAGTACCCCGGCAGGCAGGACAGGCGCACGGAGCCCTGCCTGCAGTCGTGCCAGGAGATGGCGGCGGGCGTGTTCGACGCCATCCAGCCGTACCTGGACAAGCCGCTCACCCTGTTCGGCCACAGCATGGGCGCGTCGGTGTCGTACGAACTGCTCCGCGAACTCGAGGCGGCTGGGACACGGCCGACCGCGCTGTTCGCCTCCGGCAGGCGCGCGCCCGGGCTCAACACGGACGAGGGTTTCCACCTGCTGGACGACAAAGGCCTGATCGCGGAGGTGAAACGACTCGGCGGAGCGGGCTCGCACCTGCTGGACGACGAGGAGATCGTCAGCATGGTGCTGCCGTCGATCCGCAGCGACTACCGCGCGGCGGAGACCTACACCTGGACGCCGGGGCCGAAGCTGACGACCCCGATCTTCGCGTTCGTCGGCGACGCCGACCCCAAGGTGAGCGTGGACCAGGCCCGCGCGTGGAGCGAGTACACCGAAGGCGCGTTCGAGTCGCGGGTCTTCCCCGGCGACCACTTCTACATCGACACGAACGCGGACGCGGTGATCAAAGCCATCGCCACGCACATCGAAGCGGACCAAGCCGTCAGGTCGTGACGGTGCTGGGAATGTGCACCCACCCGTGATGGTCATGGTGGCCCGCGCGGACACGACGCGGCAGGCCTGCTCGACGACTACGCCGGAGTCGGCCTGTCGGTCGGCGGGTTCTGGGACAACTCGGTGGTGCACGCGTTTCGCGACGCGGGAGGCCAGCAGGACACGTTCATCGGCGGCGCGCTCGCGGTCGGCCGCAAGTCGTTCACGTCGTTCTTCCCGAACATCTACAACGAAGACTGGTTCTTCCTCCTCGATGACACGGGGTTGCGCCCGTCGGCGGTCACCGCCAGGCGATCCAGGCGCCGTTCGACCCGTACCGAGACGATGCCAGGGCCAGGGCCGAGGAGTTCGGCGACACGCTCGCCGAGGGGTTGTTCCGCCTGCTCGACCACGGCAGGAGGCTGACCGGCGCGACCACAGCCTATTGGCGGGACTTCCTCCCCAAACGCAGATCGTTCACCAAGGAGGTGCTGTCGATGACCGGGACCGCTCATCTCGAGGAGACGACGCGCGCCCGGATGATCGTCGCGTTGAAGGCGGCGCGGGGCGCAGCATGCTGATCGAACCCCGATTCTGCGTGGAGTACCTGGCCGCGTGGCACGCGGACCGGCGGATACGGCAGCGGCACCTGATGCGAGCCGCCCATCAGTACGGGCGGGGCGAACACGACAGATTCGAGAAGCTGATCGCCGACCTCGGGCTCACGCACCGCTACCACAGGCCGCCTTGACCTTCGGTGTACTCCGGTCCCGTTAGACTCGACAGGGATGATTCGGAAGTGGCGCTGGCACCTGATGGCCCTCGCGGGGTTGCTCGCGATCGCGCTCGTGGCGGTCTTCGTCGTCGGCGGTGACCAGCAACAACCGCCTCAGCCTGGGCTGAAGCCGCCGGAGAACGCGCCCCGCGTGCTCGTCGCGATGGGCGACAGCACGATCTCCGGTGAGGGCGCGGGCGACTACGAGCCGGGCACCAACGGTGAGAAGGGTGACTGGTGTCACCGCTCACGCAACGCCTCCATCCACAAGACCGGCATGACCGACATCGCGATGACCATCAGCCTCGCCTGCTCCGGCGCGTCCAGCGCGCAGGTCGGTCTCGGTGAGGCCAAGCAGTACACCGAGCCGTCACAGGCCAGCAGGCTCGCGGTGGTCGCCCGGCAGCAGCGCGTCGTCGCCGTCGTGGTCGCGGTCGGCGCCAACGACGACCCGTCGTTCGCCAACTCGCTCAACAGCTGTGTCGAGGCGTGGTTCGACAGCGGCAGACCCGCGTGCAGCCAGGCCGTCGGCCGGGAGTGGCAGCGCCGCATCGACGCGATGACACCGAAGGTCACCCGTGTCCTGCAGGACATCAAGAAGGTCATGTCCGGTGCCGGGTACCAGGACAGCGACTACCAGCTCGTGCTGCAGTCCTACGCCGCCCCGGTCGCGCCCAACGTCCTGGACGACTTGCAGGACCTGTCCGGTTGCCCGTTCCGCACCGAGGACTTGGAGTGGGTACGGGACAAGGCCGTGCCGACGCTCACCGCCGGGCTGCGCAAGGCCGCGCGGGACGGCGGCGCGCGGTTCCTCGACCTGTCGCGTGCGGGCATCGGTCGTGAGGCGTGCTCGGCGCGTGACGCGAACAAGGAGTGGTTCCGGCGGTTGTCGGTGCAGTGGACGGACCTGCGCGCGCAGGAGCGCGCCAACCACGCGCTGCAGGAGTCCTTCCACCCCAACGCGGCTGGTTACGAACAGATCGGCAAGTGCGTCGGCGAGTTCATCAACATCGCGGCGCGCGCCGCGAGCTGCCTCGCCGGGCCGGACGGCGGCCTGCACGCCGCACCGACCGTCGGCTCATGACCCGGCAGCCTTCTTCTTCCCGCGGAAGTGGTTGAACAGCAGGTTCAGCACGACCGCCGACACCGCGCCCGCGCTGATCCCCGATTCCATCACGGTGCGGAACCAGGTCGGGAAGTGCTCGTAGATGGTCGGCACGGCGGTCGGGATCAGCCCGATGCCCAGTGACACCGCGACGACCATCAGGTTGCCGTTGTTGTCGAACGCGACCTTGGCCAGCATCTTGACGCCGATCGCCGCGACCGTCCCGAACATCACGATGCCGGCACCGCCGAGCACCGGCGCGGGGACCCTGGCGACGACCTCGCCGAGGATCGGGAACAGGCCGAGGATCACCAGTATCCCGCCGCCCGCCGCGACGACGAACCTGCTGTACACCTTCGTCAGCCCGACCAGGCCCGCGTTCTGCCCGAACGCCGTGTACGGGAACGTGTTGAACACGCCACCGAGCACAGTGGACAGCCCGTCGGCGCGCAGTCCGCCGGCCAGCCGCTTGCCGTCGACCGGGCGGCCCGCCATCTCGCCGACCGCGAGGATGTCACCGGTGGTCTCGGTCATCGTGACCAGCATGACGACGACCATCGCGACCACGGCGGCGACGTCGAAGCTCGGCAGTCCGAAGTGGAACGGCGTGCTGATGCCGAACACCGGCGCGTCCGAGACGCCGGAGAAGTCCGTGAACCCCAGCGGGATCGCCACGACCGTCCCGGCGACGATGGCGACGAGCACCGAGATGCGGCTCAGCGCGGGCGGCGCGAACCGTTGCACCACAAGGACGAGCAGCAGCACACCGAGAGCGAGTGCGAGGTTGCGCGGCGCGCCGAAGCTCGGCGAGCCGACCCCGCCCGCCGCCCAGTTCACCGACACCGGGATCAGCGCGAGACCGATGATCGTGATCACCGTCCCGGTCACCAGCGGCGGGAAGAACCTCAGCAACCTGCCCCACAGCGGCGCGAGCAGGACCGCGACCACACCGGAGACGATCACCGCGCCGTAGATCGCGGTGATCCCCTCGCTCTTGCCGATCAGCACCATCGGGGTGACGGCGGCGAACGTGCAACCCTGCATCAGCGGCAGCCGCGCGCCGAACCGCCAGAACCCGAGGCACTGGATCAGCGTGGCCACACCGGACACCAGCAGGTCCGCGTTGATCAGGTAGCCGATGTCGGCCTTGGACATCCCCAGCGCGCCACCGACGATCAGCGGGACGGCGACGGCGCCCGCGTACATCGCCAGCACGTGCTGCAGCCCCAGCGCGGCCGTCTGACCAAACGGTGGCAGCTGGTCCACCGGGTGGTCGGCGCGTTTGATTCGGAACACCGGCGCATCCTCCCAGTTCAACCCCCTGTTGGGGAATGACTGATCGGAGCGCCTAGAGGGCAGGCGGGCGTGCCTCGTACGGCGTGGACAGCACGACCGTGGTGCGTGTGGACACTTTCGCCGCTTCCCGGACCTGGCGCAACAGGTCCTCCAGGTCCGCGGGCGTACCGACGCGGACCAGGAGGATGTACGACTCGTCACCGGCGACCGAATAGCACGATTCGATCGCCGAGATGTGCGCGAGCCGTTGCGGGTAGTCGTCCGGTGCCGCGGGGTCGATCGGCGTCAGCGACACGAACGCCGTCAGCGGCAGGCCGATCGCGTCGGCGTCCAGCCGCGTGGTGTACCCGCGGATCACGCCGCGCTGCTCCAGCCGTCTGACTCGCTGGTGCACGGCGGACACGCTCAGTCCGACCCGCTCGGCCAGGTCGGTGAAGCTGCAGCGGCCGTCGGCCGCCAGCTCACGCACGATGGCCTGGTCGAGCGGTTCCAGGTGCTGGGGTGTGCTCACTCGCCGAGCACCACCAGCTCGTGCGGGCGGGTGTTGAGCGACTCGACACCGTCGGCCGTGACGACCACGATGTCCTCGATCCGCGCGCCCCACCGGCCGGACTGGTAGATGCCCGGCTCGACGCTGAAGGCCATGCCCTCCTCCAGGACCAGGTCGTTGCCCTCGACGATGTACGGCTCCTCGTGCACGTCCAGGCCGATGCCGTGGCCGGTGCGGTGGATGAAGTACTCGCCGAAGCCGGCGTCGGCGATCACCGCGCGGGCGGCGCGGTCGATGTCCTGCGCGGTCGCGCCCGGCCGGACCGCGTCCACGGCGGCCTGCTGGGCCTGCTGGAGCACGGCGTAGGTCTTGGCGACGTCCTCGTCGCGGGGCGTGCCGATGGCGTACGTCCTGGTGGAGTCCGAGTTGTAGCCCTCGGCGACCGAGCCGCCGATGTCGATCACGACGACGTCGCCGTGCTCGATCACGCGGTCGGACGAGCCGTGGTGCGGGCTGGCGCCGTTCGGGCCGGAGCCGACGATCACGAACTCGGCCACCGTGTGGCCCTCGGCGACGATCGCGTCGGCGATGTCGGCGGCGACGTCGTTCTCGGTCCGGCCCGCGCGCAGGAACTCGCCCATCCGGGCGTGCACGCGGTCGATCGCGGCACCGGCCTCGCGCAGCGAGTCGACCTCGCTGATGTCCTTGCGCATCCGCAGCTCGCGGATGACCGGCCCGGCCAGTTGCTGTTCGGCACCGGCCAGCGCGTCACGCAGGCCGAGCACGTGCAGCGCCGGGGTGAAGTCGCTGACCGCCACCCGTTTCGGGGACTTCAGCAGCCCCGCGGCCAGCTCGGCCGGGTTCACGCCGTCGACCCACGTGGCGGCGTCCACTCCGAGCTCGTCGACCAGCAGGTGCTCGTAGCCGGGCAGCTCCAGCTTGGGGACGACCAGCGTCGCCTGTCCCGACACCGGCAGCACCAGGCAGGTCAACCGCTCGAAGGACCCACCGACCGCGCCGAGCAGGTAGCGCAGGTCCGATCCCGGCGTCACGAGCAGTGCGTCGAAGCCCGCGTCGGCGGCGGCTTGCCGGGCACGCTCCAGTCGGCTGCGGAGGATCTCGGGTGCTGGCACAGGCGCGGTGGAGGACGACATGACTCGAAGCCTAAACCGCGACCGGTTGCCGCGCGGGGGCTGGGATGCGGTGGTCGTCCATCTGCCGCCACACGCGGAACGCGACCGGGCTCAACGTGGTCAGGGCGTAGACGGCGGCGAACGTGAGCAACGTCGCGCCCAGCCCCATCCCGTCCAGCATGACGCCTGCGGCGAGTGCGCCGACCGGCATCATCGCCAGCACGCCCGCCTCCCCCGCGCCGAGCACCCTGGCCCGCAGGTGCGGCGGGATCCGCATCAGTTCGACGGTGACCAGCACGGGGTTGAGGCTGCCCGCGGCGAGCCCGCAGACGAAGAACCCGAACAGCAGCAACGGCACCGACGGCTCCATCCACAGCAGCACGAACCGGGGTGCCCCAGCGAGCAGGGCACAGACGGCGAAGGTCGTCCAGCGGCCCCACCGTGAACCCCACCAGCCGTAGGCGACGCTGCCCGCCGCCGCGCCGAGGCCGAACACGCCCATCAGTTCGCCGAGCAGCAGGCTGCTGTCCATCACCCGTGAGGCGAAGGCGGGTTGCAGGACGGCGTTCATGCCCGCGTCGAGCGCGTTCATCATCGTGACCGTGGCGATGATCGCGAGGATCAGCCGGTCGCGGCGGACGTAGCGCAGGCCGCTGGCCAGCCAGCCGAAGTACCCGCCCGGTTCGGTCAGCAACGCCTCCTCACGGACCCGGACGAACAGCGCGGTGACCAAGGCGACGACCAGGAACGTGGCGGCGTCGAGCAGCAGCACACCGGGCGCCCCGATCACGACGATCATCGTGCCCGCGAGTGGCGCGCCGAGCGTGCGGCCGATGCGGATCATCGCGTCGGCCGCGCCGGATCCGCGTTCGAGCGACATGCCCGCGAGGAAGATCGCACCGGGCAGTAACACTCGTTTGGCGGTGTCGCCGGGCGCCCGGGTGAGCCCGGCGAGTCCGGCTAGGACAGTCAGTAGTGGAAGCGATAGACCGACAGTGGCGTTCGCGAGCGGGATCGTACCGACCGCGACCGCCGCGGCGACGTCGGCGAGCACGCTGATCCCGCGTGCGCCGAACCGGTCGATCACAGGTCCGGACAGAATGGACGACGCGAGGAGACCGACCGTCTCCGCCGCCGTCACCACACCGGTCTGCAGCCCGCTTCCCGTGGTCTGCAAGACGAACCACGGAATCGCGAGCAGCGTCATGACCGATCCGGCGTGCGAGATTCCGAACGCACCGAGCAAGGCAAGCAGCGGCAAGCGCCGTCTCATTTCCCTCCTTCGCGCCGACGCACCACTGCACCACGGCGGTAGGCCTTCGGCAATGGTCGTTCGTCATGCAACTATGTGTTGCTGAAAACTTGTAAACGTTTACTTCTTTCCGTGGAGGTGCGATGACCGGCAAATCCCGCCAGCAGCTGCGCAGCCATCGTTGGTATGGCGGCGAAGGACTGCGGTCGTTCAGCCACCGGGCGCGCACGAGGCAGCTGGGCATCGCGGCGGCCGAACACACCGGAAAACCGGTGATCGGCATCGTGAACACCTGGAGCGAGATCAACCCATGCCACATACACCTGCGCGAGCGCGCCGAAGCTGTCAAACGAGGCGTATGGCAGGCAGGCGGTTATCCGATCGAGCTGCCCGCGAGCGCGTTGTGCGGTGAGACGTTTCAGAAGCCGACGGCGATGCTCTACCGCAACCTGCTCGCCATGGAGGTGGAGGAGCTGCTGCGGTCCTACCCGGTGGACGGCGCGGTACTGATGGGCGGCTGCGACAAAACCACACCCGCGTTACTGATGGGCGCGACCTCAGCAGGGATACCGTCGATCTTCGTCCCAGCGGGCCCGATGCTGCGCGGGAACTGGCGCGGCAGAACGCTGGGCAGCGGCAGCGACATGTGGCGCGCATGGGACGACAAACGTGCGGGCATCGTGACCGACGATCACTTGGCCGAACTGGAGGAAGGCCTGGCGCGGTCGCCGGGTCACTGCATGACGATGGGAACAGCGTCCACGATGACGTCGGTCGCCGAAGTGCTGGGGATGACGTTGCCGGGAGCGGCCACCATCCCGGCAGTCGACTCGGCCCACACACGGATGGCGGCGGCAAGTGGTGCCCGGATCGTGGGGATGGTGTGGGAAGACCTGACACCGGGCACGTTGCTGACGGCCGAAGCCTTCGCGGACGCGGTCGTGACAGTCCTGGGGCTCGGCGGATCGACGAACGCCGTGATCCACCTGATCGCGATGGCACGACGAGCGGGAGTCCCACTGTCGCTTCCGGACTTCGACCGCGCGGTGCCAGTGCTGGCCGACATCCAGCCAAGCGGTCGCTTCCTCATGGAAGACTTCTACTACGCGGGCGGGTTACGCGCGCTGCTGGCGTTGCTGCGACCGTGGCTGCACACGTCACGCCTGACCGCCGACGGCCGGACGCTCGGCGAATGTCTTGCGGGTGCTGAAGTCCACGATCCTGAGGTGATCCGCCCGTTGGACAACCCCTTGGCGTCCGGAGGCGGATTGGCTGTGCTGCACGGCAACCTGGCGCCGTCCGGTGCGGTGATCAAACCCATCGCCGCGGACCCATCCTTGATGCGCCACACCGGTCCCGCCGTTGTCTTCGATTCGTACGCCCAGATGCAGCGAGACATCGACACAGTGCCGGTGACACCGTCGTCCGTGCTCGTGTTGCGCGGCGCCGGGCCGGTCGGCGGGCCCGGGATGCCGGAACACGGCATGCTGCCCATCCCCCAAAGCCTTCTGCGTCAAGGCGTTCGGGACATGGTCCGGATTTCCGACGCCAGGATGAGTGGGACGAGTTTCGGTACGTGCGTGCTGCACGTGGCTCCGGAATCTCACATCGGCGGTCCTCTGGCACTGGTTGCGGACGGCGATCCGATCACGCTCGATGTGGACGCGCGCACACTGAGCCTCGATGTCACGGACGCGGAACTTTCCCGGCGGCGGGCGGCATGGGTGCGGCCGGATAGTGTCTTTCCGCGTGGTTACGCCGCTTTGCACGCCCAGCACATCACCCAGGCCGACCAGGGATGTGACTTCGACTTCCTTTCCGGTGCGGGCAGCGTTCCCGAGCCGGATGCCACTTGAGTCGGTTTCGCTTCGCTCCGTTCTTCTGGTTTCTTCGGGCAGATCTTTGTTCGGCTCGCGTCTTTGCTGGTTTTCCTGCACGGAACGAGCTTCCCCTCACCGGGGGTGACCTCTGGGCAGGAGGCTTTGCGCTCTGGGTCCTTGGTGTGTTTCGGGGCGTGGGCGCTCCTGCCCGAAGCCCTTTTCCGCGCTTGCCGCGGTGGCTCGGCCTGCGGTTGCCGCTGTCGCTGGTTGCATGCTTGCGCGGTCGCCGCTCGAGGTTGGCATGCGCTTGCGCGTTTGTTGCGTTGGGCTGCGGTCGTACCGGCTTGCCTCGACTTGCACATCTGTCGTCCTCAGTCTTTGATTCCCCATTCTCGCAGGGTTTTTCCCACTTCTGCGCGTTCTGCTTCCGGCAGCTCGCTGATCGGTGGGCGCACATCCCTGCGGCACATCTCCAGCTGTGCCAATGCTTCCTTCACCGCCGATACGTTGTAGGCGTTCCCGTGTCGTGCGCGTAGGTCTTCGAACGGCTTCAGCTTTCGCCACAACCGCATTGCCGACTTCGGGTTTCCTGCTTCGAGTTCGTTGAACAGTCGCAACGAGAGCTCTGGCGCCACGCTGCCCAGCCCCGTTGTGAAGCCCTCCGCTCCCGCTATCCAGAGGAAGGGGGCCCAGGACTCCGCTAGTCCACAGAGCCAGACCAGGCGTTCCGCGCCTTCGGATGCGGTCTGCGAGACCATCTCCGCGAATGCGATCGCGTCGGGGACCGCGTACTTCACGGCGACGACGTTCGGGCATTCGACCGCCAGCCTGCGTACGGCCCGTGGGCTGATATGTGGGCTTCGCAGGTAGCAGACCACGCCCAGGGATGGGACGGCGTTGGCTATCGCGCGGTGGTAGGCGACCCAGCCTTCCTCTGACAGGTACGGGTGTACGGGTTGGTGGACCATGACCGCTTCTGCGCCTGCGTCTCGTGCTGCTGTGGCCATCTTGGTCGCGCGGCCGAGTTCGTGGCCTACTCCTGCTACGACTGTCGCGCGGCCTTTTGCCGTTTCGACGGTTACGGCTAGCGCTGTGTCCAGTTCGTCCGGTGTGAGTGAGTAGAACTCGCCGGTGTTCCCGTTCGGCGTCACCGCCTCTATCCCCGCTGCCATCGCGCGGTCCAGGACGTGCGCGTAGTCCTTCGTGGCCACCGCCCCGGTGGCGTCGAACGGTGTTGCGTTGATCAACACTACCGAGCGGAGCGCGTCCATACCTCTTTCCTTTCACCGGCACAGCATGTAAACGTTTTCTTAATGTTTCCATTCGTGGGGCTTCACGGTCAACGCGCTGCACGTCGCAACCGCCGTGCCGGTGCCCCGGTACCGGTCCCGCGTTACATCGGCCGGTACCATTCGTGCAAAGCGACAAGTGGAGGTGTGCCCGGTGGCGGTTACCATCCGCGACGTCGCGCGGGAAGCTCAAGTCTCGGTTGCCACGGTGTCACGGGCGTTGTCCTCCCCCGATTTGGTTCGTCCCGCGACGCGTGAGCGTGTCCTCAACGCGGCGGCGCAGCTGGGGTACCAGCCCAACCGCGCTGCCCGCGGGCTGATCACCGGGCGCACCGGCAACCTCGGCATCGTCGTCCCGGATCTGAACAACCCGTTCTTCACCGGTGTGCTCAAGGGTGTGCAGGCTCGCGCGCGGCAGGCCGACTACGCCGTGTTCGTCGCGGACAGCGACGAGGACCGCACCACCGAGGAACAACTCGTGCGCGCGATGGCCAAACAGGTGGATGGCGTCATCGTCTGCTCGCCCGGCATCGACGACACCCTGCTCTACGAGGCCGCGGGCATCACGTCGCTGGTGATGCTGAACCGGCGGCTGCGGGGCGTGCCCGCCGCGTTGATGAACAGCGCGTCGGGGATGCGTCAGATCGTTGACCACCTGGTCGCGCTCGGCCACCGCAAGCTGGTGTACCTCAACGGTCCCCGCACCTCGTGGTCGAACAAGGAACGCAGGCGCGGCTTGCGGCTGGCGACCCAGCAGCACGGCGTCGACCTGATCGAACTCGGCCCGTTCCCGCCGCGCTATGAGGGCGGCTTGCAGGCGTGTGACCTCGCGCTGGCAACAGAACCGACGGCGATCATGGCGTACAACGACATCATGGCGCTCGGCGTGCTCGCGCGACTGCGCGACCGCGGCATCAGCGTGCCCGGGGAGGTCAGTGTCACCGGCTTCGACGACCTGATGTTCGCCGAGCTGTGTTCGCCACCGCTGACGACCGTGGCGATGCCGCTGGCGCCCGCCGGGACGCTCGCGGTCGACCTCCTGCTCGACGGCCTCAACTCCGGCTCGGCCGACGTCCGCCAGGTCGATCTCGACACGCAACTCATCGTCCGCGCCACGACAGCACCGCCGCCCGCCTAAGCTGCACCCGTGACGCTCGCGCTGCTCGACTCCGCCAGCCTGTACTTCCGCGCGTTCTACGCCCTGCCCGACTCCATGCGGGCACCGGACGGCACAGCGGTGAACGCCGTGCGCGGCTTCACCGACACCGTCGCGCGCATCCTCACCGACCGCCGTCCGACGCGCCTCGTGGCCTGTTTGGACGCCGACTGGCGACCGGCGTTCCGCGTGGAGGCGCTGCCGACCTACAAGGCACACCGGGTGGCCGAGGAAGGCGACGGGATCGAGGAAGACGTGCCCGACCTGCTGTCGCCGCAGGTCCCGATCATCCTGGACTTGCTGGACGCCTTCGGCCTGTGCACGGCGGAAGCCATCGGCTACGAGGCCGACGACGTGATGGGCGCGCTCGTGCACCGGGAACGGACCGATCCGGTCGAGGTCGTCTCCGGCGACCGCGACATGTTCCAGGTGGTGCGCCACACCCCCACCCCGGCGACGGTCTGGTACGTCGGACGGGGCTGGAACAAGGTCGAGGCGATCGGCCCGGCGGAACTGGCGGAGAAGTACGACCTGCCTGCCGAGGACACCGGCCCGCGCTACGCGGACATGGCGGTGCTGCGCGGCGACCCGTCGGACGGCCTGCCCGGCGTGCCGGGGATCGGTGAGAAGACAGCTGCCAAGCTGATCCGTGAATTCGGTTCGCTGCCCGCCCTGCGCGAAGCCGCCGCGGCGGGCGACAAGCGCATCCCGAAACGCGCACAGACGAACCTGCTCGCGTCAGCCGACTACCTGGACGCCGCGCCCACGGTGGTCGCTGTCGCGGTGGACGCTCCGGTCGTCATGGACCGCGAGGACAAGGTGCCGTCCGTGCCCGCCGATCCCGACCGGGTCATGGCGCTCAAGGAGAAGTGGGACCTGGGCGCGTCGGTCGACCGCCTGCTGAAGGCGATCGCCGGGTAGTTCAGAGCAGGACCGTCGGGGTGATGACGGTTCGGTTGGGCGGGCCCTCGAACTGGATGACGATCTGCGTCGTCCCCCTGGGCACGCAGTCGAGGACGAACCGGCCGTCCTCGTCCGAGCGCGTGTCGTGGGAGCCGTGGCCGGCGACACGGACTTCCACGGCGTGTTCGCCCGGGGGCACCAGCCAGCCGTCTATCTGGTTGTTGTCGCCGAGCCTGGTCAGGTTGATCATCACCATCAGGTCGCCGACGGTGAACGTGATCGTGCCCTGGTCCTCGGCGCCGCGCACGCCTGCCATGGCGTCCGCGCGTTCCCAGCGGGCCACCTCGACGTCGAGGTCTTCCAGTTCGATCGCGAACTGCACCCGCTCGATCAGTCCGGCGGGCGGCGGGTCGAACTCGTCCATCAGCCTGTCGAGGTCGGAGAGGATCTCGTCGTCGGGATACACCTGGCCTCCCGTCGGATCGATCTTCGTCATCCGCCGCCCCCTTCGGTGTCCAGCAACTTCCGCAGCGTGGTGAGACAGCGGCCCCTCGTCGGGCCGATGGCGCCACGCTTCATGCCCGTGGCCTCAGCCACCAGGCGGTATTCGGCACGGCCACCGAGCACGGTCAGCCGGAGCAACTCCTGGCACTTCTCCGACAGCTCGTTGAACGCGCGCCACAACCTGATGTCGCGGTCCGAACGGACCGCCTCGTCCTCCGGCTGCGGCTGGGTGCTCGGCAACTGCTCGGCCAGCTCGTCGGTCAGCGGCACGTCGGTCGCGCTCTTGGTCGTGCGCACGCGCTGCGCCTCGCGGCGGGTGGTCGTGATCAGCCAGCTCGCCAGCGCCTTCGGCTCCGCGAGGGAGTCGAGGTGGCTGAAGAGCGCGAGCCAGACCGTCTGCACGACATCCTCAGCGAGCGTGCGGTCCAAGCCGTTACCTCGCGCGACGTGCCAGACCAGCGGGGTGAGGTCCTTGACCAGGGTCGCCCGCGCGATCCGGTTCCCGGTTCTGGCCGCACGCATACAAGCCGCGTACCGCTCAGCACCGTGCAAGCCGTCCCACGCAGGATCGTCGTCCGCAGTTCGAACGCTGGTCACCACTCTGCCCCTCGTCGCCTGGCACGCACATGCCACACCGCCAGCGAATTACCAACCGGCGGCATCCACCAATGGATCCTAGTGCGACGGCGTTGTCAAGGAGTAAACACCGGCAAACAACCCGGGCGAACTGATCAACTTCCGCCCGGCATCCCGGTGGACCGGTCGAGGCGGGGCGCCGAAATCTCCCGCTGATCCTCGAAATACCCCCGCGTCTCCTCGTTGCGGGCCCGATTGGCCGCGGTGATCAACGCCTCGGTCGCGGCGATCGCGTCATCCATGCTCACCGGGGAGGGCGCCAGCCGCGCCTTGGTCATCGCCAGCTCCCACGTGGCCAGGTGGGACTCGACCAGATTCTGCGCGATCGAGGACAACCGCCATTTCCGGTGCCAGTCGTAGGAGGCGGACAGACTCGAAATCGCCGTGATCGCCACCCCGATCGCCCCGATGATCACCCGGGTGGCGGTGCTGCCCGGCAGGACGGACGCGATCGGGATCACCGCACCCAGAACGATCACCGTTCCGGCCGTGAACTTGTGGAACCGCCGCGGCCATCGCTTCTTGCGCTGATACCAGTCCACCAGCGGCATCACCTGCTGGTCGACCAGCCTGCGCAACTCCTCAAGGTCGTCATCCCGACGCGACGAGTCCGACATTCCGCCCCCACTTTCCCCTCAGCACAGCCGACGTTCCGAAGCGAGCACACCGGGCGATCCAGGTAGGTGATTCATTCATCGCAAAAATCGGAACGAGAAAACACAAGACAGTGAGCTCGAACCGGACGGCCGTCAACTACACCGACATCCGCGTACCGGAAGGTGCCACCGTACAGCGATCTCAATCCGGCATACACCGCTTTCCCATTCACATCCCACGCCGTGGCGACAAGCCGAATCACATGTTCGACCAACGGTTCAGAATGCGGAAACAGCGCCGGATCACGACTGTTCCAACGCGCTGTCCACCTCCACGCAGTTTCGAAAGATGGGCCCCCAGCTCGACCCAACAGAGGAGTCGATGCCATTTCGGTAAAAACGACACCATCG
Organism: Kibdelosporangium phytohabitans; assembly: GCF_001302585.1. Taxonomy (GTDB): domain Bacteria; phylum Actinomycetota; class Actinomycetes; order Mycobacteriales; family Pseudonocardiaceae; genus Kibdelosporangium; species Kibdelosporangium phytohabitans. The sequence continues at coordinate 4,459,908 of NZ_CP012752.1, read as the reverse complement.
CTCAACCCGACATCTCTCGGATCCCGATCCGGCCCCACCCACAAGGAGCCGGAAGTGAATGAGATCTTCTGCCGACTCGAAGCGTATTCAACGAGTTCAGGCGAACTGAGCCACCCGGTCGACGTCCTTGCGATCTTGAGCGGTCCAGGATGACCGCTCACGTCCGCGACAATCGCGGCCACGCCAGGGTGAGCCCACCATCAGGTACTTGGAGCACCGTATCGCCTGTACATTGGCCCACTCACTCAGCGCACTCTTGAAAAAATCGGTTCCGCCTCATCCCGCGCAGCCTTGAGGGATTTCCCAACAAAAATCTCCACAATGCCCAGAAGGGCAGAATTCGTTCGCAAGCCACCGACAATGACAGGTGCCTCAAATCCGTATTTCTCACTATTCCCGACCAACACCGCGCGGCCGACGATCTCACCGTCGACAACGACATCAGTCAGGCCAGGAGCCACGCCATCCAGCGCAGGAGAATGCGAGTAGATTCGTTGCAGCAATCGATTCGGCGGCAGTTCACCAGTCATTCGCCGTCACGACCCTGGCAGAATAATCTTCATCAATCACAGTGATATCAACATCCGACGCGGGACACAACCACGCACACAAATCCGCCACAAAAGATTCGGCCGGCCGAGACACACGAACCGTCGCCCATCCGACCGGCAACCCGTTACCCAATTTGACGTGAACTACCGCGCCACCGCTGAGGAGCCTTTCAGTAGCGTTCGCCTTCCGCAATATCGGCCTGCTTTCCAGGCCGTCGATGAACTCGAGAACGTGCGTTTCGGACATCGCCGCGTCGTACCGCCGCGAGACCGCCTTGATGTGCGACCCGATCATGAACACCGAGAAGAAGCCGATCCCGTACTGCCCGGTCGGTTTGAACCCGGCGGACAACAGGCCCGGGATGTCGGTCCGCGCGTCCTCGGATTCCAGTACCACGACCCGAAGCTCAGCAGCGCTTCCGTCATGACATGCGGAGACATACCGATGCCGGTGTCGCGCACCGAAAGCCATTCATCGGCACCGACACGCTCGATCCTGACCGTGATGTCACCGTGCGCTCCGGATGGGCTGTACCCCTTCTTGCGAAGCAGGGCTGTCTTGGCACGAACAGCGTCCGCGGCGTTGGCGATGAGCTCGCGAAGCGGGACATGCGGGTCGTTGCCGTAGAGCTCGCTGCCGCCCAGCTTCTTCACCAACTGGATCACGTCACCGACCCGCACACGCCCGTCGATCGGATACCAATCGCGAACCTTGATGTTCTCGGCGAACCGCTTGGGCGAATCCACCCGGGCCACGGAGCGCGCTGCGAGGCGGCGGCGACCGGCGTCGGCCAGCACGGCGTCAACCGCGCGAAGCTCACGGTCGACCATGCTCAAGGCGTCATAGCAGAGCCACCACGCGTCGTGCTCGTCCTGCGTGAAGGGCCGGGTGGTCGTGTACACCAGCCGGTCGTCCACGACCTGTGGGCGTTGCAGGCGCTCCTGGAAGATCCAGTGCGATCGGGCCATGCCTTCCGGGCGACGCAGCGCACGCAGGAACCCCGGTGCGCGGCGGGAGTCGAGATGGCTCGCGTCGGCCACGCGGATGATGCACGCCAGCAGCAACGGGTCAACGGTCCAGGCGCTGTTCATCGTTCCCGGCGCACCGAGCTTCATCGTCCCGAACTCTTCGGTGACCCGGTCGATGTCCCAGCCGTGGCTCGCGGCTATCCGGCCCGCCAGCTCGCCGTACTGGTCACGCAGGTCGCGGTCCTGGATCAGGTAGTACTCACCGAAGGCCGAGATCGGAATCGCCGCGGCTCGTTCAGCGTGCAGCTCACGCAACAGCTTGTTCCCGTCGGCGTCAGCTTGTACTCCCGGGCCGCAGATGGTGCCGGCAGTTTCCCGGGGCGCGTCGGCGTGGGTTATGTCGTGGACCGTGAAGTCCGGAAGATCACGGGGAATCTCGCTCGCTATGGTCGCCGCGTATTCGCGTGCCTTCTTGTACTGCGCACGGAGGTCTCCGACTTCGCTTCCGTACGGTGTTTCGCACCCAGCGACCGTTCCCACAGCATGTCGGAGACCTGTAGCAGTGCACGGGAATGATCAATTCTTGATCGCGACACCCGCGTAGAGGTTCGACTGGGGTGTCTCCGCGCTGTCGTCCGGGCGTTCCGGGCGCCATTCCGGTGTGTAGACCAGACCTGGTTCGACCAAGGTGAAATCGCCGAACAGCCGGAGGATCTGGTCACGGGTCCGCGGGTGCAGGGGATCGCGGCTGTTGGCGAACACCTCGATCGCCGCACGCATGGCATCGGGGGCGTTGTCCCACGTGAACGCCGACAGGGCCATGTAACTGCCCGGCGCGAGGGCGGTTTGATAACGCCGCGCCATCGTCCAGGGGTCGTCCTCGTCCGCGATGAACTGCGTTACGGCCACCATCAGCAGGCCAACTGGCCGGGAGAAGTCGATCAGTTCGCTGACTCGCGCGTTGCCGAGGATGGTTTCCGGTTCGCGCATGTCGGCCGCTATCGCCGCCGCGGCGGAATTGCCGCGCAGGATCATCTCGCTGTGCGCGACCGCGACCGACTCATTGTCCACATAGACCACACGGGCCGCCGGGTCCAGCCGCTGGGCGACCTCGTGCACGTTGCCGACGGTGGGAATGCCCGAGCCGAGGTCGAGGAACTGCGTGATTCCCTCGCTCACCAGGAATCGCACGGCGCGGTGCAGGTATTGGCGGTTCATCCGCGCCATCTCACGAGCGGGCATCACTTTCACCAGTTCCTCGGCGAGAACGCGGTCCGCACTGAAGTTGTGCCCGCCGCCGAGCAGGTAGTCGTAGACGCGTGCCGCGCTCGGCACCTCCTCGTCGATGCCGGTCGGTACCCATTCGGCCGTCGCGTCGGTCACCCTCACCCTCACCCGTGCTCGTGTTCTGCTTCTCCGTGAGGCTAACCGCGCGGCGACGAGTTCATCCCAACCAGAGTTGGGATTAACTCGATCGCGCTACGTCGGCGTAGGAATCTCAGAAACCAGTGCCGCACCACGGGATCGAGTCGATGCGGAACAGCTGGTCGGCACGCGCGAGCGCGGCGGGGTCGTGCACGCCGATCCGGCCGGTCCCGGCGAGCGTCGACGGCGGCCACGCGCCGAAGTACACGCTCCCCAGCGTGGCGACGTCCATCGTCAGGTGCGGCTGCGCGGAGGTCTTCGTGACACCGTCACGGGAAATCAGATACGTGCCCGAGTTCTCCGGCAGGAACGCGTCATCCACCGCCACCGCAACGGGACCAGCGTTACCGTACGTTCGCGCCTCCAGCGCGGCGAGTACGTCGACCAGACGAACCCATGCCTCGTCGTCGATGTTGCGGGTCATGCACGACCGCGGATCTTCCAGCAGCAGGCCGACCGGCTCGTCCACCGGCCGCGCGTGCGCCCGGATGTCCTTGACCAGGTCGAGTTCGACCAGGAAACGCCACAAGTCGTTGCGGGCGCCCTGGTTCACGCCGTTGAGGTCCCAGACCTCGATCGTCGCACCGAAGTCCGTGCCCACATAGGACTCGTCCGGGATGGCCCTGTACACCACATACCCGTCGTCCTCACCGTCCAGCCCGGTGTGCACGGCCACGAGGTACGGCTCGCCGCCACGCATCGCGTTGTCGACCTGGACCGCCCACCAATCGCGGCCACGGCTCATCATTCCGGGGCGGTACAAGCCGATTCGCTTGTACAACGGCTGGATCTGGGCCAGCACTTCCTCACTCGACAGCATCCGCACGTGCCCCGATCGCGGTACGTCCGCGCGGAACCGCGGCCTGAACAGCTGGAGCTCACGCGAGAAAGTCCCGATGCCGTAACCGAACCGGCCGTAGATCCCGGTCTCACTGGCGTGCAAGGTGGACAGTACCTGCCCGTTGGACCTGGCGTCGGCGAACTGGAAGCGCATCAACTCGGTCAGCACACCGCGCCTGCGGTAGTCCGCGCGCACCCCGACCCGTGACAGCCCGGACATCGGCAGCGTCCGGCCACCGGGAACCGCGATCTCGGCGTCGTAGATGTAGGTCGAACCGACGGCGACATCGCCTGCGAACGCACCGAAGTAGCGTTTCGGCGCGTATGTCGGCCTGGTCGATTCCCAGTCGGAGTCGCTCAACGGCGGGGAATGCAGCGCCACGCGCAGCACCGAATGGGCTGCTCGTATCTCGGCGTCTTCGGTGAGCACACGAACAGCGAAGTCGGGCATGACAGCCGATGGTGTCATGCCCGACTTCGTCGTTCGACCGATTTTTACTTGGGCTGGCTGACTTCGTACTCCGGCTTGTCACTGTCGGTCTTGACGGTGATCGTCACCGTGGTGTCCTTGCCGTCGGCCTTCAGGGTGCACTCGAACGAGTTGCCGACCTTGACTTCCTTGTCGGCCGGGCACGACACGTTCGTGGCTTCCGTCTGGTAACGCTCCTTGAGGATCTTCACCACACCGGCCTCGACGCCGGTCTTGTCGAGGACACGCTTGTTGAAGAACCCGGGCGTCACGAACCCGAGCACGACCACCGCCGCGGCGATGACCACGACCACGGCAATGATGACCCACAGCATCGCGCCGGACTTCTTCTTCGGCTGCTCACCCGGGTACTGCTGTTGCTGCTGCTGCTGGTAGCCGCCGTACTGCTGCTGTTGATCACCGTACGGCTGTTGCTGCTGGCCATAACCCGGGTACTGCTGCTGTTGCTGGCCGTAGGGTGATTGCTCCTGCGGCTGACCGTAGGGCGACTGCTCCTGCGGCTGGGCGTAAGGTGCCGTGGGTTGCTGCGGATAACCACCGTGCTGCGGCTGCTGCCCTGGCTGCTGGGGGTATCCCCCCGGTTGCTGGGCAGGGAAGCCACCCGACGGTGTGCCGTAGGGCTGCTGAGGTTGCTGCCCCCACTGCTGCGGGTCGTTCCCGCCGGGCCCGTACGGGCTGCTCATGCTTTGCCTCCGGTGTACTTATGCAGCATTCGGCGCGATCCAACCACAGGTCATGGAGATTTCCCCACTCGACCCGGCAGGTGTTTCCGAGCCGTGGCCGAACACACGCCGTGACTACGCTGTCTCTGGTACCACTCACGATGTTCCCGCGGCGACCACCCCGCGCCGGATGTCCGACACGGCCTGTGCCGCCGTCGCGCCGAGGTCGGAGTCGCCGCCGACCACGTCCTTGATCTGGTCGAGCAGGTCGATCACCTGACGGCACCACCGCACGAAATCACCGGCCGTGAGCTCCTGGCCAGCCGATTCGGCCGCCGTGAGGACGCGCTCCAGCGATTCGCCCCGCGCCCAGCGGAATACCGGCCACGCGAATCCGGCGTCCGGCTGGCGGGTGCGGTCGAGCTTGTGCCGCCGTTCGTCTTCGTTCAGGTCCGCCCACAGCTGCGCGGTCTGCGCCAGCGCGTCGGTCACCGCGCCCTGCGGCACCCTCGCCTCGAACGGCGAATCCCGGCGCGCCTCGAACACCAGGGCCGAGACGACCGCGGCGAGCTCAGCCGGGGTCAGCCCTTCCCACACGCCGTTGCGCAGACATTCCGCCGCGAGCAGGTCCGACTCGCCGTAGAGCCGGGCCAGCCTGCGGCCGTGCGGCGTGACCTCGTGTTCGCCGCCGCCCGCCAGGTAGTCGCGCTCGGTGAGCAGCTTGCGGATCCGGTCGAAGTTGCGGGCGAGCGAGTGCGTCGTCGCCGCGACCTTCTGTTCCAGCTGCTGGGTTTCCGACACCAGCCGGTGGTAGCGCTCGGCCCAGCGCGCGTGGGCCTCCCTGTCCTGGCAGCCGTGGCACGGGTGCGCCCGCAGCGCCCTGCGCAACGCGGCCAGGTCCGCGTCGTCGTCCGGGCCCGAGCGCCGCTTGCCGCGGGTGGGCGCGCTGATCCCGGTGCTGCGCAACGTGGACGCGAGGTCACGCCGGGAGCGCGGCGAACGGATGTCCACCTGTTTGGGCAGCCGGACGCGCCCCAGCGACTCGACCGGGTGCGGGAAGTCGGCCACCGACAGCCGCCCGGCCCACCGGTCCTCGGTGATCACCAGCGGACGCGGCTCGCCCATCGGGTCGAGACCGGGGTCGATCACGATCGCCAGGCCGGATCGGCGGCCACTCGGCACAGCGATCACGTCGCCCTTGCGCAGCCGTTCGAGCGACGCTGCCGCCTCAGCCCGGCGCGCGGACGAGTTCTGCCGCGCGAGCGACTTCTCCCGGTCGGTGAGTTTGCGCCGCATCTCGGCGTACTCGGCGAAGTCGCCGAGGTGGCACGTCATCGACTCGGCGTACCCGGCGAGCGCCTCCCGGTTGCGCTCGATCCGGCGTGACACGCCGACCACCGAGCGGTCCGCCTGGAACTGTGCGAACGACTGCTCCAGCAGGCCGCGTGCGGCCTCGGCACCGAGCCGGGCGACCAGGTTGACCGCCATGTTGTACCCGGGCTTGAACGACGATTTGAGGGGGTATGTCCGGGTCGAGGCGAGCCCGCCGACCTGCTTGGGGTCCACGCCCGGCTGCCAGAGCACGACCGCGTGCCCCTCGATGTCGATCCCGCGGCGCCCGGCGCGGCCCGTGAGCTGCGTGTACTCCCCCGCCGTGAGGTCGACGTGTGCCTCGCCGTTGTACTTCACGAGCCGTTCGAGCACGACCGTGCGCGCGGGCATGTTGATCCCCAGCGCCAACGTCTCGGTCGCGAACACGACCTTGACCAGGCCGCGGACGAACAACTCCTCGACGGTCTCCTTGAACGCGGGCAGCAGGCCGGCGTGGTGGCTGGCGAAGCCGCGCTCCAGCGCGTCGCGCCACTCCCAGTAGCCCAGCACCCCGAGGTCGCCTTCGGGCAGGTCACGGGTCCTGGCGTTGACGATCCGGCGGATCTCGACGACCTCGGCGTCGTTGTTGAGCCGCACCCCGGAACGGGCGCACTGCATCACCGCGGCGTCGCAGCCGGCCCGGCTGAACACGAACACGATCGCGGGCAGCAGCCCGGCCCCGTCCAGCCGCTGGATGGTGTCGATCCGCGATGGCGGCTTGAACCTCGAGCGGTTGATCGGCGGGCGCCGTTTGCCGCGGCCGGCCGACTGCCACGCGTGCATGCGCGTGGTGTCTTCGATGCGGCGCAGCAGATGCGGGTTGATCCTGGCCTCACCGAGCGGGTCCTCGCCGATGAACAGGTCCATCATCCGCGGCCCGACCAGCATGTGCTGCCACAGCGGGACCGGCCGGTGCTCGTCGACCACGATGGTGGTGTCGCCGCGGACCTCGACCAGCCACTCGCCGAACTCCTCGGCGTTGCTGACCGTCGCGGAGAGGCTGACCAGCCGGACCTGCTCGGGCAGGTGCAGGATGACTTCCTCCCACACCGCGCCGCGGAACCGGTCGGCCAGGTAGTGCACCTCGTCCATGACCACGTACTGCAGGCCCTTGAGCGCGTTGGAGCCCGCGTAGAGCATGTTGCGCAGGACCTCGGTGGTCATCACGACGATCGGCGCGTCGCCGTTGATCGACGAGTCACCGGTCAGCAGGCCGACCTTGCCCGCGCCGTAGCGGGCGGTCAGGTCCGCGAACTTCTGGTTCGACAGCGCCTTGATGGGCGTCGTGTAGAAGCACTTGCGGCCCTCGGCCAGCGCGAGGTGCACGGCGAACTCGCCGACGACGGTCTTCCCGGCGCCGGTCGGGGCACAGACGAGCACACCGTGCCCGGCTTCGAGCGCCTCGCACGCCTGGATCTGGAAGGGATCGAGCTCGAAAGAGAGCACGGAGGTGAATTCGGCCAGCTCGGGGCTTTCGGAACGGCGCTTGGCCGCCTGGAAAGCCTCAGCCGGCGTACGCGAAGGGCGTGCGGCCACACCACTACAGTAACGAATACCTACGACAGTCGGCGCGTCTATCGGCCGCTACGTCTGACCTGGGATGATGCTCAGGGCGCCGGGCACGCAGCTGACGTCGAGCGGCAACTGGCGGACACGCTCGCCGTCGGCGTATCCGATCCACCCGCCGTCGGTGCGCAGGCTGACCGACCTGGCCCGCAGCGTGGTCACCGCGGGGTGGTCGACGTGCGAGCCGGTCCGCAGGCTCGGCAGGATCCGCACCAGGTCACGGCGGTGCGCCTGGCCGACCACGGTCACGTCGAACCAGCCGTCGGCCGGGTCGGCGTCCGGGCAGACCGGGATCCCGCCACCGTAGAAGGGCGTGTTGCCGACCGCGACGGAGTTCGCGGGCAGCTCGAGCGTGTCCGACTCGGTCTCCACCACGAGCCACGAGGACCGCAGCGCCGCCAGTTCGGCGACGATCGCGACGTCGTAGCGGCGCGGGCCGCGTGGCCAGCGCATCCGGTTCACCCGTTCGTTCACAGCCGAGTCGAAACCGGCGCACAGCACGGTCGCGAACCACCCGCCACCGTCGACTTTGCCCAGGTCGAAGCGCTGCCTGCGGCCGTCGGCGAGGGACGCGGCGACCTGCGCGGCGGCCACGGCGGGGTCCTTGGGCAAGCCGAGGGCGCGAGCCAGGTCGTTGCCGGTCCCCGCGGGCACGATGCCGAGCGCGGTTTCCGTCCCGGCGCACGCCTGGACACCGGCGTGGGCGGCGCCGTCGCCACCCACGATCACGACAGATTCCCGGCCGTCGGCCACGAGCCGCCGCAGGATCTCGACGGTTTCGTCAGGCGAGCCCGGCATGTACTGGTCGAGGTGATCCACCGCGGCACGCAGCGTCGCCGCGACTGTGCCGGAGACACGAGCAGCCGCACCCAGTCCCGATGCCGGGATCACGACGAGAGCGACCCGCATTACGTCACGTCGTCGTAGCCAGGCTTGTCATCCCTTGGCGGAGACGTCGGCGTCGGGCTCGGCTGGTTGTCCTGGTCCTTGTGCGTCTGCAGGTTCAGCGGCGACACGTCGTCGTCGCTGAGGTTGGAGTAGTCCTCCTCGGCACCGGCCAGACGCCGGGCCTTGCGTTTGTCATGGATCCGGGCGACCTGCACGGACAGCTCGAACAAGACGCACATCGCGACGGACAGGGCGAGCATCGAGAACGGATCCGTTCCCGGTGTCGCGATCGCGGCGAAGACGAACAGGCCGAAGAAGAAGCCGCGGCGCCAGCGCTTGAGCTTCTCGTACGACAGCACACCGGTCTGGTTGAGCATGATGATCACCAGCGGGAGCTCGAAGCTCACCCCGAAGATCAGCAGCATCACCAGGATGAACGAGAAGTAGTCATTGGCCCGCAGCGCCGTGGCGAACTGGTCACCACCGAAGCTGACCAGCACGTCCAGGCCCTGCGGCACGACGTAGTAGGCCAGGAAGGCACCGGCGACGAACAGCAGCGAGGCGAACAGCACGAAGGTGCGCGCGAACTTGCGCTCCTTGTCGTACAGACCCGGAGCGACGAACGCCCAGATCTGGTACAGCCAGAACGGACTGGTGAGCACGGCACCGGCGCCCAGGCCGACCTTCAACCGGACGAGGAAGGCCTCGAACGGAGTGCTCTGGATCAGCTTGCACTCGTCCTTGGGCAGTCTCAGGTCCGCGGGCAGCTCACAGTAAGGCGCGATCATGATGTTGCCGAGCGACCCGCCCTTCCAGATCTCCCAGCTCCACCAGATGTAGCCGAAGATGGCTCCGATGGCCAGGAACATCAGGGCAAGGGTCAGCCGGTGCCTGAGGTCGTACAGGTGATCTCTCAGGCTCATCGTGCCGTCGGGATTGTGTTTGCGGCTGCGGGAACGCCGCGACTCCCGGCGGTGCGGATCACGCGCCACCGTGCGAACCGTCTCTCTCGGTTGTCAGGCGTTCTTGGGTGCCTGGGTGGGAGCGGTCTGGTTGCTCTTCAGCTGCGACTGCAGGTCGTCGATCTGCTTCTGCATCTTCTCGACGTCCGACTGCGCGGCAGGCGTGGCCTGCGGCAGCTGCACCGGTACGGCGGGAGCCGGGGTCGGCGTCACGGCCGGAGCGGGCGTGGCGGTGGTCGCCGCGGTGTCCGCCTGGGCGGTGCCGTCGGCCTGGTCGTCCTGCTTCATGCCCTTGGTCTCGGCCTTGATGATGCGCATCGAGCGACCCAGCGAACGGGCCATGTCCGGCATCTTCTTGGCTCCGAAGAGCAGGATGATCACCACCGCGATGATGATCAACTCGGTCGGTCCGAGGTTACCCACGGGACTCCTCCTGACGCGTCGCACAACTCATTTGCATGTTACCTGTCATCACGCTTCCGTGGACTTATCGATCTCCGCGCGCCGAAAGCGGTCACGGACAGCGATACGCAATGCCGCCTTCCGGGCCTTCAGCATGCCCGTCGCGGCGCCCACCTCGGCGTTCACGTGACCACGCGTCACCGCGAACTTGCGTGCGGCCTTGCCGGTCTTCAGCAACACCAGGACGAGGACCACCAGGCCGACGGCCAGAAGCACTACGGCCGGTATGTATTGCACATCCGGCAGCCTAACCGCATCAGGTTGACGCGAGGTTGCCGGCCAGTTCAAGCGCCTGACGGGCACGTGTCCGCAGTTGGTCCGCGAGATCGGGCGGCGACTCCACGTGCACCTCGCCGCCCTGGCCGAGCAGGAGCCGGACCATCCATGACCGATCGGCGTAACGCATCCGGACCCGGATCCGGCCGCCTTCGAGCTCCTCGGCGTCCTCCACCGGGTAGTACTCGGCCAGCCACCGCGCGTCCGGCTCCAGCACGAGCGTGGCCACGAGCTGGTCGGGCTGCGGCGTGAACAGGCCGCTCGACACGTCGGTGGGCTCGGCGTACGGCGGCGGCGCGGCCGGTTCACCGAGCTGCGTCACCTCGTCGATGCGGTCGAGCCGGAACAGGCGCACGGCGTCGGCCCGGCGGCACCAGGCTTCGAGGTAGGAACGGCCTTCGACGATGAGCAGCCGCATCGGGTCGACGGTCCGTTCGGTGATCTCGTCCTTGGACGCGGTGTAGTACGTGATCCGCAGTGCCTTCTGCGCGGTCAGCGCGCCCTGCACGATCCGGCGCACCTCGGCGGTGTCCTCGCCCTCGCGCACACCGAGGCCCACCACGACGCCGGCTGGTTGGGCCAGACCGGCCGCGGCCTCGATCTTCGCGACCGCGCGCCGCACAGCCTCGCCGTCGACGACGCCCGGCGTCTCCCCCAGCGCGCGCAACGCGACGAGCAACGCCGTTGCCTCCGCTCCGGTCAGCCGCAGCGGACGGCTCATGCCCGCGTCGAACGCGACCGTGATCGTCTCGCCCTCGAAGGACAGGTCGATCAGGTCACCGGGCCCGTACCCGGGCAGACCGCACATCCACAGCAGTTCGAGGTCCTTGCGCAGCTGCTTCTCGGTCACGCCGAAGTCCTCGGCCGCCTCGTCGACCCGGATTCCGGGCCTGGCCAGCAGGTACGGCACCAGCGCGAGGAGCCTGGGCAGGCGGTCGGTCATCGCGCCGCCTCCAGCAGCCGTTCGTACACCGATTTGCGCAGCACTTCCGGCTCGATGACGAGCACGTCTGGGCCGAACCCGGCCAGCCACGAGGCGGCGGACTCGGGGAACCGCAGCTCCAGTTCGACCTCGTCACCGGCGACCCCGCCGATCTGGCGCGTGCCGAGCACCTTGGCCCGGCGGCGGACACCGGCGGCCTTGCCCCGCGCGACCCACACCTTGGCCGTGGCCGCGGGCGCGGGTTCGCTGCCGGTCGTGGCGACGAAGTCGAGCAGGTTGATGTTCTCGGGCCTGGGCACGGAATCAGCCGGGCCGACGACCTTGACGTCGCCGACGATCCGGGACAGCCGGAAGCACCGCGGCGCGCCCCGATCGCGGTCGTGGCCGACGACGTACCAACGCCCGCGCCACGACACCACGCCCCACGGCTCGATCGTGCGGGACCTGAGCTCGGCGGGAGTCGGGCGGCGGTAGGAGAACGTGACGGCTTTGCCTGCCTGGACCGCGCCGAGCAGCGGGCTGAACGACGGTTCGGCCGTGCGGACCTTCGGTTCGACGATGGCGGGCGACGTCTGGTCCACGTCCACCCCGGCGGCACGGAGCTTGATGATCGCCCTGTGCGCGGCGCCCGTCAGCTCCGGCGAGTCCCAGAGGCGGGCGGCGAGGGCGACGGCCGCGGCCTCGTCCGGTTCGAGATCGATGTCGCCGAGTTCGTAGTCGCGGCGCGCGATGCGGTAGCCGTCCACGGCGTCGAACCCGTCGAAGCCGTTGTTGCGCCCGGTTTCCAGCGGAATGCCCAGTTCGCGCAGCTCGGTCTTGTCCCGCTCGAACATGCGGGAGAAGGCCTCGGTGGTGGGCGCGTCGGCGTACCCGGGCACGATCGAGCGGATCCGCTCAGCGGACAGGAACTGCCGGGTGGACAACAAGCAGAGCACCAGGTTCACCAGGCGTTCCGCACGGGCGATGGACACCGCATGACCTTAACGCCACCCGGACAACGCCTGACACCCAACGCGCCAACGAGTACGAGCCGATGGACCATCGGTACGGGAGTGCACTGCTCGGCGCGGTCTCGTGACACGTTCGGGTGGCATCAAGCGCGAAACGAGCCGGGCTGATCCACGCTACTGCGCGTGTGGATCTGTCTCGTGGTTGTGCTGTGCCTCGCCGCCTACGTCACCAGCCGGTGGGGCGTGCGGTCTTACGCTGCGGGCGAGGCCGAGTACGCACAACCGGTGGCTTCCACGTGTGTGGCCGCGCGGTCTTGCTCCATGCCCAGCGGGCCTCGGCGGCCTGCCGGGCGGCGGCAACGTGTCCGTTATGCCGCTCCGCGGCGCTGACTCCTGCTCAGCGGGTCTGCCTCCCGGCGAGGGCCCAGTCCTGACCACCCCCGGACGAAAGGCAGACCACCGAAGGCCGGACTCAGAGCGAGGCGATCAGCCTTTCGACGCGCTCGTCCACCGCGCGGAACGGGTCCTTGCACAGCACGGTCCGCTGAGCCTGGTCGTTGAGCTTCAGGTGCACCCAGTCCACAGTGAAGTCGCGGCCCGCTTCCTGCGCCGCGGCGATGAAGTCACCGCGCAGCTTCGCGCGGGTGGTCTGCGGCGGGGTGTCCTTGGCCGCCTCGATCTCGCCGTCGTCGGTCACCCGCTGGACGAGGTCCTTGCGCTGCAGCAGGTCGAAGATCCCGCGGCCACGCCTGATGTCGTGGTACGCGAGGTCGAGCTGCGCCACGCGGGCGCTGGAGAGCTCCAGGTTGTGCTTGGCCTGGTAGCGCTCGACCAGCCGGTGCTTGATCGCCCAGTCGATCTCGCGGTCGATGCGGGAGAGGTCCTCGTTCTCCACCGCGTCCAGCGTGCGGCCCCACAGCTCCATCACCCGGTTCGTCACCGGGTTCTCGTCCTTGCGGGCGACGTGCTCGACGGCCTTGTTGTAGTACTCGCGCTGGATGTCCAGCGCCGAGGCCTCGCGCCCGCCTGCCAGCCGCACCAGCCGCCTGCCGGTCAGGTCGTGGCTGATCTCGCGGATCGCGCGGATCGGGTTGTCCAGGCTGAAGTCCCGGAACTGCACGCCTTCCTCGATCATCTCCAGCACGAGGTTGGCGCTGCCCACCTTCAGCAGGGTGGTCGACTCGGACATGTTCGAGTCGCCGACGATCACGTGCAGCCTGCGGTAGCGCTCGGCGTCCGCGTGCGGCTCGTCGCGGGTGTTGATGATCGGCCGGGACCTGGTCGTCGCGCTGGAGACGCCCTCCCAGATGTGTTCCGCCCGCTGGGACAGGCAGTAGACCGCGCCCCTCGGGGTCTGCAGGACCTTGCCCGCCCCGCAGATCAGCTGGCGGGTCACCAGGAACGGCAACAGCACGTCCGCTATCCGCGAGAACTCCCCGGCCCTGGTGACCAGGTAGTTCTCGTGGCAGCCGTAGGAGTTGCCCGCCGAGTCCGTGTTGTTCTTGAACAGGAAGATGTCGCCGCCGATGCCCTCGTCGGCCAGTCGCCGCTCGGCGTCGACGAGCAGGTCCTCCAGGATTCGCTCGCCCGCCTTGTCGTGCGTGACCAGCTGCACCAGGTCGTCACACTCCGCTGTGGCGTACTCCGGGTGCGATCCGACGTCCAGGTAGAGGCGCGAGCCGTTGCGCAGGAAGACGTTCGATGAACGCCCCCACGACACGACCCGCCGGAACAGGTACCTGGCCACCTCGTCGGGGCTCAGCCTGCGCTGGCCGTGAAAGGTGCAGGTCACACCGAACTCGGTTTCGATGCCGAAGATCCGCCGCTGCATCCCTTCAGCCTAGGCGGTCTCGGCGCCGACTACCGTGCGCCGTTCGGGGCGTCATAGGTCAACTACCCGAAATGAGACATCCGATCAGCGCCCGGCCCGCTCTGTCGCTACCGTTCAAAGGGTGTTCCGACGGGTACGAAGATCATTGCGCGACGCTAGTCAGGTCGACAAACACCTAGTCCGCCGTAGTGCGGAGCTGCCCGAGACCACGGTCGACCGGGCGATGAAGAGCCTCACCAAGTCGGCCAACCACGGTGTTCTGTGGTTCAGCGTGGCCGGCGTGCTGGCGCTGCGGAAGGGCAAGACACGCCGGGCGGCGCTACGGGGTGTGGTCGCGATCGGCTTCGCGAGCGCCAGTGCGAACCTCGTCGGCAAACGGCTGTTCCCCCGGCGCAGACCCGCCGCTGAGTTGTTGCCCACATACCGCAGGCTCACCAAACGGCCGACGTCCTCGTCCTTCCCCTCCGGGCATTCGGCGTCGGCGGTGGCGTTCACGACCGCGCTGGCGATGGAGAGCCCGGTACTGGGCGCCGCCGTGCTGCCGCTCGCCGCGGCGGTCGCGTACTCGCGCGTCCACACCGGGGTGCACTGGCCGACGGACGTGGCCGCGGGCGCGGCGATCGGCGTCGCCGCGGGCATGGCGACCCGCCGGTGGTGGCCGATGGGCGCGGACGAACCCGCCAGCGCGTACCCGCATTCGGCGTTACCGGCGATCGAGAACGGCGAAGGCGTTCTCGCGCTCGTGAACCCCGGTTCGGGTGTCGACGGGCAGGACCCGACCGAGCAGATCCACGCGCACTGGCCGAAGGCGACCGTGATCTACCCGGACGGCGACCTGATCGAGCAGCTGCACAAGGCGATCGACGAGGCCGAGGTCCCGCCGAAGGCCCTCGCGGTCGCGGGCGGCGACGGCACGGTCGCGGCGGTCTCCGCGGTCGCGGCCGAACGGCACCTGCCGCTCGTCCTCGTGCCCGCGGGAACCCTCAACCACTTCGCCAGGGACGTCGGCATCGACGGCATCCAGAGCGTCGCCGACGCGCTGTCGGCCGGGGATGGCGTGCGCGTCGACCTCAGCCACGTCGACGTCGACGACCACGAGCCGCGCTGGTTCCTCAACACGGCCAGCCTCGGCGGCTACCCCGACATGGTGCGGCTTCGCGAGAAACTGACCCGGCGCTGGGGCAAGTGGCCCGCCGGGGCGCTCGCGCTCGTCCGCGTGCTGTCGAAGTCGATGCCGCTGCGGCTGACCATCAACGGCAACCCGCAGCTGGTCTGGATGGTGTTCGTCGGCAACGGCTCCTACCGGCCGAAGGGGTTCGCCCCGACCACGCGCCCCGAGCTGGACAAGGGCCTGATGGACGTCCGGTACATCCGCGCCGACGTGCCGTTCTCCCGCCTGCGGTTCGTGCTGGGCGCCGTGCTCGGCGCGTTGCACCGCAGCCGGACCTACTGCCACCGGGAGGTCCAGGACCTGGACGTGATCGTGCACGGCAAACCGATCCGGATCGCCACCGACGGCGAGGTCGGCCCGCTGGGCACCAGGTTCCGCTTCAGTGCCCAGCCGGCCGCGTTGAGCGTCTACCGCTAGTGGTCGTGACCGCTAGGGATTGGCCTGATCCGGGTTGATCCAGGTCACCTCGATCGGCTGCCTGCCGGATTTGCCGGACAGCACCGCGTTCGGGGGCGGGAGCACCTTCGGGTCGCTCTCGTCCTCGTTCGCGCCCAGCAGCACGGCCGGGGTGTCGAGCCTTTCGAGCTGCTCGATGACCGGGTCGAACAACCGCGGCTGCCCGGGCACCCGGCGCCGGGCCAGGATCAGGTGCAGGCCGACGTCCCGGCCGTACGGCAGCAGGTCGCGCAACGGGCTCAGCGGGGTCTCGCCGTTGCGGGCGAGCAGGTCGTAGTCGTCGACGATCAGGTAGAGCTCCGGGCCAGTCCACCACGAGCGGTTCCTGAGCTGCTCGGGAGTGACATCGCCGCCGGGCAGCCGTTTGCGCAGCGACGTGACGACGTCCGGCATGTTCTGATCCAGCTGCATCGGCGAGATCGCGTAGGCCAGCAGGTGCGAACCGTCGATGAAGCCGAGCATCGAGCGGCGGTAGTCGACGAGCATGAACAGCGCTTCTTTGTCGGTGCTGTGCTGCGTGACGGCACGCACGATGGAGCGCAGCACGTTCGTCTTGCCCGATTCGCTGTCGCCGTACACAAGCAGGTGTGGATCGGCGTCGAAGTCGACGAACACAGGCTGCTTGCTTGTGGCGTGCGCACCGATCGGATACCGCCTGCTGACGCCCACGTACCGCTCGGCACGCACCAACGGCGGCGTCTGACCGTGCCAGTGCTGACGGATCTTGTCCAACGCGTCCCGCAGGCCCGCGTCCACGTCCTCGGCCTGCATCGAGCCGTCGATACGTGGCAGGCCGGCGCGGAAGTGCAGGCTGTCCCTGGTCAGACCGGCACCCGGCCGGTCGGTGGGCACGTCCGCCGCGTTCTGGGCGTGCGTGTCGGTCTCGGCCGGATCGGCGAGGCGCAGCTCGAACCTCGTGCCGATCAGGTCCTTCGTCGCCGGTGGGATGTCGGCCCACCGCTGCGCCGACACGATCACGTGCACGCCGTACGCGAGGCCGTTGGCGAACAGGGTGAGGACCTGGGCCTCGAGCTCGGGGAACTGCTGGCCGAACGCCTTCCAGCCGTCCACGACCAGGAACACGTCACCCAACTGGTCGTTGCTGACGCGCTTGTCCCGTTTGCGCTCACGGAACACGGCCATCGAGTCGATGGCTTGTTCGCGGAACCGCCGCTCCCGGTCAGCGACCAGCGACGTGAGTTCGCGGACGACTCGCTGAGCGAGTTCCTTGTCGGCGGCCGAGACCACGGCGCCGACGTGCGGCAGGTCACCGAGGGGCGCGAGCGTGCCGCCGCCGAGGTCGACGCAGTGGAACTGCGCTTCCAGCGGGGTGTGCGTCAACGCCATCGACAGCACCAGGGTGCGCAGCAGCGCCGACTTGCCCGCCCCGGGCGCCCCGACCACCGCGCCGTGGCCCGCGGGACCGGCGAAGTCCGTCCACAGCTGGTCGCGGCGCTGCTCGTACGGTTTGTCGATGAGGCCGACGGGCGTCTGCAGCCCGCCGATCCACGGCGAGTTGGTCGGCGCCAAGCCGCGTTCCGGGACCGAGTCCAGCGGAGCCAGCAGCATGTCCAGCGGATACGAGGAGTCCATCGGCGGCAACCACACCGCGTACGCACTCGGTGCCTGGCCGGCCATCGCGGACACCAGGACGTCGAGCACGGAAGCGGCCTGCGGCGAGGTGTCCACGGGTACGGAGACCGGCACCGTGTTGAAACGGACCAAAGCCTTGTCGGTCTTCAGGTAGGCAGCACCGGGTTCCTCCGGCAGTTCGGCCGCGTCCGGGACGCCGATCACGGCGGTGGACTGCTCCGCTGTGGCCGTCCGCAAGCCGATCCGGTACGTCAGCCGTGCGTCCAGCGCCTTCACGACGTCCTGGTCGAACTCCTCCCCGGCCAGCAGCAGGTGGATCCCCAGCGATCCGCCCACCCGGCCGAGCGTGATCAGCAGATCCCGGAAGGCGGGCCGGGCCGCGAGCAGAGCGGCGAACTCGTCGATCACGATCAGCAGCGCGGGCAACGGATCCAGGTCGGCACCGTTCTCCCTGGCCCGCTCGTAGTCCCAGAAGGTGCGGAAGCTGCCCGCGTTCCGCAGCAGCTGCTGGCGCCTGTCGGCCTCACCGGCCAGGGCGTCCTGCAACCTGCGGATCTGCCATTGGTCGTCACCGAGACCGGTCACCGTCGCCGACACCTGCGGCATGGTCTCCATGCCCTGGAAGGTGCCGCCTGAACCGCAGTCGACGAAGACGAAGTTGACCGCGTCCGTCGCGTGGGTCGCGGCCATCGCCAGCACGACCGTGCGCAGCAACTCCGACTTGCCGGACCCCGCGGCGCCGACGACGAGGCCGTGCGGGCCCATGCCGTCCATCGGTCCCATCTTCAGGTCGAGCTCGACCTTCCGCCCGTCGCCGTCGATACCGACCGGCGCCCGGAACCGCTCGTTCTCCGGGCGTCGCCGCCACGCCTGCCTGGGGTCGAACTCCGTCGCGGACGACAACCCGAGCACCGTGGCCAGGTCGGGTTTGCCCGTGCCCTCGGTGTAGTCGATGAGGACCGGTACCGGGGCACCGCCGCGTGCCTTCGCTATCGGGGTGTTGACGTCGAACTGGCCCGCGCGGGCGCTCCACCCGCCCGTCAGTTCCCGCCCGAGGTACTCCGCCACGTCGTTGACCGAGATCTGGCCGTCGCCGTCCGTGTCGGCCGCGCCGGTTTCGAGACCGCGCACCAGCGTCGCGGTGAGCTGGTTCGTCGCCGAGAACGTGTACGCGCTGTCGCCGAAGTAGTCGTCGATGTTCATCGGGAAGTGGATGGCGCAGTCCAGCAGGAGCACCTTCACCCCGGCCTGGGACTGGAACAGCAGGTGCCAGAGCACCAGGGACGGCACGGCCGTCGAGTACGGCAACGTCACGTCGGTGCTGACGGTGGCGAAGAACAGGTGGCTGTAGTGGTTCATGAAGCCACGGCCGGTCATGTGGACCAACACCGTGTCCTCGGGGGTACACCCGCGCAGCAGGCGCTCGGCTTCGCGTTCGATGCCCGACTTGGACTCGTTCGCCACGAGGACGACCTCGTCGAACCCGCCCACCTCCGGGTCGAGCAGCAGGTCCCGCAGCCGCCTGCCGTCGCCGGAGAGCACACGCGGCTCCCGCAGAGTCGGATCGATGTGTTCGCTCGTTGCGACCAGCAACGCGATACGGCGTCCTGTCACGCCTTCCACTCCCCCTGAGAACAACCTGACAATGACAAGAAACCGGGCCCGGGGAGCGTTGTCCCCCGGGCCCGAGTGTGCTGCTCGCTTACTTGTCGGTCGCCGGTGGGGCTTCCTCGGCGGCGGCCGGTGGTTCGTCGGTGGGCAGCAACGCGGTCAGCGCCTCACCCGCGATCCGGCGGAAGGCGCGGCGCGGGCGGGCCCGGTCCAGCCGGGCCCGGTCGAGCACAGCGACTTCGAGGTTCTCGGACGTGAGCAGCCCACCACCGTTGCCGTTGCTGTTGGCGTTGCCCGGCGTGTTCGACTTGCTCAGCGCACGCACCGCCACGTCGACAGCGGCGGACAGCTCCAGGCCCTCGCTGTAGGTGTCCTTCAGCGCCGTGACGATCGGGTCGACGTTGCCGCCCATCACCATGTAGCGGGACTCGTCGACGATCGAGCCGTCGTAGGTGAGCCGGAACATCTGGTCCTGCTCGGCCGACGCGCCGACCTCGGCGACGCACAGCTCCACCTCGTACGGCTTGAGCTGCTCGGTGAAGATCTGCCCGAGGGACTGCGCGTAGACGTTCGCGAGCTGGCGGGCGGACACATCCCTGCGGTCGTAGGCGAAACCCCACAGCTCGGCGTGCCTGATCCCGCCGCGGCGCAGGCCCTCGAACTCGCTGTAGCGGCCCGCGGCGGCGAACCCGATGCGGTCGTAGAGCTCGGAAACCTTGCGCAGGGTGCTCTTCGCCGGGATCTCCGCGACGAACAGCACGCCACCGGCGTACTTCAGCACGACGACACTGCGGCCCCGCGCGATGCCCTTGCGGGCGATCTCGGACTTCTCCCGCATCAACTGCTCGGGCGAGGCGAACAGCGGCATACTCACAGCAGTGGCTCCTGGATCTCGTGCGGACGGGTCTCAGCCACGCGGCCGTTGACTGCGGTCGGCGACGACCGCCTCGGCCACCGCACTCGTTTGTTCCTCGGGCAGCCGGACCGCGCCGTCCGCCCCGGTGATCGTGATGATGGACGGGAAGATCCGCCGGTGGATGTCCGGACCGCCCGTGGCCGTGTCGTCCTCGGCCGCGTCGTACAACGCCTCGACCGCCCACCGGATCGCCGCGTCCTGCCCGCCGTCCGGGTCGTAGAGCTTCTTCAGCGCCGAGCGCGCGAACAGCGAGCCGGAGCCGACCGCGTGGAATCCCGCCCGCTCCTCGTAGCGCCCGCCGACCACGTCGTAGGACACGATCCTGCCGCGTGGCGAATCCGCGTCGACGTCGTAGCCGACGAACAGCGGCACCACAGCGAGGCCGTTCATCGCCATGGTGAGGTTCTCGCGCACGGTCGTGGCGAGCTTGTTCGCCTTACCGTCCAGCGAGAGCGGTACGCCCTCGATCTTCTCGTAGTACGCCAGCTCGACGGTGTACAGGCGGACCATCTCCACCGCGAGACCCGCTGTGCCCGCGATCCCGACGGCGGAATACTCGTCGGTGACGTAGACCTTCTCCATGTCACGCTGGGCGATCAGGTTGCCCGACGTGGCACGCCGGTCACCTGCCAGCAGCACGCCGCCCTGGTACGTGACCGCCACGATGGTCGTGCCGTGCGGCACGTCGCTCAACGCGGCCTGGTTGTTCAGCTCCGCCGCGCGGGCGCCCGGAAGCAGATCGGGCGCCTGCGAGCGCAGGAAGTCGCTGAATGACAATGACGCGGCCGAGAGATAGGCAGCCGGTAGCCCGGTGCCCGCCCCCTGGCGGGAGAAGGTGTGGTCCATGCCCTGCTTTCGTCGCTCTGCTGGTTCCTGCTTACGGCGGGAAAAGGTTACTCGCCGCCCTTTTGCACGTAGGCGCGGACGAAGTCCTCCGCGTTTTCCTCAAGCACGTCGTCGATCTCGTCGAGGATGGTGTCCACGTCCTCGCCGAGCTTCTCCCTGCGCTCCTGACCGGCAGGCGCACCGTCGACGGCATCGTCGTCGTTGTCGCCGCCACCCTGGCGCTGGACCTTTTCCTGGGACATCGGGCCTCCCGGTTTTCGACTGGCCTACATGAACACTACCCAGGGGGACCGACATGTGTCCCACAGGTTGACCCGTGTTTCTCCACGAGTGAACCGGAACCACCCTCAGCCGCGGGGTGCGCCGGTCAGCGCGTCGACGAGCTCCTCGGCCGTCGAAGCGGCCTCCAACAGGGCTCCGACGTGCGCTTTCGTCCCGCGCAGCGGCTCGAGGGTGGGGATCCGGACCAGTGACTCGCGGCCGAGATCGAAAATCACCGAGTCCCACGACGCGGCGGCGATCGAGTTCGGGTACTTCTCCAGGCAGCGGCCGCGGAAGAAGGCACGCGTGTCGCTCGGCGGCTCGGTGATCGCCACCTGCACCTCCTCCTCGGTCACCAGCCGCTTCATCGAGCCGCGGGCGACCAGGCGGTTGTAGAGGCCCTTGTCCAGCCGCACGTCGGAGTACTGCAGGTCGATCAGCGACAGCCGGGGCGAGGACCACTGCAGGTTGTCGCGGGCCATGAAGCCCTCCATCAGCCGCAGCTTGGCTGGCCAGTCCAGCCGGTCGGCGCACTCGAGCGGGTCGCGGCGCAGCGCGTCGATGATCTCCGCCCAGGTCCGCAGCACGTGCCGGGACACGGCGTCCTGGTCGGTCTTCTCGACGTGCTCGGCGGCCAGCTCCATGTACGCCGACTGGATGTCCAGCCCGGTGAACTTGCGCCCGTTGGACAGCTCGACCGTGGTCCTGAGTGTCGGGTCGTGGCTGAGGTGGTGCACCGCGCGCACCGGGTCGGCGAGCTTGAGGTGGTCGAACCGGACCCCGGACTCGATCATGTCGATGACCAGCGCCGCCGTGCCGACCTTGAGGTACGTGGAGTACTCGGCCAGGTTCGCGTCGCCGATGATCACGTGCAGCCGCCGGTACTTGTCCGCGTCGGCGTGCGGCTCGTCGCGGGTGTTGATGATGCCGCGCTTGAGCGTGGTCTCCAGGCCGACCTCGACCTCGATGTAGTCCGAGCGCTGCGAGAGCTGGAACCCGGCTTCCTCGCCCGCGACGCCGATGCCGACGCGGCCGGAGCCGCAGATCACCTGGCGGGACGCGAAGAACGGCGTCAGCCCGGAGATCACCGACGTGAACGGCGTGCTCCGGCTCATCAGGTAGTTCTCGTGCGTGCCGTAGCTCGCGCCCTTGCCGTCGACGTTGTTCTTGTACAGCTGCAGGCGGGGCTGGCCGGGGACGGTGGCGGCCTTGAGCGCCGCCTCCTCCATCACGCGCTCCCCCGCCTTGTCCCAGATCACCGCGTCACGCGCGTTGGTGACCTCGGGGGCCGAGTACTCGGGGTGGGCGTGGTCGACGTACAGCCGGGCGCCGTTGGTGAGGATGACGTTCGCCGCGCCGAGGTCCTCCACGTCCGGATCGGACGGCGCCATGCTCGGCGCGCCGAGGTCGAAGCCGCGCGCGTCGCGCAGCGGTGATTCCACCTCGTAGTCCCATCGGGCCCGGCGAGCCCTCGGGATGTCCGCGGCCGCCGCGTAGGCGAGCACGACCTGGGTCGATGTCAGTACGGGATTGGCTGTCGCGTCGCCGGGAACGGCAATGCCGTACTCGACCTCGGTACCCATGATCCGCCGCATGGGACAAGCCTAGGAGTTCCGGCCAAGGGCCGTTGCAGCGAGTGGTGCGATTCGGGTCACCGCGGCCTTCGCCTTCGCCTCCGTCGAGGCCGTCACGACCACGACCGACAGCACGGTCCCGTCGGCTTCGAGCACCGTGCACGCGGACTGCCGCGAACTGGTGGCACACCAGCTGACCTGCCCGTTGGCGGTGGCCGGCGTGCCGACGCGGA
Source organism: Kibdelosporangium phytohabitans (assembly GCF_001302585.1). Classification (GTDB taxonomy): domain Bacteria; phylum Actinomycetota; class Actinomycetes; order Mycobacteriales; family Pseudonocardiaceae; genus Kibdelosporangium; species Kibdelosporangium phytohabitans. Next base: position 4,437,061 of record NZ_CP012752.1, on the reverse strand, counting down.
CCTCGGATCCAGCCGCGGAGTAGGTGCCGCACGTGAGCTTCGCGCGGGCCGCCGCGACCACGTCCCCCGCTTTTTCCCCGTATTCGGCCAAGTACTGCCGGATCGTCGATCCGGTCGGGTAGGCCCAAGCGATCTGGTACGCGGCCTTGGCGGCGCCGAGCGGCGCCTGGCAGTCCGGCAGCGCCGGCTGGACGGTCCGCGCGGGGCTGCCTGCGGGTTGGACGCCCTCCTCGGCGAGGTCCTTGGCGGTCATCGCGTGCCCGTCGAGTTCGACGGCCTTGCGCCGCGTCGTCGGGGCAGCGGCAGGCGACGGGTCCTGAGCCGGCGCGGGCGGGGGTGTGGTGTTGCTCGTGGTGGGTTCCGGGTCCTGGTAGTACCGGTTGTCCACGAGGTCGTTCGGCCGGTCCGAGCAGCCCGCCAGCAGCAGCGCCGCACCGACGCCGACGAGCACGTGCACACGACGCAAGGTGTGTCGTCCCTCTTGGTTGTGATCTTGGTCAGGTCTCCCCGCGCCAGACCTTAGCGGGCCCTCTCAGCCCACCGTCGGCGGCACGCACCCGGTGACGATGCCGCCCTGCACGTTCACTCCGGGCCTGCCGCGGTGGTCCTCGGTCTGCTTGAGCTCCACCACCAGCGCCGCCCGCACACCGCCGACTTCCCGCTCAAGCTCGTAGGACACGCGCTTGGCGACGTTGTCCTTGCGTCCCGTTGCCTTCCACCGCTTGCCCGCCACGGCCTGGATGCGGTCCTCGACGACCTTGAAGTCCGTCGTGTCGGTGAAGAACCCGGCGACCAGCCCCGAACTGACCCACTGCGCGCCCTGGGCGCCGGTCGCCGCGTCGGCGTCGCAGCCCTTCAAGTCGGTCTGCGGGTAGTCGTCCGGGATCGGCGGCAGTGACGGCATCCTCGCCGGGTCGGCCTTGCCGGGATCCAGCTCCGCCGACACGGCGACGCCCAGCTGGTGCACGGTGTCGTACGCGCTGGCGAGCAACTGCCGCTGCCGTGGCGCGGGATCGGGGTCGGCGTTGTCGCCCAGGACGAGGTTGAGCAGCGGGTCGCGGGGGACGTCCCCACCGCAGTTGTGCTCGGTGAACGCGGACACCTTCGTGTTCTGGCCGTCGGCGGCGGCACTGAGCACGACCTCGCGCTTGTTCAGCGACCGGATGAGCACGAACTCGCCGTTCCTGGTCCGGTGCGGCTGCCAGCCGTGTCCAACTGCCGAACCGCGCAGCTGGTCACTCACCTTCGCCAGGCTGCCCGGCACGGTGAACTCGGCGCGGTAGCGGTGGGACTCCCGTTCCTCCAGCGGCTTGGAGAAGCAGGTCTTGCCGCTGAAGCTCGGCTGGCCGCCGACCGACACGTCCCGGATCAGCTGCTGGAAGTCGCCAGGCACGTCGAGGTCTTTGATGGACTGTCCGCACCCGCTCACGAGCAGGCCGGACGCGATGAGCAGCGCTCCCCCGGTCTTTCGCACGGCCGGATGCTAGCCGCCCGCACTGTCCCATGTGACCGGTTGGCCGTCGGATGGCTCAACTCGCGGTTGACGGCACGCATCCGGTCAGCACCGCGCCCCGCACGGTCAGACCAGGCCGTTTCTGCTGGTCCTCACCGCGGGCGATGGTCAGGTACAGCTGGACGGTCGTGCTACCGCTAGCGCGGGCCAACCGGACACTCAGTCCGTGTTGGTCGGTCAACGACCGGTCAACCGCCTGCCACTGGGCACGCGCCGCGGCGTACACGCGCTGCTCGACTGCCTCGATGTCGGTTGTGCCGGAGATGAAGCCCTGGACCGCGGCTGCTTTCGCGTGCAGCTTGACGCCACCGGAGCACGCCTCGACCTCGACAGGGCCCTTGGCGAGGTCGACAGGGAGCGGGAGGGCCACGCTCGGCTCGATCTCCCGCGTGTCCAGCAACGGCGCGATCGCGATGCTGAGTTCCCGCCCGGCCGTGTACGCCCTCTCGAGCACCCGCTTCTGGCCGTCTCCCAGTTCGGGCACGGCGCCCGCCATCGCCTGGTGCAACGGGTCGTCCTCGGGCACGTCGCGGCCCGGATCGGCTGGGTTGGCGCAGTTGTAGGAGTTGACTGCGGACACCTTGGTGTTCGGGCCGTCCGCGCTCACCCCGACGATGATCGGGCCGCGTTCGTGCCAGCTGGACATCAGGAAGGCGCCGCTCTTCGCCCGGAACACCTGCCAGCCGCGAGCCAGCCCCGACGTGCGCACACGCGCCGTGACCGCCTCGACCGGCTCGGCGACGGTGTACTCCGCGCGGTACCGGTACGTCTCCTGGTCGTCTTTGAACGCGAGACAGGTCGAGCCGGTGAACGCCGGCTCCTTGTCACGCGCCACGTCCCGCACGGCCTGCTGGAACCCGGCGGGCACGGGCAGGTCCCGCGCCGCCCCGCAGCCGCTCGCCAGCAGGCCGACTACGACGAGCAGTACGCCCCCAGTCCTTCGCACGACCGCATGCTAGCCAACCATACCGTCCCCTGTGGCCCGATTTTCAGGTCCACCGCAGCTGGGAGCGTGTCCGCCAGTACTGCTCGGGCGGTTCGGCCAGGTCGCGCAGCAGCGCGTGGTCCACGGTGTCCAGTCGCACCGGCATCAGGTTCGCGTGCAGCTGCGCGACGCTCGCGGCACCGGTCAGCACGAGATCCGCCCACGGCTGGGCCAGCGCCGCCGCCATCGCCACCGCGTCGGGGCCCGCGCCGTGCCGGATGGCGATGTCCGCGACCGGGCCGGGTGGCTGCATCGCGAGCCTGCCGTTGGCCATGACCTCCTTGAGCATCACCCGTGCGCCTTCGGTGTGCGCCTCCGCCAGCGCGGGGCCCGCCGAGGTCTCCAGGAGGTTCCATGTGGACTGCACAGCGGAGAACAGGCGCTGCCCGCCGACCTCCAGGTCGAACGCGCGCCGGATCGTGTCGGCCTGTGCCGGTCCGCTCGTGGAGAATCCCAGCGGGACGCCGATGTCCGCCATTCGGAATCGCAGATCCTCGTCGGCGAACAACGGACTGTCACCGGTCAGCGAATGCACTTGGTACAAGCCGACTTCGAGCAGTCCTCGAGTCTCGCTCCACTGGCGCTCGAATCGGGCGGCGGAATGTTGTTTGACTTCGTGTACTTCAGCGTCGGGACGCCAGTCCGCTGTGTACTCGTAGCCCCATTTGCTCGACACGGTCACGTCCGCGTGCCCGCGGTCGGCCAGCCAGGCGGCCACGAACTCCTCCGCGCGGCCGTAGGACCTCGCCGCGTCCACCCACCGGATCCCGGCCGCGTACGCCGCGTCGAGCACCTCGAAACTCGCTGTGCGCATCGCGTCGACCGTGCGGTCGGCCGGCAACGCTGTGTCACGGCCCAGGTTGATGTACGCGGGCCGTCCAAGTGCTGCCATTCCCAACGCGATACGCATGGACACAACGTAAACGAGCGCCGCGGCCGATGTGGCCGCGGCGCTCGTGTGGTGCCGGGTGTCGCTACAGGTACTGGCCGGTGTTGGTGGCCGTGTCGATCGCCCTGCCGGACTCCTGGTTCTTGCCGGTGACGAGCGTGCGGATGTAGACGATCCGCTCGCCCTTCTTGCCGGAGATCCTGGCCCAGTCGTCCGGGTTGGTGGTGTTGGGCAGGTCCTCGTTCTCCGCGAACTCGTCGACGATCGCGTCGAGCAGGTGCTGCACGCGCAGCCCCGGCTGCTGGGTCTCCAGCACCGACTTGATCGCCGCCTTCTTCGCCCGGTCGACGATGTTCTGGATCATCGCGCCGGAGTTGAAGTCGCGGAAGTACAGGACTTCCTTGTCACCGTTGGCGTACGTGACCTCGAGGAACCTGTTGTCCTCGCTTTCCTCGTACATCCGCTCCACGGTGTGCTGGATCATCGCGTCCAGGCACGCGCGGCGGTCCCCGGCGAACTCGTCGAGGTCGTCGCTGTGGATCGGCAACGTGGTGGTCAGGTACTTCGAGAAGATGTCCTTGGCCGCCTCGGCGTCCGGACGCTCGATCTTGATCTTCACGTCCAACCGGCCGGGCCGCAGGATGGCCGGGTCGATCATGTCCTCGCGGTTGGACGCGCCGATCACGATCACGTTCTCGAGACCTTCGACACCGTCGATCTCGCTGAGCAGCTGCGGCACGATGGTCGTCTCCACATCGGACGACACGCCGCTGCCGCGGGTGCGGAAGATCGAGTCCATCTCGTCGAAGAACACGATCACCGGTGTGCCTTCCGACGCCTTCTCCCGCGCCCGCTGGAAGATCAGCCGGATGTGCCGCTCGGTCTCGCCCACGAACTTGTTGAGCAGTTCGGGACCCTTGATGTTGAGGAAGTACGACTTGGCTTCGCTGTTGTCCTCGCCACGCGCCAGCGCCACCTTCTTGGCCAGCGAGTTGGCCACGGCCTTGGCGATGAGCGTCTTGCCGCAGCCAGGCGGGCCGTAGAGCAGCACGCCCTTCGGCGGGCGCAGCTCGTACTCCCGGTACAGCTCGGCGTGCAGGAACGGCAGTTCCACCGCGTCGCGGATCTGCTCGATCTGCCGGAAGAGGCCACCGATGTCGGCGTAGTCGACGTCCGGCACCTCCTCGAGCACGAGATCCTCGACCTCTGCCTTGGGCACGCGCTCGTACGCGTACCCGGACTTGGTGTCGACCAGGAGCGAGTCCCCTGGCTTGAGCGGTGCGTCGGCCAGCGGATCGGCCAGCCACACCACCCTTTCCTCATCGGCATGTCCGACCACGAGCGCCCGCAACGAGGCACCATCGGATCCGGCGGCGAGCAGTTCACGCAACGTGCAGACCTCGCCGGTCTGCTCGAACGTGCCACCCTCCACAACGGTCAGCGCCTCGTTGAGACGGACCGATTGTCCGCGCCTGAGCGTGTCGAGGTCGACCGCGGGCGACACCGCCACCCGCATCCGGCGGCCTGCGGTGAAGACATCCACCGTGCCGTCCTCATGACCGGCCAGATACACGCCATAGCCGCTTGGCGGCTGCGCTAGCCGATCCACCTCCTCCCGCAACGCCAGCAACTGGCTTCGGGCCTCGCGCAGCGTGTCCACCAGCTTGGTGTTGCGCTCTGTGAGCTGACCCACTCGTTCCGAGGCTTCGGCGAGCCTCTGCTCGAGCAGGCGCACATGGCGAGGCGATTCCGTCAACTTGCGGCGCAGCAGCGCGATTTCCTCTTCGAGGAATCGGATCTGCGCGGACTGACTAGTCTCACGGCCCGCGCCTTCATCGGCGCTGTGGTCGTCGGCCTCCTCAGGCCGACTGCCGGGACGGTCGTGCTGCATGGTCGGCACCTCCTCCCGAACTACGTACCCCATACGGTACCGGTGATCACTGACATTCGGAGCTCATCCAGATGTCGAGATCGGCGCGTCATGGTCAAGAAACCCCCGCTCGGAGGGATTCAATGCTCCATCCCGGTGTAGTAGGGAACCGAACACCGGCTACGGTGCGTCCCAGTACTAGTCCGATGGCGCGTGCGCGAGCGCTGTTGAAATATGACATGTACACGATCGCCACACCGAGGAGAACGTAATGTCTCAACCGCCGCAACAGCCGGGCGGATACGGCGACCAGCCCGGTTACGGCCAGCAGCCGGGATATGGCCAGCAGCCTGGCGGCGGCTACCCGCAGCAGCCAGGTGGCTACCCGCAGCAAGGTGGGTACCCCCAGCAGCCCGGTGGGGCGTACCCGCCGTCCGGACAGCAGCCGGTACAGCCAGGCGGGGCTTACCCCCAGTCCGGAGCACAGCCAGCGCAGGGCTATGACCCCAACAACCCCTACAGCCAGCCCCAGCCTGGCCCGTACGGGCCGCCCGGCCAGTACGGACCGCCGGGATACCCGCCGCCGAAGAAGAGCCCGCTCCCGTGGATCCTCGTCGGTGGCGCCGTCGTCGTCATCGGTGTCGTCCTCGTGCTGATCTTCACCCTGGGTGGCAGCGGCGGGGGCACCGGATCGCCGAGTGCGACCGCGAACACGATGGTCGACGCGATCAACAACAAGGACAAGGAGGCGGCCGAGAAGGTCGCCTGCGAAAAGGGCAAGGTGGACACCAGCAAGCTGGACAGCCTGCCGTCCAGCATGACCTACAAGGCGTCCATCGGTAAGGAACCGCAGGAGAACGGCGACTCCGCGTCGGGCGAGCTGAAGATCGACGTCAACGCCAGCGGCCAGACGATCTCGCTGGCGATGCCCTTCACGCTGAAGAAGAAGGACGGCAACTGGTGCGTCGAGAAGATGTCGAACCCCAGGCAGATCAAGAACTGACCTGAGCACCCGGGGTCCGATCGGGTTGTCCAGGTGTGGAGCCCGGGCCGTGTGGCGGTCCGGGCTTCTGCGTAACCGGCTCATCACCATCGGGTGACGTAGCCTCTTCGTTACCGGATCGTCTCGACTTTCCCAGCGAAAGTCCCGGCGTCCGTGGCTCGATTCACCTACGGTGACCTCGCGATTGTGCGAATCGAACGACTGGGATGGTCATGACTTATCCGCCGCAGCAGCCAGGGCCCTACGGGGGCCAGCCAGACCCGTACGGCCAGCAACCCGGTTGGCAGGACGGATACAACCAGCAGCAGCCCGCGTGGGGCCAGCAGCCGAACTACGGCGGGTTCCCCGGTGGGCAGCCGCCGAAGAAGAGCAAGACCGGGCTGATCATCGGCCTCGTCGTCGCCGGTGTGCTGGTTGTCGGTGGTGGTGTGACCGCGATCATCCTGCTGACCGGCGGTGACGACAACAAGTCCAGCACCACCGCCGCGGAGACGACGCAGCCGGGCAGCGGCTCCGACGACTCGAACCCGCAGTCCGTGGTCGACCGGGTGATCAAGGCCGTCGACGACAAGGACGCCGAAGCCGCGACCGCGACCCTGTGCGACCCGAAGAAGAAGAGCCCGGCGTTCGAGCTGGACAAGGTCAAGCCGTCCTGGACGCTCAAGACCAGCCTGAACGGCAAGATCAGGGAATCGGCCGCAGGCGCGTTCGCGACGTTGAGCATCAAGGTGACCGAAACGGGCAAATCCAGCACGAACACGCTGCCGCTGACGCTCGACATGAAGCAGCAGGACGGCAAGTGGTGCGTCACCGAGGCCATCCTCAACCCCCGGGCGTCGAGCTCGTCGACCGCGCGCAGGCCGTCCTCCACAAGTCCTACTTATTGATTCCCGACCCGGCTTGTACGGTTGAGTGGTGCCAGAGGCCGCCAGACGCCGTTCGACGGCGCTGATCATCACGGGCATGGTGCTGGGTGGCGCCGGGATGCTGGCTTACTTCGTGTTGTCAGCCCCCGGTTCCGCGTCACCGGCACCACCGCCCGCCGGTTCCGAGGGATCGGCCACGCCGGAGGGCGTCGCCCGCGCGATCGTCACCAAGCTCAACGCGCGGGACCTGGACGGCGTGATCGAGCTCACATGCGCGCAGGGCAAGTCCACCGGGCGCCGTGAACTGGTGAAAGCCGTCCCGCAGCTGGACCCGGCCGCGCCGGAGAGCACCCGCGCCAAGCAGATCGAGTTCGGTCTCGACCACCTCAGCCAGTTCGCCGAGGGGTACATCGCGACGTTCACCGTCCAGTACCAGGGCGCCAAGCAGAACGGCACCATGCGCATTCAGCTCAGCGCCGACAAGTGGACGTTGTGCGGCCTGGACTCCCCGCGGCTCGACGGGGTCGGGTGACACTCGTTTCACATCGGGCGGATACGGTGTGCACATGGCCGAGCCCGACAAACCCCAGGCCGACGAACCCGAGCCCGAGCAGCGGGCCGACACCGAACTGAGCCCGCCCGCGGCCAAGGCGAGCAAGGTCCGGCTGATCGTCGCCATCGGGCTGGCGGTGCTCGTGCTGGCCGGTGGCGGTGTCGCGCTCGCCATCGTCGCCTCCCAGCCCCGCCCCGAGGACATCGCGCTGCAGCAGGAGAAGACCGCGGCGCGCGAAGTCGCGCAGAAGTTCGCCACCCTGCTCGAACAGGGCCGCAACGACGGCGCGTTCGCACTGTCCAAGGCGGACGTCAAAGGGCTGGTGTGCCAGCCGGAGCAGGAAGCGCTCGAACAGGAGTGGCAGGACCGGGAGTCCAAGGAGATCCTGCGCTCCTACGCGCCGACGCCCAGTTCGCGGATGTCCATCACGGTCAAGGACGTGCGGATCGAGGGCGACAAGGGCCGCGCCACCCTGTCCGGCGGCGCGGGCAACGTGCGCGCGGACCAGGACTACGCGCTGGTCAAGGAAGACAACGCCTGGAAGGTGTGCGGCGTGACGTTCCGGCCCCGGTCGAGCTCCAGCAACACGCGGCCGACCCAGACGCGCTCGTCCACAAGCGAAACACCCGGTTTCCCCGGCAGCGACTCGTCGGCGCCACCGACGACCACCACGACGGAAACCACCGGGCCGACCCCGTGACGGCAGCACAGTGACAGCGAAACGGCCACGTGCGGCGAAACTGGGTCCGCTGGGCAGCGAGAACGACGAGAAGACCAAGCGCCGCAACGGGGTGATCCTGGTCGTGGCTTCGGCTGTGCTCGTCGTCGCCGCTGCCGCCGGCGGGATCCTCATGCTGACCGGCGGCAGCCCGGAAGACGACGCCACCAGCGCCGCACGCGAGTTCGCCCAGCTGTACCAGCGCGGGCTCAACTCGTCCGGCCGGGACGTCGACGCGTCCGCGTTCGAACCGGTGGTGTGCGGGCAGATCATGCCGCAGCTGCGAGAAGCCTTCTCCGCCAAGGAGAACCCCGTACCGGGCACGCCGCAGTTCGTCCTCGCGGTCAAGGACGTGAAGACCAACGGCGACAGGGGTTCCTTCACGCTCGCCACGAAGGTCACCGCGCCGGGCACCCCCGAGCAGTCCGATGACGCGGCCTTCGACCTCGTGAAAGAAGACGGCCACTGGCGCGTCTGCAGCCTCTAGTGGCCCTGTCTCGAAACGGTCCGAGACGAGCCACTAGTACTTGCCTGACCGGCGCTGCACCCTCGGCGCCACCACACCGTCGGCCAGCCTGCGCGCCGTCAGCAGGAACGCCGTGTGCGCGATCATCCGGTGGTCCGGGCGCACCGCGAGACCGACTACGTGCCACGGCCGGTGCAACGTCTCCCACGACTGCGGTTCGGTCCAGCACTGCTGTTCCCGCAGCGCCTCCGTCACCCGCGACAGCTGCGTCACCGTCGCGACGTAGACCACGAGCACCCCGCCGGGGATCAGGTTCTGCTTGACCACGTCGAGCATTTCCCACGGCGCCAGCATGTCCAGCACGGCCCGGTCGACCTCACCGGTGTGCGTGGCCAGATCGGCGACGTTCAACGTCCAGTTCGGCGGCTGCTCACCGAAGAACTGCACCACGTTGCGACGGGCGTGGTCGGCGTGGTCGTCACGCACCTCGTAGGACGTCACGCTGCCCGACTCGCCCACCGCACGCAGCAGCGAGCACGTCAGCGCGCCGGAACCGGCGCCTGCCTCCAGCACACGCGCACCGGGGAAGATGTCGCCCCACATGACGATCTGGGCGGCGTCCTTCGGGTAGATCACCTGCGCGCCGCGCGGCATCGACAGCACATAGTCCGGCAGCAGCGGCCGCAACGCCAGGAACGACGTTCCGCCGACCGACGTGACCACCGAGCCCTCGGGGGCGCCGATCAGGTCGTCGTGCGCCAGCGCGCCGCGATGTGTGTGGTACTGACCGCCTTCTTCGAGCACCAGCGTGTAGTGCCGGCCTTTCGGGTCGGTCAGTTGTACCCGGTCACCTTTACGGAACGGGCCGCTCGCCCTGCTCACCGACACGCTCTGCTCTCCTCGTACCCGCTTCGGCCACACATCGTGGCATCCCGCCCGGATCAGGCGTTACGCAGGGCCGCTTTGAGGTCTTCGCGGCGCAGCACGCCGGACGGGCGGCCTTCCTCGTCGACGACGAGGAACTGCCACGCGGCGGTCTCGTAGACCCGCTCGATGATCTCCTCACCCGGCTCGGAGTCCAGCAGGACCATCTCCGGCCGGATCGGCTCGGCGGCCTGCTCGGCCGGGGACAGGGGCGCGTAGCCGGCCAGCCGCTGCGCGGTGTCCCGGTCGAGCAACCCGGCCGCCACGCCGTCCGCCCGGACCAGGACGACACCCCGGCCTGCCGAGGCGCCGAGCGCGTCGGCGACCGGGCTTTCGGCGGGCAGTTGCAGCACGGGCTGGACGAGATCGGCCAGCCGCAGGCCATCCGGCCACGTCCGGCGCTGCTCCGCGGAGAACTCCCCCGCCGCGCCCGCGATCACGAACCACGCCGTCAGCACGCACACACCCAACCGGAGCCACTTGTCCGGGCTGCCTTCCACGAGCCCGAACAGCGCCCAGATCAACAGCCCGACCGCGACAAGGCCGCCACCGACCGCGGCGGCGACGGTGCCGCTCGACCGCCGCCCGGTCAACGCCCAGATGCCTGCCCGCAGCATCCGGCCGCCGTCCAACGGCAGACCGGGAAGCAGGTTGAACACGGCGACCGCGAGGTTGGCCGCGGTGCATTCGAGCAACAGGACCCAGATGGCGCCCTCGCCCGGCCCGATCAGCAACGCCATTCCGAACAGGACACCGAGAACGATCGACACCAGTGGGCCCGCGGCGGCCACCATGCCTTCCTGCGCGGGTTTGCGCGGCGTTCGCGCGACTTCCGAGATGCCACCGAGCAGGAACAACCGCACCCGCCGGACAGGCAAGCCGTAGCGCAACGCCACCACGCAGTGCCCCAGCTCGTGTGCCAGGACGGACGCACCCAGCAGGACCGCGAACGCGGAAGCGAGCAGCAACGCCGTGCCGTCACTCACGCCGGGCATCAGCCGGTCCACCAACGGCGTGTACAGGAACACCACCGCCAACGACCCCAGCCACCACGACGGCGCCAGCAGCACGGGCACACCTGCGATCCGGAACAACAACAGGCCACCGTCGCCCCTGGCGACACGGCCACGCCGGATCGTCGTCATGATGACGAGAGTAGGGGCGGGCATGTTGAACTGCCGTATGCCGCGCGGATGAAATCGATGGAGCAGCGCCGGAAATCAATTTCCGGCGGCTAGGGAATTCGGCCAAGGAATGCCATCAGCCTGTCCCCCGGCTGCGCCGCGCCGCTCGTCGGCACCGGTGCGGCGAACCGCTCCGGCCGGTCGTGGTCGGTCACGAACAACCCCGCCAGGTGCAGCAGCTGCTCGGCCAGCTCGCCGGGCAACGGCCGGTCCGCGCCGCACGCCCTGGCCACGTCCCAGCCGTGCACGGCGACCTCCACAGCGCCCGCGCAGCTGACGATCGCCCCCGTGAGCTGCCGGTCCGCGATCGACACAGTCGACCGGGGCGCACTGGTCCACGCGCCGATGAGCTGGCACGCCTGGTCCTTGAGCCGGGTGACGAGATCGGCCGCCAGGTCAGCCGTCGGCGGGGCGGGCGCCAGCCCGACGTGTCCACTGTCGACAGCCTCGTGCAACGCCGCCAACGAGTCGATCATGTGCCGCAACAGGGCCGCCAGGTCCCACGAACGGCACGGCGTCGGGCGGCTGAGCGCCTCGGGCGTGACGAGCCGAAGTGTGCCGAGCGTGTACCCGACCGCCCGCTCCAGCAGCTCGGCCCCGCCGATCAGTGGTGAAGTCACACATGGTGAGACGCCTCGCGGACCGGAAACTCATCGGCGCCCAGGCCACAGCTCAGTCAGCCCGGTCGATGACCGTCTCCGTGCCCGAGTCCGGCTCCGGCCACCCCGGGTACTCCGGCGGGGTGCCGCCGAACGCCGGGCAGAACGCCTTGTGGTCGCAGTAGTCGCACAGCCTGCTCTTGTTCGGCCGGAAGTCCCCGGTCTTGGCCGAGCGCATGACCGCCTGCCAGATCGCCTCCAGCGTGCGCTCGAACCGCTTGAGCTCGGCCTCGTCGGGCGCGTACGCCAGCGACTGCCGGTCGGAGAGGTACATCAAGCGCAGTTGCTTGGGCACGACTCCGCGCAGGCGCCACAGCACCAGCGCGTAGAACTTCATCTGGAACAGCGCTTTGGCCTCGCCGATCTCCCGCGGCGCCGCACCGGTCTTGTAGTCCACGACGCGGATCTCACCGGTCGGCGCGACGTCCAGCCGGTCGATGTACCCCCGCAGCAGCACACCCGACGGCAGCTCGGACTCGACCAGCAGCTCGCAGGCCTCCGGTTCGAGCCTGCGCGGGTCCTCCAGCGTGAAGTAGCCGTCGAGCAGCTCGGCGGCCGACGCCAGCCAGTCCTCGAGGCTGTCGCCGTCGGCGAACAGCTGCCCGGCCAGCTCAGGTGCGTCCTCGGTGAGCTTGCTCCACGTCGGCTGCAGCAGCTTGTGCGCGGTCTGCGGAACCCGCTCGGCCGCGGGCAGAGCATAGAGCTGTTCGAGGACAGCGTGCACGACCGTGCCGCGGACCTGCGCCTTGCTCGGCGTCTCGGGCAGCCGGTCGACAGCGCGGAATCTGTAGAGCAACGGGCACTGTTTGAAGTCGCTGGCTCGGGAGGGCGACAGCGCGGGCCGCCGCCGTACTACTTCCTCAGTCACCGTCACGCTTCAAACAGTAGGCCAGGGGTCTGACAGTGTTGGATGGTCCTCGCTCCGCGAGGACGGGTTTGGTCGCCGGAAGCCGGCCGTTTGCGCCCCGCACCACACAACGACACCGCACAACCGCCCGCCACCGCACCGGCCGGGGCGGTGTCGGCGCGTTGCGGAACGCAAACGACCAGCGCGACCAAACCAACAGTGTTGAACGGTCCCCACTCCACGAGAACAAGCTTGGTCACCGGAAGCCGGCCGTTTGCGCCCCGCACCACACAGAGGCTCGTCAACGCATCGACAGGGCAGCGTCGGCATGGCGCGTGGCGCGTGGCCTGAACGACCAGCACGACCAGCGCGACCAAACTAGCTGCGCCGTTCAGGTGTTTGGCGCGGCAAGGTTGTCCGGGTCAGAGGCGGCAGGAGCGGATGTCCGACGCGAGGATTGCTTTGGCGCCGATCGCGGCGAGCTCGTCCATGATCGGGTTGGCTCGCTTGCGCGGCACCATCGCCCGCACGGCCACCCAGTCCGGGTTGGCCAGCGGCGCGACAGTCGGCGACTCGAGGCCCGGTGTGACTTCGAGAGCGTTGTCCAGCAACGACTTCGGGCAGTCGTAGTCCAGCATCATGTACTGCTGGGCGAAGACCACGCCCTGCAGGCGCGCGGTCAGCTGCTCCGCGTCCGGTGCCGGGTCCGCACCGAGCCGGGTGACGAGCACGGCCTCGGAGACGCAGATCGGCTCGCCGAACGCCACCAGGTTGTGCTGCCGCAGCGTCCGCCCCGACCCGACGACGTCGGCGATCGCGTCGGCCAGGCCGAGCTGCACCGAGATCTCCACGGCGCCGTCGAGCCGGATCACGTCCGCCTTGATGCCGTGTTTGGCCAGGTCGTCACGGACCAGCCGGGGGTACGCGGTCGCCAGGCGCCTGCCGTCGAGGTCGGCGAGCGACCACTCCCGCCCGGCGGGCGCGGCGTAGCGGAAGGTCGACCCGCCGAAGCCGAGCGACAGCCGCTCACGCACGGGCGCGCCGGACTCCTGGGCCAGGTCCCTGCCGGTGATGCCGAGATCGAGGTCGCCGGAACCGACGTACGCGGCGATGTCCTTCGGCCGCAGGAAGAAGAACTCGACCTCGTTGGCCGAGTCGAGGACCGTCAGGTCCCGTTGCTCGCCCCGCTGGCGGTAGCCGGCCTCGGTCAGCATCTCCGACGCGGACGCGGCCAGCGACCCCTTGTTGGGCACGGCGACACGCAACATGGCAAAGACTCCTCAGAGATAGCGGTAGACGTCGTCGAGAGTCAGACCGCGCCCGAGCATCAGCACCTGGACGCGGTAGAGCAGCTGGGAGACCTCCTCGGCCAGATGCTCGTCGTCCTCATGCTCGGCGGCGATCCACACCTCGCCTGCCTCCTCGAGCACCTTCTTGCCCTGCGCGTGCACACCCGCATCCAGCGCCGCCACGGTGCCCGACCCCTCGGGCCGGGTCCGCGCGCGCTCACTGAGCTCGGCGAACAGTTCGTCGAACGTCTTCACGCCGAGGATCTTTTCATCCGGACTCGGCGAGCCCCAAAGCACCGAGGGTGAACGCGTCGACACCGACGAGTGAATCGCGGACCGTCCAGCCGTCCCCTGGCGCGATCGGCACCTCGGCCGGCACCACCAGCACCGTGCAGCCCGCGGTCACCGCCGAGCGCATGCCCATCGGCGAATCCTCGACTGCGACGCACCTAGCTGCGGAAACGCCGATCAGGTCGGCGGCGAGCAGGTACGGCGCGGGGTCCGGCTTGTTGCGGCCGTCCACCTCGTCGCCGCAGATCGTGGCGGTGAAAAAATGCCGCCCGATCGAGTCGAGCGCGACCTCGGTCAGCGCGCGCTCGGTCGATGTGACCAACGCCATGGGCACGCCGTGCTCGTGCAGCGACTCGAGCACCGCTCGAGCGCCGGGGCGCCACGGCAGGTCGATCCGGAACAGCTCGGCGGTGCGCTCGGTCAGCCACTGCGCGGCCTTGTCCATCGCGGCCTGGTCGGGTTCGACACCGAGCGACGTGAAGACCACCCGCATGGTGTTGTCCATGTTGGAGCCCACCACCGAGTCGCGTGCCTGCTGGGACAGCTCGCCGCCGAGCTGGACCGCGAGCTCCTTCAGACCGATGTCCCAGAGCTTCTCCGAGTCGATCAGCGTGCCGTCCATGTCCCACAACACGGCCTCTGGCACCCGCGTCAACACAACCCCCTCTGCCACCCCTCCATCGTCGCACGTCGCTCGATGAGGTGAATGTGACACTTGTTCCACTACGCGCGCGCGTTGCGCCATACGCGAACACGACACGCATGGAACGGCGCCGAGCAGCGAAGATGCCATGCGACACGGGTAGGTCGCGCCGCTGTAGTCCACCGGCCCCCGCTAGGTCGTAGGCTTGGCAAGTGACCGATCACGACCCGCAGAGCACCACCAGCCCACCCGAGCTGGTCGAGCCCATTCTCATCGCCGGCTTCGAAGGCTGGAATGATGCCGGGGACGCGGCGAGTACGGCGATCGAGCATCTTCAACTGACCTGGGACGCCTCCCCGCTGGCGGACATCGACCCGGACGACTACTACGACTTCCAGGTGACCAGGCCGACCGTCAAGCTGGTCGACGGCGTCACGCGGCGGGTGGAGTGGCCGACGACCCGGCTGTCGTCCTGCCGCCCGCCCGGTTCGTCCAGGGACATCATCCTCGTGCACGGCATCGAGCCGAACATGCGCTGGCGGAAGTTCTGCGGCGAGCTGCTCGAACACATCGAACGACTCGGCGTGACCACCGTCGTCACGCTCGGTTCGATGCTGGCCGACACGCCCCACACCCGCCCTGTCCCGGTGACCGGGACGGCGTACGACGCCGCCTCAGCTGCCCGCTTCGGCCTGGAGAGTTCCCGCTACCAGGGCCCGACCGGGATCGTCGGCGTACTCCAGGACATGTGCGTGCAGGCCGGGATCCCGGCGATCTCGCTGTGGGCGGCCGTGCCGCACTACGTGTCCCAGCCGCCGTCGCCCAAGGCCACGCTCGCGCTGCTGCACCGCGTCGAGGAGGTCCTCGACGTCGAGGTGCCGCTGGGGGCGCTGCCGGAGCAGGCCGACGAGTGGCAGCGCACGGTCAGCGAGATGGCCGAGGAGGACGAGGACGTCAGCAACTACGTCCGCGCGCTGGAGGAACGCGGCGACGCGGCGATCACGCTGAACGAGACCAGCGGAGACGTCATCGCCGCCGAGTTCGAGCGTTACCTGCGTCGTCGCCGCCACGGTGGCCCGGGTCCCGGGCCCGGCCGCGGCCCCCGGCAGTCATAGCCGTCGGAGGCGCACCCGTACATAGTGGCCATACGCCACAACGCGTCACACGTCGATGCCGAGCAGGGCGTCGACGGCGTCGCGGAACTGCGCGGGAGCTGACGAGTCGCTGCCGCGCCCGGCCAGTGCCTCGTCGGCCCACGCGTCCACCGCGCGCAACGCGTTCGGCGTGTCCAGGTCGTTGGACAGGTGGTCACGCAGGCGCGCGATCGTGTCCGTGGCGTCGGGGCCGGATTCCAGCAGCGCCGCGTCACGCCAGCGGCCCAGCCGCCGCTCGCCATCCTCCAGCAGCTGCTCGGTCCACGGCCGGTCCTCGCGGTAGTGCCCGGTGAGCAGGGCGAGCCGGACGGCCATCGGGTCGATCCGGTCGGCACGCAGCCGCGACACGAAGACGAGGTTGCCGCGCGACTTCGACATCTTCTCCCCGTCCAGGCCGATCATCCCGGCGTGCACGTAGTGCCGCGCGAACGGGAACTCGCCGGTCAGCGCCTCGGCGTGGGCGGCGCTGTTCTCGTGGTGCGGGAAGACCAGGTCCGAACCGCCGCCCTGGACGTCGAACGACGCCCCGAGCCGGTTGAGCGCGATGACCGAGCACTCGACGTGCCAGCCGGGGCGACCGGCGCCGATCTCGGTCTCCCACGACGGCTCGTCCGGCCGCGCCGCACGCCACAGCAGCGCGTCGAGCGGGTGCCGTTTGCCGGGGCGGTCCGGGTCGCCGCCGCGCTCGGCGAACAGTTCCAGCATGGTCTGCTCGGGGTAGCGCGACTCGTAGCCGAACCGCCCTGAGGCGGTGTGGTCGAAGTAGACGTCCGGGAACTCCGGATCGTCGACCCGGTAGGCGTGCCCGGCGGCCAGCAGCTTGCCGACCGCCTCGACGATCTCCGGGATCGCCTCGACAGCACCGATGTACGACCGCGGCGGCAGGACGCGCAGCGCCACCATGTCCTCGCGGAAGAGAGCGGTCTCACGCATGCCCAGCACGACCCAGTCGTCCTGGTCGCGTACGGCTCGCTCCAGCAGCGGGTCGTCGATGTCGGTGATGTTCTGGACGTAGTTCACGTCGTGCCCGTTGTCCAGCCACACCCGGTGGACCAGGTCGAACGCCAGATACGTCGCGGCGTGCCCCAGGTGCGTCGCGTCGTACGGGGTGATTCCGCAGACGTAGAGACCGGCGGTGGTGCCGGGGGCGGTCGGTCGCACTTCACCGGACGCGGTGTCGTGGAGCCGCAGTGGCCGTGGCGTTCCTGCCACGCGTGGAACCGGTGTCGTCGCCCATGTCTGCATGTCAGTCAGGTTAATAGGGATCTACACGGGCCAGCCGACCGCTCACAGGATGGGAGAAGTCACACGTCCCACGTGACCGGCAGGGTGAACAGGCCGTAGATGCTCATGGTGTCCCGGAACCGCACCTCCCCGGCCAGCCTGAGCGACGGCAGCCTGCGCAGCAGGGCCGCGAACCCGATCCGCATCTCGATCCTGGCCAGCTGCTGGCCGAGGCACTGGTGGATGCCGTGACCGAACGACATGTGGCCCTGTGCGTTGCGCGCCAGGTCGAGTTCGTCCGGGTCGGGGTACTTGCCGGGGTCGCGGTTCGCGCCCGCCACCGACATCGCCACCGCCTGGCCCGCCTTGACCAGGTGCCCGTCGATCTCCACGTCCTCGATCGCGGTCCTGGTCGGTCCGAGGTGGATGATCGACAGGTAGCGCAGCAGCTCCTCGACGGCCGCGACCGGGTCGGCGAGCAGCGCCTCCGCGCGCCCGGGCTGTTGCAGGATCGTGTACGTGCCGAGCGCCAGCATGTTCGCGGTCGTCTCGTGCCCGGCGATCAGCAGCACCATCGCGATGGTGATCAGCTCTTCCCGGCTCAGCTCGTCCTCGGCGATCAGGCCGCTGAGCAGGTCGTCGGCCGGCTCGGCGTGCTTGGCGTCGATGACCTCGTCGAGCAGTTCGCGCAGCGACACCCATGCCGCCGCCGCGTCGTCCGCGCCCGTCTCCAGGTTCAGCAACGTGGACGCGTCGCCCTGGAACTGGTCCCTGCGGTCGTAGGGCACGCCGAGTAGTTCGCAGATCACCAGCGACGGCACCGGTAGCGTGTAGGTCGGCACCAGGTCGACCGGCGGTCCGCTCGCCACGATGGCGCCGAGGTGCTCGTCGACGATCTGCTGGATCCGCGGTTCGAGCAGCTTCATCCGGCGCACGGTGAACTGGCCGGTCAGCATCCGCCGGATCCGGCCGTGCTCGGGGTCGTCCATCCGGTTGAACATGCCCGGCGGCATCGGGAAGTCCTTGAAGCTGCGCGCCCGCTTCATCGGCAGGACCGGATGGGCCAGCTCGAGCCGGTTGCTGAACGAGGGACTGGCGAGCACCGCGCGCACAGCGTGGTGCCCGGTCGCGAACCAGCCGTCGTGGCCGTCGGCGAACGTCATCCGCACCATCGAGCCGGTGGCGCGCAGTTCGGCGATCTCGGTGGGCGGGTCCAACGGGTTCGGGCGCCGGGTCGGCTGGCCCTGGATGCTCCTCTGGGCGTTGTCCGCAGTCATAGTTCAAGAACTACACGAGATTCACAAAGTTGTGAAGTTAAAGAAATGTCAAGAAGTCCACCAATGCGGGCAACCCTGTGCCCAATGGCGGCCGCGAAGACGTCCTCTGCCGAGTCGATACCGCCGATGAGCTGCACAGACAGCGCGAGGCTCAGCATCCCGGACAGCCGGCGATGGCACGGTTCACCGTCTCCGCGGCTCGACGTTCATCCCGGCCAGTTGGACGGTCATACCCTCGGCAGCGGCTACGCGAGATCGCGCCCGGCTTCCCGTTCCGTGCCGAGTAGCCCACGCAGGACCAGATCCACTGTTGCGACAGGGAAATCGTCGGTCACCGGCCGCCGGGAGACCAGTACGCGGAAGTGCGGCGGCCCCAGCACCGCCTCGATCACGGCCGCCGGGTCGGCCGGCGCTATCTCGACGCCGAACGGCGCGTTCGACGATCACCCCCGTCGACCGCGAGCCGTTCGGTCCAGCACGAGTCGACCATCGCGGCCACCGAGTTCTCGTACGGCGCCAACGAGATCCCGGCCCGGACCATCGCCTGCACCTCGGGCGTGAGCAGGTTGCCGATGGCCGCGCGGACCAACGCCAGCAGGTCGTCGCGCAGTGCGCCCGTGTCGGGGATCGGCACGTTCGTGACCGCTCGCTCGCGGATCGCGTCGAGCATCAGCGCTTCCTTTGTCCCCCAACGGCGGTAGAGCGTCGTCTTGTTCACGCCGGCCCGGTTGGCGATCCCCTCCAGGCAGCGGTAGGACTCGGCGCGCTGGCCGCACCCGCGACCGCGGCGACGCCCGCAGGCGGCGGGCCAGGCAGGTTCGCGGGCAAGGTCGTCCTGATCACCGGTGCCACATCCGGCATCGGTGAAGCGACCGCACGCGCGTTCGCCGCCGCGGGCGCCAAGGTGGCGGTCTGCGGGCGTCGCGCCAACTCGGGACGGGACATCGAACGCGGCATCCGTGCCGCACGCGGCGAGGCGACGTACATCCAGGCCGATTTCCGGGTGCCCGCCGCCGTCCAGAACTTCGTGGACAGCGCAGTCCGGCGCTACGGACGCCTGGACATCGCGTTCAACAACGCGCGCGGCGTGTTCCTGGCGATGATCGCCCAGGCCGTCCTCGGCCTCGCGGGGACGAATTCGCTTACCTCACCGGAGCTTCGGTCCCGGTGGACGGCGGAGTCGCCGCCGGGCGGCGGATGTTGATGCCCCGCGGTGAGCGGAAGGCGGCTGTGCCGGGCCGAACGGCACAGCCGCCACCGGGTCCTCAGCTGACTCGGCCGCCCACGACGGGGATGTCGAGGCTGCTGCCGTCAAGCGAGACGGTCAACGTGCCAGCGGCCGTGTCGGTCGAGATGTACGACCGGTTGTTGGCCATCAGCACCAGGCCGATCCGGTGCCCGGCGGACACGACGTAGTCCTTGCCGTGCAGCTCCCAGGAAGCCGTGTAGGTCTGGCCGGGGACGAGCGCGGTGCCGGAACTCAGCGACGAGCGGTTCTTCAGGTCGATCGCGCCCCGGGTGATCACCGTGGCCGTCACGGCCTCCGCGCGTGCGGCGTACGGTTCCGCACAGCCAGTCTTCTGCTCGATGTCCGACAACGAGCACTCCTGGCTCATCAGCTCCTCGGGCGACATGTCCTGGGCGGTGAAGGCCGTGCCGGGACCGTAGTCGACGAGCAGCGCGGTGAGCGGGGCGCTGGCGGTGTTCGACCGCACGGTCACGTTCACCTTGGGAGTACCGGACATCCGGGTCTGCTGCGCCAACGCGGGCGTCACGTAGACGAGCCGGTTCGGCGCGGCGGCGGTGTAGTCGGCCGTCGCCGTGGTCTCGGTCTGCGTGCGGTTGTCGGTGAAGGTCTGGGTGGACGCCGCGGGGCGCGCCGCCTGCAACGTACCGGCGACACCCGATCCCGCCGGGCCGAAGTTCAGGCGCACGTCACGGGCACCCGCGTCCGGCCAGCTGCGGTGGGTCTCCCACGAACCGTTGGGCCGCTGGATGTCGGCCATCGGCTCGTCCATGATCCCGTTGTCCATCCCGTACAACCAGTGGTCCATCCAGCGGTGCACGACGCGCTTCCATTCGTCCGGCCGAGCGCTCACCGGGTCGATGTGCGCACTGCGGTGCAGCCAGATCTTGCGCGGGACGTTGTTCTTCTGCAGCAGGTTCCACCACGCGACACCGTTGCGCAGTTTGACGTTCCAGTCCTCCATGCCGTGCACGAGCAGGACCGACGCCTTCACCTTGTCGGCGTTAGGCTTGTAGTCGCGCTCGGCCCAGAACGGCGTGTAGTCCCAGGTGTTGTCGCCCGCGTTGTCCCCCAGCGACTTGATGAACGCCGCACACCTGGTCTTCGCCGCGGCGCTGGCGACGTAGTTGGCCAGGTACTCCGGATACCTGCTGCCCCAGGCACCCTGGTAGCCGATGCCCTGGTCGCGCGTGTAGTCGTACCAGCTGGAGATGGCGGCGATCGGGATGATCGTCTTCAGGCCGTCGACACCGGTCGAGGCGACGGCGTTGGGCAGCGTCCCGTTGTAGGAAACGCCGGTCAGGCCGACAGCACCCGTGCTCCACGACGCGACCGCGGCGGAACCGTTGGTGTAGAAGCCCTTCACACGCCCGTTCAGCCAGTCGACGACCGCCTTGATCGACTGCGTGTCCTCGGCGTCACCCGTGGTCGGGCAGCCGCCCGAACGGCTGGTGCCCTGCATCTCCGCCTCGATCACGGTGTACCCGCGCGGCACGAAGAACTCGTCGTACCAGTTCCGGAAACCGTATGGCGTCTGGGCGGTTCCGGGCGCCTTGTAGTACGGGCTCGGCTCCATCACCACAGGGGTCTTGAGGCCGCTGTTGGTTTCCTTCGGCCGGATGATCTGGATCGCGATCCGGTCGGGCTTGCCGTCCTTGTCGCTGTCCATCGGTGCTTCGACGAACACATCCTCGCGGATGGCGTCCTGGTAGGAGTAGATCGGCAGGGTCTCCTCGATGTCCTGTGCGGCAGCGGGCACAGGCGTCGCTATCGTGGCCAGGACGGTGCCGAGGGCAGCCGTGACCGCGATTCGTAGTCGTCGCATGACTTTGAGCGAACCGATCGGACCGCATGCCCGGCACGGCCGAAAGGACCGATTCGTTCACACTTTGTTCCCGTTTTTCGATCATCGGCACAACGATCGGCCACCGCACAAGCAAGTCGCGCCTTGCAGGACGTTGCCCAGGTCGGTCACCGGAGCGAAGCGAACTGTCTTCACCGGTAGAGACAGGCCTGACCGATGCCCAGTGATGTGGCCACCTTCAGCGCCGACCGCCTGGACTCGGTCAGGTCTGGGCACGTCGCCCGTTGCAGGTGTGCGGGAAGGCCTCCAGGGCGTGGGTGGGTTCGGTGTTGCTGATGCTGGTCGTCGACCGGGGAGTGGGTGCCGCGGTCCATGACGCGGTGGCCGCCGCCGTCGGGGATGTCGCCGAGTTTCTTGATGTCACCTTTTCTTGATGTCGACGTGGACGAGTTGGCCCATCCGGTTGAGGGCGGGACGGGTCAGAACCCGGTACGCGGTCGAGGACGGCAAGCCCAGGATCGGGGAACCGCCCATCTCGGCAGCGACATGAGCAGCCGGGCATGGGTCTGTCAAATCTGCGGCTCTGGCTCGTAGTCGGTGGTGACCGTGGGTATTTGTCAGGGCAGGAGGATGCGGTGGCGGAGAAGGGTGAATCCGGCGCGTCCGTGCATCTGTTTCATGATCCTTTTGGTGCGGGTGTTAACGCCTTCGGTGCGGCCGTTGTGGTAGGGCAAGGTGACGGCACCGTCCACAGCGGACCGGTCGATCTCGAGACCGTTGGTGAGACTGCGTAGATGCGGCAGATTGACGGCGCGGGCCTCTGCGATCCACTCAGTGAGCTTCACGTCGTTGCCCGCGGCCGGTGGCTGCGGCGATTTTCTCCAGCAGCGTCGTGTCCTTCGGGCGCAGGTTCCCAGGTTTGGTAAGCAGGAGGCGGCTGGCGTGGCGAGAGGTCGTGACGGAGCGGTCGCCTTCGGCGCGGCCCTGGTTGAGGTAGCGGACCAGCAGACTGGCACTGCCGGTGTAGCCCAATTCGCGAATCTCGGCGAGCAGTTGGGTGACAGGGACCGCGGGATCGGTCGCGCGGCGGGCACGCAGATGATCACGGTATGGGTCGACCAGGAATGGGCGGTAGGTCGGGGCGATGCGCAGCGCCTGGGGTTCGGGCATGCGGGCGTAGCGTTTGACGGTGTTCAGAGCCACGCCGAGGCGGCGGGAGCAGTCGAGCAGACCGACTCCTTGGCCGAGTAAATCGTGGACCTTGTTCCAGCGTTCGCGGGTGGTCTGCTCGTGGACGCCGCCGGGTCGGGGCGGGTTGACAGTGGCCCAGCACCCCGCGTGCGCCCGGACCTCGAGCAGCACCTTGTCACAGAGATTGCGCCACAGGTGCCATCGGTCACTGACCTGTACCGCGCCGGGCAGGGCTCGGCGGACCGCTTCGGCATAGGTGGCCGAGCCGTCCCGGCACACGACCTCGACACCGGGATGCTCGCGCAGCCACGACTCCAGGGTGGCCGCGTCGCGGCCGGGCAGGACCGCGACACGTCGGCCGGTCTCGGCATCGATGACGATCGTGGCGTAGCGCTGGCGGCGACGCAGGGCGAAGTCGTCCACGCCGATCACCCGCGGAATCGTCAACCGGGGCAGCGGCAGGCACCGCAGACGGCGCAACGCGGTGCTACGGGACATGGGCACAGCGAGCAGGCCGGCCAGGCGTGCCGCCGCCCGGCCACATAACTCCCGCGCCACATGGGATATCTGCCGAACAAGCCGCACCGTGCAGCGCTGATGCCGTTCCAGCAGTCCGGGAATCTGCTCCGGAACGTCTGCCGCGGGCAGTTCCGAGCCGGGCAGACCAGCCGCCGTACGCGCAGGCGGACGACGACCTGGCGGCCATCGACCGGCACGTCTTTCACCGTCCGCTGGTGATACCCGTGCACCTTTGCCGTCGTAGTCCCGCAGGCCGGACACGGCACGGCCACATCTCGAGTGCGGGCCGTGACCACCACCATGCCGCCGCCCTCCGTCACATCCTCGATAACCAACGCTGACAGTCCGGAGAACACCGTCCCCACAAAGGAATCGACAGCCATCACAAGATCATGATCGCGAACAGCTACTCGCCGTCACCACCGACTACGAGCCAGAGCCACAAGTCTTACAGTCCCTTTGACAGACCCGGTGACGATGGGTTTGGTGTGCAGTGGGCATCGGCGTAGCGGCGAGCCGTGGGGTGGCGCGAGTCGTGTGGGACTGTGTGGTTGGCGTGTATGTCAGCAGTCCTTTGGCGGTCTTGCAGTTTCCCTTTCCCGAAATCCTGTGGTGAAACTGTGGGTCGGCGGCGTGGGCGGTGGTGCTGCGTTTGTTGATGTTGTGGGTGTTGGTGGTGGGGCGCGGGTCATGGTGGTCGTCCTGGGTGGTTGGTGGTCAGAAGGGGGCTGGTTCGTAGGGTTGGGGGTGGGTGACGAGTTTTCGGTTCGCTGGGGTGTGGAAGACGAGGGTGCCTGGGGTGGGCTGGTCCAGCTTCCAGTCTGTTCGCTGGCGCATGAGGTTGTGGCGTTTGCAGAACGTCGATGTGTTGTCGAGGCTGGTCAGTCCTCCTGTCGCGTAGGTTGTGGTGTGGTCGGTCTGGCAGCGGTCGGCTGGGACTGTGCAGCCGGGTTGGCGGCAGGTTCTGTCGCGTAGTTCTATGTGGCGTTTGAGGGCAGGGGAGGCGAAGCGCCTTCTGCTCACTTCCAATACCTGGCCGGTCGGGTCGGTGATCACGCGGCGCCAGGTGGCGTCGTGGGCCAGTTCGCGTGCGTATTCCGCTGTGATGGGGCCGTAGCCCGTTATCTCTCCTGGCTCCTGGTTGAGGCCCAGCAGGGTCGTCATCGGGATCAGCACGTTCACGGTCACCGGCGGCCGGGTTGTTTCCTTTCCCAGCACGAGATCCATGAAGACATCCGCGCGGCGCTGGGCGAGGGTGCGGCCTGGTGTCTTGCAGCGCATGGCCATGGTGTTGATCTGTTGGTACGCCGCGCTGGTTTCATGCGGGTCCAGCGTGATGTTCAGTGTCGCCGTGCCGTCCGGCTTGTCCCACTTGGTGACGTCTCTCTTCGACCGGGCTTCCTGGCGTCTTTGCTCCGCGCCTTGAGGGTCGACTCTGATCACCGTCCGGCGCAGGGCGTGCTTGAAGCGGGTCAGGTTCTCGCGCTTCCCGCCGTCCAGTACTCGTTTCTCCACCTCGGCTGCCTGGTCCGCGGTCAGGTCCGCCGTGTAGTCGTGCATTGCCTTTGTTCTGGTGTAGTCGATCTCGCCTGCTTCCAGTGCGTCCACCGTCGTGGGCAGGCGGGCGACGATGGACCGGGATTGGGAGAGGTGGATGGCAGCCGTGTTGGGGCTGAGGCACAGTTCCATCGCCACTTCTTCCGCCGCGCCGTCACCGAGGTCGATGCCGGAGCGCTTGGGTTGTCGCAGTTCCGCGAATCTCGCGAACCCTCTGATCAGTTTGGCGTCGGAGTTCGACCGCGTCCGGTAGTGGAACGCGATGTAGTCCAGCACCTGGTCGTCGGTCATGTCGGCGAGTGGGATTTCCGGTGGCGGTTGGATCGTCCTCGCGGAGAGGCCCCGTTGTTCGCACATGTGTTCACTTTATCGGTTTATTGGTTCGTTATGCCTTCACTCGATCGGGTGGGGTTTTGGCCCGCGATGATGCCGCTTGCCGCCGGTGGCGCTCATTGCGCTGTGGCGCAAGAGCAGCGAGTATCCGCATCAGCAGGCCGCCGTCGCCGCGAGGTCGGCTCTCGCACAGTCCGTCCCGAGACCGGCTGAGGGTCTCGACCTCGCGCAGACACCCCAGAGCTGATCCGTGGCCGGGGTGTGATCGTGTCACGCAAGACGGTGGCATTGCTGATGCGCCGCACGGAAATCGTCGGATTCCCGTGCGGTGCAAGACAAATAAGTGCGGAACCTCGCCGAACGCGCCACCGCAACCGCCCGGGGTCGGCCCCGCTGGCCAAACACATCATCGGCCGCCCCGGCTCAATTGCCTGCACCTCATCGCTTTGAGCCAGATCCCCAGCGCAACAAACGCCACCTCGCAGCCGGCCAACCAGCTCACGCCTGCCGCCGGAAACCAGCCACGGCAAGTCTGTCCCGCGGCGTGAGTGCTGCTCAGGTTAGGCGAAATGGCCGCCGTGCCAGGCCAGGCTTCGGCGCTGCACGATCATCAGCACGCGGTTGAGCAGGAAGCCCAGCGCTCCGATCAGCACGATCCATGCCCACATTCCCGCCAGGTCCGAATAGCCCTGGGCGTTGGCCAGTTGGTAGCCGATGCCGTTGCTGGTTCCCACCAGCTCCGACAGCACCATCAGGATCAGGGCTATCGAGAGGCTCAGGCGCAGTCCCGCGAAGATCTTCGGCGACGCCGCCGGCAGCACCACGCCGAAGATCCACTGTGGTTTCGAGATCCGGAAGGCTCGTGCTGTGTCTGTCTTCGTCGCGTCCACCGACCTGGCGCCATCCACCGCGTTGAGCAGCACCGGCCAGATCGCGCCGGTCACGATGGTGATCAGCTCGGTCTGCGGGCCCAGGGAGAACATCACCATGAACACCGGCACCAGCAGCGGTGGTGGCACCGAGCGGGCGAACGCCAGCAGCGCGCCGGCGTAGTCCATCGCCTTGCCTGCCCTGCCCAGCGCTGTCCCCAGGACTATGCCCAGCACCGCCGCTATCAGCCAGCCGCCGAGCAGCACACCGAGGCTCGGCAGGATGTCCCCGGTCAGCGACGACGGCGAGAACCAGAGATCCCCCGCGCGGCCCGCGATGTCCAGCGGCGGCGGGAAGTACGGGTCCGCCGCCGCTTTCGTGATCGCTTGCCAGACCACGAGGACCGCCGCCACGGCCACGCAGCTCACGACCAGTTGCCAGCGGCGCTTCGCCGCACCCGCGGCACCGGACGACCCCGTCGCCGGCCAGCCCAGCCAGCGGTTGTGCGCACCGGCCAGCGCCGCGTTGATCAGCAGGCCGAACAGGCCCGCGAGCACCGTCACCGCCAGCACTGTGTCCATCCGGCCCGCGCTCAGGCCGTGCACGTAGACGAACTGGCCGACGCCGATGCTGCCGCCGTAGAGGAATTCCGTTGCCACGACAGCGATCAGGGCGATCGACGCGGACAACCGCACACCTGTCAGCACGAACGGCGCCGAACTCGGCAGGATCACCGCTGTGATCATCCGCAGCCGGGATGTGCGGAACGCGCGGGCTGTCTCGACCATGTGCCGGTCGACTTCGGCCACCGCGTAGATGGTGTTGAACAGGATCGGCCACACCGCGGCGAACGTGGCCAGCGTGATCTTCATCTGCGCGCCCGCGCCCAGCAGCACCGTGATCAACGGGATCAGCGCCACGCCCGGCAGTGGCCGCAGGAACTCGATCAACGGCATGGTCGCCGCGCGCACCACCGGGATCCGGCCGATCACGATGCCGAGCGGCACGGCGATCGCCGTCGCCAGGCTCAGCGCGATCAGCCACGACAACACCGTGGACGCGACGTCCGCGACGAACCTGCCCTCACCGAACACCGTCAGGCACCTGGTCAGCACCTCGGACGGCGGGGGGATCAACTTCGCGTCACCAGATCGGCTGGCGACTTCCCACACGAGCAGGAAGCCGGCCAGCCCGACCAACGAACGGATCAGTCGCACTCAGCTACCCGGCGCGGTGTAGATGTACGAGCTGGCCTGGATGTCCTGCTGCAGCTGCGACAGCTCGGGGTAGCTGCGCATCAGCGTGATGACGCGTTGCAGCCGCGTGGCGTCCAGCGAGGTCGGGAACACGCCGAGGTTCAGCAGCGGCACCGTGGCCTCGTCGACGCCGGTCAGCTCCTTCATCACCTTCTGCAGGTTGCTGCGGTCACCGGAAGCACGCTGCGCCTTGGTCATCGCACGCTGGAAAGCCGCGACAGTCTTGGGGTTCTCCTGCGCGAACTTCGACGGGGACACGTATCCGCTCAGCGGCATGTCCAGCGTCGGCCCGGCGATCACCTTCAACGACCGCGTCGCGCCGAGGTCCTTCTCGGCCTGCGTCATGAACGGCTCGATCGCGATACCCGCGTCGATCTGCCCGGCCTCCAGCGCCTTCGGGATGTTCGGGAACGGCACCTGCACGTAGGTGACCTTGCTCGGGTCCGCGCCGTTGTCGCGCAGGGTCGAGCGGAACAGCAGGTCGCCGATGTTGCCCGGCGGCTGGTGGACGCTGACCTTCTTGCCCTCGAAGTCCTTGGGCGACGCGATGGTCACGCCCTTGCGGGCCAGCATCACGAACGACTCCGGGGTGCCCTGGTACGCGTCCGCAACGATCTTGGCGTCGAGCGTCTTCTTGGAAGCGGCCTGGAAGTACGACACGTAGTTCATCAGGCTGAAGTCCAGATCGCCCTTGTTGAGCAGCGGCTGGGTCTGCGAAGCGGACTGGAACAGCGTGACCTTGGGGTCGAGCCCCTCTTCCTTGAAGAAGCCCAGCTTCTCCGCCACCTTGACCGGCGCGTCGTCGACCGACGCGATGATTCCGATGTGGATGTTGGGTTTCTCGACCTGCCCCGATCCCCCGGACGAGTCGCTGGACGAGCCGTCCAGGATGCCGCATCCCGCGGCGAGCAGTGTGGCCACAGCGACCGCAGTGAGACGGAGCATCCCACCGGCACGCTTACCTGCCGTAAACATTCGATCCTCCGAAGATCCGACCTGTGAAGGCGGCTCATGGTAGGCCGAACGAGGTCGATCTTGGCCAGTCGCGTCCCCACTGTTCAAGAAAAAAACACGCAAATAGTCTGAACAGACCAGCAGGCCAGACGGCCTGACTGGTCCATTCAGGTCACGATACCGTCGAATGTCACAATTAAGCATCACCCAGCGTGAGCCCGATGTGGTAATAGCCACACCACCCGAGATCATGTACCGGGTAATTACCCACCGCGGCCACGCGCCAAACCTTCATCGCTGTCGGTTACGCAGGTAATCGCTGACGACAGCGGCTCCGAGACCGTCCAGATCGGGCGCGACGACCCGCCCGCCGCTGCGGCGGGCCATGATGTCCACGAACGCTTTCAGGCGCTCGTCCTCGCCCAGCATGAACACCGACACCGACGCGCCCAGCCTGGCCAGTTTGTCCACTTCGGTCAGTGTCAGGCGCAATGTCCTCGGTAGCGGCGGATAGTTGAATTCCGCGTCGCCGTCCGGTTCCAGGTGCGCGGTCGGTTCGCCGTCGGTCACGACGATGACCACCGGCTGCGCGTCGGGTTGCCGCCGGATGTGCCTGCCCGCCAGCAGCAGCGCGTGGTGCAGGTTGGTGCCCTGCTCCCACACGCCTTCCATCGCGGTCAGCTCGGCCATGTCCACTTTGGCCGCGTACCGGCCGAAGGTGATCAGTTCGAGCGCGTCGCCGCGGAACCGCGTCTGCACCAGGTGGTGCAACGCCAGCGCGGTGCGTTTCATGGGCAGCCAACGGCCGTCCTGCACCATCGACCACGACGTGTCCACGCACAACGCCACCGCCGCGCGTGCGCGTTGCTCGGTTTCGATCACCTCGACGTCCTTGACGTCCAGCGTGACCGCGCCGCCGGCACCCGCCGACCTCAGGACGGCGTTGCGGACCGTCCGCGACACCTCCCACGGTTCGGTGTCGCCGAACTGCCACAGCCGTGACGAGCCCGTCGGTTCGCCCGCGGCACCCGCTCGCGCGGTGTCGCGTTCGCCGCGGCGGTTGGACAGCGATTTGACCACGTCCTTCAGCGCGGTCTCGCCGAGACGGCGCATCGCCTTGGGAGACAAGCGCAGTGTCCCGTCGGCGGCTCGTTCGAGCAGGCCCTGGTCACGCAACGCGCGTTCCAGTTCCGACAGCCTGCGGGCGTCGACAGCCGCCTCCTGGCCGAGCTGACGCTCCAGCGCCTCGAGGTCGATGTCCTCCAGCCGCGCACCGGGATAGGCCTGGCCCAGCTGTTCGGCCAGTGCGTCCATTTCGGCCAGGTCCTCCATGGCCTGCACGCCCTCGCCCATCCCGAACGGGTTCTGGCCGCGGAACCGGCCGCTGGAGGTCCAGTCCTCCCCCGGCCGCAGCGACTGCAGGTACGCGTCCAGCTTGCTGACCTCGGCGGCCAGCCGCGGATCGCCGAACGCCTGCTGGATCAGCGACCCCAGCTCGGCGCGCTGCTCGGCCGACATCGAGTTCATCATCCGCTGCGCGGCGGCGGCACGCGCGGCCAGCGCGTCGATGAGTTCCTCGACGTCGCGCGGGTTCTCCGGGAAGAACTCGCCGTGCTTGCGCATGAACTGCTCGAACCGCTGCTGCGTGTCCGCGTCACCGCGGGCGTGCGCGGCCAGCAGGTCGTTGAGGTCCGACATCATCTCGCGGACCCGCTCGACGTCCTGCGGCGTGGCGTTCTGCAGCGCCTGCTTCATGCCGCGGAACCGCGACTCCATCAGCTCCTGGCCGAGCAGGTCCTGGATCTTCTGGTAGTTCTCCCGCGCCTGCGGGGACTGCCAGTCGTAGTTCGCCAGTTCCCGCACGGCCGCCGCCGTTCCCGGCGGCAACGCGTCCAGCTGCGCCTCCCTGAACCGGGCGTCGTCGGACGGATCCGGGAACAGGTGCCGTTTCTCGGCCTCCAGCGCCTCGTCCAGCAGGCGCTGGACCTCCTGCAGCGTTCCGTCGAGCCGGTGACGGCGTTGCAGGCGAGCACGTTGCTGCCACAGCCGCCTGGTCATGTCGTCGAGGCCGCGGGTGTCCCGGACTCCTTGGCGCAGCAGCTCTTCCATCGCGGCCCTTGGTGACGAGCCGTCCATCACGTCCCGGCCGATCTGGTCAAGCGCGGCCCGCAGATCCACCGGTGGCGCCAGTGGATCCGGGCCGTCATGCCAAGGGCGGTACGCGAAGTGCGTCACGGCCCATACACCGCCGTACCGTCTTCGGCGTCCTTGGCCAGCCTGCGCGACAGGTACAACGCCTCCAGCGCCAGCTCGACAGCGGAGGCGATCCGGCCTGCCGAGTCCGTCGGCTTCACCCCGACGCGCTCGGCGACCTCGTGCAGCACAGGCAGTTCCGGCAACGCGTTGAGCACTTCGGACGCCGGGATGCGCTCACCGGTGGTCACGATGCGGCCCTCGCCGATCGCGTCCTCCAGCGGGCTGAGGTCCAGGCCCGCGAACGCGTACCGCGCGGTCTCGGCGATGGCCATCCGCAGCAGGTGCGTCAGGTGCTCGGTTTCCCGGCCTTCCTCACCGGCCTCGAACTCCAGCTTGCCGCGCAGCACGTCCGGGATGGCGTCCAGGTCGATCGGCCGGGCCACGGCGACGTCCTCGCCCGTCAGCGCGGCACGCCGCAGCGCGGCCGCGGCCAGTGTCTCGGCCGCGGCGACGGCGAACCGCGCCGAGACGCCCGAGCGCTGGTCGATCGCCGCCGACTCGCGCAGGTTGCGCACGAACCGGGCGACCACCTCGACCAACGGGTCCGGCACCTCGGCGACCAGGTCGGACTCCTGGCGGACCAGGTTGATCTCGTCGTCGACGTCCAGCGGGTAGTGCGTGCGCACCTCCGCGCCGAACCGGTCCTTGAGCGGCGTGATGATCCGGCCGCGGTTGGTGTAGTCCTCGGGGTTCGCGGTGGCCACGAGCAGCACGTCCAGCGGCAGCCGCATGGTGTAGCCGCGGATCTGGATGTCCCGCTCCTCCATCACGTTGAGCAGGCCGACCTGGATCCGCTCGGCGAGGTCGGGCAGTTCGTTGACCGCGATGACGCCGCGGTGCGCCCGCGGGACGAGTCCGAAGTGGATGGTCTCGGGGTCGCCGAGGCTGCGGCCCTGCGCGACCTTCACCGGGTCGACGTCACCGATCAGGTCGCCGACGGAGGTGTCCGGCGTCGCCAGCTTCTCGGCGTACCGCTCGGAGCGGTGCCGCCACGCCACCGGCAGGTCGTCACCGAGCTCGGTGGCCCGGCGCCTGGATTCGGCGGTGATCGGCTCGTAGGGGTGCTCCCCCAGCTCCGCGCCGTCGATGACCGGGGACCACTCGTCGAGCAGGCCGGTCAGCGTGCGCAGCAGGCGGGTCTTGCCCTGGCCGCGCTCGCCGAGCAACACGATGTCGTGCCCCGCCAGCAGCGCTCTCTCCAGCTGCGGCAGGACGGTACGGTCAAAACCGACAATTCCCGGCCAGGGATCGCCACCGGCCCGCAGGATCGCGAGCAAGTTGTCCCTGATCTCGGCCTTCACGCCACGCTGCTGATGGCCGGCGGCCTTCAGCTCGCCGACTGTGCGTGGCAGGTTTCCACGATTCACCCCATTGACGCTACGTCGGATTCGGGGTCGCGCCAACGTGGAGTAACTCCGGTCGCCCGCAACAAGGCCAGTGACGTGTCCAAAGCGGCTTCCAGGTGCCCGATCCCGCCAGTGGACAGCAACACCGTTACACCGCCTTGTACGGCGGCGATGAGCGACGCCGCGACACGGTCCGCGTCCAGCCCCGGGTCGATCTCGCCGCTCAGCTGCATGTGCTCCACGCCCACGCGCAGGCGGTCCTGCCATCGTTCGAGCAGCCGGCCAGTCAGCGCCTGCGCGGCCGGTGTCTTGCGGCCGAGTTCGGTGATCAGCACGCCGAGCGGGCAGTGCACCCCGGCCTCGCGGTAGCGGCGGACGACCAGATCACGCCAGTTCTGCCACGCCTGCCAGCTGGTCAGCTCGCTCAGGTACGGCTCCTGGTCGAGCAGGACCCGGTCGGTCTCGTACTCCGCGACCGCGAGCAGCAACTCCTCCTTGCCACCGGGGAAGTAGTGGAAGATCTGGCTCTTGCTGGTCGCCGTGCGCGCACGGACGTCGTCCAGCGTGGTCGCGGCCGTCCCGTGCTCGCGCACGAGCGCGGAGGTGGCTTCGACGATCCGCTGCCTGGTCGCGAGGCCTTTGCGAGTGAGCACGACACCCTCCGGTTTCTGGACTTGCCGGTCCATTTTATCCGGACGATCGTGGGCCGTGTTCTCCAGAGAAAGGTGCTCGGGACATGCGAGCGATTCTGATCGACCGGCTCGGCGGGCCGGAACAGCTGCGGATCACCGACCAGCCGGACCCGCGCCCGGGGCCGGGCGAGATCCGTGTGGCGGTCGCGGTGGCCGGGGTGAACTTCATGGACACCGGGACACGGCGGATGGGACCGCCGGACGGCCGGATCCCGGTCGTGCCGGGTGTGGAAGGCGCCGGGCGAGTCGTGGAACTGGGAGAGGGCGCGACGGGCCTTTCGGTGGGCGACCGGGTGGCCTGGACCTACGTGTACGGCTCATACGCCGAACAACTGGTCATGCCCGTCGACCACGCCGTGCCCGTACCGGATGACATCTCCGACGAGGCAGCGGCGAGCATCATGCTGCAGGGCCTCACCGCGCACCACTTCGTGACCGAGGCGGCGCCGGTGTCGCCGGGCCAGCTCACGCTGGTGCACGCGGCGGCGGGCGGTGTCGGCCAGAAGCTGGTGCAGCTCATCAAAGCGCGAGGTGGCCGGGTCATCGGGCTGGTGTCCGGGGAAAGCAAGGCGGACATCGCGCGCCGGGCCGGTGCGGACGACGTGGTGGTCTCGACCGGACCGGCGTTCGTCGAGCCGGTCATGGAGCTCAGCGGCGGCGAAGGCGTGCACACGGTCTTCGACGGCGGCGGGGAAACCACGTTCCGCGCGTCGACGAGTGTCGTGCGGCGCAACGGCACGCTGCTGTACTTCGGGCCGCTCATCGGTTCGGTGCCGACGCTGAACCTGCGTGACCTGCCCAACAGCATCAAGGTCGGCTATCCCGTCTTCCACGACCACATCCCCACCAGGCAGGCACTGCTGCGGCACACCGCGGACCTGTTCGACATGGTCAGGGACGGCAGGCTGACGACCGGCATCGGCGGGCGCTACCCGCTGGCCGACGCCGAACAGGCGCACCGCGACATCGAGTCACGCACGACCACCGGGAAGTTGGTGCTCCTGCCCTGAACCCCGGCACCGGCGGCGCGCGGTTAGGCTTCCGGCGTGCCATTCCCAAGTGCCACGTTCGCTGTGTGGGCCTCTGCCTGGTTGCACGGGGCCGCAGCACCCGACGACACCCTCGACGCACTCGCCATCTGGGCCGAGATGCACGAAGTCGTGGCGGACGACGAAGGAACCGCGACAGCGCTGGAACTACCCGCCAGGGACGAACGCGCCGGTCAACTGGCCGCGCTGCTGGCCGCACTGCGCAAGGCGGGTGCCACCACAACCCGGTTGGTCATCCCGGTGCCCGGTGACGTGCGGGGGCTCGGCGGGTCCACGAGACTCGCCAGTGAGGCCGTGCGCGCCGGCGAGGCCGTCACGCTGCCGGAAGCGGGCGTCGCGGTCGTGCCGGAGACAGTGGCCGACAGCGTCATCCGGTGGACGGTGTTCGACCTGCCGACCACGTCGCCGGGCGAGCACACGCCCCTGGGCGAGGCCGACCACAACTTGTCGACCGCGATGCGCGAGGCCGCGGGCACGCTGGCGTCACTCGACCTGAGCAGCAACCGCTCCGGTGTGCGGCACGAGATCAAGCAACGAGTCGCGACCAGCGCTCGGGCCCGCTGGCCAATCGGCATGCCGCAGAAGGCGTTGCGCGTGTGGCAACGCGCCACCGAGGTCGCCGCGATGCTGGAGGTGGCTGCGGAGGACGACCCCGGCGGTGCGATGTCGTCCTCCGCCACGCTACGACGCTCCGAGGCTCTCCGCCCGCTCGCCAACGCTGTCCGCATCGCCCGGTGCGCCGCCATCGACGAGGCCGTCCGGGTCCTGTCCGACCACGCCGGACGGCACTGAACCGACACCACCGACGGCGCTCGTCCGCAGCCGCGTCTTGGCTGTGGTCGATGCGCCGATCGCGTCCAGGCCGAGCAGCGCCGCGCCGACGACAGGGGCGACGTCCAGGACCCTGACCTCGGCGCGAGGCGCGACTGCCACGCATTGCTGTTCGATGACATCGATGACATCGCGATGAACACCCGTCATCACGCCGCCGCCGAGCACGATCGCCGGCGCCTCCCCGGTCATCTCCAGCTTGCGCATGGTCGTGCAGATCATCGTGCTGATCTCGTCGACGAGCTGCTTGACCACGCCCTGCGCGACCACGTCACCGGTGCGCGCGACCTGGAACAGCAGCGGGCACAGCTCGTGGATCACCTCGCGCGGCAGGCTTTCGAAGTGCAGCCGTTCCACCACTTCGAAGATGTCCTCGGCGCCGAAGTGGTCCACGATCGCGGGCAGCAGATCGGTGTACGGGCCGCGGCCGTCGCCCGCGCGCACCGCCCACCACAACGCCTCCGAGCCGAGGTGGAACCCGCCGCCCCAGTCACCGGAGATCTTGCCGAGGGCCGGAAACCGGTGCACGCGCCCGTCCGCCGCGACCCCGACGCAGTTGATGCCCGCGCCGCACACCACCGCGACGCCGACGCCGTCGGTGGTGCCCGCACGCAGCATCGCGAACGTGTCGTTGCCGACCACGATGGACGGTGACCAGCCGCGCTCGGTCAGCGCCCTGGAAAGTTCTTCCTCCTCCGCGGGCAGGTCCGCACCGGCCAGGTAGGCTGCGGTGTGCGTGCCGTACGGCGGTGTGCCGGGCAGGCCTGCCTGCCCGGCCGCGTCGACCACCAGCTGCTCGAAGACGTCAAGGCCTTCGTTGAGGCCGACGACCTGCGGCGACGCGCCGGGTCCCCGGGTGCGCCCGAGGATGGTGCCGGACGCGTCGACGAGCATCACGTCGGTCTTGCTGCCGCCGCCGTCGATGGCGATGACAACCGTGTCCGCAGCAGGGCCGGTCATGCGTTGGCCCACGGCAGATCAGCGCGGTTGGCGGCGATCAGCTCGTCGGCCAACCGGTCGGCGAACTTGTACTGACCGATCAACGGGTGCGCCAGCAACGCGTCCGCGACGCGGTCACGGCCGCCGTGCAGCGCCGCCTCCAGCGCCAGGTACTCGTACGCGGTCACGTGCGAGATCAGGCCGGAGAAGCGCGGCTCGACCGGCTTGATCGGCAGCGGCACCGCGCCGCTTCCGTCCACAGTGGCCGGAACCTCGATCACCGCGTCGTCCGGCAGGAACGGCATGGCACCGTTGTTGCGGACGTTCACCACGTGCTCCTCCGCCGCGCCGCCGCCGGTCAGCGCGTGCACCAGCTGCACGGCCGCCTCGGAGTAGTAGGCGCCGCCGCGTTTGGCCAGGCTCTCCGGCTTGGTCACCACGGCGGGATCGGCGTACAGCTTCAGCAACTCGTTCTCCACCTCGATGACGACGTCCGCCCGTGGCGGGTTCTCCAGCTGGTCGGCCAGCACGTCGTCGTGCGCGTAGTAGTACTTCAGGTAGTACGACGGCACCGCGTTCATCCGGCGCATCCAGTCGGCCTGCGAGCCGATCTCGGCCGCCAGGTGCTCGCCGAACTCGCCGAGCAGGTCGGGCAGGCGGTCCACTGTCCCGTCGGCGGTGGTCACGTGGACACCGCGCTCCCAGGTGAGGTGGTTGAGCCCGATGTGGTCGAGCCGGACCGCGCCGGTGTCCACACCGAACAGTGCGGCGAACTGCCGCTGCAGGTGGATGGCCACGTTGCACAGCCCGACAGCGCGGTGCCCGGCCTGCAGCAACGCACGCGTCACGATGCCGACCGGGTTGGTGAAGTTGACGATCCACGTGTCGTCACCGGCCACCCTGCGCACGCGCTCGGCGATGTCGAGCACGACCGGGACGGTGCGCAGCGCCTTGGCCAGCCCACCGGCACCGGTCGTCTCTTGACCGATACACCCGCAGGCATGCGGAAACGTCTCGTCGGACCGCCTGGCTTTCTGCCCGCCGACCCGCAGTTGCAGCAGCACCGCCGAGGCGCCTTCGGCGCCCTGCTCGAGGCTGGAGGTGGTCAGCACCTTCGCCGGGTGGCCGGCGTGCTCGAGCAGTCGCTGGCAGAAGTCGCCGACGATGCGCAACCGGTGGGTGTCCGGGTCGACGAGCACGATCTCGTCGACGTCCAGACTGGCTCGCCTGCCGGCAATGCCGTCGACCAGCTCCGGCGTGTAAGTGGATCCGCCACCCACAACGGTCAGTCTCATCGTGTTCTAACCCTTCACTCCCGTGAACGTGATCCCCTTGACAAGCGACTTCTGCGCGACCACGAACAGCACGATCGCCGGCAGCAGCGTCAGCACGGTCGCGGCCATCGTGAGGTTCCACTCGACGTGGTGCATTCCCCTGAACGAGGCGATGGCCAGCGACAACGTCCAGCTGTCGCGGTTCTCCGCGGTGTAGAGCAGCGGTCCGAAGTAGTCGTTCCAGGTGAACAGGAAGCAGAACATCGCGGCTGCCGCGATACCCGGCTTGGCCATCGGCACGACCACCCTGGTCAGCACCCGGAACTCCGAGCAGCCGTCGATCTTCGCCGCGTCCAGGTAGTCCTTCGGAATGGTCAGGAAGAACTGGCGCAGCAGGAAGATGCTGAACGCGTCGAACAGGAAGTACGGCACGATCAGCGGCACGAGCGTACCGGTCAGGCCCATCCGCACCCACAGGTCGAACAGCGGCACGATGGTCACCTGCGGCGGCAGCATCATCGCGACGACGACGAGCATGAACGCCAGGTTCTGCCCGCGCCACTTCAGCTTCGCCAGCGCGTACGCCGCGGGCACGGCGGAGAGCAGGATGCCGAGCGTGGCCAGCAGCGAGTACAGCAGGCTGTTGAGCATGTACGTCAGCATCGGTGCCCGTTTGAACACCTCGGCGAAGTTCTCGATGTGCCAGACGTCCGGCCAGATGCTCGCGGTCATCGCCTGGTCGCTCTGCATGAACGAGGTCAGCAGGACCAGGAGCACCGGCAGCGTGAACATCACACCCATCGCGATGCCCAGCGCGTGCGTCGCGACCCAGTAGAGCGTCCGCTGCCAGGACTGCTTGCGCCGCCGGACAACCGGCGAACCGCCGGTGCGCGGCCGCTCCAACGTAGCGGTCATGCCGACTCCTCAACGTGCGAGGCTTTGCGGAGCTGTCTCACCAGAACGAGGGTGAACGCCGCGGAGACCACGAACAGCAGTACCGCCATGGCCGCCGCGTACCCCATGTTGGAGTACCGGAATCCCTGGACGTAGAGCCAGATCGGATAGGTCAGCGTGGTGTTCTGCGGCGCTCCGATGTACTGCGTGCTACCGGCCACATCGGACTGGCCGGACGCGGCCGACGCCGCGACCACCGCCTGTGTGAAGAACTGCAGCGCGAAGATCATCGAGTTGACCACGCCGAACAGCAGCACCGGCGAGATGCTCGGCAGCGTGATGTGCCAGAACCTGCGTGCCGGTCCCGCGCCGTCCAGCGCCGCCGCCTCGTGCAGTTCGTGCGGCACGTCCAGCAGCGCGGCCAGGATGACGATCATCAGCTCGCCGGAACCCCACAGCACCAACAGGGTCAGCGACGGCTTCGACCACGCCGGGTCGCTGAACCACAGCGGGCCCTCCACGCCGACCCAGCGCAGGAACCGGTTGATCGGACCGAACTCCGGGTTGAACACGAACACGAACACCAGCGTGGCCGCGGCGGGCGGCGCGAGCGCGGGCATGTAGCACAGTGTCCTGATCAGCCCGACGCCGCGCTTGAGCCTGGAGATCACCGACGCGACGCCGAGCGCGAACAGCACCCGGCAGATCGTCAGCACGATCACCAGCCACAGCGTGTTGTAGGCGGCCGTGCCGATGAGCGGCTCGGTCGTGAACATCCGGACGTAGTTGTCGAACCCGATCCACTGTGGAGCGTTGATCAGGTCGTAGCGGGTGAACGAGTAGTACACCGTCGCTACCAGCGGGTAGCCGAAGAAGATCAGGAAGCCGAGCACCGCGGGGCCGAGGAACCCGGCCACGACCCATCGGCGCCGTGACCGGACCCGGCCCAGCCCCTTGGCGGGGACTGGTGCCGGGTCCGTGTCCGGACGGCTGAGCGTCGCTGTCATCGCCG
This sequence comes from Kibdelosporangium phytohabitans, assembly GCF_001302585.1. GTDB lineage: Bacteria > Actinomycetota > Actinomycetes > Mycobacteriales > Pseudonocardiaceae > Kibdelosporangium > Kibdelosporangium phytohabitans. The sequence goes on along the minus strand of NZ_CP012752.1, from coordinate 4,398,683 downwards.
GGTTACTTGCCCAGCTTCTGAGCGAGCTCGTCGTTGATCTGCGCGTCGACCTTCGCCAGACCGGCGGCCAGGTCGGGTTCCTGACCGGCGACCCACCGCGAGGCGAAGTCGTTGACCGCCTTGATCGCGGCCGCGTTGACCGGCGACGCCGGGTTGGACTGCAGCTTGCCGCCGCCGTACATGTCGAGGAAGGTCTTGAACTGCTCGTTGACCTTCAGGTTCGGCGACTTGAGCGACTCGGTGGTGCTGGGCAGGTTCTTGATCTGGTTGGACAGCTCGACGAGGGTGTCGGTGTCCAGCGTGACGTGCTTGATCAGCTCCCACGACGCACCGGGGTTCTTGACGCCCTTGGGGATGCCGATGATCGTGCCGGTGGAGTAGCCACCGCCGTACGAGGCGGCCCGGCTCGGCGACACGGGCGGCGGCGCGGTGCCGTAGTTCAGGTTCGGCGCAGTGTCGGTGATGAACGCGTTGCGGTACTCACCGTCGAACATCATCGCCAGCTTGCCCTTGTGGAAGGCGTTGTCCGGCGAGTACTGGTCGCCGAGGCCGGCCTTGAACCGCTCCAGCTTGTCCTTGCCGTAGAAGTCGACGAGCTGCTTCTGGAAGTCGAAGAGCTCCTTCCACTCCGCGCTGCCTGCCATGTTGGACTTGCCGTCCGGGCCGCTGAGGTACTTCGCGCCCGTCATCGGCGCCCAGATCTGCGCCTCGTTGGCGTAGAACGGCATCGACGGGATGAACCCGGCCACCTCGATCGAGCCGTCCGGCGCGAACTTGGTGATCTTCTTGGTGTACTCGACCAGTTCGGTCGTGGTCTTCGGCGGAGCGCTGTACCCGGCCTGCGCCAACAGGTCCTTGTTGTAGTAGAAGCCGTACACGTCAGCGAGGAACGGCAGCGAGCACTGCTTGCCGTTGTACTGGGTGTAGTCGAGGACCTGCTTGGGGATGACGCTCAGGTCGGTCTTGTCGCGGTCGACGTAGGGCTTCATGTCCTGGAAAGCCCCGCTGTGGCACCAGTTGCCGAGGTTGTCCGAGAAGAACGAGATCGCCACGTCGGGCGCGGAACCGCTCTGGATCGACTGGGTGAGCTTGTCGTCGTCCTGGTTGCCCTTGTGGTCGATCTTGATGTTCGGGTACTTCTTGGTGAACGACTGGAGGGCGGCGGTGACCGCTTTCTCCTCCCGGTCGGTGAACTTGCTGTAGACCACGAGCGTCAGGTTCGCGTCCTTCGCGGGCGCGGCTCCTGGCTCGCTGCCACCACCACCGCCGCCTGCCGCACCTGAGCACGACGCGACGAGTAATGCCGCTGAAGCCAGCAGAACTCGGATGGGGGCCTTGCGCATTTGCCCTCCTGGGGACCTAGGAAACTATTCGGACGCAGTCGCCATGGGACTGGCGTCCTGGCGGCGAGAGGGTTCTGTCACATCACCGGTCAGCCCGAAGACCTGCTCCCGGACCACGGCGAGGGCGGAGTGCAGAGCGCCTGCCCGCACGGCATTGCCGGCAACCGCGCTGAACGCCACCGGAGTGCGGGGCACGACCATGTCCCGCAGCTCCGCACTGATCAACCGGCACAGGGTCTCCCCACCAGCCAAGCCGGTCTTCCCACACAGCAGCACCAGTTCCGGGTCGACCACGCTGACGACGCCTGCGACGCCCGTGGCAACCCGGCGCGCCAGGTCGACGAGGAACTGCTCCCCTTGCTGGTGTGCGGAAGTCTTGTTTTCGTCGGCCGCCATGGCGACGGCCTTGGTCACGGCTGTCCAGCCGTTGCGCGCGGCGATGCCGTACGCCTTGGCCAGTTTCACCACGTTCGGAGAGCTGACCAGGTCCCCGAACCTCGTGCCGGTCGCTGGAATGCCGGTGTCGGCTGCCGCGCGGTCCGGTACGTGCATCCAGTCGATCTCACCGGCACCGCCGGTCGCGCCGCGCAGTAGTTTGCGGTCGACCACGATCGCGCCACCGATGCCGTGATCGAGCCAGACCATCACGAAGCTGCGCGCGGACGTCGCCTGCCCGGCGATCATCTCCTCCAGCGCGACCAGGTTGACGTCGTTCTCGATCGTGACCGGGACACCGAGTTCGGCGCCGATCCGGCCGGGCATGTCGAAGCCCTCCCAGCCGGGCAGGTGCGGGGCGAACCACAGGTGCCCGGTGCGCGGGTTGACCGCGCCGGGCGTGCCGACCACGACGTGCCGCAGATCCTTGAGGGTGAGCCCGGCGGCGTGACACGCCGTGGCAGTGGCTTCGCGGAAGTTGCGCAGCACCTCGTCGGCCGTCCCTCTTGGCGGGACGGCTTGCCGGTGTTCGGTAAGGACAGCGCCGGAGATGTCGGCGATCGCGATCTCCAAGCCCCTTGGCGTCAGGTCGATCGCCGCGACGTGCGCGACCGCGCCCCTGACCGCCCACAGCTGCGCGCGTGGCCCCCTTCCGCCGCCACGCAGGCCTTCCCTGACGACGACGCCCTCTTCTTCAAGGCGGGCAAGCAGCTGCGCGGTGGCCGGCTTGGACAGGCCGATCGCGTATTCCAGCTCGGACCGCGTCAGCGGGCCATCGCGCAGCAGCGCGTCGATGGCCGCGCGATCGTTGATCTCGCGCAGCAGCCGCGGACTCCCGGCTCTCAACTCGGCTCCCATTTAGGGTCAAATTAATCTGGTAACTTCCCAGACGATTTGAGGTGACGGTAGTCACCCGGCCGGTGGCGGTCAAGAGCGAGATGTCGGACCCCGGGGCTACGGTGCCGCCATGGAGCAACCAAGCGAGGCCGAACGGGAGCTTAAGTCCAGGAAAATCATGTCGGCGACCGGCGACGAGCGGGACGCTCGGAAGCTGAACGACCTGCCGGCCGGCTACCAGCCGACCCAGGTCGTGTACTGCACGTGGGGCCGGGAGCGCGGCGGGCCGCTGTTACCGCTGGCGTCGTTCGAGTGGTCGCCCGAGGGCGGGGTCCAGTTCACTGTGCTGGACTACGAACGCGGCCGGTCAGCCAGACGGTTCATGACCGAGGGCGCGATGTTCGAGCGCGAGAGACGCGTGGCCATGCCCGGCGAGGGCCCGGTGTTCATGCGGGCCCTGCTCGGGCACGGCAACTCGTCGAGCTACTACTGGTTCCTGGACAAGACCCCGGGTGCGGAGGCAGACCAGTGACGACTCGGCGCCGTCGTGCGATCAGCGGGCCGGGCGTTTGGCGGGTTCGCAGCACAGTGGGGCGCAGGGTGCGCCGTTGACCGTGCAGCCCGCAGCCGGGAAGTCCGGCGAGAGCCTGCGCGGTTCGAGGCCTTCGGTGTGCTCGCGGATCAGCTCGACGACCAGCTGGGCGAAGCGGGGGTCGCTGTTGGGCGTGGACACCCGGGCGAAGGCCACGCCCAGCTCGTCCGCCTTCTCCGCGGCTTCGTTGTCCAGGTCCCAGATCACTTCGAGGTGGTCGCTGACGAACCCGATCGGGCAGACCGCGACCGCTGTGACGCCGTCGGCGTGCAGTGCCTCGATGTGGTCGACGATGTCCGGGTCCAGCCACGGGATCTGGGGCGGGCCCGAGCGCGACTGCCAGACCACGTCGTACTCGGCCACGCCCGCCGCCGCGGCGACCAGCCGGGACGCTTCCCCGACCTGCTTGGAGTAGCGTCCGCCGCCCTCCGCGGGCGGGCCCGCCGCCTTGTCCGCGGACACCGGCACGGAGTGCGCCGTGAAGACCAGGCGGGCTCCTTGCGGCAGCGTGGCCAGCGTTTGCCGGGTCGCGTCGGCGAAGGACTCGACGAACAGCGGGTGGTCGAAGAAGTGCCGCAGCTTCACCAGTTCGGGGGCGTTCGGGCCGGCCGCCGCGCGGGCGCGCTCGATGTCCTCGTCGTACTGCCGGCAAGCCGAGTAGCCGCCGTACGCGCTGGTCGGGAAGACCAGGGCGCGGTGCACGCCGTCGGCCAGCATGGTGCCGACCGTCTCCTCGGCCATCGGGTGCCAGTTGCGGTTGCCGAAGTAGACCGGCAGCTTCACGCCCTGCGTGGCCAGCTCCGCCTCCACCGCCGCGATCGCCTCGCGGTTGAGCCGGTTGATCGGCGACACCCCGCCGAAGTGCTGGTAGTGCTGCTCGACCTCGTCCAGCCGCTCCGGCGGCACCCCCCGGCCCCGCGTCACGTTCTCCAGGAACGGCCGGACGTCGGCAGGTCCCTCCGGCCCACCGAAGGACAACCACAGCAGCGCGTCGAAACTCACTCCCCCATACTGCCTGTTGTCATTCGAGCGCTTCACGCCGGGACAGCCTGATCTCCTCGATGTCCAGCTGGGCCTGGATGGTGCGCAGGACCGTGTCGTCGATCCGGCGCTCGTCGCGCAGCCGCACGATGGTCTGCCGCTTGTGCGTGATCAACGCCAGCCGCAACGCCTGGTAGTCGTTCTCCAACCGGCGGTAGGGGTGGTCCTCGTCGTCCTCGGTGTCGCCCCGGCGCAGCACCTTCAGGCGTTTCTCGTACTCGCGGCGGGTCCGTTCGATGATCAACGGGTCGGTGCCGAGTTGCGCGGCCACCTTCGGCATGGCCTCGAAAGCCGCTTCGGCCGACGTGAGGATCGCCATCGCGCGTTCCTCGTCGAACCGGGTGTCCGGGGGCAGGTTGGCCCAGCGCACCACAGGCGGCAGCAACAGGCCCTGCACGACGAGCGTCACCACGATGACGCCAGCGGCGACGAAGATGATCAGGTCACGGCCGGGCATCCCTTCCGGGACCGCGAGCGCCGCCGCCATCGACACCGCGCCCCGGAATCCGCACAACGCGTTGACCAGCCGGGATCTCGGCCCGGCGCGCAGCGCGCGTTGCCGCGGCCGGCGGTCGATGGCCCGGATCAGGTACGGCGTCGTGAACAGCCACACCGCCCTGACGGCGACCACGGCGACGGATATCAAGCCCACCAGGGCAAGCCCGCGCACCACCCCGGTCGAGCTGAGCTCACGCACCGCCGTGTTCGCCTGGAGACCGACGAGCACGAACAGCGAGCCGTTGAGCAGGAACGTGGACAGGCCCCAGAAAGCCTCGCTCTGCCTGCGGGTGTCGGCCTGCACCAGCCGCGGCCCGACCTGGCTGAGGATCAGTCCACACACGACAACCGCGAGCACGCCGGACGCGTGCACCACTTCCGCGAGCAGGAACGCGACGAACGGTGTCAGCACGCTCAACGCGCTCTCGTACACCGGGCTGTCCAACCGCTTGCGCACCTGGACCGCGAGCCACGAGGTGATCACGCCTGCCAGCGCACCGCCGCCGAACGACAGCACGAACAGCCACGACACGTTGCCGAGGCTGAACGTCTCGCCCTGTGCCGTGATGCTCACCGCGACACCGAAGATCACCAGCGCGGTACCGTCGTTGATGAGGCTTTCCGCGCGCAGCAACGTCATCGAGCGCGCGGGCAGGCCACGCGCGAACACGGCGACCACAGTCGCGTCGGTCGGGGCGAGGGCCGCGCCGAGCACCCACGCCGGTCCCCACTCCATGCCCAGGGCATGCGCCACAACGGCGACACCGGCAGCCGTGGCGACGACGAGCAGCGTGCTGGTCAGGATGACAACGCGGACGTAGCGCCGGATCTCGCGCAGCGAAGTGGTCAGGCTCTCCCAGTACAGCAACGCGGGCAGGAAGAGCAGGAGCATCACCTCGGACGGCAGCTCCACCTCGCGCAGCAGCGGGATGAACCCGAGTGCCGCACCGGTCCCCAGCAACAGCACCGGCGCGGCGACTCGAAGCCGCCGCGCCGCGACACTGCAGGTCAGTACCGTGATGCCCAGGATGACGACGAGTTCGAGTCCCAGCACCGCGCCCTCCCGGGATGGGGATCACATACCGACTGCGTGAAATCCTCCGTCAACCATGACCATCGAGCCAGTCGTGGCGGGCAGCCAGTCCGACAGCAGCGCGCAGACCGACTTGCCGACCGGCTCGGCGTCCTCGAGCTTCCAGCCCAGCGGCGCGCGCACCGACCACTGGTCCTCCAGGTCCTTGAAGCCGGGGATGGACTTGGCCGCCATCGTGCGGACCGGCCCGGCGGCGACCAGGTTCACGCGCACCTGCTTGGGGCCCAGTTCCCTGGCCAGGTAGCGGGTCACGGACTCAAGACCGGCCTTGGCCACGCCCATCCAGTTGTAGGCTGGCCACGCCTGGCGCGCGTCGAAGTCCATGCCGACGATCGAGGCGCCCTCACGCAGCAGCGGCAGCAACGCCTTCGACAGCGACATGAACGAGTACGCCGACACCCGCACCGCGGTGGACACGTCCTCCCACGGCGCTTCGAGGAACGGGTTGCCCAGGCAGGACGCGGGCGCGAACGCGATCGAGTGGACCACGCCGTCGAGACCGTCGACGTGCTCGGAAACCCTGTCCGCCAACGTGTCCAGGTGCTCCTGGTTGGTCACGTCCAGCTCGATCACCGGCGCGGGCTTGGGCAGCCGCTGCGCGATGCGCTGGACGAGGCTCATCCGGCCGAACCCGGTGAGCACCACCTCGGCGCCCTGCTCCTGCGCGATGCGGGCCACGGAGAACCCGATGGAGGCGTCGGTGATGATGCCGGTGATCAGCAGCCGCTTGCCTTCGAGCAGACCGGTCACTTGTCTTGTCTCCCTTGTGTTCTCAGTGGCCCATGCCGAGGCCGCCGTCGACCGGCAGCACCGCGCCGGTGATGTACGCGGCCGAATCCGATGCCAGGAACGTCACGGCCGACGCGATCTCCGCCGTGTCGGCGTAGCGGCCGAGCGGGACCTGGCCGAGGATCTGCTCCTTGCGGTCGTCCGGCAGCACGTCGGTCATCTCGGTGGCCACGAAGCCCGGGGTGATCACGTTCGAGGTGATGTTGCGGCTGCCGAGTTCCCGCGCGAGCGAACGGGAGAAGCCGACCAGACCGGCCTTGCTGGCCGCGTAGTTGGCCTGGCCCGCGCTGCCGCTCAGGCCGACGACCGACGAGATGAAGATCAACCGGCCCCAGCGCTTGCGCAGCATGCCCCGGCTCGCGCGCTTGGCCACCCGGAACGCGCCGGTCAGGTTCGCGTCGAGGACGCGGGTGAACTGCTCCTCGGACATCCGCAGCAGCAGGGTGTCGTCGGTGATGCCCGCGTTGGACACGAGGATCTCCACCGGGCCCTGCTTCTCCTCGATCTCCGCGAACGCCGCGTCGACCTGTTCGGCGTCGGTCACGTCGCACTTGACGCCGAGCAGACCCGGTGGCGTCTCGGAGCCGCGGTGCGTGACCGCGACCTTGTCGCCCTGTTCCGCGAACGCGCTGGCGATCGCCAGACCGATACCGCGGTTACCGCCCGTGACCAATACCGACCGTGCCACCCTCAACTCCTCGCGATGCCCCGACGCTCTGCCGGTGCCACAGGCTAGCCGCCCGCTAGCTGGTCCGATGCATCCGGGCCGACTGTTGTGGTGGGGCTAACCCCACCACAAACGGTCGGTTCCGCACCATGGGTCGGGCACCGTCCGCAGCAATAGCGTCAGGCCACAAACAATCAGCTGAAGATTTGGGACGGACCGCGATCATGCTGCGCCTGACGTTGAGAACGCTCCGCTACCGCAAGGGAGGATTCGTCGCCACGTTCATCGCGCTGTTCTTCGGCGCCTCGATCGTGATGGCGTGCGGTGGCCTGATGGAGACCGGTATCCGGACCGCCGTCCCACCGCAGCGGCTGGCCGGCGCGGACGCGGTCGTCGTCGCCGACCGGCAGTTCGCGCTGCCGACCGGCAAGCAGCCCGACGAGGACGGCGACGCCGACCTCAAGTACGGCACGCTCAGCGAGGACGTCCCGCTGCAGGCGAACCTGGCCGCGAAGGTCTCCGCCGTGCCCGGTGTCGCGCGTGTCGTGCCGGACGTCGCCTTCCCGGCGACCCTCGCCGGCGGCGGCCCGACGACCGGGCACAGCTGGACGTCGGCGGCGCTCGCCGGGATCGGCGGGACCGCGCCGCGCCCGGGTGAGGTCGTCGTGCCCGCCGCGTCCGGCAAACCGGCCGGGTCCCGTGTGGACATCTCGGTGCGCGGGAAGGTCTCGCAGTACACGGTGTCCGGCACGTCGCCGCAGTCGGTCGTCTACTTCGCCGACTCGGACGCGCAGCGCCTCGGCAGGCTGCTGGCGCTGGGCGTCGTGGCTTCGCCCGGGACGGACGCGGCCGCGCTCGGCGACCGTCTCGAGGACGTCCTCGGCTCGTCGGTGTCGGTGCTGACCGGCGAGGAGCGCGGCGTGCCGGAACACCCCGGGGCGGCGCGGGAGAGCGAGCTGCTGATCACGTTGGCCGGCGTGTTCGGCGGTTTCGCCGTGATGGTCTCGATGATGGTGGTGTCCAGCACGTTCAACGTGTCCGTGCAGCAACGCAAGCGGGAGATCGCACTGCTGCGGGCGGTCGGCACGACCCCCGGCCAGATCCGGCGGATGATCTTCGGCGAGTCGCTGATCGTGTCAGCGCTGGCCACGCTCGCCGCGTGGATCCCGGCCGGGCTGGCCGGCAGGTTCCTGTTCGACCGGCTCTGCGACTACGGCGCGGTCAGCCCGGTGTTCGAGTTCCACCAGGGCTGGATCCCGTCGATCGTCGGGGTCGGCACGGCGCTGCTCGCCGGGGTGGTCGCGGCACTGGCCGCCGCGCGCCGCGCGGCCAGGACCCGCCCGACGGAAGCGCTCGCCGAAGCGGCCGTGCAGCGCGAGTGGCTGACACCGACCCGGCTGGTCTTCGCCATCCTGTCGTTCGGCGGCGGCATCGCGCTGGGGATCGTGACGGTGACGGTGTTGTCCGGTCCGCTCGCCGCGTCGACCGCGGGTCCGGCGGTGATCTGCTGGGCCACCGGCTTCACGCTGCTCGCGCCCGGTGCCACCAAGGCCGTGATGGCAGTGCTGCGGCTGCCGATCCGCGCGTTGACGAGGGTCCCCGGCGCGCTGGCCGTCACCAACACCCGGGTACGCGCGGTGCGGCTCGCGTCCGCGGTCGCGCCGGTCATGCTGGCCACCGGCTTCGCGTTGGCGCAGATCTACCTGCAGACCACGACGGCCGAGTCGTCGCGGCGCGCGTACACCGAGGACCTGCGGGCGGACGCGGTGCTGGTTTCGGCGACAGGAGGCTTCTCCCCCGATGTCGTGGCCGCCGTCCGGTCCACGCCCGGAGTCACCGCGGCCTCGGAGTGGATCACCAGCAAGGGGCACGTCGTGAGCCCCTACGACAGCGAACTCGAAGAGGACGACGGCCTCGAGTTGCAGGGCATCTCCGCCGCCGGTTCGGCGCTGACCGCTATCCCCGTGAAGGCGGGGAGCCTGTCCGACTTGACCGGCGACTCGATCGCGTTGCCGGTCAACCACGCCGAGGCGATGAAGGTGACCGTCGGCGACCGGATCACCATGCGGTTCGGCGACGGCGAGACCGCGTCGGTGACCGTGGCCGCGTTGGTCCAACCGCGGCAGGGCTTCGAAATCGGGCTGGCGCCCGCCCAGCTGCTCGCCAAGCACACGTCCGATGGCGTGGCGAGCCGGATCATGGTCTCCGGCGACATCTCCGGCCTCGCCGCGCGGTTCCCCGACGCTCGCGTGGCGGACCGTTCGACGCTGACCGAGGCGTACTCGAAGCAACTGGAGACCTCGGCGATGATCAACTACCTGCTGGCCGGGATGATCGTCCTCTACACCGCGATCTCGGTGATCAACACCCTGGTGGTGGAGACGGCCGACCGGCGCAGGGAGTTCGGGCTGCTGCGGCTCAGCGGCGCCCGGCGCGGCCAGGTGCTGCGGATGGTCGGTGTGGAAGCAACGGCGATCACCCTGTCGGGCATCGTCCTCGGTGCGCTCGTGTCCGCGGGAACGCTGATCCCGTTCAGCCTCTCCGCGCTGGACTCCGTCGTGCCGTACGGACCGTTCTGGATCTTCCTGGTGGTGTCCGGAGCCGCCGCCCTGCTCACGATGACAGCGGTCATGCTTCCCGCCTGGGTCGCGTTGCGCACCCGTCCGGTGGACACCGTCGCCGTCCAGTGACCCACCCCTGTTTCCCACCGCCCTAAGCGATTGTTAGGTCTGACTTCCGCGCATTGCCACGGGAGGGGTCCGCCACCGACGGTGAGTCCGTGGCGCTGCGTCCTTGTCTGACTGATCGTGTACTGGACAATGCGGGAGACCTCCTCCTCGACGGAGCTGGGAAGACCACGTAAAGGACGACTGCCGTGCGGGTGCTGCTGGTCGAGGACGACAAGGGTGTCGGCGACGCGCTGACCGAGGCGCTGGCCGCACGCGGGCACGTACCGACGCGGGTCAGCCGTGGCGCCGACGCGCTGACCCGGCACCACGACGCCGACCTGATCCTGCTGGACCTCGGCCTGCCCGACACGGACGGGCTCGAGGTGCTGCGGATGATCCGCAAAGTCGCGGACGTGCCGGTGCTCGTGCTGACCGCGCGCGGCGACGAGCGGTCGGTGGTTCGCGGGCTGCGGCTCGGCGCGGACGACTACGTGGTCAAGCCCGTGCGGCTGGCGGAGTTGCTGGCCAGGATGGACACCATCATGCACCGGACGGCCAGGTCGGCGGCGGCGCTGCACCACGTGGTGCGGGTCGCGGACGTGCGGATCGACTTGTCCGCCCGGCGGGTGCTCGTCGCGGACGAGGAGATCTCGCTGACCACCAAGGAGTTCGAGCTGCTCGCGGTGCTGGCGCGGCGGCTGGGCACCGCGGTCAGCCGCCAGCAGCTGATGGACGAGATCTGGGGCGACGCCTACCTGGCGATCTCCCGGTCGCTCGACGTGCACATGACCCAGTTGCGCAGCAAGCTCAAGCGCCCGGGGCTGCTCACCACGATCAGGGGTTTCGGTTATCGGCTGGGTGAATGACATGCGCACGCGCCTGCTGCTGGTGCTGTTCCTGTTGTCCGCGGCGGCGGTGGCGGGTTTCGCGTGGCCGTTGCTGGAAAGCACGGCCGCGTCCCGCACGCAGGAGCTGCTGATCTCGCGGACCGCCGAGCTGGACCGGTTCGCCGCGCTGGCCCAGCAGGCCGACGACACCGGCGACACGCAACAGCTGGCGTTGGAGATCCGCGCGTACTCCGAGCTCTACGGCGAGTCCGTGCTGGTGGTCGACACACGCAAACGCCAGGTCGTCGCCACCGGCGGGGTGCGTGCCGAGGACGTGCTGCCGTTGATCGACAGCGCGCTGCGCAACCAGGCGGGACCGAAACCGCCCGAGCTGCGGCCGTGGTCGTCGGGAAACCTGTTGCTGGCACGCCCGGTCGGCGCCGGGACACGTGTGGCGGGCGCGGTCGTGCTGAAGGCGTCGGTGGCGGTGGCGGCGTCCGATGTGGCCCATGACTGGCTGCTGATCGTCGTCGGCGCGTTGGTCGCCGCGTTGTTGTTCGCGCTGCTGGCATTGGTTGTGTCCCGATGGGTGCTGCGGCCGTTGGCACAACTGGAACGCGGTGTCCTCGCCATCGCCGCGGGTGAGGAACGCACGCATGTGCCCGCGCGCGCCGGGCCGCGTGAGCTGCGGGCGCTGGGCGCGTCGTTCAACAAGATGTCCGACGCGGTCGCGGAGGCCGCCGAACAGCAACGCAGACTCGTCGCGGACGCCTCACACCAGCTGCGCAACCCGATGGCCGCGCTCCGGCTCCGCGTTGACTCCCTTGCCGGGCAGGTGAAACCTGACGGGATGCGGACGTACAACGGGTGCGTGGCCGAGGTCGAGCGGATGGAGTCGCTGCTCGACGGACTGCTGGCGCTGGCGACCGCGGACAACGCGGACTACCGGCATTCCGAAGAGGACACCTGTGACGCCGCGACTGTCCTCGTGGAACGGCACGACGCCTGGCACACCGCCGCCGACCGGGCCGGAGTGGCGCTGCGCCTGTCCTCTGTGGATCACTTCATCGTGGTGATGCCGGACAACGAGCTCGGTCAGGTGCTGGACGTGTTGCTGGACAACGCCGTCAAGTACGCGGGCGGCGGCGCCCGCGTGGACCTGGCCTGCGCGGACGGCACGATCACGGTGTCCGACAACGGGCCTGGCCTGCCGCCGGAGGATCTCGCACTGGCGACCCAGCGGTTCTGGCGGTCCAGCCAGGCCGGCGCGGGCGGCACAGGACTCGGGCTGGCCATCGCGGAACGACTGGTTTCCTCGCGGGACGGCGAGATGCTCGTCGCAGCCGCCGAACCGCACGGTCTCGCCGTGCGGATCACGTTGCCGTTGGAGTCCCCATGACTGTAGCCAGGCGATCAGTGTTGCTCGCCGGTCTCACCGCCCTGGCCGGGTGCGGTGGTCCCGAATACTCCGGTCCGTCCAGGACACTCGCCATCGCCGCGGGTGAGGAAGGCGGGTTCTACCTCGCGTTCGCCCGGCTGCTGGCCGGGCAGATCACCGCGACCGAACCCGGCCTGGAATGCGTGGCCCGGAGCACGCTGGCCAGCCAGGCCAACGTGGAGCTGCTGCGGGCAGGCAAAGCGGATCTGGCGCTCGTGCTCGCCGACACCGCGCAGACCGCGCTCGCGGGCAACCACCCGTACGCGGCGCAGGTGCCGATGCGCGCGCTCGGCCGTGTCTACGAGAACTACATGCAGCTGGTGGTCAGGGCGAACGGGCCGATTCGCGGTATCGCCGACCTGACCGGCCGCGCGGTGTCGCTGGGCGCCTCCGGGTCGGGCGCGGCGCTGTTCGGTGACCGCCTCGTCGAGGTCGCGGACATCCAGCCGCGTGTCACCCGTCTCCCGCTGGCCGACGCGGTCGCGAGCCTCGCAGACGGGCGAGTCGACGCGCTGCTGTGGTCCGGCGGTGTGCCGACCCCGGCGCTGGCCGACCTGGACGCCAGGATCGGGATCCGGTTGGTGTCCCTCGACAACGTCGCCCCGCGGCTGCGAGCCGGGCACGGCCCGGTCTACGACTCCGTCATCGTGCCGTCGGGCGCGTACCGGCACGTGCGGGATGTTCGTACGATCGGCGTGGCGAACCTGCTGGTCTGCCCGCCGTCGCTGCCGGACGACATCGCCGGCGCGATCGTGTCCGTACTGGTCAGACGGGCCGCGGAGCTCGTGCCGCAGCAGGCGCTGGGTACCCAGTTCCTCGATTCTCGGACCCTGATCGCCACCGCGGGCGTCCCGCTGCACCCCGGCGCCGCCGCGATGTACCGCGACCTGCACGGATAACGGTTTCGCACTTTCAAGGTGCGGATCCCGGCAACTGCTGCCACCGTAGTCACAGGACGAAAACTGCACTCAAGGGAGTGTGCGATGACCATCGAATCGATCCTCGGCGCGATCGTGATCGGCCTGATCATTGGCGCGCTGGCCAGACTGATCATGCCTGGCAAGCAGAACATCCCGATCTGGCTGACCATCGTCGTCGGAATCATCGCGGCGTTCCTCGGCAGCCTTGTCGCGAAATGGGTCGGCGTACAGGACACCCCCGGAATCGACTGGATAGAGCTGTTGTTCCAGCTCGGCGCCGCGATCATTCTCGTGGGCATCGTCTCCGGCGCGATGGGATCACGCAAGGTCAACAGATAGCTTCCGACTACCGGAGGAGGGGCGGTCCCGCGGGGCCGCCCCTCCTCACGTGTTCTGCTCGAACGCCACCGCGAGCCAGTAGCAGACCTCGTCGTCCACGTCGTGCACGCTCGACAGCGGGATCCGGTGCGTCATGGCCTCGTCACGCAGGATCTTCGCCGACTGCAGGCGCGCGGCGAACCGCTGGTGGCCGCCGGAGAGGTCGACGATCCGCAGGCCGAGGTCGATCCGGGTCTTCGTGGTCGGCTTGACCATCGCGAACTTGCGGCGCCTGGTCCGCAGGGTCACGTACGACTTGCGCGCCTGGACCTCGACCAGTCCCTGGTTGGCGATGCCGACACCGGCCTCGATCACCTCGTTGAACACCGGCCGCAGGTGCTCCCGGTCGGCGAACTGGTCGGCCACGAGCTCCTCGGCCGTCTTGAGCAGGAACTCCGGGTACCCGAAGCGCTCCATGATCAGCAACTGCTGCGCGTACCCGTTGATGTTGCGGGTCCTGAGCCACTGCTGCAGCTCGTCGCGTGAGGTGATGCCGGTTTCCCTGATCCTGACGTTCCAGTCGTCGACACCGTGGCCGGTCTGACGCTTGAGCAACTGGGCGGACCACTCGTGCATCTGCCGCCAGTCCTTGGCGTCGACCATCACGCCCTCCCGGACACCCGCCCTACGGCAGCCGCTGCCCGATGAACAGCGCGCTGGCCGCGGCGCTTATCGCCGCGACGGTGCCCAGTATCAACCATGGCCTGCTGGCGTCGGCGTCTTTGACCTCATATCCGATCTGCTCACCCAGCGTGTCGTAGACCTTCCGCAGCTCGTCGGCGGTGGCGGCCTTGTAGAACTCGCCACCGGACAGTTTCGCCACCTGCTCGAGCGAGTCGTCGTCCACCGGGACCGGGGTGCGCCTGCCGTCGATGTCCACGGTGCCGTCGCTGGTGCCGAAGGAGATCGTGGAGACCGGGATCTTCATGTCCGACGCGGCCCGCGCCGCGGTGAACATGCCGCGCGGGTCGTCCTGGTTGTCGGTCGGGATGGTCTGCTTGCCGTCGCTCATCAGCACGATCCGGGCAGGTGGCGGGCCTTCCTGGCCGCCGACGACCTGCGAGAAGCTCTCGATCGACTGCAACGCGGAGAAGATCGCCTCACCGGTCGCGGTCGACTGGGCCAGCCGCAGCGTCTCGATCGCCTTGACCACGCCCTGGCGTGACGTCGTCGGCGAGACCAGCACGGTCGCGGTCCCGGCGAACGAGATCAGGCCGAGGTTGATGCCGGGGGTCAGCCCGCTGGCGAACGACTTCGCCGCCGCCTGCGCGGCTTCGAGCCGGTTCGGTTTGACGTCCGTGGCCTCCATCGACAGCGACACGTCGATCACCATCATGACGGTGGCGCGGTTGCGCGGCACCCGCGCCTCGGCCGTCGGACCGGCCAGCGCGATCGTGAACAGCGTCAACGCGGCCAGCAGCAGCGCGATCGGGACGTGCCGGGTCTTGCGCGCCCGCTTCGGGGCGACCTTCTCCAGCAGCGCGAGGTTGGTGAACCGCATGGTGTTGCGGCGCCGTCTGCGCTGCAGCAGCACGTAGGCGACGATCAGGCCGCTGATCGCGATCAGCAGCAGGAACCACCACGCGTCGGCGAACCTGCCGAAGCTCAAGCCGAACATCAGGCAGCACCTCCTCCGGACCAGCCACGTTTGCGGGCCACGACGAACCGCACCGTGTCAGCCACCCAGTCGGAATCCGTACGCAGTACCAAGTGCCCCGCACCGGCACGGCGGATCGCCGCCGCGACGTCGGCGCGGTGCTGCGCGGCGGCAGCCGCGAACTCACGGCGCAGCAACGGCGTCGCGTGCACCTCGCGCTGACGGCCGCTTTCCGGGTCCGACAGCACGATCGTGCCCACGTCGGGCAGGTCGATGTCACGCGGGTCGAGCACCTCGATCGCGATCAGGTCGTGCCGCGCCGACAGGCCGCGCAGCGCCCGTTGCCAGTTCACGTCGCCGAGGAAGTCGGAGATCACCACGACCAGGCCACGGCGGCGCGGCGGCCGTCGCAGCTGCTCGATCAACGTGGCCAGGTCCCCCATCGTGCCTTCGGGGGCGCGGGGTGTCTCGGCGACCTTGCGGATCAGGCCACGCGCGTACGCCAGGCCACCGCGTGCGGGGATGCGTGCCGTGTCCGCGCCGTTCGAGACGACCGCGCCGATCCGGTTGCCGCCGCCCCTGGTCAGGTGCGCGACCGCCGCTGTCGCGGCGACCGCGAGGTCACGCTTCTCGCACGCGGCCGTGCCGAAGTCCAGGCTCGGGGACAGGTCGATCGCCAGCCACGTCTCCAGCTCGCGGTCGGCGACCGTCTCGCGGATGTGCGGCGTGGTGGTCCGCGCGGTGACCGCCCAGTCCATCCGGCGCACGTCGTCGCCGGGCTGGTAGGGCCGCGCCTCGCCCGGTTCGGTACCCGGCCCTGGCACGAGACCGAGGTGGTTTCCCTGCAGCAGGCCGTCGAGCCTGCGGCGGACGTCCAGTTCGAGCAGGCGCAGCCCGGCTTCCATCCGGTCGCCGCGCAGGAGCGGCGGCGTCCACGAGGGACGCTCGTCGGCGCTTTCCTTCTCGCTCACGGCCGGGGTGCCACGCCCGCAGGTGCGTGCAGGCCCTGCTGCGGTCCTTGCGGCTGGCCCGGATTCGGTCCAGCCTGCTGGGGCCGCGCCGACACCTGCGGCAACGGCACGGTCTGCAGGACCCGCGTGATGATGTGGTCCAGCGGCACACCGTCAGCCAACGCGTCGTACGACAGCACCAACCGGTGCCGCAGCACGTCAGGCACGACGTCCACCACGTCCTGCGGAAGCACGTAGTCGCGACCGCGCACCAACGCCAGCGCACGCGAGGCCGCCACGATGCCCAGGCTGGCACGCGGCGAGGCGCCGTAGGCCACCCAGCCCGCGACGTCCGTCAGGCCGTGTTCAGCCGGGGTACGCGTGGCCAGGACGAGCCGTACGACGTAGTCGACGAGCGCGTGGTGCACGAACACCTTCGACGCGACGCCCTGGAGCCTGGTCAGCTCGGCGGGCGAGAGCACCTGGCCCGGCTCCGGCGCCGTGACGCCCATCCGGTAGACGATCTCGCGCTCTTCCTCGGCCGTCGGGTACTCGACGATGATCTTGAACAGGAACCGGTCGCGCTGCGCCTCCGGCAGCGGGTAGACGCCCTCGTTCTCGATCGGGTTCTGCGTGGCGAGCACGAGGAACGGGTCCGGCATCGGGAACGTCTGGCCGCCGATGGACACGTGCCGCTCGGCCATCACCTCGAGCATCGCCGACTGCACCTTGGCCGGTGCCCGGTTGATCTCGTCGGCCAGCACGAAGTTGGCCACGACCGGGCCGAGTTCGACGTCGAACGACTCGGCGCCCTGCCGGTAGATCCGGGTGCCGAGGATGTCGGCCGGCACGAGGTCGGGCGTGAACTGCACGCGGGAGAACGATCCGCCGACCACCCGGGCGAACGTCTCGACCGCGAGGGTCTTGGCCACGCCGGGGACACCTTCGAGCAGCAGGTGCCCCTTGGCCAGCAGGCCGACGAGCATCCGCTCGACCAGCCGGTCCTGCCCGACGATCACCCGCTTGACCTCGAACACGGTGCGTTCGAGCAACTGGGCGTCACTGGCCGGGGTCTTCGTCCCGGCCTCGGGTTCCGTCACGGGCCAACCTCCAACAAGACACGGTCATCCGCCACGACCCATCGAAGCCGATCAGCGGTGTGACCTCTGTGAAGACGACGAGGGCGCAGCCGGGGCGTCAGGTGGCCGGCTGCGCGAGGTAGCGGGCGGCCATGTCCGCGCCGAGGGTGGTGGTGTGGTCGACGATGCGGTCGGCGTCCACCTCGATGGCACCGCCCAGCCACGCCGTGACCAGCTCGATGAAGCCGCCGATGCCCAGCAGCACGCTCATCCGGAAGTCGATCGGGTCGATGTCGCGCCTGAGGTACGGCTGGCCGAGCTCGATCAGCAAGTCCGTGAACTGCTGGAGGGCTTCCTTGCGCAGCCGCTCCAGCACGGCGTTGCCGGTGTGGTCGCCGAACCCGATCCGGCCGAGGCGCGGGTCCTCGGTCAGGTCGTGCACGAACACCGCAAGCGCCGCACGCAGCCGTTCGATCGGGTCGGACGGGGCGTGCAGCGCGGCTTCCACGACCCGCTGGATGGCGTTGTCGCGGACTCGTTCCCACACGGCCGTCAGCAGGGCGTCCACGTCGGCGAAGCTCTCGTAGAAGTAGCGGTCGGTCAGCGCGGCGCGTGCGCACACCCCGCGCATGCTGACCGCCGACCATCCCTGGTCGCCCCAGATCTCGAACGCGGCGTCGACGAGTTTGCCGCGACGCTCGGCACGGCGTTGCTCGGTGCTGCGCCCCGCGTAGATCCCACGCCGGGCTCCTGTCGTGGCCACCCACCCATCTTGACAAAACCCGGTGGTCAACTTCAATCTGATGGCATGCGCCTTCAGAGACGACGGCTGCCATCAGATAGCGCTCCGGTGTCGTGGCAAGCGCGAGTTCTGCTGGCCACGGCGTGGGTCACGGCCCGGCCGTTGATCGCGGCGCTGCCCCAGAACGAGACAGGCGTACGCCTCGGGCGGCGTGGCACAGCCGCCACGCTGGCCGTCCTGTCCCCCACACTGCCCGGCACCACGATCACCCGCGTCGACGAGCCACGCGGCGAATGGGTCCGAGCGCCGGGCACGTCCGATGACCGTGTGGTGTTCTACCTGCACGGCAGCGCGTACACGATCTGCTCGGCACGCACCCACCGCGGCCTCACGTCACGGCTGTCGGCGGCGTCGGGCATGCCGGTGTTCGCGTGCGACTACCGGCTCGCCCCCAGCCACCGCTTCCCCGCCGCGGCCGACGACGTGCGCGCCGCCTACGACTGGCTGCTCGAGCAGGGCTACCGACCGGGCCAGATCGTGCTCGCCGGTGATTCCGCAGGTGGGCACCTGGCCATGGACCTCACGTGCGAGCTGGTCAAGGCCGGCGGTCCGCTGCCGTCGGGGATGGCGCTGTTCTCCCCCGCGATCGACCTCACCTTCGCCCTCAGCGCCCGGCGGGGCCCGCGGGACCCGCTCATCTCGGCCGCGCGGGCGAGACGCCTCGTGGAGCACTACACGCGGGACGTCGACCCCACGCACCCCCGCCTGGCGTTGAGCATCCCGGCCGGGTGCCCGTGGCCGCCGACGCTGGTCCAGGTCGGTGGCGCCGAGATGCTCGTCGCCGACGCCGAGCACATCCACCAGACCGTCCGCGCCGCCGGTGGGGACTGCGAACTGCAGGTGTGGCCGTCGCAGGGGCACGTGTTCCAGGTGTTCGCCGCGCTCCTGCCCGAAGCCCGCACGGCACTCGCCCGTGCCGGGGAGTTCATCAAGGAGACGTCATGAGCAGAGGTCGAAGCACGCGCGCACGAGCCGTGGTGACCGGTGCCGGTAGCGGCATCGGCCGCGCCTTCGCCGTCGAACTCGCCCGCCGGGGCGGCACGGTGGTGTGCGCGGACGTCAACGACACCGCCGCGAAGCAAACCGTCCAGCTGATCGGGAACGCTGGTGTGCCGGCACATTGCGACGTCTCCGACTCGCAGCAGGTCCGCGACCTCGCGCAGGCCAGCGAGGGCCTGCTGGGCGGCCCGCCGACACTGGTGATCAACAACGCCGGGATCGGCGCCGGTGGGCAGCCGGTCGGCGCCACCCCGCTGGCGGACTGGAAACGCACCCTCGACGTCAACCTGTGGGGCGTCATCCACGGCTGCCACGAGTTCGTCCCGCTGCTGCGCGCGACGGGCACCGGCGGGATCATCAACGTGGCCTCGGCCGCCGGTTTCGCCGCGGGCCCGGCGATGGCCGCGTACAACGTCAGCAAGGCCGGTGTGCTCGCACTGTCGGAAACGCTTGCCGCCGAACTGTCCGGCACCGACATCGCCGTCACAGTGCTGTGCCCGACGTTCGTCAAGACCAACATCATCGACAGCGACCGCATCGACGCCGCCGCGGCACGGCTGGCCGACACGATGATGCGGCTGACCGGCGTGTCACCGCACCGCGTCGCACGCACCACATTGGACGCGCACGACGCCGGCCGGTTGCACGTGGTGCCGCAGCTGGACGCGCGGCTGGTGTGGCGGACCAAACGCGCGTTGCCCGGCGCGTACACCAGGCTGGCCGGTCTCGTCGGCAGGCTGCTCCCCTCCATCGAGACCCCGAAGGGGGACTGAGCCGGATGGCACACGACTTCGACACCATGTTGCGGACCATCAAGGACAAGCAGTGGTCGCTGGCCGACATCGACTGGGACGCGCCCGGCGCGGAGACCGTCAGCGACGAGCAACGGCCCAAGCTCAAGCAGTTCATGGCCGACCTGGTGTGGATCGAGAACATCGGCGCGATGGGTTTCGCCGCGCTGGCCGACAAGGCACCGACCGGGACCATCAAGCAGATCTACAAGTACTTCCACGCCGAGGAGCAGAAGCACGCCAACGCCGAGCTGGCGCTGATGAAACGCTGGGGCATGCTGGCGGACGGCGAGACGCCCGAGCCGACCGCGCAGGTCAGGATGGCGATCTGGGTGCTGGACAACTTCAGCGACGACATGCCGCTGACCGGGCTGGCCACGCTGATCCCGATGCTGGAGTGCGCGCTGGACGGCGCGCTGGTGAAGTTCCTGCTCGACGAGGTCTCCGACCCGGTGTGCCACGAGGTGTTCCGGCACATCAACTCCGACGAGTCACGGCACATCGCGGTGGACTTCCAGGTACTCGACGTGGTCGGCGCCGGGCCGGTGCGCAGGCAGCTGATCGAATCGGCCGCCGTGCTCAAACCACAGGTGCTGCTCGGCCTGATCGTGGTGTTCGTGCCGCTGCTGAACAAGATGCGCGACAACATCGTCGCGATGGGCCTGTCGGAGCAGAAGCTGTACAACGCCGTGAAACGGTTCGCCAGCAACGGTGACCGCAGCGCCAACACCAGGCGGATCCCCGCGTACCAGTTTTTCAAGCAGCAGGCCAAGATGGTGATCGACCGGACCCACCCGTACCACCGGTTCCTCGCCGACCCGCTGGTCAGGCTGACCAACTTCTTCCCGGTGAAGCTGCTGGGCAAGCAGCCGTCGTGGTCGAAGGAACTCACCCACGAACCGGTGGACCGATGAACACGGCCACCGGCGTCCTGATCATCGGCGCGGGCTTCTCCGGTCTGGGCACGGCGATCCGCCTGTCCCACGCGGGCATCACCGACTTCGTGATCTGCGAACGCGCCGCGGACGTCGGCGGGACCTGGCGCGACAACACGTATCCCGGTGCCGCGTGCGACATCCCGTCGCTGGTCTACTCGTACTCCTTCGTGCCCAACCCGAACTGGTCACGCGCCTACTCCGGCGGCGCTGAGATCCTGGCCCACCTCAGGCACATGGCCGACCAGTTCGGGCTGCGCGAACACATCCGCTTCGGCACCGACATCACCGGCCTGACCTACGACGACGACACGGCGACGTGGACCGCGTCCACTCAGGACGGACGAACGTTCACCGCCCGCGCGGTGGTGTCGGCCGTCGGCGGCCTGGCCAACGCGAGCTATCCCGGCATCGACGGCATCGGGACCTTCCGCGGGCACACGATGCTCAGCTCGGCGTGGGACCACGGCTACGACTTCACCGGCAAGCACGTCGCGGTGGTCGGCACCGGCGCCAGCGCCGTGCAGATCGTCCCCGAACTCGTCGCCACCGCGGCCAACGTGAAGGTCTTCCAGCGCACGCCCGGCTGGGTGCTGCCCAAGGCCAACCCCCGCCACCCGTCGTGGATGACCGGCCTGTTCCGCAAGGTGCCCGGCGCGCAGACCGCGCTGCGCCAGGCCCTGTTCTACGGCCACGAGGCGATGGCGACCGGCTTGGTGTGGGACAGCGCCGTCACCACGCTGCTGCAACAGATCTCGCGCCTCTACCTGCGCCGCGCGGTGTCCGACCCGTGGCTGCGCCGCAGGCTCACCCCGGACTACCGGATGGGCTGCAAACGCGTCCTGATCACCAGCGACTACTACCCCGCCCTCCAGGCAGCGAACTGCAAGCTGATCACCTGGCCGATCTACGCCATCTCCGCCAACGGGATCCGCACGGCCGAAGGCATCGAGCACGAGGTCGACTGCATCGTGTTCGCCACCGGCTTCGACGTGTGCAACGCCGGGACACCGTTCCCGATCACCGGTTGCGGCGGGCGGGTGCTCGCCGACGAGTGGCTGTCCGGCGCGAAGGCGTACAAGAGTGTCGCCGTCGCCGGGTACCCGAACCTGTTCTTCACCCTCGGACCGAATTCCGGGCCCGGCCACAACTCGCTGCTGGTCTACAGCGAGGCGCAGATCAACTACATCGTCCAGGCGATCGCGTTGATCAAACGCGACGGGCTGCGCAGCCTCGAAGTGCGCAAGGACGTCCAGGAGGAGTTCAACCGCGACCTGCAACGCAGGCTGGCCCGCACGACGTGGAACTCCGGGTGCCGGAGCTGGTACCTGACCGGGGACGGCTTCAACGCCACCATGTACCCGGGTTTCGCCACCCAGTACGCGCGTGACCTCGCCGAGCTCGACCCGGACGACTACCTCGCCACGGCGGGCTGAACGTTGGTACGTTGCTCGCGTGGTCGACTGGGCAGACGAGGTGCGGGCCATCGTCCGCGAATCCCGCATCTGGTACGTGGCGACGACAAACGCGGACGGCTCGCCGCACGTGAGCCCGATGTGGGCCGACCTGGACGGCGACCTGGTGTTGTTCAACACCACGGTCGGCCGCGTCAAGGAACGCAACCTCCGCCGTGATCCCCGGGTCTGCCTGTCCAGCGTCGACCAGGCCGATCCGTTCGACCGGGTCCAGATCCACGGCCGGGCCGTCCGGTTCGTCACAGGCGAGCAGGCAAACCGCCAGATGGACGCCCTCGCGGGCAAGTACCTCGGCGCCGATCGCTACGAGTGGCTCATCCCCGGCGAACAGCGCGTGACCGTGTTCGTCGAGCCCACCCGGATCCGGCGGATCGTCGGCGTCGAACCGTTGCCCGCCGCCGCGCTCGGCCCGGACAACAGCCGCGCGGAGGCGTGACAACGGCTGTCGTCCGTGGATCGCGCTCGGCCGGATCGGACAGGTCAAGCCATGGTGTGCGGCTTTGCCGCCGCGCGTAGTTCGGTGACCAGTTGCCGTACCGCCAAGGATTGGGCGGTGGCGTGGGTGGCCACGTACACGATGCGGCGCGTCGGGCCGTTGTCGCCGAGCGGGGTGACGGTGACGCTCGGCGGTGTGGTCATGAGGCTGAGCTTCGGCAGGATGGCCATGCCGATCCCCTGCGCCACCATCGACAGCACGACGCCGTCGTCGGCCACGTCGACAGTCGCCTCCGGCAGCCAGTCCTGGCGGGCCCACCACGCCCGCGTGTAGGACGAGCAGTTCTCCGCCCAGTCGATCAGCGGGAAGCCGCGTGGTTCCCGATGCCCGGCCGGGTGCACCAGCAGGTACGGCTCACGCAGCAGTTCCCCGGCGACGAGCCCGCTCGGTGGCGGCGAGTCCTCGGCGAGCGTGGCGATGGCGACGTCCGCGCGACCGTCGGCGACCTCCCCCGCCGTGCCCCTGCCGAGTTCCGGCACGATCAGCACCTTGGGGCTCAGGCCGGGATGCTCCGCCGTCAGGCGATCGAGCGCGACTGGCAACAGGTGCGCCGCGGCGCTGCGGAAGGCCGCGATGCGCAGCGGTCCCGTCAGCGTTCCCGCGGCCGCGCCCCGCGCCTCGGCGACCAGCAGGTCGAGTTGGCGCAGGATCTGCCGTGCGTGCACGAGGACCCGGTGCCCGGCCTTGGTCACCCGCGCGCCCGACCTGCCCCGTTCGAACAGGACAGCCCCGATCTTGCGCTCGCAGACACGCACAGCGTGTGACACCGCGGACTGGGTCAGTCCACGGTCCCCCGCCGCGGCGGTGAAACTGCCGGTGCGCTCGACGGCGAGCAGGAGGCGCAACTCGCCGGGACTCAGATCAGTGGCACTCACCAGCACAGGCTAACCCGTGCCATGAACTGGATTCATGGAAACGGGACGTTCATCGACGCGGCGGTCTGCCGCGGCACCGATGCCGCGCATACGGTTCCCACCAGGCATTTCACCCGAAGGAGATCCCGGTGACCCGTAGTTTCAGTGCCGTCCGCCAAGTGCGCCGTCCCCAGGGCGAGCCGCGACGGGAGGACTTCGAGTTCGTCACCGAACCGTTGACCGGTCCCGGCGACGGTCAGGTCCTCGTCGAGAACATCTACCTGTCGGTCGACCCGTACATGCGTGAGCTGATGGACAGCGGCGACTGGGCGAAGGGGGCCGGGCTCGAAGGACGCGCGCTGGGGAGGGTGATCGAGTCCAAGGCAGCCGCGCTCCCGATCGGAACCATCGTGTTCCACCGGCACGGCTGGTGCACGCACGCAGTGCTCGGCGAAGCCGACGTCCGGGTTGTCACACCGGTGGACGGGGTCCCGCTCAGCGCTTTCCTCGGCGTCCTCGGCGGCACCGGACTGACCGCGTACGTCGGCCTGACCCGCGTCGCCCGGTTGCAGCCCGGCGAGGACCTGTTCGTGTCGGCGGCGGCCGGGGCGGTCGGCAGCGCGGCCGGACAGATCGCACGCCTGCTGCACGCGGGCCGGGTCATCGGCAGCGCGGGCTCGGCGGCCAAGGTCGAACACCTGACCACGCGGCTCGGTTTCGACGCCGCTTTCGACCACCGCGACGGCCCGATCCGGGCCTCGCTCGCGAAAGCCGCGCCGGAGGGCATCGACGTCTACTTCGACAACGTCGGTGGCGACCACCTCGCGGCTGCCATCGACGTGCTGCGCCAGCACGGGAGGATCGCGTGGTGCGGTGCCGTCGCGCAGTACAACAACCTCGACGACCCGCCCGCCGCGCCGCACAACCTCTTCGTGATCGTCGGCAAGGCCATCCGGTTGGAAGGCTTCCTCGTCCGCGACCACGGTGACGCGCGCGAGGAGTTCGAACGATTCCTCGTCCCGCACGTGCGGTCCGGCAGGATCACGGTCGACGAGACCGTGGCCGACGGCTTCCCCACGATCGTCGACGCGTTCCTCGGCATGCTGCGTGGCGAGAACATCGGCAGGACGCTCGTCCGCGTCACGCCGGAATGACCGCGTTCAAAGCAGGCGCGTGGCGTACGGGACCAGCCCGCCGTAGCGCACCGGGCTGATGCGCACGCGGGATCCCGAGTACGGTGCCTCGACCATCTGGCCGTTGCCGATGTACATGGCCACGTGGTGGATACGGCCGCGGGTGGCCCAGAACAGCATGTCCCCCGGCGCCATCTGGGACAGCGGCACGCGACGTCCCGACGTGGCCTGGTATCCGCTGTAGTGCGGCAGTCTGATGCCGACCCCGGCGAAGGCGTAGATCATCAGTCCGGAGCAGTCGAAGCCGATCTTGGCGTAGTCGCCGAACGAGTCGGCCACACCACCGTCACGGATACCGCGCGTCGGACCGTTGGCGTTGCCACCGCCCCATGCGTACGGCACGCCGAGCTGGGACAGCGCGCGGGCGATGACGACCGAGGCCGACCCGCCGGTGATCGGCGGACGCCCCGGGGCCGGGCGGCTGGGTTTGGCACCACCGCCACCTCCGCCGCCACTGGGCCGTTGTGCCGCTGCTGCCGCCGCGGCGGCAGCGGCTGCGGCGGCGGCTTTGGCTCGTTCCTCGTCTTCGCGCTGCTTGGCCGCCAGCCATTGCTGGTAGCGCTGCAACTGGGATTCCAGGCCGCCGACTTTCGCTTGCGCGTCAGCGAGTTCCTGCTCGGTCCTGGCACGGAACGCCTCGAGCTGCGCGGCTTCGCCCGCCTGGTCGCGCCGGGCCTGCTCGGCCACCGCCGTCGCCTGGTCGGCCACGCGTTTGGCGTCCTGCGCCTCGGCTTGCTTCTCGTCGGCGACCTCGAGCGCCGCGCGGGCACGTGAGTCCTTGTTGGCCTGTTCGACGCGGGCGCGCTGCATCCGTTCCAGCGCATCGAGTTGGGCGCTGCTCACCGCGTTGAGCAATCCGGCGCGGTCCAGGAGGTCCTTGGGGCTCTTGGCACCGAAGTACGCCGTCATGGAACCGACTGTGCTGCCCTGGCGGAAGCTCGCGGCTGCGAAGTCGTCGACGTCCTCGCGCACCTTGCGGATCGCCGCGCCCGCCGCGTCGGCCTCCTGCTTGGCCGCGGCCGCGTCGGCACGGGCCTGGTCGGCGGCCTCCCGCGCGCTCTGCAGGTCGACGAGCGCCTTGTTGGCGTCTTCCATCTTCAGCTCGACGGTGGCCTGCAGATCGACCAGTTTGGACTCCGCGTCGGCCAGCTTGCTGGTCAGCTCGCCGACCTTCGTCGCCTTGCTGTCCCTGTCGGCCTTGCTGTCGTTGACTTCCTGGTCGCTCGGCTTGGGCGGTGGCGGCGGTACGGCGTACGCGGACGGCGTCATGGTCAGCGTCATTGTCACCGTCATTGTCACCGTCATCGTCACCGCCAGCGCAGCGGCGAGGAACGGAACGCCGTTTCGACGGACACGCACGGCGCCTCCTTCGCTCGACCACCACTTCTGTCACAGCAGATATGTGCCGTAACAGTGACAACTTAGTCACCGTGCATCACAGAATCCTGTTTGGACAGCCCAGACGTGCGAATTCGACCCGAAAGGGGGATGATCTTCCGGGGTTGGGACGATGGGCGGGTGCGGACTTTGATGCCCCGGATCGGGGCCGTGGCGGCGGCGACCGGTCTCGCGCTCGTCGTGCTGGGCTCGTTCCTGCCCTGGATCCGGTCGGGTACCGTGCACTACACCAGCTACCAGTCGCTGGGAATTCTCCGTCATCTCGGTTTCATGGACGCGTTCCCGGCGCTGCGGATCCTGCTGGACGTCTGGCTCGGCGTAATACCAGCGGCTGCCGTAGCGATTGCAATGTACGCTCTGCGCCTACGCCGGACGGCCGCGGTGCTGGCAGTCGTTTTGGCGTTGTTGATGGGAACGATCGCGGGGGCAGTCACCGTCCAAGGGGATGACAAGGGCGGGGTGATCGGCATCGCAAGCAGCGGACCAGCGGTAACGCTGTCGGGCGCGGTGCTGGCACTGCTCGGCGCGGTCATCGTCCTCGTCACGCAGCGCAACCGGGTGAAGCAGTACCAGCAATCTGGAGGGGACCTGTGACCTATCCGCCTTCCGGCGGCCAGTGGCAGCCGAACGATCCGAACCAGCCCCCGCAGCAGCCGGGGCAGCCGAGCGGCGGGTTCCCGGCGCAGCCGGGCGGTTACCCACAGCAGGATCCCGGCCAGGGGTATCCGCAACAGGGTTACCCGCAGGACCCCGGTCAGCAGGCGTACCAGCAGCCCGGGTACCCGCAGCAGGACTACGGCCCGCCCGGGTACCCGCCGCCGCCCAAGAAGAAGACCGGCCTGATCGTCGGTGTGCTCGTCGCGGTGGTCGCGCTCGTCGCGGGTGGCCTGGTGTACTTCCTGGCGATCCGGCAGAGCGACACCGTCGCCGAGGGCGCGCCGACGCCCACCGCGGCCGCGGAGAACCTGGTCAACAAGATCAACGCCGGTGACGTGGCCGGTCTGTTCACGGTGCTGCCGCCCGCGGAGGCGGCGCTGCTGCGCGACACCAACACGCAGATGACCGACGAGCTCAAGCGGCTCGGCGTGTACAAGGCCGACGCGGACCCGAACAAGATCGGCGGCCTGAAGGCGACCGGCCTGAAGTTCGACGAGGCCAAGAAGCAGGTCGTCAACGACCACCTCGAGATCAACATGCTGACCGAGGGCCAGATCGAGATCAACTCGGACATGCGGGACCTGCCGTTCAACGACAAGTTCCTCGACGAGGTCTTCCCGAACGGCGTCGACGCCCCGGCCGGCCAGACCCAGAAGATCGACATCGGCAAGCTCGTGCAGCGCAGCAAGCAGCCGATCCGGATCGCGACGGTCAAGGTCGGCGACCAGTGGCACCCGAGCCTCTTCTACACCATCGCGGACTACGCGCTGCTGGACGGCAAGAAGAAGTGGCCTGCCACGTCGGTGCCGGCCAACGGCGCCGGCAGTCCGGAAGAAGCGGTGAAGCAGTTCGTCGACGCCGCGCTCGAAGCCAGGATCGAGCGCCTGATCGAACTGGTCCCGCCGGACGAGATGGGCGCGCTGCACGACGCGGGCCCCGCGCTGATCAGCGCGATCGGTGACCTGGAGCCGACCGGCGCGAAGGTCGACAAGCTGGAGACCGAGACCAAGGAGACCACCGGCGGCACGAAGGTGGTCCTCAAGTCGATCACGCTGACTGTCGAGGGCGAGCAGGGCACCATCTCGCGCATCGGTGACTGCTACGAGGTCAAGGACCCGCAGGGGCAGACCACCAAGTTCTGCGCGGCGGACATGGCCAAGGAGATCGGCTCGAGCAAGATGCCGAAGGCGGCCGTCACGGCGATCACCCACATCACCGAGAGCGTCTTCAAGGAAGGCGTCGGCGTGGTGACCACGAAGGTCGACGGCAAGTGGTACGTCAGCCCGGGCCGCAGCTTCTTCGAGGTCTTCCTGCAGATCATGCGTGGCCTGCAGCCAGGCGACATCGAGGGCCTGCTCAAGGGCATGAAGTAACGAAGTGACCGACAACGGCCCGGCGCCTGGGTGCCGGGCCGTTGCCATGTCCGGTTGACCTCAACCGGGCTTGAAGTTGGAAACTGGGGGACATGGTGGACATCGGAGTCGTCCTGCCGTCACTGGCGGTGCAGCAGGACGAGAAGCTCGACCTGGCGGCAGCGGCGCGGCACGCGGAGGACGTGGGACTCGCCAGCGTGTGGCACGGTGACCACCTGGCCATCGGCAGGCCGGTGCTGGACCTCGCGATCGGCCTGACAGTCGCGGCGACCGCGACGAAACGCGTGAAGATCGGCGCGAGCGTCTTCGTACCGGCGATCAGGCCGCTGGCGTGGGCAGCCAAGCAGGTGGCGAGCCTGCAGTACGTGTCGCAGGGCCGCCTGGTACTCGGGCTCGGCTCAGGCGGTGGCGCGAAACAGTGGGAGGCGGCAGGGGTCCCGTTCAGCCAGCGAGGCCGGCGCACGGACACAGCGCTGCGCCTGCTGCCCCGCCTCCTCGCAGGCGAGCACGTCGACGAGGTCGGCGTGGCACTGGCTCCCGCCGTGTCCCGGCCGCCGTTCTGGATCGGCAACGCGTCGGCGATCGCGATCGAACGCGCGGTCCGCTACGGCGACGGCTGGTTCCCGTCCCTGATCACGCCGGAGGACGTCGCCAAGGGCGCGGCGAAGATCGGCGGGCGGCTGACCATCGCGGTGGGCACGACCGGCCGGCTCGGCCCGGACGAGGACGCGAAGGCCGAGATCGCGATGGGCATCGCCGAGGCGTACGGCATGCCGGTGGAACGGGCCGCGAGGATCCCGATCACGGGCACACCGCGCGAGGCGGCCGAGCGGATCGCCGCCTTCCAGGCCGCCGGAGCCGACCACCTGGTGTTCGGGCTCTCCGGCACGGACTGGCGCAAGCAGTGCGAGCTGCTCGCGGAGGCACGGTCGCTGATCTAGTCCCAGTTCTCGCCGGGCGGCTTCGCAGCTGGTCAGTGTCCGTCGTGGTGGATGAACTCGATCCGGTTGCCCACCGCGTCGTAGGTGTGCAGCCGGCGACGGCCGGGGATCTGCGCGGGGTCGGCCCGCACCACCTCACACCCGGCGCGGTCCAGGGCCGCGACGACCACGTCGAGATCCACCACGAACGCCGGGTGGGCCTTGCGGGCGGGCCGGAAGTCCGCCTCCACCCCGGCGTGCAGCTCGCCGCCACCCGGCACCTGGAACCAGCACCCGCCGCGTGCGGCCAGCAGCGGCGGCTTCGGCAACTCCGGCCACCCGAGCACGCCGTGGTAGAACGCACGCAGTCGATCTTCGCTGTCCGCCGGACACGCCACCTGGACATGGTGAATCATGTCTCTCCACCCCGCCTTGTCGTCGAATACAGGACAAGCGTACTGTTAAGAGCGAAGGTGGGGCCCGGGGTCTGCGAGTCCGGCGGGGATGCGCGAGACTCGGCCCAACCGAACTGACTTTGCCACCACCCGCACCGGCGCGCGAGATGGAGTTGGACGTGACTGCACCTGCGAGCAAGGACAGCTTCGGTGCCCGCGGCACGCTGACGGTCGGCGACACCTCATACGAGGTGTTCCGGCTGAACGCGGTCGAGGGCGCCGAGCGCCTGCCGTACAGCCTGAAAATCCTGCTGGAGAACCTGCTGCGGACCGAGGACGGCGCGAACATCACCGCCGACCACGTCCGTGCCCTCGCGGGATGGGACCCGAGCGCCGAGCCCGCGACCGAGATCCAGTTCACCCCGGCCCGCGTGGTCATGCAGGACTTCACCGGCGTTCCCTGCATCGTCGACCTCGCCACCATGCGCGAGGCCGTCACCCAGCTGGGCGGCGACCCCGACAAGGTCAACCCGCTCGCCCCGGCCGAACTGGTGATCGACCACTCGGTGATCGCCGACATCTTCGGCCGCCCCGACGCGTTCGAGCGCAACGTCGACCTGGAGTACGAGCGCAACAAGGAGCGTTACCAGTTCCTGCGCTGGGGCCAGACCGCGTTCTCCGAGTTCAAGGTCGTGCCGCCGGGCACCGGCATCGTGCACCAGGTCAACATCGAGCACCTGGCCCGCGTCGTGATGACCCGCAACGGCCAGGCCTACCCGGACACCCTTGTCGGCACCGACAGCCACACCACCATGGTCAACGGCATCGGCGTGCTGGGCTGGGGTGTCGGTGGCATCGAGGCCGAGGCCGCCATGCTGGGCCAGCCGGTCTCCATGCTGATCCCCCGGGTCGTCGGCTTCAAGCTGCACGGTGAGCTGCCCGCGGGCGCCACCGCGACCGACCTCGTGCTGACGATCACCGAGATGCTGCGCAAGCACGGCGTGGTCGGCAAGTTCGTCGAGTTCTACGGCACCGGCGTCGG
The DNA here is from genome assembly GCF_001302585.1 of Kibdelosporangium phytohabitans. Taxonomy (GTDB): domain Bacteria; phylum Actinomycetota; class Actinomycetes; order Mycobacteriales; family Pseudonocardiaceae; genus Kibdelosporangium; species Kibdelosporangium phytohabitans. The sequence continues at coordinate 4,368,200 of NZ_CP012752.1, read as the reverse complement.
CGCTGTCCCGCTGGCCAACCGCGCCACGATCGGCAACATGAGCCCCGAGTTCGGCTCCACCTGCGCGATCTTCCCGATCGACGGCGAGACCATCGACTACCTGAAGCTGACCGGCCGTTCCGAGGAGCAGCTGGCGCTGGTCGAGGCGTACGCCAAGGAACAGGGCATGTGGCACGACCCGTCGACCGAGGCCGCCTACTCCGAGACGCTCGAACTCGACCTGTCCACTGTGGTCCCGTCGATCGCCGGCCCGAAGCGTCCGCAGGACCGGATCGCGCTGGCCGAGTCGAAGCCCGCCTTCCGCGGCGCGCTCGGCAACTACGTCTCGCACACCGAGGAGCCCGCGAAGTCCGGTGTGGACGAGGCCAGCGACGAGTCCTTCCCGGCGAGCGACCCGCCCGCGTTGCACGAGGGCGAGAACGGCGACGGCAAGCCGCGCGTGGCGTACTCCGCCGCCGAGGGCAGCCACGGCCGCCCGTCCACGCCGACCACGGTCACGGTGGACGGCAACACCTTCGAGCTCGACCACGGTGCGGTCGCGATCGCCGCGATCACCTCCTGCACCAACACCTCGAACCCGTCGGTGATGATCGGTGCCGCGCTGCTGGCCAAGAAGGCCGTGGAGAAGGGGCTCACCCGCAAGCCGTGGGTGAAGACCACGCTGGCGCCGGGCTCCAAGGTCGTCATGGACTACTACGAGCGCGCCGGTCTGCTGCCGTACCTGGAGAAGCTGGGCTTCCACCTGGTCGGCTACGGCTGCACCACGTGCATCGGCAACTCCGGCCCGCTGCAGGACGAGATCTCGCAGGCCGCGCAGGACCAGGACCTCGCGCTGGTGTCGGTGCTGTCGGGCAACCGCAACTTCGAGGGCCGGATCAACCCGGACATCAAGATGAACTACCTGGCCAGCCCGCCGCTGGTGGTGGCGTACGCCCTCGCCGGGTCGATGGACATGGACATCGTGGCCGACCCGATCGGCACGGGCTCCGACGGCGAGCCGGTGTACCTGGCGGACATCTGGCCCACCCCGCAGGAGATCCAGGAGACGATCGCCTCCTCCATCACCTCGGAGATGTTCACCAACGACTACGCGGACGTGTTCCACGGCGACGAGCGGTGGCGTTCGCTGCCGACGCCGACCGGCAACACGTTCGAGTGGGCGGACGACTCGACGTACGTGCGCAAGCCACCGTACTTCGAGGGCATGAAGAACGACCCGTCGCCGGTGACCGACATCGACGGTGCCCGGGTGCTCGCGCTGCTGGGTGACTCGGTGACCACCGACCACATCTCCCCCGCCGGTGCGATCAAGCAGGACTCCCCCGCCGGGAAGTACCTGACCGAGCACGGCGTGCAGCGCAAGGACTTCAACTCGTACGGTTCCCGCCGCGGCAACCACGAGGTGATGATCCGCGGCACGTTCGCCAACATCCGGCTGCGCAACCTGCTGCTGGACGACGTGCAGGGTGGCTTCACGCGCAACTTCCTCGCCGACGGCGCGCCGCAGACCACCATCTACGACGCTTCGGTGGCGTACGCCGAAGCCGGTGTCCCGCTGGTTGTGCTGGCCGGCAAGGAGTACGGCTCGGGTTCGTCGCGTGACTGGGCCGCGAAGGGCACGTCGCTGCTCGGTGTGCGCGCGGTCATCGCGGAGTCGTTCGAGCGCATCCACCGGTCGAACCTGATCGGCATGGGCGTGCTGCCGCTGCAGTTCCCCGAGGGCGAGTCGGTGTCGTCGCTGGGCCTGGACGGCACGGAGACGTTCGACTTCAGCGGTGTCACCAAGCTCAACGACGGCGAGACCCCGCGCACGGTCAAGGTCACGGCCACGAAGACCGACGGCGGCAAGGTCGAGTTCGACGCGGTCGTGCGCATCGACACCCCCGGCGAGGCGGACTACTACCGCAACGGCGGCATCATGCAGTACGTGCTGCGCAAGATGGTCCGTTCCTGACCAACTGAGCGAGGAAACCGCCGGGGCGCTCGTCGCCCTGGCGGTTTTTCGCTGTTTCAGGCGCCTGTGTAGCAGCTGATCTCCATGCCGTCCTCGACCGGGAACTCCATGCTGACGTAGCCGTTGGCCGGGTCGCGGACGTAGGCGAGGTGGTCGGCCATCGTGGGGAACGTGATGTCATCGGCCACGACGAGCGCCCCGGGCGCCAGCTTGGGCTCCAGCAGCCGCAGCACGTCCCCGGTGAGCTCTTTCCAGCCGTCCAGCAGCACGAAGCCGATCGGTCCCTCGATCGCCTCGAACGTCTCGCGGGCGTCGCCGGCGAGGATGGTCGCGTGGGCGCCGAGCCCGGCTTCCTTGATGTTCAGCCGGGCCGCGTCGAGTTTCGTCGCGCTCATCTCGCTGCCGTAGACGTGCCCGATGCCGTTGTCGGCGACGGCCGCGGCCAGGTGGATCGTGGAGATCCCGTAGGACGTTCCGAATTCCACGACGGTCCCCGGCCGGGCCGCGCGAGTCAGCGCGTAGAGCAGCTTGCCGCCCGCCACCGAGACGGGCATGTAGATGTCTTGCATCGCGTCGGCCCGGCCCTGTGCGTCGCCGGGATTCGGCCGTGGTGGCCGTGCCGCGTCTTCGTCGGCGGCAGCGAACAACCGATCGAGCACGGCACTGACTTGCGGAGTCCTGAGGGAGTTCGTCATAACCTCCAGAGTAGACGCAACGTTGCGTCCAGTCTAGGGCTGGCTAGGCTGCGTGACGTGACGAAGACGCAGCGGCACCACGGCAACCGGCACGGTCGCAGCGAGGAGGCCCGCCAGGCCGTGCTGGAGGCGGCGGACGACCTGCTGGTCGAACGCGGGTTCGCGGGCTTCACCATCGAGGGCGTCGCGGCGCGTGCCGGAGTGGCCAAGCAGACGATCTACCGCTGGTGGCCGTCGAAAGTGGACATCCTGATGGAGGCCCTCGTCGGCGACATCCGCAAGTACCTGGCCATGGCGGACACCGGCACCCTCGCGACAGACCTGCGCCACTACGCCGAGACTCTCGCCGTCATGTTGACCCGCACCGACCAGGGGGCCGTCTTCCGCGCGCTGGCCGGGCAGGCGCAGCACGACCCCGCGACGGCGGCCAGATTCCGCGCCGAATGCGTGGATCCTCTGCGCGCCAAGGAGAAATCCCTGTTCGAGCGCGCCGCCGAGCGGGGTGAGGTCGCGGCTGACCTGGATGCCGAGGTCGCCGCCGACCGGCTCTTCGGACCGTTGTACTACCGCGTGCTCGTCACCGGCGACGACGTCTCCACCGAGTATGTCGACGCGTTGGTCACCGACTTCCTTGGTTCGATCTCGCGATGAGTGACGACGTGGTGTCGGTCATCCCGGCCGATCCGCACTGGCAGCCGGGCAAGGCGGCAGCCGGACGTGCCGCCGCGCTCGCGGCGACCCTGACGCCCGGCGACGACGTGCGCATCGAAACCACCTGGCACGACCGCATCGCGGTCATCGACTGCGCTGAGAACCTCCAACGGATCACGTGTCCGGCGTGTCACGCCTCGATCGGCATCGAGTGGTTCGCGGACCTGTTGGAGCACAACCACATGCGCGGATTCGACGCCCTGGACGTGACAGTGCCGTGCTGCGGCGCCGAGACGACACTCGACGCCATCGGCTACGACTGGCCGTGCGGGTTCGCCCGGTTCGAGATCGCGATCTGGACACCGGACCGCGACTGGTTCACCGACGCGGAACTCGCCGGGTTCGCCGAGGCACTGGGCCACCCGGTCCGCCAGGTGCTCGCCCACATCTGACCCGGCTACGTCCGCGCCAGCTCGCTCCTCGCCCGTAACAACACCGACACCCACGTGCGATACGGCCGCCAGCCCTCGGCCACGTGTTCGAGTTCGTCGAGCGACGGGTTCACCAGGCCGTAGGCGGTCGTGATGGCCTGGTGCAGCCGCGGCTCCGCGGTGGCGAACACGTCGGGATGGCCCGCGCCGCGCAACAGGATCAGCTGCGCGGAGAACGGTCCGATACCGGGCAGCGTGGCCAGGAAACGCAACGCCTGCACGGCGGGCAACGCCCGCAGTGTGCCGGCGTCCAGCGCTCCGGCCAGCGCGGCTTCGGCGATCCCGAACAGCCGCGCACTCTTGACCTCGGGTAACAGTGGGACACGCCCCAGAGACAGGAGCCGCCGTGGGGCCGGGAACGTGTCGAGCTGTATCCCCGGCAGTTCGCCAGTCCCGGCCGGCACGGCGACCTTGGTACCGACCCTACGCGCGATTTGGCTCCTGAGCTCGGCGGCTTGCGCCATCCGGACCCGCTGGCCGACCACCGACCAGCACGCTGCCTCGTACGGCGAGTGGAACAGCACTGGTCGCAGGCCCGGCGCGGCGGACTGCAACTCGCCGACCACGGGATCGCACCCGGCCAATGCGGGAAAACCCGTCCCGTCCACGTCCAGCGACAGGATCCGCCGGACGTGCTCGGCCGCGGCTGCGACGTCCTCCTCCTCGGCGTTCAGCCGCACCTCGACCGCCCCGTCCGGCTCCTGCTGGCGCACCAGGGCACCGACCGGCCGCCACGACGGCGAGGCCGGGAACGCCAGCCGCAACCGGGCCGATTCGTCCGTGAAGGACCTGCTCGGCGTGAACCCCTCGATGAACCGCGCCGACGCGGCCAGGTCGAACGGACCGGTGAACGGCAGGTCGAGCCATCCGGTGATCATGTGCCATCTCCTCCCTGCCGACACCATCGCAGAGGGGTACGACAGTTCCCGGGCGGTCAGTCCGAGACGTCCAGCAGGTACGCCCTGAGCACGCGCTTCAGCTCGCCGGTGAGCTCGGCTCGCGCCCGGCCGGACGCCGCGAGGATGGCGGGCAGCAACGCGTCGAAGATCCGCACGGTGACGGTCGCGATCAGCCGCCGCCTGCTCGGGTCCAGCGCGGGCACCCGTGCCGCGATCGTCCTGTCGACGTTGCCGGTCACGGCGGCCCGCAGCTGGTCACACGGCTGGGCGCGGAACATCGCCTCGAACGCCCGGTGCTCGCCCGCGATCCGGATCGCCGGGTCGACCATCCTGTCGATCACGTCGTCCAGCGGCACGCCGGCGACCAGCGCGTCCGGGGCGTGCGCCGCGGCGAGCGCGGCGACGTAACGGTCGGCCAGCTCCGTGGCCATCGACTCCTTGTTCGGGAAGAACTGGTACAGCGTGCCCGGGGAGACGCCCGCGGTGACCGCGATCGCGTTGGTCGTCGCGGCGTGGAACCCGTCGGCGGCGAACACCTCCTCGGCCGCGTCCAGCAGCTGCGCCATCCGCCGCTGGCCACGGGCCTGGCGCCGGCGTGGCTTCACCGTCCCGGCCACGAGCCACCTCCGCGAGATAGAGGGATCTCGCAGCCTAACGATCAGCGGCCGTCAGGCAAAAGACTTGACGGCCGCTGTCGCGTAACAGTGTCTTGCGCTTGTCAGAACGGTTGTGCGTCAGGCTGGCAGACCTGGCCCGGCTTCGGCGCCTCCAGCGTGATCAGGTACTTCGCCGCCGCCTTGTCCGCGCAGGCCGATTCGCCGAGGATGCAGTGGCCGAACGAGTCGACGCTGAGCAGCACGGCGTTGCCGAGCTGGCGGGCCATCTGCTTGGCGAAGTCGTACCGCGTGGCCGGGTCGTAGTAGTTCCCGATCACCAGGACGGGGTTCTCGGTCTCGCGGTCCCACGGCCCGCGGAACGCGTCGGCGTGCTTCACCGGCCACGTGGCGCAGGCGAGCGGGTCGGTGAAGATCTGGAACCGGCCGAACGTCGGCGACTCGCGGTCCCATTGCCTGGCCAGCAACGGAACGAGCTCCGGCACGGGCGGGAACGGCTTGTCGCTGCAGTTCACGGCCTGGTACGAGTCGTCGCCCTCGAACGGGGTGCCCGCGCGTGTGTCGTACTTGCCGCGCTTGGCGCCCTGCTTGAGCACGGACAGGTCGCCCTGCACGACCTGCGGTGCGACCGGCGGGTGCAGCACGTCGTAGGCCTGCTGGAGGAACTCGGCGAGCGGTTTGAACGCGGACGACGTGTACAGGACGCCGGCGACCATGGCGGTGAACTGGTCGAGCCCGACCGGCCCGAAGTCCGGCACCGTGATGTCCCGCGTGTGCAGGTAGGTGCGGATCTCGTCGAACTTCGCCCGCGGGTCGCCCCCGCTGAACACGCACTTGTCGCCCTCGGCCTTGCAGCGCTTGAGGAACGCGTCCAGGGCGATCTCGAAGCCCTGCGCCCGGCCGCTGTCGTACTTCAGGCCGTTGGTCGTCCGCAGCTTCGGGTCGACGTTGCCGTCGAGGATGATCGCGCGGGACCTGTGCGGGAACATGGCCGCGTAGGTGGCGCCGAGCAGCGTGCCGTAGGAGAAGCCGACGTAGTTCAGCTTCTTGTCGCCGACCGCTTGCCGCAGCAGGTCGAGGTCGCGGGCGACGTCCTTGGTTGACATGTGCTCGAGCAGGTCGCCCGCGTTGCGCGCGCAGAAGTCGGAGTAGCCGGCGTTCGCGGCCACCGTGTCGTGGATCTGTTGCCTGGTGACAGGCACCACGGACATCCGGCCGAAGACCGAAGCGGCTTCCTCGTTGGTCTTGAAGCAGCGCAACGGGGTGCTCTGCGCGACGCCGCGCGGGTCGAACCCGACGAGGTCGAACCGGTCGAGCACCTCGGGTTCGAAGATCAGGTTGCCGATCGCCGGCAGGGACCACCCGCTGCCGCCGGGCCCGCCCGGGTTGAGGAACAGCGAACCGATGCGCTGCGCCTGGTTTCCCGCAGCGCGGCGCATGAGCGCCAGCGAGATGTTGCCCTTGCGTGGGTTGTCGTGGTCCAGCGGCACGGCGTGCGTGGCACAGCTGAACAACGGCCGCTCAGCCGGCGGAACCCCCTGGAGCGCGTCGTCCGGGCACGCGCCCCACTGAACGGGCGGTGTGGCCGGTTGTTGCTGTCCGGCAACGGCTGCCGGTGCGGACAACCCGGACCCCACGGCCAGAATGCTGACAAGTACCGCGATACGTCTTCTGATGGTCAAGTCCCACCCCTCCTGGCACCTGGTGACTGACACAGGAAGCAGCCAGCCTCACACGCACCGCAGTGCCCAGGTACCTGCCAACGGAGGAAGGTCAGGCGCCCAGGATTCGATCACGGGCCAATGGGACTTCGTGCAGGACCAAGCGGCTGTGGGCCTGCCGGACGCCGTTGTGCTTCTTGAGCCGGTCGATGATGCCCTCCAGTTCGAGGGCGTTCGCGCAGACGATCCGCAGCTGGTAGTTGTACTCGCCGGTCAGTCTGCTGGCCGAGATCACCTGCGGCACGTCGTCGAGCCCGCGTTCGAACTCGGCGGGGTCGACCGTGTCCTGCAGGCGGATGTCGCTCATGATCTGCATGTCCCGGCCGAGCACGGCGTAGTCGAGTTCGGCGCGGTACCCGCGGATGACGCCGTCCTTGCGCAGCCGCCGGATCCGGTCGGCGACGGTGTTGGACGACAGCCGGACCAGGCGGCCGAGTTCCTGGTAGGTGGCCCTGCCGTCGTTGATCAACGCGGCCAGCAGCTCCCGATCGATGCGGTCCATCCGGGTGATCCTAGTCAATCTCGGCGATAGCGGCCATCCACCGAGATTTTCTCGGGATCAAAGCCGTGCCAGCCGTGGATTCCGAGCCAATTTCGGCGAAAACGGTGCCAGAGTCGAAGGCATGGAGGTCCTCCTGCTCAAGGTCACCCTGACCCCGTCCCTGATCCTGATCGCCTCGCTCACCGCCAAGCGGATCGGCCCGCGCTTCAGCGGACGCCTCCTCGGACTCCCCTTGACCACAGGTCCGTTCCTCACGCTGATCTGGCTCGAGGCCGGACCGGGAACCGCGGCCAGCGCGGCCCACGGCGCAGCACTGGGACAGCTGACGGTCGTGGTGTTCTGCCTCGCCTACGCCACAGCGGCCGTGCACATCGGACCGGCCGCGGCACTGTCCCTGTCCGTCCTCTGTGGATTGATGGTCGCCGCAGCCGCCATCCTCGCCAACAGCCTGTGGCTCTGCGTGGCCGCACCGATCGCGGCGATCCTGTACCGCCCGGCCCTCGCCGCCGCCGAACCAGGCCGGCCGTCGCGCTGGGACCTGCCAGTGCGGGTGGTCGCCGCTGGCGGGCTTGTCGTGCTGCTCACCGCGACGACTCCGTTGCTCGGGCCGGTTCTCGCAGGCGCCTTGGCCGCACTGCCCATGGTTTCCCTTGTCCTGGCGCCTTCCATGCACCGCTCGTCCGGTGGCGCGGCGGCTGTCGGGCTGCTGACCGGTGTCCTGATCTCCGCCGCCAGCACCATGGCTTTCCTCGTTGTCGTGGCGGTGGCGATGGTTCCGCTCGGCCCGCTGACCGCGTTCGGGCTCGGCGTGGCCGCGCTGGTGATCACCGACCTCACCACGCGCGGCCTGCGTTCACGCCGGACCACTACGGTTTGACGACCTCGCTGGCGCGGCCCTGCGCGCGGCCACTGAGTTCGATGTCGAGGGTTTCCTGGGCGTAGCGCATCTGCTCCTGGTACTCGGGCAGGTCGAGGCGGCGCATGCCTTCCTCGGGCGTGACGGTCTCGACGTTGGCGATGACCCACCAGATGTTGCCGAACGGGTCACGGATCCTGCCGCCGCGCTGGCCGAAGGCGTTGTTGGTCAGCGCGGTCACCTCGCGTGCCCCGGCATCAAGGGCCGCGGCGAAGGCCGCGTCGGCGTCCGGTACGAACACCCGCAGCAGCGACGGCATGTGCGGCCAGTCCTCGCGCTGGTCGAAGGCGAGCAGGACGGTGTCACCGACCCGGATCTCGGCGTGCCCGATGCTGCCGTCCGCCAACGGCACCCGGCCGAGTTCGACGCCGTCGAAGGCAGCCTTGACGAAGTCGAGCAGCGCTCCCGTGTCCTGGGTGGAGATCCAGGGTGCGACAGTGGTGTAGCCAGCTGGGGTGGTGGTCATCATCGTTCCTTCCGCGTTGTCAGCGACCACCCTACGAGGCTTTGCGGCCAGATCCTGTCCTGAATTATCTGCGGGGGTCGGCCAAGTTTCGGACTCCGCTGAGTCCGAAACCCGGCCGGAGGGCTCAGACCGCGCGGGACAGCGACAGGCCGAACCTGTCCTGCTTGTCCGTCCACCATTCGGTCAGTTCGAAACCGGTGTCGGCGAGCTCGGCCGCGATGGTCTCCCGGCGGAACTTGGCGGAGATCTCGGTGTGCAGCTCCTCGCCTTCGGTGAAGGACACCACCATGTCCAGCGCCGGGATCCGGACCCGCATGGCGCGCTGGGCGCGCAGGCGCATCTCGACCCACTCGCTGTCCGGGTCCCACTTGGCCACGTGGTCGAACGCGTCTACGTCGAAGTCGGCGCCGAGCTCACGGTTGAGCACGTGCAGGACGTTCTTGTTGAACTCCGCCGTCACACCTGCCGCGTCGTCGTAGGCGACGCGAACGGTCTCCGGGTCCTTCACCAGGTCCGTGCCGAGCAGGAGCCACTCCCCCGGCTGCAGCACGTCACGCAACGAGGCCAGGAACTTCGCGCGCTCGACAGGAAGCAGGTTCCCGATCGTGCCGCCGAGGAACGCGACCACGCGCGGAGCCTCGCCGGGCAGCAACGCCAGGTGCTCGGTGAAGTCGCCGACGACCCCGTGCACCTCCAGGGCCGGGTAGTCCACGGCCAGCGCTTCGGCCGCGTCGCGCAACGCCGTGCGGGAGACGTCCAGCGGGACGAACTGGCGCAGCGATCCCGCCGCGTGCAGGGCGTCCAGCAACAGCCTGGTCTTCTCCGACGAGCCGGAACCGAGTTCGACCAGGGTGCGGGCCTGGCTGGCCGCGGCGATCTCGCCCGCGCGGTCGCCGAGGATCTCGCGTTCGGCGCGGGTCGGGTAGTACTCGGGCAGGCGGGTGATCTGTTCGAACAGGTCGCTGCCGCGTGCGTCGTAGAACCACTTGGGCGGCAGGACTTTCGGTGTGGCGGACAGGCCGACGCGCGCGTCCGCGGCGAGCGCGCGGGCGGCGTGGTCCTCGGCCAGGTGGACGTCGACCACCGGTTCAGTCATGGGATCCCTTTGGTCGGGCGCCGAGCGGCTGCACGGCGAGCGATGGCGGCCCCGGGGTTGCCGTGGCCGTCACGATGTGGCGATCCGGGACGGGTGTCCAACGCGGATCGGTGTCCCACGGCTCGGACGCGATCACCGCGGAGTCCTCGGTGACCAGCGTGCTGAGCGAGTGGGTCCAGGCGGTCGCCACGAGCGTCCGCCCATCGGTGAGCATCAGGTTCAGCCGCGAGTCCGGAGCCAGTTCCGCGACTGCGCACACCGTGTCGGCGACCGCGTCGCACGGCCCTTGACCGTCCCGCAACCGGGCACGGACGAGCGCCCACAGCAACGCGGCGTCGGTCGGCGCGTCGAGCGTCATCAGGTCGGCCACCGGCAAACCCGCCGCCAGTGACTCCACCGACGACGGCCAGCCGCGGACAACCCCGTTGTGGCTGAACAACCACCGGCCGTCGGTGAACGGCGCGGCGGCCGTCTCGACCACCGGCATACCGACGGTCGCCGAACGGACCGCCGCGAGCACTCCCGTCGCCCGCAACGGCCCCAGCAAGCCCGGCAGCGCCGAGTCGGTCCACATCGGACTGGCGCGGCGGTAGACCGTCGCGCCGTCACCGGCGAACCAGCCGACACCGAACCCGTCGGCGTTGATCGTGCCGCCGCCGCGCATGTCCGCGGGCGCCCAGCTCTGCCGCAGCAACGAGTGCGGCGGGTGGAGCACCAGGCTCGCCGCGGACACGGCGGGGCCGAGGTAACCCAGATGGCGGCACACGTCAGCGCTGTTCGTCCAGCAGGCGCTCCTCGGGTCCGGCGTCCCTGGCCAGCCGGAAACCGCTGAAGATCTGCCTGCGGATCGCGTAGTCCCAGTTGCGGAACGTGCCGCGGCAGGCAGCCGCGTCCGCACCGAACGACCCGCCGCGCAGCATCCTGTAGTCCGGGCCGAAGAACACCTCGGAGTACTCGCGGTACGGGAACGCCACGAAACCGGGATAGGGGTGGAAGTCACCGCTGGTCCACTCCCACACGTCCCCGATCAGCTGGGCGACACCCAGCGGGGACTCGCCGAGCGGGTACGCGCCGATCCGCGCCGGGCGCAGGTGCGCCTGGCCGAGGTTGGCGTGCTCGGGCCCCGGGTCCTCGTCGCCCCACGGGTAGCGGCGGGACCGGCCGGTCGCCGGGTCGAAGCGGGCCGCTTTCTCCCACTCCACCTCGGTCGGCAGCCGCTTGCCCGCCCACGCGGCGAACGCCTCGGCCTCGTGGTAGCAGACGTGCACGACCGGTTCGTCGAGCACGAGCGGCTCCACCACGCCGAAGCAGTCCCGCAGCCAGCGGTCGCCGTCACGCACCCAGAACCGCGGCGCGACGAGCGAGGCCTTCTGCCGGTACGCCCAGCCCTCCTCGCTCCACCACTGCTGCTGGTCGTAGCCGCCTGCGTCGACGAACTCCAGGTACATCCCGTTGGTCACCGGGTACTTGTCGATGACGAACGCGTCCACGTGCACCTGGTGCGCGGGGCGCTCGTTGTCCAGTGCCCACGGCTCGACCGAGGTCCCCATGGTGAACGGGCCTGCCGGGACGAGGATCCCCTTGTCGACCACCGGGCCGGGCGGGGCGGGCGGCAACGGCGCGTGCAGCACCGGGTCGCCCTTGCGCAGCTGGTGCGTGGCCAGCATGGTCTCGTTGTGCTGCTGTTCGTGCTGCACGATCATGCCGAACGCGAACGCGTTCTCGACCAGCTTGCGGCCTTCCAGCTTCGTGCTCGCCAGCACGTCCATCACCTTGTCGCGGACCTCGCGCACGTACGACCGGGTCTCGGTCGGCGAGAGCAACGGCAACGCGGGCCGGTCGGCACGCGCGTTCTGGAACGCGTCGTACATGTTGTCGATGTCCTCGCGCACCGGCTCACGGCCGCCGACGTCCCGGACGAGCCACAGCTCCTCCTGGTTGCCGATGTGCGCGTAGTCCCACACCAGCGGGGACATCAGCTTGGAGTGCTGGCGGATCAGGTCTTCGTCGTCGACCGCGTCGGTCAGCGCGGTGCTGCGGGCGCGCGAGCGGGTCAGCTGCCGGGCGACCCGGTCGCGCAACGTCTCCGTGTCGAGCTCACCGAATACCGTCATCCCTGGTTCCTCCCGTCATGCAGCCTGCGGTCGATGTCACCGGTCACCCGCCGCGCCAGCTCGGGCGTCAGTCCCGTGGCGCCCAGTGCCGAGGTGCCGAGCTCGGCGAGGCTGGCGGCCACGCGGGCCAGCGCGGGATCGCCCAGGCCCGCACGTGCCGCGGTCAGCCAGTCGTTCGCGACCGGCTCGCAGATGTCGATCACCTTGTCGGCCTCGCTGAACAGCGCGACCACCAGCGCCGCGGGCGCGAGCCAGTCGCCGCCCGGCTGGGCGTCGATGTACCGGATCTCCAGGTAGCCCTGCGCCCGCACCGGCGGGAACAGGGTCGAGATGTGGTACTCCAGGTCGGCGACCGTCGGCTGGCGGCCGAGGTCGACCGCGCCCGCGACCCAGTCGGCGAAGGTCACGCCGGATGGCGCGTCCCAGCAACCGCCGTCGCGGCGCACGCACAGCAACGGCGTGTCGAGCACGCGGCGCGCCCAGCTCGTCGCCGGGTCATCGGTTGTCTCCGATGGGTACGTGCGGACGGGATCCGTGCCCAGGACGGTGTGCAGCCTGTTGGAGACCCACCCGGTGCGCCGGCCGAGCATCTGCGGTGAGTTGGCGAACAGGGCGGACAACGGCGGGCCGAGCACGTGCGCGGCACGCCAGCGCACGGCCAGGTCCTGCCGTTCGCCCGCGTCCACGCAGACCTGGAAGCCCGCGGTGTTGCACATCATCGTGATGCCGTGGCTGCCGAGCGGCTCGAAGGCCTTCTCCATCGCCAGGTAACGCGGGGTTTCCAGCACTCGCGCCGGTGTCCGATATGGATCCATCGCCGACTCGCCCATGGTCAGGCCGCGGGCGGCGAGCAACCCGGCGAGGTATTCGGTGTCTGCCGAAACGGTGGCGTGGAGGTCGGTCAGGGAATCCTCCGGCTGAGCCGAGATCTCGACCTGACCGCCTGGCTCGGCGGTGAGCGGTGAGCCACCTGGCAAGGAAATCTGGGGACTGTCTGGATTGAGTGTTCGTGGCGCGTGGTCGCCGAGTGCCTGCCTGAGCAGCTCGGCCGACAGCCGTCGCGCGGGGTCGCCGGCGTGGTGGACTGTCCATTCGAGCTCGACGCCGGTGAGTCTCGGTGGACCGTGTTTGAAACAGACCGAGGCCACGTACGCCTCGGCCTCCACCCGCTCACGCAACGGGCGGAACTCCGGCCCGTCGATGGGGGTGTCTCGCAATATGGTCACGGTTGCGCTCCTTCGATTCAACCGACAAAGACGCTACCCCGGGGGTCCGACAAAAGCATTGTGAAGACGTTACGAGTCACCCTGGACCAGCGGCGATTACTCAGCGCATCAACAGTCCACCGGTACGGAGCAACGCGTTACGCGCGAATGCCATACGCGGCCACGCAGTCTGCGGGCCGACCTGCCACAGGGTGGCCGCCACACACCAAGAAGCCTTGCGCCGCAACGGATCGTACTGCCGCGGTGCTTCTTCGGTGTCAGAATTTGTCGCCGGGCAACGACCAGCGCGGCACCGTCCTCGAAGCTCCCGACAAGCGCCCCACCCCAGGTCGGGCGTCATCACGTGAGCGGCATCACCAACCAAGGCAACACGATCCCGCACGCACGAGCGCGAACGCGGCGCCATACGGTGAAGATCACGCCGGCCGATGTCCGATTCGTCCGCGAGCGCGAGGATCAGCACGACACAGTCGCCGCACGACCGGGACGCCGAATTCAACGACGTGGCCCAGATCTCATCGACGGACCATCGGCCGTGCCGTGTACGTGGTGTACCGGAGTCCTTACGCGTCACCAAAACGCGACTCGCGCGCACAACACTGTTGTTACCGCCGCACGGCGACGGCCCGGCTGCCCACGAGAAGTCATCCACATCGGACACTTGGACTCCGGCATTGACAAGGCCGGCACAAAGTGAACGGAACACCGCGTCGTCCGCCACACCAAACCGGCGGACGCGGTCCGGCACACACGACAAGGGACGCCGACTACAAGCATAGTTCGGACCGTAGTATGATCGGCCGCATGCGAGCGGAACGCCTGGTGGCACTGCTGTTCACCCTGCAGAGCAGGCGCAGTGCGACGATCGCCGAACTGGCCGAGGCGCTGGAGGTGTCCGAACGCACGATGCACCGGGACATCGCCGCCCTGCAGGCCACCGGCGTCCCGATCTGGACGGAGCAGGGCCGGGGTGGCGGTGTCCGGCTGGTCGACGGCTGGCGCACCCGGCTGGACGGCCTGACCTCACGCGAAGCCGTGGCGATCTTCGCGATGGGGGTGCCGCGCGCCCTCGCCGACCTCGGCCTGGGCACAGCGGTCTCAGCCGCGCACGCGAAGGTCTCCGCGACCCTCCCGGCGCCGTTGCGCGACCAGGCCCAGCACGTCGCACAACGTTTCCACCTCGACGCACCGGGATGGTTCAAACGCGCGGACGACGCCGAGCACCTCGCCGACATGGCCCGCGCAGTATGGGAGCAGCGCCAGGTCCGCGTCGCATACGGCCGCGCCGAGCACACCGTCGAGCGCGTACTCGACCCGCTCGGGATCGTGCTCAAAGCAGGCGTCTGGTATCTCGTGGCGCGGGTCGACGGCAGCATCAGGACCTACCGGGTCAGCCGGATCACGACGGTCGAGGAGCTCGACTCCCGCTTCGAACGCCCGGCGGACTTCGACCTCGCGACGTGGTGGCAGCAGTCGTCCGCGCAGTTCGAACGGTCGTTGCAGCAGTTCACCGTCCGGGTCCGGCTCAGCCCGACCGGCGTACGCGCGCTACCGGTAGTACTCGACCCAGACCTGGCATCCCAGGCGCTCGCCCAGGCCCCGCCGCCGGGCGAGGACGGCTGGACCGAGGTCGAACTGGGCCTCGAACACCCGGACATCGCAGCCGGGCAGTTGCTCGCGCTGGGTACCGAGGTCGAGGTCCTCGAGCCGGAGACCGTGCGGGCCGCGTTCGCGGACACCGCACGGCGGATGCTCGACCGTCACCGGTAACCGGTGGTGTCCGCTTGCTCGCCCGGCTCCTCGACCTCGGCGATGTAACGCCACGCGTCCGGCCTGCTGCCGTCCACGTCGTCGATCTCGTAGATCTTGGCAAGCTGACCGCTGTTGAGGGTCTGCCCGGAGAACCGCGCCTTGTCGGGGTCCGCCGCCAGCGCAGCCACGGTCCGCCCGGTGAACGCCGGTGTCTCGGAGATGGCGAAGTGCGGCCGTTCCGCCACCGCGTCCCGCCAGTTCGCCTCGGTCACCCCGAACGCCTCCAGCATCGCCTCGGAACGCAGCCACCCCGGCGTCATCGCGACGACCGTCGTGCCGTGCTCCTTGGTCTGGAACGCCTCCCCGATCGCCAGGGGCTGGGACGCGGCTTTCGCCAGGTAGAACCCCAACGACGTGCCCTTGCGGTACTTCGCGTTGTACTCGGCCGTGCCGTCGGTCATCTCCACGACCAGCCCACCCGGCTGACGGATGATCAACGGGAACAGGAAGTGGCTGGTGATGAGGTGGGCGTCGACGCCGAGCCGGATCATCCGCAGGGTCTCGTCCAGTGACTGCTCCCAGACAGCCTTGCCCCACCCGATGTAGTTGTCGCCGCCCCAGATGCCGTCGACGAGGATGTCCAGCCGCCCCTGTTCCCGGTCGATCCGCTGGGCAAGCCCAGCGACCTGGTCACGTTCGAGGTGGTCGACCCTGATCGCCGCGCCGGCGCCACCCGCCTGCTCGACCAGCTCGACGGTCTGCTCGATCGTCTCCGGACGATCCACTTCGGACCGGCCAGCCCCCGAACTGCGGCCGGTGACGTACACGAACGCCCCAGCGCGCCCGAGTTCCACCGCAATCGCCCTGCTCGCGCCACGGGTCCCGCCCGCGACCACTGCCACCTTGCCGTTCAACGCCTTGCTCATGAAAACAACGATGCGACCGAACCCTGACAGGACCTGACATGGTTCACGAGAATGATCGAAACCACCCCAACAAAACCCAGCGGCACGCACGCAAGCACAGAGCCAACCCAGCGCAGCCCACACGCAAGCGCAGACCAGCCCCCAGCGGCCAGCGCGCAAGCGCGAAGAGGTGCTTCGGGGGTGCTCCTGCCCGTCGGCCTTGGCAAGCCGACCACGGGCTGTCAGGAGGTCGGCCAACCCGAACCAAGACCACCCCTCCTGCCCAGAGGTCGGCCCCCGGTGCGGGAAAATCTTGTGACGCGCAAACCAACCCGACACCAGGAAAAAGATGATCGAAAACTACATATGCAGTACTATTCACAAGTGCCTACCCGCCGAAACGAGATCCTGATCGGAGCCGTGTCCGTACTGGCGAGGGGCGGCCCGCGAGCGCTCACCCACTTGTCCGTGGACACGGCAGCCGAACTGCCCAAGGGCAGCACGTCCAACCACTTCCGCACCCGTGACGCGCTGATCCAGGGCGTGCTGGGCCACCTGGTCAAGACCGAGCAGTCACTGCTGGCCGACTTGCTGGGCAGGGTGGAGGGTGTCGTCGACCGCGAGGCGTTCGCGCGCAGGCTGACCGACATGGTGCTGTACATGACCGAGCAGGCGCGCGAGCTGACGCTGGCCCGCCGCGCGATCTTCCTCGAGGCGGCGTGGCGGCCGGAGATCGCCGACCAGATCCTCGGCTGGTCCGTGCGCTACTGGCAGCTGGGCGGGCGCTGGCTGGACCGGCTTGGCTCCCCCGACGCCGAGGGGCACGCCCGGATCCTGCTCGCCTGCCTCGACGGGCTGATCACCGAGGTGCTCACCCGCCCGCTGCCGCCGCTGGACATCCAGCGGGCGACCAGGCTGATCGTCGACGGCCTGCTGGACGAACGTGGAACCGCGTAGGGGCACCGCTCACCACCTTCGGTGCCCCCACGCGGGGCTGGGTGCCCGGGTGACCGGATCGCCGCCAAGGTCCGGCCACCCGAGCGGTCTCATGTCGAGGCGTTCGACCGTCCCCTGAGGACGGTGCTGGCCCCGCTGCCGTCGATGATCGCGTTCTGGATGACGTCAAGCCCGCTGGACGAGGTGACCCCGGACAGCGTCGGTACGTTCACCGCGTAGAGCGTGAACGTGTACGGGTTGGTGCCGCCGCCGGGGCAGGGGCCGAAGTACTTCTGCGAGTTGGCCCCGCTGCCCATCGCCTTCTGTTTGGCACCACCCTGGCTGGGCACGGTGAACCCCGCGCCGAGGTTCTCCGGCAACGACACCGTGCCCGGTGGGATGTCCCAGATGATCCAGTGCCGTTTGTTGCCGTCGTTGACACGGTCGGCGAACACGATCGCGTAGCTCTTGGCGTCGGTGTGCTTGCCCCACGCCAGCGGCGGCGACGGGTCCTGGCCCGCTGTGCCGTCGCCCGCGCACGTGTGCTTCGCCGGGATCATCGCGTTGTCGGCGAACGCGGAGCTGGTCAGCTTGAAGTCGCCGCCACCGCCGCCCGAGTACTGGATGTCCACGTGCAGGATCCGGTCGTTGCCGTCGGTGCCGTCCTTGTCGGTCGACGTGGTCAGCCAGATGTCGCCGTCGCGGTCGACCTCGACCGTGCGCAGGCGGTTGTACGTGCTCTGGAAGTATGTCTGCTGGTCGACCAGGTTGCTGTTGGCGTCGATGCGCATCCGGTAGACGCGCTGACCGACCGTGGTCGCCACGAACACGTGGTCGTTGATGATGGTCAGCCCGCTCGGCGAGGCCTGGCTGGTCGGCCACGTCTTCTTCGGCAGGATGGTGCCCGCGCAGCCGTCGCCACCGGTGCCCTCGCAACCAGGCCAGCCGTAGTTGCCGCCGCGGGTGATCAGGTTGACCTCGTCCTGGCTGCTGTCGCCGAACTCCGCGGCCCACAGACGGCCCCGCGAGTCGAAGTCCAGGCCCTGCGGGTTGCGGTGTCCCTTGCTCCACACCGCGTTGCCGAACGGGTTGTCCGGCGGGATCGAGCCGTCCGGGTTGATCCGCAGGATCTTGCCGTTGGGCGAGTTGTTGTTCTGCGCGTTGGCCTTGTTCTGCGCGTCGCCGACGGACGCGTACAGCTTGCCGTCCGGGCCGAAGCGCAGCCTGCCGCCGTTGTGGTACCTGTTGCGGGCCAGGCCCGGCAGGAGCACCTGGTACGAGCTCGGCACCAGCTGGCCGTTCTCGTATTTGACCCGGATGATCCGGTTGTCGCCGGCGGTCGTGTGGTAGACGTACAGCCAGTGGTCCTGCGCGAACGTCGGCGCGACTTCCAGGCCGAGCAGGCCGCCTTCGCCGTTGGTGCCCGCCGCCTGGCTGATCTTGCCCGCGAGCTGTTTCGTGCCGCCTTCGGTGATCCGGTAGATGTTGAACGTGTTGCGCTCGCTGAACAACGCCGAGCCGTCGGGCAGGAATGCCACGCCCCACACGACATCGACACCGCTCGCGATCGTGCTGACAGTGCCGGGGTTCGGCACGCCGGACGGGCCGCCCTGGGACGGTGTCGCCGCGATCTCGTTGCTGAAACCGGAAACGTTCCCTGCCGCGTCACGGGCCCGGATCTTGAACCTGTACTCCTCGCCGGTGGTCAGGCCCGCCGCGGTCGTGCTGGTCGCGGTGCCGTCGGCCGATCCGGACCGCACGCCGTCGGTGAAGATGTCGTACGCCGCGACCTTGTCGTTGTCGGTCGACGCGATCCACGCCAGGTCCACTGTGGTCGCTGTCCTGCCCGGCGAGGTCAGGTTGCCCGGCACTGTCGGCGGTTCGTTGTCCGGCGGAGCGGGATCGGTGCGCACCACGACGTTGTCGCTCGCCTGGGAGACGTTGCCCGCGGCGTCCTTCGCCAGCACCGTCCAGTCGTACGCGGTGTCCGGCTGCAGCCCTTCGACCGTGGTCGCGAGGACGTTGCCCGCGACGGACTTCATGAACTGCCCGTGCTGGTACACGTCATAGCCCGACACACCGACGTTGTCGGAGGCCGCGTCCCAGGCCAGCGAGGTCGTCCGGGCGGTCTTCCCGGTGGAGCGGAGGTTCGGCGGCGCGGACGGCGCCTCGTCGTCCGCGGTCCGGACCGACAGCTTGTCGACGTTCGGCCCGCCGTTGGCGGTGGTCGCCGCTGCCTTGATCTTGTTCGGTCCCGCCGCGAGCGTGGCTTTCACCGTTTTGGTCTGCCAGGTCGTCCACGCGCCGGTGCCGTCGAAGGCCAGGCCGGACGAGACAGCCGTGCCGTTGACCGAGATGTCCATCGGCCGGTTCACCGCGGTGCCGTTGGCGTAGCGCAACACCAGGTCGACCGCGCCCGGCCCGCTCACCGTCCACTCGACGGAACTGCCGATCACGTTGTCGTAGTTGACGAATCCGCGTCCGGTGAACCCCGCGTGGTTGGATTCCACGACACCTTGGGCGATCGTCGCGTCCTCGGCTTCGTAGTCGTTGCCCGCGGGTGGCGCGGCGACGTCGGCTTCGAGGTAGTCGAGGTTGGGTCCACCGGTGGCGGTGGACGCGCTCGCCCGGACTTTGTTGGCCCCCGCGGTGAACTGCGCGGTGACCGTCACGTCCTGCCATGTCGTCCACGCACCGGTGCCGTTGAACGCCACGCTCTGTGCGACAACGGTCCCGTTGACCGAGATGTCCATCGGCCGGTTCACGTTCGTCCCGTTGGCGAACCGGAACTTCAGCGTCGCGGTGCCCGCCTGCGGGGCGGCCGCGGTGAACTCGACAGCACTGCCGGCCACGTTGTCGTAGTTGACGAAACCAGTGCCGGTGTGCCCGGTGTGGTTGGACTCCACGACGCCCTGGGTGATCGTCGCGGTCTCGGCTTCGTACTTGGTGACGGCGTTGACGCTGGTCTGCGCGTCCACGACTGGTGCCAACGCGAGCACAGTCACGACAGCCGCGGCGCAGGACGACAACGTCCCGCGCCATTGGGAACGGGGTGCCACTGAGGCCTCCTACAGGGATTGTCGGGGCGGAGGTACTGCGGCGGATGGACAACTAATTAGATAAGAAAGTTTCCTATCTATGAGTGGGATCACACACCTTCGGCGGACCCTCTGTCAATCCCTGTTACTCTGTGTACGCCCTCGCCGGTCGCAATCCGTACGTACGGATTGCGATACTTCCCCGGCGCGTGGGACGATTGTTCGATGCCACGCGTCAGCCAGGACCACCTCGACGCCCGCCGCCGTCAGATCCTCGACGGCGCACGGACGTGTTTCGCGCGCTTCGGCTACGAGGGCGCGACCGTGCGCAGGCTCGAGGAAGCCACCGGCCTGTCCCGTGGCGCGATCTTCCACCACTTCCGCGACAAGGAATCCCTCTTCCTCGCGCTCGCCGAGGACGAGGCCCGGCGGATGGCCGACGTGGTGGCCGAGCAGGGCCTCGTCCAGGTGATGCGCGACCTGCTGGCGGCGCCTGCCGGCCAGGACCACCCGGCGGACTGGCTGGGCACGCGGCTGGAGGTGTCCCGCAGGCTGCGCACGGACCCGGAGTTCCGCGGCCGGTGGGCCGAGCGGTCCGAGGCGCTGACCGAGGCGACGAGGCAGCGCCTGCAACGGCAGCGCGAAGCCGGGAACCTGCGTGACGACATCGATGTGAAGGTGCTCACGGCGTTCCTCGAACTCGTGCTGGAAGGCCTCGTGTCGCACCTGGCGATGGGCCTGCCCGCCGACGATCTGGAACCGGTGCTCGATCTGGTCGAGGAAAGCGTGCGCCGGCACCGCCGTGGCGTTGAGGTCAGCGACTGACCGCACCTGTCGTGTGTGGACGGTCGGGATCGGCCGGTTGCGCGAGGGGGTACCAAAGGATGAATCGCCGGTAACGGATGTGTGCCAGGATCGGGGCATGCTCACCGACGAACAAGTGGCGGCTCGCACCGACCGGGCGCGTGACGCCGCGGCGGCCGCTGGCCGCGACCTCGGGCTCACGGTCACCGAGCCGCAGGTCCTGTACAGCCTGTTCTCCGTCATCGTGCACCTGAAGCCGTCACCGGTGGTCGTGCGCGTGCCGACGGTCCTGCCCGCGTGGACAACACCCGCCCAGCAACTGGCCAGTCAGCAGCGAGAGCTGGCCGTGGCGGGGTGGCTGGCTGACCGGGGTCACGCCGTCGTCGCTCCAAGCCCGCTTGTCGCGCGTGAGCCGGTCAGCCGTGATGGCTTCTCGATGACGTTCTGGCAGTACGTCGAACAGGTACCGGACGCGGAGCCCGACATGGTCCGTGCCGCTCAGCTCGCCGCGGACCTGCACCAGGCACTGCGCGAGTACCCCGGCGAACTGCCGTTCATGGACTCGTTCCACCCGTTCTTCGACAACTCGTTCGCCTTCCTCGCCGACCGCAGGGACCTGATCAGCCAGGAGGACCTCGACCGCGCGGTGCGGGAATGGGCGGCGGTGAAACCGCTGGTGGAAAGCGAAGCGGCGTTCACGGCGGCGTTCCCTGGCGTGGAGTCGCAGCCCATCCACGGCGATTCGCCACTGTACAACCTCATCGTCACCCCGCGGGGCGAACTCTGCTCGGACTTCGAACTGGTCACCCGCGGCCCGGTGGAGTGGGACCTGTCGTTCGGCGGGCCGGACGCCGAACAGGCCTACGCGCAGGCAGCGGGCAAGCCGTTGAACGAGGACGCACTGCGGTTGTTCGAGGGCATTCGGATGCTGCAGGTAGTGGCGTGCCTGGCGCAGGTGCCGGACATGCCCGCACTGGCCGAGGGCATGAAACCCGCGCTCGACAACTGGCGTGCGCTGCCGTCACTCGCTGAACGCGGCTAGCAGGGCCCTGCGCCGACCAGACAGATTCGACCGTCCCGCGAAGACCGTGTGCTGTGCTGGGACGTGGGAGGCCGTGATGATCGAACACGCGGACACGTACGCACTGGCGGACCGGCTCGCCGCCGAGGACGAAGCGGAACGAGCCGGTCTGCTCGCGCCGGACGACCGGCTGACGTGCCACGTCCACGGCAAGTGGATCCACCAGTGCGTGTCGTCACCGCTGCACGCGCACCCCGTCACGTGCCACCGTTGGTGCCGCGACTGCGAGACCGCGCTGACCGTTGTCGTCGACGAACTCTCGCGGACCGTACGGATGCGGTGCCCGCGTTGCGGCGGCGGAACCAGCGCGGCAACCGTCCGTCTCCTGGCCGCTTGCCGCGCGAGCCTCGCCGAATCTCAGTGACAGCCGAATCTCAGTGATGACAACAGGAACCCGGCCCGGCAACGGGTGCGTCGACGGGTTCCTTCGCGTCCGCTTCGATTTCGGCCAGGATGCGCGTGCGGTCGCGCGGACCGAGGTACCGACCGCGGCAGATCACCGCGTGGATGCGGCTGGTGTTGCTGATGTCGGCCAACGGATCCGCGTCCAGGACGACGAGGTCGGCTTGTTTTCCCGCGGTGACGGTTCCCGCCTGGTGCGCGAGACCGAGGCAACGCGCGGCATCACGGGTCGCCGACTGCAGGGCGGCCATGGGCGGCAACCCCGCCCGCACGAGTAGAGCCAGCTCGTCGTGCAACGCGAACCCGGGCAGAACGTACGCGAAGCCCGCGTCCGTTCCGGCCACGATGCCCACTCCCGCCTCGTGCATCGTGCGCAGCAGCCGCAGCCGGGCGTCACCGAACCGGAGCAGTTCGGCCACTTCCGCCGGGGTGCGCGGCGGGCGGGTCCGCATCATCGCCTGCCATTGCTCCCGCAGGGTCACGGGGATGTAGCGCAACCTGTCGGCAATCACGGGATCGTCGAGGATCGTCTCGGGCGACAGGGACATCTGCCGCTCGACCAGCAGCGTCGGCGACTGCCGGATCCCGCGCCGCGCCATGCTCGTGAACAGCGCTTCGGCTCGTGCCGGGTCATGGGCGGCGACGGCTTCACGTTCGACGCGTTGCGCGTGACGACCGAACCAGTCCGGGCTGTCGCGGTCGTCCGGCAGGCTCGCCAGCCACGAGTACAGCTCGTCCGCGTTGCGCGCTGTGGATGTGAAGAGGTTGTAGAGGTGCTCATGCGTGTGCTGGCGGCGGTCGATCGCGGCCTGAACAGACACGCGAACGGGTACGTGACCGGAGAAACGCAGCCCCAGCCGGGCGGATTCCTCGGCGATCGCCGTGTAGCACTCCGGCGACAGGAAGGAATAGACCTTGATGAAGTCCGCGCCGCCGTCCTTGGCCTCACGCACAGCCGCGCGTGCTTGCGCTGCGGTCCGCACCAGGACGGCGTCGTCCGCCCAGATGCTCGTCGGGCCGTCGATGACGGCGCTGCCGATGACCATTCGCGGGCCGAGCACCTGTCCTGACTCGACGAGCTCACGTACGTCATGGGTTTCCGGCACGCCCCACATCTCGCGGATGCCCGTGACACCGTGCACCACGTGCAGCGCTGGGATCGTGCTGCCGTAGAACGCCGAGTGGGTGTGCAGGTCCCACAACCCCGGGATCACGTGCTTTCCGGCCAGGTCGATCACGCGTACACCGGGCACGCTGGGCAATTCCGGGTGGTGGCCGACCGCGAGGACGCGGTCACCCGCCAGGACCACCGTTGCGTTCTTCTTCGGCGGTTGTCCGGTCGCGTCGATGACCGTCGCCCGCGTCAGCACCGTGATGTCGGCCGATGCCGCGGCCGGTTGCCCGGTCAGCAGCGCGCCGGACGCGGCTCCGAACGTCCCTTTCGCCAGCCAGGACAGGAACTCCCGGCGCCCGACTTCCCCCATTGATGCCCCTTTCCCCGGTTCTCACGGCCAGCGTAGGGGATGATCGTTTCCGCGGCGGAAACGTCGCGGGTGAAGCGGATCCCCGCCGATGGCCGCTGGGCGACCGCGCGCCCGTCCAGTAGCGTCGGACCATGCGGGCGATCCGGCTTTTGCAGCTCACGACGTTCGTCAGCACGTTGGACCGGTTCGTGATGCCGCCGATGCTGATCTCCATCGCCGGTGACCTCGACGCCCCGTTGTCCGAAGTGGTGCGGGCGGCCAGCGTGTACTTCCTCGTGTACGGGCTGATGCAGCTGGTGTGGGGTACGGTCTCGGACTCGCTGGGTCTGGTCAGGACGATGCGGCTGACGATGCTCGCCGCGGCCGTCTCGACGATCACCGCCGCGTTCGTGCTCAGTCCGCTGTGGCTCGCGGTGACCCGTGGGCTGGCCGGCGGGTTCTTCGGCGCCGCCTATCCGGCCAGCCTCGTCTATCTCGGCGACACGGTTCCCGCGCGGGAACGCCAGCCCGAGATCGCCCGGCTGATGGTCGGCACCGCGATGGGCATCGGGCTCGCGTCGGTCGGCGCCGGTCTGGTCGCTCAGCTTCTGTCGTGGCGGGCCGCTTTCGTCGTCACCGGTGTGGCTTCCCTTGTTCTCACTGTGCTTCTGCGGCAGCTCGCGCAGCCACCGATGACCCGCAGGGGCAGCAGCGTCGTCAAGGCCGTCGCCGCGGTGGGCAGGACCAAGGCCGCCGTGTTCGTGCTGCTGATGGCGTTCACCGAAGGCGTTGTGCTGCTTGGCGTTTTGACGTTGCTGCCGCCTGCCGTCGAGCAGTCGGGGACGACACCGGCGGTCGCCGGGGCGGTGACGGCTGTCTACGGGCTGGCCGTGTTCCTGATGACCCGGGTGGTCGTGCGGCTGACCAAACGGTTCCACCCGGCCATTTTCATCGGTGCCGGGGCCATCGCCGCGGTTGTCGCGTGCGCGTTGCTCGCCGTCGGGCAGGATCCGGTGATCACGGCGATCGCCGCTGTCCTGCTCGGACTGGCGTGGACGTCGATGCACTCGTCGCTGCAGACGTGGGCCACCGAGGTCGTGCCCGGCGCCCGTGCCACGATGATCTCCTTGTTCGCCACGGCTTTGTTCGCGGGCAGCGCGGTCGCCGCCGCCGCGGTCGCCGGTCTCGCCGAGGACGGCGCGTACGGCACGATCTTCTTCATCGCGGCCGTTCTCACCGTCCCCTTGGGACTGTTCGGGAGTGTCAGCCGGGCACGGTGGCGCGAACCTTGACCGGCAGCGCGTTCAGGCCGCGCAGGTTGATCCGGTTGTTGTGCTCCACCTCGCCGTCCAGTGACAGCCGCGGGAACCGCCGCACCAGGCGGCCGATCGCGATCTGCCCTTCGAGCCGGGCCAGTGCCGCGCCGAGGCAGTGGTGCGGTCCGCCGCCGAACGACAGGTGGTTGCGGGCCTGCTTGCGCTCCAGGCGCAGTTCGCCCGCGTCCGCGCCGAACATCCGCTCGTCCCGGTTGGCCGCTGCCAGGCAGGCGATCACGAACGAGCCGATCGGGATCTCGGCCCCGTCGACCGAGTACGGCGTGACGATGACCCTCCTGGTCTGCTGCACCGGGGAGTCGTAGCGCAGGAACTCCTCCACCGCGTTGCCGATCAGGTCCGGCCGTCCGCGCAGCAGCTCCAGCTGGCCGGGATCGCGCAGCAGCGCGTGGGTCCCGTTGGCGATCAGGTTCACGGTCGTCTCGTGGCCGGCGACGTACAGCAGGACGACCTGGGAGACCAGTTCGTCCTCGTTGAGCACCTGGCCTTCGTGTTCGGCCGTGATCAACGCGGTCAGCAGGTCGTCCGCCGGGTTGGCGCGTTTCCACGCCAGCAGGTCCCTGGTCAGTTCGCCCAGCTCCACCCTGGCGTCGGCGATCGCCTGCGCGGCCTGCTCGTCGACGACCACCTCCAGCGCCCGCACGAGCGTGCCGGACAGCTCGCGCACCCTGGCGCCGTCGACCGGCGGCAGGCCGAGCATCCGCGAGATCACCGCGAACGGCAACGGGAACGCCAGCTGTTGCACCAGGTCCGAGCTGCCCTGCTCGGCCATCCGGTCGAGCGCGGTGTCCACCAGCTCGACGATCATCGGTTCCAGTGCCGCGATCGCACGCCGGGTGAAGACCTTCGTGACCAGCGCACGCAGCCGTGTGTGGTCCGGTGGGTCGCGGTCGAGCATGGACGCGTTGACGACGCCGGTGATGGTGTCCTGGGCCGCCGCTTCGACCGACTGTCCCGCTCGCAACAGCGCGAGCACGTCGTCGTACCTGCTGAGGAACCAGAAACCCAGCGGGTGGTCCTGCACCGGGTGGCTCTCGGTCAGTTCCTTGTAGTGCGGGTACGGATCACGTGTGAACCCCGGCAGATACGGGTTGAACCACACTCGCTCGGGCTCGGTCACAGCCCCTCCCCACATACGCGGCGTCGGTGACATACACAGCGTATGTCGTATGCTTTGCGCATGTCCAGGGTCGCCAGCCGACGCGAGCAGTACTCACAGGCCACCAGGGCGGCTTTGCTGGCCGCGGCCACCCGCCGGTTCGCCGCCCAGGGCTTCGCGGGCACCTCGCTCGAGGACGTCGCCGCCGACATCCAGGCCACCCGCGGCGCGATCTACCACCACTTCGCCAACAAGACCGCGCTTTTCGAGGCCGTCTTCGACCAGTTGGAGACGGACGCGCTCGACGAGTCCACCGCCGCGGCCGAGCGGGCGGGCGACCCCGCCGAAGCCGCGTACAACGCGTTGGACGCGTTCCTGGAGCGCTGCTGCGACCCGGTGTACGGCAGGCTCGTCTGGCAGGAGGGCCCGATCGCGCTCGGCTGGCCGCAGTGGCTGGGGACCGAGAAGATGCTGGCGTACGGCTTCATCGAGCGCCTGATGGACGAGCTGATGGAGTCGGGCCACCTGGAACGGCAGCCGCTGCCCACCACGACCCGGCTGGTCTTCGGCATGCTGACCGCGGCGGCGATGACGCTGGCCAACGCGGCCGAAGAGACCAAGCCGCAGCTCAAAACGGAGTACCTGGACATGATCAGCCGTCTGCTCGGCGCACTGCGCGCCGAGCCGGGCACGACCTGACGGCGGTGGCTCCGAATAGCCGCCATGACACCGCACTCCCCGCGACGCGGCGACACCACCCGCTGCGCGGAAACCGCGACCGCCTGGGCGAGAATCACGGCCATGCGCGGCGACCGATTACCGAGGTCCCCCGTGACGGTCGTGCTCCCCGACCGGGACACCATCGTGTCCACAGTGGACGGAATTGTCGTCGTCGGCAGCGCGCGCACCGGCCCCCAGGCAGTCCGCGCGGTCCTCGACCACCGGCCTGACGTGCTCGTCCTCGATCCGCACGACGCCGGGATGAACACCATCCGCGACGTGGTGCGCGCCGCGCCGGACACGGCGGTGCTGGTCCTGTCCGCGCTCGACGACGACACCTCGATCCGCGCGGCGGTCAAAGCGGGCGCACGCGGCTACCTGGTCAAGGGCACCGAGAAGGCGTGCATCGTCCCCGCGATCCGGGGCATGGCGGACGGCGAGGTGATCTTCGGCGCCGGGATCGCCTCGCGCATCGGCGACCTGCTCACCCGCACCGACGAACTGACCACACGGGAAAGCCGGATACTGGAGTTGTTGCGGGACGGGCTGTCCACCACGGCCATCGCCCGCGATTTGCGGCTGGCGCCCAAGACCGTGCGCAACAACCTGTCGTCGGTCTACACCAAGCTCGGGGTGTCCGGCCGCACCGAGGCGATCGCCGCCACCGGCGGCGACCAGGCTGGCGGCGACCAGACTGGTCGCGCCCGGTCATGACTGCGGGTCACGGAACTTCTCGTCGATGTCGGGCACCCAGAACGCGGCCTCCAGCGTGCGCAGCTTCGCCCACCGGCCGAGCCTGCGGCCCTGCACGACCAGCGCGCCGAAGCCGATCAGGAAGATCACCGCGCACGTCACCGCGAACACCGGGCTGCGGCTGGTGAACAGTTCGACGACCGCGACGACCGCCGCGATGAGGAACGGCGGCGCGCAGTTGCGCAGCATCAGGCCGGACGCGCGGAGCCTGGTCACGTCGGCGGCGACCTCGGTGTCGTTCGTCTGGATCGCGGCGAGCAGCAGGAACGGGTCGGCTTCGACGTACTCCCGCTTCCTGGCCGCCGGGTTGCGCTCGAGGAAGGCCGCTGTCACCTCCCCGCCGCGGCGGCGCGGCAGGACCTTGTTCACGAAATGGCCGAGCGGGTAGGCGAGGTAGCCGAGCACGTAGCTCACCAGGACGAGCCCGATGACCAGCAGCACGGTCGGCGTCCTGGTCGCCGCGGCCATGTCGATCCACTGCGCGCGTGCCGCGATGTAGGTGAACAACGCCAGGTAGAACGACCCCGGGATGGCGTAGGTGAACAGTTCGAAGATGCCGACTGCGATGGTCACCGGGACATCCAAACAGGTGCCCCGGTGACCACCACAGGGGTCAGCCGGCCAGGCCGCGCCGATACGCCTGCACATATCGGCGCGGCACGGCCAGTTTCCGGCCGTCCGGCGTGGTGACGGCGACGAGATCGGGCGCGCCGGCCTTCCACCGCGCCCTGCGGTGCCTGGTGTTGCTGCGGGACTTCTTGCGCTTCGGGACGGCCATCAGCGCTTCCTGTCGCCGTAGCGCTGGCGGAACTTCTCGACCCGGCCCGCGGTGTCGACGAGCCGCTGTTTGCCGGTCCAGAACGGGTGGGAGTCGGCGGTCACGTCGACCACGATCAGCGGGTACGTGTTGCCGTCCTCCCATTCGACGGTCTTGCTGGACGTGGCCGTCGACCTGGTCAGGAAGACCGTTCCGGTGGAGCCGTCCTTGATGACGACCGGGTGGTAGTCGGGGTGGATGCCTGGCTTCATGGCACCGAGGCTACCCTAGTTGGCAATGGTTGTCGTTTTCAGGAGGTGGACGTGGCGAAGAAGTCGAAGATCGCCAAGGACAAGCAGCGCCGCGAGATCGTGGCCAGGTACGCCGAACGGCGAGCCGAGCTCAAGGAGATCCTGCGCTCCCCCGGCTCGTCGGCGGAGCAACGCACGGCCGCGGAAGCCGAACTGCGCCGTCAGCCCCGGGACGCCAGCGCCACCCGGCTGCGCAACAGGGACGTGGTGGACGGACGGCCACGCGGATATCTGCGCGCCTTCGGGCTGTCCCGGGTCCGCCTGCGCGGGATGGTGCACAACGGCGAGTTGCCCGGCGTCCGCAAGTCCAGCTGGTAGGGCCCGCTCAGCGCCAGTCCTGTGCCGCTGCCCACTGGCTGAGTGTCGTTGTGCCGCGTCGCACGATCGCCGGGTCGGGCAGGGGCGCGGGGTGCTCGTACGACCCGGCGATCGCGGCGGCGACCTCGGATCCCAGATATGGCAGCAGAAGCGCCTCATACTCCGCGGGAGTGACTGTCCGCCAACGCACTGACGGCCCGAGCGCGGCGGCGGTCTGGTCGCCCGTCAGGTCCTGCGGGCCCGCGACGGCCTGGACGCGGGGCGGGGTCGGTGCCGTGAGCAGGTCCCTGATCACCGCGGCGACATCGCCCGCGGTCACCCACGGCACAGCCAGCTCAGCGGGCAGTGGGTAGCGGAGTTCGCCCGCGGCGACCAACGGCGTGGACCACGGCGCGGCGAGGTTCTCGGCGTACGTCATCGCAGGCCCGACCAGCGCGACGGTCTCGACGAGGTTCGGGAGTTCCTTGCTCAGCAACACCTTGGCATCCACGTACGGCACACCGATCGGTTCGTCCGGCACGGTGGCACTCCGGTTGAACACCACTCGCGGCACCGGCTGCCGACCCAACGCCGACAACACCGCATCGGCTTGCGTGAGCGCGGTTTCGTCGAAGACGAGCGGCAACTGCAGGACGACGGCGTCCACGCCGGTGTACGCCGTGACCAGCGCGTCGATGTCGGCCAGGTCGGCGGCGGCGGCTTCGGCGCCGGGCACGTCAGCGGGCTTGCGGGCCACAGCGCGGACCTCGTGCCCGGCGGCGAGCAGGTCACGGACCACGGCCGAGCCCTGCGAGCCGGTCGCGCCGTGCACGGCGATCGTCAACGAGTTCATGCCGTGAAGTTAGTTTCCGGATTGAAGCAGTACCCAGAAAGTGCCATAGTTTCATCATGGAAACCGCGCTTGACCAGCAGGTTCATCAGGAGCTGATGGACGCGCGCACCGACCCGGCGCAGTCCTGCGGGGTCGCCAGGACCCTTCAGGTGCTCGACGGGAAGTGGACGACGCTGATCGTGCGCGAACTGCTGGCCGGGCCGTTGCGGTTCACGCAGCTGCGGTCAGCGCTCGGTGACATCAGCGCGAAGACCCTGACCGACCGGCTGCGCGCCCTCGAGCACCAGGGCATCCTGACGCGCACCATCCACGCCGAGGTCCCGCCCCGCGTGGTCTACGAACTCACCGAGCAGGGCCGGAGCCTCCAGGTAGTGCTGCACGCGATGCTGCGCTGGGGCCGCGCCCACCCCGCGTGACCGATCAGAGCGTGACGACCGTGCCGGTGCGCCGCGCGTGTTCGGCCGCCCAGACAAGCCGGTGCGAGTCCAGGCTTTCCCTGCCGTCGGTCAGGATCGCCCCGGCGTCGCCGGTGCGGACCGCCGTGATGAAGGCGTCGACGATGCCCTGGTCGCCGCCGCCGTGCCCGTCGGCCGCCGTGGCGCCGCCGTACGCGCCCGGGTCGATCACCTCGGGGCCGGTGAGGAAATCGTGGACGGCGATGGTCTCCCCGTCCCCGTCGATCGAGCCGCGCGTCCCGAAGATCCTCGTCTTGCGGTGTGCCGCGGGGGCGAACGCCGTCATCGTGAACGACGCCGTCACGCCGCCGGTGTACTCGATGTTGACGACCTGATGATCAACCACGTCGTTGTCACACGAGTAGACACAGCGCCCGTACGGTCCTTCACGCAACGCCGTCATCAGGCCCTCGGCCGTGCGGTCCATCGTGACAATGGACAACGGCCAGCCCTTGTCCGGACGGTCGAGGTACGGCGTGTAGATCTTGGGCGCCGAGTACGGGCAGGTTGATTCGACCGCGCAGTCCAGGCAACGGTCCGCCGCGCCTTCCGGTTTGCGCTCCGGCCGGAACTCGTACAACCCGCCGAAGGACGACACACGCTCGGCCGGCCTGCCGATGATGTACGCCAGCCAGTCCAGGTCGTGGCACGACTTGGTCATCAGCATGAAGCTCGACTCGTCCTCACGCCGCCAGTTGCCGCGGACGTAGGAATGCGCCTGGTGCCACCAGCCCACCGGTTCCAGGTGCTCGACGCTGACGATGTCGCCGATCCGCCCGCTGCCGATCACCTGCTTGAGCGCGCGGGAGTACGGCGTGTACCGCAGCACGTGGCACACAGCCAGCAGCACGTCCGCGTCCTCGGCGGCACGCACGATCCGTTCGCAGTCGGCCTCCGTGGTGGCCATCGGCTTCTCCAGCAGCAGGTGATAGCCGCGCCTGGCCAGTTCGACCGCCGGTTCGACGTGGTCCTTGTCCTGGGTGGCGATCACCGCGACGTCCGCCAGCCTCGGCCGGTCGAGCAGCTGCCGCCAGTCCTCGAAGACACCGTCGGCGGGCACGCCGTGGGTGTCCACGAACATCTCGCGCGCCTCAGGACGCGGTTCGGCGACGGCGACAACCCGCGCGTGCCCGGTCCGTTCGGCCGCTTCGGCGTAGTTCCTGCCCCGGCTGCCTGCCCCGACGATGAGAACACTTACCTGCTCCGGCACCCTGCGGCCCCCGTCCGATCGGCTCCGGTGAAAACTCCTGAAAGAATTCTCGCGGGTGATGTCCGGACCGCGCATCCGGTTTCGACGTCTCTGGCGTATCGCACCCCGGAGAGGAGCACGACCGTGAAGTACATGATCATGATGATGGGCTCGCAGCGCGACCTCGACATGCTCACCGCCAACGGCCAGGCCGACCGTCGGCCGTGGACGCTCGAGGAGGCACAGGCGTTGCACAAGTTCATGCGCGATTGGAACAACGCGCTGGTCGAGTCCGGTGAGTTCGTCGAAGCCCACGGTCTGAGCGCGCCCGCCCACGCCCGCCGGGTGTCCGTGCGGGACGGTGTGCCGGTGGTGACCGAAGGGCCGTACCCGGAGACGCAGGAAGTCCTCGTCGGGTACACGATCGTCGACTGCGAGAGCTTCGACCGGGCCACCGAGATCGCGGCTCAGCTGGCCGACACCCCGTTCCCGGAGCACGCCCAGCTCGACCGGCCGTGGTACGTGGACGTCCGGCCGATCGACGACCAGGCGCCCGAGCCGGAGGTCTGATGCCCTCCCCCGCGATCGAGGACCTGCTGCGCGCCCTCGCGCCGCAGGTCCTCGGCGCGGTCGTGCGGCGCTACGGCCACTTCGACACGGCCGAGGACGCCGTCCAGGAGGCGCTGCTGGCCGCGGCCACCCAATGGCCGGCCGACATGCCCGGCAACCCGCTGGGGTGGCTGATCACGGTGGCGTCCCGGCGGTTGACGGATCTGCTGCGCACCGAGCAGGCCCGGCAGCGGCGGGAGGACGCGGTCGCCCAGTGGGTGCTGCCCGGCGACTGGCTCGCCCCGGCCGCGGACCGGCGGCCGTCGGACTCCGACGACACGTTGATCCTGCTGTTCCTGTGCTGCCACCCGTCGCTGTCCCCGGCGTCGCAGATCGCGTTGACCCTCCGGGCCGTCGGGGGTCTGACCACGGCGGAGATCGCACGCGCTTTCCTGGTCCCGGAAGCGACGATGACGCGGCGGATCAGCCGGGCCAAACAGTCCGTCAAGGACAGCGGGGTGCCGTTCGCCGTTCCGCCGGCAACCGCGCGGTCCGAACGGCTCGGCGCGGTGCTGCACACCCTGTACCTGATCTTCAACGAGGGATACGCGAGCACGTACGGACCGGATCTGCAGCGCGCGGATCTCGCGGCCGAGGCGATCCGGCTGACGCGGCTGGTGCACCGGCTGCTGGGCGATGACTGCGAAGTCACCGGGTTGCTGGCGTTGATGCTGCTGACCGACGCCAGGCGGCCCGCTCGCACGTCGGCGGGCGGCGACGTGGTCCTGCTCGCCGATCAGGACCGCGCGTTGTGGGACTCGGCGCTGATCGCGGAGGGCGTCGAGCTGATCAGCTCGGTCCTGCCGCGTGGCCAGGCCGGGCCGTACCAGCTGCAGGCGGCCATCGCGGCCGTGCACGACGAGGCACCGTCCTACCCGGACACCGACTGGGCCCAGATCGCCGCGCTGTACGAGGTTCTGCTGGGCATGACCGGGAATCCGATGACCGCGCTCGGGCACGTCGTCGCGGTGGCGATGGCGCGCGGCGCGGCCGACGGGCTGGCGCTGCTGGACGAGCTCACCGCGTCGATCGGCGGTCACTACCGGTACTTCGCCGTCCGCGGTCACCTGCTGGAGATGCTCGGCGACGCGGCCGGGGCCCGTGCGGCGTACGTGTCCGCCGGGGAGATCGTGACCAGCGAACCGATGCGGCGGTACCTCTTCGGCAAGGCGTCCGCGCTGGCCGGGTGAGCTCACAGCATGAGACGGGCCCGGATGTCGGCGGCGCGCGGGTCGGCCAGTTCCTCGTACAGCGCCAGAGCGGCCAGCCAGGCCTTCTCCCCCAGCCTGGTGTCGCCGACGTCGCGCAGGATGTCGCCGCGCCTGGTCAGCGAGTCGGCCTCGCCCCACCTGTCCCCGACCGCACGCCGCACCACCAGCGACCGGCCCACGCAGTCCAGGGCTTCGCTGTGCTCGCCCAGTGCCACGTGCACGTCGGCCATGGCGACCAGCTTGCGGCCCTGTCCGTAGAGGTCGTCGATCTCCTCGCACATCCGCAACGCCCGGCGTGCTGTCGAGAGCGCCTCGTCGAACTCGCCGCGCACCCGGTGGACCTCGCTCAAGGCGAGCACGGACGCGGCCTGCCCTTCGACGTCGCCCAAGCGGGCGAACAACGTCAGCGCCTGCTCGGCGTACTGCCTGGCCTGGCCGGCTTCGCCGCGGTCGATCGCCAGCGCGGCGAGACCTTCCAGGATCCACGCCCGGCCGTGCGAATCGCCGATCTCGTCGCGGACTGCCATGGCGTCCGCGTAGAGCGCGGCGCTGCGGTCGAAGTCGCGGACCCACCGGCACGCCAGCGCCAGGTTCGTCTGCACCCATGCCCTGGCCCGCCGGTCCGGGGTGTCCAGCGCCAGTTCGTGCCCGGCGATCCACGTCCCCCACGGCTTGCGCAGCAGGAGGTAGTCGAACATGGCCACGGCCAGTTGCCACACCGCGTCCTGGAAACCGTTCTCCCTGGCCATGCGTGCGACCGGCACCATGTTCGGCAGTTCCGCGTCGCACCAGCGTGACGCCGACACCTGGTCGTCGAACACCATCGCTGTGACAGCAGTCCGCGGCAGTTCGAGCACGTGCACGCGGAACGGCGCCATCGCCTCGTTGGCCGCCAGCGCGCTGTGCAGGTACCACTCAGTCAGCCGCCGCACGGCCGCGAGCCGTTCGTCGTCGCTGTCCTCGACGCGGGAGCATTCCCTGCCGTAGAGCCGAAGAAGGTCGTGCAGGCGGTACCATTCCCGACCGGCCTGTTCGACCAGGTGCATGCTCGCCAACGACTTCAGCAACGACTGTGCCCGCTGGTGCGTCTCGCCGGTCAGCGCGGCGGCTGCCGAGACGCACACGAGCGTCCCCGGATGCAGGCTGACGAGCCGGAACATCCGTGCGGTCGCCGTGTCGAGGCCGCGGTAGGACCACGAGAACACCGTCCGCACGGCTGAGTCGTCGTCCACGACGGCCAGGTCCTCGGCCAGTTGCCGGATCGGCACGCCTGGCCGGTTGTTGACCTGCTCGGCCGCGATCCGCAGCGCCAGCGGCACGTGCGCGCAGCGGTGGGACAGTTCGGCCAGCGCGTCGACGTCGCCCGCGCGCTCGCCCGTGATCATGGTGGAGAGCAACCGGGCGGAGTCGATGCTGCTCAACGGGCCGAGCGCGACGCGTGTCGAATGGATCCGGACTGCGAGTCCCGACAGGCGGTTGCGGCTCGTCACGATCACAGCGCATCCGCACCCGCCTGGCAGCAGGTGCTTGACCTGTCCGGAGTTGGCCGCGTTGTCCAGCACCACCAGGACCCGGCGCTGGGCGAGCACGGAACGCAGCAGCGCCGCCCGGCCCGCCAGCCGCGCCGGGATCTCGTCGGGCGGAACCTCCAGCGCACCGAGGAACTCCTCCAGCGCCTGCTCGGGCGGGACCGGGACACCGTCGTCGGAGAACCCGTTCAGGTCGA
This sequence comes from Kibdelosporangium phytohabitans, assembly GCF_001302585.1. Taxonomy (GTDB): domain Bacteria; phylum Actinomycetota; class Actinomycetes; order Mycobacteriales; family Pseudonocardiaceae; genus Kibdelosporangium; species Kibdelosporangium phytohabitans. The sequence continues at coordinate 4,333,160 of NZ_CP012752.1, read as the reverse complement.
TGTAGAGGTGACCGTCCGGGAAGCCCGCGGCGACGTCGCCGGCCAGCCGCAGAGCCAGCGCTGTCTTGCCCGTGCCCGGTGGGCCTTCGATCGTGACCACGCGTACCGAGCCGGAGTCTTCCTCGCGCAGCGCCTCGGCCAGTTTGCGCAGTTCTTCCTTGCGCCCGACGAAGCTGGCGGTCGCCGCGGGCAACTGGGCCGGCCGGACCGGCTGGGCGTGGGTGAGGGCGATCAGGCTGCCGCCCGCCTCGAGCACCTCGTCGCAGCGGCGGGCCAGTTCGGCGGACGGCGGCGCGCCGTTCTTGATCTTGATCAGCCAGCCGGGGGTGTAGCCGGTGAGCCTGGCCAGCTTGCGCCACGACAGGCCCCGCCTGGCCAGCAGCAGGTCGAGCTCTTGGCTGAACGCGGTCACAGCAGGTCCGCCAGCCGGCTGTAGGCCTGGTCGAGCGCCTCGGCCGGGTCGCCTCGCGGGTCACTGGCCCAGTCGAGCAGGACACCGAGGCCGACGCCGATGATGGCGTCGGCGAGGATCCGCGCGGCCGGGCCGGGCACGCGGGCCTGCATGGCGTCGGCGATCACGCCCCGGCTGCGGGCGATCAGGCCGAGGTTCGCCGCCCACACCTCCGGGATCGTCAGCATCGCGAGGTCGCGTTCGTAGCGCGCCGCGCGGTCCTCCGGCGAGAAACCGGTGAACACAGCGTGGAAGGCGGCACGCATGGCCTCGACCGGGGACACGCCGGGCGGCTGGGCCGCGACGGCGGCGCTCATCGCGTCGGCGATGGAGTAGTAGTCGTCGAGCACGGCCAGGTCTTCCTTGGTCGGGAAGTAGCGGAACACCGTGCTCGGCGCGACCTCGGCGGCCTCGGCGATCTGCTCGACCGTGGTCGCCTGGAAGCCGCGCTCCTTGAACAGGCGCAGCGCGTGCTGCTGGATGGCGGTCCTCGTTCTGGCCTTCTTGCGTTCCCGCAGCCCGGTCGCTGGTTGATCCACAAGCAGCAGGATAACCCCGCACGTGGAGCACCCTCTCCTTTGACAGCTTGCTGTCAAATCGGAGTAGACTCTCAAAATATGACGGAATCAATCCCGAGCCCCACCACACGACCCATCACCCTGCCTTCGGAACGTACGCCCGGCTGTCCCTTCGACCCACCGCCCGAACTGATGAACCTCCCGCCGGTCAGCCCGTTGCAGTTCGCCGACGGGCACGTCGGCTGGCTGGTCACGGGCTACTCGGCGGCGCGGACAGTCCTGATCGACCCGCGGTTCTCCACCCGCCCCGAGCTGAAACGACCCGTCTTCGGCATCGCGCCCCGCCCGGGAGGCGCACGGAAACCGGCCGCCCCCGGCTGGTTCGTCGGCATGGACGCGCCCGAGCACACCCGGTACCGGCGGCTGCTGCTCAGCGAGTTCACGGTGCGCCGGATCAAGCAGCTCGAGCCGCGGATCGAGGAGATCACCGCACAGCGCCTCGACGCGATGCGGGCAGCGGGCCCGCCGGCCGACCTGGTCAAGGAGTTCGCGCTGCCGATCCCGTCGCTGGTGATCTGCGAACTGCTCGGCGTCCCGTACTCCGATCACGCGTTCTTCGAGGAGCAGAGCAGGGCCATCGTCCGCTTCGACACCACCCAGGACGCGATCATGGCCGCGCTGGGCACGCTGTCGGGCTACCTGCGCGAACTGGTCGTCGGCAAACGGGCCCGTCCCGCGGACGACATGCTCGGCAGGCTGATCACCGGGACGGACCTCGACGACGAGGAGCTGACGAACATCGCGCTCGTGCTGCTCGTCGCCGGGCACGAGACGACCGCGAACATGCTGTCCGTCGGCACTTTCGCGTTACTGCAGCACCCCGGGCAGATCGCGCGGCTGGGCAGCCCCGACGCGGTCGAGGAACTGCTGCGGTACCTCACGATCGTCCACCTGGGAACCCCGGTGCGGGCAGCGCTGACCGACGTCGAATTGGAGGGCGCGCTGATCCGCGAGGGCGACTCGGTCGTGCTCGGCCTGCCCGCGGTCAACCGCGACGCCGAGTTGTTCGGCGATCCCGGTGAACTGCGGCTCGACCGGGACGACGCCCGCAGGCACCTCGGGTTCGGTGCCGGCATCCACCAGTGCCTCGGCCAGCAACTGGCCAGGGTGGAGATGCGGATCGGCTACACCAGGCTGTTCGAGCGGTTCCCGACCCTGCGGCTCGCGATCCCGCCGGAGGAAGTCGTCATGCGCGACACGGCCGTCGTGTACAGCGCGCAGGCCCTTCCCGTTGCGTGGGACGCATAACGGTCGGACCAGGCGACCTCGCCGCCCGCAGGATCGCGGTCAGCACCTCGGGCTAGTTCTCGTCGGCCAGTGCCAGGTAGAGGTCGACCCGGTCGCCGAACCGGCCGGGGTCGCGCCCGGTCAGCTCGGTGATCCGGGTTATCCGGTACCGCAGGGTGTTGACGTGCACGTGCAGTTCGGCGGCGGCCTGCGTCCACGAGCCGGAGTGTTCCAGGAAGACCCGCAACGTCCTGGTCAGCTCGGACTTGTGTGTTTCGTCGTATGCGGACAGCGGGCCGATGATCTGGTTGCGGAACGAGCGGCGCAGCTCGTCCGGCACGGCGGCGAGCAGCAACAGGTGCGACGCGACCTCGTCGCCCGCCATCACGGTCACGCGGCCCGGTGAGCGTTCCGCGAGTTTGCGGGCGTACCGCGCTTGCAGGACCGCCGCGCGCAGTCCGTTGGCGTCCGCGCAACGGCCCAGGCCGAGCACCAGCCCGTCCGGTCCGAACGCCGGCTGCATCACGCGGACCATGTCCTTGAGTTCCGCCGCGATGGGCTCCGTCGTGCCCAGCAGCCCGAAGACCTCGTCATCGACTGCGCCGACGAGCGCGGGCCCGGCGAAGGCCGACAGCAGGTCGTCCAGCACGGCCGCGGCCCTGCCGGACGCGGCCACCGTGACGATCTCGGTCCCGCCGAGCTCGGTCGCCGCCAGCCGGGACTGGATCTCGCTGGGGGTGGTCTGTTCGGCGAGCACCAGGCGCAGCAACGGTCGCGCCGCGCGGTTCTCGATCCGGCGCGCCTCGTCCAGCCGGGACCGTTCCAGCTCGACCAGGGTCGCGAGCTCGGCGGCCACGCCCTGGCGTTCGGTCGGCCACGTCCGGTGATCGCCCGCGACGACGAGGAACCAGCCGAGCGCCCGCTGTTTGCTCGTCGTCGCGTACACCGAGAACTCGTCGGCCACGACGGGCATCCGCTTCGACCGCAGCGCGCGTTTGACGAGCGCGGCGGGATCGCGGAGTTCGGCTGTTGCGGCGATCACGCGGCCCGCCGAGCTGATCACCCAGCTGTCCGCGCCGAGTTCCGTCGCGCCCGCGGCCACCAGGGCCGCCAGCCCGCCCCCGGCCGTGACCACGGCGACCAGGCGCCGGTGCCGGTCCAGGTTCGGCGTGGCTCGTTCGGCCGCCAGGCCGAGGATCACGCGCTCGCTGATCGTGGCGAACGAGATGTGCACCGGGACCACGAGCAGCGGCAGATTGTGCCGCTCGCAGGCGTCGACGACGTGCTGCGGCAGCACCCCGTCCGCTTCGGCCGTTCCCGCGCCCAGTGCCGTCACACCGGCTTCGGCCAGACCGGCGACGAACGCCTCGGAGTCGTCCGGGCTCTGCCACCACTCCATCCCGCTGAGCACCAGCTCGCCACCGGTCAGGAACCGGCGCGGGTCGCGCAGCGTCGCGGTGAAGACCCTGGTGATCGGCCGGTCCGCGACGTCCGCACCGACACGCAGCTCCAGGCCGAGTTCGGCGGTCGTCAGCAATGTCGCGAGGTTCACCGCCGCTCCTGGTGCCGTCCCGTCGTCCTCGTTGTCGCAGGCCAGGCTAATCCACCCACGTTTGGAGGAATCTCCAAAACAGTACGCCTGCGTCCACCCGGTTTTCATGGTTTTCACCGCTGGCGGCCGGACGCGCCGGATTGTTGACTGGGTCACATCCGCCGCAGGTGAGAGGAGGCCAGGTGCTGCCACGACTGTCCATCGAGCAGCTGTTGGCGTGCTGCGCGTCGCGCCGGTGGGCGCTGCGCATGGACGCCGCCGCGCCCTACCCGGACGTGGCGGAACTGCTGGCCACGGCGGACGCCGAACTCGCGGCCCTCGGCTGGCGGGACGTCACCGAGGCACTGGCCGCCCACCCGCGCATCGGCCAGCGGCCGACCGGGACCGGCCAGGAGGCCGAATGGTCGCGCCATGAGCAGGCCGCGGCCGTCGGTTCGGACGCCGAACTGGCGGCGGCGAACGAGGCATACGAACGCAAGTTCGGCCGTGTGTTCCTGATCAGCGCCGCGGGGCGGGCAGCTGACGAAGTGCTCGCCGAGTCGCGCAGGCGTTTGGCCAACAACGAGGTGGCCGAACGGGACGAGGTCCGGCGTGAGCTGGCCGCGATCGTCCGGGGCCGCCTGGCAAGGTGTGCCGGATGAGTCTGTCCACGCATGTGCTCGACGCGGCGGCCGGACGGCCCGCGGCGGGTGTCGCGGTCCGGCTGGAGAGCCGGGACGGGACCGAGCTGGCGTCGGGGACGACCGACGCGGACGGCCGGATCACCGGCTGGGACCCGCCTGCGGGCGTGCACCGGCTGGTGTTCGAGGTCGACACACCGTTCTACCCCGAGGTCGTGGTGACGTTCCGGGTCACCGACCCCGGCGAGCACTACCACGTGCCGCTGCTGCTCAGCCCGTTCGCGTACTCGACCTATCGGGGCAGTTGATCAGGAAGGACTGGCGATGGCCATCGTTCTCGGCGAGAACCAGTACGGGAAGGCCGAAACCCGGCTCGTCCGCGTCGACCGCGACGCGGACGAGCACCGGCTGGTCGACCTCAACGTCAGCACCGCGCTGTCCGGTGACCTCACCGAAACCCACCTGACCGGTGCCAACGACAAGGTCCTCGCCACCGACACGCAGAAGAACACCGTCCTGGCGTTCGCCCGCGACGGTGTCGGGCAGATCGAGACCTTCGGCCTGCGGCTGGCCAGGCACTACGTCGGGCAGCTGGCGAGCATCCACCGCGCCCGCGTGGAGATCGAGCAGTACCCGTGGACCCGGCTCGGGCCGCACTCGTTCACCCGCTCCGGCGAGGGAACGCGGCTCGCGACGGTCGTGTTCGACGGGGAAGCGACGGTCGAAGGCGGTATCAAGGACCTGACGGTGCTGAACACCACCGACTCTGAGTTCTGGGGGTATCCGCGTGACGAGTACACGACGTTGCCGGAGACCAAGGACCGGATCCTGGCGACCGCGGTGAACGCGCGCTGGCGGTTCTCGTCCACGCAGGTGGAGTGGGCCGAGGCGTACGCGACGGCTCGGGCGAGCCTGCTCGACGCGTTCGCGACCACCTACAGCTACTCGTTGCAGCAGACGCTGTTCGCGATGGGCAAGCGGGTGCTGGAGAACGTGCCGGACATCGCCAGTGTCCGGCTGAGCCTGCCCAACCAGCACCACTACCTGACCGATCTGTCGCCGTTCGACCTGGACAACCCCGGTGTGGTGTTCCACGTCGGCGACCGGCCTTACGGCCTGATCGAGGCCGAAGTCGTACGGGAGACGTGATGGAATTCCTCAACCCGGGCAGCGTGGCCGAGGCGCTGGCGCTCAAGGCCGCCACGCCGGCGGCGGTGCCGATCGCCGGCGGCACGGACGTGATGGTGGAGCTGAACTTCGACCACCGCCGCCCGCCCGCTCTGCTGAACCTGAACCGGATCGGCGAGCTGCACACGCATTCCACTGTGGACGGACGGGTGCGGATCGGCGCGTGCGTGCCCTACAGCCGGATCATCACCGAACTCGGCTCGGTCCTGCCGGGCCTGGCCATCGCGTCGCGGACGGTCGGCTCGCCGCAGATCCGCAACCGCGGCAGTGTCGGCGGCAACCTGGGCGCCGCGTCCCCCGCGGGCGATTCGCATCCCGCGTTGCTGGCGACGGACGCGGTCGTGGAGATCGCGTCGACCCGGGGTGTGCGGATGGTCCCGGCCAACGATTTCTACGTCGGCGTGAAGCGCAACGTGCTGGAACCCGACGAGCTGATCACGGCCGTGCACGTGCCACCGGCGACCGGTCCGCAGCAGTTCAGCAAAGTCGGCACGCGCAACGCCATGGTGATCGCGGTCTGCGCGTTCGCCATCGCCCTGCACCCCGAGCAGAAGCGGGTGGGTACCGGGATCGGGTCGGCCGCGCCGACGCCGTTGCGGGCCTGCGAAGCCGAGGAGTTCTTGAACGCCGAACTGCCGTGGGGCTCGCCGGACGGCTTGCCGGACTCGTTGAACAGGCGGTTCGGGGAGCTCGTGGCGCAGGCGGCGTCGCCGATCGACGACGTGCGCGGCACGGCGTCCTACCGGCGGCACGCACTGGCCGTGATGGCCCGCCGCACGTTGAGCTGGGCGTGGAGTGAGTACAGGAGGTCCGCACAATGCGCGTGAACGTGACTGTCAACGGTGTCCAGCGTCAGGCCGACGACGTGTGGCCGGGCGAGAGCCTGCTGTACGTGCTGCGCGAACGACTGGGGCTGCCAGGCGCCAAGAACGCGTGTGAACAGGGCGAGTGTGGCTCGTGCACGGTGTACCTCGACGATGTCCCGGTCTGTTCCTGCCTGGTCGCGGCCGGTCAGGCCGAGGGACGCGAGGTGCGCACGGTCGAAGGCCTCGCCGAGGGCGAGGACCTGCATCCCGTGCAGCAGGCGTTCGTCGACCGGGGCGCGGTGCAGTGCGGGTTCTGCACACCCGGGCTGATCGTCGCCGCGCACGACCTGATCGAGCGGACCGCGGAGCCGACGGACGCCGAGATCCGCGAGGCGCTGGCCGGGAACCTGTGCCGCTGCACGGGCTACGAGAAGATCCTCGACGCGGTCCGTGAGGCCGCGGCGAAGAAAGCCGGTGTGGTATGACCACCGGCGGGATCGGTGAGAGTCCACTTCGGCCGGACGGCGGCCTGAAGGTACGCGGCCAGTACGCGTACTCCTCGGACCTGTGGCTGGAGAACATGTTGTGGGGGGCGACTTTGCGCAGCCCGCACCCGTCCGCCCGGATCCTGTCGGTCGACACGTCCGCCGCGCTGGCGATGCCGGGCGTGCACACCGTGCTGACGTACAAGGACGTGCCCGGCGAGAACGTCTACGGTCTCAAGCTGCGGGACACCCCGGTGCTCGCCGAGGAGATCGTGCGCTACCAAGGCGAACCGGTCGCGCTGGTCGCCGCCGAGCACCCGGAGACCGCGCTCAGGGCGACCAAGGCGATCAGGGTGGAGTACGAGGTCTTCGAACCCGTGCTCGACGCCGAACTGGTCGCCCGCTCCCCTGACGCGCCCAAGGTGCACCCGGGCGGGAACCTGGTGCGTCACCAGCGGATCCTGAAGGGCGACCCGGACGCGACGGCCGATGTCGTGGTCAGCGGTGTGTACGAGATCGGCATGCAGGATCAGGCGTTTCTCGGTCCGGAATCGGGTTTGGCCGTGCCGGACGGTGACGGCGTGCACCTGTACCTGGCCACGCAGTGGCTGCACGTGGACCAGCGGCAGACCGCCAAGGCGCTGGGCCTGCCGGTCGAGAAGGTCAAGCTGACGATGTCCGGGGTGGGCGGCGCGTTCGGCGGCCGGGAGGACCTGTCGATCCAGGTCCACGCGTGCATGCTCGCGCTGCGGACCGGGCGGCCGGTGAAGATGTCCTACAACCGGCAGGAGTCGTTCTTCGGGCACGTGCACCGGCACCCGGCGAAGATGTACTACGAGCACGGCGCCACAGCCGAGGGCGACCTGGTCTACGTGCGAGCGCGCCTGTACTTCGACGGCGGCGCCTATGCCTCGAAGACGCCGGTTGTCGTGGGCAACGGCACGACGCTGGGTGTGGGGCCGTACAACGTTCCCAACGCCAGGATCGAAGCGTGGGGCGTGTACACCAACAACCCGCCCTGCGGCGCGATGCGGGGACTGGGCGCGGTCCAGCCGACCTACGCCTACGAGTCCCAGATGGACAAGCTGGCGGCCGCACTGGGCATGGATCCGGCCGAGCTGCGGATCCGCAACGCGATGAGCGAGGGCTCGACCACGGTCACCGGCCAGGTGGTGGACTTCCCCGCGCCGGTCGCCGAGCTGATCCAACGGGTCAAGGACCTCCCGTTGCCGGAGCCGTCCGGCAGTGACATCCTCCAGCTCCCCGGCGGAGCCGCGAACACGACACACGGCGAAGGCGTGGTGCGTGGCGTCGGATACGGCGTGACCATCAAGAACATCTCGTACGCCGAAGGCCTGGACGACTACTCCACGGCCCGGGTGCGGCTGGAAGTGATCGACGGCGAGCCGGTCGCGACCGTGCACACCGCCGCGGCCGAGGTGGGCCAGGGCCTGATCACCGTGCAGCAGCAGATCGCCAGGACCGAACTCGGTGTCCAGCAGGTCGTCCTGCACCCGTGCGACACCGATGTCGGCGACGCCGGGTCAAGCTCCGCGTCACGCCAGACGTACGTCACCGGCGGCGCTGTCCGCAACGCGTGCCGTGCCGTTCGTACGAGGCTCCAAGAGCTGGCCGGATCCGAGGACATCCCGGACATCGCCGCCGTTCTCGGCGACACCGTGATCGAGGAGACCCGCGAGTACCACCACCGCGAGACGTACCCGCTGGATCCGGCGACGGGACAGGGCAACGCCCACGTGCAGTACGGGTTCTCCGCGCACCGGGCGGTCGTCGACGTGGACACCGAACTCGGCCTGGTCAAGGTCGTGCGGCTGGACTGCGCGCAGGACGTGGGCAAGGCGATCAACCCGGACGCGGTCGTCGGCCAGATCCACGGCGGCTCCGCGCAGGGCCTCGGCCTGGCGGTGATGGAGGAGATCCAGGTCGCGAACGGCAAGATCCGCAACCCGTCGTTCACCGATTATCTGATCCCGACCATCCTCGACATGCCGCCGATGACCGTGGACGTGGTCGAACGGCCCGATCCGCACGCGCCGTACGGTGTGCGCGGGGTCGGCGAGCCGCCGACGATCTCCGCGACACCGGCGATCGCCAACGCGATCAGGGCCGCGACCGGGCTGGAGCTGCCCCGCGTGCCCATCCGCCCCGAGCACATCATCGACCTGACCAACGAGGGAAGCTGACACATGTCGGAATCAGAGTGGCTGCGCCGGTGCATCGACCTGGCGGCGGAGAACGTCGCCGACGGCGGCGGGCCGTTCGGCGCGCTCGTGGTGAAGGACGGCCAGATCGTCAGCACAGGCGTCAACCTGGTCACCCCCACGCTGGACCCGACCGCGCACGCCGAGGTCGTCGCGATCCGCCGCGCGTGCCAGGAGCTGAACACGTTCAAGCTGGACGGCTGCGTGCTGGTGTCCTCGTGCGAGCCGTGCCCGATGTGCCTGAGCTCCTCGCTGTGGGCACGGGTCGACCGGATCGTCTACGCGGCCGACCGGCACGACGCGGCCAAGGCCGGGTTCGACGACCTCGCCTTCTACGAACTCTTCGAACGCCCCCGGGACTCCTGGCAGCTACCCGTGCGCCAGGTGTCCGAAGTGGACGGATTCAAGCCGTTCACGGCATGGCTGGAGCGCCCCGACCGGGTCGAGTACTGAGCCATTCCCGCACGCGCTGACCGGAGCGCGTTCTCCATTCACGAACGTTTGCCCACCGGCAAGGGGAACGACGCATGACCCGAACGGACAACGACGACCGTTTGGCCAGGCGGCTGCCGCCTGTCCTCGATCGGTTCTTCTCGATCACCGGGCGGCAGACCACCGTCTCCCGTGAGATCCGCGGCGGTGTCACCACCTTCGTCGCGATGGCCTACATCGTCCTGCTGAACCCGCTGATCCTCGGCGCGTCGGCGGACATCACCGGCGCCAGGCTCGATCCGGCGCAGATCACCACCGCCACAGCGCTTTCGGCAGCGGTGATGACCGTCCTGATGGGACTGGTCGGCAACGCGCCGCTCGCGATGGCCGCGGGCGTCGGCATCAACGGCGTCGTGGCGTTCCAGATGGCGCCGGCCATGACGTGGGCCCAGGCCTTCGGATTGGTCGTGCTGGAAGGCGTCTGCATCGTGCTGATGGCGGCGAGCGGCGTGCGTGAGCGGATCATGAACGCCATCCCGATGCCGCTCAAGACCGCGATCACCGTCGGCATCGGCCTGTACCTCGCCCTGGTCGGCCTGGTCAGCGCCGGGTTCGTGACCAGGGTTCCGGACTCGGCCAACTCGCCCGTGCCCGTCCGGCTCGGTGAGGGACACCTGGCCGGGTGGCCGATCGTGGTGTTCTGCTTCGGGCTGCTGCTGATGGTGGTCCTGGTGGCCCGCAGGGTCGCCGGTGCGCTGCTGATCAGCATCGGCATCACCACTGTGCTCGCGGTGGTCCTGCACGAGGGCTTCGGGGTGGGCGGATGGGGGCGCACGGATCCAGCCCTGCCGGATCACGTGCTCGGCGCACCCGACTTGGGCCTGTTCGGCACCGTCGACCTGTTCGGCGGGTTCGTCTCGGCCGGGCCGATCGCCGCGACGGTCTTCCTGTTCACGTTGGTGCTGTCGGGTTTCTTCGACGCGATGGGCACGATCACGAGCGTCTCGCAGGAAGCCGGGCTGTCCAAGGACGGCAAGGTGCCGGGGATGGGCCGGATCCTGTTCGTGGACGGCGCGGGCGCGATCGCCGGTGGCGTGACCGGTTCGTCGCCCAACACCGTGTTCCTCGAGTCGGCCGCGGGTGTCGGCGAAGGGGCCAGGACCGGCCTGGCCAGCGTGGTCACCGGCGGCCTGTTCGCGATCACGTTGCTGTTCACGCCTTTGATGACGGTCGTGCCCGCACAGGCCGCGGCTCCGGCACTGGTCGTGATCGGCGGCATGATGATGGCCCAGTGCCGCGGGATCCCGTGGACCGACAGCGACTACACCATCCCGGTGTTCCTCACCGCGGCGATCATCCCGTTCACGTACTCGATCACCAACGGCGTCGGCGCGGGCCTGATCTCGTTCGTGCTGATCAAGACTTGCACCGGCCGGTGGCGCGAAGCCGGGTGGCTGCTGACCGTCCTGGCCGTGGTCTTCGCCGTCTACTTCGGCATCAACGGCATCGAACTGCTCTTCGGTTAGGAGAACGATGGCGCTCATGTTCCTCAACGGCGGCGCGATGCGCGGCGGCCCGCTGCACCACCTGCTCGACGGGTCACCGCTCATCTGCTCGACCAGGACGGCGTCGAAATACCGGTTCTACTCGGTCGGCGACGTCTGCCCGGCGCTGCACCCGGTGTCGCACGGCGGCGCGGCGGTCGCGGGCGAGCTCTACGACATACCGCTGGATGTGTTGCGGGACAAGCTTCTGCCGGCCGAACCGCCGGTGCTGGAGCTCGGTGTCGTCGAACTGGCCGACGGCAGCAGCTCGTTCGCGATGCTGCTGCGCCGGGGATACGCCGGGGCGCTGACCGACATCACCGACCACGGCGACTGGCAGTTGTACCGGACCAAGAAGAGGACCCATGCCTGACCACGATCTCGCCGCGCACGGCACGGTGATGGCGGCGAGCGACGAGTTCTTCGCGGACAAGGAGAACCTGCTGAACCCGGCGCCTGCCACCTTCCAGCCACACACCTTCACCCCCAAGGGCCAGCAGTACGACGGCTGGGAGACGCGGCGCCGCTTCGGCCGCGCCGACGGCCACGACTGGGTCATGGTCAGGCTCGGAACCGCCGGGCTCGTGCGGTCGGTCAACGTGGACACCGCGCACTTCCTCGGCAACTACCCGGAATCCTGCTGGCTCGAAGCGACATGCGCCGACGGCTACCCCGGCCCGGCCGACCTGGCCTCGGCGCACTGGTTCCCGCTGGTGGCGTCGTCGCCGTTGAAAGGCGGTTCGGACAACCTGTTCGATGTGGACGTTCCATGGCGGGTCACGCACGTGCGGTTGCACATCGTCCCCGACGGCGGCGTGGCCAGGCTGCGCGTGTTCGGTGAGGCGGTGCCGGATCCACGCGACCTGGAGGACATCCCGTTCGACCTGGTGGCCGCTCTGAACGGTGGCACAGTCGTCGACTGCAGCGACGGGTTCTTCTCGCCGCCGTCGAACATGTTGCAGCCCGGTGAGTCCCGGTTCATGGCCGACGGATGGGAAACCGCGCGGCGCCGTGCTCCCGCGCACGACTGGGCGAGCATCAGGCTCGCCAGCCCCGCCGTGCCGGTCGTGGCCGAGATCTCCACGAGGCACTACCGCGGCAACTCGCCCGACCGGATCGCGTTGTCCGGCTCGGCCGACGGCAGGTCGTGGTTCCCTTTGCTGGCCGAGACGCCGGTCCAACCGGACACCCTGCACCGGTTCCGGATCACGACACCCCACGAGGCGTCGTACGTCCGGCTGGACAGCCATCCCGACGGCGGCATCGCCCGGTTCCGCCTGTACGGCAAACCCACGTCGCTGGACGACCTGATCGCACGATGGCGAGCCACCACACCGATGATCCCATGAATTAATGGGACTACTTCGGCATTGCCCTCGCGGGTAGCTTGATTCCGTCGCCGGTTCGGGGCGTACGGGATCGAGGGCAGTGATGGCGGGAGTTTCTCGAAGACGGATGCTCGGCCTGCTCGGCGCGGCGGGCACCGTGACCGTGCTGCCGGGGTGCGGCAGCAGTCTGTCCGAAGGGCCCAGTGGCGGTTCCGGCGGCGGGTCGGTCAAAGTCGGCCTCGTCGTCCCGCAGTCCGGTACCTATGCCGCGCTGGGCACGGACCTCAGGCGCGGCTGGGATCTCTGGCTGAAGCGCAACAACGGCACACTGGGCGGCTTCACGGTCACCACGGTCATGGCCGACGAAGGCGAGAATCCGCAGACAGGTGTTGCGGCGGTCCAGAAGGTGCTGCAGTCCGACGGAGTCGACGTCGTCGTGGGAATCGTGAACTCCGCGACGGCGCTGGGCTGCGCGCCTCTGGTCGCCGAGACCAAGAAATTGCTGCTGGTCGCGAACGCGGGCGCGGCGGCGGTGACCGACCCGGCCATGCTCAGCCCGTACGTGTGGCGCACGTCGTTCCAGAACGCACAGGTCGCCGCGGTACTCGGCACGTACCTCGGAACGCAACGCACACAGGATCCGGTCTACGTGATCGCGCCGGACTACGCGGCAGGCACCGAGGTGGTCAACGGTTTCACCAAGGCGATCCGGGCCGCGGGTGGCACGGTCGCGGGCAGTGCGAAGCCACCGTTCGCCACCACCACCGACTACCAGTCGTTCCTGTCCGGGATCCGCTCGTCCGGCGCCAAGGCGACGTTCTGCTTCTTCTCCGGCGCCGAGGCGATCGCGTTCGTCAAGCAGTACCAGCAGTTCGGTCTCGCCGGGACGATCCCGCTCTACGGCTCCGGGTTCCTGACCGAGGGCAAAGTCCTCGAAGCGCAGGGCGACGCGGCCTTGAACGTGCAGACCTCGTTGCACTACAGCGATCAGCTGGACAACGCGGCCAACAAGGCCTTCGTCGACGCGTACACCGCCGAGTACAGCGAACCGCCGAGCGTTTTCTCCTTGCAGGCTTGGGATTCCGCCAACGTGTTGGGCCGGGCGTTGAAGGCGGCCAACGCTGTCAGCGGTGACGCGCTCGGCAAGGCGCTCGGCGGCATCGGGTCCATCGACGACAGTCCACGTGGGCCGTGGGTGTTCGACAACCAGACACCCAAGCAGAAGATGTACCTGCGGACCGTGCGCCGCAAGGAAGGCAAGCTGGTCAACGCGATCACCGCCGATCTCGGCACGACCAGTCAGTTCAGCTGACCATGGGTGCGTGGCTGGACGCCAGCCTCGTCGGCGTCGTCAACGGGTTCGCCATCGGGTTCCTGTTGTTCATCGTCGCGGTGGGGCTGTCGCTGGTCTTCGGCATGATGGACGTGCTGAACCTGGCGCACGGCGCGATCTTCCTGCTCGGCGCGTACGCCGGTGCCGCGCTGGCGGGCGGTGCGCCGACCTGGGCGGCTTCCTCGGCGCCCTCGGGCTGGCCGCGTTGCTCGGGCTCGCAGGCGGTGGGCTGCTGTCGGCGATGACGGAGCCGTTGCGCAAGCGTTCGCACCTGGACCAAGCGCTGTTGACGCTCGGCGTCACGCTGGTGATGGCCGAGACGCTGGTGATGATCCACGGTGACGACCCGCTGGCGGTCGGCGCACCGCCAGGCCTGGACGGGTCGGTGCCGGTCCTCGGCGCGGCGTACCCCACGTATCGCCTGGTGTTGATCGGGATCGGCGCTGTGCTGGCTGTCGTCGTGTATCTGGTGGTGGAGCGAACCGCGTTGGGCGCGTTGGTCCGTGCCACGGTCGCCGACCGTGACATGGTCGCCGCTCTGGGAGTGGACAACCGGCTGATCCGTGTCGGCGTGTTCGCGGTCGGTTCGATGTTGGCCGCGGTCGCGGGCGTGCTGGGCGGCCCGGTCCACGGTGCCCGGCCCGGCCTGGACTCGACCGTGCTGATCCTCGCGCTTGTCGTCGTGGTGATCGGCGGTCTCGGCTCGGTTCGTGGGGCGTTGCTCGGCGCGTTGGTCATCGGGCAGATCGACTCGCTGGGGCGGACGCTGTTGCCCGACGGTGCCTCGTTCATCGTGCTCGGCGCGTTGGCGTTGGTCCTGGTCCTCAGGCCACAGGGGCTGTTCGGCGGTACAGCGGGGGTGCGGTCATGACCCGGACAGCGGAGGCACCCACGGCGGTCGGACCGGCTGCGTCCCGGCGACGACGGTGGTTGACGCCGGGCCTGGTCGCCGTGGTCCTGGTCGTGCTGGCGTCGGCGCAGATGTTCCTCGCGCCGTTCGCGACGGGCACGCTCAGCCGGATCCTGGTGTTCGGGTTGCTGGCGGTGAGCCTGGATCTGCTGGTCGGGATCGCCGGGCTGCCGTCGCTGGGGCACGCCGCGTACTTCGGGATCGGCGCGTACGCCGCGGGGTGGGTGTCGATCAACGTCACGAGCGCGATCCCCGTGCCGTTGCTGGTCGGTGCCGTCGCCGGGGCACTCGGCGCGGCCGTCACCGGCTGGATCACGGTCCGCGCGCACGGCGTGTTCTTCCTGATGCTCACGCTCGCGATCGGCGAGTTGCTGCACCAGCTCGCCCATACCTGGGATCCGGTGACCGGTGGCGCCAACGGCATGGCGGGCGTCCCGCCCGCCCGTGCCGCCGGCCAGCCGCTGTTGCTGTCCGGGTACGTCTACTGGTACGTCCTGGCGGCCTTCGTCCTGGGGTTCGCGATCGTGTGGGTTGTCAGCCGTTCACCATTCGGCCTTGCGCTGCGGGGCATCCGGGACAACGAGCCACGCATGCGGGCGCTCGGGTACCCGACACGGATCTACAAGTACGCGGTGTTCGTGTTCGCCGGGTCGATCGCCGGGATGGCCGCCGCTTTGCTTGCCGCACAACAACGATTCGTCACACCGGCCGATGTCGGGTTCGCCACGGCCGCGCTGGTGCTGCTCGCGGTGATCATCGGCGGAGCGGGGACGCTGTGGGGCCCGGTGCTCGGCGCCGCGCTCGTGATCCTCGTCAGGGACGCGATCGACCCCGGCCTGGACGGCCACGGCACGCTGGTGCTGGGCCTGGTGTTCATCGCGGTGGTGTACGGCCTGCCGCGTGGTTTCGGCGGGCTGGTCCGGAGGCGAACCCGATGACGCTCACCTGCCACGGTTTGTGCCGCGGTTCGGGGCGTTGAAAGCCGTCGACGACGTGTCCCTGTCGGTCGCGCAGGGCACCCGGCACGCGCTGATCGGCCCGAACGGCGCGGGCAAAAGCACTCTGTTCAAGCTGATCACGGGCCTGCTGCGCAGCGACAGCGGCCGGGTCTGCTTGGCGGGCCAGGATGTGACGACGGCGTCCGAGGTCCGCCGCTGCCGTCTCGGCATCAGCCAGACGATGCAACACGCCAGCGTGTTCCCGACCATGTCGGTGGCGGAGAACGTCGCACTCGCGGCACGCCGCCACACCGGCCGGGTCTCATGGATCCCACGCAGGGAAACCGAAGTTCACGCGCGTACCGATGAGCTGCTCGACCAGGTGACCCTCACCGGCCGTGGCGGCGTGCAGGTCGACGCGCTGTCCCACGGCGAACGCAAGCAACTCGAAGTCGCCCTCGCTCTGGCCTGCCGTCCCACGTTGCTGCTGCTCGACGAACCGGCGGCCGGGATGTCCGCGGCGGAACGGGCCAGGCTCGTCACGCTGATCTCGGGTTTGCCGAGGGAGGTCACGGTGTTGTTCGTCGAACACGACCTCGACGTGGTGTTCGAACTCGCCGACACGGTCACAGTCCTGAACCTGGGCCGGGTCTTGTTGTCCGGTGACCCGGTGACTGGCCGGGCCAGCGACGAGGTGCGCCGGGCGTATCTGGGTGGCGTCCGATGAGCCCGTTGCTCGAAGTCCACGACCTGCGCTCCGGCTACGCGGGCAGCACAGTGCTGGACGGCGTCGACCTGTCCCTGACCGCCGGTTCGGCGCTGGGCCTGCTCGGCCGCAACGGCGCCGGGAAATCCACCCTGATCATGACCCTGATGGGCCTGGCGTCCACCACATCCGGCACCGTGACACTGGACGGCGCACCCCTGCCCACTCGTCCACATAGGATCACACGGACAGGTGTCGCCCTTGTCCCCCAAGGGCGCCGCATCTGGCCGCCGCTGACCGTCGGCGAACACCTCAAGCTCGCCACCCGGCACGCCCACGCGGGCATCTGGACCAGGAAAGCCGTGCTCGGCCTGCTCCCCCGGCTCGCCGAACGCCTCCGGCAGCCCGCCGGGTCGCTGTCCGGCGGCGAACAGCAGATGCTGGCGATCGCACGGGCGCTGCAGACCAACCCGAGGCTGGTGCTGCTCGACGAGCCGTCCGACGGCCTCGCCCCCGCGGTCATCGAGTCCATTGTGGATGCCATCGGCCGGATGCGCGCGGAAGGCGTTGCCGTGCTACTCGCCGAGCAGAACCTGGACCTGGCTTTCTCAGTGTGTGACGAGATCGCGGTACTGGACCGTGGCGTCATCGCGCACCACAGCGACACGGCGGCGTTCCGGGCGGACCCGGAGGCCGCTCACCGGTTGCCGGGCGTCTCGCGACCTTCGGGAACGTCGATGATCCGCATGCCTTCACGATGCCTCATCTCCACCTGCTTCCCAGGCGGGACAACGCCTTCCGGCGGAGTGTACGGAACGGTCTCGCCGGTGATCATGTGCAGCAGGCCGCTGTCGTGCCGCACCTGCGCCCAGTCCCACCCCGGCGGGAGGGCGAAGACGAGCCGATCCCGGACCGCCTGTTCCCACGGGGTGGCCGACGCGTCACCCGCGGCTTTGAAGTGCACCACGTAGGAATCCGGCGGGTCGACCACCAGGCGCATCGCCTCCCACCTGTCCGGCATCAAGTCGAGGAGTTCCCTCAGCAGCGGGTCGATCGCGGGATCCGGCCTGCCCGACAGCCACTGCCCCGGCGCGTTCGGGACCAGGATGGTCAACCGGTGCGCGTACCCGACCTGGACGTTCAGGTCCGCCCGCAGCCAGCCTTCGGGGCAGTCGGCCAGCACCAGCGCGCCGATCTGCCGGACCAACTCGTCCTCACGTTCCCTGCTCACCGGTCCGACCTTGGGGGACGGAACACGCCTCCGTCCCCCGAACGGCTCACGGCATCTTGTAGCAGTCCGGTCCCCATGGGCGACCGGCGCCCGCACCGGCCGGTGCCCACAGCTCACCGCACAGCAGTGATTTGCTGGGCATGGCCTTCGCCGGGCTGTAGCTGCCCGTCGACGGGAACCTGAAGAACTGGTACTGCGCGAGGTTCCGGCGGGTGCGGTTGCGGTCCTCGAAGCCCGCCGGGCCGTTGTAGACGTGCGCGTCCACGGACAGCAGGGTGGCCTGGCAGATGTTCATCACCGTGATGTACTCGACCCGCCCCTGCGAGTTGCGGCTCACGGTCGTCCGGACGCAGTTGTGGTCCTGGACGCTCACTTCCGAGGCCGACACCGGGCTGACCAGCGCCAAACCGGCCAAACCCACCAACGCGGCGCCGACGAGGCGTTTGACAGGAAACATTCACACTCCCGGGGTTCGTGCGGGACGCACCCCTCAGCATCCCGTCGCGCCTGCCAATCTGGCGTACCGGTCTTGCTGAATTCTTGTGGTTTCCCGCAAGGGCTACAGGCCGGGGAAGACTTTCGTGGCGTTGCCGGACAAAACGCGGTCGATGATGTCATCGGGCAGTCCCAGCGAGGCGACGGCCCGCGCGTTGCGGGCGACGCCCGGCACGCCTGGCCAGTCTGTGCCGAACATCCATCTGGTGGCGAGTCTGGCGAGGTCGAAACGCGCGTAGTACTCGGGGAGTTTGCGGGGTGGCAGACCCGCGAGGTCGAGCCACACGTTGGGTTTGGCCAGGGCGAGGAACGCGGCGGTGTCGTACCACCAGCCGCGCCCGCCGTGCGCGAACACGAAGTTCGGCGTTCCGAACTCCTCGACCACGTCCAGCATCAGTTCCGGATCGCCGTATGTCGACTGGGATCCGGGAAAGACCGACACTCCCGAGTGGATGACCACCGGCACGCCCCGCTCGGCGCACACCGCGTACGCGGCGCGCAGCTGCGGGTCGTCGGGCGGGAAACCCCCGTGCACCGGGTGGATCCTCAACGCCACCGCGCCGAGGTCCAGCTGACGCTCCACTTCGGACCTGATTGGATGGTGCACGTGCGGGTTGACGTTGGCCACCAGGCGGAACCTGTCCGGGTTGTGGTCCCTGATCGGCAGCAGGTCCTCGATCGCCTGTATCCCGGTGGCCCGGGGACTGTACTCGCAGAACAGCAGTGCGCGGTCGACACCTTCGGACTCCAGCAGGGCGTCGATCCGCGCGGGAACGGGATCGCCGACGGAGTCGTACGCGTCCCGCCACGGGTAGTCGCGGGAGAACCCGGCCGCCCACTCCAGCCACGCCGGTTTCAGCGCGGACAGGCGGGGCACGTGCATGTGCGCGTCAACCAGCATGGGCGGGCGCGGCCGTCAGCGTCCCGGACACGTGCTCGCGCAACACGTTCCGGCGGACCTTGCCCGTCGCCGTCTTCGGCAGCTCCTGGAACGCCACCACGGCCCGTGGCCGTTTGAACGCCGCCAGGCCCTCCCGGCACCAGGCGATCAACTCGTCGGGGTCCACAGGTGTCCCGGCGACGGCGACCACGCACGCGACCGGCTTGGCCAGGCCGTCCGCGTCCGGCGCGGCCACCACCGCGACCTCGGCGACGCCCGGGTGCCCCAGCAGACGCTCCTCCACCTCCGCCGGGGACACCCAGATCCCGCCTGCTTTGAGCATGTCGTCCGAGCGCCCCAGGCAGCTGTACGAGCCGTCCTCGTTGCGCGTGTACGTGTCACCGGTACGCAGCCATTCGCCTTGGAAGACCTTGCGTGTGGTCTCCGCGCGGCACCAGTACCCCGTCGCGATCGAGGAGCCCCGCAGGTACAGGTCACCCGGCTGGCCCGCTTCGGTGATCACCGCGCCCTGCTCGTCGCGCAGCTGCACGTCGTACCCGGGCACCGGGACACCTGACGAGCCCGGCCGCACGGCACCCGGCCGGTTGGACAGGAAGATGTGCAGCGCCTCGGTCGACCCGATCCCGTCGAGCACTTCGAGGCCGAACCGGTCGCGGATGCGTTGGTACAGCGACGGGGGCAGCGCCTCACCGGCCGAGATGCCCTGCCGCACCCCGGCGAAGGCGTCGTCGGGGATGTCGCTGTGCAGCAGTGCCGAGTAGAACGTCGGCACCGCGTAGAACAGCGTCGGCTGCTCGGACTTCAGGCGCTCGGCGACGAGCTGGGGCGTCGGCCTGGTTCGTTCGAGGACCGTGCTGGCGCCTGCCGCGAACGGGAAGAAGCACGAGTTGCCGATGCCGTACGCGAAGAACAGCTTGGCCACCGACAGGCAACGGTCGTCCGGGCCGATGCCCAGCACACCGGTGCCGTACGCCTCGGCGACCATCCGGATACCGGCGTGCCGGTGCATGGCGGCTTTCGGCATCCCGGTGGTGCCGGACGTGTACAGCCACAGCGCGGGCGAATCCTGCCAGGTGTCGTACGGCCGTCTCGGCAGCTCCCCGTCGAGCTCGAGCCACTGCTGGACGCGCACGCCACGGCGGGCCTTGACCGGCGCCTCGCCGTCGAGCAGCACATCGGTCACCTCGGGTGCCGCGGTGAGCGCGCTCTGGGCGATCCCGGCGAACTCCGCCGACACCGACAGCACCCGTGCCCGTGAGTCGGCGAGGACCGTGCCGAGGTCGTCGCCGGTGAACATGGTGGAGACCGGGACGGGGACAGCGCCGATGTACATCGCGCCGAGGATGCCCGCCAGCAGCTGGATGTCGTCGGCCATGCAGAACACGACCCGTTCCTCCGGCCGGACGCCGATCGCGCGGAACACGCCCGCGGCGGCGCGGACCTCCTCGGAAAGCTCGCGGTAGGTCAGGCTGCCCGACCCGGCCACGACCGCGAGGCGCTCGCCGCGCCCCGCCTTGACGTGCCGGTCCACCAGGTATTCGGCCGCGTTGAACGATCCCACAGCAGCCATGATCACCCTTCCCCTAGTGGAAGTACACGTACTCGTAGTCGAAGGGCTTGCCGTTGATGCCGTTGGTCGGCGGCGCCACCCAGCTGGCGATCTTGCCGGGTTCGTACACCGGGTGCATCAGCGACCGGACAAAAGCGAGGTCCTCGCTGGTCGGCAGCCATTTCCCGGCAGCTTCGCGCCAGCTGCCCGCGTCCACGATCGAGCCGTCGGGGGTGATGTGGAACCCGGAGTGCATGCCGACCTGCCGGTTGAACCCGACGTGCGGCAGGGCGAAGGTGAACCCGATCTCGGCCTCGGCGAGGATCTTGTTCCACCGTTTGATGCCGCTCTGGCAGTCGGTGATGTACTCGCCGCGCAGGTCCAGGTTCAACGCCAGCAGCGCGGACAGCTCGTCGTTGGTCCACGTGCCGTCGGCGTTCGGGCGTTGCAGCGGGATGCCGTGCTCGGTCAGCTGGTGGTCGTCCTTGCGGCGCTCCTCCATCCAGCGGCCCTTGAGGCCCGCGGTGAAGTAGTTGGCCGCGTTGGTGGACGTCTCGCTGCCGAACAGGTCCAGTGACACCGTGTAGTGGAAGTTGATGTACTTCTGGATGATGTCCAGCGGGATGCCGCCGTGCTTGGCGATGTCCAGCGTGTCGTGCTCGCGGATGAGCTGGGCGCTGCGGGCCACCACGCGGTCGACGCCGGTGGTCCCGACGAACATGTGGTGCGCCTCCTCCTTGAGCATGAACTCGCAGGTGCGCGACAACGGGTCGAACGCGCTCTCCTTCAGCGTGCCGAGCTGGTACTTGCCGTCGCGGTCGGTGAAGTAGGTGAACATGTAGAACGCCAGCCAGTCCGCGGTCTCCTCGTTGAACGCGCCGAGGATGCGCGGCGAGTCCGGGCTGCCGGAGTTGCGCACGAGCAGCGCTTCGGCCTCCTCACGGCCTTCCCTGCCGAAGTAGGCGTGCAGCAGGTAGACCATCGCCCACAGGTGCCTGCCCTCCTCCACGTTGACCTGGAAGAGGTTGCGCAGGTCGTAGAGGCTGGGCGCGGTCAGGCCGAGCAGCTTCTGCTGTTCCACCGACGCGGGCTCGGTGTCGCCCTGGATCACGATCAGCCGTTGCAGGTCGGCCCGGTACTCGCCGGGGACCTGCTGCCACACCGGCTGTCCCTTGTGCTCGCCGAACGCGATCCGGCGGTCCGGTTTCGGCTCGGCCAGGAAGATGCCCCACCGGTAGTCCGGGACGTTGACGTGGTCGAAGTGCGCCCAGCCGTCACGGCCGACCGACACCGCCGTGCGCAGGTAGACGCCGTGCGTCTCCAGCGCCGGGCCCATCTCGCCCCACCAGTTCATGAACTTCGGCTGCCAGCCCTCCAGCGCGCGCTGCAGCCCGCGGTCCGACGACAGGTCGACGTTGTTGGGGATCTTGTCCTCGTAGTTGATCGAGGTGGTCATCGCTGCTCACACCCGTTTCCTGTCGAAGATCGCCTTCTGACCGGTGCCGTAACGGCGCAGCGCGCCTTCGTCCCCCGACGCGTTCGGCCGGTTGAAGATCCAGTTCTGCCAGGCCGACAGCCTGCCGAAGATCCTGGTCTCGGTGGTTTCCGGCCCGGCGAACCGCAGGTTGGCCTCGAGGCCGGTGCACGCGTCCGGCGACAGCGCGGCACGGCCCTCGATGGCGATGCGGATCTCGTCGGCCCAGTCGATGTCGTCGGGGATGTCGGTGACCAGGCCGAGTTCGTCCGCCTCCGCCGGGCTGAGCGGCCGCCCGGTCTCCTTGCGCAGCCACTCGACGTGGTCGGTGTGGCCGTAGAACCGCGACTCCAGCCGGGAGATGCCGTTGCCCATCGGCAACAGCCCGAAGTTCGCGTCGGTCAACGTGATCGAGGCACGGGCCGGGCTGTCCTCGTCGCCGACCGGCGGACCGTCCAACATGTACTGGCGGTCGGCGGCGAAGGCCAGTTCGGCGAGCATCCCGGCGCAGCAGCTGTCCGGTTCGATCACCGCGATCAGGCTGCGGCTGGTCACGTCGAGCCGTTTGAGGACCCGTTTGTGGTAGCGCAGGATCTCGTCGGCCAGCCAGTGGTGCCGGTGGCCGGCCAGCAGCTTCTCGTATCCGTCCAGCAGTTCGGCGTCGCCGCTGGTCCTGAGGATCCAGGTGCCGAGCGTGGGTTGGTTCGTGCGCAGCCGCAGGATCAGGTCGTCCAGCTCGCGGGTGACCGCGAGCGGCCAGAAGGACGCGTCGAGCCCGGACAGCGCGGCCGGCGCCGGCGTCCGCGGCGCCCGCACGGTGATCGTCACGGCGGACGTGGCCTGGTCGTACTCCGCGGTGACGTGCTCGTAGCGGATCCCGTCGGCGGTGATGTCCCGGTCCAACGGGGTCAGCTCGACGCCCCGCGCGTCGCGTGGCCTGGTGGACCGGGCCGCCAGTTCGGCCGCGCGGGCACGTGTCGCCTCCTCGAACCGGCGCGGCTGGGCGAGTTCGTCGACCAGGCGCCATCGCAGCGCGGTCTTGCCTTTCACGCCGTCGGGCCGGGTCGCGAAGACGTCAGCGAGGTCTTTGCGGACCCGGCGCTTGTCCACGACCCTGGTCAGCCCACCGGTGCCGGGCAGGACACCGAGCAGCGGCACTTCCGGCAACGACACCGCCGACGAGTTGTCGTCGACGAGCAGGATGTGCTCGCAGGCCAGCGCGAGCTCGTACCCGCCGCCCGCGCAGGAGCCGTTGACCGCGGCCAGGTACGCCTGGCCGGCGGAGTCCTCCATGGCGTTGCGGGTCTCGTTGGTGAACTTGCAGAAGTTGACTTTCCACTCGTGCGTGGACGCGGCCAGCATCCGGATGTTCGCGCCCGCGCAGAACACCTTGTCCTTGCCGCTCGTGAGGACCACTACGCGGACCTCGGGGTGCTCGAACCGCAGTCGTTGCGTGGCGTCGTAGAGCTCGATGTCCACGCCGAGGTCGTAGGAGTTCAGTTTCAGCTCGTAGCCGGGGACGATGCCGCCGGTCTCGTCGACGTCGAGTACCAGCCAGGCGATCACCCCTTCGATACGCGTCTTCCAGTGCCGGTAGGTGCTGGGGTGTGCGTCGAAGGACACGTCCATGAGGCCTCCTCGGCTCCGACCGTACCGCATCGTTGTCTACATAATTTCACCCCAACATCAATATTATGTAGACAGATTGGCCACGACGTCGAGCGTGAACGCGAGCCGGCGGCCGGTCATCCCCTTCATCTTCGTGATGCCGAACTCGTAGCGGTCGATCACGCACGACGCGGTGGCGCGCAGGCCATCCCGCACATCCGTGACTCGCAGGTCGACCGGTTTCGTCCGGCCGCACACCATCAGCTTCCCGCGCAACACCCAGGCGTCGTCCACGCGCTCGACACCGCTGGACGAGAACACGATGTCGGGGTGGTTCACCACATCGAGGTACTGCTGGCGCACGGTCGCGTCCCGCATCGAGTTGCCCGTGTCGACGCTGTCCGCCGCGACCGTCGCCCGCGCCACCGACTCCTCGATCCGGTCGGCGACGTGGATGTGCCCGTCGCGCAGCCGGAACGTGCCGCGCACGCGGCCGAGGCCGAACATGTGCCGGGTGGTGAACCCGATCGTGGTCCGCTGGGCGTCGATCCGGTAGTCACCGGTGATCAGGGTGCTCTGTGTCATGCCGGAAGCCTGTCGTGGTGCGGCCGTGGCGCACATCGGCCGTGCGGCGGCGCCGATGTCGACTTTGGTCGCTGTGCTCCCCTCGGTACGGCGTCCTAAGGTCTGCGACGTGGAGATCTGCGGGCGGCACGTCGCCATCGTCACCGGTCTGGCCGGGCTGTGCGTCGTGGCGACCGGGTACGGCGAGTACGCCTCCGGCTCGCTGCTCGTGCTCGACGTGGTGATCGGAGTCGTCGCAGGCGCCTTGACGCCGACGCTGTTCCGGTGGCCGGTGCCGGGGGCGCTCGTACTCGCCGCGCTGGCGGCCGTGTCGCCGACCGCGACGCCGCCGTCCACGATCGGCACGTTGCACGTGGCGCGACAGCAGTCGTTCGACGTCGCCGCGTGGCTCGCCGCCGCCGGTGCCGGCGCGCACCTGGTGAGGTTCGCCTGGCATCCCATGCCGGGGCTGTCGTTCTTCTGGTGGCTGGTGCTGGTCGTGGTCTGCCACCTCGGACTGGTCGGCTGGGGCGCGTGGGCCCAGGCACGCCGCCAGGTGATCACCTCGCTGCGGGAGCGGATCGAGCGCGCCGAAGCCGAGCAGGGCAGGCGGATCCTCGAAGCGCGGGCGGCCGAACGGACCCGGATCGCCAGGGAGATGCACGACGTCCTCGCCCACCGGCTGTCCCTGATCGCCACGTACGCCGGCGCCCTGGAGTACCGGCCCGACCTCGCCCCGGAGAAGGTCTCCGACGCGGCGGGCGTCATCCGGTCAGGTGTCCACCAGGCACTCGACGAGCTGCGGGACGTCATCACCCTGCTGCGCGACCCCGCGGCGACCGACGACCCGCAACGGCCCGTGCCCGCGCTGGACGACCTGCCGTCCCTGATCGAGGAATCCCGCGCGGTCGGCACACCCGTCTCGGTGCACGGGGTCGTCGAAGCCGTCCCGGGCAATACCAGTCGCACGGCCTACCGCGTGCTGCAGGAAGCTCTGACCAACGCGCGCAAACACGCGCCGGGACAACCCGTGAAGATCGACGTCAACGGCACACCTGGACAGGACTTGACCATCGAAGTGACCAACGCGCTCAGCACGAGCCCGACGGCGATCCCCGGCACCGGCACCGGGCTCGTCGGGCTGACCGAACGCGTCCGGCTGGCCGGCGGGCGACTCGACCACCACGTGACGGCACGGGAATTCCGGCTGCGCGCGTCCCTGCCGTGGCCGGCATGACCAAGGTGCTGATCGTCGACGACGACGCTCTCGTCCGCGCCGGGCTGACGATGATGCTCGACGGCGCCGACGGCATCTCGGTCGTCGCCGAGGCCACCGATGGCGCGGACGTCCCCGGCACGCTCGACGCCCACCCGGTCGACGTGGTGCTGATGGACATCCGGATGCCGAAGGTGAACGGAATCGTCGCGACCCAGCAGGTCCGCGCCAGGGCGAACCCGCCGGAAGTGATCGTGCTGACCACGTTCGACACCGATGACAACGTGCTCAAGGCCCTCAGGGCGGGAGCGAGCGGCTTCCTGCTCAAGGACGCGCCGCCGTCACGGATCGTCGAAGCGGTCCTGCGCGTGGCAGCGGGCGACCCGATCCTGTCACCGCACATCACCCGCCGCCTGATGGACCAGGTCGTCACGTCAGCCGACGCGTACACCACGGCACGCACGGCGCTGTCCGCACTCAGCCCCCGCGAACACGAGGTGGCGGTGGCCATCGGCCAAGGCAAGACCAACGCCGAGATCGGCGCGGAACTGTTTGTGAGCGTCGCCACGGTGAAAGCCCACATCACCCGCATCCTGACCAAGCTGTCGCTCGGCAACCGGACCCAGATCGCACTCCTGACCCACGACGCCGGCCTCAGCTAGCGACCAGCCTCGCAACGCGGACTGGCGATGATGGCGTAGGCGGACAACGCGAGCGCGGCCGGGACCGTGATGCCCGGATGGGTCCACGCTGCCCAGCCGATGCCCGCCGCCGTCAGCGCAGCGTACGCGTGTCGTCGGACGAGCCTGGTCAGGTAGTCGCGTACCGGCTGTGTGAGGGTGTTCTCGTCATGACTCGCTAGACGCATGTGCTTTCCTTGTCCTCGAAGACATATCCTGTGAATCGTTGTCAGGCCATGCAGCGCCGGATGTCATCCGGGCAGTCTGGGCTGGTCTGCTCCTCGATCAGCCGCAGCCCCGAGGCGATCGCGACGAGATCGCGGTCCGACCGCACCTGCCTGCCGCGCAGGATCTCGCTCACGTTCGCCGTCGCGAGTCCGGTCCGCGCGGCGATCTGCTTCTTGGTCATGCCGAGCTTGCGCAACAGCAGGAAGAGTTTCGTGATGTCGCTGCACGCCCACGCTGTGCGCATGACATCGCTGTCCCGGAACTCCGGATCCGCACCACGACCGTCGTTTCGCAACTCGGCCCACGCCCACTCCGGCTGCGCGGGAGCGTCGTCGCAGCCGTGCGTCGCGACCAACCTCACCATCCGCCGCAGACCGAGACACGACCCGCCGTCGAGGATCACCCCGGGTATCCGGCAGTCCGACTCGGTCAGCACCGCGGCGACCACATCCGCGCGGGGACCGCCGACCCATTCGATCTCGACGTCCTTGGCCGACACCTTCGACTCGACCCGGTCCGCCCCTTCGAACAACCCGAACCTGCGCAGCACCGCGCTCATGACCTCCAACGGGCGCATGCCGCGCGCACGAAGGGCGGACACCTCGCGTTCATCCATCTCGTCGCGATTGTCCCGCCATAACGGCACACCGCGGGTGTCCTTGTGGCACAACGCCTCACGCCACCGCGTCCTGGAAATCCCGTGTACACGGACCGATGCGGTGCCGCCCAGCACACGCAGGTCGACGAAGTCGCGGCTCGGCCGGGGCCGCAGGCCCGGTATGCCTCGGAGCTTCCCGTCGTGCAGTACCGGCAGCGACACGCCCAGGAAGCAGTCGATCGCATCGCTGTCGATCTCCAGCCGGAGGCCGTCGGGCATCGGATGGACCCGGTTGACGACGTGTTTCGCCCTGCCGTTGCGCGCACCGGTCAGGCTGGTGACCGCGAGCAGGATCTCGGCTTCGAGATCCTGCTGGTCCGCGCTGGTCGCTGTGGGAATCAGCAGCCCGCCCGACACCGCGAGCGCACCGGGCTGCCGGGGCACCGTGCGAGGTTTCTCGCCGGTGCACCGGCAGCGCCGGTCGATGCGGCCCAAACCCGCGATCCGCTGGCTGGTCAACGTGAATCCTCCGCAAGCGCTTCCCGGTCAGCGCCGCCGAGACGTCGACCCGTGTCGAACTGCCGCGCGTTGGACAGATTCACGGAACCCGCTCATGGCGGGTCTGGGAGGCACTCACTCCGTCCGGGATGGGGAGGAGCCTCACCGGCGATCCGTGACGCCGGGCAAGAAATTACAGGCGCCGGGTCGACCACGCCATAGGCCTAACGATCTAGGCCACGAAAGTGTGAATTGCACGCTCAGGTGTCACAACTTCGACAATCCGTACTTCGATATCGTCGGTGTCATGATCACCATCGGGCCACTGGAAGCCGCGGACCGCGCGGCCTGGCAGAAGCTGTTCGAGGGCTACAACACCTTCTACGAACGCACGGTGCCGCAAGAGGTCTACGACCGCGCGTGGGCCGGGTTCCAGTCCGGTGAACGGATGCACGCGCTGACGGCCAAGCTCGACGCCACCATGGTCGGCATCGTGCACTTCCTCGTGCACGCCAGCACGACATCGGCGGACGTGTGCTACTTGCAGGACCTGTTCACCTCCGACGAGGCACGTGGCAAGGGCGTCGGCCGTCAGCTGATCGCGGCGGTCAGGGACTGGGCCGTTGAGCAGGGGTGCTCACGCGTCTACTGGCACACCAAGCACGACAACCACACCGCGCGCCTGCTCTACGACAAGGTCGCCGAGAACCGCGGCTTCATCCACTACGTGATCCCGCTCGACCGGTGACCGCCCGTCACGCACACCTTCGACACGGTTGCCGCCGCTGACCGCAGTTCGCTGTCGGCCACGGTCGGGTGCCATGGTCGGCTGGAAGCTGCGCAGGTAGTGGCACCGTTCGGCCAGTGCGATCAGCTGTGGCGCGTGTTCGGTGTCCGTCGCCGCCAGTGCGATCAGGATCGTGCCGATCAGCGACACGTCCATGATGTGTTTCTGAGGTGGTCGACCGCGCGCCGCCACTGCCGGAGCCCGACGTCGGTCTCCCCTCGGGCAAACGCGATCTCGGCGAGCACCGCCGAACTGGGCAGGAGCTCCTCGGTGACGTCGTCCGCGCGGTTCAACGCGGTCAGCGCGAGCCACTGCTCGGCTTCGCCGACCCGGTCGAGTTGCAGGCTCCCCACCACCACCGCCCACCGGAACAGGCCGACGAACGACCAGACGCCGAGTTGTCCGAACACCGGCAACGCCATCCCGCAGGTACGTCCGTGTCTGCGCGGGACTGCCGAGCACGAAGGTCAGGCTGGACGCGACCGCCGGCGTGATCGCCCGCATCCACGGGTAGCCGGCGAGGTAGCGGTCCGGCTCGCGCCGCAGCGCGGCGAGCGCTCCTTCCGGGTCGCTCACTGACCGGTGGACGTAGCCACCCGGGTCGTCCACCGGCAACCGGCGCAGGATGTGCAACAGACGCCAGGAGGGGGCGCCTTTGCGGGTGAACGAGGTGATGGCGCACCATCCGGCCACCGCGCGCACCGCGTCGACGAATTCCGGTTCCGGCCGGTGATGCGACATCATCCACGTCGTCTCGCGGACAGTAGGTTGGTCGGCCGTTCGCCGTCCCGCCCCGGCTCGGGACGGCGAACGGCGGGCTCAGATCGTCACGCTGACATACCGTTTCCCCGTGGTGCTCTCGACCAGCACACCAGCGACGTCCGGCGGCGCCACGAACGCCGAACCGTCCAGTGTGGTGCCTTCGGGTTTCTCCTTCGGTGGCACGGTCCAACTGCCCGCGGACTCCCGTGTGCCGTCCTTGCTCACGATGAACAACCTGCACGGCTCCCCTGCCGGGATGCCGCTGACCGTGGCGCTGACACGTACCCAGCCCGCGGCCGGGGTGATCCGGACCGCCATCTTCGCGCCGGTCGTGCCGTCGGTGCCGCTGGCGAGTTTCACGCCGGACGGCTGAGTGGCGGGCGGTGGTGTGGGCAGCGCGGTCGGTTCGGTGGTCGTGGACTGGCCGAGCAGGACACCGCCGCCGACCAGTGCCGCCGCCGCGACTGCGGCGGCCGCGGTGGTGAGAAAACGGCTGCGGCGCTGGGTGGCCGACGATTCCTTCCGCATCCGGTGCAGAGTCCGTTGCAGGACCAGGTCCGCGTCCTCCGGATACCCCTCCAGCAGTGCCTCCTGCGGCACTTCGCCGAGAAACTCCTGCATCTGTCGCAATGTGTCCGTCTCCTGCCGGCACTCCGCGCACCCGTCGACGTGCTGTCGCACCTCGGCGGCCTGATCCGGTGGCAGCTGGCCGGCGACGAAGGCGTCGATGTCCACGTGCTGCTGGTCGGACGTGCTCATCAGGCCACTCCTTCCATCCCGGTACCCCGCGCGGTGAACAGGTCACGCAACGCCCGTAAGCCGTAGTAGGACCGCGACTTCACCGTTCCCGGTGGTATACCGAGGGTTTCCGCGGTCTCGCTGACGCTCTGCCCGCGGACGTAGATCTCGACGAGCACCGACCGGTGCGCGTCCGGCAGCTGTTCGAGGGCACCGAGCACGACGAGCGAGTTGACGACCCGGTCGGCGTGGTCCTTCTCGACCGCCACCGTGGCGGGTGACTCGGCGACTTCCTTCGGCCGGGCGTTGCGCGCCCGCACCCCGTCGAGCACGAGGTTGCGCACCACTGTCAGCAGCCAGCCGCGGACCGAGCCCTTGCCGTTGACCAGGGCGTCCGGGTGTTTCCACGCCCGGATCAGCGCCTCCTGCACGACGTCCTCGGCCGTGGCGCGGTCGCCGGTCAGCCGCTGCGCGTACGCGAGCATCGCCCGGCCGTGCTCCTCGAACAGTGTCCGGACCAGTGCTTCGTCGGCGACTTGACGGTGCCGAGGTCTCACCCCGCCCATCCGTACCCACCTCCACGGCCTCTTCCAGTTCCCGACCCACACGCGTGCTGCGCCGCAACGGCTCACCCCAATCTATGTGACACGAGTCACACGTCAATCGGTCCAAGATTCTTCTGAACCGGCCCGGCCCGGTTCGCGTGTGAGGCGGACAGCGAGTCGCTCCTGGAGGGAGTTCCCATGGCGCGCAAGCACTCCGCGGTTCTCGTCGCGCTGCTGGCGGTCGGCGTCACCGCCTGCACCCACCAGGAACCACCACAGGACACCTCGGCCTTGGCGGTCGAGAAGAACATTCCCGCCAAGGCCGAGCCCACACCGCTGCTGCTGTCCGGGACAGCGCGGATGTACAACGTCGCACCGGACTCCGAAGGCTGGGCACAACTGGGCGTCGGCAAGTCCGGTGCGCTGGACCCGGTGCTGGTCGACGCAGCGGGCCTGACGCTGTACCGCTTCGACGACGACAGCTCGAACCCACCGCGATCCCACTGTGACGGCGACTGCGCGACGGCGTGGCGGCCGGTGACCGTGGCGGCCAACGGCCGGATCTTCCTTGACGGTGTCCGGAAAGCCAGCGTCGGCGTGGTTCGCCGGAGCGACGGGGCGCTGCAGGTCACCGTCGGCGGCTGGCCGGTCTACCGGCACGCGGCGGACACCAGGCCCGGAGACACCACAGGGCACGGCGTGGGCCGGAGGTGGTTCGGCCTCAGCCCGTCCGGTGAACGGGCCAGCAGCACGATCCTGTTCGACGGCACGGCGTTCGACGACAGCGAGCCCACGCAGGCCGTGACGGGCCGTGGCTGCGTGAACCTGCCCAGGCCCGGTGTGACGTCGTCGGTCACCTCAAGCGGGTGGATCACGCTGTGGTCAGGGCGGGACTGCACCGGCAAGTCGGTGACCGTCCGCGGCAAGGTCGCCGACCTCGCGTCCGCCCGCTTCGACGACACCGTCGTGTCGGTGTCCAGCTAGCACGGCGTGCACGACAAAGGCCACAGTGGCTGCGGGAATCGGTCAGGCGAGGGTGACCAGTGCCTGGATCGGGAAGTGGTCGGACGGGATCTGGGCGTCCGCGGCGAACGTGTTGATCGCGGCGAAGCTCGTGGTCGCGCCCTTGGTGAGGATCCAGTCGATCCGGCTGCCGCCCGGCCGGATGCCCCGATAGCCGTGGTAGGTGGAGTACAGCGGGCTCAGCCGCTGCCGTGCCGCGGTCCACGAGTCGGCGAAGCCGCCTTCGGTCACCAGCACGTGGTAGCTGCGCGAGCGCGTGGCCGGGTCGTTGAAGTCGCCGATCAGCAGCACCGGCAGTCCTGGCGCGAACTCGCCGATCCTGGTGCGAACCAGGTACGCGCTGCGGATGCCCGCTTCCTCGGAGTGGTTGTCGAAGTGGGTGTTGACGCCCGCGAACTCCCTGCCGGTGCGCAGATCGCGGAACCTCGCCCACGTCACCATCCTGGGCACGAGGTTGCCCCACGACATCGAACCGGGCACGTCCGGCGTGTCCGACAGCCAGAAGTGGTGCAGCTCCAGCGCTTCGAGCCGCCGCGAGTCGTAGAACAGCGCGGTGAACTCGTCCTTGGTGCCGCCGTCGCGGCCGATGCCGATCCACTCGTAGTACGACGGCAGGTCGCGGTCGATGTCCCGCAACTGGTCGTAGAGGCCCTCCTGGGTTCCCAGCAGTGTCGGCAGCTCGCGGTTGAGCAGTTCGGCCATCACCGGGCGGCGCCGGGCCCACGAGTTCGGTTTCGCGTTCGACGCGAACCGCAGGTTGTAGGACATCACGTGCAACGCGTCACCCTGTGCCGGGCCGATCATCGGCGCGGGCACGGCGTCGGCCGTGCCCATCAGCATCGCGAAGCTGAGCGCGAGGGTCGCGATCAGCCCGAGCGCCCTTCGGCGCACACCTGTCCCGGACACTCCCCCACCGCCCCGCGTCTCAAGCCTGGCGTTTGCATTCCGAGTACAGACGTTCGGCCACGGCGGCGAGTTGCCTGCCGACCGGGCCGGTCACGTCGGGATCGATCAGGTCGACCACGCGCCGCCGCACGCTGGCCAGGTGGGTGGGATACGCGGACCGCAGCCGCTCGAACCCCGCGGGCGTCAGGACGGCGTTGTACCCCCTGCCGTCGGTGTCCGTCCGGCGTTTCTCCGTCAGGCCCCTGGCTTGCAGGTTGTCGACGACCCGGGTGATCCGGCTCGCCGACAAGGCGGTCGCGGTGGCGAGGTCGGCCATCCGCAGCTGCCGGTTCTGCGCTTCCGACAGGTGCATGAGGACGGAGTAGTCGGTCAGCGACAGTCCGGTGTTGCGCAGCAGGTCGTCGTCGAGCGCTCGGGGGAGCGACACCATCAACCGCGCGAGCGCACGCCACAAGGCTTCCTCTCGCGCGGTCAACGGCTGATCGTCCATGACGGGATTATAGCGGCACAAAGTAAGCGGCCACTTATATGAAAGGTCAGATCAACGGACGGACCTGCTCGGCCGCGAACCGCACGAACCCCGCCGGATCCGGCTCGTCCGCGGTCGGCTGCAGGACCACGGTGTCCGCACCGGCTTCGGCCAGCCGCCGCACGGCCGCGGCGACCTGCTCCGCGTTGCCCGCCACACCCGCCTGGGCCCCTTCGTTGTCGGCCGCGAGCCGTTCGGCCGCACCAGCTCCGGTCGCGGTCAGCAACGAGACGACCACGTGGTGGTGCCCGCTCCTGCCCGCGGCGGCACGGCCTTCGTCGATCAGCTGCCGCGCCGTGCGCAGGACGTCCGGCGTTGTCGCACTGGTGAGGATCGTCGCGTCCGCGACCTCACCGGACAGCCGGACCGACCGCGGCCCGGTCGCTCCGACGTACAGCGGCGGCACGGTCTGCGGCGGCCAGCCCAGCTCGACATCACGCAGCTTGACGTACCGGCC
Organism: Kibdelosporangium phytohabitans; assembly: GCF_001302585.1. Taxonomy (GTDB): domain Bacteria; phylum Actinomycetota; class Actinomycetes; order Mycobacteriales; family Pseudonocardiaceae; genus Kibdelosporangium; species Kibdelosporangium phytohabitans. Next base: position 4,300,051 of record NZ_CP012752.1, on the reverse strand, counting down.
CTCAGTGGTCACGCGTCCTCCGGCGAGCAACGACCGCATCGCCACCGCGTACTCCCGCAGGAGCGTCAACGGCGACTCGGCACGGGCACCGACCTGCCCCATCCAGTCCTGGACACCGTGGCCGAGACCGAGCAGGACCCGGCCCGGAAACAGCCGGTACAGCGTGGCCGCTTCCATTGTGGCCAGTGCGACGTTGCGCAGCGGCACCGGAAGCAGCCCGACGCCGACCTTCAGCCGATCGGACAGCGCGAGCGCGGTCGCCGCGGTGGCGATCCCGCTTTCCAGGAAGCAGTCCTCCCACACCCACAGCTCGTCGAACCCGGCGTCCTCGACCGCGCGCACGAAACCGCGCAGGCTTTCCGGTGGCATCTGGGGGCGGAAGACAGTGGCGAGACTGGTCACCTGATCTTTCATACACCATCGGTGAAGGGCTGCCGGTCCGGTTCGCAGGTCGTGCCCTGCGGCGGCACCCGGAGGTCGATCAGGTACGCGTCCCTGATCCGATCGGTGCAGGCGCCCGTGACGGCGTGCCCGTGGCCGTCGACCACGACCAGCCTGGTGTTGCCCATCGCCCGCTGCGCCTTGACCGCAGAGCTCAACGGGGTCACGGGGTCGAACCGGTTGTTGATCAGCAGCGCGGGCACGTCCGACCGCAGCCGCCAAGGACCGGTGTACCGCTGCGGCGGTGTGGGCCACGAAGCGCACGGCTGCCCCGGGTAGAGCCAGAACCGCCCGTAGTCCGGTACGGCGAGATCGAGCACCTTCGTCATCGTCGGCCACGCGCCCGGCTGCTTCGGGTGGTCGACGTCGGCACACGTGATGGCGGTGAACGCGGACAGGAAGTCCAGGCGGTAGGCCGTCGCGCCGAGGATGTCCTTGACCACGCCGGGATCGCCGTCCACGCCGCGCTCGACCGCGTCGAGCAGCTGCGCCAGCGCGGGCCACCCTTCGCGGGTGTCGTACAGCATGTTCACCTGGGCGGGGAGGATGTCGCGGTACCGGACCGGGATGGCGGCATCGCCCTTGCCGACCTGGATCGGTCCCCGCTTCAACCGCGCCAACAGCGACGCGTCGCGACCGGCGACATCCGGCCCGGCGAACGCGCACGCGGGCTTGCCCGCGGCGGTGCACAGCCTGGCGAACTCGGCGAACACCCCAGCCGTGCCCCGCGCCCGTTCCCATGCCGTGTGCACATTCGACTGCGTGTAGGCGACGGGATCGATCATGGCGTTGAGTTGCAGCGCACGAACCCGGTCGCCGAACAGCGCACCGTAGACCTCGCCGAGGTAGCTCGCGTACGAGCCACCCGTGTACGTCAGCTTCTGGTCGCCCACCGCGCGCCGCAGCAGATCCAGGTCCCGAGCAGCGTCCACTGTGGTCAGGTGGCCGACGAGGTCGCCGCTGTGCCGCGCGCACCCGTCGGCCAAGGCCTTGCTGCCCTTGCGGGTCTGCCCCTCCTCGGCCGCGCCGACCGGCGGCATGGGCAGCGTTTCCCAGAACCGGTCCTGGTCCTGCGGTGTGGCGAAGCACCGCACCTGGCGGCTGCGCATGATGCCGCGCTGGTCGAACGTCACCACGTCGAAGCGGCCGGCCAGCTGTTTCGAGACGAGCCCGTGGCGCGCCGCGTCCACCCCGGACCCACCGGGGCCGCCGACCGCGGTGAACAGGGTCCCGATCCGCTTGCCTGTCGCACGCTGCCGCAACACCGACAGTCCCAGTTTCGCGCCACGGGGTTTCGCGTAGTCCAGAGGCACTTGCGCGACCGCGCACTCGTACTGGCGAAGCCCTTCCTCGGTGCACGGTGCCCAGTTCAGCACCGGCGTCGGGGCGGCATCAGCTTGCGCCACAAGGCTGTTCGCGGGCGCGGCAGCGGCGGTGGCGGGAACGACCGAAGCCGCGGCGAGCACGCCGACCGTCATCAGCTTGAGCATCACCGACTGAGGATGACGCAGCGACACCGGACACGGCGTCATCCTTTGGATCGACTTCAGGACCTACGGAAGTACCCCGTTGTGCCGCAACGTGGACAGCGCCGCCACCGTGCGGTAGCCACGCCATTCCAGCTCAGCGGCCGGTGAGTAGCTGTGGAAGTCGACCGTCCAGCCGCCGTCCGGCTGCTGGGCGCCGGCGAGGCGGGTCAGTTCGGCGGCGACGACCTCCGGTGTGACCAGCCGCCTCGACGGGCAGTCCGGCAGCGGTGAGAAGTCCAGGGCCCGCAGCGTTTCACCTTCCTTGCCGCCGTCGACGGGGAGCAGCCCGTCAGCGGGGACGAACTGTCCGATGTGGTCGAGCAGCGCGGCGGCCTCGGGATACGTGTCGTGCGCGGCGTCGAGCACCTGGATGGCGAAGCACAGTTCGATGGCGAACGGTCGCTGCCGGATCGCCCCGATCGTCCGGAAGCAGTACGCGACCGCGTCACGCAGCCACGGGTGCGCGGCCACGGCCGGGTCGTGCCGGGCCACCCGCAACGCCACCGCGGTCACGAACGCCGTGCTCTGCAACGCGGCGGTGTCAGGATCGGCCTGCAGCCAGAAAGGCGCGCACCCGGCGGGATCGGCGACCGGCAACGCGAACGGGACGCCGCCGTCCGGCGTCGAGATCGTCCCCAGCCAGTCGCACACCTGCACCGCGCGCGGGGTCGGCGTACCCACTTCGGCGAACACCTCGAGGGCGTGCAATGCGCCGCCAGGCTGGCTTTCCGGCGCACGCAGGTCCGGTTCCAGGCCCCAGCCGTACCCGCCGTCGGGATTGCGGTAGGCATCCACAGCGGCGAGCGCGGCGTCCGCGTCGGCGGCGCCCATGAGCAGTTCGAAACGGCGGCGGTCGAGCACACGGCCATGAGTGGCCATGAACGACGCGGCCTTGGCGATATCTACCACGCCTTCTACTGTGCCTCACCCGTCTTGAACGTATCGGACACGCGCGTGACCGAGCGCCACGGGCCGTCCGGAGCAAGCCGGCGCAGGACCGGGACGATGTCCGCCGGCTCGATCCGTTCGGTGCTGCCGAGCAACTCCGGCCAGGTCCACCAGCGGATGTCGAGCAGGGTCTCGACTTCGGACTCGGTCAGGGCGGTCTCGGCGGTGGCGTGGCCCGCCCGGACGCGGGCGACGAAGAACTCCTCGTGGCTGCGGAACCACTTGCCGCGCCACATGTAGTCGCGGCGCACCGGCACACCTTCCTCGTCGAGGTCGATGTCGAGCAGACCGGTCTCCTCGAGGACTTCCCGCCGGGCCGCCGCGCTGGTGCTCTCACCGGGTTCCACGCCACCGCCGGTCGGCTCCCAGAAGTGGTCGCCGCTGACCGGGTCGTGCCAGTGCATCAGCAGCAACCGGTCCTGCGGGTCGAGGCACAGCACCCGGACGGCCTTGCGGTCGACCTCCTGCGCCGCCATGGTCACGAGATCCTTGTCCAGCCAGTCGTCGACGGCGTCCTTCAGATTCGCCGCCGACGTGAACGTGTGGCCGGTCATCCCGGCCCGCCGCGCCGCCTCGGTGTTGGCCGGGGTGTCGTCGACCATCAGGCAGCGCTTGGCGGGCGCACCCGCCAAGCGCGCCAACGCGGCGAAGACACGCGGGTCCGGTTTGGTCACCCCGAGGTCCGCCGAGGCGACCGCGTGCTCGAACCGGTCGGCGATGCCCAGCGCGGCCAGATCCCGGTGCAGCCGGTCGGTGGCGTTGCTGATCAGGCACACCGTCGCGTGCGGACGAACGGCGTCGACGATCGCCAGCACCTCTTCGTCGATGTATCCGACGTGGCCGAAGCACTCGGCGACCGCGGCCGTGACGTCAGCACCGGGGAAGCGTTCGGTCAACGCGTGCGCGATGCGGTCCTGCCATTCCCGTTGGGTGATCTCGCCCGTGGCAGCGGCTGTCAGCAGTTCGGGCCGGAACGCGGTGGCCAGCAGGCTTCCCGCGGGCAGACCCGCCTGCCGTTCACAGCGGGCGGCGATCTCCGGGTCGCGGTGGCGCAGCACGCCGTCGAAATCGATCAGCAACGCCCGACTCATGGTCACGCTCCCCCTCGACCGGTGTGACTTCCACCCGGATTCTACGAATTCGTCGCCGATCCCCAGTGGACGCGCTGGTGTGCCCGCCCGGGAGCCGGATCGACACCGGGTAGCACCACCCATTGACGCAACCTTTCGGTTGCCATAGTGTGGCAACCCGTAGGTTGCTACTGGGTGGAGGTTCATCATGGTTGTCGCCGTCGCGCCACGCTTCGACGCCCGTCAACGGGTGACATTGCTGGTGCTGCTCGGCGCGGGGTTCATGCTGTCCGTGGACTTCTCGATCCTGAACGTGGCGTTGCCCGAGGTCGGCACGGGTGTCGGCCTGCCACCGGGTGCGCTGGCGTGGGTCGCGTCCGCCTACGCGCTGCCCGCGGCGGGGTTCAGCCTGCTGTTCGGCCGGTTGGCGGACCTGTTCGGCCGCCGCAGGCTGTTCATGACCGGCATGGTGCTGCTGACCGGGGCGTCGCTGCTCGGCGGGTTCGCCACGAACCCCGAGATGCTCCTGACCGCACGGGTCCTGCAGGGCTTCGCCACCGCGATGACGCTTCCGGCGGGGTTGTCCCTGATCACCACGACGTTCACGGAAGGCGCGATGCGCGCCAAGGTGCTCGGTCTCAACGGCGCGCTGCTGTCCGGCGGGTTCACCGTCGGCGCGTTGGCCGGTGGGGCCCTGATCGGTGCGCTCGGCTGGCGTGCCGCGTTCTTCGTCAACGTTCCGGTCGCCGTCGCGGTACTGCTCGCCACACCGTTCGTGATCAACGAGAGCACGGTGCCCGAGCGGGCGAAGCTGGACGTGCCCGGCGCCGTGACGGTGACCGGTGGTCTGCTCGCCGTGATCTACGCGGTGATCGAGCGAAGCGTCGTGGCGGGAGCCGTCGGCGTGCTGCTGCTCGTCGCGTTCTGGCTGATCGAACTGCGCTCGCCCGCGCCGCTGGCGTCGCTGCGGATCCTCCGGCGGCCGTCGGTGAAGTGGGGGAACTACGCCGGGTTCGTGGTCTTCGCGATGGAACCGGCGATGATCTTCCTGCTGACGCTGTACCTGCAGCGGGTGCTCGGTCTGTCCCCTTTGGCCACCGGGCTGGTCTTCGGCCTGCCCGGCTGCGCGTCGGTCATCGCGGGCGTGCTCGCCGGGCGGTTCATCGGCCGGTTCGGCAGCCGCGTGGTGCTGGCCGCGGGCATGACCGTACAGGGGCTGGCCACGCTCCCGCTGGTGTTCACCGGCACCGACCGGGTCGCGCTCGCGATCGTGGTCCCGGCGCTGTTGTTCGGGTTCTTCGGGCACGTCGCGGCGATCGTGGCGTACACGGTGACGGCGACGTCCGGACTGCCGGACGAGGAACAAGGCCTGGCGACCGGCCTCACCTCGATGACGCAACAGGTCGCCATCACCGTCGGGATCCCGGTACTCGCCGCGGTGGCCGCGACCCAGGCGGCCGAGTTGCCGGGGATCCGCTTCGCATTGACTGTCAACGTGTTGGTCACGCTGGCCAGCACCGCGCTCGTCTGGCTGCGGCTGCGCCGGACGGCATGAGGGAAAGGAAGATCCACAATGCACACTCCGCCGATCGTCAGCGCCGAGGAATGGCACACCGCACGTCTGGAACTGCTCGTGCGCGAGAAGGAGATGACCAAGGCACGGGACGCGCTCGCCGCCGAACGCAGGCGGATGCCGTGGCTGGCAGTGCGCAAGACGTACGCGTTCGAAGGCCCTGACGGCACAGCGAGCCTGCTCGACCTGTTCGAAGGACGCCGTCAGCTGATCCTGTACCGCGCGTTCTTCGAGCCCGGTGTGCACGGCTGGCCCGAGCACGGCTGCAAGGGCTGTTCCCTGGTGGCCGACCAGGTCGCCCATATCGCCCATCTGCACGCACGGGACACCACCCTCGCGTTCGCGTCACGGGCGCCACAAGCCGACATCCGGCGCATGACGGCACGAATGGGCTGGACGATGCCCTGGTACACGGTGACGGACGACTTCGACACCGACTTCGGGGTGAGCGAACTGCACGGCACGAACGCGTTCATCCGCCAGGGCGACGACGTGTTCCGCACGTACTTCGTGGACAACCGCGGCGACGAGGCGATGGGCAGCACGTGGAGCTACCTGGACATCACCGCGCTCGGGCGGCAGGAGACGTGGGAGGACTCGCCCGACGGATACCCGCAGACGCCGCCGTACGAGTGGTGGAACTGGCACGACGCCTACGATGCACCGGCTCGGTAGTCCGGGTTAGATTGCGCGCGTGCACGAAACAATGTCCCGCAATCCGGATCGGCTGGTGCTGTTCACCGACGCCGTCGCGGCGATCGCGATCACCCTGCTCGTCCTGCCGCTCGTCGAACTGGCCAACGAGCCCCTCAAGCACCCCGTCGAGGTCCTCACCCACCACCGGGACCAGATCGGCAGCTTCGTGCTGAGTTTCGTGGTGATCGCGCGGCTCTGGCTGACCCACCACCGGATGTTCGCGCACGTCAAGCGATACTCCAACAGCCTGGTCCTGTGGAACATCGGCTGGCTGTTCACCACTGTGCTGCTGCCGTTCCCGACCGAACTCGTCGGCCGGTACGGCGGCGAGCACTTCACTGTGGCGTTCTACATGGGTACGGTTCTGGCCAGCAGCATCTGCCTCAGCGCGCTGACCTTGTTGATCCACCGCGATCCGGACATTCAGGACCCCGAGAACCCGCTCGACGACCAGTACCTGGCCAGCGGCGTCGCCACCACAGTACTGATCGTCGTCGCACTGGTGCTGGCACTGGCCGTGCCGGGCGTGAACTACTTCTCGCTGCTGCTGCTCCTGCTCACGCCCGTGGTGGTGCGGGTGTGGAACCGCAGGCGCCGCGTCACGTCGTGAGCCGGACGCCCGCTTCGGTCAGCAGCCGCTCGGCTTCCGCGCGCCGGTCCTCGGCGACGAGGAGGCGCTGCTGCAACGCACCGATGGAGCCGTCGATCACGCTCATGTGGCTGTCGGTGTGGTTGTGCTCGATCCCCGCGTCCTTCAGGACGGAAGCAGCGAACGACATCAGAACCGGGTCATTGGAACGAAGCAGCTCGATCATGTCCCCACGATACGCGGGCGTGTGAAGGCGGGCCTGGCGTGACATGTTCGTGCCACGTCACCGGAAGTCCCCCGCGTGGTCGACGGCCCATTCGGTGACCGTCCTCGCCGGCCTGCCGAGCACCTCCTCGACGGTCGGCAGGACCGGTTCCGGCCGCGTGGTGGCGCGCTGCCAGATGTCCAGCAGGAAGTCCGCGACGAGATCGGGCACACCGGAGCGGGCCCGCCACTCGTGCGGTGTCAGCTCCTCGAACCGGACGTCGAGGCCGATCGCCGCGCCGATCGCGGCGGCCTGCTCCGGTTTGCTCAGCGATTCGGGGCCGGACAGGGTGTACGTGTGTCCATTGTGGCCGTCGAACAGCAGTGCGGTCGCGGCGACGGCCGCGATGTCCTGTTCGTGGACGGGGGTCTGCCTCGCCTGGGCGCACGGCTCGCGGACGACGCCGCCGGCCTTGATGCCGCGGGCCCAGTCGAGCAGGTTCGCCGCGAACATGCCCGGCCGGACGTGGGTCCACTCGAGGCCGGACTTCTCGACCGACCGCTCGGTCTCCTGGTATTCGTCGGCGATGCCGGCCGACGTGAGCGTGACGATCCGCCGCACGCCCGCCTCGCGGGCCAGGTCGACCACGCGCGCCGAGTCACCGGCGGACAACAGGAACAGCCGGTCGACGCCGCGGAACACGCCGGCACTCGGCGAGCCGAGGTCACCGCGGACGAGTTCGACCTTCGCGGGCAGGCGCGCGGACGCGGGGTCTCTCGTCAGCGCGCGGACGGTCGCGCCCGCGGTGAGCAACTGGTCGACGACGTGCCTGCCCACGGTGCCGGTGGCTCCGGTCACAAGAATTCTCAACGGAAATCCCTCACTCGAGTCGGACAGCCGCCGACGCTAGCGAGGTGCGGGATCCGCTCGCACATAGGTCTTTGCTTGCGCAAAACCCTTGCTTTTCCGCCGTTTCCGTATCCTCGACTATTCAGTCCACAGTGGACAAAGAAAGGTGTGCTGCTCAGCGGATGTCACGCACGGCGGCGTCGTGGCGGCCATCCGACGGCGCGGGCACCCAGGACAGCGCGGCTTCCGGGCTGTCGAACACCTCAAGCACTTGGTCCAGACCCGCGACCGCGATCACGTGGGCGGCGAACGAGCCGCCGTGAGCCACGCGGAACGCGCGGCTCTGGCGCCGGGCCTTCGCGTTGGCCTCCAGCAGCACGTGCAGGGCGGCCGAGCCGAGGAACGTCACCTTCACCAGGTTCACCAGCAGCACCGCCGCCTCCGCCGCCAGCGCGCAGTCCAGCGCTTCGGCGAAGTCCTCCTCGGTCGCCAGGTCTATCTCCCCGGCGACGGTCAGGACGACCACGTCGGTGTCGTGCTGCACGTGCCAGTCGAGCAGGCCGTTCTCGGACACCGTTGCGGTCCCTTCGTGGGGATGTTGCGTCGGTAGCTGGCCCATACCCTAGTCCTTCACCTCCCCCGTGTCAGTCATCCTCCGTTTCCAGGTTGTTGCTGTCCGTAGCCGGTGCGCCCAACCCTCGCGTTTGGGCGCACCTGGCCCTTCGGCTCTACTGCTGACCGAGCAGGGTCAGCATCTGCTGGATCTGGCCCGTCCTCGACTTCACGATCCGGTCGGCCAGCTCCTTCACCGGCCCGCTCGCGCCCTGCTTGAGTTCACGCTGCGCCATTTCCACCGCGGCGCCCTGGTGGCCGGTGAACAGGTTGAGGAACTTGCCCTCGAACTCCGTTCCCGTGGACTTCGCCAAGTCCGCGATCACCTCGGGGTTGGTCGCGGGCAGCCCGCCGTGGTCGGCGTGCGCGCCGGCGTCCGGGTCCGCCGTGGCCGGCTTGCCCCACTGGGCCAGCCAGCCGGCCATCGACTTCGCCTCGTCGGCCTGCGTCACCCCGATCGCGGCGACGAGGTCCTTGATCTCCGGCCGCGTGGCCTGCTTCTCGGCCAGCCGGACCATCTCCATGCCCTGCGTGTGGTGCGGCACCATCATCTGCAGGAACATCACGTCGGTGTCGTTGTGGTCCGCGCTCGTGACCACCTCCGCTTCAGGTGCCGGGGGCGGCGCGTCCGGCGCCGCGGGCTCGCCCGCACCACACCCGGTCAGCAACACCGTCAGGCTCGCCACGACGGCGAGGGGGAAACGCTTCACCGGGGTCAGAGTTTCTGCCACAGCGCGGGCGTCGCAGGCGGTTCCCAGCCCGCCAGCGAGGTGTGCCGCTGGAGCACGCGGAACCGCGAACCCTGGAACGTGACCTCCGCACCGGCCGCGTAGGCCGTCCCCGGCTGCCATTCGGCACCCGTCGAAGGAGGCTGCTGGGTCGGCGTCGTCGGCTTCGGTGTGCTGCTGGTCGGCTTCGGTGTGGACGACGGGGGCTGCGTCGTCGGCGGGGTCGTCGGCGGCTGCGTGGTCGGCGGGGTGGTCGGCGGGGTGGTCGGCGGGGTCGAACCGCCGCCACCGACCTGGAGGTCGACGCACGAGTAGAACGCGTTCGGCGTGTCGGCGATGTTCCACACCGCCAGCAGCTTCTGGCGTCCGGACGCCCCGGCGAGGCTGACGGTGTGCTTGACCGTCGGTGCCGGCTGCTGGCCGCCGCCGTCGATCGTGGCGATCCGCTTGCCGTTGAGGAAGTACTCGTAGTTCGCGGTGCGGTGACGTGCGGTGAAGGTCCAGGTGAAGTCGACCGTGCCGCCCACCGACGTCGCGCGCCACGGCTTGCTGTCGTCGTTCAGCTCCGCGAACTGGCCCAGCCCGCCGTTGCAGCTGCTCAGCCCCTTGGGGCCTTCCACGCTCTGCGGCTCGAACTTGATCGAGCCGCACGGCACCACGCCGGACGCGCATTGCGCCTGGCGGCTGCCCGGCGTCGAAATGTATCCATGGGCGCCGGCCTGCCCGACGGGCACGAGGACCAGCAGCACGGGAGCGATTCCGGCCGCGGCGGCGGTCACGGACAGCTTTCGTTTCAGGGACATGGAAAAGAAACTCCTCGCATTGCGGACGGCCCGCGCCTGCCGTCCGTGCTCGCGTAGATCACGAGTGGTCTGGACCATATAAACCGGTTGCGGTGCGAGTCAAGCGATCTCGCCCACCGTCCACTGTGGCCACCTCCGTCCGGGTAGTTCCCGCCTTGTCGATGACTACGGAGGATCCGCGGGCCGGGTTCACTTTCGGCAGGCCATGCACGTGCGGCATATCCGGACCGCCGACAAGCGGCTGACCTGCGGATATGTCAGACTGAAATGGTTTACACCAGTCAAGACCCGGTGCCCCGCAACGTGATCGGCACTTAATTCACGACTTGTTCTTACGCGGGACCGGCTTTGGCCGCGGCGCGGACGACCACATGAACGTGCCGACGAACCGGATGACCACCCTCGCTCGCCCGCGTGGCAAACCCGGACCGGCCATCACCGAATTCTGGGTAAATCTGTTATGGACGGTGCCGGGAAATGAAATGGTCGTTTCGTAGGATCATAACCCCTGAATACGTTTCAAAAAATGCCCGACAACGCCCTCGACTAAAACTATTGCTCCATCCGTAGGCTTTTCAGATGCGTCGATGGGGCTACCCTGCGTGCAGGGCCCGCTACCGGAATGGTTTGTTCGAAAGGTGCCTCAATGATCACTACGATGCTTGCCCTTGCCGTGGCCTTATCCATGCAGACCCCCACGGCGACGGCCGCTGACGAGGTCCCGGCCGGGAGGGTCACCGTCCACGTCGTGACCGCGAACGGATCGGGCTGCCCGGCCGGCTCGACCGAGGTCCATGTCGCCGACGACAACTCCGAGTTCACGTTCACCCACCGCGAGGGATACGTCGCGAAGGTCGGCCCCGGCGCCGACCCGACCGACATCAGGAAGAACTGCCAGCTCAGCCTGGACGTCCGGGTACCGTCCGGGTTCACGTTCGGGATCGTGCGCGCCGAGTACTCCGGCCGGATCAGCCTCGCCGCGGGCGCACAGGCCTGGCAGGGCGCGGACTACTACTTCCAGGGCCAGACCCCCACTGCCCGGCGGATCCACCCGTTCACCGGCCCGCAGCGCGGTGACTGGGCGACAGCCGACGTCACCGATCCCGGTTCGGTCGTGTACGCCCCCTGCAACGACCACCGGTACTTCAACGTCAACACCGCACTTCGCGTGAGCGCGGGAACGTCCAACCCGCAGACCACGGCGAGCTGGATCTCGATGGACTCCCCCGACCGCAACCCCAACGGCCGCTTCCGGTTCATCTGGAAGCGCTGCTGAGCACACCGAGACAAGGGCCGCCGCAGCCCTCGCGCGGCGGCCCGTTCCACACGGCGGCAGCACGCGGGCGAACCGTCTCATTGCGCACAATGGACGCCCCCTTCCCCTTGCGGGAAGGGGGTTTTCACGTGGGCTGCCGCATCGGGCCTAGCCGGCCAGGCCACGCCGGAACGCGTACGTGACCGCCTGTGCGCGGTCCCGCACGCCGATCTTGGCGAAGAGGTTGTTGATGTGCGTCTTCACGGTCGCCTCGGTGATCACGAGGTGCCCGGCGATCTCCGCGTTCGACCGGCCTTCCGCGATCAGCCGCAGCACGTCGGCTTCGCGCGGTGTCAGGCCGTCCGGCAGCGAGTCGCCGCTCGCCGGGCGGCTGGTGACCTGCTCGGCGAGCCTGCGCTGGATGGCCGGGTCGAACTGGGCCTCGCCGCGCCGGACCGCCGCGATGGCCTCGGCGATCTCGCCCGCACGCGCGTCCTTGGTGAGGTAGCCGCGTGCGCCCGCGCGCAGCGCCGCGAACACGGACTCGTCGTCCGAGTACGTGGTCAGCACGACGACCTGGGTGCCCGGATGGTCTGCACGGACCCGTTTCGTCGCCTCCACACCGTCCATCTTGGGCATCCGGAGGTCCATCAGCACCACGTCCGGTTTCTCGGTCGCCACCAGGCGCAGCGCTTCCTCGCCGCTCGCGGCCGAACCAACCACCTCGATGTCCGGCAGCAACTGCAACAGCAGCACGAGCCCTTCCCTGACGACGGTCTGATCGTCGACGACGACCACCCGCGTCATGCCGGGACCCGCAGCCGCACCCGGAATCCACCGTCGACCGGCCCGGCGTCCAGTGTGCCGCCGATCAGTTCGGCCCGTTCCCGCATACCCACCAATCCGTACCCGTTTCCCGCGGTCCCGGCGGCTGTCCCGCCGGTGTCCTCGACGTTCAATTCACACCAGTCGGCCGCGCACCGCAAGGCAAGGGACACCGACGCCCGCGGCGCGTGCTTGTGGGCGTTGGTCAACGCCTCCTGCGCCGTGCGCACCACAGCGAGCCAGGCTTCCGGCGTCAGCTGCCCGGCATCGCCGGTCACCGTGACCTCGCACGCGCGTCCGGTGGTCGCCCGGAACTGGTCGGCGAGTTGTTCCAACTGCTCCGCCAGCGGTGCCTGATCGCCTCGCAACGCCGCGACCGCCCGCTTGGAATCCTCCAAACCCGACCTGGCCAGATCTCCCGCCCGGACGACCCGATCGAGGACCACGTCCCGCTCCGCGCCCCGTTCCAGCAGCAGCCGCGCCCCTTCGAGGTGCACGACCTGAGCGGACAGCGAATGCGCCAGGATGTCGTGGATCTCACGGGCCAGCCGCTGCCGCTCCCCCAGCACCGCCGTGTGCGCCCGCGCCTCGGCGATCGCCCTGGTCTGCGCGCGCGTCACCGCGAGCTGGTTGAGCACCGCGGCGAGGAAACCGGCCCAGCCGAGTGCGAAACCGATGCCGAAGATCGCGTACCCGTCCAGCGAGACCGCCATCGATGTGCCGACGTACGCCGCCGTCACAGCCACGGTCAACGTAATCGCGTGCCACAGCCGTGCCCGGAACGGCGCCATCCAGACCGCGAGGAACATCAGGCTGGTCCCGGCGAACTGGGTGTGGAAGTGCTCGGCCAGGCCCAGCACGGCCGTCACGGCGAGCAGCCAGACGCTGTACTTGTCCCAGCGGTAGGCGATGTACCCACACGCCAACGCCAGAACGTGCAGGCCGCCGTCGGGGACAACCCCGGCCACGCCGTGCACCTGGGTGGAGTTGATGACGGAACCCACGAGGTCGGAGCCGAGATACAGCACGACCACGCCCCACACCGCGTACCGCCATCTGCCCACGGGCTCACGGTACCTCCGCTCCCGGACCGGCACCTCCAGCCCGGGGTGGAGCCCTCTCCACCCGCCCAAGACCCAGCCACGAGCCGATGACCAGGAGGTTCGCCACCGGCAGGCTGGTCGCCGTGATAGCAGTGCAGAAGCTGAGCAAGCGCTTCGGCGCCGTCGAGGCGGTGACCGACCTGTCGTTCACCGTCCGGCCCGGCGCGGTCACCGGGTTCCTCGGCCCGAACGGCGCGGGCAAGACCACCACGCTGCGGATGATCCTCGGCCTGGTCACGCCGACCTCGGGCACCGCGACGATCGACGGCGGCAGGTACGTGGACCTGCCCGAGCCGATGAAGTCCGTCGGGGCGGTGCTGGAGTCCACGGCGTTCCACCCGGCGCACACCGCGCGTACTCATCTGCGTGTGCTGAGCACGGCGGCCGGGATCCCGTCGGAGCGGGTGGACGGGGTGCTGGAACTGGTGGATCTCCAGCACGCCGCCAAGCGGCGGGTCGGCGGGTTCTCGTTGGGTATGCGGCAGCGGCTGGCGATCGCCAGCGCGCTGCTGGGCGACCCGCCCGTGCTGATTCTCGACGAACCCGCCAACGGCCTTGACCCGGAAGGCATCCACTGGCTGCGCGGGTTCCTGCGCGCGCTGGCGGTCGACGGCCGGGCCGTGCTCGTGTCGAGCCACGTGCTCACCGAGATGGCCAGGACCGTGGACTCCGTCGTCGTGATCAACCACGGCAAGCTGCTCGCGACCGGACCGATCACCGACTTCGGCAACCTGGAGGACGCCTACCTGGAGCTGGTGCGATCATGATCACGCTGGTGAAAGCCGAGTTCCTGCGGATCACCCGGTCCATGCGGTGGGTGGCCGCCATCGCGGTGATGGCGTGCGCGCTGTGGGCAGTCCTGCAAGTGGTCCTGTTCATCAAACCGGAAACGGTGGACGAACGAGCCGTCGAATCCGCGTACAGCATGGCCCAGCAGGGCTACATGTTCGTGATGATCCTCGGCATCCTCCTGGTCACCAGCGAGTACCGGCATCGAACGATCACGTGGGCCTTCCTCGTCACGCCACGGCGTGGGCGTGTGATCACGGCGAAGCTGGTGGCCAGCAGCGCGATCGGGCTTGCCGTCGGTCTGCTGGCCGCACTGGTGACCGGACCGCTCGTGGCGATCCTGCTGTCCGCGTACGACTATCCCGTGTGGACGCCGGACATTCCAGCGGTGTTGCTGGGCTCGGTGCTGAGCACGGGCTTGTGGTGCCTGTTCGGCGCGGGTGCCGGCGCGTTGATCCGCAACATGGTCGCCGCGATCACGGTCGCGTTCGTGTGGGTGTTCTACGCCGAATGGGCGCTGGTCATGCTGGTTCCCGCGGTCGGGCGGTGGACGCCGACCGGTGTGGGCAAGGCGGCCAGCGGCTGGAACCGGGACGCGCTCGGCGCGTTCGCCCCCGCCGGTGACCTGCTGCCCGTGTGGGCGGGAGCGTTGCTGATGATCGGTTACGCCGTCGCCGCGGCTGTCGCGGCCAGGCTGATCACCGTCCGGCGGGACGTGACATGAAAACGAGGGCCCGCCGGAGCGGGCCCTCGTCCACGTGACTGCGAGGAAAGCGGCGGAGCTACAAGCGTTACAGGCGCAGAAGGAAGCTCCGCCATGGCCTCGCGTGTCCCAGTCCACTACGCCGGGACCAGTCGGTTGAGCCGATCCCGGGTGAACACCTCCGAGCCCTCCGGCAGGCCTTCCGGCTGGTCGAGCCCGATGAACACGACCGGCTCGGCCAGCCGGACGCCCGGTTCCCACACGGTCACCGAGCCGGCTTTGACCGCGAGCAAGTTGATCAGGTACGACATCGTCAGGTAGCGCTTCTCGTACACGGCACGGGCAAGCCTGCTGGTGTTGCTCATGTGTCCCTCGACGCGGTTGAAGTTCACCGAGCCGGTCAGGTACAGGTGCGTCCAGGTGGCCGTCCACCTGCCGTCGTCGTCACGGCCGAACACGATCGGCAACGCGACCCGGCTGGAACCGCGCATGTCCGAACGCGTCCGGACCGTGCGTGGCTCGAACGGCGCGCCTTCCTGGCCGCGTTCCCGCGTCATCCAGCCGAACATCGACTCGGCGACCTGGTCGAACCCCTCTCCCGAGTAGATGTTCACCTGCGGCACGATGTACCTGGCCGACACGGCGTCCAGCGTGACGTCGATGAACTCCGTGGCACCGTCCTTGGCTTCGGTGATGTCACCGGAGTACACCGCGCCGCCGGTGTCGTAGCTGGTCCACGACACGTGCCCCGCATACTGGAAGTCCTTGTTCAGCAACAGAACCGACAGATCGAAGTCCGTCCGTTCCCGGCGCTGGCGCCAGTACGTGAAGAACCGCAGCACGTCGCCGTCCACCGGAGTCCGGGTGCCGCGCGGCAGCACGGCGAAACCGTCCTCCGTGGCCTTGCCGGACAACGGCACGGCCACGTCGAGCACGTCCGGGTGGATCACGATCCGCTCGCAGGCGGGCACCCGGCCGAGCAGTTCGGCGTCCAGCATCCTGATCGCGCGGTTGATCACCATGGACCGCAACGGCTTGCGGTTGTCGCCGGCCACCCAGGCACGACGGCCGCGGGAGGCGAACACACGCGCCGAGTCCGGCGACGCGCGGTTGGCGAAGTGCTCACGCACCGAGCACAACACACGGCCCGACACCGCCCCCAGCGACTTCCCGGCCAATTCGAGCACCTGCTCGGTCTGCGCCGGATCCGCTTCACGCAACAACCGGTCCATCGACCGCACCAGCATTCCGGGAGCGTCGGACAGCACGGACGCCGCAGCGACCACACCTTCGGTGCGGTACGCCTGCTCGGCCCGCCCGGCCAGCGACTGGAACCTGCGGTCGCCGCGGGCGACCGCGAAAACCTCTGCCGCGCAGGGGAACTGCGGGTACTCGTGCGGGTGCAGCCGTTCGCCCAGCCGCTTCCACCGCTCAGCGAACCGGGTGACGTCTCCGAGCTTGCCGTCGTTGTCCGCGATCACCGCGTCCAGCGCTGCCAGCAGCACACGCCGTTCACGCCGCTTGAAACCGCGGAACTTGGTGCGCTCCTGCAAAGTGACGTCACCGCCGCTGGCGTGGCACGCCACCCGCAGCACATCCGTCACGGTGTCCACGAACACCAACGGCTGCCCGGCCGCCATTCGCACGGAGTTGACGACCGCGCGGTTGTCCCTGACCGGAAGGGTTTCCGGCAGTTCGCCCGTCCGGGCCGCGAGTTCCGCCAGCAGTACCAAGTCGCTCTCGCCGAGCGGCGTCACGCTGCCCGCGAGGTCACGGAACAGACGCGCACTCTCCTGCTCGACGGTGCCGCCGAGGTGCACGATGGTGACACGGTCCTTCGCCGACGGGATGAGCTCGTCGTGCGCGGCAAGGAGTTCCTCGTAGGTGTGCTGGTAGGTGCCGTAGCCCGGCAGCTGGAGCAGGTCGACCCGGCCGTCGATGGTCAGCGGCACCAGCGCGTCACGCATGCACTTCACCCAGAACTCCACGGTGTCCGGGACGTCCTTGGGGAACCTGATGAAGTACGCGTTGTGCGCAACGGTGTCCCCCACCAGTTCGCGCACGGTCCTGATCACCATGCGGGCGATGTCCATGGCGGAGCGGGGCTCGAACGCGCCGACGTGCTCGAGCAGCTCGCGCGTGGCCTTGAAACCCATCCCGACCAGCGCGGCGTCCATCTGCCGGGCGACACCGGAGCCGGTGCCCGGCTCGCCGTCGCCCAACGGCACCCGCATGGTCCTGCGGAAGATCGTCTGCGCGTCGATCACGATCGTCTCCCTGGTGAATGCTGCTGCGAGCGGAGGGCGCGCGATTCGAACGCGCGCCGGGTGTCGCCCCGGACCACGGCTTAGCAAACCGGTGCCTTTCCAGACTCGGCCAGCCCTCCAAAACGGACAGTACCCCTGGCAGGACTCGAACCTGCACGCCCTGACGGGCCCGCGATTTTGAGTCGCGTGCGTCTGCCATTCCGCCACAGGGGCGTTTACCGCCGCGCTGCCCGTCAAGGGTTCGAACCTCGGTCTCCGGAGTCAGAGTCCGGCGTCCATGCCAACTGGACCAACGGGCACAGAACAACTGCGTGCGAGCGACGGGAATCGAACCCGCATCGTGTGCATGGCAAGCACACATCCTGCCGTTGGAAGACGCTCACGGAATTGAAGAAAGCACGAACGGCCGGCGGGAATCGAACCCGCTTCTCCAGGGTGGAAGCCTGGCGCGTTCACCTGGTACGCCACGACCGCAGAATGGACCAGCCGGATAGCGAAAGCCGCCCTGACCGGTGGTTCCCGGTGGGCGGCTCCCGTTGCGCGACAACGAACCTATGTCACGGCGAGGAGCCCGCACGACTGATCGAACCGCACCCTCGCAACGAGAACGGCGACTGCTCAGCGGCATGTCCCCGCTGTCGCTTGTTCGCCATGACTGTTCTCCTTGCCCGGTGTGTAGCCAAATCATGCCGGGCCCCGGGAATGGGGTCAAGCACATTTACCGCGCGGGACGAAAGTGAATACGTCAGCCCATCTTCACGGTGACCATCCACCCCGGATGGTCGGTGGTGCCGTTCATGTCGATCCGGGTGCCGCGCACGAACTTCAGATCGGAGCTGACGAAGACGTGCTGCAGGCCGCCGTCGCCCTTGCGGTAGAAACCGGGTGGATTGCAGCTCTGCACGTCCGGCCAGCCGCGGTAGCGCAGATTCATGTCGCCGGCGACCACGGCGGGCCTGGGGTGGTCGACGACCTTGGCCATCAGTTCCTTGCACTGGGCGAGCGCTGTCGAGCCGCTGCGGGCCGAGAGGTGGGTCGTGCACGCGCCGATCTTCCCGGCGGGCAGGCAGGCCCAGGCGCGGTGCTCGGTGCTGGTGTCCTGCGTGGCGTAGAGGCCGGTCGCGGTGACCGGCCCGGCGAGTTCCGCGAGCACCATGACGATGTTGCCGTACTGCTCGCCGTTGGTGCACAGCACTGGGGATCCGTCCGGACGCCGGGCCGCGACGAACGCGACCGCCGACGGGCCCATCGCCTTGTGCAGCGGTTCGATGTCGCTGACGCAGGACTCGTTGACCGACAGCACCTGCGGCCGGGCCGATGCGATCACGGAGACCGCGTGGTCGACCGCTTTGCCGGTGTAGCACCCGGCGAGGCCGCTGTTGCAGATGTTCACCTGCAGGATCTTGACTTCGGTCGTCGTCGCGCTCGCCGCGGGCGCGGTGGCGAGCAACGCGCAGGCGACCGCCAGAACCAGTCGGACCTTCATGGCGCACCTCCCAGTCGATCCGAGACAAGCAGATCGGCACCGGGACGCGCAAGAGCCCGCCACCTCCCCCGAAGTGGCGGGCTCCAAGCCGAAGCGAGGAAAGCGAAGCGACTGCTGGTGGGCGAGCGGCGGTAGTGGCAGGAAGTCGCTTCATGGCCTCGCGGGCACGGTGAGCGGGAGCGCTATCCCTCCGACACGCCTCGCGGCGCCATCGGCCCCTGGTTAGCGGTAAGCTCCCCCATCGCCGTGCGAGGACCACGTTAGGGCCTGCTCCTGGTCTGGCTCAACGGATTTAACGCTAGCCTGGGCGAATGACCCGTCCCATGATCCGCCCTGTGCGTGTTCCCGGTACCGACGACCTGCCTCCGGCCTGGCAGCGGGTGTCGGCCGTGCTGCGGCCGTCCCCTGTGGACAGCACGGCGGAGGTGCTGCTGAAACTGGAGACCGCGCAGCCGGGTGGCTCGTTCAAGATCCGGGGCGCGATCGCGGCGATGAGCGCCCTGCCCGCGGATGCCGAGGTCGTGACCGCTTCGGCGGGCAACCACGGGCTCGGCGTGGCCACGGCGTCCGCGTTGCTCGGCATGCGCGCCACGGTCGTGGTGTCCGGCAACGCCTCACCGGCCAAGGTCGCCAAGCTCAAGGGGTTCGAGAACGTCACCCTGGTCCAGGTCGGGAGCTCGTTCGACGACGCCGAGCAGTACGCCTTGAGCCTCACCGACGGGGTGTACGTGTCGGCGTACAACGACCCGGCGGTGATCGCGGGCCAAGCCACCATCGGCTACGAGCTCGACAGCCAGGTCGACGGCCCGATGACCGTGGTGTGCGCGGTCGGCGGCGGTGGGCTCGCGTCGGGCCTGGGCCTGTGGGCGTCGCAGCGGGCGGGTGTCCGCGTCGTCGGCGTCGAGTCGGCCGAGTCCGTCGCCATGTCGGAAACCGTCAACGCGGGCCACGATGTGGAGATAACCGTCGGCGAGACGCTCGCCGACGGCATTGTCGGCAACCTCGAGCCCGGTTCGGTGACGGTCGGCCTGATCACCGAGCACGTCCACTCGCTGGTCACGGTCACCGAACCGGAGCTTCGGCACGCCATCCGCTACCTCGCGGCCAACCACGGCGTGGTCGCCGAGGGCGCGGGCGCGGTGCCCGTCGCGGCGCTGCTGGCCGGGAAGGTCGACGTCGCCGGGCGGGCGGTCGCGATCGTGTCCGGCCGCAACGTCACGCTAGGCACGCTGGCCGATGTGTTCGCCGAAGAACCGGCGAACCGCGCCTAGCACCTGCGACCCGATGTGGCCGACGCCGTCGACCAGGTCGAACGTCACGTCGAGGCCGTGTGACCGGTAACCGCGCTCCAGCGTGCGCAGCCGCTCGATCCGTGTGCCGCCGGTCTTCTCGACGCCGTCCATCCAGTTGGAGTCGCCCCGGTTGTCGATCTCCCACGCCTCGGTGTCCGCCGAGCCGACCACCAGCTGGATGGGTACGCTGCGCAGCGCGCCGAAGTCGATCGGCGCGCCGAACCGCTGCTCGAAGTCCTTGGTGCCCAGCCACCACGGCAGGGTGTCGTCGAGCTGCGTGATCCAGCCGGGCGCGCCGATCGACGCGGACGCGAGCCGATCGGGGTGCAGGTAGAGCAGCCGGTGGGTGAACTGGCCGCCGCCGGAGAAGCCGTGCAGGTGCAACCGCCGTGCCGCGACAGGGAACCGCTCGGCCACTTCGTCCACTTTGGACAGAAGCATGCGGTCGAACCGGATGCCGCGGTAGTCGATGAACTTGTAGTTGTGGATGTCGTCGGGGTCGACGAGCCCGGCGGGGAAGATCGGCGCGAGGATCACCGCGCCGTGCTCGTCGGCGAACTCGATCATGTTGTCGCGGGATTTCACCGCCGAGCGGTTGGTGCCGTGCCGCATCACGACCAGCGGCGAATGTGACACGAAATCCGGCGCTGGCCGATCTGCGGTCCCGGATCCGCGAGCAGTGGGACGAGTTCTCCCCCGCGGCGCGAGGTGTCTGCCGATCACTCTCGGCGATCACGCCGGAACGACTGCTCCACATGTCCGCACAGGACATCGGCGCGGAGAGCAAGACCAGCAACGCCACCGTGATCCGCACCCTGCAGGCGCTGGGCTACACCGGTCTCGCCGAACTCAAGGGCAAGGTCGCGGCGCCGTTCACCACGGAAACGGCCCCGGAGGAACGCGCGCGGCAGCGTGTCGAGTCCACCGGCGGCGACCTGGACCAGGTGTGGGACCGGGTGGTCGGCGAGGCACTCGACCGGATCGAGTTGTCGCGCCGCAACCACTCCCCGGACGCGTACGCGACAGCCGTGCGGATTCTCCTTGAGGCCGAGCAGGTCCTGACGTACGGCATCGGCGCGTCATCGGTCTCGGCCGAACACCTCGCGTCGAAGCTGCGGCGCGTCGGACTGCGGGCCCGGCCCATCCAGTCCGCCGGGTCAAGCTCGCCGACGACCTGATGGACATGGAACACGGCGACGCGGTGGTGCTGTTCGCGCCCGGCCGGATGCTCGTCGACATGGAGGTCCTGCTCGACCGGGCGCGGACGGTCGGCGCGAAGACGGTCCTGGTCACGGACCAACTGGCCGGCGAACTCGCGGACGAGGTGACCATGTCGCTCTACGCCCCGCACAGCCCGACCGGGATGTCCGGTGAGTCGTTGACCGCCATGGTGGTCGGGGACGCGTTGGCTCAGGCAATCGCAGCAGCCGACCAGGAGCGGACCGTCGAGTCGTCACACACCCTGACCGTGCTGCGCCAGCAATTGGGCTTCTGACGCAATTGCCGTTACTTGGCGAGCCATGACAGGTCCGCCCACCGGTTTTGTCACGTCATGCACAGTTGTGACAGATCAGCACGGCCGGATGAATGAAGATCACCCGACAGGTCACCGGTTCACCCCACTGAGACGCTGCGTGATGACCGGGCAACCGATAGTCTCACCGGCCGAAGGGAGGCTGCCCCGAAATGACCACTTCGTCCAGCTGCGACTCGTGCGGCCGGCCACACGGCCGGTGGGCGACCGACCGGCTGACCCTGTTGCTGGACAGGTGGGGTTGGGACGAGCAAGCACCCCACGTCCTGGCGGCCTCGCCATCGACGGCGCTGGTCGTGGTCGACCTCGACAACTTCAAACGCGTGAACGACCGCTACGGACACGTGGCGGGAGACGCGGTGCTGAAGGCCGTGGCGGACACTCTGAGGCAGCGGACCCGCAAGGGCGATCTCGTCGGCCGCTACGGCGGGCACGGCGGTGACGAGTTCCTGATCCTGTTGCCCGACACAGTGCTGGACGAAGCGCTGGCGGTGACTGAGCGGGTGCGCCAGGACATCCGCTCGCTCGTGGTGGAGGCCCCCACACACGGCGGAACAGTGCGGATCGACACGATCACGGCGTCCTTCGGCGTGGCGGCGGGAAACCCGACCACCGACATCCAAACCCTCATAGTCGAAGCAGACACAGCGCTGAGGCACGCGAAGAAAACCGGCCGGGACAGGGTTCGGGCACCGAAACAACGGCGATCCATGCGAATCCCACTCGCACTGCTCGGTGCGTGCGCGGCAGGAGTCGTCGTGATCTCACTGGTCAGCGACACACCGAAGCGAGTAACGCAGGTGGCCGCCGAGCCCCCACTGCTCCCCGCGCTGCCAACGATCACGATGCCCGCAGTGACTGTGCCGCCGTCAACGGTGACGATGACAGCGACCGTGCAACCATCCCGAGCCGCCGGACCAACACAGAAGCCGAAGCAAACTCCCCCGCGAACCACGTCGGCGGCGCCCTCCACGGACCCATCGGCCCGCGCGGTAGAGCGCCCGCCCTCGCAACCGACCAAAACCTCGGTCTGCCCAGTATGCGACGTAGTAGAAGGCGCAATGGAAGACTTCCGCTCATTCCTCCCCCGATAAATAGAAGCACCCAAAGGCGACCAACCATCGGAGTGAGTACAGCGAAGAAAGCATGGACAAGATCTCGCGTGAATGGCTGGTACGTAACCAGCAGCGCCAACGCAATCAGACAATATCCGTTTACACCCAGCCACAGCGGCAAGTAGGCACGCTTACATACTCACCATGCGACCCGCACGCTGGAACGAGGAAACAGCGGATGAGCTGGAAAGAAGACGCGCCAGGTGAGCTGGAAAAGCGGGGCGACGAGCGAAAACAGGAACAACGGTTAGCTGATCAAGTACAGCGCAAGCCTTCTTCGTATGCGCCAATGAGATCACCGGGATCGGCCTCATCGCCGCCGTGCCCGCTGCTGGACCGGCCACTCTTTGATCCACGCTCGGCTCTCGCCATGCTCTCACCCTCCCGCATGGCCTCCGCTGTTCTGGTTTCCAGCTCGCTGTGTCTTCTTTCCAGCTCACTCGCCGTGTCTTCTTTCCAGCGTGCGGGCCGCAGGGTGAGTAGGTAAGCGTGCCCACCTACGGGTCGCCCGCCGCCGTGTGCTGGGTATAAACGGATATCGTCTGATTGCGTCAGCGCCGCCGGTTACGTTGGAGTGCAGTTTCCGGCCGAGGTTCTGTTTCCAGCGCTGGGTGCACTGTGTTGGTTGCGTACCAGCCTCCACACGAGATCTTGTCCATGCTTTCTTTGCCTTACTCACTCTGGCGAGTGGTCACCTTCTGCCGCCCCCGCCAACACCGCTCCGCGCGCACTCCCAGCGCCGGTGGCGCTGTGCTCGCTCCCCACCAGCCACGCGGCTGCGGGCCTCGTCCACGCTTCTTTGCCTCGCTGCCCTGCACTCGCTGGGGTGGTGGGCTTCCTTGCTGCGGATCGCCGGTGGTGGCGTTGGCCGTTAGGTTTGGTGGATGAGGGTTGTTGTGCTTGCTGATACTCATTCGCCTCGGCGCTGGAAGTCTTGTCCACCTCGTGTCGCTGAGCATCTTCGGGATGCTGATGTCATCCTGCACGCTGGGGATGTGTGTACGCCGGATGTTCTCGATGAGCTCGCTGAGTTCGCACCGGTGTATGTCGTGCAGGGCAACAATGATGGTCCGGATGTGGCTGCCTGGGGTGCGTCCGAGACGCTTGAGGTTGACTTGGGTGGCTTGGCGGTGGCCATGATTCATGACAGTGGGCAGGCCACGGGCCGCACCGCCCGGATGCGGCGGCGGTTTCCCCGTGCCGATCTTGTCGTGTTCGGGCACTCGCACATTCCGATGGATCAGACCGGTGATGGTGTGCGGATCTTCAACCCCGGTTCGCCTACCGACCGGCGGCGCCAGCCGTACGGCACCCTTGGTGTCCTTGACATCTCCGACGGTTCGCTTGCCGGGGCACGGATCGTCCCTGTGACCGGCTGACTGGTCGCCCGTCTCGGAACGTTGGTGGTCCTGGTTTCCGTTGGGCGTGCCGCAGGAGGGGGCTTGAACCGGGTTTGCGGTGCGGCCAGCAGAAGCTGGGCGTCGAGAAGCGTTTCGGGACGGGCCGCTAGGCTGGGCGGGGCTGCAGTTTGCGTTGCAGGCCACGGGCTACCGGCTCGACCACACGGGCGGCCACCGGTCCGAGCACTGCCATCAGCAGCACGTATGCCGTTGCCAGCGCGGCCAATTCGTCTTCCACCGCGCCCGCGGCCACCGCCAGGCCCGCGATGACGATGGAGAACTCCCCGCGTGCCACCAGTGCCGCCCCCGCCCTCGCCCGGCCCATCCGGCCGATGCCTTGCTGGCGGGCCGCGAACCATCCGGTGGCAACCTTCGTCAGCGTCGTCACGAACGCCAGCGCCACCGCCCAGCCGAGCACCGGCGGGATCGTCGTCGGGTTCGTGTTCAGCCCGAAGACCACGAAGAACATCGCGGCGAACAAGTCCCGCAACGGTTCCAGCAGCTTCGTCGCGTTCTCCGCCGTCGACCCGGAGATCGCGATGCCCAGCAGGAACGCTCCCACCGCCGCGGACACCTGCAGCTGCGAGGCCACTCCCGCCACCAGCAGCGCCGCTCCCAGCACCCGCAGCAGGAACACCTCCGGCTCCGGGCTGTCGACCAGCATCGAGACGTAGCGACCGAACTTCAGCGCGATCACCAGCACGATCGTGATCACGATCAGCGAGACGCCCACCGCCGTCAGCCCGCCCATCAGCGTCGCGCCCGCCAGCAGCGCCGTCAGGATCGGCAGGTACACCGCCATCGCCAGGTCCTCGAACACCAGGATCGACAGCACCACAGGTGTTTCGCGGTTACCGAGCCTGCCGAGGTCGCCCAGCACCTTCGCGATGATCCCCGACGACGAGATGTACGTGACCCCCGCCATCGCGATCGCGCCGACCGGGCCCCAGCCCAGCAGCAGCGCCACGGCCGCGCCCGGCAACGCGTTGAGCACCAGGTCCAGCAGTCCCGCCAGCCACGCCCTGCGCATCCCTGTGACCAGCTCGTTGGCCGAGTACTCCAGGCCGAGCAGCAACAGCAGCAGGATCACGCCGATCTCGCCCGCCAGTGAGGCGAACTCGTCGATGCCGTGCAACGGGATCAGCCCGCCGGACCCGAACGCGAGACCGCCGAGCAGGTACAGCGGGATCGGTGAGATACCGATCTTCCACGCCAGTCGTCCGAGCAGGCCCAGGCCGAAGAAAACCGCTCCCAGTTCGATCAGGGAGATGGCGGTGTCGTGCACTTGTCCCCTTGTGGATCAGGCCGGCTGTCAGCCGGTCTCGAGCACCTCGACGGCCTTGCCCAGCCCGTCGGCTGTGCCGACGGTCACGAGCATGTCGCCGCCGCTGAGCCGGAAGTCCGGCCGGGGCGATGGATGCGCTGTACCGCCACGCACCACGGCGACGACCGACACAGCTGTCCTGGTGCGCAGTGCCGTGTCACCGAGGGTCCTGCCGTCGTAGGGCGAGCCGGGCGCGAGCGGCAGCTGCCGGGTGGTGATGCCGGAGATGTCCCTGTTCTGCTCCTCCAGCTGCGTCACCAGCTGGGGCGCGCCGAGCAGGGTCGCCAGCGTCGCGCTCTCCTCGACCGTCAGCGGGATCGAGGCCACGCACGAGTCGGTGTCGTCCTGCTTGGAGACGATCATCTCCATCCGGCCGTCGCGATAGGTGATCACACCGATCCGCCGTCCGCCGCGGGAGACGAAGTCCTGACGCGTGCCCAGTCCCGGCAGTGGGGTCACCTCGACGTTCACGCCATTGACTCTAACCCGCTCGGACGTTCGTCATGCGACGAACCCTGGAATCGGTGCGAAACGGACTCGGGTCGCGGCACCGTGACCACCGGGTCACAGTCCGCGATCATGGCATCGAGCATCCGCGACCAGCCCGCGGGCACGGTGAGCGCCGTCCGGTCCGGCGAGGTCATGGCCACGGTCAGGACCCGGCTGCCCGGCGGGCAGGAGATCACCGCGGCGATCACCCGTGAGGCCGTCGAGGACCTCGGCATCACCGACGGCACACCGGTGAGTGTCCTGGTGAAGTCGGCCGAGGTCGCACTCACCACCTCGTAGCGGGGCAAGCCGACCGCGTGGCCCCGGCCTGTGGCGAGCACGGCGCCGCATGTCTATTTAGGACTGTTGCCTGCTCCGCTAATGTAGCCATGGGCGTCGCCGGGCGATCATGGGGGCCACAGGGTGGAGTTACGGGAAGTGGATGCCTTCCTCGTCCTCGCGGACGAGCTGCATCTCGGCCGGACCGCGCACCGCCTGCGCGTCTCGCAGGAACGGGTCGGCGGCCTGATCCGGTCGCTCGAACGGGAGATCGGCGCGGCGCTGTTCGAGCGCACGAGCGGGCACGTCCAGCTGACCGACGTCGGCCTGCGGTTCTACGACGGCGCCAAGCGCGGCTACGACATGCTCGTGACGTCGCTGACCGAGTGCCAGGCGGTGGCCCGGGACGCCCAGGTGCGGCTGTCAGTCGGCTACATGCCGTCGATCGGCGCGAAAGGCGTCACGCGGATCGTGTCCGCCTTCGAGCACCGCCATCCCGGCTGCGCGGTCAAGCTCCGCGCCATGGTGCACTTCGACGTCGGCGTCAGCGGGTACGTCCCGCCGATCGACACCGATGTCGAACTGATCTGGAGTCCCGGCGGGGACGGCAAGGCGCTCGACGCCCCCGGCCGCACCATCGGCCCGGTGCTGCACCGCGTCGGGCGTGGCGTGGTCGTGCCGTCCGGGCATCCGCTGGCCAGCAACGAGTCGATCAGCGTCGAGCAGCTCGCCGGGTACCCGCTGCTGAACCCGAGCAACGCGTGGCGGCCGGAGTTGCTGGAGGCGTGGACGCCGAGCATGACGCCGTCCGGTGTGCCGCTGAACCGGCTCGCGACCGACATCACGACGATGACCGGCCGCAACGAGCTGACGCTCGACGACTTCCTCGCCGCGGTGGCCCGCGGCCACGGCCTGTACATCACGATCGGCACGGTGTTCGACCGGTTCGTGTTCCCCGGCTTGGAAGTGGTGCCGATCAACGACATGCCGCCGATGGCGGTCGTGCCGATCTGGCGCAGTTCGTCCCGCAACACGGCGATCAGGGAGTTCGTCGACACGGCGCGGGACATCTCGTTCGACCCCGGTCCGTGAACTCAATGAACGCAACCTCTGCGAGCTTCGGCCGCTGTGTCTACGGTCACTGCCAGCGCGACGCGGCGCAGCACGCGGAGGACCCATGCACACAGTTTCGATCGTCACCGCCCTCCTGATGGGACTGTCCCCGGTCCCAGCCGCCGACCAGGTGCAGACGGTGCCGTGCCCCACCACCCTCCCCGCCGAGACCACTTGCCACGGCGGCAAGGACACCCATGGCGCGTACTACTCGATCGCCGTTCCGCGGAACTGGAACGGCACACTCGTCCTGCACACGCACGGCGGACCGGACCTCGGCCCACCGACCCAGGACCGCAGCACCGACGACCTCACCCGCTGGTCGGTGCTGGTGCGTGAGGGCCACGCCTGGGCGGGTTCGTCCTACCGGCGCGGTGGTTACGGCACCCAGATGGCCATCGAGGACACCGAGAACCTGCGAGCGCAGTTCACCCGCAGCTTCGGCAAACCACGCACGACGCTGCTGCACGGCCAGTCCTGGGGCGGCAACATCGCCGCGAAAGCGGCGGAACAGCACAAATACGACGGCGTGCTGCTGACCAACGGTGTGCTCGCGGGCGGTAGCCGCGGATACAACTACCGGGTCGACCTGCGCGTGGTCTACCAGTACTACTGCGGCAACCACCCGCGGCCGAGCGAGCCGCAGTATCCACTGTGGATGGGGCTGCGCGAGGACTCGACCATGACCGGCAGCGGCCTGCGGGCCAGGCTGCAGGAATGCGCGGGGATCGAGTCGCCGCCGGCGCAGCGCACCGCTCAGCAGGCCCAGAACCTCAAGGACATCCTCGGGGTGACGCGGTTGCCTGAGCGGACTTTGGCGTCACACCTGAACTTCGCCACGTTCACGTTCCGGGACATCGTGCACAACCGGCTCGGCGGCCGCAATCCGTTCGCCAACGTGGGCGTCCGCTACACGGGCTCACACGACGATGTCGCGCTGAACCTTGGCGTGCAACGGTTCTGGGCCGATCCGTCGGCTGTGCGGGACCTGTCGTACGACAGTGACGTCACCGGTTCGATCTCGGTGCCGGTGTTGTCGATGCACGCGATCAACGACCCGACCGCGTTCGTGGAGCACGACGCGGCCTACCGCGCCTCCGTGACCCACGCGGGCAACTCCCGGTACCTGGTGCAGACTTTCACCCGGGAGAGCGAGCACTCGGCGTTGAGTGACTCAGGGTACGCAGCCGCCGTCTCGGCGCTGGCGACGTGGGTGAAGACCAGCCGCAAGCCGACGGCCGCCTCCGTGGCCGCTTCGTGCCCGGCATTCGACGCCAAGTACCACCAAGGATGCTTCTTCGACCCCGGCTTCACGCCGAACAGCTACGAGTCCAAAGTGTATCCGCGACCGGGTGGCAGGCACTGGCCCGCACTGTCCAGCGTGCAGGCCGAGCTCTGGAAGCGGTTCTACCCCGGGGTCGGCATCGCGCCGTGAGCGCGGTTCACAGCACTGGCGCCAGCACCGGGACCGCGTCCCGGTGCTGAGCCGGAGCCGGGCTCAGCAGCCGCAGCGCCTCGGTCAGCGCGGTGCACGCGGGACTGACGAGCCCGGCGTCCAGGCGGCTGACGGACAGGCGCACACACTCGGCGGCGGCGGAGATCATGGCCGTCTCACCGATCGCGGCGGTGTACGCCAACGCGCCCCGCAGGTTGTCACGGACGGTCCGCACGTCGGCGGACTGGGCCAGCTCGTGCAGCGCGACGCCCACCTCGGTGCGCAGGCGCAGGCCGGGGGCGAGGCTGACGATGGGTCGCGGCGCGTCCCCCAGGTCACTTGAGTTCAAGACGACTCCCCTTGTGGTGGCGGACACCGTTGTCCGCCTTGATCCATTTTCCCGCACGAATGCCGCACCAAACGATGATCCCCTGTTCGAGCGGACGCACTCAGTGCGATCACATACGGTGACGAGACGGCTACCACGTCGCCAGTGGACCGAACGGAGGAATAGTTCTCGGCCACAACGGGTAAGCCGATACCGGACTTGTCAGCGAGTCGAAGGTGTTGGCGACGATGCGAAAGAAGGCCGCGGTCTCACTCACCGAATGGGGTACGACGCTGCCGAAGGTTGCCGCGAAGGTGATCGCAGCCGCCGATGTCCGGCAACCGCACGTTTACCTGCGGTTTCCGGCGGATCCCACGAACCTCGGAGTGGCACGGCGAGATATCGGCAAGTGGGCGAGCGCGCTGCGTCTCGGCACAGAACTGACGCAGGACATCGTGCTCGCGCTGGACGAGGCAGCCACGAACGCGGTCGAACACGCGTACCTCGGCCGAGGAGGGCCGGTGACCTTGTTCGCCGGGTGTGACAAGGCGGGTCACTGTGCGTGGACCGTCGTGTCCGACAGCGGCCATTGGCGCACGCCGCGGCCCGGTCCGAGCACGCGAGGCCGTGGCCTGCTGCTCATGGCGGCGTTGGCCGACGAGTTCGACGTGACCTCGACAGCGTCGGGGACGACAGTGGTACTGGGGTGGCCGATCGAGGACCTGCGGCCGATGGGCGGCGAAACGTTCGGTTACGAGCAGAAGGTCTCCTGATCCGGCTCACCCGGGTGCGACCGGCCGCACCCGGGTGAGTTGACGTCAGCCTTCTTCGTCGCCGCCGCCTTCGTCCTCGCCGCCGAAGCCGTCGAGCATCTCGCCGATCATCATGCCGCCGACGACACCGGCTGCCGCGCCGGCGACCATGCCGCCCATGCCGCCGCCGCGGTGACCCCGATGGCCCCGGTGACCGTGGTGGCCGTCGTAGTCCTCGTAGTGATCACCACGCCCGCCGAACATGCTGGACCGGCGGCTCGCGACACGCTCGAGCCACTCGTGGAACATGCGCGCCCAGTCCAGTTCGAGCGCTTCCCGGTGCGTGGCCTCGAACCGGCCGATCACGTCCTGGCCGCCACCGAAGCCGCCGCGCTTGTCGGCTTCGAGCACGACCACGATGCCCTCTCGCGAGGCGACGGTGGTCAGCTCGACCTCGTTGATCCGGCCGCCGAACTGCTGCGGCGGGTAGAACTCGATCTCCTGGAAGAACGGGAGTTCCTGGCGGATGCCGTAGATCCGGCCCGCCTCGAGGTCGGCGGACTTGAACTGGAAACCGAGCTGGCCGAACGCCTCGAGCACGGCGTCCTGCGACTCGAGGGGCAGGACGTGGACCGGGTCGAGATCACCCTTGTCGACCGCCTTGGCGATGGACAGCTCGGTGCGCAGCCCCAGCTCCATCCGCGGCAGCCGCTGCCCACCGACCTCGGTGATCGGCGCCTCCCACGGGACGGGGATGCTGAACGGGATGGTGCGGTCCTGCTTGGCGGCGAGCTTCGCCGGACCGGAGACGACGACACGGTGGAACTCCACCATGCCCTGGCCGCGATCACCTCGTTCGACCCGGGTGACCAGCGACAACGCGATGTGCTCGATCTCGGCCTCGCCGTCGCCGCCCTGGATGCGCACCTCACCGGTGAGCGTCCCGCCGGGCGTGACCCTCGGGTCGGCCAGCACGGTGTCGACAGACGGCCCGCCGACGCCGAGCTTCTGCAACATCTTCTTGAACACCATCCGGAGGTCTTCTCCTTAGACAATCGGCAGGGCGGACATAATGGCCAACGCAACTCTAGGGTCCAGAAGTTCCGGACAAAACGCCCACCCGGTGCTTGTTTGCGCCACTCGGCTGAAAACCGGGCTCAGCACAGGGAGCAATCCACGACTCTCGGAGCGGTGAGCGACATGAGCGCGGGACGCGAAACCGTCGACCAGGTGCAGATCGCCACGGAGCGGCTCTGCCGCGAGTACGCATGGCGTGACGCGCATGAACTGTTGACCGACACGCGGGCCCAGTTGCGGTCCATCGCCGGGTTGCTCGACGGTGGGCGTGACCGGGAACTGCTCGTCCAGGCCGGTTGGCTGACGCTCCTCGCGGGATGCGTCGAATACGACACCGGACGGTATCCGCGGGCTGAGCGCAGCCGCCGGGCGGCAGCGCGGCTCGGACAGGAAACCGGCCACGGGGAGATCACCGCCTGGTCGTTCGAGATGTCAGCGTGGTTCGCCCTGACAAGAGGCGACGTGGCGGCGGTCGGCCCACTCGCGCAAGCGGGCATGGAAACCGCGCCGCACAGTTCGGTCGCCGTACAACTAGCCGCCCAGGCCGCGAAGGCCGCGGCCCGGATGGGTGATGCGAACGAGGTCGACAGGCTCCTGGAGCACGGGCACCGGTTGCTCGGCGAGCACGATCGACCGAGCCGCCCCGAGAACCACTTCGTCGTCGACCCGCGCAAGTGGGACTTCTTCGCGATGGACTGCTACCGCCTGCTCGGCGACGACAGACGGGCGACCGAACACGCCCATGAGGTCCTGCGGATCTCCCGCCGTCCAGACGGCACCGACAGCAGCCCCATGCGCGCGACCGAGGCCCGGCTGACGATGGCAGTGGTGTCGGTCAGGCGGGGCGACCTGGACGCGGCTGCCACCTGGACCAACGCTGCCCTTGGCGCGCGGCGGAAGTCGGTCGAGCAGCTCGTCATGATCACCGATGAGCTGCGGCGCGAGGTGCGTCGCCTGTACCCCGGTGACCCGGCGTCCCGGCTCGTCACCGAACCGATCGACCGGGCCGTGGCCGCGGGGTAGCCGCCCGATCCCGGCATGTGGGAGCCGGAATAGGGCTCGGGCGGCGTCGTTGGACCCGTCATGTCGAACTTCGTTTCCGAGTGGCAGGAATGGCACGACACGCGAGTGAAGGACCTCGTCGACCCGTACGGGTGGCTGGCGTTGGTCTCGCTCGACTGGTTGGACGACAAGCCGCGCACCTACGGCGAGTTGCCGGGATTGTGGTGGCAGGACGAGGAAGCGGCGTACGTCGACCCGCAGGGCGCCGACCTCGTCCACGAGGGCGAGCCGGTGACCGGTGTCCAGCGTTTCGAGTTGGTCAACAGCGGGCCGGGGACGCGGGTCGTCGCCGGTGACGTGGAGATCGAGGTGGCGCGGCGGTCGGGCTACCTGATCCGTGTGCACGACCCGAAAGCCAAGGCACTGGCCGACTTCCACGGCGTTCCCGCCTACGAACCGAAGCCGGAGTGGGTCTTCAAGGGCCGGTACGAGGCCTACGACGAGCCGCGGCCGACGACGGTCGGTGCCGTGGTCGAAGGACTCAGCCACGTCTACCAGGTGCCGGGAGTCGTGCGGTTCGAACACGACGGCGCCGAGCACACGCTGGCCGCGTTCAACGGCAAGCAAGGTGGGCTGAGCATCCTGTTCACGGACGCCACCAGCGGCGTCACCACCTACGCCGCCGTGCGGTCGGTTGCCGTCGCTTTGCCTGAGCGGGGTGACGACGTCGTCATCGACTTCACGCGGGCCACGAACCTGCCCTGTGCGTTCACCGAGTTCGCCACGTGCCCGATCCCGCCCGCCGGCAACCGTTTGCCGTTCGCGATCGAAGCCGGGGAGAAGACTCCCTACTGAGATCTGACGTTCCACGTCGCGATCTCGGTGCGAGTCGTGTACCCGAGTTTGCCGAGGATGCTCCGGACGTGTGACTCGACTGTGCGTTCGGACAGCACCAGGCGTTGGGCGATCTGCTTGTTCGACAACGCCTGGCCGATCAGGTCCGCCACTTCCGACTCCCGGCGGGACAACGGGCTCGTCTCGCGGGAGTCGCGCAGCACCGTGTCCGCCGTGGCGAGGGGACCTGGCATGTCGAGGCGGCGGAACTCGGCCGCCGCCTCGCCCGCCAGCTTGCGCACGTCGGGGATGTCGGTGTGCTCGCCGCGTTTGAGCAGCGCTCTCGCCAGGCCGAGCCTGCTCAGGGCGACAAACGGCCGCGCGCCGATCCTCGCGTTCATCTCGATCGCCAGCCGGTAGTGCTCGATCGCCTCGGCCACGCGCCCGGTCGCCAGCGCCAGGTCGCCTGACGCCCGCGGGGAAGCGCCCGCGCAGAACACCGCGCCCGAACCGTCAGTCAGGAAGGACGGTTCCAGCGACCCGAGGATCCCGTAGACGCGGCCGGCTGTCTCGGCGTCGTCCACCATGGTCGCGACGATCCCGATGTGGTGCAGGACCGCGGCCCACCGCGGTCCTATCTGGAGCTCCGACGGCATGTGCCGGAACTCCTCGAACGTCGCGCGGGCAGCCTGCTTGTCGCCGCGCAGCGCGTGCGTGATCGGGATGAAGATCCTGGCGAGCGCGACGTCACGCACCGCGCCGAGCACCCGCAGCATCGCCGCGGCCTCGTCCGCGGTCATCGTCCCGCGCAGCATCGCGATCTGCGCGAGGAACGCGAAGTACAACCCGCCCGTGGCCTCGGTGACCACGCGTTCCGCGATCGCTCTGGCGGCCTCGTTCTGCGCCAGCGCCTCGTCCAGGTCACCGATCAGCGCGGCCTGTGTCGCACGCAGCCGTGTCACGTGCCATTGGGCCAGTGCGTGCTGACGAGCGGCCGCGAAGTGTTCGATCTGGTTGATCTCGTGTTCCACCGCCGCCAGATCACCGCGCTGGAACGCCGCGTCGACCAGCCAGACGTGCCCCACATGGCGGCGAGCGGTTGCTCTGCGGTCTCGCCGAGATCGCACGCGCGGACCGCCAGTTCCATCCGTTCGGCGAGGAACTGCGGCGCGCACAACGTGAAGTGCCTGGCGTGCAAGCCGTCCAGCACCGCGTCCGGGTCACCGCTCGACTCCGCGACGGCCAGTGCCCCGGCCGACAGCTCCCGTGCCAGGTCCGCCGCGTCGCCGCGGTCGGCCACGGCGATCGCGCGCTGGGCGAGCAGCCGGGCCCTGATCGCGTCCGGCTGCCGCCTGCGCAGCGCCGCGGCCGCCATTCTGTCCACTGCGGACAGAGTCTTGGCGTCGCCAAGGCCGGTGACCACCAGCGCGGCCTCGGCCAGCAGGTCCGGGTCCATCCTGGCGGCCTGCTCGCAGTGCGCGACGCTGGCGCTGATGAGGCCGGCGAGGTATTCCGCCTTGGCCAGGTCGAGGATCAGCCGAGCGTCCGGGATCTGGGCGGCGAGCCTGGCGAACGCCACCGCCTCGTCGTACGCGAGTTCCTCCAGCGCGGACGCGGCTGCTTTCCGTGCCCAGTGCACGGTTTTCCCGGTATCGCCGGCGAGCCGCCAGTGATTGGCGATCGGCCCGGCCAGGCCGGTGCCGGCGAGCGCCTCGGCCGCGAGGTGGTGCAAGGCCGTTCGCTGGGAGGGCGCGAGTTGTTCGTACAGGGCGTCGCGGACCAGCGCGTGCACGAACGAAAAGGACGGTCGCACACGCAGGATCCCCGCGCGCACGGCCTCGTCGAGCACCTCGCCGGCTTCCTGCCCGGACAGCCCGGCGACCTTCGCCACCAGCGAGATGTCGATCTCCTCCCCGAGCACGCTCGCCGCGCCGAGCAGGTCGCGGGTGCCTTCGGGGACACGGGCCAGCACCAGCCTGCGCAGCTCCGGGTGCCCGCCGAGGTCGAGCCCGCAGTCCACGAGCATGCGCACGTACAGCGGGTTGCCGTTGGTCTTGGTCTCGACCTGGCCCGCCTTGCTCGAGTCCAGCGACTCGATCCGCAGCCACTGCGCGATGTCCGCAGCGGACAGGCCGCTCAGCCGGATCGACCGCGTCTCACCGGCGCGCAACAGGTCCGGTAGTTGCTCGGCCAGTGGCGTGCCGTCCGGGTCACGGTACGTGCAGAGCACGAGCAACCGCGTCCGGGACAGTTCCGCGGCCAGGTGGGTGAGCAGCTTGAGCGAGGTCCGGTCCGCCCAGTGCAGGTCTTCGAGGATGACCACCAGCCCCGGTTCGGCCGCGGCGGCCAGCGCGTCGGTCACGTCGGAGAACATCGCGAACCGGGCCGACGCCGAGCCGAGCGCCGCGTCCACCTCGAGCGCGGCCGCCACGGCGGGGACGTCACGCGCCAGCCTGCGCCACGGCCACAGCGGCGGCATCCCCGGATCGTCCACTGCGTACCCGTGGGCCACCGGGATGTCGTAGTCGGCGGCCATGTCGGCGACGGCGGTGGCCAGACGCGTCTTGCCGATCCCCGCCTCGCCGCTGACCAGCACCAACCGTCCCGATCCGGCGGACGCGGCCAGTAGCGCGGCCCGTAGCTGGCCCAGTTCGGCCGAGCGCCCGACGATCGGCAAGTCCATGCCATGAGTATCGCGGCCCGTGGCGATTCAGTACCAGTGCTCGGTGGTCGCGCTGATCCGCTCGCGGCGCCGCGACACGAGACTGCCTGACATGCACGCACAACTGACTTTCTTCGACGGCCCCCGCTCTCCCGCCGAGATCGCCGCGGCAGACTACGCCGGTCGCAACCGGATCCAGCCCGCATTGGCCGGCTTCGACGTCCGCACCTACGTGTTGCGGCGCGACGACGGGTCGGCGGTGATCATCACCTTCGCCGAGGACGAGCAGACCCTGCTCGACGCCCAGAAGGCGGTGCTGGGCACCGCTCTGCTGCCGGACGAGGACCCGGCGCTGCTGCCAGGAGCCGACCGGGTCGAGATCTACCCGGTCGTCCGCGTGACGCCCGAAGGAGCATGACATGACCACCGCACTGACCCTGGCCGCCGGGACCTGGACGGCCGACCCGGCGACCAGCACCGCCGGGTTCGCCGTCGGCAGCCTCGGCGGAACGGTCCACGCAACCGTGCCCATCGTGGACGGACGTGTCGAAGTCGGATCGGACGGGACGCCGACGGCGGTGCACGGGTCATTGGACCTGGGTGCCATCGCCACCGGCAACCGCCACCGTGACAAGCACCTGCGCTCCCCCGGCTTGCTGGATCTCGACACCCACCCCACGATGACGTTCCGGGCGATCGCGATCACCGTGGCCGACGAGGGCTGGCACGTCACCGGTGAGCTGACCGTGCGCGGGTTCATCTGCCCGCTCGAAGGTGACGTCCACATCTCCACTTCGGACTTTGGCGCGGTCTCGATGACCGCGACCACCCGGTTCGACCGCAGGCAGATGTCCCTGCGGGCACCCCGGTTCATGATCGGCCGGATCATCGAGATCACGGTCACCGCCAACCTCGACCAGGTGGCGGTCCAGCCCGAGGCCGTGGACTGCCCACCCGATGCGGCCGGGGTTGGTGGTTCACAGGTGAACGGGGCACTGCGTAAGGCCGTTGCGGCTGTCGGGGATCCGCGAGATCGGACCGTCCACAAGAACACGGCCGGCCGCACCTGTGGGATGTGACCACGCGGCAGCACATCGGCGAACGGGACTACGGCCGGTTCCGGTTCCACCTCACCGACAGCGTCGGCACCGCCGGGCGCCCTCCTGCTGGTCGTCCACAAATCGGATGACCGGACGAAGAAGGAGATGACGCTGCTGCACGTGTCCGTCACGGACAACCGGGCGTCAGGACACCACCGTACGGCTGTGTAGCCTCCCAGCGGCTGACGCTAGACCACCGCGCCGCTGCCTGTCCGGGCTCGTGGTTTGGCCTTCGTGGACGCGCGTGCCGCACCTGGGTAGCGCTTGTCCAGCATGATCGCCACGGGCCCAGCGGTGGCCACTGTGGACACAGTGCCCGCCACAAGACCGAGCAGCAACGCCGATGCGAAGTCCGCGAGCGACCCGTCGCCGAGGACCAGCAACGCGCCGAGCACGAACAGGACGCCGATACCGGTGTTCACCGTGCGCGGCAACGTCTGCAGCACGGCCGCCCCGACTGTCTCGGCGAACGGTTGCTTCGGTCGTTTGCCCCGGATCTCCCGCACCCGGTCGAAGACCACCACCGAGTCGTTGACCGAGTAGCCGATCACGGTCAGCAGGGCGGCGAGGAACACGCCGTCCATCGGCCTGCCCAGCCACGCGAAGATGCCCAGGATGATCAGCACGTCCTGGGCCAGCGCGACCACGGTCGCCACGCCGAGCCGCCAGTCGAACCGGACCGCCAGGTAGATCAGCTGGGCGGTGATCGCGAGGCCCAGTGCGATCAACGCCTTCGTGCGCAGTTCGGCGCCGAGGCTCGGGCCGATCTGCTCGTCCCTGATCTGCCCGGCCTGGCCACCGGCCTTCGCCACGGCCGCACGGATCCTGTCGGTCGCTGCCTGGTCGAGTGGTTCGGTGCGGATCGAGACGGTGTTCGTGCCGCTGGCCTGGACGACCGCCCGCGGGAAGCCCGCGTCGGACACGGCTTGCCGGACCTGTTCCGGATCGGCGGGTGTGCTGTATTCGAGCACACGGCCGCCGGTGAACTCGATGCCCAGTTTCGGATTGGCGAACACCAAGCCGGCCAACGCGATCAGCACGACGGCGATCGCGGCCGTCAGCCACCTGCGTGGCTTGCCGAGGAAACCGGGGCTGCGCTCGTTGACCCACCTGCGGACCCGGCCGTCCCTGGTCAGGCCGGAGATCTTCGGCGAGCGCACGGCGTAGTGCATCAGCAGCCGGGTGAGGACGAGCGTGGTGAACATGGCCGCGAGCACACCGATCGTCAGCGTCACGCCGAAGCCCTGCACCGGCCCGGATGCCAGCAGGAACAGCAGGCCCGCGGCCAGCAGGGTCGTCACGTTCGAGTCGACGATCGCCGACAGCGCGCCCTTGAACCCCTTCTCGATCGCCTTGGGCAACGGGCTGTCGCGTTCCTCCCTGGCTCGCTCGAACACAAGGACCGTGGCATCGACCGCCATCCCGATCGCCAGCACGAACCCGGCCAGCCCCGGCAACGTCAGCGTGGCACCGATCGCGAGCAAGGCCGCGTAGGAAACCAAGGCGTAGCACAGCAACGCGAACACGGCGACGAAACCGGCGAACCAGTAGACCACGAGCAGGAACGCCGCCGTGAGCGCGAGGCCGATCACCGCGGCCCGCGCGCTGTCCTCGATCGCCGCCGCGCCGAGGGTCGGGCCGACGGTCCGCTGTTCGATGATCTCCACCGGCACCGGCAACGCGCCCGCGTTGATCAGCAACGCCAGGTCCTTGGCCTCGGCCTGGCCGAACTGGCCGGTGATCCGGATCTTGTCGCCGATCATCCCGATCTGGCAGCGGGCCTGCGCGTTGACCTCCGGCGAGGAGATCACCTTGTCGTCGAGCACGATCGCGACGCGGCGCTTCGGGTCGCCCATCGGCGAGCACGCCGCCTGACCGGTCAGCGTCTCCCACTGCCGCGCGGCGTCGCCGGTGAAGTCGATGCTGACGAACCAGCCGGGTCCTTCCTGCGGGCTGGTCTCGGCTCGCGCGTCCTCGACACCTTCGCCCGTGAGCGCGACGGGACCGAGGCCGAGCTGCCCGTCGGTGCCCGACACGCCCGTGACGGAGTGGAATCTCAGCTGTGCCGTCTTGCCGATGACCTCGATGGCTTCCTGGGGGTCCTGCAGACCGGGCAGTTCGATGACGATCCGGTTGTCACCGGATCGCGCCAGCATCGGTTCGGCCACCCCGAGCTGGTCGACGCGGCGGCGCAGCACTTCCAGCGTGCGGTCGGTGGCGGCGTCGTCTGCCTCCGCCTTGGTCTCCAGTACGACCTGCGTGCCGCCACGCAGGTCCAGCCCCAGGCGGGGCGCGGTGGTCAGCAACAGGTACACAGCCGCGGCGAGCACGAAAAGGCACGTGATGAGGCGCCCAGTCATGCCTCGCCGCGCGGGAACGCGCGACAAGGGAGTCTCCTAGCTGAAAAGAACGGACAGGGGTGTCAGAGCACTGCCTGTCCGGCAGGAGGTCCGCGGTCGTCCGCGACCGGGAGCGCCGCGTCGCGCGAGACCAGCGGCACGTCCTCGTCCTGCTCGCCCAGCATCGCCGGCACCGGCTCGGTGCTGGTCATCTCGGCGAGGCTTTGCACTTTCAGCAGTCCCGGGTCCGCCGCGGGGCGTCCGGCGTCTCGGATCGGGGGAACGGCCTTCACCACGGTCTGTTCGACCGCGACGGTCTCGTTGTCCGGCGACGGCGGTGGCACGGGCTCGCTGCGCGGCGTGAGAACCAGCGACATCAGGACAGCGGCGACCACCAGCAGGAGCAGGCGCCGGGCTGTCACGTGCCCCAGCGTACTCAATCCGGCCAGTTGGCGGCGACGATCGCCCGGACCGGCCCGAGGTCGGGCTTGGCGGCCGGACCGGGCGCGCCGAGCAGGCCGAGTGACATCTCGATGTAGCGCTCGGCCAGTTCGTCCAAAGTGAACGGTCCCGTCGGCGAGTACCAGCGCGAGATCCCGCTGCACATCTCCAGCAGCGCCAGCCGGGCGACGCTGCGGGAACTGGGGCGCAGCAGCCCCCGGTCGCAGCCGTCGTCGATCGCTGTCTGCCAGCAGGCTTCGTACTCGTCGCGCAGTGCGATGATCCCGGGACGGCGTTGCGGCGACAACGCGCGGATCTCACCGTCGACCACCCGCGTTTCCAGCTGCTGCTCGGCGTGCGTGTAGACGTGCAGCGCGACCAGGTTGGTGACGCGGCCGAGCGGGTCCGGCACGTCGGCGGTGACCTGGCGGGCGGCGGCGACCAGCCGGTCGAGGCTGGCTCGCATGATCGAGACGAGCAGGTCCTCCTTGGTGCCCATGTAGTGGTACAGGGTCGCCGACGACAGGCCAGCGGCCTCGGCGAGATCGCGGATCCCGGTGCCGTGGAAGCCGCGGGTGGCGAACAGTTCGATCGCGGCCAGCCGGACGCGGCGCGCTGTGGTCTGCGACATGTCCGCCCCCGCTGTTGTTGACCGGTCCGCTGAACCACGTCTAACGTACCAGCTGAGTCTATCGATCGATCGATCGAGAGGAGTCTTCGAGGTGGTTGTCGACTACGAGTGCCGCGACCGCGTCGCCCGCGTGCACCTCAACCGGCCGGACCGCCTGAACGCCGTCACGACCGAGCTGACCGAGGGCCTGCTGACGGCGCTCGACCAGGCAGCGGGCGACAGCGCGCGTGCGGTCGTGCTGGCCGGGCGCGGCCGGGCGTTCTGCTCGGGGCACGACCTCAAAGAACCCGTCCCGGTCGAGACGGCCATCGAGACCGCGCGGCGCGTCGAGCGTCTCCAGGAGGTCACCCGGCGGATCAGGGCGTTCCCCGGCGTCGTCATCGCCGCCGTGCACGGCTACGCCGTCGGCGCGGGCTGCGAGTTCGCGCTCTGCTGCGACCTGGTCATCGCCGACGAGCACGCCCAGTTCGGGTTCCCCGAGGTCGGGCTGGGCCTGAGCGTGACGGGCGGGATCTCGGCGCTGCTGCCCAAGATCGCCGGACCGGCCGTGGCCAAGGAGATGCTGCTGCTCGGCGAGAGGTTCCCGGCGGCAAGGGCCGCCGAACTCGGCCTGGTCAACCGCGTGGTGCCCGCCGGCGAGCACGAGAAGGCCGCGCTCGACTGGGCCGCGACCGTCGCGAACCGCCCGCCGGTGGCCGTCAGCCTGGCCAAACAGGTGCTCAACCAGGGCATGGACGGCGGGATGACCGAGGCGCTCGCGACCGAGGTCGGCCACGCCGTCCTGACCAGCGTCGCCGGTGAGTACGGCAATGGATGACCTGGTCGGCGCCATCGCCGAGGCCGCGCGGAAGTGGCCGTCGCGCGTCGCGTGGACGTTCGACCCCGGCGAGCGGTTGACGTTCGCGCAGGTGCACGAGCGCTCATCGGGTTACGCACAGGCGTTGCGCGACAAGGGGATCGGCCAAGGCGACCGGGTCGCGGTGTTGCTGCGCAACCAGGCCGAGTTCCCGCTGATCTGGTTCGCGCTGGTCAAACTGGGCGCCGTGATAGTCCCGGTGAACGTGAAGTACCGGTCGGTCGACGCCTCCCACCTGCTGCGCTCGTCCGAGGCGGTGGCCGTGGTGACCACCCGCGAGTTCGGCCCGCTGCTCGACGCGATCGACGCGCCACCGGTCCACCACATCGACACGCTGTCCCCGCAACCGGGTTTCGAGCAGGGACCGGTCAACCGCGTGGTGAACATCCAGTACACCTCCGGAACCACCGGCAGTCCCAAGGGATGCGTGCTGTCGCACGAGTACTGGCTGCGCCTGGCCGGCAGCCTTGTCGAACACTTCCCGAACCTGACCGAGCACGACGTGATGCTGACCGCGCAGCCGTTCCACTACATCGATCCACAGTGGAACGTCGTGGCCGCGCTGCTCGCCGGGGCGCACCTGGTCGTCCTGGACGGGTTCCACCCGTCGAGCTTCTGGGCGAAGGTCCGCGAGCACCGGGTGACGTACTTCTACTGCCTCGGCGCGATGCCCGCGTTGCTGCTGAAGATGCCCCCCGACCCGGCCGACCGCGACCACCGCGTCCGTGCCGTGCAGGCGTCCGCGATCCCGCTCCCCCTGCACCAGGCCCTGGAGCAGCGCTGGGGCGTCGGGTGGTACGAGGCGTTCGGGATGACCGAGACCGGTGCCGACATCCGGATCACCGCCGAGGACCACGACGCCTTCGTCGGCACGGGGTGCCTGGGCAGGCCTGCGCCGCACCGCGAGGCCAGGATCGCCGACGGTGAACTGCTGTTGCGCGGCCCAGGCATGATGGACGGCTACCTCGGCCGGCCGGACGTGTTCGACGACGGCTGGTTCCACACCGGTGACCTGGCCAGGATCGACGAGAACGGGCGGGTGTACCACCTCGGCCGGATCAAGGACATGATCCGCCGCAGCGGCGAGAACATCGCCGCGCACGAGGTCGAGGAAGTCCTGATGAGCCACCCCGGCGTGCGGCTGGCCGCCGTGGTCGGCGTACCGGACGACATCCGCGGCGAGGAGGTCAAGGCGTTCGTCGTCGGCGACGCGGGCGAGGACGAACTCGCCGCGTACTGCGCGGACCGGCTGGCGGCGTTCAAGATCCCCCGGTTCTGGGAGTTGCGGGCCGAACTGCCGCTCACGGCGTCCGAGCGGGTGGCGAAGGAGCGGCTGCGGTGAGCTTCAAGTGGGACAGCCCGGTCTACTTCGACGAACTGGACCTCAACGGCACGCTGCACAACACCCGCTTCGCCCTGCACGTCGAACGCGCGCAGTCGGCGCTGTTCGAGCAGTTCGGCAAGGGCTGGGAGCGGTTCGGCGACCGCGACGACGACCTGCGGTACGTGGTGCGGGAACTGCGGATCGAGTTCCTCGCCGCGTTCACGTCACCGGGAATCCTGCCGGTCGAGCTCACCGCCGAGAAGATCGGCACCACGAGCGCGGTGTACGGATTCCGGTGCGGGCACTACGCGCGCGGCCACCGGGTGATCGTGAAGGTGGACGCCGACGGGCGGCCCGCGCCGTGGAGCGACTGGTACCGAACGATGTTCACGCAGCTGTGATGCTCGAAGCAGACCTGGTGCTCAGGAACGCGAACGTGGTCACGCTGGACGGCCAGGACGCCTCGGCGGTCGCGA
This sequence comes from Kibdelosporangium phytohabitans, assembly GCF_001302585.1. Lineage (GTDB taxonomy): Bacteria > Actinomycetota > Actinomycetes > Mycobacteriales > Pseudonocardiaceae > Kibdelosporangium > Kibdelosporangium phytohabitans. The sequence continues at coordinate 4,257,777 of NZ_CP012752.1, read as the reverse complement.
TCCTCGGCGACCGGATCGTCGCGCTGGCGGACGTCCCGGCCAAGCGCGTGATCGACCTCGGCGGCGCCACCGTGACCCCGGGATTCCACGACGCGCACAACCACATGAGCTGGTACGGCCTCACCCTGTCCGAAGTGGACGTACGGGTGCCGAGCCTGGACGCGCTGTACGCGGCGATCGCGGCGGCGCCGGACAGCGGCGAGTGGATCATCGCGTCGGGCTACGACGAGAACAAGTGCGGTGGGCACCCGACGCGCGACGGCCTGGACCGTGCCGCCCGTGGCCGCAAGGTGCTCGTGAAGCACACGTCCGGGCACATGTGTGTGGTCAACTCCCCTGTCCTGCGCGAACTGGGCATCGACGAACACGCCGTCGAAGTGGACGGTGGACTGGTGGTCACCGACAGTGCCGGACGGCCGACCGGCCTGCTCCAGGAACAGGCACAGCAGCTTGTGAACCCGCTGATCCTGCCGTACCCGGTGGACACCCTGGTCGACGCGATCGACCGCGCCGGGCAGCGCTACCTGGCCGAAGGCATCACCAGCTGTGTGGAGGCCGGGATCGGCGGCGGCTGGATCGGCAAGACCCCGGTCGAGGTCGAGGCGTACCACCGGGCCCGCGAACAGGGCAAACTCCGTGTCCGGGTGGAGCTGATGGTCGCGGCGGACGTGCTGCACCCGGTCGCCGAACTCGGTGTCGGGCTCGACCTGGGCATCCGGACCGGATTCGGGGACGACTGGCTGGGCATCGGCCCGGTCAAGGTCTTCTCCGACGGTTCGCTGATCGGCCACACCGCGGCGATGTGCCAGGAGTTCACCGACACGCCCGGCAACCGCGGCTACCTGCAAGGCGACGCCGACGCGCTGACCGCCACGATCCTGGCCGCGCACAACGCGGGCTGGCGCGTGGCCACGCACGCGATCGGCGACGCCGCGATCGACCTCGTGCTGGACGCGTACGCGACGGCCGGGGACCCGAGCAGGCGGCACCGCATCGAGCACTTCGGCGTGGCCAGGCCCGACCAGGTGCTGCGGGCCCGTGAGCTCGGCGTCATCCCCGTGCCGCAAGGGCGGTTCGCCAACGAGATCGGCGACGGCATGCTGCGTGCGCTCGGGCCGGAACGGACGGCGTGGGCGTACCGGCAACGGTCCCTGCTGGACGCCGGGATCGTCGTGCCCGGCAGCTCGGACCGGCCGGTGGTCACCGGCGCTCCCCTGCTGGGCATGCACGACATGGTCAACCAGCGGACCGCGTCCGGCGTGGCGTTCAACCCCGGCGAGGCGGTCACCGGGCTGGAGGCGTTGCGCGCCTTCACGTACGGCTCGGCGTACGCGTCCAAGCAAGAACACCGGAAAGGCACGATCACCGTGGGCAAACTGGCCGACCTCGTGGTGCTGTCGGACAGCCCGGCACGCGTGGACCCCAGCCGGATCAAGGACATCGAGGTGCTGCGGACCATGGTCGGCGGGGAGTTCCGGTGAAGCTCGTGCCCGCGGGGTCGCTGCCGGCGTCCCACCTCGACCGTGTCCGTGAGATCTACGAGGACGGCTTCGGCGAGCGCTTGCGTGCCCCGTTCGACGACCTGCTCGCCGACCGCGCGCTCGTGCTGGTCGACGACGCCCCACTCGGTCTCGCGGTGCTGCGTGAGCTGGGCCCCACCGGCTGGGTGTTCCTGCGTTACTTCGTCGTCGGCGAGCGCGGCCGTGGCCTCGGTGAGCGCCTGTGGACGGAGATCCGCCGCGAACTGGCCGGGTTCACGAGGATCGTCTACGACGTCGAAGACCCCGGCGAGGACGGCATCGACGACGCCGAGCGGACCACCAGGGACCGCCGGATCGCCTTCTACCTGCGGCTCGGCGCGGTGCTGCTGCCCATCACGGGCTACCACCAGCCGGGCGAGGACGACTCGCACCCGATGCGGCTGATGGCCGCCGACCTGACCAGGCCGCGAACGGCGCCGATCACCGGCGACGACCTGCGCGGCACGCTGCTGGCCGTCTACCGGTACCGCTACGGCCTGGCCGACGCCGATCCTCTGGTGAAGCACACATTGAGATCAACAGGCCTCGTGGTGTCGTAGGTTTGCCCTACCATCCGCGCATGCGGATCGACACTGTCAACGCCGAACAGCTCGGCGACCTGCGCTCAGCGTTGCACGAGCTGTACCGGCTGTGTTTCGCCGACCCGCCGTGGAACGAGTCACGGACCAGACTGGACAACTTCGCCAACATCCTGACCAAGCACCTCGCCCAGCCGGATTTGTCGGCTTCCGTGGCGTGGGACGGGCGTGCGCTGCACGGCGTGGCGTACGGCTGGCCGATGCCGCCCGAACTGCCGGAAGACGCGTTCCACATGATGGTCACCCAGGCCGTCCCGGCCGAGCGCCTGGTCGCGCCCGCGTTGACCGTCACGGAACTGATGGTGCACCCCGCGTCACGGGGCCAGGGTCTCGGCCGCAGGTTGCTCGACCACTATGTGGGACAGCACGAGGCGTGGTTGGTCACACACCCCGCGGCGCCCGCGTGTTCGTTGTACGACTCCATGGGCTGGACCAGGTCGGACGAGTTCCGCAACCCGTACGGCGACCGGCGGGTCGTGTACCTGCGCGCGGGCCAGGAGCAGCCGCCAGCCGACACGCAGTAGACTTCGTGGTCTCACGGAGCGTCACCACAGTCCATTTTCGACCGCTCCCATAGAGACGACAGGAGCGGGTGTTGTCCGCAGAACGCCCCACCGCGGCGGACGTCGTCGCGGCGGCGAACCGGTTCGCCGGAGTGATCGAGCCAAGCCCGTTGCAGCGCAACGACAGGCTGTCGCGCCGGTACGACCTGGACGTGTGGCTCAAACGGGAAGACCTCCTCAAGGTCCGCTCGTACAAGGGCCGCGGCGCGTACAACCTCCTCAGTGAACTGTCGGCCGAGCAGCGTGAGCGCGGTGTGGTGTGCGCGAGCGCGGGCAACCACGGGCAAGGTGTGGCGTTCGCGTGCGCGTCGCTGGGAATCACCGCCCGCGTGTACCTGCCGCGCACGACACCGCGGCAGAAGCGGGAACGTGTCGCCACTCTCGGTGGCAAGTACGTGCAGATCGTCGTGGACGGTGAGACGTACGACGAAGCCGCCGCGGCGGCCTGCGCGCACGCCGAAGCGAGCGGCATGACGCTCGTGCCCGCGTTCGACGACCCGAGGACGATCGCGGGCCAGGGCACCGTGATCAAGGAAGTGATCGAGCAACTCGGGCACGCCCCCAGCGCGGTCGTCGTCCCCGTCGGCGGCGGTGGGCTGCTCGCCGGAACCCTGGTGTGGCTGCGGGAGAACCACCCCGATGTGACGGTCATCGGCGCGGAACCGCTTGGTGCGACGAGCATGGCCGCCGCACTGGAACACGGCGGACCGGTCGACCTCGACCACATCGACCCGTTCGTCGACGGCGCGGCTGTCCGCAAGGTCGGGCAGCACACGTACGACGTCGTCAGCGAATGGGAGCCGCGGCTGGTCGCCGTGCCGGAAGGCCAGATCTGCGTCGAGATGCTGGACCTGTACCAGTCCGACGGGATCATCAGCGAACCGGCGGGTGCGCTCGCGGCCACCGCGCTCGGCCTCGAGCCGGGCCTCGAGCCGGGCTCGACCGTGGTGTGCATCCTGTCCGGCGGCAACAACGACGTCAGCCGATATGCGGAGATCGTCGAACGGGCGCTGGTGCACGAAGGCCGCAAGCACTACTTCCTGGTCGAGTTCCCGCAGGAACCCGGTGCGCTGCGGCGGTTCATCGACGACGTGCTCGGACCGGACGACGACATCACGCTGTTCGAGTACGTCAAGCGCAACAACAGGGAGACCGGGCCCGCGCTGGTCGGCGTCGAACTCGGCGCACCGGAGAACCTCGAGGCGATGGTGAAGCGCATGAACACGGTGCCGCACCGGATCGAGCGCGTCCCGCCGGACAGCCCGCTGTTCATGTTCGTGGTGTGAACACCGCGTTCGCCTTGACAGGCAACAAAGAGGCAAGGCCAGCCCCGTTGCGGATCGCTACTGTTGTGGAATGAACGCAACACCCAGCCGCCGGTCGATCCTCAAGGGGGCGGCGCTCACCGCGGCCGCGGTGGCCGCACCGATCCGCGTCTTCGACGCCGAGGCCGCCGCCGCGCCCGCGGCCGACGGTGTTTTCGGCTACGGCGTGGCCAGTGGCGACCCGCTGCGCGACTCGGTGATCATCTGGACGCGCGCGACACCGCCGTGCGAGGGCGACCGGACAGCCGCGCCTGGGAGCGGTTTCGGTCACCCCATGCCGGTGCGGTGGGAAGTCGCCAGGGACGAGGCCTTCCGGAACGTGGTCAGCCGCGGTGTCGTGGTGACGTCCGCCGCCTCGGACCACACAGTCAAGGTCGACGTCCAAGGGCTGCGTCCGTACACGCGCTACTTCTACCGTTTCCACGCGCAGGGCGAGACCAGCCGGATCGGCCGGACGCAGACCATTCCGGACGACGGTGACCGCCTGCACGCGTTGCGGTTCGCCTTGACCTCGTGCGCCAACTACACCGGCGGTTACTTCGCCGCCTACCGTGCGATGGGGCAACGCACGGACCTGGACTTCGTCCTGCAGGTCGGCGACTACTACTACGAGCAGGGCAACGGCGACGACCGCTCCGGGCCGCCCGAGCTGGTCGGCGTCCGCGACGCCAACCCGCCGACCGAGACCATCGACCTGCGGGGCTACCGGTTGCGGCACGCGCTGCACAAGGCCGATCCGGATCTGGCGCTGGCGCACCGGCGACACCCGTGGATCACGATCTTCGACGACCACGAGGTGGCCGACAACACCTGGAACGACGGCGCGTCCAACCACCAGCCGGACACCGAGGGTCCGTTCGCCGCACGCAAACGCGCGGCGTACCAGGCGTACATGGAGTGGATGCCGTTCCGGTTGCCCGACCAGCGCCGGATCCCGCACCAGGGCACGAGGTTCTTCCGCGGCTTCAGCTTCGGCCCGCTCGCCGACCTGTCCATTGTCGACACGCGGCAGAACCGCGCCGAGCAGGTCGGCCTGCCGCCGTACTCGGGGCGCGGCGGCGGGCTCGTGCCGGTCGGGCTGAAGCCGGAAGTGGACGCCCAGCTCGCCGATCCGGCGCGGCAGCTGCTCGAGCCGGAGCAGATGGCCTGGCTGAAGGACAACGGCAGGACCAAGCCGTGGCACCTGATCGGCAACCAGGTGATCCTCAGCCCGCTGCGGATTCCCGGTGTGCTGCTGGGTCTCCCGCCGGACCTGACGCTGATCAACTCCGACCAGTGGGACGGCTACCAGGCGCAGCAGACCGAGCTGATCAGCCACATCGCCGCCCAGTCGAACAACGTGGTGCTGCTGACCGGCGACTTCCACACGTCCATGGCGATGGACATCCCGTCGAAGCCCGAACCCGGCTACGCGCCGGTGGGCGCCGAGTTCGTCTGCCCGTCGGTGACCAGCGACGGCTTCTACGAGATGGTGCGGGGCAAACTGCCCGAGGGAACACCGGCCGACGCCGTGGTCCTCGCGACCAGGACGATGACGGGCGCGGTCACCCTCCGCAACCCGTGGGTGAAGATGTTCGACGGCGTGGCCCACGGCTGGGTGCTGATCGACGTGACCCCGGACCGGGTGCAGGCGGACTTCCACCACACACCGGTGCCCAACCTGCTGCAACACGACCCGCGCATCGACAAGAACGCCACGACATCCCACGCGATGAGCTGGCAGACCCTGGCCGGATCACACAAGGTGATCCCGGCCCTCACCCCAGTGGGGCCCCGCTCGGACGAGCCCGCGTAGCGGCGTACCGCCGCAACAGCAGCAGCGCCGCGACAACGCCGAGCGCTGCTGCCACCAGGTTCAACCACCAGAACCAGTTCAGCCACGTCAGCGCGGACGCCAGCTCACGCCGCACAGCGCCAAGGTCAGTGGACCCCGGCGCCATGAGGTCACCCGTCACGGCGGCTCCGCCCGTGGAGCCGGAAACACCGGAAACCAGCACCCACACCACCGGCACGAGCAACATGATCGCCGCCGGCACATAGCCACGCTGCCGCTTGAGCGCGATCAGCCCCACCACCGCGCCGATGACAGGCAACAACGGCAACATACCCAGCGTCAAGGATACCGCCATCCCGTAACGGCTGGTCACGATCGCCGTAACAGCAAGGCAAACAGACGCCACCACCAGCGCGATCTGCGCCCAGAGCAACCATCTCATCGGGCGACCTTATCGGCCTCCCGTTCCCGCACCACAGCCACATTCACCGTGCGGGTGAGTCGTTCATAAGGGGCGGATTCATGGCCGAAGAAGACCGCGAGCGGTGTCCACACACCGACCACGAAGAATGAGACGACCCCGCCGATCGGGATCAGCAACTGCTGGGGGTGCGCGAACACGTCCCACTCGTCCACCGACAGTGCGATCCACAGCAACCACAACGGCGACAGCAGGATCGCGTACCGGAACGCGAGCGAGACCGGGCCTGCGCGGTGGCCGTTGGTGCGTTCGATCCGCAGCAGCATCGCGCGCTTTCCCGGCGTCGCGCCGGTGAAGGCCGGCACGAGCAGGAACCAGACCAGCGCGAGCATCACGGTGATCGGCCCCTGTGGTGGTACGCCACCGAAAAGTGTGAACAGCCCCAGGACGAACGCGGTCAGTGTGGCGAACCCGACCGCGTCGGTGAGCAGGGCGAACAGGCGACGGCTCGGGGTGACGCGTTCCGCGTAGCGCCTGCGGTCCCGTTCGGCCTCGATCGTGGGCAGCAGGCGGCTGAGCGGGCCCGCGATCAGCCAGCCGATGACCGCTCCGGCGGTGTTGAGGATCAGGTCGTCCACACTGAACAGCCGGTACGCGCACGGGTAGACGAACCACAGGCCGGTCAGCTGGGTCAGCTCGAACAGCAGCGACGTGCCGAAACTGATCGCCGCCGCCGCGAGGAAGCGGACGCCGGACATGTATCGCAGGAAGAAACCCAACGGCAGCAACAGTGCGACGTTCAGCGCCGTTGTCCACAGTGCTGGGTTGCGCATCATCGCGCCTGGTGACCAGCGGCCTCGGGCGCGTTGTTCGACCACCTCGACGAAGTAGAACGGCCGCAACTGCGGGCTGCTGGCGTACGTCTGGGTCGCGCAGTACAACTCGGGGTTCCGCGGCAACGGAATCACCGTCTGCATCGCCGCCGCCAGCAGGTAGAACAGGAAGCAGTAGAACACCACCGTCGTCCAGCCGCCCGCTCGGCCCCTGCGCCGGTAGCTCACCACCGCCACCGGCAGCATGACCAGCAGCACGATGATCGGGAACAACAGCAGCGCCGTCTTGACCGGCAGCAGGTAGGTGGCAACCACGACGCATTGTTACCCACAGCCGATGATCGCCAAGCATCGGATTCACCTCCGCGCGGTTGCCTCCGCCAGGTACCGCATGGACACTCCCGGATCGGTCAGCCACCCGGTGTAGTTCACCGGGTTCTCGAAGAGGTGGGCGAACCTGTGCGCCACCTCCGGCACTCGCTGCGCGGTCGCCAGCGTGGCCAGCACGTGCTCCGGCGGCGGGGCGAGCAGGTCGTTGTTGAACCTGGTCGCGTGCTGGGCCACTGACCAGTACCGGGCGAACGCGTCGTGCATGAACTTCTCGTCGAACTCGCGATCTCCGTTGGCGAGGACGGCTTCCTCGTACGACCTCGCGGCGTGGGCCGCCATGTTCGCGCCCTGCCCGCCGACCGGGTCGTTGGTCACCGCCGTGTCCCCCATCGCCAGGACGTGCCTGCCGGACGGCAGGGTTCCCACCGGGTGCCGCACGATCGGCGTGATCCGGCCGTGCAGTGTCTCCAGCGGCCCCACCGGTTCCGCGTTGTCCAGGATCTCGCTGTGCCACGGGAAAAGCGTGCGCGTCAGGCCACGGGCGATCTCCAGGTGCTGCTCGGGGCCTGTGATGTCGTGCCAGACGTCCATCGGCCCGCCCGGCACGCCGAAGAAGCCGATGCCGTGGACCGGTCCCCGCACGGACAGCACCGGCAGGGTGAAGTTCTCGCCGTGCGGGCTCATGTTGAACATCAGGCCGTCGATGACCGGCGCCGACGTCCGCACGTAGATGATCCCGATGTCCCGCCGGGCCTCGGTGTACGGCGAGAACTCGGCGTTGCGCGGGAACAGCGCGTCGAACTGCGGCCCACGCCCCGCCGCGACGATGACCAGGTCGAACTCGGCGGCGTACGCGTCGAGGTCGTCCGGTGTGACGCGGTGGATCCGTGTCTCGCCGCCGGTGCTCGCGAAGTGCCCCATCCAGTCGGACACTTTCACCCGTTGGTCCACGGACTGCGCCGCGCGGTCGAGCCCGGTCCGCCACGAGATCGCCGGGGTGCCGCCGCCCGCCGGGTCCGTCGCGTTGAACTCGACTCCCCGACCGGTACGACATCGGCGTCCCAGAAGTTGATGCCCAGTTCGCGTTCCCTGGCCAGTGCCGGGTGGAAGACGCACTGGTTGGAGATCAGCCTGCCCGACCGGACCTCGCCGGCAGTCCGCTCGGCCACCACCGTGACGTCGTAACCGTTCCGCCGCAACCCGATGGCCAGCACCAGACCAGCCTGACCGGCACCGATGATCGCGATCCGCCGCATCAGTCCACCTTGGCAGGCAGTCGCCGCGCACGGAAAGGACCGCAAGGCTTGACTTCGGGCCGGCCGGTCGGACACCCTGACTGGGAGAGCGCTCTCCCGAACACGGTCCGCACGGCGTCGGTGCCTGCCCATCGAGGCCGGTCCCAACCCTGCTGGAGCTTTCATGCGCCGAGTTCTCAGCTTGGCGCTCGCCGTCGTGCTTTCGCTGTCGTTGGTCGTCACGGCACAAGCGGCGAGTGTCCTGCTGTCCCAAGGAAAAACAACAACGGCGTCGTCGGCCGAGAACGACGCCACCACGGCGTCGGCCGCCACCGACGGCAACACGGGCACCCGCTGGGCCAGCCAGTTCAGCGATCCGCAGTGGATACAGGTCGACCTGGGCGCCGCCGCGCGGATCGACGGGATCACACTGTCCTGGGAAGCCGCGTACGCCAGCGCCTTCCGCGTCCAGACCTCCGCCACGGGCACGCAGTGGTCGGACATCTACGCGACCACGACCGGCGCGGGCGGCACGCAAACCCTTGCCGTGAGCGGAGACGGCCGGTACGTGCGGGTGCTCGGCACAGCCCGCGGCACCGGCTGGGGCTACTCGCTCTGGGAGTTCCAGGTGTTCGGCGAGTTCACCTCCGCCCCACCGGCCGGGACACCGATCTCGGAGTTCAAGCAGGTCACCGCGTCGTCGTGGGAAGGCGGCAACGCGCCGGCGGCCGCGCTGGACGGCCGCTCGACGACCAGGTGGTCCAGCCAGTTCACCGACGACCAGTGGATCCGCGTCGACCTCGGCGGGCCCGCCACCGTCAACCAGGTGAAACTGGTCTGGGAGGGCGCGTACGCCAAGGGCTACCGGATCGAGACGTCCGCCGACGGCACGAACTGGACACCGGTCCACACCACCACGAACGGCACGGGCGGCACCGAAACGCTGATAGTGAACGGAACAGGCCGCTACATCCGGATGCTGGGCACCGCCCGCGCCACCGGCTACGGCTACTCGTTGTGGGAGTTCCAGGTCTTCGGCAACGTGGACACCACGACCACGAAACCGCCGCTGCTGTCCCCGCCGACCAAGGCGCCCACGAACACCGGCCGTTTCGCGCTGACCGCACCGGCCGACAACGCCATGATCACCGATACCCGGCGGCCCCAGCTGTCGTGGTCAGCCGCGCCCGGCGCGACCCGCTACCAGGTGTGGCTCAACGTCAGCCGCGAGGACTACGACTTCGCCGCGGCCGGCAACCTGCTCGACCTGTACACGAAGGTCGCCGAGACCACCGGCACCAGCTACACGCCGACGTGGGACATCAGCGACCGGTGGACGTACAAGTGGTACGTCGTGGCCAGTGACGGCAGTGCCTCCACCATCCGCGAGTTCAGCGTGTACGTCCCCACTCTGGAGAACGTGGCGGACGGCGTGCCGATCGTCAACGGCATCAGGGACCTCAGCCGCGACGGCACGATCCAGCCGTACGAGGACTGGCGGCAGCCGGTGGAAACCCGGGTCGCCGACCTTCTTGGCCGCATGACGGCCGAGGAGAAGGCGTACCAGATGTTCTACAACGCGCAGGCTTTCCCGCGCGCGGGCTGGCACTTCGGACCGGCCGACGCGCAGGACCTGCACAACACGCTGCTGGCCTCGTCGGGGACGCGGCTGGGCATCCCGTTCGTCTCCGCGGGCGACACGATCTCCGGGTACAAGACGTCCTACCCGACGCAGAGCGCGCTGGCCGCGGCCAAGAACTACCCGCTGGATTACAAACTCGGTGACATGCAACGCCGTGAGCAGCTCGAAGTCGGCACACGCGGAGTGCTCGGGCCGCTCGCGGAGGTCGGCACGAAGGTGCTGTACCCGCGTATCCAGGAAGGCAACGGCGAGAACGCCGAAGTCGCCGCCGCTCAGGTGCGTGCGCTGGTCGCCGGGCTTCAGGGCGGTCCGGAGCTCAACCCCTCGTCGGTGCTGGCCACGGTCAAGCACTGGCCGGGCGAGGGCGCGGGCGGCGAGGCGCTGATCGTGTACGACGAGGTCACCATCAAGTACCACATGGTGCCGTTCCGGGCGGCGCTGGAAGCCGGTGCGGTCAACATCATGCCGGGCTACGCGGGCAGTTCGCTGCTCGACCCGGGCGGGCCGGGCGCGGGTGACAGCGCCAAGATCCTGGCGTACCTGCGGCAGAACCTGGGCTTCACCGGGCTGATCACCACGGACTGGCTGCCGTCCGGGTCGTGGATCGGCGCGGCGAACGCCGGTTCCGACGTGATGGGCGGCGCCGACCCCGGTGCGGCCGGGTTCAGCATCCCGTCCTTCGTCGCGGGCGTCCCCGCGGCCAGGATCGACGACGCGGTCCGCCGCGTGCTGCGTCTGAAATTCCAGCTGGGGCTGTTCGAGAACCCCTACGGTGACCCGGTGAACGGGCCCTACCGCTTCCACACACCGGCCTACACGGCGCTGGCCAACCAGGCTGCCCGCGAGTCCATGACCGTGCTGAAGAACAACGGCGCGCTTCCGTTGCGTCTCAACGCGGGCGACAACATCGTGGTCGCCGGGCCACGGGCGACGGACTCGAACGCGTGCTGTGTCTGGACGAGCTTCTTCCACCAGGAGTACGGCTCGCTGAACATCCTCGACGCGATCAAGGCGCGGGCGTCCCGTGCGGGCGTGAACGTCTACCAGGACACCGGTCCCGCACCGAAACTGGCCGTGGTGGCGGTCGGCGAGTCGTCGTACACGCACGGCACCAACTGGGTGAAGGAGCAGCCGTATCTGCCACCGGACCAGCTGGCGGTCATCCAGAACTTCCAGCGCCAGGGCATCCCGGTGGTCGTCGCGCTCGTGCTGCCACGTCCGTACGTGATCACCGAGTGGCACGACCTGGCCGCGTCGATCGTGGTGACCTACCGCGGTGGCGAGGAGATGGGGCCGGCGCTGGCGAGCCTGCTGTTCGGTGACTACACCGCTCGCGGCAGACTGCCGTGGCAGCTGCCGCGAGCGCTGGGTGACGTGCTCCGGCCGGGTGGCAGCGATGTCCCCGCCGACGCGACCGAGCACTGGGACCTGCCGTACGACCTCGGCGCGACCACGGCCCAGCGCAACGAGATCAGGGCCAGGATCAGCGCTGGCCAGCAACCTCCCAGCACCTACGGCAACCCGCTGTACCCGTACGGCGCTGGGCTCTGACACGCACCGCGCGCACCGGCGGCCGGGTCGGCACCGAGCCCGACCCGGCCCACGCGACCTGCCCAAACGTCTGGTCCACATAGGTCACGGGGAGGACGAACTACAGTCGTGTCGTGATCAGCCAAGCGACCAGTGAGTACCGCGGCACCGTCGAGGAGATCGTGCACGAGGCCTACGCCAAGTGGATCGAGGTGACCGGTGGCAAGCCCCTGCCGATGCAGGCGGACTACGCCGCCCTGATCGACGCGGGCACCGTGTGGCTGCTCGACTCGACCGACGGCCTCATCGTCCTGGTCGACGAGCCGGACGACGGCGTGTTGCTGATCGAGAACGTGGCCGTCCGCCCGGCGGCGCAGGGCAAGGGGCTCGGTCGTCAGCTGCTGGCATTCGCCGAGGAGCAGGCCCGCCACCGCGGGCTGACCGCGGTGCGCCTGTACACCAACGAGAAGATGACCAGCAACATCGCGCTCTACCTGGCGTTCGGCTACCGCGAGACGAGCCGTGAGGTACGCGACGGCCGGCACGTCGTCCACATGCGCAAAGACGTCTAACCGATCTCCGCGAGCGTGGCCTGGAGGTCCTTGGCACGCGGGTCGGCCAGCTCCAGCATCGTCGTCATGGCGGAAGCCAGGACGCCTCGCGCGATCCGGGGATGTCCCGCCGCGTTGAGGACCTTGCCGAGGTCGACCAAGGTGACCGCCTCCCAGCGGCGGTTGACCGCCTCCCGGTGCAGGACGATCGACGTCCGCAACGCGCGCACGGCTCGTGGCGTGTCACCGAGGCCCGCGTAGGCCAGGCCGAGGTTGTGCTGGTTGAACGCCTCCGTCATCGCGTCACCCGTGCGCAGGAAGTGTTGGTGCGCCCGCAGATGCGACTCGACGGCCGCCGCGTGGTCACCGGAGACCGTCTGCGCGATGCCGAGGTTGTCGAGGTTCTGCGTGACACCGCGTGGGTAGTCCAGATCCTTGTACAACTCCAGTGCCTGCATGGCGTAGTCACGGGCGGTCTCGCCGTCGCGGAGTTTGGCGTTGGCCATCGACAGGTTGCCCAGCGTCATGCCCTGGCCGCGGATGATCCCGAGCTGGCGGAAACACGCGAGCGACTGCTCGAAGTACGCCTTCGCCTCGGCGTACTCCTCCTTGTCCAGGTAGATGCAGCCGACCGAGTTCAGCAGATACGCCTCACCGCCGCGCTCCCCCGCCGCACGGGCGTCGGCGAGGGTCGAGGTGTAGAAGTTGAGGCCCTCACGCCACGGCACCGCGCTGTCGAACAACGTCGTCAACGCCATCGCGATCCGCCACGCGTGCCCGCCCCACGCGTTGGCGCCCGCCCAGGCCACGATGGCGCGCAACGAGTAGTGCTCCTCCTCGAACCAGGCCGCCGCCTCCTGCGGACCGGTGAAGACCGCGGGCGGGACGCGTGCCTTGTACGGCCCGAGGAAGTCCCGGTTGCGGTGCGGGGCCAGCACTTTGTCCGCCGCGACCGTGGCGTGCAGGTACCAGTCGAGCACGCGGTCGACGGCTTCGTCCCGCTCGGCCCGCGACTCGTGCGTCATCGCCATGTTGGTGGCGTACAGGCGGATCAGGTCGTGCAGCTGGTAGCGGCCGGGACGTGGCTGTTCGAGCAGGTTCGTCGCGACCAACTGGTCCAGCGCGTCCTTGGCACGGCCGCGCGGCAGGCCGCTCAGCGCGGCGGCGGCGTCGAGACCGATGTCATTGGCCGGTACGAGGCCGAGCTTGCGGAACATCATCGCCGCCGACTTGCGCAGCGCGCGGTAGGACCAGGACAACGCGGCGCGCAGATCCGTGTGCGGGTCGTCCTCGCCGCTGCCGAGGTTGTCCAGCCGGGCCTTCTCGTCCTCCAGGGCGAGGACCACGTCGGCAAGCGATTCGGAGCGGTGTGCCCGCTCGGCCACGATCGCCAGCGCCAACGGCAGGTAGTCGCACAACCTGACCAGGCGGGCCGCCGCGGCTGGTTCCTCGGCCACGCGGTGTGAACCGATCGCCGCCGCCAGCAAGTCGACTGCCTGCGTGTGCGGCATCGGGCTGAGCGTCACGCGATGTGCGCCGTCGCGCACCGACAGCCCGCGCAGCTGGTTGCGGCTGGTCACGATCACCAGCGCGGACGTGCCCGGCAGCAACGGCCGCACCTGGCCGGCGTCCAGGGCGTTGTCCAGCAGGATCAGCGGGCGGCGACCGGCCAGCTTGCTGCGCAGCAACGCCGACCGCTCGTCCACGTCCGACGGGATGGCGTCACCGGCGACGCCGAGCTCACGCAGCAACGCCTCGGCCCCTGCCTCCGGCGTCACCGGCTCGCCCGGCCCGTAACCACGCAGGTTGAGGTAGAGCTGGACGTCGGAGGACCGGTTGGCGACCCGGTGCGCCCAGTGCAGCGCGAGGACGGTCTTGCCGATGCCGGGGGCACCGTCGATCGACACGATGATCGGCGCGTTGGCCCGTTTGAGCAGCAGCGCGTCCAGCCTGGTCAGCTCGTCCTGCCTGCCGGTGAACTTGGCGATGTCGTGCGGCAGCTGACGCGGCGCGGGCGCGCGGGCCGACGGCGGGGAGTGGCCCCGCAGCACTTCCTGGCGCAGTCGTTGCAGCTCAGCGCCCGGGTCGATGCCGAACTCGTCGTTGAGCACCCGGAAGACCTGCGCGTACGCCACCAGCGCGTCCTCGTGCCTGCCCGCCTTGTGCAGCGCGGTGATCAGCCGTACCCAGAGCGATTCCCTGGTCGGGTACCGGCTGGTCAGCTCGTGCAGGTCGGCGATGAGCGGCTCGGCCGGGCCGGTGCCGAGCTCGATGTCGATCCGGCGTTCGGTGGCGGCGAACCACTCCTCGGTCAGCCGGGGCACCACGTCCCGCTCGAGCCAGCCGGACGGCACGTCCGCGAACGGCCTGCCGCGCCACAGCCGCAGAGCCCCGGTCAGCAGCTCCGCCTCGTCCGGTGAGCCCTCGTCGAGGCGTGCCAGCCTCAGCAGTTCGCGGAACCGGTGCAGGTCGACGTGGTCGGAGTGGACGCTGAGCTGGTAGCGGCCCGCCGAGACGCGTTGGATGACGTCCTGGCCGAGCAGCTGGCGCAACCGGCCGATGTAGGTGTGCAGCGAGCCGCGGGCGTTGCTGGGCTGCTCACCGGGCCAGAGCCGTTCGGCGAGGGTGTCGGTGCTGACGGGCTGGTTGACCGAGACCACCAGCGCGGCCAGCAGGACACGCAGCTGTCCCGGCGGGATCGGCACGATCTGGCCGCCCGCGCGGATCTCCCACGGCCCGAGTACGCGGATGTCGATTCCCGGCCGCGTCACGCACTGATCACCGATCCGATCTCCCTGTTCGCCACCCGCAGGATAGCCAAAACGGGCGGCTTCGGCCTGTACCGGATCGCCGCAGGTCACGAACGACAACGAGGTATTCAGCCGACATGTACACCCGTGAGCACTGGGTATCGATGGCGGATCGGTTGCTGGAGGCGGCTTGGCGGTGGGCGACGCCGGACGGCGCCTTGCTCGGCCTGCCCGGCCAACCGTCCCGCAGCGGGGTGCTGTCCGACGGGCTCGAGGGGTACGCCAGGACGTTCCTCGCCGCTGCCTTCCGGGTCGCCGGGACGCAGGACGACTCGCACGGGTGGGTGGGGCGGTACGCCGACGGGCTCGTGGCCGGCACGGACGGCGCCTGGCCGCGGATCCGGGGGCACGACGTGTTCGGCCGGCCGATGGTCGAGTCGGCTTCGATCGCGCTCGGGTTGCGGCTCACGCGGCTGTGGCTGTGGCTGTGGCTGTGGCTGTGGCTGTGGCTGTGGCTGTGGGACAAGCTTGATTCGGCTGTTCAGGACCGTGCCGAGGCGTGGTTGCGGGACGCGTTGGTCAACGTGCCCGCGCCCAACAACTGGTATCTCTTTCCCTACGCCGTCGCAGGGTTCCTGGGAGTCCGTCGGGCGTGGTGACGAGGTCACGATGCGTGCGCGGCAGCGGGCGTTGGATCTGCTGGAGACGTGGTACCGCGGGCAAGGGTGGTACTGCGACGGCGACGGGCGGGCGTTCGACCACCACAACGGCTGGGCACCGCACCTCTACCCCGTGCTCGACGCCTTCCTCGCCGGGCAGGAGACCCACCACGGCGAACGGCTGCGCGAGCACCTGGACCGCTTCGCCCTGCCGTTCGGCGCCGACGGTGCACCGATCCATTTCGGACGGTCGCTGACCTACCGGCTCGCCGCCTCGGCCGCGGTCGCGCTCGGCGCGCTCACCGGTCACACACCGCTGTCGCCCGGCCGGTCGCGCCACCTGATCGGCCGGGACGTTGCACTACTTCACCGGCAGCGGCTCGGTCACCGGCGACGGTCTGCTCAGCCTCGGCTGGCACGCCCCGCACGAGCCGACGCTGCAGGAGTACTCCGGCCCGGCTTCGCCGTACTGGGCGTCCAAGGTGTTCGTGTGCCCGCTGGCCGACGCTGATCATCCACTGTGGAACGACGAGGAAGCGGGGACCACCGCGGACCGTGTGCTGGCTGTCCCGGCGCCCGGCTTCCTGATCCAGGTGGCCGACGGGGTGGCGAGGCTGCACAATCACGGCAGCGACCACGTCAAACCGCATGAAGGCGAGTCCGCCGAGGACGATGACCCGCTTTCCGGGCGGCTCGCGTACTCCACCAGGACCGGCCCCACGGCCAAGGCGAACACCGCCGACAACCACTTCAGCGTGGTCGTCGATGGCGGGCGCAGCGTCCGCAGGCGGATCCGGCCGCTCGGCGCGGCCGCGAACTGGGCGGCGTCCTGGCACCGGCCGGTGTTCGCCAGCGGGCCGCCGATGGTGCCGGGTCGCAAGGCCGAGAGTGTCACTGTCGCCGAGGGCGCTACGAGCTGCGAGTCCACAAAGTCACCGGTGCGCCGCACGGCGCGGCGGTCGAGGAGACCGGGTGGGTGACCGAGCTGAACTCGGTGCTCACGCCGGTCCACGGGTGGACGGGCAGCGACGAAATCCTTGCGCCCCAAGGCACGCGTTCACGTCGTGGGCCCGGCTGCCGCGCCTGACCGCCGATGTGGAGGGCACAGCGGTGTTCGCCGCGCTCGCTGTCCTCAGTGAGCACCCGGAGCCGCTACCCGAGGTGACAGCGACAGCCGTGCCGGACGGTGTCGAGATCCGGTGGCTCGGCCGCACGACACGCGTCGAGTTCACCGATGGCGGCGTACGGGTGAACTAGGCCTTTTCGGTGGGTACCGGCTGCGGTGGCGTGGGCGCGTCCGTGGATCCGTTGTGGGTCACCGACAAGAACAACACCACCGACAGCACCGCGACCGTCACCAACAGCCGGACCAACGTGCCGAATCTGATCGCTACCAGCATCTGTGATCCCTCCCTCGAATGCGTACAGCATTCCTCTATAAGGGGACACTCTCGTCCGTTCGGGGTGCAGTCGGCCAGAGTCCAATTACTCTGTGTCGCGTGGGCCAGAAGACACCACCGGACTACGCCCGGCTGCTGCGGGAATCGCGGCGGCGCGAGTCCTGGCTGCGCGCGTCCAACGAGATCACCGCGGCTTTGTTGACAGGCAACGGATCCGACCTGCAATTGGTGACTTCCCACGCACGTGACGTGGCCGGCGCGCCGCTGGCGGCGATCGCGTTGCCCGACGACGAACGCCCGGGCACGCTCGTCTTCCACGTGGTCCTCGGCGCGGAACACCTGACCGGCGCGTCCATCGCCATGGAGGGCACCGCGTCCGGCCGGGTCTTCAGCTCGGGCACGCCGCTGCTGATCGACAACTACGGCGACGCCGCCGCGACGTGGCAGGGCGACGGCGGCTCGGTGTCGCCGTCGGACCTCAAACCGCTCGGGTCCGCCGCGATCGTCCCGCTGACCGCGGGCGACGCGATCCTCGGCGTCCTGCTGCTGTGCCGCCTGCGGGACGAGCCGCTGTTCGAACAGTCCGACCTGGACCTGCTGCGCAACTTCGCCGCACACGCCGCACTGGCGCTGCGGTACGCCGCCGCGCGGGCCGACCAGCAGCGGCTCGTGGTGTTCGAGGACCGCGACCGGATCGCCAGGGACCTGCACGACCTGGTCATCCAGCGGATCTACGCGACCGGGATGGCGCTGGAGGCGGCGGCCGCGCTGGTCGCGCTGGATCCCGAGGACGCCGCGGCCCGCGTCCGGCTCGCGGTCGACGACCTCGACCAGACCATCCAGGAGATCAGGACCACGGTCTTCGCGTTGCAGCACCCGCCGTCCGAGAGCCTGCGGTCAGTGGTCCTCGCCGAGATCGCGGCGGCCGTGCCGACGCTGGGGTTCAAGCCGTCCGTCGGATTCACCGGCCCGGTCGGCACATCGGTGCACGCCGAAGCGGGCAAGCAGCTGCTGTCGGTGCTGCGCGAAGCGCTGTCCAATGTGGCCAGACACGCGCACGCGAGCGCAGTGGCCATCGAGGTCGCGTGCGCTGACGACCTGGTCCTGCGGGTGACTGACAACGGCGTCGGTACACCGGCGAGCGGGCGCCGCAGTGGACTGAGCAACATGTCGGTCCGCGCGGCACGGCTCGGCGGCTCGTTCCACATCGCACCGGCCGACCCCGGGACCGAGCTGTACTGGTCGGTCCCGTTGCGTTAGTTCTTGCGCCGGTTCTGTTTGAGTTCGGTGGCCAGCACAGCCGCCTGGGTCCTGCGTCGCATGCCGAGCTTGGCGAGCAGGTTCGACACGTAGTTCTTCACGGTCTTCTCCGCGAGGAACAACCGCTCGGCGATCTGGCGGTTGGTCAGGCCTTCGCCGATCAGCTCGAGCACCTTGCGCTCCTGCTCGGTGAGGTCCGCCAGCTTGTCGGTCGGGCCCCTGCGCAGCCTCGTCAGCACCCGGGTGGTCGCGGTGGGGTCCAGCAGCGACCCGCCCTGCGCCACCGTCCGGATCGCACGCACCAGGTCACCGCCGCGGACCTCCTTGAGGACGTATCCCGCGGCGCCCGCCATCACCGACTCGAACAGGGCCTCGTCGTCGGAGTAGGACGTGAGCATCAGGCATTTCAGGTCCGGCATGTCGGCGCGCAGGTCACGGCACACCTGGACACCGTCACCGTCGGGCAGGCGCACGTCCAGCACGGCGACGTCCGGTTTCAGCGCGGGCACCTTGGCCAGCGCCTCGGCCGCCGTGGACGCCTCACCGACCACGGTGATATCCGGGTTCGTGCCGAGCAGGGCCGCCACACCCTTGCGGACGACTTCATGGTCGTCGAGCAGAAAGACCTGGATTGTCACCCGCCCACGGTAGTAGCCCCGGCTGGGACGGCGGAACGGCATTTGTCACACAAGCGGGCGATGCTCGGCGAAGTCCCAGATAGATCGGATACAGCACAGCGGCGCCGAGCGTGCGGTGCCACGGCTGGCCACCGAACCGCACGCGGTGCAGCAGACCCCAGACCAAGCCGGGGAGCAGCAACGCACTCAGCCACACATACGTGCCGCTCACGACCGCCGACGCGGCGAGTGCTCCCGAGACCACGGCGAGCGCCCAGCTGCCGGGCCGGACAGGACGCACGGATTGGCGGACGACCGCGTCGGTGGCGTACCGGATGGCCATCCCGGCCTGGTCGATCCGGTGCTCGAGCGAACCGGACCACGGCCGGTCGCCGAGCCGGGCGAGCACGTCCAGCCGGACGAACTGACCATTCGCGCCGAGCAGGACGCCGGACAGCAGATCACGCGCGCGTTGCGCCGCGTCACCGGCGACCGCCGACTCGAGGTCCTGCAGAAACCCGAGCAAACCGCCGCGGGCGGGCACCCGCACCCGGCACTGGACCGCGCCGACGTTGCGTCCGCCGAAGTACGCGGCGACCTCCCCGATCAGTCCCGGCTCCGGTTGCCCGTCGACCACACCGATCACGGTCCGCCGTTCGATACCCTGGTCAGCGGCCACGTCCCGGATCGCGCGACACGCCTCGTCGAGCGCGTCGGCACCGCGGCCGACAGCGAGGACCCGCACCGGGTACCGCGGCGAATCGAACACCGCGTCCCACGCGTCACCCCCGGGAACCAGGATCCAGAAATGCAGACCAGCCGTGTGCTCCGGCTGCCGCGGCCGTGGACGCGGGCGCCGCAGAGCGAACACCGCGAGGAACAAGTTGTACACGGGCCAGGCCAGCGACAGCGCTATGGCGATGGCGGTCATCCACAGCCTCCGTTTGTCGGCGCCCATGGTGGCGGTGCGGGCCGTGCCGGCACCCGAGGCGATCGCCCCTGACGGATTAGGGTCTTTCGACTCGGTTGCCGGGAGCCCGCAGCAGGCAAGATCTGGCCCAGCCGGCTTTACCGACAACGCTGAGGCACCCGTGACGACAGGGGCGGACCTCCAGCGGGGTCGGTCGTTGAACGAACGGGGGTGGGGAGTCGTGGACACGGCAGGGCTGGAATCGCTCTCAGCGCAGGAGTGTTTCCGTTTGCTGGCCAAGATCCCCTTGGGCCGGGTGGTGTACACGGACCGGGCGCTGCCCGCCGTGCTCCCGGTGACTTTCGCACTGCACGAGAAAGCCGTGATCATCCGGACGTCGGCGCACAGCAGGCTCGCGGTCGCGGCGACCGGGAAGGTGGTGGCTTTCGAGGCTGACGAGTACGCGGAATCCTGTGTCCGAAGTGGATGGAGCGTCGTCGCCATCGGACACGCGGTGAAGGTCACCGATCCCGGTGAACTGGAAGTCGCTCGGCAACTGGGGCTACGGGCGTGGGCCCCGGATGCCGAGGACTGGTACATCCGGATATCGGTTGAGATCGTCTCCGGCCGGAGGCTGCCTTCGTGAGTGCGTGCCAGGCCCCGGTTCGCACTCACGAAGGTTCTCGGTTTCTCGTTGATGGTCATCGGTCTTCGAGGGTTGGGCTTCGCTCTTCTCCTACATCCCCGAGCAGAACTTCGACACACCGCTGATCCGCGCGGCGGAGCTGCTGACGCGCGGGGCGGATGTGATGGGGCCGTACGTCAACCGCCGGTCCACGACCGCGGTCGCCGGGGTGTGCGCGTTGGTGGTCACGTGCCTCAACCTGTACCTGGCCACGTCCGTGATCTTCGGCTGAGTTCCTCGTCGCCCGGCTGGGTGAGGCGGGGTGAACGCCAAGTCACGGTCGCCGGATCCGGGCCGGAACGCCGTCGCGCGCCGGAGAGTGGGACTCGCCCCGGCGCCGTAGCCGACCGTGGCCGGATCGGGCCGAAGTCCACCAGGACGAGTGGTCCGGCCGGTGCGACAGCGCCGATCCGCCAGGTCGGTCGGCTGCGCGGCGGATGGTGCCCGGTCGGGGAATCGTGGAAACCCCACGGGGGGTGGAAAGCTGCGAATCGATCCACTTTCGACACTCGAATCCGGACTGGGAGTAGGTTCAGGATGTCACGATCGATTCGGATACTGCTGGCGACCGCGCTCGCGGCGACGTGCCTCGGCGCGGCCACCACACAGGCCGCCGCGCAGGCCACCGCGACGCCGCGGCCGGTCACGCCGAAAGCCATCGCGGGCCAGTACCTGGTGACCGTCAAGTGGCACAGCGACATGCAGGCTTTGCTCGACAAGATCGGTATCCGGCCGCTGTTCACGTACGGCACGGTGACGTTCGGGTTCGCCGCGCGGCTCACCGACGCGCAAGTGCGCCTCCTGCGGATGGCGCCGGAGGTCGAAGCCGTCGAGAACGACGCGGAAGTCGAACTCGTGATCCCACCGGGCGATTCGAGAGCGGTCTCGTCGTGGGGTCTGGACCGGATCGACCAGCGCGACCTGCCCCTGGACGGGAAGTACTCGCCCGCCCACGACGGCGCACCCGTGACCGCCTACATCCTGGACACCGGGATCCAGCACAACCACCCCGAATTCGGCGGCCGGGCGAGCTTCGGCTACGACGCGATGAACGACGGTCGCCGCGGCGAGGACTGCAACGGGCACGGCACCCACGTCGCCGGGACCGTCGGCGGATCCACGTACGGCGTCGCCAAGCAGGTGAAGCTGGTCAGCGTCCGGGTACTGGGCTGCGACGGCCGCGGCTCGTGGTCCGGGATCATCGCGGGTTTCGACTGGGTCGGCGCGAACGCCCGCAAACCCGCGGTGCTCAACGGATCCCTGGGTGGCACGCCCGGCATCAGCCAGGTGGACACCGCGGCCAACGCGGTGGCCGACAAGGGCGTGTTCGTCGCGGTCGCGGGCGGCAACGACGCGGCTGACTCGTGCAACTACTCCCCCGCCAGGGCCACACGAGCCTTCACGGTCGGTGCGACGGCCAGGAACGACAGCTACGCGATGTACAGCAACCGAGGCCAGTGCGTCCAGTTGCTCGCACCCGGCACCGACATCACCTCGGCGTGGATCGGCACCACCACCAGGACCATCAGCGGCACGTCGATGGCCTCGCCGCACGTGGCTGGTGTCGCGGCACTGGTCAAGCACGCCCACGGCGACCGGTCGCAGGGTGACGTGACGAACTGGCTGTGGGAGCAGGCCTCGACCGGCCGGATCAGCCAGGTCCCGGCCAACACCCCCAACTACCTGCTGAACACCGGCGGACTATGACACCACCCGCGGTGTTTCCCTCCGAGGAGGGAAACACCGCGCCCTCCGCTAGGCGCACACCGGCGTTCCTTTCGACCACACCAGGCCGACGGGATTCATGGTTCCCTCGGCCGTGATGCCCACGATCGGGATCGCCTTGTTCACCTGGTTTCCCGTGTCCTGGTCGAACGCGATGAAACCGCTCGCGCCCGGCACGGCCGAGTTGCAGTCGAGGTTGGCGATGAAGTTGGCGACCGCGCTGGGGTCCGTGGCCGGGATGTCCTTCGCCGCCCGCATCGCCGAGGCGACCGCGTCGTGCAGCATGATCGCTGTGCCGTCCCAGAGGTCGTCGGCGGGGAACTTGTGAGTGTCGAGGAACTTCGCCGAGAAGTTCTCGTAGTTGGTCTGGTACGCCGCCGACGAGGTCGCTTGGGGGAAGTTCTTCCACTGGTCGGGGTGAGCCAGCGCCGTGTACAGCACCCGTGCCTTGATGTCGCCCTGCAGGGGCAACGGCCTGCCCACGAGCGTCGCCGCGTCGTCACCCGTCATCACGGTGACCTCGCCGATTTCCTGGCACGCACCGTCCCCGGACAGCGCCGTGACGAAGGAGCGGACGTCGACGCCGCGACCGGCGAAGTAGATCAGGTCCGGTCTGCCCGTGCACACGTCGGAGTGCATCCCCGAGAAGAGTCTGCGCAGCAGTTCCTCCCGGGTCGCCCCGGTCGGTTCGGTGTCCGGCGACTCGTACTTCTTGGTGAACTCGATCCGCACGTCGGCGCGCCGCGCGAACGCGCTCGCCAGCGTCGTGGCGTAGATGTTGCCGGGGTTGGTGTCCTGGATCATCATGATCCGCCGGTAGCCCTGGCCGGCCACGTAGTTCGCGGCGGCGTTGGCCTCGTCGGTGTTCGTCGGACCGACCCGGAAGAAGTTCTTGATCCGCTTGCCCGACAGGTCGGTGTTCATGCTGTCCGCGGTGATCGTCGCGCCGATGGTGGCGATGCCGTGCCGGGACAGTTCGGCGACGGCCGCGCGGCTGTTGGCCACGCTCATGCCGATCCCGACCACAGCGGCGATCCGCTGGCCCGGGGCGGCCGCGACGATCCGGTCGACCGCGATCCGCCAGTGCTCGGCGTTGCTGCCGAAGTTGGCCAGCATCAGCTTCGTGCCGGACGCCTTGCCCGCCTCCGGCCACGCCGCGGCGATCGCCCCCTGGATCTCGTGCCGCAGGAAGTTCGTGGGTGTGCTGTCGATCGCCGGGTTCACGGTCATGTTCTCGAGCAGGACCACGGTCCTGAACTCCCCGGTGACCTTGCCGTTGTACTCGGCGAGAACGGCGCGAAGATCGCCGAGCGGGTCGTTGGCCTGCATCGGCGTGGAATCGAGGTTCAGTCCCGCGCAGATGTACGGGGACCCGACGGCCGTCATCCCCGCACCGCAGGGACCCGGGTCCGGCTGGTCCCACGGACGAGCCACGCCGAGCCACGCCCCCAGCGCGACGACGACGACAACCGCGGCGGGCCAACGGTATCGGGTCAGCCAGTGCCGGGGCTGGACCGGCGGCTGGTGGGTTCTCGGCATTGTCAGTCTCCGATCAGCCGGCCGCGCTTGGCCAGGTCGATGGCTTTCTGCAACGGTTGGATGTCGCCCTGCCGGGAGTTGTTGGCCAGGTGGGTCAGAGCGGCGACGATGACGCTGTCCAGCGCGGGCTCCCGAGCCGACGACCGGTCCTGCAGCAACCAGCCCGCGGCGACGAGGCGTGCGATGCTGTTGCGGACCTCGGTCCCAGCGGGATCCGCGGCCGTTGCCACCATGACCACCTCGTCGTGCGACGCGAGGCACCCGGCAGTCGGCGGCAGGGCGTTCGGGGCGCGCACGACCAGCAGGAACCGTTCCAGCCAGGCGCGGTGGGGGATCTTGTCGAACTGCTCGTCGAAGAAGGCCACCACCTCCGCGATCTGGCCGAGCGCGCACATGCCGTACGCGCGGCGGACGGGGTCGTTGCGGGTGTCCGGGTCGTCGCGCAGCAGGGTGAACTGGTCGACGTACGTGGGCTGTCCGCCGTCGCGACGGGACAGCGCGGCCACCAGGTTCATCTCGACCCACGGGTGCAGGACGGCCCGGTTCGGGGTGATCGCCTGCGCGTCCGACAGGGCCGCGACCCACAACGACGTCCGCAGTTCGGTCAGGATGACGCCAACCAGCGGTTGGTCGGCACGGCCCTCCGTCGACACCGGGATCAGCCATGGCGCGGTGGCGAACGGCGTGGCGGTGACGAAGTCCTCGATGCTGACGCCGTCCACGTGTCCGGTCAGCCGCAGCGCGGCCAACCGCGGATATGGCGCCTGATCCACGCCGAGCACGTCTCGAGCACCCGGCTCGACTGATCGGTCGCGCAGGTGCATGGCCAGGTACGTCACGGCCAACGGCAGACCGTTCGTGGCACGCACCACGAACTTCACTTCGGACGATTCCCGGTCCGCGCGCAGGATTTCCGCGATGTCATCCGGTTTCAGCGGGTCGAGCGACAACGGGTAGAACTTCGACGACGCGTTTTCCCAGTCGCCGTAGCCGGCCTTGCGCAAAGTCGTCAACGGCCGCAGGCCGTCGTCGGTTCCGGCGTGCCGCCACGGCGGCAACCATTCCGTGAATTCGTCGCTCCACCGGCCACTGGTCGCTATCACGAGCAATGGATCATGCGTGCCGTGCGGGAGTTGTTCCCTGGCGTTGTCCAGGTCGGCGAGAAACTGCTGACCACCGGGCAGGTGGATGTCGTCGAGCAGGGCGACCCAGTTGTGCACGTGCTTGCCCTGGGTGCCGTCGGCGCATTTGCACGGACCACCGCGCTCCGGGCGTGCCATGCGTCTGTGGTTTTCCCGGATGTCGCCGAGAAACGCCAGAAGCAGCCGCTCGGTCTGCTGGACGGCGGACAGTCCGTTCAGCGCGACGAGTGCGTCCAGCACGTCCCCGCCCTGGGTCTGCGGGAAGTCCGCGAGGTCCTTCATGGCTCGGCGCAACTGCCGCCGCACCGGCCTGACCACCACCGGGAACAGCCGTCTGATCAGGTCGATCAGCGACGGGTCGAGCAGTTCGGCCGTTTCGGCGGCGTCGGCGACCCGGTTGACGACCGCCTGGACCGCGGTCTCGCCGAGTGCCGCGTGGAACTCGTCGACGAACGCCGACAGCCGGGCCCGGTCGGCGTCCCGGTTCTTGTGCTCCAGCGTGGCCGAGATCGCGATCAGCGCGATGGAAAACCGCAGGAATCCGGGTTTTCGCCGATTGCGCCACCGCTGCGACAAGGCGTAGACGAGCCTGATCAGGATCTCATTGGTGGCCGGCACACCGGTACCGGCCGTTCGCTCAGCACCGAAATCGTATCGGGCGTGGACCACGCCCCAGCTCATGTCGCGCTCAACGGCGTCCAGCGCAGCTGTCTTGCCCGCGCCGACCGGCCCGAGCAGAACGATCATCGGCGGGCTGCGATGATCCCGGTACCTCAACATTCGGCGGTAAAAACGAACTGGTTCGATCTCCGGCAGAGGCAACGGCTCCCCCTCGTTCGCACCTGACTCAGCCTGGATCACAGAATCCTAAAGCTGAACCGACAATTGTTGTTCACCCGATCAGCTAGTCATGGACATGAGTACGGGCCGACCCGTGCGGTTGACCGCATTGTCCGGCATCACGGCCGGGACCCCACCCGGTGCCGGTGAAATCCGGACGATCCTGCGCCGCCGGACGGTGAATCTTTCACCTGTTCGGTCCATTGAGGAACGGATCATCCCAGCGCACGCTGAGAACCCCTGCATCGACGCCTGGAGGACACCATGCGCCGGTTATCCCTGCTGTCCCTGTTGGTCGCCATACTCAGTGCGATCGGCATCCACAGCGCACAAGCCGCGGCGGGCGCGTACACCGCGCTCGGCGACTCGTACTCGTCAGGAACAGGCTCACGGACCTACTACCCCGACAGCGGTTCCTGCCTGCGCTCGCAATACGCCTACCCTGTGCTCGTCGCGCAGCGGCTGGGTTCGGCGCTCACGTTCGCCGCGTGCTCGGGCGCCCGGATCGCCGATGTGCAGAACAACCAGCTCGGCAGCCTCAACTCCGGCACCGCGCACGTAACGGTGTCCGCGGGCGGCAACGACGCCGGGTTCAGCTCGGTGATCACGCAGTGCGCCAAGCCATGGCCGTACACCTGCACGAGCGAGATCAACGCCGCCAACGCCACCATCCGCGACGCCATCCCCGGGCGTTTGGACAGTTTGTACAACGCCATCAAGACACGCGCACCGAACGCGAAGGTGGTCGTGGTCGGCTACCCGCGCATCTTCAACGGCGAGGAGTGCAACGCGCTGGCCAGGATCAGCCCCGGTGAGCAGGCCGAGCTGAACAAGAGCGCGGACCTGCTCGCCGGAGTGATCTCGGCACGGGCCGCCGCACACGGGTTCGCTTTCGCCGACCCGCGTCCGGCGTTCACGGGTCACGCCGTGTGCGACGACGCCGAATGGCTCAACGGCCTGTCGAACCCGGTTTCGGAGTCGTACCACCCGAACCGGACCGGCCAGTCCTCCGGTTACACACCGCTGGTCGCCGCCAGGATGTGAACCTCACGACGCGGCGTTGAGCGGCAGGTGAGCCGCCAGCGCCGCGCCACGGCGGATCTGGAACTCGTCCAGCGTCCCGGTGAGGCGGTTGGTGCCGTCCGGCTTGGCGCCGAGCCTGAAGCCCTGCACGGCGAACGCGTCACCGTAGGTCGCCGAACCGCTCACCGCCGTGCTGCCCAACCGGTTGCCGTCCACACTCAGGGTGAGCGTCCCGGCGTGGCGCGAGACTTCCACGAAATGCCAGGCGCCGTCGTTGAACCCGGCCGCTGCCGACGCGTCCACCGCCGCTGCTTCGTAAGCGCCGGTGTCGGTCTGCAGGTAGACGAGCAGCCGGTCCTTGCCCGGCTGGCCACGCATCCACAAACCACGCTCCGTCGCGCCCGAACCGTACGCCCAGAAGACGACCTGGTCACCGGTCCCGGTGTAACGCAACCACGTCGAGACCGTGAAGTCGCCGTCCCCCACAGCGATACTCGGCTTGTACGGCATGTACACGGCATCGTCCACGCCGTCGAACCGGACCGCGTTGCCGACCTTGCCGGGCACCACGGCCGGGTTGCCGGAGACCGTGGCGTGCGCGCAATGGGTCGAGGCGTCAGAGGTCTGCGGACCGGTGATCGGCTCGGCGACGTCATGCGCCTGCGTGTGCTGGCCTTCGAAAGTCCACCACAAGGCGGGCAGGTCGGCGGGAAACCTGCCGGTCGCCGCCTGGCCGAGTTCGGTGGCTGTCAGCGCCCTGCGGTAGAGCCGGAAGTCGTCCAGCGCGCCCTGCACGACGTCTGTTCCGTCCATCTTGGACCCCAGGCGCAGCCCCCTGATGGCGTCCGCCTGGTCGCCGCTCACCGAGCCGGTCAGCCCGGTGGCCGACGCGGGCGTGCCGCCGTCGACACTGAGCTGGACCTGGTCGCCGGTACGGGTCAACGCGAGCAGATGCCACTGGTTGTCGCCGAACGCGACACGGCTTGTCGTGTCCACCAACGGGATCGCGACCTGGGCCGTGTCCGTTTGCACCCAGGCGTGGAGCCGGTCCTGGCCGGGTTGGGCACGCACCCAGACCGAACGCTTGCCCGCCGTGGTGCCGTACGCCCACACGATCGCCTGGTTCGCGGCGCCGGAGTACCGGAACCACGCCGCGAACGTGAAATCGCCCGAACCGAGGTCCAGCGTCGGCGAGAACGCCGTCTCGACACCGGGATGGGCCGTGTTCACGGGCAACGCCACCGAGTTCGGCGCACGGCCGTCGACCGGTGACTGCTTGCCGCCGAGCAGGCTCGCGGTCGCGCAGTGGCCGGACACGTCGTCGGTGATCGGCGCGGGCGCCCGCGCGGGCACCGCGGCACCGTCCACGGTCCTGAACGCGAGGTCCAGGCTCGGCTTGCCCTGCCGGGACAGCTGGAAGTTCCCGAGCCGCCCGGCGAACGCGTCCGTGCCGTCCGGTTTCGCACCGAGCCGCAGGCCCGTCACGCCCGTGGACACCGGGCCGGCGACGCCCGATCCGGTGGCGGACACGCCATCGATCGTCACGGTCACCTGTGATCCGGTTCTGGTGAGGGTCAGCTGGTGCCATTTGTCGTCACCGAAGGCGGTGGCAGCGCTCGGGTCGGCCAGCGTGAGGTACGCGTGCCCGCTCTGTCCCTGCACCCAGGCGGCGATCTGGTCACTGCCGGGCTGAACCCGCAGCCACACCTGGGCGGCACTGGCACCGACGCCGTAGCCCCAGAACAGCGCTTGGTTCGGGCCGGTCTGGGTGGCGGAGTGGCGGAACCTCGTACTGATGGTGAAATCGCCCGCGCCCGGATCGATCGTGCGCGAGTACGGGATTTCCGCGTAGCCGCCGGTCCCGTCCAGCAGGAGGCCGTCGTTGAGGGACGCGTTGCCGCGCAGGTACGCGTCGTTGGCCTCGGGCGTGCTGTCCGGTGTGGTCGGTCCCGCCGGGGTGGACGGCTGCGGTGACGGCGTCCCGTGGGTCGTGCCGGGCAAACCGAGTTGTCCGGGCGTGAACCGGGTGAAGCGGATCTCGTCGGCGGAGAACGCCACACCGCCCTCGTAGAGCACACCGATCTCGCCGCCGGTCAGCTCGGCGAGGTCGGAGTAGCCGGAACGGTCGTTGGTGACGAGCCCGCCGGGCGGGCTGGACCACGTCGTGCCGCGGTCGGTCGAGTACCGGATCTTCAGCTTCTCCCGGTCGTCCGGGTCCGACGGGCCCGCGAAGACGATGACGTCACCGGGTGTGCCGCGGTAGGTCCTGCGCAGCGGCAGGATCGAGCCTTGGACGTTCGGCGACACCAGCGACGGGATCGCGGCGAACTTCGGCATGGTGGTGCCGCCGTCGGTGCTGACCGCCCTGGCCCGGTGGTGTCCGGTGGGGATCTCGTTGCGAGCGGCCGCGTACAGCGATCCGTCGGGCAGTTCCGCGACCGCGATCTCCCCCGGGCTGAGCTGACCATCCACATAGGAGTTCGGAACTGTGCTGGCTCGCCAGCTGTCGCCGTGGTCGTCGCTGTACAGCACGCCCGCGAGGACGGTCGTGGCGTTCGGTTTCTGGTGCGCGCCGACGACAAGGCGGCCCTTGTGCGGGCCGTTCTCCAGTTGGATGCCGTGCGCGGGGCCGGTGGCGAACCAGCCGTTGTTCGTCCCGTCGAAGCTGGCTCCCAGCGGTTTGGGCGCGGTCCAGGTGAGGCCGTCGTCGGCGCTCCGCTGGATCCACGGCAGCCGCTTGCCGGTGGGCGTCGCCTCGTTGGATGTGCTGATCAGGTTGACCTTGCCGGTCTCGGCGTCCATCACAGGGACCGCGTTGCCGCGGGTGTGCGGCGCGTCCGGGTCCTGTGGTGAGCCGGACGTCACGACTCGGATCGGTCCCCAGGTCCGGCCGTCGTTGGTCGACCGGCGCACCACCAGGTCGACGTCGCCCCGGTCGGCGCACGACGGCGACTTGCGGGCCTCGGCGAAGGCCAGCAGCGTGCCCGCCGTGGTCCTTGCCATGACTGGGATCCGGAAACACCCGTACCCGGCCGTCCCGCCGCGGTAGAGCACTTGCTGCACGCCGACCAGCGCGGTCGACGGGGCGACGCCGCTGGCCGCCGCGGTTGCCGGTAACACGACGAGCAGCGCGCAGACGAGCGCGAGAAGTCTTCGAGACACGTGACAGTTCCCCTAGCTCCCCCCAGCCTGTGGCTACCGTAGCGTGGACCGGAACCGTTGCTGGTACGCGCGTGGCGACACTCCCAGCCGCAGGACGAACGCGCGCCGCATCGACTCCGACGTCCCGAAACCCGCCACCTGCGCGGCTTTCGCGACCGTCATCCCCTGTTCAAGTGCTCGTTTCCCCGCGTCCATCCGGACTTCCTCGACGTAGCGAGCGGGCGTCAGCCCCAGTCCGGCGTGGAACAACCTGGTCAGGTGCCGGGGGCTGACCGAGGCAGCCGCGGCCATCCTGGCGGCCGAGTGGTCCTGGCTGGGATCCGCCACCACGGCGTCCATCACCGCGCGCAGCACGGACGAGCGCGGGCGCGGGTGTGCCGTCGACGGCGAGAACTGGGACTGCCCGCCGGGCCGTTGCAGGAACACGACCAGCAACTGCGCCACCGACCTGGCCAGCTCCCCGCCCGCGTCCTGCTCCAGCAGGGCCAGCGCGAGGTCGATGCCCGCCGACACCCCGGCGGAGGTGAAGACGGAGCCGTCGCGCACCCAGATCGAGTCGGGTTCCACGGTGATCCGCGGGTAGCTCCTGGCCAGCAGGTCCGTTTGCCGCCAGTGCGTGGTGGCCCGGCGGCCGTCCAGCACCCCGGCGGCGGCGAGGACGAACGCGCCCGTGCAGATCGAGCACACCCGTGGCGTGCGGGACGCCGCGTCGCGGACGGCGTCGACGAGTTCGGGCTCGATCGCCTTGCCGACGAGCCGGTCGCCGCCCGCGACGAGCAGCGTGTCCACGCTCGTGGTCCGCAGATCGGCGTCCACTTTGACCGCCATCCCGGTCGACGACGTGACGGTGTCCTTGCCGACCGCGAGGGTGATCAGCTCGTAGCCGACGTCGCCGACGCGTCCGGCCTCGGCGAAGACCTCCATCGGGCCGGCCACGTCCAGCAGCTTGACCCCGTCGAACACGACCATCCCGACCCGCATGCCCACTCCCGTACCCGCGACCCGTGTCCGGAACACTGCGAAGTATGTCCGCCAGCGCATGGGCGCGCCCGCCGGCCACGGCGAGGCTGGGGACATGACCGAGAAGATCGCCGGGATCGAGATCCCGGACACGCCGATTGCCGTCGCCGCCACCGAACTCGTCCGTGCCGCGGCCGACGACCTGCTGTTCCACCATTCCCGCCGCGTCTACCTGTGGGGCTCGCTCAAGGCACGCGCCCGGGGCATGGACGTCAACCCGGAAGCCGCGTACGTCGGGGCGATGTTCCACGACCTCGGGCTGACGCCGCGCCACCGCACCACCGGGCGCCGGTTCGAACTCGACGGCGCCGAGGCCGCGCGGACGTTCCTGCTGGAGCACGGGTACTCCGAGTTCGACGCACGCCAGGTCTGGTACGCGATCGCGCTGCACACCACCCCGCAGATCCCGGCACACCTGGCACCGGAGATCGCGGTGGTCACGTTCGGCGTGGAAACCGACGTCATCGGGGTGGGCATCGACGAGATCAATCCTGACGAAATAGCCGCCGTCACCGCGGCGCACCCCCGGCGGAATTTCAAGATCGAGATCTTGAAAGCCTTCAACGACGGCATGAAAGACCGCCCGGACAGCACTTTCGGCACGATGAACGACGATGTGCTCGCCCACTTCGACCCGGACTTCCGGCGAACCGACTTCGTTTCCCTGATCAACGAAAACGCGTGGCCGCAGTGAGCCCCGGCCTGGCATCGTCTGCGCCGTGCGCCTCGCGACTGTCTCAGACGTTCCAGGGATCGGCACGCTGATGCGTGCATCGGCGGCGGAGCTGTTCCCGCTGTTCTACACCGCCCACCAGGCGGCCAGCGCCGCGCTCTACCTGACCGAGCCGGACGTCACGCTGATCGAGGACGGCACGTACTACGTGCACGAGGCCGGCGGCGCGATCGTCGCGTGTGGCGGCTGGAGCAAGCGCAACAAGCTCTACACGGGATCGGGCACGCGTTCCGACGACGGGCGCGTGCTCGATCCAGCCACCGAACCCGCACGGGTGCGCGCCATGTTCGTGCGCCACGACTGGACCCGGCGAGGACTGGCCAGGGCCATCCTGTCCGCCTGCGCCGAGGCGGCGCGTGACGAGGGATTTCGCTCGCTCGCGCTGATGTCCACGCTGCCCGGCGTGCCGCTGTATCGCGCGTTCGGCTTCTCCGAAACACGCCGAACGACGGTTCCGCTCCCCGACGGAGTTGAGCTCGACGGCGTGGAGATGACGTTGGACCTCTTGACATAATCACTTCACACGCGTTTTCGCAGATAAAAGTGGCATGGTCGGCTCACAACGACGTCCGATGATCCCCTCCGGCCGTCAAGTGGTATGTGACGAACATTTCCCACACCTCTACATTCACCCGATCGGACTAATGGCCCCCATACCTGCGATGATCACGCAGAGTCCGCATTCCCAGCGTCATACCGTGAACACGGCGTACCCGAACTGTGATAGAACACCCCAGCTCGGTTGGTCCAAGAGGACGAGACGAAAGGGATGCCGGACGTGCGGTCACGCCAGGCACCACTGCCGCGTGCGCAACGGCTCCGGCACATGTGTGGCGCATCGTGAAGACTACGAATGATCCCGACACGGGTCACGACAAGTCGATCCGGAAAAGGCTCACCAGAACGGTGCTTATTCCGAGCATCACCCTGTTGGTGCTGTGGATCGCTGTCTCGTCCTACTTCGTTTTCAATGGCTTATACGCAAAAGTCGTCGCCGACTCGGTCCGGCAGGTTTCCATTCCGGCCGTCACCGCGTTGTCAGCCATTCAGCAGGAACGACAAATAGGTATCGAATTTCTGGTGAACACTGGTGTCGGATTGCCGGAGCTCACCGCGCGCCAGCAGGAGACCGATCAGAAACTGGCCGAACTGAACGCGGTGTTCGGCCCGGCGATCGACAGCGCGCCCGACGAGATCTCACCCCGCATGCGCGAACTCAAGGCCGGGTTCGACCGGCTGCCGGTGATCCGCAGCCAGATCGCCGTGAAGACCGTGTCCAAGGCGCAGGCCAACGAGTTCTACAACGGGGTCCTCGACGCGGCCGCGCGGCTGTTCGACGTGCAGGCGCGGATCGTGCCGGACGAGGTCGCCGTGCAGGGCGCGCTCGCCGCGACCGTGGCGTTCCGCATCACCGACACGATGTCGCGTGAGGCTTCCCTGGTGACCAGCGCCTACGCCGCGGGCACCATGCCTGCCGACGACTTCGTGCAGTTCACCCGGCTCGCCGGTGCCTACCACGCCGACCTGGTGCAGACCTCGCCGTTCTTCGAACCGGAGGCCCGCGCCAAGTACCAGGCACTCATCGCCAGCGACGAGTGGAAGCGCTTCACGGCCGCCGAGGACGCGCTGATCAAGCGCGGCTGGTGGACCGCGCGGGACAGGACAGTCCTGCCGGTCAGCCAGGCCGAATGGCAGGCAACGAGCAACGCCGTGGCCGCGGCCCTGACCACGATGACGATCGAGCAGGCCGACAAGGTGTCCGCGGCGGCGATCGTGTCCGGCGAGAACCAGCTGCGCAACGCCATCGTCGGCAGTGTCATCGCGTTGCTCGTCTCGGTCACCTCGGTGGTCATCGCGGTCCGGGTGTCGCGCACCCTCGTCGACCGCACCCTGGTCACCCGGCTGGAACGGCTGCGTGACGACTCGCTCGAGCTGGCCGGGCACCGGCTGCCCGACATCGTGCGCAGGCTCAAAGGCGGCCAGAACGTGGACGTCAGCGCCGAACTGCCCCGGCTCGACCACGGCCGCGACGAGATCGGGCAGGTGGCCGAGGCGCTCAACATCGCACAGCTGACCGCCGTGCACGCTGCGGTCAGCGAAGCCAAGGCGCGCAACGGCGTGCACAACGTCTTCCTCGGCATCGCGCACCGCAACCAGGTCCTGGTGCACCGCCAGCTGCAGATCCTCGACGAGATGGAGAAGCGCGAGGAGGACTCGTCACAGCTGGCGTCGCTGTTCCAGCTCGACCACCTGGCCACGCGGGCCCGGCGGACCACCGAGAACCTGATCATCCTCGGTGGCAAGCAGCCCGGCCGCCGGTGGCGCAACCCGGTGCCGCTGCTGGAAGTGCTGCGCGCCGCCGTGTCCGAGACCGAGCAGTACGCACGGGTGCGGGTGGAGAGCATCCCCGAGACGTCCGTCATCGGTTCCGCCGTCGCCGACACGATCCACCTCATCGCCGAGCTGGTCGACAACGGCACGTCGTTCTCGCCGCCGTCGTCGCAGGTCGAGGTGAGCGCGACGCTGGTCGCCCGTGGCGTCGTCGTCGAGATCTCCGACCAGGGCCTGGGCATGAAGGACACCGTCCGCCAGTGGGCCAACGCGATGATGGTCGAGGCGCCGGAGTTCGACGCGATGGCGTTGCGCGCCGACACCAGCCTGGGCCTGTTCGTGGTCGCGCGCATCGCTTCCCGGTTGGCCATCACCGTCACGTTCGATCCGTCGCGCTACGGCGGGACACGCGCGACCGTGCTGATCCCCACGAGCATCCTTGTCACCGACGGACAAGCCGAGGACTCCATGGCGGTGAGCGAAACCGAGCCCGACCGGCCTATCGAACGCCGTGTCACGGCGGATCAGCAACGGCCGCAACCAGGCGAGGCCGAGCAGTCCGACGCAGTACTGCCCCGCGCGGCTGTCGAGCCGCGGCCCGCACCCGCCGCACCGGCGGCGAGCGAATCCAGGCCACCGGCGGACAGCGCCGGGAAGCCGAAGCCGAGCCCCGCCCGCGCGCCACTGCCACAGCGGCGGCCGCAGCAGAACCTGGTGGCCCAGCTGCGCGAAGGACCCGCAGCCGAGCAAGTGGACACTGTGGACACCAGCGGCAGTGGCGCCGGAGCTGACGAAGCGGCCGACGGAGTCCGCGAACACGGCAAGACCAGAACGCTGTCGGCGTTCCACAGGGGCACGCGGCGCGGCCGCGAGTCCGACGTCACAGCAGACTGATCCACGCACTCCAGCAGGGAAACCCTCCATGACAAAGAACACCGATCTGAACTGGTTGCTCGACGACATCGTCGGCCGGGTGGTCGGCACCCAGCACGCCATCGTGTTGTCCGCGGACGGACTGCTGCTCGGCCGCTCGACGGGGATGAACAAGGACGACTCCGACCAGCTGTCGGCCATCGCGTCCAGCCTGCAGAGCCTCGCCAAGGGCGTGAGCAGGCACTTCAACCGCGGCCACGTGCTGCAGAACCTCATCGAGATGGAACAGGGCTACCTGTTCGTGTCCGCGGCCGGCCGCGGTGCCTGCCTCGCGGTGCTCGCCGAGGCGAGCGTGGACGTCGAGATGATCGCCTACGAGATGAACCGGCTGGTCAAGCGGGTCGGCGACTACCTCGCCTCGGCGCCACGGGACGCCGCGAAGATCGCGGAAAGGGCGTGAGGGTGGACGACGGTTGGTACGACGAGGCCGCCGGCCCGCTGGTCCGGCCGTACGCGATCACCGCGGGCCGGACCCCGTCCGCGACGACGAGCGGGAAGCTCGACGTGGCCACCCAGGTGATGACACTGCGGACGGCGGAGCGAACCGAATCCGCCGGTCTCACCCCGGAACACCTGAAGATCAGACGGCTGTGCAAGAGGCCGTTGTCCGTTGCCGAACTGGCCGTGCACATGAACCTCCCGCTCGGTGTGATCCGGGTGCTGTGCGGCGACCTGATCGAGCGCGGCGTCGTCATCGTCCGGTCGCCCGCACAACGGGCCGGGACTCCCGATCGAGAACTACTACAGGCGGTACTTGATGGCCTCTCCAACCTCTGAGGGCACCGGCGTGATCCCGGCGCCGGTCAAGATCATCGTCGCGGGCGGCTTCGGCGTCGGCAAGACCACGCTGGTCGCCTCGGTCAGCGAGATCCCGCCGTTGACGACGGAGGAACTGCTGACCGAGGCCAGCGACGGGATCGACGACCTGGCCGGTGTCGAGGGCAAGGCCACCACGACGGTGGCGCTGGACTTCGGGCGGATCACCATCTCGCCCAAGTACGTGCTGTACCTGTTCGGCACGCCGGGGCAGGAGCGGTTCTGGTTCATGTGGGACGAACTGGCCCGCGGCGCGATCGGGTGTGTCGTGCTGGTCGACACACGGCGGCTGGACAGCAGCTTCGCGGCGATCGACTTCTTCGAGCAGCGCCGGATCCCGTTCATCGTCGCGGTGAACTGCTTCGACGACGCCGAGCGGTACGCGGAGGACGAGATCCGCGCGGCACTGGCCGTTCCCCCGCACGTGCCGATCATGCTGTGCGACGCGCGGGACCGGAACTCGGCCAAGCTGACCCTGATCCGGCTGATCAAGCACGCGATGAGCGAACTGCCCGTCGGCTGAGCCCCGTGGGTGGCTCGCGGCCCGCCGCGTGCCACCCACGGGTGCCGTCACGCGGGTTCGAGCCTGAGGTTGAAGTGCCGCAACACCTTCGGCGCGTCCAGGATCCGGTAGCCGGGCACCGCACCGGGATCCTTGGCGATCTCGGCGAGCACGTCCGCCACGTAGTCCATGTGGGCCTGCGCGTAGACCCGGCGCGGCAACGCGATCCGGACGAGTTCGAACGGCGCCGGGGTGACCA
Organism: Kibdelosporangium phytohabitans; assembly: GCF_001302585.1. Lineage (GTDB taxonomy): Bacteria > Actinomycetota > Actinomycetes > Mycobacteriales > Pseudonocardiaceae > Kibdelosporangium > Kibdelosporangium phytohabitans. The sequence goes on along the minus strand of NZ_CP012752.1, from coordinate 4,221,148 downwards.
GCTCGTTGTTCTCGTCCAGCTCGCCGAGGTACAGCGAACCCAGTTCCACACAACGGATCCCGCCGCGCAGATACATCTCGCACGCCAGCGCGTGGCCGGGGAACCGGCCGGCGGGCAGGTGCTGCAGCAACCGTCCGGCGTTGAGGTAGAGCGCGTGCAACCCGGGCGGCTGCACACTGTCCACACCGGCGTCGTTCGCTTGCTGGGCAAGGCGGATCGCCTCGGCCTCACGGGCGTGCAGGTAGCCCGGGTCAAGCACCTCCGCCAGCCCCTTGGCGACGCGTTCGAGGTCGTGCGCGGCCAGGCCACCGTACGTCCGGAACCCTTCGGTGGCGATCAGCAGCGTCTCGCAGCGGCTCGCCAGCTCCGCGTCGCGCACGCCGATGAACGCGCCCATCGGCGAGATGCCGTCCTTCTTCAGGCTCGCGACGCATCCGTCGACGAGGTCGAACGCCTCGGCGGCGACCTCGCGCGGTGTCCTGTTCTCGTAACCCGGTTCCCTGCGGGTCACCAGCCACGCGTTCTCCGCGAACCGCGCGGCGTCCAGGAAGATCGGCACCTTGTGCTTGCGGCACAACGCCACGGCCGCACGGAGGTTGGCCATCGAGACGGGCTGGCCACCGCCTCCGTTGTTGGTGATGGTCACCAGCACCATGCCGACGCGGTCACCGTCCGGACCGGACAAAGTCCGCTCCAGCAACGGGATGTCGATGTTGCCCTTGAACGGTTCATGGCTGTCCAGGTCGAGAAACCCGGCACACGGCAGGTCTCTCGCCTCGCAGCCGAGCAACTCGACGTTGGCCCGCGTGGTGTCGAAATGCGTGTTGCTGACACTGATCTGGCCGGGCTGGAGCACACTGGTGAACAGAACTCGTTCCGCCGCACGGCCTTGGTGCACCGGCAGGACGTGCGGGTACGACGTGAGGTCCGCGACCGCCTGGCGGAACCGGAAGAACGAGTCGGATCCGGCGTACGACCGGTCGGCGGCGGCGGCTGCTGCTTCCTGCGCGGTCGACATCGCGCCTGTGCCCGAGTCGGTCAGCAGGTCGATGGTGACCATGTTGGCAGGCAGGTTGAACGCGTTGTACCCGGCTCGCGCCAGTGCGCGTTCCCGGTCGGCGCGTGTGGTGATCGGGATCTCGGTGACGACCTGAGCCCGGTAAGGCGGAAACGCCCGCATTTTGTCTCCTTGACGGTTGTCACCCGGCCGGGACGAGCCCGAGTACCGAGCGACGCTTCGGCGGAAGCACGGAGTAGGCCTCTGACGACAGGTAGACGGTGATTCCGGAACCGAACGGGCTGAGCCGGAGTGAAACGTGCGGAATCAGGCCGACGCCGTCCCGCAGCGCCCGGCCGGAAACAGCCGCGATGGCTCGGTCGAGTTTCGTCGAGTCGAGGTCGTACTGCGCCATCAGGGCCAGCACTCTCGCTCTGGCGACTTCATCGTCGGCGACGTAGTCACGGATCGGAACATAGAGGCTGTAACTGCTCGGCGTGACCGCGTCACCGCCCGTGAATGAATAGCTCGAAATCAACGGCCGACTGCTGAACGGCCCATTTCCAGCACCGGAGATCGCGCAGAACTCGCGTATTCTTTCCGGTTCGACACCGGGTACGAGCGAGGCGGCGCGGACCACGTCGGCGGTTTCCGCGCCCTCGTGCGAGACGTAGAGCTTCACCCGTGATCGTGGGGTGTCGTCGAGGTCGAGCGCGAAGTAGCTGAACCGGTCCCGCCCCGGCCTGCCGAGGGCGGCAGCGGCGACGGAATCGTACGCGCGAGCGATCCCGAGCCGGCCGAGAGCCATCCTGACCAGCTCGTCTGCCCGTTCCGGCCCGGAGATCTGCGGGTTGAGGTACACCTTCAGCTGCGGGCGGCTGTCCGCCCGGAAGATCAGCGAGTACCAGAGGGTGAAGCCGCCGGCGGCCGTCTCGGGCAGGAACAGGTCCTGCACCGCGTCGAACCGGCCGGTGCGCAGCCCTAGCCACTCCGCGACGACGTCGAGGAACTTCCGCTCCGGGTGGACACCGACGGATTCACCGAGGACACGGACAGCGCATTCCCCGGTCGCGTCGAACGCGATCGAGAATTCAACGGGCGTGGTGTCGTCGGAGACACCGGACGGCCACTCGGACGATTCGTCGAGCCTGCTCGCACCGGCCGGGCCGAGCAAAAGCCCGAGCAGTTCACCGGGAAGCGGGCCATCGGCGAAACCCAGTACTCGACAAAGCCGGTTCAGCTGCCCATTGGTGTGCTCATACAGGGAAAAATCGGCCATGACGTCGCATTCACCGTTCGCTCAAGTGGCTTATGCCAAAACCACGAGTACGGTATCCAGTTCATGATCACGTCCGATACCTCTGTCAGTGTTGTCTTGTGACGGGATTCGACGCCGGAGCGTCACTCCTACGGGTGCGGCAATACCCTGAAGTCCCGATTGACGAACCACGATCGCGGAGTTATGGCGCACCCGGGCCCGGTCCGCGCGCGGGGCAACGCCCGGCCGCTGAACGGCTCAGCCCGCCACCCATTCGGGGAGCCGTTCACACGCTTGGAGCCACGCCGGTGGCACGCTCGCGGAGCCGGGGCCTGCGGCGATGATCCCGCCTGTGATGGCGCACACAGTGTCCAGGTCCGACGCGACCCGCGCGGCCGTCCACAGTGCTTCCTCGTAGGAGCCGAGGTTACGCGCTGCTAGCCACATCGCGAGCGGGACAGTGTCCGGCGCGCTGGTGCGGTGCCCGGTCCCCAGCCGCTGCCCCGCGTCCCGCGGGTCGTCGGTGTGCAGCAGGTCCAACGCGGCGTGAATTCCCCGCCGCACCTCGCTTTCGGGCACGCGCGACGCGACTGCCTGCAGGAACTCGCCAGGTGGGATTCCCGGTGCGGTGGCGGCGATCGCCGCGGCCACCGCGACGGCGACGGCACCGGCGACGCCCTCGGGATGGCTGTGGGTGACAACCGCGGACTTGGCGGCCTCGGTCACCACTGCGTCCACGTCCGGCCCGTACCACGCGCCCAGCGGCGCGACACGCATCGCGGCACCGTTGCCCCACGACCCCGTACCGCCGAACATGGCGGGAGCGACCTCCCGCCATGACTCGCCTTTTCGGTAACGCAACAGCATCCGCTCGGCAGCGCTGCCGTAACCGCGATCCGGATCGAGGTGCGCGGCGAACGACGTGGCCAGCGCGTCCTGTTCGATGTGGCCGTACCGCGCCAACGTCGAGTAGACCGAACACGCCATCTCGGTGTCGTCGGTCCAGTTCCACGGTGTGGGCGGCAACCGCCGTTCGAGCACGGCCGGATGGTCTCCCGGCATCAGGATCTGTGCGCCGAAAGCGTCTCCGACCGCGAGCCCGAACAGGCTTCTCACCGCTGGGTGACTGGTGTCCACGACTGACACCGTAACGCGTTCACTCACTGAACCATTCGCGAATGTCGTCGCGGCCGAACATGCTCAGCACCCCGATCGCCAGCCCGATCCCGACGAACGCGGTGACCTGCCCGCTGAACAGGTTGATCACCCCGCCGATCAGGCCGAGGACCTCGATCCCGATCACGGTCGGCCGGATCCACCGCTGCCGCGTCCCGGCCATCAGCACACACCCCAGCAGCACGAGCGCGATTCCGATGGACAGGAAACCGACGAAGTACAGCAGGCCGGAGTTCGACGTGCGCCCCCATCCGGTGACCGCGTCGATGATCAGGTATCCGAGAAAGCCGTTGGACAGCGCCTGGAACACCAGGATGCCCATGGCCAGCTTCAGCTTGCCCGGCATCCGCTGCCGTCCGGTACCGTTCGCCGATTCGTGCGTGGTTTCGTTCGTCATGGCCAAAACACTGACGAGTCGGCCCCGGTGCCGGCAACCGGAACATTCCGCTTGCGCGGGCCGCCTCCCGACGTCCGCCGTGTGGCGGATCCCGGCGCCCGTCCGCGCGTGCATAATCGTTTCGGCGTTGACACCGGCCCGACGAGCAATCGTCGTACAAATGCCCGCCAGACGACCGGCGCCGCGACAGGGAAGTCCACAATGGCCATTCGAGTCCGCTTCCTGCTCATCGACGACATCGACGGTACCGCTTCGCCGGACGTGCACCGGGTCACGTTCGCGCTCGACGGCGCCACCTACGAGATCGATCTGACCTCGGCGAACGCGGCCGAACTGCGGTCGCGGCTCGCCTCGTACATCCGGGTCGCGCGGCAGAAGGGGCGGGTAGTGTCCGCTGTGTGAACGATCTCCTGGTTGGCATCGACGCGGGAACGACAGCCGTGAAGGTGGCCGCGTTCACTGTGGACGGCCGTCCGGTCCGCGCGCACAGCACGGGCTACCCGATCAGCAGGCCGCGGCCCGGCTGGGCCGAGCAGGATCCGCTCGACTGGTGGCGCGGCACCCAGGAGGGGCTCGCCGCGCTGCCGGACGACGCCGTGCGCTCGCTCGGGATCGTCAGCCAGGTCAACACGCACGTGTTCGTGGACGAATCGCTCGAACCGCTCGCGCCTGCGATCATCTGGCAGGACCAGCGCTGCGCGGCCGTCGCGGCCGAGCTGGACAGCCGGTTCACCGCGGCGGACAAGGAGCGGATCTGGGGCGGCCCGGTCGTGCTCGACGCGTCGTTCCTGCCCGCGCGCGCCGAGTGGTTCGCCAGAACGCGTCCCGCGCTGTGGGAACGGACGCGGTGGGTGTTGAGCCCGAAGGACTTCATCGCGGCGCGGCTGACCGGACGGGTGGCCACGGACCTGTTGTCGTCAGTCCGGATCGCCGGGCCGGCGGGCTACATCCCCGAGGCACTCGCTCTGGTCGACGGCCTCGCCGACCGGTTGCCGCCGATCATGCCCGCCGAGTCGCGGCTGGTCGGAACCATGGACGCCTTCGGTGCGGTCCTCGGCACCGGACTGCCGTGGTCCGGGCGGCGCGGCATGGTGCTCTGCGGCACGTCCCTGGTGGTCGCGGGCGCGTCGGCGGCGTCGGCCACGGCGGCCGGGATCGTGACTTTCCCGCCGTACGACGGCGTTTCGGTGCACGCCGGGCCGACGCAGGCGGCGGGTGACGCGGTGCGGTGGTGGAGCCAGGTGAGCGGCCTGGACATCCCGTCGGTGTTCACGTCAGCCGAATCGGGGTCCTCGGGTGTGGTGTTCACGCCGTACCTCATGGGCGAACGCGCGCCGTTGTGGGATTCCTCGGCGCGGGCGACGTTCCTCGGCCTGAGTTCGGCGACATCACAGGCGGACATGTCGCGTGCGGTGCTGGAAGGCGTGGCGATGTCCGGCAGGCACGTACTGGAGGCAGTCGAGCAGGCGTGCGGATTCACGCTGGAGTCGTTGACCTTCTCCGGCGGCGGCGCCCGAAGTGCGCTGTGGGCGCAGATCTTCGCCGACGTACTCGACCGTCCGATCGAAAGACTGGGCGTCCACGACAGCGGGGCACTCGGCGCAGCGCTGCTGGGCGCCGTCAGCGCGAGGATCTACCCGTCGGTCGCCGAAGCAGCCGCGGCGACGGTGTCGGTGGACCAGGTGTTCACGCCGTCCCGATCGACGGACCGGCTGTACTCGGTGTACCGGGACGCCTACGAGGCCTTGCGGGACATCCACACCCGGCTGGTTTGAACACCCGGGCGGCCTGGGCACCTGCATGCCATGAAACGTCTGCTCAGTGTCCTGGTCGGCGCTCTGGCCGCCGGTGCCGCCGGGTACGTCAAGAGTGGTGACGAGGCCACGGCGAGCGGCGTCGCGCTGGCGTTCGCGATCCCGATAGCCATCAGCACGATCGCGCTGCCCGGCCTGCGCGCCCTGGTGCCCGCCGCGGTGTACGTGGCGTCGATGCTGGTCTTCGGGCCGTCCGAGCGGGCGGAAGGCGCGAACATCCTCAGCGGCTGGGCGTTGCTGTGGATGTGCTGCGTGCTCGCGGCCATCCTGGTGACGGTGTCGTTGCTGGTCAGCCGCCGCCGGAAAACGTCACGGACTCGATAGGACCGCGTCACGCCCTTCGGTGTAGCGGGACGAGCGGAGTCCACAGGGCTTCCGGGCTTCGTGAGCCCCTTGACCGGACATAGTCCGCTTAGACTATTCTAAGCGGACTACCAGGGTCAGGGGGATGGATGCGGACGCTCACCTCGCTGGGGCTCGCGGTGTTGCGGTTGCTCGACGCACAGCCACAACACCCGTACGAGCTGCGGCAACAGATGCGGGAACAAGGGCTTGACCGGATCGTCAAGGTGACGCACGGCGCGCTCTACCACACGGTCGAGACGCTGGCGAAGGCCGAACTGATCAAGCCGACCGAGACCACGAGAGAGGGAAAACGGCCCGAACGGACCGTCTACGCGATCACCGGCACCGGGCGGGAGGTGGCCCGCGACCGGTTGCGTGAGCTGCTGGTCACGGTCACACCGGAGTACCCGCCATACCGGACGGCGTTGGCGTTCATGGGCATGCTGCCCCAGAAGGACGCCGTTGATCTCCTTGACCGTCGCGCGATCGCCCTGGACGGCGAACTCGCGGCGCTGCAGACCGGTCACGACGCGGCCATCAAACAGGGTCTGCCCGCGATCGCCCTTGTCGAACTGCAGCACATGCAGGCCCATGTCCGCGCCGACGTCGAGCTGACCAAGGCGCTGGCCGACGACATCAGGGAAGGCCGGCTGACATGGCAGTGAAAGGCAATCCCTGGGCCGTTCTGGTCGCGTTGTGCCTCGGTTTCTTCATGACCTTGCTGGACACGACCGTCATCGGCGTCGCGATCCCGGACATCCTCAGCCAATTGGGCATCACGTACAACGAGGTCCTCTGGGTCAGCAACGCCTACGTGCTGGTTCTCGCGGTGTTGCTGATCGTCGGCGGCAGGCTCGGGGACCTGTTCGGCAAGCGGCGGATGTACCTTGTCGGCATCGCCGTGTTCACGGTGGCTTCCGTGATGTGTGCGCTCGCGCAGGACGCGCCGCAGCTGATCGCGGCGCGGTCCGTGCAGGGCCTCGGTGCCGCTTTGCTGATCCCGCAGACGATGTCGATCATCATCAGTGTGTTCCCCGCCGAACGGCGCGGTGCCGCGTTGGGTGTGTGGGGCGCGATCGCCGGTCTGGCCACAATCGCCGGGCCACCGCTCGGCGGGTTCCTGATCAGCACGTTCGACTGGCGGTGGATCTTCACCGTCAACGTCCCCATCGGACTGGCCGTGCTCGTGACGGCACCGCTGATCATCCCGGCGGGCGGCAGAACCCCCCGAGCGGGCAAGTTCGACCTGCGCGGGACAGCGCTGCTCGTCACGGGCCTGACCTGCCTGACCTACGGCCTGCAGGAGGGGCAGCGGCTCGAGTGGAACCTGGCGGTGGAGTTGCTGCTGGTCGCCGGAGTGGTGCTGCTGGTCGCGTTCGTGCTGGCCGAACGCAGACCAGGAGGACGGCAGCCGCTCGTTCCGTTGGCGTTGTTCGGCAACAGGAACTTCTCGCTGATGAACACGGCGGCGGTGACGTTGTCGGTCGGGATCATGAGCATGGCCATCGGCTTCCAGCTGTACGCGCAGTCCGTGCTCGGGATGTCCGCACTGGAAGCCGGCGCGGTCAACGCCCCGCTGGCGCTGATGACGGTGATCCTCGGGCCGTACGCCGGGCGGCTCACCGACTCCTACGGCGGGAAGTTCGTGGTCCTGGGCGGGCTTTCGCTGTTCACGGCCGGGATCGTGCTGTTCGGCCTGATGACCGGTGTGGACAGTTCGATGTGGACCATCCTGCCCAGTCTCCTGGTGATGGGCGCGGGCCTCGGCCTGACGTTCGCGCCGCTGAGCACCGTGGCGATGCACGGCGTCGAGCCCGCGTCGGCCGGGGCGGCGTCCGGGATGATCAACGCCACCCGCCAGTTCGGCTCGGTGCTCGGCACAGCGGGATTCGGTGTCCTGTTGCAGAACCAGCTCGTCGGATCGCTCGGCACGCACGCGCGGGCTGTCGCCGCGGACCTGCCCGCCGAGGTGCGCCAGGGATTCGTCGCGGGTGTCGAGCAGGCAGCGGGGCGTGGCGTCGAGTTCGTCCGGCTCCGGGACGGAACCGCTGTCGCCGCACCGAACGGGGCGTCCGCCGAGACCAGCCGGGTGGTTTCGGACGCCGCCAGACGGGTGTTCTCGGACGGGTTCGTCCAGGCTTTCCACGCTTCGCTCGCGTTTCCGGTGATCGCCTTGGTCCTCGGTGTCGGGTGCTGTGTCTTCGTCCAAACGCGCAGCGACGCGCTTGCAGACGTGTAACGAACGCCGGCTCCGCGTGGATGGGATGGTGTGTCCGTCGGCAGCCAGGAGATTCGATGAGTGGCCCGTTCATGCTCCCGGGCGAGGTGACGGTCACCGTCACCCGCGAAGAGGATCACCAGCAGCACCTCGCGCGATACCCGGTCACAGGCGCGCAACTCGTCGCCGAACTGGCGTGGTGCACTGTCACGACCGGGAAACACCAGGGGCAACGGGCGATCGAGGTCCGGCTTGACAGCGTGCGTGTCGGCGAACTGACCCACGTGATGTCGGATCGTTACGGCGCTTTGGTGTCCGAAGTGATCGAGCGCGGGCACCGACCTGGCTGCGCGGCTGTTCTGCACGACGGAAAACGCGGCATCGAGGTCACATTACGTTTGCCGCGGGCGGACACCGCTGTCGTTGTCCCGCTCGCGCGAACCGCGGATTCCCCGCAACCGTCGCGTCCGCGCCGCCGCAAACCGGTGTGGGTCGCGGCGGCCGTGGTCGGCGGGTTGCTGATCATCAGCGCGATCGCGTCGAAGGAGGACAAGCCCGCTCCCCCGGCCGCCGCTCCCACCGTCAACGGGACCACGGTCAACGGGACCGCGGCGGCGCCGGTCACCACCACGACCATCGGCGCCACCACCACGACAGCCGCGCCCGCACCCACATCGGTCCCGGTCGTCACAACGACCGTTCCGACGACGAAGAAACCGAGCAGTACCAAGCAGACACCGACGACAACCAGCGAACCGAAGCCTCCGGCCGAGCCGCAGGACGCCGCCGGTTGCGATCCGAACTACACGCCGTGCGTCCCGATCGCGTCGGACGTCGACTGCGCGGGCGGCAAGGGCAACGGCCCGGCGTACGTCAGTGGGCCAATTACCGTCATCGGCGAGGACATCTACAAACTCGACAACAACAACGACGGCATCGGCTGCGAGTAGACGTCACGGCGGCGGCAGCTTGCCCTTCTTCACCTCGGACGCCACTTTCGTTGCCACGTAGTGGACATTGGCCTCGTTCACTTCCTTGCCGGTGTTCCTGTCGACGAGCACCGGATCGGCCAGGTCGCCGGTCTCGGTGTCCACCAGGCGGACCGCGCCCTTGCCTCGTGTCATGTACTTGCGGCCCCAGACGGCGAGGGCTTCGACCACGGGCTGGAGGTCACGGCCGCGTCGCGTGAGCCGGTACTCGTACCGCGTCGGGTTGTCCTGGTACGGGTGACGTTCGAGCAGTCCGTTGTCGCACAGCTCTTTCAGTCTCCGGCTGAGGGAGTTCGTGGAGATGCCCATGCTCTGCTGGAACTCGTCGAACCGGGTCAGGCCGTGCAATGCGTCCCGGATGATCAGCAGGCTCCACCATTCGCCGACCTGGTCGAGCGTGCGCGCTGCCGGGCATTCCATCGCCGCGAAGCTGCTGTGACGCATGCCCTCTCCCCTGCTACTTCCACTATGGAAGTGACTGTAGCAGGATGGCTTCCATCATGGAATTCACTTCGCCGGAGATGGGGCAGACATGATCGGGGTACTGGGGCCGGGCGGGATCGGTGGGCTGCTGGCCGCGCGGCTGGCGGCGGCCGGGCGGGACGTGACCATCGTGGCCAGCGAGACCACTGCCGCGCGGATCACCGCCCAGGGTTTGCGTTTCACCGCGCCCGGGGCGTCCGAGGTCGTTTCGTACCCGACCGCTCGCGCGTACCTGACGGAGCCGGTGGAGGTCCTGTTCGTCGCCGTGAAGTCGACCGACCTGCTGCCCGCGTTGCAACGGATTCCGGCCGCCGTGTTGGGTGACGCCACGGTTGTCCCGTTCCTCAACGGGGTCGACCACTTGCCCTTGTTGCGGGCCGCGTATCCCGATGCGAACGTCGTCGCCGCCACGATGTCGGTCGAGGCAACGCGGCACCGGCCTGGCGTCGTCGAACAGGTCAGCGTGATGGACACCGTGCTCACCACCGACCACGCCGTCGCCGAGTTGCTCGCCAAGGCCGGGCTCGACGCGTCCACTCACCCCGACGAGGACACGGTGATGTGGCGGAAACTGACCTTCCTCGCGCCGTTCGCCTTGCTGACGACCAGTGCCGACGCCGCACTGGGAGAGGCGATCGCCCAGCGCGGCGAACACTTGCGGCCCCTCGTACGCGAAGCGGCCGCCGCTGCGAGGACACGGCAGGCCGATGTGGACGCCGACGCGATCGAGGCACGCCTGCGGCGCATGCCTGCCGGGTTCCGGTCGTCCATGCTCAAGGACGCCACCGCCGGACGGCACCTGGAACTCGACGCGATCGCCGGACCCGTCATCCGCGCGCTCGGCGCCGGGAACGCCCCGGCCACGGTCGAAGCCGTGCGGACCATCCTGGACGCACGCCTGCCGTGATCACCGTGCGCACAACCGGTCCAATACCGACTGGCTCTCGTCGTCCGCGGCGCGGTAGATCACCAACCGCTGGTCCGGATCTTGGAGTGGCGTGAGCACTTCGAAATGCACGGCGATCACACCGACGTCAGGATGCCGCAGCACCTTGCGCCCGCGGCCGTTGACCTCGATGTCCCGCTCAGCCCACAGTCGCGCGAATTCCTCGTCACGGGTGATGAATTCGGCGATGAGGCCGGTCAACGCCTGGTCATCCGGATGCGCGGCCCACGCTGCGCGCAGGTGGGCGATCCCCTCCCGCACGACGCGTTCGCGGTCGACATAGAAGTCACGCATCTTCGGATGCATCAGGCACAACCACATCGCATTGCGCCGCGACGGCGGCAGGGTGCCGAAATCCAGGAGCAGCTTCGCTATTTCGCCGTTCCAGGCCAGGATGTCGTAGCGGTGGTTCATCAGCATGGCCGGCAGCGGCGACAGGTCGGAGACCAAGTGGCCAGCGGCGCCGCCGCGGTGGTGGCCGGCTTGTCGGCGCCGCGGGGGCGCTGCCGGGCCAGGTCGAAGAGGTAGGCGCGTTCGGCGGGGGGCCAGGCGCAGCGCCCGGGACAGAGCCTCCACCACCTCCGCTGAGGGCCGCAGCCCGCGGGCCTGTTCCAGCCGCACGATGTAGTCGATGCTGACCCCGGCCAGTTCGGCGACCTCCTCGCGGCGCAGTCCCGGGGTCCGCCGGGCCTGCCGATGCGACGGCAGACCGAAATCGCGCGGGTCCAAGCGTTCACGCCGGGTCCGCAGGAACGCGGCCAGCTCCTGTGTCCTGTCCACGGTGCGGGTCGTCACGCCCGGTCCAACACCCGGGGTGGGACTGGTGTTCCCAGGAACTTCCCTCCCTTATCCCCGGCTCGCGGTGGTCACAGGTTTGTTCTCGACAACGGATCACAAGCACGGGAGAACACGATGTCGCTCACCCTCGACACCTACAGGCTGCTGGGCCGATCCGGGCTGCGGGTCTCACCGCTGGCGCTAGGCGCGGCAACCTTCGGCACCGAGTCGGGCTGGGGCGCCGAGCAGGACGAGGCGCGCAAACTGTTCGACGCCTACGTCGAGCGCGGCGGCAACTTCATCGACACCGCCAACACCTACTCCGATGGCAGCTCCGAGCGCCTGCTGGGCGAATTCACCCGCGACGACCGCGAGAGCCTGGTGCTGGCGACGAAGTACACGGCGCTGCGCCGGCCCGGCGACCCGAACTCCGGGGGCACTCACCGCAAGAGCCTGTTCGCGTCGGTGGAAGCCAGCCTGCGGCAGCTGAACACGGACTACCTCGATCTGCTCTACCTGCACGTGTGGGATTTCACGACGCCGGTCGAGGAGATCCTGCGCGGTATGGACGATCTGGTCCGCCACGGCAAGGTCTTGTACGTGGCGATCTCCAACACCCCGGCCTGGCAGGTGTCACGCATGCAGGCGATCGCCGACCTGCGCGGCTGGTCGCCACTGGTGGCGCTGCAGATCGAACACAACCTGATCGACCGCACCGGGGAACGTGACCTGATCCCCATGGCACGCGAGATGGGGCTGGGTGTGATCCCGTACTCGCCGCTGGCGGGCGGGGTGCTCACCGGCAAGTACAGCCGCGACGACCTGACCGCGACGAACGCCGGATCCGGCGACGGTACCCGCAAGAGCTTCAACCTCGCCTTGGGCACGCTCACCGAACGCAACCTCGCCATCGCCGATGTCGTGCAGGAGGTCGCCACGGAGCTGGGGCGGACACCCGCCCAGGTCGGGCTGGCCTGGGCCCTGCAGAGCCCGGGCGTGACGGCACCGATCATCGGTGCCCGTACCCCCGCGCAGCTGGAGGACAACCTGGGCGCTCTGGAGGTCGACTTCACCGCCGCCCAGCTGGCCCGCCTCGACGAGGCCAGCGCGATCGAGCTCGGCGCCCCGCACGGCCTGCTCGCCAGTGACCACATCCGCGAGGTGACCAAGGGCGACCTGAAGGTCGAAACCCGCCGCTGATGACCCGGCAGAGCCCCGAGGACAGCACCACCACCGTCCTCGGGGCGACCATCGGCACGATGCCGCGCAGGTCGCTGTCGTGGGATGGACGTACCCGTGCTGCGTGAATCGGATGCTCGACTGTGGTGAGGGTCGTTTCGTCTACGAGGAAGGGCACGGTCGGCACAACGATCCAGCAGGAGCTGCACACTTCGCAGAACACGGCGACCTGGGTGCCGACCGCCTACCTGCTGTCGCGCTGCTGCTCGGCGTCAGCCGGGGTGCTCGGCTTTGGTCGGCACCTTCTGGGACGCGACGTTCTGGCTGGCCGTGGCCGCCCGCAGGTACGCAGCCCGTACCGGGTCGCCGCAGCCCGCACAGCTCCCGGACAGTCGCGGTCGCCACGCCTCGACCGGCGGCGTGCTGCGCGACCCGGTAGCCGAGTTCCGCGGTGCGGTCCTCGATGTCGAGCAGGTTGAACCTGCCGAGTACCGAGCCGTCGTCGGCGACGAGGACGTGGAAGGCGCAGACACCGCCGTCCTGCTCGGCCAGCCGGGCGTTGCACAGGTCGGCGAACTGCTCGAAGAAGTCGTCGCCGCGGTCGGTGATCGCGGCGGCGAAGCAGGCGCGGTTGGCCGGCTCGGACGCCAGGACCGCCGGGGCGTGACCGGCGGCCAGCCGCTTCAGCTGGGGCATCGCCCGGCCCTGCCCAGGCACGACTCCGTTTGGTCAGCGACCGTCAGGGAGCGCGGGTTTCCAGGACCGATCCGTCAGCGAACACGAGTGCGGTGAACCGGCGGAGGTTGCTCAGGTGACGACCGTGGGTGATCTCGTTCACCGCGCGCACGCGTGACCGGTCGGCCTCCCACCAGGTGACCAGGCGCTGGGCGTCTTCCTTCTTCTGCTTGTCCTTCGACAGCAGCCCCGCGAACCGGGTCATCGCCGAGTCGCCGTCGACGTCCTGCTGTTCGATCACGACCGCCACCCGGCGGGTGGTCAGCACGAGGAAAGCCCTGCCGTTCCCGGCGATCAGGTGGTTCGCGCAGTGCACGGCGTCGCGGTCCGGGGTGTCGGTGAGGACCCGGCCGTTGATCGACGGGTCGTAGACCCACTCGTCGTGCAGGAACTTCCCGCCGGTGACCAGGTCGCTCGGCAACGGCCACTTCGGCGCCTTCATCCGGCACTTCGGCAGCTGCGCGTCCTCCGCCGGGGCGTGCGGCACGTGCTGCTCGCCGCCGACCACGGCCAGGAAGTGACCTGCGCAGGGGCGGACGTCCACCAGCCCCTCTTCGCTCAGCCAGCCGGTCCTGATCACCGATTCGGTGAGGTCCTTGACCTTCAGCCCGAAGAAGTGGTCGTCCATGTCGTCAGCTCCCCGAGATCCAGGTCCGTGCCATCTCGGCCGTACGCGGCCCGTGCCCGACGCACAGCCGCATGCCCGAGCCGTCCGCGAGCACGACCTGGAGGTAGCAGGGCTCGTGCTCGCCGAGGCGGCCCACCAGCCCGAAGAGGATGTCCACCGAGCGCAGCGCCTCGCGTGGGATCTCCACCCCGGCTTCGACCTCGGGGAACAGCACCGGCTTGCCCGCCGGGTGGTCGTCGGCGAACGACCTCGCCGCGTCCACCGCGATCCCCGCCACCGCGCGCACGAGGTTGCCGGTCAGGCCCGGCTTGCCTTTCTCCTCCTGCTCGGCGAGCCTGCGCACGACCGCCGAGTCCACCAGCCACGCCAGCCGCTGCGCGGTGAGCACCCAGGTGCCGTGGATGTCCTCCCAGCCCGGCAGTTGCCTGCGGCGCCACGGTTGCACGGCCCGAACGGACATGCAGTCCGGGCCCGGCCCGGTGATCAGCATGTTGAGGAACTCGGGGCCGGAGGGGTTGTCGCCCTCGTCGCCGTAGTTGTCGTCGGTCGCGGCCATGACCGCGTCCACCGCGCCGAGCGCCACGGTGGCGGCGCCGCGCCCGACCGCGCCCAGCGCCTTCGACAGCACGTTGCGCTTGGGATCGCCGTTCGGTTCGAGGCCTTCGACCTCGAACCGAGGTTTGTCCAGTTTGCTGCTCCAGAGGAACAGGATCTTCTCACCCGGACGACACCAGTGTTCTCGTGCGGACAGGACAACGGTCATGTGGCCCCCAGTTTCGACAGCGCGGGGAGCCTAACCGATGCGCGGCACCGGTGTCCGGGAGATCGCGAAGGGGGCGCGCCCGTCGGCACGCCCCCTCTTTTCACGATCGGGTCACGAGGTCAGCAGCGTGACTCCGTAGTAGCTCGCCGCGTCCACGACGGGCTGGTAGAACGAGTAGAAGCCGGTCGCGTTGGCGCCCTGGTTGTAGCCGCACTCCGCGTTGCTCGGGCCACCGGAGGTCATGCCCTGCGCGGTGTTGCCGGAGATGTACGCGCCGCCGCTGTCGCCGCCCTCGGTGCAGACCGTGGCGCGGGCCAGGCCCGTGGTGGTCACGGACTCACCGGAGTACCGCACGGACTGGTTGTAGTGCGTGATCTTGCCGCAGGTCCAGCCGGTGGTGTTGCCCGCCTTGCAGATCGTGGTGCCGACCGGGGCCTTCGACGAGCCCGTGATCCGGACCGTCGTGCCGTTCCGGGTGTCCACATAGGCCCGCTGGGTGTCCTCGGCGTCGATGTTCACGATGCCCATGTCCACCGACGGGAAGCGGGTGCCCGCGCCCTTGCCGATGTGGGTGCCGTTGGCGTCCAGGATGTCCGGGTTGCCCTCGACGCAGTGACCCGCGGTGAGCAGGACCTTGGCGCCGTTGCGCGTGCCGTTGAAGCCGAGCGAGCAGTTGGTCCCCGGTACGAGGTCCATGATCCGGCCCGGCACCACGTCGGCGTTGCGGACCAGCTTCGCCGCGCCGGTCTCGACGATCACGCCGTCCATCTGGGACAGCCGCAGGACCAGCGCGTCACCCGCGGTCGGTTCGACGGTCACCACGACGCGGTCGATGGCCACATCCGGCCCCCAGGTCTGCACCTGCGCCTTGTCCGCACCGATCGCCTGCTGCACACGGCCCGACAGGTCGTTGAGCGCGCGCTCGCCCCGCACGCCGGAGCGCGGGGTCAGCCCGGCGTCCTTGGCGCGCTTGGCGTCCGAAGTGGTCACGACCAGCGCGCCGGCCGAGTCGAAGAACGCGCCGTCGGTCGGCATGCCGGCGGCCTGCAGGTCGGCGAGCTTGCGGGACAGCCGCTGCTCCTGGTCGAGGCGCTGCGCGGCCTGCGCCGGGGCGAGTCCCAGCTGGACCGCGGCGGCGCCGACCATGGCCCGGTCGAACTGCGGCGCGGCGACCGCCGAAGGCGCCATGAGCACAGCACTCACCGCGACGCCTGCCGCGAGACAGGCGCCTGCAATACGAGCTTTCATTTGTTTTCAGCCTTCTTCGCAGGGAGAAAGAATGCGGGAATCGGCCCTCGGTGAAACATTTTCGATGCGTTCACAGTAGCGCCGGCATCTGGCCACCAATACCTTCGAAAGTAGGCCGTTCGGCCGGAGGCCATACGGCTGAACGCCCACGCCACTGGCGTGGGGCGCCGGGGTTGTGGTGTCATTCGCTCGCGCCGCCTGTTCGCCGACCGCACGACCCGCGGTACTCCCTGCCGCGCAAGACAGGAGGTCAAGTGCGACCGCAGCCCGCCCGAAAACATATTCGCCGATGGCTATCAGTGATGCTGACGAGCACCGCCGGAATGCTTTTCGTTTTCACCGGAACAGCGCTCGCGGAACCACCGAAGGCATTGGACTGGAACGCGCCGGGACCTGACCGGAGCTACGAACCCGCCTTCGACTACGACGGCGACGGCTGTTACCCGACACCGGCGATCGGCCGGGACGGCACCATCGCACCGGGCCTCAACCCCGGTGGCGCGCTGAACGGCCAGTGCCACGACCAGTCCGATTTGGACAACACCAACGCGTACTCCCGCGTGAAGTGCAACAACGGCTGGTGCGCCTACCTCTACGCCCTGTACTTCGAGAAGGACCAGGCCGTCCCCGGGTCCGGCCTCGGCGGGCACAAGCACGACTGGGAGCACGTGGTCGTGTGGGTGCCGGACGGCGGCTGGCCGCAGTACGTCTCGGCGTCCGCGCACGGCAAGTACAACACCAAGTCCCGCAACGACATCCCGTGGGACGACAGCGGGACGCACCCGAAGATCGTCTACCACAAGGACGGCATCGGCACGCACTGCTTCCGGTTCGCCGGATTCGGTGAGCAGCCGGAGAACCACGAGAAGGCTTGGCAGTACCCACCGCTGGTCGGCTGGGACGACTACCCAGCAGGTCTGCGGGACAAGCTCACCGGCGCCGACTTCGGCGCCGCACAGCTGGGCATCCGGAACAGCTCGTTCACCTCCGAGCTGTCCAAGGCCAAACCGGCCGGTATCCCGTTCGATCCGAACTCGTGACGGCACCGGATGGCCCCGGCGTGTCCGGGGTCATCCCCGCCACACCTTGTCCCCCGCGAGAACGTAGATCCGGTCGCCGGCCCGCACCGCGGACGTGACCGTCCCGCTTGGACCGGAGATCGGGTTCGCCGTCCACGTGTCACCGTCCGCACGGACGATCTTCACCTGACCGTTGTCCGAGACGACCTGGGTCACGTGCTCGTCGAGCGGCGGCGCCAGTTTGTCGCTGTCCTTGACCGGGATCGGCGGCGTTCCCGGCAGTCGCTTCCACACGCCGTCGGCCATCCGCCACAACGCCAGCGTGCCGTCGACCGACCCGGCGGCGCCGCACACCGCACCCCAGCACCGGACCGACGAGACGACTGCGAGCTTTCCCGCGTCCGGCAACGGCGTGCCCGTCCAGCCGGTGCCGGACGCGGCCGACTGCCACACCATGGCGATCTCACGGCCGTCGGTCAGCCGCATCCCGCCGATCAGCGCGCCCTTCCCGTATGCCGTGACACTGTTCGCGAACGCCAGGGTCCGGCGGTCGCTCTCCAGCTCGGTCCCGGCCGAGTCCCGGCGTGCCCAGGTGTCACCCTCGGCTGTCCACACGGCGACGTCCAAACCGGCCTTGGCGCTCTGCCAGGACCCGACCAGCACCGGTGTGGACGACGCGAGGGCGGCGCCGACGAGCTCACCCGCTCCCCAGCCTCCGAACGTGCTGAATCCCTGGACTTTCTCGGTGATCCCGGCGGCGGTTCCCGTCCACACCGACCACCGCACGTTCGCGTGCGCACCGCCTCGCTCGCCGCCGACGGCCAGTATCCGGTCCCCGTCGGAGTCGATGGCGTACCACTTCGCCAGCAACCCGTAGGGGCTTTCGCCGCGCACCGGGATCTCGCTGACCGCGCCGTCCTCGTTCGCCCGCAGCACGCCCGGCACGACAGGGTGCCCGTCGCGGCGCACACCGATCAGCACATCACCGCCATAACCCGCCAGCAGTACCGGACGCGCGCCCGCAGGCAGGTCGACCGCGCTGAACGCGGGTGCCTCCGGCGCACAACCACCCAGCAAGACAAGCAGAACGCACACCAGCAGAACGCGCATCCACCTATCGTCCAGGTACCGTCATCGAGTTATCCAGTGGCATGATCGGACAAAGACCCCATACTGTGTCGGAGTGAGTGACTCGAAGACGCGCGGTACCCGTCTGGACACGCGCGCGCCCGGCACACGCACGTTCCTGCGGTTGCTGGTCAACACCATCCTCGTGTCGGTCACCAACTACACGGTCTTCTTCGCGATCACGTTCTACGTGTACCTGGAGACCAAGTCGGTCTTCGCGACCGGCGTGCTCTCCGGGCTGTTCCTGCTGCTGACCTCGGCGACCGGCATCTGGTTCGGCAGCCTGGTCGACCACCACGACAAGAAGACCATCATGCTGCTGTCGGGCATCGGGTCACTGGTGTTCTACGTCGTGTCGTTCGCCGTCTACCTCAGCGCCCCGGCGGGGACGTTCAAGGACCCGGCCAGCCCGTGGCTGTGGGGGCTGATCCTGCTGCTGATGATCGGCGTGATCATCGGCAACATCCGCACGATCGCGCTGCCGACGATGGTCACCGCCCTGATCGAGGAGGGCAGCAGGGACAAGGCCAACGGCCTGGTCGGCACGACGACCGGCATATCCTTCCTGGTCACGTCCGTGATCAGCGGCGTGCTCGTGGCGCAGGGCGGCATGACCTACGTGCTCATCGTCGCGCTGGCCGTGCTGACGCTGGCCAGCCTCGACATCTCCGCGACCAAGGTGCCCCGGATCGTCGCGTCGGAAGGCACCGACGGGCCCAAACGCGCCGACGTGCGCGGCACCGTGCGGATCATCCGCAGCATCCCGGGCCTGATGGCGATGGTGCTGTTCGCGACGCTGAACAACTTCCTCGGCGGCGCGTTCATGGCGCTGATGGACCCGTACGGCCTGTCGCTGGTGTCGGTCGAGGTCTGGGGCTTCCTGTGGGGCGCGCTGAGCGGCGCCATGATCATCGGTGGGCTCGTGGTCGCGCGGACCGGCCTGGGCCGCAACCCGGTGCGCACGCTGCTGCTGGTCAACATGGTGCTGTGGTCGATATCGATCGTGTTCCCGATCCAGGCGTCGCTGGGCCTGCTGATCGGCGGGCTGCTCGTCTACCTGCTGCTGATGCCCGCGGCGGAGGCGGCCGAGCAGACCATCCTGCAGAAGGTCGTGCCGTACGAGCGCCAGGGCCGGGTCTTCGGCTTCGCGCAGAGCGTGGAGCAGGCGGCGTCGCCGCTGACGGCGTTCCTGATCAGCCCGATCGCCCAGTTCGTGTTCATCCCGTTCATGACCACGGGTGCGGGCGTCGACCTGATCGGTGGCTGGTTCGGCACCGGGCCCGACCGCGGCATGGCGCTCGTGTTCATCGCCGCTGGGTTCCTCGGCGTGCTCGTCACGATCTTCGCGTTGCGGTCCAGGTTCTACCGCGGCCTGTCGCGCCAGTACCTCGAATCGGAGAGCACCGAGGAGCCCGTCACGCGCTGAGCGGCTGCAGCCCCAGCTCGATGCCCCACTGCAGGCGCAGGTAGATCTCGACCATCTCGATCAGCGACTGCTCCCGCACCAGCCGCGCGAAGTGCCAGGACATCCGGGAGTCGTAGGCGTCGGTCAGGTGCACGACCCGCCTGCGCAGCACCGGACGCAGCTCGGTGCCGGTCACGACGTACTCGAGGTGGTAGAGGGGCTGCTCGATGCCTGCCCACTCGTACGCGCCGTCCGGTGTCGTCAGGTGCGCGGTGCCGAGGTGGAACACCGCGTGCCGGTCCTGGTCGACGTACACGCGCTGGATCACCTGGGTGTAGCGGGACTCGTCGATCCACAGGCGCTGGTCGGACATCAGGACGAAGTCGGGCTCCTCTGTGGAGTACGTGCGCACGCTGCCCGCCCGCACACGGCCGGGCGCGTACGTCTCCGGCGCGTACGCCTTGCGGACCAGCATGTCCCACACCATGCTCTTCGTGACGACGAGGTCGCCACCGACCCGGTGGTGCCGCTTGACCAGCGCGTTGACGTCCAGTGGCGGGAACTCGACCGGGGTGTTCTCCGCCGCGGTCCACTCACGGTGGAATTCCGCCGCGTAGTCCTGTGCCAGTTCCGTCGCCATACCAGGCTCCTGTCCCCGACGGACCGCTGATAGTCAACGGCCCTGACTGGTTGGTTGCGAGGCTATCCCCGAAACCTGTTGACCTACAATGACTCGTACCTCACACGGCGCGCTGACCAGCGGTTCGACCGGCACGAACCCGCTACTCGGTCAATTGCACGCAATCCGCTCGCGGCGAGGGAAAAGGGACGCCGGGGCACAGCGTCCCTTTTCGACCGTGCCGGCACTCAGCCGAGGTTGCGCTTGATGTGCCCGGCGAACGCGGTGAGGAACAGGGTGAGGAACTCGGCGGTGGTCTCGTTGGTGACCTCGCCGTCCTCGGTGATCAGGCCGTCGGAGAACTGGATGTAGGCCTCCGGCTGGCCGAGCACCGGCGAGTTGGTGAACGCCAGGATGCTCTTGAGGTGCTGCTGGGCCACGGCGGTCGAGATGGCGCCGATGGACGCGCCGATCACGGCGGCCGGCTTGCCGTCGAGCGAGTTCGTGCCCCACGGCCGGGTCGCCCAGTCGATGGCGTTCTTGAGCGCGCCGGGGATGGACCGGTTGTACTCCGGTGTGACGAACAGGATCGCGTCGCTGGACTCGATCGCTTCCTTGAGCTGTGTGCCCGCTTCCGGGTAGTCACCGTCGTAGTCGTGGTTGTACAGCGGCAGCTCGTTGATCGGGATCTCGACCAGTTCGAGGCCGTGCGG
Organism: Kibdelosporangium phytohabitans; assembly: GCF_001302585.1. Taxonomy (GTDB): domain Bacteria; phylum Actinomycetota; class Actinomycetes; order Mycobacteriales; family Pseudonocardiaceae; genus Kibdelosporangium; species Kibdelosporangium phytohabitans. The sequence continues at coordinate 4,200,311 of NZ_CP012752.1, read as the reverse complement.
CGCGAGCCTCGCCAGCGCCTTCGCGAGCCTGCGGTTGATCGAACGCTCGGACAGGCTGCCGACGACGTAGCCGACGCGGTGGGTCATGACGCTCTCCTGTGGACTGTTCGCGCTCAAGAAGTCAGTGATTCTGACTGGATAGAACGCGGCGGCGGCCAGGGTAGTCCGCACTGTCGTCCAGCTCACAGTCGCAGGCGCGCACCCGGCGACACTGGTCACCGAGTTGTATAGTCACCGATAATTACCAATTGAGGAGCGGGGATGTCCACGACTGTCGAACTGACCAGGTTCCGGGTGGCACCGGAGAGGGTGGAGCAACTGCTGACCAGCCGCGCCGCGATGCTGGCCGACTTCAAGGCCGACCGAGCCGGTTTCCTCGGCGCGCGGCTCGTGCGGCTGCCCGACGGCGAGTGGCTGGACATCGTGGAGTGGCGCAGCTCGGCCGACTTCGCCGAATCAAGCGCGAAAGGCGCGAACCTGCCCGGTATCAAGGCGTTCTTCGAGAGCATCGAGTCGCTGGTGTCGGCCGAGGAAGGCACGCTCGCCGACGGCTGACCACCGCGGTGCGGTGATCAGCCGGTGTGCGGGTGTCAGGCCGGGTCGGGCACGCGCTCGGCCTCCGGCGGCGGGCCCGGCGGGGTCCCGTCGCCGAACGGCCTGCCGCCCAGCTCCTCCCGGCCGTGCGGCGTCAGCCAGCCGGACAGGTCCGGGCCGGACGGGATGATCCCGGTCGGGTTGATCATCGTGTGCACCACGTAGTAGTGCTCCTTAATCTGCGGGAAGTGCGTGGTGTCGCCGAAACCGGGCGTCTGGAACAGGTCACGCGTGTACCCCCAGAGCGCGGGCAGCTCGGTGAGCTTGTGCCGGTTGGTCTTGAAGTGCCCGTGGTACACGGCGTCGAACCGGACCAGCGTGGTGAACAGCCGCACGTCCGCCTCGGTGATCGTGTCACCGACCAGGTAGCGGCGGGTGGCCAGCCGCTCCTCCAGCCAGTCGAGGCGGTCCCAGAGCTTGCCGTACGCACGCTCGTACGCCTCCTGCGACGAGGCGAATCCGCACCTGTACACGCCGTTGTTGACGTCCTGGAACACCTTCTCGGCCACGTCGTCGATCTCGTCACGCAGCCCGTCCGGGTAGAGCTCCGGCGCGCCGTCGCGGTGGTGCGCCGTCCATTCCGTCGACATGTCCAGCGTGATCTGGGCGAAGTCGTTGGTCACGACCTGACCCGTGGGGATGTCCACGATCGCGGGGACCGTGATGCCACGCGGGTACTCGGGGTCGCGCTTGAAGAACGCCTCCTGCAGCCGTTCGATCCCCAGCACCGGGTCCTTGCCGCCCGGGTCGAGGTCGAACGTCCAGCTGCGCTCGTCGTGCGTCGGCCCGGCGATCCCCATGGACAGCGCGTCTTCCAGGCCCAGCAGCCTGCGCACGATCGACGCCCGGTTCGCCCACGGGCACGCCCTGGCCACGACCAGGCGATACCGGCCTGGTTCGACGGGGTAGCCGTCCCGCCCGTCCGCGGTGATCCGCGTGGTGATGTAGTTCTGGTCGCGCTTGTACTCGCCATCGCCTGCCATGCGATCAAGTCTCCCAGCGCTGGGCCGCGGCGCGAGCCGAACAATCGAGCCGCTCGCGATATTCCGCCCACCACACCGGGTCGCCGCTGGGCCGGGTCGATCGTCTCGGCTACCGCGACCTGCCGGGCGACCCCGCCGACCGGCTTCCTCCCACATCGTGAACCTTCTCGATTGAGATGGTCATCCAGGCGGACAATCGCCGGAGCGGCCGACCGTCGGCCGGAGAGGAGCCACGACCGTGCCGTCGCCCGGAACCGCACTGCGCAAACTGGGATTCCTGACCATCGGCCTGTTCGACGAGCACAACCCGCGCCAGGGCCACGAATCGACGCTGGACATCATCGTGCTCGGGGAACAGCTCGGCTTCGACAGCGCGTGGGTGCGCCACCGCCACCTGCAGTACGGCATCTCGTCGCCGGTTGCGATGCTCGCCGCGGCCTCGCAGCGCACCAGCCGGATCAACCTCGGCACCGCGGTCATCCCGCTGGCCTGGGAGAACCCGCTGCGACTCGCCGAGGACCTCGCCACGGTCGACGTCCTGACCGGCGGACGGCTCAACCCCGGCGTCAGCGTCGGCCCGCCGATCCGGTGGGACGACGTCAAGCAGGGCCTCTACCCGGACACCGCGGAGATCGAGGACTTCAGCTACACCAGGGTCCGCAGGCTGCTTGACCTGATCAAGGGGGAGCCGGTCACGTCGGGGCCGCTCACGGTAGGCATCGAGGAGTTCTCCGACCACGTCCAGCCGCACTCCCCCGGGCTGATCGACCGGACCTGGTACGGCGGCGGCAGCGAACGCTCGGCCCGCTGGGCCGCGGAGAACGGGCTGAACCTGCTGGTCAGCAACGTCGTGCAGGCCACGCAGATCGAGGACTTCGCACAGCTGCAGCTCGCGCTCGTGCGCGCGTTCCGCGCCGAGAGCAAAGCCCGGCTCTCCCAGGGGCTCGTCGTGATCCCGACCGACACCGCCACCCCGGAGCAACGCGCGAAGTACGAGGCGTACGTGGACAAGCGGTCGGCCCGCGTCGGCGCGGTGCACGGGCCGCGCCGGATGATGTTCGCCCGCGACATCATCGGCACGTCGGCGCAGATCGCCGAGCAGCTCTACGCCGACCCGGCGTTCGGCGAGGTCGACGAGGTCGCGTTCGCGTTGCCGTTCACGTTCGAGCACGAGGACTACGTGCAGATCCTCACCGACATCGGCACGCGGCTGGGACCCGAGCTCGGCTGGCGGCCCGCCGCGTAGTCAGCGGAAGATCGCGATCGGGTGCAGGATCAGGTGGCCGTCCGCGGTCACCTGCTGCGGGCGGGCCAGGCAACGGGCCGGGAACGACTCGCTGAGCCGGTCAGGGTCCTGCAGGTACTTGGTGGCGCAGGGCAGCGTCAGGTGCCCCGCGACCAGGGTGACCTTCTTCTCCCCGGTCTCGGCGATCCGGAACTTGCCGCGCACGTTCACGAACGCGTCGATGTCGCTGAGCTGGACGTCGGCGGGCACCCGGCCGTCCACCATGTCCAGCGCCGCGGACAGCGCGTGGTCGCCGACGACCGTGCCGGCGCGCAGGTCGACGTGCACGATGTCACCGGCGCGTTCGAGCACGTCCATCACGATCCGGAAGATCGTGATCGCCTCCGTGGTCTCCACCCAGCGCCGGAACACCTCGTCCTGGCTGCCGCGTTTGGTGTTCACCCTGGCGGGGCCGCCCTCGGCGGCGAGCGCGGTCTCCCTGGTCTTGGTCGAGCGCTCCTCCACTTCCTGGCTCAGCGCGGCGCGGTATTTGCCGCCGTACATCTGGTAGAGGTTCATCACGTACTTCTCGTCCAGGTAGAACACGCTGCCGTGGGTGTGCGGCGGTGTCCGTCCACTCCGCACCGCGCGCACGACCTGGTAGACGGCCACGACGATCATCGCGACCGTGACTAGCCAGACCACCAGCCACGGCCACCACTGGCCCCACCACTGGCCGTCGAAGATGGCCATGGAATCCCTTCGCCGTCGAGATGAACGCCTTCACGATGGACACTGGCCCACCCGGATGATGAGCCGTTCGAACAGCCTGGTGCTCGCGGGCAGCAGGGCCTTGGTGTCGCTGCTGCGGTCGATCGGCGCGTTGATGCCGAACTTGGCCATCTGCTGGCTCAGGGACGGCGTGCTGGGCAGGTCGTCCGCCGCGACCACCCGGAAACCCAGTTCCACCGCGCGCCTGCGCAGGTCCGGGTCGGTCTCCAGCAACGTGCCGAGGCGCCTGCCGCCGGGGTTGAGCGAGATGAAGCCGGGCTCGGTGATCAGGCCGGTGTTCGGGTAGAGCAGAACCCGTTTTCTGTCGACGTCTCCCCTGCTCCGCTTGGTCTGCACCTGGTACTGCAGGAACTGGTGCTCGTACAGGACGTTGATCGGCGCGGTGGCCGGGCCGTCCTCGGCGAAGTAGGTCTGCTTCGGGGATTTCAAAGGCAACCCGGCGCCCCTGACGATCGGCGCGATCTTGTCGGCGACGGCGTCGACCTCCTGCTCGGTCGTCACCGGCTGGTTGTCGTGCAGCGCGTACGCCAGCAGGCCGAGGTAGTTGCCGCCGCCGTTGGACGTGCAGACGCTCGACGTGTGCACGGTGATCGGATTGTCGTTGAAGATCTTGTCCTCCCCGTCGTTGCTGATCGCGGGGTCCTGCCACGTCTTCTTCTTCTCGCCGTCCATCAGCTTGACGAGACCGGCGAAGTTCAGGTCGTACATGAGGGTGTCACCGCGCCGCTTGGCCACACCGAGGTCGACCAGGGCTTCGGCGTACGGGCGGTACGTGGCCAGCACCAGCGGGCTGACCAGCACCGGGCGGTGCGGTTTCACGTCCGGGTTGCCCGCCATGCGCTGCTGGACCAGTTCCGAGGTCGGCTGGCCGGACGGGAAGGCGAAGTCGTAGCCGTCGAGGCCGGTGGTGACGACGTCACGTGATCCCATGGCCGTCACGTGCACCCGGATGTGGTGGCGCAACAGGATTCGCTGCACTTCCGGGTCGTTGAAGTAGTCCTCCTTCGATGCCATCTTGCCCTGTAACACCGTCAGCGGCTGGAACGGCAGCGCGAGCGTCTTCGTGGCAAGCAAAGTCGACAGACCCAGGACCGCGACGGTCGCTGTGGGTAGAAAGACCCGCAGGAAACCGCGCCGCAGCCACGGCGGTTGTTGTGGGCGGCGAACCTGTAACCGCGGTTCGCCCGTCTCGCTCCCCTTCGAGGTGCTCACAGTCGAATCCTGCCAGGTCCAGGCCGGAAACCGACAGAAGTTCATGAAATCGTGGTGATTTCGTGCACCACACGATCCGGTGACTCAACCGTCCATGTTGGATAGTCCACCGCACCATGGGTACCTGACGTGCGCACACAGCGAAGGGAGCGACGACCATGGGGTCTTGGAATGTGGCGGCGGTGGACATCGGTGCGGGGCTCACCGACGCGTGGCGCAGCGTTATGACATTCGCGCCGAAGCTCCTCGCCTTCCTCGTGATCATGGTGATCGGCTGGATCATCGCCAAGGTCCTGGCCAAGGCGGTGGGCAAGCTGCTCAACAAGGCCGGCCTCGACCGGATCGCGCAGCGCGGTGCGCTCAAGCAGACGATGGAGAAGTCGAAGTACGGCGCGTCGGACATCGTCGCCAAGCTGGTCTACTACGCGATCCTCTTGATCACGCTGCAGATCGCGTTCGGCGCGTGGGGCCCCAACCCGGTGTCCGCGCTGCTCACCGACATCGTCAACTGGCTGCCGAGGGCCGTTGTCGCGATCATCATCGTCGTGGTCGCCGCGGCGGTCGCGGGCGCGGTGAAGGACCTGATCAGCGGAACCATGAGCGGCCTGTCCTACGGCCGGGTGCTGGCGAACATCGCGTCCGTCTTCATCCTGGCGCTCGGTGTGATCGCGGCGCTCAACCAGATCGGCGTCGCCACGACCGTCACCACCCCGGTCCTGATCACGGTGCTCGCCACGATCGGCGGTATCGCGATCGTCGGCGTCGGCGGCGGCCTGATCCGGCCGATGCAGCAGCGGTGGGCGAGCTGGCTGGACAAGGCGGAGCACGAGATCCCGCGGATGCGCGAGACGGTCGACGCCGACGGCAAGTCCACCACCGACATCGGCACAGTGGAGGCGACCGCGGAGTCGGGCCGCCGCCCCGGCGGCGTCTGATCCGCTGACACGACGAGCACGGTCCCCCGTCGACGCGTTCGACGGGGGATCGTGCTCGTTGCTGAGCGCTCACCCCGCGCCCCGGAGGCAACCGGACAGGAATCTTCACGCGGTCCATCGAACGCATGCGGCGCCCGGTCGTGCCAAAGAACGATGGCGACGACCGCTCGCGTCCCGGTAACGTCGCGGTCACTCCCTCGCCACGAACCCGCCAATGGCCAGTCATTGGCCACTGTGGACGAGCCGGACGACCTATCGGGGGATCGAAGTGGACTACGAGTTCAGGCTGCTCGGCGCGCTCGAAGTGCTCGCCGACGGGGAGCCTGTGGCGATCAACGCCGCCAAACACCGCGTACTGCTCGCGTCTCTGCTGGTCGACGCCAACCGGGTGGTGCCGTTGCGGACGCTGCTCGCCCGGCTGTGGGGCGACAACCAACCCTCCGGTGCCCGCAACACTGTGCAGAACTACGTGTTACGCCTGCGGCGCACGCTGGGCGAAGCCGCTCCGATCAGGACACGGCCGGAGGGCTACGCGATCGAGGTCGCCGAGGACGCGATCGACCTGTTCCGGTTCGACGCGCTGACCACGCGAGCCAGGGCCGGTATCGCCGCGGGTGAGGTGAACAACGCGTTCACCTTGCTGCGTGGGGCTTTGGGGCTGTGGCGCGGCGAGCCACTGTCCGATGTTCCCTCCGACGTGTTGCGCTCGGACGTCGTACCGGCGCTGCTGGAACGCAGGCTGACCGCGATCGAGCTGCGGCTGGAGATCGACCTGCGGCTGGGCAGGCACCAGGACGTCCTGCCCGAACTGCGCGACCTGACCGGCGCGCACCCGCTCAGGGAACGGTTCTGGGTGCAGCGGATCCTGGCCCTTTACCGTGCTGGACGGCAAAGTGAGGCGCTCGAGTGCTACCGCGCGGTCAGCGCGCGGCTGGCCGACGAGCTGGGTGTGGACCCGTGCACCGAGCTGCGGGACGTCCACGCGCGGGTGCTCGCGGCGGATCCGGAGCTGACCGCGGACGTGGCGGCGCCTCTGGAAGCGCGTCCAGGCGGCATGCCCGCCGAGCTGACGTCGTTCGTCGGCCGCGGTCGCCAGCTCGATCTGGTGACGCGGTTGCTGACCGGGCACCGGCTGGTCACGCTGACCGGGGTCGGCGGAGTCGGCAAGACCAGGCTGGCCACGAGGATCGCGGCACGCCAGTCCTTCCCGGACGGTGTCTGGCTGGCCTGCTTGCGCGGCCTCACCGATCCGGGCACGCTCGACCGGTGCGTCGCCGACGCCTTGGGCGTCGAGGACCACTCGGCGCGGGCGAGGCGCGACGTGATGGTGGAGTACCTGCGGGACAAGGCATTGCTGCTGGTAGTGGACAACTGCGAGCACGTCGCCGCACCGGTGGCCGACCTGATCACCACGTTGTTGCGCGCCGCGCCGGGCCTGCGTGTCCTGGCCACCAGCCGCCAGCAGCTGGGTGTGCCGGGCGAGCACCTGGTGGCGTTGCCGCCCTTGGCGGGCGATGAGGCGGTCCGGCTGTTCGCCGACCGCGCCGCCGCGTCGGTCCAGGGTTTCCGCGTCACGCCCGTGAACGAACAGGTCGTGAACCAGCTGTGCCAACGGCTCGACGGGCTGCCGCTGGCCATCGAGCTCGCCGCCGCCCGGTTGAGCTCGTTGTCCATCAAGGACATCATCGACCGGCTCGACGACCGGTTCCGGCTGCTGGCCAGGCCCGGCAAGCAGGCGACGCTGCGCGGGGTGCTGGACTGGAGCCACACACTGTGTTCACCGCCGGAGCGACTGCTCTGGGCGCGTGTGTCGGTGTTCACCGGCGGGTTCGACCTCGTGGCCGCCGAGTCGGTGTGCGCGGGTGGCGAGATCGACCGTGCCGACATCATGGACCTGCTCGCCGGGCTGGTCGGCAAGTCCATCGTGACCGCCGCGACCGATCATGAGCGCACACGGTATTCGATGATGGAGACGCTGCGCGAATACGGCGCGGGGAAACTCGACGAGCTCGGCGCGACCGAGCGGCTCAGGCAGGCGCACCGCGCGTTCTACCAGTGCCTGGTCCGCCACGGCGTGACGCACAACTGGTGCAGCCCGCGTGAACTGGAGTGGCAGCACCTGATGCGCGAACAGCTGCCCAACATCCGGACCGCACTGGATTCGGGCGCGGGCACGGCCGAGGCACTGGAGATGGCCACGAACCTGAGCCGATGTTGTTTCTTCATCGGGAATCCCAACGAAGGGCGGTACTGGCTGTCCCAGGCCCTCGCCGCGACAGCCGACCCGAGCCCGCAACGGGCCGACGCGACCGCCCTGCTCACCTGGATCGCGACCATGCAGGGAGATCAGCAGGCGGCGGACGAGCTGATCGCCGTCTGCCGGATGCACAACCCGACGCCGACGACCATGTTCGCCGAAGGCATCTACGTGATGCTGGTCAAAGCGGACCCGTCGGCGATCGCGTTGCTCGGCCGCGCCCGCAGGGACATGGCCGAGACCGGGGACGTGTACATGGCCACGTTGTTCTGGGCCATCGCGAACATCCTGCTCGCCGACAGCGAGAGCGCGCACGGGGCCAGCTCGGTGTGCCTGACCGAGGCACGGCAACAGCAGGCGCCGTGGGCGTACTCGTGGGCGGTCTGGTGCGACGGGCTGACCGAGCTGCGGCACGGCGATCCGGCCAGGGCCGTCGAGCTGATCCGTGACGCGTTGCGCATGCAGCACGACTTCGGCGACCGCTGGGGTCCTTTGTGGGCAGTCGAAGCGCTCGCGTGGGCATGCGCGTCCGACGGTCAGCTCACGCACTCGGCGCGGTTGCTCGGGGCCGCCCACCAGATGCGGACCCGGGTCGGCGTCAAACCCATCGGGCTGTTCGGCGGTGCGCACCTGCAGACCGCCGAGGCGCTGCGGGCAGCCCTGGGCGCGTCGTTCGACACCGAGTTCCGGGCAGGCAGCGCCGTGCCGGATCCGATCGGCCTAGCGCTGGGTCAGTGCCCGGAGGATCTCGTTCGTGTGCGTCCACATGAGTGAACCGCCCGCGCCCGGGACGACGTGCCTGACCGCGCCGGGGATCCGGGAAGCCAGCAGCCGCCCGTGATCCGGTGAGTGGCTCGTGTCGTGCTCGCCGTACCAGATGGTCACCGGGATGCCGATGTGCTCCAGCGCGAACGGCCACCGGCCCATCGCGAGCACGGTGTCGCGTGCGTATCCGGCGGCGCCCTGGGCGAACGCCTCGTCCATGGCACGCCGGTACGCCGCCGCGAACCCGGGTTCGCGGTAGACGGCGAGGTCGTGCTCCCCGCAGTTGCCGATCACCATGTCCCACATGGCGTCCGCGCTGAACCCGGCGAAGAACTCCTCGGCACCGGCCGGATCGCCGATCACCCGGTCGACCAGGTCGCGCACCGGGGGCGGCAGCTCGAACCCGGGTGCGGCGACCTCGTCCGCGCCGGAAACCAGGGCGAGCGCCGAAACCGATGCGGCACAGGCCAACGCGAACGGCGCGCCCTGCGAATTGCCGACCATGGCCGGCCGCCCCAGCCCGCGCGCCGCGATCAGTTCGCCGATGTCCTCGGCGAAGCCGGCGAACGTCCGACCGGGTTTGCCTGTCGAGGCACCGAGTCCTGGCCGGTCGACCGAGATCACCCGGACGTCCCCGGTCTCGCCCATCCCCAGTCACCTGCTGGTGGCGGCGCCAGGCGAGAGCAGGACGGGAAGGCCGCCGGGCGGTCCCCACTCGGCCCAGCCGAGGACGCGGCCGTCGGCCAGCCGCGTCTCCCCGAGCCGTACGGGATCGATCACGTACCTCATGGGAGTGATCATGACATCCGATCCCGTCGCAGGCAGCGCCTTTTCGCCGTGCGCCGCTCGTGTCCGTATGGCATGGACACAGACCTTTCACCAGGCTCCCTGCCGTACCAAGTGCCGTGGTGCAGGCCCAGATATAGCCGGGAGCTAATACCTACGAAGGTCTATTGAACGACCGCGGGTTAGGGGTTTACCTTGCGGGAGTCCACTTGGTGAGGTTTGCCCCCTCGCCGTCACTACCCCTGCAGAGTGAAGGACACCTTCATGCTGAAAAAGCTGTGCTCCCGCTACGGGCTGGCGATATTCGCCGGTCTGTCGCTCGCGTTCCTCGGTCCGGCCGTCCAGGTCGACCTGGACTCGCACGACCACTCCGCCGGTGCCCCGCACGCGACTTCCGTCCAGGAGGTCGAAGCCGGTCAACTGCCCGCGACACCCGCGGCACTGCCCGGTGAGGCCGGAATCCAGGCGTGGCCGGTGCCGACCCGGCGTAGCTACTACATCACCTCGTCCTGCCAGCAGCACGCCGCGGCGATCCGCCGTGGCGCCGCCGCGTGGCAGGGCCTGACCGAAGGCGGCGGTACGCCGGTCGAGTGCCGCAACTCCTACATCTCCGACTGCGGTGCCGGTGGCCGGATCGTCGGCTGCAACTGGGGCCAGGGTCAGCGCATCGCGCTGTACATGGGCGGTGTCGGTGACGACGCGCTGCTCGCGGCGCACGAGTTCGGTCACGACTGGTACGGCCACTCCTCGTACCGGTGCGCCGGCTGGGGCAGCCCGTCCGAGGTGATGGCTCCGTCCATCTGCACGTTGAAGGGGTCACCCGAGGCACGTCAATAACCTCACCCCCACCCCTGAGAAAGGGCGGGCCCGTGCCGGATCCCGGCACGGGCCCGCTCCATCTACATAGGACACTGTGACCTCGGCGTAGGCTTGTCGCCGGTATGAGCACTGAACTGATCGACGACCTGCGCGGGTCCGTACGCGGTGGCGTCGCCGCCGACGCGGGCACACTGGCCCTGTACTCGGCCGACGCGTCCAACTACCGCCGGATCCCCCGAGTCGTGGTGTTCCCGCGCGACAGGGACGATGTGATCGCCGCTGTGGCCGCGTGCCGCAGGCACAGCGCGCCGATCACGTGCCGCGGCGGCGGCACCAGCACGTCCGGCCAGGCCGTCGGCAACGGGGTGGTGCTGGACTTCTCCCGGCACTACAACAAAGTGCTCGACGTGGACCCGCACGCCATGACGGCGGTCGTCCAGCCCGGGGTGGTGCTGGACGAACTGCAGGCCGCCGTCGCGGGACACGGCCTGGTGTTCGGGCCGGATCCGTCCACGCACGGCCGGTGCACGATCGGCGGGATGATCGGCAACAACGCGTGCGGGTCGCATTCCCTCGCGTGGGGCAAGACCAGCGACAACGTGCTGTCGCTCGAAGTCATGACCTACGACGGGACGATCATGACCGTCGGCCCGGCGACCCGGGCGGAACTGGACGCGGCGATCGCCCGCGGCGGCGAATCCGGCCGGATCCTGGCGGCCGTACGGGATCTGGCACTCGACGGCCTCGGTACCATCCGCACCGAGTTCGGCCGCTTCCCCCGGCAGGTGTCCGGGTACTCGCTCGAGCACCTGTTGCCGGAGAACCGGTTCGACCTCGCGCGGGCACTCGTCGGCACCGAGGGGACCTGTGTCGTGGTGCTGTCGGCCACACTTCGGCTGGTCACCCGGCCACGACAGCGTCAACTGCTGGTTCTCGGCTACAGCGGCACGTTCGCCGCCGCGGACGCCGTGCCAGCGTTGGTCGCGTGCGAACCGATGACGCTGGAAGGCCTTGACCGCGCGCTGACCAGGATGGTCACCCGGCCTGCCGCGCTCGACCGGCTGCCCGGCGGCGACGCGTGGCTGTTCGCCGAGATCGACTCCCCCGCCGCGGCGGAATCGTTGGTCGCGGCGGCGTCGGCGACCGCCGGGTTCCGGGGCTGGCACCTGGCCACGGATCCCGTGGACCAGCGTGCGTTGTGGAGCATCCGCGAGGACGGCGCGGGGCTGGCCACGCGCCTGCCCGGTGGCGCGGAGGCGTGGCCGGGCTGGGAGGACGCCGCCGTACCGCCGGAGAATCTCGGCGCGTACCTGCGTGAGTTCACCGAACTGCTGGCGCGGTACTCGCTCAGGGGCGCCACGTACGGGCATTTCGGCGAAGGCTGCCTGCACGTCCGGTTGTCGTTCGACTTCGGCACCACGCGCGGAACGACGGAGTTCCGGCGCTTCCTCGGCGACGCCGCCCGGCTGGTCGCCGCGCACGGCGGTTCGCCGTCGGGTGAACACGGCGACGGCCAGGCCCGTTCGGACCTGCTCGGCCTGGTCTACAGCGAGCAGGCGATGACCCTGATGGCCCGGTTCAAGCGGATCTGGGACCCGGACGGCCTGCTCAACCCCGGGATGGTGGTGGACGCGAGACCGTCCGATCAGGACTTGCGGGTGTCACCGTCGCGTGTGCCGCTGCCGCTGCCGACGGTGTTCGGCTATCCCGAGGACGACGGCGACTTCACCAAGGCCGCCCGGCGGTGCGTCGGTGTCGGCAAGTGCCGGAACATGTCCGGTTCGGTGATGTGCCCGAGTTACCGGGTCACTGGGGACGAGCGCGATTCGACACGGGGCCGCGCGCGGTTGCTGTACGAGATGACGCAGGGCGAGGTGATCACCGGCGGCTGGCGCTCGGCGGAGGTGCGGGACGCGCTCGACCTGTGCCTGTCCTGCAAGGCCTGCGCCACGGACTGCCCGGTCGGCGTGGACATGGCCACGTACAAGTCCGAGTTCCTCCACCACCACTACCGCCGCAGGCCGCGGCCGATGTCGCACTACTCCATGGGGTGGCTTCCTTTGTGGTCACGACTGGCCGCGGGGGCGCCACGGCTGGTCAACGCGGTGACACAGTCCGCAGCGGCACCCGCTATCAAGCGGCTCGGCGGAATCGCGCCACAACGGGCCCTTCCGCGGTTCGCCACACGGACGTTCCTGCAGTGGTTCCGCGCTCGTCCGGCAGGCAGTGGCCGCCCGGTGCTGTTGTGGGTCGACACGTTCAACAACCACTTCACCCCGCATGTGCTGCGTGCGGGCGTCGAAGTGCTGGAATCGGCCGGTTTCCGGGTGATCGTCCCGCCGGCCACGCGGTGCTGCGGCCTGACGTGGCTGACCACCGGCCAGCTCGGCACCGCGCGGCGCGTCATGACGAGAACTGTGCGTACTCTCGACCGGGTGCCGGACGTTCCGATCGTCGGCATGGAACCCAGTTGCACGGTGGCGTTGCACACGGACGTGCCGCGCCTGCTCGGCACACCGGCGGCGCACCGGACCGCCGGCCGCGTGCGCACGTTCGCACAGCTGCTGGTCGAGCACGGCTACCAACCGCCGGTCCTGGCGGCGAAATCGATCAGCCAGACCCATTGCCACCAGCACGCGGACACCGGGACGGCGGCCGACGCCGAACTGCTCGGCCGGGCAGGCGTGGACAACACGGCGATCCCCGCGAGTTGTTGCGGCCTGGCGGGAAACTTCGGGTTCGAACGAGAGCACTACCAGGTCTCCGTCGCCGCGGCCGAACAGGCGACGCTGCCCGCCGTGCGCGCGGCGGGCGACGACACCGCTGTGCTGGCCGACGGTTTCAGCTGCCGCACGCAGATCGCCCAGCTGACCGGCCGGAGCGCGCTGCACCTCGCGGAACTGCTGGCCCAGGGTGTCCAGAATGGAGAGACACGTCACTCGCCGTCCGGTTGAGCACCGGCCGCCACGGCGTTTCGCAAGCGGATCTGAGCACCTGCGCACCGCCGGAGGTGACTCACACCCCGATCTGGGTTACCGTTGATCCATGGTGCGGGCTCCCCTGACACCCCAAGAACGGGAACGCGGCAAGCAACTGGCCGCGGTGCTACGAGCGGCACGCGGCTCCATGAGCCTGGTGCAGCTGGCAGGCGAGACAGGCCTGTCGCACGAGACGTTGCGCAAGATCGAGGCGGGCCGGATTCCGAGCCCGTCGTTCTTCACGGTCGCCGCGATCGCGGACGCGCTCGACATCTCGCTGGACTACATCGCCTCGCTGTGCGCGGATGTCGGTGAGCCGACACAGCTACCAGCGTGACGAGGTGTAATCCGCTTCGCGGACGGAGTCCCGGGCTGCTAGGTTTCCCTGGTCGGCCGTGGGACTCCGGTGCGACTTCCGGAACATGCCCTTTCAGCTTTGCTTCGCAGATCGTGCCTCCATTCCCCGGCCGGTTTTCGCAGGCCCGGGGAGGGGACGATGGTTCTCATCGCAGCCGAGGACATGCTCATGTTCGTCAACGCTGCGATCACGTCGAGCGGGCAGCGCGAGTTCCACAGCTCGGCGCAGGAGCAACAGCTGTCGCTCGGGTTCCTGCACGAGTACATGATCGGCAACTACCGTGATCTGTACGCGGCGACCCTCGCGCTGGACATCAACGACCACAACGCGGTGCTCATCGCGCACAGGCTGCTGGCCACGCCCGGTGACACGGACCTGGAGCAGCGGCGCCTGGAAGGTGCGCTGATCGGCCGCAGGTTGTGCCTCGTGGCACCGCAACAGGTGTACCGGCTGCTGCGCGGGCTGCGACAGTCGCGTGTGAACAATCGACGGACTCGGGCGATCGTGCGGGACTGGCTGGCGCACCGGCCCGATCCGGCGTTCGACGCCGTCAAGTACCGCTCCCAGCTCAAGCGCGCCTTGCGGCACACGCACCCGGAGCCGTCCGACAGTGAGCTGGGCGACTTCCTGTTCGGCGGCAGGCCCCGTTACGAGACGCCGATTCTGGAGACGTGGCGGCGGGCCCACTACGAGCAGGCCTCCGTGTACGAACTGCCGTACACGGTCGCGGAGGGCTTCGCGGCGAAGCACAAGATCGACCGGAGCACGTTCCTGGAACGCATCGCGCCGAGGATGACCCGGGGCGAACAGTTGCGGACGCAGGCAACCGCCGAGCGCAACGACGCCGGCATCGCCGTGGACCTCACCAGGATGCCGTTGACGCGCCTGGCGTCGTACGCGCTGTCCCTGCCGCTCTCCGAGCGCGCCGGCCGCCGTACCGAGCTCACAGGGGCCTTGCGGGCGGCGGCAGCACGTGTCGCCGGGCGGGACGCGGGACGTTGGGGCCGGGTGGTCGCGGTGCTGGACGACAGCTTCTCCACGTACGGGTCGGGCCAGAAACGCAGGCGTCCCCTTGCCGTGGCGCTGGCCTGCTCGTTGCTGTTCGAGGCGCTGGCGGACACCTACGTTCCACTGTGGACGTCAGGGCGGACGGACGCGCTGCTGGCGTACCCGTACGGCGTCACCGCGCTGGGCGAGCGTGTTCTCGACGGGCTGGACCACGGCCCGGACCGGCTGCTGATCGTGTCGGACGGGTGGGACAACGCCCCGGCCGGGATGGCGGCCGAGGTCCTGCGCGTGTGGCGGACACGGCTCGACCCGGAGCACAAGGTCAGCGTCGTGCACCTCAACCCGGTGTACGACGCGGGCACCTTCGACGTGAAAGGACTCGGGCACGTGCCGACAGTGGGTGTGCGTGACGCCGAGGACGTGCCCGCACTGGTGGAGTTCGCCCGGTTCACCGAGGGCCGCGCGGGCCTGGCCGACCTGCGGGCGCACTTCGACGACCGGGTCTCCCGGTTCCTGGAGGGATGATGGCCACCCTCGACCTCACCGCGGCTCAGCGACACGCATGTGCACACGTTGGCCGATCTCAGGGTGGCCGTGGCACGGCAGCGGCCGGTGTGGCCGCAGTTCCACGACACGATGGTGTCCGGGCTGGTGGACGCGAAGTACAGCATGAGCCGCGGGTACCAGTTGGGCGACTACACGCTGACCCGGTTCCTGCCCGGTTTCCTGCCCAAGCAGGACAACCACATCGGCGAGCTGATCACCGAACGGCGTACCTGAAGACGTTCCGCCTGTCGGAGAAGCAGGTCCGCCGCGGTTACCTGCTGCACCAGCTGGCGGCGCACGACTGGCACCTGCCGAGCACGGCGGAAGCCATCGGCACGACCGAGGCGCAACGGGGGATGCGGCTGGAAGCGGCGGGCTTCGGGCACCTGCTCAAGGAGCACGTGCTGGCGCACTACCGCGCTGCTCAGCGAAAACCTCAGCCGTGATGACGTCGAGGACCGCGTGGTCGACCACGTCGAGCGCTTCACTCCAGTGCCGCAGGTGCAGGATCCGCGCCACGGCCCGGCCGGGCAGGTGACCGGCCAGCGCCTGCCACGCGGTCGCCTGGTCGGCGGGGTCCGCAATGGACGACGCGAACCTCCCGGCGCGCTCGACGCCGCCGGAGCGGGCCAGCGCGCCGGCCACGTCCCGGATCGCGCGGCTGCGCGTGTTGCGGCTCGACACTTCGGGCAGCATCGTCCGGATTCGGTCGGCCAGCTCCCACTGCCCGGCGCGCGCGACCAGCCACGCGTACGCTTCGGCCTGGTAGTCGCGGTTCGGGATCCGCTCGGCCAGTGCGACGGCCGTGGCCGCGTCGGGGTGTGACTTCACGACGGCCAGGACCGCCTCGGCTTGCCGTCCGGAGTGTTCGATCGTGACGGCAAGCGCTTGCGCGCGGTCGATCTCGCCGGCCGCGATCAAGGTCTTCACCAGTGCGGCAAGGACTTCGGCCCGCCGTCCCGGGCGGCCGATCGTCGTGGCGAGCTGCTCGGCCCTGGTGAAGTCGCCGCGCGCGGCGAGGGATTTCACCACCGCGCCGGTCATGTCGGCCCGGCGGCCCGGATGTGGCACGTACGTCGCCGCGGCTTCGGCCCGCCGCAGGAGTTCTTGCGCCTCAGCGGCATACCGTGGCGTGTTCATCAGGTCGGCCAGCTTCAGCAACGCCCGAGCCTGGCCGTAGGGGCTGGGCATCTGGTTGGCGCACGCTTGCGCCTGGTCGAGGTAGTCGCGTGCGCGCTGGTTCTCACCGTGGCGCAGCAACGACTTCGCGTAGCTGAGCAGTACGCGGAAACGCCATTCCACCTGGGGGATCGGTTCGACAGCGAACCGGCCGATCAGGTCAGGGCGGGCGGCGAGCCGCACGAGCGCCTCGCTGTACCAGTACGCGTGCGTGACGTGTTCGAGGACACGCTCCGGGTCATCGGGGTCGAGCAGTGCCAGAAAGGTTTCCATCCGGCGGTTGTCGTCGGCGACCGTGGTGGCGATGGCGAGTGCCGTGTCCGGCTGCCCGGCCAGGACCCTGGCAGCCGATGCCCACGCCTTGTCCCGCCCGTGGGTGCCCGTGATGGCTTCGATCCGGTCGGCGAGCCAGTCGAGACGAGCGTGCACGAGTCGCGGTTTGCCCAGTCGCAGCACAGCGGCGACCTGGTCCTCCGGGTCGGGCATCGCCGCGATCAGCTCAGTGGCCCTGTCCACCTCACCGAGCCGGGCAAGACACCGGGCGAGTGTCGTCGTCGGTTCGGCGGCCCACTGGTGGGCCACCGGCAGCGCCCTGGCCACGGTTGCCAGCGCCAACTCGTGTGCTCGGCGCAGGTTTCCCATCCGCTCCGCGGTCCGCACGACCTCGAGCGCCGCCCAGGTCCACTGTTGCACGCTCACCACGGACCGCGTGGTCCGTTCCGCCCGCACGGCCGACTCCCGCGCCTGCTCGGGATTTCCGGCAGCGAGGTGGGCCTCGGCCAGCACCACCAGCGCCTCGGACCGGGCTCGTGTCCCGGTGATCGCCGAGATCGCTTCGGCCGCGTAGTCGAGTTCGCCGGTTTCGGCAGCCGCCGTCGCGGCCGAGACCAGCACGGTGTCCTTGTGGTCGCCGTCGGGGACCGCGGCCAGCCACTGTCTGGCCTTGCCCATGTCACGGGCGGCCACCATGGCACCGATCCCGGCGGCCGCCGGTTCGTGCCGGTCGGTGCCGGCTTCGCCGACTGCCCAGTGGGACTCGACGGCCAGTTCGCGTGCTCTGTCCAGGTCCCCTGACTTCGCCACGGCGTGCGCGACCGCCGCGAGCATCTGGGCTTCCTCGTCCTTGCTGGAGATCTGCTTCGCCCAGCGCAGGGCGTTGTCGAACTGCTGCCTGGCGAGAGCGGCGCCGACCATCCGGACGCGGCCGTAGATTCCCCTGTTCAGGTCGACGATCGTCTGCAGCAGCCGCTCGGCCCGGTCGCTGTCGCCCGTTGTCACGACCCCGCCCGCGACCCGGATCAGCGCACCCGCGTACAGGTATGGCTCCTCGATGCCTTTCGCGAGCTGCTCGGCGGCGTCGATGAGCACGCCTGCCTGCGCGGAATCGGTGTCCACCAGTGCTTCGGCGAGTTCGACGACCGCTTCCACCTGCCAGCCCGTCGACGGCATCAGCTGCGCGATCGTGCGCGCCGCGGCCGGATCGCCTTGCCGCACCAGTGGTTTGATCATGGCGATCCGCGCCTCGGCGCGGTGGTCGATCGTGGTGATCGACGCGGCGACCGCTTCCGCCGCCGCGGCGTCGCCCGATTCAGCGAGTGCCTGGACGAGCGACACCGCGGCGGGGCCGTGCTCCGCCAGGTCGGTGATCATCCGCAGCAGGGCCTCGGCGCGGGACCGTTGGCCGAGTCTCGCCCACAGCGCGGGCAGGTGCCGGGGGATGTTGTCGTTGCGTTCGATCAGCCGGTCGCGGTGGATCGCCAGCCGTGCCATCACCGGCAGGTCCACGTCCGGCCGCGCGAGAACGGCTTCCTGGCAGGCGGTCAGTTCCGCGATGGCGTCCAGGTCACCGCCGGACAGGTCGAGCAGGCGGTCCTGGCGTGCCGCGTCCGTCGCGCAGCCGGCCATCCTGGCCAGGTCCTCCTGCGCGACGAGCATCCGGAAGTACCCGCGCAGCAGGTATTCCGGCGAATCCTCCGGCCAGCCACGCGCCCGGTAGCCGTCCGCCCAGGCGTGCAGGCGGCCTCGGTAGGTCTCCAGGCGTGCCGCGCCGAACTCCTCCACCGCCGTCGCCTGCAGTTCCTCGTGGCCGAGCAGGTAGACCTCCGGCCCGCGCCACGTGCCCGGCCTGGTGTCGAAACTGCGGGCCGCGACCCTGCGCAGGGTGCGGCGGACCGCCGACGGCGTCGACCCGGTCAGCTCAGCCAGGTCGGCGCCGCTGAGCCCACCGGCCGCCACGGTGAGCACGCCGAGCAGGTCCTGCTCGGCCTGCGAGCCGGTCAGCAGCCGGTCGAGCTCCAGTTCCATGTCGTCACGGATCACGCGGGCCGCGGGCGATGTCGTGAGCGGCCGGACGATCGTGGGATCGCGCAACGGGTGGTCGCGGTCGACGTCCTGTGGCACGGGCGGGTTGGGCCGCCCCGCGACGATCACCTTCATCCCGTCCGGCGGCTTCACCGGCAGCAGCGCCGCGATGCTGTGCGACTGCGCCGTGCCACGGTCCTCGTCGAGGCCGTCGACCACCAGCACGAGGTGTTTCCCGTCGTGACGGCACAGTTGCGCGGCCTCGGCCAGCATCCCGACCAGGTGGTGTTCCCTGGTGACCTCGGGCAGGAACGTGGGCAGCGGCTCGCCGAGCAGCTCGGCGAGCTGTTCCAGCACCACGTCCACGAACGCGCCGCGATGGTCCTGACCGGCCAGGCGCCCGGTGACGAAGAACGACACGACACGCACGTCCGGCGGCGGGTGCAGCACGAACCACGCCATCAGCGCGGACTTGCCCGCCCATTTCGTCGCGCGCCACCAGGCGTACGACTCGCTGCCCGCGCAGAAGGACGCCAGGTCGGCGAGTTCGCTGTCCCGGCCGATCAGCTCGGGCGGGGCGATCTGCCTGACCTGCTCGCGATATCGCGACCGGGCACGCGGATAGGAGTAGATCGACCCGATGTGCACGCCACTGTTGGCGTACCCACCGGACGCCGCCTCCGCCGCGCCGGTCCGCCTCGCGTCCACCTTGCGGGGCAGGCGTTCCCCGTCAGCCATCTACGCCGGTGTTCGCCGAACCGCCACCGGAGGCGGTCGCCTCCCCGGTCCGGTCCGCACGCAGGGCACCGGACGCCCCGCTGACACGAACCCCGGTGTTGGCCGACGATCCGCTTCCGCGGGCCGTGGCGTTGCCCGTGCGGGACGCGCGAACACTGTTACCGCTGGTGGTTCTGAGCGCCGCCCAGATCGCCACCCCGACGGCCGCGACCGCTCCCAGCGCCGAGGACACTGTCGCGACGCGGTTCGCGACGTCCCATTGGGCCAGCACGAACCAGGTGCCGAGGCCCGCGACGACCAAGCAGGTCAGGATCAGGACCACGCGCCCTGCCTTCACGTGCCACCTCCCGTGCCGAGTGCGGCGACCTCAGCCGCCGACGCCAAGTTTCCCACCTGGACGTAGAGATCGTGCGCGGACCGCCACGCGTTTCCCGCGGCCTGCGGATCGGTGTCCGCGTAGGCCTTGCCGAGGCTGGTCAGCGCGGTCGCGTGCAACGAGTGCCAGCCCCGGTTGCGCCACAGCGCGACGGACTCCTCCAGACAGGTCACGGCGGCGGCGTTGTTCCCGTCGGCCAGCTCGACGCAGCCGAGGACTTCCAGTGCCTCAGCGAGGTGGTGGCTCATGTTGTAGTCGCGGCTGAGGGCGACCGCGGCTTCGGCGGCGGGCCGCGCGGTGGCGTCACCGATCCTGAAGTACAGGCGTGCCAACGCCAGCAAGGTGAGCGCCTCGGTGTAACTGTCCCGGTAGGACCGTGAGATGGCCAGCGACTCGTCCAGCATCCGCTTGCTGGCCTCGAAATTCCCCAGCACCCGCTGCCCTATCCCGGCGAACTGCAGCGCGGTGGCCACACACCGGGCGTTGCCGAGTTCACCGGCGCGGTCGAGGGCGTTGCCGGCGTGCCGGACGGCTTCCGCGAGGTCGCGGTTCTCGAAGTGCGCCAACGCCAGCGAGAGTTCCGCCCGCGCCCGGCCGCCGAGGTGGCCCGACCGCGTGGCTAGCTCGAGTGCCTCCTCGGCCGCGCGGATCGCGTCGACGTGCGCGCCGTTGGCGGTCAGCGACCACGAGCACATCAACGCGGCGTCCGCGCTCCCCTGTGGCAGACCGAGATCGGTGAACATCTGCTTCAAGCGCGTGGCTTCGGCGTACTGGCGTTCCATCGCGTCGGCGCTGTCGGTGGCCCACGTCGTGACGTCGATCAGACCGCGCCGCATCACCGCCTCGCCCAGTGCGTTGCCCGATTCCCGGCACAGCCGCAGCACCTCGGTGTTCAGCGCGATCCAGTCGGAGTACATGCCGCGCACGTCGAAGTACTTCTCCATCCGCTGCGCCAGGTCGAACGCCACGTCGGTCATGCCGAGACGGCAGGACTGGCGCACCGCGGCCAGCAGCGCGCCGCGTTCGGCGTCGAACCAGTCGGCCGCCCACTCCGGCCGGAAGTCCGGCAGCACGTGGCCGGTCGGCGGTCTCGGCGCGGGGCCGCTGATCGGCGCGAAACACGGGCCGGGCACGGACACCGCCATCCGTTCGGCCAGGCCGAGCCAGCCGCCGAAGCCACGCACCAGTGCGTCCGTCCGGCTGTCGGCGGTCTCCTCCGCCTGTGCCCGTTCCGCGGCGAACAGCCGGACGAGGTCGTGGAATCGGTACCGGTACTGGCCCGCGGCGTCCGTGCCGGATGTGGTCAGCAGATGCGCGTCCACCAGCGCCTCGGCGTACCCGGTCGCCTCGTCGACCGGGCAGCCGAGCACGACGGACGCCAGCCACGGCGGGAAATCCGGGGCGTTGAACAAGCCGAGCAACCGCAACAGCCTGCGCGGCTGCTCGTCCAGGCCGCGGTAGCTCAGGGCCAGCGACGCGCGGACGGCCAGGTCCCCGGCGGACAACTGGTCCAACCGGCGCCGCTCGTCGCCCAGCATGGCGGCCAGGTGCGCCAGCCGCCAACTGGACCGTGCGGTCAGCCGCGCGCCCGCGATGCGCACGGCCAACGGCAAGCCGCCGCACAACTCGACGATGTCAGCCGCCAAGGACTGTTCCGCCCTGACGCGGTCCTCGCCGACGATGTGGGTGAACAGGTCGACGGCCTCGTCCGTGGCGAACACGTCGAGGTCGACGCGGTGCGCGCCCTCCAGCCCGGTCAGCCCGGCCCGGCTGGTGATCACGACCGCGCAGGTCGGCGTGCCCGGCAGCAGCGGCCTGACCTGCTCCTCGGACGCTGCGTCATCCAGCAGCACCAGGATCCTGCGGCCGTTGACGAGCGTGCGGTACGCCGCGACGCGTTCGTCCGGGTCGATGGGGATGGCACGCTCCGGAACGCCCAGCGCTCGCAGGAATCTCGCGAGGACGTCGGTGGGTTTGGCCGGGGTCGCACTGGAACCGTGCAGGTTCGCCCACAGCTGACCGTCTGTGTACGCGGGGGCCGCGTTGTGCGCGGCGTACACGCCCAAGGCGGTTTTGCCGATCCCGCCCATGCCGACGATCGTGACGACCGACGGTCCCGCGTTCCACCCCTGGCTCAAATGCTTGAACAGCAAGGCGGTCTCGGCCATCCGGCCGGTGAAGTCGGGAACGCCCGGCGGCAGCAGCGCCGGCGCCGACCAGGCTCGCACCTCACCGGGCACGGTCCGCGTCCGCGCGTGCCCGGCGGTCACGAGCAGTTGCGGGTCCGCGTCGAGGATCCGCAAGTACAGGCCCTGCAACTGCGGACTCGGTGGCACGCCGAGTTCGTCGGCCAGGTGCGAGCGGATCCGCTCGTAGCACGTCAGCGTCCCGGCTTGGCGCCCGTGCCGGTACAGCGCCAGCATCAGTTGCCCCGCAACGCGTTCGTTCATCGGGTCGGCGTCGAACGCCACGGACGCCTCGGTCAGCACGGCGGTGTGCTGACCGCACAGCAGCCTGAGGTCCCGCACGTCGATCTCGGCGGACTCGCGTTCCCGCAACAACACCGCGCGCTGGTTGTTGAACCACGGGCTGTCGACACCGGCGAACGGCTCGCCGCGCCACAAGTCCAACGCCTGGTTGAACAAACCGATCGCTTGCTCAGCTTCGTCGGTCGACCGCGCCTGCGCCAGCAACTGCCGGAACCTGTGCAGGTCGACCGTGGCGGGCCTGACCGCGGCCACGTACCCGCCCGGCTGGCGCACGATCCGCACGTCCTGCTCGATCGGCGCCAGCGCCTGCCGCAACCGGGAGACGTAGCCGTAGAGCGGGGTCAGTCCGCTGTGCGGGATGTTGTCGCCCCAGATCCGTCCGGCGAGATCCGCGATGGGTACCAACCGGTCCGCGTCCACGAGCAGGGCCGCGAAAACGAGCCGCTGCCGGGCATGCCCCAAGTCGAGCTGCTGGCTGCCGGCGCGCGCCTCGATCGCACCGAGCAGACCGAACTCCACCGCAGTCACCGTTCCCCCAGTGCGTGCTCCCGCCGTCGTCTTCTCACACTAGCTGTCGTACGCCAAGCCGTGGTCCTTGCGGAACGTGGCAAGCAGTTGCCTGGCCACCTCCGGGTCGGACGCCATCTGCTGACGCACGTCCGCCAGCGACGCCACGTGCGTGCCACGCAGCCGTTCCTCGTCGAGCTCGTCGGTGAACACCTCGAGGATCGTCGCGCAGAACAGCAGGAAACCACTGCTCTGCGCGCGTAATCGCGCATAGTTCTCGTCATCCGGGCTCAGGCTCTCGGCCAGTTCGAGCATCTCGCCCGGTGTGGCGGCCGTGCGGGTGGCGAGCAGGTCGGCCATCAGGCGCGGTAGCCCTGGTCGCGGCTCCTGCGCGCGTGCCATCCCGGCGAACGCGTGGGACTTCTTGAGCAGTTCCTGGCCGACCAGCCGGGTGGCCACCTCGGCGAGCGTCGGGTTGTAGACGTCGAAGGTCACGTCGAGCATCTCGATCACCGTGCGCCGCAGATCGCGGGGCAGCCCGCCGGACAGGCAGTGCAGCAGCAGGCAGAACTGCTCCGGCGCGTCCGGCAGCCTGGCCAGGATCCAGAGCCTGCTCTCCTCGAACGTGAAGTGGTCCATCCTGATCATCTCGGCGAACGCGCTGTCGAACGCGTCACGCACCGCGATCCCGCGCTGTTCGAACGCGGTGAACGCGTCGTCGGAGACCGAGACGAGGAAGAGGCAGCCGGGGATGCCGAAAACACCCTTGATGTCGTTGACGAACTCGTGCGCCTTCTCCGGCTGGCCGATCTTGTCCAGCTCGTCGATGGCGATCACGATCCGGTCGATCAGCCCGGCCGCGGTCATCGCCGCCGCGGTCGCCCCGGCGTACCGGCGGAACTGCTCGACCACCTCGGGGTGCGTGAGCTGCTGTTCGGCGCGCTGGGACTGCCACGTCCGGCCCGCCTCGCCCTTCAGCGGTGTGCTGATCTTGCCCGACCAGCCGGTGGTGAACGTCTGCAGGAACCGGATCCGGTCCAGTTGGTGGCGCGCCTGAGCCTTGATGTGCCGCAGCGCGGCCCGGCCGCGCCGCACGCGTCTGCGGCCGGTCGTCGTGCGCCACAACCAGCCTGCGAACCAGAAGACGCCGCCGATGGCGTCCAGCACAAGACCGAGCGCGACACCCGCGAGGTACAGCGCGACCAACGCGGTGACCACCATGACCACGCTGTGCAGGAACGTGCCGCCGAAGAACACGCCCAGCAGCGCTTGGGGGAAGCCGTTCCAGATGGCCGCGGCGGACCGGCGCAGGTCCTCGGCGAACGTCCACACGGTCCTGCCCAGCGCCAGGCTGCCGAGGTACGCCGTGGCAGCGCCCACCGCGATCGGAACCACGAGCCGCCGGAGCAGGGCGCTGAGAATGCCTCGCTCGCCGGGCTCCGCCAGCCAGGTGTCGTCGATCTTCCGCGCGAGGGTCTCGTCTGCTTTCGTGACAACCGCCTTGCACAGCAGCGCATGCAGGTGCAGCACGAAGTCGCGTGCCTCGTAGCGGGCCGGCGCCGCGGCGACGACGGTGAGCGGCAGCGGCACGTCCGGTCCGTGGAACCGGCCGCGCGTGATCGACTGGATCACGGTGGTCTTGCCGGCCCCCCGTTGCCCGGCAAGGGCGATCGCACCCGACCCGGACCGGCCGATCACACGGCCAAGGCGTTGTGCCGCAGCCGTCACGACGACATCCTCATCGTCCTCCGTGTACAGGTTGACGGTCTTGCGGGACCGCAGAACGGTGTTGTAGACCCTTTCCTGACTGACGGTGAGGTACCGGTGCAGCTCGGGCAGGATCAACGTCGTCAGCACGACGTCCCACCGCTCACCGAGGCCGTACGTGGGATCCTCGGGACCGTCGGCCAGGTCGATCCCCGCCCCGGTGAAGATCTCCGGCGCCTGCTCGGCGGCGTGCCGGACCGACAGGCCCATCACCGCGATCAGCCCGATCACGGCAACGACCTGGTCGACGACGGCCATCGCCGGCCAGGCCTCGCGCATCAGCGAGATGTACCCGACACCGATCAGGAACAGCGACACCAGCCACAGCACCTGCTTGGCGGACAGCCGCGCGGCCGGCCGGGCGTCAGTGCGCCAGCCCTGCTCCAGCCGCTGGCTGGCCACCTCGTCCTGTTCCATGCGGACTCTGGCGAGCACACGCTGGTTGTCCAGCATCGCCTGACCGGTCCGCATCGGCGTGACCTGCGCCCGGTCCATCCCCATGACGATCTCGGGTTTCCGCAGCGCCTCGTGCAACAGGGCCGTCAACGCCTCCTGCGCCGGCTCCCATTCGCCGCCCTGCTCGTCGCCCTGTCCGTCACCGTCGTCGCGGTTCACCCGAGGATTCTAGGCTTCGGCCGAAATGCCGGGAGCTGGGCACCACGGCGGCGACGGCCGGTGCGGCGAAGCAGATCACCGCGCAGCCCGCGAGGACCGCTGTGGTCCCGTACGCGTCGATCGCCGGTGCGATCAGCGCGAGGCCGAGCGGCGCGAGCCCGTACGAGACAAGGAAGTCCAATGAGGACACACGAGCGAGCAGTTCCGGCCGCACCTCGCGCTGGGTCGCCGTGAACCACGGCACGTTGAACAGTTCGATCCCGATCCCGGTCAGCACATAGGCCGCGACGACCACGGCCGGTCCGAGGTCCACGAGCAGGCTCAGCGGAGCGAAGCCGTAACAGGCGAGGCCCGCCAGCGCCGCCCAGCCCTGGCGCTTGGGACGCCAGCGGGCGATGATCAACGCTCCGGCCAGCGCACCGGCCGTGTACGCGGTCAACGCCGCCGCGAGCACCGCTTCCGACCCGCTCAGCAGGGGCAGCGCCACTCCTGTCGCCGAGTACCCGGTGAAGATCACCGCGGCCAGCGCGCCGAGACCGGCCATGAACCACGGGTGCCTGCGCGCTTCCCTGACGCCTTCGGTGAACTCGCTGACCAGCCGTGGACGGGTGGCCTGCGCGGCAGGTTCGGCCGAACCGGCCGGCGGCAGGAGCGCCGCGACCAGCCACAGCAGACCGGTGCCGGCCAGCAGCCAGCCGGTGTCCACGACCGTGGCCAGCAACGCGGTCAGCCCAGGTGCGACGAGTGTGGTCACCCGGACCGAGAGCGTCATGGCCGCGTTGGCCCGCTGACGGCGCTCGACCGTGACCACTTCGGCCACCAGCGCCTGGAACGCCGGACGGCACGCGCCCTGCCCGACGCCCACGACAGCCGCCGCCACAGCCATCAGCGGCACCGAACCCACGGCGATCACCGGTGACGCACCGGCCGCGATCAGACCGGACCACAGCACGACGGCACGGCGTGAGTAGCGGTCGGCCAGCACTCCCCCGACCGGCACGGCCACGAGGAAGCCGATGGTGCGTGTGGCGAGGACCACACCGAGCGCGGCCGGGCTGAGCGTCTTGTCCAGCACGGCCAGGCCGAGGATGAACGGCAACGCCCACGTGGCCAGTCCGGACGCGGTCATCCCGGTCCACAGCCGGAGAAAGGCAGCGTCGAGCATTCGCCCCCCTCGCCATGACCAGTGACAGATGACAACGCGATAGTGAAAACCATTGTCAATGAGATACCCTGCTTGTTGCAAGTTACATGCGACAGGGAGGACTTCGTGATCCGGTTGGGCGCGGCACTCGCCGTAGTGGTCATGGCCGGCGCTTGTGCCGCACCCGCCGAGTCGGCCGCGCCAGGCCGGAACGCGACCACTGTCACCAACTGCGGGCGGGAACTGCGCTTCGACCGGCCACCGAGCCGGGTCGTCACCGTGGAGCAGTCCTCCACCGAGACCCTGCTGGCGCTGGGCCTGGGCGATCGCATGGTGGGCACGGCCTTCCGTTCCGGCAGGATCCTGCCCGAGTACCAGGCGGCGTACGACCGGGTCCCGGTCCTCAGCGCCAAGCAGCTGACCGGTGAGCAACTGCGGGCCGCCACGCCGGATCTGGTGGTCAGCTCCTTCGCGTCGAACTTCGTCAAGGACCAGCTCGGCACGCGCGAGGAACTCCAGGAACTCGGCCTGCCGTCGTACATCAGCGCGGTGGAATGCCACCGTGACGAGCCGGGAACGCCGTTCGAGCGACTGTTGCGGGACTACGAGAACTACGGCAGGATCTTCGGCATCCCCGATCGCGCGAACGCCTTGATCGCACAGCAGCGGGAGGCGCTCAAGCAGTCGACGCTGACATCGGGCAAACCGACCGTGGTGTACCTGTACTCGGTCTTCAAGGACTCCCCGTATGTCGCCGGGCACAACGGGATCCCGAGCGACATGAGCCGGATCATCGGTGCCCCCAACGCGTTCGACGACATCAGCGAGGAATGGCCGCAGGTGTCGTGGGAGGAGATCGCCAAGCGGAACCCGACGGTGATCGTCGTCGGTGACCTCGCCGACCGCGGCACACCGGGTGACAGCGCGGCCGAGAAGATCGCCATGATGCGTGCGCACCCGGTCATCTCGCAGCTGGACGCGATGCGGGGGAACAGGATCATCCAGGTGCCGGGAATCGAACTGGACCCGACTGTGCGCAGCGCCAACTCCTTGCGGCTCGTCGCCGAGGGATTGAAGTCGCTCGGTGTCGCGCGCTAGACGGATCGCGCTCGCGGCCGCCGCACCGCTCGCGCTGCTCGTCACGCTCCTCGTCGCCGTCCGGATCGGTGCGACCGGCGTCGGTTACGCGGACATCGGCCGGGTGATCGGCACCCACCTCGGGCTGCCGGTGCAGCCGCTGCCCCGGCTGACCGACTCGGTGATCTGGCAGTTGCGGATTCCCCGCGTCCTGCTGGCCGCGCTGGTCGGGGCGGCGCTCGCGGTCTGCGGTGCCGTGCTGCAGGCGATCACGCGCAACTCGCTGGCGGATCCGTACCTGCTGGGCGTCTCCAACGGAGCCTCCACGGGTGCGGTCGCGGTCGTCGTGCTCGGCGTCGGCGCGAGTTCGATCGGCATCACGGGCGGCGCGTTCGCCGGCGCCGCGCTGGCGTTCACGCTCATGCTTCTGCTGTTGCGCCGAAGCAAGTTGCACACGGTCCGGATCGTGCTGATCGGCGTGATCGTCGGGCAGCTGTTCGCAGCGGTCACGTCGTTGATCCTGATGGCGTCGGCGGATCCGGACACGACACGCGCGATCACCTACTGGCTGCTGGGTTCCCTGTCCTCGGCGCGATGGGACTCGGTCGTGGTGACCGCGATCGCCGCGGCGGTGGGCCTCGGAGTCATCTGGGTGTGCGCGCGGTCGCTGGACGTCCTCGCCCTGGGTCACGAAACCGCCGCGGGACTGGGCGTCGACGTCCGCCGGACGCGCCTGGTCCTGCTCGTGGCGACCGCGCTGCTGACGTCCGTGGCAGTGGCGTCGGTCGGGGCGATCGGGTTCGTCGGGCTGATCGTCCCGCACGGAGTGCGGTTCCTGGTCGGCCCCGAGCACCGCGTCCTGCTGCCGTACACGGCGCTGGTCGGGGCGATGTTCCTGGTGTGGACGGATGCGCTGGCACGAGTCGCGTACGCGCCTCGCGAGGTGCCGGTCGGCGTGTTCACCGCACTGGTCGGCGTTCCGCTCTTCCTGCTCGTGTCCCGCAAACGCGGTGAGCTGTGACCTGAGTCTCCGCTGACCCGGGGAAATACCTCGACCGGTGTGTGCGTTGTCGGAAATATCGTCTTGGGTGAGATGATATTCCTGACAAACGGGAGTTGCGGATGACTGACTACGGCCACGACCTGGTGCTGGGCACGTTCATCACGCCGTCCGCCAAGGACCCGGCTCGCGCGGTCGGGCTGGCCGAGCTGACGGAGGCCGCCGGGCTGGACGCGGCGACGTTCCAGGACCACCCGTACAACGCGGGCCTGCTGGACGTGTGGACGCTGCTGAGCTGGGTCGCGGCGCGCACGAACCGGATCACCGTGTCCGGCAACGTCATCAACCTGCCGTTGCGCCCGCCCGCGGTGCTCGCCACGGCGGCGGCGAGCCTGGATCTGCTCTCCGGTGGCCGGTTCGAGCTGGGCATCGGCGCGGGCGGGTTCGGCGACGCCATCCACGGCATGGGCGGCGGCAGCAAGAGCGCCGGACAGCGGATCGAGGCGCTCTCGGAAGCGATCGACATCTTCCGCGGCCTGTGGGACGCGGGCACACGCGGCATGTTCCGGTACGACGGACGGCACTACCAGGTCCCCGGCGTCAAACGCGGCCCCGCACCACAGCACGACATCGGCATCTGGCTCGGCGCGTACAAGCCGAAGATGCTGGCACTGACCGGTGCCAAGGCCGACGGCTGGCTGCCGACGCTGGAGTACCTCAAGCCCGGCGACCTGGCCGCGGGCAACGCGGCCATCGACGAGGCGGCGGCCACCGCGGGCCGTGATCCGCGCACGGTCCGCAGGCTGCTCAACATCATGGGCGCGAGCTTCGACCGTTCGGACACCGCACTGCACGGCACGCCCGCCGACTGGGTCGAGCAACTGCTTGAGCTGGTTCTCGAACACGGCGTCAGCGCGTTCTTCATCGGCGGCGACGACGCGAGGACCATCCAGGCGTTCGGTGCCGAAGTCGCACCCGCGTTGCGGGCAGCCGTGGCCGACGAACGCGGGACTTCCCAGCGTGTGGCGGGAATCGACTACGACGCGTTGCCGCGCGAGTTACAGGTCAGGTCGGTCGGGCCAGGCGACCGGGGCTACGAACGAGTCCGGCACACGTACTCGTACAAGGGATCTCCCGGGCTGGTGATCCAGCCTGGGAACGCCGAGGAGGTCGCGACCGCGTTGACGTACGCGCGGGCGCAGCAGGTGACGATCTCAGTGCGCAGCGGCGGCCACGGCATCAGCGGACGGTCCACGAACGACGGTGGCATCGTCATCGACCTCGCCCGGTTGAACAAGGTGAGCGTCCTGGACCGCGCAACGCGGCGAGTCCGCGTCGAACCCGGGGCCCGCTGGGGAGAAGTGGCCGAGGCGCTCGCACCCCACGGCCTGGCGGTGAGTTCGGGCGACTACGGAGGTGTGGGCGTCGGCGGCCTGGCAACCACGGGCGGGCTCGGCTACCTGGCGCGCAGCTACGGTCTCACGATCGACCATGTCCTGGCCGTCGACATCGTCCTCGCGGACGGGACAGCGCTGCGGGCCGACGAAACACACCACCCCGACCTGTTCTGGGCGGTACGCGGAGCGGGCGGCAACTTCGGGATCGTCACGGCGTTCGAGATCGAGGCGACGGAAATCACGGACGTCGTACACGCCTCCCTGGTCATCGACGCCGCGGAGGCAGCCGGTGTGCTACAGCGCTGGGGAAAGCTGGTGGAGGACGCACCCCGTGAGGTCACCAGTTTCCTCGCCTTGCTGCCAGCACGACGTGGCCAGCCGCCGATCGCTCACGTCACCCTGGTGTACGCGGGCTCCGACATCCCGGCAGCGCAGGCCGCACTGAGCCCGTTCCTCGGGACAGGACCGGTACTGCGGGAACAAGCACAGGTCATGCCCTACGCGGCCGCCCTGCACACCGCAGACAACACACACCACGGCCATGGCCTGTCCGACAGCCGCAGCGGCCTGGTCGAGCACATCACCCCCGAGGTCGCAGCAGCCGTCGAGAAGATCATCACCTCCTCCCACGTGCTCATAGCGCAATTCCGATCAGCAGGCGGCGCGGTCAACGACACACCCGCGGACGCGACCGCCTACGCACACCGCACACAGAACTTCTCCGTCCTCGCAGCCACCGCACCCAGCCGCGCGAGACAGCTGGACACCGTGTGGAGTGAGCTGTATCCGTTGCTGAACGGCATGTACCTGAGCTTCGAAACCGACACCAGCCCGGACAGGCTCCTGGACGCCTTCCCAGACAGGACACTGTGCCGACTGCTGACGTTGAAGGCGAAGTACGATCCGGACGGGGTGTTCGACAAGAACTTCGACCTCACCGCAGCCCGAAAGCTGCCAGTGCCGAAGGAAGGTTAGGCCGTATGTCCAGGACACCGGCCGGTGTCAACCTCGGGTGGGCGTTGGCCGTGGTGCTGCGACGCTGGCATGACAGCGTCGAGGAGGTCCTCAGCCACCTGCCGCAGGGAACACGCGGATACCACGTTCTGTCCACAGTGGTCCGCGAGGACATGCCGACACAAGCGGCACTGGCGGCACACCTGGCCATAGACAGAACAGTGATGACGTACCTGATCGACGAACTGGAAGCGGACGGACTGGTCGAGCGCCAACCCGACCCGGCCGACCGCCGAGCCCGCCGGATCGTGCCGACGAAGCGGGGCAGGGACTTCCTCGCCACAGCGGACCGGCGAGTCGCCGCCGTCGAGGACGCGATCCTGACCGGACTCACCCCGGACGAGCGATCAGCCTTCCATGACCTGACACACCGGGCAGCAACCCGGATTCACGCCGAGGACCCCGAAGCCGACCTGTGCGCAACCGTCAGGGAAGTCGTCGAGGAGACCCGCTGACTCACCGCCCCGCCTGCTCGAACACGGCGTGGATCCCAGCGCGATCATGGCCGGTGACCAGCAGATGGCGCAGAAGAAGGCGGGCCTTCACCGGATCGAGGAAGCCCGCCGGAACAAGGCCACGGCCAAGCATGTCCTTCTCAGAGCCGGGAAAAGCATAGGTCCGCGCCAGCGTGGACCCAGCGCCACCCCGAGAAGCAAGGACAACAGGAATCCTCCCCGCGAGATCACCGAGAACATCCACAACAGCCCCAGGAACATGCCCAGCCCCGAACGCAGCCACAACGAGGCCGTCAGCGTATTCACCGACGGCCCGCAACGCCATCCCGGTATCACCGAGAACTGTCGGAATCACAGGAACTTCGGCCGTACCACCGATGGCAGGCGGGAGCGTCACACGAGTGCGGGGCTGATTGATGATTCGAGGTTCGCCTTCGACAACGCAACCAAGAGGACCACCATTGGCAGACTGAAAAGTATGACCACTGGTTGAATGCGTCTTACGAACACGCGCCGCGGCATGAACCTCATCAGCGAACACAACCAAAGCACCGAGACCACGCGCGGTCTCAGCAGCCGCCGTCTGGATCGCCGCCAGAATATTGGCGGGACCATCGGCCCCAGCCAAAGTGGGGTTGCGCATCGCACCCGTAACCACGACCGGTTCCTGCCGAGCATGAGTCAGGTCAAGCAAGTAGGCAACTTCCTCAATGGTGTCAGTGCCTTGGGTGACGACAACCCCGTCCGCCCCACCAGCCAACCGCTCATCGATGGCGGCAGCCAGCTCCGAAACGTCCTCAAAGGAAAGAGAAGCCCCAGGAATCCGCCGGAAGTCGATGACATCGACAGCAACGCCACTGCCAGCCAAACCAGGAACACCAGCAACCAACTGCCCAGCCGACAACGCGGGAACAACCCCACCACCAGAGTCGGCGGTCATCGAGATCGTCCCACCCAGCCCGAACACGACCACTCGCTTCATAGCCCAACCATAGCCTGCCACCCACACAGTCCACGCGGATCACATAGACCACGCCCGAACCAGCCCGAAAAGCCAAACCCGGAAAGCCGGAAGCCGGAAGCCAAAGCCCCAGAAGCCGTACGGCAGAAGGCGGGAGCCGGGAGCCGGGAGCTCACGAAGCCAGAAGCCACAAAAGGTCGAAGCCTGCAAAGCAGAAAACCGAAAGCGAGAGCACCCATAGCCCAAACCAAAACCCAAGGGCGGCGCCGACTTTACATGGGCGAGGGTGGCCGTACGCTTGCGGGCGTGGTGAGCTCCGCCATTTCGGAAAGTGCTGAGCCATAGATAATGAAGGGGCTACGCCTTGACACTCGATGAGGCCACCCCGGCACGGCGAAGAGAACCAACGACAAAGCACCAAAAACCGGAAAAGGCTCAGAGCCGAGCCCGACCCAACCTGTCCATGATGACATCACGCAAACCAGCGGTAACAGCAACAGTGTTGACAGACTCGGAAGTATGCGAACTCCCGTCATAATCGAGAACCAGCCCGCCGGCCTCACGAACCAGCAGCACCCCAGCCATCGTGTCCCAAGGCTTGTTGGACAGATTGACAGTGGCGTCCAACCGCCCCTGAGCCACCCAGGCCAGATCAACAGCGGCAGTGCCGATCATCCGCACCCGCTGAACGCGCGCCCCCAGATCGGCAAGCAAAGCCAGACGCACACGGTTCTTCTCAGCAGCTTCACCACCACCGACGGCGAAATCCCCGATCGACACAACGGCATCAGACAGTTCCGTCACCGCGGAACACCGCATGGGCTCGCCGTTGGCATAAGCCCCACCACCGGCCCGCGCGGTGTACCAAGTGTCCATGAAGGGCAGGTCGATCGCGGCCAGCACGGCCTGCGTTCCGTCCACCAGAGCCAGTGACACCGCCGAAAGCGGGATCCCCCTGGCGAAGTTGGCTGTCCCGTCGATCGGGTCGAGAACCCACCACAGCGTGGAGTTCGGCGCGCCCGTATCCCCGTGCTCCTCGCCGACCAGCCGAATGTCGGGTGTTTCCCTGGCAAGGAAGTCACGCACGGCGTCTTCGACCGCGAGGTCGACGTCCGTCACCATGTCCCTGTCGCCTTTGGCGGTCACGCTGACCGGCGCTCGTTGCTGAATGATCTTCCGCGCCATGGACACTGCCTGCGAGGCGATGGGCATGAGTTCCGCGTGATCAGCCATGCGGCCACCTTACGGCTCCACCGGCCGGCCGGCCGGCCCGTGAGCGGGCATTGCGTCCGAGAACGTGTAGTCCGCGCCCCAGTTCGTCAACTCAGAGCACGGAGGACGGCGCCAGCGGAGGCGGCGTCACGGGACGCATCGCCACGTGGCCCACGTGGTTGCGCCACGCGTGCCGCCCTGATCTGCGCAGGACGTCGACCGCTTCACTGACGAACCCTTCGTCGTCGAGCTGCGCGGCGAGGATCGAACTGCACCGGGCGCGGTCCTCAGCGGGCATGCCGGCAGGTGCGTGGCCGAGGTAGCCGTCCGCGTCACGGGGGCACATGTTGAGCTGGGCCAGCAGGGAGTCCATCCGCTTGTCGAACCTGCGCAGGAACGGGGTGTCCGCGCGGACTGTCCCGACCGCGTGGGCGTTCGCCAGGTTCTCGAGGTTGTCGTCGTGCAGGCCGTACCAGGGGGCGAGGTCGATCGGGCGGACGTTGTCGATGCTGAACGCGAACTCCTTGGCCACCAGGCGGTCGTTCTCCTTGCGGTACACGGTATAGCGTGAACTCGCCGAGTCCATCCAGTTGCTGCCGCAGAGGAACAGGCCGCCGGGGCGTAACAGCGGCGCCGCCCACGCCAGCGCCTTCTGGCGGAACGCGTGGTCGAAGTACATGAACACGTTCATGCACCTGATCACGTCGACGCCACCGTCTATTGTGTATTCGCCGATGCCGCCGCCGACGAGTTGCAGGTTGTCCGTCTCGTAGCGGTGCATGGGGTCGCGGACCAGCCTGCCGCCGTCGTCGGCCACCTCGTCGCCGGTCAGTCGGGGCAACAACCGCTCGAGGATCTCCTGGAACCGGCGCTTGCTGGTGTCACTGTCGGGGTCGTACGTGCCTGCTTGGTAGTAGCGCAAACGTAAGTCGTCGTCGTAGCAGGCGTACGCGCCCTCGGTGTTGTACACGACATACCGGCTGAACGCCGGGTCCACGCCGACCACGCGCCACCCGGGCAGCCGCTGCGCGGTCTCGATCGTGGTGAACGGCGGGAACCCGCAGCCGATGTCGACGAAAACACCTTGTCCACCCGGCCGGTGCCACGGGTTGCGGGCCACGTATTCGTCGAGCACGCGGTGCCTGCCCGCCATGGTGACCGGCGGAACCGTGCCCGACCAGGCGCTCGGCACCGTTCTCGGCACGCTGAAACCGATCAGCCACGCGGTGAACACCGACAGGTCGGCCGGCCGCAGCCCGGCGGCCCGCATCAACCGGAAAGCCCGGTCGGCCAACGCCAAGGCGTCTTCGGACGCGTCGGCCAGTTCACGCAGCTCGGCGAGTACCCCAGTGGAGAGACGGCCTTCGAAGTACACCGTGTTCCACCGGTCCACGATCTGGACCACACACCACATCTACCGAAAGAGACGCCTTCGCGCCACAAAAAAGACATAAGGGTGAACCCGCCCGGCCCGGGGCCGGGCGGGCGCGGTTCAGCCGCCGGTCGAGCCGTCCATCGCGCGGACCAGGCTCGCTGGCCGCATGTCCGTCCAGTTCTCCTCGACGTAGGCGAGAGCCGACTGGCGGTCGGTTTCCCGTACCACCACGGTCCAGCCGGACGGCACGTCGGCGAACGACGGCCACAGCGAGTGCTGGCCCTCGTCGTTCACCAGTACGTGGAATGTGCCATCCGGGTCGTCGAACGGGTTGGTGCTCACTGCCGACCACTCCTCCAGTCCCGGAAAACCATGGTCACCGAATGTATTCCGGCAGCACTGCCGGTGGCCAGACGGTGTGGTCGAAGATACCCATCGAGTACACCCTCGAAACGAGAGCGACCCGGTTGGGCACCTTGAACTTCCTGAGCATCACGTTGACGTGGTACTCGACCCCCTGCCTGCTGAGGTACAGCTCCGACGCGAGCTGGACCGTCGACGATCCCGCGGCGACGCCTTCGAGGACCTTCGCACTCAGCGCGCTCAGCGTTGCGGGTGATTCCACGACCGATTCACAGGACATCGGGCCACTCCCCCGAAAGTCGATCCCCCAGCAATGACAAGCAATGCCGATATGCTTTTCCCGCGAGCTCCCATCACTTGTTCGCCACCCGTTGCGACGCACTCGTCCGAGAATGCCACCACGCACGGCGACCACGCAAGCCTGCCCCGTCGCAGCGCGGGTGACGCCAGGTATCCGCAGTTCAGGACCACCACAGCGGGATCGCCCACATCGTGGGCAGCGGGGTGGCGTTTTATGGCGTCAAATCAGGGCAAAGCTCTACGTAATGGCTTTCCGCCACTAGGATGAAATTCCGGGCGCCTGGACCGGCCGGGTCATCACTGTGCGCCATCACGCGCTGTTCAACGGCCGATGATCAGCCGACCGGGCGCCCTTGTTCGCACAGCACGGTCGTGCCCGACTGCAAGGCGGACAGCGCCGCCTCGACCCGGCCGGCCAATCGGTCGCGCAGCAGTTTCCGGGCCTGCCCGATGTCGTAGAAGCCCGCGGAGAGGATCTCACCGTCGACGAACTCCAGCTTGTCCACTTCGGACTGACTGAGCACCCCGCCGTCGAAGACGAAGACCACCGCCTCGGTCCACGGCTCCTGCGGCAGGACGTGGTCCACCACGAGCAGGCGGCCGGGTTGCCGGGTCATGCCGAGCTCTTCGGCCAGCTCACGGCTCGCCGTCGCCCACGGGGACTCGTTCTCGTCGACCGAGCCGCCGGGGATCTCCCACTGCGGCTTGTACGACGGTTCCACCAGCAGGACGCGGTCGCCGCCGTCGGTGAACAGGACACCCGACGCCATTCGTTTCCGGTTCAGGCCAGCCACGAACGTTTCCACCGACCACGTTTCCGCCACGGTGGCGGAGTTTATCGCCCGCGGTTCAGCGGTCGTCGCGCAGCCGGGGGATCGCCCGGGTCCTCTCGGAGTCGTCCGAGCCGGTCACGACCGGCAGCACCTGGGTGGCCTCCGGGTCCGCCGCGTCGCCGTTCCCCGCCTTGCGCTTCTTGCGCAGCCGCAGCACCACGAACAGCACCACCGCCACCGCGCCCGCGACGATCACGATCTTCTGGAAGACGCCGGCGTACTCGTCGACCAGGTACCAGTTCTCCCCCAGCTGGTAGCCGGCCACGACGAAAATGGTGTTCCACAACAGGCTGCCCGCCGCGGTGAGCAGCAGGAACTTCGGGAAGTTCATTTTCTCGACGCCGGCGGGTAACGAGATGAAACTGCGGAACAACGGCACCATCCGGCCGAAGAACACGGCTTTGGTGCCGTGCTTGGCGAACCACTTCTCGGTCTTGTCGAAGTCCGTCACCTTCACCAGCGGGATCTTGCCGACCAGCGCGCGTGTGCGCTCACGGCCGAGCAGCGCGCCCGCCAGGTAGACGACGACCGCGCCGACGACCGAGCCGAGCGTGGTCCAGAACAGCGCACCTGCCAGCGTGAACGCGCCCTTGCTGGCCGAGAACCCGGCCAGCGGCAGCACCAGTTCGCTGGGGATGGGCGGGAAGAGGTTGTCCAGGCCGACCACCAGGGCCGCGCCCACCCCGCCGAGGCTGTCCATCAGGTCGACCGCCCAGCCGGCCATGCCGCCGACCGGTTCGTGCGCACCCTCGGCCATCAGGTAACCAGACATCAACGCTCTCTTCCGCGAAGTCCTTGTGTGACAGAACAAGCCTAGGAACGCACCGGCGGCGGCAGAAGGATGCGGACCCCCCACTTCCCGGCGTCGAACCGCACCGCGCCCACTGTGGAAAACCACACTGCGGACGACCGCGGCGGG
This sequence comes from Kibdelosporangium phytohabitans, assembly GCF_001302585.1. Classification (GTDB taxonomy): domain Bacteria; phylum Actinomycetota; class Actinomycetes; order Mycobacteriales; family Pseudonocardiaceae; genus Kibdelosporangium; species Kibdelosporangium phytohabitans. Next base: position 4,163,031 of record NZ_CP012752.1, on the reverse strand, counting down.
ACCACGAGGCGGCCCGTCGGCGTCGGCGAACCCAGCAAGATCCATCCCAGGATAGCCGGATCCGGTCAGGTCGGTCATTCTGGACCTTAAGGACAAACAGCAGATCTATCGGGTTTCCCGGCGACCGACGGGCTCACACCTCCGCTGTGACCGCCGCCACACTTCGACAGTGGCCGCGGTGCAGGCACAATCGGCTGGGACAAGCCGTTGAGCGGGCAGCCAACACACCCGGGGCGGCCGGACACGACAGGGGTATGACGACTGATTCGGCCGACGGCGACGGCGAGTTGTGGTCGCGGGCCGCGGCGGATGGCGGCGAGGCGTTCGCCGTGCTGTTCGACCGGCATGCCAAGGCCGTCTACAACCACTGCTTCCGGCTGACCGCCTCGTGGGCCGCGGCCGAGGACCACGTGCAGAGCACGTTCCTCGTCGCGTGGCGCAAACGCGGCGAGATGAAGCTCGAACGCGACTCCGCGCTGCCGTGGTTGCTGATGGTGGCCACGAACGTGGTCCGCAACGACCGCCGTGGCATCGCGAGGCGGCTGCGGCTCACCCGCCAGGTCCCCGTGGACGCTCCCGTGCCCGACCACGCCGACGACGTGGCACGGCGCGTGGACGACCAGCGGCGGATGGCCGAGGTGCTCGACGCGGTGAACGAGTTGCCCCGCAACGAACGCGAGGCGCTCGCGATGTGCGTGTGGTCCGGCGTGTCCTATCCGGACGCGGCCGCGGTGCTCGGCATCACCGAGGGCAGCGTCCGCGCACGGGTGAGCAAGGCCAAGTCGCGGCTCAGTCAGCTCCTTCCCACGGCGACCCAGGAGGCTGCCCGATGACCAGCATGCTGCCAGCGCCGCGTGACCTGCCGCCACGCAGCCACGCCAGGATTCGCGCCGAACTGCGGCGCGCCACCAGCCGTCGCCGGCCCCGGCTCGCCCCGATGGTCGCCGGGTTGGCGTCGCTCGCCGTGATCGGTGTGGTCGCGACCTTGCTGCTGGTGCCGTCGAACCACGCGACACCGGCTCCCCCCGCTGAGACCGGACCGACTCCCCCGGCGGTCGCCGGGTCGGCTCCCCCGGCGGTCGCCGGGTCGGCTCCCCCGGCGGTCGCCGGGTCGGCTCCCCCGGCGGTGGCCGGTACACCGGCACCCGGCACCGAGCCGACGAGCAGCGTCCCACCGCCGCCCATGCCGGGAGTGCCCGCGGACGAACGCAGAGTCATGGAAACCCAGTGCGGTGTGTCCTTCCGCGATCCCGACCTGGTCCTCTACCACCTGATCAAGGACGCGGCGGGCACGAAGGCGCTGCTCTACTCCGGCAGGAGCACGGTGACCTGCACCATCGGCGGCGACCCGGCGACGCCGTACAACCCGGGCGGCGGCAGTGTGGAGTCGTTCCACTGGATTCCCGGTGACCTCGCCGTCGACCAGATCTCGGGGTCCGCGGGCGGGTCGAAGCAGGGCAAGCCCGGGTACTGGCTCACCGCGGGACGGATCAGCGGCAAGGTCGCACGGGTCACGTTCACCGACGGCGACGAGACGGTGGACGCCGTACTCGCCAACGGCACGTTCCTCGGGCGGATCCTGCAGCCGGCCGGCTGGTCTCCGCGCAACAGCGAGAAAGTCGTCGTACGCGCCTACGACGTCGACGGCCAGCTGGTCGGCGAATCCGGTCACCCCGGCAAACCGTGCTACGTCACGCCTCTGGGGACGGTGCTGAACCGCGCCAGGGAAGGGAACGTGAACTGCCTGCCCGCCACGCGGTGGCGTTGAGGGCCGCGCGGGCTCAGAGGTCGTGTCCGAGTCCGTAGCGCACGGCCTCGGCCCGGTGGCGTACGCCGATCTTGGCGAAGACGTTGTTGATGTGGGTCTTCACGGTCGCCTCGCTGATGAACAGCTCGGCGGCGATCTCGGGGTTGGTCAGGCCGCGGGTGATCAGCCCCAGCACCTCGGTCTCCCTGGCGGTGAGGCCGTCGGGCGGCTCCTGCCTGGTGCGCGGGCGGCCGTCGAGCGCCGCGACCAGGCGTTCGGAGACCTTGGGATCGAAAATGGACTGTCCGGCCGCTGTGGACCGCAGCGCCATGGCGATCTGCGCCCGTCCCGCGTCCTTGGTCAGGTAGCCGCGGGCGCCGGCCCTGAGCGCGTCCGCAATGGACGAATCATCGGCGTACGTGGTCAGCACGAGCACCGCCGTGCCCGGGTGGTCGCGAGTGATCATCTTCGTCGCGGCCACCCCGTCGAGCTCCGGCATCCGCAGGTCCATCAGCACGACGTCGGCGGAGTTGGCCCGCAGCACGTCGAGCGCCTGGCGGCCGTCCGCGGCCGACCCGACCACGGTCACGTCGTCGAGCAGATCCAGCAGTGCCACCAGTCCTTCGCGGACCACCTGCTGGTCGTCCACGACGATCACCTTGATCACCCGGGTACCTCCGCAACCACTTGCCACCGGCCGTCCCGCTGCCCCGATTCCAGGCTGCCACCGGCGAGCGCGAGGCGTTCGCGCATCCCGGCGAGCCCGAACCCGTTGCCCGAGTGAGCAGCAGTGTCCGATTCGGACGGATTTGTCACGGTCAGCCGGACGGCGCCCGTGTCGTACGCCAATCTTATGGTCAGCGGCTGTCCCGGCGCGTGCTTGCCCGCGTTCGTCAACGCCTCACGCGACACCCCGGCCAGCGAGACGACGACGGCTGACGGCAACGGCCGCGGCTGGCCTGTGGTGCCGAAGTCCACCTCGACCCGGTGGTCACGCCGATGTGCCGCCGCGAGTTCGGCGAGCGCGTCAGGCAACGGCAACACGTCACGCCGCAGCGCGGCGACCGCTTCCCTCGCTTCGACGAGCCCGGCGTTGGCCAGCCGCCTCGACCGCTGCACGGCCCGGCGCACACCATCCATATCGGACTTCTCGGCGAGCGCCTCGGCCAGCTCCAGCTGAACCCCCAGCGCACCGAGGGAATGCGCCAGCACGTCGTGCAACTCCCGTGCGATCCGGGTGCGTTCGTCGAGCGCGGCGGCGCGAGCGTGCTCCGCCTGCGCGAGCCTGGTCTGCTCCAGCAACCGCCCGGCCTGGATCGCCTGGATCTCGTACTGGCGGCGGTTGAGCCCGAGCAGGCCGAGCAGCAGCATGAAGCCGGCGTTGCCGAACGCCCCGGGGATGCTGCCACCGGCGAGCGCGGCCGACGTGATCGCCAGCGCCACGTCGAGCAGGGCGACAGCGGAGATGACGGCGACGCTGAGCCCGGTGAGGGTGGCGAACCGGCCGATTGAGATGAGGCAGAGCAGCACAGCCGAACTGTCCTGCGCCCACCCCAGCACAGCGGCGGGCAGGACGCTGGAGACCGCGAGGAGCACCGCGGCCGTCCCGGGCCGCCAGTGCGCGACGGCCACGAATCCCGCCCAGCACGCGGCGGCGACACCGTAGACGGCCCAGATCCACGACTGGTCCTCACGCGCGGTGAGCAGCGTCGCGACCACGAAAAGGGTTCCGAACAGCTGGACGACGAGCCAACTGGGCGCGATGGTGTCCGGTAGCAGCGGCCGCGTCCGGTTCGGCATCGTCACCTCCGATCAATCACTTTCCGCGATGATCGCTGATGGTGGTGATGAGCTCAACGAGGATCAACCGATAGGCGAGGAAACCCACGAGCACGACCAGCGCCACCACGACGAGAGCGACGAGCGCCTTCGTGTTCACCTTGCCTCCTCGTACGGCTTCCTGTGCTTTGTCCGCGGCCAGCTTGCGCAGCGTGTCCTTGTTCATGGCACAGACCGTACGGAGGGGGCCGGGTGGATTCGGACCATCGTCAGGTGGAGAACCGGGTGGAGCGTGCGCCCACCTGCCGCGTTCCCCGCCCGCCGGGGACTACAGCTGGGCCTCCTTCCTGAACAACGCACGCAGTGCGGCGCGGTTCGGGATGCGCAGCTTGCGGTAGATGCGCGTGAGGTGCTGTTCCACTGTGCTGACGGTGATGTGCAGTTTCAGGCTGATCTCGCGGTTGCGGTGACCTGCTGCCGCCAGGTCCGCGACCCGCCGCTCGGCGAAGCTCAGCGCCCCGCGCCTCGGCTGCCCGCCCGACGGCTCCGGCTCGCGCTCGACCAGTTCCATGTCCGACCCCCAGGTCTTCCGCTGTCAGGAGAACGATCCCCTGGCAATAGCGAACCAGGCCGGACTCGTCAACGCCTTTAGAGCCACTCGGGTAGGCATAAAACTGATATCTATATGCTAGTCTCCCGATAGCAATCCGGGGAGAGGGGCCGCGATGGCCGACTACGAGATCGAACTGCGCCCGCCGAGCCGGCTGGTGCAACGGCGTGCGATCGGCTGGTGGGCAACGCGGACGCTGATGACAGTGCTGGCGCCGGTGCTCGTGCTCGGCCTGCTCGCGTTGCTCATCGCGCCTGCCAGGCCGTGGCTGCTGCTGAGTGCCGCCGTTGTCGGCGTGCCTGGGCTGGTTGTCACGCTGGTGATGCCGCTGTGGCGGTACCGCGTGCACCGGTGGGAGGTCACCGACGACGCGGTGTACACGCGGTCCGGTTGGCTCAAACAGACCTGGCGGGTGGCCCCGCTGGCCCGGATCCAGACCGTCGACACCGACCGCGGCCCGGTGCAGCAGGTCTTCCGGCTGTCCACGGTCACCGTCACGACCGCGTCCGCCGCCGGGCCGATCCGGATCGACGGGCTTGACCACGAGTTCGCCCGCACCCTCGTCGAACAGCTGGTCAAGCGGAGCCCCGAGGCAACGGGAGACGCGACATGAACTGGCAACGCCTTGACCACCGCGTGGTGCTGTCCAACGCGTCCTGGGAGGCGCTGATCCTGGTCGCGGCGCTCGCGGTGATGTGGTGGCGGGACGCGGCGTGGTGGCTGTACGCCTCGGCCTGCGGCGCGGCGCTGGCCCTGATGGGCTACGAGCTTTTCCGCTGGCTCAAGACCCGCTACCGCGTCACCGGCGAACTGCTCGAGCTGACCACCGGCATCCTGGTCCGGTCACACCGTTCCATTCCGCGGCAACGCATCCGCAGCGTCGACGTGACAGCCAACCCGATGCACCGCCTGTTCGGCGTCGCGACTGTGCGGATCGGCACCGGTCAGCGCGCCACTTCCACCACCAAGGCGGCGCTCATGCTGGACGCGCTGGCCAGGCCGGACGCCGACCGCGTGCGCACCACCCTGATCCGGCGAAGCGGCACCAATGACGACGCGACCATCGCGGTCGGCAACTGGAAGTGGATCAAATACGCGCCGCTGTCGGCCTGGGTCGGCGTGCTCGGCGCTTCCGCGTTCGCAGCCGCCTACAACGTGCTCGACACCGTCGGGGCGGATCCCGACAAGGAGATCATTCCCGCACTTGCCCGGTGGCTGTCGACGGTCGATCTCGTGCCAGTGCTGATCCTGCTCGCTGTGGCCACGTTGGTGATCGGGGTGGTCGGCGCGCTCGGGTTGCACGTGGAGATGTGGTGGAACTTCCGGCTGGTCCGGGAACCCGGCGGTTCGCTGCGGGCCGCGCGCGGGTTGTTCGTAACCCGGTCAGTGACGCTGGAAGAGGAGCGGTTACGCGGTGTGGAAGTCGCGGAACCGTTGCTGCTGCGCTGGGGCGGCGGTGCGTACACCTATGCGGTGGCAACCGGTGCGGGCACCGTGGAGGACCAGAACAGCATCCACAACACAAGCGCTCTGCTGCCACCCGCGCCGCTCGGTGAGGCCCATCGGGTCGCCGCTGAGGTGTTACGGGAGGAGCAGGCGCCGACGCAGTCCGTACGGCTCGTCGCACACACCACGCTCGCGCGACGGCGGCGGTTGCGGTGGGCGATGCTCGCCGCGACAGGCACAGTGGGTGTGCTGGTGCTCCTCGCAGCGCTGACCACGCCGGTCTTGCTGCATGTGGCGTGGATATCCGCGCTTGTGCTGTACCCGGCGGGCGTGCTGTTCGCGTTGGACGCGTATCGCAGCCTCGGCCACGGCATCACCGGGCGGTATGTCGTGACACGGCATGGCACGTTCAAACGCCGCACGATCGCGCTGCGCAGGGACGGTGTGATCGGCTGGAAGGTCGGGCAGTGGGCGTTCCACCGCAGGTCCGGGCTGTGCACGCTCAGCGCGATCACCGCCGGTGGCCGCGGCGCGTACCACGTCAAGGACGTCATCCTGACCGACGGCGTGGCCTTCGCCGACGAGGCCGTACCCGGTGTGCTCGGCCAGTTCCTGGTCCGCAGCTGACCGGTCCACGAAATCGCGCGGCGACTGGACCACACGCGACGGTGTCCCGGTCGTACGTTGGGAGCATGCGGATCTTCCTCGCGGGTGCCTCCGGTGTGATCGGCCGGCGGGTGACCACATCCCTGATCGCACAGGGACACCAGGTCATCGGCGCGACCCGGCGCGCCTCGCACGTGCTGGCACGGCTGGGTGCAGAGGTGAGCGTGGTGGACGTCTACGACCGCGCCGCTCTGGCCGCAGCGGTGGCCGCCGCCCGCCCGGACGTCGTGATGCACCAGTTGACCGACCTCAGCGACGGCAACAGGGCAGCGAACGCCAGAGTCCGCGAGGAAGGCACCCGCAACCTGGTCGACGCGGCACTGGCCGCGGGTGTGCGGCGGGTCGTCGCCCAGAGCATCGCCTGGACCTACGAACCCGGCACGCAACCGGCCACAGAGGACGTTCCGCTCGACCTGGAGTCCGATGCGGACAGGATCGGCACGGTCCAGGCCGTGCACACGCTGGAGGAAACCGTTCAGCAGGCACCGGAGTGGGTCGTGCTGCGCTACGGCCTGTTCTACGGTCCCGAGACCTGGTACGCGCCCGGCGCGCTGATGGCGCAGCAGGCCGCGGCGGGCCGGTTGCCCGCGACGGCGGACGTGACCAGCTTCGTCCACGTGGACGACGCGGCCGCGGCGGCGGTGGTGGCGATGGAGTGGCCCAACGGTTTCGTCAACATCTGCGACGACGACCCGGCCCCCGGCCACGACTGGACGCCTGCGTTCTGCGAAGCGGTCGGAGCGCCGCGCCCGTCCCGGTCGGACGCCCCGCGGACGCCCTGGGCCCGTGGCGCGGACAACGGCCACGCGAGGAAAGAACTGGGCTGGACGCCGCGGTGGACGTCCTGGCGCGAGGGTTTCGCCGAACTCGGCTGACTACCGCGGGACCACCGGGATTCCCACCAGCACGCGCAGTGTGTTCACCAGCGCGCCGATCGGCAGTTTCGGTTCGACCGCGCGGAACACGCCCAAGCCGACGCCGAGGCTGAGCATCGCGACACCGATCTGGTCGGCGGGCATGCTCAGCTTGATCCCATCGGTGTCCTCGAAGCTCCTGACTCCCTGCGCGATCAGCTCGGTCAGTGCGACGATCCGGGTCGCGAGTTCCGCCCTGAGTTTCTCGTCCGTCGTTGCCTGGACGCCGAACTCCAGCTCGAGCCTGGTCCAGCCCGGGTCGCCGACCACTCGTTCCGCCCACGCCTCGAACAGGCGGACGCGTTCGTCGAGTGTGTCCGCTCGCAGGATGGCGAGGATGTCCTCGACGCGGCGTGCCCTGATCTCGTCGAGGACGGCCATGCAGAGCTCGTCCTTGTTGCGGAAGTTCGAGTAGACCGCACCCCTGGTGTAACCGGCCGCGTCGGCCACCTTCTCCAGTGAGGTCGCCAGGTAGCCGTCGCGCAGGAAGAGGGTGCTCGCGACCTCGAGCAGTTTCGTCCTCGTCCGGGCCTGGCTCTCGGCGCGCGTCAGTCTTGGCACGTTGACAGCCTAACCGACTCGCCATACGCTGCGAATCCAGATACAGACTGTATCTGAACTGGAGGCGCGATGACGCGGCGCGGTGTGGTGCTCGGGTGCGGCGGCACGGTCGGCAGCGCGTGGCAGGTCGGTGCGCTCGCCGCGGTACGGGAACAGTGGGACTGGGATCCACGGGACGCGGCGGTGATCGTCGGGACGTCCGGCGGCGCGAGCCTCGCCGCGATGCTGGGCTCCGGCGTCGGCACGGACGAGCTCGTGGCCGGGCAGCGCGGGCAGGCCGGCGCGCGTGCGTCCGTGCGGCGGTTCTTCACCGAGCCACCCGCGGCGGTGCCCGCCGTCCCGGCGCTGAGCGGATCGTGGTCGCTGGTGCAGGCCGGACGGCGGCGACGGGCGTCCTTGATGACCATGACCGGGCTGGCCCCGGCGGGCCGCACGGACCCGCGCTTCCTGGACGCGCTGGTCGACGACCTCGTGCAAGACGGCGCCTGGGTCGCGCACCCGGCGGTCTGGGTGGTCGCGATGGACGCCAAGACCGGCGAACGGACCGCGTTCGGCTCCCCCGGCGCGCCTCGGGTGGCGATGCGGGACGCGGTACGCGCGTCCTGGGCCGTCCCAGGGTGGTACCCGCCGGTGACGATCGAGGGCCGCAAGTACCTGGACGGCGGCGTGGCGTCGACCGGCTCGGTGGATCTGCTGGTCGGCCAGGGCCTGGACGAGGTGCTGGTGGTCACGCCGATGGCCTCCGACAAAGGCGTGCGGGTCAGCGGCGTCGGCGGGCGGTTCGAGTCCCTGATGCGCGTGCCGATGAGCCGTGGGCTGGACCGCGAGATCGCGGCACTGGAGGCGGACGGCGTCCGGGTCGTGCGGATCTACCCGTCCGCGGCCGAACTCGCGGTGATGGGGCCGAACTTCATGAACCCTCGGCGTCGGCTGCCGGCCATGCGCACCGCGCTGGCCAACGTGCCACAACGACTAGGCGCCCAGCTAGGAGGCACACAGTGAGGTATCCCGCGATCCCGCTGGGCAACGCGGTCGTCCTGGTGACCGGTGCTGGCCGGGGAATCGGCGCCGCCGCCGCGAGACTGTTCGCCGCGGGCGGCGCGACGGTGTGGCTGGGCGACCTGGACGCTGACTTCGCCGCGGCGACAGCGCGTGAGATCGGCCCGTCCGCGCACTCGCATCCGCTCGACGTCACCGACCGCGACTCGTTCGCGGCGTTCGCCGAGGCCGCGATCACCGAGCACGGCCGGATCGACGTGCTGGTGAACAACGCGGGCGTGATGCCGGTCGGCGACTTCGTCGAGGAGCCGGACGCCACGAGCCGCACCACGATCGACGTCAACGTGTGGGGCCTGATCAACGGTATGCGCGTGGTGCTGCCGCACATGATCCGACGCGCGCGAGGGCACGTGGTCAACGTGGCGTCGATGGCGGGCAAGGTGCCGATCCCCGGTATGGCCGTGTACAACGCCAGCAAGTTCGCCGCACTCGGACTGTCCCTGGCGGTCCGTGAGGAGTACGCGGACACCGGGGTGAGCGTCAGTACGGTACTTCCGTCAGCCGTGCGCACGCGCTTGTCCTCGGGAATCCCGCTCGGCCACGGAATGCCGACGGTCGAACCCGAGGATGTCGCCCGCGCGGTCGTGGGCAGCGTGTCGCGCCGACGTGCCGAGATCCCGGTGCCCGGTTACCTCGCGGGTTGGGGCCTGTTGAACACGGTTGTACCCGAACCGGTGATGCGGCTGGGACGGCGTGTCATCGGTGACCGCCGTGCCCTCACGTCCGTCGACCCGATCACCAGGGGCGCGTACGAACGCGCCATCGACAGCCAGACCCAGTCTCGCAAGCAAGGAGCGGCGTCATGACCGCACAACACGAAGCGGTGATCATCGGGGCGGGCTTCGGCGGCATGGGCGCCGCCATCCAGCTCGACCGGCTCGGCATCCGCGACTACGTGATCCTCGACCGCGAGGCCGGCCTCGGCGGCACGTGGCACGTCAACCGGTATCCCGGCCTCGCGGTGGACATCGCGTCGGTGACGTACTCGTACTCCTTCGAACCGAACCCGAACTGGTCACGGCTGTTCGCGCCCGGCGAGGAGCTCAAGCGCTACGCCGAACACGTCGCCACCAAGTACGACCTGCGCCGCCGCATGCGGTTCGGCACGACGGTCACGAGCGCGCGGTGGGACGAGACCGCGCAGCGCTGGCTGGTCACTGTGGACGGTGGCGAGCCGCTGTCGGCCCGCTACCTGTTCACCGCCACAGGTTTCCTGTCCCAGCCCAAAACACCGGACATCCCCGGGATGGACACGTTCGCCGGGAAGATCATCCACAGCGCCGACTGGGACGACAGCTACTCGCTGGACGGCAAGCGCGCGGCGATCATCGGCACGGGCGCGACCGCCGTGCAGCTCATCCCCGAACTCGCGGCGAAGGTCAAGGAGCTCACGGTCTACCAGCGCACCCCGATCTGGGTGGTGCCGAAGGTCGACACCCCGATCCCCCGGCCGGTCCGCCGCCTGTTCGCGCGGTTCCCCGGCGTCCAGCGAGCCGCCAGGCTGGTCAACTCCGCCGCGCTGGAGACGCTGTCGACGGTCGGTGTCCTGCACTACCGGCAGGCCCGTCTCGCCGCCAAGGGCGCCGAACTGCTGGCCCGCGCGCACCTGTTCGCCCAGGTCCGCGACGCCGAAACCCGGCGCAAGCTCACCCCCGGCTATTCGTTCGGCTGCAAGCGGCCCACGTTCTCCAACAGCTACTTCCGCACGTTCAACCAGCCGCACGTGCGGCTGCGGACGTCGTCGATCGAACTGATCAGGCCGCACGGCATCACCACGGCCGACGGCACGACGACCGACATCGACCTGCTGGTGCTGGCGACCGGGTTCGACCTGTGGGAGACCAACTTCCCGGCCGTCGAGATCGTCGGCCGCGACGGCAGGGATCTCGGCAAGTGGTGGCGGGACACCAGGTTCCAGGCCTATGAGGGTGTCACGATGCCGCGGTTCCCGAACCTGGTCAGCCTCAACAGCCCGTACTCGTACACCGGCCTGTCGTACTTCTGGACGATCGAGGCGCAGATGAAGCACATCGCCCGGCTGTTCGGCGAGATGCGCCGCCGCGGCGCGACCACGTTCGAGGTCACCGAGCAGGCCAACGCCGACTTCCTGGCCAGGATGACCCGCAGACTCGAGGACTCGGTGTTCTACCGGGGAAACTGCGCCACGGCCCGCAGCTACTACTTCAACCCGCACGGCGAGGCCTCGCTGCTGCGGCCGGTCCCGGTCGTCACCGGAAACCGCGACGCCCGGAGGTTCCCGCTCGACGACTACGCGTTCACCGGTTCCGCCACAACGACACCAGCCGATCCGCGCAGTCGCGTGGGTACTCAGTAGGCCATCGCGTCCTTCGTCGCGGCCGCGAGGCATTCCCCGAGACACGTGACAATGCCCGGCGTCCGTGTCGTGTCGAGCCTGCACGTGTAGAGGAAGCGGACCAGAGGCTCCTCTGTGATCGGCACCGCGACGACCCTGGAGACGGTGTCGGCGAGGGCCAATGTGGGCAGTGGGGCGATGCCCAGGCCGTGGGCGACCAGGCCAAGGACCGTGCGGAAGTCGTCGCCGTCGAACGCCAGACGCGGCTTGAAGCCCGGCGAACGAGCCAGTTCGGCGAGCAGGTCCAGGTGGGTGCCGGTGACGGGGGTGCCGATCCACGACTCGTCGGCGAGGTCGGCGAGGCTGACCGATTCCCTGTCCGCCAACGGATGCGTGGCGGGCAGGGCGACCACGACCGGGTCGCGCCCCAGTGGCGTGCGGCGCACGCCGGACGGTTCCGGTTGGGGAAACCGGTCGTAGTCGAACGTCACGGCGAGGTCGACGTCACCGCGTAGCAGCGCGTCGTAGCTGTCGGTTGTTTCCAGCTGTGTGAGGCTGACGACGACGCCCGGGTGGGTCTCGCGCAGTTTCGCGAGGGCCGCGGGGACGATGGTGTTGGCCGCGGACACGAAGGCGCTCAGCCGCACCTCGCCCGCTCGGCCGGCGTCGAGAGCCGTGAGCTCGGTGGTGGCACGGGACATCGCCGCGCGGACTTCGCCCGCGACCCGCAGCAGGACCATCCCGGCCGCCGTGGGTCGCACCGGGCGCCGGTCGAGTACGCGCAGCCCGGCGCGTCTTTCCAGGTCGGCGATCTGCTGGGACACCGCGGACTGGGTGTAGCCGAGTTCGGCCGCGGCTGCCGCGAACGAACCGAGGCGCACGACGGCTTCCAGCGTCACCAGCAGGCGTGGGTCGATCACGAACATCAGCTTAGCTAATGTCCGGGTAAGTTTTCTTCGCTTGTGCTTATCGTGAGGTCGGCCGACGATGAGATCCATGGACAGCGCTGAGTTGGACCGACTGATCGCGAAACTTCCCCGCAAGCGCATCGGCTTCTACCCGACGCCCTTCCACCGCCTCGACAACCTGTCGGCGACCTACGGCGTCGACTTCTTCCTCAAGCGCGAGGACATGGCCGGGCCCGGTGCGGCCAGCGGGAGCAAGACCCGGCTGGCGGAGTTCATCCTCGGGCAGGCACTGGCCGACGGCGTCACGCACGTCATCACGCAGGGCGTCTACCTCACCAACTCCGGCATGCAGTTCGCCGTGGCGTGCCGGGTCGCGGGGCTGACGCCGATCCTGTTCCTCACCCGCGACGAGAGCCGCCACGGCGAACTCACCGAATACCGGGGAAACCTGCTGCTGAACAAGATCATGGACGTCGAGGTGCACACCACGCCGACGCAGGGCGGCGCCTACTGGGACACGCCCGGCGAGCAACAACGTGTCCTGGACGCCATGAACGCCCGCAAGCAGGAGCTGGAGGCGCTGGGGCACAAGGTGATCGTGGTCCCGACCGGCGGCGCGCACCCGCACGGGTTCGTGGCGCACGCGTTGACGTTCAAGGAGATGATCGAGCAGGCCGAGGAATCCGGTGTCCGGCTCGACTACGTGTACCACACCGCGGGCACCGGGACCGCGCTGCCGGGGCTCGTCGCCGCGAAGCTGATGACCGGCAGTTCCGTGCGGTTCCGGTCGATCGCGATCTGCGCGTACCGGAAAGGCGACTGGATCAACGAGGACGTGATCGTCGACCGGGTCAAGCACATCCTGCACACCTTGGGCGTGCCGCTGCCCGCCGACGACGTCATCCGCGCGGAGGTCGACGTCGACCAGCGGTTCATCGGCGAGGACTACGCGGTCCCGTCACCGGAAGGCGTGGCCGCCATCAAGGAACTGGCCGTGTCCGACGGCGTGTTCATGGGCCCGGTGTACACCGGCAAGGGTTTCGCCGGGCTGCTGGAGCACGTGCGGACCGGAAAGGTCGAACCTGGCAGCAAAGTGGCGTTCCTGCACACCGGCGACCTGGGCAACCTCTTCGAGATCTCCCAGGTCGTCGGGCCGGTCGCGTCAGCCGGCCAGTGAGCTGAACGCGGCCCAGTTCACCTTCGGGCGCGCCAGGCCACGCCTGCGCAGGTAGTCGCGTGTGTTGCGGCGGCCCTGCCGCAACACACCCCAGTTGGACCCGATGGGGTTGACGACCTGCGACGGGACGAACGAGTCGCCGGTCAGCTGCCCGCGCACCAACGCGAGCCGCAGGTTGTCCAGCAGTTCGTCGTGGCTGTGCACCAGCAGGCTCGCCGGACCGGACTCGATCGGCACGTCCGCCGGGACGCTGACCCGGTAGGTGGTGCCGGTCGGTTCGGGCCGGACCCTGACCAGCACCGGTTTGCCCGCCGCGTCCCGTGCGCCGAGCACCGCGGTCTCGAAACTGTCCACAACGGACTGAGCTTGCGCCGTCCGCGGTTCGCTGACGAGCGGCGGCCGGGTGGTGACGGTCTCCGGGGTGATCGTGATGACCAGGCGCATGTAGTACCAGTCGCCGAGCGGTCGCATCAGCGGGCTCAGGTGCGCGCGGCCGGACGGCTGGCGCTCGAACAACATCGACCAGTACTCGGTCAGCTCGCCGGGCTCGGTGGAGATCTCCTCGGGACAGCTCGCCGTCGCGTTCACGAAGATCTGCTCGGGCGCGTCGAGCCCGCTGCCGGTCGGGTCCGAGAACAGCATGGCCACCCGGCTGTCGCGGCGGATGTTGTACGCCTTCTGCGGGAAACCGAGCGATGTCGTGAGCACCAGTTTGCCGTCCGCACGCAACCACGGGCTCGTCGGCCAGGTGATCGGGGTGCCGTCCTTGGCAAGCGTCGCGAGCTCACAGGTCCGGTACGCGGTCATGACTTTGGCGAGGTCTTCGTCAAGCACCGCGCGAACCTAGCGTCTCGCCGATCACCCGTGAAGGCTTTTGCCGGAAACTCGCTCCAGTTTCGCCGCCCATTGCGTTATCTCGGCCGCGATCGCGTCCGGCTGGTCCTCCGGGGCGTGGTGACCGGCCGGGCCGCAGTGCCGGATCTCCACCGCGGCGACGTTGCGCGCGCACCACTCGGCCACCGCTTCGGTGACGAGCAGGGTGGGCGAGGAATCGAACGTCAGCAACAGTTTTGGTATGCCATCGCTCGCCGCGAGCCATCTCCCGTACCGCTCGACGCGTTCGGCGACGTCCGCCGGATCCCCGTCCAGCGGCAGGGAGCGCGCCCACTGCAGGATCGGGCGACGGCTTTCCCTGGTCGGGAACGGCCGGAGGTAGACGGCCAAGTCCTGCGCGGCAACCGGGTTGAGCACCCCGCCGGTGAACGCGGTCTCGATGAAGAAGGTCTGGTCCAGCAGCAGCTCCTCCCCCTTCGGGCCCCGCATCGTCTCGGCACGGGCGCGCGGCGCGGCGCCGAGTTCGGACCAGGACATCGGCCGCACGATCGTTTCCAGGAACGCGACGCCACGGACACGACCGGGATGCCGTGCCGCCCAGTCGAACGCGAGCGCGCCGCCCCAGTCGTGCCCGACGAGGACGACGTCGCCGAGGCCGAGTTCGTCGAACCACGCGTCCAGATACCTGGCGTGGTCGTCGAACCGGTACGGGATGTCCGGCTTGCCGGATCCGCCCATGCCGATCAGGTCCGGCGCGAGCAGCCGCGCGGGCAGCTCGATGCCCGCCAGCACCTTGCGCCACAAGTACGACGAGCCGGGATTGCCGTGCAGGAACACCACCGGCGTCCCACTGCCCTGGTCTGTGTAGGCCATCGTCGAGTCGAGGACGTCCACCGTCGGCATGTCGCCACCTTGTCAATCGTTCGTGTGACTAACGATTGAAGGCTAGATCGTTAGTGTGACTAACGCAAGCAGGTTAGGATCGGCCCCATGACCGCGGACAACCCCGCCACGGCCGTACGGCTGCTGCGCCTGCGAACCAGACTGCTGTCGCTGGCCTCGATCCACTCGGACCGCCGGGTGAACGAAGCACTGGGCGAGGTGGGCGCCCGCAAATGGCACTACGCGGTCCTGGCCACGCTCGAGGAGTTCGGCCCGGCCAGCCAGGCGGACCTGAGCGACCGCACCAGGATCTACCGCAGCGACCTCGTCAACGTCATCACGGAACTGGCCGCCCAGGACCTCGTCGAGCGCTCCCCCAACCCGGCCGATCGCAGGCAGAACGTGATCAGCCTGACCGGCAAGGGAACCGAT
This sequence comes from Kibdelosporangium phytohabitans, assembly GCF_001302585.1. GTDB lineage: Bacteria > Actinomycetota > Actinomycetes > Mycobacteriales > Pseudonocardiaceae > Kibdelosporangium > Kibdelosporangium phytohabitans. The sequence goes on along the minus strand of NZ_CP012752.1, from coordinate 4,147,702 downwards.
CGCCTGCTGGAGCTGGACAAAGTCCTTCGGGGTGCCGAAGAAGACTTCCTCGCGCCGCTCGACGCCGGCCAACGCGAGCAACTCGGCGAACTGCTGGCCATCCTGACCCGCGACCGCGGCCACTGAGCGCGTTCAACGGACGGCACGTCATCGGTTCGGCACGACGGTCGAAGGCGCCATCGCTTTGACGTCCGCGGGCGGTGCGTGCGGCCTGTCCGGTCTGCTGTCCGCGTACACGCCGGTTGCCAGCACCCCTAGGGATCGGTCCGGGACATGGCAGCGAGCAGCGCGTCGAGCCCCGGATGTGTCCAGTCCGCGCGCCACAACATCGACCAGGTGACCACCGGCACCGGATCAGTCAACGGCAACACGACGGCGCCGTTGATGGCCGGTTGGCTCAGCACGGTCAGCACCGAGGGCTCGCCGGGCCGCACGTGATGGGTGACTTCCTGGGTCCCACGGACGTACGGGTGGTCGTCGGCCGGTACGGCGCCGCATCGCGCCAGCACCTGCAGCGCCAACGCTTCCCACTCGGGCGTGACGTGGTTCCCGGTGCGGCAGCACACGACCTGTCCCCGCAGCCGGTCAACCGGCAGGTCGGTGTGGCCGGCGAACGGATGCCCTCGCGGCACAAGCAAAGCCAAGGGCTCGTCGGCCACATGACGGGCCCGGACCGCGCCGGGCAGGTCGGTGGTCACGCCGAACGCGACATCGAGCGTTCCGGCCACCAGCTGTGCGACGGACTCGGCCAAGCTCGCGTTGTGCCGGGCGTAGAACTCGAAGCCGTCCTCGTCCTGCCGGGCCGCCGCGAGGACGCGCGCCGGGGTCGTCGCCTCACCGATCACGTCGACCAGGACCCTGTCGCTGGGTCTGGTCATCTCCCGCAGCAGGTCGTCGTGCGCCGCCAGGAGGGCGCGGGCGCGGGGCAGCAGGCGCTCGCCGTGCTCGGTCAGCGCCACCCGGCGGGAGGTGCGCGTGAAGAGGCTCTTGCCCAGGTGGTCCTCGAGTTTGCGGATGTCCCGGCTCAGCGCCTGCTGTGCCACGAACAAGGTGCGGGCGGCACGGCTGAAGTTGAGGGCCTCGGCGACCGCGACGAAGTGCCGCAGCAGTCGCATGTCCAGGTCGTCCGGCATGCGTCCATCATCGCCGATCCACAACAGACCTGTGTCGATCAGCGCCGGACAGGTGTTGGACGGTCGTTCACCCCGGCAGCAGGATCAACGGCATGAGAAGCGATGAACAGATGATCGACGCCGGTGACGTCAAGCTGTGTGCCCAGACCTTCGGGCGGGCGTCCGATCCCGCCGTGCTGCTCGTGGCTGGTACGTCCTGCTCGATGGACTGGTGGACGCCCGAGTTCTGCACGCAGCTGGCGGACCGCGGGTTCTTCGTCATCCGGTTCGACCAGCGCGACACCGGGCGCGCACACCACGATCCGGCCGGACAACCCGCGTACACGCTGCCCGACCTGGCCGTCGACGCCACCAAGGTCCTGGACGCCTACGGCATCACCCACGCGCACTGGGCCGGGTTCTCCCAGGGCGGCTGGCTCTCCCAACTGGCCGCGCTCGATCACCGGTCGTACGTCGACTCGCTCGTGCTCATCTCGTCCCGCGCCACCGGGCACGGTCCCGCCGATCCAGACCTGCCCGAGGTGTCCGAACAGCTGCTGGCCGAGTGGGCGTCCGCACCTGAGGGCCATTCGCTGGACGAACTGGTGGCGGGCGAACGGGCACTGACACAGGAGCCGTTCGAAGAGGACGCGGTCAGGGACGTCTACCGATCCTTCCTGGCCCGGGACATCGACGTGCCCGCGGCGCTGGTGAACCACCCGATGGCCGATCAAGGACCGCGGTGGCGTGAACGGCTCGGCGAGATCACCGCGCGCACGCTGGTGCTGCACGGCGAGCAGGATCCGCTGTTCCCGCCGGGCAACGCCGAACGGCTGGCGGCCGAGATCCCCGGCGCGCGGCTGCGGATCGTGCCGGGGGCCGGGCACGAGATCCCGCGCCGGGCGTACGGGACCTACGTCGGCGCCATCGCGAGTTTTCTAACCTGAACGCATGAGTCGTGACATGTCCACGGTCGCGGTGGTGATGTTCGACGGCGCGCCGCTGTTCGAGACGTCCGTGCCGATCAGCGTGTACGGCGTCAACCGCTGCGCGCCGGACGCTCCCGGTTTCACGCTGCTCGCGGTGGCCGCCGAACCCGGCCCGGTCAACACGACGGGCGGCATCCAGATGCACGCGCCGCACTCGCTCGACGCGATCAAGGACGCGGGCATCGTGGTCGTGCCGTCCTGGCGTGACCCGCGTGAGCGACCGCCCGAGCCGGTTCTCGAGGCACTGCGGGAGGCGCACGCGGACGGCGCGTTGATCGTCGGCCTGTGCCTCGGCGCGTTCGTGCTGGCGGCGGCCGGATTGCTCGACGGCCGCCGGGCGAGCACCCACTGGGCGTTCGCGCCCGCGCTCGCGGCGGCGTACCCGCAGGTCCAGGTCGACGCGTCGGTGCTCTACGTCGACGACGGCGACGTGGTCACCAGCGCTGGAACAACCGCCGGGATCGACGCGTGCCTGCACGTCGTGCGGCGGTTGTGGGGCCCGGCCGCCGCGACGTCGATCGCGCGCACGATGGTCACACCGCCGCAGCGCAGCGGCGGTCAGGCGCAGTACATCGACCAGCCGGTGCCCGAACGCGCCGAGGACGACGAGCTGTCCAGGGCGATGGCGTACGCCGTCGAACACCTGGACGAGGTGATCGAGGTCGAGTCGCTCGCCGGGCACGTGCACCTCAGCCGTCGCACGTTCGACCGCAGGTTCCGCGCCACCACCGGTGTCTCGCCGCTGCAATGGCTACTGCACCAACGGATCCTGCGGGCACAGCAGCTGCTGGAGCACACCGATCTCCCGGTGGACGCGATCGCGCGGCAGGTCGGGCTGTCGTCGGCGGTGTCGCTGCGGCCGCCGTTCCGGCGAGTGGTCGGGGTCAGCCCGCAGGAGTACCGGGCCACGTTCCGGATGGCCGGAATCGATCGCTGAACGTCCTCCCGGCCACTCACCGCCCACCGGCCGCCGCACCCAGGATCTCCCCATGGCTTCAACCAGGATCCAGGTCATCGGCGGCCCGACCGCGCTCATCGAGTACGGCGGGCTGCGCCTGCTCACCGACCCCACCTTCGACCCGCCAGGCGACTACCCCGTCAACGCCGGACGCGGCCTCGCCAAGACCGACGGGCCCGCGGTGCCCGTCGAGCAGATCGGCCACATCGACGTCGTCCTGCTCTCCCACGACGAGCACCCGGACAACCTCGACAAGACCGGACGGCAGATGCTCGCGGACGTCCCGCTCGTGCTGACCACTGTGACCGGCGCGGAACGCCTTGGGGGAACGGCGAAGGCGCTGCCGAACTGGCAGAGCGCGACGGTGGGCGGCGTGACGGTCATCGGTGTCCCCGCCCTGCACGGCCCGAGGGGTGCCGAAGCAGTGGTCGGCGAGGTCATCGGGTTCGTGCTGACCGGCGACGGGCTGCCGACCGTGTACGTCAGCGGTGACAACGCCTCACTGGACGTCGTCGAGGAGGTCGCGTTCCACACCGGGCCGATCGACGTCGCGGTCCTGTTCGCCGGCGGGGCGCGCGTGCCCGTGATGAACGCCTACCTGACGCTCACCAGCGCCCACGCCGCCCGCGCCGCCGCGATCCTCGACGCGAAAGCCGTTGTGCCCGTTCACATCGAGGGATGGCAGCACTTCACGCAGGGCCCCGGCACGATCAGGGACGCCTTCGCCGAGCGCGGCCTCGGCGACCGGCTCGTGCTGCTCGAAGCAGGTGAGTCAGCCGAGTTCTGATCACCACTCGACGGGCAGTTCGTACAGCCCGTAGACGAACATGTCCTCCCGGTAGCGCAGGTCCTCCACCGGGCGGACCGGCCGCAGGTCGGGGAACTCGGCGAACAGGGCACGCAGCACCACCCGCAACTCCACACGGGCAAGGCTCATGCCCAGGCACTGGTGCACGCCGTAGCCGAACGTGATGTGCGGGACCTTCGACTGCTCCACGTCGATCGCGTGCGGGCAGCCGTACTTGGACTCGTCACGGTTGGCCGAGGCGAGCAGGCACGTCACCCACTCCCCCGCCGCGATCCGCACGCCGCCGACCTCGACGTCCTCGGTCGCGCGGCGCACCACGCCGTACTGGATCACCGAGTGGATCCGCAGAACCTCCTCGACGAGCCGGTCCGCGCTGTCCGGCGTGGCCAGCTCCTTGATCAGCTCAGGGCGGCCCATCAGGTTCGCCACCCCGACGCCGATCGTGCTCGCCGTGGTCTCGTGCCCGGCGAGCAGCAGGAGCATGGCCATGCCGACCATGTACTCGCGTGACACCGGTTCGCCGTCGATCTCGCCCTGGCCGAGGTGGCTGAGCAGGTCGTCGACCGGGCGGCGCTTCTTCTCGTCTACGACACCGCGCAGGTACTCGGTCAGCGCGATCGTCGCCTCGTCGACCTGGTCCGGCGTGCTGTGCACGGAACTGCGCACGTGCGTCTGCTGCTGGAAGAACTCCTGGTCGGCCACGGGCACGCCGAGCAGTTCGCAGATGATCGCCGACGGGACGGCGAACGCCAGCGCGGGCAACAAGTCCACCGGCGGGCCCTGCTCGCGCATCCTGGCGATGTGCTCGGCCGTGATCGCCTCGATCCTCGGCTCCATCGCCCGCGCCTTTCCCGGCGTCATGTCCTTCATGATCAGCCGCCGCCACTTGGTGTGCTCCGGCGGGTCCATCGCCACGAGCGAGCGCGGCATCATCACGGGTTTGCGCCCCAGAGCCAGCGACGGCGGCATGTTGCCCGCCCGGTCGATGCTGAACCGGTTGTCGGCGAGCACTTCCCGCTGGAGGTCGTAGGTGGTGATGAGCCAGCCTTCCACCCCGTTGGGCCAGACGAACCGGCTGATCGGCGCCGCGTCGCGCAGCGTGACGTACTCCGGCGGCAGATCGAACGGGTGCGTCACGCGCTCGCGCGGCAGTTCCGGAAGCGCGGACGGCTTGACCGCAGGCTGAACCACAGTGACTCCCTGCCTCGAGTGCAACTCCTTGTGCCTCACCGTGACACGCGCGGCGTCCCACCCACATCTACGCCAAGTCCCACTCCCTCGGGAAACCCTCGTGAGTGTTTCGTCCGGTTCTAACCGGACGAAACACTCACGAGCCTTGTGCTGGAGATTCCCAGTCCGGTGGGACGCGTGCCTCACGACCGGGTGGCGTTCGCGCTGAATGCTGGGTACCGGATCAACCAGAAAGCAGGGCAGGACTCTTGACGTCCTCGCCGCCCTAAATGACGGGAATCCCCTTGGTCGCCCTTGGGTTTTCCTGCTTCGCCGTCGACTGCCCGAACGGAGGTTCCCCCGTTGAGGTCTTACACCGTCTCCACAGGCCGTCACCGCCAGCCCGGCGGCCGGCATGTTACGCGCCGCGTTGACATCACGATCGTGGCTGGTGCCGCACCGGCACGTCCACGACCGCACGTTCAGCGGCATCCGCTCAACGCGGGGACACAGCTTGGACGAGGGGAACCAGCGGTCCACCACCAGATCACGTCCATGCCATGGGGTTTCGTGTTCCAGCAGAGCGCGGAACTGCCACCAGGCCGCGTCACTGATGGCACGGGCCAGGCTGTGGTTCTTGACCATGGTGCGCACGGCCAAGTCCTCGATCACGATCGTGTGGTTCTCACGAACGAGCCGAGTAGTCACCTTGTGCGGACAGTCACGGCGACGGTCATCGCACAGCAGCGACACGAACCAACGGCCTGCCGCGTCGTGCGGCACCGTCACCGTCGACGGGCACGCGCCGCCGGGCAACGGACGCGACCACCCGATCGGCAGCGGCTGATCCAGTTTGGCCGAGCTCAGCGTCCCGTCGCGCCACCGGAACGCGCGGCCGGTGTACTCCGCCGACCGCCGCGACTTCTTCCTACTCCTGCACGCCGGGTACCCGGCGCGTTCGCCCCAGAAATCGGTGAACCCGACCTGCAAGTGCCGCAACGCCCACGCCTCGCGACGGGCCTGCGACGCCAAGTTGCAGACCAGCCGGGCACACCCGGACGTCCGGCCGAGCTCAGCAGCCTGCCCCGGGGCCGGGTGGAAGCGGTACCCGAACGCCCGCTTCCCAACCCTGGCCACAGCTCACACCCTGACAAGCCAACCAGCGAACCCCTCGGCGACATGCCGGTACACGCTGATCCGCCGTGGCGGCGGATCAGCGTTCCCTGCCTTGCTCCGCAGGGGTTCCGTTTCCTCTCCAGCCTGAAGGCCGGAGTATCCGCGAAAGGAATCCGATGAGCGAGGGGCACGTGCCAGACGCAGCGGACGCATTCGCACTCTCGCAGCTGATGTTCCCGACAACCGCGCTGTGCATCTCGGTCGCGGCCCGTCACGGGCTGGCCGACGTGCTGGCGGACGGGAGCATGTCCGTCCGGCACCTCGCCGAACGGACCGGCACCGACGAGATCCAGCTCGGCAAGGTGCTCCGGCTGCTCGCCGAGGAAGGTGTCTTCCGCGAGACCGGGCCGGACGTCTTCGCCAACTCCCGGTTGTCGCAGCTGCTGCGCAAAGGTTTTCCACGTTCTCAGTACTCGATGGCACACCTGGTCGGCGAACCGTGGCTGTGGAACTCGTGGTCCCAGCTGCCGCGGGGGCTGACCACGGGCAAGCCGGGTTTCGAGCTGGCACACGGCATGACGCTGTGGGCCTATCTCGGCACGGCCCCGGCCGCGGGCGCGGTCTTCAACGACGCCATGCGCGACTTCTCCGAGGCACTGAGCGACCAGGTCGCCCAGTCGTTCCCCGAGTTCGCCGACAGCGGTGTGGTCGCCGACCTCGGCGGCGGCACCGGCACGTACCTGCGGGCGATCCTGGAGACCTACCCCGGTCTGGCCCGTGGCATCCTCGCTGACCTGCCCGCTGTGATCGAGCAGGCCCGTACCAGCGACGAACTGGCGCCGCTGCTGGCTTCCGGGCGGCTGACGCTGCACGGCGCCGACTTCTTCGAAGCGGTTCCGTCCGGTGTGGACACCTACGTGGTCAAGCAGGTGATGCACAGCTGGTCCGACCAGGCGGTGATCCAGTTGTTGCGGCGCTGCAAGGAGACCTCGCCGAACGCACGGTTCGTCGCGGCGGAGTTCATCCGCGACACCAAGGCACCCCGGTTCGTCAAGAACTTCGACCTGGTCATGACGATCACCATGAACGGCAACATCCGCACCGAGGCGCAGTACGCCGACGTGTTCGAGGCGGCCGGGTACGAGCTGACCAGGGTGCTGCCGACGGACACCGCGTTCAGCCTGGTCGAAGCACGGCCGCGGCCATGACCAGCCCGGTCGCCCAGCTGCTGCGCTGGCACCGGGGCAAGGGCATGGTGCCCGGCCACGACGGCGACACCACGCTGGTGGCGGCGGACTCGTGGCTGGTGCAGGACGGCGCGGTGCGCGGGCTGGGCCTGCACCGGTCCCGGTTCACGTCCGCCTGCGCGGGCACCGGCGCGATCGAACTGTCCGAAATAGACAAGTTCTGGCCCGCGGTGGTCGACCAGCTGCCCCGCCGCGGCGCGTGGTTTCCCCGCGTCGAGCTGGTCCGCACCCCGAACGGCTACCAGCTGCGGCTGCGCATCCGCCAGGCGCCCGCCCGCACCGGCGAGGTCAAGGTCTGGATCGGCCGCGGCGACCCACGGCAGACGCCCCGGCGCAAGGGGCCGGACCTGGCCATGCTGGGCGAGTTGCACGCCGAGGCGATGCGGTTCGGCGCCGACGAGGCGTTGCTGACGACGCCCTCCGGCCTCGTGCTCGAAGGGTCGCGGTGCGGCCTGGTGTGGTGGGAAGGGAACACGCTCTGCGTGCCGGACGGTCACCTGCGTGTGCTGCCCAGCGTCACCGTCACGCTGATCCGCCGTGCCGCCCTGGGGCAGGGAATCGCGATCGCGGGCCGCAGGCGGCGGCTGGCCGAACTGGCCGACCGCGAGGTGTGGATGGTCAACGCACTGCACGGGATCCGGCCGGTGACCGGCTGGATCGGCGGCCCGCGAGCGGGCGCGGCCGTGCGGGCGCCGTGCTGGCAGCGGTGGTGGGCCGGTGCCGCCGTCGCCCTTCCGAGTCATGACGTGTTCGCCCGGCCGGCCTGACGGCTGAGAACGATCGAGGAGAGGTTCCGTGATCAAGCGCACCATCTGGAAACCCGCCGCGCCCTTGGCCGTCGCGGCATTGGCCGCGACGGTCGTCAGCAGCGCCCAGGCCGCACCGGAGGACGAGCCTGCGAGCAGCGCGCGGCCGATCGCGTCGCCCGCGGTCGTCGTGTTCGCCGACCCGGCGGAGTTCAAGGCAGGCAAGCGATCCTGGTCGGTGGCGTACGCCGACTTCAACGGCGACGGCAAGCTCGACGCGGCGACCGGCAACGGCGGCAACTCGCTGTCGGTGTTGTCCGGCAACGGCGACGGCACGTTCGGCGCCAGGACCGACTACCCGGCGCCGAAGGAGCCGTACTTCCTGACGTTCGACGTGACCACGGCGGACTTCAACGGCGACGGCAAGCCCGACCTCGCGCTGGCCGGCGGCAACCCGATCGGCAACGTCGGCATCTACCTCAACAAGGGTGACGGCACGTTCGACGCGCCGCGGACCGTTCCGGTCGGCTACGGCCCGAACCAGATCACGACCGGCGACCTCAACCGCGACGGCAAGGCGGACCTGATCACCGCCAACAACTTCGCGGCCAACATCACCGTGCGCCTCGGCCGCGGCGACGGCACGTTCGGGCCGGAGAAGCGTTACAACATCGGCCCCGGCCCGCAGGGCGTGACGGTCGCCGACGTCAACGGCGACCGCGTCCCGGACGTCCTGACCGGCAACTTCGGCCGGATCGAGGACTCGCTGTCGGTGCTGATCGGCCGTGGTGACGGCACATTCCGCGACGCGCACAGCTACGCGGCCGGTGAGACGGTCAACGACGTGGTCGTCGGCGACTTCAACCGCGACGGTGTGCCGGATGTGGCGGTGGGCGAGTTCGTCAACAACAAGATCTCGGTCCTGCTCGGCAAGCGGTGGGGCGGTTTCGGACCGGCCCGCAAGTACGACACGGGCACCGGCCTCAACGAGCTGACCGTCGGCGACTTCAACGGCGACGGCGCGCTGGACATCGCCAGCACGGTGTCACCGGACGCCAACCGCGACCCGAGCGCACCGCCGCCCAACGACCCCAAGGGCGCCGGTGTGTCCGTCCTGCTGGGCCACGGTGACGGCACGTTCGCCGGGAAAACCCACTACACGATGCCGGGCACGGTCGCGGCGGTGAAGGCCGCGGACGTCAACAAGGACGGCAGAACGGACCTGCTGGGCGTGAACCTCGCCAACGAGTCGCTCGTGGTCTGGGTCAACAAGGGCAACAAGTGACCGAAACCGCACTGCGGACTGACAACCCGGTGGCCGGCGCACCCGTGGCACGCACGGTGTTCGTCATGACGGTCACCGGGTTGCTGGTCGTCGGGCAGATGTACCTGGTGCTGCCGCTGCTGCCGGCGATGGCCCAGGACTGGCACACGACAGCGACCGCGGCGACCTGGACGGCGACGTCGTTCGGTTTCGCCTACGCCGCCGGTTTTCTGATCACCGGGCCGCTTTCGGACCTCTACGGCCGCAGGCGGGTCGTGGTGACCGGGTTGGGTGTGCTGGCTGTGGCCACTGTGGCCGCGGCCTTCGCCACCGCGCTGCCCGCGATGATCGTCTGCCGGATCGTGCAAGGCGTCGGTGCCGCCGGGTTCTCCCCCGCGGCTCTGGCGTATCTGAGCGAACGGATCCCGCCTGCCCGGCGGTCGCTTGCGGTGACGTGCCTGGTCACGGCCATGGTCGCGGCGACGGTCACGGGACAGCTGGTGGCTCAGGCGTTGGCGGGCATCGCCGGCTGGCGTGGCGTGTTCTGGTTCAACGCGGGCTTCGTCGCGGTGCTGGCTTTCTCGTTGCGGCTGGTGATGTTGCCCGACCTGAGGCGCCGGTCCGCCGACGCGCTCGGGGTGTTCTTCAGCTCGACCAGACGTTTGCTCACCAGGCCGGTGCTGATTCTCATCTACCTCGGCGCGTTGAGTGTGCTGGGCGTGTTCGTCGCCATGTACACGGCGTTGCAGCTGTACGGGCCGCCGGCGCTGGTCGGCGATCCCGGGGCGATGCTGGCGTTGCGGGCCAGTTCGCTGCCCGCGCTGGTGGCGATTCCTTTCCTGGCTTCGGTTCTCGACCGGGTCCGGCCGACTCTGCGTGCCGCGCTGGCTTTGGGCACGGGTGTGGTCACGCCGCTGGTTCTTGGAGTCGTCGGCGATCCGCCCGCGGTGATGGTGGGCGGGTTGATGTTCCTGTTCGTGGCCAAGATCGCTATGGTCTCACCGGGGCTGACGGAACTCGTCGGCCAGCTTTCCGGTCAGGCTCGCGGTGCCGGGGTCGCTCTGTACACTTTCGCTTTGCTGGCCGGGGCCAGCCTTGGGCCTCAACTGGTTTCCGCTCTCGGTGGTCACGGTTTCACCGCTGTTCTGCTGACGATCTCGGGCGTACAGCTCGCCGGTACAGCTTTGTTGCTCGCCGCTGATCGGCTTCGCCCTCGGGCTGCTGACGGCCGCCCAGACCGGGGGCGCCGCTGAGGGTGCTGGAGAACTACTGACCTGCGCCGTGCAGCTTCAGGCAGCGGAGACAGTTCGCCGACGTGCCGTGTCAGGGTCGTGTCAGGGCCGTGGCGGGTGACCTCGCAATCGTCGTCGGCGTGGAAAACACGCACAGGCCCACGGTCCCCCATCCACTGCACGGGACAGCAAAGCGGCTGCTGGCCGACCGGCACTCGCTGCCGCTGTCCATCGCTCTGCACCTGGTCCCCGGTGCTCTGATCGTCGCGGTCTACCTGCTGATCGCCGAACCGTTCGTCCTGGCCAACGGGTATCCGGTGTTCCTGGGCTGGGCGATCGCGCTGTGCCTGATTCTCGGGCCGCTGATGGCCGGCTTGTACTGGCTGGGGCGCAAGCGCAACGGCCGGTTCTCGTTGCGCGGCGTGCTGCACTACACCGACAAGCCGTTGCCGAGGGGCAAGCTCCTGGCCGTGGCCGTCCCCCTGTTCTTGTGGATGATGGTGCTGTCGACCGCGCTCATCCCCTTGGACGGCTTCGTCTTCGACCATTTCTTCACCTGGCTCCCGTTCGCCGACGCGGGCGGCAGCGCCACCACGTACCTCGAGAACAACGGTCGCTCGGCCATGCTCACCACGCTGGTGATATGCCTGCCGCTGACCGGAATCGCGCTGCCGCTCATCGAGGAGTTCTACTTCCGCGGGTTTCTCATGCCCCGCCTCGCCCACCTGGGCACAGCAGCCCCGGTACTCAGCACGGTCCTGTTCTCGCTGTACCACTTCTGGGCACCGTGGACGTTCGTGTCGAAGCTGATCTTCTTCTTCCCGGGACCGTGGTTCGTGTGGAAGAAGAAGGACATCCGGCTCTCCATCGGGATGCACGTCGGGTCGACCTTGATCTCGACGGTCGGCGGCATCGTCGCGCTGGCGTTGAACCTCGTCTGATCACAGGATCCGGGCTTTCGTGACCGCCTTGCCAGGGTTCTGCCCGTGACCTCATGGGCGGGACCCTGGGCTGGTTGTACACCTGTGGTGTCAGTGCTGGTCCGCGCGGACGTGCGCGCGCATCCCTTGTGGACCGAACAGGATGAGCACCTCGACCGCTCCGCCGTCGGCGCTGCCGAGCCAGTGGGGCAGGGCTGTGTCGAACTCGGCTGCCTCGCCGGAGGGCAGCGTCAGGTCGCGGTCGCCGACCACGAGGCGCAGGCGGCCGTTGAGCACGTACAGCCATTCGTAGCCGTCGTGGGTCTTCAGTGCCGGTTCGAGTGGTTCCGGGCTGCTGGGGATGATCATCTTGAACGCCTGGATCCCGCCCGGTCTGCGCGACAGCGGGATGAACGTCAGGCCGAACTTGTGGATCGGTTTGAGGTGGATCCGGGGGTCGCCCGTGCGCGGTGCGCCGACGAGGTCGTCCAGTGGCACGTCGTAGGTGCGCGACAACGGCAGCAGCAACTCCAGGGTGGCCCGGCGCTGGCCGCTCTCCAGCCGGGACAGGGTGCTCTCCGATACGCCGGTTGCCGCTGCCAGGTCGGCGAGGGTGATGCCGCGATCCCGCCGCAGCGCGCGCAGCCGTGGCCCCACCGTGTCCAGTACCTCGTCGTCGCTTTTGCTGTCCACAGGCTCAGCTTGCCATAACGGCAAGTTTTCGTGCCAGATCGTGTCATGCCTGGTCAGACTGGGCGGGTACCGACTGGAGGAGACCTGATGAGCACCGATGCGGTGACGTTCTGGGACGGCGTCCACGCCGCCCGGCCGGCGGCCACCGACCCGCGGCCGAATGTCCGTCTGACCGAGACAGTCACCGCCCTGCCACCGGGCAGGGCGCTGGACCTGGGGTGCGGCAACGGCGGTGACGCGCTGTGGCTCGCCCGCCAGGGGTGGCATGTCACGGCGGTCGATGTCTCGGCCGTCGCGGTCGAGCGGCTGGCCGACCTCGCTCACGCCAACGGCCTTGATGACCTCGTCGCCTTGCGGCAGGACTTGCACGAGTCGTTCCCGCAGGGCGGATTCGACCTGGTCAGCGCCCACTACCTGCACACGCCGCTGGACCTGGACAGGGCGATCGTCCTGCGCTCGGCCGCGCACGCGCTGCGGCCAGGCGGGCGGCTGCTGGTCGTCGACCACGGGTCCACCGCGCCGTGGTCGTGGAACCAGGACCCCGGCGCCCGGTACCCGAGTCCCCGCGACGTGGCCGCGGGCCTCGAACTGGACACGTCCGGGTGGGCGGTCGAACGGGCCGACGCTCCACACCGGATCGCCACCGGTCCTGACGGGCGCACCGCCGAGGTGATCGACCACGTCCTGCTCCTCCGCCGCGCCGCCTGACCAGGAGGAAATCCCATGCCCAGCACCAAGAAGCGCCGCAGTGACACCCCGCCGCCGCGGACCGGCACGAGCGAGGCCGAGGTCCTGCGCGGATTCCTCGACTACCTCAGGGCGTCGATCGCCGCGAAGGTCGAGGGCGCACCGCAACCGCGGGCGCGGGCAGCCATGGTGCCGTCCGGCACGAATCTGCTCGGGCTGCTCAACCACGTGACCTTCGTCGAGCGTGCGGTCTTCCTCGGGGACAAGGTCACGAACTGGCAGGCGACCTTCCACGCCGCACCGGACGACAGCGTCGCCGACGTCGTCGCCCGTTACCGGGAGACGGTCGAGCGCGCGAACGAGGTACTCGACGCGTGCATCGACCTCGCCGGACCGGTCCCCGGCCGCCACGGACCCAGTGTCCGCTGGGCGCTGACCCACATGATCGAGGAAACCGGCCGTCACGCGGGCCACGCGGACATCCTCCGCGAACTGATCGACGGCTCGACCGGGCGCTGAACCCCTTCGCAGAAAAAGGAGAACATGAACACCGCAACCGTGCGCGCGGCAGCCCTCGCGCTCATCCTCGTCCTCACGTTCGGCACCGCCTGCGCCACACCGACAGACGCCGCTGCGCCGTACGCCACCGCCACCCGGAGCGATCCGGAGTTCGCCAGGACGTTCCGGCACGAGTTCGCTGACGTCGACGGCATCCGCATGCACTACGTGAAGGGCGGCACCGGGTCGCCGGTGGTGCTGATCCATGGCTGGCCGCAGACCTGGTACGGCTGGTGGCCCGTCATGCCCGAACTGGCCAAGAACCACACCGTCTACGCCGTCGACCTTCCCGGCCTGGGCGACAGCACCGGCACACCGACCGGTTACGACAAAGCCACGCTGGCGCGGTACGTGCACACCCTGGTCACCGACCGGCTCAAGGTGCGTGACGCCGCCGTCATCGGCCACGATTTCGGTGCGGCGGTGGCGTTCCAGTACGCCAGCCAGTTCCCCGGCGACACCGCTCGGCTGGGCTATCTCGACCTGCCGCTGCCCGGTCCCGCGATCGACGCTGCCACGTACCGCACGCTGAGCTGGCACATCGCGTTCCACACCCAGCGGCGTGTCCCGGAGGCGGTGGTGGGCGACGACGTCCGCGACTACCTCGACTTGTTCTACCCGCAGGTCTCGTTCGGTGGCACGGCTTTCGGTGGCACGTCGGACCGTTCCCCGTTCGACGGCAACGAGATCGACGAGTTCGCCCGCACGTACAGCAGGCCTGAGGTGCTGTCCGGTGGGTTCGAGCTCTACCGTGCGCTCGACAAGGACGTGCGCGACACCGTGGCGGCGGCGCCGACGAGTGTGCCGACGCTGCTGATGACCGCGCAGGGCCAGCTCGACGCCATCCGGGGCACCGTGGCCCCGCGCATCACGAACATCGTGCGCGCGGCGGACGTTCCGCGTGCCGGGCACTGGCTCGTCGAGGAGAACCCGCAGTTCGTCGCCGCCGAGCTAGGGCGTTTCCTCGCCGGGTGACAGTTGACGGGTCAGGTCGCCGACGAACCGCTCGAGCAGGCGGCCGAACACCCGGCGGTCCTGCTCGGGCCAGTCGGCGACGGCCTTGTTGATCCACCCGAACACGGCACGGAAGTAGCGCTCGGCGATCTCGCGCCCGCCGGGGCCCAGTTCGATCAGGCGCGCCCGCTGGTCGTTCGGGTCGGCGATCCGGCCGACGAGCCCACGCCGTTCCAGATCGTGCAGCAGGCGCGTCACGTGCGGCCCGACGACCTGCATGCGGGTGGCGATCTCCCCGACACGCAACGGTTCGCCCGCCATGTGCAATGTGATGAGCACGGTCGTCGCGGGCCGGTCGATCGCGACCCCGGCTTCCTCCATCGCCCGCTCGACCAGGCGGCTGCGGTTGAGCACAGCGCTGAGGCCGGTCAGGTGCGGCAGCAACGCCATCACGTCGAACTCGTCCGTCTCGTCGTGGTCCATATCACCTCCATTAGATACCTAAATTAGGTATATATTGTCCGGTACCCGCGTCACCCCCGAGGCCGTCGCGGCCACCAAAAGGATACCTAAGTTAGCTATCCAACGCTTCGCGAGGGGACAGCACCATGACCAAGGGCTCGATCCTGATCTCCGGCGCCGGCATCGCCGGTCCCGCACTGGCCTACTGGCTGCACCGGTACGGCTTCGACGTCACCGTCGTCGAGAAGGCCCCGGCCGTCCGCAGCGGCGGCTACCCCATCGACATCCGCGGCACGGCGTTGGACGTCGTCGAGCGGATGGGCCTGCTGCCCCGGCTGCGCGCCGCCCACGTCGACTCCCGCCGGATCACCTTCCTGCACCCCGACGGCAGCCCCGTCGCATCGGTCGCCGCTGACAAGATCGTCGGCAACGCCGCCGGCCGCGACCTGGAGATAGCCCGCGGCGACCTCACGGCCACCTTGTACGACGCGGTCCGGGACACGTGCGAGTTCGTGTTCAGCGACTCCATCGCCGCGCTGGCGGAGGACACCGACGGCGTGGACGTGACCTTCACCAGCCGACAGCGGCGCAGGTTCGACCTGGTCATCGGCGCCGACGGGCTGCACTCGAACACCAGGGGCCACACCTCCGGCCCCGAGGAGCAGTTCCACCGCTACCTCGGCTACTGCTTCGCCGGGTTCACCATGCCCAACGACTTCGGCCTCTCCCACGAAGGCGTCGTGTGGAACGCGCCCGGCCGGTCCGGGGTCCTCTACGCCGCGGGCGACAACGACCACGTACACGCCTTCCTGATCTTCACCCGCGCCGAACCGCCACTGGCGGCCTTCCGCGACCCGGCGGCCCAGCGGGACGTCACCGCCTCGGCCTTCGCCGGCGACCAGTGGGAGATCCCGCGGATGGTCGCCGCGATGCGCACGGCCGACGACCTGTTCTTCGACGTCGTCAGCCAGATCCACATGCCGTCCTGGGCACGTGGCCGCGTCGCCGTGGTCGGCGACGCCGCCCACGCACCGTCCTTCCTGTCCGGCCAGGGCACGAGCATCGCACTGGTCAGCGCGTACATGCTCGCGGGCGCGCTCGCCGCGCAACCTGATCACACCTCGGCCTTCGCCACCTACGAACGGGAGACGCGGCGGTTCGTCGAACTGAACCAGGCGCTGGCCACCGACGGACGCTCCGCCGTCACCCCGGAGACCGCCGAAGCATTGGCACAGCGCAACGCCGCACTGCTTGACCCGGACTCGTTCGACGGCGACACCGGGCGGCCCGAGCACTCGGCGCTCACCTTGCCCACGTTCGCCTAGTACTTCCCGCTGGCCGTGGCGCCGGTGCGCGGCCCGTAGGGCGCGTGCTCCAACCAGGAGCCCATCCAGGGTATCACCGGCGACAGCGTCGCCGCGGCTTCCTGCCGCAGCTTCATCAGCGCCGACGTAGGACGCATGTGCGACAACGCGAGCCGCGCGGCTTCGCTGTTGAACCGCGCAGCCACACCGCGATCGTGGTCGAAGTCCTTGATCGCCTTGGAACTGCCCGACTCCAGTGCCGACTCGACGGCGTCGGCGGCGGCGGCGCCGTCGGCGAACCCGCTGTTCATCCCGCGCGCACCGAACGGCGGGAACAGGTGGGCCGCTTCGCCGACCAGCAGCACCCGGTTGTTCGAGTCCACAAAGGATCTGGCGACCACGTGCAGGTAGTGGTACTTCGAGATCCACACCACCTGCTCGGCGTACTTCGCGTCGACGACCTTCGGCAGCCAGCGCTCGACGCCGTCCGGCGAGGCGAACCGGTCGGCGTCGTCGTCCGGCCCGCACTGCAGGTCGACCTGGAACCCGCCGGCGAACGGCACGCGCATCACGTTGCGCCCGCCCAGAGCCGGGTGGCGGTAGTGGAACACCCGCTCGAGCGGCATCGAGTCGTCGAGGACGTCGACGACCACGTGGAATCCCTCGGACCTCGTGCCCTCCCAGGTGATGCCGATCTGCTTGCGGACGACGGAATGGGCGCCGTCCGCGGCCACGACGTACTGGGCGCGCCAGTCCCGGCCGTCGGCCGTGCGGAGCGAAACACCGTTCGCGTCCGTGGTGACCGTTTCGGCCCTGGCGCCCCACTCGATGTCCACGCCCGCGTCCAGGCAGGCCGCGTGCAGGTGTTTCTCCGTCTCGATCTGGCGCAGGCTGGTGAACCGGGGCAGCCGGTCGCCGCCGGCGGGCGGGTAGGTCCTGGCGAAGACCTCGCGGCCGCGGAAGAACGTCCGTTTGGTCGGCCAGACCGCGCCGTGCGCCACGATCCGCGCCGCCAGTCCGGGACTGGCCTTGTCCAGCAGCCGCAACGACTCCTGGTGCACGAACAACGCGCGGCTGCCCGGCCGGACCCGGTCCGCCTGCTCCGCCTCCAGCACCGTCACGGGCAGGCCGCGCGAGCGCAAGGCCAGCGCCGCGCCGAATCCGGCCGGTCCGGCTCCGACGACCAGGACCGGCCTTTGCTGCACGGCCATGTCAGCTCCTGGCCGGCTGGTAGCCGCCGACGGGGAGCCGCTGGGTCACCCCGAGCCGGTTCCACGCGTTGATCGCGACGATCGCCATCACGATCCGGCCGAGCGCGGGTTCGTCGAAGTGCTTGGCCGCCGCCGCCCACACCTCGTCGTCGACACCGCCGTCCGCGATCAGCGTGATCTCCTCGGTCAACGCCAGCACCGCGCGCTCCTCGTCGGTGAAGAACGGCGTCTCGCGCCACGCGTTCAGCGCGTAGATCCGCTGCTCGGTCTCCCCCGCCGCACGGGCGTCCTTGGTGTGCATGTCAAGGCAGAACGCGCACTGGTTGATCTGCGAGGCGCGGATGTTGATCAGGTCGGTCAGCCTGCGGTCCAGTCCCGACTCGGCGATCGCCGCCGTCAGCGCGAACAGCGGCGTCTTGCCCTGCGGCCAGGCCTTGCCGAGGTTGATCCGGGCGTTCGACATGTGTTCCCCACTTTCGTTCCCTGTCCTGCGTGTCAAGCCTTGCCGCCCGCGAGCAGGCGGATCAGCTCCGGCCGTTGCACCTTCCACGTCGACGTGCGCGGCACCTCGTCGAACGGTAGCCGCACCGGGTCGGCCATCGGCGGCAGATCCGCCGTCGCCATCCGCCACCGCTCGGGGTCGAGCGGTCGTTCGCCCTTGGTGCACACCACCGGGACGGGCTCACCGGACGAACCGGCCACGATGGCGATCTCGCGCAGTTCGTCCAACCGGGACATCAGGATGTCCTCGGCCTCGAGGTTGGAGTCCATCGACTCGATCTGGTCGACCTCCCGGTCCACCAGGCGCACCCGGCGCAGCCGCCCGATCGAGCCCATGTCGCCCATCCTCCACCACTTGCCGCGCACCTGGTCGGCGTAACGGTCGGGTTCACCGAGGTAGGTCAGGATCCTGCTGCGGATCTTGACTTCGAGGTGCCCGGTTTGCCCGCGCCGCACGGGTTTGCCGTCGTGGCCGGTAACCCGCAGTTTGACGAACCCCGGCAGCGGGATCCCGACGAACCGGGCGTCGCCCTTGCCCGCGCCACGCCGGGTGAAGAACCGCGCGCACACCGGGCCGGTCTCCGACTGGCCGTAGAGCTGCAGGAAGATCGGGAGCACGCGGTTGGACGCGGACAGCATCCGCTGGATCGTGCGCGGGTGCATCGCGTCGAACGTGCCACCGAAGCACCGCACGTTGCCCAGCGGCGCCAGCGGCGCGTCCGCCAGTTCCTCCCAGTCGATGTACGTGTTCGGGTGCGTCTCGACGTACCCGGGTCGTGTGCGCGCGAACAGCCTGCCGATCCGCTCCGGGGCGTGGTCGGCCGCGATCACCATCGGGTTGCCGTGGTCCAGGAACACACGCAGCGCGTTGTAGAACCGCGAGTGCACGAACGTCATGCACAAGGCCGCGGTTTCTCTGCCACGAATGGGCCACGCCATCAGCTTCTGCGGCAACAACCTGTGCCACAGGGAATCGCCGCAGTGCACGGCTAGTTTCGGCACGCCGGTCGTGCCTGAGCTGTGCGTGATCAGGGCCGGTTGGCGTGGGTGCAGGCGGACCGGTTCGGGGCGTGCGGCGCCGGCGTATCCGCTCAGCGCCGTCGTGCCGGTGATCTCCCTGCCTGCCGTGAGCAGCACGCGGTGGGTGGCTTCGATCGGTGCCGTACCGCCGAACGACGAGTCGATCTTGCCGGCGTCGATCAGCAGCCACGGCTTGTCCAGACGCCGCAGCAGTTCCGTCGCGATGTGGGCCGGCAGGGCCGGGGACAGCAGCGCGGGCACGCCCCCGATCCGGGAGACCGCGCACGCCAGCAGCGCGATGTCGAAGTTGTTGGTCTTGTAGATCGCGACGCGTTCGCTGGGCCGGACACCGGCCGCCCACAACCGCGCGGACAGCTCGTCGACCAGGTCAGCGAGGTCCCGCACAGTGGTTTCGGTGCCGCGGCCGGGGGCCAGTTGCAACGGCTGGTCCAGGTGGATCCGCACGGTGCCGCCGCGCTCGGCCGCGTCGGCGAACATCCGGCCGATCTCGAACGTCTTGTCAGGCATCGCTGTCCTCCGAGGCTCTCGGGGCTCTGGTGGCGAAGTGCGGATCCCGCAGCGCGAACCGGCGGAGCTTGCCGGTCGACGTGCGGGGCAGGGCGTCGACGAACCGGACCGACCGCGGCACCTTGTACGGCGCCAGGTTCGCGCGGGCCAGCGCGATCAGCTCGCCGTCCAGCCCGTACCGCGCGGATCCCGGTTCGGCGACGACGAACGCGCGCAGCTTGCTGGCGCCGAGGTGGTCGGGCACGGCCGCGACCGCGACCTCCCTGACCTTGTGGTGGCTGCGCAGGACGTCCTCGACTTCCATCGGCGACATCGTGATCCCGCCGACCATCTCCAGGTCGTCGGCCCGTGCCACGTGCGTGAACGTCCCGTCGGCGTGCCGCACCACCCGGTCACGGGTGTGCAACCAGCCGTCCACCAGCACCTCGGCGGTGGCCTCCGGGCGGTTGAGGTACCCGGTCATCAACGCGGGACCACGCACCCACAGGCCACCTTCGGCCTCGTCGGCCACCGCGCGGCCGTCGGCGTCGCGCACCTCGATCCGGTAGCCGGGCACGGGACGGCCGATCGTGCCGGGGACGTCGCAGGCCAGCGTGTTCATCGTGGCGGCGCACCCCACCTCGGTGGCGCCCAGCTGGTTGAGCACGGGCGCGCCGAGGAACCGCGCGGCGCGTTCGGTCATGTCACGGGGAAAGCGCTCACCGCCGGACACCGCGGCCCGCACCGAGTGGAACTGGCTCGGATCACCTTCGGCGACCACCCGGCCGAACCAGGACGGTACCGCGTACAGCAGCGACACCCGGTGGCGTGCCACGAGCGCGCCGACCACATCAGGCGTCGGGCGACCGGCGATGAGGACCGCGGCCGACCCGGAGAACAGCGGGAACACCAACGCGTTGCAGAACCCGTAGGTGAAGAACAGTTTCGACACCGACAACGTCACGTCGTCGGCGCGCACGCCGAGCCCCCGGCCGACCGAGTGGTAGTACGCGGCCGGATTGCCTTGCGGATGCAGGACTCCCTTCGGCCGCCCGGTCGTTCCCGACGTGTAGTGCACGTACAGCGGAACGTCGGCGGGCACCGGCTCGGCCTTCTCCGCGCCGGCCGCGCCCGCCATGAGCTCGCCGACGGTCAGGCAACGCCACGTACCGAACCGGGTCGCGAGCTCGGACGTGGTGATCACCAGCCGTGCGTCGCAATCACGGGCCATGAACGCGTGATCGTCCGCGGTCAGTTCCGGATTGACCGGCACGACAGTGCATCCGGCCCGCGCGACCGCGAGGAACGCCACCACCCAGCCGATCCCGTCCGGCAGCACGACCAGGACCCGGTCACCCGCGCGGACGCCGATGCGGTTGAGCACCGACACCGCGCGGCCCGCCATGTCGTGCACTTCGCCGTGCGTCCACGTGCCCTCTTCGGTGTGGTACGCGGTCCGCGCGTCCCATTCGTTGCGGTGCGCCAGGTCTTCCAGTCCGGCCGCGAAACCCTGCAACGGAGTGACGAGGTCATGCGACAAGGTGACCGCCCTTCTCCGCCGGGACCCGCTCCGGGTTCGGGTGCGCGCGCAGCGTCGAGGAGGCTTTGAGCAGCATTTCCTCGTACTCCTCCACCGGGTCGGAGTCGAGCACGATCGCGCCGCCCGCGCCGACGTGCCAGCGGCCGTCGGACAGCACCGCCGTGCGGATCACGATGTTGAGGTCCGCGGTGCCGTCGCAGCCGAGGAAACCGATGGACCCGGAGTACACGCCACGCGCCCGCGTCTCCAGCGAGTCGATGATCTCCATGGTCCGCAGCTTCGGCGCGCCGGTCATCGAACCGCCGGGGAAACACGCGCGGACGCAGTCGATCACGCTGGTGCCCGCCCTGAGCCGACCGCGCACAGTGGACACGAGCTGGTGCACGGTCGCGTACGACTCGACGGCCATCAGGCTCGGCACGTGCACGCTGGAGATCTCGCAGACCCGGCCGAGGTCGTTGCGCAGCAGGTCGACGATCATCAGGTTCTCGGCGAAGGTCTTCGTGCTGGTCACGAGATCCTTGCGGAGCTGGTCGTCCTCCTGCGGCGTGGTGCCCCGGCGCACAGTGCCCTTGATCGGCTTGGTCTCGACCACCCGTTCGCGGTCCACGCGCAGGAACCGCTCCGGTGACGAGCACGCCACGTGCATCTCACCGAACCGCAGGTACGCGCCGTAAGGAGCCGGGTTGCAGCGCCGCAGTTCGCGGTAGAACTCGTACCCGCCGCCCGCTTGCGGGATCTCGACGGCGTTGGTCAGGCAGATCTCGTAGCTCTCCCCGCGCAGCAACTCGTCGCGGCACGCGTCCACGTCGGCGAGGTACTGCTCGCGGTCACGGACGAGCCACGGCTCGGGCAGGCCCGGGTCCGGCGACTTCTGGCGCCGTCGCAGCGACCGAGCGTCCGCGGTCGCTGCGACGAACCCTTCGACGACCGCTTCCGCCCGGTGCAGCCAGGCGGTGGCGGCCCGCTCGGTCCCGGGTGTGCCGTCGTCCAGCGCGAGCAGATATGTCCTGCCCTGCTCGTGGTCGACGGTCAACGCCCGGTCCGAGAAGATCCACTGGGCGTCCGGGTCGGGCGAGACGTGCCCCGGCAGCGCGCCGCAGTCCGCCTTGAGCTCGTACCCGAAGTACCCGACATACCCGCACTTGAAGTCCGAGGGCAGCGGCGGGGCGTCGATCTCACGCCTGGCCAGCTCACGGCCCAGGTAGTCGAAGATCGAGCCGGGCTCGTGGCGCGTGCCCGACCCGGTCTGCGCGATGGTCACCCGGCCGTCGCCGACGCGGTACCCGACCGACTCCCCCAGCGGGCCGGACCGGTCGCCCAGGTGCGAGAACCGGGCGAGTCCCGGCTCCACGTGCGCGCTGTCGAGCCAGAAAGCGTCGCGGGAGCCGGAGAACAGCGCGGTGAACGCCGCCTCGGTGTCGACCGCGTAGCCGAGTTCGGTGACCTGTAATCGGTAGTGCACCGACTTCTCGTCCGGCTGGGCGGCCAGGGTGGCCGCTTCCGCCGTTTTGACCACAATGGACGGACGGTCGCCCTGCCGCCGCGTGGTGATGTCGCGGAAGTTGGCGAACAGTTCCCTGCCGTACTCGCTGGCGATCGACTCCGGGTGGAACTGCACTCCCCACAGTGGACGTTCGACGTGCCGGAGTCCCATCACCACACCGTCTTCCGCCCACGCCGTGGCCACCAAGCCGGGCGGCAGCGGCTCCGGTACCCGCAGCGAGTGGTACCGGACCGCGGTGAACGTCTCGGGCAGACCGGCGAACAGGTCGCTGCCGTCGTGCGTCACGCTCGTCAGGTGGCCGTGCCGCGCCCGCGGCGCCTGCCCGACGGCGGCCCCGGATGTGGTGGCGATGCCCTGGTGGCCGAGGCAGACACCCAGCAGCGGGATCGTGGTCCGCTGGATCACGTTCGCGCAGATGCCGAAGTCGGCCGCACGCGCGGGATGCCCTGGACCGGGCGAGATGACGATGTTGTCGAACGCGTCCAGGTCGATCCGCGCACCGCTGTCCGGGTTGTTCGGGATCACCACCGGTTGCTCGCCGTTCACCTCGGCGATCAGCTGGAACACGTTGTACGTGTACGAGTCGTAGTTGTCGATCAGCAGAGTCCGCATGCGTTGTCCGTCCACTATGTGTTGACCGCCAGCAGCGTGGCCGTCGCGCCGAGCAGGAGGTCCGCGATCTCGCTGACGAGAGCCATGGCCTGCACGTCGTTGAGCCGCGGGTCGCACAGCGAGCGGTACCGGTCGGGCAGTTCGGCCAGGCCCGCGCCGCCACCGCCGACGCACTCGGTGACGTCGTCGGCGGCGACCTCCAGGTGCACACCGCCCGGCCACTGTGACAGCTCGGCCATCACCGCGAAGAACCCGCGGACCTCGTCGAGGATGTCCTCGTAGTACCGGGTTTTCAGGCCGGACGCGGTCTTGACGGTGTTGCCGTGCATCGGGTCGGTCATCCAGATCACCGGGTGCCCGGCCGCGCGCACGGCCTCGACGAGCACGGGCAGCCGGTCGCGGACCAGCGCGGCGCCGTGCCGTGCGATCAACGTCAACCGGCCGGGCACGCGGTCGGGATCCAGCCGCTCGCACAGCCGCAGCAGCTGTGCCGGGTCGACGTCCGGACCGACCTTGCAGGCGAGCGGATTGGCCACACCGGACAGGAACATCGCGTGCGCGCCGTCCGGTTTGTTGGTGCGGGCACCGACCCACGGCAGATGCGTCGAAGTGAGGAACCACTCGCCGGTGTTCGGGTCCCGCAGGGTCAGCGGCTCCTCGTAGTCGAGCACCAGCGCTTCGTGACTGGCCCACAGTCCGCTGTGGACCCATTCCAGGCCGTTGCCGTGGGTCCGGCCGTATGTGCCCATTGTGGCGAGGGCCGGCGGCGGCGCTTCCCACCAGCCGGGCAGTTCCGCGCTCCCGCCGGGCCCGAAGCCACTGGCGAGCCGTTTCAGTTCGGCGTAGACCCGTTGCGCGGTGCGGTAGGCGTCGATCAGGCGCGGCGCGTACGGGTGACGCTCGGCCTCGGTCGGCGAGGGACCGTTGACGATCAGTCCGTGGAACGACGGCAGCACGCGACCGCCGACGAGTTCGGTCGGCTCGGAGCGCGGCTTGCCGAACTGGCCGGCCAGCCTGCCGACCGTGACCACCGGCAGCCCGATCCGCTCGCTGACCACTGTGGACATCCGGCCGAGCAGCCGGTGCTTGGCCACGGCGCCGTCCACCGCCGCCGACCCGAACGGCTCAGCGCAGTCACCCGCCTGGATCACGAACGCGTTGCCGCCCTGCACGGCGGCCAGCGACCGCGACAACGCTCGCACGTCGTCGTAGGTGGTCAACGGCGGCAGGGACAGCAGCGCCTCACGGACCCACGCGATGCCCGGCGAGGCCCAATTGGGCTGCTGGACGGCGGGGAGGCGGTGCCAGATGCCCGGGTGCCACGGCTCCGGGTCGGATGTGGAACCCTGCCAGCCGGGCGGGAACGGCATCCGGCCGGCAGGGAGCTGTGGCGGGGAAGGTGCCTGCCTTGACAAGTTCATCTTCACCACGTTTCGGGTAAGGAGCCGGACAACGACGATCCTCACCGAGCGGACATCCCGTGGTCTTGAGGAAACGGTCATGGGACAACTGGGAAATCGCGTTCCTGGGGTGGTCGTCTACGCAATGTTGCGTAGAGCCGACGCGCCTGACAGCGGACGACTCGCGGCGGCGCGGACGGCATGCTCGACGCGTGACCGATCATCTGGTTGAGACATCGGGCCTGACCAAGCGATACGGCAAGAACCTGGCTGTCGACCAGGTGGACCTCACGGTGCGCCGCGGCGAGGTGTACGGGTTCCTCGGACCGAACGGCGCGGGCAAGACCACTACGCTGCGGATCCTGCTCGGCCTGGTGAAGCCGACGGCGGGCCGGGTGAAGGTCCTGGGCGAGCAACCGGGCAGCCCGGCGGCGCTGAGCAGGATAGGCATGCTCGTCGAAGCCGCCGCCTTCTACCCGTACATGTCGGGGCGCGACAACCTGCGCACCTTCGCCCGCTACTGCCGCGTGCCGGACAGCAAAGCCGACGAGGTGCTGCACATCGTCAGCCTCGCCGACCGCGCCGGGGACAAGTTCGCCTCGTACTCGCTGGGCATGAAGCAGCGCCTGGGTCTGGCGGCGGCGCTGCTGAAGGACCCGGAACTGCTGATACTGGACGAGCCGACCAACGGCCTCGACCCGCAGGGCATGGCCGACATGCGGGTGCTGCTGCGGCAGCTGGGGCGGGGAAGCCGGACAGTGTTGCTGTCCAGCCACATGCTCGGTGAGGTGCAGCAGATCTGCGACCGGGTCGGGATGATCATGAACGGCAGACTGGTCCGCGAAGGCACGGTGGACGAACTGCGCGGCGGATCAGTGCTGACCGTCCACGCGGAACCACTGGACCAGGCGCGGGCACTGGCGTCGAAGATGTTCGGCGCGGACCGGGTAGCCGTGCACGAGAGTGAACTTCGGCTGAGCGTCGAGCCGGACGACGCGGTCCGGGTCAACCGGGAACTGGTGCTCGCCGGAGTGGCGGTCCGCACGCTGAACTGGGTGGAGAGGTCGCTGGAAGAGGTCTTCTTCGAAGTGACCGACGCCGAGAACCCGGAACTCGCCAAGGAAGGTGCCTGATGCTCGCGAGTTTCACGGCGGAGCTGTTCAAGATCCGCAAGCGGACGGTCTTCTGGCTGATCGGCGGGGTCTGGATGATCATGACCCTGATCTTCGGATACGTGTTCCCGTACATCAGCTACCACGGCAACCCGACCGGGCCAGCCGTGGGCGGCAGGACGGCAGCGGAGCGGGTGCTGCTGGAAGCGTTGCCGGAAAGCCTGGTTTCCAGTGCGATCCAGGGCTTCCCGTTGTTCGCGGGAGCGCTGGCGATGCTGGTCGGTGTCCTGCTGGCGGGTGGAGAGTACGGCTGGGACACGATGAAGATGATGCTCACCCAAGGACCGCGGCGGCTGTCGGTGCTGAGCGGAAAGCTGGCCGCGCTGCTGGCGCTGATGCTGACGATCGTGGTAGCCACATTCATCGTCGACGGAACAGCAGCGTGGCTGGTCGCGGCAGTCGAGTCGAAGCCGATGGCCTGGCCCTCCATCGGTTCCCTGGTGCAGGGGATCGTCTCGGGCTGGCTGATCGTCGGCATGTGGGCCACCACCGGGTTCTTCCTCGCGACTTTGGTGCGGGGTACGGCCCTGGCAGCGGGGTTGGGCCTGGTGTGGGCGTTGGCCGTGGAGAACCTGATGCGGATCTTCGCCAACATCGTGGCGCCGATCGACGTTCTTCAGCGGTTCTTCCCAGGCACGAACGCAGGCGCACTGGCAGCCGCCCTGGGAGTCACACCGCAGGGAGAACCAGGCGGAACGCCGGGTGTGACCACCGCCGTCAGCGGGACTCAGGCCGCCGTCGTTCTCGTGGTCTACATCGCGATCTTCGGCGCGATAAGCCTCTTCGCAGTGAAGCGCCGCGATGTGACCTGATCTCACTTCGGCACGGTTGGCTGCTGGTGGCTTGCGCTCCTGCTGACGAGTGCTCGGCCGGCTTACGCTCCTGTCGACCGGTGCTCGGGTTGCGCTGCTACTGGCGGGTGCTTGGCGTGCGCTGTGCGAGGGTGCATGGTGAGTGTGTAAGCGTGCCCACCTATGGCCCGCTCGCCGTCGTGTGCCGGGTTTTTGACGGATGATGTCTGATTGCGTCAGCGCTGCTGGTTACGTTGGAGTGCGGCTTCCAGCCACAAGTGCGGCTACCAGCGCTGGCCATACGGTGTTGGTTACGTTCCAGCCATTCCTCCGAGATCTTGCGCATGCTTCCTGGCCACCAAAGGCCCAAAAACCCGAGCATGGATAAAAACACGATGAAAGCGATCACTGATCAATAGTCAACCCAGCCCGAACAGCGAAGACAACGAGCTGAGCCCGAGACCGAGCATGCAACTTGACCATTGCCCGACTGATGTGAGTCCGAACGGTAGCAGGACTGAGCACAAGCTCCTTGGCGATTTCCTCGTTGGAGTAACCAGTGGTAACCCAGGCAACCATCTGACGTTCCCGCTCCGTGAGCTCATCCAAACCCCCGACAGGAGCAGAGCTGGGAGCGACCTGCCGGTTGAACATGGAAACAACCCGGCGCGTAACCGAAGGCGAAAGCAAAGCCTCCCCCTGAGCAACCACCCGAATGGCCCTGACCAGCTCATCCGGTGCGGTGTCCTTCAGGATGAAGCCAGCAGCCCCGGCCTGAAGCGCCTCGAAAACGTACTGATCAACCTCGAACGTGGTCACGATGATGACGCGTGTACGGGTTATGTCCGGATCAGCGGCGATCTTCCGGAGCGTTTCCAGTCCGTCCATGCCCGGCATCCGCACGTCCAGCAAGAGAATGTCCGGAGGGTCGCGGCGCAGGAGGTCCAGCGCGGCCTGACCGCTGGAGACCTCGCCGGACACCGTCATGTCCTCCTCGCGGTCGATCAGCACGCGCAGGCCCATGCGGACCAGCTCGTGGTCGTCGGCGAGCACCACCCTGATCACCGATCGCCTCCCAACGGCAGGTGGGCGACCACGCGGAATCCGCCGTCCGAGCGTGGCCCGGCTTCCAGCCTGCCACCGACGTCCTCCACCCGGCTGCGCATTCCGGTCAGGCCTCGGCCGAGGCGCGGCGCCTGTTCCGGCGTGGCGTGCCCCCGGTCGGCCACCTGCACCACCAATTCGTCCTCCTGCCGTGCGATTCGCACGTCCGCTGTCGTTTCCCCCGCGTGCCGCAGCACGTTCGTCAACGACTCCTGCACGACCCGGTAGGCGACCACGTCGATGTCCTCGGTCAGCAGGGCTCCCACCGGCTCCACTGCCAGGTCCACCGGCAGCCCGCCCGCACGTACCTGTTCCACGAGTTCCGGCAACCCGGCCAGGCCGGTGACGTCGTGGTCTTCCTCGTTGTCGGTTTCTTCCGTTTTGCCCGGCTCTTTCCGGTGCACGGTCTCCAGCATGCTGCGCAGTTCGGTCAGCGACTTCGCACTGGTCGCCTGGATGGCTTCGAGGGACTTGCGTGCCTGTTCCGGCTGTTCGTCGAACACCAGCAGCGCCACGCCCGCCTGCATCGCCACCAGGGCGAACCCGTGCCCGGCCACGTCGTGCACGTCCGCGGCTATCTTCATCCGCTCTTCCAGGGCCACCCGGGTGACGAGTTCCTGGCGCGCCCGTTCCTGGGACGCTGTCACGGCGTGCACCAGCGCGCCGAGCGACCACGGCAGCACGACCCACGCCAGCCAGGCCAGGGACAGCAGCAGCGGGGTGTCCACCTCGCGGGTGAAGCGGGTGGCGACGGTCGAGTACGCGACGATCCCGGCCACACCACAGGCCAGCAGCGACATCCGCAACGGGATCTGCCTGGCCACCTCGAACATGGCGACGATCATGCAGAGCTGCACCGGCCCGTACGGGTACCCGGCGAGTAGATAGCCGCCCGTGGCCGCCATCGCCACCGCGAGAGCCCAGACAGGCGCTGAGCGGCGCAACGCGACCGTCGCCATGGTCGCGATGACGACGAGCAGGACGGACAAGACGTCCAGCGGTTTGGCGCGGCCCGCCTGCAGCGCGGCGGCACCGATCGTGCCGAGCACGAGTACGACGGCCACCAGGCCCGCGTACGCGAGTTCACGCAGCGACGGCATCCTCAGGCCCCAGTTTGTTGCGCGGAAACCGCCCACGGTGTGAGCATACGGCCCTAGTCGGCTTGACGCTCAGGCAATCCACCGGATTCCGCCCGATATCGGGCCGATGCCCGATCCGCCTGCCCGGTCGCCGCGCCGGGACACCCGGCCGGGTCCGGCAAAACAGGCACCCTCCACTTCGAGCAGTGCCGCGGAATCCCTGGATCCGCCGAGATCCCGACGAGCCGACCCGCGTCCCTCATCCCGCGACTCCTTGCACGTCAACGACTCGGCGCCCGACGCTGCTCGCGTCGCGCACACAGGCACGGGCGATCGCGTCGGAGTCGGCCAGGATGACCGACTGCACACCAGGCCGGATTCCCGCCGCTGTCAGCCAGTGCACCGACTCGGTCGGCACACCGAACGCGAACCGCCTCGGGTGCGGGCAGCCCTGCGCGTCCACGAGGTGGTACGGCCGTTCGGTCACCGCGAGGCCACCGGTCTCGTAACCGTCGATGTGGTACGGCCGTGCCTGTCCGGTCCGCAGCAGGAACCGCAGCAGCGGGTCGCCGGTCCGCCGGATGTCGATCTCCGGCAGCCGCGCCTCGATCACCGTCGCGACCCGGACCGGGTCCTCGTCGATCACCGCGGAGGAGACCAGGAACGCGCCGCCGTCCGGCGCCGGGTCCACCCGGACACCCGGCCCGGCCACAGTCAGCACACCGGCGCGCATCAACGCGGCCATCTCCTCGATGCGTTGCGCGGGCGGGCCGATCGAGACGAACGCGTTCAGCGGCGTGTACCAGTCACGCAGTTCGTCGCGGTAGGACCAGCCGGTCAGGCCGCCGTGGTCGACCACCAGCCGGATCTCGTTGCGCAGGTCCCTGAGCACGTCCAACGCGGCCTTGAGCGGGCTGGAGACGTTGCCGCGCCTGGCTTCGGCGAGGTCGTCGCGCAGGTAGCCGAGCAGCCACCGCTGGAACTCCGCGGTATCCGCGAAGACCCGGTCGCCGTACGGCCGGGCGATCCGTGCCCAGTCCCAGTGCTCGCCAGGGCGCACGCCGTACCGGCTCAGCAGCAGGGAATCCTGCCGTGCTGCCGTGAGATACCGGGGAAGGAACTCGTCGGCTGCTTGCTTGCCAAGCCGTTCGGCGATCAGCGTGTGGTAGTAGACGGCCGTGACTTCCTTGGCCACCAAGGGCCACACGTCCCTGCGGAACTCCGTACCGCCGGCGTGGCGCAGCCGCTGGATCACGTCCAGGGTCAGCACACGCGGCTCGTGGCGCAGCGTCGCGCCCTTCTGGTTCTCGCCCCGGGCGTGGAACGGGATGCCGCGCCGGGAACCGGCGTACATCACCGGTTCCGAACCGGACCGGCGGTAGGCCAGTGTGCCGTCGGCCTGGCGGGTGAACTCGCCGCCTCGGCCGGTGGTCAGCAAACCCATGTAGTCGAAGAAGTTCAGCCCCATGCCGCGCACCATCACCGGCTGCCCGGCCGCGACGAACGACAGGTCCACGTCAGCGGGGTTGGCGGGCAGCTGGTGGCGCACCCGCCCACCGCTCGACGCGGCGAACTCCGACAGGTGCTGTTCCGCGGCGGTCGGCGCCGAGTCGACGTGCCCCTGCGCGAGGACCACGTAGTCCACATCGGACAACACAACACCGTTGTCCAGCTCGACGGTTTGCGTGACGCCGTCGCGCAACGCCACCGCACACGCGCGGTGCAACTCGATGCGAACGTGTGCAGGGCAGTGCCGGATCAGCAGCCGCAGCACCCAGCGCAGGTAGTAGCCGTAGAACGCCCTCGTCGGGTACGAGTCCGGGGTGAGCGCACGCGCCTGCGCCCGGATCGGTCCCGGGTAGATCCCGCCGACGGCGACCTCTTTGGCCCACTCGTACAACGACGGACCGGGCCGGATCGGCCCCGCACAGTCCACGCTGTCGTCTGTGTACATCGTCACCTGCGAGGCGACCGTGTTCATCAGCAGCTGGGCGGGCTGGTCGACACGCCACGCACGGCCGCCGTCACCCGCGAGCGGGTCCACGAGGTGCACGACAACCGCGCCGGTCACGTCCACGCCGGCGTTGGCACAGACGCGCTCGACGACGGAGATCCCGCGTGGACCCGCTCCCACAACGCAAATCGTGGTCGAACCGTTCACCGGTGTGTCTCGCCGGCGGGTTCCCACGTGTAGAAGCAGTCGGCCATCGCGTCCTTGGGCGACTGCCACGTCGGCAGGTAGGGCGTGATGAACTCGTCGAGCAGGCCGCTGATCCTGGCGAACTCGGGGTGTTTGCGCGCCTCGGCGACCGCGTCGTCACCGAGGTCCTCGGTTTCCAGCAGGTGCGCGTACAGGTCGCCGAGCCGGTAGAGCGACCGGCGGCGCACCCCGGCGATGCGCGGCAGGTCGGTCCGGTCGGACTCGGCGAAGATCTCGGCGACCCGCTGCTCGGTGCCCGGCTGGATCTTCGCGACGATCAGGGTTCGGTGCATGCGCTCGATTCTGCTGACCGGACTTCCCACGGTCGTGGGGAAAGCGTCCCCCTGGCCGCGGGAAACCGCAGGAGGGCCTACGAGCCGAGCCCGGCCCGGCGCGCGTACATCGCCGCCTCCCCGCGTTCGACGATGCGGAGTTTCGCGAAGATCCGGGAAACGTAGTTACGGACGGTTTTGACCGAGACGTCCAGGTCGTAGGCGATGGCGTCGTTGCCGCGGCCGTCGGCGATCAGCTCGAGCACGGCCCGTTCCCGGTCGGTCAGCTCGGGGAACGGCTTGCCGCCGTCGGTGTGTGTGTCCTTGAGGTGGTCGATCACCCATTCGGACACCACCGGTCCGAACGCGACACCGCCGCGGCGGACCGTGCCGACCGCGCGGGCGATGTCGTCCACTCCGGACCCCTTGAGCAGGTACCCGCGCGCACCCGCCCGCATCGCGGGCAGGAAGGTTTCACTGTCCTCCAGAACAGTCAGGATGACCACGTCGGTTCCCTGGCACTTGCCCGCGATCGCTTTGGTGGCACTGATGCCGTCGATACCCGGGACGGCGATGTCCATCAGCACGACGTGCGGGCGCAGGCGGTGGCTCGCGGCGATGGCGTCGGTGCCGGTACCGACTTCGCCGACCACCTCGAACCGCGGGTCGGCGCCGAGCGCCCCGCGTAACCCCGACCGGTACAGCGGGTGGTCATCGGCGATGAGCACCCTGGTGCGCACGGCATCCACCTCGGTCTCTGCAGTCACGACTCCCCCACCAATGCCGACCAGCCAGCCGAGCGGCGCCGGTCCCACGCCAATGGACACGCGGTTTCGTCACCCCGCCCGGCAACGATTCCCCCACCGCGGACATCTTCGTTCGTCCCACACCCAGTTTGTTTGTTTCTATCCAATCCGGACACTACCGGCGCACGAGCACGGCGGCAAAACCGTCCCGGACCGCGAACACGGTGTAACACTGCGGAGAAACAGGGGAAAACTCATGAATCGGATCCGCGCTGCCCAGGCGGGACGAGCCCGGCCGCCGCACCGAGCGCCGCGCCCACGACCAACGCGACAGCCAGCACGGACACCGCCATCTCCGGTGCCGAGGCAGCGAATGGTGACACCCCTCTGATCGACTCGACCAGCACGACCGCGGTGAGCAGTGCGTATCCCCCGGTGCCCACCAAGACGACCCGTGTTTTCACCCGGTCGGCCCAACCCGTCAGGTCCACCAGCCATGCCAATCCCGGTAGGACCAGAATCGCGTGCATCGCGACCGCGTGCGCGGGCTTCAGCTCACCGGCGGTCGTGTACGCCAGCTGAGCTTGACCGGACCGCGCTTCGACCACCCCGCGCGCGATCATCACCGCGCCGACCGCGAGCGCGATGAGCAGGATGACGAACCCCGCCCGCACCGCGATCCGCATGGCCGCCGACAGGTCGCGGGTGCCCGCGATGGTGGCGCTCGCCAGCCCGAGGATCGACAGGATGATCACCCCACCGCCGGCCGCGAGCGACATCGAGACCACGCTGTCGAACGGAGTCTCGAAGTTGAAGTGCGACGGGACGCCCCGCCACGCCTGCATGCTGACCAGACCTGTCTCCACCACGCTGACGACCGTGAACACCGTCAACAGGAATGTCCGCGAGCGTTCGGTGATCTTGAGGTAGGACACCGCCCACGCCACCGTCGCCAGGGTCAGCCCGAAGGACATGCCGAACGTGGCTGCCTTGCGCAACGAGACCGGCCCGGTCCAGCTGCCTCCGGTCACGAGCAGCACGGCGGCGGCGACCAGGCCGGAAGCGAACAGCACCGCACCGACCACGTACGCCCTGCGCTCGACCTTCCTGCCGCCGCGCCAGATCTTGGCCAGCGCGGTGCCCAGTCTCGCCGCAACGCTCCCCGTCGACATGGCCGTGCTCGTCATGCCCCCATTGTTCGCGTGCGGCCGCGCGGACTACAAGCCGCCCGGTGCGTATCCCGTCCAGCGCTTTTGAGGCGCCGTGTACGCAAGCCTGCGTACCCCCGATGCCGCTCCCTGTCGGTCGCCACACGTGGGCACCGGCCGCCATGCTGTTGTTCGTGACCGATCAACGGCCGCAACAGACGCGAACCACGAAGGAGATTCGGGCATGACCTCCACTCGCCCGCCGTCCTCAGCGGCAACGATCAATGCCGTCTTCCTGTTCATCGCAGCCGCGGGCATCGTGCTGCAGATCATCGTCGGTGTTCCCGGATATCCCGCGGTGCCGCCCGGCCCGATCATCCTCGCCGTCGCGGGGCTCCTGGTCCTGCTGCTGGCGAGCAAGGCGAAATGGGTCCTGTTCATCGGGATCATCGCCCCGCTGTTCGTCCTGGTCGGCGGGCTGATCGAGGGATCGATCTTCGACCGCCTCGGCAACCCCGGCGACTTCGGCCCGTTCCTCGGGACGGCGCTGCAGGAGATCGGCATCGTGGTGGCGTTGATCTACGGCATCATCGCCGCGTCGCAGGCGTACCGGAAGGTCGCCGCGCACTGACCACCGCACGACCGGACTCGCGCTGAGTCCCACCGAACCACCCACCCCCCAATAGGAAAAGGCCCGGCACACCACCCCAGGTGCCGGGCCTTTTCCGCATGTCCCCGGCGCTGAGCTGCAGATGTCCCAGCCCCGGCGGGACCGGCGACTCATGACCGGGGGACCTTCTTGCGCCAGTGTCGATGACGCGCACGCTCACCGCACTGGAGGTACGAATGTCCACCCAGGACAACATGGACCTTGTCCGCATGATCACCGAGAAGGGGCTCAACCAGGGTGATCTGAGCTTCATCGACGACGTGTTCTCGCCGTACTACGTCGTGCACGTGCGGGACCTGGAGCTGCCGACCGGGCCGGGCGCGTTCGCCAAGGCGGCCGGGTTCTGGCGGGAGTCCTTTCCGGACTTCCACTGCACCATCGAGCACATGATCGGCGACGGCGAGTACGTCGCGCACCGGTTTTCCACCACCGGCACGCACACCGGCCCGCTCGGCCCGATGCCGCCGACCGGCAAGCGGTTCTCCGTCTCCGGTGTCGACATGCACCGCGTGGTCGGCGGCAAGGTCGTCGAGTCGTGGATCAGCGACGACTTCCCCAGGATCCTGATGGAGATCGGCGCGCTGAGGCCCGCGGGTGGCCCGCCCAACGGCCGGCCGAACGGTCACTGACATGGGCACGCAACGACTGGGGTTCATCGGCCTCGGCGCGATGGGCTCGGGAATGGCCAGCCGCCTCGCCGCCGCGGGCTTCACCGTCTCGGTGTACAACCGGACCAGGTCCAAGGCGCAAGCGCTTGCCACAGAGGGGCTGACGGTCGCCGCGACGCCCGCTGAGGCGGCGCGGGACGTGGACGTGCTGCTGGTCTGCCTGGCCACCGCGGATGTCGTCGACGATCTCGTGCTCGGCCACGACGGCGCGCTCGCAGCCGCGCCCGCGGCCGTGACCGTCGCGAACATGAGCACGGTTTCCCCTGACGCGGCACGTACTTTCGCCGAGCGGGTGGCCGCGGCCGGGCACCGCGCGCTGGACGCGTGCGTACTCGGCAACGCCAACCACGCGCGGGACGGCGAACTGCGGTTCATGATCGGCGGCGACGAGTCCGATGTGGAGACCGTCCGGCCGGTGCTGGAGGTGCTGGCCAAGGAGGTCGTGCACCTCGGCGGGCACGGCATGGGCGCCACCGCGAAGGTCGCGATGAACCTGCTGATGGGCGTCCAGATGCAGGCGCTGGCCGAAGCGATCGTGTTCGGCGAACGCGCCGGGCTCGACCGGGGGCAGCTGATCAGGATGATCGCCGCGAGCGGGTACAGCTCGCCGGTGATGAAGTTCAAGGCAGGCGTGATGGCCAGGCGCGCGTTCGAGCACGCCGACTTCAAGCTCACGTTGATGCGCAAGGACTTGCTGCTGGCGCTGCGGGACGCCGAAGCGCTCGGGGTGGACATGCCCGCGACCGCCGCCAGCTTCGACGTGCTCACCGCGGCGCAGGAATCGGGACTCGGCGACCTCGACTGCGCGGCGGTGCTGACCGAAGTGGAACGCCGGAAAACCGACTCAAGGAGGACAGATGTCCGTTGAGAACAGTGTCGAGACCAAGCCGCTCGACCTCGCTCCGGGTGAGGGCCGGGCGATCTGGCACATGGGCGCGCTGATGGTGTTCAAGGCCACCAGCGCCGACACGGGCAACCAGTTCTGGCTGGCCGAGCAGACCTCGAATCTGGGCTACGCCTCGCCCGTGCACCTGCACACCCGCGAGGACGAGCTGTTCTACGTGCTCGACGGTGAGCTCAGCATCGAGATCGACGGCGTGATGCACCACCCGTCCACCGGTGGCACGGTGTTCGCCCCGCGTGGGCTGGCGCACTCGTACAAGGTCGAGTCGGAGACCGCGCGGTGGCTGGTGCTCGGCACGCCCGGCGGGTTCGACGGCTGGTTCTTCGACACGGGCAAGCCCGCCGAGCGGCTCGAGGTCCCCGCGTTCAACCCGGCCGGCTTCCCCGACTTCGGTGAGGTCATCGCGTCGGTCGAGGCGTACGGGGGCAAGGTGCTCGGCCCGCCACGCGGGACGGGCGACTGATGACGGCGATCGACGTCCACGGTCACGTCACGTCGCCAGAGCTGTTCAAGAGGTTCCCGATGCCGCCGAGCCTGGCCGACATCGACGGCATGGTCGAGCAGAAGCTCGCCGTGGGGATCGGCATGACGATCGTCGGCAGCCCGGTAGGCGCGGGGACCATGGTCCCGGTGCCGGGCCTCGACAACTACGCGCAGCCCGCCGACCAGCTGGCCTCGTTCCACGAGTGGGTCGGCGAGACCGTCCGGTCGCACGGGGACAATCTGCGCGGGTACGTCTACGTCAACCCGTTCGACGACGATGACGCGCTTGCCGCGGCGGCGAAGCTGCTGGGACAGCCGGAATTCGTCGGCCTGATCGTGAACACGAGCGTGCGCGGCGAATACCTGTCCTCGCCGCGTGCGGAGTCGTTCTTCGCCATGGCCCACGAGACCGGCGCACCGGTCCTGCTGCACCCACCGGCCGAACCTGTCGGCGCGGCGGCGATGAACGGGCATCTCGGGCTGGTCGAGCACGTCGTGCGGCCGTGTGACATCACGGCGGGTGTGGCGTCGATCCTGTTCGCCGGCTGGCTGCGGAAGTTCCCCGGGCTGAAGCTGATCGCAGCCAACGCGGGCGGCGCGCTGTCGCTGCTGCGCGAGAAGCTGGACCTGGCGCAGCTCAGGGCACGGCCCGGTGGGCCGCCGGTGGCCGACCAGCCGCCGGTCAGCGACCAGTTGTCGTCGCTGTACTACGACACCGCCACGCCCAGCGCGGCTTCGTTGCGCGCCGCCGCGTCGGTGTTCGGCCCGGAGCGGCTGCTGTTCGGCACGGATTCGCCGCCACTGACGGCGCCGCTGCCCAGCAGTCTCAACCTGATCGACACGTTGGACGTGACGCCGTGGCAGCGTGAGCTGGTGTTGTCAGGCACCGCGCGGACGCTGTTCGACTTGGACAGAGCATGACAGGCCGCGTGGCACCCGACCGCACCTCAGGGGAACGTGGCGCAAGCCAGCCATCGGTACGCACCGATCCGAAGGGGATCAGCCCAAGGTGACCAAGCGTAGGAACTCCGGGAGGCACAACAGCCATGACGCTCTACACAGGACGGAAGGTCCTGCTCGCCGGTGGCTACGGCGGTATCGGCGCGGCCATCGCCGAGCAACTCGTCGCGAGTGGCGCGGCAGTGGCGATCGCCGGGCGGTCGAAGGACAAGGCGGTCGCGCTGGCCGACAAGCTCGCAGGTGGCGACGCTCCGGTCGTCGGGGTGGAGCTGGACATCACGTCCACCGCGTCGATCCGTGCGACCGTGGCAGGCGTGGCCGACGAGTTGTCCGGTTTGGACACGTTGATCAACTGCGCGGGCAAGCTGGAGACGATCCCGGCGGAGAAGTTCCCCGAGCAGGTGTTCCGCGACATCGTCGACGCCAACCTGACCGGCGCTTTCCTGCTGTCGCAGGAAGTCGGCAAACGGCTGATCGACGAGGGCACGCCGGGCCGGATCGTGCACCTGTCCTCGGTGCGCGGCGCGGCGGGCGGGCGGCGCGGGTTCAGCGCGTACGGCGCCAGCAAGGCCGCGGTGGACCTGCTGGTCAAGCAGCTGGCCACGGAATGGGGCAGGCACGGGATAACCGTGAACGCGGTCGCGCCGGGGTTCGTGCGCACGGAGCTGGTCGAACAAGCCACGCAGGACAACGGTTTCCTGGCCATGCTCAAGCAGCGGATCCCGCTCGGCCGGGTGGCCGAGCCGGAGGAGGTGGCGAGTGCGGTGCTCTACCTGGTCTCGCCGCTGGCCCGGTTCGTCACCGGGCAGGTCATCTACGTCGACGGCGGAGTCACCGCCAGCCAGTGAACACTTGGTGAGGAGAAGGACAATGCCGATGTGGCATGGACTGCAGTACCCGTTGAAGCCGGGCAGCGAGGAGGCGGTGAAGGAACTGTTCCGCCGCAGCGGCAGGCCCCGGTTCGACGTCACCGACGCCGACGGCAAGGTGGTCGGCAGGCTGCTGGGCACGATGGTGTTCGTCGGCAAGGAGATCGCGATCCGGATCATCGAGGTCGAGGGCCCGCTGCCGCTGGTCGCCGCGCACATGAGCCGCCAGCAGGAGGTCAAGGACTTCGAACGCGAGCTGGAGCAGCACCTGGCGGCGCCGCGCGACATGGTCACCCCGGACGGCGCACGGGCGTTCTTCCGCCAGGCGGCGCTGGAGAACGTGATCGCCCGCAGGCACGACCAGCCGCTCAAGCCGGTCGGCTGATGGACATCGGGATCGGCCTGCCGAACACGGTGTCAGGCACCAGCGGCGGCACGCTGCTGGACTGGGCGCGAGAGGGCGAGCGAGCGGGTTTCTCGACGCTGGCCACCCTCGACCGCCTGGTCTACGACAACTTCGAGTGCCTGACCACATTGGCGGCCGCGGCCGCGGTGACCGAACGGATCAGGCTGACGACGGCGATCATGATCGCGCCCGTGCGCGCGGACACCGCCGTGATGGCCAAGCAGGCGGCGTCGGTGGACCGGTTGTCCGACGGACGCCTCACGCTGGGTCTCGCGGTCGGTGCCAGGCCGGACGACTTCAAAGCCAACGGGACGTCGCACGCCGGTCGCGGCAAGCGGATGGACCGGCAGCTGGCCGAGTTCGACGAGATCTGGGCGGGACAGCGGCGCGGCTTCGCAGGCGGGATCGGCCCGGCGCCCACCCGTACCGGCGGACCGGAGTTGCTGCTCGGCGGGCATTCCCCCGCCGCGATCGCCCGTGCGGCACGCCGCGGTGACGGCTGGATCTCCGGCAGCGGCGGACCGGACATGTTCAAGATCGGCGCACAGGCCGTCCAGGGCGCGTGGCGGGAAGCGGGCCGGGAAGGCAAACCGCGGTTGGTGGCGTTGTCGTACTACGCGTTGGGCGACAAGGCCGAGCAGATCGCGGACGACTACATCGGGAACTACTACGGATTCGCCCCGCCGTACGCACAACTCGTGCGCCGCAACACCAGCGCGGGTTCAGCCGCGGTGGCCGCGACGATCGACGCGTTCGAGGCCGCCGGATGTGACGAGTTGCTCCTGGTTCCGTGTTCGGCCGATCTGGACCAGCTGAAGCTGCTCACCGCTCTGGTCCAGTGCCGTTCCTAGATTCCCGCCCTGTACGGCGTGTTCACTTCGGTGGCACGCCGTACAACCGTGTCCGGGACGCCCACACCCGGCGCCATGACCGCTGGGGGAATGTCCGGATGGGACCTGGAGGCACTGGCCGCCTGTGCTCGATATCGCGGTCCGGCTGGGCGACCGCCTGTTCACGTGGCGCCGGCAAGCCGTCGGGCGACCGGTGACGGCGCAGGTGCGGCTGGAGTCCGGCGGTGTGGTGCTGCGAACCGAGACCGTGGGCATGGACGTGTGGTCCCACGACCTCACGCAAGCACTCGTACAGCACGCACAGGCCCACGCGGCCACCGTGGAGTTGCTGCACCGCCTGACGTTGCCGGACCAACCGTGACAGAGGGCGCGTACACCTCCAACATCTCCGTCGCCGAACACCACGCCCTCCGCGCGGTCGGGTTCGCCCCAGTCGGCCTGGTGATGGGGAACTACGTGTTCGACCTGTGGAACATGACGTTGTCGGACAACTGCGGGTACACCCAACCGGATGTCGGCGACCGGCTGTTCAGACCGGCGTCCGTGCCCGCTCCGCGCGTCCGGGCCACGCCCGAGATGCGAGTCGCGGCCCACGATGCCCGTGAACGCGCTGTCAACCACCTGCGGCAGGAATGCCTTGAGCTCGGCGGCGACGGTGTCGTCGCAGTCGAGCTGACCACCAGGCCGTTCCCCTTCGGTGGGACTGAGTTCCTCGCTGTCGGCACAGCGGTGCGCGCGACGGGCCCAGTCCGGCCACCGGAGCCTTTCCTGTCCGACCTGAGCGGGCAGGACTTCGCCACGCTGATCGAGGCGGGCTGGGTCTTCCGGCACGGCGGGCCGGGCAGGCCGCCGCTGCCGGTGATGCGGCTTCGTTGAAGGAGGGGACAGATGGATGCGAGCGGTGCGGAGCTGTCGGCTGAGGCGATGGCGAGGCTCAACGAGCTGAAACCGGGGAAGCCGGGGGCGATCTTCACATCCGACATGTCGGTGAACGAGTTCCTGCTGGTCCGCCACGCGGGCTTCCGGCCGCTGGGGACGGTGCTGGGGACGGTGCTGGGGACGGTGCTGGGGACGTCGGTGTACCAGGTCGGGCTGCAACTCGGCCGCTGGAGCCGCAACCAGGAGCCGGACAAGCTGTCCCAGGCGATGTACCACGCCAGGGAGCTGGCGATGACGAGGATGCAGACCGAGGCGGCCGTGCTCGGCGCCGACGGCATCGTGGCGGTCCGGCTGAGGGTCGAGCGCACGGAGTGGGACTCGGACATCGCGGAGTTCATCGCGGTCGGCACGGCGGTGAAGGCGGAGGGCGTCGTGGGCGTGCGGTTGTCCCAGCTCAACCACACGTGGGGCAATCACACCACGGAGTTCTTCGCGATTGGCACCGCGGTACGCCCGATCCGCGACGACCACACGATCCCCGACCCGTACTTCGTGCTCGGCCTGGACACGTAGGCTCCCGTTACGCATCGGCGGCTCGCCGCGATGTTGTCGGCATGGCCATCCACGTCAGCGACAGCGGCAGCGCGGACGCATCCGGCGGCGGGTACGCCAACACGGGTGTGCACATCGGTGACGTCAACCTGGTGACCGGGATGCCGGTGCGCACGAGGTACCGCAACCAGGTGGAGGCGATCGCGCGGCACGAACTGCGTGACCGGGAAGCCGAACTGGCTGAGCTGGCGGAGTTCTGCACCGCCCCGGAGACGGCCGGGTCGTACGTCTGGTGGCAGGCCGACGCCTGGGCGGGCAAGTCGCTGCTGATGTCGCACTTCGTGCTCAACCCGCCTGCCGGGGTGCGGATCGTGTCGTTCTTCGTCACCGGTCAGCAGGCTGGGCAGAACAACCGGGCCGCGCTGACAGGCAACCTGGTCGAACAACTGCTGGCGATGCTCGGGCAGCCGCCGCCCCCGTACATGCCGGACTCCACCCTCGAAGGGCACCTCACCGGCCTGATCGAGGAAGCGGCCGAGGCGTGCCGCCGCCGGGGCGAGAACTTCGTGCTCCTGGTGGACGGGCTGGACGAGGACCGCGGCGCGCACGACGGGCCGTCGTCGCACAGCATCGCGGCGTTCCTGCCCGAGACCCTGCGGCACGGAACGCGCGTCATCGTCGCCGGTCGTGTGAATCCCCCGGTGCCGTTCGACGTGAAGGTCGACCACCCGCTCCGCGACCCGCGCATCGTCCGGCGACTGGCGCCTTCCCCGCACGCCGACGCGGACAAGGACGCCCTGGTCCGCGAGGTGTGGGGGCTTGTCGACGACGGCGACATCGGACGCCATCTGCTCGGGCTGCTCACGGCGGCCAGGGGTGGTCTCACGCACGACGATCTCGTGGAACTGACCCGGGCGCGGGCGCAGGACATCCGGTCGCGCCTGCGCACTGTCGTCGGCCGTTCCTTCCGGGTGCACAAGAGCGCGTGGCTGGAACACGACGTCCTCGCTCTCGCTCACCAGGAGCTCGAAGTCGAGGCGCGCAAGGCTCTGGGCGGTGATCGTCTGCTGGAGTACGAACGAGCACTGCACGAGTGGGCCGGTCGATATCGCGACCGGAAATGGCCTCGTGACACTCCCGAATACCTCCTGCACGGCTACTACTCCATGCTGGCCGCGACTGGTGATCTCCCCGGAACTCTCGGCTACGTGACGGATCCGCGCCGGTACGACCGCGCACGCGTGCTGTCCGGTGGCGACGGCTCCGCTCTCAAGGAACTTGCCGAGGTACACGACAGCATCGCGCGTAACGCCGTTGTCGACTTGGCCGCGATTGCCCGGCTGGCGGTGCATCGCGAGTACCTCGAAACGCGCAACGCGATGATTCCGGCAGGGTTGCCCGCGTTGTGGACCCTGCTGGGGCAACGGGCCCGTGCGGAGGCGCTGGTCGGATCTGTCCGGACCGCGAGTTGGGAGAAGGACGCTTCTTCCGCCATGGCCATCGCGGAAGCGACCGTCGGCGACGTCCCCAGTGCGACCCATCGCGCTGTGTCCATCACCGACGACTGGGCCAAGGGGCACACGCTGTGGCGTATCGCGCACCTTGCCGCTCAGGCAGGTGATATCGGCGACGCCTATCGGCTCGCGCAGTCGATCGACCGAGGCTACATGCGCATGCGGGCGCTTGCCAGCGTCGCGAAGGCGGCGAAGGACGCGAACGAACCGGAACTGGCCGCGAAGCTCATCGAAGAAGCGGCCCCTTTGGTCAAGGACAACATGACCGGGACAGCTGCCCTCGATTTCGCGTACGCACTGCACACCGTCGGCGACCGCGAAGGCGCCAGAAAATGCCTGGGCACGTACAGGTTCGCGGATATCGACGGAACCTACGTCGTGGCCGGGCTCGTCGAAGCGACAGCGGACGTTGTCGACCTCGACAGCGCCGAACAGCTCGCCGAACGCATCACCAGCGCCGACGTTCAATCCGTGGCTTTCGCGGTCTTGGCCGGCAAGGCGTTCCTGAAGCTGGACCGGCCCCGCGCGAGCAGGCTCCTCGCACGCGCCGAGCACCTGCTGCCGAACATGGACAAACAGCCGGGCAACTGGGTATTCACGGCCATTGCCAAGGCGATGGCCAGGGGTGGGGACCCAACCCGCGCACAGCTGTTCCTGACAGAACACACGACAGCCGAGACACAAACCACCGTCTTGCTGGACCTGGCGGAATTCCTTGCCTCCACCGGGCACATCGACCGGGCGGAAGGCCTCGTGCACGCCACCGGCGTGCCGCTGCCGCAGCACTGGCCGTCCTTGGTCCGGGTCGCCTGCCGGATCGCCGCGGCCGGACATCCGCGACGCGCGGAAGCCATTGTCAACACCATCACCAAACCCCACGATCGGGCGCAATCCCTGATCGAACTCGCGAAGCACGGCGACCGCGAGAGCGCGTGGCAGTGGGCTCGAGAAGCCGAGGAACTCATCGGCCCCACCGCCGAGTCTCACCGCCATGACGCGGCTATCAGCAAAGCGATACACGTGATCACCGGAAAAGGCGACACAGCGGGCACGGAAGAACTGGCGGAGGCCATCACTCAGGCCGACCTCCGAGACAAGGCTCTCGCCGACATCGCGGAAGCCGTCACGTATTCCGGTGACGCGGTCCGCGGCGAGGCGATCGCGCTGTCGATCTCGACGCTCGACGGCCGGGCACGAGCACTCGGCGCGGTCGCACGCGCGGACAACGTGGGCACCTACGGCTCGATTGCGTCGCCCCGCTTGGTGCTCAGGCCGGAAGATGTCACCATCCGGCATTGGACAGCGGAACTCAGCGTGGTCGTCGCGACCAGAACACCCGATCACGCTCGAACATTCCTCACTCACATCGAGGACGCCATCTCGCAGGCAACCGTCACAGCGAACCAAGTCGAGGCCATGGTCCGGCTGGTCGAGACGGCGGTCAGGATTCCAGGCTGGACAGACACGACAGGTTTGATCGACACAACGCGGCAGCTCGTCGAACCCGGCTCGGACCACACATCCACGCCGTTGTTCGCACGCCTGGCGACAGCGGCGAACTCCATCGGTGACCACAAGCTCGCCAAGGAGCTCTACGAGCGGGCACTGACGGCGTTCGCGTCCATGCCGGAAAACCGTCTGCCTTACTACGGCGCATACCCGGAGCTGGTCGAGGCGGCAACGGCCCTCGGCGACCCGGCACACGCGGAGCGCCTTGCCCAGTCGGCGTCGGATCCGCGCGTGCAGGCGGAGGCCCTGGTCGGTATGGCCAGAGCCGCCGACGCCGGGACCGCGTCCCACATCATCGCTCGTGTGGTCCGGCTCGGCGACTGGACCACGCCTCTCGTCCTTCCGCTGTGGCGCCGGCCAGATGTGGTCAACGCGATCGTGGAGGAGACCCGGGTCGTGCGCGAGCACGACGAGCTGTGATCACCCTGTCCCGACCATCCGTGTGGCCGCTTTCTCGCCGACGAGCCCCTTCGGTTTGAACACCGACAGGCCGGTCGCCAGCAGGTACAGCACGAGCTGGGCCACCAGCGCACCGAAGACCAGCCACGCTGTCGGCAGGTCGGCCGTCTCCAGGATCCGCGGTCCGGTCAGGAAGATCGCCATCGCCAGGTTGACCAGGGTGAGCACGAGTTTCTTCAGCACCCACGTGTGCTTGAACAGTCCCCACGGCGAGTAGATGGCGCTGAGGACGCCGATCAGCACCGCGGTCGACAGCAACGGGATGCCGAGCAGGTGCTGGATGTCGTCCGCGATGCCGAGCAACGCGTCCCGCCCCTCGGCGTCCGGTGTGGACAGACCGAGGGCCAGGACGAGGACGACCGCGAGCGTCGCGCCGATCCCCGACACCGAGGTCAGCACGTGCACCACGACCAGCAGCCTGCGGCGCTGCTGCGTCATGCCGCACCGACGATCGTCACCGTCGTGCGGTAGGTCGCCGGCGCTTCCGCGCGGGTGACGACGTAGTCCGCCAGGTCCGCGACGCTCACCGCGCGTTCGTTGCGCAGCTCGCCGTCCGGGATCACCTGGTAGTCCCCTGTCGCCGGGGTTTCACGGACCTTCGCCGAGCGGACGATGCTCCACTCGATGTCCGGGCAGTGGTTGACGAGCTCGTCCTCCACGCGTTCCACGTCGTTGTACGC
Organism: Kibdelosporangium phytohabitans; assembly: GCF_001302585.1. Classification (GTDB taxonomy): domain Bacteria; phylum Actinomycetota; class Actinomycetes; order Mycobacteriales; family Pseudonocardiaceae; genus Kibdelosporangium; species Kibdelosporangium phytohabitans. The sequence goes on along the minus strand of NZ_CP012752.1, from coordinate 4,103,268 downwards.
GTTGCGCTGCTGCTTGTGCACGATGAACCGCAGCCACAGCTTGCGGGTCAGCGGTGCCTTCCGGCTGATCACGACCCCCGCCGGGGACACCGTGATCAGCCGCTTCACGCCGTTGGCGCGCATGCCTTTCAGCACAGCGGCAACCGTGGTCGAACGCACCACTGTGGACGATGTGCCCGGCATTCCCACCGCGAGGACCACCACGTCCGCTCCGGCCACTGCTTCTTCGGTGACCGACGCCTCCATGGCGTCACCCAGGTGCATGGTGAAGTTCTTGTCCCGCACGGGGGTGCGCGGCGCGTGCCGGGCGACTGCCGTCACCTTGTGGCCTTCCGCCAGTGCGCGGTGCACGACCGCGCTGCCGATCCGGCCGGTGCCACCGAATACCACGATGTTCATCGGTTCGCCCTCCTCAGGCGAGCACGGCGACGAACGCCGCGATGTAGGCACCCAGTGCGCCGATGGCGCCGTAGGTTCGGACCTGGTGTGCGATGTGCCAGTTGGCCCGTTTGCGGTCCCAGTCCCGCGCGGTCCGTTCCGGGCTCCAGTGCTCGATCTGCCGCCAGACCGGCCGGTTGAACCCCTCCGAGGTGATCCCGACGACCAGCATGCCGACCGAGCCCGCGATGAACAGGGCGCCGATCAGCGCGTTCGGCGCGATCACCGCCGCCCACACGCCGATGCCTGCCGCGATCACCCCGTTCCACACCGCGATCGGGTGGAACGTGTGCATGTCGATCAGCTGGCACACCACCACGTAGCGGTCGTACTGCAGCTTGTTGAGCATCGGCAGGATCGACAGTTTCATGATCCACAGGGTGCCCAGCTGCACTCCTGCCGCCGCGAGCACCCAGACGGTCAGGATTCCCAGCGTCAGGTCCACGTCACTCGCTCCCCTTCGATGTCTGCTTGTGCACGACGTAGCGCTGCGACTTGGGGTCCTGCATGCACGCGCGCATCGGTTTGACCAGGTCCCTGTGTCCCTGGCTGCGCTCCCACTGCTCGAAGTGCGACAGCGACGACCACTCGCTCGTGATCAGCCACTGCTCCGGGTCGCCGGTCGACTGGCAGACCTGGTCGAGCAGGTGGCCGGGGACGCCCGCGGCCACCTCGTACCGGATCTTCTCGTACGCGCTGAGGAACTCCTCGGTGCGCGCGGCGGGCACGGTGAACTGGAACACCACGCGCGCCTTGGTCGCGTTGTCGGACATTTCAGCCTCCTGTCGCGGCCACGGCGCCGCGGTCTCGTGTGACCTCGGATCGGCCTTCGAATCGGCGCAGCACCACTGAGCTGTGGTAGCCGTCGAAGCCGTGTGCGCTGACCATCGCGACGTCCACCACTGCCTGCTTCGTCTCCGGGACGAACGCCAGGTCGCAGCCCGGCGCCGGGGTGCGGGTGCCCGCGCTGGCCGGAACCGCCTGCCGGTCGATCGCCAGCAGCGCGGTCGCCACGTCCAGTGCCGCACCGCCCTGGTAGATCCGGCCGGTGAGCGACTTGTGCGTGGACACCGGGACGCCGCCCTCACCGAACACCTCGGTGATCGCCGCCGCCTCGGTCGTGTCGTTCTCCGGCACGCCCAGCGCGTCGGGGATCAGCAGGTCGATGTCGGCGGGCACGACGCCGGCACGGTCCAGCGCCAGCCGCATGGATCGCGTGTACTGGCGTTGCGATCCGCCCGAGCCCCGTACCGTGTGTTCGCCGTCGTGGGTGACGCCCCAGCCCGCGATCTCGCCGTAGATCACCGGCGCGTTGCGGGCAAGCGCGTGCTCGAGGTCCTCGACCACGAGCACCGCACCGCCTTCGCCCGGGACGTACCCGCAAGCGTCGGCGTCGTACGGCATGTACGCCGACTCGGGGTCCTTGCGTTCGCTGAGCCTGCCGCTGCGCACCTGGCAGGCGAGCGCGTACGGGCTCAGCGGCGCTTCGAGCCCGCCCGCCAGGACCACGGACACGCCCCGGTCGATCATCCGTGCGGCGTGCGCGAGGCTGTCCAGTCCGCCGGCGGTTTCCGAGACCAGCACGTTGCTCGGTCCCTTTGCCTGGTGGCGGATGGACAACTGGCCGACCGTGGCCGCGTAGAACCACGCGATCGACTGGTACGCGCCGACTGTCCGTTCCGGGCGGCTCCACAGCCGCTGCAACTCCTTCTGGCCGAAGGCGTTGCCGCCGGACGAGCTCGCCATGATCACCGAGGTCCGGTACGGATCCACAGTGGACAGGTCGAGCGACGCGTCGCCAAGCGCTTGCTCAGCGGCGACGAAGCTCATCCACGTCCACCGGTCGGTCTGCACGACCAGCCTGCCGTCGACGCGCCCGGTGACGTCGAACCCGGGCACCTCGCCCGCGATCGTGGTCGGGTAACCGGACGCGTCGAACTGGCTGATCGGGCCGATCTTGCGGCGTCCGCTGGTGATCGTCTCCCAGTGCTCTCCCGTGCTCATCCCCGACGGCGAGACGATGCCGATCCCGGTGATCACGGCCCGGCGCCTCACGCCGTCAGCTCCTTGAGCCGCCGGAAGATCATCGCCGACTGGAACCCGCCGAACCCGCTGCCCACCGACAGCGCCGCGTCGACCGGCAGGGCCCGCGCGGTGTTCGGCGTGTAGTCCAGGTCGCACTCCGGGTCCCGGTTGGCCCAGTTCGCCGTCGGCGGGACGACACCGTCCACGATCGCCAGCGCGCACGCGGCCATCTCGATCGCGCCGATCGCGCCGAGCGAGTGCCCGACCATCGACTTGATCGAGCTGATCGGCACGTCGTACGCGGCCTCACCGAGCGAGCGCTTGAACGCGGCGGTCTCGTGCCGGTCGTTCTGGCGCGTACCGGAGCCGTGCGCGCAGATGTAGGAGAAGTCGTCCTTGTTCATCCTGGACTGCGCCATGGCGTCGTCGATCGCCAGCGACATCTCCATGCCGTCCGGACGCAGCCCGGTCATGTGGAAACCGTTGCTGCGCGCGGCGTACCCGGAAACCTCGCAGTAGATCTGGGCGCCACGAGCCCGTGCGTGCTCCAGTTCCTCGAGGATCAGCACCGCGCCGCCCTCACCGAGCACGAAACCCGTGCGGTCACGGTCGAACGGGCGTGACGCGTGCTCGGGGTCGTCGTTGTCCGGCGTGGTGGCCTTGATCGCGTCGAACGACGCCGAGGTCACCGGGGACAGCGGCGAGTCGGCCGCGCCGGAGATGATGACGTCGGCCTCACCGTCCTGCACCAGCTGGAAGGCGTAGCCGATCGCGTCGATGCCGGAAGTGCATCCGGTGGACACGACCTGGACCGGGCCGTGCGCGCCGTAGCGCACAGCGACGTCCGCGGCCAGGCTGCTGGGAACCAGCGCCTGGTAGAGGAACGGCCCCGCGTACGCACTGTCGACCAGCCAGTTCTTGCCGACGTCGCTGAGCACGACGTACTCGTCCTCCAGCGCGGTCGTGCCACCGACCGCCGAGCCGAGCACGACACCGGTGCGGTCCTGCAAGTCCTCGTCGAACTCGAGGCCGCTGTCGGCGATCGCCTCACCGGCGGCGGCCAGCGCGAACTGCACGTACCGGTCGCTGCGGCGGATCTCCCGCACCGACAGGCCGGCCTCGGCCGGGTCGAAGTCGCACTCGGCGGCGACCTGGGAGCGGAACGCCGACGCGTCGAACAGGGAGATCCGCCGGGTCGCGGTCCGGCCTTCGGTCAGGCAGGCCCAGAACGCCTTCCTGGTGACGCCACCGGGGGCGACGACGCCGACCCCGGTGACGACGACCCGGCGGCCACGTGTGCCGCTCATGCCTGCCTCGTGAAAGCCGATGCCTCTTCAGCGCTTTCGGTGTCGACGTGCCCGAGCTCAGGGCGCGGTGCGAGCGGACCGAGGTGGAAGACGGCCTTGACGGGCACCGTGCCCATGTTGCGCAGCCGGTGGCGGACCTTGATGGGGACCAGGAGGCCGGAGTCGGCCTCGACGACGGCCGGCTCGCCGTCGAGGTCGACAGTCAGCGTGCCGGACACCACGTAGAGGAACTCCTCGCTGTACGGGTGGTAGTGCTCGGCGATGCTCTCGCCGGGCTCGAGCACCGCGACGCCGAGGAACCCCGACTCACTGCCCACCGTGGCGGGCCCGAGCAGTACGCGGATCTCGGCACCGCGCCGGGTGTTCGGTGGGATGTCTCCCCGGGCGATCGTCTTGTGGGTGGTGGTCATCTTTCTCGTCTCTCCTCGAGCCATGGCAGGAACACACGGAACTGTCGGACCCCTGCGGTAACGTTGAAAACAAGGGATCCCCTTGGGGGAATTGCTGTTGCGGTCAAGAATGCTCTCGATCCACCGGCACCCTGCTCGACCTGCGGGAGCGCTGGAACTGTCAGACCCCACTGGTAACGTGGGAATCAGGGGTCCCCCTCGGGGGATTGTTGTTGCGGTGTTCGGCGCCCCGGTTCGGTCCGAGGCGCGTTCGTGTCGGCGCAACGGGTTCAGCGGGCGGCGGCCGCGCGGGCGGCGGCCTCGACCCGTTCCTTGATGACCTTCATCTGGCCGGGCGTGTTCGTGTTGATCCGGTTGGTCATGCCGTTGTCGTCCAGTGGCGCGGTCGGCTTCATGTGGAAGTCCTGCTTCCACACCATCCGCACGCCGCCCTGCTCCTGGGTGTACGTCCAGTGGATCTTCATGTACTCGAACGGCCCGGTTTCGATGCGCTTCGCGTGCACCTCGCGGTTGGCGAGGTCCATCCTGCGCTGGCTGACCCAGCTCCAGACCTTGCCGTTCTCGTCGGGGTGCAGCGCGAGGCGGAACGTCACGGTGTCGCCGTCGCGTTCGATCACCTCTGCCACCGCGTACTCGGTGAACAGGTCCGTCCAGTTGCCGACGTCGTTGGTCATGTCCCAGACAAGCTCGAACGGCGCGTCGATGAGGATGCTCGCCTCCGTGTGGCCCGCCATCTTCATACCCTCTCTGCCAGGCCGTCGCGCACGTACGCGGCGATCTCGGGCACGCTCATCGCCAGCGACTCGTCCGGGATCCGGACCTGGTGGCGGGTCTGCACGATCGCCTGCAGCTCCATGGTGGCCAGCGAGTCGAGGCCGAGGTCGGCCAGCGAGTCGTTCTCGTCGCCGTCGAACGCCGACGGGTCCAGCCCGGCCGCGCTGACCAGGATCTCCCTGATCTCGGTCGCGACGTCCGCCGCGACAGCCGGCTTCTCGTTCTGTACGGTCACTTCGCTTGCCTTTCTGCTCGGTTTCCCTCCGCCTGGACCCGGTCGACCAGACCGGTGCTGTGCCCGGCCGCGCGGAACTCGCGGTCGGCGAGCACACGCCGGAGGAAGGGAACTGTGGTCTTCACACCCGGGCCGTCCACTGTGAACTCGGCGAGCGCGCGGTCCATCCGGTTGAGCGCCTGGTCGCGGTCCGGTGCCCAGACGATCACCTTCGCCACCATGGAGTCGTAGTGCGGGCTGAGCACGTAGCCGGTGAACGCGTGCGTGTCCACGCGGGTGAACGGGCCGCCCGGCGGGTCGAACCGTTCGAGCACGCCCGCGGTCGGCACGAAGTCGCGGTCGGGGTCCTCGCCGTTGACGCGGCACTCCACCGCCACCCCGGACAGCCGGATGTCCTCCTGCGACACCGCCAGTTTGCGCCCGGCGGCGACCAGGATCTGCTCACGCACCAGGTCGACGCCGGTGATCATCTCGGTCACCGGGTGCTCGACCTGGATCCTGGTGTTGATCTCCATGAAGTAGTGGTTCTCGCGCTCGTCGAGGAGGAACTCGAACGTGCACACGCCGACGTAGCCGACCTTCAACGCGGCGAGCACGGCGGAGGTCGCCATGTCCTCGGCGTTGGCTGGCGACAGGGCAGGCGCGGGTCCTTCCTCGATCAGCTTCTGGTGCCGTCGTTGCACCGAGCAGTCCCTCGTGCCCAGGTGCACGCCGTTGCCGTGGCTGTCGCACAGCACCTGGACTTCCACGTGCCGCGCGCGTTCGAGGTAGCGTTCCAGGTAGACCCGTTCGTCGCCGAACAGGGACGCGGCGACGGTCTTGGCCTGCAGGAACGTCTTCTCCAGGTCCTCAGGGCCGCGGACGACCGCCATGCCCTTCCCGCCGCCTCCCGCCGACGCCTTGATGATCACCGGGTAGCCGATCCGTTGCGCGGTGGCCAGTGCGTGCGCGGCGTCCGGTGACGGCTCGACGCTTCCCGGCAGCAGCGGCAAACCGGCTTCGCTCATGATCCGCCGCGCGCTCGCCTTGTCACCGAGCGCCGACATCTGCGCCGGGCGCGGGCCGATGAACACGAGCCCGGCTTCGTCGCAGACCTCGACGAAGTCGGCGTCCTCGGACAGGAACCCGTAGCCGGGGTGGATGGCCTGCGCGCCGGTCTGCAACGCGGCTTCGATGATCGCCGGGGTGCTCTGGTAGCTGCGTTTGCTCTGCGCCGGGCCGATGTGCACGACCTCGTCGAAGTGCCGCAGGACACGGGGATCGCGGTCGGCCGTCGAGTACACGCCGACGGTGGCGATCCCCAGTTCCCGGCACGTCCGTGCGACGCGCAGCGCGATCTCGCCCCGGTTGGCGATGAGCACCTTAGTGAACATCGGCCGCCTCGTCCGCCGACGTCTTCAGCCGCAGCAGCGGCTGTTCGAACTCGACCGGTTCGCCGTCCGCGACGAGCAACTCCAGCACCACGCCCGTCTCCTCGGCGACGATGGGGTTGAACAGCTTCATCGCCTCGACGATCAGCACGGTCTGGCCGGCTTCCACCATGTCGCCGACCTTGACGAACGGCGGCTGGCCGGGACTCGGAGCGTGGTAGGCGGTGCCGACCATCGGTGAACGGACCACCATGGACTCGTCGTCGTGTTCGGTGACCGGTTCGGCGGCGAGTACCGCCACCGGCACCGCGGGGGCGAGTACGGGTGTCCCGGTCGCCGACTCCTGCCATTCCACCTCGATGACCGCGTCGCCGGAGCGGACGCTCAACCGCCGCAGGGCGCCGGGCAGGTCGCCGGCCAGTCGTAAGGTCTGTGCGCGCAGCCCGGCGAGCGCGTCGCCGTCGGCATGCTCCTGTTGTGGCGCCATCTAGCGCACCGATTCCCTTCCGCACTCGCTGATCAGAGTCCCCTTGGCGCCGAAGCCGCGGAACCGGGCCCTGCGGTCGCGGACCAGGTCGACGTCCTCGGCCTGTTCCAGCTCCGCGAGCATCCGGGACACCGCGTCGCCGAGCGCCGTCGCCATCCGCGGCGCGTCGGGTGGCTCCTCTGTGGACGATTCGGGCAGCACGCCGTCGACGACGCCGAGTTCGAGCAGCCTGCGCGCGGTGATCCCGAGCGCGCGGGCCGCGGTGGGGGCCGACGCGGCGTCCGCCCACAGGATCGCCGAGCAGCCTTCCGGCGTGATCACCGAGTAGACCGCCCGCTCGAACATCAGCACCCGGTTGGCCACGGCCAGCGCGAGCGCGCCGCCGCTGCCGCCCTCGCCGGTGATCACCGTGACCACCGGGGTGCCCAGCTCGAACATGCCGAGGATGCTCTCCGCGATCGCGACCGACTGGCCGTGTTCCTCAGCGTCCTTGCCGGGATACGCACCCGGTGTGTCCACGATGGACACGACGGGGATGCCGAGCCGGTCGGCGAGGCGCATCACGCGCAGCGCCTTGCGGTAGCCCTCCGGCTGGGGCATGCCGAAGTTGCGGCTGACCAGCTCGGCCGTCTGGTGGCCCTTCTGCTGGCCGATCACCGCGACCGGTCTGCCGTGCAGCCGGGCGAACCCGGCGACGATGGATGGGCAGTCCGCGGCCAGCCGGTCGCCGTGCAGTTCGACGAACCCGTCGAACGCCAGGTCGATGTAGTCCAGCGCGGTCGGCCTGCTCGTGCGGCGCGCGGTGGCGACCGCGTCCCACGCGTCGACCGGGTCGAGCAGCCGGGGTTCCCTGATCAGCGCGGCGGTCTTCTCCCGCGCGGACATCCGGGTGATCTCCCCGGTCTCGTCGGCCGCCCTCGTCGCCCACAGCAGCGCCTTGAGCCAGCCGCGCAGGTCGTGGCGGTGCTGCACGGTGTCCACCTGCCCGTGTGCGAGCAGGAAGTCCGCGGTCTGGAAGTCCTCCGGCAACCGCTGCCGGATGGTCTGCTCGATCACCCTGGGGCCCGCGAACCCCATCCGCGCGCCCTTCTCGATCACCAGGACGTCGCAGTTGGTCGCGAACGACGCCGCCACGCCGCCGTAGGTCGGGTCGGTGATCAGGCTGATGCTCAGCAGGCCCGCGTCCCGCATCGAGGCGAGCGCCTGGCTGATCTTGGCCATCTGCATCAGGGCGAGTACGCCCTCCTGCATCCTGGCACCGCCGGACGCGCTCGCGATCAGCAGCGGGATCCCCCGGTCGACGGCCTCCTCCGCCGTTCTGGTGATCAGCTCACCGACCGCGGCGCCGAGGCTGCCGCCCATGAAGCGGAAGTCCATCACCGCGAGCATCAACGGCATCCCGCCGATCCTGGCCAGTCCACAGTGGACCGCATCGTCCATCCCGGTCGCCGAGCGCGCCTTGGCCAGCCGGTCGGGATACGCCTGCGAGTCGACGAAGCCGAGCACGTCGGTGGCCACGACGCGGACCCCGAGCGGCTCGAAGCTGCCTGGATCGGCCAGCTGCGCGATCCGCTCGGCCGCGGTCAGCCGGTGGTGGTGGCCGCATTCCGGGCACACCCCCAACGCCCGCGCGAGTTTCTTCGCGTAGTTCAGCTCGCCGCAGCCGCAGCAGCGCGTCCAGCTCTGCCGGACCGGCGCCCGCGGGAAAACACTGGTCACCGAATACCTCCTTGCCGATGCGCCGCCACCCTTCGTGACGATTTCACCCGGCCGCGGTCCCACCGTCTTGAGCCAGCCGTCCCCCCGTATGCGGGATCTGCGTAAGGCAAGGAAAAACACTGCGTCCACTGCGGACACACAAATGGCCCGCCCGGTGTGAAACCGGACGGGCCAGTGCGTTCGCCGTGTCGTGGTCAGTGATTCGTCGTCAGTGCCCCAGTCCCGCGCGGCGAGCCAGCACCGCCGCCTCGGTCCGGTCGACCACCTGCAGCTTGGCGAAGATCCGCGAGTGGTAGTTGCGAACGGTTTTGATCGAGAGTCCCAGTGCGCGGGCGATGGCCACGTTGCCCTGCCCGTCGGCGACCAGTTCGAGCACCGCCCGTTCCCTGTCGGTCAGCTCAGGGAAGGGCGTTCGGGTCGCCGGTGGTTTGACCAGGTACTCCACCACCCACTTGGCGACCTCGGTGTCGAAGAACAGCCCGCCTGCCACGATCGTGTTGATCGCCTGGCGGACGTCCTCGGACCCGCTGCCCTTCATCAGGTACCCGCGGGCACCTGCCCTGATGGCCGCGAAGAACGTGTCGCGGTCCTCGAGCATGGTGACCATGACGACGGATGTCTCCGGCATCCGCGCGACGATGTTCCTGGTGACGTCGATACCCGACATCCCGGGCAGGTTGACGTCCATCAGCACCATCCTCGGCCTGAGCCGGTGGGTCAGCGCGAGTGCCTCGTCGCCGCTGCGCGCCTCGCCGACGACCGTGAACCCGTCGAAGTCCTCGAGCAGGTTGCGCAGGCCGTAGCGGTATACCGGATGATCGTCGGCGATCAGGAGCTTGATCTGATCGGTCTCGGTGTTCCCCACAGCACCATCCCCCAGTTACTTCTCTCACGCCGTTCTGGCCGCTGGACCCCACTCCGCCCCGGCGAGCGGCAATGCCGCGAGTGCCACCGCGCCGCTCGGGATCGCCGGCTGCACGGTGCACCACCCACCCAGTTCGGCGGCCCGGTCGGCCATGTTCCCGATACCGGAACCACCTGCGTCGAAAGCCTCGCGCGTCCGCACCTTGGTGACAAGCCCGACCCCGTCGTCCTGGACTTGCACGTGCAGATCCGCGTCACCGACCCACACCGACACCAGGCAGTTGTCCGCATAGGAGTGACGCAGGACGTTGGTCAGCGCCTCGTTGACGATCCAGAACGCCGCCCAGCCTGCCTCGCTGGGCACCCGGTCGAGCCCGTCCCCCAGTTCCAGCGAGATCTCGAGGCGGTCGCCGACGACCGCGCGCATCCGCCCGATCATGTTGCGCAGCGCGTCGTCGAATCCCGCCGAGCGGTTCATGCCGCTTGGCCGCGGCCGGCGTCGTTCGCCCCCGTCGCACGAACGCCGCCGCTCAGCCGACATCCGGCGCACGGTGGCGACCAGGTCGGTGGTGATGGTATGCGCCTCGGTGACCATCCGGTCGGCCCGGTCAGTGTCCGATTGCAACAACCTGCGAATCAGTTCCAGTTGTGCGGTGACCCCCGCCAGCGACGAGCCGACCTCGTCGTGCAGGTCCCTCAGGACGCGAGCCAGGTGGACCTGGTGGTCACACCGGCCGTCCGCGCAGGAGCCACCGGTGGGATCGCCGTCGGGTGCCTCCACGTCGCCTGCCGGTTGCTTGGGGCGCCTGGAAAACGGTGTCTGCTCTGGGAGCGGGAGCCAACCGGCCAGTGCCGCGCCCAGGCAGGATAAGAGAGACAGGACGAACAGCGAGATTCTGCGTAAGTTCCGCCTGCCGGCCGATCCGCGGTGCCCACTGGCGCCCGCGCCGGGATACTGGTGTTTTCGCTTCAGTTCCATACAAGTCCTAATCAGGCTGATCGATTGTCGAAACACGCCCGTCACGCGCATCCTGCCCCCAGAGCGCATTTGGTAGAACTGTAACGCCGATAACCAAAGATCAAAATGGAGCATACCAGCGCCATCTGGCACCCGCAAGGAACTCGACGCCGGTCGGGTACCAGCGCAATGGTAGTACTTGTTGCCCGGCGGTCACGGGATCGGCGCCCCGCATTGGCATGGGCCAATCAGGTCAGATCAAAACCTGAATAATGGGCACAAACAGGACATCTCGCTTTTGGAAACCGCAAGAAAGTCCGACCACCCCGACCGGGACGGCACCGCTATGACACAAGACGTCACAAGGAGAGCGGCTCCGGTTTCCCGGCTCGACTGGGATTGTCACCCAGGACGTCCGGGACCTCGCTGCACAGGGCACGTAGCCGTGGCTCACGGGCACTGGGACCACATATGCGGACTTGTCCGGCGATAACAGCGCTGCCCTGGGCGAACGGCTCCCAGCTTCGGCCGGGGAACACTGCGTGTGACGCCCATTGACGCTGCCGTCACCCATTTGCCGGTAAGCCTGCGTGGTTGCGCGCCGACCGGCCCGTGATTACCTTGACCCAAGGGTCACCGCCGGGTGACGCGAATTGAATTCTTCCCCCGGCGGCGATCGACGACAACTGGGGTCATCGCCGTCCGTCGGGAATTGCCACGGCGGTATCAAGCCGTTTGACGGCATCAACTGGCCTTGCGTTTCCGGCCCGACAAGGAAGCACATCCATGACGATGAATTCTCTGGCCACCGCATTGACACCGGACGGGTTGATTGAAATCTACCGGGTTATGCGGACCATCCGCGAGTTCGAAGACCGGGTGCACGTCGAGTTCACGGGCAGGGACATCCCCGGCGCCGTCCATTTGTACGCCGGCCAGGAGGCCGTGGCCGCAGGCGTCTGCTCGGTCCTGTCCGACGACGACTACATCGCCAGCACGCACCGCGGCCACGGGCACGCCGTGGCCAAGGGCTGCGACGTGACCGGCATGATGCTCGAGCTGTACGGCAAGGCGGGCGGCCTGTGCGGCGGCAAGGGCGGATCGATGCACATCGCCGACTTCGACCGCGGCATGCTCGGTGCGAACGGCGTCGCAGCGGGCGGCGTCCCCCTCGCCGCCGGAGCCGCGCTGTCGGCGAAAGTCCGTGGCACGGACCAGGTTTCGGTGGCGTTCGTCGGTGACGGCGGCGCCAACCAGGGCGCGTTCGCCGAAAGCCTCACGCTGGCGGCGGTCTGGCAGTTGCCCGTGGTGTTCGTGGTGGAGGACAACGGCTTCGCACAGGCGACCGGGACCAGGTTCCACCTCGCGGGCAAGCGCGTGGCACTGCGCGGCGAAGCGGTCGGTATCCCGTCGCAGGTCGTGGACGGCTACGACGTGTTCGCCGTGCGCGACGCGGCGGTCGAGGCCGTGGAGCGGGCCCGCTCCGGTGACGGCCCGACTTTGCTGGAGTGCAAGGCAGACCGGTTCTACGGCCACATGGAGGGCTGGGACCAGCAGGCTTACCGGCTCACCAGTGAGATCGACGAGCTGCGGTCGGCACGCGACTGCCTCGTGCTGTTCACCGAACGGGTGCTCGCCGAGGGCAGTGTGACCGCCGACGAGCTCGCCGGTGTCGACGCGACCGTGCGGGCGCGGGTGGCCGCCGCTGTCGAGGAAGCCCGCAGTGCCAAAGATCCGGACATCAGCGAGCTGCTGACCGACGTGTACGTCAGTTACTAAGGAGGACGGCGTGGCACGAATTCTGTCGTACCTGGATGCCATCGGTGAGGCACTGGCCCAGGAGATGCGCCGCGATCCCGCGGTCGTGGTCTTCGGCGAGGACAACATCGGCGGCACCGGCACCGACGGCAAACTGGGCAACGCGTGGGGGCCGACCAAGGGCCTCAACGAGATGTTCCCCGACCAGATCTTCGACGCCCCGATCACCGAGGCGGCGTTCGTCGGCGCCGCGGTGGGCGCGGCGGCGACCGGGTTGCGGCCGGTGGCCGACCTGCTGTTCGTCGACTTCGCCGGGGTGTGCTTCGACCAGATCCTCAACCAGGCGGCCAAACTGCGCTACATGGTCGGCGGCAAGGCCAGCGTGCCGCTGGTGCTGCGGGCGATGTGGGGCGCGGGCATGCGCCGCGGCGCGCAGCACTCCCAGGCGCTGTACCCGATCTTCACGCACATCCCCGGCCTGAAGGTCGTGGTGCCGTCGACACCGGCCGACGCCAAGGGCCTGATGACCACCGCGATCCGCGACAACGACCCGGTGGTCTTCTTCGAGCACAAGATGTTGTACTTCAGCCGGGGCGTGGTGCCGGAGGAGTCGTACGAGATCCCGTTCGGCCAGGCCAGGACCGTGCGCGAGGGCACCGACTGCACGATCGTGGCGATCGGCCGGATGGTCGGCGAGGCCGAGGTCGCCGCGGAGCAGCTGGCGATGGACGGGATGTCCTGCGAGGTCATCGACCCGCGCACAGTGTCCCCCTTGGACACCGAGAGCATCTACGCCAGCGTCCGGCGAACCGGCCGCCTGGTCGTGGTCGACGAGTCCAACCCGCGCTGCTCGGTCGCGTCGGACATCGCGTCACTCGTGGCGCAGAACACGTTCGACTCCTTGCGCGGCCCGGTCCAGATGGTCACCTCGCCGCACGCGCCGACCCCGTTCAGCCCGGCCTTGGAGGACGCGTACGCACCGAACTCCGGCCAGATCGTCTCAGCCGTCCAGCGGACCGTGCGCAGCGCGGTACCGGCCTAGTCCACGAAGGAGCGAGGATGACCACCACATCGGTCGACGAGCACCCGCACGTCCAGCTGCTCAAGAAAGTCTACGCGGCGTTCGGCGTCGGTGACGTGGAGACCGCGGGCACCTACTGGCACGAGGACGCGGTGCACCACTACCCCGGCCGCAACCCGCTGTCCGGTACCCACAAGGGTCTGCAGGAGTCGATCGCGTTCGCCAACAAGATCTTCGAGCTCACCGAGGGCAAGTTGTTCATGCAGGCGTGGGAGATCGGCGCGAGCGAGGGGCACGCGTACGCACTGCTGAACACGCGCTACGAGCGCAAGGGCAAGGTGCTGGAGATGCCGTTCGTGAACGTGGCGCGGATCGTGGACGGCAGGATCGCGGAGTTCTGGACCTACCCCAACGACGTGCACGCGACGGACGAGTTCTGGAATTCCTGAGGAGTCAGACGGTATGAGTACTGTGACCATCATCGGCGGGAGCGTGCTCGGCCTCGGTGCCGCGATCGCACTGGCCGACAAGGGACACCAGGTCGAGATCCTGGAACGGTCCGCCGACCCGCAACCGTCGACAGTGGACGATGCCTTCACCGCGAAGCGCCCGACCGTGCCACAGGGCGTGCAGTCGCACGCGTTCGCGTCGCTGGGCTGCAACCTGCTACGCGACCGCGCGAAGGACGTACACGACGAGCTGCTGGCTTCCGGCTGCACGGAGGTCCAACTCGCCGACTACACGCCACCGACGCTGGGCAAGGTCGAGCCCCGGCCGGAGGACAAGGACCTGCGGATGGTGATCGCCCGCAGGTCGACGTTCGAACTGGCGCTGCGCAAGCGCGCGCAGGCCCGCCCGAACATCCGCTTCAGCGCAGGCAGGACCGTCCGCGGCCTGGTCACCGAGAACGGCAAGGTCACCGGCGTCCGCCTGGAAGGCGGCTACACCCACCCGTCGGACATCGTGATCGACGCGACCGGGCGGCGCTCGGCTGCGGAGACCTGGCTGACCGACGCGGGCCTGCCCGCGCCGACCACGCAGAGCGAGAGCTGCAAGATCACCTACTACACCCGGTTCTACAAGCTGACGGCGGCTGCTCCCCCGGGGCCGATCAACCGCGGCTTCGGCGCGGGTGGCCTGTGGGACCACTACACGGCGGTGCTGTTCCTCGGTGACAACAAGACGTTCTCGATCTCGTTCGGCATCCTGCCGGACGACACCGCGCTGAAGGGCCTGCGCAACGAGGAAGCCTTCACCGCGGCGGTCAGGGCGACGCCGCTGCTGGCGGGCTGGGTGGCGCCGGGCAACTCGGAGCCGATCTCACCGGTGCACGCGATGGGAAGCCTGGACAACTCGCTGCGCCTGCCCCAGCCGGTGCAGGGGTTCTTCGGCATCGGCGACTCGGTCTGCACGACGAACCCGTCCTATGGCCGTGGTGTGTCACTGGGCCTGCAACACGCGTACCTGCTGGCCGACATGCTCGACGAACACCCGGAGGTCGGCCCGAAGCAGGCGCAGGCCTACGTGGAGCTGACCGAGCGCCTGCTGCGGCCGTGGTGGGAGGAAGCGATCATCAACGACCGCGGCCGGGCGGCGATGTGGGAGGCGACGGTGGCCGGACAGCCGCCGCAGCGCCCACCGGCCGGCGTGGTGAACTTCGGCATCGCGGTCGCCGCGTCCACAAAGGACGAGGAAGTCTGGCGCAGGGTGGCGAACGTGATGATGATGCTCAAGACACCGGACACCCTGTACCAGGATCCGGAGATCAAGGCACGGATCGGCAAGGCACTGGCAGGCGGCCCACCGCCGCAGCTGCCGGGTGCCTCCCGTGCGGACCTGGTCGACGTGGTGGCCAAGGCAAGCTGATGCGGATAGCGGTGTTCGGCGCGACAGGCGGGACAGGGATACAACTGACCCGCCAAGCCCTCGACCGCTGGCACGACGTGGTGGTGCTGGCTCGCAACCCCGCGGCGATACCCATCCAGCACCCCAGGCTCAGGGTCGAGCACGGTGACGTGCTCGACCCTGCGGTCGTGGCCAAGGTGGTCTCCGGTGCCGATGCTGTGGTCTCCGCGCTCGGCATCGGGTATCGCCGTCATGCGACTACCGTCTACTCAGCTGGTACGGCCAACGTCCTCGCTGCCATGGTGAAGACGGGTGTTCGTCGGGTCCAGGTGGTTTCCACCAGCTCCGTGCATGTTCCGCCTCGTAGTCAGTTCTTCGAGTGGCTCGTGGCGAAGTACCTGCTCCACCCCATGTTGCGCAAGCCTTACGCGGACATGGTGGAGATGGAGCGGCTCGTCATGGCCAGTGAGCTGGACTGGTCTGTCGTTCGGGCCGCTCGTTTGACCAACGGGATTCTCACCGGGGATTATCGGACTCAGGTTGACGGGAAGCTTCGGGGGTGCTGGTCCATCTCTCGGGCCGATCTTGCTTGTCACCTGCTGGACACTGTTGCCGACGCGCAGACTTACCGTTCTGTCACCGAGATCGCCTACTGAGCTGTGTGCGAGGCCCCCTGACTTCTTGTCAGGGGGCCTCGTGCTTGCTGGGCAGGGCTTTGGTTCTGTCGCCATGCTGTTCGCCGTGTTGTGGCCGGGCTGTTCGGCTTCTGCGGCCTGCTGTTCGGTGTGCTGTGGCCATGCTCTGGTTCTTGGTCCTTTGGTGGGCTGGGGCGGCGCCGATTTGGCGAAAGGGGCCCTGGGGCGCCCTCGGAGAGCGCAGAAGGAGGAGCCTCGCCCTGGCGGGTCCGCCTTCGCGATTCCGTATGCTCGCGAGGCTCTCCGCGCACACAAGCTTACGGGCGCCCCACCCTTTGTACAATCGTCGCCGCGCTCTGGTTTTCGGCCTTCAGAGGTGGCTTGAGCGCCCCGCAACAGCGGGTGGGGCTGCGAAGGTTCTTGTCTTTTTCTTTTACTGGAACGTAACCAGCAGCGCTGACGCAATCAGGCATCATCCGTTAAAACCCAGCACACGGCGGCGAGCAGGCCATAGGTGGGGCACGCTTACACACTCACCATGCACAGTCCACAGCGAGACGCAGGCACGGTGTGCGCTGGAAACCGGCCCCGGGACAAGCTGAGCCAACCCCGGGGCAGGCCGGAACCAGGCCCGAGACAAGCCGAAGCCAACCCCAGGACAAGTCCAACCAGAATTCCGGCCAAAGCAAGCGCCGCCCCCGATCCGCAGTCGCCGGAAACTGCGAACCGAGGGCGGCGGGCAACCGGCGACTCAGGCCAGCGCCATCGTGTAGCCTCCGCCCGCCACAATGGCGAGCACGTCCTTGATCCCCTGCACGGCAACAGGAGTGGACCGGTTCCCGGTCGTGCCGTCGCCGAGCTGACCGGCGTCGTTGAGGCCCCACGCCCGGAGGGTCCCGTCCTCCAGCAGCACGACGGTGTGTCCGCCAGGTCCGAACTCGTTACGGCCACCGCCACCGGCGACGGCCTTGACACCGCTGACCCCGGCGACCTGAGCGGGCAGGGGGCGGTTGTTCGTCGTTCCGTCGCCCAGTTGGCCGCTGTCGTTGTTGCCCCACATCCACACTGTTCCGTCCGTGGCGAGGACCAGGCTGTGGAAGTAGCCGCCGATGAATGCTTCCACGTCGACGTTCTCCAGGCCCGCCACGCGGACCGGGCTCAGGCGGGTTTCCGTTGAGCCGTCGCCGACCTGGCCGCGGTCGTTTCGTCCCCATGCCCACAGGGTTCCGTCGGCGGTCTTGGCTAGTGTGTGCCCTCCTCCGCCGTGCACCTCGACGACGTTCGGCAGGTCGACCATCACCGGCTCCAGCCTGGTCTCCGTCGTTCCGTCGCCCAGGCCTCCGAAGAGGTTGTGGCCCCATGACCACACGGTTCCGTCTGCGCGCAAGGCGACGCCGTGGCCGCCTCCCCATGCCACCGATGTCACGTCTCGCAGGCCCTTGACCTTCACCGGCTTGCTTCGGCTGTCCGTCGTTCCGTCGCCCAGGTCACCTCGGCCGTTGTGGCCCCAGGCCCACACCGTTCCATCTGCCGCCAGTGCCAGGGTGTGTCCGCCGCCGCCGGACAGCTGTGCGACGTCTTCCAGGCCTTCCACCCGGGCTGGGACTGCCCTGTTCTCGTTCGTCCCGTCACCTGCCTGGCCGTGGTCGTTACGGCCCCAGGCCCACACCGTTCGGTCCGCTCGCAGCACCACGCCCTGGCCGCCGCCTCCGGTGATGGTCACCACGTCGTCGAGGCCGTCCAGTTTCGCGGGCAGCAGGCGGGGCTCCGTCGTCCCGTCGCACTGCTGGCGGAAGGCGTTGTCGCCCCAGATC
The DNA here is from genome assembly GCF_001302585.1 of Kibdelosporangium phytohabitans. GTDB lineage: Bacteria > Actinomycetota > Actinomycetes > Mycobacteriales > Pseudonocardiaceae > Kibdelosporangium > Kibdelosporangium phytohabitans. The sequence continues at coordinate 4,085,608 of NZ_CP012752.1, read as the reverse complement.
CACACGCTGCCGGTGGCGATCCCGGTCTCGGTGTTCACGACGGTCATCACGTCTCCTTTTCTTCGCTTACTAGCTGGGAACACCGGCGGCGATATCAGCCAGGTCGAGCAGGCTCGCCAGAACGTGGTCGGCGCCCTGCGCCGGGGACAGCGCGACCACCTCGTCGGCCTGGCGCAACCTGGCCACGTCAGCCACCGTCACCGCCAGTACCGTGAACTCGCAGCCGTAGGCCGCGTTCGCCCTCTTCCGTGCCGTTTGCACGGTTTCGGAGCCGTAGGCGCCGACTTCCAGATCGAGGTACCGGTTCACCCCGACCACGTCGGTCTTCTTCAGCGCGTCCTGCTTCGAGTCCGCTGTCACGACCGAGAGCACCGCGTCCGTCTCGTGCCTCAGCCTCGCCAGCCCTTCGGCCGCGCCCGGGTGGCGGACCAGCTCGCCGCGCTTGACCAGCACACCGTCTACTTCGAACAGAATCAGCCGCCGTCGCGGCATGGCGCCGCCCTCCTCACGTCCACTGCCCCGGCCTGGTGTTGACCGGGGCCAGGATGCCCAGGTCGCTCAGCAGCCGGGGGATGTCGTCGGCCAGCCACGACTCGGCCACCTTCCCGTCCGCCACCCGGTGCACCTCGGTACCGGTGATCTTGAATCCCTTCTCCGACGGCGGGATCCCCATCAACGCCCCGAGGTGCGTTCCCTCGGCCACGTACCGGCTGGTCACCAGGTCCCCCGACTCGAAGACGTCCTCGATCACCACCCGGTAGTCGGGAAACGCGTCACGCCACTGGCGCACGGACATCTTGAACGCCTCGGGACCACGCGGCAGCGACATCCCGGTCTTGTGCGCCACATAGTCCGAAGCGAACAGGTCGTACACAATGGACAAATCGCCCTGGTTGACGACCTTCTCCGTGATGTGCTTGACAAGCTGTGCGCCGGTCACGGTTCACCTCCACGTCGTTGCCTGGTCAAGACTTCCCCAACCCGGTCCTCGCGTCATGAGTCACTCGTCCCGGCCGGCTAGGAATATCGGGCGTTTCCGCCTGACGGCGGGCCCGCGCAGCGGCATGATCTGAGGGAGAGAACGCCGAATCCGAAGGAGTTGCGTGATGACTGATCGTCCGTTCCGTTTCGGCATCGTCGCCGGACAGGTTCCCGACGTGGCCGCGCTGGCGAAACTGGCCGGGCGTGCCGAGGAACTCGGGTTCGACACGCTGCTGACACCGGACCCGGTCAGCGAGCACGACCCGCTGGCCCTGCTCGCCGGGGTCGCGGCGACGACCACCCGGCTGCACTTCGGCACGTTCGTGCTCGCCGAATCCTTCCGGGACCACAAGAACACCGTCTGGCAGGCCCGTACGCTGACCAGGCTGTCCGGCGGGCGGCTGGAGCTCGGTCTCGGTGCCGGCCGGCCGGGGTCCGAGGCGTGGGCGGCCAAGCTGGGCCGGCAACTCGGCACGCCGGGTGAGCGGATCGCCCGGCTGGCCGAGCTGATCGCGCAGCTCAAGCAGGACGAGGACCGGCCGAGGCTGCTGATGGGCGGCGCCGGGCCGAAACTGCTCGGGCTGGCCGCCCGCGAAGCCGACACCGTCACCTTCACGTGGAAGCCGGCCACGACCGAGGACGAGGCGCAGGCCATTGTGGACCGCTTCAAGGACATCGCGGCCGAGCGGTTCGGCGAGATCGAGCTCAACATCAACCTGATCGCCGCCGGTCAGGACCTGCCCACGCAGGTGCAGCCGTTCATCGGCGCGAGCGTCGCCGACCTGGCCGCTTCCGGTGCTGTGACCGTGCTGGCGGGCACGACCGAGCAGATGGTCGAGACCGTCCGCAGGCAACGCGAACGGCTGGGCATCTCGTACTTCACCGTCAACTCGTTCTACCTGGAGAAGTTCGCGCCGGTGGTGGCCGAGCTCAAGGGGACGTGACCGCCCTCGCCGCCTGGGAACCTTGTCCCAGGCGGCGGGGAAATGCGGCCCGGCACCGCGACAAGGTCCGTTTCCTGATGCCAGCGTGGATCCGCAGTCGAGCGAGGGAGCGGATCCATGATCACGAGAAGGACGTTGCTGCGTACGGGAATGGGCGCGACGGCCGGGGCGCTGCTGTGGTCCGGCACGGCCACCGCGGGCCCGCCGCGTACGCGGTGGGAACGGCTACGGCGGCACCTGTCCGGCGACGTCGTGCTACCGGGCGATGCCACGTATGCCCAAGCCCGGCAACTGGACAGCGCGGCCTTCGACGACGTCCTGCCGCGGGCGATCGCCTACTGCGAGAACACCGGCGACGTCCGGACGTGCCTGCGATTCGCACAGGACAACGACATCGCCGTCGCTGTGCGCAGCGGCGGCCACTCGGCCGCGGGCTACTCCACGACGACCGGCCTGGTTCTCGACGTCTCCCGGCTCAACCAGATCGACGTGGGCCACGGCTCGGTCCGGCTCGGCCCTGGCGTGCAGGGCGTCGACCTGCTGGCCACGCTGAGCCCCCATGGTCTCTCGGCGATCACGGGCAACTGCCCGACCGTCGGGATGGGCGGCTACCTGCAAGGCGGCGGTGTGGGCCCGTTGTCACGCAAGTACGGCGTGGCAAGCGATCGGCTGCTGTCGGCCGAGGTCGTGCTCGCGAACGGCCGGCTGGTGCGGTGTTCGCCGTGGCGCGAACCTGAGCTGTTCTGGGCGTTACGCGGCGGCGGTGGCGGCAATTTCGGTGTGGTGACACGCTACGAGATCGCGCCGGTGACCACGACACGGATGGTGAGCTTCAACCTCAGCTGGCCGTACGCCCGCGCCGCCGAAGTGATCGCCGCCTTCCTGCCGTGGCTGGCCGTGGCGCCGGACGACCTGACCGCGAACCTGACCGTGATGAACCAGAACGCGGCACCCGGAAGCCAACCGTCGCTGTTCGTGTCCGGCAGCTGGTTCGGCGGACCAGTGACCACTGTGGACCCACAGCTCGGCGAACTCGTCTCGGCCGTCGGTTCGGCGCCGGTCAACCGGTCCGCCGACGATCTGACGTACGTCGACGCGATGATGCGGATGTTCGGGTGCGGCACCAAGACCGTCCAGCAATGTCACCGAGTCGGCTACAACCCCGAGGCCACCCTGCCACGGCAGAGCTTCGTGCTCGCCAGAGGTCGGCTGGGCGGACGGCCGTTGACGACCTCGGCGATCAGCGAGGCGCTTGCGGTCTACGAGGCGGATCCGGCGGCGGGCCAGTTCCGGCTGATGAGCTGGGGCGGGCTCGGTGGGCAGATCAACCGCGTGGCACCGTCGGCGACCGCGTACGTCCACCGCGGCGCGCAGCACTACTTCACGTACACCGCGGGCGTTCGCACCGCGGCACCGTCCGGCGAGGTGAAAGCGTCGATCGGATCGTGGACCGCCAAGGGATTCGAGGTGGCCAGGCGGTACGGCAACGGCGAAGGACAAGTCAACTTCATCGACGCCGCCCTGCCGGACTGGCGCCGGGCCTACTACGGCAGCAACCACCCCAGGCTCCAGCGGGCCAAGCGCCACTACGACCCGCACGGCTTCTTGCGCTTCGCACAAGGCCTTTAGAGGTCCGGTTTGTCCGGCGGCGGGCCACTGAGGATGGTGGCCCGACCGACCGACCGGCCGGAGAAGCGGAACCAGCCGTGCACGACGAGGCTCGCGGCGAGCACGGCCAACGGGAAGATCGGCCAGAAGAACTCGATCGGTGCCACCGCCCAGCGGTAGATCAGCAAACCGGTCAGCGCGGCCACGACACCGATGTGCACGAGAAACCACAACCGCATGTCCCGCGCCCCGGAACCGGGCGCGGGGACGTGCCGGTCGGGCAGGTCGTCGACGAGCCTGCGCAGTTCGTACCGGTAGGTCGCGGCGTACGCCGCGGCCAGCCGCTGTTCGGCCTCGGCGAGGGAAAGCCGCCCCTCGCCGTTGGCCGCCTCGATCCGGTGCGCGGTGTCCTCGCGTTCGAGGTCGGAGGCGCGAACCCCGAAGGTCCGCCATGACTTGTTTGCCATGCCTCAAGCATCCAGTGTCGCGCTGTGTGGCGCGTCGGGCACCTGGCGGCATTCCCCGTACGCGATCTTGCTCATAGCAATACGCATCCTGTCGTACATTTCATTGCGTCTTGCGCAACGGCTTCTCTTTGAGGAAAAGGATGGTGCAGACGGCCCCGGCCGCGATGATCGAGGCGATCAGGAAGACCGTCGTGACCGACTCGGTGACGCCGGTGGTGATCGCCTCACGTGCGGCGGCGGGCAGGTGCTGGATCTCCTGCGGGACAGCCTGGATCGCCTGCGCGCTCATCCCGCCCGCGCCCGCGCCGAGGTGTTCGGCGAGTTGGCTGGCGAACACCGAGCCGAGCACGGCCGACCCGATCGACGCGCCCAGTGACCGGAAGAAGTTCGCTGACGCCGTCGCGATGCCGATGTCCTGCCGTTCCGCGCCGTTCTGCACCGCGGTCACCAGCACCTGTGCCACCAAACCGAATCCGACGCCGAACAGCAGTACGTAGGTGGTCATGGTGAGCTGGGACGTGTGCTCGGTGATCTGGGACAGCAGGAACCCGACGACGGTCGCGATGGCCAGGCCGATCACCGGGAAGTGCTTGTACCGCCCGGTTTTCGCGATCAACTTGCCCGCGATCGTGGTGGACAGCGTGATCCCGATCGTCATCGGCAGCAGGAGCAGGCCGGTGCTCGTGGCCTTGGCGCCGACGACGATCTGCAGGAACAGCGGTGTGAACATCAGGACGGCGAACATCATGCACGTGGACAGGAACAGCGTGAGCGCCACGACCACGAAAACGGGGTTGCGGAACAGTCTCGGCGGCAGGATCGGCTCGGCCGCGCGGCGCTCCCAGAACGCGAAGACGCCCAGCAGCACAACGGCTCCGGCGATCAGCCCGAGGATCTCCGCGGAGTTCCACGCCGCCCGCTTGCCGCCCCACTCGGTCACCAGCAGCAAACAGACCACGCCGCCGGTGAGCAGGACCGCGCCGGGCACGTCGACCGACCGTTTCGACCGGGTCTGCGGCAGTTTCAGCTTCGTGATCACCACGAGCAGCGCGACGGCACCGACCGGCAGGTTGACGTAGAACACCCACCGCCACGACGTGACGTCGACCAGCAGGCCACCGAGAAACGGCCCCAGCACGCTCGCCAGCGTGAACACCAGTTGCAGATATCCCTGGTAACGGCCGCGTTCGCGGGGCGCGACGACATCGGCGAGCACCGCCATGGCCAGTGTCATCATGCCGCCCGCGCCCAGGCCCTGGCACGCGCGGAACGCGATCAGCTGGCCGATGTCCTGCGCCAGCCCGCACAGCGCGGAGCTGACCAGGAACACCACGATCGAGGCGACAAAGAGGCGTTTGCGGCCGTAGAGGTCGCTGCTGCGGCCCCACAGCGGGGTCGTCGCCGCCGACGCGAGGTGGTAGACGGTGACGATCCAGGACAGTTGCGCCAGGCTGCCCAGATCGCCGGAGATCGACGGCAGCGCGGTGGCGATGATGGTCTGGTCGAGCGACGCCAGGAACATCGCGAGAGCGAGACCGCCGAAGATGATCAGGATCTCGCGCTTGTCCGGCTCCGCCGGCGCCCGGCCGGGAGCGGTTACTGCGACTCCCCGTTGACGAGCACGATCTTGCCGCCGACCGCGCCGCGCTCCAGCTCCCGCTGCGCGTCCGGTGCCTGCGCGAGCGGCACGGTCTTGGCGATGATCGGCGTGATCTTGCCCTGCGCCAGCAGGTCCAGCACGGCCGCGAGGTCCTCGCGGTAGGCGTGCGGGTGCGTCTTCTCCAGGCTCCACGCGTTGTAGAACAGGCTGCGCTTGCCGTTCGGGATCAGCTTGGGCAGCACGATCCCGCCGAGGAACCCGCGCGCGCCGACGGCTTTCCTGGCCTGGCCGTCGACCAGTGCGGCGCTCTGGCCGTACGCGACCAGGATGCCGCCGCGTTCGACCACCGACGAGGACTTGTTGAAGTGCGAGCCGCCGATCGCGTCGAACGCCGCGTACACCGAGCCGCCGGGCAGCGCCCGGATGACGTCGACGAAGTCCTCCTTGCGGTAGTCGATCGGGTGCCCGCCGAACTTGCGGACCAGGTCGAGGTTCGCCGTCGACGCGGACCCGTACACCTCGATCCCGGCGAGCTGGGCCAGCTGCAGGAACGCGACACCCACGCCGCCGGACGCGCCGTGCACCAGGACGCGCTGGCCCGCCTTGACTTCCGCGACGCGGTGGAGCATCTGGTACGCGATGAAGTAGTTCAGCGCCACCGCGGCCGACTCCACCGCGTTCGCGCCGTCCGGGCGCGGCACGAGCCGCTCCGCGGGCGCGATCAGGCGCTCGGAGTACCCGCCGGTCTGCACGAGCGCGGCGACCGGCTGGCCGGGTTCGAGGCCCCGGACGCCGGGGCCGGCCTTCTCCACCACGCCGGCGAAGTCGAATCCCGGCGTGAAGGGAGGTTTCGGGCTGCCGGGGATCACACCGAGCCGGATCAGGATGTCCCCGAAGGACACCCCGGCCGCGTCGATGCGCACCAAGGCCTGTCCCTGCCCCGGTTCCCCGATCTGTTCAACGCGTTCTTGCAGCGTTTCCGGTCCGCCGATCGCGGTCACGCTGAGCTGACGAGAATGCATTCCGGGCCTCCGTCGTCGGTCGTCGTGACCTGCTTATCAGGCAGATCCGGCGCCGGGCAACGAAGTCACCGCCATATACGCCGCATTTCCCCATTGGCACCGGCATTTACGCCCTACGTCGCAGATGAATTCCCAGCCAAGCTGGGACACTTTTCTCTTGACAGGAGAATTGTGGATCAGAAATCGACGAGCTCGATCATGACGGTCGCGGTGTCGCCGGCGCCGAGCGCCTCGGCCTTGCGGACGGCGCGCTTGACCGGCAGGACGTAGCCGCCCTCCGCGCTGGGGAAGATCGACGTGCGCCAGATGGTGGCGCCGACCGTCACGATCACCCGGACCGAGCCGAAGCCGCGGCTGATCCCGGCGCTGATCTCCTTGATCTCCTCGGAGATGGCCTCGGGCACGCTGACGAACGTCCAGCTGTCGGTCTTGCGCGCGTCCCACAACCACAGGTCGGCTTCGAACGTGACGATCACGCCCGGGAGCATGGCACAGAGGTCCGACGGTGCTACCGCGAGCGGCGGTACTCGCCGGATGGCAGGCCGTCGGGCAGGGCGGGATCACCGATTCCGCCGCCATGGACGCCCCAATGCGACAGTCCTATGCGAACGCCGAAGCCACCCCTGCGCCGGGTCGGTGCGTCAGAGCCAGCCGAGGCGCAGGAAGACCGATTCGCCCGGCGCGTCGTCGAGGCCGTCGTTGTCCACGACACCGACCAGCTTGCGCAACGGGCCGATGCCGATCACGGCGAGCCCTTCCGGCTTGTCGTGCGTGGCGGCACCGCCCGCGGTCAGCGCCGGGATCAGCTCCTTGACCAAGGTCTTGGCGACCACCGGCTTCTCGCTGCCCGCGGGGACCGGCCGCACCCTGCCGACGTCGACGCGGTAGACCTTCTTGACCTTGGCCGCGTCCCCGCGCTGGTTGTCGCGTTCCAGCACCAGCAGCGTGCGGTCGTCGAGGGCGGTCACCTCGGACAGGCCGATCCAGGCTCCGGTGGGCGCCGCGTCGAGCGGGTAGGCGACGAACGCCCACTCCCCCGTGGCCGGCGTGTACCGGGCCAGCGTGGCCTGGCCGGGTTTGTCGGCCTTCCACTCGCGCTGCACGGCCAGCCAGACCCGCTCGTCCTTGCCGCCGCCGGTCGCGGTCACGCCTTCGAAGCCGTTGCCGGTGGCGGTCTGCGCGACGGCGTCGGGCAACGGAACCTCCCGGGTGACTGTGCCGTTCGGGGCTACCTCGACCAGGAGGTTCGGGGACTTCTTGCCGTCGCCCTCGGCCGCGATCCAGTAGCCGCCGCCACGGCGCGCGGCGATGCCTTCACCGTCGTATCCGACGGGCTTGCCGTCCTTGGTCAGCGTGAGCTCCTTGTGCACCCTGGCGGGCGCGGAGAGCACGTCGATCGTCAGCACACGGGTGGGGTTGTAGGCCGCGTCGGTCACCGACACCACGTCGCGGAAGTCGCCGGGAATCGCGGAAAGGCCGGACAGCGCGCCGAACCCGATGCCGTCGGAGACGATCGACGGCGTGCCCTTGTTCTGCGCCAACGACAACGGCAGCGGAGTGCGGGTCAGGCGATACGCGCTGAGCGACGACCGCACGCTGTCGGCGGCGGAGTCCTCCTCGGCGGACACGACGAGCGTGCCCGTCGCCGGGATCGGCAGCACACCCTCCGGGCCGACGCCGGTCGGCAACGCTTGCAGGAACCGGGGCTTACGCGGGTCGCGCACGTCGTACACCGCGACCAGGTTCGCTCGTTCCATGCCGACGAACGCGTACCGGTCGCGCCCGAACGTCGCCACCGCCAGGCCTTCCGGCTCGACGCCTTTCTTGCCCGACCGGCCGTCCGGGTACTGGCCCTGCTTGATGGCCACCTGCTGCAGTTCGTTGCCCGACGAGTACACGACCTCGCCGGAGCCGGCGTCGAAGACCGTCCAGGTGCGGGAGCCGCCGTGGTAGTCGCCTTCGTCGGCGGTGCCGAGGGTGTGGTCGTCCAGCCACGCCACAGCGTCCGGCTCACGGGCCGCGGTGATGGTGCCCGTCGGCGAGATCTTCCCGTCGTCGGCGGTGTCCACGCCGTGCACGGTCGCCGTTCCCGCGGAGAAGTGCTTGGTGATCGTGCCGGTGCGCAGGTCCACGATCGCGATGTGGTTGTTCTCCTGCAGCGTGACCGCGACCTGGCCGCGGCTGTTGATGGTGACGTATTCGGGCTCGGGGTCGTCCGGGGCGACCTGCGCGATCCCGGTCAGCTCCACCTTGCGGGTGGTCCACTCGGCCGGGCCGCCGACCAGGTCGACGATCGCCAGGAAACCGGCGGGCAGCTGCGGGATCGTGCCGCCGCCGACCTTCTCGTCCCGCTCGTTCTCGATCGCGACGGCCGCGTGCCTGCCGTCGGCGGAGATGTCGATCGAGTCGGGCTGGCCGCCGAGGTCGTGCCCGGCCACGATCGCGCGTGTGGCCAGGTCGACAACCACGAGCACACCCGACGGCTCGGTGTAGGACTTCGAGGTGTTCACCGCGACCAGCGCGAGACGGCCGACGATGTCCACGGACGTCGGCTCGCCCGGCATCGCCAGCGTCCCGTCCGGCGTGAGCTGCTTGCCCACCTTGGTGAACCCGATCCGGCGCGCGGGCGAATCGGTGTACACGACCAGCCTGCCGTCCGCCGTGGCCGCGGCGATCTCCGCGGCGGTGTGTTCGGCCGCCGAGCTGTTGCGGAACACCGGCATCGTGTCGTAGCGCGCGAAACGCTCGGCGACGCCCGCTGTCGCCGGGGTCACCGGCAGAATCAACGCGCAGGCCACCAGGCCCGCACCCAACCGAACCGGACGTACCACTGGTTCTCCTGCCTCGAACGACGGATGGCGCATTGTGGCCTGCCCAGACGACGGGGGGATGAACACCAGGCGGCGGAACTCTTTCCGTTCCCCGGGTAGTCGAATGGACACTCGATGTGGTCGCGTCTACTCTTCCGCTGTTACACAATCGAGGTGGGGGGACATGTCCGGTCCTGGATGGCAACAACAACCGCAGCAACCTCTTCAGCCGCAACAGCCCCAGCGGCATCAGCAGCAGCCGCCGCTTCCGCACCAGCAGCCACCGCAACAGCCCTACGGGCAGCAACCGCCGCCGGGGTGGGGGCAGCCGCCTTATCCACCGGGGCCGCCCAAGCCGAAGAGCAATGCGCCGAAGGTGCTGGCGATCATCGCGATCGTCCTGATCGTGCTCGGCGGCGGCGGATACGTGGGCTGGCGGCTCGTCGAGACGAACACCGACGCGGGTGTGGAGTCGGCCAGCGTGCAGCCGATGAAGGAATGCGCGGTGAGCCAGTCCGTTCTCGACGCCGCGAAAGTGTCGGTGAACACCGGCAACGGCATTCCCGGCCCCGGTCATTTCTCCTGCAGCTACGTCACCCGCAAGGGCACGGACGGCGCGACGAACAACCAGGTGACCGTGACAGTCCGGAATCTCGACCGGGCAGTGCTGGCCGAGGACGAGAAGAAGGCGTTCGAGCAGTACGTCGACGAGTTCCAGAGCGACTACAAGGCCAAGGACGGCCCGAAGATCGGCGACCGCTCCGCGTACCTGCTGCGGGAGCACGGCGGCCGGACGTACCTGGTTCTGGCCGTGCTGAAGGGAACCACGCTGCTCAAGGTCGCCTACTACGGGCACACCAAGGGCTTCTTCGGTGACTCGCCGGTCCCCGCCGACGTGGTGGAACCTCGGCTGCTGAGCATCGCCGAGGACCTGGAGCCGAAGCTGCCGAAGGGATGACACGCCCGGATCACCACGTACCATGCGGGGTGAGAGCGAGCGAAGGCAGAACCGGTGCGCATCCTGCTGATCCACCCGTCGACCGGGACATCAGGCGAGTCGGCGGTGATCCACCGGCCGGATCTCGTCACCGCGAGTGACGACGTCGTCGCGCAAGTGATCGAAGATCTCAAGCCGGACGCCGTCGTCCGGCCCGACGGCGACGTCGGCGCCGCGCTGGCTGCCGCTGAGCGGGACTTCGCCGACCGCGTACCCGTCCCGACGGCGACCGCGGGCCGTGCCGTGGTGATGGTCGGCGCCGGAGTCGTCAACCTGGTTTCCGCCTTGGCTTTGGCGCGTTCCGGGTATCAGGTCGACGTGTACGAGCGCTCGCCGGATCCCCGCGCGGACGCCGACTGGACGGCGTACGGCTGCACCCGCGGCGGCGGGGACGGCCGGATGTTCACACTCACCGAGGCCGACAGCTACAACAGCCGGTCGTGGCCGTCGAAGGACCTGCTCACCCGGTCCGTCACCGACCACGGCTGGCTCGTGGCCAAACCGGGCGGGCTGTCAGCCGGGGAACTGGACTGGGCCGACGAGTTCCACCGCATCCCCGCGTGGCTCGCCGACAGCTACACGCGGGACATCTTCGACGCCAACCGGACCGCGGGCGAGGGCTGGGAGCGGCTGATGGCCTCCGACCCCGGCTTGTTCGACGGATACCGCGACGGCATCCTGCGGCTGTACACCGACGACGACTACTACCGCTGGCACGTCGAGCGCAACGAACGGCTCGGCGCGACCCGGAAAGTCCTGACGCCCGAACAGGTCCGCGTGGACTACCCGGCGCTCGCGGACGCGCCGGTCGCCGGTGGCATCGAGGTCGTCGGCTTCACCGTGAACATCCACAAGTTCATGGCGCGGCTGGTTGACTTGCTGTCCGCCGAGGGCGTCCGCTTCCATTGGGACACAACGATCACCGGTATCCAGTGGGCGGCTGCGGGCGTGCCGGACGGCGTGCTCGCGGGAGACACGGTCGTCCGCGGCGATCACTACGTCCTGTCTCCTGGCGCGTACGGCGAAGAGTTGTTGCGCGGCACCGCATCGCACGGTCAGATCATGGGCATGCTCGGCGTGTGGCTGACGGTGCCGAACGTCGAGCCGCGGCTGGATCACTCGGTGAAGATCGCCCGCAAGGGCCACCGGGCCGAGGAGACCAACGTGACGCTGGGGACCGGCCCGGACGGCGAGCCGATCCTGATCTGCGGCGCCGGATACGGCTGGACCGGAACGGACCCGGGCAACATCGACTCGACCGAACTGGAGATGCTGTTCGACGCGCTGGCCGACACGATCCGCCGGTTCTTCCCGAAAGCCCATGCGGCGGCACGGGAAGCGGGCACGCTCGCGGCCAGCCGCAAGCTGTGCGTCCGGCCGTGGACGGCGTCGTGCCTCGGCGTGTTCGAGACGATGCGAACCCGCGGCGGCGGCACGCTCATCGTCACCGGCGGCCACAACACCGGTGGGTTCACGCAGTCCCCCGCTGTCGCGGACGCTGTCCTCGCCGCGCTACGAGGACAGCGGCACGAGATGCACACCCGCTTCCACCCGTCGAGGCTTCGGCGGTTCTACTCGGGCGACGACGTCAGTCTGAGGATCACGTCCTGATGCGTGGCGCCGTACTTGCGGTTGAAGTGGTCGATCGCGACGGCGAGATCCGCTGACGTCTGGTCGAGCGGCGTCAGCAGGTACCGCCGGGACCGGTGCACCTCGCCCTTGGAGTTGCCGTCGACGATCCACACCGGCATGCCGTCGATTCCGCTGCGCAGGTTGCGTTCCACGATCTTGCGGCCGCTGACGTAGATCTGCTCGTCCACGGCGACGAACCGGGTCTCGTACCGCTCGCCCTGCTCGTCCTCGAGGACCAGCGACCAGAACTGGTCGAGCCAGCGGGTGCTGCGCGCGTCCCACAGCTCGTCGAACTTGGTGCCGACGAACTGGCCGAGCTGCGCCTGCGGGCTGGTCTGGTACTGGGCGGCGTTCCACGAGGTCATGTTGACCGGGTAGAACGACACGATCACGTGGTCGTCCACGCGGTACATCTGCACCGGCGGCAGCGCGGAGTAGATGCGCACGTCGAGGTACTTGCGCATGTGCTCGGGCAGGTCGCGTTTGAACTCGTTGAGCACACGCAGGTTGTCCAGGATGTTGTCGACCACGTCGGTCTGCTGCAACAGGTCGTCCGCGCGCTGCTCGGCGGCACGCGCGTCCGGGTCGAGCAGCAGGATGCGGACCTCGACCTTGCGGCTGAGCACTTCCTTGAGCGCGGCGAGGAACTCGTCCTGGTAGCCGCCCTGCAGCAGGTCCGTCCAGAGTTCCATGATCTTGATCTGGTGCCGGGCGCCCGCGGCCTGCCGGATGAACGCCCGGTGGTTGAACCGGTCGAGAACGGCCTCGTTGAGCCGGTCGGCCTTGGTCAGGAACGGCGCGATCAGGAACAGCACGACGATGGTGCCGATCAGGTCGGCACCGAGGTTGAGACTGAGATTCTTGCCGTAGTCGGACAATGATCTGGCAAAGAACAACAAACCGACAGTCACCACGATCAGCGCGGCCGCGATGATGGCGTAATAACGTCGCCGCTGAACCCAGGCGACGAAGAAATTGGCAGTCTTCGCGCGCAACCTGCTGCCCTCGCCCACAAGGCCTCCCCTTCTTGTTCGGCCAGGTGCCCCGTCAGCCGATTCTACTGAAGTGTTTTTCCGCATCGACCGCCGAAGCCGACAACGGCATGGGAAACCCCGTCGCATGACATCCGCGCGGGGTGACGTGGCCGGCGGGCGTTACCGGTTGGTGGCGGAACTCGGGTCGGGTGGTTTCGGAACGGTCTGGCGCGCACACCGCGAGGCGCTTGGACTGGATTTCGCGGTCAAAGAGCTGGATCTGCCACGTGGTTTGTCACAGACCGAACGCGCCGAACGGCTGGAACGCGCCACCCGCGAGGCCCGCAACGCCGCCCGCCTGCGCAAGCACGAGAACATCGTCGCGATTCACGACATCCTCGTGCAGGACGGTCTGCCGTGGATTGTCATGGACCTGATCGACGGTTCGTCATTGGACGACCATGTGAAGGCACACGGCGCGGGTGTCGTGCACAGGGATGTCAAGCCCGCCAACGTCATGCTGGCCGAAGACGGGACAGTGCTGCCAGCGACCTGTTCTCGCCTGGCGCGACGCTGTACTACGCGGTCGAGGGCGTCTCACCGTTCCGGCGGGTGAACGAGGCAGCGCCGTTCTCGGCGGTGTTGCTGGAGGACGCGCCGGAGCCGCAGCGGGCGGGGGCCTCGGTGTGCTGTTGGCCCTGTCGCCCTCATCATGGCCGGGTGGGCCTGGGAATCCTCATCGAAGTCGCGTCTCGGCCGGGCCGGGGATTGAAACGGGCACCGGTTCGTGGCCCGATCCGGCCGCCTTATAACGTTCCGGTGACGCCAACGGCAAGCCCCAAAGGAAGTCCCCGTGACCACTGACCTGAACAACGACGTGTCAGCCCGGCTCGAAGCGGCCAAGAAGGACTACGCCGCGCTGCTGGAGAAGAACCTCAAGCTGGACCTGACCAGGGGCAAGCCGTCGGCACGACAACTCGACCTGGCCAACGACCTGCTCGGCCTGCCCGGCGACCATGGCTTCCGGGCCGCCGACGGCACCGACTGCCGCAACTACGGCGGCGGCCAGGGCCTGCCCGAACTGCGGGCGATCTTCGCCGAGTTGCTGCAGGTCCCGGCCTCGCAACTGCTCGCGCAGGGCAACTCCAGCCTCGAGTTGATGCACGACAGCGTCGTGCACTCGCTGCTGGGTGTGCTGCCCGGCGCCGAGCGGCGCTGGGCCGACGAGGAGCGGATCGCGTTCCTCTGCCCGGTTCCCGGCTACGACCGGCACTTCGACCTGTGCCAGCGGTTCGGCATCGAGATGATCCCCGTCGCGCTGACCGCCGACGGCCCGGACATGGCCGAGGTCGAGCGCCTGGTCAGCGAGGACGCCGGGATCAAGGGCATCTGGTGCGTGCCGAAGTACAGCAACCCGGACGGCACCACCTACAGCGACGAGACCGTCCGCCGCCTCGCCGCCATGACGACCGCTGCCCCGGATTTCCGGATCTTCTGGGACAACGCGTACGCCGTGCACCACCTGACCGACGAGGAAGTCCAGGTCGCCGACATCCTCTCGGCCTGCGCGCAGGCCGGCAACCCGGACCGCGTGTTCGTGTTCGGCTCCACCTCGAAGGTCACCCTCGCCGGGGCCGGTGTGGCGTTCTTCGGCTCGTCGGAGGCCAACGTGAAGTGGCTGCTGGGCCACAGCGGCAAGCGCTCGATCGGGCCGGACAAGATCAACCACCTGCGGCACGTGCTGTTCCTGCGTGACGCCGACGGCGTCCGCGCGCACATGCGCAAGCACCGCGAGATCATCCAGCCGAAGTTCGACGTGGTCCAACGCGTGTTCGGTAAGCAGCTCGACGGCCTGGCGACCTGGTCGCAGCCCAAGGGCGGCTACTTCGTCACGCTGAACGTGCCCGACGGCTGCGCGAAGGACGTCGTGGCCAAGGCCAAGGAGGCGGGGATCGCGCTGACCCCGGCCGGTTCGACGCACCCGTACAAGGACGACCCGGCCGACAGCGTCATCCGGATCGCGCCGACCTTCCCGGACATGGCCGAGCTGGAGCAGGCCATCGACGGCGTCGCGACCTGCGTCCGGCTCGTCGGCTACGAGAAGCTCACGCGAAACGGCTGACGGTCCGCCAGCCCGGATCGGTGTAGACCTCGACCCGCGCACCGTGCGTCGCTTCTGTCCATTTCGACGCGCGGTCGCGGGCGGTCCGGTCCTGGCTGTCGGCGTACAGGTGGAACGTCCGCTGGCCGTTGACGGTGGCCACGGCGGCGAGGACCGCGCTGTCGCCGAGGATGCCGGTCAGCTCGTCCTCGGCTTCACGCAGCCACGTCAGCGCCTCCGGTGACGGCAGGCCGGCGGGGTGCTGCTCGGTGTACCCGAGTGTCACGCCGATGTGCTGGTCGAAAAGCGGGTAGTCGATCCACTTGAGCGGTCGCCGGGCGGTCACCAGCAGCACGGACCCGTCCTCGCCGCGTCCCTCCAGCATCGCCCACTTGCCGTCGGGGTTGCGCTCGGCCAGGCCGTCGACGATCTCCGGGAGCGCTTCGGCGGGCAGTGCGTCGTCCGGCCGTTCGACGACGGACTCGATCGCGCCGACCCAGCGTTCCACGCCGTCCTCACCCAGCAGCCAGTCCAGGACGAGGTACGAGACGCGGTTGCGCGGTTCTTCCGGCATGTCGGTGAACAGCGGGTGGTGCACGCTCACGTCGAGCAGCTGGCGGTCCTCGTCGATCGCGATGGCCAGTTCGGTCTGGTCCAGCCCGAGCGTGTGCGGCCCGGACGCCAGGTCGTGCCGCAGCGCCTGCGGGTCGGCGGCGCGCGCCGGGCGGTACTCCCACACGGGATCGCCCTGCGGCGCGGTACGGAACCAGCGTTCGGCCAGTGGTCGCAGTTCGGGGTTGCCGCCTGCTGTGACGACCAGCGCGTGCTGCGCGCGGCGGCCAGGCGCCAGCTCCCATTGCAGGTCCTGGTGCAACGCGTCCACTTGCGCGGAGATCTCGTCGCTGCACTCCGGCACGGTTCCCGCGCCGATGGCGGCGGCGATCCGGTCCGACCGTCCGGCCCACCAGCGCCAGAACCCGGCGATCCGCTCGTTCCCACTCACCGGGCCACCTTGGAGCGCGCACCGCCGGGGTGCCGTACCGTACCGCCTGACCTAAGGAGATGCTGGGATGACGGCAGGGCGGCCATTGCCCACACAGGACGAAGTGTTCGGGTACTTCGGCACGTTGTCGAACTGGGGACGGTGGGGCGACGACGACGAGCTCGGAACTCTGAACCACATCACCGACGACGCCCGGCTGGCGGCGGCGCGTGCCGTGCGCCACGGCAAGAGCGTGTCGTGCGCGTGGGAAGTCGCCGTACCGGAGGAGATGGAGCGGTCGACGACGACGTGCCCGTGCGCCGCCGACATGCCGGGCGCCGGGAACATGCCGCCGCCGTTCCACAACGACCGGCGTTGGGGCTTTTCGTCCGAGCGGCTCGGTATCTCGTTCCACGGCAACACCATCACCCACATCGACTCGCCGTGCCACCTCTACTGGGACGGCAAGATGTACAACGGACGACCGCACGACTTGGTCGACGCCGCAACAGGATCGGCGTGGGCGGCGGTCACGGCGGCGGCGAACGGGATCGTCACACGTGGTGTCCTGCTGGACATCGCGAGTGTCCGCGATGTGCCGTGGCTGGAGCCGGGGCAGGGCGTGTTCCCCGAGGACCTCGAGGAGGCCGAACGCCGTCAGGGCGTGCGGGTGGGCCCCGGTGACGCGGTGCTCCTGCGGACCGGCTTCGGCCGCGCCCGGCACGAGACCGGCGCGACAGCCGGTTTCACGCAGGCCGGCTGGCACGCGTCCTGCCTGCCGTGGCTGCATGCGCGGGAGGTCGCGCTGATCGGCGCCGACACGCCTCAGGACGTTCAGCCGTCGGGGTACGACGACGTGTTGATGCCGGTTCACGCCGTGAGCCTCGTCGCGATGGGCCTGTGGCTGCTGGACAACTGCGACCTGGAGGCGTGCGTGCGGACGGCTGCCGAACTCGGCCAGTGGGACTTCCACCTCACCGTCGCGCCGGTCCGCTTCGCCGGTACGTCCGGCAGCCCGGTGAACCCGATCGCCACATTCTGACCACGGCACGGAGGAAACGGTTCTCAGTCTGCTGCCACCACTTTCACTCCCCGAACGGATCGCAGCTCACCCAGCAACGCCGAGCTGACGGTCACCGGGTAGTCGTCGACCGCGAGGGTGGTGCGCCGCCGCGCGTGCCGTACGACGATGCGTACCGGGGTGGTGCCGCTGTGCGCGCGTAAGGTCGAGCGCAGTTCGGCGACCGCGTCGCGGTCCACGTCGGTCGCGTGCATCTCCAGCGTCAGCGGTGGTTCCTCGGTGACGCTGACGTCCAGTGTGCCCAGGTCGGATCCGAAGACGGACATCTTGTCCTCCCGCCAGTTCACCCTGCCCTTGACCAGCACGACCGCGTCCTCGAGCAGGTCGGCGGCCAGGACGCTGTAGCTCTTGGGGAAGAACAGCACCTCGATCGCGGCGTCCAGGTCCTCCACCGCGGCGATCGCCCAGCTCTCGCCCTTCTTGTTGACCCGGCGCTCCAGCGAGGAGATCATCCCGGCGATGACGACCTCGCCCTCACGCGGCGGGTTGGCCAGCAGCGCCGCGATCGGTTTCGGCGCGTGTCTGCGCAGGACGTGGTCGGCGCCGTCGAGCGGGTGCGCCGAGACGTACAGCCCCAGCATCTCCCGTTCCAGCCCGAGCAGCTGTTTGCGCGGCCATTCGTCATCGGTGAACCGCAAGTGCGCCAACGGTGACGAGTCACTTTCGTCCTGTGTGGACCCGAACAGGTCGAACTGGCCCATCGCCTGGCGCCGTTTGAGCCCCACGACGGCGTCGACGGCTTCCTCGTGCACGTCGAACAGCGCCTTGCGGGGATGCTCGAACGAGTCGAACGCCCCGGCCTTGATCAGGGACTCCAGGACGCGCTTGTTGCAGCACACCAGTTCCGACTTCTCGACGAAGTCGCTGAACGAGCTGTACTTGCCCTTGACCGCGCGGGTCTCGGTGATCGAGTCGACGACGTTGGCGCCGACGTTGCGGACCGCGCCGAGGCCGAAGCGGATGTCGTCGCCGACCGCGGCGAACCGGTGGGCGGACTCGTTGACGTCCGGTGGCATGACCTTGATCCCGAGCTGACGGCATTCGGACAGGTAGACAGCGGATTTGTCCTTGTTGTCCGACACCGAGGTCAGCAGCGCCGCCATGTATTCCGCCGGGTAGTTGGCCTTGAGGTACGCGGTCCAGTAGCCGACCAGCGCGTATCCGGCGGCGTGCGACTTGTTGAACGCGTACCCGGCGAACGGCAGGATGGTGTCCCACAGCGCCTGCACGGCAGCGTCGGAGAAACCGTTGGCGCGCATGCCTTCCCGGAAGCCCTCGAACTCCTTCTCCAGCACTTCCTTCTTCTTCTTGCCCATCGCGCGGCGCAGCACGTCCGCGCGGCCCATCGAGAAACCGGCGACGCGCTGGGCGATCTGCATGATCTGTTCCTGATACACCACCAGGCCATGGGTCTCGGCGAGGATGTCGCGCAGCGGCTCGGCCAGTTCTGGGTGGATCGGCTCGACCGCCTGCCTGCCGTTCTTGCGGTCGGCGTAGTTGTTGTGCGTGTTCATCGCCATCGGTCCCGGCCGGTACAACGCGTTCACGGCCACGATGTCCTCGAAACCGGTGGGACGCATCCGGCGCAGCAGGTCGCGCATGGCGGCGCCGTCGAGCTGGAACACGCCGAGGCTGTCGCCTCGCGAGAGCAGCTCGTAGGTCTTCCCGTCGTCGGTCCTGAGGCCGTCGAGGTCGACGGTCTCACCGCGGTTGGCCTCGATGTTGTCGATCGCGTCACCGATCACCGTGAGGTTGCGCAGGCCGAGGAAGTCCATCTTGAGCAGGCCGATGGCCTCGCAGGACGGGTAGTCCCAGCTGGTGATCATGGCGCCGTCGTCCCTGCGCCACAACGGGATCACGTCGATCAGCGGCTCGGACGACATGATCACCGCGCAGGCGTGCACGCCCGCGTTGCGGATCAGTCCCTCCAGGCCGCGCGCGGTTTCGAAGATCGTCGAGACGTCCGCGTCGCTCTCGATCAGCGCACGGACCTCGGCGGCCTCCGGGTAGCGCTCGTGCTTCGGGTCGGTGATGCCCGACAGCGGGATGTCCTTGGCGGCGACCGGCGGCGGCAGCGCCTTGGAGATCCGGTCGGCGACGGCGTACCCGGCCTGTCCGAAGTGGACGCGGGCGGCGTCCTTGATCGCCGCCTTCGTCTTGATCTTGCCGAACGTGATCACCTGGGCGATCCGGTCGGAGCCGTACTTCTCGGTCGCGTACCGCACCATCTCGCCGCGGCGGCGGTCGTCGAAGTCCATGTCGATGTCGGGCATGGACACGCGTTCCGGGTTGAGGAACCGTTCGAACAGCAGGCCGTGCTCGATCGGGTCGAGGTTGGTTATGCCCATCGCGTACGCCACCAGCGATCCGGCCGCGGAGCCACGGCCGGGGCCGACGCGGATGCCGACCTCCCGCGCGTGGTTCATCAGGTCGGCGGTGATCAGGAAGTACGCCGGGAATCCCTTCTGCACGATGACGTCGATCTCGAACTCGGCCCGGCGGACGTACTCGCCGGGCACGCCACCCGGCAGCCGCCGTCCGAGCCCGCGCATCACCTCCGCGCGGAACCACGACTGCACGTCGTGCCCCGCGGGCGGCTCGTAGAGCGGCATCCGGTCGCGGTGTTCCCATACCTCGGCGTACGACTCGATCCGTTCGGCGATCAGCAACGTGGTGTCGGCGGCGCCGGGAACCTCGGTGTCCCAGTACGCGCGCATCTCCTCGGCGGACTGCAGGTAGTAGCCGTCGCCGTCGAACTTGAACCTGGTCGGGTCGTTGAGGGTCTTGCCCGCCTGGACGCACAGCAGCGCGGCGTGCGCGTCGGCCTGGTCCTTGGTGACGTAGTGCGAGTCGTTGGTGGCCACCGGGCGCAGGCCGAGCTTGGCCGCGATCTCCAGCAGGCCGTCGCGGACCACTTTCTCGATGGTCAGGCCGTGGTCCATCAGTTCGACGAAGAAGTTGTCCCGGCCGAAGATGTCGCGGTAGTCGGCTGCCGCGCGCAGTGCCTCGTCGCGTTGACCGAGCCGCAGCCGGGTCTGGACCTCGCCGGACGGGCAGCCGGTGGTCGCGATGATCCCCTCGGCGTTCGCGGCGATCAGTTCGCGGTCCATCCGCGGCTTGCGGTAGTAGCCCTCCACGCTGGCCAGCGAGGACAGCTTGAACAGGTTGCGCAGTCCGGTGGCGTCCCGCGCCAGCATCGTCATGTGGGTGTAGGCGCCGGCGCCGGAGACATCGCCGCCGACGACGTCACCGCCTTGGCCCCAGAACACCGGCTTCTTGTGCAGCCTGCTGCCGGGCGCGAGGTACGCCTCCACCCCGATGATCGGCTTGATCCCGGTCTTCGTGGCGACCTGGAAGAACTCGTCGGCACCGGACATGGTCCCGTGGTCGGTCATGCCCACCGCGGTCATCCCCAGCCGGGCGGCCTCGCCGAAAAGCGGCCCGATCTTCGCGGCGCCGTCCAGCATCGAGTATTCGGTGTGCACGTGCAGGTGAACGAAGGAGGACACCGGCGTATTCGAGCCGAAACGGCACCGCGCGGGCAAACAAACGACACGCTCACCGCGACAACCAACAATTGTCTTGCCAAGGCAGGCTAATGTTGCGCCCGTGAGCGATCTGGACCTGGCCGCTGTGCGGGCGTTCGTGGCCGTCGCGGACTTCGGGCACTTCGGCGAGGCCGCGGCGGAGCTGGGCATCACCCAGCAGGCGGTGTCACGGCGGATCGCCAAGCTCGAGGCCGAGTACGGCACGGTCCTGCTGTCGAGGCTGCGGTCGGGCACGACGCCGTCCAAGGAGGGCGCGGCATTCCTTCCGCACGCGCGCAAGCTGCTGGCTCTGGCCGACCAGACGGTGGACATGTTGCGTGGCAAGCGTTTGCCGTTGCGAGTGGACGTGCTCGACACGCGCCTCGCGTCCACCGAACTCGTTCGCCGGTTCCACGCCACGACGAACATCGGCTTGGAGATCGTGCCGTCCCGCGGCCTCAGGGAAGCCAGGGAGTCGCTCAAGGCTGGCACGGTGGACGCGGCGTTCGCGCGCGTGGTCGGCTCGCTCGAGCAGGACGGGATCGCCGCCATCCCCGCGTACCTCGAGGCCTCCGAGGTGCTCGTGAACGTCGAGCACCCCTTGGCGAAACGATCGAGTGTGGCGATGCGGGAATTGTCCGGCACCCGGATCTGGATGCCGGGAAACGAGCCGGGAAGTGAATGGGCCGAATTCTACGACCGGGTCGCCGAGGAATTCGGCCTGCACATCGACACCGGCGGTCCCGATTTCGGCTGGGAGTATTTCGTCGGCCGTTTCGCCGAATTCCCGGCCACGGTCGGGCTGGTCGGCGCGCTGGTGGCGCTGCCCCGGCACTCCCGCGTGGTCCGCGTCCCGATCGACCCGCCGGTGCCGTCCTACCTGTGTTCGCTGCTGTGGCACCGGCGCAAGCCGCACTCGGCGCTGCCGGAACTGATCGAGTACGTCCGCCGGGGTTACCAGCCACCGCGCGCCGGGCAGGTGTGGCTCCCGGAAGCCGACCGGCACCTCACGATGTGACCTGCGCCTCACTCGGGTGGGCGAAGGTGATGCGGGTGGGGGTTCGCGACAACTCATATCGTGATCCACATCGGCGAGCGAGCTGAGCGGCCCGACCTGGTCACGCGAGATCCGAAGGAGGTCTTCGCGTGGCTGTTCGACGAGCACGCCCGGCCGATCCGGAGCTACCTCGCCGGCCGTGTCGGCGCCGACGTGGCCGACGACCTCGTCGCGGAGACCTTCCTCATCGCGCTGCGAAGACGCACGACGTACGACCCGCAACAGGCAACCGTGCGCAGCTGGCTGTACGGCATCGCCACGAACCTCCTGCGCAACCACGCCCGGCGGGAGGAACGCGGTTTCCGGCTGACAGCGAAGGCAGGCGCGGCCGAACCGACCGTGGAGAACCACGACACGCTGGTGGCCGACCGGGTCGACGCCGCCGCGCACATGCGCACCCTCTCGGCCGCCATGGCCAAGCTCAGCGAGCAGGACAGGGACGTGCTGCTGCTGACCTCGTGGGCCGGTCTCGAACCGGCGGAGGTGGCCGACGCACTGGGCATCCCGGCGAGCACGGTCCGGTCCCGCCTGCACCGCCTGCGCACCCGTCTGCAGACCCTGCTCACGAACTCCGCGAAGGACGCCGCCCGATGAAGGAACTCGACGAGGCCTTCGCGATGTTGCACCGCGATGCCCGTGCCGCCCCCGCCGGCCTGGCCGACGCGCGACAGCGGCTGATGGACGAGATCGACGGCGTCCGGCCGCGGCGGGCCAGGCGCCGGTGGGCGATCCCGGTGGCGGCTGCGGCCGGTGCCATCGCACTGGCCGCGGCGGTCGTGGTCGTCCGGACCGCGCCGTCTCCCGGCGAGGAACTCCCGCTGGCCTCCGCGCCGGAAGTGCTCAACAAGGCCGCGGACATCACGGACGTCGGCGCGGTGGACAAACCGATCGAGCCCGGCCAGTACCGCTACGTCGCCGAACGCAGGTGGATCACCTACGGCGTCCCGGACGGGACCAAGAAGAAGACCATCTACCCGTACCTGCAGGAGGAGCTGATCGAGCGCTGGATCCCCGCAGTCCCCAACGGGATCCGGCAGATCCGCCGCACGAGCATCGGTGAACCCAAGAACCTGGCGGACATGCCCGCCGACGCGGGCGCGCGCATCGCCGCGTCCCGGGTGCCCGACGAGACGCGCACCGGCAGGTGCAAGAACATCGGTGCTCCCGCGGGCCCGGGTGGCATCGAATGCGACACGCTGGACCGATTCGATTTCTATGCCGCGCTGCCGCGGGATCCCGTGCAGCTGAACAAACAACTGGACGCGTTGGCCACGCAGTACGGTCCGCAGAAGCCGTCGATGATGTTCAAGGCCGGAATCGACGCGCTCACGCGTGGCCTGATGACCGCGCAGTTGCGCGCCCAGTGGTACCGCGCGCTCGCCCTGATCCCCGGTGTCAGGGTGATCGAGCGGCGGACCACAGTGGACGGGCGCAGCGGTGTCGCGCTCGGCCTCGACGACCAGCGCGAACGCCAGGAACTGGTCATCGACATGGTCACCGGCGAGTTCATCGGCACGCGCACGCTGGCCGGGCCGCAGCCGTCCAACCCGGCGATCGAACCCGGCACCGAGATCGGCGCGAGCACGATCACCACGTCGGTGGTCAGCACCCTTGGCGCCACCTCGTGAGCAGATCCTCACGGTCGCGGATCGAGACTGCCTGACACGAAGATCTCGTACCACAGGCAGAACACGAGCACGGTCCAGATCTTGCGGCTGTGGTCGGCGGCGCCCTTCCTGTGCTCGTTGAGCAGACGGCGGACGTAGTCGATGTCGATCAGGTGCCCGGCTTTGGACGAGTCCAGGACGTGCAGTGCCCACTCGTGCATCTCGCCGCGCAGCCACACCCTGATCGGCGTGGGGAAGCCGAGTTTCACCCGGTTGACGATCTGCGGCGGCACAACGCCTTCCAACGCCCGTCGCAGCGCGTACTTCGTCTCCGCCGAGCGGGGCGGCAGCTTGAGCTCGGCCGGGACGCACGAGGCCACGTCGAACACCGCGTAGTCCAGGAACGGCACCCGGACCTCCAGCGAGTTCGCCATGGACATCCGGTCGGCCTTCACCAGGATGTCACCGCGCAGCCACGTATAGAGGTCCACGTACTGCATCTTCTCCACGTCGCCGAGGTGCGCGGCCTCGGCGTAGACCGGCCCGGTCACGTCGGTGTGGCTCACGCTGGGGTCATACTGCTTGAGCAGCACGGACTTCTCCTGCTCGGTGTACATCCGCGCGTTGCCGTAGTACCGCTGCTGGATCGGGGTCGTGCCGCGTTCCAGGAAGCTCTTGCCTTTCACGCCCCGCGGAATCGCCTTGGACACGGCACGCAGGCCGCGCTGCACACCCGGCGGCAGGCCGGTGACCGGCTTGAGCGACAACGGTTCCCGGTAGACGCGATAGCCCGCGAAGAACTCGTCCGATCCTTCGCCGGACAACGCCACGGTCACGTGTTCCCGTGCTTTGCGTGCCACGTAGTACAAGGGCACGAGTGCGGGATCGGCCACCGGTTCGTCCAGGTGCCAGATGATCCTGGGCAAGGCGTCCATCATCATCTGGGCGTCGACCGGGACCGGGTGCATCGTCACGCCCAGGTGGCGCGCGCTTTCCTCGGCGACGGGCAGTTCGGAGTACCCGTCGACCTCCAGTGACGCGGTGAACGTCAGGATGTCCGGGTTGACCTCACGGGCCAGCGCCACCACCGCGGTCGAGTCGATCCCGCTGGACAGGAACGCGCCGACCGGCACGTCCGATCGCATGTGGATCCGGACGCTTTCCCGCAGCGCGTCGCGAATGCGGCCGTACAACAACTCCGGGTCGCCCTGCGGGATCGGCCGGAACTCCGGGCGCCAGTAGCGACGGGTGGCCATACCGCTGTCGGGTCCGTTCGGCCGGTAGGTGAAGGACTCGCCCGACCCGATCCGGCCGATCTGCCGGTGCAGGGTCGCCGGTTCCGGCACGTACTGGAGCGTGAGGTAGTGCGACAGGCTCGCGTGGTCGAGCGTGTCGTCGCCCCACGAGCAGAACGGCAGCAGCGCTTTCTTCTCACTGGCGAAGAACACGCCGTGCCCGGTCATCAGGTGGAACAACGGTTTGATGCCGAACGGGTCGCGCGCGCCGAACGCGACCCGCTCCAGCCGGTCCCAGATGACGAAGGCGAACATGCCGCGCAACCGTTTCACCGCGGCGGTTCCCCAATGGTGGTACGCGGCGACGATCACCTCGGTGTCGCCCTTGGTGCGGAACGTCGCGCCTTGCGCGGTCAGTTCTTCGCGGAGCTCCACGTAGTTGTAGATCTCGCCGTTGAAGGTGATGGCGTACCGTCCGTCGGAGTACTCCAACGGCTGGTCGCTGTTCTCGACGTCGATGATGGACAGCCGTTTGAAACCCATCACGACGTCGTGGCCGACGACGTTGATGCCGGTCGCGTCCGGGCCGCGGTGGTGCAGGGTCGTCAGCGCGCCGGAGATCCCGCTCAGCACGGAGTTCGCCGACGCGGTGGCGCTGATGTACGTGAGCAGTCCGCACATGGCTGGTGTTCGTCTCCTCGTCAGGGGATCAGCGCGGGAATGCTCGAATCGAGGAGGCCCCGACCGGCCAGTTCGCCGTAGAGCGGTGTGGTGTCGGGAAAATGACCCCACGCGTGGTCACCGGTCCCGTCGCCCGCGTGCCCGAGCAGTTGCCGCTGGACCGGGCTGGCGTTGTGCCACCACGGTTGTGCGGGCAGGTCGGCGACCTCGTCGCGGATGGTGATCCACCGGTAGGTGTAGCCGATGAACGCGACCTTGCGGGTGATGTCGGAGTAGTTGTCCGACCGGGCGTGCCAGATCCTGCGGTCGAAGAACAGCACGTCGCCCGGGTTCACGGTGACCTCGACGGCCCCGGGCGGCTGCGGCCATTCGAGGTCGCGGCGCGGCGGTCCGGGCAGCCAGTTCGTCTTGTGGCTGCCCGGGACGATCGTCAAGTTGCCGCGTCC
The DNA here is from genome assembly GCF_001302585.1 of Kibdelosporangium phytohabitans. Lineage (GTDB taxonomy): Bacteria > Actinomycetota > Actinomycetes > Mycobacteriales > Pseudonocardiaceae > Kibdelosporangium > Kibdelosporangium phytohabitans. Next base: position 4,059,856 of record NZ_CP012752.1, on the reverse strand, counting down.
CGGCTCGGCCAGGTCGGAGAACCAGTAGGCGAGCTTGACCGACAACCTGGGACGCGGATCCGTTTCCAGTTCCCGGTTCTGCCTGCCGCCGTCCTGGTGCCAGTGCCACCAGGACGGTTCCCGTTCGGCCACACGCGGGTGCACGTCGATGTGCGAGTGGTGGACGTGCGCGTTCCAGCCGAGCGTCGACCACACGTACCCGAAGACCGCAGGGTGGTCGAGCAGCCCGACGAGGTCGGGACAGTTGCGAACCGCGCTGAGCAGGTGCATCGCCTCACCGGGAGTGTGCCGCACGTACACCCGTTCGATGGCGGAACGGTAGAAGTCCACCTCCTCCGGCGAAAGCGCGCCACGGATGATCAGGTATCCGTCCTTGTCGAACTGGCCGCGCTCGTCGACGGTCATCGCCCGCCATGCGAGGTTCATTGCCGGTGCGTTCAGAGCCATACCCATACTTGCCGGTCACCCGGCCGGCATGACCTCCCGGCGCCGGTTTGTGGCATCGATCCCAGCCGGACCGGAACCCTAAACCCCGGCGGAGGGCCAAGCGTTCGCGCGCTAGATCTGCGAGTCGGCGAGGAGTCTCAGTGCGAGTTCCCGCAACTCGGGCCCGGCCTTGCCGGGACTTCCCGTGTCGTACGGTGGTCGCGGGTCGTATTCGACCGCCAACTGCAACGCCTTCGCAGTCTGCTCACCGGCCATGAGCGCGGCCAGGTACAGAGCCATGTCCTGTCCCGCCGACACACCGGCAGCGGTGATGATCTTACCTGCCCGTACGTACCGCTCGGCGACGTACTCGACGCCGTACTCTTCCAGATAGGGCTTGCTCGACCAGTACGTCGTGGCACGAAGCCCGGTCAGCAACCCGATCCTGGCCAGGATGAACGCACCCGTGCAGACCGAGGTGGTCCACTGTGTACGTTCGTGGATCCGCTTGACCCAGTCCAGCACCCTCGGCCGCTCGAACACCTGCGATATCGCTTTCCCACTGCCACCGGGCACAACCAGCACATCGAGGCGGTGTACCTCGTCGATCGACCGATCCGCCAGCAGCGCCACGTCACCGGTGTCCGTCCGCACCGGCCCGCGCCGTTCGGCGATCATCGTCACCGTCGCGCCTGGCAGCCGGGACAGGATCTCGGCCGGGCCGGTCGGGTCGAGGATGCTGAACCGGTCGTACAGCAGGATCCCGATCGTCGGCCCTGTTTTCCCCTGTGCCGCCGAAACCTCCGCGGCACCCGCCGTGACACCGATTCCCACCGCTCCCGCCGCCGCTGCGCGAAGCACGGTCCTGCGACTGCTCTCCATCGGCCACACTCCCAGTACGAAGCCACTTGCCCCAGTGGTCGGCCGGAGTGGCCCGGTGGTTCCCGTCTTTCTCAGGCCGGCGGGATGTTCATGGTGCGGCTGAACACATTCGACGGGTCGTGAACAGCCTTGACCTCGCGCAGGCGCTGGTAGTCGGCCGCGGTGAACGCCGTCTCCGCAGCGGCCGGGTCGTGCAGGAAGTTCAGGAACGTCCCGCCGCTGGCGTACGGCCAAAGCCGCTCGGCGACGTCCTGCGGCCCGTCCACCGCGATGGAGAACGGCACATGACGGTGCCCAGCGGGAGTAGCGCCCTCGGCGATCGCGCCACCCCAGTACCTGACCTCGATCGCGTTGGTGTCGTCGGCGGTATCGACGACCGTGCGCACGACGTCGTCGGACAGCGACGTGAACAGGTCGAAGTTGCGAGGCGCGGTGCCCGGCACACTCGCTTGCGGGACGGAAACCTCCGCGAAGGTGCTCTGCACCGGCGTACCCGCGATCCGCCACAGCGGCCGCAATGCCTTCCGCGCGGCCACCGCGTCCCCGGCGTAGGTCGCGCGGATGGAGACGTGTTCGCCCGCCAACGCGATCGTGCAGGTCAGTTCCTCCGGCATGACCGGCGCGTACTCACCGAAGCGCGCGAGCAACTCGGCAGCCCGGTCGATCGGGAAGAGGGCGTGCCCGGCGTACACCTCGTCGACGGGGTGCAGCCGGATCTCCATCGACGTGGCCACACCGAAGTTGCCGCCGCCGCCACGGACCGCCCAGAACAGGTCGGCGTTGCGGTCAGCAGTCGCGGTGACAAGCTCGCCGTCAGCGGTGACAAGGTCCACACGCAGCAGGTTGTCCGCCCCGAGACCGTACTTGCGGGACAGTGGTCCCAGGCCACCGCCCATCGTGAACCCGGCGACGCCCACGGTCGGCGAAGACCCGGAGACAGGCGCCAGACCGAACGGCGCAGCAGCAGCGATCACGTCACCCCACACCGCACCGGCACCAACCCGGGCGATCCGCCGTTCGGGGTCGATCAGGACACCGGCCATCGGAGTCGTCCTGACCAGCAGTCCCCCATCGGAAGGGACGTAGGTGCCGTGCCCGGTGGACTGCACAGCGAACGGCAGCCCGTGGTCCCGCGCCCACAGCACGGCGGTCCGCACGTCAGCCGCACAGGTCGCCTCGGCGACGACCAGCGGGTTCGCGTCGAAAGCCGGGTTGAGGCTGGCGCGGAGACGGTCGTAGGCCTCGTCGCCCACCCGATGCACCTGCCCACGAATACGCGGGTCAGCGGCAGTCCGAAAGCGGCGAGCGAGCAGTTGCTGGGTCATCGGGGTGCCTTCCCTCATCGGTGTGCGTGCACCCCTGCGTCGAACCTGGGAAGCCGGGATCGACAGCCGAACCGAAACTACTTTCAGCAACCTGGCCGTGACTCCCCGACACCCCCTGCACCGCTTGGCCCCTGGTGGCAGGGCCGACTGCCATCACCCAGCAGGGTCTTTGGACCTCGCTGTGGCCGTTTCGGGCACCGGGCACGGCATGATGGTGAGATGAAGCTAGGGCCACTTGAGGATTCCCGCCGCAGAGAGGCATGGCTGCGGGCGTCCAATGAGATCACCGCGGCCCTGCTGAGCGGAACGTCAGGCAACGAGCTGTCCCTCATCGCCCAGCACGCGAGAGAGGTGGCGGGCGCGCCGATGGCGGCGATAGCCCTGCCGGACGAAGGGCGCGAGAACCTGATCTTCGAAGTCGTCCAAGGAGCCAGAAACCTCTCAGGGACAACGGTAGCCATCACCGACACCGCCTCGGGCCAGGTGTTCCGCACGGGCGAGCCGATGCTGATCGACAGGTACAGCGAAGTGGCGGCGAACTGGAACTCAGGCCTGTCACCCGACCTGCTGAAAGAACTGGGCTCAGCGGCCATAGTGCCCCTCCCGGCCCCCGACGAACCCCTCGGCGTCCTGGTGCTGGTGAGATTGCGCGACGAACCGAGGTTCAAGCAAGCAGACCTGGAGCTGCTGAGGAACTTCGCAGCCCACGTGGCGATGGCGGTGCAGTACTCCCAGGCCAGGGCGGACCAGGAACGCCTCATGGTCTTCGAGGACAGGGAACGCATCGCCCGGGACCTGCACGACCTGGTGATCCAACGGGTGTTCGCGACAGGGATGGCACTCGAAGCAGCGGCAGCGGTGATCGGCGTCGACCCGGACGACGCGGCGACCCGGGTACGCCACGCGGTGGACGACCTGGACGTGACGATCCAGGAGATCAGGACGACGGTGTTCGCCCTGCAGCAGGGAGCGACCGAGAGCCTCCGCTCAGAAGTGCTGTCCACAGTGGAAGAAGCACGAAAAGGTCTCGGCTTCGCCCCATCCGTGCGCTTCAGAGGACCAGTGGACACAGCGGTGCCCAGGGAAGTGAACGACCAACTGCTCCCGGTACTACGAGAAGCACTGTCCAACATGGCCAGACACGCTCACGCGACAGCGGCGACGATCGAAGTCGTACTGGACGAGGACCTCCTGCTGCGCGTGACGGACAACGGCGTGGGAATCCCACTGTCAGGCCGTCGAAGCGGCCTGACAGTGATGAACTCCAAAGCAGAGCGACTCGGCGGAACCTTCACGATCAACCACCTGACCCCAGGCACAGAGCTGCACTGGCGCGTCCCACTCACGTGACACTCAAACAGAAGCGGCAGCGGCTGGCCATTGCCGACACAAGTCAGCGCCGTTGACCACATGGAGCGCGACTCCCCGGGGCAGAAAGCCCTGAAGAAACCCCGAAAGACCTGGGAAGCCGAGAAGCCAAAGAGCGGCGCCGATTCTACATGGGGTGGGGTGGCCGTAAGCTTGCGGGCGTGGAGAGTCCCGCCACTTTGGAAAGTGCTGGACCATAGGGAGCGAAAGGGGCTCCGCCTTTACGCTCGATGAGGCCACCCCGGGGTTCCCATCTCAAATCGGCGCCGCCCCAACCACCAAAGGCCCAAACACCCCAGCACAGCGAACAGCACCAAAGCCCAGCCCGAAGAGCCAATCACGGGAAGCACAGCGACAGAACCCAGCCACCAAGGGCCAATCACTGAAGCAGGAGCCTCCGCAGAACGCCAAAGAGCCAAAAACCACAGCACAACAACACAGGCGAGAACGGAAAACTACCCAGCGCTGGGATCATTGACCCGACCGAGGAAAAGCGGAGCCCCGGTACCAGTATCGGTGATGACAAAGAAGAACGGACGGTCCACAGTAACCCGGTACGACTGCGGAGCCGAAGTGGTGACGACCTCAACGCCGGTAGCGGCGGCAGCCTCGGTCCCCTCCTCATCGACCTGAACGAAAGTCTTGTGCCGCACGGAACCGATAGCCAACGGCGTATCCCCGGTGATCCCGCTGAAATCAGCCCCGGGACCGAAGGCATCGGCCATCCCGGCCTGGGCGAGAGTCTCGGAAAGATCCATACCGGACCGGACGGTGAACCGGGGCAGGGCCAGCTCGACAACAGCAGGCTGAACCTCCTTGAGCAAGGCGCCAACCCCCTTGCCCCGCAAGGCATCCACCGAAGCAGGAACGATCACGGAAAAGGCCAGCTTCCCACCCTTGTAAGGAAGCGTGACGACCTGGTACCCAGGCCCCTCGGCGTAACCGAGCTGAGCCGTGGGCTGCTGGTAAGGATCGTTGCGCATCATGGGAACGTCGACCTTGGTCCCGTCCCCACGGGTGAAGGGCGCGTCGGTAGTCTTCGAGCGCGGAAACTCCCGGGCCCAAGCGGCCTTGAGGTACAACGCGTTGGTCAGGACGAGCCGCGTGTCGGAACTGATCGACGTGGGAGGGAAGAGATCCGGGATCGTCCCGGCGGTCTGGTCGGCGACGGTCTTGTTGATCCGGTCCCGCGAACCACTCGGGTCGCCGACGAAGTCAGCGTCCTGCATGGCCGTGCCGAACTGGTCCCGCAGAGTGTCCCGGTAAGCAGGTTTCAGGGTGAGTCCCCGCTGAGTCCAGACCGTGTTGGAGATCTTCAAGTCAGTCTGGTCGAACGCGGGCAGCCGGGGCCGCACACCTTCGGGCAAGCGCAGCACCTTGTTCATCTGCGCCGCCGTCTCCCCCACCGCCCCCGCGGCCACCATCTGCAATGCCAGCGAGACACTCACCGGCGACACCACCAGGTTGGGTGTGTCGGCGAGCGTAGGCGCGGAAAGCAGGTCGAGCCCGAACGCGTCAGTGGCCGCGACCAGCGCCGACATGTCGGACGACACCTGCTGGGCGACCGGCAGCGGCGGCGGGAGCGGCTCGTTCGGAGCCGGTTGCGCACCACAAGCAGCAAGCAGCAAAACCAGGCCAAGCGCCAATGGCCGCGCCGAAGTTCTCATGCCAGTCAGACGGAACCCGGCGCGGCCATGGTTGCACGACCGCGCCCCTCCCGCAGAGCCATCCCGCCGAACACCTGTGACCGATGTGCGTTGTGGCCAAACCGGACCACCTGTGCGCAGGCGTGGCTCACCGACCAGTCGAGCGCGCATGCCAACAAGCACCGCACGAAGATCACCGCCGAGTCCGGTGTCGAAGTCTCATCCGAGACAGCCCGGCCGGATGACGCACCGCCAAAGACCACCAGCCTTGGCGGCGTCCCGGCGGCGCCGTCGGCAACCGTCCCGCTGGAGTCCACCTCCGGCCGGGCCGGACTCCCATCCGGCGGCGGCTCTAGCCGGTGGTGACCTCGGTGATCGTCACCGGTTTCTTCGGTTCGCCGTCTTGCGAACCGTCACCGACCCCGTTCGCGACCACCTGGCCGAGCGTGGTCTTCCCGGTGTCGTCGAACGTGCCGAGCACGGGGTAGTTCGGCGGAATCGTCGAATCCCCGTAGACGAGGAAGAACTGGCTGCCGTTCGTGTCCGGCCCGGCGTTCGCCATCGCCACGTACCCCGCCGGGTAGGTCACCACGCCCTCCCCCGCCGGTTTGAAGTCCGTGGGGTCCTCGCTGGCGTACTCGTAGCCAGGGCCGCCCTGTCCGGTCGCCGACGGGTCGCCGCACTGCAGGACCTTCAGCGTCGCGGCCGTGGTCAGCCTGTGGCACCGCGAGGCGTCGAAGAACTTCTTCTCCGCCAGGAACAGCATGCTGTGCACGGCGCACGCCGCCTTGCCGCGGTCGAGCGTGACGGGGATCCTGCCTTCGCTGGTCGCGAGCGTGATCGTGACCGTTCCGCTGGCCGGAACCTCGGCCGGGTTCGTCGGCGTTCCCACGTCCTTCGTGTTCGGTCGTCCCGGAGTCGCCTTGTACTGGCAGCTCTTGGTGGCGCCCGCGGTCGGCGGCGTGGTGGTCTTCCTGCTGGTCGTCGGCCGCTTCGAGGACGTCGTTCCGCCGTCGCTCGCGGCCAGCGCGACACCGTCCACGCTGCCCCGCCCGGGAACGAGTACCGCGACGAGAACCGAGGCCACGACGATCAAGACGACGGCGACGACACCCGCGATCAGCGGCGCATTGGTTTTCCCGCCGCCTGGTCCCCCTGGTTGTGGATACGTCACGGCCGCCCCTTCTGGTTTTGTCCGTCGCTGCCGGACAGGGTACGGCCGTGCGGATCAGGCCAGGAACCGGACCAGGTGACCGGCCACAGTAGAGGGTTGTTCCTCGGCGAGGAAGTGGCCGCACTCGGTGATCGCCTGCGCGGTCACGTCCTCGGCGTACGCCCGCCAGATGTCCGCGGTCGGCAGCTTGCCCAGCAGCCCCGCTTCGCCCCACATGGCCAGGACGGGCATCGTGAGCTTGCGCCCGGCGTCGGCTTCGTCGTGGTCGTGGTCGGTCGGGAACGAGGCGCGGTAGTCGTCGAAACCCGCGCGCAGCGCACCCGGCGCGGAGAACGCCCGGATGTACTCGTCAGCCGCGTCGAGGCCTTGCCGCTGGTAGGTCCAGCGCTCGAAGAAGTACCCCAGGTAGGTCGCGATGTTCTGCCCGGCGAGGAGTTCCGGCAGGTCCGGCTGGAGGTGGAACAGCCAGTGCCAGTACGCCCGCGCGATGTCGGCGGTCATCCGCTGCCACATGTCCCGCGTCGGCAGGATGTCCAGGATCGCCAGCCGGGTGACCTCGTCGGGCCGGTCCAGTGCCCAGCGGTGCGCCACGCGGCCACCTCGGTCGTGCCCGACCACGCTGACCTGCTCGAATCCCAGTCCGCGCACCAGTTCTGACACGTCAGAGGCCATCGTGCGCTTGTCGTAGCCGTCCCTGGGTTTGTCGGTGCGGCCGTAACCGCGCAGGTCGGGCGCGATGACTGTGTGCTTGTCCGCCAGGTCGTCGAAGATCTTGTGCCAGCAGTGGGACGTCTGCGGCCAGCCGTGCAGCAGCACGACGGGCGGCCCCTCCCCACCGCGCAGGTAGTGCATCCGGATCCCGTTGACTGTGGCCATTGCTGATTCCATGTCTTCTTTCTAACCCTATGAGGGGGTTAGAATCAAGGGGTGGACTGGATCTTCGACGGCGGACGGCCGTGCATCGACCTCGTCAACACCCGCAGGAACCGCCATCTGGACGGCTACGAACTGCTGACCGACCCGGCCAGACTGGCCGAGTGGCTGGTGCTGGCGGGGCACGTGGAGCGCCCGCAGCGCGTGACGGCGGAGGACCTCGCGCTGGCGATCGACCTGCGCGAGGCCGTCGACCGGCTGACCAGGGGCACGGTGCAAGCCGCGGACGTGCGGCTGGTCAACCGGATCGCGGCTCAGGTGCCGGTCCCGCAGTTGCGGATCGAGGACGACGGTCCACGCCGGGTCATGCGGTCGTCGGCCGGCCCGGTGCGCACGGCACTGGCCGAACTGGCCGCCGACGCGATCGACCTCGTCACGGCCGGGTCATTGGTGCGCATCTGCGCGTTCGACGACTGTGGCGTGCGGTTTCACGACACATCGCCCAAACACAACCGGCAGTGGTGCTCAATGGCCCGCTGCGGCAACCGCGCGAAGGCCCGTGCGCACTACGCGCGCCGCAAGCGGCCCAGTAGTTCGACACAGTAGTCCGCCACAGTAGTTCGGCCCAGGTGTGACCGTCAGCCGTTGATCTGTTTGGTGATCCACTCCGCGACGACGTCGATGCGGGCGACGGTCTCCCGGCCCGGCTGCGGACAGGTCGGCCCGTTGTTCACGATCGCGACGAGCGTTCCGGTGCGGTCGTCGGCCGAGGTGAAGAACGGGCCGCCGGAGTCCTGCTTGCACGGACTGTTCTCGACGGTCTTCGGCACGACCGACTGGACCTCCAGCGTGGTCGAGTTGATCTTCGCGACGGTGAACTCGCCGCTTTTGAGGTGGTCGGACGGTTTGATCACGGTCGGCGAGAGCGAACCCCAGCCCGCGAACCGCAGCTTCTGACCGGACTTGGGCTTGTCCTCGGCCAGCTTCAGCGGTGTGACGTCGGGGACGGGCACGCTCAGCTTCACCACCGCGAGGTCGTTGACCCGCGACTGCCGGACGTCGACGACCTCGGCGGTGTACCCGCCTGGATCGCTGTCCTTGAGCTTCCCGATCACCACTTTCATCGTGTACTGCGGTTTGCCGCTGACCGGGCGGTCCTTCACGTCGTGGAAGCAGTGCCCGGCCGTGACCACCCACTGCGGGGCGACCAGCGAACCGCTGCACGCGCCGCTGCGCACGCCGCCGCTCGGCGTCGGGATGTCGTCGGAGGTCAGCTTGGCGTTGAACGGCAGAACCTGGGGTGCAGGCGGCGGCGCGGGCTGGGGTGGCGGCGATGGTGGCGTGGTGGTCGTGGCTGGATTCCCATTCGGCTCGGGACTGTTGTACATGTCGCCACCGCGCGCGTCGGTTTGATCACCTTGAGCAGTCGTTCTGACTTCCTGGGCCAATGCGTAGACGAAGGCCGACCCGGCACCGACGAGGACGGCCGCCGCGATCACCCACAGGCGTAAGAGCGGACGCCTTCGAGAACTCTTGCTCACACATTGATGTACGAACAAACCGCGCCCTTGGTTGCGTGAATGGCGAGAATCGGCATGGATCTTGTGGCCTAGGACACGGTCAGTTCCGCGCGACGCGTTGCGCGACGGCCGGGTCGTCGAGCGCCGCGCCGAACTTCGGCACGTCCAACCCGATCCGCGTGGCGTAGTCCTTGAAGACCGCACGCTGGGGAACGGTCTGCTCCGCCCAGAGAGCCTGGTTCTCGTACATCATCCGTACATCGGCTCGAGCTTTCCCTGCCGCGCGGCGGCTTCGACGGCACGAGCGGCCAGTTCGGCGTTGCGGTGGCTGGGGATGGGGATGGGGATGGGGATGGGGAAATAGCGCACGATGAACGTCACCTTGCCGCTGTACTCCGCGCACAGCTGTTCCACGCCGGGAAACGCGGCGCCGCAGGCCTCGCATTCCAGGTCCAGGAACTCCACGACGGTGCCCTTGCCGTCCGGCGCGGGGGACAACCGGTGGCTGTCCGGGCGAACCAGTTCGGCGGCAGGCGCGCCGTCCCGTTGCCGGGCGGCGATCGGATCGCCGGGACGGTTGACCAGGAGAAGCAGGCCGACGACCAGCACCGCGACAGCGACGATCGTCAGCGAGACTTTGGCATTCTTGGACACGGCAACACTCCGGCTCTGGCGCATCGGTGGGGCGTCACCGAAAAGGACATGCGGTGACGTGCGGGAACGCTGAGAACGCGATTCCGCCTATGTCCGGGACACGCAGCGCTGGGCGAGTGGTGGAGTGTGCGACCGGATCCGTTGCATTCGCCGGACAACGGCTCGCGCGAGCGGCTGGACGGTCGACTGGCCGGGCTTGAACAGCCCGGCCAGCGCGAAAAGCACAGCGAGGAAGACCATCAGGCAGGCTTCGACCACCCCGCCGCCGTGGCCGCTGTCCTGCACGGGCCGACCGGTCGCCGGAGTGCCGGTCACCAGCGCGTTCTCTCCGACCGCGCAGCAACCGGTGTCGGTCGCGACGGCGTCGCAGATGGTGCCTTGGAGCGGACTGACACCCAGCACGATGGCGAGCGCGGCGAGAACCCGCGCAGGCTCCTTCGTGCCGCCAGCCATGCCGTCCAGCGTACCGGCGTTATGTAAAGGACAGGTGTGTGCCAGTCTGTGTCACGTTTTCCGCATTGCGCGCACTTGTCGACAGACCGGACTACCCGCTCACTAGACCATTTGGGTAAACCCTCTGTAACTGGATTATGGAGTACGGCGATGATTGGTCACGCGGCGTGAGAAGGAGGTAGCGGTTATCCCCAGCAAATGTCGTCCGCCGGATTGCCGTTTATCTCCTCAGCAGGGCAGGCCAATGAACGACAGGTCATCGGTGTGCGCCACGCTCGGCGAGCCGCTGAGCCGTGGCGGTGCCGCGCGGCGTCGCGTGCCATCCTTTCGACCGCCCGTGCCGGCTCTTGACCAGCAGGCCGCGTTCGGCGAGCGCCTTGCCGCTGCGGCTGATCTGCGCCTCGTGCGTCCCGAGTTCGACGACGATGTCCGCGCTCGTGATGTGCGGCCGCTCACAGACGAGCAGCAGCATCCGCGCGGCCCACGAGTTCGGGTCGAGCGTGTCGGCGAGGATGGTCTGCCGTGCCCGGTCCAGCCCCGCGCGGGCGACTTCCGAGAGGGTGATGAGCGCCGTCTCCAGATGAGCCGTCGCACCGCCGGGACGCAGGCGCATCGCCGCTTCCCGCATGACTTCGAGCGCTTGGTGCAGACTGGCCGCGTCCGCCAGCAGCGTGGCGTCCACGAGCCAGCGGCTCACCGCGGCGATCCACCGGTTGACCACCGGTTGCTCACCGAGGAACTTGCCGTCCCCGGTCTCCTGCCTGAGCAGGTCCGCCCAGACCTCGAGGCCCTGCTGCAGACCTGTCGACGACTGCGTGGCCGTGTTCGCTTCCGCCGGAGACGCGCCCGTCCTGCTGGCGACCATTTCGCGACCACCGCCCATCGTCAAGGAAGTGTTAAGTATGGATCCGGCTGACGCTTATGTCAACCTCTACGACTTGCTTCGGCTCGTCGACGCGAGCGTGTTGAGCGACTGGTCGGACAGCGAGCAGGTCAGGGAGATCGCCGACCAGGTCCGGCTCGACGTCGAGCGCGACGGCGTGCTGTCCGGGCAGCTGCTGCCGGATCCGTTGATCGAGAGCCCGGGGGTGTTCGGCGTCCTGCTGGGGCTGGACCTGGCGCTGCTGCACGCCAGCAAGGAGATGGACAGCCTCGCGTTCACCCCGCTCGACCGGCTGCGCACCCGGCTGACGATCACGGGCAGGCTCAACGACGAGACCAGCGGTTTCCTCGTGTTCAAACGGGCTTCGTCGCTGCGCCCGACCGAGGATCCCGAGCACCTCGACGACTTCCTGCACCTGATCCGCGTGTCCCCCTACGAAAGCGCGGACCTGCACATCCAGTTCGTGCCCGAGCTGTACGACCTGCCGGACATGGAAGCGATCGCGGACACCGAGGAACTCGGCGCACCGCCGCCGCTGACCATCGCGCAGCTGCCCTTCCTCGCCGAACCCGAGGACGTGGAATGGGCGACGATCGACGCGCGCGGGACGTTCTACTCCACCGCGCCCGCCAGCGCACGGCTGCTGCCGCATCTCGGTGACGCCCTGACCGCTCTGGACGAAAGCGGCGCCGTGCTCGGCGTCCTGTCCGAGGCGTGCCTCGACGACGCCCTGCTCGGCAAGTGGTGTGAACTGCTCGAATCCACCCCGCGGCCCGAAGGCGGGTTGCTGACCTGGATCGTGCTGGGCAGCGGGCCCGTGACGGCTGCCGGGCCGCCGCTGCAAAGCCTCCGGCCGCCCAACCGGGCCGTGCTGGTGCACCGCTCAGGGCGAGCGCGGCTGCTGCTGACCCAGGACAAGCAGACCGGGTTCACGTTCACCGTGGACAAGCAGCACGAGTACCGGGTCGATCTCGGTGACGTCAAACGGGACGAGTTCATCCCGCACGTGCACCAGCTGAACCTGCTCGAATCGCGGCTGGGGCGGTTCGGCGTGCAGATCTGCGAGGATCTGGGACGGCCGGAGCGGCACCAGTCCGTTGTCTCCGCCGGGGTCACGCATCTGGTCGTGCCCGTGCTGGCCGCGTCCATGTGGAATCAGGGCTGGCAGGCCAGGGCAGGCGAGACCCTGGGGGTCCGCGGCGGGATCAAGGTGGCGGTGAGCAACAGCCTCGCCATCCACCGGTTCTTCAACGAGATGCCCTCGCCGACCCTGCTGGTCGTGTCCGGTCCACACGGGACTCAGGACCACTACCTGCGGTCCGAGGAAATGGTCAGGGTCTACTCGAACGTCAACGGAAAGACGATGGAGGCGAGGGAGGACGCGCTGCGCCCGCGCACAGCCGAGTGGTGAAGGTCCACAGTGGGCGGGCTCGCCACCCACTGTGGACGGTGCTCGTCAGCCCAGTTTGGTGATCCTGTCCCGTGGGCCGGGGGCCACGGGTGCGCCTGCGCCGAGGTGGGCCACCAACGCGTCGACGTCGAAGCCCGGCGCGGTCGCCCGTGCTGTGCCCGCGGTCAGTTTCGTGAAGCCGTCGCCACCGTTGGCCAGGAAGTCGTTGGTGGTGACCCGGTAGCTGGCGGCCGGGTCGACCGGCGTGCCGCCGAGCGCCAACGCGGACACCCGGTCACCAGCGAGCTTCGTGCTGTCGTACGCGTACGTGAAACCTGCCGAGATCTGCAGGATCCGCTGCACGGTCTGGCCGCCGAACCCGATGAACTGCTGCTCCAGGACTTCCTTCAGCTGCGCGCCGGTCAGGGTCTGGGTCACCACGAGGTTGTTGAACGGCTGCACCGTGAACGCCTCGCCGTACGTGATGTCGCCGGGGGCTTCACCGCCTTGTGACGCCGCGAAGCTCAGGTCCGCGCGGATCCCGCCCGGGTTCATCAGTGCTATCTGGGCTGATGCCTGCGTTCTCGTGTATGCGAGCTGGGCGTCGGCGATCACGTCGCCGAGTGCGCTCTCCCCCGCCGGTGTGGTGGCGCGGCCGATGTCCGCGGTGATCTTGCCGACGATGCGGTTCGCGATCGGGGCCACCGCTGTCCGGTACTTGTCCACGATCCGTTTCGCGTCCGCGTCGACCAGGGCCGGGTCGCGGATGAAGGCGCCGGACGCGTCCGTCGCCCAGGTGCCGTCCGGCTTGCGGACACCGTTCTCGGCGATCACGTTCCGCGCGGTGACCTCAGCGAAGCGCTTGCTCGCCCGGTTGAGGGTGAAGTCGATGTCGGTCACCAGGGTTCCGCTCGAGCCCGCGCTGGTCACCACCGTGTTCGCACCGGCGGAGTTGGGCAGCGCGCAGCTGTAGAACCTGTGGGTGTGGCCGGAGACGACCACGCCGTACTCCGGGCGCAGGCCCTTGACGATGTCGGTGATCGGGCCCGCGAAGTTCGCGCAGCTCGACGGGTCCTGCACGGGCGGCGGCGGGTTCTGCTGGCCGCCCTCGTGCACCAGCAGCACCAGCGATTTCACGCCGATCAGGCGCAGCAGGTCCGCGTAGAGGTTCGCGGTCTTGATCTCGTCGAGGAACTCGACGTTCTGGATCCCCGCCGGGTTGACGATGCCCGGCGTGCCCTTCAGCGTCATCCCCACGAACCCGACCGGCACGCCCTGGACGAACTTGATGTCCACCGGCGCGAGGATCGGCAGCCGGGTCTTCTTGTCCACGACGTTCGCGGCCAGGTAGCGGTAAGCGGCGCCGTCGAAGCCGTCGCCGTCCTGGCAGCCGTCCGCCGGGTGGCAGCCGCCGCGCTGCAGGCGCTTGAGTTCGGTGACGCCTTCGTCGAACTCGTGGTTGCCGACCGAGCTGACGTCCAGTCCGAGCTTGGACAGCACTTCCACGCTCGGTTCGTCGTGGAACGCCGCGCTGATCAACGGTGTCGCGCCGACCAGGTCGCCGGCGCCGACCGTGATCACTTGCCTGCCCGCCGCCGCACCGGACGCGCGCAGGCGCTTGACGTGCGTCGTGAGGTATTCCACGCCACCGGCCGGTGTCCCGTTGACCAGGCCGCCGCTGCCGGACGGCGGTTCGAGTGCGCCGTGGAAGTCGTTGAAGCCCAGCAGCTTGCCCTTGACGGCCGCACGGCCCGACACACCGAGTTCGGTGTCGTGACTGACCGCGATCGGCGTCAACGGTGTCCACTGCTCATCCGGCTGAGCCGGGGTCTGCGCCCACGGCGTGACCGCGACGAACGCCGCCACCACCCCGAGGGCCAGGCTGGCCCGGAAAACCGACCCGACACGTGACACATGGGCCTCCAACACATCGGCACGCGGACCCATGCATCCTGCCTTGCCCCGCCACTCTTTGGGTGAACGACGAATAACGGGTTCCCGCCGGGCGTTGCCGAAAATCTTCAACGGAACCGGCGTTACGAACCCTTCAAATCCACACAGGACGGCGTCGGCACGGCCCGGGGAACCGTGCTGGGCTGACCACTGGGGGGCGGTCAACCCAGCACGGGAGGGGGACGCCAGGAAGTATCTGGAGTCCACATCGGCCACAGGAACCCGGGTTCGGCACCTTGGCGTCCATAACGGACATTCGGATGCCTGTTCCTGTTGCCGAGGAACCTCCTCGTACCGACTGGACTGGCGCTGTGTCCAAAGATGCATCGCGCTCGTGTCCACTGTCAACGGGTTCAGCCGTGCCTGAAGCCCGGCCGCTCCTGTTGCGTGCGAGCGCGTCGTGAGCGGGCTCGCCGGGCCTGTCTGCCGTCCCACATGACCTTGGCGTGCGCGGCGTAATGTCCGTAGATCCGTTCGGCCACAGCGTTGTGGCCGGATATTCTTCGCCACCACGGCGGCGCGACCCGCTCGCGCAGCCAGCGGCAGCCGATCGCGAACCCGCGCGGACGACCACCTGGAATGCGAGGAAACCAGGCAATCCGGACGGAAAACCCGGTTCGCCGAGCAGGATCAGCCGGGTCAGCACCTCCTGCGTCAGCCGCGCCAGCGGGAAGGCGAACAGCCAGAACAGGCAGGCAGGCGCGAACGCGCCGACCCGTACTCTGCCTGAGGCCAGCAGGACGCTGTACGCCACCGGGCAGTCCGAGCGGGAACGCCAGCGTCGCCGCCGCGACCACCGCCCAGTTCCACGGCTGACCGACCGCGAGCGCCATCATGCCCGCCGCCGCGCCCGCGATGAAACAGACCGCGAAGCCTGGCAGACCCAGCTCCGCCGCCTCGCGCACTCGTGCGTACGCCATCAGCCGACGACCACGCCGAAGCGGACCAGCGAGTGGAACAGCATGCCGAGGTAGAACACCGCACCGAACCCGATGATCACATTGGTGTGCCACTTCGAGCGGATCGGCTTCGGCAGCATCTTGTTGTTCACCAGCAACAGCACCACTCAGTACGAGCCCATCGCGAACGTGGACAGGAACACCAGGATGTCCAGCACCGCGCCGGGACCGTCGACCGGGCCGAACAGCAGGACGAGGATGCCGGAGGTGATCACACCCCACAGCAAGCCCGCGTAGCGGTGTGACATCTCGAACCGCTTGGCGCCCTTGACGAAGAAGTACGTCATGTCGCCTGGCCGCGGGAGAACGAGTCGAACAGGCCCAGCGTGGCGTTCAGGCCGATCAACGCGATGAAGCCGAGGAAACGCCGCCGAGGACAGATCCGCCCGCTTTCGCGAACGCGTCCGACGCGGTCATCCCACACCGGCCGCGCAGGTGGGAACGACCGGGAACATCCGCCTCTTGATTGCGCATACGTGCGCATAGCATGCTTGAAACGTGCAGCTTTGATCACCGGGCTGCACTGTCCTGCGTCACCCTCACCGCCGAGGAGAAGGCATGCGCCTACTGGCTGCGCTTGTGCTGATCGGGGTGGTCCTCGTACCGCCACCCGCCGCTTTCGCGGACACCGCCGGCAACGTCACCGGGTTCACCGGGTCCGGCAACACCTATACGATCACCGCCGGTTCGGCGAAAGTGCGTGTGGCCTTCGCCCGGCCGGACATTTTCCGGTTGTGGCTCGCACCGACCGGCAGCTTCACCGACCCGGCGGGCACCAAGCTGGCCATCCGCACGGACTTCGGCCAGGTCACCACGACGGCCACCGACGAAGGCACCTACCACCGCATCGCCACCAACGCTCTCTCACTGCGGGTCTACAAGCAGCCGATGCGCTTCGAGCTGTACAAAGCGGACAACTCGACGCCGGTGTGGCGTGAGTCGGCCGGGTTGACGTGGACGAGCAGCCAGACCACCCAGCGCCTGGCCAGGGGCGCCGACGAGCAGTTCTACGGCACGGGCCTGCGGCTGGGTGATTGGGCCCTGCGCGACAAGAGCGTCCCGATCGCCGTCGACAACAAGTGGCGCGAGAACAACAACGCGAGCCCGGCGCCGTTCTACCTGTCCACGGCCGGGTACGGCGTCATGCGCAACACGTGGGCGAAGGGCCAGTACGACTTCGCGTCCACTGTGGCCACACGGCACGACGAGAGCCGGTTCGACGCGTACTACTTCGTCGGCGGTTCACTCAAGGACGTCCTCGGCGACTACACCGACGTCACCGGCAAGCCCTTCCTCGCACCGATCTGGGGCCTGGAGATGGGCAACGCGGACTGCTGGAACGCCTCCAACCCGGACTACACCGGCGACCACGACCGCGTACGCCACCAGGTCACACCGGATGTCGTCGGATACGCCAACGACGCGCGGGCCGCGGACATGCCGTCCGGCTGGTTCCTGCCCAACGACGGGTACGGCTGTTCCTACAAGGATCTGCCGAAGACCGTGACCGACCTGAAGGGGAAGGGCTTCCAGACCGGTCTGTGGACGCAGCGCAGCCTGTCCAACATCGACTGGGAGGTCGGGACCGCGGGCACCCGCGCGGTGAAGACGGACGTCGCCTGGGTCGGCGGCGGCTACCAGGGCGCGTTCGACGGCGTCCAGTCCGCCGTCGACGGCATCGAGCGCAACGCCGACGCCCGGCGTTTCGTGTGGACGGTCGACGGCTGGGCGGGCACCCAGCGCAACGCGGTCGTCTGGACCGGCGACACGTACGGCACGTGGGACGACATGCGCTGGCACGTCCCGGCGATCGCCGGAGCCGGGTTCTCCGGGTTCAACTACGCCGCGGGCGACGTGGACGGCATCTTCTCCGGATCGCCCAAGACCTTCGTGCGTGACCTGCAGTGGAAGGCGTTCACCCCGGCGTTGATGACGATGTCCGGGTGGGGTGCGACGAACCCGCAGCCGGGCTACAACGACAAGCAGCCGTGGCGGTTCGCCGACCCGTACCTATCGATCAACCGCAAGTACCTCAAGCTGAAGATGCGCCTGACGCCGTACTTCTACACGCTGGCACGGGCCGCCGCCGATTCGGGCGTGCCGACCGTGCGTGCGATGGCGCTGGAGTTCGAGAACGACCCGACCGCCCGTGGCAACGCGACGTCCGGGCAGTTCATGGCGGGCAACGCCTTCCTCGTCGCCCCGGTCGTGTCCGACACGACCACCCGTGACCGGATCTACCTGCCCGCCGGGACGTGGACCGACTACTGGACCGGCAAGGTGTGGACCGGCCCTGGCTGGCTGGACGGCTACAACGCGCCGCTGGACACGTTGCCGCTGTTCGTTCGGGGCGGCTCGATCGTGCCGATGTGGCCGCAGATGAACTACGCCGGCGAGAAGCCCTCGACACCGATCACCTACGACGTGTACCCGAACGGCACGTCCACGTACGACCTGTACGAGGACGACGGCCTGACCAGGGCGTACAAGAACGGCGCCGCCGCACGGCAGAAGGTCGACGTCACCGCGCCGACCAGCGGCACTGGCGACGTCCGTGTCACCGTGGGCGCGTTGACCGGTTCGTACACCGGCAAGCTCGCCAACCGCGGCTACGAGTTCGACCTGCACGTGGCCAACGCGCCAAGTTCGGTCACGCTCGACGGCACAGCGCTGACCAAGTACACGACCCGGGCGGACTACGACGCCGCCACTTCCGGCTGGTTCTACGACGGTGTGCTGCACACCAAGTCCGCGTCGCGGTCGACCGCTTCCGGGTTCACGCTGGTCGCGGCGGGAGTCGGCATCCACACCGGGACGCCGGTCACCGGTTCGCCGTCGATCCCCAAGTCCGCGTGGAAAGCGACCGCGGACAGCGAGGAGACCGCGAGCGAGAGCGGCGCGGCCGCCAACGCGATCGACGACAAGCCGGAAACCCTGTGGCACACCAAGTGGTCCGGCACCGCAGTCCCGTTGCCGCACGAGCTCACCATCGACATGGGTGCCTCCTACGGCGTGGACAGCGTGTCCTACCTGCCCCGGCAGGACAGCGGGTCCAACGGCCGGATCGGTCGCTACGAGATCTACGTCTCCGCTGACAGGAACGCGTGGGGAACGGCGGTCGCGGCAGGCGAATGGGCCGACACGCCCGGGTTGAAACGTGCCTCGTTCACGGCGAGCACCGGGCGGTACGTGAAGATCCGGGCCTTGTCGGAGGCGGGTGACAGCGGGCCGTGGACCTCAGCGGCCGAGATCAGCGCGACAGGCGCGGCCCGATGAGGCGAAGGGACCTGCTCAAAGCAGCCGGTGCCGGCCTGCTGCCGGTCAACCTCCGGCAGGCACTGGCGATGCCGGTGCCTGCCGGCGGGATGGACGCCATCGAGCACGTGGTGATCCTGATGCAGGAGAACCGGTCCTTCGACCACTACTACGGGACGCTGCGCGGTGTCCGTGGCTTCAGCGACCCGGCGGCGGTCAGATCGGTTTTCCAGCAGGCGAAGTCGGGCGGCGGCACGGTACTGCCGTACGAGGTCGGCGACGAGTTCATGGAAGGCACGCCGCACGACTGGGGAACCAGCCACACGGCGTGGAACAGCGGCGCGCAGAACAACTGGGTGACGTCCAAAGGCGTGCGGACGATGACCTACCTGCGGCGGCGTTCGCTGCCGTTCTACTACGCGCTGGCCGACGCGTTCACGTTGTGCGACGCGTACTTCTGCTCCGAGATGGGCCCGACCAACCCGAACCGGTTCTACCTGTTCACCGGAATGATCGGCTACGAGCCGGGCTCGACGCGCCGGGCCATCGACAACGACTCGTGGTCGGACCCGAATCACGCCGGTTACACGTGGAAGACCTACGCCGAGCGCCTGGAAGCGGCAGGCCGCACCTGGGGCGTGTACCAGGAATGGGACAACTACGGCGACAACTCGCTGGAGTACTTCGTGACCTTCCTCGGTGTCGCCCGCAAAGTGCTGGCGCGCACGGGGTTCACCAAGTTCCAGTACTTCTGCGACGCCTTGCTCCAGGCGAATCCCGCCAAGCAGGAGCAGATGCTGGCGGACCTGGCCACCGGACTGGGGACGCTGACCACGAGCGAACGCCGCCTCTACGACCGGGCGCTGCGCCGCGTCCGGCCCGGCACGCTCGCGGCGTCGTTCAAGGCGGACGTCATGGCCGACCGGCTGCCCGCGGTGTCGTGGATCGTTGCCCCCTACGAGGAATCGGAGCACCCGACGGCCGGGCCGAACAGCGGCGCGCACCTCGTCAGCGGTGTGCTCGACGGGCTGGCGTCGAACCCGGCGGTGTGGAACAAGACCGTGGTTTTCCTCAACTACGACGAGAACGACGGGTTCTTCGACCACATCCCGCCGCCCGCACCGCCGGTGAACGCCGACCAGGGGCAGTCCACGGTGTCGGTCGCCGACGAGATCACCCTCGGCGTGCCGATCGGGCTCGGGGCCAGGGTGCCGATGATGGTGGTCTCGCCGTGGAGCAGGGGCGGGAACGTCTGTTCGGAGATCTTCGACCACACGTCGGTGATCAGGTTCCTCGAGAAGTGGACGGGGACGGCCGAGCCGAACATATCGCCGTGGCGACGGACGGTCTGCGGCGACCTGACGTCCACACTGGACTTCACGGCAGGTGGCGGTTACCCGTCGTTGCCTGCCCCGGTGCCGACCAGCGGCCCGCGGCCGACGTACCCGGCTCCCCCGCCGTCGCAGGCCCACCCGCGGCACGAGCCCGGCATCCGTCCGTCCCGCGCGCTGCCGTACGTGCTGGAGGCGTCCGGCCGGGTCGCGGCGGACAGGTTCTGGATCGACTTCGCCAACACAGGCATGGCGGGAGCCCATTTCTACGTACACGCCAACGCTTTCCGCACCGACGGCCCGTGGCGGTACACGGTCGGCGCCAAGGCTTCGGTGTCGGACTATTGGGCGGCGGGCGGCGGCCCGTATGACCTGATCGTCAGCGGGCCGTGCGGGTTCGTCAGGCGGTTCGTGGGCAACCGCAACACGTCACGCAGCGCCGTGACACTCCGGTACGCGGCGGGCGAGAACCGCGTGTACCTGCGGATGACCAACAACGACAGCGCTACCCGCACGTTCACGGTCAGCGTCGGCAACCGCCCAGGCGGGCCGTGGACCTATTCCGTGGCACCTGGCTCATCCACAGAGGACTACTTCACGGCCGTGGACGGCTGGTACGACGTGACCGCGACGTCACCGGACTTCCTGCGCCGGTTCGCAGGACGGATGGAGAACGGACGACATCGGACCAGCGACCCGGTGATGGGCTCAGGTGCGCTGGCAGCGACTGTGCGTTCGTCGTCAGGAAAGGAAACGCAGCTCGACCTCGGCGCTGTTCACACGGTCACAGGCCTGACCTGCGAGGGTACCGGCCCCTACGAGCTGTACCTCGGAACACGCGAGAACCAGTGGCACCAGGCAGCAACGGGCACGTTGTCCGACGCGGCGACCATTCGCACGTGGCCGACGCAGGCCCGGTACATCAAGCTCGTGGCGAACGGCAGTTCCGGCTTGTCACCCATGGGCTGGTAACAGGCTCACGGGACGATGCCCCTGCCCCCGCCGGGACATCGTCCCGTGTTCAGCGATACTCGGCACGTGTCAATCCACAACGCGATGGACGGCCACTTTTGCGGCAACGTCCTGCAAGCGGGAGCGATCCACGGCGGCGTGCACTACCACCAGCCCGGCCGAAACCCGTTGAACTTCCGTACCGGGCCGGAGCGGTCCTGTCGCGTGCCGAAGCGTTTCAACACCGTGCGGCACTGCCGGACTCACCGACATGTGTGCTGTCCGGCCTGGGCGGCGTGGGCAAGGCCCAGCTTGCCGTCGACTACGCCGAGACGATGTGGGCCTCGAACACGCTCGACCTGCTCACATACGCGTTCTGGGCCCGGACCACCCGGACACGTTCCACGTCCGCAACAACGTGGCCTACTGGCGCGCGGAGGCAGGCGATCTGGCCGGGGCCGCCGCCTCGGCCAAGAGGCTACTCGGCGATGTGGTGCGGGTATTCGGCGCTGACCACGCTCTCGCCCATATCGTCCGCGCCAACCTCGAGGACTGGACGTGACGGCCAGACAAGACGCGGCCACCACGGCACAATCCGTACCGTGATGGCCGGCTCACCCCTCCCCACAGGTGTGCTCTACAAGGCGCAGTACGCGTCCAGCGCGGCCTTGCCGACGTCCTGCTGCCCCTTCGTTCCGCCGATCATGTGGAACTCGTTGGCAGCTGTGACCACCTGCTTGCTGCCGTCCTCACTCGTGAGCCACATGCTGAAGTAGCCGAGCACGGCACCTGAGTGATTCCACACGCCACCGCAAGGTGTGGACGCGTATCCGACGCCCAACCCGTATCCGCCGCCACCGCTGATCGGCACAGTCGTCTTCAGTTCAGCCATCTGCGCGGGCGGCAGCAACTGGCCGGAGAACAACGCCCGTTCGAAAGCCGCGAGGTCGTTCACCGTGGACACCATTGCTCCCGCCGGCCCGTAGACCTGGACGTTCGAGGATGTCACGTCCCTGATCAGGAAATTGCCGACCCAGAAGTGACCGTGCAGTGACTTCGCGGGCATCTCCGGGTCCGCAGTCGGGTACGTCGTGTCGCGCAGGCCCAACGGTTCGATGATGCGGCGCTGGACTTCCGCGGCGGGCTCGTCGCCGGTGACGGCTTTGATCGCCATGCCTGCCAGGACGTAGTTCGTGTTGGCGTAGTTGAACTTCTCCCCTGGCGCTCCGACCGGGACGTTCGTCAGCGCGATGTCGACCAGGCTCTGCGGCGGCCAGGGCTGGCGGGGATCGGTGTTCGCGATGTACGGCAGGGAGACCCGTGCGTCCGCCGCGTACTCGGGGAGGCCGGACGTGTGGTTGAGCAGTTGCCGGACGGAGATCTTCGTGCCGTCGTGGCCGTTGGCCCGCACCGCGTTCGGCAGCCACTTGGCCACCGTGTCGTCGAGGGACAGCTTCCCCTCGCTCTCCAGTTGCAACAGGACCGTCGAGATGAACGCCTTGGTGTTGCTGCCGATCCGGAACTTCGCCGTCGCGTCCGCGGGCACGCCGGCGAACCGGTCGCCCAGGCCCGCTTGCACGAGCTGGGTGTTCGGCCCGTTGCGGACCAGGCCGATCACGCCCGGGTAGCCGTCACGGACCCCCAGCTCCGCGCCGGCTTGCAGGATCTGGGCCGGAGTCGCCGCGCTCGCGGTGGGCGCGACGAGCACGCTCGTCAGCGCGACGACCGCGCCGATCAGGATGGTCTTCATGGCGTCACTCCCGGGTGCTGGAGACGTTTCATGATCAACGGGACGAAGTGGTTCAGGTCCGCCTGCAGACAGGCGTTCTCGTTGTGCTTCCCCGTACAACCCGGGGCCCAGGCGCTGCCGTCGCCGTAGTCGAGGAAGTCGAACGGGATACCGGCGCTGGTCAGGAAAGTCGCGGTCACCAACGCTGTCTCGCGTGCGCGGTTCTCCACCGCGGCTTGGATCGGGTTGACGGTCAGGTCACCGCCGTTGCCCACGTACATCGCGACCCCCATGCCCCGCAGGGATCCGACGTGCTGTGCCGGGCTTTGGGCGTTCCACACCCCGTCGAGCGGCCACACCGGCGGCCCGAAGATCGCATCGATCGCCACGGTCGGTTTGCCGTACGACTCCAGCGACTGGGTGCCGGCCACCACCCCGCGCACCTCCTGGCTGAGCAGGTCGAGCCCGCCGGAGAAGCTGCCGGCGTAGCTGAACAGCTCCGGCCGGTGCTCGGCGTAGTGGAACGCGCCGAAGCCGCCCATCGAGTGACCGGCGATCGCCCGGCCTTCCCTGGCCGCGATCGTCATGAGGTTCGCGTCGATCAGCGGGATCACCTGGTCGAGGTGGAAGGTCTCCCAGTTCTGCTTGCCCAGCGGCCCCGGGTTCACCCAGTTCGAGTACCAGCCGCGACCGCCGCCGTTGGGCATCACGGTGATCAGCGGGACGCCCTCGGTCGACCGTTCCGTCAACGCCTGGTTGCGGGTGGAGTCCGGGTAGTCCGCGCCGCCGTGCAACGAGTACAGCACCGGATAGCGAGTGGGCGCGGTGTTGTCGTACCCGGTCGGCACGGTGACACTGATGACGTGCTCACCGGAAACCTGGTTCGGGAGTACGGAATGGGCCGGGACCTGGTCGGAGCGCACGGTGAAGGTGAACGTCCGCTCCTTGTCGCCGGCCCAGGCGGGCTGGCTGACGACCGTGAGCCCGATTCCGTCGGCGAACCGCGGTAGTGCACCCGCTGCCCGCGCCGACGGCACCGCGAACCCCGCCACGGCAACCACCGCGGCCAGTACGAACACCAGTCCACGGGGCAGGGCTGGGTGGACGCGCGTCATCCTCACACCTCGCCTATCACGTTGGGGGCGATCACGACCGACTCGTCCGCCTCACCGAACAGATCCTCGTCGTGCTCGGTCAACGCGTACTTGCGCTGGTGTTCCTTGTCCTGTTCACCAGTGGCCCCCATTCCCGCGGGGGCGCCGAACATCCCGCCCATGCCCGCGCCGGAGTTGGTGGAGGCACGGCCCGCCGTCATGTCCTGGCCCGGGGCCCCTGTGACGGGACCGACGCCGAGGGCGCGGCGATTGCCAGTCATGCTGGAACCACCCGTGCCGCCGGTGGGACCGGCCGCACCCGGGACGACACCGAAACCGCCACTGCCACCGAATCCCGTTGGCGCGGAACTGGTTCCCGTGAGGCTGGTGGGCGCACCTGCGGTCCTGGTCTGCCCAGGCGTTGCCACGTCGGCATACGAATCCGGCCGTGGCATCGAGTTCAGGTCAGTCGACTGGGTGCCGGCCCGAGGTGACGAGCCGGATGAGTAGCCGGACGGCGAACCGCCGAGCGACGACGACGAATCACCGGCTGCGCCGCCGGGACTGGTCGCCGCCGACGTCCTGCCGGTTTCGCCATGGGCCGCGTTCTGTTTCTGGGTGTCGTCAGCGGCCTTCTCGGCCTTGATGTCCTTGGTGTCCTTGGTCTGTTGGGTGCCCTGGTCGCTCTGCTGGCTGATCTGCGAGATCACCTGCTTGACCACGTTGACCACCGCGAGCGCGCCTTGGACGAGCTTGAGCAGGTTCTGCCCGCTGGCCAGCAACGCGGCCAGCTTGCCGAGGATCTTCTGACCGCAGTCGACGGCGATCTGCACGCACTGCGGGATCGCCGCGACGATGCTCTGGCCGAACGTCGACGGCGCCGCGGCGACAGCCTGTGTCATGATCGGGACGATCTGACCGATCGCCTCCGTCGCCAACTGGGTGATGACCTCGATCACCTGCCCCACCACCTCTCCCGCCGCGGCGATCGCGCCAGCCACGGTCGTCCCGGCCTGGCCGAGTGCGGAGATGCCGTCGGCGTGCTGGGAACCCGCGTCGCGGTAGGCCGACGCCGACGAGCCCGTCCACGTCCCGGTCTGCGAACCGGTCGAGTCCCGGTAGGACGAGGCGAGCGACGAGACCCGCTGCCCCGCGTCCTGGAAGTCCTGCGCCCCTGAGGAAACCGAGCCAGGGTTGCCGCGCAGCTGGTTGAAGGGCTCCGCCAGGAAGGACACGTACGGCGTGAACCAGCCAAGGCCGGCACCGGACAGTGCCGACAGCGGGCTGGATGACGTTCCCAGCAGGCCGACGGCTGTGCTTGACCGGCCGAGACCATCGGCCAGCCAGCTGTTGCCGCGCACAGCGGCAGCCGCGGCGGTCAGCTCGGCGAGCAGTTGGGCCGTGTCCGGTCGAGTCGAGGCGGTCATCCGGGGTACTCCTGGCTGAGCGAAGTCGCGTTGTGGATCTCGATGCTGTGGTAGTTCTCGGCAGTACGGGTCAGCCCGGCGCTCATCTCGTCCACCGAGGACGCCGCGTGCTGCGTCGCCGACGCTACCTCGGCCATCGCGCTCTGCAGGCCGCTGGTGACGAACGCCGCGAAGGAGCCGAGCGCGTCGTCGCCCAGCCGGGACGGCATCCGCGTGGCCACCGCGGCCAGTTCGTCCGCGACGACGGCGACGTTGCTCGCGTGCCCGCGGATCTCGTCGGGCACGATCTGGTAGTGGTCCGATGTGGTCATGTGGTGATCTCCGGTGGATTGGCGAAGTAGTCGTCGTCATCACGGCGTGCCGCCCCGGCGGGCTGGTGCTGCGTCACCACGGCCAGCGCCGGGCCTTCGCCGAAGTACTCGCTGGTGATGGCGTTGACCTGGACGCTGACCATGAGCCGGGCCTGCCGCGTGGCGTCGAGGATCAGCCTGGCCAGTTCGTCGGCCTCCAGCGAACGGGTGGCGGGCGTCAGGCTCAGATCTTCGAGCGCACCGCTGGCGTTGACCGTCACCGTGACGTCACGGCGTGGCGACGACGCGGTCCCGGTGACCTTTTCCAGCAGCGCGCCGGCCTCCTTGGCCCTGGCCGCGGTGCGGCTCAGGCGCTCGTCATAGCGCGTGAGCCACTGTGCTGGATCCGCTGTGTTCATCGTTTTCCTTTCGGGCGATCAAGGCCAATTCGTGCACCGCGAACCGCAGGTCGTTGTGGCGCAGCGGGTTCACGCTCACCCAGCCGTCCTTCGCGCGGCCGACCCGTACCCTGCCGCGTGGTCCGTCCAACCAGGACAGCTCGGTTCCCGCGCGCGCAGCGGGGGACAACCCGGTACGCCGGGTCGCACCGAGTTGTCCCCGTCCGGTCAGTGCCGCGATCAACCCGGTCAGCCGCTCCAGCACGCCGGGGTCACCTCCGCGGTCACGGACCAGGTCCCGCAGGCGTTGTTCGGTCGTCGCCGCGTCAGCGCCGTCACCGGCGATCCGCAGCGCGCTCCGTACGACACCTGGCGGGAGGGAGATCGGCATGGACACGGCCGGGGGGCGCTCGGGCACCATGCCGATCAACTCTTCGGCGAGCGCGGTCTGCTCGACCCGCCGGATTTCCACTGTGCTTGTCAGGTCACCGCTCAGTCGCTGACGGCAGACAAGCGCCATCGACCTGTACACCATCGCCACGACACCAACCGGACCGTCGGGACCTATGACCACGAGGTCGACGGTGCCGCGATGCTCACGCAGCGCCGCGACAACTTCGGCTGCGGTCGCCACCGGACCGTGCGCGTCTGCGAGACCGCGTGCCTGCAACGTCAGCCCGGCTGCGGCCAGCAGGACTTCCCGTTCGCCCGCGATGCGTCCGAACGACGGCACGCGCAGCGGGAACGGCATCGGCACACCGGCGTGCGCGGCGAGCAGGTCCAGTTCGACGGGACCGAACGAGACCCACCCGTCATCGCCTGTCATCCGGGGCCTCTCCGCTTCTGGTGACCGTCAAGGCCGCGTCCTTGTCGCCTTCCTGATACCGGCTGACGGTCGTCCGCAGGGCGCGGTGGAAGCTGTCCAGTTCGGAGTCGGCGGCGGTGACCTCACCGGCGAGGCCGGTCTGCCCGGCCGCGTCCCGCAACCGGGTGGCCAGGTGCATCGCGGGCGGCGCGGTGCCGAGCTTCGGCTGGCGCTCGGCCAGCCTGCGCGCGGACGCGACCAGGTCGCCGATCTGCTCGACGGTCTTGGCCAGCGACTCGACCTGCGAAACGATCTCGTCGGCGACGACGTCGATCAAGCTCGCCGGTTGCCGCTGTTGTTGTGCGGGCACAGCTGTCTCCCCTGTCAAAGATCGAGTCATGAGTCGTCAGAGGCCTATGACGGGCGCACACGCCCGCTGCTCGACGACGAAAAGCTGCTGGTCGACCGTCGGCAGCGTGCTGCGGCGTTCCTCGTCTTCGGCGCCGTCCGGCCGCGCGGCGGTGGCGGGCATGAATCCGCTCGCCCCGGCCGCGCGTGTGGCGGCAGCGGACTCGGCCACGGCCACGCGGGCAGCCCCTTGCCCCGCGCCCGCCATCAGCCCAGGTGGAACGGGGTTGGCGGAGGCCCCCAGCGGACTGCTGCCGACCAACCGCCGCCACGACTCACCCGTGCCCGACAGCGGACCGGACATCCCGTTGGACGACTGCGGCAATCCCCCGTTGACGACCGCTGTCGCACTGGTTGTCGTCGTTGTCGCACTGGTCATCGCTGTCGCCGCGCCGTCGGCCTGGTACGACCTTGTGCCGGTGGCGCCCGCGGGCGTGATCTGACCGTCGCTGTCGTACAACCCCGATTCGTAGCGCTGCATCACCCGCACCGCTTCGGCCTTGGCGCCCACCGACATGGCGTTGCTGTCGAACATGCTCGACTGACCCGCCGCCAGCGAACCGAATGCGACACCCATCGCCGAGCCACCCGGTGTAGGAACCTCCATCGGATTACGGAGAGACGTTGTAGGAATCTCCATCGGTGCCGGAAGCGATGCATGTGAACCCGGAAACCCGAGCCCGCCAGGCGCCTGCGGAAGGCCGAGGCCAGCCGGAGCCCCGGGTGCTTCAGGGACGCCGAACCCAGCCGGAGCCACAGGCGCCCCGGGAACACCCAACCCGGCAGGAACCCCTGGCGTTCCAGGAACGCCGAACCCGACCGGAGCCGCAGGTGCCCCAGAGACGCCGAACCCAGCCGGAGCCATATGTGCCCCACGAATACCCAGCCCGGCGGAAGCCCCCGGCACCCCAGGAACACCCGGCCCGTCGGGCGGGTGAGGTGGCGGCATGGTCGCGCGGGCGAAGGCCAACGCCTCGCCTGCCGCGTCAGCGGCCTGCTGGATCACGTCCGCGCGGGCCCCGATCGCGGTGATCCGCTCCGCCAACTCACCGAGCAGTTCCAACGCCTGCTCGGCAGCGGCACCGTGCCAACTGGACTCCAGCGCGGTCCGCTGCTGCTGCAACGCGTCCGCTTGTGCGGCGAGTGCCGCGCCGTGGCGTCCCCATTCCGCCGCGACCGCGCCGACGTCCCCGACGTCGGCGTTCTGCCACAGCATCGCGTAGAGCTCTTCGTGGGTGTACGCGTCCCAGTTCGTCGCGCTCGGCGGTGTGTCCGCGCCGGGGAATCCCGCCCACGCGTTGCCCAAGCCGGTGCGCACGGGTCCCTGCAACCAGTCCGCTGATCCGAACGATCCCAGCGCCGAGGTGAGCGCTGCCATCAGGGCGTCCACTCCCGACGGCGTCCCCGTTGCCCCAGTCATCCCCCGGTGTCCTCCATCGATTTCGTCTGCCTGACGTCGTCGATGGTGGCCGCCGGGGTGCACGATTCACCAGGTCACGGCACCGGCCGTTTATGTCCGGTGGCCGTGACCGCCAGAAAGTCCTGCAATCTGGCGTGCCGGAACTGGTAGACCGCCCCGGCTTGGCGCAACACCCCGCGCCTGCAGGCGTCGTCGAGGAACGCGGCCACGCCCCACGGCAACCGGCCGGTCAACGGCAGCCAGATCCGGCCGAAAACGATCCACTGCCCCCACGCGGTCATGCCGAGCACGTACGCCAGTCCACCGCCGACGGCACCGATCAGACCGGCGGTCAGCCCCCACACGGGGTCCCACACGAAGATCACGCCGAACTCCGTGCCGACCCCGGTGGCTTGCAGAATCCGGATCGCCATCCAGGTGCCCACGCTGATGAGCACGGCGAACACCGGCCCGAACACCAGCACCTGGAAGGCCACGGTCCGGCGGTTGGAGCTGAGCAAGTCCGCGGGGCTGACGGCCGAGCTGATGTCCAGTGGCGTCTCGAACATCGCGACCACCGCGAACACAAGGCCCGCGCTGCCGCCGAACACGGCCGCGAACACCAGGGCATCGATGATCATGAACCAGTCGGGGTCGGGCAGCGCGATCCCGCGCAGCAGGCCGTACGAGAACCCGAGGAGCATCCCGCCGAGCAGGCCGATCCGGAACCGCTTGAGGAACTTCGTCCCCGGCCGCACCGGCCCGCCGCGGATGCGGATGCGGACCCGCATCGGTTCGATCGCACCGCCCGACCTGGCCAGCAAGTCGTGCGCGAACCCGACGGCCAGCCCGGACACGGCCCCGACGACGAACCCGCCGAGCACCGCGTGCGGGCCCTGCACGACAACGCCTTCGGCGAACCAGTCCACAATCCCGAGCAGCAGCGCCACCACCAGACCGATCGCGAGGATGCGCAACGGCCTGCGCACGCTCGTACCGATCTGCCACCACCCGAGATCGCGTGTCCCGACCCGGTCCAAGTGCCGCGCCAGATAACCGAGCCAATGCTGGATGCGCTCCGGCGCCCAGTCCTGCTCGCGGTTGTGCCGGTAGACCGTGGGGACGAAGCTGGCCAGCAGGTGTTCCTCGATGGCGTCTGCGTCTGCGAACTTCTTGCCGTCCAGCAGGTCCATCGGGTCACGGCCACTGGTGTCGCTGTAGATCGCACGCGCGAGCCCGACCATCAACGGCGTGGCCAGCACCTCGATGAGGTTCGCGCACGCCGGACTGTCCGGTTCGGCGTGGAGTCGCGCCAGCACCGGGTCCCACACGGTCGCGTTGGCGGCTGTCTTGCGTGCCGTGCGCGGCAGGTAGTTGGTCAGGTCGGTCACGACGAGCTCCGCCAGCGTGACCACGGCCGCCGCGGTGAGCACGTCCGATTCCGCCACCGCCGCGTACTCGCCGGGCCGGCTGGTCAGCAGCAATGGCAGCGTCGTGGCGTTGAGCGCGTCGAACGCGGCGCGGTGCAGGCCCTCGGCGATCTCGTCGAAACCGTCCAGCACAGGCAGGACGCGGTCAGCGTCGACCAGTGCGGCAGCGAGGCTCACCCCGCTCGGACCGGCCGCCGACAGACCGGGGAAGTCACGGATGAGCTGGTCGATCAGCCAGTCCCGGAACAGCGTGGTCGTCGGATTCCACGAGGCCAGCCCGATCACCACCGGCACGGCCCCGGCGGGCTGACGGCTCTTGAGCAGGTCGAGCACGAACCGCACGGCCAGGATCGTCTTGCCGGAGCCCGCCTGGCCGAGCACGACCAGCCTGCCGGACGGGATCCGTTGGTAGACGGGCACGATCTCGTCCAGCCGGCCAGGCAGGTCGGCCGGTTCGGCGGCCTGGCCCGGTGACGCGCGGCAGATGTTGTCCCAGTGGTCCATCAGCCCGTCGGCGGGCTCCCACCGGACGGGCAACGGGAACGGGTCGTGGATCCGGCGCCGCTCCTCCTCGCGCCGCCACCGGGCCGCGACCGCCTGTGCCAGATCGTCGGCGGCCTTCGCCACCTGGGGATCCACCGGCGGCGGTTCCACGACGGGCGCACGCCGGACCGGCTCCTCCGGCGCCTTCCCGTCGGCCGCGGCCAGCAACCGGGCACGGTCGTCCGGCCCGAGCCCGAGGTGATCGGCCAGCAGCCGCACGGTCGCCACCTGCGGGTTGCTGCTCTCGCCGCGTTCGAGCCTGCGGATCGTGCGCACGGCGATACCCGACCGTGCCGCGAGTTCCTCCTGCGTCAACCCGACCTGCCGCCGCAACTGCCGCAGCAGGGTACTGAACTGGCTCGTCACCCACGCCCCTCGGTCGACCGCGATTCCCGTCGGACCCTATCGGGACCACCGGACATCGACGCAGGTCCGGGTTATCGCGCCGTGAGGCTCTCCTTGACGAGCTTGAAGCCGGGAAGCATGCTCTCGTGCTCCTCGTTGTCCAACCCGCCGACGTGCACGAGGACGGTCTTGGCACCGGGCTTGACCGCGAACGCGGCCTCCTTCTTGCTGTCACCGTCGACCGGCCAGCTGACGTAGCTGACCTCGGAGCCGTCGGCACCACCGATCTTGGTGGCGGTGTACTTCTCAGCCGAGTCGCCGGTGCCCTTGCCCTTGTACTTCGCCACGAAAGCCTTGAGCACGTCCTCACTCGGCTTGCTTGTGTCACCGACGAAAACCCGGATGAAGCCGAGCATGCCCGCGGGCTTGGCGTCGAGCTCACAGGCGAGCTCGACGTCGGCGATGCCGAACGCGTCGGCGCCTTCGGTCGACACCGACTGCGCCTTCCAGCCGTCCGGCAACTTGAACGTCACAGGCAGCGGACAGGGTGAGCCGTCACCGCCGATGGTCTCGCTACCGGCAGCCGCGCCACTACTACCGTTACTACCGTTGTTGCCGGAGTCGCTGCTGCCGCAACCCGCAGTCAGTAGAAGCGCGACGAGCGCTGCCGTCCCCCAAAGCTTGACCACGTGCGTCCCTTCCGTAGTGGCATCCCCGCTTCCCCGGCGCCAACGTAGCCAAGCCCCCGATGCTCGGCAACACCGTTATCGCCCAGGTCACCGGGGATTCAGGACCCACCACCGGAGAAGACGGCTGCCATCTTGAGCCACGGCGCTGCTTCGCCGTGACGCCCCTGACGCTCAAGCGTACGACCGAGCATGAGGTAGGCGTAATGCTCCACCGGGTCACGCTCGATGACCGCACGCAACTGTTCTTCCGCACGCCGCAACTGAGCGGAGTGGTAGTACGCACGCGCCAGCAGCAGACGGGGCGCGATCTGCTCAGGGACCTCGTCGATGACTTCGGTGAGCAGCTTCGCGGCAGCGACGTACTCCCTGGCATCGAAAAACGACACCGCCCGCTCCCACCGCTCAGCAGTCGTCTGCGCGTGCACAACGCCAACCCCCTCGTCGAACAGGTGCGTCGCCGTGACCCACCGGTCGGCGCTGACCTGCCCGTCGAGCTGGTAGTCGGTGAAGTTCTCGATCACAGGACCTCCTCAGATCAACTGATTCAACCTTCAACTACCACCGGATGTTCCCACCGAGCCGCCCACGCCTCGCCACCCACAGCCGGCACCGGACCACCAAACTGGCCGCCGTTCATCCCCTGCACGGCGCAACCAGGGCTGGCCATTCACCCCAGCTGGGTATGCCCCTCCACCCCGGTCATCCCTGCTCTCGGCGGCGGGAACCACAGGTCGGGAACCAGCGTGCCCACCACAGCCGATCACCCCTGTGGCCACCACGCGCCTCGCGCTCCTGATCGTCCTGGAACACAGCTCCCAGCCATGGACTCCGGCCACCAGCCCTGATCGGCTGGCCCAGCGCCCGCAACAGCCGATCGCCGTGGTCGCCCCCGCATCGGCGATCTTCCAGCCACCCTCAGACCCGACCCGCGCCTCCAGATCATCCATGCCCGGACACTGTGGACCACAGCGCGCGTACCAAGGGCAGGTCATCGCCCGGAGAACCCAGGAAACCACCTTCCCAGGAACGCAACCTCCGCGCAGCCAGCCATACCCGAAGTCGACCGCAAGCCTGATAACTCCACCAAGCCCAGGCCGCCTAACCAGCGTTCAACGCCCACCCAGCCAACCCGGCCAGTACGTGAGGTTGCCGTGGGGCTGCTGGCCCGGCCACGGCACCCGTCGACATAGCTACCTCGTCCGATAGGCACTGCTTTCCGCCTCCGGCCATCCGCCGTGCCCGTCAGCCGGTGCGAAAAGTCGTTGCTCCCGTTGCACTCCTGGTGCTTGGGTTCGGCGGTGGACTGGGTGCGGGAGTTCTATTCCAAGACCGGCTCGTGGTGGGCGAGGGCGGATGCGCGGGTCACCGATCGGGATCATCGCCGGGTACGGCTGCTTCGAGAGCACGGCGTCGAATCGGGTGATGTCCTTGAGCTCGGGTCGGGTTACGGCGCGACCGCCGTCGCTACCGCCAAGGCTGGATATTTCGTTACTGCCGTGGAGATCAGTGATCGTGCACATCAGGCCGGTGAGCTGGCCGGGGATGTCGCGCCCGGTTCACTGACCGTCCACAATGCCGACTTCTACGAGATTGCCCTGCCGGGGAAGTTTGATGTTGTCTGCTACTGGAATGGCTTCGGCATCGGCTCGGACGCTGACCAGCGGCGGCTGCTTGTCCGGGTTGCCGAAGAATGGCTCCGGCCCGGCGGGGTCGCGTTGATCGATGTGTTCAATCCGTTCGTCTGGGCCTCGTGGGACGGCGACGAGGAACATCTCACGCCCGATCCCGCCGCCGGTTACGACCACGACCTGCGGGAGGTCACCCGGTTCGATCCGGTGACCTGCACCGCGACCGACACGTGGTGGGAAACGTCGAATCCCGCCGAGCCGATCAGTCAGACCCTGCGTTGCTACACGCCCGCCGACCTTTCCCTCCTGCTCACCGGGACCGGTTTGACGCTCACTTCGATCGTCGTCGGGGATCAGGCGTTCTCACCTTCTCCGCAGCCAGGGCTCGGTGCGCTGCTACGGGACAACCACGAATATCTCGCTGTTCTCCGGCACGACGGTTGACGTTGTCAGAGGCGGTCGGCGTCCATGATCGCCTGGGCGAAGGGTTGCGGGGCTTCTTGCGGCACGTTGTGGCCGATACCCGTGAACACGCGGTGTTCGTACTTGCCCGAGAACTTGGCTCGGTAGGACTTTCCGTCGGCTGCCGCGCCGTCGAAGTCGCTGCCGATCGTGATCGCGGGCACGGTGATCGCCGGGGCCGCCGCGAGCTCCTGTTCGTGGGCCTCGTACTGCGGTTCACCGGGCGCGAGGCCCAGGCGCCAGCGGTAGTTGTGGATGACGATGCCCACGTGGTCGGGGTTGCCCCACGATGTCGCGCTGCGCTCGTAGGTCGCGTCGTCGAAGGCCCACCGGGGTGAGGCGTTCTTCCAGATCAGCTTGTTGAAGTCATGCCGGTTCTGGCGGTAGCCGAGCAGTCCGCGTTCCGTGGCGAAGTAGTACTGGTACCACCAGCCCTGTTCAGCCGCAGGCGGCAGCGGCTGCTGGTTCGCCTTCAGGTTCGTGATGATGTACCCGCTCACCATCACCGCCGCTTTGCAGCGCTCCGGCCACAGTGTGGCCATCACGCCTACTGTCCTTGCGCCCCAGTCGAAACCACCGAGGATCGCCTTCTCGATCTTCAGGGCGTCCATCAGCGCGGCGATGTCCGACGCGATCGCCGACTGCTGTCCATTGCGGACGGTCTGGGCGGACAGGAACGCGGTCTTCCCGTATCCGCGGAGGTACGGGACGATCACGCGGTATCCGGCCGACGCCAGCAACGGGGCGACATCCACGTAGCTGTAGGCGTCGTACGGCCAGCCGTGCAACAGGATCACCGGTTGGCCGGTCGACGGACCGAATTCGGCGTAGGCCACGTCGAGCACACCGGCGTTGATCTGCTTGATCGTGCCGAGCGAGGTGTTCTTGCCCGATCCGGCACGCAGATCCGGGCTCTTGGCCGGCGCGACCGGAGTGTCGGACGAGCACGCGGCCAGCGAAGTCGCCGCCGCTCCCGCGACCACCGCCTGGGTAAACAGTCTCCTGCTGATCATGCCGCGACGGTAAGCAGCGGACAGCGTCGTTCGCGCCCGTCGGATGACTCAGCCGGTGTACGTCACCGGGCGGATTCGTCCCCGTGTGCCCGGAGTGTCCTGGCGAGGTCGGCACGGGAACTCACCCCCAGCTTCGGGAAGATCCGGTGCAGGTGCGTGCCGACTGTGCGGTGGGACAGGTACAGCCGCTGCCCGATCTCCCGGTTGGTCAGCCCCTCGGCGGCCAGCTGGGCGATGTTGAGTTCGTGTGGCGTCAGTTTGTCGTGTGCGTCCGGATCGCGGTTCGGGCTGCTCTCCCCCGCGCTGCGCAGTTCGTTGCGGGCACGCTCGCCCCACGCCGTCATGCCGAGCGCGTCGAAGGTCTCCCGAGCGGTACGCAGATGCGTCCGTGACTCGGCGACCCGGCGTTGGCGCCGCAACCACTCGCCGAACGCCAGGTGCACACGTCCGCGCTCGGCGGGCCACCCCACCAGGTCCGCGCGCAACGCCTGCGTGAACAGCTCCTCCGCGTCGTCGCTCGAAGCAAGCAGTGCACGCGCGTAACGCAGGCCGATGCGCAAGGCGGGCGACGGCGTGACGACGGCCAACGGCTCCATCTCACGCAGAACGCCCCGCATGTCATCTGTGCGCCCAGCGCGCACGGCGGCCTCGGTGAGTTCCGCGAGGCAGTAGGCACGCAGCGCTAGCTGGTACGCGGGGTCGGCCGGGTCGAGTATCCGGCTGAGGTCGGCGTACGCGTCATCGAAACGACCCTCGCTCAACGCCGCGATGCCGCGTGTGAGCTGCACGGTCGCGAGGACCGGACGGGCGCCCGCCGCCAAGCCCACCCGTTCGGCCTCGTCGGCGAGGTCCTTGGCCTGGTCGTGATCGCCACGCAGGGCGGCGATCTCAGCTTGGACAGCCTTGGCCAGCCCGTACATGAACGGCTGACCGGTCTCTTTGGCCAGCTGCGCGGCCTCCGCAGCGACCGGTACAGCCGTGACCAGATCACCGCACCTGGTCCGGCTCCACGCCTGCACGGCCAACGCCCGCGGCAGCACCCCGAGCCGTCCCTGTGCACGGAAACCGGGCACGGCGGCGGCGGAGAAGCGCGCGGCCAGGTCGAACGCGCCGACCTGCAACGCCGCGCTGCCCAGGTAGCGGTTGACCTCCGGGTCGCTCTCGCCCGAACCAGCCAGCTTCCGCAACCCGTCGAGCACGACCGTGCCACGCTCGAACGGCGCGAGGTACGCGGCGACCGCGACCTTGCGCGGATCGTCCTCGGCCGGGAGCAGCCGGTCGGCCACGGTCAGCAGCGCACGACGTGCGGCCGGGCCCGGCTCAACCCAGAAACACCGCATCGCCGCGCCCCACAGGATCCGGACCGCGGCATCGGCGTGACCGTCGGCCGCGACCGATTCGGCCAGGTCACCGAGCTCGGGCACCCGGGTGACATCTTCGCGGACCCCGTCGTCGAAACCGCTGAGCAGCCAAGCCGCCGTGGCACGCTGCCGCGGCGTGAGATCCAGGGCTTGGGCCTCGTGCACGAGGCGTTCGGCCAGGTCACGGCGACCGGCCTCGACCGCCAGTTCGGCGGCCCTGATCAGCCGGGTGGCGCGCCGGTCCTGGCGTTCGCTGAGTCGCGCGGCCTGGCCGAGGGCGGCGATCGCGGCAACGACCCCGCCCCGGCGCCTGGCCCGCTCAGCGGCCTGGTCCAGTTGCTCGGACACGGTTTCGTCGATGCCCACGACAGCCGACGCCTGGTTCCAGGCCCGTCGATCGGGCTGGCCAGTCAGGATCTCGGCCAGTGCGAGGTGAGCACGTCGACGGTCGGTGGGCTCGGCTGCCGCCGCGACAGCCGACCGCATCAACGGGTGGCGGAACACCACCGCACCGGAGGCGATTTCGATCAGCCCTGCGTCAACCGCAGGGTGCAGGGCATCTTCCGCCCTGACTCCGGCGATGAGCCGGGTGGCAGCGAGAGCCTCGGCGACCGAGTCGCTCTGATTCAGCGCGGCAACAAGCAAAGCGGTACGAGTCGCCACCGGAAGACCGTCCACTCTGGCGGAAAAGGCGTGTTCGAGGCGTTCGCTCAACGGCAGCAACGGATCAGGGACGTCAACGGACGAGGGCAGCTCCTCCAGCGCGAGTGGATTCCCAGCGGCATACTTCAGCACGCGTGCACGCACCGCCGGAGTCAGACAGGGCTCGGCCGCGTCCAGCAACTGGGCGGCGACATCGTCAGGCAGACCCCCGACATCCAAGGTGGACAGTCCAGCGCCCTGAATGGGCGAACGCTCCCTCGCCCGCAAGGTCGCGATCACCACAACGGGCTCAGCCTCAACCCGACGAGCAACGAAGGCAAGCACATCGACACTGGCGCGATCCAGCCAATGCACATCCTCGGCGACAACGAGCACAGGCCGCTCATCAACAGCATGGTCGGCCAGCAGCGTCAACGCAGCCAAGCCGACCAGGTACACACCAGGTTGCTCACCGTCAGCCTGTCCCAACGCGACCTTCAGCGCATCCCGCTGCGGCCCCGGCAAGGCGTCCACACCCGACCGAACGGGATACAACAGCTGGTGCAGCCCGGCGTATGGAAAGTTCTGCTCGGCCTCGACACCCGTCACCGTCAGCACACGCAGTCCCGCCACCGACGCCGCACCAACCGCCTGTGCCACCAAGGCGGACTTACCGACACCCGGCTCCCCGGTAATCAGCACACCGGCACGGTCACTCGGCCCGTCGACCAGTTCGGCCAGGGCCTTCACCTCGGCATCCCGCCCAAAAAGACCCCTGCCGAAGGTCCCACCGAACGCCACTGCACGCCCTTCCGTACTCGACGACACCTTCACACATGCCAAACACCCAACGAGGGCATCCCACCCGAGTCTATCGGGATAAGCCCTGGCCAGGGCTACCGGCGCCGAGCGGTGAAGCACCCACCCACTCAGTGCCCAGCGCGGCGGACGCGCATTGAGCCCGACTGAGCCGCCACCAGCCGCGGGCAACGCACAGGCAGTTGCCGCACGGTATCCGGAATTCACGACCAACGTACGGGTCTGCTGCACGAGTAGGTGACAGTTGTGATCACTGTGGTTACGCGGCCTGACCGGCTGGCGTGGTCATCGTGGTCTCGTACTCGATGGGAGTCAAGCGCCACAGGGACCGTTGGTGTCGGCGGTGGTAGGTCCGTTCGATCGCGGTCACGATCGCGGTTCTCAGATGTTGGCGGTTGGACCAGCTCCGGCGGAGGACGTTGTTTTGCAGCAGGCCGAAAGAAGGAGTCCATGGCGGCGTTGTCGCCGACAGCACCGACTCTGCTCATCGATCCGATCGTGTGGTGCTGGTGCGGCACGCGGACGAACTGCCGGCTGCGGAACAGGGCGGATTCAATCGGTGGACGCAACACCGGTTTCTTGGATTGATCGCAGGTGATGGTCGAGGGCTTCAGCGGGTGCCTTCCAGCCGAGTGTCTTGCGGGGACGTGAGTTGAGTGGCCGCGACCGCGGTGCGCACGGCGTTGACCACCAGCCGCGAATCCATTCTCGAATCGATGGAGTAGCCGACGATCCGGTTCGACCACACATCCTTGATCGCGCGCAGATGAGCTTGCCCCCGCCTGGACGGTGCTCGGTGTTCGATGTCGGCCAGCCACAACCGATTCGGGCCGTCGGCAGTGACGTCACGCTCGACGAGGTCGTCGTGGACCGACGGCCCCGGCTGCCACTTTGCCTCGTCACTCGCGGCTGAACGTGCTCTACGACCCCCATGCCAGAGCAGGTCCTGCATGCGGTGCGCTCAGGCATCGGTCGTCCCGTGGCGAGGGCCTCGTCGGCCAGGAACCGGTAGCCGAACTCCGGGTCGTCACAATGTGCGTCGAACGACGCGGCCGTCTGGCATGCCTCGCTCAGTTCGGCGTTTGGTGACCGGCCGGGGCGTGCCACCGGTAGTACGGCTGTCGGGCGATGTCCAGGACCCGGCACGTCACCGCGACCTTGATGCCCTTGTGGGCGTCTGCCCGGCGCAACCACGTGAACAACGTCATCGGGTGGACCCCGAAATCGTTCGCGATCTGCTCGACCGTCACACGGGTCCACGGCCGCGGTGTGTTCCCAGCCCAGATGCCGTCACGGCTAGCGCGCGTATACAGCCAGGCACCTTCGCGCCGACCAGTGTTCATGGCGGACAGGTGGTCCGCGACCAACCCGCCAACGCGTATCCAGAGCCGACCTCTCGTGATCGACATGCGTCCACAGCGGACACGCACGACGACTTCGGACGGCCCAGATACAAGCCTCGCACAGTCCGATGCAAGCCCGCACAACCCGGCAAAGGCCCGCCCGTTGATGGT
This sequence comes from Kibdelosporangium phytohabitans, assembly GCF_001302585.1. GTDB lineage: Bacteria > Actinomycetota > Actinomycetes > Mycobacteriales > Pseudonocardiaceae > Kibdelosporangium > Kibdelosporangium phytohabitans. The sequence goes on along the minus strand of NZ_CP012752.1, from coordinate 4,020,817 downwards.
CGGCCTCCCGGCGAGGGAACCAATCCCGCATCCCTGAACACCGCGCCGAACCCCGTGCTTGCAAAACAAGAACCGGAAACACACCCCAGCGTGTACTCGTGTTCGAAGCCCCAACCCACGCAAACAACTCAGCCGAGCTGATCAATCCGGAGGGCTGCCGTCACCCAAGGCCCCGAACGCAACAAACAAGCCACAACCCAGTCATTCACGGCCGAGATCCCGACAATCCCGTTGGGAGCACCGACACCGGCCAAAGCGGACAGTGCACCCGACTGGCAGCCTGGTACTCGCACCGCGGCGGAAACGCGCCCTTCCACGGAAATATCCGGACAGTAGGCGATCGGCGCGTTGGACAGCGTGGTCGGCACGGATGCGCGGTAGTAGGGTCGTCGAGATCATCGGCCGCGGCCGTTCACCCGTCCACCCACACTGTGCAGGAGCAGAACGAGGTATGTACCAGCAACCAGGCAACCCCGGCTACCCGCCGCCGTACCCGCAGCCGCCGCGGAAGAACAACACCGCCCTCATCGTCGGGCTTGTCGTGGTCATCGTCGCCGCTGTGGTCGCTCTGGTCCTGGTGCTGGTTCTCAGAGACGGCAAGTCCGACAGCAGCACCGGTGGCACCGGCGGGTCGGGCAGCGGTGACAGCACCGGCAGCGCCCAGGCTCTCGGCCAGAAGGTCGTCGACGTCATCCAGAACCACTCGGGTGACGAGGCGGAACGGCTGGTGTGCAAGTCGGACTCGAAGTTCCTGCGCACCCTGAGCAGCATCGAGGGCACCGAGGTCAAGGCCACGCTCACGGATGTCGCCGAGTCCGGTGACACCGCGGACGTCAAGTTCGACCTGACTCGCGTGTCGGACGGCAAGGTCGCCAAGCAGAAGGTGAGCATCAAGAAGGTCGACGAGAAATGGTGCATCAACTGACGAACAGGTCATCCAGCGGCAGCGACCGCAGGAAGTCCTTGGCGTCGAAGGCCTCTCCCGCCGTGATCACGCCGGTCGCCGTCGTGCGGCCGGTCAGGATCCGGTCGAGGGCTTCGGTCACGATCGGCGCGCTCACCGCGTAGATGTCCCGTCCCCGTGCCGACGCGCGGCGTTGCCCGTCGCCACGGCGGACGACGACTTCGACCAGGAAGACCTGAGCGGACCGGCCGTCGGCGCCAGCCGTCCGCGGCCCCGTGCTTCCCGGGTCGTTGAGGTCCTTCAGCGGCGCTGTGTTGATCACCGCGCTGATCCGCGGGACGGTCACGTGCCGGGAGATCGTGACCAGGTCGGTCGTGGACAGTTGGCCGACCACGTCCTGCACGCCGAAGGGCTCGGCGAACGGCCACGTCCCGGTCGGTGGTGCCGCGTCGCCCGGCAGCACCTGCAGGCGGCCGTCGTCGAAGATCACCCGCCGGCCCGCCCTGCGCTTGCCCGCCAGCCGGGTTCCCCTGGTCGGGTGCCAGCTGTCGAGGGCGACCGCGATCGTGATCTCGTCAGCCGATGGCCAGTCGCCCAGTGCTGCGGTGGCGAGCAGGTCGCCCAGCGCGCCGTAGAAGGCCATGACCGGCGCGACCGTGATGCCTGCCTGCGGGATCCTCGGGTCGCCCCGGTAGGTGCCGAAGGTGTCGATCGCGACCAGCGCCTCAGCGGTGATGTCCAGGTAGTGGATGCCCGCCCGCAGTGCGGCCTCGATCAACTGGGGCGCGGTGTCGCCGAACGGCCCCGCGCAGTTGATCACCGCAACCGCGTCCTCGATCGCACGGTCGAGCGAGGCCGGGTCGTCGGCCGACGCGACCCGTGTCCGTACGCCGGGTGGGGCGACTTCCGCCAGCTTCGCCTCGTCACGGCCGGACAGGACGGGCTCGTAGCCACGCGCCAGCAGCTGCGCTGTCACGAACCGCGCGGTGTGCCCGTAGGCGCCGAACACCGCGATCACCTGCGTCATCAGATCTCCCTCAGCTGTGTTGAACCGTGCAGGAGTCTGCTCAGCGACGCCGCGCTGGACCACCGTCCGCAGCGTCAACGTGCGCTAGGTTCGCGTCATGCCTCCTCATCGCGTCGTGATGGCCGTCACCGACGGCATGCCGATCTTCGAGGCGGCCGTGCCGTGCCAGGTCTTCGGCGTCGACCGGCCGCATCTGGCTGACCCGTGGTACGACTTCTCGGTGGTGCCCGTCGGCGCTGGGCCGGTGCGGCTCACCATGGGTTTCAGCGTCGCCACCGCCGGTACCGGGTGGGATCTGGACGCCATCGACACGCTCGTGGTCCCCGCGTGCACGAACGTCCACGACGAGCAGCCCGCCGAGCTGGTCGAGGTGGTCAGGCAGGCGTATCAGCGCGGGATCCGGATCCTGTCGATCTGTTCCGGGGCGTTCATCCTGGCCGCGGCCGGTGTGCTGGACGGGCGCCGGGCGACCACGCACTGGCTGTACGCGGAGCAGCTGGCCAGCCGCTACCCGGCCGTCCGCGTGGACCCGTCCGTGCTGTACGTCGAGGACGCGAACGTGATCACCTCGGCGGGAACGGTGGCGGGCATCGACGCGTGCCTGCACGTGGTGCGGATCGACCACGGCGCGGCGGTGGCCGCGGAACTGGCCCGCCGTCTGGTCACGCCGCCCCACCGGGACGGTGGGCAGGCCCAGTACCGCAAGCTGCCGCAGGCCGCGGCGCGGGAGGACTGGCTCGGCGCGTTGCTGGACTGGGCGAACGAACGCCTGCACCAGCCACTGTCCAATGCGGACCTCGCCGCGCAGGCCAACGTCAGCGTACGCACGCTGGAACGCCGCTTCGGCGAAGCGCTGGGCATGTCGCCGCTGCGGTGGCTGCTGCGCCAGCGCGTGCGCCAGGCACAGCAGCTGCTGGAGACGAGCGACCGGCCGATCGGCTGGATCGCCGACACCTGCGGGTTCGGCGGTGCTGCCAGCCTGCGCGCCCACTTCGCCAGGATCGTCGGCGAGTCGCCGACGGCCTACCGGCGTGGCTTCCACGAGCGCACAGGCACGGCTCGGATCGCCAGCTGAGGCCTTACGCGACCATCGCCGCGTAGGCCAGCGACAGCACGGTGCCGGGCAGGAGCAGGACGCCGAGTGCGATGGCACCGAGAAACGGCTCGTCCTTGACGACCATCGCACCCAGCATGCCGACCACGGCGACGATCAAGGCGATCAGCAACACGAGCACAACAACAGACATGCGTGAGTCCTTTTCGGATGGCTGAGGGCTCGGTGGGCACGCCGGAAAAGGGCGCGCGAACACGCACCGAGAAAGGAAATGGATCAGCTCACGCGTGCGGAGGTGCCCGGCTCGACCGCGAGGCGGACGCGGCGTCCGCCGTCCAGGCGCTCGGGGCGTCGGAAACGGTCGAGCAGCGCCGGACGGCGGTGTGCCCGGCGTCCGGTGTGCACACTGCCCACCAGGTTTGCGGGACGGCCGTGCTCAGTGTGTGCCGGGCGACCGCTGACAGGTGGAGGCGGGTGTGCAGGTCGTCGCTGATGGTCGGCGACGACGACACCGACTGGGCCGTCACCGAGGCCGGGTCCGGTCCGCCTCGGCCGGGGGCGACCGCGGCGCTGAGTCCCAGCAGGACCAGGAGCAGGCCGAGCAGGAGCCCGAACCGGCTCGCTCTCGCCGCTGCTGCCCGCACCCGCCCGCGCTCCTCCGCCGAATCCGCCCCAGGTCCGCACAGATTACGCGAAGTAGCGAAGCCACACGTAGACCCAGGCGATCACGATGCTCAGCGCCGTCACCACGATGCCGTACCTGGTGAACTGCCAGAAACTGATCCGGTGCCCCGACCTGGCCGCGATGCCGATCGCGACCACGTTGGCGCTGGCGGCGACCGCTGTGCCGTTGCCGCCGAAGTCGGCGCCGAGCGCGAACGCCCACCACAGCGCCTGGCCGGTGCCGGGGTCGGGTGCCTGCGCCACGACGTCCTCCACGATCGGCGCCATGGTGGCGACGTACGGGATGTTGTCGAAGAACGCGCCCAGCACGCCGGAACCGAACAGCAACGCGGTGGCGGCGACGAAGTAGTTGTCGCCGAACACGTCCACCACCCAGCCGCCGATCGCGGCGATGACGCCGGTGTGCACGAGACCGGCGACCATCACGAACAGCCCGGCGAAGAACGCCAGTGTGTGCCACTCGACCTCGCGCAGCACCTCACCGCCGTCGGTCCGGGCGACGAGGAACATCACGCCGGCGCCGACCAGTGCCACGATGGACGGCGCGACGTGCAGCACCGAGTGCAGCCCGAAGCCGACAACCACGAGGGCCAGCACGACCATGCACCGCGCCAGCAGCTTGGGATCGGTGATCGCGCGGCGTTCCTGCAGCGCCATCACCTCGGCGACGCGGTCCGGGTTGTACCGGAACGACTTGGCGAACAGCACCCTGGTCAGCGCGACGAACACGACGAACACCACGACCACGATCGGCGCCATGTGCACGAGGAAGTCGTTGAACGTCAGGCCGGCGCGGCTGCCGATGATGATGTTGGGCGGGTCGCCGACGAGGGTGGCCGCGCCGCCGATGTTCGACGCGAGGACCTCGGCGATCAGGTACGGCTGGGCGGGGATCCGCAGCCGGTTGCACACCACGACGGTGACCGGCGCGACCAGCATGATCGTGGTGACGTTGTCCAGGAACGGCGACGCCACCGCGGTGATGATCATCAGCATCACCATCAGCCGGTATGGCCTGCCGCGCGAACGTTTGGCCGCCCAGATCGCCAGGTAGTCGAAGACGCCGGTCTGCTTGATGATGCCGACGATGACCATCATGCCGAACAGCAGCAGGATGACGTTCCAGTCGATCCCCTCGTGTTCGCTGAAGAACACCTCGTCGCCGGGGATCAGGCCGAGTACGGCCATCGCGCCCGCGGCGACGAGCACGGTCTTGAGCTTGTCGGCCTTCTCGGTGGCGATGAAGTAGAACGCGACGAGGAAGATCGCCAGCGCGAGCGCAGCGGTCACCGGCCGCCCTCAGGTGCCGAGGCCGGCGATGGCGAGGCTGGTCAGCAGTCGTTCCAGCGTGATCGCGCCGGTCAGCACGCCGGAGTCGTCCACGACGGCGACCAGCGGGCTGCGCAGCCGCCCCATCAGCGCGGCCACTTCGAGCAGTGTGGCGCCGGCGTGCACGGTGACCGGCCGGATCGGTTGACGTGGCAGGCATTGCCCCACGGTGAGGTCAGCGAGTTCCTGCCAGAACACGTCGGCGTGCGCCTCGTCGACCGCGCGGGCGAGCGCCGGGTCGTCCTGATAGGACACCGGGACGGCCAGTCGCAGCACCTGCGTGCCCGGCAGCACGATGGTGGGCCTGGCCTTGCCGTCGACGACGACAAGACCAGGCAGGCGGCGCACCACCATCACCCGTACCGCGTGGACGACCGGGTCGTCGACGGTCACCGTCGGCATGGTCATGGCGATGTCGCGGGCTTTCATGGCACCAACCCGTTGAGTGGACTGCATGCGGCTGGGGATCACGAGCGGCCTCCCGGCTGGTCTCGGTTGCCGTGCGACCAGTCTTGATCTCCGCGGGGTGCGCCCACCATCGGTGCGGACACCCATTTCCCGTGGGTGGCGCCATGCAGGCGGCGTGCGCCGGGACGCATGGGTGTCAGCACGGATGGACAAGGCCCCGGGTCACCGGCGAGGCTGGGACGGGTGACGTTGTTCTGGCGGATCTTCCTGCTCAACGCGGCCGTGTTGATCTCGGCGACGGTGCTGGTGCTGCTCGGGCCGGTCACGGTGTCCACACCGGTGCTGCTCACCGAGTCGGTCATCGTGCTCGCCGGGCTGGTGGCGGTGCTGGTCACCAACGCCGTGCTGCTCAGGGTCGGGCTCGCGCCGATGGACCGGCTGACCCGCGCGATGATCACCACCGACCTGCTGCGGCCGGGGCCCCGGCCGACGGTCAGCGGGCACGGCGGTATCGCCGACCTGATCAGGACGTTCAACGCCATGCTCGACCGGCTGGAAGCCGAACGCGGCGAGAGCGCGGCCCGCGCCCTGTCCGCGCAGGAGGACGAACGCAGGCGCATCGCGCAGGAACTGCACGACGAGGTCGGCCAGACGCTCACCGCGGTCCTGCTGGAGCTCAAGCGCGTCGCCGATCACGCCCAGCCGCCGGTGCGCGACGAACTGCGGCAGGTGCAGGAGATCACCCGCGGCAGCCTCGACGAGATCCGCCGCATCGCACGCCGGCTGCGGCCCGGCGTCCTCGCGGAACTCGGCCTGACCAGCGCGCTGAAGGCGTTGGCCGCCGAGATGTCCGGCCACAACGGACTGACTGTGCGCCGCCGGTTCGACAAGGACCTGCCCGGCCTCGGTGAGGACGCCGAACTCGTCGTCTACCGCGTGGCGCAGGAAAGCCTGACCAACACCGCGCGCCACGCGGGCGCCACGACCGTCGAACTGTCGCTCACCCGCAGCGAGAACGGTGTGGAGCTGCGGATCAGCGATGACGGGCGAGGACTGGGTGACGCGCGGGAAGGCGCGGGGGTGCGTGGCATGCGGGAACGCGCGTTGCTGATCGGCGCCGAGCTGGACCTCGGCACCCGGCCCGGCGGCGGTACCGCGGTCCGGTTGCGGATTCCGTTGCACGGCAAGGGGAACTGACGATGGCCGAGCACCGGACGCGGATCCTGCTCGCCGACGACCACGCGCTGGTGCGGCGGGGCGTGCGGCTGATCCTGGACAACGAGCCGGACCTGACCGTCGTCGCCGAGGCAGGCGACGGTGCCGAGGCGATCGAGATGGCCAGGGCCGGCGCGCCGGATCTGGCCATCCTGGACATCGCCATGCCGAGGCTGACCGGGCTGCAGGCGGCGCGTGAGCTCTCCCGCGCCCAGCCCGACCTGCGGATCCTGATGCTGACCATGTACGACAACGAGCAGTACTTCTTCGACGCGCTGAAGGCGGGCGCGTCCGGGTACGTGCTGAAGTCGGTCGCCGACCGGGACCTCGTCGAGGCGTGCCGGGCCGCGATGCGGGGCGAGCCGTTCCTGTACCCGGGCGCGGTCACCGCGCTGATCCGCCACTACATCGATCGGGCGCACGAGGGCCACGACATCCCCGACAAGGCGATCACCGACCGCGAGGAGGAGATCCTCAAGCTCGTCGCCGAGGGCCATTCCTCGAAGGAGATCGCCGGCATCCTGGTGATCAGCGTGAAGACGGTCGAGCGCCACCGCGCCAACCTGCTGCAGAAACTGGGGCTGCGCGACCGGCTCCAGCTCACCAGGTACGCAATTCGCGCGGGCCTGATCGAGCCATAGCGGCCGTGCCGGATAACCAGTCGATGTCAATGACGACTTGCCCGGACAAACAACTGCCAATCCGGGTGATCGAATCTATTGCCGGAATCCGATAGCGGCACCGACCAGATCTCCTCTGGCGGCAAGATCGGACAAACCACCCCTTTCATGCGATCCGCGTTGTCGGCTGGGACCGAAAAGATTGACATCGCAACCAGCGACTAGGACAACCGTGTCATTGCGCGTGGCAGCTATCCGCCACACTTCGGGCAACTGCACCCCGAGGTGATCGATCAGCGGCGACCGGTGCGGCCAGCGCACGGTCAGATCACCACCGCCGTCGAGTTCGACCGACCAGCCGCGCGGCCGCGGCAACGCGATCCGGTCGACGTCGCCGACCACCGACAGGCCCATACGCAGCAAGGACGCCATCATCACGTCCTTGAGCCGCGTCCCGGCCGCGGCGAACTCGAGCAACAGGACAGCGAGCCTATTGCCTTCATCGCCCCACACAGATCCTTGGATACGCAATCGAGTATCAGCGCTCATCATCACCTCTGTGAGATCACACCGAGCGAGACCGTAGCCCCGGAAAACTGAGACCGAGCACCGCCGAACAGGTGACCCAATCCACAGAACCAACGCATGGCCATGGCAATTTAAACAATACTTTACTATGGTGATCCATGTCACAATCCACAGTAACAAATCGTATACATAAGGTTACATAGGATCATCTGCTCTGCAGAATGACCGGGGATCTTGGGAGGACGCACAGGCATGTGCGCGACATTTCAGCGCGCCAGGAAAAAGTTTACGACCGATGGCGTCGCGAGCGATCTACTGTTGTCGGCGGGACGCTTTCTGACCAGACAGGAGGTGTCGGACGACCTGCGTGCCGCCTACCGCACCGGCGGCAGGGAGGCGGACACCTTCTACCGCGACCGGTGGAGCCACGACAAGGTCGTCCCGTCGACGCACGGCGTCAACTGCACCGGCTCGTGCCGGTGGAACGTGTACGTCAAGGACGGCATCATCACGTGGGAGTCGCAGGACGTCGACTACCCCACCGTCGGACCGGACCGTCCCGAGTACGAACCGAGAGGGTGCCCGCGCGGCGCGTCCTTCTCCTGGTACTCCTACTCGCCGCTGCGCGTCCGGTATCCGTACGCCCGAGGCGTTCTCGTCGAGATGTTCCGGGAAGCGCGCGGAGTCCACGGCGACCCGGTGGTCGCGTGGGCGTCCATTGTGGACGACCCGATGAAGCGCCGGGCGTACCACCGCGCCAGGGGCAAGGGCGGGCTGGTCAGGGTCACGTGGGACGAAGCGGTCGAGATGGTCGCCGCGGCGCACGTGCACACCCTGCGCAACCACGGCCCCGACCGGATCGCGGGCTTCTCCCCGATCCCGGCCATGTCGATGGTGTCGCACGCCGTCGGCGCCCGGTTCATGGCGCTGATCGGGGCGCCGATGCTGTCCTTCTACGACTGGTACGCCGACCTGCCGCCCGCCTCCCCGCAGGTCTTCGGCGACCAGACCGACGTACCGGAGTCCGCCGACTGGTGGGACGCGGCCTACCTGATGCTGTGGGGCTCCAACGTCCCCGTCACCAGGACACCGGACGCGCACTTCATGACCGAGGCCCGCTACCGCGGCCAGAAGGTCGTGGTGTGCTCCCCCGACTACTCCGACGCCACGAAGTTCGCCGACGAGTGGCTGGCGCCGCACCCCGGCACGGACGGCGCGCTCGCCATGGCGATGGCGCACGTGGTGCTGCGGGAGTGCTTCGTCGACCGCGAGGTGCCGTTCTTCGCCGACTACGTCAAGCAGTACACCGACCTGCCGTTCCTGATCACCTTGGACGACCGCGACGGAACGCTCGTGCCGGGCAAGTTCCTCACCGAGGCCGACCTGCCCGGCGCGCTGAGCAAGGGAACCGAGTGGAAGACGGTACTGCTGGACCAGAGCAGCGGTGAACCGGTCGTGCCCAACGGGTCGCTGGGTTTCCGCTGGGCCGACGAGCCCGGCCGGTGGAACCTCGACCTCGGGTCCGTCACACCGGCGCTGTCCGTCTACTCAGGACCAGACGGTGACTCCGCCGAGGTGCTGCTGCCCCGCTTCGACACGGCTGACGGCTCAGCGGGCGCGATCACGCGGGGCGTGCCGATCCGGCAGGTCGCCGGTCGCACGGTCACCACCGTGTACGACCTGCTTCTGGCCCAGTACGGCGTGCACCGCGCCGGGTTGCCCGGCGAGTGGCCCCGCGACCTGCACGACCCCGGCTCTCCCGCGACACCCGCGTGGCAGGAGCAGCTCACCGGTGTGCCCGCGAGTCAGGTCATCCGGATCGCACGCGAGTTCGCCGACACCGCGATCCGGTCGAAGGGCCGGTGCATGATCCTGATGGGCGCGGGCACCAACCACTGGTTCCACTCCGACCTGATCTACCGGTCCTTCCTGACGTTGCTGCTGCTGACCGGCTGCCAGGGCCGCAACGGCGGCGGCTGGGCGCACTACGTCGGCCAGGAGAAGGTCCGCCCGTTCACCGGCTGGTCCACTTTGGCCGGTGCGCTGGACTGGGCCCGTCCGCCGCGGCAGATGATCGGCACGGCCTACTGGTACACGCACACCGGCCAGTGGCGCTACGACCGGCTGACCGCGGACACCCTGACGTGGCCGGGCGCGCCGGGCAAGCTCACGGGCCAGACAGTGTCCGACTGCCTCTCGCAGTCAGCCCGGCTCGGCTGGATGCCGTCGTACCCGACCTTCGACCGCAACCCGCTCGACCTGACCGACGAGGCCGAGGCAGCCGGGCTGGACCCGGGTGAGCACCTGCTGGCCCAGCTGAAGGCCGGTGAGCTCGGGTTCGCCTGCGAGGACCCCGACGCGCCGGCGAACTGGCCGCGGGTGCTCACGGTGTGGCGGGCCAACCTGCTCGGCTCGTCGGCCAAGGGCAACGAGTACTTCCTCAAGCACCTGCTCGGCACCACGTCGTCGATGCGCGCGACCGAGGTCCCCGAGGACGAACGCCCGAAGTCCGTGCGCTGGCGGGACGAAGCACCCGAGGGCAAGCTGGACATGTTGCTGGCGCTGGACTTCCGGATGACCAGCACGACGCTGTTCGCGGACGTCACCCTGCCCGCCGCGACCTGGTACGAGAAGCACGACCTGTCCAGCACGGACATGCACCCGTTCGTGCACTCGTTCAACGCGGCGGTGGACCCGCCGTGGCAGGCACGCACGGACTTCGACGCGTTCCACGCCATCGCCAAGCGTCTCAGCGAACTCGCCGAGGACCACCTGGGCACCCGGCGGGACCTGGTGGTCACCGCGATGCAGCACGACACTCCCGGCGAGGTGGCCCAACCCGGTGGTGTGGTGCGGGATTGGCGCACCGAGGACTACGAACCCGTTCCGGGGCAGACGTTCCCGGTCCTGACCGTGGTGGAACGGGACTACACCGCGATCGCCGCCAAGCTCGGCGCGCTCGGCCCGTTGCTGGACAAGTTCGGCACGACCACCAAGGGGATCACCGTCGAGGTCGCGCCGGAGCTGGCGTGGCTCGGCGAGGCCAACGGCTTGGCCACCGGCGGCGCGGCGATCGGCCGCCCGTTGCTGGACACCGACCGCAAAGCCGCGGACGCGGTGCTCGCGCTGTCCGGGACGACCAACGGCCGGGTCTCCGAGGAGGGCTTCCGGGCGCTGGAGGAACGCGTCGGGCGGCCGTTGCGGCACCTGGTCAGCCACCACCGGGCGCACCGCGTCACGTTCGACGACACGCGGTCGCGGCCCGCGCCCGTGGTGACCAGCCCGGAGTGGTCGGGCGACGAGTCCGGCGGCCGCCGGTACGCGCCGTTCACCATCAACGTCGAGCAGCTCAAACCGTGGCACACGCTCACCGGGCGGCAGCACTTCTTCCTCGACCACGACTGGGTCGCCGAGATCGGCGAGCACCTGCCGGTCTACCGGCCACCGCTGGACCCGCACCGGCTGTTCGGCGAGCCGAGGATCGGCCCGAACGGGCCCGAGGTGACCGTCCGGTACCTCACGCCGCACTCGAAGTGGTCGATCCACTCCGAGTACCAGGACAACCTGATCATGCTGACGTTGTCACGCGGCGGGCCGACGTTCTGGATCAGCCCGGCCGACGCCGGGGCGATCGGGGTGAAGGACAACGACTGGGTCGAAGCGGTCAACCGCAACGGTGTCGTGGTGGCCAGAGCCGTCGTGTCGCACCGGATGCCCACCGGGACGGTGTTCATGTACCACGCGCAGGAGCGCACGGTGAACGTCCCCAAGACCGAGACCACCGGCAAACGCGGCGGGATCCACAACTCGCTGACCCGGCTGCAGATCAAGCCGACACACCTGATCGGCGGCTACGGCCAGCTCAGCTTCGCCCTCAACTACTACGGCCCCACCGGCAACCAGCGTGACGAGGTCACCGTGCTGCGTCGCCGCAGCCAGGAGGTGACCTACTGATGCGTGTGATGGCACAGCTGGCCATGGTGATGAACCTGGACAAGTGCATCGGCTGCCACACCTGCTCGGTCACGTGCAAGCAGACGTGGACCAACCGCGGCGGCGTGGAGTACGCCTGGTTCAACAACGTCGAGACCAAGCCGGGCCAAGGGTATCCGCGCCGCTACGAGGACCAGGAGCAGTGGCGCGGCGGCTGGCGGCTCGGCCGCAACGGGCGGCTGCGCCTCGCCGCAGGCGGCCGGATCAAGCGGTTGCTTTCGCTGTTCGCCAACCCGAACCTGCCGACCATCGACGACTACTACGAGCCGTGGACGTACGACTACCGCAACCTCACCGACGCGCCGCTGGGTGACGACACGCCCACCGCACGGCCGATATCGGCGGTGACGGGCGCACCCACGTCCGTGCGCTGGGGCCCGAACTGGGAGGACAGCCTCGGTGGCGCGCCGGAACACGCGGTCGGCGACCCCGTGGCCGAGGACATGCGCAAGCGGCTGGGCAAGAGCATCCGGCTGGAGTACGAGCAGACCTTCATGTTCTACCTGCCGCGCATCTGCGAGCACTGCCTCAACCCGAGCTGTGTCGCCTCCTGCCCGTCCGGCGCGATGTACAAGCGCACCGAGGACGGGATCGTGCTGGTCGACCAGGACCGGTGCCGTGGCTGGCGGATGTGCGTCAGCGGCTGCCCGTACAAGAAGGTCTACTTCAACCACAAGACCGGCAAGGCCGAGAAGTGCACGTTCTGCTACCCCCGGCTGGAGATCGGCCAGCCGACGATCTGCGCGGAGACGTGCGTCGGCAGGCTGCGCTACATCGGCGTCGTGCTCTACGACGCGGACGCCGTCGGCCGGGCCGCGAGCGTCAAGGACGACCAGAAGCTCTACCAGGCGCAGCTGGAGGTGTTCCTCGACCCGCACGACCCCGGGGTCGCCGCCGCGGCGGACAAGGCCGGGATCCCGCACGACTGGATCACCGCGGCGCGACGCTCCCCCGTGTACTCGCTGATCGCCGAGCACCGCGTGGCGCTGCCGCTGCACCCGGAATACCGGACCATGCCGATGGTCTGGTACATGCCGCCGCTGTCACCGGTGGTGGACGCCGTGTCCGGCACGGGATTCGACGGCGAGGGAGCCGGGAACCTGTTCGGCGCCATCGACGCGCTGCGCATTCCCGTCGACTATCTCGCGGGCCTGTTCACCGCTGGGGACCCCGAGCCGGTGCGAGACGTGCTGCGGCGCCTCGCGGCGATGCGGTCCCACATGCGGTCCATCAACCTCGGTGAGCCGACGGACCGGTACGTGCCCAGGAGCGTCGGGATGACCGGCGAGCAGATCGAGTCGATGTACCGGCTGCTGGCCGTCGCCAAGTACGCCGACAGGTACGTCATCCCGACCGCGGGGATCGGCCGTGCGCACGAACTGGAGTCCATCGGGGCCACGTGCAGCCTGGACACCGACGGCGGACCGGGCATGGGCGGCCCGGACGGCAAAGACCGGACGGACCTGTTCACGTGGCGCGAGGGGGAACGCCCGGAAGGCATGTTCCCCACCACGGGGCGAAAGTGATGAGCCGCGCGGTCAACGTGCTGCACCAGGTCGCCTCGCACTGCCTGCACTACCCGGACGACCAGCTCCGCCAACGGATCCCGCTGCTGCGCCGGTGTCTCGGCGAGATCCCGGCGAAGCTGGCGGGCGGTGTCCCGGCCGTGCTGGACCACGTGACGCGGACGTCCTCGGTGGACGCTGCGCGGCACTACGTCGACGTCTTCGACACCAAGCCGGGCCGGTGCCTGTACATGACCTGGTACACCGACGGCGACACCCGGCGCCGTGGCGGAGCCCTCGCCGCCATGAAAAGCACCTACCGGCAGCACGGTTTCCAGCTCGCCGACAGCGAACTGCCGGACTACCTGCCCATCCTGCTCGAGTTCGCCGCCCTCACCGGGCAGCCGGGCCGCGAGCTGCTCGCCCGCTTCCGGCCAGGCCTGGACCTGTTGCACACCAAGCTGTCCGCGATCGACACGCCGTACGCGGCGGTGGTCGCCGCGGTCATCGCGACCGTCCCACAGGCCGCGAACGCGTTGCCCGCCGGCCTGACGCCGCCGGCCGAACAGGTCGGGCTCGAACCGGTGCTGCTGGGGTATCCCACCGTGCGGCCGATGGAGGCGACCCGATGACCGGCCCGATCGACCTTCTGCTGTGGACAGTGCTGCCGTACCTGACGATCGTCGTGTTCGTCGGCGGCACCGTCTGGCGGTTCAAGTACGACCAGTTCGGCTGGACCACGCGCAGCTCCCAGCTGCACGAGTCGAGGATGCTGCGGATCGGTGGCCCGCTGTTCCACCTCGGGCTGTTCATGGTGGTCGGCGGGCACGTCGCCGGGTTGCTCGTGCCGAAGTCGCTGACCGAATGGCTCGGCGTCCACGAGGAGCTCTACCACCTCGTGTCGCTGGTCGCGGGCAGCATCGCGGGCCTGGCCACCGTGGCAGGCCTGGCCGTCCTGGTGTACCGCAGGTGGAGCGTGCCGCCGGTCCGCAAGGCCACGTCCAACAACGACAAGCTCACCTACACCGTGCTCGGCGCGACGATCCTGCTCGGCATGTTCGTCACCGTGGTCGTCAACGGATTCCAGGGCGGGTACGACTACCGGGTGAGCATCGCGCCGTGGTTCCGCGGAATCCTGACGCTGCAACCCGATTCGTCACTGATCGCCGACGCGCCGCTGATGTACCGGATGCACGCGCTGTTCGGCATGGCGTTGTTCGTGCTCTGGCCGTTCAGCAGGCTCGTGCACGCCTTCAGCGCTCCGATCCGGTACCTCATCCGGCCGTATGTGGTCTACCGCAGCCGTGGCCGCGCTGACGCGCTGACGTCACGGACCGCGCATCGCGGCTGGGACCAGCCTTGACGCTGTCATCCGCCACCGCCGGCACGGAAGGCAACCGCAAGCCCGGTGGGATCCGGGCACGGCACGGCACAGCGCTGCACGCCACGATCGGCGCCCTCGTCACGATGGCGCTGATCGGGGCGGAGGCAGTCCTCACCGACCAGCCGTTGCTCTTCCCATCACTGGGTCCCACCGCGTTCCTGCTGTTCACCCGGCCGACGCACGCGACCGCCAGCCCGCGCAACACGCTGCTCGGCCACCTGATCGGTGTGCTGGCCGGGGTGCTCGGCCTGGTGGCGTTCGGCCAGTGGCACAGCGGCCCCTCGATCACGCACATGACGTTCGCCGGCGCTGGAGCCTCGACGCTGGCGCTGGCGCTGACGTGCGGGGCGATGACGCTGTTCGGCCTGCCCCACCCGCCCGCGGGCGCGACCACGTTGATCATCTCGCTGGGCGTGCTGCACACACCGCCGCAACTCGTGCTGATCATGTGCAGCGTGCTCGTGCTCACCGTGTTCGGCGGCGTGATCAACAGGTTGACCGGAACGCGGTACCCGCTGTGGCGGGCCCAGGACGGCTGACCTACCGCAGGCCGTTGAGCACGGCGGCGAAATCCGCCGAGTAGTGCGTGGTGACGTCCTCGCCGATGACACCGTTGGCGTCGCCGTCGAAGTGGGCCACCGGCTCCAGGTAGCCCGCGCCGGAAGGCAGCCAGTACACGTACGGGCTGAGCTGCCCAGGCCCGGAGTCGTCCGCGTGGAAACCGGCCGCGACGCGGGCGATCTCGCCCATCGCGTACCGGGCGGCGGCGCCCTCCCGCAGCACGTGGAAGAGCAGCGTGCCGTGGTTGGGCATCGCGACGAGCACGCCGTCCGGGTACTCACGATCGCCCGTGACCGCTTCGACCACCCACGGCATGACGAGCACAGCCGAGCCCACGTAGTCCCCGCCGGTGAGGACGTACACGTCGGCACTGATCGCGTACGTCTCCGGCAACTGCCCGCACAGGTTGTCCAGTCCCGCCTGGATCAGCTGGTCGTAGCCGTACCGCCGGACCTGGTCGTCGTTGAGGATGGCGACCCGGTCGGAGTGGTCGAGCGCGAGCACCATCAGCAGGCCGGGAGCGATCTCGGGGGCGTACGTCCACCATTCGACCGGGCTGCCCTCGGCGGGCCGCAGCCGGGCGTATATGCGGTCGATGACGTGCTCGACCGGGCCGTCCAGCTCACTCTCACCGTTGACCAGCGCGCCGACGATCCGGTTGAGGCGGTCGTCGACCAGGTCGGCCCACTGGTCCACCGGCACACCCGTGACCGCGTCGAACACCGGCCCGAGGCCGATCTCGAGCTCGTGCGGGTCGACAACGCGCACGAGGTCGTCGTGCACGACGACTCTCATACCGATGAACGCCGGGCTGCGGCGGACAAGGTTCAGGAGCCGATCGTGCTGCGCGGTTGTCAGGGTGTCCACCACGGGCAAGCTACAAGATCCACAGGTACACCGTGGTGGATCGGGACAAGTCCCGGGAAATTCGGGCACCGGTCGCCGTATGCGTCCAGCGTTGTCACCGCGTGCCCCGGCTCCGGATGCCGTATGGTCGAGTCGTAGAGGGTTTGCCCGGCGACGCGGGCACGACCCGAATCCTTCTACGGCGCTTCGCGCCGACCCGGCGGAGGTCCAGCCGGGTCTGTTCCCACATCGACCGCACACGCCATCGTGGCTGACGGATCCTGTCGAGACGAGTGCTATTAGTGACCACAACCGCGCCTCCCCGCGCTGTCCCCAAACCGTTGCTGTCGCACCGCGCGTCCCGCGCGGAGCTGATCACCATCCGGGCCTTCCTGCTCATCCCGTTCGTGGCGCTGCTCGCCGCGGTGCCGTTGGTCTGGGGGTGGGGGATCACGTGGGTCGACCTCGCGGTCGCCGCACTGTTCTACGTGGTGTCCTCGCTGGGGATCACCATCGGGTACCACCGCTACTTCACGCACGGCTCGTTCAAGGCCGTCCGCCCGCTGCGGATCGCGCTGGCGATCGCCGGGAGCCTCGCCGCACAGGGGCCGGTGATCAGCTGGGTCGCCGACCACCGCCGCCACCACGCGTTCTCCGACCGCGAGGGCGACCCGCACTCGCCGTGGCTGTTCGGCACGTCGCCGCTCGCGCTGGCGAAGGGGTTCTGGCACGCGCACATGGGGTGGCTGTTCGGCCGTGACCGCACCAACATCGACCGGTTCGCACCGGATCTGGCCATGGACCCGGCGATCCGGTTCGTGGACCGGCTGTTCCCGCTGTGGGTCACGCTGAGCGTGCTGCTGCCCGCGGTCCTCGGCGGCGTGATCACCATGTCATGGTGGGGCGCGCTGACCGGGTTCCTCTGGGCCGGGCTGGCCCGCGTGGCCTTCCAGCACCACGTGACCTGGTCGGTCAACTCCGTCTGCCACATGATCGGCGACCGCCCGTTCACCAGCCGCGACAAGTCGGCCAACTTCTGGCCGCTGGCGATCCTGTCCATGGGCGAGTCGTGGCACAACACCCACCACGCCGACCCGACGTCCGCGCGGCACGGTGTCCTGCGTGGACAGGTCGACATCTCGGCGCGGACGATCTGGCTGTTCGAGAAGCTGGGCTGGGCACGCGGTGTCCGCTGGCCCACGCCGGAACGGCTCGCCAGGCTCGCCCGTCCCGCGGCGACGGCCACCGGGGTGACGCGGTGACCGTCCGGCGCCACCCCCGTGCCGACCACGACAGCGCGCGGATCACCCAGGCACGTGCGACGCAAGCGCGCAACGAGATGGCCCAGCAGGTGCGAGCCGCCCGCACAGTGGACGACCACGCCACCGATCCGCAGGACCGGGAGATGCTGATCGCCATGCTCGGCCTGGACGCCGACCGGGCCACGAACGCCCAGTCAGGGCACGTCCAGCCGCTCAACTGACGTGTGAGGCCAGGCGGGCACACGGTTGTGAAAGGAACACGCGATCACATCGACCACAAAGGACAGCACACCCGGTGACATGTTCAGCCACCGTGAAGAGGCTGAGCAGGAGCCGCCCACGCGGAAGCAGATCGCCACGCGCACTGTCTTCCTCGAACCGGCGGCTGCTCCTGAACCCAGGTCAGTCCCTTCCACACACCAGTGAACCGGCCTGGTTCGCTCACGGGTGCTGCCGCAGCCATTCCACGACCCGCAGCGCGTGGGTGTCCGGCGGGAAGATCGGGTAGAACACGTGCTCGATCGTGGCGCCGCGCAGGACGAACGTGATCCGCTTGTAGAGAGTGGATCCCTGTGCCTCGAACGTCGGCATGTCCAGTGTCCTGGCGAGGTAGCGCTCCGGGTCGGACAGCAGCGGGTACGGCAGGTGCAGCCCGCGCGCGAGCGACTGCTGGTACTCCGCCCGGTCCGACGACAGCGCCACGGCCTGGTCGATCCCGCATTCCCGCAGGTCGTCGAGGTTGTCCCGGAACCCGCACGCCTCCTGGCCGCAGCCGCGCGCCGGGGATCTCGTTCCAGCCCTGTGGGATGTCGGCGGCCGGGTCGCCGGTCAGCGGATAGACGAACAGGATCCACCGGCCCCCGGACACGGCGTCGAGCCGCACCTGGGACCCGTCGGTGGCCAGGAACGTCAACGGCGGCAGCACACGGCCGGCAGGTGCACGGCGGCGCCGTCGTCCGCCGGGGCAGGCAGGTTGTCGGGCAGTGGAACGGCTTGGGGCAGCACCGTGTCCTCCTGAGGTTCGTGGCGGTGCGTGAAGGGCTCGCCCGCGGCGGCGCGCAACTGGCCGGCGAGCTGGCGGCGGGTGCGGCTGAGGCGGGCGATGAGCCGGTCGGTGGCACGGATCTTGCGGTCGTGCACCGCGAGTGCCTCCGGGCATTCGTCACCGCTGGCGTGCCCGCCGCGCAGGCAGTCGAGGAACGGCTCGGTCTCCTTGGGTGACAAGCCGATCGCCGTCAGCGTGCGGATCTCGATCGCCAGCCGCACGTCATCGGGCGAGTACTCGCGATACCCGTTGTCCAGCCGCCTCGGCACGAGCAGCCCGGCCGGTTCGTAGTAGCGCAGCGCCTTCCTCGTCACGCCCGCCGCCTTGGCGGCCTCGCCTGCCTTCATCGTCCGCTCCCCCCTTCACGCTGGGACGACGGTAGACCCGGCCCCGGGGGCCAGGTGAAGCCGTTCGGAAAAACCGCTGCTCACGCTGGGTTTCCGCCGCGTAGGGTGCGCGCCATGACGACTGTTCTCTGTGTGCCGCAATGGCAGGGATCCGCCTCACCCGACGCGCCGAGGCTCGTGGCGGGCGCACGGCGGGCCGCCGAGCTGGTCGCCGCCGACGCGCTGGTCACCGTGCCCGTGCCGGACACGAGCAGTGACAAGCAGGACGGTATCCGGGCGCTGGCCTCCATCAAGGAGAACCTCGACCTGACCCGGGAAGCCCTGGCCGGTATCGACGACCTGGTGATCACCGTGGGTGGTGACTGCGGTGTCGACCTCGTGCCGATCGCCGCCGCGGGCGCCCGGCACGGCGACGCGTTGACCGTGCTGTGGTTCGACGCCCACCCGGACTGCTTCACCGGCGACACCCTGCCGTCCGGCGCGTTCCACGGGATGGTCGTCCGGACGCTGCTGGGCGACGGGCCCGCGGCACTCACGCAGGAGCACCTGCTCACCGCACGCCAGGTCGTCCTGGCTGGGTTGCGTGCGGGCGAGGCCAGCGAGTACGAGTACATCGAACGGGCCGGGATCCGGACGGTCGGCGTCGACGACCTGGACGCCGTGCTCGACGGGCTCAGCGGGCCGGTGTACGTACACGTCGACCTGGACGTGCTCGAGCCGACGCGGTTCGGCTCGGTCTGCTACCCCGAACCGGACGGTGTGCTGCCGGAGCGGCTGACCGACGTGATCTCCCGCCTCGGCGACGTGGTCGGCGCCGGCATCACCGAGCACGCCCCCGCCGACGGTGACGTACGTGCCGACGAGGCGGAGGTGATCCGGCAGCTGGGTGCGGCGTTGACCCGTTGAAGGGAAGACTGCACGCATGGGTCGCCGCCGGATCGTCATGCCCGTGCTCGACGGTTGTCCGCTGTTCGCCCTGGCCACGGCGTGTGAGGTATTCGGCAGGGACCGGCGTTACCTGACTCCCGAGTGGTACGAGCTGGTGGTGTGCGCGGCAGCGCCGGGACTGCCCGTCTCGGTTCCCGGCCTTCTGCTGGAGGTGGGCGACGACCTCGACGTGATCGAGACGGCGGACCTCGTCGTGGTCACGCCGCCGCCCCACCCGTCATACCGGCCGCCTGGACGGCTGCTGACCGCGCTGCGTGCCGCACACCGGCGCGGAGTGCGGATCGCGTCGTTGTGCACGGGTGCGTTCATCCTCGCCGCGGCGGGCCTGCTCGACGGTCGCGAGGTCGCCACGGACCACGACCACGCCGACGAGCTGCGACGGCGGTATCCCCTGGTCAACGTCAACGAACAGGCGTTGTACGTCGACAACCGCGGCATCCTCAGCAGCGCGGGCACCGCGGCCACCATCGACCTGTGCCTGCACATCGTCCGGCAGGACTTCGGGGCAGCAGCCGCCGCCGAGATCGGCCGTCGCATGGTCGTCGCACCCCACCGGGATGGTGTCCACTCCCAATACGCCCCGCTCGCGCCACCCGGGCTCGCGCAGGTGCTGGACTGGGCGCAGCAACGGCTGCACGAACCGTTGACCATCCCCCAGCTCGCCGAACGGGCCGCGATGAGCACACGGTCGTTCGGCAGGCAGTTCGTCGACGAAACGGGCATCACGCCGACGCGCTGGCTGACACTGCACCGGCTGGCGAACGCCCAGGCCCTGCTGGAGAGCACGGACCTCTCGGTCGATTCCATCGCCGCCCGAACCGGCTTCACCACCGGCAACACGCTGCGGCTGCACTTCAAACGACACATCGGGAGCACGCCGTCCGCGTATCGCCGCGCGTTCCGGGCCGGCGCCTGAAACGCACTCGACTGCCCAGTGGTGGGGCAGGGTCGGCGACGACGCCGGCACGGGCTACTCGAACCTGGCGTATCCGCGCGTGCTGCCGGTCCGGACGCTGAAGGTCGCGGTTCCTTCCTCAAAGGCCTTCACGACCCGGGCAATGCCAGCCTGGTGGCCAGCGCCGACGCCGAACCAGTACCACCCGTGAGTCAGCGGTGATCCGTGCGCCAGTGCTTTCGACCTCGCGATACGCGTTGCCAAACCGGTTCCGGGCGTCCGCCTCGCGCTGCCCACCACCTGCGACCAGCTGGCGAAAATCGGGTGGTGCGTGACGTTCCCGAGCCTGTCGGCGGGCTGCCCACCATTCGATGATCGGCGGTGTGAACATGTCCAAGCCCGGCCCGTTGCACGTGGACAGCGGGCACGCCGCCGCACTGCTCGCCCAAGCGTCCACATTGGCCACCCAACACCACGTGGATGTGCCCGGCGGGCCCGTCACCCCTCCGGCTGACGTCGCCGCCATCCGTGCACGCCTTGCCGCGTACGACTTCGAAACCGCTCGTTGTGCCGACGACGTGTTCGCCGACGTGATGGACCTGCTGCGCAGCGGAATGGTGCACACGAGCCACCCACGCTACTTCGGTTTGTTCAACCCCGCGCCCACCTGGTGGGGCGTGGCGGGCGAGCTCATCGCCGCGGCGGCCAACCCGCAACTGGCGGCGTACCCGCACGCGTGGGCGCCGGTGGAAATCGAACGGCACGTGCTGCGGTTCCTCGCCGACAGGCTCGGGTTGCCCGCGGGCAGCGCGGGTTCGTTCACGGTCGGCGGGTCCGAGGCGAACCAGACCGCCGTCATTGTCGCTTTGACCAAACACTGGCCCGACTACGCCCAGCAGGGTGTCCGCGCGGTGCGTGGACGTCCGCTGCTGTACGCCTCCGCGGAAAGCCACCTCGCGTGGGTCAAGATCGCGCACGTGGCCGGCCTGGGCCGTCAGGCGGTGCGGCTGGTTCCAGTCGACGCCGCACACCGCATGGACGTCGACCAGTTGCGGACCATGCTCGACGCGGACAGGGCCGCGGGCGACGAACCGTTCCTGCTCGTCGCCACCGCGGGCACGACCGGCGCCGGAGCCCTGGACCCTCTGCCCGAACTGGTCACGCTCGCCCGGGAAAGCGGGTTGTACCTGCATGTGGACGCCGCGTGGGGCGGGTCGGTCGCGCTGTCGGACCGGCTACGGCCACTGCTGGCCGGAGTCGAAGCAGCCGACAGTGTCACTGTGGACGCTCACAAGTGGATGTCCGCGCCCATGGGAGCCGGGATGTTCCTGACACCACACGCCGACGCGCTCAGCGCGAGCTTCGACGTGCGGACATCGTTCATGCCCGACGCGGCGGACGGCACACTCGACCCGTACGCGTCCAGCGTGCAGTGGTCCCGGCGGTTCACCGGGCTGAAAGTGTTCCTGTCGCTGGCCGGGCAGGGACGCCTGGCTTTCGCGCGGCAACTGGAACGGGACGTGGCGCTCGGCGAACTGCTCGCCTTGCGGTTGGCCGAGCGTGGCTGGGTGCGGATCAACGCTACGCCGTTGCCTGTTGTCTGCGTGGCGGAGCCGGATGTCGATCGCGGTGATCCAGGTCTCAGCCGTAGTTGGCACGCGGCCGTTGCGGATGAGGTTGTTCGGCGTGGGCGGGCTTGGATCAGTTCTGTACAACTCGCTGGGCGTTCGGGTTTGCGGCTCTGCGTCACCAGTTATCTCACGACTGAACGGGATATCGATTTGGTTGCTGGGGAGTTGGATGCTTGCCGGGCTCTTTCTTGATCTTCGTGCTTTCGTGCTTTCGGGGTGCTGTTCTGTCGTCGTGGCTTGTTTTTTGCGCGGAACAAGATTTTCCCTCGCCGGGGGCTGACCTCTGGGCAGGAGGCTGTGCCTGGTGTTCTTCCTCTCTTGTGCTCTGGATCCGTGGTGTGTTTTTGGGGCGTGGGTGCCCCTGCCCGAAGCTCTTTTCCGCGCTTGCGCGCTCGCCACTCGAGGTTGGTCCGCGCCTGCGCATTCACCACCCAGCGTTGGCCCGCGCCAGCACACCCACCACCCGATGTTGGGCCGCGCCTGCGCGCTGCCACGGTGGCTGGTTTGCGTGCTTGCCACTCGAGGTTGGTCTGCGCTTGCGCGCTCGTCGCTGGGGCCGGGTTGTCGCTCGACCAGTTTGGCGGTCTCTGCTTCTATGAGCCGTTGGTGCGGCTTTTCTGGGCTGCGAGGAGGGCTCGCCAGTTGGCCAGTGTCGGTTCTTCTGCCAGTTCGATGAAGCCCACCTCGACTCCCGACTCGCGCCAGGCGTCCACAAGGGACATGATCCTGATCGAGTCCAGTCCGTGGTCGAGCAGGTTGTCGTCGTCGGCGAGCTGGTCTGCCGGGATCTCCAGCAGGTCGGCCAGCTGTGCGCGGAGCTTCTGCTCGTCGATCACGCTTCTTCCCCTTCCCATGTGGACAGCAGGCCACCCGTTGTGGTGACGACACCGCAGCGGTTGGCCACGTACCGCAGTGCCATGTCGTGGTCGGCGCGGGAGAAGTCCGCGACCGCGTCGGCCACGAAGAACGACTGGATGTCACGCATGAAGGCGTCGGCCGCCGTCATCATGCAGCCGATGTGCGCGTAGATCCCCGTGATCACGAGCTGGTCCCGGTTGTTGTCGGCCAGCACTGTGCTCAGGGTCGTGCGGTGGAAGGCGTTGTAGCGCCACTTCGTCATGTGGATGTCCTCCTCGGACGGCTCCACCTCCGCGAAGATGGCCGCGTCCTGCGGGTCCGCGCCGATGCCCTTGCCCCACATGTCCAGCTGGAGGCCTCGCTCGTCCGTGCTCTGTCCGCCGGGCTGAGCCGAGTAGACCACCGGGATCCCCAGTTCGCGGCCTCGTTCGCTGATCCGCCTGATGTTGGCGACCAGCTCGGTCATCGGGGACGCCGCGCGCCTGAACGCGCGCAGGAAGTAGTTCTGCATGTCGTGCACGAGCAGCACTGCCCTGCTCGGCTCGAGTGTCCAATCGACACGGTTGACCGGCAGGTCGGCCGCGCCGGGCATGGGGTACGGCTCGATGGCGGGCAGGCCGCGTGTTTTCGTTACAGTCACCGCGCTTCGAGTCCTTCCTTGATCGCCTGCGCGAGTGCGCGCCTGGATGTCTTGCCGACCCCGGTGTACGGGAACTCGTCGACCAGCTCGATCTTGTCAGGGATCTTGAACGCGGCCAATCCCCGCTCCCGCAGGAACCTGCGCAGCTCGGCCGGGCTCGGCTCCGGCGAGCGCGGGATCACGAAGGCGCACGTGCGTTCGCCGAGCTGCGGATCCTCGACCCCGACCAGCACCGCGTCGTGCACGCCCTCGTGCGCCAGCAGGTGGTTCTCGACCTCCTCGGCGGCGACCTTCTCACCGCCGCGGTTGATCTGGTCCTTCACCCGTCCGGACACGATGATGTGCCCGGACGGCAGCAGCCGCACCAGGTCACCGGTCCGGTAGAAACCGTCCTTTGTGAACGCGGTCGCGTTGTGCTCGTCCGCGCGGTAGTAGCCGCGGATCGTGTACGGCCCGCGCGTCAGCAACTGACCCACCTCACCGGGCGCGACCTCCACGTCGTCGGCGTCGACCAGGCGGATCTCGTCGTGCGGTGAAATCGGTGTGCCCTGGGTCGTCGTGGTCAAATCCCACGGGTCGTCGTCACGCGTGTAGTTGACCAGTCCTTCCGCCATGCCGAACACCTGCTGCAATTTGCAGCCCAGTTCGGTCTCGACCCGTTTGGCGGCTTCGTCGGCCAGCCGCGCGCCGCCCACCTGCAGCAGCCGCATGCTGGACAGGTCGAACCGTCCGCGCGCCGGGGAATCCATCCACAGCAACGCGATCGGTGGCACCACGCCCGTGATCGTCACCCCTTCCCTCTCGATCAAGGGGAACGCGATGTCCGGGCTCGGCGCCGGGGTCAGCACGATCCGCGAGCCCGCGTGCAGCGCACCGAGCACACCCGGCGAGCTCAGCGTGAAGTTGTGCGAGACGGGCAGCGTCGCCATGTAGACGGATTCGGTGGTCAAGCCGCAGATCTCGGCGCTTTCCCTGACGCTGTAGAGGTAGTCGTCGTGGGTGCGGGGAATCAGCTTCGGCACGCCCGTGCTGCCGCCGGAGAGGTTCAGGAACGCGACCTCGTCCGCGCGCACGTCCGGCAACGGGCCCGACGCGTCGGCCGGGACGCTGTCCAGTGCCTGGAACTCGCCGGGGTCGCCTGCGACGAGCACGTGCCTGAGGCCGGGGATGCGGGCGGCGAGCGTCCGGTAGTCGAACCCGCCGAACTTGTCGGCGATCACGTAGGCGACCGCGTCGGTGAACCGGCAGAAGTACTCGATCTCGCTGTGCCGGTGGGCGGGCAACGCGAACACCGGCAGCGCGCCGATCCGGAACAACCCGAAGACCACTTCGAAGAACTCGGCGACGTTCGGCAACTGCAGCACGACCCGGTCGCCCTTGCCGATGCCCAGCGCCAGCAGGCCGTGCGCCATGCGTGTCGCGCGCTCGTCCAGTTGCTGGTACGTCCAGCGGTTGTCCCCGCCGACGACGGCGATCCGCGAGCCGTGCTCGGCGGCACGCTCGGCGAGGAAGTCTCCCAGCGTCTGCCCCTGCCAGTACCCGAGTTCCCGGTAGCGCTCGGCGAATTCCGGCGGCCAGGCAACGAAGTCGGTCACGTGAGGTCCCCTAAGCCGATGGCGTTCAGGAAGGTGCGGAACTTCGCGGTCGTCTCGGCCAGTTCCTTGTCCGGGTCGGATCCCGCGACGATCCCGGCGCCCGCGTACAGCCGCAGCGAGGTTCCGTCCACCACGCCGCAGCGCAGGGCGATCGCCCATTCGCCGTCGCCCGCCGCGTCGGTCCAGCCGACCAGTCCGGTGTAGAAACCGCGGTCGAACGGCTCCAGCTCCCCGATCAGCGCACGCGCCGGCTCGGTCGGGGTCCCGCAGACCGCGGGTGTCGGGTGCAGCGCGATCGCCAGGTCCAGCGCGGACACGCCGGGCAACGGCTCCGCCTCGATCAGAGTGGACAGGTGCCACATGGTCCTCGTCGGCAACAGCTCCGGCGTCGGCGGCACGACCACGCGGGCGCAGAGCGGCGCCAGGCCCGCGGCCACCGCCTTGACGACGACCTCGTGCTCATGCCGGTCTTTTTCCGACACCAGCAGGCCGGTGGCGTTGCGGCCGTCCTGGACCGGGTCGGCGTGCCGCGGTGCCGAACCCGCCAGCGGGTTCGCCGTCACGAGGCCGGCGCGCCGAGACACCAGCAGCTCCGGGCTCGCGCCGACGAGCGATCCCGCGCCCACGTCCGTGGCGAAGGTGTAGCCGTAGGGGTCACGCGCGACCAGGCGTTCCAGCAGCTTGCCGGTCAGAACCGGCCGGTCGGAGCGCAGGTCGAGCACACGTGCCAGCACGACCTTGCTCAGTTCCGCCGACTGGATGCGCTCCAGCGCCGCACGCACACCGGCGACGTACACGTCCCGGCTGTCGTCGGCACCGGAGAAGTCCGGCCGGTCCAGCGGGCTGAGCGTGGGCGTCGCCATGTGCCACGGCTGGCCGTGCCGCACCGACGAGTACAGCCCGAGCCGGGCCGGTGCTGTGCGGGCGAACGGGATCGCACCGGCGAGGACCCCGCCGGCGGCCTGGAGGGCCTGCGTGGCGGCGGCGATGGTCGTGTGGACCGCGCTCGGCTCGTCGGCGAGCACCACACCAGCGGGTGACGACAGGAAGAACGCCCCCGGCTGGTAGTCGCTGAGCAGCTCGGCGGGAGCCGCCGCGGTGACGTCGGCGTGCATGGTGGGCACTTGGGAGCGCTCCCTCATCCTCTTGAGTCAGGCACGGTCAAAAAGTCAGGCACGGAGGGTGGCCCCGCCGTCCACGTACAGGTCGTGCATGGTGATGTGCCTGGCCCGCTCGGAGACCAGGAAGAGCACGGCGTCGGCGATGTCGCCGGGATCGGCCATCCTGCCGAGCGGGATGCCGACCCGGAAGTCGGGCAGTGACCCGCCGACCACGCCCGCGACCGCCTCGGCCTCGGTGCGGTCCGCCGGCCACAGTGCGCGCTGCATATCGGTGTCGGTCGAGCCGGGCGAGACGATGTTGCAGCGGATCCCGTACTCGGCCAGCTCCAGCCCGAGGCACCGGGTGAACATGGTCGCGGCGGCCTTCGACGCGGCGTACGCGGCCATCCGCTTGCGCGGCACACCGGCGGCGTTGGAGCCGACGGTCACGATGCAGCCGGACCGGCGCGGCACCATGCGCTGGGCGACCTCGCGGGCGGTCAGGAAAACAGCGTTCGAGTTGACGGCGAACGTCTCGTCCCAGTCGGCGTCGGCCATGTCGAGCACGAGGCCGGGCTTGAGCACACCGGCGACGTTCACCAGGATGCCGATCGGCCCGAGCCCGGTCTCGACGGATTCGACGACCGCCGCGACGGCCGCGCGGTCGGTGACGTCCGCCGGGCAGGCCCGCACGGTGTGACCCTCGGCCCGCAGCTTGCCGACCGTCTCGTTCAGCGGCTCTTCGAGCCGGTCGACCGCGGCGACGACCACCCCGCTTTCGAGGAGCTTGCGCGTCACCGCGGCGCCTATGCCCCGGGCCGCGCCGGTGACCAGAGCGACCACGTCGTCAGCAGCGGACTGCGTCACCAGGTTCTCCTTCCCCAGGCGGGCACCCTGATGGGCGCGATCCCAGACAAGAATTACCTTAGGTGAGTCTTACCTAAGTACTCAATGCCTACCAAAGTTGCGAACACCACGTATGCCCGTCCAGCTCCACCACAGATCGGCATAACGCCCACCCGCCGCGAGCAGTTCGTCATGCGAACCGGACTCCACGACCACGCCCTTGTCGAGCACCAGCACCCGGTCGGCCCGCTCGGCCTGGGTGAGCCGGTGCGCGACCACCAGCGTCGTACGGCCACGCGTCGCCGCGTCCGCCGCCTCCTCCAGCACACGCGCACCCGCACTGCCCGCCTCAGCCGTCGCCTCGTCGAGCACAGCGACCATCGGATCTGCGAGCACGAGCCGGGCCAGCGCCAACTGCTGTGCCTGCGCGGCCGTGAGTTCGTGCGCGCCTTCACCGACTTGGGTTGCCGGACCGTCGGGCAACGCGTTCACCCAACCGGTCGCGCCCACGACGTCGAGCGCGGCGAGAACCTCGGCGTCACTCGCGTCGTCCCGAGCGAGCCGGACGTCGTCGAGCAGTGTCCCGTCGAAGACGTGGACTTCCTGGCTGAGCAAGGCGATGTGCCGCCGGACACGGGCTTCGCCGATGTCGGCGAGGTCGAAGCCACCGAGCTTCACCACACCGTCCACCGGTGCCAGCACACCGGCCGCGATCCCCGCGAGCGTCGTCTTCCCGGCGCCGCTGGCACCGACCAGCGCGACCCGCTCGCCAGGTTCGAGCCGCACTGACACGTCGTGCAGCACGGCCGGACCGTCGTAGTGATGCGTGATCCCCTGTACTTCCAGGCTCGCCGTGGCCGGTTCGCGCGGGTTGGCCGGGCCAGCCGGCGGATCGAGAGCCGCGACACCGGCCAGCCGTGCCATGCTCGCGCCGGCGGACTGGATCTCGTCGAACTCCATGATCAGGAACCCGACCGGGTTGAACAGCCGGTGGAAGTACAGCGCCGCCGCGGTCACCGCGCCGACAGACGTCATGTCGCCGCGTACCAACAGGAATCCGACGACGAGCACAGCCGTGAGGCCGACGAACTCCGCGCGGTTGTTGCGTGAGGCGAACCTCGTGAACAAGCGGAACACGTCCAGCGAGAGGTTCATCGCGGACGCCGACCGGTCGGTGAGACGGTCGATGTGCGTGTCCTCCAACCGGTACGCCCGAACAGTCGCCTTGCCTCGCAGCGAACTCGCCAGCGCCTGGGTGCGTTCGCCGATCGCGATGCGTTCCTTGGCGTAGTACGGCCCGGAGCGGGGCAGGTACCACCGCAGGGACACCACGTACATCGGTACGGCCGCCAGCCCGGCGAGGCCGAGCCGCCAGTCCAGCGCGAACAGCCCGGCACCGGTCAGCGCGATCGTGAACACCGCCTGCACGAGGTCCGGCACGGTCTGCGTGATCGCCCGCGTGACAACGGAAACGTCGTCACCGGCCCTGGACAGCAAGTCACCGATACCGACCTCCTCCAGTGTGCTCGACGGCAGGTGCAGCGCCCGGTCGAGCACCCGTTCCCGGACGCGGGCAAGGACGGTCTCGCCGACACGCGCGACGAGTGCCGTGCCGATCCCGACCAGCATGCCCGCGACCAGCGCGGCACCGACGAGCACGGCGACGATGCCGACGATCCGGTTGGTCCCGGCACCCGCGGTCACGTCGTCGACGAGCACACCGATCATCCACGGCGCGACCAGTCCCGCACCGCTGGCAGCCAGCATCACCAGCAGCGCGGCCGACGAGAGCCTGCGCTGGCGCAGCAGTTGCGCGCGCAGCATCGCCCAGGTCTGCTTGGGCGTCGAGACGGGCAGCAGGTCGCTCATCGCAGCACCGCCTTGCGGTAGGTCTCGTCGGTCTCGGCGAGTTGCGCGTGTGTGCCCACTCGGGACACCTGCCCGGCGTCGAGCACGATCACCCGGTCCGCCTTCCCCAGCAGGGCAGGGCTGCTCGTCACGACGAGCGTGCTCTGCCCGGTTCGCTTCGCGGTGAGTCGTTCCGCGATCAGTTCCTCGGTCACCGCGTCGACCGCGGTCGTCGGGTCGTGCAGCACGAGCACCGGCGGTGCCGCGAGCAACGCCCGCGCCAGCCCGATCCGCTGCCGCTGCCCACCGGACAGCGAACTGCCCCGGTCGGTGACCTTGTGGTCCAGACCCGCCGGGTGCACGTCGACGACGTCCTCGGCCGCTGCCGCCGCGACCGCCGCCGTCACCTCGTCGTCCCCGGCCCGTGTGGTCGCGGCGATGTTGTCCCGCAAGGAGCCTTCGAACAACGCGATGTCGTGTTGCTCGACCAGCACCGCGCGCCGCCTTTCGTCGATGTCCAGCTCCACCGACGGGATGCCGTTGACCAGCACCGCGCCGTCGTGTTCCGGGACCTGCCCGGCCAGCACGGCGAGCAGGGCGTCGGCGTCCCGCTGGTCGTACGCGACGAGGCCGACCATTTCGCGTGGCGCCACTTCCAGGTCGACCGACCGCAGCGTCCGGTACGACACGCCTTGCAGCTCAAGCGAAACGTCGGCGGAACCGACCGCCCGCGTGCCGTTCTCGACCAGCGGTTGCGCGTCCAGCACCGTGGTCAGCCTGGCCGCCGAGGCACGGGAAGTGGCCAACAGCTGGCCGCAGAAACCCAGCGTCCGCAACGGTTCCGCGATGAACTGGGCCAGACCCATGACGGTCACGAGCTCACCGACGGTCAACCGCCCGGACAACGCGAACCAACCCGCGAAGCCGGCCACCGCGGCCAGGAACAAACCGCTCGCCGCTGCCGTGACTCCTTGGTACAGCCCCGTTGTCGTCGCCGCGCGCAGGCTCGCGCGCAACGCGCTCTCGCTGGACTTGCGGTAGCGCGACGCGGCGGTGTGCTGCGCGCCGATCCCCCGCAGGGTACGCAACCCGCCCACCAAGTCCGTCGCCAACGCCGTGGTGTGCGCCGCCGCTTCCTGCTGCTCGGCACTGTGCCGGGTCAGCAGTGGCGCGACTCGTGTCGTGACCAGCACCAGCAACGGCACACCGACCAGCACGCCGAGCCCCAAGGGCACGTTGATCGTGAGCAGCGCGACGGACGACACCGCGAGCGCGGTGAACGCTGCGATGCCTATGGACACCGCCCGGATGATCAGCGCTGTGCGTTCGGCGTCCGAAGACGCGATCGACAGCAACTCACCCGACCGCATCCCCGTGCGTTCACCGCGTGGGTCCAGCACCCGTTTGGCCACCTGCACGCGCAGGTGGTGCATCTCGCGCTCGAACGCGAGCACAGCCTGCCGCGCTCCCAGCCTGTACGCGAACGCGAGCACGGTGAACAACACGGCCAGCCCGGCCACCGACCAGGCCAGCGCATCCCAGTCCCCGGTGGCCACAGCCTGATCGATGATCAGGCCGATGGCCACCGGGACGGCGGCTTCCGCTGCCTGGTGTGCCGCCAGAAGCAGCACACCGACCAGCAGCCGGCCCCAATGCCGTCGGACAGCGCCTGCGAGCAACCCCCTCCGCATAGGCTCAGCCAGCCAGTTTCGTGAGCACCTTGTCGAACACCGTCACGAGTTCGAGCCCGGTGCCGAGCGACGCCGCACCGCTGAGGACGGGGAACACCCTGCCCGCCTTGACCGCGGGCAGCTGCTTCCACAACGCGTTGCTGGTCAGCGGCGCGTTCTCCGGCGCCTCAGCCGTGCCGTCGATGGTCGACGGCACCAGCAGGACGTCGCTCTGCCCGAGGATCCCGATCTGCTCCATCGAGTATTCCTTCGTCGGGTCGGTCTGCGACTTCGACGGCTCGGCCAGGCGGGCGCCACAGTCGACGAGGACCTTGGTGTCGGTCCACTTCTCACCGAGCGTCCAGAACGTGGTGTCCGTGGCGGACTGCGCGTACGTGAAGGTGTACTTGCCGAGCACGGCGGCGTGCTTGGTCTTGATCTCCTGCGTGCGCTTGTTGTACTCGGCCAGCAGCTTGCCGGCTTCCTCCTTGCGGCCGAGGATGTCGCCGATCCGCGTGGTCACCTCGGTCAGGCTGAGCTTCTGGAAGCTGACGACCACGGTCGGCGCGATCCCGGTCAGCTGCTTGTAGAGCGCGTCGTCGGTGTCGATCGTGCGCAGGATCAGGTCGGGATCGGTGCCCGCGATCTTCTCCGGGTCCGGCTTGGTGAAGTCGCCGACCACCGGGACCTTGCCGAGCTTGGGTGCGTACAGCGGGCCGGACTTGTCATATCCGCCGCCGCTCGCGCCGACCGGGACCAGGCCGAGGTCGGCGACCACGAACGCACCGAAGAAGTCGGCGCACGCCACCTTCTGCGCCTTGCCCGGCACCTTCACCGCGCCCTTGTCGGTCTGCACCTCACGCTCAGCGGGCGGCGCGGCGGACGTCGGGGCGTTGCCCCCGCTGCCGCTGTCGCCGCTGTTGCCACACGCGCCTAAGACGGTGAGGGCAGCGATCCCGCCGCCTGCGGCGAGGAAACCGCGCCTGCTCACTGATGTTCGTCTCACTGGGGCCTCTTTCCGGGATTTCATTTCGGCGGTGCAGGCAGCACGGGACTGGTGGAACCGTTCCGCTCGGCCGGTGCGGTGCTGTGGTGGCGGCCGATCGGGACAACCAGGGGTGTTCCGGACACCGGGTCGGGCACGACGCGGTTGGTCAGCTGGAACACCTCGGAAACCAGCTCCTGGGTGATCACTTCCGCTGGATCGCCGTACGAGACCACGTCGCCGTCCTTCATGGCGATCAGGTGGCCGCCGTAGCGGCAGGCCAGGTTCAGGTCGTGCAGAACCACCGCGATCGTCGTGCCCTGCGCGTGGTTGAGGTCCGTGAGCAGGTCGAGAACCTCGACCTGGTGCGTGACGTCCAGGTACGTCGTCGGCTCGTCCAGCAGCAGCACACCGGTGTTCTGGGCGAGCGCCATGGCGATCCAGACGCGCTGGCGCTGCCCGCCGGACAGCTCGTCCACCGGGCGTTCGGCGAGCTCCAGCGTGCCGGTCGCGCGCATGGCCTCGGCGACGACCTCGTCGTCCTTCGAGCTCCAGCGCTGGAACCAGCCGTGGTGCGGGTGCCTGCCGCGGCCGACGAGATCGGTCACGGTGATGCCTTCCGGCGCGATCGGGTGCTGCGGCAGGATGCCGAGCTTCACCGCGACCTGGCGGGTGGGCATGCGGTGGATGTCCTGACCGTCCAGCAGGACCGCGCCCGCGCTGGGGGACAGCAGGCGTGCCATGCCGCGCAGCAGCGTCGACTTGCCGCACGCGTTCGGCCCGACGATCATCGTGATCTTGCCGTCGGGGATCACCGCGGACAGGTCGTTGACGACCTGACGGCCGTCGTAGCCGAGTGTGATCCCGGTCGCCTCGAGTCTCATCCGGCCCGCCCTGACCTCGTTGCCATCAGCCACAACAGATACGGCGCGCCGAGCACACCGGTCACCACACCGACGGGCAGCACGGTGCCGCCCAGCAGGTGCTGCGCTATGAGGTCCGAACCGAGCAGCACGACCGCGCCGACGAGCGCGGACGGCACGAGCGCCGAACTGTGCCCGTGGACCAGCCTGCGTGCGATCGGCCCGGACACGAACGCGACGAACGCGACCGGCCCGGCGGCGGCTGTGGCCGCCGCGGCGAGCGCCACACCGCACAGGAGCAGGCTCAGCCGCCGCTGTTCCACCGACACGCCAAGGCCTTTGGCCACGTCGTCGCCGAACTGCAACGCCTTGAGCGACTTCGACAGCACGAGCACCAGCGGCGCGACCACAGCCAGGATGATCGCGACCGGCGTGACGTCGATCCACGTGCGCGCGGTCAGGCTGCCGGTGAGCCAGATCAGCGCTTGCTGCGCGTCCTTCACGTCGGCGCGCGTGATCATGTACGACACGACGCTCGACAGCACTGCCGCGACACCGATCCCGATGAGGACAAGGCGGTAGCCGGACACGCCACGTCGCCACGCGAGGACGTAGATCAGGGCCGCGGTCGCCAGTGCGCCGACGAAGGCGCCACCGGACACAGCGACACCCGTCAAGCCCAGCCCGAGGATGCACACCACAGCCGCGGCGCTCGCGCCCATGGTGATGCCGATGACGTCGGGGCTGGCCAGCGGGTTGCGCACCATGCTCTGGAACAGGCCGCCGGACAGGCCGAACGCCAGGCCCGCGAGCACTCCCGTCAACGCGCGCGGCAGGCGTACCTCGTTGACGATGTACGCCGCGCGGCGTGGCGCGTCACCGAACAGCGCGCCGAGAACGTTCCCCGGCGAGATGAAGACGCTGCCCAGCGCCAGCGCGGCGATGAACAGGGCCGCGAGGACGAGCACGAGGACGATGGTCACCAGGCGCACGCGGTTGAGGCCGCGTGTCCGCACGGCCGCGACTGTCTTCACATCCTGGATCGCGGTCACAGTTCGGCCAGCTTCCGCCTGCGGACCAGTGCGATGAAGATCGGGGCGCCGATCACCGCGGTCACCACCCCCACCTGGACCTCCCCCGGGCTGGTGATGATCCGGCCGATGATGTCCGACCCCAGCAGCAGCGACGGCGCGAGCACCGCCGAGAACGGCAGGATCCAGCGATGGTCCGGGCCGGTGATCATGCGCGCCGCGTGCGGCACGGCCAGTCCGACGAACGCGATCGGGCCCGCCATGGCCGTCGCCGTCCCGCACAGCACGACGACCGCGAGCGCGGCGAACGCCTGCCCGGCCTTGACGTTGACACCCAGCGACTGGGCGACGTCGTCCCCGAGCGACAACGCGTTGAGCAACCGGCCGCAGATGAGCGCGAGCAGCGCACCGAAGGTCAGGAACGGCAGCGCCTGCCAGGCGATGTCCAGGTCACGCCCGGCCAGGGAACCGACCTGCCAGAACCGGAAACGGTCGAACGCCTCGGTGTCGGTCAGCAGGATCGCCGTGGTCAGCGACGCCAGCGCGGCGCTCGTCGCCGCGCCGGACAACGCCAGTTTGACGGGGGTGACGCCGTCTCGTCCCATGGCGCCGATGCGGTAGACCAGGATCGCGGCCGCCGCGGCGCCGGCGAACCCGAACCACACGTAGCCGGTGACGCTCACGACACCGAAGATGCTGATGCCGCACACCACGAACAGCGCCGCCCCCGCGTTCACCCCGAGAATCCCCGGGTCGGCCAGCGGGTTGCGTGCCAGTCCCTGCATCACCGCGCCCGAGAGGCCGAGAGCGGCGCCTGCGAGCAGGCCGATGACTGTCCGGGGCAGCCGCATGTCACGCACGATGAGGTGCTCGTTGTCGGCCGGGTCGAAGTGGAAGAGCGCGTCGTAGACCGCGCGGCCGGGCACGGAGACCGAGCCGACCGTGATGCTGAGGACCGTCAGCACGGCCAGCACCGCGAAGGCTGCGAGCAGCCCAAGGGCAAGCACCGGCCGGTTGGCCGCCACCTGTGGATTCTCGGGCATTCGCTCGTTCCTCGGGGGTGCTGCAGCTAGCAGAGGCTAACCTAATAGATCCAAGTTAGGTTAGGCTAACCGCCAGAATGGCCGACGGGAGGGATGGCAGGCGATGACCGAGTCACTGGACGGTGCGACCGCGACCGCAGTACGACAACCGCGGCAGCAGCCTATGTTCGTCACCGTCACGGCGGTCCGCCGCCTCTCGGAACGGATGGCGCGGATCACACTGACCGGCGAGGAGATCGTCGAGTTCGACTACGACGGCCCCGATCACCTCGCCAGGGTGTTCTTCCCGGTGTGCGAGGACTTCCGGTTGCCGGTGACCGAACAGTGGTGGCCGGAACTGCAGGCCATGCCCGTCGAACGGCGACCGGTCATGCGCAACTACACCGTCCGCCGGATGGACTACGCGCGCGGCGAGATGGACATCGACTTCGTCCTGCACGGCGACAGCGGCCCGGCGTCGGCGTGGGCGTGCGCGGCCAAGCCCGGCGACCGGATCGGCGTGCTCAGCGACGGGGCGGAGTACAAGCCCGGTGACGCGGACTGGCAGTTGCTGATCGGCGACGAGACCGCGATCCCCGCGATCGCGGGGATGCTGGAGAACCTGCGGACACCGGCGCACACGGTGTTCGAGGTGGCCGACGAACTGGACGTGATCGACGTCGCCGCACCGGCGACGTGGCTGTACCGCGGTTCGGGGGCACGCGGCGCCGAAGTGCTGGAAGCGTTGCGCGGCATGACGTTCCCCGAGGGCAAGCCGTACGTCTGGGTGGCCGGCGAGTCGACACTGGCGACATCGGTCCGGCGTTATCTGGTGAACGAGCGGTCGATCGACAAGAAGCGGATCTACTTCTGCGGGTACTGGCGCGCGGACAGGCCGGCGTACGACTGAGTTTCCCTGCTCCCAGGAGAACAAATGAACACAGATGACCGGGCGCCTGCCCGGTGGGTTCCGATCGCCCTCATCGCGACGACCGTGCTCGCCGGAGCCGGGTACGCGTGGGACCTCGCCGGTCAGGGGTACTCGTACGCGTACTACAGCGCCGCGGCCAAGACCATGGGCAGCGGGTTGCAGGAGTTCCTGTTCGGCACATACGACCCCGTGGGCGTGCTGACGATCGACAAGCCACCGCTCGGTGTCTGGCCACAGGTGGTCTCGGTCTGGATCTTCGGCCTGCACGGCTGGGCGGTGCTGTTGCCTCAGGTCATCGCCGGTGTGCTCGCGGTGCCGCTGCTGGCTTTCACTGTCCGCCGGTTCACCAGGTCACCCAAGACGGGGTTGCTGGCCGCGG
This sequence comes from Kibdelosporangium phytohabitans, assembly GCF_001302585.1. GTDB lineage: Bacteria > Actinomycetota > Actinomycetes > Mycobacteriales > Pseudonocardiaceae > Kibdelosporangium > Kibdelosporangium phytohabitans. The sequence goes on along the minus strand of NZ_CP012752.1, from coordinate 3,984,863 downwards.
TGATCCTGGCCGTGACGCCGGTGACCATGGTGATCACCCGGGACAACGCGCCCGACCCGTGGCTGGTGTTGTGCCTGGTCGCCGCCGCGTACGCGTTGTCACGCGCGTTGACTGGGAACGCCGAGACCCGCTGGCTCGTGCTGGCCGCGGCGCTGCTCGGGTGCGGCTTCCTGGTCAAGATGGGCCAGGCGCTGCTCGTCGCGCCCGCGTTCCTGGCCGCATACCTGGTGGGGACCTCGCTGGCGTGGGGCAAGCGGCTGCTCAACGGCGCGATCGCGGTGGTGACCGTTGTCGTGGCGTCGTTGTGGTGGGTGGTCCTGGTCGACCTGTGGCCCGGCGCCAAACCCTTCGTCGGCGGGTCCGCCGACGGATCGGCGTGGGACCTGACCGTGGGATACAACGGTTTCGGCCGGATCTCCGGCCAGAGCGCGGCGACGGGCAACGAAGCCAACCCGTTCTACAGCACACCGGGGATCCTGCGGCTGTTCAGTGAATCGCTTGCGGGCCAAGCGGCGTGGTTGCTGCCGTTGGCGTTGCTGGGGCTGGTGATCTTCTTCGTCCGCCCGAAGGCACCCCGGTTGGTTGTCGCGGGTTGGGTGCTGTTCGGTGGCTGGCTCGTACTGGCCGGGCTTGTGCTCAGCTTCATGACCGGCGTGTGGTTGCCGTACTACACAAGCATGTTGGTTCCCGCCATTGCCGCGGTGGCGGCGTTCACGATCGCGATGCTGTGGCGCTATCACCTCGCGGGCAACCGCTGGCTGCTGCCGTCGGTCATCGCGATCAGCGCGGCCTGGGTCTTCCTGCTGATCCAACGGGACACGGGCTGGCACGGCTGGTTGCGTTTCCCCGTTGTCGCGCTGGCGGTCGTGGGCATTGTCGCGTTGCTCGCCGGACGACGGTTCGCCGGCCCCGGCCTGGCATCGGGACTGGCGGCCCTGCTGATCACGCCGTTGACGTGGTCCGCGCTGGCCGCGTCGGGATACTGGGTCGGCTGGGCCACGAATCCCGCCGCAGGGCCGGTTTCCGGCCAGACGGAGTTCCTGCCACCGCAGGAGCGCGCCGAGTACGCCGAGTACTTCGCGGGCCGCAAGTCAGCGGAGATCAAAGCCAAGACCGGGTCGCTGTCGGCGGAGTACGCCGCGATCCTCAAGCTGGCTCAGTCGTCCACAACGGACATCCAGCTGGCCGCCGAGGGCGGGGCGCTGCGGGTGGCTCCGTTCATCATCCACTCGGACCTGCGGGTGCTCGCCATGGGCGGGTTCACCACCGACGATCCCGCGCCATCCGTCGACCAGCTCTCCGGCTGGGTGAGGGACAAGCGAGTTCGGTACGTGCTGACCGACAGCGAGAAGCGCGCCCGGTCGGACTGGGTCGAGGCCCACTGCCGTCTCGTCCCGCCCGCGGACTACTTTCCCGATGCCGAACAGAAGTTGTACGACTGCGCCTAGCTGGTGACGGTCCCGGCCCCGATGGCCTCAGCCTCCAGGGTTCACACCTTTGTGGTGCGAAAACCTGGAGGCTGAGTGCTTCTTTCTACCTGTGGCCGCCGTGGGTGTGCCTCGCCGGGCCGTCGGGCTTGGGCGGTGCGGCCTTCGCCGCCGCCGGCTCCGGGTGGGCCATGGGGTGGCCACCGCGCATCTCGATCTTCATCACTTCCGCGGGCATCACCACGAACGGGCGCATCATGCCCATGTCCTCGTGGTCGCGCATGTGGCAGTGGTGCAGGAAACGGCCGCTGTACCCGAAGTGCGCCGCCACCGTGACCAGCTGGGTGTTGTCGACCTGGACGACGTCCTTCCAGCCGCCCTCCACCCCGGTCAGGGTTTCGGCCGAGACGAACTCGACGGGCGCCACCGTTCCACCGCCGACGGTCCGGCCCTTGTCGTCACGGATGAAGCCGAACTTGTCCGCCACGTTGTACTCGTGCCGCGACTGGACTTTGAAGTGGGTGGCGTGGATGTGCTGCGGGTGCGGCCAGCCCGCCACGTCCAGGTTGAGCCACGACCACTTCTCCCACGCGCCGGTCTCGACCATGAACTTCACCGGGTCGCCGAAGTGCCTGGCCACGCGCTGGTAGGTGCGGACCTTCCCGTCCTCGCCCTTGACCTGCACGATTCCGTCGATCGGGAGCTGGCCCGGCGGCGGCGCGGGGATCTCGGTCATCTCCCACTGCTCGATCTGCCCCGTGCCGAGCGGCGGGAACACGATCATCCGGTGCGGCGCCTTGTCCAGCTTCGGCGGCTGCGGGAACGATGAGTCCAGTTTGGACGGCACACGGTAGTGCCCGCCGGACCGGCCGCCGACGCGGAACTCCATCACCTCCGGCCACGGGCCCGGGTCGTAGTCGGTGTTCACCAGACGCACGCGCTTGCCCCGCACCGCGCCGAAGTCGACCAGGAGGTCCGCGCGTTCGGCTGCCGCCAGGTACAGCGGGCCGTCCTGTGCCACAGGTGCTGGCAGCAGGCCGCCGTCCGTGCCGACGAGTCTGACCACCCCGGCGGGGACCGGGTCGCCGTTCTCGAAGACCAGGCGCAGGTTGTACGGGCGGACGTTGGCCACGTTGGCCAGGCGCAGCCGGTACCACGTCGGCTCCACGTCGGCGTACGGCCAGATCACGCCGTTGACCGAGGTGAACGGGCCGGAGAACGACGTCGCCTGGATCTCCGGGTCCGTGGTGTACAGAACCGTCTTGTACAGCTGGTTCCCGGTCAGCCTGCCCTGGCCGTCGAGGTCGAAGTTGCGGTCGCACAACACGAGCGGGATCTCGTAGCGGCCGGACGGCAACGCGTCGTCGTTGCGGTCGCGGATGACGTACAGGCCGCTGAGTCCGGCGATGGTGGTCCAACGCGAGATCGGCATGGCGTGGTCGTGGTACCAGAGCATGGTGGCGCGCTGGTTGTTGGCGTACTCCGCCACTTGCACGTCACCCGGCGAGATACCGGCCTCGGGCCAGCCGTCGTTGCCCTGACCGGTTTCCGCGCCGTGCAGGTGCACGACCACCCACGGCGGCAGGTTCGACACGTCCTCCAGCAACGGGGCGCCGTCACGGCCGGGACGGTCCCACAGGGGCGGGTCCGCCGCGCGGATCATCGGCGCGACAGCCAGCAGCGGCATCTTGCCGGTGAGTTCGTTCGCCCAGCGGACCCGGAGCCTGCGGCCACGGCGTGCCTCGATGACCGGGCCGTGCACACCGCCCTCGTAGCCCCAGATCGTGGTCGGCGGCAGCTGCGAGTGCAGCTTCGCCTTCGCGGTCCGCATCCGCACGGTGATCTCGCCGACCTCGCCCGGTGACGGCCGTAATGTGCGCAGGATCGGCAGCGGGTCGCGGAACGGCTCGATCGGATGCGGGTGCCTGGGTTGCTGCTGGAACCCGACGCGCTTGACCCGGCCGGGAATGGGCGCGGACTGCACGGACACGTCGATGATCCGCGCACCGGCGGCCTCGGGGACCGCGACCTCGGGGGCGGCGTCACCGGCGACGAGCTTGGCCAGCGCGGGCAGCGGCCCGCTCGGCAGGACGGTCGGGATCACCACGCCGGCCGCCGCCGTCCCGGCGAGCAACCGCCGCCGGGACCAGGTGCGCTTGTTCTCGTCCGGTGTCGTCATGATTTCTCCTGTTCCAGCAGGGCGCCGACGGTGCGGCGTTGGAAGATGTCGCGTGGCGCCAAGGTGATCCCCGCCCGCGCCGCGAGGCTGATCACGCGCATCGACGCGAGGCTGTCGCCGCCGAGCACGAAGAAGTCGTCGTCCAGTCCCACCTTGGGCACCCCGAGCGCTTCCTCGAACACCTCGCACAACCGTTGCCGCGCGGCGGTGTCCGGCTGCCGGTAGGCCACGCCGGAGCTGAACTCCGGGCGCGGCAGCCGGGTCCGGTCGACCTTGCCGTGGCTGGTCAGCGGCAGCTCGTCGAGCGCGACGAAAGCCGACGGCACCATGAACCCGGGCAGTCTGGCGGCGACCCGGGCCCGCAGGCCCGTGACGTCACCGACCACGTAGGCGGCGAGCCTGCCGTCCACCGCCGCCACGACAGCCTGGGACACGTAGTCGGTCAGGACGGCTTCGACCTCGCCGAGTTCGACGCGGTAGCCCCGGATCTTGACCTGCCCGTCGGTCCGGCCGAGGTACTCCAGCGACCCGGACGGCGTCCACCGGACGAGGTCCCCGGTCCGGTACATCCGCTCGCCGGGCGTGAACGGATCGGCGACGAACCTGTCCGCGGTCAGCCCCGGCCGGCCGAGGTAGCCACGGGCGACACCGGCACCGGCGATGTACAACTCCCCTGTCACCCCAGGGGGAAGCAGTGCGAGGTTCGCGTCGAGCACGTAGACCCTGGCGTTGCCGACCGGCTTGCCGATCAGCGGCCGCTCGCTGTCGGTGACGAACGCGGCCAGCGTGTCGACCGTGCATTCCGTGGGGCCGTAGAGGTTCACGCCCGCAACGGCCAGCTCACGCCACTGCGCCTCGGCCACGGCGTCCCCGCCGAACCCGATCAGCGACAGGCCGTCGAACGCGCCGAGGTCGCCCAGCGGCCCCAGCATCACCGGCGGCACCTCGATGAAGTCGATGCCGTCGGCTGTGATGATCTTCGCCAGTGCGGCCGGGTCGGCACGGCGGTCCTCCGGCACGATGTGCACGGCGTGCCCGTCGAACATCCACAGCTGCGGCTGCCACGCGGCGTCGAACCCGAACGGCCAGGCGTGCGCGACCCGCAGCGCGTCCCGGCCGGTCCGCTGCCTCGCCGGCTCGTAGAGCGCGCGGCGGTGGCTGTGGAACAGGTTGGCGATCGACCGGTGGGAAACCAGGACTCCCTTGGGTTTCCCGGTCGACCCGGACGTGTAGACCAGGTACGCCGGGTTGTCCGGGTGCACCTCGGGCAGCGTGACATCAGCACCGGGCGCGTCCGGGCGCACGGTCCCGAAGTCGCGGTCGCTGACAACAGCGACCGGTGCCGCGTCGGTGAGCATCTCGCGGATTCGTTCCGCCGGGTAGTCCGGATCGATCGGCAGGTACACCGCACCCGCCCGCAGGACCGCGATCATCGCTGTCAGCGCGGCCACGGACCGGTCGAGGCTCACCGCGACGACCTTCTCCGGCCCCGCTCCGCGTGCGACCAGTGCGGTGGCGAGCCGTTCGGAGTCGGCCGCGACCTCGGCGAACGTCTTCACCTCCGTGCCGTGGACCAAAGCGGGCCGGTCCGGGTTGCGGCGGACCTGGTCGGCGAACAACCGCGGCAGCAACGGTCCGGCGGGCTGCCCGGTGTCGTTCCAGTTGACCAGCACCTGTTCCTGTTCGGCGCGGGACGCGGCGGGCAGAGCGGCGATCAGGGCCCGCGGGCTGTCCACGATGGTCTCGATCACCTCGAGCAGCCGGGTGCGCAACCCGTCGGCCTGGGCGAAGGTGAACAGGTCCGGCCGGTACTCCAGCACGATCCGCAGGCCCGCGCTCGGGAAGACCGTGACGGTCAGCGGGTAGTGGGTCAGCGACAGGCCACCGGCCACCTCGACGTCCAGCCCGCCCGAGCGTTCGGCGGCTTCGAGCGCGTCCTCGTCGACCGGGAAGCTCTCGAACACCAGCAGGGTGTCGAACAGTTCGCGGTGCCCGGCCAGCCGGTGGATCTCGGCGAGGCCGGTGTGCTGGTGTTCGATCAGCCGCGCCTGCCGCAGCTGCAGCTCGGCCAGCGCGTCCTGGACGGTGCCGTCCCGCGGCAGCGGCACCCTGACCGGGACCGTGTTGATCATCAGGCCGAGCACGGACTCCACGCCGGGCAGGTCGGCACTGCGGCCGGACACCGTCGCGCCGAAGACCACGTCGTCACGGCCGGTCGCCTTGCCGAGCACGACAGCCCACGCGAACTGCAGGACGGTGTTCAGCGTGACGCCACACCGGCGTGCCAGCGCGGTCACGCGGGCGGCGAGGTCGTCGGTGAGGTCCAGCGGCAGCAGCTCGGCGCCACCGGACGACGGTGTACCGGCCGGGGCCAGCAGGGTCGGGCCGTTGATGTTGTCCATCGCCGTGCGCCATGCGTCCTCGGCGGCGTTGTTGTCCTTGCCTGCCAGCCATTCGAGGTAGCCGACGTAGCCGTCCGGCGCAGTCGGTTCGATGCCCGCGTAGGCCGCGAACAGCTCTCGTCCCAGCAGCGGGACGGACCAGCCGTCGAGGATCGTGTGGTGGTTGGTGATCACCAGGCGATGCCGCGTGCCGGTCAGGCGCAGCAGCAGGAACCGGACCAGCGGCGGCTTGGTCACGTCGAAACGCTTGCCCCGCGCGGCTTCGGCCTCCCGGTCGGCTTCCTCCACTGTGGATACTTCACGGAACGCCCAGTCCACCGGGACGTCGGCCGCGATCACCTGGACGACTTGGCCGTCGCGTTGCTCGAACCCGGCCCGCAGCGCGGGATGCCGGTCCACCACCTGCTGGGCGGCGGCCTTCAGCCGGTCCGCGTCGACGGCACCGTCCACGTCGAGCACGAGCTGCATGGTGTAGATGTCCGGGCCGGTTTCGTCGTAGCCGGACAGGAACACCATGCCTTGTTGCAACGGGGTCGCCGGGAGCACGTCGGCGCCGTACCGCTGCCGCCACGCGTCGAGTGATCCGGTGCTGACACGGCTTTGCTTGGCGCGTTTGCCGACCGCGGCCAGGGCGGCGACGGTCTTGTACTCGAAGATGTCCTTGGGATCCAGCGCGAACCCGGCTGCTCGCGCCTTGCTGACCACTTGGATGGACACGATGCTGTCGCCGCCGAGTTCGGCGAACCCGTCGTGCACGCCGACCTGTTCGAGGCCCAGCACGTCGGCGAAGATCCCGGCGAGCGTGCGTTCATCGGCGCTGCGTGGCCGGTCGCCGCCGCTGAGCAGGCTGAGGTCCGGTTCGGGCAGCTGGTTGCGGTCGATCTTGCCGCCCGGTGTCGTCGGCAGGGCGTCCAGCTTCACGAACACCGACGGCAGCTGGTGTTCGGCCAGGTGCCCGGCGGCGGTGGCGCGGACGGCGTCGATGTCCGCGTCGCCGACGAGGTAGGCGACGATCCGGGCCGGCCCGTCCGCGTGCCGGTGGATCCGGACCGCGGCCGCCCGCACACCACCGGTCCTGGCCAGCACGGATTCGATCTCCGCCGGTTCCACGCGGAAACCGCGGATCTTCACCTGGTGGTCGGTGCGGCCGAGGTAGTCGATCGAGCCGTCCGTGCGTCGCCGCACCAGGTCGCCGGTGCGGTACATCCGCTCGCCCGGCGCGAACGGGTCCGCCACGAACCGCGCCGCGGTGAGCCGCCTGTCGCCCAGGTAGCCACGGGCCAGCCCCAGCCCGCCGATGTACAACTCCCCCAGGCCGCCCGGCGGGACTTCCCGCAGCCAGCCGTCGAGCACCCGCGCCTCGGTGTTGGCGACCGGCACACCCAGTGCGAGCGACAGCCGGGCGTCCCGGCAGTACGTGCTGTCGCCGCTGGCTTCCGACGAGCCGTAGAGGTTGATGACACGACCGGACGGGATCGACTCGACGTGCGCCGCGGTCAGTGCCTCACCGCTGGAGATCCACGTACGCACCGAGCCGAGCTGCTCGGGCGCGCTGTCCCCCATGGCCTGCAACAGGCTCGGCACGCCCGTGACCCGGGTCGGCTTGTGCTCGGCGATCAGCTCGGCCAGCGCCAACGGGTCGCGCCGGTCCTCATCGGACGCGAGGACCACCGGAGCCCCACCGATCAGGGCACCGAGCAGTTCGGTCGTGCCGTCGATGAAGCTGATGGAACTCTTGGCCAGCACCAGGTCCCGCGGCGCGAGGGGCTCACGCCGTTGCAGCCACTCGAGCCGGTTGGCCAGGCCGAGCCGAGTGCCGATCACGCCCTTGGGCAGGCCGGTCGACCCGGACGTGTACACAACGTACGCCGAATGCCCAGGCAAAGCTCGTGAGTGGTTGGTCCGGTTAGAACCGGCCAAAACACTCACGAGGGTTTCTGGGGCGAGACCGTGCAGGTCGGTGGGCAGGTCGCCGGTGGTCAGCAGCAGGTCCGGTTTCGCGTCGGTGATCATGTGGCGCAACCGTTCGACCGGGTAGCGCAGGTCGAGGGGCAGGTAGCACGCACCTGCCTTGAGCACCGCCAACAGTGCGACGACCAAGTCGGAGCAGTAGCCGGTGGCCAGGCCGACGACCGACTCGGGGCCGATCCCGCGTTCCGCCAGCCCGGCCGCCACCCGCGAGGCGCGGTCGTCGAGTTCACCACGGGTGAGCCAGACGTTGTCGGCCAGCAACGCGCGTGCGTGCCTCTCCGAGCGCAGTGCACGCTCGATCAGGCCCGTGACTTCGGGGAACTCGACGTTCTCCGGGTCGGGTGCGGTCGTTGCCCGTGCGCGGGTGACCCGGCCGACCGGGGTGTCCGGCTCGTTGACCACGGCGGTCAGCACGGCTTTCAGGCGGGAGAGCACCTGTTCGGCGGTGGCGGCGTCGATGGTGCGGAACTTCAGGTCCAGCCTGATCCGGCCGCCACCCGGGCTGACCATCAGCATCACCGGGTAGTGGGTCCCGTCCTGGCCGGACATCCGCTCGACGCGCAGCCCCGTGCCGCTTTCGGACCGTTCGAGCGCTTGCTCGTCGATCGGGTACGTCTCGATCACCAGCAGGGTGTCGAACAGTTCGCCCGCGCCCACGGTCCTGGTGACCGTGGGCAGGTCGATGTACTGGTGGTCCAGCATCGCCGTCTGCTCGCCCTGCAGCCTGGTCAGGAAGTCCACGAACGACTCGTCGTGCCGCAGCCGCGCGCGGACCGGGATCGTGTTGATGAACAGGCCGATGATCTCGCCGACGCGGGGCACCTCGGGTGGCCGCCCGGCGACCACCTGCCCGGTCACCACGTCGGACGTCCCGGCGAACTCGCCGAGAACTGTCAGCCACGCGCCCGCGAGCAGGGTGTTGAACGTCAGACCACGCTCACGGGCGACCGCCACCACGTGGTCGTCGATCACCACGGACCGCCGGTCGGCCGGGCCGGGCGCGTGCGCACCGGAGAACGGCGTGCAGGACCTCACGTCCGACAACACCTGCCGCCAGGCCTCGATGCTCTGTGCCTTGTCCTGGCCGTCGAGCCACGCCAGGTAGTCGCGGTACCGCGCGGCCGGTGGCAGCCCGGCACCGCGGTACAGCTCGAGCAGTTCACGCACCAGCAACGCGTTGGACCAGCCGTCCAGCATGATGTGGTGGCTGGTGATCACCAGCCGGTGGTCGCTGGAACCCAGGCGCAGCAGGTGGAACCGGAACAGCGGCGGCTCGTCCAGGTTGAACCGGGTGGCCAGTTGGCCCGCGGCGACCCGGTCTGCCTCGGCACGCGGGTCGGGCAGGCCGGTCAGGTCCAGCTCCGTCCACGGTGGATCGACCGATTCCGGCACGAGCGCGACGGGGTGGTCGAGGTCCTCGAACCAGAAGCAGGAGCGGAGGTTCGGGTGCCGGTCGAGCAGTGCCCGCACCGCGTCCCGCAGCCGTGCGGGATCCAGGTCCCCGCTCAGGTCGACCGAGAGCTGCACGGTGTACGGGTCGTCGCCGTCGCTGGAGTAGCTGCTGAGGAACAGCAGCCCTTCCTGCAACGGTGACAGGGGCAGGATGTCCGCGATGCTCACTTCTTCGCCCATTTCGCCTGGATCTTGTCGAGCTGGGACTGGTTCAGCCGCGCCAGCGGCACGTCCGCCGGGGTGTAGCCGCCCGCGCCTTCCCGGTCCGCGGCAGCGGCGACAGCGCGTAGAGCCCGTTCCCACAACGCCGCGAACTCGGCCACTTCGGACTCGGCCAGCACGCCGGACGCGTACGCCCATTCGACGCGGACCTGGCTGCCGCCGGCCGACGCGGTGGCGTCGATGACCAACGCGTGTTCGGCCACCCGGTGTTCGTCGACCGTGCCTCCGAGCCCGCCTTCGGACTGCCAGCCGTCGGTGGGCGTTCCCGCGCTCATCCGGCCCAGGTAGTTGAAGGCGATGGACGGCGTGGGCACGTCGTCCAGCGAGCGCAGCAGGCCGTAGCCGATGCCTTCGCCGGGGATCTGCCGCAGGTGCTGCTTCACGGCTTTCAGCACGTCTTCGGCCCGTGCGGGGTCCCGTTCGGCCGCGTCGACGTCCACACCCGCAGTCGCCAGGCGGACCGGGTAGATCGTGGTGAACCACCCGATCGTTCGTGACAGGTCCGCGCCCGGCACGAGTTCCTGCTGACGACCGTGGCCTTCGAGGTCGAGCAGCAGGTCGTCGTGGCCGGTCCAGCTGCGTGCCGCCAGCGCGAGGCCGGTCAGCAGGACGTCGTTGACGGTCGCGCGCAGCTTGCCGGGCACCGTGGTCAGCAGCTCGCCGACGTCCATCACCCGGCTGATCCGCGACAACGTGGCGATCGTGTCGCCGGAGTCCAGCGGGCGGCTGCCGATCCGCGCGGAGCTGCCGCCGAGCACCGACCGCCAGTACGGTTCCTGATCGTCCTTGGACACCTGCGCCAGACCCGCCGCCCACGTGCGGAACGATGTCCGGACCGGGCGCAGCTCGGCTCCCGCGTACGCGGATTCCAGGTCGGGCAGCAGGATCCGCCACGACACGCCGTCCATCACCAGGTGGTGGACCAACAGCAGCAGCTCGGACGGCGCGTGCGCGCCGTGGTCGAACCAGACCGCCTGGACCATCGCACCGGCCCACGGGTCGAGCCGTTCCCGCGCGGCCAGGAACTCCGAGCGGGGCGGCTGCTCGCCCGGCGCGACCCGGATCACCCGCAGGCAGTCCGGGATCTCCTCCGGCACCAGGATTCCCAGTCCCGGTTCGAGACGGGCGCGGAGCATGTCGTGGGTGCGCAGCACCGACCGCAGCGCCAGGTCGAGCCGGACCGGATCGATCCCGGCGGGCAGTTTGAGCAGCATCGACTGGCCGAACTTCTCCACGGCCACGTGCCGCGTCAGGAACCGCCGCATGATCGGCGTCGGCTCGACCGAACCGGTGCCCGGGTCGTGCACGTCCGGGCCGTGCCCGGCGAGGTCCGTCGCGACGACCGCGAGGTCACGGACTGTCTTGCGTTCGAACACGTTGCGGGGCGTCAGGGCGAGGCCTTCTTCCCGTGCCTTGGCCACCAGCTGGATCGACAGGATGCTGTCGCCGCCCAGTTCGAAGAACGCGTCGCCGACACCGATGTCCGCACGGCCGAGCAGTTCGCGGAACAGCCGGAGCAGGATCTCCTCACGGCGTCCTTGCGCGGGCAGCGCGGCCTCGGAGGCCCGCGCGAACTCCGGCGTCGGCAAGGCGTCCCGGTTGAGTTTCCCGGCCACGCTCAGCGGCAACGACTCCAGCTGCATCCACTGGGACGGCACCAGGTACTCCGGCAGGACCTGCGCGACGGCCTCGGCGACCGCGGCCGTGTCCAGCGGGGTGCCGGCCACGAGGTAGCCGACGAGCGCGCGCCTGCCGTCCTGGGAATCCCGCACGGCGACCGCGGCGGCCTTCACCGCGGGCAGGTCGATCAGCGCGGCCTCGATCTCCGCGGGCTCGATCCGGTAGCCGCGGACCTTCATCTGCTCGTCGACGCGGCCCAGGTAGTCGATCAGGCCGTGCGGTGTCCACCGGGCGAGGTCGCCGGTGCGGTACATCCGCTCGCCCGGCGTGAACGGGCTGGCCACGAACCGCGTGCTCGTCAGCCCCGGTTGGCCGAGGTATCCGCGTGCCAGGCCTTCCCCGCCGAGGTACAGCTCACCGGTGACCCCGGGCGGGACCGGGCGCAGGTCCGGGCCGAGGACGTAGGCCTGCTTGTTCACGTCCGGCTTGCCGATCGGCAGCACCGGCGCGGCCCAGCCCGGCTCGGCACGCCAGAGCGTCGAGTTCACTGTGGACTCGGTCGGGCCGTAGGCGTTGAGGAAGATCCGGCCGCCTGCCCACGCGTGCACGAGGTCACGCCGCAACGCCTCGGTGCCGACGATCAAGGTCAGCCCTGCCGGGAGCACGGACGTGTCCGGCAGCGACGACACCACCGACGGCGGGATCACGAGGTGCGTCAGGTCGTTGGCGGTGGCGTACCGGCCGAGTTCCGCACCGGCCCGTGCGTGCTCCGGCAGCAAGAACATGGCCGCGCCGCACAGGATCGAGATGCTCAGCTCGGCCATGGACACGTCGAACGAGAAGGACGCGAACTGGCCGAGGCGCCTGCCCGGCCCGCTCTCCGACCCGCCTGCCATGGTCCTGACCAGGCTCGGCAGGCCGCTGTGCGGGATCGCGACGCCCTTGGGGCGGCCTGTCGACCCGGACGTGTAGATGACGTACGCCAGCGCGTCGGGGCGGACCGCGACCCGTGGCCGGTCGGCAGGACCGTCCTGCCAGGCGGTGCCGACCAGCAGGATCGGCACGCCTTCCGTGCCCGCCAAGGGCTCCTTGGCGATCACCAGGGCTGGTTCGGCGTCGTCCAGCACGTGCCGGACGCGGGCGGCCGGGTGGCCGGGGTCGACCGGCAGGTAGGCGGCTCCGGCCTTGGCGACCGCGAACATCGCGACGAGGAACTCCGCCGACCGCGGCAACGCGATGGCCACCAAGGACTCCGGCGGCAGGCCGCGGTCGATGATCCGCTGCGCCAACCGGTTGGCGAGCGTGTCCAGTTCGGCGAAGGTGAACCGCCGGTCGCCGTCGACCAGTGCCAGCTCGTCCGGCCGGGCGTCGACCTGGGCCTCGAACAGCCCGGCCAGTGTCAGGTCCGGCACCTGCTGGGCCGTGGAGTTCCACTGCGACAGGACGAGTTCGCGTTCGCGGCCGGTCAGCACGTCCACAGCGGACAGCCGGGCGACCGGGTCGGCGCAGAGCACTTCCAGCACGTGCGCCAGCCGTTCGACCATGGCTTCGCCGGTCGCTGACTCGAACAGATCCAGCGCGTACGTCAAGGCCAGCGAAAGACTGTCCGCGCCAACGGTTTCCCGTACGGTGAACGTCAGGTCGAACTTGGCGACGACGAAGCCGGGGTCGTGGGCGGCCGTCGTGGTTCCCGGCAGGCCGAGGTCCTCCTCGTCGAGCATCCGGTGGGTCACGACGACCTGGAACAGCGGGTGCCGCGACATCGACCGCTCGGGCGACAGGTGGTCCACGAGCCGTTCGAACGGCAGGTCCGCGTGCCCGAACGCGCCGAGGTCGGTGTGCCTGACCCGGGAAAGCAGCTCGGCGAACGTCGGGTTGCCCGCGGTGGACGTCCGCAGCACCAACGTGTTCACGAAGAACCCGGTCAGGTTGTCCAGTGCCGGGTCGGTCCGGCCCGCGATCGGTGTCCCCAGCGGGATGTCGTCACCGGCGCCGAGCTTGGACAGCAGCACGGCGACCGCGGCCTGCACGACCATGTACACCGTGACGCCGTGCTCGGCCGCCACCCGGCGAACCGCCGCGGCCACGTCGTCGGGCAGGTCCAGTTCCACCTCTTCGCCCCGGTACGAGGCGGTCGGCGGACGCGGGCGGTCGGCGGGCAGGTTCAGTTCGCCGGGCAGACCGGCGAGGGTGTCCTGCCAGTAGCCGAGCTGAGCCTGGGACAGCGGCGAGTCGAGCAGTTCACGCTGCCACAGCGCGTAGTCCGCGTACTGGACCGGCAACGCGGGCCACGACGGGGCCGAACCTTCGAGCCTGGCGCCGTACGCGGTGGCCAGGTCGGTGAACAACGGCCGCGCGGACCACTCGTCGGTCGCGATGTGGTGCACCAGCATCAGCACGACGTGTTGGTTGTCGCCGAGCTTGTAGACCGTCACGCGGAGCGGCAGCTCCTCGGCGAGCCGGAACGGATGACGCGCCGCCTCCGCGAGGAGCCTGGGCAGCGTGTTCTCGTTCGTGGCGACCACGTCGAACGCGACCTGCCGGCCGGTCGTGACCACCTGGGTCGGGGTGGCCGTGTCGGGGTAGACCGTGCGCAGGATCTCGTGCCGCTCGACCACGTCGGCGACCGCGGCACGCAGCGCGTCGAGGTTCAGCGGGCCGTCGAGCCGGGCGGTGAAGGGCACGTTGTACGTCGGCGACGGGCCGTCCATCCGGTGGATGAACCACAGGCGCTGCTGCGCGGGCGACAGCGGCATGGGGTCCGGCCTGGTCACCGGGACGAGCGCGGGCCGTTCACGCTCGCGCCCCAGCAAAGCCGCGATGCCGCGCACGGTCGGCGTGTCGAACACGTCCGAGATGGTCAGCTCGGCGCCGAACACCGTCCGGATCCGGGACACCAGCCGCACGGCGAGCAGCGAGTGACCGCCCAGCGCGAAGAAGTCGTCCTCCGCGCCGACTGTCCGCAGGCCGAGCAGTTCGGCCAGCACGCCGGCGAGCAGTTCCTCGGCCGGGTCGCGCAGAGCGCTGTCCCCCACGGTCGCCCGCGGCTCGGGCAGGGCCTTGCGGTCGACCTTGCCGTTGGGCAGCAACGGGATCTCGTCCAGCGGCACGATCACCGACGGAACCAGCTGCTCGGGCAGCCGCTCGGCGAGCGCGGCCGTCAGACCGGCGGATTCGCCGACGACATAGCCGATGAGCCGGTCGTCGCGGACGACCGCCACGGCGGCACGCACGCCGTCCTGGGCCAGCAGAGCCGTTTCGACCTCGCCGAGCTCGATGCGCATCCCGCGGAGCTTCACCTGGTCGTCGTTGCGGCCCACGTACTCGACGGCGCCGTCGGCCCGGTAACGGACGAGGTCGCCGGTCCGGTAGAGCCGGGCACCCGCCTCGCCGAACGGGTCCGCCACGAACCGGCTGGCCGTCAAGCCGGGCCGGGCCAGGTAGCCCCTGGCCAACTGCACGCCACCGAGGTACAACTCACCGACCACCCCGGCCGGGACCGGCCTGAGTGCCTGGTCGAGCACGTGCACCTGCGTGTTCCACACCGGGCGGCCGATCGGCACGGAGCCGTCCGCGGTCACGTGCCAATGGGTGACGTCCACCGCCGCTTCGGTTGGGCCGTAGAGGTTGTGCAGCTCGGCCGGAATCTGGGCACGGCACCGTGCGGCGACGTCCGCGGGCAGCGCCTCGCCGCTGGTGAACAGCAGACGCAGCGGTGCCGGGACTTGGGCGTCCAGGAACACCCGCAGCATCGACGGCACGAAGTGCGCGACGGTCACGCCGTCGCGGATGATCGCGTCGGAGATCAGCGCCGGATCGCGGTGCGCGCCCGGATCGAGGAGCACGAGCGCCGCGCCGGCGAACGCGGGCAGGAAGAACTCCCACACCGACACGTCGAACCCGGCGGGTGTCTTCTGCAGGATCCGGTCGTCGCCGCTGATCGCGTACTCGGCGGCCATCCATTCGAGCCGGTTCACGATCGCCCGGTGCGTCACGACCGCGCCCTTGGGCCGCCCGGTCGACCCGGACGTGTAGATCACGTACGCGGCGTTGTCCGGGTGGATCTCCGGATCCGTCCAGTCACCGACCGCGCCCCGGACCTCCTGTGCGGTGAGAGTCAGCACGGCGCCTGAGTCGGACTGGATGAGCTCGCGCCGCTCGGCCGGGTAGTCCGGGTCGACCGGAACGTACGCCGCACCGGCCCGCACCACGCCCCACAACGCCACAACCAGCTCGATCGATCGCGGAATAGCTACCGCGACAACACTTTCCGGTCCCACTCCGCACTTCGTGAGGTACGCGGCGACCGCGCCGCTGCGTTCGATGAGCTCGTCGTAGGTCATCCGCCGGTCGCCGTGGACCAGCGCGACAGCGTCCGGCGGGCACGTGAGCAGACGGTCGGCGACCGTGCCCGGCTCGACGACGTGCCCGGTGTCGTTGCCGAACTCCTCACCGGGCAGCCAGACGTCCACCATGGACACCCGGGTCGTGCTGTCGGCGGTCGCCTGGTCGAGCACGCGGACGAGACGGGAGACCATCGTGTCCACAGTGGAGTTGTCGAACAGGTCGGACGAGTAGTTGACCGACAGCGCCAGTCCCTCGGAGTCCGGGTGCGGTTCGAACGCGAACGCGAGGTCGAACTTGGCCGTGTCCGGTCCCGCCGTCAGCGACGTGGCGCGCAACCCGGGCAGTCGCGGCAGGTGCGACTGCTGGTGCTGGTTGACCATGACCTGGAACAGCGGGTGCCTCGCGCGTGACCGGCGCGGTGCGAGTTCGTCGACGAGCTGGTCGAACGGCACGTCCTGGTGGGCGTAAGCGGCCAGGTCGGTGTCGCGGACCCGGCCGAGCAGCTCCTCGAACGACGGATCACCGGTCAGGTCCGTGCGCAGCACGACCATGTTGACGAAGTACCCGGCCAACTCCTCCAGCGCCGGGTCGGGCCGCCCGCCGACCGGTGTGCCCAGCGGGACGTCGTGTCCCGCGCCGAGTTTCGACAGCAGCACGGCCACCGCGGTCCGCAGCACCATGAACGGTGTCGTCCCGGTCTGCCCGGCCAACCGCCGGACGCCGGCGTGCAGCCGCGCGTCGATGTCCCGCTCGACGCAACCGCCCTGGTAGGACGCGTGGGTGGGGCGGGGCCGGTCGGTCGGGATGCCCAGTTCGTCCGGGAGCCCGGCGAGCCGGCCACGCCAGTACTCGACTTGCTGCGCGACCTGTCGCCGGCTGGCCGGCAACTGCTGCCACAGCACGTAGTCCGCGTACTGCACCGGCAGCGGCTCGAAGTCGGGCGCCTTCAGCCTCAGCCTGGCCGCGTACGCCTTCGCCAGGTCACCGAACAGCGGGCCGACCGACAAGGCGTCGAACACGATGTGGTGCACCACGACGACGAGCACGTGGTCCCTGCGGGAGTCACTGATCAGGTCGGCCCGGATCGGGAAGTCCTCGGCCAGGTCGAAGGTGCGCGCGACGCAGTCGGCGACCGTGCTCGGCCCGGCCGGGTGCGCGGTGAACGGGATCTCCCCCATCGGGAGAACCTGCTGGTACGGCTCACCGTCGTGCTCACGGAACACCGTGCGCAGTGCCTCGTGCCGCTGCATCACATCGCCGATCGCCTGGCGCAGCGCGGCCACGTTGACATCGCCGTGCAGCCGTGCGGTGAACGGCATCGTGTACGCCGACGACGTGCCTTCCAGCTTGTCCAGGAACCACAGGCCGCGCTGGGCGTGGGACAGCGGGATCCTGCTGGGCCGCTCGGCGGCGATCAGCATCGGACGGGTGGTCTGTTCGTCGAGATGCCCGGCCAGCGCGCGGACCGTGGGCGCCTCGAACACAGTGCGCAGCGAGACCTCACGCTGGAACACCGCGCGGATGCGTGCCACGAGACGCGTGGCGAGCAGCGAATGCCCGCCGTTGTCGAAGAAGTTGTCGTCGAGGCCGATCGTGCCCAGCCCGAGCACGCCGGCGAAGATCTGGGCGAGGACCTCCTCGCGGCTGCCGGCGACTTCCGCTTCCACCGCGTCCGCCGTGGGCGGCTGGGCGTCCCGCAACGCCTTGCGGTCGGTTTTCCCGTTGGGCAGCAACGGGATCTCCGGTACCTGCACGAACGAAGTCGGCACCAGGCCGGGCGGCAGCGCCGAACGCGCGGCGGCCCGGACGGGAGTGATGTCGTCGGCGACCACGTAGGCGACGAGTTCGTTGCCGCGTGCCACGACCGCGGCCGACACCACACCGTCCACACTGGTCAGTACGGCCTCGATCTCGGCCGGTTCGATCCGCACACCGCGGACCTTGACCTGGTCGTCGGCCCGGCCGAGCAGGGTGAGCACGCCGTCGCGGTCACGCCGCGCGAGATCGCCCGTGCGGTACAGCCTGGTGCCGTCCGGTCCGGCGACGAACCGGGCCGCGGTCAGCGAGGCGGACCGGTAGCCACGCGCGATCCCGGCTCCGCCCAGGTAAAGCTCGCCGACCACGCCGGTCGCGACCGGGGAAAGCCGGTTGTCCAGGATGTACGCGGTGGTGCCGTCGACGGTGCGCGCGAAGCCCGTGCCGTCGGACATCAAGCTGTCGCCGCCGGCTTCCGAGCAGCCGTAGAGATCGACGAGCCGCGCGGCGGGCAGTGCGGCACGGACCCGGTCGGCCAGCGCGGCGGGCAGGGCCTCACCGCTGGAGATCCAGACGCGCACGCACTCCAGTTTCGCCGGGTCGACGTCCAGCAACGCCTGCAGCAGGCTCGGCACCAGCGTCAGCCTGCTGCCGTGGTGCCGGGCGACCAGGTCTGACAGCGCGTGCACGTCCTGGCGCCGCGCCGAATCGGCCAGCACCACCCGTGCACCGCCGAGCAGCGCGCCGAGCAGTTCGGTGCCGCCGTCGACGAAGCTGATCGAGCTCTTGGCGACGATCACGTCCTGCACACTCACCGGAAGCGCGCGCTGTCCCCACGCCAGCCGCGCGGCGAGTGCGCCGTGCGTGCCGATGACGGCCTTCGGACGGCCCGACGAGCCGGACGTGAACAGCGCGTACGCCGGGTGCTGCGAGCTGAGCGGGTGCGTCCGTTCCTCGTCGGTGACGCGTCCGCCCGGCAGATCCGCGAGCTGCTCGAGGACGGTCTGGTCGTCCAGCGCCAGCCTCGGACCGGTCCAGAGGCCGAACTCGCCGCTGGTCACGACCAGGTGCGGCTGGGCGTCGTCGAGCATCAGCCGCAGCCGCGCCTCGGGGTACTCCACATCGAGGGGCAGGTAGGCCGCGCCGGTCTCCAGGATCGCGAGCAGCCCGATGACCAGGTCCGCGGACGGACGGCAGGCCAGGCCGACCACGGACTCCGGGCCGATGCCCCGCGTGATCAGCAGCCGCGCCAACTGGCCGACGCGTTTGGTCAGCTGACCGTAGGACAGGGCGCCGTCGATGGCGATCCGGCCCGCGTTCCGCACCGCCGAAAGCCGGAACAGCTCAGGGACAAGCGGGCCTTCACCGTACGGCTGCGGTGCGGGCATGTGCTCGTGCGGCAGCAGAACCGAATGGGCGCCGATCGGCTTGTCCGGCTGCGTCACCAGAGCGCCGATCAAGGTGGTCAGCCGCTGGGCGAGGGCGGCGACGGTCTCGGCGTCGAACAGGTCGGTCGCGTACTCGATCCCGGCGCCGAACGTGCCCGCGGTGCTGAAGAAGCTGAACGTCAGGTCGAACTTGGCCTTGTCGAGACCGAACGGCAGCGCCTGGCTGACCAGGCCGCCGACGCCGAGATCCAGGTCAAGGTCGTGCTGGTGGGTGACCATCACCTGGAACAGCGGGTTGCGTGACAGCGACCGGGCCGGGCTGAGCACCTCGACCAGCCGCTCGAACGGGACATCGGCGTGCTCGAACGCCGCCAGGTCCACCTCACGGACGCGGCGCAGCAACTCGGCGAACGTCGGGTCGCCGTCGGTGCGCACGCGCAGCACGAGCGTGTTGACGAAGAACCCGACCAGGTCCTCCAGTGCCGCGTCGCCACGGCCCGCGATCGGCGACCCGAGCGGAATGTCCTCTCCGGCACCCATCTTGGACAGCAGCACGGCGACAGCCGCCTGCACGACCATGAACACCGTGACGTCGTTGTCCCTGGCCAGTTTCACCAACGCGTGATGGACGTCGTCGGACAGCTCGTAGAAGTGGTAACCGCCGTGGTCGCTGGCGATGTCCGGGCGTGGCCGGTCGAACGGCAGGACCAGTTCCTCCGGCGCACCGGCCAGTTGCCGCTGCCAGTACTCGATCTGCGCCGAGACGTCCAGCTGCCGGCGTTGCCAGATGGCGTAGTCCGCGTACTGCACGGGCAGCGGCGTCCACTGTGGAGTGCGGCCGTGGCGGCGCTGCTCGTAGGCGTGCCGCAGGTCCGAGAACAGCGGGCCGACCGACCACTCGTCACCGGCGATGTGGTGCATCAGCACGAGCAGGACGTGTTCACCGTCGGCCACCTTGAACACGGTCGCCCGGACCGGGATCTCGCCGGCGAGGTCGAAGCCGTGCCCGGCGGCGACGCGCAGCGCGTCGGTCAAGTCGTCCTCGGTCGTCTCGGCGAACTCGAACGGCACGTCCCCCGGCGGCAGGACCACTTGGGCGTCCTCGGTGAAGACCGTGCGCAGGCTCTCGTGCCGTTCGACCACATCGGACAGTGCGAGCCGCAGCGCGGGCACGTTCAACTCACCGCTGAGCCGCAGCACGGACGGGATGTTGTACGCGGCGCTCGGGCCGTCGAGGCGGTGCAGGAACCACAGTCTGCGCTGCGCGTCCGACAGCGGCAGCGGGCCGGAGCGATCCGCGCGTACCAGTGCGGGCCGGTCGTTCTTGGCCAGCCGGTGCAGCAGGCCGCGCGGGGTGGACGCCTCGAACACGTCCCGGATCGCGGCGGTGGCGCCGAAGACCGCGCCGATCCGCGACAGCAGCCTGGTCACCAGCAGCGAATGCCCGCCGAGCGTGAAGAAGCTGTCGTCCGCACCGACCTCGGGCACTTCCAGCACAGCCGCGAACACACCGCACATCAGGCTCAGCCGTGGATCGACCTCCACGCGCGCCGTGGTCACTGCGTTCGACGCGGGCTTCGGCAGCGCGGCCCGGTTGATCTTCCCGTTGGGCGTCAACGGGAACGACTCCAGCTCGACGAACACCGACGGCACCATGTGCTCCGGCAGTGACCGGCTCAACTGCTCGTGCAGACCCGCGGTCACGCCGGCGACGTACGCGACGAGCCGCGTGCCGAGGGACTCGTGCTCGTCGGCGACGACCACAGCACCGCTCACGCCCGGCTGGGCGAGCAGTGCCGACTCGACCTCGCCGGGTTCGACGCGGAAACCGCGGATCTTCACCTGGTGGTCCGCGCGCCCGGCGAACTCCAGCTGCCCGTCAGCCCGCCAGCGCACGAGGTCGCCGGTGCGGTACAGGCGTTCGCCCGGCCGGAACGGGCTGGCGACGAACCGTGTCGCGGTCAGCCCGGGGTTACCGGAGTAGCCGCGGGCCAGGCCCGTGCCGCCGACGTACAGCTCGCCGATCGCGCCGACCGGAACGATCCGCAGCAGGTCGTCGAGGACGTAGACACTCGTGTTGTGCACTGGTGTGCCGATGGGCAGCGCCGAACCCGTTGTGCCGTCGCGGTTGGCTTCCCACAGCGTCGCGTCCACTGTGGTCTCGGTCGGGCCGTATGAGTTGAACAGCCGGTGCCCGGCCTCCACCCAGCGCCGCGCCAGTTCCGGCGGGCAGGCCTCGCCCGCCACGATCACCACGGCGTCCGGCGGGACAGCTCCGGTGTCCACATCGGCCAGTGCGGAGGGCGGCAAAGTCAGGTGCGTGACGCTGTACTCGGCGATGAGGTCCTGCAACGCGCTGCCGAGGCGCCGCTCTGGCGGCGCGATCACGACGGTCGCCCCGGTCGCGAGCGCCATCAGCAATTCCCAGATGGACGTGTCGAAGCTCTGCGAGGCGAACTGCAGCACCCGGTCGCCCGGCCGTGGACGGAAGTGCGCGGCGACGGTGTGCGCGAGGCTGGGCAAGCCCCGGTGGGTGACGACCACGCCCTTGGGGCGGCCAGTGGAACCCGAGGTGTAGATGACGTACGCGGCGCTGTCCGGGCTGATGTGGACGGACGGTTCCGCGTCGGAACCGTCCGGTACTTCGGACAGCAGCACGACCGGGGCCGTGCCGGGCAGCACGCCGAGGTGCTCGGCCTCGGTCAGGACGAGCGCGGGCCGGGCGTCCGACAGCAGGAGCGTCACGCGTTCGGCCGGGTACGCCACGTCGACCGGTACGTACACCGCACCGGCCTTGACGATCGCGAGCATGGCCACGACCTGCTCGATCCCGCGCGGCAGCACAACAGCAATCGCTTGCTCGGCCTCGACGCCACGGCTGAGCAAGTGGTTGGCCAAGCGGTTGGCGCGGCTGAGGAGTTCGTCGTACGTCAGCTGAACGCCTTCGAACATCACCGCGGGGGCGTCCGACGGGTGGACCAGCTCGCCGAACGTCGTGCCACGGACCTCGGTCGCGGTCCGGTTGCGCGTTTCGACCAGGTCGGTGTGCTCCGCGGCCGACACGACAGGAATCCGGCCGACCAGCCGGTCGGGATCGGCGGCCATGGCCGTGAACAACGCCACGACCCGGTCGGCCACCCGCACCGCCACGTCGGCGGGGACAACCTCGGCGCGGTAGCGGATGTCCAGGCGCAAACGTTCACCAGGCGTGGCCACCACGCCCAGCGGGTAGTGGCTGCCGTCGGTTCCGTCCACAGCGGACACCCGCAGCCCGGCGCGTTCGCCGAGCCGGTCGAGCTCCTCGGCGTCGATCGGGTAGTTCTCCAGCACGGTGAACGTGTCGAACAGCTCGCCGTCGACCCGGCCCGCCTGGATGTCGGCGAGGCCGAGGTACTGGTGGGCGATCAGCTTGGCCTGACCGGACTGGATCCGGCCCAGCAGCGACGAGACCGGTTCGCCGGGCCGGACGGTGACGCGGACCGGCGTGGTGTTGATCAGCAGGCCGATGATCTGTTCGGCCCTCGGCAGGTCGGTGGACCGGCCGGAACCGGTGAGCCCGAACGTGACGTCCCCGCGTCCGGTCAGCTCGTTGAGCACCAGCGCCCACACCGCCTGCAGGACGGTGTTCACGGTGACCTCGCAACGCCGGGCAAGCGTTTGCACGGCCGTGGTCGTCACCTCGTCGAGCCAGGTGGTGACCTCCTGCGGCTCGCTGCGGGCGTGCAGGTCGTGCCCGGCAGCGACCAGAGTCGGTTCGGTGACACCGTCGAGATAACGGTTCCACGCCGCGAGCGACCTCGTCCTGTCCTGTTTGGACACCCAGACGAGGTGGTCGCGGAACCGCGCGGGCGCGGGCATGCCCACGTCCGACCCTGCGGCCGCGTACAGCTCGAACAGCTCGCGCACGAGCAACGGCGCCGACCAGCCGTCGAGCAGGATGTGGTGGTGGGTGAACACCAGGGTGAACTCGTCGTCGGAGCGCTTGATCAGCAGGAACCGCACCAGCGGCGGGCGGCCGAGGTCGAACGGCCTCGCCCGCTCCGCGTCCACCGCGGCCTCGACCTCGGCCGGGTCGCCCAGGTCCACCTCGGCCCACGGCAGCTCGACCTCGGCGGGGATCAGCGCGACCGGCTCCCCCGAGCGGCGCAACCGGAACCCGGCGCGCAGGTTCGGATACCGCCGCAGCAGCGCCTCGGCGGCCGCCTTGAGCGTCTTGGGGTCGACCGGGCCGTCGAGGTCCAGCGTCTTCTGCACGGTGTAGACGTCACCGGCCGCGCCGCCGTAGGACGCCCAGAACATCAATCCCTGCTGCAACGGCGACAGCGGCAGAACGTCCGACAGGCCGGGCTGGGCGTTCACGAGGTCCTCCAGAGCTCGTCGAACTCGTCGACCTCGTCCTGGGTGAGGTCGTCGATCAAACCGAAATCGGACGGCGTGTGGCCGCCCGCGCCGTCGTCGCGGACACTGCGTGCCAGTCGCAGCAACTGCGTCCGGAACGCCTCGGCGTAGGCGTGGACCTGCTCGCCGGGCACGCTCGGCGCCCACGCCCACCTGATCCGCAGCTTCCCGGCGACGGCGGCGACCGTGATGTCGACCGCGAACGGGAGCGGCATGCGGTCGTCCACGTCCCCGGACAGCGGCTCGGTCGCGTCGACCGGCTGCCACGGCTTGCCCGCTCCCGCGGTGAACCTGCCGAGGTAGTTGAACCGCAGCTGCGGCACGGCCGCGTCCCGCATGAGCAGGCCGTAGCCGATGCCCTTGCCCGGGGTGGCGTGCAGGGTCTCCTTGACGCGTTTGACCGCTTCGGCCACGTCGTGCCCGGCCACGTCCAGCCGGACCGGGTACATCGTGGTGAACCAGCCGATGGTCCGGCTGGTGTCGGTGCCCGCGAACTCCTCGTCGACGCGGCCGTGCCCTTCGAGCATCACGGACACGGCGTCGTCCAGCGCCAGCGCCAGCGCGCTGAGCAGGATCTCCTCCGGGCCGGTGTGGAACGCCCCGGTGGCCTCGCGAGTCAGCGCGTCGGTGTCCTCATCGGACAGTTCCGAGGTGAGTTCCCGCTGGTTGGCGGCGACGTCACCGGACCGGTCGCCCACCGGCAGCAGTGGCCGGGTGTCCAGCGCCGCCTTCCAGTGGTCGATCTCGGCGGTCCGCCGGTGTGCGTCGGCGGCCAGCAGCGAGGTCCAGCGCGCGTAGGACGTGCCAACCGGAGCCAGTTCCTCGCCGTCGTAGGCCGCGGCGAGGTCCGGCAGCAGGATCCGCCACGAGACGCCGTCCATCACGAGGTGGTGCACGGTGATCATCAGCCCTTCCGGCCGCAACGCCCACGCGGTCATCACGCCGTTGGCCGGGTCGAGGCCCTCTCCCGCGTCCAACTGGGGCACCTTGCCGTAGCCGGGTTCCAGCGACCGGTCGGTCAACCGTGCGCACAGGATCGGGTGGCGGCGGACGACTTTCTCGATCGCGTGCTGCACCCGTTGCGCGGTCACGCCTTCGGGAAGCCGGACGATCATTCGCTGGCTGTAGGTCTCGTACGGCCCGTCCTGGTCCAGCAGCCAGTGCGCGATCGGGGTCAGCCCCGCCGCACCACCGTCCTGGTCCGGCTCCGCCTCCGCGGGCGCGGCGGCGATCGCCGCGAGCGCGGACGGGGTTCTGTGTTCGAAGACATCCGCCGCGGTGAACCGCAACCCGGCTGCCCGTGCCTTCGCCGACAGCTGGATCGCGAGGATGCTGTCACCGCCCAGCGCGAAGAAGCTGTCCGCCGCTCCGGCCGCCGTCAGGTCCAGGACCTGCTTGAACAGTTCGACCAGGGTGGCTTCGCCGTCGGTGGACGGGCGCGCGTGGCCGGGCACAGTCCTTGCCCGCGTGACGGCCTTGGCGACCGGGAGACCTTCGATCCTGTGGTGCAGACCGGCCGCGCAGAGCTCGACCTGGTCGGTGTAGACGCGCAGGATCCGCGTGGCCTCGGCCTCGGTGACGCAGTCGGTCCGGTACTTCAGCGAGATCCCGAACTGCTCACCGGGCAACAGCGTCAACGTGACCGGGTAGTGCGTGGCGTCGTCGGCCTCGATCCCGACCGGCCCGCCGACGGCGTCCAGCGGGTAGTTCTCGAACACGACCAGGCTGTCGAACAACGGGCCGATTCCCGCCATCCGCTGCAGCCGCGCAAGACCGGCGTACTGGTGTTCCACAGTGGACGCCTGCCGGTCCTGCAAGCGGTGCAGCGCGTCGGCGATCGTGTCGCCGGCCGCCAGGCTGACGCGGGCGGGCACGGTGTTGACGAACATGCCGATCGCCGAATCGATGCCCTCGATCTCGGGCGGCCTGCCCGACACGGTCATCCCGAACACGACGTCACCGCTGTCCAGCAGCCGCGCGAGCGTCAGGCCCCACGCGCCTTGCAGCAGTGTGTTCATCGTCAGGCCGTGCGCACTGGCCTGTCTGCGGATCGCGTCGGACGTCTTGCGGTCGAGCTCGACGGTGAGTTCAGCGGGCAGTTCGTCCGCTGGGCTGTCCTGCGCGGGCACCAGCATCGACGGCGCGGCGAGACCGTCGAGAACCGGCCGCCACGCGTCCAGGTCCGCGTTCTCGTCACGAGCGGCCAGCCAGGACAGGTACTCCCGATGGGCGGTCGTGACAGGGGGCGTGTCGCCCGCGTACAACGCGAGCAGTTCGTTGACCAGCAGCGGTGACGACCAGCCGTCCCATGCGAGGTGGTGGCCGGTGATGACCAGTGTCCGGTCGTGGTGGCCGAACCGGAACAGCGGCGGCGCGGTCAGGTCGAACCGTTCGGTCCGGTGCCGTCGGGCCAGTTCCTCGATGTCGCCGGTCGCTTCGAGCGCGACCGGGCCGTCGTCGTGCACGACACCGACGGCCGCGCCCGACTCCAGGTACCGGAAACCGGTCCGCAGTGCGGGATGGCGGCTGATCAGCGTGGTCAACGCGTCGGTCAGCCGGTCCGCGTCCAGTGGCTCGCCGAAGTGCAGGATGATCTGGACGGTGTAGACGTCCAGTGCGGCCGGGCGGGTGTGGGCGAGCGCGAGCAGGCCTTCCTGCAGCGGCGACACCGGGACGACGTCGAGCCAGTCGCCGCCCAGCCGGTCGATCTCGTGCTGCGGCACGCCACGCCTGGTCAGGTCGGACGGGGTGCGGCTGCCGGTGGCCGCGGCGACATCGTGGGCCAGGTGGCGCAACCGCTCGGTCAGCCGGTCGAGGAACGCTGTCACGACGTCGCCCGCGTAGTCGGCGGAGTGTCCGAAGAGGACTTCCAGCGTGCCGTCCGGCTTGGTGTACGCCGTGAGTTCCAGCGCACTGGCCGGTTCACCGGCGGCGACGATGTCCTCGTCGCGGCGGCCGAGGAAGTTCACCAGCAGCTCAGGCTGTCCGGTGAAGGCCGCCGCGGTCTGCGGGTTGAGGTACCGCAGCAGGCCGTAGCCGATGCCGCCGTCCGGGACAGCACGCAGCTGTTCCTTCACCGCGCGCAACGCGTCCTCGGTCGCGTCGACCCGGACCGGGTAGAGCGTGGTGAACCAGCCGACCATTCCGGCGTTGTCGTCGTCGCGACCGTGTCCTTCAAGGGCGACGGTCGCCGTCCCGCCGAGCGTCAGAGCGATCGCGGTGAGGAGCACGTCCTGGCCGTTGGCACGGAACTTCCGCTCCGCATCGGTCCACAATGCACCGAGCTGGATCGAACGCCGGACGATCCCGGCCTTTCCCGCGCCCTTCGCCAGAACCTCGTCGAAGGAGATCGAGCGCCAGTACCCGAACTGGGACAGGATCTCCGCGGTCTGGGCGCGTTCCACAAGCGCCGACGCCCAGTCACGGAACGGCCGCACAGCGGGCAACTCGTTTCCGCGCAGGGCGGCGTGCAGGCCGGTTTCGATGACGTGCCACGACACCGCGTCGATCCCGAGGTGGTGCACGGTCACTTCGACACGCTTGCCACCCACCAGCCGCCAGACGCTGCTGCGCCCCACGGACGGGTCCAACTCGCCGAACGGCTCCGCCGGGACCTCGGGGACGTCCAAGGACCAGAACCCGTCCGGGCTCACCCGCAACCGTGCCCGCAGCATCTCGTGACGGTCGACGACCGCACGCACCGCGGCCTGGAACCGAGCTTCGGTAACGGCGCCGGGCAGGTCGATGGTCGTGGTCTGGCTGGCAGGTCCGGCGGTTTCCCGTAGCCAGTGCAGCATCGGCGTCAACGGGATCGGCCCGGTCGGTGCCCGCGATGCCCTCACGCCGGTGGTGCCGGCCGGTTTCAGCGCGCGAGCCAGGTCGGCGGCGCTCTGGTGGGCGAACACGTCTTTCACTCCGGCTCGCAGGCCTGCCGCCTTGAGCTTGGTGACCAGGCTGATCGCCAGGATGCTGTCACCGCCGAGCGCGAAGAACCCGGTGTCCGGGTCGACCGCGTCCGCGCCAAGGACCTCGGCGAACGCCCGCCGCACGACGTCTGTCGGACCGTCGGCCACCACTGGTTCAACCCGCGGTGCCGGGTCCGGCAACGCCTTGCGGTCGAGTTTCCCGTTGGCGGACAACGGAAGATCGGCCAACGGCACAATCACCGCGGGAACAAGCGCCTCCGGTACGACTCCGAGCACTGTCGTGCGCACGTCTTCCGGGGTGATGGTCGCGGGGACGACGTATCCGACGAGGCGTGTGTTGCCGTTGCGGTCGACCTTCGCGGCGGCAGCGGCAGCGGTCACACCGGGATGACGCAGCAGTGCGCTCTCGACCTCGCCGAGTTCGATCCGCACACCGCGGATCTTGACTTGGAAGTCGGTGCGTCCCAGGTATTCCAGTACGCCGTCACGCCTGCGCCGGACCAGGTCGCCGGTCCGGTACATCCTGGCGCCCGCGTCGAACGGGCTGGCGACGAACCGGTCCGCGGTCAGGCCGGGCCGGTTGAGGTAGGCCGTGGCCAGCTGCCGTCCGGCCAGGTACAGCTCTCCCGGCACACCGGGCGGACACGGTCGCAGCGACCTGTCCAGGACGTACGTGGCCGTGTTCCAGACCGGCCGTCCGATCGGCACGGTGTCGGTCTCGATCACCGGCCACGTGGTCACGTCGACCGCTGCTTCTGTTGGGCCGTAAAGGTTGTGCAGCTCGACACCGAGCGTGGCGCGGAACTGGGCCGCGGTCTCCCCTGGTAACGCCTCACCGCTGCAGAACACGCGGCGCAGTCCCGTGCAGGTCCTGGCGCCGGGGTCGGTCAGGAACGCCCGCAGCATGGACGGCACGAAGTGCAGCGTGGTGACGCCTTCGCGGTTGATCACGTCGGCGAGGTACGCGGGATCGCGGTGGCCACCGGGTTCGGCGACGACCAGTCCGGCGCCGGTCAGCAGTGGCCAGAAGAACTCCCACACCGACACGTCGAACCCGGCCGGGGTCTTCTGCAGCACCCGGTCGTCCGCGCCGAGCGGGTACGCGTGCTGCATCCACAAGAGACGGTTGACGATCGCTTTGTGCGGCACCACAACGCCCTTGGGGCGTCCTGTCGACCCGGAGGTGTAGATGACGTACGCGGGCCCCGCCGGAGTGACCGCTTCCAGCTCACCGGGTTCGGTTGCTCGCAGGCCACGCACGTCCTCGGCGGTCAGTGTGACCACCGGCTGGGCGTCGTCGAGCATGAGCTGCTTGCGTTCGGCCGGGTGGTCCGGATCCAGCGGCAGGTACGCCGCTCCGGCCTTCACGACCGCGTGCAACGCCACGACGAGTTCGATCGAACGAGCGATGTCGACCGCGACGATCGTGCCCGCGCCCGCACCGCGTGCCCGCAGGCCCGTCGCGACCCGTGTGGTGTAGTCGTCGAATTCCGCGTAGGTCAGCCGAGTCGCGCCGAAGCTGAGCGCGAACCTGTCCCCGTGGGCCTCGGCCGCGTCGGCGAGCAGGTCGGCGAGGGTCTTGTCGGGGACCGCGACCTGGGCGCCGACCAGCGCAGGCGCGTCGGTGGCCAGCACCCGGGACACCGGCTGGCCCGCCTTGCCAGGCAGGTCACGCAGGACCGTGCCGAGCGCGGTCGCGATGTCGTGCACGCTGTCCTCGGTGAACAGGTCCGCCGAGTACTCCAGCTTGACGTCGATCCCGGCGGCGCGTTCGACGAACTTCACCGTGAGGTCGAGTTTGGCCGTGCCGGTGTCGGCCATCCGCACCCGGCCGGTCAGACCGCCGAGGGTGATCACGTCGCCGGTGCCGTGCTCGTGCACGACCATCACCTGGAACAGCGGATGCCGTCCCGGGATCCGTGGCGGGTTGACCGCTTCGGCGACCCGGTCGAACGGCAGATCCGCGTTGGCGAACGCCTCCGCGTTCGATTCCTGCACCTTGGCCAGCAGTTGTGTGACAGTCGGGTCGCCGCTCAGGTCGGTGCGCAGCACGACCGTGTTGAGGAAGCACCCCACCAGGTCACGCAACTGCGCATCCGGGCGGCCCGCGACCGGCGTGCCCAGTGGCACGTCCTCGCCTGCGCCCAAGCGTTCCAGCATGATCGCGACCGCGGTCTGCAACACGGTGAACGTCGTGACGCCCGCTGTCCGGGCGCACTCGGTCAACGCGCGGTGGGCGACCGCGGCGACCGGCAGCGTCACGACGCCGCCGGTCGACGTCGGTTCCGCGGGCCGGCTGCGCCGCATCGGCAGGTCGATCTCCACCGGGCTGCCCGCCAGGCGATCCCGCCAGAAGTCCGCCTGCCGCCCGGCCCGCTCAGCCAGGACACGTTCGAACCACACCGTGTAGTCCCGGTACTGCACGGGCAAAGGTGCCCAACCCGGTGCCACACCGGCGATCCGAGCCTCGTACGCCGTCGTGAGGTCGGCCAGGAGCGGTGCCGTGGAGCCGTGGTCGGCTGCGCTGTGGTGCAGCACCAGCACGAGCACGTCACCATCGGCCTTGCGCAGCAGGTGTGCGCGGAACGGAGGTTCGGCGGCCAGGTCGAACGGCACTCGGACGAGTTCCTCGACGTTGCCGCCCGTGGTCAGCCGTGCCGACGGCTGGACGACGACCTGTCGGCCGCGTGCGTCCTTGTGCTCCAGCAACGTCCGCAGCGACTCGTGCCGGGCTACCACGTCCTCGATGGCCCGCGCCAACGCTTCTTCGTCGAGTTCGCCGGGGAACCGCAGCACGAACGGCACGTTGTGCACCGGGCTCGGCCCGGCGAGCTGGTCGGCGAAGGAGAACCGGGACTGCGACGGGGACAGCGGCACGTCGTCGCCGGTGCGGCGTTTCACCAGCGGCGGCCGGGCGTCCGCGCGGGACATCCCGGCCAGTGCCGCCGGGGTGCGCGCGGTGAAGACGTCACGCAAGTCCGTGTTCAGCGCCGCGGCGAGCCGCCCGGCGAGCAGGGAGTGCCCGCCGAGTGCGAAGAAGTCGTCGTCCAGGCCGACCCGGTCCCGGCCGAGCAGCTCGGCGAACAGGGCGCAGACCTCGCGCTGCGCCTCGGTGTGCGGCTCGCGGTACTCCGCCACACCCGGTTCGGGGACGGGCAACGCGCGAACGTCGAGTTTTCCCTGCTCAGTCAGGGGAAGCGCAGCCACTTCGACGACAGCGGCCGGAACCATGTACTCGGGCAGGCCCAGCCGCGCGTGCGCGAGAACCGCCGCCGGGTCGAGCTGTCCCGCGGCGACGACGTACGCGCTGAGAGCGATCCCGGAGTCGAGTTCAACGGGAACGACCGCGCACCGGGCCACCGCCGGATGGGCCGCGATCACGTGCTCGACCTCGCGTGGCTCGATCCGGAAGCCGCGGAGTTTCACCTGGTCGTCGACCCGGCCGAGGTATTCCAGGCCGTGCTCGCCGACGCGCACCAGGTCGCCGGTCCGGTACATCCGCCTGCCGTGGCCGAACGGATCCGCCACGAACCGCGTCGAGGTCAGTCCTGGTTCGCCGGTGTATCCACGGGCCAGCCCGGGGCCGGTGAGGTACAACTCGCCTGGCGCGCCCGGCGGCACCGGCTGGAGCCGGGCGTCCAGGACCAGGCAGCGGGTGGTGCCGATCGGGTGACCGATGTGCGGGTGCACGCCTGAGGTGACGATCCCCTGCGTTGCGTCCACTGTGTACTCAGTCGGGCCGTAGGTGTTGACCGCGAGCACATCCGGGTAACCGGCGAGCTTGTCCCATACGTCCGCGGGGACCGCTTCGCCGCCGAAGACCACGACCGACGGCCGGTGTTCGTCGAACAGTCCTTGGAGGACGAGTTCCGCCAGGTAGGTCGGCGTGACGTCCACATAGTCCAGTCGTTCGGCGCGGATCGCCCGCACCAGCGCCCGCGCGTCGCGGTAGTCCTCCACGACAACGAGTTCGTGGCCGGCGACCATCCACAGCAGAGCGTCCACCGCCGCGTCGAACGAGAACGACGTCATGTGGCCGATCCGCAGCCGCTTTCCGGCGAAGCGGGCCATCAGGCCACGACGGTGACTCGCCAGCAAGCTGCCCAGCGCGCGGTGACTGACCTGCACGCCCTTGGGTGTCCCGGTCGATCCCGATGTGTAGATCGTGTACGCCAGGCTGTCGAGGTGCGGCGTGAAGTCCGTCCTGCCCTCGCCCGGCGGCAGGCTCTCCAGAACGAGCGTGGCTCCGCTGTCCTCGATCACCCGGCGGCGGCGTTCAGCGGGTTGGGTCATGTCGAGCGGCAACCACGCGGCGCCACTGCGTGCCACCGCCAGGATCGCGACGACGTACTCCGCGGACCTCGGCAACGCCAACGCGATCACGCTGTGACCGGTGAGCGTGCCCGCCACCTGCGCGGATCGCGCGTCGAGTTCGGCGAAGGTCCACGTGCGAGTGCCGTCCCGCAGCGCGACGGCGAACGGGGTCCGGATGGCCTGGTCACGGAACGCCTCGACCAGCGACACGGGGGTGCTCGCGCCTGGTCCGACCAGGTGACCGCCGCGCTTGCGCGCTTCGGCCTGCTCGGCAAGTTCGATGCCGTCGCCCGACAACCGCTCGGTGAAAGCGTTGACGTACTCGGCGAACCGGCGCGTGTGCGCGGCGGCCTCGGACTCGCTGTAGGTCTCGGTGTTGAAGTCCAAGTCGACGGCGAACCGGCCGGAGCCGTGGTAGACCGACACTGTCACGTCGTCGACAGGGCCTGCCGCGATGTTGTGGAACACGCCCGGTGTGGCGCCGAAGGTGAAGCCGTAGTCGAAGAACTTGATGTTGACGCTCGGCCCGAAGAGGTCACGGACGTTGCCGCCGTTGGCGGTGACCAGGTCCTCGATCCGGTAGCGCTGGTGCGCCCGCAGCGCCTTGAGGCCGTCGGCCACACCGGACACCACGTCGCCGCCGAGGTCCACCCGCAGCGGCAACACATTCGCCGCCATGCCGGGAACACGCAGCAGCGCGGCGCCGACGCGATCCGTTGTGGGTACACCGATCCGGACGTCCGGTGTACCGGTCATCACGCCGAGGTAGGACGCGAACGCGGCGATGGCCACGTCGGCCCAGGTCTTCTTGACCGCACGTGCCCGCGTGGCCAGCTCACCGGGCAACTCGAAGCTGTGGCGGGTGAACGCCTTGGCCCGTGAGGATCGCCTGCCCGACAGGGTGGGCGCGGAACCGCCGAGCTGGCGTGACCAGAACTCCGCGTCCGCCGCGAAGTCCGGTGACTCGCGGTACTCCCGGTCGCGCTCGACCAGCAGCCGCAAGGGGGCGAACGGGGACGGGCTGCGGTCCTTGCCCGTCACCAGTTCGGTGTAGATCTCAGCGACTCGCTTGCACACCAACGGGAAGCTGTACCCGTCGATCGCGATGTGGTGGCAGCGCACGTACCAGCGCCACACATCCGGGCCGATCCGGTGCAGCGACGGCGCGAACACCGGCTCCCACCGCGGATCGACCGGCTGCGCCATGTCCGCACGCATCCAGGCCGCGGAGTCCGCCGGGCTCAGCTCGTGCACCGACAGCTCACACGAGGTGTCCGTGATCCGCTGGGTGTCACCGTCCACGCGGACGCGCAACGTCTCGGCTTCGAGCATCACCTCCTGGCACGCCCGCTCGAGCAGCCCCGCGTCGACGGGTCCGTGGATCTCCACGTAGCCACCGACGTTGTAGGCGGGGCTGCTCTGGTCGAGGCGCTGACCGAGCCAGATGCCGAGCTGCGCCGTGGTGAGCGGCAGCACCTCAGGCATTGGCGGCACGGCCGCTGACGAGTGCCGGCTCCCCCGGGACCGGGGCGGCCGGGTCCTTGCCCAGTTCGATGATCTGGTTCGACGCGTTGACGTGCACGACCTTCGGCAGGTGCGCGTCGAGCGCGTCCTCGGCGACAGCCACGTACGTGATGATGATGACGAGGTCACCGGGGTGGACCAGGTGCGCGGCGGCACCGTTCACACCGATGACACCGGTGCCCGGTTCGCCGGTGATGGCATAGGTCTCCAACCGGTTGCCGTTGGTGATGTCCACGACCTGCACCCGCTCTCCCTCGCGGATGTCGGCCGCCTTCATCAGCTCCTCGTCGATCGTCAGCGACCCGACGTAATGCAGGTCCGCCTGGGTGACGGTCGCCCGGTGGATCTTGCCGTTGAGCACCGTGCGCAGCACAGACCTCTCCTCCACACTTAGGTAAGGCTAAATGACCTTAGGTAAGGCTAACCAGCGCCGACACTCAGGGACAAGTCGCCAGCCGGGGCGTGCGGTGCGAGAATTCCGTGGTCTACCGCACCCTGGCCATTTCAGTACCGGGTGCATTAGGGTGCGGCGCCGGTCAGCCGCCCTGCCGGTTCCCGCCGTCGACCATCCGACGGATCGCATCGGCGATCACCTCGGGCTCGGTGACCGGGACGTGGTGGCCGGACCTCTCGGCGAAGACATGCCTGCCCCGCGGGCTTTGCGCCACGCGGAACGCGTGCGAGGCGTTGGCGGCGGCGCGCAGACGTGCGTTCATCCCACCTCCGGCGAGCTTTCCCGAGATCACCGTTGTCGGCAGCTCCCCCAGCTCGGGTGTGTCTTCCCGGAATGCCGCCAGCTCGTCGAGAAACGTCCGGGCCTGCTGTGCGTGCGTGCGGACGATTCCGGCCGTGAACCCCTCACGGCGGACGTCGCGGGCCGCGTCGGCGGGCAGCGCCTTGGCCATGCCCCGATACGCGACACCGAGCAAACCCGTGTGCGCCAACGCCAGGTTGACTTTGATGGCCACCCGCTCCAGCTTGCGGAAGCCCGGGCTGAACAGCACATCGGCGGCCTCGTCGGTCGGGTCGACCAGCACGAGCCCGGTGATCCGCTCGGGCCGGTCAGCCGCGGCGACGCGCACGATCGGGCCACCGGCGCTGTGCCCGACGAGGATGAACGGCCCTGGTTCGAAGTGGTCGAGCACCCGCCCGAGGTCGTCCGCCATCCGCCGCAACGTGCGTGACCGCGGATCGGGCGCGCTGCGGCCGAGACCCGAGCGGTCGTAGACGATCGCCCGCGCCCATTCGCCGACGAGCGGCTGGACCAACGCCCACGTCGAGCGGGACGCGGCCGCTCCGGCCTCGAAGACAACGGCCGGACCGGTCCCCGGCCCCGGCAGCACCTGGGCGTACAACTCGCGCCCGTCCCCGGCGGGGACGAGAACCGGCTCACCCTGGATGTGTGCCATGGTTCCCCTCTCGCGCACTCGCGGGTTGCGATGGCGACAGTTGTACCGGTCGTCCCGGTGACCGGGCACAGACAGTGGATCAGATCACCGGTGCGCTGGAATGCCAGGCGATTCAGTCCCCGCCGAGCTCTGCACGGATCCACTCGCGCATCGACAGCACGCGCACGTACCCGCCCAGCCGTCGCGACCACCACCAGCAGCGCAACGGATGCCGCGCCGACAGCAGCACGGTGTCGGCCATGTGCCGTGCCGCCAGCACCCGGCTGAGCTTGATCACGCTGCCGTACACCGGTTCGATGTCCCACGAGACGCCGGTCATCAGCGGCGCGACCGTGAGGAACCAGTCGATCTCGTAGTCGTCGTTCTGGTGTGCGGGCACTGGCCCCATGATCTCGAATCCCCAGGTGGCAGGCATCGGCAACGCCAGCACCACATGCCTGCCGGACCGGGCGGCGATGCGGACGACGTCACGCAGCTGCGACAGCGTCTCGCCTGCCGACGTGACCACCATGATGATGGCGCCCGTCCGCGTACGCGCGGGCCGCCTGATTCCCCACAGCCACCCGCGTCCCGGCATGTTCAGCACGGCGCGCCACCGCCCGGCGGCGACATCATGTCCACAGTGGACAACTCAGGAAAGCCTGCCATGGTAACCACGTTGCGGGCACCCGCTCGACAAGCGCTTGATTTTGGGCCGACACGGACCCATCCCACGGCCGCCGATTATGGGTAGCATCCCTTGATATGCGAGCCGAGCTACTCAAAGGCAATCTGAACGGCATGCTGCTCGCTGTACTGAGCTCCGGCGAGCTGCACGGGTACGCCATCATCGAGACGCTGCGTGAGCGCAGCGAAGGGCACGTGAACCTGCCGTCCGGCACCGTGTACCCCGCACTGCACCGGCTGGAGGCGGCCGGCCTGGTCAGCAGCGACTGGCAGTCGCACGGCGGTCGCAAGAAGCGCGTCTACGCCATCACCCCGGCCGGCGAGCGAGCGCTGTCGGACAACCAGCGGACGTGGCGGGAGGTCGCGCGCACGATGTCAGCCGTGTTGTTCGGCGGCGCGGCTGACACGAACAACCGCACGTGATCCATAGTTCCGACATAACGGACACACGCTCTCGGGCCGCACACCGGCAACCGCACGCGCGGTCAGTCGAGAAATTGCCCACCACCGAATACTCGCCACATTGCAACGCTCGGCGTGATGCCGGCGACGCGACCGATTGGCCGCGTCGCCGGCATTGATTCACAGGTGAACACACAGGTCGGCGAATGCGTTCCGGTCAGCGGAACGTGGTGTCTCGCGCGGTTTTATGGCCTTGTCAACCGAATGAGATCGGCGTGGCAGCGAGGGTGGTGTAGGTGGCGTTAATGGCGCCGACCTTGCACCCTCCTTCGACGGTCGCACAATCCACGGTTCCGTACGGCTCGCCGGTCTGAGTCGTGCCCTGATAGGCGGCGTGCACCACCAACGCGCCGGAACCGCTTCCCGAATCGTCGACATTGAACCGGCTGGTGTTGGCCCAGTCGCAGACGATGACCCCACCGGGTTGCGCGCATTGCGCGACGATCACTTCTTCGCCCGCCGCGAACCCGGCGACAGCCGCGGAGACGGTCTGGCCGTCGGCCAGACCGGTGGACGGGGTCGCGGTCACCGACGGGGCGTCGGCCAGCGCGGACGGGCTGAAGGCGACCGCGAGACCGATGGCGGCGGCGGCGATTCCGAACTTCCTGAACTTCATCAAGAGTACCGATTACCTTTCCGATGAGGTGCAACAGTTTTCCTGACAACCGCGCCGGATGCGGCGAACCGGATCGGCACGGCATTCGTTCACGAACGGCACGGCCGGCGCCGAGGTGTGGGGGGCACCTCGGCGCAACCGGGAGAGGCCGGGGAACAACAGGGAAAAGAAAGCCGGAGCCGTGGACACGAGACGGCATTCATTCCGGCAATGGGGGGATCGGTCCCTCAAGGACCTTCGCGAACCCTGCCCCGTCAGCGCCTCACATAAAACGACGCTATCGCAACGGTGATCAACGTGTCAAACGCGCCGCGATACCGGGGACACGTTGAAGTCCCACCAGCACAATTCGAGCGGACAACGAGACCATACCCGCCGATAAAACCATGTCCGCAGTTGCGACAAATCAGCCACGCCATTCCCAACCAGAGACGACCACGACTGTCACTAGGCCGAACGGGTGACGACATCCGGTCCGGGTTTTACATTCGGCAGGACAAAGTAAACATTCCGTTCACAGGAACCGCCGAGCCCGGCGGAGCCAATGCTGGACGCGCGTGCCACATTACGCCGAAATAGCGGCCACCGCAGCGCGGAACTCGGCACCGGCAACGCGGTTGAGCTGGGCAGACGACATGAAAGCAAGCCGACGGAACTGCCGCGCCCGCCGACCGCACGCGGCCCCGGTCCGCCGGGTGGCTGCTAGGTCCGCTCTTACACTTGAGGTGCTCACTTTCCCTCCGGTAACTTGCCGATCATGTGGGACTGGGGACTTGCTTTCGCGCGGGCGCACACGCGTGCTGTACGCCATTTACCGGACCGCGGCGAAACCGGGTCCCCGGCACAATTGGATCGATCCTCGAGTGGCGTGTGGTATCGCAATGCGGAACCCACTGGCGAGTGGCTTCAGCGCACACTTAACCCGCGGCACGACGGGCACGCGCCGCCGACCGTCAATACCACGCACACACGCCTGGTAACCCTCCAGAGGAGTACACCGACAATCGGGGGAATCAGCACCGGATCGGCCCGTGACAGCTTGACTGCGCACTCCCCCTGAGGAAGACTCCGGCGCGTTCCGCCACTGGTGTACCGTGCGACAATGTTGTCGATCACCCGCTGGGGAAACACTGTCAGCAGGCGGGCAGGACAGTGAGCCGGGTGAACACGAGGACGGAATAGGGCTGTGTCGTTCGGCGTACTTGGGGGTACCCGGTGACAGTGACTTCCACGCAAGGGGCCGTGGGGGAGGATCGTGGCGAAGCTGAGCCTGCAAACCATCTATTCCGGGCATTACGGTCTGGCGGCCGTCCATGGCCGGGATGAGTATGTGGAAAAAATAACGACGATACTGCGCAGGGTGGCGAGCGCGGGGCGGTCGACGACGGTCGTCGTCGAGGGCGCGCCGGGCAGCGGCAAGACGCGGCTGCTCGCCAAGGCGACCGAGCTGGCGGAAAGTCAGGGATTCACCACCTTCACCGGCGTGTACGAACAGCTGGGCAGGCCGGAGAAGATCACCGCCGGTCCCAGCGCCCCCGCGGCGGGGACCGAACTGATCCCCGTTCCGGAGGGCGCGTCGACGCACGCCAATCAGGCGTACGCGCAGCTGGCGGACCTGCTGCTGCACAGCCCCGTGCTGGTCCCGCTGGACAACATCCACCGCGCGGGCCCGACGGTGATGCTCACCGTGCGTGCACTCATGACCAAGCTGCGCACGCAGTCGGTGGTGTGGCTGCTGTCCTGCCCGCCCGGCAACCGGGCCGCTCTCACAGCGCTGCTGGGCCACGAGATCACCGAAGCCGAGCAGTTACCCGAGCTGCCACCGCTCGCCCCCGCGGCGATTCGTTCGGTGGCAGCGGATCTGCTCGGGGCCGAGCCGTCGCGGGCGTTGCTGTCCATATTGGAGAGCGTCACCATTCCCGGCCCGTTGGTGGAACTCGTCCGCGGGCTCGTGGACGACAAGGACGTCGACATCACCGAAGGCGTCGCCGACCTGGCGCGGCGCCCCGCGGTCAACGCGATCACCGTCCCGGGCCTGCGCGCGGTGGAACTGCCCGCCGAACCCGCGCTGCCCGAGCGGTTCGTCACCATGGTCACCGCCAAGCTCGACGCGCTCGACGCGCCGACACGGCAGCTGCTGCAGGTGGCAGCCGTGCTCGGCCGTGAGTTCGCGCCGGTCGACCTGGCGGCGATGCTCGGCAAGTCCCCGGCCGAACTGCTGCCGCTCATCCACGAGGTGATGCGCAGCGGCCTGGTGGCGGTCGACGCGGACTCGTTCGCGTTCAGCAGTGCCCCGCTGCGGCAGGCCACATTGGAAACCGTGCCGAAGCCCATCCGGGTGATGCTGCACCAGCAGGCCGCGCGGATCCTGATGGACCGGCCGGGCGGGCGCCTGAACGCGGCCGTCCACCTGGCACAGGGCGCGGTCGCGGGCGACGCCGAGGCGATCGGGGTTCTCACCGAGGTCTCCGCCGAGCTGCTGGCCACCGACCCCGCCCGCGCCGCCGGCCTGGCGACCGGCGGGATGCGCCTGTGCGGCGCGGACACCCCGGCGTACCTCGAACTCGCCGCGATCGCCGCGCAGGCCTTCACCCGGTCGGGCGCGTTGCCCGCCGCGATCCGGTTCTGCCGCCAGGCGCTGGAGAACACGAACGCCGACACTCCGCAGACCCAGGCGTTGCACCGCTGGCTGGCGACAGCGTTGTTCCTGCGCGGCCAGGCAGCGGCGGCCACGGCGAGCGCGAAGCGGCTGCTCGACTCACCGTCCTGTGTGGACCCCATCCGGGAACAGGTCGAGGTTCTCCGGCTGACCGCCGAGTCCTTGTCGGACGAACGCGCGGCGATGGGCCGGGCCGGTGAACTGCTGGCAGGCAACCAGCAGCTCACCCCGGCGGTCTCCACCGCCGCGCGCGCGGTGCTCGCGCTCTCCCGTTGGCGCAACGGGCAAGTCAACGAAGCGCTCGACCTGACCGACAGCGACACCAGCGACGGCGCCTGGTTCAGCAACCCCACTTGGCTACGAGTCAGCCTGCTGACCAGAGCACGTCGTCTCGACGAGGCCAAGGACCTGCTCGCGCGGATCGAGTCGGGCGGCGGTGACATCGGCTGCGTGATCGCGGGCGTGCCCGCCATGCTGTCCGCGGCCATCCTGCTCGCCGAAGGAGATTTGCACGAAGCGGCAAGAGTGGCCGGTCGCGGCCTGGCCGCGGCCCAGACTTACGACATGCCGCTGTACGCGCCACAGGCCGCCACCGTGCTGGCGATGGTCGCGCTGCACCGCGGAGATCTCGTCGCCGCCGCTCGGCACACCAGTCAGGTGAACGACTTGCTGGCCCGTGAGGACGCACGACCTTGGTGGGCGGCCAGTCTGCTCGCCCGCGGCATGGTCGCCGCGGCCACCGGCGAGTCCGGGGCGCTGCACGAGGTGCTGGCCACTGTGCGGGCTGACGCGGGCATCCGGCGTGAAGTCCTGCTGGAGGACCCGGCCGCCGCCGCGTGGTTCGTCCGCGTGGCAACCGAACACCACAGCGAACGGACCGCTGAGTCCGTTGTGGATACCGCGGAAGCACTGAGCCAGGCCAACCCGAGCCTGGTCTCGTTGCGGTACTCGGCGTGGCACGCCCGCGCGTTGCTGGACGGCGGGACAGCACCGCTGGCAAGGGTGGCACGGGAACACGTGGATCCGATGTGCCGCGTGTTCGCCAGTGAGGACCTGGGCGTCGCACTGTGCGATGAGGACCGTGAGGCCGCGGTCGAGCAACTCGACCAAGCCATGGACGCCTACTCCGAGATCGGTGCGACGTGGCACGCCGCGCGCGTCACGCGGCGGCTGCGCACCCTCGGTGTCCGGCGTCGCAACTGGAAGCAGACCAAGCGTCCGGTGACCGGTTGGGACAGCCTGACCGACACCGAGCGGAAGGTGGCGACACTCGTCGCGAAAGGACTGACCAACCGGCAGGCGGCGGGCCACCTGTTCGTCTCGCCGCACACCGTCGGCTACCACCTTCGCCAGATATTCCGGAAGCTGGAGATCGGATCGCGTATCGAACTGACCAACCCGAAGAACTGAATCCACGCACAAGGTCCACCACTGTCATCCGAACTCCTGGGGGAGCTCGAGAACATGAGCGTGTAAGATGACCAAGACAAGGGAGACCACAGCGAGCCCGATCGGGCAGCTGCCTGTGTCGAGTTCGCTCGAATTCTGTCTGCGGACGGTGCATTCCCGGCTGTCACCGTGTTTCGCCAGAGCCGAGCCGCGGATGCGCGCGCTGAACTACATGTTCGGCCTCGCGAACATCGTCAACAAACCGTCGGCCGGGCGGCGCAACATCGCCACCTACGAGTCGGAGTACCGCGCCGACGGCGCCCAGCGCCTGCTCACCACCGCGCGGTGGGACGACGCCGAAGTCCGCCGGAAACTCCGTGAGATGGCCCGTGCGGCCGCGGCGACGGGCGGCGACTTCTTCATCACCGAGGCGACCTTCGCCAAGAAGGGCAACCGTGCCGTCGCCGTCGACCTGCAGTTCTCGTCGGAGAACGGCCGTGCGCAGAACTGCCAGAACGCGGTGGCGCTGCTCTACGTCAGTCCGGACAGGAAGGTTTTCCTGCTGGACATCGACCTGTACCTGCCACCGGCGTGGTCGGAGAGCGAACGGCTGCGCAAGCAGGGCAACATCCCGCCGGAGGTGCGCCACCGGTCCAAGTCGGCCATCGCGTCGGACATGATCCAGCGCGCGATAGCCGACGAGTTCCGGCCACGGCGGATCTACCTGTCACTCAACTGCCCGAACAAGCTGCGGCTGTTGATGTTGTTGCAGCAACAGCAGATCCCGCACCTGACCTGGCTCACCTCGGCGGAACTCGGCCAGCTGGACGAGTCGGCCGAGCCGAGGACGCCGGCCGGGTGCAGAGCGGATCTCGTGCCAAGGCAGATGTCCCGGCAGCGGCCGTCTCCGATGACGGTCACGCTGACACCGACCCCGCCGTTCGCCACTGCCGGGAAACGGGCCAGCACCAGCTACTTCCGGGCCTGCATGCACCACCCCCTGTCCCCCAACGGGATGGGGCACGCCATGGCGGAGATGCGCCACCTCGACCGGCGCTGGCGCGCGATCCGCACCCGATCCCAGCTCGACCGCTACGAAGTACGCGGCTGGGTCGGGTGGCACAGGCACATGACATTGGCGATGGCGGTGCAGTTCGCCAGTGAACTGACCGAGGAACCAGTGCCGGTCTGAGCGAACTCCACGCTGCGGGTGGGTGGCGCGTTCCGGTCCGACCGGCCGGAACGCGCCATCCACGGTTAAAATCGGGGAATGCTCACGGTAGAAGTCACCGAAGTCATCGCCTGCACACCGGACGAGTTGCTCGAGTTCGCGATGGATCCCGAACGGTACGCCGAGGTGGACACCAAGATCCGCCCGGTGGTGTGGGTGCGCAGGGAAGGCAACGTCACCGAGTTCAAGTTCCGCTCCAAGCTGGCCGGTCTGCCCGGCCCGCCGACGGTGTCCCGGATGACCCTGACCCCCGGCAAGCGAGTGGACGTCGCCCTCGCGCCACCGCCTGCCAACAAGATGACCCGGCTGGCGTCGAACTTCACCGCGAGCTTCGTGTGCACCCCGGTCGACGGCGGGACCCAGCTGGTCCGCACCCTGAACTTCGACTTCAAGCCGTTCATCGGATGGCTGGCTGAACCGATGTTGCGCAAGTGGTTGAACAAGGACGTGCGCGACGAGGTACGCCTGGCCAAGGCGTACCTCGAACGCGACAGGACCTAGCGTCCCGGCCCGTGGACCGGCTCAGTCGGCCCGGCTCTGCCTGGCCGCGGCTGCCTTCTCGGCTTCCAGCAGCGCGACCGGGGTGATCTCGATGTACGCCGCTTCCTCGTACACCGTCGCCACCGTCTTGTCGTAGACCTTGCGGCCGATGCCGTACGCGTCGATGATGATCTTCGCCGCGCGTGGCTTCTCCTCGTCGGGCAGCAGGCGCGCGACGCAGGGGATGACAGCTCCGACCGGCTTGCCCCGGATGTTCGACGGCGCGAACAACACGTTGGGGTTGCGGCGAATCCGCCGCACCTTCAACGAGTCGATCCCGGTTCGCAGGTACGCGCGGCCGTTGTCCAGGCCGAACCACATCGCCGACGGCACCGGGTCGCCGTTCTTCTTGTACGTGACCATCAGGCAGAACCTGCGGCGCCTGAAGTGGTCCAGGTTCTGCGGCGCGCCGTCCGTCGCCTTGACGTGCCACGTGATCGGGTCACGCCACGAGTCGTACATGCGCAGGACTCTTTGCTCCCACCACTGTTTGGTGAACACTCGCAACACGTTCATCCCCCAATCCCCGATGCCGCTACGGGACAAGTACGACGCGGCCCGGTTTGTCGTTGGTGCCGGATTCCAGCAGCTGGTGCGCCTTCGCGGCCTCGCTGAGCGGGAGTTCCGCCCTGATCCGGCCGCGCAGGCGCCCGCTGCGCAGTTCCCTGTTGACGGTTTCCGCCGCGGCGCGCAGGTCCGCCGCGGACGCGTTGCTGATCACGAAGCCGTGCAGGCTGATGTCCTTGGTGTAGACGGCCCCGACGGGCAGCTCCGCCCGGCTGCCCATTCCCGCCATCAGCACGATCCGCCCGCCGCGCGCCATGATCGGCAGGACTTCGTCGAAGTCGTGCCGTCCGGAGTTGTTCCAGTACACGTCCACACCGGACGGTGCAAGAGTGGCGATCTGACCGGCGATGCCGGGCGATCCACGGTCGATGACCGCGGCGGCGCCGCAGTGCTCCCGGCACCATTCGGCGTTCTCCGCACGGTCGACCGCGAGCACACGGACCCCGGCGGCGGACGCGAGCTGGCAGACCGCGCTGCCGACGCCTCCGCCCGCTCCCACGACCACGATCGTCTCGCCGGGCCGGATGCGTGCCTCACGGTAGAGCCCGATGTGCGCGGTGCCCGCCGTGTGCAGGACGGACACGGCGGCGATCGGGCCGACACCGTTGGGCAGCGTGTACAGCCGGTCCTGCGGGACAGCCACGTACTCGGCGAAAGCTCCCTGCCGTCCGTTGTGGCCCATGCTGTTGGTCCACACCCTGGCACCGGCCGGGAACGACTCGGTCTGGTGCACGACCGTGCCGGCCAAGTCCCGTCCGATCACGAACGGGAACGTCATCTCGGTGGCGTACGCACCTGAACGGACAAAGGTGTCCACGTGATTCGCGGCAACGGCGTCCACACGGACGAGGACCTCACCCGGCCCGGGAACCGGCACGGGCAGCGAGCCGACGCGGATGGCGTCGGACGGCCCGTGCTCGGTGATGTACGCGGCCCGCATCTCCTCGGGAACGGTCATTCCTCTTTGACTCCTACGCGCTCGTGCACCCTCCGCAGCAGCGGCGGCGACCACCAGGCCGTGCGGCCCATCAAGGCGAGCGCACCCGGCACGAGGACACCACGCACGAGGATGGCGTCGATCAGGATCGCCACACCCGCGGCGACACCGAACAACTGCAGGAAGCTGATCGAGCTGGTGAGGAACGAGAAGAACACGACCGCCAGCATGCCCGCCGCCGCCGAGACGATGCGCCCGGTGCGGGCCATCCCGTTGCGCAGCGCTTCCTCGTTG
Organism: Kibdelosporangium phytohabitans; assembly: GCF_001302585.1. GTDB lineage: Bacteria > Actinomycetota > Actinomycetes > Mycobacteriales > Pseudonocardiaceae > Kibdelosporangium > Kibdelosporangium phytohabitans. The sequence continues at coordinate 3,941,168 of NZ_CP012752.1, read as the reverse complement.
CTCGCGCCCGCGTCGTGCAGTTCCTTCACGCGGCTGATCAGGAACACCTCGTAGTCCATGGACACGCCGAACACGACGCAGAAGATCAGCACCGTGATTGCGGTGTCCACCGGTTGGGCGGTGAACCCGAACATCCCGGCCAGATGCCCGTCCTGGAAGCCCCACACCACGATGCCGAAGGTCGCGGCCATGCTGATGCCGTTGAGCACCAGTGCCCGCACCGGCTGCAACACGCTGCCGGTGAACAGGAACAGCACGACGAACGTGATCAGGACGATGATCGCGATCGCCCACGGCAGCCGGTCGCCGATCGCCTGCTGGGTGTCGATCAGCTCGGCGTCCGTGCCGCCGACCAGCACACTGGTTCCCGGTGGCGCGGGCAAGGCGCGCAACGACTCGACGAAGTCCAGTTTGGCGTCCGACTTCGGCTCGTCCTTGGTCGCCACGCTCAACCACTGCGCGTCCGGCTTCCCGCGCGCCGCGTCGGCCGGTAGCTGCACCGCGAGGGTGCCCTGGACGTACGCTCCCGCACTGGACTGGACGCTGACCACGCCGGGCATGCCGGAAAGCCGGCCCGCGTACCGAGCCACCGCGGGGCCGTCCAGGCTGCCCAGCACGACAACGTCGACAGCGGACGAGTTGACGCCGTCGAAGGCGGTCCGGACCGTGTCGTTCGCCGCGCGGCTTTCGGTCTCCGCGGGCAGCACGCGGTCGTCGACGTTGCCGAACTGGGCGTGCAGGACGGGAACCGCGAGGAACAGCAGCACGATGACGACCGGGATCACGGCCCGCAGCGGGCGTTTCGCGACACCGCCCGCCAGTTTGCCCCAGAAGGGCGCGTCCGAGCCGCGCAGGGACTTCGACCACGGCAGCTTCAGCGCGTTCACCCGGTGGCCGAGCAGGTTGAGCAGCGCCGGGATCACGAACAGGCACGCCAGCGCGGCGATGACCACGACGCCGACGCCGGCGAACGCGAGCGAACGCAGGTAGAACAACGGGAAGACCGCCATCGCCGCCAGTGCCGCGGCGACGGTGAACGCGGAGAACAGGATGGTCCGGCCGGATGTCCGGACAGTGGTCTCGACCGCGTCGGCAACCGTGTCGCCCGCGGTCAGCCGTTCCCGGAATCTCGCGACCATGAACAGCGCGTAGTCGATGCCGAGGCCGAGACCCAGCGCGGTGGTCAGGTTGACGGCGAAGATGGACACGTCGGTGACGCCGCCGAGCAGCGCGATCTCACCGAACGTGCCGACGATCGCCAGCAGGCCGATCACCAGCGGCAGCAGCGCCGCCACCACGCTGCCGAACGCCAGCACCAGCAACACCAGCGTCACCGGCACGGCGATGGCCTCGGCCACGATCAGGCTGCGCTGCACCTCTTCGTAGACGTCCCTGGCCACGCCCTGCACACCACCGAAATGGACGGTCACCGGACCGTCCGTGGCGTGGTACTTGTCGTACAGCGCCTGGGTGTTCTTCAGTGAGGTGTCCTCGTCCCCGGCGACGTGCGCGGCGATCAGCGCCGACGAGCCGTCCTCGGACTTCAGCGCGGCGACCTTGCCGGGGAAGTAGGACAGGACGTTGCTCAACGTCGACTCTCTGCCCAGCGCCTCGGTCAGCCGGGTGCCCTCGGCGAGCACCTCGGCCGAGTCCAGCGTGCCGCTGTTCGGCTTGACCAGCACGAACAGGTTGTACTGGCCGCCGAACCGCGAGTCGATCCGCTCGGCGGCGACGCTGGAGTCCGAGCTCTCGTCCAGGTAGCCGCCGACCTTGACCTTGCCCATCGCCCCGGTCGCCAGCACCCCGGCGGCCACCACGAAAAGCCCACTGATCACCAGGATCAGTCGGGAACGCCGGCGCACGACACCGGCAATCCACCCCAGCATGTCCACTCCCCCTGCAGTCCTGTGCTGTCAGTGCAAGACGAACGCCAGCGCGAGCCCCAGACATCCAAGGTCGACCGAGGAAAGACCGATGAATCGGGCTTTGCGCCAGTCACTCCGCACCGCACCGTAGTACAACTGCACGGCGTGCATGACGATGACCGGTATCACGGTCAGCCCCAGAACCGGGGTGAACCGCGTCGTGGTGAACAGCAATGCGAGCAATGTGACACTGATGGCGAAAAGCAGGGCGAGAACGGCTTTGAACACCGGCTGTGGCAACAGGACAGCGAGGGTGTGCCGGGCCACCTTCGAGTCGCCCTCGCGGTCGGAAGCGTTGCCGTAGAACACGATCATCAGGAACCACATGCCGACGAGCGCGCCCGTGAGCAGGATTTCCGGGTTCAGCGAACCGGCGATCAGCCAGTACGGCAGCAACGCGATGCAGCTGATCACGAAGAAGATCGTCAGCTCGAGACCGAATGGCCGGTAACTGAGTTTCACGCCGATCGAGTACTGCCACGAACAGAATTGCGCGAAAAGCATGACCAGAACCGCACTTAGTGGCGAACGGCCGTCGGTGGTGAAAGCGGCGAGCAATCCGGAAGCGACCGCGACGACGGCCATCGCCACGCCGAACCGCACCGCCTGCGTCTCGGTGAGAGCGCCGGTCAGCAACGGCTTCTTCGCGACCGTCTTGGCCGGGCGGCCCGCGTAGTTCTGCGCGTCGCTGCCGTCACGGTAGCCGCCGAGGTCGTCGGCGGCACCCCCTGCCCACTGGGTGGTGCACACCATCACCAGGGTCAGCACCGCCGCCGCGACCGTCTGCCCGGTGATCAGACCGTCCAGGTTGAGCAGCAGCATGGCGAGCACCCAGCCGTAGGCGTGGTGGTAGATCCGTGCCTTGCCGAGGCGCATGTACGCCACGAACTTGGACCCGGCCGCCGCCGCGGGGGTCACACTGGTCGCGGTCATCGCATATCTCCTAGGTCGTCGTCAGGAAACGACGGTCAGGTCGCGCGACGCGACCCGGTCGGCGATCGACTTCTTCAGCACTTCCCGCTTGATCTTCCCGGTGACGGTGCGCGGGAACTCGTTGTCGGGGATGATGATCGGCTCGGCCATCGCGGCGAGCCCGCTCGACTCCGACCGCCACCGCCCCGGCGGGAACTCGGTGCCCGGCCGGACCGACAGCACCGGCTGCAGCACGCCGTCGTAGTCCAGTACGACCAGTTCCAGGAAGTCGGGGAACTTCTCCAGCAGGATGTCCTCGATCGCGATGCCGCTCTGCGCGCCGGAGACACGCTCGACCGTGCGGTCGATCAGCGTCATCGTGCCGAACCGCGACTTCGAGCCCCAGTCGCCGGTGTCCCACCACCGCTTGAGCGGGTAGTTCTTGGACGTCAGGTCCGGCCGGTTGATGTAGCCGGAGAACACGCCGGGCGTGCGGACCACGATCCGGCCGGGCTGCCCGGTGGGCACGGGTTTGCCGGACTCGTCGAGGATGCGCACGCGGCAGAACGTGAACCGCATGCCGACGCCGTGCCCGCCGAGCTGCTTGCGGCGCCGCAGCCTCGCGATGCCCGGGACGCCCTTGAGGTGGCTGCGGATCGCGATCGGGCCGGACTCGTTCTGGCCGTATACCTCGACGCACAGCGCGAACCGGTGCCGTGATCCCCTGAGCAGGGCGCGCACGGTGTCCGGGTGGATCACGTCGAACCCGGCGCCGAAGAACCGGACCGACCTGAACGCCCCGCCCGGCGAGAGGTGCTGCCACGCGCGGAACGTGTTCGGGTGCGTCTCCAGGTAGGTCGGCCGGTGCCGTTTGAGCATCCGTTCGACGTTCTCCGGGGAATCGTCCGCCAGCAACAGGAACGGCGCCCGCCGCATCAGGCCGGCGAGGATGCCGACGACGGTCCGGCCGTGCACGGGCGAGATCGCCAGCGCCAGGTGCCCCTGCAACCGCGTGGCCCAGTGGATCACGGCCTGGACCCTGGCGTTGAACCGGATGCTGGCGCTGGAGCACTCGACCAGCTTCGGCACGCCGGTGGTGCCGGACGTGTGCACCACGACGTACGGCGCCTCCGACGCGACCTCGCGTGGCCGCGTGAACCGCTTCCGCTGCGGCAGATCCGACGCCACCGCACGCCAGTCGACGTGCTCGATACCCGACAGCAACTGCTGGGTCTCGGCGAGCCGGTCGTCGGCGGCGATCACCGCCGTGATGCCGGAGACGTCGGCCACCATGGCTTTCAGCGTCGGTCCGTCGAGGCTGGGACTGATCAGGACGGGCACGGCGTCCAGCGCGGTGATCGCCGCGTAGGCCACGATGATGTCGGTCGGCGACTCCAGCCACACCACGCACCGCTTGCCGGGCACGACCCCGTGCGCGAGCAGCGCGGTGGCCGTGCGCGAGGCGGCGTCGGCGATGTCGCCGGGGTGGATCCGCTCGTCCTGCGCCGCGACGATGATCGGCTGGTGGTCGACCACCCACGGCTCGGCGTCGCTGGGCAGCGCCAGCAGCTTGTCGAAGATCAACGCGATCCTCTCCTCGGTGTCTCTCGTAACGACTCAGGCGGGGACGACTTCGACCAGCTCGTAGGTGACCATGCCTTCCGGCTCCTCGCTCAGCGCGGACGTCACGGACTTGAGCACGCGGCCTTCGTGGGCGGCGAGCTCTTCCAGTTCGGCCCGTCCGGCGCGGCTGCTCAACGCGAGCAGCACCTGGCCGTCGGGCGTCAGGTGGTCGTGCGCCTCGCGGAAGAACCGGCGGTGTGCTTCGTAGCCGGGGTCGACGTACGCGAGTTCGTGCAGGTTCTCCAGTTCGAGCGTCGGCGGCACCCAGACGTTGTTCGAGTGCCAGTAGACGATGTCGAACTTGGGCGCGCCCGCCAGCGCGTCGAACAGGTCGCTGTGGACCGCGGTGACCCGGTCGGCGACGCCGAACCGCTGCGCGTTGAGCTCGCTGTTGCGCACGGCCGCCGGGTTGATGTCGCTGGCGTAGACCACCGCGCACCCGGCGCGGGCGGCGCTCACGGCGATGAGCCCGGTGCCGGTGCCGATCTCCAGGAAAGCACCGCCCGCCGGGAAGTCCAGCAGGTCGAGGTGGGCGAGGCTGGAGCGGCTGTCGCTGGGTGAGAACACGTCGGGCAGCACTGTCCACTGTTCACCGCGCAGGTCGATCTCCCGGATCTGCCTGCCCTTCTCACGGCTGATCCGGCTGCGGGTCAAGGACTGCGTGTAGTCGTACATTCACTTCTCCGCAAGGATGGTGTCGTAGTTCTCCACGTCGAACCGGGACAGGTCGCGGCGCAGGCGTTTGACCGACCACGGCCACGTCACGAAGTTGCGGCCGGACTCGTCGATGTAGAAGCTGCCGCAGCCGCCGCTGTTGTAGACGCTCGGCGCGAGGTCGCGCTGGACGGCCTGGTTGTAGGCGCGGAACGCCTCCGGCCGGATCTCCCACGACGAGATGCCGCGGGACTCGGCTGTGCGGATCGCGTCGACGACGTAGTCCAGCTGGCTCTCGGCCAGGGCCAGCAACGAGTTGTACATGACGATGTTCGGGCCCAGCAGGAGATACGCGTTGGGCACGGACGGCAGTGTGGTCGCACGGTACGCCTGAGGGCTGTGCTGTGCCCACACTTCGGACAACAACTGGCCGTCACGGCCACGGATCCGTGCCGCGATGGGCGGATGACGCAGTTCGAAACCCGACGCGAACACGATCACGTCCGCCTCGATCCGGTCACCATTGGCCGCGACCAGTTCGTTGCCCTTCACCCCGGCGAGGGCGTGCGGGACGAGTTCGGCGTTGGGCTGGGACATCGCCGGCAGATACGTGTTGGAGAGCAACAGCCGTTTGCAGCCGACGGTGAACTTCGGGGTCAGCTTGGCGCGCAACTCGGGATCACGGACCTGGCGGCGCAGCACGAGCCTGCCCACCGGGTTGAGCAGCCGCGCCAGCTTCGCGTCGCGCATGACCGCGCCCATCGACCGCAGGATCACGTCGATCGCGCCGCGCAACAGCCGCTGGGCGGCCGGAACCCGGCGCAACAGCCGCCGGACCGGTTTGGGCATCCGGAAGTCGAGCCTCGGGATGACCCACGCGGCGGTCCGCTGGAACACGTAGAGCTTGTCCACCAGCGGCTGGATCTCCGGCACGAGCTGGATCGACGAGCAACCGGTGCCGATCACCGCGACCCGCTTGCCCCGCAGGTCCACGCCGTGGTCCCAGCGCGCCGAGTGGAACGCCTCGCCGGTGAACTCGTCCAGGCCGGGAACGTCCGGCAGCCGCGGTTCGTGCAGCAGGCCGGAGGCGAACACGACGTGCCGCGCGGTGTACCGGCCACGGCTGGTCTTCAGTTCCCACAGCTGCCGCTTCGCCGACCAGGTGGCCTCCAGCAGTTCCGTGCCGAACCGCATGCGCGGGCGCAGCCCGAACTTCTCCACCGTGTCGTCGATGTACGCCAGCAGCTCGGCCTGCCCGGCGAAGTTGCGCGTCCAGTCCGGGTTGGGGTTGAACGAGAACGAGTAGACCGGTGACGGGATGTCCACGGCACAGCCGGGATACGTGTTCTCACGCCATGTCCCGCCGACCCCGTCGGCCTTCTCCAGCACCAGGAAGTCCGAGATCCCGGCGGCACGCAGCTTCGCGGCCGCCGCTACGCCCGAAAGCCCGGCACCGACCACGACGACGTGGGCGTGCTGCTCTCCGGATCCGTTCGCTGAGCTCATCGCTGTCCTCCCTGCTCCAGCAACGGCTTGGCGAGCACGTGTTCCCGTTCCACGGACGCCTGCAACGCCTGCCGCACCCGTGGTTCGAAGAACCAGCGGACCACCGGGTTGAAGTCGAACGAGATCATCCGCGTGACGCGGATCCCGCCGTCGACCGGCACGCACGAGAACCGGGCGCTGAACTTGGACACCAGCCGGTTGAGCGCGTTGCGGGCCACCGGGGCCAGCCGGACGTCGACGCGTTCACCGGGGGTCAGGCTCATCCGGGACACCGCTCTGGGTTCCGGCAGTGACATCCCCGGCAGGCTCGGCCGGAACAGGAACTGGCAGACGTCCCCGTCGCGGCGCACCCAGCCGATGTCGTTGATCTTGTCGTCGACCTCGCTGTAGCGCTCGGGGTCCATCACGAACTCCAGGTACGCCTCAGGGGTGCACGCGAACACGCTCTGCACTTCGACCTTGACCATCTCTCCCCCTACAGGTAGGCCCGTGCGTGTTTCACGGCGAGCTCGGCCAGCGGACCGTCCGGTCGCAGCGAATCCGGGCTCCCGTGCTTGGACCGGCGGGTGGCCACGCGGCACCACTCGATCAGCGGACCACGCAGCACGTCGGTGGCGTCCTCGGGCCCGGTCTCGTACACACCGTCCATTCCGGTCAGTTCCAGCCGCAGCGTGTGCCCGGCGGGCGGCCGCACCTTCGCACGGCCGAACGCGTAGCGCAGAGTCCGCAGGCCCAGCCAGGCCACGTGCCGTGCACGCGGTGTCTCGGCCACCGGGAGCCCCAGCGCGTCGGTGATGTCCAGGCTGTGCGCCCAGTGCTCCATCAGCCGTGCCATCACGAACGTCCGCGCGGGCATGCCGAATCCCCAGCCCACGCGGTCCTCGTCCGGGTGCTCGGCCAGCAACGCGCGGGTTTTCGCGGCGGCCACGTCCCACCATTCGATCAGGTCTTCGGCACTGAGGCCGTCCCCACGGCGACATCCCGCGGCCGTGAAGTCCTCGGCGCTCCGGTACGGGGAGACGGCGTCGGCGAACGCCCGTGGCCCGCCCGTCAACGTGTCCGCGGCGACCTCTTCGGTGTCGGCGAGGTGCGCGACCTGGTCGCGCAGAGTCCACCCCGCCGCGGCGGACGGCCGTCGCCAGTCCTTGTCGTCGACGCTGTACAGCAGCACGGCCAGGGCACGCTGCTCGGCTGTCAGGTCCGCGACTTCCTCGATCACAGCACTGTCACCTTGCCCGCCGTGCCGTCGACGGCCAGTGCCGAACCGGATCCCAGCCGTGTCAATGCCTGTGAGCCCACTCCGGTCACGCAGGGAACTCCCAGTTCCCTGGCGACGATGGCCGCGTGGCAGAGCATGCCGCCCTCAGCGGTGACCAGCGCCGCGGCCTCGGCCATCAGCGGCACCCAGTCCGGGTCGGTTTCCTCGGTGAGCAGCACGGTTCCCGGTTTCCACGCCGGGTCGGCCACGTCACGCACCAGCAGCGCCGGCCCGCTCGCCGTACCCGGCGACGCAGGCGTGCCGTGCACGACCGCGCTCGATTCCACTGTGGATCTCCGGGTGGGAGCGGCGAGACTGGTGGTCATCGGCCGGAACTGCAGCCACACCAGTCCCGATTCCAGCACCGCGAACTCCAGGTCCGCCGGGACGCCCAGATCACGTTGCAGCTCAAGGCACGCCACACCGACAGCGGTGCCCTCGTACGCCAACGGTCGCGGCGAGGAACCGCCGTCCAGCGTCCACTCCTCCCATTCCGGTGTGACCACACCGGACACCAACGCGTCGCCACGGCCGCGCACCCACTCCAAGCGCCCCTCACCATGACTGCGTCCCAGCCACACACCGCTGCACACGGGCGCCTCGAACGGCTGCAACAACACAGCCATCCGCACCTCGCTGTCGCGGATGCCGAAGCGCTCCCGGTAGGAGGCGACACGGTCACTGCCCGCCGAGGACTGCACCCGGGCTACCGCACCGGCGAGGTCCGCCACGGGAACATCCAGCTCACTCGCGAACATCCCGGCGTACGACAACGCGGTGCCGTCCTCGACACTCGCCGAGCTGCGCACCGCCCAGCGGTGGGCGGCAGACGCCAGCGCCGCCAGCTCCCGGTCGCCGAGGTGCGCCCCCACCGGCAACAGCCACGTCTCGGGGATCCGCGCTCCGGCACGGACCAACGCCGACAATCCGACTGCTTTCCCGCCCATCGACGGGCGATCGCCGTCGCCGAGCCCGCCGGTGAGCCGCACCAACGCGTCCATCAGTTCTGCCTTGCCTCTTCGGTTGCCCGGTCGATGTCCAGCGACAGCAACAGGTCCTTGTGCAGTTCCATCCAGATGTCGTGGTAGGACTCGTTCAGCACGCCGGTGAACGCCTTCACCTCGCCACCACGCACCCGGGTGAGCGCGTCGGCGAGCCGGTCGGCGTACCGGCCGAACCGGGCCGCCACCTGCGCCAGCCGGCCGATCAGGCCGGCCGCTGCGGCGTGGATCTCGCCGAGTTCGCCGATCAGCCCCTGGTCGTAGGCGGTGTCGGTGTGGTCGTTGGCCGCGCCGCCGCGGATCTGCCAGCGGGTGCACGTTTCCTTGAACGTGGTGTTCAACGGCAGGAACTGCTCGTAGAGCGGGCGCAGCCGTTGCCTGGTGTCATCGGTGAGCTGCTCGTGGAGCAGCTGCGCGTGCTTGGCGCGGCCGTCCGGCGTGATCCGCCAGAGGCCGCGGCCCGCCATGTGGTTGGCCAGGCCTTCCTCGGTGATCCTGGCCAGTTCCTCGTTCAGCTCGTCCCCGCTGACACCGCTGCTGACCGCCAGCGGCCCGGCCTGCGCCATGCCTTTGACAGCCAGTGCGTGCAGGACGTCGAACGCGATGGATACCTTGCTCATCACGCCTCCGGCAGCTCGTCGATCAGGTCGACGAGGTCACCGACGGTCCGCACGCCCGCTGCCGCCGGGTTGTCCACGAGGGACACGCCGAACCTCTCTTCGAGCGCCAGCAGGATCTCCAGGGTGGCCAGCGAGTCGACCGCGAGGTCCTCGATGATCCGGTCCTCGCGCCGCAGCTCCCTGTGGACCCGCTTGACGTCGCGGTACACCTCCTCCACCGCGGTCAGTGTCGTGGCGCTCACGCTGTTAGGAGTGCTCAAGGATGGTCACCTCTCCAGTGCTGCCGTTGATCGACACGGCCGTGCCAGGTGGCAGTGCCGCCGCGCCGGGATACCCGACGACGCAGGGAACTCCGTACTCCCTGGCCAGAATGGCGATGTGGGACAGTTCGCTGCCGCGTTCGCTGAGCACACCGGCGGCGAACGGCAGCAACGGCGCGATGTCCGCGTCCGCCGAGCTGCAGACGATGATCACGGCCTCGTCCGGCAGGTCGCCGTCCGGCGTCATCGCGGTGCCGACACCGATGCCGGGCGCGACCCCGCGCTGTGCCTGCACGGTCCGGCTCTGCCACGGCCTGAACTCGCCGTCGTCGCTCGTCAGGTCCAAGTGCTCGGGCATGGGAACCGTCAGCGCCTGGCGGCACGCCTCGACCCTGGGCAGCGCGCGCTGCACCAAGCCCGGCCTGGTCGCCAGTTCCTCGAACTCGCTGATCGTCAGGTACGGCCACAGCTCCGCGCCCGCGCCGAGGGACTCCGCCAGCGCGGGCAGCAGCCTGCGGTAGACGTGCAGTGTCCGCATGGCCAGTGACTTCGAGTGCTCACGGCCCGCCATGACCTCGCCGACTGCCACCGCAAGCGCTTGCACGGCGTGCCTGCGCCACGGCGTCAGCATGCCCGCCACCGCCTCGGCGGGATCCACGAGCGAAACGGTGTTCTCGCTGTTCTTGGCGGCGGCTCGCTTGTGCCGCACGGCGTAGTCCTGCCACGGGTCCGAACTGTCGGCGACCTCGTAGAACGAGGAGTCGAGGAAGTCACCCGGCCCGAACGGGTCCATCGTGGACGCGGCGGTGTGCAACCGGTCCCAGACCAGTTCACGCGGCCTCGTCAGCCAGTGCGCGACCTCGTCGCCGTGCCGGACGAGCTTGCTGTAGGCGCGGCGCTGCACCACGCGCATCGGGACGCAGCCCGAGGTCGTGAGGATGTGCAGCTGCCAGGCCTCCTTCAGCACCGGCAGCGCGTTCTTGAGCACGCCGAACAGCGCGATCTGGCTGTCGTTGGTGGTCGCGGCGCGCAGCCCCCACTCCAGCTCGGCGACCTTCTCCTCCAGCTCACGCAGGCGCGGGCCGATCAGCCGGAGTTCGTTCAGCAGTTTCGTGGCGCCTGCCACCTGTCGTGCCTTGCTGGGCCGCAGCGCGGTGATCTCCGGCGGCGCGTCGATGCCTTCGAAGTACGCGTCGGTCACGTCCTTGGCCTGCAGTCCCGGGATGGACCGCGACAGGTGCGAGTAGGCGGCAAGGTTGTGGTATGGGCGGCAGCCGAAGTAACCGACGAACACGTAGTGCGCGCCCTCGGCCCACGCGGGCCGTCCCCACAGTCGCTGCGCCAGCGCACGGGTTCCGCGTTCCATCGGGTCACCGACGAGCGACCACGACATCGGCGAGAGCCGCTCCGGGGCGACTTCACCGAAGTTGCCCGCGGAGTAGACCCGGAAGTACGGGTGCGTGTCCGTGTCGACCGACAGCGTCTGTCCGCTTTGTGCGATCTCGGTCATGCGCTGATCCCCCGTCCGGCACGCGCACCCAACAGGGACTGGCCGGTCGCGGCCAGGTAGCCGGGCTCCGGGATCGGCCACGGCCGTGGGATGTCGTCGAGGATCGCCGGGTCCAGGTCGAACCACGGGTCGGTGTACTCGGCGAGCTCGGCAGGCGTGCCCATCCGTTCGCCGAACAGCTTCACGAGCCTGCCCAGCGGCTTGGCCTCGAGGATCTTCGGCACCGTCCCCCACGGGCGGCAGACCTCCTCGAACACCTCACGCAACGTGGGTTTCGCGGGGTCGAACCACGACCAGGTGTCCCGCCCGATCGGATTGCGCAGCGCCTTGTGCACGATCTCGGCGGCCGAGTACACATCGGTGACCCAGGACGGGAAGTCACCGCGCCCGGCCAGGTGGACCGGGTATCCGGCGAGCAGGTGCGGGAAGACCGCGGGCAGGCTGTGCGTGGTGTCCAGGCGGCCACCGCGCGGGTCCGGCCCCAGGATCGGGCCGAACCGGACGATGCCGACCGGCAGGTCCGGCGTGTCGCGGACGTGCCGTTCCGCGCAGTACTTGCCGTACTCGTACCAGTTGCGGAACTTCTGTCCGGTGTAGAGCTCCCGGTTGGTCACCCGGCCCTCGGAGCGCCCGAGCGCCAGCAGGGACGACACGTGCACGGCTTGTTCGAGGTTGGGCAACTGGCGCAGGAACTCCAGCGCGGACTTGGTTCCCGCGCTGTGCGTCTCCAATGCCTGGCCGGGTCCGGACGTCCACGACACCGAGCCGAAGGTGAACACGACGTGTGTGGTGTCCTGCACCTGCTTGAGCGCTGCGGGCGGCAGGCCGAGGCGCGGCATCCGGACGTCACCGCGCACGCCCTCACCCGCAAAGGCTTCACCGCTGCGGGACACGACACGGACTTGGGCACCGGCCCGGTCGCAGACCTGCGCGATCGCGGAGCCCAGGTAGCCGGAGCCACCGAGAATCATTACCTTCACGCGAGGAACCTCGACAATCCACTGTCGGACGGTGCCGTCGGACGCACGCTGGCGGGCAGGTCGAACAACAGCCGGGCGAGCAGTTCGGTACCGGGTGCGGGCAGCGGGCCGTCGGCGAGCTGCGCGAGACGGCCGCGTTCCATCACGCGGTCGAGCCCGATGTAGCGAAGGCCGATCATGCTGTTGCGCCAGGCCGGGCTCAGCGCCAGGAACCGTTCCGCGTTGTTGGACAGCCACAGGATCTGGTCGGCGCTCGCGGGCACGGTCCGTACCCACTTGCCGAACTTCAGCGGTGACAACGCCCGCGCGGTCTCCAGCAGGCCACGCAACGACGGCGCTTCGTCACCGGCACAGATGTGCGTGAACACCGGCTCGGCACGCGGGCCGGCGCGCAGCATCCCGGCTATGGCGTCCAGCAACGCGCCCGCTGCCATGTCACGCGGCAGCACGTCGACCCGTGCGCCACGCATGACCGGCAGCATCCGGCCGGGCAGGTCGTCCCAGCGTTCGGCCAGCAGGTACAGCGAGTTGCGCTTGAGCGTCCTGCCTGTGCGCGAATCGCCGAGCAGTGCCGCGACACGGGCGATCAGGACGTCCGGGTCGCCGGGCTTGTGCAGCAGGTCCAGTTCGCGTTCGGCGAGCCATTTGCTGTGCTCGTAGGCGGTCCGGTGCCGGTCGGGGCTCAATGGTCCCTCGGCGATCCGGCCGAGGGCACCGCCCGCGACGAAGATCGACGACGCGTAGGTGTAGAGAATCCTGCGCCCGGACCGCTTCTGCAGCTCCCGCACCAGCTCGTAGCCGTTGCGCGCACCCATCACGTTGGCCGCGTAGAGGTCACGGCCGAATCCGGCCCAGTTGGTGTCACCGGCCAGGTTCACCACCGCGTCAACGGTGTCGGCCAGCTCGCTGATGTCCTTGTCGGGCAACCCGAGCAGCGGGTCACGGATATCCCCGGTGACAGCGGCGCCGGCCAGCGACGGGAACACCCGGGCGAACGGCACCTTGCCCGAGCGTGCCCGGCGCACCAACGGCACCACCTGCGCGCCACGCTCCGGCGCCAGCTCGGCGATCGCCGTGCCGAGCTGCCCGGTCACACCGGTAAGCAAGAGTTTCATCCGACGTCAACACTTTCGTCGTACGCGGCGAAGTCCGGGACCAGTCCGCTGGCCACGAGCTCCCACATCATTTCGTCGCTACCGCCGCCGAGACGGGCGAGCCGCGAGTCACGCCACATCCGCGACAACGGCGTCTCGTCGAGATAGCCGGGGCCGCCGAACATGTGCATGCACTCGCTCATCACCTCTTCGGCGAAGCGCGCGGCCGTCACCTTCAGCGCGGCGATCTCCCTTGTCCCGCATGCACCTGGCACGGCCATGCCCTGTGCCGCCGTGTAGACGGCGTACCGCAGGGCCACCAGCCGTGAGGACAGTTCCGCGAGCCGCAGCCGCAGCGCCTGGTGTTCCATCAACGGCTTGCCGAACTGTTCACGGCGCAGCAGGTGTGCCGTGGTCAGCGCGATCGCACGGGCCGCGCCGCCGACGGTCTGGCCCGCGATGGACAGCCGTTCGTGGTTGAGACCGTAGGACGCCGCCAGCAGGCCACCACCGGCCCGGCCGACCAGTGCCTCATCCGGCAGCTGGGCGTCGACCAGCATCCAAGTGGTGTCCAATGCGGACGTTCCGACCTTGTTGAGCCGCTTGCGCGGGGTCAGTCCCGAGCGGGGCACGGCGAACAGCCCGAGCCTGCCCGCGACCGGGCCCTTGCCTTCGTCCAGGCGGCACAGCAGCAGCGCGAAGTCGCAGACCAGCCCGAGCGAGAGGTACTTCTTCTCCCCCACCACGTGCCAGCCACCGGCGACCTTGCGCGCGGTGGTGCGCATGCCGTTGAGGTCGCTGCCACCTGCCGGTTCCGACGCGCCGAGACAGCCGACGAGCGAACCGTCGAGCGTGCCCGTCAGGTATTCCCGCAGCAGCGGCGATGTCCCGTAGCGCATCAGGGTCGAGATCACGGTCTCGCAGTGCAGGCTCAGCCCCACCGACAGACCGGCCATCCCGAGACGGCCGCTCTCCTCGGCGATGATCACGCCTTGGCCGGTGTCGCCGTACGGCTCGGGCGTCCAGCGTTCACGGAAGATTCCCGTCTCACCCAGCTCGGCCAGCGCCGCGCGGGGGAACAGGCCCTCGGCCTCCGCCCGCTCGGCCCGTGGCTCGAACACCTGGCGCAGCAGACCGGCCACGCGCTTGCGGTACTCCTCGACCCGATCACCGAACGGTCCGTCGGCGAACAACAGCGGTCGCGCCGTCATGCCTTCACCCGCTCCTTCAGCTCACCGGCCACATAGGACAGCCAAAGCGCGCGGCGGCGCGGTTTGCGGCTGGAGGTCCGCGGGATGGTGCCGGACTTGACGTGCAGGACCTCGGTGTGCGCGGCGTCGCCCGCGAACGAGCGCACGATCGCCAGTGCCTCGTCGAGCTGCTCGCCCAGCGGCCGTTCGGTGACCACGAGCACGGTGGGCACCGAGCCCGCCATCCCGGCGACGACGGTCGCGTGCTGACGGGAGATCGTGTCGCCCGCGGCCAGTTCCAGTTCGATGTCCTCCACGAACACGCTCTGCCCGTTGATCTTCACGCTGTCGCCGAGCCGCCCGACCACGTACAGCTCGCCGTCGAGCACGAACCCGGCGTCGCCGGTGTAGAGCTTGCCGTCGCTGAGCTTGGCCCGGTCCTCGGGAGTCGGGTCGAGGTAGCCGTCCGCCACCGCGGGTCCCTCGACGTAGATCTCGCCGAGCACGCCTTCCGGCTGCGGCGACAGTTCCTCGTCCAGGATGTCCACGCGGGTGTCCGCGAGCGCGCGCCCGCAGCTGACCTGCCACAGCCACGGCTCGTCGACCGGGTCCGCGGTCAGTTCGGTGACCTCGCGGATGTCCAGTTTCTCGCCGAGCCTGCGCTCGATCCCGCTGACCTTCACCAGGCGCGGCGTCTCGAGCGGGCCGATCCCGGTGACCGCCAGCGTTCCCTCGGCCAAACCGTAGGCGGGCATCAGCGCCGAGGCCTCGAACCCGTGCGGCTCCAGCAGGCGCACGAACCGCGACAGCACCGCGGGGTCGATCCGCTCGGCACCGCTGATCACCGAGCGCACGTGCGAGAAGTCCATGCCTTCGAGGTGTTCCGGCTTCGTGCGCGCGAGCACCCGCTCGAACCCGAAGTTGGGCATGCACATGCTCTGGTACGGCGTGTGCCCGTACTCGGTCAGCCAGCCCTTGGTGTCCCGGATGAACTGCTCGGGACGCATCAGCGCGTGTTCGAGCTGGCTGGTCAGGCCGCCGAGCAGCCCGCCGATCAGGCCCATGTCGTGGTACAGCGGCAGCCACGTGACGGCGCCGTAGTGGGTGTTGGCCATCCAGCCGGAGATCATCCGCAGGTTCGCAGCCAGGTTGGCGATCGTGATACGCAGCCCGCGGGGTGTCCCGCGGGAACCCGAGGTGAACTGCAGCACCGCGAGCTCACCGTAGGCGCGAGGCGCCTCGTCGGCGCGGTCGGCGTGCACCGGCTCCAGCAGGACAGCGCCGGTCTTCAGCTCGTCGCTGCTCTCGCGGATGACCTCGGAGTAGCGGTGATCGACGACGATGTGCTTCGGCACGATCCGCCCGGCGATCGCGCGCAGCTGGTTGGTGTAGCCCTCACCGCCCCGGATGGCCTGCGGCAACGGCAGCACCGACGGTGTCGCGCCGATCGCGAGCAGCCCGAAGAACTGCGACACGAAGTCCTCGCCGGTGGGCAGCACCAGCGGCACCACGTCGCCCTTGCGCACACCGGCGTCGGCCAGCGCCGCGCCCGCTCGCACCACGCGGTCGGCCAGTTCCCGGTAGGTCAGCCGTGACCACGATCCGTCGTCCTGGCGGAACCGCACACCGCGGTCGTCCGCCGGGTCGTCCAGCCAGCCCGTGAGCTGGGCGTGGTCGGCCGTCTTGTCGTGCGACACGTCACTTCACCCCTCGGTCGGCGGTGTCCTGCGCGGTCCGCAGAATCCGCGCCAGTTCCAGCCGCTGCACCTTGGCGGTGGCGGTCCTGGGCAGTTCGGACAACTTCAGCTGGACGGGCGGGCACATCCCCGGCAGGTCCGCGGTGGCGCTGCGCCACTGCGACTCGTCGAGCGGGGAACCGTCCCGCGTCACCACGACCGGTGTCGGCGCGCCGTCACCGCCCGGGATGACCACCACTTCGAGCAGCTGGTCCAGCCGGGACATCAGCACGTCCTCGGCCTCCAGCGCGCTGCCGAAGCCCTCGATCACGTCCACTTCACGGTCGGACACGTGCAGGCAGCCCCACTTGGTGCGGTAGCCGACGTCGCCCATCCGCCACCAGCCGTCGTCGAGCTGGCCGCGGTAGCGCTCGTCCTCACCGAAGTACGTCAGCGCCCGGCCGTCCGAACGGACCTCGACGTACCCGGGGTGCTTCGCCGAGGGCGGCACACCGTCGCGGCTGACCACCCGGACCGCTGTCATGCCGGGGAACGGGAAGCCGACGCAGCGCCCGTCGGACGAGGCGACCCGGCGCAGCGAGGTCGCCCGGCCGACGGTCGGGCCGATCTCGCTCTGGCCGTAGAGCTGGACGTGCGCGGGACGGCGCCGCTTGGACGCGCCGAGGATCTTCAGCACGGTCCGCGGGTGGATCGCGTCGAACGTGCTGCTCAGCAGCCGGACGTTGGCCAGCGGCGCACGCGGGTCATCGGCCAGTTCCTCCCACTGCACGAACGTGTTCGGGTGCGCCTCGAGGATGCCCGGTCTGGCGTCCGCGAAGAGGTCGGCGACCCGCCTGGGGTCGGCGTCGCGGACGATCACCATCGGGAATCCCCGGCGCAGCGCGATGGCCAGCGCGGTGACCAGCCGCGAGTGCACGAAGGACACGTGCATGGCAACGGTTTCCCGGTCACGCACCAGCAGCCGCACACCGGCCGCCTGGGGGCGGTACCTGGCGCGCAGCGTCCGCGCGGTGTGCACGGCCAGCTTCGGCACGTCGGTCGTGCCCGAGGTGTGGGTCAGCAGCATCGGCTGGCCGGGCTGGGGCCGCACGAACGGGAAGTGCACGGCCTCGTGGTCCCGTTTCAACTGCCGGGTCCCGGCCGCCTTGCCTGCGACCAGCAGCACTCCCCTGGCACGCTTCTTCACGCGTGGCGGCAGTTCGTCGGCGAGCTTGCGCTGGTCGGTGATCAGGTACGGCCAGCCGACCCGGTCGAGCAGCTTCTCGACGATCTCGCCCTTCAGGCCGGGCGAGAGCGCGACGGGCACGGCGCCGATCCGGGAGACCGCGCAGGCCAGCAGGAAGATGTCGAAACCGTCCTGCTTGTAGATCGCGACCTTGTCGCCGGGGCGTACGTTCAGCTCGCGCAACGCGGACGCCAGCTCGGCCACGAGGTTGGCGCACGCGTACACGGTCAGCTCGCTGCCGAGTTCGGGCGCGACGTCCAGCTCGTGGTCCAGCGTGACGCTCAGGTACGGGTGGCGCTTGGCCGCGTCGTCGAACAGTGCGCCGAGGAACAGTCCCCTGTTCCCGATTCGTTGCAGAATCACGGTGGCTTCCCCTTTCGGCCGGTCAGGAGCCGGACTCGACGGCGGCGCGGATCCGGTCGACCGACTGGCGCATGTCGGCTTCGAGCTTCGCCGTCCAGTCCACGACGAACTGCCGTTTGCCGTCGTCGTCGAGGCCGCCGAGGATGCCGCGCATCCCCTCGGTCAGCCGCCCCATCCGGAACGCGTGGGTGAGCACGCTGCCGTCGCCGGAGGCCTCGATCTCGAACGTCCACACGCTTTCCTGCACGTTGCCCGCGCTGTCGAGCATCGCCCAGCTGAACGTCTTCGCCGCGTCGGACGCCACGACCTGGCACTTCGTCGCCCATTCGCCGCGCACCACCGGGGCCCACGCGACCACGTCGGGCGAACGGCGGTTGCGTGCGGCGAAGACCGAGCCGACCGCGGCCGGTTCACCGGAAACCCATTCACCGCCGAGGCATTCCGGGCTCCACTCGCCGCTGCGGGGCAGGTCGGTGACGTAGCCGAACAGCGCGTCCGGGTCGAGCGCGACCGGGACGCTCACCCGCACGTCGAAGGTCTCGGCAGCGTCCGAACTCGGAGAGGACATGTTCCCACCACTCGTATTCCGGTCATCCACATCGGACAACATGGTCAGCAGCTGGTCGGTCGGCACGACCACCGCGCACCGCTCGGCGGCGTAGGTGAGCGCGAGCCGGTGGTAGTCGGCGCTGAAGTCGGCGACCGCGTCCGCCACGAAGAACGGCTGGATGTCGGCGCTGAACGCCTCCACCGCGGTCATCAGGCAGCCGACGTGCGCGTAGATCCCGCACACGATCAGCTGGTCCCGCCCGTCGCCGGCGATGAGCTCGTGCAGGTTGGACCGGACGAACGCGCTGTAGCGCCATTTGGTCAGCACGGTGTCGCCGACGGCGGGTGCCAGCTCGCCGACGATCCGCCTGTCGCTGTCGTCCGTGGACATCCCGGGACCCCAGAAGTCCATCAGCAGGCCGCGTTGCTCGGCGTTCATCCCGCCGGGCTGTGCGGTGTAGACGACCGGGATGCCCAGTTCGTCCGCGGTCTTGCGGATCCGCGTGAGGTTGGCCATCAGCTCGATGAACGGCGACCCGTCGCGGTCGTACGGTGCCAGGAAGTACTCCTGCAGGTCGTGCAGGAGCAGGACCGCGCGCTTCGGGTCGGCACGCCACGCCACCTGGTTCGGTGGCAGCGTGCCCGCACCCGGCATCGGGTACGAGGGAATCGGTGCGATGGGCATGGTTCTCTAGACCCCCAGTACCGCGCCGCCGTCGACGCACAGGTCCTGCATGGTGATGTGCCGTGCGGAATCCGAGGCGAGGAACACCACGGCCTCGGCGATGTCGCCGGGGTCGGCGATCCGGCGCAACGGGATACCGGTCTTGTACGTGGCCGCCGAGCCGTCGATCGTGGCCTGCCGGTCGTTCTCGCCCGACCACAGCAGGCGCAGCATGTCCGTGTCGGTGGAACCGGGTGACACGACGTTGCAGCGGATGCCGTACTCGGCCAGTTCCAGCCCGAGTGTCTTGGTGTACGAGGCCGCGGCGGCCTTGGACGCGCCGTAGGCGGCCATGTGCACGCGCGGTACCCGGGCCGCGTTGGACGCGACCGTCACGATCGAACCGCGGCGGCGCTGCTTCATCCGCGGCACCACCGCGCGAGCGCTGTGGAAGACCCCGTTGAGGTTCACCGAGAACGTGGTCTGCCAGTCCACTTCCGACAGGTCGGTCGCCGATCCCATCCGCAGCACGCCTGCCGCGTTGACCAGCAGGTCGATCGGGCCGAGCTCCGCTTCGATCCGATCGACCGCCAGTGCCACCTGCCGGGCGTCGGTCACGTCGGCGGTGAACCCCTGCGCGGTCAGGCCTTCCGCGACCAGCTTGCCGGTCAGCTCGGCGAGCCTGCCCTCGTCGGTGTCCACGACCGCGACGGCGGCTCCCCGCCGCGCGAGCGCCCATGCGATGGCAGTCCCGATCCCACCGGCTCCGCCGGTGACCACCGCTACCTTGTCCACGATCCCGGTGTCGTCGCTCACAGCTGTGTCCTTGTCGGTCATCGTCGGCTCGCTCCCGCCGCCGGGCGCGCGGTCCAGGCCATCAACTCGGCCAGCAGATCCGCGCCGCGCTGGGTGAGCACCGACTCCAGGTGGAACTGGGTGGAGGCGAACCTGGCCGCGCGCAACGCGTGCACCTCGCCGGTGTGCTCGTCGCGGCACACCTCGACGACGCCACGGGCAAGCGGCGATTCCAGCAGGTCCGCGTCATGCCTCGCGGCGTAGGAGTTGTAGAACCCGACCGGCTCCACCCGGCCGAACAGGTCGATGTCACGCTGGACGCCCTGGTTGGGCCGTTGCCTGCGGAACAGGCCCAGCCCGAGCAGGTCGCACAGCACCTGGTGCGACAGGCATTCCGCCACGAACGGGATGTCACGATCCAGCAGGTGCGCCACCAGTTCGCGCAGCCGCGCCACCTTCGGGTCGCCGGCGGCGCGGGGATCGCCGGGGCCGGGACCGAGCACGACCTGGTCGTACGCCTCGATGTCGGCCGGGCGGACCGAGTCCCACGAGCGGATCGTGAAGTCGAGGCCGGCGGAACGCAGCTGGTGGCCGAGCATGCCGGTGAACATGTCCTCGCCGTCCACGATCACCACCCGGCCCACGACCGGCACGGCGCTGTCGATGTCGGCCGGTTTGGCCAGCCAGAACGACGAGAGTGTGGCGTTGCGCCGTTCCAGCGCCGAGATCACCTCCGGCTCGTCGGCCAACGGTCGTGCCACGGCCGTGGCGGGCCGCGTGCCGCGCCGGGAGTGGTCGAGGCCGGTCGCGGCGAGCAGAGCGTCCACTTTGGCCCAGGTCTCGGCGACCTCGCCTTCCGGCCGGGAATCGCGCACGAGGGTGGCGCCCACGTCGATGCGCAGTTCACCGGTTGGCCGGATGTCCGCGGTCCGGATCAGGATCGCCGAGTCGAGGCTGATCTCGCCGGTGTCGTCCCGTTCGAGCAGGGCCAGCGCGCCGCCGTAGTAGCCGCGTCCGCTCGGCTCGTAGCGCGCGATGACCCGGCAGGCGTTCTCCAGCGGGCTGCCGATGATCGTCGGTGCGAACAGCGTCTCCCGCAACACGTCCCGCACGTCCAGCGAACTCGCGCCTTCCAGCACGTATTCGGTGTGCGCGAGCCTGGCCATCTCGCGCAGGTACGGTCCCTGCACGCGGGCGCCGTGGTCGCACACCCTGGCCAGCATCTTCAGTTCCTCGTCGACGACCATGAACAGCTCGCCGGTTTCCTTGCCGTCGGCCAGGAACTCCAGCAACCCGCTCAGCCGCACGCCCTCCGCGGGATACGGGTACGTCCCGCTGATCGGGTTCATCCGCGCGACGCCGCCCGTGACCTCGACGTGCTGCTCCGGCGACGCGCCGACGAACGTCCGGTCGCCGGTGTGCACGACGAAGGTCCAGTACGCGTTGCTCTCCATGGTCAGCAGCCGCCGGAAGATCGTCATCGCGACCTCGGGCCGGTACTGCTCGAGCGTGGCCAGGAACGACCGCTTGATCACGAAGTTCGAGCCCTCGCCGGTGCGGATCTCGTCGTCGAGGATCCGGCTGACCACGCGCCCGTACTCGTCGTCCTCGAGGTCGAACCGGGCGCCGGTGAGCGTCACGGCCACGTCCGGCAGCTCTCGCAGCGCCTCGTCGACCGGCATGGTCACGCGCTCGCGCGCGGACAGCGCGAGGATGCGCTCGTTGTCGTCGTTGCAGTCGTACCCGCGTTCGGTGATCTGCCGGAACGGGATGGCGGCCAGCACCGCGGCGACTTCCGGTCCGGGCAGCGGAAGGCCGGCGAGCGCGGCGAACTCGGCGACGTCGCCGGTGAGCAGCTCGACCCGGCGTTCATCCACTGTGGACCTACACAGCAGCGCGAACGGTGGTGCGCCGTCGGCGAGCAGCGAACCGAGCAGGTCACGGATCCCCTCGGTCATACCAGCCGCTCCCCCGCGCCGACCAGCCGGGATCGCATTTCCGCCGCCGTCGGCGCGACCCCGTTTCGATCAAGCGGTACGCGGCGTTTTACGCGGCATAACCGGCCGTTCATGAGTACATCCCCCTCATGTCATGGCAATCCGGACACACACGGCACAACACGATTTTCGATCACAGCCGACACAGCCGAACCACGTCGAAAATAATGCCTCTTTTTATGCGCAAAACATTTCAGCTCCCCAGACGGCCACCGCACTCGGTAGCGGCTCCAGCCGTGCGCCAGCTGGACAGTAGCAGCGCGTTCAGTGGCCTGCAACACGCCGTGCCGCGTGTTCGACCAGTCACAGAATGCGAACACAGGGGTGGTGAACAGCAATTACATGGCGATATACAGAGATGCGACCAATCACATCGGCGAACAGCGGCGCTGAGCCTGACAAGACCGCAAACAAAGCAGGACACCGCGTAGGCAAGCGATAAGTGCGGCTTTGTGTCCAACCTACGCGGGGCAAGTGCGTGATTAGCGCGGAACACCCTGCTGACCAGTCGACAGCATTCAGAGAATCGTGGTGAACACGTGGTTCGGCACGCCACGGGCACGGCATTGTCGGCACATGACCGCGGACAGACCGCAGGAGCTCCGGATCTGCCTGATCGGCGCAGGACCAAGGGGGACATCCGTACTGGAACGACTGTGCGCCAACGTGACCGAGGCGGACCGCCCGGTCGTCGTCGAAGTCGTCGACCCGGCACCGGCCGGGCCGGGCGCGGTGTGGCGGCCGCACCAGTCGCCTCATCTGCTGATGAACACAGTGGCCTCCCAGGTCAGCATGTTCACCGACGAGAGCGTGACGTGCGACGGGCCGCTCGTGCCGGGACCGAGCCTGTACGAGTGGGCCGCGATGGTTCGCGCGGGCCGGATCGCCGACGACCACCCGGATCCGGTCATGGCCGAGGCCGGCCGGCTCGGCCCGGACGACTACCCGACCCGTTCCTTCTACGGCCACTACCTGGCCTGGGTGATGAAATGGTTGTACGCCAACACACCCGCGGGCCTGACGATCCGTTACCACGCGGCACAGGCCGTCGCCGTGGACGACACGCCCGACGGCCGCCAGACCGTGACACTGCACGACGGCACCGTCCTACCCGGATTCGACCAGGTGGTCCTCGCATTGGGACACAGCGCCCTGGCCGCCTCCGACGAGGAACAGTCGCACCGGGACTTCGCGCGACGGCACGCCCTGGCCTACCTCAGCCCGGCGAACCCCGCCGATGTCGGCCTCGACGCGGTCGAACCCGGGATGCCGGTGGCGGTTCGCGGCATGGGCCTGTGCTTCTTCGACTACCTCGGCCTGCTGACGTCCGGCCGCGGCGGTGAGTTCCGCCAGGGCGGGACCGGCCTGGTGTACGTGCCGTCCGGCCGGGAACCGGTGCTGTACGCGGGATCCCGGCGCGGCATCCCGTACCACGCGCGGGGCGAGAACGAGAAGGGCCCGCACGGCAGGCACATTCCCCGGTTCTTCACCCCGGAGGTGATCGCCGGGCTGCGGGCCGGTGGGCCGGCCGGGTTCCGCGAACACATCTGGCCGATCGTGGACCGGGAAGTCCGGACCGTCTACTACGAGACCGTGATCAGGGGTTTCGCCGGCCGGGCGGCGGCGGACGAGTTCGTCGCGCGTGCCGTCGGCGGCGAGCCGGAGGCCGCGCTGCTCGACCGCTTCGGGTGCCCACCGGAGGTGCGCTGGGACTGGGCCGAGATCGAACGGCCCTACCGTGACAGGGTTTTCGCCGACCCGGGCGAGTTCACCAGCTGGCTGCTGACCCACCTGGCCGACGACGTGGCGCAGGCGCGGCTGGGCAACGTCAGCGGCCCGCGCAAGGCGGCGCTCGACGTGCTGCGGGATCTGCGCAACGAGGTCCGCCAGGTGGTCGACCACGGCGGGATCACCGGCGAGTCCTACCGGGACGAGCTGGACGCGTGGTGGAACCCGCTGAACGCGTTCACCTCCATCGGCCCACCGGTCCGGCGGATCGAGGAGATGATCGCGCTGATCGAAGCCGGTGTGCTGCGGGTGCTCGGCCCCCGGATGCGGATCCGGCTGTCCGGCGACGGCACCTTCCTGGCCGAATCGGCCGTGGTGCCGCACGAGCCGGTCGCCGTCCGCGGCCTGATCGAGGCCCGGTTGCCCGAAGTGGACATCCGGCGTAGCACGAACCCGTTGCTGCGGCACCTGGTGCGGACCGGCAACGCGAGCCCGTACCGGATCGGGCAGTTCGAGAGCGGCGGACTGGCCGTGACCGAACGTCCTTACCGCGTGGTCGATCGCGAGGGCCGGGCCCACCCGGCGCGGTACGCGTTCGGCATCCCGACCGAAGGCGTGCACTGGGTCACCGCGGCCGGGATCCGGCCCGGGGTCGGTTCGGTGACCCTCGAGGACTCCGACGCCATCGCCCGTGCCGCGCTCGGAGTGGCCGCGGTGTCACCCTCGTTGTCCCCCTCATTGTCCGCGGTGCGTTGACGTGCGAGAGCCACTGGGAGAGAACATGCCGATCCCGGGTACCGACTCGGGCCTGCTCGCCCCCACTTGGGCGGGCAGCCCGGCCGAGGACGAGGTCACCGACGAGGCGTTCCTGCGCGCCATGCTGGAAACCGAGGCGGCGCTCGCCCGCGCGCAGGCGTCGCTGGGCCTGGTGCCGGAGTACGCGGCCAAGGCCATCAGCGACGCCGCCGAACGCGCACAGCTCAACCTGGTCGCGCTGGCCCGTCAGGGCCGGGCCGCCGCCAATCCCGTCGTCGCGCTGGTCCCGGCGTTCACGGCGATGATCGCCGCGGACAACCCGGACGCGGCCGAGTTCGTCCACCGCGGCTCGACCAGCCAGGACATCCTGGACTCGGCGTGCATGCTGGTGGCGGACCGGACGCTGCGGCTGGTCACGGGTGACCTGGAACGGACCGCCCGCGCGTTCGCCGCGCTGGCCCGCACGCACCGCGACACGCTGCAGGCGGGACGGACGCTGACCCAGCACGCGGTTCCCGTGACGTTCGGCTTGAAAGCGGCCACCTGGCTGCAGCTGGCGTTGGACGCCCTGGTCCGGGTCCGCTCGGTCGCGCTGCCCGCCGAACTCGGTGGCGCGGCGGGAACGCTTGCCGCGTACGGAGAGTACGCGGCGCTCGACGGGCCGGACCGGTCCGGGCTGCCATTGGGCGGGGTCGAGCTGATGGCACCGTTCGCCGCGGAGCTCGGACTCGCCGAACCGGTGCTGTCGTGGCACACGGCACGCACGCCGATCGCCGACCTCGGCGCGGTTCTGCAGTTCGTGACGGGCGCGCTGGGGAAGTTCGCGTTGGACGTGCAGACGTTGTCCCGGCCGGAGATCGGCGAGGTGAGCGAGCCGTCGGCGCCGGGGCGCGGGGCTTCCTCGGCGATGCCGCAGAAGTGCAACCCGGTACTGGCGACGTTGGTCGTCACGGCCGCGCGCCAGGTTCCGGCGCACGCACTGGTTCTCGCCCAGTCGATGCTGGCCGAGGACGAGCGGCCCGGCGGGGCGTGGCACGCGGAATGGCAGCCGTTGCGTGAGGCGTTGCGGCTCACGGGCGGCGCCGCGCACCTGGCCGCGGAACTGGCCGAGGGGCTGCGTGTGCATCCTGACCGCATGCTGGCCAACGTCAGGCTCACGGACGGCGCCATCGTCGCCGAGCGGTTGAACGTGGCGCTCGCACCGGCGTTGGGCAAGGCAACGGCCAAGCGTGTGCTGACCGAGGCGTCGTTGATGGCAGCCGCGTCCGGGAAACCGTTGGCGGACGTGCTCACCGAGCGTGCCGACCTCGTCGGCGTCATCACCGCCGAACAGCTCACGGACCTGCTCGATCCCGCACGTTATGTGGGCGCGGCCGGCCCGCTCATCGACCGTGTGCTGTCGCGCGCGTCCGCGCTCGGCGTCACCGCCTGAGGAAAGGAACACGCCCGCCGCACGGACATCTGGGGGTATGTCCGGCGGCGGGCGCGTTGCCTGCCCGCGGGGGGACGGGCGTCTCAGACGGGCTTGCCGCGGTTCACGCGGAACGCCCGGGCCAAAGTGGACGGTTTGACCAGCGTACTCGGATGCGTGCGCATGTAGGTCACGGAGTTGAACCGCACGGCGGTCCGCTGGTCCACAACGGACGCGTCGACGATCTGGTTGATCAGCCAGCTCGAGAACCGGTAGCCGCGCGGGTAGGGCCCGTTCACATCCGGTCGTGCCAGGTCGGCCGACGTCGAGATCTGCCACGCGGCGTCCACGACGGCGCGCTGCATCGCGAAGAACCGGTACGCGGGCTCGTCCAGATCCGGGCCGGACCGCAGGTAGTCCGACAGCGCGGAGGCGTGCAACGCCGCCGAGGACATCCCCTGCCCGTACACCGGGTTGAAGGACGCGACCGCGTCACCGACGGCGATCAGCCGCGCGGGAAACCGCTTGAGCAAATGGAAATCACGGCGGCGGCTCTCGGCCTGGCGGTAGGTCAGCAACTCACCCGCCGGCTCGCCCGACGCGGCCTCGCGGTAGATCGGCGGCTGGTCGGCGGCGCACAGCGCGCGGAACTCGTCGACGCCCTTGATCGGCTCCTGGCGGCCGTAGTTGGCGATGGTGATCAGCCAGCGGTCCCGTTCGATCGCCGTGATCGCGGCGGTGGCGACGCGGGGCGGTGCGGTGGACGGCGTCCGGTAAGCGATGGCCGCCGCGAGCGCGGGATCGCCGGGCTCACGGGCGAAGATGCCGGTGGTGTAGTTGATGTCGATGGCCATCCGCCGCATCGCGGGCCGCTGCCAGTCGCCGGCCTCGAGCCAGTCGCTGAGTTTGCTGGCGCGGCCGGTGGCGTCGACGACGAAGTCGGCGTCCTCGATCCATTCGTCGTTCTCGTCGGCGCAACGGACACCGGTGACGGCGTCGCCTTCGAACACAAGGCCTTTCGCGCGGCACGTGAGCACCTTGACGTTGGGCAGGTCGAGCGTGCGGCGGCGGATCAGCGACTCGACGAACGGCCTGCTGCTGGAGATCAGTCCCATCTTGCCGTCGCTGACCTTCTGCACACCGTCGGCGTACGCGCGGATGTTCATGGCAGAGGTGACAATCGCGCCCTCTGCCCGCGCTTGTTGCCCGAAGCCTGGGAAGAACCGCTCCAGCTGCATCCGGCCGCCGTGCATGAGGGTGTGCAGCTGACCGTCGTGCGGTGTCCCGCGGCGACGCTGGGCCGACGACGGCAGCTCGTCGCGTTCGATGATCACCACGCTCTCGGCGTGGCCGGAAAGCACCCTGGCAGCGAGCATCCCGGCGATGCTGCCACCGAGGACGACGGCACGTCCCAGCACGGTCTCGGTGTCCGCGATCGGTTCGTCGGTGCTCAGCCGGGCGAAGACCCTGGCGGCTGATTCGGGCAAGACGAAAACCTCCCCATAGTCCTTCCCGCACAGACGCTAGATACCGACGCGCTGGCGGCCAAGGCAATCCACCGACGCAGTGCCCTAAATCCACAGTTGCCGACCGGGTTCCGGCTAGGGTGGGGCACATGTTGGTTGCGCACGACCTGCTGTTGCTCATGCTCGACGACGAGTCGGGCAAGCTCCTGCTCAGCCAGGCCGTGGCGAACATGGGCCTGGCAGGAGCGGTGATGGTGGATCTGACCGCTCGCGGCCTGATCGACCTCACGGGTGAGCACGACCGCGGCAGAGCGGGTCGCCTGGTGGTCCGTTCCGCGCCCGCACCGGCGGAACCTGTGCTGCGGCACGGAATGGACGTCGTGTCGCAGTACCAGGGACGCAAACCGGCGGCTGTGGTCCACCCGTTGTCGAAGGGGTTGCGCGAGCCGCTGGCGGCGGAGCTGGTCGGCGCCGGGATCCTGCGCCACGACGAGCACAAGGTGATGGGCCTGTTCCGCACCACTCGCCTGCCCGCCAACGACAGTTCCCACGAAGCGGAACTGCGGTCCCACCTCTGGCAGGTCCTGACCGGCGAAGTACCACCCGACTGGCGGACCGGCCCGCTTGCCGGACTGTTGTACGCGATGAACGCGGTCACCACCATCATCACAGTCCCCGACAAGAGGGCGGCGAAGAAACGGGCGAAGGAGCTCTCCTACGGCACCTGGGTGCCGGATGCCGTACGCAGTGCCATCCAGTCCACACAGGCCGCCGCCGCGACGTCGGGGACCTACGGCGGCTGAGTCCTGGGTCAGGCCGGTTTCGGGGCGAACGCGGCCATGAACGTGGCGACCGCGTCCCGTGCCACGGCCTTCAGTTCGGTGGTGGGTACGTGCCGGGTGCCGAGCCGGGCTCGTCGTTCCAGGGAGCCGGTCAGCAGCGCGAAGAACTGTTCCGCGGCCACCAGCGGGTCCGGGGTGTGCAGCTTCCCGGCCACTGACAGCCGCGCGAGGCGGTCGGCCAGCGCTTGCGTCACGCGGTCGGCCGCCCGGGTGTGCACGATGTCGAGCAGCTCGGGGAACTGGTTGACCTCGGCCGACAGCAGGCGGCGCAGCGCCCACGACCGGTCCGCGCCGTAGCACTGCAGCATCCGCAGGCCGACGTCCTCGAGCGTGGCCCGCAGGTCGTCGCCGCGGCCGGTGAGCCGGTCGAGCACGGCGAGGTTCTCGGCGAGCGCCTGGTCGGCCGACGCGGCGATGGCCTCCCGCAGGAGTGTTTCCTTGTCGCCGAAGTGGCTGTACACGGTCGCTTTGGCGACACCGGCCGCCGCGGCGATCGTGTCGACACCTGCCCTGGCGTACCCCTCGCGGGCGAACACGGTGAAGGCCGCGTCCAGTATCGCCTGCCGTTTGTCGATCCGGCCGCGCTGGGCGACGGCTCCGCTCATGCCCCCACTCTAGACCAGACTTACCAGTCTGATTTTCCAGCCGTGTTAGTCTCGAACTCATGAGTCTGAACAACCAGACCCACGAGTCTGGTTTCACTTCTTCTTCGCTGCCGGCGGTGGTCGGCGTGATCCTGCTCGGCGGGGCGCTGGGCATCCTCAACAGCACGATGGTCGCCGTCGGCATCGACCGGCTGGCAGGCGAGTTCGGCACGTCGCTCGGCACGATCGGCTGGGTGTCGACCGGCTTCCTGCTCGCGGTCACCGTGACCATCCCGGTCACCGGCTGGGCCGCCGACCGGGTCGGCGGCAAACGCATGTGGCTGGCCGGGCTCGGCCTGTTCCTGCTCGGCTCGCTGGCCGCCGGGCTGAGCTGGGACGCGGGCAGCCTGATCGCCTTCCGAGTGCTGCAGGGGATCGGCGCCGGGATCCTCGACCCGCTCGTGCTGATCCTGCTCGCCCGTGCCGCCGGGCCACACCGGGCCGGGCAGGTGATGGGACTGATGGCGGCGGTGCTGTCGCTCGGCCCGGTCCTCGGTCCCGCCATCGGCGGCGTCGTGCTGCAAGGCCTGGGCTGGCGGTGGATGTTCCTGATCAGCGTGCCGGTCGGCGTGGTCGCGTTCGTCCTCGCCCGCCGGGTGATGCCCGGCGATCCGCCGACCGGATCGGCGACCCGGCTCGACGTGCTCGGCGTGGCACTGCTCGGCCCCGGCTTCGCGGGCGTGCTCCTGACGTTCAGCCAGGCAGCCAAGGGCACCGAGTTCGTGTCATGGCCGGTGCTGATTCCGCTGGTGGCGGGTGTCGTGCTGCTGGGCGGTTACGCCATGCACGCCATGCGCAGCCAACGGCCGCTGGTCGATCTCCGCCTGTTCGCCCGGGGCGGTTTCACCGCGAGCGTGACCGTCATGGCGCTCACCGGCGTCGCGCTGTACGTGAGCCTGGTCGTACTGCCCCTCTACTTCCAGCAGGCGCGCGGCCATGGCGCGCTGGCGTCCGGGTTGCTCGTCGCACCGCTCGGGATCGGCGCCGCGGTCGCCGCGCCGCTGGCCGGACGACTCAGCGACCGGCTCGGCTCCCGCGCCCTGGCGCTGGGTGGCGGATCGGTCGCCGCGCTGTCGGCGTTCACCTTCACGTGGATCGACGCGGAAACCCCCGAGATCCGGGTGCTGCTGACCGGCCTGGCGATCGGCGCCGGGCTGGGGTTCGTCGGGCCGCCCGCGATGGGGTCGATCTACCGCACGCTGCCCGGTCCGCTGGTGCCGCAGGGCAGTTCGGTGATCTACATGCTCAACCAGCTCGGCGGGTCGGTCGGTGTCGCCATGGTGGCACTTGTCATGGAAACCACGACCGACCCGGTCAGCGGTGTCCGCTCGGTGTACTGGCTGCTGACCGGCGCGATCGTCGCGATGCTGGCGGCAGCCGCCCTGTTGCCCGCCGCGAAGCAAGGGAGCATGCGGTGAAGACCATCGTCATATCGGGCGGGACCGACGGGATGGGCCGCGCTCTCGCGCTGGAGTACCTCAGCCGCGGGGACGCCGTGGTCATCATCGGCCGTGACGCGGACAAGGCCGCGACGATCCTCGCCGCCAGCGAGCGGGCGACGTTCGTCCAGGCCGACCTGAGCCTGGTCGACGAGAACACGAGGGCGATAGCGGACATCACCTCGGCGGCTCCGGCCGTGGACGCCCTGGTGTTGTGCGCACGGCATTTCCGGTCCCACCGGCGGCGGACAAGCGACGGCCACGAAAGCACCTTCGCGCTGGAGTACCTCAGCCGCTACCTGCTCAGCCACGGTCTGGCCGGCGCGTTGCGCCGGACCGGGAATCCCGTGATCGTCAACGTGTCCGGTCCCGGTCTGCCCAAACCGGAGATCCGCTGGGACGATCCCACGCTGACCCGGGGCTATGCCGGCGTCATCGCCCAGGGGCAAGCGGGCCGGGCGAACGACCTGCTCGGCGTCGCGTTCGCCGCGCGACCCGGCACTGTCCCCTATGTACTGGTCAACCCCGGCGCAGTGGCCACCAGTTTCTCGGGTGAGTACGACGCCGCCACCGCCGTGCACGTCGAACGGTTGAAGAGGTTCGGCAAACCCGTCGGCGAAGGCATCCGGCCGATCGTCCGGATCATCGACCGGCCACCCGCCGAGCCGCTCAGCGCGTTCGTGGAGGGCAGGCGGATCAGCGTGACAGGCAACGGTTTCGACGTGGCCGCCGCCGAGCGGCTCGCCGAGCTCACCCGGACCGCACTCACGCGGCACTGACGGCACCTCCAGTTGCACGAAAAGTCGTGCATGAATTATCGTGCACACATGGCCGACTCCTCCGACCCGCGCGTTGCCGATCTCGGCACGGCGAAGGCGCTGGCGAACCCCGTCCGGCAGCGGATCCTGCGCGAGCTGGACCTGGTGACCGAGGCGACCTCGACCACACTGGCCGAGCGGCTCGGCATGACCACCGGTGCCACCAGCTACAACCTGCGCGTGCTGGCCAAGTACGGGCTGGTCGAGGAGGTGTCCGAGCTCGCTCGGGGCCGGGAACGCTGGTGGCGCAAGGTTCGCGTGGACATCCGGCTCGGTCCGACGCGGGACGAGCAGGTGAAGGCGACTGTCGACCAGCTCAACCAGCTGTGGCTCAGCCAGGACATCGAGCTGTTCACCCGGTTCAGGCAACAGCAGGCCCGGATGGGCGAGTGGGGCGACGCGATGCCGTACTCCCGCGGCTCGATCCAGGTCACCACGGCCGAACTGGCGGCCTTCTTCGAGGAATACCTGACGCTGCTGCGCAAGTACCAGCGCGACAGCGCCGACACACCCGCGGACGCACGTACCGTGCACACCCGCTTCCTCGCGTTCCCCGAACCCGAGGAGACCGGCTGACCGCACAGAAGATCCTGGGTCGCCGAGCGGCAACTCGACGACCCAGGCGTACGGAAGGCGTCACACCCGCCCCGAGGGGCGCTGCATTCGATGTACCGACTTCCATGAACAGGAGATCACCGCATGCCACCCGAGCGCAAACCGCGCCGGTTATCCCGGCTTGCCGCCGCGTTGGTGCTGACGGCGACACCGTCCGTCGTCTCGGCCACTCCGGCAGCCGCCACCGAAACGGACGTCACCTTCACCAGCGACGGCAACACGTTGCACGCAACCGTGCTCACCCCACCGGGCAACCCCACAGGCAGGCCGGGCGTGGTTTTCCTGGCGGGCGCGGGATCAACCAGCCGCTGGGACCACCGCGCCGAAGCCGAGGCGTTCGCGAAAGCCGGGATCGTCTCCCTGGTCTACGACAAGCGCGCCGGATATTCCCGCGCCACCAGCACGTTCAGCGACCTGGCGAACGACGCGCTCAGCGGCGTCCGGCTGCTGCGCGGCCGTCCTGAGGTGGCGCCGTCGGCGGTCGGGCTGTGGGGACACAGCCAAGGCGGGTGGGTCGCGCCCTTGGCCGCGTCCCGCTCCGACGAGGTGTCCTTTGTGGTGGCGGTCGGTGCGAGCGGGCTCAACACCGCCCGCACCCAGTTGTGGAGCAACCACACCTATCTGAAGCACGCGGGTGTCGCGCCCGAACTCGTCGGTCCCATCGGACACAACCTGAGCCGGATGCTGATCGCGGCGGACATGTTCGGGGACACCGGTCACGACCCGGCGGCGACGCTGGCCAAGGTCCGGCAACCACTGCTGGGCGTGTTCGGCGAGCACGACCGGTCGACCGCACCGGGCGAGAGCCTCCCCCTGTTCCGGCAGGCGCTCGACCAGGGTGGCAACAAGCACTACACGTTACGTGTGGTGCCGGACGCGAACCACAACCTGCGGCGCAGCACCGACGGTTTCACCCGTGGTTCGGCCGACTTCGCACCCGGCTACATCGACGTGATGACGTCGTGGATCAACGACCGCACCGACGGCTCACCACCTGCCAGCGCCGACCCACCGCCCGCGCAGGACCTGCCGAGCGAGCCCGTCGCTGCACTGGCCTGGTACGAGTCGCCCGCGCTGCACCTCATAGCTTTTGGTTTGATGCTGGTGGCCTTCCTGGCGTACCCGGTCAGCGCGGCGTGGCATCGACTGCGCGGGCGCCGAACCACACCGTCAGTGCGTTGGCCCGTGCGACTTCTCACGGCCGTCGGGCCGATCGCCGCGCTCGGGACTCTCGCCTACTTGTTCTTCATTGTCGCCACCGGCGCGACAGCCGTGACCTCCACGGTGCTCGGACGGCCACCCATATGGCTGGCGCTGCAACTAGCGGCGCTCGGCGTAGTGGCTGCCGCTGTGGCCACGGCCGTACGCTGGCGACGCGCCCAGCTGATCGGCCGCGACCGGCGCAGGCTCGGGCTGGCGCTGGCCGGTGGCGTGATCTTCCTGCCGTTGGCGGCTTACTGGGGCTTGTACACGGTCTGAGCATTAGTACCCGTCGATCGGACGGATCGCCTCCTCGTACAGGTGCGGTCCGTCGGTCGGCACCCCGGGAAACCCGGGGAAGCCCCTCAGCTCGTTGAGTTGCTTGCCGGACAACGCGAACACCACGTTCCCGATCCCTGACCGCGCCAACGCGCCCGCACACATCCCGCACGGCTCGCAGCTGGTGTACATCGTCGTCCCCGCCGCGGTCGCCTTGTCGAGATTCCGCGCTGCCCAGCGGGCCAGTTTCAGCTCGGGGTGGGCAGTGATGTCGTTGTCCGTGCTGGTGGTGTTGCGCTCTTCGACCAGTACGGTGCCGTCCGGCCCGACCAGGAGGGAGCCGAAAGGCGGATTCCCGCCCGCGATGGCCTCCGCTGCCAGCGCGATCGCGCGCCGCAGGTGTTCTTCGTTCACGAGAGTTCCTTCCGTACCGTGGCCAGTGCGTGCCAAGCTGTTCGCGGGCTGAGGGTTTCGTCCGGGTCGAGGACGACGGCGTGCGCGCCGTCGGCACGCAGTTGTTCGATGTCGCCGACGACTTGCTCGACGGTGCCTTCGCCGAGGCGGCGCTGCGGCGGCGGGTCGTCCGTCAGGCGCAGGAAGATCCGCGGGGCCAGTTTCGGCAGTCCGTCCCCCAGTTCGCGCAGTCTCGCGAGGGAATCGCGCCACTGCTGGGCGGTCTGCCGAAGCGGGTGCCACGCGTCAGCCAGCCGGACCGCCCGCCGCAGCGCCGCGTCGCTGTTGCCGCCCAGCCAGATCGGGATCGTCCCGGCGCGGTATCCGTTGTCCCGCCACGCTTCCCGCAACGTCGTGATCAGCTCGCCGGTCAGCGCACCACGCCGCTCGAACGGCACGCCGAGTGCCGCGAACTCCTGCCGCGCCCAGCCCGCCCCCACCCCGAGGACAAGGCGGCCACCGCTCAGGTCGTTCAGGTTCGCCGCCATCCGCGCGACCAGCAACGGATGCCGGTACGGCGCGATGAGGACCGTGGTGCCCAGCATGACGTGGTCGGTGATCCCGGCGAGCCACGACAGGGTGGTGAACGGCTCGTAGAACGGCGCCGGGTACTGCTCGGCGACATCCGGCGTCACCACCACGTGGTCGGACAGCATCAGCAGGTCGAAGCCCAGGCCCTCCACGGTTCGCGCCCAGCCGCGCAAACTCGCCGGGTCCGTGCCACTGCCGAAGTTGGGGACGTTCACACCGATCAACACGTGACCAAGGCTATGCCCGCGCCGGGCGTGGCCGAAGAGATCCCACGCGGCTTCAAGCACGACTTAGCCGCAGGTCCCCCGCTTCTCATTTCTTCAAGACCGGGCGTCAGGCACGTCGTATACAGAGAGTCACGCCCGATCGGGCGTTCTGACGATGGGAGTGTCCCCGTGCGACCACGAACACTGTTCGCCTCCGCTTTCGCCTCGTTGCTCCTTTTCGCAGGAGCGACATCGACGGCGGTCGCCGCTCCGGAAAACGCGTCCGGCCACCCCGCGGTGGATTTCGGCACGCACATGACCATCAACGCTGAAACTGTGTACCAGTGCAATTGGACCTTCTGCAACTCGGGTTTGATGGAAGGGTCGGCCTGGGCGGGTTGTCAGACCACCGGCAACGGAACCAGCGCCCGATGGGACCTGGTCCTCGACAGGAGCTCTTTCGTGGCCGGATTCCTGCCACGAAGCACGGGCCTCGGCCTGCCGAGTTGCCCCAATCGGGGCCATCTGAGAACCCTGGGTGCCACAACGGTGTACCAATGCAATTGGACCTTCTGCAACGCGGGTTCCATAGAAGGAGCGGTCAGGGTGCTCTGCCACACCACGGGCAACGGGACCGGCACCCGGTGGGATCTGGTCCTCGACGAGAGCTCCTTCGTGGTCGGATTCGTCCCGCGAAGCACAGGTGCCCCCGCCGAGAATTGTGCGAACCTGTGAGCCGGTAGACGAAAGACGTGAGGTGTCCCGGCTCCGGCCGGGACACCACGATCACGTTCCCCCGCGGTACGGCCAGCCAGCGGCCAGTTCGAGTGGTGTGGCGCCGGTGAGGGCACGGAACTCCCGGGTGAGGTGGGCCTGGTCGCTGTAGCCGGTCGTCTGCGCGAGGCCCGCGAGGGACAGGCGGCGCTCGGGGTGCTGGAGCAGTCGCAGGGCGTGCTGGAAGCGGATCACACGGGCAGCCGTCTTGGGCGCGAGCCCGATCTGCTCGCGGAACCGCGTCAGCAGATGCCGCCGGGTCCAGCCGACCTCCGCGGCCAGCTGGGCGACCCGGATCCGGCCACCGGACCGGCACAGCCGCCGCCACGCCCACACAACCTGCGGCGCGGGCCTCGGCCCAGGCGCGGTCCGGGCAACAGCAGGCCCCAGCACACCGGCAACGCTGATGACGGAATTGGTCACCTCCCACAGCGGTACACCCAGCAACGTGCACGCCCCATGCGGGGACAGGTCCACCAGAATGTGCCGCCCGTCAACGCACGCCAATGACACCCACCGCGTCCGCATGCCGTACACGACCAATGATGAATCATTCGCGCAGATCCATTCACACACAAATCCGCGCTGTATCGCCATTAACCGTTTCCAGCCATAGTGATCCTCCCCCGGGCACTTGGTCATCGCCCCATCGTCGAATGCGGCACTGGCGATGTCGTCCGTTCAGGAACGGTTGTCGAACTACGTTCCACGCCGTACGCGGCGCATAGGCCGGGTCGCGCGTGGTACCCGTCAGGCATGGCTGATCAGAAGAAACTGGTGAAGCGGCTGCTGGACGTCGCCGGGGAGACCTACGCCGCGCAGGCCGGTATCCGGCTGGCCGACAAACCGTCCCCGCTGTACCGGTTGCTGGTGCTCAGTGTCCTGCTCTCCACTCGGATCAAGGCTGATATCGCGGTCGCGGCAGCCGCGGAACTGGCGAAGGCGGGTATGACCACGCCAGCGAAGATGCTCGAGGCCACTTGGCAGCAGCGTGTCGACGCCCTTGGGCGTGCGCACTACGTTCGTTACGACGAAAGCACGGCCACCGCACTCGGTGACGGAGCGCAGTTGCTGCACGACGAGTACCAAGGGGATCTTCGACGCCTCCGGAAGTCGGCTGACGGTGACACAGGCAGGCTGCGGGAGCTGTTGCGGAAGTTCCCGAGACTCGGGCCGGTCGGAGCGGACATCTTCTGCCGCGAGGCGCAGTCCGTGTGGCCTGAGCTGCGGCCGTACTTCGACCGCAAGACGCTCGACGGGGCCAAGCGCGTCGGCCTGCCCGACGACGCCGGCGAGCTGGTGAAGCTGGTCAAGAACGACGATGTGGGCGACCTCGCGGCTGCGCTCGTGCGCGTCAGTCTCGACAAGGAGGTGGCCCGTCACCTGTGACCACGCCCGCACCGCGACGGCTCGCCACGACGGCCACGAACGACACCCAGACCAGACCCGCGCCGACGAACGGCAAAACGGCAGGGCTCCACAGGTCGATCGCCACGCCGCCCAGCAGCCCGCCACCGGCGACACCGAGTTGCACCGCCGACGAGTTCAGCGTGAGCACCATGGCCCCGTTGTCCGGGAGCACGGCAAGCAGCCGATTGCTCTGCGCGGGCGTGAACGTCCACCCGAACAGTCCCCACGTCATCAAGCACGCGCACAGGAACACGAGGTTGTGCGCCAATGGCAGGACCAGCAGGGTGGTGCCGATCGCCACCACGCTGACCGTGAGCACGCGGGACCAGCCGAACCGGTCGACGAGGAAACCGCCCAGCAGTGTGCCCGCGGTCGATCCGGCGCCGAACAGCATGATGGCCGTCGCGATCGTCCCGTCGGCGACGACGAGCTGGTGATCGACCAGCGGCGAGATGTACGCGTAGACCACGAACTCGCCGCCGACGACCACCACTGTGAGAACCAGGATCGACAGCAGCCGTCGGTCACCGAGGAACCGCAGCCGGGCGCGCGTCGTCATACCGCTGACCTGGTTGTCGCCGAGGCTGCCCAGGCGTTGCGCGAGGCAGGCGAGCACAGCGGCGGCTGCGACGACCACGAGCACTGCCCGCCAGCCGACCAGCGCCGCGGTGTAGACGCCCAGTGGGGCGCCGACCAGGGTGGCGGCGGTGAATCCGCTGGCCATGACCGACAGCGCACGGCCACGTCGACGTGTTCCCAGCGCCACGGCCCTGGCGCTCGCGTTGGGGATGAAAACGCAGGCGCCCAGCGCCGAGATCAGTCGCCCGGCCATCAGCGTCACCAGCGAGCCCGAGGACGCCGACACGAGATTGCCCACCGCGAAGATCAGCAGGCCGGCGGCGCACACGTTCCGTTGGGACCGTCCACCGACGAACACAGCCAGCAGCGGCGCGCCGACGACGTAGCCAAGCGGATACGTGGCCAGTGCCTGCCCGGTCGCGCTGACGCTCGTGGCGAGATCCCTGCTGAGCTGCGGCAGCACCCCCGTCAGGACGGTGCCCTCGACAGCGACCACGAACGCGCCCGCTACCAACGGCGCCAGGTTCCACCACGACGGTGAACGGCGCTGCCCCACTGTCCCCCCGATGACCACGTGGCAGATTTTCTCCCGCGCAGGTGAGGTGGGGAAAGCCGTTGATGTGGCACCATCACGGTCGTGACCAGCAAGCCCGCCGACGCGCAGCGACTGAGCGACCTCGCGCGGCTCCGGCGTGTGCGCGACCGGATCGACCGGGACTACGCGCAACCGCTGGACGTCGAGGCTCTCGCACGCGGTGTGCACATGTCGGCTGGGCACCTGAGCCGCGAGTTCCGGCGCGCGTACGGCGAGTCACCGTACGGGTATCTGATGACCCGGCGGATCGAGCGGGCGATGGCTCTGCTGCGTCGCGGTGACCTGAGCGTCACCGAGGTCTGTTTCGCGGTCGGCTGTTCGTCACTGGGCACGTTCAGCACCCGCTTCACCGAACTGGTCGGCGTTGCGCCCAGTGTCTACCGGCGGGAGGCCCTCGCGACCGCGGGCATGCCGTCCTGCGTGGCCAAACAGGTCACGAGGCCGATCCGCAGCCGGGAAACACCCAGCCGCACCTAGCCCAGCCCAACGGAAGTCCTGTCGTACACGGCACGCGCGAGCGCTGTGTCCTGCGCGAGTCGTGACGGTGTCGCCTGCTGGGACCCGGCGAAGAAACCACCGTTCGGCTCGGGTGCCGGTGACGTTGTGGCGAGCCACACCGCTGTCCGAACGCCTGGTCCGGTGTGATGGACCAGGGGCGGAACAAGGACGCGGTCAGGCGCATGGGTCCGCCCGCATTGGCGTTGAAACCGGTTTTCACCATGCCCGGGTCGGCGCTGTACGCGCGCATGCCCGCGGGGAGGCGGCGAGCGAGTTCGCTCGTGGCAAGGAGACTGAGCAGCTTGCTTGTGGCGTAGACACGGATTTGGGAGTAGCGGCGGTCCCGCCACGACGTCCCGGTGACGTCCGGGTCGGCCGGGTCGAGCAGGGCTCGTTTCTCCACGAAACTGGAGATGTCGATGATCCGGGCGTCGGCGGCGAAGCTGTCCGACGCCAGCAGGGAGTGCGTCAACAGGAACGGCGCGTGGTGGTTGAGGGCGTGGGCGCGTTCCACGCCGTCCGGGGTTTCCGCGTAGCCGGGAACGCCGCTCCCGCGTTGTTGACCAGGACGTCGGCACGGATCCCGTCGGCCGCCAGCGCCGCCGCCAGGTCCCGGACCTGCGACCGCTGGGACAGGTCCGCCGTGTACGAGGCAAAGCCGCGCAGTTCGGCGGTCACGGTGGCGAGCCGCGCCGCGTCCCGGC
Source organism: Kibdelosporangium phytohabitans (assembly GCF_001302585.1). Classification (GTDB taxonomy): domain Bacteria; phylum Actinomycetota; class Actinomycetes; order Mycobacteriales; family Pseudonocardiaceae; genus Kibdelosporangium; species Kibdelosporangium phytohabitans. The sequence continues at coordinate 3,902,397 of NZ_CP012752.1, read as the reverse complement.
CGACGAGGACCACGTTCATGCCGCTCTGGACCAGGCGATGGGCCGTGAGCAGTCCGAGGCCCGAGGTGGCACCGGTGACGACCGCTGTCTTCGGGCTCATCTGCCGGCCGCCGACTGGCTGAGCAACGCGTGCAGGCGGCGCTGGTCGCTGGGGGCGAGGCCGGCGAAGGGAGATCGTTCGGTCGTGTAGCGGACGAGTTGATCGCGCAGCTCGCATCCGCGGGGCGTGAGCCGCAGGATCTTCGCCCGGCGGTCGGTGGGATGCGGCACCCGCCGGACCACGCCGTGCCGTTCCAGCCGGTCGATCATCGACGAGGCTGTCGAGGCGTCGCAGTGCAACCGGTCCGCCAGTTGACGCGCGGTCATCTCCTGTTCGTCGCTGAGCCGCCACAACGCGGCGGCTTGCGCGTCGGTCAGGTCCAGCTCGTGGAGCAGTCCTTTGAGGTCCGCCCGGACGTGGTCGTACAGGACGAACAGGTAGTCGATCAGCTCTTTGCGTACTCGTGCGTCCACCATGGACCCAACATACATGGAACTTCAAACATTTGGAAAGTCCATGCATGTTCGGTCCGGGCCGCTGCCGCCCAACGAGTGGATCTCGTCGGCGATCGCGTGCGCGGCAGGGCTGTGCGTCACCAGCACGGTGGCACGATCCCTCGTCGCGGCCCGCAAATCGGCCAGCAACGCCTCGGCCGTGTCGTGGTCCAGCCCTTCGGTGGGTTCGTCGAGCAGCAGTACCGCCGGGTCGGCCAGCAAAGCACGGGCGAGGAGCAGGCGCTGCCGTTGCCCGCCCGACATGGACACCCCACCCGCTCCTGTCCGGGTGTCCCAGCCGTCCGGCAGGGATTCGATCCAGTCGAGCAGCCGGGCCCGCCGTGCCGCGCCGGCAAGTTCGTCGCGAGTGGCCTCCGGCTTGACGAAGGCCAGGTTGTCCCGGAAGCTCGCGTCGAAGACATACGCGTCCTGCGTCACACCGGTGATCAGGGCGCGTACGTCGTCGCCGTGCACCGACCTCAGGTCACGGCCGCCGATCGCGATGCTCCCCTCGTAGTCGACGAAACGCATCAACGCGGCCAGCAAGGTCGACTTCCCGGCACCACTCGGTCCGGCGATGACGACCGTCCGGCCTGGCCCGACCACGAGGTCGACGGGGCCGTCGAGCCTCCCCGGGACGCGAAGTCCCCGTATTTCCAGCGTGTTCCCAGCCGGTGTGGCCGATTCCGTCGGTTCCGCGACGGGTGCCGGCGCGTTCGTCACCGATTCCAGCCGATGGGCGGACGTCCGGACGTCACGGAGTTTCCGGGCGGCGCCGGGCAGCGGCGTGATCACCTCGAACGCCGCCAGTGTCAGCACGACAAGCACAATGGCAGTGGCCAGTGGAAGTCCCGCGTGCCGGACGGAGATGACGGCGGCGATCACAGTCGCTCCTTGGATGAACAGGATCGCTGCTGTGGCAAGGCCCGATGTCATCGCCCTGCGGCGCTCTGACGCGGCCACCTGAGCGCTGAGTCGCCGCGCGGTCGCCACCGCTGAGCCGGTCGCGTTGCAGGCGGCGAGATCCGCTGCGCCTCGCAGCAGGTCGGTGGTGTGCGCGGCCAGCGCGCCCGGGTCCTTCTTGGCACGTGTGGACACGAAAACCAACCAGGGAACCAGAATCCCCGCAACAACAAGTCCCGCCACGAGTATCACAGCCGTGGGCGGCGACAGCGCGGCGGTGAACCCGGCCGCCGATATCACGACCCCGGCAGCGACTGTTGCCGGGATCAGGCAGCGCAGCAACAGCTCCTGTACAGAGTCGACATCGTCCACCAGCCGTGTCAGCAGATCTCCGCTGCGGAACGCCCCGATACCGTCCGGCGCGAGTGGTATCAGTGCCTCGTACACGCGAGTGCGTTTCCTGGTCACGGCGGCCAGTGCCACATCGTGCCCGAGCAGCCGGTCGGCGTAACGGAGAACGCCACGGCCGAGCGCGAGTGCCCGTACGACGACAATGGCCACCGCCACAGCCGATATCGACGGGTGTTCGGAAGCGCGTGCGATGAGCCAAGCAGCGGTGCCCATCAACGCCACGGCTGCCAGCTCGGCCGCGACCGCGGCAACCACCGCGAGCAGCAACCGGCGGTTCATACGGTGCTCCGAGTTCGCCCGGCAACCCGGCCGCTGTGGACTTCGACGACCCGGTCGACGTGGTCGAGCAGTGCCGGGCGGTGGGCGATGACCAGCGTTGTACGTCCCGCCATCAGCCGTGCGGACGCGGCCGCGACCGCCGCCTCACTCGCCGGGTCGAGATGGGCCGTGGCCTCGTCGAGCAGGAGGATGGGCGCGTCGCGCAGGAAGGCGCGGGCGATCGCGATCCGCTGGCGTTGCCCCATGGACAGTCCCGTTCCGTTCTCGCCGAGGATGGTGTCGTACCCGTCGGTCAGGCGCGTGACGAACTCGTCCGCCGATGCGGCACGGGCTGCTGCCACGACGTCCTCGATCGGCGCGCACGGCCGTCCCAGCCGGATGTTGTCGGCGACGGACACCGCGAACAGGTGCGGCTTCTGCGGTACCCACGCGACCTGCTCGCGCCAGGCGTCCACCGGGAGGTCCGCGAGGTCATGCCCGCCCACCAGGACCCGGCCGGACTCGGGCTCGACGAAGCCGAGCAGGACCGCGAGCAGCGTCGACTTGCCGGCACCGCTCGGCCCGATCAAACCGACGCACTCCCCCGCCCGCACCTCCATCGATACCCCCGTGACCGCCGGCACGTCCCGATCCGGGTACCGCACAGTGACGCGGTCGAACACCAGGTCACTGGTGCGTACATCCGGCACGGCACCAGTCCCGGTTCGCCGGGGCGGCGCAACGTCGTCGAGCGCGGCGAACACCTGGTCGGCCACGGCGACTCCCTCCGCGCTGTCGTGGAACGCCGAACCGGCCGCGCGCAACGGCAAATAGGCCTCTGGTGCGAGGAGAAGCACCGTCAGCGCTGTCTCCAGGTCCACGCTCCCGCTCAGCAACCGCAAACCCACCGGTACCGCCACCAGCGCGACCGACAGCGTGGCCACCCATTCCAGGACAAGCGAGGACAGGAACGCCACGCGAAGGGTGCGCATGGTCGCGCGCCGGTGGTCGTCCGACATCCGGCGCACCACACCGATTTCGTGACGTGCTCTGCCGAACGCCCGCAGCGTCGGCAAGCCCGCGACAACATCGAGGAAATGACCGCCAAGCCGTGACAGCAACGCCCACTGGCGTTCGGTCCGCTTACGGGTGTGCAACCCGACCAACGCTCCGAACACGGGTATCAGTGGCAACGTCACCACGACGACCACGGCCGAGACCCAGTCCGTGACCGCGAGACAGGCGATCACCAGCGGCGGCACAACCGCGGCGCCCACGGTCTTGGGCAGGTAGCCGGTGAAGTACGGGTCGAGTGCGTCGAGTCCGCGGGTGACCGTCGTGGCCAGTTCCCCGTGCCGCTCCCGTCCTGCCTGCAACGGCCCCAGATGCCGGACGTGGTCGAGTACCCGGCCGCGCAGCTCGGCTTTGACCGTGGCGGCGGCGCGCTGGGCGAGCACCTGCTGCGCCCAAGCCAGTACAGCACGCGCGACCACCACCCCCGCCAACCCGAACATCAGCGATACCACCGCGCCGGACAAGACCCGTGCCAGCAGGCTCGCCTGGAGCACGACGCACGTCGCGGTCGCGGTCGTCAACAGCCCGGTCACGACCATGTGCCGTCGGATGGCGGGTACTTCACGTGTCAGCCTGCGTTGTGTCGCTTTCATGTCCGGCCTCAGAAGTAGGTGGGTGTGGCCGGGCTGACGCGACCACGGAACAGCCACCAGCTCCAGGCCTGGTAGGCGACGATCACCGGTACCAGGGCGAGCCCGAACGGCAGCAGCGTCACCAGCGTGGCCTGATCGGCCGCGCCCTGAGCGATGGTCATCCCGCCCTCGGCGGACACCAGGAAGTACGGGTACAGACCGAGTCCGACCAGCGGCACAGGCAACAGCGCCGACAATGACGTGGCCACGAACGCCCACCCGGAACGATCACGGGCAGCGAGGAACACCGCTGCCGTCAGCGCGACGACAAGCACCGCGACCACCAGGAGCGCGGCCGTCGGCTGAGTCACCGCCGTGCCGCCACTCAACGCCGCGGTCACCGCCACGGACGCGATTGCCGCCAGCAGCAGCGGCCGTGCGAGTTTTCCGGCCCGCTCCACGATGTCACCGCTGACGCGCAGCGTCAGGAACACCGCGCCGTGCGCACACAGCAAAATCACGTTGCTCACACCGGCCATCACCACGAACGGGTTCACCACGTCCGACCAGTCCAACGTGACGACACCGTCCGTCCCATAAGGGACTCCGTTGAGCAGCGCACCGATCACCAGGCCCCAGCTCGTCGCCGCGATCAGCCCACCGGCCACGATCAGGCCGTCCCACGCCCTGGCGTTCCGCACGAGCCCGCGCAGCTGCACCGCGGCCTTGCCGACGACCAGTCCCAGCAACAGCAGCAGGAACAACGGGTACAGGCCGGAGATGAGCGTGCCCTCCAGCATCGGGAACGCGCCGAACAACACCCCGGTGAAGGCGATCAGCCACACCTCGTTGCCGAAGAAGAACGGGCCGAGCGCCGCCCGCACCACACGCCGGCCACGTTCATCGCGGCCGACGAGCGGGTACAGGATCTGCGTACCGTAGTCGTAACCCCCCAGCACGAAGTATGCGCCGAGGACCAGTCCCATCAGGACCAGCCACACCATCTCCAGGCTCACGACAACTGCTCCTCTCGGCCGATGTGCACACCGTCGGGCCCGCGTCGCACGAACCGCGCGATCAGCCACCAGTTGGCGACGGCCAAAGCCACCAGGACGGCGAGGAAAGCGACGAGCGAGGTCCACATCGTCGCGGCGCTCACGTGGGAAACGGCTTGGTCGACGGTGAGTTCGCCGTACACGATCCAAGGCTGGCGGCCGATCTCACGAAACAGCCATCCGCCAAGGGAAGCGACGAACGGAAGCGGGACGGTCACGATCGCCGACCACGCGATCCACCGCACCATCCGCTTGAAGAACACCAGAATCGCCGCGAGCACCGTGATGGTGTTGATGCTGTAGCCGATGTACAGCATGATGTCGTGCGCCTGCGCGACGACGCCGTTGCTTTCGAGCGCGGCGAGCTTCGCCGGTTGTGTCGTGCCCAGCAACGGATACTGCAGCGCGCCCACCTCGTACACCGCGATGCTCAGCACCGCGGCGGCAACCGTGCCCCACCGCAGCCATCCTTGGAAGAACTCTCGATCTCCCTTGAGGAAACGGTACGCACTGACGCCCGCCACGAACATCGCTCCGGTCATCAACGCGGCCGCGGTTATGTGCGTGAGGGCGAGCAACGCGCTGGGATTGGTCATCACCGCGGCGAGGTCGGTCAAGTAGGCCGTCCCGTCGCGTGCCCCGTAACCGACGGGGTGCTGCATGAAGCCGTTGGCCACCAGGATGAAGTAAGCCGAGGCGTACGCGGTCAGCGCGACCAGCCAGATCAGCGTGGCGTGCACCGCGGGCCGCAGACGCCCCCACCCGAAGATCCACATCCCGAGGAAAGTGGACTCGGCGAAGAACGCGACGAGGGTTTCCAGCGCGATCGGGGCGCCGATGACGTTGCCGGCGAACTTGCCGAGGCCGCTCCAGCCCAGCCCGAACTGGAACTCCATGACGAGCCCGGTGACGATGCCCAGCGCGTAGTTCACCACGTAGAGCTGGCCCCAGAAGCGGGTCGCCTTCAGCAGCACGGCTTTGCGGGCCTGGTCACGGCTGAGCACCGCCGCTGTGTGCGTGACCGCCACGAGGGGGACCAGCCCCAGCGTCAGGATGACGAACAGCCAGTGGATGCTGGTCGTTCCCGCGAACTGCAACCGGGCTAGGTCCACAACGTCCATGACTGGGACGCTAGAAGCTCCCGCTTATAACATCCACGACCAATTTCGCCATGAGTTCATAGCCTGGAGAGCATGACGTGGGCCAGTTCGCGCAGCTTCTGCGCCGCCGCGGGCAGGTAGGTGTCCGCGCGCCACACCAGGCTCAACACGCGTTCACAACCGGGTGCGTCGAGCTCGACCCACACCACAGGCCCCTGAGTCGGCGTCGGCGCCCCGCGGGACATCTCCGGCACGAGCCCGACGCCGAGCCCGGCACTGATCAGGTCCGCCGACGTGCCCAGCTCGTCGCACTCGCAGGCGATCACCGGACGCGACCCGGTGCCCGCGAAGATCCGCTCCAGCAGGGCCCTCGGCCAGTACCCGGCCCGCGAGGTCACGAACGGCTCCCCGGCCAGGTCCGCCACCCCGACCCGGTCACCGGCCGCGAACGGATGCGTCGCCGGGACAGCGAGCAACACCTTCTCGCGCAACAGTTCGGCCGACCGCAGCAGCGGACCGGTGAGCGGCTGGGAGGCGAAGCACAGGTCGACTTCCCGATCGCCGAGCTGACGCACCATGGTGTCGGCGTTGGACTGGAACAGGCGGACGTCGACTCCGGGATACTCCGCGCGCAACCGCGCCACCAGCGGAGTGACCGTCAGCAGGGTCTCCGCCGCGACGACGACCCGGCCGTGCTCGAGGCCGGCGGCGTCGGCCAGTTCGCGGCGTGCCTCGTCAAGCTCACCGAGCGCCCGGTCGACCCGTCGCAGGAACGCCGTGCCGAACGAGTTGAGCCGCACCTGGCGGCCCTGGCGGTCGAACAGCGGGACGCCGAGTTCCTTCTCCAGCCGCGCGATCGTCCGGCTCACCGACGGCTGGGCGACGCGCAGCTCCTCGGCCGCCTGGCTGATGTGCTCCCGCCGGGCAACGGCCTGGAAGTACCGCAGCTGCAGCAGGTCCATCGCCTCTCCGCTCAGTCGTCGGCCCGCAGCTCCTCGTGCAGCCCGTCCAGTGCGGTGACGTCGTCGACGTCACCGGTGTGCGCACGAGTGAACCAGGTCGTGTACTCGGCGATCTCCGACAGGCGCCAGTCGAGCCGGAACAGCTCGATCATCGCCGGGTCGGCGTCGACGGACCCGGCCAGGTCGACGAGGTCGCGCTCACGCGGCGCGAGTGCGAGCGACTCCCAGTCGACGAAGTACAGCCGCTGCGCGCTACGGACCTGGTTGTCGTTGTGCGGTTCGCCGTGGGTGGCCGCCCAGGTGTGGCGTTGTCGCTGCGCCCGCCCGGCCAGGTCGAGGTAGCGCGCGGTCCAGTGGGCGATGTCGTCGAGACGCGCGGCGATGGCGGTCCTGGCCTGCTCGCCCAGCGGCCCCGCTGTCCACGGCTCGCTCACGGCCTGCGCCGTCAGCTGCGGGAAGCCGGCGCCGACACGCGGTTTCCAGACGGGGATACCGGGTGGCGGTGTGCTGCCGTGCAACACCTCCAGCGCCGCGATCACCTCACGGAGATGCTCCGGTTCGGCCGCTTGGTCCTCGGTCGGTGTGACGCCGTCCAGCCAGTCGGCCGCGCTGAGCGCCTGTTCACCGAGACGGACCGTGAACGTGCCGGTCGTGGCGGGCAGGGACGGCCAGACCGCGGACATCCCCGCCTTGGCCAGCGCGGCCGCACCGGCGTACGCGCCTTCCAGCGACTCGTCGGTGTGCCTGGGCGCCAGCCCGTCCAGCGTCACGAACAGCTGCCTGCTGCCGGTGACCTTCCAATGGTGTGCGCCGAAGCCGACGGGCAGGTGGGTCGCGGTCTCGGCGTCGTCGAGCCAGTACTTGCGGACGGCGCCGAGGACGGCGTCGTCGGTGACCGTGTCCGGCGGGGTGAGCATGACTGGCCCCTCTCGGTTGATCTTGACCGCATCCTCGCAGGCACGCGGCCACGACCACGACCACGACCGAATTCAGCCAGTCAGCGCGGCCTCCGCGCCGCACGACATCTCCCGCATGGCCCGGTCGCGGCGGGATGTCGCGTTCCGGCGGCGGCGGCGACGGGACGGCGTTCTCGGGACAGGCCCACCCGATCGGGTCCTGTGGATGCCTCGTAGTAGTCGAACTCGACGCGGTGGCAGGCGTCGACCTCCGGGGTCTTGCCCAAGTTCGTGGCCGGCACGGCACAGGCACGGCGCAAGGGCACCATGTCCACACGGTATCGAGACCGGCAAGGGTGCCGCTTGAGCGGTTGCACTCAGCCGATTCGGAAGAAAAGTGCAAGAAGGGCCGGGCAGAGTGACAATCGCAGTGCGATCCGCGGTCGACAGGGGTGTGGGGAAGATGCGAGTGGTCCAGGTCCTCGGTGCCTGTGCGCTGGTGACGTTGGCGGCATGCGAGACGCCTGCCGAGAACACCTCGCCGCCCACCGACCAGAGCAACCGGATCGAACTGGCGAGGAAGTACGCGCCCGTGGTGATCCTCGGCAAGGACGAGAAGCACAGGCCGATCGACGCGACCGCGTTCATCGCCGGCTCGGATCTGCGCTGGAACCGCGACGGCGGCTGCAAGGACGAGGAGGTCGACAAGGACCCCACACCGCAGTCGCTCACCGACCCCAACCGCTACCGCATGCGGAAGGCGGCCGGGCTGGCCAGCAGCGTGCCGCCGTGTGAGCGAAGTGGACGCGAGTTCAACACCACCGAGCCGACCCGCCCGTTCGACAACGCGGAACTGGGCGCCGACGGCTACTTCCTCGACGCCGGCAACGACCTGCACGACAAAGGCAGCACCAAAGCACCGGCCTACGTGCAGTACGTGGACGGAATCGACGCGCACAAGGGCAAGACCGGGTACGTGTACTGGTTCTTCTTCCCGTGGAACCAGTGGACGAGCCCGGTCGGCGGCGGCAACCACGAGGGCGACTGGGAACGCGTCACCGTGGTCGTCGACAACGCCAAAGGCCCGGAAGCGATCGTGTACGCGTACCACGGGCACGAATGTCGCAGGCCGCTGACCGAAGTGGACGAGACGGCCGGGCGCCGCACCGTCTACTCCGCCGTCGGCACCCACGCGTCCTACCCCGTCGGTGACGTGAGCTACCGCAACAAGGAGCTGCCGGACTGGTCGCAGGGCCTCGGCCTCGAGGACAAGACCAGCAAGTCCGGTGAGCGCTGGGAGATCTGGAACGACCTGCGGGAGGTCGAGCACCAGCCGTGGTGGGGTTACGCGGGCGGCTGGGGCGAGGTCGGCGGGAACCCGGTGGTGCACGGCGGCGACCAGGTCCTGAAAACGAAACTGGAGAAGGGCCAGACCGGCCCGGCGGGCCCGTCGAGGCACAAGACCGAACAGATCCGCAACGAAGCGTTCACCGACCAGCCGTGCCAGGCCCCGGAAGAGGGCGAACCCACCCCACCGTCCAGTTCGAGCACACCGCCGTCCCGACCGGCCACGCCCGTCGCCGTGCCGAACACCAAGGAAGGCGCCATCCAGCGGTACGAGCAGGCCCTGCACGCCATCGGCAGGGAGGACACGGTGCCGCTCTGCGAGATCGCGGCACCGGCGATGAAGACGGTCCCGATGCCGTGTGACAAGGCCTTCAAGGCGATGTTCCGGATGCTCCCCGCGGCCAAGAAGAAGGCGCTGCAGACCGCGACCATCGACTCGGCGAAGGTCCAGGTGAAGCCCGGCCGGGTGACGATCCCGGCCGCCGCGATCAAGGCATCGGTCCCGATCGCCGAGAACGAGCTCGGGATCCAGACGCTGGCCTACATGAACGACAACTGGTTCATCATCGACACCTGATCGTTCACGGACCGGCTGTCAGCACGTCAGCGGCCTCCTCCAGGACAGCGATGATCTCGTCGACACGCAGCCGTACCGTCCCTCCGCGGTCGCCGACGCCGTCGATCAGTGAGCGCAGCCGGTAGTGGAGCGTGCCGTCCGGGTGCAACTCCCCGTCCAGATCGTTGGTGGTCGGGCCCCAGTACGCGAAGTCCGTCGGCAGCCCGGCGCGGTAGCGGGCGGCGTCCAACCGCAGTGAGTGGGCGAACTGCGGCACGTACGCCATGTTGTCGAACGGTGTGGCGATGGCGCCGTCCAGCCACAGCGTGCAGACGCGCAGCTGGCCTCCAGCCGGGTCGGCCGGTCCGATCTCCAGCGCGAGCCGCGACCGGTCTCCGATCAGGATTTCCGTGGCACACCAACGGGAAACGTCGGTGTCGAAGTCGAGCGCCGCGGCCACGGCGTCCATTGTGGCGGCGGTCTCCCGCTCGTCGAGCGTGACGGATTCGGGCAGGCCGGCGAAACCCAAGTGCTCCAGTGTGCCGCGCAGGTTCGGGTAGTCGGGCGCCCGGTCGGGGTACGTGGTGTACACGCCGATGTTGCGCAGCGCCGGCACGTGTGACCGGTCCGGCCCGGACAGCCGGGTGCCTGCCAGGTACACACTCGCCGCCCGGTGGTGGGGCGCGGCGTAGTCGGCGGGGCCCAGTTCGACCGCGAAACTCGCCCGGTCGCCGTAAGTCCCGGCAGTCCGCGTGGCGAACGCGGCGAGCAACTCGCCGGGCACGGCGTCGACCGCCGGTTCGGGTTTCCGCTCGGCCAGCCCGAGCAGGCCGTTCGCGCTGTGGTGGCGCACCAGCGCCTCCGGGTCGAGCGTCCCGCGGTGCAACGCGGCCAGCGATCGCGGGGTGATCGGCAGTGTGCGCAGTGCTTTGGCTGCCTCGGCTCGCTCATCCCGGTGTCCGAAGCCTTCGAGCACCGCGGCCACCTCGGACACGTACTCGTCGAGACCGGTCAGCTCATACAGCGTCTGCGCAGTGCGCACACGGGCCACGCCATGCGCTGAGGCAAGCGAGGACCGCAACGACTCGACATCACCCACCCGCGTGAGGCTAGTGCCGCGGGCCCGGTAGCCGACATCACAGTGCAATTAGGTAAGGCTCGCCTTACTTTAAAGGGAGTGATGATCCAGGAGAGGGTGTTCGTGAACCGTTCACTACGGGTGGCCGTCGTCGGCGCCGGGCCCGCCGGTATCTACGCGGCCGACTTCCTGACCAAGTCCGGCACCGAGGTCGACGTCGACATCTTCGAGCGGATGCCCGCACCGTTCGGCCTCATCAGGTACGGCGTCGCGCCCGACCACCCGCGCATCAAGGGCATCGTCGACGCGCTGCACCGCGTACTCGGCAAGCCCGGTGTCCGGCTGTTCGGCAACGTCCACTACGGCATGGACCTCAAGCTCGACGACCTCCGCCAGCACTACGACGCGGTCGTCTTCGCCACCGGTGCGGTCGACGACCGGCCGCTCGACATCCCCGGCATCCACCTCGACGGCAGCTACGGCGCCGCGAACTTCGTGTCCTGGTACGACGGGAATCCCCACGTGGCACGCACGTGGCCGCTGCACGCCGGCAGCGTCGCCGTCATCGGAGCCGGCAACGTCGCGCTCGACATCGCCCGGGTGCTGGCGAAGTCCGCCGAGGAGATGCTGTCCACCGAGATCCCCGACAACGTCTTCGCCGGCCTGCTCGGCAGCGCCGTCACCGACGTCCACGTCTTCGGCAGGCGCGGTCCGGCCCAGGCCAAGTTCACGCCGCTGGAACTGCGGGAACTGGACCACTCCAGCACCTTCGAGGTCGTCGTCGACCCGGAGGACATCGAGTTCGACGACGGCTCGATGACGGCCATCCGCGGCTCGAAACAGGTCGACATGGTGGTGAAGACGTTGCAGGAGTGGGCGATCCGCGACCGCCGCCCGCACCGCAGGCGGCTGCACCTGCACTTCTTCCACTCCCCCGTCGAGGTGCTCGGCGACAACGGCGTGGTCACCGGCCTGCGCACCGAGCGCACGGAACTCACCGGCGACGGCAACGTCCGCGGGACGGGCCGCTACCACGACTGGGACGTCCAGGCGGTCTACCGCGCGGTCGGCTACCTGCCGTCGCACCTCGCCGACCTGCCCTTCGACCACGACGCCGGGGTCGTGCCGCACGAGTCCGGCCGGGTGCTGGGCATCGACGACAACCAGCTCGAAGGCGTCTACGTCACCGGGTGGGTCAAGCGCGGCCCGATCGGCCTGATCGGACACACCAAGGGATGCGCGGCCGAGACGATCAACAGCCTGCTCACCGACGCGCCGACCCTGCCCAGTGCGCCGCACCGGCACCCCGGCGCCATCGAGGACCTCCTCTCGGCCCGCGGGATCGACCACACCACCTGGAACGGCTGGCTGCGTCTCGACGAACACGAGCGTGGCCTCGGCCGGGAACGCGGCCGTGAGCGGATAAAGGTCGTCGAGCACGAGGACATGGTGCGCGTTTCACGCGGCTAAGGTCGTGCTGTGCGGATGACGTACCTGCTGCTGGCGGTGCTCGGCGTTCTCGGGGCCGTCGCGGTCGGGAGCCTGCTTGTCGGCTCACAGCCGGTCGGTATCGGCCAGGCGCTGCGTGTGCTGTTGTCCGACGACCGCAGCGACGCGGCCGTGATCGTGCACGACCTGCGGATGCCCCGCACGGTCCTCGGGATCTGCGCCGGCATCGCACTCGGGCTCGCCGGTGCGCTGACGCAGTCGTTGACGCGCAACCCGATCGCGGACCCGGGCATCCTCGGCGTCAACGCCGGTGCGGCGTTCGGTGTGCTGGTCGCCGTGGTCGGGTTCGGCATCGGCCAGTTCACCGGGTACGTCTGGTTCGCGTTCGCGGGCGCGGCGATCAGCACCACGCTGGTCTACCTGATCGGCAACACCGGCCCACCGACGACAGCGCCCGTCCGGCTGGTGCTCGCCGGGACGGCGGTCGGCGCGGCGCTGGTCGCGTGCACCGAGGGCATCGTGTTCCTCGACCCCAAGGCCTTCGACGAGTACCGGTTCTGGATCGTCGGTGACGTCGCCAAGCCGGAGCTGTCGGTCACCGGCCAGCTCCTGCCCTTCCTCGCCGCCGGGACCGTGCTGGCGCTGCTGCTCGGGCCACCGTTGAACGCGCTCGCGCTCGGCGACGACCTCGGCGGCGGGCTCGGTGTCCGGATCGCCAGGACGCGGATCCTGACCGGGATCGCGGTGCTGCTGCTCGCGGGCGCGGCGACGGCCGCCGCCGGGCCGATCGCGTTCGTCGGGCTCGCCGCGCCGCACATCGCCAGGGTCTTCACCAGAGCCGACCAGCGCTGGCTGCTGCCGTTCGCCGCGGTCATCGGCGCGGTACTGGTGCTGCTGGCCGATATCCTCGGCCGCGTGGTGCTGCCGTCCGGCGAGCTGCGGGTGTCGATCATGACGGCGATCGTCGGCGCGCCCTTCTTCGTGTTCCTCGTGCGCCGCAAGCGGGCCGTCGCATGAGCGCACGCAGCAGCATCCGGGTCGCCGGTCTCTCGCTGCGCTACTCCCCTCGCGCGTTCGCCACGTCGGCGCTGCTCGGTGTTCTGGTGGTGGTGCTCGTCGGGTACGCGCTGACCGTCGGCAAGTTCACCATCCCGGTCGGGCAAGTGCTGTCGATGCTGACGGGAACCCCTGGGCCGCAAGGCGTCGACTACGTGTTCCGGGCGGTCCGGATGCCCCGGGTGCTGACCGGGGTGCTGGTCGGCATCATGTTCGGCGTCGCCGGGGACATCATCCAAAGCCTGTCCCGCAACCCCCTGGGCAGCCCGGACGTGCTCGGTTTCGGCGGTGGCGCCGCGACCGGCGCGCTCCTGCAGATCCTGGTGTTCGGCGGCGGTGCCGCCGCGGTCGCGGGCAGCGCCATCGCCGGAGCGTTCGCCACGGCGATCCTGGTCTACGTCATCGCCTACCGCCGCGGTGTCGTGAGCTACCGGCTCGTCCTCGCCGGGATCGGCATCGCCGCGCTGCTGGCCGCGGTCAACCGGTACCTGCTGATCAGCGCCGACCTGAACGAGGCCTACCGCGCCGCGGTGTGGCTGACCGGCAGCCTGCTCGACCGGACGTGGGACCACGTCACCATCGCCACGGTCGCGGCGGCGGTGCTGATCCCGGCGGCGTTCGTGCTGTCCACGCGGCTGACCCTGCTGGAGATGGGCGACGACACCAGCGCGGGTCTCGGTGTCACGCCCGAGCGCAGCAGGGCGGCGCTGTTCGTGATCGCCGTCGGCCTGACAGGCGCGGCGGTGGCCAGCGCCGGGCCGATCGCGTTCGTCGCGCTCGCCGCGCCGCACATCGCCCGGCGGCTGGTCAACGCCGCCGGTCCCAGCCTCGCCGCGTCGGGACTGGTCGGCGCGGTCCTGCTGCTCGGTGCGGATCTGGCGTGCCAGCAGGTGTTCCCGACCGGTGACCTGCCCGCGGGCGTGGCCACCGGCGCGCTCGGCGGCCTGTACCTGGCTATCGTGCTCGGTACCCGGTGGCGCAGGGCGGTCCGCTAGAGCGTGGGCAGGATCTTGTCGAGGTCGCCGAGCATCGACGTGGCCGCGGACGACGAGCCACCGTCCCACCAGGAAGTCCTCGGCACCTCGAAGACCTTGCCCGCCTGCACCGCGGGCAGCCGCTTCCACAGCTCACCGCCGGTGTACTTGGTGAACGTGGACGTGACCTTGCCGCCGTCGAACGCCCCGCCGCCGCTCATGTGCAGGATCACGTCGGCGTCGGCGAGCACCCCGACCTGTTCCGGCGACACCTTGGTGAACGTGTCCCCCGCCTTGGCGGGCGCGCTGGACGGCGTGCGCCGCACCCCGGCGTCGGTGAGCACGCGCGAGGGGAAGATGACGGAGTCGGTGATGATCCGCAGTTCGTCGGTGGTGAACCGGAGCAGCACGACCTTCTTCGCACCGAGCACTTGCCCGTTGCGCGTGCGGAATTCCGACGCGCGGGCACGGTACTCGCCGAGCTTGCGTTGCTGGGCTTCGCGCACGCCGAGGATCTCCGCGACCGTCAGCGCCGCCTCGTGCCATTCGACCTTGTCACGTGTGTTCGCGTACGCGACCGTCGCGGTGAGGCCGGCCACCGCGGGGTATTTGTCCTGCAAGGACGCGGTGTTGCCGATGATCAGGTCCGGCCCGAAGGTCGCGAGTTTCTCCACGTCGACCTGACCGAACCCCAGGTGCTCGAACGGCTGGGCGGGCGCGGGCAGGTACGGCGGCACGGGCGGATCGGCGTCCAGCGTGGCCGAGGCGGCCAGCGGGATGCTGTGCTCGAGGGCGACCTGCAGCGCCTGCCCGGGGTCGAGCGTGATCACCCGTTTCGGTGACACGGGGACTGTGCTCTCGCCATAGGGGTGTTTGACGGCCTTCGTCGCGCCCGCGCCGGGAGCCGGCGACTGACCACCGGGCCCGCACGCGGCGGCGGCAGCGGCCCCCATCGCCGCGAGCAGCGTTCGCCTGGTCAACCTGAAGGGTTCATGCCCCATAGCCTCTCCCCTGGCAGCCGTGGACGTACGGCTCATCCTCGCACGCGTCAGCGGTCGTACACGCGGATCCAGTCGACCTCCACTGTGGACGACGACGGCCGCGTGCCGCCCAGCCAGTCGATCTTGAACGTCGGCCGCAGCGCGACCGCCTTGTCGCCCGGTCCGCGCTGGGCGTGGAACCACCTCTCCCCGTTGAGGAACCCGGTGACGTGATCGGGCGCCCACTCGACGGCGACGATGTTCCACCAGGTCAGGTCGACGCGCTTGGTCTCGGTCTGCGAGCCGCGGCCGGGGTGGTGGATGGCGAACCTGGCGGTCTGCCGGTCACCGCCGGGCGCTTCGAGGAAGACGATCTCGCCCGCCCGTTGCTCCTCGGTGACCGACCAGAGGCTGAACGCGGGGCGGTGGCAGGCGCACCCGGGCGGGATCCGCACCCTCGCCTCGACCCTCCCGCTGACGGCGTCGTCCGTCTGCCACAAGTGGCCCGTGTCGCCGTTGGGCGAGCCGGATATCACGACGTTCCCGTCCCGCGTGGTCACATTGCCCGGCACGTAGTGGCCGCCCGCGTGGCTCGGCCACGGACCATTGACCACCCACCCTGACGTTATGCGGTCACCGGCGAGCTCGGTGCTCGGCTGCCCCCAGCTGTGACCGATGTGCGAGACAGCAGTCGAGTCCGATGGGGCCGAGTCCGGTGGGGTCGCCTCGGTCGCGACCACGTACGCCAGCAGCACGAGCACCAGTGCCAGGGCAGCGATCGCCCACTGGCGCCCCGGTCTTCGCACAACCGGTTCCACCGGGGCGGGCGGGGCCGTGTGGACTGGGGCAACGTCGTCGCGCAGCACTTTCTCGTGCACGTCCCGCAGCTCAGCGCCCGGCTCGATCCCCAGGTCGTCGACGAGCGCACGCCTGACCTCCTGGTACGCGGCGAGCGCCTCCGCCCGCCGGCCGCTGCTGTGCAGCACGGTCATGAGGCTGTGCCACGTCTGTTCACGCAGGGGGTCGTCCACGGTCATGGCACGCAGCAGCGCGATGGCGGCAGACCGGTCACCGATGTCGATCAGGGCGTCGGCCAGCATGTGCCTGGCCGCCCACCTCAGCTCGGTCAACCGGGTGACCTCGGGTTTCGCCTGGTGGACGTCCAACTGCTCGTACGGCGTCCCGCGCCACAGGTCCAGCGCGTCGGTCAGCAGCTTCACGGTGTGCCCGGGGTCCTGGGCGGTCCGGCCGCGGTCGACCAGGTCCTCGAAGAGGATCGCGTCGATCTCGTCGCGCCTGGCGTTGAGCCGGTACGCGCCCGGCTGCCGGTCGATCCGGTTGGCCCCGTCGGCCGGGCCGAGGACGCCGCGCAGCTGGCTGACGTAGCTCTTGATGTTGCCCGCGGCCGACGCGGGCGCGCCGTCCGGCCAGACGGCGTCCGTCAGCTCCGCGTCCGGCACCCAGCGGTTGGCCCGCAGGAGCAGCAGCAACAGCAGGCGCCGCGGCTTCTCCGCGGAGAGGGCGACCACCTCGGCCGAGTCGGTGACTTCCAGTACCCCCATCGTCCGGAACAGCACGGGCTTCCCCTCTCACCGGGAGTGACGGCGGATCTGCGGACAGTACGCGGCAGCCCCGGGGAGAGGTCCCTGGAAAAATCTCGCGAGAATTTCCCGGCGGAGTGTCGATCCGGCGGATCCCGTTCGACGCTCTGACGACAGCACGGCAGAAGAAACCAAGGAGCACGCCATGCGCACCCTGATCACCACCGCGTTCGTCTCGCTCGACGGCGTCATCGAGGGTCCCGGCGGCGAGCCGGGCTACCGCAACACCGGCTGGACGTTCAAGGACATCGAGTTCGACGCTGCCGCGTACGAGCTCAAGGGCCGCGAGCAGGGTGAAGCCACCGCGATGATGATGGGCCGCGCCAGCTACCAGGCGTTCTCGCCGGTGTGGCCGACCATGACCGAGGAGTTCGCCGGCTACAACGCGATGCCCAAGTACGTCGTGTCGACGACGTTGCGCGACGAGGACCTGGTGTCCAACTGGAGCGACACGACCATCCTGCGGTCACTCGACGACGTCGCCGCCCTCAAGCGGACCGGCGGCGGCCCGATCATCGTGCACGGCAGCGCCACCCTCAACCGCAACCTGTCCGACGCCGGCCTGATCGACCGCTACCACCTGCTGGTCTTCCCGGTGCTGCTCGGCGCGGGCAAGCGCTTGTTCAGCGGCACCGACAAGGACAAGCAGAACCTCGCGCTGGTCGAGTCGGAGTCCTACGGCAACGGGATCCAGAAGCTGGTTTACGACGTCCGCTGACGGCCACGACAAGGCCGGCCGTTCACCGGCTGGCCTTGACCAGCTCAGCCACCCTGGCCTTCACCTGCGGGATCTTCGGCACCAGCTTCGCGCCTGGGCACTCGGTGTCGGCCCAGTCGCGGTGCAGCGACATCGTGGGCACGGTCTTGCGTTTGCCGTTGATGGGATTGACGTAGTTCGTCGTGCCGAGCGGATCCAGCCCGCACCGCACGGACAACACGGCTGCCACCCGCGCCAGGCTCTCCAGCGCGGCGGGCGTGGGCTCGACCGTGTTGAGGTTGTTGATCAGGCAGACACCGATGTTGCTGGCGTTGAAGTTGACCACGTGCGCGGCGTTGACGGGATACACGCCGGAGCCCGCGAACACCGGCACGCAGTCGTCCCCGGACCACCGGCCCTCGAAGATCACCCCGTCGGAGCCGATCAGCAGGTGGTAGCCGATGTCGCCCCAGCCGTTGTCCACGGCATGCAGCTTGTGGATCCCGCGCACCCGCACGGCGGGGTCGCCTCCCGTGCCCACGCCCTCGTGGTGCACGGTCAGCGTCTGCGGCTTGAAGTACTCGGGCGTCCACGCCTCCTTGCCGTCCTTGAAGCGATAGCTCTCATCAGCGCCCCACCCGGACCTGGTCCGCACGGTGACCACCAGCTCCGGGGTCGCGCGCAGTTCGACGTTCGGTCCGCACGCGGCAGCCCGCGCAGTGGGAGCCCATGCCATTCCGGTCGTGACGGCGGCGGCAGAGCCGATGAGCAAGGACCGACGTGTGATCATGCGTTCTTCCTTTCGGGGCGGGCCATGCACAGACCCGTCCCGGAAGGTGTCGGCGTGACCTCCCGGTGACCTTGAAGCCCCTCAGCCGACCGAGTGAACGACGGCCCAACACTGGCTGGGGCGCTGACACCGTTGACGACGAAACTCGCGAGGGACCTGGACGGCGTGACAGTCACGAAGTCGACAGGTCCAGCGTCAGGCGTGCGGACAAGATGCTGACAGGTCGCAAACACAGGACAACCAGCGCCGGCCGACGCCGCTGGAGTCCACGGGTCAGGACGGCCGGTTGGCGGTGGGCATCTCGATGCTGATCGGCCGCCCCGAGCCGAGCAAGACCAGCGTCGCCTTGCGCAGGATCTCGTCGATGGTCCACGCGATCCGCGGGACGAGCGGCAACGGGACGAGCTTCTCGCGCAGTGCGACGAACCTCGGGAAGCCGTCGCGGACCACCGGGTCCCAGAACGGTTCGCGCGGCAGGCCGATCCAGCCGGCGACCTCGTCCCCGTTGACGTACCGGATCAGGGCGTTGAGCAACGGCCGGGAGAGCCCGCCGTCCACGTCGGAGACGATCTTCATGATCAGTTCGGTCAGTTCGACGCCTTCGCGCGTCGGGCCCATCACCGGGTCCAGGACCTGCTGGGCCTGCGTCTCGGCCGCCGCCCACGTGGCGGGGATGTACTCGTCCCTGATCCCCAGCATGTGCCCGGCGATCTGCCACAGGTGCAGGAACGCGTCGGAATGCGCGGGGGCCATCGTGATCTTCCAGTCACGGATCTTGCGCATCACGGTCGTCGGCAGGCTGTGCCAGGTGACCATCATCTCGTTCTGGCTGATCGGGATCTGGCCGCTGCCGCTCTGCGCCCACTGCGGGGACTGCGGCAGCAGGTGCCGCACGGCCGCGTGCACCAGCCGGGTCTTCACCGACGAGACGATCATGCGCCCTTCGGGCTCGTACGCGTTGAGCTGGGTGATGTCGGCGCCGAGCAGGCTCGTCTTGGCGATGCGGTCCTTCATGTCCGCGCCGCCCTTGGAGTAGTAGACCGCGATGGCCTCACGGGGGATGGCCGGGCTCATCAGGCCGCTGGCCACGCCGTACAGCGTGTTGATCCAGAACCCCTTGGCCCTGGTGACCTCGACCATGGTGTCCAACTTGGACCGGTCGGTCCACGGCGGCAGTCGCCGCGCCTTCTCGATGAACCCCCGTACGTCCGGCGGCAGGCCATCGGGCAGCGCCTGGCCGTTGCGGGTCCACGTCCGCAGCAGCTTGTTGACCTTGGGCACGTCACCGCGCTCCAGCAGGGACGCGACCAGCGGGTCGGCCTCCTCGTCCCACACCCACCGGGGATCGGCACCGGCTCCCGAACCCGCCACCGATCCGCTCGCAGACCACGCCCATGCCGGGCCTGCCACACCCAACGCGCCGAACGCGCCGAGTGCGCCGCCACCGGCCAGCAACACGTTGCGCCTGCTCAACCCATCCATGCTCGCCAACTCCTATCGGGTGGGACGGTTGATCTCGGGGATGTCGATGCCGACCGGTTGTCCTTTGGTGAGGTAGAAGAGGATGTACGCGCGCGCGGCTTCCTCGATCACCCACGCGATCTCCGGCACCAGGGGCAGCGGGACGAGCTTCTCCCGGAACGCCACGAGTTTCGGGAACGCTGAGCGCACGAGCGGATCCCAGACCGGCTCGCGCGGAATGCCGTTCCAGTCGGCTACCTGGTCGCCGACCAGGTAGCGGGACAGCGCGTTGACCATGGGACGGTTGAGCCGGCCGGGACTGGTCTGCTCGGACAGCATGCCCAGCAAGGTGTCGGTCAGCGAGACGCCCTCGCGGGTGGGGCCCATCGCCGGGGGCAGCACCTGGTCGGACTGCGCGTCGGCCGCGGCCCACGTGGCCGGGATGTACTCGTCCCTGATCCCCAGCATGTGCGCGGTGACGTGCCACAGGTGCAGGTACGCGCCGGTCTGGGCGGTGGTCATCGGCACGCGCCACTCGATCAGCTTGCGCATCACGTACGTCGGCAGCGTGTGCCAGGTGACCAGCATGTCGTTCTGGCTGATCGGGATCTCGCCGCCGCCGGTCCGCGCCCAGTGCGGGGACTGCGGCAGCAGGTGCCGCACAGCCGCGTGCACCAGCCGGGTCTTCACCGAGGTGACCACTGCCTTGCCTGCGGGGCGGTATCCGTTCAGCGATCCGACGGCGAACCCGAACAGGCTGGTCTTGGCGACGCGGTCGTTCATGTCCGCGCCGCCCTTGGAGTAGTGGACCGCGCGGGCTTCCTTGGGGATCGCGGTGCTCAGGATGCCGTTGCCCGGCCCGTTGAGCAGGTCGAGGTAGAACGCCTTGGTCCTGTGGAAGTCGGCCGCCGCCTCCAATGTGGACTGATCAGCCCACGGTGGCGGCCTGCGTGCCTTCGTCATGAACGCGCGCAGGTCCGGCGGCAGCCCGTCGGGCAGCGGCAGGTCGTTGCGCGTCCACGTCTTCAGCAGTGTGTTGACCTTCGGCACGTCACCACGGTCGATCAGGGAGGCCACCAGCGGATCGGCTCCCTCGTCCCACACCCACCGCGGGTCGGCGCCCGGACCGGATCCCGCCCGCGCCGGCACCGCCAGGCTCAACGCACCCAGTGCACCGCCGCCGACCAGCAACATCCTGCGCCTGTTGAGCCCATTCATACGCCGAACTCCTCCTTGAGCCGCGCGGACCGCGGTTGGTACTGTGATACAGATGACGTAACCGCGTATCATCCCCAGGAGAGCATGATTCACGCCACAACACCAGACTCAATTTGAAGGCGGGTGAGAATGACGCCCCCCGGCGCGGAGTCGTTACTGGAGCGCGCGTTGGCCGACGCAGTTGACGGTATCGACGATCATGATGAAATCACCACGCGCGTGCTGGACGGCGCGTACGACCAGTTCTGCCGAATGGGTATCCGGCGGTCCACCATGGAGGACGTCGCCAAGCAGGCCGGAGTTTCCCGGATCACCGTCTACCGCCGGTTCACCACGAAGGAGGAGCTGGTCAAGCAGGTGGTGCAGCGGGAGTTCCGCCGGTACTTCGACCAGTTCCTGATCGACATCCAGCACGCCGAAACCACCGCGGACCGCGTGGTGATCGGTTTTGCCAGCGCACTTCGTGCGATTCGGGGAAATCCACTGGTCGGCGGCATGCTCACCGCGGAACCGGACGTGTTGCTGCCCTCGATGATCAGTGACAACGGGGCGACGCTGGCGGCGGTGCAGAAATTCGTCGCGGGCCAGCTGCGCAGCGAGCAACGCGCGGGAAACATTTCCGGCAACGTGGACGTGGAACTCGCGGCCGAGATGATGGCCCGGGTGTCGGCGTCGTTCCTGGTCACCCCGAGCCGGGTGGTCGACCTGGACGACGAGGTCCAGGTGCGGGCCGTGGCGAGGAAGTTCCTCGTGCCGATGATCGAAGCGTGAGCGATCCTGGCCGACGCCGCTGTCGGCCAGGGTGCAACGGGGGAGGTCAGGCGGGCAGGTCGAACTTCCAGCCCTCGGCGGCGAGTTGCGGCAGCAGCCGCTCCATCGCGGCGACGGTCTGGCTGCGGTCGCCACCGGCGTCGTGCAGCGTGATCACGCCGGTCTCGGTGAGCCCCGCCCTGATCCGGCGGACCAGTTCGTCCGTGCCGGGCAGTTCCCAGTCGCCCGGCATCAGGGTCCAGCTCAGGTTCTTGTAGCCGAGTTCGGCGGCGACAGCGGGTGAGGCGCCCCAGTGCCCGTACGGCGCACGGAAGTACGGGATCCGGGCGTTGGGCACCGCGCGCCGGATGGTGTCCGCGGTCTGCTTGATGTCCGCGCGGATCTGGTCCGGTGTCAGCGTTTCCATGTCGCTGTGGCGCATGGAGTGGTTGCAGAGGGTGTGGCCCTCGTCGACGATCCGCTTGATCAGCGCGGTGTTCCAGTCGGCCATGTCGCCGACCAGGCAGAACACCGCCTTGGCGTTGTTGCGCCGCAACACGTCCAGCAGTTGCGGCGTGTGGGCCGGGCTGGGTCCGTCGTCGAACGTGAAGGCGACGTACTTGCCCGTGTTGCGGGTCCTGGTGATGAGCTCCGGCTCCGCGGCTGCCGACGCGACCGGGGCGGCGACCGCCACCGTCACCAGGGCAGCGAGCATCGCAAGTGCTTTGCGCATAACGAAAATCCCCTCCGGCCGGGCATCGGCTGCGCCCGGCCGTGATCAACTCAACCACGGCGGCGGCCGGGAGAACGGGGCTGTTCGGCGCAACCACGACTGTGACCTCGACCGCACTCACTGACAGCAATGCGCCACAACAACAATCCACCCGATCGAGCGGAATCGTTCACTCGTGCCGGGCGATGAAGTGGTATATAGGCGCGGGAATCAGCTGGCGCCACAAGCATCTGGACCATGCCACGGACTCGCCTGCTGGGCTTCCTCGGAGCGGCGGCACTGGTCGCGACAGTCACCGTGACCACGCTGGGCATCGCCGATCCCCTGCCCGGCGGCCTCGGCCCGTGCGCGGGCCCGGAGTGCCCCGGCACGTTCCCCGCGATCAACAACGGGTCGTTCGCCGGACGCGACGACGCGATCAGCGTCTACGTCGGCCGCGATTTCCTGGTGCGGCAGACCGCGGCCGAGGCGGAAGGCCGTGTGGTCGTCGGTGGCAAGTTCGACCAGAACAAGGCCGCGGGCGTGTCGTCGGTGTACAACATCGGCATCGTGGGCGTCGGTTCCCGCGTACCGCCGCCCGCGGGATCCGATTTCCTCGTCACCGGCGGCGCGGTCACCGTGGCACCGGGCCAGACGCTCATCGCCGAGGGCGGAACCGTGCACCACGCCGGAGCCCTCACCGGAAACGTGACGGGCACGAAGAAACCCGACTCCGCGGCGTTCTCGCCGTACGCGGGTCTCGCCGCCCAGTTGACCACGGCGAGCACGTGCTACGCGACCACGCCGGCCACCGGCACCGCGGTGAACCAGAACTACCGGACGCTGTTCACCGGCGACGGCAAGTCCAAGCTGCAGGTGTTCACTGTGGACTTCGACATCGCCGGTTCCGGCGGCGGCGCACAGGGCATCGAGTTCGCCGGGGTGCCCGCGGGCGCGACCGTGCTGGTGAACCTGGTCGGACCGGCACGCCGGATCGCCACGTACACCGGCGAGATCCAGGACGGCGGTCAGCTCAACGGCATGCGTGAACGTCTACTGTGGAACTTCCCGGCCGCGACCGAGGTCGCCATCGCGGGATCGGCCCAGTTCCAGGGCAGCATCCTCGTCGGCAACCCGGCGAGCACCACCACGGTGACCGCACCCGGCACCAACGGCCGGTTCTTCACCACCGGTTCCCTCACGCACGGAGGTACCGGCGGCGGGACGGGCAACGAACTGCACGCGTACCCGTTCAACGGTGACCTGCCCACCTGCGGCAAACCGACCACGACCACGTCGACGACCACGACCACCACGACGACGAGCTCGACCAAGCCGACCACCAGCACCACGTCCAGCAGCACCAGCAGTTCCACCACCACCAGCAGCACGACAGGCGGGACCGTGACCACCACACGGCCCGAGGTGGCACCGGTGGACGACTCGGACGACCTGGCCGGCACGGGTTTCCGGTTCGGACCGCTCATCGCACTCGGCGGCCTGCTCCTCCTCGTCGGCGGGGTGGTTCTGCTGATGGCCCGCAGGCGCCGGAGCTGAACCGGGCACGGGGTCAGAAGCCGGGCCAGCCGCGCCGAAGGTGCGTGAACGCGGTGTCCAACGCGACTCGCGGCTCGGCCTCCACCCCGGCGATGTCCGGGATCTCCAGGACGTACCGGACGAGCAGGCGCAACGACATGTCCTCGCTGTCGCGACCGGTCTGCTCGGCGATGACACGGACGAGCGCGGTCTCACAGCTGGTCCACAACGTCCTGGCGTACGCCCGTAAGGCAGGCGTCGACACCACGAGCGCGGTGAGACCGCGGTACTCCGCGTCGGCGTCGGTGGCGAACGGTCCTCGGGTGGCGAAGAAGTCCTCAAGGGCCCGCAGGATGGGGACGCCTTCCGCGCGGTCGAGGACCGCACGGGTCAGCAGGCGCTCGCGTTCGTCGCCGTCGCCGAGGACCAGCGCCTCCTTGCCGCCGGGGAAGTGGACGAACAGCGTGGACACGGCCGTGTCCGCGGCGTCGGCGATCTCGGCGACCGTGACCTGGTCGAACCCGCGTTCCAGGAACAGTCTGCGTGCCGCGTCCGCCAAGGCCCGGCGGGTCGCGGCCTTCTTGCGTTCACGCCGTCCAGGCTCCTGTCCAGTCCTGTCCATACCGGCATCCTACCGACCAGCGAAGTCGACTCTAATTCATAGTGATTCCGACTTCGGAATCATTACGGATATATTCGTGCCATGAGCCCCTCCCCCTGGAACGTCCGCAGGCTGCCACCCGCCCCGGGAAAGACCTTCCTGGTCACGGGCGGCAACGCGGGCATCGGCTACTTCGTCGCCGAGCAGCTCGCCACCACGGGCGCCACCGTCGTCCTGGGCAGCCGTGCCGCGGCCAGGGCCGACGCCGCGATGGCCTCGATCAGCACCCACGTCCCCGGTGCGCGGGTGCGTCACCTCCCGCTGGACCTGTCGGATCCCGAGTCGCTGAAAACCGCCGCGGTGCGCCTCGCGGTGGACCGGCTCGACGCTGTCGTGTGCAACGCGGGCATGCTGCTGGAAGAACCGGCCCGGCGGGAAAACCCGGACGGCCAGGAGCTGGTGTTCGCCACCAACCACCTCGGGCACTTCGCGCTGGTCGGCTGGCTGGCGCCGCTGCTGACAGGTGGGCGTGTGGTCACCACCGGCAGTCTCGTGGCGAAGACGGCACAGCTCGACATCGACGACCTCCGCTTCACCCGTGACTACGAGCCGAAGGAGGCCTACGCCCGCTCGAAGCTGGCGCAGATGCTGTTCGGTCTCGAACTCGACCGCCGGTTGCGGGCAACCGGAAGCACGACGCTGAGCGTGGTGACGACCCCGGGCGGCGCGCTCGACTCGCTCACCCCGGCCCGCCCGCCGGTGCACACCCCGACCACCGGTGAGCGGCTGCGCGGCCTGCCCGCGGGCCTTCTGCTGCAAGGGAAACACGCGGGCGCGTGGCCTGCCGTGCGTGCCGTGCTCGATCCGGCCGTCCAAGGCGGGCAGTTGTGGAGTCCCCGGATCTTCGGTCTCCGTGGCGCGCCCCGGCTCGAGCCGCTCCGGAACAAACTGGCCGACACCGCCTTGGCTACCCAGGTGTGGTCGGTCAGCGCCGAACTGACAGGCGTCGATCCGTTCGCGTGAGCCGGGCTCCGGTCAGGACGGCAGGCCGGCGCCTGCTGGGACCTTCTCGCCCGTCAGGGCTGAGGCAGCAACGTCAGGAGCACCGCTTCGAACTCTGCCGCGGTGGGCGGCCTGCTGGTCAGCAGTGCTTGGAGCAGCAGGCCGTCGATGGCGGCGACGACCGCGTGGACTCGGTTGGGGTCGTCGGTGTACCGGCGGGCGAAGTCGGCGAGCGCGTTGAGCCAGCGGTCGGTCGACCGGCGCAGGTCCGGGTTGCGGGCCGCGCGCAGGAACAGTTCGAACTCCGCGAGCAGCCTGCCGGGGTCCTTGAGCGCTTCCGCCATGTTCTCGGCGACCGCGCGCACAGTGGCCGCCTGCCTGATCCGGTCGGCGTCCTCGTGCATGCACGAGGTCAGCGCCGCCGTGAGCAGGTCGTCGATACCTTCGAAGTAGTACGCCGCGGCGGTCGCGGGCTGACCGGCCTCCCGGGCGACAGTCCGGTGGCTGACGCCCGCGACACCTTCCTTGGCGACCACGCGGAGCGTCGCTTCGATCAGTTCACGCTTGCGCCGCTCCCCCTTCAGCTTGCGCCCGTCAGTCACGGGCTGACGATACCGACCGGTGCCGCGGTCAACGTCCTGCCGCCGAACAGCGCCACGAGCAGTGCACGCGGGCGAACAGTAGGCGCGCGGTCGCCCGCGTGTGGCCTTCGGCACGGGCGCCCGGCACGCCGGGCACGTCGGCGCACCCGGGTTTTCGTCATCGTCCGCGCGATTTACGTAACGCCTGGCGACCCGCGCGGCGGCGGGCAGGTCCGGTTCGTCGACGCGACCGCGCGGCGTGCGGACGACCAGCTGTTCGTCAAGGTCAGGGCACAGCGACGGGTCGTCCTTGGTGCACACCATCAGGTGCAGCAGGTAGTCGCGGGCCGATTCCAGCTGCGCGATCCGCTGCCGCAGCCGCTCGGCCTGCGCCCGCACCTCGTGGCGCCACCGCTGGTTCTCGATGCCGACCGAGGTGACCACGGCCGCGCGGTCCAGCGGCATCATCCCGACCACGCAGCACAGGTACGCCAGACCCAACCTGCGCAGATCCTGATCGTCGTAGCGCCGCCTGCCGTCCACCCGCTCGGGTGAGCCCAGCACGCCCTGCTCCTCCCACCACCGCAGGGTGGACGCGGACAGGCCGTAGAGAGCCGCCGCCTCGCCGATCCGGACGCTGTCGGTCATGAAGCCATTTGACATCAAGCCGACTTGAAGACGCAAGATTGAGGAAAGGCAGTCCTGAGCACACCACCTCGCTGGGGGAAAGTCCGATGACCGCCACGAGCACACCGCGGGCGCGGTGGCGCCGGCGCGTCCGTGCCGTGGCGCGGCCATCGGAGCAGCCGCCGGCCTCGCGCCGTACACGGCGATCTCGGCGATCGCCCGTGTAGCCACCACACCGGACACCGCGACGGGCTCGCGTCGCGGCAGGGCCGGCGGCGCGGCCGTGCGGCTGTCTTCCCGCAGGCTTCCCGTGAAGCGAACTGCCATCCCGGCCCTATGATCGGACCATGATCGCCCCGACCGGTCCGCTGTGCACAACGGAAACGATCGCCGAGGACCTCCGTGCGGCCGGCGTCGAAGCCGGGGAAACGCTGCTCGTGCACTCCTCGTTGCGTTCTCTCGGCTGGGTGGCCGGCGGAGCGGTCGCGGTCGTCCAAGCGCTCCTGGAAGTGCTGGGACCACACGGAACGCTGGTGGTTCCCACGCTGACGGCCGACAACTCCGACCCCGCGGGGTGGTCCAGCCCTCCGGTGCCAAGGCAATGGTGGCCGGCGATCCGCGCGTCCATGCCCGCGTACGATCCCCTGGTCACACCGTCCACACAGGTCGGCGTGATCCCGGAATCGGTGCGTACCTGGCCTGGAGCACTGCGCAGCGCACACCCGCGGACGTCGTTCGCCGCGGTCGGCGCGGCAGCGGCCGAGCTCACCAGTGGCCACGCGGTGGACTGCAAGTACGGCGAACAGAGCCCGCTCGCCCGGCTGGAGCGAGCTGGCGCCCGTGTTCTGTTGCTAGGCACAGGCTTCGACACGTGTACGTGTTTCCACCTGGCCGAGTACCGGATTACGGGTGCTGTCACCACCGACGAATCGTTCGCCGTGATGACACCACAAGGCAGGCAGTGGACGACCGTCCGCGACACCGCCACCAACGATGAACGCTTCGGCGAACTCGGCGAGGACTTCGCACGCGACCGCCCTGTCCGGCGCGGCACGGTCGGCGCGGCGGCAACCCGCTTGTTCCCCCTCGCGGACGCGGTCGCGTACGCCCAGCGATGGTTGTCCCGGACATGATGTCGTC
Source organism: Kibdelosporangium phytohabitans (assembly GCF_001302585.1). GTDB lineage: Bacteria > Actinomycetota > Actinomycetes > Mycobacteriales > Pseudonocardiaceae > Kibdelosporangium > Kibdelosporangium phytohabitans. Next base: position 3,874,476 of record NZ_CP012752.1, on the reverse strand, counting down.
AGGGCGGATCCCCAAACCGCCGAGTGCTGACCGCACGTCCACTTTCCCAGTCGCACGAGGAGATCATGGTGACGGTAACCGCTGACGACCTGGACGCGGCGGTCGCCAGCGTCGTGACCGCGCTGCGTCCGGTGACCGATCGGGACTGGGCAGCGGCGACCGGCACCGGCGACTGGGACAGCCGGCACACGGCAGAGCACCTCGGGGACTGCCTGTTGTCCTACGCGGCACAGCTCATCGCCCAGCCCGCCGAGCGTTACGTGCGTTTCCTCGCCAACGCCGACAAAGACGCCTCCGCGGCCGAAGTACTGGAGTTCATGATTGTCGGCGCGGGACTGCTGGCGTCCGCGGTACGGACAGCCGCGCCGTCCGTCCGTGCCTACCACCCCACCGGTACCTCCGACCCCGAAGGCTTCGCGGGGATGGGCTGCGTGGAAGTGCTCGTGCACGGCGTGGACATCGCACGCGGGCTCGGCGTCCCCATCGAACCGCCGCGCGACACGTGCGCACGTGTTGTCGCCCGGATGTTCCCGCATGCCACTGCCGATGTCACGGACTCCTGGACGGCGTTGCTGTGGGCTACCGACCGGGTGGAGTTGCCGGGTCACCCGCGGCAAGAAGGGTGGAAGTGGCGTGGCAGCCCCATGACGGATTGACGACACCGCATGGACGGAGTGGTCGCCGCGCACGCGGCAGTGGTGGAATCGACCGGGCACGCCTTCGCCGAACGGAGGGTGGAATGACTCTGTCGCAAGCACTGCCGGACAGCACCGCCGCGATCGGGGTGATCGGCGGCAGCGGTTTCTACGAGCTGTTCGACAACGCCGAGACGGTGCCCCTCACGACCCCGTACGGGTCTCCGTCGGGCGCGGTCACCATCGGCGAGGTGCACGGCCGCCGGGTGGCTTTCCTGCCACGCCACGGTTCCGGCCACAGTGTCCCGGCGCACCGGATCAACTACCGGGCGAACCTGTGGGCGTTGCGACAGCTCGGGGTCAGGCAGGTGCTGGCGCCGTGCGCGGTCGGCTCGCTCGACCCGGCGATCGGGCCCGGCAGCATCCTCGTCCCCGACCAGGTCGTGGACCGGACGCAGGGACGCGTAAGCACTTTCTACGACCACGGGGCCGTGCACGTCTCGTTCGCCGACCCGTATTGCCCGGTCGGTTGTGCGGCGGTGGACAAGGCAGGCGCGGCGCTCGGTGATCCGCCGAGGCTGGGCGGCACGATGGTCGTCATCCAGGGGCCGCGTTTCTCCAGCCGTGCGGAATCCCAGTGGTACGCGGCCGCAGGGTGGACCGTGGTGAACATGACGGGCATGCCGGAAGCCGTGCTCGCCAGGGAACTCGCCCAGTGCTACACGCCGATCGCGCTCGTCACCGACGTCGACGCCGGGGTCGACGCGGGCGAGTCGGTCACCCAGACGGGCGTCTTCGAGACGTTCGCACGCAACATCGGACGGTTGCGCGAGCTGGTGTTCCGCACGATCGACGAACTGCCGGCGGACCAGAACTGCACGTGCGGCCAAGCTCTCGACGGGGTGGTCCCGAGCCTTCCGCTGCCGGGCGGGCCCTTCCGTGCCGGATGACGCCGACAATTTTCTGTCGTGTGTTTGTCCACAATTCCGCGGACGTCACCGATCCCGGCTGACGAGAACCGGTCAGTGAATCGGTTCACTCTTCCTGGTCAAGACAGCGCGTGGATGTTGACGACCGCGAGAGGGGCCTCACTAATGTCGGCGATTGGATTCTCCATTCGATCCCGGAGCGGAATGCGGGGCTGGAACAGTGCGGTCACTCGTCGTTGGGCTGGGGCGTGCCGGAGCGGGCCTGCACCTCCCGGTACTGGCCAAGGCGCGCGCGGGCGTCGCGCACCTCTTCGACGACACGGACATCGTCGCCTGTGACCCCCAGGTGGACATGACCGGACGCCCCGGCCTGCGCGTGGTGCGCAGCGTGCGCGAGGCGTCCGGCATCCTCGACCCCGCGACCACAGTCACGCATATCTGCACACCGCCGACCGAACGATTCCAGGTGATCGCCGAACTAGCCGAACTCGGATTCCGCAAGCTGATCGTGGAAAAGCCGCTCGCGGCCGACAACGACGACCTCGCCCGCATCATCAGGCTGCGCCGGAAACACGCCCTGCACATCGAGGTCGTCGAACCGTGGCTGACGAGCACGCTCACCGGGAGGCTGGGCGAAGTGATCCGGCACGGCAAGTTCGGTGCGCTCAAGTCCATCGCCATCGCGCAGAACGAACCGCGTTTCCGGCGTTCGCTGAAGTCACCGGACCACCCGACGGCGTTCGACGTCGAACTGCCGCACGGAATCGCGCTCGCACTGCGGCTCGTGGGCGCGGCCCGCGTGACCCACGCGTCCGGCTACGACCTCGCGGTCGGCGACGTGGTCGTCCCCAGGATGGGCGGCGCCTGCGTCGGGCTGCGGCACAACCTCGGCGCACGGACCGAGATCAGCTCGGATCTGACCTCCCCGGTGCGTGAGCGGCGGATCACCATGCACTTCGAGAACGGCCTGGCGGTCGGGCACTTCGCGGTGAGCGATGACGACGACTATTCGCAGTTGACGTTGAGCACCAACGGTGTGCGCACCCACGAGGTCATCAGGGACGACTCGATGACCGAGTGGATGACCCAGGCGTACCGCAAGTTCCACGCGGCCGTCGAGCACGCCAAGGGCTTCACGTTCGCCGCCGAGGTCGTGCAACTGCTGTCGGTGGCCAAGAACATCTGCGCCGAGCCGGTCATGCCGTCGACGCGGGCAAGCGCTGACCCCGCGCCCAGCCGCGTCGGCTGACCTCAGACGAACACCCTGAGCAAGGCGGTGGCGGCGACAGCGGCGGCCACGCAGACGAGAACCGGTGCGCGCAACAGGTAGGTGATCGCGGCGGTGGACAGTCCGGCCGCGACCGTCCAGTCCGCCTCCGCCCATGACGGGCCCGCGAAATCGGTGACGACGATGCCCGCGAGGAGTGCGGGTGCGAGCAACGCGATCACCGCGGTCGCCTGCGCCGGCAGCGGGCGGTTGCCCAGCAACGCAGGCCCCGCCGCCTTGATGGTGAAGCTGACGGCCGCGACGAGCAGGATCGCTATCCACAGTGGACTCATTTGGCGGTCACCGCCGAACCGGCCCGCAGGCCGATCAGCGCGGCGCCGCCCGACCCGATGATCGCCAGGCCGATGGGGACGACCAGCGTCAGCACCGCGGCCAGCACCGCCGCGCTCGCGGCGACCAGCCGGGCCCTGGCCGAGCCGCGTATCTCGTCGATCAGCAGTACCAGGAAGAAAGCCGGGAACACCACGTCGAGCCCGAACCGGTGGATGATCTCGTCGGACGGCGCGGTGAGCGCGCCGAGCAGCGTGCCGAGCACCCAGGCCGGTAGTTGCACGAGCGTCGCCGCGAACATCTTCTCGCGGTCGTACTCGCCGTTGCCCTGATGGGCCGCCGCCCATGAGGCGTCGACGACCGCCTGCCCCTCCAGCGCCCGCCGCAGACGGCCGCCTTTCAGGTCCCCGGCGACCGCGATCCCCATCGGCAGGAACCGCGCGTTGATCATCGCCGCCGCGCCGACGGCCAGCCCGATCCCGCCGCCGCCCGCGAGTGCCGTAACCATCGCGAACTGCGCCGATCCGGAGAACACCAGCAGTGAGCAGGCCACCGGCGCCAGGATCCCCCAGCCCAGTGCGTGCGCCATGGCGCCGAACGTGATCGCCATGACGAACGTCGGCACGCCCAGCCCCAGACCGACTCGTATGCCGGCCGCGTATCCGCTTTCGGTCGTTGCCATATCGGTAGGCTAACACCCTAAGCACAGTTTAGCTTGTTAGGTTACACTCGGTGATCGTGACGGACAGTTGGCACGGGTACGACTTCCTCGGCGGTCACATCGCGCTTGACCTGGTCAACACGGTGTCGTGGCGGCTCGCGCCCGCCAGACTGGTCGACCGGCTCGACCTGCCGGATTTCCTGCCGCAGTGGCTCACGAAAACGGGCATGACGCCCCACGGCGCGGTCACCCCCGAGCTGGTCACGGCCTTGACCGGGCTACGCGAGACCGTGTACCGGCTGTTGGTCGCGCCCGAACAGGCCGACGTCGCCCGATTCGGCAAGTACCTCACGGCCGCGCGACGGCAGGCCGTGGCCGAGCCGTCCCTGCCGTTGCGGTGGACCGTCCCCGTCGAGCGGCCGGACGACGTCGTGCCCGCGCTGACCATCGCCGCGGACGAACTGCTCACGTCACCCGATGCCGCGTTGGTGGGCGAGTGCTCGGGTCCGGGCTGTGGCTGGCTGTTCATCGACCGCACCCGCAACCGCTCCCGGCAGTGGTGCAGTTCCAAGGACTGCGGCAACCGGGAACGGGCCCGCAGGCACTACCGGCGCTCCAGGGGCAATTCCGATGCGGCCGACGTGGGAAATCCCTAACCTGGTGCCGTGGAAGACCCGCGATTCCTCCTCGCCCGCGTCCTCGGCTTCGCCACGTCCTGCGAGGGCATCGACGCCGTGGTGCAGACGGGCTCACGAGCTCGCGGCCAGCGCGTCGACGCCTTGTCCGACCTCGACATCGAACTGATCGGGCCGGGCGCGCCGCTGCTGGCGGGGCGGGACGAGTGGCTGGCGGACATCGCCCCGACGCTCGTCAGCATCCACCTCGACAACGAGGACGACGAGGACGGGCCCGGCTGGCCGACGTGCCTCGTGGTCTTCGCCGACGGCCGCAAGGCCGACTTCACGCTGGCCGGACCCGAGCGCCTGGCCGCGATGAAGGAGCACGGCCTCGACGAGCTGTACGGGCGCGGATACGTGGTTCACCTGGACAACACGGGAATCACCGCCGATCTGTCCCCTTCGGACCCCACGCCACCGGAGCGCGAGGCACCGGACGCCGAGGGCTTCGAGGTGAACCAGCGGGAGTTCTGGTTCGAAACCACCCAGGTCCCGGTCTACGCCAAGCGCGGCGACCTGTGGCCGGCGACGAGCAGGCTGGCCGAGACGCGCGAGCTGTTGCTGACGATGCTCGAGTGGTACGCGGGCACCCGGTCCGGCGAACCCGTCGACACGTGGCACAACGGCCATCACATGGCCGAATGGCTCGGCCCGGACCACTCACGGATACCGGCGACGTTCGCCCGTTACGACGCCGACGACATCATCCGGGCACTGCGAGCCACCGCCGACCTCTACGCGGACATCGCGGCACGGACAGGCAAAACCCTTTCGTTGCCGGTGCTGGACCTGCACGACCGCGTCCTGGCGCACGTCGACGCCGTGTACCGGGAGGACTGAGGCTCAGCCGAGTTCCTTGCGCGCTCCGCGCAACACCTTCGGCAACAGCAACAAGCTCGACGGGCGCTTCCAGGTGACACCGGCCAGCAGCTGCTTGAGGATGGACAGCGAGTCGTAGTAGATCCGTTCGCAGACCAGCTCGTCCCCCTCGAACAGGAAGAACGCGGTCATCCGAACTTTGAAGGGACGACCGGTCGGCGGGATCGCGCCGTACGGGCCGCGTTGCGTGCCCAGCAGGTGGAACTCGCAGATCACCGCGTCGTCCGCGTGCCGCAGCTTGATCATCTCGTGCCGCTGGTCGGGGAAGGCGGTGCGGGTGGCGTGGTAGTAGCCGCGCACAGCCGCTTCCCCGTCGTGCACGACACCGGTCGGGATCAGCTCGTACCGCGGGTGCGGGAACGTGGACAACGCGCTGTCGAAGTCCTGTTTGACCTCGTCGGCGAAGTGGTCGAGCACGAGCTTCTCGCGCCTGGCCCGCAGTTGTTCGTCCACCATCTCGCCACCCCGGTTTCGTCGGCGTCACCGGCCGTGAGGCTAGCAGCCCGGTGACATCTGTTGCGTGACAACGGCAAAGGTGAACACCGCGTTCAATGTGGACCTTACCGCTATGGTCGTCGGCATGGTGCGTGCGGGAAAGATCGTCCTGACTGTCGCCCTGGCCGCCACGATGCTGGGGCCGGCGGTAGCCGACTTCAACGACAGTCACGTGTTCAACCCGGACTGGCCGCCGCACGCGCGCTTCCACGCGGTCATGCTGCTGGCGGTCGGGATCGGCGTGTCGATCGCCGGGCTGTGGCTCGTGTGGCGGCGTTCGCCGGACCCGGCCACAGGTCTGCGGGTCGCGGCGGCGGTGCCGGTGGTGGTGTGGGGCGCTTTCTTCGTGCCGCTGTTCGTGCCCGGCACCAGCGTCGAGGAGTACCCGGGTGAAGTCGGCCGCCTGCTGGGTGTTCCGCTCAACCTGGTGCTGGCTGGGGTTTTCATGGTGCTCGCCGTGGCCGGATACAGGCTGTCCGCCCACGGCGAGAGACCTAGCCGATGAACACCGTCTGCATGATCCTGCCGCAGTCACCGTTCTCGTCGGACAGTTGACCGACGGCCAGGCCGGACCCACCGGGGCTGGTGGTGGTCGACGTCCGCATGCAGAACCACTCCCCCACCGGATCGCGGTGCAACGCGACCGTCACGTCGGTGTTGATCACGAACTGGTGCCGGTGGTCGATCTCGAAGCCGATGGCCCAGCTCGCGTCCGCCAGCGTGAGCACACGGGAAAGCGCTGTGTCCTTTTCGCCTTCCACCAAGGGAATCCGCTGCCGCGCCCACGCCGCCCCCGGACCAGGCGTGTCGAAGGTGCCGCCGTCGAGGAACCGCCACTCGATGGCGGAGAGGTAGCCGTCGTTGTGCGCGCCGGACAGCCCGTGGTCCGGTTGCGGGCCGGGCACCGCCGGAGGTGGCGGTTGCCGGCGTACCTCAGGCGTGTGGTCCGGGCTGGGTGCCATCCGCCACGCCCGCGCGAGCATGACCGGCTCACCGTCGGCCAGCAGTTCGCCTTCGAGCAAGTCGGTCCGCTTGCCGGAACGCAGGGCGCGAACGTCCACTCGCACCTCGCCGACCGGCACGGGCTTGGGGATCTCCAAGGTGATCCGCGCGACTCGCAGGTCCGTCCGGCCGCCGAAGCGCCGCAACGCCCGCCCGAGCAGCGCGGACGGCGGCCCGGCGTGCTGCGTCCGCGGACTCCACGGACCGGCTGTCGCCGGGCTGCTCGCGTACCGACCGTCTCCCAGGTCCTGGTAGAACGCCGTCTCTGCCATGTCCGGATCTTAGGCGGACGGCGAATGCGCTGCCCTCACCGCCGGTAGCCGTGCGGCTGGTACACGGGATACCCCTGCACCGGGTGGGACTGCGGGGCGATCGCACCCTTGAGCTTCGCGATCCCGTAGAGCAGATACCCCGTTGCCACGACGGCGACGAGGAACACGAGCACGGTGACGATGAAATCGCTGTCGTCCGGATCGAGGAAGCCGCCGTAGAGGCTCACGCTCGCCGCGAGGAAGTACAGCAGGTAGGCCAGCGGGAAGACCACCCAGGTCAGCGGATGCCACCAGCGGGCGTCGGCCTGGTTGCGGCCGACGGCGACCCAGTCGACGAGGACGGCGAGCGGCGTGAGCAGATGCTCGAACAGCGACCACGTCTCGTCGAGATCACCCTCCATAATGGTCATGAAGGTGACGCCGACGAGCAGCAGCAACACAGCAGTGGCCCCGCGCAGCCACGGCGACCGCGGCTCATGCCGCCTGCCCCGGGTGAACAACGGGTACAGCGCGAGTCCGAGGTAGACCACCCCGGCGAGCAGGCTGGCCTGCTGGCTCAGGCCCGGCCACGGGTTGTTCATCTCGGCGACCGCCGCCCCGAACCCGGTGAAGGCGAAAGCGGCGATGAGCAGCCGCCACACGGTGACGCCGACCAGCACCCCGGCCTTCACCCGCGGCCCGGCCACATGCCCACCAGGGGGATAGGGCGCATAGCCCGGTTGCTGCCACGATCCACCGCCGTACGTCATGATCGCCCGCCTTCCCCAGAACAGGCCACCGGCGCCTGTGTACGGCACCACCGTAAGCCATCCGCCCGCACAAAACCGCACATCCGCACTTCTCAGCGCCCTGGGTACGAGCGCGAAACCTGGTTGCGCCCGGACGGCGGGACACCACAATCGCAGCCGTGAGCAGCCGACTGCGCGGGATCGCGCGTGACACCGTCGCCATCTGCGATCGCGGTTCGTATTCGACCGCGGCGGGCACAGTCATGTTCGCCGACGCGGTCGCCCGAGCAGTGGCCTCGACCCGGCTCTACACGCCGGAGGACGTGCTGCGCCTGCCCGAGCAGCAGGCCGCGTTGCCCGGGGTCGAGGTGACCAACGAGTCGACGCTCGCGGCGGCACACCGCCTCGGCGGTCCCGTCGCCTGTCTGGTCTTCGCCTCGGCACGCAATCCCGGTGGCGGATTCCTCAATGGAGCACAGGCACAGGAGGAAAGCATCGCCCGCGGCTCGGCGCTGTACCCGTGTCTGCTCGCCGCCAAGGACTTCTACACCCACCACCGGGCTGACGACGACCTCACCTACAGCGACCGGGTCGTGCACAGTCCGGACGTGCCCGTGTTCCGCAACGACAAAGGAACACTGCTGCCTGAACCCTGTCCAGTCGCATTCCTCACGGCAGCGGCTCCCAACAGAACGGCTGTTGTCCGCAACCAGCCCGAACGCGCCGACGGGATCCCCGCCGCGCTGGAGCGACGTGCCGCCCGCGTGCTGCGGGTCGCTTCCGTGCATGGACACCGGCGGCTCGTGCTCGGTGCCTGGGGATGCGGTGTCTTCGGCAACGATCCCGCCACGGTCGCCCGTGCGTTCCGGAACGCCTTGCACGACAACCGCTACTTCGACGAGGTCGTGTTCGCTGTGCTGGACCGGCAGTCAGGAACACCGACGCTGACGTCCTTCGCCGAGCAGTTCACGCAACCCTGGTGAAGGTGGGATCCGGGCCTCAGCGCGGGTGGCCCACACGACGCGCGTGCCGCCGCTGACTTCGGTGAAGGTCGTGCGTCCTGCTCGTGGCGTGACGAGGGCTCGATACGGTCGACGACAACTCCGTGACGTAGACGGTTCGTAGCGGGTGATGCGTACGCGGAAGTGTCCGATTGTCCATAGGTGCATAGGTTCGGCGTTGGACAGCTTGTCCGGATTCGGCGAGGATTGTGCCGCGCTGACGTCCGGCTCCGTGCGGACGGCCCAGGAAGCCTCCTCGGGCTGTTCTGGCTGGTCGTCATCGAGACACAGCGCGCAGCCAGAACGTGACACCCGAAGATTGTTCCGCGTCACAACAGCAGGTCAGGAGCGTGCGGCGGCGGTCTTGCGGTCGTTGGCCTTCTGCAGCGCCTCCACCAGCTGCGCCTTGGTCATCCTGGAGCGCCCTGGTACGCCCAAGCGCTTGGCCAGGTCGTAGAGGTGCTGTTTGCTGGCGTTGGCGTCCACCCCACCCGCGGTCTCCGCCGGCTGCTCGGCGCTGCCGCGCTCGGCTTGCTCGTCCGACGGGCCGCGCTTCTCCTTGGCTTCCCAGTGGTCGCCCACCTTCTCGAAGGAGTGCTTCAACGCGGAGTAGGCCGTGCGGTACGCGCGCTCGCCCTCGCCGTAGGTCTCGATCGCGGAGTCGTGCGTCTTGACCCAGGTGTCCTGGGCCTTCTTCGACGAGCGACGCACTGTACTCGGCAGGTTCTCCCGTCCGGGCATGGTCCACCACCTCCGGTCACAGGGAATACCCGGCTCGCGGCGGTCTTAACCGTGCGGTCCGGCGGTGAACAGCAGGGTGGGGAACGCGGACTCGCCGAGTTCGAGCAGTTCGGTGACCGCGGCGTCGTCGAAACCGGCCACGGCACAGCACGCGATCCCCGCGGACGCGGCGACGAGATACAGGTTCTGCGTCATGATCCCGGAGTCGACGTGCAGGGTGCGGTAGTGCCGGATCGGGTACTTCGCCAGGGTGACGTCCAGGCGGGCGACCACCGCGAGGACGACCGCGGCACGGTCCGCGAACTCGGGCTGCCCGAGCACGGAACGCAATGCCGGTGTGGGGTCGCCGAGCCGCAACGCCGAAAGCGTCCCTTTCAGGCGGTCATAGCGGTGTACGCCAGCGGGAACGTCGGCCACGTCGCGCACGATGGCGTAGACGTCCAGCGACGGCAGTCCTCCCGCGGACGGCGCCATGGAGAACTGATGCCCGCCGGCCAGCCGCTGCGGACCCGCGGCCCACCCCAGCAGTGTCGCGATGTCCTGTGTGGACAAAGATCCGGTGCCGTAGTCGTACGCCGAACGCCGCCGGGTCAGCGCGTCGCCCAAGCCCAGGTCGAGCGGAAGCCGGGCAGGAAGCTGGACGGTCCCGCCTCCCGGACCCAGGCCCGACGTGTCCAACGAACCAGCGGGCGGGCCGTTGAGGAACGTGTGCACGCGGGCGATCGCCTCCGTCATGCGCCGCGCCGCAACACCGGCGTGATCCACGCGGCCGCAACACCCAGCGCCAGAACGGAAAGCCCGATGGCGAGCCCGCCGCGTGGCCCCCAGCAGACGGACACGGCACCGGCCACCGCCGCACCCACCGGCTGGCCGATCCCCCACGACAGCATCCGGCACGTGGTGTTGACCCTGGACTGCAGTTCCGCGGGAATCTCCTGCTGCCGGTACGTGATCGCGTTGAGCACGACCGTCGAGTGGGCCGCGCCCCACAACATCGCCGCGGGCAGGGCCACGAACCAACAGGTGCTGGCCAGGACCAGCGCGCCACACGCCAACGACGCCGGCAACGCCCCCAGTGTCACGCGAGCGGGACCGAACCGCCTGCCCAGCACCGGCACGAGCCGTGACGCCGCCAGCCCGCCCACTCCCCAGCAGCTGAACAGGAACGCGAGCCGCAGGTCACCGGACGGCGCGATGCCCAGCACTTTGTCCGCCCATGGCACGAGCATCGCCACCCAGGCGCCACCGGCCACGGCGTGTGTCGTCCCCACCAGGGTGAGCGTCCGCACAACCTTGTTCTGCCACAGGAATCTCAGCCCGGTGGCGACGTCCGCCTTCGTCCGGACGGGCGGCGACAGCGGCGCGCGGATGCCCGCGATCAGCGCAGCGGCGGCGACCGCCGTGATCACGTTGACGGTGATCAGCGACGCGGGCGCCAGCGATGCCACGAGCAGTCCGGCCAGTGCGGGCACGAACAGTTCGATCGACGTGGTCGCCGCGTACAGCGTGGCGAAGGCGGAAGTCAGCCGTTGCTTGCCGACCAGGGTGGGCAGGGCGCCGAAGTTGGCGGCGTCGAAGAAGACGAAGCAGGTCTGCACGACGAACCCGACGACGATCACCTGGGTCGCGGTCAGCACACCGCTGTACCAGGCGATCGGGATGCTGGCCAGTGCGAGACCGGTGACGACCTCCAGGCGCACCATCAGTTCCCGCCGCCGGACCCGGTCGGCCAGCGCACCCGCCAGCAGGCCGAACAGCAGGTACGGCGCCGCTTCCGTCGCGGCGACCGCGGCCGTCCAGCCCGGCGAGCCGGTCAGCTGGTAGACCAGGACGGGCAGGGCGACGAGGGAAACCAGGCTGCCTGTCATCGACACGACACGAGCGGCGAGGTAATGCCGGAAGTCCCGATCCGTTCTCAGATCCACTCGTGTCTCCGCTGATGCCACCCGCCCACCCTAACGAAAACAGTTACCGTTTTCATCTGTGGCGACGGTCACAGCCCTTCAGGTGTTGAAAATGGTTGTCATGTGTGGCTGGCTAGGAAGGGAAAACGACGAGGAGGAGGTGACAACACATGAAGGACATCTTTGTGAGCGTCGAGGCCGAGCGGGCCCTGCCGCACAACTCTGCCAGCCACAGCAACGCGCTGGTCGAGAACCCGTTCGACGACAACGACGAGTGATTTCCAGACGGTGCCGCCCGACCCGGGCGGGCGGCACCGTCGCCCCACCGCGACCGAAAGAGGTGCCCATGTCGTCCGGCAACGAGGGATTACGGCCGGGGGCCGCGCTGTTCCCCAGCCCGCGCAACGGAATGGCGTTGCGCGACGCCAACGGCAACCTCTTCGACCTCGCGCTGGACGAAGACACGTCCACCGCCGTGCGGGCCGCGTTGACCGGGGACGGCCGGCCACCGGCGGAACTCGCCGCGTTCCGCGCAGCGGGACACCTCGGGCAGCGCCGCCCCTGGCCGGATGAGCGCGCCAGGATCGGCATCCTCGCCGAACCGGCGATCGCCCAGGTCCTGACCGCCCAGTTCCGCCGAGCAGGCGCGGCCCCAGTGCCCGTCACAGCGGGCGACACGGCAGACGTGCACGCCGTGTGCGCGGTGCACGACGGCCCGGCTCCGACGTGGTGGAGTGACCTCGACTCCTTGCTCAACAAGGGAATCGGATGGCAGCGGGTGTACCGGGAGGGACGCCACGTGCTGTTCGAACCCGTCGCCGACGACCTGCCGCACGCGGACGTCCGAGCACGCCGCCTGGCCGCGGCCGGATCCGGCCACGAACACCTCGAAACGTACTGGACCAGTTGTGCCACCAAGGAAGCGGTACTGGGTGACGAACACCTGACCGCTGCCGAGATCACGCTCGTGTGCGCCATGGCGGCGCAGGACTTGGAACGCTGGGCACGCGGCACACGACACCGCGAAAGCGCGTTCGTGCCCGAGACGATTCCGCCGGCACGGCGCCTGCGTGTGGTGGACCTGGACACATTCGCGATCAGCGATCACCCCGTTCTGCCGGTTCCCCCGTGCGCACCCTGACATGCCCGGTGCCTGGCGCGGACCTCGCGCTGACCGTGGTCGAGGCCGCGGCGCCCGGTCCGGTCGTGCTGATCCGCACGCCCTATGGCAGGCAGAACCACTTCGCCGAGGCCGAAGGCTGGGCCAGGCGGGGTTTCCCATGCGTGATCGGCGATGTCCGCGGCCGCTTCGGGTCCACTGGCGACTTCGAGCCGTACCGCCACGAAGAAGCCGACGGCGCCGCGGTGGTCGACTGGATCGTCCGGCAGCCCTTCTGCGACGGACAGGTCCTCCCGGTCGGTGGCTCGTACGCGGCCCATTGCGCGATCACGGCCGCCCTCGCCCGGCAGGACAAGGTACGCGGAGTCATCGCCGCGGTTCCGGCGCTGGGTCTGGGCGCGACCATCCGTGAGCCCGGCGGCGCGGCACGGCTGGCCTGCCGGGTCGGCTGGTGGTCCGAGCACGGCGACACACGACTGCCCCGCGCCCCTCGCGACACCCGTGAACTCGCCAAACGGGTACCGGTCAGCGACATTCACCCGAAGTCGCCCGGCTGGCAGCGGTTGTGGACGGCGCCACGGCGAGACAGCGCACTGTGGAACGAGATGAAAGACACCCGGCTCCCGTTGCTCGCTGTCGGCGGGCTGGCTGACCCGTTCGCCGCTGACACGGTCGACCTCGCACGCACTTGGGGCGGGCCCGCGCGACTGTTGATGGGACCGTGGGGACACGAGCTGGACACACGCCAAGCGCTGGGCCACAAGATCGGGAAGGCGTACCTGGACTGGGTTCACGCGCTCGACAGGCTGCGAGGGCACAAGGAACTGATCGCCGTCACCGACGAGGGCGATTGGCGTGTCATGACCGCGCCACAGACCAGGTTCGAGCTGGCGGTGGAGCGGGCCGGGTTCGTGGCCGATCCCGATCGGCCCTACCCGGACCATCGCGGACACAACTACGCGATCCTGCGTACTTCGCTCCCGCAGGGCGAGATCCACGGCCCGCTCACGGTCGAGCTGAACGCCAAAGCCGACTGCGCTGACGCGGACTGGTTCGCGCACGGATGGCTGGACGACACGTACCTGGGACACGGAGTACGCCGAATCCGCGACGGCGCCACGAAGTTCACCGTGGACTGCCCACCGGCCGGCGCCAAGGCCACGGCGAACGCCGTGCTGACGATCGAGATCTCCGGGCACAACTGGCCGAGGCACGCCCGAAACCCGCACACCGGCCAGGACCCTTTCACCGCAACCGAACTACTGCCCAGCACCAGAACAGTGCTCGCCGCGACGGCCGTCCTGCCGTGGGCGCCGGAGGGCGCGGACGCCGTACGAGCCGAGGAGATCGCCGCGTGACACTCACCACCGAATCCCTTGTCGATCCGCTGACCGGTGTCGTCCGGCGGCTCGTCGACGTCGAACCCGTACCGGGCATGCCGTCGAGCTACCTCGGGGTGACCGCGGAGGTCGCCGACGCCCGCAGGCTCGGGGCGTGGCCGGCCGACCGGGTCAGCCTCGGCACGAGCTTCGGCGACGTCCGGACCGCACGGGCCGCGGCGCTGGGCGAAGCCGTGGAACGCTACTGCGGCAACCGGGTGCCACCAGGTCTGCGCGTCGCCGCGGCGCGGGAACTGGCCGCGGCAGGCCACAGGGTCTTCGGGCCCGGCGACCTGCCGTTCTTCGCCGACTGGCAGTACGAGGTGGAACGCTTCCCGTACCGGTTCTTCGACGACGACCTGGAACTGACCTGGGCACAGGGAACCGAGGACGGCGAACCGTGTTACGCGCCCGCGTCCTGGGTGTACCTGAACTACCACACCAGTGCCCGGCGCAAGCAACCGCGGCTGCATCACCTGAACTACGCGGGCATCGCCACCGGGGTCGGTGCGGACGACGCCTTCGAGCGGGGCCTGCTTGAGCTCGTCGAACGGGACGCGCTCGAACTCTGGTGGCACCTGGGCGCCCCGACGACGGGCATCGACATCGCGTCGGTTCCCGGTCTGCCCGAACGGCTCGCGGGTTCACGGCTGCAGGTCCACCTCGTGCAACTGCCCAGTGAACACCCGGTTGCGGTGGTCGCGGCTGTGGTGATCGACCCGGAGACCGGGATTGTCGGCGGTGGCGGGGCAGCCCGGTTCGACCCGGTGCAAGCCTGCACCAAGGCGGTTCTGGAAGCCGTGCACACGTGGGTGTTCACACTCGGGCTGCTCGACAAGTCGGGGTGGGTGTTCCAGGCGATCGACGCCGGGGTGCTCGCCGAAGGGCTCTACCTGCCGCACCGGGACGACCGCGGTTACCTCGCCGACGCGGGCGAGAACTTCCGGCGTGTCCGTGATCTCGGCGCCCAGGTGCAGATCTGGCTGGACCCGGCGGTTCAGGAGCAGTGGCTGCACCGGTTCACGCGTCCGTCGTCCCGGATCGACGCCGCTGAGCTGCCGACCGGTGACCTGGCCGCGCTCACGGCGGGCCTCGCGGGCAACCGGATCGCCACCTTCGACCTGACCAGCCCGGATGTGGCGGAAACACCGCTGCGGGTGATCCGCGTGTGCGCGACCGGCCTGGTTCCCAACGCGCCCGCCGCGTTCCGGTACCTGGGGCTGCCGCGCTGGCAGCAGGTCGCCCAGTCCCGCGGCTGGGACGACGGCCTCGTCCTGGTTCCACCACCGTTCCTGTAGCAAGAAGGGCTTGGCATGATCGAAGTTGGACTGGCATCGGTGACCCTGCGGCACAAGTCCGCCGCTGACGTGGCCGCCATCGCCGCCGGCGCCGGACTGGGTGTCGTGGAGTGGGGCGGCGACATCCACGTCCCCGCCGGCGACCTCACCGCGGCGAGCCAGGCGCGCAAACTCTGTGACGACAACGGGCTCGCGGTGGGTACGTACGGTTCGTACCACAAGCCGGGCGAGAGCGACCCGGGCGAGTTCGCCGGTCTGGTCCGGACCGCTGTGGAGCTCGGCGCGCGGCGGATCCGGGTCTGGGCGGGCACCCGGGCGTCCGCGGACGCGGGCCCGCACTACCGCGCCGAGGTCACGTCCGCGCTCCGGCGGTGTGCCGACCTCGCCGGGCAGCAGGGGATCCCGGTCACGGTCGAGTACCACGTGGAATCGCTGACCGACGACATCGACTCCGCGCTGGCGATGTACGCCGAGGCCGGCTCGGCCGGCCTGGTGGCGCACTGGCAGCCGCGGGAATCCCCGATCGTCGGCCAGTGCCTGGCCGAAGTCCGTGCCCTGTTGCCGGCGTTGGCCTCGGTGCACGCGTTCTCGTGGGGACCCGACGGGTACACCGAGCGGCTTGCGCTGGGTGCGCGCGAGGACCTCTGGCGCCCGGTCTTCGAGCTCCTGTCCATGAAGGACACCGTCGAGGTGCTGCTCGAGTTCGTGCCGGACGACGACGTCGACGCGCTGGTCCGCGACGCCGGGACGTTGCGTCAGCTCGCGGCCGTGTCGTAGGAGCACATCGGCTTTCCGGTGAGGTCGTCCCGCCACACCCGTCCTCGCACGCCGAACACCGAGTGCAGCAGTTCGGCGTCGACGACCTCATCGGCCGGCCCGTGGGTGTGCACCACGCCGTCGCGCAACGCGACGATCCGGTCGGCGTACCTCGCGGCCTGGCTGAGGTCGTGCAGCACGGTGACCACCGTGAGCCCGCGTTCCCGCTGCAACCGGCGTACCAGCTCCAGCACTTCTAGCTGGTGCCGCACGTCCAGGTAGGTCGTCGGTTCGTCCAGCAACAGCACGGGCGCGTCCTGCGCCAACGCCAACGCCAGCCTCGCCCGCTGCCGTTCACCACCGGACAGGCGATCCACCTGCGCGTCAGCCAGGTCCAGCATCGCCGTGTCAGCCAACGCCGTGTGCTCGGCTTTGTCCTGTCCGTCGGCCAGCATGCCCAGCGGTCCGCGCACGGCGTATCGTCCTTGCCGCACAAGCTGTCTGACCGTCATCGCGCCGACCGGCGGCATCGACTGGGACAGAACCGCCACCCGGCGCGCGATCTCCCTGCGGGACAGCGCGGTCAACGACTTGCCTTGGATCGCGACAGTACCGCCTGCGGGGGCGTGCAAACCGGCGAGTACCCGCAGCAACGTCGACTTGCCGCATCCGTTGCGGCCGACCAGAGCAAGCCAGCTGCCCTGCTGCACCGCGACTGAAACCTTGTCCAGCACGGTATTCGCGCCGAAGCGAACCGTGATGCCCACCGCGTCGATCATCGAGCTCCTCCCACCGCCGCCGTGGACGTCCGTTTCGCCACCCGCACCATCACCACCGCGCCTGCCACCGCCGTGATCGCACCGGCGGGCAGATTCGCGTTCTGCGCCACGATGTCGGCGGCCGACACCGTCGCCGCGCCGACGACAGCGGCAACCGGCAGCGCGATCCGTTGATCACTGCCGACCAGCGCGCGGGCCGCGTGGGGCGCCAGCAAACCGACGAACACCAACGCTCCTGTCGACGCGGCAGCCGCCGACGTGGTCAGCACAGCCAACATCAGCACGACGATCCGCCACGGAACGACTGCCACGCCCACGGCTTTGGCGTGGTCGTCGTCAACCGCGAGCACACTGAGAACAGCCGTCACCAGCACCGCACCGCCAAGCCCTGCGACGAGACACGGCCACAGCGCCGACCAGTGCTCCCAGCTCCGCCCGTTCAGGCTGCCGACCAGCCATCTGCTCATCGCGCCCGCCAGCTGGGGACGCGCGGTCAGCAGGATCAGCGTCAACCCGGACAGCACGGCGGACAGCAGGATGCCGATCACGGCGAGCCGCAGGGGATCCGCTCCGCCCACCGATGCCACCAGCCAGAGCACTCCCCCGCCCAGCAAGCCGCCGAGCAGGGCCACGACGAGCATCCCGACCGGCGACGAGAAGTCCCCGCCGAGGGTCGCGGCGACCACCGCGCCCAGGATCGCGCCTGAGCCGACGCCCGTGACCTCCGGTGACGCCAGCGGATTGCGCAACGTCGACTGCAGGATCATGCCCGCGACTCCGAGGCACGCTCCGGCACCCAGGCCGACGAGGACACGCGGGACCCGCAACTCGATGATGATCTTGTTACCGTCGAACAACGCCGTCAACGCCTCCACCGGCGACATCGAGGACCCGGTGAGCAACTGGACGAACGCCAGCACAGCCGTGACCACGGCCAACACCACAAGCCATCTCATACGCCCACACGCTTTCGCCTGCGCAACACCACAAGAACTCCCACTGTGACACCGATGGCCGCGGTCAGGCCGCCGACCGGTAATTCGACCGGGTACAGCACTGTCCGCGCGGCCAAGTCAGCCGCGGCGACGAGCAACGCCCCGAACACCATGGACCACACCGCCGTCGCGGTGCACACCAGACGCGCCAGTTGCGGCGCGAGGAACCCGATCCACGCGATCGGCCCGCAGAACCCCACCACCACGGCAATGAGCAGACAGGCGACCGTAAGCACGAGAACTCTGGCACGACCGGCGTTCAACCCGGTGGACGCGGCGGTCTCGTCACCCAGCCGCAACACCTTCAACGCAGGCAGGCACAGCACCGACACGGGCGCGAGTACCGCCAGCCCACCCCCCACGACCAGCACATCGGCCCAATCCGTCCCGGTCAAGGACCCCAGCAGGTACCGGATCAGCACACCCTGGTCACGCGAGTCGGCGAGGGCCGCGGCAGCCAGCAGGACCGCCTGCAACGCGGCACTCACGGCCGCACCGACCAACAGCGTGGCCTCGGGGCCGACCGCGCCGCGTACGGCCAGGAGCGTCAGCGCCGCGCCGGCAGCCGCACCGACCAGAGCGGGCAGCAAAGGCGCCCCGGGGACGTTCAGTCCGAAGACGACGCAGATGGTGACCGCGGCAGCCGAACCCCCGGACACACCGAGGAGCTCGGGCACCGCCAGCGGGTTGCGCAGCGACTCCTGGAGCATCAGCCCCGCGACGCCCAGCGCCCCGCCCGCCAGCAGACCCAGCAGCAGCCTCGGCGCCCGTAGTTCCACCACGACGACGTTCTCGATCCCAGACGCCACGAAGAGCCGGTTGATCCCGACGAACGGCGTACCCAGCATGAGTGAGCCCAGGACCAGCAGCAGAGCGACCGCGGCCCACACCCAACGGGTCAATTGGCGGGGACCTTGGCGACGGCCTCGTCGACCACCGCGGTGAGACTGCGCGTGCCGCGGCCGGATCCCCACAGCTTGGCGTGCGTCTCGTAGACGTGTCCTTGCTGGACAGCGGGGATGCGGCGCCACACCGGGTTGTCCGCGAGTTGTGCGCTCAGCGTCCGGTCCTTGTCGGAGAACAGCAGGGAGTACACGAACACGACGTCAGGTTGCTTGGCCAGCAGCTCTTCGACGCTGTAGTTGCTCGCGGTCGCTGTGTCCGCGCCCTTGGCGGGGAAGGGATACGTGAACAGCTGGCCGAGCAGGTCGCCTTTGAGGGACTGGCTGGTGTCCACGCCGATCGAGTCCGCGCTGCCGTACATCAGCAGCACTTTCCGCTTCGCTTGGCCGTTCTGGTGCGTCGCGGTGACAGCGGAGGCGAGCTTGTCACGGAAGCGCTGTTCGGCGCGCACGGCGGCGTCCGTACGGCCGGTGAGCGCCCCGAGGGCTCGCAGGGACTCCAGCGACTCCTGCCAGGTGGCCGGTTCCACCAGCCACAGCGGCGCGAACTTCTCGATCGCCGGGCGCAGCGGGTCGTGCACGCCCGGCAGGCCGATCACCAGATCCGGGCGCAGCGCACTGATGCTCTCGACGTCCTCGGACCCGAAGCTGCCCTTGACGACCGGGACCGCGGAGCCGCGCTCGCCCAGCAGCGCGGGGTGCGCCAGCAGGGTGGGGTTGCTCGTCGCGGCGGGCAGGATGTCCAGCTCGGTGAGCACGTCGTCGCAGAGTCCGTTGAGGCAGACGATCCGCTCCGGCGCCTTGGGCAGTTTCAGCTCGCGGCCCGCGACGGTGACCGTGAGGCCGGCGCTCAGCGGGCGCACTGCCCGGTCGATGACCGGGACGTCCGTGCGCTGGTCGGCGGGCCCGCTCTGCGCGACGGGCGCCGAGCACCCCGCGATCAGCAGACCAACGGCTAACAGGGCCACTCGCTTCACGATCGAACCTCACCTTAGTTGGAAACGATCGTCATTATCGTGTTCAGTAGTGGCTCGGTCAAGCTCCAGGGGAACCAGACATCCGGCGTGACTGGGACGTGACCGGCGCGTCAGCGCCGGCAGGCACCGTGGGCAGGCGGCCAGGCAGGTCGCTCGGCCACGAGCGCCTCCCGGGTGGAGCGCTCCGTCACTCGGGGGTCTCCGATGCGAAGACGCGTCGTGCTCGCAGCCACAAGCCTCTTACTGGTGTTACCGGCCGCACCCGTGCAGGCGGGCGTCGACGACCCGGCGGGCGACAAGGCCTTCGTCCGGATCGTGGCGACCGCGCACGACTACCCGATCGTCCGGGCCGGGGCCTGGTCGGCGCTGCTTTCCAGCGACCCCGACGCCGCCGTCGCACGGTTCCTCGCCACGGATTACGAGTTCCTGATCCAACGCGCCCAGCAGACCGCGCACCGCAACCTCGAGTTCTGCACACGGGTCAGGGACACCACCAACAAAGAACACACCCCCGAGGTGCACGCGGCGGCCACGTACGCCGTGGCCAGCGGCAGCGCCGGCATCCAGGCCGAGTTCGTGCGGACCGGCTACGCGGCGGCCCAACTGCGTGACCGGCAAGCACGAGAAGCCAAGGGCGAGCACGAGCAGGCGCTGGTCGAAGCGGACTGGGTCTTCGTGCGCAACCTCGCCGCGCACGACCCCGGTGAGCAGGTCCGCGCCAGCGCCACGTGGGCGACACGGCCCGTCGCCACGAACACCGACCTGGTCGAGTTCTTCGCCCACGGATGGGCTTACGGCGCCCGGCTCGACCTGGAGAAGCACCGCCGCAGCGGCTTCGACAACGAAGTCCGCTGGCGTGCGCGGCTCAAAACGCTGACCGAGGCCGCGCTGGCCGCCGCGAAAACCGCGCGTGAGACAGCCACCGAGCTGGCCAAGGCCGCGGCGGTCAAGGCGTGGCAGGACGTCGGCGCCCATTCGGATCCGGCGCGGTCGGCGTGGGCACAGGCCCAGCAGCTGGCCGAACGGCAAGCGGCGTACTGGGCCGGGATCGCGGTCGTCGCCGGCGGCAAGACGGGCCCCAACTGGTCCGCGGTCGTGGACCCGGCGCTCGGCAACCGGACCGCGTGGGACAACGAGCAGCAGTTCGGCCAGTCACAGGCCCGTTTCTGGGCGGAACAACTGCGCATCGCCCAGGAGGGCGAGCAGCGCGTCCGGCTCTGACCCGTTCCTGTTTCCTCACTTGGAGATGTCCAGATGGGCTTGAAGCATGCCCTGAGACCGTTGGCAGTCCTGCTGTCCACGGCACTCGTCGTGGGATCGGCCCGGCCGGTCGAGGCCGCGCAACCACCACCGCCCACCCCTTCGTCCGCTCGCGCCGAGCCGGGCGACGCCCGGCCGATGCCGCCGTTGCCGTACCAGAACTGGGACGGCAAAGCCGGTCTGCCCGACATCACCGGCGATCCGCGACTGCGCAGGCTGGTCGCCGACCACGCCGAACTGTCCGAGGACCCGGAGGTCCGCGACGCCGCGACAACCGCGCTGGCAGGCGACGACAAGGCGATCATGGCGTTCCTCAACGACGGCCTGCACGAGGCGAAAGCCCGTGCCGCGGCCCGTAAACAGGAACAGGCCCGGCGGGACAAGACAGCCGTCGAAGCACTCAGGGACACCGGCGGCCCGATCTTCAACGCCGAAGTCCTGCGGGTGCTCGCCGGATCGGACAGCGACCGTGCCACGTTCCTCGCCTACGGCAAGGACATCGCCAGGGCACGCGACGATCAGTCCACACGCGACGAAAACGCACGTGTGGAACTACTGCTTGCCAGGGTTACCGCGCTGCTGGCCGTCGCCGACGTCGAGGTGAAGGCAGCCGCGCAGGCCGCACTGGATGGTGGCCCGGCCGCGGTCGACGAGTTCCTGCGGACGGGATATCTCGCCGCGGCCAAGCGGGACGCGGACAGACGCGAACAGAAGCTGCGTGACGACGAGGCGAAGGCCAAGGCCGCCGAGGAACTCGCCGAACTGGCGGTCAAGTCCAAGGCGGCCAACGCCGCCCGCGTCAATCTGGTGATCGCGCACGGGAAGGGCCTGCGGGCGTTGCAGCTTGCCGCGAACGCGATGGTGGGCGCGGCGAACGCGGCACGGGTGGCCGAGCAGATCCTGAAGGCGAACGAGGCGAGCGGCCAGCATCCGCCGGACGCGTTCTTCCAGGTCAAAGCCGAGGCCGACGAGCAGCTGCGGATCGCGCGGGACAGCGCGGGCATGGCCGGGCAGGCCGCCGCGCAGGCCCAGATCGAAGCCGACGAGATCGTCCGGAACGGCTTCACGCACGGCACGCAGTGGGCTCAGATGGCACAAGGCATGAGCGCCGCCGCGCGTGCGGCTGTGCTGGCGTCCGAGACCGCGCGGCACGCCATCGTCGCGACCGAGGCCGTCGACCAGGCTCGAAACGCGCAGGAGAAAGCCGAAGCGAACGCCCGGCGTGCGGCGGATTGGCGCGTACACGCCCAACAGCACGCACGTTCAGCCGACGACATGGCCAAGGCCGCCAACGCACAAGCGGTCGCGGCACGGGACGCAGCCGCACGAACCGACACCGCACGGCAGCAGGCGGAAGCGGCGGCGAACGCGGCATGGGCCGCGGCTGACCGGACCCGGGTGGCACGCAACACCGCCGTAGCCGAGCGGACGAAGGCCTCAGCCGCGCGTGCCGAGGCCGAACGAGAGCGTGCCAACGCCGCCGGCTCGCGCGCGACAGCGGAGCAGCAGGCCGCGCGGGCCCGCAGCCTGCGTGGCCAGGCCGAGCGGGAAGCAGCGGCCGCGGCTGACGCCAGGAGCCGGGCCGAGGCACACGACCAGCAATCCCAGCGGGCCAAGGACCAGGCGAAGAGCGACGCGGACAACGCGATCCGCCTCCGCGACCAGGCCTACCGGCTCGAACGCGACCAGCAGGCGGCAGAGGCCAGGCGGGACGCGATGGCGGCGTGGGAGTTGCACGCCCGCGGCACCGCGGCGGCAGGCGAAGCGAAAATGGCAGCCGACGAAGCGCGTCAGTACGCCACCGAAGCGGCCACCAGGGCCCGCCAGGCACGTGACCTGGCCAACCAGGCGACCGGCGCCGCGGTACTGTCCAGCCAGGCAGCGGCCGAAGCCGAGCGCGCCGCAGCCAGATCACGGGCGGCGGCGCAACGCGCGGCCTCAGCCGCCGCGGCCGCCAACGCGGCAGCCAACCGCGCCGAGCAGGAAGCGGCGGCCACGCACAAGGCCGCGTCCGAGGCCAACGCGAAAGCGTCCGAGGCGACGTTCCAGGAGACGAGGGCGGCGGAGGCGGCGACGGCAGCGGGCCGTCTCGCCGAGCAGGCCGCAACGGAAGCCGTGCGGGCGTTGTGGGCGGCGGACCGCACCAAGGCCGAGGCGGAGGAAGCGGCCAAGGAAGCGGTGAACGCGGCCACGCAGGCCGGGATCGCGATCCGGGCGTCGATGGCGGCACGGGAGTCGTCGGCGGCGATCACCGACCCGGCCAACACGGCGATCTCCGTCGTGGCGCCGTTCACCGGTGCCGACATCGACGCGGACTTCGTCGCACTGGTCGCCGAGCAGGCCAAGAAGGTCGGCGCGGAACAGGCGAAGGCCGCGAAGGACCGGGCCGACGAGGCCGTACTCGCCGCCAAGCGTGCCGCCGACGCGGCCGAGCGGGCCGAGCAAGAGGTGAAACCGGCGTTCGAAGCGGCAGCGCAGGCCGCGGCGTCCGCCGCCGCCGCGGCACAGGCGGCAGCGACCGCACAGCAAGCCGCCGCCGACGCGGCCAGGCACGGCGCAGCGGCCAGAGCTGCCGCGGCACGGGCGAACGACGCGGACAGACAAGCCCGTCAAGACGCCAAGGAAGCCAGAGACGCTGCCAACGCGGCAAACAACGACGCCGCGATCGCGGGTCGCAACGCGGCTGCCGCACAACGAGACGCGGTCGCAGCACGCAACGCGGCGACAAAGGCGGCACAAGACGCGGAGCTCGCTCAGAGAGCAGCGGACAAGGCAGAAGAGGACGCCAGAGCAGCGGACGCGGCAGCCACCCGTGCGGAGGAAGCCGCACGGCAGGCCGCGGACACAGCGTCACGTGCCAGGCAAGCCGCGATCGATGCGCAGAAGGCAGCCGACCGCGCCGAGGAAGCGGCCCGCAAAGCCAAGGAGGAACAAGACAAGCAGAAAGCACAGGCATCCGCGTCGGCCACGCTGGACGAGCTGTCCGAGGACGAGCTGATGCAGCTGCTCGAGACGGGCGGAGGCCGTCAGGAGCTGTCCACCTACACCGATCACCAGGTGGAAGAAGCCGAAGGCGACGGCGTGCCCGCGTTCCTCAAGTCGATCGGCGCCGAGGAGATCCTGGCTTTCATCGGCTGGCCGGACATCAAGAAGTGCCTGACCGAGGGCAACTTCGCGGCATGCCTGTGGACGGTCTTCCACGTGGCGTCGGTGGGGCTGTCGTTCCTGAAGATCAAGAAGCTGATCGACCTGATCGCGAAGGTCGTGAGCAACTTCTCGAAGTGGCTGGGCAGAGCGGACAAGCTCAGGCAACTCGTCGACAAGGTCCGCAGCGCGATCAGGAAGGCCAAGTCCGACTGCGACGGACGCCGGATGGCACCTTCGGCGAGCCTTCCGCCGCCGCGGACACCGGTCCCCGACTGCGATCGCAAGAAAGCCGTCAAGGGTTCCTGGGTCTCGGCGAACAGCCAGTTGTACCAGGACACGGGTCGCCGGATCGCGAACGAGACCCAGGGCATGCAGAAGAACATCCTGCCACCGGCAGCAGGATGCGAGTCCTGGGTCGTGTTCCTCGGTCTCAACCGCCACGACCAGGCGCAGGGGATGAAGTCCCACTTGTGCAAGACAGTGGACAAGGGCACTGAACCGTCGGGGTGGAACCCGCCCGGCTGGAACAGCAAGTACCACCACAGAGGACACCTCTTGGCCAAAGTCCTCGGCGGCAGGGGGATCAAGGAGAACCTGACCTCCATGTACGCGTACGCCAACACCCCGTTGATGCGAATGTCGGAGCGGGAAGTGCAGCTCGTCAGCCAGGCGAACGACCCGACCCACTACGAGGCAATCCCGACGTACCCGTCAACCGGCAACGTGGCGCCGGACGAAACCGCACTGTTCGCCATCTCCAAAGGGGGCAAGTGCGTCGACGTCATCATCACGAACGAGAAAATCCCGAGCGTTCTCAACGGCGGACGTTGCCCCGCCATCTGACACAAGGAAAACCATGTACAGATCCAGATTCGTGGCGGGCACGACCGTGCTCGCCCTCGCCGCCGGTCTTGCCGGCGCACCGGCCGCCCAGGCGGCACCACCGGCTGCCCCGGCGGTGGCAGCGGATTCCGTTCCCGTCCCGGAGGCGTCGGCTCCCGACAAGATCGCCGCGGCCGCGATCCTCGGCATCCAGGCAACGGAGAACCTGATTCTGCTGAAGGACTCGGACTTCGTCTTCGAGATGTGGCGCGAGGCGGTCAAGCGCGACCTGCCGGAAGTGCGCGCGTCCGCCCAGCTCGCGTTCGGCGCCGAGGGCATCCAGGCCACCTACTTCATCAAGAACGGCATGCGCGAGGCCTACGAGCGCGACAAGAAGAAGATCCAGCAGGACCAGGACCTGGCCACGAAGGCACGCGACACCAAGCAGCTCGCGGCCAGCATCCTGGGTGTTCCGATCACGAACGAGCTGCTTGTCCTCAACGAAAAGAACTTCGTGCACACCATGGTGCTGCACGCGTTGGCCGGACCCAAGGTCAAGGCCGCTGGGACAGCCGCGTTCAACGGCAGCGACGAGGACCGCACGCGGTTCGTAGAA
Organism: Kibdelosporangium phytohabitans; assembly: GCF_001302585.1. Lineage (GTDB taxonomy): Bacteria > Actinomycetota > Actinomycetes > Mycobacteriales > Pseudonocardiaceae > Kibdelosporangium > Kibdelosporangium phytohabitans. The sequence goes on along the minus strand of NZ_CP012752.1, from coordinate 3,848,943 downwards.
TCGGGCCTGCGGCTGGCGCACGAACAGGACCAGCTCGACAAGATCAAGGAGGAAACGCAAGCCGGTTCGGAGGAACAGGCCGAGCGGATCAAGATCGCGGCGCGCAAACGGGCGTCCGCTGTCGTCCAGGGACCGCAGAACCTCGAGTTCCTCAAGCTGCCGGAACGAACCTTCGTCCTGGAACTGTGGGGGCGGGCCAAGGACAACAGCGAAGTCAAGAGCGCGGCATACGAAGCGGCAGCCACCGAGGAAGGTGGCGAGGCAGCACGCACCGCGTTCGTCCACACCGGCATCCACGCCGCGCAGAGGACCGACGACGCCAACCTCCTGGCCCAGATCTCCCGCGACCTGCGACGGCGAGTGCTGGAGATCCAGGCCAAGGCCGAGAACAGCAAGCTCATGCTGCGGCTGGCCGGCGCCGCCAGGACGGTGCTGGCCACGGGCAGCGACATGGACGTCCACCGGTTCTTCTACACCGGACGCCACCAGTACCTCGTGCAGTCACTCGAATCCGTCACCGACGGCATGACCGGCTACTTCGTCCGCAAGCACCCCGACCACAACTCCGCCCGGGCGTGGATCAACGAGGGGCCGCTGGAACCGAAGACAGGCGACGGCGCGGACGCGAGCTGGCGGATCTGGCCCGGCCTCGCCGACTCGGACTGCTACTCGTTCGAGTCGGTCACCCAGCCCAACTACTACCTGCGTGTCGCGGACACGCACGTGAACGTCCAGCCGACCACCGGCACTCCGCAGTTCCTCAAGGAGGCCACCTGGTGCGTGCGGCCGGGCAAGTCCGGTCCCGACCGGGTCTCACTGGAGTCCAAGAGCGACCCGGGCAGGTTCCTGCGGCACTTCTACCACTACCTGTACGCCTCCAGCGACGGCGGGCCGTACACCCACGACGCCCCGCACAAGTTCGCCGAGGACGCCAGCTGGAACGTGCAGGGCGTGAACCCGGTGACGACAGCGATCACGTTGCGGTGGCAGAACGACGAGCCGTTCCGCAAGCAGTACGTCAGGCCGGTCGGGCCGGAGATCGTCGAAGGTTCGATCAGGCACCGCAAGTTCGAAGGCGGCTGGTTCTACTGGACCCGTGACAGCGGTGTGAAAGCGGTCTACGGTGTCGTCGGGCAGAAGTACGAAGAGGTGGGCGCGCACAAGAACCCGCGCCTTGGCGTGCCGATCACGGACGAGTTGCCCACCGAGCCGCACGAGCCACCGGGCACGAGCAGCGGTGGCCGGTACAACCACTTCGCCAACGGCGGCGTGATCTACTACTCGGCCCGCTACGGCGCACATCCCATCTACGGGCGGATCCTGGACGAGTGGCATCGGGTGGGCGCCTACAACTCGCAACTGAAGTTCCCGGTCAAGGACGAGGTCGACACACCGACCGGCAAGAGCCAGGAGTTCCAGGGCGGCTGGCTGCACTGGAACTCGACAACCAACGCCGTCACGCTGCAACCGAGGAGCTGACGATGCGCATCGTGAAACGCGGGCTGGTGGCCGTCCTCGCGACGGCCACCGTGTTGGGAGTTCCCGCTCCGGCAACGGCATCACCGGCCGCACCGGCCGCGGTCACCGAGACACCGCAGTCGACGCAGGAGGACAAGGCGCGGGCCTTGGCGCGGCTCGGCGTGCTGCCTGAAGAACCGATGCTGCGCCTGCCGGACAAGGACTTCGTCATCCTGTTGTGGCGCAGGGCGACTGGCGCGGAGGTGCGCGGGTCGGCCGAGCTGGCGTTCTCGGGCTCGGTCGCGGAGTGCACGCATTTCGTCAAGTACGGGCTGCACGAGGCACATGCCCGTGACCAGCGCAACGAGCTCAGGGACGAGGCAATCGCCCGTGCCGCACGGCAACTGCGGGCGAAGGCGGCGACGGTGATCGGTATCACCGCCGAGCCGGAGCTGCTCATCCGAGGCAACCGGGACTTCATCCACGCGCTGTACGGCCGGGCCACGGGCAAGCGCGTCAAGGAGGCCGCGTTCGTCGCCTTCGGGCGGCCCGACGAGGAACAGCGGAAGTTCCTGGAAACCGGGATCTTCACCGCGCACGCCAGCGACCAGCAGGAGGCGATCGACGCCGACAAGGAGCTCACCGAAGCCCAGCGCGTCAAACTGGCCGACCGCAACGCGATCGGCCGGGCGTTCGCCGTCGTCGGAGTGGTGGCGACGGACACGATGAGAGACCTCGCGCACGACCACGTCATCCGTGAGATCGTCAAGCACGCCAAGAAGGACACCGACGTGCTGGTGTCGGCGTCGGCCGCGTTGCTCAGCCCGGCGTCCGCGGACTGGAAGGCGTTCGTCGACACCGGGATCCACCAGGCCAACACCCGGGACGAGAACCGCGTTGTGGAGCAGCAGAAGCAGCAGAACCGCCGCGCGGTCGAGGCGATCGTCACCAAGGCGGACCAGACGGGAGTGCAGCCCTACCTCGCGATGATGGCCCGCCGCGCTCTGGTGGGCGGCGACCTGGCCATCCACCGGTTCCTGCGGGCGGGCCAGTACGACGCGCTGCTGCAGTCCTTGCGTACCACCCGCCGCGGGCAGGAATACCACTACGTCGACGAGGCCAACGGCGTGACGATCGCCGCCAGGGACGCCAACGGTGTTCCCGGCAGCGAGAACCGGATGACGTGGAAGTTCGTCCCCGGCCTGGCCGAGCAGGGCAGCTGCTACTCCATGGAGGCTCCGGCGCGGCCCGGGTACTACCTGCGCGCGATCGACGGCGACGACGTCGCGTTCGCGCCCAGCGACGGCACCAAGGGCTTCCACGACGACGCGACCTGGTGCGTGGAGAAGGTGCCCGGCGGCGTGATGCTCCGGTCGTACGCGCACAAGGCCGCGTACTTCCAGGAGTACGAGGGCAGGCTGCGGTTCGGCGGATTCCGGGCCTTCCACTACGAGGAAGCGATGGGCCGGGCGGCGAGCACCTGGGCGGTCGACCCGCCGCACCCGAACACCGTCTCGGCGATCATGCTCCGCTGGAACAACGATGACGCGCTGAAAGCGTCGATCGGCAACCCTGCGGGCGACGAGGTCGCCGACGGGCCGTACACGCGTTACCGGCCGTTCGAGCGTGGGCGTGTCTACTGGACGTACATGTTCGGCGCCAAAGCGGTGCACCAGCCCCTGCTCGACGCGTACCTGCGAGTCGGCGCCGCCCAGTCGTCGGTGTACGGCCCACCTCGCGACGACGACCAGACGTCCGCCGACGGCAAGGGCAAGTACAACGTCTTCTCGGCGGGCGGGTCGGTGTACTACCACCCCGACGCCGGAGGCGCGTTCGTCCTGTACGGAGGGATAAAGCACTACTGGGACGGTCTCGGTGGCCTGAACTCGTTCCTGCGGTATCCGGCCAGCGACGAGCACGCGGGGCCGGGCAGGTTGCGGCGTTCGAAGTTCCAGGGCGGCTGGATCGACTTCGACCCGGTCACCGGAACAGCGCAGGCGTACGCCAACCCTTAGGCCATCCGGGTCATGGGTGGTTCGAGGTGCGGACCACCCATGACCGGTAGGGCTACCTCCACCGCTGGTTGGGGTGTTTGCTCGGTTCCGGGTCGCCGGTTCTTGCGCGAATCTCTTCCCATGACGTTCATGTCTCCGCCGCGGAGCCAGGCGACCGCGCTGTCGGCCAGAACACAGCCGTGGCTGGTCGTGTCGGCCGCAGCGATCTCATGGGGCGTGCTCGCGTTCGTCGTGCTGCATCTGGTCAGCGGCCGCAACCCGTTCCAGGACGCGGTGTCGTTCTACGCGTTCACCGACCAGGCACCGGGGCTGCTGGCTGTCAGCATCCTGCTCGTGGCCGCCGGCTCGGCGACGACGCTCGGTGCCCTGAGCGCGGCCCGGGTCCCGCTCAGCCGCACCACACGGGTGCTTTTCGGGTCCTGGTCCGGTGGCCTCGCGCTCGCCGCGGTCTTCCCGGTCGCCTACGGAGACGTGTCGAGCGTTTTCAGCGGGGAGATCCACCAGTATTCCTGCGTCGCCGCGTTCCTGAGCATCCCGGTGCTCGGTTTCTCCCTGCTCCGGCGGACGCGGGGTGTCCACGGGCTGGCCCGCAACCACGCGACGCTGACGCGCTGGACGCGGTACAGCGTCGCGAGCCTCCTGCTGTTCGGCGTCAGCTACCTGGTCGCGAAGGTCCCCGGTGTCCCGGTCCTCGCCGAGGTGGGCGGGATCCTGCCCGTCGGCCTCACCCAGCGGATCACGCTCACCGTCGACATCGGACTGCTCTACTCGATCCTCCAGCTCGCCCGCAGCGCCTGCGCTCCCGCCGCGAGGCCGTGATCCCGCGCCACCAGTGACGCTCGACCGCGTTACGAGCGGCAGCGATCACGGTATGTCCGGGCGCGCGCGGCACAGCGCTGGTCAGCCCGCCGGGAGGGGGAAGCATGGCCACGCTTGCACAGGGCAGCAGTCCGCTTCCCGCGCTCGCGGTGGGCAAGCTTCTCGGCTTGGCGCTCGGGCAAGGCGCGGTCGTCGCCTTCATCGTGTTCGCCAGGTTGCCGGCGTCGACCAACCCGGCTGGCCGGTCGCTTGTCACGCCTCACCTGACGGGACATCACGGGCCGACGGCATTCGCTGGGCCGCCGCCGATCAGCGCCAACACCGCGCCATACCTCGTTGGCACCACCACTCTCGCCGCACATGTCGCATTCGCGCTTCTGCTCGCGGGCGCGGCTTTGTTGCGTTCGCTTCTGCGCCACCGGGGTTGGGCGTACGACTCCACGTCGGTGCGGTTGGTGTTCGCGGGGGTTGCGGCGGCCGTCGCGGTTGTCACGACTCCCGTGGTGATCTCCATAAGCCTGGGTCGTGATGACAGCTGGGTGGTGGATGCCGCTGAGGTTGGGCGGTACGCGTTTCTGATGGCGCTTGTGCTGACGGTCTTGCTTGGACCGCCGTGGCGGCGGGCCGGGTCGCGCCCATCCGATGAGAAGGGATCGAACCAGTGCTCAACAGGCGCGACTTGATAAAGCTCACGGCAGTCGGTGGCGCGGTCGCCGCGTTCCCGCTGGAACGGATCATGGGCGGCGGTGAGTCCGGCCCGCGGGTGGCCGCATTCGCCACCGCGCTGCACATCCCCCCGGCCGCCAAACCCGTCCACCAGTCCGCCACCACCGACTTCTACTTCGTCGGCGTGCACGAGGCCGAGGCGGAGATCCTGCCCGGCGTGAAGAGCAAGGTGCTGACCTACGACGGGAAGTTCCCCGGCGCCACCATCCACGCCAAACGCGGTCGTGAGGTGGCCGTCACCTACGTCAACGCGATGGCTGAATCGACCGTCGTGCACCTGCACGGCGCGCACGTCGCCGCGGCGTCCGACGGGCATCCGACGGACCTGATCAAATCCGGCGACCAGAAGCAGTACCGGTATCCGAACACCCAGCAGGCCGCGTCCCTCTGGTACCACGCGCACGCCCACCACTCGGAGGCAGAGCAGGTCTACCGCGGCCTGGCAGGCATGTACCTGCTGCACGACGAGGCCGAACGGTCGCTGGGTCTGCCCGAGGGCGAGTTCGACGTCCCCCTGCTGCTGCGGGACGTGCACATCGACGCGGCGGGCAAGCTCGTGTACACCGCCGGTGGTTTCGAGGAGCGGCGCACGCTGCTGGTCAACGGCCGTGTCCAGCCGTACTTCCGCGTCAGCGCACGCAAGTACCGGCTGCGGTTCTACAACGGCTCCAACGAGCGCGCGTACCGGCTGCGGCTGGCGGACACCTCGTCGTTCCAGCTGATCGGTTCCGACGGCGGCCTGCTGCCCGCTCCTGTCACCGCGACGAGTTTCGACCTGTGGCCGGGCGAGCGGGTCGAGGCGGTGATCGACTTCTCGCGGTACCCGGTCGGCACGCAGCTCGTGCTGTTCAACGACCTCGGGGACGTGGAAAGCACACAGCAGGTCATGCGGTTCGACGTCACGCGGACCGCGACGGACGACAGCCGGGTGCCCGCGGTGCTGCGCCCGTTGCAGGACCTCGGCACGCCGACGGTGCACCGCGAGGTGGAACTGAAGCTGGACCTGCAGCGCGGCGCGTTCGTGATCGACGGCAGGATCTTCGACCCCGCACGCGTCGACCAGCAGATCAAGCTCGGCACGACGGAGATCTGGACGATCCGCAACGCCGACACGCAACCGTCCATCCCGCACAACCTGCACCTGCACCTGGTGCAGTTCCAGGTGCTGGACCGCAACGGCAAGCCGGTCGGCGGGCACGAGAGCGGCCCGAAGGACACCGTCACCATCCCGCCCGGCGGCAACGTCCGGATCAAGGTCCGGTTCGACGGCCACGAGGGCCGGTACGTCTACCACTGCCACATGCTCGACCACTCCGCCACGGGGATGATGGGCCAGATGGAGATCAAACGCTGATCGCGGCGCACCGGCGCGATGAGTTCCGGTCAGCGGACCGGTCCACCTGTCGAAACGACAGAAGGAGTGGTTCGTGTGGACATGTACGGCATCGTGCCGGTGAGCGACCTCGCCAGGTCGCTACCGTGGTTCGAGGTGTTCTTCGGGCGTCCGGCGGACGAGGTCGCCGGCGAGGAACACCTGTGGCAGGTCGGTGTGAACGCGTGGATCGCGCTCGACGGCCGCGACTTGCGGGCCAGGGGCGTCGGCGGGACCATGATCACGTTCGGGGTGACCGACCTGGACGACATCCTCGCGCGCCTGGCCGCGAACGACATCGCCCACGAACCGGTGGAGACCTACGGCAACGGTGTGCGCCACGTCGACGTGAACGACCCGGACGGCAACACGCTGTCGCTCGCCCAGGCGCCCACCCCGTAGCAGGGGGGAACGGGTCGGCGGCCACCTGCGTCGTAGCAAGGACGCAGGGGAGGTCGGCGATGCTGAGGGTGTTGACGGCGGGGACGCTGGCGCTGGGTGCCGTGCTGGCAATGGCCTCGACGGCGTCGGCGGAGCCGGGTGAACGGATCACCGCCTACGACGTGGCTGTCACCATCGCCGGGGACGGCACCGCGCACGTCACCGAGACGATCGCCTACGACTTCGGCAAGAACGAGCGGCACGGCATCACCCGCAAGGTCACGGGCAAGAGGGTGACCGGGACGGCGACGGCGACGAGCCCGGACGGCGCGCCGGCCGGGGTGACCACGACCGGCAGCGTCATCCGCGTCGGCGATCCCGCCGTCACGGTCACCGGTGCGCACACCTACGTGCTGAACTACGACGTCGCCGCCGCGGCCGAGTCCAGGGGGACCGACGCCGCCGTGTTCTGGCATGTCGTGGACGGCAGCTGGGACGTGCCGATGGCCGCCGTCACCGGGACGATCACCGCCCCGGCCGCCGCGACGCTCGGCTCCTGCACCGTGTCCGGCACGACCCCGTGCAACGGCGCCACGTCCGCCGCGGGCAACGTCATCCGCGTCAACCAGAAGAACATCGTCGCACGTGATGTCGTGCTGGTGTCGGCCACATTCCCGTCGGCGGGCCTGGCGCTGCCCACTTCGACGCCGCCCACCAGCCACACCCGTCCGGCGCGCACCACCTCGGCGGCCGACGTGTCCTCCAGCCGCTCGTCCGGCACGTCGGCCTTCGGGTGGATCTTCGGGCTCGGCATCGCGGGCGTGGTCATCGCGCTGTTCGCCAGGGCGGGCCGCACCCGCAGGCCGGGCGGTGGTTTCCACTCGTACGGCGGCAGCAGCAGCTGGTCGGGCAGCAGCTACTCGGACAGCAGTTCGTCCAGCAGCAGTTCGTCCGACAGCGGCAGTTCGTCCAGTTCCTCCGACAGCGGCGGCAGCGGCAGCTGGTGAGCGCTGTCACAGCAGGCCACGTGGACGCACTGGTTAGGGTTGATCGTGGTCGACTACGAAGAGTATCGGCGCTATGACGCGGTCGGTCTGGCCGAGCTGGTCGCGCGTGGCGAGGTGTCAGCGGCCGACCTGCTCGAGGCGGCGATCGACCGGGCCGAGCAGGTCAACCCGAAGCTGAACGCGATCGTGTACCCGATGTACGGGATCGCCCGCGAACGCGCGGCGAGCGAGCTGTCCGGCCCGCTCGCCGGTGTGCCGTTCCTGCTCAAGGACCTGGGGCAGGACTACGCGGGCCTGCCGACCGGTTCGGGATCGCGGTCGCTGCGCGGACGTGCCGCCGCCGCGCACAGCGTGAACGTGCGGCGGTGGCTGGATGCCGGACTCGTCGTCTTCGGCAAGACCGCCACGCCGGAGTTCGGCACCAAGGCCGTGACGGAGCCCGTGGCAACGGGCCCGACCCGCAACCCGTGGAACCTCGGGCACACGCCGGGCGGATCGTCGGGAGGCGCCGCCGCGGCTGTGGCCGCCGGGATCGTGCCGGTCGCCGGGGCGAGCGACGGCGGTGGCTCGATCCGCATCCCCGCGGCGTGCTGTGGGCTTTTCGGGCTCAAGCCGGGACGGGGCCTGCTGTCCAGCGGTCCGTTGCGTGCCGAGGGCTTCCACGGCGCGGCGACGGACGGCGTCATCTCCCGGACGGTCCGCGACACGGCGGCGATGCTGGACGCCTTGACCGCCACCCGTGACCTCGGCGGCCCGTATCTGCCCGCGCTGCCTGACGTTCCGTTCCTGGAACTGGCCGCGCGGGAGCCCGGCAAGCTCCGGATCGGCTACATGACCCGTTCCCCGCTCGGCAGCGCGGTGCACGACGACGCGGTCGCCGCGGTCGAGCACGCCCGGTCCGTGCTGGAGAAGCTCGGCCACGACGTGGAACCGGCCGAGCCGGAGATCGACGGCAGGCAGCTGGCCCGTGACTTCCTGACCGGGTGGAGTGCCTACGCCGCGACGATCATCGCGGACATCCGGCGCACGACCGGCGCCAAGCCACAGGACTTCGAACTCGACACCCGCATGCTCGCGGCAGCGGCGTGGGCGGTGAAAGCACCGGACTACGTCGCCGCGCACCAGCGGTGGAACGGCTACACGCGCGCGTTGGCCACGTTCCACGAACGCTACGACCTGTTGCTGACCCCGACGCTCGCGCGCCCGCCTGTCCGGATCGGTGAGCTCGCCACGCCGCCCGCGGTCCGGCTGGCCGCCCAGGTCATGGAGCAACTGAAACTGGTCGGCGCCTTCAGCAAAACGAACGCGTGGTACGAGCAAGCGCTCACCAACCTGGCGCCGGTCCCGTTCACCCAACTGGCCAACATCACCGGCCGCCCGGCCATGTCCGTTCCGCTTCACCGCACCGCACAAGGCCTTCCGCTCGGCGTCCAGTTCGTCGGCGGTCTCGGCGGCGAAGGCACGCTGCTCGCGCTCGCCACCCAGCTCGAATCCGCTCAGCCGTGGGCCAGGGACGAACCGGCGGGAATCTGAGTCAGCCGACCGCGTCGCGGTAGCGCTCGGCCAGGACCTTCACGTGCTCAACCAGTTCCGGCGGCTCGACGACCGTGAAGCCGAGCCCCAGCAGTCCAAGGTGGACGGCCATGCCCGCCACGGTGTCGGAGCCGGTGTGCAGGACGGCGGTGTCCTCGTCGCGTGCTTCCACTGTGCCGACGGCTGCGCTGATCCGCTCCGCGACCACAGTGGCCGGTGCGTGCACGATCACCTTCGCGCGGTATCGCCACGCGGCTGACGAGACACCGCGCCGAACCCGGTCGACGACGTCTTCGGGCAGGTCACGGGCGGTGAAGCGGGGACCGGTGGGCACGCGCGGCGTGAGCCGGTCCACCCGGAACGTGCGCCAGTCGGCGCGGTCGACGTCCCACGCCACGAGGTACCACCGGCTGCCCCAGTTGACCAGGCGATACGGCTCCACCTCGCGCACGCTCCCGCCGCCACCGTGGTCGAGGTAGTCGAACCTGAGACGTTCGTGGTCCCGGCAGGCTGCCGTGAGCACGGTCAGGATCTCCGCGCTCACCCGCGGCGCGGGAACGTCTCGCGGCACCGGGACCGTGTACGACTGCAGCGCGTTGACCCTGCGGCGCAACCGGGACGGGAGGACTTGCTCCAGTTTGGTCAACGCGCGTTCCGCGGTCTCCTCGATGCCGGTGACGGTGCCGCCCGCCGCGGTCCGCAGGCTCACCGCCACGGCCACCGCTTCCTCGTCGTCCAGCAGCAGCGGCGGCAGCTGCGCGCCGGCGCCGAGCCGGTACCCGCCGGTGGAGCCCCGGGTGGCGTTGACCGGGTAGCCGAGCGCGCGCAGCCGTTCCACGTCGTTGCGGACCGTGCGGCCGCTCACCCGCAGGCGATCAGCGAGTTCGGCGCCGGTCCAGTCACGGGGACTCTGCAGCAGCGCGAGCAGACGCAACAGGCGTCCTGAGGTCTCGATCACAGCCGCAAGTCTGCCAGTTCAATAGGAACGAATCATTCCTAATGGCCTTCTAGCGTTACCGGCATGAACGAGATCAAGCCCTTTACCGCGAACGTCCCGCAGGCCGACCTGACCGAGCTGGCCGATCGGCTGGCACGAGTCCGCTGGGCCAACGAACTGCCCGCCGACCAGGTGACCGACGGCGTGCAGCGCGGCCCGGTCCCGCCCGGCTGGGAGTACGGCGTGCCGCTGGAGTACGTGCGGCGGCTGGTTTCCTACTGGCGTGACGGCTACGACTGGCGGCACTGGGAGGCGAAGCTCAACGAACACCCGCAGTTCACCACCGAGATCGACGGGCAGAACATCCACTTCCTGCACGTCCGCTCGGCCGAACCGGACGCCACGCCGCTGCTGCTGACCCACGGCTGGCCGAACTCGGTGTTCGAGTACCTGGACCTGATCGGCCCGCTCACCGACCCCCGCTCGCACGGCGGCGACCCGGCGGACGCGTTCCACCTGGTCATCCCGTCACTGCCCGGCTTCGGCTTCTCCGGTCCGACCCACGAGAAGGGCTGGAACCGCTACCGCACCGCCCGCGCGTGGGCCGAACTGATGCGGCGGCTGGGCTACGAACGCTACGGCACGCACGGCAACGACGCGGGTTCGTTCGTGGCCCCCGAGGTCGGCCGGATCGCACCGGACCACGTCATCGGCGTGCACGTCACCCAGTTGTTCTCGTTCCCGTCGGGCGATCCCGCCGAGTTCGACGGCATGTCGGCGCAGGAACTGGAGTACGTGCGGTTCCTGCAACACTTCAACGACAACATGTCCGCGTACGCCAAGCTGCAGCAGACCGCGCCGCAGAACCTGGCGCACGCGCTGGCCGACTCACCGACCGGGCAGCTCGCCTGGAGCGCGCAACTGCTGGGCGGTACCAGCGACGACCACGTCCTGACCAACGTGACGCTGTACTGGCTGACCAACACAGCCGCGTCGGCCGCCCGCTTCTACTACGAGGACCACCACGCCGAGCACCCGGCCGAGCCGACGACCGCGCCGACCGGGCTGGCCAGCTTCGCGTTCGACTTCACGCCGTTGCGCCGGTTCGCCGAGCGCGACCACAGCAACATCGTGTCGTGGAACGAGTTCGAGCGCGGCAGCCACTGGGCCACGCAGGACGCGCCGGATCTGCTGGTCGGCGACATCCGCCAGTTCTTCCGATCCGTCAGCTGACTTTCTGCCGGTGACGGCGTACGGCGTCACGGTTGGCGCACACCCGTGAGCAGTAGCGTTGCGAGCCGCCTCGGCTGAAGTCGACGAAGGCGAGGCGGCATTCGACGAGCGCGCACCGGCCGAGCCTGTGCATGCCGAGTTCGGTGAGGTGTTGTGCGGCTGCGACGGCGACGACCGCGCGCAGCACCGGGGCGAGGCTCACGCCGTCGTCGCGGTAGTGCAGGTGCCAGCCGGCGCCGTCGTGGTCGGTGATGCGCGGGTACGCCGCGGCTTCGGCGAGCAGCGTGTTGAGCAGCCGGACCCGGCTGGTCTCGCTGTCGGCGTCCACGATCTCAGCCCAGCGCAGCGCGAGCGCGCGGACACCGGCCAGGTCGGCGGGGCCGGACGGGATCTCGAGGCTGAGGCACGTCGAGGCGCAGCGCTGCCGGAGGTCGGCCAGGCCGGCCAGCGGCGCGTTGGTGAAGTCGGTCACAAGGCGGAGGATCTCCGCGTAGTAATGGTTCTCCCGCACAAGGCCATTACAGCATGGTGCTGGCATGCCCGCCGTACCCGAACAGCACACATCCGCACCGGTTTCGTGGCGTCCACTGGTCGCCGCCTGCCTCGGCACGTTCCTCTTGATGATCTACACCACCATCGTCACGGTGGCGCTGCCGAACGTCGGCGCCGACCTCGGCGGTGGTTTCACCGGCCTGCAGTGGATCGTGGACGTCTTCACCGTCGCGCTGGCCGGGCTGTTGCTCGGCATGGGCTCGTTGAGCGACAACCTGGGCCGCAAGCGTGTGTACCTGACCGGCCTGGTCGCCTTCGGCCTGGCCACCCTGGTCTGCGGGCTGGCGGACTCGGTCGCGGTGCTGATCGCCGCCCGCGCCGGGCAGGGCATCGCGGGTGCGGCGATGTTCGCCACGATCCTGCCGCTGGTGGGCCTGACCTATCACGGCCACGCGCGGGCGAAGGCGTTCGCGATCTGGGGCACCGTCGCGGGAGTGGCGGGCGCGGTCGGCACGGTGGCCGGTGGCGTGCTCGCCGAACTGCTGGGCTGGCGCTGGATTTTCTTCGCGTCGCTGCCGATCTGGGCGGTGGCCCTGATCTTGGGCGCGACCACGCTGACGGAGAGCGTGCGTACCGGCAACCGCATCGACGTGCCCGGGATCGCCGCTTTCACGTTGTCCGCGACCGCGTTGACCTACGCCGTGATCGACGGCGGCGACCACGGCTGGACGGCGCCGGGCGCCGTGATCGCCCTGGTTGTCGCGGTGGTGTGCGTGGTCGTGTTCGTTGTGGTTCAGCGTCGAAGCCGTACGCCGATGGTGCCGCTGAAACTGTTCGGCACACCCGCGTTCATCGGTGTCCTGGTCGTGGCGTTCGGCTACTACTTCGCCTCGTTCGGCGCGTTGCCCGTGCTGTCGTTGTGGTTGCAGGGCACCGCGGGCCTCAGCCCCCTGGACACGTCGCTGGTGCTGACAGTGCAGATCGTGGTGTTCTTCCTGGTTTCCGCGTTGATCAGCAAGCGGCTGCACGGGCTGGCGCCGAGTATCGCGCTCGGCGGCGCGACCGTCCTGATCGGACTCGGCTGTGCGACGGCCACCGTGGTGCTCGCCGACCCGAGCTGGGTGGCCCTGCTGCCCGCGCTGGTGATCACGGGCATCGGCGCGGGGATGGTGTCACCGGTGTTCCCGGCGGTGGCGATCGCCGCGGTGCCCCCGGCTTACGGCGGCACCGCGGGCGCGGCGGCCAACAGTTCACGGCAACTCGGCCTGGCACTGGGCATCGCGCTCTGCGGCACGATCTACCGCGGCCAAGGTCAGCAGACGACAAGCGGGATCGTTGCCGCGATGGTGTTCTGCGCCTCGCTCGCGGTGCTCAGCGGCCTGGTGGCCGGTGCGCTTCTGCGCCGTCCGCACAAGCCGGCGAGTAAGGTGTCCAGCGGACAGGACGTCACATGATCCGCCATTGGACCAGGTCCGCGCCGCTGGCGGCCGGGGTGCGGACACCCTCGCGGCGAGTTCGTGCCTGAGCAGGACCAAAAGGGCAGTTGCGCGTCACTGCTCGCCGTCCGTTCTCCGGATGCCGTCCCACCGAACGCCACACGCTGCCACCGACGGGCCTGACACGCTTGCCGGAAACTTTCGGTTGTTCGGCGCGGGTGGTGCGGGGTTCCCCCGGTCCGGCCTGGCACGGACGATGTCCGTCGAGGGCCTGTTGCCCTGGCTGAACCGGACTGGGTGGACTTCGCCTGCTCACACGACCAGACCGTGCGGAACGGCGGTTACCTGCAAGTGCGGCTCGGTTTCCCGGGTCGCGGTCGTTGTCCACACGGGACCGGTCCCGGCGGGCCGGACTACAACCAGACCATGCGCCGCCATCTCACCGTTCTCGCCGCCCTCGCTCTGGCCCTGTCCGGTTGCGGCAGCGAAGCCCCGACCGCACAACCACCGGCATCCACTCCCCCGACCACCACGACGGCAACAACGTCGTCCGCCCCGACCACAACCAGCACGACGACGGCAACCACGACAACAACCCGGTACACGAACCCGCGTCCGCTCGCGCCGGCGAGTTCGAACGTGAAGGACTGCTTCGACGGTGACTGCGTGCTGGTGCTGTCCAAGCCGACGACCGTCCGGCTGGACGCGGCGAAACTGCACTACACGTCCATGCGTGTGACAGCCATCAGCGCGGACAGCCTCACCTACAACGTCTCCTACCCCGGAGGCGGCGGCACCACGGCGACCGTGGGACAGGGTGTCGGCGGCAGCGCCTTCAGCTTCCAGGGGTTCCCCAAGGTCGAAGTCGGCCTGACCCTGGTCGACGGCAAACCCGCGCTGGTGCTGCAACTCGGCGACCCGGCGTGATCCGTCAGCGCGACAGGCCAGGCCGCGTTCCTTGGCGGTCACCACGGCCGCGGTCCGGCTGGGGACGCCGAGTTTCTTGAAGATCCGCAGCAGGTGCGTCTTCACCGTCGCCTCGGCGATGAACAGCTCCGCCGCGATGCCGGGATTGCTCATTCCCTTCGCCACCAGGCGAAGGACGCTTGCACGGCACCGTTCCAGCGCCGCCACGGCCTGGTCACGCTGACCGCCACCACAGCCGCGGGCGAACGCGGTTACCGCGTGCGTGACGTCGGCCTCGGCACCGCGCTGACCGTCACCCAAGCCGTGACACCCGGCCTGGTCACGCGGTTCACCGCTTGAACACCGAGCGGATCGCGTCCCTGGCCCGGTCCATGATCGCCAGCGGCGGCCCGAGCAGGAGGTTCGCGGCGGGGCTCTCGATGCCCGGGTGCGGCCGGGTCGGCGCGATCATCTCGGCGGCACGGACGGCACCCGCCATCGAACGCAGTTTGTCCTCGTCGTGCAACGCGCGCAGCAACGGGAACTCCTCGCGTTCCTCGTGGTTGGCGTGCGCGAGGACGTCGGCCTTCAGCTCCGCGAAGAGGATGTCGAATCCTTCCGCCTCCGGGCCCATGTCGTACAACGTGGACAGCAGCTCCTTCGCCCGGTGCTCTTCCCCCACCCTGGCGTCCACGACAGCGTCGCCGCCGTCGGCGTTGCGGACCTCGGGATGCACGACTTCTTCCTCGGCTGTCTCGTGCACGGCGAGCAAACGGACGAGGTCGTGGAACGCGTCCCGGCGCTCGGACCCGGTCGTGCCCTCCACGACCCCGAACAGTGTCCGGATCTCGACGTGCTGCCGCTCCAGCAGCGCGATGACGTTCTCGTCTCGCCGGTCGGTCATGGGTCTCCTCCTACTCGGTTATCGAGTAGAAGGACTACCCACCAGGGCCGCGCTCACGCACCCTGCCGCTGTGAGCTGGGTCAGTACCGCGGCGGGTAGCCGCCGTTGGGCGGCTGGCCCTGCGGCCACGGGTTCTGCTGGGGGTAGCCGGGCTGCGGGTATCCCTGCTGCGGCGGGTACCCCGGCTGTGGCTGAGGCTGGGGAGCCCAGCCACCTTGCTGCGGGTACTGGCCCTGTTGCGGCATGGGCTGCTGGACCGGCTGGGGAAAGGGCTGCGACACGGGCTGCTGCATGGGCACTGGCTGGGACATGGGCTGCTGCATGCCCTGCGGAGCGGGGATCTGCGGTGCCGGGGTCTGAGGTGCGGGGATCTGGGCGCCGCCCCACGTTTCCGCCGGGAACGCGCGGACCAGCGCGACCACGCACCGGGCGGTGTCCACGATCTCCTGCGCGGTGGTCCTGGTCATCGTGTTCACCATCGGGTAGATCAGCTCGTCGCCGTGGATCGTCCAGCCGCCGAGCCGCAACTGCTGGATCGTGCCGATCACCTGCGGGGTGAGCAGCCGCGCGGCCAGGTTCGCGTCGCCGTCGGAGACCACGAAGCGCTTGTTGAACTCCTGGTCCGCCGTGCGCAGCTCGGTCACGTTGCCCATGAACAGCCTGCGGGCGCTCACTTCCACGTACGGCAACGCCGTCGGCAGCTTGACCGCCCAGACCGTGACGACCTCGTTGGTGTCGTTGTAGACGACCGCGCTGTAGGACGTGCTCTTGGTCCGCCGCTGGTAGTCGAACGTCGTGACCTGCATCCCGTCGACCTGGCCGGTGACCAGGCCGAAGACCACCCGGCGGTCACCACGCTCGGTGAACGGCGGGCACCCGTAGCGGGTGAGCACCTCCGGCGCGTACGGCTGGAAGTACCAGCCCTGGCTCATCGCGAACGCCTGTCGCTCGGCGTTCTTCACGTCCTGGCGCTTCTTGAGGAATTGCCGCGGCAACACCAACGTGAACACGTTCAGCAACCCGAACACCGCGATCAGGATCACGATGAACAGCACAACGAGCATCTCGGTCCCCCAGCAGTGGTTTTCCCAAGACCGTGTTACGGCCGTGAGCATCGTCGCATGCCCGCATCACGGCCGCAGCGGTATGGCCGACAACGCGGACGCGAATGCGGCAAAAGCGGCACAGAAGTAAAACGTCGTCATGCCGCGACGGCCGTAGCGCGAGCACCGACCGGCGCGATTGAATCGGCTCAAGCCGATGAGAAAAACATCCCCACCTGCCGTTTGAGACAGGACAGGAGTGTCACGGGTGCGATTTCCCGACCGAGTTCGCAGGGTGGTCATCGTCGGAGCGGGCTTGGGTGGCGTCGCCACCGCTGTCCGGCTCCTCCAGTTCGCACGAGAGCCGCTGCAGGTGGTGCTGGCAGAGCAACGCCCCGAGCACCGCAACGCGGGCGTGGCGTACCACAGAGCGGGAAATCCCTGGCACCACGTGTTCAACATCCAGGCCGGCCGGATGGCGATGTTCCGCGAGGACGTCGACGACTTCGTCGCGTGGGCCAACGACGAGGCCGACCGCACCGGCTGGCCGCGCGAGTGGCGGGACTTCGTGTTCACCGAGTCCGGGCCCGCGCCTCGCCGGATCTACGCCGACTACCTCACCGAGCGCCTCGCCGACGCCGCGCGGCAGGCCGCGGACGGCGTGACGCTGGCCGAGGTCGACGGCGAGGTCGTCGACCTCGCGGTCGACGACGGGCGGGTGCGTGTCGTGATCGAGAACTCGGCGGACGCCGGGACGCTCGTGGCCGACCACGTCGTCATCGCGACCGGCCTGCAGGAACGGGAACTGCCGTTCGCGGCCGAGGTGGCCGGCCACCCGTTGTTCGTCCGGCACCCGTACTCCCAGTCGGGGGTGGAACGGATCCTCGCGGTCAGCCCGGACGCCGAAGTCGCGATCATCGGCACGTTGCTCAGCGCGTACGACTCCGCCGCGCTCCTGCTGCGACGCGGCCACACCGGCACGATCCACATGATCTCGCGGTCCGGCATAACCCTGCGCACCTATCCCACCGACCACCAGCACCGCGTTCTCGACCTGCCCGCGCCCCAACTGCACAACGAGGGCTACGAAGGCCGTGACAACCTCGTACGGCGGCTGAAAGACGAGTGGGAGCGGATCTGCGGCGTCGTCGAGACCGAACACCCCGACGTGGCGAAAGCGGTGGTGACCGAACGGGTTTCCAAATCGTGGGAGCCCTACCTGCCGGAAGTGCTCGCCCGCGTTCCCGCACCGGATTTGCGCGCACTGCTGGACAGTTATTCGAGCTTGCTGGCCACGCTGCGGGTCAGCGCGGTCGCGTACACCACCGAGATCGTCGACGCGGCAATGGCCGACGGCGGCCGGATCTCACTCGTCACCGGCAAAGTCGACCGGATCACCGCCGCCGGGCCGGGCAAGCTCGCGGTGTCCGTCGCCGGCCGGACGATCGAGGCGGACCTCGTGATCGCGAACTTCGGCAGGGAACCGGACTACGAGCGCGTCCGGTCCAAGCTCTGGCAGAACCTGCTGCGCGGGGGCATCGCCGTGCCGCACCACCGGACCGGGCGCGGTGTCGAGGTGGACGCCCTCGGCACCCTGCTCGGGCAGGCGGGCTCGCGATCGGGGCCGATCTCGGTGGTCGGCGCACCGCGTGAGGGCGACGAGATCGTGCGCTACGGGCGGATGGGCGCGTTCTCGTTCAACCTCGCCGCGATCAAGAACCACTCGGTCGGCGTGGCCGCGGCCGTGCTCAACCGCCTGGAGTCCTGCTACGACGAGCAAGCCGATGAGCTGGCCGACACGCTGGCCGGCTCGTCGGACAGCGAGGTCCGCGAGGCGTTCGCGTACTCGGTCGCGCTCGACGTGCACCGAATGGCCGCCCGGCGGCTCACCACCCGGGAGGTCCTGGCGGCGCGGCTGGACAAGAGCCTGCTGGTCCTGCACGAGGCCGTGGGCAGCACGGACGCGGCCCTGCGGTACGCGGTGAACACGGCGGCGGTCGTCAAACTCAACGACTTGTCCGTCACGCCACGGGACCTGCGCTGCGTGCTCGGGCTCGATGAGCCGGTCGGCTGACGTGCGCACGCGGATGGATCACGCGCAAGGGAGAAGGTGCGTAGCGGGCGGACGGGCTGCGAACCTCGAATCATGACACCGATGGCTCTTCGGGAAATACCAGGGGTTTTGCTCGTCGGTTCGCATCCGTCGAGTGTGCGCGGCGTCTGCAATCGCACCGGGACCCCGGTCGACGGCGGCATCCTGGTCGTGGACACGCTCGGCCCCGAGCTCTACGACGCCATCGTCACCGCCGCCGCGGTCGTCTGCGCGAGAGGCGGGCGGACCGGCCACATGCAGTCGCTGTGCCGGTCACGCGGCATCCCGGTGCTGCGCGTCGACGAGTCCGCACTGGACGCTCTCGTCGGCGAGGTCACCGTCCGGCTCGACAGCCAGTCGGTCGTGCTCGGCGAGGTCGAACCGGAGCCGCCGGCACGGGCAGCCGCGGCCACGGTGCAACTGGACACCATCGAGTCGATCTGCGTCGTGGTCGCCGCGTCGTCGGACATCCAGTCGACGAACTCCCTCGTGCCGCTGGTCGAGCAGGTGGACTGCTACTTCATCCGCGAGGAGTTCGCCTGCTACGCCGCGAACCTGAGCCCGATCGACGCGCTCAGGGCCGGGATCCCCGATGCCGAGCGCTACGGCCACGCGATCGCGTCGGAACTGTGCTCGATGGTGAAGGAACTGCTTCCCGGCCAGCGGCTCGTCATGCGCCTGCTCGACCTGCGCTCGGACGACGCCGCCGAGATCACCACGGGGGTCGAGCTGGACGACGAACCCAATCCGGAAATGGGATTGCACGGCGCGCGCTGGCTGTTGGAGGAGACCAACTACCCGCACGCGTTCCGCGCGCTGCGGGCCCGGCTGCGGGAACGACTCGGCACGGACGCGGAGCGGGTGAGCTTCGCTGTGCCGTTCATCAACGACCTGGACGAGTTCCTGCGTTTGCGCCGTCACCTCGGCCTGACCGGGGAAACCCCGCTCGGTGTCTTCGTCGAGACGCCCGCCGCCGTGTACTCCGCGGCCGAGTTCTGCGCCTCCGGGGCCAGTGAGCTGTTCGTCGGCACCAAGGACCTGATCCAGTTCTACCTCGCGGCGGACCGGGGAAACCACCTGGTCGCGTCCTCGTACCAGACTAGGCACGCGGCTGTTCTGGCCGCGTTGCGCCAAGTCGTGCGATCCAGCGGCGACACGGGTGTGCCCGTGCACGTGTTCGCGCTCGGCGCCGACGTGGACCACTACGCGCGACACCTTCCCGCCCACCGAATCATGATGTGCACGGCGGAATTGCGCCAACTCGCCACGCGAATCGCCGCCGACCACCGGCAACACCACAATGATGTCCATTATGGACACAAAAGGCGATAGCGGTTGGCCATAACACCTCTTTGTGGGCATACCGACGAAAGGTGCTACCGGAGCACCGCGTGGGGGAACACGCTGGAGATGCCGGAAAAGTCCGGTGCCGCTCACGTACCAGGTGTTCGGCACAACCCACTGGTCGGCGCGGTAACCCCGCGCTCCCTGCGAAAGTGAGTTGCCGGTATGCGCAAGATCGTCAAGGGGCGGCGTCTCGCCGCCCGTTCCGCCATAACCCTGGCAGCCGGTGTCGCTGCCGCCGGTTTCGCCGCCGCCCCGGTTTCCTCAGCGGCCACCGTCGACGGGTACGCCACCGAGGTGGCCCAGTCGGCGATCGCCGACCTGAGCGCGCGGGAAGGGGTCTCGTCCGCCGAGGCAGTCCAGATCCTGCGCGCGCAGGAAACCAGCATCCGCACGCTGGATGAGATCAACGGCACGCTGGGCGCCCGCACCGCGGGCAGCTACCTGGACGCCAAGGGCAAGCCGGTCGTGAACGTGCTGGACGCGGCCGCGGCCGACCAGGTCCGCGCGTCCGGCGCCGAAGCCAAGCTGGTCAAGCACTCCACCCAGGCGCTGACGTCCGCACAGGACACGCTGCAGTCGGTGCCCGCGGTCAAGCACACCTCGATCGGCCAGGACCCGAAGACCAACCAGGTCGTGCTGAGCGTCTCCGACGCGGCGACCGGCGGCGACATCGCCGCGCTGCTGCGCACCGCCGACCAGCTCGGCGACAAGGTGCGGGTCGAGCGGGTCACCGGTGAGATGCGGCTGGCCATCTACAACGGCGAGGCCATCACCGGCGGCGGAACGCGCTGCTCGGTCGGGTTCAACACCAACAAGGGCGGCCAGAACTACATCGTGGACGCCGGGCACTGCACCCGCGCGGTGTCGCAGTGGAACGTCGGCCCGTCGCAGGGCGCCAGCTTCCCGACCAACGACTACGGCCTGATCCGCAACACCTCCAGCAGCGCCCCCGGCGCGGTCACCTTGTGGAACGGCTCGACCCAGCGGATCAGCTCGCACGCCGCGGCGACGGTCGGCCAGCGGATCCAGAAGAGCGGCAGCACCACGCGGCTCACCTCGGGCAGCGTGCAGCGGCTCAACGTCACCGTGAACTACTCCGAAGGCTCGGTGCACCAGCTGATCCAGACCAACGCGCTGGCCAACCCCGGCGACTCGGGCGGTTGCCTGTTCGCCGGCAGCGTCGGCCTGGGCATCACCTCCGGCAAGGGCAGCGGAACCTCGTACTACCAGCCGGTCGGCGAGGCACTGTCCGCCTACGGTGTGACGCTCAACAGCTGATCAGGGTGGTTCGCGGCAGGTGAACTGACGTGAGCAGGCCGGCGGCAAGGCTGCCGCCGGCCTGCCTCGGCACGATCAGCCGCCGAACACCGGCAGGGTGATCCTGGACGGCCGCGCGGGGCCGTGGAAGATCTCGAACCGCGTGGGTTTCCCGTCCACCGCGGTGAAGGCCGGTTCGCCGGTGCCGTGGTTGCGGGCGAAGCGGGGAAACGCTCCGCCCGCGACCTGCACCCGCAACCGGTGACCGCGCCGGAACCGGTACGCGGTGGGGTCCAGCCGGACCCCGGCCGCGACCACACCGTCCTCATCGGACTCCGGGATTCCCGGCCGCAGCCGGAGGATGCCGTCGGTGACGTTGCGGGACACCCCGCGACGGTCCACATCGCACAGCCGGACGAAGACGTCGCCGTGGCCGTGGCCGGTCCGGACGTGCACCAGCGCGGAGACCTCGCCGATCACGTCGAGGTCGTTCTCCAGCGCGTCACCGGTGAACAGCAGGACGTCCCAGCGTTGCTCGACGAGCTTGTTGTCGCGCTGTTTCCGCACCCCGGACAGCAGCGGGCCGCCGACGGTCGGCGTCGGATCGGCCGGGTCGAACGTGAACGTACCCGGCTTCGATTCCACCGGCCCGGCAGCCGACAGCCCACCGGGGCGCAGGAAGTACGGCGTGGGTTCGGACCTCGGCGGCCAGCTGCCGAAGTCCAGCCAGCGCCCGGCGCCCTGGAGGTAGAGGCGCACCGGGGCCTGGCGCAGCTGAGCGGCGTCGCCGGACAGGTGGGCCGACAGGAAACCGATCTGGTCGCTCACCAGGGTCCGGAGGCTGGCCGGCTCACCGTGCGCCCACGGCCCGATGGTGATCCGCGGCTCGCGCCCGGCGGCGGCCAGCTCCTTGAAGTCACGCAGCTGGGCGGCGATGAACAGGTCGTACCAGCCGGTCACCATCGACACCGGCGTGGTCAGCCCGGCCACCCGCGCGCTGTGATCCGACGGCGCCCAGAAGTCGTCACCCGGCTCGGCGTGCGCGGAGACGTCCTGGAGGAACCGCACCTGCCTGCCGATGGCCGCGACGTCCGCGCCGGAAACCGGGAGGTGCGCCATGGCCGCGCGCGTCTTCTTCGTCTGCCACGGATTCGGCAGGCCCGCGAACCGGCCTTCCTGCCGTCCGATCAGCGCCGACCACGAGACCATGTCGTCGACCGCGAGGATGCCGCCCGGGTAGAACGCCGAGACGAACTCCGACGCGGTGACCGCGAGGCAGACCGCTTCCAGCGGCTCGTCGAGGTACGGCGCGACCGACCACTGCGTGTGCCCGAGGTAACTCGCACCCGCCATCGCGACCCGGCCGTCGCACCACGGCTGCGCACGCAGCCAGGCGACGGTGTCGAGGCCGTCCTGCTTCTCGTGGTGGAACGGCCGGAACTCACCACCGGAGCCGAAGGTGCCGCGCGTGCTCTGCAGGACCGTCTGCAGCCCCTGCCGCGCGAACGCCGCCCCGAAGACCTTGCCCATCAAGCCATTGCGGCCGTACGGCGTGCGGATCAGCACCACCGGGCGCGGCTCGTCACCGGGGATGGCGTAGCGATCGGCCAGCAACCGGACGCCGTCGGACATCGGGACAGTGATCGCCTTGGTCACCGAGGGAGCGGGACCGTCGGCCGGAGGAAGTCCGAGGAACCTGTCGAGGAGCCGGTCGAGCACGTGTGAGCCACCTTTCGTCCGGACGATCACCTACCCGGAGATTGTCACTCCGCCGCGCTCAGCGCGCGACCAGGACGGCAAGGTCTGCGCGGAGGTCGCACAGCTGATCTCGGCCTGGACCTGCGCGATACCCAGTCCTCGCTCGGCGCGTTCTCGCCGGGGTCGGCGCCGAGCGAGGTGCCGTCAGCGCACCGGTGTGCGGTACGCACAGTGCGCGGGCCGACGTTTGGCCGTGCCGCACACCGCCGGCTGGGCGTCGATAAACCGGCTGTCTCTGCCTACCGTCGAGGCATGTCGACTACGACCCGCAGGCTGTTGTCCGCGTGTGTACTCGCCTCGACGCTGTTCCCGCTCGTCGGCGCCCCGGCCATGGCGGACACCGTCACCGGGGTGTACCACGGTTCCGGTTACAGCGACTGGGGATTCGCGATCCACTACGCCAGAGCCCAGGCCGGGCAGCGGGCAGCCGCCGACGGTTTCGCGTACGAGGACTGCGTCGAGACCGAGACCGTGATCCGGATGTTCGAAGCCCACGTCACGTGGGAGTGCACCCGCGAGACGTGACGGCGTGAGGGCGTGACTAGTAGGCCCGGCCGAAGATGACGCGCTTGCCGTAGGCCGACGGCTGCGAGCACCGGACGCAGGCACCGGTCTCCTCGGGGCTGTCGAACGGCACGCAACGCGGGGTCGCGGCCGTCTCGGCCTTGATCTCCTCCTCGCACCGGGGCCTGCCGCAGTGCAACGCACGGGCCCAGCCCTCGCTGACCGCGGTGCGGAGGTCGTCGAACGAGTCCACTGTGGCTGTCCGGCTCTCGCGGAACTCGGCCGCGCGGTCGAACAGCAACTGCTGGAACTCGTCGAGCATCCCCGGCAGCGCGGCGGCCACCGCATCGAGCGGCATGGTCTGCTTTCCTTCGTCACCAAGGCGTTTGACCACGGTCACGCTGCCGGCGCCGAGGTCGCGCGGACCGATCTCCAGCCTGATCGGCACGCCTCGCATCTCCCAGTCGTTGAACTTGAAGCCGGGCGAGAGCTGGGGCCGGTCGTCGACGCGCACGCGCACGCCCGCCGCCTTGACCTCCGCGGCCAACTCCCGCGCGGCGAGCACGGTCTGCTCCCCCTGCTCACCGCGGCCGATCGGCACGATGACCACCTGGTGCGGCGCCACCTTCGGCGGGAGGACGAGCCCCTTGTCGTCGCCGTGGGTCATGATCACCGCGCCGATCATGCGGGTGGTCATCCCCCATGACGTGGTGTGGCACAGCTGTTGTTCGTCGGCGGCGTCGGTGTACCGGATGTCGAACGCGCGCGCGAAGTTCACACCGAGGTAGTGCGAGGTCCCTGCCTGCAGCGCTTTCCCGTCGCGCATCATCGCTTCGATGGTGTACGTGCGGACCGCGCCCGCGAACCGCTCTCCCGGGGTCTTCTCGCCACGCACGACCGGGATGGCCGCGATCTCCTCGGCGAGACCGGCGTACGCGTCGAGCATCGTCAGGGTCTCGCGCATCGCCTCGGCCTCGCCGGCGTGCGCGGTGTGGCCCTCCTGCCACAGGAACTCGGTGGTGCGCAGGAAAAGGCGCGGCCGCATCTCCCACCTGACCACGTTCGCCCACTGGTTGAGCAGCAGCGGCAGGTCGCGGTGCGAGGAGATCCACTTCGCCATCATCTCGCCGACGATCGTCTCCGAGGTGGGCCGGACCACGAGCGGTTCCTCGAGCGGTTTGCCGCCCGCGTGCGTGACCACGGCGAGCTCCGGGGCGAACCCGTCGACGTGCTCGGCCTCCCTGCTCAGGTAGGACTCCGGGATCAGCAGCGGGAAGTAGGCGTTCTCGTGCCCGGTTTCCTTGATCCGAGCGTCCAGGTCGGACTGGATCAGCTCCCACATCCGGTAGCCGTACGGCCGGATGACCATGGTTCCCCGCGCTGGACCGCGGTCGACCAGCTCGGCTCTCACCACCAGCTCGTTGAACCAGCTGGAGAAGTCCTCACTTTGCGGGGTCACACCACGGTCGTCTCGTGCCATGGGCGAAGGCTACCGACGAGCCTGGAAACGGCCACCGAATTACCGGCGCGGCGACGCGGACTCCCCCGCTGTACACCGCCGGCCCGATTGCTCTATTGTCCTAGACAACTAGAACACTTCGCGAGCGGACGTCGAGGGGGATTCGGTGGAATTCCGGATCGATCGTGGCGGTGGCGTACCGCCGTACCTGCAGCTCGTCCGACAGGTACGGGAGGGGCTGCGGCTCGGCTGGCTCAAGCCGGGCGACCGCCTGCCGACCCTGCGCGACGTGGTCAAGTCGTGCGGGGTGAACGCCAACACCGTGCTGAAGGCCTACCGCGAGCTCGAGCTGTCCGGCCTGGTCGAGGCACGCCAGGGTTCCGGCACGTACGTGCGGGCCGCACTGGGGTCGACGCCGCCGGAAGTCATGTCACACCTTCGCAAGCGCCTTGGCGAATGGGTCAGCGAAGCCCGTTCGTCGGGACTGGACAACGAGGACATCGACGCGCTGATCCGCGCGGTCCTCAACGACAAAGGGGAAAAGCGGTGAAGACCATCGCGGAGAACGACATCGTCCATCGCGTCGACGGGCTCGCCAAGCGGTAAGGCGGCACATGGGCGTTGCGGGAGTGCACGTTCGCGTTACGACCGGGTCAGGTCACCGTGCTCGTCGGCGCGAACGGCGCCGGGAAGACCACGTTGCTCACCATCCTCGCCGGACACCTGGCACCCGACGCCGGAACGGTGACGACCGTGGGCAAGGTCGCTTTCGTCACCCAGGAAAAGCCGCTGTACAAGAACTTCACCGCCGACGAGATGCTCAGGCTGGCCAGGAACCTGAACCACACGTGGGACCAGGACCGCGCTGAACAGTGGCTGCGAACATTCGAAGTGCCTCCGAAACGCCCGTGTGGCAAGCTCTCCGGCGGGCAGCAGACACACGTGGCGCTGGCGATTGCCGTCGCGTCACAGCCGGACCTGCTCCTGCTGGACGAACCACTGTCCAACCTGGACCCGCTGGTCCGGCGCGAGGTGACTGCCGAACTGCTGGCCGAGTCGGCCGAGACCGGGATGACGCTGATCCTGTCCACCCACGTGATCACCGAGATCGGTGGTGTCGCGGAGAACCTGCTCGTGCTGGCCGACGGGAGGCTGCTGCTCAGCGGGAACACCGACGACCTGCTGGCCGCGCACGCGCTGCACGTGGGACCGGACTCCAAAGTGGTGGTCGGCGACAACCGCCCTCCACCCGCTGGCTGGCTCAGCCAACCCGCGACGCTCGAGGACATCGTGTTGTCACAGCTGGAAAACGCACGGGACGGAGGCGCGGCATGATCTGGATCGCCTGGCGGCAGCAGCGAGTCGCGATCGTGTCCACCGCCGCGCTCGCGATCGCCCTCGTCGCGCTCATGGTCGCGCACCACCGGGGCGTCTTCTACGGCGACCAGTGGTACGTGCGATTCCCATTGGACTTGCTGGTACCGCATGTCCCGAGCACTCTGGGATTCGCCGTGGCGGTGTTCTGGGCGGCACCGCTGATCAGCCGCGAGTACGAGAACCGCACCCATCTCGTTGCATGGGGCCAGGATGCGACTGCGCGGCAATGGCTGACGACCAAGGTCGTCCTGCTCGCCACGGTGGCTGTGGCGCTGACGGTGGCGGTGGCGGCCGTCGCCAACCGCGTGTTCGGCATGTACGGGAACGTCTACTACAGCACGGTGGCCTTCGAGACCCACCCGTTCCTGCAGGCGACCTACACACTGTTCGGATTCAGCCTCGGCCTCGTGTCCGGCGCGTTGCTGCGGCGAACGCTGCCCGCCATGGGCGCGACGGCGGTGGCTTTCCTCGCGGTACGTGGAGTCATGTCGCTCGGCTTGCGCGAACACCTCCTCCCGCCTGCGCGCACCTTCCGCCCCTTCACTGTCGCGTACACCCGGCCTGCGCCGGACGGATCGTGGATGCTCGCCGACGGATACGCCGACGCCACAGGTCAACCGATGGAGATCAACGCGGCGGACATCACCGGGTGCGGGCAGATCGCCGACCAGGCGGCGTGCCTGAAGAGCAAAGGGGTGGGCGGTTACTACACCGAATACCTGCCCGCCGAGCAACTGCCCTGGCTGCGCCTGATCGAGGCAGGCATCTACGCCGTGCTCGCCGCGGTCCTGCTCGCCGTCGCGTTCCGCTGGGCGGCAAAGGTGTCGGCACACCGCTCGCGACCAGCGAAGACTGCCGTGTGACGGAAACCGACTTCCACTGTCCACTCGGGTGTGACTACACTGCCGACGGACAACGCGACGAGTTGAGAGGAGACAGGCCATGCGCGCTCGCACGGTCGCTGCCGCTCCTCGGTCGCGTTACGAGGTGATCCTGATGTCTTCGTCCCTCCGGTGCCGGCTGCGCGGCCGTCCCCGGAACGCCTGACGAAGACCTGGTCAACCGCGCCCCATACCGACACCTGTCCGGCTGTCCGCGCTTCGCCGCGGCGCCGGCGGTTTCGGCATGCCCGGAAGGTGATCACCCGCTTCGCCCGGCGAATCGCGCTGCCATGTTCTCCGTGCGAAACCCCGAAAGGGCCGTGTGCCGTGCGTACCGTCCAGCTCTCCCTCGACCAGATCCGCAACCTGGGCATCCTCGCCCACGTCGACGCGGGCAAGACCACCGTCACCGAACGGATCCTCTATGCCACCGGTACCACCCACAAACGCGGTGAGGTGCACGACGGCACCACCGTCACGGACTTCGACTCCCAGGAACGCGACCGCGGCATCACCATCTTCGCCGCCGCGGCCAGTTGCTCGTGGAACGACCACCGGATCAACCTGATCGACACGCCCGGCCACGTCGACTTCGCCGACGAGGTGGAGCGTTCGCTGCGCGTGCTCGACGGCGCGATCGTGGTCTTCGACGCCGTCGCTGGCGTCGAGCCGCAGAGCGAATCCGTGTGGCGGCAGGCGGATCGGCACGGCGTCCCGAGGATCGCCTTCGTCAACAAGCTGGACCGCGCCGGTGCCGACCTCGACACCGCCGTCGAGTCGATCCGGGCGCGCCTGCACCCGGTTCCGCTCGTGGTGCAGTTGCCGATCGGTGCGGAAGGCGAGTTCACCGGGGTGGTCGATCTGCTCCGAATGCGCTCGTTGACGTGGCCGGACGGCGAAACGGTCAAGGAGGGCCCGGTTCCGGGCGTCCTGCTGGACGAGGCCAAGCGCCGTCGCCGGCTGATCGAGGAGGCCGTGGCCGAGCTGCATCCGTTGGCACTGGAGGAGTTCTGTGCCGACTCGACGGTGTCGGCGCCGACGATGGTGTCGGTGCTGCGCGAGCTGACTCGCACCGGCGAAGCGCTGGTCGTGCTGGCGGGTTCGGCGTACCGCAACCGCGGTGTCGAACCGTTGCTCGACGCGGTCGTGGACTACCTGCCGTCGCCGCTGGAAGTTCCCGCGGTGCGCGGCATGCACGGCGACCAGGAGCAAGAGCGGGCCGCCGATCCGTCGGCGCCGTTCGCCGCGCTGGTGTTCAAGGTGGTCTCGACGACGACCGGCAGGCAGACGTTCCTGCGGGTGTACTCCGGCACGATCCGGAAAGGAGAGGTGGTGCAGGACGTGGGCGCGCTGCGCACCGAACGGATCTCCCGCATCCTGCGCGTGCAGGCCGACCGGCACACCGAGGTGGACCAGGCGGAGGCCGGTGACATCGTCGCCGTCATCGGGGTCAAAACGGCCCGCGTGGGCACCACGCTGTGCGTGCCCTCGGATCCGTTGCTCCTCGAACCGCCGCCGGTGGCCGATCCTGTCGTGACCGTCGCGGTGGAGGCGCGCCGGAGTGCTGACAGCGACCGGTTGTCCTCGGCATTGGCGTGGCTGGTGGAGGAGGACCCGTCGCTGGTGGTGCGCAACGACCCGCAGACCGGTCAGACAGTGTTGTCGGGTATGGGCGAACTGCACCTCGAGGTCGCGGTGGAGAAGATCCGCCGCCGCCACGGGCTCGACATCGGAGTCGGCCGGCCGCGGGTGTCCTACCGGGAGGCTGTCGTGCGTGGCGTGTCCGGCCTGCTTTACCGGCACGTCAGGCAGTCCGGCGGTCCTGGCCAGTTCGCGCACGTCGAACTCGGCGTCGAGCCGCTGGACGCGGCCAGCGGCTTCGAGTTCGAGTCGGTCGTGGTCGGCGGACGGGTGCCGCGCGAGTACGTGCGTGCGGTGGAGATGGGCTGCCGGGACGCACTGGCCGAAGGTCCGCTCGGCGGTCATCCCGTGACCGGCCTGAAGGTCACGCTGACCGACGGTGCCACGCACCCGAACGACTCGTCGGAGATGGCGTTCCGCGTGGCGGGCAGGCTGGCTCTGCGCGAAGCGCTGCGGTCCTGCGAGCTGGAACTGCTGGAACCGGTGGTCGAGGTCGCCGTGACCGTGCCCGACGAGGCCGTCGGCGGGGTGCTCGGTGACCTGTCGGCCCGCCGCGGCCGGGTGTCCGGTTCGGCCACGCGGTCCGGCACGTCGACGATCACGGCGGCCGTGCCGTTGGCGGAACTGTTCGGCTACTCGAACGCGCTGCGCAGCCGTACCCACGGCCGTGGCACGTTCACCGCCCGGCCGACCGGTTACGCCCGCGTCAAGGCGTAGCGGATGTGTCGGCCCCGCCCGTCCCGGGCGGGGCCGATCACAGCTGGCCGTACTCGCCGACCCGCTTGCCGCCGAGCCAGGTCTGCAGCACCTGCGTCTGCCACAGCGCCCGGCCGGGACCGAGGTCGAACGGGTCCTGGTCGACCAGGATGAAATCGGCGTGCTTGGCCGGTTCCAGTGAGCCGAGCACCCGTTCCTGGTGCGCGGCGTACGCACCGCCCCACGTGAACGCGCGCAACGCCTCGACCGGGGACATCGCCTGCGCCGGGTACCAGCCGCCGACTGGTTTGCCGTCGCGGTCGGTACGCGTGACCGCCGCGTGCATCCCGTCGAACGGGTTTTCCGGTGACACCGGGAAATCGGAGCCCGCGGCGATCACCGAGCCCTGGTCGAGCAGCGTGCGCCACGCGTACGCACCGGCGATCCGGGCGGGACCGACACGGCTTTCGGCCATGTTCATGTCCTCGGTGGCGTGCACGGGCTGCATCGACGCGATCAGGCCGAGTCGCAGCAACCGCGGGATGTCCGAGGTGGCGAGGACCTGTGCGTGCTCGATGCGGTGCCGCATGGTGCCGCGGGGAATCCGCTCGTAGGTGTCGAGGACCAGCCTGTTGCCGCCGTCGCCGATGGCGTGCACGGCACACTGGTACCCGGCGTCTACTATCCGCCGCATCCGGTTCTCCAGCTGCGCGGCGGCCAGCTGGAGCAGTCCCCTGCTGCCGCCCGAATCGCTGTACGGCTCCAGCAAGGCGGCGCCACGGCTGCCCAGCGCCCCGTCGATGTACAGCTTGACCGTGCGGATCCGGAGCAGGTCGTCGGCCACGGAGTCGGTGCGCACACTCGGGCCGACTTCGGCGAAGGCCTCCCAGGACAGGAAAGCGTTGACGCGTACGGTCAGCGCGGCGGCCTGTGCACGGAGAACCAGGAGCTCGGCGGCGTTCGTCCCAGCGTCGCTGGCCGAGGTGATCCCGACCTTGTTCAACCGCTGCTGGGCCGCTGCCAGCCGTTCGCGGTGATCGCGTTCGCCAAGCGGTGGGAGTTTGCCGGCCACCAAGGCTTTCGCGGCGTCGATGAACGCACCCGTGGGCTGACCGTCCGGCCCGCGCACGATCTCGCCGCCCGCGGGCGCGGTCGTGCCGGCCCCCACACCAGCGGACCTGAGCCCGGCGGTGTTCGTCACCGCCGCGTGGCCGTCGACCCGCACCAGCCATACGGGACGGTCACTGACCGCACGGTCGAGGTCGGCAGCGGTCGGCAGCCGCCCGAGACCCCAGATCACCTCGTTCCAGCCGCGTCCCTTGATCCACGGCTGGTCCGGGTGCTCGGCCGCGTACCGCTTCAAGGCGGCCATGGCCTCGTCGAGGGAACGGGTCCCGGCGAGGTCCAGTTCGGTGGCCTTGGCGCCGAGCTGCCAGATGTGCCCGTGTGCGTCGTTGAGCCCCGGCAGGCACACCCGGCCGCGCCCGTCGACCCGCTTGGCGCCGTCCGCGTTGCCGGGATCCAGGGCCGCAACCCGGCCGCGCGCATCGACCAGCAGACTGCCGAACCTGCGCAGCTGCCCCTCGACGACGGTGTACCCACGCACGTTGTCGATCAGCACAGGCTCAAGCTCGCCCGCCGGGGACGCCGGTTCACTGCACGCGGCCAGCGAACCGGCCATCAACCCCATCAGCTTGAGAAACTGTGCCCTGGTCAGACCTGTGCTTGACGCGTGCCGTTCACACATGGCGTCCTCCTCGACACCGGCTGTGACGAACGTATTGCGCGAGGAGCACGACGGTCAACGGACCGTTCGTCGGTCACGACACATTTAGTTGAGGAATCAACCAGTGGGCCCGTACGTTTCCCGAAGTATGAAGAGCATCGGTTTCCTCTCGTTCGGGCACTGGTCGGACAGCCCGTACTCGCAGACGAGGACAGCGTCGGACGCGTTGCTGCAGGCGGTCGACCTGGCAGTCGCCGCGGAGGAGCTGGGCGCGGACGGCGCCTACTTCCGCGTGCACCACTTCGCCAGGCAGCTCGCGTCGCCGTTCCCGCTGCTGGCCGCGATCGGCGCGAAGACCGAACGCATCGAGATCGGCACAGGCGTGATCGACATGCGGTACGAGAACCCGATGTACATGGCCGAGGACGCCGGGGCCGCCGACCTCATCGCGGGCGGCAGGCTGCAACTCGGCATCTCCCGTGGCTCACCCGAGCAGGTGATCGACGGCTGGCGGTACTTCGGCTACCAGCCGAGCGAGGGCGAAACCGAGGCCGACATGGCCCGCA
Source organism: Kibdelosporangium phytohabitans (assembly GCF_001302585.1). GTDB lineage: Bacteria > Actinomycetota > Actinomycetes > Mycobacteriales > Pseudonocardiaceae > Kibdelosporangium > Kibdelosporangium phytohabitans. The sequence continues at coordinate 3,817,377 of NZ_CP012752.1, read as the reverse complement.
AGCACGCCGAGGTCCTGCTGAAACTGCTGGCGGGCGACGGCTTCGCCCAGCCCAACCCGCGCCCGATGTTCCCCAACCCGCCGGGCCTGCTGCGCGTCGAGCCGCACTCGGAAGGACTGCGGGAACGGATCTGGTGGGGCGCGAGCTCCAACAGCACCGCGGTGTGGGCGGCGGAGCACGGCATGAACCTGATGAGCTCCACGCTGAAGAACGACGAGGGCGGCGCGCCGTTCCACGTCCAGCAGGCCGAGCAGATCCGGGCGTTCCGCAAGGCGTGGGTGGAGGCGGGGTGGCAGCGGGAGCCGCGCGTGTCCGTGTCACGCAGCATCTTCGCCCTCACCACCGACCAGGACCACGAGTTCTTCGGCCGTGACGGCGACAGCACCGACCAGGTCGGCTACATCGACGCCGACACACGGGCGATCTTCGGCCGCAGCTACGCCGCGCAACCCGACGAACTGATCGCCCAACTGGCCGAGGACGAGGCCATCGCCGAAGCGGACACCCTCCTGCTGACGCTGCCGACCCAGCTCGGCGTGGACTACAACGCCCACCTGCTGGAGAACGTGCTCACGCACGTCGCACCCGCACTCGACTGGCGCTGACCGCCCTCCGCTGCTGTGGGCTGATCTGCTCACAGCAGCGCGGGACGCGAACGGTGCCGCGGTGGCGGCATTGTCGGGTGCATGACGAACGACAACAGGCCGCCGCAGTTCGACCATCGGCTGCGGGAAAGGTTTCTCAGCCAACGGGTGCTGGTGCTCGACGGGGCCCTCGACGACGACAACGGCGCCGCGCTCGCCACCGAGATGCTGTCGCTCGCGGCCGACGACCCGAAGAAGGACATCGCGCTGTGGATCCACTCGCCGGGCGGCTCGGTGCCGTCGATGCTCGCCATCCGGGACGTGATGCGGCTCGTCCCGTGTGACGTGACCACGCTCGCGCTCGGGTTGGCGTGCAGCGCGGGGCAGTTCCTGCTGTCGGCGGGCACACCGGGCAAGCGCTTCGCCCTGCCGCACGCCCGAATCCTGATGCACCAGGGCTCGGCGGGCATCGGTGGTTCGGCGGTCGAGGTGGAGGTGCAGGCCGACGCGCTGCGGCACACCAGGGACACGGTGCTGCGGATCATCGCCGACGACACCGGCCAGGACATGGAGCGCGTCTTCACCGATTCGCTGCACGACCGCTGGTTCACCGCCGACGAGGCCAAGGAGTACGGCTTCATCGACCACATCGTCGAAAACCTCGGACAGGTCGTGCCTGTGCGCACGCACGAACTGGGGCTGCGCCCGGCGGTGGGAGCCCGGTCATGAGCACTTACACGATTCCCAACGTCATCACGCGCACCACGACCGGTGAGCGGATCATGGACGTCTACTCGCACCTGCTGTCGGCGCGGATCGTCTACCTCGGTACGGCGATCGATCCCGGTGTGGCGAACGCGCTGATCGCGCAGCTGCTGCACCTGGAAGCCGACAACCCCGACGCGGAGATCAACCTGTACATCAACTCCGAGGGCGGCGACCCGTCGGCGATGCTCGCGTTGTACGACACCATGCGCTACATCAAGGCGCCGGTGGCGACCACGTGTGTCGGCCAGGCTGTCGCGGCGGCGGCTGTCCTGCTCGCCGCGGGCGAATCCGGCCGCCGTGCCGTGCTGCCCCACACCAGGGTGGTGCTGCACCAGCCCGCCGCGCGGGGCAACGGGACCATCCCCGACCTCATCCTGCAAGCCGACGAGGTGGTGCGGGTCCGTGCGCAGCTGGAGGAAATCCTGTCGTCGCACACCAGCCGGAGCGTCGCGGACCTCCGGCACGACACCGATCGGGACCGGGTGTTCGACGCGGCCGGCGCTGTCGCGTACGGACTCGCGGACCACGTCCTCGACCACCGGGCCTGAACCGGCCCGGCCTACGCGGCCATCAGCACCGGCCCGGCCGGGCGACTCCGTCCCGCGGCGGGGGCCACGGTGCTGGTGCGCCGCCGCACATCGCCCGCCACCCCGATCAGCAGATCGGCCAGGCCGACACCGAGTGCACCGGCGACCGCGGAGATCATCTCGCTGGACGGCTCCTTGCGCCCGCGTTCGATCTCCGACAGGTACTGCGGCGAGATCCCGGCCCGCCGCGCGACATCGACGAGCCTGCCGCCCTGCTCGTCCCTGATCGCGCGCAGGCTCCGGCCGAGCGCCTCACGCCACAGCGGCGCCGGCTGCGGCGCACGCGAGCGGTACTGGTCGAAGTGGAGGACATCCGCCATACCGACATCCTGGCACCGCCGAAACGCCCGCGGCGGCGATTACGCTGCGGGCGGAACTGCCGCACCGCGGTTGCCCACGCAGGTCAGGCCGTCCGCACCCACTGGGAACGGACCCGCGCTCAGCCGTAGACGTTCGTGTCGTCGCGCACGGCCGAGCGGACCAGCGCGGCGACCCGTTGCGCCGGAACGGGAACAGCGGGCGACGTGATGATCCACTCGCCGGTTTCCATGTCGCTCAGGCCAGTGGGGATCTCGGGCATGTAGGGCGTGCCGTAGACCGGGGTGTCGCGTTCGCTGCGCCAGCTGTCGGCGAGGGTGCCGATGTCCACCGTGTCGTAGCCCAGCAGGTCGAGCAGGTCCGTCACCGCCGCTTTGGCGGCCGGGTGATCGCCCGCGATGGGCAGGGCGCTGCGGTCGGCCGCACCGGCCGGGCGGGCGAGGGCACCGAGGTGGTGGAAGACGATGTTGTTGCATCCCTTGACCACGAACGAATCCGCGAGGTGCTGCTGCACGAGGCCACTGGTGGTGAGCCCGTTGTCCAGCTCGGCGATCCGGCCGTCGAGGTCCGGGTAGTAGTTCGTGGTGTCCAGGACTGTCTTGCCAGCCAGGGCGGTCGCGGGAAGCGTGCTGTAGGCGCGCATCGGCGTGGACAACACCACGATGTCGGCGGCTTGCGCGGCCTGGGCGACAGTCGCCGCGCGGGCGCGGTCACCGAGATCGGCGACGAGGCCGGCGAGCGTCCCCGGGCCGCGGGAGTTGCTCAGCACGACGTCCAGTCCGGACGCGACGGCCAGCCGGGCGATCGAGCCGCCCAGCATGCCGCAGCCGATGAATCCCAGTTTCTTGATCACAGCTCCGCCTTGCCGTTCCCGGGCGGCGGCACGCCACCCATCGGTAACAGTGTTTCCGAATCGGTGCACAGCATAAGCGGAGTCCGCACGGGACAGCCAATCGGCCGGCGCCTTCCACAGTGGACGCCGACGTGCGGTAAGTAGAGCACAACCACCCGGTCACCACCGCGCAGCGCGCCACAAGGAGTAACCGAACGGGTGACTGTCCTTTTCGGTGAGTACAACGAAAACGGGGCCTGGCCGCTGTTCGCGACCAGGCCCCGTCGCACCGCCTCAGTGGTGGTACTCGTGCACCACCGCGTGACCGCGTCCACGGCCGATCATCCACTTGTTGACCGGCACGGTCAGCACGAACGCGACCGCGAGCGAGAACACCAGTGCGCCCCAGAACAAACCGTTCGCGAGCCCGGCGTCCATGGCACCGGGGACGCCGATCATCACCGCGTTGTCGACGATCTCCATGACGAGGATCGACACCGTGTCGGCGGCGAGAGCCACCTTCAGCGCCTGCCTGACGGGCAGGCCCGCCTTCAGCACGCCGCGCATCGTCAGCGCGTAGCCGAACACGAACGCCAGCGCGACCGCCAGCACGATCGTGGCGACGTTGCCCAGGCCCAGCCACGTGCCGATGACCATGCCGAGGACCTCGCCGATGGCACAGCCGGTGAGGCAGTGCAGCGTCGCCGACGCGGCGGTCGACCAGGTGGCTTTCGGGTGGTGGTGCGCGTGGGTGTCGCTCATGTCCGGCCTTTCCTCTACCGATACCCTTAGGGGGTATCCCGGCAGCGACAGTTATATACCCCCTGCCCGTATGGTGCAACTACTCCCGCAGCCCGATCGCGTCGATCGGCCTCGCCCGCAGCGTCATCCTCGTGGCGATCCCGAGCGACAGCAGACCGAGCAGCACCGCACCGGCGATGATCCCGCCGAAGACCGCGGGCGGCCCGGACGGCAGCGGGGTGCCCCGCAACGCGATGTTCAGCAACACCAACGGAATCCCGGCCACCACCGTGCCGAGGACCGCCGCGACACCCACCGTCGCCAGCGCCTCCAGCCGCATCATCCGCACCACCTGGCGCTTCGACGTCCCCACCAGCCGCAGCAGCGCGAACTCACGAGAACGCTGTGCCGTGCTCATCACCAGCGTGTTGGCCACGGAGATCACCACGTACCCCAGGATCACGCCGACCGCGACGAGGTTGAGGTAGAACTGCGCCTTGACCTGGCCGTCGCTCGCGGCGGCCACAGTGGACCCCGGGGCCACGGTCAGGCCCGGGTACCGGGCAGCGAGGTCGTGCAGTGCCGCGGTCACGGCCGCGGAGTCGGCACCGGGCTCCTGGCGCACGAGCACCGAGTCGTCCATCCGGTCGCCGGTGTGCGCCCTGGCCAGGTCCGCCGGCAGCACGTACTCGCCGAAGGCCTGGTCGCGGGTGTAGGTGGCGACCAGCCGCAGCTTGGCCGGAGCGCCGTCACCGAACCAGAACTCGACCTCGTCGCCGACCTTCTTGTCGTACCAGCCGGCCTCGGAGCGGCTCATCGCGACCGTGTCGCCGGCCAGGTCGTCGATCCGGCCGGACACGACACCGAGATCGAGCGTGCCGCGCACCTGGTCGCCGGTCAGACCTTGCGCCGGGTACCGCTCGACACGCAGGTTCTCCTGCTCCTGCATCGTGTTGATCACCTCGGTGCGGACCACCGAGGTCGCGGCGGCGACGCCGGGCACCCGCCGCACCGCCTGCGCCACCTCCGGTGAGAGCGCGCCGGTGGTGCTGCTGATCACGTGGTCCGCGGTCGTGGACTGCACGGCCTCCTCCTGCTTCGCTGCCGCCGCGGAGGTCTGGCTGTAGAACATCGAGATGGCGAACGTGACCGCCAGCATCACCGGCGTCACCGCGGCGGCCAGTCGCCGTGAGTTGGCCTGGTTGTTGGCCCCCGCCAGGTAGCCGCTGATCCGCGAGACACGGGTCAGCACCGGCGCGATCAGCCGGTTGGTCAGCGCGATCACCCTCGGCCCCAGCACAGCCAGTCCGATGACCACGATCAGCGCCGACATGGACGACGCCGCGAGCGCGGCCTCACCGCGCACGAACACCGGCACCAGCGAACCACCGAGCCCGAGCAGCACGAGCACCCAGCCGGTGACGATCCGGCCACGGCCGAGTTCGCGCCGCTCCACGGCGGCCTCCCCCAGTGCCTCGACCGGGCGGATCGACGACGGGCGCCGCGCCGCCGACCAGGCAGCCAGCCGGGCGGCACCCAGGCCGAGCAGGAACGCGGCGGCGAGCGGGATCGGGCTGATCGCCAGCTCGAAATCCGGCGGGATCACCCCGATCGCGCCGAAGGCGTCGCGCAGGCCGTGGCCGACCACCAGCCCCAGACCGCTGCCCAGCAGTCCGGCGAGCGCCGCGACCAGCATGGTCTCGGTCCCGATGAGCTTGCGGATCTGCTTGGGTGTCGCCGCGATCGCACGCAGCAGCGCGAACTCCCGGCGACGCTGGTTGACCACCAGCGCCAGCGTGCTGGCCACGACGAACACCGCGACGAGGATGGCGAAACCGCCGAACGAACCGGCGATCGCCAGCAGCAGCGTCCTGGTCTGGCTGACGTCGAGGAACTCGACCGTGCTGCGCTCCACACCTGTCACGACAGCGACCGTGTCCTTGCCCGTGGCGGCCCGGACGCGGTCAGCCAGAGCATCCGGGGACACACCCGGTGCCGCCAGCACGCCGATCGCGTGGGCCTGGCCCGGTTTCCCGTCGAGCCCGGCGGCCCGCCGCGGGGAGAAGAACAGCGCGGACTGCCGGTCCAGCGTCTCCCCCGACGCCAGGGCGGCGAGCCCGACGACCTGGAACTCCACCGGCGTCGACCGGGTCGCGATCCGCACGCGCTGCCCGACGCCCACACCGCCGCGAGCCGCCAGGCCTGTGTCGAGCACCACCTCACCGTCACCGACGGGAGCCTTGCCCTCCTTCAGCGAGAACGGCGCCAGCGCGGCGGCCGTCCAGTTGTGCCCCAACGACTGCGTGCCGTCCGGGCCGGTCAGCGCGTTGCCGTCGGCGGTCACGACGTTGGCGGGGAAGCTGTGCTCCACCACCACGTCACGCACGCCGGGCACTGCCTTGATCCGCTCGGCCAGTGCCACCGGCACCGACGCCTGCTCGGCGACCTGCTTCGCCTCGAGCGGCCCCGCACCGGGCGGATCCACTGTCTGCTGCCCGCCGACCACCACGGCCGCGCCGTCGTACCGCTCGGTCGGGACACCGGCGCGGATACCGGATTCCATCAGGATGCCGCAGCCCGCGACCAGTGCCGTGCCGCACAGGATCGCCACGAACGCGCCGACGAAGCCGCTCAGCCGCCTCTTCGTCATCTGCCATGCCAAGTCCCACATGCCGGTCACCACTCCCCGAGGTGGGTCATCCGCTCGGCCACCCGGTCCGGGGTCGGCTGCGGGAGATGACCGGCCAGCTTGCCGTCGGCCAGGAACAGGACGCTGTGCGCGGCCGACGCGGCCACCGGGTCGTGGGTGACCATCAGAACGGTCTGGCCCATGCCGTCGACCACACCGCGCAGCAGGTCGAGCACCTGGCGGGCGGTCCGCGTGTCCAGCGCGCCGGTCGGCTCGTCGGCGAGGACGACCTCGGGACGGGTGATCAGCGCGCGGGCGATCGCGACCCGCTGCTGCTGGCCACCGGACAGCTCCGACGGGCGGTGCTCCAGCTTCTTCGCGATCCCGACGCCTTCGACGACCTCACGCAGCCAGCGCGGGTCCGGTTTGCGGTCGGCCATCCGCATCGGCAGCGTGATGTTCTGCAGCACGTTCAGCGACGGCAGCAGGTTGTACGCCTGGAAGACGAACCCGATCCTGGTCCGCCGCAGCTCGGTGAGCGCCTTCTCGCGCAGCTTGCCCAGGTCCGTCGTCCCCAGCAGCACCCGGCCCGAACTCGGCCGGTCCAGCCCGGCCGCGCAGTGCAGGAAGGTGCTCTTGCCCGACCCCGACGGTCCCATGACGGCCGTGAACGTGCCCTTGCGCACTCCCACGCTCACCCCGTCCAGCGCGGTGACCGCGCCGCCGCCCGATCCGTAGACCTTGCCGACGGCTTCCAGCTCCAAGGCGCACACGCCCTCTGACCTCATCGTTTCCCCTTGACCGTGGTGATCTGTCCATGGAGAAAAGTAGATCCGCCGGGGCGCGCGATCGATCCCTCAGGTGCGACAGTTCATGGTGGGGCCAGCACCACCATCGCGGTCCTGATGAGACACTGTCGCGGTGGGAACCCGGGTGCGTGCCTGTTGGTCCGCGATCCGGTTCCTGGTGATCGGCGCGGGCTCGTCGATCGTGTCGTGGTTCGCCCTCGTCGGCGTCCTCTTCGTGCTGCTGATGTGCTCGTTCGGGGTGGGAATCCCGGCGTTGCCCATCGCGCTCACGCTGATCCGCCGTCCGGTCGGCTTCGATCGCCGTCGCGCCGCGCGCCGGCTCGGCGAGCCGATCCCCGAGCCCTACCGCGACGGGTCGCCGTTGAAGGACCCGGCCAGCCGCCGCGACCTCGCCTGGCTGGCGCTGCACGGCGCGACAGGTTTCGTCATCGGGACGTTCGCCATCGCGCTGCCGCTCGGCGGGATTCGCCAGATCGTCACGGCCCTGATCTGGTGGCTGTTCCCCGGTGGCCTCGAAGGCTCGCTCGCGTTCACCGTGAACTCCTGGCCACTGGCCGCCCTCTGCCTGCTCAGCGGCGTCGCGATGATCGCCTCGGTGCTGCTGGCTCCCCGGGTCGCTCGCTGGCAGGCGACCACCGCGCAGTCGCTGCTCTCGGCCGCGCCCGGTGTCGTGCTGACCGACCGGGTCGCCGAGCTGGCCGCCTCCCGCGCCGCCGCGCTGGAGGCGCACGGCGCCGAGCTGCGTCGCCTCGAACGTGACCTGCACGACGGGGCGCAGGCGAGGATCGCCGCCGTGGTGCTGCAGCTCGGGATCGCCGACCAGCTCTTCGAGAAGGACCCGCGGCGGGCACGGGAGCTGCTGGGCAAGGCGCAGGACACCGCGACCGGCGCGCTGGCCGAGCTGCGGACTGTGGTGCGCAGCATCCACCCGCCGTTGCTGACCGACCGCGGCCTGGACGGAGCGGTGACCGCACTCGCCGACCGCTGCCCGGTCGCGTGCACTGTGGACGTTCGCAGCCGGGCCCGCAGGCCCGCGGCGGTCGAGGCGGCCGCGTACTTCATCGTCGCCGAGATGCTGGCGAACGTGACCAAGCACTCGGGCGCGGACCACGCCTGGATCACGATCGACGGCAACGCCGACACCTTGCGCATCGACATCCGTGACGACGGCCACGGCGGCGCCGGCGAGTCCGGCGGCAGCGGGCTGGCCGGGATCCGCAAGCGAGTCGAGGCGTTCGACGGGACCGTCACCCTCACCAGTCCGTCCGGTGGACCGACCGAGCTGAAAGTGGAGCTGCCATGCGGGTCGTGATCGTCGAGGACGACGCGCTGCTGCGCGAAGGTCTCGTGCTGTTGCTGGACACGGCGGGAATCGACGTCACCGCGGCCGTGGACAACGTCGAGGACTTCATCACGGCCGTCGCCGGGCAGCGGCCGGACGCGGTGATCACGGACGTCCGGCTGCCACCGACGCACACCGACGAAGGCCTGCGTGCCGCGGTCGAGGCCAGGCGGATCCACCCTGGCCTGCCCGTCCTCGTGCTGTCGGCGCACGTCGAGACCAGCTACGCGGCCGAACTGCTCGCGGACGGCAAGGGCGCGGTCGGGTACCTGCTCAAGGAGCGGGTCGGCAAGGTCGAACGCTTCATCGACGCGTTGGAACGGGTCGCGCAGGGTGGCACGGCGATGGACCCCGAGGTGATCGCCCAGTTGATGGCGCACCGGCGGGCGACCGATCCGCTGGAGGCGCTGACCGCTCGGGAGCGGGAAGTGCTTTCGCTGATGGCGGAGGGGTACAACAACGCGACCATCGCGGAGCTGCTGGTGGTCAGCGATGGCGCGGTGCACAAACACATCCGCAACATCTTCGCCAAGCTCGGCTTGCCGGAGGACAGCGGTCACCGGCGGGTGCTTGCCGTTCTCACGTACCTGAGCCGCAAGAGCTGATCAGGGCGAGCGCCGCGTCGAGTCCGGCCACGATGTCGGTGTTGCGCGGCTGGGCGAGCAGGGCGAGGCTGACGCCGTCGATGACCGAGCTGAGCATCCTGGCCAGCGCCGCGTGGTCACGGCCCGGCGGCATTTCACCCGCTTCCTCGGCCGCCTGGAACACCGATCGCAGGATCTCCTGGAACCCTCGGTCCTGCTCGATGAGGATCTCGGCGAAGCCGGGCGTGGTCGCGGCCTTGGCGGCGAACGCGTAGTAGACCCGGACTTCGACGGCCCGTTGCTCGTCCAGCGGCAGCAGTTCGTCGGCGACGCGGCGCAACGTGCCCAGCACGGGCGCACGGAACGGGACCCGGCGAATCCGTTCGCCGGTCGACTCGCCCAGCTGCCGGAACGCGAACACCATCATGTCGTCCTTGGTCGAAATCCGCCCAGTTCGGCCGCGTGTCCGCCCGGTCGACGGCGCTGACCGTGAGCGCCTCCTTCACCAGCGCCGGGGTGAACTGGCAGGCGTCCAAGGTGCTGTTGCCCGCCGCCAGCGAGTAGACCAGGCCTGTGGCGATCGGGTTGCGCACGGCGTTGTTCAGCGTCTGCTCGTTGCCGGGTGCGCCGATGCTCATGTTGACCACAGCGGGTTTCCTGGCGTTCTTGGTCGCCCAGTCGATCCCCGCGGTCATCTGGCCAGCCTGGCGGTGCCGAAACAGGTGACCACTCGTACGGCGACCACCTTGACCGCCTTGGCCACGCCATGCGTGACACCGCCGATCGAACCGGCGACATGTGTGCCGTGGCCGTGGCAGCCTTCGCCGTTGCGCCCGTCGCCGACGGTGTCCGTACCGATCGACGCGCGGCCACCGAACTCACGGTGCCCGGCTCGGATGCCGTATCGAGCACGTACGCGGTGACGTTCTCGCCCTTGTTCGGGTACGTGTACTTCGGGTCCAACGGCAGTTCACGCTGATCGACGCGGTCCAGGCCCCACGAGGCCGGGTTGTCCTGCGTGTCTTGCAGGCGCAGGAGTTCGTCGTGTTCGACGTAGGCCACGGCCGGGTTCTTGGCCAGCTTGGCCGCCGTGGCTTTGTCCATCGTCGCGGCGAAACCGCGCAGGGCAGCGGTGTAGGTGTGGGTCGTGGTGAAGCGGTGTTCGTCGGCAAGCGCGCGCACAGCGTCATCGACCGCGTGCCGGGATTCGTTGAGCACCACGACATAGCCGCCCTCGACAGGCTCACCGGCCGGGACAACGGGAGCGATGACCAGCGTGGCGGTGGACACGGCCGCGCCGAGGAACGCGAAACGATGCGGGGGCATGGTCGCTTCCCTTCGCGGATCAGGTCTGGGTGACACGGTCGATGAACGCGCGCTGGTCGACAACGTTGCTGTAGACCACAGTGCCGCCGCAGCCCTGGCCACCGAGCCGGCTGGCCGAGCCGCCGACCCGCCACCCAGTCACCTGCCTGACCAGGAACGGGCCGCCGGAATCGCCGTAACAGGCACCCTTGCCGTTGCTCGCCGCGATGCACAGCTCCCAGCGCGCGTCCACCGTCCGGCACCCGGAGCCGGGCGCGACCGTGGTGTCCAGCTCCCGCAGATCCCTGGGGAAACAGGAGGTTCCCGGCTTGCAGGTGGACCCCCAGCCGAGTACGCGGACCGGGCTGCCGGGCGCCGGTGCGCTGTCGGTCAGCGCGAGAGGCGCGGCGGTCACCGCGCGGTCCAGCTTGATCAGGGTGAGGTCAGCGGAGCCGGTGACGAAGTGCGCCGCGCTGGCCACCTCGCCGCCGGAGCCGTGGAACTTGCTGCCGATCCGCGGGGTGATCCGGGGATCGCCCTGGACGCGGTGGGTGGCAGTCAGGACCCAGGTGGGTTTGACCAGCGTGCCACCGCAGAACTGGCCGCCGCCGGGGCCGAGCAGCGCGGCCGTCCACGGGTAGTCCTCGGACGCGGGTGAACCGTCGATAATGGACGGTCCGAGCACGGGCCCTGCCACAGCCGGGCTCGCGGTGACGGCCAGCAGCACCGCGGCGAGCAGGGAACCGAGCCGACAGGGAGGATCTCAGGCGCATCGTGGCCTCCTTCGGTCCCTTGGAGTGGGCTGGACCAACCCGCGGCTGTCAATACGCTTACCACCGAACGGCGATACAACAGTTCCCCAATCGAAGCGGGCGGGCACCCTGACCATACGGTCCACAAAGGATGATCAAATCCTTGGGGAAGTCAGGTAGGCCAGGGCCATTTCGGCGGTTTCGTCAGCCCACGCGGTCCACGTCAGGCCGTCCGGCCATACCTGACAGGTGGCCGCTCGGTGGACGCATGAGCCCGTTATCGAACGGGCCGCGAATCGGAGGGCTTCCTCGTGGACACCTTCACGGTACGGCTCCGCGGCCTCGACCAGGGCGTCTTGGATCTTCGCGAGCGACCGCAGGCCGAGCTCGACGCCTTCGGCTCGTTGGCCGCTCAGGAGTTCGGGGAAGATCTTGTTGTGTTCGCCGAACGTGTGCGCCACCGCTTCGGTGAAGGCTGTCGTCACGCCTTTCAGGCTGGGTTCCGCTTCTGCCAGCGCTTGGGTCACGGCTGTTTCCAGCTGATCGAGCATTTCGGCTTTCACCGCGTGGAGCAGCTGTTCCTTGTTCTCGAATCGCCGGTAGATCGTTCCCACCGACATGCCCGCGTGGTCGGCCACCGCCGCCACCGTGAATTCCTCGATACCTCCGGTTGCCAGGACTTTTTCGGCGGCCTTCAGCACTTTCCGCAGGGTGTCCCTGCTGCGGGCCTGCTGTGGGGGTCTGAAGGTCTCTTGGCTCACGTTCTTGACGTTACCCGTTTGCTTCGGCTGCTTTTCTTGGCGTTGTTGCACCGAACGAGCTCGTCCCCTCGCCGGGGGCTGACCCCTGGGCAGGAGCACCCCGAAGGCCTTTTCCGCGCTTGTGCGCTTGCCGCTGCGGGTTGGTTTGCGCGCTTGCCGGTCGGGGTCGGTCTCGCGCTTGCGCGCCGGCTTCTCGGGCTGGTCTCCACGTGGGGGGGGAGGGTCGACACACGGGGGATGTGAATGCTAATTTGCATTCACATTCTACGAGTGGGAGGGTCACCTGTGCGGATCGACCGTGACATCTCCGTCCTGACCAGGGACGGGACTTCGATTGTCCTCGATGTTTTCCGGCCGGACGGGGATGAGGCGGTTCCTGTCATCGCGTCGATGAGTCCGTACGGCAAGGATGTGCACTGGCCCGATCGGTTTCCCATGTACGAGCTGGTTGACCAGGGTCCGCACATGGTGTGGGAGACGCCCAACCCCGAGTGGTGGACCGCGCGGGGGTACGCCGTTGTCCGGGCCGACTCGCGTGGGTCCGGGAAGTCCTCCGGCCGTCTTGATGTCTTCAGCCGCTCCGATGCCGAGGACTTCTACGACGTCATCGAGTGGTGCGGTGTGCAGCCTTGGTCCACCGGCAAGGTCGCCAGCAGTGGCATCTCCTGGTACGCGATGATGGGGTGGCATGTCGCCGCGTTGCAGCCGCCGCACCTCGCTGCCGTCGTCGCCTGGGAAGGCTGCACCGACTTCTACCGCGACTGGGGTCGTCAGGGTGGCATCTACACGAACGCCACCGAGCGTTGGTGGACAGGCCAGATCGTCCCGCAGCTCAACGGTGACGACCATGCCCACATGTCCCGGGAGCTCAAGGACCGTGAGCTGCTTGACGACTGGTATCGCGAGCGGATCGTCGATCTCAGCCGGGTGCGTGTCCCCGTGCTGTCGGCGGGGAACTGGGGATCTGTTCACCTGCATCTGCGCGGCAATGTCGAGGGCTGGCGTGCCGCCGCGTCCGAGCACAAGTGGCTCGTCGTGCACGTTGGTTCGCACATCGATCCCTACTACGCCGACTGGGCCAAGGATCTTCAGTTGCGGTTCCTGCGACGCTTCCTCCATGGCGATGCGACCGCGATGGATGGTGTCCCTCCGGTTCGGCTCGCCATTCGCCGTGGCCACGACGTCGAATGGCGAGATGAGTCGGACTGGCCGCTCCCCCGCACCCAGTGGCGTGCGCTCTATCTGACCCGTCAGCACACGCTCAGCTGGGAGGCCCCCGCCGACGCTCGCGTGCCCTATCCGGCCACCTTCGACTTCACCGCTTCCGAACGGCTGGAGCTGACCGGGCCGCTTGCCCTGCGGCTGTGGGTCTCGCACGTCGCTGCCGACCTGGACGTCTTCGTCCAGCTCGAACAGTACGACGTCGACGGTTCCCGGATTCCCGCCATCGGTCCCGCCGGGACCGCCACTCCCGTACCGATGGGTGTCGGCTGGTTGCGGGCTTCCCACCGCGAACTCGACCCGGAACGCACCCTGCCTTACCGGCCGTGGCACAGCCACGACGAGTACCAGCCCCTCGAACCCGGTGTGGCCACCCTTCTCGAAGTGGAGATCTGGCCGACTTCCATCACGCTCGAACCCGGGCAGCGTCTCCAGCTTCGCGTTCAGGCCGACGACGAGAACATGGGGCTCCTCGCTCACAACGACCCCGGCGACCGCAAGAGCGGCCACGGCGCCACGATCCACGTCGGCGGGGACCACGCCTCCCACCTCCACGTCCCGGCCATCCCGCCTGGCCGTCCATAGTGGACCGTTCGGGTGGGGGCTTCCCCGTCCGGCCGCACCCGTGTCGTGCGACACTTGTGGGGTGAGTGCGATCGAGTACTTCTGCTATGTGTCTCGCAACAAGATCGACCAGCTGTACCAGCAGATCGATCCCGAGGCCGACTACGAGATCACCGAACTCGCCAAACAGGAGACCGACCGCAAGACCGACTGGAAGACCGGCCAGATCCTCAAGCTGTTCTCCGCCGGGCGCTCGTACGGCAAGAAGGACGTGCTGCAGCGCGAGGCCAAGGTCAAGCAGACCTACCTGGAGAAACTGGAGCGCGTCATGTTCGCGCTCGCCACCGAAACGCCGATTCCGGCCGCGTCCGAGCTCGACCGGTGGGACATGGGCCTTTCCTCGTACTACCACCACACCGGTGTCTTCCGGTTCGAGTCCAAGCCCATCGAACCGAGCACGAACACTGTGGTGACGCTGGTTTCGTCCATCGGGCAACGGCGGCTGCTGCTCGACTGCTCGCTGCGCAACTTCAGCGAGGGACCGAGGCCGGACGGCACCTTCGACCTGAACTCCGCCAACGACCGGTTCTTCCGCGGCGACATGTCGATGACCATGACCACCGTCTTCCTGTTGCTGGAAGCCGGCCAGTCACGCGTGATCGGCAGTCCGCTGTTCCTCAAGCTGTCTCTGCCCGAGTCGGACTGGATGACGATGTTATGACCGACCTCGACCTCACGTCGGACGACCCCGACGAGTTCGAAGGTCGCGTGGTGCGCCTCGACGGCGCGGAGTACGTGATCGGCAAATACCTCGGCGAGGGCGGCGAGCGGTTCGTCCACGAGCTGGTCAACCGGCGTTTCGGCCGCGGCACGCACGTGATCCTGATCCTGCGCAACCAGCCGAGAGCGGCCGAGATCTCCGCCAACGCCCTTGAAGCGCTGCAGCGGACACGGGACGCGCTGGGTGCCAAGTACGTCATCCACGACCATTTCACGGTACGAGCGCACGGCGGCGTCTTCGAGATGCGCGAAGGCATCGAGCGCACCGGCACCGAACTGGAGATGGAACGCCTGCTGCGCAGCGGCCGTCAGGCCGAGGCCGTGGCGATCGCCGAGCGGCTCCTGACCGGGAACCCGGACAACTTCCTCGCCCTGATCGCGTTGGCCGCCGCGCGCGGGAACGGCGGCGACCCGTACGACGCGCTGGAGCTGGCGCTGGCCGCGTTGCGGATCGAGCCGAACACGCGGGCGTGCAAGGTGACACTCATGCAGTGCGCACTCGTGGCCAACGCTTTCCAGACCTTCTGGTGGCAGTACGAGGATCTGCGCGCCAAGTGGCCGAACGACCGGTCCACCGACGACCTGGCCGCCTCGGCCCACATGACCATGGGCACTCCGGACAAGGCGGTGGACCTCAAGCTCAGCGACGAGGTCGCGGCGATGGTCCAGCGGGAGGTGGCGGCGAAGCACAGCGCCGACGAGGTCATGAAGACGACGTTCAAGCTCGAGGACTCACCTGAGCACAACGAGCGCAACCGCGGCATCCTCGCCCAGGCGTACCAGCTCTACCGGTATTCCACGTACATCGCCGTCAACTACGGGCTTGTCCTGCTGCGTTCCGGCGACGGCCGTGCGGCCTATGACGTGCTGATCCGGATCGTGCCCGTGCTCGATTCACGGCGACGCCCCGAGTTCTACGGCTTCTTGGCGTTCGGCCTGGCCGTCGACGGCGACTGGCCCGCCGCGTACCGGATGCTCGACCTGATGACGCAAAGCCTGGGGGACAACGACATCAAGCCCGCCGACCTCCCCGGCTGGCCGCTGTGGTGGATCGAGGACAAGGGCGCGATGCTGTACAGCCGGACCCACCGGCCGTTCCAGCTGATCGCCCAGGTTCTTCGCCACGTCGGCTCCGGCCAGGTCCGTCCCGAGGTCAGGGCCATGGCCCTGCTGTACGCGCAGCACCCCTGCAATCCCTGATAGCGTGCGGCTCATGTGCCGGTACGCGGAGACCATCTACAAGGTCCATTACGTGTGCGTGCCGTGCCGCAAGAGCCACAAGTACGCGTGGGACGGCGCCGAGCACCTGTGCCCGTCGTGCCGTGGCCGGATGGTGTTCGCGGGCCACGACTTCGCCGCTCCGCGTCGCCTGGACGACTCCGGCTGGAAGGCCGTGGCGGCCGTGCTCGGGGCGGGATTGCGGTACGAGGGCTTCGAGACGTGCGGCTGCGGCCGGGCCCCGGGGTACCGGCCCCGGACGGCCGCTGAAGTACGTACACGCAGGCGTCTGGCCCAGCGGTCCGGCGTGTCCGAAGCTGACGCCTTGGCCGCGCCTGACCCGTACGTCCTGTGACGCGCCGCCCATTCTGAACCGATCGATCCAAAACCTGCTACGGTCAGGTCCATGGCCAGGCCGAAGGCATTCGATGAGCGCGCCGCGATAGGGCGTGCCATGGACGCGTTCTGGGTGGGCGGCTACGAGGGGACATCGACCCAGGCCCTCTGCGCGGCCACCGGCCTGGGCCGCAGCAGCATCTACAACACCTTCACCAGCAAGCACGAACTGTTCCTGCGCGCGTTCGACCAGTACTCCGAGCGGGGTTTCCGGAGCAGGAAGGCGTTGCTGGAAGCCGGCGGGGCGGCGATCGAGCGCTTCCGCGCCCTCTTCGACTTCACCATCGCCGAAGAGGTCGAACACCCCGGCCGTGGCTGCTTCGTGGTCAACGCGGTCGCCGAGTTCGGCGACCGCGACCCGGTGCTCAGCGCCCGGATCGCCGCCGACACCCGGCGGCACCTCGGACTGCTGGCGACGTGCGCGACGGAGGGCCAGCGTGACGGCACGGTCGACGCGACACGCAGGCCGGGCGACATCGCCGAGTTCGCGCACAGCACCGTCGCCGGGCTGCGGCTGATGTCCCGGCGCGGCGCCGGCCAGGCCGCCATGGAGGCGGTCGCCGGACTCGCGATGGACGCGATCGCCACCGAATAGGCACGGGCACGACCCTGCCGCCGCCTGGCCACGTTTTGGACTGATCAATACAAAACTGGAGGGAACCCCCGTGCCTTTGGCAGTCGCTGTACTCGGGCTGAGCGTGTTCGCGCTCGGAACGTCCGAGTTCATGATCACCGGCCTGCTGCCGGGGATGGCGGCCGATCTCGGCGTCGGCATCCCGGAAGCCGGGCTGCTCATCTCCGCCTTCGCGGTCGGCATGGTCGTCGGCGCTCCCCTGCTCGCCATCGCGACGCTCCGAGTCCCCCGGCGTGCGACGCTGATGGGCCTGCTCGTCGCGTTCGGCATCTCGCACGTCGTCGGCGCGCTGGCCTCCGGCTACGCGCTGCTGTTCGTCACGCGGGTCGTGAGCGCCGTCGCGTGCGCCGGGTTCTGGGCCGTCGCGGCGGCAACCGCCGTCGCACTCGTACCGGCCGAGCGACGCGGCCGTGCGCTCGCGATCCTGGTCGGCGGCCTGACCGTGGCGAACATCGCCGGTGTCCCAGCAGGTACCTTCCTCGGCCAGCACGCGGGTTGGCGTGCGGCGTTCTGGGCCGTCACCGTCCTGACCGTTGTCGCGCTGATCGGCGTGTTCGCCCTCGTCCCGGAGACGCAGAACGGTGACGACAAGACGAACGTCGCCACGGAACTGCGGCTCTACCGCCGCGGCCGGTTCTGGCTCGCACTCGGCGTGATCGCGCTCGCCCAGGCGATGATCTTCGCGACCTTCAGCTACCTCGCGCCACTGCTGACCGAGGTCAGCGGCCTGCCGGAGAGCTGGGTGCCCGGTGTGCTCTCCCTGTTCGGGCTCGGCGCGCTCATCGGCATCACCGTGGGCGGGCGGCTCGCCGACGCGAAACCGTTCCTGACGCTCTACGGCGGACTCGCCCTCGCCCTGCTCGCGTTGGTACTGCTCGCCATCGCGGGCTCGGCGGCATCCGTCGCGATCCTCGCCGTGTTCCTGTTCGGCGTCGCGGGCTTCGGCGTCAACCCCGCCCTCAACGTGCGCGCGTTCGCCGTTGCGGGCAACGCCCCGACCCTGGTCGGCGCGAGCACGACAGCCGCCTTCAACGTCGGCAACACCCTCGGCCCGTGGCTCGGCGGCGAGGCCATCGACGCCCGGCTCGGCTACCCCAGCGTGGCGTGGGTGAGCGTCGGGCTCGGCGTCGCCACCGTGCTCGTCCTCACCCTCGCGGCAGGTGTGCAGCGCACCGACAACACCCGTCTGATCCGCGAAACCGTTAGCCAGTAAGGAGAACCATGTCAACGCACGCCATCGTCGAGCGGTACTTCGACCGAGTGTCCACGGGCGACCGGGACAGGGTCGTCGAACTCTTCGCCGACACGGTGCACTGGGACATCCCCGGCGCGACCGACGTGGTCCCGTGGATCGGTCCCCGCCGCACCTGAGCGGAGGTCCGCGAGTTCTTCGAGTACCTCGACAAGGGGATCATCCCCGACCGGTTCGAGGTCGAACGCGTTCTCGCCGACGGCCCGCACGCGGTCGCGATCGGCAGGCTCCGCTCGACCGTCCGGGCGACCGGCAAGGTCATCGAGCCGGCCTTCACCATCGAGTTCGAGGTCGACGGCGACGGCCTGATCACCAAGTACGTGCTGCTGGAGGATTCCTGGCACGTCGCGAACGCTGTCCAGCCATAGTGGTGGTGGGCCAGGGGTGACACGAGCGGGCCGCCATCTGGTGGGACTGCTCGACCTGGTCCGCTGCGCGTGTCCGTGGTCGACCAGGACATCGGCGTCCGCCGCTGGACGGTCCGGACGGCATGCCCATCGCCTTGCCACTGGCGATGGGCAGCTGTCGTCCACAAACGAGTTTTACAGCGGGACGGGCGTCAGCCGCCTGTCTTGCGCTGGATCGCCGTGCGCATGACGTCGAGGCCGATCAGGTTGAACGGACGGCCCAGTGTGCGCATCAGCGAGTTGTCAGTCGGCCGGTACACACCGCGGCGGTGGTAGTACGCGCCCTGATAAGTGCCGATGACGCCGCCGTCCGGTGACGCCTTGCCGAGGTAGGTGTACCACTTCAGCCGGTGTTGGGACATGGTGGCGCTCGGGTACACCGACACGTTCACCTCACCCGGTTCCGAACCCGTGTAGAGGTCGTTGGGGTAGTCGTACTCGTCGGCCAGGCCACCGATCGAGTGCCCGAGTTCGTGTGCCACGATGCCGCCGGACTGCGCGTTGCCGCCGGACGACGTGGCCACTCCCCCGCCCGCGCCGCCGTACTTCGTGCTGTTGGCCACGGCCAGGACCTGGTCGACCTGGGGCGCGGATGCCGCGTACTGCTTGGCTTTCGTCTCGTTCACGCACAGCAGCCGCTCGGTCCCGCCGCACCAGAAGTTCATGTCCAGCGCGGTGTCCCGGCGCACCCCCTGCGACGGGTCGCCGTCCACACCGGACTGGTTGGACACGACGTTGACCTGCCAGACGTTGAAGGACTGCTTGAGCGACTTGTACGGCTCGATCTTCGTCAGCTCGGCCCAGCGGTTGACGACGTGCTGGTGGTAGGTCGCCATCTGGGACGCGGTGTAGCCGTCACCGACGAAGACCAGGTCGAACCGGGACGCCGACGGGCCGGTCTGCTGGATCGGGACGACCTCGGCGGCGGCGACCGCGGACAGCGGCGCGGGCTCCGACGGCGGTTCGGCCACGCGGACACGGGAGATCGTGCCGTCGGGCGAGAAGACCTCCTTCACGACTGTGCGTTCGGCGGCCACCGCCGGCTGGGCGATCACCGACGCGGACGCGAGTAACGCGAAGACGGCAGACAAGGGACGGACGCGCATGAGCGGCTCCGTTCAGAGCGGGGTGCAGGGAATGGCGCCGTTGCAGGGAGACGCCACTGCAAGGCTGTGCCGTCCACGGCGCTGTGGGAAATCCCCTATCCCATCCAAGCGGTGGATGGTGCACCCTCTGACGGGTGGAGCTGGAGCTACGCCACCTGCGCACGGTGTGCGCGATTGCCGAGGCCGGCAGCCTGACGAAGGCGGCAGCGGTGCTGCGGATGTCTCAGCCTGCGCTGTCCGCGCGGCTCAACCGGCTGGAACAGGAGATCGGCGCGGAACTGTTCGTGCGCAGCGCCCACGGCATGACGCCGACGAAGGTCGGGGATTTCGTGCTGCTGCGGGCGCGGGCGATCCTGCACGGAGTCGACGAGCTGGCACGGGACGCCGCCCGGCTCACCAACGACTCCTCCTCGGCCATCGCGCTGGGCGGCACGATCGAGTCGGTGTCGGTCGGGCTCGTCGAACTGCTGGGTGACAGCGCCGACGTACGGCTGGTCATGGAGTATTCGCCGCTGCTGCTGTGGGACCTGCTGGTGGCCGGACGGCTCGACGTGGCAACGCTCGTGGACTACCCGGGTTACGAGCAACGATCAACACCCGCCGTGTTGTGCGAGATGATCGTGCGTGAACCGGTGTTCGTGGCGTTGGCCGAGTCGGATCCGTTGTCAGTGTCGCTGGAGGTGCCGCTGGCAGCGTTGGCGGAGCGGACGTGGGTGATGACGCCGTCGGACGGCGCGGGCTGGCCGGACTGTTTCCACGCGGCGTGCGGGAAGGCAGGTTTCCGCCCTGATGTCCGCTACACCACACACAGCACGGACTCCATCCGCACACTGGTCCGGACAGGCCGGGCGGTGACCGCGTGCCAGCCGGTGTACCAACCGGGCGAGGGCGCAGTGGTGCGCCCGTTGGCTGGCAACCCGTTGTCCATGCGCCACTTGATCGCCTGTCCTCGCAACGGTCTCATGGCGACGCGGCTGCCCAAGCTCGCCGCGTTGGCCCGTGACGCCTATTGGGCGCACGTGCGCATGACGACTCCGTTCCACGATCAGCTGCGGCAATCCTGATTGCCGGGGCCTGGCCAGACGCAACGAAGGCCACCTTGGTCGCGTCTGCACGCCGAAGGCCACATCTGGGCCCGGGTCTAGCTGTTGGTGAGCTCCGGAGCTGGTCGTTCGTCCGGCAGCCACCTGCCACGGTTGCGGTCGGCGACCGTGACCGTCACCGCGAGCACCAACGCCACCGCGGCGGTGATCGGCGCGACAGGGAACGCCCCGGCAGCGCCGTGCTCGTCCACCAGATTCCCGAGGATCGCGCGTCCGGCGGCAGTGCCGCACGCCGCGTGCTCACCGGTTGCGGCGTCCCGATCACCGTGGTGCCACCGGATCTCACGCACCGCACCCGGGTGGATTCGACGTGGCTGGACCGGCTCGGCGGATCGGGCCGGATCGGCTCCACCTTGGCGGCGATGTCACGCCCCTGCCGCGCCCACTACCGTGAGTTGCTCGGCACGGACGTTCTCGTGCTGCACGACGCCGTCGCCCTGGCCGAGGTGATCTGGCCGGACATCCTGGAACGCCGTCCGATGACGGTCGACGCCGAGTGCGGCTTCGGGCCGGCACGCGGCGCACTCGTCGCGGACAGCAGGGCACACTCCCCGGCGCGCGGCACGAGGTGCTGGTCGCGTCCGATGTCGCGCTCGACGACCTGCACAAGCGGATGCTGGACCGGCTGACCGGACCCCGTGACCACGTCCGAAGGATTCGACCGGGCAGGAACGGGAATCCCACCCGTGACGTGTCCGGTTGAGATCAGGGGGACGGATGAGCACCGAGACGCTGCTGGCGTTCGCCGGGATAGTGGTGGTGGCCTACGTGGTGCCGGGCCCGGACTGGATGGTGGTGCTCCGCAATTCCGCCAGAGGCCGCCGGTTCGGGTTCCTCGCCGCCGCCGGGGTGCAGTGTGGACTGTGCGTGCACATGGCAGCCGCGGCACTGGGCGTGTCCGCCGCGATGCTGCACAGCCCGGTCGCGTTCACCGTCCTCAAGTTCGCCGGTGCCGCCTACCTGATATTCCTTGGCATACAGGCGATCCTGCAGTCACGGCGGCGGTACGGCGACAACCGGCCGGACCAGCAACCGGACCCAGGGACGCGCCCGGCCCGGCTGTTCTGGCAAGCGTTCCTGTCCAACGTCCTCAACCCGAAGGCAGCGCTGTTCTTCGTCAGCATCCTGCCGCAGTTCCTCGACCCGTCCGCTCCCGCCGCCTCCCAGGTCCTCCTGCTCGGCACACTCGACATCGCTGTCGGCGTGCTGTGGTGGGCGCTGTTCGTGCTGCTCACGGCACGGCTGTCCACCCTCATGCGCCGCAGCGGCCCACGCCGGACGCTCGACCGCGTGACCGGAACCGCGCTGGTCGGCCTCGGCGTCACGCTGGTCGCCACCAGCTGACGGTCAGACCGGGACCGCGGTCATCGCCACAGGGCTCGGGTACAGCACCGCGTTGACCTTGGTCAGCACTGGTTTGCCGGGCACGGCGACCAGTCGCCAGCGGGCCAGGATGGTGGCCACGGCGATGGTCATCTCGGTGTACGCGTACGAGTTCCCGACGCACTGCCTGCTGCCCGCGCCGAACGGGATGAACGAGCCCTTCGGCAGGGCCGCCGTCCTCTCCGGCGTCCACCGGTCCGGGTCGAACCGGTCGGGTTCGGGATAGGAGCGCGGGTCGTAGTGCATGGCGTGCGGGCTGATGATGAACTCGGTTCCGGCACGCATGTGCTCGCCGCCGATCTCCACGTCGGTCCGCGCCCGCCGCATCACGAACCAGATCGGGTACATCCGCAGCACCTCGTTGATCACCTGGCGGGTGTACTGCATCTTCGGCACGTCGTCGAAGGTGATCGGGCGGCCGGCCAGCACCTGGTCCATCTCGTCACGGACCCGGCGCTCGACGTCCGGGTTCTCGGCGAACTGGTGGAACAGCCAGGTCAACGCCAGTCCACTGGTCTCGCTGCCCGCGATGAACAGGTTCAGCACCTCGTCGAAGACCTGCTGGTCGCTCATGGCCTCGCCGGTGTCCTCGTCGCGGGCGAGCAGCAACATCGACAGCAGGTCGCCGCGGTCGCGGCCGTCGGCCCGCCACGCCCTGATCACGTCGAGCACCACCCGGTGGATCCGGCCGGACGCCTGGTCGAACCGGCGGTTGGCCGGGATGATCGGCACGCGGTTGAGGATCGACGGCGACAGCACCCGCACGACACCGTCCCGCAACACGACCGGGATGGACCGGCGGGCCTCCGCGATGGCCCGCTTGCCCAGCTCAGTCGAGAACAAGGTCTCGCCGACCGTGGTCACCGACAGGTGGTACATGTGGGAGTACAGGTCCTCGAGTTCCTGGCCGGGTTTCCACGAGCCGGCCACATCGGCCGAGACCCGGCGCATCGTCTCGGCGTAACCGGCGAGCTTGGCGCGGTGGAACGCCGGTTGCACCAGCCGTCGCTGCCGCCGGTGGAAGTCGCCGTTCGACATGATGATCCCGTTCCCGACGTACGGGCGGAACATGTCGAAGAACGCGCCCTTCTCAAAACTCGCCGCCTTGGTGACCAGGGTTTGGTGTACCAATTCCGGGTTCGTCAGGAAAAAGGTCCGCATCGGACCGAGGTGGACCCGCACAATGTCGCCGTACGCACGCAACGACGAGGTGAAATCGACGCGTCGCCGCAGCATCGACGGGGTGTGCCCGAACAACACCCATCGACCGGGCGCGACCGGAATGGACATTTCTCTCCTTGGCTGGGCAGGCAAAAGATCGAATCCGTGGTGCGCCCTGCGCGGGGGAACCGCGATTCAGAGGCTGGCGTTCAAACACGGCACGCGATGACGTCAGCCAGACTACTGCGGCCCGTCAACCCCGCTCTTGCGCTCTCCGTTCGATGACGTCGTTACATTTATCGCAGATTGCGGACTTCCGGCGCGGGCCCTTGTGTTGCGCATCCCGGGCACAGCCGGTACTAATGGGAGTAGCCGCAGATCGAATGGGTTTCGATCGCGCTGGGGGTCTGGCTTCCGACAAATGCGAATGGTTCCGTGTGCGCATTTCCGGTATCGGTGGGCGCGCGGTTCCTGCCTGGAGAGGCCACGATGAAGACCACTGCCGGTGCCCGTCCGGTCCCCGAAGTGCTGCGGTGGAGCCGGAATCTCGTCGATCCCGCGTTGCGGGCGGCCGTCGACCGGCTGCCCGGTACCGTCCGGCTGATCAGCGGCTACCACTTCGGCTGGTGGGACGCTGCCGGTCGGCCGACCGCCGCTGACGGCGGCAAAGCGCTGCGTCCCGCGCTCGCCTTGCTTGCCGCGCAGTCAACCGGGGCCGACGCCGAGGTGGCCTTGCCCGCCGCGGTCGCGGTCGAGCTCGTCCACAACTTCTCGTTGCTGCACGACGACGTCATGGACGGCGACACAGTCCGGCGGCATCGACCGGCGGCGTGGACCGTGTTCGGTGCCGGGCCCGCGATCCTGACCGGCGACGCGTTGGTGACGCTCGCGTTGGACCTCCTGGCCACGAGCGGTCTGCCGAACGCGCGTCTGGCGCTGCGCGCCCTGTCCGACGCGGTGATCGACCTCATCCGCGGCCAGGCGGAGGACCTCGCCTTCGAGAGCCGCGACGACGTGCGACCGGCGGAGTGCGTCCGGATGGCCGAGGGGAAAACCGGTGCGCTGCTGGCCACCAGCTGCGCGCTCGGCGGGTTCGCGGCGGGCGCGGACCCGGCGCGCGTCGAGCTGCTCGGCAGGTTCGGCGCCGCTGTCGGGCTGGCCTTCCAGCACGTCGACGACCTGCTCGGCATCTGGGGAGATCCCGTGGTCACCGGTAAACCGGTGCACTCGGACCTGCGCAACCGCAAGAAAAGCCTGCCCGTGGTCGCCGCGCTGGGATCGCCGTGCGCGGCGGGGCGCGAACTCGCCGACCTCTACGCCCGCCCGGCGTCGCTGTCCGATGTGGACGCGGCACGCGCGGCGGCACTGGTCGACGCGGCCGGCGGCAGGCGCTGGAGCCGGCAGGAGGCGGACCGGCTGCTGGCCCACGCTCTGGACCAGCTGGCGAACCTCGACCCGGCGGGCGGCGCGGGAGCTGAGCTGGCCGCGCTCGGCCACCTCGTCGTCGGCCGCACCCACTGAGCCGATCACCGCGATCAGGAGGAATCCCATGACCCTGCAAGAAGGGCACGAGATGGTCCGTGCCTACAGCACGACGTGGTACGAGCCGGTGATGTCGATGCCGGCCGGGCTCAACGAGGCCATCACGTCGGCCTACCTGTGCATGCGTGCCATCGACGAGATCGAAGACCACCCCGGCCTCGACGGCGAGACCAAGGCCGGGCTGCTGGAATCGGCCAGCCGGACCTTCCAGACCCGGTTCGCCCCGGCCGATTTCACCGCGGCGCTGGCCGGGCACGAGGACGTGCTGCCCGAGGTCACCCAGCGCGTCGGCGAATGGGCTGTGTTGGCGCCGCCTGCGGTCGCCCCGCGGGTGTGGGAGACCTTCGCCGCGATGGCCGAGCGGATGGCCGACTGGGCCCGTACCGGGTTCACCGTCACGACCAAACGCGACTTGGACCGTTACACCTATGCCGTTTCCGGCACGCTCGTGCTCATGCTGTCGGACTTGTGGGCATGGCACGACGGCACTGTCACCAACCGGACGCACGGCATCGCGTACGGACGAGCCTTGCAGGCCATCAACATCCTCCTCGACCACGCCGAGGACACCGAGCGCGATGTGGACTTCTGGCCGGACGGGTGGGACGCGGCGCAGATGACCCGGTACGCCCGCGCCGAACTGCCGCTGGCCGACTCCTACCTCGCCGCACTGCCCGAGGGCGGGCCAGCCCACGCCTTCTGCTCCCCTGCCCTCGCGCGCTACCACGCCGCGCTGGACGAAGCCGCCTGGGTGCCCATGCCGTCCACGAACCGCGAGGGGGACGTGTGATTCCCGCCGAGATCAAAGCGCTGACGATCCCCGACCTGTCGTTCCCGTTCCCCGCCCGGCTGCATCCGGACTGGCAGGAGCTGGAAGAAGGAACTGTCTCCTGGCTCAAGGAATTCGGCTTCGTCCGCGGTGCCGACCACGAGCAACGCGTCCGCGCCCAGCTGCTCGGCAAGACCTTCGCCCACTACTTCCCCGTCGGCGCGACGGACCGGGTGCTGCTCGCCGCGAACATGTGCGCCTTCTACACGATGTGGGACGACCGGATCGCGGCCGTCACCAACCCCGACGAGCTGCGCACACTGGGCATCCGCTGCCTCCACCTGGACAGGATCGCCGCCGATCCGCACACGGTTCCCGCCACGGACGACCCGTTCGAGCACGCCTACCGCGACCTGTGGCTGCGCACGCTCACGTGGGCCAGTCCCCAGCAGGCTGAGCGCATCCAACGGGACATGCTGCACAACTCGCTCGGCTGGCTCGTCGAAGGCGCGCACGACCTGCAGCGCGCTGTTGCCTCGCTCGCGGACTACCGGGAGATCAGGTGGGCCACCAGCACGTTGCCGTTCTTCGTCGACCTCAACGAGATCGTGCGCGGCTTCGAAGTCCCGCTGGCCACCGCGCTGGATCCGGCGGTGCGGCAACTGGTCCGCCTGTCGATGACCTTGTTCACCACCACCAATGACATCTTCTCCTGTGCGCGGGACGCCTACCGCGGGCACTTCATGAACCTGCCCGCGGTCCTCGCCCACGCGTACGACTGCTCGTTGCAGCAGGGCATGGACATGGCCGCGCAGGAGCTACGCGCCCAGACCAGCCAGTTCCTCGCCCTCGCCGGACGTCTCCGGCAGCGCGCTGAGGAGAAGCTGCCGGAGCTCGTCGACAGCTTGCAGGACATGGTCGCGGGCCACCTGGTCTGGATCCGCGAGTGCGGCCGTTACGTCATCGACGCACTGCCCGTGTGACTACCGGCCGTTGTGGAAGGTGACGGTGAACCCGCTGCACTTGCGGCACTGGCCTACGACGCTGTTGCCCGGCTCGGTGTCTTGTTTGGACCAGGCGTACGCCTTCGGGCACCGCGACTGGATGGCGTTGCTGTACGGGGTTTTGGCGTCGCGGTTGGGGTTCGTGCACAGCATCGGGGTGCCGTCGTTCCATCGGGTGAGGTTCGCGGGCGGGCAGTACGGCAGCAGGTTCTGCGTACACCCCATCGCCTCGCACTCCGGCGGGGTCGCCTGGGCGTCGCGTGGCGTGATCGTGATGGGCAGGGAGAACGCGTTGACGTAGCTGACGTTGTACCAGGGCGCCAGTGCGTCCTTGCGGTCGAAGTTGAACTCGGCGAGGCTGGCCGGCTGCTCGCCCGTGGTGCAGCGGTCGGCCCACGGTCCGCAGTCGGCGACCTTGCAGCGGAACGTGCTGCCGGAGGTGCCGCCGCAGCCCTGCCGGGCGAAGAACTTGCCACGCCAGTGGTTCGGCGCGGCCGACTCGGGAATGGTGACTGTCGCGGACTGGCCGTTCCGCGGGACGGGCAGGCGGGTGAAGTTCACCGAGCCGTCGGCGTTGACGGCGCTGCCCACCCAGATCGCCTGGCCGGACTGGTTGACGAAGGTGACCGTGTGGTCGGCAGCCGCCGCCGTCGCCTTCGCTGTCGTCAGGACGGCGATCAGCGCGATCACCGCGAACAGGATCTTGCGCATTGCTCCTCCTTGTGCGAGAAGGTGATCACGCTGCGGCCCGGTACGCGACGCCCGACTGGTTGGCGGTCGCGCCGGTGGGCAAACCGGTCCGGCTCGTACCGGTCGACAGCGTGAACCAGGAATACCTTTCGACGTACGAAAGGCTTTGCGGCATGGCCGTGGAGTCGCGGATGAAGTCGGACTGCTGTGCCTGGCTCGGGTACCTCGGCGTCGAGCCGGTGAAGTCGACGAGCGCGAACTCGGTGAGCCAGATCGGCTTGCGGTAGCGGTTGTACACGGCCTGGATGTACCCCTCGAGGTGGCCTGTCGCCGCGGCGGAGAAATCACTGCCGTACCAGTGCAGCGGGATGAAGTCCACGCGGTAACCGCGGGCCGCGGCACCGCTCATGAACCGGTCGAGCCAGCCACCGGCCTTGTCGCCGCCGAACGCCACACCCGGCGCGCCCAGCCGCATTCCCGTCCCCTGGAGCCGTGGCCACAACTCCAGCGCCCGTTCGACTGCCATGTTGGCCTGACCCGCCATGTCGGGCTCGTTGAAGCCGAGCAAGCTCGTGCCGAGGGCCTTGGCCTGGTTCAACTCGGCGTCGGTGACCGAGCCCTGACCCCAGATCATCGGGACGAACTCCACCCCGCTCGGCGCGGTGATGCCCTGTTTGCCGGACGCCCAGGTGTAGTACCAGCCGACCCGCGAATCCGCGAGCGCGCTCGTGACACCGGAGAAGTTCGCCGCACTGACACCTTTCTTCGTCGCCTGGACCGCGGTTGCCGGAGCGACCGCGAACGACGACACGACCAGCAGGAAAACGATCAGGTAGCGCAACGATCGCATGGGCCTCTCCTCGATCTAGCCTGCCGCGTTCATCAAGTCGAGCACACAGTGTTGCCGTGCGCCGTCACTGCGTTGGAACGGACCGGCCCAGGGTTGGTCTTACGAGTCGGAGCTGGAGCGGTCCCGGGTGTACGCCGAATCGGCTTGGCGGTGCAGGTACGGGGTGTACGGACGGTCGGCCAGGCTTTTGTTGGGCGCGGTGAGCGCACGTACGTAGATCCCCTTGAAGGAAGGCACATCCCCGCCACCGCCGTTGTCGAAGAGGATCCCGCCGGGATTGAGCAACGCACTGGTGGTGGACGCGCCGGCCATGGCACGGGCCTTGGTGATCAGGCTCGCGTCACCGGTGGCGCGGTTGAGTTCCACCAGCGCGGCAAGGGGAACGCCCTTGGTTGTAGCTCCACGGCGTCTGACCGTTGTTGCGGCACGTCGACGTGGTGAGGCCGTCGTTGACAAGGTTGGAGCTGTTGATCATCCCGCTGTCGGCGAACCACGTCCAACCGGCTCGTGCGCGTTGCAGGTGGACGGTGTCGCCGGGGATCCTGTTGTGCAGTGCGGCGTTGAGTTGTACGTACAACGCGTTGGTGATGGCGTTCTTGTACGTCTTGCTGGCGCTCCACCACACGACACCACCGCACACCGAATCCCAGTAGCGGAACATGTGGTCGCCTTCCAGCTTCGCGGTGCTGAGGTATCCGGTGTCGCCGGTCAGGTCGTACGCGTCGAGCCACGCCAGGCCCCACCATGCGACGTCGTCGTTGTAGTCGTTGATGAAATTGCCTTGCCAGGCACGCAGGTTGAGGTCGTAGGTACGGGCGATGGCGTACCTGTAGCTGCCCATCCCCGTCGTGCGGATGTTGCCGATGATCGCGGTGAGCGCGTTGGCCGAGTTCCACCAGCCGGTCGTGTCGAACAGGCCGGTGGTGAGGTTGTAGCGCTGCATGAGCGCGGTGGCCGCGGCTGTCCGGCGTTCACCCGCGTTCCAGGTCGTGCGGTACCAGCTGGTGCACGCGATGCCGGGCGATCCGGCGGGCTGGCCGCAGGCGCGCAGCAGGCCGACGCCGAGCTGGACCCAGTCGTCCACGTTGTACGTCATCGTGCGCCAACCGTTGGCGCCAGCCGGGATGCGGGTGTCCCCGAGTCTGGATCCCACTCCCCAGCTGACCCCGGCGTCGAACGACCGGTCGAGCCAGATGGCGTCACCGGGCGCACCCGACACGATCCCGGCCCACCCCATCGCGCCGGTGTCGTCGGAGTACAGGGCAACCTGACGGCCGCCCACGGTGACTGTCTGGGCTAATCGCGCGGTGGGCGCGAGCGCGGTATCACGCGCGTCACAGTATTTGTTGCAGATCGCGGCCGCGGGCACCACGGCTCCCGTCGACAGCGGGCCGCCCGGCTTGGGTGTCGTGGTGCCGCCAGGCCGATAGGCGGAACGCTGCGAACCGGGCCGCAAAGCGGGATCGCGGGCGTCGCAGTAGAAGTCGTCGCACACCACGACCGGGTCCCGCACCGGCGCCGCGACCGGCGGGACACCGGCCAGCAGGGCGGGCGTGATCAGTGAAGCTCTCAGCACGAGACCTCCCGACGCAGGGGTCGGAAGCTCGAACGGGGGGAGAGAGCGCTCTCAACCAGAGACTAGGGTTTCGCCCGGCGCAGCGTCAACGCCGGTTGTGGTTCCTATCGCACCAACCGGAAGAAAGCGCGTACTTCACTAGTAAATATCTCAGGTTGTTCGAAGGCGGCGAAATGCCCGCCGCGCTCGGGCTCACCCCAGTGCCGGATGTCGGTGTACCGCCGCCCGGCCCAGCGACGAGACGGGCGCGGGATCTCCCTGGGGAACACCGAGCACCCGGCGGGCACGTCGACCGTGTCCACAACCGACGAGCTGAACCACTCGCTGACCTGGCGGAAGCTCTCCCAGTACAGCCGGGCCGACGACGTGGCGGTGCCGGTGAGCCAGTACAACGTGATGTCGTCGAGCATCTCGTCACGGGTCAGCACGGTCTCCGGGTCACCGCCGCAGTCCATCCACGACCGGAACTTCTCCACGATCCATCCCGCCAGCCCGGCCGGGGAGTCGTTCAGCGCGTACCCGACGGTCTGCGGCTTGGTGGTCATCTGCTCGTTGTAGCCGGACTCGTGCGCCTCGGCGTGCCGCAGGTCAGCCAGCGCACGGGACTCCGCCTCAGTGAGGTCGTCGAACGTGGCCGGATCAGGCGCCGCGAGCGGGGGCATGAGGTGGATCCCGGCCAGGTGCGCCGCGTCCTGCTGGCCGAGGCTCGTGGTGACGCTCGTGCCCCAGTCGCTGCCCATCGCACCGTAGCGCTCGTATCCCAGCCGAGCCATCAACTGCGCCCAGGCAGCCGCGATCCGCTGCACACCCCATCCGGTCTCGCGTGGACGGTCGCTGAACCCGTAACCGGGCAGCGACGGGATCACCACGTGGAACGCGTCAGCGGGGTCGGCGGGGTCGGTGAGCAGCGGAATGGCCTTCTCGAACTCCAGGAACGAACCCGGCCAGCCGTGCGTGAGCACCAGCGCGAGCGCACCCGGGTGCGGGGAACGGACGTGCACGAAGTGGATTCCGACACCGTCGATCTCGGTGCGGAACTGCGGCAGCGCGTTCAGCCTGCGTTCGGTGGCGCGCCAGTCGTACCGTTCCGCCCAGTAAGCGCACAGATCCCGCAGATACGCCAATGGCACGCCCTGTTCGTGGCCGGTGGCGGTCTCCGCGTCCGGCCAGCGCGTGCGCCGCAACCGCGCACGCAGGTCGGCCAGGTCGGCCTGGGGGACATCGATGCGGAACGGGGTGATCACGCGGTCGCCTTTCGTCCTCGGCAGGGCTTGCCTACACGCTAGGCGATCACCAGCCGGGATACCGTGGATCTCGCGGATTCCGGGCGTCAGCGGCGAGTCCTCCCGTCAGGGCCATCCCGCATGGCCCGGCCAGGACATTCGCGCATACCGTGCTGGTATGTCCCGACGTCTTCTGCTGCTGGTCGTTGGCGGCGCCGCTGTGCTGCTGGTGCCGTGGACGATCTACTTGGCCGGTGTGTTGCCCGATCATCACCGGATCGGTGAGTGGCGGCTGGCCTGGGTCGGGTTCGACATCGCCTTGGTGTGCTGCTTCGCCGTTGCCGTGCGGCTGGGGCTTCGCCGTCGGCGCGCGGCCGTGCCGATGATGGCCGCCACGGCCGCGATGCTGCGTGCGACGCGTGGTTCGACGTGGTGTTCGACTGGTCGAGCCACGACCGGTGGACGAGTGTGCTGATGGCGGTGTGCGCCGAGGTGCCGATGGCCGTGGTTCTGCTGTGGCAGGCCAAGGTCCTGCTCACCGGGGTATGCCGGCGCGTCGGCTGAACGCCGGGGACATCGGGATCAACAGCGACGAGTCGTACCGGGAGCTGACCCGTGCGCTCGGCGTCACCGCCCCGGCAGACGCGGGCGACCTGGCAGCAGCACTCGGCCTGCCGAGACCGACGAGCGGATGGCGGCGTACCTGGAGCAGAAATACCAGTCCGAACTGCGGCTGTTGACGTGGGCAGCGCGCATCCGCACCGAATTCGGGCCGTGGGCCGCGGGCAGTCGCGCGGTCATCCACCTGTCAGAGGCTGACCTGGCCCGGTTCGACACCGAGTACAACGACCTGTTCACCCGGTACTGCCTGCTGCACGACAAACCCGAGCAGGGCACGTGAAGTCGCGCTCAGGTTCTACGCGTTCCCCTTTCCCCGTGATCTCCCTACGCAGACCTGGAGTGTCTCAAGGCGGGGAGCTGAAGTCCGCGTCGGCGTGTCGTTGATCGAAGACACATCTGGCCGCCGCCGTTGCCGGTGGTGGTGACCGCCGGGCAGGGGGCGAGAGTCGACCTGGCCTACCGCTCGCGGGCGAATCGTGGCTACCTGTGGCATCGCGGCCACGATCCCGGTGCACCCGCTTCGACACACTCGCTGTCCGCTTCGAGGCCGTGTCGATGATCGCCTCGATCAGCGAATGGCTGCGCCACATGTGAAACACGCGCTGGTCCCCTAGGGGTGTGCCGGAGTCTTCCCCGATTGTCCCGGTTCGCGATGGACAGGCAGCGGACAGTGCCGCAAAGGTGGGACCCGGCCGACGCATCAACGGCCCGGGCGAGCCGGAGGAAAAGGTGAACGACCACTTACCGTCGACAGGGCGTAAGCGCCATCTGGTGGGCATAGCCGGTGCCGGTTGCGCATTGGCTTTCGTTGTGCTTGGTGTTCTTGTCAGCGCTTGGGTGCCACCGCTGGACCGCATGATCATCGACGGCGTCCAGATACCGCCGGGAAGTGTGCTGCACCAGGCTTCGCTTGCCGTCAGCACAATCGGTGTCCTGGCCTGCCTCGCCATTCTCGTGGCTGTCGCCGTCCGGGCACGGCCGCGGGGCGTTGACCTGTTGTTGTGCGCCGGTTTTCTGCTGCTGTGCGCGGCGGTGGCCGTTCTTCAGTTCGTGTTCCAGCGGCCAGGGCCGCCTGGGCAGCCGCTTGGCTTCAGCTTCCCGAGTGGTCATGCGTCGATTTCCGGTGCGCTTGCTGTCACCTCGGTTGTCATCGCGGCGGTGTTCGTCCGGTCGTGGCTGCGAGCCGTGCTGATCCTCCAATGCACGGCCGTGTTGTTCACGATGGCGGCGCGGATCGCTCTTGCCGAGCACTATCTCAGTGACGTGGTCGGCGCCGCGCTTGGCGTCTGTGCCGTCGGGCTTCTGGGCGTGGCGGCCGTCAAGCGCTGGTGGACGGCCGATACTCGCCTGGCGATCTCCCGGCCCCGCCCGTGACCGCACCGGCGGTTGCGTACGTTGATCCACCTGCGACTCGCGCGTGACGAGGTGTCTAGGCTCCTCGCTGTGATCACGCGTGAGGAGCCAGTCGACTGGTCGCAGTTGCACCACGCCTACGGCCCGGCCGACGACGTCCCGCCGCTGCTGGAGCAGCTGCGGGGCGAGGACTGGGAGGAGGCGCTGGGGGAACTGTTCGGTTCGATCCTCCACCAGGGCAGCATCTACCCCGCCACGGTCGCCGCCCTGCCGTCCATCGTCGCGATCGCTCGTGATCCAGGCGCCGAGGGCCGCGTGGGCGCGCTCTGGCTGGTCGGCACCTACGCCGAATCGGTTGCCATGGGCGCGGGCCGGGCCACGATGTACTTGCCTGACGGCGTCGATGTCGACGTGTTCGACCGCGAGTCGAGCGCGGCGCGGGACAAGGCGGCGTTGGACGTGCTGCCGCTGATGGAAGATCCGGATCCGGGTGTGCGCGAAGCGGTGTACGGCTGCGTCGCGCACCTGGCTGACACTGCTGTGGCGGGCGAGGTTGTCGCTGCGCTGCGGGCGCGACTCGACCGTGAAGACGTGGCTGCGGTCGCGCTCATGGAGCCGTTGCTGCGGCTCGGGGCGTTCGACGACGGTGACTTCGCGGCGGTGGTGGCGCGCGGCGACGAAGCGGTGGTGTTCGCGGCCGCTTGGTCCGCTGTCGCCGTCGGACGCGACCTGCCCGGCGTGGTCGATCACCTCGCCCAGCTGTGGCCCGACCACGCTCACCAGTACCCCACGGGCAATGCGAGCTCCTCACTCAGCCTGCTCGGAGCACACGCCCTGCCCGTGCTGCGGAGGCTTCAGACCATGCGGACAGCGAA
The DNA here is from genome assembly GCF_001302585.1 of Kibdelosporangium phytohabitans. Classification (GTDB taxonomy): domain Bacteria; phylum Actinomycetota; class Actinomycetes; order Mycobacteriales; family Pseudonocardiaceae; genus Kibdelosporangium; species Kibdelosporangium phytohabitans. Next base: position 3,783,637 of record NZ_CP012752.1, on the reverse strand, counting down.
GGCGGACGACCTGGTCAGCGGCTGGGTCGCGCTCGCCGCCGTCTCGCGTTCAAGCGCGCCCCACGCGCTGCAGGGGCTGCTGGACCTCCCCGACGAGACGCACCCGGTCCGGCTGGTGCAGGCGCTCACGCAGGTGGTCGCCGACGTGCCGGAACGGGCTGACGAGGTGTGCGACGCCATCGCACGGATCAGCGAACCCGGTGACGCGGACCCCGCCCTGCTGGCGAACGCGGCGGTGGCGCTCTTCTCCAACCAGGACCCGCGTTGGGCAGCGCGAGCGTCCGCCGTCGTCGCCATGAGCGCCGAGGAACCCCGGATCGCCGACGCGACCTCGACCATGCCGTTTTCCTTGATCCTGCTCGGGTTCCCCGCCCACCGGCGGGACACTGCCTGGGCAGCGAACGAGTTGAGCGAGCTGGCCGCCGCCGCCGTCGCCGCGTGGCCGCAGACGCCCGGCGGCTGGATCGACGTGCTTGCCGAGCTCCCGGCCAGCGAAGCCGTCGTCCGAGCGGCGCTGCCCGCCGTGAACCATCCGTCCACGTGGAAACTGCTCGCCAGGATCGCGCTGGACCACCCGGAGCTCGGATCGCTGATCGAACCAGCGCTGGACACCGAGTTGACCGACGACGAAGCGACGGCCTGGCGTGAGACCACACGCGCGCTCGTCGGGCACGGTGTCGGTTTCGAGCACGTGTGGCAACTCAGCGGCGGTGACGCGCGCCTGCTGGCGGTGTGGACCCGACGCCCCTCCCCCGCCACCCACGCCGCCTGCCTGCAGTTGCTCGACGGAACGGCGCACGTCTCGTTCGGCGCCCGGCACTGCCAACTGGTAGCGGCGCGAGCGGTGACCGAAGCGGGAGAAGCAGCACGGGCGTGGCCCACCGTACGCGCCATCGTGGACACCGCGGGCGCTCCGCTCGTCGACGGTATCGAGGTCGGCAACCAGATCGTCGCCCTCGACGACAGCAGGCACACCGAGTGGATAGACCTCTTGCGCGACATCGCGTACAACGGCCGGCACGACTGGTCCGGGACGGATCACTGGGCCGGTGCCGTCGCGGTGGAGGCGCTCCAGAACCTCGGCGAGATCCCCGCGGACGAGGCAGCCGACCGGATGGTGGACCTGCTGCTCGCCGCGATCCCGCTGCACCAGGCCCCACGCGTGGCCCCGGTGGCCGGGAGAGTGCTGCGTACCGTCCTCGTCACGCGTCCTGACCTGCGTGACCGCTTCTCCCGGCAGCTCGATCCGGTACTCGACGGGGACGGCCGCGTCGCGACAGCGAGCGGCGGCATCGCCGACGACCGGCGGTTCCGCGACGCGTTGCGCGGCGTCAGCCGTTGACGAAGGTGAGGCTGGTCGCGTCGTAACGGGTGCCCGCGACCTGCGCCGCCGGGGCCGCGGCCTCGATCGCCGCCAGCTCCCGCGCGGACAGGTCGACGGTCAGCGCCGCGACGTTCTCCTCCAGGTACCGCTCCCGGCGGGTGCCTGGGATCGGCACCACGTCGTTGCCCTGGTGCTGCACCCAGGCCAGGGCGAGCTGGCCCGTGGTGATCCCCTTGGCCTCGGCGAGCTCGGTCAGCTTCGCCACGATCGCCAGGTTGCGTCCGAGGTTGCCGTCGGCGAACCGCGGCTGGCCGCGCCGCACGTCGTTGTCCGCCATCCCGTCGACCGAGCTGTGCTTGCCGGTGAGGAAACCGCGCCCGAGCGGGGAGAACGGGACCAGCCCGATGCCCAGCTCGCGGCAGACCGGGAGGATCTCGGCCTCCAGGTCACGAGTCCACAGTGACCATTCGCTCTGCAGCGCGGCGATCGGGTGCACGGCGTGCGCCCGCCGGATGGTGGCCGCACTGGCCTCCGACAGCCCCAGGTGACGGACCTTCCCGGCGCTCACCAGCTCCGCCATCGCGCCGACTGTCTCCTCGATCGGCACCTGCGGGTCCACCCGGTGCTGGTAGTACAGGTCGATGTGGTCGACGCCCAGCCTGCGCAGGGACGCGTCGCACGCCTGCCGGACGTAAGCGGCGTCGCCCCTGATCCGGGTGGGTTCGCCGAGCCGGTTGGCGAAGCCGAACTTCGTGGCCAGCACCACCTCGTCGCGGCGCCCGGCGACAGCGCGTCCGATCAGCTCCTCGTTGTGCCCGACGCCGTAGAAGTCGGATGTGTCCAGGAAGGTCACGCCCAGGTCGAGGGCGCGGTGCAGGGTCGCGGTCGACTGCGTGTCGTCCGCGCTGCCGTAGCCATGGCTCATTCCCATGCAGCCCAGGCCTTGCGCGGACACCTCCAGTGCACCCAGGTGACGAGTGGGGATGTGGGTCATGGTGTTGCCTCCTGCGAGTCGGAACTGCGTGTCCACGACGCTATGTGCTGGAGCGCACTCCAGGTCAAATGTGCGCTGAGCCACCCCTGACAGCGCGCGCAAGCCCGTGTCAGCGAACGCTCAACGAGATGAAAGCGCTGCTCGCGAGCCTGTGCCCATGAGAAAGTCCGCGATCGAGGTATCCGGCCTGCGCAAGGCGTACGGCGAACAGGTCGTGCTCGGCGGCATCGACCTGGACGTCACCGAGGGCACTGTGTTCTCCCTGCTCGGCCCGAACGGCGCAGGCAAGACCACCGCCGTGAAGATCCTGTCCACCCTGACCACCGCGGACGCGGGCACGGTCCGTGTCGCCGGGCACGACCTGGCAGCCGATCCGGCGGCGATCCGCGCCGCGATCGGCGTGACCGGCCAGTTCTCGGCGGTCGACAACCTGCTGACCGGCGCGGAGAACCTGATCATGATGGGTGACCTGTACCGGGTCGGTGATTCCCGCGGGCAGGCCGCGCGGCTGCTGGAGCAGTTCGGTCTCGCCGACGCGGCCGACAAGTTCGTGATGACGTACTCGGGCGGGATGCGCAGGCGTCTCGACCTGGCGATGACGCTCACCGGCCGCCCGCGGGTCATCTTCCTGGACGAGCCGACCACCGGGCTCGACCCGCGCAGCAGGCACATGATGTGGCACCTGGTCCGTGACCTCGTCGCCGACGGTGTCACGATCTTCCTGACCACGCAGTACCTCGACGAGGCCGACGAACTCGCCGACCGGATCGCCGTGCTCGACCACGGCCGGGTCGTCGCCGACGGCACTCCGGCCGAGCTCAAGCAGCGCATTCCCGGCGGGCACATCCTGTTGCGGTTCAACGACATCCACGCACTGAACGAGGCAACCCGCGTGCTCGGGCCGGCTGGCCGCGACGACGAAGCGCTGTCGTTGCAGGTGCCCAGCGACGGCGACGTGCGGACGCTGCGAACCGTACTCGACCGGCTCGGGCACATCGAGGTGACGGGGCTGACCGTGCACACACCCGACCTCGACGACGTTTTCTTCGCACTGACAGGAGGAACGGCACGATGAGCCACGCCATCGCCGACGCCCGCACAATGCTGCGGCGTCAGTACAAACACGACCTGCGTTATCCAGCGGGCACGGTCAGCGCGCTGCTGATGCCGTTGGCGTTCCTGCTGCTGTTCGGTTACGTCTTCGGCGGCCAGATGGGCTTGGGGCTGCCCGCCGGGGCCGGAAACACCGACTACGTCGACTACATCGTGCCGGGCGTGCTGTTCATGTGCATCAGCGGTGGCGCGTCGCAGGCCGCGCTCGGCGCGGCGATGGACATGACCGAAGGGATCATCGCCCGGTTCCGCACCATGCCCATCTCGCGGGGGGCCGTGCTGACCGCGCACGCGGTGGCCAACGTGCTCAGGGGACTGGCCGCGATCGTGGTCATCCTCGGTGTCGCACTGCTGATGGGGTTCAGCCCGTCGGCCGGGATCGGCGGCTGGCTCGCGTTCCTCGGGGTGATCGTGCTGTACGCGTTGATGATCAGCTGGCTCGGTGTCGCGTTCGGACTGTCGGCCAAGAACGTCGAGGGCGCCAACGCCAAGACGCTGCCGCTGCTGTTCCTGCCGTTCATCAGCAGCGCTTTCGTGTCGGTCGGCTCGACCGCGCCCGGGGTGCGGTGGTTCATCGAGTACCAGCCGTTCACCGCGATGATCGACACCATCCGCGGCCTGCTGCTGGGCACGCCGATCGGGGCGAGCCTGATCGTCTCGGTGCTATGGGCGGCCGGATTCACGCTGATCGGCTACTTCTGGGCGCTGAAGCTGTACAACCGGGACCGTTAGCGTCGGGCTGGTGACCTCCAGCAACGTCTGGACGGTCACGGCCGCGTCCGCACGTGTCGCCTCGGCGAACCTCTCGTCACCGAGCGCGGTGCGGGCTTCCGCGCGGATGCGTGTGACGTCAGGGTGTGTCAGGTCCGCGCAACCACGAACCGCGTCGCTCGCGGCGAGCAGCCGGGCCGCCTGAGCGTGATCCCCTTGCCGCAACGCGAGATCAGCGACACCGACGACCGCATGGGCGACCCAGATCGAATTGGGCGCGCCCATGGTCATGCTGAGCGCGTGGGAATGACGGGCTCGCGCGGAGTCGAGATCCCCGGTCAGCGCGTCGAGATAACCCCACTGGGTGGCCACGGCACAGGCGATGCTCCAGTTGTGGTCGACCAGCGTGTCGGCCTTGGTCAGCCGGGTACGCGCGGTCGTCAGGTCCCCCGTCCAGCGGGCGATCTCAGCTGCGCTGTGCTCCACCAACGCCATGGCCGACGGCAGGCCGGTCCGTACCGCGGCCTGCTCGGCCATGACGATCGCCGCGGCACAGCCGGGTCCGTCGCCGTTGAGCAGCCGGAGCTGGGCCTGCCGCAGCCGGTTCTGCACGAGGTCCTCACTCACGCCCAACTGCGTGCCGACTGCGAGGGCCTCGTCGAAACCGGCCAGCGCGCCGAGAACGTCTCCGTTGCGGGCCCGCAGGTCGGCCAGGTTGCTCAACGCGACCATGCTGCCCCACCGGTCGCCGGCCGCGCGGAATCCCGCCACCGCACGAGCCAGGTCGTCTTCGATCTCGTCCTGCCGGTCACCCCGGGACAGCAACACCGCGCCACGCAACAGATACGCCGCCGCGTGCTCCCACCCGTCGTGCGGGACGTCGTCCGGTTCGCCGTCCAGGACCCGGCTGAGCGATCTGACCAGGCGAAGCAGTGGCGAGTCCGTCACGCCGGTGAACCGCAGCGCGGCGTCGAAGAACCCGGTGGTCTCCTCCCAGTTGTCCTGACTGGCAAGCGAAAGCAGGGCGCCGACGGCGTACGCCACCGCCCTGGTCTCCTCGGCGGCCCCACCTGGCCGGGTCAGCACTGCTCTGGTCAGCTCCAGGCCCTTGACATGACGGCCGCTCAACCACCAGTACCAGCCGGCGGCGCCGGCCAGACGCATCGCTGTCCCGGCATCGCCCACGCCCAGCGCCGCGTCGATGTTGTCCTGTTCCGCGGCCAGCCGGTCGAGCCACGTCAACTGGCCGGGGCCACGCAACCGGGCGTCGGCGGCCGTGGTGTACGACAGGAAGTACTCGGCGTGCGCCTGCCGGATCCGTTCCGTCTCACCGGCTTCGTCCAGCCGTTCCAGGCCGTACGCCTTGATGGTGTCCAGCATCCGGTAGCGTTCGCCCGCGACCAGCAACGACTTGTCGGCCAACGCTGTGAGCACGTCGAACGCGTCCTCGCCGCACACGTGCTCGGCTGCCTCGAGCGTCACCCCTCCCGCGAAGACAGCGAGCCGCCGCAGGACGGCCTTTTCCTGTTCGGACAGCAGGTCCCAGCTCCAGTCGACCACCGCGCGCAAGGTCTGGTGGCGGGGCAGCGCCACCCGGCTGCCGCCGGTCAACAGCCGGAACCGGTCGCCGAGCCGGTCCGCGAGCTGACCGGTCGTCATCGAACGCAGGCGAGCCGCGGCGAGCTCGATCGCCAGGGGGATGCCGTCGGCCGCGCGGCAGATGCGCACGACGTCCGCGAGGTTGTGCTCGTCGACGGTGAACCCGGGACGGACAGCCGTTGCCCGGTCGTGCAGCAGGGCCACCGCCGGTGAACGCCAGACAGCCGCGAGTGCCGTGTTCTCGTCGGGCAGGCCGAGCGGTTCGACGGGCCAGAGCGCTTCGCCCGTGATACCAAGGGGTTCACGGCTCGTGGCGAGGATCCTCAACTGCGGACAGTCGCCCAGCAGCCGGCCCGCCAGCGCCGCGGCCGCGTCGATCACGTGCTCACAGTTGTCGAACACCAGCACGGTTTCCCGGCCGCTCAACGCGGCGGCCAGCCGGTCGACCGGCTCGACCGGGCCGGTGAACACGGTCTGGTCACGCAGCCCCAGCGTACTGAGCACCGCCTGCGCGAGGTCAGCGCCCGCGCCGATCGACGCGAGCTCCACCAGCCAGACCCCGTGCGGCATCCGGTCGAGCAGTTGCCGTGCGGCCTCAATGGACAGCCGCGTCTTGCCGGCGCCACCAAGACCGGTCAACGTGGTCAGCCGGTATTCGCCGACCAGCCTGACCACCTCGGCGACGTCGTCGTCGCGGCCGACGAAGCTCGTCAGCCCGGCACGCAGGTTCGTGCGCGGCTGGTCCGACGTGCCACGCAGGATCGAAGTGTGCAGCGCGGACAGCTCAGCGGACGGGTCGGCGCCCAGCCCGCCTGCCAGCGCCTGACGTGCGGTTTCGTAGACGGTCAGCGCCTCGTTCGGCCGTCCGTTGGCGCTCAGGGCACGCATCAGCGCACCGGCGAGGCGTTCGCGGGTGGGGTGCTGCGCGACCAGGTCGGCCAGTTCGGCCGACGGGTCGTGGCCCAGCCGCAGATCGGCCTCGGCCCGGTCCTCGATCGCGGTCAGCCGCAACTCCGTCAACCTGGTCACGTCCGGCTGGAAGTACTCCCGGTCGGCGACGTCCTGCAACGCGGATCCCCGCCACAGGTCCGCGGCCTCCCGCAGCAGGGCCGCCCTGGCTGGATCGGGCGCCGCGCGGGCGCTGGACACGAGGTGCTCGAACCGGGTGGCGTCGACCTCGTCGGGATCGATGACCAGCCGGTATCCCGCGGGATGCGACTCGATCGGCACGTCGACGGCCTTGCGCAGCCGGGAAACCAGCACTTGCAGCGCGTTGATCGCGCGGGCGGGCGGATCGTCGCCCCACACGCCGTCGACCAGGCGGCTGACCGGCACGACCCGGCCGGGCCGCAGCGCGAGGGCGATGAGCAACGCGCGCAGCCGGGAACCCGAGATCTCGCCGCTGACCAGCAGCGGCCCCAGCAAACCGATCCGCACGCGAACAGCTTATTCGTCCACGATGTACGACTTGGGGCGGATCTACGTTCTCTGTGACGCACGAGGCCGGTGCGAGTTGCTTTGCTGGGGCTGATTTCACAGTCGGGCATCCCCCGGCGCCTGTGAACGTCTTTCCCAGTGAGAGCGATCGAGGTGGATGAATCACCGACCGATCGCCTGCCGGAGGAAAGCCCGTCCGGCCAGTGGGAAAGGAGAGCACCATGACCATTCGCACCACGGTTCGCCGTACCGCCGCCGCCATCGCTGTCGCAGGCGTGGCCGTTGGGACAGGGGCCTTCTTCGCGACCAGCGCCAGCGCCGCGCCGGCCGGTGGAGACGAGCCGACAGTCTTCCCGTGCACGTCCACCCAGTTCACCACCAAGCTGGTGGCCGGCGATGCGGGCGCGGGCAACCGTTACGGGGCCCTGCAGTTCACCGCCAACGAGGGCGAGCGCTGCTACCTGCCCGGCCGGATCGACGTCGGTCTGGTCGGCGCGCACAACGTCCTGATCGACAACCAGGCGGACCCGGACGCGCCCGCCGTGGCGTTGTCCAACGGTTCCTCGGCCTACGTGCAGCTGCACTGGACCGCCATCGCGGGCGGGGAGGAGCAGCAGACGCCGAACGGCATCACCGTGACCGCGCCGTCGGACTCGAACATGCGCGGCGACTACATCGACCCGAACGTGCTGGTGGACTGGGACCTGGGCGCGGTTGACGCCAACCAGGGCAGCCACACCATCGACGTCGGTGCGACGACCCAGGGCGAGGCGCCGACCGCGTAACACCGGAAGGCGGCAGCGAGGCGGGTGACGCAGGGGGCGCCACCCGCCTCGCACTGTCCACTTCGGTCAGCCGAGGCAGGACCGGACGGCGTCGACCAGGTTCATCGCCCGCGGGTCGTCCGGCCGGAAGTTCCACAGGTTCGTGACGTAGCCGAAGCCGACACCGGCGTCCGGGTCCGCGAAGGCGATCGATCCGCCGGAACCCGGGTGGCCGAACGATCCCGGCCCGAGCAGCGGCACCGGCGGGCAGGACCGCCAGAACCCGAGCGACATGTAGAAGGAGCGGTCCGCCGGGACGGTCAGTCCCGCTGGCAGCCCGTGCATCGGCGTCTTGTCGGTCTGCACGGCGGTGGCCGTCGCGACCGTGTCCGGGTTCAGCAGCCGCACCCCGTCGACGTCGCTCACCGTGGCCGCGTACATCCGGGCCAGCGATCCCGCGTCGGAGAGCATGTTCGCGGCCGGGAACTCGGCCGCACGCCAGGCGCGCGACGTGAAGTACTCGGTCGTGTTGTCCAGCGCGCCACCGAGTTCGCCCGCACGGGCCTGGACCGAATCCGGTCCCCACACGGCGTTGACCCACGCGGTGACCGTGTCCGGGTCCAGCCCGGTCATCCGGATCATCCCGGCCAGCAACTCCTCCAGGGTGAACGGCGCGGCGAACTCGATCCGGGCCACCCGGCCCTCCTCACGCTCCGGCAGCCCGATCCAGGCCGTCAGCCCGAGCGGACCGGCCACCTCCTCGGCGAAGAACGCGCCGAGCGACTTGCCGGTGACCCGGCGGACGAGTTCGCCGACCAGGAATCCGTACGTCATGCTGTGGTAGACGTGCTCGGTGCCCGGCTGCCACAGCGGTTTCTGCGCTTCCAGTGCACGGATGACCGGGTCCCACTCGCACGCCTGCTCGAACGTCAGCGGGCCGTCCACGATCGGCAGGCCGACCTGGTGCGACAACAGCCAGCGCACCGGGATCTCCGCCTTGCCGTTGGCGCCGAACTCGGGCCAGTAGCGGACAACCGGGGCGTCCAGGTCCAGTTCGCCGCGCTGCACCAGCAGGTGGGCGCAGATCGCGGTGGCGCCCTTGGTCGTGGACGCGACCTGGACGATGGTGTCCTTGTCCCAGAGCCGGTTCGCCTCGCGGTCGGCGTGGCCGCCCCAGAGGTCGATGACAGGGCGGCCGCCCGCGTAGACGCTGCACGCCGCGCCCGCTTCGCCGGGGTACCCGTCGAAGTTCGCGCGGAACGCGTCGGCGACCTTCTCCCAGCCGGGCTCGACGTGTCCCTGGATCTGTGTGGCGTCAACCATGGTGATGTCCTTTCCGGAAAGCTCGATTTCAGGCGGCGGCGCGGTGGATGACGATGTCGTCGAGCCGCGTGCGGGCGTGGACCGTGAGGTGGTCGCCGTCCGGGTTGCCGTGGAGCCAGTTGCGCACCAAGCCCTTGGTGCTGTCCGCGTCCACCTCGGCGGCGGTGTGCTCACCGATGCCGATCTCGATGCCGCCGGAGGCGTTCGCCAGGTCCGCGTGACCGCGCGTCATCCGTCCGATCCGGATAGGACAGTCGGCTGCCTTGGCGGTGACGCTGCCGCCTGCGCGGTCGATGTCGAAGCTGCCGTTGGAGCCCCGGTACTCGACGGCGCCCTCGGCCTCGCCGATCCGGACGTCGGCCGCGCCGCCCTCGAGGGTGACGGGCCCGCGGACGTGCCCGATCGCGACCGAACCGGCGGAGACGCTGCCCCGCAGCGCGGCGACGCGGTCGAGCCGGACCTGGCCCGAGGCCACGTTCAGCTCGCAGACGCCGAACACGCCGTCGGCGTGCACGTCCGAGGCGGCGGCCCGCAGCACCAGGGCGGATCCGACCGGCAGTTCGACCGTGATGGCGACCGAACCGGGCTTGGTCGTCCTGACCGTCAGCTCACCGTCGGCGAAGTCGACCTTGGTGCGCTCGGCGACCTTCACATCCGACTTGCTGTCCTCGTCGACCGGCTCGACCCGCACCACGGTGTCCGGGCGCTCGCTCGCGGCGACAAGCACCACGGCGCCCCCGGTGATCAGCGTTGCCGTGATCGGCTCTGGCGTGGCGAACGAAAGCATGTCCGAACTCCCTTGTCGTCGATTCCGTGTGGCTGCCCGGCGTGGCCCCCGGCCTGCTCACAGCGAGAACTATCGACGGATTTCCTGACGCCGGGCCGCCACGGCACTGACACGGGCCCTGACACGGTGACAGCCCGCCCGGCTAGCCTGCTGGGACAGCTCGACAGCACAGACCGTGACTAGGAGTGACCGGTGACGCGACGATCCCCCCTGGCCGTGATTCCCGCCCTGACCTTGGCGATACTGGGTGCCGCGTGCGGGATGACCGAGGACCGGAACGCACCGCAGGACCGATCGGCGATACCCGCCGTGAGCAAGGACGACAGGCTGTCGGCCATGGTGCCGTCCGACGTCAAGCAGGACGGCCGGATCCTCGTCGGCCAGGACCAGACCAACCCGCCGACCGAGTTCGTGGAGAACGGCGAGGCCCGCGGCATGGACGTCGACCTCGGCCGGGCCGTCGGCCAGAAGCTGGGTGTGCCGGTCGAGTTCGAGAACGCGGCCTTCGACGGCATCATCCCCGGCGTGCAGTCCGGCCGGTACGAGGCGGCGATGTCGTCGTTCACGATCAACGCGCAACGGCTGCGGGAGGTCGACATGGTGTCGTACCTCAGCGCGGGCATCTCGGGCGCGGTGCCGAAGGGAAACCCGGACAGGCTCACGCTGGACACGTTGTGCGGCAGGAACGTGGCGGTCCAGAAAGGCACCCTTGTGGTGGAGGACCTCGTGGTCCGCAGCGGCAAGTGCCGGGCGGCGGGCCTGCCGGAGATCAACGTCCAGCAGTTCCAGAACCAGACCGACGCGAACCTGGCCCTGAGCGCCAAACGGGCACACGCGATGCTGGCCGACTCGCCGATCGTCGACTACGCGATCAAGCAGACAGACGGCACCCTGGAACACCTGGACAAGGTCTACAACACTGCGCCTTACGGCCTGGTGCTGCCCAAGGGCAAGGGCGATTACGCCAAGGCGGTCCAGGGCGCGATCCAAGCACTGATGGACGACGGGACGTACAAGCGGATCCTGGACAAGTGGGGCGTGCAGGGCGCGATCCCCATGGCCGAGGTGAATCCCGGCTGACAGCGGACGATCACGGGTGTCCGTGCGCGGGGGCGACCTTGCCGCCCCGCTTCGCGCGGATCGTGGGACCGAGGAACGTGCCGTTGATGCCCCACGTCGCGGTGGCGGGGCCGTCCCGGAACCGGGTTTCCCCGGACCGGGTGTCGAGGGTGAACGTCCTCGTCCCCCCGACAAGTCCTGTGCGGACTCGGCGAGCGGCGGGACGGCCAGTGCCTTGCCGAAGACCACACCCCCCGCCGTGTCGAGCTGCGTGCGCAGGTGGAAGACGGCGAACGCCCCGGCTCCGAGCAGGAGCACGGCGACGGTCAGCAGACGCCCGAGCTTCCACCCGCGCAGGCGTCAGCGACCGCCGTCAAGGTCGACCGACGGAAAACCTGACAGGCGGTGCCCTTCGCTAACGGGTGTAACGCGGGGAGGCGAACACCATGGTCAGCGCCGGTATCTCGCCCGCGAGCGTTACCGCAGGCAGATGCGCGAGGAGATCAAGCAGCACGCGTGGGAGCAGAACGCCACAGCGGGCGCGTCAGCGCTGTCGCTGAAAGCGATCGCCGAACAGCTGGGGATGAGCAGCCCCGCCCTGTACCGCTACTACGCCAGCCGCGACGACCTGATCACCGAACTGATCCGAGACGCCTGCCGCAGCCTCGCCGACACCCTGAACGCCACCACCGAGATCGGCGCCGACCTCGCCGTACTCGCGCTCGCGCTACGCGACTGGGCGCTCGCGGACCCCACCGGTACCACCTGATCTACGGCACACCGGTGCCCGGCTACCACGCGCCGGACGAGATCGCCGCGATCGCCAGGGAACTCATGACCACCCTGCTCTCCGCCTGCCACGCACCGGCGGAGGACGCCCAGCGGACCGGGTTCGACGAGTACCCGGAAAGCCGGATGCGGGAGTGGCAGCGGGACCTGGCCGGTGCCACGATGTGCCGGGTCCTGAACTTCTGGACCCGCCTGCACGGCGTGCTGTCCCTGGAGCTCGCCGGACACTTCGACAACACGGGATTCGATCCCGCCCGCCTCTACCAGTCGGAAGTGGACAACCTGCGCACCCCGTGACACCCGGTCGGCGGACGCCCCTCTTGACGGGAACCGCCTCTCGTAGTCTCATATGTGACGCGGGCTTAATTTTATTGGTAAATTTACAGTTTGAACAAAGCGTGCTCCGACCCCTGCAAGGAGCGTCATGTCCCGTACGACAACCGCCATCGCCGCGGCAGCGGTCTCTGTCGGCGCCTTGCTCGCCGTCCCGGCCCCGGCCGCGACGGCAGCGACGACCGCGAACGTGTGGCTGACCACGGCTGATCGATCGAACCTGTTGCGCCAACAGGGAAATGTCTCATTCGGCTCGCCCGGCAGCGGGCCCGTCATCACGGTGAACCCGAACAGCACCTACCAGTCCATGGTCGGGTTCGGCGCGTCGTTCACCGACGGCGCCGCGTGGAACGTCTTCAACTCGCCGCGGCGCAACGAGATCATGAACGCGCTGTTCACCACCACGGGCAGCGGGATCGGGCTCAGCTGGCTGCGGCAACCGATCGGCGCGACCGACTTCTCACGCAGCTTCTACACGTACAACGACGGCGCGGCCGACCCGAGCCTGTCCCGGTTCTCCATCGCGCACGACAACGCCTACATCCTGCCGTTGGTCCGGCAGGCCAAGGCGCTGAACCCCGGTCTGTCCATCATGGCCAGTCCGTGGAGCGCTCCGGCGTGGATGAAGAACAACAACAACCTCATCGGCGGGTCGCTCAACGACAGCCGGATCGGGGTGTACGCGGACTACCTGGTCAAGTTCGCGCAGGCCTACGGCGCCGCCGGAGCGCCCATCGACTACATGAGCGTGCAGAACGAGCCGAACTTCTCGCCGCCGGGCTACCCGGGCATGTTGATGTCCGCGACCCAGCAGTCGACCATCATCAACAACCTGGTCCCGAAGCTGCGCGGAGCCGGGCTCAACACGAGACTGCTCGGCTACGACCACAACTGGGACAACACCAGCTACGCGCAGCAGGTGAACAACGCCGCTGGCGACAACGTGGCCGGTTCGGCGTGGCACTGCTACGGCGGCAACCCGAGTGGACAGTCCGTGGTGCGCAACGCCCAGCCGAACAAGGAGATCTTCTTCACCGAGTGCTCGGGCACGTCGTCGGGCAATGACGCGGCCACGTTCCGCGACACGTTGCGCTGGCAGGGAATCAACCTCGCCATCGGCGCGACCCGCAACTGGGCGAAGACGGTGACCATCTGGAACATGGCGCTGGACAACAACCACGGCCCGGTGATCGGCAGCTGCACCAACTGCATGGGCGTGGTCACCACCAACGGCAGCAACGTCACGTACAACGCCGAGTACTACGTGCTCGGTCACCTGAGCAAGTTCGTGAAGCCGGGCGCGGTGCGGATCGACTCGACCGGCTACGGCGAGGGCGGCATCCAGAACGTCGCCTTCCGCAACCCGGACGGCACGATCGTGCTCGTCGCCCTCAACAGCGGTGGTACGCAGAACTTCCAGGTTTCCTTCGGCGGCCAGTCGTTCGGCTACCAGCTGCCCGGTGGTTCGATGGCCACGTTCACGTGGCCCGGCACCGGAACGCCGCCGCCGACCGGCCGGACCGGTCCGATCACCGGCCTGGGTGGCAAGTGCCTCGACGTCACCAACGGCTCGACCGCCAACGGCAACCAGCCGCAGATGTGGTCGTGCACCGGTGGCCCGAACCAGCAATGGACCGTGTCCACCGACGGCACGCTCCGGGCGCTGGGCAAATGCGTCGACGTGGTGAACGGCGCCACCGCCGACGGCACAGCGGTCCAGTTGTGGGACTGCTTCGGCGCGGGCAACCAACAGTGGTCGTACTCGTCGTCGGGCCAGCTCGTCAACGCCAACAGCGACAAGTGCCTCGATGTGGCAGGCCAGAGCACCGCCGACGGCGCCAGACTGCAGATCTGGACCTGTACGGGCGGGGCCAACCAGCGGTGGACGGTGCCGGCGTGATCACCCGGGCGGTCAGCGCGGCCACGGTCGTCCTAGCGGTGGCGGGTTTCGGCGTCGCCACCGCGTCGGCCGCGCCACCCGCCGATCCGTGTCCGGGAGGGCCGTACGGGAGCCCGTCGCCCTCGCCGAGCCTGACGGCCACCAAGATCAAGGACGGGTTCGACTTCCTCGAAGGCCCGGCGGGGGACGCGGGCACGCGAAACCCTGCTGCTGACGACCATGTACGACGGCACCGGCCCGCAGAACGTCCAGCCCGCGGACGTCCTGCGGTACGACCCGGCAACGGGCGCGTTCCCCACGTTCATCAAGAACGCGGGCAGCAACGGGCTGGCCATCAGCCGCGACGGCACCTCGATCCTCGCGGCGACGCATGACCAGCGCAGTGTCTCGTCCTACAACCTGGCGACCGGGCAGCGCACGACGGTCGCGGCGACCCACGAGGGCCGGTTGTGCAACTCGCCCAACGACCTCACCGTGGCCGCGAACGGGACGATCTACTTCACCGACCCGAACCTCCAGCGTGCGAACCGGCCGGACCACGGGACCGCGCAGCCACTTCGCGCCGCTCGGCGGAACCGACGGCGGCACGATCGACGGCGGCACGATCGACTGCGGCACGATCGACTGCGGCACGATCGACTGCGCGGGCAACGTCTGCCAGGTCACCTACGGCGACGGGAAGGTCAACGTCTTCTCCCCGGCAGGCCGGTCACTCGGCACGATCTCGGCCGGGCGCAACGCCACCAACGCCGCCTTCGGCGGACCCGACGGGAAAACCCCGTACATCACGTCGGGAACGCAGTCCAACGACGGCAACAGCGGGAACTTGGGGCTGTACAGCATCCGTCCGAACGTCCCGGGCTGGCCGTACTGACGCGTGGGCCCGGGGAGGCTTCTCCCCCGGGTTCGCCGGGCCGGTCCTGGTCGTCACGTACGTGACGACCGCTTCCGGGGATGGGCGTCAGGTCGCTGCGGGCCTGCGCCGGCGCAGGTTCGCGCGTAGCACACGGAACAGGATGTCCGGCGCGACGATCCGTTGCGGCCGGTCGATCAGGTTGGCCACACGCAGCAACGCTCGGCCGACCGCCGGGTCCTGTTCGAGCGCGATGCTGAGCGGCCGGAGATAGCGGTTGGACAGGCGCACGGGCAGCGGACGTGGTCCTTCGACGCCTCCGAACCGCAGGTCGCCGCTCGTCGCCATGGACCACGGCACCGCCAGCACCTTCGCGGTCCGGCGGAAGAACCGGCGCCCCACGGCATCGGTACCGGCTTGTACGCAGTCCCGCAGCACCAGGGCCTGTTCGGCGGCGACTGTCATGCCCTGGCCGTAGATGGGGTTGAAGCTGCACACCGCGTCGCCCATGACGACATAGCCCTCAGGGAACCGGGTGAGCCGCTCGTAGCGGCGGCGCACACTCGCCGGGAAGCGGGCGCGCAGCGCGTCGCCGATCGGCTCGGCGTGCTCGATCACCTCGAGGATCCGAGGGTCCGGCAGTGACGCCGCGAAGTCCGCGAATCCGCTCGGGTCCAGCGGCGGGTCGTCGCCCAGCACACCGGCGAGCGTGACGATCCACTGGTCGTTCTCCTCACACGACACCCCACCGCCGCGCGGATTGTCCAGCGACATGTTCACGACCGCGCCCCGGCGGCCCGACAGGTGCCCGGGCAACCGCCGGAAGCGCCTGGTCGCGTACGCGATGCCGATCTTCACGCGGTCCTCGGGCGGGCACTGGTAACCCAGCTCACGCAGCCACGCCGGGCTGCGTGACCCGCGCCCGGACGCGTCCACGACGAGGTCGGCGGTCAACTCGTTCCCAGCGTTGCCGTTCGCCAGTTCGGTCACCCGCACCCCGTGCACGCGGCCGGCGGTCGCGATCAGGCCATCGGCCACCCGGCGCGGCAGGAGCTCCACGTTCGGCAGCGCACGCACCCGGGCTCGTACTGTGGCTTCCAGCAACGCCCGGCTCATCGACAGCCCGACCAGCCCTGACGTGGCCCGGCACATCCGGCGGCCGTCGATCGTCCACTGGATGTCGCCCTGGATGTCCACGCGCGTGGCCCCGGCCGCGAGGAACTCCTCGGACAGGCCGGGAAACAGCCCTTCGAGGACGTCACGCCCCCGCGCGAGCAGACCGTGCAGGTGACGGGCCTGCGGCACGCCCTGGCGTGCCACCACCGCTTCGGGCAGGTCGTCCCGGTCGAGCAGGAACACCTTTTCGTGGCTTTCGCTCAGCACGCGGGCCGCGAGCAGCCCCGCCATGCTCGCACCGATCACCGCCGCGGTCATGAGTCGGGCGCAATCAAGTCGTCTCGATTCTGCTCAGCCAGAGTCGTTCACCCAGCCAGTCCACCGGCAGAGCGTCTCACGCGTAGGCGAGTTTCTCGGCGCGGAAGTCGAACGTGGCGATGGCCGCGATCGCGAAGACCACGGCGATACCGGTGATGATCCCGGCGCACTGCAGCGTAAGCGACCAAGACCCGGATCCGACGGTGCTGTTGGTGAACGCCTTGATTGCCCAGTGGTGTGGCGTGAACGGCCCGAGCGCGCGGCTGACCGCGGGCAGCTGTTCCGGCGTGACGATGGTGCCGCCGAGACCACCCGTTCCCAGCATCACCAGGTAGGTGATGCTCTGGAAAGTCGAGACGGACTTAGTCAAGTTGTACAGCAGGATCCCGATCATCGGGCCGCAGCAGACGAGCGGAACCGCGACGACCACGAGCTGGAGAACGTCACCGTGCAGCGGGAGCGGGTAGAACAGGAACGTCAGCGCGGCGAAAACCACGAGCTGGACCGACCCCATGGCCATCACCGGCGCGAGTTTGCCGACCAGGAACGCGCTCCTCGGCGGTTTGCCCACCGCCTGGCGCAGCCACGTGTTGCCGAAGAACTCCCGGAACAGCGCGAGTCCCTGGTAGTTGATCGTCATGAAGCTGAACAGGACGGCGAATCCGATCACCGAACGCCCGGGAAAGGCCGACGGGTCACCGGAGACGGCTGTGCCGAGCAGCAGGCTGAGCAACGCGGGCACGGCGAACATGAAGATCACCGGAGTCCGCATGCGCCACAGGTTCCTGGCCTCGGTGGCCGCGAACGCCCGCACGACGGTCCGCCATTCCAGCCGTTCACTCATCGTCGACCAGCCCAGCCAACTCGGGGTCCTCGGTGAGAAGGCCGCGTAGCGTCGCGGCGGTCACGCGCAGACCGGCGACCTTCGCCGTGCCCGTACCGCTGTCGCGAACGGCATCGACGACCGCACTGGACAGCTGGCCCGCGGAGTCCGGCACGTCGATCCGCACCTCCCGCTCGTCGGACAGTTCGACCACCAGTTGCCTGGACAGCCCTGCGAGCAGCCGGGACAGCGTCGCGGAGCGGATCACCTCGCCGTTCTTGATGATCAGCAGCCGCGTGCACATCTCCTCGAGGTCTTCCGGGTAGTGCGAGGTGACGACACTGGCCACCCCTCGGGCCGACCAGGCCCGCACCAGCTCGACCAGCCGTCCTCTCGTGTCGAAGTCCAGCGCGCTGGTCGGCTCGTCGAGGAAACGCAGTGGCGGGTCGTGCACGAAACTCGCGGCGACGTGCACCAGCCGCTGCCAGCCGCCTGACAGCTGGCCGACGACGCGGTTGACCGCCGGGCCGAGACCGTATTCGGTCACGGCCGCGTCCACCGCGGCCCGCACCCGCTTCGCGGGCAGCGCGAGCCGGGCGGCGTGCGTCAGGTTCTCCTTCGTGGTCAGCAGGTGGTACAGCGCGGTCTGCTGCGTCGCGTATCCGACGCGGTCTCCAATGGGACCGGTCACCGGCTCGGACTCGTAGCTGACGGCACCCGCCCTGTGTCCCTTGCGCGCGTCGAAAACCGCACTCAGCAACGTGCTCTTGCCGGACCCGTTGGGGCCGAGGATGCCCAGCACCTCGCCGGGCTGGACCTCGAAGCTGATCCCGCGGACCGCGGGCTCGGCCTGACCGTGGTACCGGAACCGCAGGTCACGAACCTCCAGCAGCAAGCCGACCTCCGCTCCCACTGCCGCACCGGGGACAGATGATCACCTGACCCTAGTGGGTACGGCGGGGCGCGTACTCCGATTTCCAGCCACGCCACTCGACCGGCGCTGCATCGAAACGACAACGGTCTCAACGGATTCACCGCACCGGCAGACCCGCACCGGGCCGTGAGCCGGGACCACGCCACGGCCCCAGGGCGGCTAGAGCACCCCGGCGCGCCAGGCGAAAGCGACCGCGTGCGCACGGTTGGCCAGGCCGTAACGCCTCATCAGGCCGTGCAGGATGTTCTTCACCGTGCGCTCCGAATACGAGAGCATGGCAGCGATCTCCTCGGTGCTGTGGCCGTCGGCGAGCAACCGGATCACGTCCCGCTCCCGCTTGGACAGTCCGGACAAGGTGAGACCGTTCGGCTCCAGGATGTCCCGGCGCATCCGGTCCAGTTGCGTCAGCAGGGTTCCCTGCAACCAGAACGGCAGGCACGCCGCGCCCTGGCTGACCGCGAACACCGTCCGCACCAGCTCCTCGTCCTGTGTGCTGGAACGCGGCAGCACCGCGGCCATGCCGCACTGGATGGCCATCATCAGGCTGTCGACCCGGAAGTTGTCGGTGACGATCACCGACCGCGGCGGCGTGTCGCGCTGCGACGCGGCCCGGACGTCCTGCAGGAACCCGAAGACGTTGTCGCCGACGAACTCGTCGATCACCACGATCACCTGGGCGTGTTCCGCGTCCGACTCGGGGAGCACGATCAGCCGTGCGTCGGCGCCGAGGATGTGGGCCGCGCCGAGCCCGGCCATCGGGTCGGCGGCGCGCACGACGACGGAGATCGTCTCCCCGCGGTTCGCGAGCGTCCGCCGTGGATTCAGAAGTGAGGTTCGCATCTGGCTCCGCGCATCTCCGTCCCGGTCCACCTGTGTGCTCACTGGAAACTGTCGTCGCGCGCACTTCACAATCGCTTAACGGGCTTGGAACGGCATGCCGGGACCCATTTCTTCGATGTGCCGGTTTCCCGCGCGTCCGCGCTCCGCACCGGCAACCGGCTGTCTGAACATGTTCAACCAGTTCGACGGCCGCACTTCACCACGCGTACCGCGATGAGGTCTCGGTTCGAGTATTCGGGGCAGACACGGTGCCCTCCCGTACTGCGACCCCCGAGTCACCTGGTTTTCGTGAACCGTTTGCGTTGAGCTGGCAGCCGACGGCGGCGGCAACCGCCGTCCTGCACGGGATCACCCACAGGAAAGACGGAAGAGCACTATGTGGTACGGGGCGGGAATCGACCTGGGGACCTCCTTCACCGCCGCGGCGGTGAGCGGTGCGGGCAGGACGCAGATGGTCCCGCTGAGCAAGGAGATGATCGTCCCGTCGGTGGCGTACCCGGCACCGGACGGCGCCCTGCTGACGGGTACGGCGGCGCTGGCCGCCGTGGACGACCCGGAGCGGGTCGCGCGCAACTTCAAGCGCAGGCTTGGCGACCCGACACCGCTGGTGCTCGGTGGCTCCGCCTATTCGGCCGCGGTGCTGATGGCGGCGCAGTTGCGTGACGTGCTGGCCGGGATGTCGCGGTTCGCGGGCGGTCCGCCCGGTTCGGTCGTGCTGACCTGCCCGGCGATCTGGGGCCCGTACCGCCGCGAGCACTTCACCGAGGTGCTGCGCCTCGCGGGCGTGTCCGAATACCGCCTGATCACCGAACCGGAAGCAGCCGCGACGCACTACTCGAGCGAGCGCAGGCTCGGCGACGGCGAAGTGGTCGCGGTCTACGACCTGGGCGGCGGCACGTTCGACACGACGATCCTGCGGATGTCCGGCGGCGAAACGGAAATCCTCGGCACACCCGAGGGCATCGAGCACATGGGCGGCATCGACTTCGACGAGACGCTGATCGCGCACGTCGACAACGAGCTCGGCGGCGCGATCACGGACCTGGATCCCGCCGACCCGGCGACAGCCGCCATCCTCGTCGAGGTCCGCGCGGCATGCGTGCGCGCCAAGGAGGACCTGTCGATCGAGCCGGACGTGACGATCACCGTCCCGCTGCCGTCCATATCGAGGCAGGTCACGGTCACCCGCCTCGAGTTCAACGACATGATCAGGCCGTCGGTGCAGCTGACCACCGACGCGCTGCGCCGCACGATCGCGTCGGCGGGCCTGCGCGCCGAGGACCTCTCCGCGGTGCTGCTCGCCGGCGGCTCCTCGCGCATCCCCCTTGTCTCCCAGATGGTGTCGGGTGAGTTCGGCAAGCCGGTTCGAGTCACGCTGCACCCGAAGTTCACCGTCGCCCTCGGTGCCGCTGCCGTCGCCACCCGCCCCAAGCCGGTCACCGTGCCTGTGCCATCGGCCCCGTGGCCTCTGACGCCACCGAGGGGCACGCCGTCTCCGGTGCCGACGGTGACCACGTCCCGCAGGAAGTGGCTGTTGCCTGCCGTCGCGGCGACGGCCATCATCGCGCTCGCCGTCGTCACCACGCTGCTCATCACGAGCAAGGGCGGGGACGAGGTCCAGCCGATGAACGCCCGCGCACCACTCGTCGCGGACACCACCACGACCAGTGCGAGCACGCCGGCGACCACCAGCGTGCCCCCGACGACCACGATCACCACCGTCACCGCCAAACCACCCGCGGGTGGCTCACCGGGCACCAAGCCGGCGCCGCCGAACACCGAGCAGGTCAGGACCAACGACGGCCCGGCGTCACTGCGGCTCTACGACAACGGCGCGATCCAGCCGTTCACCGGCTTCATCGGCGACGCCGCCAACTGGGGAGGCGTCGAGATCCACTCCTCCGGCGCGAAACAGACGTCCATCCAGGCGGCACCCGCGGGCTCCGGTCTGCGAGTGACCTGGAAAGGCGACGCCCCCGCCCAGATCTACCTGCAGTCGCCGCGTAGCCCGAAGGACCTCAGCTCCTTCGCGGGCGGGGCGCTCGTCTTCGACACCACCGTGCAGAGGGCGCCGACCGCCGCGACCTCACTCCAGGTCCACTGTGGATATCCGTGCGGGTCGCAGGTGGCTGTCACGAACCTGTTCGCGAACCTCCCCGCCGGGAAGGCGTCGACCGTCCGGATCCCGTTGTCCTGCTTCACCGGAAGTGGCCTGGACCCGAAGAAGGTCGACACCCCGTTCCTGCTGTACACCGGCGGCCAGTTCGACGCGACCTTCACCAACATCCGCTGGGAGAAGAACAGTCAGGGCGCGACACCCTGTGTTCAGCTGAAGTGACCCGTCCGCGTCAGCTGAACGCGTCACGCAGGCTCGCGACGAGATCGGCACGGGACTCGACGCCCAGCTTCCGCATAGCGCCGAACAGATGTGCCTGTACGTCCCTGCGGGACACCTCGAGCTCGGCGGCGATCTCGGGATACGAACGCTGCTCGGCGAACAACCTGACAGTCGAACGCTCCACATCAGACAGTGACGCCCACCCCGGCGGGACCGGCCTGTTCGCCGGTACGCTGTCGACTCCGAGCGCGCGCATCAGCGTCATGGCCCGGTCGACGTCGACGGCGGCGCCCAACTCGGTCAACACCGGCAACGCCTCGGCGAACGTCAGCTTCGCCAACGTGATCCGGTCCTGTTCGGCGAAGGCCATCGCGGCGTCGACCAGAGCGGCGGCCGATTCGACTGACCTGCCGGCCTCACGCAAGCGCCAGCCGACGTCGAGCAGGGCGTCCGGATCCCGGTCGAGCAGCCCCTGGCACCAGCGCAACGCCGCGTGCGCACGGGCCGGGACAACTTCCTTCGCCGCCTCGGACTCGCTCACGCGCATGGCCGCGGTGACGCGGTCCTGATCGCCTGCTTCCAGTGCACGCCGCACGATCCCGGGCAGCCACTGGTGGCGCGCCATCGTCAGGTCGTACTTCGAGTGGAGAATGGGATCCAGCGCCGCCAGCTCCGCGTCGGCACCCAGCCGGAAGCCGGTCTCCACCGCGCGGGCCATCACCAGGAAGTCGCAACTGTCCGGATCTATGCCCGTGACAAGGGGATCCGACTCCACCGCGCGCAGGTGTGCCCGCAGTTGGGCCACGTCTGCCCGGCGGGCGGCGATCAGGGCCGCGACGCCGTGCCGGAACAGCGGTGACTGGGCGGACAGGCGGTGCACCTGGCCGCCGTGCTCCGGTCCGGCGAAGCCGAGGTGCGCCAGCGCGTCGTCCCAGCGACCGAGCCAGTAGTAGTGCACCGCGGTCAGGATGTGCGGGCGTCCCGCGGACGGCTGCAGGCGATCGCCGATGTAGCGCATCCTGGCCAGCGTGTGCGTCGCGTCGTCGAGCCGGTCCAGGTTCTGCAGCGAGATGACGCGGCTGTCCAGCAGGCCCAGCTGGGAGTGGACGAGGTCGGTGCTGCGCTGGACGAACTCCAGCGCCCTCTCGGCGTATCCCAGCGCGGCCTGGTGGTCGCGCCGCGCGGTCGCGAGGAACCACAGTTCCTTGTACGCCTCCATCGTGGCCGTGGGATTCGCCGTGCTCATCGCGTGCCGCAACACGATGCTCGTGGCCAGCTCCGCCGCCGCGAGCTCGTCGGGGCCCCGCTCGAACTGCGCCCGCAACGCCTCGTACCTGGCACGCCAGACCGCGGGGACCGTCGAATCCGCTGCCGCGGCACGCAAATTGTCGCCGGCCTTGCCGGCAGCGCCCGACATGTAGTCGAGGAAGCCGACGATCCACCGCATTTCGGCGGCGTACTCGGGATTGCTGGTCGCGTTCAGCACGGTTTCGGCTTCGGTGCGCGGTTTTCGGCCGAGCCGGAACGCCAGCCGCACCCGGTGCACCGCCAGCGCGTCGTGGCGTTCCTCGTCGCCCGACGTGCCCGCGATGACGTGGTCGAGCAACTCGAAAGCGGTCACCGGGTTCCGCGTGGCCACGGCGGCGGTGTTGTCCAGCACCCATCGCACGGTCCACGCGTCGACCGGAGCCACGTCGAGCAGCTGCGCCGCGACTCGTTCGGCAGGCACACCGGCTGCGGCAAGCACCTCGGCGGCCTCACGGCGCAGCGCGGCCCTGAGTTCCGGACGCAACTCCTCGACCAGCACCGTGGGCAGGACAGCGTTGCGGAACGCCAGACGCTGGCCGTCAGCGTCCAGCATGCCCGCCGCGACGGCTTCCGCCACGCCCGCGACGAGATCGGTGGGAGAGGCGCGCATCAGCACCGCGAGGTCGCCGAGGTCGAACCGCTCGCCGAGCAAAGCGGCCGAGCGCAACACGTCCTGCGTCTCCGCGGTGAGCAGGCCGAGCCGCCGCCTGGCCAGGCGGGCCAGTTCCGCGTCGAGCCCGGCCCGGTGGCGGGAGTCGAGATCGGCGGCACCGGCCACGAGACGCAATGCGCGGGCGACCGTCACGGTGTCCAGCAGCTGGTTGACGAACGACGGGTTGCCGCCCGCGACGGCCAGCAGTTCCCGCAGTCCGGGCCCGCACGGCGCGTTGAACCGCCGTTCCACCAGCTCGTCGACGTCACGGGAGGTCAGCGGCCGGATGGTCCGGAATCGGCTGCCGGTCGCGCCGAACGTCTCCCACAACCGGATGGGACGTGGCCGGGCCGGCAGGGCTTGGAACACGCCGATCAGCAACAGCGGCAAGTGCTTGGTCAGCCGGTGCAGCCGCTCCCAGACCAACAGCCCGTCGTCGTCGAGCGCGTGGAGGTCGTCGACGACGAACACCAACGGCCGCGTCGCGCAGAACTGGCCGACCTGCTCGGCCGGGTCCGGCTGGCCGGACAGCGAAACCCAGGCGACCGTGTACGAGTCGTCCGGTTCGGCGAACGCGGCGGCGACCAGCGCCGTCTTGCCGACGCCTTGGACGCCGTCGATCGCGGCGCAGTCGCCGTGGCCGTTGAGCAGGCGGCGCAAACGTGAACGCAGCCAGGCGAGATCGCCGTCCCTGCCGACCAGGACCGGCGGCGGGGCAGGACGTGCGTCGGCTGACAGCGTGATGATGTCCGGACGCGGCGTCCAGACGCCCGCGGTGACGGCGTCCGGTGTGATCGGCTGCCCGGCCAGGATGGCCTGGTGGATCCGCCGCAGCGCCGGGCCAGGTTCGATGCCCTGCTCGTCCAGCAGCGTCCGCTCGGTTTCCTGGTAGAGCTTGACGGCTTCGGCACGCCGCCCGGACTGGTTCAACGCCACCATGAGCAGCCCGCGCGTGGTTTCGCGGGACGGGGCCGCGGCGACCAGTTCGGTGAGCGCCGGGACCGCCTTCTCGTGGTCGCCACGGATCAGCAGCAGCGCACTGCGGCGCTCCACCGCGGTGATCCGGCTTTCCTCCAGACGGGCACGTTGCATCCCGGCGTACGGCCCGGGGACGTCGTGCAGGGGTTCGCCGTGCCACAACGCGAGTGCGGCGTCGAGCGCGTCGACGGCGGCCGGGAGGCGGCCGGTGGCCCAATGTCGCTGTGCCTGCTCGTGCAGGGCGGCGAAGCGTCGCTCGTCGAGCTGTTCCTCGGGCAGCCGCAACGAGTAGCTGTTCTGGATCGTCACCAGCACTGTGGCGTCGGTGCCCTTGCCACGCTGCGGTTCGAGGGCCTTGCGCAGGTCGTGGATGTAGATGTGCAGGATGCCGACGGCCGTGGCCGGCGGGCGCTCACCCCAGAGGCCGTCGATCAGCTCGGCCTTGGAAACGGTTTCGTTCACCCGCAGCGCGAGAGCGCTGAACACGGCCCGGCACCCACCGCTGCCGAGCTTGACCTCGTCGTCGCCCAGCCACGCGCGGACGGGGCCCAGCAGCTGGACGCGCGGGAGAGGCGAGCGCGAGATGCCGAAGGCGGCCATTGGTCAGATCCGTTCACCGAGCAGGTAGGTGCGACAGCATCGTGGAGCCACCCGGATCCTATAGGCTGTAGTCAGCTACTTAAAGGGTATAGGATGGCCGGGTGGTTCGCGCTTCTCTCACTCCGGATTCGGTGATCGCCGAGGCGATGGCCCTGGCCGACGCGGACGGCTTCGAGGCCGTCACGCTCTCGGCCGTGGCCCGCCGTCTCGGCGTGCGGACACCGAGCCTGTACTCGCACGTCCGGGACCGCGACGCGTTGCTGGACGGCATCCACGCGGTCGCGCTCGCCGAATTCGCCGCCCGGGTCGCCGAGGCGATCGCGGGACGTGCCGGACGGGACGCGCTCGAAGGCTTCGCCGCCGCGCACCGGCGCTACGCGCGGGAGTCGCCCGGCCGGTGGCAGTCGTTGCAGCGGCGCGCCGGTGAGGCTGTCGTGCGGTCGGACGCCGCACGGAAGATCGTCGCACTGACCGGCGCGGTGCTCCGCAGCTACCCGCTGCCGCCGGACGAGCACGTCCACGCCGTGCGAGTGCTGGGCAGCACGCTCAACGGCTTCCTCGCCCTGGAACGGACCGGGAGTTTCGATCACAGCCACCCCTCCCCTGACGTCTCCTGGCGCAGGACCATCGACGCGCTCGACGCGCTCCTGCGATCCTGGCCGGTCGACTCCGAAAAGGACACCACGCAACCGTGACCGCACCGGCACCTGCACCTGCACCACCCTGACGAAACACGCTCGACGGCTCGCACCAGCTGATCGGCGAACGGTTCGCCCGCGGCGAGCCGAGGTCGCCGTCTTCAACGATTCGCGATGTCCCATTGTCCGCGCACCAGATCAGCGACGGCGGCGGTCCTGCTCAGGAATGGCGAGTGCCTGCTCTCCCAGGTCTCGGCCGTCGCGCACCGAGCGGCGAAGCGGGCGACCAGCGGAGCGGCGATCGAATGGTCCTCGCTCCCCGGCGATGTAGATCGATGGCGTGTCGTGCCAGCTCACGCGGCTCGGTGCGGCCCGGAAGATGGTGAGCGGCTCCGCTCGCAGCAGCTCGATGGCCCGGGTGGCGGCGGGCTCGTCGACGTCGCCGTAGAGCTTCTTGCGGGCGTCGGCGAGGTCGAGCCGGATCTGCCCGTCGCTGCCGGGTATGCCGATCAGCCCCTCGGCCGGGGCGCCGGTCGCCCGCTCGACCTCGTCGAGCAGCTGGGCGGGTGATTCGCCGACGTCGAGGATCCAGCTGTTGAGAAAGATCAGTCTCGCCGCGCCACGAACGGTGCCGGCGGCCACACCACCGAACGAGTGCCCGACCACCAGCGGCGGCCGTTCGGAGACAGCGACGATGTCCTCGGCCAGAGCCGTGCTCTCGGTCAGCGACAACCGGTACAGATCGGGTACTTCCACGCTCAACGCCTGCGAGCGCAGCAATCCGGCGAGGTCGTCGTAGTGCGCCGGTTGGTGCCATGCTCCGTGCAGGATGATCACGTCGGCCATGACCGCCGGTTCCTTTCCCTGGCTGTCGTTTCAAGGATTGAGCGTGTACTCCGTGGACGCCCGAGCCGCCGCCCGGGTTCATGAACGGCGCCGGACGGCGGCTGCCACATCAGACAAGGGCCGCAGCGACGGCCGGCTGCCCGGTCCTGGCCAGCTTCTGCGCGCGGCGGGCGAGGATGATCATGACAGCGGGGGCGAGCATGTCGTAGACGAGGATCCCGCCGGTGTTTCCAGGAGCGTGGTCACCGTTGGCGAACCACTGGTAGACGTGCCCGACGACCGCGCCCCACAGGAACATCCCGGCGCCGAGGCCGATCGTGATCCGTTCCCTGGCCGACGCGGAGACGGCACGGAAGCCCAGCACAGCGAGCCCGAGGTTGGCGAAGGCGATTTCGAACTCGAACGGGGTGCGAGCGAAGCCGATCGTCTCGGCCATGGCGTCCGGGACCGCGAGGAACGCGATCACCAGCCACAGGCTGCCCAGGCCTAGTGCGCTGACGGCCCACCACCGCTGGAAGGTTTCCAGCCGCGCCAGGCGCGAAGTGCTGTGCCGGGAGCGGATCGCCGCGCCGACGACCGCCGCTAGCAGCCAGATCAGGGGGAAGGAGGTCTGTCCGAGGTATGAGATCGTGTCCATGGATCGAGTCTTGCTCCGTTAATATTAACTTGTCAAGATTCAGGGTATGCTCCTGCTCGTGGACGACGGGCTCGCAGACTTGTTGCATCGTGTGGTTTTCCTGCTCGGAGAGGCCGCGCGGCGGCGCGGCGGCGACTCGGGTGATCTGACTTACAGCCAGATGCGGCTGCTGGGCACGCTGGAGGAGATCCAGCCGGCCACCCAGCACCAGCTGGCACTGGCGCTGTCGGTGTCCGACCCGGCGATCAGCCGTGCCCTGCGCCCGCTGGAGGCGGACGGGCTCGTGCAGATCCGCGTCGACCCGGAGCACGCGCGGCGGCGCCTGGTCAGCCTCACCGAAACCGGCCGCAAGGCCTTTCACACGAACGGGAGACCGCTCTACGACGCACTGCGCGACGCCCTGCTCGCGGCGGACTTCCCCTACGAGCGCTACCTGCGCGACACAGCCCGGCTGGCCGAGATCCTCGAACCCTGACCGCCAGGACCGGCGCGGTCGTCGAGGAGTCGAAGAACCGCTGGGCGGCGAGGCACCTCGCCATCGGCTGACAGTGCCCAGCGACCCCCTCGGGCCCCGATGAAGCGCACGAGTTCCTTCTCGCCGGGAGCATGTCGTACAGGCTCTCGGGCTGACCGGCGAATAGCCCTCATTGTCGGGATCGGCGACGAGCACCGGCATCGCGATCCGCAGCAAGGGAACGTTCCCCGCCTCGACCAAAGGACCTGCGCCATGGCACGCACCACCCGCCTGCTCACCGCGAGCGCGCTGACCGCCGGCATCGCCTTCATCCCGTTGCAGACGTCCGCGGCCTCGAGCGCGATGTCTCGCAGCCAACGGCACCTGCACCGACCACGCGTTCCAGGCCTCGTTCACCGGGCAAGCCGGTCTCGCACGATGGGTGGCCATCACCAAGAGGGCGATCAGTCCACTTCGGATCACCGGCCGCTCCGCGTTCCGCGACGGCGACAACATCGCCGTGACGTGGACGTTCAGCGGGACGTTCACCGGCAAGACGCCGTTCACCCCGCCGGACAACCCAGCCGGGCGGTCCTTCTCGGTACCCGCGACCTCGGTGATCGCGATGCGCCACGGACGCGTCGGCTCGGTCGACGACTACTACAACCTCGCCGACATCCTGCGCCAGGTCGGGCTGCCCGCGGGACCGTTCACCCCGCCGGGCGCGTGAGAGGTTATACCTGGACCGATCGGCACCGGTGACCAAGGAGCGACCGGTGATGACCACCGCGGCACGGCTGAACGTCAGCGACGATTTCCCCGCCCTGCTCGAGCGGATCGACGAACTCGGCCCGTCCATCGAGGCGAACGGACGAGGCCGAGGAGCTCGGCAGACTCACCGACGACACCGCTCAGGCGTTGCTCGCGGCCGGGCTGGTACGCGCCGGTCTGCCCAAGAACCTCGGTGGTGACGAGTTCTCTCCACGCCAGCTGGTCCGGACGATCGAGCGGCTCAGCTCACAGGACGCCTCGGCGGGCTGGACGATGCCGGCGCTGCTGATGATGACGGGAACGACCGCGGCCTACCTCGGCGACATCGCGGCGGCCGACCTGTTCGGCGACGTGGCGAGCGGCGACCACGCCCTGCTTTCCGGCCACGGCACCAGGCCCGGCCGGGCGGTGCCGGTGGACGGCGGCTACCTGGTGAGCGGCGGCTGGCAGTTCGCCTCCGGAATGGCGCTCGCCACCCACATCCACAGCCTGGTCCTGGTCCTGGTCCTGGTCGAGGGCACCGGGGAACCCAGGATCCTGGCCATGCCCGACGTGTTCGTCCCGGAAACGCACACCTACCCCGCCGCGACGATGACTCCCGTCAACGGCGGAGCGATCTACCGCGCCGGAGTGGTGAACATGTCCGCGATCGTGCACACCGGCTGGGCGCTCGGCGTCGGACGACGTCTGCTGGGCGAGTTGAAGCTCTACGCGCAGAAGAAGTCCGGAACGCACAACGCCGCCGTCGACACCGCGCAGTTCCACGCCGAATACGCGACTGCCGAAGCGAAGCTGCGCGCGGCGCGAGCGTGGGCGCTGCAGGTATGGCAGGACAATGAGGACACTTTGGACTCCGGCGGGATGTTGAGCACCGATCAGGAGACGCAGATCCGGCTGGTGCTCAACCACGCGACGTGGACCGCGTACGCCATCGGCCAGACCGTGCATCGCTGGGCCGCGACGACGGCGATCCGGCGCGGCCCCGTCGACCGGTTCCTGCGTGACCTCGCCACCGGCACCCAGCACGGCACGTCGGGCCCGGTCGTGCTGCAGAACTGCGGGAAATGGCTCACCGGCGCCCAGCCCGGGGCACGCTGGGAGTTCCTCGACCTGGTGCGGTGATCTCAGCAGCCCGGTGTGGTCCAGCAGAACGGGATCGGCATCACGGGTTGACCCCCAGCCACGGATCGAGGGCGAGTTTGCCACGGGTCCGACCCGCTTCGAGTTGCCGCAGCACAGCGGCTCCTTCGGCCAAGGGGTACACCTGCGGGCGGCCGGGCGGGTAGACGCCGTCGGCGATGAGCGTCTCGAGCTCGCCGAGCAACTCCCGGTAGAGCACGGGGGCAGCGGTGGCCATCACGCCGATGTGCAGGCCCTTCACCTGGACCTGGTGGGTGAAGACCAAGTCGTGTGTGGACAGAGTGGCATCGCCGGACGCGGCTCCGTACACGACTACGCGCCCGGTGAAGCGTTTGGTGACCGCCAAGCTGGCGTCGAACGTGGCCTGCCCCACCGATTCCAGGGTCAGGTCGACCCCGCCGGTCAGGCGCATGATCTGCGCCGCCAGATCCGGGCGCGCACTGTCCAGAACCTCCTCCGCCCCCAGTGCTTGCACAGTGTCGTGTTTGGATGGTGACGCCGTGGCGACCACGCGTGCACCGTAGTGCCGAGCGAGACGCACAGCGGCCTGCCCCACACCTCCGGCAGCAGCGTGGATGAGCACGGTGTCCCCGGTTTTGACCTCCCCCAGCGGCTTCAACGCCGCCAGGGCGGTCGCCCAGTTCAGCACGAGGCCGAGCGCCTCGGCGTCGCTCCACCCGGACGGCACCGGCAGGACACCCGCCGCTTGCATCGTCATGAACTGGGCGAACGCACCCGGGCCCGCACCGACGACGTGGGTGCCGAGCGGGAGCGGGTGCTCGACGTCCGGCCCGACGTCCACGATCTCGCCCGCGGCTTCGAAGCCCGCGACGTAAGGAGCCCGCGGGCCGCCTCCGTAGGTTCCGCGGGACTGCATGACGTCGGCGAAGTTGACCCCGGCCGCACCGACACGGATCAGGTATTCGCCGGGACCCGCGCTGGGACGGCGCTGGTCAGCTGTGAGAGCCAGCCCCGCCGGCCCTTCGTGGGACCGCTGGACAAGTGCGTTCTGCTTCATGCGGGGAACGTACGAACTTCACACTTGTGTCAAGGTCAACCAGTTGTGCGCCGGGCCTCATCCAGGTAGGCGTCGAGCGCCGCCTGCTGGTCGCTGAGAAGGGCGATCCGCGCCGCGAGCCGGTCGCGGTAGCTCTGCACCTCGCGCAGGAACTCCGCGTCCACGGCGGAGTTGCCGGGCAGGACGGCCCTGATCAGCCGCAGCGGCAACCCGGACTCCAGCAACGAGCGGATCACCACCACCCGGTCGATGGTGGACTGGCAGTAGTCGCGGAACCCGTTGCTGAAACGACCGGGGACGATCAAGCCCTCGTCCTCGTAGTGCCGCAGCGACCGCGCGCTCACGCCACTGGCCTCGGAAGCCTCGCCGATCCTCATACCCGGAGGCAACGCCCGGCGGTGGGTCGCTCATTCCGCCGCGACGAGATCCAGGATCCGGTCGATGACCAGCTCGGGACGCTGCATGGTCAGCGAGTGGCTGGCCTTGGGCACGATCTCCGCGCGGACGCGGGGGTTGAGCTTCTCGACGCGCGCCGCGACCTCACTCGCGCGGTGGATGACGCTGCGTTCGCCGAGGATGAGCCACGTCGGCACGTCGATCGCGCGCAGTTCGTCGTCGGTGAACACGTGCTGCGGCGGAAGGTGGGACTTGTACTTGAGGCCGCGGAACAGCAGCGGGCGGAAACTGTGCCGCACCTCCGCGCTCCCCGGCGCCACCCGGCGCAGGATCGCCGCGGGCAGCAGCCACTGGA
The DNA here is from genome assembly GCF_001302585.1 of Kibdelosporangium phytohabitans. Classification (GTDB taxonomy): domain Bacteria; phylum Actinomycetota; class Actinomycetes; order Mycobacteriales; family Pseudonocardiaceae; genus Kibdelosporangium; species Kibdelosporangium phytohabitans. Next base: position 3,752,489 of record NZ_CP012752.1, on the reverse strand, counting down.
ACATCTCGGTGAGACTCCACAGGATGAAACGCGCGCCGATGACCCTGAATCCCGCCGGTTCGAACGCGATGACGCTGGCAAGCCGGTCCGTGGCACGAACGGCCTGGCTGAGCGCGAGGAACCCGCCACGGGAGAGCCCGACGAGGTGGACCTCGTCGTGGCCGAGGGCCGTGAGCACATCGTCGAGCCACGCGGCCATGTCGTCGTCGGTTTCCAGCGCACGGGTCTGGATCGAGCGTCCCGGCTCGCCGATCGCGTCGATGGCGTGGACCGTGTGCCGCGCGGCCAGCTCGGCGACGTACGGGTACCACGACAGTGAGGTGCCCATCATGCCGGCCAGCAGCACGATCGGCGTGCCCTGCGCGGTGCCGCTCCGCCGGACGCGGGTCGGGCCGTACCGCGTCTGGACGTCCAGTGTCTCGGATGCGACCGGCCACTTGAGCGCGAGCGCCTCGTATCCGGCGAAGTAGTGGTCCTCGGCCTGCTGGTTGACGAACCTCCCGAGCATCGTCCCTCCCCATTTTTTATAGTGCACTTGCACCATAACACTTCGTGGTCACGCAGGCCAGGAAGTCGGATGTGGCACAGTGATCACGTGCCGAAACGCGTTGACCACGAGGAGAGAAGGCGCGAGATCACCGAGGCGCTGTTCCGGATCGCCGCGACCCAGGGACTGCAGGCGGTGACGTTGCGTGCGGTAGCTGCGGAAGCCGGCATCTCGATGAACCTGGTGCAGTACTACTTCGCCACCAAGGAGGAGATGCTCAGGTACGCATGGCAGCGCGTCACGGAGCTCAGCGGCGAACGCGCCGGGAAGATCATCGCCGAAGCACTGAAGACCGGCGACGAACGCGCGATCCTGCGCGCCTGCCTGCTGTGCGTCCTACCGGCTGACGAACGCAGCCGCATGGTGTGCGCGGTGCAGATCGCCTACTTCGCGGTGGACGTCACCCGAGGCAGCCAAACCCAGGACCAGCAAGCGATGTTCCCCAACCTGGTGCGCGTACTCGGCGAGCAGATCCAGCAAGCCCAGGCACACTCCCGCATCCCGGCACACCTCAACCCGCGGCTGGAAGCCGGCACACTCGCGACCATGGCCTCCGGCCTGATGAACGGCATGATGGTCGACGTCCACAACCTGGAACAGGCGACCGAACTCGTCGACTACCGGCTGGGGCAGCTGTTCACCGACCGGTGACGGCCCAGCCGGCGCAGGACGTGACCTCGAAGCCCCGACTGGGAAAAACGGCGTCCATGAAGAAATCGTGCATCGCCTCGTCCCCGTCAGCACACCCATCCCGCAGCACGGTGATGCCGTAGCCACGGTCCGCCGCGTCGTAACACGTCGCAGCCACCATCGCACTCGTCGCAACCCCCGCGACCGCAACGGCATTCACCGCACGCGCCCGCAACACAAGGTCAAGGTCAGTGCCGGCGAACGCACTGGCCCGCCGCTTCAGCACGACCACGTCCTCATCGGCGACGGGAAGATCGATCTCGATGCCGGGCGATCCCTCGTGAAAAGCATCCCCGGCGTCGAAGAACGACCTGTACAACCCGTTGCCCGGGACAAGATCAGCCCCGTTACCCCTGAAGGCGAAGCGCACGAACACAACCAGCACACCCGCCTCACGAGCCCTCGGCAGCAGGTCGGTCACCGGCGCCACCACCTGCTTGGCGAACGGATAGCTGCCCGTGATGCCCCGCTGCAGGTCCCCGATGATCAACGCAGTGGTCACAACAGGCTCCCGTCCCCATGGTCAACCGTGCGTTGATCACGCTACCCGCCTGAACCGCCGACGGGTTGAGATCCGCATTCACCGCCAGTCTGGACGTAAAGCTGCCGAGCGTGTCGTAGTTCCAACCACACCCTGCGTCGTTCCGGCGAGAGCTGCCCGTCAGACCACGGTCCTGATCCGTCCACCAACAAGCACGTCTATGACAGGACCAGCCGTTCCGCCATCGTGTCGTTGTAGAAGTAGCTCACGACATAACTGTCACCAAGCTCGGAAGCGAGCCGTTTGGCCAGCTCCTCGCCAGCCTCGACGAACCAGGGCATTGGTGAGGCATGTACAACGAATGTCAAATACGAAGCCCGGCATGAAGCTGTCGATGCGCTGAAGTGCACGGGATACGAACTCAGTTTGGAGTTTCGCGGCGAAACCGTGGCGCCCCGCAAGGCCTGGAAGCCGATCAGGCTGCCCATCGACCACGCGGTCCCGCACAGCGCCGAGCCGGCGAGGAAAAGCACGATCGAACCGAGGAACGAGCGCCTGCGGCCGTACAGGTCGCCGAGCTTTCCCCAGATCGGGGTCGAAACGGCCGTGGTCAGGACGTAGGCGGTGACGACCCAGCAGATGTGCCCGAGCCCGCCGAGGTCGCCGACGATCGTCGGCACGGCCGTGCCCACGACGTTGGTGTCGAGGACGGCCAGCAGCACCGCCAGCATCACGCCGAACAGGGTCTCCGCCACGACGCTGCTGACGCAGTTCCCCAGCAAGGAAGCCCTCGTGTTCGAGCGGGATTCGGAGGTCGGGGCCGGGCGCATCGCCGCGGTCGAAGCCCGTCCGCCCGGAACCTCGTTGCTGGACGCTCTCCGCGAGCACACGCGGGGCCCAAGTCGCGTTCGAAGCCCAGGGCTCCGAGGACGCCGACTTCGGGGAACTCGTACGCAACACACCGGCACTGGTCGAGTACTGGCGCAAGATGTGGATACGCCACGAGGACCCCTTGCGCCGCGCCATCGCCGCCGAGGTCGGTGTCACCGAGAACGACCCGCGGTGCGCGGCGCTCGCCCACTTCACCCTGGAAGCGTCAGCGCTCGCCCGGCAGGCCGACGACCCGGACCGCGCCCTCGACGCCGCGTTCGACCTCCTGGCGAACGGCTGGGAAACCCGTGCCTAAGGGGCGACGACGACACCGGCCCGGAGTTCGGCCTCGGCCGTCAAGTCGGCCAGTGCCCAGCGGTGCTCCCGAAGCAGGCCAGGCGTTCGCATCCTGGCGGCCAGCCATTCGGCGATCGCGAGCGGCGGGGTGTGGGCCCACAGCCCGATGGCGTTGCGGGCGGCCGGATGCGTGGGCGAGTGCGTCAGCAGCGGCTGCCATTCGCCGATGTACGCCAGTCCGATCAGGCGACCGATCTCCACACTCGGGTGGGCGTCCGCAGTGGGGAAATTCCGCAGCAGCTCACGGGTTTCCACTGACTCCAGCTCCAATGTGGACAGGTATCCGGCCACTGCCAGTGCGTCGCCGAGCTCGGTGTGCTCGATGACGCCGTGCCGCGCCGAGCCCACCCGGGTCGCCGGGCCCGCCAGGCCGGGCAGCTTCGCGAGGATGACGGGCAGGGCCTCGACCAGACTCACGGTCGCGGCCGCGCGCATCCAGCGCGGCGAGAATTCCATGGACAGCAACTGGGTTCGGGTTGTCGTGCTGAACGAGTGGCTGGGTCCACGGGCCGCCGACCGGTGGAAGTCGTGGCTCGCCAAGGCGTCCAAGGCCAGCGGCGGATTCGTCTCCAGCAGGGCTTCGAGGTCCGCCAACGATCCTCTTGACCTGGCCAGTGCCGTCACCCACGGCCAGCGGTGCCGCTCGGGGAGGCCGCGGGCGGCCAGTTCGGCTGCCGCCGTCCACGCCAGGCGGACGCCTGTGGTGCGGTCGGCCGTGAAAATGGCCACCAGGAGCGCCGACAGCGGTTCGATCGTGTTCGCGTCGACGTGCTCCAGCAGGCCCGTGAACAGCGACTCCGCCGCGTCAATCGTGTCCCGGCTGACCTGGGCCGCCGCGATCAGCAACTGGTGCGCCGCGACTGTGGGTTTGGTGGACGCGAGCATCCGCGCGGAGCGTTCCGGATGGTCACGAAGCAGGCAGTGGGCTGCTGCCAGTTCGTCTGTTCCGGGTGGTTGGCTGGACAACCGTTCGTCGACGAGGCTGACCAGTGCCGGATCCGCGTCGAACGCGAACCTCTGGCGCAGCAACCAGGACACAGGTTCGTGTTCGGCCAGCTCCGCGATCAGGTCATGACGTTGCCGGGCGAGCACTCTGATCTCGGCCATCGCCGTCTCGGCGCGCATCGATCTGTCCAGATCGGACAGACGGTCGCGGGCGGCGGACCGGTACGCCTCGGTCAACGAGTCCGGCAGCGCCGTCCCGAGTGCGCGCAGTGCTGCCATGGCCCTCGACACCTGCTCCCAGTCCGCACCGGCCCGCACTCGCTCGGCCGCCAACAGCTCCAACCCCGGAACTCTCTTGATGCACAGTACTTCCAGGGCCGTGGTGACGAGCTGTGGCGGCGTGGGGCGACTGAGCATGGCGCGAAGGCACGCGGCAAGGGCTTGCGTTCTGTCCCGACGCTGTTGGCCTGACAGTGCTCGGTGGTGCAGTTCGGACAGGGCCAGCAACGCGACCATTCGGCCGTGCACAGCCACGTCATCGTCAACGGCCACCGCCATCAGGGATCGGTGGTCACCAAGCTCACACAAAGCCTTGGCCGATTGCCATGCCGCCGGACCCGCGTCGGCGTCGGTAAGTGCCGTACGCAGTTCGTCGGTGAAAGCGGGAAACCGGAGCCGGGCTGTCCAGAGCAGGCGTGCCGCGAACACGGGGTCGGCCGGCGCCACGGTCCGGACGATGTCGAGCACGGCGGCGGCAGGAGCGTCGATCGCGAAGCACACGAACGCCTCCTGCCAGTTCCTCTGAAACATCCGGCAACGGGTTTCGCTCGGCCCGGCGGCGATCTCCTCGGCCCGTCGGACATCCAGCGCCGAGAAGGCCAGCTCCTTGGATGCCTGGAGCATGTCCACCGGCAAGCCGGCCTTGATGCGGTCCGCGATCGCGCGCAACGTGGCCGGGCGCCCCGGATTGGTTCGCTGCCAGCCCGGATCCGCCAGCAACTTGGCCAGCATGTGGTCGGCGTCCGGGCCGCTCATCACACCAGGAACCAGGGCGCGGTGCAGGAAGGCCCGCATTCCCGCGACATCCAGCTCGGGCAGCCGCACTGAAGGCCAGCCCGCCGGCGCGGTCCTGCACACGAACAGCACGGGCACCTTGGGGTACCGCTGTCGCAGGTCGTGCACGTCCGCCAGCACAGTGCCGCCGAGCTCGTCGACACCGTCCACGATCAGATACGGCACCCCGAGCACCAGCTCGTCCTCCGACAGGTCCGCCAAGGTGTCCAGCGTGACCGGTAGCCAGGCGGGCGAGGTCGACCCGGAGTCGAGCACCCGAGCGGCCAGGCGATGGACGAGTTCCGCGGCTACCGTGGACTTCCCGCTGCCAGGTGCGCCGACGAGCGCCACTGTCCCGCAGGTGAGCAGATGCTGCACGACGTCAACGACCCGACCGTCCACAGTGACAGTGAGCGGGACGTAGTCCCTGTGCGCCTGGGCAAGCCCGGCCATCAACTCCTGGGCTGCGGACCCCTTCGTCTCTCGCACCAGCCGGTCCCGCCACGACCCGGTGCCGGGAAAAGCTCGTGCTCGAACAAGGTCAGCACAGAGTGCCACGGCTGCTTCCTGCTCACCCGGCAGAACCTCCGCCACTTGGTGAAAGACCAGCGCCGGGTTCGTCCAGTACTGGAACGGGTTCTGCGCACTGAGCCACTCGGTGACGACAGCACCGATCGCCGCTGTGGCGCTGAGCTTGGCGGGTGACTGCAGATCACCGGTCCACTTCAGGGTGCGGTGGGCGGCGAGCAGCAAATGCGTCAGGTAGTCCGTGCGCCACGGAACCCGCCCCACATGGGAAGCGTGGGCACGCCGCCTGACGGCGAGCAGAACGCGGAACGCGGCGTGCAGGCTCTCGTCCAGCAACGGAAGGCACGCGGATTCCGCGGGTACGCCAAGCGAGATCATCTGCGTCGCCAGCGCCAGGACTCGTTGCAGGGTCAGCACATCCAGGTCCGCGAAGACGTCACGGACCAGCCCGGCCTCCAGCCAGCAGAAGTCGGCCTGCTGGTGCCCGTCGATCGACGTACGGGCATAGTCGATCACGCACGCACGGCTGCCGGAAAGCATGATGTTGCGCGGGTTGAGATCACCGTGCACAACCGACAAGGCCCGGCCTTCCACGGCCTGTGTCAGCGCGTCGGGAAGTGCCTCGAACGGATCACCTGCCCGGTCAAGCACGGGAAGCTCCGCCCTGCGCATCGCTCCACGTGTCGCGACGATGGTCCCTCGCGCGGTGATCTCGGAGTCACGACCCCACTCCGCGAGCCGGTCGGGGCTTGCGCGCAGCTCCACGGTGATGTCGTCGCCGTCCGCGAACAGCACGTCGTCCCGCCAGCGCGGTTTCAGGTTCTCCAGCACCACGCGGCCCGTGATGTCGTCCGTGCCGCACAGGGTGCGCTGGAGGACCTCGTCGGCCGGTACGGAGTCGGCCGTGACGTCGTGCAGTTCCAGAACCAGGCTGGGGCCGAGAGTGGGATTCGACGACCGCAGCGACGTGGGTATCTCCCGCACGGTCGACCTGTTGTGGAACACGTGCGCGATACCGGCGAGCAGGTCTTCGACCGCTTTCACCGCCGTGTCCGCCGCGTCCGGATCGGTCAACGCCGCACGGGCGAGGTCCTCGAAGGTGCGGACACCGCCGCCGGGGTCTCCGGTGAACTGGCTCGCGTGGTCGTAGACCAGCGCGGCGTCCCCCGTGGCCTTGTCGCCGCGGACCACGTCCGGGGTCGCGGCGAGGATGGGCGCGCACAGGGCGTTGGCGTAGACCAGTTTGTGGTACGCACGCCACTCCTGGGCCAGTTCCCGCACCGGCCCGAACTTCACCACGTGCAGCAGGCGGTGGTTGTGCCTGCGCAGGACGGCTTCGACCACCAGCACACCGCTGCGCCCGCCGTGCAGCACCCGGGTGACCTCGATGTGGCCCACCGGGTCCGGCCAGTCGACCCGGCGCAACGCCTGCCGCAGCTGATTCCGGCGCCGCTGGTCGAGCGAAACCGGGGCGAAGGTAACTTCAGGAGCGGACACCGGTTCTCCTCTTACCCGCAGGAGATGGACGGATGAACGACGCGACGAGTTCCAGGGCGTGGAGCCACGTCTGCGAGGACTTCGGCCAACTGGCCCGCGACGCGAACCTGTACGGCCTGTCCGGCCGCTGGCGCGCGCTCGTCGACGGCACGCGGTCAGGCGGCGTCTCCGGGTACGACTGGCTGGAGTTCCTGGCGGAGCTCGACGAGTACCGCGAGGCCGAGGAGGACTTCGTCAGCCGGTCCGGCTTCGCCGCCGCGCAGGCCCGTGCGGCGGCCGATGGGGGGTACGTGTGTCCGGCCGGGCTGTGCGGGCGGTACGAGCAGTGGTCGGCGCTGGGGGAACCGCCGCCGTGCGCGTTGTTCCAGCAGCCGCTGAACGTAGTGCCATAGGCGCGGTTCTGTGCCACGGTGGTGGGCGGATGAAGGAGGTGTGGGGCGACACCGTGAGAACACGAAGCCCGGTGCGGATCTCGTTCAGCGCTTTGCTGCGTGTCGTCGATGACGACCGGTATGTCCTGTTCGCCTCGCGCACCCGGCCGGGTGCCTGCGGGCCGCCCGGTGGCGTCTTCAAGTACTTCGCCCCGGCCGCGCGGATTCTGGAGAGCCTGGAGTTCCAGCAGGAACGCATCGGGGTGCAACCGGAACGCGCGCGGTGGGACCTGCGCGGGTTGCTTCCGGCGAGTGCGGTTCGCGAAGTGCAGAAATGGTTTCTCACGGGCGCGTACCGGGAAACGGCGACTGAGTGCCTGCGCCGGGAGCTGCACGAGGAACTGCACGAGGTCGGGCTCGCTCACCTGGCGCCGCAGGCGTCCTCGCTCGCCTTCTCCCACGTCCGGACCGTGGTCGAGGGGCCGCACCCGGTCCACGGCAGGCCGTACTGGCAACTGCGGCGATTCGAGGTCTACGACATGGTGACCGACAGCGGTGACGCATTGCGGCTGCGGGCACGACTGGCCGCCTGCGGCCGGGACGACGCCTACCCGGATGTCATCAGCGCGAATTGGGACGACATCGCGCACGGCAGGCTCGGCAAGGCACTGATCGCTCCGCCGAGCTCGTTCCTGCTCGGCCCCACCCGGCTCGCACCGGACGTCCCTCCCCTGCGGTGAAGCCGATGGACGAAGCGCTGGGCACGGGCGAACTGGTGAGCGGCCGAGATCACCTGGCCGGTCAGGTTCTGTTCGACCGTCCGCGAACGCGACCGGCGGCGGGCCCAGTCGACGAGGCCATCCCCGGCGCGGGCTGCTTCCGCTGGAGTCAGCGGTTCGAACTGGCACCGGTGCCGCGGCGGGCCCCGTTCGTCGCCGCGTACCTGGTGGTCCGGTTCGACGATCCCGCAATCGTGCTGCGGCAGCCGAGCGGGACGAGTGCCGACCCGGCAGTGGTCGTCGCGGTGTCCGAAGTGCCGGGTGGTTACGGCTGGCTGCTGGGCGATCCGTTAGGTGACGCACCGCTCCCCCAGTCCGGTGAGGCGCACGCGGTGGTGCACGCACCGATCGAGACCGTGTCGGTGACCGGTGAGCTGAGGATGGACGTGACCACGCTGGGCCAGGGCTGGCGCGTCGAACGGCGGCACGCCGTCACCGCGCGGCCCGTCCGGTTCACCCTGACCCCACCGGGCGAGTGGACCTCCACTCTGGTGCGGCCCGCCGCGGACAAGGCTGTGACTGGGCGCGCTCCCGCGGTTCGGCTGTGCATGGCCGCGGACACGGAGGCCTACAGCCGGCTCAGCGTCGGCGAGTCCGCCCGCGCGCAGAGCCGGCTGGTCAACGTCCTCACGTACGCACGCGCGTACGCCGGGCTGCGCGAGTCCGACGTCGACATCCAGAGGTCGGGCGACGGCCAGTTCGCGATCCTGCCCGCCGGTGTGGACGAGTCCGTGGTGATCCCCCGGCTGGTGGCCGGGATCAAGGCGGCGCTGGCCGAGACCAACGCCGACCTGAGCGACCACGCACGGCTGAGGCTGCGGGTCGCGTTGCACCGCGGCCACGTCGCCCCGGGCATGAACGGCTGGGTCGGCGGGGCCACGATCGCGGTGCACCGCCTGCTCGACTGCCTGCCGTTGCGCGACGCGCTGGCGCGCGAGCCGACGGCCGACTTCGCGCTGATCGTGCCGGAGGTGCTGTACAAGGACATCATCGCCGACGGCTACGGCGGCCTCGATCCGCGTGAGTTCAGTCAGGTGGACGCCGTGCTGCCGAGCAAGAACTTCGCGGAGCGCGCCTGGGTGCACGCGCCCCGCCGTTGACCTGCTCACCGGCGGAACAGCTTCGGGATGTCGCCGCCTTTGCCCTCCTTGTCGTGCAGGGCGATCGCGGCGCAGCCGACGCTGAACGCCTTGTCGATCGGCCGCCCGGCGGCGAGTGCCTGGTAGAACCCGACGCTGAAGGTGATCGCCGAGCGGTCGCCGATCCGCGACCGCATGCCGATCACGTGGTCGACGTGTTCGACCAGCGCCTGGGCCAGCGTCTCGCTGTGGCACGCGTTCACGATCACGCACCGGATCGTGTCGGCGAACTCCCTGAACAGGGCGGCCATGCCGTCGACCGCGACGATCTTGGCGGCGCCCGCGTCCGTCTCGGCGAGGAACCGGCCGTCCTCGGTGCCGTGCCCGGACAGGTGCACGACGCTCGGGCTGAAGTCCAGCAACGCCTGCATCATGTCCTTCAGGCGCACGGCGCTGTGGTCGTCGAGTTCGAACCGGTCCCGGTCCTTGCCCGCCCGCAGCGTCTCCTTGATCCCCCGCAGCTCCCTGTCCAGGCCGAGCTGGTCGGTCCTGGTCGGATTCGCGGCCAGGTAGAGGATTCGCACCTTGCCCGTCGACGCTTCCGCTGTCCGGTGGACCGCGACGGACACCTTGTGCACGAACTCGGCCTTGTTGTCGAAGGCGTCCACACAGGTCACACCGAGCCCCAGTGGCACCGTCCGGCCGCTTTCCCGTGCCGCCACGGGGAACGTGAAGTGCCCGCGGTCGCCGGGCAGCACCGGTCCCAGCCGCGCAGTCGAGGTGTGCCGTTCGACGCGGCCGGAGAGCGCCACCGTGACCCGTGACAGCGGCGCCACCCCGGTGTTGGTGACGTATCCGGTCAGCGTGTCCCATTCGTCGTACGGCAGCTCGCGCGTGATCAGAGTCAGCTCGTACGACGGCTTGGCCACTGGTTGCGCCACCTTGGGCACGACGCGGAGCACCGCGGCGAAGTCCGTCCGCCGGTTCGAAGTGCCCCAGTGGTCGCGGTAGGAGAAGTTCGTGCTCGTCGCCGTCCACTCGCCGGGTTGCGAAGGCCGGACCTGCAGCTGCACCGTCCGGCTCTCGCCGGGATCCAGCCTGAGCACCTCGATCCGGTCGTTCCCGCCCAGCGAGATGACCTGGGCGGGCAGCCTGAGCTTGAACAGGATCTTCGTGCACGGGCCGGTCCCGGTGTTGCTGAGCCGGACGGTCAGCTCGCCCGGGGTTCCCGCGACGAGCCGGCCGGCGAACAGTTCGGCAGTGATCACGCGGGTTGCCTCACGGCTGTCGTGGTCCTCGGGTGGTAGGTCTTGCGGCAGGTGTCGCAGTGCACGGCCTCCCTCGACCCGCCGGTGTCGAACTCCGTGTCGGCGAAGGCCTCGTCGACCGCCACTGTCCGCTGGTCCTTGCGGCACAGCGGTTTTCCGCAGTGGTGGCAGACCGCGTCGACGACGACGTCCTCGTCCTTGTTCTCCCTGGCGTTGCACTCGCCGCACTTCCAGGACATCTCACTCCCCGTCCAGTTCGCTCAGCTGCCGGTCGATCCGCGTGACCATCTCCTGGTACTCGGCCTTGCTGATCTCCTTGTCCAGCAACGCGTCCAGCGCCGCGTCACGCCTGCGCAGCAGCTTTGCCCGCAGTTCGCCGGTGCTCTGGTCGGGTGCCGCGTGCCGGGGCGCGCCGTGGGTGAACACCTCCGGCTCGTCCTCGTGGACGGCCTGGTGCCGTTCCAGGCGGCCCAGGGTCTGCACGGTGATGCTGCGCAGCCGGTCCCATTCGTTCTCGATCGTCTGTTCCATCTGGTCGCTGGCGTAGGTCCCGTTGACGTTGAGCCGGACCTTGGTGTTGCCCGCCTCGGCGACGATGTCGCCGCCGTGCACTTCCTCGCCGGTGACGGTGATGTGGAAGTTCACCGGGTAGACTCCGTCGTAACGGCGACCGGCGATGTCCCACGCCCGGTTGACCACGTTGGCCTTGCCACCGCCGCGCGGCGGGTTCTCGATCACGCGTTTGACGTAGTAACCGGCGTCGCTCATCGCGTTGGTCAGCTCGACGATGGTGGTGTGGTCGGGGATCACGCCGGGGAAGCCGTGGATCTCCGGGCGTTCGGTGTCGCTGGCCTTGGTGTGGTCCGGCACCACTCGTACGTCCTGGTAGCGCACACCGTTGAGGCTCAACGAGATGTTCGCGGTGACCCGGGTGCGCACGATGCTGTGCTCGCCCGGCCTGCGCCTGCCCATCGGGTGGTACATGTCGACGCCTTCGAGCCCGGACAGCGAACCCTTGAAGGTGGCCTCGATCGACCCGGTGATCGTGTCGGTGAGGCTGATCTCGTCGTCGAACCGCATGGACAGCACCAGCCGCTGACCCGTGCCGGACTCCGGCGAGAGCTGCTTCCACTCGATGCGCCTGCCGCCGCCCTCCGGGTCGATCGCGCCGCCGATCGTCGCCCGGCGGCTGACCCCTTCCACGTTGCCCCAGCCGACCGGGACGAACAGGGTGAGCTGCTCGATCCGGTCCATCTCCAGGCTCATCTCCGCCGACGGCCACTCCCCCAGCCACTGGACTTCGATCTCCAGCGCGCGCCGCGCCGATTCCGGCAGCAGCGACGGCGTCAGCCACAACGGGAACGCGTCGATGCGGGGTGCGCTGGCCAGCCGGTACGGCAGCGTCACACGCCACTTCGCGTCACCGCGGGTGTCCGAAGAGGTCAGGAAGGGGTGCTCGAGCACGTTGCCCTCCAGCGGCAGGACGTTCCCGCTCCGGCCGGGCTCGGTGAACTGCAGGCCGGCCCGGCCGCTGAGCACCGCGTACCCCGCCGAGAACCGCACGGGGTCCTGCTCGGTGAGCCGGAACCTCGTCCGGTAGGCGCGCAGCCGGTCCTGGTCGGGGCGGCCGAACGTCAGGTTCATCGCGATCCGCCCCTCCACGGGCGTCACCGACGTCCGGTAGGTGCCTGCCTCGTCGAGGACGAGATCGCCGCGCACGGTTTCCCGCACGGACACCGCGTCGATGTTCGGCACCACGGGAAGCGGCGGACGGGTGCGGATCATCTCCGCGGTCCGGCGCCGGTCCTCGTACACGGCCGCCGCACCACCGGCCAGCGCCAGCAGCATCACGATGATCCCGGCCGCGGTGGTCAGGAAGGCGAGCAGCAATCCCACGGCGAGGGCGCCAGCGGCGATGTACGCGAACTTGCGCACCGACGGCTTGACCACGTGGTCACAGTCGGAGCAGTGGTAGGGCGACGAGTTCTGTTGCAGCCCAAGGCCTTCGAACTCGCTGGTGAACGGCCGTGAGATCGCGTCGGCGACCTCGGGCCGGTGGTCGTCGCACATCGGGCGGCCGCAGTGGTGGCAGATCACCGCGATTTCGGCGTCGCCGCAGCGGTGGCACCTGGTCCGCGGCGCGCGAGTGTCCAGTTTGATCGACATCGGTTGTCTCCCGGTGGTTCTCAGCGCTGGGCGCGGATCCAGTTGAAGCGGTCACGGATGGCCGAGTGCAGCACGTTCATCTCCCGCGTCAGCGCGGAACTGGCCCTCGGCAGCTCGCCGAGCACGTACACCTTCAGCTCGCCGCTCTCGAAGGAACTCTTGAAGCTGCGGTCCCCCGGCAGTTTCACCAGGCGCTCGGTGGTGTGGTGACGTCCCTCCATGTACAGCATGAGGGTCATCTGGTCGGGGCCTTCGGACCTGTGGGCGTACATCTTCCAGCGATGCGCGTCCGCCGGTCCCAGCGGGTGGTACTCCGCGGTGAACCCGCGGTCGATCAGCGCGTTCTGGATGTCGGCGACGCGCGCGTCCACCGGGATGATCTCGTCGAAGTGCAGGTGCTGGTACGGCACGAAGGTGCGGCGGGCGAAGGCGTCGTCCAGGATCAGCTTCACGTCGCAGTCGACCTCAGTGGACACCTCCGGCTGGTCCCCGGCGAGGTGCCCGGTCGCGTCCATCAGCCTGACCCGGGTACCGGACATCAGGGTGCCCGGCACGGTGATCCGCACCTTGGCGTCCAGGCTGACCTGTTGGTAGAGCTCACCCGGCTGCTCGATCCACAGCACCATGTCGTCGCTGTCGAACGTCACCACGTCGGGGTGGACGTCGGGCTGCCGCGTCATCTCGATGTCGTGCCACTCGAGCGTCCGTTCCACCGGGTTGTAGATCACCGGGACGGCGTTGTCCTCCGGTTTCCCGGATCCCCGCGTGATGTGCAGCGCTTCCAGCGACGTGATCGTCGGCCAGTCCAGCGCGATCCGTTCGATCACCGGCTGGATGTCGTCGGTGCGCCCGCGCCTGGGGATGTTGAGCCGGACCTTCATCACCAGCCACAGGCACGGCTGGAAGTTGGGGTGCTGCGCGATCCGCTCCGGTTCGAGGCGGCCGTGCTGGGCCTGGTCGAGCAGGTCGAGGCCGACGAGGGTGTCCGGGTCGACCAGGTCGATCTGCACTTCGACGGGAACGACCTTGAGCGCGTCCTGTTTGGGCCGGTAGCCGTACTCGATCACGCACGCCGACCGGTCGGCGTGCAGCTCGTCGAGGTCACCGGGGCTGCCCGCGCCCTTGACCGGGATCCAGACCGGCAGCGAACCGTAGTTGTCGTCCAGGCCGAGGGTGTGGCCGAGGTCGGTCTGGTGGTACCCGGCGAACGCCAGGTGCCCGATCAACGCGCTGACCTCGTCGTTGCCGTCGCCGTGGTCCTCGAGTCCGCGTTCGACGTCCGCACACGCCTGCCGGGTGAAGAACTTGTCGCCGTCGTAGGGCACGACGATCTCGACCTCCCCGTCCGGCGGCCTGCTGCGCTGGGTCGACGGGTTGCGGGAGATCTCCTGGGCGTAGTGGTGGAACTCGGTCAGCCGGACCGTCTGCGGCACGGCACGCGCGTGGACGTGTTCACTGGAAACCTGTCCGCTCAACCGCCGGAACACCCTCTTGAACGAGGGTTTCTGGGCGAGTCTGTCGCGGGGACTCGGCATCTGTCGACCTTTCGGGGTGGTGCGAGCGAAGTTCGTCCCAACGGCGGTGCCGCCGACGGGACCGGTCTGGCGGCACCAAGCTTGTGACAGATTGCGACGGTCAACCCCGTACCAGGATGGGATCGCTCAGGAAGCTTCGCCGAACCGGCGTAGCCGGGACAGATCCGTGACGAGCACGTGCCGGTAGCCGCGGTCGATCACGCCTTCGGCCTCGAGCGAGTGGAAGGTCTTCTCCACTGTGCTCAGCGCGGTACCGGCCAGTGCCGCGATCTCCGGCTGGGTGAGGGGGAATCCCAGACAGTGCCCGGCATCGGTGACCTCGCCGTGTTCCTGGACGATCTCCGCGAGCACCCGCACGACCCGGGTCCGTGCCGGACAGGCGACGAAGTCCACCCAGCGCCGGTCGGCCAGCCACAGTCGTTCGCCGAGCGTCCTGGCCACGGCGAGGCACGCTTCGGCGTTGCGTTCGAGGAACTGGTCGAGGTGCGCGCCCGGGATGATCCTCGCGTGCACCGCGGAGCACGCGATCACCTGTGCCGTGCGCGGGCGCCCGTCGGCCGAGGTCATCTCGTCCAGCAGGTCGCCAGGACCGCGGATTCCCACCAGGACACTTCGCCCGTGCGCGGTGTTGGCCACCACCTTCACCGAACCGCCCAGCAACAGCACCGCGTGACGCGAGTTGTCCGTCAGCCGGATCACCTGCTGCTGGGCCTCGTAGCTGACCAGGGTGCCGAGCCTCAGCACCTCGTCCAGTGCCCGGCCGCGCAACCGGCCCAGCAGCGTACGCCCTGGCCATCGCTGGGAATTCACCGGCAGGACTGTGCCCGGCGGTGCGGCGGGGAACCCCGTTCCAGTACTGGATTCCGTCGGTCAGCCGTCCGCCGCGGTGGCCGCGGCCCGCAGCGCCGCCAGGTCGACGACCCTGATCCGCCGGTAGCGCGTGTCGACGACGTTCTGCTCACGCAGCGCCCGCAATGCCTTGTGCACCGTGGGTTCGGCCGCGCCGACCAGCGCCGCCAGTTCCGGCTGGCTGAGCGAGGGCCGGATCTCCCAGCCGCCCTGGTCGAACACGCCGTGCGCGGCGACCAGCCCGGCCAGCACCCGCGCCACCCGCACAGGCACCTCGTAGCCGCTGAGGTCGACCCGCCGCCGCGTCGCGACCCTCAGCTTGGCCGCGACGGACCGGCTGACCTCCAGCGCCGCGGCCGGGTACCCGGCGAGGAAGTCCTGGAACACCGGCTGCGGGATCACCCGGGCGCGCACGGTCCCCGCGGCTGTCACCGTGGCCGACCGCGGCAACCCGTCCAGCCCGGCCAGTTCGCCGACGAACTCACCGGCGACCCTGATCGCCAGCAGCACGAGTCCGCCGTTGGCGCTCGTCGCGGTCACCTTCGTGTACCCGCTGAGCAGGAGGAGCACGTGCGTGCTGCGGTCGCCGTCGTGGACCAGCACGTCACCGGCGTGGAACTCGTGTTCCACACCGATGTCCAGCAATGCCTCGACCGCCGCGGGTGGCAGCGTGGCGAACAGACCGGTCCTCGCGGGTGGATAACTGGCCTGAGTCATCCCGGCTCTCCTGCTGGTCGACCGTACTGCCCTAACAGGAGACACGGCGAGCCCGGCTGCCGCCAGCCCCGTTACCCGTCCGGCCTAAAGGCCTCAACCGGATAGACCAGTGCGGCGCGCATCGGCCAGGTCGCGGTTGTTCGCAGCACCCAGAACTATCCAATGTGGACAGTGTGGGCGGTCGCCTGGTGGCCGTCGAAGTAATGGACCAGCGCGGAGTCCAGCAGCGGTACCCCGACGGCGTTGCTGCCCGACCGCAGCGACGTCGTGGCGGCGACGCCCGCCGCGACGGCCTGCCTGGCCGCCACCGGGGACGTCCCGGTCGGTCCCTTCCGCCACGAACCGCAGGAACTCCGCGACCAGCTCCGCGTCCGCCCCGCCGTGGGAGCCGCCCGGCTCGGGGACGATCGCGACGGTCAGGTCGCT
Organism: Kibdelosporangium phytohabitans; assembly: GCF_001302585.1. GTDB lineage: Bacteria > Actinomycetota > Actinomycetes > Mycobacteriales > Pseudonocardiaceae > Kibdelosporangium > Kibdelosporangium phytohabitans. Next base: position 3,736,331 of record NZ_CP012752.1, on the reverse strand, counting down.
TTCGGTCCGGTAGCCGGACCTGCCGCGGTTCCACACCCGCACGACCGCTTCCTCACCGATCACCCCGTCCCCGAAGTTCTCCATCCGGCCGTGGTCGCCGAGAACGGTGTAGCTACGCCAACAGTCGGGCGTGTAGTGGCACTGCTGGTAACCGGCGTACACCTCGTTGTCCATTTCGGACAGAATCAGGCTGGGGTCCTCCACGTCGATCACCGGGTTGAGGTCACGCGACGCGGACGGCGGCCAGACGCCGGGGTCTGACCAGTCCGCCACCCGCCGGCCTGTGCGCTCCTCGCGGCGACGCGGATTCTTGTCGTACACCGTGAGTCCGCCCATCGCCACCACGCGGCGGGAGTAGCCGCCTGCCAGCCAGTCATGCGGTTCTGACTGATCGGACCGTGAACCGAACACGAATGCGCACACTCGATGCATGGTATCGGCGTGACGCAGCTCGGAGGCCAGCCGCTCTGCGTCCACAGTGGAACGACGGCGTCGTGCTGCGACGGCTGCCGCCCGGAACCAGTCAACTCCACGAATTGTTGCCCACGGTAGTACATTCCGGTCATGACGGAGATCAAAGTCAGGCTCGACCACTGCGTGATCGCGGTGAGCGACTGGGAACGGTCGACGACCTTCTACCGGGACGTGCTCGGCGCGGAGATCGTCGGCCACCCCGACGGCCGTGTGGCGTTCAGGTTCGGCGATCAGCAGCTCAACGTCCACGGACCGGGCCTGGACGTCGGCACGCTGGTGGCGAGCCCGCCGGTGGTGCCGGGCGGCAGCGACCTCTGCTTCGTGTGGCCGGGCACCGCCGAGCAGGCCGTGGCCCACCTGCGCGAACACGAAGTGCCGGTGGAAGAGGGACCGGTTGCCCGCCGGGGCGGGCGTGGCCAGGGCGTGAGCGTGTACTTCCGTGACCCGGACGGTTCCTTGCTGGAACTGATCACCTACGACTAGGAGCCGTCGGGGGAACCGCCGCGGAGCGGCATGGACTCAGCTGAACACTTCGTCCAGCCAGTCGTAGACCCTGCAGCCCGCCAGCACCATGACACCGGCCTGGCAGTGCTCGTCGGACCCGTCGGCTGACGTGAACCGGGCGAACTGCTTGGGGCAGTCGAGGTGTTCGTACAGCGCCTCGGGCTGGCCCGCGAAGAACCCGTCGTTCTCGGCCGCGCAGACCAGGGTCGGGCAGCCGATCTTCCCGGCCACTCCGTCGATCAGCGCGTAATCGCAGAAGGTGGCGAGGAACTCGCGCGGTGTGGCCGCGCCCATCACCCACTGGCCGTGGCTGGTCAGCCAGCGCAGGCTCGGGCTCTGCTCGACGGCGGCGGCGATGGCGGCGTCCACTTCCGGTGCCGATTCCGCTGTCAGCACGGCGACGGCCTGCGCACGGTCCCCGCCGAACTCGCCGATGTAGTTCTGCGCGCTGTCGTAGACCCCGTCGAAGGCGACCAGGGCCTTGATCCTCGGTTCGAACGCGGCAGCCCGCGGCGCGAGCATCCCGCTCAGGCTGATGCCGTACAGGGCGATCCGCTCGGCGTCCACTTGGGGCAACCGGGTGGCGAAGTCGACGACGGGACTGACGACCGCTTCCCAGTCCGGCCGGAAACGCAGACCCTGCCGGTGGATCGCCTCGCCCTGCCCGGGCCCGTCGAAGGTCAGCACGTTGTAGCCGCGCTCAAGCGCAGCCGCGCCGCCCATGAAGTAGGTTTCCTCGGCGGTGCCGTCGAAACCGTTGTTGACGATCACGGTCGGACGGGCCGCTCCCGAGTCGTCGACCTGGTAGAAGTACCCGGCGAGAGTGGTGTCCTGGTACGGGATCCGCACCGGTTCGGCCGGCGCGTCGAACAGTTCGAGCGCGCGGTGCCAGCAGTCGACGGCCCGGTCGTACGTGGTGGTGATGCGAGGGTCGGACGGGTTGCCGTGCAGGAAGAACTCGGCGGACCGGTAGTAGTTGGACGCACGCATCAAGCCTTTGCGGGCGCTGACCCGGTGCCCGCCGGCCAGGCTGCGCCCAGCCTCGGCCGCCACCCGGTCGGCGGTGGCCAGCCATGCCCGGTACCAGCTGTCGTAGTCGCCGCCGGTGATGGCGATGGCCGTCTCGACGACCTCGCCGAAGTCGGCGCCGCCGTAGGCGATGTGCGAGAACGACCGCAGCGTCTCGAACCAGAACGTCTCGTCGTGCTCGAAGAACAGCCTCCGCATGACACCCTCCCTTATTGCAATCTTTGTTGCATTAACTTCACGGTACTGCGATCGGCTCGCTAAAGCAACATATGTCGCATTAAGCTGGAAGGGTGATCGAACGACGACCAGGCGGACGCAACGCCCGCGTGCGCGAAGCAGCGCTGACAGCCGCGGCGGAGCTGGTGAAAGAGCGCGGGCTCGGCGACGTCACCCTCTCCGACATCGCCGAGCGCTCAGGCGTGAACCGAGCCACGCTGTACCGGCGATGGGGCAGCCTGGACGCACTGCTGGGCGACATGACCATGCACACGATCTCCACCGGGTCACCACTGGAAGACACCGGCTCACTGCGCGGCGACCTCTACGCGTGGGCGACGAAAGCCGTCCACCACATCCCGTCGGAAAACGGCGCGCTCCTGCTGCGGTCCATGGTGATGACACTGCCGATCAGCGACGAGGTCCGCGCACTCCGCGCACACCACCTGGAACACCGCCACAACGAACTCAGCGCCGTACTGGAACGCGCCCGCGAGCGCGGCGAACCCGCCCCCACCGTGGACGAGCTGTTCGAGATCGTGCTCGCCCCGCTGTACCTCCGCGTACTGATGGATTTCCGGCCGATCACCGAGGAGTACGCGAAGTCCCTTGTAGACAGAGTGCTCGACGTCCCACCCAGTTGGCGCGACCGGGACTCGTGAGCCGACGCGAATACTTCAAAACGTCAGCACCCATCTCTCCGAGTACGTCCCACTGACTCACATCACGAAGGGCAGCACGGGAGCGGGCGGCTTCCGTTCGTACCGTGGGTCGCCGTCTTACAGCGGCCGGCCTGTGTTCATGATTGTCGCTCCGGACTGACGTCAAGCGTCAGGCGCGCGGTGGGCAGCGCACCGCAATCAAATAGGTGCGCGCCCACCGACATCCCTTCGCGTTCAGAGCTCACCGGCGCCAGCAGGAAGGGTGGACCTGGTTCCACAAAGCAGCGTCCTCCACTGCTTGGCCGGTGTGAGCAACTCGGCGTCGTGACGTGGACGCCCCACCAGCTGCACCCCGTACGGCAGGCCGTCACTGTCCAGATAGGACGGCAGGGAGACCGCGGGCTGCCCGCTGAAGTTCACCCATGGCGTGTAACAGGACCAGTCCAGCATCAGGCCGAACACTCCCTCGGCGCCGCGGGTGGCGTAGTGCCCGACGGGGACGGGTGGGCCGCTGGTAGTGGGGGTCAGCGCGACGTCGAACTCGTCGAGCGCGGCCAGGAACGCGCTGGTGTAGCGGGCGAGCGCGGCCTGCGTCAGCACCACGTCACGGGCGGACGTCGCGGCGGCGGTGTCCACGAGGTGGCGGGTGAACGGCTGGAGGCGGTCGAGCCCTTCGGGAGGCATCAGCGCCGAAACCCCGACCCCCACCGTGTACGCGAACCAGTTCGTGAGTGTCTGTTCATCACACGCCACGGGTATCGGGATTTCCCGGACGTCGTGGCCGAGTTCACGGAGCAGACTCGCGGTGCGGCGCACGGCGAAGGCTGCCTGCGGATGTGGCTCGACCGCGTCGAGGCCGGTCTCTGTCCGCACGGCGACCTTGAGCGGACGGGTGGGGCCGCGTTCGACGGCGGCGGTGAAGCTGGTCGTGGCGCTCCAGCCGTAGAGATCGCGCGGCCAGGGGCGTGCCATCCGTCCAGCAGCAGCGCCGCGTCCTGCACGGTCCTGGCAAGGGGCCTTGCGTGCCGGTGCTGAAGAAGGACGTCGCCGGCGCCGCGCTGACCAGGCCACGGCTCGGCTTCACCCCGACGAGGTGGCAGGTCGACGCCGGTGTGCGGATCGATCCCGCTCCGTCGCCGCCGTGCGCCACGGGCAGCAGCCCGGCGGCGACGGCGGTTGCCGCGCCGCCGCTGGACCCGCTCGAATAGCGGGTCGTGTCGTACGGCGTGACAGCTGGCCGTGGGGTGACGGCGTTCTCGGGGTAGCAGGTGGCGCCGAACTCCGGCGCGTTCGTCTCGCCGAGCATGACCGCGCCTGCTTGCCGGATCAGGCCCCCTGTCCAGGCGTCTTCCGCAGGGACGTGGCCGGCCATCGCGGCCGACCCCATCGTCGTACGGACCCCGGCTGTCGCGTGCAGGTCCTTGATGCCGATCGGAAGGCCGCACAGGGGCGCCCCTTCGCCTCGGGCCAGGCGTGCGTCGGCTTGTGCGGCTTCCCGGAGCGCTAGTTCGGGAGTGACCGTCACGAACGCGCCCAGGTCGAGGTCCTCGATACGCGCCGGGTAGTGCTCGGTCAGGTCCCGTGAGCTGATCTGCCTGGTGCGTAGGGCGTGCAGTTGCTGTGACGCGGTCAGCTCGTGCAGGTCGCTCACGTCCTCACCGCCGTGACGGCGTACAGGTGACGCAGGCCGGTGTTGATCAGGGACGGTACGGCGGTGTAATGGTTTTGCCCTGGGAAGAAGCGGCAGGTGACGCGGAGGTCGGGATAGTCGCGCAGCCGGAGCGTCTGGGCCAGCCGGGTCATGGAGCCGAGGATGTCGCCCGACGCGGTCAGCGGGTCGGTGGCCTCCGCCTCACCCGCGCCCAGGAAGACGTCCCCGCGCAGGCGTGTGCCGTTGGTGGAGCCCTGCTCCTCGAGCTGGAAAAGGTGATCCTCGCATCCGCTGGCCGCGGGACTGCCGATCAGGTACCGGCGGAAGGCGTCCGTTCCGCCCAGCAGCGCGGACGTGGCGAAGTGCCCGCCCGCGGAGTCGCCGAGCAGCCCGTGGTCCGTCTCGTCGAAACGGAACTCGCACGCCAGCTGCGGGCGCAGTTCGTCGACGAGCAAGGCGAGGAACCGCTCCGCGCCGCCACCACCGTCCAGCAGGTCGGGCGGGAACGCGTTTCGCAGGTACTGCCCGCCGACGCCGGCGTTGAGCCAGCGACGCGTCCGTCACCCACAAGACCGGATACGTGCGGTCACCGCTGCCGTAGGACGGTGGTAGCGCGATCTGTGGCTCATGCGCCCACTGAAATGCGGATCCCTGCACGGTGCGAGTCGGCAACACGGTGTACACGTGCGATGGAGCGCCCATGGAGGGAACCTGCCGCAGCACGGCTCCGCTGGTTCGTACGCGGCCACGAAATTCCGGCCTGGAAATGGTCACTCGTCCAACCGGGTGGCTGTGGGGCGTTTAGGGACTGCGCTGCGCCCTATGACGGATGTCCGGCGTGCGACGATCCGGTTACTGTGCGGATATGCGATCCGTTGTGGTTGTGGCCACGGCCGGTCTCCTGCTCGCCGCGGCCTTGCCCGCCCACGCCGCCGGAACCGCTTGGTTGCACGACGACTCCTACGTCTCAGGTGGCGAAGCGACCGCGTACGTCGACGTGGACTGCCCGGAAGGCGAACGCGGCTGGACGCTGAAGGTCCGGCTCACCTCGGTCAGACCCGGCCGCCCCAGCGCGACGGGTTCGGCCACCGCACCGGTGACCTGCCGCGGGGTGCCCGACCAGAACGTGATCGACGTCCGTCCCGACAGCACGCCGTTCTTCGGCAGCCACGACGAACGCAGCAGCGGTGTCGCGGACGTGATCCGCCCCGACGGGACGGTTGCGGCGTCGAGCACCCGCCGGATGCACTTCTACGTCTGGAGCTGACCGGACTGGACCGTCCGGGTGGGCACCGTCAGGCGAGTTTGCTCATCTCGTGGTCGAAGTCGAACCACTCGTGTTCCTCGCTGGGCGGGATGTGGTCGTAGGTCCGGTCCAGGAAGTCGGCGAGCTGCTGCGCGGGCGCCTCCAGCATGGCGCCGCCGTCGGGCGTGGACAGCTCGAACATCACCAGCTCGGGGTCGGTGGCCGGGCCGATGCGCAGGTCTCCCAGGCCCGCGCCCGCGATCAGGCCGTCGGCCAGCAGGCTCCTGGCGAAGATCCACCGCACCGAGCCGCGGCCGGTGTGGAACTCGGCGACCACCGCGAACGGGTCGCGGGTGTCGTAGCTCAGCTCGGCGCGCACCCGCACCGGCCCGGACGGGTGCGCCCGGAGACCGAACTGGATCGCGGCGCGGATCGTGGCGTGCTCACTGGTCATGGCTGACCTCTACCCCTGTGTTGAGTCCTTCTCATGTCTACTGATAGGTAACATCAGAATGGCCCAGTGTGACTACCTACGGTCGTGAATTCACGCGAACGTGCCCGCCATTTACCCCCACGATCACCCCAGCGGGTGACACTAGGCGCCCGAGCACGCATCTGCTGTAACGACCAGGCCGAATGCGGACAAATCCATCACCAGGGCCGTAAATGGACGGCCATCCCGACGCGCATCAGCTCGAGCCTGGTGGGGACCAGCCGCGCGAACGGCCGCAGCCGGGAACGGCCGAGGTGGTACGCGAGTTTCTGCCGTTCGACGTGCGTCACGCGGAAGTGCTGACCCAGCACGTCTTCGTACTCGCCGCGGGAACGGTAGAAGGTGTTCTCGGCCAGGAACGGTCCCATCGACTTCCACCATTCCTCGAACGACGCCGTCTCCTTCGCGTGGTGGGCACGGGGATAGAACCTCCGCGCCCACGCCGCGCGCCTGCCCACCGGCAGCCGGTGGATCAGGGGAACGCCGAGATGTGCCTCCACGAGCAGCTCCCGCGTGGGGAACAGGTGGACCTGCGTCCCGCCGGGGCGGGTGACACGAGCGAGCTCCCGCAGCGTCCACGGCAGGTCCTCCACGTGCTCGAAGACCTGGTTGGAGCACACGTAGTCGAACGTGTCGTCGTCGAACGGCAACGGCTCGCCAGGCACGAGGACCTTGATCCGCCGGCGTGTGGCCGCCGCGACAGCACCGCCGTCGTTGGTGAAGATCTCGCCCTCGCCGTAGTACGTGTCCGCACCCCAGAAGTCGCCGACGCCCGCCGCGAGGCTCCGCGTGATCATCCGTCCGCTGCCGCAACCGAAGTCCAGCGCGGTGAGCACACACCCGCTGCGCTCGGAAAGTGCGGCAAATCGGTCGAACAACCATTCCTCGTTGGGCACCACCCGGTGATCATTCCACGGGCGCCCATGCCGGGTGCGGCGTTTGAGCCAGTCACCAGGAGCCTCTCGGCACAGCCGCCGCAGCTCGGAGTGGTCACGTCATGACCGACGGAAACCGCACGGTCAGCGGCCCGCGAAGTCGAGCGTCAGAGCCAAGCCGTTGGGGGTGTACACGTCGAGCTGCAGGAGGCCGAGTTGCTTGGCCATGGATTCGACACCGCCGAAGTCTCCGCAGGCACGGCACAGTTCCCGGTCGACGTACAGCACCGCGCGGGTTTCGCGGCTCGCGGGCAGGGATCGTGCGCCCAGCTGGAACGCCTGTCCTTCGGCGTGGGTCGCGGTCTGGGCGTTGACGTGCAGGTCCATTGTCGTGTGGTGGGCGTTGACGCCGTAGAACGACTCGCCGCCGATGTCGAGGCGGCAGACCGTGGAGACGTCGGTGGCACTGCCGGCGGGCGGGAGTCCGCGTTGGACTCGCTGGGCCGCGAGGCTGTTGAGTCCTTCCTGGATGCGGGCCGGGCTGATCGGTTGCACGACCTCGGCGGGCAACCGCCCGGCACCGGACAGGGGCTGGCCCTCCCGTGCGAGGTTGCCGCGTGCCTGCGCGGAGGTGCGGACGTCACGCAGCAGCGCGGCGGCGTCGTCCGCGGCCTGGTCGGCGAGCTGCGATGCGTTGGGGTTCTTGGCTTTGCGGGCCTTGCGGGCGGCGTCCGCCAGGTCCTCGATCCGGCCGAGCCGCTCGACGTAGCCGGGGTTGTCGGCGAACACCGCGCGGTATTCGTCGAGCAGGTCGAGGATGTCGTCGCAGCGGCTGCACCGGATGATCCGGCCGCTCTCGGTGACCTTGATCGTGTGCCCGTCGGCGGGCCGCGCGGCGAGCACGCCCTCCCCGACCTCCGAGCCGAGTCTGCCGGTCAGCTCCGAGTTGAGGTGGTGGCGCAGCGCGCTCGCCTGGTCCGCGGACAGGTGCGTCTCCAACTGGTCGAGCAGCCGGTTCACCTCGGCCACGTCACCGGCCTGGGCGGCACGCCGGGCCGCGGCCAGCGTCTCGGTCGCCCCTGCCTTGGCCAGGACCTGGTCGATGCCCTGGCTCATGGCGGCGTTCCACAGCCGGGACGCGCCCGCGCCGAGCACCGGCAGCGCCGCGCCGAGCAACCCGCCTGTTCCCAGGCCGACCAGTCCCGCCACCAGCGCCGCCTCACCGACACGGACCAGCCCGCTCCACACGCCGCGCCGCCAGGTCGCCGGGTCGGTCATCGCGCCGAACGCCTCACTGACCGCGCCGGAGAAGGCACCGTCCAGCGCTGCCTCCACACTGGACGCCGCGATCCGGCGAGCCATCGAGGGAGCCACCTGGGCTGCCGCCGCGGTCGCTTCCTCGGCCACCGCGCCGCCGACCCGTGCGGCACTGGTGACCAATGCCCGGCCGCCGACACCGATCAGTTCGGCGCCACGGGCCGCCAAGGCCGAACCGACCACGGCGAGCGCGCCGTCCACCGCGCCCAGCACGGCGTTGCGCACGCCCTCCTCGGACGCCGGGTTGAAGTAGTCGCCACCCATCATCTCGCGGGTGACCACACGGGCACCCGCCCCGGAAGCCGCGGCCAGCGCGATCACCGCGGGCGTCGCGGTGCCGCCGGTGGCGGCCACGACGGCGATCCCGGCCACGGTCGCGGCGACAACGCCCGCCATCTCGCCGACCTTGCTGGCCGCCTCGCCGAACTCCGCGGCGCGACCGGTGAACCGGTCGTGCAACGCGGCGAGCGCGGCGAAGTCGACGGACGTCACAGTCCTTCGGGGACGCATCGGCTCGAACTGGGCGGCGAACTCCCGCGCGGCGGCCTGCATGGTCTCGTCGGTCTCGGTGAACGACGCCGACACCCCGGGGTCCAGGCCCAGCCGGGCCCGTGCCTGCTGGTACATCAGCTCGGCGGCCCGGAACCGGCCCTCGCCGGTCGCCATCTCCTCCGCTGTGGGTTCCTTGCCGAGCACGGCCCACAGCACGCGCTGGTATTCCTCGCCGTCCAGTGGAATCCGGTACCACGCGCCACGGGTGCGCAGCAGGGTCTCGAACTGGCGGTACTCGGCGAGTGTGGTCGTCTGCGCCTCGGTCGGCGGGCCGATCGGGGGCTGGTTGGCCAGGATGTAGCCCTGCCGCAGCCGGCCGCGCTGCTCCTCCCCCATGTCGGCGACCGCGGTGGCCAGCACCTCGGCGTCGCCGCTGAACGCCAGCAGCGCGTCCAGCGGGATCCGTCGCGGGTTGGCCAGAATGGCTTCCATGATCGTCCGCTGCTCGCCGTGCACCCGGGCGTAGGTGCCGAACGGGTCGCCGGCGCTGGCACGGAACCGGGTGCACCAGTCCGGGTCACGCGCGATCCTGAGCACGAGCTGGAAGAACCGGCCCCACTCGGCGGACTCGTGCGCCTGGTTCAGGTTTTCCGCGGTCTCGTCGTAGGCGTCGGCGGTGGTGGCGCCGGTGACCAGGGCTCGCTGCATGGCGGTGAGTCCGTTGATCACGCCCGCGACCGCGGGGTCACGCAGCAGTTCCTCACGGATCCGCTGGTCCTCCTGCTGCTGCGCCGCCGACGGCACGCCGGCCGCGGCAGGTGCGCCCGCGGCTGGCGTGGCCCGTGGGGCGTGCAGGCCCATGATCGCCGATTTGATCGCGTTCACGTCCCCGCCGGACATCAGGATCCGCTGCTTGGCCGTCTCGAAGGCGTGCTGCCGCGCCTCCGGACCGGAGGTGAACTGCCCCAGCCGCGCGGTGTCCGCGCCGAACGCGGCGCCGTCGCCCCGCGCGGCGGCCAGCACGCCCATGAAGCCAGCCGAGTCGAGCTGACCGTCCCCGCCCCTGGTGAACCGCAGCAACTGGTCGAGATCGTTGAGCTCGGCCAGCCGGGCCTCCGCGGTGACACGGGCCGGGTCGGGCAGGTTCCCGCCAGTCAGCGACGCACGCAGACCCGCGCGCTCCTGCAGCAACGCGACCGCTCTGTCCACAACCGACTTGACGGCGTCCATGTCGTCGGAACGCCCTTCGGTGGCCTCGCGCAGCCGGGCGATCAGCGCTTGCGCCTCCGTGCCTTTGCACAGGTTGCGGAACAACGTACTGCGGTCCTCGCTGAACAGCGACTCGATCGCCGTGCGGTTGGCGTCGTGGAAACGGCCGCGTTGGGCGGGAGTCAGCTCCATGATCCCGTCGAACACAGCGTCTTCCTCGTCGTGGAACGTCCCCGGCGCGCGGTTGAGCAACTGCTGCATGGCCTCGTACTTGCCTTCGGCAGTCGGGTTGATCAGCAACCGGGCCTGGAACTCCTCCTTCGGGTCCATCGCGGCGTAGATCGGGCCGAGCGCCGGGTTGGCGCGGACCTGGGACCGCTGCTCGTCGCTGGCCGCGCGGATCACGTCCAACTGGGCCTGTTCCAGCTCACGCCAGCCCTCGTCGTACAGCTGGAGCTTCTCCAGCAGCGACAGCGCCGGCCACAGCAACCGGATGCCGCGTTCGGCTTCGGCCGCGGCGTTGCCTCCGCCACCCAGCAGCCGCCCAGCCGCGGCGGCCGCCGTGCCGACGCCGGGGATCGCGGCACCGGCCCAGCTCATCGCCGTACCCACGGCCCGGGCGGCCTCTGACCCGCGGACCTTGTGCAGCAGCCACACCTCCAGCTTGGTGCTGACCACCGTCTGTGCCTTCGTGCGCATCGCGGTCAGTTCCTGGGGGCTGTGCCCGGTGAGCTGGGCGACCACGCCCGGTACGTCATCGTTGCGCAGGGCCTGCTCCAGCGTGCTGGTGTCCACCGCTGGGCCCTCACGCCGCACCTGCCGGGCGCCGGCGGCGCCGACGCTGACAGGGCCGCCGGCCATGAACCGGTCCGCCACGCTTTCGGCTTCCCGCTCTGCCGGGTCAGCGGGATGGGACACCCACCCGGACGCCCTCGGCCCGCCTCCCTGCACCACGTGCGTCAGCTCGTGCGCCAGCAACCGCTGTCCCCCGGCGTCGTCGGGCTGGTAGCCGCCGGGCTCGAAGTAGATGTCCGGCCCGACTGTGAACGCGTGTGCGTCGACCAGCTCAGCTGCCTGCCCGGCGGCGTTGTCGGTGTGCACGCGCACGCCGGTGAAGTCCGCGTCGAACCTGGCCTCGGCCTCGGCCCGGAATCCCGGGGGCAACGGCCGGCCAGCGCCACTGCGGCCCACCGCTGTCAGGAACTCCGGCGAGGGCGTCGACGGCGTGTGCTCGTTCGTCGCCGACCGGTGCAGCGCGGCGGCCAGCAGCTCGGGCGGCACTGGCTCCTCGCAGTCGCACGGGACCGGCCCGCACCTCGAAACCGGCGCGCCACCGAGCAGCCGCGCGGTCGCTGCGTTGCTCGCCCCAGCCGCGAGGCCCAAGGCCGCAGGGGTGTTCGAGCCGGCCCCGAACGCCCGCGTCATCGCGGCGTTGCCGAGAGCCGAACCCGTTGCGGGACCGGCACTCTGAGCTGGTTGGCTGGCGTGGCCCTCGGTCTCGGCCACGTCCTGGCGAGACTGCATCCCATAGGTATACGGGCGCGTCCGCGCACGCGCCAACAGCCGGGCCGCAATGCTGCCCCTACGGGCAATGCTAGCGGTTAGCGTTTAGGAACTGATACGTTTATGTTTCTGATAGTATGAATGGATGACTGTGCCGACCGGGCGCCGTGAACGCAAGAAAGCCGCGACCCGCCAGAAGATCGCGGACACCGCGCTGCGGCTCTTCCTGGAACGCGGATACGACGCGGTGGGCATCCGTGACGTGGCCGCCGAAGCCGACGTTGCTGTCACCACGGTCTTCTCCCACTTCGCCTCGAAAGAGGCCCTGGTGTTCGAACAGGACGAGAACTTCGAGCAGAACCTCGCGGCGGCGGTCACCGGCCGCGCGCCGCACGAGCCGCTCATCCCCGCTCTGCGGCGGCAGATCCACGTCCAGGTCCGCCACTGCACGACCGACAGCACCGCACCGATCTGGCGCATGATCGACGAAACACCCGCTCTGCGGGAGTACGAGGAATCGATGCGACTGCGTCACGCGGAGTCGCTGGCGGCGGCCATCGCCGCCGATCCCGAACTGGCGCGGACCGCGACGACAACGGTGTGCCGCACGATCGCCCGGTTCGTGATCGACGCCTACTCGCTGGCGCGTGAAGCGGCCGACCCGCAGGCCGCGGTGGACGAGATCTTCCGGATGATCGAGGCGGCCTGGGAAGTCACCAGCCGGTGAAGTGCCCCGGTGCCCACTGAGGACACCGGGACACGTGCCGTCTAGAAGCCCATCCGGCAGCCTGCCACGACAATCTCCTGTCCCAGCAAGGTGACCACACGCACGGCGTACTGCGCGTACTGCCCGTTGGGGCCGTTCACCGACTGGTTGAGGTGGACCGTCGCGACACCGGGAATGCCGACGGTCGCCGGCTGGGTGCCGATCGGCTGGCCGTTGAGCGTGCCCACCCGCGACGAGCCCGACAGGCCCTGCTCGTTGGCGATGCACCTGGTCTCCAGGTCCGACAACGTGATCACGCCACCCAGCAGGCTGGCGCTCGACACGTTCGCCGACGCGTCCGTCCGGCCGGTGCTGGTGTCCATTGTGCACTCAGCGTGCAGTGCCTGCACCGAGGCGAGGCCGGGCACGGTCAGCGACGCAGTGGTCTTGTTCGAGCTCGGCGGGCATTCCGCGTGCGGCGTCTTGGCCACGGTGAGCAGGCCGTTGGCGCTGAGCGACCAGGCTTCGGCCCGCACGTACGAGACGATCTTGACGATCGCGGTCGCCTTGCCGCCGTCGTCATCGGTGATCGTCACGAGTACGTTGTGCGCTCCGACACCGGTGTAGGTGTGCGACGCGGTGCACGTGCCCGAACCAGCGCCCTGTGCGACTGTCCCGTTGACGACCGGGGTGCCGTCGGCGAAGTCGACCGTACAAGTGTGCGTGTCGTGCGTGGCGATGTCGGTGAACGGCGCCGTGACGCCGACCGGCGTACCGCGCACGACCTGGGCTCCGTTGGCAGGCGAGGAGATGGTCACGTTCGGGGCCACGTTGCTCAGCGTGAGCGTCGTCGACTTGACGACGTCAGGGTGCAGGGTGTCGTTGGCACTCAGCCGCAACGTCCACACACCGTCGTCGTTGCACGTCACGGTCGTGTTCAAGGCAACCGCGTTGCCGAACGAACAGGTCGCGCCGGGATCCACGCTGGACAGCGCAGTCGCGGTCCAGTTCGTCGTCAGGCTCGGACCGTCCGGATCGGACACCTGCCCGGCGAGCGCGACCGGCGTGCCTTCCTGACCCGCGTACGGGCCACCGATCGTGACCACCGGCGGATCGTTCACCCGCACGGTCGTGCACTCGGTGACCTGCCCGGCGCCGCCGCCGTCGGTCCCGTGCGCGGTGACGCACAGCTGGTGCACGCCGGAGGTGAGCGGGGCTGTGTTGACGGTGTAGTTCACCTGCGCCGGGCCGGTCTGCGGCAGGCCGGGAGTGACGTTGGTGATCGGCGTCGCAGGTCCGCCGTTGACCGACAGGGTGAGGTTGACCAACTTGGACGCGATGATGCCCGGCACCACGTCGGGCAGGTTGGCCGGGTCGGGGACAGCGGTGCAGGTGCCGCCGGTGAGGTCCGCGATCGCCTGCAGGCTCGCGTTGTAGTTGCCGAAGTTGCAGCTCGCGCCGCCACCGACCGCGAACGTGTAGTACGTGGTGTCGTCGGGAACCGCGCCCGCCGGACCGGTCACGTCGTTGCTCTGCGCGCCGTCGGACAGGAACATGACGATCTTGCGCGCCTCGCTCTGCGCGGTGGTGACCGCGCTGGCCGCGTTGATCCCGGCGACGAAGTTGGTGCCGCTGCCGACACTGCGGCCGGTGAACTCGTTGAGGCCACCGATGACGGCGGAGTTGAGCACCTCGTCGATGTCGCGGGTGCCGTTGCCGTTGTCGTCCGTCGTCGGCGTGGTGAGCAGCTGCTCGCCACCCGCGGGCCGGACATCCGCCGGCGCGCCGTTCGAGCCGAACACCGCGGCCCCGACCGTACCGACAACAGTGTTGGGCACGGCTGCCTTGTTGTTCAGCGCTTTCCCGGCGGCGATCTCACACGCCAGGATGTTGGTGTTGCTGCACGCACCGGCGGTACTGCCGGACACGTCGAGCACGTACGTCAACGCGGTGTCCTTCACCGCGACACCAGTTCCGATCGACGCCGTTCCGGTGACGGTGACCGGGCCCTGCGGAACGACAGTGTTGCTGGCCGGACTGGAAATGGTGACAGCGATACTGGTCCCGCCAGGCAGGTTGCCGGTGGCAGCGTACGCCGCCTGCCCGACCGCGACCATGGCGACAAGCGTCAAAGCGCCGGTCGCCAATAACGGTTTTGTTCTCACGAAACAACTTCCCCTCGACGAGGTTACTTGCCGATGAGGACATCGAGCGCCCTGTGAAGCGGTTACTAGGCCACATCAGTGAGTGACGTTTGCCATGCGCGTCGACAAATCTGAGGTCACGGCCCGAATCCGGCCCCGCCGGGGGCCCGCGGAGATCACCGGTTTTCGCCTGAACAGCCTAGCGATCCCCTGTCCCGATCGGACCACATTGGGCCACTGGAGTTTCCCCGCCCGGCGAACAACCACTCGCAGTAGAGCTGGATCCCTGCCTTGCGGGACGGACGGTCTGGTTCGTCACCGGCTCGTCCCGCGGACTCGTCACGTCACGTCGCGTCGCTATCGGGTTCCCGCCAACGCATCAGGTACGAGGGACCGTTGTCGTCGTGCCGCCGGTCGCTGCCGGTCAGCCGCCATTGCGCGTACATGGTTCGCGTGTCGTCCGGCGCGACGCGGCGCGGCTCGAGCACCTTGGTCAGTTCGTGGTAGCGGTCAGGCAGGACACCCGCGTTCGGGTCCGCGTCGGGGTCGTCGCTGCCGGCGTGTCCCGCGTCCCACGTCGCCACGAAGACACGCCACTGCTCCCGCTCCAGCGCGAGCGTCACCTCGTCGATGAGCCACACGACGAACTCGTCGCCGTCCTCGAAAAACCGGTTCTGGCGCTCGAAGTAGTGCGGCACACCACCGACGTCGGCGACGCCGGTCTGCGGCCCGTCGTACCTCGAGTTCTCGACGTGGACCTGTTCGAAGCCCGCTTGCCTGAGTTCGTCGTCCGCCACCCGTCCACGATATCCGCCAGGGGGAACGGATCACGGATCACCCGGCGAAGGCCTTCGCCAGCCGCGGGATCAGATCCCGGAGGCTCGTCTCCCGGCAGGCCATGGTGTTGTGGCCGCCGTCGCACCCGGTTCCCCAGTTCGAGCCGTCACCGAAGTCGACGAAGTGGTGCGGCAGTCCCTGCGCCCTCATGTTCGCCGCGACGTTCTGGGCCGCGCCCTCCAGCCAGAACTCCGGGTCGGTCGTCCGGCCGCCCGCGTTGCCGACGTAGATGTACACGCCCACGCCGGCGAACCGGTCCACGTGCTGCGACGGGTCGACCTCGTTCCACCGCCGGTCGGCGCCGAACACCGGATAGGGCGAGCCGAACACGGCGTCGCTGTCCACCGCCGGCTTGTAGACGACAAGCGAGGCGACCACCGCCATCCGCAACGCCATGAACTTCGTGGAGAGATCGATGTCCCCGGACAGCGAGGCAGCCTGACCGAACAGGTGGGGATGCTTCTGCGCGTAGTGGAACGCACCGAAACCGCCCATGGAAAGGCCGACGACCGCCCTGGCCTGCCTGGTGGCGACGGTCCGCAGGTTCGCGTCGACGAACGGGACCACCTGCCGGATGTGGAAATTCTCCCAGTTCTGCGCGCCGAGTGCGGTTTTCTGGTTGAGCCAGTTGGCATACCAGCTGCGTGCGCCGCCGTCCGGCATGACGGTGATCATCGAGTCGGAGTCCGACATCGCGGCGTAGTTCTGCTCGACCGGGTCGCTGTTCGCGCCGTGCAGCCAGTACATCACCGGGTACCGCCGGGCCGGGTCGTCGTGGTAGCCGGTCGGCAGGATGATCCTGATGTGGTGCTCGCCCGTCACCTCCGGTGTGGTCACCGTGATCACGAAATCGGTGGCGTTGCCTGTGGCCGCTCCCAACTGGGTGAGGCCGTGGCCGTCCCGCAGCGTGGGCGGGTCCGCGGCCTGTGCCGTGCTCGTGGACAGCGCCATCACCGCGACGGCGGCCGTGCTCAGCGCGAACGCTCGCCGGATCGAAGTCCTCATGTCATTGCCTCCAGTCCAGTCCGGAATCACCGATCAACCCGCGGGCGTACCGCAGAGCGCGGAGTTCACCACCTGAACCCGTGACGTCTTCCCCTCGGCGCCGACGTAGGCGTTGGTCACCAGCGCGGCGTGCCTGCCGTCGTCGGTGGCGAAGGTCCCGGACGAATGGCCGGTCGTGAGGTCCCCGAAGTGCCCCCACGCCTGACCGCCACACGTCAGGTCGAGCCGCCACAGCCCGAGGCCGTAGCCCATCCCCTCTGGGTAACCGGGCATGGGCACGGTCGTGCGCATCTGGGCGAGCGTCGCCGGTGACACGAGCCTGCCGTCCGCCAGCGCCTGCGTGAACGCGGTCAGGTCCTGCTCGGTCGATGCCATCGCACCGGCCGTGGCCCACTTCGACAGCTCGTGGGCGAAGGTCTGGTTGAGCCAGAAGAAGAACGGGCCTGCCCTGCCGCCCATGTAGCCGGGCAGGTACGGCGTGGTGAGCTGCCGGTCGGCCGGTCGTGGGTAGGAGGTCCGGGTCAGGCCGAGCGGCGTGATGATCCTGGCCGTGATCGCGGCACCGGCCGTCATCCCGGTGATCTGCTCGATCAGCAGACCGGCCAGCATGTAGTTGACGTTGGAGTACCCCCACCTCGTGCCCGGCGGGAACTGCGGCGGGCCGGCCAGCCCGGCGCGGATCACCTCCCGCAGGCTGTAGCTGCCGTCCGCGCCGGCCCGGGGAGCGCCCATGTCGCCGGTGATGCCGCTGGTGTGCTGCAGGATCTGCCGTACCGAGATCTTGGTGCCGTCGTAGCCGTTGCCGCTGACCACGCCCGGCAGGTACCGCTCGATCGGGGCGTCCAGCTCGACCTTGCCCTCGTCGACCAGTTGCAGCACCGCGACCGCGGTGAACGTCTTGGTCTGGCTGGCGATGCGGAACTGGTCGTTGGACCCGATGGGCCGGTTGGCATCGGTGTCCGCGGTCCCGGCGTGCACGTCCCACGAACTGGTGCGGTTGCCCGCGTGGACGGCGGCGCCCGGCCCGGCGCTGGCTTGGTAGCTGTTGAGCAGTGCCTGGGTCTCGGCGTGATCGGCGGCGGGCAGTGCGTACGCCGGTGTGGCCATCGTCAGAGCCACGGCAACGGCAGTGACGGCAGTCACCCACCGCGGTGTGCCACGAAACTTCACTCAGGTTCCCCCTTTTCTCCTTCGGGCCGGCCTCGTCCCCTGGCGGCCGGTGTGTCCCTGAATACTGGCGTTCGCACTGGTCAGCGGACCAGGTCACCGACCGGCCACTTATGGCCGATCGGGGCGATAGAGTCGCCGGGACACGGGATCGGCGGGGAAAGGCACTGTGTGACGCGGGAATTCGGTGCGCTGGTGAGGCAGTGGCGCGGCAGGGCCCAGCTGACGCAGGAGCAGCTCGCCGAGAAGGCCAAGATCAGCGTGCGGACCGTTCGGCGGCTGGAAACAGGCGCGGTCAGCAACTTCCGGTTCGACACCGTCCGGATGCTCGCCGACGCGCTGGACCTCACGGCGGACGAGCACCGCGAGCTGATGGCCGCGGCGGGCGTGGTGCCCGCGCTCCCGGGGAAACCGGAAACCCGGCCGGACGTGAGCTCGCCGCTGGCCGCGGTCGCCGACCGGCTCGCGGCTGTGCTCGAAGGCAGATGGCAGCGGGAACTGGAACAACGCGGCGCCCACAACCCGTTCCCGCTGCCTGTCCGGTGGCAGCCGGTACCCGGGGAGCTGGCCGACCACTGGGACAACATCCGCCGCGTTCCGCCCAAGCACACAGCGAGCCCGCTCGACCTCACGGGTGACCTGACCGAGATCGCGGACGTCTACCGGCGCGTCCCGTCCGGCCGGCTGGTGGTGCTCGGCCGCGCCGGGGCCGGGAAGACGATCCTGGCGCTCCGGTTCGTGCTGGACTACCTGGCCACGCGCACCAGCGCCGACCCGGTCCCGGTGATCTTCAGCCTGGCCTCGTGGGACCCGGCGGCAGGCACCCTGCGGGACTGGCTGGTCAACCGGCTGCTGCGCGACCACCCGGACCTGGTCGCGAACGCGCCCGGCGGTTCGACGCAGGCAGCCGCGCTGGTCGACGCGGGCCGTGTCCTGCCGGTGCTGGACGGGTTCGACGAGATCCCCGAAGTACTGCGCCGCGCCGCGTTGCTGGCGCTCAACGGCACGTCGCTGCCGATGCTGCTGACCAGCCGTCCACACGAGTACCGCAAGGCCGTCGCGGCGAGCGACGTCCTGACCTGGGCGGCGGGTATCTGGATCGCCGACCTCACCCCTGCCGACCTCGCCGACTACCTGCGCCGATCCAGTCGCACCAGCCGCTGGCACCCGGTCCTGACCGAACTGCGCGACCAGCCGGACGCCCCGGCCAGCAAGAACCTCATCGAGGTGCTCAGCACACCGCTGATGGTCGTGCTTGCCCGCACCATCTACGACGATGCCGAATCCGACCCGGCGGATCTGCTGGACACAAGCCGGTTCCCGACGTCGGGCGACCTGGAGGACCACCTGCTGGGCAACTTCGTGCCGACCCTCTACCGGACTCCGGCAGCGGGCGTGCGCCGGGACTGGACCAGCGACCGCGCGCAGCGCTGGCTGGGCAATCTCGCCCGGCACCTCGACCGGCTCGGCACGCCCGATCTCGCCTGGTGGCAGCTGGGGAACTCGCTCAGCCGCCCGGCACGCGTCCTGGGAGTCGTCCTGGCATCGGCGATCGTCACCACACTGGCCGACTGGCTGATCTACCTGCCGGGCTACGTGCGGGATTCCGGGTTCGCGTCCGGGTTCGGCTTGGGCCTGCTGGACGGGCTGCTGCTGGGGCCGGTGGTCGGACTGGGTTTCGGCCTGGTGTACACGCTGATGATCTTCGGCGGTGTCGTGTTCGAGCCCGCACGCGTCCGGATGAGGTTGTTCGGGTGGAACGGCCGGACATCCGTGGCCAGGACCTTCGCCGCGAGATCCGGTGCGGGACTGCTCGGCGGATTCGTGGTCGGGTTCGTGCACCAGCTGATGGCCACGGCCGGGCGCGGGGTGCTGCACGGCTTCCCGTCGCCGATCGGCGCGCTGATCGAGACGACGCTGACCAACATGCTGGTGTTCGGCGCGACCTTCGCACTGGCCGCGGCCGTGGCCTTCGGTCTCACGTCGGTGCTGGAAGCACCCGTCGACCTCGACTCGGCGACCAGCCCGCTCGCCATGCTGCGTACCAACCGCACGACCGTCCTGGGCCGGGTTCTCGTGCTCGCGCCGACGTTCGTGCTGACGATCGCCTTCGGCGGCATGCTCGTGGCCGCCCTCCTCGACGGACCGCTCAGCTGGCCGCTGTCCTACGGCCTCTCCGCAGGAGCCCTGGGCGGAGTGACCGGCGCGCTGTCCTACACCTTCGCGTTCACCGCGTGGGGCCAGTGGCTGTTGTTCGCCCGTGTGTGGTTGCCTCTCAGCGGCAAGCTGCCGTGGGCGGTCACCGCGTTCCTCGACGACGCCTACCGCCGCGGAGTGCTGCGCCAGGTCGGCGCCGTCTACCAGTTCCGCCACGCCCGCCTCCAGGACCACCTCAGCCGCGCCCGTGATACTCCTCTTCGGACTCACGCGACCCTGCGCGAACCACGAACGTCCCTTTGAATGTGGTGGGAGCACACTGACCGCTGAGGAGACGTCGAATGTCGCGCCGCGCCCGTACCGCCATCTTCGCCCTGCCGCTGCTGATCACCGCGTTGATCTCGGCGGCGTCCACGGCGAACGCGGTGATCGACGGCTCGGTGAGCCGCTACGGCCCGTGGGCCGTGCGGATGCTGGTGGACGGCCAGCCGCTCTGCACCGGGACCGCGGTCAGTCCTGAATGGATCATCAGCGCGTCGCACTGCTTCTTCGACCTGCCGGAAGCCCCGGTCGCGGACTCGCGCATCGAGTTCCGCGTCGGCAGCCTGGACATGCGGACCGGAACCCCGGTGCACCCGGTGCCCGGCAGCCGGGTGCGGAACCCGGACGGGCTCGACGTGCTGCTGATCAAGGTGCCGAGGATGAACATCCCGGTGGCGCGGCTGTCGAGCTCGGCAGTGCAGCCAGGGCAGCGGGTGCGGGTGCTCGGCTGGGGCGCGACCTGCGACGGTGACGAGAACAACTGCCAGTCGAACGTGCTGAAGCAAGCGGACCTGCGGGTGCAGTCCACGCAGCCGGGCGGGTGCGACGAGTACGGCACTCCCGACGGCGCCAACTTCTGCGCGGTCCGGCTGTCCGGCGGCCCCGCCGGGGGCGATTCAGGCGGCCCCGTCGTGACCTCCGCACCGCGCGGGAAGGAAACGCTGGTCGGCGTGTTCTGGGGCGCCGACCGTTCGCGGCTGGTGGGCGCGAGCGCGATCTCCCACCAGCTCGGCTGGATCCGTTCCGTCATCGGGAAGTAGTCGCGACCGTCATGCCCATGAGGTCCCTTGAGGTTGGAGCCAGAGCGACCGCACGGCGTTCATCGACAACGTGCTATCTATGGCGGACGAGCTGAAACGCCTGCTGCGCGGCACCGCCACGGAACAGGACACGCTCGGGCTGGTGGCTGTTGCGACCGGTGGGCTGTCCACGGGCGACCTCGCGCACCTGACCCGCGAACCGGAGTGGGAGATCAGCGACCGGCTCCGCACGGTGACCGGCCGGAGCTTCGCCACCCGTGCCAGCCAGGCCACAGGGACGTGAGGTTTACCTGCTGGGACACGAGGAGCTCCACCGGAGCGCGCTGGAGATGCTTGGTCCCAAGCGGATCCTGGGTTATCGCGGGCGGTTGCGCGCGTGGGCCGACGAGTACAGTCGCTGGATTGGCCGCGTGACACGCCGGAATACCTGCTGGCCGGGTATTTCCGCATGCTCGCCGAAGCCGGCGGCACGCCGGGGATTGTCGCGTGCGCCACTGACCCGTTCCGGCAGGACCGCCTGCTCAGCCAGTCGAGCGGTGACAGTGCCGCGATGTCGGAGATCACGGCGTCGCTGGCGGCCGCGGGTGATCACGACCGGGTTGATCGGGTGATCAGAGCCATCATCAGCCCGCAATGGCGAGCGTGGACGCGGGTGAACTCGACCACATCACCGGGCCGTCGCGCTGCTCTCGTCCGCGCCAGCCGACCAACTGCGAAGCCGGGTCGCGGAGGCGCTGGCCATCGGCCGGTGGAACGACTGCGTCCGGCCCCTCGTCCAGCTGGTACCGGGGATTCCGGAAGTGGTCCGCACCGAACTCGCCGTCGCACGCCGCCTTCCGCCAGAGCCGTGAGAGCTACTCCACGTTGCGCGCCAGGATGCCGAGTGTCGCACGCAGACCGGCCTCCGGGATGACCGGGAATATCCCTTTCTCCCGGTACCGCTCGTCGATCTGGCTCCAGTCGTAGTACGAGGTCAGCGTCGTGCCTGTGGCGCTGGGCTCGAGCCGGTAGCCGTACAGGTGCCTGATCGGCGGCTGGACGCTCCCGGAGATCGTCCACTCGATCAGGGCGTCCTGCTCGAACTGGGTGATGATCACCGTGACGTCGTACTTGCCCATCGGGTAGTCGTTGAGCGCCTCACGATCCATGTGCACCACGAACTCGTCGCCGGCCTGCCGGACCGGGTCGCCGTCGGCGGACTGCAACATGCCCGAACTGTCGATCAGCACGTGTCCCCGCGGGTCGCACAGCAGGGCGAACACCTTCGACGGAGGTGCCGCGATCTCACGGCTTACTTCGAACCGTTCAGCAGACATGTCAACACCTTGACACATCTCGCGTTCCGGCGCGTGTCACGGTCCCGACCTCACGTCCGGCAAACCTTGGCGCCGAGCATCGTGCGTGCCGTCCACAGTGGGACCGCCGGTGTGCCGTGGCGCGCGCCGACCACTTCGGTGACGCGCAGGTGAACTTTGATCATTCGCTCCCGGTCCGTTGCGTGAAGTGGCCCGATCCCCGCGTCCGCCGCCAGTAGCGTGGAACGTGTCGCAGGCCAGCAGGAGGAGGATCGGTGGCCGACCGAGTCGCGGTGGACGCCGCGCATCTCCGGAACTTGAGCAGGCAGTTCCGGGCCTCCGCCGACGAACTGCAGGCGCGGGTCCGGCAGTTCCGGGCGCAGGCGGAAACCACCAGCGGTGCCTACGGCGAAACGCCGAACGCCGCCGCGGCCGAGCGCGAGTACCGGCAAACCGTCGAGCAGACCCTCGAAAAACTCGGGAAGATGCACCGGGACCTGATCCAGAACGCGGACGCCCTGGCCAAGCAGGCGAAGGACTACGAGGACACCGAGGCGGAGAACGCCGCGCTGGTCACCAACACCTTCCGCCCGGGGTCCTGATGTCGCAGAGCGCACTGGCCGAAGTCGGCCTCACGGATCCGGGCGGCGATCCGGCTGCCCTGTACCACAACGCCCAATGCTGGGCGGACATCTCGGCGTACCTGTCCGACCACAGCACCCGCATCGCCGAACTCACCGCGGCCGGTTTGCGGAACTGGGAAGGTGACGCCGCGAACGCCTTCGCCGCACGCGGGACTTCCTTGGCACAGAACGCGTCCGTGGCCGCGTACACCACGGCAGCCGTCGCGGCCGAGCAACAGCAACACGCGCAAACCCACGAGATGGTCAAGCAGATCATCATCGAGCTGAGCATCCAGATCGCCACCATGCTGGCGTTCTACGCCGCGGCGGCGCTGTTCCCCGCGCTGCTCGCGTGGGCGCAGGCGTGGCTGACCTACCTGATCGCCACCGGAGTCCGGGTGCTGCGGATGCTCGCCCAGGCGCTCAACACGTTGGTGCGCTTCCTGATCCAGGCACGGACGTGGATCAACGGGGTCGCCGAGCTGACGTGGAACACGCCGAGGTTCAGCCTCGGCTACGGCCGGATGATCACCGAAGGCATCCGCGACATCGCCATCGACCTCACCGCGAACCTCGTGGCAGCGGGCATCCAGCACAAGAAGGTCGATCCGGCGCAGCTGTTCATCAGTGCCGGGATCAGCGGCGGTATCGGCGGAATCGTCGGCGGGCTGGAGAAAACCGGCGTGCGGAAAGCCCTCGACGAGGCGGGCAACGTCAAGCGCGGCGCGGACGGTCTGCCCGAGTTCGTCCCGTTGGGCAAGCAGGCGCAGAACTTCGTGAAGGAGGCCGGCTCGCCGCCCAGGCCACGTCCCGAAGCACCACCGCCGTCCCGCGCCACCGAACTGCTCGCCAACGCCAAGAACTCCTACGACGACGCCCGAAATCTCGGCCTCAAGGGCGCGCCCGGCGAGAACCACCGCCTCGCCGACGACCTGGCCGCGACCCGAAACCGTTACGACACAGCGCTCACCAGGCACACTGAAGCGAACGACAACGTCCGCCGGCTCGGCGACGACGTGTGGACGCGCGAGCAAACCGTGCGCAGCTACCGCAACGCGGTGGACCAAGCCGACCTCCGGTTCAGGTCGGCGGAGACGAAGGTATCGCTGTACCGGTCGTCCGGAAACCCGTCCTGGGTGGACGAAAGCATCCGCGAACTGGCAGACGCCCGCGCGGAACTCACCGCGGCCACCCAAGGCCTGCGCACAGCGGAAGACTCGCTGAGCACCTCGCGGCGGAACCTCTCCGACGCGGAACGAACCGCGGCACGCGCGAACGACGAAGCCGAGGCGGCCGAGGCGGCCCACCGGCTCGCCAGGGACCGGGCGAACGCGTGGATCAGGCACGACGCGGCCAGGGATGCCGCACGCGCGCAGACCACGTTCGGCGAGCAGTTCCAGTTCGTCCGCCGGAACAACGAGTGGACCGACTCGTTCGGCGACCCCAAGTGGTGGCAGGAGATCGTCTTCTACGACGTCCCCAAGGACGCGGTCAAAGGGGCCGCCAACGGCGCGGTGAAATCCGCCGTCGAAGTCGCCAGGGGCAACGGCCAGAGCGGTGACATCTGGAAGGACGCACTGCTCGGCGGCGCGACCGGAGCAGTACGCGGCGGCGTGAACTCGGTCGGCAGCAACCGAGCCTTCCCGGCAGGCGGCATAGAGGAAACGCTGTGGAAAACCGGCAGCAAGACCATGGACGACTACGCACGGCGTGAGATCAAGGAAGCCACGTACGGAAAGCCCTGATCAGGAGAGCCTTGCGGCTCCCCTCCCGCCTGCCTAGCCAAGCAAGCGCCCGTATTCGAGGCGACGAGCACCGGCACAGGTCGCCGCGTAGCGCAAGCCGCTGAGCACAAAGTCCCCCAGGCCGATCGTACCGAGGCTCTCGGCGGGCAACCCGGCCGCTCGCAGGGCGACGTCTCGAATACCCGCGTCCTTCAACGCGTTGATCAACGCCAGCGCACCCTCGACCTCATCACGGACCTTCTCGTCGAGGAAGTAAGCAGGCGGCACACCGAAGAACGTCGCCAAGGCGGTGAGGTGCTTGAGTGTCGGGTTGTCGCGCTGCCCCCGTGCGCAGGTACGCTCGTAAGCCATCCACATCAGTCAAGGGCGCCGGGGTGTTCGCCTGGCCGTGGATACCTCGACTGTTCACTGAAGCGGTTGCTCCCCCAGGAATCTGTCCTCTTCACCATCGGCGAAGAACGGATCAAGCCGAAATGGCGCGCGAGCGACTGTCACCCGGATCCGCGGACATTCACGGCGAGCCCACCGGACTCGGAAAGAATCCCTCGGCTGCGTCATGCATCGCGATGTCGCGGTCCTCGAACAGTTCGCGCCATGACGTGACATCCCGTTGCCTGCCCGGGGACCATCCGACCTCTCGCAATACGGAATCGACTTCGTTCGAGAACCTCATGATGGTTGCGTCCTGTCGCTGACGGTCTCGCGTGACGAACTTCAGCCTGAACACATCCGACTCTCACACGGGCCAACCGGTGTGCCGTGCGGCTGCTTGTCCGCGCGAGCGAGCACGGCGGACTTCGTTCCACGACCGCGTACCGGTGGCGGTGACGTCTCGGTTGTCGGCGGTAGCGAACTTGTGACCAGGCTTCAGGTCGACGGCTTTGGACAAGCGCTTGTCCGACTCCACCCAGAACGGGTTGTCGTCAGTCGCCACCACCGTTCCGCCACTGCCCGAGTCGGAACCGGCAGCGACCTCGACCAGTGTCCGCTGACTCGCGTACGACCGGACGTGGGTCACCTCGCGAACCTCGGTCCGCCCGGTTGTCGGACCCGGCGCCAGGACGTTGTCCCCGAGCGTGATGTCCTTGATCGGCTTGCGGGTGCCGTCAGCCATCAGGACCAGGGGGTTGCCGTCGGAACTGCTGGGCGCCGTCCTGGTTGGCAAGTGGCGCCTGCCTGGCCGCGAGCCTTTACGAGCGGCTGCTTTGGCGGAGGGTTTCGGGCAGGGCCGTTGCACCAGAGTGGCACCGGTCAAGTTGACCGGTGCCACTCCGCATCACTTCAGGTTCTGCTCGGTCAGGGAGACAGCACCCGCGGGCCTGCCTTCACCACGCTCAGCGTGTCACCGATCGGGTCGCCGTCGGAGTTGCCGTCCGCGGTGCTGCTGAAGGAGGTCTCGGCCCCCACCCAGCCCCGGAAGCCACCGTTGTCGTCGATGACCTGGATCAGCGGCTTGACGTGCGAGTTCATCTTGTAGCACGTCTGCCCGGTGGACGGCCGGTAGCCCAGGCACCGGTACCAGTGCTCATAGGCGTTGCGCCGGTCCCCGGCGATGGAGGCCAGGTAGAAGTTGATCGTCGTGTTCTCCTTGCTCTCACCCGGCGGGTAGTACGTGCATCCGGCGCCCGCCGCGGTCTTGGTCGCCGTGCCGATGCAGCGCGCATCCCGGCACTGCTTGTAGACCGGCAGGCTCATGGAGCTGCTCCCGGAGCCGAGCTGGCCCTTCGAGATGCCGGAGTACCGGTAGGAGTAGTTCACCTTGTTCTCCGGCAACATCAGGTCGCTCGCGCTGGCGCTGGCCGAGAAGGGGGCGTTGGAACCGAACCCGTACCCCGCGGTCGCCGTGAACCCGCTGCCCGCGCCCGCCCAGTCCAGCTGGACCAGCGACGGATCCACTGAGCCGTCGGTGCGCGCCACGGTGTTGACCGTCCACCGCTCCTCCAGCTTCGCGCTCCCGCTGGGCCAGAAGACAGTCAGCGCCGAGCCGTCGACCTCATAGGTCCCGCTCACGGTTTCCGACGGTCCCGACATGAACCGCTTCGGTGTCCGCGTGTAGCACTGCGTGGGGCCACAGTCGGCTGCCGCGACAGGCGTGTCGACCCTGATGTCCCGCATGTTGCCCTGGTTCCACCGCCACCACTGCGCGGTCACCGTGCCGTTGTCAGGGTTGAAGGTGTACTGGCTGATCCGCAGCCAGTTGTCGGTGCGGTTGGTCCGGAAACCGCCGAGCGAGACAACGAAGTTGGTCTTTCCCCCTGGAGCTGGTTGCGCGGCCAGCGGCACGGACGCACTCGCGGTCGCACCACCCGCCGCGGCCATGCCGCCGAGCAACGCCATCGTGCACACGATGGGCGCTATTCTGCGCCGCATTGACAGAACTGCTGACATATCCTCAATCCTTCCCACTGTTTCCGCAGCCGGGCGTCACGGCTCAATCCGCAGGACGTATCGCTGGTTGGCCGTGCCCGAGCAGGGCGTTTGGACGATGGCCGCGTTGTTCGCGGTACTGGCACCTGCCACGGTCACGCACTTGTCGCTGTGCACGATCCGCGGCTGCACCACGACGTCCATGCCCGTTCCGCTGACGTAGTCGAGACGGAACTGCTGGTTCGCCTGCGGCACACCGGCCGGTTCACACGTCCACTGGCCGATCGCCGTGTTGTCCTCGTGCGACCAACCGGGAACGTCCAGGCACTTCCCGGTCGTCGTCCTCATCCGCAGGTACGGCGTGCTGCCGATCCGGTCCAGTTCGAACTGCTGGTGGCTCGCGCCCTGCACACAGTCCTGCTGCTGCAACGGCCCGCCGTTGGCCACGTTGCCCGCCGGGACCCCGGCGCATTTCTCGGAGTGCAGCGGCTGCAGGCGATAACGCCTGCCTGGCTCGATGTAGACGGCGTCCGGCACGTCTGCGACCTTGCCCTGCCAGTCGATGCGCTTGTCGGCGAAGACGGACCCGGCCGAGACGAACGTGTACATCTGCCGTTGGCCGTTGCCGGTGTCGTACAGCGTGGCGATGTCGCCCTTGCCGTCGCCGTTGAAATCCCCCGCGGCGAGTGATGCCTTGCGCGCGTCGAAGCTGGTGCTTTCCCAGCCGACCGACGTGGTCCAGCCGCTGCCGTTGCCCGTGAACAGCATCATTTGCGCCGACGCGTTGCCCCGGTCGTACTCGGCCACGATCTCGTCCTTGTTCCCGGTGTCACCGTTGACGTTCGTCGTGACGAACGTCGCACGTGCCCGGTCGAAGGTGGTGCTTTCCCACTGCGTCACCGGCGCGGCGAAGCCGGTGCCGGTCGACACGTGCGTCCAGAGCTTCGTCTGCGTCGTGCCGGGCGCGCCCCGGAACGCGGCGATGTCGTCGTCACCGTCGCCGTCGAAATCTCCCGCGACCGGCGAGAGGTGGTTGACGTCGAGGCCGTTGGCGCCACTGTCCCAGCGGAGCACGGGCGGCGCGAACACCCCGCCGCTGACGTGGTGCACCCACAGCTTGGTCTGCGCACCGGCGAGTCCTTGGAACACAGCGAGATCGTCGTCACCGTCCCCGTCGAAGTCACCCGCGACCGGCCGGAGGTGGGACAGGCGGTAGTCACCTGTCCAGGCGGGCTCGCTTTCCGCGTCGAACCGGTTGCCGTCCGAGCGCAGCAGGTACAGCCGCACCTTGCGGTCCGGGTCTTCGCGCAGCACGGCGATGTCGCTGCGGCCGTCGCCGTCGAAGTCACCGTTCGCGCTCTTGATGCGGTACATCGGGAAGCCGCCGCTGACATCGGTGTCCCAGCCGACGTAACCGGAGGAGAACCCGCTGCCGGTCGACAGGAAGTTCCACGCCGCGGTGCGACCGTTGCCCTGGTCGAACAACATCGCGAAGTCCGCGCGGCGGTCACCGTTGGTGTCCGCGCGAACCGGCGTTCCCGGCACGGTCCGCGCGTGGGCCATCATCGTCCACACTGGACCTGCCGGGCTGATGTTGCCCGCCCGGTCGACCGCGCGCACGTAGAGCGGCCTGGTGGAGGTGTCGTCCCACAGGGTGATCGGCACGGTGGCTGAGCCGTCCGCGTCGGCCGCCACCCACATCGTGGTCTTGTCCTGCTGGAAACCGTAGCGGAAGCCGGCGACGTCGTTGTCACCCGCGGCTCTCGTGAACGTCACGGTGCCCAGCTCGCCGATCCCGCGGACCGCAGTCCGGTCGGGGAAATCAGCGGAGGTGATGGCCGGCAGGGCAGGCCGCGTCCGGTCGACGGTGAAGTAGCAGCGTGGCGAGTCCGGACTGGACAGTCCAGCGTCCTTGATCCTGGCGCGGTGGTTGAACACCTTCGCCGGTTGGTCCTCCGGCAGCACCCCGGCGGCGACCGGGGTCCACGAGAACGCCCCGCCCGATCCGATCGTCGGGCCGTCCATGGTCTTGACAACCGTGTCGTTGTCCAGGATCTCCAGTTGACCACGCACGTTGTCACTGTCCGGATCGGACGCGATCGCGGAGAAGGTCGGCGTCGCGGTGTTCAACGCGGTCGGCGCGGTCGCGGTGCCGCACGGCGTCGGCGGCACGGTCGTGAAGTTCATCGGCGCGCGTGGGGCGATGTTGTACTCGACCACGAGCTTGGCCGTGGCTGGGTGGAACTTCTTCCACTGCCCCGCGTCGCTCTCGTTGGCCGCGCGGAACCCGAACGTCAGCGCACTGGCCTTGATGTTCGCGGCGTTCTGCACCACCGCCTGCATCGCGGTCGAGCTGAACTCCATGGGCTTGTCGGGCTGGCCACCGCAGCCGGAGCCCTCGTTGGCGTTGCCGGATCTTGTGTCCAGTTTGGACAGCCAGTGGTTCGCGGTGGTGTTCCACGTCGTGTTCACGGCCGGGTCGATCGCCCTGGTGTGCCAGAGGTCCACCGGGGTGGCGGCACAGGCGCCGGAGTGGTCGAGCGTGATCGCCAACCAGGTCCGCAGCACACGTGAACCGGCGAACGGCGCCGAGTTGAACTGGAAGAACGAGCGGTACCGCGAAGCAGGCGAGCTGTAGTTCTGATAGCCGACCCTGGCCGTGTCCCGCTGCTTGGTCCAGTAGTCCTCGGTCGCGTCGAGACCGTTCACCGACGTCCAGCGGTACTGCGTCGCACTGTAGGACGGGTCGATGTACAGCGGGTAGTCGACGTCGGCCGCAGCCAGCATGTTCGCGTCCGGCAACACGGTCAGCTCGTTGCCGTCGACACGCACCTGCATGGGCTTGTGGTCGAGCTCCGGCGTGGTCGCACCCCGTGTCGCCGGGGGCGTCTCCCACATGGTCGGCGCACCGGACACGAAGATCGCGTTGCCCGCGGTGTCGACGGCCGTCGTGGTCCCGTTCTCGCCCACCTTGACGCGCAAGCCACTGGCCCGGTACTTGATCTGCCGCAGCGCCGGATTCGCCGCGGCCTCGGCGTTGTGCACGACGAGGACCTGGGAGAACCCGTCGACATCGGCCCGGACCCGCAGGTCCACCCCAGGCAGGACACCGGGGTACGTGGCCGTGTCGCCGTCGAGCTTCGGCTCCGGCAAAGCACTGGGCCATGCCAACGCGAGTTCGTTGCCGTCCCGCTGCGCGGCCACCAGCGCCCCACTGCCGCCGCCGGACAGCTTCACCTTCACCGGCGTCACCTTCGGCCGCACTGTGCCGTCCGGATCGCGCACGAGCGTCGTGTCCACCGGTGCCCAGCCGTCCGGTGTCCGTGCCCGGAACGGCCTCGCGAATTCCTCGACCGTCCTCGTACCGGACGGATTCTGGAACACCCGCGTGGTCTCGGACCCCAGTGCGGTCAGTTCAACCGGGCTTTCCGGCTCAGGCTCGGCGGCGTGGGCGGGTGAACCGGGCACCAAGCAGGCGGCAGCCATGACGACAGCGATTGTTGTTGATCTCAAGCCAAGCGCCCTTCAGAGCCGAAGGTGAATTGTGATTGTGGTGTGGTTGCCGTTCGGGCAACCACACCACAGTCTTCTCAGCTGAATTCCGGGAAGTCCTCCGCTATTCCGCGGAGGTCTTCGCTGGGTGAATCCCGAACCGCGTCCTTCAGCCGCTCCAGCCAGTCCAACCGGCCGATCTGTTCCAGCGTCATGGCCAGGGCGCGCAACTCCGTGTCGCTTTCCGGATCGGGGTCGGCGACCCGCGCGGAAACCAGCGGTTCCAGCCGCGAATCCCGCTGGTCCGGCCGCAGACCGGCCAGGAGGTACCTGGCGCGGGTCGCGTACGGGTCCATGCCGAGGCAGTAGTCGAACAGTTCCGGGATCAGCTCCTGGACGATGTCCGGCCGGGTCGGGGCGATGTAGCCGAGGAAACGCAGTGCCAGGCGGTCGCCGGAACCCGATGCGAACGCTTCGCGGAGCCTGCCGACCGGCTCGTCGCGCAGGACAGCGTCCCGGGTGGCGCCATACGCCTCGTCGGCACGCCCCAGCGCCTCCCACGCCCTGTGGTGAATCATCAGCCGGTCCACCTCATCTCTCCATTCTACGTTCGCCCTCTTTCTTCCAGGGCATCGATTTCACTTTGCTGTTGTACTCGTCGAACGACATGTCCCTGGTCGGGTAGATCGTGTGGTGGCCCTCCGGGTCGTTGTCCTTCACCCAGGCCAGGCCCTCCGGCAGCTCGTACCCCTCTGGCAGGGACCAGGCGAATCCCGAAGCGTGCTGGGCGAGGCGTTCCTTGGTGTCGAACGACGACACGCCCTTTCTCTCCAGCGCGGGCTTCCCGGTCTGCGATTTGACCGTGCCGAGGCTGTCCACCTCGAAATCCTTGCCCTTCCGGTTCGGATTCACCTTCTTCTCAGTGCTGTTGCCCGCCGAGTACAGCTTCGTCTTCAGCTTGCGGGGGTGCGGTTCTTCCTTGCGCTTCTTCTTTGTCTTCTGATGCTCCTGGATCTTGCGGATGACCTTTTTGACGACCTTCTTGGCGACTTTCTTGACCGCCTTCTTGATGTTCGCCTTGCTGAAGGTCTTGGTCACCCATTTCTTCGTGGTTTTCCAGACCTTCGACTGCTGGACCTTCTTGACGGTCTTCGCCACCCACGTTCTGACCGTCTTCACCACGTAGGTCATGACTGTCTTCTCGACGTACTGCCACGCGATGCCGACTTTCCTGGCCAGCCAGCCGATGCCCTTCCACAGCTGTTTGGCGACCCAGACGCCGAACCGTTTGAGCACCGGCACCACGAACCGCATCATCAAGGGCACGAGCACTCTGACCGCGACCACCCGGAGCACGACAGCCGCGACAACCACGACCACCCAGAACCGGCCGTCCGGGTCGGAGAAGGTGACGGGGTTGTTGTTGGCGTACGCGTACGCGTTCATCTGCTGCGGCTCGGTGTACTCGATCTCCGGGTCCGCCGAGATGAACTTGCCCGTTGACGGGTCGTAGGCCCGTTGGCCCAGCTGCGTCAGGCCGGTGTCGGCATCGATCGTGCCGCCGACGAACCCCTTCTGCCCCGGCCATTGCGTCGCCTGGGCGCCGCGTGTCTCGCCGAACGGATCCGTCCGCCGCCGCGTCACCTCTTGGGTTTGCGCGTCGATGGACAACTCGGCCGTGCCGACGTGGTTGGGGTCGAGCCAGTGGAGTTTGTCGTCCGAGGTACGGACCGCGACTGTCTCGTTTTCGTGCTTGTAGTAGCGAGTGCCGCTCACGACACCGTTCGGCGCGAGCAACACCTCGGTTGTGCCGAGGTACAGCGTTGTGCCGCTGGTGTCACGGCGGAGCAACCGCTGCCCGTCTGCGTCGTAGACGTACGACGTGACCTTCGCGCCCTCGGCCACCTTGGTCAATAGGCCCTCGGTGTCCCATTCCAAGGTCTGTCCGGGCGATGTTCCCAGCTTGCGGCTGGTCGTGTTGCCCGCTGTGTCGTAGCCGAACTCGTCCACCTTGGTACCGGACGGGCTCGTCGTGCTCACCTTCTGCACGGCGTGCGGGCGGGCCTGGCCAGGCGCCGGGTATGTGTACGTGCTCGACGTGGTCTTGCCGTCCGGCCCGACCTTGGTCGCGCTCGTCCGGTTGCCGACCTTGTCGTAGGTCCACCCGTGCCAGTACGGGGCCGGGCCGCCGAGTGCTCCGGAACTCGGTGCCGCGGCACAGTTTCCGTCGCGTGGCGTCCACGCACCGGTCATCCGGCGCAGGTAGTCGTACTGGTAGCACTGCGTGTCGGCCTGCTCGCCCGTGTCGGCGCCCGGCTGGTTGGCGATCCGGGTGATGTTGCCCGCGGGGTCGTAGTTGAACGACACGTTCGACACCAGCCGGCCCGGCGTCTCGCGTTCGGTCACCGTGCGAGCGACCCGCCGGGTGCCGATCTCGTACTCGGCGGACCGCTTGACCCACTTGCCACCCGCGGACAGCGTCACCTGCTGCGGTTCCGAGTACGGGGTGTAGGCGGTGTTGGTGACGTAGGTCGTCTTGCCGCTCAACGTGCTTGCCAGACCGAGGCTGTTGTAACCGTATGTCAGCGTTTCCGCCGCGAGACCACCGGCCGCGGGCAGGGACGCCTGGCCGACCGCGCCGTCCGCCAGGTAGTTGGTGCCGAAGTCGTACGTACCGGCCAGTTTGCCCTCGGACGCCGGGATCGTGATCCTCATCCCGGTCGGCCGGTTGCCCGCGTCCACCCCGGTGATCGACTGGGTGTACTGGTTTCCGTCCACGTATCTCGTCGACGAGACCGGGATGCCGGGCACCGCGGTGCCGTCCGGCAGCTTGTCGTATGTCCACTCGGCACGCTTCGGGCCGCTCAGCGACCCCTCGTGCACCGCCTTCTCACGGCCCAGTTCGTCGTAGCTGTACGCGAGAACCCGGCCTCGGGCGTCCTTGCGTGTGGCGACTTCGTTGCCGTCGTTGTACGTGACCTCGGTGACGCCGCGGTCCGGGTCCTCGGTCTTGACCGCCCGGCCCAACAGGTCGTAGTGGTGCCGCCAGACGTTGCCCGCCGGGTCGGTGACGGTCTCCAGTTGACCGTGCGGGGTGTAGGTGTACGAAGTCTTGTCGTACTCCCCTGTCGGTGCGTTGCCCTTGTACTGGCGCAACTCCACCAACCGGCCTTCGGCGTCCATGATCTTGCTGGTCGGGGTTTCGCCGTCCGGCGGGTCGACGAAGTACTGGCTGCCCGAGTAGCTGTGCGTCGTGCGCCACTTCTCGACGCCTTCGATCTTGAAGATCTCGGCGGTCACCCGGTCCTGCCCGTCGTACTCGGAGACCTTCTGCGCGGGCAGCATCGCCTCGTCCGGGGTCACCACGTCGGGGCCGGGCGGGGCGTCGTTGTAGTACGGCCCGTTGACCTTGATCTCCAGGCCGCGGGAGTCGTAGATCGTGTCGACGACGACACGTCCGCCGCCGGGAGCCGGGTCCTGGCTCTGCCGCAACCGCATCTGGCCGTCGTACAGGTCGATGTCGGTCTCGTACCCGCCGTCGGGCTGCAACGTGCGGTTCGTGATCGCGTTCGCCCCGTTGGGACGGATCAGGTAGCTGTGCTCGATGTTCGGGCTCTGCGCGCGGTTTCGTCCCGGCAGCCACGTCTTGGTCACGCGGCCGAGCGGGTCGAAGGCCGTTTCGGTGCGCTTGCCGTTCGTGTCGGTGACCACGAGCGGATCGCCCCACGCCGGTTCCAGTTCGGTGACCGACGAGTGGCCGAGCGCGTTGGTCGTCGTCACCTTCGTGACCGGACCGCCCACACTGGACTCGAACTTCGTCGTGGCTTCCTTGCCGAAGACGTCTGCCGTCTCGACGATCCGGCCGTAGCCGTCGAAAACCGTACGGCCGACCGTCTTGAACACCGGAACGCCGTTGGCCCACCCGCTGAGCTCGTCGCGGCGCGTCGGGTCGCCGCGGACCGGTGTGGCGCCGAGGTTTTCGTTGTTGTCGTAGAAGGTTCGCTCGACGTCGACCAGGTCCGCGGGCAGGTTCGGCGTCTTGTCGCACGCGACCCGGACCGTTTCTTCCTGGTACTCCAGGTCCATCAGGTTGGTCGCCGGGTTGTGCGTGTAGCTGTACCTGGTGCAGGTGTCGTCGTTCGGGTTGTCGACGTCGTTGAGGTCCTCGGACCGGATCAGCAGCCCGTTGGCGTCGAAGACGTTGTTCGACCCGGTTTTCAGCTGCGCGCCGTTCGGGTGCGCCTCGGTCTGCCGCACGGCGGATTCGCCGACCCGGTAGGCCTTCGTCGTACCCCAGCTGCGCACCCGGGTCGCGGTCGGCGTGGAGACCCACGGGTCGGTGATGGCCCGTTGGGTGACGGTGCCGCCGGCCTTGTCGTAGGTGATCCGCTCACGTTCGGAACCGGCGAGGTCGTTGCTGTCGTCGACAGCGACACCGTTGGAGTCGACGACCTTGACGTCCTTCACGCCACCCGCGGCCGTCTTGTCCTCGTCCATGCCGCGGAAGTACAGGACCTCGGTCTGCTCCTGCGGGCTGCCCTGCTGGCCCTTGATCGTCTGCACGCGGTCGTAGCCACGCCACTGCGACCAGGTCTTGCGCTCGGCCGGGACCAGACCGTCCTCTTCGTCGTGGTGCCACGCGGGCGTGCCAAGATAGTTGATCTTGGTGACCTGCGGGGCCAGACCAGTGGTCAGGTCCTTCTCGGTCACGTCGGACACCACGTACTTGTGGAACCAGTCCTTGCGTTCCTTGGCCTGGTCGTCCAGTGAGTCGGGCGTCCACTTCAGCGGGTGGCAGCGTTTGGCGTTGCTGTCCTCGGCGGGCAGGTTGCCCGGCGCGGCGCACTCCTTGGGCAGGTAGCCGACCGCGAGCTCACCGCCGGTCTCGGTGCGGATCGACTTGATCCGCCACCAGTTCATCGGCGGGATGCCGTCGATCCCGTCCACCCGGTTGGCCAGCTGGATGCCGTCGAAGTTGACCTCCGGCAGGCTCGCTGTGCCGCCGACCAGGCCGGTGCGCTTGACCGACGCCAGCCACATGCCCGCTCTGGTGCCGTCGCCCGGCGCCGGGAAGGAGTGGGTCAGCGTCCACTCGTCGACGTTCTTGTACGCGCCCGCGTTCCACACCTTCGTGGTGACCTTGGCCAGCCGCTTCTGCGTCCAGAACGTCGGCGTCTGCTTCGTGCCGCAGTTCGTGGTGCTGGTGCACTGCTGGTCCAGCGGGGTGTCCGGCCAGTTCGCGGGCTTGGTGGTGACGCACTCGGTGCCGGGGACACACCGGTCGGCGACGGTCATCACGACCTGGGCGACGGCGGGCTTGGTGTAGACCTCGCCGTCCTTCTGGCCGTAGTCGATGCGCTCGAGGTAGCCGTCCCGCACGTAGCCGCTGACCTTGGTGGGAGTCAGGTTGCGGGCGTAGTTGTTGGTCTCGGTCTTGTAGAACAGGCTCATCGTGCTGCCGTGCACGTCGACGACGTAGTCGAGGTTCCACCGCCACGCCTGCTGGCACCAGGACGCGTCGAAGGTGCTCTTGTTGCACGGTTCGCCGGCGTGGTTGCCGAAGACCGGTGCGGTCCACGCCGAATTCGTGGTCGCCTTGCCGGTGGTCCAGCCCGGGAGCTTGTTCAGGCCGAAGAAGTACTGCGTGCCGTCCTTCGTGGTGATCTTCCACGACTCGCCGTCGTTGTCGCCGTTGTCCTTGCCGGACACACGCTCGATCTTCGACCCGTCGTCGCTGCGCAGCCGCCACGCACCCGTGGCGTCGTCACGGACCAGCTCGCCTCCGCTGCCGTTGAGCTGCAACGTGGCGTTGTCGGTACGCCAGCACAGGTCGCCGGTCTTCTTGGAGTTGTTGCTGTCCTTGGTGTCCGTTGAGCAGCTCGCGTACCGGCGCTCGATGTAGCCGCCGGGGTTGAAGTCGAAGCCCTCACCGGCCCAGCCCGGCTGGTTGTTCGTGGCGGACGTGCGGGCGTCGACGTTGCCCGACGAGTACGACAGCGCCAGTTCGGGCGCGGGCCCGTCCAGCGCCGGCGGCGCGTGCATCTCGTACTGCCAGTTGAAGTCGCCCGACGACGTCCCGCTCGACCACGTCGAACCCGGGGAGAGCGAGCTCGCCTGGTAGTCGCCCGCGCCTGAGGACGCCGCCGCGGTGACCGCGAAGAGCTGGTTGTGCCCCGGTGTCACGTCGGCTGACAGCTTGCCCGCGCCGTCGTTGCGCGTGCTCAGCGGTTTCGCCTGGCAGTTCTCGCCTTCCGGCGTGCTGAGCGCGCAGTCCGGCAGCAGGGCGAGCTTGAGCCGGTTGGCCCAGTCGCCGCCGTACGCGTCACGGAAACCGGAGTAGTCGACCTCGACCGACAGCGGTTCGTTCTTCGCGCCCGACACCCGGAAGGTGGGCCCGTCGAGGCGCTTGTCGAGTATTTCCAAGCGGATCTTGGTTTCCGCCGCGCCGGCCCTGGCCGGGTCGCCGCGGGTCACCCGGATCGGTCCGGCCGAAGCGGATCGCTGCCGCGCGTCGAGCGAGACCTCGCTGACCGAGGGTGCGGGCCACGAAACAGCAGGTGTGCTCTTGAGAGCCTTCTCCTCCGCGGCGTCCGGACCGGCCGGTTCCGCCACGATCTTGGTCACCGGCACGGATTTCTCGGTCCGCGCGGTCCACGGCCTGCCGGGATCGGCCGATGCTGCGTTCGGGATTACGGCGACCAAGCTGGCTGCGACCGTCAACGCAACGCCCGCACACGCCCACCGATGTCTCTTTCGGTTCATGCAGTGCCCTCCAGTGCGTCACTCCCCAGTGCGGCGAGTTTCTGCTGTGAACCTTGCGATTTCCTTGTGCAAGCCGCGCGGTGACCGCAACCGGTCGCGGCGTGGGCACTGCTCGGAGGCCCACGCCGCGCGGGTGTCAGCTCGCGTAGGCCGCCGCGACGGCGCTGTGCACCGTCGACGAATACGCCGGGTCGGAGATGTGGATGCCGCCGAACACCGGCCCGTTGTCCCTGGTGAACGCCCACCCGCCGGTGGATTCGAAGCCGGGGTCGGCGATGTGGCACCCGGTCGGCTGGATGTCGTCGAACCGCACGAGCACCCGGTGGTTCGCGACGCCTTTCGCCTGGTGGAGCCGCGAGGCCAAGGTGCCGGTCCAGCTGGACAGGTACGGCGCCAGATCACGCGGCGAGGACGTGTACCAGTCGGTGCCCCCGCTGGCGATGTCGCGTTCCCACACCTTCGTGCCACCGACGAGCGCCTGCTTCATGTGGTAGCCCGGCGTGTTGCCGCCCAGTCGTCCTGGTGCCGCAACACCATCGAGCACGACGTGGACCCCGCGTCGAGCCGGACGGTGGTGCTGGCCGCCACGAAGCCGCCCGCCTGCGTGTCGGTGTTGCTGTGCACGGTGAACACCAGTCCACCGCGTCCGGTGTGGGCGAACGACACGTCCTTCGCCTGCGGGAGCCCGGGTGTGAATGGCAGCGCGTACTGGACGACGCCTGCGATCTCCCCCGCCTTCATGTACTCGATACCCACCGCCGTCACCGCGGTCACGTAACCGACATCCGGCGTGACGGTGGTGTTCGACAGTGTCGACGCGTACGGCATCAGGAGCAGCTTCTTGTTCTTCGCCGCAAGAAGTCCGACAGCTGTGTTCAGATGACCGCGCAACGAGCCCGTCCACACGGTGTTTCGGTTCGGGGAGTCGTTGAACGGCAGGATCAGGCT
Source organism: Kibdelosporangium phytohabitans (assembly GCF_001302585.1). Taxonomy (GTDB): domain Bacteria; phylum Actinomycetota; class Actinomycetes; order Mycobacteriales; family Pseudonocardiaceae; genus Kibdelosporangium; species Kibdelosporangium phytohabitans. The sequence goes on along the minus strand of NZ_CP012752.1, from coordinate 3,698,330 downwards.
GTCCACGGCGTCGGCGTACGAGTTCACGAACGCCGCGTCGAGCTGGCGGACGTAGACCACCGGGTAGAGGTCGATGCCGGCGGCGGCACGCATCTGCCCGGTGTACGACGGCGTGGAGAACGCCTTGTTGTAGACGAAGTCGTCCATCGCCCACGCCCTGAGCACCGGGTACTTCTTGGCGAGCGCGCCGATCGCCCTGGCCCAGGCGATGTAGTCCTTCTTGTGCGGCAGGTAGTTCGAGCAGGTTTCCTCGACGCCGGGGCACTCGGATGGCGGTACCAGGCAGGCCCACGTGACGAGACCGGCGTCCTGGGCCTCGCGCAGGAACGGTCCGAAACCGTTCCAGTCGTTCTCGTTGTGGACGAGGAACGCGTACGTGTTGGCGTTCATTTCCCGCAGCCGTGCGACGGTGGCCTTCGCGTCGACACGCCCGTTCGTGCGGACCGGGTTGGCGTAACTGGCACGCACACCCGGCGTCGGCGCCGCTTGCGCCGTCGCGGGCAGAAGCGCCGGGTACAACGCCGAAATCAGGAGAACAAGGCATAGGCCTTTGAACTCGCGCACGGTGAGGTTCCCCCCTCGATTGCCATGACCGGACAGCCCGGCTACACCGCGTTCCTGGTGGAGCGATGCACAGCACCCAGGTGTAGTGGGTGCGAATTGACCGGCCTCGGGGGAAGCTCGCCGGACAACAAGGTCCGGACAATGAAGGACCGATGATGGGAGGTGATCCGGCCCGCCGGCAACCTCAGGCAGTCATCCGGATACTGGCCTGGATCGCCTGCAGGAGCGCGGTGGTGGCGGGCGGGTCGGGCGGGTCGCCGTAGGTGACGGCGTAGATCTGGCGCGGGTTGTCGGGGATCTCGACGGCGTGGATTCCGGGCTCCCGGTGCGCGCGGAGGGCGAGGCCGGGCAACGTGGTCACGCCCATGCGCGCGGCGACGAGCGTCTGCATGACGACCATGTCATCGCTGACCAAGGAAATGCGCGGCGTGAACCCCGCTCGCTGGCACACGGTGACCAGTTCCTCCCGGCACCGCACGCACCCGCCGATCCAGGTGGAGTCACGGTGGTCGGCGATGGTCTGCCCGGACTCGTAGGTGACCAGGTAGATCGGGTCGTCGAGCAGGTGGACCAGCCGCAGCCCTTCTTCCTCGCGCGGGGTGTCGGCGTACCGGAAGATCAACGCGACATCGATCTCGCCCGCGCGCAGCAGGCGCAGTGCTTCCACCGGGTGCACGTCGACGAGGCCCAGTTCGATCCCCGGGTGCGCGCGGGCCAGTGTGGCGGCTGCCTTCGGGACGATGGTGCTCAGCACCGACTGGAAGCCCGCCAGCCTGACCCGCCCGGCCCGCAACCCGACCCGCGCGGCCAGTTCGGTTTCGGCGGCGCCCACCCGGCCGACGATCTCGGCGGCACGAGCGGCCAGCAACTCCCCTTGGGGCGTGAGCCGGATGCCGCGGCCGACGCGTTGGATCAGCTTCGCGCCGGTGGCCGTTTCCAGCCGCGCGAGGTGGTGGCTCACCGCCGGCTGCGTGTAGTGCAGTTCCTTCGCGGCCTCGGTCACCGAACTGTGCCGGGCGACAGCGGCCAGCACCGCGAGCTGGGTCAGGTTCAGCACACATAAAGAGTACTTGTAAGAACTCCTGAACCTTGGCATTAGACGTCATGTGATTCTCGGACCACGATGGGAACCGCTTGGAAGGGAGAGCGCAATGACCACCCCCACGACCGTCAGGCCCGGCCTCGCGGAGCTGATCGACCGGATCCGTCAGCGCACCCGGCAGGAAACCGACCCGCACACCACCGCCCAGCGGGTGGCGGGCGTCCTCACCGAACTGCGCCCGAGCGCGCACCTGCTCAGCGCGGCGGAACGGGAAGGCTCCGCCGACGGGTACACCCGCCACACGTTGCACGCCGAGGCCACGTTCTCGATCTCCGCCGTGGTGTGGCGGCCGGGCCAGATCACCGAGATCCACGACCACCTCGTGTGGTGCTCGTTCGTCATCCTGCAAGGCGCCGAGACGGAGAACGTCTTCGACATCGACGGCGACCGGCTGGTCCAGGTCGGCCGGCTGCACCGCCCCACCGGCTCGGTCAGCGGCGTCGCGCCGCCCGACGACATCCACCAGGTGCACAACACCGGTGACGCAGTCGCCATCACCTTGCACGTCTACGGCGCCGACCTCAGCCAAGGCACGAGCGTGCGCCGCACGTACCAGTCACGCACAAACCAGTAAACCGGCAAAGGAATTCCCGACATCATGCGCAAGCTCATCGTCCAGCAGTGGGTCACCGTCGACAACATCGCCGCGGAGGAGGACGGCGGGCTCAGCTTCGTGACCGAACCGCCCTTTTCCGGGAAAACCGATCCCGCGTACAAGGCGAGCGTGATGCGGGCCATCGACTCGGTCGACACGATGATCATCGGAGCGAACACGTACGCCATGTCCAAGGATTATTGGCCACACGCCAAAGACCAGGGAGAGTTCGGCGAGAAGTTCAACAACCTCACCAAGTTCGTCGCCTCGTCGAAACTGGACGACGCGCCCTGGGGCGATTTCCCCGCCGCCACCGTGACGCGCGACCCGGTTGCCACCGTCCAGGAACTCAAGCAGCAGGACGGCAAGGACATCCTGCTCTGGGGCAGTTTGCGGCTCATGCGCCACATGCTGGCCGCGGACATGGTCGACGAGGTGCAGATGCGGATCTGCCCGGCGGCACGCGGGAAGGGAACGCGCGTTTTCGAAGATCGGCACGACCTGCGGCTGATCGAGGGTGCCTCGTTCGGAAACGGCGTGGTGATTCTGCGTTACGACGTCAAGAAACGAGCCGGCACTCGCTCGTGACAGACGGAAAACCGCGGCCGCGTCGCCGGGACAACCCCCGCAACGCGCGATATGGCGCGGGTGTAACCTTCCGGCGCTGAATCGCCTCGGGAGGAGTTCGTTCCATGACGAACGCACTGGAGCCATCACCGGAAGAAGCGGACGGGGACGCGTTATACCTCGAGAAGACGCTCAGGCACACACCGACTGATTTGCTGCTCGACGAGTCGAGCGGCCGAAACGACGTACGCGCGGTGTGGCGCAGTTCGAGCAGATTGGCCATCGGCACATTTCTCCTGTTCACCGTCATCTGGATCATCAACGGCGGGCTCATCGGGACGACCTCGCGCAGCAGTTCCGACGACGAGGACGTGCTGCTGATCATGGGCATCGTCTTCGGGGTCATCGCGTTCATCGTCCGCTGGGCCCTGTTCCTCGGCAGTGAGAAACAGGAAGCGATCAGCGAGTGGTCCACGCTGCTGGCGGGCCGCGCGGCGGCAGCGGACTCGGTGTACAGCCACATCGTCGGCCGCCTGCGGGAGCGCGAGTTCCCCATCCGCAGCTTCGCGGGACGACGGCACAACACGCTGGGCGTGACCGGCAACCGGCTGGTCCTGGTCGAAGGCCACCACTACGTCTACGTTTCGGTCTTCCGGTACGGCACCAGCCTGTACCTGGGCTGGACGATGTGGCGAGTCCGAAAAGGAAGCACTCTGCTCACGCAGAACTTCTACGGTTCCTCGCAGGGCACGGGGCCCGATCCCATCGGGCGGATCCTGAACCTGGAACAGCTGAAGGCAATGCGGGAAGCGGTGCACTCGATCTGCCGCGAGGCGCTGCACACCGCCGTGCAGAACGTCAACGTTCCCGAGGACTACGGCTTCCCGTCCGGCATGCCTCCGATCGAGAACCTCCCGTACGGCACCGCTCCCCAACCCGGTGGCGTGCAGGCAGGGGCGCAACAGCCGCCGCTGCAATGACATCGACAGGGGTGATCGCCGTCCGGGGCACCGGCCAGTGGTGGGCCTGGGCGGCGAGCCGGGTGATGCCGGTCGGGACGCGACCGGGCGGCGGCACCGGCGCGCCAGAACCACGGTCGCCCGGTCCCACGACTGTCCACATCGAGCACTCCGGAACGGCACGCAACATCGCGCAGGCCGGGCAGATCCACGGCGGTGTGCATTTCCACGACGGCGATCGGCCCGCTCCCCCGCCCGACGACTCGGCCTGGCTGCGTTCGTGCTGGGAGATCGTCGCGCGGGCCGGTGCCAACGCCGAGATGCGGTACCTGAGCCGTCCTGGCGAGTCGCGTCTGGACGGTTTCCTGATCGTGCGCGCCGGAGGGGTGGACCGGGACACGGCCGAACGCCAGGCGCTCGCCGTGCGTGCCGGACTCGGCGTGCTGCCCAGCCGCCTCGCGGCGGCACCGGTCACGGAAACGGCACTGACCCACCGGGTTCTCGAGCCGTTCCAGCCGCACAGCGATGGGATCGTCGAGGTTCGCAAACGGTTGACAGCACAGCGAACCAGCCGGGACGACGCCCGGCATCCCTGGCTGACAGCCATCACGCCGTTGACCTATCAGCGACAGCATTGGGATTCTTTATGGTCCGAACTCGCCGGACTGCCGTTCCCCGCCATGCTGTCGGTCGGTGTCGCGCCCTACCGGATCGGCCCGGGACTGCGATCCCACCTCGCCACCCGGGCCGCCGACCTCGCCCGGCTCGCCCGGCAGGGCCCGCCTCCCACCGGGGTGTGGAGCGTTCCCAGACCGGCGGACGAATTCGCTGTCACAGCGCACGCTCTCGTCTCCGACGCGGCACGGCGTTACACGGATCGCGCTTTCCTGCTTCGTGTTTCCGTTGCCGCGGAGCAACCGCTCGCAGGTCTGCTCGGCGAACTGGTCGCTGACACGATCTCGGCCCGCGGCGACAGTCACGGGTTCGCGGCAGCCACACCCGCGGTCGTCCGGCCGGAACCGATGGACGTGCCCACCGCGTGGAACAACGTCACCGCACTCAACTTCGCGCCGCTGGCCGCGTACGACCAGGGCAACGCGCCCGAGGCGATCGGTGACCTGGAACGCGTCCTCGGATCGATCGTCGACCTCGGCGAAGCGGCTGCCGCCTTCCGGCTGCCGTACCGCAGCGCCGGGAAGCCGTCGCTGTTCGCGGTACATCCCGGACGGTGACGCGGAGCCCGGCCCGCCGTCCAGCGGGCGTCCACCACAGTGGACACTGTCTGTAACCACAAGCGGTCACATATTCACCCAAATTACTGAAAGGTATAGACCTTTCGACTACGAAATGTATCGTCTTTACGCAATCCACACGCGCCGCGACTTGCCGGAATGTCCTCGATTTTCGCTGAAATTCAGCCGACTGTCGCCGGTCAGCCCGAGATGTCGCCTGGTGACAGCGTCGCGCTATGCGGCGGCGGTTGCCGATCCCCCGGGGCCGTACTACAGTGGTGATTTGCGTGGATCAGTCCGCGCAGGGCAGAAAACGGAATGGGGGCCGAAAGATGATAACACTATTACGGGCTGCGTCCTGCGATCCTGCACGCTTCACCGACGTGGAGTTTATAAGGATACGCAGGGGGCTGCATGTACGGTAATGACACTCACCGTGAATTGGCGAATATAGTCCAGCAATTGCGCAGGCACGCCGGCCTCACCCAGCGCGAAATGGCTGAACGCGCGAACATCAGTGTCGCCGGGCTGCGTGACGTCGAACAGCAGCGGGTCACCCGGCCGAGGGTGAGCACGCTGCGGCGCATCGCGGCCGCGCTCGAGCTGTCCGCGACCGAGGCCAAGGAGCTGGTCAGGCTCGGCTCAGTGGGCCCACTTCTTGCTCGTGACCTGCGGATCCAGGTACTGGGCCCGTTGCGGATCTCGGTCAACGGCGGGCAGGTCAACCTGAACTCGGAGCGGCAGCGGACCATCCTCGGCATCCTGGCGCTCACGCCGGGAACGCCGGTGACCATCGATGTCCTGGTGGACGCGGCCTGGGGCGCACACCCGCCACGGACAGCGGTCGACCTGGTCCGGTCTCAGATGTCCCGGCTGCGCCGCCGGATCCAGCCGAATGGCCGCTCAGCGCAGGTACTGGTGGCCATGAACAGCGGCTACGCGTTGCAGGTCGACGACAACCAGCTCGACCTGCTCGCATTTCGGAGACTGTTCGACAACGCGCGCCGCGATTTCAGGGCCGGCCGCATCGAATCCGCGGTCGGCGACTACAAGGCCGCGATCGAGCTCTGGCGCGGCGATCCGTCTGCTGATGTGGTGGGGCTGTATCAGCAGACCGTCCTCGAGAATCTCCGGCGTGAGGCCGAAATCGCACTACTGGAATACGCCGACGCCGCGGCGAGGATCGGCAGACACGGCGAGACGGTCACCACACTGCGGCAGTTCGTCACAGCGAATCCGTTGCACGAATCCGCACATGCGCGGTTGATGACGGCACTCGCCGGATGCGGTGAACGGGCCATGGCACTGGAAGTGTTCGAGAACCTGCGTCACCAGCTGGCCGACGAGCTCGGCGTCGACCCGAGCATGGTGGTGCGCCGAACACACGAGGCCATCCTGAGAGGCGAGCCCGCCATGACGGGCCCGGCTCTGCTGGCCGCGGGCGACGACCGTGTGCCGGTCACGAGATCCGCGCCGGACAACCTGGCGCATCTGCGGTTGTACCGTTCCTGATGAACACACCGGGCCGGTCCACGCGCGTGGACCGGCCCGGTTCATCCGTGCTCCTGCGGCGCGGGGATGAATCCTTTGTGGATGAGATAGGCCAGGTGCCGGTCGACCAGGTCCTGGCTGACGTCGGCGGCTGGCACGTGGGCGTCCGCCAGTGCGCGCTCGGTGTTGGTCCGTCCGAACACGACAGGCACGAGCGCGTCCGTGACGTCGGTCTGGGTGGCGACCAGGCTCAGTGAAGCGGACGCGGCGGAAGCGTCGCCCAGCCGGGCCTGCCACTGCGCGGCCGACAGCACTTCCATGGGGTACCCCATCGCGCGCACCCGCGAAACAACCTGCGCGACCGGCAACGGTTTCACGCTCGTCAGGTGGAACGTCGTGCCTGCCGTGCCGGGTAGCCGCGACAGGTGCACGATCGCGCCCGCGACATGGTCGACGGGAACCAAGTCGGCGGTGATGCCGGTGTCCGGTGCCGCGCCGATCGCGATCATGGCGCGTACGAGGTTCCAGAACGCGTCGTCCGTCCCGACCGCACCGGTCCCGGAGTGCCCGCACACGCGGCTCGGCCGGTACACCGCGACGGGAATGCCGCGCTCCCCCGCCGCGTGCACCAGTTCCTCCGCGACCCACTTGCTGGCGACGTAACCGTTGGGCAGCACCTGATCCGCCGGCACGCGCCGGTCCTCGGCCAGCACCGCCGGGTTGTCGCCCGTGCCGTAGACCAGGCCGATCGTGGACACGAAGTGCACCGGTTTGACGCGTGCGGCGGTGGCCAGCCGCAGAACCTCGACAGTTCCGAGTACGTTCGGGGCACGCAGCCGGGCGTACGAGTCGAGGTGGTTCACGCGGGCGCCGTTGTGGAAGATCGCGTCCACCGTCTCGGCCAGGCCGGCGAACTGTTCGGCGCCGAGGCCCAGCCGTGGCTCGGCCAGATCCCCGGCCAGCGCGGTCACTCGGGAGACGTCGTCGTCGAGCTGGTAGGACCGCAGCGCGGCCACGACACGTTTCGCCGCGGCAGCGTCGTCGGAAGCGCGCACCAGGCAATACACGTGCGCGCGCGTTCTGGCCAGCAACTCGTGCAGCATGAACGCGCCGAGGAAGCCGGTGGCACCCGTGAGCAGCACGTGCCGCGGGTCGGCGATCCGTTCGAGGTCCACGGGCCGCACGCCGTCCACCGCGATCGCGGGGTCCAGCCGGGTGTCCTGCGCGAAGGCCAGGTCCGGCTGGTCGGCGCCAGTCGCGCGAGCGGCCAGTTCGGCGACGGACCGCGCCTCGAACACCGCGCGGACGTTCACCGGCGTGCCGAACTCCCCGCTCAGCCGGTAGGCCAGTTCGGCACCTTGCAGCGAAGTGCCGCCCAGCTGGAAGAAGTCGTCATCAGCCCAGACCTGTTCCAGCCCGAGCAACTCGGCGACGGACGAAGCGACGGCACGTTCGGCGTCACCGCGCGGAGCCACGCGCACTCCGGCACGATCCGGCTCGCCGCCCGGCGGTGGCAACGCGCGCACGTCGAGCTTTCCATTGGGAGTCAGCGGAAATCGATCCAGGCGCACATACCGGGACGGCACCAGCTGGCGCGGCAACGTGGCAGCGGCCATCGCCCGCACCGCGGCCAAGTCCACGCTCGAAGCCGCGATGTAGGCGACCAGATGGCCGTCGTGCTCCATCACGTGCGCCTGCGCGACGTCCGGGTGGTCTTCGAGCGCGGCTTGGATCTCGGCGGGTTCGATTCGCACGCCGTGCCGTTTGAGCTGCCGATCGGCCCGGCTCCCGTAGTGCAACGTGCCGTCCGGGTACATCCGCACCAGGTCACCGCTGCGGTACATGCGCGCCGACGGCTCAGTGCCGAACGGATCGGGCAGGAAACGTTCGGCTGTCAGCGCGGGCCGTTCGAGGTAGCCGCATTCCGGGGTGACCGCGATGCCGCTCTGGTACAGCTCGCCCTGCGTGCCGAACGGCACCGGCCGCAGCTTCGCGTCGAGCACGTGGCACCGCACGCCCGGCCGCGGCCTGCCGACCGGTACTTCGGCCGGGATGTCCTCACCCGGGCCGATGGACCACGTCGTGGCGTAGATCGACGCTTCGGTCGCGCCGTAGATGTTGACCACGGTGACGCCCGGCGCGACCACCCGTACCCGGCGGATGAGTTCCGGGGTGAGCGCTTCGCCGGTGCAGAACAGTGCGCGCAGGTGCGGCAGCGCGGGCGGGTCAGCGGCGAGGAACGCCTGAACCATCGACGGCACAAGGAACATCGCGCTGACTTGTTGCCTGTCGGCGAGGGTGGCGATCGCGCGTACGTCGGCGCCGCCAGCGGGCGGCACGACAACCAGGGTGGCGCCTGAACACAGCGTCCAGAACAGCTCGATGACCGACACGTCGAAGGTCATGGGTGCCCTGTGCGCCACGCGGGCGCCGATTTCGAGGGGCATGATGTCCTGCTGGTGGCGCACCATGTCCACGACCGCCCGGTGTGAGATGGTCGCCGCCTTGGGTGTCCCGGTGGATCCCGAGGTGTACACGACGTACGCGTAGTCCACTTCGGACCCGGCCGGGTCGGTTTCGCCGCCGGGATCAGCCAGCGCGTCCAGTACGACGACCGGCCCCGGCAACGCCTGCGCCAGATCGGCGGAGGTGATGACGACAACCGGTTCGGCGTCGGACAACAGGAGCTCCGTGCGGGCTATGGGTACGGCTGGGTCCAGGGGCACGTAGTACCCGCCCGCTCGCAGGACTCCCAGCACGGCGATGACGAAACCGATCGAGCGGTCCAGGTAGATCCCGACCGCGTCACCACGCCGTACGCCACGGTCACGCAGCACACGGGCCAGCTGACCAGAGGACTCCCCCAGCTGCTGGTACGACATCGATTCGTCGCCGCACACCACAGCGGGGGCATCGGAAACCCGTGCGATCTGAGCAGCGATCAACCCGGTCACGGTGCCGGAGGGCTCGCCGCGCGCCGCTGTCTCACCGGCGCGCAGCAATTCGGCCCGTTCGCCGTCCACGAGCAACGGCAGTTCGGAGACTGGCCGCTCAGGGTCGGCACACGCGGCCGTCATCACCTGTACCAGTCTGCGCAGCAACCGGTTCGCCGCCAGTTCGTCGAACACGTCGGAGTTGTACGCCGCGACAAGCTCGAGCCCGGCGGGCTGCTCCCACGCGACCAGGTCCAGCTTCTCCTTGGCGGCGCCGCTGTGCAGTTCCACGATCTCGCTGTGCACGCCCGGCAGGTCCAGCAACGACATGTCGGTGGCGTTCTGGAAACCGAGCCGCACCTGGTCCAGCGGGTTGCGACTGGGGTCGCGGTCGATGCCCAGCTCACGCACCAGCCGCTCGAACGGCAAACCGGCGTGACGGAACGCGTGCAGCGCCTTGCCCCGGACCTGGCGCAGCAGCGCACGGAACGACGGATCCTCCGCGCAGTCGGTCCGCAGCACCAGCTGGTTGACGAACAACCCGATGAGGTTCTCCAGCTCAGCCGCGTCCCGGTTCGCCCACGGGAAGACCGTGGACACCTTCGGCGCCCCGGTGAGCCGGTGCAGCACGGCGTGCAGCGCGGTTTTCAGCAGCATGAACAGGGAGACGCGTTCGGCACGGGCAAAAGCGTTGATCTTGTCCAGGTCCTGTTCGGGCACAAGGAGTTGAGTGACCGCGCCCGCGTTGCCGCTTCCGGCCGGACGGACGGACGGCAGTTCGAACGGCGCCAAGTCGCCGGACAACTCCGCTCGCCAGTACTCCAGGTCTTCGGCCGCGCCAGCGCCCGCTTCGCGTTGCCAAGCAGCGTAGTCCGCGTACTGGACAGGCAGTTCAGGCAAGGTTGGTTGTCCACCGTGGATATGCGAGCGGTAGTAGTCGGACAGGTCACGCAGGAACACGCTGATCGACCAGCCGTCCCACACCAGGTGGTGTACGGCCAGGAACAGCAGGTGGTCATCGTCGCCCACCCGGTACAGGTGGAACCGGCCCATCGGACCGGCCGGATCGATGTACTGCCTGGCCTGGTCGGCAGCTTTCCCCAGCGCGGCCGGATACCGTTGCGGCAACGGCAAACCCGTGAGATCCGTCATCGCCAGCGGCTGCGGCACGGACGGCTCGACGAACTGCAGCGGCCGTCCTTCCGGCGCCCGGATGACTGTGCGCAGCGCGTCATGACGAGCCACCACGTCGGCCACGGCACAAGCCATCGCGGTGTGCGAAAGCGGCCCGCGCAACCGTACCGCCATCGGTGTGGTGTACGTCGGTTCGCCCGCGTTGAGCCGGTCGGCGATCCAGATGCCGTCCTGGGCGTACGACAGCGGCGCCGGATCGCCCGGCTTGACGCTCTGCGGGATGAGCAGGCCCATGGTGCTCACGCACTCCCCGCGGTGGCGCCGGATGCCGCCGTCGCCGGTTCGGCGCCGCCGGTGCTGTCGAGGTACCAGACGCGCAGCAGCCCGTCCTCGTCGACGTGCGCGCTGGACGGCAGCCGCCAGTTCGGCGTCCACCGGAGCCGGTCCTGGTGGGAGTAGCCCGACCGCAGCAGCACGCGGCCGTCGCCGTCGCGGTCCAGGATCGTGCCCTCGTACAGGGTGATCTTGCCGATGTCGGTCATCGCGGTGAACATCGGCTTGGCCCGCCCGGACGTGCGGCCGGACGACGTCAGCAACCGGGCCAGCCGCAGCCCCTCGGCCAGCGAGGTGCGGTGGTGGTCCATCCCGCGGATCGGTACACAGTGGAACAGGTAGTGCATCTCGATACGCAGCTCACGCAGTTCCTCCACGAGCTCGACCAGGGTGTCCAAGTTGTCGTTGACGCCACGCAGCAACACGGTCTGGTCGTAGATGACCGCCCCGGCGTCCTGCAGCCGCTGGTACGCCTCACGGACCTCGGAGAACAACTCGCCGGGGTGGTTGACGTGCGTCGCGATCTCGATCCGGAACGTGGACCTCGGCCGCAGCGCGTGCGCCATCCGGTCGTCCACGCGGCGCGGGTCCTGCAGCGGGACACGGGTTCCGATGCGCACCACCCGCACGTTCGGCGCGTGCCGCTCGATGGCGTCCAGCAGGAAGTCCAGCCGGTCGACCAGCATCAGCGGGTCACCGCCGGTGACCAGGACCTCGCGGACGTCCTGGTTCTCCGGCGCGGTGCCGCAGTAGCGGGCGACGCGGTCGAGTTCCTCCTCGTTCAGCGTGAAGGTGTCGTACTGGCCGCGGATGCACCAACGGCAGTGCGCCGCGCACACACTGGTCGGCTCGACCAGCACGAGCCGCCGGTAGAGCTTCTCCACCCCGCGCAGGGCCCGGCCTTCGAAGACGGTCTCCACCTCGGAGTGGTAGTGCCGGTCGACTTCGAGATCCTTGACCGCCGACTCGGCCGGGTCGACGAGGTACTGCCTGCGCAGGAAGTCCACCGGCGACTCGGCCATCTTCTCGCGCAGGAACGGCGAAGTCTTCTCGTGGAACACTCCGTGCTTCGCTCCGGCCATGACGTGCTGTCTCCTCCCGATCAGGGCGTGTCGGACGGGTCGGGAACGGTGACCACGACCCGGCCGATCACTGCCCGGTCTTCCTTGCGGGCGTAGGCCTCCGTGACCCGGTCGAACGGCAGGACGTGCGCGACGGACGGCCGGACGCGGCCGGAACCGAGGTGCTCGGCGGCGATCCGGAGGTACTCGGCGCGCTGACGCGGGTGCCGCAGGAAGAACTTCTTGGTGTTGAAGCTGTAGAAGGTCTGGTTGTCCACCAGCCTGGACAGGTCGAGCGCCCGGCCGGTCCGCAGGCCGGCCACCGCGATCTCCACGTACCGCCCGTCCGGGGCGAGCACGTTCAGTCCCTGCTGGGTGGTGCCGCCGAGGGTGTTGATCACCACGTCCACACCCGTGCCACCGGTGCGTCGCAGTACCTCGGCGACCACGTCCTCTCGTTCGTGGTCGATGGTGTTGTCGATGCCCAGCTCCGCCAGGTGGTCGATCTTGTGCCGCGCCCCGGCGGTCGCGATGATCTCGGCGCCCGCCAGCCGGGCCAGCTGGACGGCGATCAGCCCGTTGGTGCCGGTGGCCGCCGGGATCAGGATCCGGTCGCCCGGTCGTACGTCCGCGCGTTCGAACGCGAGGTACATGGCGAGGAACGCGACCGGGAAGCCGCATGCCTCCTCGTGGCTGACGTTGCCGGGCTTGGCCACCACGAAGTCCTCGTCCGTGCACACCACCGTGGCCTGGCCGCCCATGTCCAGCCGGGTCAGCCCGATCACCTCGTCACCCGGCTTGAACCTGTGCACACCTTCACCCACCCGGCGCACCACACCGGAGACCTCGACGCCCGGGGTGACCGGGAAGTCCGGCATCATCGGGTAGAGCCCCTTGGCGACGAGGAAGTCGGAGAAGTTCACCGGGAACGCCCTGACCTGGATCTCGACTTCGCCGTGGCCCGGTTCGACCGGGTCGATCGGCACGATCCGCAGGTCGCGCGGGTGCCCCGGCCGGTCGAACCGCACCGCCCGCAAGCCGGTGGCGGCGGGGCGTGGCCGCTCCGGCTCGGCGGCCACCGCCAGGTGATCGCCGTGGCTCGTGGTTATGAACCGGGCCAGGTCCACAACCGTCGGGTGGTCGAACACGATCGCGGTCTTGAGCGAGATACCCAGCTCGTCGTTGAGCTGGTTGGTCAGTTCGACCGCGACGATCGAGTCCACGCCCAGGTCCGCCATCGGAGTGTCGGCACCGACCTCGGCGACCGGCACGCCCAGGCACGCCGCCACCCGCTCGGCCACCACCGCCTGCACATCACGGGTGTCGCCTGCCGGTTCCACGGGCTTGCTGTCGTCGTCCGACGGCACCTCGGCGACCACCACGCGTTGCGGCAGGACGCCTGGCGTGGCCGGGTGGCCGAGCACCTGGACCTCGCTGAACCCGGCGTGCGCCAGGCACTGGCGCCACAAGTGCACGTCCAGCAACGGTGAGCCCGGCAGCCTGCGGTCCGGGTCGGAGTACCGCCACCAGCCGTCCAGCAGGCCGAACGTCACCGTGTGGAACGGCTGCACAGCCGTGACCTCGGTGAGCACGAGCCGTCCGCCGGGGTTGAGCATCCGCCGGAGCCGGGCGAGGACGTCGTCCAGGTCGTCGGTGGCGTGCAGGACGTTCGCGGCGACCACGACGTCGTAGCCGGTCGCGGTGTCCGACGGGCTCTCGATGTCCAGCTTGCTGAACTTCACCGGCAGTCCGCGGGAGTCCAGCCTGGCCCGGGTACGTGCCAGCAGACCGGCCGAGATGTCGGTCGCCTCGTACGAAGCACGCACACCACGCGCGGCCAGTTCGGCGAGAACCGCTTCCGTGGTTCCCCCGGTGCCCGCGCCGACTTCGAGCACCCGGGCGGGGCGGCTGCCGGCCACCTGATCCGCGACGAGCGCGTTGCAGTAGTCGACCAGGGCCTCGCCGCGGTAGATCGGGCTGACCAGGTCCATCGAGCCGTCCGGGAACAGCACTTCGGTGGCGAGGCGATGGCCACGCAGCACGTCGGGTAGTGCGGCGAGGCTGCGCGTCACCAGTTCCAGCCGGGCCGCGAGGTTCGGGAACCGGGACCGCAGCGGTTCGGGGTCGGGCTTGACCGGCCGGGTGACGAAGTCGCTCGCGCCGACGCGACCGTCCACCGCGACCAGGACTCCCCGGTCGACCAGGACCTGGACGAGCGCGTCCACCAGACGGCGGTGGGCCGGCGCCACCCCGAGGCGATCAGGCAGTGCCTCACGTGAGTGCTTCTCGCCGGGCGAGGTGAACAGGCCGAGCCTGTCGAACGCGAACCACAGGGCGTCGGTGACGAACGAGTCGAGCGCTTCCTGCTCGGCGGGGTCGCCGTCGAACGCGGGCACCCGATCGGCAACGGGCACAGGCTCCGACGGCACGACACCGATGGAGTCGAGAACCGCGCGGTCGGCGTGCAACGCGACGACTTGACGTTCGTCGGAGGCGAGAATCCGTTCGATCGCCCGGATCCCCGCAGCCGGTTCGATCGGCTGGTAGCCACGGGCAGCCAGCGAGTCGCCGTGACCGGCGACCCGGCCGACCTCGGCCCACGGCCCGAAGTTGACGATGTGCACCGGGAACCGGCATGAGGTGGCGATCCGGTGGGCGAACGCGTCCTGGGCCGCCGACGCCGCGGCGTAGTTGGCCTGGCCGCCCGCGGCGGTGAACGACTGCACCGACGACAACACGAGCAGGAAGTCCAGCCGCTCGCCCACGAGCGCCTCACCGAGCACGCGCGTCCCGTCTGCCTTGGGCGCGAGCACGGCGTCGAAGTCCTCATCGGACATCCGTTCCACGATGCCGTCGCGCAGTTCCATCGCCGCGTGGATGACGCCGTGCAGCGGGCCGTGTGCCGTGGCTTTCGCGACGACCGAACGCATCGCGTCGTGATCGGTCACGTCAGCGCGTTGGTAGCTGGCTTGGCCGCCGAGTTCGGCCAGCCGGTCCAGTGCCGCCTCGATCCGCCCGTCGGCAGGACGGCGGCCGACGAGCACGAGCCGGGCGGACACAGTCGCGGCCAGGTGTTCGGCCAGTGCGAGCCCGATACCACCGGCGCCGCCGACGATCAGGTAACCACCGCCGTCGCGGAAAGGCGGCCGGACGGGTGGCGGGAGCCGGAGCGATCGCAGCCTGCGCACCAGACGCCGTCCGCCGACGATCGCGACTTCGCGGTTGTCCTGCCGGGCGGGTTCGGTGAACAGCCTGTCGCCCGGTGGCGACGTGATGTCCACACAGGACACGCCGATTCGCGGGTACTCACGGGCGAGCGACTTGGTCAGGCCGACGACCGCGGCCGCGGCCGGGTTGGCGACTTGCCTGCCACCGGCGTCGTGGGTGCCGCTGACCACCGACCGGATCGACTCGACCCGGTTGAGCGCACCGGTTTCGGCGAGTGCGCGGACCAGGTGGAACAGCACGGGCGCCGAGTCCGCGTGGAACCACACGTGCCGGAAGCCGGTGAACTCCCGCAGGCAGTCCCGCAGTCCCGGTTCGGGCGCGCCCGCGTCGATCTCCCATTCGTCGTCGCCTAGCCGCCGGTCGCGCCCTCCCAGCTCCACATGCCACACCGGGCCGTGAAGCCCGTCCAGGCGCCGCCCCACGACCAGGTTGCCGCCACGGGGCCGTTCTGCGCGTTCGTCCTGCTCGGCCCAGAAGGGACGGAAGAAGAACCCGTCGAGGGGATCCTGTTCGGCGCGCACGATCACCTCGCGCAGCACCAAGCACGGGCGCCCTTGCTCGTCGAGCAGCGTGACGTCGTGCCCGCTCGATGACGCACGGACGTGGACGTGGCCGGAAAGTGGCACGGCTGCGAGGCGGTCGACGGACTCGACGCTGAACGGCATTCGGCTGCGACCCGG
Source organism: Kibdelosporangium phytohabitans (assembly GCF_001302585.1). GTDB lineage: Bacteria > Actinomycetota > Actinomycetes > Mycobacteriales > Pseudonocardiaceae > Kibdelosporangium > Kibdelosporangium phytohabitans. Next base: position 3,682,451 of record NZ_CP012752.1, on the reverse strand, counting down.
CTCAGCACCTTCGAGCACGCTGATCGCCTGCAGCCCGGCATCCATCGCGGCCACGGCGTTGCCGGTCTCATACCGGGCAAGCAGTTCCCCGTCGCCGGTCCACGCTTCCCGCAGACCCCGGTAGGTCGGGCCGTAGGAGATCCCCATGCCGTCGAAGGCCTGGTAGATCGCGTCGTGATCGTGCGAGTCCGGGCAACGCTGCCGGACCGCTTCGAGGTCGACCCGCGCGGACGATGTGGTCGCGCGGGCGAAACGTCCGGCGGAATGAGTTCCTCCGGCAGTGCGGACCTGGTAGTCGATGCCGCCGTCCCGCTCGGTCAGGTCCACGAAGACGTCCACGCCACCCGGCGGGACGACCAGCGGACTGGTCCAGCTCACCCGGCTGACGCTCGTGGCGTCGCCGCCGCGCGCCTCGGCCGCTGAGATGGCGAGGTCGAGTTGCATCACCCCGGCCACAACAGCCTGCCTGTTCACCTTGTGCTCGGCCACCAGCGTTTCGTCGCCGGACAGATGGACGCGGTAGTCCTTGTCGCGTTCATCCTGGGGTGCGCTGAACCAATGACGGTCCTTGGCGAAGGGGTACGTGGGCAGGCTCACGCGCCGGGGGCGCCGGCCGGTGCGCACGGCTGACCAGTCCACGTCCGCACCCGTGACCCAGTGGCCGGCGAGGTCGGTGAGGGCACCCCCGGCGGCCTGGGCGTCGGAGGCACCCAGGCCGCCGGGGTCCGGGGCGGCGGGGCCGGTTGCCGTCCCGAGCCAGGTCCGCTCGCCGGGTGTGCCGGTTGCCGCGAAAGTGGCGAGCGCGTCTGCCAGCGTCGCCGCGGAGTCGGTGACCACGGCCAGTCGATGGTTCATCGGCTCACGGCCGACCCGCAGCGTGTACGCGATGTCCGCGAGTTCCCCGGCCGCGGCCGGGCCGTCGACGCGGGAGCCGGCGAGTTGTTCGATGGTTCGGCCGGCCAGGTCGTCGGTTCCCATCCCGGTGTCCGCGAGCACGCTCAACGCGTGGCTCGACAGGCCGAGGTCCACCAGCGGTTCGTCCAACGGCAACTGGTCCGCGGGCACGCCCGCGACCTCCGCGACCGCGGCGGCCACCTTCGACGGATCGGTACCGGCGGTGGGACGAACAGCTTCGGCCAGCGCGGCGGCGTACTCGCGCAGCCGGTCCGCCGAACGGGCGGACAACACGAACACCTGCTCGCCGGGCTGCTGCGGCGCCGGAGCCGGCACGTGTTCCTCCAGCAGCACATGAGCGTTCACGCCGCCGAAACCGAACGAGCTGACACCCGCGCGGCGCGGCAGTTCGCCGCCGTCCTCGTCCCGCGGCCGTGGCCACGCCGTCGAACCATCCACTATCGACAGCGGGCTGCCGTCCAGCCGGATCTGCGGGTTGAGCTCGGACAGGTGCAGGTTGCCGGGGACGCGGCCGTGTTTCATGGCCAGGATGACCTTGAAGATGCCCGCGATGCCCGCCGCCGACTCCGGGTGCCCGATGTTGGACTTCACCGAACCGATCAGGGTGGTCCGCTCGGTCAGCCGGGGCAGCCCGGCACGGTCCCGCAACTCGCCGAACGCCCGCTTCACGCCGTTGATCTCGATCGGGTCGCCGAGCGCGGTGCCCGTGCCGTGCAGTTCCATGTAGCCGACCGTGGCCGGGTCGACCTCGCCGAACGCCTTGACCATCAGGTCCGCCTGCGCGTTCGGGTTCGGCGTGGTCAACGTGGTGACCTTGCCGCCGTGGTTGACCGCGCTGCCGCGGATGACCGCGTGCACGTGGTCGCCGTCCCGTTCGGCCGCGGACAGCGGCTTGAGCAGCAACGCCCCCACGCCTTCCGCACGCACGTATCCGTCCGCGTTCGCGTCGAACGTGCGGCACCGGCCAGTCGGGCTGAGCATTCCCGCTCGTGCGAACGAGATGTAGACCATCGGCGACAGCAGGAGGTTCACACCGCCGACGATCGCGGTGTCGCAACTGCCTGCCTGCAGTGACTCGACGGCGGTCCGCAGCGCCACCAACGAGCTCGAACACGCGGTGTCGATCGGGAAACTCGGCCCGGTGAGGTTCATCAGGTACGACACACGGTTGGCCAGCACCGCGTGGAACAGGCCTGTCGTGGTGAACGCCTCGACCGGGACACCGGCCTCCCGCATCAGGTCGTAGTAGTCGTGCGAAGCCACCCCGACGAACAGCCCGGTCGTGCCCTTGGCCAGGTCGGACGGCCGGTAGCCCGCCTCTTCGACAGCCCGGTACGCGGTCTGCAGGAACAGCCGCTGCTGCGGGTCCATCAACTCGGCTTCCTTCGGCGAGATGCCGAAGAACCGCGCGTCGAACTTGTCGACGTCCGGGACGAACCCGCCCCACTTGCTGTTGGTCCGGTTCGGGCCCGGGGTGGTGTGGTAGACCTCCCGCCAGTCCCAGCGGTCCGGTGGGATCTCGGTGACCAGGTCACGGCCCGCGTCCAGGTTGCGCCAGAACTCCGCGAGGTCGGAACTGCCCGGCAGCATGCCGTGCATGCCGATGATCGCGACCGGCTCCGGACCGTTGCGCACCCGCGCGGGTTCAACCGGCTTGCTCGTCGTCTGCGGCTCGGGTGCTGTCCCGGTGCCGAACTTCGCCGGATACGTGGCAGCCAGGTGGCCGGCGACCTCGGCCACGGTCGTGTACTCGAAGAACAGCGCGGGCGTGACGTCCACGTCCAGCTCGCTGACCAAGCGGTTGGCCAGGACACCGAACGACAACGAGTCGAAGCCGTAGTCGCCGATCGGCCGGTCCGGCCGGATCCGAGCGGGATCCAGCTTCGCGATCGCGGCGATCTCGGCGATCAGGAACTCCCGCGGACCCGTCACCGCGGTCCGCTGAACGGGCCGCGGCGGTGTGCCGATCCCGAGCCGCTTGCCCACAGCGGCACCGTCACCAGGTACCACGACGACTTGCCGTTCCGGTCCACCGAGCACGGCGTCGAGCGCGGTGAGCCCCGCTTCGGTGGTCAGGGGCCGCAACCCGAGATTCACCTCGAGCCACTCGGCGACTCCGGCGTCCACACCCATGCCGCCGTCCATCCACAGTGGCCAATTCACGGACACCGTGTACGCACTGCGGGAAGCCGCGAAGGCGTCGAGGAAACTGTTGGCGTACGCGTAACCTGACTGCCCGGCACTGCCCACGGCGGCGGCGAGCGACGAGAACAGGCACAGGAAGTCGAGGTCCCTGCCTTCGGCCGCCGCCGCCAGGTTCACGGCACCGAGCGCCTTGCCCGCGACGACCTCACGCACCTGGTCCTCGGTCTGCCGGACGAGGTAACCGTCCCGCAGGACACCGGCGCAGTGGAATATCCCGTTCAGCGCACCGAACTTCTCCTCCGCGAAGCTGATTGCCGCGCGTGCGCCCGCCAAGGTGGACACGTCGGCCCTGATGTCGTTGGCCTCGGATCGACCGGCCCGCACCACCCGCGCGCCGACCGTGTCTTCCAGCCATCGGGCGACCAGCGAACCCAGACCGCCCGCGCCACCGGTGATCAGGTAGACGCCGCCGTCACGCAACACGGTTCGCCTGGCCGGGGTGTGCTTCTCCCAGCGCAGCACGCAACGCTGCCCGTCCTCGTAACGCACCTCGGCGCCGGAAGCCGTGCCGCACGCCTCGTCGACGAGCCGGGAAAGCGGCTCGGATCCCACCAGTTCCACCAGGACGGAGGAAATCCGTGAGCTTTCCAGCGACACCGTGCGCAGGAACCCGCCCAGCGCGCGGTAGGCAGGCACACCCGCGGGCACACCGACCACCAGCCGCACCGGGCGCTTGTCCTTGGCCCGCACCAGGTCCTGAGTGAGACGCAACAACGGCAGCAAAGCCGCGTCGATCTGTTCGGAGGTCTCGCCGATCGCGTCTGCAACAGCGAAGACGACAGTGTCCGCGTCCTCGTCCACGATCCGCTCGAACCCGGCGGAGATCTTCTGGCGAGCCTGTTCTGTCGACGCCAGGACCCGCACCGCGCCCGGATCGCGGCGCTCGCCGATCACCTCGCCGACCCACTTCGGCCGGAAATGGCTGACACGCTCACCGGGCGCCTGCCACGGCCGCACCCACAGGTCCAGCACCCGCAGCACGACCCGCCCCTGCTCGTCGGTCAGGCGGACGTCGACCTTGCTGCCCTCGGCGGTCACCTTGCGCAGCACGACGTGGGAGAAGCCACGAGCAGGAGTCGGACCGAGGATCTCCACCGCGCCGATGCTGTACGGCAGGTGGACGCGGTCGAACTTGCGGCCGAGCAGCCACAGGCATCCCTGCAACGCGGAGTCGAACATCCCCGGGTGCAACGTGTGACGGTCGCCGCCGGGTGGTGCGGCCAGTTCGGCGAAGGCTTCCTCGTCAGCCCAGTGCAGTCTGGTGATGCCCTGGTAGGTCGGCCCGAGATCGAGCCCACGCGCACGCACGTCCGGGTAGAACTCGCCGGATGTCACCGATCCCTCGCAGCGGGCCCGGATGGCATCGAGGTCCAGCCGTTCCTCCTCGCCGGTCACGGGTTCGACGCTGCCGGTGACGTACGTGCCGTCCTTGCCGCGCACCTCGTAACGCCCGTCTTCCAGCACGATCCGGAGTGGCGTCGGTTCCGGCACCATGATCGGCGCTGTCCAGACGTTGTTGCGGAGACGGATCGGCGCCTGGCCGACCGCTGCTCGAACCAGCTCGATGGCGCCGACGGCAGGCAGGATCGGCACGCCACCCACCCGGTGGTCGGCGAGGATCGGTTCCTGACCGGTCAACGTGACCGTGTCCGGCTTGGGCTCGGGCAGCCAGTACCGCTCGGCGGCGAAGGGGTATCGCGGGAGCTCGACTGTCCTCAGTGGCGTGTCGTGCAGCGACTCCCACGGCACGTCGGCACCGGCGACCCAGGCCGCTCCGATGGCTTCCCAGTCACGCCGGGCAAGCGCGTCTTCGAGTTCGGCTCGGGCTGCCTTGTCTTTTGTGGACGTCCACTCGCCGGCGGCGAACGCGAGCAGCCGCTCGACCAGCGTCCCGCGGTCGCTGACGAGCATCGCGACCCGTTCGGCCAGCGGTTCGCGCCGCACCTGGAGCTGGTAGGCAACCTCAGCGACGCGGAGTTCACCGCCGCGGATCGCGGCGGCCAGGTTCGCGCAGTGCTCCCGCAGCCTTTCCTGGTCGGCAGCTGACACGATGACGAGGTGCTCGCCGTTCTCGGGACCGCGTCGTGCCGTCGCGGCCGGGGCCTCTTCGACGACCACGTGCGCGTTCGCGCCGCCCGCACCGAACGAGCTGATCCCCGCCCGCCGGGGCTGTGTGCCCGGCCAGTCGGCGAGTTCGTGCTGCACGGTGAACGGGGTGGCGGCGAAGTCGATCCGCGGGTTCGTTTCGTCGCTGTGCAACGACGGCACCAGTCGGCTGTGCTCGAACTGCAGCAGCACCTTGGTCAGCCCGGCCATGCCCGACGCGGACTCCAGGTGCCCGATGTTGGTCTTCACCGAACCGATCGCGCAGGTTCCCGGTGACACGCCGGCGTAAGCCTGGGCGAGCCCGGCGATCTCCACCGGGTCGCCCAGTGCGGTGCCGGTTCCGTGCGCCTCGACGTAACCGATCGTGCCGGGGTCGACTCCGGCGTCGTCGAGTGCCGCACGGATCAGTTCCGCCTGCGCCCTCGGATTGGGCACAGTGAAACCGTTCGTACGGCCGCCGTGGTTGATCGCCGTTCCCTTGACCACACCGAGCACCCGGTCGCCGTCGGCCAGCGCGTCGCGCAACGGCTTGAGCACGACGGCACCGACACCTTCACCGGGCACAAAACCGTCCGCGTCCGCGCCGAACGTGTGGCATCGGCCGGTACGGGACAGCATTTGCAGTTGGCAGAGCCAGTCGTACTTCGACGGGTGCAGGTACAGGTTGACCCCGCCGACCAACGCCATCCGGCATTCGCCACGGGCAAGGCTGCGTACGGCCTGGTGGATCGCGGTGAGCGACGCGGCGCAGGCCGTGTCCACGGGCATGCTCGGGCCGCGCAGGTCCAGCCAGAACGAGACCCGGTTCGCGATCGACCACTGTGGCGACGGCGGCACGACAGCATCGGCTTGCCGGAGGAGGTACGTCTGGGTTGTCACGCCGACGAACACACCGACGTCACGGTTGTCACCCAGCCTGTACGGCGGGTAGCCCGCGTGTTCGAACGCGTGCCATGCCGTTTGCAGGAACAGGCGTTCCTGCGGGTCCATCAGCTCGGCTTCGCGCGGGGAGATGTTGAAGAACAACGGGTCGAACTCGTCGACAGCGTCCAGGAAGGCGCCCGATCCGCAGTAGGCACCGCCTTCGGCCGCGTGTGCGCGATGGTCCCAGCGAGCCTGCGGTACTTCGGTCACGCAGTCCCGGCCGCCTGCGAGGTTGCGCCAGAAGGCGTCCAGGTCAGGGGCCTGGGGGTAGCGACCGGCGATGCCGATGATCGCCACTCCGCCGATGTTCTCGTTCACCGGCGCGGTTTCGGCCGCCGGAGCCACCTCCGGGGCATCGGGCGTCATCGGGGTGACGTGGGTGGTGCCGTAGCGAGCTGCCAGTTCCGCTGGGCGAAGTTGGGCGATCCGTTCCGCGGCGGCTGCCAACGTGCGGCACTCGAACAGCAAGGTTTCACCGACCGAGCCGATCGCCGCCTCGGTGCGGGCGTTGAACTCGCTGATCACGATGGAGTCCAGGCCGAACCGGTCCAGCCCCGTGTCCAGGTCGATCTCGTCCGGTGACACGCCACGCAACTGGGCGACTGTCGTCGCCACGTACTCCCGTGCCCAGTCCAGCGCACGCTCCGGCGAAGCCTCCTCGGGTTCGGGCGCAGCCGCAGGCTCGTCTCGCGCAAGCAGATCAGGCAGGAGGTCCGGGTTGCCGTAGAGGAACGCACGGGCTCCGCCGAGGGCCAGCAAACGGTCCAGCGCGGCGAGTCCGACTTCGGCGGGCATCGGCTGCATGCCCGTGTCGCTGCCGAGGACACCACGGCCGCTCACGGTCATACCGCCGTCCTGCCACACCGGCCAGCCGACGGACAACGTGCGCCCAGGGCCTACGCGGGTGTTGGCGAACTCGTCCAGGAAGGCGTTGGCCATCGCGTACGCGGACTGACCCACGTTGCCGACAACAGCGACGACCGACGAGTACAGCACGAACAGTTCCAGTGGCTCATCGCGAGTCGCACGGTCGAGGTTGAGCGCGCCCAGTGCCTTCGGGGCGAGCACCTCGCGCACGTCGTCTGCGGTGGTGTGCGCCACGTAGCCGTCACGCAGGACACCCGCGGTGTGGAATACCCCGGTCAGCGGACCGAACCGTGCGCGCGCGGCGGACACGGCGTCCTCAGCGGTCACCGAGATGTCGGCCGGCACGTACATCGCCCGGTCACCGAGATCACGAACATCCACATCGGATGAACGGCCGACCAGGGCGACCCGCGTGTCCGGCACGGACAACACGTGCCTGGCGAGCAGCTTGCCGAGCCCACCCGCGCCGCCGGTGATCAGGTACACCCCGCCCGGCCGGATCTGTGACGACACCGGTTCGGCAGCGACCGGCTCCGTGCCGAACCGCTGGCTGACCCGGCTGCCGTCCTTGTGCAGCACCAGTTCGCCGCCGTCCACACGGGTCAGCTCGTCGGCCACGACGTCCCACGTGGCCGAGTCGTCGAACGAACCGGGCACCGAGACCACGCGCAACCCGACTGTGTCGGTCTCGCGACGCAGGCACCGAGCCAGCCCAGCGAGTGCGACCAGCGCGGGTCCGTGGTTCCCGACGGCCACGATCGGGATGCGCCGACCGTAGGCAGCCTTGGCCACGTCCAAAGCCGCGACGGCACTGTCAGTCGGGTCGTCGGCGGACGGGACCACGAGAACCACTCCGGCGGCGTCCTCGCTCACCGAGTCACCCGGGGAGGCGAACCGGACGTCTCCCAACCGAACAGCGCCCTGACAGGCATCCGGACCGACGACCACGACCGGGCCACCCGCGGCAGGAGCCGCGACGCGCGGTGTGGCAACCCATTCGGTCTTCAGGTCGAGGACCGTTCCATCAGGCTGGGAAACTCGCGCGGGCTGCGCCGGCCATGTGGCCGGAGGCGGGATGCGGTGCTCGACGCGGTCGAACTCGGTGGTGGGCAGGCGAACCTTGGCGCCTTCGGCAACCGGGTGCAGGTCCCATCGCACGTCGGCACCGCGCTGCCACAGGTCGACCAGCGTCTCGGTCAGCGAGCCGGACAACGGGATCTCCGGGTACGGCACGACTGTGCCCGATCCGGACGACGTCCACGCCGACGGCGAAGCGAGATCCTGGGGCAGGCCGACCAGCCCGCGCAGCAACGGATAGCGCCCCGGGTCGATGCCGGTCAGCTGCGCGGAGACCGGCGAACCGGCGAGGAGGTCCAGGACGTCACCCGGCTCCAGCACCCCGTCCACCAGCAGATCCAGGAGCTCGACCGCGCGTTCGCCGGTGAGGAACCGCGACAGCGGCAGGTCCCATTTCCGGTTGAGCCGGTCAAGGGCGTTCTGTTTGGCCATGGCGACCGCCAGCGCGGGGGCCTCCTGCCAGTCGGTGTGGCCGCGCGCTTCGAAGGCCGCTTTCCAGACACGCAGGTTCGACTGGAACGTCCGCTGCTCGGACAGCCGGTCGACCAGTGCCGTCAACCGGTCCAGCTGTGTGGCCTCAGGAGCGGAAACCGCGCTCAGCTCCGCCAGATACCGCGCACTCGAAGGCAACGGCGTGACAACGCGATCGGTGCCGGGTACCGCCACAGGCAACGAAGGCACACGCAACTCCCCCGCCCACGGCTCCCCCGCGGCCAGCCGCGCGGCGACATCCGCGTCGAGCGCGTCCACAGCGGCCAGGACAGGCCAGACACCGGAGCCGACCGGCACGATGAGGTCAGGCCGGACACCCAGACGCAACAGTTCCTTGAGGACAGACGTCGTGTACGCGCACTGGTCGCCGTCGTATCCGGCCGGGATCGGCAGCGGCTCCACCCGCAGCGCCCACGGCCCGAGCTCAGCGGCTTCGTCCGGCACCTCGGCCGAGGCGATCACCGAGGCGATGTCCTCCGGCTGCCGCACCACCCCGGCGATCCGGTACGGCAACTGCGCGCGACCCGCGGCGAGCGTCGCGGTGACGTCAGCGACCGGCGCGGCCGGTGACTCCGTACGCCACCGGTCCAGCAACCGCCGCAGCGACGGCGCAGAAGCCGCCGAAAGCAGGAAGGGACGCGGTCGCGCGGACTCGGAACGCTCCGGCGCCACGAACTCCTCGACGACCACGTGCGAGTTGACCCCGCCGAAACCGAACGAGCTCACGCCCGCCCGGAGCAGCGAACCAGGAGCCGGCGGCAGCCATTCGGCCTCGTCGACCGCCACGCGGAACGGCGCGTCGTCCAGGTCGATCAACGGATTGAGGGTGCGCAGGTGCAGGTTCGGCACGATTCGCCGGGAATCCATCATCAGCAGCACCTTGATCAGCCCGGCGATGCCCGCCGCGCCTTCGAGGTGCCCGATGTTGGACTTGACCGACCCGAGCGCGCACCAGCCCACGTCGTCGGACGCCGGGCCGAAGACCTGCCGCAGGGCCTCGACTTCGATCGGATCGCCGAGTGACGTACCAGTGCCGTGCGTCTCGACATAGGTGATCTCACGCGGATCCACGCCTGCCCGCTCGATGGCGGCGGACACGACTTCGCGCTGTGACGCCACAGTCGGCGCTGTGATCGTGGTGCGCTTGCGGCCGTGGTTCACCGCGCTGCCGCGGATCACGCCGTAGACGTGGTGGCCATCCCGCACAGCGTCGTCGAGCCGCCGCAGGAGGACCACGCCGACGCCGTCACCGGGAACGAAACCGTCGGCGTCCCGGTCGAATGTCTGGCACCGCCCGGTCGGGCTGAGCATGCGTGCCTTGGAGAACCCGACGTACTTCCACGGGTGCACGTTCAGGTTCACGCCACCGGCGATCACGTAGTCCGCGTCACCGGTGTTCAGCGCCTGCACGCCGAGGTGCACGGCGACCAGGGCGGACGCGCAGGCCGCGTCCACCGCGACACTGGACCCGTTCAGCCCGAACGTCTGGGAGATCCGGTTGGCCATCAGGCAGTCGTAGACGCCGAGCACCGAGTGGCTCTGCACCTCGTGCCCGAGGCCGGCCAGTTCGATCATGTGATCGCGTTCCATGTTGCCGACGTAGACGTCGGTGCGCGCGGCGCCCAGCGCGGCGGCGGTGATGCCCGCGTCCTCGATGCAGTGGTACGTCTCCTCCATCAGCATGCGCTGCGCCGGGTCCAGCAACCGGGCCTCACGCGGTGACATGCCGAAGAACCCGTGGTCGAACAGGTACGGGTTGTCCAGGACACCGAGCCATTTGCTGATCGTCCGGTTGGGCGTGCCCGGGTTGGGGTCGTACAGCTGTGCCGTGTCCCAGCGGTCGGCCGGGACCTCACGCACGGAGTCCACCCGATTGCGCAAGTTGGTGAAGAACTCGCGGTAGTCGCGGGCTCCCGGCATCCGGCAGCCGATGCCGACGACCGCGATGGCCGGGCTCACGCGCTCGCTCCCAGCAGCCGGGGCGCCTCGACCAGTTGGGCCGTGGCCGCCATCAGTTCCGCCGCGATGTCGTCGACGTGCCGGTCCCGCCAGGCTGACGCGTTCCCCTGGTTGTACGCGCCCAACGCGGGGCCGCACTGCACCTGAAAGTCCACCCTGCGCTCCTCGTCGCCTTCGATGGCCAGGCGCTGGCTGAGGCCGAAGTACCAGCGCAGCACCAGCGCCATCCTGTGCTTCGGGTCACGGTCGGCCCGCTCGACCTCCCCGGGCAGGTACGCGGTGACGTCCTGCCAGATGTCGGTGAACGACCGCCGGAACCAGCGGTCCTGCAACAGTTCGCTGGTGCGCGGGTCCAGCGCGTCCAGTGAGTCGTGCCGCAGGTAGAGCTCCCGCAGCCGTCTGGCACGGGCGGGGAACAGCACACCGCGCCCGAGCACCTGCGCTTGTCCGCCGAGTTCCAGCTGGTCACCCGCGGGCGCGTAGTCGGTGTCCCACGGTGTGATCCCGGCGAGCATGTCCTTGGCCACGTCGCTCAGGCCCGCTTCGGCCGTGCACAGGTTGACCGACCCGGTCACGACGAAGTCCGCGCCGAGCAGGAACGCGGCCGCGGCCGCCGCGGGAGTGCCGATGCCGCCCGCCGCGCCGACCCGGACCTGCCGGGCCGTTCGGTCACGCAACCGCATGATGCTGGGCAGCAGCCAGAGAAGCATGCCCCGGTCGGTGTGGCCGCCGGAATCCGCGGTCACGACGAGGTCGTCCGCGACCGGCGTCGAAGCCGCGAGTTCCGCCTGTTCAGCGGTGATCAGGCCGTCCGCGCGCAAGTCCCGCAGCATCGCCTCGGGCGGCGGGCGCAGGAACTGCTCGGCCACGTCGGGCCGGGAAACCTTGGCGATGATCCGGTTCTCGGCCACGACCCGGTTCTGGTCACGACGCAGCCCGCCGGCCCGGTAGCGGGCCAGCGCGGGCGTGATCCGGGTGAACCCGGACGCTTCGACGACCCGTACGTCACGACGCAGGAACAGTGCCACGAGGTCGTCTTCGGCCGTGCGGAACACCCTGCTGTGCGGCAGGCTCATCCCGAACGGGCCGCCGGCGGCACGGATCCGGTCGATCGCGTCGCCGACGTGCTCGAGGGCGAGACCGCCGGTGCCGAAGAAGGCGAGCATTCCGGCCTTGCCCGCGCGCACGACCATGTCCACTGAGGAGATACCGCGGTACATCGAGCCGCAGACGTAGGCGTAACGAAGTCCGTAGGTCTCGCGGAACTCGGCGCTGCCCAGACTCTGTCCAGGGTGCGGGCTCAGCGTGACCGGCGCGGGGATCCTGCCGACCAGTTTGGTCAGCACGGTTCCCGGCCCGACCTCGGTGAGCCGGCCGACGCCGTGCGAGCGGAGGTAGCGCACGCTGTCCGCCCATCGCACGGGCCGGACCAGTTGGTCGGCGAGCAGATGCCGGATGTCCCCGTCCGGGTACGGCTCGGCCGTGACGTTGGCGATGACGGGGATTCGCGGCGGGCGGATGTCCAGTGACGCGAGGAAGTCCTCGAACTGCGCGCGGGCCGGGGCCATGTGCCGGGAGTGGAACGCGCCGCTCACCCGCAGGGCCAGGTATCGCGCCCCAGCGTCGGCAAACGCTTGCTTGGCGCCGAGGACGACATCCCGTGGCCCGGAGATCACCAGCTGGTCGGGGCTGTTGACGTTGGCGATGTCCACATCGGTCAGACCGTGCCCGCTCAGCACCGCGCGGACCTCGCCCTCGCCGATGCCGACGACAGCGGCCATCGCGCCTTCGTCCATCTTGGACATAAGCTCGCCGCGCCTGCGGACCAGGCGCAACCCGGTGCCGAAGTCGAACGCGCCGGCGGCCCACAGCGCGTTGTACTCACCGAGGCTGTGGCCGGCGAAGAACTCCGGGGGCGCACCGCCGTGCTCACGCTGCCAGTTCTTGTAGTGCAGGGCGTTGGCCACGAACAGCGCCGGTTGCGTGAACTCGGTGCTGTTCAGTTCGCCGCGCGGGTCGCGCAGGCAGAGTTCCTCGATCGAGTAGCCCAGGATCTCGTCCGCCTCGGCGACCAGATCAGGGAACTCGACGAACAACTCCCCGGCCATGCCGACGGACTGCGATCCCTGCCCGGGGAACAGCACCGCGCCCGCGGTGCTCGTCCGGCGGACCGCCTTGCGCCGGAGGGCATTCAGCCCACGGTCCGCGGGCGCGAACGGGTCGATGATGGCGATCGCCTCGGCGCCCGAACCGGTGCGGAAGTTCCGCTCGGCGAACCTCGCCATGGTCGGCGACGGCCCCAGGTCGACGTACCGCAGGCCGTCGTGGTGCGCTTCGAGCATCTTGATCGCGTCGGCGAACCTGATGGGGCCGCGGATCGTCCGCCACATGTGCTCGGGAGTCACCTCGGCGGTGACCGCCGCCGTGGCACATGAAACCAGCTCCACCGTCGGCTTGGCCAAGGGGATGGTGGCGATCATCCGCTGGTACGGCTCGGCGGCGACGTCCACCTGGGTGGAGTGGAACGCGTAGTGGACAGGCAGCCGCTGGCACGCGGTTCCTTCACGGCGCAGCCGGCCCTGGGCCGTAGCGACCGCGTCGGGTGGGCCGGAGACCACGAAATGCCGGTCGTAGTTGATCGCCGCGAGCTCCAGCCCGGCCCAGCCGTCCGCGCGGGGGTCGAAACCGGACACGTCGCCGAGCACGGCGAGCATGGCACCCCGCGGGCACAGGTCCTCGGTGAGCTTCACCTGGGCGGTGATGGCCCTGGTGAGGTGCTCGCGGTCGAGCACGCCCGCTGTGGCAGCCGCGGCGTACTCGCCGAGGCTTGACCCGAGCACGTGGTCCGGCAGCACGTCCTCGGCGCGCAACATGTCCAGCAATGCCAGTTCCACCATGAGGATCGCCGGATGCGTGTACGCGAACCTGTCGAACGGGTCGGACACGACACGGTCCGCGCGGTGCATCTCGCCGAGCACACCGGGCAGCCCGGCGTCGGCGAACATGGTGTCCAGCTCCCGCAGCGAGCGGTCGAACACCGGGCTGGTCCCCCGCAGGTCCCGGCCCATCCCGTAGAACTGCGCGCCCTGCCCGGCGAACATGAACACCGTCCGGTTCGACACGGTCTTGGATCCCTTCTCCGGCCGTCGCACTTCTCATCGTGTCGGGCCGCGGTGCAGGCCCGTGGTCACGCACCTGGCATGCCGCTCGCCGGGAAATCCCTGGTGGGCAGCCATTTCCAGGCCGCACCCTTGGCCGACTACGGGACTGCCACCGCACTACGACCCGTATCGCGCCCGTAACTCGTGCTTGAGCACCTTTCCCGCGCCGGACAACGGCAGCTCGCTGACGAAGTCGTAACTGCGCGGCACCTTGTAGTTGGCCAGGCGGGCACGCAGGAACGCGTCCAGCTCGTCCTGGCTGGTCTCGGCGGCGGGAACGACCACGGCGTGCACGCGCTCGCCGTAGGTCCTGTCGGGCACGCCGACCACGGCGCACGTCGCGACGTGAGCATGCTCGTGCAACACGTTCTCGACCTCGGCGGAGTAGACGTTCTCGCCACCGGTGATGATCATGTCCTTGATCCGGTCGACCACGTGCAGACAGCCGCCGTCGTCGAGGTAGCCCGCGTCACCCGTGTGCATCCAGCCGTCGCGGACCGCTTGTCCGGTCAGGTCAGGCCGGCCCCAGTAGCCCAGCATCACGTGCCCGCCCCGTGCGACGATTTCACCCACTGTCCCGGCAGGTACCGGCCGGTCGCCGACGTCGACCACACGCACTTCGCTGTGCGGCGCGGCCCGGCCTGCCGAGTACCTGTGCGGGCCTGTGTGGTCGGCCGGGCTCAGCAACGTCACCGCCGGGGCCAGTTCGGTCATGCCGTACGCCTGCACGAGTTCGACGTTCGGCAGGGTCTCGGTGGTCCGGTCCAGCAGCTCCGGCGGCATGGGCGCGGCGGCGTACACCAGGCGGCGCAGGTTTTTCAGGGTCGCTGGGTCGAAGGTGGGGTGGTCGAGAAGCATTCGCAACATCGTGGGCACGAGGAACGTGACGGTCACGCCATGCGTTGCCACAGCGGTCAGCACGCGCTGCGGATCGAAGGCAGGCACAGTGGCCTGGGTGTTGCCCAACAGGCTTTGCATGACCCAATGCGCCAGATCACCGAGGTGGAACATCGGTGCCGTGTGCAGGAAACGGTCCCCGGGAGCGACGATGAAACCGGCCGCGACGCACCCCATCGCCGAGGTAACCATGTTGCCGTGGCTGAGCATGACGCCCTTGGCACGTCCGGTCGTACCGCCGGTGTAGAACAGTGCGGCCAGTTCGTCGCCGCCACGGCGTGCGTCCGGCACGGGTGCGCTGGCCGCGATCAGTTCCTCATAGCCCACGCAGCCCTGTGGAATCTCACCGTCCCCTGTGTACACCACGTGCTTCACGCCTGGGCATTGCGCGCGCAGCGCGGGCACGGCATCGATGAACGTGTCGTCGACCAGCAGTACCCGTGCGTCGCAGTCGTTGAGGCCGTGCACCACTTCCGGGATCGCCCAGCGGGTGTTGACCGGCGCGAGTACGGCGTCCGCCCACGGCACCGCCATCAGGTGTTCCAGGAACCGGTCCGAGTTCAAGGCGTACATGGCGACACGGTCGTCCCTGCCCACCCCCAGTTCACGCAAACCGCTTGCCAGACGGGCGACTCTGTCCACGTGGGTGGCGAAGTCGCGTTCACGTGTGCCGTCGATGGTGGCTGTCCGGCCCGGGTGCTGTTGCAGGGCGCGGTGCAGCGGCTGCGTGAGGTACATGACGCCTCCTACTTGTGCGGGGCGGAGAACACGGGCGCGGGAAGCGGCAGGCCCGCCGCGGTGGCGCCGCATTCCAACGCCCACAACGCGGCGCCAGGTCCTTGCTCGGCGGCGTATCCGCGGATCGCTTCGGGGTCTGGCGACAACTCGGCCAGTCGCGCGACCGCACGCTCGAACGCGGCGCCGTCAAGACCGGGCGGGTCGGTGGCGTCGAACGGGCGCGTGTTCGCCACCATGTTCTTGATCGCCTGTGGATCCAGCCTTCCGGCCACGCCAAGAGTCCCGTACGTGCGCTCGGCGACCATGGCACCGATCCACGCCGACGTTTCCGCTGTCGGTGTCGGCCATTCCCGTGCTTCGACCGGGTACGCGCGCCGCGGCGGCGGGCCGGACGCTGCCCACCGGGCGGCCCATTGGGCGACGATGCCCGCCGCGTTGCGGTCAGCGGGGTTGTGCAACCGCATCATGTCCCACTTGTTCGCCATGGCGACGACCACGAGGTCCAGCCGCGGATAGATCCGCGCGTCCCACCAGCAGCCCCAGGGGTAGGCCGCGGAATGGCCCCACCACCACAGGTCACCGTCCCGGTCGGGATCGCTCATCTCCAGCGCGATCCCGGCGAAGGAGTCCGGGGTGACCGGGCTGGAACGGGCCACCCGTGGCTTCAGCATCTCGGCGATGCCCGACGGCGAGACCACCTCTCCGGCAGACCCGTTGGACGCGCGAAGCATGGACTGCAGCAACCGGGCGTAGTCCACCGGCGAGGTGATCAGGCCGGCACCGGGATAAGTCGCCGAGTGGTACACCGGTGACGGCACGCACCACGGGCCGAATCCCTGATAGCCGACGGCGTACTCGTCGGAGGCGACCAATGCCTGCCACGGATCGCCCTCGGCGTTGGGCACGGCGGAACCCGTCATCCCCAGCGGGGCGAGGATGGTCTCGTGCACGAAGTCGGCGTAGTTCCGCTGTGCCTTGTTCTCGACGGCACAGCCGACGAGCGACATGCCGAAGCTGGAGTACGCGTACTGGCCGGGCGGCCCGTACAGCGGGCAGACACCGCCGTACTCGGGGGTGGCGCCGATCTCGTGCCGCCGTTGGACGTATTCGGCGATCGGGATCGGCCGTGTCAGCTCGGCGTCGATGAAGTCGGTGCGGTAGCCGCCGAGGTGCGCGGTCAGCATCCCGGGGGTGATCGGCGCGTTCGCCGCCGGGTTCGCCGGCCGGGCGGCCGGGTCGAGGTGCGGGTCGATCGGACCGTCCACATCGATCAACCCGGCCTCGGCCAGCCGGATCAACGACAAGCCGACCAGGGGCTTGCTCAGTGAACCGGCGGGGGTCACGGACGTGCCGGACATCGGGATCCGCCGCGCCAGGTCGGCGTGCCCCGCCGCCATTGCCCGCAGTTCGGTGCTGGTGGCGAGAGCGACCGCGACGCCAGGTGTCCCCGTCGCGGCCACGATGCGCGGCAGGATCTCCTCGATCGCGTCGGCCAGGTCGTGGAACATGGCTGGTTCCCCTCAGTGTGCGGCGCGGGCCGCGTCGATGTGGGCCAGGACACCGGCAGGCGTGGTGGTCCCGGGATCGGTCAGGCCGGTCAGCGCGCCCACGACACTGCGGCCGAGCCCGCGGATGTCGGCGTCGGCGAACCGGGTGTTGTCGTACATCACCCGTACCCGCAGTTGCGGGCCGTCCTCGACGATCAGCGTGAGCGGGTAGTTGTTCGAGTCGTCCACGCGGAGCGCTTCCGGGGACAGTCCGTGCAACGCGTCCCGGACAGGTTGTTCCACCGGGTAGTTCTCGAACACCAGAACTGTGTTGAACAGCGGCGTACGGCGATTGACCTCGCTGTACCGGGCGATGTCCACGAGCGCGGTGTGCTCGGACGGCATACGCCCGCGTCCTTCCTGCAGTTCCCGCAACCACCTGCCGAGCGGGCGGTCCGCGGCGGCCCGGACGCGCAGTGGCAGCGTGTTGATGAACATGCCGATCATGTCCTCGATCCCGGTCAGGCCGGACCGCCCGGACACGGTCGCGCCGAACACCACGTCGTCCCGGCTCGTGTGGCCGGCCAGCACGAGTCCCCACGCCGCCTGGAACACGGTGTTGCGCGTGATCCGCGCCTCCCGGACGAACGCGCCGAGCTTGCCCGCGAGGTCCTCCGGGATGTCGATCTCGCGCAGTACGTGGCCGTGCCCGGGGTTGAGCACCTCGGCCACGGGCAACGGCGTGGGTTGCGTGAACCCGGCGAGGTAGCCGGTCCAGAACTCACGGTCCTTCTCACGCGGCTGCTGCCCGAGCCAGGCCACGTAGTCGCGGAACGGCCTGCGTGCCGGGCGGGACAGCGGTGTGTCGTTCCGGATCGCCTGGTAGAGCGCCAGTACGTCGCCGACGAGCGTGGCACTGCTCCACCCGTCGATCGCGATGTGGTGCGATTCGAGCAGGACCCGCCAGGCCGACTGCCCCGTGCGGATCAGTGTCACGCGGACCAGCGGACCTTCGTCCAGGGCGAACCCCCGTTCCCGTTCGGCCGTGAGCAACTCGTCGAGTTCACGGGACTGGTCGTGCGACGCTGTCCAGTCCAGCCGGTTGACCGGGAACCGAGGCCGTGCGTCGACCACTTGCAGCGGCCGGTCCACCTCAGTCCAGACCACACGCGTGCGCAGGACCGGGTGGCGTCGAGCAGCTTCCTGCCATGCCTGGGTGAAGGCGTCCGGGTCGAGGTCACCGGCGTCCCACGACAGCCGGGTCGTGTAGAGCGCCGAGTCGGGCGAGGTGAGCGTGTGGAACAGGATGCCTTCCTGGACCGGCGAGAGCGGGTACAGGTCCTCGATCTGCCTGCCTGTGCCGAACGCCCGCTCGATCTCCTGGGTGGACAGGCCGGCGAGCGGGAAGTCCGAAGCGACCCGGAACCCGCCGTTCGGCCTGGTGGCCGTCTCGGCGATCTCCGCGAGCGCGGTGAGCACCCGTGCGCCGAGTTTCTCGATCGTGGGTGCGTCGAACGCTGTCGTGTCGTAGCACAGCGACAGCCGCAACCGGTGGTCCTGGACGCGGGCGACCACCTCGACGGGATACGGCATCGGCCGGGCCGGCGCCGCAAACGCTTGCAGCCGCGCGGAGCCGTCGGCCCGGCCGAGGTAGTTCAGCGCGACCTCGGCTTCCGGCAGTTCGCCGAGTTGGTCGCGCAGCAACCCGAATCCGATGCCGCGGTCGGGCACGGCACGCACGGTCTCCTGGACCGCACGCAGGCATTGCGCCATGTCCTCGGTGCCGGGAAGGTCAAGGCACACGGGGTGGACGGAGGTGAACCAGCCGACCGTCCGCGTGGTGTCGACGTCGGCGAACAGCGGCTCACGGCCGTGGCCTTCCACGTCGATCAGGACCTGCGCGGACCCGGTCCAGCGGGACAGCGCGACGCCGAGTGCGGCCAGCACCGCGTCCTTGACCTCCATCCGGAACGCCGGCATCAGCTCGGTCAGCAACGTGTGGGTGTCGCCCGTCGGCAGCTCGACGTCGATGACCGCCATGTCACCGCGCGTGCCCGGAACCGTGCTGTTCTTCGGCAACGGGGCCACGGTCGCGGGAAGCAGTTCGCGCCAGGTGTTTTCCGGCGTGTACTCCTGCAACCGGTGTGCCCAGTCACGGAACGACGTGGTTTTGCGCGGCAATGTCGTGTCACCGGAACACAGCTGGGTGAAGTCGGACAGCAACACCTGCCACGACACCGCGTCCACTACGAGGTGATGGATGACGACCACCAGCAGGCCGTCGGCCCGCACGGCACGAACGAGCTGGCCGGTCCGCAGATCGAAGCCCGCAATCGCTTGCCTGACCGCGTCATCCACAGTCCCCGTGCCGGTCTGCACCCGCGTCCTCGGCTCGTGCGGCAGTACCTCCTGGGTCCAGCCGGCAGGGCCGGGCCGGAAGGCAGCGCGGAGCATGTCGTGCTGCGCCACGAGCCGATCGAGCGCGGTGTCCACAGTCGACAGGTCGACGTCCATGGGCAGGGCCATGTACTGGACGATGTGGTCGCGTTCGGGATCGCCGGTGCCGAAGTACGTCCGCTGGATGGGCGTGAGCGGCAGCGGTCCGGTGACTTCGCCTTGCCGGACGTCTGCCGGGGAGTCGGCGACCGGCGTGGCGGCGGCGGCCAGTTCGGCCAGGGTCTGGTGCTGGAACAGCTGGTTCGGTGTGCACCGCAGGCCGGCGGACTCCGCGCGTGCGGTCAGTTCGATCGCCCGCAAGGAATCGCCGCCCAGTGCGAAGAAGTTGTCGTCGGCGCCGACCTTGTCCACGCCGAGCACGGCACACCACACCTCAGCAAGCGTTTGCTCAGCGGGAGTCCGGGGTGGTACGGCCGACCGCCTGCCCGCGTGCGCGGGCGGAGCGGGCAACGCCTTCTGGTCGATCTTGCCGTTGGCGTTCAACGGCAACTCGTCGAGCACCACGATCGCGCTCGGCACCATGTACTCGGGCACGCGGTCGACCAAATGACCACGCACCGCGGCCGGCAGCCCGTCGCGGCCGGCCGCGGGTGCCGGGACGACGTAACCGACCAAGCGTTTGTCCCCCGCCAGGTCGGTGCGCGCGACGACCACCGCGCCCGTCACGTCCGGATGTGCCTTCAGGTGCGCCTCGATCTCACCGGGCTCGATCCGGAAGCCCCGGATCTTGACCTGGTGGTCGGCCCGGCCGACGAACTCCAGCGTGCCGCCGGGCAGCCAGCGGACCAGGTCCCCGGTGCGGTACATCCGCGTGCCCGGCTGCCCGAACGGATTGGGCAGGAACTTCTCCGCGGTCAACGCGGGCCTGCGGTGGTAGCCACGGGCCACACCGATCCCGGCGATGTACAGCTCCCCGGTGACACCGGGCGGTACCGGCGTTCCGTTGTCGTCCAGGACATAGCACTGCGTGTTCCACGTCGGCTTGCCGAGCGGGACACGTGTGTCACCTGGCCGCAGCTGGTGGAAGTTGGTCTGCCCGGACACCTCAGCCGGGCCGTACTGGTTGTGCAACTCCACCCACGGCAGCACGGCGTGGAACCGTTCGATCAGATCAGGCGTGATCGCCTCGCCGCCGCAGTGGATCTGGCGCAACGACGTGCAGTTCACCGCCTCCGGCTCGGCCAGGAACGCCCGCAGCATCACGGGGACGAAGTGCACGAAGGTGACCTGCTCGCGCTGGATCAACCGGGCGAGGTACTTCGGGTCGCGCTGCCCGCCGGGCTTCGCGACGACCACCGCCGCGCCGGTGGTCAGCGGCCAGAACACCTCCCACATGGAGGCGTCGAAGGTGAACGGCGCCTTCTGCAACAGCCGGTCCCCGGCGCCCAGCCGGTACTCCGCGGTGTCACACGCGATCAGGTTGGCGCCGCCGCGGTGCGGGGTGATGATGCACTTGGGTTCACCGGTGGATCCGGACGTGTAGACCGCGTGCGCGGCGTTGTCCGGCGTCACACCAGTCCGCGGTGCCGTCCTGGGAAGACCGTCCAGCACGGTCAGCTCTGAGTCCAGCACGACAACGGGAACACCGGTCTCCGGGAGTTTCGGCGCGAGCTGCTGCTGAGTGACCACAGCCACCGCGCCGTTGTCGGCAAGCAGGTAGCGCAGCCGGGACTCCGGTTGTTCCGGGTCGAGAATGGTCAGGATGCCACCGGCTTTCATCACGGCGACCAGCGCGACGACGGTCTCCACAGAGCGTTCGGCGCACACCGCGACGATCACCTCCGGCCCGGCGCCCAACTCCCGCAGCCGGTGCGCGAGCGCGTTGCCGAGCTCGTCCAGCTCCCGATACGTCAGCGACGCGTCCTCGTCACACACCGCCAGCGCGTCGGGGTTGTCCGAGGCTTGCCGGGCGACCAGGTCGTGCAGGCAGGACCGGTCGGCGTCCGGGCGTTCAGTGTCGTTCCACGCCACCAGGACCTGGTGGCGGTCCGGCTCGCTCTGCAGCGGCAGGCCGGTGATCGGCGTGTCCGGCGCGGCAGCGGCGGCATGCAGGAAAGTGGCGAAGCCGCGGGAGAACCGTTCGATGGTTTCGGTGTCGTACAGGTCGGTCGAGTACTCGATCCGCCCGATCAGCCCGTCCTGGCTCTCCGCGAACCCCATCGCGAGGTCGAACTTGTTGGTGCCGGTCCCGGTCGGGAACGCTTCGACGGCCAGCTCCGGCAAGGTGAGCGCCTCCTCACCGACACCGCCCTCCACCGGCGCCAGCAGCAGGCCAGGCGCGGCATCGGTGAGTTGCTGGGAGACCTGGAAGCTGATCTGGTGCAACGGGTGGATGCTCAGCTGGCGCACTGGTCGCAGTTCGTCGACCAGCCAGTCGAACGGCATCTCCTGGTGCTCGAACGCGTCCAGCGCGGTGTGCCGGACCCGTCGAACCAGTTCCGCGAAGGACGGGTTGCCGGTCAGCTCGGTCCGCAGGTTCACGCTGTTGATGAAGAACCCGATCAACGGCTCCAGCTCGACCTGGTCGCGGGCGGCGACCGGGGAACCCACGATCACGTCCGTCTCCCCGCTGTAGCGGGCCAGCTGCGCCTTGAGCGCGGCCAGCAGCACCACGAACATCGTTGCCTGCTCGTGCACCGCGAGTGAACGCAGCGCGGTCGCGGTCTGCTTCGGCACCGTGAACAGGTGCTCGGCGCCGTTGAACTCCGGCACGACGGGACGCGGCCGGTCCGGCGGCAGCGTGACGATCTGCGGTGCGCCACGCAGCTTTTGCGCCCAGTGGTCCAAGTCGGCGCGCAGCCGCTGACGGGTCCGCGGCGATCGTTGCCATGCGGCGAAATCCGCGTACTGGATCGGCAGCTCCGGCAGGTCCTGCGTGCCCGAGTAGAACGCGCGCAGCTCGCGGAACAGCACGCCGAGCGACCAGCTGTCGGTGATGATGTGGTGCATCGTCAGCAGCAGGACGTGATCGTCGTGCCCGAGTTCGATCAGGCGCACCCGCATCAACGGTCCGCGTTCCAGGTCGAACGGCTCGGCGGCCTCGGCCTTGGCCAGCGTCCGGGCTTCGGCCAGCGCTTCTTCGGGCGGCAACGTGCGCAGGCTCGTCACCTCGACGGGCACGTCCCGCGGCGGGCCGATGACCTGAACCGGCGCGTTGTCGTGCACAGCGAACGTCGTGCGCAGACTCTCGTGGCGCGCCACGACAGCGGTGAACGCAGCACGCAGAGCTGCCACGTCAAGCGGACCGCGGAGCCGGTAGGCCAGGGGTGCGTTGTAGACGGATCGCCGGGGCGTCAACCGGTCCAGCACCCACAGGCGCTGCTGTGCGTAGGACAACGGGACCGGCCTGCCGCGGTCGGCGCGGTCGATCCGATCCGGCGAGGGTTCTACCAGTTCCTCCCGCCGCAGAAGCAGGGAGAACAGTTCACGCCGGCGGGCTGCCGCCTGGTCCGCTGCGGTCATGTCGGCCATCGTGACGCACCCCACTGGCATGGTGTTGGCAGCCCGCGTGCCCTCGTGCACGCGAGGATTCTCCTGATCAGGACGTGATTCCGCGGCAGGCCCATGGAAGGACTACGGGAGCGGGCGGGCGAAATCGGCCCTTGCCCGTAGCGGATTGCGTTGCCCAGCCGCAGAAGGCGCTCTGACCTTTGACTTTGTCGTTCGCTGCGCGTCGCGCAGGTACCCACGGCCCGCCACACGACCACGCCAGCATGGGGCCAAGGCACACGTTTCGCGCCCGAAAGGACCGTCATGTCAGGCAATACCGTTGTTCTGAGCAAAGAAGCGAACGCCGTCGTGGACGGACTGTCCAAAACGGGCGAGCACCTGGTGACGTCCGACCAGACGTCCGCGATCATCGGAGCGTCCACCCAGGACTGGGCCCATTTCGCGGCGAACTGGGAAGACCTCAAGCTCGACGCTTTCATGGCCGACGGCGGCAAGTACCGCTACCGGCGTTACGGCCAGTACGAGCTCTACCCGCACACCAACGAGCTCAACGCGCTGCCGCACGAGCCGTACCGGCAGGAGAAGTTCTTCAACAAGCTCAACGGTGGCGTCGACCGCGTCTACGAGCCGCTCACCGAGCGCTTCACCAGCGACCCGCTGCTGAGCAACCTGCTGATCTCGCTCGGCCAGATCTTCACCACGATCGACGCGACCCAGCGCTGGCTGATCAAGCTGCACCCGGTGCGCATCATCGCGGGCGAGAACATCGGCCAGCCCGCGCCGGAGGGGCGTCACCGCGACGGCGTGACGTTCGTCGGCTCGCTGCTGATCGACCGCCTCAACATCACCGGCGGCGTCAGCTCCACCTACGACGAGCAGCAGAACCACCTGCGGACAGTGACCCTGGCCGAGGCCGGTGACCTGCTGCTCGGCGACGACCAGCAGACCTTCCACCAGGTCACGCCGATCGAGGCGGTCGACAAGAACAGCCCGGCGCACCGGGACGTGCTGGTGCTGAACTACACCGCGCTGCCGGGGCGGCTGGCGTGATCAACCGGAAACTGGGCAACCAGGGACTGTCGGTCTCGGCGATCGGGCTGGGGTGCATGGGCATGTCCCAGGACTACGGCCCGGCCGACGACACCGAGTCGGTCGCGGTGCTCCAGCGGGCGATCGACCTCGGTGTCACGATGATCGACACCTCGATGAGCTACGGCGCCGGGCACAACGAGGAACTCGTCGGCCGTGCCGTCGCCGGGCGCCGCGAGGAAGTCGTGCTGGCCACGAAGTTCGGCATCGCCCGCGAGAGGCGCGGTGACCCGCCTGGGCTGGACGCCAAGCCCGCGAACATCCGCCGTTACTGCGAGAACTCGTTGTCGCGGCTGGGCACCGACCACATCGACCTGTACTACCTGCACCGGGTCGACCCCGAGGTGCCGGTGGAGGACAGCGTCGGCGCGATGGCCGAACTGGTGGCCGAGGGGAAGGTCCGCTACCTCGGGATCTCCGAGACCGGGCCGGACCAGCTCAAGCGCGCCGCGGCCACGCACCCGATCAGCGCCGCGCAGTACGAGTGGTCGCTGTTCTGGCGCGAACTGGAGGACGACATCGTCCCGCTGGCCCGTGAACTCGGTGTCGGCCTGGTCGCGTTCAGCCCGCTCGGCCGGGGATTCCTGACCGGGAAGCTGAACATCGGCTCGCTCACCGGCGACGACGACCGGCTGCCGGACCAGCGCTTCCACGGCGAGCACCTGACCACCAACGAGTCGCGGCTCGCCGAACTCACCCGCCTGGCCGGCGCACACGGCGCGACACCCGGCCAGCTCGCGCTGGCGTGGCTGCTGGCCCAGGGCGACGACGTCACGGCGATCCCCGGCACCCGCAGCAAGGACAGGCTGGCGGAGAACGCCGCGGCGGCCGACGTGGCACTGTCCGCGTCGGACCTGGCCGAACTGGAAGCCGTGATCGGCCGATCAGCCTGGTCGGGCGAGCGGTTCTCCTACGCCGTCCCGCGCACGGTGCGGGCCTAGCGAACCCCGGGCCGCCGCCGCTCTCACCCGGCGGCGGCCATTCTTTTCCCAACCGGAGGAACCCATGACCACCGACGTCAGCGCCTCCGTCACCGGTGCGGCGCTGCCTGCCGAGGCGTTCCGGCTGCACGAGACCACCGGCACGCTGGACGTCGACCGAGTGCTCGACGTGCTGCACGGCAGGCTCGCCGCCTACCGGGTGCCGGGTTTCGTGCCCGAGGCGGACTGCTCCCGGATCACCGGCAACTTCTGGAACTCATCGCACCGCACGCCCCGGTACGGCGACGGAGCGGACGGTGTCGAGGCGTACCTCGTGGGCGCCTCGCACATCGAGAAGTCCACATCGGACTATCTCGACGAGGTCACCAGGACCGCCGAGGCGGTGAACGCCTTGTACGACGGCGCCACCGACCCGATGTCGGCTTTCCGCTCGCGGGTGGCCCCGTCGTTGCCGTCGGCACGTCCCGCCGCGCACGAGGGCCGCAGCGCTGCCGGTTCGAAGGCTGTGTGCTGGAACAACACCGGGGAGTACCAGCTGTTGCCGCACGACGACCTGGCGCAGCTGAGCGACCCGCTGCAGCACGGGTTCGAGATCCAGGGGGTCCGGCGGGTGATGGCCGTGAACATCTACCCGCGTGTCCCGGGAGCGGGCGGGCAGCTGAGGATCTGGAACGTACTCCCGGACGACGCGACACGGGACCGCCTGGGGCTGACGCACAGCGGTTTCCCGTATCCCATCGAACCGCTCGCCGAACACCAGAGCCTGACCGTGCCCGTTCGCGCGGGCGACCTGTGCGTGATCAACGGCAACCTGGTGCACGCGGTGCTGGGCAGCGGCGCGGACACCGACCGCGGCAGGCTACTGCTCACGTGTTTCACAGGCTTGGACAACCAGGGCGAATTCCTCTGGTGGACATAGGCGAAAACCCTCGTGAGTGGTTGGTCCGGTTAGAACCGGACCAACCACTCACGAGGGTTTTTCAGGCCGTGGTCATGCGTTCGCGGAGGCTGCGGGGACGCATGTCGGTCCAGACCTCGTCGATGTGGGCCAGGCATTCCTGCTTCGTGCCCGACACGCCTTCACCACGCCATCCCGGGGGCAGCGGCTGGTCGGCGCGCCAGATCGAGTACTGCTCCTCGTCGTTCACCACGACCGCGTAGCGCTCGGTCTCCGTCATCGGTTTCCCTCCACCAGTTTCTCGACCGCCGCCCGGAACTCGCCGAACGTCGGGGTGTCCCACACCTGCAGCATGTCCACTTCCACGCCCAGTTCCCTGCGCAGGTACGACACGATCCGGGTGACCATGATCGAGTTGCCGCCGAGTTCGAAGAAGTCGTCGTCGTCGGTCACCTCGGGCGCGTCGAGCACCTTCTGCCACGAGGCCACGATCCGGTCCGCGGTATCAGACATAGTTCAGCTCCGTTCGGTGCTCGGCGTTGGCGAACCGCCCCGCGTCGAGCGGTGTGACGTCCACAGTGGGCACGCGGTCGAGCACCAGGTCGCGCACCACCTCGCCGACTGCCGGGGCCTGCATGAATCCGTGCCCGGAAAACCCCGTGGCGTAGAGGAACCTGCTGACCTCGCTGGCCTCGCCGATCAGGGCGTTGTGGTCCGGTGTCACCTCGTACAGGCCGGCCCAGCTCGTGGTGAAGCCGAGGTCGAGCACGCCGGGGGCACGCCGTTCGATCGCGAGAGCCAGTCCGTCCAGCCACTCCTGGGTCGGATCGAGGTGGAAGCCCGGCTCCTGCGCGGGATCCGAGAGGCCCAGCATCAGTCCCCGGCCCTCCCGGCGGAAGTAGAACGCCGATTCGAAGTCGATGGTGAACGGCATCTCGGCCGGCGGGTCGAGCGGCCCGGTGAACGCCAGCTGACGCCGGTACGGCAGTACCGGCAACGGTACGCCGGCCATCGCGCCCACGGCGGCCGACCACGCGCCCGCCGCGCAGATCACGGTGGAAGTGGCGATCCGGCCCTGGTTGGTGACCACCGCCTTGATGTCCTTGCCGGTGGTCTCGACACCGAGGACCTCGCAGTGGGTGACCAGCCGGGCGCCGCACCGCCGGGCGCCTGAGGCGTACCCGAGCACGACTGACTCCGGTGTCGCGTGCCCGTCTTCCGGACAGTACGCAGCCGCCAGCAGCCCGTCGGTGTCGATCAGCGGCGACAGCCGCTTCGCCTCGGCCACGTCGAGCAGACGGCTCGGCACGCCGAGGGAGTTCTGCAGCGGCACACTGCGTTCGAAGGCCGCCACTTGGTCCGGACTGGACAGCAGGAACAGGTAGCCGACCGCGCGGTAGTCGATCTCCTGCCCGAGTTCCTCGGGGAACCGTCGGTAGGCGGCCATTCCCCGGGTGCTCAGCGTGATGTTGAGCGTGTCGGAGAACTGTCCGCGCAGGCCACCTGCCGCCTTGCACGTGGACCCGGCGCCGAGCTGGTCACGTTCCAGCAGCACGACGTCACGGACACCTGCTCGGGCGAGGTGGTAGGCGATGCTCGTACCGACCACGCCGCCGCCGATGATCACGACCTCGCTGGATGATGGGACAGTCACCGCGGCTCCCTGACGACGTCGGTCCACACGCAACAGCTTCGATCGTCGTCCACCGGCCTGGCGGCGCGCGGGTGCGGCATCCGGTCCGCCGCCGCGGCAAGACACCGAGCACAGTGGCCATGCGCGTGCCCCGGTGTGGATTCGGTACGGGAGTACCGGCGCGAATGTGGCCTGCCGCCGTGGGAAAACCGTGGTCGTTCTGACACTGACCGCGCTGACCTGCGCTGTTGCCGCGTCCGGCGGGCACGGGCGGTGCCATCTGCCTGCCCCAGCAGCGGTCCACCATCGGTTTTGTGACAGCAGGAACGGGGGTCACCACGATCGCGGTCATCGACCGCACGTACAACGGGCCGCCGAACTCCGCGCAGGGTGGATACGCGTGTGCGGTGTTCGCCAAGGCAGCGTTGGGGCACAACGCTGCCGCGGTGACGTTGCTCAAACCACCGCCCCTGGACACACCGTGCGAGGTCACTCCAGGACCGAAGCGGGCGATGGTGCGGGCGAACGGCACTTTGGTCGCCACGGTCTGCCCGATCGGCCGCGAGCCCGACGAGGTCATGCCTGTCAACGCCGACACGGCCAGGCAAGCGGCCGCGGGTTTCCGTGGCCGCGCCGACCACCCGTTCCCCACGTGCTACGTGTGCGGCCATGACCGCGTTGACGGGCTGCACCTGACGCCAGGGCCGGTCCCTGACCGGCCGGGCACGGCGGCTTGTCTGTGGACGCCCCGGGAGCCGGTCACGGAGGAGATCGTGTGGGGCGTGCTCGACTGCCCAGGCGGCTGGACGTATCCCGAGCCCGCTGTGCTGAGCCGGATGTGCGCGGTGATGGCCGGCCCGATCCGAGCAGGCGTGCCGCACGTGGTGACGGCGGTCCGGCGTTCGTCGCGGGACCGCACGATCACCGTCGGCACGTCAGTGCACACCACGTCAGGACAGCTCGTGGCCAAGGCTTCCGCGGTGTGGACCGCGATACCCGGCGGGCTGCCGGGTGGCGACTAGGAGGGCAGTCAAGCCGATGACCATCACCGGCGCGTTCCACCGAGTTCTCGCCGCGCACCCGGACCGGGTGGCGGTGAGTTCCGCCGACGGCAGCCTCACGTACACCGAACTGGACGAGCGCGCCGGCTGGCTGGCCGGTCACCTGCGCGGACTCGGTGTGTCCACTGAGGACCGTGTCGCTGTCGGCCTGCCCCGAGGTGCCGACCTGGTCGTGGCGCTCCTCGCGGTGCTCAAGGCAGGCGGCAGTTACGTCGCACTGGACCCGCAGCAGCCGGAGGAGCGGCGTGCCCTGGTGGTGAAGGATTCCGGCGCCGGCGTGGTGATCACGCCGGAGCTGCTGGCCGGTCTGCCGGACAAGGCCCCACCGGTCCCCGAGCCGGGCCATGGCCCGTCCTCGACGGCGTACCTGGGCTACACGTCCGGTTCCACCGGCAACCCCAAGGGCGTGTGCGTGCCCCATCGCGCGGTCCTGCGCCTGGTGTCCGGTCAGGACTTCCTGCCGATCCAGCCGGATGACGTGTTCCTCCAGTTCGCCGCGGTCGCCTTCGACGCGTCCACGCTGGAGATCTGGGGCGCGTTGCTCAACGGCGCCCGGCTCGCGATCCCCCCGCCCGGCGACCTGTCCCCCGCGGAGCTGACCTCGGTCGTCCAGCGCGAGGGAGTCACCGTGCTCTGGCTGACCGCGGGCCTGTTCCACACCATGGTCGACGCGGGGATCGGCGGGCTGACGTCGTTGCGGACGTTGTTGGCCGGTGGCGACGCGCTGTCGGCCGCGCACGTGGACCGGGCGCTGCGCGAACTGCCGGACACGCGGCTGGTCAACGGTTACGGGCCGACGGAGAACACGACGTTCACCACCTGCCACGTGTTCACCGAGTCCGTGGGCGGCAGTCCGGTGCCGATCGGCGTGCCGATCCACGGCACCACAGCCCAGCTGCTCGACGAAACGCTACGCCCGGTGCCGGACGGTGACGTGGGCGAGCTGTGCACGGGCGGACTGGGCGTGGCCACCGGGTACCACAACGATCCCGTGCTGACCGCGCAACGGTTCGTGCCCGACCCGTTCAGCACGGATCCAGGCGGACGCCTCTACCGCACCGGGGATCTCGCCCGGCGCAGGCCGGACGGGGTGCTGGAGTTCCACGGCCGGGCCGACAACCAGGTCAAGATCAGGGGTTTCCGGGTGGAGACCGGCGAGGTCGAGGCCGCGCTGCGGCGTCACCCGGAGATCGACGACGCCGCCGTGGTCGCACAGGACTCCCCGGCGGGCAAGGTGCTGGCGGCGTTCTACGTCAGCGACCTCACCGAGACCTCGGCCGAACTGCGGGCGCATCTGGCGGCGATCGTGCCGCGCTACATGCTGCCCGCGGTGTACGTCCGCGTGGAGGAATTGCCGCTCACGCCCAACGGCAAGGTCGACAGGGACCGCCTGGCCGCCACACAGCTGCCGGAACGCCCCGAGCTCAGCACCGACTACCGCGCGCCCGGCAACGAGCACGAAGTGTGGCTGGCCGGGTTGTGGGCCGACCTGATGCAGGTCGCCGAGGTCGGTGTGGACGACGACTTCTTCGAACTGGGCGGGCATTCGCTGATGGCGACCCGGATCACCGTCGAGATCGCCGAGCGCTACGGCCGCACAGTGCCCGCCGTGGCGTTCTACGAGAACCCCACGATCGCCGAACTGGCCGCGCTGCTGGAGGTCACCGGATGAGGATCACCAAGCCAGGCGGCGACCCGGTTGATCTGGACACAGTGGACCTGTTCGACCACGGGCTCTACGCCACCGGGGACCCGCACGCGATCTGGGCCGCGATGCGCGGGCACGCGCCCGTCCACCGCCAGACTCTGCCCGACGGCCGCGGGTTCTGGTCGGTCACGCGGTACCACGACGTGAACGACGTGCTGCGTGACCACACGCGGTTCACGTCCAGCCAGGGCACTCTGCTGTCGATACTCGGCAGCACGGACCCGGCCGGCGGCAAGATGATGGCCGCCAGCGACCCGCCCGTGCACTCCGCGTTGCGTGAACCGATGGGCAAGGTGCTCTCGCACAGTGCCTTGCAGGAACACAATCCGCGCATCCGGCGAGTGGTCCTGCGCATGCTGGGGCCGTTGCTGGACGGCGGCGTGTGGGACATCGCCCGCGCGGCTGCCCGGTTCCCGATGGCGTTCACCGGAACGCTGATGGGACTGCCGGAGTCCGACTGGCCGCGGCTGGCCGGGCTGACCACGATGGCCATCGCGCCGCAGGACCCGGAGTACCGCCAGTCCGACGGCCACGGCACGCTCGCCGCCGCTCACCACCAGCTTTTCGCGTACTTCTCCGAGCAGGCGCGCAACCGCAAACGCCATCCGTCCGACGACCTGGTCGGTTTCCTGGTGCGGATGCGGGCAGGTGACCGTCCGCTCAAGCACGACGAGATCGTCTACAACTGCTACAGCCTTCTGCTCGGCGCCAACGTGACCACACCACACGCCGTGGCGGGCACGGTCCTCGCGCTGATCGAGCACCCGGACGAGTACCGGCGCTGGCGGCAGGAGCCCCGGCGGACGAGCACCGCCGTGGAGGAAGGACTGCGTTGGGCCTCGCCTGCCAACCACTTCATGCGGCACGCCACCCAGGACATGACGTTGCACGGCGTGCAGATCAAGGAGGGTGACGCCGTGGTGGCGTGGCTCGGTTCGGCCAACCGGGACGAGCAGGTGTTCCCCGACCCGTTCCGGTTCGACACCGCGCGGTCGCCGAACCGGCACGTGGCGTTCGGTTTCGGCCCGCACTACTGCATCGGCGCGCCGCTGGCGCGGATCGCGCTGCGGATGCTGTTCACCGAGATCGTCGCGGCCGTCGGGGAGTTCGCCCTCGCCGGGCCGGTCGAGCACCTGACGTCGAATTTCGTCGCGGGCATCAAGAGCATGCCCGTCACCGCACGGCTCGACCACCAGGCCGCGCGCGAGATCGCCACGGCCATCGCCGAGGAAGGCCAGGTGGCGGTGTGAAGAACAGGCTCCTGCTGCGCCGCCCGGCCGACGACTGCGCCGCCCGGGTGTTCTGCTTCCCGTACTCCGGGCTCGGCGCGTCCATGTTCACCCAGTGGCCGCGGCGCATCGGCGACATCGAGATCTGCCTGGTCCAGCCGCCCGGCCGGGAGAACCGGATCAAGCACCCGCACTACGGCACCTACGAACAGCTGGCGGAGGAAGTCGCCGACGGGCTGGCACCGTACTTCGACCGCCCCTTCGGCTTCTTCGGCCACTGCGGGGGTGCGCTCGCCGGGTTCGCCACCGCACTGCTGCTCGCACAGCGCGACGGCCCCACGCCGGACTGCGTCTACATCTCCTCACAGGTCGCGCCGCACGACGGCCCGTACGGCCGGTTCCTGGGCATGACCGACGACGAACTGGCCGTCGAACTGGCCGACCTCACCAGGGCCATGGGCGGTGAACCCCAGCCGGACATCCTCGCGCTCAGCCTGCGTGTGCTGCGCGCGGACATCACCGCCAACCAGCGCTACCACCTGGCCGAACCGGTCGTGCTGCCCGGTGAGCTGCGGGCCATCGGCTGGAGCGAGGACCGGGAGATCAGGCCCGCGCAGATGGACGGCTGGCCCGCCTACGCCGCGCCGGACCGGTTCCACCGGACCGTCCTGGCCGGTACCCACCACGAGTTCCTGAAGGCACCGCTGGCACTGCAGGCCGAACTGGCCGCGGGCCTGCGTACACCCGAAAGGCAGATCCGATGACAGGCGACAACCAGGGCCCGGTGTGCTCGTACACCGAGTGGGATCCGCTTGAGGAGGTCATCGTCGGCATCGTCGACGATGCCGCATTCCCTCCGTGGCACGTGGCGCTGCCACCGGTGCTGCCCGCGAACCAGCACGAGACGTTCCGGCGCAACGCGGGCATGCCGTTCCCGCCGGAGCGGGTCGCGGCGGCACGCCAGGAGCTCGACGAGTTCGCGCACATCCTCGAGGCCGAGGGCGTCACCGTGCGCAGGCCGGAGCCCATCCCGCAACGCACCGAGTACTCCACTCTGGACTGGTCGAGCACCGGGATGTACGCGGCCATGCCGCGGGACGCGCTGCTGGTGGTCGGTGACGACGTGATCGAGTGCCCGATGGCGTGGCGGTCGCGGTACTACGAGTCGCTCGCCTACCGGCCACTGCTCAAGGAGTACTTCCACGGCGGCGCGAAGTGGAGCGCGGGCCCGAAACCCGAGCTGACCGACGCGCAGTTCGACCAGGACTGGACCGACGGCGACGACGGCGGCTCGCCGCGGCTGGTGGTGACCGAGTTCGAGCCGACGTTCGACGCGGCCGACTTCACCCGGCTCGGCCGCGACATCATCGCGCAGAAGAGCAACGTCACCAACGACTTCGGCATCGACTGGCTGCGCAGGCACCTCGGTGAGGACTACCGGATCCACGTCTTCGAGTTCGCCGACTCGCACCCGATGCACATCGACGCCACCATCGTGCCGATCGCACCGGGCAAGCTGCTGGTCAACCCGGAACGGGTGCCCGAGGTGCCCGCCATGTTCAAGGGCTGGGACGTGCTGGAGGCGCCGGCGCCGGTCCTGCCCGACGCGCACCCGCTGTACATGACCAGCAAGTGGATCAACATGAACATCCTGATGCTGGACGAGGACCGGGTGATGGTCGAGCGCCAGGACGAGCCGATGATCCAGGCGATGAAGAACTTCGGGCTCACCCCGGTGCTGTGCAACTTCCGCAACTTCAACAGCTTCGGCGGCTCGTTCCACTGCGCCACGCTCGACGTCCGGCGGCGCGGTTCCCTCAAGTCGTACTTCTAGGAGCACCATGCGGATCTGGAAGCACTCGCCCAGGGACGGGATCCTGCTGGCCTTCAGCGTGGTGCAGCTGGCGGTGATGATCTGGCTGGCCGCCGGGTGGGACGAGGCGTCCGTCGCCTGGCGCGTCATCGGTTTCGTGGTGATCGCGGTGATGACCGCGTACAACGTCATCGTGGTGTCCCACCTGTTCACGCACGTGCCGTGGTTCGCGTCGGCCCGGCTGAACGCCGTGGCGTCGCTGCTGAACTCCGTCGACATCGGACAGTCCGTCCAGGCCTACCACCTGACGCACGTGCGCAACCACCACCGGTTCAACAACGACCCGATCGGGCCGGACGGCACGACTCGTGACAAGTCCTCCACCTACAAGGACGGTGAGAACGGCGAGCACACACCGTTGCTGCGCTACGTGTTCCAAGGCGCCGCCGAGTCCATGCTGGACAGAGCGAAGGACCTGTACGCGGTCACCAGGCTGTGGCGGGTCGGCGCACACGAGCAGAACCTGCTGACCCTGGCGGCCAGCCGGGAACCCAAGCGCACCAGGGAGTTGCGCCAGGTCCAGGCCGACCGGGCGGCGCACTGCCTCGCGCTGGCGGGCTTCGCGGTCATCTCCTGGCAGTGGACGCTGTTCTGCTACATCCCCGCTTTCTTCGTGGCGCTGGCGATGGTGAACGTGCAGAACTACTACCGCCACTACGGGGCCGACCCGAGCAACCGCGCGGCGGACGCGGTCAGCCACTACAGCAGGCTCTACAACCTGGTCGCGTTCAACGACGGCTACCACCAGGAACACCACCTGAGCCCGGCCACGCACTGGAGCAAGCTGCCCACGGTCCGGGACCGGCGTGAGGACGAGCTGGAGGCACAGCCCCGGATCGTCAGCCCGGTACCGGCGATGCTGGGCTTCCTGCACCGCGACCGCCCGTTGCTGCACAAGGACAAGACCACCAGGAGCCCGGGATGATCAGGGGTTTCCGGCCGTGCCCGGTCCAGGTGGCCGAGCAGGCCGCGGCTCGGCCGGGCGCTCCCGCCATCGTCACCGGGAGCGCCGTACTCGGCTACCGCGAACTGGACGAACGCGCGAACCGCCTGGCACATCACCTGCTCGGACTCGGTGTCGGGCCGGACGTGCCGGTCGCCGTCGGCCTGCCCCGCGGCCCCGAACTGATCGTCGCGCTGCTCGCGGTGCTGCGGGCGGGCGGCGCGTACCTGCCGCTCGACCCGGAGTACCCGGCGCGACGGCTCAGCGGCATTCTCGACGATGCCCGGCCACCCGTGCTGATCACCGCTGAGCCGGTCGCCGTCACGCTGCCCGCTTGCCCTGCCGTGGTGGACATGGACGACGATTTCTCCGCGCTTCCCGCGCACGACCCCGGCGTCCGGATCCACGCGGACGCGCTGGCGTACGTGATCTACACGTCGGGCTCGACCGGCGTCCCCAAAGGGGTCCACGTCCCGCACCGGGGCCTGGCCAACCTGATCGGCTGGCACGTGACGCGGTACCGGATCAGGCCGGGCGACCACTGCGGCCACGTCGCCGCGATCGGTTTCGACGCGTCGGTCTGGGAGATCTGGCCGACGCTGGCCGCCGGCGCCACCCTGCACCTGCCCCCGGCGGATGTCCGGCTCGACCCGCAGCGGCTGCTGTCCTGGTTGACGTCATCGGGCATCACCGTGACGTTCCTGCCGACCCCGATCGCCGAGGAGGTCCTGCGGCTGCCCACTCCGCCGTCGGCCCTGCGCACGGTGCTCACCGGCGGGGACGCGCTGACCTCCGCGCCATCACCTGGTACGCCGTACCAGCTGGTCAACCACTACGGGCCGACCGAGGCCAGCGTTGTCAGCACGGCGGGCACCGTACTGCCGGGCGAGGCCGTCCCCCCACCGATCGGGCGTGCCATCGACGGCGTCACCGCGTACCTGCTCGACGAGACGCTGATGCCGGTGCCGGACGGAAAGCCCGGCGAGCTGCACGTCGGCGGAGCCGGTCTGGCCCGTGGCTACCTCGGCAGACCGGGCATGACCGCGGACCGGTTCATCCCCGACCCGTTCGGCTCCGGCAGCAGGCTCTACCGGACCGGTGACATCGGCAGGCGCCGCCCGGACGGCGCGATCGAGTTCCTCGGCCGCGCCGACGACCAGGTCAAGATCCGCGGTGTCCGCGTCGAACTCGGGGAGATCGCTGCCCGCCTGCGCGAACACCCCGGTGTGCTCGACGCGGTCGCCGTGCCGGGCAGCGGCCACATCGTCGGCTACGTCACCTACCGCGGCGAGAAGCCGGACCCGGACGCCATCCTGGACCGGTTGCGGCAGGTGCTGCCCGCCGCGATCGTCCCGGCCGCGGTCCTCGCGCTGGAACGGTTCCCGTTGACTCCCAACGGGAAGGTGGACCGGGCCGCACTGCCGGCCCCGGCGTCCACCACGGTCGTGCCGCCTCGTGA
This sequence comes from Kibdelosporangium phytohabitans, assembly GCF_001302585.1. Taxonomy (GTDB): domain Bacteria; phylum Actinomycetota; class Actinomycetes; order Mycobacteriales; family Pseudonocardiaceae; genus Kibdelosporangium; species Kibdelosporangium phytohabitans. Next base: position 3,646,882 of record NZ_CP012752.1, on the reverse strand, counting down.
CGACGTGGAGGAGCTGGTCTCCCGCGCGTGGTACGAGGTACTCGGCCACACCGACCGCCAGGCCAATGTGGACGACAACTTCTTCGTCCTCGGCGGGCATTCCCTGCTCGCGGCGCAACTGAGCGCCCGGCTGCGGGAACTGTTCGGCGTACCGTTGCCGGTCCAGGCCACGCTGCGGGCGCCGACGATCGCGCGGCTCGCCGTCGAGATCCGCGCAAGGGATCCCGACCTCGGCCGGGTCGCCGAGGTGGCCGCGCTGCACCGCAAGATCGCCTGCCTGTCCGACGACGAGGTCGCCGCGATGCTGGCCGACCTGGGCGGCGAGGCCCCGTAGTGAACCAGCCGCGCCCCCACAGGACAGCGGTCTACCTGCGCAAGCGCCGGCGCGGGCGGGCGGTCGCGTGCCCGCCACCTGCCAGCACGGATCACTAGTTTCCACATCACCAGCCCAAGGAGCGACCATGTCCGAGAGCCCGACGAACGACCTGATGGAGATGGTGGTCGGCGGTTGCACCGCGCAGGCCATCTACACCGCCGCGAAACTCGGGGTCGCGGACGTGCTCGCCGAGGGGCCCAGGACCGCCGACGAGATCGCCGCCGAGGTCGGCGCGAACCCGGACGGCACGTACCGGCTGCTGCGCGCGCTCACGACCAGGTCGATCTTCGCCGAACAGCCGGGCAAACGCTTCACCCTCACACCGATGGCCGACGCACTGCGCTCGGACGCGCCGAACTCGGTGCGCGCGTTGGTGCTGATGGCCGGGCACCCGATCACCTGGGAAACGTGGGGCGAACTGACCCACTCGGTGGTGACCGGTGAGCCGGCGTTCTGGAAACTGCGCGGTATGCGGGTGTTCGAGTACCTCGCCCGTGACGAGGAGTACGCCGACCTGTTCAACCAGGCGATGACGTTCAGCTCCAACATCGAGACACCGACCATCCTGGACGCGTACGACTTCAGCCGCTTCGGCACGATCGTGGACGTCGGCGGCGGCCAGGGCAGGCTGCTCGCGGCCATCCTCCAGGCGGCACCGAACGCCAACGGCATCCTCTTCGACATGGAGTCGGTCACCGCGAGCGCGCCGCCCGTGCTGGCCGAGGCCGGGGTGGCCGACCGCTGCGTCATCCACAGTGGATCGTTCTTCGACACCATCCCGACCGGCGGGGACGCCTACGTGCTCAAGCACGTCCTGCACGACTGGCCGCGGGACAAGGCGCTGGAGATCCTGCGTTCGGTGCGCGCGTCCGTCGGCGAGCACGGCGAACTGCTGCTGCTGGCACTGGTGCTGCCCGATGACGATTCGCCGCACCTGGGCAAGCTCGTTGACCTCGACCTGCTGCTGGAGTTCGGCGGCAGGCACCGCACCACCGAGGAATACCGAGAACTGCTCGCAGCCGCGGGCTTCGAACTGCGCCGGGTGGTGCCGACGGCCGGTGCCGCGTCGGTCGTCGAAGCCGTCCCGGTCTGATCCCACCCGGAGGTCCTATGTGGATGCTCATCGTCCTCGGCGGTGTCACGTTCGTCTACAGCACGCTCGAAGCGATGCTCGCACCGGCGCTGCCGCTCATCCAGGCGGGCGTCGGTGGCACGCCGTCCTCGATCGCGTGGGTGTTCACCGGCCTGCTGTTGTCGGCGGCCGTGTGCACCCCGTTGATCAGCAGGCTCGGTGACCTCTACGACAAGAAGAAGCTGTTCATCGCCGTTCTCGCGGCGGTCGCGCTCGGCACGGCACTGGCTGGTCTCGCGACCAGCGTGCCCGTGCTGGCGATCGGCCAGATGCTGCAGGGCGCGGGCCTCGGCCTGACCCCGTTGTCGATCGGGCTGATGCGGGAGGCGTTGCCGGAGGAGCGGACCAAGAGCGGCAACGCGATGATCATCGGAACGTCGTCGCTCGGCGTCGTCGCCGGACCGCTGCTGGCGGGGCCGCTGACGTCGGTGATGTCGTACCGCTGGCTGTTCTTCCTCCCGTTCATCCTGCTCGTGGTCCTCATCGCCGTCGCGTTCCGGGTGCTTCCGACGACCACGGCGACCGCGCACGGCAACGTCGACTGGCTGGGCGCCGTGCTGCTGAGCGGTGGTCTGCTGGCGCTGTTGCTCGGTCTCACCCTCGCCCCGGCGTGGGGGTGGACATCGGCCGGTTTCATCGCGATGGCGGTGGGGGCGTTGGCGCTGCTGGCTGCCTTCGTCATGACGCGGCGGCGACTGGCGAACCCGCTTGTCGACCTGCGGGTGCGTGGGCGGACGGTCCTTGTTGTGTGCATGGTGTCGTTTGCCGTCGGCTGGGCGGTGTTCGCCACGTACATCGCGTTGCCGACGATCGCCGCGGCACCCGTGGCGACTGGTTACGGGCTCGAGTCCAACGCGACGGTGACCGGCTGGATCCTGGTTCCGTCCGGTGTGCTGGCCGGAATCAGCGCCTTCGTCGTCCGCCCGCTCGAACGCTTGCTCGGCGCGAAGGCGCTGATGGCGTTGTCCTGCGTGCCGATCCTCGCGGCCCCTGGCGTGCTGCTGCTCGACCGGCCCTCACTCGGCCTGCTCGTCACGTCGGCGGCGTTGATGGGCCTGGGCATCGGGCTCGGGCTGACGCAGGCGATGAACCTCGTCGTGTCGTCGGTCCCGGCCGACCGGGTCACCAGCGTGACCGGCCTGATGTTCGTCGTGCGGGCCATCGGCGGCACACTCGGCGCGCAAGTCGGCGGCAGCACACTGGCCAGCGACGTGATCCCGTCGACCGCTCTGCCCACGTGGTCGGCGTTCACCACGCTGCTGACCATCACCGTCGTCATCGGACTGTTCGCTGTCCTTGTCACAGCGGCGTTGCCGCGCAAGTCCGGCAACGTGACAGCTGGCGTCGAAGCCACCGTGTGACACCACAGGTCCTGCCCCGACGGAATTCCGCCCCTGATACGAATCCGCCCCGTCGCCTGGGCGACGGGGCGGAACTGTGCCCGGTTCAGATCAGGGCGGCCGCGAGTTCCGCGTACTGCTTGCGCGCCAGCGTCGGTTCGGCGCCCGGGGAGGCCAGGATCTCCACGCAGACGTGATCCGCGCCCGCGTCGAACTGCTCCCGCACCCGTTGGGCGATGACGTCCACGTCCCCGTGGGCGACCATCGCGTCCACCAGCCGGTCGCTGCCGCCGTCGGCCAAGTCGTCCTCGGTGAAGCCGAGCAGGTCACGCACGGCGTGCCAGCGGGACGGCAGCTGGGAGCTGTGCTCGATCCAGTACCGCACGTTCTCCCTGGCCACAGCCCGCGCGGCGACCTTGTCCGTGTTCAGCACGACCCCTTGCTGCACGGCCAGCACCTTGCCGGCACCGAGGATCTTCCGCGCGTACACGGTGTGCTGGACCGGCAGGAAGTACGGGTGCGCGCCCCAGGTCCGCTCCCCCGCCAGTGCGAGCATCTTCGGGCCGACCGCACCGATGACCGTCTTGAGCTCGGCCTTGGGCTGCGTAGCGGTGTACATCGCGGATGCCATCTTGTCGAGGAACTCCCGCAGCACCGCCACCGGCGAACCCCACTGCTGGCCGACCATTTCGGCCAGGTGCGGCACGCCGACGCCAAGGCCCAGCAGATACCTGTCCGGGAACGCCTCGGTCAGGGTGCGGTGTGCCTGCGCCAAGGTGTGCGGGTTGTGCCGGTAGACGTTCGCGAGACCGCTGGCCACCGTGATCCGGGACGTCGCGGACAGCAGCAACGCCGCCTGGGTCGGCGCGTCCCGGCCGAACCCCTCGGCGGTCCACACGGTGTCGTATCCGAGATCCTCGAACTCCGCCACCGCGTCCACGACTTCGGCCCACGGGTGGTTGTCGACCTCAGCCGGTCGTACGCCGACCCTTCCCAGCATGGGTTACCTCCCTAGTCGGTCAGCAAGGACAGCCTGGTCACACCGGTCATGTACGGGCTCGGCTGGAACCTCGGCACGTCGTCGGGGTCCGTGCGGAAGCCCGGGTACCGGTCCAGCAGGATGTTCATCGCCACCCTGCCCTCCATCCGCGCCAGCTGGGTGCCGATGCAGTAGTGCACGCCGCGGCCGAAAGCCAAGTGCGGGTTGGGGTCCCTGGTGATGTCGAAGTCGTTCGGCCGGTCGAAGCGCCTCGGGTCGCGGTTGGCGGCGCCGAGCCACAGCAACACCAGCTGGTCGGCCTCGATGGTCTTGCCACCGAGCTGACCCGCCTGGTTGGTGCACCGGGAGATCGCCGCGAACGAGCTCAGGTACCGCAGTGATTCCTCGATCATCCCGGGGATGCGGGACCGGTCCTCCCGCACGGCCGCCCGGGTCTCGGGGAACGTGTCCATGCACAGCACGGTGTTGCCCAGCAGCATCGTCGTGGTGATGTGCCCGGCGATCAGCAGCACGGCACCGAAGTTGGCCACCTCGGTGTCGTTCAGCCGTTCACCGTCCACTTCGGCCTCGACGAGCTTGGTGAGCAGGTCGTTGCGCGGTTTGGTGCGGCGCTCGGTGGCGTGCTCGTGCAGGTAGGCGATCAGCTCGCCCATCTGGTCGACGGCGTTCTGCGTCGACTCGGGCGTCGGCTCACCCCGCGTGAACCCCTCCGGCCGCTCGAAGACCTCACCGACCCACCGCTTGAACAGCGCGCGGTCGTTGTTGGGCAGGCCGAGCAGGTCGGCGATGACGATCACCGGCAACGGGTACGCCAGGTCCTCGACCACTTCCATCCGGCCGGTCCCCGCGGTCTGGTCGAGCAGTTCGTTGGTCAGCGCGACGATCGCCGGTTCGAGACCGGAGATCATCTTCGAGGTGAACGCGTGCCCGACGAGCTTGCGGAGCTTGTTGTGCTCAGGCGGGTCCATCTTGAGCAGGTTGCCCCGGGAGAACTCGCCCTCGATGGGCACCAGCCGCGCGGTGTCGGACGAGAACGTCGTCGTGTCGGCGAGGACCTCGAGCACTTCCTGGTAGCCGTAGACGTTCCACATCCCGGACTGCTCGTCGAAGCTGACCGGTTCGCCGGGTTGCTTGCCGTGCAACCAGAACTGGCGCGGATCCAGCTCGCTCCACTGACTCATCCACTGGGCGAACGCCGTGCTCATCGTGCTGCCTCCCTAGTTTTCGGGTTCACGCCGCCCGCCTGGCGACGCTCTCGCGGCGTGCCGCCACGGCCGAGCCGGACTCGCGCCGCGCCATCCGGCGCAGCACCCCCGGCGCCACCAGGAACCCGACGATCCCCCAGATCCCGAGCACGCCGATCATCTCCAGGTAACGCCAGGACTCGCCGATCTCCGCCACGGCCATCGCGTCCGGCAGCAGCGCGGCGCGCAGCCCCAGGCCCAGCCAGTAGACCGGGAAGACCTGCGCGAGCCACTGCAGCCACTCGGGCAGCGCGGCCAGCGGGTAGAACACGCCGGAGACACCGACCAGCGCCATGATCAGCACCATGATCGGGACCAGGCCCTGTGTGCTGCGGAACAACGACCCGAGGATCGCGCCGACCGGCAGGATCGCGAGCATGCCGAGGGCGAGGACCCAGACGAGGGTCACCCACGACGACACCGTGCCGATGCTCAGGCCGTCGAACAGCAGCACCACCGGGACCAGCAAGATGATCAGGACGGCCACGGTGATCCCGGCCTGCGCGAGCACCTTGCCGGTGACGTAGCCGAGCATGCCGTTGGGCGTCGCCTTGGCACGCAACAACGTGCCGTCCTCCCGGTCGGTGATCAGGGTGAACGCCAGCCCGACCAACCCGGTGAACAGCGTGTTGATTCCCAGGATGCCCGCGACTGCCTGCGTGCCAAGGGAGAAGTCCGTGCCCGGCACTGTGCTGTCCCGCATGAAGTACATCACGACCAGCGCGATGGCCGGCCAGAACAGCCAGCCGACGAGTTGTCCCGGGTTGGTCACCGTGTGCCGGAACTCGATCCAGCCACGTCGCAGCCCCGCCTGCAGGGCGACCGCGCCTGGCGTCATGCCTCCTCCATCTCACGCACCATGGCCAGGTAGACGTCCTCCAGACGCGCCCGGCGCACCTCCAGGTCACCGACCGCGTCGCCGTGCCGTTCGAACAGGCCTCGCACGTATCGGGTGGCGTCCTCGACGGAATCCACGCGCGGCGCGCCGTCGAGCGTGTAGCGGACCTCGGTCTTGCTCGCCACCTGGCGCGCCAGCTCGGCCGCTGTGCCGTCGGCCCTGATCCGGCCGCCGGCCAGGATCACGATCCGGTCGGCGAGTTTCTCGGCCTCGTCGAGGTCGTGCGTGGTGAGCAGGATCGTCGTGTCCTCCAAACTGGACAGTCGCTGGACCAGGTCGTGGAACTCCTGCCTGGCCTCCGGGTCGAAGCCGGTGGTCGGCTCGTCGAGGAACAGCAGGTCCGGGTTGCCGATCAGGCCGACGGCCACGTCGAGCCTGCGCCGCTGCCCACCGGACAACGCGCCGACCCGCGCTCGCGCGTGCTCGGTCAGGCCGACGAGACCGATCATTTCGTCGACGTCGTAAGGCCTTTCGCGGTCCGGTGTCCGGTAGGGCCGGTAGTAGCGGCCGAGGTGGTCGAGCAGTTCCCTGACCTTCCACCAACCGTGGTCGCGCCAGGACTGGAGCACGATGCCCAGGCGCGCGCGCCAGGCCTCGTCGCCGTCGTCCGGGTCGGTACCGAGCACACGGACGTCACCAGCGGAGCGCTTGCGGAAACCTTCGAGGATCTCGATGGTGGTCGTCTTGCCGGCCCCGTTCGGGCCGAGTAACGCGAGCACCTCGCCGCGGCGGACCTGGAAGTCCACCCCGCACAGCACATCCTTCGTGCCGTAACGCATCCGCAGCCCACGGGTTTCGATGACCGGTCGGGCTTCGGCGTTTTCCGGCACGGCACCCGCGTCCGGTGCCGCGTTCGATCCCGTGGACAACGCCACGATTCCTCCCTTTGCTCGCTCATCGCCGATTTTTCCCATCGCGGCTGGCGATCACGGCCCGCCGCCGGTGCCCGGCGGGCGCGTCCCAGCACCGCGCAGGCGCAGGTTGGGGACATCGCCGCGGCACCGGACAGGGGCAGGTACGGTTTTGCTACGGCGTTCCTGGCCGGGCCGAGCCCGCAGAACCCAGGTGAGCCCCTGGTCATAACCCCTGTATCGTGCTGTGCCGTGCGTACGCGGCCACGTGCGCTTGTGGACAGAGAACGAGACGACGCAGGACGGGACGGCCCAGGTGAGTGACGCGGGAAGCCGGAACGCAGCCGACCGATACGACTGGCAGGCGGTCCAGGACCGCTGGTTGCCGGTCTGGGAGGCGCTCAACCTCTTCCGCGTCGCCGACGATCCCGCCGGCAAGCCGCGCAAGTACGTACTGGACATGTTCGCCTACCCCTCCGGCGACCTGCACATGGGACACGCGGAGGCGTACGCCATCGGCGACGTCGTGGCCCGCTACCACCGGCTGCGCGGCTACTCGGTGCTGCACCCGGTCGGCTGGGACTCCTTCGGCCTGCCCGCGGAGAACGCCGCGATCAAGCGGGACCTCGACCCGAAGAAGTGGACCTACGGCAACATCGAGACGCAGGCCCGGTCGTTCCGGCGCTACGCCATCTCCTTCGACTGGGACATGCGGCTGCACACCTCCGACCCGGAGTACTACCGGTGGACGCAGTGGATCTTCCTGCGGCTGTTCGAGCGCGGCCTGGCGTACCAGAAACGCAGCTCGGTCAACTGGTGCCCGCAGGACCAGACGGTGCTGGCCAACGAGCAGGTGGTCGCCGGCCGCTGCGAGCGGTGCGGCAGCCTGATCACCAAGCGCACGCTGACCCAGTGGTACTTCAAGATCACCGAGTACGCCCAGCGGCTGCTCGACGACATGTCGGCGCTGGAGGGCCACTGGCCCGAGCGCGTGCTGACCATGCAGCGCAACTGGATCGGCCGGTCCGAGGGCGCGGAGATCAAGTTCGTGGTCGACGGCCGCGACGAGCCGGTGACGGTGTTCACCAGCCGCCCCGACACGTTGCACGGCGCCACTTTCCTGGTCGTGGCGGCCGACTCCGAGCTGGCCGGCGAGCTGTGCGCGCCGGACCGGCGGGCCGAGCTGGACGAGTACGTCGAGCGGGTCAAGCGGCTGTCGGAGATCGAGCGGCAGTCCAGCGACCGGGAGAAGACCGGTGTCTTCCTCGGCCGCACCGCCGCGCACCCGATCACCGGCGAGCAGATCCCGGTGTGGGCCTCGGACTACGTGCTGGCCGACTACGGCACCGGCGCGATCATGGCCGTGCCCGCGCACGACCAGCGTGACCTGGACTTCGCCCGCGCGTTCGGCCTGCCGGTCGTGGTGGTCGTCGACACCGGCGAGCCGGACCCGGCCGAGACCGGCGTCGCCACGGCGGGCGACGGCACCCTGGTCAACTCGGGCGAGGTCGACGGCCTGGCCAAGGACGAGGCGATCCGTGCGACGGTCCGTCAGCTGACCGGCAAGGGCCTGGGCAGCCGGACCATCAACTTCCGGCTGCGTGACTGGCTGTTGTCCCGTCAGCGGTTCTGGGGCTGCCCGATCCCGATCATCCACTGCCCGGACTGCGGTGCCGTCCCGGTGCCCGACGACCAGCTGCCGGTGCGGCTGCCCGAGCTCAGCGGCGCCGACCTGCGCCCCAAGGGCGTGTCGCCGCTGGCCACGGTGCCCGAGTGGGTCAACGTGCCGTGCCCGCGCTGCGGCGGTGACGCACAGCGGGACACCGACACGATGGACACCTTCGTCGACTCGTCCTGGTACTTCCTGCGGTTCGTGTCGCCACACGACAGCGACCGCCCGTTCGACCCCGAGGCGCTGCGCGAGTGGGCGCCTGTCGACAACTACATCGGCGGTGTCGAGCACGCGATCCTGCACCTGCTGTACGCCCGGTTCCTGACCAAGGCGCTGCACGACTTGGGCCTGGTGGAGTTCACCGAGCCGTTCAAGGCGCTGATGAACCAGGGCCAGGTGATCCTCAACGGCGCGTCGATGTCGAAGTCCAAGGGCAACCTGGTCGACCTGGGCGAGGAGCTGAGCACGTACGGCGTCGACGCCGTCCGGCTCACGATGATCTTCGCCGGGCCGCCGGAGGAGGACATCGACTGGGCCGACGTGTCCCCCGGCGGCTCGGGCAAGTTCCTGGCCCGGGTGTGGCGGCTGGCCAGCGACGTCGGCACGGCCGAGCGCGACACGGGCGCTGGCGACACCGGCGTACGGCGAACCACGGCCAAGGTCGTCCGGGAAGTCACGCAGCTGATCGAGGACAAGCGGTTCAACGTCGCGATCGCCCGGCTGATGGAACTGACCAACGCGCTGCGCAAGGCGGTGGACGGCGACGTGCCCGCGGGCGACCCGGCGGTGCGCGAGGCCGTCGAGTCGCTGGCGATCATGCTGAGCCTGTTCGCGCCGTACTGCGCTGAGGAAAGCTGGGCCACGCTGGGTCACGCGGTCGCCGACGGCGACTCGGTCAGTCGCGCCGACTGGCCCACGGCCGACGAGGCGCTGCTGGCCGAAGACGTCGCGGTGTGCGTGGTGCAGGTCAACGGCAAGGTGCGCGAGCGGCTGGAGGTGCCGACGTCGATCACCGAGGACGACCTGCGTGAGCTGGCGTTGGGTGACCCGGCGGTGGTCAGGCTGCTCGACGGCCGCGATCCGCGCAAGGTGATCGTCCGGGCGCCCAAGCTGGTGAACCTGGTCGTCGCTCCCTGACACACGCACCCTCGCGTCGTACCGGCAGGCACCTCGGCCGGTACCAGGCGCAGGTCTTCGGCCCGCGGTCCTGTGCCGGCGACTACTGGGCCGACGACTACTGCGCCGACGACTACTGCGCCGACGACTACTGGGTCGATGACTACTGGGTCGACGTCCAGGCCGAACCGGCCACACCGCTCGGCGATTCGCGGGTCGTACCGCGCAAGGGGTGACCGGAATCCGTTCGATCCCGCGGTCTCGTGGCCGGTGGGATCGCCGCACGCGACGACGGTGATCGCGCTATCGGATCCGGAACCGTTGCCTGTACTCGGTCGGTGTCGTGTTCAACGTCCGCCGGAACGACCGGGTCAACGTCGAGACGGTGCCGAAACCGCAGGTCCCCGCGATGCGTGACAAGGTCTCGTCGGTGGTTTCCAGCCGCTGCCGGGCCGCCTCCACCCGGGCGCGTTCGACGTAGGCGGCGGGAGTCATCCCCAGTTCGGCCTTGAACACCCGCGTGATCTGCCGGTCCGTGACGTGCGCGTGAGCGGCGAGGTCGGCGACTGTCAGCGGCTGCGCGAGGTGGGCGGCGATGTGGTGGCGCAACTCGTCGACTCGCCGTGTCGCGGACACCGGCTCGAGCGACACGCTGAACTGGCTCTGCCCACCCGGTCGCCGCAGGAACATCACGAGCTGGCGGGCGACCCGCGAGGCCAGCTCCGCGCCGAAGTCGTCGGCGACCAACGCCAGGGCAAGGTCGAGACAAGCGCTCAGCCCGGCGCCGGTCCACACACCGCCGTCACGGATGAAGATGGGGTCGGCGTCGACTGTGACCTCAGGGTGCTCCGCGGCGAGTTGCCGGGCGGTGGACCAGTGTGTGGTGGCGCGCTTGCCGTCGAGCAGACCGGCCGCGGCGAGGATGTGCGCCCCGACGCAGACAGACGCGACCCGCCGGGTGCGCGCGGCCAGCAAACGGACCGTCTCGACCACGGCGGGGTCACATCGGGCCACGATCTCGCGGCTCTCCCCCACCGTCACCGCGCCGGGCACAACCAGGGTGTCGATCGCCGCCCCGGACAGCTCCCCGAAGGTCACGTCCGGCAGAACGCGCACCCCGGCGGACGTGGTCACCGGCTCGGGTGTCTCGGCGGCGAGGACGACGCGGTAGCCCGTCGGGTGGTCCATTTCCCGCTGGAGCAACGAGAAAACCTCGGCGGGGCCGGTCACGTCGAGAAGGTCGACCCGGTCGAACAGGACCACGGCGATGAGCCTCTCGGGCGTTCGCCGTCGCGTGGTTCTCATCTCGCTCCGTCATGTCGGTTTCTGCGCCTTGCACGTCATTGCCGACATGCACAGCCGAGTCTAGCGTTGGTTGCGCCTGGTCAGAGACCCGGCGACGAAAACGAACGGAAGGACATCCGGACATGGCGAGGACGACGCTGCGGGAGCTGAACGGGCTCGGTCAGACCCCGGCGACGCTGGCCGACTCGACGCTGATCATGGTCGACTACCAGAACACCTACACACGCGGCGTGATGGAACTGGAGGGCTGGCGGCCCGCGCTGACCGCCGCCAAGCGACTGCTCACCGACGCCCGCGCGGCCGGGGCGAAGGTGATCCACGTCGTCAACGACGGCGGCGAAGGCACACCGTACGACGTGCGGGCCGAGATCGGCGGCATCCACCCGGACGTCGCCCCGGCCGAAGGCGAGCCAGTCGTGGTCAAGACCGCGCCGAACGCCTTCGTGAACACCGGCCTTGGCGAGCAGATCGACGCCGCCGGACACGAGAACGTGGTCATCGCGGGTTCATGACGAACATGTGCGTCACTTTCACCACCGAGGGCGCATTCCTGCGCGGCAACCACCCGACCGTCGTCGCCGACGCCTGCGCCACCCGGCCGTTGACGACACCGGTCGCGGACGTGAGCGCCGAACAACTGCACAACAGCGCGCTGGCGACCATCACCGATCTGTACGGCGTGGTCGTCCCGAGTGCGGCCGACCTGAAATAGCGTGCGTCACGGGCGGTTGGCGGAGTCCTGAGAGGACTGCCTGCTGGTCAGCAGGACCCCGCCTGCCACGACGACCACGGCGATGGCCGCGGTGGCGCCGATGTTGAGCTGCTGTTCGTCCTGGGTGGCCATGTACACCAGCATCACCGGGATCACGATGACCACGGCCCAGGTCAGGTACGGATAGAGCCACATCCGCACAGGCATCTCCGTTCCCGAACGCGCCAGCTTGGCCCGCAGACGCAGCTGGGAGATCGCGATGACGAGGTAGACCAGCAGCGCCACCGCGCCCGAGGTGGCCAGCAGCACGCCGAACACGTCTTCGGGGAACAGGTAGTTGGCGATCACGGCGAGAAACCCGACCACAGTGGATGCGAGGACCGCGACCCGCGGGACTCCCTGGCTGGTGGTGCGCATGACCGCGGCCGGGGCCTGCCTGCGCCTGCCCAGCGAGTAGATCATCCGCGAGGCGGTGTAGAGAGCGGAGTTCAGGCAGCTCGCCACCGCCACGAGGACGACGATGTCGACGATCACCTTGGCGCCAGGGATGCCGAGCGCCTCCAACGCCGTCTGGTACGAACCGTTCTTGGCGAGCCCTGGGTCGTTCCACGGCACGATGGCGACGACCAGCAGGATCGACGCCAGGTAGAACAGGCCGATCCGCCAGATCACCGACCGCGTGGCCTTCCCGATCTTCTCGACCGGGTTCTCCGACTCCGCGGCCGCGATCGTCACGATCTCGGTGCCCATGAAGCTGAACATCGTCACCAGTACGGCGGCGACAACGGATCCGAGCCCGTTCGGCGTGAATCCGCCGGTGTCCCAGAGGTGCGCGACCCCGCTGTGTTCCGTCCCGAACACGCCGAACACCGCGAGAACGCCGACGACGATGAACGCGACGATCGCGATGACCTTGAGCAGCGCGAACCAGAACTCGAACTCGCCGTAGTTGGCCACGCTGAACAGGTTGGTGACGGTGAGGACAAGCGTGACCGCGAGCGCCCAGACCCACTGTGGCGTACCCGTCCAGCCTTCGAGGATGGCTGCCGCGGCGGTCGCCTCGACGGGGATGACGAGCACCCAGAACCACCAGTACAACCAGCCCACGGTGAAGCCGGCCCACGGTCCGATGGCGCGGTCGGCGTAGGTGGAGAACGAGCCGGTGTCCGGGTTCGCGGCCGCCATCTCACCCAGCATCCGCATGACCAGTACGACGAGCAGGCCGGCGAACGCGTAGGCGAGCAGCACACCCGGCCCGGCCTCGTTGATCGCCGTGCCCGACCCCACGAACAAACCGGCGCCGATCACACCGGCGATGCTGATCATGGTGACGTGCCGGTTCTTCAGTCCCGACGACAAACCGTCCGCAGTTGCCATGTCATCCCCCTGCCCGCACGACTGAGCGACCAATGGCGGCAACGACTTCAGCGGGAACCGCGCAGCCGCAGCACCATGATCGGCTCGCACATTACACGGGACAGCCATGACCGGCCGATTGACGGGATCTGTGCTGCTCAAACCGTCGGCATCGGCGTAGGCGGCCGCGGCGCGTCGAGCGTCCAAAGTAGACTGCCCGCGGACGTCGGCCGGCCTCGTGCCCGGTGATCTGGGTAACGGGATCCGGTTGTTCAGTGCCGGAGGGCCGACAATCACGCGTGAACACATCGGCTGGGGTTTCGTCCGACTGGGGGTGGGATTGTGGCGCGTGCGGAGCGCCCGTTGGACGCGGGGGACGGGCCGCTGCTGCTGTGGGCGGCTGATCTGCGGAAACTGCGGGCGCAGGCGGGCACGCCGAGCTACCGCGAACTGGCCCGGCGCGCGCACTACTCGACAGCCGCGCTGTCCGAGGCCGCCGGTGGCCGCAAGCTGCCCAGCCTCCAGGTGGCCATGGCCTACGTCCGGGCCTGCGGCGGTGACGTCGAGGTGTGGGAGCAGCGCTGGCGGGACGTCACGGCTGAACTCGCCCTGCCCGCGCCGCTGTCTGCCGAGCAGGAACGGGCGGCGCCGTATGTCGGGTTGAGCGCGTTCCAGGCCGAGGACTGCGACCGCTTCTTCGGCCGTGAGCAACTGGTCGAGCAGGTCCGCGCTCAGGTGTCCGGCACGAGGTTCGTGGCCGTGGTGGGCGCCTCAGGGGCGGGTAAGACGTCGTTGTTGCGTGCCGGGCTGCTGCCCGCGATCACCCCGCGGTGGCCGGTGGTCGTGATGACTCCCGGGGCGCATCCCCTCGAGGAATGCGCCCTTGCCCTCGCGCCGATGGCTGGCCAGACGGCCACCCGCCTCGTCGCGGAGGTGTGTGCCGAACCTCGCGCGTTGCACCGGATCGTGCGCCAGGTCGTGGCCGAGCACCCGCCCCAGGTGGACCTGGTACTGGTCGTGGACCAGTTCGAGGAGATCTTCACCCTCTGTCCCGACGCCGCCGAACGCGGACGGTTCATCGGCGCGCTCACCAGCGCCGCCGACGCGCATGGCAGCCGGTTGCGAGTGGTGCTGGGTGTGCGCGCGGACTTCTACGGCCATTGCAGCCGTTACCCGCAACTGGTCCACGTGTTGCAGCAGGCGCAGGTGGTGATCGGGCCGATGAGCACACCGGAGCTGCGTGAGGTGATCACCCGGCCCGCGACCAATGCCGGATGTTCGGTCGAGAGTGCGTTGCAGGCCACGTTGTGCAGCGAGGCCGACGGCCGGACCGGCGTGCTGCCGCTCGTGTCACACGCCCTGTTCGAAACCTGGCGCCGCCGCCGTGGCAACGCACTGACTCTCGCCGGGTACCACGAGGCCGGCGGCATCTCCGGAGCCGTCGCGCGCACGGCGGAAGCCGCCTACACCGCCCTGACCGAGACGCAGCGGCAGTGGGCGCGACAACTGTTCTTCCGGTTGGTCGCACTGGGGGAAGGCACCGAGGACACCAAACGCCGGGTGGACCGTGCCGAACTGGACCTGGAGCACCCCGAAGCCGCGGCGGTGCTGGAGAAGCTGGCCCAGGCACGGCTGGTCACCATGGACCGGGACAGCGTCGAGATCGTGCACGAAGCCCTCATCCGGCACTGGCCCCGGCTCACCGAGTGGCTCGCCGACGACCGGGAGGGGCTGCGTGTGCACCGCCAGCTCACCGACGCCACCGCGGTGTGGGAAGGCCTGGACCGCGACGACGGCGCCCTCTACCGCGGCGCTCGCCTGACCATCGCCAGAGACTGGGCCGACACCGCACGGGCCGGTCTCACCCCGCGAGAACAGGCCTTCCTGGACGCCAGTCTCGCCGCCGAAGCCGGTGAACGTGCCGCGGCTCAGCGCCGCACGCGGCGTCTGCGTCACCTCGTCGCCCTGCTCGCCGTGCTGTTCCTGTTCGCCTCGGCGGCCACGGCGTTCGCGGTGCACACCCAGACCGAGATCACCCAGCAGCGCAACGCCGCCATCGCCCAGAACGTGGCCGCGCACGCCCCCGAGGTGTACCGCACCAACCAGGACCTGGCCACGCAACTCGCACTGACCGCGCACCGCATGGCCCCCACGACCGCGACCCGGGACAGCCTGATCGGCACCCTGTCGACCACGCTGATCAGCCAACCTGCCGAGATCTACTCGGTGGACTTCGACCGGGACGGGCGGATCCTGGCCACCGCCAGCGGCGACAGCACCGTGCGGCTGTGGGACGTCACCGGGCCTCGTATCCCCGCCGAACTCGCCACCATCCCCAACACGAGCAACACGGTCTTCGGAGTCGGCTTCAGCCCCGACGGCCGCATCCTCGCCACCGCCAACGAGGACCACGCCGTACGGCTGTGGGATGTCACCGATCCCCGTCGCCCCAAGGAAGCCGGCGCAGTCCCCGGCATGGACGGCACGGTGTACGGGGTCGCGTTCAGCCCCGACGGGCGCGTCCTGACCACCGCCAGCTTCGCGGGCACCGTACGACTGTGGGACATCTCGGCCCTCCCCCGCCCCACCGAACTCGCCACGCTGACCAACCACACGAACCTGGTCTACTCAGTGGCTTTCAGCCCCGACGGCCGCACCTTGGCCACCGCCAGCGAGGACCACACCGCCCGTGTCTGGAACATCACCGACCCACGCCAACCCAGCGAACTCGCCACGCTCACGGCCCACTCCGGCAGCGCCGTCTACGGGGTGGCGTTCAGCCCCGACGGGCGCAGCCTGGCCACGGCGGGCAACGACAACACGGCACGGTTATGGGACGTCACCGACTCTCGCAATCCCATCGAACTCGCCACCCTCACCGGCCACACCAGTGGGCTCTTCGGCGTGGCCTTCAGCCCTGACGGCCGTACCCTGGCCACCAGCGGCGGCACCACCGCCCGTATCTGGAACATCACCGACCGGCGCCGTCCCACCGAACAGACCGTTCTCACCGGCCACATCACCGGCGTGTGGTCCGTGGCTTTCAGTCCCGACGGCCGGACGCTGGCCACCAGCGGGTGGGACCGCACCGCCCGTATCACTCCCACCGACACCGACGAGCTCATCTCGCACGCCTGCGACCACGTCCGCACCCGAATCACGCCGGCCGAATGGAACGAGCACTTCCCCGGTGTGGACTACGACCCGCCCTGCCCGTCCGGATGACCGACGGGGTGTCCGGCTGGTCGACAATTCCCTGTCCGGGCCGGAAAAGACGAGTCACATTCCGCTGCCGGAGTTCCGGAATGCGCACTGTGACCATCCGATGTTGACGGCCGGCGACGTCAGGTCGCGGTTACTGACATACGCGATAGCCTTCCCGGCACCAGTTTTCCCCACCCAGTTCGACAACGACCGCTAACACTCCCCTCGCCGCGCGGGACTGGTGATGACCAGCGCAACTCGACGTGAGGAGGAGCCCATGGCACCCGAGTGGAAGACAGGGATCCATGTTCTGCTGGTCGAGGACATGACGCTGCTGCGTGACGCGCTGACAGCGGTCCTGGCCGACCAGAGCGACATGGCGGTTCTCGCCGCGATGCAATGCGATGACGCGGTCGTCCAGGTCGCGACCCGGCTGCACCCCGACATCGCGGTCATCGACATCGACACGCACGACGACGAGTGCGGCATCAGCACGATGCGTGAACTGCACGCCACCCTGGCCGGCACCAGAGTCATCGCCCTGGTCACCAGCGCACCGTCCGGCCTGCTGGGTGACGTGCTGCGCGAAGACCTGCCCGGCGTACTGGACAAGAGCATCTCCGCGAAGCAGTTCACCCACGCGATCCGCCGGGTCGCGCACGGGGAACGAGTCATCGACGTCGACATCCCCCGCGCGATCCTGACCACCCCCACCAACCCGCTGACGCCACGGGAACAGCAAGTCCTGCAGGAAGTCGCCAGCGGCGCCTCGAACAACGAGATCGCCGCGAACCTCTGGCTGTCCGCGGGCACGGTCCGCAACTACCTGTCCCGAGCCATCACCAAGACCAACGCGCGCAACCGCATCGACGCGGTACGGATCGCACGCGCCGCCGGTTGGCTCCATCATTCGTCGCCATGACGGCGATCGCCGCCAGCGTCACGCGATCGCTCCGTCGAGCTGCCGGTCATGGACCCGGTGCCACACCAGCAAAGAAAGAACCGCCCCGCACAGACACAGGAACATGTCCCACTGGGTGTCCCACACATCTCCTTGGGTGGCGAGGAAATCGTCCGCGCCCGACCCGACGAGGAGCGCGCTGAACCATTCCACGAACTCGAACCCGGCACCGATCGCCAGGCACACGCAGACAGTCAGGAACGCGAGCCAACCACCGGGGCGCAGCGGCGTGCGCCGCAACAGCACCTCGCGTACGGCGATCGCCGGGACGAACCCCTGGATGAAGTGGCCGAACCGGTCGTAGTTGTTCCGCTGGGTGTCCATCAGGTCCTGCACCCATTCCCCGATCGGGGTTTCGGCGTACGTGTACTGCCCGCCGTAGCACAGCACGATGGCGTGCAACACCAGCAGCCAGCAGAGCAACCGCGTCAACGGGAAGCGTTTGCGTAGCGCGATCACCAGCGGCAGACCGGCCAGCACCCACACGACTTCCATGAACCAGGTGCCGAGCGATCTGGCCTGTGCCCCGGTCACCACGAGCGCCGCGAGCACCACGCCAGCCAGCAGCATCCCCTCGGTCCGGCCCACTCCGCGCACCATGCGAAGACCGTACAGCGACACGAACACCACCCAGTTTCGTGGAGGACTGTCCAGAGGTTGCCGGTGCTACGACTCGTCGGGGTGCAGTCCTGGCCCGTGGTCGGCGTCGGTGCTCGGCGCGATCGGTGTCGGGCTGAGCGACGCTTCGTCCTCGCCTTCCTCCAGCAGTGTGGCCGCGGCGCCCACCACCCGGGAATCGGGAGTGCCGACCACGTCCGGATCCTTGTCCTCGTAGTCGACACGGGCGAGCACGCTGCGCATCGCCTCCACCCTGGCGCGCTTCTTGTCGTTGCTCTTCACCACAGTCCACGGCGCGTCCTCGGTGTCCGTCTCGCGGAACATCGCGACCTTCGCCTGGGTGTAGGCGTCCCACAGGTCGAGCGATTCGATGTCGTTGGCGCTGAGCTTCCACTGGCGCACCGGATCGACCTGGCGGATGAGGAACCTCGTGCGCTGCTCGGACCGCGACACCGAGAACCACAGTTTCACCAGCAGCACACCGTCGTCGACCAGCATCCGCTCGAAAGTCGGTGCTTGGCGCATGAAGCGCCGGTACTGCGTCTCCGTGCAGTACCCCATCACCCGTTCCACCCCGGCGCGGTTGTACCAGGACCGGTCGAACAGCACGATCTCGCCCGCGGTGGGCAGGTTGTTGACGTACCGCTGGAAGTACCACTCCCCCTGCTCGCGATCTGTCGGCTTGGTCAGCGCGACCACCCGTGCCCCACGGGGATTGAGGTGTTCGGTGAACCGCTTGATCGTGCTGCCCTTGCCCGCCGCGTCCCGGCCCTCGAACAGGATCACCATCCGCTTGCCGGTGTCCTTGATCCAGTACTGCAGCTTCAGCAGTTCGATCTGCAACAGCCGCTTGGTCGTGTCGTACTCCGTGCGCGACATGCGCGCCGAGAACGGGTAGTTCTCCCGCCACGTGTCGACCACGGAACCGTCGGCACGCCGCAACACCGGATCGTCGCCGTCCGGGTAGTCGACAACCAGCTTCGACGTGGCCAGCTCCGGGAATCTGCTGCTGAGTTCAGCGGATTGATCACCCACAATCAGGACATACCCGGCGCCGGCGGGCGGCAAACCGCGACAGGGCCATCCGGATCCAGTCCGCACGACGGTGATTCACTTGCCGCCCCATCGGGTATCCGCCTCCCACAAGCGAACCAACTGGGAGGATCAATGACCGACGCAGCCGGATCACACTCCACCGTCACCAGCGCGCGGGTATGCGCGATCGTCGCGTTCGTGCTCGCGGCCATCGCGATCTTCTTCTTCCCGATCATCTTCGGGCCGGGAGCCATCATCCTGGGAATCGTCGCCACCGCGATGGGCGACAAGGCACTCGGGAAATGGGCGATAGTCGCGGGAGTGGTCGGCATGGTGCTCGGCTTCGTCCTCGGCTACATCGCGGTCTCGTAGCGGTCAGCGGCGCCGGAAGGCGACCATGGCGATGTCGTCCTCCTTGTTCTGGCCGAACTGGCGCAGCAGCCGGTCGCACATCGCCTCGAGGTCCTCGTCCGGGCGCAGTGCCTGCCGCAGCCCTTCCATGTCGGCGTCCAGCGTGCTGCCGCGGCGTTCGATCAGACCGTCGGTCGCCAGCAGCACAGTCGTCCCGCGGGGCAGGGGAATCCTTGTCGCCGCGGGGCGGTCGACCCCGATCCCCAGCAGCGGGCCGGGCAGGTGCAGGTAGCGGGCCTGCTCGCGGTCGATGATCAACGGCGGGATGTGCCCGGCGTTGACGACACTGAGTTCCTCGCTCGCCAGGTCAAGGACCATCAGGCACAGCGTCGTGTATCCGCGCGGGTGGAACCGGCGCAGCATGGCGTCGAGGCGGTAGGTGATCTCGGCAGGTCCGTGGCCTTCGACGGCGTACGCCCGCAGCGCGTGCCGGACCTCACCCATGATGGTCGCGGCTTCGATGGAATGCCCGGTGACGTCACCGATCGCGAACAGCAGGCGGTCGTCCAGCTCGGTGACTTCGAAGAAGTCGCCGCCGACTTCGGCGTTGGCGGCTGCGGGCCGGTACCGGGCGGCCATCTCCACTTCGGCGTGCTGCGGCAGGCCGTCGGGCAGGAGGCCGCGCTGGAGGGTGAGGGCGAGGTCGTGTTCTTCCTCGAAGGCACGCAGGCCCTGCGCCGCGATCACCGTCATCTGGCCCAGTTGGCGCAGCAGATCACGTTCCTCGTGCGTGGGCACGGCACCCGTCGGCAACGCGACGTAAGCCGGGTCCTGGCCGGGTTTGGTGCGCACGACGACAGCCAGGGTGTCGCTGTCCGGCCATTCCGGTTGCGGGGTCAGGTCGACGAGATCGGCGCCGACGCGGTCACCCAGCACGCTCGTGGACAGCTCGTCGATCATCGACGACGAGGCAGCCTCCGCAGTGACGTCCATGTCGGGCCCCGCGGTGGCGCCTCGCCGGGCCTGTTGCCCGCTGGTGGCGACCACCACGACCGCTCGGCTGTCGAAAATGGACGCTGCCGCGTGCGTCGCCGCCTCGACGAGCTGGTCGAAACTGGTGGCACCGTTGATGACCAGCCCCGCGTTGGTGAGCAAGTTGAGGCGGCGGGCCAGTCGCTCCGCGGCCATGCGGCCGCGGTAGTACCGCAGCGCGGCTTCCACCGTCGCCATCAGGATGTTCGGGTCGACCGGTTCGGCGAGGTAGGCGTCCGCGCCCCGGTTGAGGCCCTGCACCCGGTCGTCGTCACCGGTGAACGACGCCGAGACGTGGATGACCGGGATCGCGGCGGTCTCCGGGGCCTGTTTGATCCGCTCGCAGACCTCGAACCCGCTCATGTCGGGCAGGCGCACGTCCAGCACGACCAGATCGACCGGGGTCTCCCGCAACCGGGCCAGCGCGCCGGCACCGGTCTCGGCCTCGATCACCGTGTGACCGTTGCGCCGCAACCAGCTCGACGTGATGTAGCGACTGGCCGGGGTGTCGTCGACGACCAGCACGGACGCCGGCTCCACCGGCTCACCGGCCGCGCCGACCGACGGCGTCACCGTGTCAACTCCATCCCAGCTCCGTCCGGTATCTCCACCACGACCCGGGTTCCCCGGCCGAGCGTGCTGTCCAATCGCAACTGTCCACCGAGGATCTCGGTGAGCCGCCTCGCGTAGGGCAGGCCGAGCCCGGTCCCGCCGCTGCGGGCCTGCAACGGGTTCGGGACCTGGTGGAACTCCTCGAAAACACGCTCCTGTTCGTGTTCGGGGATGCCGATCCCGGTGTCGGTCACGCGGAACCGCCAGACGCCGTCGTGGTGGTCCGCCGTGAGCCGCACTTGGCCGGACTCGGTGAACTTCAGCCCGTTGGACACCAGGTTGCGCAGGATCCGGCTCAGCAGCGTCTCGTCGGTCACCACCACCGCGGGCGCGGGCGGGTCGTCGACGACCAGTGCGACGGCGTCGCTGGGCACCAGGGGCGCGAGCGTTCCGCGCAGCTGACCGAACAAGTCCTTCAGGTCGGTGTCGGCCGGGTGCGGCTCCAGCTTGCCGGACTCGGCCTTGGCGATGTCGAGCAGTTCGTGGACCAGCGACAGCAGCGTCTCACCGGAGTCGGCGATCATGCTGACCTGCTGGCGCTGCTCGGCGTCCAGCGGCGAGGCACCCGGGCCGAGCAGCAACCGGGTCAGCCCGATCACCGAGTTGATCGGCGTGCGCAGCTCGTGGCTGATGTTCGACCAGAACCGGGCCTTGGCCTCGTTGGCGTCCTTGAGCTGCCGGGACCGGTCCTCCAGTTCGCCGTAGAGGGCGACCACCCCGCGGTTGGTCTGCTCCAGCTCGGCGGTCAGCTCGCCGTAGAGCGCGACCACACCCGTGTTGGTCTCCTCCAGTTCCTCGTTCAGCCGGACGAGCTCGCCCTGATGGCGTTCGAGCCTGTCCAGCGTGAGCAGGAGCTCGTCGTTCTGGACGCGCATCTCGTCCAGTGGGCTGCCCCGCGTGAGCTTCGCCAGCTGTGTGCGCAACCGCGTCAGGTAGTCCTCGCCCATCGGGGGCAGGTCGACCGGAAAGCGTTTGCGCAGCGTTATCCCGCGAGTGCCGTCCTTGTCCTGCGAGTCGACCTCGTCCATCAGCCGGCGCGCGGTTTCCCAGCCGGCCTGCTCGACCGGCGTCGGCGGGGCCCCTTGCCAACTCAGGTCGACGCGGAACGCGCCCCACGGCGTGCTCTCCACCTGGAAGACCACGGTCACCGACGCACTGCCGACCAGCACCGCCCGGCCGATGTCGCTCAACGCGACGGCCACCCGGATCTGGTCCTGGGTGTCCAGCCCGACCGCGCGGGCCACCTCACGTCCCCGCGCGCGCAGGAAGAACACGTCCTGCTCGCCCTGCAACCGCAGCCGGTGCACCACGATCGGTGTCACGGCGCGGGCAGCCTTGCGACCACGACGCTCGCGTCGTCCTGCCGGACTCCGGCGTCCCGCAGCAGCACCGCGGCGATCACCACGGGATCGGCGGACAGCACACCGCTGCCGGGATCCAGCTGCCACCGGTCGGTCAGCCCGTCGGAATGCAGCACGACCACGCCCCCGTGGGGCAGCGGGTAGTCGAAGCCGCGGACGGACCGCGCCCGGTGCCCGGCGATCCCCGGCAGGCAGACCATGCCGCGACGACTGGCCGGGGTCACGACCGACCCGGCGATGTTGCCGATCCCGGCATACCGCACGGTCTGGGTGGCGGGGTTCAGCTCGGCCACACCGACCGCGCCACCCCGGGTTCCCATCAGCTCACGGTGAATGCGCTCCACCGCCACCGTCGGCGAGGACCATGGGCCTTCGCAGAACACGCGCACCGCTCGCCGTGACGCGGTCGCGGCCAACGGTCCGTGCCCGGCGCCGTCGCAGACCATCAGCACAAGTCGTTGGTCCTCACGGCGTATCGCGTACGCGTCCCCGCACACCGTCTCCGACCCGATCGCCCGCGTGATGCCCGTCGCGTACTGCGCCGTGCCCGGGGTGCGGGCGGGATGAAACCGGGCCACGACCACAGTTCCGGCGCCGACCTCGGAGTGGACGGCCGACCAGTCGGCCAGCCGCGTGATCGCGCCCAGCCCGATGCCCAGTGTGCCGCCGGTGGAGTGGCCGTCGCGCATGGTGCGGCTGACGTCCGCGATCCCCGGGCCGCGGTCGACCGCCAGCACCTCCAGCGACGCCTCGGTGTCCGTGCGAGCCACCCGCAGCACGACCATGCCTTCCCGGGCGTGCCGTTGCAGGTTGGTGCCCAGCTCAGTGGCGACGATCCCGACTTCGGCCACTCGCGTGCCGCCGAAGCCCAGCCGCTGCGCCAACCCGGTCGCCGCACGCCGCACGGCGCCGACGGAACTGGCTTCCTCGACGCGGATCCAGACGGCGTCCTCGGTCGTCGGCAGGCATTCCGGCCGCTCTACCGCGCCCATTTCACGACCGTCACGGTCGTGCCCTTGCCCACTTCGGTCGACAGGTCGAACTCGTCCACCAGCCGCCGCGCGCCACTGAGCCCCAAGCCCATGCCGGACCCGCTGGTCCAGCCGTCGGTCATCGCCTGTGCGACGTCCGGGATGCCCGGTCCCTGATCCTGGAACCCGGCCCGCACGCCCGCGCGGCCACCGTCCCGGGACACCAGCGCGACCGTGGCGGATCCGCCCCCGCCGTAGGTGAGCGTGTTGCGGGCCAGTTCACTGGCCGCCGTCACCAGTTTGGTCTGGTCCACCAACGAGAGCTTGGCGCGTTGCGCGTACGAACGCACCATGTGCCGGACCCGCACCACGTCGGTGTCCGACTTGATCTCCACCATGTCCTGCTGGCCCACGGCCGGCGGTGGGATCACGACAGAGCCTGGACAGGCTCGTCGTCGTCCTCGGCGGGCCGCGGCATGCGCTCGGCCCGCAGGGCGGACAGGATCGCCAGCCCCTTCTCCAGGTTCAGCGCCGTGCGCACCTCGCCGAGCGTCATGCCCAGTTCCACCAGGGTGATGGCCACCGCGGGGCGCATCCCGACCACCACGGTGTCCGCGTCGAACAGCCGGGAGATCGACGCGATGGAGGCGAACATCCGGCCGATGAACGAGTCGACGATCTCGATCGCGGAGATGTCGATCACCACGCCGTGCGCGCCGGTCTCGCTGACGCGCTGCGCCAAGTCGTCCTGAAGGACCAGCACGCTCCGGTCTTCCAGGTCGATCTGGATCGACACGATCAGCACGTCGCCGATCCGCAGAATCGGAATGCGGTCCATCAGCCCATCCGGTTGTTCGAGCGGGTCACCACGTCGACACCGGACTTGCGCAGGGCGTGCAGCAGCGCGTCGGCCAGCGACGCCTTGGTGGTGATGTCACCGAACTCGATGCCCAGGTCGACGATCGTCTGCGCGATCTGCGGCCGGATTCCCGAGATCGTGCACTCCGCGCCCATCAGCCGGGCGGCCATCACGGTCTTGAGCAGGTGCTGCGCCACCTGGGTGTCCACCGCCAGCACACCGGTGATGTCCACGATCGCCTGCTCGGCACCGGTGTCGACGAGCGCCTCCAGCAGCTTCTCCATCACCACCTGGGTCCGCGCGGAATCCAGCGTGCCGACCAGCGGCACCGCCAGCACGCCCGACCACAGCTTGACCACCGGTGTGGTCAGCTCGAGCAGCTGCTCGGCCTGCTGGGTGATGACCTCTTCCCGTGCCCGCGCGTAGCACTCGAACGTCCACAACCCCAACGCGTCGAGCAACACGGAGAACGCGACCACGTCGGCGACGCTCGCACCGCTGTTGTCACCCTGGTCGATCTGCTCGAACACCGCCTGCTTGAGCGCGAACACCGCAGCCGCGGTCTCGGTGGGCGTGAACCCCAGCCGGGCCCGGCTGCGGGACATCTGCTCCAGCATCGCCCGCAGCGGCCCGTAGGCCTCCGCCCTGGTGTCCCGGCTTCCGCTGGTCACAGCGGTGACCAGGACGGGGAACACCTCACGCAGCTCACTGTCCAGCTCGGCTTCGCTCATCCGCCCGCGCAACGGCTCCGCGGCCAGACTCACCCACCGCCGGATCAACAGGTCAGCGCGCTCGGCGAGAAAACTCCCCAACTGA
Source organism: Kibdelosporangium phytohabitans (assembly GCF_001302585.1). GTDB lineage: Bacteria > Actinomycetota > Actinomycetes > Mycobacteriales > Pseudonocardiaceae > Kibdelosporangium > Kibdelosporangium phytohabitans. The sequence goes on along the minus strand of NZ_CP012752.1, from coordinate 3,622,060 downwards.
TCAGCGTTGTCCACGTCGCCAGCCACCATGCCTCCTCTGACCTTCCGGCCAGTCCGCGCAGCCTTGCGCCCACAACAGAAACCGCGAAATCACAGTTCGCCCGCGCCGAGCGCGGAATGATCACTTCGACTGGCAGCCGGGTCGCGATACGCGCAGGCCAGCGGACGCAAGGGCGTCGACAGACACGGGGTCGGCCGGGTTGCGCGAACCGCTTTCCATCGCGGCGATCCCTCTCCAGCTCGCACGGTGATCGAAGCGAGCTGTGTCTTCAACCCGGAATGACATCCCTACCGTGTGGACGCCGTTCGACGCATACCGTATGACCCACGCGGACAACACCGCAAGCTTGACGGGCCCGCAAGCGGTCGCCTGGGTTGTGGCGTGGCGCACTGTGACGCCGACGGGGTACTGTGCGTCCGGGTCGTCGCGGCTGTCTGTCACACCGGGTCCGCGCGGCGACCGACGCCGTGACATCGCGCGCTCCACCGGCACGCCCGGACGGCCGCGACGGTGGTGTGAACACAGTCGCGTGTGGATATCCATGGTGGACAGAGCCGGTGATCCATTTCTTCGCCAGGAGTTCCCATGTCCGAGCACACGGCAGTCATCGACCGGTGGCTGACGCTGACCCAGCACGACCTGATCGACAATGTTCGCCCGGTCGTGCGCAACAGCCCCACGAGTCCGCTGTGGGCGACGGTCGGCGCACACCCGGTCCTCGCCGCACGGGTGCGTGGCATCTTGTCCATCCTCCAGGCCCAAATGGCCGAACACCGCGACAGCGCGATGTGGAAGGTGTGGATCGCTCAGGCTCGGCGCGCCATGCTGTCCGGCGCGACGACGATCAGCCCGGCGAAGCAACCGGAGCAGGCGCAACCGCGTCCCGCCCCAGCGCCCAGCGTGTCACCGCGACGGCCGCCCACCGCTCGGCCGGTGTTCGCCCGGCCGGTCTTCCTCGCCGCGGGCCAGTCACCGACGCGGTGAACGCACCCGCCCCGCGACCACGTCGTCCACATTGGACAGTCGTTACGACGGGAGGAAAACCGCGGTCACCTCGCCGGCCAGCGCGGACGAGCGCGGGACATCCGGATCGGTCTGCGCCAATGCAACAGCCCGAGGATGGTCGCGTACGCGACCCGCGCCCGCGATGCGGCCCGGTCCGGCGACAGACCGAGCTCACGGTAGGTGCGGGCCAGCAGGTCCAGTCGCGCCCGGTTCACCTGGCGGACAGCCGCACCGACCCTGGGGTCGTTGCGATCGCCGAGCAGGCTCAGGTGCACCGACGGCGCCAACGGCTGGACAGCCTGCACGACCACGGTGAGCAACTCGCGCAACCGTCGCCCCGGATCGGCGATCGCGGCGAATTCGGCGGCGCCGCGAAGCTGGATACGGTGCCGTATCCATACGCAACCGTATCCAAAGGAGCGCGTCATGACGATCCGCCGAGTGGTCACCGGACACGACTGCCGGGGCAAGGCCCGCGTGGTCGGCGACGACGAAGTCGAACCGATCACGTCCGAACTGATGCCCGGGTACGCCGCCTACCGCCTGTGGGGCCGGGACGAGCGACCGGCATTCCCCGACGACGGGTCACCACGCCGCGCCGAGGCGTACTACCCGCCCCGCAACGATCCCGCTTCATGGTCAACACGATCCCGCCCGGTGACGTGGTCGCCCCCGACGACCTCGACACCGCCGCGGCCCTGACCGAACTGGAGCGGCGCATGCCAGGCGCGGCAGCCACAATGGAGCCCGGCGACCCCGGGATGCACACCACCGACAGCCTCGACTACGTCCTCGTCGCCGAAGGCGAGATCACCTTGGAACTCGACGACGGCGAGCAGACAGTGCTGCGCGCGGGCGACGTGGTCGTCCAGAACGGCACCAGGCACGCGTGGCGCAACCACGGCACCCGGACGTGCACGATCGCCGGCGTCGCCATCGGCGCGGACCGAACGCAGCCCGCATCACCGTCACCTGCGCGAAGCCACTCCTGAGGACGAGCGGCTTCACTCCCGCGAGTGATCTCGGGACCGGGCGGCTGAGGGGAAGGTGGTCCGGCGGGGATCACGTCGATCCACTGGGAACCGACCGGCGGTGACGCCGACCGGCCGCCCCCGCGCAGGGCGAAGGGCTCGGCGAATGAGGCACGGCAGAAGACTTCCTCCAGGGCAACGGCCGGTCGAGGGATTCCCCCGGTTCGGCACGCACCTGTCCCGGCCCGCGCCGGCCGTTCCGGCCGACCCGGTGATCGAAGTGCGCGGCGCGGTCACCGAGACGTTCGAGCTGCCACTGGCCGCGCTGTCGTCGTTGCCGAGAAAGGAGATCTCGGCCGACTTCCACTGCGTGGCCGGCTGGACAGCGACCGACCTGCGCTGGGAAGGCGTCTCGTTCGCGACGTTCTACCGTTCCCACATCGAACCGGTGCTCACGCCGGGGACGTCGATCACACACGTCGCATGCCGCGGGCTCGACGGGTGGCAGGCCGTGGTGACGATCGACGACATCCTGGGCGACGACGTCCTCATCGCCCAGAACTTGCACGGCCTTCCCCTCGACAGCGACCACGGAGCACCGGCCCGGCTGGTCAGCCCCAGCCAGTACGGATACATCAGCGTCAAACACCTCTGCCGCGTCGAGCTGCTGACCACCGCCCCGGCCAACACCGAAGGTCCCCTGCTCAGGAGCCACCCCCGGGGCAGGGTTTGGCACGAGGAGCGGCACGGCCTCGTCCCCGGACGGGTGGTGCGCCCCGTCTACCGGGCGCTGATCCGCCCCATCCGGTTGCTCAGCGCCCGCGGCGCCAGTCCGACGAAATGAAAGCCGCCCGACCACCCGGAGCCGGAGTCAGGTGGCGGGTTGACCACGACGCGGGCGCAGGCCACCGAGCACGAGCAACACCAGGAGCGGCACGCCGAGGTAGACCGCTGCCTCCACCGCGTCCGGGGCGTGGGCCAGGCGGACATCCAGGCCAGTTCCCGGAAGCAGCAACTGCCACAACACTATTGGCATGGCGGGCAACGAAAGCACCAGCGCGGCCCGGCGTCCGGCACGCGATCGCGGCACACACGCCAGCACCGCGCCGACGATCGGCAGCGCCACCAGGAGGAACTCGGCGACGTTCTCGCGGTAACCGACCACCCCGCACAGCACCGCCGCGGCGACTGCCGAGGCCAGCACGACGATCCCGCGCTTGCCCACCAGCTCCCGGCCACGGGCCGAACCCGGCGACCATGTCAGCGCGACGGCGGTCACGGCACCGAGCTCCACCCACCCCGCGTCCATCGAATACCACAAGTGCTGTGACGAGCCGAAGAACATGAGCCAGAAGAAGCCGGCCACGCCCAGCCACGCCCCGGCCGCGGCCGCGCGGCGCATCCGCAGGACACCCAGCACCGCCACAGCCAGCCAGACCAGCCACACCGGCGCGTCCGGGAACTGCGTCCGCCACGGTATCTCGATCAGGCCGTCGACGAATCCGTAGCTCTCGATCCACCAGGCCAGCTCGTGCAGGCCGGTGGTGGCGCCGGCCAGTATCGCGACGGGGCCGAGCAGGCTCACGACTGCCAGCACGTCCCGATGGTCGATGCCGCCGTCGGCCGCGACCACCCGCCGCAGGTGCAGCCGCAGCGCCGCCCACAGCAGGTCGGCGATGTCCCGGGCGCTGGGCCTGCTTCGCTTGCCCGCACCCGCCAGCAGCACGCCGAGCATTTCGTCACCGTGCTTCTCGCGGTGGTCACGGGGGTAGAGGCCCAGGAGCTTCCGGTACCGCCGCGCCAGACTCGAACCGGTGTCCCCGCTCTCCAGCGACTGTGTGCTCACGCCGTCCCGCCCTGCGGTCGCGCACGCAGGCGGAGTTCCGCCGCACGGGTGTGTGCCCGCATCCTCTGCACTTCCTCCTCCAGTCTGGCCGCCCCATTGTCGGTCAGCCGGTAGTAGCGGCGCAGCCTGCCGTCCACGACTTCCTCCCGGTCGACGGTCACCCAGCCGTCCGCGCTCATCCGGTCCAGCGCGGTGTAGAGGGTGCCGGCGCGCAGCCGGACGCGGCCGTCGGAGATCTCCTCGACGTCGCGCAGGATCCCGTACCCGTGCTGGGGACAGGCAGCCAGCGCGGTGAGGATCAGGAACGTCGGCTCTCGCAGAGCACCACCGATCATGTGATCTGTATATACCGATCAACTGACTATCGCAAGTCCCACTCCCCAGTGCGCAGCTGCGTGGTCGAAGCAGGCCCACGCCGTGCCGACTGCGTGAGCCGGTCAGCAAGTGCTTCGACGAGGCCACGCAGTTCGTCCGGTTTCTCGACGACGAACGGCAGATCCAGCGACGCGAGCACCGCGGGCAGCCAGTCGAGCCGTTGCGCCCGCAGTTCGACACGGGACCAGTCCGGCGACTCCGTCACGATCGCGGCGCCGACGGGCAGCCGGGTGTGGATCCGCTCGGCGGTCCCCCGGATCCGCAGGATCACCTCGTGCCGGTACGGAGCCGTGGCGAGCCCGGTCAGCACCTGCTGTGCCGGGTCGGGTCCGTCGGGCGGGTCGAACGAGCCGGGCAGGGTCCGTGCACTGGCGATGCGGTCCAGCCGGAACGTCCGGTCCCCGCCGATGGCGGGATCGGCGCCTGTCACGTACCACCTGCCGGAGTGGGCGACGAGCCCGTAGGGGTGCAGTGTGCGTTCGCTGTGCTTGCCGTCGGCGGCGGTGTACCGGATCGAGACCGGAATCTGACCGGGTTCGTGGAGGACGTCGTCACCGAACCCACCACGATGCCCTGGGGCAACCGCGCGCTGCTGGTGCGCGACCCCGACGGCAACCTCGTCAACTTCTTCGCCCGCCCCTGACCCGCGCCACGAATGTGGCGTCGGATCACGGGTTTACAGGAGGCCGCCGTGGTCGGTCGAGCGCGACCAGACCGCGCATCTGCGGGAAGTCGGTCAGGCGCTGGCCGGTCACCCGGAGATCGCGTCGCCGCCGCCATGACCGGGCCGACCAACCTGTACGCGACCGCGGTGTGCGCGAACCAGCGGGAGCTGTACCACTATCTGACGACCCGGATAGCAGCGCTGCCCACCATCACGCACATCGAGACAGCACCCGTGATCAAAACCATCAAACAGGCCGCCACCCAGATGTAACCGATGGCGGCTTTGTTCGCCATTTCGCGGCGTTCACCGATCAGGCGTGCCGCTGTTCACGCGGATGGAAATTCACGAATAGCCCGGCTGTCATGCCTCACCCACTCAGCGGTACAACGGTTGGGAGTGGCGGTGGGACTGTCGAAGTCGACGGATGCACCGACCTGGAGATGAGGGACAAGATGGCTATGCAGAGACACGCTGCGGCTTATTTCGCGTAGCGGTCTCGGTTGCGGCTGCTTAGTGACTGCTGACCGCGAGTGACGTTCGATGGCCCTCGTGCTGTGCGCGTGGCGTGTGGCACGGGGGCTTTTCGAACCGGGCATGTCCATCGGGGGGTCATCGTCGCTCCCCGCCGATCACGTCGAGTATCTCCTTGGCTTTCTGCGGGGTTCCTTGGTACGGGATGCGCAGTTTTCCGTTCAGGATCGGGTTGCTGATCGCACCGGAGAACAAGACAGTCCTGTCCACTATCGCGGCCATGCGTGTGCCGACGTTGGCTCTGGTCAGTTCGCCGAGCTTGCCGTGCAGATCCTGCGGAAGCTCCAGTGTCAGGTCGTATCCGGAGCCGTGCTGCGCGGGGTCGGCATACGCTTTGACAAACCGTTCGAGTTCCAGCTTGACCGGCCCCAGTGCCAACTGTTCACCGTTGTCGTCCCGCAGTGTGAGCTCCGGCGATGTGTCCACAAGTAGCCGCAGTTCGACCGGACGGCCCTCCGCGCGAGGTGTGCCCGCGGTGTTGGTGGAACACCCGACGCAGAACGCCAGAACAACTGCCATAAGAATTCGAATTCCCCGCACGAAGAACCATCCTATCAATTGTCGTCGGCCGGTCAGCGCCGGTCCACCGGTGAGGTGTCGGCGTTCTCGGTCTGACGGGTGAGGGTGACCCGTCGCGGGGCGATTTCCTTGAGCGTTTCGGCCATCAGCTCTTCGTGCACACGCCTGCGGGGTACTTCGAGGAGGATCACGGGGCGGCTCGGCGTGGTCTGGTCGAGGTAATCGGTGCCCATCCCCGCTGGGACTGCTCGTCGTGTACGCAGCCGCACCCCGATGACCATCGCGTCCCCCGAACCTTCCTCGCCGGGATTGTCGTGCAGCACGAGCTGCTCGACGTCATTCCAGTCCACCGTCCACTGGCCGATTCCGAGGCCCTTGGAATGGAGCAGAAGGATCGTGTTCGCGCGCTTGTAGCGCCTGATCACGGCAGGAGGGCCGCCGACCAGCACGGCCGTGCCGATCGCGGCGATCCACATCTGGTCGAGGAGCACTCCGAGCGCGCCGAACAGGAACGCGATACCGAAGGCGAGCAGGATGCCCAGCCAGAGTGCGCCGAAGCGCCGTCCCTCGAACAGGCAGGGGATGCGGTAGTGCGTGTTCATGGTGCCACCTGGGGAGAGTGTGTCGCTGTCCCCGGTGAAGACCTGGTTTCGCCCTGTTTGGTTGGGGGCGGCTCAGGAATGGCGGTAGGCCACCGCCTGGATGTCCGGGAAGCCAGGGTGCGCGGCATCGAGGGTGACGGGCACGCCACTGCCACAGCCGCGGTTGGAGTACACGAACTGTGTCTGGGTGCTGTTCTTGTAGACCGACCGCGCGACGAACGGCACGTCCGTGCACTTCATGGCACGTTCGACGGGGTACTGCTGTGGGTAGCCCTGGTAGTTCGGCTCGGGGTAGAAGCAGATCCGGTCCTGTCCGCAGTTCGTCGGCAGCGGAACGTCGACTGGCTTCGGTGCCACGGTCGGCGGTGGCTGTGGTGGTGGCGCGGGCTTCGACGGTGCCGATGTCGGCGAAGTGGACGGTGGAGTGCTGCTCGACGCCGATGTGGGCGGCGGCGGTGGGCTGCTCGAAGTGGTGCTGGTGGTGACCGGCGGTGGCACCGCCGACTGGGTTTGCGCGATGGGTTGTTCCTCTGCGTGGGGCCGGGTGATCACCAGCGTGGCCGCGGTGGCGACCGCGGCGACGATCACGGCAGCGGTCGCACTGACACCGACCCTGCGCCAGATGCGGTGCTGCCTGCCCGCGTGCAGGTAGCGCAGTTGGTCAGGCAGGTGCTCGGCCGGTCGCTCGGCGAGCCACCGCAACGCGTCGCGGAGCGGGCGCCCGCGCAGCAGGAGATGCCTGGACCGCTTCGCCCCGTTCCAGCGCGTGACGTGCTGGTCGAGTTGTTCCCGCCACCGCAGGAAGTCGAGATCCTTGTCCAGCCAGTGCCGCAGCCGCGGCCAGTTGTCGATCAGTGCCTGGTGGGCCAGTTCGACGACAACCGTCCCGTCCGCACCGGGACCGATGACGACGAGCCGGTGCTGCGCGAGCCGTCGCGCGAGCCGTTCGACGCCAGGCGCCAGCTGGGCGATGGGCACTGCTCGGCGCGCGAAACCGTCGCCGGAGGGCCGGGCGAGCAACGTGCACAGCCGCCGCAGCAGTTCGGGTTCACCGGGCCCGACGAAGCCGGCGAGTGCGCGTTCGGCGCCCATGGTGATCGCGCCGCTCACCCCGCCGAGCCATTCGTAAGCCGCAGTGGTGACGTACCCGCCGTCGCGTTGCTCCCACAGCTGGGCCAGCAGCGACTCGACGAGCGGCAGTTGCCCGGGTTCGGCGCCCGCGTCGTCCAGTATCTGTTCCACGAGGCCGTTTTCGAAGTACAGCCCCGGTGCGCGCTCGGTCGGACCGGTGATCGCCGCGCGCAGCTGGTTGCGGCCCATCGGCGCCAGGGACACGATCCCGGCATCGAGTGCCTCCGCGGTGTCCTCGGTCATCAACGCGCTGACCGCTTCCCAGCGCAAGGTCAGCACGAGCCTCAGTGGTGGACTGTCGCCCGCTCGGATCAACGCGATCAGCCGGTGCAGCAACTCCTTTGCCGCGGCCGGGTTTTCCGCGGCGAGCTCTTCGAACTGGTCGAGGAACAGCACCGGCAGCGGGGCTCCTGGCGCGACCGCGAGCGCCCCGGCCAGCCAGCGGGTGGTGGCCGGATCACCGGAGAGCCTGCTCTCGAGGTCGGCGGCGATCCGCCGCTGTTGCTGCGCGTCGGCGTCCGGCCGCAGCAGCCTGGCCAGTGCGAAGGCCAGCGAGAACCGTGCCGGGATCGTCGGCAGCGGACGCAGTTCGACGATCGCCGCGCCTGCCTTGCGCAACCTCGGCAGCAGGCCCGCGCGCACCAGCGACGACTTCCCCACCCCGGACTGGCCCAGCACGACCAGGATCGGGTGCCGCCGGAGGGAGTCCTCCAGCCGGGCGATGTCCTCGTCGCGGCCGTAGAAGAACTCGGCGTGCCGTTCGTCGAACGGCTCGAGACCACGATAGGGATTGGGCAGCTGGTCGGGATCAACACCGAGGACCTGTTCGATCGGGATCAGGTACGCGGTCGACACGTCCCGGTGTCCGTCCGCGGCGACAGTCATGCCGACGACAGCCTTGGCGTCGGCGTCCCACACGGGCGTGCCGCTGAAACCTTCGACGACAGGCTGGCCGTTCGGCGCCCCGCGCAGCTGGATCCATTGCGTGCCTTGCTGACCGAGCAGTTGCCCGGACGCCCAGACACCGTCGCTCATCCCCTCGGGGAAGCCCAGTACGCGGAATTCGTGCGTCCACGGCTGAGGAACCCGCCGCATCGGGGGGACACGTGCAGGAGGCCATACGGGATCGGCGAGAGTCAGCAGCGCGATGTCACCGGTGCGGTCGGCGCGTACCGGCACCCACTTCGACACCCTCGCGGAGGTCCGCACCAGCTGGCCACCGGGGTCGGCGAGGGGGAAGTCCAGCACCACGGTGCCCTCGGGCGGGCGTTCGCTCTCCGGGTCGCCACCGAGCGCGGCGGTGACGACGTGCGCGCAGGTCGCCACCCGATCCGGGGCGATCAGGAAGCCGCCGCCGACCACCTGCCCGAACTCGTCGCGGATCCTGGCGATCGACCGGCCCAGTGGCTCGTGGCTCGGTCCGGACCGGTCTGCCATCCCCCGAATATAGCTGTCGGTCACCCACCGTCCTGAGCGGACTTGCGGGTCGACACCGAACACGGAGCTGGGTTATGGGCCCGCCGCGTCCAGCACGTCAGTCTCCGGCGAACCTGGCGATCAGCGCCAACTGGAGTTCGATGGCGCGGCGGCACCGCTCGTTCTCCCGCTCCTGCTCGGTCGTCACCCGCCCGGTGAGTTGCGAAAGGAGGACGGCCTCGTAGCACGAGGACAGTGCTTCTCGCGCGATCTCCGGCGTGAGGTCGCCGACGACACCGTCCACCAGGCTGAGAGCCGCCATTGTCAGCGGGCCGCATCCGGGTCGCATGGGCACGGTCTGCAGCGCGTCCAGCGCATCGGTGAACCCGGTGAGATACGCCTCGTCCAGCCGCCACTGCGGCGCGGACGCCCGGCAGTCCTGGCTGGCCGAGGTGATCAGGGCAGCCGCCTCGGGCGGGAAGTACTCCGCGAACGGCGGGTCGAACAGCGCTGTGGTGCCGTCGATGGCGCTCACGGTGAGCTCGCCCAGGTCGGCGCGTGACAGGGCGTCGAGGGCACCGGCGCGTGGCTTGACGACATGATCCCAGAGCAGCAGCACGTTATCGCTTCCTCGGCTGGTCCCACAGTTGGACGTTCGGGTAGTCGATGGCCCGTCCGGCACAGTCCTGCCGGTCCGGTCCGCACGCCGGGCGGGAACTGGCGATGAGGCCGTCGCCAAGGTACTCGCCCTCGTCGATGGCGTTGTACAGGATCTGCTCCGCGTCGGTGTCGATTCCCGGGTTGAGGTCGGTGGCGAAGACGCGCTCGTAGCCGAGTTGCGCGGCCAGGGCGCGCATCTTCTCGTTCGTGCCGTTCTGGTTCACCGCGTACACGAGACGGCCGCCGAGTTGTCCGGTCGCGACGGTCACGTACCGGTCTCTGGCCGCCGAGACGGTGTCGTGCAGCGCTCGGGCGTCATCCAGCAGCTTCTGCGGGCCGACTGTCGCCGTGGTCGGTTTCCCGTCGGACACCAGGTTGCACGACGTGCCGCAGTTGGCCGGGGGTGGCGCGGCAGTGGGTGGCGCTGCGGGTGGCGCGGGGACGCGTTCGACCTCGTCGATGACGATGCGGCGCCCGTCGACGGACGCGATCGCCTCGCCACCGGCCTTGATGGCTTCGTCGAACCCCTTGTTCCCCGGGCTGGTGCCCGTGGTGGCGGACGGGACCTCCAACGCCTTGTAGTTGCCGTTGGGCTTGGGGACCAGGCCGTCGTAGGTACGCGTCACCTGGAGGTGGGTCCGCGCCGACGCAGGAAGGTTGGCGACCGCGTTGGGTGACATGCGGGCCCATACCTGCCGCTTGTCCACGTCGACGCCATGTTGCTTGGCGTATTCGTCGAGCGCCCGGCTCTGCGGCCGGCGCGACACCGGGTCGCCTCCGTCGCCCGCGACCTGCCGTGGCTGGCCCGGTGCCGCGATCGGCCGACCCTGGTCGCCGCCGGGCGCAACTGGAGGCGGTGGCGGTGGTGCGTCCAGCAGGACCGCTGCTTGCTGGAGCAACTGCTGGCACTCGGCCGCCAGCCGCGCGCCCTCCTGGTTGAACGCCGAGATCTGGGCGCGTTGCTGCTGTTCTTCCGCCTTGAGTTGGGCGCGCCGCTGGTCCTGCTGCGCCTTCTCGCTCTGCAGCCCGGCGGATTCGGCGTTGAGCTGGTTCTTCTCGGTGTTGAGCTGGGCGGCCTCGGCGTTGTACGCGGCCGCTGCCGCGGCCTGCTGAGGCAGTTGGAACTGACGTGGTTTGGCGTTGTGCGCACCGATGCGCGCTTCGAGCACCGACACCTTCCGCGAGTACGCGGCTGCCTTCTGCTCGAGCACCGTGACTTGCTCGTTGAGCGCGACGACCTGCTCGTTGTGCACGTCAACCTGCGCACGCAGTTGCGGTTTCCGCTGGTTGTGCTCGGTGACCTTCCGCGTCTCGGCTTGGATCTCCGCAGCGAGCCGCGCGACCGGGTCACCACCCTGCGCGAACACGGCCGGCGTCGGCACGCCGAGGAGCACCGCCAGCACAGCCACCAACAGCACGGCGACGTGCCGCATCCGGCCGGCCCTCATGAGTTCACCCGGCCGGCGAACTTGTCGAGGATCGCCGCCGCGGCCGGTTTGCCGTCCCCCGCCTGGCACACCGACACCTGAACCAGGGCATTGCCCTTGCGGCGGGCGTGGCGGGCACACGTCCATCCGTCTCCGCCCTCCTGGCTCGCTGTCCACGCCACCGAGTCGGTCGTCGGGGGTTCTGCTTTGTACGTCCACTTGGCCAAGCCGCGGTCCGCGTTGCCCCGCACAGCGGCCGGGCACTGCGCCAGGCCGGTGGTCAGCGTGGTGAACGCGGTCGTGGCACCGGTCTCGTCCGGGTACACGCCGAGCACCTGCGTCACGACGTGGTCGGAGCTGGAGTCCTGATACGACACTGAGCCGAAGCCTCGCCAGCCCCGGGCGTACACGGACGCGGTCGCTGGACCGACCGCGACAGCGCACGCCGGTGGATCGGCGCTGAGCGGACGGGGCGGCTCGGAGACGCTCTGCTGCGCCGCCAACGTGGCGCCGACCAGCGAGCTGACCTCCTCGAGCGGCAGGAACGCCGCTTCGATCGTGCCCGGCGCCACCCTCGCCTTCGGCTCCCCACTGACCGGGTTCGTGCACGCCGCCATGGCCATCACCACGGCGGCCAGCACGCCAAGCCGCCACGAGCCAACCGGAAGACGCATGGGTTCCCCACCTCTCGGGTGTTCAAGACGAAGGCAAAGACCGCCACACAACCGAAAAGGTTGCCACCATTCACCCGTTCGTGGGGCCGTCATCGCGACCCCAACCTTATCGGGCCTCCGCCGGTCTTCCCCACATGAACACTACGATCGCACCTTCGCCGAACCCGGCGACGAGGGGAGAAACGGCTTTCATGACCGTCGGTGACGACACTGCGGAGCACGCGCTGGCCAGCTTGCTCGGCCTCGTACTCCGCGAGATCGCGAGCGGCCCACGCCTGCTCGACGGGCTGGTGCCTGGTGGGACGCGGTCGCGAATCGGCCGGGTCTCCACCGGCGGGCAGGCCAGGGGCGTGCCGTTCGAGTCCTTGCTCGTGGACGTCTTCGACGAGATCCGCGACGCCCTGATCGGGTACACCGTGAAGGAGCTGCGCAGCCACGACGAGGCCGAGGACGTCGTACAGACGGCCTTCATGCGCATCTACGCGCGGAAACCGGACATCAACGAGCCGCAGCGGCTGCAGGCCTACGCGTGGCGGGTCGTGAAGAACCTCGTCAACGACGAAGTGCGCCGCACCGTGACCGATCGCCACCACCTCGACAGCGGGTCCCCGGAGCACGTCGGTCTGCTCTGCGAACAGGCCGGGCTCCGTGTCGACGACCTCGTCTCATTGCGGGACGTGCTGCTGTCCGCGTTGGAAAGCCTGTCGCCGAGGGAGCGGGAGGCGGTCGTCCTGCGCGGCTACGGGGACTACTCCCTGGCCGAGGTGGCGAAGATCATGGGCGTCGCGCTCGGTACCGCGAAAAGCTACGCACACCACGGGTTCGCCAGGCTCCGGGCGCACCTGGAAACCCGGCAATGACCGGTGACGCACCCGACCACCTCCGCCGCAACCCGCGTTGGCTCGCGGAAACCCTGCACCCCCGCTCCGGCAACCGGCTCGCCTGCGTGGCGGTGCTGCTCACCGGCAGAGCAGACCTGGCACAGGACGCCGTACACACCGCGTCGGCGCGAGTGCACCTCTCCGGCGACAACGACCTGTGCCTCGCGCGCGCCCTCATCGACGAATCACGCGACCACGAGCAACCGGCCGAACCAGGGCCGCCGTGACGCTTGGGCGATCTCACCAACCGGGCCCCGAGTCAATGGGCGGGGACCGAAACGCAGATCAGCCGGGTCTCCTCAAGAGCTTCCACGATCCCCGGCGCCTGCTCCGGGACGTGTACGAACTCCCCTGCCCGGACCGTTACCGCGTCGCTGCCGGTTCCCACTCTCAACGACCCGCTCAGGACCACCCAGATTTCCGCGTAGGGAGCCGGTAGGTCGGCTTTGGCTCCCGCACGGAACAACGCCGTGTACGCGCTCATGGGCCCGCCCTCGTCCTTCGTGAGAGCCGGTGCGATGGAGATCTGGTGGTCGCCGAAGTGGATGGCGTCATCCCCGATCGCAGAGCTGAACTTCCTGGCGCGCGAAGGCGCGTTTGCCATGTCGTACCTCCGCTTTCCCGAACCGGCTTGCAAGCGCCGTCAGTCGTACGACAACATCAGGAGACGTACTCGGCTATGGAGCCGGCGTGCACGGGCGCCCCTTGCACCCGTGCTCCTTCCTCTTCGCCACCCCGTGGTCGAGAAGACCTTCATGAACTGGTCGATGTCGGCGACCTTGGCACCGGTGACGAGCATGCTCCCCGCTTCCTCGCTGATCGTCGGAACGCAAGGCCATGCTGACAGTTCAAGTGCGGTTGAGGTCAAGCGCGCCTGCGCGGGACCGGCAAGGTCCACTGTGGACGACTCGGGACCGGCCGCACCCGCATGTGGTGTGCCGGTCATCGCCGGACACGGCTGCGCGCGTTCGACGCTTCGATGACACCACGTGGAGTGCATCGCCCTGCTCGGGTGTCAGCAGGGGTCCTGGGTCGCCGAGTAGGTGACGGAGTGGCTGCCGCCATAGCCGGAGATGGAGACATTGGTACTGCCGGTGCTTGCTACGAAGAAGTTGCTCGGCGTGATCTTCACGACCGTGCCGTTCGCGAGCGTGGCCGACGCGGTGAACTGGATCGACTTGTCACTGAGCCGCGTGGACTGCAGCAGTCCGGAATCCGAAGTCGCGTTGAACTGGTAAGGCGGGTAGATCTTCGTCGTGGCAACGGTCCACGTGCTGCCCGCGGGGATCGACCCGTTCGCGACGATGCTGAACTTCATGGTCGAGCCGACCGGCCCCTCGCAGACGTGACCGAGCACCGCGGCCCGAGGTCCGGCGTTCGCGGCGCTGGTGATGCCGGCGAACAACGTCACCACGACGGTGAGCACAACAACGATTCGATTTCTCATGAGTTCGAGCGTGCCGCATTCACGATGGCCTCGAAAGGCCCGCCTCGGGTCCCGGCCAATTGGCTGCACCGCGCCACAACTCGACGCTGACTCGATGACCTGCCCTTTGCCCGCACCAGCGCCTCCAGGCCCACGAACTCGAACTTGCATGATGCGGCAAGCCGCACGGCGGCCCCGGCCGAGTTCGACCAGGTGCGGTCCGAGTTTGCGTAAACCGTTGCGCAGCAGCGTCCTCAACGACCTCGTCCGGTCCGCTTCACCGCCGCGTTGACTGGTAACCCTTTAAAGGGTTACGCTCGGAGTCATGGCGTACGGCAGGAGGCTGGCCTGATGGTGGTTCGTCTTACTACCCGGCAGTGGGGCGACGGCGATCGTCATGCCCTTCTTCTGCACGGGATCAACTCCTCGGGCGGCACCTGGTGGCGAGTGGCGGACGCGCTCGGCGCACAGGGCTTCACTGTCACCGCTCCTGATCTGCGGGGCCACGGCGACAGTCCGCGTGCCTCGCGCTACGCGGCTGCCGACTACGCCGCCGACGTCCGTGCGCTTCGCGAGCGCTGGGATCTTGTCGTCGGGCACTCGCTCGGCGGGCTCGTCGCCGTGCACGCCGCGCTCGATCCGGATTGGACCGCACGGCTGGTGCTGCTTGATCCCGCGGTCGAACTGCCGGACAGTGACGTCGAGCGCTACACCGAGCTCAACGTGCAGGAAGTCGTGCGTCCACAGGATCCTGAGGCGCTGCTGGCGGCGAATCCGCAGTGGCACCCGGAAGACGCGCGTCTGAAGTTCCTCGCGGTGCTGGCAACCAGTCCTTTCGTCGCTGAGCGAACGATGCGGGACAACGCGCCGTGGCACTATCTCCCCGATGTCGGGGCGTTGCCCGTGCCGACTCTGATCCTGGGCGCCGATCCCGCCGTCGGCGCCGTTTTCGGGCCGGATCTGGGTGACGTCGTCGCCGCGGCCAATGCGGGGATCGAGTACCGGGTTGTGCCCAACGCTGGGCATTCGGTGCACCGTGACGCCCCTGAGGATGTTCTTGAGGCGATCGCCGCCTGGGTGGGTTGAGCATGCGTGACCGCATCCCGCCGTTGCCGTCGCGTGATCCACCGGCGGCCAACGCGGCGATCGAGCAGGGCGCGCAGTACTTCCTCTGGATCGCAGGCGATCCCGTGGTCGACTTCGTCAACACCGTCCGCCTGCGTCACCGTGGCGGGGTCGAACTCCTTCGAGTACCAGCGGATCTCGACGCCTGGCTCGCCACCACCTTCGGCACCACGAGCCGCCGGAGTACCCAGGGCGATCTGGCCACGGCCCGTAGTCTGCGGGAAGCGGTCGACCTGTGCCTGCTCGCCGCCGCCGGACATGCGACCGTCGTCCCCAACGCTCTCGCACACCTCAACCAGCACATGGAGCAGGCGCCTCTCGTCTGGAACGGTGAATGCTTCACCCGCGCGCCCGCCGCCACCGCCGCGCAGGCGCTCAGCCGACTCGCCGCCGACGCGGCCACGTTGCTTGAGCACCGTGCCCACCACATACGCCTGTGTGACGGCCCCGACTGCTCGCTGCGTCTCGTTGACGCGTCGCGGGCGCGGCCCCGACGGTGGTGTTCGATGGCGGCCTGCGGCAACCGGACGAAGGCGCATCGCCGCCGCGGCCGGGCCACGCAGCCTGGCACGGGCTGATTCAAGCCACGATCCCCCCGTTTGACGGATGGTCCTCACGCCGTGCGCCGGTCCAGAATTACCAGTTCCAGTCAGTGAATCAGCCAGAACTCCCACTGTGCTGCCCGGTATGGCCCAGCGGCGAAGGAGGCCGGCATGGCACGACGACGGCACCGAGCAGCCGCCCTTGCCGCGGGCGTCGTTGTGCTTGCGGCGCTTGGGGTTCCGGTCAGCTCGGCAACGGACATCGGTGACGCCCACCGGGCGGCGCCGAGCAAGGTCGCTCGCTGGGTGGTTGACATGGACGCCACCCGGTTGCGCGAGTTGCTGGTCAGCGGCAAAGTCAGTTCAGTCGGACTGGTCAAGGCGTATCGGGCACGTATCGACGCTTACGAGCAGGCGTACGCCAACCAGCCTGGTATCAACGCGGTCATTCGCAGTAACCCCACGGCGATCGCCGACGCCGCCCGGCTTGACGCCGAACGCCGACGCGGGCATGTCCGCGGCCCGTTGCACGGCATCCCGATCCTGATCAAGGACAACTACGACACCGCGGCCATGCCCACGTCCAACGGCTCGCAGGCGCTGCGACGCTGGCGTACCGCCGACGACGCCGAACAGGTCGCGCGGCTCCGCGAGGCCGGTGCGATCATCGTCGCCAAGACCAACCTGCACGAGTTCGCCTCCGGCATCGAGACGATCAGCTCCCTCGGCGGACAAACCCGCAACCCGTACGACCAGAAGCGCACCCCGGGCGGATCCAGTGGCGGCACAGGCGCCGGCATCGCGGCCGGTTTCGGCGCTGTCGGCCTGGGCTCGGACACCTGCGGCTCCATCCGCAACCCGGCAGCGCACAACAGCCTGGCGGGATTGCGTCCCAGCCAGGGACTTTCCAGCCGCGACGGCATCGCGCCCCTGTCGGACACCCAGGACGTCGGCGGTCCCATCGCCAAGTCAGTCAGCGACATCGCGCTGGTTCTGGACGCCACCGTCGGATACGACCCGGATGACCCGTCCACAGCGGCGTCCGTCGGCCGGATTCCGCAGACCTACACCGCCGCGCTGGGCGACACCGCGCTGGTCAACGCCCGCATCGGCGTACTCACCGACTACCTGGGCACCTCGGCCGCGCAACAGGCGGCGACAGCGCTCGTCCGGGCAGCCGCGACAGTGATGGCGGCGCAAGGCGCGACCGTCATCGACCTGCCGGCCCAACCCGCGCTGATGTCAGCCGTCGACGCCTCCAGCGTGTTCGCCGACGAGCACGAGCGTGACCTCAACCGTTACCTGGCGGCGCCAGGTTCGCGGTTCCCGCGCGCACTGGCCCGGTTGGAGGCACCAGCGGGCCTGGTGACACTGGACGACATCATCACTTCCGGTCAGGTCACGCCGACAGTGCTCGAGCGGCTCAAGGACCGGCAAGGCCGCTCCACCGGCCCGCAGGACGCCTACCACCAGCGGCTTGTCCGCCGCGGGGAAGCGAAGCAACTGCTGCACAAGCTCCTGGCCGACAACGACTTGGACGCGGTGGTCTACCCGACAGTCCAGCAGCAGGCCGAGCTGATCGGTCAACCACAGCAAGGGAACAGGCCCTGCGCCCTCGCCGCCAACACCGGCTTCCCCGCGCTGACACTCCCAGCCGGCTTCACCCCGGACGGCATGCCGGTGGGCGTCGAACTGCTGAGCGCGCCATTCAGCGAACCGGCGCTGCTCGGGTTCGGCTTCGATTACGAGCAAGCAACACACCACCGGCGGCCACCGGGAAGCACCCCGCCCCTGACCTGACCGGGTCGTGCGAGCCAGACGTACGGGTGCCGGCGCTGATCATCGCGGCTCCTCCTGATCGATCGCTGTCTCAGCTCGGGCTGACCGGGCGGGACCGCGGAGGCAGAGCACGCCCAGGCCGAGTGAACCGAGCACGGTCAGCAGTCCCAGCCCGCCGACCATGCCGACCTGCAGCCGGAGCGAACCGGGCGAGGAATGCGCCCAGCCGGCACCGGCGAGGATTTCGTCGCCGATCGCGAGCCTGTTACCGGTCACCGTGCCGCTGCCGGTCCGGCCGTCGGGGAACCGCCACGCCGCGCCCGCGGATGGCGCCTCGGTGCTCGGCGAGCTGTCCCCCGCCTGCCGTCTCACCTCGGTGACCACCGCGATCTCGCCGTTGACGAGCAGGCCGAGATCACCCGCCACCGACGACCAGAACACGGCCCCCAGGATCAGCAACGGCGCGATCAGGCCGAGCAGCGCAGGAATCGATCGCCGCTGCTTTCCTTCCGTGCTTGTCTTCCCACCAGCCACTGAACCAGGCTGGTGCCTGACGGACCACCGGCGTACCAGCCGATCTGCTCGACTTCACCGTCATGCACACGACAGGACGATCACCGCCTGCCGAGCTCAGCCGCATTGTCGGTCCCCTGTGACACTCTGGTTCTCGACGAGACGAGGGGATGGGACCTTGACCGGAGACCCGGATGCCGACCGGAGCCCGCGTTCGGCGACCGATGATGAACGGTTGGCCGCCCAGCGGGCGGTTTCACCGCGGATCGCGCTGATGGAACGCTTGAACCTCCTCGAGGGCGAAGTGCCCGGGGCTGCTGCTTATCAGGCCGCGCACCGGCTCCTGCCGAAGCAGGACTCGTCTGCGGGGACAGCACTTCCTCCGTGGGCGCGCTGGGACGAAGCCACCGGCGGCTGGTCGGTGGACCACGCGGTCGCGATGCGACTGTGGTCGCCGTCCGACGGGATCAGTCTTCCGCCGCCGAAGATGGTGGACTCGTTCTTGACGGGCTATGCCGAACGCACCGGGGACGACAGCGCGCGCCCACTGATCGAGCAACTCTACGCAGAGGCCGAGAAGCGGCTGCGCGACGGTGGCGGTGCGCCGGAGACGCTCCCGTCAAACGACCGCGCCGACGCCGTCGCCGTCGCCGAGCGGTACGGGTTTGGCGAGTTCGTGGAGACGGTCGTGCTCGGTTCCCCGTCCGGACGGTTCGGCATCGCGCTGGTGTTGGCGGTGCTGCCCGCGTTCTTCGGGATATTGCTGCTGTTCCAGGCCAACGGGGACGCGCTCGCCCTCGTGGGCGGCGTCGTCCTCACCGCGGTGGCAGCCGGGATCCTGGCCATGGGCGTCGTCGCCCGGCGCAGACCGAAACCGTTGTCCCGTCAGTTATTCCTGTTCACCGGTGGCATCGTCTTCGGCGTCGACGGCGTGCTGGACCCGTACGCGTGGCCGGATCTGGAGGTGGTCGAGAAGGCCGTCGTCTCCAACGTCGGTTCGGATCACCACGAGGTCCGGCAGAAACTGCTCCTGGTCGGCCCGCTCGGCAAAAGCACGCAGTTCATCGTCCCCACGCCGTACCGCGAGAGCGTCATCGCGCTCGCCAGGGCGGGCGGCGCGACGATGGCCAATCGCTGACCCGACCGTCCCCGACGGCGGACCCAGCCCGGCAATCCACAGTGGACTTCCCGGAAGGACCCGACGGCAGAAGACGCTCCACGTCGTTGCTGACACACCCCCTGTCCTCGCCTGTGTGATCACCGGGCCGACGATCAGGGTTCGGCCAGGGTCCACAGCCGTGGCCGATCCGCGCCGTGCGTGACCACGTTCAGCACCCCGTTCACACACCGCGGCGGCGACGCACTGCCCTCGTCGATCTCGAGCACGTCCACCCGGGTCTGCCCAGGCGCCCACCGAACCAACTGCCCCAGCCGCTCGGCGCCGACGGCCTGGCTCAGCCAATACACCCGGCCACCACAGGTGTGGACGTTCACCGCGTTCGCGTCGAGGATCAGCTCGATGTTCCCCCGGCGCGCCATCAGCGGGCCCGGGTCCGCCACGCCCACCTCGTACGGCGGGAAATCCGCTGTCAGCTCCCAGTCCGCGGTGTGCAGGAGAACCGCCGCGCGGCACGCCCGCTCCCCTGTGGACAGGACCTCCGGAGTGAGCGCCGCGCCCATCCGGAACCACCGGACGCAGTGTTCGCCGGAGCGCACCTCGCGCCACTGCACCGAGTCCAGTTCGGCGGTCAGCAACGAGATCGTCGTCCCGTCCGGCGTGCACCGATCCATCTTCGGCTGGAGCGTGGCCGCGTCCAGGACCACCAGGCACTGGTCGGATCGCTGCACGACAACCAGGCCCGCCGCCACGGCCACCGGCCCGGGTTTGGCCCCGGTGTACTGCCCAGTCCGCGCTCCCGCCACAAGATCCACTGTGGACAGCCGACCTGCCTCGGCCTCGTGCACCACGAGCCGGGTGCCGTCCACCATCGCCGACAGCGTCTCGGCGCCGCGTGCGACCTCTGCGCCGTCCTCGGTCACCAGGCGGTGAGTTCCGTCCTGCGCCAGCACAGGAAACACCGCGCGCTCGACGTCCACGGCCGACCTGTGCGCCTGCTCGATCCCGGCAGGCAACGGCACCTCACGCCAGTTGAGCCTGCTGCCCAACGGAGTCACCCGATCCGCGTGCATCACGACGGGCGCGACCGAGGAAGGCGGCGGTTCGGGAGATTTCGCAGGCGGCTCACGTAACAGCACGACCACGAGCACCACGGCCGCGAGCACAGCCAATCCGACCCAGCCCCTGCGCATCCACCTGTCCTATCGTGTCCCCCGCACCGTGTCGAGGCGCCGATCATTCCGCTGGTCTGAGGTTCTTGCGCTGGTTGGCATGGAAGCGCGCCTTCTTCTGGCGGTTCCCGCACGTGTTCATGTCGCACCATTTGCGGGTGCGGCTCTGGCTGGTGTCGAAGAAGGCGGCCTGGCAGGTGGGTGACGCGCACAGAGCCAGTTTTCCGTCTCGTTCACCCGCGATGACACTGATCGCGTCGGCGGCGATCACGCTGAGGGCATCCTCCACGCTGGAAGCCGGGCTGAGCCGCCATTGCCGCTTACCCTCCGGCGTCAGGACAGCCGCGGCCCTTCCCTGGACGCTGCAGTCATTGATGACCTGGACAGCGGACGCGGGGAGCGCGTCCTGGATCGCGGCTGCTGTCGCGGCGGCGTGAATCGACTCCCTCAGCTCCCGGGCGAGGTCGAGCTGGGCGGTGGTGCAGGAGTCCACGGCGAGGCCGTTCAGTGCCAGCCAGTCGACGAGCCGGTCCGGGGTGGGAATGCGCTCCACGGCGGCGCCATGCCGCTCCGACAGTGTGCCCGTGAAGGTCGTCGCCAGCACGTTACCTAGGCGGAAGTCGGGCAACCCAGCACGCATGGAACCACCTTAGCTGGTTGCGCACCGACCCGGGCACCTGTTAGAACCGTCTTAGACGGTTCCACGATGACCAGGAGGTCTCATGTCCCGTCCGACCAGCGACGTCCAAGCGTTCGAAGCCCGCGCGACCGACGCCGACCTCGACGACCTGCGCGCACGACTAGCCGCGGCGCGACTGCCGGAGGCCGAGACGGTCCGTCGCGACGCACACGACCCGGACCGATGGCATCAGGGCGTTCCGCTCGCCGACCTCGTGGATGTCGTGCACTACTGGCGGACCGGCTACGACTGGCGGTCGTTCGAAGCCCGTCTTGACCAGGTGGGCCAGTTCCGCACAACCATCGACGAGCTGGGAATCCACTTCCTGCACCGCCGATCCACGCGCCCGGATGCCACTCCGCTGATCCTGACGCACGGCTGGCCAGGCAGCGTTGCCGAGTTCACCGACGTGGTGGACGAACTGGCAGAGCCGCAAGACGCGAACGCGCCCGCGTTCCACGTCGTGGTCCCGTCGCTGCCAGGCTTTGGCTACAGCGACAGGCCGGCCACCACCGGCTGGGGCACCGAAAAGATCGCGGCCGCGTGGGTGGAGCTGATGGACAGGCTCGGCTACACCAGGTTCTTAGCCCACGGCGGCGACTGGGGAGGCGTGATCACCACGATCCTCGGCGGCAGATTCCCGGACCAGGTTCTCGGCATCCACACAACGTTCGCGGAGGAACCACCCGGACTGACAACGGACAGGCTGACGGCGATCGAGCGCGAGTGGACCGAGGAAACCCGCGACTTCCAGCGCCACCACACGGCATACGCCAAGCAGCAGGCGACCCGGCCGCAGACCATCGGCTACTCGCTCGTCGACTCCCCGGTCGGCCTTCTCGCCTGGATCCTCGACAAGTTCGCCGAGTGGTCCGACACCGGCGACAGTCCCTTCGAGACGATGTCCAGAGACAGGGTCCTCGACGACGTCACCCTGTACTGGCTCACGCGGACAGGCGCGTCAGCGGCCCGCATCTACCACGAGAGCTTCAACTCGCTCGATCCTGACCTCCGTGTCGACGTCCCGACGGCCATCACCATGTATCCCCGCAACATCGAGAAGTGCCCACGCCCCTGGGCGCAGGAGCGGTACCGTCAGATCGTCCGATGGCGGGCACCCGGAACCGGCGGCCATTTCCCATCGCTCGAGGTTCCGGAGTACTTCGTCAAAGACCTGCAGGAGGGCCTCGCGGCAGTGCTGGCCGCGCACCGGTGAACCCCGCCGAACTCGGGAGGGGCGCCACCAGGTGTCATGACGCCTGGTCAGAGTCACGTTTGTCAGGGCGCTCGGGCCTTCGGTACAACAGGTAAAGCTGTACGGCACACACCGCCAGCGTGAGGAGGACTACGGTCCCCACGCCCCACCAGTTGACCGTCGCCGAACCGAACGCGAAATAGGCGCCCAGACCCAGCAGGGCAACAAGCAAGGCGTTGGACGTCCAGACAACAACCCCTTTCCTCATCGGCAGCTGAACCTTTCCTCGGATGCGGACGCGTCGAACGCTGGTACCAAGCGGGCGTGGAGTACGCGGCAGCCGCGCACTCCACGCCCAGTGAAACGCATCGAACCTCGTGTGGCTCTTACCGTTTGAACTTCTTGTACAGCAGCTTCCCGCCCTTGCCCAACAGTCCTCCCAACCCGCCGCCGATCGCTCCGCCGACCGCGCCGCTGATGAACCCGTCGCCGACCTTGTTCTTGTCACCGCCGCCGATCAAAGCGCCGGCCGCGCCGCCGACTCCGCCGAAGATGGCCCCTGCCGCGATTCCTCCCACGATGCAGCCGACACCGGCTGTGACCGCGCAAACGCCCGCAACCGCTGCGCCGCCGATCGCCGCGCCTGCCTGGGATCCGATGTCCTGACCGAAGTCGGCACCGCTGTAGGCGCCGGTGGGGTCGCTCTTGTTGATGGGGTCGCCGGTGGCGTAGTTGTACGGGTTGGGTTCCTGGTTGGTGGGATCGGTCTGGCTGAAGCGGCCCCAGTTGGGGTGATAGTTGCGGTGTCCGGTGAGGTTGGTGCCGCCCCGGAGTTGGTAGGTACCGATCCAGCGGAAGTGGTTCACGTCGGCCGCCGGGCCGGTGCCGGTGGGGGTGCCGTACGGGCTGTAGGTGTAGGTGGCGGCTAGCGCGCCGTTGCTGTCAACGAGTCCGAGGACGCTGCCTTGGTAGTCGGTGATGAGGTGGTATCGGGCCCCAGTGGGGGTTTTCTGGGTGATGGGGGTGCCGTCGGGGTCACGGGTGTAGCTGGTGCGGGCCCCGTTGTCGACGACCTGGGTGGTGCCCAGTGCGGTTTCGCCGAAGACGTGGGTGGTGCTGGTCCCGTTCACCGTCTCGGTGATGGCGCGGCGTTGGGTTTGGTCGATGGTGTCGTAGCCGGCGGAGAACACCTGCTGCCCATTGGTGGTGGTGCGCACCAACTGGTTGGTGGGGCTGTAGGTGTGGCTGGTGTTGCCCGCCGAGTTGGCCGTGAGGTTCCCGGCGCCGTCGAAGGTCAGCTTGTCGTCGCCTGCCTCGGTGGCCTGGTTCGCG
The DNA here is from genome assembly GCF_001302585.1 of Kibdelosporangium phytohabitans. Lineage (GTDB taxonomy): Bacteria > Actinomycetota > Actinomycetes > Mycobacteriales > Pseudonocardiaceae > Kibdelosporangium > Kibdelosporangium phytohabitans. Next base: position 3,598,475 of record NZ_CP012752.1, on the reverse strand, counting down.
GTGTTGATGACGAAGGCGGTGCCGGCCAGGTTGGTGAGGTTGCTGGCTTTGTCGTGGGTGAAGCCGTCGTTACCGGCTTTGGTGAGCCGCCCGAGGCTGTCGTAGGTGTATTTGGTGGTGTCACCGTTGATGTTCCTGGACTGCAGCTTGTCGCTGTCCCCGCCACCGCTCTTGGTGTAGCTGTAGGTGTGGCGCAGCAGGGGGATTCCACCGGTTTTGTTGACGGTGACGCTGGTTTGGCGGCCGGACTTGTCATAGCCGGTGTACTGCACGGTGCCACCGGCGAAGTCGGTGCGGGTGCGGCGATCGGCGTTGTCGTAGCCGAAGGTGGTGTTCTGCCCGAACGGATCGGCCAGACTGGTCAGCCGGTTCGCGACGTCATAGTTGTAGGTGGTGGTGCCACCGGCGTCGCTGAGAGTCTTGAGGTTGCCGACCTTGTCGTAGGTGTAGCCGACGGTTTCCACCGACGTGCCTTCGGTGCGTTTGGCCTGGATCGGCTGGCTGGCTGCCGAGGTTTTCACCCACTGGAACGTGGTGGTGACCGCGCCGTACTGGCGGGCGGTCAGGTTGCCGATCGCGTTGTACGTGTGGGCCTGGAGGGCCTGCCCGTTGCGGCTGATCGCGACCACGCGGTCAAGCTTGTCGTAGCTGTAGTCCAGGCGCACCCCGTTGCCGTCGGTGACGCTGGTCAGCCGCGACAGTGAGTCGTAGCCGTACCGGCTGGGCTGGATCGGCCCGGCCGGGTCCATCGACGTCAGGTTGCCCGCGTCGTCGTAGGTGAAGGTGGTGGGCTGCCCGTTGCCGTCGGTGGCCGACGCGACAGTGCCCTGCGGGTGGTTGTAGGTCAGCACCTGCAGGTCGGCGTTGAGGCCCGTGGAGCGCACCTTGGTGAGGTTGCCCGCGTCGTCGTAGTCACGGGTGATCTCGTTGCCCTGAGGGTCTTTGCTGGTGGTGGGCAGGTGCGGCTGCCCGGTTTTGGTGTAGCCGATGGCGTTCTTGGCGCCGGTCGGCAGCTCGGTGCCGATCAGGTTGTTGAGACTGTCGTAGCTGCGGGTCGTGTTGTTGGTGAGGCCGTCCGTGGTGACCTGGACATCGCTGTTGGCGGTCCAGGTCTTCTTCTGGACGTGACCGAGCGCGTCGACGGCCTCGGTCTGGCGGCCTTGGTCGTCGTACTTGTAGGTGACCTTGTTGGTGTTGGCGTCGGTTTCGACGGTTTGCTTGTCGCCGTAGGTGAACAGGGTCGCCAACGGGCCGCTCTGGCCGGGAATGCGCACTTCGGTGACCCGGTCGGACGAGTCGTAGAACAGTTGGGTCCGGCCCTTGTCCGGGTCGACGAACGCGCTCAGGTTGTTCGCGGCGTCGTAGGCCAGCGTGGTCTGCTGGCCCGCCCGGTCGGTGTAGCTCGTGAGCTTGCCTGCCGAGTCGTAGCCGTAGCTCGCGGCGGTGGTGCCTGTGTGATCGGTGATCGAGGTCAGGCGCTGCGCACCGTCGTAGCCGAAGGTGGTGACGCGGCCCTGCGAATCCGTGATCGAGGCGAGCGTGCCGTTGCCCTTGTAGCGAGGTGTGATGCTGTTGCCGTTGCGGTCGGCCTGCGACAGCAACCAGCCTTGGGCGTTGAACAGCCACTTCTCGTTGGAACCGTTGAAGGTCAGGGCATAGGAGCCGCCGTCGAGCTTCTTGAGTTGCGCGCTGACGCCGGGAGCCGGCTTGTAGCCGGACCCGTTCTTGGTGAACGTCGCGCAGTACGCGCTCTCGCCGTGCAGGACCACGTTGTCCCCGTCGAAGGTCAGCCCCACATCCCGACCGGTGTTCAGCGACCACCCGGTGCCCAGCGCGCCGCCGTCGGGCAGCTTGCTGTTGTAGACGTGGTTGAGCGACAGGTTCTGCCCGGTTCCCTTCACGGTCAGGTCGCTGGCGTTGATCACGACGTTGCCGTTGGCGGTGTTGATCAGCAGTTCGGTCCGGTCCGACACGGGGAAACGTTCCAGCGGATACTGTTTCAAGATCCCGGTGGCGACTCCGGAGGAGCAGGTCACCGCCTCGGCCGCGATCGCGTCGGGCGTCGCCCGGCCTTGACTGCCGGGGCCCTGCCACGGCGTCGCCGGCGGCTCACCGCCGGTCGGCGTGCGGTTGACCTGCGCGGGCGGTACCCACGCCGTCGGTGGAATCGAGATCGCCGTGTCGGGCAGCCGGGGCTGCGCCGCCGCGGCTTGGCCCACGACGGAAGGAATGGTCGTCACCATCGCGGAAACAGCGACAACGGATATTCCGCGCATGGCGAAACTTCGGACAGTTCGAGAACTCATGGTCAAAGCAATCCCCTTGATCCCCAGTCGTCAGGGTTGAACACATCTCGCGACGGGAACGAACGACACCGTCCGATCCGCCGCGAAAGTTCGAGCAACAGAAAAAACTGTTCGCGAGTCGGCGCACCGGCGCCAGTGGTCAACCGGTCTGCCACCGCTGGTTCGACGTGCGGTTGTAGTCCCACATCTGCACCTTGGTACCCCTGCCGTGGTCGTAGACGTCCCATACCTGGTTCGGGGTCGTAGCGCTCTCGAACACCAGCGCCGAGTCGACCGGGTAGACGTTGAATCGCTGACTGGCGGCGCCGGTGCAGGGCTGATGTTCCAGCGACTCTCCTCGGCCATTGCGGCTGTCGACGCACTTGCCCGCGCTGCGGACCTCCCAGTTGTGCGTGTCCTCGTACCACACGAAATACCATTGCTGGTTTGCCCAGCCATTGCAGTTCCAAGCCTGCACCCACGGGCCTTTGCCGCTGTCCCAGACATCGAGACACCGGTTCAGGTCGGACAAGGGATGGAGCACGAAAGTGCTGTCCTCCCCGGTACGGTCCAGGAACTTGCCCAGTTCGGCCGGAGTGGCCCGAACGGATCCGGCCAGCGAAGCCCCCCCGGAAGCGGCCACGGCCGTCCCCGCCGACACTGCGCAAGCCAGAGCTGCCACGGTGGCTGTTACCGCAGCCAGTGCGCGGAAAAACATCAGTGATTCCCCCTAGTACCGCGGTCCACCGCGCGTGGCGCAATGCCACGCCCACATTTGTTTTCACCGGCTGGACCTGATGTCCCGTGATCAACTGGCTATTCAGCAGTATTCCACCGGTCCGTCAACCTGATGACGATAGCAGGCGATGGTTGTCACAAGTCTTTCGCCGAGGTTTCACGCCGTCCCGCAATCCCCGCCAACTCACACACAAGGACAGCCGTGCCGGAACTTTCACAGGGGTCCGACAGAAGACACGAAAATGCCGTTCCGGGCATTGACGCGCGTCGGACGCGTAGATCTTGCCGAGGTTGCTCACAGACCCGAAAAGCACTCGTTTGGCGGACGAATGGGCTCGTAATAGGCGTCCCCGGCAGGCGAGCAGGCTGGAACTGATAGCCCAGCTCACCGAGGGGGTGCCGATGGCGGATCATGACGAGCGGCCCGCTTTTCCTGGGATGCGGACATTGTTGGCGGTAATCCAACAACTCGGCCGGCGTCCGCGCCTGGCGCAGCCGCAAGGGCAGCTTGCGCGGAGATCAACCACTTCCCCTGCTCTACCTCGAAACCGCTGGTGACCAAGCTCGGTTCCCGACCGAGCTGCGCCACCGGCTGGCGAGTGGCACGCCTCAGGTTCCGGTGGTCCTGGTCAATGCCGGCGAGGCGCAAGGGAACGCTTCGGCCCGATGGTCCCGCACGACGCCGTCTGCGGAATGGGTGCGCCAACCACCGCTGATCCCTCTGCTGGACGAGCTGCCGGTCCAGTTGGCCGCGGACCGTTTCGGCCGCGGCCGGTTGAGCCGTTCCGACCACTATCGGCTGGCCGACTGGTTGACCGGTCAGTACCTGCAGCCGCCGCACGGCCGGGATGACCGGGCGGACGTGGTGCAGTTGTTGCGGTCGTGGGTCGGCAGGGACGGCAGGCCCGAGCAGACACTCGCCACGGACATGGCCGATCTGGCTCCCAGCACGTCGGCCAAGCTGGGTGTCCGGTTGCTGGCCCGGGTGGGGCGGTGGGGCGGTTTCCGCTGGTTCCGAGGCCGGGTGCCGGGTCCGCGAGGTGCGGTGGTTCATGGGCGGGCAGGGCTACATGGTGTCCAAGCACTCGACCGACTTCCTCGGATTCGCCGAGCGCCAGACCGCCGGCCACCGGGAGACCGAGAACGAGGAGCACCTCGAGAAGCTGCTCGTGCACGCTTTCCTTGAGGATCTCAGGATCGCCTACCGCCGCAGGCGGTTGTGGGTGCTGCCGCGGCGCGTCGGCTTCCGCCGCACCGCCTACATCGCGGTGCTGTTGAACGAGGCGACGACCGGCAACGGCGGGCGTCCGCAACGAGACCGGTGAAGTCGATCCCGTGCTGTCCGTCGCGGCGAGTACCGGACAACCACCATTGTCGGAGGCGTTGAACATCGAGCCCGTTCCGGCCGACGAGGCAGACGCGGCATTGCGGATCTGGCGGGCAATCTGCCCAGCCGGCGTCAGCGGATGACTGAGGACACCCGCTACCTGGTCGTCACGGTGCCCGCGGATCACCGGGCCGTGCCGAAGACGGACCGAACTGCTTGGGACGACACGGACTTCCGCACGCCTGCACCGCCCAAGTTCGCCCGGTGCGGCGTGCTCGAGGCGGCGTTCGCGTGTGTTCTGACGATTGCGCTGGTTCCCGCGTTCACGTCGGTCACCGACCGTATCGCGGCCGGATGCTCGGTCGTGCCCGATCTGGCCGGGCTGGCGGTCGCCGACGTGCTGGGTAGCGCCCAACGCGTTGGGATACGGTTCAAAGGCGCGACAGGCGTGATCGATCTCGGCGCGTCCAGGGTCGGCGAGCGGCGCAACCTGGCCCTGCTCGAGATTGCCGGCATCCATGACTTCGGGGCCGTCCCGCAACGCGTTCGGCTCATCGGGGAGCTCTACGAGTCCGCCCAGAAAGCAAATCCCGACGGCTGCCCGCTCAGCGCAGGCAAACGACTGCGCACCTGCTCCGCAGCGGGCGGCTTCACGCGGTGCAGGTGTCCTGTTCGGAGATGACGATGCGGGTGCCGCTGGACAGCAGCGTTCTCGGGGTCATACCGAACATGTCGTGAAAGGACACGCTGAAGTGGTTCGCTGAGGCGAAGCCCGCCGCGGTTGCCGCCTCGGTGAGGTTCTTTCCTTCGCTGAGAGCGGCGGCGACGCGGGTCATCCGGCTCCACAGGCGGTAGCGGCGAAAGCTCGTGCCTGTGTGGTGAGTGAACAGATGCTGGAAACGTGAGGCCGACAGGTGCACTGTCGCGGCGACTTCGGTAACGCTGAGATCAGGTGTGGAGTTCAGAGTCCGCATGGCCGCGTGCACCCGCGAGTCAAGCCGGCCGTCTCCCTTCTGCCACAGGGCGTGTGGAGCCGTTGTCAACGACTGGATGAGTGCGGCCTCGTCGCGGTGGTGCCAGGAAATGCTCTTGGTGTGCACGGTCATCTGATCACGGGGTTCACGGGAATGGGAGTAGTCGAACAGCATGCGGCCAGTGGTCGCGATGATGTGGTGACGGGTGCGCGCGGGAATGAAAGCGCTGCGTGTGTACTGCGGATCGATGTCGGCTGCGCGGAGTTCGAACGGTGCGTCGATGCCAAGTGCGACGCAGTGCACGGCCGCGGAGTGCGGGTCGAGCCGGAACGACGGGCCGATGTAGGTCGCCCGGCCAGGGCGGATCCACAACGTCGGTGCCGCGGGACAGTACGTTTCTGGAAGCACGCGCCCGTTCATGCCGGCGATCATCGCATGTGTGCGCAACAAGTCCACAGACACCATCGGCCGCGGACTGCTCGTCATCGCGGCGTTGATCAACATGCTTCCCGGGCTGGGGGCCGTATCGGTGACGTTCGCGCAGTCGGCCTACGGCGTCGAGATCAGCGGGCCCGACATGACCGTGCTGATGCGGCACCGGGCGACACTGTTCGCCGTCCTCGGCGCCTGCCTGCTCGTCTCCGTGTTCCGTCCGCACCTGCGGACAGCTGCGGTCACCGCGAACGCCGTGAGTCTCGGTGGATTCGTCTTCCTCGTGACCACGACCACACCGGCCAACGCGTCGATCCAGCGGATCGCGTGGATCGACGTCGTCGGACTGGTCATCCTGGCCCTCGGCGCTGCCCTGGCACAGCGGCGATCGTGAGGCCACCGGAGTGCCGGGTCACCCCGAGGCTTCGTGGTGACGTCTACGGGGTGGAGCGGGGGTGGTTCGACGGCCGGAACTCCACGAAGGAGGGCACCGAGGGTGCATCGCCGTGAGGGTAGTCGAACACCTTGTGGTGCTCCGGACCGAGCTGCCCCGCTTCGGCGTTCAGCCGTGCTGGATTCGTTGCGGGCCAACGGCCTGTGTCGATACGGCTGAGCAGGCCACGCAGTGCCACGATCTCCTCGGCCGCGGTGAACGCGCAATGACTGCCACGGTTGACGTAGGTCTGCCGCAGGCGGTTCGGGTCACTGACCCGCGCGGCGTACCACCGCTCGTTTTCCGGTAGCGCGCCGCCGTCGCCGGTGTTGTGCATGGTGATCACCGGCGCGGGCGCCGTTCCCTTGGCGACGACGTTGCGATACATATAGGACATCGCCCGCGGATCCGGCGCGATTCGGGGTGCCGCCGCGAGCGCGGCCAGATCGGCGTGCAGCGACGCACCGGGCGCGGCTGCATACGCCTGCCGTACGAGATCGCGTTCGGTTGACCGGGCCAGTTGCCGCGTGTAGTCCACGCCGACGTTCCAGGACGGGTTCCCACCAGCGCGGCGTTCGAGGTCAGCGCGAGCGTTCGGGCCGAACGTGTACACGTGTGCGCCCGTGATGACAGCTGCCTGCTGCCGCAGGCGCGCGGCCAGTTCGGTCGGCCTGGCCTGGACGGCCGAGTTCCAGCTGGTCACGTTGCCGATCGCACCGGCCAGCGCCAGCTTCGCCCTGCCCTCGGGCGTGGTCTGGGCCTTTTCGACCGCCCGCAGCAACGCGTCCGTGCCGGCTTGCGGATCACGCGGCCGGACGAGGTCGATCGCCTGCCCCGGCTCAGCGAGCAGGGTTCTGACGGCGAAGTTGACGTCCAGCAGCACGTTCCACGTGCCCTGGAAGTCCAGCGGACCGCACATCGCCACCGCTCCCGCGAACCGCCGCGGATACCGCTCGATCAACAGCGTGCTGATCGCCCCACCCATCGAGGAGCCGGTCGCGATCGTGCGCCGCGGCGTGCCGACGTTCGCGGTGAAGAAGTCCAGCAGCGCGATCTGGTCCTTCATGCCCTGCTCGACCGCGAAGCCGTAGCGGCCGGTGAAATCCGAGGCCGCCAGCGCGTAACCGTGGTCGAGCAACCACTTCTGCGTCTCCGGCCGGTTGGCCAGACCGATGTTTCCCCCGACCCCCTCCGTGTAGTACGGGTGGCTGAACAGCATCAGCGTCCCGTTCCACCGCCGCGGCACCTCGATCAGGTACTGGGCGCCGTCGATGCTGCCGGTCAGGGTCCGCCGCCCCGAGCCGGACGCTGTGGCGGCGGTCGCCGCCCCGGCCAGCAGGCTGCCGACAACCAGCAGCAAAGCCAAACTCCGCCTGATCATGCCGTTGTCTCCTTGAACGTCACGCCGATCCCCACTCGGCCGAAGCACGTCGTCACACCGAGAGAATAGGTGACCATAAGGTCACATATCAAGCCGCCCCGGGTAAGCCGGCTCGTGGACTACGGACGAAATCCGCCTTGAGTAACGTCGACACCTGTTACCAGAGCTGCGAAAGGGTGGGCTGGCGGTGACCGACACGGACGAGCACAGCAACAGCCCGGTCGCCGGGAGATGGCAATCGACGACCAGCGCGATCGTGGCGAGCTTGGCCGACTACATCGGACAGACTGTTCAGCTGGTCGACACGAGGGAGGTGGACGAGGGGTTCTCCTGCTTCATTCGAGGCCCGGCGCCATCCGACCCGCTGTTCATGGCGGCGTGGGAAGGGGTGCTCGGCATGGAGCACAGCGAGGGACGCCCGGACATCAGCGCCGCCCTGTTCTTCTACAGCCGAGGCCGCCGGGTGCGACTCGACAACCAGAACGGCAGCTTCCTCCTGCTGGTGTACGACGGCGAGCTCGACGGCAGCGGAACATGGCGGAATGAGGGATGGCTGGAAGACGTGTTCGGCGAGTTCGAGGCGCACGACCACTACGGCGGCTAGCCGGTGCGCCGCGCCGAGGTGGGATCGCTCGTGCGGCCGATCGGCGTGAGCCCGCGACTCGACGGGGAGTGCGGACGGCAGCTTGAGCCGAGTGTTCGGAGCGTGACAGGTCAGGCACGGACGACGCCACCGAAACTGTCGGTGCTGGGTCATACAGTGCGGCCAACAGGCACAACGCCTGTGCGTGGACAACCTCCAGGAGCTTGATCGTGACTTCCACCGTGCCCACCGACGGGCGCTCCGACTTCGACTTCATCTTCGGCCGCTGGCAGGTGCGCAACCGCAAGCTGGTGGACGTCGTCGACCCGGCCTGCGACGAGTGGATCGAGTTCGACTCCGCCGCCGCGACCGAGCCGATCCTCGGCGGTCTCGGCCATGTCGAACGGATCCGGGCCGACACCTTCGAGGGCTTCACGCTCCGCCAGTTCGACCCGGAGGCCGGGATCTGGCGGATCTGGTGGGCCTCCAGTGCCAGGCCCGGGCACCTCGACCCACCCATGGAAGGTGCCTTCAGCGACGGCCGTGGCCGCTTCTTGTGCGACGACGTCCTCGGTGGCCATGCCGTGAAAGTGCGATTCGAGTGGACCACCGACACCGCCGACACCGCCCGCTGGGAGCAGGCGTTCTCGTACGACGGCGGAGTCACCTGGCGCGTCAACTGGACCATGGACTTCACCCGGGCCGAATAGCGGTCACCTCCGTCGACCGGCCGCGGGTCGTGCGCGAGTTCGACGACCCTGATCGCCTCGACCGGGTCACGGCGTGATCTGGGCGGGCAGGCCGGCGGCCGTGACCAGGGCCGGGTCGTGGAACTTGATCGCGCGGGAGAATCGGCCGTCGAAGATCGTCAACACCCACAGCCCCTCGGCACGGAAGGTGCCGGAGGCGTCGGGGCGGTAGCTGGCCGCGGCGGGCTGGCCGTTGGCGCGGGTGGGCAGCAGCCGGATCGCCCGGCCCGGCGCGGCGAAGACACGTCGTTCCAGGAAGGGCAGGCACACGTGCAAGCCCTGGAACCAGACGGGGTGCGGCACGGCTTCGAGGCTGAAGTCGTCGTGGATCACGGCACGGATGGCGGTGGCGTCCCCGGCCTCGAACGCCGCGATGTAGCGGTCGAGCAGCGTGCGCTCCAGTTCCAGGTCCGGTGGTGCCAGCCGCTGGGCGGGCAGGTCGAGCTCGTCGAGCCGTTTGCGGGCCCGCTGCAGCAGGCTCTTCACCGCGGGAACGCTGATACCGAGCGTCTCCGCGATCTCGGCGGCTGACCAGGAGAGCACCTCCCGCAGCAGGAACGCCGCGCGCTGCCGTACCGGCAGGTACTGCAGTGCCGCGATCAACGCCAGCCGCACCGACTCACGCATCACGACCACCTCCCCGGGGTCACGGTCACGCTGGTCGAGCGTGACGTCGGGGAGCGGTTCGAGCCACGCGACGGACTCGTCGTCGAAGACATGGGCGCCGGGGTCGGACGCCGGCGGGCCGAGCCCGGCGGGGAGCACCCGCCGGCTTCGGTGGTTCAGCGCTGTGATGCAGGTGTTGGTCGCGATTCGGTAGAGCCACGTCTTGAGCGAAGAACGTGCCTCGAAGCCCTCCATGCCACGCATCGCCCGCAGGTAGGTCTCCTGGACGACGTCCTCGGCGTCCTGGTAGGAGCCGGTCATCTGGTAGCAGTGCGCGACCAGGCCGTTGCGCAGCCGACCGAATTCGTCGGGCAGGCAGCCAGCGCTCGTCGGCGAGATCACCTCAGTGGACACTACACACTCCTCACTCCTTGCTCATTGACTTGGACACCGCCGGACGGCGAAAGGAATCGGTCGGGAACCGTCAGGGCAGTCCCGCACGCGGGTCCCGGCCCAGAGCCGCGAGCAGGCGCTCCGCGGCCGGGCGGTTCGAGGGCAGGACGATCGGGTCGGCGAAGACGCCTTGGCGGGTCTTGCCGTCGACGATCAACGGCAGTTCAACGAGCAACCGTGCGGCGAGGTCGTCGGGGATGGACCGGCAACGGACGGTTCCGGCTGTGGCGTCCCAGCTGTGCACCGCCGCCTCGACCGCGCCCACGACGATCAACTGGTGGCAGTGCAACGGCATGCCGCCGACAGCGACCGACCGCCGGCCGCGGAGATCCTGTGCGGCGGCGGTCAGGCAGGCGCCCGCCCGACTGAGGTCACGGCACAGCGTTCGCACGGTGACCGGCCCCGGCGACGGCTCGGCGACCTGTTCCGGCACGAAGCCGGAGGTCAGGGAGCTGGCCAGGAACCGCAGCGATCCCGTCAGGTGCGTCAGGACCTCCGCCGCGGTCCAGCCGGCACAGGCCGACGGGCGGTCGAGATCGGCGAGCGTGAGCCGTGCCGCCGACCGGGACGCGTAGTCCAGAGCCGGCGCGAGCAACACCGCACCGGCGACGTCCTCAATCACCGGGGAGCCGTCGCACCAGGCCGGAGTAGGGGTTCAGATCGGATGACTACTCCTTCGACGATGGATCAGCCGCGCCTGCGCGGGATGACGGAGCCGGCCAGCGCACCGGCGACCGCGAGGACGGCGCTGGCCACGACGGCGGCGGCGAAGCCGTCGGTGAACGTCTCACTCGTCGTGTAGCTCCCGGCCGCTGTGAACCCGACGACCAGAACCGCGACGCCGAAGGCCCCACCCAGCTGCCGCATGGCGCTGAAAGCGCCCGAGGCCTTGCCGATGAGCTGCGGCGGGACGGAGGTCAGCACGGCGCTCTGCGCGGCGGGCAGGCACATGGCGATACCCGACCCGGAGAGCACGAGCGGGGCGACGATCGCCCAGTAGCCGACGGCTGGGTCGGCGACGAGCGCGAGCCAGACCATGGCGAGGCTGTGCAGTCCGAGCCCCGCGACGATGAAGGGCCGCTCGCCGAACCGGCCGACCAGCCGGCCCGCCCACTGCGGGACGATCGCCGTGGTCAAGCCCCACGGCACGAGCCCGAGGCCCGCGGCCAGTGGACCGTAGCCCAGCCCCGTCTGCAGGAACTGGGCCATGAAGAACACCGCGCCCAGCGCCGAACCCCAGTGGAAGAAGATCACCACGTTTCCGGCGGCGAACCTGCGGGACCCGAACAGGTGGGGCGGCAGCATCGGGTGCGCGGCACGTCGCTGCCACCCCGCGAACGCCCCGATCGCCAGGAGCCCGACCACGACGGCACCGACGATCTCCGTGCTGCCCCAGCCCGCCGTGTTGCCCTGGACCAGTGCCCACACCAGGCCGAGAGAGCCGACGGTGATCAGCACCAGGCCGGGGAGGTCGATGGCGCGATCCGGTCCTCGGCTCTCCTCGATCCGGGTCAGGGCGAGGTACACGAGCACCGCCCCGCTCGGAACGTTGATCCAGAAGATCCACGGCCACGAGATCCCCGCCACGACGGCACCGCCCAGAAGCGGCCCCAGCGGTACGGCCACGCCACTCACGCTCGCGAAGACACCGAGTGCCTTGGGCCGCATGGCCGGTGGGTAGGCGGCGCCCAGCAACGCGAGGGCAAGCGGCATGACGAACGCGGCACCGGCACCTTGGAGCACCCGTCCGGCAACCAGCGTCGCGACGTTCGGCGCGACCGCACACGCCAGCGACGCCAGCGCGAACACGGCGACACCGGCGGTGAACACCCGCCGGCGCCCCCAGCGGTCTCCCGCGGCCGCGGCCGTCATCAGCAGCACGGCGAAACCCAGGCCGTAGGCGTTGACCGTCCACTCGAGTTCGGTGACCGACGCGCCGAGGTCGGTCCTGATCGCCGTCAGGGCGGTCGCGACGACCAGCGCGTCGAGGACGACCATCAGCGACGCGATCGAGGTGATCACGAGCACCCAGGCGCGCCGCGAACTTTCTCCGGTCGTGGACACGTGCGTCTCCTCCTGGTTCCGGTCGCCCGCTGCCGGACCACCGCTCTGGAGACATGGACATCCGGCGCCCGGAAAAGGAATCGGCGATTCCTCGCGCGCCGCCGGGAAGTCAACACCTACGCGAACGCCGACGAGCTGGCGGTACAGGGAAGACGACAAGGCAGGTACCCATGAGCACCCGGCAACCGACGCCGAACCCCGGCAGGGCGAACCGCGCGCTGGCGACCTTCTTGCTCAGCATGTTCGTGCTGGGCAGCGCCGAACTGCTCGTGGTCGGGGTGTTGAACCTGGTCGCGGCCGATCTCGACGTGTCCATCCCGACGGCGGGTGCCTGGTGACGGCCTACGCGCTGGGCGTCGCCATCGGGGTCGCCACCGCGATCGGTTCTCTCGCGGGCGGCGCCTTCGCCGGCCGCGACGCCGCCCGCACACTGAGCCTGGCCCCCGTCGGTGTGGCGGTCGCCCTGCTGGCGCTCCTGCTCGTCGGCGGCACGGTCTTCGGCCACTTCGCCGGTTCATCGACCACGTTCACCGGCCTGATCATCGTCCTGGTGGCCGTCCCGGTGGCGTGGGCGACCAGCTTCCTGACCCCGCCCACGGTGCGGCCCACCACGGAACCCGCGGATTGCGTTGCGGGATAAGGAACTCAGTACCTCCTGCCGACTTGGTCCGTATGACGAAAGGAAACACATGAGTGAGTTGCTGCTCGACGGCAAGAACACCGTCGTCTATGGCGGCGGCGGCGCGATCGGCGGCGCTGTCGCACGTGTCTTCGCCAGGGAAGGCGCGCGGGTCTTCATCGCCGGGCGGACACTGTCGAAACTCGACGCCGTGGCACGCGACATCACAGCTGCGGGTGGAAAGGTCGAAACCGCGCAGCTCGACGTTCTCGATCACGTGGCGGTCAACGAGCACGCCGACACGATCGCGGCGACGGCCGGCGGCATCGACGTCGCCTTGAACGCCGTGAGCGTCACGCACGACCAGGGCACTCCGCTGGCGGATCTCTCGCTGGAGGAGTTCATGCGACCGGTCGACGGCTTCCTGCGGACGCTGTTCATCACGAGCAAGGCCGTGGCACGGCACATGGGCGGCGACCGCCCTGGCGTCATCCTGACGTTGTCCGAGCCGGGTGCCAGGCTCGCCGTGGGCGGCATCCTGGGGCACGGCGTGAGCGCGGCCGGCAAGGAGGCCTTCGCGCGGATTCTGGCCGCGGAACTGGCGCCCGCGAACATCCGGGTCGTCACTATCCGTCCACACGCGATCGCCGACGCGCCTGCGGCGGGTTCCTACACCAAGGACGTCTTCAAGCCGGTCGCGCAGGCCGCCGGGCAGTCGATCCAGGAGTTCCTCGAGCACGGGCTGGCGCAGGGGACGCTTCTGAAACGGCTGCCCACGCTCTCGGAAATTGCGGAGACGGCCGCATTCCTGGCTTCGGATCGGGCCGGCGCCATGACCGCGACGATCGCGAACCTGTCCGGCGGCGCACTCGTCGACTGAGCTCCAGTCCTGAAACAACCACACAACAAGGAGAAACTCGACATGACGACACTGAGGCCCGGCAGCATGCTGCTCGGCACGACCCGGCCCGCCGAGCTGCGGGCCTGGTACATCAAGGCGCTGGCACCGGAGTTCACCGGCGGTGGCGCGATCGACCTGGGTGGTTTCCTGCTGGTCATCGACGGGCGCGACGACGTCGGGACCACGAACGACGAACCCGGTCGAGCGATCGTCAACTTCCACGTCGACGACTTCGACGCCGTGGCGGCGCAGCTGAACGCGGCCGGCGCGGACTGGATCTCCGTCGAGGACCGGGCGACGGGCAAGTTCGGCACGTTCGCCGACCCTGACGGGAACTACCTCCAGATCATCGAATGGAAGGAGTCCTGAGACTGGACCTGGCCGCGGGATGGTGCTGAGCAGGGCGGTGCCGCGGCTGCTCCGAGTTGCCGGCCGGCGTTGACCATGGCCGAGGCGGGCCACCACCGGCGACTCCCGTCCCCCGGTGGACACCCCACGGGCACGGACCAGTCGGCGCGGACACGGCGCTCACCCAGGCGGCTCGCCCACCGGATGTGTCCGGCTTTCGTGCTCGATACAAGATCACCGTGCCCTCGGCCGGTTCAGCGCGCGTGGTGTTCGGTGGCGTGGAGGCTGCTGAGCAGGGCGAGGGCGTGGGCGCTGGGTGTGGCGGGTCCGGCGTGGTAGATGATCAGTTGCTGGCCGGGGGCGCTGCGCACGTCGAACGCCTGGTAGGTGAGGGTGAGCGGACCGACGTCGGGGTGCACGAGGTGTTTGGGCTCACGGGTCTTGCCGCGCACCTGGTGGGTCTCCCACAAGGTGCGGAAGTGCGCGCTGCCCTCGCTGAGTTCGGCCACGAGACGCCGCAGACCGGGGTCGTGTGCGTCGAAACCCGCGGCTACCCGAAGGTTCGCCACGGTGGCCTGCGCGGTCCAGTCCCAGCGTGCGTAGAACCGTTGTCCCGCAGGGTCGAGGAAGGTCATGCGGGCGAGGTTGTCCGCCACGCGGAACGGGGAGAACAGCGCGTCGGCGAGGGTGTTGGTGGCCAGTACGTCCAGGATGCGGTTGAGCACGAAGGCGGGCGTGTGCGGGTAACCGTCCATGAGTTGCCGCAGCTCGGGACTCACGGCCTGGGGCGTCGGCGTGGGTGTGTTGTCCGGTGTGGTGCCGGCCAGCCGGTACAGGTGCTCGCGGGCGTCGGGGCCGAGATCCAGTGCGCGGCAGAGGGCGTCGAGCACTTGCGGTGACGGGTGGGTCTCGCGGCCCTGTTCCAGGCGGGTGTAGTAGTCGGCGTTCACCCCGGCGAGCACGGCGACTTCCTCGCGGCGCAGTCCGGTCACCTTGCGCCGGCCGGCGTAGAGCACGCCCGCGTCTTCCGGAGATCGTTGTGCGCGGCGCGCTCGCAGGAACGCCCCCAGCTCACCACTGGCCATGGCACCAGGGTAGGTCGCTGGCCGCCCGGTTGGGTGGGTGCGGCACACCCAGCCACCACACGTCCTTCCACCACTTCTCGCCGTCGCCGACGCTGGTCGGTATGACGAGCGATATCGACGTGGCCGGCAGGACGGTTACCGCCGACGGCGAGTTCGTGGGCCAGGAGCTGGCGGGAAAGGTCGCGCTGGTCACCGGTGCCGCCCGCGGGGTCGGCGCGGCCACGGTCGGCTGGCTGCACGCCCGCGGCGCGCGAGTGCTGGCCACCGACCTCCGCCCCGAAGTGGACGATCTCGCCACCCGGTTCGACGGCGTGTCCACACTGGTCGGTGACGTGTCCACGGAGGACACCGCGGTGCGGTCGGTGGCGGCGGCGATCGACCGGTTCGGCGGCGTGGACATCCTGGTCAGCAACGCCGGTCGATCGGTGAACAAGCCGATCACCGAGACCACCGCGGCCGACTGGGACGAGCTGATGTCGATCAACGCCCGCGGCGCGTTCCTGCATGCCCGGGAGGCATTCCGGGCGATGCGCGACCACGGCGGCGGAACGATCGTCACCGTCGGGTCGTTCGCCTGCACCGTCGGGCTGGCCGATGCCGCGGCCTACAGCGCGTCCAAGGGAGCGCTGGCGCAGCTGACCAAGGTGCTGGCGTTGGAAGGCGGCCCGCACGGTATCCGCGCCAACGTCGTCGCGCCCGGCGTGATCGAGACCGACATGCTCGACAACTTCCGCGCCGACAGCCGGGAGTACCTGCGCTCCTTCGGCGACGCCCATCCCCTGGGCCGTGTCGCGCAACCCGAGGAGATCGCCGAGGTGATCGGTTTCCTGGCATCGTCCCGCTCCAGCTTCATCACCGGCGCGGTCGTCGCCACCGACGGCGGCTACACCGCCGCCTGACTGTCAGCGACCACAACGAGAGAGAAGAGAACATCATGCCTGGACGCCTCGGCGGCAAAGTCGCGTTGATCACCGGTGCGACCGGCGGCATCGGACGAGCCACCGCGGAGCTGTTCGCCCGTGAAGACGCGCACCTGGTCGTCACCGACATCTCCCAGGACACCACGGACGAGTTCGCCGCGTGCCTGAAAGCCGGGGGCACCGATGCGCTGGCCATCCGGTTGGATGTCTCCTCGCCGGAGAGCTGGAGCGACGCGATCGAGCTCGCCCGGCGGCGTTTCGGCCGCCTTGACGTCCTGGTCAACATCGCCGGTGTCGTGGAATGGCCCGGTATCGAGGAGACCACAAAGGACGGCTGGGACCGGGTGGTCGCGGTCAACCAGACCGGCACCTGGCTCGGCATGAAGACCGCCATGCCCCTGCTGCGCGCCTCCGGCAACGCCTCGGTCATCAACACCTCCTCGGTGCTCGGCCTGGTCGGCAGCGGCGCCGCCGCCGCGTACCAGGCGACCAAGGGAGCGGTGCGGCTGCTGACCAAGACCGCCGCGGTCGAATACGCCACCCGCGGAGTCCGGGTCAACTCGGTGCACCCCGGCGTCATCACCACCCCGATGATCCAGGAGCTGCTCGACGAGCAGGGCGACCGGCAACCCGACATCGTGCGCACCCCCATGCGCCGCGCGGGCAGCCCCGCCGAGGTAGCTGCCATGATGCTTTTCCTTGCCGGCGACGAATCCTCGTTCGTCACCGGAGCCGAGTTCGTCGTCGACGGCGGACTCACCGCACACTGAACACCAGTGATCACACCGCCGACACATCCCGTCGTTCGACATGGCGAGGTCCTGTCAGGGGCAGGGTGGCTGGAAGTCCACGCCCGAGAAGTGCTTCTCCCATTGGGCAGCGGTGATCCGCGGTGACGCCTCGGCGCAGGCGGCGGCCTCGACCCGGCCGGGATCCACGTCCCACAGCTGGGCGGTGTAGTCGGTGCTGGCGCTCGCGATCCAGCGGCCGTCCGGACTGAACCGGACCGACTGGACGGGGCCGTCGTGTCCGGTGAGGACGGCCCGCTCGGCGGCACGCCGAGGGTCCGTGACGTCCCACAGCCGCACAACGCGATCGTCGGCGGAGCTGGCGAGAACGCGCCCGTCCGGGCTGAACGCCACCGACATGATCACCTCGGCGTGCCCGGCGAGCGTGGCGCGGTGGGTCGGTTGCCCTGGGCTTGTCAGGTCCCACAGGCGAACCGTGCGGTCGTCGCTACCGGTGGCGAGCAGGCGGCCGTCGGGGCTGAACGCCACGGAGCTGACCATGTCGCCGTGTTTGGTGTGCAGCACTGTGATCGGGCTGGGTTCGCGGGGATCGGCGGTGTCCCAGAGGTGTACCGTGCGGTCGTCGGACGCGCCCGCGAAAATCCGCCCGTCTGGGCTGAAGGCGACCTGCTTGACATTGAGGGCGTACCCGTCGAGGACGGCCAGTTCCGTCGGGGCCTCACGGTTGCTGATGTCCCACAACCGGGAGGTGCGGTCCCAGCTGCCCGACCCCAGCGTCTTGCCGTCGGGGCTGAACGCGACGGAGTAGACCGCGTCGGTGTGGCCCGGCAGCGTCGCGAGCTTGCGTGGACCCGCGATGTCCCAGAGTTGGGCCGTCCGGTCGGCGCTGGCCGTGGCGAACGTCCGGCCGTCAGGGCTGACGGCGACCGAGTGGATGGTGCCGGTGTGCCCGGTCCGCACGGTGGCGAGCGGTTTTGGCCTGGCGGGATCGGTGACGTCCCACAGTCGTACGGTCTGGTCTTTGCTCCCGGTCACGAGTGTGCGCCCGTCCGGGGTGAACACCGCCGCGTTGACGTAGTCGTCGTGTCCGATGATCGGGTGGGCGAATACGCCGAGCATGCCGTCCCGGGCCTGTGCGGTGGGTGCCAGGCGGTACGCGGCGAGGCTCAGCTGAGCGGCCAGCGGCCGGTTGGCGGTGCGCAACGCGATGGCCTCGCCGCTGACCTTCTGGGACAGGGCGGTGTTGCGCCGCTCGGTGGCCTCACGGCTCGCGTGTGCGGCGTAGATGGTCGTCGTGGTGCTGACCATCAGCAGAACCACGAGCAACGCGGTCAGATACCGCGACCGCCGGACCCGGCGCCGGTTCGCGGCCAGGCTGGCATCGAGGAACGCGCGTTCGCGGCGGGTCAGGCGGGTTTCGGGGATGTCGCGCGCGAGGTCGAGCCGGGCACCCCGGTACAGCGCGCTGGCGTCCCGGCGGAGTGACTCCCACGCGTCTGTCGCGTCGGTGAGCTGGCGGTGGCGGCGGAGGGTCTCCCGGTCGTCGTCGAGCCAGCCGTGCAGGCGGGGCCAGGCTCGGATCAGCGCCTCGTGCGTGATCTCCACTCCGTCCTGGTCCCTGGCGAGCAGCCGCGCGGCGGTGAACGCCTCCAGCACGACTGCGAGGTCCGGGTCGTCGCCGAGTTCGGTGATGTCCAGCCGTCGTTTGGTGTCCTCGGTGCCCTCGCCGAGTGCGACCAGCCTGCCGAACAACGCCCTGGCCAGCTGCTGCTGGGCCGTGTCCAGGCCGGTGAACACGTCTTCCGCCGTGCGGCTCAACGCGCCCTCGAGCCCGCCTGCGGCCTGGAAACCGCTGACCGTGAGCCGGTTGCCGCTGCGGCGCGCCCACACCTGCAGCAACACGTGCGACACCAGCGGCAGGACACCGGGCCGTCCGTACGCCTGTGCGATCAGGTCCGCCACCAGCGCGCTTTCCACCGTGCAGTTCATCCGCCGCGCGGGCTTCACCACAGCCCGGCGCAACTCCTCCGCGCTCATCGCCCCGGCGACCACCTGCCCATCCGGCATGGCATCCAGCAGCGCCGGATACGCCGAGCAATGCGCGAAGAAATCCGACCGCATACCGAGCACGACCCGGCACCGGCTGTCCGGCGAGCCCGCCGCGGTCGTCAGCGCGGCGATGAATCCGGCGCGCTCGTCCTCGTCATCGCAAAGCGCGAACACTTCCTCGAACTGGTCGACGACGATGACCATCATCGCGTCGTCGTGATGGCCGTCCAATGCCTGCGAGACGAGCCGGTGCAAGCCTCGGTCGTCCCGCCGGCACTCGTCCATCACCGCCCCGGCGGTCATGCCGAGCATCGACCCGAGCCGCACCGAGCACCGCTCGATCGGACGAGCTCCAGGAGTGAACAGCAGCACCGTATTTCCCGCCGCGGCGAGAGCGGGCACCACGCCCGCACGCATCACCGACGACTTACCCGAGCCGGACGCGCCGAACAGCAGCACCAGCCGTTGACGATCCAGTTTGCCGATGATCTCGGTGACGAGTCGTTCGCGTCCGAAAAACAGATTGGCGTCGTCCGGTCCGAACGCGCGCAGTCCCACATAGGGCGCACCGGTGACGTTCTCGACTGACGGGGTCGTCGCGGATTTTCCGTTGAGCTCCACCGCGACCGCGTGCCAGCGCTGCTCCCACTCGGCCTCGTCACCACCACAAGCCCGGACGAACGCCAGGGTGACCGCACGGCTGGGCAGCTTCCGCCCGCCGGCCGCGGCCGACAGCGTGGTCGCCGAGTAGTGGGCTGCGCGGCCCATCTCGCGATACGAGGGTGTGCCGGCCTTCGTGCGCAGAAGTCGCAGTTCAGCGGCGAACTCCACGAGCGGCGAACCATCACGGACAAGTGCTTGTTCGACACGCGGCACGGTCGATCATCCCCCCGAGCAGTGCGACGCTGTTGTCAGCGTCATGTTGTCCGGCAGCCTGCCTCCCGGCGCCTGACAACCGCAACGGCTTAGAAACGTTGCGTGGATGCCACATCGGTGCCCCCTCGGACGGATGCGGTGCCCACATTCGCACTGACGTTCGCGTTTCGAAAATAGGAGAATGGTTTTGAGCATTTCGCAACCGCGTTCGATCACCAGGTTCGTGAGTCGCGCGGCGCTGGCCGCCGCCCTGGGAACGGCCGCGCTTGTCAGCGGCCCCGGCGTGGCTTCCGCAGGCGACGTCCAGCCCCAGTACTGGTCGACCAAGTGTGACGACGGGAGGGCCTGCGTCTCCAAGGTGTCCGGCGACACCTGGAACATCGAGAAATGCGGGGTGAGCGGCCTCAACGACTATTTCGGCTGGGCCAAGTCACACGGCAACGCTTTCACGATCTACTTCGAGAACGGCTCGGCCGTCCATGTGTGGGCCTGGGACAACAAGTCGTTCCCTTCCAACGTCCGGGCACGACAAGTGAACGTGGAATGCTGAGGGTTGACGACGCCGACAACACCTTCGCAGGCCCGACCCGGCGCAAGCCGGTCATAGTTCCTCCGCCTCCTTGTCATTGGCGGTGAACGCACAGGTGTCCCGGACCGTGAGGTCCGGGACACCTGTCGGCGGTTGGTGCCATCGCTCAGACATCCGCACGGAAAGCTGTGTCAGCGCCCGGCCGCTGTGGCGGACAAGGGTTGTCTCTGTGGCGGGGTAGGAGGTCTCGTTGAAGGCGGCGACGACGGCCGCACGGTCAAGGCTCGCGCTGAACCCGCCTCACCAGACACGGCTGACCCCACTGAAACCCGTTGTCCACAACCGGTTGACAACGTCCCCGCCCGAGATGGCCGCTTGGCGGGGCTCGACTCTTGCCACCTGGTGCGTCGTGGCGGCCGACGTGATGGATCTGCCATGAACCCTTGGTCGAGCAAGACGGTCGTCCCCCAGCCGACGGCACGCAGCGGCCTCACCGGTGTCGTCGGTCAGAACAGTTGCTTGACGACGGCGCCCTGTTCGTCGAGTACCTTGATCGTCGGCTGGTCGTGCTCATCGACCTGGAGCACGATACGGGGCCGGCCACGGGAGTCGGCGATCATCAACTGGGCGCCGAAGGCGGTGTGCGCGCCGAGCGCGACCCGCGGGACCGCTTGAGCCTGGCTGCCACCACTGGGATCGGGCACTCCCTTGATCTCCAGTCCCGCTCCCCCCTTGCCGTTCTCCGCCTTCAGGGTGAGCCGGATCCCGTCGACCGCGTGCGGGTAGTCGAAGGCGATGTGCCCACCGGTCGGCGAGACCAGCAGACCTCCTTTCTCGTCACCGTTCTCGTCGTTGAAAACGAGGTAACTCCCGTTCTCCGGCCCGGATCGGCGATCGGCCGGGATCGTCGTTCCGTCGATGATGATGGGTGGCTTGGTGGCACTGAGCAGAAAACGCTGCCGCCCTCGCTTGTCCACCACCTTGAAGGTTTCCCGGGCTTTCCGGCCATCGGTGGTCGTCGGGCCGGCCTCGGCGGTGCGGCTGGTCGTGGCCGCTCCGGCGAGCGTGGCACCTGCCGCGGCGAGCGCGCCCAGCGCGATTCGACGGCCCATGTTCTTCTCAGCGTCCATCGCACTTCCTTCGTCCTGATGATCTGACTAGCGCACCGTAGGAGAAGGGTCCTTAGAACTCTCTCATCAAGATCGTCCTTGGAAGTCGGTGCAACGGACACCGGTTTGACCGGGCCGCGACCCCGAAGCCCTGGAATCAGCCGGCTGCGTCAACGCCCACAACGCACCGGCGTGACGGATCACCAACTATGTGGGGCATCGGCTCACGCACAGGCCGGGCGACCGCACCGAATGCCCGGACGGGCAGACTATCGGGGAGGCATCGGAGCACGTGGTTTCGAGCCATTGCCAGACCGGGCTGCGGTGGCGACACTCCTCACCATGCGGCGGTTTCGAGCGAATCCGGACCACGAAAGCGATACGGCCGAGCACTGTCAACCGGCGGAGCGGGGCGGCGCCGGTCACCGGCCGGTGAACCAGGCCGGGCTGATCCTGCAACTGCAGCGGACGGCGGGCAATCGCGCGGTAGGCGCCGCCCTCGGCCCGATGGTGGTTCAACGTCAGGAGGTGCCCGCGCAGGCGCCCGCCGATGAAAAGCCGGTTCCCGCCGAGGAGTTGCCGGCCGAGCCGGTGGCGACGTCGGCCCCGCCGCAAGCCCCTGCGCCCGGCACCGGGGTCGTCCTCACCGACGCGGACAAGCAGCGCTTCGCCGCGGACCCCAAGCCTGTCGACTTCTACGTCCAGTACCACGAACTGGCACTGGCCGACCAGATCGCCACCGGCGTGCCCGCGCTGGTCACGCTCGCCCAGATGGCCTTCGAAAGCAACTGGGCGATGGGCGCCAGCGCCAGCTTCTTCGGAGTGAAGGGCGACCCGGACGGCCCGGCGTCGGAAGTCCACTGGTTGTGGACCACCGAACCGGTGACCGCGCGGGACAGCGTCCGCGAGCGGTACAAGAAGTACAAGGAGTTCGCCGAGAAGGACCCGGAACCCGACAAGGCGAACTACCAGGTGAAGTTGCCGTTCCGGAAGTATTCCGGCGCAGCGGAGGCGATCGCCGGGCACAGCAGGGCGCTGCACGGAAAGGGGTACGCCGCCGCCTGGTCGAAGTCCGCCGACCCGGAAGAATTCGCGAAGGCTGTCGCCGCCGCCGGATATGCCGCCGGGGCGGGCTACGGCGAGGGATTGGTATCGACCATCCGAACGTTGAACAAGGCTGCCGCGTACGCCAAGGACAAAGACATGCTGCGCGGGGAGGACATGCTCAAACACGCCAAACGCATGTTCGACGTTCTGGCGGCCGATCCTTCGAGCAACGGTATCGCCAAAGCGCACAAGCTGGTGCCACAAGCCATTCCCGGCTCTTACGCCGTGCTGTCCGACGAGGGATTGAAACTGGAGCTCCGGAGGCTGAGGGAGATCCTGGTGAGCATGGGCGTGCCGCCCGGCGTCGCCGACGAGGTGTGCCAGCCCTGACAGCAGGGCTGGCACTGGACGCATGCCAGTGCCAGCACGGGCTCATAGCGAGGCTGTGAGCGTGGCGACGGCCATCTTCTCGTGGTCGGCCCAGGGCCGTCTGAGGTTGGCCCAGTGCGGGTCGCCCGTGTGCGGCGACCGTCAGAACTTGTCGAGAGCGATGGCGTCGTAGGTGGTCGTCGGCGTGGGCGGCGTGCTGAATCGACCGTTGACAAGGTAGAAGCGGTTTCCCCAGGCAGCGACTGTGGCGGGCACGTCGAACCGCGGGTCGGTCAGCTGAGTCACCACGCGCGCGGCGGACGCGTCCCTGCTCAGCTCGAGCTTGGTGAACAGGTTGACCCGGTTCTGCACGACGTAGAGGTTGCGGCCCTCGCGCAGCAGGCCGTCGTTCTGTGTCATGACCGCGCCGCCGAGGTCGATTTCCTTGGTGACGCCGCGGTGGTCGACGCGGAAGAGTTTGCCGGTGGCGGTCTGGCCCACGATGAGACCACGCCCGTCCGGCGTGGTGACGATGCCGTTGGCGTTGGCCAAGTCCGGGATGTCCTCCATCTCGCCGGTCAGCGGCACGCGGGCGACCTGCTCGGGCCTGGGCAGCTCGCCGCCCCGCCCGAGCGGCAGCCGGTACAGGGCCGGTTCGTCGGAATCGGTGATCCAGACGGCGTTGCCGGTGATCACCAGGTCGTTGACGAACGACTCACCCTCGAACAGCTTGTAGCTCGCGATGGTCCGGCCGGTCCAGGCGTCGAGGACCCGCAGGTCACCACCTGTGCCACCGGCGACGAACAGCCGGCACCGCGCCGAGTCGACCTTGATGCCCAGCGACGGCGTGCCCGGCCCGGTGGCCAGCCTGCGTCCCTTTCCCGTGGCCAGGTCGACCTGGTGGATCGACCCGTCGGCGCGGGACCCGAAGTACGCCGTCGGCCAGGCCCCGATCGCGATTCCCTCCGGCATGAACCCGTCCGGCAGCGGGAACCGCTTCGGGAACGCAGCCGCCTCCGCCGTTCCCTGCGTGAGCACTGACGCCCCCAGCGCCACTGCCGCTCCCAGCACAATGCGTCTGCGCATGACCTCTCCCCGGTTCGATTTCGAACGGAAGTCTCTCCGGGGAGGTCGCCTGATGACCAATACCGCGTCGCTCTGGCGACATATCCTGCCGGGCATGTCGATGGATCTGCGGCTCATGCGCTACGTCGTGACAGTGGCCGACGAGGGCGGCTTCCAACGCGCCGCGGACCACTTGCACGTCGCGCAACCCGCGTTGAGCCGGCAGATCGGCGCCCTGGAACGCACTCTCGGCGTCGCGCTGTTCACCCGCCGCCCCACCGCGCTGACCGACGCGGGCCGGGTTTTCGTCGAGTCGGCGCGACGCATCCTGCTCGAGGCCGACCAGCTGGCCGACCTCACGCGAGCGGCAGCGCGCGGCGAGTCCGGCACCGTGCGGCTGGGGCACGTGGTCAGCGCCTCCTTCGAGGCAGTCCCCCGGCTCATGGACTCCGCGCGACGCCACCACCCGTCGCTGCGGGTCGAGACGACCGAGGCGTGGTCGGTCGAACTGGTCGAAGGCCTTGGCACACAGCGGTTCGACGCCGTCCTGTCGCGCAGCGTTCCCCACCGGCAGGAGTTCGAGCGCGTGGCGATGTGGCTGGACGAACTGGTCGTGGTGGTGACCGACGACCACCCACTCTCCACTGTAGATCAGCTGACACCCGCGGACCTGACAGGAAGTCGTCTCCTGCTGTCACCACGCCACCTGCCGGGGTGGCGCGCGACCGTCCTGTCAGCCCTCGCGCCCGGCACCGTCGTCCAGGACTCGCGCACACCGGGCTGGCGCCGATTCGACGAGCTGACCGCCGAGACGTTCGCCGTCGTGACGCGGCCCGTCGGCGACAACCGCCCGCCGGGCACCACCGCGCTGCGGTTCGCGAAACCACCGTCCGTCAGCCTGGACCTCGTGTGGCACCGCGAGTACACCTCACCGGCGCTGCGCCTGCTCGTCAACCTCGCACGGGCGAAGCAGCGCTGGTCGGTCCCGGAGTGAATGCCCTGGTCAGCGGCATGCCGTATACGGGAAACCGCTCGGCGGTGCCCGGACGCCTCACGGTCGAAGCAGTCCGACCACGGACAGCGAACCGAGAGGAAACCGACATGACCGCACTCCGCCGTGGCGTCGTCCTGCTGGCCGCAGCAGGCGCGCTCACGCTCAGCACCGGGACAGCAGAGGCCACCGTCAGGTTGTCCCACGGACAGGACTGGGCCGAGGCGACAAGCACCGCGATACGCGCGTTCGACGGCGAGTCCGACGGCAACGGCGTGTACGCGGACTTCTACCTGACCAACGGCGCTCACGGCTCGGTGTGGGACGGCAACGGCGCCGACGGCAACCCCGGCCCGTGGGCATCCGTCGGTGGCAGGATCGCGAAGTTCCGCGTGTGCGAGGACCACGTCGGCTGCTCGGGCTGGCGCACCAACCCGTCCTGACACCGAGATCGGCACCAGGGTTCGCTTCGACGGTCTCTGACCGTCCAAGCGACCCGCGCTTTTGGGGCGGACCCGCGACCGGGTTCCGCCCCAAAAGGCACGCGACGGCACAGTCCTCGCCGTACGTCCGGAAAGGACCGCGACCAGCTGTTTGCACAGCTCGGCAGCGATCTCGATGTCCTGCACGCCAGGTACGTCTCGCCGAGGCCGTTGAGCGCGTCGCACTCGGCGACGACGAGCCCGGCCGTGGGCTACGGTACTGAGCGAAGGAACGTCTCCGCCGCGATGCGGCCAGGAAAGGACGTCGTGTGTCAGAGGGCGGCATCACTGCGCAGCCGGGCGTCGCGCCCGCGGCTCGTCGGACCGCCGGCACGATGTTCGCCGCGCTGCACGGAACATGGGTCCCGCACGACTGGTCCGATCCCGAAGCCGATGCCTACTCGCTGTTCCACCACCGGTCGCTCGCCATGGGCTGGCTCGACGACCGATCAGCGGCAGGGGACTTTGGGGACCGCATGCTGCGCGCGCCGGGGTTGTGGGGCATGAACGATGCCGGGTGGGGACATCCGCTCGGCACCGACGACACGAACCTGGTCTCGTGGTTCCAGGTCGAGGCCAGCGCTGTGGCCGACGATCGGCCACTGCCAGTGCAACCGTTCCTGCGGTGCGCAGTGGACGCGACCGCCCTGGCCGGGGCGTTGACGCTGTCCGCGCTCCAGGTCCTTCTGCCGGTGCAGGGCCTTTTCGATTCGCAGCGGCCGGCCTACGCGCCCGTGCCGGCGACGCGGACGGGCCCGTGGTTCGCCGGTCGTGCCCCTCGATCGAGGACGTCCGTCGCGATCGGCCTCAACAGCGGTCAGGATCCCGCGATCCCCGCGATCGCCGACAATCTCGCCGACTACCTCGGCTCGGCTGGGCAAGACGTGTTCACCTACCGGTCCCACGACTTCGCTGTGCCGGACACCATGCCTGGCCCACCTTTCGGCGACCACCTGTGGAACGGCCCACCCGGCAACGGCGTGGTCGTGTACGGAGACCTGGTCGAATGGTCATGCGACGCAGCCGGTTGGGTGGCCGAAATCCTCGCCGACGCCGCGGCCCGCCTCGGCGCCGCGACGCCACTGTTGCTCACCATCGCCCCTGAGTCGCGGCAATGACTGGGCGTTGACGGGAGTCAGGCCACTGTGGACAACGTTGTTGTCGTCACGGCCGTGCTCCTCTTGCCCGAGAAGCGGCGGCGCCGTTCAGCTGTGCGGGTGCTCAGTGGAGGACGGTGAGCAGACCTTCGACACCGCGAAGGAACGCGGCGCCGACGCTGTCGACGCCGTCGAGGTGGGCGCCGCTCATGGCGCCGTCGCGCATCATGACGAAGTGCCGGGCGGCGTGCTCCGGTTCGCCGCGCCGCGGTGAGTCCCCGAAGACCTGCGCGAAGAGTTCGGTGAGCGTGGCCGTGTACCAGGCTCGGTGTTCGAGGATCACCTGACGCACCCGGTCATCGGGGTCGGGGTACTCGGCGGCGGCCTTGAGGAACGCGCAGCCGCGGAAATCGGGCGAGGCCAGGCTGTCGGCGATGGCGGTGCCGACCGCGCGCAGTGCGTCGGCCGGGGACGGCGCGGCCTCGACGGCGGCCTGCACGCCTGCCCGCGTGTCGGCATCGACGCCGCGCAGGTACGCGACCACGAGGTCTTCCTTCGACGGGAAGTGCCGGTAGAACGTCGCCCGCGTGGCCGGGGCCTCGGCGAGGATCCGCTCGACCCCGACCGCCCGGATGCCTTCGCGGTAGAACAGCGCGCTGGCCGTGGACAGCAGCCGCTCTCGCGCCTCGGACCGGACCGGCACTCGCGCTGAGCCGTCGGAGGCGGGTGTCGTCCGTGTGGTCACGACCTCACGGTAGCAGAAAGAACGATCGGTCTTGCATCTGCCGCGCAGTCGTGCCAGGCTGCGCTTGCTAGAGAGAACGGTCTTTCTACCTGGAGCGCAGCCATGACCACGACCTCCGCCCCCGCTACCACCGCGTCGGCGCTTCGCCGCCTCTACCTCGTCCGTTTCGGGTTCGCCCTGCTCTGGGCAGTCGCGCTCGTCCTGACCGCGTCGAGCATCGGGCCGGTGAGCGCGACCCTGCTCGTGATCTACCCGCTGTTCGACGTGGGTTCCGCCGTCGTCGACGCCCGCTCCCCCGGCGCGAGCCGGCCCGATCCGGGGCTCTACGCCAACATCGGCATCAGCCTGGTCGCCGCCGTCGGACTCGTCTTCGCGGTCACCTCCGCGATTCCGGAGGTCCTGCGGGTGTGGGGAGCCTGGGCCGTCCTGGCCGGCCTCGTGCAGCTCGTCGTCGCCCTGCGGCGACGCGACCTCGGCGGCCAGTGGGCGATGATCGCCAGCGGTGCCATCTCCACGATCGCCGGCACCTCGTTCCTGCTCCAGGCCGCCGACCCGCACGCCTCATTGACGAACCTGGCCGGCTACGCCCTGCTCGGCGGCATCTTCTTCCTCGTCTCCGCGCTGCGCCTCGCCCCGAACGCCAGCCGGGGCACCGGTGAGGGCAGCTGAGGCGCGCACAGCGACCTGTTGGCGTCGGGCGTTCGCTACGGACGGCGCTCACGTGCGTTGTTTCGCTTTGGTGGCAACGGCTGCCGTATCAGTGTGGCCGGTGCAGTGGCGGCTTCCCTGACGGACCAAGCGAATCCGCCGGATCGCCGCCAGCGGCGTAACCACTCCGGCTGGAACGTAAACCTTTGCGGCACGACTTTCACTCGAGCCTGAATGTCGTTGCCGAACACGCGGCCCGGGTGTGTGATGCGAATCGCGGGGTGTCAGCGGAAACAACACTGGTGGGCTGACTGTCCTCGTTTCACAGCTGCCGGATTCGTCCAGGAAGACGCCACCGGCAGCCGAAGTAAAGGAGTACACACCGTGGGTGAATTCGATCTCGACCTGAAAATCGAAGGTGTGGCGGGAGCCGGCTGGGCCGCGCATCTCAACGAGTCCGGTGTCGCGCTGGCGGACCACCCCGAGCACGACAGCGCCGCGCTCAACACCTGCACCTCCCCGTGCACGTCAGTCGCGTGCACTCATTCCGGTTCGTGCTGACCAGTTGAGCCGGGCACCCGGACGCGCCAGTGGCGTGTCCGGGTGCGGCCCACCCCTGCGTCCACTTTGAGCAAACGACCCCAGGAGAGCTGTGATGGTCGGCGGCACCCGGTTTCGTGCGCTCGACTTCGCGATCATGCGGCTTTCGGCACGACCGTCGGGGCATGGTGAACACCCGGCGCCGCTGGACGAGGAACTGGACCGCCCCGAGGTCGTGGACGGGTTCCTGCGCGAGGTCTGCGCCGATCCCTACGTCCGCGAGGCGATCGAGGTGTCCAGCCCTTCGCTCGCAGCCGCTGTGGGCAAGTTCGCCGTCGGTGCGCTGACCGACCCGGCCAGGCGACGCCGCGCCGCGCTGTCGCTCAACCGGTACCTGGCCAGGATGACGCAGCGGCCGACCCCGTTCGGGCTGATGGCAGGCGTGGCAGCGGCCCGGTTCGACGACCAGCCGAAGGTCCGCGTCGGGACCGGGCACCGCAGGCACGTACGCGTGGACCGGAGCTGGCTGGCCGAGGTGATCCGGACCCGCGAGACTGATCCGGCGGTGCTCCGCCGTCTGCGGGTGGTCCGCAACGACCTGTCCTTCCCCCGCGGTGACCGGCTCGTGCTTGCCTTGGTACCGGAGGAAAGTGGCGTCCGGGGCCCGGACGACCGGGAGCGCACGGTGCGGTACACCCGCCCGGTGCGTATCGCACTGGCGACCGCGCACACCCCGATCGCCGTCCCGGCGCTGCTCGCGCGGCTGCGCGCGGAATTCCCGCAGGTGGGCGAAGAGGTGCTCATCAAGCTGATCACACAGCTTGTCGGCTCGGAGTTCCTGGTCACCGACCTGCGCCCGCCCGCGACCGCCGCGGACCCGATCGAACACGTGCTGGCCCGTGGCGGTCCCGTGCCCGAACTCGCGAAAGTCCGCGACGAACTCGACCGCTACGCCGCCACCCCGGTCGGCCATGGACTCGACGCGCTGCGCACCGTGACGGCCACGATGCGCGGCATCCACGACCAGGCGCAGCTGCTGCACGTCGATCTCGGCATGGATGCCGATCTCGTACTGCCCACCGCGGTCGCAGACGAACTGGCCGCCGCCGCCGAGGTTGCCTGGCGGGTGGCCCCGCCGGGGCTGGCCCCCGCCGACCCGCTCGCGGCGTACCGCAGCGAATTCATCGACCGGTACGGCATCGGCACGGTGGTGGGCATCAAGGACCTGCTCGACCCGGAACGCGGTATCGGCCCGCCAGCCGGGTACCTGTTGCCGCCTGGCAACCGGTCGGCAGGCACCCAACGCCCCAGCGAATCCGAACGCGATGCCACCTTGCTCGCGCTGGCCGAGCAAGCGGTCGCACAAGGCAGGCGTGAGGTGCTGCTGGACGAGGACATCATCGAGCGGCTCACCCGCCCAGGCGCCCCCGGCGAGCGGGGTTCGTACGCGGAAATGTGCGCCCAGCTCCTCGCTGACTCCGAAGACGCCCTGCGGCGCGGCGAGTTCCGGCTCGTCGGCGGTGGTGACGTGAACTTCACCCGGGTGGGCGCGTTGTTCGGCCGGTTCCTGCCGCTGGTCCCCCAGCTGCGCGACAAGATCAGCGCGGTGGCCGCGGACCTCGTCGCCGAGGACGGGGTGATCCCGGCACAGGTGATCACGCCGCCGCTGCATCCCCGGATGGCCAACGTCACGCAGGTGCCGAGACTGACCAGTGAGGTGCTGGTGTTCGGCGCGTACGCCGAGCGCCCGCACGAACTGAGCCTCGACCACCTGGGAATCACCGCGGGCTTCGACCGGTTCGCCGTGGTGTCGCTGCTGGACGGGCGCGAGGTCGCGCCCCTGGTGTTCCACTCGCTCAACCCGAACCTCGCGGTGCCGAACCCGGTGCGCCTGCTGATCGAGATCGGCG
The DNA here is from genome assembly GCF_001302585.1 of Kibdelosporangium phytohabitans. Taxonomy (GTDB): domain Bacteria; phylum Actinomycetota; class Actinomycetes; order Mycobacteriales; family Pseudonocardiaceae; genus Kibdelosporangium; species Kibdelosporangium phytohabitans. The sequence continues at coordinate 3,568,371 of NZ_CP012752.1, read as the reverse complement.
AGAGCCGCACCCCGTCGTGGCCGTCGTGGCACTGGGGCGCCGCAGCGGATCTGCCGTACCTGCCCCGGATCCGCCACGGCCGCACAGTGCTCAGCCCGGCGCGCTGGCTGCCCGACCCGCGACTGCGTGCGGACCTCGGCCGCGACGAGTGGTCCCGGCTCTTCGAGCGCTGGCGAGCCGACTGGTCCGTGCCGCGGATCGTGTACGCCACCGCCGCGGCCGACCGCCGGATCAGGCTCGACCTCGACTCCCCAGCCGCCGCGGAACTGTTGCGCGCGGACCTCAGGAAACGTCCGGAGCTGGTCCTGCGCGAGCAACCGGCAGGCGGCGAGTTCGGCTCCGGCTGGGCACGCGGGCACGCCGCTGAGGTGGTCGTGCCGGTCGTGCCGCGGCGCCCCGCGCCGCCGCGGGCCACGACCGCAGCGGTTGCGCGCCCTTTCGCCAGCCGGTCGTACCCACCGGGCGGGGAATGGCTGTACCTCAAGGTGTACGCCAACCGCGGCAGGCACACCGAGCTGCTCGCCCACCATTTGCCCGCACTGGTGGCGCGGGCACAGCCGCTCAGCGACCGGTGGTTCTTCCTGCGCTACGCCGATCCGGCGCATCACCTGCGTGTCCGTTTCCACGGTGAACCGGACGTGCTCAACAGCGAACTACTACCCGTCGTGCACCGGTGGGCGGCCGAGCTCATCGAGGCCGGACTGATCGCCGAGATGGCGACCGGCACGTACCAGCCGGAGATCACCCGATACGGCGGGCCTGGTGCCATCGACGCCGCCGAGCGCGCGTTCCACGCGGACTCGCAGTGCGTGCTCGAGCAACTCGTCCTGCGCGAGCAAGGAAAGCTGCAGTTGCCGATGAACCTGCTGCTCGCCGCCAACCACCTCGACCTGGCGCGGTCGCTGCACGGCGCCGACGGGTGGCAGGACTGGCTGCTCAGGACGTTCGCGAAAGACGAACACCACAAGGCGTTCCAGCAGTGCCGGCGCGAGGCCGTCCGGCTGCTCACGGGACGGGACCACCTGGCCGCGCTACCCGGCGGTCAGGACCTGCTGGACAGCTGGCGACGACGGGCTCCGTTGATCCAGGACTACGCGCGAGCGCTACGCGCCGCCGGCAGCGGCGAGGTGTCGGGTCCGTTCGCCTCGATGCTTCACGTGCACCACAACCGCCTGAGCGGCGCCGCCCTCGGCGAGGAGCGTGACGCCTACGCCATCGCCCGCGGTGTCGTGCAGGCCCACCAGGACCGCGAACGACAGGAACGCCGATGACGACGTACATCGTGACCGAACTGACCGACCGGCTCGCCGACCCCGCCTGGGTGGCGGCCACGACAGACGCTCCTGGCAACGCGTTGCGGACGGACACCCAGGACATCACACTGTGGACACCGGCAGGGCTGTCCGACGGCCATCCCGCGCTGGCGCTTCTTTACGCGGAGCTCAGTGCGGGTGACGCGGCGCTGCGCGAGCACGCTCACGCCCATCTGCAGGCCGCGCTCGCCTCAACGGCCCCACGACCGGGCGGGGGTCTGTTCGGCGGTCTCACTGCACTGGCGTTCGCGGCGCACGCGGCGGCAGCGGAGTCCGGTGGCTACCAGACGATGCTCACGCAGTTGGACCAGGCGATCAGCCGGGAATGCCGGGCGCTCGCCGCCCGCGACCGCGCGAGGATCGCCGACGGCCAAGCGATCGGCGGGTGGTCGGGCTACGACGTTCCCGTGGGCGTCACCGGTGTCGGCAGGTACCTGCTGGCCCGCCACCAGTCGACCGGGAACCAGGACGTGCTGGCCGCCCTGGAGGATGTGCTGGCGACACTGGTGGACATCGCGCGCGCCGACGACGTCGACCTGCAAGGGCGGCGCATGCCGGCGTGGTGGAACCACCACGACACGGCGGGCACCCCGGCCGAAGGACAAGGCGGGCACCTCAACTTCGGGATGGCGCACGGCGTGGGTGGCCCGCTGGCACTGCTGGCGCTCGCCTGGCAGGCCGGGGTGGCAGTGCCCGGGCACGAGGAAGCCGTGCTGCGCATCCTGTCGTTGATGCGCAAGTGGCGGCTCGACGACGAATCAGGCCCGTTCTGGCCGTACTCGGTCACCGTGGACGGGCCCTCGCCCGCGGGCAGGTACCGCGAGGTGTGGTGTTACGGCGCCGCTGGTATCGGACGCGCGTTGTTCCTGGCCGGAACAGCGCTGGACGACGCGTCATGGCGGGAGACCGCGCACGACGCGTTGCGCGGCGCGTTCACCATCGCCCTCACCGGGCACAGTCGGATCCGGGACGCCGGGCTGTGCCACGGCTGGGCGGGCCTGTTGCAGATCGCCGCACGGATGGCGTTCGACACCGGGGACCCGTACTACGCCGAAACCGCGGACGAGTTCGCGGTGCGCCTCGAGAAGGCCTACGACCCGGAAGCACCGTTCGGCTTCCGGTACGACTACCCCGGCTCGATCAGGCCCCTCGACCGCCCCGGATACCTGGAAGGCGCGGCGGGCATCGCGCTCGCCCTGCACTGCCACGCCACAGGCAGGCCACCGGTCACCGGCTGGGACGCGCCGCTGCTGATCAGCTGACCGCTGGGTCGGCGCAACGCTCACGGGCGCACGCGGAACAGCGCGACGCAGCCCCGTACGACCAGCTTGTGCCGGTCGAATCCGGAGAGCACGGTTCGCAGGCCGGCCAGGGTGTCCCGGTCGTTGTGGAAGATCCCGCGTGCGTTGAACACCTTCATCAGCAGCCGCGCCTGGGGTGTCACCGGGACGTCGGATGACAGGATCGTGCTGCCGAACACGATCCCGCCCGGCTTCACCACAGCCGCGGCGTTGCGCAGGATCACGCCCTTGTCCTCGATGGACCCCGGCACGCAGTGCAGCAGGAAGTTCATCGCGGCCGAGTCGAAAGGTCCCTGCACCGGCAACGGTTCGAGCACGTTCGCTCGCACCAGCGTAGTCGCGTACTGTGACAGTCTCCGGGCTGTGTACGCCAATGGCGCAGGGTTCAGGTCCACCAGAGTGATTCTCGGGTCAGGCACTGGGAACTGAGCGTGTGCGGGCAGGTATCCCGTTCCCACCCCCATCTCCAGGTGCCGTGCGCCGACGCTGGCGTCGTAGAGGCTCTGGACCTCCGCCACCGGGCACCGCCAGAACCACGGCATGGTCACGTGGTTCACCGAGAAGTCGTAGAAGGACAGCACGTCCTTGCGGTAAATGGCCTGTCCGGCCAGCACGTCGTCCACGAAGACTCCCCAGCCGCCGCTCTGCTCGCCTACGTTGGGTCGTGCCCAACCCTATTGGGCCGCGCGGGCGAGCGAAGCAGGAGTGGCGATGCGGTTTCGGGTCCTCGGTCCGGTCGAGGTGGCTGGTGCCGGTGGCGTGGCGAGACTCGGCGGGGCCAAGCAGGTGGCCCTGGTCTCCGAGCTGATCATGTCGGCCAACCGGGTCGTGCCGACCGAGCGGATCGCCACCGCGAGCTGGGGCGCGAACCCGCCCGCCGGGGCCGCGGCGGCGCTGCACACCAGCCTGTCCCGGCTGCGACGCGCGCTTGCCGACGTGGAGGACGGCGGCGAGGACCGCGTCATCACGCATTCCACCGGCTACCAGCTGCGGGTCGAGCCGGGCGAACTGGACCTCGACGAGTTCAACGACATGGTGGCCAAGGCCCGAGCGACCGACGAGCCCGCTGAGGCCGCGGAGTTGTTCTCCTCGGCGCTGGCGTTGTGGCGTGGCCCGGCGCTCACAGGGGTCCCCGGCGAACTGGCCGAAGCGTGGGCGAGCGGGCTGGCTGATCTGCACCTGGAAGTCACCGAGGAACTGCTGGAGTGCAGGCTCGCGTGCGGGGAACACGCGGTTGTCGTGTCCGAGCTGGGCGTCCTGGTGGCCCGCAACCCGCTGCGCGAACGGTTGCGCGGCCAGTTGATGCTCGCGTTGTTCCGGGTCGGCCGGCAGGCCGAGGCACTGGCCAGCTACCGGGAACTCTACGGGCTGCTGGCCGACGAGCTGGGGATCCAGCCGACACCCGGTCTTCAGCAACTGCACCAGCGGATCCTGGCGGGCGACGCGACGTTGCGGTCCATCCGTGAGGCGCAACAGGAGGACACCAGCGCCGTGCGCCCGGCACCGATCCCGCGTCAGCTGCCCGCCAACGTGTCCGGCTTCACCGGACGTGCGGGCCACGTCCAGGCGCTCGACGACATGTTCGAGTCGTCGAACATCGTGACCGTCGCCGGGGTCGGCGGGGTCGGCAAGACCGCGCTGGCCCTGCACTGGGCGCACCGCAACGCTGAGCGCGCGCCCGATGGCCAGCTCTACCTGAACCTGCGCGGCTACGCCTCCACTCCGCCGATGGAACCGGACGAGGCGCTGGCCCGGTTGTTGCGAGGACTCGGCATCGGCCGCGAGAAACTGCCTGCCACACCGGACGAACAAGCAGCCATGTACCGGTCCTTGCTGGCTGACCGGCAAATGCTGGTGGTGTTGGACAACGCGGCGACCGCCGACCAGGTACGGCCGCTGCTGCCGGGCAGCCCGTCCTGCCCGGTCGTCGTCACCAGCCGGGACGACCTGCGCGGACTGACCGCTGTGGACGGTGCCAGCCTGCTGGTCCTCGACGTGCTCGCACCGGGCGAGTCACTGGCGCTGCTCACGCGGATCATCGGCGCCGCCCGCGTGGAGGCCGAACCACAGCACGCCGCCCAGCTCACCGAGCTGTGCGGACATCTGCCGTTGGCGTTGCGGATCGCGGCGGCGCACCTGTCCAGCCAGCGGTACCTGACGATCGAGGACTACCTCGGTGAACTGACCGAAGGCGAACGGCTCACGCGACTGGCGATCGACGAGGACCGTGAGGTCGCCGTGCGCGCGTCCTTCGACCTTTCCTACGAGAAGCTGGACGCCGACACCAGGCGGATGTTCCGGCTGCTGGGTGCCGTCCCCGGCCCGGACACCACCCTGCCCGCGGTGGCGGCGCTGGCGGACCTGCCCACCAGGCAGGCGGCCAGGCTGATGGACCGGCTGGTCACCGCGCACCTGGTGGAGGTCCCGGCAGCCGGGCGGTTCCAGCAGCACGACCTGCTGCGGCTGTACGCGCGTGAGCGAACCGTGGACAGTGCCCAGGACGCGGAAGACGCGCGCCACCGGTTGTTCGACTGGTACCTGCACACGACCGACGCAGCGGCCGAGATCCTCAACCCGACCGCGGTCAGGCTGCCACGACCGCCCGCCGCCGCCGTGCCGCTGTCGTTCACGTCCGACACCCAGGCACTGGCCTGGTTGGACGCCGAACGGGCCAACCTCGCGGCCGCGATCCACCACGCCGCCGACCAGTCGTTGTCGGTCGCGTGGCACCTGGCCGACGCTGTCCGCGGCTACCTGTTCTTCCGGATGGCGGGCCGGGAATGGCTGGACCTGGCCGAGGCCGGGCTGCGCGCGGCCGTCGCGCGCTCCGAGGTGGACGGTGAGGCGGCCATGCGGCACAGCCTCGCCCACGTCCACTTCAGCCTCGGCGACTACGAGATGGCGTTGCGGCACGGCGTTCCGGCCGGTGATCACCACCGGCGTGCCGGGAACGCCGCGGCGGAGGCGGAAGTGCGGAAATGGTCCGGTCTCTCGTGCTGGCTGTCCGGCCGGTTCAGCGAGGCGCTCGAGCACCTGATGCCCGCCCGTGACCGGTATCGCGAGGTCGGCAACCGTTCGGGTGAGGCGAACATCATGAACAGCATCGGCCTGGTGTACATGGAACTCGGCCGGTTCCACGACGCGCTGGCGCAGAACGAGGGCGCGCTGGCGATCCAGCTGGAGATCGGGTCGCGGTTCGGCGAAGGCGTGTCGCACCAGGTCATCGGCCGGGCCAAGGCCGCGCTCGGCGACTACGAGACCGCGATCGCCGAGCAGACCGCGGCACTGGAGATCTACCGATCGATCGGTTACCGCTACGGTGAGGCAACCGTGATGTGCACGATCACCGTTCCTTACGTGGAAACCGCTCGGTACGATGAGGCTGAGCGGTACGGCCGGGATGCTCTCGGCCTGGCAAGGGAAATCGGTGTCCCGGCCATCCAGGCCGACGCGTTGAACTCGCTGGCCGCGGTCGACCTGGGCCTCGGCAGGTACCAGGACGCACTGGAACGCGGCACCGACGCCGTGCGGATCGCACGGGAGGCGCAGTTCCCCCGCGGGGTCATCGACGGCCTCGTGCTGCTGGCGGAGGCGCACAGGCGCGCCGGCCGGACCGAGGAGGCGTCGGCCACTGTGGACCAGGCGATCGCCGAGGCGCGGGATCGCCAGTTCGCGCAGTGCGAGGGACAGGCGTTGCTCGTGCTGGCGCGGATCGAACTCGACTCGGGACACCACGCGCCCGCCGCCGAGGCCGCGGGCCGGGCACTGGACCTGCACACCGAAACCGGGTACGAATGCGGCAGGCGCCAGGCCGACCAGTTCATCGCCGACCTGCGGCGGAGAGTTGCACCCCGCAAGAACGGCCCTGCGTTCGTGGAGGACTGATGTCCGTCGAGTCCCGTACTCCGTTGGCCATCGTCGGCATCGGCTGCAGGTTTCCCTCGGCGCACGGCCCGCTGGAGTTCTGGCGGACGCTGTGCGCCGGGCGCGACGCCGTCGGTGAGATGCCCGCCGACCGGCTGGCCGCCTGCGGGCTGCGCAGGGAGGCGTTGGACGAGGCGTACCTCAAGGGCGGTTTCCTGTCCGGCATCGACCTGTTCGACCCGGAGTTCTTCGGTGTGACGCCGCGCGAGGCGCACCGGATGGACCCGCAGCAACGGCTGCTGCTCGAGACAGTCTGGGAGGCGCTGGAGGACGCGGGACAGGATCCGCGCGCCCTCGCCGGGACCAGGACAGGCGTGTTCATCGGCCAGATGGGTGCCGACTACTGGGAACTCATGCGCCGCAACGCCTCGGTGGACATGCACGGCCTGCTGTCCAGCGCCCGCAGCATGCTCTCCGGGCGGCTCTCGCACTCGTTCGACTTCCGCGGCCCGAGCATGTCGCTGGACACCGGGTGCTCGTCGTCGTTGCTGGCGGTGCAACTGGCGTGCGAGAGCCTGCGCAGCGGGCAGGCGACGACCGCGCTGGCCGGTGGGGTGAACCTGATCCTGGCCCCGCACAGCCTGCCCGGCCTGTCCAGGGTCGGCGTGCTGTCCCCGGACGGCCGCTGCAAGTTCGGCGACGCGAGCGCGGACGGGTACGTCCGGTCCGAAGGTGTCGGCCTGGTCGTGCTGAAACGGCTGGACGACGCGATCGCGGCGGACGACCGGATCTACGCCGTGATCATGGGCGCGAGCGCGAACAACGACGGCGGGTCGGGTGTTTCGTCGGGCCGCCCGGCCGTGCAGGGCCAGCGTGAAGTCCTGTCCAACGCGTTGCTCGACGCGAAGATCACCCCGGCCGACGTCGACTACGTCGAGGCGCACGGCGCGGGGACGGCGGTCGGCGACCCCGCCGAGTTCGAGGCGCTCGGCGCCGTGCTGGGGCGCGGCAGGCGCGAGCCGTTCCTCGTCGGCTCGGTGAAGACCAACATCGGGCACACCGAGAGCGCGGCGGGCGTCGCCGCGCTGATCAAAGCGGCGTTGTGCCTGCACCACGGGATGGTTCCGCCGAACCTGCACTTCAGCACACCGAACCCGGCCATCGACTGGGACGGCCTTCCGGTCACCGTACCGACAACGCTGACACCGTTGCCCGAACGCGACAGGCCGTGGCACGCGGGGGTGACCTCACTCGGCATTTCCGGAACCAACGTCCACGTCGTGCTGGCCCAGGCACCTCCCCGGGTTCCTCGATCCACTTCGGACGCCGAACGCGTGCTCGCGTTGTCCGCGCACACACCCGGGGCACTGCTGGACCTCGCCGAGGAGTACGCGGACTACCTGGCCAAGGAGGATTTCCCGCTCGGCGACGTGTGCCACAGCGCCTCGGCCCGGCGGCACGCCCACGACCACCGCGTGGCGGTCACCGGGTCGTCCGCCGCCGAACTGGCCGAGAAGATCAAGACCGCCCGGCCGGTCAAGGCCCAGCCGGGCGCCAAGCTCGCGTTCGTGTTCTCCGGCCAGGGATCGCAGTGGCCCGGGATGGCCAAGGACCTGCTGGTGGCGTCGCCGGTCTTCCGTGCCGTGCTGGAGGAATGCGACGAGGCCGTCCACAAGGAACACGGCTGGTCGATCCTCCAGCAGCTCAACGGCCAGCCGATGGAGTCGGCCGACGTGGTCCAGCCGGTGCTCTGGGCGGTCCAGGCCGGGCTGGCCGCGGTGTGGCAGTCCCGTGGCGTCCAGCCGGACCTGGTGATCGGGCACAGCATGGGCGAAGTCGCCGCGGCACAGGTCGCCGGGGCGCTGAGCGTCACGGACGCCGCCGCGGTCATCTGCCACCGCAGCAGGCTCGCCACAACGGCCACCGGCGGCGGGATGGCGTCCGTGGCGTTGCCCGAGGCGGAACTCGAGGAGTTCCTGGTGGGCAGGGACGTCTGGGTCGCGGCGGCCAACGGTCCACACTCGACCACGATGTCCGGTGACGTCCGGGCGCTGCGCGAGGTCGTCGAGTCGTTGCAGGCCAAAGGTGTGTTCTGCCGACTGTTGGACGTCGGGTTCGCCGCGCACAGCCCGCTGGTGCAACCGCTGCGGGACGAGCTCGTGTCCCGGCTCGCGGACATCTCGCCGGTCGACGGCGTGGTCCCGTTCCGCTCGACGGTTCTCGGTGAGATCGTCGACGGGTCCACGCTGGACGCACGGTACTGGGCGCGCAACTTCCGTGAGCCGGTGCGGTTCGCCGACGCGGTCGCGGCGACACCGGACCCCGTGATCTTCGTGGAGATCAGCCCGCACCCGGTGCTGCTGCCCGCGATCGAGGACGCGGGCCGGACCGCGATCGGCTCGCTGCGCAGGAACGAGTCCGGCCAGAGCGCCATGCTCGGCGCGTTCGGTTCACTGTGGACGCTCGGTGGCGACGTGGACTGGCGTGAGCCGGGAGCCCGGCTGGTCACCCTGCCGCCGTACCGGTGGGATCGCGAGTCCTACTGGATCCTGCCCCGCGCGGTCGAGGCCCCGGCGCATCCGCTGCTGGGCGAGGAAGGCCCCGAGCGCGTCTGGGAAGGCCCGATCAGCCTCGACCGCAACCCCTACCTGGTCGACCACCAGGTGCAGGGCGTCGCGATCCTGCCGGGCTCCGGCTACTGCGAACTCACGGTGGCCGCCGTGCGGCGGGCTTTCGGCGAGCGCCCGTTCCAGTTCAGCGGCGTGACCATCCGGCAGCCGCTGGTGCTCGACCGGGAACGCGTGGTCAGAGTCAGCCTGTTGCAGGGCGTCGACTCGTGCGCAGTGGAGATCGGCAGCCGCGCGGGCGGCGATGTGATCACCCACGCCACGGGCGAGATCCGGCTCGGTCCGGTCCCGAGGGCCCCCGTCGAACCACTGGACGCGATCCGCGGGCGCTGCGCCACACACCTGCCGTCAACGGACTTCTACCGGCGGATCACCGACGCCGGAAACCAATGGGAAGCACGGTTCCAAGCCGTCACCGAGGCGTGGCTCGGCGACGGCGAGGTGCTCGCCCGGATCACGTGCCCGGACACGTTGACCACCAGCGGTTTCCACTTCCACCCGGTGCTGCTGGACGCGTGCGGGCAGGCTTTGGCAGGCGCTGCCGACCGGCTGGCAGGCGCCTTCGTGCTGAGCGCGATCGCCACCGGCCGGGTCCACCACCTGCCCGGCGCCCAGCTGTGGGCGCACGCCAAGCTCGGGCCGAGCCAGCCCGGCGACGGGGTGCTCGGCGACATCACGGTCTTCGGCCCGGACGGCGGGCTCCTGGTCGACCTGCTGGGTGTTCGCCTGAAGTACGTCAGCACCCCGGCGGCCGAGTCCGATGTGGACGACTGGCTGCACGAGGTGGTCTGGCAGCGGGCGCGGGTACCGGACCCGGCGCTGGCGCCGGGCAACTGGGTCGTCCTGGGTTCGGGCCGGATCGGCGGCGAACTCCGCGATCTGCTGGCACGCGACGGCCACCGCGTGCTGACCAGCCTCTCCGACGATGTGCCGCTGCACGGCGTGGTCGATCTGCGCGGGCCGGACCTGCCCGGCGTGGTCGGCCTGGTCCGGCAACTGGCCGGCCGGACCAGGCTGTGGCTGGTCACCAGCGGGGCGCAGGAGATCCCCGGCGACCGGGACGTGTCCCCGCACCAGGCGATGCTGTGGGGACTCGGACGCACCCTCGCCCAGGAACACCCCCGGCTGCGGCCGGTCCTGGCCGACACGGACAACGCGGTGGCGTTGTACCGCGAACTGATCGCGAACTCCGACGAGGACCAGGTCGCACTGCGAGGCGCGGCGCGGTACGTCGCCCGGCTCGCGCGCTACGCGGTGCCCGAAACCGCCGTGCCCCACCGGATGACCGCGAAATCCCGCGGCACGCTGGACGCGCTCGTCGCCGAAGACCTGCCCGACCGCGGGCCGGGCTCCGGTGAAGTCGCGATCAGCACCGCGTACGCGGCCCTGAACTACGGCGACATGCTGCGGCTCATGGGTTTGGACCCCGCGCCGGAGGAATCCATGCCCGACCCCGGCGTGGAGTGCGTCGGGACCGTGGTCGAGACCGGGCAGCTGGTTCCCGGCCTGCGACCGGGTGACGAGGTCATCGCGATCGGCACCTTGGGGCTGTCGTCACGCACGATCGCCAAGGTGCCGCTGGTCTTCAAGATCCCCGCCGGGGTCGCGCTCGCGGACGCGGCGACCATGCCGATCGCCTTGCTGACCGCGTACTACTCGCTCCACACCCTGGCCAGCACCCAGCCGGGCGAACGGGTGCTGATCCACACCGGCACCGGCGGCGTCGGACTGGCAGCGATCCAGGTCGCCCGGTGGCGCGGCGCGGAGATCTACGCGACCGCGGGCAGCCCGGAGAAACGCGCCCTGCTCCGCACGATGGGCATCAAGCACGTGGCCGACTCCCGTTCGCTCGACTTCGCCGAGGTGTTCCGGGCGGCGACGCACGGCGCGGGCGTCGACGTCGTGCTGAACACGCTGACCGGCGACGCGATCCAGAAGAACCTGGAACTGCTGCGCCCGGGCGGCCGGTACGTCGAACTGACCAAGCGGGACATTGTGGACGGTGGCCGGATCGCACTGCGGGATCTGGCGCACAACATCTCGTTCCACGTCGTGGACCTGGAAAGCATGTGGCGGGTGGACCCAGACAAGGTCGCCGGGCTGATGCGGTCCGTGCTCGACCGGGTGGCGGCCGGCGACTTCGCGCCGTTGCCCAGCCAGACCTTCCCGGCCAGGCAGGCCCCCGCTGCGTTCAGGCTGATGGCCAGAGCCGGGCACGTCGGCAAGATCCTGCTGGAGTTCGACCAGTCCGCTGCCGCCGACCACGCCCCGCTGATCCGGCCGGACGCCACCTACCTGGTGACCGGCGGTCTCGGCGGGATCGGCCGCGAAGTCACCGACTGGCTGCTGGCAAGCGGTGCGCGACACGTCCAGCTCGTTGGCCGCTCCCCCGCAGGCGCGACCGACCCGCGCACGCACTACCAGTCCGCCGACGTCGCCGACGAGTCCGCGATGCGCGGCGTCCTCGCCGGAATCGAGGCCCGTGGCTGGCCGGGCGTTCGTGGCGTGTTCCACGCGGCCGGGCTGATGGACTACGGCCCGCTCGTCGAGGCGACGTTCGACGTGGTGCGGCCCAAGGTGCAGGGCACACAAGTGCTCGACCGGCTGTTGCCGGACCTGGACTTCCTCGCGTTGTTCTCCTCGGGCTCGACCGTGCTGGGGTCGCCGTTGATCGCGGGGTACGCCGCCGCGAACGCCTACCTGGACGCGTTCGCACGCCGGCGACGTCTCCAAGGCAAGCCCGCGACCAGCATCGGCTGGGGATTCTGGTCGCAGACCGGGATGGCGGCGCGCCAGGCGTCGCAGTGGCAACGGACCCTGCCCACCGGCATGGGCGGCGTGACCACGCGGGCCGGGATCTCGATCCTGGAGCGGTTGCTGCGCGCGCGGGCCGGGCACGTGGTCGTCCTGCCGGTCAACTGGGCGCAGTGGGCGGACGCGCACCCGCAAGCGGCTCAATCACCGATCCTGCGCGGGCTCGTGCACGCCCCACAGCCGGTGGCGGTTGCCGCGCCGGTGCCCGCGCGAGCCGACGTGGCGCAACTGCTGGTCGAGTACACCGCGCAGGTGCTGGGGACCACGGTCGACCGGGTGAGCCGGGACCAGCCGCTGACCAGGACCGGGATGGACTCGCTGATGGCGATGGAACTGAGGAACCGGGTCGAACGCGACCTCGGCGTGACCGTGCCCGTGGTGAACCTGCTCGGCGGCTGCACGCTCAACGACGTGATCGCGCAGTTGTCAGACGCGCCAGAACTCGGCTAGCTCGGCCGCGACCCGTGCGCCGTGGTCAAGCCCGGCCTGGGTGATCTCGGGACGGCGGGACAGATCCATCGTCTCGCGGCCCATCAGCGCGCGGGCTCGCTGGTCCGGGCTCAGCAGCAGCGTCCGGCCCCCAGCGGCCTCGATGGGCCCGAGTTGGTCCGGCAACGCGGCACCGGGCAGTCCTCGGATCTCCGGGATGGGCGCGAGGACGACAACCCGGTCACACCCGGCGGCGAGTTCGGCGTTGACAGGCGAACGCACCATTCCGTCGAAGTAGTCGCGGTCACCGATCGTGATCGGCGGATATATCCCGGGCACCGCGCAACTGGCCGCGACGGCGTCGACCAAAGGCACCCCGGAATCCCGCGAGAAAGCAGTCAACTCACCCGAGTCGACGTCGACCGCGGCGATCACCACCCGGGAAGCCGGCCATTGGTGAACAGTGAGATAACCCTTCACGACCCGCAGGCACTCGGCCTGGGAGACGGTTTCGGCCGACCGGGCGAACGCGCCGAGCCGGGCGCGGATCTCCGGGCCGCCGAGGCCCGATCCGATCAGCTCCCGCAACACCTGGCTGAATCCGGTGGCTGTCCCGCGGACACCCGGCTCGCCGGTCTGCCGAGGCGGTTTCATCATGAACCCGATCAGCCCACGGGGGTCGCCGCCGCCCGCCAGCTCCACCGCCGCGGCAGCGCCACCGGAGGTGCCGATCACCAGGTCAGCGGCGGAAAGATCCACCCCGGCGCCGGCCAGCCCGGCGATCACACCCCATGCCCAGGCGAAACCCGTGCTCCCGCCCCCACCGACGACCACTGCCCGTGCAGCCACCCCCGCAGTATGCCCGGTTAGCCGGCAGTAAGTGGTTCGTCAGAGCGATGTGCTGCACTGATGATCAGGGCGAGGTGGGCAGGGGGAACGCAAGGCTGGGGGACCCTCGCGGGGCTTGGACCCGTGCGGGATGGAAGCCGGGGCGGGCGCGGCCTGGGGGCATCAGGCGCCGGTCCTGCGCAGGCCGGGGTGGCGGCTCACCGCCACCCCGGCCCAATCGCTTTCGCCACGTCCACGAAGCGCCAGATCGAACAATCCCAGCCCGTCAAATGGCACAGCCCGCCTTCACCGCCAGCGTGCTGCGGAGATGGGCCGAGCGTCTCCGCGAGGAGTAACCCGATGACTGACACCGCAGCCGGCATCGCCGACTGGGTCCGCGCCAACGTCGACCGCGTCGAGTTGCCGCCGGGAAGCGAACCCGAAGTCAGCGTGATCGGCACCGGCGAGAGTTACGCGGCGTGGCTGGTGCGAGTAGCCGGCGCCGACCCGCTGGTACTGCGGATCCGTCGGCGGCCGGTCGACGAGTTGCCCCGCCCGATGGCCGCCGAGATCGCCGGCCTGAAGCGGGCACCACCGGACCTCGGGCCACGTGCCGTGTTGCTGGAGGAGTCGGCAGACGCCCTCGGCGCGCCGTTCATGGTCACCGGGTTCGTGCCAGGGCACGAAGTCGCTGCCCAGGACTGGGACGACAAGCTGCTGCTGGCACACGCACGACAACTCGCCGCGCTGCACCGCACCCCGTTCGCGACGGCAGGCGAGGTCACCGCGCCGAACAAGACCGGGCGGTCTGCCTGTCCCTGACGGCGCGGCTGGCCGACAGCCTCGCGTGGTGGCGCGGCGCGCACCCGGAGATACTCGCCGACCCTGAAGTCGCACGACTTTCACCGGGAGTGGAACAGCACATCACCGGAGCCGAACCGGCCTTCACCCGGTTGCGCCGCTTCGCACTGGTGGAGATCGGCGACCCCGCGCAGGACCTGGCCTACATCGGTGGGCTCGTCGCCGCTCCCCCGTGGTACATCCCGCTGACCCGCGAGCGGGTCGACCGCTTTCTCAACGCCTACGTCGCCGACGCGGGCGACGCCGCCGGGCCGATGACGGATCTTCGGATCCGGCGCGACGCCTTCGAGGTCTTCGAGCGGTTCTTCTCCTCCCTGCACTTCAGAACTCGGCGCGGCAACGAAGAAGACCAGCGGACAGGCCGGTACACGGAGGCCGTACGCCTGCTCACCATGGGACTACAGCAGGTGCTGGAGCTCGACACCAGCGAGCCATGAGCGGCATCCCGGCACTGCACGAACTGCCCGGAGATCAGCCGGCCAGCATCCGGAGCAGCTCGGGGCGCGCCGGACCCGCTGGAACCGGCATCTCCAGCCCCTTCGCCGCCACCGTGGCGCGGTCGACCACCCCCGGGCGGGCGAGCAACTCCTCCAGGGGAGTCGCCATCAACCCGCTCTCCAGGATGACCCGAAACAGGTCAGCGTCGTGATAGCCGGCGACGAACAGGTCATGTGCCGGTCGTTCGCCGTCGGCGGGCGTCTCGACAGGGTGGCCGTTGACCACCGCGGCGACCTGGTCGGCACGGTTCTGGCTGAGGTGCACGGTGTCGCGGTAGCAGGGAACCACCCGCTCCGCCAGCATCGTGTCGTGTTCCTGAGCCAGTTCGAGCGGGTCGTGCAGGTGGTCCCGGACGAGTTCGGTGGTGCCGACGGCCTGCGCGAGCCCCAGGTAGATCCCACGTCCATAGGTGGGGTTCGTCGTCGCCACCACGTCGCCGACGGCGAGCAGTCCGGTCGCGATCGGTTTGCCGTCCACCACGAACCGGCGGAGCCTGTCCCCGTTCCCGCCCATGATCAACATCCCGCCCTCGGCCTCACCTTCGAGCAGGTGCGCGTGATTCGGGCAGGCCCGGATCAGGTCCGTCCACTTCTCGACGTGGCGCAGCTCCTTCAGATCCTGGTCGAACGAGTGAACGACGACGGTCACCGACCAGTGCCCGCGGTCGGCCGGGATGACGATGATCGAATAGCTGTCGAAGTACTGGAGCAACAGCCCGCCGCCGGACATGTCCGGGATTTTCCCGTCAGCCGAGCGGAAGAACCGAGTGTAGTACGCGGTCCTGCCGTCCCAGGTCTCCTCCTGCGGTGGCCTGGCCCCGAGTTGCGCGAGCCAGTCCGGCAGGCGCGTCCGGCGGCCGGACGCGTCGACGACGAGGTCCGCGCGAATCTCCGCACCATCGGCCGTGCGCACGCCCGCCACGTGCGGTACACCATCCATAGTGGACGATCCAGCGATCAGTCCGGCCACCTTGACACCCCGGCGGATGTCGACCGACTGGCGAACGCGGCTCGCCACCGCGTGTTCCAGGACAGCTCGCCGAGTGATGAGGGTGTCGAACTTGTCGTCGCCCGGGCGTGGGGTGCGGTCCTCGACGCTCGGTGGCATCGCCAGGCTGACGTCGAACCTCGTCGCGTCCGCGTCCCGCAGAACGTCCAGCGCTTCGGGTATCCGGTCACGGAGAATCCCGTACGCCGGTGCCTGGAGGATGTGCGCCTGCTGGAACTGACCGACGCCGCTTCTCGGCCAGCTCGACCACGCCTGCGCCGGGGAATCCGGCAGTTGCCCTGCGTCCTGCTCCAGGACGGTGACATCCATGCCTTCCTGGGTGAGCATCATCGCCGTCGACAACCCGACGAGCCCGCCACCCACCACCACAACCCTGCTCATCCCAAGACCGCCTCAAGTTCCGGTACAGCAACGAATACCACTTCACCGCTACGATCACCGTTGACGCGTACCGGAAACGCCACCGGTCAACGGCATCCCCCGCCCTGCTCGGGAGGATCGGCACGCTCGGCGACTGCGCCGAGGCGAACGCGGGCGAAGCCGAGAAGCTCGGCAGACTCACCGATGATACCGCGCGGGCCGTGCTCCCCGCCGGTGTCTTGCGCGCCGGATTGCCTGAAAACCTTGGTGTTGACGAGTTTTCGCCACGCCAGCTGGTCCGGGCCATCGAGCGGGCCGGTTACCACGACGCGTCAGCGGGCTGGACGATACCGGCGTTGTTGACCACTGTGGACCGGTCAACCGCGGGCCAGTGTGGCTCCCAGGACTCCCGCCTTGACGCGCTGGCGCCGCCAGCGCAGCAGCACGACCGCGAACACCTGCGCCCCGAGTTCGAGATCACCCAGGTCAGCGGTGGCATCGGAGGTCCCGTTGCCGGTCCGGTCGATCGAACCGGCCGGTTTCCCGTTCGCGCCGATCATCGAGTAGCCGTGGCGTGATGCCGCTCGAACCGGCAGTCCTTTCCGGCGACGTGCAGATTCCACCGGTTGCCCACCCCATCCGTGTGCGCCACGACCGATCCGTCGGCGGCGAGCAACTCATGGACCCATGGAATCACCGCAGCGCCGGGCGCGCCCCTGCCATTTGTCATAGCCGATTCGCGCAGCCGTCGCGTGGGGGATTCCGGTGCCGCCGGGTACCGGACTCCGGATCTCCCGCCCGATCCCGCCGCATCCTCACAGGCCGGGAGATCCCCCCACCTGCTGACACCCACGCTTCAGTTTGCTCTCGACGTGCGGCAACACGCACATCTAATAGGAAAAACGTGCGGCCTATTGTGGGCGTCGCCCTCGTGGAGAGCCTGGTGATTGTCTTGTACGCACCCTGAGCACACCTCCCACCAGCAACAATGGGAGGGCATGGCTGGTCAGCCGTCAGGCGCTCGTCGAAGGGACGAGCGGTGGCGACATACCGTTGAAGGCGGGGTGATGCTGTGGTGTCAACGTGGTTCGTCACGTTAGCAGAAAGGCATCGCCGCATTCCTCCCACTCCCGGTTTCACGTTTGGGCATCGCGGAACAGTCGGGTCCGTCATGACCTGCGGTCAACGCGTCGACGTGCGCTTGGCTATCACCAGCGAACGCTAAAAACTTCGATTGATCACTCGATGGTGTCATCGGTGTTTCGCCACTGCGCGTTTGTTGTACTCTACTTCTCGCAGAGGGTCGAACATCTTTACCGGCTTGTTTCCCCTCGGCGCACCATCACCGAGTTTCCGGGCCTGCGCCCGAAAGGAATGAGTAACGTCATGGGTTTGTTCAAGAAGGCTGTCATTGTCGCTGCCCTGTCCGCGGCCGGTTTCGCGGCGGCCGGCGGTTCCGCGTTCGCTGGTGAGCCGGCCGACAGCCAGGACAGCATCAAGGTCACCGCGCACGCCAAGGACTCCGACGCCAAGAAGCCCACGCACGGCAAGAAGATCGCGCACGGCAGCGACAGCAACGACAACAACGTCGTCCAGCAGGGCCTGGTGCCCGTGAACGCCCTGAACAACGCCAACGTGTCGCCGAACCTGGGCTGCGTTGCCAACCGCCCGCTGGAAGACCTCAACGCGCAGAGCCTGGTCGGCCTGGTGCCGGTCGCGGTCGACGTGGACGAGCTGGCCAAGCAGCCGCACATCAACGTGTTGAGCAACGGCAACGTCTCCACCACCATCGAGGACAACTCCTGCACCTCCAACCAGGGTTCCTCGCAGGCCGGTGACAACACCCACGGCGCCACCGGTGCGGGCAGCAGCTCCAACGGCCACGCCGTCGGAAACGCCGCCGGCTCGGACAACACCAGCGGCAACGGTGGCGGCGGCCTGATCGGCTCGGCCGGCCACCTGCTGGGCGGCAAGAAGTAACACCGTCCACACGCGACCGTGAGGCGGCGGGAGTCGCCTCACGGTCACCGTGATCGACCGCCCCCCCAGGACGGGCCGATCACACTCCTTGACTACTCGCCGCGTGACGTGTCCCAGACGAGTCCAGGGTGCCGCTGGGGCACGTCACGTAGCGGCCACAAAGGGATTCTGCGCAGCCGGGTACCTCAACCAGGCACCCGGCTGCGTCATTCAGCCAGTGTCTCCACGGCTCGAAAGGGTCCCGCAACGCCATCACCGGTAGGAAAGCAGGTGCCACCATGGCCCAGAAGATTGTCGTCCACCTGGTCGACGACGTGGACGGCTCGATGTCCGACGACATCACCACCGTCAAGTTCGGACTCGACGATGTCAGCTACGAGATCGACCTCACCGACAACAACGCCACCAGACTGCGTGACCACCTGGACGATTTCGTCAACCACGCCCGCCGCACCGGCCGTACTGCCCGGCGCAGTGCACCACCCACCGCCGTCGCCACAGCGGCCAACCGCAACCGCACCACAGCGATCCGCGAATGGGCCCGCCACAACGGATATACCGTATCCGGACGCGGACGCATCTCCACAACCGTGATCGACGCGTACGAAGCGGCGCACTCCACCCGGTAGCCAGCCCCCTGTATTCCTCGATGATCGCAGGCACCGCGACTTGAACGCCCTCGTGACGCCCGGGCACGGGCCGGGCCTGTGAGGGAGCCACCGAGGTCGGGCGGCAACCGCCGAACGTCTGGACGCCGCTGGACGCCGCTGGACGGCCTGTCATCGTGCCTGCTGGCCTGCTGCGTCCTGGCCCACGACCGTACCGTTACCCACGCGCTGCGCTGAGCTTTACCGACGAGAAGTCCTCAGCCGCTCACCACACGCGCCCAGGCACTGCAGTCGGAGCGCAGCCAACTTTACCGGTTCACTCTTCCCTGACCTGGATGCGTGACGCCTGCCAAGGAGACGTCGCCCAGCTCGGGATCGACCTGGCCGCCAGGAGCACGGCGAGCGCGGTGCGCCATGCCGCCCAGGCGTTGCTGGAGACCGACCTGGCACTGGCCGAGCAGGCCTCACCGGCGACGCCGCCATCGCGCCCGCCGTGTCCAGTACAAGGAACACGGCCGCGCCCTTGCCTGGCCCACCCACGCCACGCCGTTCCTGATGACCACACGCCACGGTCGCCGAGTTGGCCTTCCCACACTGACCACGGGCGGCTGCCACCCTCGCGCTGGTGACGACGAATCGTCACCACGATCGGCCAAAGCCCGGTACCAGTGGAGTCGTCCCGCGTGATCACCAGATTGCCGGACGACAGGTTGACCAGGACCTCCATTCGGCCACTGACTTCGGACCGCTCCAATCGAGGAGCGGCTGGGATTCCTGGGCCGGTTCGCCACCGGCCTGATCGGCATCGCTTGGAACGTAGTCACGTGCCTCGTGTTGCCCGCCCTCGTCTTGGAACGGAGAGGGGTACGCACGGCACTGCAGCGGTCCAGCGAGATGCTCAAGCGCACCTGGGGCGAGAACGTGGCAGGCAACATCGGGCTTGGCGCGGTGTGGTTTCCCGCCACCCTTCCCGCACTGCTGCTGTTCGTCTTCGGTGACGTCGAGTCTCGCAGTCGTTCTGAGAACGCAACCGCTGAACGGACGAGCAATCGCAGTACGCGTGGCTCCACACTCGGTCGTTTCGGAGGCGTCTTTTGGTGCAATCCCATGACGGTGGGCGATGACGACCGGTTGATCGCGGGACGCTACCGGCTCGCGGAAGAAGTCGGGCACGGCGGGATGGGCGTGGTGTGGCGCGCCTACGACGAGCGGCTGCACCGAAAAGTCGCGGTCAAGCGGCTGCTGATGCCACTCGAACTGACCGGTCCACAGGCTGAGGAAGCCAAGCAGCGAGCCACTCGCGAAGGGCGTATCGCAGCGAAGTTACAGCACCGCAACGCGGTGACGGTGTACGACGTCGACCATGAGGACGGCTACTCGTATCTGATCATGGAGTACCTGCCTTCGCGGAGCCTGGCGCAGGTGCTGACCGAGCGAGGCCCGCTGTCGGTGGCTGAGACGGCGGACATCGGCATCCAGATCGCGGACGCACTGAGCAGCGCGCACGCGGCTGGGGTGGTACACCGGGATGTCAAACCGGGCAACATCCTTCTCGGCCATGACGGCACAGCGAAGATCACCGATTTCGGCATCTCCCGTGCGGTCGCCGAGGCCGGCACGACCACCAGCGGACTCCTGGTCGGGACCCCTGCCTACCTGTCACCGGAGATCGCCAAAGGCGAGCGGGCGACGTTTCCCTCCGACGTGTACTCCCTCGGCGCCACGCTCCACGCGGCGCTGGAGGGAGCGCCACCCTCCGGAGGCGGCGACAACGCCATAGCGATACTGCACAAGGTCGCATCCGGCGACGTCGCCGCAGCGACCAAGGCCGGTCCGATGACACCCTTGTTGACCCGGATGCTGGACCTCGATCCCTCGCAGCGACCGACAATGACAGAGGTCAGAGACACGCTGACAGCGTTACGGTCAGCTCCCGTCGCTTACGAACCGCAGCGCGAAGCCCACATTGACGAACCTCAAGCGGTCACTGAACGCCTCGAACCTCCACTGAACCGACCTCAATCGTCTCAACCGAAAGCAGCCAGGCGCCGGGTAGTCCTGCTGATCATCAGCGGCGTGGTCATGCTGGCCGTGGGCGCGCTGGTTGTGCTGCTGACCCAGGCCCCGGAGAACGCACCGGACGCCGCCGCACCCCCACTCACAGCCACGCCGGCAACGCCCTCCACGAACACGCCGTTACCCAGTACGCCATTCACCAGCGCCGCGATTCCTTCGAACACTCCCCCACCGGCCACATCTCTCGTGACGACACCCCCGCCCGCAAACGACGGCCCGGTCCCGTTGACCACAGTGATCACCGAGTACTACGCGTTGTTACCCGGCAACCTGGACGAGGGATGGAACCGGCTGACGCCCCGATACCGGCAGAGCCCAGCAGGCGGACGCAACGGCTACCAGACCTTCTGGAACCGAATCCGAACTGTCCGCACCACCGACGTGACACCGGTGACGGCCACCAGCGTCGAGTCCACAGTAGAATACAGCTTCAAGAACGGCGAAGTGGTCCGCGAGCGGCACCGGTACATCCTCGTCAGCATGGACGGCCGGTGGAAGATCGATCAGTCCACAGTGCTCAGCAGCCGAACACTCTGACGAAGCCCTGCACCTGACCGCGTCTTCGGCCGGTTGCCCGCCTCGACGACGCCCGCACCCGCGGGGCCGATCGACACGGTGTGCAGCGCCGTGTCCGCCCGGCCCCTGATCGACGGCGTGCATGCGAGCGGTCGCGACGGCGCTGCTGCTTCGTTCTGCGAGGAGAACAGCGCTAGGGTGCCTTTTGATCCTGTCCACGCCAGTCACAGGTCATGTCGTGGCAATTGACCAGACGCTCGTCAGCCCTCTTCGCTGTCCGGCGGGTTGCCCCGGGACTGCATTGCGCGCAGTGCTTCATCGGCGATGACGAGCTCCTTGTAGTAATCCCGGTGCACCTTGTAGCTGCGATCGAGCGTGATCGCGTGGTAAAGCCTTGCCGGCTTGCCGGAGTAGATTTCACGGGAGCGGCGCTGCACACCCTGACGGGCCAGGACCACGATCGAGCGGTCTGTGACGATGACCCATGTCGGAACTTTGAAAATGAACCATCCGGTGGCTGCGACAAATCCCGTCTGCAGTTGCTCACCAGGTCGCAGATGCGGTGCCGCCTGCTTGGCGACCATCGCCGCTCGTCGTTCCAAGTAGCCCATCGCTTTCTCCTGGGTCAAGGCCCTCAAGCATGCGGCATGGTCGTGGTGTCGTGGGCGGATATTACTGACGGTCTTCGAGCAACCGCAGATGGATGGCGAGAACAACAACGGCGGAGGTCACCCGCGAGGACCGTTGTGCAGATGTGCCGGCGCGGCCCGCCCGGCAGTGCTCGGGGCACTGCGGGATCGGCCGGAGTGCTGCTGGACCTGCGCCTGCACAACCGCACCGACAGAGCAAGTCTCGTTTTCGCAGGTCAGCGCAGCCTCGTGGCACAGTGGTACGAGCCTTCGTCGCGCGAAAAGGGGACTGTCCGCGAACCGCTCCACTTGGACAGAGTCGAGCACATGTCCACCGACGCCGCATTCTGTTCGATTCTCCCCCAGCAGTGCGAGTACGTCGCGGCGACTCTGCGCACGGTGACCCGGGGCCGCAGGGGGAAGTGATGTGCTCATGACCAGGTTCCTGGACGGTGAGCCGTTCGCGGTGCTGCACCGGCCGGGGGCGACCGGGCCGGACGTGCTGGAGCTGTTGCGCGGCAGTGTGTGCGAGCCCGCGAGCCTCGCCGAGGTTCCGTTACCCACGACGGGACCGGACCGGCACCAGGCCCTCGTGGTGGTGCCGTATCGCCAGCTGACCGAGCGCGGCTTCGCGTGCCACGACGACGGTGCGCCGCTGTTGTGCCTGGGCATCGAGGAGCAGGCCACGATCGCGGTGCGGAGCTTCCTCGCCGAGGTCCCGGACACGCACGTCGACGTCGAGACCCTCGGGTTCGACATCGACGACGAGGAGTACGCGGAGATCGTGCGCACGGTTCTGCGTGACGAGATCGGCGAGGGACTCGGCGCCAACTTCGTGATCAAGCGCTCGTTCCTCGGGCGGTTGCCCGGCCATCACGTCGGCGCGGCGCTCAGCCTGTTCCGCCGGCTGCTCACGACCGAACGCGGCGCGCACTGGACGTTCCTCATCCACACCGGCGAACGGACAATCGTCGGCGCGTCGCCCGAACGGCACGTCACGCTGGACAACGGTGTCGCCACGATGAACCCGATCAGCGGCACCTACCGGTATCCCGCCGGTGGGCCGACCGCCGAGGGTCTCCTGGCGTTCCTCGGCGACCGCAAGGAGATCGAAGAACTCCACATGGTCGTCGACGAGGAGCTGAAGATGATGGCCGGGGTGTGCGAAGGCGACCTGCGGGTGGAAGGGCCGTCGCTCAAGGCCATGCGCAGCCTCGCCCACACCGAGTACCTCATCCACGGCCGCACGTCACTGGGCCCGCGGGAGATCCTGCGGCGCACGCTGTTCGCGCCGACGGTCACCGGCAGCCCGCTGGAAAGCGCCTGCCGGGTACTGCGTTCCCACGAGCGCGGCGGGCGCGGCTACTACAGCGGGGTCGCCGCACTGATCGGCACCGACCACACCGGACAGTCCACGATGGACTCGTCGATCCTGATCCGTACCGCGGAGATCGACGCGGCCGGCAACCTGAACGCGGGTTTCGGCGCGACGCTGGTACGGCACTCCGACCCGGACGCCGAGGTCGCGGAGACCCACGCGAAGGCGGCCGGGCTGATCGCGGCGCTGTGCGGGACCGGCCAGACGGCACCGGCACCGGTCCTGCCGCAGGACACCGCCATTCTCGACGCACTCGCCGCGCGGAACGTCCGGCTGGCGGCGTTCTGGCTCGGCGGTGAGGACGGCGACAGCTTCGCCCCCGAGTTCGACGGCCTGACCGTCCTCGTCGTCGACCACGAGGACACCTTCACCGCGATGCTCACCCACCAGTTGCGTGCGCTGGGCCTGCGCGTGACCGTCGCGGACTGGCGCGAGACCGTGGCTGCCGACGCGTTCGACCTGGTCGTGCTGGGCCCGGGGCCGGGAGATCCCCGCGTGGGCACCGATCCGAAGATCCGCTCGATCCAGGACCGGGTCGGCCTGCTGCTGCGTGAGTCGATCCCGTTCGTCGCGGTGTGCCTGTCGCATCAGGTGCTCAGCGCCGCACTGGGCCTGCCCCTGCACCGGCGCCCCGAACCCAACCAGGGCACCAGGTGCGAGATCGACTTCTTCGGCACGCCTCGGCTGGTCGGTTTCTACAACACGTTCATCAGCCGCAGCGACCACGACCGGTTGGTCAGCCGGGTCCGCCCCGAACCGGTCCGGGTGAGCCGCGCGGCCGGCACCGGCGACGTGCACGCGTTGAGCGGGCACGGGTTCGCCTCCGTTCAGTTTCACCCTGAGTCGCTGCTCACCGAGCACGGCATCGGGATCATTCGCGAACTGCTGACCTCGGTGCTGTGGCCAGGCACCCGCCGCACACCGTCCCGGCTGGCGAGGACTTCCCGATGACCATTCAGGCGTTCACGACGACTGCCCCGCACTGACCGGACCCCGGCCCTCGCCACCGCACGTGGCCCGACTGACCATTGTGGAGGAACACATGCACACCGCCGCGTACCCCGGCGAGGCCCGGGTCGGCGCATGAGCACGTTGCTGATCAGCAACCTCGGCCGGCTGATCACCGGCGCGCCCGCAGGCGCCGAGCTGCTCGGGCCACCGCAGGCCTACGCCGAACCGTACCTGGGCTATCTGCAGGCGCAGACCCATCGGACCATCTGGTTCGCCGGGCCAGGCGACGTGCTCGTGCTGCCCACGCCGGTGGACGAGGTCTTCCTTGACTACGCCACGTCGTTGCGCGGCTTCGGCGTCGGCGAGATCGACGTCCTGGTCGGGGACGACGAGGATCTCGCCGCCGACGTTCGCCGAGCCGTCACCCGGCGTGGCACCGACCGGGCCTGGCCGTACTACCACGACCGGCGCACCGACGCCTTCCTGCGGGAGCTCGGCCTGGCCGGTTCCGGGTTCGCCGGGCAGGGCGGCGCGGAACTGCTCAACAGCAAGGTGCTCTTCCGGGCGCTGGCCGCGGGCATCGGGGTGCCGATCGCCGACGGCCGCTGCCCCGCGACCGCGGCCGACGCGACGGCGTGGGTCTGGGAACTGGTGTCGTCGGGTCGCTGCGCGATCCTCAAAGAGGACTTCCACGTCGGCGGACTCGGCAACAAGGTGGTCAGCCCGGTGGCCGGCATCAGCTCGTTCGGCGCGCTCGGTGCCGAGGTCTGCACGGACCCCGCGGCGGTGGCGCGCGTCGTCGGCAGCCGGTTCGCCGAGGAAACCGGCCGGCTCGTCGTCGAGCACTACTTCCCCGACTCGGCGTCGATCTACGCGGGCTTCTTCGTCACCGACGACGGCGTCACCCGGTACGGCGCCGGCGAGATGCGGATGATGCCCGTGATCAACGGTCTCGTCACGCCGGGCACGTCGGTGCCGGCCGAGTTCCTCGTCCACGCGGAGCACATCGCGCAGGCGACGCGGGCGATGGGCTACCGAGGCCAGCTCAGCGTCGACGGCATCGTCACCCCGGCAGGTGAGGTCTTTCTGACGGAGTTCAACGCGCGGTCCGGCGGCGCGACGCACAACCACTGCATTCTGCGCGGTCTGGTCGGCAGACCGGACCGCGTGCTGCTTGACCGGCGCCGGTGCGGCCTTCCGCCACTCAAGCAGTTGCTTGCCGCGCTGGACGACGCCGGGATCGGTTACGACCCGGTGACCGCCACCGGGGTGGTGATCACGGTGCACGACGGCGGCACGGGCACGCAGCGGGGCGAGTTCTGCGTCATCGCCGCGGACCTGGACACGGCTCGACGGCAGGAAGACATGGTGCTGGACATGATCGAAGGGGCAGCATGAAGATCGGGATTTCCACGTTCGTCACCGACGAGGGCATCCGTCCCGTCGACCTCGGTGTCGCGTTGGAGGACCGGGGGTTCGAGTCGTTGTTCGTCTCCGAGCACACGCACATCCCGGTGAAGCGCGAGACGCCGTACATCCCGAACCGGGAGATGTACTGGCCCGCGCACGGCGAGCTGCCGCGTATCTACTACCGCACGGTGGACCCGTTCGTCACCCTCACCCAGGTCGCGACGGTGACCACACGGCTGCTGGTGGCGACCGGGATCGCGCTCGTCGTCGAACGGGAACCGATCAACCTGGCCAAGCAGGTTGCCTCGCTCGACATGGTGTCGGGTGGACGGCTCCTCGTGGGCATCGGCGCGGGGTGGAACCGCGAGGAGATGCGCAACCTCGGCACCGACCCCGCCACCCGGATGGAGCTGATGCGCGAGCGCGTGCTCGCCATGAAGCAGATCTGGACCGAGGACGACGCCGAGTTCCACGGCGACTTCGTCGACTTCGATCCCATTCGCGCGTGGCCGAAGCCCGTGCAGCGGCCACACCCGCCGGTCCTGGTCGGCGGCGACGGCCCCGGCGTGCTGGACCGGGTGATCGAGTACGGCGACGGATGGGTACCGATTCTGGCGAAGTCGGTGCCGGCGCTCACGGCCCGTGTCGGGGAGTTGCGCCGCCGCGCCGAGCAGGCAGGCCGCGGGTACGTCCCGGTCACGGTGTACGCCGCGCCACCGGACGCCGAGGTGCTGGCTGAGCTCGCTGAGGCGGGCGTGGACCGGGTGCTGCTGCAGCTGCCGACCACGCCGCGCGACGAGTCGCTGCGGGAGCTGGACCGGTTCGCGGAACTGAAGGATAAGGTCTCGCATGTTGCCTGAGGTCGACTACAGCACCCGCCTTTTCACCGGGTACGCGGCCGGTCGGGCGCTCACCGCGACGACCCTCGAGACGTGGCGCGAGGCGTTCGGCCGCGGCGCCCCGCGGCGCCGGCCGCTCGCGGTTCTCGACCTCGGGTGCGGCGTCGGCAGGTTCTCGCCGGTGCTGGCCGATGTCTTCGGCGGTCCGGTGTACGGCGTCGAGCCCGCCCGCCGGATGCGCGAGGTCGCCGCACGGCAGAACGGCCACCCACGGGTGACCTATCTGGACGGCGACGCGAACACCATCCCACTCGGCGACGACACGTGCGATCTCGCGTTGCTGTTCCTGATGCTGCACCACGTACCCGATCAGCCGGCCGCGGCGCGGGAGATCGCCAGGGTGCTGCGCCCCGGCGGACGCGTGCTGCTGCAAAGCAGCTTCTCCGGCGAACTGGAGGACCGCCGCTGGTTCCACCACTTCCCGCGGGCGCGCGAGATCGAGAACGTGATGTTCCCGTCCCGCGCGGCGGTGCTGGAGATGTTCGCCGCCGCCGGCTTCACGCACGAGCGGACCGACCTCGTCGAGTGCGAGATCGCGCCGTCGCTCGCGGCCTACGCCGACAAGCTGCGCCACCGCGCGATCCCCACGTTCGAACACCTCACCGAGGAGGAGATCAAGGCCGGCCTCGCGTCGATCGACGAGGCGGTCGCCCGCGAGACGGTGCCCGTGCCGGTGCTGGAACCGGCTGAACTCCAGGTGTTCGCACTGCGCTAGTTCAGCGGTCCAGGGTCTCGACCGCGGCCAGGATGTCTTCGACGCTTGCGCCGGATTGCCCGGCCGCGGCCTGGGCGGGCAGCCTCTCCACCAGCTCGGCCATCCCGCTCACTGTGGTCGCGGTGAAGAAGTCCGCCAACGTGAACGCGACCCCGAACTCCGCACGCACCCGGCTGACGAACCGGTAGCTGAGCAAGGAATGACCGCCCAGTGCGAAGAAGTCGTCGTCCGGTCCCACTCGGTCGATCCCGAGCAGCTGGGTCCAGACGGCGGCGAGCCTGCGTTCGGTCGCGGTGAGCGGCCTGCTCGGTTCGGCTGTGCCACCCAGGTCGGGTGCGGGCAGGGCGGTCACGTCGATCTTGCCGTTCGCGGTGAGCGGCATCGCGGTGAGCCGGGTGAAGGACACCGGCACCAGGTAACCGGGGAGCAGACTCGTGGCGTGCCTGCGCAGTTCGGTGGTTTCCGCCTCGGTCACGACATACGCGACCAGACGCGTGTTCAGGTGGGCCGTCACGAACGCCTGCCGGACCGCCGGGTGACGTTCCAGCACCGACTCGACCTCGCCCGGTTCGATCCGGTGTCCCCGGATCTTCACCTGGCGGTCGGCCCTGCCCACGAACTCGAGCTGGCCGTCGGCGCTCCAGCGCGCCAGGTCACCGGTGCGGTAGAGGCGTTCCCCGCCGGTCGTGGCGAACGGGTTGGGCACGAACCGCTGGGCGGTCGTCACGGGATCGCCCGCGTAGCCGCGCGCCAGCCCATGTCCACCGATGAAGACCTCGCCGGTGACGCCTGCCGCGACCGGGCGGAGATCAGCGTCGAGGACGTAGGTCTGGTTGTTCGCCCACGGACGGCCCATCGGCAGCTCACGCCGTTCGCGCGTGTCGCCGGGAATGTCCAAATAGGACGTGTTGGTCACCGAGGTCTCGGTGGGCCCGTAGCCGTTGAGCAGTGGCAGCCCCATTCGGCGCCACATCTGCCACGCCTCGGGTGTGTGCCGGTCGCCGCCGATGATCATCAACCGGAAGGTGTCCGGCATCGTCTGCCCGGAGTCACGCAGGTGCAGAGCCAACTCGTGCCAGTACGCGGGCGTGAGCGCGCACCGCGTCACCCGTTGAGCGGCCAGCAGCGCGAGCAGGTCGGCCGGCTCGATCGCGGACAGGTCGCGTGGCGCCAGCACCACCGTTCCGCCTGCCATCAGCACCGGGTAGGTCTCCTCGATCATCATGTCGAACGTCACCGGGGCCACCTGCGCGAACCGGTCGGTGCCATCGATCCCGTACGACTCGACCGCGGCGACCATGAGCGACATCAACCCGCGGTGTGTGGTCATGACACCCTTGGGCCTGCCGGTGGAGCCGGACGTGTGGATCACGTACGCGAGGTGCTCGGCGCCGGTCTCGGCAACGGGATTGGCAGCGGGTAGGTCGTGACCTGCCGGATCGCTGTCCACGTGCACGCAGGACGCGAACGCACGGTTGCCGGGACGATCAGCCACGACCACACCGATCGCGTTGCGGTCGACGAGTTCGATGAGGCGGTCGGCGGGATGGGCGGGATCGAGCGGTACGAACGCGGCGCCTGCCTTCATCACCCCCAGTTGAGCCACCAGCAGCTCGGGCGAACGGGGCAGCGCGACGCCGATCCTGTCGTCCGGCTGGACACCGATGGCGATCAGGTGGTGCGCCAGACGATTCGCCCTGCGGTTGAGCTCGGCGTAGGTCAGCTCGCGGTCGCCCTGCGCCACCGCGATCCGGTCGCGGTGGCGCGCGACACTGTGTTCGACCAGCTGGTGCGCGGTCGTACCGGGCAGCGGCACGTCCTTGCCTCGGGCATACTGGCCGATGAGCTGGTCAAGCTGACTCGGTGGCAGAAAGCTGAGATCGCGCAGGGGTGCACGGGGTGTCGTGGCGGCGGTGTCGAGCAGCGTGACGAGCTGGTCGGCCAGCCGTCGCACGGTGATCGGTTCGAACAGGCCCGCGTTGTACTGGACTGTGACCGACAGTTCGTCCCCGAAGTCGAAGACGGTGACATCCAGGTCGAACTCCGTGGCGCCGACAGGAGTGTCGGGCAGCACGAGGATGCCGACGTCCCCAGCCTCTACTTGTTGCCGTGCACCGTATTCATAGCTGAACAGGACCTGGACCAGCGGATGACGTCCCGGCGCCCGTTCCGGGCAGATCAGGTCGACCACCTGGTCGAAGGCGACCTCCTGGTGCGCGAGCGCGGACAACGTCTCGGCGTGGACCTGGTCGAGCAGCTCCCGGAACGACGAGCCTGCTCGCGGCTGCAGGCGCAGCACGACAGTGTTGATGAAGCACCCGATCAGATCCTGTACTTCCGGCCGGGTCCGCCCGAGCACAGGCGTGCCGATCAGCAGTTCCTCGGTACCGGCGTGCCTGCCCAGTACGCCGGCCAGTCCGGCGAGGACGATCGTGCCCATGCTGTGGGCGCCGTCGGCGCCCAGCGCGGCGAGCGTCCGATAGCGGGCACTGTCGACAGTGAACTCGATGACACCGCCCTCGTTGCCCGCGCTCCTCGGGTTGTCGGTGGCCAGCTCCAGCGACTGCGGGGCGTCCGCCAGGTGTTCGGCCCAGTACGCGGCCTCCTGCGCGAGTGCCTCCTGTCGTACTGGAGAACGTTCCCACATCGCGTGGTCCGCGAACTGCACCGGCAGCGCGGGCAGAACCGCCTCGGCGCCGCGTGCTCTTGCCTCGTAGCAGGCCGCGAGTTCACGCTGGAACAGGTGCGCCGACCATCCGTCGAACACGATGTGGTGCACGCTGATCACCAGGCGGTGTTCGTCGTCGGGCAAATGAACCAGGTGCGCCCGCAGTTGCAACGCGCTCAGGTCGATCGTCCGCGCGCCTGCTTCGTCGACGATGGAACGCAGGCGCGACTTCCCCGCCGACGCACCGAGACTGCGAAGATCCGAAACAGACAGTTCGATCGGCGCGGGCGGCAACACGATCTGAGCGGGCGGCTCGTCGTCCGTGGCGACGAACACCGTGCGCAGGATCTCGTGCCGCGCAACGACGTCGGTAAGCGCGGCACGCACCACACCTGCCCGCACAGGACCGGTCAGGCGCAGCTCCAGCACCACGTTGTACGCACCGCTGCCGGGCGCGATCTGTTCGGCGAACCACATCCGTTCCTGCACCGAGGACATCGGCAAGGCGGTGCCGTCCCTCGGCACCGCGACCGGCCCTCCGCCTGCCTGGCTCCCTTGACGGATCCGGGCGGCCACAGCGCGGATCGTCGGCTCCTGGTAGAACTCCGTGAGCGGCAGCCGGGCGGCGAGCTCGTCGCCGATCCGGGTGACGAGCTGGAAACCGAGCATCGAATGTCCGCCCAGCGCGAAGAAGTCGTCGTCCGGGCCGATGTCGTCGACGCCGAGCACTTCGGTCCACAGCGCGGCGACGGCACGTTCGGTCTCGTCCAACGGCCTGCTGGTGCCGGTTGCCTGGCCGGGTTGCGGCGCGGGCAGAGCCGAGGTGTCCGTCTTGCCGTGCGTCGTGCGCGGCAGGTGGTCGAGCACGAGGAACGAACTGGGCACGAGGTAGCCGGGCAGGACTGCCGCGGCATGCCGACGCAGTTCCGCCATGTCGATGTGCACGGGCGACACGACATAAGCCGCGAGGAAGTCTCCTTTGGGGCCGCGCGCGACCGTGACGAAGGCCTGCTTCACATCGGGGTGCTGTTCCAGCACCGACTCGATCTCACCCGGTTCGACGCGGTGGCCCCGGATCTTCACCTGGTTGTCGATCCGGCCGAGGAACTCGAGGTCGCCGTGCGCCTGCCAACGGGCCAGGTCGCCGGTGCGGTAGAGCCTGCTGCCCGGCGTGGCGGAGAACGGATCGGGCACGAACCGCTGGGCGGTCAGCGCCGGGCTGCCGACGTAACCGCGGCCGACCCCGTGGCCGCCGACGAACAACTCGCCGGTCACACCGGCTGGGACCGGCTCCAGATCGCTGTCCAGCACATAGACCTGTGCGTTGGCAACGGGTTTTCCGATCGGTAACACGTCTCGACGATGATCGGTGTCCAGGTGCACGGTGGTCGTCACAGCGGTCTCGGTCAGCCCGTAGACGTGCACGAGCGGCACACCGAACCGCCGCCACAGCCTCAGTGTCTCCGGCACCGGCCGCTCGCCGCCCATGACCAGCAGGCGGAAACCGGCTGGCAGCGCGCCGCCGGTCTCGGTGAGCCTTCGCACCAGTTCGTGCCAGTACACCGGGGTCAGCTCGCACACCGTCACCCGGAGTGCCGCGATGAGCTCGACGAGCTCGTCCGGGCTCAGCGTCGCGAGGCCGCGCGGCGGCAGTGCGACGCTGCCGCCGGACAGCAGAGCGGGGAAAACCTCCTCGACCACGACGTCGAACGTGACAGCGGCCAGCTGCAGGAACCGGTCGGCGCGGGTCATCGCGAACGCGTCGACCGCGGCATCCACAAAGGACAAAGCGGATCGGTGCGACGTCATCGCGCCCTTGGGTTCGCCCGTCGAACCGGAGGTGTGGAACACGTAGGCGAGGTGGTCGGGTCCCGCAGCCGTGACCGGATCGGTGTCCGGCACGTCGCCGAGCGGCAGGTCGATCGGCACGACCCCGCCGAACCGCCCCCGGTCCGCGCTGGTCGCGACCACGACGTCGACGCCGGCCCGGCGCAGGACGCCCACCAGGCGTTCGTCGGGGTGCGCCGGGTCCAGCGGGACGAAGGCGGCACCTGCCTTGAGCACGCCGAACAGCGCGACGACCATCTCGACGCCTTGTGGCAGCACGACGGCGACCCGATCGTCCGGCGCGACGCCGAGCCCGATCAGGTGGTGCGCGAGCCGGTTCGCCCGGCGGTTGAGCTCGTCGAAGGTCAGGCTGCGTGCGGCGTCGACCAGCGCGACCGCGTCCGGCGTGGCAGCGACCTGGCGTTCGAACCGCTCCTGCAGGGTCGAGAAGCCGAGCTCCCGGTCAGGTCCCCGCGCGAAGTCCTCGGTGAGGAGACGCAGCTGGTTCTCGGGCAGCGTGGTCAGCTCGCGCAGCGCGATGTCCGGTTCGGCACTGCACGCCCGCAGCGCCGACAGATACTGTTCGGCCAGACGTTGCACAGTCACCGCTTCGAACAGATCCGAGTCGTACTGCAGGGTGAACAACAGCTCGTCGCCCAGGTCCGCGACCGTCAGGTCAAGCTCGAACTCGCTGTGACTGCCGAACACCTCCACCAACGGATACACGAGTGTGCCCGCGCACTCCACCGGCGTCGCGTCCACCTCGTCGTAGGTGAACATCACCTGCGCCAGCGGGTGCCTGCCGTGCCTGCGCTCCGGCCGGAGCAGCTCGACCACGCGATCGAACGGAGCGTCCTGATTGGACAATGCCGACAGCACCTCGCCGCGCACGTGGCGCAGCAGCGTGCGGAACGGGGCCGCTGAGTCCAACTCGACGCGCAGCACCGCGGTGTTGATGAAGCACCCGATGGCGTCCTCGTACCCAGGCTGTGTGCGCCCCCACACCGGTGTCGCGACGAGCAGGTCCTCCGTCCCGGCGTGCCTGCCGAGTACCGCGGCGAACGCGGCCAATGCGACCATGCTGGGGGTGACGCCGCGCATCGAGATGATCCGCTGGTAGTCCGCACCGGTGACGGTGAACCGGTGCACGCCCGCCAGTCCGTCGCGCACCGTCGAGCGGGCGTGGTCGGTGGGCAACTCCAGCAGCACGGGCGCGTCCTTGAGGCGCTGCTCCCAGTACTCGTACTGCGGTTTCAGGTCGCCGTCGCGCTCCGCCTGCTGTTCCCACCGCGCGTGGTCGCCGAGCTGCAGGCGAAGCGCGGGCAGGTCAGGGGCGACGCCGCGCGCACGTGCCTCGTAACACGCGATCAGATCGCGCCGCAGGAGACCGGTGGACCAGCCGTCGAACACCAGGTGGTGCACCGTGATCTGCAGAAGGTGCTCGTCTTCGCTGTGGCTGACGAACCGTGCCAGGAACACCGGCCCCGCCGGGTCGCAACGCTCGTCCGCATCGGCGAACTCCACCGCGGCCGGCGGCAGGACCACCTGCGCCAGTGTCCCGGCGGTGTCGCCTGTGAACACCGTGCGCAGGGCCTCGTGCCGCGCCACGACGTCCGTGAGCGCGGCGCGCGCCAGGTCCGCGCGCACCGGCCCGGTCCACCGCAGCTCCAGCGTCGTCACGTTCAGCTCCGGGTTTTCCTGCCCGGACAGCCACATCCGCCGCTGCACGGCCGACGCCGGAATGCGAGGCACCAATTCGTTGTCGGACGCAGTCACATCGGCTCCAGTCTAGGGAATGCCATCCCGACCCTAGAACGAATCCGGACCACCCGGCTGTCACCGAAACTGGGGACAGTCCGCGGTGTGCGTGCCGCCAGGGCGATGTGCTTCTCTGAATGAGATTCCTTTGCGTTGTCCCGAATGATTCCTGCCGACCACTACCGGAGCCACCGATGCCGCTGGAAGATCTCGCGGGCACCGCGCCGTTCCTGCTGCACGAGCGGATGCACCACCGGGCCCGGTCGAGTCCACATCGGACCGCCGTGCGGTTCGACGAACAACGGCTCACCTTCCACGCTCTCAGTGAGATTTCCACCGCTGCGGCAGCGGTCCTGCGCACCGCGCGCCGCGGCGCAACGGTCACGGTTCTGATGGAGGACGGGCTCGCGCTGGTGTCGACCCTGTTCGGTGTGCTGGAGTCGGGTAGTGCGTTCTGCTGTCCCGGCTTGGATTGCCCGCCCGAACGGTTGCGGCACGTGCTGCGGGAAACGGGTTGCACGGCAGTGGTCGTCGATGAGTCGGGCAC
Organism: Kibdelosporangium phytohabitans; assembly: GCF_001302585.1. Lineage (GTDB taxonomy): Bacteria > Actinomycetota > Actinomycetes > Mycobacteriales > Pseudonocardiaceae > Kibdelosporangium > Kibdelosporangium phytohabitans. The sequence continues at coordinate 3,534,506 of NZ_CP012752.1, read as the reverse complement.
GCCGTCCCCGCTGCTCGATGTGCTGAGCGAGGAAGGCGTGCAGCTGTTCCGCTGTTCCAGCGACGGCAGGCTGACCCCCGCGCAGGACCGCGCCCCGGTCGCGGAGGCACAGGTGCCCCTGGCCGCCCCCGCCTACGTGACCTACACGTCGGGCAGCACCGGCAGGCCCAAGGGCGTTGTGCAGACCCATGAGTCCCTCAGCCGGCTCCTCGACTGGCAGAGCCTCAACTACGATTTGCGGCCGGACCGGATCATCGCCCAGTGGGCCACGGTCACCTACGACAACGCTTACTGCGAGATCTTCGGCGCGATCTGCTACGGCGCCACGGTGTGGTGTACGTCGAGGCAGGTCCGGCACGATCCGCACGCCCTGTTGCGCGCGATGGAGACGGCCGGGGTTCACGTGGTGCAGTTCGTGCCGAGCTTCCTGCGGCAACTGCTCGCCGAGATCGAGACCGGCCCGGCCCGCACCCGGCTGGCGACACTCACCCACCTGTACTCCACCGGTGAGCCGCTCCCGCCGCGCCTGGCCGCGGACTGCGCGCGGCTGCTCCCGCACGTGAAGCTCATCAACGGCTACGGCGCCACTGAGACCCTGCTTGCCACGTACCACGAGGTCCGCGACGCCGATCTCGGCAGGCTCGCGATCCCGTTGGGACAGCCGATCGACGGGTGCGAGGTGCTGCTGCTCGACGAGTCGCTGCGGCCGGTACCGCCCGGCGCGGTGGGTGAGATCTTCCTGGCCGCGACGTCGATCGCAGTCGGCTACCTGGGCAGGCCCGCGCTCACCGCCGCCGCGTTCGTGCCGCAGCCCGGCGTGGCGGGCGCCCGGATGTACCGAACCGGGGACCTGGGGCGGCGAACGGCCGATGGCGAGCTTTTCTTCGCCGGCCGCGAGGACAACCAGCTCAAGGTCCGCGGCATGCGGGTCGAGCCGGGTGAGATCGAGGCCGCGCTCGACACGCACCCTGCCGTGCGGCACTGCGCGGTCCGCGCTCGGGGCGACGGCGATGAGCTCCGGCTCGAAGCTCATGTCGTGCTGTCCGAGGACGTCACGGAGGGCGACCTGCGCAGCCACCTGACCCCGCTGATCCCCGCGCACATGGTGCCGGCACGTTTCCGGTTCGCCGAGTCGTTGCCGCGCACCAGGAACGGGAAGACAGACCGGGCCGCGCTACCGGAGATCGCCGCCACCGCCGGTGCACCGGCGGCGCGACCGAGCGCCGGAGGCATCGAGGGCAGCCTCGCCGCACTGTGGGAGCAGCTGCTCGACGTGCCAGTGGTCACAGCCGACGATGACTTCTTCGAGCTCGGCGGGCAGTCGGTCGACGCCATGCGCTTGAGCAACGTAGTGCAGACACAGCTCGGTGTCCGGCTGCCCGTGGCCGCCATCTTCGACGCGCCAACGCTCACCGAGTACGCCGAGGTCGTCCGTACCGCCCAGTCCACCGATGCCGACTTAGGTCATCCTGTGGACAAAACCGAACAATGACCGTATCCGCCGCGCGGACACTGGGGTTCCACTGCGACCAGGACGGGCCGGTGCCGCTGCAGGTCGAGAATCAGATGCAGATAACCAGATTGCGATGAACATCGACAGCGTGAGCAGTGGACCAGCGCGTAGCCACCCGGGTGGCTCGGGCGGCTACGCGCGGCCGTTGGTCAACCTGCGGTTCGGCGCAACAACTCAGGCGCACGAGGTGCATTGCACCCCATCATGAGTGGTAGACCTTGACGTTCCAGTCGGCCACCCACCTGCCGTCGCCGAAGTCAAGCGCAGCCTTGCACTTGTAGGTGTCACCGTCGCACCACAAGCCGGTGACCCGGACAGGGCTTCGCGGTTCCGCGCGGTTCGTGTGATGAACCCGGACACTCCAGTCGGCCACCCAGCGACCGTCACCGAACTTGAGGTTCGCTGTGCACTTGTAGGTGTCGCCATCGCACCGCAGCCGCGTGACCGGCACCATGGCCCTAGGCTCCACCCGGGCGTGGTAGACGTTGGCACTCCAGTCGGCCACCCACCCGCCGTCGCCGAAGTCGAGTGCGGCCGTGCACCTGTACGTGTCACCGTCGCACGACAACCCTGTCGTGGGAACCGGGTCTCTGGTGTCCTGCGAGTCGGCTACCGCGGGACCCGCGGAAACCAATGCCGACACTGCAACACATGCGGCGACCGCAATTCTCTTGAGTTTCATGCCTTCAACCATCACAGCGGCACACCCGGATGGACAGGCCCGTCATCCCGTGGTGCACCAGAATAACCACCCGGAATGACGGCACGACGACACTCCCTCACCGACCGTCGCGGAGCACGGCGAGCGCGCACCCCGACTTCTCACGCATCCACCATTTTGTGCGCTGACACCAAGCCGGGAGTAGTCGCGATTGCCGAGTTTGGCAACGTCACCGACCTGGGTGAGCGCAGCAGGTAGTGACAGATTTCCGCCCTCACCATCCACAAGTGACACTTCTATGAGAAAGACCCGACCGGCACTCATCGATGATGAGACACACTCGAAGTCCAAGAACTCACCCTCGGCTACCAGGCCGGAGCGACGGTGCATGAACTCGGCGACCGGTTCGGCATCGAATGGCGAACTATCAGCAGCATCCTTCACCACCACCACGTACCGGTGCGCCGCCGCAGCCTCTCTCCCGTTCACTCAACGTCCTCGGCACGAGGCGGGCCAGTATGCCGGCGCCTCGTTTCCCTGCCGCGACAGCTCCTTGCGAACTGCCGTTGAAGTACAGGATTCCCTCGGGGATGTGGACCGTGAAGCCGCCATGATAGTGATTGTTCTTGGAGCCGAACTCCCTGCTGTAGGCCGTGGACCGTACCCCGGACTCTGGCGTGGCGATCTTGGGAACGAGGAGCGAATGGACCTCGGCAGTCCAGCCAGGTTTCGCTGGCTCCCAACCGGTGGCGGCGTCCTTGAGCTTTTGTTTGGCGGCCGCGTCAACGTAGAGGCGTTCGCCGACGAACCTCGTGTCCAAGTCAGTTCTCGTGTAATGAACCGTACCGGTTGAACGGGTGCGCCTGCGCAGCTGCGGAAGCCTGCTCCTGACCAAGATACGAAAGGTGACACGGGTACTCGGCAAACGACGGGCAATATTGCTGGTCGGGGGCGGGATCTGCCTCCTGCTCATCCTCGTCGGAACGGTCACCGACATCGTCGACGGTGGTCTTCCACACAGGAAAATTCGCCGGAGCCCGTGCGCTGATGCTTCTCCAGCTGCTCAGCTCTGGCCAAGGCCGCAGGGAGGTGGTGCAGATGGGGCCAGACAACGGCTGGGCGGGTAATGGCACCACCGCTGGTGCTGCTCTCGTTCTACGCCGTGGACCTCCACCAGCAAGCGATCCGGATGGCAACCGCCCGATGACTGGACATCGCAGTCGTGGCAGCAGGCTCGTCCGCCCGTTCCGCCACGTCTCGGCGGCCCTGCCAGGACAGACTGCAGGTGGCCGGCCGCATGCGTCGCTTCCAGCGCATCTCGCACACGGGCAACCCACTGCCGGTCCAGTTCGCCATCGCAGCCGGTCAAGGTCCGCCGCTGGTCGGCGCCCGCCCGGCACCGAACGTGATCTGTATGACGATGAGCGAGAGCCACGCGACGACCAGCAGGACGACCCAGATCACCGTCCTGCCGGAACCGAGCCAATGATTGCGTTTGAGAGCCCGGTAAACCGCCAGACACGCCAGCAGGATCACACCCAGCGCTACCGGATACCCGTAGGTCCAGCGCAGTTCGGGCATGAGGTCGAAGTTCATGCCGTACACGCCGACTGCCATCGTCGGCACCGCGATCACCGCCGCCCATGCGGTGATCTTGCGCATGTCGTTGTTCTGCTGCAACGTAATCTTCGCCAGCGTGGCGTCTACCAGGCTGTTGAGCAGTTCGTCCGCCCGCGTCACCCGCTCGGACACGATCGTCAGGTGATCGTCCACATCACGGAAGTACGAGCGCACTTCGGCGGGCACCAGCGCCAGATCGCCGTCGACCAACCGGCGCAGCGGCAGCGACAATGGGGCGATCGCCCGCCGCAGCTCCAGCACTTCCCGCTTCATCAAGTACATCTGCTCAGCGCCCAGCGGACTGCCCGGCGCGAACACCACGGCCTCTGTCTCCTCGATGTCGCGCTCGAACAGATCGCTGACATCCAGGTATTCGTCCACGACGCGGTCGGCGATGGCGTGCAACACCGCCGAAGGCCCCAACGCCAACCGTTCCGGCAACTCCTCCAGTTCCCGGCGCAACCCACGCAGGCCCGAATGGTCACCGTGGCGCACAGTCACGATGAAATCCGGGCCGAGGAACGCCATGATCTCGCCGGTCTCGACGATCTCGTTGGCGCGGCTCGGCGACTCGTGCGCCACATAGTGCACGGTCTTGAGCACCGTGAACACCATGTTGTCGTAGCGGTCCAGCTTCGGGCGTTGATGTGCGACCACCGCGTCCTCGACCGCCAGTTCGTGCAGACCATAGGTCTCCGCGATGCCTTGGATCTGCTCGGCGGCAGGTTCGTACAGTCCGATCCAGACAAAGCCCTGTCCGCGCCTGCGCACCTCGGCGATTGCCTCATCGTGTGACCAGCGGCCCGGCAACCGCCGACCGTCGACATATACCGCGCAGTCGACCACATAGGCCGAGATCGGAACCGGCAACGGCTTGTCCGGAGGTTCGGGCGCCGTATCCCCCGGCGGTCTGATCGGCATACGCCTCCCTCATAGACGGCATGATCACAACCCGCTCCAGTATCGCGTGCTCAACAGGTCATCCGCGACCGTCTGATGTCCCTATGCGTTGTGGGGCACTGCGCGCTCACCGATACCCTGGGTTACTGCACGGCGAGGGCTGCGAGTCGGGCGAGCGAGGCCTGCAGCTTCTCCGGGGTGGTCGCCCGGGCACGCCGATACCGGTTCTCGTCGGTCAACGCTGTCCAGTCGTATGTGTGGGTTACCCGGGTCGATGAGGAGTCGATGGGCTCCAGTTCCCATCGCCACAAGTGGCCCGGCGGCTCCTGTCCCTGCTCGGAAGGTCGCCAGGCGATGCGGCGTCCTTCGTCGAACTCGACCACGTGGTTGTCACGGATGGCACCGTCATGGGTGAGCGTCATGGTGAACACGTCCCCGACGGCGTGTACTCGCTGCCCTGTGGTCGCTTCCGCCAGGTTGTCGTTGCCATCCCAGTGCGGCTGCCGCGCCGGGTCGGCGATGAGCTCGAAGATCTGTGCGGCCCCGGCCGAAATCTCACGGCTGGCGCTGACGATGCGCGTGTCCGGGTGGTCGGTCATCGATCCATCAAAGCACACGTGTGGACGAACGTGGCCTCCCGCCACTCGCTGACCATCCACCTGCGCCCCGGCCCGTGAGCACGGCCAGGCGTGCCCTGGTGAGGTGGGCGGATAGTGGTCTCCACGGAGCCTTTCAACGCTTGGCTGACGTCGGAAGTGCTGGCGTGTGGGGACCGTTCGGGAGCGTGGTGGTGCGGCCCTGGTCGAGGATGATGACGGTGTCGGCGAGATGGATGGTGCCGTCGCGGTGGGCGATGACGAGCAGTGCACTGTGGTTGGTGATCGGGCGAACGGCGTGCGTGAAGGCGGCTTCGTTGGCGGAGTCGAGGTGGGACGTGGGTTCGTCGAGCAGCAGCAGGGTGGGCCGCGGGAGCGGAGCGCGGGCGATGGCCAGTCGTTGGCGTTCTCCCCCGGAGAGCGTGGCGCCGTGGTCGCCGACCGGTGTTTCCAGGCCGTCGGGGAGCCGGTCGACCATGTCGGTGAGGTTGGTCAGGGCTAGGACGTGGTGGATCTCGTCGTCTGTGGCGTGGGGGGGCGGTGCAGGTGATGTTGTCGCGCAGGGTGCCGTGCAGGATGGGGTTGTTTGCTCCACCAGGCCGATACGTTGTCGCGCTTGGGCGATGGTCAGGTCGGTGTGCAGGTCTTGCCCGTTGAGCAGAATGCTGCCGCCGTCGGGGTCGTAGAAGCGTTCGATGAGGGCGAGGATGGTGGATTGCCCGCTCCTGATCGGCCGACGAGGGTCACGTGCCCGTGTTGCGGGACGGTGAAGGACACGCCGCGCAGCACGCACCGGCTGGGGTGGTAACCGAACCAGACGTCGCGTAGTTCGAGCGCGGGCGGTGGCGTGTGTGAGTCGTTCGGCGAGGTTGTGGTCGCAGGGCTCGTGGTTTTCCTCGGGCGTGCCGGTCCGGGTTTGAGTTCGCAGGTTTCTTGGGGCAGGTTGGTCATGTCGTGCACGCGCCGCAACATAGCCAGTCCTCTTTGGAGGGTGGCAGCGAGGTCGAACAGACCGGCTGTGGGCATGGCGACGTAGAGCGGGAACGCCACCAGTTCGGCCAGGGTGAGTTGGCCGTGGGCCACCCGCAGGCCGCCGACGATCAGGACGATGATGAGCGATCCGTGCGCCGACAGGGTGACCGCGGGTCCGGCGATGGAATCCAGCCGGGCGGCGCGGAGGTTGTCGTGGTACGTCGCAGGGGCCCGGTCGGCGATGCGTGCGTGTTCGCGGTCTTCGGCGCCCATGGCGCGCACAGTGCGGATGGCGGTGAGGGCACGTTCGAGTTCGGCGGACATGGTGGAACAACAGGCATCCGACCAGTCGCTGCTCGTCGACACGGGCGTCGGTCAGCGCGGCCAGCACGTCAGCTCGATCGGCGGCCACCTCGATGCCATCCATGCGGGCGTGGAACACTCGCCGTAGCCCCGAAGCGCTGCCCTGCACCCGAACCGCCCCATCCACGCTCGCGGCGACGTGAAAACTACCCGGGAGCGCGGCCACCGCGCGATCGAGCTCCACGGTGCCGGTCGTACGCCCGGCGATCCGCATCATCTCCTGCGCCGACACGGGGCAACTGCCCAGCAGCGCCACCGCGACGCGACCCGCAAACCCCATCACCAGGTCTGCCGGATCCCACCATCCGATCAGCCACGGCCGGCCAGACGGGTGCTCGACGCGTCGGGCCACTGTGTACGGACCCAGCCCGGCTCCCAACGCCGAGGCCACGGCGAGTGCGGACGCGCAGTCCGGGAAGGACGACGAACCACTCCTCGCCGTGGCCCTCAACGCCGGGCGACAGTCCACCGTTCACAACCGCCGCCTTCGCTGCTCGTCAGGGCTTCAGGCCGCGGGCCGCAGGCGATTGCGGGAATCCCCGCGCCTGCCGAGGAGTCCACGGGTCAGCGTGGCGAAACCGCCGACCTGGCGCAGAACCGGCTTGACGTACTCCGGCGACTTCGAGCCTACCTCGTCGGCTTCCGGGCACGGAGTGCGTGCGGTGGCAGGTTTTCGACGGAACGCCGGGCGGGTCTGCGGCGAGCCATACAGGTAAGTGTCCATCTGGGAGTTGGTCACCAGATCTATGGGCGCGGCAAGGACACGCACATCATGGTGCCCGGCTGGCCCTACTCGGTGATCGTCACCCTGGAAACGGGACGCGGGTCCTGGACCGCGCCATTGGACGCGATCCGGCTCGGCCCCGGCGATGACGCCGCGAGCGTGACCGCCTCCCAGGTGCGGGGCGTGGTCGACCGACTGATCCACGCTGGGCACTGGCGGCCGAGTGATCCGGACATCCTGCTGATCGCCGACGCTGGCTACGACGGCCCCCGTCTGGCGCACGTGCTGGCCGACCACCGTGCTGGTGCGGATGCGTTCCGACCGGGTGCTGCGCCGCCCCGCACCCCTATCCACCTGGCATCACGCCACGACGTCCACACCGTCACCAGCACCAACACGCGAAACCCGGCACTGGCAAGAAGAAGTCCACCGACCCACGACCTCGCCAAACAGGATGAAACTCAAACCAGGCACCTGGGCGGAAGCTTTGATAGTGCAGGTCCGGCAGAAGCGCCAATCCCGGACCGACCAAGGGCAGGCACCTCGGGAAAGACAGCGCCGCAGGGCGATGACCGTGCCGGGACCTCTTTACCGGTTGGCCGTACGGTAGTTCGTCAGGGTGTGATGCCAGCGCATCCCAACCATGTGACGGCGCCGGTCCGTTCCTGTGCGGCCTGGGCTGACATGGGGCGGGGAGATCTCGCACGTCAACGGCGAACCACTCGTGATCGCCAACCGCCAGACCGGCGCCGTCTTCCCGGCGGTGGTCCCAAGACTGCCCTAATGGACGGCCAGCTGGCCCGGCTTGTCACTGGCCTGGCGTGGCCGGGTACGGGATAGTGTGGTCCGCTTCCGGCCGGTGCGGCTGGGGCGCCCGAGCAGCAACTCGTGCTGTGGCCCGACGGTCGGGCGCTGATCGCCCCGCCAGTCAGCGCCGACGCCGCCACGCTGTTCGAGGTGGCACAGCCGGTCGAGCCCCAGGGATTCGGCGCGGTCACAGGTACGTCCCGATCCTGGCAGCGCGTGCGGGACGCGAGCCTGTCCGGCTTGTTCCGGTCGGGTGTCTACCAGCTCGGTACCTATCCGGTCTCCCGGTTCATGGGAGTCACGCTGCCGGCCAACAGCCGGATCCGTTTCGCCAACCCGGCCTGGCCGAACCAGTGGAAGTTCAAGCCAGGGCTGCCAAGGGACACCCGGCTGTTCGAGGTCTACGTGGAAGGGACCAAGAAGTTCTTCGCCTGGGACGCGCACGCCACGCCCGCCGGCTCCAAGGTCCCGCATCCCTTCTACCACGTGAACCAGAAGGGCATGTCCAACGGCCTGTTCAACGCGGCGGACATCAGCCCGATCGCGGCACGGGACATCCGGATGGCCCGAGGCATCCGGTACGCCCGGATCGGTGGCCGGATCTTCCTCGTTGCCGGCGTCGCCGTCGACGCCTTCACGCTGGGCGAGTCCATCGGCGAGAGCGTCGACCGCGGAACGCCGAGGCCCGCGGCCGCGCAGGCGCTACGCATCGCCGGAAGCTGGGGCGGGGCGTGGGCCGGTGCGAAGCTAATGTGCGCCGGCGGCGCACTGGCCACGGCCGAGACCGGCCCCGGCGCCGCCCTGGGCTGTCTGGCCGGCGGCGTCATCGGTGGTTTCGCGGGATACTACGGCGCCGACTGGCTGGCCGACATGATCGAGCCGAACTGACCGGCAGCCCGTGTGTCGTTGTTGCGCCCCAGCAACTTCACGATGACGGGCACAGTGGCACGATCCGCTGGCCGCGGTGCGCGACGTCTTCGCACGCTGCCGAGCTCTGCGGCGCAGTTCTGAGTGTCTAGACGTTGCTGCCGAGCAAGTCGCGGAGGTCCGTCCGCGTGAGGCGTTGTGCGGGATCCGCGATGTTGCCGGGCATCTGGATTCCTTCGCCGCGGAGCAGGTCCTCGGGGATGTCTGTCCGCGTGGGATCAGCCCATCGGAGGCCGGAACTCACCGTGCCCCTGGTGGTCGACACGCGCCAGGGGTGGCGCACTGGCCGCAACTGGCGAGGTGACTGCCAACCGGGACCGGGTGGCTGCCGATCACGGCCGCGAGATCGCCGTAGGTGGTCCATCGTGTGGCAGGAATGGCGTTCAGCAGCGCGTACAGATCCGTCCAATCGCGACTAGTACCCGCCGCCACCGAGACGAGCTGGACAAGGTGCTGCCCCCAACGAGTTCCACTCGGCCGGGTCGACACCATCCGGGACCTCGTCCCCGTCGACAGTCCACCAGGTGGTGCCCTGGATCCCATCAGGCGTGCGGCCGGTCACCGCGGTGAACACGTGGTTGGCCAATCCAGTGGGACTGCGGGCCTGGTCATCCGCGTCCCCACACCACTGGTTTGCTGGTCGAGATTTCGGCTGGACCGGCTGGAGGTGTGCCGGGATCCGGCGCAGCACTGAGACCGCGAGGGACCTCATCTCCGCCGGAGCCGGTGCGTCGGCGACGGAGGCGGACATGTTCCCCGAACTCGGAGCAGTTCAGCATGCCGCTCGGCTGCACGGCCATCCAGCCAAGTGTTCAGGACGCGCGCCACGACCCTCGTGCTGACGCGCGGCCTCGTCGGCTTCTGGTTGAACCGACGAGGCCTTGGTGCGATCAGGCGGCTTGGGCCCGTCTGATCGCACCCCACGCGGAGGCAGGGGCGCGGGCACTTACTCCTCCACCACGAGCAACTCCACGTCGCGGACCTCGGCGTCGGGAGCGAGGAAGTCGAGTAGCTGAGCCGCCTCCGCCTCGACCGCGTCGGCGGTCGCGGCGGGCAGCGAACGGTACGTCCGGACGGTCAGGGCGGCGACCCCGCCGGTGTGGCTGAACGTCCATTCGCCGGCCGTGACGCCGTCGATGAGGACCGCTTGGGGGACCGGACCGTGCGGGCGGAAGGAGAGGCGCTTGAACTCGTCGGTGATGACCCGGCTGCGGTCGGCGTAGGAGAGCATCAGGTTGTCGAAGTCGTAGAGGAATCGCGGTGGGGCGGGCGTGTCGGGATCGGGTCGCGGTGCGTCCGGAAGATCGAACAGCTCGCTGCCGTCCGCTCCGCGGAGCGCCAGCAGGTCCATGCTGTCGACGATCTCGCGTAGCCGCGTCAGGCCTGACCACGTCTGGAGGTCCTTGACCGTCGCCGGTCCGAACGCCCCGAGGTAGCGGCACACCACGTCGGCGACCGTCGCGCCGTCGGGACGCTCATCGCCCAGCCAGCTCTCGGCGCTGACGTGCGCGATCGGGCCGCTGCGTGCCCACAGTCCGCGCGGCGGTACCTGCACGAGCGGCAGTTGGTTGCGTATCGCGTAGGCCAGCGTGGCGGCGGGCCGGTCCGGCCATCGCTCGTTCAGCAGGGTGCCGAGCGCGCGGGACGTGCGCGGCTGCGTCAGCAGCTCGCGCCCCGCCTCGACGAGCGCGGCGACGTCCACTCCGCGGATGGCGCGGCCGTGAACATGGTTGGTGAACAGGTCGCGGTCGAGCACGGGTTGCATGAGCGGGCGCAATCGCCACGCGTCGGATGCCGTGACCAGGTGGATGGTGGAGCGCATCAACGCCAGGCGCACCAGCGCCCTGCCGGTGATCAGGTCGACGGCGACGTCGGGCTGGAAGCCGGCGACGCGGCTCCACAGCCCGACGTACCAGCTGTGCGGCGTCTGCGCCTGGAGCCCGACGAGGTGCTCGACCACGTCGGGCACCGAGCGTTCGGTGCGCTGCAGCAACAGCTGGCGGGCCAACGTCGCGCGGTTGAGGGCCCGCAGGCCTAGTGTGATCACGCCGGTCAGCCCGCCGTGCCCGTGAAGAACCGCCGCAGATCCCCGACGAGCAACTCGGGCACCTCGTGCGCCGGGTAGTGGCCACCACGGCCGAACTCGGTCCAGGACACGATGTTGGCGTGGTCGCGGTGTGCGAACCGCTTGATTCCCGAGAAGTCGTACGCGAACGCGGCGAGCGCCAACGGTACCGTTGTCGGGCCCTGCGGCATGTCGGCTTCCTGAGTGTGCTTGTCCTCCCAGTAGAAGCGCATCGACGACGCCGTGGTGCGGGTGAACCAGTAGATCGCGACGTTGGTGAGCACGAAGTCAGGATCAACGCCGTCCCCGAAGAGCTGGTAGCTCCAGGCGAGCTGGCCCGCCGGTGAGTCGGCGAGCGCGTGCGCGAGGTTCTGCGGCTGTGTCGACTGCAACTCGTTGTATCCCATCTTGTCGGCGCCGAACTCCTGCAGGCGGGTCAGCTCGGCCAGCTCGTCCTCGGGCATGCCCGCGAACTCGGCCGGGTCGCCGGACGGGAACGAGTAGATCTGGTCGACGTGCACGCCGGTCACGTGATCGGGATCCACGCGTCCCAGCTCCGGCGCGACCAGCGCCCCCGCGTCGTTGCCGTGTGCCCCGTATTTGTCGTAGCCGAGACCGGCCATGAGCCGCGCCCACGCGCGTGCCGTGCGGTAGCGGTTCCAGCCGCCTTCGGTGGTCGGCCCGGAGAACGCGAACCCGGGCAGCGACGGGATCACCACGTGGAAGGCCTGCTTCGGGTCGCCGCCGTGCGCGGCCGGATCGGTCAGCGGCCCGATGACGTCGAGGAACTCCACGAAGGAGCCGGGCCAGCCGTGCGTGAGGATGAGCGGGAACGCGTCGGGCTCCGCGGAGCGGACATGCAGGAAGTGGATGGTCTGCCCGTCGATCACGGTGGTGAATTGCGGGATGTCGTTGAGGCGCTTCTCGACCGCGCGCCAGTCGAAGTCGTCGCGCCAGCGGCGAACGAGCTCACGGATCGGATCGACGCGCACGCCGTAGTCACCGCTCACGCCGGCGGGAAGCTCCTCGGTGAAGCGCGTGCGGGCGAGCCGGTCGGCGAGATCGTCGAGGTCGGCCTGGGGCACGTCGATCTTGAACGGGTTGATCTCCATGGTGGCGACGCTACTCACCAATCCGGCATGATCCGTTCCTGATTGTAGGGCAGAATCCGAAGAATGTTGGAGACCTCCGCCAGGCTCCTGCGACTGCTGTCTCTCCTGCAGTCGCGCCGCGACTGGACCGGACCGGAACTGGCCGTGCGCCTCGGCGTCGGCGAGCGGACGGTGCGCAACGACATCGAACGGCTCCGGTCGCTCGGCTATCCCGTGGACTCGACCCGCGGCGCGGCCGGGGGCTACCGGCTCGGCGCAGGTGCCGCGGTCCCGCCCCTGCTGCTCGACGACGACGAGGCCGTCGCGATCGTGCTCGGCCTGCGGGCGGCCACCGGGCTCACGGCGATCGAGGAGATCTCGTTGCGCGCACTGGCCAAGATCGAACAGGTGCTCCCGCGCAGGCTCCGCCGCCGCGCCGCGGCGCTCACCGAGTTCGCCATGCGAGTACCGGCGGACACCCCAGGCCCCGAGATCGACGCCGACGTGCTCACTGCCCTCGCGGCGGCCTGCCGTGACACCGAGCGGGTCCGCTTCGACTACCGCACCCACCGCGGCGCCGACACCCGCCGTGACGTCGAGCCCTACCGGCTGGTCGTCTGGGGCCGGCGGTGGTATCTGCTGGCATGGGACACCGAGCGCGTGGACTGGCGGACATTCCGCGTCGACCGGATGAGCCCGCGAACCCCGTTCGGCCCGCGCTTCACACCTCGCTCGTTGCCGGCCGACGACATCACCGCGTACGTGTCACAGCGGGTCTCGTCCGCCGCGTGGCGCTACCGCGCCGAGGTGGTCGTGCATGCGCCAGCGAGCGAGGTGGCGCCCCGTATCCCACCCACGGCCGGGCACGTGGAACCGCGCGACGCCGATACCTGCGTGCTGCACACCGGGTCTGACTCGCTCGACTCACTCGTGGCCCACATCGGTCTGCTCGGGATGGACTTCGACGTGACCGGGCCACCGGAGCTGATCGAGCGGATCAAGGTGCTGGCCGGTCGCTACACCCGCGCGACGCCGGACTAAGTGGCTGTTTCGCGAGGCATTCCCGTATCGGTTTTGTGACGGTGGCCGCGAATGAACGAGGCCCAATCTGCTGGTGAACTGGGCGCTGGCCAGTCGGCCGAATTCACCCGTGGCAGGAAGGCAATCGCGCCAAATTGGCAGTGATCATGCCAGCGAACCGCCGAACTGCTGGGGCGAGTGCCGCCAGCCTCCTTTCGTCGAGCACTGCCAAGGCCAGGGCGGCGACGACGCGTCCAGATGGCGCGTGGATGGGGGCTCCCATGCAGCACGCGCCCCAGGGCCCTGATTTCGTGTAGTCGAAGGCCATTCCCTGATCGAAGGCGCGGGAAACCACTCGCTTCCACGCCGCTGCGGAGTACCCGTCGGGCGGCGGCACGCCAGGTGTGCACGTCGCGGAGACGATGTCTACCGCACATCCGTGCGGCAGTAGTGTGCCGACCCGCCAGGGCAGGATTTCATCCAATTCACCGCGTCTGCAACTGATGAGGGTGGACCGCTCTGCTTCCTGCACAGACAAACCCACGCTCGCCTGGCCCGTTACCGCAGCGAGTTGCCGGAGTGGCTGTCTCGAAGCGGCCCGTAATGCCGGAACAGGATCCCATGCCTGCCCCAATCGGAAGACGCGCGCCCCGACACGGTATCGCCCAGCTTCACGCCGGACCGCCCCCAGCTCCGCCAACTGGAGCAGAAGCCGGTGCACGGTTGCCTTGGGCAAGCCGGTGGTGGCAGCCAGTTGGGTCAAACCGGCCTCACCCGCTCGAGCGACTTCCTCCAGCACGAGGAAGGCACCTTCCAACACCCTTCGCCCATGTTGTCCAGATTTCGATCCACTCCCCATCGGACTCACCCTCTTCGCCGAGGCCAAACCGCTTCCCGCGCAGCAGGGCCGCCGTCGCCCAACCGTGTGTTCCGCCGCCGGCCCGTAGCTGCTCGGGTAGATCGCTCCAGCCCACACCTCCCCACTGGGTCATGGCAACCCATCGGCCCGTCGCCGTCCGGGGCGCGTCACGATCGTGCGGACGACTGTGTCCAGCGCACCCCGGGCGGGCTGGATCGTCCGCATGACTTCACACCGCAAACCGGCGCCGGCGACACGACCGGGGTATAAAACGCCCGCCCGGGGGAACAGATTGAGGATCAAGCCGCGCCCTACACAGCGCATCCAAGGTGCTTCCGCAGTATGCGACCTGGTGGCTGCAAAGCCGGAAATAGTCATTGAGTGGCGGGGGCATACCTAGGCAGGCCCCCGCTCGGCGACCGCTACCCCAGCGCGGGCGCGAGGTCAGTCCGCCGGTCGTTCAACGGCTGCTGAGGCAACCAGGTGCCGCCGCTCATCCGCGACCAAGATACGTGGTTGTCCGCACCGGTCCCTCGCCATGCCATTGCCAGCACACCGGTGGGATGACTGGCCAGCGCTGGTGCGCCGTCGGTCCGGCGGTCAGTGAGCGGTTGCTGCGGCTCCCATCCTGATCCGGTGAACCGCGACCACCAGATCAGGCTGTCCGGCCCCACCCCCCGCCACGCCATCACCAACTGGCCCGCGGCATTGGTGCCCAGTGCCGGAGTGAAATCCGTCCGGCGATCGGTCACCGGCTGCTGCGGTGACCACGAGGTGCCGTTGAACCGCGACCACCAGACGTGGTTGTCCGCGCCCACACCCCGCCACGCCATCACCAGCTGACCGTTCGCGGCCCGTCCCAGCGCCGGTGCAGCGTCAGTCCGCCGGTCGGCCAGCTGCTGCTGTCCCGACCATCCCGCCCCGGTGAACTGTGACCACCAGATGTGGTCGTCCGGACCCGTGCCCCGCCACGCCATCACCAGCCTGCCCGCGGCGTCCAGGCCCAGTGCTGGAGCCAGATCCGTCCGCCGGTCGTTCAACTGCTGTGGCGGTGACCATGAGGTGCCGTTGAACCGCGACCACCAGACGTGGTTGTCCGCGCCCACACCCCGCCACGCCATCACCACTTCACGATCACCGGCCACGCGTGCCAGCGCCGGTGCAGCGCCGGTCCGCCGGTCCGTCAGCGGCTGCTGTCCTGACCAGGTGTTCCCGTCGAGCTGTGACCACCAGATCAGGCTGTCCGGCCCGGCACCTCTCCACGCCATCATGGTGCCGGTGGCTGCAGCCTGAGCTGATGCGTCGGCCACCGCTGGCACCGTCACGGTGCCGACCGCCAGGGCGCCGAGCACCGCGCCCACTATCGCGAGTCTCTTCACTTCTGGTCCCCCTCAGCGGTGGCCGACCCGGACGCAGTCCTCGTGACCAGTGTGGCCGCAGCCAAAACGCCCGTGATCAGTGAACCCAATCGCATATGATCCTCCGCTATTTCTTCGGATCCACATCGGAGTCTTTCGCACAAAAGAGTGCACCGGTTGAGCGACGGAAGGAAGATTTCGGTCCGCTCAGTGGAACCCCGCCGCTGGAACATAAGGCGGTGTCTGACCGCGCGCCGCCATTCGATGGCCAACGTGGACGACAGCTGGGAAGGAACGATCCGGTCGAGCAATCGCTGTCTGGTAGCGAAGTCCGCTGCATAGTCAGTACGAGCCTGGGCTCGCCGCCGCCGGCGTTCTCGATCGTCTTGCCGGTCGGTTCGCCGAGCACACCATCTGCCGTCGACCGGGAGCCGTAGCCGAAGTCCTGTTTGGATACTCAAACTATTGTGTTCTGAGTGGACCCACGCAGTTCCCGTTCGAGCGGCAGTTGCGATGGTTCGGGGCTACCGTTCGGTCCGGGGCAGGGGCGTTGTCGAGCGCTATGAACGGAATGTGCGCGGTGACGCAGGCTCCCCGTGTGGTGGCGTGGGGTGCGCCGTGGTGGGCGGTGTCGACGCGGCGGGCGATCGACAGGCCGAGGCCAGTGCCGCCGGTATCGCGGGTACGGGCGTCGTCGAGGCGCCTTCAACACGACCGCTACGGCGGACCGGAGGTGATGCGGCTCGCTGAGTTCGAGCCACCACGACCGGGTCCGGATGAGGTTCACGTCCGCGTCCGGGCGGCGGCTTCCGACGCGCTGGACCGGAAGATGCGCACCGGCGAGATGAAGCTGATGACCGGTCGCTCCTTTCCCTGGGCGATGGGCACGACTTCGCCGGAGTCGTCGAGGCGGTCGGCGCAGCGTCACCGCCCGAAGGCCGGCGACGCGGTACTCGGCGTGGCTCGGTTCCGGCAGGGGGGCGTTCGCCGAGATGGTGACGGCCTCGGAGAAGGCGGTCGTGCTCAAACCGGCGGACTGTTTATGCCGGTTAGTTCTGGCCCCTGTTGTCCGGTGAGTTTCGGCCCCACCGATCGTCGTTCAACGAGTTTTGGCCCCACCTCGTCCTTTGTAGACACGCCCACGATGGGGTGAAGGACCGTCGCTCACCCGTTCGGACCTCAACGATGGGCGCCTCACATCTACGCGGTCGTGTCGGAGGCCGGAGTTGTCGTTGTCGCGTGTCGAGCTGTTCGAACGCATACGCCGTGATCGGCGGCTGGAGCCGGACGTGTCGGTCCGGACGCTGGCCGAGCGGTACCAGGTGCACCGCAGGACGGTGCGGGAAGCGCTGGCCAGCCCCGTGCCCAAAGAGCGTAAGAAGCCGCCCCCTCGTCGTTCGGTGCTGGAACCGGCCTACGGGTTGATCGACGAGATGCTGATCGCGGATCTGTCCGCGCCGCGCAAGCAGAAACACACCTCCGCGCGGATCTACCAGCGGCTGATCAGCGAGCACGGGTTCACCGCGGCGGGCCGCACCACGGTCTACACCTACATCGCCCGGCGACGCCCGGAACTGGTCGGTGAGCTGCGGGAACGGCAGCGCCACCTGGAGGGGATGGTGCCCCAGCAGCATCTGCCCGGTGAGGAGGCCGAGGTCGACTTCGCCGACGTGTGGGTACGGGTCTCCGGCCAGGTGATGAAGTGCCACCTGTTCACACTGCGACTGTCCTATTCGGGCAAAGCGGTGCACCGGGTGTTCCTGTCCGAAGGACAGGAGGCATTCATGGAAGGCCACGTGGAGGCCTTCCGGGCGCTGGGCGGCATCCCGATCCGGCACATCCGCTACGACAACCTCAAACCCGCCGTCCAGCGGGTGTGTTTCGGCCGCAACCGGATCGAGTCACAGAACTGGGTGAAATTCAGGTCCCACTACGGTTTCGACGCGTTCTACTGCATCCCCGGCAAAGAAGGCGCGCACGAGAAAGGCGGCGTCGAGCAGGAAGGCGGCCGGTTCCGCCGCACGCACCTGGTCCCGGTCCCGGACGTCGTGAGCCTGGCCGAGCTCAACGAGCGGATCGCCGAGATCGACCGGGCCGAGGACAACCGGGTCCTGCACAACCAGCGGGTCACGGTCGGGTTCAACTTCGCCTACGAGGCCGATCTGCTGGCGCCGCTGCCGTTCGACGACTTCGACACCGGCACCACGCTGACCCCGAAGGTCGGCCGGGACGCGCGCATCACCGTGCGCCAGTCGCACTACTCGGTCCCGGCGAGGTTCATCGGCCGCCGGGTGCGGGTCTCGCTGCGCGCCAACGACGTCGTCGTGTTCGACAAGGCGACCGTGATCGCCCGGCACGCCCGGATGACTCGCCGCGGCGAGTCGCACGACCAGCTCGATCACTACCTGGAGATCCTGCTGGGCAAGCCCGGCGCGCTGGCCGGGTCGACCGCGTTGGCCACCGCCCGCGCCGAGGGCAGCTTCACCGCGACCCACGAGGCGTTCTGGTCCGCGGCCCGCGCCGCACACGGTGACGGCGAGGGCACCAAGGCGCTGATCGAGGTGCTGTTGCTGCACCGCAGGCTGCCCGCCGAGGCGGTCATCGCGGGCATCACGACCACGCTGCATGCCGGGTCGACCAGCCCGGACCTGGTCGCGATCGAGGCCCGCAAAGCCGCGCACGACGCCGGCCGCGCTCTGCTGGACGAGCGTGACCTGGCCGATCTGGGCCTGGACACGGTGGTGATCCCGGTGATTACCGACGACATGCCCGACCCGCGCCTGCACGCGCCTCCAGCGCCCGCGCCGCAACCATCGGGCGCATCGGTGATCTCCCTGCACACCAAACGCGAACTGCCCGCGTCCTCGAGTCCGCTGCCGTCGGTGGCGATCTATGACCAGCTGCTGCGCCGCACGAAAGGCACCACGGCATGACCGCCACCCTCCCCGCCAGCGTCACCACCACCCACACCGTCCCCGCGGCCGCGCCCGGCGTCGACAGCCTGGACGCCGTGATCGACCAGGCCTGCCGCACCCTGCGCCTGCCCACGATCGGCGCCCGGTTCGAGGAGCTGGCCGCCGCGGCCATGCGCGAGCAGGCCACTTACAAAGGCTTCCTGCTCACCTTGCTGGACGCCGAATGCGAGCACCGCGACGAGCGCCGCAAGACCCGACTGGTCCGCGAAGCGCACTTCCCCCGCGCGAAACGGCTGGACGACTTCGACTTCACCGCCAACCCGAACGTCGTCCCCGAGGTCATCCACACCCTGACCGCGCCGGGCTGGGTCACCGCCGGGCAGCCGCTCTGCTTGATCGGCCAATCCGGCACCGGCAAATCCCACCTGCTGATCGGTATCGGCACCGCGATCGCCGAGGCCGGGCTGAGGGTCCGCTACACAACCACCGCCAACCTGGTCAACGAACTCGTCGAAGCCGCCGACGAACGCCAGCTCACCCGGGTCCTCAACCGCTACTCCAAAGTGGACCTGCTGTGTTTGGACGAGTTCGGCTACCTCGACCTGGACAAGGCAGGCGCGAAACTGCTGTTCCAGGTGTTCACCGACAGGGAGGAACGCAGCGCCATCGCTGTCGCGTCCAACGCTCCATTTTCCGAATGGAACCAGACCTTCGCTGACAAGCGACTCTGCTCGGCCATCGTCGACCGGCTCACCTTCAACGGCACCATCATCGAGACCGGCACCGACTCGTTCCGGCTGCGCGCCACCCAGCAACGCCTCCTCGGCTGACGCCCGCCCCACACCCACGCCGACCCGAGACGGATTCTCTTGGCGACACCCACGCCGCACGACAGCACCGAGCCGGTCAACGAAGCGGTCCGGATGATCCGAGACGCGGAAGCCCAACACCGCAGGATGTTCGGGAAATGGCGCGACGATCCGCGGGCACGAGCCGACCAGATCGGGCTCTTCTTGGACTTCGAGAATCTTGTGCTCGGCGCGACCGCCAGCCTGCCCGACCGGGCCGAACCGATCCCCGACCGGGCGGTGACCTGGCTCTGCCGGGCTTACGGCGCCGCCACCACCCGCCGCGCCTACGCCGACTGGGCCGACACCCGCTTCGGCCGCTACCAGGCCGTGCTCGAACGCAACGGCGTCGACCTGGTCCAGATCGGCCACGGCCCGGCCCGCAAGAACGGCGCCGACATCCGCATGACGGTCGACGCCATGGAAACCCTGATCACCCACCCCACCGTCGAGGCCTTCGTCCTGGTCACCGGCGACTCCGACTTCTCCCCACTGGTCACCAAACTGCGCGAGTTCGGCAAGCACGTCATCGGCGTTGGCGCGGAAACCGCGGCCAGCGTCCGCCTGGTCTCAGTCTGTTCGGAATACAAGCTCTGGGGCTCGATCGTCGCCCGGGTCGACCCGCCAGCCGAACCACCGACACCTCCCGCGCAACGCGGCTCCCGGCTTGCTGACGCCGAGGCGCTGCTGGTCACCGCGATGCGACAGATCCCCACGAAGTCACCAACGGCTTCCCAGCTCAAGGCCAAAATGGTCGCGCTGGACCCGTCGTTCGACCAGGCCCGCTACGGCTGCAGCACCTTCCGCGACCTGCTGACCAAGCTCGGCCACCGGATCCAAACCACCGGTCGATCCGGACAAGACATCAGGCTCGCGTTGATCGAGCCAACCAGCAGCTAACCAGCCAGCAACAGCGAAGGTCCTGTCCTCGACGAGGAGCAGGACCTTCGGCACGCGCACCCTGAAATGTGATGGGCCGGCTGCTCACGGACCACCTTGTCGGAGGGGCCCGTGAACACCCGGCTGCGACAACTTAGACGTCCACGTCGTTCCGACTGGGCACGCACCACGCGGCAGTCACGAACTTCACCCATCCAGGGGTGGGGCCCAAACTCGTTGAACGACCTCGGACACACACTCAGAACTCACCCCGGGCCAACCGCCACCGGGGCCCGATCAGACCGAACCGCCGGAGCCAGAAACGACCGGCAAAAACAGGCGGACCTTTCGTACGAGCAGGCCGCCGCCCAGGAGACAGTTGACGGCTACTACGTCCGCCCGGACTTCGTCCATCACTCTCTGAACGGGGACATCGCGGTCTTCATTGATGGCCCCGTACACGACTCCCTCCACCAAGCCGAGTTGTCCCGATCCGCAGGGAACCGGGGATGTCGAGATCGATGACGAGCGCGCGCATGTCCATCGAGGACTCCACCACGGATTAGCGGACCGAAAGTCCGTTTAATGCACGGCAGCATAGGCGGACCGACGGTCCGTCTATGTGGAGGGGATGCCGATGGTGCAGCAACGCGCCGACGCGATCCGCAACCGCCGTGCAGTGCTCGATGCGACTGAGCAACTGCTGGCCGAAGGCGACGGCGAACACGTGTCGCTTGATCGCGTGGCAGCTCTTGCCGGGGTCGGGAAGGGCACCGTGTTCCGCCGCTTCGGCAACCGCGCCGGACTGCTGCAGGCGTTGCTTGAGGAACGATCTCGCGAGCTACGCGAAGCGATTCAAAACGGCCCCCCGCCGCTGGGGGCTGGAGCACCCGCCCGGGAACGACTGCTCGCGTTCCTCGACCAGCTGGGCGCGATCGCCGAGGGCAACGCCGTCCTGCTGTCCGCACATGATCAAGCCTGTGCCGAGGACAAGTACGACGACCCCAGCTACCGGTTCTGGCACCGCCACCTCAGCACCCTCTTCACCGAAGAACGCCCCGATCTCGACACCGATTTCCTGGCTCACACGGTGCTCGCCGCCTTCAACGGCGACCTGATCCGACACACGACACCGCCAGACGACCCTCGGCGCTTCACCCATTCCATCCAGCAGATGGTCGCGGCGCTGCTCGATAGCTAGCGGGCCCAGTGCAAACCGAGGCACGAAACGCATCCGCAAGTTCGTACGCTGACTGTGGAGCCGCCTGGGTATCTGACGTACCCGTTTGGTGTGTCGTCTCCACCAGCCTGAGAGCAGGGTTGGTAGCAACCAGACCTTGCCAGTCTCAGACCGTGCGGCCCCTGGTTCGCAGCTACTAGAATCCAAGCGGCACAGGGTAGAAGTCGGCGACCACAGCGGACGCCAGCCGCGTCGCCCTTCGGATAGTTCAGTCAGTCCCAGCGTTCTCGCCGACTCTTCGATGCAGCGGCGCGTCGGTCAGTGTGAACAACATGTCAGACCGAGCAGCCCGCCCCCGGCACAATTCCCGGCGGAGACTGGACGATCCCTCGACCGCGTCGCCGGATCGACATCGTGCACCTGACCACCGCAGCCCCGGGACCGATCGTCACTGGTGTCGCAAGAGGAATGATCGACCAGGGGTTGTTCTCGTGATCAACCTCGGATGTGCCCGCCTCCCCGCAGGCCCGTCTGCGTTCCCTGTGGTCGTGACTACGATACTCTCCCGCCACGATCACCAACCAGGCACACGTCCTTGGGCCGCAAGCCATTCGACGGCCTCGCGTACCGCGTCCAGGGACCCGTACCGCGGCCGGTAGTCCAGCAACCGCCGCGCCTTCGCGATACTGCTGTTCGGACTGTGCGCGATGTGATCCCAGGTGAGCCTGGCGGCCTCGGCGTCGACTGTCCCGCACCACTGTTCCCACGGCAGGTACGTCAGGTTCGCCTCCTTGCCGTACCAACCGGCGACCGACTCGGCGAACCCGCGCAGGGTCAAGGCAGCGGGTGACACCACATGAATGCTTTCTCCCAACGCGACCGACCGATTGGCCATCGCCGCCACAAACGACTGCGCCACATCGTCGGCGTGCACGTGGTGCAGCGTCTCCATTCCCAGATTCGGCAGCGCCACTTCGCCACCGGTGGCGAGCTTGCGGTAGACATCCAGGTCCAGATTGCCTGCGGGGTTGACAGGCACCCAGCCCGGCCCGCTGATGTGCCCCGGGTGCAGCAGCGTCACCGGAAAACCGTGCCGCTGAGCCTGGCCGAGCAGGTACGTCTCGATCTCGGCCTTGCGCACGCCGTACTCGCCGAACGGGCGGCGAGGCGCGTCTTCCGTCGTGGGCACGGCCACACTCGGCCCATGAACCCACAGGGTGCCGCAGTGCAGGAAGTGCCGCACCCGGCCACGCAATGCCTCAACCAGGTGCCGGGCGCTCTCGACGGTGAAACAGATGAGGTCAATCACCACGTCCGGTTCGAGGTCACGCACACGGGGCCCGAACGTGCCCGCCCGCTCCTCCGCGACCCGGTCCGCAACGATTGTCGTCACCCTCCGCCACGCCCCATCTGGCCGGTACGGCGTCGCCTTCCCCCTGGTCAGGACGGTCACGTCGGCTCCAGCCGCGACCAGTCTCGGCACCAGGTAACCGCCGATGTGCCCAGTACCACCCAACACCACCACGCGCGTCATCCGTCGATCCTCTCCGCCGAGCACGATCACGTCCAGCCGATCGCGCGCCGCTCTGCACGAGAACACTCCGAACGGGCCGCTGAAAACGGTAGTCGATCGAAATGGCTGGTGTCTTGGCTTGTTGAAGGGTTTGGTGTGTTGGTCACCCGGTTCGAGCCGCTTCGCCGGAAGGATGACAGGTGTGACACTGCGACGTGCGCCTCGCAGACCGATCTGTCGCGCTTGACGGCAGAGTCCTGTCAGGACCGGGGTTGCGCCGGATCCGCTTTACGGGTGCCGCATCGGGTTGTGCGCGGATGAGCCGTTCGCTGATATCGGGCGCCGGTGGGTGCCGCGCTGCGAGTCCGTGCAGTTCCGCTTTGCCGGGTACGCAGGTGTAAAGGGATGCCGTACCGATGCCGAGCGCTTGGGCCGGTGCGTGCAGCGGCAATGTTTCTGGTCCGGCCCGGTCGGGCTGGCTTGTCGCGGCGTCGACGGTCCGGGTGGGGTCGAGCCGCGGGCGCCGGCGTGGGGGGTGGGGGTGGGCGGGCCGTCCCCGAGCAGCGCCATCGTGCGCCAAGGCGTCACCACGTCCTGTGTGTTCCTTGTGACGCCAGCTTCTTGCCCTAGTTGGACCGCGAAAGAGCTATCCCTTGTCTGCCTTGCCGTCGAATCGACGATGTCCTCCCCTTCCGCACCGCGCTCGGGTTCAACGACCTTCCGCCAGGATCGGCCGAACCTCCTGTGCCGCAGTCCGCCGGCGCGGGGTCGAGCCGCACGTCCCAGGTGTCTCTGGCTTCGATTCCGCCGATTCGGTGGGCAGCACCGTGGTGATCGTGCCGGACACGATCACCATGCCCGCGACCGTCGCCGCCCGGTCTGCGCGCCGCATTCGGAAGGTGCCCGTGTCCGGAATCCCCTGGATGAGTCGGGTACTCCCGGTGGGTTCACCGTGGTCGAGCCGGGCGAAAACTGGCTGCGTATCAGTGCCCACGACGGCAAACCCACTGAGGTGTGACTTGGCGCTTCATCTGGCCAGCCGAGTGCGGCCGTTGGCCAGTCTGGCGTTCAAGCTGAACCGGACGTTCAGCCATCCAACTCACTGTCCTGCCGATGAGCGCGCACGCTACGCCGAGGGGCTGCCGTCCGGATCAGTTCAGACAAAGACAGATGGGGTGACCTGCCGGATCCAGGAAGACCCGGTAGGTCGTACCGGGCTGGTCGGGATGTTTGGTCGCGCCGAGATCGATCACTGCCGCCTCGGCGGCATCGAGGTCGTCAACGATCACATCGAGGTGCATCTGCTGGGGCCGCTCCTGGGTCGGCCACACCGGGGGCGTGTAACCGTCCACCCGATGGAAGGAGATGCACCGGCCGTCCCCGGCGCACGCCGAAGCCCGGTCGGCGGACACATCGATCTTCCAATCCAGCAGCGCGCCGTAGAACCTGGCGAGCACACCAGGATCGGGACAGTCGATGACGATGAGGGGTAAGCGAGCGATGGCCATGCCGACCATGCTATCGACGATCGCGGTCGGCACACGTCGGATTCCGCTGTGGCCGACTACGACGCTCAACTGGCCAACTCGGGCGCTCAGTCTCATGAGGTGATTGGGCCACCAAGCCGGTGACGACACGAGTGGTGGCCACCGCCGCACGCCAGGACGACTCACATGGCGACGAAACCCGCACGATCCAGATACTCCGGAATGGCATGCTCCGCCACATCGGCGCGACGCCCATTCAGCGTCTGCCCGCCCTGCGCTACCTCGCCGGATTTCGGTGTCGCGATGCCGCGATCGCGCTGCTCACCGAGATGCGTGCGCTCGAACTGGCCGACACCGCACGCGAGATTGTCGCGACCGAACTGGCGACCGCCGCCGACTGGTATCCGACAGACCCCGTCGGCACTAACGACGGCCGTGCGCCATCCCGGAGCAACGGCTCCCCGCCAAGGATCGAGGCTGGCCGCTGTTCGGTGACCACTAACGCACAAGTGGCCGCATGGGGTGAACCGGCCGGCAGCGCTGCGTGCTCAAGTGCGGTCGGGTCGGGCTTGCACAGCAACGCGGAACGGATCCAGAGCAAGCTCTTACCCCTTGGCTGCACCTGGTCGACGAGCAGAAAGCACCACACTCGAACGCATTGGTGGAGGGCTCCTCATCGAGGAATATCTCAAGTGGCACGATCATGAACGCGGGACGATGCGCGGCTTGCGGGCGAAGTCAGTCATCACATCAGCTCATTGCTCGGCAGGATCGCTGTCAAGAACGTGAAGCTGGAGCCGGCGAAGATGGGGCACGGGTCGTCATCTCCAGAGATCCTGCAGTGCAACGACGAGTTCGTCCGCCCGTTCGTCCGGGAAGAACAGGCGGGCTCCGGGAACCTCGACGACACCAGTGGCTCCGGGGATGAGCTCCACCAACCAGTCCGCCCAGCAACGGCGGAAGAAGATGTCGCCGGTACCCCACACCACCGCGGTGGGCACTCGACACGCACCGAGCAGGGGACGGATCGGAGCGAGCTGCTCGGGTGCCATGGACGACAGCAGCGCCGCCATGAAGCCGGCGCCCTCGGGGTTCCCCAGGATCGGGGCCAGGTAGTCGGTGATGACGTCGTCCGGGACGGCGGAGACGTGTTGGTAGCCGGTGCGGTAGACCTGCTTGGCGAGCTTGGGCAGCTTGACCAGCGGGGCGCCAAGACGCAGCAGACCCACCCTGGCCGCCCAGACGGCCGGGCGGAATGCCAGCGGCGGGAAGTTGCCCTCGGTGTCGCAGTTGGTGAGAGCGAACGAGGCGAACCGGCCGGGGTCGCGGGTGAGCACGACTTGGGCGACGGCACCGCCAGTGTCGTTGCCCACCAGGTGGACTGCGCTCAGGTTGAGTTCCCGGATGACCGTGTCGACGGCGTCGGCCAGCCCCCACACCGACGGCTCCCCTACCGGGGGCGTGTGACCGTGACCGGGGAGGTCGACGCTGATGCAGCGGCGGTGATCCGACAACAGCCGTACACAGTTGCGCCAGAGCCTGCCGTTGGTGAAGACGCCGTGCACGAATATCGTGACCGGTCCCTCGCCCACGTCGGTGAAGCTGATGCCGCCCGCGGTGCGGCGGTGGGCCGCGAACTCGTCGGTCATAGAACCACTTCCAGTCAGTCGGTCAGTCGGTCGGCCGGTAAAGCTGTGGCGGGAATGCCAGCGCGCAGCGGGCTCGGTGCTCACCAGTTGGACCGGCCCGCGAGCCGCATGACTGCGGGGACCAGCACCAACCCGCACCTCAGCACCAGCGCGTCGGCCGCCACGAACGTGTGCGGCCCCTGGTCGAGCGCACAATCAGGAGCGCGTAGGCATCCCCCACGAACAACATCTCCCCGGTGGTGAGCGTGCCACACACCACAAGCATGATGATCGCCGCGATGGACGCCAGCCGTCCAGTACGGGGCGCGGTCGGGAGTGGGGAATGGTCGGTGATCGGCGTAGTAGCGTATCGACGTGACGATGGAGTTGACCTGACTCGGGACTCAGGAACGCCGACGAACCACGAACCCGCGCAGCCAGAGTGATCATGCCGCCATGCCGCTCGACTCGCTCGATCACCAGCCCCGAAGCCGTGCGCGCACTCAAACGACGACTATCCAATGTGGTCTACCGCCGAATGGTGAATGACCGGCAGGCCAGAGAGGCGACGGGCCGAGGAGGGCACTCCGGGACGACTCACCAGTCCAGCGTGACCGACCTACCCCCGGACATCGGCTCTTCGAACAAGCCACAACCTGGGCCCACCACAACCCGGCCTAGCCCTCCCTCCCCGGCCGCGTCTTGACATAAAAGGGGAGCCATGAGAGTGCGGCGGCGAGCCTTCGCGGATGTGTTATTCCTCGCCGGAGAATCGCTCCCATGCCGATTGACGGGCCATGCCGAGGGCGTCACCGATCCGGGTCCAGCTGGCGCCGAGTTCCCGGGCACGTCGAACCCAGCCGGCGAGGTTTTCTTCCACCTGGACCGACGTCGTGGCAACCCGTGGCAGAGCCGCCAGCACCTCCTCGAGTTCATGCACGTGCTCCCACGGGGCAAGCTGGGGAACCGAACCAGATTTGGCATCAACCACCTGCTGGCACAGCTTTACGCAGCTCGCGCAGATGAAAACCCCGGGGCCTGCGACCAAGGTGCTGACCTCGGTGTTGGGCTTGAGGCAGAACGAACACGCCGCGATGACCGACTGTTCCACAGAGGAGGACACGACCTCACCTTTCCGCATCGACTTGTCAGGTACGTCCTGACACCCGTCAGGGTAGCCCTGACAAGTCGCCATGTGCAACGACCACACCTGCACGGCCTGTCGAGGCTGATCCGCCCGATGAAACGCCCTGTAATCGACATTTGAGGACGTCCTTTTGCAGATGCCAAGAGACGCGCGATCTAGGAAACGACGCAAGTTCTAGCAGCACGGCCACATCATCCTGCCACGGCCACTGCGTGGCGGCAGGCTGTCGGAGGGTTCGGCAAGCACAGAGCCCGGACGCGTCGTTGTGGCTTGTTTCGTGTGCGTTGACAGCAGGTTGGAGGACGCTGCGGATGTAAGTTGCTGCACCACAAGCCTTCAACGTCAGGGCGGCATGCAGCGCCACGCTTGTCCTTCTGTCCAGGGATGTTCGCGTAACGCTGACAAGTACACCTGAGTGAATCGCGCCGCGGGTTCGGTCTCCGCCTCTGCGGCCGCGATGCCGCGCTCGGCCTGCCGAAGCAGTGCGGACGGCGATCCCGGTGTCAGTGAGCGGCTGCCTCGACGTGAGGGTTTGAACCGTGCTGCCAGGAGCCGAGACGCGGAGCCAGTGGTGCGGCTGAGCAACGCGGGCAGCGCTGCTGCGGCGAAGCACAAGCCGGTGAACAGCTTGCCAGGGCGCTTGTCTATGAGCGCCACCAGCTGTCTGGCTCGGATCCGGGCAGCGAGCCGAACCGGATCCTCGTGACCCAGGCGTCTACCCTGGGAGCGCGGTCTGAGGCGTCGGGAGGTGCGTGAGATGGCCGATGTGACGGCTCAACTGGTGGACGCGTCGGGTGACTTCCTGGTCGCACTGCGATCGAACGAGGGGTTCCAACAGGATCTTTACGACCGGCTGGTCGGCGTGCTGCGGGACTGCGCACGCGAGTGGCGGGAGGCGGACGTGGTGTCGAAGCTGGCGGCGGACGTGCTCGTGAGCATCGTGCCGGCGTCGTGGGCAGCGGCCGAGTCATATGCTGAACCCGAGCGGCAGCGGATTATGGCCGCCAGTTTCGCGTTGTACGAACTGGTGGGCGAGTGTGTGTATGCGGACCACCAGTTCGGGTCCTGACGACAACGCGTCGGGCATGCCCCCAGAGGAGTCGAACGTGTTCCGGGCCGGGCAGAACGCGTTGGTGGTCCGGCCGCGCGGCTTGGTGGGGCGAGCTGGTCGCCTAGCACATCACCGAGGCCCGCGCGACGTGGTCGGCCCCGTTGGTGGGTCTCGTATTTGAAGGTCACAGTCGTGTCCGCCTCGGCAGTGATCCAGGTCCATCCCAGCACGTTCCGCTACCGCCTGCGCCAACTCACCGGTGTCAGCGGAATCGACCTGGCTGCCCCGGAGGCCCGGTACGCCACCGCTCTCCACCTGAGACGGGTGGCGCGCGGCGAGACCCGGCGGGCGCTGGTCACCTCGTCGGCCAGGACCTCGTCTGACCATGCTGTCCACCAGCGACGCAGCAGTAGCCATGGGGTCAGCCAGGAGCGGACGGAGCGTAGGACCTTGCACCGACAGGACAGTCGTGTCGGCTGGTGAGGCTGGGTGCCCCTCTCCGGGGTCGTCGGCAGACGATCCCGGAGGGGGTACTTCCGGATATTCGCGTGTAGACGGTTATTCGAACTATGTGTTCCAGCGGAACGAAAAAGCGCAGTTGACCACTTTCTGGTGGCGGTGGATCGCTGTGGCAGAGCGAACCCGGAAAGTCAGCCCACCCCACCTCGTCTTCGACCTGCTTGTAGCTTTGCTCGATCCCATGCTGGATCCCGTACAGCCGGACCACTTCAGTCAGACCGGCGGCCTCGTGCTGGTTGCCGGGCGTGTCGTGCGGAGCACCGGGCCGCCGCAGGATGGTGGCCAGACACCAGAGGGCTTTGTCCGGCAACGTTTCCGGATTGGTAGTGGCGATGACGAGGCGGGGGTTCCCGTCGAGTCCCCCTGCCCAGTGAGGCATCGGTGACCCACCAGTTCTCGGTGTGTCCATCCCGAAACCGCTGCTGCACCGTGCTCCAGCGGCCGGAGATTGTCCGGGCCGTCCCAGGGCACCGCCCGCGTCGCGTCCCGGGGAGTGCGTGACTCGACCTGGTGGTGTCACGTGCCCCGCGAGGGCTTGAGTGCCATCACAAAGCTCCAGCCGGTCGGGCTCAATCGTCCGCGCAGGTCGTGGTCACCGTAGAAATAGTCGGCCACCACGGCCCGGCACACCACCCCAGCCTGCTGGCGCCCGCCTCCGGCAGAGGCGGCACCACGTGGTCGTCGACCAGCAAGTTCAGTGCGGCCAGGAGAAGGGGCATCGGTCCGGGACGGGCCACACCGGTCGTCCGCAGGCTCGCAAGCATCGGAGGACGTGTGGCCGCTCTGGGTCGCGCAGTCATCGCTGAAGCCCGCATGACGAGCACCTGCCACCCCGATCGATCTTCCAAAAGTCATCTGGGGCTTCCCTCGTCGTGGGGACGTGACAGGACGACGCTGATGTGAGAAGTCGAAACGAAGTCGATGCGAAGTCTCCTCGTGACATTGTCACGCTCATGCATCTGAGGCGGGGCCAACAGTTGCCGGGTGCACGGTGCGTGTCGTTCAGCGTGGCGTCGCGGGTGGGGTGGCGGCCGATCGTTGGCTGAGGGGAACATAGATGAGAATCGCGGCGGTCTTGGTGGTCGTGGCGGCATTGTGGGGATCCGGTTGCGCCACCGCGGTGCCTGGCACACCGATGGCAGCGGAGCGCATCAGCGGTGCGCCCGGGACCGGTGCCGAGCCTCCTGCAGGTCCGAGTCCGGACGACTACGAGCCGATGCCGGAGCACGGCGTGTTCTCGTCTGAAGATCAGAATCAGCCAATGCCGGTGCCGTCATGGGCCTGGCACGGTTGGGCCGGCCACGGCGGGCTGTGCGCGTGGGTCCCCAGTGGCATGTTCGACGGATTGGCAGCCGGACCACCCCTCCAGGGCGGGCCGGCGTGCTCGTTCGTCACCACCAGCGGCAACAACGTGCAGATCACCTGGGGCATGTTTTACAGCCCGTTCCTCTACGACAAGCTGGCTTTCATCGACGTCGACAAGGTGGCCGGGTTGCACGCCATGGTTTACGACTTGCGGCGGAACCAGGATGCCTATCCGGGATCGTGCCAGGTACGTGTGGACACCCGTTCCTTGAGTGGCGTCTCCGTCCTGCACTGGAACAATGCGAAGAAACACCTCGACCGCAAGGAGAGTTGTGCCGTTGCGATGGAAACCGCGCGCCGGATCGTGACGGGCCGGGTGCCGCTCGCCGGTGGCACCGTATGGGGCCCGACCCAGCAGCACCCAGCGCCCGCCGCGGTGCCACCGGACGCGTGCGGAGTGGTCGACAACATCGTTGCCACTTTCGCCGGTCTGCCGTTCAAGGACGGTGAGGCGAAACGGGGACAGAACAAGCTGGGCGCTACGTGTGTGGTGGCCAAAAACGGCCGTGAGGCGGCGACCATCCTGACACCGGGCCCGGGCCAGGGTCTCAGGCAGGTGCCCGCACCGGAGAGCGCCGAGGTTCGCGACACGGCGATCGGCACGCTGCCCGGCCGCACCGAGGTCGCCGGCAAGACCTGTGCTGTCGCGGTCGAACTGGTGCCGGGCCGGGTGCTGCGCATCCAGTTCAGCAGGAACGAGACCTTGGGGGACGAGTGCATGTACGCCAGAGAACTCGTCATGGTCGCCGTCGGTCGGCTGATCGAAAAAGCTTGAGCCGACAGAGAAACACACACAGAGATTCCGTGAAGAGTGGTCGTGTTTGTCCACTGTGGTCGCGATGGGTGCGCTGACCACAGCAGGTCCCGGCCATCGACCAGAACGTCGGGGTGCTACACGAACCCCTAGCCGCGTGTAGCACCCCGGCCCCTTCCCCGGTCGTTGGCTGCCAGTCCCTCCCCAGTCTGCGGCAGGCACCGGGAAGGGCGCCCGGCCGGACGACACATCCGCCATCAATGGGCTGATCGGACACCCCGAGTCAGGCCTGGTCAGGCTCGGCGGGTGAGTGCGGCGGTGACCAGGAAGCCGAATCCGGCGGTGCTCAGCAGGGCACGCAGGACGTTCCACCGGACCCACGCCGTTTCGAACCGTGCGCGCACAGCCGCGTAGTCGTTCCCGCCGGTCTCCAGCGCGTCGTTGAGCGGGATGTTGAGCGCTCCGGTGATCACCAGCGTCACCACCAAGCACACGAACCCTGCGATCACCCACGGCAGTGACCGTGACCCCCAATGCAAGAACACCAGCACGCCCGCCAGTATCGGCGCACCCAGGAAGGTCAACATGAACACCGGATTCACGATGGCGGTGTTGATCCCCCGCATGGCCTCGACAAACGTCCGGTCGTCACCGCGTGCGAGCCCCGGTAACACCGAGCAGGCGTAGGCGTAGAACAGCCCTGCGAGCAACCCAGCCGCAACCAACGCGGCCATCAGCACCACATCCGAGAACGTCGTCACCGCTCGTCCTTCCCCCTTTCCCGTCATCGCGCCGGCCCACTGGTGCCGGTCGTCGAGAACACGGTTTGGTCAGCCCGTACACCCAGCCGGTGTGATCCGGTTCGGTCAACACCTCCGCCCCAACCCACGTCCAGAACGCGGTGACAGCCCAGATACGCGGCATCGATATTCGTTGACGCCGGTGCCCAGGCGACGCGGTCGGGCCAGTCGAAACGCGCGGTGCCGCGCCGCGAGAGCCGTGCCGGCTGATCTCGTATCCGTAGCCCATCCACCACGTGGCGTTCCTCCTGGTCATCCCCGCCCAGCACCGCGAACGTCGAGTCAGTTGCGCCGTGAGACGCGCTCAAGCCCGCCAAGCACAGACTTCCCGGAGTTTCCGGGTTTCGCCAACATGCGCAGGCGTCCACGTTCAGGCACTGGGTCGCGTTGCGGGTAACCGGCGTGAGCGGGACTCGGACGACTGCACGACGCCAGGCGCCCCGTGGCTCTTGAACGCGAACCAGGCGAGTCCGGCCAGCATCAGCACGCCGTGTGCGATCCGGACCGGCGCGGGTGTGAAGAACTGGGGCAGGAACAACACGAAACCCGCAGCGAACAGCACTGCGGACCGATCCTTCATCGCCACCAGCACCGCCCCCAGCGCGAGTGCCACCAACCCAGCGCCAAAGATCACGACCGCCAAGGGGTGGTAACGGGTCGCTTCCGCGACAGCGAGCAGGTCACCGCTGTTGTTCGCTGCCGCGTGCAGACCGAAGTCCTCGGCACCGTAGTAGGGCAACACCAACCCCGCACCCACCCACATCACGACAGCCGATGTGATCCCCAATCGTTCCCGCATCCCCAACAACGCGATCGGCACCAACACAAACCCCACCATCGCCAGAAAATGCGCGATCACCCACGCCGTCGACCCCATCGACTCCCGCGCACCCGCCACCGTCGCCTCGTCGTGCCACGGCCTCAACAGCGGGTACGACAGAAACAACACCCCAGAAAGAAGTAACAACCATCTGGACATCACACTCTCGCCTTCTTCGGAAGCACAACCGCGATGAGCTGTGCGTAGGTTTCGTCGAGGTCCTCGGGCAACCCGAATCCCCCATTCGCCTCGAGCGAGGCGAATCCGTGCGCCACCACCCGAAGGCGACGCGTGGCCTGAACGGTCTGCGACTCGGTCAACCCGTAGTCCCTCAGCGCAGCGAACACGACGCCGATGAGCCGTCCGCCAGCGTCAGCGAGGGCTGGATCGTGCAAGGGATCCAGCGGCATGAGGGTGTACCGGTGCGGGTGGTCGAGCACGTAACCCCGGTAGGCATGCATGAGCGCGGTGACAGCCTCATCACCGCTACGCCCTAGGACCGCCGCGGTGAACCGTTCGGTCATCTCCTCAAGTACCTGTATCCCGAGCAGTGTCCGCAACTCAGCCAACCCCGTCACGTGCTTGTATAGCGACGGCGTGGCCACTCCGGTTCTCTGCGCCACAGCAGCGAGCGTCAGGCCTTCGACACCTCCTTCGTCGATCAGCTCAAGGGCAGTACGCACCACGGCCCGGGTCGACAAACCCGCCCTAGGCATTGAGGCTACCTTGCATAACCATGAAGCTAATGTCATTAGCCGAGGTTGTCAAGCCACACCCTGTCAACGCCACATCACCCGGCGTACCGTCCACTTACGACAGGACGAGACTCGGCGACGCGCGCCGGTGATGCCTCGCACGTTCAGCAACCACGTCGCCGGTAACCACGACGCTCTGGCTACCGGCGGACCAACCAGACCTCGCCGCCGCGCCGGACTGCTGCGAGATCGGGTCGGTGAGTGAACCACTGTGGACGGCCATCGGCGAGGCGATGGCCGAACCCCGTGAGCGGACGGGACGCCTTTCGGACAGCCGACGCGGAAGCAACTCATCGAAGTCCGCGGATCCAGGTCCGTGCCGCAGATGCAGGCCGTGACAGCGTAGGCGTCCACCACAGGCCTCGTCGCGTCGATCGTTTCGCTGCCGGATGGCGACCACGCCTTAGTTGTGCATGGCTGGCCTTCGGCTGGGCACTGACCGCTCTGCGCACCGACGACCTGCATCAGCAGTGCCAGCCTGACGAAGCGGTCGACGATGTACGCGAAATCCGAGCAGAATGCGGGCTGCTCAGTCCGTTCCCTGGACGACGGCGGTGATGTCTACCTCGAGGAGCGCGCCCGGCCGGAACAACCGCGAGACCTCCACGGTCGTGCTGGTCGGGAGTGCGTTCGCCAGATACCTGGCGCGGACCTCGCCGTACTCGCGCAGGCGAGACATGTCGGTGAGGTAAGTGCGGATGTTGACCACGTCGGTGAACGTGGCGCCGCGGTCGGCCAGCAATGCGCCGATGGCTTCGAACACCTGCTGGGTCTGGGCTCGCATGTCGTTGCCACCGACGAGTGCGCCGTCGTGGTCGAGTGCGATCTGTCCGGCGAGCACCAGTAGCCGGGCACCGCCGAGGTCGATCTCGGCGAGGTTGGAATAGGCCGCGGGGGGCGGGGGGACGGCAGGTGGGTTGTGGAAGGTGACGGTCATGGTCTGCCTCGTGGGTCGGCCAGCACGCCGAGTTCGGCGTCCGGCGGGATGGTGGCTAGCCGAGCGAGTGCCGTGATCGTGAGCGGTCCCGCTCGGTCGCCGAGGAGGGTGAGGTCCTTCGTGGCCAGGGCAGTCGTGAAGTGCGCATCGGCTCCGGTGGCGCGGGTGACGAACTGGCCCATCGGACCCGCCGCCAGCAACGCGTCGGCCGAGACGTCGAGCCGGGCGGCAAGCTCGCGAAGTTCACCCAGCAACGCGAGCCCACCGACGAGCGCGGTGTTGACCACGAGCTTCGCGGCCGCCGCGGACCGGGCGTCCGGGAACGGCACGACGGTGCCGAACACCCCCAGCACCGTGTCCACGCCGGCCAGGTCGCCGCCCGCGAACACGACCAATTTGCCCGCCCGGGCCTGGCCGACGCTGCCACCGACGGGTGCGGCCACCAGCCGACC
This sequence comes from Kibdelosporangium phytohabitans, assembly GCF_001302585.1. Taxonomy (GTDB): domain Bacteria; phylum Actinomycetota; class Actinomycetes; order Mycobacteriales; family Pseudonocardiaceae; genus Kibdelosporangium; species Kibdelosporangium phytohabitans. The sequence goes on along the minus strand of NZ_CP012752.1, from coordinate 3,499,980 downwards.
CGCGACCTTGCCCGCGAGTTCGGTGACGGCGTCCGGACCGATGGTGGACATCTCCACGAGCACGGTGGTGGACTCGAGGCCGGCCATGAGCACGACCTCCTCGACAGCCGGGGGCCCGGAGAGCATCGTGATGACGACCTCCGCGCCTTCGGCCGCCGCCCTGGGACTGGTCGCGCTCGCCGCGCCGGAGACGGTGCGGCCTGGACTCCGGTTCCAGGTGGTGACGTCGTGGCCGGCCGCCACGAGGCGGGTCGCCATAGGCAGGCCCATCGTGCCGAGGCCGAGAAACGCGATTTTCACGACCTGACCGTAAGCCGGGCCAGGGCATGCGACAAGCGAATGATTCGCATGGCAGCGATCACCTACGCTCATGGGTATGGACACCGCCCGGCTCACCGTCTTTCGTGCCGTCGCCACGCTCGGCTCGTTCACCTCGGCCGCGAAATCCCTGCGGTACACGCAGTCCGCGATCTCCCGGCAGATCGCGGTGCTGGAGGAGGGCCTTGGGGTGGCCTTGTTCGACCGGCAGGCCCGTGGAGTGCGGCTGACCGAGGAGGGCCGTGTGCTCCTCGCCCACGCGGAGGCCGTGCTCGACCGGCTCGACATGGCACGCCGGGAGCTGACGGCGATTCGGGATCTTGACGGCGGCCGGCTGCGTATCGGGACGTTCGCCACGGCGGCGACCGCGCTGGTCCCGCCGGCCGTGGTCGCGTTCCGCCGGGACTTCCCGCACGTCGAGTTGTCTGTTTCGGACGGTCTGACCGCACACCTCGCGGCCCGGCTGCGCGCGGGTGAACTGGACGTCGCGGTAGTCCACCAGGGGCCGATCCTCGACGGCCTGACCACTCATGAATTGCTGGCCGACCCGCAGTTCGTGGCCCTGCCGCACGGGCACCGGCTGGCGCATCGCAAAACGGTACGGCTCGCGGAACTGGCGACGGAGAACTGGATCGCCGGCTCGACCAGCGTCGAGAACACACTGATCGGTGCGTGCCTGCGATCGGGTTTCCGGCCAGTAGTGCGGTACGTCGTACAGGAGTGGACCGCGAAACAGGGCCTCGTGGCGGCAGGACTCGGCGTCACACTCGTGCCTGGTTTGTTGGCAAGCGCCGTACGGCCCGACGTCGCGCTGGCCCGTTTACGCGCGGCGGACATGCGTCCCCGAAGCGTGGTCGCCGTCATCGCCGACCGGGCCGTCGCACAGCGGTTCTTGCCGTATCTGACGGATAGTGCCCGGAGTCTGCCAGGCGCGCGGACGGGATGAACATGCCCTCGTGAGGGTCGTTTTCAAGGGGGACAACGTTGCGTCGGCGCCGTTCTTCGGCTTCCCCCAGTCGATGCGTGGTGTTCTGGACGGCAGGCCGGCCAGGTCCGGCTACTCGGGCCGGTGTTCTGGACGGCAGGCCGGCCAGGTCCGGCTACTCGGGCCGTCGTCTCGGCTGACCCCACTTCCACCCGACCGTCACCAGGAACCCATCGCGCACTGTCAGAACGCTTACGAGTTCCTCGGGCCGCGGAACCCCTGGTCACGCCTTCTTCCGGGTAGACGTGGGGTCAGGCGACCGCGATCGAGACCTGGTTCGACAACCAAGTCGCGGGCCTGCCGGGCAAATGAGCCGTATGGTTCCCCGAGCCCGGTTCGTCAAAGAGGACATGACCGCTCTGGACCTCCCCACTGGCAGTTTCGACGCCGTGACAGCCTTCTACTCCATCGGCCACATCCCCCGGCGACCGCACGCCGCTCTCTTCACCAGGATCACCCGCTGGCTGCGCCCCGGCGGGTGGTTTCCCGCTGCTTTGGCCTGCGGGAGTACCGACGGTGTCGAAACAACTGGCTCGGCGCCCCGTGTACTTCAGCAGTCATGACCCAGCGACCAACAGCGAACTGCTCCGGCAAGCCGGCCTCACCCTGCTCATCGACGAACAGGTAACCATGCAGGAACCGGAAGGCCCGGCAACCTTCCAATGGGTGATCGCACCACCGGCGACTACCGGTTCGCGAACTGGAGTACTCGCCCACTCTCATGAGCGACCACCACCGCTTCGGTTCCCGACGAAGACCACCTCAGAATTCGTGAACTCGTGAGAGATTGGATGGAAGCCTCTATGGGCAACCGCTGAGCCTGCCCGACAGCACCGGAGTCGAGCGCGTTCGGAAGTTGGGAGTGCGGTAGGGCAGGGCATCGAGGGGATCGCCGCCAAGCGTCGGACGGTGTACAGCGTGATGCCGTGGACGCGGGGACGAGTAGCCGGACTCTTAGTCGGGCATGCCGGTCTGGAGATACCGTCAGGACCGGTCGAACGCTTCGGCGACCGTGAGGCTGTCCTCGTACATGTGGTGCCGGGTGATCAGACCGTCCTCAACGGTGAGATGCAGCGCGAACGTCATGACGAAACGCTTGCCGGTCGACTTGACCATCTGCGAGCTTGTGCCGATCAGAACGGCGTTGATCCCGTCGACCATGAGGTGGTCGATCGACACGTGGCCCTCGGCGGGTGGGCAGTGCTGGCTGAACGTGTGGAAGTGGTCGGCGACGTCGGCTCGGGTGGACCGGGGGCGGATCCAGGGCACGATGGGGTGGTTCTCGGTCGGCCAGTCGACTCGCCAGTCGACCTTCGGTGCGTACAGCTCGGCGATGTGCTCGGGATGTCCCTTTCCGCTTCGGCGCAGGAACTCCTCCATGACCGCCCTGGTCCCTGGCGGGTTCCCCGTGGCCACACCGGCGGTCGGCGCATCACCGAACTGATAGTCCTGCAGGATCCGCCCGTCTTCGTCCAGCCGGACGAAGACGAACCCGGTCCAGGCGATCTCACCGCCGTGGGCGGGCACCATGTACGTGGTGAAGCGGATCGCGTCGTGGTGGCCGACGGTGTCCCCTGCGGCTCGGAAAACGAACCCGCCCTGCTCGACCAGTTGCTGGTGAGCCTCGGTGACCCGCGCCTGCAGGGCCGAGTGCCCTCGGTACTCGCCGGTGTCGGTGAACTGCACGCCGTCCTCCGCCCACAGCCCGGCAATGCCCGAGTGACGCCGGTCGGGGTCGGCCTCGTTCCACACGGCGACATAGCGTCCGGCGAATTCGTTGACATCGATTCTCATGGGCCAGGACGGTAGACCCGGTCCACTGACATCGGCGGTCAGTGGAGTTTGAGAGAATCTCGATGTGCGCGCGAGCCGTCTGATGTCGATTCTCCTGTTGCTGCAGAGTCGGGAACGGACGACCGCTCGCGACCTGGCCGCCCACCTCGACGTCTCTGAGCGCACCGTCTACCGCGACATCCAGGCGTTGAGCGCGGCGGGAATACCGGTGTACGGCGAGGCAGGCCACGAGGGTGGATACCGGCTGGTCGACGGCTACCGCACCCGGTTGACCGGGCTGACCCCCGCCGAGGCCGATTCGCTGTTCCTCACCGGGTTGCCCGCGGTCGCCGCCGATCTCGGTCTCGGTCAGGCCGCCGAGCACGCCCGGCTCAAGCTGGCAGCGGCGCTTCCTCTGGATTTGAGCGAACGCGCCGCCCGCCTGCGGGACCGGTTTCACCTCGACGCCGTGGCCTGGTACCAGGCAGCCGATCCCATCCCTCACCTGACGGAGGTGGCCGCTGCGGTGTGGCACCAGCGACGTGCCCACATGCGGTACGTACGTTGGGAGAGCCCTCATGAGGTGTCGCGGACGATCGAACCGCACGGTTTGGTGTCCAAGGGCGGTCAGTGGTACCTCGTGGCCCGCCGGGACGAGCAGTTCCGCACCTACCGCATCTCTCGCCTTCGTGACGTGCACGTCCTGGACGAGAGCTTCGACCGCGCCACCGGTTTCGACCTCGCCGCCTACTGGCAGACGTACCTCAACGACTTCGACGCTCGCCGCCACCAGACTCATGCCGTGCTGCGCCTGTCGCCCACGGGACTGCACCGACTGCCGTACCTGGCCGAGCCCGCGGTCGTCCACGCCGCCCACGAGAGCGCCACACCCGAGCCGGACGGCTGGACACGGGTCACGATCCCCGTCGAAACCGACGACCAGGCCGTGCGTGACATCCTGCGCCTGGGGCCCGACGCCGAGGTGCTGGCCCCGGTGGCCCTGCGCGCCCGCATCGCCGACACCCTGACTGCGATGGCTCGGCGCTACGACGGGGGAGGTTCTCCAGCCGCCAGAACTCCAGCGCCGAGGAATAGCGCACGCCAGGAATAAGTACACCCTCCGCCAGATCCACCGCCACAGCTGGCGCACAGGTCCACATTGGTTTCATCGCGGCGGCGAACGGCAACGGACTTCTTGGCTTCGGCAACCGGCAGCGTCAACCTGACCTGCGTGGGCGCCGAGATCCCCGGTGTACTGGGCTCGACTGCGTCTCGGGGCTATGTGCCTGGTGGCGCACGAAGTCGGTATCGACGACGTCAGCTTGGCGGCGGTCGATCGGACTGTGGATCCTCGCGGTGCTCCCGGCTCGACTGCGGGGGATGTTCCACCGGTGAGTCCAGCTCGACCGAGCTGCCGGGGCCGGTGTGGGTGTGCATGGCAGGCACCTCGGGCAGGCCTACGGTCTCGGGACGATTGCGTTGGTTTGGCCCGGTTTCTGCATTGGTGTACTTGCGCAGCGCCTTCGGTAGCGAGAACGCCACCACTAGCGTGAACAGGACACCGCCGCCACCGGCGATCATGAGTGTGACGGGCGCGTTGGTCGCGTCCAGCAGCAGGCCGCCGGCGACGTAGGACACCGCGGCCGCGACGCCGATCGCGCCGTAGAGGTTGCCGAAGACACGGCCGAGCATGCCTGCGGGCACCATCCGCTGGAGCATGGTCGACGAGGCGACGTCCATGCCCGCGATACCTAGACCACGCACGGCCTGCACGGTGAACGCCGCGGCCACCGACCAGGCCAGGCCGGTCAGGAAGTTGCCCGCGCTGGAGACGAGGAACCCGGCGACCAGCAGGGTGGGCAAGGCCAGCTTGCCGCTGTAGCGGGTCAGCAGCGCGTACCCGACCAGCAGGCCGATGCCGACCGCGCCGAGCAGCAGCCCGACCGAGGAGTCGCCGGATCGCAACGTGTCCTTGGCCAGCAATACCAGAGCCACGTCGTCCACACCGTTGAACAACACCACGGCGCAGAAACCCAGCGAGATGATTCGGACCGCCCTGGTGCGCAGGATGTAGCCCAGGCCCACCTTCGCCGAGCTGAGCAGGCCGCTGTGCTCAGCGTCCGGATCGCCGGCCGGGGGCATCGGTTTGGTGGCCAGCAGGACCACTGCGGAGAGCAGAAACGTCCCCGCGTCGGCGAGCAGCACACCCTGGACGCCGATGAACGGCAGCAGCGCGGCGGCCACCAGCGGACCGAACGCCTCGGCGCAGTTGGAGCCGAAACCGATCGAGGAGTTCGCGGTTTCCAGGTCGCGCTCCCCCACCATGGCCGGGATGGCCGAGCGGGAGGCGGGCTGGAACACCTGTCCCGCGATGGCGCGCACACCGACCAGAGCCAGCAGCAGCGGCAACGGTGGCAGCACCAGCGCGATGGCCAGCATCAGACCACCCTGGACCATTTCGCAGACGATCATCACGCGGCGCAGATCGAACCGGTCGCTGAGGGCGCCGGTGACCGGCCCCAGCAGCGATGGGATGAAGTCGCCGACAAGCAGCAGCAGCGCGACGGCCAAGCCCTGCCCGGTTGTGTTCGCTACGTGCAGCATGAGCGCGACCAGGCTGAGGGAGTCGCCCGCATAGGACACTACGCGCGCGGTGAACAACGCGCGCAGCGGCCCGTTCGCCTTCAGCAGTCTCAGCGCGCTGGGCGCACGCCCGGCCTCGGCGTCAGCGGTGGACATGGCCAGCTCTCCAGGTTCTGATCAGCGTGCACTACAGCTCGGACAGTACTGGGCGGAGTGGGAAACCGGGCGAAACCCGTCGAGTTGCCCAGGTCTCGTCGCTCACCAGCTGTCAGTCCGCTTCGACGAGCACCAACGACAAGTGTCCTCGATCGGGAACGGCAGTCGGGACGGCACATGGTGCAGGAACTGGGTCGCTCTTCCCGGTCTGACCGGGAAGAGCGATCCGCAGTACTCGCTGCCGGGAGCGGACATGGTGACGATGACCGTTCGCAACGGACACACCCTAATCCATGGTGGACATTACTCCGGGATCCCATAACCCTTGCACGTCTACGGGTAGCACGGCAGCCCGGCCTGGACTGGCGTGATGACAGACCGAGACATGCGACAGGGCCGGAGCCGGTGTATGTCTTGCGGGACAAGATGTACCGGTCGCCCGGTCATCTCGGTGAGTTTTTGATCCCGACATCGGCCGGCCTGGAGGCTCGACCGGGACATGATGAGGACGGCCCGGTCGAGCCTCGAAATGTCATGATCAGCGGAAGTAGCCCTCGAACATGATTCTGCTGGTCTCCGTCGTGGTTTCCATGCCGATGGCGAATCCGTTCTCGACGACCTGGGTGTTGTCCATGATGGCAACGGTGTAGCGCTCGGCTGGACCGACGAAACCCACCGTGTTCATCAACCACGAGCCGTCGTCGTTGTCGTCGGCCCAACCGTTCTTGTTGCCGGGGCTGGCGGCGGCTCCCGCGCCCCACACGCCCCATTGCTGGTTGGCGTCAACGGCGCGCATCTCGTTGACAATGTAGTCGCGGTGCTTGGCCGGAAGTTCCTCGAGCACGTGGTTGATGAGGCGGTCGAGATCGTTCGTCGTGGTGAGGATCCAGCCCCAGTGGTGCGGGTGCTGGTCGGTGAATCGCATGTCGGTCATGCCGTAGGACGGGAAACGCGCCGCGAACTCCGCTTCCCCGCCGTAGCGGTACCACAGTGTGGTGGCCGCGTCGTTGTCACTGGAGTTCAGCATCCGGTGCATCAGGTCGCGGTCCTCTTGCGTCAGCGAGATGGCGCCGGAGTCGTTGCGTAGCAACAGATCCACTACCATTGCCAGCTTGGGAGTGGAGCACGCCCAGATCAACGTGCCGGAGTGCGAGTTGCGCCACACCGCTCCGGTCTGGCGATCTCGCACTACGATGCCGGCGAATCCGGGCCGATTCTGCGCGTAGGTGTTCGCCTTGAGTATGCGGGACAACAGTCTCGGCTCGAAGCGCGGCCTGGTGTCCTCTTGGACCGCCGGCGCCACGGGGGCGGCGGCAGCTACCGGTGTGGCCGTTGGAGCGGCGCCGAGGGCCACGAGGACGGCGGCCAGAAGCTGGCCTTTTCTGCGCGTTTTCATGGAAAGGGAATCTCCTGCAAATGAATGGACCGGGCACTGGCCGTGAATCAAGGCGTCGTGTCAGTTGAACGAGGTGATGGCGGTGGCGATGACCTGACCGCCACCGGCGAAAGTGGTCCAGCTCGAGTACTCACCTTGCTTGGCCAGGAAATTGCCACCGGCCGCCATACCGAACCAGCCGCCGCTCATGGTGATGTCGGTAACCCCGCCACCACCGGCCAACGCCAACCACGAACCATACAAACCCTGCTTCGCATGAAAGTTCCCACCAGAAAGCACACCGATCCAATCACCATCCAACACGACCTTCGTACCGCCGCCACCCAACGTCACCCACGACGAGTAAGCGCCATCCTTCGCGTAAACACCACCATTCGTCGCATACGCGAACCGATCACCCTCAATCGCGATATCCGTCACCCCACCACCGCCCGACATCGTCAACCACGCACCATACAAACCCTTCTTCGCATAAAACACGCCACCACCAAGAAACCCGATCCAATCACCATCCAACACCACTCGACTACCCGCAGAACCCTGCTCGACCCACGACGAATACACGCCATCCTTCGCAAACAAACCCGCACCCGACACAAACGCGAACCGATTACCAGAAACAGCGATATCCCGCACGTCACCCCCACCCGCCAACGTCAACCACGAACCATACAAACCCTGCTTCGCATAAAAGTTCCCACCAGCCAACACCCCAGTCCAATCACCACTGGCAACCACCTTCGTCACCCCACCAGAAAAGAAACCAACCCACGCACCATACGGATCATCCTTCGCAAACACATCCCCCGCCGCATTCACGAACACAAAACGTGAGTGCGGAGTGCCGACCTCTGTGATCAGTGTCCGCGCCTTGCCCTCGGCCGCAGCGTAGCGGTCGGGACAACAGGAGCGCTGCACGTCCTGCGCGATCTGCCACGCGGCGTATTCGGGGTGGTTGCGCTCGGAGGCGATGGCGCCGTTGAAGAACTTCGTGGCCGCGTAGGAGACGTTCATGATCTGCTCTGGCGTCCCCCATCCTTGGGACGGCCGCTGTTGGAATACGCCGAGCGAGTCCCGGTCACCACAGGTGAGGTTGTTCATGCGGGTCTCTACCCAACCCGCCTCGAAACCGGATAACAACACCTTGTCCGAGACGTTCAGATCTCTCGCGACCTGCCGCACTGTTCGTGTGACGTTCAGGTCGCGGTCTGGCGGGATTGTGCAGAGAATCCCGATGTCCTCAGCGGCCGGGGCATCACCGGGCCGGGCAACCGCGGATGTGGTCGCCATGCACAGGGCGGTAGCGGTGACGAGGGAGGCGACGAGCGCTCCGCGGAGCAGGCGCAGTGGCGATTTCAGTGTGCGTGACAATTTCTCGGTCCTTTCGACGGAAACAGGTGTGATTGTTGGTCGATCCACAACGGGCAGAGTCCGGTTCTAACCGACAGAGGTGATGGCGGTGGCGATGACCTGACCGCCACCGGCGAAAGTGGTCCAGCTCGAGTACTCACCTTGCTTGGCCAGGAAATTGCCACCGGCCGCCATACCGAACCAGCCGCCGCTCATGGTGATGTCGGTAACCCCGCCACCACCGGCCAACGCCAACCACGAACCATACAAACCCTGCTTCGCATGAAAGTTCCCACCAGAAAGCACACCGATCCAATCACCATCCAACACGACCTTCGTACCGCCGCCACCCAACGTCACCCACGACGAGTAAGCGCCATCCTTCGCGTAAACACCACCATTCGTCGCATACGCGAACCGATCACCCTCAATCGCGATATCCGTCACCCCACCACCGCCCGACATCGTCAACCACGCACCATACAAACCCTTCTTCGCATAAAACACGCCACCACCAAGAAACCCGATCCAATCACCATCCAACACCACTCGACTACCCGCAGAACCCTGCTCGACCCACGACGAATACACGCCATCCTTCGCAAACAAACCCGCACCCGACACAAACGCGAACCGATTACCAGAAACAGCGATATCCCGCACGTCACCCCCACCCGCCAACGTCAACCACGAACCATACAAACCCTGCTTCGCATAAAAGTTCCCACCAGCCAACACCCCAGTCCAATCACCACTGGCAACCACCTTCGTCACCCCACCAGAAAAGAAACCAACCCACGCACCATACGGATCATCCTTCGCAAACACATCCCCCGCCGCATTCACGAACACAAAACGTGGGTGTGCGTTGTTGGTCTCGACGACGTTGTTGTACCGGATGGGCGTGTACCCGGCGGCCGTTGCCGAAGACCACACGCGCTCGGCGGTCGGATCGCCGGGCGGGCCGGCCTGTTCGCGGACGATCGGCTTGGTCCTCGCCGCGTCCGCCCAGCCGACGAACAAGGCCATGTGCGAGCCGGCGTTGTTCAACGCATCACCCGGCCGCAGGTCCGAGCGGGCGATGGTGTGTGACACCAGATGGATGTCGGAGGTGGTGAAGGACCGCCGCAGTCCCCACGCCATGGACACGTAGCCGGAGCAGTCGGTTCGGTAACTGCCCTGCTGGTTGTCGTGGCAAGCGGCCTGGCTGTACGGCACGCGGGCGTCGATCCAGGTCTGAGCACGGGCCAGGACCTGGCTGCGGGTCACCTGCTGGTCGCTTGGATAGGTGGCGCAGTTGAAGAGCGCGCCCATGTCGCCGTCGGCAGATGGGGAGATCGAGGCGGCGGCGCCCCCGGTGAACAGAGCGCCGCTCAGTGCGGCCGCTGCGGCGATCACGACACCACGGCGGAGAATCGATTTCAGATGCATCGCGGTTCCTCTCGCAAGGCCGGCGACTTCCGAGTGCCGACCTATCCGACGACGACCGCGTCCTGCGGTGTGACTGTCGGCGAGCACGGCACGCCGAGATAACCATCAGTCGTCGTCGTTGGTTACTTGCCGCCTGTAGCATTACGGAGTCGCCTGCAGACTCCCTGCAAGCCGGGCTGTAGGTTGTCTGCAAGTGGCCGTAGGACATCTGACGCCACATCTCAGGGTCGACGTCGGCGAGCTCATTCCCCTCTCTGGCTTCGTGCGCTGCGAAGATGCGCAGCCCCTCTGCCCAGTGAGTGGCCGAGCCGCTCGCTGCAGCGAGATCACGCGGCGTGCGGGCCTCCCGCAGCGGCAGAGCCAGCTCACGCCACAGCTCCAGTGCAGTCGTGAGGTGCTCGGTGGCAGCGGGAGGCGGCCGCCGACCAGTTCGAGCTCGCGGAGTGTCCTGGTGCACACAGAAAGACCGTGTAGGGACAAGCGCCTCAGCGCGCAGCTCGTCCAGCTCACGGTGCAGCTCGACACACCGCTCCAACGCCGTGGTGGTGGCGTCGAGATCGCCGTGGTCGCGGTCGATGGCCGCCGGGCCATACCGGGCAGCGGCCAACCCGCCCTGGTCACGATCCGGCCCACGAGCGCGACGGCCTCAGCCAGAGAGACTCGGGCCTCTGCCACCCGTGCGAGATGGCGTTGCACGGTCGAACTCGTCGCGTTCGAAGCACAGCTGACCTAGTCCGGTAAGGATGGTGACCTCGGCGCATTGGTTCCCGGCGGACCGGGCAGCGGTCAGCGCGATGTCGAGGGCACGTTGCCAGCCGTTGCACCCGTTGCGCAGTGCGGATGGCGTGGACAGAAGAGACGTGATCAGGGTAGTGCTCGCCTCGTCGACGCCCAGTTCGTGCGCTCGCTCCACCATGCGCACGATGGCGGGGGTCTCTGCGGTGAGCCACCCAGCCGGGTCGGCGATGACCTCTTTGGCGAGCCGAGGATCGAGCTCTGCCAAAGGCACCGTTGTGGGTGGAATCGCGAGTGTGCTTCCCGGCATGCGCACCGCTGCGGTCTCGACCATGGCGATGAGTGCCGCGAACACTCGCCGGAACGATGCGGCGAGCACGTCGGCTGTTTCGTGACGCAGCGCCTTCTCGCTGCCGTAGAGTCGCACGAGGTCATGGAAGCGGTAGCGAACGCGGCCGGCTCCGTCGGTGCCGGCGACGTCCAGGAGACGTAGTTCCACCAACTGCTCGACCGCCTCGTCGGCGTCGTCAAGAGTGGTGTCGAGTAGCGGTGCGGCCACCCAAGAGGCGAAGTCCGGCAGGTCCAGCAAGGTGAGCAGGTGGAAAGCGTGCCGTGGCACGTCGGCCAGCTCGTTGTAGCCGAGTTCGAGGCTGGATCGGATCGCCAGGTCGCCCACCGTGAGTTCGTCCAGCCTGCGGCGGTGATCGGACAACCGCCTCGCGAGCGCCTGCAAGGGTAGATGAGGTCGCAATCGCAGTTTCGCGGCGGCGATCCGGATGGCCAGTGGAAGCCCGCCGCACAACCGGGCGATGTCGTCCGCGACCGCGGGTTCGGTCGCCACACGCTCGGCTCCGGCGAACCGCGTCAGCATCTCGGTGGCGGCGGGCGGCGGCAGGGTGTCCAGCTCGACCAGCACCGCCCCGGTGATCCCGGCGAGCCGAGACCGGCTGGTGATGATCACCAGACAGTTGCTGGAGCCGGGCAGGAGCTTGCGTACCTGTCCCTCCCCGCGAACGTTGTCCAGCACGACGACCATTCGTCTGCCTGCAACTGTCCCGCGGTACAGCTCGGCGAGTTCCTCGGTGTCGTCCGGAAGGTCCGCACCGTTCACCCCGAGCGCGCGGAGAAACCTACCCAGAACGACCGTGCTGCCCTTTGTTTTGCTGCCTTCGCTCAGGTCGGCGTAAAGCTGACCGTCCGGATAGACCGAAGCGAGCAGGTGTGCGCAGTGGACGGCCAGAGTGGACTTGCCAGTGCCTCCCGCACCGGAGACCACCGCGATCGGTGTCGCAAGACCGGACCGCGACATCCCGGTCACCGCCTCGACCTGCAGGTGACGGCCGGTGAAGTCGGCGGTGTCGCGCGGCAGCATCTTGGGTGCCACCGGCACCCTCCTGGGCGTCTGCTGGATGGGCGCGCCCACCGTGCCGTCGAGAATTTGGGTGTGGAGTTCGCGCAGCTCGGTACCTGGTTCCATCCCGATCCGGTCGATCAGGACTGCACGGCCCTCCCGGTAGGTTCCGAGCGCGTCGCCCCGACGGCCACTGAGATACAGGCCACGCATCAACAAACCACGGGTCCCCTCACGCAAAGGGTGTGCGGTCACAAGCCCGGTGAGCCGGGAGACCGCAGCGGAGAAGAAACCCATCGCGATCTCACACCTGGCGAGCCCTTCCTCAGCGGCCAGGCGTTCGTCCTCGAGGACGGCCGCGCGAGCACGCGCAAACCGCGCCTCGACACCACCGAACGCCGACCCACGCCACAGTCCGATGGCCTGACGGTACTGTTCGGCTGCCGTCACGTACTCGTGCTCCCGATCCGCGAGCCGCGCCGCGGCGACGTACTGAGCGAACGCCACGTGATCGACATCAGCCGGGTCGACATCGAGCAAGTATCCAGGTACCTGGGTGACCAGAACGGACGCGGCCCCGACCGCGCCGAGCCCCCGCCGCAACGTGGACACGTAGGTATGCACGAGCGCTGCGGCCGACCGCGGCGGCTGGTCGTCCCAGATGAGGTCGACCAGACGATCGACGGCCAACACCCTCCGCGGTTCCAACATCAACGCGGCCAGGAGCGCCCTCGGTTTCGGCCCACCGAGGTTCGCATGAACGTCGCCGATCAGCACACCGACCGGTCCGAGTGCGACCACCCGCAGAGGAGTTCGCGGCATAGCGTCACCGTCCTATATGGAAAGTGCTCCTGCCAGCTGCGCAGCTCTGCTTTCCACACGCGAGATTCCGCAGCTCGTGAAGTCAGCCGGCAATCGAGGTTTCGCAGCGGCACCGTTGCTCCCGGGCCAAGTCACGGCTGTTGCGGGCTGAACTCCGGCGCTGCGAGTGCTCGTCCGCATGATGTGGACTACGAACGGAATCTTGGTCATCTTCCTCCTCGTCCACAACAGTCACATCTGATCACCCCGAGCCCCCAGCGACCGCCGGCGCCTTCCTTGGCGGTGAGGATGTTGCCACAAGGAGACTTCACTTCGACTTCGTATCGCCTTCCGAGCCGATTCCGTCGTTCATCGATGGAAGGGCCGAACCGGCCGCGCGCTCCGTGTCTCCGTGATGCACCGATGTTCATTCATGTTCTGCGCCGGCACAAGGAAACCGCGCCGAGCGGCGCGGTGGCGCGATGGTGCTCCATGCCGTCACCGAAGCGTTCAACAGGCCCCACAACTCGGGACATGTCCTTTCGTACCCGAGAAAGCTGGCCGGTGAGCATCTGGTCAGCTGCCGGTGCTGGCAGATCATTTGGCAGCGGCAGTAGGGTTTGGAGGTGCTACTACGATGGCACCACAGGAGCCGACTAGTTGTCCACCCAGCTTCAGTCCTGCCCTTTCCGCCATATTTCCGATTGACCAGCACATCGATCCCACCAGCATCGCCGCACGTGTGGATTGCGGCGACGACGCCGTCGCCCTTTGCCAGGAGTGCGCCACAGCCGCATTACGCCGCCCTTGGCGGTCGAGAAACGCACGGCAACTACCTGTCGCTTCATGTGACTTAAAGCAGATGGGTTGAAGTGTCCCTATTGTGCGGCCATGCTTTTCTCAGCGCCGCCTGAACCGCTTTGACTACTGGACCATTTTCCATTTTGTCGAGCCACGCGATCGCCGACGTACACAGAGGCAAGTCTTCAACGTCCACGTAAACGACTCCAGGCCGCACGAATAAATCCTTGGCAGCAGCGGGCAAAAAGGCGATTGCGGAGTTTTGGGCGACTTCGGCAAGCATGCTCTCGACGTCACGGACGACCGGACCGTATTTGACCGGCACTCCACTTGGACGCGGATCGACCGCCCAAAAATCACGCCACTTCCGGGGAACCTCGTCTGGGAACGAAACCACACATCGATCCTCCAGATCTACGAGTTTCACCAAGGGGTGCGCAGAGAGCGGGTCGAGCGCGGACACGCACGCAACCATTGCTTCACTCCGCAAGTGATGAACACCGATGCCGTCCGGAACTGGCGGTCGGCAAAACACCACGTCGACCCGGCCCGAAATCAGATCATCAAATTGAGAAACCGCGTCGAGAAGACGCAACTCTACTTGGGCGGAGGGATTTTGAGCGCGCAACTCCTGGAGTATCGATGTGGTATGGTCCATTGCCGCCTCCGCACCCACAGTCCCAATGACGACTCTCCCACTCAAACCGGTTGAGTAGTCATTGGAAACACGCTGCAGTCGGGCGACGGCATGCAGTACCTCAAGTATCGCAGGAAGCAAAGCGGCGCCGGCTTCAGTTATCCGGACCACCCTGCTGGTTCGCACCGCCAACTGAACCCCCAGCCGCCGCTCGAGCGCGCTGAGCTGGCGACTCAGCGCTGGCTGACTCATGTACAGCCGAGCTGCCGCTCGCCCGAAATGCAACTCCTCTGACAACACCCAGAAAATTCTGAGTTGGAGCACTGTAGGTGCCGTGTCCAATTCTTTGTCAGACGGCAGCATCAGCATGGTCCACTCATAACAGTGTCGACCGCACTCCTTGATCGAGGCCCATCGGTGGCTCGACGTGTCCAAGGGACGATGGAGCACTGAACCGGGGCACCAGCTGCCATGTTCGCATCAGAGAAAAACTTCAGCCGCACGCAATTCTTTCTTCAGAACATGGAGTTATCGTTCGCCGGGTTCTCAGGCACCGCTTGCACTACATCCCAGTGTTCGACGATCTTGCCGTCTCGTAGGCGCATGATGTCCACGAAAGCGGAACCGCGATCACCGGAGCCGAATTTTATCAGGCCATGCGTGACGACCAGATCGCCTTCCGCGATGATTCGTTTGATTTCGAGCGAAAGGTGCTCGGATTGCCCGACCAGACTCGCCAGAAAGTCGCGACTGGCTTCAATTCCGTCCGGCGCATGCGGGTTGTGCTGCACATAAGCGTCGCCGACGTGCTCAGCAAACGCTTCCACCGGTTGCCTTCGGTTGAAAACCATGTCCAGGTACGCCCGAACGACCGTTTTGTTTCGTTCCAATTCCGACACATTCATCCTTAGACTCTGCGAGTGAGTGACGCGGAAACCTGATCTGCCGGGACCAGCCACTCCACGACAACGCCCGCGTTGTTGATCAGAACATCGAGTTTTCCCGAGTTTGAGTCGATATAGTTCACAGCGGCGTCGATCTGCAGCTGGTCAGTCACATCAAGCTGAACGACGCGAATATCCCCGCTCAGATCCTCAGCTGCTCGCTGACCGGGACTGATGTCTCGGGCCCCGAGGTAGACTGTCATCCCCGTTGCCGCCAGACGACGAACGATCTCCTCGCCGATACCCTGGTTCGCTCCAGTCACCAGAGCCACACGCGCCTGGCATTCCTCCATGTGACACCCCCTTGCGGTACCAGTTCAGCAGATCACCGAGCAGGTGCAAAGATCAGTTGAGCATATGCTTATACTCAAACGGTATGACAGGTGTAGAGGTCAGGGAGTTGCAGTACTTCAGGGCCGTGGCGGAAGAACTGAGTTTCTCTCGTGCGGCGGAGCGGCTTGGGATGACCCAGCCGCCGTTGTCACGAGCGATCCTTCGACTCGAACACAGGGTCGGCGCGAAGCTGTTCGAACGCACCACCCACCGGGTAGAACTGACTGTTGCCGGTCTGACGCTGCTGGAGGAAGCAACTCGTGTACTCGACGCGGTCTCGGCTGCCATACTTCGGACCGCCCGCGCCGCGCGAGGCATACCACCTCTGGTCATCACCGCCAAGGCGGGCGTCGTCACCGATCTGCTCCGTCGGGTCGCGGATGCCTATCGCACGTTGAATACCGACGTTGAAATCGAGATGATCGTCAGTAGCTACGGTGAGCAAGCGCAAATGGTACGCGACGGCCGTGCCGACATCGCGCTGATAGGCTCACCCGCCGAGCATCGGGGTCTCGAGATCGAAACCCTGGCGTGCCTACCGCGAGTTGCCGCTATGCCAGCGCGTCACTCGCTCGCCGCGCGAACCACGCTGTTTTGTCGGGACTTGGTCGGCCTGCCGTTCCCGCAGGGGCCGAACGCGACTCCTGCCCAGCAAGCGTTCTGGGCAGGGCAGGACGAGCAAGAACATCCAGTTCTGAACACGGCGGGGCCAGTGGTGACCGACAGTTCTCAGCTGCTCGAAGTCGTCGCGCTCGGCCAGGCTGTGGCTCTGGTTCCGGTAACGCTGGCAGAACATGCCCCGCGGGCCGACATCGCATACCGGCCTGTGCTCGACGCCAGTCCGTACCGTGTTTCGATCGCCTGGCCCATGGGAAGCCGCGACCTTCGCACCGCGCACTTCGTCCGCACCGTCATGGAACTCAGTTCTTCCCACTTTCTTGAGAACGACTAACCCCGACCCGCCTTCAACGAAGAAGTTTCTATCACGCGGAGAGTTCAGCAAGGTACAACAGTTCCCCATTTGCTCGCGCATTTCAGTGGGAGCTGGCCTCCAGCCGCAGTGCAGCACTTTACTGCCCGCAACGCGATGAATCGATTTTTTTGACAGGGTGTTGACATGACAACAACCGCTGCTCTACTCATCATCGACGTGCAGGTCAAATATATAGCGGAGGCCGCAAACGGTGATGCGCTCGTTGATATCATCGCCGCTCTCCGTGCCAGGGCAGCCGCTGCGGGTAATCTCATTGTCTTCATCCAACACGAGGAACAAGGATTCGGTCCTGGCCATCCCGGCTGGGAACTCACGCTCCGCTCTCGACAGGCGAGTGATCCGGCGCCTTGGACTGACCGTGCGCAATCCAAGGCGTCGTCTTTATGGAAAATTGTCGTCAATCCTGCATTTCACACCTTCAAGATCTTTCGACTCTGGTCGAAGGCTCGCTCAGGTGTAATTCTCTAGCTGGCTTCCCAGAGGGGCCTGACCTCAAGGCTTTCGCCCGTGGCTGGCCAACTCTTCGCTATTTCGACCGCTTCTTGCATCCCTGCGGCCTCGATGAGGATGTAGCCGCCAAGGGTCTCATCCGAACCAGCGAAAGGCCCTTCGGTGACCACAGGGGCCAGGTCGGCGTCCCGCCGGATAGTCACCGGCGCAATCGACTCCGTCTCGAAAGCTTCGCCGCCGAGTAGATATCCTTCGGCAGCCGCGCGCTTCATCCATTCCTCAATTCCTCGGCGGTGCGCAGCTCTATCTTCGACTACTGACTTTCGGGATCGTTCGTTCTCGATGATGACGAATGCAAAACGCATAACGTTGCCCTTCTTCGTTCGATATTCAGAGCGGGTCAAGGCCCGCGTTGTTGAACACAATCGGGATGGTCGTGCAAGCTCGGACAGGGCCGTCCACGACAGAAATTCCCGCACCGTGCAACGACGATAGCAGCTCGCGAAGTATCCGTCATGGCCACATCGGAGCGGAGGGAGTGACGCCCGGAGTGTGATCACACAGATCAGTGAGGCAAGCACGGTCTGTAGACCTTGACCCGGCTCCAGCGTTGCCACGAACGCCACGCTGTCGTCGACGACGCCTTCGTCCAGCAGACCAAGGCCATCATGTCCCCAGCTCCGCAGAACGCAGCCAGCCGTGACCGCGCACATCTGGCCGGTCCCGCCGGTCAGGGCACAGGAGTGGCCGCGTCCCCCGCTACCCCGGTCGTGCTTGGGATCCCTTGTACCACTACGGGTGGTAGGCGATCGATGGTGTTGCCGTCACCGAGCTGACCCGTCGTGTTCGCGCCCCAACAGAAGATCGACCAGGCGATGACTGCGCGGGAAGGGTTCTCCGCCACCCGGATCCTGGTGGCAGCGGCAAGCCCGGTGGCCGGTACCGGGTTGAGACGCCGGGGTCACGGTGCCGTCACCGAGCTGCCCATGCAGGACCCAGTCAGCATCCTTGGCTGGTGGCCATCCGCGACAACCTGGAAACCCGGATCGTTGAGCCGAAAGGGAAGGCTCGATCGGCGAAGTACGGACTGCACCTCTGCTGCAGCGGCGCTGAGGACGAGCTTGTCCAGATCGGCGCGGCGCTCCAGCGTCGAACCGGTGCGGTGACGTACGGCATGCCGACGTTCGACCCACCCCCGGTCGAGCACCATCCACACCTCAACTGAGACGACGGCTCACCACGTCCTGGCACGCCGATCAGGGAGTGTTGCTAGTCTCAGTCGTGATCACTTGTGTTGTCGAGTACGTGATCGATCCTGCGAAGATCGACGCGTTCGAACGTTTCGGTCGTCGCTGGATGGATTTGGTGGATCTGCACGGTGGCATCCACCACGGTTACTTTCTGCCAGCGGAAGGCGCCAGCGACAAGGCTTTCGCCCTCTTCAGCTTTCCCAGCCTCGCGGCCTACGAGGACTACCGGCGGCTCTTCGGCGTCGACGCCGACTTCATCCAAGCGGATCGCATCAGGGACGAAAGCGGTTGCGTGCTCCGCTATGAACGGACCTTCATGCGTCCTCTCCTACCGGGGCAGGGCAACATCGAGTCGCAGCCTGACTGATCACTGTCGATGGAACAAGCACACGAGGCCATGTCGCCGGTACGCGCTCTTCCGGCACGGATCGGTCAAGTACTTTCGGTCAACGGCAACGCGCCCCTCTGCCGGCGAGCGGTCGCGTCTACCGGGCTGCGCGCATCGGGTCCGCGAGACAGTGTCCTATATGTACTACCTGGCGTCGCTAGGGGACGGCACTCGCGCCGGTGATCACCGTGCACCACACCGATCGCGGCAGCCCACGACACGCGCATTCCATGACAGACATCCTAGGACACAGAACAGCGTGTGGCGCGGCCTACAGGGAGCTGGCTAGTTGCCCGACCAATGTCAGCGTCCTGGCCTTCTCGACGTCGTTGCCAACGAGACTGACCAGCACATCGGTCGCACCCGCGTCGCTGTACGCACGGATCGCGGCGGCGACTGTGTTCTCGTCCCCGGCGACGATCGTCTCCGCTACGTTGCGCTGCCCCTGACGGTCGAGGAGCGTCCGATAGCTGGCGAAGTCCGACGCGGAGCCGAGCACACTGGCGACCTCGTCGCGCACCACGTCCGGCCTGGAGGTCACGCTTACCATCACAACCGCCACAACACGTGGATCTTCGGCGACGGCGTCGATCCTGGGCCGGATGTGATCGGCGATCGTCGCCGGAGTCGCCCACACCGTGACGGTACCGTCGGCCAGTTCGCCTGCGATGCGCAGCATCACCGGGCCAAGCGCGGAGAGCAGCACCGGCGGAGGCAGCGCACCGGGTACTTGGACGTGGCCGGCGCCCGACAGTTCGGTGCGCAGCGCGGTCAGGTACTCGCGCGTGTGGTGCGCGGGCCGGTCATAGGACAAGCCGTACACGCCCTCAATGAACGGTTTGTGGCTCGGCCCGACCCCAAGGGTGAATCGATTGCCGGTGGCGGCAGCTGCCGTGAGTGCCTGTCCGGCGAGTGAAATCGGGTGGCGGGGGTAGGTCTGCACGACAGCCGTGCCCAACTCGATGCCGGGCACGGCCGTCCCGGCGAGCGCCGCGACGGTAACCGGGTCCCATGCCAGGACCTGGTTGAAGAAGACGCTGGCCAACCCGTGTTCGGCCGCTGCGCGTGTCCGCGCGATCTGGGACTGGAGATCACCCTGATCTCCGATGTACAGACCGATTCGCATCGTTCCCCCAAAATGGTTTCATCATGCGTGATCTACGTTTCCCGCTCTCAGGTCAATGCGCACCCGACCGCTGTCAACAGCGCTCCGCGAGTGCACCGCCATCCGCAGTGTACACATGACTGCGTCTACAGTGGACCAGATGCGGGTAGCGGCTGGTCCGGCATGCCAGCGTAGCGGCCGTCGAGCGGTTGCCGCTGCCGAGAACGAGATTCCCTTCCCATCTTCGATCCCGGGGCTACCCGCGATGATGGCCGTGCGCCGGTCGATCGGCGTGCACGGGATGGCGAACCGCGCCGAGCTTGGCGTCGCGGCCCACGCGACTGGATGCCCATCCTGATGTTCACGTGGCCCGCGGTCCGGTATCCCATCGTTCGTTCAACCGGTTCGACCGTCACGCTTCGCAGCCGTGGCGGGCGCCAGCACCGCAGCCGTGTTGTCCTCGAACTCGCCGAAGAGCAGTAGCGGGCGGGAACATGTCGTGCTGCCGCTCAGTGACGTGCCGCTGCACGGGCCAGACCACCGCTCCCTGCGGGGTCACCTTGTCGCGCAGGGAACTGCCCAGTTGCCACGTGCGCGGCGAGCTCGCAGTGTCCAAATTGGACAATTTGAGCCCGCCGTACCGCATGGGCACCCTGCGCGCAGAGCAGCCCCACCACAGCGTCATCCCTGGCCGCGAGCACCCAGGTTGCTTGTCGTCGCCGAACTTCTCCTGTGGGCCGAAGCGCCGTCTCCGTCGCTGGTTCCTGAACACGCAGACCGGGGCGGCCGAGGTTGGGGGGGTGCCTCAGCCACCCCGGCTTTCCAGCGCACCCAGCCGACCATGGTTCATTCGACTGGGTGCCCGGGCCCGCACGTGTTCGTGCGAGCTACGTGGCCCTGGGGTCGGCCACGCATCCGGGCGGTTCAGAACCGGCCTTGGAGCGCTTCCCGCCGGATTGCTGGGGCAACCACGATTCGCCGTCGGGGCCATGCACACCGGACGCAGGAGAGGGCAGTTCCGGCGCTGGCCGCCATGGCAGCGATCAACGCGCCTCACCAGCTCCGGGTACCGGGTCTCGGCCACGACAAAACCCGCCGGTGACGGCTGACAGAACTGACCATTGGCGCCGGCGCACCCGCAAATCTGGAAGAGTCTCTCTCCACAGGGGTGGTGAAATCCACGTTACCTGCTCTGTAGTTCGAGTTGTGATAGCGTTTTCTCATCGCGCCGACCGACTACCCGCCCGCCTCGATCGGAGGTAGTCACACCCGGCGCTCACGGTAAGAGTGGCCGAATATTTGTTCGGCTCCACGGATGCACGACGCCGTACGCGTGATCCCAGCTGTTGTTTCTCAGCGAAGAGCCAGTAGTCACCAGGCGAGAATCGACACAGGAGTTCGAGCTGCGAACGACGAGGTGCGCGCGGGCCGTCATGGATGAACCAGCCGACTCCGTACAGGCGGATGGAGGTGCTGCCACGTCGAGTCCGACCACCACCGATCCGATTGACGCGAGCACCTGACACTGTTTTCTTGAGCGGAACGCGAGCATATAAATTGAACCCTCCGCGATGGAACCCCGATATTCAGATTCAATGAGGAGCTCGCTTGCGGACACAGCGAAACGCAGCCACAGAAGTCCCCAGTCACAGATCAACACCTTGGCAGGCAGCCCGCAATCCGGCAAGCATCGATCCATGCAAAAGCTCGATTGAATCAATGTGATAGTTGCATTGCACGGAGCAAGCGATCGAGTACCGCGCGCCGCGATGTCACGGACATCGGCACAAGCCCGTTCTCATGGACGGTCCACTGTCCATGACGTTGGTGAGGTTCACCCCGTGCAGTGGACACCGAGTTAGCAGGATGATGTTCCTGCTGGAAGGATGTCTGTCATGCCTCCTCGTCAGCGCCGGTCGTACACGGCCGAGTACAAGGTCGAGGCTGCGCATCGGGTGATCGATTCCGGTCGGACGATCTCCGAGGTGGCTCGTGAGCTGGGGATTGACCCGGGGATGTTGAGTGTCTGGGTCACACACGAACAGCGTAGGGTCGCCGCGGCCGAAGCCCACGGGGACACACCCCTGGAACCGGCGGAGCGGGCCGAGTTGCAGCGGCTGCGCCGCCAGGTGGCCGAGCTGGAGAAGGACAACCAGTTCCTGGTAAAAGCTTCGGCGTACTTTGCCGCGACGCGGAAGAATCGACCCGGTTCGAACTGATTGCCAAGTACGCCGGCCCCCACGACACACGACCGGCGACACCAGCTCCTCACCGGAGAGCAGGCGGTTCTCGGTACGGCGGATGGCGCGACTGTTGGGTGTGCCCAGTTCCGGCTACTACGCGCACGTGAAACGCGCCGCGGCGACGGTGGTGACGCCGCGGCGGCAGCGCCGTGCTGATCTGGAGGCCAAGGTCACCGAGGTGCACCGGGAACCTGGTGGTACGTATGGATCTCCTCGGATCACCGCGCAGCTGCGTGGCCGGGGTGAGGTGGTGAGCCCAAGACGGTCGCCAAGGTCATGGCCTCGATCGGGCTCGAGGGCATCAGCCCCCGCACGTTCAAGGTCAGGACCACGATGGTGGATCGGGCCGCGTCGCTCCCGCCGGACCTGGTCAACCGTAGCTTCGACCAGGGGCGGCTGAACGCCGTGTGGTTCACCGATATCACGTGTCTGTCCTGTGGTGAGGGCGAGATGTTTTTGTGCGCGATCCGCGATGGGCACTCCCGGAAAGTGCTCGGGCACAGTGTGGCTGACCACATCAGTGCCGAGTTGGTCACCACGGCCATCGAGACCGCCGTGACCGCCCGAGGCGGCCGATCCCGTGGCACAGTGCTGCATTCCGACCGCGGCGGTGAGCACACGGCACATCTGACCGCACAGATGTGTTTCCGGCATGGGCTGCGCCGGTCGTTGGGCGCGACCGGGATCTGCTGGGACAACAGCCCGGCGGAGTCGTTCTGGTCGACGTTCAAACATGAGGAGTTCTACCGGCACGTCTACGCCACCAAGGCGGAACTCGTCGGCACTCCGCACTCGGGATGCTCAGTCCCAACGACTACGAGAAGTTACTCCACGCGGCTGCCGCCTGAACCCACGTAAGCCCCTGTCCACCGTTCGGGGTGAACCTCACCCGCCGTCGCGGCGACTCTGCGGCCGAAGTCCTCGCCGTGGTCACGCCGAGCGGAAACGTTGATCGAACTCGTCCAGGTCATCACGCAGGCGACGCAGTTCACGGGCGTGCTGGCTCAATCGTCGGGAGTGCTGCTCGACGCGCCTCTGAAGTTCCGCGAAGTCGCCCGTGGGAGCGACCTCATTCTCGTCTGCGGAGCCTTCAGCGGTGGAGCTGTTCATCGGACAACCTCCGGACCCACCCTGTGTACTCAAGGTGCGCACAGTCCATACCCGGTATCACCGTTACCTAAACCCGAGCGCGCCACCGTACAACCGGGTATCAGGACGATCGCGTCCTCGGCCGTCAAGGCGGCCACCCCGCCAGTCTGCTCGACCGGCGGGGTGGCCGCATCCCAGGTTGCTGATCAGTGTGGCCATGAGTCCTAGCCGCTGGTGCCGTGTGATTCGGGTGGCGGGTGGTGGAAACGGTTGCTGCGGCATTGGCTGGCCGAAATTTCATCCAAGCAGGTCACGCGGCACAGTGGTACTCGTCGAGGATGCCCCGCTGCCAGCGTCGGCGGATGTCGAGTTGGCTGATCGGGACTGGATCGGTGATCGGCTGTAGCAACGGATCAGGCCAGCGTCCTCGACAGTCAGAGCATGTGGAGCCGGACGGTGGACCGACGGGCACCATGAGCGGAAGTGCGCGTCACAGCTGCCGAGGTGCCGTGCCCATCGGGAACGGCTGTGGACAGCTGGTCGCCTGTCGGGACAACGTCCCCGCCGGACCGCCGAAATCCAACGGCGTGAGCGCTCAGGCCTGGTCGGTCACCACCTCGAACTCGGTCTCCAGCAGTCCCCGTGCGTCCAGGTCGCCCCAGTAGGCGGCGAGTTCGAGAACCTGGGCGGCCTCGTCGTCCTGGCCGTGCTCCAGCAGGAACGCACCCAGGTGATAACCCCATGACGGCTCGTGCAGGTCGCCGGCCAGCCGGTACTCACGCTCGGCGGCGTCCACATCGCACCGGTGGTGCTGCAGGAACCTCGCGTAGTCGATGTGCGCCTGGGCCGCTCCCAGATCGATACCGGTGCGCAACAGGTGCTCGGCCTCATCGAGCCGGCCCAACTCGGCATAGACCTCGCCCAACGCACAGTAGGTTGTGGGCGCGTCCGCACTGAGGTACCTCTCGGCCACCGCCTGCGCGGCGGCGATGTCGTGCAGATCGCGCAGGTAGGTGCGGGCCAGGTCCGCTGGGGCGAGCACATCACCGGCCGCGATGGCGCGCTCGAACATGACCACCGCTTCCGCCTGACGGCCCTGGCCGGCCAGAAACAGCGCGAAGCTGTTCATCGCTTCGCCGTCATTGGAGGCGATGGCGACCTGGTAGGCCTGCTCGGCGTCGTCGGCCAGGTCGAGGTCGGCCAGCACATCGGCCAGCACGCCAGCCAGGTCGGTGCGCCCACCGGCGACCAGCGGGGCGAGTAGTTCGTGTGCCTCGATCAGTTGCCCGCGTTCGCGGTAACCACGAGCCAGCAGCGCAGCCGCTGCCGGTTCGCCCGCGGCGACAGCTTGCTCCAGAATGTCGATCGCCCGCTGATGCGGGCGCCGGTCGATGGTGTCGGTGGTGGTGTCGTCGAGCAGTTCGGTGCCGCGACGGCTCAATGGGCCTGTGACAGGCTGGTTCATACATTCACCCGCAATCTCAGCCCAAGCCTAGACCCGCGGACGGCTGTGTTTCGACCAAGCGCGGCACCCGACCAGCGACCGGACCGGTCCATCGGTGCACAGCACCGCGTCGGCCAGTTCGAACTACCCGCCCGCCCGCGTGGTCAAGCACCCATCGAACTCATGCCGGGACCCATCCAGGTCCCCGAGCGCCCGCTCCCGGTGCGGATGCCGAGAACGGGTTGATCGGATGGATCACCCGGCCGGTCGTCCGCAAGGCACTGACCAGCAGCCCGCGATCGGTCCCGATCGCCGCTGGCACTGGGTCCTCGGGGGTGTCATCGGCCTCGGCCAGCATCTCACTAGCCGTCCATGACTCCAGCGCACCGCAGGACCTCGTTCTGTCAAAGAGCTCGAAGGCTCGGGAACATCCTTCGGGAGGTCACCCCCGCAGCGGGCTCGAGCAACGACATCCCGGCACCACATCGGCTGATCCGCCGCCAGACGCGTCTTCAGCCCGCACTGACACCAAATCACCAGCAACGTTGCGACGGTCACTGGAATCCGCCGTGCTGCAGCAGTTGCGGCCGCTGTCCAAGCCGGTCGATCCGGCATCACGCACGGAGTCCGGGGAGTTGGTGCAGTGTGACCTGTGGTTCCCGCCGGTGGACGTGCCGCTGGGGTTCGAGCAGGTGGGTCGGCCATCGATGCTGGTCATGGTCAGCGGGTACCCGCGGGTGCTGACCGCGCGGATGCTGCCGTCGCGGCAGTCGCCGGACCTGTCGGCCGGGCATTGGCGTTGATCAGCGGGTGGGACCGGGTGCCGAAAGCGTTGGTCTGGGACAACGAGTCCGCGGTCGGGCAGTGGCATGGCGGGCACCACACCTGACCGAGGCGTTGAACGCGACCCCGGGGCCCTGGGAACTGGCGCGGTCGAGCGGCTCGCTGACCGAGGCCGTTCAGAAGGCTGGTCGCACGAGGAGTTCCTCGCGGCGTGTCTGCGGGAAGTCGCCGCCCGCGAAGCGCACGGCGGGGACGTCCGGACCCGTTCGGCGAGTTCCCGCCACGGAAAGCGTTGCAGGAGTTCGGCTTCATCCACCAACACTTTGTGAAACGAGAGACGATCACACCTCGGAACACTGGATTTCATTGCGGACAAGGAAAACGTGGTGTTCCTCTGGCCCCGCGGTGCTGTCCGCACCGCGTCGATCCGCACACAGGTATGCGGCCAGAGAACCCGAACCAGATCAGGATCAACACTCGGTTCGTGATCAACCACGGTGCGGCCGCTGATCACCCGGGCACATCACGAAAAGCGGGCCTGATCCAGGGTTCAACGGTGTTGACAAACGGTTCACCTCCGCCCTTCCTGCAAGGCGGGCGAAGCCTGTGGCGATGTCCACGCCGCGTGGGTACCAGTGTGGGCTACGGGCGTGGTCCACGCCAACCAGGACACCGAGAAGGCCGGGCGGGTGGTGCGCGTGGTCGATGGGTCCACCATTGTGCGCCGTGACTTGGCAGTCACCGGACTTCAGCAAGTGCTGTCGATTCACCCGACACTGCGGGACGCGCAATCGGTGTAGGGGTCCTGGACCCGGCTGGGGCACGAATCGCGGGGGATGACTCCGTGGAGTCCACTGGCGCCTTTGCTGGGGACGGGTGAGGACGCGCCGATGCTCGATGACCAGAATTCACTGCCGTTACCCGTCCCTCTGCGTGCGTGGGCCGAGAGTTCGCCGTCGTTCGCCGCGGAGGTGGTCTCCCGTTCCGACATCACCCGGCCGCACGTTCACACCCAGCTCGCTGCCGCACCTGAGCAGGTGCGCGTGGCCCGTTCCCGGGTCGCCGGCTGGACCCGGGCAGGTCGGCTTCCCGGACGACGTGGGCCAGGACGCTGTGCTGGCCGCCGACGAGGCGGTCAGCAACGCCATCGACCACGCCTGTCCGGGTTCATCCGGCACCTTGACGCTGTTCGCCGCGTGCAGCCACCCGGTCAGCGTGGTGCGGATCGTCGTGTCCGACCACGGCCTGTGGCGCCCGCCCCAGCCGAACCCCGCTTGCGCGGGCGGAGCCTGCCCATGATGGAAACTGGCGCACGTGTTCCGGCTGGTGCACACGCCGCACGGCACGACCGTGGTCCTCGGCTGGTCACTACCCGGTTAACGATCATCCTCGACGAGCGAAAACCCAGGGGATGCCAGCCGACAGGTTCGGCGCCCCGGCTCCGTTACCTCCGGGATGGGTGGCCTGGTCAGGTGTGCTCGTGTCCGGCGTTGAGCCGCAGTGCTTCGTGGAGTTGGTCTTCCAGGGTGATGATCCGGCAGGCCGCGTCCAATGCGGTGCCCTGATCGATCAGCTCCCGCACCCGCGCGGCGATGCGCAGCTGGTGACGGGAATAGCGACGATGCCCACCGGTAGAACGCTGCGGCGTAATCAGCTTCGCCTCGTCCAGGCTCCGCAGGAATCCGGCTGAGGTGCCGAGCATTTCCGCGGCACGGCCCATGGTGTAGGCCGGGTAGTGTTCATCGTCGAACTTGTCGGCCGCACTCGCGCCGGCCGTGTCTCGCGGGTTAGGGATCATCGCGCCTCCACATCACGAGGGGCCCCGGCGCGTGTAGCGCCGGGGCCCCAGGGGTTCAGGTTTCATCACCATCAACCGATCATGAGACCGGTTTCCTGTTTCCGCGTGGCCCGCCCGAGAGGCAGAACCCGCGGGGATCGCATCTGCGTGACCGAAGACCACCTTCCATTCCGATGGGACTGCGGTACCCGCCCGGCGCTCTACAGCCTGAAGCGGGCGATCCGACGGCGTGTAACCCTGCCCTTCTCCTCTGACTACCTGACGTGCACTACCTGTACTGCCACTTACCGGGTTACGACGTGCACTTCGACTTGCTGTACCACCACTGACACGTGCTGTACTGCTACTACGTAACTGTCGTGCTTGTCCTCTCGCAACGAGCACGTCTGGAACCCCTCACCTGATCCGGGCCCAGCACCTGACGCCGCTGGCCACCCGCCGGAACCCCTTCTACTGATCGGCTCCGGCGCACCTGACCGTCCTGCACTTCATCTCTGACTCGCGGGCGTCGAACACCTCCCGCGTCCTGCTGTCGTACCCAGTGGTGTCGTGCCGTGTGCGTTTTCACCTGACTCACCGCGCGGGACCGGGTGCACAGTCCGATCCCCTTCGGCTCACTGCTTGGGCCACCCGCCGGAACCCCTTCCATTGATCGGCTCCGGCGCACGTGACCGTCTGACCACTGCTGCACGGGAGTACGTCATCTCCCGCGTCGATCCGTCTTGCGTTCCTTACCACGACCGTCCCGCTGAGCCCTGGCGTAGCTGCCCAGCACCATCGACGGTCCTCGGCCATCTACCGGAACCCCGTACCGTGATCGGCTCCGATACGCCTGGCCGTCTTACCTGTGCTTCACGGGTAGTTCGTCATCTCCCGTGCCATCGGACGTTTTCTTTCCTTGTGATGCCAGAACACTACACGCACTCACGGGCGAATGTCTACCTCGGCCAGCATAGATTTACTCGGACGGGTGACGCATGTGTGCTCCGGCGTCACGCGCGCGTCGCTGACCTGCGCAGACACTGACCGGTTCCTATGCCGGGCGTTCCTGCTGAGTGGCCAGCTGGGTGACGGTCCGGCGTCGGTAGTCCACATCGGCCACCATCTGATCCAGGATGCGCAACGCCTCCGCCGCGTCCTGCGCCTGGACCCGGTCGCACACATACCGCGCCAACCCGACCAACTCCTCGGGCCAGCTGTCCCACGCCGCCCGGGCGGCCTGGATCAACGGGCTCAGATGCACGGTGTTCCATTGCGCTTCCGCGGTTTCCCTGGCCGGCCTCCGTCGCTGGGTGTTCACCCTCCGCACGCCACCCGCACGAACACGCGGCGACGAAGCCCCGCAACGAGCTGGTCTCCTCGGTCCACTCCGCGCTGACCGTGCCATCGCCGAGCTTGCGCGCGGCATACCCCTCGTGATCCTCAACCTGCTGCGCGTACGGACCCGTGTAACGGATACCCATGCTGGTCCCTCCCGGAGGCTGGTCTGCCTGCTCGACGTCGGCGAGTGATCCTGCCACCTCGGCTGATCGGCCACCTGATGTCACGGGTGCCTGGCCGGCGCTCGACACCGGGCGGTTCGTGCTGAACAGGTGAACCGACGGGCACCAAGAACGGGTGCGCGCAACTCCTCGCGGATGATCCCGGTGCCTCGACCCACACCACGTCCGCCCGGCCGGGACGCGGATCGCGCCGCGCCGCGCCGGAGATGCTCGATCCCAGACCGACGGGTGAAACCAGGTCCTTTGGGACGCGTGGGGCCAGGTCGCCAGTGCTGGCCACTGTCGGCCGGGACAGCGGGGTGCGGTTGTGGATCGAACGGTCGCCCGGTTGCCGCCCTACCGGTCAGACACTACCGGGGATATCGACGCGCTAACCCGCGCTGAGGACGCAGTCGCAATGGCGATCGTGGCGCGGACCGCCCACTGCCGGCACTGGCATCGACCCCGGCACCCGAACGCGTCTCCAGCATCTGCGCCCAGTTCCTCCGCTCCCAAGCAGAGCTCCTGCTGGCCTGCGACTCTTGGGACGCTACTCGTTCGCCGCCTCCCAGCTGGGCGACAACCTGCGTCCACTGCCCGATCCCGACGCGACGGAGGACGACCTTCAGGACAAGGGACTCGGCCGCGTCCATGTGAACCGATCACCGTCCTCGCCCACCGCGACGCGCTCCGGTGGTGCTGTCCGGGTGGTTCGTGGTGGTGTTCGCGGGCGGGCAAGACGACTCGTGTGGCCCGTCGTTTCAACTCAGTGGGCCCTGTGGCCAAGTCACGCAAACCGGTGACGCCGTCGAGCCTCACGGTGGACACATCGGCATGTCGCCGTAAGCATTGCAGAGTCCCGGCACGCTGCCCGCGAATCGCAGGTGGCCACGTTGCGTTCAGTCGATACGGGTGGTGTGAGTCGGTGCCGACCAGCGTGATCACCCTCGTCAGCATGTCGCGCGCCGCCGAGGCCACAGGTTCCGGCCCGTGCCGGAATTCCCAGGTTCGAGCGTGGTTTTCACGCCTTCCTCCTTACCAGGACGAGGACCATGACCAGGGTGGCAAGCAGTGCGTCACCGATGTGCAGCAGGTACAGCCCGAACGGGTAGTGCTCGTGGATCACCGATCCGAGCACCGCCATGGCCTGGAAGCCGAGCCACACCAACGCTCCCACACCGATCGCCGCTCGCCGTGCGTTGATCGCGAGCCGATGCAGCAGGACAGCCAGGACGGCCGCGACGAGAATGTTGCGTCCTAACTGGACAGCGATCGCCAAAGGGTCCGGTGTCGCGGTCGCGCCGCCGCGCAAGTGCTGGTAGACCTCACCGAACACCATGTAGTAAAGCGTGCTGGCCAGGATGGTTGCCAGCGCGGCCACCAACACGCGGCCACCGCTGCCGAACGTGCGCGCGACTGTGCGCTGGGTCAACGCCGTCACTGGGTCTTCTCCTCACCGGGCGCGGAGCTTTCGCTGACGTACAGGACGTTGCCGTCCAGGTCGCGGAAGTCGAACATGGGTGGCACGCCCGGCCAGCGCAGCAGTTCGTCGACGTCCACGCCGTGGCTGGACAGTTGGGCGTGCAACGCCGACGCATCCTCGGTCGTGAAACGGATCCCGGTGTCCACACCCGCGAACTTCTCCGCACGGGCCGGGGTCAACGCGACCGTCACGGCGGACCTGGGCGGGGACAGCTCGATCCAGCGGCCGCCGAACTGCCCGATCGGTGCGTCCATGAGCTTCTCGAAACCTAGGACGCCGATGTAGAACTCCAGCGCCCGGTCCTGGTCGCTGACCGGGATGCCGACGGTTCTTATCGCGTCGATGCGTGCCTTCTGCTGGTTGGTCATGATCTTCGTTCCTCACTTGTTCTCGAGTACGGTCTTGAGGTCGGCCAGTCGTTTCCGCCAGAACGCCCTGGCCTGCTGTGCCGTGGCTGGGTCGGGCAGCAGGTCGTGCTCCACGGCGACCTGGCTGCGACCATCGCCCTTGGCGTCGAAGGTGACGCTGACGCGGGTACCGTCACCGACCCAGTCGAAGCGGATCGACCGGTGCGGCCTTGACGTGCGTTCAGTCAGCACGACGTCGGGCAGCCATCGCTGCCGATTTCGGAGATCCGCGACGGCCTGGTAAAGACGTCCGACGGGCACACCGACCGTCTTGCTGGCGCCGACCGTGAAGGTGCCGCCGGGGCGTGCACCGGGTGGACGCGACCCGCGCGCCTGCTCGTACTCGACGATCAGTTTCTGCGCCCACCACGCGCTCAGCGCGTGCTCGCCCACCAGCCAGTCGGCGATCTCCCGGAACGGACGGCCGGGCGCACCCCACTGGTCGAGCAAGGCGAACCACTCCTCATAGTCCCTGCCGACCGCCCGTCGTGTCCGGGGACGCTCATCCTGTGGGTCCCGTTCGGCCGCGATCATCGTGTCCTCCTCAACAGTGCGCTCACCGGGACGTAGAAGCCGTGTCGCTGTTCTCTCCATCTTCGGGAGAAGTTCTTGGCGGGATCAACGGCGACAGGCTCACCGCATCGGTGAGCGTGGCTCAACGATGCGGTGAGCCGACGGTCGTTGTTCGAGCTGGGCGGGCCGGTCAGGCTGAACGTGTGCAGAGCATGTGGTTGACCAACGCCAGGGTGTTCGACGCGACCGGGGCCGCGGCCCGTGACGGCCGGGCGATCCTGATCGAGGACGGACTGATCGCCGCGGAGGACCAGGCCGGTGCCGTGCCCGACGGCGTGGACGTGATCGACCTGGCCGGGCGTACGGTCCTGCCGGGACTGATCGACGCGCACGCCCATGTCTTCGCCACCCCGCCGACGCCCGACGACGGCGCGGAACCGCTCTGGCCGGGGTTGACAGCGCATTTCGTGGCCACCGGCCTGCGGGAGGCCCTGCGGATGGGTTTCACGACCCTGCGTGATGTCGGCTCGTACGGCGACGAGGTGATCACCGCCCGTCAAGCCATGCGATACGGGGCCTTCCCCGGGCCGCGCCTGCTGACCTGCGGCAGGATCGTGTCGGCGACAGCGCCCGGTGGACGTTTCTTCGACGGCATGTACCGCGAGGCGGACGGGCCGGACGAGGTGCGCAAGGCAGTCCGCGAGCAGGTGCGCCGCGGCGCGGACTTCGTCAAGGTCATGTCCACCGGTGCCCGATCGGTCGAACTGGAGGATCCCCATCCCGCGCAGCTGACCGGTCCCGAGATCGCCGCGCTGGTCGACGAGGCACACCGGCTCGGCTACCGGGTGGCCGCGCACGCCGAGGGCCTGGCCGGGACCGAACTCGCCATCCGGCTGGGCGCCGACACGATTGAGCACGGGATGTACCTCAACCAGCGGCCCGACCTGCTGGACGAGATGGCTGCGGCAGGCCAGGTCCTGGTGCCCACCTTGTCCTGCTACTACGGTGTCGCGTCCGGACAGTGGACCGCGCCCCTGGTCCGGCTCGCCCGCCACAACCTGGCCGAGGCGTCACGCACCCTGCTCGCCGCGCGGGCCGCGGGCGTGCCCATCGCGCTCGGCCACGACTGGCAGCCGTTCTCCGATGCCGCTGTCGAGCTGATCCGCCTGGTCGAGCACGGCATGACCACACACGAGGCGCTGCTCGCCGCCACCGCGACCGGCGCCCGCGCACTCGGCCTGGACGACCGGCTCGGCACCATCCAGTCCGGCAAGGTCGCGGACCTCACCGTGGTGGACGGTGACCCGCTGACTGACCCGGTGCTGCTGCGCGACCGGGCCCAGATCTGGTTGGTCCTTCAGCGAGGCGCCCCTGTTGCCGGAGCGGTGTTCGACAACTCGGCGGCGATCGCGGCGAACGCCCGAACCGCCGCCGACTCCCGCTCGGTCACCCACACCAGCGCGCTCTCCAACGCAGGCAGGCCACGAAGCGGAACCACCGAAACCCCGGGATGACTGTAATAGTCCACGAGGGTGGCCACAGTGGGATGCACGATCTCCCCGCGGGCCACCAGGGACAGCACCTCGACCATCCGCCCCTCGCGATGCCTGCCGACCGGGCCGGGATACAGCACCTCGAGCGTCTCCGAAGGAACCACGTCCGTCGCGTCGACCATCGGAAACGCCTCGAGATCCGCGGGGGTGGCATGGCCACGCTCGGCCAGCGGGTGCCCGGCGCGGACCGCGACCGCGCGGTCGTCACGCATCACGACCGGCCCCACCGTCAGATCTGGTTGCCGAACAGGCAACCAGTGCGCCACCAAGTCCAGTTCGCCGCGCCGGAGCCGGTTGAGCGCCTCACCAGGAAACGCCTCGTGGACAACGACCTCACACCCGGGATGCGCTGTCGTGAACACCCGCACGATCTCAGCGAACACCGGCCCACCGGCCGCGAAGTTCAGCAGGCTGATCCGCAACTTCCCGGTGATCCCCGCCGCCACCTCGCGGACCTCACCGAACGCCTGGTGGATCTCCTCGTAGGCAGGACGCAGCCGATCCCGCAGCTGCTCGCCCAACGGCGTCAACCGCACCCGCCGCGACGTCCGCTCGAACAACACGCCGCCGATCCGCGACTCCAGCACACGCACTGTCTGACTGATCCGCGACGACGACAGGTACAGCCGCTCCGCCGTCCGGCCGAAATGCAACTCCTCGGCCAAAACCAGAAAGATCTCGATCTCGCGGAGTTCCACCACACCACCCCGCCCGCTCCGACCACCTGTTACGCGGGCCAAAGTGTACATCCGGGGCAGGTCCTGGAGGTGAGTCGCTGTGCTGCCGACGACCAAACAACCCCGTGACACAGGCGATCGACAGCACAGTCGCAGGACTGGAGGAGTCCGTTCATCGGTCGGACACCGACGGCTCCACGGGACGCGGGACACCAAACCAGTCAGGCCACTCCGCGAACCTCGCACGGGCACATCCACTCTGACTGCCCGTGCCCGGCGCACGTCGTCGCGCGGCGGCGCGACCGCGAACGGATGCGTGCGCGCTCGATCGAGTGCAGCCCGGCCTGGAGGTCGGTGCGTTCTCGCTCGGAGAATCCCGTGCCCACATCACCGATGTACACGAGATTCCCGGTGTCAGGATCCTGCGCGCCAAGCAGCAGTCCGCCGAGTGTCCCGGCCAGCCGGTTCTGACCCGGCCGCCAGCCACAGACGACGACCTCTTTCGGGTGGATCAGCGGGTGCTTCAACCAGAAATCGGGCCGCTGTCCGGGACTGTACTTCGAGGTCCGCAGCTTGGCGATCAACCCCTCATGGCCCGCTCGGCTGACGCGCCCCAGCAGTTGCTCGGGAGTCATCCGGTCGGCCGCCAGCGCCTGGAACGGGAACGCGGGCACCACCGCGATTCGGTACGGGTCGGGCATGGACTGTTCGTGCAGCACGGCCCGGCGCTGGTCCTACGGTGCGTCCAGCAGACTCTCCGCACCGAGACGCAGCCGGTCGAACGCGAGGAACCGCGCATCAGCACCCTCGAACGGCGTGCCGCCACGGGTGATCCGGCTGTGTCGGCGGTACTGGCCACGGCGCTCCTGCAACGCGCCGAAATCGATCTGCCCTGCCTCGTTGTAGACGACGATCTCGCCGTCCAGGACCGCGGCTCGGCCGTCCAGGCCGGGAGCGAGCACGCCAGCCAGCGACGGGAACCCGTCGGTGACCACGATCCCGTTGCGGCTGGTCAGTGCTGTGGTTCCGTCGGGTGCGACCTGCATACACGCCCGATAGCCGTCCAGTTTGTACTCGTCGGTCCATTCCGGACCCGACCGGAGCCGGCCGCTGTCTGGTTTGGCCAGCACCGGTTCGATCCACGCGGGGACGTCGTGGGATGGGGTCGAGCTGACATCCCGGCGGTGACGGCCGACCACTTCGGCGCACGGGCAAGGGATGGGCCCCTCTCCTCCGCCACGTGGGAGATGGGGAGTCTCGTAGCTGTCGGCCAAGCGCCGACGTCCTCGACCGACAGCGGCGCGTTGCGGTGCAGGCTCGTCGCCGCGGTCATACCGTCGCCCCCGTGACCCAGGTGCGGTAGTCGACCGCAGCTCGCCCCAGGACTTCACGAACGTCTCCGGTCGGTGGGACGGGTGTCCGCGACGAGCGAGCGAGGTTCATGAGGAGGTACTCGCCGGGTGGACCGGGCATGTTCGGCAGCCCATCGCGTTCGGCGTTGCCGGTGATGTCGGTCCAGGAGGCACGAGTGCCGGTGGCGTGTTTCGTCAGAGCTTCCAGTCGTTCGAGCTGGGTCAGGCTTTGCGGCCCGGTGAGTTCGTAGGTGTCGCGGTCGACTTGCTGGTTGAGGCAGGTGGCGGCGACGGCGGCGATGTCTTGTTCGGCGACGGCCGGCATCGACGCGTCCGGGTAGGCCAACGGCACGGGGATTCCCCTCCTGATGGCCGGAAGCCAGGCGAGGTCGTTGGCCATGAAGATGGTGGACCGCACCCGCACTGTCGGTATGCCGCTGGCCTCGGCTTGGGCCTCGATCTCGGCGTGAACGGTCTTGATCAAGCTGTCTGGTGCCTGCCGACGCGTCCGGTTGCTCCGGTGATCAGGATCTTCATGCGGACGCTTCCTTTGGTTCCGTGGATGCAATGGGTGTGGTGGTGACCTGTGGTTGGCGCAGGGCGAGGAGCGACGCGCTCAGCAGCAACAGGGCGGTGACGCTGGCGGCGTGTGTGGTCCAGGCGGCGAAGGCGACTGGGATGGCCAGGCCGAAGCTCCCCCCGAGTTGTTGCAGGGTAGTGCCGACGGCTCCGGCGACTCCTGCATGCGGCCCGGCGTCCTGGTTCATGGCGCTGTTCGCGTTCGGCATGACCTGTGAGGTGCCCAGCCCCATCAGCCCCAGGGCCGCGAGGATGGCAGCGACGCCGTCCGGAGAAAGTGCGAGGACGGCTTGACCAACGCCGATCAAGGCGAGGCCGAGACCGATGGACCGGACTGGGGACAAAGTGCCGCAGAGGCGGCGGGCGATCGCTAACCCGATCTGGACGGCGGCCGGGTAGATCAGGAACAGCGCCCCTACGGCCAGCGGTGCGAGGTGGTGTTCGCGCTGGAGCGAACCGCTGGCCGCCACGAAGGTCGCGATCGTCGCAATGCCCCAGAGGAAGAGCGCGTAGTAGGCGATCCGCCGGGTGGCGTTCTGGAACAGGACCACCGGAATCATCGGTGTCGCCGCACGCCGGTCGGTCGCGGCGAACAGTCCGACCACCGCGATGCCGGCGAGGGCGAGGGCGGCGGCAGGTCCGGGGGTGTCCACGACGGTGAGTGCCTGGATGACCAGTGCGACGCCGACGCCGAGCACGACCCCACCCCACCAGCCACGCCCATGCCCAGGGGAGGGCTCTACGCGGTCCCTGGCGAATGCGGACAAGACCAGCGAGATCGCCACGAACACGAGGTTGACGTACATGCAGGCCCGCCACCCCGAGACCTGGGTCAGTACACCGCCGAACAGCAGGCCGATGGCGGTTCCGCTGCCCATGATCATCCCGAAGATGCCGTACGCCTTGGCCCGATCGTCACCGGGAAACGCCGCCGAGAGCCGTGCCATCGCGGCTGGTGTCATGGCCGCTGCCCCGACTCCTTGGGCGAGGCGGGCGCCGATCAGAATCCAGCCCGCATCGGCCGCGCCGCCGACCGCCGACGCGAGGCCGAAGGTCACCAGCCCCAGGGTCATCATCCGGGCGTAACCAGCTGCCTGCGCGATGCGCCCTCCGGCGATCATCAGCGCTCCCGCGACGAGGACATAACCTGCCATGACCCACGCCACTGCCTCTGTGGACAGCTGCAAATCGGCGGTCATCCCGGGTATCGCCAGCGCCAGGATGGTCGCGTCGACGCCGACCATCAGCTGAGCCGTCACCACGGCTCCGAGAACGAGCCGCGGTCTTGGTGTGCGAGCCACAGATCCCCCTATCGTTGGTGACACCAACGCAGGATAGGATGTTGGTGTCACCAACGCAAGGAGAAGTCGTGGACGAGCGCCCACCCCAGCGGCTTCTGGAGACGCCCAGCTGGCTGCTCACCCAGATCGCGACGACTGCCAGCCGACGCACGCGCGAGGTTTTCGACTCGGTCGGAGCCGGGCGCTACCACTACGCGATCCTCTGCGCCGTCGAGGAGTTCGGCCC
Organism: Kibdelosporangium phytohabitans; assembly: GCF_001302585.1. Classification (GTDB taxonomy): domain Bacteria; phylum Actinomycetota; class Actinomycetes; order Mycobacteriales; family Pseudonocardiaceae; genus Kibdelosporangium; species Kibdelosporangium phytohabitans. The sequence continues at coordinate 3,463,270 of NZ_CP012752.1, read as the reverse complement.
GTGCAGTCAGGCCGAGATCGGCCGCCGGCTGCACATGGACCGTAAGGACGTGGCCCAGCGCGTCATGGAGCTCGAGGGCCAACGCTGCCTGGAACGTCGATCCGACCCGGCCGATCCGCGCCGCAACCTCGTCCGGCTCACCACCGCGGGGCAAGAACGTCTGGACCAGATCCACGCCCAGCTGACGTTCGCTCAAGAGGAACTAGTTGACCCGCTTACCCCGGACGAGCGAGCCCGCCTCATCACCGCACTGCAGAAGATCCTCGGCCGCTAGTGTCCTGCGTCGGAAATTTCGAGTCCAAGTGTCTGGGTTGTTTCGGTGGTGTGGGGTGATCTTGGTGAGGTAGCTGGCGAGGGAGTGGAGATCTCGTCGGCGGTTTCGGTCCAGGTGAAGGGTTTCGGGTCGGCGTTCCAGGTGTCGATCCATTCCCTGATGTCTTTCTCGAGGACTGGTACGGAGGTGTGCACGCCGCGTCGGATGAGTGTGTCGGTCAGCAGGCCGAACCACCGCTCGACCTGGTTGACCCAGGAGGAGCCGGTGGGTGTGAAGTGGATCTGGACGCGGGGTGTTTGCTCAGCCATGTCTTGATCTCGGGGGTGTTGTGTGTGCCGTAGTTGTCGCATACCAGATGCACGTCCAGCTCTGCGGGCACGGCCTTGTCGATGGTTTTGAGGAACTTCTCGAATTCCACCGCGCGGTGGCGGCGGCGCAGTTCGCTGATGACGGTGCCGGCGGATCCACGTGCAGGCCGCTACGTCGCGGACCTTGTCCACGAACTGCGGATCGTTGGACAGCTTGAACGTGTCGACCTGGTGGGGCTTGCGGTTGAACGCCTTCCAGATCCGTCCGACCTTCGACCTGGACAACCCGCTCTCGGTCGCCATCGAGACCGCGACCAGTGCGTGGCATCGACAGGGGTCGTTCCGGTTCGCACCTTGCGGATGGCCACGCCACGCCCTACGGGTCCGCAGTTTAGGTACGGACGAGCGGAATGTGAGTCGTCCGGGCCTCCCCTGCGGCTTCAATCGAAGATCTGGTCACTGCCACCGTGAACGCTGCCTGCGCATCGCTAGTGAGAGGTCAGGGCGCCCCCTATCGGAGGCCGAGGCGGAGGGTGGCAGTACTGCCGTCTCGGTGGGTCACCTGGACGTTGACACCGACGACGCTGGCGCCGTCCAATTCGTCACCAGGCAACCATAGGGCGAAACGTCCTCCGGAGACCGTGGCTGCGATGTGACCGTGGGTGGCGCTGTGGTACGTCACACCGGTCACGTCCGAACCGGCGTAACCCGCGGCGACCGAGAGCTCACCGGCGTCGATACCGCCAGTGCCCAGGTCAGTGGCCACAACGTCGCGTGGACCGGGTGGGGCGTAGTTGGTCGGAGTACCCATGGAGCCGAACCAATCACGGAACAGGGGGGTCGACTCGTCGGTGATGCACAGAGCGGAGAATCCCTTGGCACCGGCGAGGATCACCAGCGTCCACTCGCCCCGTCGTTCGGCGATGGCTATGTCGGCGCGCCGGAGATCGTCGCCGTGGCCCGTGCCGGGTCCGTCCAGCTGGGCATCCCGGCAATCGGTCCCCGCATCGGCAGCGGGTTGCGCCGGTAGACCGTTCGGAGTGGCGGTCCACGACGCGAACGCGCGGTCGCCATTCACCAGGGACGGGAGGATGAGGAAGGCCGCCGCGGCGGTGACGACCGTTGCGGCAGCGGCCGCCAGGCGGATGCCACGGCGGCGCCGGGCTTTCACCGGAGTGTCTTTCAGGGGCCGTGCGGGATCGGTGGTGATGATGCGCTCCAACTCGGCGCGGGCGCGTGGGTTGTGCGGGTCGACATCGGAGTCGGCGGGGTCGAGGGTCTGCAGGATGGCGAGCATGTCGGTGACTCGGGTCATGACGATGGCGTCCTTTCGGAGATATGGCCAGGCGTGGACGAGGTCCGGGACAAGTAGTCGAGACGCACTCGCAGCGCGCGGCGGGCTCGACTCAACCGCAGCCGGAACGCGATGGGAGAGATCCCCAAGACCGCGGCTGCCTGTGGACCACTGAGTTCATCGAGAACGGCCAGGGCCAGCGCTTCTTGATACACGGCGGACAGGTGTTGCCACGCGCGCGAGACATCTATCTGACGGGCGATGAGGTCCGCGTCGACATCGGCCGTCAGGCTTGTCGGGACGTCAGCGAGTCGTACCGCGAGTGCGCGCTGCCGTTCCGCTCCGCGGCGAGCGTTGAGGACGACCCCGCGGACGATGCCGAAAAGCCAGGCCCGTGCGTCATCCCGCTGCGGCGGCAGATCATCGAGGCGCCGCCAGGCGGCAAGAAAGGACTCCGCGACCACGTCCTCAGCGTGAGTGGCATGTACTCGGCGCTGCGCGAAGCGGAGCAGCTCGGCGTACGTCGCTTCGTACAGTGACGTGAACCGGGCTTCGCGGTCCGGAGCACGGCATGGGTTGCGCATGCCCACTACATGTCCACCACGAGCGCGAGTGTGTCAGTCTGGGGTTGACCCGCTTTGACAGACAGGGGCGTTAAGTGGTGGTCAGGCTGTCTCGGTTTGGGCCTCGAAGGCGGCCGGGCTGAGGTAGCCGAGGCCGGAGTGCCGTCGGCGGGTGTTGTACCAGCCCTCGGGCAGCCACCGAAAGAGCTCCCCAAGGGCATCAGCACCAACGTCCGCGGCGAGCTCTTCATCAACGCCTCGCCGAGGACACCAAACGCTACCGCCGGCCTAGTTGGGAGTGGCTGTCGTGGCCCCAGCAGTAGACGGTCGCGTTGGTGGTCAACGCACAGGTGTGGCCAAGGCCGGCGGCGACGGCGGTTGTCGTGGGAAGTCCTTGAACGCCGACCGGAGCCGTGCGGTTGACGAGGGTGTGGTCGCCAATCTGGCCGTAGGTGTTGGCACCCCAGCAGTGCACTGTGCCAGCGAGGCTGGTCGCACAGGTGTGGTCAGCTCCGGCCGTGACGGTCGCCGTACCGGTGAGTGACACGGGTACTGGGGAAAGGCGGTCAGTCGTAGCGCCGTCGCCGAGTTGGCCGAAGGCGTTCCAGCCCCAGCAGGAAACGGTGTCGTCGTGCACGGCGCAGGCGTGGTCATTGCCGGCAGACACTGCGGTGGCGGCGGTGAGTCCGCGCACTGCGACCGGGGTTGGGCCCGCCGTGGGTTGGCCCGTACCAAGTTGCCCTTCCATGCCCCATCCCCAGCACTTGACCTCGGCGCTGGCGAGGAGTGCACAGGTGTGTCCACCACGGACGGTCACCGCGGTCACGTCAGTGAGATGTTCGACCATGACCGGCGTCGGGTGTGCGATCGCCCCGCCGGCAGAGCCGCTGAGCACGCCGAGCGGGCCACCGACGAAGTTGTGGCCCCAGCACCACACTCGCGTGCTTGCGACTGCGCACGTGTGCTGACGTCCGGCGGCGGCCGCTGTAACGCCTGGAATGGACACGGCTACGGGGGTTGAATGGTTGGTGTACGTTCCGGTCCCGAGTTGTCCGAGTGCGTTCCACCCCCAGCACCACAACGTCTTCTTCGTCAGAGCGCAGGTGTGGTCGCCGCTGGCGGTAACAGCGGTGACGCCGGTGAGTCCGCGTACGACGACCGGCCGGGCGCTGTCCTCAGTGGTTCCATCACCGAGCTGACCGTAGGTGTTATCACCCCAGCAAAGCACCTTTCCACCGGTCACCACGCCACAGGTGTGGTTGCTGCCGGCGGCGATGGCCGTGACACCGGACAGACCGGTCACTGGTGCGGGCACGAAACGGTAGTCGGTGTCGGCGAGTCGGACAGCCGTCGGAGTCGGGCGGTTAGTCGTGGTTCCGTCACCGAGCTGGCCTTCGTTGTTGAACCCCCAGCAGTAGACCGCGCCGCCGGTCCTGATGGCACAGGTGTGGTCGGCGCCACCGGCCGCGAGCGTCGCGCCACCGATTCCGGTCACTGTCACCGGCGTGGAACGGTGTTCGTTGCCTCCGTCACCGATCTGGCCGAGTCCGTTGTGGCCCCAGCACCGCAGGACGCTCAATGCGTCGACGGCGCACATCTGCCCGGTGCCGCTGCCCTGGCTGATTGCTGTGGTGGTACCGAGCGAGGTGACCTGTACGGGTGTCGCGCTGTGCGTGTTGTCGAAGATGTTGCCAGACGGGTCGCCGCCGACGCCAAGCTGCCCGAAGGTGTTCCAGCCCCAGCACCACACGTCACCGTTGGCGCGTAGTGCGCACGAGTTGGCCGCTCCGGCGACGGTGATCGCGGTGGCGTGGTCGATTCCGACCGCCACCGGGGTGGGGCTGGCGCGACCGGGGTTGTTCGGCTCGTTCTGATGGCCGGTGCCGAGTTGTCCGTGATGGTCCCAACCCCAGCAGAACACCGCACCACCGGCGAGTGCGCAGGTGTGGAACGCGTCAGCCGCATCGACCGCGGTCACTCCGGACAGACCGGTGACCAAGGCCGGGGTCGTACTGTCCACTGTGGTGCCATTACCGAGTTGTCCTCGATTGTTGCCGCCCCAGCAGTAGACCCGTCCGCCGGTCACCGCGCAAGTGTGCGTCCGGCCGGTGGTGATCGCGGTGACGCCGGACAGCCCGGGCACTGTGACAGGTGCCGAGTGATCGGTGGTCGTGCCGTCGCCGAGCTGACCTGACGTGTTCGCACCCCAGCACTCGACCGTCCCGGTCGAGGTGAGCACGCAGGAGTGGTCACCTCCGACCCGGACCACTGCCGCAGCGGAAACGCCGGTCACACTCACGGGGACGAGGTGTCGTGTCGTCGTGCCATCGCCGAGCTGGCCGTGGCTGTTGCTGCCCCAGCACGCGAGCGTCCCGCCGGACAGCACCGCGCACGTGTGCCCTCGGCCACCGGCGATTGAGGTAGCGCCGGTCAAAGTGTCGCCGAGGGCCGCCGCTGTGGTCGATGGCTCGAGCCCCGCCGCCGTCGTGTCTGCCGCGACCGCGATCAAGGCCGTCGCCGAGGCAACGATCGCGATCCCGAGTTTCATCAGCGCCACGACAGGGGCACCTCCTCGACTTGCCGCGCGCGAGCGGCGCGAATTCCGGACTGGAGACCTGAGAGCTCGCCAGCGGCGAGAACGGTGACGCTTCGCAACCACACGGTCGTCGTACTCCTTGCAGTAGTAGTCCTGGCAGGAGGACGTTCCCAGCACCTGCTTAATCTCGGCTTAGCTCGGCTTAACGGCTGCTTAAGGACGACCGACGCACCCCGCCCCGGCCTGTTCCGCGACCGCGGCGGCCATGACTACGGCGTCACACCCCCGCCTCGATGTCGCCAGGATGAGGGGAAACACATCGCGGCGGCCATGACCCGCCAGATCAAGAACTTTGCCACAGTTCCTCTCGCACGCCCGTCGGTCGACTACGCCGAACCCGTCTCGTGCCTGTGGTGGCTGGTCGTAGCCAACGTGCCGGCCGACCTTGGCTCATTCTCATTTCGGTTGAGCCTGCATCCGCTGCTTGGTGCTTCATCAGATCGACGAATGCACGCCGCCACCGGAATGTTCCTCGCTGGCTCGCGCGCCACGTCCACAGCTGGGTTGTGAGCACTGAGCGCGAGGCCGGAGCGCATCAGCGTGACCAAGCGGCGTGCATGTGTGGCGTCGGTGGGGAGAGCTGCGGCGCTGGCTAATGCCAGAACGTCGGCGAGAGTGACCTCCGGTTGCAGAGCGGAGCGAGCCCGCGCCACCAAGGTCGCAAGCTGTGGCGGTTATCGATGAGTGCCACTGGTCGGACAACGGCGTGCGCCGCCCACTCGGGCCTTCGGTCACGGCCAGAGCCAGCGGATGTTTGTCGCTATGTGCATGACGAACTCGTCGAGCGAGGCCCAAAACCCGTCAAGAGGGGATGCAACGGCGAGCAACTCGGTGCCGCGGTGGCACAAGGCTCGTACCTTGTCGGCGTAGACGGCGACAAGCAGGTCCGCGCGGGTCGGGAAGTGCCGGTACAACGTGGCGTTACTGACTCCGGCGCGCCGGGCGGCTTCGTCGAGAGCGAACTCGTGGCCCACCTCGTCGACCAGTGCGCGCGCGGCAGCCAGCACGAGCGCGACACTGCGAGACGCGTCGGCCCTCGGCCAGGTGGATCAGTTCGAGCCTGGTCCATAGGACTCGGCGTCATGGCGGATGGATCCGTCAGCGGTGCCACGTACGAGGACACTGTTGAGCACGACACCAGCGGAAGCTGGCGGTCACCCGAATGGGCGTCCATCCCCGCCGCGTCCCGCTGCACCCCTGAGGGTCCGCTGCCATCGTGGTCCCGAGACCCAACCGAACCAGACCCAGCTCCATGAACCGATCTTCCGGTTGGCCGAAATCGTCGTTTGGGCAGAACCCATCGGCCGCCCACCATTGGCCCTGCGGTGACCGAGAACCATCATCCTCCGTCACCGCAGGTGTTTCAGCTCCCAGCAGCCGTCAACGGCCGATGCGCAGTCCAGGTTGCACACTCCATCAGATCGCCCACACCACCCTGCTCAGGCGACGAGCGCGCAAGGCGACTCCCCGAACCATGGCAATTCGAAGTCGCGGGCGCGCCGCGGCTCGACGGCGGCACACGCAGAGGTGAGCTCGGCAGGGGTAGAGCGCGCCACCAGCTTCACGGCGAGCGGACAGCTTCCGCTGGTTGCAGCCGGGCGGCTCTGCTCGCGGGATAGAGCCCTGCCGCACCGCCGACCACCAGAGCTGCGACCACACCCCCGGCAAGTCCGGCCAAGGGCAAGTCAACCGGCCAGCCCATCCCGAGGGCGTACCCCGTGGTGACCAGTGCCCCGAGCAACACTCCCGCCAAACCGCCGGCTCCGGCTTGAGCAACGGCCTCGACGAGAAACTGGGTGCGTATGTGACGGCGGGTCGCGCCGAGTGCCCGCCGGACGCCGATCTCAGTGCGGCGCTCCAACACAGAGATGACCATGACATTCGCGATACCTACGCCGCCGACCAGCAACGCCACGCCACCCAGACCCAGCAGCAGCGTAGTGAAGGCAGTATCGGTGACCGCCCGCGCCATCAACGCGTCCGATGGGCGAGTAACCTCGACTTCCACGGGGTTCTGCGGGTTGGCGGTGGCCGCTACGACGGGCAGCACGTCGTCGATCCGCGAGGGGTCGGTTCGTACGTATATCGTCGTCGGGGAACCTCCGTAACCGAGGGCGTCGGCGGCGACCTGTTCGCTCACCAGGGCGGAGCCGTCCAGTTCCGGGGCGAGCGGCATCGGGGCCAATACGCCAACGACGGTAAACCACTGGTCACCGAGCCATACCAGCTGTGGGCCGCCAGTGAGGTCCACGCCTTGGCGCAACGCCGCGGTCGCCCCCAAAACCACGGTCGGCTGGGCGCCCGCCGTGAGCCAGTGGCCCTGGGCCAGGTCACCATTGAGAGTGGTCAGCAGGTTCGGGCTTGCGACGAGCACGACCGTACCCTTCGTGTTGGTTGCGGGGAGCACGTCCGACCGCCGCACGGTCTCATTGAGCTGAGCTGTGGCCGCCACCGCTTGTACGCTGTCTACTAGGGACAGTCGGCCGGGCGCAGCCACGGGTAGTTCCGGTTCATCGCCGCCGGACAGCGACTGGCCGGGGGTGACGGTGAGGTAGTTGGTACCCAGCTGATCCAGCACCGACAGCACGTTCGCCTTCGACGAGGCCGATATGCCGACCACAGCCACCATCGCGGCAATCCCGATGGCGATGCCCAACGCGGTCAGCAACGCCCGACCACGGCGGGCAAGCATACCCACAACCGCGGTGATCAGGGCATCCGCTGGCGTGAAAACCGAGCGCGGGATCATGCGCGCACCTCCACCAGTCGGCCGTCGCGGACGTGGACACGGCGTGGTGCGGCAGCGGCGACATCCTCGTCGTGCGTGATCAGGACGATGGTGCTCCCCTCGGTGTTCAGATCGGCGAACAACCGGAGGATGTCCGCGCCCGTGCGCGAGTCGAGATTGCCGGTGGGCTCGTCTGCCAACAACAGGGCGGGTTCACCGACGAGCGCCCGCGCGATGGCCACTCGCTGGCACTCACCACCGGAAAGCTGTGCCGGTCGGTGGTGCAGCCGGTCTCCCAGGCCAACTCGTGCCAACGCGGCGACCGCGGCGGCCCGCCGGTCAGCCCGAGACAAGCCGTGGTAGGTCAGCGCGACCGCCACATTGTCCACAGCGGACAGATGCCCCAGCAAATGAAAGGATTGGAACACGAACCCGATGGCGTGGCCGCGCAGCGCCGATAGCCGCTCGTCGGTCAGGTTGCCCACGTCGTGGCCGTCGATGAACACAGTGCCCGAGGTCGGTCTGTCCAACGCGCCCATCAGGTTCAAGAACGTGGACTTCCCGGATCCCGACGGGCCGATGATCGCCACCCACTCCCCCGCCTGCACAGTCAGGCTGACTCCGGCCAACGCCCGGACCGGGGGATTGCCCGGGTAGTCGCGTACCACCTCGTTCAAGGCCAACACGATCCGTTTCATGTGGGCACCTGCACCGTGTCGCCAGGCTTGAGGGCACCAGTGACCTGGACGTACCCATCGCCCCACGCGCCCAGTTGGACGGGGACACGTTGGGGTCCGTCCGCGACGACGGTCACCGCGTAGCCGCCGCCTGGCACGCCGATGATCGAGGCCACTGGCACGGTGAGCACCTGCTTGGCAACGGTCGCGGCATAGTGCACAGTCACCGGCGCGAGCGCGAGGTCTTTCACTTGAGAGGGATCGGCCAGCTCGACTGTGACCTGATAGATGCTTTTACCGTCCGCGTTCTGCGTCAGGGTGGTGCTTACCGCAGTGATGTTGCCGTGCACGGTCGTACCCGCTGGTAGCTCGACGTTGACCAGAGCCCCTTGCGTGACCAGCTTGCGCTTGAGCGGGTCCACGTCGAGCAGGACCACGCGCTCTGTGCTTTGCACCGTCAGCACTGCAGCGGCCGGGTCGACGGTGGCACCGACGTGGCCATCGACTTTCGCGATGTGCACGTCGGTCGGCGTGAACACCGCTTCGCCGAGCGTCAGCTTCCCGTCGGTTGCCGCACCGATCCTGCCCTGCAACGCCTTCACCGCAACGGTCGTCTCCTTATCCCAATGACTGTCTACAGTGGCTGGTCCATGGCCGAGGGCATGAAGGGCGGTTTCGAGTTGCAGAACATCCGGACCATCGGTCATGCCGGTACCCAGATCACGCCAGGCAGGCAGGCCGCCGCTCAGCAGGACCACCGGCTGCGCGTCGACCGACAGCAGCACCTGACCGGATGTCAGGCCGGTTCCTGCCGGGGGCAGCCAGGTGATGACGCCTGACATCGAAGTCGCCAGGCCGCGCAGGTCTTTGTAAGCGACCACCCCGTTGAAGGTCTCGGTACGGGTCACGTCGGTGACGGCCGCCTTCGCCGTACCTCCTGCGCTGATCTTGGATGCACCATTGCACCCGGCGGTCAGCAGTACAATCGAGAGCGCAACGGCGGCTGCCGCGAATACCGCCACCGGGATGAGAACTCGCAACCTCATCATTTGGTCCCGGGCGGGGTAACGCATTTGTCGAGTGCCGCGGCTACCGCTGGGTCCGTCCGGTCCAGGCTTTTCCCGAACGGCTTTTCCATGCCGGGCACCGGATCCGCGACATCGACACCATGCTCGCGCAGGCACTTCGCCAGCGCCAGCATCTTGTCATGGTTCGCGGACTGGTTCCCGCTGTTGGCCTTCCGGTCCGCGACGATACCTTGCAGGATCGGTGAACACACCCCGTTGGCCGACACGAATGCCGGCGAGTCCTGATCGACCCCCTCGTTCGGCGCACCCGGCTTCCCCGCCACCGGATCAGCCATCGGAACACCGTTGTCCCGCATGCACTGCGCGTACTTCACCAGCAGCTGCTGGGTTTCCGACTCCTGCCCCGGCTGTGGATCCTGTTTTCCGCAAGCAGCGAGCGCGAGTATCAGCGCACTCAGCAGAAACACCCTGCGACGCATGGTTCTCCTCCTCACGTGTTCGTGCGAGGAGAACACTTCCACCCTTTGCTTAACCCTGGCTTGACTCACCTTTCCGGAAGCTGAAGTGGCAGACGCACCAAGAACCGGGCACCGCCCAGCTCCGCGGTTTCCACCACAATGTCGCCACCGTGCCCCCGGGCGATTCGCCGCGCCATCGCCAGGCCGAGACCGACACCGCCGCTGATTCGCGATCTGCTCTCGTCAGATCGGAAGAACCGGTCGAACACCCGGTCTCGTTGCGCGGGACTCACTCCCGGCCCATCATCGTCAACCATGAGCACTACCGCACCGGCGTCACCAAACAGGCGGATCGCCACTCTGCCTGCCGCATGGAGGTCGGCGTTGTCCAGGAGATTGCGAACCAGTCGCGTCAGCTCCGGCACACTCCCCATGACGACAACCGGAGCGAGGTCCACATCCACCTCGACCCGTCGCAGGACCGGCAGTTCCCCCGCGACGACTTCGTCCAGCCTGACCTCCGCACTCTCCGGGTCAGGCCGATCGTCCAGCCGGGCAAGCAGCAACAGGTCGCCGGTCAGGCGCTCGATCCTGCGGTGGTCGTCGAGCAGGCGATGTGCCACAGCCGGCCAGTCGCTGTTGCGTCGCAGTGCCACCTCGATGTCAGCCCGCATCGCCGCGAGGGGGGTGCGCAGTTCGTGAGACGCGTCAGCGACGAACTCGCGCTGCCGGCGAGCGCCGTCGTCGAGACGGTCGAGCATCGCGTTCAGGGTGCCGGTCAGCCGGGTGATCTCGTCCCTCGTACCCGGCTCCGGCAGCCGCTCCTTGAGCGTGGCATGGTGGATCATCTCCGCCCGGCGCCGGATCGTCTCGACTGGCCGCAGCGTGCGATCCACCGCGAACCACGTCAACACGCCGACGAACAGTGTCAGCAGCGGTGCCGCTACCAAAAGTGCGTCCACCACGAGTGCCACGCCCGCGGTCACGGGGGCGAGCCGGGACACCACCAGCACAACGCGCAAACCCTCCGATGTGGACACTGTGCGCCAAGCCAGCACGACATCATCACTCGGTTGAACGGTGACAGGACGACTTCGAGCGGCCAGGCGGGCATCCCGCAGTTCCGGTGGCAACGCGGCCAGAGCAGACCTCTGCGTGGGAGGGATCTGCTGGACCACGTGGCCCTCAGCGTCCTGGATCTGGACCAAGGACAGACTTTCCGGCGGCATGTCCGCGATGGGCGGTCGACCAGCGATCAGATCCTTCGCCACGTCGTCCACCGCTGCCGCGGCGGCCTCCTCCACATCTCCGACGAGGCTGCGGGACATCGCCGTCACCAGCGCCACCGACGCTCCGGCGAGCGCGAGTCCCACGGCCGCCGTGACCAGGACCGTCAGTCGCACACGCAGCGACCACTTACGCATCGGGATCAACCAACCGATATCCTAGACCGCGCACCGTCCGCAACCGTGCCGATCCGATTTTTCTACGCAGGTAGGATATGTGCACCTCCACCAGGTTGGGGTCGTGTTCCGCCGCGAGGCCCCAGACCGCGTCGCTCAGTCCGCCTTTCGACACCACTCGATCCCGGTTTCGCAGTAGGACCTCCAGCAGAGCACGTTCCCGTGGCCGCAGCACAATCGGTGACCCTTCCACGGTGCAGTCTCCCGATGCGGGATCAAGTGTCAAGCTGCCGTGCGAAAGCAGCCGGGGCCTCGGCGTTGCGCCGCGCCGGGCCAACGCGCGCAGCCGCGCGACGAGCACCACGAACGAGAACGGTTTGCGCAGGTAATCGTCCGCACCGACATCCAGGCCATCTGCCTCGTCGTACTCACCGTCCTTCGCGGTCAGCAGAAGGATCGGCGTCCACTTCCGCTGGCCGCGCAGTCGCTCCGTTATCGAATACCCGTTCATCGATGGCAGTAGCACGTCCAGCACGATCACGTCATGCGCTCCGTCCAGAGCCTGCCAGTATCCTTCCGCGCCATCGTGCGCCACATCGACATCGATCCCTTCGGCGGCCAATCCCGAGAACAGCACACCGGCCAGACGTACATCGTCTTCTACCAGCAGTATCCGCATCGGCACTCCCCCGAAAGAACCATCATGTCAGGCTTTCCTTAACGTTGGCTGTACGCATCGATATGGCCCACGAGGACATTGTGGACTATACGCAGCGAACCCACCCGCAAAGCGGCTCATTGGGCGAACGGACTGGACATCGGTACGGAAGTTCGCGGACGGTGTCACGGGGGCGGCCGTCGGTGATTAGATCGTTGCGTATGAACAGGCCGTTGGAAGGGCACGGCGAGACGGTCTGACTCTGGTCCGGTGAGCACGATCCCGTCCTGCCCGAAGGCGCGAGTGGCAGACGGCGTCAAGCGGCCTCCTGTTTGCCCCGCTGAACCGTTCGCCGAAGGGCTCTCGGTGCCAGGCAGTTCAACGCCGACGCGCCGAGGATCTCGTCGGTGTCCCGCTCGCCGAAGCGCATCGCATCCGCGAGGATCTGCTCGGGCAGCAGCCGCACACCGTCGATCTGCCCCGGCCGACCCGCGCGACGGCACCCGGATCTCGATGGACACGGGCAGTGGCACACTGGCTCAGCTGCGAGCGGTCGCACGCGCCTCGGCACGATTCGACGGTCCCGTCGACTAAGCCTCGCCCGGTGCCACCTTCTCGATCAACCAGGTGGCGGCTGACTCAGCACGTTCACCGACTGGCAGCCGCGGTCGTGAGACGATCAACGTCAGCGTAGTTCCCTCTTGTCAGAAGATCTGGTTGATCAGTGCTGTCAGAAGATTCTGTCGGCGGCCCACAGCAACGGCTCAGCAATCACGCATGTCCTGCGTGCGCCAGGTCGTCGGGCTCCGCCGCCGCACTAGAGATGAACGCGTTCAACAAGTCCCTCACGGTCGTAAGCACAGGCTGCGTCGACGTGCTTCTGCACGCGGCGCGGTGATGCGGGCTGTCCGGCGGCGCCGTACTGGGCGACCAGGTCCCGCTGGCGTGCTGTCGTCCTGGCTCCATCGCCGTGCTGGGTGAACGACTGTTGTTTGCTGGCAACGGTTTCGGCGTCACCCCGACCCTGACGAGCACTTCGCAGACAACCGACTGGTGTTGCCGCTTAGCCCCCACCGCCTGGGTGACCCATAGCCGGCCTCTCGCGACCGGCGCAAACTCGCATGGTCGCGGCCCACCCCACCGGCGCCACGACGGGCATCTTCCAGTACTTCCCGCCCACGCTCGCACTATCGACCTCGCCACCGTCGAGGCGCTCGGCCGCATTCCCGACATGGGCGCCCTCCTTGCCCTTCGCGCCGCCACCGACCCCTCTGTCATGGTCGGTGACTACCTCGGGCCCGCCGGGCCCTCGGCATGCGCACTCCCCGACCGTGCGTCACCGGCGTGGGGCGGCACAGGGCCGGAACTCGAAATCCTGCTCTGAACCGACAGCCGGGCCTAATCCAGTTTGCCGAAGGTACGCCGCAGATCGGCCACCCACTTGTCTGGGACTTCCCAGGGAATGAAGTGGCCGCCTTCCTCGTGCGCGGTGAGGTTGACGTGGTTGTACCAGGGAGCACGGTCGGTGTTGAGCCAGTACTGGACTCGGTGGTCCGTGGATACCCCTGGCGGGTTTTCATAGCCGACGAAAGTGATCCCCGTGGGTGCCTCGACTACCGGTCGGCGGTCGTGCGACGGGGTCCAGGGATAGCGGTTGTTGTTGGCGTACGTGCGGATCGAGGTGCCGATCGAGCCTGTTACCCAGAAGATCATCGCGTGGGTCAGCAGTTCGTCTTTGGTGAAGACCGACTCGATGTCGCCGTGGTTGTCGCTCCAGTGCGTCCACCTGTCCAGAATCCAGGCGAGCATTCCGGCCGGCGAGTCCGTCAGGCCATGGGCCAGCGTGCTCGGTGCCAGGACCTGGGCGGCCAGGTGGACGGCGAACCGCTTCTCCCATGCGACGATCCCGGCGCGGATATCCTCGGCCAAGCCGTCGGGTATGGGTTTGCCGCCGCTGAGGTCCCATGCCCGGTCACCGTTGAACATGTCCAGTCGCAGACCGGAACCGATGTGGATGCCGTACAGCTCGTCGGCGTACTTGTGGCCCAGTTGGCCGGTCACCAGGGCGCCGACGTCGCAGCCCGCCGCGGCATAGCGCCGATGGCCGAGAACGTCGGTCATCAACGTGTGCCAGAGGTCGGCGACTTTCCAGAAGTTCATGTCCGGGTTGTCGGGCAGCGGCGTGGAGAAACCGAACCCGGGGAACGAGGGGACGATCACGTCGAAGTCCTCTGCCAGCGGGCCGATCACCTTCGACCAGTGCCAGAAGGTCCACGGCCACCCGTGGGTGAGGATCAACGGCGTGGCGTCGGGGCCGCGTCCCGCCTTGCGCATGAAGTGGATCGGCACGCCGTCGACGTGTACGTGGTGGTGCTCGTAGGTGTTGATCACGGCTTCGGCCGCGCGCCAGTCGTAGCGGGTGTGCCAGTAGTCGACGAGCTCCCGCAGATACGCGGTGCTCACGCCGTAGTAGCCGTCCTCGTTGCCGACGTCGTCGGGCAGACGGGTCAGGGCGAGCCGTTTCCGTAGATCGGCCAGGACTTCGTCGGGGACGTGAATGGGGCTCACGAGGTCTCCTGCTGGTTCAACTCGACGATCCGCTTGAGCGCGGGCAAGGCCATGGCGATGGCCGTGCGTTCCTCCTCGGTGAGTTGATCCGCGAGTTCGGTCAGACGTGCTGTTCGCTCGGCCCGCCGGCTCTCCACCACCGTCCGTCCTGCGTTGGTGACGTGCACGAGAACCGCGCGTCGGTCAGTCGGGTGCGGGTGGCGTTCCACACGGCCTTCCTGCTCCAGCTTGGTCACCGTCTGCGTGATCGCGGGTTGTGTGACCTGCTCGTCCGCGGCCAGCTCGGTCATCCGCAGCGGACCCCTGGCGGCCAGCGTGTGCAGCACGGACAAGGTCGTGAAGCTCAGGCGCTGGGCCACGGGCAGCCGGATGTGCATCCGCGTGAACTCTTCCATCACGCGGGTCAACTCGGCGACGCTCAACATGGCTCATGTATATCACAAACTTATTTAAATCTCTTATGCAATGGTTGGTTGGCATCGCCGTGTCGGGCAGGAGACCGTCACTGCGGTAACGAGGATGAGCGTCCGCCAAGCTCCCGGCCGCGCAACACTTCCCGACAGCCACGCGCCCCGCACCGCGGTATCGACCCACCGCCGGAGTGCCCTTGCGGGCCCCTACGCGCTTTACGAACTACTCGACAACGCCGCGCAGGAGGTCATCCCCTTCTTCGAGGGCGCTGGCTCACACCTGCTGGTTCGAGACGACCCAGCTGCCACGGCAAGATCCACGAACACTCGGGGCGCCCGGCGCAGGCTATCGAGGACTACGAACGTGCCGCGGCACAACACGCACGAGACCTGGCCGCGGATGGGCAACCGAGTCGCGCAGGCGCGCACGCCCCCTGGACGCCGCGATGGCCCGGTTGCAAGCAGCGGCGACACAGTTTGCCCACCGTCACGATCCCGCTGCGATCAACGAAGTCCTGTCGCTGTTCAGTGAAGCGCTACGCCTTTCCGCGCAGGCGGATCCGACCGGAATCCGGATCGCCTGCCGCACGGGCATTGCGGGAGTTGCTGCTGAGTCCGGACGCGGCCCATGTGGTGATGACGGTCGCGCCGCACGCGGACAAAGCGGGCCAGGTCGATCTCGCGCGACAGCACTACCGGCAGGCGATCGACCTGTATACGGCGGCCCATTCCTCAGACCAGGCAGACACCGCTCGCGCACGTCTCGACGCCTCGCAAGCGCGTCAGACAACGACTGGCCACACACCGTCACGGTAACTCGCCGTACTCAGTCAGAGGGCGTGGGAAAGATGCGCGTGCGCTCAGATCCTTTGAGGACCACTGGGAGTAAACAAGTGTCAATGAATCAGCACCGATCGGCGGATCATTCCTTGACGTCGAATCGGCGTAACGTGATCCGCCCGTTCCGGGAAACAGCGAACCCTGGCGAGACCTCGCTGGCGTTAGTCAAAGATCTCAAGCCAGCCGGTCCTCATTCACTCCGTCTCGCGGCCGTCCAAGATCATTTAGTGACCGTTCTGTGACCATGTGAAGACCGACAAGCGGACACGAAAAAGCCCGCCGACCTGGGCATCTACCCAGAGCCAGCGGGCTCGTTCCGACCGTCGGGACGACAGGATTTAAACCTGCGACCCCTTGACCCCCAGGGTCGTCCACAAAGGACTTTTAGTGTAAGATCGGGACCTTTCATCAACCTACGCCAGATCAGCGCAGTTCAGCGCACCAAAGACCTGGTGACCACTCCTCTTTAGACTCCTCCTGCCCCGCTCGATCGCCCCTTGACGCCCTACAAGGCGCATTGACCGCCCGCCGGAAAGCAGGCGTCCTGACCGACCTGGCGATGATCGGCGTGCACCGCCGCGACCCGGATCAGGTCGTCACTGAGGTTGACCCGTTTTGACAGACAGGGTTGTTAAGTGGTGATTGTCCCGCCCCGGGTTTGATGGAGACATCGAACACCCGGAGGATTGACAGTCATGGCGGCACCACGGAAGTACCCGGATGAGTTGCGGGAGCGGGCGACGCGTCTGGCGGTTGAGGCCAGGCGAGATCCGGTGTCGGCGGGTGGGGCGATCAAGCGGATCGCTGATCAGTTGGGTGTGCATCCGGAGGCGTTGCGGACGTGGGTGAAGCAGGCCGAGACCGACGAGGGGACACGGCCGGGAACGACCTCGGCCGAGGGGGCCAGGGTCGCGGAGTTGGAGCGTGAGGTGCGTGAGTTGCGCCGGGCGAACCAGATCCTGAAGTCAGCGGCGTCTTTCTTCGCGGCGGAGCTGGACCGTCCGTCGCGGTGAAGGTGGAGTTCGTCGATTCCCAGCGGGAGGAGCACGGTGTCCAGCCGGTCCTGCGGGTGCTTGAGGGCACACCCGCCGAGATCGCACCGTCGACCTACTACGCCGCCAAGACCCGTCCCGAGTCCGCCCGTGCGGCATCCGACCGGGTGCTGGCCGAGAAGATCGAGCGGGTGCACGAGGCGAACTACAGCGTCTACGGGGCGAGGAAGGTCTGGGCCGAGTTGAACCGTCAGGGTGTTGACGTGGCCCGGTGCACGGTTGAGCGGCTCATGCGCGAGTCCGGGCTTCGCGGGCTGCTGCGGGACAAGTCCCCGCGCACCACCAAACCGGCCGCTGAGACCAGGCGGCCGGGTGATCTGGTCGCCCGCGACTTCACCGCCGCCGGGCCGAACCAGTTGTGGGTCGCGGACCTGACCTACGTCCGCACCGCCGCCGGTTGGGTCTACGCCGCGTTCGTCCTGGACGTGTTCTCCCGCTGGAGTGCCGACGACATCGCCGCGGTCGCGGCCACCCTCAACTCACGCCCCCGCAAGACACTCGGCTGGAAGACACCCGCCGAAGCCCTCAACGATCACCTACGATCAATCCAAGACACCGGTGTTGCGTCCACCGATTGAATCCGCCCAATACCGGGCGATCCGCTACACCCAGCGGCTCGCCGACACCGGCGCGGTCGCATCCGTTGGCAGCAAGGGAGATTCTTATGACAACGCGATGGCAGAGGCGTTCAACTCGTTGTATAAGGCCGAACTCGTCCGCAACCGAGGCCCTTGGCGCGGCCTGGACGACCTCGAAATCGCGACCGTCGAATACATCGACTGGTACAACAACCGGCGCCTGCATGGCGAGCTCGGACACGCGCCGCCTGCCGAGTACGAAGCGCTACACGCGATGACCCACCCAGTCACCGCAACCCTGGAAACCAGCTAATCCAGTCTCCATCAAACCCGGGGCTTGACACACACCTCATCCCAACCGAACCCCGGCAGGCAGTAGACCCGCCGGGGTTCGCTGGTCATCCGACCTGATCAACATGTCCGTCCAATCAGGCCATCGACAGAGTGACGTCCCCAATCGCCGCGCGTCAGGACGTCAGACCACCAAGCAGCCACCGAATCATCGGTCCAACAACCGCCGCCGACGGCACTCCGCGCTGACTGGATGAGCCCGATAGAGTTCGAAACCACTGCCCACCCGTCGAGCCCGACCTCCTCACCAACGAGTCCGTGAAACAGGGGCAACATCGCCCTGTCTGTCAAAACGGGTCAACCTCATCGGACATCTACACCGTCGACGGCGGAGAGCTCGTGGTCTGCGTCGCAGGCAGTGTGAGCCCGAGCTGTACGTCGGGTGGTACGCCGGCGACGAAGATCGAGAGTCACTAGCGGATCGCACTGACCGGCACTGGTGTCTCCAGCCGCTGGACGGTGACCGCCAAGGACGGCATCCGGCGGGTGTACGCGCCGGTGTTGTCGGCCGGTACCGATCTGGTGTTCCAGTGGGGCCTGGGCCAGACGATCGACGTCAAGGCCAACACGGTCACCTACAACTGGCTCAGCATCACGAGCATCGGCTCGTTGCTCGCGAGTGTCGGAACGGGTCGTGCTGATATTGGCTCCCCAGTGTCTGATCGCCCGGCGTGGGTTGTCCTGTTGTCAGTTGGGTAGACGAGCCACCACGACGCGGGCGAGGCGGGTGGCCTCGATGCATAGATCATTTTCCACCGTCGATGGTTTGTGACGCTCCACGGCGACAGTGACGGTTTCGACGTACCACTGCTGGTTCACTCCGGTCAGTTGGCGGTGGTCGATCAACGCTCGACAGGACTGCATGTCCTCGGTCTTTGCTTCACTGGGGTACACCATGCGTGAGTCGGCTTGGAAACGACGTGGTTGGTCGCGGGTGACTGGCGGTGTCTCGCGATCGAACCAGATGGACAGCGACTTGGAGTTGAGGGACCAGGAACATCCCCAGCCATCGTCGATCGACTGTGGGCCGGTGTCTGTGTGGAGCATTGCCGACACGTGCTCTGGAGAAGCAGATCACAGGTGTTGACCAGGGCCAGTGATCCTTCGGGAAACGCCGCGCGCCGGGATATTGGCCGGTTGTTGAGGATGACCATGATGTTGTGGCCGACGGCCTCGACCATCCCGCACAAGGTTGTGTTCGAGGTGGCGTTGTGGCTGGCACCGATGGTGACCGCGCCACGGGTGGGCAGCAAGATCTTCCGATTGCAGTGCCCTGCCTCGACACCTTCGGGTGTGTACATGGTCAACTGGCCAGGCTTCGGCGGCGGCCCCGGCAGGGCGGCGCGTGAGCCAACTTTCACTTTCACTGGGATGGTGTCTGCTGCATTGTGCGTTCTGCGCACGAGCAAGGTGCAACTGTTGAACGTGCCGACATTGCCAGCGAGTTCGGCACCTCCGTAGGAGTATGAGGACAGCCATACGGGATCGAGCAAGGCGCACGGGTCGGCCGTGCGGACATCGCCGAGAGGGTCGGCCGCGAGGGTATCGCCGAGAGGGGCAGCCGATGGTGGGGTCACGTGCGGAGGATCGAGCGCATAAGTGCTCCCTGTGGCCAGCAGCGCCACCACCAAGGCACTCGCCGTCATGGCGATGGCGGTTCACAAGTCTGCTGGTCAGTCGGCAGGGGTGAATCCCTGTGATTGGTCGAGCAGGAAAGGCGATCCGGGTGCCTCGGGTGTCCAGCCTGTGAGCCGAGCTGTGCGGATGGCATCGACGACGTGTGTGGGCAGGACTGGCCTTGCCCGGATTCCGAACCAGTTGCTGGGATGCGGTTGGTCGGGGATGACCACCAGCGTGGTGCCCGGCGCGTCGGCCAGTTCAACCGCGTATGACAGGGCGCTCCAGCTCAGCGCTTGGGCATAGGTTGGCCGTCCGCGAACTCTTTATCGATAGGTGACGCCATCGATGGTGATGCTTCGCGAGCCCTTCTTGACCAGTGCTAACGCCATCCTCCGTTCTGCTCCGCCGGACGGTAGTCAATGGCCACTGCTGTGTCGCGTGGATTCCGCCCGGTAAGCCTTGGTGGCTTCGCCGCTGCCTGTGTCAACTGCAGAGCGCCGAGTGGTGGAGTCCAGTTCTCCGGATGATCGTTCAGGTCAACGAGACCACCCCGGTTCGGCTGGTCTGGCGTGCTGGTCGACGCGGCCGGGGTGTGCGCGTCCTCGAGCACGAGATGCGGGTGGCGGCGGCCGGGTCGTGGGCGGCCCGCGCGCTCCAACTCGCCGGGCTGGCGGAGTATGTGGACCTGCGGGTCACGATCCAGCAGGCTCTCGCCGACCGGTAACCGCCTCGGCCCCTCTCAGTCCCCGCTGGCTCACGGAACTGTTCCGCCGACCGAGGTATCGCAACCCCGTCACAGACGGCTGATGACGACGAGAAACGAGATGCTCGATGACCGGCACGCACATCGGTAGTCCCGCGCCCCGGGGTGACCCGGGGCGCCGGTGCCGGACCGGCCGTCGAGACCGCCCGTGGCCGCGTCGGGCACCGTCGCCTTGGGGTGGGCTTGCCGGGGTCAGGTGATGATCAGGGTGGAGGGGCCGGTGATGAGTTCCACTCCGGTGGGGCTGAGGCATTGCAGTGGGTTGAGGGTGACTTGGGCTCCGGGTGAGGCGATGACGCTGCCGGCGAATTTGCCGGATTCGACCGTGCCCAGCACGACGACGACCGCTTCGCCACCGGGTTGCACGATGATGGCGAAGGTGTAGGCGAGGTGGCTTTGCTCGCCGGTGTTCCAGGTGATGGTCTCGGTGGTGGCTCCGTCGGAGGTCAGGCATCCCAGCGATCCGGAGCCGGTGACGACCGAGGTTCCCGAGGTGATGGTGGGGTCGGTGGAGACACAGTTGTAGGCGCCGTTGCCGGAGATGCCGACCTGTCGCGGCAGCAGTCGCAGGCCGGGGTCGAAGTGCACGGTGTTGGTCCCGAGGCAGGTGGTGAGTGCCTGCGTCGTGGGCCCCTGCGTTGCGGGCCTCTGTGTCGAGGGTGCTGGTGTCGGGGAGGACTGTGCTGAGGCGGTGGGCGCCCAGGCGGGGACGGTCATCGAGAGCACCGCGGCCAGCAGGGCCGCTGCTGTTCTCCTCGTGGCGGGCATCGGTGTTCCTTTCGAAGAAGGTCGGTGATTTCCGGAAGTTCCGTGTGCGGGCGGTGGTCCGCCGGGTCCTGTGTGCCCTGCGGCCGATCCTCGTTTTCCGGATCGGGGATGCCGGGCACCGGGGTTTCCGGGTCCGGCTGCGTGCGACGCGGGCCGGTCAGTTGAATCCGATTCGCGGGGTCACTCGCCCCCACCCGGTCGTCCCCTCCGCGTGCCCGCTCTGTGGGGGCCGCGCCGGTGCCGGTGCGGGTCGCGACAGGGGCCGGAGGTCAGGCGAGGGTGAACCAGCGGCTGGTGCTCACGACCGAGGGCGGGACGGTGGTGGCGGTCATGACGACCGTGACGGAGACCTGGTCACCGGGGCTGAAGGCTCCGGTGAGGGCGGGTGCGGTGACGGTGCGCTGGATCGAGTCACCGGTGCAGGGCCGGAAGAGGCCCAGGGCGAGGGTGGGCTCGGGCAGCGGGTCGGTGGTGTTGAGCACCGTGACGGCGAAGTCCGCGCCCAGGGCGGTGGGTTCGCACTCATAGGTGATGTCCACCGCGATCCGGGAACCGGGCGCGGCGATGCTCGCGCCGGTGATCTCCAGGGTGGTCGCGGCGGTGGCGGGTGGGGCGGTCAGTGTCGCCGCCGCACAGCAGAGGACGGCGGCGAGGGCGGTCGTGGTGGGACGGGTCGACATGGCGGTTCTCCTGTCGGGAGGGTTGTCGACACGCGGCACGGCGCGGGCCGGACCCGGACGACCAGCACGACCCGGTGTCCATCCGGGAGCGACCGGCGTGTCGAGGCGTTTCTGTGTCCGCCGCGCCCGCCGTGTCGGCGGGTGCGAGTGTGAGGCGGTGCGCACCGTCTACTGTGGATGTCGTTCCCGTCGGGCAGGGTATTACCCGCAACCGGCGTGGCATTCGGGTGAACCGGGATCCGCTTCACCGGACCGACATCACCCGTTGCGCCGAGCATCCTGCCGCGATGGCCGGTCATGCCCTGGACAACGACGTCTCCGGACGTCTGTCCATAACAGAATTAAAACAGGGTCTGACGAACTGGTCGGCGCGGGTGCATGCTGGACGGCCCAGACGGGCCCGGCAGATCGGGTATCGGGCGCGGTGACGCCATATCCGACTATGTCGCAACCCCTTGTCGATGTTGTTCTACAAAGGACTTATGTCATGAGACATCATCGGAATCTCTTAGCCCTTGCCGTCAGTGCTGTGATCGCCGCCACCACGATGGTCGCCGTCCCCGTGTCCGCCGGGGCCGCGGTCGTCGATCTGGTGTGCCCGGCCACCACCGCGACGATCGGCTTCGCACCGCCGTTGACCCTCACCCCTCGTACCACCACGGTGACGATCTCCTCCGGGGTCGCCAACCTGTGCCTGGACACCAGTGGGCAAACACCGGCCGTGCAGTCGGGCACCTTCACCGGGCAGCTCACCACGACCATGAGCTGCGTGACCGCCGGCAACACCCCGGGCACGGCCACGTTCAGCTGGAACCTTGCCGACGGCACGCACGCGAACAGTTCGTCGAGTGTCAGCCTCACCGCCGACGTGGCCGGGGAGATCGTGGTCACCGGAACCGTCACGGGCGGTCGCTTCGCGGGCGCGACCCTGCTGGGCGTGTTCGACGTGACCAGCACCAACGCCCTGAACCTGTGCCTGCTGGGGCAAGGCGTGTCCACGGCGGCCCTGCGCGGCCCGCTGACGTTCGCCGGGTCCTGACCTCGACACCGCAACCCGCGGCCGTCCTGACAGCGATGGATCCCGGCCACCAGCAATTCGACCGGTTCGGCAGTGCCTCGCCGGCGGCGAGTCGCCGCTTCGCTGCTTCACCACACCCTGACCCGCAGGCGCGCCCACACGTTCGGGCCCGTCACACCCCGCACCGCTCCACCCATACCGGAACCCCATCAGAGGAGCACCATGCCCTCCGCCGTCGAACCACCGCCGTCCTCGCCGCCACCGCCACCATCGCGGCCCGCGCACTCGCCCTGACCGGCACCGGTGCCATCGTCGACCATCCCGCCGGTCACACCGGCTTCCACCCCCTGGGCCTCCACCTTCCGGTCGCCGTTCACATCGGCGCCACCCATAGACATGGACGGAGTTATCATGAAGACCTTCTACCGCAAGGCCATAACCGCCGCGACGGTACTGGTCGCCGCCACGGCCCTGAGCACGGTGGGGACCGGCACCGCGACCGCCGATGTCGGCGTCGCCCTCACCACCGACCAGATCGTCGCCGAGCTGCAGGCCCTCCCCGTGGAGCAACTGTCCGCGCTGGTCAGAGATTTCGAGCCGAACTTCGTCATCGACACCGGTCCACTGTCCCTGCCCGGCATCGGCGCCAGCCCGGAAGAATTCGACGTCGAACTCACCGGCCCCGGCAACAACAAGATCGCGGTGATCAAGCAAGTCCGCATGCTCACCAACCTGGGCCTGCTCAACCCCGGCGGCCTGATCGACCAGGCCCCCGGGCAAGTGCTCGACCTCGTGGCCAAGACCGAAGTCGCCGCCCTGCAACAACAACTCCAAAACGCCGGCCTCACCCTCACCGTCAACTGACCGCACCCGCCGCTCGCGCACCACCGCGAACGGCCACGCCGTGAGTGCCCGGGGTCCGCCCGACCGGGTACTCACCGTCGTCCCCCGGTTACGCCATTGCTGCGGGCGGACCTGGCACGCAACTGCGTTCCGCGCTGGACAGTCGCTGAGCGGTGAGCCGGTCGCGGTGCATCAGGATGCCTTTGGCCTGACCGATCACGTCCCGGGAACGCAGCGCCTCGTGCAGGCGCTGCTCACGAGTCACGCCGACCAGCGCGACCGCCGCGTGCTGCGACAACAGATCAGCCAAGATCTCCGACTCCGGCGCAAACGCGTCCGGTGCGGTGGCATAGAGATTGAGCGCCCCCAGGCTTTCCTGTCGCGCGAACAAGCGTAGCGACAGCCTGCTCGCGGATCGCGGTCAAACACGGCCCTTCACTGAGATCGCTCTGCCACCGGTCCAGCTCGGCGACCAACCGGTGGCTGGGCGCCGCCGACGTGATCCTCTTGCCCTGGACCAGCGAAATCCCGGCCCAGTTCACCGCGGGCACGAGATCGACCGCGGCGTGCACGATCGCGCGCAACGTCATCTCCCGGTCGGCCTCCTCCTGCAGACGCACGCGAGATCACTCATTCGCCGCGCGAGGTCAGGGGTTCGCAGCGGGTCTGTCATGGCGTGGCCCTCCCGGCGTCGCCCATGCTGGCTCCCAGCGGGATCAGCGAGCGGGTTCCGGGCCCTCGACCACGTGCTTGTCACGAACGTAACGCCCCATGCATCGTTTGTCGTCGATTCACCAGTACCGCTGAGCTACGCACCCCGGCGTCCAATCCCAGGCGGCACCCCACGAGCCTGCAACCGGGGGCCAGTGCGTATCCGCACTGCTTCTCCTACTACGACGCCAGACAGTCAGGGCTGCTGTGAAGCCGACCAGTCAGTCAATGCCTGCTGCACCGAGGAACACAGGCCGAGGTGCGAGCCCAGACCCGCAAGTTCAAACACGCGCGCCGCCCTGGTCCCAGCCGCCGCGACATCCGCACGGTGCTATCCGGTCCGCGCTCCTGAGCCACTTCGACCAACACGGCCAGCCCCGCCGAACCCAGAAACTCCAGTCCGCCCAGGTCGAGCACGACCAGGCCCGACCGGTCTGCCAGTAGTGGCAGTAGCTGGTCGCGCACGTCCGGCGCGGTCTCGTGGTCCAGATCCCCCGACAGGTTCACCACCACCGCGTTGCCCTCGCGCTGCACCACCAGCACACCCAGGCCCGAATCATCCGCCGATCCCGTCAGCTCTGTCACGCTGCCCATTCTCCGCACCACCCATCGTCCGCTGCAGAACCGTCGCCGGGAAGGACCATCCCACCGCGTCCCCAGGCCTGCTGTCACAGTCCCCCGAGCGGGTAGTTCTGGTGCTTTCTGCGGCACTGTCAGGCCGATCGGGTTACGGTCGATCCGGTATCGCAGGTCACTGCGTACGACCACGGGGAGCGTCGGCCATGGCCAGCACGGCGCACGATCCGGCGGAAGTGCCGCCGTGGATCGAGCCGATGCTCGCCAAACCGGACGGCGGTCACCTGCCCAGCGGCTCGGACTGGGCATTCGAATACAACCTGGACGGCTACCGCGCCGCGGTACGCGTGGCTGCCGACGGTAGGACAGTGCTGACCAGCCGCAACGGCATCGATTTCACCGACGAATTCGCCACGCTGGTCGGCGTGCTCGACCAGGCACTCGACGGTCGCGCCGCGGTGCTCGACGGCGAGATCGTCACCTACAACGACAGCGGCCTGGTCGACTTCGGGCTCATGCAGGAGCGCCGTGGCCGTTATCAGAAACACCGCAAGTCCATCCGCCGTGACCAGCCATTCGACGACGTGCCCGTCCGGCTGCTGCTGTTCGACCTGTTGGCGCTAGGCGGCCAGAACCTGCAGCGTGGGTGGTGGCGAATAGGCCACCAAGCTGCGTGGCCCGGCCGAGGACGTGGTCATCGGTGAGTTACTAGTGCCGCGGGGTGGCACGGGCGCGGACCTTGTCCCAGGTCATCTGGGGCGAAACGGGGATGGTCGCGGCCGCGCAGACGTTGTGCCGTTGAGCGGCGTCCGGATGCGGCCTTGCGCACCTCTAACCCGCAGGGCTCCTGAGGTGATGGAACTCAGGCTCGTCGTTGCACGGTCAGGTGCAGTCGCTTGGGGGAACAGGACGGCTTGTGCTCGGGGCCGGACTTTCTCGCCGGGCACGGGGTGCAGGTGCCAGCGGCTGACGATGGCCGCCAGTGCGATGGTCAGTTCGGCTATGCCGACGTTGGCGCCGATGCACTTGCGGGCTCCTGCGCCGAAGGGGATCCACGTGGTACGAGGGGTTGCCTTGGCGTGGTCGGGTTCCCAGCGGTCGGGGTCGAAGCGGTACGGGTCGTGGTAGACCCTGGGTTCGTGGTGGACCTGGTAGGGACTGAAGATCACCATGCTGCCTGCGGGGATGGGGTGGCCGCCCAGTTCGGTGTCTGTGCTTGTGGCGCGCGTGCTGAACCACACCGGCGGGTAGAGGCGGAGTGTTTCGGTGATCACGCGGTTGGTGTAGGTGAGGCGGGACATGTTCTCGGCATCGGGGAGCCGTCCGCCGAGTTCGGTCTGCAGTTCGAGGTGCAGTTGGCCGTGCTCGAATTGGGTGAGGACGAGTGCGGCTTGGACGATGGTGCCGATTTTGCTGGGCTGGTGCTGAAGTGGTGGAGGGCGCGCCAGCGTCCGATAAGAACGGCGAATCCGCGTTCGCCCAGGCTGCGGGTCTCGGTTTTCAGGATCTGGTTGCCGGTAGGTGTTTGACCGGGGTGTGCACGCCGATGCTGGCGTGGTCGTAGCCGTTTTCGGCCGACGTGGGTAAGTCGAGCCGGGAGTAGGCCCAGTACAAGGCGCCGAGGACCTGTGTGCGGACCGCGGCCAGATCGTGCACCGATCCGGGCGTGACGTCGCTGACCCACAACGGTGTGCCGTGCGGCGCGTTTCTCCGCTGCTGGATACATTGTTGGCGTGTTGATTGTTCAGACCCTGTTGTCCAGCGCCTGAGGTGTGACGCTGAACAATCCGACCGTGCTAGAAAACCGTTGCTCACAAGAGCACACGCTGAATGTGTCGCAGCGCCGAGGTCGGGTCGCCGAACACGACGATCGGCAGGGGACGAACTGTGGGAAAGTGCGCAATTCGCTCGGCCGCTTACGGATCGGTCGGTGATCGTTCAGGCGACGTCGATACAAGGCGATGGCGTATTCGCGATGGGAGAATTCCGAAAAGGTGAAGCAGTCTTCCCTTCGAGCTCGTCAACCAGCTATTTGACTCCGAGAGGATCTCCGTGTCGTATCTGAGAAGGATGACCAGGGCTGTTCGGATCCTGACGATCGCAGTGCTCGTCGGGGGCGTTTCGACGGTTGCCCCACCGGCCACCGCGTCCACCTCCGTCGACCGGGACGATCGCACGGTGACCGTCACCAGGATCGCGCCATCCGAAGGTGGTGTGAGGCCGATGACGACCTGCGGGGCAGCTCAGTACGTCGATGCCTGGATGGTGTACTTCGACTGCGAGGTGGACGCATCCACCAGGTTCAGCGCCAGGTGCTCCGACGGTTTCGAACCTGAGCCAGCGGTCGCTCCGCCGGGCAGTTGGCGAGTCGTGGTCGACTGCTACCCCGCGTTCTTCAGCTCCTTCTGGTGGGATTACGCGTGATGTGACCCGGCGACAGCCCCGGTCAGACGTCGAGCGGGGAGCCCGGTGCGCACCCCTGGTGCGTTTTCGCGGCGGGGGTGCGCGCCGACGGAACGCTCGGCAGGTGCTCGCGACACCGGCTCCTGCGGACCGTCGGCGCAGCGCCTGAGTGTCGGCCAGGCCCGGCCGCCCGACTCAGGCTGAGCGGCGGGTCGGGTGTTCACGAGCAGATGGGCTGGTACTCCAGTTCAGGCATCAACTGCTCCCACCGGGCTGGGCTGATCGGACCGATCACCTGGCAGATGCGGGTGACGACACGAGCCGGGTCCGGATCCCACAGCCGTATCGTGCCGTCACCGCTGGTGGTGGCAAGGGTGCGGCCGTCCGGGCTGAAGGCCACTTGAAGGACGTCACTGGTGTGTCCGATCAGGGTTGCGGTCAGAGTGCCGCTGGTCGCATTCCACAACCGCACCGAGGCGTCGCTGCTGGTGGTGGCAAGGGTGCGGCCGTCCGGACTGAAGGCCACCGCGTAGACCTGGCCGTTGTGTCCGGTCATCGTGGCGACCTCGTTGCGGCTGGCAACGTCCCACAACCGCACCGTGGCGTCATTGCTGGTGGTGGCGAGGGTGCGGCCGTCCGGACTGAACGCGACCGCCGAAACCGCCTTGGTGTGTCCGGTCAACGTGATGATCTCCTTAAGGGTGGTCATATCCCACAACCGCACCACAGCTTCGCTGCCAGCGGTGGCCAAGGTGCGGCCGTCCGGACTGAACGCCACCGTGTACACCTCACCGGCACTGTCGGTCAGGGTGGCATTGAGGGTGTGGCTGACGACGTCCCACAATCGCACTGTTTTGTCGTCGCTGGCGGTGGCCAGGGTGCGACCGTCCGGACTGAACGCCACTGCGAAGACTTCGCTGGTGTGCCCGGTCAATACAGCGATCTCCTTGCCGCTGGCCGTATCCCACAATCGCACCGAGGCGTCGCTGTCGGCGGTGGCCAGGACGCGGTTGTCCGGGCTGAAGGCCACCGCGTAGATCTGGCCGGTGTGTCCGGTCAGTGCGGCGATCTCCGTACGACCAGCCATATCCCACAACCGCACCATCCTGTCTCTGCCACCGGCGGCCAAGGTGCGGCCATCGGAGCTGAAATCCACAGCCAAGCCGGGCGCGACCGGAGAAGGGGTGAGTATCGGACCGTTCATATCCCACAGCACCGCGGTGTTGTCGTTGCTGGCACTGGCCAAAGTCCGACCGTCCGGGCTGAAAGCAACCGCGTGGATCTGGCCGGTGTGTCCAGTCAGGGTGGCGGTCAGGGTGTGGTTGGCCGTAGCCCACAACCGCACCCTGCTGTCACTGGTGGCGGTTGCCAGCGTGCGACCATCCGGGCTGAACGCCACCGCGAGAACGTCACCTGTGTGTCCGGTCAGCACTGCGGTTTCTTTGTGGTTGGCCGTGTCCCACAGTCGTACGGAGGCGTCGCCGCTGGAGGTGGCCAGTGTGCGGTTGTCTGGGCTGAATGCCACGCCGAAGACCTGGCCTGTGTGTCCGGTCAGTACAGCGGTTTCTTTGTGGTTGGCCGTGTCCCACAGTCGTACGGAGGCGTCGCCGCTGGAGGTGGCCAGTGTGCGGTTGTCTGGGCTGAATGCCACGCCGAAGACCTGGCCTGTGTGTCCGGTCAGTACAGCGGTTTCTTTGTGGTTGGCCGTGTCCCACAGTCGTACGGAGGCGTCGCCGCTGGAGGTGGCCAGCATGCGACCGTCCGGGCTGAACGCCACTTCCCAGACCGCCTTGGTGTGTCCGGTCAATGCGACGATCTCCTTGCGGCTGGCTACGTCCCACAACCGCACCGAGGCGTCGTTGCCGGTCGTGGCGAGGATGCGGCCATCCGGGCTGAACGCCACCGCGAAGACCTGACCGGTGTGCCCGGTCAGAACAGCGAACTCCTTGCGGGTGGCCACATTCCACAACCGCACAGTCCGGTCCCTGCTGCCGGCGGCCAGCGTGCGGCCGTCCGGGCTGAACGCCACGCCGACGAACGGGCTGGTGTGGCCGAGGCGAGCGGTGAAGTGGTGACTCTGGCTGCTCAGCAGTGCGCTGCGGGCTTCGACCAGTGCCGGATCCTGGTGGAAGGCTTCGACGGCGAGCAGCATGGAGGCATCCGGTTGCCCGTCGGCCAAGGGCGCGGACTGTGCGATCAGTTTGCCGACCAGAGCGGTCCGGCGTTGCTCCAGCGCGATCTGGCGTTGGGCGAAGGCCATCCAGGTGGCGGCCAGCGCCGAGACCAGCAGGACGGCCAGCGCCGCGGTCACCTGCCGCTGACGGCGGGTACGCCGCCGGGTCTCACGGTCGCTGGCGTGCAGGAAATCCTGTTCGAGGGCGTTGAGGTTGTCGCGCCACCGGGGATCATCGGCCCAGTCGCAGGCCATGTCCAAGCGGGTGCCGCGGTAGAGAGCCCCGGGATCGCGGTCGAGGGAGTCCCACGCCTGGGCCGCCTCGGTGAGCTTCCGGTGGGTTCGCAACCCGTCGCGATCCTCAGCCAGCCAATCCCGCAGCCGCGGCCAGGAGCGGATCAGTGCCTCGTGGGCGATCTCGACACTGCCGGCGTCCACCGTGAGCAGCCGGGCCCGTGTCATAGCGTCCACTACGGCGGCGGTGGCCGGGTTGAGGTCGAGTTCGCCGCGGGGGATTCGTCGCTTCGTGTCCTGCGTCCCCTCGCCCAGGGCGACCAACCGTCCAAAGACCTGCCGGGCTGTTCGCTGTTGCTCGTCGTTCAGGCTGGTGTACACCGTCTCGGCGGTCTGGGTGATCGACTGGGCGATACCGCCCGCAGCCTGGTATCCGGCCAGCGTGAGCGCGTTGCCGCGTCGTCGCCGCCAGGTCTGCAGCAACGCGTGCGAGATCAGCGGCAGTGCTCCGGGTTGGCCGGTGGCCTCGGCGACCACCTGGGACACCAACGCTGTTTCCAGACGGCAGCCGACGCCCAGCGCCGGTTGGGTGATCGCCGCGCGCAGGTCCTCGGTGGTCATCGGCCCCACCACGACCTGGCCGTGGCGCAGCGCCTCGACCAGGTCGGGATAGTGGGCGCAGTGCGCGTAGAAGTCCGCCCTGAGCCCCAACACAACCCGGGTACGGCTGTTCTCCGCGTGCGCGGCGGTCATCAGCAGCTTCAGGAACTGCGATCGCTGCTCCTCGTCGCCGCAGAGAGTGAAAACTTCCTCGAACTGGTCCACCACCACCAGCAACTGCGCGTCCGCGGGGTGGCCGACCAGGGTTTGCTGGGCGGTCAGGTGCAGGCACTGCGCATCGGCGCGCAGCGCGTCGTGCACCTCGCTGGGCGTTCGCCCGACCAACCCGGCCAGACGAGCGGCGCATTCCCACAACGGGCGTGATGCCGGGGTCATCAACACCGTCGGGCCAGCCGCCGTTGCGCACACACCACGGGTCCGGGCCTCGTGTAGCAGCCCGGCGCGCAACAACGAGGACTTGCCCGAACCAGACGGACCGACCACCACGACGACGCGCCGCTCGGTCACCCGTCCAGCCAGTTCGGCCACCAACTGCTCCCGGCCGAAGAACCGGTCGGCGTCTTCGACCTGGAACGCCCTCAACCCCACGTACGGCGCTGGGCTCACTGTGTCGTCACTCAGGTCGTCGGCCGACGGTGGCCCCGCCAGTTTCGCGGCCAGATCCCGCCATCGGTGCTCCCAGGCGGCCTCGTCTCCTCCGCATGCGGCAACGTAGGCGAGGGTCACCGACAAACTCGGCAACCGCCGCCCAGCGGCGGCATCCGACAGGGCCGCCGCCGAATAGTGCGCCCGATGGCTCAATTCCCTGTACGTCGGCTTGCCCGCCCGCGTCCGCAAGTCGCGCATAGCGGCCGCGAACTCCACGAGCGGC
Source organism: Kibdelosporangium phytohabitans (assembly GCF_001302585.1). GTDB lineage: Bacteria > Actinomycetota > Actinomycetes > Mycobacteriales > Pseudonocardiaceae > Kibdelosporangium > Kibdelosporangium phytohabitans. The sequence continues at coordinate 3,432,203 of NZ_CP012752.1, read as the reverse complement.
CCGTCATCGTCGTCCAAAGAGCGTTCTTTGCGTGCCAACGACTACCACCCCGCCTGTAGACATCCACATCCACCCGGATTGTTGGGGTCACGCCGTTCGGTGTCGAGCCTTGTGGTGCCCGACAACCCGAAAGCGCCAGACCCGTGGGCCAGCGTGGGGAATGACCGGCAACGGTTGGCGGAACCGTCAACAGGCGTCCGGAGCACAGGCTTCCCGAGAGCGTCCCCGGGGATCAGGTGACGGGTCGCGGCCGATTCGGAACATTCGGATCTCGTGTTCGCGAACCGCTGACGTCACACGGTCACGGCGTGAAGGCGTCGAACGGTTCGAAACCGGGAACGTCGGGGTCGGACCATTCCTCGATGACGATGACCTCTGTCGGATTGCCGTCCTCGTCGTGGCCGATTCCGAGCGTGGCACGGACCGGCCGTGCGGGTGCCTACCGTCGTGTTGTCCACTCCTGGTAGGCCGTGTCGGTCCAGATCCAATGGCAGCCACATCTGGGCGGCAGGGAAACGTTCGGCCATGGCGTCGCGGTCGCGCCGCACTCGCTCCGCCTCACGATCAGAGACGCCGAGGGTGATGAGGGTTTGGTGGAGTGTCTCGGCAGCGATGAGAGTCGTGCCGTCGAGGTAGGTGTACAGGCTGCTTTTCGAGATGTTGATCTGGCTGGCCAGTTGGACGCGGTTCAGGCTGTGGCCCTCCCGGCGCTCGACACGGCGGTGTAGTCGCGCTGGCGGTGGGAACGCCTGTCAGTAGGTGGTTGGTGGGTTAAGCAGTCAGCCCGCCGACCATCGTCCGTGCAAGGCCGTCCACGGAGCGGTTCCCGCTACTGCCGCCGTGGTCGTGGCGGCTTTGAGGACGTCTGTGGCGGTCGGCCGCCGCGACCAGCGGGTCCTATGAGGATGGCGGCTCGGAATGTTGGTGGATGGTCAGCAGAAGGTGGTCGAACTGGGTGCGTAGTTGCAGCGGGCCGCCGCCGAGTGCGGTCAGGGTCGCGGCGAGTCTCTCGGCCAGGTCTCGTAGTTTGGTGTTGGTGTTCTGGGATCGCCATTGCAGCGCGCCTTTGGCTTGTTCGATGTGCGCGCGGGCCCCCAGCAGGTCGGGGATGGCGTCGTCGAGGATCTGGCGGCGGTCCTCGGCCAGACTGGGGTCGAGGTCGGTGTAGTAACCGGTGGTGCCGATGGTGACACCGGTGTCGCCGTAGAGACGGTCACCGACGACCAGCACGTGGTGTTCGGTTCCGGCGGTGTCGATGATGCGGTGGCGGCTGCAGAACGCGGTGCCGTCGCGGATCGCCGCGCCAATGCCTCGGCGACCGCGTCGCGGCCGTCCGGGTGTTTGTGGGAGAGCAGGAACTCGGTGGTGGGGTGCACCGTGCCCGGCCGGTAGCCGTGCAGCGCGGCGACTTCGTCGGACCACTCCCAGTGCTGGTCGGCGAAGCGAAACTGGAAGCTGCCGATCGTGAGTGGGCGACCGGCCACGATCTGGTCCAGTGCCGGCGGTGGAGTGCTCACCGAGGGCTCAGCGGTCTCAGTCACCGGCTCAGTCATGGGCTCATTCTGTCCACAGCGGTGACCGATCCATACACACTGACCTGCTCGGGCCGGGTGTGGTCAGGGTCGTCGGCGGCCGTGTCGGTTCCAGTTGTAGCCCGAATGGGCGAGCGCCTTCTGCATGAACTCGCCGTACCCGTCACCCGGAAAGCCCGGGACCACGGTGGTGACGGCGACCCCGCGGTCACCGGCGCGCGGCGGGACCCAGCCCTGGCGGTCGCGTTCGATGTTGTGGCTGCGGGCGAGGTAGCGATCCATGGCCCGGCTTGTCCGTCGTCGGTCGCGACGTCCACGACAGCGCAAGCTGGAGAGGGAAAGCCCGGGCTGCTCCGGCAGACCGGTATGGCACGGGTGCCGGGCGTTGATGTGATCCTGTGCCTCTCAGATCCGGGCGTGCGCGGTCACGGTTCCCAGCGCGGCTCGCAGCAGGCGGGCTACTTGCCGTGGGGCCAGCCGGTCCGGGCGACGATGTCGGCGGTGGTGTGCTGGGCCAGGCCCGCAACGTGAACCGCTGACGCCGTGGCAACAACGCCAGCTCGTCCAGCAGCACCGCGCCGAGCAGGGCGGCGTCGAGGCGGGTGCGGTCGATTCGGTCATCCAGCTCCGAACGCAGCCAGGTCAGCACCTGAGCCCTCGTTGTCCGGCCGGGATCACCGCAGTCACCGGAGCCCGGAAGTCGTGAATCCGAGACGTGAGGGGGAGTTGCGATGAGGACGACTTGACGGCACAGCCAGGCGCGTTGGCCGGGAACGGCCGACGTCAGTCGCGACCCGGTAGGCCAGCGTCATCATCCGTTCGGGCGCGGCGACCTAGTCCGACACCCAGGACGGCACGACTACAGCAGGTGCGAGCGGACCGGTGTGAACCTGAGCGGCGGCGGTCACCGGACTGACTTCAACATGGGTGTCCGCCACACGGGGCCAGCAATACCGGGCGGAAGGTGACGTGCGTCTCGCAGCGCGCGAGCACGCACACACCGTATGCGGAGTTCCCGCCGGTCGACCCGGAGTTGCCCGAGTCCCCGGAGTTGCCGGTCACGGCCTTGTTCGAGCTGGAGGTGCTGCCGCCGTTGCCCGAGTCGCCGCCGTTACCCGCGTGGGAGCTGCCCAGCACGGTGTTGAGCGTTCCGCCGAGACCCAGTGGGCCATCGGAACCGGTGTCAGCGCTCGCGACCGCGTTGCCCAGCAGGACGAACCCGCCGGACATGACTGCGGCGACGATGCCGCGTCGTACGTACCTGTGCATCCTTTTTCCTTGCCCTTCAATCGCTTCGTGGGAAGAACTTCAGCTCAGCGAAGAAACAAGGACGATCAACTTGGATGATGCCTGCCGTACGACGTCCACCACGACGGCCCCACCGACATGCCCGATGCCGCGCCCCATGACCCAACCGGTCGTGGCAACACGCGTGTACCGGTCACAGTGGACCCATCAGCACCTGGACCATGCGGTGCGTTCGTGACACCGCCGGGCGCTCCGGTCGCAGCCGGACCACTCGGTGGTGTCGGCGGCGCACTCGGCGCCGGCTTCACCGACCACATCGGAAGGCCAGTGTTCACCTTGTGGACAGGCACGATATCCGCAGGCCTCGCTCACCACCGAAAGTGGGACAGAGCAGAAAGTGAGACAGAGCCACTCGTTCCAGTGCCACGCTGATCATGCCGGTGGGTTCGCTCGACCACTCGATGCCCCGTCAGGTGGCTGATGTAAATCATGCGGCCCACCGGCTACCAACCGATCGCCTGGAATGGCTCAAGAGGAGCGTGACATCGCCTCGACTGGGACATGCCTCCAGCCGATCCACCCTGTCCGGCAAAGGAAAGAACCCACGAGCATGATCGTTGTCGGCATCGACGCCCACAAACGCACCCACACCGCGATCGTCGTCAACCAGCTGGGACGCACCCTCGCGACCAAGACCACGGGCACCACCAGCAAAGACAACCTCACCCTGCTGCGCTGGGCCACTGAACACGACAACGAGCGAATCTGGGCCGTCGAGGACTGCCGCAACATGACCCGCCGCCTGGAACAAGATCTGCTGGCGGCCAGCGAACGCATCGTTCGGGTCACCCCGAAACTAATGGCCGCCACCCGCGACAGCGCACGCACATACGGCAAATCCGACCCCATCAACGCCTTGGCCGTGGCCCGCGCGGCCCTGCGCGAACCCGACCTGCCCACCGCACAACTCGACGGCCCCGAACGCGACATGCGCCTGCTGACCGACCACCGGGAAGCACTCATCAGCGAACGCACCAGGGCAATCAACCGGCTGCGCTGGCGCCTGCACGAACTGGACCCCCAATGGGACCCCACCGCCCGATCTCTCGACCGCGTCAGCGCCTACAACACCCTCACAGCCCGACTCGACCAATTCTCAACAACCGTTGCCCGCCTCGCCGAGGCGCTCGTCGAACACTGCCTGCACCTCACCGCCCACATCAACCAACTCGAAGCCGAGATCACCACCCTGGCCCAGCAATGCGCACCGACGTTGCTGACCATCCCCGGATGCGGACCACTGACCGCCGCCAAGATTCTCGGTGAAACCGCTGACATCCGTCGGTTTCGCTCCCGCGACACCTACGCACGACACAACGGCACCGCACCTCTGCCAGTCTGGTCATCCAACCGCGCCCGCCACCCGACTCAGTCGTATCGGCAACCGTCAACTCAACGCCGCCCTACACCGCATCGCCCTCACCCAAGCCCGCTGCCACCCTGACGCGCGAGCACTGCTCGCCCGCCGACGAGCCCGCGGAGACGGCGGCCTGGAAGCCCTACGCGTACTCAAACGACACCTCTCCGACATCGTCTACCGCGCCCTACTCAATTCACTGGCCCGATACGTCTTAGTGATCTTCTCGATGGCGCCAGTCTCGTATCCCCAGCAAATCGGCCACGCGCCCCTCCCAGCCGACCAGGTCGGGGCGTTCCGTGGCGACTATGTCCGCTTTTACGACCCGGTGCGGAAACACCACCACCTCGACCTTGCCGATCACTGGCACGAGCACGGTCGTCCCCTCCGCACCGACACGCGGGACCAGCCCGTGGGCGGCCAACGCGTATGTACCCGCTGGTGTAGGAAAGGCGTAGCCACCGTCGCTGTTGGTGCACCACCCCCTGCCGTCCAGCGCCTCGATAGGTGGGGTCAGCGCATAACAGATGACGCCACAGTCATCAACCGGTTCACCGGTTGTCAGCCTCACGGCCCCTTGGACAATCCCAACTCCGTCCGGTAGTTCCCACCCAAAGGCAGCAACGTCGGATACGTCGTCCGCCATCGGCACCTCACAGCCTTCATCGCCGCCAACGAGGCGTCACAACGTGGGGTTACCTGCGCCGTGTCCTGAGCGTCAATCCGCCACTGTGACGATCACGCGCACATCACGCCAAGGGTACGGTGGACGGTGCGCCTAGCGCTCGCAGCCTACCTAAAGGCTGTCTCGTAACTGATCTTGTGGTGGTCTCGGAGTTGAGTTGGTCAGCCGGTGATGGCAAGGTTGTGCAGGAAGGCGATGCCGGAGGCGGTGGTGGCCAGGGTGTGGCCGGCGCGGCGGTAGTCGCGCAAAATCTTGTAGGTCTTCATGCGCGCCAAAGCATGTTCAACGCGGGCGCGGACCTTGCGGTGGATCTTGTTGAGATCCTCTTGCCAGTCCGGCAGAACAGCACCCTTGGTGCGCTTGCGATACGGCATGATCACACCGGGATTGCCCTGGTAGCCGCCGTCGGCCATGACGGGTCGACCGGACAGGACATCGGCGATGCCGGAGTCGGGATAGACGGTGCAGTCGTTGCGGTTGCCCGGTTGCGGGTCACCGGTCGCGATCACCAGGCGGGTGTCTGCGTCGATGGCGACCTGCAGGTTGGTCGAATACCGGTAGTTCTTCGACCGTTCGGCGACCCGGTGATCACGGGTGGGCACCAACGTGCCGTCGACGATCGCGATCTGATCGACCCGGCGTCGCCGGACCGGGGCCAATGCCAGCAACGGGCCGAGCGAGTCGACTACGCGATGGGCTGCGGAGTGCGAGACGCCGCAGCGGACCGATCTGCCGCATCGTCAGGTTCGTCCGCCAATACGTGGCCACCAGCAGCACCCGGTCCGGCAGTGTCAGCCGCCATGGCCGACCCGGCCGACCGTCGGCGATCGCCTCACCGCCACGTTGAGCCACGACTCGCACGAGCTTGCGGAACTGACCTGGTTGCAGCCCCGTGAACGGGACGATCCACTCCGACCGAGACGCCGAGATCACCTGCATCCCGTCATGATCAACCACGGGCCTGACCAGCCGATCACCGGGTTACGAGACAGCCTTTAGCGTCGTCCGGGGGTGTTCAGTTCGCGGCGATAGTTGGTCATCTCCGACATGCCCTGACGATGTGGAGATCGGCGGCGTGCTGGTCCGGCGCGGGGAAGCGGTGATCACTCCATACCTGGCTTTTCGAGCGGCACAGGCTGGTCGGCTGCTCGCGAAGTCATCGACGGTCGGCTTGGTGGTTACTGAGGTGATCACGGAGGTCGTTGATGTGAAGATCCTCAACGTTGTTGAGGCCTAGGTGAATGATGATGTTCAGGGCTTGATCCCAATGGTGGCGGGCCTCGTCGTTGTGACTGAGGGCATGGTGGGCGTGTGCGAGACCGTCGTGGGCTCGGGCCTGGTCGGCGAGTTGGCCAACACCGTGGACGATGCTCAGGGCTGTCTGCTGTTCGGCGAGTGCCTGCCGGGCTTGCCCGGTGGCCAGGTAGGTGCGGCCAAGACCTAAGATGGCTTCGAACTGACCGTTGACGTTGTTGGTGTCGCGGGCGATGGCCAGGGATTGCCGGTAACACTCGATCGCTTGCCCGTACCGGCCTTGGAGGTGCCGGACGTTCCCGAGGCCGCGGAGAGCATGTAGTTCGCCGCTGTAGTCGTCGACGTCGCGGGCGATGGTCAGGGCCTGGTTGAAGCAGGCGAGGGCGGGCTCGAGTCGGCCCTGGATGCAATGGATGTGGCCGAGGAGCCGAAGCGCATGAAGTTCGCCGCTGCGGTGGCCAATGTCGCGGGCAACGATGATGGTCTGGTTGAAGCGGGCGAGAGCTAGCTCGTACTGGGCACAGATGTAATGGACGTGACCTAGCCCGTTCAGTGCGACTCTTTCGCCGTGGCGGTCGCTGGCCATGCGGGCGATGGTCAGGGCCTGGCCGAAGCTGTCGAGGGACAACTCGTACGCACCCGAGTTGTAATGGACGAAGCCAAGGCCGTGTAAAGCGTGGATCTGCCCGCTGTGGTCGCCGGTTTCGCGGGCCAGGGCGAGTGCCAGGGTGTGCAGCGTTCGTGCATCGGCGATACGGCTGGTGGTGAAAAGATGCGAGCGCAAGGTCGTGGAAAGGGCGATGACATGGCCTGAACGTCCGTGTCTGGCAGCGTCGGCAGCGACAGCGACGAGGTTGGCGTGTTCGTTGTCCAGCCAGGCTGTCGCAAGCGTGCGATTGTCGAAGACCTGCGTGGAAATCGCCGGTTCGCTGGAGCCACTGCGTTGGCGTTCCAGATGGTAATCGTTGCGATACACCAGAGTGACAGCTGCAGCGGCGGTGTGAACGAAGTGGTCAAGTAGGCGGTTCACCGCCTCCTGCCGCTCATGCTCGGTATCTTCGACGATCGCTTGGTGGGTGGCATACGCACGGAGCAGGTCGTGCACGCCATAGCGATTCGGTCCGGCGCTGTGAGTGAGATGCGCGCGGGTCAGGGTTTCTAGGTGTTGGCGCGCCGTCTCGACGGTGATCCTGGCGAGGGCGGCGACGGCATGGGGGTCGATGTCGGTCCCGGGGTGTAAGGCGAACAGCCGGAACGTCCGGCGGACTCCAGCGGGAAGCCGCTGATAGGACCAGGAAAAAACGGCGTGGACGGTGGCGTGCCCATCTCCGTCGATCTCCAGCCGGTCGAGTCGCCGCTGGTAGTCAGTGAGCTCGGCGACCAAATCGGCCAGTGGAATCGTGGGGTGTGTGTTGGCGCGTTCTGCGGCGACGCGTAGGGCCAATGGCAAGCGTGAACATTGGCCGACCAGCGCAACGACGGCATCGGGCTCGGCCTCGGCACGAGGACCGATCAGCTGACTGAGGAGGGCGATGGCGTCTGTGAGCGGCAGGAGGTCCAGATCGAGACGGTGAGCTCCATTCACGGCGACCAGCCCGGAGAGCGAGTCGCGGCTGGTGATCAGCACCAGACAGGTGCCGGTGCCCGGGAGAAGTGGGCGGATCTGGTCGACGCTGCCGGCGTTGTCCAGCACGATCAGCATCCGGCGTCCGCTGACTTCGGTACGGAAGCGAGTGGCGCGCTCGTCAACCTCTTGGGGTATCTGATCGCCGGAAACACCGAGGGCACGCAGGAACCGGTCGAGCGCCTGTCCAGGTGACAGAGGCTCTTCGGGATCGTAGCCGCGAAGATTAAGGTATAGCTGCCCATCCGGGTACTGGCCGCGGACCTGATGGGCCCAATGCAGGGCGAGCGCGGTTTTACCCACTCCGGCGGTGCCGGCCACCGCCACAATCACTACTGTGGTGTCCCGCTCCGACGCCGCGTCCACCGCGGCGGTGAGTGCGGCCAATTCCCGGTTGCGGCCGGTGAATTGTTGCGGTGCAGCCGGTAACTGCTGCGGCTTCGCCGCTTGGCGCGTGCCGCGCAGGCCAGCCAAACGCGGGTCCATAGTCAGGATCTGTTGCTGCAACTCCTGCAGCGGCGGGCTGGGGTCCGTGCCAAGCTCCTCGACCAGACGTGTGCGAACGTGCCGATAGTGCTCCAAGGCGTCAGCCGCGCGACCGGCCCGGTACAGGGCCTCCATGTACTGACCTGTGACACGCTCGTTCAACGGGTTTTTGGTGGCCCGCGCGGCGAGTTCGGCCACCAGGTCCTCACCATGTCCCAAACGCAGCAGGGCATCGGCGAGGTCACATTCCACGTTCAAGCGGTCCTGGTGCAGGCGGTCGCGCTCTGCCACAGCCCAGTCACCGCTCAGCCCTGTCAGTGCTTCTCCGCGCCACGTATGGAGCGCCTCCGCCAAGAGCTCCGCAGTCCGCTGGTCGTCGATGGCACGGCCGCGAGCCCGGTCACGAAGATCATGAAATCGTTGAAGGTCGACCGTTGCATGCTCGACCGCCAGAAGGTAGCCGCCTGCGCGCCGAACGATTCCTGCAGCACCTGTCATCGCCAAAACCTGCCGTAGCCGGGAAAGATAGCTCAATAGAGTCGCCCGAGCGCGCTGCGGGGGATCTTCACCCCAAACTCTGTAGACCAGTTGGTCCACTGACACCACATGATCGCCACTCAGGACCAATGCGACTAGTACACAGCGCTGTTTGGCTGGCCCTAGATCAATCGTGCGACCGTGATCGAGCAGGACAACTTCCCCCAACAGGCGGAACTCCATCACTTGCATCACCCCACCTCCATCTTCGCCGCGAAGATAGGGATTTACCAGCGTATTGCAGAATTTTGCTGAGGTTTCACACGACCGGTGATGCACCGTTGGCGTGGTGATCGGAGGAGTATGAGTCAGCGGCGACCGGGTAGACGCAGCGACGCATTCGGAGTCCAGTTGGACTGCGCCGGCTTGAAATCAGGATCAGCGTTGGTCGCACGTGATCTCAACGGCGGAGTGAGATTGCCCTCGTTCGACTACAAAGCATCCCTTCTGTCATCGACACGAAGCCAGGATTTCCGGGAACGGATGATGCGAAATAAAATTTAACGGTCGTGGAACTAGTGAAAGAAAAGAAAGGTATGTTTGGATCATGCGCAAACCATTGGCGATCATAGTTGCTGTCGTTGTCGGCATCCTCATGCTTGGCGTGAGCGTGAATTCGGCATTCGCTGGCGACGGCCCCCAGCGATCGGGCGCAACGGCACGCGAAAAGCGCTTTACCTCCCTCAGCGGAACACACTGCAACATCATTCAAAATTGCATTGATGTCCTCGGGGGTGGTCTGCGTGTCGACCAGGTTAAAGGTCGAGCCGTCATGCCCTACCCAAACACGACGAAGGTGTATCATTTCGAGTTGTGGGGAGTTGGATGGCACCATAATACTCGCGATCAGGTTTGGGAGGGGACAATCTGGCCAGGTTGGGTGAACTCTGGATGGGTCTCCGTGAACAGGAACTTCCCTCATGGCAGCGGCGTATGCTCCAGACTGTGGATTAAGATGGACGGCAGGTGGGAGATCGGGCAAGGTACAGCGTGCTTGAAAATCACACGTTGACTCATTGCCAGACCGAAGGGGCCAGACATAGGTGATCGATGAGCAGTGACCTCCGAAGATGCCGAGGAACCCATTCGCGAATCGCAAGTAGTCGCCGGAAAGACGGCCACTCCGAACCGGCTCGAGATCCCATTCCCAGGCCGAACTCTGGCTGATTTCTTACTTCCGTAGCTAAGACTGTTTCGTAACTGGTGTTGTTAGATTAGTGGGCTGCGGTTCTCCGATGACGATCCCCAGGTGGAGTCGGCGGCCCGCTCTCCGCGGGCCGCCGTTCCGACGTTCAAGGGTGTTAAGGCAGTAGGGATCCGAGTCGTCGAGCGGGTAGAAGTTTTGTAGTGACCGCCGCAGAGCCTGGCTAACGAAGGAAACTGACAAATGTTCACTCCTACACGACTGGACAAACGCAGTACGCGGAGACTGGCAGGCCGATCAGAATGCGTTCTCCGACTGCGTAGAGCCTGATCCAACTCCACATTGGAGTGATGCTCTAGCACCACATCCTCACCCAACAAACGCCGATACACCTTGGCGTTCTGAGCGCGGTGCCTTCGACGGCCGCCCAGTCGGATGAGGTTCACCCCGGGCAGTGGACACCGAGTTAGCAGGATTGTGTTCCTGCTGGAAGGATGTCTGTCATGCCTCCTCGTCAGCGCCGGTCGTACACGGCCGAGTACAAGGTCTAGGCTGCGCATCGGGTGATCGATTCTGGTCGAACGATCTCCGAAGTGGCTCGTGAGCTGGGGATTGACCCAGGGATGTTGAGTGTTTGGGTCAAACATGAGCGACGCAGGGTCGCCGCGGCCGAGGTCCACGGGGAGACGCCCCTGGAGCCGGCGGAGCAGGCCGAGTTGCAGCGGCTGCGCCGACAGGTGGCCGAACTGGAGAAGGACAACCAGTTCCGGTAAAAGCTTCGGCGTACTTTGCCGCGATGCAGAGGAATCGACCCGGTTCGAGCTGATGGCCAAGTACGCCGGCCCTGACGACACACTCACAAGGCCGGCAGCGCCAGTTCAGCGGCGAGTACGGGGTTCTCGGTGCGGCGGATGGCGCGGCTGTTGGGTGTGTCCAGTTCTGGTTATTACGCGTACGTGCACCGTGCTGTGGCCACGGTGCTGACGCCGCGGCAGCAGCGCCGCGCCGACCTGGAGGCCAAGATCACCCAGGCGCACCAGGAATCTGGCGGAACCTACGGGTCACCGCGGATCACCGCGGAGCTGCGTGCGCGGGGTGAAGTGGTGAGCGCCAAGACGGTCGCGTCGATCATGGCCTCGATCGGGCTGGAGGGCATCAGCCCGCGCACGTTCAAGGTCAAGACCACGGTGGTCGATCCCGCCGCGTCGTTCCCGCCGGATCTGGTCGGCCGCGTCTTCGACCAAGGCCGCCTGGATACCGTGTGGTTCACCGATATCACGTATCTGTCGTGTGGTGAGGGGAGATGTTCTTGTGCGCGATCCGGGACGGGCACTCCCGGAAAGTGCTCGGGCACAGTGTGGCTGACCACATCAGTGCCGAGATGGTCACCACCGCGATCGAGGCCGCGGTGACCGCTCGCGGCGGTGAATGTCAAGGCACGGTGCTGCATTCCGACCGTGGCGGCGAGGGCGGATTCAACTGATCGTCGCAACACCCTGACCGCGAGGTGGAGCGATGGCTGGTCCGAGGCAGAAGCAGGTTCGGGAGTATCGGGGGCAGATGCCTTCGCCGGGTCGACCGACGGTCGCATGGCGCGTGGATCGGGTGCGGTTCTGGGCGGCGATCGCGACCGGTGTCTTGACCGATGAGGCGTCGGAGGTGGCGGGTGTGTCGGCACCGGTCGGTTACCGGTGGTTCCGTCACGCTGGCGGGGTGAATCCACAGCTGTCCGCGACGGTCTCCGGCCGGTACCTGTCGTTCGTCGAGCGAGAGGACATCGCGTTGCTGCGCGCGCAAGGGGCTGGTGTGAGAGCGATCGCCAGGCAACTGGGCCGAGACGCCTCAACGATCTCGAGGGAGCTGCGTCGCAACGCGTCGACCCGGACCTATGGCGTCGACTACAAAGCCTCGACCGCGCAATGGCATGCCGAACGGCGCGCCAAGCGTCCCAAGGCCGCCAAACTCGCCGTCAACGAGCGACTACGCGACTATGTCCAGCAACGTTTGTCCGGTGAGGTCCGCGACACCGACGGCGCCGTCATCGGCCCCGACGGTCCGGTATGGAAGGGGCGGAACAAACCGCATCGCGCTGATCGGGCCTGGACGACGGCGTGGAGCCCAGAGCAGATCGCGAAACGGCTACCGGTCGAGTTCCCGGATGATGAGTCCATGCGGATCAGCCACGAGGCGATCTACCAGGCCCTCTATGTCGAAGGCCGCGGCGCCCTCAAGCGCGAGCTCGTCGCCTGCCTGCGCACCGGCCGGGCCCTGCGTGTCCCGCGCGCCAGATCCAGGCAGAAGGCATGGGCGCACGTGACCCCGGAAGTCCTGATCAGTGAACGCCCCGCCGAGGCCGACGACCGCGCCGTGCCAGGACACTGGGAAGGCGACCTCGTCATCGGCCTGCAGCGCTCCGCCATCGGCACCCTGGTCGAACGCGCGACCCGGTTCACGATGCTTGTGCACCTGCCCCGCGAGGAAGGCTGGGGCGTCACACCACGCACGAAGAACGGGCCGGCACTGGCCGGCTACGGCGCGATCACCATGGCCGATGCCCTCGCGAAGACCGTGACCCAGCTTCCCGAGCAGTTGCGACGGTCGCTGACCTGGGACCGCGGCAAAGAACTGTCCGCACACGCCCAATTCACCGTCCAAACCGGACTTCCGGTCTACTTCGCCGACCCACACTCCCCATGGCAACGCGGCACGAACGAGAACACGAACGGGCTGCTACGCCAATACTTCCCGAAAGGCACCGACCTTTCCCGCTGGAGCGCTGAGGACATCGCAGCGGTCGCGGCCACCCTCAACTCACGACCACGCAAGACACTCGGCTGGAAGACGCCCGCCGAAGCCCTTGACAACCATCTACGATCAATCCAAGACACCGGTGTTGCGACGACCGAATGAATCCGCCTTGCGAGCCGCGGTCGGTGTGCACCACGCAGCCGGCGGTGTCACCGCGGCGGGCGAAGGCGTTGGTGAGAGCGGTGACGGCGAGGCGGGAGGTCATCCGGGAGTCGATGGAGTAGCCGACGATCCGGTTGGAACAGGCGTCCTTGACCGCACATAGATAGAGCTTTCCTTCTGCGGTGCGGTGTTCGGTGATGTCGGCTAGCCACAGCCGGTTCGGTGCGGCGGCGGTGAAGTCGCGGCGGACCAGGTCGTCGTGGACCGGCGGGCCGGTCTTCTTCCCGTTGCGGCCGCGTTTCTTGCCGAACGCACTCCACCAGCCCATCGACGAGCAGATCCGCCACGCGGTCCGATCCGCCATCGACGAGCCAGCGTCGCGGGCTTCGTCGGCCAGCAACCGGTAGCCGAACTCCGGATCGTCGCGATGCGCGTCGAACAACGCGTTCGCCCGATATGCCCGCTCGAATTCTGTCCCGGTGACCGGCCGGGCACGCCACCGGTAGTACGGCTGTCGAGCGATGTTCAAGACCCGGCACGTCACCGTGACGGGGATACCGTCCGCGGCGAGCTCGTTCACGAGCGGGTAGAGCCTTTTCCCGGCAGGTTCGCCTGGGACAGATAGGCCGTCGCGCGGCGCAGGACCTCGTTCTCCTGCTCGAGCAGCTTGATCCGCTTGCGGGCCTCGCGCAGCTCGGCCGAGTCGTTCCTGGTCATGCCCGGCTTCGCGCCCTCGTCGGCGTCGGCCTGGCGCAGCCACGTGAACAACGTCATCGGGTGGACCCCGAAGTCCTTGGCGATCTGCTCGACGGTCACGCCGGGTTCGCGCTCGCGAGCGACCCGCACGACATCGTCGCGGAACTCCTGGGGGTAGGGCTTGGGCACAGTGACATCCTCCCAGCTCACCATCACGGCAAGCCAACTCAGATGTCACCTATCCGTGCAGCAGACCCCCCCCACCTTCGTGGGCAGAAGCAGTGTGCGACCCGATCGCAGGGGTGGTGGCGCATGGCATTGATCGACGGGAGCATGCTGGTCTACCTCACGGCCCGCCGCCTGGCAACCGGCGACGAGGCGTGCGGGGAACTGGGCGCGATCGGCCATGGATGGCCGCCACCGAGCTGACCGAGTACCTGTGCGACGAGGTCTGGAGCTGAAACCCCGAGCGAGACCAGCACAAGCCCGACGTTCACCGTGTACCCGGACAGCGAGCTCACCGGCCCGGCCATTGAAAAGACCCACAGCAGGTTCGTGCTCAACTACGACGACGTGTCGTTGTGACGCCTCGCTCTCACGCACGAGTCGGCCTCGACGGGGCGTCGGTAGCGGAGTATCAATCGGACTGTGATCCCAACTTACGATGCCGCGCCCCGTATTCAGGTTCAACCCGCCGTACTCAAGGTCTTGACTCCTCGGCGCGTCGTCGAAGGCTTCTCAGTCGTCAGGGACTACGAACCCCAGGTCGACATCACCTGGGAGGAGGCTGTCGAGTGCCTCGATGCCGAAGCGAAGTGGCTGGATCGCGCAGCCGCAAGCCGGGATGCCGAACAGTTCGACGAGTTGCTCTACTCGGCGGCCGAGCAGGAGGCCGGCGGCGGCCCTGACGACCTCTTTCGGGGAATGGATGTCGGCGTCGCAGGCTTGGTGTTCGTGCTCTCTGCTGCTGGCTACGCCACCTGTTACAGCTGCCGCGGGCACGCGGGCATCATGACCGGCCGGGTGCCACAGGTCCGCCTGGCAACCGAGCCCGACCGCCTGGAACTACTGGTGGGCTATGCCGAGCGTGCGGAATGCGGCCTGCAGACGGATGGAGATGGCCTCGTCAACGCCTACGCGTCGACCGTCCTGGGCCTGCACAAGCTGGCCAGGCTGATCTCGGACGATAGGGCTGTGTTCGAGGCGATGGAGAACCCGTCATGGCTGGCGCCGGCGCTCGCGTCGCGGGACGAGGACTTCGAATGGAATGACGACGACGATCCGAGCAGCTAGCCGCCACATCCAGCGTGGCATCGTCGCGTCTGTCGTGCCTCCCCGTTAACGTCACTGGCATGGGGCACCTGGGCGACTCCGGTCATCACATCGGGGGAGGGATGACTGCGGGCGTGCTGGATGGCGTGCTGCGCTACCGAGGTGGTGGAGGCCGCCCGCTGCCGTTCGAACCGACGTCGTTCGACGTGGAGATGCTCGCTGCCGTCGAAGGTGCCGTGGTCCGGGGTATTCCGCTCGCCGTCGTCCTCCCATTACCCGGCACGGCAGCCCCGCTCCTGCTCGGTGCGGCCTCTCTGGTCGGAGCCGTGTTGCGGACCCGTAGCTTGGCCGTCGAGGTTGCCGTCGCCTCGACCAACCTCACCTCGCGCACGCTCTACGACCGTTTGTACTTCGAGAACCAGCGACTCGCCGATTTCATCCCGCGCAGTGCGGTCGACGTCGGTGGCGCCGCGAGGTTGGTCGGGAAGCCAGCACGTGACAGTGGCGGTCGGCTGTATCTGGTGAACCAGCTGTCACGGCTTGACTCATGGAGTGGTCGGCTCGCGGCACTTGTGATCGATGCCAGCGCCGCCACGTCCACTGCGGTCGCGCGCACGCTACGTCGACCGGACTTGTCGGCCGCCGTTGTATACCTGACGGCGGACCCGTTCGACCCAGCCCTGGAACTCGTGCGTAACGCGGGTGGATTGATCTGGGGATGGGACGCGCCCGCGCTTACCGACCTCGCCGTGTCGGCGCTCGGGGACGGGAACCTGTGTGCCCGTCCCTTGGTGGCCGAGGCGGAACTCCTTGCTAGCGCGGGAAGTTCCGACGTCGTCGTCTGGGGCCTTGACGACGGCGAACGGTCCAACCTCGACGACGCGCTGGCCGCGCTCTGGCGGGCGCTTGGGCAGCTCTCGGGCGCATACCGCCTGATCGCGGGCTCGGTATATGGCGCCTCCGAGGCGACTCGATGGGTGTGGAGCGTGTACAACTCGCTGACGTCACTGCCGGTATCTCCGCGCCGTTACGACGCCCAACTGGGCATCAGCCCATATGCCGTTCGCTTGGGCGAGTCGGTCTCGACAGCTCGGGCCTTCGCTCGGAATGTCGGTGGGGAGGCTGGACAGCGTTGGTACGACGTGGCCAACGCGCTCGACGACGCGCTCGACGCAGCTGACCAGGAGGAGAAGCTCGATCGTGTCCTTGCCTGGCTGAACGAGCGAGTCGCGCAGAACGCCCCGGCCGCCCTCGTGCTGCGTAATCGTGCTGCGGTCAACGCGGTGACGAACGCGTTGGACGAGTCCACGGCGAGCCCCGTGGGTTGGCCGGACGTCGTCAGTGTCGCCACGATCGCCGATGTGACCGCTGGCCGCACCAGTATGAGTGGCGTCGGCGAGATCTGCCTGCCTGGACCGCTCCCGCGCAGTCGCTCAGGGCTGCTGGCGCTGCCGCCAGCAAGCCGTGTTCGTGTTATCGCCGCCGGCCCGTTCGAAGCGCGCCGGGCGGAGCAGCAGGCAGTGTCTGCCCGTTCGGCGCTCAGCGCCATACGTGCTGAAGCAGTGCGACAGAGCGGCGTGCGGCTCGGCGTGCCCGCTGAGTCTAGCGATCAGGGAACTGATGGATCCCAACGTGTCCACGTGTTCTCTTCCGGCCGGGTCGCCGCTGTGGTACCGACGAGCGTCGGGGATGCCCGAGACAATCCTTGGGAGCCGTTCGACCTGGACATCGTTGCGATGCTTCAACGCACCATTGCCGCTGGAGGGTCGGCAGACGAAGAAACGCAAGCTGTCGCCCCGGCGCGTGTGCGAGGTTCAGCGGCGACTTCCGCCGTGGAGGTTCTGGCCATTTCGGTTCGAATGGGCGACGAGACCGGAGTCCTCCTTGCTGAACCCAACGATTTGATCACTCGCCGACGTGGTGAGGCGGTTCAACGTGTGGCGGCCAAGTCGCTGGTTCCGGACGACGTCGTTGTACTCGTGGACCACGCCGCTCGGCACGATCTGCTCACCGCCGTCACCGAGAAGCTGTCGGAGTCCCCCACATACGCGCCATTGGCCCAGCTCGTTGCGTTCTGGAAGGCTCGCGCGGCCCGGCTGCGGAACTCCAATCTCACCTATCGTGACATCCTCCGGCGGATGCGAGGCACGTCCTTGACCTCGGAACAAACGATCGGGACATGGGTCAGAGGTGTGGTCGACGGTCCCCAGAAACCGGAAGATGTCCGGCGGTTCGCCGAGGCGGTTCACGACACCCAGCTCCTAAACGAGGCCGAGCGGGTGGGCTGGGCGCTCCGGACACTGCACGCCGTCCACCGCCGGATTGGGCGATGGCTGTCCGCGCAGATCGCCGGCGTCCAGATGCGCCGGGACGAGGGTCTGGTGGATGCCGACCTGGGTATCCACGTCTCCGACCTGCTGGAAAGCGTGACAACCCACGCCGTGATCTCCATCGACAGGGCGGTCCATCAAGCGCCGGCCAACGCCGTCGGCCTGGTGCTGCCGCAACCGGATGCGCTCCGTCTCTTGACCTCGGCATCCTGAGCGTCTGCGGAAACCGCAAGTCAAGGGCTGGGTAACGCCGCTCGCCTGTCGCGCGACCAAGAAATGTCGGTGGGTGTCGCTACAGTCCGGCCACCCACAGGACCTGTGGACGACAACTGAACACGCTCCCCACACCAATTGATCACTACGCGGGTACGCGAGGACCTCCGGACGTGCCCAACCGGCTTCGGCCGCGCCACGTTTCCAGCCCTGGGAGTAGAAAATGACGGCATCCCCGCATGCCCAGCTGCCGTTGGGCAGCCCAACCACGCTCGCGGAACGCTACGATGCCCTGCTGGACTGCCTGTCCCAACGCGTCGTGGCTCAAGCGACCGGGACCCGTATTCCCACCAGAAGTCGCCTGGGTAACGGTCCGCAGAACCGCCTGTGGCTAGGCATGCTCGCCAGCGAGCCCAAGCTTGTCGCTGATGCTCAAGCTGGCTATAGCTTCAAGGATCGCCTTGTTCCACCGGCTCAAGGCTTCACCTTCCGCGTGTCGAGCCTGCCTGTCCGCCTCGACATCGAGGTTTCGTGCTCGGTCTACCTCGCACTGCACCCGACGTTAGCCGAACAGCGGGCCGCCGCCGTCGCCGAGGCGGATGCCGCTGGTCACGAACGGTTTACCGCCCAAGCGAACGGGACGACCTCCGCCGCGCCCGCGAATAGCGGTTCAACCGCCACTCCGGCGCCCCGCCAGGGCCGAACGACCGGCGCCGTCCCTGGGCACAAGCTCGCCCCTGTGTGGACAAAGGTCGCGATTGACCCGGTCGCGCTTCACCTGACGCTCGCGGACCAGCGGTCGGTCGTTCGGGTCGGCGAGAGGGAGCTGTCCGCAGTGCTGCGGTCCGCGTCGCGGCCGCCCGCTGGCGGCACGCTGTTCCGTCCTCGGCGCGCTACCGCACCGGCGGGGTCTCTGCCCCGCGATCACGACCTCATCGATGAGACGACCTGGAGCCGCTACGCCGCGGAGAACCTGGTTGATTCCGCCGACGTCATGCCGCCCGAGCACCGCGCCGCTATCCAGGTCGAGGTCACGCCCCATGAGGGCTGCTTCGAGATCTTGGTGGCCGTGGTCAACACCACCCCTGCGCCTGACACGCAGACCTACGACGGCGTCCATCCCTACGACCACGGCTTCGTCGACACCCAGCTGTATGAGGTGAAGCTGACCACGAACACGGATGCCGCGATCGTGCCCTATGAGCTCGAACAGGTCGCCAAGTCGTATCGCTACGAGCGCACGGTCCCCGCTCTGGGGCACGCCAGCCCTGTCACGACGGTCCGATCTGGTGGCACAACCACCCTAAGCACCCAGTTCGCCGCCACCGAGCGCACGTGGCGTTCCTATCCGCGCGAAAGCACAACGAACTCGATGGGGGTGCAGGTACCCATCGACACCTCGTTCGATTCCCTCATCGCCGATCCCGTCGGCACCGTCGACACGTTGGTGGCAGCGCATGAGACGTGGGTCGAGCAATCGTGGAGCACGGCCGCGCTTGACGAGCTGCAGGCACGGCTCGGCTGGACCACTGATGCGCGCCGAGAAGCGGAACAGGACGCTGAAGCCGCCAGGGAAGAAGTCGAGTGGGTACGCGCTGGGCTGGAACTGCTTCGTACAAACAAGGCCGTGCTGGACGCGTTCGTCGCGGCCAACAAGGTGGTCCAGGCCGCCGCAGATGACTACGACGCATGGCGGTCATTCCAGGTGGCCTGGATAGTCGGTTGCCTCCCCGGCATGGTCGACCCCGCCGCGCACAAGAAAGTCAACATCGTCTGGTTCGCCACTGGTGGCGGAAAATCCGAGGCATACCTCGGTCTGATGCTCACAACGCTGTTCTACGGCCGATACACCGGAGTGACCGCCGGAACCCAAGTCTGGGCTCGATTCCCGTTGCGCCTGCTCGCGCTACAACAGACCGAGCGGTTCGCGTCCATGGTGCTGCAGGCAGAACTCGTCCGCCGTAACGATCCCCGTATCGCTGCTGGTGATCCCTTCGGCCTCGGGTACTACGTCGGTGGCGGCAACACCCCGAACCAGCTGTACCGCCCCGACCCCAACAATCCGTTCTACCGAGGTCAGGATCCTCGCGATCCCAAGACCGCCGAGGCATGCCGGATTCTCGAACGCTGCCCGGTCTGCAAGGATCCTCGCCCGCTGGAGATTCGCTTCGACGAACCGACCTGGACGATGCAGCACGTGTGCCGCAACGCCGACTGCGCCATGAAAGGCGTGTTGCCCGTATGGGGCGTTGACGACGATGTCTATCGCCACGCGCCAGCAGTTCTCGTTGGGACCGTGGACAAACTGGCCCAGCTTGGCCAGAAACCGGCGTTCCAAATCTTGCTTGGCCGGGCACATTCTCGGTGCCCCAAGCACGGCTACACCTCCAGCCCGCTGTGGTGCTCGGTCTATCCGTGCCGGGAGAATCGCGAGCCCATCCCTGACGGTTTCGGACACGTGCGACTGGAGATCGCGGACGAGCTGCACCTGCTCGACGAGAGTCTGGGTGCGCTGGACGGCATGTACGAAACCCTGCTGCAGACCATCAGCGAACACCTCGGCAATGCGAGCGTCCAAATCGTCGGCGCCACCGCGACCATCGAGGGATACAAGAACCAGGTCAAACACCTCTATCAGCGCGATGCTCACCGGTTCCCGGTCAACGGGCCCGTGGTCGGCGAAACCTTCTGGTCCACGACGCGCGAGGGCGACCCGCTGCGCCGCTATGTCGGGCTCCGCCCGAGGGTGGCCACGATGGTCACCGCTACCCGCGAGGTCGCGCTCGCCCATGCTGCTTGGGTCACCGACATGCTCAACGCACCCGAAACCATTGCCGCTGAAGCGGGCCTGGACCCAACAGACCCCAGCACGCTTACCGAGATCAAGAACGCCGGCCACGAGCTATATGAAGTTCTGGTCGCCTACTGCCTGCGCAACGAAGACCTCACCAGCTTCACCCGAGATCCCCACGTCCGGGATCTCATCACCAGCCAAGCCAACTTGGCGATCATCAACGGCGACGCCGCGCCTAGTGATATCCGGGCCGCCGTGCAACGTCTGATCACGCCACCATCGGAAGATACCAGGCGGGTGAAGATCATCGCCGCGACCAAGGCCATCGGTCACGGGTTTGACGTCGCGCGCCTCGGAGTCATGGCCGTCATGGGCACGCCGACGCAGGCCGCCGAGATCATCCAAGCCTCCGCTCGTGTCGGGCGACGCCACCCCGGCCTCGTCATCAACATCATCAACCCGACTCGGGACCGCGACGCGAGCGTGTTCCGGTATTACGCCACCTGGATCCGCTACCTCGACCGGCTCGTGCACAAAGTGCCCGTCAACCGCGAGTCCGTGCCGGTCCTCAAGCGTGTCCTCTCAGGTGGGCTCATGGCATGGCTGCTCCAGGTTCACGACCGCGCCTGGATGACAGGAGCGCCCCGACGCAAGAGCCTCGCCCAGTCCACGGCATTCCGCGACGCCACCAGGGCGGCGTTCATCGACCGAGCAACGCTGATCGACAACCTCACCCGAGGGTTCGGCATCAGCCCGACAAGCGTCTACCACCACATGCATCGGGAAGCGATCGCCGCATGGGTTGATGATCAGCTCGCCGCGTTGCCACTCCGAGCCGAGGCCGACAAGCGCCTGCCAGACCTGCTCCAGCCGCCCGTGCCGCGGTCGCTGCGCGACGTCGAGGAACCCATCGTCATCTACGGCGACGTCTGAATCGTCCTCGCCCATTCTTCCGCAGCCGCAGCGGCGCCCGCTCAAGGAGCTTGAATCACATGTCCATCGAAGAACTCAACCGCACCAATATTCAAGCCCTCTACCGATACATGCCCGGCCAGCCCTTCAACTGGTCGTCCAAGGTCTCCGTCGTGGGCCGCTCACCCCGCCACACCAGTCCACTCGACATCCCCGAAGCCTGGGTGGCCCCGCAACTACGGCGCCTCATCCGCCCCTTCGCCGAGGGCGTTTCCCGCCAAGCCGGAGTCGGCCCGGAGCTGGAGGTCATCGACCGCGGTCAATACGCACTCGTCAAGGCGGAAGACCTGCAGGCGTCGCGGTTTCCCAACACCTTTCACTGTGCGGCGTGCGGTCACTTCCGCACCGTTCGCGTCGGCGAACGAATTCCGAACTGCCCCCATGATCACGGCCAGATGCGCCAGTTCCCCTGGGCGGAAATCCACGAATGCGGCCATCTCAAGCAAATCACCGCACCACGGTGCGCGAACAACTGCCGCGCGAGCATGGCCCTGTTCAACACCGAGTCGTTCAGCATCAGCCGCTGGTACTGGCAGTGCGAGCGCTGCCGCACGCGATCCACACAACCGGTCGTGAACTGGTGCACCACCTGCCGAACGGGACGGGCGAACGCGACGCGAATCCCCCAAAGCAGTGCCTACTATCCGCAACAGATCACCGTTCTCAACCCACCCACCCGTGACGCCTACGCCAGCCTCGCCCATGACCGCGTCCACCTCGCCGCCGTCGCTCAGAGCCTCGGCGTGCTGCCTCCCGGCGCCGATGGTCTGCGGATGGCCGGAGGAACCCGCGACAGCGAGGGAGCCGTCGCCCAATTTCAGAAGATGGCCGCCGTGCTGGGCTGGCAGCCGGGTGATGAGATGTACGAACGAGGACTGGCCGACGCTCGGGCGAAGGAAGGTACGGCACCCGCCTGGGCCGAGCAGGTGGACGCGCTGGGCCTGGACCCCGAATCGGTCGATGCCCTCGGAGACGAGTGTCTTCAGCTCTCGCTCGCCCGCAGCGCGGCGGCACTCACAATCGATGATCTGCGGACGGAATCCGCGGACGAGCTCCACCCCACCTACGCCGCGTACCCCGCGCTCTTCGAACGCTATGGCCTGCGCGACGTGACCCTGCTTCGGCAACTTCCCATCGCCTACATCGACGCCGGCTATACCAGGGTGAGCCCCAAAGCCCACAGCTCCGGTCCCCGCGGGGACGTGAACACGCGGTTTCGCTTCTTTGAAGCCGGTCGCGATCGAAGGTTCCCGATGTACGGGGTTCGGACGGAGACCGAAGGTCTGCTGTTCAGCCTGGACCAGCTCCGCGTCGTTGAGTGGCTCGCGGAGTCCGGTGTAGTCGACGATCCAGGTGTCACCACTGTCGAGGATGCCCAGCGATGGCTGTTCACGGTCACGGAGCCCGTCACCGACATCTTCAACGCTCCCGAAAGCCGCATCACCAAGGCGATTCTCGGCCTCGTTCACTCGATGGCGCACCGGACCATGAAAGCGCTCGCCACGCGATGCGGACTGAATGTGGACTCCCTCGCGGAGTACCTCTTCCCAGCCAACAGTGCCTTCCTGATCTACGCTAACACCCGCAGTGAGTTCATCCTTGGAGGACTCGAACACGTCTATCGATATGATCTCGCCGACGCACTCAGCGAACTCGACGCCGAAAGCCGCTGCGTCTTCGACCCACCCTGCCGACACTCCTTCGGCGGCGCGTGCGCGGCGTGCCTGTATGTCTCCGAAGTCGCATGCGCCAGGTTCAACACGGTTCTCGATCGCAACCTGCTATTCGGTTCCCTCCCCGCGACCGTTGAACCAGCCGGTCAGACCAACCAGGAGGTGACGTGGCGTCCGTACTGGAACCACTGAAGCCAGTCGTCGCCTTGATCCGCCAAGCGCCCGAGCCCATGGCGCTGGCAGCGCGCCTACTCGACCTTGCCGAATCCGGTTCGTCCGGGGCGGAACTCGCGGCCGTCCTCAGCACAAGCGTCACTGACTGGAATCTCGCACGCTCCGCCCTGATCCACGCCGACATCCTCGACATGGCCGACAACCGCACTCCTTGCGCAGCCGTCCGACTGGCACAGGCCCAGGTCCTGACCGAGGCGGCCGAGGACAGCTGGGAGCTCGTTCTCACCGTGCCTGGTTTCCTCCGGCGAACCCTCGCGGATCTCGTCGCCGTAAACGGTGACCGAAGCAGGCCGCGAGAAACCCAGGCCACCCTTGTCGAGGTCGCCGCGACAGCGCGGGACAACCTGATGATCGCCGCGCCCTACCTGCACGCTGACTTCGTCACAACCCTGGCCAACCCGCTCCAACGGGTGCTGCAGACGGGAGGCGCCGTAACCGTGATCACGAGGGCGCTGTCGCTCACCGCGCCGGAGCGTTCCAGCGCAAACGTTGAGGCAATCGCCCTGCTACGGCAGGTCGCCGAGCGTGCTGGACGAGCCATCACCGTTCGTTCCTGGGAAGAGAGCGGCCTCGGCGTGCACTTCAAGGTCGTCATTGCTGATCACAGGTTGGCCTACCTCGGATCGGCCAACCTGACTCCCGGAGGCACAGCCGCACACGCGGAAGCGGGGGTACTCCTGCGTGGACCACGGGTGGCTGCCCTGTCGAGGTGGCTGACGGCCGTGGCCGACGAACTCGCCCGCCGTCGACTTCCGTCTGGGTAGCTTAACGCGAATGCTGAGGGCCACCGCGAACGTCCGCTCCGTCGTCCGCGGTGGCACGTCCTTCAGAGGTTGAGGACAGCTCGAAGCTTCTTCCCGATGATCTCCGCAACATCGACTGCGACAGCATTGCCAAGCGCACGCATCGCCGCCGTCCGGGTGCCAGGAATCTCATACGTATCAGGGAAGGTCTGTATCCGAGCGGACTCCCGGACAGTCAGATAGCGGACCGACCCGTTATGAAAACGAATCATCCCTTCACCACCGGCGACGCCGTGCACCCCAGCCTTAAGCGTCTTGGCAGGCCAGTCGATCCAGCCACCCTGATGACCTGGGTAGGTTCGGGCACCAGGAATGCCCCGGTGGTTAAGTACGTCCGACGCGTCTTTGCCGTCTCGCGGCTTCGGAAGCTTGGGAGACTTCATGAGAGCGTCTCGCGTGGTTTGCCAAGGCTCGCGCTCAAATAGCTCGTCGGCCTCACGCAACGCCTCCACGCGAACCCGGAAGGTCTCCGGCATAGAGGGCCGCTTAATTTCATGCTTCTCCCAATACGACCCGGCTATCCACTGATCTCGCAACAGCGCGTCTCTGTCATGCGTTGGAGATATGTCGGTCCATCGATCCCAGCCTGGGACATCCGTACGAATCCCGACGAGAAACACACGCTTTCGCGCCTGAGGTACACCCACGTCTGCGGCATCAATAACCTGACGGCGGACGCGATAAGTCAATCCGGCCCGCTTCGCCCCCATGATCCGCTTGTGATGATCCACCCAATGCTCACCAGCCTTGGGCTTGACCGAGGGCCTTGAGAGATGATCAACGATGTAGTCGTAGTACGGCATGAAGGAAGGGCGCAGCAACCCAGGGACATTCTCAAAGACGAAGCACTTCGGCCGAAGAGTTCGAACTGTCTCAACGGCGGCAGGAAACATATTTCGCTTGTCGTTATCCCCAGCGTGCGCCCCACTAATAGAGAAAGGCTGACACGGCGGCCCTCCCGCGACCAAGTCGATATCGACCAGTCCAAGCCCAGGCGCTTCCTTGAGCCACTCTAGAACGTCCATATTGCGGACGTTCTCCTTCTTCCAGAGGTCAGGAGACCGCTCGGCGTTAACCTGCAGGATATTGCAGGCTCGCGGATCCCATTCAATCAGCTGCTCGTGCTCGAAACCGGCATTGAACATGCCGAGGGCCATACCGCCGCCACCGGCGAATAGCTCTACTGACCTCGGCATGGTTTCTCCGTTTCAAAATTTCGTGACGTGTCGATTGATGCGACGGTGGAAACTTGAGCGGCGCGGCGACCGCGCACGAGTTGCTCAATCTCGTCGACAACGGCGTCGAGATCCTCGGTAAGGCGTGATTCAAAGACTCGATAGACAGACCACCCATCCTCGGCGAGTTTCGAATTGACCGTCGCGTCGCGGGCCATGTTCGTTTCGAGCTTGGCCTTCCAGAACTCTGGGTTGTTCATGCGCTCGAATTGCGCGTCAAAGGAGGGCAGGCCACGCACTCGCCACGCGTTGCCGTGCCAGAAGTCACCATCTACGAACACGGCCACGTGAGGGCCGGGGAACACGATGTCAGGCTTGCCGATCAGTTTCGTTCGCACTCGGAAGCGCAGGCGCCTTCGCCACAGGGCACTACGTAGGGCGACCTCTGGTTTCGTGTCGCGATTGCGCACTGAGGCCATGATGCGGCTGGTTACTTTGGGATCTCGCATGTCACCGCCCTGCCTCGCCGTCGTTGCCTGGGGCACGAGTCGCGCGAGTGGCGATATGGCGGACCTCCAGGCCAGCTAGTTCGCCAAGTCGCTGGTGACGTGCTTGCTCGCCTTCCGACAACCGCTCGCCCTGTCTGGTCGTGACGACGACAACCGGCCTCGGGCCTCCATCAACCCGCGTGTTGAGACCGGCCCAGATAAGGCTCTGGAGATTGCGGGAGGTTCCCCAGATCATCTGCACGAATTCTGGGCCGTTGGAGAGATGGCATCGGTTGGGCTTCTCTCGCAGAGTGCCTTCCACGAAGTCCCATTCACGCCCAAAGACAAGCTGCGCGATTTGGGCCGCACCTGGCAGCGGATTACGGACCAGATCGGCATAGGGACCGATCCCGCTACGGGCGCGGTTGTAGTGCTTCATCGGCACGTCCTTGATCCAAAGGCGTGCACGTTCGCGCGGCATGTACCGCGTCAGGACACCACCGATTTGATCGTCATCGACCCACCGGTTGTACCATGTCGATCGCTCACTGATGCTCAGGCCGTCCCAACCGAGTTCATCAGCTTGACGATAGATCTCTCCGATAATCTCCCGCCGGAGGGGATCCTGAATCTCGCTCATGAGCCGCTCACTAGTGCGTCAGGGTCGGGGAACTGGAGGCGGTGCTCATCGAGAGCTGTTTCGAGACTCGCCGCGTCTTTGATCCACTCACGCATCAGGCTCTCAGCTTGGGCGTCGCTGAACTCAAAACGTGTGCCTGTTGGCGCGAGCCGCAGGGTCTCGATTTCATCGGCCGAAACTTGTTCACGGAGATTCATGATTGCCGCAACGCGTCGTATATCGCTGACGAAGTCCAGTGTTTCCACATGACTCTTGCCTTCACGCAAACGCAGGCCACGGCCAAGTTGTTGTACGAAGATTCGCCGACTATGCGTCACACGGGCGAACCCCAGGATGTTGACGTCGGGGATGTCGACACCTTCGTTGAGGATGTCCACCGCCGTGATGATTGGAATCTCGCCCTGCCGGAAGCTCATCAGACGCAGTTGACGTTCTCGGTGGCCCAACCCGGCGTGGACAGCCTTTACGTTCTTCCATTGCGGGACTTGGTTGAGCAACTCGGCCAACCGTTCGGCGTGCTCAACTGTTCGACAGAACACGACCGCGCGTGGTTCACGAGTTCGTGCCCAAGTGTCAATGAGCTGATCCCGGATTGCCTCGTCGCGCTCCGGAAGAAACAGTCGGGCGTTCAGATCCTTGATGCTGTAGCTGTGCTGACTTGCTTCTCGCACGAAGTCCCAGTTGATGTTGTCCGAGAACAACCGATACCGAACCTCGGCGAGGTAGCCGAGCCGCATGCCATCTTCGATGCCCAGCGTGTAACTTGGTTCGCCGAACCGGTGACGGATGTCGAACCGGTCGCCACGCCACGGCGTGGCGGTAACGCCGAAGCGCGGCACGCCTGGCAAGGCATCGAGCAATTCGGTGAACTGCCCTCCCTTAGCGACGTGATGCGCCTCGTCGACCATGATTAGCCCAGGCTTGTAGCCGTTTCGTACGTATGTCAGGGCGGTAGCCACCGTCGCGCACGTGATCCCGCGAAGATCATCCGGTTTGTGATCGCCGGTCAGCAGTTGTGTGCGCACGGGTTTCGGCACGTGAAACCACATCGCGCGTTCGAGTTGTTCGACGAGATCTTTGGTGTGCGCGACGACGAGGACCTTGTCCGAGGGTTGACGCCGCAGGTGTCGTGCGATGATCTCCCCGCCGATGACCGTCTTGCCTAGCCCTGTGGCGAGAATGAGCAAGGCGCGGCCAGAGCCCTCCAAGTCCTCGACAATGCGCTCGAACGCTTTTGCCTGGTACTCGCGAAGCGGGCGTTCTGGCAGTCGTTGCGCGCAGATGCCTTCGCTGTTGTAGAGATCGAGAAGCTCGCGTCCAGACCACAGCTCGATCGGATGACCGACTCGACGCAGGGCATCACGCCGTTCGTCGGTCTTTGGGCCGAATCGGGCGTTGGTGACAACCGCGGCGCGATCGGTGCGGTAGAACGCCTTCGCTGAGAGCACCTCGTCGATCGCGGCCGACGCGACGGTACCTCGTGACTTCCATTTTGCCTGGAAGACCCACTGCTGACCGTTGCGTGTGCCGATAAGGTCTCCACCTTGGTCGTTTGGGCCATCAATGTTAACAACGTTGACGAAGCCAAGATGCAACAGAAGTCGCTCAACCTGTCGAGTGAACGCGGCTGGACCGATATCGAGGAGGAAGTCAGGAGCCACAAATGAGGAACTCATGTCGTGTCCCCCTCGTTAATCTCGCCCTCAATCACATCGAGAGTCAGACGCATCATCGCCAGCTCCAGACGTGTCTTTCCGCCTGTATTTCCCATGAATTCGCCAACCGTGTCGAGAAGGCGAGCAATCCTTTCGACCGGCCTCGTTCGCGCGTCCTGGTCGTTCCAGGTGGACCAGGTTGTGGAGAACACGACCCCGTCCAGCAATAGAGCCGGTTGGGCACGGACGAGTGCGGCAAGACTTTCTGGGCGCAGATGCGAAATGAACGCCCCGTTCTCGGTCGCCTCCCGCCAGACCAGCCGCGGCTCGGCGCCGGCCGCATGCCGCTCGGCGGCTTGTTTTTCCTCTGTTGGCAGGCTTGTCCAAAGCGCCGCAGCGTGCGAGGCGCCTACGTCAGCCATTCCTTCTCGGATCCTGCCGAGCAGCGCGTCCGCACGCTCGCGCAGCGCGGCGTCGGTGAAGCGCTGATCGCGGAACTGCTCTGTAACCTCGGCCGCGACCCTCGCCACACTGTCGTCCGTATTTGCCACTGCTCGAAGCGCTTCAGCGATCTCGATGATGGCGTAGTCCCGCGGATCACGTCCGAACTCGCGGAACACTTCGTGGTCACCATGGACGAAGACTTCGATCGTGTTGCCGCGCTGAGTGTGGGAAACACACGGGGTCGGCCGGCCGGAGTGGTCGAGCAGCGGCTCAGGGGTATCGAATACCGTTACAGCGCGTTTGCCGAGGTGGGCCACGCTCACGACGCCGCTCAGGTCGCTAACACGTCGTGCCCGTTCACGGTATCGGGTGTAACGCTGCTCCTCGGTCTCTGGCTGCGGTCGCGGGGGAGGTGAGGCCGGGGCCTGCCCGCCCGCGGTACCAGCTGGTTGGTTGTCCCCACCCAAGCCTGTGCGGTCCAGGAGATCGACCATGGACCCGGAGCCAGTCCCACCGCTGTGCTTCTGACCTGATCCCGTGCCGCTGGACCTTCCGGAAGTCGGCTGCCGCTTCCCCCGCTTGAGGTCGTCATATTGCTGGGCCGCCTCGTACCATTTGTCGTCGGCCAGGTACTCGGGAAGTCCCCTGCGGAACAACGTGGCCCATTCACGGGCGGTCTCGTGAAGCGGCCCGGAGCTATCCCCAGGGATCAAACACTTCGTACCGGGATCATTGCGCCGGAACGCGTTGAACAGGCGCCCTACCGGGGAGCCGTTTGGCTCATACCCAAGCGCCTTTGCCTTCTTTGGCTGTAGCGGCCCTTCTCCGCGAACCTCATTAAGAGCAGTGATCCAGTCCAGCGAGTCACGCTTGAAGTCGTTCTTCTGGTAGGTGACCGGAACATGGTCGACATGGATCTCGCCGACAATACGGCCGCCTTGCGTCGCACCGAACTCGATGGGGTATTCCACCATCGTCTCGCCAGTGTCGGGATTTTCCCACTGAAAGACACTTCGATCGGAGATGAGGATCTTTCGACCGTTGCGCAGGAAGTCAATCCCGAAGTCGCTCGTACTGAGGTAGCGTTGAATGCCAACCCAGCCGACAATCCGTCGTTCCCGCAGTTCCAGGTTCTCGCTGTCGCACTCGGCGCAACGCTCCACCGCCGCGCCGCGGTTCCAGTGCCCG
The DNA here is from genome assembly GCF_001302585.1 of Kibdelosporangium phytohabitans. Lineage (GTDB taxonomy): Bacteria > Actinomycetota > Actinomycetes > Mycobacteriales > Pseudonocardiaceae > Kibdelosporangium > Kibdelosporangium phytohabitans. The sequence goes on along the minus strand of NZ_CP012752.1, from coordinate 3,402,789 downwards.
CAGTCTTGACATGCCCAGGCGGGTGTCAGATCACGGTTGATGCGTTGGATCGCGCGGATCTCAGCGCCCTGATAGGACACCACGCGAGAAGAGCTCCATACGCATGGCAGCCTTGGTCGTACAGCGGTCCCGTTGACGTACAGATCGAAGCCGCGGCCAGCGAGCTCGGTCTCCGGAAGTTCAGGAAGGGCATTCTTGCTTCGCAAGAGGTAGGAATACACCCTGCCGAGCTGTTCACGAATGTTCGCCGCTACCGGCTGCCGACGTAGCGCGGCACGCTTATCCGGCCTCAGCTGCCGGACCGTAACCTCGGTGCCGTGCATCGCGGGGTCGGCCTTCGGATCCCGGCGAAGGGGCACCGTGAAGCTGCCGCGCCGCTGCATCTCGCGAAAGTCGATCTCGGCGACAAGCCAGTCCGGGTCTCCTGAGCGGGTTGTTCTGACCTCCGTCACTGAACCCAGATTGGCGGTCGCGATGTTGAAGCCCATCCCGAACAGCCCAAGGCTGCCGTAGCGGCTGTTAGTGCTGTAGCCCGCACGCAACGACTGCTCGAACTGCTCCAGGCCCATGCCACGTCCGTTGTCCGCGACACACACGAGCTCGTCCCCCTCGGCGGTGCCTGGCTTCGGGAGTGTGATCTCGACCGACGGTGGCTCTGAAGGGGCACGGTCGCTGTCCGACAGAAAGGCATCGAACGCGTTGTCGACAAGCTCAGCGAGACACTGCCAGGGCTTGTAAGGGATGTCGCCGAGTACCTCCAGTAGCCGCGGTGATGGCGTGAGGTCAAGACTCTCTATGTACGTCTCGTTCGCGCCGAGTGACACCCCAGCCTCCCACTTCGCTCGCACGGTTCAGCCCCTGCCCAGAGCCATGCTCGCCACGGCGTCCTTAGTAAACACCGCCGGTACGACATAGCACGGAGGGTGACAGCAATACCTCGCGCTGTCACCCTCGTGCTCGCACCCGACAACAGCTGTCGTCCAGTGCGGCGAGCCTGGCCCCGAGCGATCCACCCTATCGGGAGGTGCTTTGCGGCTTCACGCGACCGCGCCGTAGCACTGATCAAAATGCGCGAATTACCGTTGGTTTGAGTGCACGGTCAAGCCGTCCACGCGGTGTCAGCCCTGCGGTTGCGAACTGCCTTCCCGGAACTAGCCGGATCACCAGCAAGGTGGACCTGGGCTTCGGAGCGCACGACAGACACGAGCTCAAGCTAAGATCTCCATCCGTGCAACTGCGTCACCACAACCGCGCCTCGTGCGCACAAGATGTGCTCGCGTGACCCCAGCGTGCATCTACGACGTCATCAGCGCGGTCTACCAAAGTCAGTCATGAGATCTGCTGCCATCTCAGCGCTCATCCGTCGACATTGCTGGCACTCGACACCGATAGCGTCGCCCAGCGCTTCGTTATGACGCGTTCGGCCTTAAGGTGCTCACGAGGCGTTTTGGCTGGGTAGGCCGTGATGATGGGCTCAGCGGTGCGGGCCTCAGCCCAGGCTCGAATCTGGTCGCAGAGCCGCTCCGCCAGCTGCTGTCCAGCTGGTCCATGGCCGATCGCGCCAAGTTCCGAGCTGCGGTCGACGCGGCGATAGGTGAGGTAGGCCAGCGAGCTGCCCTCGACAACGGCTGGGCTGCGGTCACGGATCGCCGGATTGCAGAGCTCATCGGTGACTGCGGTGGCGGAGGCGGCGATGCGACAGGTGCCTGGTTCGGTTCCCGTCAGAAGCAGCCAGATGCCGTCGAAGGGCTCTTCTCCTCCAACTGTGACGCCGGACCAGACAGGCGTTTTTGGCTGGCTGAGCACACCGTAGAGGTCGGTGAGGATGATGTCTTGGTCTGAGTCCCAGTACAAGGTGACGTGTCCGGCGGCGTCGATGTTGCCGGACACCTCGTTGTCCTGGCCGATCATGGGCACGAAGCCACACAACCGCGCCGAGTCGGAGCGCAACACTTCGCCGTCACGGACGAAGGCGACGCTGCGGGTCTGGCCTCGCCAGCGCAGCGGCACGATTAGCCGGCCGCCGGGCTTGAGCTGGTCACGCCAGGCATTCGGAATGTCGAACGCGCCGACAGTAACGATGATCCGGTCGTAAGGACCGGTCTCGGGCGCCCCGAGCGAGCCGTCCCTGGTGATCACCTCTACATGGGGGAAGCCGTTGTCATCGAGTGCCCGACGGGCCTGTGCGGTGACCTCCGGGTCGATGTCGACGGTCGTGACGTGACCGGTCGGACCGGCTTGCTCGGCGAGGAGGGCGGCGTTGTAGCCGGTGCCTGCGCCGATCTCGAGGACGTTGTGGCCGGGCTGCACGTCGAGCTGGTCGAGTTGCATAGCGACCACGGTGGGGACAGAGGCACAGCTGAGCGGAGCGCCGTCGTCATCGCGTTTGGTGATCACTGCGACGTTGGCGTATGCGTCCTCTGTGGTCGCCTCCGGGACGAAGAGGTGACGGGGAATGGTGCGAAGCACCTGTTCCACCGCGGGGGTTCGGGCGTGGCCGGCCTTCTTGATGCGGTCGACCATGGCGGCGCGCAGCGCCTCGGGCGTGGTGTCGGTGGTGGCGTTCATCGTTTCCTTCTGTGCGGGCGGCCGGATGGTAGCGGGTTGCGATTGGTCAAGAGCGGGTTCTGAGGTGCGGGTCAGCCCTCGAGCAGCAGGCAGGCATCCCATCGGGTGACGAGGTCGGAGGTTGTAGTCGCGTGCAGTGCGAGCAGCACTCCGGCGGCGCCTTCCAGCAGTCCGGGCTCGGCGGATTGGCCGTTGTCGTGCAGGTACTTGGTCAGCCGTGCATGCAGTGCGGGTAGATGCTCGGTGAGGCGGTCGTCGATGGCATCGGCGGCAGTGCGGCGGGTGGCATGCAGAAGCCCAGCCCAGCCGTGACAGAGCGACGGATCGCTCAGCAGTGCAAGTTGTCTCTCGTCGCTGATGCATCCGGCGAGGGCATGCTCGGCGGCGCGTTGCCGTGTTGGCTCGCCAAGCGTGATCGCCGCGAGTTGTTGTGCCCGTGCGAGACCAGGGGTGCCGTAGCACCAGGACGGGCGTTGGGGTCCCGATTGCCGCAGCGCCTGGTCGTGCCATTCGGCGCGAGAGATCATGCCTGGCCACCAGGCGTCGTAGCCGGAGCCGTTGCACCAGCGGTCGAGCCAGGTGGTGATGTGGCTGATCGCCTCGGTCTGTCCGGTTACCGAGATTCCTCGCCTGCTGGCGGTGGCCAGCAGCGCCAACGGCCCGGCGACGCCGTGCGCGATCCCCAGGTTGGCGTGGCCGCCAGGCCAGTCATTGGAGGGTTGCCCGTTGGGGCTGGCTTCGCTCCACCATCCAGGCAGGTGCTCGCCATTGGTGGTGATCGGCTCGGTGAGCCGCACCAGGTAGGCGAGGACATCACGCAGCAGTTCGGGGTGACGGTCTCGGTGTAGCAGCCCGACGCCGAGGCCAGTGAGTCCGCTCATCAGGTCGAACTCTCGAAGCCGTGGACGCTGTCCGCGGTCGATGCGGTCATGTGCCTGGCACAGCCGGTGGCGCGTGATCGTGGCAAGGTGCTCATCGAGTGCGCGAAGAACTTCGGCGTAGGCGGGTTGCCGCGCCGAGTGCAGAGTGAATGCGACGGCAGGTACTCCTCGGAAGAGCCCTGCAGTGTCAGGGTCGGCGGTCACCGAGTCGCGGATCATGGCGCGAACCCACTGGTGAGCCACGCTCCAGTCGCCCGCACCTGCGTGCACGTTCTCCAGGTGCAGCAGGGTGATTCCGGCTGCGCCGGCAGACAACGACTGACCCCAGCCGGGCGCAGCGCCGCCTGGTGGAACCTCAAGGTTCATCGGCTGGTCTCCGCCTGAAGCGCGTGGACGGCCTGCGCGAGGTGCCGTGCCATGCGCCGCGTTGCCTTCTCAGCGTCACGGTCGATACCGGCTGCACGGTTGTGGTGCATGTGCAGCAAGGAATCCAAAACGGCGTCGGTATCGGTGTCGGCTGATAGTTGCGTCCGATACGCGGCAAGCGCGGCGGCGCGTCGTGCCCAGGTCTCGGCGACTTGTCCGGTCCATCCAGGCCGGTCGACGACATCGCCCTGGACGAGGCGGATCGCGTCGGAGAGCACGGCGCGGTCAGCTGGGCCCGTACCTGGAATGGCGGGCCGGGTGCGAAGCCAGGTCATCGCGGCGGTCTGATCACCGAAGAACCCGGCCACGATGTCCACCAGACCGAGTAGCAGGCCGACGGCGGTACCAGCGCCAAGGATCGAGTCGTGCCGCAACTGAGCGGCCACAGCGGCAGAGTCGGCGGCGAACACGTTCTCGGCGGCGGTCATCTTCGCGCCGCAACCGTAGCGGCCGATCTCCGGCAGGTAGGTGTCGACAGCCAGCCGACCGGCGACGCCGTCAACGCGGAGTTGCTGACCCCAGTCCCCGAGTGCAGCCAGGCTGCCGGCATAGGCGTCACGATCAGAGGTGGCCAGGCGGAGGCGGATGTGGTCGGTTTCATGCGGGCTGCGGTAGCGCACGAACCACCAGCTGGTCTCGGAGCCAATCGCCTGTAGAAGGTGTGGGATCCGGTCGGCGATGATCTCGTTGATTCGGTCGGGGTGGGTGAAAACCTTGGCATAGAGCCAGGTGCAGTTCGCTGCCCCTGGCGGCTGCCCGTGGCCGCTGTTCGTCAGCACAGGCCTGGTCGCAACAGGTGGCGACGGTGTCTGCGGCTGGGTGGAGAACAGGGGCACGGCGATCTCGTGAACGTGGCCGCCCGCCCATCCGAACGCCTCCGCGGGGGCAGCTTCGAGCAGCATGGCGTGGCCGTGCTTGCGTAGGTGGGTGTGAAGAATCGCCACGTGGGCTGGTTCGTCGAGAGTGAGTCGCAAGGAGCGGTCGGCGTCGCGTAGTTCCACCGTGGCAGGGCATCGCCACCGACGACGCCACTGATCGAAGCGCGCCGTCCACTGGTCGTCGTTGAGGCCGACGGGAAGGTCTGTGGCGTCGAGCCGCCAACGGGCCGGGCTGAGTACCGCGCGGCCGTACCGTACGCGCGGCAACACCGGCAGTTGCTGAGCGTGCGAGCCCCAGTCGAACTCGTGCCACGTGGCTCCCAGCGCGCGGGTGAGATTGGCGAGGAATCGGGCCAGTGGCGGCGCCTGCTTGTCCAGGGCGAGTGCATGAAAGACCTGGGGTTCGATCACCCTCCCCATGGAGAGACTGGCCAGGTACAGCCCGTCGCGGGTCGCGATGATCGCCAGGTCGTCTGGTGCGATCACCAGCTGTTCGGGGTGCTGTGCCCGGTGTTCTCCCAGAGACAGCAGGTGAGGCAGATAGGCAGGGACTCGGCAGACGTTTTCACCGGTCGCGTAGATCGGCGGGAACGACAGCTGCACAGGCAGCGCTCCACTGGTGCCGGCAGGCGCGTCCGCGTACAGGTGCTCCAGCCTGGTGTCGGACGCAATGGTGGCGAAGCGCGAGGTGAACGTTCCCGCTGATCGAGCGGGCGCGACGGTGAAGCTGTAGTCGCCGCGGCGCAGTGCGTCCGCGCTGGCTGCGTGCACGCGGGCGGCGAGCTCGACGTGTGCCGGGGTCCGTCGCTGCGTGGCAGAGCCACCCACGGTGAGCGCAGAGATGTTGTCCTCGGTGAGGACGATCTCGCCGGTGCCATCGGCCCACGCGGTCCAAGCCAGTGCGAGGAGCTTCTGCTCGCGTTCGGACGAACCTCCGGACGGCGGCGGCAGAACGCTGCCGGGATAGGTGTGTGGGAGGCCAAGTCCCGCGTCCGGGTCGACGACATCGGCCAGCGGCACGAGGGCACCGGTGCCAAAACGTTCGCAGAACGCGATGTAGAAGTCTCGCCAGACCGGGTTCCCGGTCGGCTGGTTGGACAGGCGCGCCAGCACGCTGGCGGCCCTCTCGACCTCGTGCGCAAGCTGTTCGGGAAGCCGTATTTCGGCGTCCAAGCGGAGGTCGAGAGACAGTGGGACGCGCCCGGCCGTCGACAGTGTCCGCATCCGTCCGGCCAATGCCTCCCGCAGGTCGCGCTGCGCCGCCTGGTCTGTGCCGGGCTGGTTGTGGCTGCGCAGGTCTTCCTGCACTCGCTCCAGCTCGACGAGGATCGCTGCTACAGAAGGGATCGCGCCGGCGTCGGCGGTGCGCAGGCGATCAACCAGGTAGCCAAGGGAGTCGGTGACGGTCAGCGGCGCTCGCAGGTTGGTGGCGAGAAAACCTTGGCCCACAAGAGCTGTGAGCATGGCGATGATGGTGTCGTGCTCTACGGCCGGAAACTCCGCGGCCAGCTTGTCAATGAGGTCAGCAACGTGGATGGGTGTGCTTGCGGCATTCTGGACCGCTTGCAGGGCACGGGTGTTGCGTGCGGTCACCGTGTTGGGTCCCTGGGGGACTTCCAATCGCCCGCCACGAGTGGTCGCGAGGTTGGTGAACACGACGTCGAGCCGACACAGAAGCTCGGGGCACGCTTCAAGTCGGTCGATGAGATCCGCGAGCCACACCGCGTCGATGCGAGCGAAGGCCTGGTGTTCTGACCCCCATCGGCTCTCCGCGGCTGGTCCACCAACAGCGACCGGCGCGACTCCTGCGAACAAACCGAACGGGGTGTGGCGACCAGTGATGCGCAGCAGGTAGCGGATCACGGACAGGGTGACGCGCCGGACCTGCTTGGACTCCATCGTGCCGGTGTCGGTCAGCAGTTGAGCGGCGAGTCCTGGGCTCGCATGGCCGATCGCGTCGGCGAGTTCGGTGTGCGTCGACATCTTCAGCAGCCATTCGCGGCACGCCTGGGTGTCGGACAGGTCTGGCCACTGTGCGGGCAGTTGGTGAAGCGGGACTGCCGCGGCGCGAAGTAAGGCAATTCCGCGGTGCCTGTAAGTCGACGCGCTCTTCCGAGTACTCATCCTGCCCTCGCGTTCGTCATCCGGTGGCGAAGCTGGGGCACGGACCGCGCTGTCCATGCCCCAGCTCAGGTGCAGTCAGGTCAGACGGTGCTGATGCACGAGGACGCGCACGTCGGATCGCAGCCGTCGCTCGTGTCGCAGGCCGATGCCACGCCTGGAGTGACGGTGGTGGTGATCCGCAGGTCGAGGTCGAAGTCCGAGTCGGCGACGGTGTCGATGGTTGGTGCAGACATCAGTGGTTCCTCCATGTACCTGCTTGCATGATCAAGCAGGGGTTTTCCTTGGTACGAAACGTTTGCGGCGGCACTACAGCCGGTCATAGTGGTGGGACTTCGCCTCCTTGCGGGGTATGGACATCGGTGGCTCAGTTCCCCGCGGCTTCTTGCCCGATGCAGGGCAGGTAGCCGCCGGTGACGGGATCACGAACATCGGCCTCGTCGCGATCGCAGCCAGATCGAATGCAGCGCGGGACCACGCCGTGGGGCAGGTACTTCCACGCGAACCAGTGGCCGGCTCTGCACGGCCAGCACACCGGGCAGTACGGCCAGGCCGGTTGCATCACGTCGGGTACGGGAGGTCGGACGGCGAACTTGCAGGCGGCGAATTGGACATTCCTGCCGTCTCGCGTGACCAGCGTGCGCGGAAACACCCGGTCCACGAGGTGCAGGTAGTGCTGGAACCAGCCAGCGGCGATCTTCGAACCGTTGTCGTTCGCTTGTTGATTGCCCACGGCTGGCAGTACAACCGTCTGCTCAACGTCTTCGGCCGTAGCGATCATGACGCGAGCTCGCTGCACCGGCCTGCGCGACGCCTGCCGGCTGCTGCTGCCCTGTCTGCCGGATCCTCGTAATCCCAGCCCAGCGGCATATCCTCGTGGCTGGTGCACAACGACCCGTGCACGCCGTGGTCCCACCTGACAGGGAAAGAGTGCTGGTGTGGCCAGATGCCCTCGTAGTACTGCACGGTCCCGGCCTGACGCACGTCCCCGTTGCGGTTCCGGACAAGTACACGTGTGCCGGGGCGGGGACGGCCTTGAGTACCTTCCGCATGGGTGTCCCACCACTGAGTCGGGTGTTCACCCAACTGGCCAGGTTGAGGCCTCTCGCTCATGGCCGCTCCCTTGTGGACGAACTCAGACACATTGCCCGTGCAAGCGAGGTGTCACACGGCGTCATCGCAGACGCTAGGTACGCCCAGCGGCGTGAACCGGGAGGATTTCTCTGGGGTCCTCACCTGCACGGATGCGAGGGTGGACGCCATGCGAGGAATGACCGACGGCATGACGATCGGGGAACGCGTCGCGTTCTACCGGCAGCGGCGGGGCCTGACCCAGGTCGTCCTGGCCGGGCTCGTGGGTCGCACCGAGGACTGGCTGCGAAAGGTTGAGCACGACGTGCTCCCCCTGGACCGACTCTCGGTGCTGCGCCGCCTTGCCTACGCGCTCGACGTCGCCCTCGGCGACCTGATCGGCGAACCAGTACTGATGGCCTGGGCAGACGAGCCCGGTCGGCGGACTGTCCCCGCACTCAGGGTGGCGCTCATGGACCACCGCCAGTTCCTGACCGGGCCGCGGCCAGGAGAGCCGATCCGGCTGGACTCTCTGGCCATCAACATCGATGAGCAGTGGAGCGACTACCAGAACTCTCGCTACGCCCGGCTCACCCAGCGCCTGCCACTCCTGATCACCGATGCCCAGGCTGCCTGTCAGCACTACGGCACCACCAGCGACGACGGGCTCCGCGCGCACGCACTCGCGGCTGCTGCCCACCAGTTGGCCACCGCGTTGCTGACCAAGCTCGGCGAGGCCGATCTCGCGGCGATCTCTGCGAGCCGTGGCCTTGCCGCCGCCAACACCAGCGGCGACATTCTGATGATCGGCTCGCTGTACCGGTCGGTGTCGCACGCCTTGCTCTCCATTGGCGAGTTCGAGCAGGCCATCGCGCTCACCCGAGCCGCCGCAGACCACCTCGAACCTGGCCTCGGCACCGCAACACCGGAGTATCTGTCGGTCTACGGAATGCTGCACCTGGCCGGCGCGGTCGCCTCATCCCGCCGCGACGACCGCGCCGACACCGCGGCGTTCCTCACCGAGGCCGACCAAGCCGCAAGCCGACTTGGCCGCGACGCGAACTACCTGTGGACCGCATTCGGCCCCACCAACGTCAAGATCCACCGGGTCACCGCCGCGATGGAACTCGGTGATGTTCAAGTCGCGGTCGACCTTGGTCCACGCGTCGACACCCGCAGTCTTCCGACTGAACGGCGCGTCCGCCACGCCATCGAGACCACTCGCGCCTACGTCCGGTGGAACCGCGTTGACGAAGCACTCGCTGTGCTCCTTGCCGCTGAGCAGGACGCACCTGAACAAGTCCGGTACCACCGGCTGTCCCGCATCCTCGTCCGCGAGATGATCAGACTGCCTCGTCCAGCCACCCGCGCCGTCGAGCTGGCTTACCGAATGGGTGTGCGCGGCACCGACCCTCGTCAGCCGTAAGGTGCCTCGACATGGCGACCACCATGCTTCCCCCAGACTTGCGCGCGGATGTCGAGACCTTGTGGGGATACCACGACATGGGTCACGAACCTCGACGCTGCGACGTTGGCATCGGCCTGGGCAGCCACGACCTCGGTGTCGCCACTTACACCGCCGAGCTTTATCACCAGGGCATGTTCCCGCGCGTTGTGTTCACCGGCGCCAATGCGCCCACCACGATCGAACGATTCCCTCGCGGTGAAGCCGTGCACTACCGCGAACACGCCATCACTCTCGGCGTGCCCGCCGAGGTGATCAGCATCGAGACCCAGGCCACCAACACCAGCCAGAACCTCACCAACAGTCGCCAGATTCTTGCCGAGGAGGGAGTCCGACCCGAGTCGGTCATGCTGATCTCCCGGCCGTACCAGCAGCGACGAGCCTATGCGACCTGCCGCAAGGTATGGCCTGAGATCAACGTCATGTGCTCGTCCCAACCGCTACCGCTCGACGAGTACATCGCCGGCATCGACGACGTCGACCGCGTGATCAACATGTTGGTCGGCGACACCCAGCGCATCACCGAGTACGCCCGACGAGGATTCGCCATCGAGCAGGACATGCCCGACAACGTGGTCGATGCGTTCCAGCGGCTTGTTGCGGCCGGGTACACCAGCCGCCTGATCTAACTGCCGCTGACGCGCACCCGCCGCTTCGGCACTCGATCACCGCGCCCGACCGCGATCCGAGCCTCGCGCTTGTTCATGTCCTCCGATCGCGGGTCGACTTGCCCTGGGCTGCTGGTTCAGCCGCCTGGCCAGGGCAGCCCTCTCGGGTGAAGGCATCTTGAAGGAACCGAGTTGCGCTGTGGAGGGACGCTGCCCCTGGACAACGCTGTGCGAGCTCAAAAGACCGGCAGCCCGACGCGCCTCAGCAGCTTGCCGCAGCTGTCCTGCCTGCTCGCGCCACGCCGCGATCTCGGCTACAAGTGCAACAAGAGCGAGCACGAGGGCTACTGCTCCCGGGCCAGTTCGAGCGCGCCTGGACAACACACCTGCCTTGAGCAGCGAGCGCGCCGCTCGGCGCAACTCGACGGCAACGCTCTTCCAACGAACGGGCTGAACGCGATGGGGCGCTACAGCGACCCACTCATAGGCTGCCACCGCATCGCTCAACGGTCCCGATACTGGTCCGTCGATTGCCTTCGACACCGCGATGAGCATGTCGGCCGCCGCATGTGCGATATCGTCGCCGCCACTTCCAGCTGAGGTGTCTTCGGCTTCGACGAGCGCCTTCACGTAGAGGTGGGCGCTGTGCGTCGCCTCCGCAGCCGTGTCCAGTACACGAGCGTCGCGCGACAAACCTGTTGTGTCGTTCAAATCGGCCGGCCCGCGGGTGCTGGCCCATCTGTGCATCAGCTTCGGCGCGGACAGATCATGGGCGAGTCGACTGCCGCCGAACCAGACCCGACCGTCCTCCGAGCTCGCGCTCAAGTCCGCGAACAACGCCACGCGGCAGCCGGTCAACCGATTCTCCGAATCCCAGCGCGCGTGCACAGACACCAGCGGCTCCCGCTCCAGCAACTCAACGAACTCCGCCGCCGTGGCAGCCTCAGCCGCAGCAGCACGGACCACCAGGCGCAGGAAGTCACGGCTAGGTCGAGGCTGTGGCCCACGCGCCGCCTTCTCCACCTCGGCGCGTGTTGGACGCACTGCCGCTGTTTTGTTCGCCGGTGACGTCGGGGTGAGGCCAAGACGCTGTTCGACGTCCAGGCACCACTGCCGCCAACGGGGCCAGTCCCGGTAGGTGTCGGCAACGGTGCCGTCGCCCCGGACCAGGTTCACCGCGAGGTGGATGTGGTCGTTGCCGTCCTTGCTCAGACCGTGGTGCACTGCGACCCATCGGCAGCCGGCGCGGCCCTCACCGTCGGGGCTGAATCCGAGTCGGGCAACAGCGTCCTCCGCGAGTTCACGCCAACGGCCGTCGCCGAGTTCTCCGTCTTGGCGCGGGATCGACAACGCGACGTGGTAGACGTGCCCGCCAGGCAGCGTCACGTCGTGTCCGGTCATCGGCGCATCGATCTCACGGGCCAAGCGAGCCATCCAGCCTCGGCGTCGAGCTGCAAAGATCCCGCCAGAGAGCCATTCGGGATCCCACGACGCCACGAGATGCGGGTTGGTGTGCTCGTTCTGCTTCCCCGGACCGAAGAGGTACCGCAGGAGTCCGTAAGTATCGGCTCCATACTTGCCTTTCGCCGGCGCCTTGGCGATCACGTCTTCGGATCCCGTGATGAGTCAGCCGGGTCGATCTCAGCGAGGATCGTTCGGAGCTCTTCCAAGGTCGCGGTGAAGTAGGCCAGCGCTGCAGGAAGCCCATCGGGTGCTTGCCCTGTGCTGTTGATCCTTGCGGCCATCTGGTTGAGGTTGGTACCGATCCGGATGAGCCTTGTCTCGACGGTGTCGAGTCGTTCCGCCCACCAACGTTGTTCGCGCAGACTCCAACCGTCAGCTGACTCACGCAGTGCTGATTCGACCAGGTACCGAGGAATCGACAACCTTGCGAGCTCAGCCTGGATCTCGAGACGGCTGTAGGTCGTCCTGGTGGTGCGGACGTGGATGCTGACAGGTGAGCCGCCCTGTACCCGCCGCTGCCGCCGCTTCTTGTTGTGCGTCATCAGTTCCCCCGAGATGGTGCGCGGCGTGTCCCCAAGCACGCCGCTGGTGTTTGCCACGGCTCCCTGTCGCGGCAAAGAATCCGGTTACCAGATTCCTAACTTGCTGACCGCGGCTGGTTGCCGTGTTCAGCCTCCGAAGCGCGCACCAAGGGATCGAAGGGAGCGGCACTTCCGGCACCGCTCCCTTCGCGCTCTTCCGCACTCCCTTCGAGCCTGATCCGCCACACCCAACCGCCACCGAAGGCGGCTTTCTGCGAGCGAACCTTGGCCTTCGACTTCGCACGTTTCAGCGTGTCCTTGGAGAAACCGGCCTGGTCTCCGTTGGACAACACGTCGGCAACTGCGGCCTCGCCTCCGCAGTCGACGAGGTATTCGGTGGGCCACGCGACGGCGTCCGCACGGTCGTCACCGTCGTCGTGTGCGGGATGTTGGAGAAGGTCGGCGACCGATGTCGCCGACTCTCCCAACCAGTGAATCCTGCCGACGGTGGCCTCGCCTCCATCGTCAGCGGAGACCGAAACAGCCTCGGTGCCGTATGCAAGCGACGGGACAGTTGGGACCGACACGATGTTGGATTTGATGACCGAGAGGACGAAGTTGTCCTCGTCCGCTCCGCACGCCAACACGTGTCGGACAACCTGTGTGTACGCGCCAGCGCCGCCGATAGCGTCGACTGGATCGACGCCTGCTGTTGCCTTCCGGAAGTGCCCAACTCCCAGAATCGCCGCGCCCGTGTGGTGCGCCAGCAGCTTCAGTTTCTCCAACTGCGGGCGCACGACGGAGTTGTCGTTGAGTTGGCCGGACAAGGACGAGTTGAGCGCATCCAGCACGAGCAAGACCGGCTGCCATGCCGCGATCGCTTCACGTGCTGCGTCCAGGTCGAGGTTGACGATCAGCGGTGTCCCGTCGACCGATTCGCCGTAGACGACGTCGACCAGGTGCAGGTAGTCCGGATCTCCGCCGGCTGCGACGAAGCGAGCCTTCAGAGTGGACGGTGAGTCCTCGGTGGTCGAGTAGAGGACATGGTGCGGCTCGCCTTTGAAGGCGCCGTCCAGCTGTCCCGTGGTCAGTTTGGCGGCGAGGTCGACAACAACGGTGCTCTTCCCGATCCCTGGTTTGCCGACCAACAACGACACCTCACCAACAGGCAGGTAGTTGTTCCACACGTACTGCGTCTGCACGATCTCGACCTCGCGAATCGCTCTCACTCGCAAGTGCCGGGCCGGCTGTTCATCTGTCATGGCCGTTCCCCCCGAACGTGGCCATCGCGTCAGTCCGTTGCCGATAGTTTGCGGATGATCGACTCGGTGTAGGCGACGTAACGGCTCCCGAACCTGTCCACTCGTGCGGGAAACTCTCCGCGTGCAACGAGTTCGTAGGAGTAGCTGCGACTCAGGCCGAAAGCCTCTCCAGCTGTCGGCACATCGACGGTCGGCGGCCACTCTGCTTTGATCTCCGCCAAGGTCGGGCGCTTCTTGGGCTGTCGTCTAGTCATCGCGCTCCCCCAGCCGCTCGCGCTCGACCAGGCGAGCCAGGAGGCTGTGGTACGCAAAGATGTTGCGTCCGCGAGGCAACCGATCACCTGTTTCCCACCGGTGCACAGTGGACGCCGTGACCTCACAGTCCTGGGCGACCAGCGCCTGACTGAGACCGGCAACGACGCGTAGCTGACGCGCCCTCCCGGTCCTGATCCATTCACGAAGCTCTGCGGATCGCTCCGCCAGAGCCATTCCCCCGATAGCCATGCCATGCACGATAGACTCAAAGACATTGACTATGCCACCACGATGACATAGCTTGTAGTCGTCCGGTCACTGACGATGAGGGAGGTCGTATCGTTCTGCCGTGCCTCGCCTGCCGAAGAACTTCGAGATCGCCTGGGTCACCATCGACGAACTGGCGCCCCGCGGCTATCTGTCCACGGGGCCGAACACCGCGATACCGAACCGCTTCCAGGCCAACTTCCAACTGGAGAATCCACTGGCGGGCGTGGTCCTCGAGGTGTTTGTCGGGGCTGACCTTCGCCCCGTCGCGATCTCAGTAAAGGTCCAAGCGAGCACCAAGACTCCAGTCACGACGTCGGTGATGAGGCAGATCCTCATCGACCAACTCGTGCAGCGGGCGGTGGAGGAAGCCACGGTGCCGGCCTCCACGCGAGAGGAATGGCTCGCCACGCTCCCGCCTGGCGCTGTGCAACCAACGGACCGCAACGATGCCGCACCGAGCGCAGATCAACGCACTCGCACGCAAGCTGATGACGATGCTCGACGCGCCGCATTGATCTACGCGGAAGCCGTGGCCAGGGGCAACAGGGCGCCCGCTGTGGCGGTCGCCAACGTCATGAACCGTTCACGCACGCAAGTCGCTCGGTACATCCGCCGAGCTCGCGAGCTGGGAATTCTTCCCCCTCTGGGCGAGACCGAGGGGGACTGATCGCCAAGGGGAATCATGGGGGATCCGATCAAGAAGATCGAGCTGAAAGACGGGACCATCAGGTACCGGTTCGTGATCGACGTCGGGCGTGATCCCGACGGCAAGCGCAAGCAGCTGACCAAGACCTACGACACTCGGAAGGAAGCCCGCGCCGAGTACGCGAAGATCAAGCACCAGACCGACGAGGGAACGTTCGTCGGGCCGGACAAGATAACCGTTGCGGAGTGGCTCGACACCTGGCTGACGTCGGCGACGATCGATGTCGAGAAAGCCACGGCCTCGAACTACGCCGACGCGCTTCTGCCAGTGCGGGAACGACTTGGCCATCGGCGCCTTCAACAACTCAGCGAAGAAGACGTGGACGGCCTGGTGAGCTGGATGCTCACTTCCGGTCGCAAGCGCGGCGGCAAAGTCGGCAGTGGACTCGGCGTCCGGTCGGTCCAGCTGACTCTCGGCCGCTTCAGGGCCGCGCTGAACATCGCGGTGCGACGAAAGTTGGTCGTGCGCAACGTCGCCCAGTACACCCAGATTCCCCGCGAGGCACGCCGGAAAGCAGAAGCGGCTGCAGCTGAGCGAGTGCCCTGGAGTGAGACGGAGGTGAGGCAGTTCCTCGCCGCGATCCGGGACCACAGACTGCACGCCCCGGTCCTGCTTTCACTGATCGGGATGCGCCCGGCCGAAGTGTGCGGACTCCGCTGGTCAGCCGTCGATCTCGAAGCCGCGACGTTGTCCGTGGAGCTCACCCGGACGCTCGTCGACGGCGAAATCGAGGAGAAAGGGCCGAAGTCCGAGAAGGGCAAACGCAGGTTGCCACTGCCCAAGCCGCTGCACGCCGCTTTGAAGGCCATCAAAGCCCGCCAGGCACGCGAGGCGATGAAGGCAGGCGACGCCTACGACCGTTCAGGATTTGTGCTCGTCGACGAGCTGGGTGCGGCATGGAAGACGGACAAGTTCAGACGGGCGATCTACAAGCTGATGGCCCAGGCGAAGGTCCGGAAGGTCCGGCCTTACGACGCCCGGCACGCCTGCCTGACCTATCTGGCCACCTCTGGCGTCCCCGACGTCATTGTCAGCGCTTGGGCGGGACACGCTGACCTGAGCTTCACCAAGCGGGTCTACATCCACCCCAACGCCGAGCACCTGAAAGAAGCCGCAAACCAACTGGACGAGTTGCTCGGCTGAGAAGCAGTACAAGCGTTCGTGAGAAATTGTGAGATAGCGGCCCTTAAAACGCAGTCAGGGCCTTGTCTCACCGTAGTGATCCAAGGCCCTGACCTGGGCTTTCGCCATACTTCGACCGTCGGGACGACAGGATTTGAACCTGCGACCCCTTGACCCCCAGTCAAGTGCGCTACCAAACTGCGCCACGTCCCGGCCGCATCCGGTTTCCCGGGTGCGAGGAGTAGCTTAGCGCACGTCCCCCGGGGGCCTGCACCGGGTTACTTCTTGCGCTTCTCGCGCACCCTCACCGACAGGCGCACGGGGCTGCCGACGAAGCCGAACTCCTCGCGGAACTTGCGTTCGATGAAGCGCCGGTAGCTCGCCTCCAGGAAGCCCGTGGTGAACAGCACCAGTGTCGGGGGCCGGGCCTGGGCCTGCGTGGCGAACAGGACCTTCGGCTGCTTCCCGCTTCGCACCGGCGGTGGGGTCGCCGCGATCAGATCACTCAGCCAGGAGTTCAGCTGCCCTGTCGACACCCTCGTGTCCCAGGACTTCAGGGCTGTTCGCAGGTGGGGGGCCAGCTTGTGCACGGATCGGCCGGTCAGGGCTGAGATGTTCACGCGTTCTGCCCAGGGGATCCGGACCAGGCCTCGCTCCAGTTCCCTGACCAGCTGGTGGCGTCGGTCCTCGTCCACCAGGTCCCACTTGTTCATCGCGATCACGCAGGCCCTGCCTGATTCGACCACCATCGTCAGGACTCGCAGGTCCTGCTCGCTGATCGGGGTCGAGGCGTCCAGCAGCACGATCGCGACCTCCGCCGCGTCGATCGCCGCCCTTGTCCTCAGCGAGGCGTAGTACTCCGCGCCGCTTGCGGTGTTCACGCGTTTGCGCAGGCCCGCGGTGTCCACGAACCGCCAGACTTCGTCGTCCAGGCGCACCATCGAGTCGACGGGGTCCACCGTCGTCCCCGCCACCGAGTCCACTACCGCGCGGTCTTCGCCCGTCAGCTTGTTCAGCAGCGAGGACTTGCCCACGTTCGGTTTGCCGACCAGGGCCACTCGCCTCGGCCCCCCCGCGCGGTTGAAGTCGTCGCGCGGGGTTTCCGGCAGCACCTCCAGGATCTTGTCCAGCAGGTCACCGGAGTTCCTGCCGTGCAGCGCGCTCACCGGGAAGGGCTCGCCCAGTCCCAGGTTCCACAGCGCCATCGCGTCCGCGTAGAGCCTGTCGTCGTCCACTTTGTTCGCCACGACGAGCACCGGCTGCTTCGAGCGGCGCAGGATCTTCGCCGCCGCTTCCTCCGTCGCCGTCGCCCCCACCGACGTGTCGACCACGAGCAGGATCGCGTCCGCTGTGGACATCGCGTATTCCGCTTGGGCCGCAACGGCTTTCTGCAATCCCGCCGCGTCCGGCTCCCAGCCCCCGGTGTCGAGCACCGTGAACTTCCTGCCGTTCCACAACGCGTCGTAGGCCACCCGGTCTCGGGTCACCCCCGGCACGTCCTGCACGACGGCTTCCCTGCGTCCCAGTATGCGGTTGACCAGCGTCGACTTCCCGACGTTCGGCCTGCCCACCACTGCGAGCACGGGCTGGGCCGTCACGCCCTCCGCTTCTCCATCGGTCCCCGAGGTGATGTCCCATTCGGACTCATCGACCCAGGTACCGTCCAGCTCAGTCATCGCAAGTCTCGCATTCGATCCAGTTCACCGACCAGGTCCGCCAGTGCGGTCCTGATCTGTTCGGTTCCGGCCACGAGGCCGGAACGGCCAGGTCCGACGGTCAGCTCGAAGGGCTTGCCGACCAGGATGTCCACCACCGGCCGCAAGCGCCGCCCCGAGCCTTCGGGCCGCCGGGTCCCGCGCACGGCCACCGGTTGCACGAGCGCGCCGGACTGCCGCACGAGCCACGCGGCACCCTGCTCGGCGTTCAACACGTCACCTTCGCCTCGGGTTCCTTCGGGGAACACGCCGATCACACCACCACCGCGCAGCACCCGCACGGCGGCGAGCAGCGGTTTGCGGTCCGCCTCTCCCCTGCGGATCGCCAGTTGCCCGATCGCGCGCAGACCGCGGCCGGCTATCCCCTTGAACAGCTCGCCTTTGACCAGGAACACCGACCGCCGCGGCACTATTCCGAACAGCACCTGCGGTTCGATCATCGAGCTGTGGTTGGCCACCAGCACGACGGGGCCGGTACGCGGGAAGCGGTCCATGTTGTGCACGCGGAAGCGGAACGCCGGTACGTAGAGGTACCGGCCGATCAGCCTGCCGAACTCGTGCATCCACGGTATCGCGTCCTCCGGCAGGTCGGGCGCCTTGCTCACCTGCCCACCACCTGGCGGGGCCGCAGTTCCCTGCCATCGACGAGGTCCAGCAGCGAGGTGAGCACGCCTGCCAGGTCGAGGTCGGTGGTGTCCAGTTCGATCGCGTCGTCCGCCTTGCGCATCGGCGACACCGCGCGGGACGAGTCGTAGTCGTCACGGCGGCGCACGTCCGCGAGCGTCTCCTCGAGGTTCGCGGCCCGCCCGGCGGCCTCGTCCTGACGGGTCCGGCGCTGGGCGCGGGCGTCCGCGGACGCCGTGAGGTACACCTTCAGGTCGGCGTCCGGCGCCACGGCCGTGCCGATGTCACGTCCCTCGACGACGATCCCGCCCTGCGCGGACACCGCGGCGGCGATGATCGCGCGCTGCTGGTCGACGAGGATCCGCCGGACCTCGGCGACCGCCGACACCTCGGACACGGCCAGCGTGACCTCCGGCCCGCGGATCTCGGCCGAGACGTCGGCGCCGTCCAGCAGGACGGTCGGGTCCTCGGGGTTGGTCCCCATCTGCACGCCCGACGACTTGGCGACCTCGGCCGGGTCACCACCGCCGCGCAGCACAGCGAGCGTCACAGCCCGGTACATCGCGCCGGTGTCCAGGTACGCGGCCCGCAACGTGCTGGCCAGCCGGCGTGCCACGGTGGACTTGCCGGTGCCGGCGGGGCCGTCGAGCGCGATCACCCCACGCAAATCACCCAGTGCCACGTGTCGCCCTTTCGTCGCCTGACCGTTTCAACCCTCTATTCTGCCTGGCCGCACTTGGAGCGAGCGGCCAGGACCGGCTGCAAACGTTTTCGCCGGACATGTGCCAGGATCCGGGTATGGACAGCGTGCTGCTCAAACCCACTGATGCCGAGTTGGTCCTGGCGATGAACAACGCCGCGGTGCCCAACGTCAACGAGGCCACGGAGGCCGAACTCGCCGAGTTGATCGAGATGTCCGGTTTCACGGTGGCGCTGGAGGAGGGCGGCACGCTGCTCGGTTTCGTGCTCACGTTGCCGCCAGGCGTCGGCTACGCCAGCGAGAACTACCGCTTCTTCAGCGAGCGTTACGACCAGTTCGTCTACGTCGACCGGATCGTGGTCGCCGACGGGGCGCGCAACCGCGGCATCGGCGCCAAGCTGTACGACCTGATCGGCGAGTACGCCGCCGAGCACGGGATCCCCCGTGTGCTGTGTGAGGTCAATCTCGAGCCGCCGAATCCGGGCAGTCTGCGTTTCCACGAGCGGATCGGCTTCGTCGAGGTCGGGCAGCAGCGCACCAAGGGCGGTACTTATCTCGTCTCGCTGCTGGCCAAGGAGTTCTGACGGCCGAGTGCCAGGTCCGCGGCGACGGTGCCCATCAGCGGCGCGAGGGTGAGGCCGCTCGGGCCGAGGCCGGTCGCGATCACGAGGCCGTCCGCCGGTGCCGTGATCGTCGGGTCGCCGCTGGTGCTCAGCGGGCGGAATCCGATCCTGACCTCGCTCAATGCGGCATCGGCCAGTCCTGGCGCCACGCGCAGCGCGTCGGCGAGGATCCTGTGCACGCCCGCCGCCGTCTGCCGGTGGTCGAATCCGCTGCCGGTTTCCCTGGTGGCGCCGGCCACGACTTTGCCGCCGGGGAACGCCAGCAGGTAGTGGTCGCTCGTCGTGCGGATCACGGGCCAGCCGGACGTGTCCACTCCGGACAGCTCGAGGTGGGCGATCTGGCCGCGTTGTGGTTGCACGGGTACGTCGACACCGATCGCCTGACACAGCGTGGCCGTCCATGCGCCCGCGGCGACGACAATGGCGTGCGCGCCGATGACTTCGCCGTTGACTTCCACTCCGGTCACTCGTGACAACGCTGTCACCAGCTTGGCCTCGCCGTGTATCCGGCGCGCTCCGTGGCGTTCGGCCGCGCGCAGCAACGAATCCCGCATCACCCGGCCGTCCACTCGCGCCGCACCGCCGACGAACAATCCCGCTAGTTCGTTACTCAGTACCGGAAATCTCTTCGCGGGCTCGCCGACCGGCAGTGTCTCGATGTCCCCGACGGACGGATCGCGCTCGCGCAGGCTCCGGATCGCCGCGGCCATGCCGTCCAGTCCGCTCTCGTCCTCGGTGACCGTGATACCACCGACTCGCGAGTAGCCAGGGTCAGGTTCGCCGTCCTCGGCGAGTTGACGAAGCAGCACCGGGTACTGCGCCGCGGCGGCCCACCAGAAGTCCTCGGTGCCCAGCGAGGGCTTCCCCATCGGCCACGGCCACACGATTCCCGCGCCCGCCGCGGTCGCCTGTCCCGCGTGGCCCGCGTCGACCACCAGGACTTCCGCGCCTTCGGCGGCCAACCGGTACGCCGTCACCGCTCCGACGATCCCATCACCGATCACGAGCACTCGCATGGATTCCAGCTAACCGCACAGCGCCGCGCCGGACCACTCGCACGGACAAACCCTCGCGAGTGCCGCCTCGCGAGGGCTCGTCCCTCCCCCCGTTTCCCCAGTGCCGCGAGTGTGTCCGTGCCATCATGGAGAAACCTTGAACAGACCTTGAATGGGTTCACGACACGGTGATCGAGTTCCGGCTCTTAGGTGAGATCGAGGCGCGGCTCAACGGCGAACCGGTCGACCTCGGGCATGCCCGGCAACGCTGTGTCCTTGTCACACTTCTGGTTGAGGCGAACCAGGTGGTGCAAGTCGACCAGCTGCTTGACCGGGTGTGGGACGAGCGCGTGCCCATCCGGGCACGGGAATCGCTCTACAGCTACATCTCCCGGCTGCGCCAGGCGCTGCCCGGTGTCGGCTTCACCCGTCGATCCGGTGGTTACGTGCTCACGGTCGACCCGGACGACGTGGACCTGCACCGGTTCCGCCGTCTGGTCGACCAGGCGCGGGAGGCCGGGGACGTGCGGCTGTTCGACGGCGCGCTGGCGCTGTGGCGCGGCGAGGCCTTCGCCGACCTGGACACGCCGTGGCTGGCGGGTGTCCGCGAGACGCTCAACCGCGAACGGCTCGCCGCCGAGCTCGACCGCAACGATCTCGAGCTGAATGTCGACCAGGTCCCGCAGCTGACCGCGCGGGCCGCGGAGTTCCCGTTGGACGAGCGGCTGGCCGGTCAGCTCATGCTGGCCCTGCACCAGTCCGGCAGGCAGTCGGGTGCGCTCGCGGTCTACGACGAGACGCGCCGGGCGCTGGCCGCCCAGCTGGGCATCGACCCGAGCCCGGAGCTGACCAAGATCCGCCAGGAGATCCTGACCAACAGCGGTGCCGTGCCCGCGGCCCGGTTCGAGCTGCCGCGTGACGTCAGCCAGTTCACCGGCCGGGGCACGGAACTGCGTTATCTGCTCGCCGACCCGGACGGTGTGACGGCCATTGACGGTATGGCGGGTGTCGGCAAGACGGCGTTGGCCGTCCGGCTGGCGCACCAGCTCGCACCGCAGTACCCGGACGGTCAGCTGTTTCTCGACCTGCACGCGTACACGCCGGGCAGCACGCCGCTCACCCCAGCGGCCGCGTTGGACAAGCTGCTGCGCGCGATCGGCGTCTCGGCGATCCCCGACGACGTGGACGAACGGGCCGCGCTGTGGCGTACCCGATTATCCGGCCGCCGGATGCTGATCGTGCTGGACAACGCGGCGGACACCGCGCAGGTACGGCCGCTGTTGCCGGGGACGTCCGCGTGCTTCGTGTTGATCACCAGCAGGCAGCGCTTGGCGGGGCTGGACGACGCGCGGGTGTTGTCGCTGGACGTTTTGGCGCCGCGGGACGCCGTGGCGCTGTTCGGGAGAATCATCGGTGACGAGCGCCGGCTGGCCGAGCCGGGCGCGGTGGAGGAAGTGCTCCGGCTGTGCGGTTATCTGCCGCTGGCGATCCGGCTGGCGGCCGCGCGGCTGCGGCACCGGCCGAGGTGGATGGTCGCCCACTTGGCCGGGCGGCTGCGTGACCAGCGGAAACTGGCCGAGCTGCAGGCTGAGGACCGAAGTGTGGCGACCGCGTTCAGCCTGTCCTACGAGCACCTGGACGCGGCCCACCAGCGGATGTTCCGCCTGCTCGGGCTGATTCCCGGCCCGGATTTCGACGTCCACCCCGCGGCGGCGCTCGGCGACATCTCGTTGCCGGAGGCGGATCGCCTGCTCGAGGGCTTGCTGGACGTTCACCTGCTGCAGCAGCCGAGCCCTGGCCGGTACCGGATGCACGACCTGCTCAGGGCCTACGCCGCACAGCTGGCGTCGGACGAGTCGGCGACGGTCCGGCTGCACGATTACTACTTGCACGCGGCGGCGGTCGCGATGAACTTGATCGCCCCGCAAGAGCGGCACCGCCGCGCGACAGTCCCGCCGTCGACGACGCCGATACCTACGCTGACCTGCTACGACGACGCCACTGATTGGCTGGAGTCGGAGCGCACGAACCTACTTGCGGTCCAAGACGGCAGGTTCACAAGCCTGCTGTCCGCGCTCATCTGGCGCTTCCTGTACATCCGCGGTCACCACGACGAGGCCCTTACGCTGCACAACCGTGCCGTCGCCGCAGCGCGCGCCAGTGGTGAACGTGTGCTTGAAGGACAAGCGCTGTCCAACTTGGGTATGTGCCTTGAGCGCTTGGGGCGTTTCTCCGAGGCCGTGGAGCACCACGAACAAGCGCTCGCGATCTTCCGGGACACGGGCGCGCGGCAGCTGGAGGGCCACGCGCTGATCAGCATCGGCGTGACGCACTCGTGGTTCCGGCGCCAGGACACGGCGATGTCGTTGTACCGGCAGGCCGCTCAGATCGGCCGGGAGACCCAGACCGGTGTGCTCGAGGTGTTCGCGTTGGACAACCTCGGCATCGAGCTGGCCGAACTGGGCGACTACGAGGCCGCGATCCACCACTACCAGCACGCGCTGGACATCGCGAGGACCGAGGAGCCGCCGTACCTGCAAGGTCACGCGCTGGACAACCTCGGCAGGCTGCTGGCCCGGCTCGGGCGGTTCGAGCAGGCACGTGACCACCTGATGCAGGCGTTGGAGCTCGCGCACCGGTCGGCGAACCGGACGTTCGAGATCGAGGTGCTCAACAGCCTGGGCGAGACCGCTCGGATCGCGTCGGATCCGGCCGAGGCGTTGACCTTGCACCACAAGGCTGTGGCCTTGAGCGAGGAAACCGGGTCGCGCTCGGAGCTGGCACGCGCGCACAACGGCCTTGGGCAGGCCCACCACGATCTGGGTGACGGGTCGGCGGCACGTACTCATTGGGAGACGGCTTTGGCTCTGTACAAGGATTTGGGGCTGCCGGACGCGGACGAGCTGAGCGCCGCGCTGCACGAGGACTGACCGCGTCGAAGTCGAAACTGTCAGACCCCCGCGATAACGTGAAAACAAGGGATCCCCTGATGGCGGGGTTTGATGGTGGGCTCACTCATGGGTTTCACGGTGGACTCCCTCACGGGGGTGGCGGTGGGCTCACGCACCCGGCGGCGCGCCGATCCATTCGCTGAGCAGATCCGCAGCTTGCAGAGTGCGGGGGTTGTTGGCGCCCTGCACCTTCACCATTTCCTCGACCAGACTCTTCATCTGTGCCTCCGCTTCCGCCTTGTCGCCGGATCGGTAGAGGATGTCCGCGTACTGCTGCCGGAAGCGCAGCGTACGTGGGTGCTCGGCGCCGAAGACCGTCACCACCGGCTCGCGCAGCGAGTTGAGCTCCGCCAGCGCCCGGTCGGTCGCACCGGCGATCCCCCGCCAGAAAGCCAAGTTGAGGCGGTACGTCAACGTGGTGGGGTGGTCGGCGCCCAGACCCAGCTGCGCGTCCTGCGCGGCCGTCGCGAACTCGGCGATCGCCGATCCGACGTCGCCCGCGAGGCTGCGCCAGTACGCGAGATTGTGCCGGGCGATGAGGGTTTCGTGGTGCAGGCGGCCGAGAACCTGCTCCAGGTCGCGCACTGCTTTGTCGTACGTCGCCACGGCCGCGTCAGCGTCGCCTGCCTCACCGATCCAACGGCCCAGGCCGCTCAGCGCTCGTAATGTCGTGGGGTGCAGCGGTCCCAGTTCGCGTCTCAACTCCCGTTCGAGTCGCGCGTACGTGTCCCGCGCGCCCACGACGTCGCCGGAGAGCCCCAGGCACAGCGCCAAGTCGTCTCGCGCGTCGACAATGAGGGAATGCGTGCTCCCGAGCGAGTCCTGTTCGTCGCTGATGAAGGCGGCGAGGTCCGTGGCGGCGGACTCGAACATCCCGGACTCGGACCGGTAGTGCGCTTCGAGCCAGCGCAGAGTCAGCGTGTCGATGTCGGCGCGGCCGAGGCGTTCCTGCGCGGCGGCGTGGATCTCGCACAACGAACGCGCCGCCTCCGCGTGGTTGCCGAGATCCCCTGTGGCCGCTGCGATCTGGCCGCGGAGGAACAACACATCCCGGTGTTCGCGTGCTTGGCCGAGCAGCACTGTGGCGGTTTGCCGCGCGGCGTCCGCGCGACCGGTCGCCGCGAGGTGCTGGCTGAGCCGCCGCAACATCGGGTGCATGCCGTTGTCCCACAACCTGGTTCCGGCGATCCCGTGCAGGACCTCCGCGTTGCGGTACAACACCGCGGGGTTCTCTGGCACCTCCCACGCTTCCTCGACCGCGTCGGCGGCGGCCACCGCGAGCGCGTCCCGCCGTTCTTCCGCGACGAGTTGACGCACGGTCCGCTGAACCAGGGCGTGCACCTCGACATGGCCGTCATGGGTCACCAGGTTGAGCCGGTGCAACGCGCGCAACCCCAGCAATGCCGACCGATTCCGCTCCTCGCCGAGCCACCGCCGCGCCGACGGGCTGAACAGGACGGCCTCGGGGATACCTTCCGTTGCCAGCACCGAGATCAGCTCGAGCATCGGACGTGCCGCAGGCGCAAGCGATTCCGCACGTTCCAACGCGAGCTGCACTGTGCTCACGACCGTGCCGCCGTGTTCGTCGGCCGGCGAGGAAGACGGCAGCAGATCCGCCACGCTTTCCTTCTGGTCGGCCAGCAACCGCGTGTAGGACGCCACGCTCATGCCCGTGTCGATCAGGAACGCCGCTGCTTGTGCCAGTGCGAGTGGGAAGTGTCCCAACGCGTCCGCCAATGCCACGACATCCGCTGCGGACGGTCGACCGGCGGGCGAAAGCCGTTCGGACAGGTAGGTGGTGGCTTCGTCCGGTGTGAACATCCCGACCGGGATCACCTTGGTCCCGGGGCGCAACAGTGCCGCGTCCCGCCGTCTGCTGGTCATGACGCACGTTCCCGCAGCGCCGACGGGCCACAGGCCGGAAAGTTCCGCCGGGTCGTCGACGTCGTCGAGCACGATGAGCCAGCGGTTCGTGGTCGCCCGCAACCACGCGACGAAAAGGTCCGCCTGCGTTTCATCGTCCCAGCCCGTGTCGCCGGTGGCTGTGCTGTTCGCTCTGGCACGCCAGGCACGGGCATAGCCCGACAACACCGACTGCCGGGTGGCCGCCGACACCCAGAGCAGCACCGCCGCGGTGTCACGGGCACGGTGGAACGCCGCGGACGCGAGCTGCGACTTGCCCACTCCGCCTGCCCCGGTGAGCAGGATCCGTTCGATCGCGCTGTCCGCGATCGCTTCGTCGACCGCCGTCGCGAGTCGGTGCCGGTGCTGCAACGCGGCGGCGTCACCGGGTGGCCGGCCGAGGACCATGGCTTGCCGCGGGTGGGCGGGCTGTTTCTGCGCGGCCCGCCACAGGCGCTGCAACTGGCTGGCAGCGGGCGGTCCGCCGACGGCTTTCTCGATCACGCTGACGACAGCCATGATCGGGTCGAACTGACGTGGAACCGCCTGTCCGTTCAGCCATTCACCGAGTCGCCGCGCGTTGATGCCGACCAGGCGGCCGGAGGGAAGGGGTAGCGCGCTGGCGCGCCTGGCCAAGTCTTCGTCCGACACATCGGGCACGCGACGGCGGAGCCGGGTGAGTGCCTCGGCGAAAGCAGCCCGCGGATCCTGATCGGCCATCAGCGGAGTTTAGTGGGGCCGCGGGACAGGCTCGCCGGGATTTCCCGGCCCCGGACCGGGCCGGAACGGGGATTGATCGCGACCGTCCTGACCTGGTCGAACAGTACGGGAAACGGTCCGTGCGCAACGACGGCGCGGCTACCGTGCGCGGCATGTCGCACCATCTCGCACCCTGGCGGTTCGTGGTCGTCGTCGCAGCGCTCGGCAACCTGCTCGGTCTGGTGACAGCTTGCACGCAGGCACCGCGACCACCGGCGCCACCGCCCGGACCCGATCTGGCCAGGATCTCCGCGGTGGCCCGCGAGGCAGTCGGCGAGTCGTTCACCGAAGTGGGGCCCAGTCCCATCGCGCCTTGCGAGCTGCGGAGCACCGCGCACGTGCGGACATCCGGCGAACGTGGCAGAACTGTCGCCCTGAAAGCGCCCGCCCAGTTGACGGCCGGCCGTCTGGACATCTTCTACGCGATCTATCCGGCGCCGGACACCTTGCTGGACGACCTGGCCCGGATCGCGCAGGCCTGTCAGCCCCGCAAAGTCACCCAGGTACTGACTCCGCAGGGCAAGCTCCACACCTGCCACAGCGACGTCGCCACCACCGTCGTGATGGACGGCTCGACCTTGACAGTCATCACCAAGTCGGTGCTGGTCCCGGCGCCGGGCGCTGATTGGAAGACGAACGAGAAGGGCTTGTTGGTGCCGCCGCCGGACTTCGGAAAACCGACGTGCGGCACTGGTGTTTCGTACGGGCAGGCGAATGCGTTCGCCGCCAGCAACGGGCTCGCGGTCCAGGTGATCAAACCGATCGACCTGGCGGAGACCCGTGAGGGCAAGGAATCCCCCACCGAACTGAGCACCGCCGCCCAGACCACGGCGACCGCGGCGATCCAGAAGATCCTGGTCGCGCTGCCGTCGTGATCCAGGCGGCGTTGTGTGGTGGGGTTGCGACCCCGGAGGCTCGTTCGCAGGCAAGCTCCCGGGGCCGCAAGTCTTTCTAGTTCAATCCGCCGCGCAGGGCCGTGATGAGCTCACCGTTGGTGGTGTCGCCGGACAGTTCCCAGAAGAACGCTCCGCCGAGACCCTGGTTCTTGGTGTACGTCATCTTCCCGCCGATCGTGGCGGGGGTGTCGTAGCTCCACCATTCGCTGCCGCAGTGGGCGTACGCGGTTCCGGCGACTGTTCCCGTCACGGGGCACTTGGACTTGAGGACCTTGTAGTCCTCGATTCCCGCCTCGTAGGTCGCCGGGGCCGCGCCGGTCGCCGAGCCGCCGGGCGCGCTCTGGGTCACGCCTGTCCAGCCGCGGCCGTAGAAGCCGATGCCGAGCAGCAGTTTGCTCGCCGGCACGCCCTTGCTCTTGAGCTTCTGGATCGCCGCGTCGGAGTTGAAGCCCTGCTGCGGGATTCCGTCGTACGACGTCAGCGGCGAGTGCGGCGCCGTCGGGCCCTTGGCGTTGAACGCGCCGAAGTAGTCGTACGTCATCACGTTGTACCAGTTGAGGAACTGCGCCGCGCCGCCGTAGTCGGCCGCGTCGATCTTGCCGCCGTTCGAGCCGTCCGCCGTGATCGCGGCGGTCACCAGGTAGTCCTGGCCGAACCGGGTGCGCAGGGCCTGCGACAGGGTCTTGAACGACGAGAACCCGCTGCTGTCACAGGTAAGGCCGCACGCGTTCGGGTACTCCCAGTCGATGTCGATGCCGTCGAACACGTCCGCCCAGCGCGGGTCCTCGACCAGCTTGTAGCACGAGTCGGCGAACGCGGCCGCGTTCTGCGCGGCCTGGCCGAAGCCGCCGGACCAGGTCCAGCCGCCGAACGAGAACAGCACCTTGATGTGCGGGAACTGCTTCTTCAGCTTGCGCAACTGGCCGAAGCTGCCGCGCAGCGCGCCCGTGTCCCAGGTGTCCGCGACGCCGTCGACGCTGTCGGCGGCGGTGTACGCGCGGTCGTAGTCGGCGTAGGTGTCGCCGAGCACGCACTGGCCGTTGGTCACGTTGCCGAAGGCGTAGTTGATGTGCGTGAGCTTGGACGCCGAACCGCTCGTGACGATGTTCTTCACGTGGTAGTTGCGGCCGTAGACGCCCCACTGCGCGAAGTAGCCGAGGCTGATCTTGCCGTCCGGCGCGGGCGGGTTCGTGGTTGGCGGCGTCGTGGTCGGAGGGGTCGTCGGCGGTGTGGTGGTCGGCGGTTCCCCGGTGGCGTCACAGGAGCCGCCGTCGAGCTTGCAGCCGGTCGGCGCGGTGAACGCGCCGCTGTAGCCGACGTTGAAGCCGAAGCTGACCGACGCACCCGGCGCGATGCTGCCGTTCCAGGTGTTCTTCACGGTCACGCGCTGGCCGCTGGCGGTGTAGCTGCCGTCCCAGAGGCCGGAAAGCTTGTGCCCGGCGGGCAGGTCGAACTCGATCGTCCACGATGTACGGGCGGTGGTGCCGCCGTTCTTGATCGTGTACTTGCCCTCGTACCCGGTTCCCCAGTCGGAACCCTTGCTGAACGTGGCCGAGACGCCGCCTGCGCCTGCTGCGGGCGCGACGGCGAGGCCGAGCACCACCGCTGCCGACGTGGCCACCAAGGCCGCGGCGTGGTGCCATCGAAGCTTGGACATCAGTCTCCTCAAAGCGGCAGGGAGCGGAGCGATGCCAAAAACCATGTGGTTTAGACCACGTAGGAAGCAAGGGTCTAGACCATGCTGTCACTCGAATGGAGTAGTACCGGAAAATCCCGGGTCATCCAGTCCGAGTACCTTGTGCACTCCTAACCATACAAAGTACTGACTTGCTTGACTTCCGGCGCGACGTCTGGTCGCTCCACAACGGTCACTCCCGCCGCGGTGAGCATCTCGAAGCCTTTGCCGACCACGAACCGGCTCGGCTCACGCAACCCGAACACCGCACGCGGGATGCCCGCGCCGATGATCCACTGTGCACAGCTGCGCGGGCGCGACTTGCGCGTGCTGCACGGTTCCAGCGAGCTGTAGATGGTCGCGGTCGCCAGCCGGGGATCACCGGGAGTGACTTTCGCCAGCGCCTCCTCCTCCGCGTGCGCCGTCGGATCGGTCTCCCGGGAGTAGCCGCGGGCGATCTCGGTACCGTCGGCTCCGACTATCACCGCGCCGACCGGGAAAGCGGTCTCCGACGGCGGGCATTTGCGTGACTCCTCGACGCACACCCGCAGCCAGTACCGATCCGCGTCCGGGAACATCCGCATGACGGTCACGTCCCCAGCCCGCCGGACGTCACCGAGCACCATGCGACCGGCGCCGAACTGTCCATCTTGGACGAATCGAGGTGCGCGGCTGTCACCGACGAAGATCGGGGCGACCGCGAGCCACACCTCGTCGGCCAGGTTCTGCGTCAGAAACGCTGTGTGCACAGCGCTTCCACCTTCGACCATCAGCCTGCGCACACCACGCCCGGCGAGGTCTTCGACCACTATGGACAGCGGGACGGCCGGTGGCCCGTACACGACGAAGTTGTCGTCGCTGAAGAACTCGGCGTCCTTGCCGAGCCCACCGGACGCCGTGAGGCTGACACGCAACGGGTTCTCGGGCAGTCCACGCGCCACGCGGTCCGCGCGGCGCTCCGCGGACCGCACCCGCAGGCGCGGGTTGTCCTTGCGGATCGTGTTGGCGCCCACCAGGATCGCGTCCACGCTCGCGCGCAGCTCGTCCACCCGGTCCCAGTCCTCGTCACCGGACAGGACGAGCCGCTCGCCGCTCGCGTCGTCGATGTAGCCGTCGACCGACATCGCGGCGCTGAGGATCGTGTACGGACGGTTCACAGGCCCACAGCGGAGTACAGGGCGCCGATCTCGTTGCGGTTCAACGCCCGCATCGTGCCGGGACGCTGGTTGCCGAGCCGGATGTCACCGAACGCCGTGCGCACCAGCCGGTCCACGGGGTGGCCGACGCGGTCGAGCATCCGCCGCACGATCCGGTTGCGGCCCTCGTGCAGGACGATCTCGACCATCGCCTTGCCGGGCATCGAGTCGACGAGCCGGAAGGCGTCCGCCCGCACCCAGCCGTCGTCGAGTTCCACGCCTTCCTTGAGCTGCTTGCCGAGGTCCCGGCCGATCGGTCCCGGCACCTCGGCCACGTAGGTCTTGGGCACCTCGTACGACGGGTGCGTCAGCCGGTGGCCGAGGTCGCCGTCGTTGGTCAGCAGGAGCAGGCCTTCGGTGTCGGCGTCGAGGCGGCCGACGTGGAAGAGCCCAGCGTTGGCGTTGCGCTCGTACTTGTGCACGTAGTCGCCGACGCACGGGCGGCCGCGGTCGTCGGTCATCGTGGTGTGCACACCGAGGGGCTTGTTGAACGCGAGGTACACCAGGTCCTCGCTGAGCACGACGCGGACACCGTCCACGTGGATCACGGCGTTGCGCGGGTCGACCCGGCGGCCGAACTCGCGCACGACCTCGCCGTCGACACTGACCCGGCCCTCGGCGATCAGGTCCTCGGCCGCGCGCCTGCTCGCGACTCCGGCCTTGGAGAGCACCTTCTGCAGCCGGACACCTTCCGGGCTTTCAGACATCGTCGATCGCATCCACTTCGGGCAACAGGGGGGCGATGGGCGGCAGGTCCTCGAGTGAGGACAGGCCCAACCGCTCCAGGAACAGCTCGGTAGTCCGGTAAAGGATGCCACCCGTGTCCTTGTCCGTGCCGGTCTCCTCGATGAGACCACGCACAAGCAAGGTACGGATGACACCATCAACGTTAACGCCACGCACGGCGGCAACCCGCGCTCGCGTGACCGGCTGACGGTACGCGATGACCGCGAGCGACTCGAGCGCGGCACGGGTCAGCTTGGCCCGCTGGCCGTCGTGCAGCAGCTTCTCGACGAACGGCGCGTACTTGTCCCGGGTGTAGAACCGCCAGCCGCCACCCACATCCCGCAGGTCGATGCCCCGGTTCTGCTCATGGTACTGGGCGGCCATGGTCTTGAGAGCGGCGCGGACGCGCTTCACGGGCTGGCTGAGCGCGTCGGCGAGGTCTTCGACTTCGGCGGGCGAGTCGACGACGAGCAGCAGGGCTTCGAGCGCCGAGTGGAGGGCTTCGTCCTCGGTGAGGTTGGGAAAGCGGGACGGGGCGCCGTCCGAGTCGTCCTCGTCCGAGTCGTCGGCCTGGCCGGTGGGGATGTCCAGGGGAAGCGTGGCGGGCGCGTCCGGGGATGGTTCGGCGTCGGCCACGGGCTCCTGGCCGGCCTGGTCATCAGCGGCATCCGGCTGCGCATCGGCAGCGGCAGACGAGGACTCGGCCCCGTCAGTGGCGGCGGCATCCGGCCGTTCGTCGACGGCGGCTTCGTCCTCGGTGGTGGCTGATCCGGTGGTGGGTTGGGCCGGGTCGGTCGGCTCGGTGTCCGCCGGGGGCGCGGCCTCCTCGGGCGCAGGGGCGTCCTGGTCCGGTTTGCCTGCCGTGTCCTGCTCGGGCGTGCTCACCCGTACTCCTCTTCCTCTGCGGAGGTCTTGGCCGCCTCGGCCGCTGCCTTGGCCTCCTCGACACTGCCGCCGGTCCATTTCACGCGCAGTTCGCTCAGCGGCTCGTCCTGTTCGAACAACACCACCGCTTCGCGGTACAGCTCGAGCAGGCCGAGGAAACGGGCGACCTTGTCCACGATCTCCGCGCAGTCGGCGGTCAGCTCGGCGAAGGTCAGCGTCCCCGCCTGCGCCAGCATGATCCGGAGGATCCCGGCGGTTTCCTTGACCGAGACCTGGCGCATGTGCACGTGGGCCAGTGACACCGTCGGCGGTGGCTTCGGGCGGAACACCGTCGCCGCTATCTCGGCGAACTTCTCCGGTGACACCCCGAGCATCACCTCGGGCAGCAGCGAGGTGTACCGGTCCTCCAGCGCGACCGACCTCGGGTAGCGCCGCAGCGCGGTGGCTTCGAGCTCCGCGAACAGCGCCGCGACCTGCTTGTACGCGCGGTACTGCAGCAGCCTGGCGAAGAGCAGGTCACGGGCTTCGAGCAGCGCGAGGTCGTCCTCGTCCTCCACGTCGCCGGCGGGCAGCAACCGGGCCGCCTTCAGGTCCAGCAGCGTCGCCGCGACCACGAGGAACTCCGTGGTCTCGTCGAGGTCGAAGTCCTTGCCCATCGCCCTGATGTAGGCGATGAAGTCGTCGGTCACGCGGTGCAGCGCGACCTCGGTCACGTCCATCTCGTGCTGCGAGATCAACTGCAGCAGCAGGTCGAACGGGCCTTCGAAGTTCGACAGCTTCACCGTGAACTTCGGTGCCCCGGCCGGTGCGGCCTCCGGCGCCTGCGCGGGCGCCTCGGCGACAGCCGCGTCCTGGGCCGGTTCGGGTTCGGGCGTCGCTGGTTCCGGCGGGCTTTCGCTGTCCAACTCGGTCGTCACTGCCCGTTTTCCTGGCGGAGCCTGCGCACCAGGAGTGACTCCTCGCCGTACTCGTCGAGATCGGCCAGCAGCACGGCGATCGCCTCACGCACCACCCGGCCGCGGTCGACCGCCAGCCCGTGCTTGGCGCGCAACGCCAGACGGGCGTGCTCCAGCGCGAGCAGTTCTTCGTCGGACACGTAGACCGTGATCTTGGTGTCGTGTTTCTGGCGCGGCGAGCCACCCCTGACCACGGTCTGCCGGGGTTCCGGCTTCGGTGGCGTCGTCGGACGGAAGAGCTCGGCCGCACCCGGCAATGGGGCGCGGCGGGTCACCTGGCGATCACCTCGCGAGCAAGCGCGCGGTAGGCCTTCGCACCGGCCGACCGCGGCGCCCAGCGCGTGATCGGCTCACCGGCGACGGTCGTCTCCGGGAAGCGCACAGTCCTGTTGATCACGGTGTCGAACACGATATCCCCGAACCTCTCCACAACGCGGGCCATCACCTCGCGTGAGTGCAGCGTACGGGGGTCGAACATGGTCGCGAGAATGCCGGTGATCTCCAGCCTCGGGTTCAGCCTCTCCTGGACCTTCTGGATCGTGTCCATCAGCAGTGCGGCGCCACGCATGCTGAAATACTCGCACTCGAGCGGGATCAGCACGCCGTCGGCCGCCGCCAGCGCGTTCACGGTCAGCAGCCCCAGCGAGGGCTGGCAGTCCACCAGGATGTAGTCGTACTTGTCGATCACCGGGCGCAGCGTGCGCAGCAGCGCGTGCTCACGGCCGACCTCCGCGACGAGCTGCACCTCGGCCGCGGACAGGTCGATGTTGCTCGGCAGCAGGTCCATGTCCTCGACCGTGGTGCGGATGACCACTTCGTCGAGGTTGGGGCCGCGCTCGATCAGCACGTTGTAGATCGTCTGGTCCAGCTGGTGCGCCGGGATGCCGAGGCCGACCGACAACGCGCCCTGCGGGTCGAAGTCCACCAGCAGCACGCGGCGGCCGAACTCGGTCAGCGCCGCGCCGAGGTTGATCGCCGACGTGGTCTTGCCGACGCCGCCCTTCTGGTTGCAGATCGCCAGCACCTTCGCCGGGCCGTGCCGTTCGAGCATGGCCGGTTCGGGGATGTGCCGCTTCGGTCGCCCGGTCGGGCCGATCGATCCGTCCGGACCGGTCGACGGGTCGTCTTCTTCGGCATCTGTCGCTGGTTTCGCGGGGAGACTCAAGGGATCCTCAGTGGGGCGCACTGCCGGTGCCGCACTGACTGGCGGGCGCTCCTGCGGTTGGTATGGCTGTTGCTGCTGCGGTGACGGCTGTGGTGACGGTTGGGGAACGGGATAAGGCACTGGCGTGGACGCTGGTGGGTCAGGCGGAGCCGAGGCGTGCCCCGGCACGCCGAATGGCTGCGCCGCTGACTCGAATGTCGACATGCCGACCTAGCTCCTTGTCGTCCGGTCTTGGCGCAGACTAAGGGTGACCAACCCACGTGGCAACGCGCCTCGCCGGTAAGAGCCGTATCCGCAGTTCAGGAAACGAACGCCGCCGCACGGGCGTGGGCGGCGAGAACCGCGTCCAGCAGATTCGGGAACTGGCTGTCCAACGCGTCACGGCGCACGGACAACCACCGCTGGTTGCCGTCGGGTCTCGTGTGCGTGACTCCGGCCTCCCGCAGCACGCGCAGGTGCTGTGACAACGTTGATTTGGCCACGGTGACCTCGAGGCAGCCACATGACATCTCGCCCACTCGTTCCAGCTGCGCGACGACGGCGAGTCGAGTTGGGTCGCTGAGCGCGTGCAGTACGTCGGTCAGGGTGAGCCGCTCATGGGCAGGCTCGTCTACCCCAAACATCGTCCGCGCCACCTCCGTTTTGTCCGGCCTCTGTCAGATTATCCGCCGCCGCGAGGGTGAGCGGTCGCGTACACCTCGCGGAGCGTATTCACCGTTACTAGCGTGTAGATCTGCGTTGTGGTTACGGAGGCATGGCCGAGAAGCTCCTGAACCACCCGAACGTCGGCCCCTCCCTCCAGCAGATGTGTGGCAAAAGAGTGACGAAGTGTGTGGGGGGAAACTTTTGCCGTGACCCCGGCACGTTCCGCCGCGTCCTTCAGCACCTGCCACGCGCTCTGACGAGAAAGCCGTCCACCGCGTTGGTTGAGGAACACCGCCGGGGTGCCGCGCTTGACCATGCTCGGTCGCGCGCGCACGAGATACGCGTCCAGCGCGGCGAGCGCGGGACGGCCGACGGGCACCAGCCGTTGCTTGCCGCCCTTGCCGTCGAGCAACGCGGTTCGCTCGATCGTGTCGATGTCGTCCAGGTCGAGACCGACGGCCTCGGAGATCCGCGCGCCCGTGGAATACAACAGTTCGAGCAGTGCCCGGTCACGCAGCGGCGCGACGCCGTCGCCGGGGACGTCCAGAATCCGGAGTACGTCGTCGAGTGGCAGCGCCTTGGGCAACCGCCGTGGCGTCTGCGGCGGTTTCACCTCACGGGCCGGGTCGTGCTCGACCATTCCTTCCCGTACCGCGAACTTGTGCAGGCCGCGCACGGCGGCCAGGGCACGAGCCGCCGAGGACGCGGCCAGCGGCGGGTGTTCGTCATCACCTTCTCGCAGCACCGCGACGAACTCCGAGACGGTTTCCTCGGTGATCGCGCCGAAGTCGGCTGTCCCCAGGTGGTCCGCGTACCGGTTGAGGTCACGGCGGTAGCTGTCGAGCGTGTTGCGCGCGGTCGCCCGTTCGACGGCGAGGTGGTCGAGATACCCGGCGATCACGGAGACGACGGTCGGCGCGCCGGACATACCCAGACCCTACAGTTGATCACTTCAGGAAGCTGAACAGTCCAGTTGGACTCGAGCGATTTCGTCACCTCGATTGAGTACTGTTACGTCCGTGAACGACCCGGACTTGGTACGCATCGGCACCCAGGAGCGTGACGAGGCGCTCTCGGTGCTCGGCGACCACTTCGCGCAGGGCAGGCTGCCCATCGCGGAGTACGACGACCGGGTGCAGAAAGCGGTGGACGCCGAGACCCGCGCGGACCTGCGTCCCCTGTTCGCCGACCTGCCGCAGCCGCATCCCCGCTCGCTGGCCACCGCGCACGCGCCCCAGCTGCCGACGGTGCCCACCGCTCCGCTGATGCCGCCGCCCCTGGCCCCGCTGGCGCTGCCGCCGACGGCCCCGCCGCCTGCCCTGGCGGCGCCGACCGGCGTCTCGTGGCCGAACCAGCGGTACCGGGCCGCCGCGGGCCTGTTGCAGTTGTTCCTGCCGTTCGGGATCGGGCGGTTCTACACCGGGCACACCAAGATGGCCGTCACGCAGCTGGCGTTGATGTTCGTCGGCGTCGGCGTGTTCTGGTGCTGGATCGACGGGATCATCCTGCTGGCCAGAGGCGGGACGGACGCGGAAGGCCGCGACCTCATCTAACGGCCGGCCCCCTGGCCGACAAGGCCCAGTGTTCGCCGACGGCCCAGCCGAGGAAACGCTTCCCGCCGTGGACCGTGCCCGCTGAGTCGAACCGCTCGCCGCGCAGCACCCCGGACAGGCCGCGGACCGCGGGCCGGAACCACGAGTCGATGCCCACGTCGTGGACGTGCGTGCCCAGCTTGCGCACGGTCGCCTTCTGCTGCTCGGGCGTGGCGAAGCTGAGCAGGAAGATGGCCTGGCGCCACGCGTAAGCCGCGTTCTTGACCTGGATCAACGCCGCGTGGCCCGAATCGGCCGGCTGCGTCAGCCTGCGGACGACCCAGTCGAACGTGTGCCACGCCAGCTCGCCTGCCCGCTCGCGGACCTGGTCGGCCAGGTCGAGTTCGGTGACCAGGACGGCCAGGTTGTGCGTGGTCAGGATCTGGCTCTGCTCGATGATCGCGCCGTTGCCCGCGGTCGACCGCCACTTGGGCAGGCCCGCTTCCCGCGCGCGTCGTTCGCAGAGCTCACCGAAGACGTCCGCGGTCCTCCTGCGGTTCCACCAGGTGGTTTTGCGCTCCCCGGTCCAGGTGGACTCGCCCGGCAGGTCGTAGTAGTCCGAGTAGAGCGTGCCCGCCATGGTCCGGCTCGCCACGAGTGCGGCGTCCTGCCATTTGCGGGTGAACCTGCCCATGAAGATGTCCGCGGCCACCTCTTCGACCAGCGGCAGCTTCAGCCCGGCCCGGCCGGTCAGCGCGCCGAGCTCCGCCACCAGCGGATTGGGCAGGATGGCGTGCGGGAACTCGGTGATCGCGAGCATGGTGACCTGCCGCAGCGCCCGGCGCACGGCCGCTGTCTCGTCCCGTGTGGACACGCGGAAGACCGACAGGGCACGGGCCCATGGCAGTTCGCTGAACCGCACCTGGTGCTCCAGGTTGAGCAGCAGCAAGCTGCGCCTGCGCCGGAACGCCGTGTACGTCTGCTCGTAGAGCCCGGCGGCCACCGGGTCCTCGATGCCCGACGACATCAGCCGCGAGGTCAGCTGCGGCAACACGGTCGCGAGCACCTCACCGGACGGGATCACGCCACGGCGCACCAGCTCGTCCGCCGGGGCTTCCAGCGCGCGAGCCGCCTTGTCGCGCAACGCGACCGGGATCGGCGTGCCGGCCGGAACGTCCCGGGTGTCCTGATCGGACACGTCGGCGGCGATCCGGTCCAGCGACGACAGTCCGCCGTCCGCCGGGTAACGGCCGAGCCGGTCGATCAGCACCCCAGCCAGGCCCTCGTTCGTCGGCAGGGCCGCGACCGCCGCCTGGGTGTCGCGCAGCTGGGAGCGCTGCGTGGATCCCGGCGCACCGGCTTTGGTGACGGTGTTCGCGATGGCGCGACGGACCCAGCCCACGTCCCTGGCGGACAACGTGTCGCTGTTGCGCAACGCGGCGTGCAGCCGCGCGAAGTTGCTCCTCGGGTGGGCGTGCCGTCCCGAAACTGGACGGTCGGCGGACGCGTAGTCGGCGAGCCAGTGCGCACGCCGGTCCGCCCAGCCTTCCGGTTGGCGCCTGCACGGCCACCCGCCGCGTACGGAACCGGCCTCCAGGTACGGCAGATCTCCGTCGACGGTCTCGCACCACAACGCGACAAGCCTGTCGTACAACGGATTCCACACGCTCAGCGTGGTACGCATCGCGGCGATCTGCTGCGGCATCACGACTTCGCGCAGCGAACCGGTGACTTCGCTGACGGTTGCCAGCCGTACCGCCGTTCCCGAGGTCCGGGCGACCGGCTCGAACCGCGGGGTGAAC
The DNA here is from genome assembly GCF_001302585.1 of Kibdelosporangium phytohabitans. Lineage (GTDB taxonomy): Bacteria > Actinomycetota > Actinomycetes > Mycobacteriales > Pseudonocardiaceae > Kibdelosporangium > Kibdelosporangium phytohabitans. The sequence continues at coordinate 3,365,424 of NZ_CP012752.1, read as the reverse complement.
CGCAGGCGGTGCGCCAACGGCCGCAACTCGGCGACCAGGTCCAACGCCTGCTCGGCGAATCCCCTGTCCAGCAACAGGGCGACGACCGCCAGCGCGGCGTCCTCCGGCACGTCCACGCGGTAGTGCCCGGTGCGCAACGCGGCCAGCAGCTCGGCCTGGCCCGCGTCGCCGAGGTACCAGAGGTTGAGACGCTCGCGGTCGGTCTCGCCGGGCACGTCGTCCGGCAGTCGCAGCAGCTTGGCCGTCTCGTCGTCGGTCAACGGCACCTCGGCGAGGTACTCGCCGGTCGCGAAGCCGCCGTGCGCCACTTCCAGGGTCACCCACGCCGGGGTGCCCGCCACGGGTGTGCGCGACCCGACCGTGAGGTTTCCGCTGGTCATCCCGGCCAGGACGGCCTCCCACTGCCGGATCTTGCGCAGCGCGCCCTGGTCACCGGACTCGACGAGCCTGGCCAGGGCACGCGCCAGCTGACCAGTCGCGTACCCGGGCGACGCGGTGTGCGTCTGGTCCTCGGACATGGCTCTCCCCCTGACAGCGATGCTCGACCTGGTGGCGAGAGTCGAACTCGCGCCCTCCCGGATGACAGCCGGGTGATCTGCCGCTGATCTACACCAGGAAGGACATGGAGGCGGGAATCGAACCCGCGCCTTCCCGGTCCCAAGCCGGGTGATCTGCCACTGAACTACTCCATGCCGACGCTGTGATCGTAACGAGTCCGCGGGCGGGCCGCCTCCGCATTTCCGCACTAGAGTCAGGGGATGGATCTCAAGCCGCGCAGTCGCGATGTCACGGACGGGTTGGAACGGGCGGCGGCCCGGGGCATGCTCCGGGCGGTCGGGATGGGTGACGAGGACTTCGCCAAGCCGCAGATCGGCGTCGCGTCCTCCTGGAACGAGATCACGCCGTGCAACCTGTCGTTGCAGCGCCTGGCGCAGGCGAGCAAGCAGGGTGTGCACGCCGCGGGCGGGTTCCCGATGGAGTTCGGCACGATCTCCGTGTCCGACGGCATCTCCATGGGCCACGAGGGAATGCACTTCTCGCTGGTGTCCCGTGAGGTGATCGCGGACTCCGTGGAGACCGTCATGCAGGCCGAACGGCTCGACGGCGCGATACTGCTGGCCGGCTGCGACAAGAGCCTGCCGGGCATGCTGATGGCCGCCGCGCGGCTGGACGTCGCCGCGGTCTTCCTGTACGCCGGGTCGATCCTGCCGGGCACTGTGGACGGTCGCGAGGTCACGATCATCGACGCGTTCGAGGCCGTCGGGGCGTGCGCGCGTGGCCTGATCTCGCGTGAGGAGGTCGACAAGATCGAACGCGCGATCTGCCCGGGTGAGGGCGCGTGCGGCGGCATGTACACGGCCAACACGATGGCGTGTGCGGCCGAGGCGCTGGGTATGTCGCTGCCCGGTTCGGCGAGCCCGCCGTCGGTCGACCGGCGCAGGGACACGTTCGCGCGTGCCAGCGGCGAGGCCGTCGTCGGGATGCTCGCGAAAGGCATCACCGCGCGGCAGGTCCTGACGCGGGAGGCGTTCGAGAACGCGATAGCGGTCGTGATGGCGCTGGGCGGTTCGACGAACGCCGTGCTGCACCTGCTCGCGATCGCCCACGAGGCCGAGGTCGAGCTGACGCTGGACGACTTCACCAGGATCGGTGACCGCGTGCCGCACCTGGCGGACGTGAAACCGTTCGGGCGGCACGTGATGACCGCGGTCGACCGGGTCGGCGGCGTTCCGGTCGTGATGAAAGCCCTGCTGGACGCGGGTTTGCTCAACGGCGACTGTCTCACCGTGACCGGGAGGACCTTGCGGGAGAACCTGGACGCGCTGGCGCCGCCGGAGCTGGACGGCGAGGTCGTGCGCAAGCTGACCAACCCGATCCACCCCACCGGCGGGCTGACGATCCTGCACGGCAGCCTGGCGCCGGAAGGCGCGGTGGTCAAGAGCGCGGGCTTCGACTCGTCCCGTTTCGAAGGCACGGCGAGGGTTTTCGACGGCGAGAAGGCCGCGATGGACGCGCTGCCCACGTTGAAACCCAACGACGTGGTGGTGATCCGGTACGAAGGGCCGCGCGGCGGGCCGGGAATGCGGGAGATGCTGGCGGTCACCGGCGCGATCAAGGGCGCGGGCCTCGGCAAGGAGGTCCTGCTGCTGACCGACGGCCGGTTCTCCGGCGGTACCACCGGCCTGTGCATCGGGCACGTCGCGCCGGAGGCCGCGCACGGCGGCCCGATCGCGTTCGTGCGTGACGGCGACCCGATCGTGCTCGACATGGAGTCCCGGACGCTGGACCTCGGCGTCTCCCCCGAGGAACTCGAGCAGCGCAGGCAGGGCTGGACAACGCCGGAGCCGACGAGGCGCACCGGCGTTCTGGCCAAGTACGCGCGCCTCGTCGGCTCCGCGGCTCAGGGAGCCATCTGTTCCTAGGGCCGCGGAATCGCGACCGCGTTGTACGGCGTGTCCGGCGTCGGTGGCGTGGTGAAGCGAGCGTTCGGCAGGTAGAGGCGCCTGCCGAACGACGCCACCGTGGTCGGGACGTCGAAGCGGGCGTCGGTGACCTTGGTGACCAGCTTGCCCGCGGTCCCGGACCGGTTGAGCTTGAACACACCGACCGTGTTCAGCCGGTTCTGCACCACGTACAGCGTGGTGCCCTCGACGAGCAGGCCGTCGCCGTTGGTGAGCACCTCACCGCCGAGGCCGACTTCCTTGGTCACGCCTGTCGCCGGGTCGACGCGGAACAGCTTGCCGGTGTTGCTCTGCACGATCAGCAGCGCGCGGCCGTCCGGGGTCTCGGCGATGCCGTTGGCGTTGTTCACGCCGGGAGTCAGGACGAAATCGCCGGTCAGCGGCAACGGTGTGAAGGTCTCCGGCAGTTTGCCGTGCCGCCCGAACGGGATCTTGTACAGCACTGCCTTGCGCGAGTCGGTGTAGTACGCGGCCAGGTCGGTGACGATCACGTCGTTGACGAACGTGTCCGTGCCGGCGAACTTGTAGCTCTTCAGCACGGCGCCCGAGCGGGCGTCGACGACCCGTGCGTCGCCTGCCGTGCCACCGGAGACGAACACCCGCCTGCGGTTGTCGATCTTGAGGCCGACCGACGGCGTGCCGGGACCCTTCGAGAACACCTCACCCTTGCCGGTCCGCAGGTCGACGCGGAAAAGCGACCCGTCGGCCCGTGAGCCGAAGTACGCCGTCGGCGCGTCGCCGATCGCGATGCCCTCCGGCATGAAGCCGTTGGGCAGGGCGAACTCGGCCGGGAACCGCCCGGACGAGCCCGGCTCGGCGGCCACCGCGGGCGCGACGAGGGTGAACCCCAGCACTGCCACGGCCAGCACGCCAAGTCTTCGGTACATGCTCACTCCTATCGCTCGCATGGGGATGACCTGCCGATCCTTACGCAGGAACCGGGCAGAACGTTCAATCGACAGCGAACCGACAGCGTTGAATCGCCCTCGTCCCACGCGGCCGACATCTTCGCTTCGGCCTGCCGACCAGCATGGTTGGGGCGATGTCGGGCGTGCTGCGAGGCGTCAACGACCGGCGCGACAAAGCCAGGCCCGGATATCCACAGGACCTTCACATCTTTCGCGGGAGCTCTCCATGCCCCGCGCATAGAGTCGGGCCCATGCGGGAGGGGCAACGGCGGATCCTGGTCGTCGAGGACGAGCTGACGATCGCGGAGTCGGTGGCCGCGCGGCTGCGCGCGGAGGGGTTCGAGGTCGAACTGGCCCACGACGGGCCGTCGGCGGTGGACAAGGCCGGGCGCAACGCGCCCGACTTGATCGTGCTCGACCTGATGCTGCCAGGCTTCGACGGCCTGGAAGTGTGCCGTCGGGTGCAGGCGCACCGCCCTGTGCCTGTGCTGATGTTGACGGCGCGAGACGACGAGACCGATCTGCTGGTCGGTCTCGCCGTCGGCGCCGACGACTACATGACCAAGCCGTTCTCGATCCGGGAGCTCGCGGCACGGGTGCACGCCCTGCTGCGCCGCGCCGAGCGCAACCAGCAGGCCGCGGCCACGATCGTGCTCGGTGACCTGGAGATCGACCCGGTGGAGCGCCGGGTGCAGCGGGCCGGGGAACCCGCGCACCTGACGCCGACCGAGTTCGAACTGCTCGTCCACCTGGCCGGCCGGCCACGTGCGGTGGTGCCGCGGGAGCGCCTGCTCAGCGAGGTGTGGGGCTGGTCGGACCCGGCGGGCACGCGGACGGTCGACAGCCACATCAAGGCGCTGCGCCGCAAGCTCGGGGCAGACCTGATCCGGACCGTGCACGGGGTCGGCTACGCGCTGGAGGCGCCCCGATGAAGGGGTTACCGAGACCGCTCGACCCGATCCGGTCGATCAAGCTGAAGATCGGCCTGCTGGTGGCGGGCGCGGGGGCGACCGCGTTGACGTACTTCTGGCTCCGGCTGGGCTGGCTGCCGACGTACACCTCGCTGATCGCGATCACCATCGGCGTCGTCACCTCGCAGTTCCTCGCGCACGGCATGACACGGCCGTTGCGTGAGATGACGGCCGCGGCCCGGGGCATGGCCCGTGGCGACTACACGCGCCAGGTGCGGGCCACGTCCCGTGACGAGGTCGGCGAGCTGGCACGGGCGTTCAACACGATGGCCGCCGATCTGGCCGCGGCCGACCAGCAGCGCCGTGAGCTGATCGCGAACGTCTCGCACGAGCTGCGCACGCCGATCTCGGCGTTGCGGGCGGTGCTGGAGAACGTGGTCGACGGCGTCGCCGAACCGGATCCGGAGACGCTGCGCACGGCGCTGTCGCAAACCGAACGGCTGGGGCGGCTGGTTTCCGAGCTGCTCGACCTGTCGCGTGTGGACGCGGGGGTGTCGCCGTTGCACCGCGAGTGCTTCGAGCTCTCGCCGATGCTCGACGAGGTCGTCGCCGAGGTAGCGGTGGCGGGCCGGGAGGCCCGGTTCGTCCTCGACGTCCGGCCGGGCAAGGTGTTCGCCGACCGCGGCCGGCTGCACCAGGTGGTCTGGAATCTGCTGGACAACGCCGTCCGGCACGGGCCGCACGGCGGCGACGTGGTCGTGGTGTCCCGCCCGGTCGGGGACGGCGGGGCGGTTATCGAGGTCCGCGACCAGGGACCGGGCATCGCGCCCGCCGACCGCGAGCGCGTGTTCGAGCGGTTCACCCGAGGGGAGAGGGCGGGCGGTGGCACCGGCCTGGGCCTGGCCATCGCCCGCTGGGTGATCGACCTGCACGGCGGCGAGATCTCGGTCGTGGAGCCCGCCGGCATCCGCGTCGTCCTGCCTGGTCAGCCCTCGTGAGTGGTTAGGCCGGTTAGAACCGGCCTAACCACTCACGATTACCGCTTGGAGAGTTGATGAATGATCAATCACTGACTACGCCGCCGATGCTGACTCGGCCGTTCGTGCCGTCCACCACCTATCCCACGATCATGCACTGGGAAAGACCCGAGAAACCGGCGCCGCCGCGCACGCTGCTGGCGATCGGGATCGCGGGTGCCGCGGGCGCGATCGCCCTCCCAGGCACCACCGCCGGTATCGGCTACCCGATCGTGGCCATCGCGTGCGCCGCGGCGGCATGGCTGGTGATGGGACGGCCGGGGCCCGCGGCGCTCGCGTGGGGCGGGCTTTCGCTCGCGCTCATCGGCATCACGCCGTTCAGGGACGCGGAATGGCTGTTCTACCTGTGCCTGCTCGGGTCACTCGCGGCGGCGTCACTCGCGGTCGCGGGCGGCAGGTCGCTGGCGGGCATCGTCCTCGGCTCGGTCACGGTGACGTTCGCCAGCGCGCTCTGCCTGCCGTGGGTGTTTCGCGGGCTGAAGGCGTTGCGCGACAACGGCAAGGCCCGCAGGAAGGTCCGGATCGCCAAGCCGGTGCTGCTCAGCGCCGCACTGCTGGTCGTGTTCGTCCCGCTGCTGGCCAGCGCCGACGCGGCGTTCGCGAACCTGCTCGGCAGCATCACGCCCGACATGGACGGCCAGTTCACGTTCCGCTGGATCCTGGTGTTCGTCCTCGTCGCGATCGGGATGGCCGGGGCGAGCCTGGTGATCGCGTCAGGGCCGCGACTGCCGGACCAGCCGCGCAAGCCGTCGCGACTGTCCATCATGGAATGGGCGATGCCGGTCGGCATCCTGGTCCTGCTGTTCACGGCGTTCGCCGCCGTGCAGTTCACGGCACTGTTCGGCGGAGCAGACTACGTGCTGCACACCGCCGACGTGACATCGGCGCAGTACGCCCGCGGCGGTTTCTGGCAACTGGTCGCCGTGACCGTGCTGACGCTGGGTGTCGTGGCCGCCGCGGCCCGGTGGGCGCCACGGCGGACACCGGCGGAACGCAAGTGGTTGCGTGGCCTGCTCGGGGCGTTGTCCTTGCTGGTACTTGTGATTGTCGCGTCCGCCTTGAGCCGGATGTGGACATACCAGCAGGCGTACGGCTTCACCGTGCTGCGCTTGTCGGTCGAGGCTTTCGAACTGTGGCTGGGCCTGCTGTACGTGCTGGTCCTCGTGGCCGGTGTCCGGCTGGAGGCCCGGTGGCTGCCACGGGCGATCACCGGTTCCGGCCTCGCCGGGCTGTTCCTGTTCGCCCTGCTCAACCCGGAACGCGTGGCCGCCGAGCACAACGTCGCCCGGTACGAGCAGACGAAGAAGGTCGACGTGGACTACCTGTCCAGGCTGTCCGCGGACGCGGTCCCCGTCCTGTTGCGGCTCCCGGTCGAACACCGGTGTGCGATGACAGGCGCACTGGAGCGGCTCGACGACAGGTCGTGGCAGAGCTGGAACCTCAGCCGCGCCACGGCATTGCCCCGAGTCACCGGCCTGCGTGCCGAGTGCGCGACGCGCTACTGAACCGGATCCGGTCAGCACACTCGCCAGGTGTTCCAGCCCCAGTCGCTGATCGTCTCCCGGCCTTCGTGCTCGGCCAGCAGGATGTACTGCATACCGAGCGGGTTGTTGTCGAAGACGAGCTCCTCACGCGAGCTGAAGTCACCGGCGATGGCCGCGCAGTACTCCCGCACGTCCGCCTCGCCCCTGACCAGTCGCTCGCGCTCGGCCTGGGTGAGTCCGATGTGGATCTGCGTGACCGCGGCGTGGCAACTCGACGTGCCCGTGCTGGTCTGGATCTTGGCCAGCGCGGCGCCGGAGAGCAGATGACAGGCTGTCGGGGCGTCGCCCGCCCCGACAGCGCGGAAGAACTGGTACACGGTGGCGCCACTGGCCCTGAGGTTGGCCGCGCAGCCATGGGATATCAGGAACACCGACGAGATGACCACCGCGGCGATCGCGACCCGGCCGAAGAACTGCCGCAGCTTCACGACGTGTCCCTTCTATCCGGGGTTGCCGAAGTAGTCGACGCTGCCGACCTCGACCCAGGTGGCCCGCCCGTCCAGGCCGATCAACGCCAGGCCTTCGCCCGCCGTGTCGCCCGGTGCCCGGACGTAGATCAGCGTGCGGTTTCCCGGGCTGGTCAGCGCACGAGCCGACCCGGTGCCGGTCGGCAGGGTCGCGGTGACCTCCCCGGTCCGCAGCGACACCACGCTGAGCGCGCGCTCTTTCGAGTTGACGTCACGGTTGTGGTGCACGACCACCAGCCCGGCGGGCGCTCCGGCCGCGATGGTGGAACGGCGGCCTGCTGGGAAGTCCTCGGGTTCGGCCTCGCCGGGCGGCGGGGTGAGCGGGATCTGCGCCTCGTGGAAGACGGTGTCGCCGACCGGCGTGCCGCCGCCTCCGCTGCGGCGCACGAGGCCCAGGCCGGGAGCGTTGCCGCGGGGCTGGAGCAGCACGGTTCCCCCACCGGACACCACACCCTCGGTGGCGGAGGAACTGGTGGCTGTACCGATGGGACGCTTGGCGCTCAGCTTGCCCGCCCACGCGGCCACCACCTGCGGCGAGGCGGGGATGGCGGTGATGGCGTCCAGTGCGATGGTGTGCAGGCCGCCGTCGGCGTCCATGGCCACGATGGCCTTGGCCGACGCGTCGTATCCGTAGGCGGCGCGGGAGGTCACCGCCCGGGGCAGGCCCTGGATGCCGTGGTCGCGGGCCAGGACCGCACCGCTGGTCAGATCGAGGATCACCAGGCCGCCGTCGGTGACGACATATGTGTTCCACGTGCCGGAGGCCAGCACCCTGGCCTGCCAGCTCAGTTCGCCGGCGAGCGGCACGTCCCACAGTGCGCGCCCGGTGTCCAGTTCGGTGGCGGACAACCGGACCTGGAACATGTCCTGGGTGATCATCTGGAACATGCCCCTGGTTCCGCTGCGGTGGTACGGCAGCAGCGCGACCTCCTTGCCGGACACCGTGGCGAACCCGGCCCCGGGCTGCAGGGTCACCGCAGGGTCCGACGAGGCCAGGTAGGAGACGCCGAAGAGCATGAACACGACCATCGCGACCGGGGCGAGGACGAGCAACCGTGCATGTCCACCCCGGCGGCGGGGTTTGCGCCGCACCTCGTAGGGCCCAGGTGGCGCCCACACGTATCCGGACTGGCTGGTGTCGTTCATCGAGGCCTCTCCTCTCGTCATGGGAGAAGCCTCGGACGCGGGCGCCTACTACCGATCACAACTTTGCCGCCGCCGCCTACGATATGGCCATGACCACGCCGGCGGGGCCGAGCTGGCAGCGATGGAAGCACCTGCACAACCAGGGAGCGACGCTCGCCGCCGAGGGTGACTGGGAGGCAGCCGCGCCGCCGATACGCGAGGCGTACGAACTGACCTTCGCCGCGCCCGGCGATCCGGAGGCACTGGCCCGGCGGGCGCAGACGTTGATCAACCTCGCCGGCCTCACCGACGGCGACGAGGCCATCGAACTGATCACCACCGCGATCGAGCTGACCCACGAGTGCGAGGCTCTGGCAGGCGACGAGTTCGGCACGGTGTCCTTACGCGCGACGCTGTTCGCCACCCGCGCGCAGATCGTCCTGAACACCGGCGCGTGGCAGGAGCCGTTGGCCGATCTGCGCCGGTCGCTGGACATCGAACCGGCCAACGAGACCGCGCAACCCGTACTCGGCAACGTGCTCACCTGGCACATCCAGCTGGCACACGCGTTGCGACACAACGCCGATTTCGCCACGGCCCGGCAGGTACTGGACGCCGGGCTCGACGCCGTCACCTGGTTCCCGCTCCCCCAGGAGGCGGGTGTTGCCGCGTTGCTCAGCACCCGTGCCGACGTGCTGGCCACCGCGGGTGACTACGCCGAAGCCGCCGCCGACGCCGAACGGGCGATGGCGCTGGCGGGTCAGGCGGCGCCGCACCTCATCCCGAACATCCACCAGGCACTGGCCGAGATCGCCGACGGAACCGGCGACCAGGTCGCCGCCGCCGAACACCTGCACCTGGCGCGGGAGTTGTTCGCCGCGATCGGCGAGAGCGACGGCGAGGCGGTCGCGTTGAACAGCCTCGGCAGGCTCGCCCACCTCGCAGGACGGGACGACGAGGCGGTGGCGCACTACACCGCGGCGGCGCGGCTGGGCACCGACCCGTGGCACCGGGTGGCCAGCCAGTTCGGCCTCGCGGCCGCCGCGGTCACGCAGTCACGCCCGCGGGAAGCGTTGCGGTTGCTCGACGAGGTGCCGACGGACTCACCCCGGATCCTCGCGGGTGTGTTGTCGGTACGCGGCAACGCCTACGAGTCGCTGGCCGAGTTCGCCGGGGCCGACGAGTGCTTCGACCAGGCGCGGGCTCTCTGCGTGGACAACGGCTTGTGGCACCTGGCGCTGAACCTGGACTGGTGGCGGGCGGACGCGCTGCACCGCCGCGTCCTGCACGGCGTGCCGCAGCCGCAACTGGGCGCCCGCGCACTGGACCTGGCCCTCCCCGCGGCACTGGCCGCCGAGGCCGCGCGCAGGCGGTTCCGGGCAGGTCCGCTGCGTGAACGCTGGATCGCGCTGGCCGCGGCCCCGGCGACCAAAGCGGCTCTCGTCGCCATCGGCGCCACCCTGGACGTCCCGCTGGCGGCTGCCTACCTCGACCACCTGGCGGCCACGGTGTCCCTGCCCGGCCAGTCCGCCGAACCGGCGGGCACCGGCCGCGCCGACCTGCTGTCGCTGCCTTCGCCGGACGATCTCGCGCTGGCCGCCGCGGGCGAGGGTGAACCGCTGCCGACGCCGGAACTCCTTGTGCCGCCCCGGGTGCGGGCGGATCCCGCGGTGCCGTCGGCCCTGGACCCGTGGCTGGACATCGCCGAACGGCGCTACGGCATTCAGGTGCGTTCGGCGGAGGTGGTGCGCTCGTGGTGACCGTCCAGGTGACGTATGTCGACGCGGGCGAGCTGTACGTGAGCTGGCGCTGGGAACACGATCCGGACAACCCCCGAGTGCTGATCCTGCCGAGAGACCGGGTCGGTCCGCCGCTGGCCGCGCTGGCCGACGCGCTGCCGACCTCACGCCCCGGCGAGTCCGCGCACCAGGCCTTGACCAGGGCGCTCTCGCGCGGCGCGCTGGCCGACCGGGACCGTGAACGCGTACTGTCCACCAGCCTCGCCGCCGCGCTCGTCCCGGCGCAGCTGGCCAGGGAGTTGGACGCGGTGATCCTGGCCGGGGACCAGTTGCACGTGCGCGTCCAGCCGTCGCCGTCCACCACGCAGGTGCCGTGGGAGACGCTGCGGGTGGATGAGGCGGAGCGTTTCGTGCACAACGCGAGACTGTCCATCCTGACCCCGGCCACCGTCCGCAACGCCCGCACCCGCCGGGTGTCGCCCAGCACTGGGCCGGTGGCTGGGGCGGTCGACCCGCCCACCCCACTCGGCCGCGTCCTCGGCGAGATCCCGGAAGCCTTGGCGGCACTGGACGTCCTCGATCGCGACACCCTGCGGCCCGCACTGGCCGAAGCGGGCCGGTTCCTCTACGTCGGGCACGTCACCACCGCCGCGCACGCCCTTGACGCCCGCCTGCACCTGGCCCAGGGCCCGCTCACCGCCGCCGACCTGCTGGGCTGGCGTATCCCCAACCGAGCCGCCCTCATCGCGTGCGAAAGCGGCGGCGACCACCGTTACGCCGAACCGTCCGGTCTGGTCGCGGCACTGGTGCACGGCGGTGCGGAGTACGTGACCGCCACCCGCTGGGTCCTGCCGACCGACGCGGGCCTGACCGCGTTGTTGCCCGGCTTCACCGCCCCTGCCGGAGGGACGCTGGCCGCGGCCGTGCTGGCTGTGCACGACGCACAACAGCAGGAAGATCCCGTTGCGGCGCTGAACGATTGGCAACGCGAGCAGGCCGACCGGTGGGAGAGCACCGGTGCACCGGAGTCGACCCCGCTGGTGTGGGCGGCGTTCGGCACCGCCTACGCGCCAGCGCCGCCCAGCTGATTCCTCAGTGGATTCCTTGCTAGGACAGGAATCCGCGCAACAGGGACGCGGTGCCGTCGAGGTGTTCGGCCATCGCGTCGCGCGCACCCGCCGTGTCCCCGGCGAGAATCCGGTCGACGATCGCGGCGTGCTGGGCGGCGGAATGGTCGATGTTCGTGTGCAGCAACGGGATCGCGTCGAGCAACTCGTTGAGCCGGACCCGTACGTCGGCCACCGCCGATGTCAGCGCCGGCGACGCCGCGACCTCGGCGATCGCCAGGTGCAGCCGCGAATCCTTGCGCCGGTACTCGGACAGGTCGTCCGTCCTGGACTCCGCGAGCTGGTTGCGCAGGTGCACGCGGTCGGTGTCGGTCAGCGGGCGGGCCGCCGCGGCCTCCGCCGCACCGACTTCGAGCACCCGGCGCATGGTCAGCACGTCCTCGATGTCGACCGGCGGGCCTTGTCTGCCCACGGGTTTGGCGGCCGGGAGCGTCTCGTTGACGAACGTGCCGCCGTACCGGCCGCGTTTGGACTCGACGTACCCGGCTTCCTGCAGCGCCCGGATCGCCTCGCGCAGGGTGACCCGGCTGATGTTCAGCCGGGTCGCCAGGTCTCGTTCCGCGGGCAGCCGTTCACCCGGTCCGGCGACCCCGAGCCGGATGGCCTGCAGCAGGCGCTCGACCGTCTCCTCGAACGCGTTGCCGGTCCGGACCGGCCGGAACAGCGCGTCATCCGCGCTGGCCAGCGTCGACGCGTCCGGATCGGTCATGCTACGAGTCCAGGCATCAGCACTCGATCACGTTCAGCGCCAGGCCGCCGCGCGCGGTCTCCTTGTACTTGGTGCTCATGTCCGCACCGGTCTCCCGCATCGTCTTGATCGCCTTGTCCAGCGGGACGATGTGCGAGCCGTCGCCGCGCAGGGCGATCCTCGCCGCGTGCACGGCCTTGGTCGAACCGACGGCGTTGCGTTCGATGCACGGGATCTGCACGAGCCCGCCAACTGGATCGCACGTCAGGCCGAGGTGGTGCTCCAGGCCGATCTCCGCCGCGTTCTCCACCTGCAGCGGCGTGCCGCCCAGCACCTCCGCCAGCGCGGCAGCCGCCATCGCGCACGCCGAACCGACCTCGCCCTGGCAGCCGACCTCGGCACCGGAGATCGAGCCGGTCTCCTTGAGGATCACACCGATCGCGCCCGCGGTGAGCAGGAACCGCACCACGCCCGCGTCGTCGGCACCCGGCACGAACCGCTCGTAGTAGTGCAGCACGGCCGGGATGATCCCGGCGGCACCGTTGGTCGGCGCTGTGACCACTCGCCCACCGGACGCGTTCTCCTCGTTGACCGCCAGCGCGAACAGGCTGATCCAGTCCATCGCGTGCAACGGGTCCTGTGTCCCGTCCTCGTCGATCAGCTTGTCGTGCAGTGCTTTCGCGCGCCTGGGCACCTTCAGGCCGCCGGGCAACGCGCCTTCCTGCGAGCAGCCCTTGCGGACGCAGTCGCGCATCACGTCCCAGATCTTCAGCAGCCCGGCCGCGACCTCGTCCTCCGTGCGCCAGGACAGTTCGTTGGCCAGCATCACCTGGCTGATCGGCAACCCGGTGGCCGCACAGTGCTCCAGCAGCTGCGTGCCGGTGCGGAACGGATACCGCACCTTGGTCGTGTCCGGCACGATCCGCAGCTCGCCGGTGGTTTCGGCGTCGACGACGAACCCGCCGCCGACCGAGTAGTAGGTGTGCGCGGCGATCTGCTTGCCCTGCGCGTCCAACGCGGCGAACTTCATCCCGTTCGGGTGCGCGGGCAGCGACTTGCGCCTGTGCATCACCAGATCGGTGCCCTCGTCGAACGTGATCTCCTTGCGCCCCAGCAGGTTCAGCGTGCGCCGGTCACGGATGGCGGCGACCCGGCCGTCCACCGAGTCGGTGTCGACGTCCTCGGGGCGTTCGCCTTCCAGCCCGAGCATGACCGCTTTCGGGCTGCCGTGGCCGTGACCGGTCGCGCCGAGCGATCCGAACAGCTCGGCGCGGACGGTCTCGGTCCGCTCGATCAGGCCGTGCTCAGCCAACCCCGCGGCGAACGTGCGCGCCGCGCGCATCGGGCCGACCGTGTGCGAACTGGACGGCCCGATCCCGATGCTGAACAGGTCGAAAACGCTGATGGTCATGACAGGCCAGGGTAGAGCGGGTGTTTGCCTGCCAGCGCCTCGACACGGGCCCGTGCCGCGACGAGATCGGCTCCTGGCCGGAGTACCTCCGCGATCACGTCCGAGACCTCCGTGAACTCAGCCGCGCCGAAACCCCTCGTCGCCAGCGCCGCGGTGCCGATCCGGAGGCCGGACGTGACCATCGGCGGGCGCGGGTCGAACGGTACGGCGTTGCGGTTGACCGTGATCCCCACGCTGTGCAGCAGATCCTCGGCCTGCTGACCGTCCAGTGCGGACCCGCGGAGGTCGACGAGCACCAGGTGCACGTCGGTGCCGCCGGTGAGCACGTTCAGCCCGGCGTCGAGCAGCCGCCCGGCCAGGATCCGCGCTCCTTCGAGGGTGCGCTGCTGGCGTTCCCCGAACTCGGCGCCCGCGGCGATCTTGAACGCCACCGCCTTCGCCGCGATCACGTGCTCCAGCGGCCCGCCCTGCTGGCCGGGGAAGACCGACGAGTTGATCTTCTTGGCCAGGTCCTTGGTGGTCAGGATGACCCCGCCACGCGGCCCGCCCAGTGTCTTGTGGGTGGTCGTCGTGACGATGTCGGCGAACGGCACCGGGTTGGGGTGCAGGCCGGCGGCGACGAGCCCGGCGAAGTGCGCCATGTCGACCATCAGCCGCGCGCCGGTCGCGTCGGCGATCTGCTTGAACCTCTCGAAGTCGAGCTGACGCGGGTAGGCCGACCAGCCCGCGATGATCAGCTTGGGCCGGTGCTCCTCGGTCAGCTGCTCGACCTCGGCCATGTCCACGAGGCCGGTGTCCTTGTCGACGTGGTAGGCGACGACGTTGTACAGGCGGCCGGAGAAGTTGATCCGCATGCCGTGCGTGAGGTGACCGCCGTGCGCCAGGTCGAGGCCGAGGATCGTGTCGCCCGGCTCGAGCAGCGCGAACATCGCGGCGGCGTTCGCCTGCGCGCCCGAGTGCGGCTGGACGTTGGCGTGTTCCGCGCCGAACAGGGCCTTCACCCGGTCGATCGCCAGCTGCTCGACGACGTCGACGTGTTCACAGCCGCCGTAGTAGCGGCGGCCCGGGTAGCCCTCGGCGTACTTGTTGGTCAGCACCGAGCCCTGCGCCTCGAGCACGGCGACCGGCGCGAAGTTCTCGGAAGCGATCATCTCCAGGGTGCCGCGCTGGCGGGACAGCTCGGCCGCGAGCGCCCCGGCCACCTCGGGGTCTACTGTGGACAGTTCGGCGTCGAACATCCGGGAGCTCCTCCTCTTGGGTTTCGGAACTCCCCACTCTGTCCTTGCTGCCTGAGAGCTTCACCGCGTGCGCGGCTTTCACCGTTGGCGAGGCGCTTGGCGCGCCTTCTTTCCAGAGTTGCCTGGCCGTGGCGGTAGCTGTACCTGAGAGATTGCGGGGAGGCTTGCTCCTTCGGTGCTTCACCGGATCCGGCTGGCGAAGACTCTCCCGCCGCGGCTCGTAGCGGCTCGTATTCAGTTGTCTACGACTGCGCTCAACCTACGCTCAGACCGTAGTCCGAGTCCACCTCCAGAATGACGGACCGCAGTCTGATGCACGCCGTGACCAGGCCCGATAACGTACAGTGCATGCCCGAGAAGCGACCATTCCTCGCCCGCAAGCTCAAGCTGCGGGAGCTCGTCGCGGTCGACGTGATCGCGGCGGCGGCGTTGCTGGTCGCGCACATCTCGTTCCTGAGCCTACCCGGCGACGCCAGCCAGGAGCCGTTCACCGGCCCGCTCTGGTTCGGCTGGCTGATCTCGATCGTCGCGACCGCACCGATGGCGGTCCGCAGGCTGTGGCCGGGCCCAGTCCTCGCGCTGACGTTGCTCGGATCAGCGCTGGCCACGATGTTCGACGCGACCCGTGAACCGTGGGTGCCCGCGGCGGCGGCGCTCTACATCATGGCCGTCACCAACCGCAGGCCGGTGCTGTCCCTGGTCGCGGCCGTCGGCAGTGTCGTGATCGCGGTCGCGTTCACGTCGGTGCTGACGCCCGCGCAGTTCTCCAAACTGCCGCGCGACATCCTCTTCCTCGTCGTACCGATCATGGTCGCCGTGTGGGCGGTCGGCCGGTGGGTCGAGGCCCGCCGTTCCTACACGGCCCGCTCCGCGCACCAGCTGGCCCAGTCGATGGTCGGCGACGAACGCCTGCGCATCGCCCGCGAACTGCACGACGTGGTCGCCCACAGCATGAGCCTCATCGCGGTGAAGGCAGGCATCGCCAACCACATCGCAGACCAGCGCCCCGAGGAAGCACGGGACGCCCTCCGCGTCATCGAGTCGACCAGCCGCACCACGCTGATCGAGATGCGCCAGATGTTGGGCATCCTGCGCTCCTCGCCCACACTGCCGCCGACCTCGGCGTCTCCCCCGGCCGAACACGGCCACGGGCTGACGCCCGCGCCGGGGCTCGCCGACCTGCCCGCGCTGGCCCAGCAGGCGAGGAGCGCCGGGGTCGACGTGACCATGTCCGCGCCGCCTTCGCTGTCCTTACCGTCCGGGCTGGAGCTGTCGGCGTATCGCATCGTGCAGGAGGCGCTGACCAACGTCGTCAAGCACGCGGGGCCGGTCGCGTGCGCGGTCGAGGTCAGTGTGCGCGAGGGGGCGCTGCGGGTGTCGGTGGTCGACTCGGGCCGTGGTGGCCCGGCGCGCGTGCCCGGCTCCGGGCACGGGCTGATCGGGATGCGTGAACGCGTCATGATGTACGGCGGGCAGTTCTCCGCCGGGCCGTCGCCTTCCGGTGGGTTCGCCGTGTCAGCCACCCTTCCCTGTTCAGGAGAGTCACCGTGATCCGTGTCGCCGTCGCCGATGACCAGGCGTTGTTGCGTGGCAGCTTCCGGATGCTGATCGACACCGCCGACGGCCTGGAGACCGTCGGGGAGGCGGGCAACGGCGTCGAGGCGATCGACCTCGTCCGCCGGGAACGGCCGGACGTCGTGCTGATGGACGTCCGCATGCCCGAGATGGACGGCATCGAGGCGACCAGGCAGATCTGCGCCTCGACGGACACTCGGGTGCTGATGCTCACCACGTTCGACCTGGACTCGTACGTGTACGGCGCCCTGCGCGCCGGGGCGAGCGGGTTCCTGCTCAAGGACACGCCACCGGCGGATCTGCTCACCGCGATCCGGATCATCGCCTCGGGCGAGAGCCTGCTCGCCCCCACGGTGACCCGCAGGCTGATCGCCGAGTTCACCAACCGCCCGGAACCCGCGAACATCCCGGCCCGCGAGCTCGAGGGCGTCACCGAACGCGAACGCGAAGTCCTCGCCCTGATCGCCCGCGGCCTGTCCAACACCGAGATCGCCGCGCACCTGCACGTCGGCCTGGCCACGGTGAAGACCCACGTCAGCCGCCTGCTGTCGAAGCTGCAGGCCCGTGACCGGGCCCAGCTCGTCATCGTCGCCTACGAAACCGCGCTGATCACCCCGTCGGGGAAGTGACCGGCTCGTCGAAGCGGCGGCGGGACGCCTCGATGTGCCCGAGGTACTGCTGGGTCCAGTCGCACATGCCGTCGACCGTCTTGCGCAGGCCGTGGCCCGCTTCGGTGAGGGTGTAGTCGACCCGGGGCGGCACGGTGGGGTGCACGGTCCGCAGCACGAGGCCGTTGCGCTCCAGCATGCGCAGGTTCTGGGTGAGCATCTTGTGGCTGATGCCCTCGATCCCGTCCCGCAGCTCGGTGAAGCGGCGGGTGTCGTCGCCGATCGTCTCGATGATCAGCAACGCCCACTTGTTGGCGATGTCGGAGAAGATCTCGCGCGCCAGCGAGTCCGCGCGGGAAAGATCCGCCTCCGGTGTGCCCTGGAACTGCTTGGTCACCATCAGGTTCCCCAGTCACTGGAAAGTGCGTTCTTCCATGTCAGCGTTCACTCTCCTACGGTTCCCGAGTAACCACAAGAGACCACGAGGAGACACGACGATGCCCATCGCACTGGTGAACCCGCCGGGCCTGCCCGTGATCGACGGCTACCACCAGGTGTCCGTCGCGACCGGCTCGAAGCAGGTCTTCATCGCGGGCCAGGTCGCCTGGGACGCCGACGGCGCCACCGTCGGCGAAGGCGACCTCGCCGCCCAGGTCGAGCAGTGCTACCTCAACATCAGCACCGCCTTGGCCGGCGTCGGCGCCACCTTCGCCGACGTGGCGAAACTGACCGTCTACGTCGTCGGCTGGACCCCGGGCAAGCTGCCGCTGTTCTTCGATGGAGTCACCCGGGCGGCCATGAAGCTCGGCGTCACCCCGGTCCCGCCGGGAACGCTGATCGGCGTGGCAGCCCTGGACGTGCCCGAGCACCTGGTGGAAATCGAGGCAACCGCCGTCATCGACTGACCGGCCGCGCACCACTGGCGCGGGATCCGGCCAGGTTCACCACGATGCCCACGGCGAACCAGATCACGCCGACGATGAGCGCCGTCGTGCTGGACAACGCCAGCACCGCGATCATCACGGCGGCGCCCGCGATGGGGACCACCAGATGTGCCAGGACCTTGTACCGGCCACGGAAGTAGCCGATCACCGACAGGTGCAGCAGGGTGAAGGCGGCGAGGGCACCGACATCCACAATGGACACGAGGATGTCCAGTCCGTCGTCGCGGCCCGCGGCCCAGACCGCGATCACCAGCGTCAGCACGGCGGCGAACAGGATCGCCGTCCACGGCGTCTTCGTCCGGTTGTCCACGGCCGCGAGTTGCTTCGGCAGCCGAGATTCCCTGGCCATGCTGTACAGCAGCCTGCCCACCGCCGCCTGCGCGACCATCGCGGAGAACGCGGGCCCGATGGCTTTCACCGCGGTCACCACGACCGCCAGCCACGGGCCGATGCTGGCGCGCAGCATCTCGTAGAACACCTGCCCGGACGAACCCGATGGGCTGGCCGGGGTCAGCAGGGCACCGAGGTACGTCTGCAACACGAACAGGACACCGGCCAGCACCAGGCAGAACAGCGTCGCCCGGCCGACGATCCGGCTGGAACCCACGTTCTCCTCAGCGAAGGACGCGATCGCGTCGAAACCGAGGAACGACAACACCGCGACCGACACCGCACCGACCACCGCGGTGAAGTCGAAGCCCGAGACACCGCTGAACGGCGACAGCCACGGCCGTTGCGCCCCATCAGCGACAAGCACCACCACGGCCGCGACGACGAACACGACCAGCAGCACGATCTCCACCACGAGCACGACCAGGCCGACGACCGCTGCCAGCCGCACCCCGGCGAGGTTCACGGCGGTCGTCACGACGATGGCCACACCGGTGGCGAGCCAGATCGGGATCGCGGGCACGAGCGCGTTCGTGGCGATCCCGGTGAACAGGTACGCCACGCTCGGGATCAGCAGGTAGTCCAGCAGCACCAGCCACCCGGCGAAGAATCCCGCTGTCCTGCCCAGGCCCGCTGAGGCGTAGGAGAACACCGAACCCGCCCGGGGGATCTCGGCGGACATCGTCGCGTACGAGTAGGCGGTGAGTCCCATGGCGACGGTCGCGACGAGGTAGACCAGCGCCACCGCGCCACCGCTGCGAGCGTCGAGTACACCGAAGACGCCGACGGGTGCCAGCGGCCCGATGAACAGCAGACCGTAGACGACCAGGTCACGCAGGGTCAGCGTGCGCCGTAGGGTGGGGATCTCGCTCACTTCGGCCCCTCATCGTGGAACATGATCACAGCCCACCACGTTCCACAGCGCGGGACCACCGAAGACCACCTGATGGGAGACCAGCATGAACCCCACCCCGGTCCAGATCCGGCGGTCCGCGCCGGCGAAGTTCGTCGCCAGCAACGCCCGCGGTGCCGAGATCAAGATCGGCCGCTCGGGTGACGGCCCGGACTTCTCCCCGGTCGAGCTGCTGATGGCCGCGCTCGGGGCGTGCGCGACGCTGTCGGCCGACAGCGTCATCTCCCGCAGGCTCGGCGACGACGCGCCGATCGACATGGTCGTCACGGCGGAGAAGGACGTCGAAGCCGACCGGATCACCAGCGTCGAGACCAAGTTCGACCTGGACATGTCGAAGCTCGACGAGGCGGGCCGGGCCCAGCTGGTCAAGCTGGTCGCCAAAGCCGTCGAGCTGACCTGCACGGTGAGCCACTCGGTCGAGCCGGGCACCCCGGTGCAGGTCACCTTCTGATCAGGCCGTCGCGCCACCGTCCACGACGAGGTCGTGCCCGACGACGAAGCTCGCCGCGTCCGAAGCCAGCCACAGCACGGTCGCCGCGACCTCGCCCGGCTCACTGACCCGACCGGCGGGAACGACGGCGGCCACACGGGCGTCGCGGTCCTGTTTGGTCTCACCGGGCCGGTACGACATGGGCGTGTCGCTGGCGCCGGGGCTGATCGCGTTGATCCGGATGCCGTCCGCGATGTACTCGCGGGCGGCGGTCTGGGTGAGCACGCTGACCGCCGCCTTCGAGCTGGCGTACGCGCTCAGCCCGGGGCGGCGGCCGTGCGCGCCGATGTTCGACGAGACGTTGACGATCGCGCCGCCTCCGTTGTCCTTCATGGCCGCGATCTCGTACTTCATGCACAGGAAGACACCGGTCAGGTTGACGTCCAGCACCGACTTCCAGGTGTCCAGGTCGAGCGACGCGACCGGCGTGGCCTTCCCCAGGATGCCCGCGGCGTTCACGGCGACGTCCAACCGGCCGTGGCGCTGCACGACGGTGTTCACCATCCGGTCCACGTCGTCGGGGTTGGTCACGTCCGCCGTCACCCAGTCGGCTTTGTCACCCGCTGCCTCCGCGAGGCGCTCGGCGTCACGGCCGGCCAGTACGACCTTGGCACCGTTGTCCGCGAAGGCGTCGAGAATCGCGCCCGCGAGCGCACCGCCACCGCCGGTGACCAAAACTACCTTACCGCTAAGAGACATGGCTCCACGGTATCAGCGGTGCACGCTCTTGATCGCGGCCACGTCCGGATGTGGCAGCAGCTCAGGCAATCCGGCCGCGATGTGGCCGAGTTCACGCTTGACTCGCCGAGCGATCCCGCTGCCCAGCACGAATCTGGTCGCACTCGAGGCGTTGCGAGCGCCGCCCAGCAACGCCAGCGCTCCGCGACTGGTCATCCCGGTGTACCGCAAGTCGATGTGCCACAACTGATGTGTGGCCGTCGACAACACGTCCGCGACACCTTGCGCCTCGACACGGTTGTCGTCCGCACCGAGCACTCCGGCTGCCTTGACACGTCCCATGTCGAGCACTTGCACACCCGCGGTCGCGGCAGCGCGCACCAACTCGGTGGCCGCACTGGGCCCGATGCCGTTGCTGGCCAGGGAAATCCGGCGCAAGCCGGGCTTCAGGCCAGCAGCAAGAGCCAGGCCACCGCGATCACCGAGACGGCAGGCCGACAGGTACAGCTCCTCCAGCCCGCAGTCCGACGCGAGCCGGGGGAGCGCTTCAGCGGCGCTCAAGTCGTTGCCGGACAGGAACAAACGCTTGACCACACGGGTCGCGGCGAGCGCGTCGACCAGACTGCCGAGCACAGGCCCGGTCATCCCGGTCTGCACGAGGTCGATGGTCGACGGGCTTGTGCCGGTCGCGATCAGGTCGGCGATCGCCTGGACCCCGTTGGTCCCGATGGGGTTGCGCTTCAGCCAGAGTCCTCGGACGACCCCTGGCGACGCGGCGATCCGCTCGGCGACCGAACACGCGCCACCTTCGCCGATGCCGTTGCAGCCCAAGTACACGGTCGACGCCCCAGCTTTGATGGCGCCTTCAGTCGCGGTCACGGCACCGGCGTCGCCCAGCCCGTCCGTGCCGAGCAGCAGGTGACGCACAGGCCCACCATCGGGCAGGGCGTCCACCACGGACTGCGCACCGAGCGGCCCGAGGTCGGACTTGCACAGGTCCAACCGTCCGTCGGGCAGCGCCGTGCCGATCGGGAAGTCGAGGCGACGAGTTGCTTCCTCGCCGCTGCGCAACCACGCGAGCAGAGGGTCCAGGCTCACCACGCCACCTCCCGGTAGTCCTTGAGCAGCACACCCGACGGCGGCTCACCAGCCTCGCCGCGCACGATCGGATCGTAGATCCGGGCGGCACCGTCGAGCACGTCCAGCGGTGGCCGCCAGCCCCCGTCGGCGATGCGGGACTTGACCGGCGTGGGGTTCTCGTCGGTGATCCAGCCAGTGTCCACACTGGTCACATAGATGCCCTGCCCGGCAAGGTCTTCGGCGCTCGTGCGGGTGAGCATGTTGAGCGCGGCCTTGGCCATGTTGGTGTGCGGGTGCGCACCGGACTTGTACCTCGCGGCGAACCACCCCTCCACCGCGGAGACGTTCACGATGTAGCGCCGGGGAGAACTCGACGCGCGCAGCAACGGCATGAGCCCGTCGGCCAGCAGATACGGCGCGACGGCGTTGATGAGGTGGACCTCGAGCAGTTCGGCCGGGTCGACGTCGCCGAGTTTGGCGGTCCACGAGTTGGCCGGCGCCGGGTCGATCATCAGGCCGCTGGCGTCGACCGGTCCGTGCCCGGCGGCGACGATCTCCGTTGACGACAACGCCTTGGTCCAGTCGGGCTCGGGCAGGGCAGGCGAGAAACCCGGCGCCGCGCCGACAGCGAGCGGCGGCTCAGCCGCGACCAGTCGGGCGTAGGTCCAGGCGGGGCGTTTCACGGTCTGGGCGGCGTTGTTGATCAGGATGTCCAGCGGTCTGCCGTCGGCGCGGAGTCGCTCGGTGAGCCCGACGACCTGGCGCGGGTCCCGCAGGTCGATGCCGACGATGTGCAGCCGGTCAAGCGCTTGCGCGGTCACCGGGTCGGCGGCGAACCGGCGTGCCGCGTCGGCGGGAAAGCGGGTGGTGACAAGGACTTCGGCGCCGTCCCGGATGAGCATCCGGACGACGTGGAACCCGATCTTCACCCGCCCGCCGGTGACGAACGCGCGCCGCCCGGTCAGGTCAGCGGACGCCGCCCTGCGCTCCCGGTTGGTCTCGGCACAAGGCGGGCACATCCACTGGTAGAAGGCGTCGAGTTCGTAGTAGGGCGCCTTGCAGACGTAGCACTGCTTGCTGCGGCGCAGGGTCCCACCGGAGCCGGCCTCGTCGACCGACACGTCCTCGACGCGGTCCACGGCCCCGAGACTGGTCCTGGCGATCAACGCGCGGTCGGCCGCGACGGATTTTCGGCGTCGGTCGCTGGTGCGGCGGCGTTTGCCGTCTTTGACGAACCCGTCGACGGCTCGTTCCATCGCCACTCGCTGCGGATGATCAACAGGCAGCGCGCGTACCTTGGTGAGCATCTCCAGGCACGCTTGGAAGTCCGCGTTGTCGATCACGTGGGGCCGGCCGGAATCGAACCGGCGTCCTCCAGTCTAGGCTAGACGGTGCGACGACCTCTGCGCTACGGCCCCAGCGCGGACCGGAGCCGGATTCGAACCGGCGTCCTCACTGCTTTGCAGGCAGCGCGCGACGACCTCTGCGCTATCCGATCCGCTTGGTCAGCGTAGCAATCGAAGACCCTGCATTCCGCGGACACACGCCCACAGAGGCCGAAGCCCTCCGTCGGGTTTGTTTGGGGGGTCGCCCCCCAACATGAGGGCAGCCGACCCGGTCCGCGCTCTCCGCGGACAAACGTCCCCTGCGGGCGAAGCCCTCCGTCGGGGGGTTTGGGGGGTCGCCCCCCAACATGAGGGCAGCCGACCCGGTCCGCGCTCTCCGCGGACAAGCGTCCCTGAGGCTGCGCAGGCCAGGGCTGGATTCGAACCAGCGTCTCCCTCGATGAGGTCGAGGTGCGACGACCTCTGCGCTACCTGGCCTGCGTCGCACACCTTACAGCGGTGTCACGTACGCGCCGGTGATGCCACCGTCGACCAGGAAGCTCGACGCGGTCATGTACGACGAGTCGTCGCTGGCGAGGAACGCCACGGCGGCGGCGATCTCCTCCGGCTCGGCGAACCGGCCGAGCGGGACGTGCACCAGGCGGCGCTGGGCCCGCTCGGAGTCGGCGGCGAACAGCTCTTTGAGCAGGGGCGTGTTCACCGGTCCCGGGCACAGGGCGTTGACCCGGATGCCTTCGCGGGCGAACTGGACACCGAGTTCGCGGGTCATCGACAGGACCGCGCCTTTCGAGGCGCTGTAGGAGATCTGCGACGTCGCCGCGCCCATCACCGCGACGAACGACGCCGTGTTGATGATCGATCCCTTGCCTTGGCGCTGCATGTGCGGGATCGCCGCCTTGCAGCAGAAGTAGACCGAGTTGAGGTTCACGGTCTGCACCCGCTGCCAGACGTCCGGCCCGGTGTTCAGGATCGACTCGTCCTCCGGCGGGGAGATGCCCGCGTTGTTGAACGCGACGTCCAGCGATCCGTAGGTGTCCACCGCGGTCTGGAACAGGGCTTCGACCTGCTCCTGGTCTGTCACGTCCGTGCGCACGAACAGGCCGCCCACCTCGTCGGCCGCGGCTTTGCCCGCGTCCGCGTCGATGTCGGCCACGACGACCTTGGCGCCTTCGCTGGCCAGGCGCCGCACCGACGCGAGGCCGATGCCACTGCCGCCGCCGGTGACGACGGCGACCCGGTCCTGCAACCTCATCTGGAGAACTCCCTCAGTCGTTGGCGATGAACACGTTCTTGGTCTCGGTGAACGCCGCCACGGCGTCCGGCCCGAGTTCCCGGCCGAGGCCGGACTGCTTGAAGCCGCCGAAGGGCGTCCAGTACCGCACCGACGAGTGGGAGTTGACCGACAGGTTGCCCGCCTCGACCCCGCGCGACACGCGCAGCGCGCGGCCGACGTCCCGCGTCCAGATCGAGCCGGACAGGCCGTATTCGGTGTCGTTGGCCAGCCGCAGCGCGTCCGCCTCGTCGTCGAACGGTAGCACGGTGACGACCGGCCCGAAGACCTCATCGGTCACCGCACGGTCCGAAGGGGACACTGGCGCGAGAACGGTTGGCGGGAACCAGAAGCCCGGGCCGTCCGGCGCGCTACCGCGGAACGCGACCGGCGCGTCACCGGGCACATAGGACGCGACGGACGACCGGTGCGCGGCGGAGATCAACGGGCCCATCTCGGTCGATTCCTGGCCGGGGTCGCCCACGACGACGCCCTTGACGGCCGGTTCGAACAGTTCCATGAACTTGTCGTACACGCTGCGCTGCACCAGGATCCGCGACCGCGCGCAGCAGTCCTGCCCGGCATTGTCGAACACGCCGTAGGGCGCTGTCGCGGCGGCCTTCGCCAGGTCCGCGTCGGCGAAGATGATGTTGGCGTTCTTGCCGCCGAGTTCGAGCGTCAGCCGTTTCACCTGGGCCGCGCAGCCCGCCATGATCTGCTTGCCGACCTCGGTCGAGCCGGTGAACACGATCTTGCGGACCAGCGGGTGGTCGACGAACCGTTGCCCGACAACCGATCCCTTGCCGGGCAGGACCTGGAACACGTCCTCGGGGACGCCCGCGTCCCGAGCCAGCTCGCCGAGCCGGATGGCGGTCAGCGGAGTCAGCTCGGCCGGTTTGAGCACGACTGTGTTGCCTGCCGCGAGCGCGGGCGCGAATCCCCAGCCGGCGATCGGCATCGGGAAGTTCCACGGCACGATCACGCCGACCACGCCGAGCGGCTCGGCGAACGTCATGTTCACGCCACCCGGTACCGGGATCTGCCTGCCGAACAGCCGTTCCGGCGCGGCCGAGTAGTACTCGACGACGTCACGGACGTTGCCCGCCTCCCAGCGGGCGTTGCCGACGGTGTGCCCGGCGTTGGTGACCTCCAGCTGGGCGAGGTTCTCGATGTCGGCGTCCACAGCGGACGCGAACCGGCGCAGCAGCCGCGCCCGGTCGCCCGGTGCGACCGCCCGCCAGGCCGGCCACGCGGCGTGGGCGCGCCGGATCGCCGCGTCCGTCTCGTCAGCCGAGGTCAGCGGGACGGTGCCGACGATCTCCTCGGTGGCCGGGTTGATGACGTCGAACCCTGTGTCGATCCCTGGGGTCACTGCGACTTCCTCCGGAACGCGGCCCGTACGAGGCCTTGGAACAGGCGGACATCCCTGGAGTTCTCCTCCGGGTGCCATTGCACACCGATGACGAACCCGGCTTCGGGCAGTTCGACGGCTTCGACCGTGCCGTCCTGCGCCCAGCCGACGGCCGACAGGCCGGAGCCGAGCTGGTCGACGGCCTGGTGGTGGTGGCAGTGCACGATCGTGTTCTCGCCGACCAGGCCGCCGACCACGCTGCCCGGCGCGAGCTTGATGTCGTTGCTGCCGAACACACCGGGCGTGGGGTTGTGGGTCTTCGACCCCGCCACCTCGGGCACGTGCTGGTGCAGCGTGCCACCGAGGGCGATGTTGATCAGTTGCAGGCCGCGGCAGACGCCGAGGACGGGGAGGTCGGCTTCGAGCGCGAGGTGGAACAGGCCGAACTCGGACGTGTCCCGCTCCAGCCGCAGGGTCCCGGTCGACTCGTGCGGCGCCTGGCCGTAGCGGCTCGGGTCGATGTCGGCGCCGCCGGACAGCACCAGTCCGTCCAACCGGGACACGTGCTCCGGCAGCCACCGGCCGACCGGCGGCAGCATGACCGGCATCCCGCCCGCGGCCACGATGGAGTCCAGATAGGACTTCATGAGCACCGCGGACGGCAGGTCCCACAGGCCGAACTTCGCTTGTTCGAGGTACGTCGTGATGCCGATCAACGGTGTTCTAGAGCCGTTCGAAGCCACGGACTCTCTCCCAATCGGTGACCGCGGCCTCGTAGGCCGTGAGCTCGACGCGTGCCGCGTTCAGGTAGTGCTCGACCACTTCGTCGCCGAACGCGGCCTTCGCCAGGTCGCTGCCCGCGAGCAGGTCCGCGGCGTCCCGCAGGGTGTGCGGGACACGGTCCTTGCCGGAGTCGTACGCGTTGCCGGTGAACGCCGGTTCCAGCGGCAGCTCGTTCTCGATGCCGTGCAGCCCGGCCGCGATCAGGGCGGCGACCGCCAGGTACGGGTTGACGTCCCCGCCGGGAACGCGGTTCTCCACGCGCAGTGACGAGCCGTGCCCGACGACGCGCAACGCGCACGTCCGGTTGTCCTCGCCCCACGCTACCGCCGTGGGCGCGAAACTGCCCAGCGCGAACCGCTTGTAGGAGTTGATGTTGGGCGCGAAGAAGTACGTGAACTCACGCAGGCAGGCCAGCTGCCCGGCCATGAAGTGTTCCATCAGCTTGGAGAAACCGTGCTCGCGGTCGCCTGCCATGACAGCGTTTCCGTCTTTGTCTCGGACGCTGATGTGGATGTGGCAGGAGTTGCCCTCGCGCTCGTTGTACTTGGCCATGAACGTCAGGCTCTTGCCGTGCGCGGCGGCGATTTCCTTCGCGCCCGTCTTGTAGATGCTGTGGTTGTCGCAGGTCGCCAGTGCGTGGGTGTACCGGAAGGCGATCTCGTGCTGGCCGGGGTTGCACTCCCCCTTGGCCGACTCGACGTACAGCCCGGCGCCGCTCATCTTGTTGCGGATGTCGCGCAGCAGGGGCTCGAGCCGCCCGGTGCCGAGCATCGAGTAGTCCACGTTGTACAGATTGGACGGTGTGAGGTCGCGGTAGCCGTTGTGCCAGGCCTGTTCGTAGGTGTCGTCGAAGACGATGAACTCCAGCTCGGTGCCGACGAACGCCTCGAGTCCGCGCTCGGCCAGCCGGTCGAGCTGGCGGCGCAGGATCTGCCGCGGCGACGGTCCGACCGGCCCGCCCTGCACCCGTTCCAGGTCCGCGAGCACCAGCGCGGTGCCGTCGTGCCACGGGACGCGGCGCAGCGTGCTCAGGTCCGGCCGCAGGACGAAGTCGCCGTATCCGCTCTCCCACGAGGACATCGCGTACCCGCCGACCGTGTTCATTTCCACGTCGACGGCCAGCAGGTAGTTGCATGCCTCGGTGGCGTGTGCGAGAACCTCCGCCATGAAGTACTCGGCCGAGCACCGTTTGCCCTGCAAGCGGCCCTGCATGTCGGTCATGGCGATCAACACGGTGTCGATCTCGCCGGAGTCGACGAGCTCCCGTAGCTGCTCGACGCTCAGCAGGCCGTCGGTGTGTCGCATCGGCACCCCATTCCAAAGGACCGCTTCCGATCCATTGCTGGTCATTGCTACCCGAGTGACAAGGTGCATGTCAACGCCACCGGATGTACCGCCGACCGCGCCCTTGACATGAAGATGTAACCCGTATCACTCTCTCCGGCAACCAAAAGGACCAAAGGTAACCCATTGATCACGAGCGAGGGGAATGCCGGTGGCCAAGCAGTACGAGACAGTCGACCAGCAGTACTTGGCGAAACGCCAGCTCAAACGGGGGGCCGCGGGCTGGGTGCTGCTCGCCGGGCTGGGCGTCTCCTACGTCATCTCCGGTGACTTCGCCGGCTGGAACATCGGCCTCGCCAAAGGCGGCTGGGGCGGCCTGCTGATCGCGACCGTGCTGATGGCCCTGATGTACACGTGCATGGTCCTCGGCCTCGCCGAGATGGCCTCCGCGCTGCCCGTCGCGGGCGCCGGCTACGGCTTCGCCCGCCGCGCGCTCGGCCCGACCGGCGGTTTCCTCACCGGCATGGCGATCCTGATCGAGTACGCCATCGCGCCCGCTGCCATCTCGGTGTTCATCGGCGGGTACGTCGAAGCACTCGGGCTGTTCGGGCTGACCAGCGGCTGGCCGGTGTTCCTGGTCTGCTACCTGGTCTTCGTCGGCGCGCACCTGTGGGGGGTCGGCGAGGCGCTGCGCGCGATGTTCGTGATCACCGGCATCGCCACGGTCGCGCTCATCGCCTTCGTGGTCGGGATGATCGGCAAGTTCGACCCGGCCAAGCTGTTCGACATCCCGATGACCGACGCGTTCGGCGCGAGTTCGTTCCTGCCGTTCGGGATCTCGGGCGTGGTGGCCGCGCTGGTCTACGGCATCTGGTTCTTCCTCGCCATCGAGGGCGTGCCGCTGGCCGCCGAAGAAGCCCGTGACCCGAAGCGGGACCTGCCGCGCGGGATCATCGCCGCGATGTCCGTGCTGCTGGTGTTCGCCGCGCTGATGCTGGTGTTCGCCCCAGGGGGCGCCGGTTCGGCCGCGCTGCAGGCGTCGGGCAACCCGTTGCCGGACGCGGTCCGCGTGGCCTTCGGCGGTGACAACTTCCTGGCCCAGTTCGTGAACTACGTGGGTCTCGCCGGGCTGGTCGCGAGCTTCTTCTCGATCATCTACGCGTACTCGCGGCAGCTTTTCGCCCTGTCGCGCGCCGGGTACCTGCCGCGCTGGTTGTCGGTGACCGGGAAACGCAAGACCCCGTACCTGGCGCTGATCGTGCCCGGCACGATCGGGTTCGTCCTGGCCGTGTGGATCCACGACGGCGGCAAGCTGATCAACATCGCGGTGTTCGGGGCGACGGTGTCCTATGTGCTGCTCAACGTCTCGCACGTCGTGCTGCGCGTGCGCGAACCGAACCTGGAGCGGCCGTACCGGACGCCCGGTGGTGTGATCACCACGGCAATCGCCGCCGTCCTCGCGGTCGCGGCCGTGGTGGCCACGTTCTTCGTCGACGTGCCCGCCGCGGCGATCACCGCGGGGATCATGGTCGTGGCGTTGGCATACTTCTGGTTCTACAGCCGTCATCACCTGGTGGCGAATGCTCCTGAGGAGGAGTTCGCCGCGATCGCCAGGGCGGAGAAGGAGCTGGAGTAGCGCGAAGCCGGGAGGTCAGCCATCAACGAGAGCCACATAGCGCTGCTGCGGGCTTTGCACCACGAGCACGCGGCCACGCTGTTGCGGTACGTGCTGCGCCTGACCGAAGACGAGCAACGCGCGCAGGACGTCGTGCGGGAGGTGCTGCTGCGCGCGTCGAAGAACCCGGACCTGCTCACCGCGCCGGACGTGGCCACGGCGCTGTACTCGGCGGCACGCGAGGCGATCGGCGCCTCGGACCCGGCACTGGACTCGTGGCTGATCGCCGACGCGCTCAGCCAGCTGACCCCGGAACACCGGACGGTGATCCTGCGCGCCTATTACATGGGACAATCGGTATCGGAGCTGGCCGAAGCTCTGGATGTGCCCGAGGGCACCATCCTGTCACGACTGCACTACGGGCTGCGCGCGTTGCGCCTCGCATTGCAGGAGAGAGGGGTGACCGGGCCGTGAAGTCCTACCGGGAATGGGACGCCGCCTACGTTCTCGGCTCGCTGTCCCCCGACGAGCGCAGCGAGTTCGAGCAGCACATGGAGACCTGCCAGTCCTGCAAGGAACAGGTCGCCGAACTGTCGGGCTTACCGGCCATCCTGTCGGCGTTGCCGCAGGATCAGGCCATCGAACTGCTGGACCCGCCGCAGGACACCATGCCCGCGCTGATCAACGCCGCTGTCCGGGCACGGCGTTGGGAACGGGTCCGTGTCGCCGCCGCGGTCGTCGTCGCCGCGGCGCTCGGCGCTGTCCTGGTCTACGTGTCGCGACCCAGTGATCCGGTCGAGGCCGGTGGCGTGACCACCCAGCTGACGCAGACGATCCCGAGTCCGGTCACGGCGTCGGTGACGTTGGTCGAGGAGCCGTGGGGCACGCGCATCGACGTGAAATGCGACTACGCCGGGGCGAGCAGGGACGGCCCCGCCCTGCCCTACACCTTGTACGTCTCCGACGCGTCCGGTTCGTTGACGCGCGTCGGCAGCTGGAGCGCGGGACCAGGCACGTCGATGACGCCGACCGCGACGACGGACGTGCCGCGTGGCCGGATCACGCGGGTGGAGATCAGATTGGCCACCATCGACAAGACGGTGCTCGAAGCGCGGTTCTAGGGCCGTCGAAGAAATTTGCGGAATGCGTTGAACACGGGGCGGTGCTGTCTCGTTCAGAACGGGTGACCGACAGGCCGGCCTGAAAGGCGCCTCCACCGTGACAGCACCGTTTCAGCTCTCCGCGTTGCCCGCCCCGCTCCAACGCTACGGCGCGGGACCCGTCTGCCCACCCGGGTTCAGCCGTGTCCACCACGCCATAGCGGCCCAGGCGGACAAGCATCCCAACGCGATCGCCGTCGAGCATCTCGGTACTTGCCTGACATACCAACAACTCGACAGACAGGCCGAACACCTCGCCGCGTACCTGGCCGGACTGGGTGTCCGGCCCGGTGATCGCGTCGGCCTTTTCCTCACCCGGTCGGTCTCCATGGTCGTCGGGATACTGGGCATCCTCAAAGCAGGCGCCGCCTACGTCCCGCAGGACATCCGCATCACGCCGCCGAAGCACCTGCGGCACGTGGTGAGCACGGCGGGAATCCGCGTCATCCTCACCACCGGGGACCACGAGGTGCCCGCGGATCTCGGCGAGATCGTGACCATCGACGACATCCCGGCCAACGTGCGGCGCAGCCCCTTGCCAAGCGGCGGCGACGCCGCCATGGTGATCTTCACGTCCGGCACCACGGGGCAGCCCAACGGTGTCCAGGTCACGCACGCCAACCTGTGCAACGTCCTGCTGACCGAGCCCGGATCGCTGCGGATCGGCCCCGGGGACCGGGTCGGGCAACTGCTCAACATCGCCTTCGACATGGCGGCGTGGGAGATCCTCGGCGCGCTGGCACACGGGGCGACGCTGGTCATCCGCGGCCGTGACGTCGCCGCCACCGCGGCGAGCCTGACCACGGTCATCGCCACCCCGAGCGTTCTGTCCACCCTGGACCCCGCGGACTGCCCGGACGTGCGGACCGTCGCCGTCGCGGGTGAACGCTGCCCGCAATCGCTCGCGGAGACGTGGTCCCGTCAGGCGGCTTTTCACAATTCCTGCGGCCCGACCGAGGTCACGATCGTCAACACCGTGCAGCGCTACGACGGCAGGCTGACCATCGGGCGGCCGGTGCCCAACACCACCGTGTACATCCTGGACGACGACCTGCGGCCGTGCCCGATCGGCGAAGTCGGCGAGATGTGGGCGGGTGGCGCGTGCGTGACCGACGGATACCTCGGCAACGAAGCCCTCACCGCCGAACGCTACCGGCCTGATCCGTTCCTCGGCGGCACCAGCCGGATGTTCCGCACCCGCGATCTGGGCCGCTGGACACCGGACGGGCAACTGGAACACCACGGCCGCACCGACGACCAGGTGAAAGTGCGGGGATTCCGCGTGGAACTCGACGCGATCACCTCGGCGCTGGAGCTCACGCCCGGCTGCGTGCGCGCTTCCACTGTGCTGCACGAGAACCGGCTGGTCGGGTTCGTCAGCCCGGCGACCGTCCAGCCGGAACTCGCCCGGCGGATCGTCGAACAGCAGCTGCCGTACTACTGTTCGCCGACGCTGATCGTGCCGGTGGACCGGTTGCCGATGACCGAACGCGGCAAGATCGACCGGCGCGCGCTGGTGTCCCGGTTGGGCACGGTGGCATGACGACCACTCAGCTCACGCTCCCCGCCGCCGGGCGGTCGTTGCGTGCCAGGATGAAACGCCGTCCGTTCACCCACCACAACCGGCTCGCCGCCGCTGTCGTCGTACTCAACGTGATCTGCGTACCCGTGGCCGACGCGTCGGTGATGGTGCCGGCGAACTTCGCCCTGGCCGTGCTGATCCGCCAGCAGCACGTGATCAACCTGCTGTTCCGGCTGGCGACGAGCGTGCCGGTGCACTGGCCGCTGCGGATCCGCTGGACCATGGGCAAGGTGTACCACTTCGGTGGCCTGCACGTCGGCGCGGCGCTCTGCGCCACCGCGTGGTTCCCTTTCACCGCGCCACCCCTGGTGCTGACGTGGGTGATCCTCGCCCTGCTGGTGGGGATGGTCGTGCTCGCCCTGCCGTCGCTGCGGGCGCGTCACCACGACCTGTTCGAACGCGTGCACCGGTTCGCCGGCTGGACGGTGCTGGCCCTGTTCGCAGTGCACTCGGCGATCGCCGCCAGTTCGCCGAGCCTGTGGGTCCTCGCCGTCGTGGTGTTCAGCGTCGCGTTGCCGTGGCTGCGGTTGCGCCGGGTGCCGGTGCGGATCGTGCGCCCTTCCCGGCACGTCGCGTTGGTCTGGTTCGATCACGGCGTCACGCCGTTCGCTGGATCGTCCACTTCGGTCAGCCGCAATCCGCTGCTGGAGTGGCACTCGTTCGCCAACGTGCCCACGCCGGGGCAGAGCGGGTTCCGGCTGACCATCTCCCGCGCGGGCGACTGGACCGGTTCGCTGATCGACGATCTGCCCAGCCACGTGTGGGTCAAGGGAATCCCGACCGCGGGTGTCGGCAACATCGACAAGCTGTTCCGCAAAGTCGTGTGGGTCGCGACCGGCAGCGGCATCGGCCCGTGCCTGCCGCACCTGCTGTCCGGTGACACGCCTTCGCTGCTGGTCTGGTCCACGCGCCACCCGCGGCGCACGTACGGCGACGACCTGGTCGACGAGATCCTCGCCGTCCAGCCGGACGCGGTCATCTGGGACACCGACGCGGCGGGCAAACCCGATCTGGTCACGCTGGCCTACCAGGCGTACGTCGAGTCCGGCGCCGAGGCCGTCATCTGCATCTCCAACAAGAAGACCACCTGGCAGATCGTCGAGGAACTGGAGACCAGGGGAATTCCGGCGTTCGGCGCGATCTGGGACTCGTGAGGAGACCACAGTGGACAATACAGCGGAGTATTCGACCCTGCGCATCGACAACGATGACATCGTCACGGTGACCGTGACCCGCCCCGAGGCCCGCAACGCCCTGTCCCGCCAGGTGCTGACCGAGCTGCGGCACTTCCTGAGCACCGCGGCCACACCGATGATCCTGACCGGCGCACCGGGACCCGCGTTCGTCGCGGGCGCGGACATCCGCGAGATGGCCGCGATGACACCGGACGAAGGCACCGAGTTCGGCCGGCTCGGCCAGGACGTGATGAACCTGCTGGAAGCGGTACCGGCGCCGGTGATCGCGTGCGTGGACGGCTACGCCCTCGGCGGCGGCTGCGAACTGGCGATGGCGGCCGACTTCGTCTACGCGACGTCGAAAGCCGTCTTCGGCCAGCCTGAGGTGCAGCTCGGGCTGATCCCCGGCTTCGGCGGCTGCGTACGGCTTCAGCGGCTGGTCGGGCCGGGCCGGGCGCGCGAGCTGATCTACACCGGCCGCAAGGTCGACGCCGCCGAGGCGCTGCGGATCGGGCTGGTCAACGAGGTCTTCGACACCAGGGCGGAAATGCTCACGGCGGCCCGCACCAGCCTCGCCACGATCGCCGCGAACTCACCGGCGGCAGTGGCGTTGTGCAAGAACGCGGTCAACGCGGCGCGGGGCGAGAACATCCACACAGGACTGGAGGTGGAGCTGGCGGCGTTCCGGGAGGCCTTCACGACACCGGACATGCGCACGGGCACGGCGGCGTTCCTCGCCAAGCGCAAGCCGGTGTTCAACCGGGGATAGGGGTGTGTCATCAACGACAGCCATATGGCGCTGCTGTGTGCCCTGCACGACGAACACGCGGCACCGCTCCTGCGATACGTGCTGCGGCTCACCGGCGATGACCAGCTCGCCGAGGACGTCGTGCAGGAAGCCCTGTTGCGGGCGTGGAAGAACCCGGACGTCCTGGCGCAGGGCCCGTCAGCGGCACGGGCGTGGCTCTACACCGTGGCGCGCAACATCGTCATCGACGACCGCCGCAGTGCCCGCGCCCGCCGTGAGATCGGCCTGGAAACGGTTCCGGAACGAGCGCGCTCCGATCCCACGGAGTCCGCGTTGGACTCGTGGCTGGTCGCCGACGCTCTCACGCAGCTGACGCCGGAGCACCGGACGGTGATCGTCCGCGCGTACTACATGGGCCAGTCGGTCGCCGAGCTGGCGGAGCTGCTGGACGTGCCGGCGGGCACGGTCCGGTCCCGCCTGCACTACGGGCTGCGGGCGTTGCGGCTGGCACTGCAGGAGAGAGGAGTGACCGGGCGTTGACCGACGACTTCTACCGGGAGTGGGATGTCGCCTACGTCCTCGGTTCCCTCTCCCCCTCGGAACGCAAGGACTACGAGCACCACCTGAGCGCGTGTGCCGCGTGCTCAGGCGAGGTCGCCGCACTGGCTGGGATGCCGGGAATCCTCACCGCGGTCCCCCGTGACCAGGCCACCGAACTGCTCGACCCCGCCGACCCGCCATCGGTGGAGCTGCTGCCGTCGCTGACCCGTGCCGTGCGGACTTCCCGTCGCCGTGGTCGCGTCCGCATCGCGGCGGCCCTCGCCGGAGCCGCCGCGCTGGGCGCGTTGTTCACGGTCGTGCTGGGCGGCACGCCCGCTCAGGACGTGCAAGCGTTTCCGACACAACTGACCCAGACGGTGCCGAGCCCGGTGACCGCGTCGGTGAACCTGGTCGAAATGCCGTGGGGCACGCGGATCGACGTGCGCTGTCGTTACGGCACGCCGGTCTCGGGCCAGGGAATGGCGCTGGCGTACGGGGTTTACGTGGTGGACGCCGAAGGCACCGCCAAGAGCGCGGGAACATGGCGTGCCGGTCCCGGAACGTTGATGACGCCCAGCGCGACGACGGACATGCCCCGCGCCGCCATCGCCCGTATCGAGATCCGCCTGCTCAGCACCGGCAAACCCTTGCTGGAGGCCTGGTTCTAGCGCACGCGCCCCGCGGGCGAGTCGTGGTCTTCGTCCCGGTCGGCTGATGCCGTGCCAGGCCGGGTGACGGCGGTACCCGGCCTGACCGCGGCGTCATCGTCCGAAAAGGACTGCGCTCAGGCCGACTGCGTCATCTCCGGCATCATGGCACGGCACATCTCCGCGCAGCGCATCATCATGTCGGCGGCTTCGTTCATCTGCGGGTCGTTCGTCTGCCCGCACATGTCGGCGCACTGCATCATCATGTCGGCGTTCAAGTCGCACATCCGCGCGCACATCCGGGCCATGTCCATGTCGGCCCTCATGCTCGTACAGCGCATCATCATGTCCGCGGTCATCCGGCACATGTCCGCACAGGACATCATCATCATGCCCATGCGCATCATCTGGTCGCCGCCCATTTCCATGCAGTGCGACATCATCTGCTCGCACATGTTGTGGCACTCGTTGCCCATGTCGATGCACTGCCGCATCTGCGAGCTCATCTGACGGGTCACGACAACCTCCTCGACTTGACGCTGCTTGCCGAGGCCGTGTCTACCCGCAACTCTCTGACCTGCACAATCCCAATCACCGAGACGTGTTGCCATTCCCGCGCGGGATGTGCGTCGAGGACAGTTGGCGGTTACAGTCACGCGAAAGGCGGGCCCACGCCGTGGACCCGCCTTTCAAAGAACGAACTACTTGCGACGGCCAGCGAACGCGACCGGCTTGTCGTCCCACGGGGCGTCCGCCGGGCGCAGTCCGGCGTGGCCGTTGCGCACCGCGTACGCGGCGAGCAGACCGGCCACGGTGGAGGCGTTGATGATCTCGCCGGTGAAGACCTTGGCGACGGCCTCGGCCAACGGGACGCGTTCGACCACGATGTCGGCCTCCTCGTCGCCTTCCGGCTCGACGCGGTTGGCCTTGGTCAGGCCACGCGCCAGGAAAACCCGGACGACCTCGTCGGTGAAGCCCGGCGACGCGGCGACGTCCACCAGGACACCCCACTGGTCAGCGGCGAGGTCGACCTCCTCCTCCAGTTCACGGGCGGCGGTGGTGACCGCGTCCTCGCCCGAGACGTCCAGCAGGCCCGCGGGCAGTTCCCACAGCCTGCGGCCGACCGGGTGGCGGTACTGGTGGATCAGGACGACCTTGTCCTCGTCGTCCAGTGCGACCACGGCGACCGCGCCGAGGTGCTCGACGACCTCGCGCATGGCCGTGCCACCGCCGGGCATGCGGACCTCGTCCATCCGCAGCCCGACCACCTTGCCGATGTGGATGTCCTTCGTGGACACCACCTCGAACGCGTGCCGCTCGGTCATGAGCCCACGCTCACGATGTGGTTGTTCTCCGGCAGCTCGACCGGCAGCCGGTCCGCCGTGCGGTACGCCAGCGCGGCCTTCACGAACCCGGCGAACAGCGGGTGCGGGCGGGTCGGGCGGCTCTTGAGCTCGGGGTGCGCCTGCGTGCCGACGAAGAACGGGTGCTTGTCCTCCGGCAGCTCGACGAACTCGACCAGGTGCCCGTCCGGCGAGGTGCCGGAGAAGACCAGACCGGCCTCGGACAAACGTTTGCGGTAGGCGTTGTTGACCTCGTAGCGGTGCCGGTGCCGCTCGGACACCGACGTCGAGCCGTACGCGTTCGCCACGACCGAGCCCTGCGTCAGCGCGGCCGTGTACGCGCCGAGCCGCATCGTGCCGCCCATGTCGCGCTCACCCGCGACGACGTCCTCCTGGTCGGCCATGGTGGAGATGACCGGGTGCTCGGTGTTCTCGTCGAACTCGGCGGAGTTCGCACCGGTCAGCCCGGCGAGGTTGCGGGCCACGTCGATCACCATGCACTGCAGGCCGAGGCACAGGCCCAGCAGCGGGATCTTGCGGTCGCGGGCGAAGCTGATCGCACCGAGCTTGCCCTCGATGCCGCGCACGCCGAACCCGCCGGGGATCAGCACGCCGTCCACACCGGACAGCGCGTGCGCCGCACCGGACGGCGTCTCGCACGAGTCCGACGCGACCCAGACGATCTCGACCTTCGCGCGGTTGCCGAACCCACCGGCGCGCAGGGCCTCGGTGACCGACAGGTACGCGTCCGGCAGGTCGACGTACTTGCCGACGACCGCGATCCGGACGGTCTCC
The DNA here is from genome assembly GCF_001302585.1 of Kibdelosporangium phytohabitans. Classification (GTDB taxonomy): domain Bacteria; phylum Actinomycetota; class Actinomycetes; order Mycobacteriales; family Pseudonocardiaceae; genus Kibdelosporangium; species Kibdelosporangium phytohabitans. Next base: position 3,328,450 of record NZ_CP012752.1, on the reverse strand, counting down.
TTCGGGTTGTGCACGCGGCCGAGCAGGTCGCCCCACACAGCCCAGTCCACGTCGCGGAACGGCAGGCCGAGGCGGCGCACGACGTACGCGTCCAGCCCCTCGCCGTGCAGCACGCGGGGGATGTCGTAGATGGACGGCGCGTCCGGCGCGGCCACGACCGCGTCGGTGTCCACATCGCACATCAGCGCGATCTTGCGCTTCAACGAGTCCGGGATCTCCCGGTCGGCGCGGCAGACGATCGCGTCCGGCTGGATGCCGATGTTGCGCAGCGCGGCCACGGAGTGCTGCGTCGGCTTGGTCTTCAGCTCACCGGACGGCGCCAGGTACGGCACCAGCGACACGTGCAGGAAGAAGCAGTTGTCCCGGCCGACGTCGTGCCGGACCTGGCGGCAGGCCTCAAGGAACGGCAGTGACTCGATGTCACCGACCGTGCCGCCGACCTCGGTGATCACCACGTCGGGGACGATGCCGTTCGCGTCCGGCAGCGCCATGGCCTGGATGCGGGACTTGATCTCGTCCGTGATGTGCGGGATGACCTGCACGGTGTCGCCGAGGTACTCGCCACGCCGCTCCTTGGCGATCACGGTCGAGTACACCTGGCCGGTCGTGACGTTGGCCGTGCCGGTCAGCTCGCGGTCGAGGAAGCGCTCGTAGTGCCCGATGTCGAGGTCCGTCTCGGCGCCGTCCTCGGTCACGAACACCTCGCCGTGCTGGAACGGGTTCATCGTGCCGGGGTCGACGTTGAGGTACGGGTCGAGCTTCTGCATCGTGACGCGCAGACCGCGTGAGGTCAGGAGCTGGCCGAGGCTGGAAGCGGTGAGTCCCTTGCCCAGTGAGGAGGCGACGCCCCCCGTCACAAAAACGTGCTTTGTCGTCCGCGCTTGAGGCAGTCGCCTACTGTTTTCCACGGGGCTCCACGGTAACACCTTCTTGCCGACCGGTGGGGAACCAGGGTATAGAAGCGTGTCGCCCGTTACCGTGTGTCACAATCAGGGCACGACTGACTGCGCCGTGCCAGCGGTGCCGTACCGGCCGGCCTTGCCCTCGAGCTGCTCGCTGAGCGCGAGCACGGTCGCCACCCGACCGGCGTTCAGCTCAACGTTGTCCACTGTGGACAGAATGGCGGTCGTGGCGGTGTCCGCACGCGCCATCCCCACCGGGCCGGTGGCGTCCGCCGAGCCCGTGTCACCGGCGAGCACCGCACCAGCGCCGGACCGGTCGATCTGGGCGGCGAACCGGGCCATCGTCGACGCGCGGTCCCCGGCGCCGTTGCCCGTCAACGCGCTCCCCGTGAGGACCAGCGCGAGCTGGCCGGGCTTGAAGTTCTCCGGCATGCGGACGAAACCGCCGTCGGACAGGCCGGTGAGCGCCGCGGTGACCTCGTTCGGCTTGGCCTGCGGCTGGTTGGTGTCCTTGTTGATCACGGCGAGCGACCCGACCAGGCCACCGGCGAGCGTGCCGGGGTCCGACGCGGTCGGCAGCTGCAGCCCGGCGGGCAGCAGCCGGGTGACGACGTCCCGCAACTGGTCGGCCTTCTGCGGGTCGGCGAACGCGTCGGTCAGCGCCAGCTCACCGGACACCGTGCCACCCGCGTTGCCGATCAGGGACTTCACCGCGTCCCGGTCGGCCGGACGCGCGTCGGACGCGGTGATCAGGACAACCGTGCGCTGGTCCAGCTCACCGCGGACCGCCATCGGCCCGATCGAACCGGCGAACCCGTCGGAGCTGGCCAGCTTCACGTTCAGGCCGTTGCGTTCGGCCTGCAGGTCGGCGACCTGCTTGGCCAGCCCGTCGCGGTCGTCGGCGAGCCCGGACAGCAGCGTCCGGCTCAACGTGCTCGACCCGAGCACGACCCCGACCGCGAGGGCGAGGAAGACCGCGGCGACGGAGATGATGTGGTAGCGCAGCGAGATCACGTGAACAGCCCCTTGATCCAGGCGACGAAGTCGTTCCAGGTGCTGACCGTCCAGTCGGCGTAGGACCCGCCGACACCGGAAACGGCCAGCCCGGCGGCGACGGCGACGAGAGCGGCGAGAACGAGAAGGACGATGGCCGCGGTGGAGACACGGCTGCGGTGCAAACTCGCCGCGGCCTTGCCGTCGACGAGTTTGCTGCCGAGTTTGAGTCGCGTGAGGAAGGTCGACGGGTTGGAGCCGGACCGGCCGCTGTCGAGGAACTCCCGCAACGTGGCCTGGAAACCGACGGTGACGACAAGGCAGGCGCCGTGCGCGTCGGCCAGCAGCAGTGCGAGATCCTCGGCGTTGCCGGACGCGGGGAACGTGACAGCACCGATGCCGAGGTCCTGGATGCGCTCGAGGCCGGGCGCGTGCCCACCGGCGTCGGCGGGGATGACGACCTCGGCGCCGCCGAGCAGCGTGTCGGTGCTGATGCGGTCGGGGTCCCCGACGATGATCTCCGGCTTGTACCCGGCGTCCTTGAGCGCGTCGGCGCCACCGGAGACCCCGACGAGAACAGGCCGGTGCTCGGAGATGTAACGCTTGAGCTGCTTGAGGTCCTCGACGTGGTCGGTGCCAGGAGCGACGATGAGCACCTGCCGTCCCTTGATGGGCACCCGCATCTCGGGGACACCGATGCCGTCGAGGATGAGCGAACGCTCGCGGCGCAGGAACTCGATGGTGTTGGCGGAGAACGCCTCCAGCTGGGCGGACATGCCCGCCTTCGCCTCGATCATCTGGTCGGCGATGGTCTCGGCGGTCTGCTGGACGCCGGTGGCGACTTCCTTGTCGCCGCAGTAGACAACGCAACCGTGCAGCCGGAGCTTGCTGCCCTCCCGGATCTCCCGCAGCGCGTGGACACCGACACCGTCGACGAGCGGAATCCCGGCTTCGACAAGAAGTTCAGGGCCGAGATTGGGAAAACGCCCTGAGATGGAAGGAGAAGCGTTGACGACACCGGCGACCCCCGCGGCGACCAACGCGTCTGCGGTGGCCCGATCGAGGTCGAGCTGGTCGAGAACGACGATGTCGCCGGGTCCGATCCGCCGAAGCAGGTCACCGGTGCGGCGGTCGACCCTGGCGACCCCGGTGACGCCGGGCTGACTCTGACCTGCGCGATTGAGCACTCCCGGAAGCTTCATAACAGCGATAGTGACAAATGGACAGTCCACAGTGACCACGCCACGCCGACGCAGACCGACACTCACTCAGCAGAGCGATCCACAGGTGACATGCCGTGACCAGCGAAAATACGCAGAAATGCCGCAAAGGTCCGAAGATCCCCAGCGCGGGACCAAGATCGGTGGGATTGGGCGGCGTTCACCCGGTTGATGGCGTCGAACCCGCCTGGACACACGGAGAACACTCTGGGTACAAGCTCATCCGCGCAGTCCGGCTCTGATCGGCGCATGCTCATGCCGATTGGGCTCTTGGTGGGTTGGTTCAGTGCATGCCCGAGAGGTTGCGTCTCGGTGGGTTGGGGCGGCGCCGATTTGACATAGGGGCCCTGGGGCGCCCAAGGAGAGCCGTAAAGGCGAAGCCCCGCCCACCAGGTCATGCTCAAGCGGCTTCGTATGCCTGCGGGGCTCTCCTCGCCGGAAAGCGTATGGGCGCCCCCACCCTATGTGAAATCGGCGCCGCTCCAGGGCTTTCGGGATCTTTGGGCCCGAGCGCATGCGCAAAGCAGGCGGCGCGCAACCCGAACCCCGGTCGGCGAGCGCGCAAGCGCACACCAGGCCTTCTGGGGTACCTCCTGCCCAGAGGTCTGCCACCCGGCGAGGGACCGATCTTGTTCCGTGCCGGAACCAGGAACTCAAGAACGCTTACGCCGAGACTTCTTCCCGTTGATGGCTTCGCGCTTGACAGTCTCAGCCAGCCCGAGCAGCTCCTCAGCGTGAGCCCGACCAGTCTCGGTGGACTCCATCCCGGCAAGCATCCGAGCAAGCTCCACAACCCGCTGCTCCGCCGACAACGTCTTGACACCGGACTTGGTGAGCCCGCCCTTAGCCGACTTGTCCACGACCAAGTGCCGGTCAGCGAAAGCAGCGACCTGAGCCAAGTGCGTGACGACGACAACCTGGTGACTACGAGCCAACCGAGCCAACCGCCGACCGATCTCGATCGCCGCCCGACCGCCAACCCCGGCATCAACCTCGTCGAACACCATGGTCGGCACGGGATCCGCGTGCGCGAGCACAACCTCGATCGCCAGCATCACGCGCGACAGTTCACCGCCGGAAGCCGCCTTGTGCACCGGCAACGCCTGTGCGCCGTCGTGCGCCTTGAGCCGCAGCTCGACCTCGTCGACGCCATCCGGTCCGGCGGACAGTTGCACGTCGCCGACCTGCAGCGCGTACACGTCGTCCGCTGAGGCCATCCGGGGACGGACGGCGACGTCGATCCCCGCCGACCCCATCGCCAGCCCAGCCAGCTCCGCGGTCACCTCGGAGGACAACTCCTGCGCCGCGCGCTCACGCTGCTCGGTCAACGTCGACGCGTGCCTGGCCAGCTCGGCCGCCAGCGCGTCACGGCGGGACGCCAGCGCGGTGAGGGCTTCTTCGGAGGTGTCCAGGCCCGTCAGCTGCTGCGCCGCGTCCGCCGCCCACGCCAGCACACCGTCGATGTCCGTGGCGTGTTTGCGGGTCAGCATCTTCAGCTCGGCCTGCCGCGCCAGCACCTGCTCCAACCGCGCCGGGTCCGCCTCAAGGCCTTCCACGTAACTGCTGAGCTCGTTGTTCACGTCGCTCACCAGCACCGCCGCCTCGGCCAGCCGGGGCTCGAGGTCACGCAGCTTCGGGTCTTCCGACGCCGACAGGCGCCGCCTTGCCTCGTCGATCAACGACAACGCGCCGCTGCCGTCCGCCGGGTCGTCGGGGGACCCGCTCAACGCGAAGTGCGCGCCCGCCGCCGCCTCACGCAACTGGTCGACGTCCGCCAGCCTGCGTGCCTCGTCGACCAGCGCGGTGTCCTCGCCCGGCTTCGGGTCGACCGCCTCGATCTCCTTCAGCCCGTGCTGCAGCATGTCGGCCTGTTTGGCCAGTTCACGCGCTCGCTCGGTCTTCTCGCGCAGTTCCTCGATCACGTCGAGCCACTCGGCCCGGGTCGACCGGTACTCCGCCAACGCCTTGGCGACCGCGTCCCCGGCGAACGTGTCCAGCACCGCGCGTTGCTCCGCCGGGTGCAGCAGGCGCAGCTGGTCGTTCTGACCGTGCACCGCGATCAGCTGCTCGGCCAGTTCGGACAGCACGCCGACGGGCACCGAGCGGCCACCGAGGTGGGCCCGGGAACGACCGTCCGACCCGACTGTCCGCAACGCGATCAGGCTGCCGTCCTCGTCCGGTTCCGCCGCCGCGTCGACCGCCACCTTCGCCGCCCGTGAATCAGGCGGCACGTGGAAACGGCCCTCGACCACGGCACGGCTCGCGCCGGAGCGCACTCTCGACGCCTCCGCGCGGCCACCGGACAGCAGATGCAGCCCGGTCACGACCATGGTCTTACCCGCCCCGGTCTCACCTGTCACTACCGTGAACCCGGGGTCCAGTTGCAGGGTCGCCTCGTCGATGACGCCGAGGCCCTGGATGCGCATCTCGGCCAGCACAGTGCGAACCCTACCTACCCACTCCGACGGTCACCGCTTCCGCCACCCCTGTACCGGCAAACCGAACTTCTTCACGAGCCGGTCGGTGAACGGCCCGTCCCACAGCCGCACGAGCCTGACCGGCTCCGATCCGGCCGAAACCTCCACCCGCGCGCCCGGCGGCAGGTCGAAGGTGCGTTGCCCGTCACAGAACAGCACCGCAGGGTGCCCGTTCGGGTCGACCTCCATCGCCACGGTCGACGTGGGCGACACGACCAACGGCCGCGCGAACATGGCGTGCGCGTTGCTGGGCACCACGAGCATGGCCTGCACATCCGGCCAGATCACGGGTCCGCCCGCGGAGAACGCGTACGCCGTCGAACCGGTCGGGGTCGCGCACAGCACGCCGTCCGAACCGAACGCCGACACCGGGCGGCCGTCGACCTCGATCAGCACGTCCAGGATCTTGTCCCGGCTGCTTTTCTCCACACTGGCCTCGTTGAGCGCCCACGTCCGCGCGATCTCGTCGCCTTCGTGGGTGGCCACGACCTCCAGCGTCATCCGCTCGTCGACGTGGAACTTGCCGTCCAGCACGCGCCGCACGGCCACGTCGAGGTCGTCGGAGTCGGCCTCGGCGAGGAACCCGACCCGGCCGAGGTTCACGCCGAGCACCGGCACACCTGCCGGGCGGGCGAGTTCCGCGGCACGCAGCAAGGTCCCGTCGCCGCCGAGGACGAACACCAGGTCGACGCCTTTCGCGGCGTTCTCGTCCACGGCAACCGTGGCCAGGCTGGGGCTGAAGTCACCGGATTCGACGTCGAGCGCCCGGACGGACACCCCCGCTTTCGCGAACTGCTCGGCCACCAGTTCGGCGGTCCGCCGATTCGCGTGGCGGCCGGTGTGCACGACCATCAGGATCTCGTAGATCGACGGTCTTTCGTCGGTCATTGTGGTCCTTTCCGCACAGCAGCGTGAACCATGTCGGCGACCTGCCCGGGGTCGAGCCGGTCACCACGTCGCAGCCACACGAAGTACTCCACGTTGCCCGACGGCCCCGGCAAGGGGCTGGCCACGACGCCGTGCGGGCGCAGGCCGAGCTCCGCCGCCGCGGTGAGCACCTCGATGACCGCGTCGGCACGCAGTCCGGGATCCCGTACGACACCGCCGGATCCCAATCGTTGTTTGCCGACTTCGAACTGGGGTTTGACCATCGGCACCAGGTCGGCGTCGTCGGTCGTGCACGCGAGCAACGCGGGCAGGACGAGCTTCAGCGAGATGAACGACAGGTCGGCGACCACGAGGTCGACCGGCCCTTCGGTCAGCTCCGGTGTCAGGCTGCGGACGTTGGTCTTGTCGAGCACCATGACACGCGAATCGGTCATCAGCCGCCAGACCAGCAGTCCACGGCCGACATCCGCGGCGACGACCTGAGTGGCCTCGTTGCGCAACAACACATCTGTGAACCCGCCAGTGGACGCGCCCGCGTCGAGGCACCGCTTTCCCTTGACGGTCAACCCGTCCGGACCGAACGCCTCGAGCGCGCCGAGTAGCTTGTGCGCGCCGCGCGACGCCCAGTTCTCGTCGGCGTCCTCACGGACGAGGACTGGCGCGTCGGTTTCCACGGCGGTGGCGGCCTTCTTGGCCACCACTCCCTTGACGGTGACCTGGCCGTCCGCGATCAGCTGGGACGCGTGCTCGCGTGACCTGGCCAGGCCACGACGCACGAGCTCAGCATCCAGCCGCGACCTGCGGGCCATGGGACATCAGACCTTGTCGATGCTGGACAGCGCCTCGGTGAGCGCCGTGTGCACCGCGTCGAACCGGCCGACGTGCTCGACCGGCTCCAGCTGGTCGAGCCCTTCCAGGCCGGCCAGCGCCGCGTCGATCGCCGCCGTGGTCACCTCGGCCGGGTCCGGCGGCGGGCCCGGGACGGGCGGCCGCCAACTGCCTTCGGAGTTGAGCTGCACCACTTCACGGTACCGCCGTTCTGGCAATTCCCAGTGCCACAAGTGCGGCTCGTGTCGTGTCGTCTTCGGCGCGGACCTTGATCTCGCCGCCGTCGATCGGCCGGTGCGCGGCGCACAGCGCCCGCAATAAGGCCAGTTCGTCCACGGGTGGGCCGTTTCCGGTCCACCGGGCGGTCAACTGGTGGTCGGTCCGGTCGACTTCCCATGTACGTTGTGCCGCAATCTCCAGCCCGGCGGCGGGACCGCACACGTCCCCGATCGACGTCGCGACGTACCGGGGCCTGAGCCACGCGGGCGCCGCCAGCAGATCGGCGGGCGTCGTGACCCCGGACAGCACGAGCAGAGCGTCCACCTCGGCGGTGACGGCTCCGGCGATGTCCGTGTCGAGCCGGTCCCCGACGACCAGCGGGCTGCCCGCGTTGGCCGACGTGATCGCCTCGTCCATCAACGGCCGTGCGGGTTTGCCCGCGACGACGGGTTCCTGGCCGGTCGCGGCGCGTACCGCGGCGACCAGGGATCCGTTGCCGGGCAGTTCACCGCGCTCGGTCGGCAGAGTGGCGTCCATGTTGCACGCGACCCACAACGCGCCCGCCCTGATCGCCAGGGTCGCCTCGGCGAGGTCGCGGTACGCGAGCTCCCGTGACAGGCCCTGGACAACGGCTTTGACGGTGTCGGTGAACGACCGGACGGGCCGCAGGCCGGCGGCACTGACGATGTCGGCGAGCGCGTCCGTGCCGACGACGAGAACCTCGTCGCCGGGTTGGAGCCGCTCGGCGAGGACAGTGCCCGCTGCCTGTGCGCTGGTGCTGACTTCGGACGGCTCGGCGGCGACGCCGAGACTCGTCAGGTGCTCCGCGACATCCTCGGGGCTGCGCGAGGCGTTGTTGGTGACGAACCGGACAGCTGTGCCGTTCTCCCTGGCCGCCTGGACGGTTTCCGCTGCTCCCGGAACCGCCTGACCACCGCGGTAGACGGTTCCGTCCAGGTCGAGCAGCAGTGCGTCGTAGATGTCGAGCAGACGGCGTTTCACCGCAGCGCGGCCCCGAGTTCCACGGCCCGCTCGGCCGCGTCGGTCTCTTCCTCGTCGTCGGCCTGAGCGGCGTTGAGGAACCAGCGGATCGCCTCGTCGGTACGCCCGGCAGCCTCGAGGTTGTCGGCGTACGCGTAGAACAGCCGCGCGCTCCACGGGTCCTTGCGCTTGGGGTCCAGGTCCGGTCCCTGCAAGGCAACGACCGCGGCGTCCAACTGCCCCATGTCACGCCGTGCGCCGGCCGCGACGATCCGCAGCTCGACGGCAGTCGCCGGGCTGATGTCCGCCCCGGCTTCCTTGGCCAGGTCCAGCGCGCGCTCGGGGCGGCCGAGAGCACGCTCGCAGTCGGCCATCACGGCGATGTGCGTGTTGGAGCCGGTCATCCGGCGCACCGCACGCAGGTCCGACAACGCCTCGGACCACTCCCCCGCGTGGTACGCGGCCAGCCCGGCGGCTTCCCGGACGATCGCGACCCGGGATGCCTTGCCGCGCGCGATCCGGGCGTGCTTGAGGGCCGTTTCGGGGTCTTCGTCGATCAGCATGCCCGCCGCGGCGAGGTGCTGGCCGACGTCCTCGGCCTGCGCCTTCGGCAGGCTCCTGAGCTCCTGCCGTGCCTCGGGGTCGAGCCTGGAGATGTCCGCGCCCTCCGGCAACGTGGCCAGGTTCGGGTTGACGGGTTTCCTGGGCCGGGTGTCGCCCACCTCGGCTTCGTCCTGCCCGGCCTCGTCCTGCCCGGCTTCGCCCTCCGCCGTCAGGTCGTCGCGCTCGACGACGTCGGCGGATTCGGCCCGGTCCGAGTCCTGGACCGGGCGGTCACCGCTCAGCTCCTGGCCTTCGACCTCGCTGACCTCGGCGCTGGGACGCAGATCGTCCTGGCTTTCGAAGTCCTGCCGCGGACGGTCGTTCTGGCTGTCATCGCGGGTGAAGTCCCTGCGGGGACGGTCGTCGCCGTAGTCGCGGCGTGGCCGGTCGTCCCGGTTGAAATCCTTGCGGGGCCGGTCGCCGCTGCCGAAGTCACGACGGGGGCCTCGGTCTCCGCCCCTGTCTCCGCCGCGGTCGAAATCGCGACGGGGACGGTCGCCTTGGTTGTCACTGCGGCCGAAGTCGCGGCGGGGCCGGTTGTCGCCGTAGTCGCGGCGTGGCCGGTCTTCTCGATTGAAGTCCTTGCGCGGGCCGCGGTCGCCGCCACTGAAATCCCGGCGGGGCCGGTCGTCGCGGCCAAAGTCCTTACGGGGGCCGCGGTCGTCGCCGAAGCTCCGGCGAGGCTTGTCATCGCGACCGTAATCCTTACGAGGACCACGGTCACCACCGAAACTCTGCCGAGGCTTGTCATCGCGACCGTAATCCTTACGGGGACCACGGTCACCACCGAAACTCTGCCGAGGCTTGTCGTCACGGCCATAGTCCTTACGGGGACCACGGTCGTCGCCGAAGCTCCGGCGAGGCTTGTCGTCGCGGTTGTAGCGGGGCCGGTCGTCGCTGCCGTTGAAGGTGCGACGGGGTTTGTCGTCCCGGTTGAAGTCCTTGCGCGGGCCGCGGTCGCCGTTGAAATCCCTGCGGGGCCGGTCGCCCTGGCCGCTGCCACGCCCGAAGTCGTTGCGGGGACGGTCGTCGCGGTTGAAGTCGCGGCGCGGGCCCCGGTCGCCACCCCGGTCGCCACCGCGGTCGGCGCTCCGGCCGCGGTCGAAGTCGCGGCGAGGCCGGTCGTCGCGGTTGAAGCTCTGACGGGGTTTGTCGTCCCGGTTGAACCGGGGCCGGTCGTCCCGGTCGAAGGTGCGGCGTGGGCGGTCCTGGTCGGGTCCGCGCCGGTCGCCGCCGCGGGTGTCGTTCCTGTTCTCCCAGCGGTTGCCCCCGCGGTCACCGGAAGTGAAGTCGCGGCGGGGCTTGTCGCGGTCGTAGCCGCGCGAGTTGTTGTCGCGTGCGGGCTTGCGGAACGGCCGGTCGTCACGGCCGCGGTTGAAGTCCTTGCGGTCGTCGCCGCGGTCGTCACGGCGGAAGTCACGCCGGTCGGAGCTGTCCCGGCGGGGTTTGTCGTCGCGGTTGAAGCGTGGGCGGTCGTCACGGCGGTCGTCACCACGCCATGAGTCGCGCCTGCCCTTGTCCGCGCCGGCTGCTCGTGGCTTGCGGTCGGCGGCGTACCCACGCCGACCGTCGTTACGGCGATCGTTTTGACGATCGCCGCCGGCTCCGCGACCGCGCGGCTGGTCGCCGCTGCCGCCGTCGGGCCGTTCGAACTCTGACACCTAGACCTCCACGCCCCGTCGGGCGGGGCTGAAACATTCACAAGTCGGCCAGCAGGCCATCGACCATGGTAACAACCGGCCTACCAGGCAAGAGGTTCAGGCCGTTGCGAGACGAAGAACGTGACATACCGAAAGGGCCCCGCGATTTCTCGCGGGGCCCCTCGAAAAAAATTACCGCAGTGTCCTACTCTCCCACACCGTACCCAGTGCAGTACCATCGGCGCTGAAGAGCTTAGCTTCCGGGTTCGGAATGGGACCGGGCGTTTCCTCTTCGCTAAAACCACGGTAAAACCACGAAACCACACAAACCAACCCCCACAAACCCAGGGGCCCCGGTTTGGTGTTTCAGAACCGTACAGTGGATGCGTAACATCTTTGTGAGCAAGTCCTCGGCCTATTAGTACCAGTCAACTCCACACGTTACCGTGCTTCCATCTCTGGCCTATCAACCCAGTCGTCTAGCTGGGAGCCTTAACCCACAAAGGGGTGGGAGACCTCATCTTGGAACGAGCTTCCCGCTTAGATGCCTTCAGCGGTTATCCCTTCCGAACGTAGCCAACCAGCCATGCCCTTGGCAGAACAACTGGCACACCAGAGGTTCGTCCGTCCCGGTCCTCTCGTACTAGGGACAGCCTTCCTCAAGTCTCCTACGCGCGCGGCGGATAGGGACCGAACTGTCTCACGACGTTCTAAACCCAGCTCGCGTACCGCTTTAATGGGCGAACAGCCCAACCCTTGGGACCTACTCCGGCCCCAGGATGCGACGAGCCGACATCGAGGTGCCAAACCATGCCGTCGATATGGACTCTTGGGCAAGATCAGCCTGTTATCCCCGGGGTACCTTTTATCCGTTGAGCGACCACGCTTCCACAAGCCATGGCCGGATCACTAGTTCCGACTTTCGTCCCTGCTCGACCCGTCAGTCTCACAGTCAAGCCCCCTTGTGCACTTGCACTCAACACCTGATTGCCAACCAGGCTGAGGGAACCTTTGAGCGCCTCCGTTACTCTTTGGGAGGCAACCGCCCCAGTTAAACTACCCACCAGGCACTGTCCCTGAACCAGATCATGGTCCGAGGTTAGACACCCAATTCGACCAGAGTGGTATTTCAACAATGACTCCACCCTAACTAGCGTCAGAGCTTCACAGTCTCCCACCTATCCTACACAAGCCGAACCGAGCACCAATACCAAGCTATAGTAAAGGTCCCGGGGTCTTTCCGTCCTGCCGCGCGTAACGAGCATCTTTACTCGTAGTGCAATTTCACCGGGCCTGTGGTTGAGACAGCCGAGAAGTCGTTACGCCATTCGTGCAGGTCGGAACTTACCCGACAAGGAATTTCGCTACCTTAGGATGGTTATAGTTACCACCGCCGTTTACTGGCGCTTAAATTCTGAGCTTCGCCACTCACGTGACTAACCCGTCCTCTTAACGTTCCAGCACCGGGCAGGCGTCAGTCCGTATACATCGTCTTACGACTTCGCACGGACCTGTGTTTTTAGTAAACAGTCGCTTCTCGCTGGTCTCTGCGGCCACACAACGCTCCAGGAGCAAGTCCCTTCACGCCACACGGCCCCCCTTCTCCCGAAGTTACGGGGGCATTTTGCCGAGTTCCTTAACCACAGTTCACCCGAACGCCTTAGTATTCTCTACCTGACCACCTGTGTCGGTTTAGGGTACGGGCCGCTTGAACACTCACTAGAGGCTTTTCTCGGCAGCATAGGATCATCCACTTCGCCTCAATCGGCTACGCATCACGTCTCAGGATACACCCAGTGCGGATTTACCTACACCAGACCCTACACGCTTACACCAGTTAATCCACTCACTGGCGGAACTACCTTCCTGCGTCACCCCATCGCTTGACTAATACGGAATCGGTTCCCACGCTCCACAACAAACCTCACCCGAAGGTTCAGAAAGCTGCTTTGGGTGGTTAGCATCAACCGCCTCATCATGGGCGCGTTCACGCGGGTACGGGAATATCAACCCGTTGTCCATCGACTACGCCTGTCGGCCTCGCCTTAGGTCCCGACTTACCCTGGGCGGATTAGCCTGGCCCAGGAACCCTTGGTCATCCGGCGGCAGAGGTTCTCACTCTGCTTTCGCTACTCATGCCTGCATTCTCACTCCCATAGCCTCCACGGCTGACTTCCGTCGCCGCTTCCATGGCTACAGGACGCTCCCCTACCCATCCGCACGACTGCATAAGACTCCGAAGAACCAAATGGATCACATGTACGAATGACACAGCTTCGGCGGTACGCTTAAGCCCCGCTACATTGTCGGCGCAGGACCACTTGACCAGTGAGCTATTACGCACTCTTTCAAGGGTGGCTGCTTCTAAGCCAACCTCCTGGTTGTCTGGGCGACCCCACATCCTTTCCCACTTAGCGCACACTTAGGGGCCTTAGCTGGTGTTCTGGGCTGTTTCCCTCTCGACTATGAAGCTTATCCCCCACAGTCTCACTGCCGCGCTCTCACTCACCGGTATTCGGAGTTTGGTTGATTTTGGTAAGCTTGTAGGCCCCCTAGACCATCCAGTGCTCTACCCCCGATGAGAAACACACGACGCTGCACCTAAATGCATTTCGGGGAGAACCAGCTATCACGGAGTTTGATTGGCCTTTCACCCCTACCCACAGCTCATCCCCCAGGTTTTCAACCCTGGTGGGTTC